>NZ_CP094620.1:0-4879028 GCF_022828975.1 Acinetobacter sp. NyZ410 | reverse complement strand
GTGAAACCCCTTCATTCAATTTTAAATTCAAAAAAGACTATTTACCCCTACCCTGTAGGTGAAGGGGTCGCCATTCTAACCAAGTTATCCACATCTGTCATGGTTAATTCAATCTAATTCGCTCAAAAAAGCAACCTTCTGTAAATAAATTCAAATTCAAAGCAGTTGTGGATAAGGTTTTCCACAAGCTGTGGATAAATTATCACAGAAAGTTATCCACAATCCATCAAATTAATAGAAACATGGATACTCACAGGGTAAGTTATTATTATTTATCTTAAAAAAGCGGTTTTCCACAGAAAAAATGCTCCCTAATAATAATAAATATAAATTTTAAATTTGAATTTATTTATAAGGATCAGGATTTCTGTGGATAAAGCTTAAGTTATGAATTTAAATTCAAAACAACACGATTTTTAAATTTAAAATTGAGAAATTAAATTTAAATTGTGAATCAGCCTATGGATAACTTTGAGGATATATCTGTGCGTAACTCTTATTTGCATTATAAAAGAATAAGTTATGCTGTGAATATATATTTTTAATAATTTATTCAATTTAATCTATATAAAGTTGTTGTCTGGGTAAAAATAAAGCGTCTATATAAAAGAAATGTGTATATTTATTGACAGAATAAAGAATGCACAATACAATCGCGAACCTTTAGAAAAGATCAATTTTGGAGTTTCGATATGAAACGTACATTCCAACCATCTGAATTAAAGCGCAAGCGTGTTCATGGTTTCCGTGCTCGTATGGCTACTAAGGCTGGTCGTCAAGTATTAGCTCGCCGTCGTGCAAAAGGCCGTCATAGTTTAACTGTTTAATTTTTTAGACAGTTGATAGACGACTTGGGTGTTATGTCTCTTTATAGTTTCAGTCCAGAGGTGAGAATCCACTGCGCTGCTGATTACAAAGATGTATTTGATGGTGCGCTTTTTAAAGTGCATCAACCCCATTTTATATTCTTAGCAAAAGTCACCGAACAGCCTAAAAGCCGTTTGGGTATTGTTGTTGCAAAGAAGAAAGTGCGCCGTGCGCATGAAAGAAATCGAATAAAACGTTTAACGCGTGAAAGTTTTCGCTTAAACCAGCAAAATATAGATTTATTGGATATTGTGGTGATGCCTAAAGTTGGTATAGAAGCAGTTCCAAATGCTGAGCTTTTTCAGCAATTACAATTTGCTTGGTTGAAATTGCAGCGCATTGTTAAAAAGCACCATAAAATAGCTCAATCTTCCCCTCAAAAATAGAGGATACCAATGATTCGTTTATTGCATTGGTTGATTCGTTTCTATCAAATTGCGATTAGTCCTCTCATTGGACCTCGTTGTCGTTATATTCCGACTTGTTCTCAATATTCGTTAGAAGCGATCCATACGCACGGCGCATTAAAAGGTAGCTGGTTAGCGACCAAACGCGTGTGTCGTTGTCATCCTTGGGGTGGGTATGGTTATGATCCTGTGCCAAAAAAAACAATTCGTTTTATTTCATTTCAGCAAATAGATTCTCAAACGCTTCATGTTCCTGTACCCTTGCGTGAACGTTTATTGAACCAAAATCACTCTAACCACTTGGGGTAATAGATATGCAACAATGGGCCAGGTTTGCAATCCTTGGGGCCATGTTAGTCACCGCATATTTGCTCATTTTGGCTTGGCAAAAAGACTATGGTCATGACAATACATCAAAGGCTGCGACACCGCAGGCTGTTGTAGCGCATGATGTGTCTGCCGATCTGCCAAAAGGTCAAGCAACTGCGGCCACTAGCGATGTTCCACAAGCAAATATAGCTGCTGCACAACAGAATACAGCTGCACCAGCCACAGCAAATCAACAATTGATTTCAGTACAAACTGACCTTTATCATCTTTGGATTAGTCCTAAAGGTGGTGATATTGTTCGTATTGAATTACTGAATCATGACAAGAGCAAAGACAGTGATCAGCCTTTTGTTATGCTTGAAAGTGATGCAAAACGTACCTATGTTGCGCAATCTGGGTTAATTGGATTGAATGGTCCGGACAGTAAGCCAGATCGTCCAAACTATGCGTTTGAAAAAACTGCTTATACTATTGCAGATGCCAAAGCAGCCAAAGACAAAGATGGCAAGACATCGCAAGTTTTAGCTGTACCAATGGTATTTAAAACAGCAGATGGCGTTGAAATCATCAAAACATTTACCTTTAAACAAGGTCAATATCCAATCGATGTAAGCTATCAGGTTGTCAACCGTAGTGCGCAAAATTGGCAAGGACAAATGTTTGGTCAAATTAAGCGTGATAACTCAGATGATCCAGGAAAAACCTCTCAAGGGATTTTTACACTTGGAACATATTTGGGTGGCGCTTGGGGTACACCTGATGAGCATTATAACAAGCTAAAATTTGCAAACTTTACCGATGAAAAACTCAACACTGAAGCAAAAGGTGGATGGGTTGCGATTGTTCAGCATTATTTTGTAAGTGCTTGGATGCCTGGTCATTTTGGCGGTCAAGAATACACAGCAAAATTGGAATCTCGTAAATCTGCAGATGGTATGAATATCATTGGGTTTACTTCTCCAACCATCAATGTTCCAGCTGGAAAAGCAATGAGCATTGATGCAACGTTCTACTCAGGTCCAAAAATTCAATCTGAATTAAAAGACTTGGCTGTTGGTTTAAACCAAACTGTAGACTATGGTTGGTTATGGCCAATTGCAAAATTATTATTTGCTGGCTTACAGTTCTTCCATAATCTTGTAGGTAACTGGGGCTGGTCAATTATCTTATTGACTGTATTGGTTAAGCTTATTCTTTGGCCATTGTCGTCTAAGAGCTATCGTTCTATGGCGAAAATGCGTGTGATTGCACCTGAAATGCAACGCATGAAAGAAGAGTTTGGTGAAGACCGCATGCGTTTCTCACAAGAAATGATGGCGCTTTACAAACGTGAGCAAGTCAATCCACTTGCAGGTTGTTTACCATTGCTGTTGCAAATGCCAATCTTCTTAGCATTGTATTGGGTATTGATGGAATCTGTAGAGCTTCGTCATGCACCATGGATGCTTTGGATTCAAGATTTATCTGCGATGGATCCTTGGTTTATTTTGCCGTTGATCATGGGTGTAACGATGTTTGTTCAACAAATGTTGAACCCGCAACCTACTGATCCAATGCAAGCTAAAGTCTTCAAAATCATGCCGATCATGTTTACAGTATTTATGCTGTTCTTCCCTTCTGGCTTGGTTTTATACTGGATTGTGAACAACTCGATCACGATTCTGCAACAATGGTTTATCAACAAAAATGTTGCTAAAGCCAAAGTCGCAAGCGAAATGGTTTAATCTTCATAGATTAAGCAATAGCTGAAAAAATCCGCTTAAGATGGTAATCTTAGGCGGATTTTTTTATTGTCAAAGTTTGAGTAATTTAGATGAGCAACCCTGTAAGCCAAACCACAATTGCAGCAATTGCGACTCCACCTGGACGTGGTGGTGTAGGTGTGATTCGTCTATCTGGTCCTAAGGCTTATGCGATTGCACAAGCTTTAACTCAAAAAGTGCTTCCCCAAGCGCGCTTTGCTGGTTTTCGTCAGTTTTTTGATGAAAAAGGTGAGGTGATGGATGAGGGCCTAGCAATTTGCTTTCCAAATCCAAACTCGTTTACTGGTGAAGATGTGGTGGAATTGCAGGGACATGGTGGTCCTGTAATTCAAAATGCACTTCTTGCACGATTGTTCGAGCTGGGGGCTATTGCCGCCAAAGCAGGCGAGTTTTCCATGCGAGCCTTTGAAAATGGCAAAATGGACTTGGTTCAAGCTGAAGCAATTGCAGATTTAATTGATGCGACCTCACAAGCCGCTGCGCGTTCTGCAGTACGTTCTTTGCAAGGTGCATTTTCCAATAAAGTGAATACTGTATTGGAAAAACTGATTCATTTACGTTTGCATGTTGAAGCGGCGATTGATTTTCCTGAAGAGGAAATCGACTTTTTGGCAGATGGAAAAATTCTTCATCTACTTGAAGATGTGCAGGCTTCAGTCTCTGCTGTGCAACACTCTGCGCGTCAGGGGCAGTTATTACGTGAAGGTCTGCAAGTGGTGATTGCAGGTAAGCCCAATGCGGGTAAATCTTCGTTATTGAATGCCTTGGCGGGAAATGACCGTGCCATTGTTACGGATATCGCAGGAACGACGCGTGATGTACTGCATGAGAAAATTACTTTAAATGGCTTACCCATCACACTCACCGATACTGCGGGCTTACGTGAGACAGGTGATGTGGTCGAAAAAGAAGGCATTCGCCGAGCAATCAAAGAAATTGAGCAAGCGGATTTATTACTTTTGGTTTATGACCTCAGCCAAGGTGAAAATCCTTTAGCACTTGCTCAGCGCTATTTTGAAGATCATTTAGAAACTAAACGCTTGATGTTGATTGGTAACAAATGTGATTTAACTGCGCAATCACCTGAATTAAGTGATTTTCAAGGTTTTCGCCATATTAGTGTGTCGGCCAAACAGGAAATGGGCGTACAAGCGCTTATAGATGCGATTACAGCGCATGCTGGCTTCCATCCTGAAGAAGATACCTTTATTGCACGTACACGCCATTTAGACGCAATGAAGCGCACTCAGCACTATCTTGCAGAAGCACATGAGCAACTTGAGGTCTATCATGCGGGTGAACTGGTCGCTGAATCGTTACGTTTAGCACAGAATGCCTTAGCTGAGATCACAGGCGATTTTAGTGCAGATGATCTGTTAGGGGTAATTTTTGGCTCGTTCTGTATTGGAAAGTAATCCTTTACTCTAACAGCTTAAAAGCGGACATTAGTCCGCTTTTTTTGATGAAAAGTTGTGCTTTTGTAAGCTGAATTTACATCAATCTTAGAATTGTTTACTGTAAGATCAATTACATATTCAACAAAGGCTTCTTTTCATGAAAAAAACTCCTTTATTGCTTGCGATTGCTGTTTTAGTGATGACATCAAATGTTTGGGCGGGTAAAGATGATCATGTGATTATTCAAGAAGCTGCCAAAAACAAGATCACCATTGGACAAGCAATACGTGCCAATGATGAAACAGCTGTCACCTTGACGGGGACAATTGTTCGTCAAATAAAACATGAACATTATGAGCTAAAAGACAGCACGGGCACCATTGGGATCGAAGTGGATGACGATCTTATCGATTTAAAAAAGTTAAAACCGGGTACCAAAGTTAAAGTTGTGGGGGAAGTCGATACCCATCGTTATAAACCCACAGATATAGAAGTGGTTAAAATTGAGATTATTCAATAATTGCTTTTAACCAACATCTAGGCGCACAGCGCCTAGATGTTTGATCAAGCTTTAATTTTTAAATGACTGATCAATAAATAAATACATAAGATACCAATTCCTGCACAAAAGCCTAAAACACCAACCATTAAACCGAAATGATCAGATAAAAAGCCTGCGCTAATGATCGGCACAATGGTGCCAAAATAGGCAATAAACAAATAAGTGGAAACCACAGCTGCCCGATTTTCAACATTGGTCATGTGGTGAATCAATGCAAAAGCACTCAGTAACGTTAAACCATGCCCCATTCCAACCAAAACCACACTCAAAAAGAATAAGAAACTCCAATGCATGGTCATACAGATCGATAAAATAATATAGCTGGAAATCAATAAGACTAAGCCAGTATTCAATGCTTTATGCATATCAAAAGACTTTGCGATAAATTGGACGATCGCAGAAACCATTAAGATACTGGCAATGGTTGCACCACTGACCAATGGCCCATGCCAAGGAATCACATCTCGAATAAAGGAGGGTGCCAATGAGGCAAATAAACTAAATGAGCCAAAAGCACAGAATGCGGTAAAACTGGCGATATAAAACAGTTTTTTAAATTGAGCTTCTGGCAGTTGTAAGTGGGGTGCAATAGAAAATGGCTGCCTTTCAAATCTCATGGTTTTAATCGTAAATAAACTCAACAAACTGATGATTGCTGCAACAATTACGGGTAAATAAGGTGTGACAAGTGGGCGATCAGAAAATTGTGCGATTGCACCACCAATAAAAGGACCCAGTCCAAAGCCAATGACGGTAATAATTGAACTTAACTGTGCGGCATTCTGTTTATGTGAGTCAGGAATGGTATAAATCAAACCTAACATTGCAGAGGTGCTGATCAACCCAGAGGCAATACCAATGATAAAGCGCCCAAATCCAAGCAAATAGGTGGTTGATGCAAACACCGACAGTGTTAGGCCAATCACAGCAAACAATAGCCCGATTTGTAAGGTACGAATAAAACCAAAACTATTACTGCTACGTCCTAAAAATAATAATGTGGTTAAACAACCAAACATATAGGCCACGAAAATATAGGTGATCTGACTTGGGAGTAATTGCCAAAGTTGTTGATAAATTGGATATAAGGGGCTAGCGAGCGCCGTACCAATCGTACCAATACATAAGGCTAGGCTGATCATTAAAAATGAACGCCATGATTGTTGATTCATAAATATAGGACTTCAAATGCAAATGTTTTGCAGATAAAAATGCCAAACCTGTTCAATACAAAGTTCGGCATGGAAGGAATTGAGTATGGAAAGATTAAAACTTAATCAGTAAAGGGTCAATGGAAACTTGAACATTCAAGCATAGATGACTGTGAATTGAGTTATGAATAGCGTTTTAGCAGCTTTAAAAATTCTTGTAATTCAGCTTCATCCACGGCTTGAGCGTCTTTAATCACATGCTCAGTTAAATGCTGCTCAATCAATTCATTCATTAAGCCATTCACGGCACCTTTAATTGCCGCAACTTGCTGTAAAACGCTGATACATGAGCTGCTTTGATCATTCAAAGCTTCTTCAATCGCATGAATTTGTCCTTTTAGTCGTTTCACACGATTGAGGACTTTTTTATCTTGATGTAAATGACTCATAAATTAATCCGCTATTTTATATACTCCCTTATAGTATATTTTAAATTGAAATTATATACTCGGGGAGAGTATATAGGATCATGCCTCATGCAATTCAAAACCATTCAGCGAAAGCATAGCCATCAATTTGATCAAGGTAATCCTTTAGCACAAAAGAAAATCTTATGGGCGACTATTTTGACCGGATTAATGATGATTTTTGAGATTGCGGGAGGCTGGATTTTTAATTCTATGGCCTTACTCGCAGATGGTTGGCATATGAGTTCGCATATGCTGGCATTAGGTTTGGCTTATGCTGCTTATCGAGCTGCTCGTTATTATGCGCAGGATTCTCGTTTTAGTTTTGGCACATGGAAAATTGAAATTCTTGCTGGCTATAGCAGTGCAATTCTATTAATGGTGGTGGCCTTATTTATGGCCGTCCAGTCGCTAGTGCGTTTATTCCATCCTGTACAGATTCATTATAATGAAGCGATTTTGATTGCTATTTTAGGTTTACTGGTCAATTTGGTTTGTGCATGGTTATTACACGATCATGCTGACCATCACCATCACCATCACCATCACCATCACCATCACCATCACCATCACCATCATTCACATACGCATAATGACCATCATGGACATGATTTAAATCAAAAAGCTGCGTTTTTACATGTGGTTGCAGATGCACTGACCTCTGTCTTGGCGATTATTGCTCTTTTTGCTGCAAAGTATTTGGGGTGGGATTTTTTAGATGCTGTATTGGGGATTGTTGGGGCCATTTTAGTCGGGCGTTGGTCATATGGTTTAATCAAAGAAACGGCCCAAACATTGTTAGATGCGGAAATGGATCATCCTATAGTTGAAGACGTACATGAAGTGATTGAGCGTCTAAATGTTGAAGCCCAAATAACCGATATTCATGTGTGGAAAGTGGCTAAAGGCAAATTTTCAGTGATTTTGGCGCTTGAATCCAATGATAAAAATTTAAATGCAGATCAGATACGCCACGCTTTATCTATTCATAAACAATTGGTGCATATTTCTGTTGAAATCAACAAAACCGCGATGTTTAGTTGGGTTTCACGTGAAACCTGAGCAAGAATAAAGTACAGCTTTTTTTAACAGTTCAATGTGCTGTGAATGGTAGAGAACTATTGCAAACAGAGATAAGGATCAATCACAGTTTTTAAACAAGTCAGTTGATGAATTATGCTTTAATGCATCTCAATATTTATTTTGATTTTATCGATTTATGTTAAAGCAATTTATCGCATTGAGCTTAAGTCTGGCTTTTTGTACAGCTGGTTTTGCCAGTGTTGAGACTGTGAAAGCAAAATTAGCACAGCAGTATCCCAATGTAAAAATTAATAATCTGCAAACAACAGAAATGCAGGGTTTATATAGTGGGACCTTGGATAATCAAATTGTTTATGTCAATGAGGATGCCCAGCATTTATTTATTGGTTCAATGATTCGTTTGAAAGATCAGCATAATTTAACCAAAGATTTAGCAGTTAAAGGAAATACGATAGATTTTAAAGCATTACCTTTGAATGATGCAGTAAAAACAGTCAGGGGGAATGGAAAGCGTCAGCTTGCAATCTTTTCTGACCCAAATTGCCCATATTGCAAGACGCTTGAAGGGAATTTAGCCAAGCTCAATGATGTGACAATTTATACATTTATCTATTCCATCAAAGCGCAATCAATTTTGCCATCTAAGCAAGTATGGTGCTCTGCAAATAAAGAATATGCATGGAAAAATTTGATTCAAAATGGGATCAAACCAACTGCACCAGCAAATTGTGCAACGCCAATCGAACGTAATTTGGAATTGGGTAAAAAATTAGGTTTGCATGGAACACCTGCAATTATTTTCTCAAATGGTTATAAGGTGATGGGTGCCTACCCTGCCGAAGAAATTGAGAAAATATGGAAAAATTTTGGATTATAAACAGCGCTTAGAAACTGATAGCGTAAAAAAGCACCCATCGAGGGTGCTTTTTATATTGAGGTGAAAATTTAAGTACGTTTGGCAATCATGTTATAGATAAAGAGTACCACTATTGCACCAATGACTGAGGCAATAAATCCAGCTGATGCACCTTTTGGATATAGGCCAAGTAATTGACCTCCATAGGTTGCAACCAATGAACCTACAATACCGAGTGCTGTTGTTACAATGAAGCCAGCTTTGTCATCACCTGGGTGAATTGCACGTGCAATTAAACCAGCAATAAAACCAATCACAATTGCACTAATCAGTGACATCATAATCTTTCTCCTTTTTCTTTATTTTGTCGTGAGTTACTGCATCGAATTAGTTTAATAATCAAATATTCTCTAGTGAAGTAAAAGCGCTTATTTGCTACAAGTTGTTGCATTTTTGTTCACTATGAAAGCTAAAAAAATAAAAAAAGCGACCGAAGTCGCTTAACTCATTTTAGTTAAAATGATGTGGTGAGGTCTCTATTAAAGACCAATTTCCCCGATAAACGGAATATGACGGTATTTTTGATCGTAGTCTAAGCCATAGCCCACAATGAATTTATCTTCAACTTCAAAGCCCAGAAATTTCACATCTAAGTCGATTTCACGGCGAGACGGTTTGCTGACTAAAGTACACAGTTCGATCGAGTTGGGATGACGTGTGCTTAAAATTTCCAATACTTTGCTTAAGGTATTGCCAGAGTCAATAATATCTTCCACGACTAAGATATCTTTACCGCGAATTTCGCCGTCTAAATCTTTGAGGATTCTGACATCACGAGAAGATGTTGTACTGCCACCATAGCTTGAAACGGTCATAAAATCGAGTTCGTGAGTCTTGCTGATTGCACGACATAAATCAGCCATAAAAATCACTGAACCACGCAATAAACCAATTAAGACAAGCTCTTTATCGCTATTGGCATAATGTGCATCAATTTTTTTACCAAGTTCCTGAACTTTTGCATGAATTTCTTCAGCAGAAATCATCACTTTCATTTCAATAGTCATGGGAAATACCTAAAAACCTAAACATCAAATTCTAAAATTAAAAAAGGTGTTGACTAGCAACACCCTAAAAGATGACATAATTTTAAAACATATCAGATCAAGATGCATCTTTTTTGACATTTGAAAATGTAAATGCCCTAATTTAAGCCGAAATGATCAATGTGCATCACGTTTTAAAACGAATGCACAAATCACAAAAACTGTACCAATCAAAATCAGTTTTTTCTTTGATTTACGCGGTTTTTGTTTGGTTTTGCTCATAGGCTTTTTGTCCATAAATATAGGTGGCTTGAATATTGCGATCATCCCCCATGGTAAATAAGGCAAATAATGCATCGTCTATGTTTTTAGCACGTTCCTGACGCAGTTGTTGTAGCGCCGTTGCTTTTAAATCTAGCACAACAAAATCGGCTTCTTTACCGATATTGAAATTGCCCAATTGCGCATCCAAATGTAACGCTTTCGCTCCACCAAGCGTTGCATGATAAAGTGATTCCATCGCAGAAAGTTTATCACCTTGAAGTTGTTGCACTTTGTAGGCTTCATTGAGGGTTTGTAATTGGCAAAAGGCTGTTCCTGCACCAATATCAGTTCCTAAGCCGACTTTGACCTGTTTTTCCCAAGATTTTTTTAATGGGAATAAACCACTTCCCAAAAATAAGTTTGATGTCGGGCAAAATGCAATCGCTGAATCAGTTGCATGCATGCAATCCCACTCATGCTCCTCTAAATGAACACAATGTGCGAAAACAGAACGCTCTCCTGTTAAACCATAGTGGTGATAGACATCCAGATAACCTTTCTGCTCTGGGAATAAGTCTTTGACCCATGCAATTTCATTTTTATTTTCACTGAGATGGGTATGCACATATACCGTTGGATACTCTGCTTTTAACTGCCCTGCTTTTGCCAATTGCTCAGGTGTAGAGGTTGGAGCAAAACGCGGAGTAATGGCATATAGGTTACGACCTTTACCATGCCATTTTTCAATCAGTGCTTTAGAGTCAAGATATGCGCTTTCAGCAGTGTCTGTCAGTGCTTCAGGTGCATGACGATCCATCATGACTTTACCTGCAATTAAACGCATCTGATGCTGTTCTGCCGCTTCAAATAAGGCATCGACTGATTGGGGATGTACCGTACAAAAAACCAGTGCTGTTGTGGTGCCATTTTTAAGTAATTCTTGCACAAAAAACTGTGCGATTTTGTCGGCATAGTTTTTATCTGCAAACTGAATTTCTGTTGGAAAAGTATAGGTATTTAACCATTCTAAAAGTTGTTCACCATATGCACCCACCATTTCTGTTTGTGGAAAATGAATATGGGTGTCAATAAAACCAGGCACAATCAGTTGTTCTGGGTAGTGATCAATTTGAATATCATCTGTCAGGTGAGACTGTGCATCTTCCCAAGGGCCAAACCATGTGATTTTGCCTTGCTCTGTGATCAGTAAACCATCTTCGATATAACGAACTTGATCTAATATTTGAGCTGCTTGAGAAACGGTATTTTTAATATCAAGAAAACGCCCACGAACCGCTGTTTTCTGTACAACACAAGACATGTAGAACCTGCAATTTATCCTTTTTTCGATTGATTGTACCTGAAATTTGTATCAGGTGCTGTATGCAGTTTTGCGCGAAAGCATTCTAAAAAATTGAATAACGTTATTTTTTATTGTTTTAGCACAGTGACGTTTTTATCGAAATATAACTAAAATTAGCGGCTAAAGGCATATTCTATATTGTAAGTTTATCTTGATAGCAACAATCACTACAGTCTTGGAAAATGGTGAAATAAAACAACAATGGATTATAACCGACAGTTAAAACAGCTTATCTATTCATGTCCTGAATTGATGCTTCGATTACAGTATTTGCGAGATATTCATACACATGCATATTTGAGCGCAGGTGTAATTCGCAACTTGGTATGGTCTATTTTACATCATCAGAGTTATGGATTTGATCAGATTGAAATCGATGTCATTTTCTATGATTTAAATGATCAACAAGGCCTTAAAGAGCAACATTTGACTGAATTGTTAAAGCAAAAATTTCCCAATAATGAATGGGATGTGGTCAATCAAGCCTATGTGCATTTGTGGTATAAAACAGATGATGGATGTTCTATCTCTCAATACCAATCCTTATTCGATGCTTTATCCGTATGGGTTGAAACGGCAACCGCAATTGCAGTACGTTTACTTGAAAATGATGATATCGAAATTATTGCGCCGTTTGGGCTAAATGATTTGTTTGAATTAAAATTGAGATGGAATAAACGTTTGGTCAGTTATCCAGTTTTTTTAGCACGGATTCAGGCTAAACAGTTTTTAACCAGATGGGAAAAGCTGCTTGTTGTGGATGATTAGGGGATCAGGATTTAAATCAATCAAACCATAGTGAAGATCATACTCCAAGACAACAGATGGCTATTACAACAGATGGTTATTACAACAGATGGTTATTACAACAGATGACTAGGCTGATGGATAAAGATTTTATTTCAATACTGTCCATACAATTTAAATCGTTGAGTATTATTGTTGATCATAAAAAAGCCTTCCAATTGGAAGGCTTGATCTAGTGTTTATAAGGTTGTTTCATGGTGCTTTTTGCTATGGCGAATCGAGAGCCAAGCGGTAATTGCCAAGACAATCACAATAAAACCTAACGAAATCCAAATTGGCATATGGAAGACATCCAGCATTAACATTTTAAAGCCAATGAAGACTAAGATGATGCCTAGGCCATAAGGCAAGTAATGCATTTTAGACGCGGCACCCGACAATAAGAAGAACATTGCACGTAGACCTAAGATCGCCATTAAATTCGCAGTTAATACAATAAATGGATCACTGGTCACCGCAAAAATCGCTGGAATAGAATCGACCGCGAAAATTACATCTGAAGCTTCGACTAAAATTAAGACTAGGAATAACGGGGTTGCCCACAACACACCATTTTGACGAACAAAGAATTGAGCACCTTCTAATTTAGGGGTGATTCGCATGTGTTTACGCAACCACTTGAGAATAGCCATATCTTCGATATTGGTTTCTTCTTCATCCTGTCCTTTAAGGAATTTATAGCCTGTATAAACCAAGAAAGCACCAAAGAGATAAAGCACCCAAGAGAATTCTTGAACGAACCATGCGCCAATAAAAATAAAGATGGTACGTAAAATAATTGCACCTAATACACCATAGAGCAGAATTTTACGTTGTAAGCCTTGTGGAATCGCAAATGCAGCAAAGATCATCAACCAGACAAAGACATTGTCGATCGCTAATGATTTTTCAAGTAGATAACCTGCAAAGTATTCCATGACTTTGCTATTGGCAATAGAAACACCCGCGGTTTGTTGTAGATACAGCCATAAACCACCACCAAATAACGCTGCAACGCTGACCCATGCAATGCTCCAGTAGGCAGCAGTTTTAATTTTGACTTCTTGCCCTTCTTTTTGTTTAAAGCCTAAAAAGTCGATCAGTAGCATGACAATAACAATAGCGAAGAACGCTAGATACAGCCATGGATTGCCAATAGTTTCCATAAAACTCTCCAAATCTGGCAATCAGGCATAAAAAAACCTTGACCTGTTGCCAGATGATTAAACATCTGTGTCAACATGATCAAGGTCTTGCCTACATTTGAGTTATGTACATCAATCTCAAATGCTCAGATACCGGCTTTTTTCAAAGCGTAATGACGATATTCTGATTAAAGGAGGCTACTCCCCTTGTTCAATATACTGTGTAAGAAATCTTTCATTTCTTAATATCTAGTGAGAATCGCATATTTATTAAAAATGTGCAAATTTTGAATGTATTTTTATGTAGTTTATTTTATGTACAAAATTCAGCGCTGGTTTTTAGCGCAACAAAAGCTTGATTGAGCGTTGAATTATGATGCTGAATAATACGGTCAGCATTGAGAACCTTTGAATCTACTGTGCTGTGCGCATCTGAAATTAATGTCACTTTATAATTTAAGTCTTTTGCCGCACGGCTTGTGCTATCGATACAAAATTCAGTTTTTAAACCACAGATGATCACTTCTTCAACATTTAAAGACCCTAATTGTTGTGCTAAATCTGTTTGGAAAAAGCAATTTGGCCGTGTTTTTTCTAAGAGGTAATCTGTATTAGGATCAATATTTAATTCAGCAATGAGTTGAGTCATTGGACTATTTGGTGCGAGTCCTGTGTCAGCTAAACCAACATGACGTATCGCAAAAATCGGAATGTGTTTAACACACGCATATTCAATGAGCTGATTGATGTTTTTCAACAATTGATCAGCTTGAAATGGTGGATGCTGTGCATGAAATAGACCATTTTGTAGATCAATAACGAGTAAGGCTTGCTTATTGTGATACTCAGACATGAGTTTCTCCGTAAATATTGACCAAATCACGGAGCAAAAAATAACCCCGCTCATTGGCAGGGTTGGTTTCTACATTTTATTTTAAATGTATACGTCCACACTGCCGATGCAGTGTGGTGGTTAATAATTTAAATAAAATGATTGCTTGCATTGCAGTTATTGCCTATATGGGACTTTACGTCCGCACTGGGTTAATTGGGATACTTGTGTCGACGGCGCAGTTCAGCTTGTGCCCACGCAATTGACTGCTTCATGTCTTGCCGTAATGCTGTGATCTCAGATTGGGTCAAGACTCTAGGCTTTTCTGAAGTGTTCGGTTTTTCCTTGGGTGAGGCGGTCAATGCCATCGAATTGCTCCTTGATACCTGAATACACCTTGACTGTTCGCACGATGTCTTTTTTGACCTTAAAGCCAAGTTAACTTTTATCAAATTAAAGTTTTTAACTCAGCATGTCACTTTAAAACTTGTAAAAAGATATTTATATTTTTTGAATAAAATCTTTACGTTGTACAAGCACTAAAGCTAACAGGGTCCCAAGAACAGCGATTATACCGCCAACGATGCCAATATGGTTGAGCCCATAACTGGTGGTCACTAGGCCGCCAAGCAAAGCGCCGCCACCAATACCCACATTGTATAGTCCTGAATAAATTGCCATCGCGACATCAGTGGCATCAGAAGCTAAAGCCAAGGTTTTGGCTTGTTGAGCTAAGCTAAAGCAAATAATCGCCATGCCCCAAAATAAACTCAGTAGACTAAAACTGGTAAAATCAGTACTCAGTGAAGTCAACAATAACATCGAAACAGCCAATATCGCACTACTTAACGGTATCGGAAGTTTGGGATATTTTTTGGCAAATTTACCGAATAAATAAGAGCCAAAGAAACCTGCTGCGCCATAGATTAATAATAAGGTTGTAGTCTGTGTCGAGCTAAAATGCGCAACATTCAAAGCAAAAGGTTCGATATAACTGTATGCGGTAAATTGTGCGGTAATCACAATAATGGTCAGAGCAAAAACAATCATCAGGCTTGGGCGTTTTAAAAATACTTTTAAACTACTCAGAGAACCTGAATTGACGCTTGGTAAGCGTGGTAATGTTTTGGCTAAGATGACGCAAACGATAGCCGCACCAATTGCAATCAAAGCAAAAGTATTACGCCAACCATAAGATTCACCAATCATTCGTCCAAATGGAATACCTAAAACCATCGCCAATGCCGTACCTGTGGCCAATAGCCCCAAAGCTTGAAACTCCTTACCTTTGGGTGCGACTCGTACTGCCAGTGATGCAGTGATTGACCAAAATAAAGCATGAGAAAATGCGATACCAATTCGACTGATCAAGAGTACATCGAAACTCCATGCACAATAAGATAATGCATGACTGGCCACAAAAACCATAAATAAGATGATCAGTAAAAAGCGCCGTTCAATATTTTTGGTCAATAACATGATCGGCAATGAAATGGGTGCAACAACCCATGCATATAGAGTAATCATGATGCCAACATCAGTTGCAGGCATCGCAAAGCTTTTTCCAATGTCGCTCAGCAAAGCCACAGGAACGAATTCTGTGGTATTGAAAATAAATGCTGCGAAAGCAAGGCTAATCACACTGATCCATTGCTGGGATTCACTGGGGGCAGATTGTGGTGCTGGAGTTTGGGGAGATAAGGCAGACATGGTCAATATTAAAAGAGGTTAGTGCTAAATTTTAGGCTGAATTGTGGATAAAGTTAAGCTAAGTTTGTTGTATCAAAAATAAAGCTGTCAGACAAAATTTAACAATAATTCAAATATAGTTATGGCATTTTGAATAGGCCTATAAATTTAAACGTATATAAGAGTAAATAAAATGTTAGAAATCAGACATAAAGATGATGGTAAAAAAGGTGAATTTTATATTGGTGAAGAAGGTCACCATTTGGCTGAAATGGCATACACATGGGCGGGTGAAAATATGTTGATTATTGACCATACACTTGTAGAAGATGAATTGCGTGGTCAAAGTGTAGGTCGAAAATTATTAGATCAAGTTGTAGAGATGGCTCGCTCAAAGAATGTGAAAATTATTCCACTCTGCCCTTTTTCAAAATCAGTATTTGATAAAGATCAATCGATTCATGATGTTTTGAAATCTTAAGTTTGCTTTGCTACAGTGGGATTGTGTTATAGAACATCCATGAGAAAGAATATATGCAATTCCAACATGTAGATAATCAACAAAAAGGTGAATTTTACTTTGATAATGAACAAGGTAAGCGAATTGCTGAGATCAGTTATTTATGGCATGGTACACATCAGATCATTGCGAACCATACTTGGGTAGATGACTCCTTGCGTGGTCAAGGAATTGCGCGTCAGTTGTTGGATACTTTGGTTGAGTTTGCACGTGAAAAGCAGCTTAAAATTGTACCCACTTGTTCCTATGTCGAAGTCATGTTTAGACGTGATAAAAGTTTTGTTGATGTGAAAGCTTAGCTTTATTGTGTGCCCAATACTCATTGGGCCGTTCAGATTCAGATTCGGTTAGAAGATTAAACATGTTTAAAAAAATGATAATCACTGTATTGTTATTGAGCAGTTCATCGTTCAGTTTAGCAATGAGTTGTTTTGAATTAAATTTACAAACCTATAAAAAAGAGCAAGAAATACAGCCACGTTGGGAGTTGTTAGGCAAATCTAAACATCGTATTTATTTTTATTCAGCGCCCAAAAACATCTGTAAGATGAATGATACTTTTGTGCTTCAAAATGATAATGTCACGGCTTATTCAATCTATAAAGACAGAAAAAAACAACACTGGGTTTATGTGATATTTAATGATCCAAATCAAAATATAGAAGATGATCTGGTTGAAGGTTGGGTCAAGCTTAAGGATTTTAAACTTATTGAAAGGACACCCTCAGTAAATCAATAAAAAAACCCACAAAATTTTGTGGGTTTTCTACACTTTATTTCGACTTATTTTGCTTTTAATGCTGCAATCAATTTTTGATGTAATCCACCAAAACCACCATTGGACATAATCACCACAGCATCGCCCTCACCTGCTTGTGTAACAACGGTACTGATAATGTCATCCAGTGTACGAGCCACAACGGCTTTATTGGTTGCAGCGTCAATGACAGGCTGTAAATCCCAGTCCAGACCTTCAGGTTGATACCACATGACTTCATCTGCAAGACGTGCAGAATGTGCCAAGCCATCTTTATGACTGCCCATACGCATGGTGTTTGAACGTGGTTCAATAATCGCCCAAAGCTTACGTTCGCCTAAACGTTTACGTGCACCTTCAAGCGTTGTATCAATTGCAGTTGGGTGATGGGCAAAGTCATCATATATCTCAATACCATTCACCGTATCAAGTAATTCCATTCGGCGTTTCACCCCACCAAAATTCGATAAGGCTTCACATGCTGTTTCAATTGAAACGCCGACATGTTCAGCTGCTGCAATGGTTGCCAAAGCATTGGCAACACTGTGTTGCCCTGTCATATTCCACTTCACTTCACCTTTTACTACGCCGTGTTGAAGCACTTTAAAATGTGAACCATCCGTAGAAAGCTGTTCAGCATAAACTTCAGCACTGTTATTGGCGTCAAGTGAAGTCCTTACGACAGGTGTCCAACAACCCATTTGTAACACTTCATCGATATTGGTTTCAGTGATCGGGGCAATAATACGACCTTCACTTGGAATGGTACGGACCAAATGATGGAATTGTTTTTGAATCGCTGCTAAATCATCAAAAATATCGGCATGGTCAAATTCAAGATTATTTAAAATCGCAGTTTTTGGATGGTAATGTACGAACTTAGAGCGTTTATCAAAAAAAGCCGAGTCATATTCATCTGCTTCTACACAGAAATATTTTCCACCACCTAAACGTGCGCTTTCACTAAAGCCTAAAGGTACACCACCAATTAAAAAGCCAGGATTTAAACCAGCTTGATCCAGTACCCAAGCCAGCATTGTTGTTGTGGTGGTTTTACCATGGGTACCTGCAACACCAAGCACATGTTTGCCTTGTAAGACATGGTCAGCAAGGAATTGTGGACCTGAAATATATGCTAAACCTTCATTGAGCATATATTCCACCGCATCTATACCACGCTTCATTGCATTGCCTACAATGACAAGATCTGGATGTGGTTGTAAATGACTACGGTCATAGCCTTGCATTAAGGTAATGCCAGCATTTTCGAGTTGGGTCGACATCGGTGGATAAACGTTCGCATCTGAACCGGTGACCTTATGTCCTAAATCACGCGCCAATAGCGCCAATGAACCCATAAAGGTGCCGCAAATACCCAAAATATGCAGATGCATTCGTGTTAACTCCAGTGCTTTTATAGACACATCACTTTGTTGTTGTGGTGTAGCCGTTTCATTTGATTTGAAAGCAACGATAGCAAGGGTTAAGGCGAAAAGATAGTTTTTCTTGTAAGGATAAAATCAATTAGAATTAAACATGATCGTTAGCATTAGGCCCATCAAAACTCAACATTGTCATAGCAAAGAAATATAGGCTATCTTCTTTGCCATTTTGCAAAAATTTAATAACTTTATTCAAAGGAAAAGCTTGGCTATTTCCATCTGTTAAAATAGCTGCGAATTCAAGTGAGTTTTCAATATCATTAAAAAAATTGGGTTCTTTTTGTTTTGCCGTTTCAAAATCAATCCAATACCATTTTTTCATATGATCATTTTTACGAATAGATTCTCCAACATAAGCAGCTGTTCTAATTACAACAGGGATAATTTTATTATCTAATTCAAGATTATAATTACCAATTGAAAGTAAATATTCATCAATATGTTTAATACTTTCTATTGAATAATCCATATTTAAATGATCAAAGAATTCAATATTCGGGATAGGATTTTGTTTCTCCATCGTTAACATATTGGCTAAATCTGCAAATGCGAGGTTAATTTCTGGTAATTCAGCAATAGAACTTGGATTTTCAGAATTTGATTTTGAAAAAAACTTTTTTAATAAATTGAATATGGTATTTAATAAATTTTTCATATGGTTTTTTAAAAATAGTCGTTTTGGATTGTAATTGTCAGGATACGAATAATTTTACACCGTATTTGTTAAAATATCACCAAAATTTAGGTTGTATAGCATGTCCCTCCCCCTTTTATTACTAATTATCTCCAACTGTTTTATGACCTTGGCTTGGTATGGGCATTTAAAATTCTTACATGATGCACCTCTGTGGCAAGCGATCTTGTTTGGTTGGATCATTGCCTTACTTGAATACAGCTTTATGATTCCCGCAACACGTCTATTGGCACAACATGGTTGGTCGTTGGGGCAAATGAAAATCACCCAAGAAGTGGTCACACTGTTGGTGTTTGTTCCATTTATGATTTTCTTGTTTAAACAACCATTTAAATTAGATTATTTATGGGCGGGTTTATGTTTAATGGGCTGCGTGTTTTTTGTGTTTAGAAGCCAGTAGATGAGCTGTGATGATGTGAATTAAAACGGATTTCACTCAGACAGCATATTCATCTCATGTCCCAATCTTTAGCAATTTTCCTGCTGCTTATGAGTTCGAGATCATATTTATTCTCAAATCAAACGGCTTTTAGGTTGTTCCCTTAAAAAAAATTGACTTCCTACGTCTGTTAAATTTTCGTGAGATGAAAAATCAGTCTATAATAGCGAGCTTCTTGATATTCATTTAAACACTGATCACCAGTATTTAAACTTCCTTACATTCGTTTATGGAATATATGCAATGAATGCGGCCGCTGTACAAGACGCTCCTCTCGTTGGAATTATTATGGGTTCTCAATCAGACTGGGCAACTCTCGAAAACACTGCCAATATGCTGAAACAGCTTGGTGTTCCTTTTGAAGCCGAAGTAGTTTCTGCGCATCGTACGCCAGACCGCTTATTTGAATATGCTGAAACAGCACGTGAACGTGGTATTCAGGTGATTATTGCTGGTGCTGGTGGTGCAGCACATTTACCAGGAATGTGCGCAGCAAAAACAGATTTGCCTGTATTGGGTGTTCCTGTGAAATCTTCAATTTTAAATGGCGTTGATTCTTTGTTGTCTATTGTACAAATGCCTGCAGGTATTGCAGTTGGCACATTGGCAATTGGCCCTGCTGGTGCAACCAATGCAGCAATCATGGCCGCTCAAATTTTAGGTTTAACTCGCCCTGAAATTGCAAAAAATGTTGCAGATTTCCGTGCCGCTCAAACCGATAAAGTGGCAAGTAAAAATATTCCGGGTCAAGCTTAAAAACGGGACACAGGTTATGAATAAAACCATCGGTATCTTTGGTGGTGGTCAACTCGGCCGTATGATGGCGCAAGCTGCGCTCCCATTAAATATCCAATGCACATTTTTTGAAGCTGATGCGGATTGTCCATCTGCAATATTAGGACACGTTTTTAGCACTAAAGCTGAAAATGGGTTACAAGATTTTATTGCCAGTGCAGATGTTTTTAGTCTGGAATTTGAAAATACGCCATTGATTGATGTTGATGTATTAACCAAGCAAAAAGATCTGTATCCGCCACGCCAAGCTTTAGCAATCGCACAACATCGCCTTTCTGAAAAGGCTTTATTTGATGAGCTGGAAATTCCTGTTGCGCCGTATAAAGCAGTCGATTCATTGGAGACGCTTAAGCTTGCAGTGAGTGAATTAGGCTTACCAATCGTACTTAAAACTGCGACAGGTGGTTATGATGGTAAAGGTCAATTTGTACTGCGTTCAGTGGATCAAATTGATCAAGCATGGGCTGAGTTGGGGCCAGCAGGATCATTAATCGCTGAAAGTTTTGTGATTTTTTCTCGTGAAGTGTCAATTATTGCGGTGCGTGGTATTGATGGTGATGTAAAAACTTGGCCTTTGGCTGAAAATCATCATCACAATGGTATTCTTTCGCATTCAATAGTTCCTGCTCCAAACAGTGCTGATTTACAGCCCGTTGCGCAGGAATACATCACCCGTTTGTTAAACCATTTGAACTATGTTGGTGTGTTAACACTTGAATTGTTTGTGACTGAAAAAGGCTTATATGCCAATGAGATGGCACCACGTGTGCATAACTCTGGGCATTGGTCAATTGAAGGCGCAGTATGTTCGCAATTTGAAAATCACATTCGCGCAGTGGCAGGTTTACCACTCGGTTCAACCGAAGTGGTTCGACCAACAGTGATGGTAAATATCATCGGGCAACACCCTAAATCCGAAGATGTTTTAGCGTTAAAAGGTGCACATTTACACCTTTATAATAAAACAGAACGTGAAGGTCGTAAAATTGGTCATATCACCCTGATGCCAAATGATACTGCTGAATTAACGACTTTATGTCGTCAATTGGCAAAGATTTTACCGAATCCATTGTCATTAAGCGAAGATATGAACATTTAAGCTTGATTTTGTATGTAAAAAAAGCGGTCAAACTCTTGCCCGCTTTTTTCTACTCTGCTGTTCTGTATCATGACGCTCCCCCTATTTTATCGTTAAGCAATGACCCAAAAATGGATCATTTTCTGGGGATATAAAAACAAGAATGATGATAAAAACAGCTTCAATAAACAGAAAAACAAGCATCTATTTTTAAATTCAAAGTTCAAATTTAAAGGGTTTAGAACATTTGAATTCAAAAGTATTAACAGCAAAACCCAAAAAGTTATCCACTTTGAATTTAAATTAACTTGAAGGTGTTTTTTGAATTTAAAACTTTAAATTTAAACTTTTGCTTGCTCGAAGTGAAAATAACGACTGTGGATAAGTTTTGATTCACCAATCCAAAATCCAAATTGTGGATAAAAATAAACACTTAAGCGAGTTTTTATGGGATTGCGTGGAATTTTAAATTTAAAGCTAAGGTTGCTAAAATAATGATGTTTTTTGAATTCAAATTTGTGTGAAAGTTTTGAATTTAAAAAATGATAAGTTTGCTGGGGTGTGGATAACTATATTTAAATTCAAAACAGTGAACTGTGGGTTATGAATTTAAAATTGAAAAATGAATTCAAAATTTACGTTTTTACATCTGTCATTTTATTCACAGACTGCTATGGTATTCACATAATTTAAATTTAAAACCATTTTGTGGATATTATGCGTCATTTAACTTTGATTTGTGGATCTGTTTTGTTGGCAGCATCGCATGCCAATGCTGAATTAATCATTAACGGTCAGGCTGTATCTAGCTCACCAATCACAACAACACCGAATACAAGCTATACACCCAATTCTAATTTTCAAAGCTGTATTGCAAATTTACGTTCGCAAGCAATCAGTTCAGGTGTTAGTGGCACAACCTTTGATCGTTATACGCAAAATCTAACGCCTGATTATTCAGTCATCAGCAAACTGGATTATCAACCTGAGTTTTCAACACCGATTTGGGATTATCTTTCAGGTTTGGTCGATGAAGAGCGGGTAGAGAAAGGCCGTCAAATGCTGGCTCAGCATCGTGAAGTTTTAAACCGTGTCTCAGCAGCTTACGGCGTTCCTGCAGAAACGGTTGTTGCTGTTTGGGGCGTGGAAAGTAATTTTGGTGACATTTCAGGAAAATATCCTTTATTACAAGCGTTGGGAACTTTAAGTTGTGAAGGGCGTCGACAAGGTTATTTCCGAGGTGAATTCTTTGCCACAATGCGTATTTTACAACGAGGTGATTTACGCGAAGAACAGTTAAAAGGTTCATGGGCTGGGGCATTTGGTCATACTCAATTTATGCCTTCAACGTATGAAGAGTTGGCTGTAGATTTTGATGGTGATGGTCGACGTGACTTGGTTTCAAGTACTTCGGATGCTTTGGCATCAACAGCAAACTTTTTGAAAAAACGTGGCTGGCAAACGGGAATGCCGTGGGGCTTTGAAGTAAAAATTCCAGCTGGCGCCTCTGTAGGTGGTGAAAGTCGTCGTAATAAAAAATCGTTGAGCACTTGGGTAAATCGTGGTTTTACTCGTGTTGACGGTACTCCAATCATTCAAGGCAATTTATCGGAAGGCGCTCAGGCTGGTTTAATGATGCCTGCGGGTGCAAATGGTCCAGCATTCTTGGTGTTTAAAAACTTTGATGCAATTTATTCGTATAATGCTGCGGAAAGTTATGCACTGGCAATTGCACATTTGTCTGATCGTTTACAAGGCAAGGGCAGTTTTCAAACTGCATGGCCAACTGACGATGCAGGAACATCTCGTACAGAACGCCGAGAAATTCAAAATTACTTATTGAAAAAAGGCTATGCGATTGGCGATGCAGATGGCTTGATTGGCGATAAAACGCGTCAGGCTATTCAGCAAGAACAAGTGAAGTTAGGATTGAGTCCAACAGGGCGAGCAGGGCAACAGATTTTAAAAGCTTTTAGAAATGAAGCGGCAAAGAATATGATGCAATAAACGTTTGATCTCATTTAAAAGGTCTGCATAAGCAGACCTTTTTTTATGTGGATTATTCAATTGCGAAAGGGTCAATTTTGACCGCCTCTAAGACATCTAAAATGACAGCGGTAACATCCTGCGTATGATCACGATCATTAAAGATTTCATAGGCTGTAATGGTTACGTCGGTATCGCTAGGTAACTGTTTTTGTTCTTCTTCAATTAAATGTTGAATTGGCAATAAGGTCTGTTTAATTTCAAGGTGTAGAACATCTTTAAACTCGACATTGTCGTCTTCTAGTTCAATGATCTGTTCGTTGAAATAAGGCAGCAGAATCGAATGGAGATAAGGTTGAAGTTCAGTAATATCAAAAATTTCAATATCACGAGTTTGCTCAATCGTGCTGATATGATCATTTACTTCTAAAATAATATGATAATAGCTCACAGTCATCTCCTCAATTTATTGCTTCAGGGATTCACAATAACATGATTTTGCATAAAACTGATTTAAATACATAAATAAATTATGGATTTAAAATTGATAATCATCGCTAAATTTTGCTTATCGTTGTCTTGAGTTTAGCATGGCTAAATCCGCTGTGGTTAATCTAAAATTTTTCAAATCTTGTTCTTTCATCATTGGGTACATGAGTGCTTTAGGATCATTATTGTGCGCTAAGCCCAAAGCATGCCCAAGCTCATGTGCAATCGTGACACGTAAATCTTCGTCCGATGTAAATTCATAGATATTAATGGTTTTACCATCGAATACGCCTTTATCAAATTGGCGCGGTTGGAAACGACTATTAAAGTGATCCACAGATTGATTGTATTGTTGATTGACAGCGTTGAGTTGTTCAACTTGGCGATTTAATTCATAGACTTTTTGATTATAAATATCTAACTGTTGTTTGAGTTGGTTCTGCTCGATGATCAGTTGATTTTTCTGCTGATCTAACTGCAATCTTGCTGTGGCATCTAAATTTTGATGGGATTGATTAAGGGTATTGATCAGCTGATTATACTGGTCAACTTTATGTTGATAATTGGTTTTTTGCAGATCAAGCTCATCATTGGTGCGATCTAATTCAGCGTGAAGTTGCTGAATTTTTTGCTTTTCACTTTGTGTATATTGTTGGGTATTTTGCAAAATACGCAACTCTTGGTTTCTGGCGCTAGATTCCGCTTGGCGTTCGTCATAAATTAAGTTAATCGTCAGTTTGGCATGATCATCATAAACAAAGAGACTTTTCATGGTCCCTTGATGCCAAATATCCGTGGCTTGTTGTGCCAAATTTTGCACCTGCTGTTTACTAACATGAAAACGTGGATCTATCTCGCCAATACGATAACGTAAGCGAGTATCTAAAGGATGCGTGATACGATCAATGGCAGAATTATGATTCAATTGCGGATACATCATGCGCTGTATCGCAAAATAAGCAGTAAAGGCAATTACACAGACTAGAATCCAAAAACGCATGATTGATTTAAAAATAATTGTTGTTGTGGATAATTTATCTGAAAATATAACAATCGCAAATGCTTAAGCAAGTAAAGCTTGCGTGATCAATACAAATATTGATTTCAATTGATGATGTTTTTAGCAGTCAGCTTTAGATGGAAAGCAGCAATATGAATGGAACGCTGAGTTTGGGCATCGCGATGGAAGGTTCATTCACATAATCAGTTGATTTAAACGTTAAACAGGACTTGGATATCAATAAATAAGAGAATAAAAGCAAAAACACTGAGTAATCGATTCATCCAAACAGATCTTTTTAAATAGTCAGGGCTGATATATAAAGCTTTGAATTGTAAAGGATGCAATATGATATAGCTGATTTTCTGTTTAAATACCGGAGTGACAGATTGTTGTTGTTGCTTTAAAACCACTTGGCGCAGAATAAAAGCATTTAGCCACCAGAGTATAAATAGAATGAGTAAAATAATGCTGATACTCAATGTCAAACGAATCCAAGCATTCTGCTCAAAATAGGCAATTTCAGTATAAAAATGGCTCATCAATACAATGCTGACCAGTAACATGGTGCGATAAAAAGTTTGCCGTGTAAATTCAAGGTGCAAAGGATGATTGAGCTTTTGTTTATCCGCTTTACTCACTATTTTCCCTGCAAAAAATGCAAAACCATGACATAGAATCTCTAAAAAGAGATATAAGCCAATGCTGATGGCAAGCGTTTTATACATGATTAATCGTGTTCAAAAATAGGTCGATATAGTGATGGAGTCACTAAAATCATCAATAAAATTCCAGAACAAACAAAGGCCAGATCGTTAAATATCGCTGCATAACTGGTCATGTAAATCCAGTGCATAAAGGGCATAAAATAAATCAGAAATATTGGGAAAAATGTATAGAGATAAGCTTTTCTTGCCCATTCTTTTTTTAAACATAAACCAAATGTGATGATGAGGATGATTAAACCTGCAATCGACATAACTCCCAATTCCCAAGCTTGCGGGTCTTGGTAAAGTGTTTTATCCAGAAGTTCTAACTCGGGTTCAGTACTGTAAATATCGATGACTGCTGCAATGATAGGCAATATAAATTGCGCTATGATCAAGCTGTAATACACTGTATTGGATACAGCAGGAGAGTTTTTCATCATTTGACTCATTATTATTGTGATAATTAAGATAAAAGATTTAGTGAAGATTGGCAATTGATCAGTAAGAAAAACCACTCGATGACTGGAGTGATTTTTCGAGCTTTTTTATAGCACAATATCACTGACGAAATGTTGCACTACTTCGGTTAAATCTTTGGAAAGATAGTGTTGTGTATAGGGCTGTTTAAAATGGGCATGGTAAGCCTGTTCCGAGTCGAAGCGTTCCCAAAGTAGTAAACGGGTTGGCTCTTCTTGACATTGATGCAGTTGAAATAAGGTGCATCCATGTTCTTGTTGAAGAGTGAGCTTACATAATGCTTGTAAGGCTTCACGGGTTTCTAAGATTCTGTCTTTATCTTTAATTTTTAATTCTGCGGTGATGTAAAAACCTGAACTTAACATTGTCTACTCCTAACTCAAATCGTGAGTCAAAAATATTAACTGCTCGAGTTCACTCTAGCTCAAGCATTTTTTGTGCATATATTTCAATTTTATAGTCGACAATACTTTGTTCTTGTTTGAGTCTTTGAATTTCTTGTTTTAATTGAACGGAATGCGCAATAAGAAGTTCT
The DNA here is from genome assembly GCF_022828975.1 of Acinetobacter sp. NyZ410. Taxonomy (NCBI): domain Bacteria; kingdom Pseudomonadati; phylum Pseudomonadota; class Gammaproteobacteria; order Moraxellales; family Moraxellaceae; genus Acinetobacter; species Acinetobacter sp. NyZ410. Next base: position 4,852,137 of record NZ_CP094620.1, on the reverse strand, counting down.
TGTCTTTGTTTTAAGGTTTGTTCTCCTTGTAGTCGAAATTGGGCAAAATCTTGCATTTTTTCTAAAGGCATGCCTGTTGATTTTAAGCGTTTTACCCATTCAAGCCATTCCAGATCAAGTTTGGTATATACACGTCGTCCGGATTGATTACGATGGATATTTTTCAGCAAGCCTATTTGTTCATAATAACGAAGGGTATGGATAGAGAGTCCAGTTTTTTTAGAGATATCAGAGATAAACAAAAGTGACTCCATAGCTTTACGGATAAAAATAGATCATATAAAAAAACCGCTCAATCTCTTGAGCGGTTTTCTAAGATTAAAGTGACAAATTATTTTTTGTCATCTTTAACTTCAGTGAATTCAGCATCTACAACGCCATCATCAGCTTTTTGCTGTTGTTGACCTGCATCACCACCGAATTGGTTAGGATCGAAGCCTTCAGCGCCGCCTTGACCTTGAGCTGCTTCATAAGCACGTTGAGTGATCGGCATAATGATGTTTTGTAAAGCTTCAGTTTTTGCTTTAATCGCATCAACATCATTTTCTTTTGCTGTCACTTCTAACTCAGAAACTGCTGCTTCAATTGCAGTTTTTTCATCAGCAGTGACTTGTTCGCCAAGATCTTTCACAGCTTTGTTTGCAGAAGCAACTAAAGCATCAGCTTCATTACGTGCTTTTGCAAGCTCTTCAAACTTACGATCTTCTTCAGCATTTGCTTCAGCATCTTTGATCATTGCTTCGATTTCAGCATCAGACAAACCAGAGTTTGCTTTGATCTGGATCGATTGTTCTTTACCAGTGCTCTTGTCTTTTGCTGATACTTTTAAGATACCATCAGCATTGATGTCGAACGATACTTCAATTTGTGGCACACCACGTGGCGCAGGTGGAATGTCACCTAATTGGAAGTTACCCAACAATTTGTTTTGTTGAGCCATTTTACGTTCACCTTGGTAAACTGAAATATCTACCGCTGGTTGGTTATCTGCTGCTGTAGAGAACACTTGAGATTTCTTCGCAGGAATCGTAGTGTTTTTCTCAATAATTGCAGTTAATACGCCACCCATGGTTTCGATACCAAGTGTTAATGGTGTTACGTCAAGTAAAAGTACGTCAGTTTTGTCACCAGACAATACCGCACCTTGAATTGCCGCACCAATCGCAACAGCTTCATCCGGGTTCACATCTTTACGAGGTTCTTTACCGAAGAACTCTTGTACTTTCTGTTGAACCATTGGCATACGTGATTGACCACCAACCAAGATCACGTCAGAGATGTCAGAAGTCGAAAGACCTGCATCTTTAAGTGCGATACGGCAAGGCTCAATTGTACGCGCAACTAAATCAGCAACTAAACCTTCTAGTTTGGCACGTGTTACATTCATCACTAAGTGTTTAGGACCAGTTGCATCCGCAGTGATGTATGGCAAGTTAATTTCAGTCGAATTAGATGAAGAAAGCTCAATTTTAGCTTTTTCAGCTGCTTCTTTTAAACGTTGTAATGCAAGTGGATCTTGTTTCAAGTTAAAGTTTTGCTCTTTCTTGAACTCTTCAACCAAATAGTCGATCAATGCATTATCAAAGTCTTCACCACCAAGGAATGTATCACCATTGGTTGACAATACTTCGATTTGTTGGTCGCCATCTAAGTCAGCGATTTCAATGATTGATACGTCAAATGTACCACCACCTAAGTCATATACAGCAACTTTACGGTCGCCTTCTTTTTTGTCCATACCGAACGCAAGTGCAGCAGCAGTTGGTTCGTTAATGATACGTTTAACTTCTAGACCAGCAATACGACCAGCATCTTTTGTTGCTTGACGTTGTGCATCATTGAAGTAAGCAGGAACAGTAATAACAGCTTCTGTTACTGTTTCACCTAAATAATCTTCCGCAGTTTTTTTCATTTTTTTCAAAATTTCTGCAGAGATCTGTTGCGGTGCAAGTTTTTTGTCGTTTACTTCAACCCAAGCATCACCATTATCAGCTTTGATGATTTTGAATGGTGCAATACCGATATCTTTTTGTACTGCTTGGTCTTGATACTTACGACCAATTAAACGCTTGATTGCGAATAATGTATTCTTAGGGTTAGTCACTGCTTGACGTTTAGCAGATTGACCCACAAGAATTTCGCCATCTTTATATGCAACGATAGAAGGTGTTGTACGTGTACCTTCAGCATTTTCAATTACTTTAACTTTATCGCCTTCAAGTACAGCAACACATGAATTCGTTGTACCTAAGTCAATACCAATAATTTTAGCCATAAATCAAATTCCTCTAAATTCTTTTGAATCCCTGGTTTCCTCTTTTTGCAAAGGGGAGTTAAAAGGGATTTTCTTGTTATCCGATATGAGAGCCATTCAAAAATTTTCAAGTCATGATTTGTGAAAATTCATGAAAATATTTTTAAAAAGCTCCTATTTATTACGCTTATTGACCAACCATCACCATTGCAGGGCGAAGTAGTCGACCATTTAAGGTGTAGCCTTTTTGCAAAACTGTGCCAATTTGGTTGGCTTGTGCATTTGGGTCGATCCCGACAGCTTGATGTAAGTCAGCGTTAAAACCATTGGTTGTGTCTGCTTCAACAACACCAAATTTTTCTAAAGTGGTGAGAAGTGATTTCAAGGTCAGTTTTACGCCTTCGAGCACAGGTGTTTCTTCATCACCACCTGCGAGAATCGCACGCTCAAGGTTGTCGACAGAATTTAATAATTCTTTCGCAAACTTTTCTAACACAATGTCTTTATGCTTTTCAGCATCACGTTGAATACGTTCTACACTTTTTTGTGCTTCATAAACTGCATTTGCAGTACGTGCTTTTTCGAGTTTTAAGCTCTCTTCAAGATGACTGATTTGAGCCTGTAAAGCTTCAACGGTAACTTCAACCTGTTCATTTTCAGCCTGAGTTTGCTGTTCGGCTTGCTCGTTTTGAATATCTTGGGCTTCTTGATTCTGCTCAGTTGCCATTGATTTACTCCGTTTAAATGGGTTCTTAAACATGTACAGTCCTTATCGGCAGCAGTTTTGCACTGTGTTCATTTTTGAACTGCCATGATCGTTTAATTCATTAATGAATAAGAAATGTGGGCGAGCCGCTAAAATTCAAGCAGTTTTAGACATTATTTAATGAAATTCAGTAAAAAAAGCGGATCTAAGAGAGGAATCCCAAAATTCAAAGATATTTTTGCTGGAATAATCATCAAATCAATGATTTTTTTTTAGATTAAAAATTTAAATTTATGAGGAATTGATGCGGTTATTGCTTAAAAATGATGAGTAAATTCAAAAATTAAAATTGAATGAATAGATCAAAATACTTAACTCACATGTAAAACCGATTAAACTTATTGAAAATAAGGCTTTGCGAAAAAGCAATAATTTAATTATCATGCTTCATAGATTCTATGGCTGTAGTTTCTTTTTTTAGTTTGAACAACGTTTTCATAGCTTATCCAATCTTCTTGGGTAAGCTTTTTTTTGTCTTGTTAAAAGCCATTAACAATGTAATTAATGCGAAACTTTTATGGTAAAAGTATATCTTTTATCAGGCTGACTTTTGCCTAATCACATTGAATTCCATCAAAAAACCCAGCGAAATGAAACAAGTATAATGAAAAATAAAATCGGTCAATATAAATCATTGATTTAATAAACTTTGCATAACTTATACGGCAACACCTTAAAAGTCTAACCAAGCTTCAACGAAGTTTGCAGAAAAAATAGCAATCATAGTCAGCACGACAACGCAGTCCTGTGTTGCCGTTTTTTGATAGAGTGATAAAGGAATTTATGATGAAAAAATCAGGTCTTATTTTTATGCTATTGGCTGGTGTTGCGGTCATGAGTACGGCGTGTACATCAAGTGAAACAACCCAAGCACCTGAAACAACCCAATCAGCACCAATGGGTTCTGCAGATCAACAGCAATCGGCACAAACTGCGACTGTAGATCCGACTCAACAAGGTACTGCTGTTGAGGGCGATGCGACGATTCAGCAATCACAACCTGCTCAAGCAACCAATGACCCAAGTTTAGTTGAACAACCTTCAGCTCAGTAAATTTTAAAATAAAAAATCAGGCAATTTATGGATGCCTCCATTGCCTGATTTTTTATCAATAATTTAAGCACGATGACAAATAAATTAGAATCCAAACAATAAGTTCTTGGTTGATAAAATAAAGCCATTTTTAGCTGCGCCAACATTGAGCAGAATAAACAGACGAATATCGTCGGAAACGTCTATGCATTATAGATTCAATGTCTTGCTCAGATGCCGAAATACTGTGGACACTCGCAGTAGATGCTTTGACTCGGGATGTGTGAGAAGCCACAATTCAGTCTGGCATTCATCGAGGGTGTCGGTCAAAGCGATCAGATCTCTGCGTTGCTGGGTAAGAAATACCGGCAGTACTCCTACACCCATACCAGCGGCCACCAACTCCATGACTGTGAGAATACTGTTAACGCGATAACGGAGTACGGCTTTGGGATGATGACGTTTGCGCCAGATTACCGAAGGATGCTCAGGTAAGCCATCGTCAGGGACGATCCAGTCGACGGCAGCCTCAACTTGTTGATCGTACTCGATACGATTACTGCCATATAACGCCATTCGGATTGGAGCGATGTGTTTGCCTACGAGATGGAGTGGGGGAGTGTTGGTTGCGCGCACTGCAATGTCGGCTTCACGTCGCGTCAGGCTCGTCAGTTCATTGCCAGTATGCAACTCATACTCCAACAAGGGATGAATATTCGCGAGTTTGTGTAGTGCGGGCGCGAGCAAACCATGTAGGAGGGTATCTGTGGTGGCGATGCGCACTGTACCGGATACCTGCTCTGGTGTGAGTTGTATGGCGGAACGGGCTTGCTCTAACTGTGTTTCCACTTGCTCGGCATGTTCGGCCAGTACTTGTGCTTGTTCAGATGGTAAATATCCTGCCCGTGAGCGTTCAAATAACGGATGCCCTAAGCCACGTTCGATACGACGAATTGCACGAAAAATCGTTGAAGCATCGACGTTTAATCGTTCACCAGCTCTCGCAAGATTAGCCGTTCGTACCAAAGCCAGAATGATTTCTAGATCACGAGCTTCTAGTTTGTATTGCGATTTTGCAATCATTGCTTTCTTATTTGCCTATTTTTATTGTGATATTGCAATCATATGATGAAAGCTATGCATTGGTAAATTGGAAGTTTTTATGGCAAATACAACTTCTTGCGCTCTCTATAGTAGTGCATTGCTACATATCCATTTAAGTATTAAGTGGATAGCCGTGTTGTGGTGCAGTGATTGTTTCTTACTGAGTAATGTTGAATGGAGGAACACACAATGAGCCCCCATCTGATCTTAATCAGCCATGTGCTGTGCCCATATGTGCAACGTGCTGTGATTGTGCTCAAGGAGAAAGGAGTCTGTTTCGAACGTCGTGATGTAGATTTGGCAAACAAGCCAGACTGGTTCAAGGCGTGCTCACCTTTGGGTAAGACACCCGTACTGTTGGTCGATGATGTGCGGATTTTCGAGTCGGCCGTGATCTGCGAATATTTAGAAGATACATTGACACCACGTTTACATCCCAACGATGCCTTGATCCGTGCCCAGCATCGCGCATGGATGGCGTTTGGTTCATCAATGCTCAACAGCATTGGCGCCTTCTACAATGCCAAAAATGATATGGCATTGGTTGTGCAAGCTGGGTTGATTCGTGCACAACTGGTACAGATTGAGGCGGAACTCGTCAATGGGCCTTGGTTTGCTGGAGAACACTTCAGCCTAGTGGATGCTGTATTTGGTCCAGTATTTCGCTACTTCGATGTATTTGATCGCCTCGGTGATTTTCACTTTTTTGATGATCTACCCAAGACAAAAGCTTGGCGCACGGCGCTGGCTGAACGTGCATCAGTGCGAGAAGCTGCACATCCAGACTATCAGATACTTCTTCGAGAGTTTCTTTGCAAGCGAGATTCGGCCTTATCACGCAGGGTTAAGGTGTAGTCAGGGACGTTGCGAGATGTGTCACAGCAATCGGCGCAAAAAAACAAGCTCAGCAATTGCGCCGTATCTAGTTTAAAGCTCACGTGATTTATACGTAAGCTTTGACAGCAGAAATTTTGATCAGACCTTATTCACCCGCCAATGAACATTCAAAGTTGGTTCGATCTACAGTACAACGCGCCCGTTTAAGCACTGACATCATGGTTGGATCGTAAATACCTTGATGGGTTAAATCCATACGCCCATCTCTTAACAGTTTTTGATATTTTTCAGTATCGGCTTTACTTAAATTCAAACGATATTTGGCTGGAATGCCTTCTTCTAAACGTTTGACCATACTGAATTGACGCGGAAGCTGCTTAATAAACCAGGTTCTAGAGTCATTGCCAAAAGTAGCAGGGAATTTTTGAGATCTAAACACCAAATCAGCAGTGACATTGAGCACGGGGAAATTGATTAATGCACCTTTAGAGCCAAGCCCTTTTTCCATTTCTAAGGGTTTAAAGGCATAGGCTGGTGCACCCACCATCGGTACTTCACCGGTATTAAACTTCTTAATAAAATTGGAAATATCGGACGGAACAGGAATTGCCCCGACACGTTCAACCATTGCAATTTGCGCTTTGTCATACGCCAATACTGCGAATTTCTTGCCTTTACCTTTTTCAATGGTATTGATGGCTCGATCATTTACAAAGATATAAGCAGGGCCGATTTGACCGATTCCACCAATTTCTATTTCTTCATTGTCTATCGTGGTTTTTAAGCGTTTTACATTACGCTTATCCAAGACAAAGGTAATCGCCTTGAGCGCAATGGCATTGGTTGGAACACCCCCCAACGCGTCAATTGATCCTGCGAATTTATTGTATTGGCGTGCACGCATTGTGGTGATATAGGCAGCATCACATTTACCATTTTTAAAATCTTTATCAGCAAGCTCTTCATTTTGGTAAGCAATCAGCTGGACATCGCTATGCCATGTTTTTGCAGCGAGTGCCCACTCTTCCATCATTTTATAGGATTCACCAGCTTTCCCTAATAAATCAAAAACACAAATTTCTTGTTTTGCTTGAGAGGTGCTTGATATTCCTAATAATACGATTGTAGTAAGGGCAAGAAATTCCTTTTTCATGTTATATCCTTATACTTAAAACGCGTTTTATTTATACTAAATATAGTAATTTTATTTGAATAAAAATAGAGTTTTTACTCTATTTCCGATGAACAAACCATTGAATAGCTTAATTAATGTGATATGTTTATCTTAACAAGATATTATTGTGATATTGTTTTGGTTGTTGGTGTAGGTTTAGTGGCTTAATTAAAATCTTGTTAATTTTGATCGACCTAGAAAAATAAAATAGATTTCAAGTTTTGTTAATCAATAAAACGTATAAGTAAATCTAAAAAACGTATTTTTAATAATATACAAAAAAACCGTACCATGAACCTGATTCCCATCTCTTTTTATTTATTCTAGTCCATACATTGATCATGAAATTTCAGCAACTGATTTTGCTTTGCTCAGCTATAAGCTTATATAGCTATAGTGGTTTGGCAAATGCTCGCCCTATCGTCATTGGTTATCAAACCAACATAGAACCTGCCAAAGTTGCACAGGCTGACGGTGTGTATGACAAAGTGATTGGGGAAAAACTGGATTGGCGCTTATTTAATAGTGGCGCGGAAGTTTTAACTGCATTGGCTTCAGGTTCTGTAGATATCGCACTGATTGGTTCAAGTCCTTTGGGGGCAGCTGTTGCCAATAATTTGCCCATAGAGGTGTTTTTAATTTCTACCGATCTGAAAAGTGCGGAAGCCTTAGTAGTGAGAAATGGCTCAGGAATTAATAGTCCTCAGGACTTGATTGGGAAAAAGGTGGCCACCCCATTTGCTTCGACTTCCCATTACAGTTTATTGGGGGCTTTGCAGCATTGGAATATTAAAACCAATCAAATACGGTTGTTGAACCTAAAACCAGCTGAAATTAATGCAGCATGGCGCAGAGGCGATATAGATGCAGCTTTTGTCTGGTCACCTGCACTTGCCAATATTAAGAAAACTGGCAAGGTTATGACGGATGCAGGGCAGGTTGGGCAATGGGGTTCGCCTACATTTGAAGTTTGGGTGGCACGTAAAGATTTTGCACAGAAGCATCCTGAGGTCTTAACAAAGTTTTCTACAGTGACACTGAACTATTACCAATCTTATAACCAGAATAAAAGTCGTTGGACGGCCAATTCAGCTGAAGTGCAAAAAATTGCCAAAATTACCGGCGTAGATGCTCAAGATGTGCCAGCGCTTCTTGCTGGTGCCGCCTATCCAGATCGTCAGGCGCAATTAAGCACTCAATACCTTGGTGGGCGGACTACACAAAATATTGTCAACTCAGTGAACTTTTTAAAAGCACAAGGTTTGGTGAGAAAGGTTTCTCCAAATTATCAACAGTTTATTAACACGCGTTTTATTCAAACATCGAAATAGAGATCGGAAGTATTCATCATGGCTGTATTGACTGTAGAACATGTACAAGCACAGTATCCGGGTGCTGAACAACCGGTACTGAAAGATGTGTCATTTCAGCTGGGCTCTGAGCAACTGATGGTTGCATTAGGTGCTTCAGGCAGTGGTAAAACAACCTTATTAAATTTGATTGCTGGATTTACTCAGCCACAAGCAGGCACTTTAAAACTGGATGGTGAAGTAATCATTGCACCTAGCCGAGACCGTGGTGTGGTGTTCCAAGATGATGTTTTATTGCCTTGGCAGAATGTAGAAGACAATATTGCTTTTGGTTTAGAGCTTGCAGGGGTTGATAAAAAAACACGCCAAAACCGTGCACAAGCATTACTTAAATTGGTGAATTTAGAAGGCTTTGGGCAACGCCATATCTGGGAACTTTCAGGCGGGCAACGTCAACGGGTTGGTTTAGCGCGTGCTTTGGCTTCTGACCCTAAAATATTATTGATGGATGAGCCTTTTGGTGCTTTGGATGCGTTCATTCGTGAACAAATGCAGTGCTTATTATTAGATGTTTGGAAGAGTACGTCCAAACCTACTTTCTTAATTACCCATGACATTGAAGAAGCTGTTTTTCTGGCTACAGATCTGATTATTCTTGCACCAAATCCTGGACGAATTGTGGAAAAGCTGGAGTTGGATTTTGCTAAACGCTATGCCAATGGCGAGCCAGCACGAAGTATTAAATCAGATCCCAAGTTTATTGAAATGCGAGAGCATGTGTTGAGTTGTGTATTCATTCAAAATAATCAGGATCAATACCATGTTGCTCAGAGCAACCAAGCTCAAGTGGAAAAGGTGGAGTAATGACAGCACAATTAGACCCTAAATTGATCCCTCGTACAGTTGAATCTCAGACTGTGGCGGTGAAGGTTCCACGTGAAGTCAATATTACTTTGATCAGTAGTATCACGATCATTACTTTGATTGCAATTTGGTGGCTGGTCACCACTTTAGGCTGGATTGATGCTTTATTCTTACCATCACCAACCGCCGTGTTGCAGCGTTTCAATGATTTATTCAGCAATGGCTATATGAGTATTAGCTTGTGGAGTCATATTGGCGCAAGTTTGGGTCGTATTGGTACAGCGTTGATTGCTGCGGTTATCACTGCGATCCCAGTGGGGATTGCGATTGGTCGCAATAAAATTGTGCGGGGTATTTTAGATCCCATCATTGAGTTTTATCGTCCGATTCCACCACTGGCGTATTTACCCTTGATTGTAATTTGGTGTGGTATTGGTGAATTGTCCAAGGTGCTACTGATTTATCTAGCAATTTTTGCACCGATTGTTATCGCAACAGCAACTGGTGTCCGCTCAGTCGACCAAGCCAAAATTCGTGCTGCACAGTCTTTGGGTGCAAGCCCAATGCAAATTATTAAACATGTGGTTTTACCAAGCTCTTTACCGAGCATTTTAACTGGTATCCGTATTGGTCTTGGGGTGGGATGGTCGACTTTGGTGGCAGCAGAGTTGGTTGGTGCTTCTGAAGGTTTGGGCTTTATGGTGCAATCATCTTCACAGCTTTTGGCTACAGATGTGGTGATTGTCGGGATTTTAATTATCGCTGTGATTGCCTTTATTCTGGAAATTGGTTTACGTCGTTTGCAAAGAAAATTGGTCCCTTGGGATAAGCAATCTCAGTAAGTTATTTTCGCTACACTGTTCGATAGCGTGACGCTATATTTAGTTTTAACGTTTTAATGATGCATTTTATATATCGTGAGATGATCGAGGAAGAAATGAACACTGTTGTTTCAAATATTTTTAAAGTTACCCCATTAAATCCAACGATTGGTGCGCTGATTGAAGGTGTGAATTTCAATCAGCCTTTAACACCTGAACAAAAGGCTTTGATTGAAGCAGCTTTATTGAAACATCAGGTGATCTTTTTTAGAAATCAGCCGATGACTGCACAGCAACATGCGGCTTTGGCACGTCAATTTGGTCAGTTACACATCCACCCAATTTACCCCAATATTCCAGAACAACCCGAAATCATGGTTTTAGATACGGAATTAAATGATTTACGGGATAATGCACTGTGGCATACCGATGTGACTTTTCTTGAAGCACCAGCAATGGGCGCAATTTTAAGTGCAAAAAAAGTCCCTGCATGGGGTGGAGATACACTTTGGTCAAGTGGAACAGCGGCGTTTGAAGCATTATCCAAACCGATGCAAGCGATGTTGTCTGGTTTAACTGCAACACATGATATTGCACGTTCATTTCCAGTAGATCGCTTTGGTGGTGATCCTGCCGAATTAGAAAAGCTAGAACAGGCTAAGAAAAAACATCCTCCGATTAGCCACCCTGTGATTCGCACTCATCCTGTCACAGGTCGTAAAGCTTTATTTGTGAGTGAGGGTTTTACCACACGAATCAATGAACTCGAAGCCAAAGAAAGCGATGCTGTCTTGAAAATGTTGTTTGAACATATTCAGAAACCAGAGTTTGTAGTGCGTTGGTCGTGGCAGGCCAATGATGTGGCATTTTGGGATAATCGTTGTACTTTCCACTATGCTGTTGATGATTACCGTCCTCAGCACCGTGTTATGAATCGAGCCACTTTGATGGGTGATAAACCTTTTTATCAAGCAGATTAAGGTTTAACTTGTTATAAAAACCAATCAAATTTGATTGGTTTTTTATTTTTGAAACAACTGAATTTGAATTCAACTTTTTGAAACTTCAACATTTAAAAAATACATTAAAGAAAAAAATCATAAAGTGAGCTGTTGTTCAAAGTATCGGTATGCTGTGTTTGTCGGTGTTCACAAAACAATTTGAATATTCAAGCTTTGATGAAACCTTGTTGCTGAGCAATAATGTTTAATTATTCATCAAAATTAAACAAATGATCAACATACTAGGCCATAAATATTTATTGCTTGTTGGAAATATCATGTTGATTAATAATAAAAAGCAAATCATTTTGCTGAGTGTGCTGTCTACGCTGTTGGTTGCTTGTAATGATGATAATGATCATTCAAGCACTGAAAAACCAGTAGAGGCAAAAGCTTTGGAACTGAATATCTTGCATATTAATGACCATCATTCACATTTAGATGAAGAAAGCATTAAATTTAAAAGCAATGTGGGGACAGGGGATGAAGAGTTTAGTGTTGCAAGTGGTGGATTTGCACGTGTTGCCAGCTTAATTAACCAACTTGCAGTAGAAAAGAAAAATGCTTTAAAAATACATGCAGGTGACGCGATCACTGGCGATTTGTACTATAACTTAACGGATGGGAAAGCAGACGCAGATGCAATGAACACCGTTTGTTTTGATACATTTACGCCTGGTAACCATGAGTTTGATTCTAAAGATGATGGATTAAAGAAATTTATTGGTTTCTTGGATCAAAGTTCTTGTAAAGACAAAACCCAAATTTTAACGGCCAATGTCAGTTTTGGTGCATCATCACCACTGTATAAAACCAACCGTATTTTGAAGTCACAAGTGTTTGAAAAAGAGGGGGTGAAATTTGCAATCATTGGTTTAACGGTTGCCAAGAAAACCAAAAACTCTTCGCAACCGAATGCTGATACATTGTTTGCAGATGAAATTGAAACAGCGCAAAAAGAAATTAATCAATATAAAGCGCAAGGCATTAAAAATATTATTCTTCAAACCCATGTGGGATACGACTTAGACCAACAGTTGGCAAAATCACTTACCGATGTTGATGTGATTATTGGGGGTGATTCACATACATTATTGGGCCCTGACAGTCTTAAAAAATATGGCATGACACCAGAAGGTGCTTATCCAACACAGCTGAGAAACAAAGATGGTCAATTGGTCTGCGTTGCGCAAGCTTGGCAATACAGTTATATCGTGGGTGATTTAAATGTGAAGTTTGACAAGAACGGGAATGTCGAAAGCTGTAGTGGGACACCACATGTACTTATTGGCAATAACTTTACCCGTACCGCCAAAGACGCAAAAGCAGTCACCGAAACAGAAAAACAAGCAATACTGACGCAATTTAAAACAGATCAGGTTCCATTTACTGTTGTAGCACCTCTACAAAAGACCTTGGATGTTTTAAAACCGTATCAGGAACAAAAGAAAAAATTTGCTCAGGAAATCGTAGGTCAAGCCACAGATAATCTCTGTTCACGTCGAGTTCCTGGTACACAACGTGATGTAAATCGTTCAACACTCGGCGATATCTGTAATAAGAATACCCATGTCGATCAACATGGTGGAGATATTCAACAAATTATTGCTGAAGCGTTTTTACAACAAGGAAAGACCTTCTTTGGCGCTGATATCTCATTCCAAAATGGTGGTGGTGTCCGTGAAGATGTTGCTTTAGGGGATGTGACAGTTGGTAAAATTTATAATGTCTTACCGTTCAAGAATACATTGTTGCGTTTAGATTTGACGGGTGCTGAAGTTAAAGCCACCTTAGAAGATGCAATAGATGGTGTGATTGCCCAGAATAATACGGGTAGCTACCCATATACTGGTGGTATGCGTTGGAATGTTGACTTTACCAAAGACAAAGGCCAGCGTCTTAACCAAATACAAGTACGTAATGCATCTGGGCAATATGAAAATCTTGATCTCAATAAGACTTACAAAGCGATCACGATTGATTTTCTTGCCAATGGTGGTGACTACTATACCACCTTGAAAACCATTACTGGTGAGCGCCGTGTGAATGTTGGCTTAGACTATGCTGAGGCTTTCCTCAAATATGCCCAAGGTTTGGCTGGTCAGACAGGTCAAAAGAAAATTAATAAATTAGCAACGGCTGAATACAGTACCCAGCTATTTATCGATAAAGCAAAATAAACTGAAACAGACAATCAAAATCCCGCTTCGGCGGGATTTTTTCGTTGGTTCATTGATGAAAACTGACAAAATTCTATGTTGGTGATAAATAAATAATTGCAAAAATCCATGCTTAACTTTAAAATGGGCCAAAATTTAGCCACGATGGCTTAAATAATCACAATGACAAAGCTAATTTTCTTTTCACTTGCCTCAATTTGATCTTGTAACGTTGCCTTTTTGACAAGATTGTTTACAACCACTGACTGGTTGCAGGATAACCATAATATCTTGATTGAACCCATCGTTTTAAGCTGGGTGCTTAAAATGTGATTTGAATCAGCTGTTAAATTCAATATTCGGGAGAAAAATCATGTTGTTTAACGTATTTCTCATTTTGGGCTTTAAATAGACCCTATACATTTTTAATCGTTTAAATTAAACGAAAATAAACCTTATTTTAAAGAATATACATGTTCTGAGGGATGACTTTGCTTGCAGAAAATGCAAATTGAAAAAAGTTTAGCCTTAGTCATGAAAAGAAAAAAGTGAATATATGAACGAATATATTAATCAACCTTTTGCACAAAATATGCATCAGATTGACGTAGCGGATTTTGCTGAAATTTCTCCGATTGTAAAACTTTGGGCTTTTCGATTTTTGGTCGAGTTAGGCGGTGCAAAAGAATTTATTTCTGATCATTGCTTTAGTCATCAATGGATTGCAAAAAAGTTAGGTTTTTCTGAAGCATTACTTGCAGATAAGTTCGATGAGCAAGCTGCTTATCAGGAACTCAACCATTTGCATAAAAATAGCCAACAGCAAAATTTATTAGATAATTTTCAGTTCAATGCTGAGTTGCAATATAACCTGAAGTTAATACAGCAATTACTGGATTTAAATGCTGTTTAAAGTACGATTTTAGGTTTTATCGTGATGTTAAATAGTGAACAACTTCTAGATGATATTGCGGATACCATCGGTGAATTGACTGCGTCTAAAACCATACGTGCTTTGGCTGTGGTTTTAGATTTACCTTATGAAGCAATTCGGCAGGCTTTGTCTGTACAAGGGCGTTTACATCGCAGTGGCTTAATCAGTGTTCAACAACACTATCGTAATTATTTACGTGGGAAATTGAATCTGGTGTCAAACCAATTGGCCGATAAGTTATTGGTGAAAACCAATGATGTGATGGATCTGTTTGTTGGAACCATTAATAAAAGTCAGCCTGCTGAATTAACCTTAGAGGATTATCCTCATTTACACACTGAATTGACTTTACTCCTAACTTACTTAAAGCAAGTCAAAATGAGTAAGCAACAGGGGGTAAATATCTTCCTTTATGGCAGTTCAGGCACAGGAAAGACACAACTGTGTAAGACCCTTGCAGATGAAATGGCGGTGCAACTTTTTGAAATCTCCTGTGAAGATGAAGATGGTGATGCAATTTCAGCCACAGGGCGTTTATGTGCGTATCGTGCAGCGCAGTGCATTTTCGACAGTCAATCTGCTTTATTGATGTTTGATGAAGTTGAGGATGTGTTTAATGACACCGAAAATGGTGTGGGGATGAAAAGCACTGCGCAAAGTCGTAAGGCTTGGGTCAATCGTATTTTAGAGCAAAATCGTACACCAACGATTTGGGTGTCTAATTCTGATCAGCTCGATCCTGCGTTTATACGCCGTTTTGATATGGTACTTGAAATTAAAGTGCCACCTAAAAAGCAACGCAGAAGCTTTATCGAACAACATTGTGGTCAAGAACTTAATCCTTTGTATCAGGAAGCCTTGGCCAATGTTGAGCAATTATCTCCAGCAATTTTACGCCGTAGTTATCGTGTTGCCAAAGCGGCTCAAATGCACAATGCGCATTTAGTGGTACAGGAAAGCATGACCAAATTGGTGTCCAATACTTTAAAAGCACAGGGTCATCAAGGCATTAAATTGCAAGATAGTAATGCTTTGCCCAAGTTCTATGATCTGAACTATATCAACTGTAAGGCGAATCTTGCGGAGATCGCATCAGGTATCCAGCAACATGGTTTTGGCCGTTTATGTTTATATGGAGCATCTGGAACAGGTAAAACTGCATTTGCACGATGGTTATCTGAAACCATCAATCGACCATTACTGATTAAGCGTGGTTCAGACTTAATTTCTGCTTGGGTTGGTGAAACAGAACAGAACCTTGCTAAAGCGTTTCATGAAGCCGAAGACTTACAGGCAATTTTATTGCTGGATGAAGTAGATGGTTTATTACAAGATCGCCGCCAAGCAACCCGCTCTTGGGAAGTTTCGCAGGTAAATGAGTTTTTGGTTCAACTGGAAAGCTTTAATGGCATCGTGGTGGCGACAACCAATCGCTTTGATGAGCTTGATCAAGCTGCGTTACGCCGTTTCGATTTTAAAATGCATTTTGATTTTTTAAATTATGCACAGCGTTTGGCTTTATTGGAAAATGTCTGTACACAACTCAAACTTATTGTTCATGAAGCCGATATAAAAGTAAAACTGCAATCTTTAGATCGTTTAAGTGCTGGAGACTTTGCGGTGATTGTACGACAGTCCTGTTTTCATCCTTTTGAAAATGTGGGTTCTATTCTGCAGCATTTAACAGATGAAATGACTGCAAAATATAAAAGTGCACAAAGTATAGGATTTACCGCATCAAATTGATGCGGTTTTTCTTTTTGAATCCTAATTCAGTTGAATAATGCTTAGATTTTGTAATTCGAGAGTGGAAAACAAAGCATAAAAATAACTTTAATATGAAAAAAATAATGAAAAATGCTTAAAAAATAGATAAAAAGCATAAAAAAACACTGATTTTGAGGAAAAAACGCACATCCGATAAAAAAGTTTAAAAAAAGGGGTTGTGTTGGTTAGGGAATGCTGTAGAATGCACATCCATCGGCGGTGATGTTAAATAAAACTTCTGATAAATCAGGCACTTGATTAAGTTGTTAAGATTTCGAATTGAGATTTTAAGATGAGATTGGAGTTGGGTTTGTTAGAAAAAATAATTAACATTATTGATTGACTTTTTAGAGATAGAGAGTAGTATAGCCGACCTAGCTTGATGCTGACGAAGCATTGAGAAGATCATTAAGAGAATATGAAGAACAACTTGTGTGGATTTTTACTGATTGATTGATCGAAATATTATCATTGATTGATTGGTTTAAATTACTCGAAGTTTATTTAAGAGAATTTGTCAGTACATTGATGAGCCAGAATTGTGACCTTAAGTCACTAATGATTTTTAACTGAAGAGTTTGATCATGGCTCAGATTGAACGCTGGCGGCAGGCTTAACACATGCAAGTCGAGCGGGGGAGGTTGCTTCGGTAACTGACCTAGCGGCGGACGGGTGAGTAATACTTAGGAATCTGCCTATTAATGGGGGACAACATCTCGAAAGGGATGCTAATACCGCATACGCCCTACGGGGGAAAGCAGGGGATCACTTGTGACCTTGCGTTAATAGATGAGCCTAAGTCGGATTAGCTAGTTGGTGGGGTAAAGGCCTACCAAGGCGACGATCTGTAGCGGGTCTGAGAGGATGATCCGCCACACTGGGACTGAGACACGGCCCAGACTCCTACGGGAGGCAGCAGTGGGGAATATTGGACAATGGGGGGAACCCTGATCCAGCCATGCCGCGTGTGTGAAGAAGGCCTTATGGTTGTAAAGCACTTTAAGCGAGGAGGAGGCTCCTGTAGTTAATACCTACAGTGAGTGGACGTTACTCGCAGAATAAGCACCGGCTAACTCTGTGCCAGCAGCCGCGGTAATACAGAGGGTGCGAGCGTTAATCGGATTTACTGGGCGTAAAGCGTGCGTAGGCGGCTTTTTAAGTCGGATGTGAAATCCCCGAGCTTAACTTGGGAATTGCATTCGATACTGGGAAGCTAGAGTATGGGAGAGGATGGTAGAATTCCAGGTGTAGCGGTGAAATGCGTAGAGATCTGGAGGAATACCGATGGCGAAGGCAGCCATCTGGCCTAATACTGACGCTGAGGTACGAAAGCATGGGGAGCAAACAGGATTAGATACCCTGGTAGTCCATGCCGTAAACGATGTCTACTAGCCGTTGGGGCCTTTGAGGCTTTAGTGGCGCAGCTAACGCGATAAGTAGACCGCCTGGGGAGTACGGTCGCAAGACTAAAACTCAAATGAATTGACGGGGGCCCGCACAAGCGGTGGAGCATGTGGTTTAATTCGATGCAACGCGAAGAACCTTACCTGGTCTTGACATAGTAAGAACTTTCCAGAGATGGATTGGTGCCTTCGGGAACTTACATACAGGTGCTGCATGGCTGTCGTCAGCTCGTGTCGTGAGATGTTGGGTTAAGTCCCGCAACGAGCGCAACCCTTTTCCTTATTTGCCAGCACTTCGGGTGGGAACTTTAAGGATACTGCCAGTGACAAACTGGAGGAAGGCGGGGACGACGTCAAGTCATCATGGCCCTTACGACCAGGGCTACACACGTGCTACAATGGTCGGTACAAAGGGTTGCTACCTAGCGATAGGATGCTAATCTCAAAAAGCCGATCGTAGTCCGGATTGGAGTCTGCAACTCGACTCCATGAAGTCGGAATCGCTAGTAATCGCGGATCAGAATGCCGCGGTGAATACGTTCCCGGGCCTTGTACACACCGCCCGTCACACCATGGGAGTTTGTTGCACCAGAAGTAGGTAGTCTAACCGTAAGGAGGACGCTTACCACGGTGTGGCCGATGACTGGGGTGAAGTCGTAACAAGGTAGCCGTAGGGGAACCTGCGGCTGGATCACCTCCTTAACGAAAGATTGACGATTGGTAAGAATCCACAACAAGTTGTTCTTCATTGATGTATCTGAGGGTCTGTAGCTCAGTTGGTTAGAGCACACGCTTGATAAGCGTGGGGTCACAAGTTCAAGTCTTGTCAGACCCACCAAGTCTACTGAACACAGAAGAGCAGATATATTAAGATCTTAAGCTGGGGACTTAGCTTAGTTGGTAGAGCGCCTGCTTTGCACGCAGGAGGTCAACGGTTCGACTCCGTTAGTCTCCACCACTAATTAAAGACTAAGTGATTACAGAACTTAGTAAGCCGATAGCTTATTAAGTTCTGTGATTTATCACAGTTAACTACTCGCTGACGAGGCGGTAGTGAATCATTAACAGAATATATTTGAGTTGAAATAATTGTTTAAACTCGTTTTAGTTGATGTTAGCAAGTAATTGTTAATGTTGAATGAAATGAGCACTAGCGATAAAACTGAATCAAGCGTTTTGGTATATGAATTAAATTGAAGCTGTATGGTGATTAAGTTCACAGGCAACAAATAGAAGTGATTAAGTTCACATTGTTGATCCTCCTTGTAGGGATTAACGACTGTTTGGGGTTGTATAGTCAAGTAATTAAGTGCATGTGGTGGATGCCTTGGCAGTCAGAGGCGATGAAAGACGTAATAGCCTGCGATAAGCTTCGGGGAGGCGGCAAATATCCTGTGATCCGGAGATTTCTGAATGGGGAAACCCACTTACCATAAGGTAGGTATCGCATGATGAATACATAGTCATGCGAGGCGAACGAGGGGAAGTGAAACATCTCAGTACCCTTAGGAAAAGAAATCAATTGAGATTCCCTCAGTAGCGGCGAGCGAACGGGGATCAGCCCATTAAGTTATATGTGTTTTAGCGGAAAGCTCTGGGAAGTGCTACCGTAGAGGGTGATAGTCCCGTACACGAAAGGGCACATATAATGATGACGAGTAGGGCGAGGCACGTGAAACCTTGTCTGAATATGGGGGGACCATCCTCCAAGGCTAAATACTCCTGACTGACCGATAGTGAACCAGTACCGTGAGGGAAAGGCGAAAAGAACCCCTGTGAGGGGAGTGAAATAGATCCTGAAACCGCATGCATACAAGCAGTGGGAGCCGACTTGTTCGGTGACTGCGTACCTTTTGTATAATGGGTCAGCGACTTATATTCAGTAGCAAGGTTAACCGCATAGGGGAGCCGTAGAGAAATCGAGTCTTAATAGGGCGTTTAGTTGCTGGGTATAGACCCGAAACCGGGTGATCTATCCATGAGCAGGTTGAAGGTTGGGTAACACTAACTGGAGGACCGAACCCACTGTCGTTGAAAAGCCAGGGGATGACTTGTGGATAGGGGTGAAAGGCTAATCAAACTCGGTGATAGCTGGTTCTCCCCGAAAGCTATTTAGGTAGCGCCTCGGACGAATACCATAGGGGGTAGAGCACTGTTTCGGCTAGGGGGTCATCCCGACTTACCAAACCGATGCAAACTCCGAATACCTATGAGTACTATCCGGGAGACAGACTGCGGGTGCTAACGTCCGTAGTCAAGAGGAAAACAATCCAGACCGCCAGCTAAGGCCCCCAAATTATAGTTAAGTGGGAAACGATGTGGGAAGGCATAGACAGCTAGGAGGTTGGCTTAGAAGCAGCCACCCTTTAAAGAAAGCGTAATAGCTCACTAGTCGAGTCGGCCTGCGCGGAAGATGTAACGGGGCTAAAACTATATGCCGAAGCTGCGGATGTATACTATGTATACGTGGTAGGGGAGCGTTCTGTAAGCCGATGAAGGTGTATTGAGAAGTATGCTGGAGGTATCAGAAGTGCGAATGCTGACGTGAGTAACGACAAAACGGGTGAAAAACCCGTTCGCTGAAAGACCAAGGGTTCCAGTCCAACGTTAATCGGGGCTGGGTGAGTCGACCCCTAAGGCGAGGCCGAGAGGCGTAGTCGATGGGAAATTGGTTAATATTCCAATACTTCTGTGTAATGCGATGAGAGGACGGAGAAAGTTAAGTCAGCCTGGCGTTGGTTGTCCAGGTGAAAGGCAGTAGGCATGCATCTTAGGCAAATCCGGGGTGCTCTATGCTGAGAGCTGATAGCAAGCTAGTTTACTAGCGAAGTGGCTGATACTATGCTTCCAGGAAAAGTCTCTAAGCTTCAGTTACACAGGAATCGTACCCTAAACCGACACAGGTGGTCAGGTCGAGTAGACCAAAGCGCTTGAGAGAACTCTGCTGAAGGAACTAGGCAAAATGGTACCGTAACTTCGGGAGAAGGTACGCTGCTGACGGTGATAGGACTTGCTCCTTGAGCTATTGGCAGCCACAGAAACCAGGCCCCTGCAACTGTTTATTAAAAACATAGCACTCTGCAAACACGAAAGTGGACGTATAGGGTGTGATGCCTGCCCGGTGCTGGAAGGTTAATTGATGGGGTTAGCGTAAGCGAAGCTCTTGATCGAAGCCCCAGTAAACGGCGGCCGTAACTATAACGGTCCTAAGGTAGCGAAATTCCTTGTCGGGTAAGTTCCGACCTGCACGAATGGCATAATGATGGGGGCGCTGTCTCCAGCAGAGGCTCAGTGAAATCGAAATCGCCGTGAAGATGCGGTGTACCCGCGGCTAGACGGAAAGACCCCGTGAACCTTTACTGCAGCTTGACATTGAACTTTGATCTTACTTGTGTAGGATAGGTGGGAGGCTTTGAAGTAGTGACGCCAGTTGCTATGGAGCCATCCTTGAAATACCACCCTGGTAATATTGAGGTTCTAACTCTGTCCCGTTATCCGGGACGAGGACCATGTCTGGTGGGTAGTTTGACTGGGGCGGTCTCCTCCTAAAGAGTAACGGAGGAGTACGAAGGTGCGCTCAGCGTGGTCGGAAATCACGCGTAGAGTATAAAGGCAAAAGCGCGCTTAACTGCGAGACCCACAAGTCGAGCAGGTACGAAAGTAGGTCTTAGTGATCCGGTGGTTCTGTATGGAAGGGCCATCGCTCAACGGATAAAAGGTACTCTGGGGATAACAGGCTGATACCGCCCAAGAGTTCATATCGACGGCGGTGTTTGGCACCTCGATGTCGGCTCATCTCATCCTGGGGCTGAAGCAGGTCCCAAGGGTATGGCTGTTCGCCATTTAAAGAGGTACGCGAGCTGGGTTTAGAACGTCGTGAGACAGTTCGGTCCCTATCTACCGTGGGCGTTGGAAATTTGAGAGGATCTGCTCCTAGTACGAGAGGACCAGAGTGGACGAACCTCTGGTGTACCGGTTGTGACGCCAGTCGCATCGCCGGGTAGCTATGTTCGGAAGGGATAACCGCTGAAAGCATCTAAGCGGGAAGCCTACCTCAAGATAAGATTTCCCTAGGACTTTATGTCCTCTAAAGAGCCGTTGAAGACTACGACGTTGATAGGTTGGATGTGGAAGTGCGGTGACGCATGAAGCTGACCAATACTAATTGCTCGTGAGGCTTGACTATACAACACCCAAGCAGTTGTATATGAAGCATCATTTGATTCATAAAAGATCAAACATACTTGATTTAGTTGTAAAGCTAGTTACAATACCCAACTCAAATGTTCTGTTAAACTCATTTGGTACGAAGTAAGGCATTTAAATAAGACCCGAACAAGTCCATAACAGTTTGCTGGCGACAATAGCAAGAGTGAACCACCTGATCCCTTCCCGAACTCAGAAGTGAAACCTCTTAGCGCTGATGGTAGTGTGGGGTTACCCATGTGAGAGTAAGTCATCGCCAGCTTTTAAATCTAAAACACCCCGATCTCTAGCGAGAGCGGGGTGTTTTTTTATGCTGAGTGTCTATTATCGAAATGAAACAGATCTCGTTATATTAAGTTAATTGATCACTGAGTTCATTGAATAATGAACTATTGACCTTTAAAATTTTTAGCTAAATAATAATTGAACAAAAATTTGGTATTTCTTATGAAACTTAACTCATTTTCACCGCTTCCTGATCATGATGAAGAATTACATCTTCCTGAACTGGTGTATGCTGCATCTTTAGGAGAGTTTGAACAGGTCGAACAACTATTATCACAAGGTGTTGATGTCAATCAAACTGATGATGAAGGCTATAGTGCGCTACAAGCTGCGGCGGAAAATGATCATTTAGATATCGTTAAATTATTGATTTCTAAAGGCGCAAACAAAGACTATAAAAGCCAATTTACCGCATTAGAGCTTGCAGAAATGGCTGAAAATCAACAGATTATTACGTATTTAAATGGTTTATAGATTCTCAAACAATATGATGTGAATCAGATATGCTATAGATATAAAAAGAAAACCCCATCATCCTGATGGGGTTTTCTTCGTATTGGTGTGTTAGATCTGACTCCTGTCGAATCTCACGTTCCTGATGCTCAGACGCTTTATTGTTGTTTTATGTCTGGGAAACTTCCTGTTCCCTATAACTATAGAATATAAGACTCTGCTTTGATCGTATAGATGACAATCGCTGTGATTGCTGTAAGCATTTTCCTACACAGACAACATGGCTATTAATTTACATCAATATTATTTGCCATAAGTCCTTTGCCTTGTGCTTCAGCAATCAAGCGTTCAGCAGATTCACGGTTTTTACGCAGTCCTGGCATACGGAACTCAGTATGACCATAGTCGTGAATGCGTGTCCAACGTCCACCCCATGTTAAACCTACAGATTCAGCAACAACCCCATATAATTGATAACCTTTCCATGCCCAAGGATCTCGTTCAGAAATAACAACTTTACCATCTCGTTTAAAGGCAACATCGGCTGCTAAACCAAATTGATGATAACTTTGATAGGCTTTGGCTAAAGTCGTGGCTGTATTGCCAGATAAACGAGTTTGACGTTCTGGACTACGATAACCTTCTAAAAGCACCATTTCATAACCATGGCGCTCTTTCATGATTTTAAAGACCATCAGTAAACGCTGCTTATAACTTGGATGCATTTTGTCCCATTTACGGTCAACCATTGCTGTATCGAAGCTGCTACGTTGATCTCCAATCCCTTCATTATCTATAGCTGATGGATTTACACTCGGAAATTGATGATTTGGAACAGGATTTTCTCTTTCCAATATCTGTGCTTGAACAATCGCAGCATCAATTAAGCTTTCATCCACTGCTGGAGGAGGGGTTAAAACCTCACCATTTAATAGCGCATAAATTTGAGGGTCAGTTTTTCTTAAATATTCTGCTTCAACCTTTGTCGGATCAATTGGTCGTGTAAATGCAAAAACAAGAATGCTGGAAAGTAAAAAGAAACCCGCAATCAAAATCCACCATTGCTGTAAATGCCAATGGGTTTGGGTTTGATGGGCTGAGGCTGCTTGATTCATTTGTTCTGCAAAGTGCTTTGCAGAAGCCAGCTTTCTCTTACCTTGCGGTAAAAGTGCTTTAAGGTAGTCTAAAGTTTTATGTCTAATTTCATAAGACATCAGAAAAGTTAGACCAAGCACCAAAAAGATAAAACAAATGACAACAAACAAAATCATGGTTTGTTTTCTATGACTTTACGGTCTATCGTCATTTTCACGGTACCTTCAGGGGAAGCTTCTTGCGCTTCCTCTTTTTTAGGTGCGGCTTCTTTTTCAGTAGGTTTAGCCGCAGTTTCTGCTTTTGCTTCTACTTTTGCTTTTGGTACTGGTTTTGCGGTTATTGCAGCCTGTGGTCTGGTTGCAGCTGGCGGTGGCACTGCTGGTTTCGCCTCTGGTTTTAGCATTTGTTCAAACGGGGAGGCATTCGGATTTGGATTTTTCTGAGCAGCAACCTTATTTTCATGTTTAAAAATCTGATTGAAATCTTTTTCATTGATATGCTGCTTATATGCACCAGCATTTTCATCGTGATGATTGGTTGCTGTTTCTTCAGCATGCACATCGCGTAGTTCAGGTTCTTGTGTTGCAACCGAATCCGTATTGGTACTGGTATTTTCTGTTGGGTTGATATTGATAAAAACAAAAAAGAAAATAGCAGAGATAACCATCCCAGCAATTAAACCAAGTAGAAAAACAGACGATTTCCCCAATGTTTTTTTAGCGGGTTTACTTTGTAATATACGAATAGATGTTTGTTTTTCTTGTGTCATAATTCAACCTGTCAAGGCAATTGAATAGTGATATGTGCTTGTTCAGCAGGTGCAGAAATCACATTATTAAATTTCGCAATAGAAGCATTTTCCGTCTTATTCAACATGAATTTTAGGCCAGCGAAAGCCAGTACAGCAAATAACAACAGGAAAATTAAAATCCAAACAAAGGGTAATTCTTTATGAATAATATTTTTGATTTGATCTGGTAAAGCCGCAAAAGGAGAAAAGGCCGTCTTTTTGCCTTTTAAATAATCGATTTCATCACCGACTCGTGCCACAAGATGATTTAAACTTTCAATTGATTCAATACGATACTTACCTTGGAATCCAAGCAATAAGCAATAATGAAAAACTTCGAGAGAAGCCAATCTTTCTTTACCACGAGCACGAATCAGTTCGAGAAACTCAAAGAAACGATAACCTGCAAGCTGTGAACCAAATAAAGTTAATTGGAGTGGACTGATTAACCAATGATTTTGCAGGTTAAAGAATGATGGATCTTGTTGAGTAACAATGGTTTCATCAATTAAGGCACAATATGCATATTTTGCATCATGAATATCTTCAGGAGAAAACTGCAGTTTTTTTGCTTGGTGTTCAAAACGATTCAACAAATCTAAAATTTTGTCTTTAAAGCCGTTTGCATTTTCTGGCACATACTGATTCTTCAATAAGAAAACAATATAAAATCCGTCATGTAGAAGATCGACTAAATTGGTTGCTTGTGTGATTTTGGATTGTTGCGGTAAAGAACCTCCACCAATTTGTCCATCATCAAACAGTGAGGGGGCAATATTATTCTGGCTCATGACATACTCCTCGCTTAACCATTCATCACTGCAATTAATTCAATACTGATATCTTGGAAACCTGCAGGAACATAAATACAGATGGTTTCAGAATCAAGCATACGTTGATACATTTCATGATGTGGTTCAATTTCAAAATAATTCACACCAGAACGTACCGGGATAGCAGTTGGAATTTGGACTAAATGATGAATTGGGATTGCAGGAAGTGCTGCAACAACACGTTGTTCAACATCGACAGTATTCCCGACTTTGAAACGCAGTGGGACAATTTGAATCAGTTCATGGGTTTGCATCATGCTACTAGAAACAGCGATATAAAGTCTTGATTCTTTAGTGATTTTATCTGTTTCTAAGCTTCCGACCCAATAAGATGGGCGAATTTCTTTTAGCGCAATACTGATATAACGACTTGAAATAATCGTGTCGAGCAATTCGCGTAAAATTTTATCAAGCTGGCTAAAGCTATCTTGCAAGTTATGATGTTGATATTGTGGTAAATGTTCAACTTCATATGCGGTCGAGAATGTCAGCAATGAACCCGTTAAACGCAGAAGTTCAAAAAATAGTTTTTCAGGGTGAATCTGTGGATTTTGTAACAGATGATTCAAGGTCGCATGAGCAGTATTTAGTGCATTGACCAACCAGAATGAAACAATATCACCCGATCTAAACTCAATGAGCTTTTGTTCATTTTCACGGTTATTGGTTTGAATCATTTTAATTTTGGCACGAACAACGTTCAACGTTCGCTTCAAATTTGCCAATAAGGTTTCATTTGACTGAATATGTAAAATTGGTGGGATATATTTTGAATCAATCTCAAAATTCCCTGAACTATGACGTCGAATTTTTCCGATAGCAAGATATAAAAAACCATCTAAATCTTGATTTGGATCTGCTTGAACATCAAAAAGTTTAAATTCAGTTCGGCGTCGAAGAAATGTAATTTCAGCAGGGGATGCGTCTGTAAAAAGATCGTGAGTTTCATTCAAATATGAATGGTAGCGAGCAGGTTGTTTATCCTGTTCATCAGAGATGTTCTTCTTATTCGGTTGTAAAATAGGCAATGCTAAGTAAATTAACATTTCCCCACGCAAGTTCAGTTCATCCAATAAAATCGGTTGTGGTAACAGATCTTTGGCCGGCGCTTGGTAAATTTCACCATCCTGCCAAATCATATCAATTTGCTCTAAAGCAAGCACATGTGTGCCCAACTGTGTTTCGTCAAATCGAAGATTTTTAATTCCATAAGGATAAGGAATCGTTGAACGAATGGTGTGGTTAAGTCGTTGTTCTTGATACGTATCTTGTAATTGGAAGTGTTGTGGTCTTAAAAATAAACCTTCACCCCAAAGAACTTTTTCTGCTTTAAACATAGATGATTACCATTCAGAAGATTCATTATTTTGGTTTACGCCCAATAATTCTTGAATAGAATCAAGGGGATTATCATTTTTAATGACTTGAGTTAACCATTCATGTAAAGGCATTTGGCTCCATTTAATTGTTTTTTGCAGCATATAACTCACAGGACTATGCGGCTCATTGGTTTGAAAGTAATCGGCAATCTCTTGTAAAACCCGCATTGCCTGTTCACGGTTTTGTAAATGGCTTTGTGGTTGAGGCTGAAATGTTTGTGTTTGTGGAATTGGAGCTGAATGCGTTGTTTCTGTTACTGGCATTGTCATTTGAGCTGGGGTATCTTCAACTGCAGCTGTATTGGTGTTGTTTCCAAATGAGTCTGCTTTATAGATTTTTTTCAGATTCATTTGAATATTTTCAAACTGTGAATCGATACTCGCAAAACTTGGTGCTTCCAGCTCCATCAGTGCATCTAATGTTTGTTTGATAATATTCCAATGCTGCAAAATTTCTTGAAATTGCTGATAATTTTGATATTGAAAAGTGCGAGAGGTGTTGAATAGCGCCTGATTGAATTGATCTAATTCTAAGGACGCTTCTACACTGTCAGAATCTTCGGCTTGCTTACGACGATTATTCTGTAAATGTAAGAATTTTTCGTATTGGGCAAGTGAATAAAATGGTTGAATGTTGATAAGCGGAACATTCTTTACCAAGCTCGGTAATTGGGTGGTAAAACCTTGAAGTAAGCCTAGGCGTTGATCTAAGTCGTCATCTTCAATTTCAGGATGAATCTTTAACCAGAACTGTTCTAAAACACGGTGACTCAGTTCCAGTCCTTTGATTAGCCCTTCAAAGCCATAGAGGTTTGTCCAAGCTTCAGTAAGCCATGTTAATAAACGAATATCTTTGGTTTTTTGCGTGAGTAATTGGATTGATTTTTCTGCAACAAATGACCAGTCGGCTTGCTTTGGCTCAGAAATCCAATCACCTTGGTCTAATAAAGGATCATCATGGGTACGTGCTTTTTTAATTTCGTGAAACTCATTGGAAAAAGATAAATCTTCTCCACACGGATGAGCATCAGAAATAGGCTCTAATAAGACGTCTAAATTTATATCCATTTTCTATACTCGTATATATTTAAGCTTCCACAACTTTTGACTTTTTGCTCGACTTTTTCTTTGCTGGCTTCGCTTGTGGATCTAATAGGTAAATGATTTCATCATCTTTCGTATCAATATGAATGACTTTTGGTATTTTTTGTTCAGCCAAAGCCACCAATATTTCAGTGGCCAAAGCAGGTAACACTGAGGCATTTAAAATGTTATCAACATTACGAGCGCCACTATCAACTTCAGTACAACGACTTAGAATTAATTCGATTAAATCATCGCTATATGTCACTTTGGTTTCATACTGTTTTTCGAGTCGTGCTGTAATTTTTCCTAGTTTATGCTCAATAATTCTGACTAACAGATCATCATGTAGTGGGAAATAAGGGACAATTCGCATACGGCCTAAGAATGCCGGTTTAAATTGTTTGTATAAGCTTGGTTTGAGTTGTTCAGTCAGCTCTTCAGCACTTGGCCATTCTTCGACAGGTTGATTTAGGCATGCCTGCATGATGGCATTTGAGCCCGTATTTGAAGTCAGTAATATCGTGGTGTTTTTAAAATCAATCACACGACCTTCACCATCTTCGAGCGTACCTTTGTCAAAAACTTGGTAGAACAGTTCTTGGACATCGCTGTGTGCTTTTTCAATCTCGTCTAATAACACAACGCTATACGGATTACGTCGAACGGCTTCAGTCAAAACACCGCCTTGACCATACCCGACATATCCTGGAGGTGCGCCTTTAAGTGAAGAAACCGTATGCGCCTCTTGGTATTCAGACATATTGATGGTGATTAAATGTGACTCACCACCATAAAGTTCATTGGCAAGTGCTAAGGCAGTTTCTGTTTTACCTACACCACTTGGACCAACAAGCATGAAAACACCCTGTGGTTTATTTGGATCTTCTAAACGTGCTTTTGATGTTTTAATACCTTGAACCAACTGATGTAGGGCATAATCTTGTCCCATCACACGTTTTTCAAGTTTTTCTTCCAGACTGAGAATTTGCTTAATTTCATCATTGACCATTTTGCCAACAGGAATACCCGTCCAGTCTGAAATAATTTCATTAATAATTTGGGCATTTACACGTTCAAAGACCAATGGCTGCTGACCTTGTAGCTCAGCTAACTGCGTACGTGTATTGAAGATCTCATCTTTGTTCGAATCAGCCTGTTCAGCAGTTTCTAATGCTTGAATTTTTTGAATCAGTGCCAATTCAGCTTGCCATTGTTGTTCTGTTTGCTGAATTTCTTGATCAAGCAATTCCAATGATGATGTTAACTGAGCTAAACGTTCTTCATGAATTGGCTGGTGGCGGTGTTCATTTTCAATAATATTGAATTCAAGATTTAAATTATGTTGTTGTGCTTTAAGTTGATCGAGTTTGACCGGTTGAGCATTTTGGGTTAGCGCAACACGAGCTGCAGCGGTGTCAAGCACACTAATGGCTTTATCCGGGAGTTGGCGTCCACTAATATAACGATGTGAAGAATGAACAGCGGTGATAATCGCTTCATCATCAATGCGTAAATTAAAGTGATTGGCCATCACTGGAATCATGGCACGTAGCATATCGATCGCGACTTCTTCCGTTGGCTCTTCTACTTTGACCACTTGGAAACGACGACTTAAAGCAGCATCTTTTTCAAAATACTGTTTATATTCAGCCCAAGTTGTTGCTGCAATTGTGCGTAATTCACCGCGTGCAAGTGCAGGTTTTAATAAGTTCGCAGCATCATTTTGCCCAGCTTGGCCGCCTGCACCAATCATGGTGTGAGCTTCATCAATAAACAAAATAATTGGATGAGAAGACTGTTGTACTTCATGAATCACTTGTTTTAAGCGGTTTTCAAACTCACCTTTAACACTTGCACCTGCTTGTAACAGCCCCATATCCAAAGAGTGTAATTGGACATTTTTTAACGCATCGGGCACTTGGTTCTGTGAAATTTTTAATGCCAGACCTTCCACAACTGCGGTTTTACCCACACCAGGTTCACCCGTTAAAATAGGGTTGTTTTGACGACGACGCATTAAGATATCAAGCATTAAACGGATTTCATATTCACGACCAATGACTGGATCAATCCCACCTTTTTGGGCTTTTTCAGTCAAATTAATGGTGAACTGATCTAATGCAGGTGTCTTTTTGCTCGAAGCAGAATGGTCTGTTGGCTGATTCTTAAGTTCAGCTTCTTGTTCTTGAGAATTTGTTGGAATATTTTCGGCGCTGTTTACACAAATTTCCAAAAATTTATGCTTCATCGTATCAATTGGAAACAGATCAAATAAACTCGATGCTCGAATGGCAATTTGATAAAGATCAGATGCTGTTAAAAGCGCAATCAATAAATGACCGCTTCGGATCACTGGGTCTGGTTCAGCCGAAGCAAGTAACCATGCTTGTTCAAGAAGTCTAACAATTGATTTGGAAAAAATAGGTGTACGGGTATTTCCTTTAGGAAGTTGAGAAATACACTCTAATAAATCCGTTAAAAGTGCATCTTTTGAAATTTTGTATTTATTAAGTAGAAGTTCAAGATCATTGGATTGTTGTTCTAATAATTTGACAAAAAAATGTTCGATTTCGATTTCAAAATTTTGATGGTTTACACATAAATTGGCGGATTGTTCTAAAGATGTACGTGAAGATGCTGATAACTTTTTAATCAAAACTTTTAGATCTGTCATTTTCTGTCTCTCTCAAAAAACTTTATTTCTAGGCAAATAAATTCTAAATTTTCTAGCCTATAAATTTGGCATTAAAATTAGTATATTGAAATCAAATATTTAATAATTTTTTAAAAATCACTGGAAATATTTTACATAAAAAAAAACTTTTGTGAAGACAGGATATTATGTATATTATACAACCAATTAAAAAAGTCATTTTTATCAAACGGTTAAAATATTGATACGAAATTTAACTTGACGAGAGCACGTTTTTTTAGTCTTATTTTTAAGTCTTTAACGAAATTGCTTAATTATACATATTTATAAAACATCAAAAGTAAATCTATTGAATAACTGAATCAAGTAAATATTGAGGTTGGATTTTGAAGAATTTTATTCCATATATTTTAGTTCTTGGAGCATCATTGGCGACTACATTGGTCTACGCGGATGATGAAATCAAACTAAAAAGATCCTGTATAAAAGATTACCCAATGGTCGAGGGAGAAACCAATCCTGAGTTGTTGGCGGTCTATTCACAATTGTGTGATAAGAAAAATAAAGACAATAAAAACAAGCTGTTGGTCTCAGCAGCAGAAAAGTTTCAGCAAATTGGAAAAAATGATAAAGCCATCCAAATTGTCAATTATTTAGAAACGCAAAACATCCAAAGCAATGAATTAACAGATGTCAAATTCCTTGCAGGAATTGGCTTAGCATCTGATGCATTGAATAAAATGCGTACGCGTGAAATGAGATATTTGACTGAGGATAAAACCTACCCTGTTGCGAAAAGTTTTACTGATGCAGTTAGACAAGCAATGCCAGCGGCAGTTTTGGTTGAAAAAAATCAGGAAAGTGCCCCAGTTGTAGAGCGTGCTCGTCCTCAGAAAGTAAATCGCGCTCAGAAGAGCCGTACTACACCAACACGCTCAACGCCTGCTGCAAAACCAGCGACAAAGCCTACTGCGACGCCTGCAAAACCAAAGCCAGCAACGTCGAATCCAGCAGCGAGACCTAATTTCCCAACATAATTTATTGCCCAAATTAATGGATAACAAAAATGTCAAAACGTGAAAGTGTACAGAAGAAATTACAGCGAATCCGACCACCACGTGTTCAACTGACTTATGATGTTGAAGTCGGTGATGGTAAAGAAATTAAAGAGTTACCTTTTGTTGTCGGTGTTTTAGGTGACTTTTCTGCTGCTTCTGAGTTAGAAAAAACCAAATTAAAAGATAAAAAATTTATCAATGTCGACTTAGAAAACATTGATGAAGTGATGGAGTCGTTGTCTCCTCGTGCCGCATATCAAGTTGAAAATACGCTGACTGAAGAGGGTGGGCGTATGTCGGTCGACTTAACCTTTAAATCGATGGAAGATTTCAGACCAGAACAAGTGGTACAACAAGTAGAACCATTGAGAAAATTAGTTGAAGCTCGTGAACGTTTAACGGATTTGAGAAACAAGATTTCAAATAGTGAGCGTTTGGAAGATTTACTTGATGAAGTCTTACAAAATACTGATCAGATTCGTAAATTAAGCGCTGAGGCGGGTCCTGAAAATGAGTAATTTACAAACCAATACTGTGCAAGATGCAGCCGTAGAAGAAGTAAGTTTACTTGATTCTATTGTGGAGCGTAGCCGCATTGCACGTAATGACGAAGAGCATGACCGTGCGAAAAGCTTGATTGGTGAATTAGCCAAAGAAGTGATGGCAGGAACAATCACTGTTTCAGAAAATATGTCTTTATCGATTGATAAGCGTATTGCTGAAATAGATGCGTTGATTTCAAAGCAGCTCAGTAAAATCATGCACAATGAGCAGTTTCAGAAAATTGAATCGACTTGGCGTGGTTTGTATTACTTCTGTCAGGAGTCACCTTCAAATCCATTGATCAAAATTCGTATGTTAAATACAACGAAAAAAGAATTGGTTAAAGATTTCCAAGGCGCGACAGATTTCGATCAGAGTACCTTGTTTAAAAAAGTTTATGAAGAAGAATACGGTTCATTCGGTGGCGCACCTTATGCGACATTGATCGGTGACTTCGAGTTTGACCGTACTCCTTCAGACATGTATTTGTTAGAACAGATTTCACATGTTGCAGCAGCGGCACATGCTCCGTTTATTTCGGCAGCAAGTAGTAATATGTTAGGCCTTGAATCATTTACAGATATTGATCGCCCTCGTGATGTTTCAAAAGTATTTGAAACAGCAGAATATGTACAGTGGCGTTCTTTCCGTGAAAGCGATGACGCTCGTTATGTTGCGTTGACAATGCCACGCGTTTTAGGCCGTTTGCCTTATGATCCAAAAGAAGGTTGGGCGACTGAAGGCTTTAACTTCGTGGAAGAAGTTTCAGGGCAAAACCATGATGAATATTTGTGGATGAATGCCGCGTATGCGTTCGGTACTCGTTTGACCAATGCATTTGACCTCCATGGTTGGTGTGCTGCGATTCGTGGTGTTGAAGGTGGTGGTATGGTCGAAGGCCTACCAGTACATACTTTCAAAACCAATGATGGTGAAGTTGTATTTAAGTGCCCAACTGAAATTGCGATCACTGACCGTCGTGAGAAAGAGTTGAGTGACTTAGGTTTTATTCCACTTGTTCATTGTAAAAATACAGATTACGCAGCATTTTTTGGTGCACAGTCTACGCAAAAACCGAAGAAGTATGACAGTGATACCGCAAATGCGAACTCGTCATTATCGAGCCAGATCCAATACATCATGGCAGTTTCTCGAATTGCACATTATTTAAAAGCAATGATGCGAGATAAAGTCGGAAGCTTTGCTTCAGCGGGTAATGTAGAAGCATTTTTAAATGAATGGCTATCACAATATGTATTGCTTGATGATGGTGCTTCACAAGAAGCAAAAGCGCAATATCCATTGCGTGAAGCTTCTGTAAAAGTTGTAGAGAATCCTGCAGAGCCAGGGCACTACAAGTCTGTGGTCTTCTTAAGACCGCATTTCCAGCTAGATGAGTTGTCGGTTTCTTTGCGACTTGTCACTGAGTTACCTCAGTCCTCGAATTAAAATAGAGCGTGGCTAAATAATAACTTTAAAAAATAAGGGTAATCCAATGAAAGATATATACGTTCAATTTCAAGGCAAGTACAAAGTTGATGGCGAGTCACGTGATTCTGAGCACAAAAATTGGCTAGAAGTTAATTCTTGGTCTCATAATATTCGTCAGCCGAAATCTGCGACTTCTTCAAGCGTTGGTGGTCATACTGCTGAACGTGTAGAACACTCAGATATGCTTTTTGTTAAAGATTTGGATGCAACTAGTCCAAAACTTTGGGAAGCTTGTTCTGCGGGTTATACATTTGATGAAGTTCAAATTGACTTCTACCGTGCAAATGGTGACAAACGTATTAAGTACCTTCAAATCAAACTTAAGCATGTACTTGTTTCAAGTGTAACGCCTACGGTAAATGAAGAAGGTGTTCCAACTGAAGCATTTGGTCTTAAATATGCTGCGGTTGAGTGGACTTATAATCAACAAGATATTAACGGTTCTGCTAAAGGTGCCGTTACTAAGAAATGGTCTCTTTCTAACAATACTGCATCTTACGCTGCTTAATTGTTTGTTGGAACAGATAGGGACTCGGGTCCCTATCTGTTTCATATTATTAGAATATACATTATGAATTTAGATCAACTATACCCATATGGATTTCGATCTACACTATTTGATCGTTTAATTGTTGAAGATGATTATATCAAAGGGCTTTCGATTCATGAGTTAAGAGAGTCTGTTGCTCATGATTTAGAAGACTTATTAAATACACGTATTGCCAAGCTAGATTTGGAAATCGATGATTTCCCTTTAGTAAAAAAGTCTATCGTACAATTTGGCATTATTGATTTTGTTGGGCTTTCCACAGCGAATCCAACCGATCGAGATACCATCTGCCAGTCTATAGAACAATCGATTGCTGCACATGAACCACGCTTAAAACAAATTAAAGTAGAAATGCAGTTAGATGACCAAAATGTTGGTTCGTTATGCCTAAGCATTCAAGCTTATTTAAATATCCACCCACTTTATGAACCTGTAATTTTTGATGCCTTACTTAAGCCAACAACACAGCAATATGTGATTTCTGCCAGATCTTAAAATAAAGTAGGTATGTCGTGATAGAAGAACTTTTACCGTATTATGAAAAGCAATTACAAGAATTTGGACAGCAGTCGCGTGCCTTTGCAGATAAATACCCAAAAATTGCACAACGATTATCTTTAAATCAAGAACAAATTGATGATCCACATATTGAACGCTTGATACAGGCATTTTCTTTAATTGCCGCACGTATTGATAAAAAGTTAGCTGATAGTTACGACATCTTTACACGTTCTTTATTTGAGGTGATGTTTCCTCAATATTTACGCCATTTTCCGGCGTGTTCAGTTGTGAGTTTTGAAGACTTAAACAAGCAAAAACAGTTGACAGATGTTCATATTATTCCCAAAGGGACCACTTTAAAATCGAGAAGTTTCAAAGGTGTCCAATGTGAGTTTAATACCAGTGCTGAAGTTAAATTACTGCCGATCCAACTGGAAAGCCTGAGTTTCCAAACCAATCCTAGTGCACATATTCATTTAAACCAAAATGCGACATTAAATTTAAAATTTGAGTTATTAAACCCTGCTAAAAATTGGTTGAAAAATGAAAAGTTACCCATTTATTTGGATGCGATTTCAAACTTTCCTTTACAAGTTTTAGATCATATTTTTCATAAAGAGACCAGTTTTAGTCTTCGTATCAATCATAAAGTTGTAGCGATAAAAAATCCGTTTGAAGTGATGGGCTTTGATGAAAATGAAAGTTTATTGCCGGTTGATCAACATACCCATCATGCCTATCGATTATTAATCGAATATTTCTGTTTTCCTGAAAAGTTTAGTTATTTAAATTTGAATTTAGATTTTTTAAAATTATTAAAAGAAGAAAACCTAAGTTTTGAAGTGCAGATCCATTTAAAACTGAATTTAAATGACCAAGCCATTATTCGCAATTATTCAGAATTGAATGTGGCAAATTTTAAGTTATTTACTAGCCCTGTCGTCAATTTGTTTGAGAAACAAGCTGAGCCACAAAAAATCAATCATAAAAACTTAGAATATCCTTTGATGACGGATGCACATCATCCTGAGTTCTATCAAGTGTATTCAATCGTTGAAATGAATTTGATCCGTGAAAAAAGCAACCAAGATCAAGTGGTTTATCCGATTTTACCTTTCTTTGCCATGAGTCATTATCACGGTGATGATATTCAGTTTTTTTATGCATTAAATCCAACCGTTTTACAAAATCAATATGTCGAAACGGGCTATTCGATTATTTCTAAACAATTAGAACCACACAGTATTAAGTCTGATTTTGTCAGTTGTAAATTGTTATGTTCCAATCGTGAATTACCGCACGAAGCTTTGGGCCAGTCAAACAATGTCTTGAATTTGAATGACAGTACCGTTGCTCGTCGTGCATTGGTGTTAAAAAGACCTACTGCACCGTTCCAATTTGAAAAAAATAAGAATGAACAATGGCGTATTATTTCGCATCTTTCATTAAATACTTTAGCGTTAATGAAGGGTGATGCTGTCAGCCATATTAAAGAATTATTAGAGCTTTATAACTTACCAAAATCTAAAGAAAATCATTTAATTATTGATGCAATAAAAAAAATTGAGTTTGAAATCACCAATAAACTGGTTGAAGCCAAACCCTTTCCAATGTTTGTCCGTGGGGTCAAGGTTTTAATGGATGTGGATGTCCAAGTCTTTAGAGGGCATAGCTTATATATTTTCAGCGAATTGATCAGTCATATCTTTAACTTAAAAGTACAGATGAACAGTTTTGTTGACGTTTTTGTTCGAGATTTAAATACAAAACAGGAGTTATACCAATGCGTACAGAACGTTGGTGGCAAGAAGCTTCTGTAATTGATGAGCTTTTTAAAACCCCTACAGCTTTTGAATTTATCCAAACCACACGATTATTTAGACATGCGCCCAATACCGCTGTTTTAAAGAATTGGTCTGACGATTTTCTTTTTGAAAGTTCATTAAATTTGAACTTCCCAAAACATGAAATTGAATTACTCGAACAACAAGATGAAAAAATTCATCTTACCAATTTGATTGTCGGTTTAACCGGTATGCAAGGCGCAATGCCGTATACCTATACCAATAAAGTGAAACAAGCACCGCGTAAACAGCGTGTTGAAGTTCAAAAATTTTTAGGCTTATTTAATCATAAGCTTACAGCTCAATTTGTTGAAGCAAGTTTAAGTTATAACCTGCCTGTACGTTATGAAGTTGAAAAAGAAAATAATTACTTAGAAATCCTGCATGCATTAAATGGTTATATTCGGACACAGCATCAACAGAGTGATCTAGACGATTATTTTGCTGAATTTTCTGGGCTAATGCAGGGGCAAAACAATACCGCCCATGCACTCAAGACAATGCTGACCTGTGTGTTCAATCAACACGTTGAAGTCAAAGAATATATTACCGAAAAGTTTAAACTCGGCGATGATCAGAAAACCACTTTGGGAGGCAAGCAGCCTTTTTTGTTAGGTGTAAATACTTTTTGTGGAGAAACGATCCGACAAATTGATGGAAAAATTGAGATTCAAATTGGACCATTGAGCCATGCACAGTATTTAGAATTTTTACCCAAGAAAAAATTGAGTAAGAAGTTAAAGAAAATTCTGCAAAGTTGGTGTAGTCCCACCTTACTTGTCGATCTACGTTTAGTCTTGGCAAAAGAGGAAGTCCAGCCTTTACAACTGAGCTCAACAACACAAATCGGTTTGGCACAAGGTGCTTTTGTGATGCCAAAAACTCAAAGTGACAATGATGAAACCTGTTATGCACTGATTGGAGTGTCATAAGTGATCAAAATAATTTTAGGAACTTTAGTCAGCACAATATTACTGGTTTCGGTAATCGTGGTGTTTTATTGGCGTGATATTAAATATGACCCAAATGGGCAAGATTTTCTGATTTTCTTTGGGGTGATTCCAGCGGCGATTACTTTGTTAATTCTAAGCCCAATGTTGATTAAAAAGATTTATCAAAGCCGCCAAGAGAAGAAAGAACAACAAAGAATTGAGGCAGAACAACGTTCAGAACAACAACAAACCACTGAAGCTAAAGTTGAAGAAAAAATTGAATGGGTAGACTTGAAAGTTTATTCAGCGACAAGTTTAAGTGCCTTAGGCGAAAATGAAGCACAGCTTGATCAGCTTCAAGATGTGGCAAGTCCTGAACTTGATTCGCAATTGGTCAATGGCTATGGCTTACCGATTCTTTCATTCCGTGTTCAAGAGATTGAAGAACCGTTAGAGGATGAGGCATCTAGTCTTTCCAGTCGTCAAAAACGTATAAGCGCATTAATTCAGCAGCAATTAGAACAGAATACTGAAACGTTATATCAAATTGCAGAGCACCTAAAAAACTCAGCACTCTTTTATGATGCCAAACTTGCACATGAATATCGTATGCATCCTGCTTGGATTGACCCTCATCGTGACTATGAGGATGAGCCGATAGAACAACAGGTCGCAGAAGCAGTGCCGCGACTTAATCGTTTGAATATCCATATTATTTTGCCAGAAAACTTATTCCATAGCTGGGATGAAAGTTCAGCTTCAGAGTTGGTTCACCACTATCTTACTGAGCTGGGCATTCTCGATCAGCAATTTGGCACTGAATATCATTATTGGGGTGAGACAACCGCATATAAAGATTGGATTAAGTTGCTGAAAAGAACCCAACTCTTAGATTCTGAGGCATCACTGTTTATTGCAGTAGATTCAGAAATTGATCAAGAAACCATAGATGATCGGACGTGGATGACTGAAAAATATATTCCATCTGAGTATATCAGTACCTGTTGTATGACAAATACCCAGGT
Organism: Acinetobacter sp. NyZ410; assembly: GCF_022828975.1. Lineage (NCBI taxonomy): Bacteria > Pseudomonadati > Pseudomonadota > Gammaproteobacteria > Moraxellales > Moraxellaceae > Acinetobacter > Acinetobacter sp. NyZ410. The sequence goes on along the minus strand of NZ_CP094620.1, from coordinate 4,813,987 downwards.
CGAATTGCAAAATTTACAAGCAATAAAGTATATTCGAATTGCTTTAAATTCTGATCAGGCATCTAAAACATTAAAAGAGTTGAATTTAGACCAAGCAGAACAGTTTGATCAAGAACAGCCCTTTGTCTTGGTCTTAGACGACCCAGCAGAGATCAAGCTGTTAAAGAAACTTGAACAAAACTTTGCCGAAACAGCGATTGAAGCGCATCATTATCTTTATAGTAAAAATAGCCTAGGCCATACCCAACCCTTAGCCAAAGTTTTTGGTTTTATGTTGAGTTTGCACTTTAAAGATGAGTTGTACGGTTATGTTTATAGTGCTGAACATCAGCAAACCCAAGTGCTTGTTGGGACTGAGTTTGCATAGAACTTACAGATAAATTTAGAAAGAAATAGAGAAAATGATACAAACAATTTTAAGCTATGCATGGCAGTACATCACAAACCCGAAACTGGTGATTGCGCTTTCGATTCTGGTGGCGATCGTTTCTTCATATAGTGTAGTGCCGCGTCAGTACTTCTTTATGATGGTTGCAGCTTACATTCTTGGATTGGTGATTTACGGCATCTACTGGTTGATCCAGCACCGTAAACATGCAGAACAAGGTGAAGCATTGGCTGAAGCGATTCAACAAGACACCACTGCTGAATATGGAAAACAAAAAGATAAAGAAGAATTAAATCTGATCAATCAGCAGATGAAAGATTCGATCCAATTGATTCGTAAGTCTAAATTGGGTGATAAAAGTGGTAATGCGGCACTCTATGAGTTGCCTTGGTATATGGTGATTGGTAACCCTGCTGCGGGAAAAAGCTCGGCAATTTACCATTCTGGACTAAAATTTCCCTTTGAAGAGACCCATCAAAAAGTGGTGTCTTCAGGACTCAGTGGTACCCGAAACTGCGATTGGTTTTTCTCAACAGAAGGGGTCTTGCTGGATACAGCTGGTCGATACTCTGTATATTCTGAAGACCATTCAGAATGGTTAGGCTTTTTAAATATTCTGAAAAAGAACCGTTCTAAAGCACCGATCAATGGCTTAATTGTGATTGTTAGTGTGGCTGAGTTGGTCAGTCAAAGCCCTGAAAAATCGATCAAATTGGCGAAAAGTTTAAGAGCGCGTATTCAAGACTTAACTGAACGTTTAGAAATTTTTGCACCTGTTTATTTGGTCTTTTCTAAAATGGATTTGATTGCAGGGTTCACCGAATTTTTTGAATGTTATGAATCTGCTGAGTTTGATCAAGTGTGGGGCGCGACCTTACCCTATGACTCTGAATCATCACAGAATGCCGTAGAACATTTCGAGAAGCACTACAATATTTTATATGATGGATTAAAAGGGGTTAGTACCACCCATTTAAGTCGCCGTCATGCGCAAAATATTTCGCCAAGTGTGATGACTTTCCCACTTGAATTTAAGACTTTAAAACCTGTATTAAAAACGTTTATTGGTACTTTATTTGAAGAAAATCCGTATCAATTTAAACCAGTCTTCCGTGGCTTTTACTTTACCAGTGCTTTACAAGAGGGTGTGATAGAAAGCCCGATGACCGAACAGATTGTTGATGATTTTCAGCTGACGAAAATCCCCAACAGCGAACATGGTATTCCACAAAATTCAATTTCTCAGAATCATGGCTATTTCTTAAAAGGGCTATTCTCAGAAGTCATTCTCAAAGATAAAAACTTAGTTAAACAACATATTAACCCGACCACAAAGCGTAAACGTTATTTGGCGTTTATTGCATCATTATTGGGTGTTTCCATCATTTTGGGTCTATGGGTATGGTCTTATCGTAATAACCAACAATTGATTGCAGATGTTCAGGCCGATTTAAATAAAGTTGTGCAAATGGAGCAAACTTCGGGTCAAGAGCTCTCTACCCAAATCGATGCTTTACTGATTTTGCAACAACGTTTAGAGCAATTGGATGATTTTGATCAGCATCGCCCATTGAAGTTTTCGTTTGGTCTATATCAAGGCAATGACTTAAAAGAAAAATTAAAAGCTGAATATTTAAAAGGTGTGAAACAAATTGTTTTAGCGCCGAGTCAGCAAAACATTGCGCAATATTTACAGCGTGTAAAAGGCAATGAGCAGACGCTTAAACAAAATCATGTCAATGTAGAAATTAAACAAGCATCTTCGACACAGATTGCATCAGAACCTTCTGATACCAATCCACAAGATGCCTACAATGCGTTAAAAGCCTATTTGATGATGAGCAATCCACAATATATGGATGCGAGTCATTTAAGTGACCAAGTCACTCGTTTCTGGCGTTCATGGTTAGACACCAATCGTGGACAAATGCCACGTGGCGAAATGATTCAAAAAGCTGAAAAAATATTGAGCTACTCAATGACTTTAGCCAATGATAAAAAGTTTCCAGTGTTAGAGTCTGATGCGCAATTGGTCGATCAAACCCGTCAAGTGTTGCTCTCTGTGGTACGTGGAATGCCAGCACGTGATCGCGTTTATAATGAAATTAAAATGCGTGCGGCTGTTCGATTCCCTGCGGTGACGGTGGCACAAATTGTTGGTGAAACCAATCGTAATGTCATGCTCGGTGGTTATGCATTGCCTGGTATATTTACCCAAAAAGCATGGGATGAATATGTCGATAAAGCGATTGAAGAAGCTGCGAATAAGCCAACAGATACCAAAGATTGGGTGTTGAATAGTACCCAGTCCGATGATTTAACTTTTAGTGGTAGCCCTGACCAAATTCGTAAACAGTTAACCCAGTTGTATAAGCAAGAATATATAGCTGAATGGAAGAAGTTTATTAATGCTACCCATTATACGAAAGGTGCTGATTTTGTTCAGCAAGCCAAGGTCATGGATGTGTTGGGTGAGCCACAAAACTCTCCAATCCGTACCTATATTGACCGTGTTGCAAAAGAAACCAGTTGGGATAATCCAGTTGTTCAAGCTGAACTTGCTGCACCACAAACTGGCTTTATTGCTTGGTTTAAGCGTAAAGTTTTAGGTCAAGGTAAAACGGATGATATCCAACGTGCATCTAATCAAGCACAAGGGCAGATTTCTCAACAATTCCAAGTATTCTACCAATTGGTCCGTAAACGTGATGATTTACAGAACAAATCACTGTTGGATGATTATTTACAGAATATGGCGCAAGTCAGAAGTAAGCTGAATGATCTACGCAGTGCAGGTGACTTTGGTCCAAGTGCTTTGGCCTTAGCGAAACTGACCATTAATGATCAAAGTTCAGTTTTCAACACCACTCAAAAAGTCGTCGATGAAAAATTGACGGTTGGTTTGGGTGAGTTGGATCAGCAAATGGTTCAAAAATTGTTGGTGAGTCCATTAACGCAATCTTTTGACAGTTTGTTGACCCCAGCACAGGACGAAATTAATAAACTTTGGACCTTGCAGGCTTTCCAACCGTTTAGCCAAACACTTTCGCAAAAAGTGCCATTTAACTCATCTGGAACGATTCAAGCGACCAGTAGTGAAATTAGTCAAATTTTTGGTGATAACGGCAGCATTTCTAAATTTGTAAAAGAAACCCTTGATCCATTTGTTATTCGTCGTGGTTATACGTTGTCATCGAAGACATGGAAAAACATGGGTATAGGTTTAAATCCTGAATTCGTGATGAATTTTGAGCAATATACCACCCCAATCAATGGTGCTTCTGCGGGAGCAGCAGGTGGTGCTCCAGTTGCAGCCAATCAGTCAAACTTCCAATTCTATCCGATCCCTAACAATAAATTATTGTCCTATACCATTGATATTGATGGGCAGCGTTTGGTTTATGAAAATGGCATCCAACAATGGGTTAACTTCATGTGGCCAAATCCTGGTGCAATACCGGGAGCACGGATTACGGCAATCGATTTAGATGGGCAAACCCATACTATATTTGATGAGCCGGGTGAATACGGCATCAATAAACTAATTGATAGTGCACAACGTAAGTCATTGAATGGAAGCTTTGAAATGACATGGGCAAGCAAACAAAACAGTGATTTGTTTGTGAAACTTCAATTCCGTTTAATTAGTGGTAATGCTTCAAATCCAATTGGTTCTAATCGTGGCTATGTTGGATTAAAACTGGTTGATCGAGTCACAAGTCCTAAAGCACCATTGGTTGTTGCAGCACAGGCAGCGCCTGTTACCGTAAGTGCAAACTCACCAGCGGCTTCACCATTTGGCGGTGCGACTGCACCGACAGCAGCTGCACCTAAGCCTCAGATAACCGCACCAGCAAGCCCAACTGCGGCACCTGCTGGCAATGCGGCAAATGCTGCTGGAAAAGGAGTGGCTCAATGATTAAAGGGAACGATTTGACGCGAGGGATTAAAGTATGCAAACGATAAAGTCTACACCGTTGTATTATGGAAAATGTCCCGCACGTGGTGATTTTCTGAAAACAAAAGGGCAATATTCATTGATTCAAGTGATTGATCAATGGATTACGGAAGCTTTAGAGCTTGCAATGCGAGAAGAAAATTTTAATCAAGCTTATGAATCATTAGCACCTTTAGACTTCTTTATCGCAAACCCTAAGGAAAGAATGTTTCTTGCGGCAAATATGGTGACCAGTGAAGACAGTTCTGGTCGTCAATTTCCAATGGTTTTAAGCCAGTTATTAGAAGTTGACCACCCTTTTCAAAACTTACTCTATGCGCCGTTTAAATATAAACCGGTATTGATTGATTTATTTCAAAAAAATCGAAGCATCCGAACCATTCGTGATCCTGAAGTATTGATCAATAAGCTGGGTGAAATTGATCATGAAATACAGGTCTTGCCTGAATTAAAAACGCAGGACTTTTTTGAAAATCATACCATGCATTCATTTGCACAAATGATGAAGATCACGCCGTATGAGTTGGCGCAAAGTATGTTGGGTTTGGGCTTATTACTACAGCCTGTGCTTAAACACGGTACCAGTAAGTTATCTAAGGTGCTTATTTTACCGATTAATAATCATAATTATTGCTATGAAATTGCCGCATTTTGGGTCAACTTAATCGGACGCTTTTTAGAAAAAAGTAATACAGAGATCTTAATTGGTATTCTTCACCAAGAGTCTCCAATTTTATTATTTGGATTCCAAGGGGCAGATATCACGGCTTTAAGTAATATTTTCACTCAAAATATGCAAAATGATCATTGGGTATCTTTGGTCAAACCGCTATGGATTGATGCTTATTTGGAACAGAATGCAGGTCTAGCAGCACTTGAACAGTCTTTATGCGAACGTCAATTGAGTCTGGTTCAAGGCATGAAAATTTTTAGACAAACATTTATAGATGAATAATGATATGAAAAATAAACAAGTCAAAATATTGAAAAAATTTGCGCTTATTTCTAGCTTATTTTGTTCATTCAATGTGTTTGCTGCACCGATTGTGGTTGAAGGTGCTGTGCCGAATGACATGACCAAACAAGCAATCTTGGCGAAATTAAAAGCGGTTTATGGCGATGATCAAGTTGTTGATAAAATCCAAATTCGAGCCGTATCCGCACCAAATGGCTGGAGTGATTCGGTTACACGTGTGATTACTCCAGATTTAAAGAAGATTAGCCAAGGTAAGCTCTCTGTACGAGGCACACAAGTTGAATTGGTTGGAAAAATGGGTGTGCAAACTGATATTCAGCCAACCACCAGTTTATTCCAATCTTTAGTTCAGCCACCTTATCGATTTAATTCACAAATTTCAGTGAATGCTGCTGAGCAATCTGTGATTGATAATGCCCTAAAAAATCGAATTATTGAGTTTGAATCTGGCAAAGCTGTACTTACCGCAACAGGTACACAAATCTTAGACGAGATGGTGGTTGCATTAAATAAAGTCCAAGGTAAAAATGTTAAAATTGTGGGGCATACTGACAGCCAAGGTAATCCACAGAAGAATCAGGATTTGAGTTTGCAACGTGCTGAAGCGGTGAAGCAGTATTTAACCACGAAAGGCATTGCACCGACTCGTTTAAGCACAGCTGGTCTGGGTTCAACCAAACCGGTTGCTGATAATGCAACTGAAGATGGGCGTAAAAAGAACCGTCGTATTGAGTTCGATGTTTTATAAATTTTTATTCCATAACAAAACAATAAAAGGTAGGCACTATGGCACTTCCATATATCACGTTAGGGTCACCCACGACAGGTGGTGGAAAAATTATTTCTGCACAGTCTTCTTTTCTGATTGATGGTAAAGCGATTGCATGTGTAGGCGATAAGGCGACTTGTCCCAAGCATAAATGTGTCGCCAGCATTGTTGCTGGTGATAATCATATGTTGGTGATGGGAAAGCCCGCTGCGCAGCATAATTCACCTTTATCTTGCGGATGTAAATGTATTGGTGACCAGTCATTAACCGTCGGGCAAAATTAAATAATTCAGCTGTCTAGTCCTGAAATAGGTTGACACTTATTTCATACAAACGCTCGATGCATTTCATCGGGCGTTTTGTATTTTAGCGACATATGCGGTCTACGGACATTATAAATTTCTATAGACTCTGCAACCATTCGCCTAGCTTCTTCAAGATTCTTTGGTTTATGAAGTAAATATTCATTCTTCAATATACCGTTGACCCTTTCAGCTAAAGCATTCTGATAACAATCATATCCATCGGTCATAGAACATCGAATATTATGTTTCTGATGTAATTCCTGATATTTCTTTGAACAATATTGTATGCCTCGATCTGAATGATGAATTAGTGAATATTGTGGTGCTTTACGTTCCTTTAATGCCTTGATATATGCTTGGCTAACAGCTTCCGCACCTAAATTGTCATCCACATGATAACCCACTATTTTTCTAGACCAAGCATCAGTGATTAGGCTCAGATAAGCTTCTCCTGTTTCTATAGGAAGATAGGTTATATCTGCAACCCAAAGTTGCTCTGGTTTCTGTGGTATCACTTGCCCAATTCCAAACTTAACCAAGTTAGGATGCTTGTGAAAACGATGGTGGCTATTTGTTGTCTTATGATATGCGCGTTTAGGTTGTACTAATAAACGATGATCTCTGAGTAAATCAAACAATCGATCTCTACCAATAGTGATACCTATTATCGTATTCAGTAAATAATGGAGTTTCCTTGTTCCAATACGAGGCTGAAACATTCTTTCTTGTCGAACTTGCTTTAATACATTTTGTTCATATCTATATCTTAGGTTCGATTGCTGGCATTGTTTGTAATAAGCTTGTCGAGTGATATCAAGATAATGGCAACATTCAGTGATACTAAAACCTATCGCTTGTTTTTCTTTAATGGCTTGCCTTGTGGCTTTTTTGTAGTGCTTACTCCGTAATCTCGTTCGAGTATATTTATAATGGATTCAAATAACTCTGCTTTTCTTTTTGTTTCATATAACTGTTGTTCAAGCTCTTTGATTCTTTGTTCGGGTGTGAGTGGTAAAGGATCAGACATTTGTTTTTCTCCATGACGTAATGGGGTGCCTTGACTCCAATCTAATTTACCATGCTTTCTTAACCAAGCTAAAACAGTTGAACGCCCTTGAATACCATATCTACTCTGAGCTTGTTTATAAGTCATTTCACCTTTTTCAACTTGATCTACGACTGATAATTTAAAAGCTAAGCTGTAATCTCTTTGTGTTCTTTTAACTATTGTTTTCATTACACTCTCCAAATTTAAGTTTAGAAAGTGTCAACCTTATCTAGGACGGGACAAGCGTATAAAAAAAGCCCCATCATCCTGACGGGGCTTTTTCGTATTGGTTCGCTAGGTAAACTCCTGTTCTACCTCACTTCCTGATGTACAGACCGATTATAATTGTTTTATGTCTGGGAAACTTCCTGTTCCCTATGACTATAGAATAGGGGATTTGCTTCAACTTCCCTAGCCGTCAATGCATGCAAGTGATGTAAGCTAAAGCGTACAATGTGATTTTAGACATTGGCATATTGGATGAGTTTGTTTACCACAGATTTGACTGCTTTATTATCAAACTCATTTCCCTCAAAGGTTTCACTCTTACCACGTTGTCCAATATCTCGCAGTTCAATGACAGCATTAGAATCAATCATGCCAATAAAAGCACAGACTTGTTTAATTTGATCGATTGAACGTGAACCGTTGGTACCACCATAACTGACAAAAGCCGAAGGTTTGCTCTGCCATTCTTTATAAACGAAGTCGATGGCATTTTTCAGTACAGGACTATAGCCGTGATTGTATTCTGGGGTAATGAAAATAAATGCATCTCCAGAAGCAACTTTTTTCGCCCATTCTTGCTGTTTGGGCTGATCATAGATTCCTGAGGCGGGTGAATTTTTCCCGGCAAAGAAAGGTAAATCCCATTCTTTTAAATCTACAATTTCAACATTGAGGGTACTAAAGTCGAGTTTTTGGATTTCTTTAAGCAACCATTCTGCGACTTTAATGGCAACACGACCTTCTCGAATGCTGCCCACGATGATTTGGATATTCATTTATTTTCATCTCTATTTTTCTATTAAAACATTATGCGCAATCAAGGTCATAGGTACAGTAGTGATTTGTATATGATTTTAAAATTTTGAGTTAACAATAAGATTGATCAGGATTTGAATTTCCATTCTAATAAGGAAAATTTTAATTTTGAATCGATATGAAAGACGACATTGCACTGATTATGGCTTTACCCAATGAATCTAAAGGCTTATTTGAACAAGCAGGTATCACTGTCCATTATAGCGGGATTGGCAAGATTAATGCAGCCTATACGGCATTTGATGTTATTCAAAAAACCGGCTGTAAAACCATACTGAATTTAGGTAGTGCAGGAAGTTCTTTCTTTGATGCCCATGATTTGATTGAGGTAAAAACCTTTGTGCAACGTGATATGGATGTTTCCCCACTCGGTTTTGATGTGGGCGTTACGCCAATGGATGAGCATTTTCCTGGCGAAATTCATTTAGAATCGTATTTTCCACATTTAGCGCAGGGTGTTTGTGGTACAGGGGATAGTTTTGAAACAGGACAACCCAAAGTGAGCTGTAACTTGGTCGATATGGAAGGCTATGCACTGGCTAAAGTCTGTAAAAAATTAGATGTGCGTTTCGTTTCGATTAAATACATTACAGATGGTGCAAATGACACCGCACATTTAGATTGGGAAGATAATTTATTATTGGGTGCGCAAAAGTTGTTAAAACTATATCAGTCTATTTATTAAAGACTTAGTTTGTTTGAGTATTATATAAAGTTTAAAATTGAGTCTTGGCGACCATAGAACTCTATGGCCGTTTGCCAAAATAACCAATAAGTATATTGGATGATTAATTGCGCGGTAACACACCATATAAAGTCATATGGATTGTATGTTCAATTGCGCGTTGACACATACTTTTATTACGCAAAGTTTTACCAGTCACCATTTCAATTTGAGTACTAAAGTCTGCATAATTTTGAGTCAATGCCCAAATATTAATAATCAGCAATTCAGCATCGATTTGATCTGATATTTTACCTTGCGCCTGCCAGTTTAAAATCACTTTAGCTTTGCGTTTAAAGAGCTTTTTAAGCGGGCCTTTGAGGATCGGTAAAATATGTGGTGCACCTTGAATCACTTCTAACGCGAAAAGTTTTGAAGCTTTAGGCTGAGTTCTAGAGATTTCAATTTTGGTCATGATGTAATGTGACAAAGCCTCTGTCGGTTCCAATTCTGACTCAAGCGACTGCAACGGTGCTAACCATTTCTGCATAACTGTCGTTAGCACTTCAACATATAAGGCTTCTTTATTTTCATAGTAGTAGAAAATATTGGATTTATGCATATCTGCTAATTGAGCGATTTCATCTAGACTTGCGCCGTTGAAACCATAGACAGAAAATACGTCAAGTGCAGCATTGAGCAGCTGCTGGCGTTTTTGAGCACTCTTTTTTTGTTCCATCGCATCTTTAATCGAAAAACTGATTATTAAATTGTACGGTAAAATGTTTGATTTGTGCACAGAAAGCAGCATTATTTTGGTATATTTCTGATAAATAATGATGAAGTTTTATTATTAAGTCGATCGTAGATCCCTATTATCTAATTTTGCACTAAACTGGAGCAAATCTTATTTTAAAATTCTGTCAGTTATGACTTAATATTTAAATTTTGTGACATTTTTTAGTATAAGGTTAATTTTAGAGTTAATTTAAAAATTAGATAATCTTAAATAGCATGATTTAATTTTCATTTAAGAAAACTGACTTGCTTTAAAATACCCAGCTCATTTTTAATCAATAGAAACAGTTGAAAACTTAAACATATTTGTGACAGCGAACATTTTCTATCCGATCAAAATGACAAAATATTCGATTTAATTATTCAAGATCAGCAACATGGTTCCGCAAGGTTGGGGTTTTTTGGCATTTCATAAATGGTTTGCGTTGTAGGTTAAAATTGAGCATGAGACGTATACGTCGTAAAGCATGAATGAGAATAGCGAGACTATTTTCGAGTTTCATAACGAAGACTGAGATAATTTTAGCCACAACCCTGAGCAAGAACAAAGCACTGCTTTGTTTGCAGCGCAAGGCGCAGCGGGGGACTTGCGTGTTTTTTGCCGCTACTTCGTTACCTTGCGAAACGATGTTTCTCATCATTTAGAATGACTAAATTTCGTATTTCGCGCCTAGTATCGACTAAAAAATACACGTAGTCGCAAACATAGACGGATTGTCAGCAAACCCTAATATGTAAAGACAAAAATATTCTGCTCGACAATACCTTGCGTTGCCAACAAAAGGGTATTTTGTTGCTGTTCATGTCGCAAGCACAGCACTGAGTACCTGTTGTTCAAGTTCGGCAAATGCTACACCTTTTTGACGTGGACGTGGTAAATCGACTTGAAACTGTTGCGCAATATGTCCTTTATCCAAAAGAATAATACGATCTGCGAGTTGAACTGCTTCACTAACATCATGGGTAACCAGAATGGTGGTAAAGCCTTGTTCTAACCATAACTTTTCAATTAAATTCTGCATTTCTAGTCGCGTCAATGCATCTAAAGCACCTAAAGGTTCATCCAGTAATAAGACTCGTGGTGTATGTGACAAAGCACGAGCAAGCGCCGTTCGTTGACGTTGTCCACCAGAAAGCTGTGATGGCCAAAGTCCAGATTTCTCCTTTAATCCGACCTTTTCTAATAATTGCTCAGCTTTAGAAAATTGGTTTTTGGCTAGACCCAATTGCACATTTTTTAGAATACTTTTCCATGGCAATAAGCGTGGATCTTGGAACATCACCCGAATATCATCTGCAATGATCCCTTCACGGAAATTTAATAAAGATTTAAATTTGATTTCACCATAACTGGGTTGTTCTAAATCGGCAATTAAACGCAGTAGGGTACTTTTACCACAACCGCTACGCCCCACAATTGCAACGAATTCACCTGCTTCAATGTTTAAATCTAAGTCCTCAAGAACTTTAACTTCGCCATAATATTTATGCAGTTGTTCGATCGAAATTTCTGCACCAATTTTTGCTTGTTGTTCTTCAACAATCTCAGTTGGTGCCACCAAGTCATTGGCATATTGGCTAATGCTTAAATCGGTCATATCAGACTCCTATTTTTGATAACCTGCGTGCCAACGCAATAGGTATTTTTCTAAAAATTGTGCAAATACATCGGCAAGTTTGCCTAAAAGGGCATACAGCAAGATACCCACTAGCACGATATCTGTTTGTAAAAACTCACGCGCATTCATGGTCATATAACCAATTCCAGATTGTGCGGAAATTGTTTCTGCCACAATCAGCAGTACCCAAACCAACCCCAGTGAAAAGCGTAAACCCACTAAAATTGAAGGCATTGCGCCCGGTAAAATAATGTCTTTATACAATTGCCATCTGCTTAATCCATAGCTTTTTCCCATTTCAATCAATTGAGGATCAACTGAACGAATCCCATGATAGGTATTGATGTAGATCGGGAAAAACACACCGACAGCCACTAAAAAGAGTTTTGCAGACTCATCAATTCCAAACCATAAAATAACCAATGGAATCAGCGCCAATGCTGGAATATTTCGGATCATTTGCAAGGTGGTATCCAATAAGTTGGATGCAACTTTTGATGAGCCATTGAGTAGTCCCAAAAATAGACCAAGCCCACCACCAACTAAGAGGCCAAGTAGCGCGCGACCAGCACTGACTTTGACGTGCTGCCAAAGCTCACCGCTGACTAAAAGTGTCCAAAACGCAGAGACTACCGCTGTCGGTGCAGGTAAAACACGGCTTTCAAGCAATCCTGTTTTAGACGCAATTTGCCAAATGACAATCAGTAAAATCGGCACAATCCAAGGCAGCAAACGCTGCCCAATTTGTTTCGTTCCACGTGAAACGGCAGTACTTTTGGCTGGAGCAGCATTGTTAATTAAGGCATTCATGCAGGCTCCTGTAATGGTTTTTTATTTTCTTCAGGGGTGTAGTTATTGGCAACGATTTCGCCAAATGGTCCAGTCAAATTAGGTTGCGTGAGTTTCTTGCGTGTTTCCAACGGCAGTAATGGGAATACCAGTTCAGCAAAGCGAATAGATTCTTCCAAATGTGGGTAGCCTGAGAAAATAAAGGTATTGATGCCTAAATCTGCATATTCTTGGATACGATCTGCAACAGTCTGTGGATCACCGACCAAAGCCGTACCTGCACCACCACGAACGAGTCCAACTCCTGCCCAAAGATTTGGTGATACTTCAAGCTTACTACGATCACCATTATGTAGCTCAGCCATACGGCGCTGACCGACGGAATCCATTTGCTTAAATTTTTTCTGTGCAGCTGCGATCGTCGCATCATCTACATATTGGATCAGTTCATTGGCGGCTTGCCATGCTTGCTCATTGGTCTCGCGAACAATAACATGTAAACGAATACCATAATTAAGTTGACGACCTTTGGCATCGGCTTTTGCTTTTACTACAGCAATTTTTTCTTTGACCGCAGCAGGTGGTTCGCCCCAAGTTAAATAGGTATCAACTTGCTCAGCAGCCAATTCAATCGCATCTTCAGAAGAGCCCCCAAACCAGAGTGGTGGGTAAGGTGCTTGAATCGGTGGATAAAGCAACTTGGCATCATCTACACTTAAACGTTCGCCATGGAAGGTAAATGATTCACCGGTATGTGAACGTTTTAAAATTTCACGCCAAATCGTGGTGTATTCAGCTGCTGTTTTATAACGTGAAGCGTGGTCTTCGTATACGCCATCACCTTTCAATTCTTGCTCATCACCACCTGTAACGAGGTTGAGTAAAACCCGCCCATTGGATAGACGATCAAAAGTTGCAGCCATACGTGCTGCAAGCGCTGGTGTTGTTACGCCTGGACGTAACGCAACCAAGAATTTTAAATTTTTAGTCGCATCAATCAGGCTCGCAGCAGTAATCCATGGATCTTCACATGAACGTCCCGTGGGAATGAGTACACCTTCATAGCCCAAATTATCCACAGCTACAGCAATTTGTTTCATATAAGCATGGTCAACTTGGCGAGCGCCTTTGCTTGTACCTAAATAACGACTGTCACCGTGAGTAGGAATAAACCAGAAGATTTTCATTTCATTCATCCTTAGAAAAATATTATTTCGCCGTCCAAACGGCTTGTTTGATATCAATGCTGTTTGGAATAATTTTGAGTTCGCTAAAACGATTGGCCAGCTGTTGCTGATCTGCAATTACTTTTGCTGAAAGCGGTGCTGCACCAGAAGGTCTTGGGCGTCGCTCAATAAAAGTTTGACTAACTTTCGGTTTTAAACCAGTGCTTTGCCCGATGGCTTGCGCTGTTGCGACACGATTGGCTTGTACCCATTTATCAGCAGTATTAATTTGCTGGATAATGCCTTTAACTGCTTGAGGATATTTCTTTACAAAATCTGGCGATGCTAAATAGAAGGTATAATTCGGACTTAAACCTTGCCCTGAAGCGAGGATACGCGCCTGATCTTCGACTTGAGCAGAAGCAAAGAATGGGTCCCAAATCGCCCAAGCGTCGACAGCACCTTTTTGAAATGCAGCACGGGCATCAGCAGGGGTTAACCAAATCGGTTGAATATCTGACCATTGCAAACCAGCTTTACGGACAGCTTGTACCAATAAATAATGTGCACTTGAGCCTTTCTGCAACGCAATACGTTTACCTTTCAATTCATTCAGTTTGGTGATTTTTGAATCTTTAGGCACTAAAATTGCCGAAGCCAACGGCTTGGCTGCTTCATAGGCAATGTAGTACAGCGGTTTATTCGCGGCTTGAGCATATACTGGTGGAGTATCGCCAGTGACACCAACATCCAACGAACCTACAGCAAGGGCTTCTAAAATTTGAGGGCCCGCAGGGAATTCATTCCAAGTGATTTTGGCATTTGGGAATTCTTTCTCATACAGCTTTTGTTGTTTGGCGATTGCAAAATTAATAGAACTTTTTTGAAAACCAATACGTAATTCTTTTACCGTTGGATCGATTGCCCATACAGAGGCTGAACCCAGCATTGCGCTACAGATCAACATCGTGGTCATGGCATGAGTCGTTGCATTGAACCATGATGCTGTATTGTGTTGCGAGATTTGCTGGGTCATATTGATGTCCTCTTTAACGGCGCTGTTGGCGAAATTAGTTCGCTAAAACAGCTGCTTGAATGTTGATTTTATTGGGAATGAGTTTTTGTTGATAAAAAGCATCTGCGACAGCTTGCTGTTTCTTTACTACGTCGTTAGAAATTGGAGTCACACCAAAACCCATACGAGAAATTGAGGTATTCAAAATATCAAGCGGTAAGCCTGTCGGTTTTTCTAAGAGTTTTGCCGCATCGGTTTGATGTTGAGACACCCACTGCGTTGTCGTATTCAGTTCATTGACCACAATTTTTAAAACATCGGGATGTTGTTCAGCAAACTTACGATCAGCCAAATAGAATTGGTGGTTGTTGACCAAGTTTTGACCTGTCGCAATGACTTTGGCATTGAGTTGTTTTTCAGCAGCAGCAAAGAACGGATCCCAAATGACCCAAGCATCTACAGCACCTTTTTCAAAAGCAGCACGAGCATCAGCTGGTGGTAGGTAGACCACTTGAATATCATTAAGTTTTAAATGATTTGCTTCTAAAACTTTGAGTAAAAGATAATGTACATTTGAACCTTTATTCAAAACTACACGCTTACCTTTTAAATCATGGACTGATTGAATGGCTGAATCTTTCGGCACAATTAAGGCTTCAGCCAAAGGTGCAGCAGGTTGATTGGCAACATAGACCAGATTTGAGTTTGCAGCTTGGGCGAAAATAGGCGGTGCTTCCCCAGATTCACCAAAGGCGACACTACCGACATTTAAACCTTCTAGCAGTTGAGGACCAGCAGGGAATTCAACCCATTTCACATTTACCCCTTTTTCCTTTAAGGCTTTATCTAAGTCGCCACGTGCTTTGATAATGGGCAAGACCCCATATTTTTGAAAACCGATATTTAAGGTTGTGGTTTCTTGTGGTTTTGAGCATCCAGTAAGCATCATGATGGTGGCAAGGCTAGCACTTATAAGGGTGATTTTTTTCCACGAAGGTTGAAATAAGCTCGCCATGAGTCACGATGCTCCTATAAAGTCAGAAAAAGGCATGAGCATCAGCTTAAAAGGCTTTGTATTTTCAAAAAAATAAGTTTTTAGTGATTGCTAATGAAAAAAACAGATAAATAATTAACTGCTAAGCTTAGCTATAAATGAGAAATATAAAGTGGATATTCTATAAAAATATAATGTTATAAGAATTTGAAAATTATGATGTTATTTGTATTATTCAATCGCCATATATAGATTCCACCCTCAAGAATAAGAAAATATTCTGCTTGATGGAATCTATAGCGATAAGCTTAGCAGCAAATGTGATAATTGATTGAGAATAAAAAAAATCATCAATTTTAAGCAATTGATTTTTTAAAGACCATCGAATTACGTTGATAGTTATACAGCGCTTGTCGGGCTTCGGGTAAATCATCAACATTGGCCAGTTCAAATCCATGCTCTAAGAACCAGTGTGCGGTTCGCGTGGTTAATACAAACAGTTGTTGAATACCCAATTGACGTGCATTTTCTTCTAGGAAATGCAAAATTTGGCTACCACGATTAGATTTGCGATAGCTTGGGTGTACGGCTACACAAGCAATTTCGGCCGATTGCACTTCATTGTCTGTTGATGGAATCGGGTAGAGCGCAGCACAGGCGAGAATTGTTCCATCTCGTTCAATGACGGCAAACTTTTCGATTTCATTTTCTAAACGTTCGCGTGAGCGATAGACTAAAATACCTTCATCTTCCAGAGGGCGTAATAGATTAATCAAACCGCCAACATCACCAATATTTGCCATACGAACTTCTTCATAATGGGCATCGGTGATCATGGTGCCATGTCCATCACGGGTGAAGAGCTCTTTAATCAATGCACCATCATCGCTATAGGAAAGCAGATGAACGCGATTTACGCCTTTTAGTGAGGCTTCTTTTGCATTGTGCAAATGCAAAGCGATTTCAAAATTTGAATCTTGGTATTTTTCAATATGCTTATCGAGTTGCTGCGGGGTAATTTCACGTCTCAATTGCCCATATTCATCCATTAAGCCTTGTTGATTGCCTAAAAAAATCAATTTATCGGCTTTGATATGAATGGCCGTTTTTGTCGCAACTTCTTCTGCAAGTAAATTAAATACTTCACCGGTGGTGGAATACCCTGTAGGGCCAAGTAACACAATATTTTGATTGCCTAAATGGCCTTGAATGGCTTCAGTATCAATCGTGCGGACTTCGCCAGTGAGTTGGAAATCGACACCATCACGAATGCCATAGGGCTTTGCTGTGACAAAATTACCTGAGACCACATCAATGCGTGCGCCAAACATAGGTGAATTGGCTAGCCCCATAGACAATAATGCTTCGATTTGTAGACGAATCGAACCAACGGCACTCATAACACAAGGCAGCGATTCACGTGTGGTGACACGACGGTTGATATGGATCGGGCTTTGAATTTTATTGTGAAGCAAGTTGGCCGTAATTTGCGGGCGAGCGCCGTGGACTAAAATGAGTCGTATGCCTAATGAATGCAGTAGCGCAATATCATGGATAATATGCTGAAAATTTTCATGTTCAACAGCTTCACCACCAAACATCAATACAAAAGTTTTACCACGATGGGCATTGATATAGGGTGCAGAGTGACGAAACCAATGCACGTATTCTTGCGTTGTGCTTTGTATTGTTTCTAAACTGTCGGTTTGCATGCCTATCTCAGTATTGATGATTGCGATACAGCGATTCTAAACAAAAATAGTGCAAGAATAATAGTCAAAATAAAAAAAGCACTCGAACGTGGGAGGACGAGTGCAAAAGGGTCATATGAGTGTTGCGATTCAGATTGGATTATTGAGTTAAAAACCAAATATTTTAAGGATTACTGTTCCTTGAAATGACATAATCTAATCTTTTCATTTTGAACAATTTACTGAGAATATTTGCCTTTTTAGCTAATTCAATAATTCACCAGTTCAGATTCAATCTAATCGTAAAATATAGAGAAACTATGGAGATATAAATGAAAGTATGTAGTTTATTTATTTGCCTAATCAATTAGATTATAATCATATTCTCAAAATGTGAAAAAACCCAAGCTGAGTTGGGTTTAAAAGTTAAAATATTGGCATTAACCAATCACACGAATAATACGATTATTTCGCTCATTTACCAGCACATAATCACCATTTACTTTATACCATTGCTGATATCTTCCAGGTTTAGGTAACTGGCGGTAGTTTTTATAATTGACATGATAACGCGAAGAATTGAATTGAGTCGGGAAGTATTGCCCAGAGCGCCAGCGCTGACTCGAATTTACTCGGTTGTCATAATGGTTGTTGTTATTCCAACGATTGTCATATTTATGATCCCAATGGTTTTGTTGATAGCGATTGTGATCATTTCGATGATAATCATGCGGTGCAGCCATCGCAGACGTTGCAATCAGCGCACTCATCGATAAAGCCAGTGTCGTTAAGATATTTTTCATTTGATTCACCTGAATTGAACTTTTGTCCTTTGATCTAATCAAATTACTCAATAATTTGAGATAAACGGTGAGCAAGATTTAGGTGAATTGTGAAATGTATGAAGACTTGATGAAGAGACCCATTGGGGTTTTTCTTTTCATAAATAAAAAAGCCCAAAAAAGAATTTGGGCTGTAAATATGTAGTTTGGATATTATCGAATCACACGGATAATATGATGGTTGCGTTCATTAACCAGTACATAACGACCATCTACTTTATACCAGCGTTCAAACTTAGCTGGTTGATGCAGGTTTTTGTATGCACGATAATCATTTACGTAATAGCGATTGTCATGATAACGATCAGGTAAAATGACACCTTCTCGCCATTCAAATTTTTCATGTGATGCAACAGGGCGATGATTTTGACCATGATCCCAGTCAGCCATTGCTGAAGTAGCAACTAAGGCACTGAGTGATAGTGTGATTGCGCTTAGAACTTTTCTCATTTGAATCGACCTTTTCAGACGGATGCTTTATCCGATCATTCAAATTACAATTTAAGTTAAGATAAAAAATGGAGAAATATCATTCAATTGTCAATTTTATGGAGTTTTTTAAAAACAGATTGTAATGATGAAATTTAGACAAAAAAAAGCTCAAACAAAAAGGTGTTTGAGCCCATGAAACCAAAATATTTAAAAACTACATTCCTCGGATATTCACAATATTATTATTGTCTGAGTCGACCAAGATATAGTCATTGTTAATCTTATACCACTGTTGATTACGTGAAGGTTTTGGAAGATTTTCTTCTTTATAATCAACTTTATAACTATTACCACGATAATGCTGTGGCATTACATAACCCATTTGCCATTTGTGCTGTTGCAAACGTTTTACACCACGTTCTTCACGTTCACGACGTTGTTCTTGAATGTTGTCATCGTCATTACCACGATCACGATGATTGCGTCCACGATCTCCACGGTCACTTTTGCCACGATCAAAACCATTGTCATCGTCAAAATGAGGACCTGCACTGCTGATCTGAGCCGTCAACAGCGTTGATAAAGAGATGGCGATGATCGCTAAAATCTTTTTCATAATCGTCCTCGCTTATTCAATATGTTTATTTTGACCTCACTACTGTACTGCTAAATTGCAGAGAAACTGTGAAGAAAGTTCAGTTTTTCATTTAAAATGACAGACATAATAAAAACATATTTATGTAAAAGTGAAAAGGGTTATTGCAAAGCTTTGAGCTGTAATGCATCGCAGCAAATTTTTTTTAGCGGAATATGTGACTAAAAAATGTAAATATTTATGAAAATAAACTTGTATGCAGGCTTAGAGAGATGACCCCGCTATAAATTGAGCCTGAATGATTAATACCACTGCTGATTCATCTGCTTTAAACAATTGATTGCTTTGATCATCTCTTTAGCTTGATGGGCATCATCTAAGGCCTGAATAAACTGATTTGGGAGCTGTAATTGTTCGATAGAGCGAATCATCTCTACTTTATGTTTTAAATCTTTCATAAAAAAATGCCTCAAATTGATCTGCTTAACTTGAGTACCACTATAGAGTAAGCGTTGTTATTTGAGAAACTGAATAAAATTATCATTTTTATTGGGTAAAACGATTTTTATATGGGCTTTTATTAAATTTTTATTTTGACTCTATGACCAATATTTTAAATGACAGAATCCCTTATGATTTTCTCCACACTTCGAAAAGCGTGGAGAAAGAGAAATGTCAACAGACCCTAATCTTGTGCGTCGATACTCTCACCATTCAACGCAAGGCTATCATCTCCCATGAGGTAGAGATAAGCTGGCATGATGGCTTCAGGTGATGGTAAAACCTTTGGATCCTCATCAGGATAAGCTTTGGCACGCATAGCGGTACGGGTCCCACCTGGGTTGATACAGTTATAACGAATATTTGGATAAGTATTTTCTTTGGCAAATATTTTACTGACCGCTTCAATTGCAATCTTTGAAACCGAGTAAGCGCCCCATTGTGCACGTGCTTCGCGTCCTACACCAGAGCTGGCGAAAACGACTGATGCATTTTCAGATTTTTCCAGTAAAGGCAGTAATTCTTGGGTGAGCACAAAGGGTGCACGTAAATTCACCGCCATAACATCATCCCAGACTTCTTCTGGATAATGTGCCAACTCAACACGCTCTCCTAAGATTCCGGCATTATGCAAAATACCATCTAAGCGGCCAAATTGTTGCTCTAGAGTATCGACGAGCAGTTCATAGTCACGTGAAGAGGCAGTAGAAAGCTGCAAAGGAAGAATGGCAGGTTGCGGGGCACCAAGTGATTCAATTTCATCATAAATGACTTCAAGTTTATTGAGCGTGCGGCCATGTAACACGACTGTTGCGCCGTGTAAGGCGTAGCTGAGCGCAGCTGCACGTCCAATACCGTCTCCCGCACCCGTAATGAGGATAATTTTATCCTTCAATAAATCTGGGCGAGGTTGATATTCTGAATACTTCATGGGAGACCTCCTATAGTTGTTATGATGTCATTTAGGCTTTAGACGCAATGTCGTTACCCGATTAAACAATGTTTCTCATCATTTAGAATGATTAAATTTTATATGTCTTACTTTGCCTTGTTAGAAAAGTACTGCTTCTCGTAAAGCAAGTCGAAGTGCCAACAGCGCTATCTTCTATATAAAAACATTGAAACATCATATTCAAGATGTTTCAGTGTTATTTATCATGTTGTTGGGTAAATTGAATGATTTTCTTGGGCTTTAACTATTCACAAGTTTTCGAATAACTTGATGTAATTCATCGACATTCTCTACGATACAGTCAGCTTGCCAAGCATTTAAATCATCTTTGTACTGTAATGGTAAATAACCATATGCTGCGAGGATTGTATACATTTGCGCATTACGTCCTGCATCAATATCGCGCGGATGATCACCGACATAGATACATTGTTCAGGTGCAATCTCAATTTGCTTTGCCGCCAGATACATCGGCTCAGGATCTGGTTTAGTCTGAGCGACATCTTCAGGGCAGACCAGAACAGCGCAACGTTGTGTGAGGTTCAATGCGTTCAATAATGATTCACTTAGCCAACGTGGTTTATTGGTCACAATACCCCAAGGGATCTGTCGGCTTTCTAACTCTGCCAAAAGTGGATACATACCCGCAAACAGATCTGTGTCTACCGCAATGTCATCACCATACTGATCTAAAAAGCGTTGGCGATGCGCTAAAAAGACTGGATCATCCACTTCAAGTTCAGGATAAACCAGTTTTACCATTGCGCGTGCACCCTCAGAAACTTGAGTGCGGATTAAATCCGCATCAACCACTGCGCGTCCTTCTTCTCGACACATATTTTGAATAATACGGATAAAATCCGCAGCCGTATCAATCAGTGTCCCATCTAAATCAAAAAGAACAGCTTGCATCAAACACCTTCATTCACAGTATAAACCATGTAATTCACATCAACATTGGGCGCAAGCCAGTAATGCTTTGTGAGTGGATTGTAGTGTAAGCCCGTCATATCTTTAAGTTTTAAGCCTGAGTTACGAATGTCATCTGCAAGTTCAGACGGTTTAATAAATTTATGATAATCATGGGTGCCTTTTTTCAATAAACGTAATACATATTCCGCACCAATAATTGCGAATAAATAAGACTTAGGATTACGGTTAATTGTTGAGAAAAACACATGACCATTTGGTTTAACTAACTTTTGACATGCTTGGATGATAGATGCTGGGTCAGGAACGTGTTCCAACATTTCCATGCATGTAACAATATCGTATTGTCCTGCTTGTTCTTCTGCGAGTTGTTCCACAGGAACTTGGCGATATTCAATATTTTGAACATTTTCCTGTTCAGCGTGTAAGCGAGCCACATTCAATGGCGCTGCCCCCATATCGATACCTAAAACATCGGCACCACGACGCGCCATACTTTCAGCCAAAATCCCGCCGCCACAGCCCACATCAAGAATCTTTTTGCCTGTAAGACCATTGGCATGTTCATCAACCCAGTTTAAACGCAGTGGATTGATTTGATGTAAAGGTCTGAACTCAGAGTGTTGATCCCACCATAAAGCAGCAAGTGCTTCAAATTTAGCAATTTCCTGTGGATCAACATTAAGTTGCGACATGCCGGGCACCTCTAAGTAAATTGTTTTAATCAAAAATTAAGTTCAGTTATGCTAGTGTTTGTTAACACTTCGTCTATTTATGAAATATCAACAGACCCTAGTGTAACCATAAATCCAGAAAAAGCGATGAATCGTGTAAAAAACTTCACAGAAGGAAAACGATTTTCCCATATTTGTTTTATAGTGAATGCATAAGCTATACGAGATGACTACGAGGACAATAAAGTCAATGAAAAAATTTATTTTAGGTGGCATGACTGCCATGGTGATGGCGTTTTCTGTAAATGCCATGGCTGCCGATTTTGTTGCAGGTAAAGATTATACCGTGGTGCAAAACCCAGGAAAAGTTTCAGTTCCGGGTAAAATTGAAGTACGTGAGTTCTTTTGGTATGGATGCCCTCACTGCTTTACATTAGAACCGCATATGCAAGCGTGGTTAAAGAAGATCCCTAAAGATGTCAACTTTATCCGTACACCTGCAGCAATGAATCCATTATGGGAACAAGGTGCTCGCGCATATTATGTGAGTGAAGCATTGGGTGTACGTAAACGTACGCATTTGCCTTTATTCCATACCAATCATGCAGGTAATCAGCAAGTTCTACAAAAAGATGCTTTTGCTAAATTCTTTACTCAGTACGGTGTGCCTGAGGCGAAATTTAACAGTATGTATAGTTCTTTTGCGATCACTGCAAAAATTGCTGAATCAAATCAATTGGCACAACAGTACCAGCTTTCAGGGGTGCCTGCTGTTGTGGTAAATGGTAAATATGTGGTTCAAGGTGAAGATGGTAAAGTGACGCAAGTTGTTGACTATCTGATCAATAAAGAACGTAAAGCCAAATAAGCTTTGCTGTTTTTAAAACCCGCAATTGAATTGCGGGTTTTTTATTGCTAGTGATATAAGGGGAGGAGTTTGTGAGATAAATTAAGCTTTATCTCGATCCCAATTTTCGATGCCTTTAAAAATTAAGCGGATTTGCGTCACCGATTGTTTTTTAAGCACCATTTTTTGTAACTCAAGTTCGATGCCTGAGTATTGTCGAGATAAGTTGATCCATGACATTGCCCAAGTAAAAGATAAATTAATCAAAATATTGGTGATCACTTTTAAATCATTTTCATCATGAAAATTTGCGATAACTTCAAACTTTTTTAACGCGTTGGCAAGATCATCATTTAGGAAGTCAATTTCACGGGCGATGGCTTTACGTACTACCTCTGAACCACCCCAACGTTCCGCGATCATAAAAATCCATTGTTGCGGACTGCTGTCTACAGCCTCAAAAAACAGCGCCATGCTGGTTTTGGTTTTGGCTTCAGGATGCGCTAGGCCTTTGCCTAATTGATGTAGGACATTCTTTAAATACAGCGCAACTTGATCCACCAGCTCTTTACCCAATTCATCCATATCTTGGAAATGGCGATAAAACGCTGTCGGAACCAAACCGACTTCACGGGCAACTTCTCGCAAACTGATACTCGAAAATGAACGACCCGATGTGCTTAAAGTTAAAGCAGCATCAAGTAAAGCCTGACGGCTTTGCTGTTTTCGTTCATCGCGTATCGACATTCTGGTATCCAAAGATTTTTGTTGTGATGAGTCTATCAAAAATAAAAACAAATTAAACGACGAATGTCAGTGTACAGGTGTTGACTGAATTTAAAAAATGATTATAGTGTACATATGTTCACTAAAAGAACGTTTGTTCACTCAATAAATAGCAAGCACAAAGAGGAACGTCACATGAGTAGCTATATGCAGTATCAGCCAGAATGGGTTCGTGAGGATTTTGTCGATTTTATCGCTGAAAAAATCAATCCTGTTTGGGCTTGGAAGAAGGTAAAAGCCACGATTATTAAAACTCGTGCATTAAGCCCTGATTTTTATCAAATTCAATTACGCCCAAATCGTAATTTTAAGCATCAGCAGTTTAAAGCGGGACAATCTGTTCTTGTAACTGTTGAAATTGCGGGTGTACGTCAACAACGCAGTTACTCTGTGGTTAAATTTTTGAATAATGGCGATATGATCATTGCTGTAAAACAGCAGGGTAAAGTCTCCAATGCACTGAGCCAGATGGCTTTTGGTCGCATTGTTGAACTGTCACAAGCTCAGGGTGATTTTGTTTTAGCTCAAGACGCGTCACCATTGTTATTGATTGCGTCAGGCAGTGGAGTTACCGCAATCCATTCTTTATTGCTTGAAGCACTTAAAGATTCAAATCGTCCAATTGATTTAATTTATTTTAGTCGTGATGAGGCTTTTCATACAGATCTAGAACAGCTTTATCAGCAACACGCATTGTTAAATTATCACTATATTCACACCGCTCAACAAAAGCAGCATTTAACCATCGAGTTATTGGAAAGTTTGGTTCCTGATTTCAAGCAGCGTCAAAGCTATGCGTGTGGTGCACGTGCAATGATGCAAAGCATCAATCAAATTTTTCAAGATTTGAATATCACAGATCGTTTGAAACAAGAGTATTTCCAGATTGCGGTAGATGAAAGCCTAGAAGCACAACCGATTGTTTTTTTACGTTCACAACAAGAGTTTGCTGCGAAATCAAACCTACTTGAAAGTGCTGAACAAGCGGGATTAAAGCCAACTCATGGTTGTCGTATGGGGATTTGTAATACCTGTACTTGTACCAAAGTGAGTGGTTCGACCAAAAATATGCTGACAGGTGAAATTGACCATGCTTCAAATACACAGATCAAATTGTGTATCAGCCAAGCGATAAGCCCTGTGGTCATTAATCTGTAAATTAAAACAATCATTTAAATAAATTTAAACAACTTCTCGGTCTGTTGAACCTAGGCGTAGGAAGTTGTACCCAAAATTCAGCTAAGGCTTCTAAAAATGAAGCGCTGAGGAGCAAGACAATGAATATGTCAGTTACTTTTCCAAACAGTAAATCGAAACATTTAAACCCAGAACAAACCGCAGAATTTGGTCGCCGTGTTGATGAAATCCGTCGTGAAATCATGGACAGTTTAGGTGAACAAGATGCCAAGTATATTTATAAAATCCGTAATTTTGTTCGTTATAGTGAAATTGCTTCACGTGGTATGTTGATGTTTGGCGGATGGATTCCACCTGTTTGGGTGGTGGGTACGGGATTGCTGGGAATTTCTAAAATCGTAGAAAATATGGAGCTGGGTCATAATGTTATGCATGGTCAATTCGATTGGTTAAATGACCCGAGTTTGAATGGTGCAAACTACGACTGGGATACCATGGCAACAGGTGATGATTGGAAATACACACATAATTATGTGCATCACACTTATACGAATATTGTCGGTAAAGATCATGATGTGGGTTATGGTTTACTCCGCGTTAGTGAATCACAAAAATGGGAACCGCGCTTTTTGTTTAATATTCCTTTAGCGATTCAATTGATGGTGTTTTTTGAATGGTATGTTGGCTTACAAAATCTACATTTGGAAGATGCGCTGATCTATAAAACAAAAACATGGAAACAGGTCTGGGCAGATGCGGCAAAATTTCGTAAAAAAGCTCGCCGTCAAATTCTAAAAGATTATGTGTTTTTTCCTGTGATTGCAGGCCCCAACGCTTTGCCAGTGTTAGCTGGGAATGCCATTGCCAATGTGATCCGCAGTTTGTGGTCTTCAGCGGTGATCTTTAATGGTCATTTCACTGAAGATGCAGAGACTTTTGAAGCCGATAATGTGGAAAATGAAACTCGTGCTGAATGGTATTTACGTCAGATTCGTGGTTCAAGTAACTTTACTGGAACAGACTGGTTGCATATTTTGAGTGGGAATTTAAGTCATCAGATTGAACATCATTTGTTCCCTGATATGCCAGCCAATCGTTATTCAGAAGCTGCTCCAAAAATTAGAGCTTTATGTGCAGAATATGGCATCAACTATAATGAAGCAGATTTCCTGAAACAGTTTGGCAGTGTATGGGTACGTTTAGCCAAATGCTCTTTGCCAAATAGTTTAACAACCACCATTACTCAGTCTTTACAAAAGTTGAAGGGTATTTTTGCTTAAACAAAGTTTTTGCGATGTGTAAGCATTGGTGTTGCTGAGGTACTTATTTTGCTTCATTCAACTGGTGCAATAGCTGTTGAAAATAGATCCTCAATTGTTGTTAGAAGAACCTTATTGAGTTAGATAAGGTTCTTCTATTGCTTTTAAAGTGATGTTTAAATTCAGTGATTTTTAATTTTTTGTATAAGCTAAGTTATGTAAGTTTGAGAATATTTTTAAGGTATTTAATAAACATATTTCCTTATACGAAATTTAAGCATCAACAAGTCATTGTCTTTCAAACATCGTTTTATTATACCTTTTCTTTTGCAGAGTTATGCTTAAAATCTATTAGGAAACAATAGGTTTAAGTCGTAATTGCTCGACCCATACATTAGGAACACCATTAAAGTAGTCTCGTAATCTATCCTCTACATGTTCAGGGTCCCATACTGCTGCACGTTCGAAATCTTTCACCTCTTCATATGTTGCGGGGAATTCAAAGCAATCTTTATCTTTTTCAAAATACACGGAAATACTTTTATCAAAGGGATCTTGCTTAAAAAAATAAACTTGCTCCTTTAATTCATCACTAACAGCGTAATTATCAATGAAATTCCATTTTTTTGACTTAAATGCATACTTCATTACACAAACTTTAAATAAGATTTTTTGAGAAACAATACGGTTTAGATCTTGTTCTAAGTTTTTTGTTTTTAGTTCATAGAATCCCATCAGTATCGAGTTTAAAACTACACCATAGCCATACAAAGAATCATCTAATTCAATTCCAAATACATCACCTTCTTTTATACGTCTACGCCTTTTTTGATTTACCATCAATAGACTTCCGTCATAAATCAAAAAACGTACAATTTATTTGATCTTAAATTAATCAGCAAAATTATTTAATTCAAGGGATAATCCTTGGATGAAATTCAAAGATATTCAAAAATTATCAGACGTTAAGTTTCGTAGGCTTACCGGTGTTAGTTGGGCTACATTTAACCTCATGTTGGCCGAGCTAAATAAGCATTTACCTCGTCATATTGGTAAAGGACGACCGCATAAATTACCGTTGGAAGATCGCTTGCTCTTATGTATAGAATATTGGAGAGAATATCGAACATTTTTCCATCTTGGTATGAGTTACGGTGTATCTGAAACGAGTGCAATTCGTATCACACGTGTTATTGAAGATACCTTAATCCGTTCTGGAAAATTTAACTTGCCAAAACAACTTCCTAATCGAGATGAAGTGGATTGGGAAGTTGTTGTGATTGATGCAACTGAAATATTAGTTCAACGTCCAAAAAAAACAGAAGAAATGGTATAGCGGTAAAAAAAAGCGACATACCTTTAAATTTCAGCTATCTATGCACTATACAACAGGTGAAATACTGAGTGTATGTGGAAGTCATGGAAGCATGCATGATTTTAAAATATTTAAAAAAAGTATGAGGAAATTAAAATTTAAGCCCTTTTTTATCGTTGATAAGGGGTATTTAGGGATAAAAAAATTGGGTTTTGGATGCCTCATGCCATCTAAAGCAAAGAAAACTGAAAAATTAGATTCTGAATTAAAAAAGTTAAATAGAGAGATTGGTCGTAGACGAATTCAAGTAGAGCATGTATTTGGAAGGATGAAATGTTTTAAGATTTTATCTTGTGTATATAGAAATCGTCGTAAAAGATTAAACCTGCGGTTTAATTTACTTGCTGGCATATACAATTTAGATTGGGTGAAAGATAAACAATTAAATTGATTGAAAAATGATTTATGAAGGAAGTCTAATATATAGTTCCAAATAGCTAAATAATTTTTGAATGTATTAAATTTATCATCGTTTATTACTTGGTCCAAAAGTAAAGTTCTTTTAGTCGTCGATTTATATTCGAATGATTCCAAAGTTGATAGTTAAATCACCCAATTTCAAAAACCACCATCTTGTAACAAAACCATCTCTCTTGGATCTGTTATAATAAGTCGCAATATTTTTTGAATCCCATAAGGACAAGCTATGCGTATCGACCAACGTGCATTAGATCAATTACGTGAAGTTAAAATTACCCGTAACTACACCCGTTATGCGGAAGGTTCAGTATTGGTTGAATTTGGTCATACAAAAGTGCTGTGTACTGCAAGTATTGACAATTCAGTGCCACGTTTCTTAAAAGGTCAGGGCCAAGGCTGGGTGACTGCGGAATACGGTATGTTGCCACGTTCTACCCATACACGTAGCGACCGTGAAGCTGCTCGCGGTAAGCAATCTGGTCGTACTCAAGAAATTCAACGTTTGATTGGTCGTAGCTTACGTGCAATGGTGGATTTGAAAAAATTGGGTGAAAACACCATTACCATCGACTGTGATGTGATTCAAGCAGATGGCGGTACACGTACTGCTGCAATTACGGGTGCTGCGGTTGCATTAATTGATGCCATGAATGTACTTCTTGAGAAAAAGAAAATTAAGCACGATCCATTAAAAGGTCTCGTTGCTGCGATTTCTGTCGGCATGTATCAAGACGAAGTATTGCTTGATCTTTGCTATGAAGAAGATTCTAACTGTCAAACTGACTTGAATGTGGTGATGACTCAAGCAGGTGAGTTTATTGAAATTCAAGGGACTGCAGAAGAAAAACCATTTACACGCGCTCAATCCAATGCAATGCTTGAAATGGCTGAAAAAGGTATTCAGGAATTGGTAAAAAAACAACAAGAAGCGCTTGGTTGGTAATTCGAAAATATTGATATATTTTTATAAACAAAACGCATCTTCGGATGCGTTTTTTATTGCATAAAATGATTTTAACCTAATTCGGTTATTTATAAATTAAAACAAATATTTGATATTCATAATTTTTTAAAAAGTATTCATCAAACTGCCATAAAAACTTCACTCTAGCGTCATAGCAGTTGTATTGACTATCCCTACCTTTATTTCATGGATAGGACAATGCAAAATTTTTTGCTGATTTTAGTGACCAGTCTGAGTGTCTTACTCAGTGCTTGTAATGATGATAATGAAAGCTCAACGACGAATCCACAGCCACCCGCTGCGTGTAAAGTACATTGCGCACCATAATAAAAAATAAGGAAATAGAGATGAACCGTCGTGATTTTTTAGTCAATTCAACAAAAACAATATTTGGGACAGCCGCTTTAGCCAGCTTTCCAGCCAGCATCCAAAAAGCTTTAGCCATTGACGCCAAAGTCGAAACAGGCACGATTAAAGATGTAAAACATGTCATCATTTTGACGCAAGAAAATCGCTCGTTTGATAATTATTTTGGAACGTTAAAAGGAGTTCGTGGATTTGGTGATCGTTTTACCATTCCGCTATCCGACAACCGTAAGATTTGGGAACAATACGATAAAGATAAGAATAAAATCTTTCCCTATCATTTAGACAGTACTCGCGGTAATGCACAACGTGTTAGTGGTACGCCACACTCATGGACAGATGGACAATTTGCTTGGAACCATGGGCGTATGGGCAATTGGGTACAGTATAAACAACCCCAATCTATGGGATATTACAAACAAAAAGAAGTTGAATTTCAGTTCTCACTTGCCAACGCCTTTACCCTGTGTGATGCATATCATTGTGCAATGCATACAGGAACCAATTCGAATCGTATGTTCTTATGGACAGGTTCAAACGGTCCTAAAGCTGCGGGTGTTGCCAGTGTTGTAAATGACTTGGACAGTATTGGTGCATCAAGCACAGGCTATGATTGGACAACCTATCCTGAGCGCCTACAACAAGCGGGTGTGACGTGGAAAGTTTATCAAAATATGCCCGATAACTTTACCGACAATCCTTTGGCTGGCTTTAAACAATATCGCCGTGCCAATGAATTATCAGGTAAACCTGTAAACAATGACAGCACGTGTCCTGCTTATGATCCTGCCATTGATGCAATACAACCGTTGTATAAAGGGATTGCCAATACGATGCCTGATGGCGGATTTCTCGCTTCATTTAAAGATGATATTGCCAAAGGTCAATTACCTCAAGTCAGCTGGATGGTTGCACCTGCAGCCTATAGTGAGCATCCAGGACCATCAAGCCCTGTACAAGGTGCTTGGTACATTCAGGAAGTTTTAAATGCTTTAACGGAAAACCCTGCGATTTGGAGTCAAACGGTTTTATTGGTCAACTTTGATGAAAATGATGGCTTTTTTGACCACGTTCCTTCACCAAGTGCACCTTCAAAAGACGCTTCAGGTGTGATGCAAGGTAAAACCACCTTGAGTGATGAACAAATCTCATATGAATACGCTACGCATCCTAAAGCTTCAGCAGGGCAACCTAACTTTACTGATCCAAAAGTCAGCAATGGTGTGGGAGTCTATGGTCCAGGAATACGCGTACCCATGTATGTGATTTCTCCGTGGAGTCGTGGTGGTTGGGTAAATTCACAGGTTTTTGATCATTCGTCTGTTATTCGTTTCTTAGAGCAACGTTTTGGCGTGCAAGAACCGAATATCAGTCCATATCGCCGTGCTGTATGTGGTGATTTAACAACAGCTTTTGACTTTAAAAATCCAAATACCACAGCTATTTCGGACTTGATGGGTAAAAAAACCAAGAATGATGCAGATGCGATTCGTAATGCGCAAGCGCTATTGCCGCCGGTTTCCCGTCCTTTAAGTCAGGTCTATCCTGTTCAAGATTTAGGAACACGATTGTCTCGGGCATTACCTTATATTTTACATAGTAGTGCGAAAGTTGATGTGGCAACAAAAACGGTGAAGTTAATGTTCTCCAATACAGGAACACACGCCGCAGTTTTCCATGTTTATGACAAATTGAATTTAGATGCGATTCCTCGTCGTTATATGGTTGAAGCAGGTAAGCAATTGGATGATGTATGGAAAGCTTCAAATGGACTATATGATTTATGGGTGTTGGGTCCAAATGGCTTCCATCGTGGCTTTGCAGGTGATTTAGCCAAGTCTGCACAAATAGAGGCATTGCCAGAAGTGCGTGTATGTGTTGAAGAATGTGATCCTAAACTCTATTTAAAAGTTCGTAATGACGCTGCGAAAACAGCAAAATTGACAGTGAAAGCCAATGCTTATCTACCCAATAAGACATGGAATATCGAAACGGCTTCTACAGAAAAGGAGTTGAATTGGAATATGTCTGATTTCGGTGGTTGGTATGATTTTACTGTAACAATAGAGGGTGATAGCACCTTTAAACGCCGTTTTGCTGGGCGTATTGAAACGGGTAAAGATTCATTTTCTGACCCTTATATGGGATTTATAGAATCTTAATTTTAAATAGCTGAATTTTTATAATTTAAATAAGGTGCGAATTGCACCTTATTTTTAGTTGATAGAAGATTTTTAGTTGATAGAAGGCCACATAATTTGCGCAAACTTACATGATTAAGATTCCAATCATCTATTTACGTCAATAGATACATAAATCAGCTGAAATCCCTTGTTTCGTATACAGACTCTACAAATCTTTTCATCAACCGATATTTAGAATATTTCAAACTTTAGCAAATGGCAGGCTTATGAAAATACTCATTGTTCTATTCGCAGTGATTACCTTTGTATTGATGGCTGGAGATCCACGCCGTGAAGATTTCGAAAGCAAAGAATTTGACGCAAAAAATAATGAACCGCAACAACATGCTGAACAGCAGCATGATCAAGAAGACTCTGGAGAACCTTCTTGATCATTTGGATAGGACTAGCTTTCAGCTTTTGATTTTAACATCTGATAAGTGAAATTTTTACCATTTAGCACATCCATATTCATGTCTTTATACTGTTGTAGAATCTCTGTTTGATCAAATTCACAAGATTTTTGCTTTTGCGTCCCTGTTTGATGAACAGTGCTATAACAAGAACCCACCTTATTTACAAAAGCATAGTAAGGTGAAAGGGGAATATGCGCTGCTTCTAGTACTTTGGGTGCTAAGAAATGTGCCGCCACAAAAGGCCCTTTAAATTGCTTTTGATCAATCGGGAAATTTGCCCAAACTGCAAGTGGTGTTTCAAAGAAGCGAACATCTTTTTTCTCAGCTTTTTCTTGCGCTGATTTAAAGAAGCCATACTCATCGTAAACGCTTTGTAAGTTGGGTAAATGGTCACCAAAGAAAATCACAATTGTTGGGCGATCAAGCTGTTTGACATGCTCAATCAGGGTTTTAAATTTATCGTCAGCACGTTGCATACCCGTTAAATAAGTATTCAGCGCGCGTTTACTGTTCTCACTCACACCATCTTTGGTGATTTTAAAATGGTCTTTACCAAAACGATCATCACTGTACATTGGATGATTTTCAACACTGATCGCATAGATAAATTGCGGTTTATCAGTATTTTTAAGCTGATTTTCAATGCTGTTATAAATCAAATCATCAGTAGCCCAACCCGCAGCATTGATATATTTGGCGCGGTCAGCCATGTTGATCATATTTTCAATTGAAGTAAAACGGTTAAAACCTAGATTTTGATAAACTGCGCTACGGTTATAAAAATATTTGCCGTTGTTATGCATTGCAGTTGTTTCATAACCCAATGTATTCAAATACATTGGTAATGAATAAGTTGGACGTTTTAATTTTGAGACATAAGCCAGTTCATTATGATTTAAATAGGTATTTAGACTGGTTAACACTTCAAACTCAACGTTAGCAGTTCCTCCACCAAAACTTGGAGACAATAAGCTAGAAACCTGATTTTTACTAATCGTTGGGGTGATGTTAGGTGGAATGCTTTTGTCTAATTTTCTGGCATCCCAATGCGACTCGCTCATCACAAAAACGATATTTGGCAATTGTTTTTGTTGTGACGGATCATCTGATGCTAGATTCGATGTAGATTCTTCATCATGTTCAACCGCCATCGGTTGATAAAAAGCAGCAACTTTTTCTTCAGGAATAACTTGTGTTTGGAAAATTTTATTGTTTAAGCCATCTACGGTTTTGGAAAAGAAGAAGGTCGAAAAACCTAAGTATTTAATGGTTAGGTGATCACCAATCCAGTCACCACGAGTATTGGGTAAATATTTTGCATATTGGCAAATTGAATTTTTTGCTGCATTGGCACAAGCTTCACTAAAATTATTTTTAAAATTCGCGGTGATAAAGAAACCAAGGATGGCAAAAGATAAAATGCTGTTTGTCAGGAGAAGAGGCTTCGTCCCTAATTTTTCTTTTTTATAGAGAAATACAAATAGTCCAATAAACACCACAATTGCTGCAAAGACTGCAATTTTGAGCATGATTGGAGAGGCGACAAAGGTTTCTTTAAATAATAAAAAATCA
This sequence comes from Acinetobacter sp. NyZ410, assembly GCF_022828975.1. Classification (NCBI taxonomy): domain Bacteria; kingdom Pseudomonadati; phylum Pseudomonadota; class Gammaproteobacteria; order Moraxellales; family Moraxellaceae; genus Acinetobacter; species Acinetobacter sp. NyZ410. The sequence continues at coordinate 4,780,512 of NZ_CP094620.1, read as the reverse complement.
CTAGGAACGAAACTTGCAGAAAGATATTGCTCTTTCTTGATATTGATAAAGCTCAATAAAAAAATAATAAATTGACTAAGTAAAATGGTCGCAAAGGTTTTTCTTAAAATTAAATAAAATAAACTAATAAAGGCGTAGTTTAAGAGAATTGAAAAGCCATATTTATACAGACGTGGTTTTAGATAGATGTCACGTAATTGAAAGAAACGCGTGATATCTTCTTGATATAAGAAAAAAGCAAATACAGATAAAAAAGCGACAAGTAAAAACAAAACTTGTTGTTTCAACGTCTTCATTGGCCTAATTACAGGAATGTATTGGAAGCCAAAGATTATAGGCTTATTCAGACGGCTTTTCTATGTAAAAACTGCTTGTTTTGTAAGCAAAATTAAAACTAATCAATAAAAAATAGCAAACTAAAGCATCAACGTTGCCCAAAGAATGTAGATATCCTTTGGGCATTTTTTTTACGGGCTTACACGTTGTATCGCTTCATCATAAGTCGCGCTTGGTTTGTATTGATTGGCCAATTGGTAATGTTGCTTAGCTTGGGCATAATCTTGATTATTTTCATAGATTTTACCCATATTATAGTGAGAGTAAGCTTTGGTATTGTTATTGGTCGCCAAAGCAATGGCTTTTTGATTTGCCCACAAAGCTTCTGAGGAACGATTGAGCTTTTGATAAGCAACAGCAAGATTACTATAGGTCTGGCCAACATTTGGATTGTAGTCGATAGACTGTTGATAGAGCATTGCAGCTTGTTCAATCTGGTTGTTTTGATAGGCTTTATCCGCACTTAAATTAAGTGTCTTGGCTCGTTTTTGCGCATCTGCTGAGACAGGAACGATATTTACCCGAGTGGTTTGATTTTGATAATTTGATACTGTTGAACCCACTTGGCTTGCGTTAACCGTGGTTCCTGAAATACGATTGATATCTTGAATTTCACCTTCAGGACTAATGCGGAATACAGTCCATAAATTACCCGCTTGACCAGTTGGAATATAATAAGAACGAATCAGTGATTCACCTGCATACACCATGACTTTGGCTTGACTATTGGATAAATTGGTCGTAGTTGGTTGAGTGCGATCAGAATAGTCATGTACTGAATACACATAATATTGACCTTCTAAACGTTTATCGATAGTGACGGTTTCAGGACCATAAGAGTCGGTGTCATCTACATCCAGATTTGCAGCCAAACCTTGTTTACTGTCCCAATATACATGCTGATTTTTATAACTTAAGTGTGAATCAAGATCTAAAGGGTTTTGCCCCCAATTCAGTACAATTCGCATACTGTTGAGATCTTTAAGTACAGGACTTAAGGCGTAAGTCATGCCATCACATGGACATTTTGCAACCAGTGTTGAATAACCTGATTTTTTGATAATCAATAAATTATCTGAACTGTCTGCAGTATTACTATTGACTGAGGCTCGGCCGCTTGTATTGGTAGAACTTGAGGCAGAGCGCTCACCATTTTTTTGCAAAATTACTTCAGCATTGGCAATATTTTGATCTTTGACTGTTGCACTTAACACATGCACATTGACTGTGTCTGCATGGCTCAGGATCGGAATAGATAATGCGAATAGTGATGAATATAAAATATGTTTTTTCATTGTTTATCTCTTTTGTTGGTGCACGTAATTTGATTGTTATTTAGAAGATCTTTTGCATAAAATTAGCTGATTATTTATTGACTCATCGTTTTATTTTGTAATAAAAAAAGCAGTATATAGATACTGCTTCATGGCTCATATGATTGAGTGATTAGTCATTAAAACGCATAGATAAATCAATCGCTTTAACATCTTTAGTCAATACACCCATCGAAATATAGTCAACACCTGTTTGTGCAACTTGACTTAAATTCTCAAGAGTTATATTTCCAGAAGCTTCTAATTTACAACGCCCTGCAACATGTTTAACCGCATCAATCATTTGTTGTTGGCTAAAATTATCTAGCATGACGATATCTGCTTTGGCTTCAAGCGCTTGATTCAGTTCATCCCATGTTTCAACTTCAACTTCGACAGGCTTACCTGGTGCGATTTGATGCGCTTTGGCAATTGCCTGAGCAATACCACCAGCAGCCATGATGTGATTCTCTTTAATTAAGAACGCATCGAATAAACCAAGGCGGTGGTTTTGACCACCACCTATAGCAACTGCGTATTTTTGTGCAATCCGTAAACCCGGCAAAGTTTTACGCGTATCTAACAATTTGGTTGCTGTACCTTCTAGATATTTTACATATTCAGCCGTTTTGGTTGCGACCGCAGACAGGGTTTGCACAAAGTTTAATGCAGGACGCTCAACAGTCAGCAAACTACGCGCAGAACCTGCCAATTTATAAATGGTTTCATTGGCTTTAACCCAGTCACCATCATTTTTAAGCCAAGTAATCTGTACGCTTGGATCATACGCTCTGATCAGTGCATCGACCCAAGGTTGTCCCGCCAAGACCATATCTTCACGCGAAATGATCGTGGCTGTCGCTTGCTCATCTTCTGGTGTGAGTAGGGCAGTAATATCAGCATCGCCAATATCTTCTTGGAGTGCTTGTTGAATATTAATTTGAATAGATTGTTCAAGCAAAGATTCAGGTATGCTCATGGATATCCCTATTTTAGTCACCCTTAAAAACTGAGCGATATATTAGCACTGTCATTGCAAGTTTGAAGAAGTTTTTATTTTATACAGATAAGAGTACACTAAAATATTGAAAATCAGCTTTATTGAAAATAGAAAAATTCTGTAGGAATAAGATATGCAATCTGCACCACAGTTTCAGGTCGTGAATGGTCAATTGATTGGCGCAAGACAAGTCCCATCACCCAACTATAATCAACGTCCTGAAAATACAGAGATTCAGCTGATTGTGATTCACAATATTAGTTTGCCACCGTCACAATTTGGTGGTGGTTATATTGAACAGTTTTTTCAAAATCAACTGGATTGGTCAGTCCATCCTTATTTTCAAACCATTGAGGGTATGCAGGTTTCTGCACATTTGCTGATTTTAAGAACTGGTGAAATTATACAGTTTGTTAATTTTAATGATCGGGCTTGGCATGCTGGACGTTCAGCTTATCTGGGTAAAGTTGAGTGTAATGACTATTCAATTGGGATTGAACTTGAAGGAAGTGATGATCGCGATTTTGAAGCAATCCAATATCAACAACTGGTTGATGTGGTTGCCATTTTGCAACACGCTTATCCAAAAACTGATCATCATTTAACAGGACATTCTGATATTGCATCAGGACGAAAAACTGATCCTGGACCACATTTTCAATGGCAGCAGTTTAGAGAAAGTTTGAACCAGAAAAAAATTAAGACAAAACAAGCGAAGTAAATAAGCGTCTGTTTATGATTTAACAACGCAATTTTAAGAATATTTAATTACAATAGCGACTTTATTTTAACTAGGTGAATACGATGGCGCTGTGGCGATCCACCTTTATTGTCAGTGCAATGACCATGTTGTCACGAGTCTTGGGCTTAGTCCGAGATATGGTTTTGCTCAATGTGTTTGGGGCAGGTAAGGATTTTGACACCTTTGTGGTTGCTTTTCGTATTCCCAATTTTTTCAGGCGTTTATTTGCAGAGGGGGCTTTTTCGCAAGCCTTTATTCCCGTACTCACCGAATATAAAACTACAAAACTGCATGCGGAAGTACAGATTCTGATTAGTCGTGTGTTTGGCTGTTTGTTAATGGTGATGTCACTGTTAACCTTAATCAGTATGATCATTGCGCCTGTGATCTTGTATGTCTATGCACCCGGTTTTCATAACGATCCAGCAAAGTTTGATCTGGCTGTAGATATGTTTCGTTTAACGATTCCCTATCTGATGTTTATGTCATTGACTGCATTTGCCAGCAGTATTTTGAATAGTTATGGATCTTTTGCCTCTCCAGCGTTTTCACCTGTATTACTCAACGTGGCAATGATTGCTGGTGCTTGGTGGTTAGCCCCGCATATGGCTCAACCGATCATGGCTTTAGGATGGGCTGTGGTTGCAGCAGGGGTTTTACAACTTGCGATTCAAATACCTGAATTATGGAATAAAAAATTACTGATTCCACCTAAAGTTGATTTTAAACATGAGGGTGTAGATCGAATTTTAAAACTGATGTTGCCCGCTTTATTTGGTGTATCAGTCACTCAGATTAACTTATTGTTAAATACAATTTGGGCGTCATTCATGCAAGATGGTTCGGTGTCATGGTTATATAGTGCCGAACGGATGACCGAGTTACCACTTGGATTGATTGGTGTTGCGATTGGTACCGTGATTCTTCCGTCTCTTTCTGTGAGTAAAGCAGAACAAGATCAGGCCAAGTTTCGTAGAATGTTGGATTGGGCTGCACGCGTGATTGTGTTGGTGGGTGTGCCAGCCAGTATCGCTTTGTTCATGTTATCTACGCCGATCATTCAAGCGCTTTTCCAGCATGGTGCTTTTGATGCACGTGATACGCAAATGACCGCTATGGCACTGCAATGTATGAGTGGCGGTGTACTGGCATTTATGTTGATTAAAGTTTTTGCACCAGGTTTTTATGCCATTCAGGACACCAAAACACCTGTACGTGTCGGCTTAATGGCGGTTGCAGCCAATGCGATTTTAAACATTATCTTTATTGGTATTTTTAAATTGATTGATTGGCAAGCCGAGCATATGGCCTTAGCCATTGCTTCTTCAGGTTCAGCTTTGGTCAATGCAGGGATGTTATATTTTTATTTACATAAGAAAAATATTTTCCGTTTTGGTGCGCACTGGAAAAAATTATTCGTTCAATTTGCCATAGCCAATATCGTGATGATTGGCGCGCTATGGTTTGCTTTAAATTGGTATGATGGTACAGCTTCGCAATGGCTTCGAATTCTTGAAGTTGTCGGGTTATGTTTAGTAGGTATTGTGGCTTATGGTATTGCACTGCTTGCTGCAGGATTTAGACCAAGACATTTAAAGCACTAAATTAAGACCAATCAACAGAATATAAATGAGACAGCTTTTACTTTGAGCATCATTTAATCATATATGCTGTATCTAGCGCATGGCGACAAGGATGTCACCATAGCGTGTGGGATAGAATTTAAATTCTAAATAATAAAATACGGTACTGTAAGTTTGACAAAGGGATGAATTTACGTCTATGAAATGCGATAAGATTTTTATTAGAGCATAAAAAAACATCGCGATTGAGCGATGCTTTTTATTTTCAAAGCTATTTTACCCTGAAACTAAGGTAAAACTTTTAATAGTTCTACATCAAAGATTAATGTACTGTTTGGACCAATTGCATCACCCGCACCAATCTCGCCGTAGGCAAGTTTTGCTGGAATAAAGAAACGATATTTCGCGCCTTCTTTCATCAGTTGCAAACCTTCAGTCCAACCTTGAATCACTTGGCTAACTTGAAATTCTACCGCTTCATTCCGTGCAAAAGAACTGTCAAATACGGTGCCATCAAGTAAACGACCTTCATAGTTTACAGAAACTTTAGATTTTGCAGAGGGTGATTTTCCAGTACCTTGTTGTAAAACACTATACTGCAAACCACTTGGGCGAGTAATTACACCTGTTTTTTTCGCATTTTCTACAAGAAAAGCTTCACCTTGTTTGGCATTTACATCTGCAGCTTGTTTAAACTCTAGCATTTGTTTTGCTTCAGTTTGCTGTTTATATTGTGCAAGTGCTTTTGCCATTTCTTCATCAGTTAAGCTTGCTTTCTGACCTGTAGAGCCTTCTTTGATCCCTTGGATAAAGGCATTTAAATTAATTTGTTTTAAGGTATCGGCATTGGTACGTCCCATGACATAACCATAGCTATAACCCAGTTGATCTTGTTGGGAGCTTTTATTGTTAATCGGTGCTGAGAAAGCTGCACTACTCAGCATACTAAGACTAAGCACAATAAGTGTTTTTTTCATAATTAAAATCCAAAAAAGGAGAGTAAATCTCTCCTTCTCTTAAATGTTATTTAACTTTAACAAGTTCAACATCAAAAATTAAAGTGCTGTTTGGAGGAATCGTGCCAGGAACACCTTGTTCACCATAAGCCAATTTTGCAGGGATATATAAGGTTGCTTTACCGCCTTCCTTCATGAGCTGTAAACCTTCAGTCCAACCTGGAATTACTTGGTTTAAAGGGAACTCAACGGGTTGACCACGATCATATGAGCTATCGAATACTTTACCATCTAACAACTGACCTTTGTAATGTACAGTGACCATAGAGGTAGCAGCAGGTTGTTTGCCAGTACCTTCTTTAGTGATTTTATATTGCAATCCTGAAGCCGTTGTTTTAACACCTTCTTTTTTCGCATTTGCAGCTAAGAATGAGTCATTTGATGAAGCTGTTTCTTGGGTTTGTTGTAATTGCTTTTGTTGCATTTCTTTTTGGAAGTCAACATACGCAGCTTGTAATTCTTCATCTGTATAGGCACGTTGTTTTTTAGCGTGGCCGTCGCGAATACCGCTGATAAATGTATTCACATCGACTTCAGGTGGAGTTTGGCTCGCAACTTCATAACCAAGTGCATAACTAATTTTTTCTACAGGTTTAGCATTTTTTGACATTGAATGACTGTTTACATCAGCAGGATGTTGAGATGCATAATAAACAGGTACAAGTGCAGCACCACCTAAGATTACAGCAATTGCGATGGGTAAGGCTTTACTCATAAAAATTTCCAAATTTTAATCTTTTAAGAGGCTAATTTGATCATTAGCATAATCTGCTCAAGCATATAACTTCTTCATCATAAACGATATAGTTATCTGATGACGACAACTAAAAATATACAGTTATATTGATCAAAAAATTGGCACAAAAAAGCCAGATAGAATCTGGCTTTCTCTTCATTATTTGTTATTAATCATCTTTGGAAGCGGTGTAGGCATAAGCATAATTATAGCCATAATTACCGCCTACAGTTGCTCGGACATCATTGAGAATAATACCATTCACTTTGCTTCCCGCCTGTTCAAAGCGATTAATGGCTAATTCTAATTCTCTCATTTGTGTTTTTGCATAACGTGCAACCACAAGGTTTACACCAGCAAATTGAGAAATGATGATGCCATCAGTTACCGCCAAGATAGGCGGTGTATCGATAATAATATGATCATATTGCTGAGAAAGTTGTTCTAATAATTCGCTAAAACGATCTGAACTGAGCATTTCGGAAGCATGATTATGATTTTTACCACGCGGCAGAAAATCTAAATGGTTTACGGTATTTGAATGAACAATACATTGTTCAAGCGTGCTTTGTCCTGCTAAATATTCAGTTAAACCAGGTGAAGTGTCATGACTGAAATATTTATGTAAATAGCCTCGACGGATATCTGCATCAATCAATAAGACTTTCTTATTGCCTTGTGCAAAAATCGCGGCGAGGTTGGTTGAGATAAAGGATTTACCAATTTCTGGAGCGGGTCCTGAAATGGCAATAATATTATTTTTTGCCTTATTTAAAGCAAAGTGAATCGTGGTACGAATGCTACGTAAGCTTTCAATGGCAATGTCTTCACTATTTTTTGCGGCAAGAATAGGAATCGATTTTTTCTTTTTCAACAACTGAACACGGCTTTCTTGAATCGGAGAGCGGGGTACAGTGGCATACACAGGTAGATCAAGTTCATTTTCAATACGGCTAGAATCTTTAATCCCTGATGAAAGCATATTACGGAGTAATGCAATAACAACACCAATAAATCCGCCCACAAAAATTGCAAGAAGTAACACAATTAATTTTTTAGGCTTTATTGGTTTAACGGGTTCTACCGCAGTATCAATGATACGAACATTACCAATTTCACCTGCTTTAACAATTTTTAATTGTTGGTAGCTGTTTAATAGTGATGTATAGAGTTCTGTATTGACTTTCACATCACGATAGAGTTGTAAATATAGGCGTTGAGTTTCAGGTAAGCGTTTAATGGCTTGATTCAGTTCAATAGACTTCTTATCAATTGCTGCGAGTTGTGCATTGATCTCTGTCATTAAAGGGTGATCAGGAGTATATTTAGCAGAGTATTCAGCTTGTTTTTGCTTTAATTCTATCCGCATTTTCTCTAATTCAATATTCTGCTTTAACATCAACTCTGATTCTTGAGTGACATCCACAGTATTGTATTGTTCACGGAATCTATTAAATTTAATTTCTGATTCTTCAAGTTGCTGTTTTAGCTCAGGTAGTTGTTGATCGAGAAAACGTAAAGTTTGTTTAGATTCTAAAGTTTTACGTTCAATATTCTGTTCATGATAAACGCTCAGAATATTATTGAGAACTTGAGTAATGTGTTGTTGATCACTTCCGCTATAACTCAGGCCAATCACACCTGTCATTTTACCTTTTTCAGCAACTAAGTAATTTTCTTGCATCAGTTTAACTGCTGAAGGAAGTGCAAGCTTAGTGAGTGTAAAATCTTGCTGAAATGGGTTTAGGCTGTTAATTTGGACTGACCATAATCCTTTATTGTCTTGAGCTTGGTTGAACTGATTTAAATTGCCTTTGAATACAACCTGATCTTGATAACTCAAACTAAACTGATTTTTATTTATAAAATTTAAAGTAAGCTTTTTATCAGAATAATATTCTGGAATATCCAACTTTAAAATCGAAAAGCTAGACTGATTTTTTTGAAAATCAACTGCTTTAGCACTATAACTGAGCTGAGTTTTTTCTTTGGAAATTAACTTATGTAAAAAAGTATCTTCATTATCTTGAATTTGAATATTTAAATTCAAATTATTAATCACTTTTCCAAGTACAAGGCGCGAATTTAAGATTTCAATTTCGGCATCAGTAGGAGACTTTTGCCCTAAGCCGCCAGCAATATCTTTGAGTTCACCCATTAAAGCAGCTGAGGCAGCACTTTTACCGTCTTCAACTTGAACCATTGCATCAGTGGAATAGACTGGAGAGGTAACGCGTAAATAAAGTAAGGCACAGATTAAGGTTAAAATGACACAAAGTACAATCACTTTCCATTGAGCGATTAAAGAGAAAAATAACTCTTTTAAGTCAATCGTATCATCATTAGTTTGTAAATTTTGATTCATAAGTTAACAACTAATTTAAAATTTATAGATGTGATTGCCAGTCATTGGCATAAACTTGGATATTTTTACATGTTTCATCAAAAAAAGCTTGATCATGTTGATATGGATCAGGCACATTTTGACCTTGCCAATGTCCTAAGCGAAATACTTTACCTTTAGCAAAGGGCCATTTTTGTTCTATATGTTGTGATTGGTTTTTGCTCATCACTAGAACAAGATCGGCTTTTTTAATCAATTCAGCATTAATTTGTCGCGCAACATGGGAGCGCATATCAATATTTAAAGTATCCATACAGGCAATCGCTTTATCATCTGCGGAATGACCGATCATGGCAGCAAGTCCAGCTGACTCTATATTTAAATTTGGATAACTTTGCTTTAAAAAAAATTCAGCCATCGGGCTACGGCAAATATTACCCACACAAACCACAAGAATATTATTAATATCCATAATATTAGTTGTTTCCTAATAATTGGAATGAATAAATTGCACTGGCAAAAGGCACAATTTGCCCAATAACACGCTGCCAGCGAGTTAGACCAGTTGCATCAATATACACAATATCGTTTTTATGCATGGCAAACTGATTCGCTAAAGCAAGATTTCCAATACTATTTAAGTTTAATTGATAAATAGTTGATTGCTTAGTATTTAAATCTGTTCGCATCACATAAATTCGTGCAGCACTTGCAGAATATGGGCTAATTCCCTCACTTTCACCAAGTACATCACTTAAGGTCATGCCTTGATCACGTAAAACAAGTGCTTGACTTTTATTTGATTCACCCATGACATAGAGCTTTTGATCTTGTTTAGAATTGACGAAAATTGTGTCGTTGGGTTGAATCAATAATTGATGTAAAGATAAACCTTGCTTTTCGAGCTGAATCGTATTTAGGTTGTAGGTTTGCCCATTTCTGATCAGTTGGATATTGGTTGTATCACCTGTTTTAGTATCTACTCCACCCGCTTGGCCCAATGCTGTATAGATACTGATAGGTTGATCATTTAGATTGTATTGACCACCCTTCATCACTTGGCCATTAACAAAGTAACGACGTCCTTCATAAGAAAGTACTCGAACAACTACATCAGGATGTTTTAAATATTTAGCAAATTGATTATGTAAAAAGCGATTGGTTTCAGCTAAGGTTTTTCCAGCAATATGTACACGGCCAACAAGTGGTAGCTGTATATAACCCTCCATGTCAATTGGATAACCTACAGAGGAAGTACTTTTATCTTGAATTGGTGGTGTGATTTCTGGATATGCCCAAAGTTGAATAGAGAGGACATCACCAGCACTTAAACGATAAATACTTTGCTGATTACGAAATAAAGAAACAAGATTATTTGAACTGAGTTGATCAGCCTTATTTAGATTTGGAATGTTATTTTGATTGAGCTGTATAACAGAAAGTTCCGCACCTTGATCAGTTTTATAATGGCCTTGTTCTGGTAGATCGTAGGTTTGAAGTCCTGAAGTGATAGTACAACCAGAAAAAGAAATCGAAATAGCTAAAATTGTAAACAGTGATGTGTACGGATACTTCACATTCAAAACCCTTATTTTATATTGCGTTGTTGCTTAGAATCTCATCTTGAAAACGAATTGTAAGCTAAAAAAACCAGGTTGGATATCTTATTGTAGGGAGGTAATTGTATTAAAATCGAAAAAGAAGTGTGTTGACTTGTATTTATTCAATGATTTTGTAATTTAAAAAGAATAAAGTATCTCATCAACAGTAATCGGTGATGAAAATCAAAATTATTTTGTTTTTGCTGGAAGCTGTTTAATATATGATTTTAGGTTGAGTTTGGATATAATCTTTTTAGTGTGAAAGTGGATAGAAGTCATACTTTGTAAAAAATGATTTTGGTGTTTTGATGAAGTTGTTATTGGAACATTTTAACTATTAGATTTATTAAAAAATGATTTGCAGGATTAGGGTATGAGAGTTTTGGTGACTGGTGGTGCAGGATTTATTGGATCAGCAGTGGTACGATATATTATAAAAAATACAAATGATGAAGTATTAAATATTGATAAGCTGACTTATGCTGGAAATCTAGAATCTTTAAAAGAAGTCGATTCAGACTCACGTTACCAATTTAAGCAAATTGACATTTGTGATGCTGAAAAATTAAATCAAGCATTTGCTGAATTTAAACCTAATGTGGTGATGCATTTAGCGGCTGAGTCACATGTAGATCGCTCAATTGATGGACCTGCTGAATTTATTACCACTAATATTGTGGGTACATATACCTTATTGGAAGTGGCTCGAAAATATTGGTTAGCGCTTAGTGATTCGCAAAAGCAACAATTTAGATTTCACCATATTTCAACCGATGAAGTGTATGGTGATTTAGACGGGACTACAGATCTTTTTACTGAAACAACAGCTTATGCACCAAGTTCTCCTTATTCTGCAAGTAAAGCAAGCTCAGATCATTTAGTACGTGCATGGCAAAGAACCTATAGCTTACCTACAATTGTAACCAATTGTTCCAATAATTATGGTCCTTATCATTTTCCTGAAAAATTAATTCCATTGGTGATTTTAAATGCTTTGGATGGTAAGCCTTTACCTATCTATGGCAAAGGTGATCAAATCCGTGATTGGTTGTTTGTTGAAGATCATGCACGCGCACTGTATGAAGTTGTCACACAAGGTGTTGTGGGAGAAACATATAATATTGGTGGACATAATGAAAAACAAAATATTGAGGTGGTAAAAACCATTTGTAATATTTTGGATGAATTAAAGCCACGAATGAATAATCAGCCATATGAAACACTGATTACTTTTGTAAAAGATCGGCCTGGGCATGATTTACGTTATGCAATTGATGCAAGTAAAATTGATCAAGATTTGGGTTGGAAGCCTGAAGAGACTTTTGATACAGGTATTCGTAAAACTGTGGAATGGTATTTAAATAATTTAGAGTGGTGCCGTCGTGTACAAGATGGTAGCTATCAACGTGAAAGATTAGGTGTAAGTGTATAATGACAACAACAAAGGGTATTATTTTAGCAGGTGGTTCAGGAACTCGTCTTTATCCAATTACTAAGGGCGTATCTAAGCAATTGCTTCCAATTTATGATAAGCCAATGGTGTATTATCCATTATCCGTGCTTATGCTTGCTGGAATCCGAGAAGTTTTAATCATAAGCACACCTGAAGATATTGATGGTTTTAAGCGACTATTGGATGATGGTTCTCAGTTTGGAATAGAACTTAGTTATGCTGTTCAACCAAGCCCAGACGGCTTGGCACAGGCTTTTATTCTTGGTGAAGATTTTATTGGTGATAGCAATGTCTGTTTAGTGCTTGGCGATAATATTTTTTATGGTCAGGGCTTTACACCCATGTTACGCCAAGCTGTAGCACGTCAAAAAGGTGCAACAGTTTTTGGTTATCAAGTTAAAGATCCAGAGCGCTTTGGCGTGGTTGAGTTTGATGATCAGAAACGCGCTGTTTCCTTAGAAGAAAAGCCAAAACATCCAAAATCAAATTTTGCAGTCACTGGTTTGTACTTTTACGACAACGATGTTATTCAAATTGCCAAAAATGTAAAGCCTTCTGACCGTGGTGAGTTGGAAATTACCACAGTTAACCAGATGTATCTTGAGCGTGGTGATTTAAACGTGGAATTATTAGGTCGTGGTTTTGCATGGTTAGACACAGGTACTCATGAAAGTTTACTAGAAGCAGCTCAATTTGTAGAAACCATTGAAAAACGTCAAGGGTATAAAGTCGCATGTCTAGAAGAAATTGCACTACATAATGGTTGGTTAACTAAAGAACAAGTTTTACAAATTGGTCAAAGCATGAGTAAGAATGACTATGGTCAATATTTGATTTCTTTGGTGGATGAGTAAATGAGCTTAATTGAATGGATTAACTTACCAGACTTGGGTGATCATCGTGGCTCGCTAGTTGTTTTAGAGTCAAATAAAAGTATCCCTTTTGATATTAAACGACTTTATTATATTTTTGATGCAAAACCTGATGTGCCTCGTGGATTTCATGCTCATAAAGAATTACACCAAATAGCATTCTGCATAAGAGGTAAATGCAAAATGCTAATGGATAACGGTAATAAAAAACAGAATGTTTGGATTGATCAACCTAATAAAGGTTTACTAATTCCTCCAATGATTTGGCATGAAATGCATGAGTTTTCTGAAGATTGCGTTATGCTGGTTCTTGCAAGTGATTTTTATGATGAAAATGACTATATTCGGGATTATGAAAAGTTTTTGGCGGAGATAAAATAATGGTAGACTTTAATTTAAAAGCAAGTACAACCTATTTAAGGCTTGTGAGTGAAGATGATGCAGAGTTTATTTGTAGTTTAAGAAATGATGATAAGTTGAATACATATATTTCGAAATCAACGGCTGATATAAATGCTCAGAAAAAATGGATAGTAAACTATAAAAATAAAGAAGCTAACGGAGAAGAATATTATTTTATTATTTGTAAATTAGATAATGATTTGCCAATAGGCACAGTTCGTTTATATGATTTTAAAGAAAATCCTAAGTCATTTTGCTGGGGTAGTTGGATATTAAATGAAAATAAAACTAAATATGCAGCAGTTGAAAGTGCTTTATTGGTCTATGAAGCTGGCTTTGCATATTTAGGTTTTGAACAAAGTCATTTTGAAGTAATGAAGGGTAATGATAAAGTTCATTCTTTTCACGTGAAAATGGGAGCGGAAAGAAATGCTGAAGATGAAATCAATGAATATTATGTTTTCCCAAAAGATAGATATTTAGATAATAAAATACAATATGCTAAGTTTTTAAGGAAATAAAATGCTATCAATTTCAGAATGTAAAATAGGAATGACTGCTGAACTTGAAAAAAGCTTTTCAAGTGAAGATGTAAATATATTTTCTAAGTTGTCTGGTGATGTAAATCCTGTGCATTTAGATGATGATTATGCGAAAAATACAATGTTTGGTGCACGTATAGTGCATGGAGCATTAGCTTCAAGTGTATTCTCAACAATTTTTGCTAACATTTTACCTGGTGCAGGTTGTATTTATTTGAAATCAGAAAATAAGTTTTTAAAGCCTATTTACCTAGATGAATTGGTAACTTTCAAAATAGAAGTTATTGATATTATTAAAGAGAAAAGCAGAGTGGTTTTTAAAACAGTAGCAACTTCTGGTGATAAAGTTTTTATTATCGGCACTGCAGAATTGTATCTTCCTGAATAATAAAATGAAGAAAATATTATGATCCCATTTTTAGATTTAAAAAACATCAATAAACAATATAGAAATGAGTTAATTGATGCCTGTACTCGTGTTATTGATTCGGGCTGGTATATTGGTGGTAGTGAATTAGAGCAGTTTGAGAAGAATTTTGCTGAATATTGTGATGTAAAGTTTGCAATAGGTGTTGCAAACGGTTTAGATGCATTAATCCTAACACTTCGTGCTTGGAAAGAGTTAGGTAAGTTAAATGATGGTGATGAAGTTATCGTTCCATCAAATACTTATATTGCAAGTATTTTAGCAATTACAGCAAATAATTTGACACCAGTTCTAGTTGAACCAGATATTGCGACTTATAATATTGATCCTGCAAAAATTGAAGCGGCAATTACTTCACGAACAAAAGTCATTTTACCTGTTCATTTATATGGTTTATTGGCTCCTATGCCACAAATTATGGGAATAGCAAAAAAGCATAATTTACTTGTTTTAGAAGATTCAGCTCAATCACATGGTGCCCAAATTGATAATAAAAAGTCAGGTAATTGGGGTGATGCTTCTGGTTTTAGTTTTTATCCAGGTAAAAATTTAGGTGCACTTGGTGATGCAGGTGCAGTGACGACCAATAATGAAGAGCTTGCACAAATGTTGCGTGCGCTTCGTAACTATGGGTCTCATGAAAAATATAAGAACTTGGTGCCTGGTGTTAATAGCCGACTTGATGAAATTCAGGCTGCAATCCTTGATATTAAATTGAAGTTTTTAGATAAAGAAACACAGCATAGACGTAAAATAGCGAACTTATATTTAACAGAAATCATAAATCCTTTAATAAAACTTCCATTAAGTGATATCAATGCTGAAGAGCTTCAACAGCATGTTTGGCACTTGTTTGTGATTAAAACTGAACATCGTGAAGCTTTACAGAAATATCTGGCTGATAATGGTGTCCAAACTCTAATTCATTATCCAATTCCACCACATAAGCAACAGGCCTATAAAGAATGGAATAATTTAAGTTATCCAATATCTGAACAGATTCATGCAGAAGTCCTAAGCTTACCTATTGGACCAACATTGAGCTTAGAAGAAGCGAAAAAAGTGATTCAGCTTTGTAATGCATTTAAAGTTTAACAATGAATTTACTGAAAACCAGTATATTGAACGGAATTGCTGTTTTAATAAAAACAGCAACAATGTTTGCGCTAAATAAAATTTTGGCTGTTTACGTTGGTCCAGCAGGTTATGCTGCTATTGGTCAGTTTCAAAATTTTATACAAATGGTGACAACATTTGCTGGAAATGCAATAAATACCGCAGTTATTAAGTACACAGCTGAATACTATGAAGATGAGCATAAGCAGCAATCCATTTGGAGAACTGCTGGAAGTATAGTTTTAATATTTAGTTCGTTGTTTTCGATATTGATTTTAATCTTTCAAAAGCGACTTTCTATTTATATTTTTCATACAGATACATATCAATCAGTTTTTGTATGGTTTGCAATATTTTTAACATTTTTTACATTTAATGCATTTTTTTTAGCAATTTTAAATGGTAAAAAAGAAGTTTTAAAGTTGGTTGTAGCCAATATAGTTGGGAGCTTGTTTTCGTTAGCGATTACAAGTGTATTAGCAATCAAATACAATTTATATGGCGCATTAGTTGCGCTTTCAATTTACCAATCATTGGTCTTTTTTGCGACTTTATTTTTATGTTATAAGGCTAATTGGTTTAGGCTCTCATATTTATTTGGTAAAATAGATAAAGATATAGCAAAAAAATTTGCAGCGTTTGCATTGATGGCTTTAGTAAGTGCGGTTTGTGTTCCTCTTTCGCAAATGGTCATACGAAGTTACTTAACATATGAATATGGTTTGACATATGCGGGTTATTGGGAAGCAATGATTCGCCTGAGTGCCGCTTATTTAATGCTTGTAACAACCACGCTAGGTGTATATTACCTACCTAGGCTTTCAGAACTCTCAAAAGTTCAGGAAATTAAATCAGAAGTCTATCTTGGCTATAAATTTATATTTCCATTGGCTGTGGTTGGTGGTCTTTTTGTTTATTTATTAAGAGATTGGATAATTAAGTTGCTGTTCACGCAGGCTTTTTTACCTATGCGAGATTTGTTCTTTTGGCAAGTAATTGGTGATTCTTTAAAAATTGGGAGCTGGATTTTAGCTTATCTCATGTTGAGTAAAGCAATGACCAAGCTATTTATAACAACTGAAATTATTTTTGCTATAACCTCAATTTTACTAACTTATGTATGTACTCAGCTACTTGGGTTTGAAGGTGTATCAATTGCTCATTTACTTAATTACGGAATGTATTGGATTGTAATGAGTGTTTATGTTTTTAAAAGTTTAGGTGATAAAAAATAATGAAAATTTTATTGATTGGAGAATATTCCGGTGCTTACACTCATTTAAGTAAAAAATTAAAACAAGAAGGGCACGATGTTGTTTGGATTCATGATGGTGATGCATATAAAAATTTTTCAGGTGCAGATTTTAATATTAAATATATAAAAAAAGAAACAAGTTCAATAATTTTAAAAATTTTTTATATTTTCTTAGATGTATTTGGAATAAAAGGAATTTTAGCCATAAAAAAATATAAAAAAAAGATAGAATTGTTAAAAGATTTTGATGTTGTACAAATTATTAATACCAATCCTTTAGGTGAATTTGGTTCATTTGCTAATATTTACTTTTTAAGAAAAATATTTAAGCAGAATAAAAAAGTCTATCTATCAGCTTTAGGTGATGATTATGTTTGGGTGAAAAATTGCCTTGAGAAAAAAGTTATATATTCTATGTTTGATAGATTGACTTTGAAAAATTTTTATCGCTATAGTTGGGCATTGCTGTATGTTTATGGCATTGGTTATATTAAGTTAAATAATTTAGTACTTGATAATGTCAAAAAAATTATACCTGGTTTATTTGATTACTATTATGCATATCAAAGTCAGGGTATAGAGAAATGTAGTGATCTGGTCTCATTAATCATTGAACCGAATGAAAATAATGATGTGGACTTTTTTTCGGAAAAAATTAATATTTTTCATGGTTGGCAACATAATAAAGAATTACGAAAAGGTAATGATATTTTTGATCGTGCTATTAAAAAATTAAAAAATAAGTACCCAGATAAAATTAATTATGAAATCGTTAGCGGTTTGCCATATTCTGAATATATACAAAAATTCTCCAATGCACATATTTTTATTGATCAATGTTTTAGTATGGATCAAGGGGTCAATGGTCTTTTAGGAATGGCCTCTGGAAAGGTTGTATTCAGTGGGTATTCAGAAGAACTTAGAGAGTATTTACAAGAGAATGATACTGAATATTTAATTAATGCATTACCAAATGAAGATTATTTGTTTAATAAGCTTGAATATCTTGTAAAAAATCCAAATGAAATGAAAAAAATTTCGACTAATGCTGTATCGTACATTAAGAAATATCATGATGCTGATGTAATTTATAAACAATTACTAAGTATTTGGATCGAAGAGTAGTTTGAATTAGGTATGTTAAAATGAAGATCGGTATAACTTTGAAACGAAATGCATATACACCGGAAGCATTTGCATATCAAAAATACTTAATAGGTAGAGGACATCATGTTCAATTAGACTATGACTTAGATATAAATAATGATATAAATATTTATTTTATGGGGTTAAGGCCTCTTTGGACAAAGAAAAAAATAGGAGCTTTAGAAGTTCATGAATATCAAAGCTTATCTATACCACCTTATGTCAAAATAAAAGATACTCTAAAGAGGTTGGTGAATCTGAAGCCAGATGGAAGGATTTTTTTGAATGAGAATGTTAAGAATGGTTTAAATTTTAATGATAATATTCCTTTTATCAAAAGAGATATGGGTGTAGATAGTAGTTTATTTCAAACTCCTAAAAAAAATGTTGATTATGATATAGTTTATTCAGGCTCAATAAATGGAAGGATAGGGCTGGTTGATATTCTAGTTAAACTTTCAAAAAATAATAAGGTTATTGTTGTTGGTGAAGTTGAAGGTGATATACAGAAAATTTTTAATAAGAATAGTATAACAATGACAGGTAAAGTTGGTAGAGAGTTTTTGCCTGAGCTTTATGCTAATGCTGAATATGGTTTAAACTATACTCCTAATATTTATCCTTTTAATATACAAACAAGTACGAAAACTTTGGAATATTTAGCATCAGGTTTAAAACTAATAACTAATAAATATCATTGGATTGAATGCTTTTGTTCTAATCTGGAATATGAACCTGTTTGGATTGAAAATCTAAATGATAAAATAGAAATGGACTTAAAAACTTCCAATATTCCAAATATGGATACATATAGCTGGGATTATATTTTAAATAATTGCAAATTTGAAGAGTTTCTCAAAGGTCTTTTGATTGATAAAGGCGTTTAGGTTATGCTAATATATTGGTTTTTCTGGTTTTTTTTATCAGTATTTTCAATTTTGAGTAATAATAAAGTATTGTCAAAAAAAATATTCTTTTTAACAATACTTATTATTTATATTTTTGTAGGTTTTAGATTTGAAGTTGGTGTTGATAGGGATGATTATTTATTATTGTATCAACATATAGGAGGTTTATCTCTGAAAGAGGCTTTATTTTATAATGATCCAGGTTATGCTTTTGTAAATTATGTTGGAAACTATTTTAACTTTAAAGATATGATCTTTGTAAATAGTGTGTGTGCTGCAATTTTTATTTATACTTTTTATAAGTTTTCTAAAAAATTTCAATATTTTTGGGTTCCTCTTTTTGTTAGTTATACTTATTTAGTTGTTGTGGTTTCTATGAATTACATTAGGCAATCAGTAAGTATTTCATTGTTACTTATGGGGTTGTATTTTTTAATTAATAATAAGACTTATAAATTTTTATTTTTATTATTACTGGCAACCTTGTTTCATAAAACAGCAATTATTTTTATTGTTTTTTTTCCAGTTTTTTACTTCAAAAATTGGAAAATTGGAAAATTGATTTTTGCAACATATACTTTAGTTTCATTAATTTTTATTACATATATTTTATATTTGGCATCAGTAAATGATGCAAATATTTATGTTTCTGGAAATGATGTTTCATCAAGTGGAGCTGTTTTTAGGGCTCTTTTTCATTTGGTTCCAGTTGGTTTATATTTGTATTTTAGAAAATTTTTTGAAAATGAATATAAAGGCAATATTTATATATTGGATTATATGGTCGTTTTGGTTGTATATTGTTTTGCCTTGGCGTTTGTTTTTTCGACATTATCAGATCGATTTAATCTGTACTTATCTTTTTTTGATATTTTAATTTATGCCAAAGTTTGTGAAATATTAAGTTTGAAAAAAAGAAATTTTCTAAACCTTTATCTATTTATATTTTTTTCTTTTACTTTTTTTATATGGCTAAACTTTGGTAGTTGGGCTGATTATGGCTGGATACCATATCAAAATTATATTATTAATTTCTTATCAAATTCTTTTTAATGATGGAGGTTTTTTTGAATAAGATTATTTTAATTGGCACTACCGCCGATAGTATTACAGGGTTTAGGTCCGACTTAATAAAAAAAATGGTACTTTATGGGTATGAAGTTTTTGCTTTTACTTGTGAGTATAACGACAAACAATTAGAGGAAATATCAATATTAGGAGCAACACCTGTAACTTATAAAATGAGTCGCGGAGGACTGAATCCATTCTCTGATATACAGTCATTACTTAGCTTAAAATCAGAAATTGAAAAAATTAATCCAGACTTAGTACTTTCATACTTTACCAAACCAGTCGTTTATGGATCTTTAGCGTCAAAATTATGTAAGACACCAAAAATAATTGGTATGATAGAAGGATTAGGTACCCCATTTACTGAACATCAAAATGGCCAGTCATTAAAAGTTAAATTGATTAAAATTTTTCAAATCACCCTTTATCGCATAGTTTTTCCATTTATTGATAAAATTATTTTTTTAAATAGTGATGACCCTCATGATTTGATATATACAAATAAAATAAAACATAAAAGTAACTCAATTAATATCCTAGGGCCGATTGGTCTTAATTTAAATGATTATCCTTATAAAAAATGGGATGAATCTTCAAATATTTCATTTATTTTTATTGCTCGGTTAATAGCTGAAAAAGGAATTTTTGATTTTGTTGAAGCTGCTAAAATTGTTAGAAAAAAGCATAAAGGTATAAAATTTACAATCATTGGTGGTTTAGATATAGAAAATCCATTTGGGTTGTCCAAAAACCAACTAGATGAACTAATTGCTTCAGGATTGATTGATTACCCAGGTTTTGTAACCGATGTTGCCAAACGCATACAAGATAGTGCAGTTTTTGTTTTACCATCTTATTATCGTGAAGGTGTACCACGGAGTACGCAAGAAGCAATGGCAATAGGGCGTCCTGTGATTACGACAGATGTTCCTGGTTGTCGTGAAACTGTTGAGGATAGTGTGAATGGTTTTCTTGTCCCTAAGTGGAATCCAGAAGCTTTGGCAGAAAAAATGTGTTACTTTATAGAGAACCCTGAGCAAGTGAATATAATGGGGTTGAAGAGTTATCAAATAGCTCAAGAAAAATTTGATGCTGAAAAAGTGAATTCCAAACTTATAGAGATCATGGGTTTAAAAGATCTAAATGAAAAGATTAATTGATATTTTTATTGCTTCAATAGCACTTATTTTACTTTCGCCAATTTTTTTAATTGTGGCATATAAAGTACGTAAGAACTTAGGCTCTCCCATTTTTTTCTATCAAGAGCGTCCAGGCAAAAACGGTAAACTTTTTAAAATGATGAAGTTCCGTTCTATGAAGGACGCTAATGATACGAATGGTAATCCATTACCTGATGAACAACGTATCACACCTTTTGGGCAAAAATTACGTTCAACAAGTTTGGATGAAATGCCACAACTGATTAATGTGTTAAAAGGTGATATGAGTGTGGTTGGTCCACGACCAATGCTAAAAGAATTTGTTGAACTTTATTCACCTGAACAAGCACGTCGTTTAGAAGTCCGCCCAGGTATGACAGGATTAGCTCAAATTAGTGGACGTAATGAACTTGATTATGAAGAACGTTTTAAATGTGATGTTTGGTATGTAGACCATCATAATGTATTTGTAGACTTTAAAATTATGTTTAAGACAGTTTCTGTAATGACAAATCGAGAGGGTGTTAATGCTCCAGGTCATGTAGGTCCTTCCCTATTTAAGGGGAATGATACACAAACTAAAAATGATGAAGTAAAATCTTAAAAATTGAGTTGAAGTTGTAAAATCATGATCAAAAAAGCCATTCTTCCTGTTGCTGGACTAGGGACACGTTTCTTACCTGCAAGTAAATCAATCCCTAAAGAAATGGTGACTGTTGTAGATCGTCCTGCAATTGAGTATGTTGTCAAAGAAGCTGTAGCTGCTGGAATTGAACAAATCATTTTAGTGACACATTCTTCAAAAGCATCCATAGAAAATTATTTTGATCGTAATTTTGAACTGGAAACAACCTTAGAAAATAAGAAAAAATTTGATCTACTTAAAGAAATTACTGAAATTTTACCAAAACATGTCAGTGTGGTGAGTGTCCGTCAACCTCAGCCATTGGGTTTAGGGCATGCTGTTTTATGTGCGAAATCAGTAATTGGAAATGATGACTTTGCTGTGTTATTACCAGATGTTTTAGTGAAAGAAAAAAGTACAGAAAATGATTTAGCGAGAATGATTCATCGTTTTAATACATCTAAAGCTTCGCAGATTATGGTAGAGGCGGTTCCTGATCATCTTGTGGATCAATATGGTATTGTGGATGTTGCATCTTCACCTGTTGAGGGTGAAAGTATCGTGATGAAAGGTATTATAGAGAAGCCTGCAGTCGGTAGTGCACCTTCAAATTTATCTGTAGTGGGTCGTTATGTACTGCCTGCTAAAATTATGCAATTATTAGAACAGACACCTAAAGGTGCGGGTAATGAAATCCAATTGACGGATGCCATTGCTGCATTACAAAAATTGGAAAAAGTCGAAGCTTATCGTATGAAAGGTCAGACTTTCGACTGTGGTAGTAAAATTGGTTATTTAAAAGCAGTATTACACTATGCTGTGGAGCATCCTAAATTGGGTGAAGAATTTAAATTGCTCATCAAAGAATTGAATTTATAATAATTGGATCTGATATGAATATTTGTGTATTTGGCACAACACTCCAAGCTGGCGTACTCGCTGGCTTGTTTGCTGAATATGGACACCACGTGTATTGGTGTCCCCGAGTAGGCGCTGATCATCAATCCTCAGTACACTACCAAGATGAAGATTTAAATCAACTCATTCAAAAACAGATTAAGAACAATTCAATTCAATTGGTCGGGTTAAAACAACTTCAATTACAAAGTGAAGTTTTTTTATTCAGTTTTAATCCTTCTGAATTTGATCAAGCCAAACACTTGGCTGAAGAATTAAAACGTTCTCCTATTATTCATCCAAGACTGATGATCAATGGTTCTACATTCGGTTTACAAGGTACTGAAGAACTAAAACAAATTTTAGTGGCTGATCATTGGGCTTATTTGCCAGACACCATTCAAGAAGGCAATGCGATTCATAGTTTTATCGATCTAAAGCAAGTGATTGTTGGTGTGGATCACTCCGCGACACAACAGATTATCAAAGAATTATTAAGGCCTTTTTTTCAGTTAAAACATCAATATCTGTTTATGCCATTTTTAGATGCTGAATTTACCAAATTGAGTATTTCTGGCATGTTGGCAACACGCATCAGTTATATGAATGATATGGCGCAAGTCGCTGAAAAATTAAATATTGATATCCATAATGTTAAACAGGGATTAGCATCTGATAGTCGAATTGGCGCATCATATTTATCTGCAGGTGTCGGTTTTGGTGGGGAAAACTTCTCTCATGATATTTTAACCTTAACAGGTACAGTGGCGGGTTCAGGGATCAAAAGCCAATTGCTGGATCAGGTTTGGAATATCAATGAACAACAAAAAGAAATTTTATTTAGAAAACTGTGGAATTACTATCAAGGACAGTTAACAGGTAAAGTTGTGGCGATTTGGGGTGCTTCATTTAAAGAAAATACCTCGAGTATTGAGAATTCACCGATTCATGCCATGCTTGCAGCACTTTGGGCACAAGGCGCGATTGTTCAATTGCACGACCCACAAGCCTTAGAGCGGGTAGCCAATTTCTATGGCGAACGCGCTGATTTGATTTTATGTCACGATCAATACCGAGCAGTAGAAAATGCACATGCATTGTGTTTATTGACGGCTTGGAAGCAATATTGGAGTCCTGATTATCCACAACTTTTACAGAAAATGGCTCATCCTTTGGTTCTCGATGGTCGTAATATGTTAGATCCAGATTTCGTCAAAGCACAAGGTTTTGCTTATCAGGGTGTAGGGCGAGTATGACAAATTCTATATCAGACAATGGCCAAAGAGAGCAGCATTTAGCACGATTGCAAAATCTTGCTACAGAACAACAGCAATGGCGTTTAACTGATTTATTTGAACAAGATCCACAGCGTTTTGACAAGTTCTCAGTGCATTTTAATCAACTGAGTTTTGATTATAGTAAACATCGCATTGACCAAAATGCATGTGATGCCTTGTTTAAATTTGCAGATTCAAAACAATTAACGCAATGGATCAAACGTTTATTTACCGAAGAATCGATCAATTATACGGAAGATCGAGCAGCAATGCATTGGGCATTGCGCTTACCGAAGCATGATCAAGATTACCCTGAACTGGCTGAATTGGTACATCAACAATTAGATCGAATGTATCAGCTTGTTGACAAAGTCCATGCAGGACAATGTCGTGGTTCGACAGGTGAAGTGATTCAAGATGTGGTCAATATCGGGGTGGGCGGTTCTGACTTGGGACCATTGATGGTGAGTCATGCTTTATCAGATTATAAAGTCAGTACCGCTAAACCATTAAAAGTACATTTTGTTTCAACTATGGATGGTAGTCAGCTTTCTGATTTACTACATCAATTACGCCCTGAAACTACCTTATTTATTATTTCGTCCAAGTCTTTTGGAACCATTGATACTTTATCCAATGCTCAAACAGTTCGTCAGTGGTTAGAAAAAGATTTGGGTACGCAAAACAGTGTGATCCAACATCATTTTATTGGGGTTTCTACCAAGCCTGAGAAAATGACAGAATGGGGAATCGCACCAGAAAACCAGTTCTTACTTTGGGATTGGGTCGGTGGTCGTTACTCGTTGTGGTCATGTATTGGTTTACCAATTGCATTGCAGATCGGTGTTGATGGGTTTAAACAATTGCTCGCAGGCGCTTATGCAATTGATCAGCATTTCCAAAAAGCCTCATTTGAACAAAATGTTCCAGTACTGATGGGGTTACTTGGAGTCTGGAATAATAATTTTTTAAATATTCAGACCCATGCGGTATTGCCCTATGATGGTCGTTTAAAATATTTTGCTTCTTATTTACAACAACTTGAGATGGAATCGAATGGAAAGTCGATTCAAAGAAATAATGAAAAAGTTGATTTAAAAACCTGCCCAATTGTCTGGGGCGAAGTGGGCCCAAATGCGCAACATGCTTTTTATCAGCTCTTGCATCAAGGAACCCATGCAGTCAGTTGTGATTTTATTGCGCCAGTGCAGCGTTATAATTCGAATCAATTTACTTATGCTGAAAGTGCAGAATCCTTAATTGAGCAGCATCATTTGGCTTTATCCAATTGCTTGGCCCAGTCGCGATTATTGGCTTTTGGTAACACAGCATTAAATGCCAATGAATTATCAGGCTTACCTGTATATAAACAATATGAAGGCAATCAACCAAGCTCAACGCTATTGTTGCAAGAACTAAGCCCTTATAGTTTAGGGATGCTGATTGCATTGTATGAACATAAAGTGTTTGTACAATCTGTCATTTGGAATATTAATCCATTTGATCAATGGGGGGTGGAAAAAGGCAAAGAAATTGCCAATCAATTACTCCCTATCCTCAATGGTAAAGAAAAAGACGTGTCTCAACTGGATGCTTCAACACAAGGTTTAATTAAGATCTTGCTGGGTAAAGAGTAGATATACTGGAAAAATTTATGGCAAATATTTTAGTAACAGGTGGTGCTGGTTATATTGGATCACATACCTGTGTGGAGTTACTTGAGGCTGGGCATGAGGTTATTGTTCTAGACAATCTATCAAATAGCTCTGAAGAATCATTAAAACGTGTCCAAGAATTGACTGGAAAAACACTGAAATTTGTTCAAGGTGACATTCGTTATCAAAATGATTTAGATCAAGTTTTTTCAAACAATAAAATTGATGCTGTGATTCATTTTGCAGGTTTAAAAGCAGTGGGGGAAAGCCAACAAATTCCACTGACTTACTTTGATCATAATATTGCGGGATCTGTACAGTTAGCACAAGCGATGCAAAGAGCGGGTGTCTTTAATTTAGTTTTTAGCTCGTCTGCAACTGTATATGATGAAGCGAATATTTCACCTTTAGATGAAAATATGCCAACAGGTATGCCTTCAAATAACTATGGTTATACCAAGTTAATTGTTGAGCAATTGTTGGAAAAGCTATCAATTGCGGATGAGCGTTGGTCGATTGCACTCTTGCGTTATTTTAATCCTGTTGGTGCGCATAAGAGTGGTCGTATTGGTGAAGACCCACAAGGTATTCCAAATAATTTAATGCCTTATGTCACTCAAGTTGCTGTTGGGCGTCGTGATAAACTTTCGATTTATGGTGATGATTACGACACTGTAGATGGTACAGGGGTACGTGACTATATCCATGTGGTTGATTTAGCCAATGCGCATTTATGTGCTTTAAACAACCGTTTAGCTGCTCAAGGTTGCCGTGCTTGGAACATTGGTACAGGAAATGGTTCATCTGTACTTGAAGTGAAGAACACTTTCGAACAGGTAAATGGGGTTTCTGTTGCATATGAAATTGCACCGCGTCGTTCGGGAGATGTAGCAACCTCATTTGCAAATAATGTACGTGCAATTAAAGAATTAGGTTGGACGCCAAAATATACTTTGGAAGATATGTTGGCAGATAGTTGGAATTGGCAAAAGCAAAATCCAACAGGCTATCAAGCATAAATTTAACTGTAAAAATAGGCGCATTAAGCGCCTATTTTTTATCGCCATTTAAAACTAACCCTGAATCAACTGAGTTAACTCATCTACATAGTCTTGCATTGGTTTTGGATTTTTATCTGTACGGCTTTCAATATTTAAGCGTAATAAGGGTTCCGTATTGGATGCACGAACATTTAAACGCCATGCACCAAAATCAAGGCTAACACCATCTGTTTGATCAATTGCAGGGTTTAAATCGGCAAAATGATCGAAGATTTTTTGAATGGTTTTCTGCGTATCTTCAACTTTAAAGTTGATTTCACCACTGCACGGGAAACGTTCAATCATCCCTTCGACCAGACTTGATAACGATTGTTGAGTTTCTGATACCACTAAAATCGCCAATAACCAAGGGATCATTCCGCTGTCACAGTAAGCAAAATCACGGAAATAGTGATGTGCACTCATCTCTCCGCCATAAGCTGCATTGTGTTCACGCATCACATCTTTAATAAAAGCATGCCCAGATTTAGATTGAACGGCAATACCATTATATTGCTCAATGATATCCAGTGTATTCCAGACTAGGCGAGGATCATGTACGATTTTTTCACCGGCTTGTTTTAACAAGAAGGCTTGGGCTAATAACCCGACTATATAATAGCCTTCAATAAATTGACCTTTTTCGTCAAATAAGAAACAACGGTCAAAGTCACCATCCCACGCAATTCCCATATCCGCATGGTGTATTAAAACTGCATTGCGGGTGCTATCTCGATTTTCCACCAAGATTGGATTAGGAATACCATTTGGGAAAGTACCATCTGGATGATTATGGATTTTAATAAACTCTACTGGGATATTGAGCGCTTTGAATTTTTCTTCGATTGCGTCAACAACATGACCCGCTGCACCATTGCCCGCATTCATCACCAGTTTAAGCGGGCGGATTTTGCTTGGATCAATATAGGTGAGTAGGTGTTCAATAAATTCAGGGAGGATATTATATTTTTGGGTTGAGCCTTTTTTCTCAACTTCAATGAACTGTTCCGATTCAGCCAACGATTGGATATCTTTTAGTCCTGTATCTGCACTGATTGGTCGAGCATTTTCACGAACCAATTTCATACCATTGTAATCCATCGGGTTATGGCTTGCTGTGATTTCAATACCACCCTGAACATCGAGATGAAAAGCAGCAAAGTAAACTTCTTCAGTTCCCGTCATGCCAAGATCAAGAACATCTACCCCAGCATCATTTAAACCACGAATCGTTGCTTGTTTTAACGCTTCGCTGGTTAAACGGATATCGCAACCAATGACAACAGTTTTGGGTTGATAGATTTGACCATAAGCACGGCCTACTTTATAAGCGATTTCTTCATTTAGCTCTGTGCCAAGTTTGCCTCGAATATCATAGGCTTTGAAACAAGTCAGTTTATTCATGTTCATCTTTATATTGTTTAAGGTTGGCTGGTAGTGAAACATCATTTTAACCTTAAAGTGTATAAGAAATTATATTGGAAGATGTAAATTTAGTTTGAAGTACACAATTGAATACGTTTCTCTTGCATCAAGCTTTTTTAATAATCTATTGGATCATCAATGATAATTTGCACATTGTGGATTTACAGCTTTTGAGATGATCTATGTGGAATTTTGCAATTCATGTGATAATTATCACATTTTTTGCTGTTAGTATTTGAATTTAAAATATTTTATTAAAGAAATTTAACTTTAAAAAGTAAAAATAAGCATTTGATTAGGTTTTATAGTGTGTAGAATAGAAATGAGGTAGGGAAATAATTCAAAATAATTCAATACCGATAATTAAAAGCTTTTCTAGGTGCCATTCGCGAATGTTAATAGCAAAAAAGCCCACTATATTGTTAAAAAGTTTGAGTGCTGTGAGTTTATTGGTTCTATTGCAGAACAATGGTTATACACAAGAAACAAGCTACTTAAAAAATATCAAAGAAGGTGTGACAGGGTTTATAAAACCCAAGGATGATCAGTCATTTAGAACTGTCCAACTCAAGGATTTGACCGATTTTAAATATCAACCCGATGCACATATAGGCAATCAGAATCAACTCCCTGTTGTAAAGCCATATACTGGACAAAAGGCTTCGCTCAATAATTTATATTTAGAACAAGCGCAAACACAAACAACCCATGCGTATTCAAGCCAAGGGAAAATCTTAAGTCTTGAAGATGCGATTCAGATTGCAGTAAAAAGAAACCCCAATATTGCTCAAACAATTTCAACATTGGCAGGACAAAATGCCAATATTGACGTGGCAAAAGCGCAATATTACCCACAGTTAAAAGCGGGTATGAATACAGGTGATTTTACATCCAACGATAAAGGTCGCCAATTGTATTCAGTTGAAGCCAACCAACTGCTTTATGATTTTGGTAAAGTAAAATCCAGTGTCACCACGCAACAAAATAAATTGGCAGTTGAGCAAGCCAATGTATTAATCAGTATTGATGATATCTCGACCCAAACCGCACGAGATATTTTATCCTTACTGCGCTATCGCAATATTATCAAAATAGCGCAAGATCAATTTAATGGGGTTAGTCGTTTACATGAGATTGCACGCTTAAGAGCAGACGCAGGAATTAGTAGCAATGCCGATCCTGTGCAAGCACAAAGCTATGTTGAGTATGCACGTTCCTACTTAATTACTCAGCAAAACTTTTTAAAACAACAAGAACAAAAATTACGCACATTATTGGGTTTTGATGTGAGTCAAATGGATTTTAATATTCCTGATGAGTTTGTAAAACAATCAGGTCTTTATGATGACCCTGAAATGAATACCATTCCTACAATGATCGCAGCAAAAGCAGAGATTGATGTTGCGCAGAGTCAGAAAAAACAAACCCAATTGAGTGCTTATCCAACGATTTCATTGGTGGGATCAGTCAGTAAAGCATTGAATGGTCAAAATCCAAATACTGGTTTAGAAAATGATACCGATGGTTCTGTTGGCGTGCAGATGTCCAGTAATTTTTATCAAGGTGGTGCACTGGGATCTCAAGTCAAGGCTGCAAATTTTGCTGAACAGGCTGCACGTGCAAAGTTGAATGCAACTTACCTAGATATTATGGATCAAACACAAATTGCACGAGAAAGTATTGAAAACACGGATAAGCAAATTTGGGTTCTATTGGATCGGGAGCGCTCAACAGCAAAAACCCGTGAGCTGTATGAAGAACAATATAAATTAGGCAAGCGTTCGATCTTAGATTTATTAAGTTCAGAACAATCCTATCAAAGTTCAAGAATAGAAAGGGAAGCGGCACGCTTTGATATCTATGACACGATCGCGGTGTATATCAAGGTAACCGGCAAAAGTAGAAATGCTTATCATTTAAATAACATTCAAATTCAGGGGTTTGAAGTTCAACCATGAATACAAAAACATTAAATTATCAACCCTGGTTACAAGCGATCATTACGGTTGCGCAGCATTATCGGATGCAACCTGCTGAAGAACAAATTCGTCTGCAATTGGATTGGAATAAATACACAAATATTGACGACATGTTGTCCATTATTACCCGTCAAGTGGGTTTGAATGTTCGCAAAGCAGACTTTAGCACGGATGTACTGAATCCATGGCGATTGCCCGTTGTTGTTGAATTTAACAATGGTCAAGTTGCAGTTATCGAGAAAGTCGACAATGAGGGCAATGCAAGCTTACAGTTAAGTGGTGATCAAGGTCTTTCACAAACTTTTAATTTGCATGAACTTCAAGCCAATGCCAGTCGTGTTTATATTTTTCGACCAGAAACATCGATTCCCGATGCACGTGTTGATGAATATATCAAACCTTATGAAAAAAGCTGGTTTTGGGACATCGTTTTAAAAGATTGGAAACGTTATACCGACATCATGGTAGCTTCAATGATTGCCAATATTCTGGCATTGGCGACCATTATTTTCTCTATGCAAGTCTATGACCGAGTTGTGCCATCTCAGTCTATTCCAACCTTGTGGGTACTCGCGGGTGGGGTGTTGATTGCAGCTGTTTTTGAGTTTGTGTTGCGCATCGCACGGGTTTATTTGTCAGACATTATTGGTAAGCGTGCAGATCTCAAGATTTCAGACCGCGTTTTTGGTCATGCACTGCGGATCCGTAATAAAGATCGTGCCCGTTCAACAGGTTCGTTTATCTCACAGATTCGAGAACTTGAAGGCGTTCGTGAATTGGTGACCTCAACAACGATCAGTGCAATTGCTGACTTACCGTTTTTCTTCCTGTTTTTAGCGATCTTCTGGATTATCGGGGGCAACATCTTTTGGGTGATGTTACTGGTCGTGCCATTGATGATTATTCCCGGATTTTTGGTACAGAAAAAGTTGGCTCAGTTGGCGACTGAAGGGATGCGTGAGTCTGCGATTCGCAACGCGATTTTGGTCGAAGCAGTTCAAGGTATTGAGGATATTAAGTTATTACGTGCTGAAGCCAGATTTCAAAATCAATGGAATCATATGAATGAAGTGTCTGCTGATGTCAGTATGCGGCAACGTAAAATTGTGGGTTGGTTAAATGCTTGGACACAAAAAATTCAAGGACTGACTTATGCAATTGTGGTTTTAGTGGGTTGTTTTGCGGTGATGAAAGGCGATATGACCACGGGGGCTTTAGTGGCATGTTCGATTTTATCTTCACGTATGCTTGCACCGATTTCACAAGTTACAGGTGTACTCGGTCGTTGGCAGCAAGCCAAAGTGGCTAAAAATGGTTTAGATGAGCTGATGCAAAAGCCAGTAGACCGTCCTGATCGGGCACAATTGATTCAGCGTAAAGTCCTCTCCGGTGATTATGATTTTAAAGGTGTGGTATTTAAATATACCGAAGATGATCCACGCCCAACTTTAGTCATTCCACAGTTAAAAATCCATGCAGGTGAAAAAGTTGCAATTCTTGGACGCAATGGCGCAGGAAAATCCAGCTTATTACAATTACTTTCAGGAATGCAATTGCCAGTACAAGGCAAGATCAGTTTGGATGGTGTCGATCAATCTTTGCTTGATCCCGATGATATTCGCCGTGATATGGCATTACTAAATCAAAATGCACATTTGTTTTTTGGGACCATCCGTGAAAATTTAACTTTGGGTGCACCATTGGCAAGTAATGATGAAATTATCCGTGCATTACAAATCACCAATGCTTTAGAAATCGTGGAACAAAAAAAGGAAGGTCTGGATCATCTTATTCTTGAAGGAGGGGTAGGATTCTCTGGAGGGCAGAAACAAGCATTGTTACTCACACGGTTATTGCTCCGAAATCCAAATATTGTGTTGTTGGATGAACCAACTGCTTCGATTGATGATGTTTCTGAAAAAGTATTGATACAGCATTTAAAAGAATGGCTAGGTCATCGGACCTTAGTGGTGGCGACGCATCGTCCTGCTGTTTTGCAACTTGTTGATCGTATTATCGTTGTGCATGAAGGGAAGATTATCAAAGATGGGCCGCGTGATGCCATTCTAAATCCTGCACAGCAAGCAAATGCAGGAGGGAGTTCAACATGAGCCAAGAAAAAAATGACCAAAATATCACAGTGCAAGAGACTGAACCTGCTCAAGTTGATCATGCATCCAATATTTTACAGCGGCCAACCAATCCCTCTGCGTTAAAGTTTTCAGAACCACCGTTACCCAAATCTACATTTATTATTTGGATTGTTGCCATCGGTCTGCTGGCTTTCTTGATTTGGGCTTGTGTATTCAAGTTGGAAGAAGTTTCTACAGGAACAGGTAAAGTTGTTCCATCATCCAAAGAGCAGACGATTCAATCTTTAGATGGTGGTGTGTTGACCAGCTTGGATGTTAAAGAGGGAGATATTATTCAAAAGGGGCAGACGCTTGCGCAAATAGACCCTACTCGATTTGAGTCACAAGTCGGTGAAAGCCAAATGAAATTACTTGCGACATTGGCTACAGCAGCACGTTTAGAGGCTGAGGTGAATGGTACCGCAATCAAGTTTCCAAAACAGGTTTTGGCCGTTCCTGCTTTGGTGAGAGAGGAAAGTGCATTATATACTTCGCGTCGCGCAAATTTGGATGAGTCGATTACTGGTTTAAAGCACGCATTGTCTTTGGTTCAAAATGAATTGCAAATGACACAACCTTTGGTGGCGAAAGGTGCTGCTTCTGAGGTTGAAGTCCTACGTTTAAAACGAGATATCAATAATTTTGAAAATCAAATTAACGACAAGCGGAATGACTATTATGTAAAGTCACGTGAAGAATTGGCACGAGCCAATGCCGATATTCAATCATTACAGCAAGTTGTTGCTGGTCGTAATGATTCGGTGAAACGCTCTACTTTTAAAGCACCTGTACGTGGTGTGGTAAAAGAAATTGCGGTGACAACTATTGGTGGGGTTATTCCACAAAATGGTAAATTGATGACCATTGTACCGATTGATGAGCAGTTATTGATTGAAGCGCGTATTTCGCCACGAGATATTGCGTTTATTCATCCGGGCCAACCTGCATTGGTAAAAATCACAGCATATGATTATTCAATTTATGGTGGCTTAGAAGGGAAAGTAACGGTGATTTCTCCTGATACCATCCGCGATGAAGTTAAACAAGATCAGTTCTACTATCGAGTCTATATTCGGACCGATAAAGATAAATTGACCAATAAGGCGGGAAAATCTTTCTCAATAACACCAGGTATGGTGGCAACGGTAGATATTCGGACCGGTCAAAAAACAATTATTGAATACTTGTTGAAACCGTTTAATAAAGCCAAAGAAGCGTTAAGAGAGCGATAATTGTATCGTGTGGTGATTATTTTAAAAACCAATCTTCGGATTGGTTTTTTTGTGTTTTTATAGTTTTGTGATCAACATGCTGATTGAGTGAATACAGCATAAAGTGTGTAAGTATATGCTGATGATTTATAAATCAATAATGCAAAAAAAGCCCCAATCTTTCGATCAGGGCTTTTTAAATTTGGAGCGGGAAAGGAGACTCGAACTCCCGACCCCAACCTTGGCAAGGTTATGCTCTACCAACTGAGCTATTCCCGCGGAGTCTGTCCAATTTTTTAAATAAAAAACTGAATAAAAAAATTTTGGAGCGGGAAAGGAGACTCGAACTCCCGACCCCAACCTTGGCAAGGTTATGCTCTACCAACTGAGCTATTCCCGCGGAGTCTGTCCAATTTTTTAAATAAAAAACTGAATAAAAAAATTTGAGCGGGAAAGGAGACTCGAACTCCCGACCCCAACCTTGGCAAGGTTATGCTCTACCAACTGAGCTATTCCCGCGGAGTCTGTCCAATTTTTTAAATAAAAAACTGAATAAAAAAATTTGAGCGGGAAAGGAGACTCGAACTCCCGACCCCAACCTTGGCAAGGTTATGCTCTACCAACTGAGCTATTCCCGCATGCGGTGTATAATACATCAACAGATGGTAGGGTCAAGATTTTTCTGCAAAGGAAAACACTAATTGCATAAAATAAAGACATATTTATGAAAAAACTTCAAAATTTAATTTAAAAAATCAAATCGAACAGCAAAAGCTTTGCTGAACACACAGCGATGCTCAAAGAATCCGCTATACTATGTCATTCACCCATTGATCGATCTCTAAGGAATCAGCATGAGTTTAGAACAACAATTGATTGAAAGTTTAAATCAACTTGAGCCATCACATTTAGAAGTGATCAATGAGTCTGCTGGTCATGGCGGGTATTTTCCTGGAAAAGAGTCGCATTTTAAAGTGATCATTGTCAGTGAACAATTTGCAGGGTTACGTTTGGTACAACGCCACCAAAAAGTGTACGCAGAAGCCAAAGCCTTACTCAGCCCTGGAAAAATTCATGCCTTAGCGATCCATGCTTATCTTCCAAGTGAGTGGCAGGGTCAAGCCCCAGCAAGTCCAGACTGCGCTCATGCACCTAAAGTATAAAGTGCAGAGTTAATTAAAATGGATACACATTTGCTGATCAAAATCATTCATATGACCAGTGTTGGGTTATTAATTCTGGTTTTTGTTTTAAGCGCTTCAACATTATTTATTGGAACACACAACCAGCAACCGAATCCTAAAGGGCGGGTGGCTTTTGTTGCCCTGCAACATCTTTCCCTCACCGTGGTTATATTTACAGGGCTAACTTTATTGATTATGAACGATTTTAAAGTGCAGCCTTGGTTCTATGCGAAAATTATTTTGTTTATGGTTTTCCTTTCCTCACAAATAAAAGCCTATAAAAAGGATGATACCGTTCTTTTAACACAACGCAGAGCAGGTTTAGTGATTGGCGGAATTGCCTTGCTTGCAACTTTAGTTTTGGTGGTGCTTAAACCAGTTTTTAGTTGATTGTTAGACATGAATTTCACACTTGTATAGCGTCTAGGTTAAACTAGATACAAGTTTAAAAATAATGATAGCTTAGGGAACTTGTATGCTAACTCGTGTGGTATTTAACCAAAAAGGCGGTGTAGGAAAATCAAGTATTACGGTGAATCTTGCTGCGATTAGTGCGTATCAAGGTTTTAAAACATTGGTGATTGATTTAGATCCTCAAGCAAATTCTAGCCAATATCTTTTGGGTGATGATGCCACCTATTCTGCTGAAAAAACTGCATTAGAACCGAATATTGAAAACTTTTTTAATGACGTACTCGGGAATCATCAACAAAAAGGATTGATTGGCAATGCTATAGGTAGCCTTTTAAAAACAAAAAATAAAGGTTTTGAGCAATATATTCATCGTTCACCTTTTAAAGATTTGGATGTATTACCCGCCAGCCCGAGCTTAGGCGAGTTAGAGCATGCGTTAGAATCAAAGCATAAAATTTATAAGTTACGTGATGCGATTCAGACCTTAACCAGTCAATATGAGCGTATTTATATTGATACACCGCCAGCATTTAACTTTTTTACCTTATCGGCACTGATCTCAGCGGATCGTGTTCTGATTCCGTTTGATTGTGATGTGTTTTCAAAACGCGCATTACAGACGCTTATTCAAAATGTCATTGAAACTCAAGATGATCATAATGATCGACTTGAAATCGAAGGTATTGTGGTCAATCAATATCAAGCTCAGGCAAAATTACCGCGTGAAGTGGTACAACAGCTTAAAGATGAAGGTTTACCAGTTTTAGAAAATATGTTGCCACCTTCTGTATTAATGAAAGAGTCGCATCATAAAAATCTGCCATTAATTCATTTGGCTACAGATCATAAATTGACTCAAGCCTATCAATCATTGTTCAATGAGATTGATAAAAAATAATTTCGAGATCGTGATGAAATCATTGAAAATGACTTCTGTTAAATTATCAGTCGTTGCCTTAATGGCGCTTGTCGTATCGGCTTGTACGACGACGGTTAAACCCACTTATGTATCGCCTACCCAGTATCAGGCGATGAACTGTTTGCAATTGACGACAGAATTTAATCGTATTCAGCAATACATTAATAATGGTGTACAACCTGCGAAACGTACAGGCGTAGGTGTTGGACTAGGTGTCGGTGGTGGTTGGGGCAGCGGTGGCTGGGGTTGGGGGATTGGTCCAAGTATTTCTGTAAATTTAGGGCAATCTTCAAATACCAAAAATACTGAGCTTTCCCGACTGTATGGTGAGCAAGATGCCTTGTCTCAGGCGGCTCAATTTAAGAACTGCCCTTACGTCCCTAAACGTCAGGAAGTTAAAAAATAACGGATTTTACCCCATAAAAAAGCCGATTTTAGAAATCGGCTTTTTTATCAGCTTTAAATATGCTGTTTATTGACTGTTTGGCATTTTATTTTTATTAAAAAATTTATGACGTATATAACCAATCACACCAGGTAACACGCTGAGAATAATGATACCGAAAACCAAATGGGTGAAATTATCTTTCACAATTGGCATATTCCCGAATAAATAACCCAAGGTAATAAACGAGCCAACCCAGCAAATTGCACCGACTGCATTATAGGTTAAGAAATATTTATAATTCATGCTTCCTGCACCCGCAACAAAGGGTGCAAAAGTACGGGCAAAAGGGATAAAACGGGCAAAAATAATGGTTTTTCCACCATGCTTTTCAAAAAACTGTGATGTTTTCAGCAAGTGTTGTTTGTTGATAAATTTAGAATCAATTTCAAAAACACGCGGTCCGACATATTTCCCAATATGATAATTGAGGGTATCGCCGAGCACTGCTGCAATAAATAGCAGAGTGATTAAAACCACAGGATCCATTGCACCCGTCGAAGCAGCTAAAGCGCCAGCAGCAAAAAGTAAGCTATCCCCGGGCAGGAATGGCATTACCACGAGACCTGTTTCAACAAAAATAATCAGGAATAAAATTCCATACACCCAGATACCATAATTTCTAATAAATTCAAACAGGTGTTCGTCTACGTGCAAAATAAAGTCAATCAGATCCATAAGGCAGAAACTATGCGAATTGGTGCACAAATCCTAGCAGTGTGAGTTATGAAAGTCAGTATTAAAAAGTAATTTTTTAAAACTTATTATTGTTCTTAATTTGCAACGATGAGTTTAGTTTTTAAGTATTTAACTTGAAATGTTTAGTGATTAATATGTATACATCTTCAGAACGAAATACAAATTAGGTCACACCATGTTTAATCCAAATGTTGTAGTTAAAAATATTGTGAATCAACCCACCGCCAATGCGAGCATTGCATTGATTGCACGTATTCTTATGGCATATATCTTTCTTGTTGCAGGTTGGGGAAAAATCACGGCTTACAGTGCAACTGTCGGTTATATGGAATCAATGGGTGTACCAGGTGCCATGTTACCTTTAACCATTCTGGTTGAGTTCGGTGGTGGTCTGGCATTGCTATTTGGTTTTCAGGCACGCTTTGCAGCATTTGGTTTGGGCATATTTAGTTTGATTACTGCATTCCTATTTCATGGTGGTGAAGCAGATGCAATTAACTTTATGAAAAACTTCGCAATGGCAGGTGGTTTGTTTTTCTTGATGTTGCATGGTGCTGGGAAATTGAGTCTTGATCATGTAATAGAAAAATAATTTAAAGATAAATAAAGTTTTGAAAAGCCAGATCTGTATCTGGCTTTTGTGTGTGTTCATTTAGCACTATTCAAATGGATCAATTGGTTTATGCTATCTAAAAATATTCAATTCAGTTTTAACAATGAAAAAAGAAATTCTAGACAGAATAAAAGCACTGGGCGGTAATGTTGATCAAGTCAAAGGTGTGTCATGGGTTGATGACCTGTGCGCTATCACCTTTAATACCGTTTTATATGAACGGCCTCAGGATACACCTTGGGCGGCAGCCGATGATCAAGAACCAATTTATGGTTTGGGTGATTATATTGATCAACATCAAGCCGAGCTAGATCTAAATCCAGATGGATTTTTTAATCAACTGATTCAAGAGTATTATCAGTTAACAGAAGAAGGGCGCGGACAAACCTTTTGGCAAGCTGTGCGCTTTACTCCATATCAAGCAGATACAGCTGATTTTGATGAATGGAACCGTGATTTTTTAGAGGATGATATTGATCTCAAAGCAGTGATTCAGCTGATCCAAAATTCAAAACCTGATTTTCTACAATTGTTTTATCGTTATAGCTTTCCTGATCGATACTATATCTGCTTGTCTGATCCAGACCCTGAAAATCCAACATTATTTGGTACAGATCATGAGGTGTTTTTTACAGAAGTGACCCATGAAGGTTCTTTAGAAGATTTTTTTAATCGTTGTATGACCCCCAGTGAACTGATTAGCATCATTAAAGCCAAAATGAACCTATAAGCTGATTATTTAAAATGATTTTTTAGAAAGCTAAGGAACTTGATTGAATGGAGTGCGTACGGCTTATAAAAATGATAGAATATGGCGCTTATATTCGTTTGCCTGCATAGTTGTTGACTCATGACTACCAATACTCAAATTACTGAAGATCGTATCCTTATCTTGGATTTCGGTTCTCAATATAGCCAGCTTATTGCACGCCGTGTACGTGAAGCTGGTGTATATTCTGAAATGTATGCTTTTGATATGTCTGAAGAAGACATTCGCGCGTTTAATCCGAACGGTATCATCTTGTCTGGTGGTCCTGAAAGTGTGCATGAGGAAGGTAGTCCACGTGCGCCAGAAGTTGTGTTCAACTTGGGTGTACCTGTATTGGGGATCTGCTATGGTCTGCAAACCATGTCAGAACAACTTGGCGGTAAAGTAGAGCCAGGTACTGTACATGAATTTGGTTATGCAGCAGTTGACGTTTTAGTACGTGATCAATTGCTTGGTGATTTAAATGATGGCGATGACAAACTCAATGTTTGGATGAGCCACGGTGACAAAGTTTCTGCGATTCCCGCAGGCTTTAAAGTGACTGCAAGCACACCAAGCTGCCCATTTGCTGCAGTGAGTGATGAAACGCGCCGTTTCTACGGAGTGCAATTCCACCCAGAAGTGACACATACTGCCAAAGGCGCAGAGTTACTGTCTAACTTCGTTCACAGCATTTGTGGTTGTCGTAATCTTTGGAATTCTGAAAACATTATTGATTTACGTGTTGAACAATTACGTGAACAAATTGGTGATCAAAAAGTTCTTTTAGGTCTTTCAGGTGGTGTTGACTCATCTGTAGTTGCAGCATTGTTGCATAAAGCAATCGGTGACCAACTGACCTGTGTATTTGTAGACAATGGCTTACTTCGTTTAAACGAAGGCGAGCAAGTGATGGACATGTTTGCGAAAAACATGGGGATCCGTGTGATTCGTGCTGATGCAGAAGATCGTTTCTTATCTGCACTTGCAGGCGAAGTTGATCCTGAGAAAAAACGTAAAATCATTGGTCGTGAGTTCATCGAAGTTTTTGCTGAAGAAGCGCGTAAGCTTGATGGCGTAAACTTCCTTGCGCAAGGTACGATTTACCCTGACGTGATTGAGTCTGCGGCAACTAAAAATGGTAAAGCGCATGTGATTAAATCACACCATAATGTGGGTGGTTTACCAGAAGATTTAGCATTTGAATTGGTTGAGCCAATTCGTGACCTATTTAAAGATGAAGTACGTCGTTTAGGTACAACTTTAGGTTTACCACATGAAATGCTTTATCGTCATCCATTCCCAGGTCCAGGTTTGGGTGTGCGTATCTTGGGTGAAGTGAAAAAAGAATATGCTGATATTCTTCGTCTTGCTGATGACATCTTTATGCAAGAGCTTCGTGCAAGTGGTTTGTATGACAAAACTGCCCAAGCATTTGCAGTATTCCAACCAGTAAAATCGGTGGGAGTCGTGGGTGATGGCCGTCGTTATGCATGGGTCATTGCACTTCGTGCCGTGGAAACTGTTGACTTTATGACAGCTCGTTTTGCTCATCTTCCATATGAGTTGGTTGATAAAATCTCAACACGTATCATGAATGAAATTAAAGATGTTTCTCGTGTGGTGTATGATGTTTCTTCTAAACCACCAGCAACAATTGAATGGGAGTAATTCAGGGATTTCAAGAAGCGAAGCTTCTTGCCTGAATTACGCCAAGGGCTATGCCCGCGGTAGCAGGGTTTCAAAATGCAACGCATTTTGCTGATTTTACGTCAAGAGCTATGCTCGCGTAGTTTTGAAAAGAGTTAAACACTGATTAAAGGACGCATGAGCGTCCTTTTTTTCATGCATAGTCTAAAAATAGAATAAGTAGAAATGGTTAAGAATTTTTATCTTAATAGTAGGAAAAAGATTATCAGAAGCAACTGCATCTAAATATGCTTTAGTGATTAAAAATAGAATGAGTGAGTAGCTTTCAAGTTATCAGTTAGCAAAAAATAGTATTGAATTTGACGCTTTAAAAAATCGATAAAAAAGCCAATCAACGCATTGACTGGCTTTTGTTGCTCCAAAAGAGCGATTGCTAAATAGATTTAAACTTAGAAACGGTATCCAGCACGAACACCGTAAGTGTTGTAGTCATCACCAAAACCTACACGACCTTCTAAGCTAACGTTTTGATTAAAGAATTTCTTCGCAGAAATACCCCATTCATCACGATCAGTTAAATCATTGTTGTAGTAGTCAGCACCTACACTTAAGGTCTTATCTAAATACAAGTCACCACGTACTTTGTACTCATCCAAGTCACCGAATGCACCAAAAGCTTCAAAGTTAGCGTCATATTGACCTACTTTAGTTACATATTTAGCACGTACAGTTGGGTCTGCGCCATCATCACCATTTTTAACATCATAACCTGTCACACCAAGTGCAAGTAACAAACCAGGAGCTGGTAAATAACCGACTTCAGCGCCATAAGTCGTTACTTTATTGTCGATGTTGGTGTTATCAACTTCAAGTTCATCACGACCTACACGACCACTTACATAGAAGTCTGAGTTAGGTACATAGTATTCAAGACCTGCACCATATTGGCTGTCTTTTACACCATCATTTTTAGCATAATTTACATTGGCTTTTACATTACTTGCGCGATCTAAGAACGCAGCCTCATTAAGCGGTGAATTACGAGTTTGTACTGGTTTGAAATAATAAGTACCATCTACACCAAAGCTATGAGTTGCATCAAAATTATCTGGATCATTATATGTATATGAACCACCAACTTCGGCTTGGTAAGCATGTGCAGTGCCAGTTAAAGCGGCTACGGAAAAGATTGCAGATGCGATTGCTAATTTTTTCATGGAATTCGCCCCTATGAAGAATTGATTGATTTATACATGTTTAGTTACAATTTTGAGTCTAGGGCAAATATAAAAATCGTCAACCATGCTATGGTAACCGGAATGTAATATTAGTGAGTTTATGTAACAATTTTGATTTAAGTTATTGAAAATAAATGTATAAAACTTATGTGTTGTTTTATTAAAATTGTGTAGATAGTGTGGATATTGGTACGCTTTGAGTAAGGGTTGGACATAATTTGTAATAAAAAAGCTTTCAGAAATTAAAATACTCTTAAGCAAATGATCAAGTGTAGAATTTATAAACACAAGCTTTGACTACGATAAGACGATCTTTCTGATTGCAAAAAAGCAATTCATCTTACTTCTCTTGTTACAGCATTTTTGAGCTGTAGATTGATCTATAAAATGCCATATCTCAACTTTTTCCACTCTGTGGTAGAATGCGTGCGAATTAAAAGACGTCAAATGTGAGATTAAAACTCGTGGAAATTAATCCTTATCTAGTTCAGCTAAAAGACTTAAATGACCGTGGTCTAACACTACGGGGGTATCTTTGACTACGATCTAAAGAAAGAGCGTTTAGAAGAGGTTCTCCGCGAGTTAGAAGATCCAGCGATCTGGAATGATCAAAGCCGTGCTCAGGCGATGGCAAAAGAAAAAGGCGAGCTTGAAAACGTGATTAACGTTTTAGAAGGCTTGGCGACACAGCTTGATGATGCACAAGCCATGCTTGATCTTGCTGTTGAAGCAGATGATGAAAGCTTATTGGCAGATGTTCAGTCGGAATTGACTGCAGCGGAAGAAGAGTTAGCAAAACTTGAATTCCGTCGTATGTTTAGTAATCCAATGGACCCAAATCCATGTTATGTGGAAATTCAAGCTGGTTCAGGCGGTACAGAAGCACAAGATTGGGCTTCAATGCTGTTACGTATGTATATGCGTTGGATCGAACGTCATGGCTTTAAAGCAGAATTGATGGAAGAATCAGATGGTGATGTTGCAGGGATTAAATCTGCAACAATCCGTGTTGAAGGCGAGTATGCTTATGGTTGGTTACGTACCGAATCTGGCGTTCACCGTTTAGTGCGTAAGTCACCATTTGACTCAGGTAATCGCCGTCATACCTCATTCTCGGCAGTATTTGTATCACCTGAAGTGGACGATAATATTGAGATCGATATTAATCCTGCTGACGTGCGTACAGATACATATCGTGCATCTGGTGCAGGCGGTCAGCATATTAACAAAACCGACTCAGCAGTACGTTTGACTCACGCACCCACTGGGATTGTGGTGGCATGCCAGAACCAGCGTTCACAACATGCAAACCGTGATCATGCTTGGAAACAGTTACGTGCAAAATTGTACGAATTGGAAATGAGTAAACGTAATGAAGCTGCTCAAGCACTTGAAGATTCAAAATCGGATATTGGCTGGGGCAGTCAGATTCGTTCATATGTACTGGATGACTCTCGTATTAAAGATTTGCGTACTGGTGTTGAGAACTCGAACACGGGTGCAGTATTGGATGGCGATCTAGATAAATTTATTGAAGCCAGCTTGAAACAAGGTCTTTAATTTAAATTTTTAACAAAAGCAAAGCTTTATCCGTATTTTTGCAATATATCTAAAAAAATCGATATTAAAATCGAAAAAATGCGATATATTGGGTGCAAAGATGCTGAATGGAGCTTTGCTCTGAATTGAATGTGTCTAAGATGGATATTGATTTAATTTCTAAAGCATTAGCGAATCCGACTCGCCGACAGATTTTGGAATGGCTCAAGAAGCCACAACAATATTTGTCGGAAGAGCAGTGCGGTGGCTTTGGTCGTGGTGTGTGTGCAGGGAATATCGAGAAGCTCGGTAAGGTCTCTCAATCTACGATGTCAAATCATTTGTCTGTTTTGCAACAGTCAGGATTAATTCAGGCCGAGAAATATGGTCAATGGTCATATTTCTCGCGTAATGAAGCTTTAATTCAGCAATATATTGATTATCTACAAAACTCGCTTTAACGCCTGATTTCAATCAGAAAGCGAGTGATGAGGCAAATATGGCTGAACTTAACTCTCCCCTTGTACTTGGCGATTTACATTTAAAAAATCGTGTCGTGATGGCGCCTTTAACCCGTAGCCGTGCTACCGCTGATCGGGTACCCACGGCAATCATGGCTGAGCACTATGCACAGCGTGCCAGTGCGGGTTTAATCATTACTGAAGCAACAGTGATTTCTGAACAAGCCAATGGTTATTTAAATACACCAGGGCTATTTACTGATGCACAAGTTGAAGGTTGGAAGTCTGTAACCCAAGCGGTTCATGATCAAGGTGGATTGATTGTGGCGCAGTTATGGCATGTGGGACGTGTCTCACATCCAGATCTACTTGATGGTGAAACGCCTGTATCTGCAAGTGCAATACAACAAGCAGGACAAGTCAGCTTATTACGTCCAAAACGTGACTATGTTGTGCCACGCCCTTTGGAAATCTCCGAAATTCACACCATCACTGAACAGTTTAAACAGGCTGCAATTAAAGCCAAGGCTGCTGGTTTTGATGGCGTTGAATTACATGCTGCCAATGGCTACCTGATTGATCAGTTCTTACAAAGCTCAACTAATCATCGTGAAGATGAATATG
This sequence comes from Acinetobacter sp. NyZ410, assembly GCF_022828975.1. NCBI lineage: Bacteria > Pseudomonadati > Pseudomonadota > Gammaproteobacteria > Moraxellales > Moraxellaceae > Acinetobacter > Acinetobacter sp. NyZ410. The sequence continues at coordinate 4,736,714 of NZ_CP094620.1, read as the reverse complement.
GTGGTTCTGTTGAAAACCGCGCACGTCTTTTACTTGAAGTGATGGATGCTTTAATTGAAGTATGGGGCGCAGGCCGTGTGGGCATACATTTAGCGCCACGTGGCGATGAGCATGATATGGGGGATGCTGATCCACGTGAAACCTTTGGTTATGTCTTGGAACAATTAGGTAAACGTAAAATTGCATTCTTCTTTACACGTGAATATTTAGCCGATGACAGTATCAGTGAATATATGAAACAACGTTCAAATGGTGTGCCATATATTGCCAATATGCGTTTAAGTCGTGAGGATGCCATCAAACTCTTGGCATCGGGTCAAGCAGATGCGGTGTCTTTCGGTAAAGCTTATATTGCCAATCCTGATTTGTATGAACGTTTGATTCAAGACGCACCTTTAAATGAATTGGTGTTTGAAAATATGATTGGTTCACAAACTGCGGAAGGCTATATTGATTATCCTGCTTTGGGATAAAACAAAGACTGTATTTTCTCTGGATGTGAATGGAATACCCATTCACATCCACAACTCAGATAAATTTAACCAGTTTTCTTTTTGCATCGTTGACTCTTACAAGGCATATCTATTGTACATGGCATGGAAATCGCCATTGATTAAGGCGTACAACACTACCTCTTAACCAATAAGCGTTTTTCATCCTTGTGAAGCCAAGTTTTGCTAGCGTTGTTGCTGGTTGATGGATCAGATTTGCTCTAGCATGAGGTCGACTACCTTGCTGACAACAAATCGTTAAATATTATTCATTAACAACTGAATATGGCTCTGTTATATTTGCCCATTCATCTATATTGAGACATTCTGTTTGGCTACTCCTTTTTGGTATAACACAGCACTTAAAATCGTTAAGCCTTTGTATCAATGGCGTATCAAAAAACGTGCGAAAGATAGCGCAGAATACCAACAAGAATGTCTTGAGCGCTTTGGCCCCTTTCAAGATGTAAAGAATCAGCATGCCATTTGGTTTCATTGTGTTTCGGTCGGAGAAACCAATGCTGCTCAGCCTTTAATCGAACATTATTTAAAAGCAGGTCATGCTGTTTTAGTCACCAATACGACAAAAACAGGCCAAGCACGTGCCAAATCGTTATTCCTAAAAGCACCTTATCAAGGATTATTTCAAGCGGTATATTTGCCTGCCGATCAGCGCTATTTAGTTGCTGATTTTTATCAGAAATACCAACCCAAATTGCTAATTTTGGTTGAAACTGAACTATGGCCAAATCTTATTGACCAAGCTCAACAGTTTAAAGTGCCTTGTATTTTAGTGAATGCACGGCTTTCGGAAAAATCTGCCAAAGGCTATGCCAAAGTTCCAAGCCTGACCCGGCCAATGCTACAGAAATTAGATCAGCTATTGGCGCAAGATATTGCAACGCAGCAACGCTTTATTGATCTGGGTATGCCGCAAGATAAAACACAAGTACTTGGAAGTATTAAATTTGATATTTCTGCACCTGAACAATTTATCCATAAAGCACAACAGTTGCAGCAGGACTGGAACTTAGCAAATCGAAAAATCATTACTATCGCCAGTACACACGCACCTGAAGAAGAAAAATTATTTCTCGCATTTAAAACCTATTTAGAACAATATCCAGATTGGTTGTTGATCGTTGTCCCGCGCCATCCTGAACGTTTTGATGAGGTTTTTGCTGCTGCACAAAGTTTAAATTTAACCATACAGCGCCGTAGTTTAGAGCAAGCAATCGAGTCGGATACCCAAGTCTATTTGGCAGACAGTATGGGTGAAATGTGGCTGTGGTATGCATTAAGTCAGACATGTTTTGTTGGCGGGTCGTTAAATGAACCCGGTGGTGGGCATAATATTTTAGAAGCTATGGTTTTAGATGTACCCACCGTGATTGGACCGCATTATTTTAATTTTCAAGCCATTGTGGATGAGTTCTTACAGGCAGATGCCTTAAAAGTAGGGCAAACTGTTGATGAGGTGGTTCAGTTATTGGTGCGCTGTTTGGAAGATCAAGCTTTTGCCCAGCAATTAAGCCAGCATGCGATTGATGTTTTAAAGCGTAATCAGGGTTCTTTATACAAACATATTGCAGTGATTGATCAGTATTTATAATTTATACATTGTTGATGAATAAACACCATCAGCTAAAAGTAAAACGAACCAGAATTTTTTATGAACATCGTCCTTCTTGATCCTCGTCAAACACAAGCTGAAACTTGGACAATCAGTTCAAAAAGGCAAGTTGAACATTTGCACACGCATCTTGCTGCCAAAGTCGGAGATACGCTTAAGGTTGGCATCCGAGGTGCCAGTCGTTATTTAACTGAAATTGTTGATATTTCAGAACATACGATTTTACTTCGACCGATTCAAGAAGAGCCAGTTCCTGCAAAATTACCCGTAACTTTAATTGTGGCATTACCTCGCCCCAAAGTGTTACGCCGCTTAATTATGGATGCAGTGACACTGGGGGTCGAAAAATTAATTTTGATTCATAGTTATCGAGTCGATAAAAGTTATTGGCAAAGCCCTTTTTTACAGCAAATTGATCATTACATCACCTTGGGATTAGAGCAGGCGGGAGACACGATCGCACCCCAAATCGAACTTTACAAACGCTTTAAACCTTTTGTTGAAGATGTCTTACCTAGCTTCATTACGCCACAAAATCCTGCTTATGTGGCGCATCCGTATACTGAACAGAAAATGCCATTTGCTATCGATCATTCATGTACTGTGATCATTGGACCTGAAGGTGGTTTTATACCTTATGAGGTGGATTTACTGATAAAAAACGGCTGCCAAGCAGTGAGCTTAGGCAACCGTATTTTGCGTACTGAAACCGCGATCCCTTATGTATTGGGGCGCTTATTTAGCACGAGCTGATTCGATGTCATCCACTGATGGATCACCGCGGTAGACTTTGACTTCCTGAACAGGATAAGGAATCGAAATATTATTATCCGCAAAGGCTTCAAGCACACGTTCTTGAATTTCACTGATCGAAGCCGCTGTAACCACTTGCGTGGTATCTACCCACCAACGAACGGTTAAATTGACAGAGAAATCCGCCAAAGCAGAAACATTCACAGTAAAGCCCGGCTGGCTTAAAATACGTTGATCTTTATCAAGCAATTTAAGAATAATGTCTTTGGCTTTCTGTACATCGTCTTCATAACCAATCCCAACCACAAACTCACAACGACGGCGTTGGTAAGCGGTATTTACCGTCACGGCGCTGGTATACACAGTTGCGTTTGGAATCACGATACGTCGTCCATCAGGAGAACGTAAAAAAGTTGCACGAATTTGAATATCTTCGACAGTACCTTCCATATTGTTGACAATGATGTCATCACCAATCTTGAACGGTTCACCCAAAAGAATCAAAATTCCGGAAAGTAGATTTTGGAAAATATCTTTAAATGCAAAACCAATCGCGACCGAACCGATCCCCAAAGCACTCATCAGTTGAGCAGGAGTAAAGCCTGGAATTGCGATAACCATGGCAATTAAAAACCCAAAAAAGATAATTGCGGTACTGCCGACACGATTCAGTACCAGAACTAAATTTTGGCGCGTATAGGTACGGTTTTCGAGTGTTCTACGGACAAAGAATTTAAAAAGCTTAGACAGCAACCAAAAAATAGTGATGACGATCAGCGCAATACATAAATATGGCATACGCTCCCAAAAGCCATCGACAAACTTGTCGATGGTTGAGTATGCGTCTTTATATTTTTCAGTATGTTGAATCACTGTTTGTGCAGTTTTTTCGCCTGCAGAATGGATCAATTGAGTCGTGTCTTGTGCAACGGTACTCAATGCATTTGCTTCTTCAGCCACAATCATGTCCAATAAAATAATTGGCATATTTTGCCTGAAATTTCAAAGAAGTTAAGCTTTGATTACAGTTTTTCTTATGACGGACAAATAAAAATAATATTTGTGAATCAATATTCAACTCATATTAATGCATCATCAAGGAATGGGGTCTGTAGGCATTTCATAAATGGCTTGCGTTGTAGGTTAAAATTGAGCAGGCAAGGCATGAAATGAAGAGAATAGCGAGACTATTTTCGAGTTTCATAACGAAGGCTGAGATAATTTGAGCCACAACCCTGAGCAAGAACAAAGCACTGCTTTGTTTGCAGCGCAAGGCGCAGCGGGGGACTAGCGTGTTTTTTGCCGCTACGTCGTTACGAACTACTCATTTAGAAAGACTAAATTTCGTATTTCGCGCCTAGTATCGCCTAAAAAACACACGTAGTCGCAAACATAGACGAATTGTCAACAGACCCCAATTATCCTTAAAAATATTTAGTCCCTTTTTCAATGATTGTTGTTGGATTTTCAATTTCTCCAGTCCCCAGCATAAATGACACCACACTTATAGAGCTAACTAAGCTGATAATAAAACCGATTAGCATCAGCCAAGCCATTAATTTTTCAATAAAAGTCGATGGGCGTGGGTGGCCAAAACGATTGGTGCGATTACAACCACGTGCAAAGAGTAAATACAGCAGCATCAAGAATTGCACAATGGGAATCAGCAATAACAGAATAAACCAACCAGATTTATTACGATCATGCAGCCTGCGAATAATCACAACCATCATTCCATATAAATAAAGACAGCTGAGTGCGAGGTAAGTGAACTGTCCTAATCCCGAAATCGAATTTATCGCATGTTGGCTGAATTGCAGTGAATGTAAATTCACAATGCCAAAGACTAGACCGAGGGCAAGCAATGCAATGGTAAAAATGAGATGCAAAAATCCAAACCAAGCAATATAACTCAAACGATTAAAGCGGCCTTGAGTAGAAAGGGGATGATCTACTGGTGATACTTGATGCTTTGAAAAAAAAGTCGACGATTCTTGTATTTGCATGACGATCGCGTCCAGTTGAATGAGTTCGGTAAGGAAATGTTTTTTTCTGAAAAAAACCATATGCACTTCTGAATACAAATTATAAGATCAAAAAAACTCCATAGATATTGAAAATTCGAATATTTTGGCAAATGACTTAAGATTTTCCGATGGTTAAAGTGACCCCCGTGTCTACGACCAAAGCACAATTGTTAACCGAAATGCGCTATCGTAATACTGAACACATGCAGCAAATAAAATCAAGAACGTAGGCATACATCTCGTGATGAGGTGACAAATCAAGGAAGCAGAATATGAATGAAATCTATCCAGTTCCAGAACAATTTGTTAAAACAGCAAGGACCAATGAACAAGAATACTTCGATCGTTATCAACAGTCAGTAGAGCATCCAGATGAGTTTTGGGCAGAAGCTGCAAAGAAATTGGACTGGATTAAGCCATTTACTCAAGTAAAAAACACCAGCTACGACAAAGATAATTTTAAAATTGAATGGTTTGCAGATGGACAACTGAATGTCAGTGCCAACTGTTTAGATCGTCATTTAAAAGAGCACCCACTGAAACCTGCAATTATTTGGGAGGGGGATCATCCATCTCGCCATAAAATCATTTCTTTTGAAGAACTGCATGATGAAGTGTGTCGTTTTGCCAATGTCTTAAAGAAAAATGGAATCGGTAAAGGTGATCGAGTCATTTTGTATATGCCGATGATCCCTGAAGCTGCGATTGCCATGCTGGCCTGTACCCGAATAGGGGCAGTGCATTGTGTGGTATTTGGTGGATTCTCTCCAGACTCATTGGCAAGTCGGATAGACGACAGTCAAGCCAAATTGGTGATTACTGCTGACCAAGGTATGCGTGGTGGTAAAACGATCCCGTTAAAAGAGAATGTAGATGCCGCATTGGCGCTGGATGGAACCACTTCGGTTGAAAAAATGATTGTGGTGCATCGTACAGGCCATCCAATAACAATGCAGGAGGGGCGTGACCTGTGGTATCACATGGAAATTATGACGGTCACAGATATCTGTCCGCCAGAACCGGTGAATGCCGAAGATCCTTTATTTATTTTGTATACGTCTGGGTCAACAGGAAAGCCTAAAGGGGTGTTACATACCACGGGGGGGTATTTAACCTATGTCAATTCAACTTTCCGTGAAGTTTTTGATATTAAACAAGATGATGTGTTCTGGTGTACTGCAGATGTGGGCTGGATTACGGGGCATTCTTATGTGCTTTATGGACCATTATCCAATGGTACAACCACGGTCATGTCTGAAGGCATCCCTCAATATCCAACATGGGCACGTACAGGGCATATTGTAGATAAGCATAACATTACCATTCTCTATACTGCACCAACAGCGATCCGCGCCATGATGCGTGAAGGTGATGCTTTTGTGCGTGAAAGTGACCGTAGCAGTTTGCGTCTATTGGGTACCGTGGGTGAGCCGATTAATCCAGAAGCATGGAATTGGTACTATACCGTTGTGGGTGAAAGCCGTTGTCCAATTGTGGATACATGGTGGCAAACTGAAACAGGCGGTATTTTAATTTCTCCACTGCCGGGTGCAACCCCACTTAAACCGGGTTCGGCCACTCGTCCATTGTTTGGCGTACAACCGGCATTGGTTGATGCTGAGGGTCAAGAACTCGAAGGTGAAGCAGAAGGCAATTTGATTATTAAGAATTCTTGGCCGGGGCAAATGCGGACCATTTGGGGCGATCCTGAGCGATTTATTGAAGCGTATTTCTCGACCTATCCGGGCAGTTATTTTACTGGTGATGGTGCGCGTCGTGATAAAGATGGTTATTACTGGATTACAGGCCGTGTAGATGATGTTCTGAATGTTTCGGGCCATCGTTTGGGCACTGCTGAAATTGAAAGTGCATTGGTTGCGCATGCAAAAGTCGCTGAATCTGCAGTTGTTGGTATGCCACATGAGATTAAAGGGCAAGGCATAGCGGCCTATGTGACCTTGCAGGCGGGTGAAGCCGAAACTGAAGAATTACGTAAAGAATTGGTCAGTTGGGTACGTAAAGTGCTGGGACCTGTGGCAACACCTGATGCAATTTATTGGGCACCTGCTTTGCCAAAAACCCGTTCTGGAAAAATCATGCGGCGCATTTTAAGAAAAATTGCTGCCAATGAGATAGATAGTTTAGGTGATACTTCTACTTTGGCTGATCCCGGTGTGGTAGATCAGTTAATTACGGAGGTTAAGGCCAATTCTTAATGATTGAAGCCTCTTGATTTTGCTAGCCAAAAGTTGAATACCGTTAGAGAAATTCTAGCGGTATTTTTTTGTTATTGATTTTCAAACCACAGAATAAGTAATGCAGGCATTTAGATAAGGAAATCTTACTTGATTTGATAAGCTCAAGGTACTGGGAATAAGAGTAAATATGATGAATGCACCTCAACAGGCGGTAAACCTTTCTGCTTTAGCAACGGCAAAGCAATTGGCAGAACAATTTGCGCATACTGCTGCTGAGCGTGATAAAGCAGGTGGTAATCCAAAGCTGGAACGGGACTTGATTCGTCAAAGTGGCTTATTGGGACTGTCTATTCCACAACAATATGGTGGGCAGGGGGCAAATTGGAAAACAATTTTCCAGACCATTCAAAGTATTGCACAAGTCGATAGCTCCTTGGCACATGTATATGGCTTTCATCATTTACTAATCGCCACTGTACAGTTATTTGCTCAGCCTGAACAATATTCGTCATGGTTTGAACACACTGCCCACAATAACTTGTTTTGGGGCAATACTTTAAATCCTTTAGATCAACGCACGAAGGTACAGCAACTCACTGAGAACGACTTTATTTTTCATGGTGATAAAAGCTTTTGCTCAGGATCAATAGATTCAGACATACTGCTTTGTTCGGGCTTTAATGATGCTGGAAAATTACTGATAGCTGTGATCCCAACACGTCGAGAAGGGGTCAGTTTTTTAGGCGATTGGAATAATATGGGGCAGCGCCAAACAGATAGCGGTACCAGTCATTTTGAACAGGTCAAAATTCACAAAGATGAGTTATTGTTAAATCCAGGACCATTAAGTACACCTTACTCCAGTTTACGACCTTTGATCGCGCAATTGATTTTTGTGCATCTGTTTTTAGGCGTTGCTGAAGGTGCCTTTGACCTTGCAAGACAAACAATACAAAGTCAGAAAGCATGGTCAACGTCTTTGGCTGAAAATGCGGTGAATGATCCATTTACCCAGAAGCATTTTGCTGAGTTTTATGTACAGCTTGAAAGTGTACGTTTACTTGCCGATAAAGCCATTGCAGCATTGCAAACGGCTTGGAATATTGGTGAGCAATTAACAGCAGAACAACGTGGTGAAGTCTCAATTGCAATTGCGACTGCAAAAATTGCTGCAACCAATAGCTCACTGTTTATAACACAGAATATTTTCCAAGTGATGGGTGCTAGAGCGACAACAGCCAAATTGAATTTAGATCGTTTTTGGCGAAATGTCCGTACTCAGACTTTGCATGATCCGATTGATTATAAGTATCAGGAAGTAGGGGAATGGGTATTGACTGGAAAAGTGCCCGATCCAAGTTTTTATTCTTGAACCTAAGCTGACCGATGACATTTTATAGACGTTCATTCCTAGCGCTTTAGCAGTTGGTATTGCCTATCTTAGATTGAAAAAAATCTGTGTTGGATAAGGGGTAGGTCTTATACCCCCCTACCAACAGCGACAATTATGTTGCCTTGCAATAGATACAACATGAATGATCTAACAATGCACAAAGCTAAAGCCTAGCCCGATCTGACGTGTTTCAGCATCAAGGATTGGATTTTTGCTTTAAGCTATTGAGCACTTCATACGCTGCCTTAATTCGCTCAGCATTGGGAATTTTTTTATTCATTAACATCACCAAGCCAAAGTTCTCTTGTGGAATATAAATCACATATGTCCCAAAACCATTGGTAGAGCCAGTTTTATGAAAGACTCTTGAACCAGTCTTCACGAGGGTTTTTTCAACAGGGTTAGATTGCATCACAACCCGATCAGAATTGCTTTCTAATAATGTGTTTAATGTAGCTGGGTAGCTGAACGATTCCCAGCCAAGGGCTTGGGTCATACCACCCATTTTAAAGTAACCCGTATGTGTTGCTAGAATTGCAGGTTTAATCGCTGCTTTGGCTTGATCTGGATTTAAGTTTAAATTTAAAAAATGTAGCATGTCCGGTAGGCTAGATTTCACCCCATAGGCTTGCGCATCAAAAGCGCCAGCAGTGACCCGAAGCGGATGATTATTTTGATCATAACCAAAGGCATAGTTGCCTTGTTGTGCTTTAGGAACTTGGACATAAGTATGTTGGAGTTCTAGCTTGGGGAAAATCACTTGCTCTAATAAAGCGCTAAAAGGCATGTTCATGGCTTTAGCGGTCGCTTCACCGAATAGCCCTATGCTTGGATTAGAATATTGTCGAAATTGACCAATCGGGTTTTTGACTTTCCAATCTTGAAAATATTTAAGTGTTTGCGCATCTGTTTTTATTTGATCAGGAAATTGCAATGGAAGATTACCACTGGTGTAGGTGGCCAATTCTAAGAGTGTGACTTGATTAATGTCTGAGTTTTTTAATGCGGGTATATATTTCCCAGGATGGTCTTGAAGAGAAATTTTGCCTAAATTTTGTGCATAAGTACCTGCTGTTGCAGTAAATATCTTACTGACTGAGCCTAATTCAAAAAGGGTATTTTTATTTACGGCTTTCGCATTCACAAGTGATTGTACGCCGTAGTATTTTTCATAACTTTTTCCGTTATACAAAACACCTATTGCCATACCGGGCACTGCATAAGTTTTCATTAATGGCTGAAATGCAGTATTCATTGCAGTTTCAACCTTTATAGACGTTGCAGGTATCTCGTTGGCATTTACATAAGTCGTCAAGCTCATACTACCGATAAGGACGCAAAATATCGTTTTTGTTTTATTTAAAACTACCATGCCCACTTTTTCCATCTATGCTACAAAAAGGGCGTATTTTAAGGTTGAAAGAAATATTTTCCAAGATTGCGGTTGTTGAGTATATGTATAGAACAAATACACTCAATGATTCAATAAAACAAAAGTAGGCTAATTTATATAAGGATAATTGTACTGATTTATACGATTCTATTTTTTATAAATACTTTTTATTTATTCTAAAAAAAAATCCCTCAAGCCGAGTCAAGAGGGAAAGCTGCAAAGCTGTTTTAGTTATTTATTGTTGTTTTCACAGCACCATCGATGAAGAGATAAACCTTAAGCTGATTTTGCAGTAATTTGATCTTTTTGTGCTTCTTCAATTTGACGAACCAAAGGCAAGACCTTTTCACCGAAATATTCAACTTCTTCAATGAAATGTAAAAAGCCAGATAACACCAGATCTACCCCTACATTTTTGAGTTCAACAATACGTTCGGCAATTTGTTGCGGTGTACCAATCAGATTGGTTTTAAAGCCATCGTTATATTGCACCAAGTCTTCAAAGGTTGATTTTGCCCAGTTACCTTCACCTTCTTTAGATGCCGCGCCCGCTTCACGGGTTGCATCGCCAAAGGCATTGACCGCTTCAACATTGGCTTGGTCAATAATCTCTTGTAGCACTGCTTTAGCTTCTTCTTCAGTGTCGCGAGCAATGATAAAAGCATTGACCCCGATTTTGACTGAGTGGTTATTTAGCTTGGCTTTTTCACGAATATCATCGATTTGTTTCTTTAGCTCCTCAGGTGTATTGCCATTGGTAAAGTACCAATCCGAAACACGCGAAGCCATGTCACGTGCAGCACGTGAACTTCCACCTTGGAATACTTCAATATGGGGTTTTTGCAAAGGCTTTGGTTTTAAAGTGTAGTCTTTAAACTGATAATATTTACCATCAAAACTATAATTATCTGTCGTCCAAATACCTTTTAAAGTACGAATAAATTCTTCAGAACGAACATAGCGTTCATCATGTTCAGGCCATGGCTCACCAATGGCATCAAACTCGCCACGGAACCAGCCACTTACGACATTAATCGCAATACGCCCATTGGTCAGATAATCAATGGTCGCCAACTGTTTTGCGGCTAAAACCGGTTTCCAAGGTCCTGGAAGAATTGCTGCAATTACTTTTAATTTTTCAGTTTTGGCTAAAAGTGCATGACTAAAACTCACAGATTCATGTTGATTTTCAGCGCCATACCCTGCGGTAAAACGAATTTGGGTGAGGGCATATTCAAAACCACTTTTTTCGGCAGCTTGTGCCAAACGGACATTGTAGTCATAGCTCCAGTCTGTACGTTGTTCAATATTACTGACCACTAAGCCGCCACTGACATTGGGAACCCAATAGGCAAATCGAATTGCTTGACCATTATTCGATGAAAACTGTGACATATCATAACCCTCAATTTTTTATGATTTATTCATAACAAGGTTGCGTTTAAGCAACCTGTGATTGTGGTGTTTTGGATTTTGCATGTAGACGAGACTCTGCCGCATCCAAGTCTGGTATCGCCGCGGAAGGAAGCACATCATCTTGCTCAATCTGTTTGTTGATGCCTAAATTTTGATTGGCTTGTTCTGTTTTGGCTTTGACCACTTCTGCTCGCTGACCTTTTGCAGGTGCCCATTCTAAAATTGGCAATGCACGTGCGACAGCTAAAGTGATACGGTCTTGGATGTGTTCACTTTTAATGGTGTACTCAGGCGTAAAATCACGATCTGTTGCATAGACACCAATAGGCAGCGTTTGCGCTTGAAAGAAGCTAAATAATGGACGTAACTGATGCTCTAGAACTAAAGCATGACGGTCACTACCACCCGATGCAGCAAGCAATACAGGAACATCGACTAGCGCTGTTTGTTCAACAAAATCAAAGAAATGTTTAAATAAACCAGTAAATGATGCACGATAAACAGGTGTTCCCACGATGAGCGCATCTGCTGCTTCTACGGCAGCTAAGTCATCTTGAACACGTTGTGGCAGTTGGTTGCGATAAATTGCGCCCCCTAACAAATGGCCTATTTCACTGAATTTAATAAAATGAACATGAATCGGTGTTGCCTGACCTAGCTCATCTAAAATCGCTTGAACTAAACTTTCGGTTTTTGAAGGGTTATTTAATCCCCCTGAAACAGCAACAATATTTAATGGTTTTTGTTGAGTATAAATAGACATGTTGGCAACCTAATAAATTGAATCTCGGAATGCCATTCATTAATCTATATTTGACGAAGCAGTGTAAAATAATGAAAAACAGATTGGTTATCTGTTTTTAAGATAAACCACAAAGCCTTTGAATAATGTACGATTTCGTCTTTTAAGTATTTGAAGTTAAATAATATTCTTAAAATGAATAAGTAATTCATTTTTAACTGTTTATTTTATATTTAAAAGTGATATTCAAATCTTAATTTCGATAAATGACCTAAAAATTGTAGGGAATTTTAATTAAAGCCGACAAATTATTCAAAAATTCGTTAATATTTACGTATCCTAAATAGCAATAGTGCGGTTAGAATGAAATAACTGCGCTAGAGATCTCTCGCTTCGCTTATGAATATTTTAATCGTTGATGATCATCCACTGTTTCGCCATGCGTTAATTCAGGCGGTTCGTTATAGTTTGCCACAGGCTCAAATTAGTGAAACTGCGGCTGTTAATGAATTTTATGAGCGTTTGGAAAATGGTCCAGAACCAGATCTCGTCTTGTTGGATTTAAATCTGCCAGGCGCATCGGGTTTCTCTGCATTGGTACATGTTCGTGCACAGTATCCTGCACTTCCTATTATTGTGGTTTCTGCTCACGAAGATGCGTCCATTATTCAACGTGCAATTGCACATGGCGCAATGGGCTATATTCCTAAATCTGCGCATCCAAGCCATATTGGGGAAGCAATTCGCCAAGTGCTGGATGGTGATATTTGGTTACCGCCAAACTTACCTGCAGCGAATATGAATTTTGACCCGCGTGCCGCAGATGAAACAGCTTTAGCTGAACGTATTCAATCGTTAACACCACAACAGTTCCGTGTATTGATGATGGTTGCAGAAGGTTTATTGAATAAGCAAATTGCTTATGAACTTGATGTTTCGGAAGCGACCATTAAAGCGCATGTGACGGCAATTTTCCGTAAATTAGGTGTACAGAACCGTACTCAAGCGGTACTCGCAATCAATGCACTCAATATTGAAGAACGAAAAGTTTAAGATTCTTGCGGGTTAAATTTAACTTCAATATATTGAAAAATTACGAGAAGAGTGTATTAAAAATACACTCTTTTTTATTTTCTGATTTCTGCGTTTTCTCGTCTAATTTTATTCGAAATCAAACATTTAAAATCCATAACTGACTTGAATCATCAAGGGATTGTCTGCAATAAAACTTTAGCTTTTATCAAGAGTTAAAAATAGGCGTATACTGAACGGACATGAGGAATAATTATGTCTGAAGCACCTGAATCTACAGCTTATATTGAGTATGGCACTCGGCCTTTTATCGCAATTTTACTTTCATTGTTTTTAGCTGGATTTGCTGTATTTTCATCGTTGTACTGTGTTCAGCCGATGATGCCGTTTTTGGCAAGTTTTTTTCATGTTACGCCAACCCATAGTAGTTTCCCGCTTTCATTTTCCACCATTGCCTTAGCCTTAGGGCTTCTTTTTGCAGGACTGATTTCAGATCGTTATGGTCGTAAGCAGATCATGGCCATTTCTTTATTTTCCACCGCAAGCTTATTATTGCTGAGTTCGTTTTTACCGTATTGGGAAATATTTCTTGCAACACGCATGATGATTGGCTTGGCTGTCAGTGGTGTCGCGTCTGTCGCAATGACCTATATCGGTGAAGAAATTGCACAAAAAGATGTTGGCTTTGCCATGGGACTGTATATTTCAGGGACAGCAATAGGGGGAATGGGCGGGCGTTTGATTGCAGGGGTATTGCTGGATTATATCTCTTGGCAAACTGCGACGATGATTATTGGTCTACTTAATTTATTGATCGCGATTACATTTTATATTGCCTTACCTGCCTCTAAACACTTTAAATCTTATCCCATTCAATTCACACGTTTTATCGAATCTTTTAAGAAAAATCTTTCTGACCCAAAGCTCAGATTATTGTTTGTAGAAGGTTTTATTCTGATGGGATGCTTTGTGACCGTGTTTAATTACATGAGTTATCATCTGTTAGAAAAACCTTTTGAACTGTCACAAACTTGGATTGGTTTGATTTCGATTGCCTATTTATCTGGCATTTATAGTTCACCTCGTGCAGCCAGTTGGAGCCGTCAATTTGGACGAGGTAAGGTACTGATTGTGATGTTCTCAAGCATGATTCTGGGGTTATGGATGATGCTGATTCCATCACTATGGGTGATCTTGATTGGTCTATTGATTTTCACGTTCTCATTTTTTGCCGCCCATTCCACATCAAGCAGTTGGGTATCGGTACAATCCTTACAATATCGTGCAGTCGGTTCTTCGCTTTATCTATTTTGTTATTATCTTGGTTCAAGTTTCTTGGGCAGCAGTAGTGGTTTAGTCTGGGAAAAATATGGATGGTTTGGCCTAACAGTTACGATGACTTGTGTACTTTGTATCGGGCTCTTGGTGGCTTTAAAACTCAATCAAACGCAGCATAAAGATTAGGCAAAAGTATGAGCGGCTGCATCTAAATAGCGTTAAATAAGCTTTTCTATTCAATTTCTCTGCGCTTTTAAACAATCCATCATGATAGGTCAATTTTCCTTTTATAACGTATGACGAATACATTTAACATCTTAAAAAGCTATCAATAACAGACTAAATAGAAGACCAAGAAGAAATGTTTACTTTTTAATCAAACAACATGAGTAAAATTCATGGTAAAATGATCAACTTTCATTTTAGATCTCTCCCGATCGCCAACTGCCAATCGAGAAACTCACCATGTCGACCGCTTATACTGCTCAGACAGCGCCTACTGCGTTGTTTGATTATGACAAATATTGGGCATCGTGCTTTGAACCAGCACCATTTTTGCCAATGTCACGCGAGGAGATGGATCAACTCGGTTGGGATAGTTGTGACTTTATTCTGGTATGTGGTGACGCTTATATCGATCATCCATCGTTCTGTTCAGGAATTATTGGCCGAACGCTTGAAGCACAGGGTTTCCGTGTCGGGATTATTGCACAACCAGATTGGACTTCTGCTGAAGCATTTAAAGTGTTAGGTAAACCGAATATTGCATGGGGTGTGACCGCGGGTAATATGGATTCTATGATCAACCGCTATACGGCTGACCGTAAAATCCGTTCTGATGATGCATATTCACCAGATAATCTACCCAATAAACGTCCTGACCGTGCTGCAACTGTATATTGTCAGCGTTGTCGTGAAGCATTTCCTGATGTACCCGTATTATTGGGCGGTATCGAAGCATCATTACGCCGTATTGCACATTATGATTACTGGTCAGACAAAGTTCGTCGTTCAGTGCTGATGGATTCCAAAGCAGACTTATTGATGTATGGCAATGGTGAACGGTCTGTTGTTGAAGTTATGCATCGTCTTGCCAAAGGCGAAAAAA
The DNA here is from genome assembly GCF_022828975.1 of Acinetobacter sp. NyZ410. Taxonomy (NCBI): domain Bacteria; kingdom Pseudomonadati; phylum Pseudomonadota; class Gammaproteobacteria; order Moraxellales; family Moraxellaceae; genus Acinetobacter; species Acinetobacter sp. NyZ410. The sequence goes on along the minus strand of NZ_CP094620.1, from coordinate 4,721,250 downwards.
TTCATGAAATCACCGATGTTCGTGGTACTGCATTTATCGTCAATAAAATTAATCGTGTTTCTAAAGCCAAGTTTGTTGAAATTGCATCGAATGATGTCGATGCGATTGGTCGTGTTGATCCAATCATCAATCCTTATGTAATGACTGAAGATTTAGATGGTTGTGAAATTGAACAAGGCAAAGGAAATTCTTTAACCCAATATCAAAATTTCCAAAAAGAATTGGTGGCAAATCCAGTTGTTCGTGAAGGTGATCAACTGGATGAGAATACCCAGATTGTACGTTTACTGCCGACCTCTAAAGCAATTAAACATAAATTACCGCCGCGTGAATTGGCTGTGATTCGTTTGCCTGCTTTTGAAGAAGTGGCAACTGATCCTGTACTTTATGCGCATACCAACCGCATCTTGCATCTTGAAACCAATCCGGGGAATGCTCGTGCATTGGTACAAAAGCATGGTGAACGTGATGTATGGTTAAATGCACCGCCGATTCCATTGACCACCGAAGAAATGGATTATGTGTTTGACTTGCCTTATGCGCGTCTACCACATCCAGCTTATGGTGAAGCGCGTTTCCCTGCATTTGATATGATCAAGTTCTCTGTAAATATCATGCGTGGTTGTTTTGGTGGTTGTACATTCTGTTCGATTACCGAACATGAAGGTCGTATTATTCAAAACCGTTCAGAAGAATCAATTTTACGTGAAGTTGAAAAAATTCGTGATACAGCCCCAGGTTTTACAGGCATCATTTCAGATTTAGGTGGTCCAACTGCAAACATGTATCGCTTGCAGTGTAAAGATCCTGAGATTGAAAAGAACTGTCGTAAACCTTCTTGTGTGTATCCTGGTGTATGTCAAAATTTACATACTGACCATGCGCCACTTACTCAACTTTATCGCAAAGCACGTTCATTAAAAGGCATCAAAAAGATTCTGATTGGTTCAGGCTTACGTTATGACCTTGCGGTATTGAACCCTGAATATGTCAAAGAACTGGTTCAACACCATGTTGGCGGTTATTTAAAAATTGCTCCAGAGCATACCGAGAAAGGTCCATTGTCGAAGATGATGAAACCGGGAATCGGAACCTATGATCGCTTTAAACAGATGTTTGATCGTTTTAGTAAGGAAGCGGGTAAAGAACAGTATTTAATCCCGTACTTTATCGCTGCGCATCCGGGAACAACGGATTATGACATGATGAATCTTGCGATCTGGCTTAAGAAAAATGGCTTCCGTGCCGATCAGGTGCAAACCTTTTATCCATCACCAATGGCGACAGCGACCACGATGTATCACACGGGGAAAAACCCGTTGGCCAAAGTGGCTCGTTATACCGAAAGTGTGGATATTGTCAAAGGTGAAAAGCGTCGTCGTTTACACAAAGCCTTCTTGCGTTACCACGATCCAAACAACTGGCCATTACTACGTGATGCATTACGTGAAATGGGCCGAATAGATTTGATTGGTAATTCTAAGCATCATCTGATTCCAACTTATCAACCGCAAGGAACAGAAGGACAATACCAATCTGCGCGTAAGAAGAACTCGACTGTAGACGGTGATTCGCAAAAGCGTACTGGGGATAGCCGTAATTCACAGGCGAAAACGCAATCGCGTCCTTCCAATACCAAAAAGCGTCCTGAACGTGGTCAAATATTGACGCAACATACAGGTTTACCGCCGCGTGAAACGGGTGATAAAAAACCATTTGCTGGAAATAGCAAAACAAAGTCTAAGTCAAAAAGTAGAGCTTAGGTGTTATTTAAAATAGTAATAAGAAAGGATGCCTAAGCATCCTTTCTTAAATCAGCAATTGAATAATAAAAATACGCAACTGTGGATAACTCTCTGTAAACTGTTGAAAACTTTAGTGTACTAAAATCACACAATTCTCGAATATCCTTGTCCTACAATAGTACGCAAGATTCATTAAATTCAGTTGTATTCGCATTCAATACACGCTATATATGAGGTGCAATTCAATTCATTTGGTTGAAATACCAAGTGAATAAAACAAATAATAGTTCAATAAATAAGTTAAAAATGTGATTTATTTGATTATTTTGAAAAAGCAAATATGAGAATGCGTCTGGCATATTACAAAATTGAACTGATTAAAAATAGTATCTTTGATACACAAGAACTGGTCGTAGACCAAATTATAATAAAGAATTAGGAAATGAAAAATGGACATGATAATCGTTGCGAGTTTGATATTACTTGCTGTCGTGATTGGTGCTGCTTATAAAGGATTGAAAAATAAGCAACAAGCAGATAGTGCTTTACGAAGAAGAGCAGTATTTAACTCACATGAACAAATTACGTTTACGCGTTTAAAAGAAATTTTACCTGAAGCCAATATCTTGGCTCATGTATCTTTTGATGCCTTGTTAACGACAAAATATTTACATACACGTCGTAAGTATCAGCAAATGTTTGCAAATTTTGTTGTGCTGGACAAAGATTATAAAGTTTTAGCTGTGATTGCTTTAGATGATACCAATGCGATTAAGCGTTCGAATCAAAATACCTATGAAGATGCTTTGTTACAGTCAGCAGGTTATCGCGTGATTCGTTATATGGGAATTCCAGAATATCAGGATTTGCGAGAAGATTTTTTAACAGAATTTTCAGAAATGAACCATTCGCAAATGTTGGAGGAACATGTACTGGGGAAGTTTGATCTGTACTCAAATCGCGCATATAGCTAATCAAAAAAATGCATGTTTAAACATGCATTTTTTACGCTTTCCAAAAATTAAATAACGAGCTTATTCTGGTTTGACCGCAACAACCGTCATTTCAACTAAAACATCAGGTCGATAAAGCTTTGCTTCTACACAAGTTCTCGGCAGAGCTTGCATATCTGAACACCATGTATCCCAGATTTCGTTCATTCCTGCATAATCATTTTCGATATCTTTTAAAAAAATCATCACAGACATAATATGCTTTTTATCTGTGCCCGCATCTGTAAGAAAACGATCAATGATATCTAAGGTCTGTTGAGTTTGCCCTTTGATATCCAAACTTAAATCCGTAGCCAATTGACCCGCCAAGTGAACTAAATTTCCCGAAATTGCGATTTCAGAAAAGCGTTTTTCTACGTGCAAACGTTGTACAGTCATGATCATTCTCAAAGTTTGTTTATGTTTTAAATTTTACGTCATCATTTACAATCTGCAAATTAACTTTGTTGCTTGTTGGTGAATCTATCTATACGAATGAGGATTTTATACTTAAAAATAATCAAACAGTTATATTCTGGGCAAATAATGAAATTGCCTAAATTTAAAAATTGAATTTGCGCACCACGTAACTGATTTAAACAAAATGCAATTGAACATTGCAGAGGACAAAGTTGTTGCAACTGCTTAAAGTGTTGCTGCTCCTGTGGTATGGAAGTATTCATTGAAATACCTATTATTTAGATTCTATTTTTAAGCCAGTGAATCGCTTTGAGCTATTCACTGTGCCGTTATCAAGCTTGAGGGGGCGTATAGGATTTGAGTTTTTGTTCAGGCTTATTGTTGATTTGATACCAGTCGATATGCCGTGTAATAAACATCACTACAGCAAGTAAAACAAATGAAATGATAGAGCCGATCAGGAAGGTTTTGCCTGAAGATTGCAATAGCATATACATCACGGCATAAAGTGAACTCAGGATGATGCTGAATAGGCCCGCGGCTTTAAAACCTTTCATCACATAGTATAAGTACCAGCTCATGAGCCCGACACAGGCGATTCCAGCAACGAAATAAGCCCATGCAAAGGCATAGTATTCACTGATCGAAAGCAGTAAAACAAAGAACACCACTTGAGCCATCGCCACCAAAGAATATTGAATGGGGTGAATCCGTAAGCTTTTAAGCACTTCGAAGAGAAAGAAACAAGCAAAGGTGATGATGATAATCACGATACCGTATTTAATCGCACGATCTGTTTGTGTATAGACATTGACTGATTCTAGGAATTCTGTTGATAAACCAATACTTTGAGCAGGTTCACCCATATAAGCTGGCTCTTGGGAAAAATAGCCATTACTAAACTGGCGAATACACTCATTGTTGTCGCAATCAATCAACTTACTGATGTTTTGATGACCTAGAGCAATATTTTTCCATTGTGCGGTGAATTGTTGTGGTGTACTGGTTTTTGCAAAGGGTAAGTTTTGTCCTGAATATTTGGTATCCGCCCAATTGCCTTTGGCCTGATAAGTGACGCTACGACTGGTTGGGATCAGGGTGAATTTCCCCAGACCCGTAATATTGGCGGTTAAATCAAAAGTAAAACCATTTTGAATGGCATTGATTAATTCAGGATATTTTTTTGCAGAAATATACATAAAGTCAAAACCAGAATTGTTACTCCCTTGAGCACTCATTTCAAAGGCATAAGTTTTATTGAGCATGTTTAAGCTCGGTTGTGTATCTAAGCCACGAGGATCATGTACAGGGAAGATAATTTCAGCTCGGTCCCATTGGTAATCTTTCTTTTCAAGTGTTGGTTTTTGGAATACCCCTTTGGCCATGAGATTGGCGGTGTAGCTAATTGCTCGATAGATGGTGCGTTTATAAGTGTTGTCAGAAACATTAAAGTTGGATGACCATTGTGTGCTGTCAGCACTGATATATAGCCATTGTTCCTCAGTACACAAATAGGCCACCTTCTTTTCATCGAGGCAGTTTTTTTGCTCATTGTAGGGCACACGGATATACGGTGAAATCACGGTTTGAGGACTAATATTGTTTTGTGCAATTTCTTTTAGAAATGCCCGTTGATAATCTTGTCGTTCTGAGACCAGACTGGTAATAAAGAGTAAGCCTATCCAAAATAAGGCAACTAAAATTGCGATTGCAATAATTTTGAATGTAATAAAGTTGGAGCGCATCACTGTTTTCCTTCGCCGTTGTTTTTTGTCAGTGTTGAGTGTGCGAAACAGCAATGTGCTTTGTTTGAGGTGTATCGGTTTTTTATATGAATTTTAAGTGAAGTTTGGCCGTGCTAAGGCAATTTAATTTTTACCAATACACCTTTTTGGTGGGGTTGTAAGATGGTGATTTCATTTCCTTGAATATTGCCAATGTGAATCTGTCCATGGTGTTGTTCAATGACCTGTTTAACAATGCTCAGTCCAATACCAGAACTGCGTTGCTGGCTAATCGGACGAGGCAAGGAAAAATAAGTATCAAACACTTGCGTAAGTGCATAATCTGGAATCCATTCGCCCTCATTAAAAACCTGTAATTCTACTTGTTGGTGTGTTTGACGATGAAGCCGAATCAGGATTTTTGCTGAATCTGCAGAAAAATCCAGCGCATTATCTAAAATATTGGCAAGGGTTTGTTGAATCCAAAACCGATCTGCACCAACCATACAATTGGCTTCAATATCCAGTAAACACTGGATTTTTTTGGCCTGAATTTGACTGGCATGCTGGTCTAAAGTTTGTTGAATCAGTTCAGATAAATTGAAATTTTGCATTTCAATTTGATGTTTAGATTTTTCCAGACGGGTCAATAAGAGCATCCGATCAATCAGGCTACGTAAGCGCTGGCTTTGTTCATGAATATGCGTGGCAAATTGTTGTTGATCATTTAGTGGTAAATCTTCTTTGAGTAGTTCTGCACTGGCTTGAATTGCGGTAAGTGGGCTTTTGAGTTCATGGGTCAGTGTATTGACATAGTGTTCCACATAAGCACGATCTTCGAGTTTTTCTCGCATATTTTCAACAGCTTGAGCAACTTGATTGAGTTCTTTTGCCGAACGAAAATAGGGCGTTTGATTGACAGGGGCAAGTGCCTGCGCGTATTTACGCACACGGTCAATGCTGTGTTTTAGCCAATAGGCCACCAAACTGGCAAGAAACAGGCTGAGTAATGTAATCCAAGCGGCTTGTCGAATCAGCTGATTTTCAGCGCGCTGAATATAAGGCTGTACTGAAATATTGGGCTTTCCAATACTGACAACGCCAATCAATTGCTGTTGTTGACCAACTTGATAATAGATTGGTGCTGCAATAAACATGGTGCTGCTATTGCTGTCCTTTTCATAACTGCGAGTAGAGCGAACGCCGTATTTTCCCTTTAAGGTCAGGTAAACATCATTCCATCGTGAGTAATCTTGTCCTGTAGCGATACCTTGTGAGTCATAAATGACGATACCTTTATTGTCGGTAATATAGATTTGTTGATTGATCTCATTTTTATTATGTTTCCAGATCGTGGCATTGAGTTTTCGATTCAGTGCTTTTTGAATTTTTTCATCAAACTGAACGGTACTGACTTTATTTTCATAGACGTCTTCAGCCACTAACATCGCGATAATATTAGCATTTTCCGCAAGGGTATCTTCTACGACCTGTCGTACATTGGGCTTTACTTGTTGATTGAAGGTATAAGACATAAACCATAAACCCAGCAAGATGATCAATCCAAAGAAGAACCAAATACGAATAAAAATAGACATGGTTTAGCCTTGCCTTTTTAAACTATAGCCAAAACCTCGATGGGTTTCGATTGGGTCTTGCTCAGGAGAGATCTGCTTGAGTTTATTGCGAATACTTTTGATATGAGTATCGACTGTTCTTTCTAAACTATGCTCAGGATGTTCCCATACATGATCCATCAATTGTTGACGGCTAAATACCTGTTCAGGGCGTTGAATCAATAACTTAAGTAAGCGATATTCATAGCGAGTCAGCTGAAGTATTGTGCCTAAGTAATGGATTTGCAAAGCCTCATCATTGCATTGCCAAACTTTAGCTGGCGTTGTAGAAAGCTGTGTATTTGGCTGTGAGATGTGCTGTAACTGATTCTGTATCTCCATTCTGCGCCAAATGGCTTTAATCCGAGACACAATTTCACGCGAACTAAATGGCTTGGTACAGTAGTCATCTGCGCCAATTTCTAAACCCACAATACGATCTATTTCGTCATCTCGTGCGGTTAAAAATAGCAAGGGTGTGTGATTAAAGAGACGAATTTTTTTACAGAGATCAAAACCATTTAAATCAGGTAATCCGACATCTAAAATAATAAAATCAAAGGGTTTCTGTTGAATAAAATCAATGGCTTGCAGACCTGAATTGGCCCAAGTCACTTGCCAGTCTTCTCGTTCAAGTGCGTAACGTAACGGCATAAGAATAGCAGCATCATCTTCTACACATAAAATCTGTTTTTTATTATTCATTGCATTTAAAAACTCATAATCTCAATAGGAGTGTACTCAAATTGAAATACTTAGGCGAATGAATTTTCAGTGAAGTTTAGATGAACTGTTTTATTGTTTGAAATTGGCTAAATGCCTATTGGTGTGGGCTTTTACCCATGTGAATTTCTGAGCGCCCTGTAATCTTCGGATTTGATCGTCACGCCAATCACAGGACAGCAAATCAAAAGTATTGGTGACTTTTGATATCTCGGCAACGACATGGGTAATGTATTGCGGAAAATAGATTACTCTAATTTTGATCAATTTGGGTAAATTTTTATCGAATTATATTTCTTTTGAGTAAAAAGTATTCAATTTGTCCGCATATCTAAGTAAGGTTAAAAACGATTTTGAAGAATAAAACAGGATGCCAAAGCATCCTGTTTTTATGATTGATTGATCAGACCATGCCTGAAAATTGGCTCAGCGTTTAACTACAATAGAGTCAATACCGCTATGTTGTAAGGTTTGTTGGGCAATCACTGCTGCATTTTGTGATTCATAAGGGCCTGAAATCACACGATACCAAGTTTTTCCAGCTTCTGTGCTTTGAACCACATCGGCAGATAAACCATTTAAGATAATTTCAGCGCGACGTGCATCAGCAGCATCAGGATCATCATAACTACGAACTTGAAGAATATATTCAGGTTGAACAGGTGTTGTGCGTTCAGCATTTACACCGACATCTACATTTTCAGACTGAGACGGTGCTTCAACAATTACAGGTTGTTGTTGATTTCTGCTTTCAGGAACAGCTTGTTCAGGAATAGGGGTAACCTGTTGTTGTGGTAACAGATCATAAAAACGATAGTCTTTGTTGGTATCTTCTTGATAATGCTCAGACGTGATTTCGTTTTTGGGTTGGACGGGCGCCCACGGTTTCCAGAGCATCAGTGCGACACCAAAACTTAACACGATTAAAATGACGACAAGCATCCCTAACCATTTAGGAATCAATGGTTGTTTAGGTTTGGTTGGCCTTTCTGAAACACCGCGTTGCGTTTTTCCAAACACGTGGAACCCTCTTATTATGTATTGCTTAGATCGTGTTCAAGCATAGTTTTGCTTGAACACGATGTAAAGTAATGATTTATTACACACTTCAATGCTTACTTTGAGCCAGACCTTGGTCTTGAGAACATGTAAAGCAATTCTTGACTTACATACTTTCAGGTGCAGATACACCCAATAATTCAAGACCATTATGTAAGACTTGTTTGATATTTGCTGAAAGCAATAAACGGGCTTGAGTCAATTCGGCATCATCACCCAATACTTTATTCTCGTTGTACCAACCATGGAATAAAGCAGCAAGTTCTTTCAAATAATTACCAACTTGATGTGGTTCATAATTATTTGCAGCGCGAATAAGGACTTCAGGATAAGCCGCGAGTTTCGCTAAAATTTCAGTTTCAGCATCAAGTTCTAATTTTGCAGCAAATTGACGTGCATTTTCAGTATCAAATTGAATATTTGTTGTTGCTGCTTTTTCTAACATACGGCAAATACGAGCATGTGCATATTGAATATAATACACGGCATTGTCTTTGCTTTGAGATACCGCTAAATCTAAATCAAAATCAATGTGCTGTTCAGATTTACGCATCACATAATAAAAACGAGCTGCATCATTGCCGACTTCTTTACGAAGATCACGCAATGTCACGAATTGACCTGAACGAGATGACATTTGTACCATCTCACCACCACGCCATAAGCTGACGAACTGCACTAAAAGTACCGTCAATTTAGATGAGTCATAGCCCATCGCGTCAATTGCAGCTTTAACACGTGCAATATAGCCATGGTGGTCTGAACCCCAAATATCAACAAGGTCAGTAAAGCCACGTTGTAATTTATTTAAATGATAGGCAATGTCAGAAGCAAAGTACGTGGTTTGTCCATTACGACGTTTGACTACACGGTCTTTTTCATCACCAAATTCAGTTGATTTAAACCAAATGTTGCCATCTTTTTCATAAAGAAAACCGCGTTGATCTAATGTTTGTAAGGCTTCATCAATTTTTTCAGCCAAAGATGCTTCACTAAACCAGTGATTAAACGTTACGCCAAACTCACCAAGGTCATCTTTAATGTCATCTAAAATGGCATGTAAAGCTGCTTGATGGAATACACGATAACCTTCACCCACTAAAGCTTGTGCGTTGTGAATTAAGCCATCAATGTGCTTTTCTTTATCGCCTGAAATAACCACTTTATTGCCATCGGCATCAAGCTCTTCAGCATATTGCACATCTTCTGGAACATCTTTGTAAACATCAGCCACACTACGTACATAAGCATCAGCATGTTTGTCGATGATACCTTGGGCGATTTCTTTAACGTAATCACCTTGATAAGCATTTTTAGGAAAAACTAAAGTTTGGCCGCTTAATTCTAAATAACGTAAATAAGTTGATGTGGCGAGGATGTCCATTTGACGGCCAGCATCATTGACATAATATTCACGTTCAACTTTGGCACCTGTTGCTTCAAGTAAGTTTGCAACAGTCATACCATATGCAGCACCACGACCATGACCTACATGCAGGCTAGAGGTTGGGTTGGCAGAAACGAATTCAACCTGAATTTTCTTGGCTGCATTTGCTTGGGTTTTACCAAATTGTTCTTTTTGTGCTTGGATCTGATCCAACACAGTAAAGCGTTGATCGGCATTTAAAAAGAAGTTGATAAAACCAGGACCCGCAATTTCAGCTTTGGCAATATCAACCACTTCGGGTAAATTTGCCAAAATTTTCTCTGCAAGATCACGTGGTTTCATACCAGCAACTTTAGCGCCCATCATGGCAATGTTTGATGCGAAATCACCGTGGCTTCGGTCTTTAGTTCGCGTTAAAACACTCGTGTTTTTCCAGTCAGATGGAAGAGTCCCTTCAGCTTGTAGGGATTGCACTGCATGATCAAGAGCTGCTTGTATGGCCGTATTCATAATCTATAGAGAAATAAATGTCGCAGAAAAACGCTAAATATAGCAAATTTTGCGCCTTTTAGGTGAATGCATTTGTATAGAATAAAACTTATTCGATAAGAAAAATGGCAGTATGCTCAATTTCACTGTGTATTGGCGTTTAGATTTCAAATGGATTTGACGGATTACACTGCTTTAATCACTGGATAAAAAATATGTTTGTGAGTTTTTTAGATCAAATTGATCATGAAAATATAGAAAAAGAACAAGTTATACAGTTATTTGCGAAGATTCAGCCCACAGACTTGGAATATTCAAATTCAGGTTATCTTGCGCTAGATATGCCAAAACAAGGTCAGATCATTTTATTGTTTTGGTGGATAGATACGACTCACTTGATTTTGCGTTACGATAAAAATATCCCTACTGCCCAACAAGGCGAGTCGTGGCTGTCTTGCAATGAAGATCTGAACTTAGCGTTATTTGATGTTGGTGATGACACCTGGCTCCCTTTAAATTCAATTATTTTACTCGATGATGCAATCAATGTGATATCTGAGCTCTATGATCAGCCTTTAAATTTGTCCAATCAAATCAAATGGCAAAATGTGGCCGATGTTATGTGGAAGGATTAATTGTTTCAGGTCTATTAAAAGAATAAAATGTGTCCTGTTGGTAAATTTAGAGCGATATATGTCAAATACTCCTCCCACAATTATTGGCAATATCCCAAAACTCCCTGCAAAATTTGCAGCATGGATTATGCCGTTGTTCTTATCTTGTTTAATGAGTGGCATGGTGTCATTGATTAATATGTTGATCAATGTGGGTTTGATTAACGGATTTTGGGTCAAATGGCTTGCTGCATGGATGGTATCATGGGCTGTGGCATATCCTGTGGTTCTGATTGTTTTACCCTTAGTACGACGTTTAACCGCCGTATTTGTGGATATGCCTAAATAATGGATCTACTCTTTACATGTGACAGGCTTGCTAAGCAATTCAGCATGGCCATTTGTAAAGGTATAAAGTTTGGAATTGTTAAAGATTTTAATCACTTTGGCTTTGCTCAGTGCCGTTTTAAATGTCGGCATTTTTTTCGCATTGACTAAGTCAAATGGATTGCCATAGTTGTTATTGTCGATTAAGAATTGAACTTGACCCGTTTGCGCATCATGTGCTTTGAGCAGCTCTTTGCCATCTTTATCTTCAATCGTAAAACCAGACTTCTGCGAAGGAATCTTACAATTCAAACGCAAATATAGGACGTTTCCATCACTGGATTTGTTCTGTAAGGTGTAAATACCTTGAAGATCATTTTCAATATAGACCCATTGTCCAGTGGGCATATTGATCTTCATTTGTTCTAGTTTTTCGAGGGTGGCTTTACTGACATCAACCACACCTTGTTGATCAACTTCTGGAACTTTGGCTTCGCCTAAGCCCACCATACTTTTGACTTTTTCAGTGGTTTTAGAAACACCAGAAGAGACTTTTTTTGCAGTTTGGCAGCCAGTACATGCAATGACTGTGCTAAGAAGGAGTAGAGAGATCTTTGTGTTCATTGTTATTGGTTTAGCTTCATCGTATTTTAAACAAAATAAATCTAAACAGAAAAAAAATCAATGATTGGTCAAAATTGCGTACAAATATGCATTTTAATGGCGGGATCATGACTCATTATTATATGGAAAAATATTAAATTGCTTAAAAAAGAGAATTTGATCCGCAAAACTGAGAATAATTTATCATTCTGTAAAATACTTTGAATATCATTATCACGTATCTAAATACCCATTTAGTCAAAAATAGGCTTAAGCTTGTATCAGACCAAAGTCGTAGCTTAGCAAAAGATAGAAGCAGGCAGTCTGCTTCAATGAGAATGGAAATGCCAACGGAAACCCTGAAAAAATATCCTCTATATATTCATTATGCAGGTAATGCCTTATTAGAGCTGCCTTTATTAAATAAAGGTTCAGCCTTCACAGAAGAAGAACGAACTCAATTTAACTTACACGGTTTAATTCCTCATGTGATCGAAAGTATCGAGGAACAAAGTCAACGTTCATACCAACAGTTCTGTTCTTTCAGTGAAGCGATCAATAAGCATATTTATTTACGAAATATTCAAGACACCAATGAAACGCTGTTTTACCACCTGATTGAAAACCACTTAAGTGAGATGATGCCGATTATCTATACACCGACAGTGGGTGAAGCATGTCAGCGTTTCTCCGATATTTATCGTCGTCATCGTGGCGTATTTCTTTCCTATCCTGACCGTAAATACATTGATGAAATCATTCACAACGTAAACCGTAAAAATGTCAAAGTGATTGTAATCACAGATGGTGAGCGTATTCTTGGTTTAGGCGACCAAGGTATTGGCGGCATGGGTATTCCAATTGGAAAACTGTCTCTTTACACCGCATGTGGTGGTATTAGTCCAGCCTATACATTGCCGATTACCATTGATGTGGGAACCAATAATCAACAATTATTGAATGACCCGATTTATATGGGATGGTCGCAACCTCGTGTCAGTGGGGATGAATACTATGAATTTGTCGATGAAGTGATTGCAGCGGTTAAACGTCGTTGGCCAAAAGCATTGATTCAATTCGAAGATTTTGCGCAAAAAAATGCCATGCCTTTACTTGAAAAATACCGTGATAAGATTTGTTGTTTTAATGACGATATTCAAGGAACAGCGGCAGTCTGCGTTGGTACTTTAATTGCTGCGAGTAGAGCCGCAGGTAAACAGCTCAAAGACCAGAAAATTACCTTCTTAGGGGCTGGTTCAGCAGGTTGTGGTATTGCAGAACAAATTATTGCACAGATGGTTGCTGAAGGCCTGACGGATGCTGAAGCGCGTGCCAAAGTATTTATGGTGGATCGTTTTGGTTTAATCACTGAAAATCAGCCAAACTTATTAGATTTCCAACGTAAACTTGCGCAGAAACCTGAAGATGTTGCACATTGGGGCAATGCTGAGGAAATCATTTCACTGCTTGATGTTGTGAAAAATGCCAAACCAACCGTATTGATTGGGGTATCCGGTCAACCGGGTTTATTTACAGAAGAAATCATTAAAACAATGGCTGAAAATTGTGAATATCCGATTGTATTGCCTTTATCCAACCCAACTTCACGAGTTGAAGCCGTGCCAGCTGATATTATTCAATGGACAGAAGGTAAAGCATTGATTGCGACAGGTAGCCCATTTACCCCTGTGAATTATCATGGTGAAACCTATCAGATTTCACAGTGCAATAACTCTTATATCTTCCCTGGTATTGGTTTGGGTGTGGTAGCAGTTCAAGCAACCCGTGTTACGGACAATATGCTGATGGCTTCTAGTTCAGCTTTGGCCGATTGTTCACCGAAGTTGCAAGATATCCATGCAGATTTATTGCCTGATTTAAATGAATTGCAGCAAGTCTCTAAAATTATCGCGTTTAAAGTTGCTAAAGCCGCTATTCAAGATGGTGTGGCACCGATGATCAGTGATGAGCAATTGCTAGAAAGTATTGAACAGAACTTCTGGAAACCAGAATATCGTGATTATAAACGTGTTCCGTTTTAACTTTTATTGATAGGTAATGAAGATAAAAAGGGAAGTTACTAGATAATTTCCCTTTTTTTAAAAGAGATATTGATTAAAAAATATAACAATTTATCGGTGTCTTTTTTTGAATTTTTAATTAAAATAAGGACACTTGTAATTAAATATCAATAACTAAAATGCTGAAAAATATTACGACCTTACTTGAAAGCTTTGGCTTGGGATTACAAACACGAGCGATCCACGTTCAATTCTCAAATCAAGCCTTAAACAGCAGTGTATTCTTGCAATGCATTCAGGGGCAACAACAGATTAATCAAGGCTTAAAGGCAGAATTACTCTGCCTTTCAACCAATGCGCATATTGCTTTAAAACAATTTATCGGGTGTCAGGTTGCAGTTGATCAAGTCACCGATTTTGGTGAATTGTACCGAACCACTGGAATTGTAACAGGGGCAAGCCAAGGGCAGAGTGATGGGGCGTTAAGCGTTTATAAATTAACGCTTGAAGATGCAACCAGTCTTTGGCATAAGCGTCGTAATAGCCGTGTTTTTATGAACAAAAGTGTTCTGGAAATATCGGAAATCTTATTTAAAGAGTGGCAAGCGAAAAGTGCCTTATTTTCTGCCAGTTTAAGTCTGGATAGTAGTGGTTTAAAAAAACAATACGATATCCGTCCTTTTGTAATGCAAGCCAATGAAACGGATTATGAGTTTTTAACTCGCTTGTGGCGCAGTGAGGGTATTAACTGGTTAGTTGATGAATCTGTACGAATTGTGCCTATTTCGGCAACGCAGATTCAGGCACAGAAATTACGTCTGATTGATGACAATACGCAATATGAGGCAATGCCTAGACGAAGTATTCGTTTCCATCGCAGTCATGCAACAGAACGCTTTGACACGATCACCAGCCTCATCGCCCAGCGCTCAATTCAATCAACAGCAATACAAGTACAACGTTGGCAAGCGGATAGCCTTTTACAAGATCAGGGCGATAGCCAGTTAAGTAATCACCAACATAGTGATCAACAAGACAATGAAACTTTAAGTTTAGAGCAGGCCTGGACAATTAGCCCAGCTTGGACCAGTGATCTCAATGGCGAAGACCAAACCACAGTTTCCAGTTCAGCTCAAGTTGATAAATTAAATACTCAACTAACACAATACCAAGAATTACAGTCCAAATATTTTACCGCAACCAGTTCAGTGCGCGATGCACAAGTTGGCTATTGGTTTGAACTAAGAGAACATCCTGAAATTGATCAACATGATGGTTCGGATCGTGAGTTCTTAATCTTAGGTAAGACTTTTTACAATCAAAATAACTTACCTAAAGAGTTACAAGATCAGTTATCCAAGCTGCTTAATTTAAATTACTGGAACCATTTAATTAAAGACCAGCGTCAAGCCAATGAGTTGTCCTTGGTGCGCCGTAGAATTCCGATCGTTCCTGAGTATAATCCTTTAGCGCATAGACCTTCTGCATTTCCACAACGTGCCAAAGTGGTTGGCCCGCAAGGCGAAACGATTTATGTCGATCAATGGGGGCGAATCAAAGTTCGTTTCCTCTTCACCCGTACCGATGACAATAGTCATGATGGTGGTGCAGGCTCGAATGACAATGATACAGACTCAGCTTGGGTTGATGTATTGACCTCTTGGGCCGGAGAAGGTTATGGCACAAGATTCCACCCACGAATTGGTGAAATCGTAGTTATTGATTTCTTTGATGGCAATGTCGACCGTCCATTTGTGATGGGACGTTTACATGAAGCAGAACGTCATCAAACCATGTTTGATATTAAAGGCCAGTTGCCTGATACCAAAAAACTAAGCGGTATTCGTTCATCGGAAGTGGGTGGATCAGGTTTTAACCAACTCCGCTTTGATGATACAACAGGCCAAATCAGTACGCAGCTACAAAGTAGTCATGCAGCAACACAACTTAATCTCGGGAACTTAAGCCATCCGAAAGATAAGGAAACCAGCAATGGGCGTGGCGAAGGTTTTGAGTTAAGAACCGATGCTTATGGTGCCATGCGCGCAGGCAAAGGCATGCTTATCACGACGTATGCCCAAGAAAATGCGATTGCAGACCACTTAGAAGCAGCACAAGCGCAGTCCTTGTTAAATCAAGGTGCAGAAAGTATGAAAGTGCTGAGTGAAATAGCAGTCAAACAACAAACAGATGCCTTGAATGTTGTCAATCGTTTGCCGAAATTCATTCAATCACTTGAGTTAAAAAATGCAGGACAGGCATTGAATACGACTCTAAATCTATTTAAAGAAGGGGTGAGTAATGACCCCTTGAATGCTTTAAAAGATTGTGGTGGGTTTATTAAAGACATCGGTGCTTTAGGTGGTAATGCAAAAGGCATCGTGGATGAATTTAATGAATATTTCTCTGATGCGAAAGAAGCCGTTGAAAACTTAAAAGCGTTTATTGAGAACGTTGAAGAGCACGGTACAGATATCATTAAAGGTAAGCTTGCAAGCTTAAAAGACGATATTAAATCTAATCCTTTTGAATCCATTAGTAATGTGGGTAAGGTCTTGTCCAATGTTGAAATCAAAGACTTTGACATTATGAGTACTTGCGGAACATTCAATAAGGGTAACAAACTTGAAATTAAACCGTTGCAGGCTTTAGGTAGTTTGCAAGGTTTTATGGAAGGCTACACACAAGGCTTGGAAAATAGCAGCGACAACGCTAAACAAGAACAAGGTAAGATTTTCCGTCAAGCGTTGATGCTATTGGCTTCGCCAAATGGGATTGCATTAACCACGCCAGAAGATATTATTCTTCAAGCTTCACAAGATATTGCTGAAAGTGCAAATGGTTCGATTAACATGAGTGCTCAGAAGAATATTGTTGGTCATGCGCAGGATAAAATTAGTTTGTTTGCTGCACAGAAAGGTTTAAGTGCTTTTGCTGCAAAAGGACCGATAAAAGTGCAGGCACAGGATGATTTGATTGAAATCATTGCGAAGAAAGTGATTAAACTGATCGCGACTGAGGATAAGATCGAACTGACCAGTTCTAAAGAAATTGACTTAAAAGCAGGTGGGACTCAGCTTGTGGTTAATGGAAGTGGTGTCTTTATTAAAACTGGTGGAAAGTTTGAAGTGAAATCGGGCCAACAGTTGTTTACCAGTGGGGCAACTGTAAATGCGCAGTTACCGAAAATGCCTGAGAGTGGAATATTTAGTCGAAGGTTTGATTTTGGTGATATTTTTAATTTAGAAGATTTGAAAGATGAAATTAGATTCAAAGTCATAAACAAAACAAAGAATACAGAATATATTGGGATATTGGATGAAATGGGACGGACACCAAGAATATTTAGTGATTCGTCAGATAATGTTGAAATTCAATTTATTAGTAGTAATGAAGACGAAAGTATTATACCTACAAAGGAATTAGATGAAGATCTTTATAATCATGATACTGGGGATTTAGTAGATGATGGAATTCATAGTCAGCTTGAAGAAGCTTTAGACGATGAATATAAAGATGACTTAGAAGATGATTTTAATAAATTTGGAGTATAAGAGAGATGAAACGCAGTCTAATATTAGTGTTGAGCACATTTATTTCAATCCAAGCTTTCGCTGAAGAAAATGCTTGTGAAAAAATTTGGGATATCTTCAAAAATAAGAATGAAAGTATCAAAATTGATAAAAGTAATGTCCCATGTAAACAAATTTGGGAAGATGTCAATAAAGCAAAACTTGTAAAGACTATTGGCTTAAATCCAAAAGATGCTCAATGGATGTCAACAGGAGAGTGCCAAGTTATTGAAGTGAATAAAAATAAATACCAAGTTTATTATGCTTATCTGAAAAATGACCATAGTGATATAAGAATCATTAATGATGCTAATGGTAATTATTTTTCATATTTTAGAAATTTAGGCCGCTATGATATGTTTGAAGATAAGTTTTCTCCAACAAAAAAAGCAAATAAAAATGGTGTTGAGTTAAGTTGTCCAGGATTGGGTAATTTTGAGAAATTAAAACCTATTTTAAGCTCATATATCAATAATAAAAAAATTGATATTAAGAGATTTAGTTTTGAGGACTTAAATAAATGAAAAATGGTAAATCTATAAATCAAAAATCTTATCCATTAACCCGATATGGATTTATTTGTGCCGTTTCAAGAAAAGAATCTTCATCAGATTTAAGCCTGCCTTTAACTGCATCTGTAAACATTGATGCAAGTAAAATAAAAAATTCTCTGGGTTATATTGGTTTTTTTCAATTTGGTGAAGCTGCACTTATCGATCTGGGCTATTATAAGCATTGGGATAATAATTCTGATAAAACTAAAGCAAATGATTGGACAGGCAGTTGGGTTGGGCACAATGGTGTTAATTCTTTATCAGATTTTTTGAAATCCCCAGCTAAGCAAATTCAGATCATTGGAGAATGGATAGACCTTCTTTGCAAACGATTAAGAAATAGAAGCTTTAATGAATATTATGGAAAAATAATAAATGGAATTGAAATTACTGAATCGGGCGCTATTGCAGGGGCTCATTTAGTTGGTGAAGGGGGATTAGGTTCTTTTTTAGGTGTACCAGGTTTTAAGGGAAACTATAAAGAATCAGATGGGAATAAAGTTCATATTAGTAAATATATAGATATGTTCAACCATTATGACTTAGAAAGCTGTTGCAGTAGAAAAATATATATATCATTAAAAAATCAAATAGGGCAAATAGCAAAAAATAAAAAAGTAACTATTGAATCTGAATATAGTGGTAAGTTTAAACAATCTAAGTTTATTGTAAATGCAGAGTCAGATGAGCAAGGACTATTACCTGTTATTATTAGACATCCAGGCAGTAAAATTGTCATTAAGGCAGATGGTAAGCAATCGACAGTTATCACACAGGCCCCTGATAAAAAGCAATCTATTGAACTAAGTGTAAGTGAAGATATTAAAGTCCAATCTGTGTTACAAAAACCTGCTGAACCAGAACTAAAACAAGAAAAAGTTGTCGTTATTGAACAGAAAACGGATTCTTCTAAGAAAGATGAGGTGAAAACAGAGGATTCTAAAGATATAAAATTTGATATATCTATAATAGAAAGTGACACAAATAGAAAAATAACGAATATGAAGTTTTTTGTAAGATATAAAGGTAAAATCAAAGAACATATTTCTGATGGTTCAGGAATAAAAACTGGTCTGATTGCGGAAGAGGGTGAGAGTTTAGATATATTAGTAAATGGTAGTAAAGGTTATCAAAAATTAAAAACAATACCTATAACTAAAGGAATAGAAAATAGCTGTATATCAGTCCCATTAGGGCTTGTAAGCGTAAAATTGAAGATACATGATAGTAATGGTAAGGTTGTAAAAAACAATAAGTTTTTTGTCTCATATAGAGGTAGAGAAATAGAAAAAACAACAGATTCTAATGGCTTTATTCAGTTAAAAATGTTAAATGCATTTGTGTATAAGTGATGTGTGCTGAGAAAACAGGAGGTTTTAACTTGGTAAACTATAGACACTCATCAGGAGTTTACCATGAGCAAGAAACAGAAGACTTACACCGCAGAATTTAAAGTTGAAGCAATAAAATTGATTGAAGCCAATCAAGGCAATGTATCGGAAACAGCCAGACAACTTGGCATTTCAATGCAAACTCTTTCAAATTGGAATAATAAAGCAAAGACTGGCACCTTAGCAGGCACTAAACAATATTCACCTGATCTAAATGCCTTACTCGAAGAAAATAAAAAGCTCAAACAACAGCTCAAAACAGCTGAAATGGAACGTGAATTTCTAAAAAAGGCAGCAGCGTACTTTGCGAAAGAAAGTCAGTAAGGTACGCCTATATGAAACAGCAAAGATATTTATTCCCGATTAGCTTTATGGCTAGATTACTTCACGTTTCAGTGTCACGATTTTATGATTGGCTAAAACGAGGCATGAATAAAAGATTGGTTCAGCGAAATCAACAGACAATTTTGGTCAAAATAGCTCATGAGGAAACTAAACAAAGCTATGGCTATATTCGATTAACTAAGCATTTACAAGCGCAAGGTATCAAAATCAGTACGTATGCTGTACGTCAAATAAAAAAGCTCAACCAGCTGTATTGTAAGCGTCATAAGCGTTTCAAAAGAACTACGAAGAGTGATCATAATCGAGCGATCTACGCAAATTTACTAGAGCAACAGTTTTCAATGACTAAGCCCAATCTTGCATGGTCAAGCGATATTACATACATTTGGACTGCTGAAGGTTGGTTATACTTGGCAGCAGTAAAAGACCTGTACACGAAACAAGTGGTTGGCTATAGCTTAAATGAGCGTATGACCGCACAACTTGTTTGCAATGCACTGACTATGGCGATTCGTAATCAAAAACCAACGAAAGGCTTAATTATTCATTCGGACAGAGGCAGCCAATATTGCAGCCATGAATATCGAAAGATACTGGAAAAATGTGATTTTCAAGGTTCAATGAGCAAACGTGGGGACTGTTACGATAATGCACCGATTGAAAGTTTCTGGGGCATACTCAAGAATGAATTAGTGCATCATTGCAACTATAAAACCAGAGATGAAGCTAAAGCAGATATTACAAAATACATTGTGTTATTTTATAATCAGCGAAGAATTCAAAAGAGTTTGGATTTTAAAACGCCAAATCAAATAGCAGAGAACTTTTATCGGTTAGCTGCCTAGCATATCCCAAGTGAAAGTCTCCTGCTAATTCAGCACATATCAAAGCTATTGCTTTCAAATAAAAAACCTGTTTTGACGTTAAGAAATGATCCAAGTATTTCAGTAATCAATGTGAACTTAAATCCTGCTGCTACAATAATACAGATGCCGCCAGTGGCTTCAAATACTCCAACAAAGACAGTACCAGCAAAAACAGCACCAGCGAAAGAAACACCAGCTAAGAATGAAGAGAGCTTTGTTGATTATTTAATTGATTTTATTCCTTCATTAGGAAAAACAGAGAATGTCCATACAGAGAAAAATGGTAATCCATTAACAAAGCAATATGGTAGTGATGTTTCATTCACTATAAAAACAATCTCTGTACACGACAAAAATAGATAACTCATTGAAATAATGTCATAATAATTGTTTTCTAACGACGAATACTATGACACATCTCAATGAGTTATATCTTATCTTAAACAAATATCTAAAATGGAACAAGTCACATTTAAAGTGCTTTGCGCTCATCATGCTTGTGATTATTTTAAAGCAAACATGTAATCTTTCTTCTGCATCTAAAGCCTTGCCCATCAAGTGCTTACCACAATCATTTTATCGACGTATGCAGCGCTTCTTTGCAGGTCAGTATTTTGATTATCGTCAAATTTCTCAGTTGATTTTCAATATGTTTTCATTCGACCAAGTGCAACTGACTTTAGATAGAACCAATTGGAAATGGGGAAAACGAAATATTAATATCCTGATGCTCGCAATCGTTTATCGTGGAATAGCGATACCTATCCTTTGGACATTGCTTAATAAACGTGGAAATTCAGATACGAAAGAGCGCATTGCTTTGATTCAACGCTTTATAGCCATTTTTGGTAAAGACCGTATTGTGAATGTGTTCGCAGACAGAGAGTTTATCGGTGAGCAGTGGTTTACATGGTTAATTGAACAAGACATCAACTTCTGCATTCGTGTTAAAAAAACTTCATTGTCACCAATCATTTAGGAAAGAATCATAAAATTAGTGATTTATTTCGCCATCTTAAAGTTGGTCAAATTGAATGTCGTAAACGACGGATTTTGGTTGGTCGGGTGAAACTATATATAAGTGCACTACAGTTAGAAAATGGAGAGCTTTTACTCGTCGTTTCTCCTCAGTTTAATGCCAATGCTATTCAGGATTATGCATTACGCTGGGAAATTGAAACCTTATTCAGTTGTCTCAAAGGACGCGGGTTTAATCTTGAAAATACGCGCTTGACAGACCCTAGACGAGTGAAAAAATTGATTGCGGTGTTAGCTATAAGCTTCTGTTGGTGTTACTTAACGGGTGAATGGCAACATGATCAAAAAAAAGTGATAAAAATAAAGAAGCATGGACGACTCTCAATGAGTTTATTTCGCTATGGTTTAGACTATGTTCAAATGGCGATTCAGCGTTTAATTGGTTTTGGGAAAAAAGAAGAGTTTAAGGAAATTTTGGCAATTTTAAGAAGGCAGAACCCTGATAGGATAAGGGTTCTGTGAAATTTGTCGTGTACAGAGAAAAACAATAAATAAAGGAACAGGTAAGGAAGAGAACCTCTCCTATTCGATAAATTACAATGGAGCAAAAAGAACGCACTATACAGGGCAAGATGGAGTTGGATTAAAAAAACATAGAGGAGAGGATGGAAAGAAAATAGAAATTCTTGTAGATATAAATGGAAAAGATCAAGTTCTCTATTCTGCAACTCTAAAAAACCCTATGCCAGTCATTGAAATAAGAATAGATAAGCCAAAAGATGATGGATCATATTTATTCCCGCTAAAAACTCGGACAAACTCGTATAAAAAAGGCTTTGCTCGATTTGGTTCTAATCGAAGTGGGGGAAAACGAAAACATGCTGGATGTGATCTTTATGCTTCTGCCGGGACAGAAATCAGAGCAATGGCAGATGGTATTGTAAAAAATGTTTACTACTTTTATGACAACACTGATGCCATTGAGATAGTCCATCAAAAGCATATCATTCGCTATGGCGAAGTTAAAAAAGGTAAAGCTTTAGTAAAAGCTGGAGATAAAGTTGTAAAAGGTCAGGTAATTGCCCATGTTGGTAGCTTAACAACAAAAGGTATTCCAAGTATGATGTTGCATTTGGAAATGTACTCAAATCCAAGTAATAAAGGCACTTTAAGCGGTACAAGTGTCTATAAACGGCGTTCGGACTTAGTTGATCCAACACCATTTTTAGATAGCGCATCATTATGAGCATTCAGTCATGAAGAATATTTATATCTTAATTTTTATAAGTGCTTTAATTGCATGTAGCGATAAAAACAAAGATAAAGCACAAAGTAGTTCAAATAACGAACCAAATGTAATGCAGGCAGACGTGCATGAACAACAATCTTCAACTACAAGTGAGGCTTTACCTGTAAGCGAATCAAAAGTAGTTGCAGATAATGTGACTGTGACAAAAGATAGTGTTCAAACAAATCAAATTTCTTGCTCAAATCAAAATATTACAGAATGGTATGGTTTTGATGAAGCTGCTGCTGAACCGAAATGTGAAGTGGTCAAGAATTTTAAACTGCCATCCTATAAGTGTGATGTCTCTAAAAATGCCTTTGGTGCTGATAAGGATGCTATTTTATTAGAAAACCAAGACCAGCGGTTTTTCGTTTATTCAGACTCTAAGGATTGCAATGAAATGTTAGAAATACGTAATTCTAACGCTCCATAAAATGGACGCTCTAAAGTCTATATGCTGAGGTTTATTTGCATGATAAGTTGCAATATTTAGTATTCAAAATTAGTAATCGTTTTTTGTCTTTGTAGAATGTTTGGATGAAAATAACTAATTGGTAATCAGTGTATTGTTATTATTGTAAACACTTAGGTTGGGTGAACAGAAAAGCTGATCAAAGTCAGCTTTTCTGTATTCAAGAGATAGATCATTCAAAGTTAAACGTAGCTTCTTTCTTATTTCAATCTTCCAAAATCTCTTCCAACACTTCTTCATTCAGAGGTGGTCCCACATGTTTGAACAACTAAAAGCTTATTTATAAGTGATACTCTGCTCTAGTTAAGCTACCTTATTTTGTTGTGGTAGCTGGTCATAGTAAAACTCATCTGGAGTCATTTTGTCCAGACTCGAATGAGGTCGTTTCAAATTATAAAATTCAAAATATGCGTTTAATTGCTTCTTCGCATCCAAAACATTGCTGTAGGCTTTGAGATACACCTCTTCATATTTAACGCTCCGCCATAATCGTTCAACCATCACATTATCAACCCATCGACCTTTACCATCCATACTGATTTGAATGCCATTTGATTTCAATACATCAATAAATGCATCACTGGTAAACTGACTGCCTTGGTCTGTATTAAATATTTCAGGTCGACCATATTTTTCAATAGCTTCATTTAATGTTTCTATGCAAAATGTAACCTCCATACTAATCGATACTCTATGCGCAAGTACCTTGCGGCTATGCCAATCAATCACAGCACATAAATAAACAAAGCCTTTTGCCATAGGGATATACGTTATATCCGTAGACCACACTTGATTACTGCGCTGAATAGCCAATCCTTTGAGCAGATATGGATATTTGCGGTGAGCTTGATTAGCCTGGCTTAAATTTGGTTTGCAATATAACGCATTAATGCCCATTTTCTTCATTAAAGTACGTGTATGACGTCGTCCTATATGATGTCCTTGACGATTCAACAAATCACGCATCATCCGGCTACCTGCAAAAGGGTATTGCATATGTAACTCATCCATACACCGCATTAGCTTCAGATCTGATGCACTCACAGGTTTTGGGCGATAGTAATAACAACCACGGGAGACTTTCAGCAGCTGAGCTTGCTTAGATACTGAAATCTGAAGTGAGTCATCGATTAACTTTTGTGGTTGAAGCGGCCCAGTTTCTTCAACACACCTTCTAAAAAATCAATTTCTAATGCCTGCTCACCGATTTTTGCATGTAGTTTTTTTAGATCGATGGGTGGTTCTGTTGGAGCTTTTGATTGATCGAAAGCTTGCGAGGAAGCTGAAATCAGTTGATTTTTCCAGTCGATAATTTGGTTTTGATGAACATCAAATTCAGCACTCAATTCAGCAAGTGTTTTTTCTGCTTTAATCGCAGCAAGTGCTACCTTAGCTTTAAAATCATTTGAATGATTTCTTCTTGGTCTACGTGCCATAAAATACTCCATATATTGATGTTTATAACATCATTTGGGGAGCAAAATATCACTTATAAGTGTTGTTCAAATTTCCTGATCCACCTCTTTCGGTGCAAAGAAATAAGCACCATCCATAGGTGTTACAAAGTGCAGCAAACGGTCATGAATCCCATCGCCTTGAGTACCAAACATATTGACTAGCATACGATCAATACGGGTTAAGTCTTTGGTATAGGCAATAAAAAATAGACCTTGCTCGCCTTGACCATCGCCATAAGGAAGAGAGTGACGTAGGATTTCTAATTCTTCACCTTCATTATCTTCAATGACAACACGAGCAATATGGGCATTTTCAGGTTTGTGTTCATCGTCCATTTCAATACTTTCTAATTTAGAACGACCAATCACATTTTCCTGTGCATCAACTTTTAAACGTTTCCACTTTTCAAGCTCGTGTACATAACGTTGTGCAAAAATAAAAGAACCATCTTCAAAAATACCTGAATCTTCACCTAATAACGCAGTCTCAGCACGATCATCAGGGAATTGAGGATTTTCAGTACCATCAATAAAACCAGTCAGGTCACGACCGTCGAGATAACGGAAGCACACCCGTTCATCCAGAACTTCAACTTGATTTTGGATACCATCAAAAAAGGATTGGCTAAGCGCAAAGCAAATATCTGTACGTGCAGACGCGATATGAATCAGAACATCAGCAGGAACCACTGGCATCTCAAATGCGCCTTGAATCGGTTCTAACTGCTTAAACCCTTCAGGAGTTGTATGATAAAGTTTTGCCCAAAGTTCAGGACCAAAAGCGATTGAGGTTTTAATTTCAGCATCAGGGTGTTGGGTAATTAAACGATCACGTGTACTTAACAACGCATTGAGTTGTTTTTTTAAGCCATCAATAGACAGATTTTTTAAATTTAAAACAATGAAACGAGCATGATTAGAAGGTAAAGGTAGAATTACAGATTGGGCTGTCATATGGTGATGGCTCCTCAATTTTTATTTATCAATCCTCTTATTGTGCATGATCAAGCAACAGCTGAATAGTAAAGTCTTATGCTTTTTACCAATTAAATTAATCGAAATGTATCGTTTTAAAACCGTTATAATAGCGTGTTAAAAGTTTTCTATCTTTTTGTTATGTCGTATCAAGTCTGGTTTGCCTATATGTTGGCGTGCTGGGTGATCAGTATTTCACCTGGTGCGGGTGCGATCGCGTCTATGTCGAGCGGTTTAAATTATGGTTTTCGCCGTGGTTATTGGAATGCAATCGGTTTACAACTGGCATTGTTGGTTCAAATTGCGATTGTCGCAGCAGGTGTTGGGGTATTGTTTGCAACTACACCGCTGGCATTTTTCGTGGTGAAATGGTTTGGGGTTTTATATTTATTGTATTTAGCCTACATACAATGGACGACGAAAACACAGTCGATAGATATCCCGACTGAGCAACCGACAAAATCTATTCCCAAGCTGATCTTATATGGCTTTATTGTCAATATCAGTAATCCAAAAGCCATCGTCTTTTTACTTGCTGTTTTGCCACAGTTTCTAGACTTGTCTAAACCACAATGGATTCAGTATGTGATTATGGCAGCGACCATGATCACGATTGATTTGATAGTCATGGCTGGTTATACGGGATTGGCAGCCAAAGTGTTAAGACTATTAAAATCACCAAAACAACAAAAATATATGAACCGTACCTTTGCTGTCTTGTTTAGTTGTGCTGCTGGCTTATTAAGTCTGGTTCACCAATAACAACATAGGCGATTAACTGAGTTATATGTTAGAGATTTGACCCTATAAATAAGCCATTGTTTCGAGGTTACTTTGAATTATTTAGAATTTTATCTGTATGCCATTAGTGTGATTATCATGATTGCAACGCCTGGTCCAGTCATGATCTTGGTTGCAAGTGCAGGTTTAAAAGGTGGCTACCGACAGTCTTTACTGACCATTATTGGGACAAATTTGGCTTCTTTGGTACTTATCACAGCCTCTATTTTAATTTTAAAAGGCATGTTTAGTGTCAATGAAACCCTTTTCTTGATCATTAAAGTTTTAGGATGTCTTTATATTGCCTATCTAGGTTATGGAATTCTAAAAGAAGTATTATCCCAGCAGGAGCATCAACTCAATACGATGTTGTCGCCTGTGGATGGTGGGCTAAGCAAAGGCTTTTTAGTGGGTATCTCAAATCCTAAAGATATCATTTTCTTTTCATCATTTTTTCCGCAGTTTATTCATATTCATGCTGATATAAATACCAGTCTAGTCATCTTAGTCGTGACATGGATTATTTTAGATTTTCTCACGTTATCTTTGGTCTATCTGTCGTTTAATAAGCTTTCTAAAAGTCAAATTTATCCAAAAATATTAGGGCTTTGCGGATTAATTCTGATTGTCATTGCTGTATATGGTTTATATGTTTCGTTAAAAAGCATAGTTTAAATATTGAGTGCGGCTAAAGATGGAAATGATTGATTCATCAAGCCATCTTTCTTACTTTCATTACACAGAAAATCACAGCAAACAGCAAAGACATGGTTAATACGATGCTTAGCCCTGTAGAGATGTTCAGGGCTGCACTTGACCATAACCCCACAGTCACACCAATTTGAGCAATCACAAACGCGCCAATCACCATTTGTTTCGGTGAATGAGAAATAAGACGCGAAGCCAGTGCAGGAATAACCAATAACGCACCCATCAATAACGAACCAACGGCACGTAAAGCGAGTACGGTGAATAAAGCCAATAACAACATAAAAATTAAGCGCTGCCATTTGGCGTTTACGCCTTCACTTACTGCAATATCTGGATCAATCGCAATTTGAATTTGTGCTTGCCAGTAACGGTAGAGGACAGCTAAAGCAACAATAATCACAGTTGCAAAAATCGGTAGGTCTGACCACTCAATTGTTAATAAATCGCCAAATAAATAACTTAATAATTCAGGACGTAATGCAGGTAAATGTTGAATTAACAGTAGACCAGAACAAAGTAAGGTCGCAGCACATAATGCAAGTAAGGCATCATTGGGTAAACGCGGGTCATGTAAAACCCAAAGTACAGCCACCAAGAGGATCGCAGTAAAGGTAACACCGACCCAAAGCGGTAAAGTTAAAACAGCAGCTAACGCAACACCAAGCAAGGTACCATGAGCCATCGTGTCAGCAAAAAAAGACATTCTGCGCCAAAGCATCAAACAACCTAGCGGAGCTGTTAGAAACACTAAAAGTGTTCCCATAATCCATGCAGGTAACAGTAATTCTAACCATTCCATCATGGTTTAAGCTTCCGGTTCTGGGTGAATGTGTGGATGTGGGCCATGTTCACAAGTTTTGGCAGAGTCACCATGTGCACAATGGTCATGATGGTGTTGGTAAAAAGCGTGGTATTTTCCAAAAGTATCACCAAACAAAGCTTGATACTCTGGATGCTGCTGAATACTGTCAGGTAAACCACTACAGCAAATGTGCTTATTTAAACAGACAACTCGCTGAGTGCCTTGCATTACCCATTGTAAATCATGAGACACAATTAAAATGGCACAACCATAGCGTTGTGGCAGGCTACGCACATATTCATACAGTTCAGCTTCAGATTGGATATCTAAACCTTGCATAGGTTCATCTAAAACTAAAATATCGGGTTGGCGTAATAAAGCACGCGCCAACAAAACCCGCTGACGCTCACCACCTGAAAGTTGTTGTACTTTGGCATACTCTAATTTGGCAATACCAGTATCTCGAATGATTTCAGCTTTAATCGCCTTATCACATTTCTCAAGATCAAGCAGATCTTTAACTCTTAAAGGCAGACTATGAGAGGGATTAAATTTTTGTGGTACATACGCCAGTTTAATTTTTTTTGAGCTGATAATTTTGCCCGCATTGGGTTTTAAAATACCCAATAATACTTTGATCAGGGTTGATTTGCCTGCGCCATTGGGACCAATAAGCGTGACAATTTCTTTTTCTTGTAATGAAAAATCTATATTTTTTAGAATGTCACGATCATCAATTCGGACATTAATTTGTTGCAGTTGAACGAGAGGGGAGTTTACGCTTTGTTCGAGCACTGCTGACATATTCCTGAAATCTCAATAATACTGTGATGTGCATTGAAGTGATCTGACGCGGCTAAGTGGTTTAATTCTTGAATTAAACCTTTTGCTGAAGCTTCTTTCACTGTATGACATTCAGTGCAAATTAAAAATGCGGCTTGATGTCCTTCACGTGGGTGACAACAAGGGATATAAGCATTAATAGAGGTTAAACGATGAATAAAACCTTTTTCTAAGAGAAAATCTAAGGTTCTATACACGGTAGGCGGTGCAGCTGGACGTTCTGCAGCACCTTTCATCTTGGCTAAAAGATCATAAGCACCTACAGGACCTGAGGCATTCAAAATTAATTCAAGTACTTCTTTACGCAAAGGGGTAAGGCGGGCACCTGAGGTTGCACAAAGGCTTTCTGCTTCTGATAAACGAGCTTCTACATTGAGATGATCGTGTACACCATGCAAAGTATCATGCTGCTCGTGTGAACATAAGCTCATATCAGACCTCAAAACTTGTTATTTGAATGGAAGAGAATCGCAAATATTAACATGAAGCTCTATCAACTTACGAATGGCGTAGGTATTTTTTAACTTCTGTTATACTATAACATAAATTTTTTTTGGTAATACACTCCCATGAATCGCATTATCGCCTTTTGCTTATGTGCATTAATTATTAGTGTCACTTGGGCTCAAGCGCCTTTAGTGGTATCAACTCATCCTATTTATTTGATTGCAAAAGAAATAACTGAAGGCATAGAAGAGCCTGTTTTGCTTTTGGGAAATCAAACGGGGCATGATGTGCAACTTACACCAGATAATCGCAAAACGATTATGGATGCTTCATTGGTGATTTGGCTGGGAAAAGAACATGAAGCGCCTTTGGAAAAGGTTTTAGGCGAGAATGCAAAAGCGATTTCAATACTCAATTCAGGTATTATCCAAGCACTTCCTTTAAGAAGTCCAAAAGGTGTTGCACTGAAAGATACGATTGATACACATGTGTGGTTAGATCCAAATAATGCTGTCCGTATTGGTTTCTTTATTGCAGCCTTGCGTTCACAACAACATCCAGAAAATAAAGCAGCATATTGGAATAATGCGAAGAAGTTTGCCAGTGAAATGCTGCGTGTTTCACAGAAAAGTATCAGTGCTGGTAGCGCACGTCCATACTGGGCTTATCATGATGCTTACCAATATTTAGAACGTTCATTAAACTTAAAATTTGCAGGTGCGATGACAGATGATCCGCATGTTGCGCCGACTGTGACTCAAATCAAGTTTTTAAATGACACGAGACCTTACAAAAAAATGTGCTTGCTGGCAGAAGGCAGCGCAAGTCCAAGTCAGTACCGAAAATTGGGTGAAATTTCATTTCAAGCGGTAGACGAAACTTTGGCTAAACAACAAGATTTTGTGGTTGCATGGCAGACTTTGGCTCAACAAACACAAGCTTGCGTACTTAATGCACGGAAATGATGCAAAAATTAATCAACAATTGTTCATATGCAAAGCAACCTGTATATCGAAAAAAACACGACTAAGGTCGGGAAAAGATTGCATGTTCAGGGGTGTAACTCTATAATGCCTGCGATTAAAAACGATCATCAGCTAAACTTGTCAAGCATTTATGCTGTGAGTGGATAAAAAATGAGCCAAACTAGTCGCTTGATTGACCGACGATTAGCAAAAGCTTTGGTCTATTTGCAAGCGTTTATGATTCCTGTTTCAGCCTTGGTAGCGTGGGTCTTGAAAGACTCGACTGCGGCTCTGAGTGCAGCGTTAGGTGCACTGATATGTTGGCTTGCCAGTTGTTATTTTTCTTGGCAGTCGTTTCGAGCAGCAGGGGCACGTGCTTCAAAACAGGTTCTTTCGAACATGTATAGAGGCTTAATGGGCAAATTTGCAATTGTGATCGTTGGTTTCATTTTAATTTTATGCAATGTCAAACCGTTATCTCCGGTGGCATTGTTTTGTGGTTTTATTCTCGTTCAAGCGATGTCGTGGATTGCACCTTTTTGGGTAGCACGACAACAAAAACGAGTATAAGCGCAGCAGAAATTGAAAATTTTTTTGGGGATTAACGAGATATCATGCAGCACGCGATATTCGTTAACTCTATTTATTATTTGACATTGACCAGGTGTGATTTATGGCTGCTGAAGAACATGCCCTGACTTCGACCGAGTATATCAAGCATCACTTGACCAATATGACCTATGGCAAAATGCCAGATGGTACTTGGAAATTGGCTGAAAGTGGTGCAGAAGCTCAACAGATGGGGTTCACTGCTATCCACTTGGATTCAATGGGTTGGTCAATTGGCCTTGGTGTGATTTTCTGTTTGATATTCTGGTGCGTAGCGAAAGCTGCAAACTCTGGTGTTCCTACCAAGTTCCAGTCTGCAATCGAAATGATTATCGAGTTTGTTGACTCAAGTGTTCGTGATACGTTTCATGGTAAATCACGTTTAATTGCGCCTTTAGCCTTGACCATTTTCGTGTGGATTTTCCTCATGAATGCGATGGACTTAATTCCTGTTGACTGGATTCCGTATACAGCTCAATTGATTGGTGCAAACGTATTTGGTATGGACCCTCACCACGTTTACTTCAAGGTTGTTCCATCTACAGACCCTAACATTACCCTTGGTATGTCTTTGTCTGTATTTGCGTTGATCTTGTTCTATAGTATTCGTGAAAAAGGCATCGGCGGTTTCGTTGGTGAATTGGCACTTAACCCATTTAATCCAAGTAACCCAGTTGCAAAAGCGTTATTGATTCCAGTGAACTTAATTCTAGAATTAGTAACATTCCTTGCACGTCCAATTTCATTGGCACTCCGATTATTCGGTAACATGTATGCGGGTGAGTTAATCTTCATTCTTATCGCGTTGTTACCTTTCTGGATCCAGTGGGCGTTGTCTGTGCCTTGGGCTATCTTCCACATTCTTGTTATTACATTGCAAGCCTTCATTTTCATGATGCTAACAATCGTATACTTGAGCATGGCAAGCGAAAAACATTAATGGTATTGCCTAACTGTCATCCGGTGGTTAGGTATAATTTTTTTACTTTAATTTGGTATAAACCTAACCTCTGAGGAATTATCATGGAACTCACTTTAGGTCTAGTTGCAATTGCATCTGCTATCTTGATCGCTTTTGGTGCTTTAGGTACTGCGATTGGTTTTGGTCTTTTAGGCGGCCGTTTCCTTGAAGCTGTTGCTCGTCAACCAGAATTGGCTCCACAACTTCAAACTCGTATGTTCTTAATCGCAGGTCTTCTTGATGCTGTGCCTATGATCGGTGTTGGTATTGGCTTGTTCTTCATCTTCGCTA
This sequence comes from Acinetobacter sp. NyZ410, assembly GCF_022828975.1. Classification (NCBI taxonomy): domain Bacteria; kingdom Pseudomonadati; phylum Pseudomonadota; class Gammaproteobacteria; order Moraxellales; family Moraxellaceae; genus Acinetobacter; species Acinetobacter sp. NyZ410. The sequence continues at coordinate 4,689,223 of NZ_CP094620.1, read as the reverse complement.
ATCCATTTGTAGGTTAATCAGCTTAATTCCGAAATTCACTATTTGAGGAATTTGCAATGAATATCAACCTCACATTGTTTGGCCAAGCGATTGCATTTGCGATATTTGTCGCATTCTGCATGAAGTTTGTATGGCCACCACTAATCAATGCGATTAGTGAGCGTCAGCGTAAAATCGCTGATGGCTTAAATGCTGCAGAGAAAGCGAAAGCTGATCTTGCTGATGCACAAGCACAAGTTAAGCAAGAAATTGATGCGGCGAAAGCACAAGCGGCTCAATTGATCGAACAAGCGAACCGTCGTGCGGCACAATTGGTCGAAGAAGCGCGTACTCAAGCATCTGCTGAAGGTGAGCGTATTCGTCAACAAGCGAAAGATGCTGTTGACCAAGACATCAATTCTGCTCGTGAAGAATTACGTCAACAAGTTGCTGCTCTTGCAGTTGCTGGTGCAGAGAAAATTCTGAACCAACAAGTTGACGCAGAAGCTCATAATGCCATGCTGAATCAGCTGGCTGCTAAACTTTAAGAGAGGCGAATATGGCTGAATTCTTGACGTTGGCACGCCCATACGCTAAAGCAGCATTTGCTTATGCATCTGAGCAAAATGCAACTGACGCTTGGTCAAATGCATTACAACTGCTCAGTGCTGCGGTGCAAGATGAAGCATTCTCCGCTTATTTAAATCGCCCTGAGTTGACACCTGCAGAGCAGGTTGATCTTTTTGCGAAAGTTTTAGGTAATGAACAAACTGCGGCTGTGTCAAACTTTTTGACACTTCTTGCAGACAATGGCCGTTTAGCATTGTTACCTGAAATTGACACAGAATTTGAGCAACTCAAATCGCAAAATAACAACACTGTAGATGTTGTGATTGAATCCGCTTTTCCATTGGATTCAGTACAAGAACAGAAGTTGGCTCATGCGTTAGAAAAACGCTTGAACAGCGCTGTGAAAGTTACAGTTGAAGTAAATCCAGCATTGATTGCTGGTGTTGTTATTCGTGCAGGCGACCAAGTGATAGATGATTCTGCGCTTAGCAAGCTTGAAAAAATGCGGACTCGTCTTCTAGCGTAATTGTTAAAAATAACTACGTCTAAAGAAGACTGAACTTTAAAAAGATTGAGGTATAGCGCAATGCAACAACTGAATCCATCCGAGATCAGTGCGCTCATTAAACAGCGTATCGGCGATCTGGACACCAGCGCGACCGCTAAGAACGAAGGGACCATTGTTATGGTTTCCGACGGTATTGTGCGTATTCACGGCCTTGCTGATGCAATGTACGGTGAAATGATCGAATTCGACGGCGGCTTATTTGGTATGGCACTGAACCTAGAACAGGATTCAGTGGGTGCCGTTGTCTTAGGTAACTACTTAAGCCTTCAAGAAGGTCAAAAAGCTCGTTGCACAGGTCGTGTATTAGAAGTTCCGGTTGGTCCAGAACTTTTAGGCCGTGTAGTAGATGCTTTGGGTAACCCGATTGATGGTAAAGGCCCTATTGATGCAAAACTTACTGATGCTGTTGAAAAAGTAGCACCAGGTGTAATTTGGCGTCAATCAGTGGATCAACCTGTACAAACTGGTTATAAATCAGTAGATACAATGATCCCTGTTGGTCGTGGTCAGCGTGAGTTGATCATCGGTGACCGTCAAACTGGTAAAACAGCAATGGCGATCGATGCGATCATTGCTCAAAAACAATCAGGCATTAAGTGTGTATACGTTGCGATTGGTCAAAAACAATCAACAATTGCAAACGTAGTACGTAAGCTTGAAGAAACTGGCGCTATGGCGTACACAACTGTTGTAGCAGCTGCTGCAGCTGATCCTGCAGCAATGCAGTATCTTGCTCCATATGCTGGTTGTACAATGGGCGAGTACTTCCGTGACCGCGGTGAAGACGCACTTATCATTTATGATGACTTGTCTAAACAAGCTGTTGCTTACCGTCAAATTTCATTGCTTCTTCGTCGTCCACCAGGTCGTGAAGCTTACCCAGGTGACGTGTTCTATCTTCATTCACGTTTACTTGAACGTGCTTCTCGTGTATCTGCTGACTATGTTGAGAAATTCACTAATGGTGAAGTTAAAGGCCAAACTGGTTCATTAACTGCATTGCCAATTATTGAAACTCAAGCGGGTGACGTATCTGCATTCGTACCGACAAACGTAATTTCGATTACTGATGGTCAGATCTTCTTAGAAACATCATTATTCAACGCAGGTATTCGTCCTGCTGTGAACGCGGGTATCTCTGTATCGCGTGTTGGTGGTTCTGCTCAAACGAAGATCATCAAAAAATTGTCTGGTGGTATCCGTACTGCTTTGGCGCAATACCGTGAATTGGCAGCATTTGCTCAGTTCGCTTCTGACCTTGATGAAGCAACTCGTAAGCAACTTGAACATGGTCAACGTGTAACTGAATTAATGAAGCAAAAACAATATGCTCCATATTCAATTGCTGACCAAGCTGTTTCAATTTATGCATCTAACGAAGGCTACATGGCTGACGTTGAAGTGAAGAAAATCGTAGACTTTGATACTGCGTTAATTTCTTACTTCCGTTCAGAGCATGCTGCGTTAATGCAAAACATCGATGAAACTGGTAACTACGACAAAGACATCGAAGCTGCAATCAAAGCAGGTATTGAAAGCTTTAAAGCGACTCAAACTTACTAATTTCAATGTATGTTGTTGTTAGTTATGGTTTGGTTCACGGATCAACCTTCGGAAGCTCGAAAGGGCTTTCGAATACTAGGTTAAGCGTATGGCAAATTTAAAAGAAATTCGCGCCAAAGTAGCTAGTATCAAGAGCACGCAAAAGATTACTCGCGCGATGCAAATGGTAGCAGCTTCTAAGATGCGTCGTGCGCAAGAGCGCATGGCTCAGGGCCGTCCGTATGCCGAAAATATGCACCGTGTAATTGCTCATTTGGTCCAAGCGAATCCTGAATACAAACATCGCTATATGGTTGAACGCCCTGTAAAACGCGTTGGCTATATCATTGTTTCTTCAGATCGTGGTCTTGCTGGTGGTTTGAACATTAACTTGTTCAAAAAAGTGGTAAAACACGTACAACAGCAACAAGAGCAGTCAATTGAAGTTCAATTTGCTTTAATTGGTCAAAAAGCGGTTTCGTTTTTTAAAAACTACGGCGGTAAAGTACTTGGCGCAACTACGCAAGTAGGTGATGCTCCAAGTCTTGAACAGTTAACTGGTTCTGTACAGGTGATGTTAGATGCATTTGATAAAGGCGAGTTAGATCGCATTTATCTTGTGTCAAACGGCTTTGTCAATGCCATGACTCAAAACCAAAAAATCGAACAACTTGTTCCATTAGCTGCGGCTGATACGGACGAGGATCTTAACCGTCAATATGGTTGGGATTATCTATATGAACCAGAAGCTGAAGAGCTTTTAAATGGTTTATTGGTTCGTTACATTGAGTCTATGGTTTATCAAGGTGTGATTGAAAACATCGCATGTGAGCAGTCTGCTCGTATGGTTGCAATGAAAGCTGCAACTGACAACGCAGGTGATCTTATCAAGAGCCTACAACTCATTTATAACAAGCTGCGTCAAGCCGCGATTACTCAGGAAATTTCTGAGATCGTTGGTGGTGCCGCTGCCGTTTAACATTATTTTGAATTGAGGAGACAGCAATGAGTAGCGGTCGTATCATTCAGATCATCGGCGCGGTTATCGACGTCGAGTTTGAACGCAATAGCGTTCCTAAGATCTATGACGCTCTCCAAGTTGACGGTACTGAAACTACTTTAGAAGTTCAGCAACAACTTGGTGATGGTGTAGTTCGTACCATCGCAATGGGATCTACAGAAGGTCTTAAACGTGGTCTAAACGTATCTAATACTGGTGCACCTATTTCTGTACCTGTAGGTACTGCATGTTTAGGTCGTATCATGGACGTTCTTGGTCGCCCAATCGACGAAGCTGGTCCAGTTGCGACTGAAGCGCGTTTGCCGATTCACCGTCAAGCACCTTCTTATGCTGAACAAGCTGCTTCTACTGACCTTTTAGAAACTGGTATTAAAGTCATTGACTTACTTTGCCCGTTTGCTAAAGGTGGTAAAGTTGGTTTATTCGGTGGTGCCGGTGTTGGTAAAACTGTAAACATGATGGAATTGATCAACAACATCGCGAAAGCTCACTCAGGTTTATCTGTGTTTGCTGGTGTTGGTGAGCGTACTCGTGAAGGTAATGACTTCTACCACGAGATGAAAGATTCTAACGTTCTTGACAAAGTAGCAATGGTCTACGGTCAGATGAATGAGCCACCGGGTAACCGTTTACGCGTAGCGTTAACTGGTTTGACCATGGCTGAATACTTCCGTGATGAGAAAGATGAAAACGGTAAAGGCCGTGACGTATTGTTGTTCGTTGACAACATTTACCGTTACACATTGGCTGGTACTGAAGTATCTGCTCTTTTAGGTCGTATGCCATCTGCAGTAGGTTACCAACCGACGCTTGCAGAAGAGATGGGTGTTCTTCAAGAACGTATTACATCGACTAAGTCTGGTTCGATTACATCTATCCAAGCGGTATATGTACCTGCCGATGACTTAACAGATCCATCGCCTGCAACTACATTTGCTCACTTAGATGCAACTGTAGTATTGAGCCGTGACATCGCATCTTCTGGTATTTACCCAGCGATCGATCCACTTGACTCTACTTCACGTCAGTTAGATCCACTTGTTGTTGGTGCTGAGCATTATGAAATTGCACGTTCTGTACAGAACGTATTGCAACGTTATAAAGAGCTTAAAGACATCATCGCAATCTTGGGTATGGACGAGTTAGCAGAAGAAGATAAGTTGATTGTTTACCGTGCGCGTAAAATCCAACGTTTCTTCTCTCAACCGTTCCACGTAGCTGAAGTGTTTACTGGTGCTCCTGGTAAACTTGTACCACTTAAAGAAACAATTCGTGGCTTTAAAGGTCTTCTAGCTGGTGAATACGATCACATCCCAGAACAAGCGTTCTATATGGTTGGTGGTATTGACGAAGTGATCGCTAAAGCCGAGAAGCTTTAATTAGCAACTCTAATTTAGGAGATTCACATGTCGACTATGCAATGTGATGTTGTAAGTGTTAAAGAGTCTTTGTACTCAGGCACTGTGACAATGCTTATCGCAAAAGGTGCTGGCGGTGAATTGGGTATCATGCCTGGTCACGCTCCGTTAGTCACTTTGCTCAAGCCGGGCGCAATTCGCGTTCTGCTTGAAAACGGTACAGAAGAGTTAATCTATGTATCTGGTGGTGTTCTAGAAGTTCAACCGCATGTTGTTACTGTGCTTGCAGATACTGCAGTTCGTGCTGACAACTTAGATGAAGCTGCAATTCTTGAAGCACGTAAAAATGCTGAACAATTGCTTGCAAATCAAAAAAGCGATTTGGACTCTGCTGCTGCTTTGGCTGCTCTTGCAGAAACTGCCGCTCAGTTGGAAACCATCCGCAAAATCAAAAACCGCGCGCTATAAGACGCTGTTTGAGATTGAAAAACCACCCGCGAGGGTGGTTTTTTTATGCGATTAATTTATGGAGGGTTCAAATTTATATCGGTTCAACATGGTAGGAGCTTATTCTTGGGGGGTGTCCAATAAAAATTGTGTTTGTATAAATTGACTATAATCATCCCCCAAAGGTAATTCATAGTCTTTAAAAATGTGTCGACGAGTTGATACTGTCGACTGTTTAGTTTTCGGATTAAAACCACTTTTTTCAATTTCTGTCCAATATAAACCTGTGCCACGCTTTTGCCATGATGGCAATTCATTGAAGTTAATGTCACGGCTAAAGAGTAAATCATGCTTCTCTTGGCGAGATAATCCTTTTACTTGGTCGGTTGCATTTTTTACATTTTCTCCTTCCTTGCGCAACATCCAATAGCAATGTGCATTGAGTGCGTTGCGATGAGCATCTTCATGACGCCAACGAAAATAATCTTCAACAGTTTTTGCATTGGGCAGTATACAAATTCGAGCATCAAAAGTTGCCATCTCACCATGTAATACACTGAATTTTGCACTGGCTTCTGCGGCTAAAATAGAAATAATTTTTCGTGTTTTACGATTAAAGCTGTCATCTTTTAAATGAAACAGTAAGGAGATTTCATCGCTTTGTGTATAGCCATAAATAATATTAAAACCACATTGCATTAAGTGAGCTGTTGTTTCGACCATCAAGTCCCTAAAACGAAGGTCAAAGGGCGCTTCAAATTTCCAAATATCATTGGTGAGTTTGGTAAAGCCACGTCCATCCAAACGCACAACGATATATTGTTCTGGTGGTACACAGAAATCATAAGCTGTTTCATAAACACGTAATCGTGTATCTAGATCATCAAATCTCATGGTTAAACTTCTTCGTTGTTCTCATGCTAAAGTTATATTTCATCACTGACTAGTTTTAGCATAATCTAAACAATAAAAAAGGATATATAGAAGAAAATGCACCTCATTGACCAACAAGCGCACTTTTGGGAACTGTATCAAACGCAAGATGACTACTATCTCAGTATTGCCGTAGATATGAGTTCTGTTGTTTCATGTTGGGATATTTATTTAACCGAAGTAGAAATTCTGGCGTATCACAACAAAGGGCGAATTGCGATTGAGGAACTCACCAATTTAATTGTGGCTGAAACCTATCGTGGAGATTTTTCCAATATAGCCGCTCGTAAGGTACCTAAAGAAATACAACAACAGATGCAAACCGCATTTAAAACATGGCGGTTGGCTCAAGATTAAATTTTTTATTCAGTTATGAGAGTAATTGAAAAGCCATTATTTTCTATCATGTTTACTTTAAACAGCGCATCAAACCCTTCTGAACAATTAGGGACTTCTAATTTATAAAAGGTGGCTTTAACGCCTTTTTCAGCAATATTGGCTTTACCCTCACGTTGTGCATTACGCTGTAAAGTACTGTCTAAATCCGTTTCAAAATAATATGAAATGACCTCGAAGCCAGCAGTTTTGGCAAGTTGAATATAACGGGCTCGATCGGCTTTGCTTATATTGGTGTTATCTATCACGATTTTGGTTTTAGAGGCTATAGCTGCTTCAAACAGTATCTTTTCACGATGGCGTGTTTTTAGCATATCGAGATTGATACGTAGATGTGTATGGTAAAAATACTGTTGATAAAAAGTAGATTTACCCGAAGCTTGTACACCTGTGAATAAAATCAGTTGCATGAAACACTACAAAAATACGCTTAATCTGCTATTAAATCATGTTCATGAACTTTGCTACAATCCATTCATTGTTGTAGAAAACCAATAAACTTAAAATGAAAAAATTAGTTCAATGTCGGTATTTATTTTCTGTACTTCTACTGAGTGCTGTTTCAGCATGCCAAAGTCAATTTGTTACCACACCCAATTCACCTACTGAAGCAAGTTTGGTGGCAAATTCAGTGGGGAATGGTTTAGAAACCGAATTAGATATCGATTATGTTGTGGCATTTAAAAATTTGAAAATGGCCTATGGGCAATGTGTTGCGTTTACTGGCGAAAAAGATTTTGTCTTTACTGACAATCGGCTTGAACGAGATTTAGAAATGGGAACCTTGTTTACCCGTACAGAGGGTGGGGCGTATTTATCAAAAACCTTGGTGGAATCCATTGGAAAGAATAAAACTCGTTTAACGCTATTTTTACCCGCAAGTTATAAGCCTGCTCAAGCTCGTTTTAAGTTAGATGCTAAACGCGCGCTAGGACAAGATCCATCATGTAATGTCGCAAAGCCAAGCTAAGGCTGGTCTGTTCAAATTTAATTAATGCTGTTCAAGTGGCTTGCTCTGTATTTGATCCAGGAATCATCATGCCTGCGAGTTTAAGCATATCTAATTGGATGGTATTCATTTGTTGTTCGATTTTCTTAAAATCAACTTTTGAAATGTCTAAATCACCGTTTAACAATGCTGAGTTAAGCACTTGCTTATTGGCTTGTAGCACTTGTTGGCGGATACCATCAATCTCTTGGCTTTTTAAATCTAATGAAATCAATGCTGTGTTAAAGCCTTGTAGTTCACGGGTCAATGTTTTGACAGATTGTTGCAGTTCAGCTTGATTTTGTGATTGTATGGCTTGTTGTAAATTAGCTTGGCTTTGCTGTAATTTTTCAACATAATCACCAGTTTTCAGCTGTACGTTGGCAACATCACGTGCGATATAAAACATATTGCCTTGTTTTAAATCCTCAGTGCTTTTTGCTGTTGATTGATTATTATTATTTGAGTCGGATGTATTTTCACTCATTTGCGCAGTTTCAATCGCTTGAGCGCCATCTTGTTGACGTGATTGTTCAGCGGCTTGATTACAGCCTAGCAGTAACATGCCAGAAATAAAAATAACAAAAGGCAAAACCGCACCTTGTAAAAGCTTTTTCATCGTTGTCCAAAAGTAATTTAATCGGTTATGGATTGACTATAATTTGCAAAAGTGTAGAGATTGAGGATTGTTGCAAAGGGCATACAGTCTGTAACTTTAGAGATTCATTTCTACTCAAGCAAAAGCAAAAAAGAATGCATTTTTAGACTCTATTGAAGATGGTTGAAATTTTAAATTGTGAATAAAGCTAGAGGGATTTTGATCGAAAATATAAAATTTTCGATCAAAACTGCAAAATATAAAAATTTATTTAAAGCATAGTGCTTTTAATGCTCAATCTATTTTGCTAATTCAGCTTCAATCGCAGATGTAATTCGTGGATCATCAGCAGTGATATCTGGTGCAAAACGTGCCACGATTTCACCATTTTTACCGATTAAGAATTTTTCAAAGTTCCAAAGGACTTCAGGTTTTGGGTTTGGTGTTAGGCCATAATCGACTAAGTCTTTCCACCAAGGGCCTTCACCAATACGCTCAGGGATTGCATGAATTAAGCTGTCATAAAGTGGGTGCTTATCATCACCTGCAACTGAAATTTTAGCAAAAAGTGGGAAGTCGACATTGTAAGTTAAAGAGCAAAATTGCTCGATTTCATCATTTGTTCCAGGCTCTTGCGCAAGAAAGTTATTTGCCGGAAAGCCGAGGATTTCTAAACCTTGATCTTTCTTTTCAGTATATAGTTTTTCTAAACCTTCATATTGTGGAGTAAGGCCACATTTAGATGCAACGTTAACGATTAAAAGAACTTTACCTTGATATTGATTCAAGGTCGTCGCTTCACCTTTGATGGTATTGACTGGAATGTCATAAACGGAATTGCTCATAGGGGGTATCCTTAAAAATCAAAAGACAGTGATTAGAAATATGTCTAATGTTTTAGCGATATTCCAAGATTTCAGCAAGTTACATTTGTATATAAGTGTAATAAAAAAAGCAGATCATAGGATCTGCTTTTAAAAACTGCATCAAATTTAATCGATTATGGTGCAGCGTTTGCTTTGGCTTGAAGTGCTTGCATTTCAGTTAACAGGCTTTGTTGTAACTCAGTACCTTTCTTTTGTAGTTCCATGATTTTTTGTGGATCTGGTGAAGTCGCTAAACCAGCTTCAGACATTTCAACGCCTAGGTTATTTGACTCTTTCATTTTGTCACGTACAGATGCAACTTCAGTACTTTTAAGTGCTAAACCATCAAGATCTTTGTTGAAACCGTCCACATAAGTTTTCATTTTATCGACAACACCTTTCAGTGCATCTTTATCACCCTTTTGTGCAGCTTGCATCACTTCTGTTTGGAAGTTCAAAGCTTCTTTAGCTTTCGCTGTAGACATTGTTTGAAGTGCAGTTAAATCGCTTTTGATATCAGCAGTATTGTTGGTACTTAAAGAAACCGCAGCTGCAGCAGGTTTGCTCTCAGTTCCTGAAGCTGAATCAGCTGGTTTTTTATCACATGCAGTTAAAGCAAACGCTGAAGCACATAGTGTAGCTAGTAGTAATTTTTTAATTTATTCGAACCCTTCATTATTTAAAATTCTTATGAATTTGACGGTAATATATACAAATTCAAAAAGTTATATGCTTAATCTAGAGCATAAGATGCAAAATGCACAATTTTAAGGCAATTTTCCATAGTATTTTTGTATATAAACTTATCAATAAAGTGGAAATGGATTGTTTGAAAAATGTCCTAATCTCAAAGATTTCGCATCTGTGCTGGGGTTTGATGGGTATAACGTTTAAAAAACTCAATGAAGCTGGACGTGTGTTGATAGCCGAGATCTAAGCTAATTTTTTTAATTGAGACGCCTTGTTGGATCAATGAAATTGCATAAATAATCTTGGCGCGATTACGCCATTCAGACAGCGAAAGTTTAAGGTGCTCTTGGCTAAGTCTAAGTGCGTGCCGTTCAGTAATTTGGAAAGTATCGAGTATTTCTTGAAGGCTTTGGGGAAAGCGTGTTGTATCCGACAAATGCTCAAGAATAGGCTTGAGTGTGGGATGGTTGGTTTGTGGTAAATAATGCTCATAACACACACTATTTTGGATTTGATCGACCAACAGTTCTAATAAGTGTTGATAATAGGGAGATGATGGAATCCCTTGTTTCTGCTGCTCTAAAACTTCTTCAATGGTATGACGTAAAAAGGGGCGAATACTTAAAGTCTTTGTGCTTTGGGATAAGCTTTGACAAAGCTGAGGATGAATACGGATACAGATGTAATGCGTCAGTTGATCATCCACAGCTGTACAACAATGTTCGGTTTGCGGTGGAATCCACAAACCATAACTTGGTGGAGACAGATAGGTTTGTTCTGCGACATTGAGTTCTAAAGTCCCATTTAAACTCAAATTAAAATCACCCCATAAATTTGAATGGGGTGTAACGACATCATGCTTTTGGTAGAAAAATTCTTCTACAGAAATCAGCGCTGAATACATGGTTGAAAAGACTTAACTCTCACATTGGATGGCAGTGTTTTCAGCTTTGGGGTTATTTAATCCACGACTCAGCGTGAAGATTGAAATAAAGGCCAAAAGAATAAAACTCAGTACACTATACAATAAAATGTTGGCATTAAAATGGTCAACAACATAGCCACCGATTAAAGCACCTGTTGCAATCATGACTTGGAAGAAACCAACAAATAAGGGCATGCCTTTTTCTACAGCTTGAGGGGCGTGTAAAAACATCCAAATATTGGCAGTGGTTGGAAATGCACCAAATGCAAAGCCCCAAAGCGCTGTAAGAATAAAGGCGCCTGATGGATGAATGGCAAATAGAGGAAAGCCAAAAAATACAACCGCAAAACAGATGGCAACGAATGCAAAGGTATAACGTACATTCAAATTACCGCTATAACCAGCAAAAGCATTCCCAAAAATACCTGCGATACCAAATAATAACAGTAGAGAACTGATGGTTGCGCTGTCAAAGCCTGCTGAATTTTTAAAGAACGGGGTCAGATAGCTATATGATGAAAAATGAGCTAAACCAATCAACAAAATAATAATCAAACCTTGTCTGGCTTTACTGATTCTTAGCAATGCAGGTAAGTCTTTAAAATGAATGGCAGATTCTGGTTTTAAACTTGGGATAAATTTAATCCCCAACAGTAAAACAACGAAGCCGATGGCGGAGGTAATCCCAAATGATGTTCGCCAGCCATATGCATCACTTAGCCATGTCCCAATCGGTACACCAAGAACAGTGGCTAAAGTTACCCCAGCCATGACAGTTGCTGTTGCTTTCGCAATGGGTAAATGGGTTGGTGCTAAACGGCCACTTAAGGCAATCGCAGTCGCCCAGAATCCACCAATCGCAAATCCAAGAATAAAACGGCTCAGCAATAAAATTTCAAAAGTTGATGCAATTGCAGTGATGGCATTGGCAAACACCATCGTTGCAGACAGTGCCAGAAGTAAGTAACGCCGATCTAAATTTTTGACTAGAACCGGAAGGAGTGGTGCTGCTATGGCGGCCATGATCCCTGGGAGGGTAATCATCAAACCTGCTGTACCAACAGATACATGCAAATCACTGGAAATATTGTTGAGGACACCAATTGGGAGAAACTCACTGGTGACCAAAGCAAAAGCAGTAATTGCAACGGTTAATAGCGCCAACCAGCTCCCTTGGCTACTGGGGGGAATCTCAGAGGGCTGTGGTTCTGAAACTTCTGATTGCATCATATTCATGAAGATATATTCCTGCTGTAAAGCGAAAGCATATGGAGGTATTTTTTAATTCATTAACGATCGTTATAAAAATAAAATATTTGATTAATTTTGTGTTGTCAATTAATTTAATAATGTTCGTTATAAAAATATATGTGAAAGTTATGGCTGATTCTGAAAAACATGCTTTAGTCGCTGAAAAACAAGCACCTAAGCGTGGGCGTGGTCGTCCTAAATGTTTTGATGAACAACAAGCGCTACAAAAAGCCATGTTGTTGTTCTGGGAATATGGCTATGAATCCACATCGATGAGCGATTTAACCAAAGCCTTAAATCTTACTGCACCCAGTATCTACAGTAGTTTTGGTGATAAATCACAGCTGTTTCATGCCTGTTTGGAATACTACTTAAAGCATGAGGCATGTCCTTTGGAAGTTATTTTTCAACAAGCCAAAACAGCAAAAATCGCTATTGAAATTTATTTGTATGAAAACCTCAAAAAACTGGTTCAACAGAATAAACCGACAGGTTGTATGTTGGTGACCGCAACCATGAATTGTTCACAAGAACATGCACCGATTCAGCATGATCTCTTGCTGAAAAGACAACAAGTCAAAGAAAATATCTACCAACGTTTGCAACAGGGTGTCAAAGAAGGTGACTTAAATCCACATGCCAATATTCAAGCGATGACAGATTATTATTCAACGGTGATTCAAGGTTTAACCATGCAAGCTCGTGATGGGGTTAGTGCTGAACAATTACAAAGTGTGGTGACTTTGGCAATTAAAACTTGGGAATTATTCTAAGTTTAAAAACGCATAAAATAGCATTTGTCTGAAAAGCCCTATAGATGTCTGAAATGCCATATTTAAATTTATTCCGACTTCATCGATAATCATTTCCAGATCCTATTCGACAGTCAAAATTATGTATAGCAATTCAAAACCCATGTGGTGGCCAATCAGTTTACCGATCATTGCAGTATTGATTTGGTCAATGAATATTGCAGTTACACGTTATGTTTCGGATTATATTTCACCTGTCAGTATTAGCTTTTATCGCTGGTTAGTGGCATTTATTATTTTGACTCCATTTATGTTGCCCCAAGTGTGGAAGCAACGTCATTTGGTTAAACAACATTTTATGCAATTTGTGGTGCTGAGTGCTTTTGGTATGTTCTTGTATCAAGGCTTGGCCTATAGTGCAGCGCATTACACCACAGCAACCAATATGGGCATTATCAACGCCTTTATTCCGGTATTTACCATTTTTGTTTCGATTCTTATTTTACGTGAAATTCCCAATCGCTTTGCTGTTGTCGGCAGTATCTTATCTTTTCTTGGTTTGCTGTATGTGATTGGCCGAGGGGATTTTAGCAACTTGACTCAATTGGCAGGGCACTCTGGTGATTTGATCATGGTCTTGGCCGTGTTCTTTTATGCTTTTTATGGGGTCTTTCTAAAAAAATGGCAATTGAAAGTTCCATTACTGCTGAGCCTCTATGTGCAAATTGCGTTGACCTTGGTCTACCATTTACCATTTGTGCTTTATTATGGCATTGATGCGATTAACCAAGGCAATGTTGCCAGCGTTTTATATGCGGGTATATTACCTTCTCTTGTTGCGCCTTTATTGTGGATGATGGCTGTACAATATCTAGGTCCAAATCGAACCAGCATTTTTATGAATTTAATGCCAGTATTTACTGCAATCATTGCCTACTTCTGGCTGCATGAGGCTTGGACGATGTCGCATACGATTGGTGGTATTGTTATTTTAGTGGGAATTGCATTGGCACAAAAAAAGTCACTTAGTGTCAAAAAAAGTACATTATTGAGTTAAAATTCAAAGTATTTTGGGTGAAAAATGTTCATTTAAAAACTTATTTTTTACCCTTTTAAAGTATTAAATCTGAGCAAAATTTGTTTTTTAATTAGTGATTTACCTGTTAAAAATGCAAATAGTAAAACAAATTTAAACACTTAGTTTTATTATTGAAATTCCAGTTATTTTCAATTCACTTAAATGAACAGATCTTGCTCAGAAGAATATATTTGTATTCAAAAAAAATTTATAGGATAATATTTTCATCGTAGCGAATTAAGAATTTCTTAATTAAATTGTTCTACACTGAATTTTTCATACCCTCTGGATGTGTTTAACGCATCCTTTTTTATACTCAGCCAACCCTATATGTGGCTGAGTTTTTTTTTGCTTTTTTATTGGCAATATTTAAGTTCATGATTGAGTGAATATTTTAAAGTGCTTAAGCGCGAATCACTTGCGCTGTAGATGCGTCAATGATTTTGCTTGGCTCGCGACTTAAACCAAGATCACCATTTAAATAATTCAATTCCGAACCAAAATATTGACTGGCTTGTTGTAAAGATCTTGCTGGTTCTAAACCTGCCGAATTTGCACTGGTCGACACAATAAAACCATTAAAGGCATTACATAAGGCAATGCACAAAGGGTGATTGGTTACACGAACTGCAACCTGAGCATGCTGGCCTTTAATCCATTGTGGAATTTTATCATCAGCTGGAAGTAGCCAAGTTGTTGCCCGTTCTGTTCTAGAGCGTTGCGTCCATGATTGAATGATTTGTTCACGAATAATAGGGTCAATTTCTGTTAATAGATGCTCAACTTGTGAGAGCTGTCCTGCCAATAAAATCACGCCTTTCTCTATAGGGCGTTGTTTAAGCCTTAAAATTTCTAAAAAAGCCTGTTCATTGAACGGATCACAGCCTAAACCCCATACTGCCTCTGTTGGATAAGCCAAGACTTTACCTTGTTGAAGAATTTGTGCAGCTTCAGCAACTGAGGTTGTAATCATCTATGTTTACCTTGCCATTTCGTGGAATAAGCTACTATTGTGAACCTTAATAACTGACTCGGCAACGTAAGTACAGCCCAGATTGTTGAATACAGTGACCCAAAAGTTCTAATTCCATAAGATCGCTTGTGAGTTGTGCAATGTCTAAATTTGCGCTTTGAGCAAGCGTATCTAAGTCTTGCCCAATCCAATCCAGCAACTGATATAGCTTAAATAAATGTTCGGGAATTTCTGGCATTGGGGAGCGTGATTCAGACTGTTGTGCGCAATGCCATTGGGTGGGAAGTGCTAAATCTTCAACAATCTGTTCTGGATGATCAACCAGAATGGCTCCTTCACGAATGAGCTGATGACATCCTTGATGATGCTCTCCATAAATATGTCCCGGAATTGCAAAAATCACTTTACCTTGTTCTGCGGCAGCTTGTGCAGTAATCAGTGAACCACTACCAAGTTGGGCTTCTGCGACAACAACACCTAAGCTCAAACCACTGACTATTCGATTTCGATAGGGGAAATTGCGCTGAATAGGCTGAGTTTCTGGTAGGTATTCAGTCAGGATTGTTCCTGCATGCTGCAAAATTTGTTCTTGTAACTGTTTATTTTGACTAGGATAAACCAGATCTAAGCCTGTGCCGATCACCGCGATGGTTCGATGGTGTTTTAGCCCACCCATATGTGCAGCGGCATCAATTCCCAGTGCTAGGCCACTGGTAATAAAAAAGCCCTTTTCACTCAAATAGTAAGCAAAATCATAAGCCACTTGTTTGCCATGCGGACTAGGCTTTCGGCTACCCACGATGGCGATTTGCGCTTGACTTAGATTCTGAAATGCACCTTTACCAAATAGAATTGGCGGATGATCAGGATAAGGTAACAGTTGTTGAGGATAATGAGGGTCGGTATCTAAAAGAATAAAATCTGTATGTTGTTGAATTTTATCGAAGCAAACTTGAAATTTGGATTGCCCAAGCACAGTAAGAAATTCACTGGCTCTTTCAAGATGGTTTTTATGAATTTTGGCTTCAGACCAGCGGTTTAAATTTTCAGCTTGCAGCGCTTTTGTGATAGAACCAAAGTGTGTTTCTAATTTACGAAAAGCGCTGAGCGAATGTTGAACCAAATACCAAAGTCTGATGGCATCATATTGGTCATTGGATATCTGCTTCAACATATTTAAATCACATCATGAAAAACTTAGTTATCTGCAATTGCAGGCGGTTTAATTTCAGCACCCATTTTAATTGGTAAATTACTTTCCAAAATATAGGCATAGCTGAGGTGATCAAAACTCTTAAAGATCATCAGCGTACCAATTTTTTGACTTGGTAATTTCACAGACTCTTTGGTTTTTGGGTCACGGACTGTTTCACCTTGTTGGTAAATACTAAAGACCTGTCCAGGTTTAGCACCTTGTAAGCTCCCACGGTCAATGGTGACTACACTATATTGCGCTGCTGTACCAATTGAACCTTGTACACGAACCACTTTACCGCCATTGGTGACTTCATTGGTGGTGGTTGGATAGAACAAACTTGGCAATTCGGCATCATAGCTTGGTAGGACATAGTCGCCTTTACGCACTTCAGCATTATAACTTTTGGTTAACTCAAGGGTGGTGACATCATTTTCACCAGCCGCCGCAGTTGCAGAAGCAACCTCAGTTAACTCCATGCCCGCATTAAACTTTTTGCCTTCAGCATTGAGGAAAGTATAAGGTTTGCCTTCACGATAGATCCCATAACGTTGACCCACGACTAAGCCATTTCCACGCGCATAAACGGTTTGTCCTGCACCCGTAATCACACGATTATCAGCAGCGCCGATGGTATAAGGGATGTTCTGTAAAGATTCAGGATTGACCACAATACTGTGTTCTAACCATGGTTGAATATCTGATAATGGAATCACTGAAATCGCATTATTTAAGGATTCAACGCGTATTTGAGGGCGTAAAGATGTCCCACCTTGATGACGACGAATAATTCCATCACAACCATCACCTTCATCTACACCAATCAGTGGGCGACCATCTAAAGTACACAACAATAATTTATCGCCAGGATAAATCCAATGTGGATTTTTAACATGCTTATTGCTTGCCCAGATTTCAGGCCAGCGCCAAGGCTTGCTTAAAAATTTCCCTGCAATATCCCATAAAGTATCACCACGTTTCACCACATAGACATTGGGTGCACTGGATTTAAGTGCGGGCGGATTGGTGTTTGGACTTGCGTGTGTGATTTCCATGTAAGTGAATCCTGCACTTAAACATAGTGTCACAGCAAGTAATTGTTTCTTGAACCCCTTGGCATGAAAGTTCGTTATGCCAGTTAAAACCTTTTTCATTATCATAATTCCTAAAATTATGTCTCTATATGCGTTATAATACGCATATTACACACATTTTTTTAATGAAGCATATTCTTCATTTAGTTTTAAGATCAATGGCATAGCAACAGAGGGTACAGTATGGCCTTATTACCTATTTTAAGTTTTCCTGATCCCCGTTTACGCACCATTGCAAAACCTGTCGATGTGGTAACTGATGAAATTCGCCAGTTAGCAGCAGACATGTTTGAAACCATGTATGAAGCGCCAGGTATTGGTCTGGCTGCTACACAGGTCGATCAGCATATTCAGCTTATCGTAATGGATCTGTCTGAAGACAAAGACCAACCTATGGTGTTCATTAACCCCAAAATAACACCGCTTACAGAAGAAACCTTATCTTATGAGGAAGGCTGTCTTTCTGTTCCTCAAATATACGATAAAGTTGAGCGTCCGTCACGAGTTAAAATTGAAGCAATTAACCTTGAAGGTCAAGCTTTTGAAGTCGAAGCGGATGATCTATTGGCGGTATGTATTCAACATGAAATGGATCACTTAAACGGTAAATTATTTGTGGATTACTTATCTCCTTTAAAGCGTCAACGTGCGCGTGAAAAAGTGGAAAAAGTGGTTCGTCAGCGTGAAAAGCAAAAAGTTCCAGCAAAACGTTGATCTGAGTCAGTTGAATTTTAAAAACTTTTAAAATTTTCCTGCAATACAAAGCCCAATTTTGTTTGGGCTTTGTTATACTCTGGCTCGAAAAATGTTGAGACGAACGTTTTGTTGAGAATAGGTTTACTGCTCGGTTTTACCGCAGTTTTTTTACAGATTGCTGTATTTTTACAGCCTTTGCTACCGAAGCAATATCAAATTGCGCCGGTGTGTGAAACTATTACTCAAGCTTTAGTACAAAGTCATTTCTACGAAAAGCATCAACATAGCACCCATCATCAACATCAATCTGCATCTTCTGCACATGAAGCTGCCAGTCATGAGCATCTGTTGGCCCATGCTGAGCATGCAGCGCCAGAGCAACCAAGTTCACATCACCATGATGCGGGTCACCAGTGCCAATACTGTACAGTCTATGGCAATCTGGTTTTACCTCCTGAACTTGAAGTCAAAGAAATATTAGATCGTATTCAAGTGCGACTGGTTGCATTTCAAAAAGCATTTCGACATGTCTATTTTGTATTGCAACGTTTGTTTTTACTTCCCCAAGGTCGAGCCCCGCCACTTTTCGCATAAATCAAAAACTTAATTTTTAGGGTCTTCATTGACTCCAGCCTTGTTTAATTTATGATTTAAGAGAAAGAAAATGGCTCAACCTCAATTCTTTTTACAGCCTTTAGCGGCTGCGGTTTGTGTTGCTTGTTATTCTACAGCGGCATTTGCACACGACCAGGAACATGCATCTCAACTTGCTCCAATCGTGGTTACAGCACAGTTAAATAATGATGCCAATGGTTTGATTATTCATGCTGATCCAAAACAGCCGATTCAACCTGTACCTGCCACAGATGGTGCTGATTATTTGCAAAGTATTGCAGGCTTTAATTCAATTAAAAGCGGTGGAACCAATGGAGATGTCACATTCCGCGGCATGTTTGGTTCACGGATTAAAATTTTAACAGATGGTACCGAAAATTTAGGTGCATGCCCTGCACGCATGGATGCACCTACGTCATATATTCAACCTGAAAGTTTTGACCGTATTTCGGTGGTGAAAGGACCTCAGACGGTTCAATATGCCAATACAGGTTCAGCAGCTACGGTTATTTTTGAACGTCAAAAACCAACCTTAACAGATGATAAAAATTATCAAGGTCAAGCCAGTGTTTTAGTCGGTTCTTTTGGACGTTTGGATCACAACATTGAAGCTGCTGTAGGTGACAGTAAAAAATATATGCGTATCAATGCCAATCGTTCTGAGTCAAACAGCTATGAGGATGGTGATGGTAATAAAGTGCCTTCTTCTTGGGAGCGCTGGAATACCGATTTAGCCTTAGGCTGGACACCCGATGAAGATACATGGGTTGAACTGACGGGTGGTAAAGCCGATGGTGAGGCTGAATACGCAGGCCGAACCATGGATGGTTCTCAATTTGCACGTGAAAGCTTAGGCTTACGAGTTGAAAAGAAGAATTTAAGCCCTGTGATTAAAAAGCTCGAAGGGCAAGTGAACTATAGTTATAACGACCATATTATGGATAACTTTAGTTTACGTACACCACCAATGACACATGATATGAATACACATCAAATGTTGTCGAATCCAATGGCAATGCAGGTGACACGCCGTACTTTAAATAGTCGTTTAGCCATGACCAGTGAATGGGATAAGCTCAGTTTAATTACTGGGGTGGATTCTCAGCTGAACAAACATGGTGGCAGTATGTCATCACCCACCATGCCATCCATGAATGTTGCATTTAGAGAGGATATGCGCTTCCAATCTTATGGTGCTTTCGGAGAAATGACCTATCAATTTAATGATGCTTATAAATTGGTGACAGGTGCACGAATTGATCAAGTTAAAATTGATGCATTAAAACTGAATGATCAACGTAAAGAAACTTTGCCAAGTGCATTTATTCGTTTAGAAAATCAATCTCCTGAACATAATGCCAAATCTTATATTGGTTTAGGTTATGTGGAACGTGTTCCAGATTATTGGGAGCTATTCAGTACTGCACATGGTAATACTGGTATGTCTAAACCGACGTTTAATGATTTAAACACTGAAAAAACTTTACAGTTGGATCTCGGTTATCAATACCAACATGATGTATTGAGTGTATGGACATCAGCATATGCAGGGCTGATTAATGACTTTATTTTATTGAGTTATCATAATCATCCAAAAGCTGGAATGGGTGGGCATGATCACGGTTCTTCATTCAGTGCTGGGGCAAAAAATGTCGATGCAACTATCGCGGGTGCTGAAGCGGGGATCGGTTATCAATTTACTGATGCGATTCAAGCGGATTTAAGTGCAATGTATGCATGGGGCGAAAATACCGATACACATAAACCATTGCCACAAATTGCGCCTTTAGAAGGTCGTTTGAATTTACGTTATGTTCAAGATAAATATTCTTTAGGTTTATTATGGCGTGCAGTGGCGAAACAAGATCGTATTAGCTTAAATCAAGGTAATATTGTCGGTTATGACACTGGTGAAAGTAAAAGCTTTACCACCTTGGCATTGAATGCGTCATATAACATTCAAAAAGATCTAAATCTTGCTGTTGGTGTCGACAATGTCTTAGATAAAACCTATACCGAGCATTTAAACAAATTGGGTGTAGGTGCGGATGGTCAAGTCGGTACTCAACAATTTAATAATACAGGGCGTAACTATTGGGCTCGTATTAGCATGAAATTTTAATTGATTTAAAACTGATTTTTTACAGAAATATGAGGATGTTCTATGAGTAATGACAGTAATAAGTTGTCACCTGAAAAATCGTTTTGGGGATGGAAATTGCTGATTATCGCAATTATTTTAAGCTGTATTTTTATGGGAATCTTCTATTTGGCGATTACCAACGAGCCTGACTATATGCCAAGCCAAAAACAGAATGCAGCTCAGCAACATGATATGTCTAAGATGAGTCATGAAAGTATGCCAAACATGGATCATTCAGCTTCCGAAGCAAAGCATTCTCATTGATCAATGGGTAATGTGACGCGAAGTCATGTAATGTGAAACAAGGGGAGGCCAATTGGCTTCCCTTTATTTTTTTGTGTTTTTTTTAATGATGAAGTACGTTTGGACAGTAGATCTTACTGATGCATACTCGCTAATTGTTTCCCGGCATTTTGATAAAGTTCGAGTGCATATTCTTGTTCTGCACGACCATTCTGTTGTAAATATTGATCCAATTTGTCGATATGCTTTGCACTACGGTAGAGCAGGGTATTTTTTGCAATTAAATAAAGCGGATACCAAGCCAAAGTACGTGGCTTGAGTCCTAGGTTTTTCATTTTACGTTGCCCAATAAAAAACTGGGTAATATCCAAGTGATTTTGATAGGCCTTTTTTTGCAAAAAGGAATTGAAGTGTTTGTAGTGTCGTTCAAAAGGCTCTTTGGATAAGCTGATGGCTAAAGCTTTGCTACTTTCATCGGCCTTAGGGTGGGCATAATTCATCCATTGCAGTAGCTTCCATGCGTCAGACTCTTTGCTGACTAGCCATTTTTCATCTACTCCCATTAACCAGCCCGTATATTTCCAAAAATGCATGATGGCTTCTGATTCGGTCTTGCTTGGAAAAATGCCAATGGCTCTGACACCGAGAAGTAACACCGCACTAAATGCAATGTTGGTCATGGCTTGATCATATTGATTGATCGGTGCTCCCCAAATATCGTTATCCCAATCTTTGGATTTATTGAGTTGATGGCGTACCAACGAATGAATAAAACGCACATAAATGGTTGAAGTAAAACCATTGTTAAAACGAGAGAAGCTATCTTGTTGATTGACATCAAGCCACCATTTGTGGGTTTCAGCTAAGCGTTTTCCCGCGTATTTATGTAAAGCACCCGTCATAATTAACGGTTGATTAAAACCAGGGTATTGATAACCCGTCATTAAAGCCACATCGCGTAAAATAAAAGTGCCATTTGTCCCTAAACGATGGGTAAATTTGATCGCCGTTTCAATTTTAGCTGGATCAAACCAGGTAGGCGCTTGTTCAACCATTTTAAAAAAATCAGTTAATTCAGGGATTTCATTGGGAAGTTTATCCAAACCTTGATACAAGGCTGTTTCAAAAAGTTTTCTATTTTGTCTCGGATTGGTCATCACCCAATCCATAACTTTGTCCATCGCGATATCACCAGTCTGTAAGGCACGATTGAGTGAAAGATATTCGTCATAACTCGGTTGTAACTGCTGGTCTGTAAAATAATAAAAAAGCTTAGACTTCATATTTGTTCGTGCCATCTTCTCAAATGAGGCAAGGCGTTGTGGCTTAATTAATGTTTGCATTTTGAGCGCGACCTGATTATTGTTTAGTCAAACTCTAATATGAATAATTATTCGCATTCAATTCGCATTTTGGAGTGAACCGCAAGATGAGAAAACAACCACAACAACAACGTGCTCGGAATGTCGTAGATAGTATCTTGGAAGCAACTCAATTATGTGTTGCTGAATATGGCTTAATCAACGTCACCACACCCAAAATTTCAGAAAAATCAGGTGTCAGTGTTGGTTCTATCTATCAGTATTTTGGCAATAAAGAAGAAATTATTCAGGAGCTTTTAAGTCGTAAAAGTGAGCAGCTGGGGCTTGCGTTGAAACAGATTGCGATTAGCCAAGAAGAATTGAGCTTAGAAGAAATCATTCCACTTAGTCTTCAATTCGGTTTTGACATGATGAAAGCCGATGGTGGCTTTTTTATTGAAGTGCTTAAACATTGGCATGGCTATAACAATTCAGAAGCAGCAAAAGTGTTAGAAAAGCATTTCTATGAAGTGGGATTGTATGTATTTAGCCGTTTTTTTAATCATTGGAGTTTTGAAGTACTTAAAAATAAATCCTTTGTGATTATCAATAGTACGCTTTTTACCATGATGCGTTATGTCAGTCATAATAATTTTCTAATTTCAGAACAGCAGCTAAAAAAAGAATTAACTTTGATGATCTTGGCTTATCTAGAGCAAGGCGCCTGCCCTAATCCGCTTTAAGATAGTCTTTAATGGTGGTAGGGATCCATAGATTGTACTCGACTTATATAGACATACATCCAAATACAAATAGAGCTTGGTTTTATAGAACCCGATTTTATAGAGTTGGTTTTATAGAGTGAGTTTTATAGCGTTGGTTTTAGCGAGTCTAAGTATTGTTTGAGTTGGGACAGAACATTGATCTCTTTATCGGGAATCGTTCGATGCTTCTATTCAATGATAAAACTGATCTATCTCCTTATATAGATTTTAATCGCCGTATCTCTATTAAATTGCATTTATAACAATGCTAAGGGCATACAAGAGGGCGTTTTACTTGTTTTAGCAAATGTACGATGGGGGTATTGGTTTTTTTATTGCTGTGTTTTTATGCAAAAAAGCAGATTTTTAAAGAAAAAGTGCTGTTTTAGAAGAATAAATAAGCAAGTGATAGATAAAATGAAAAATAATTAAAAAAAGGGGTTGTGTTGGTTATGGAATGCTGTAGAATGCACATCCATCGGCGGTGATGTTAAATAAAACTTCTGATAAATCAGGCACTTGATTAAGTTGTTAAGATTTCGAATTGAGATTTTAAGATGAGATTAGGGTTGGGTTTGTTAGAAAAAATAATTAACATTATTGATTGACTTTTTAGAGATAGAGAGTAGTATAGCCGACCTAGCTTGATGCTGACGAAGCATTGAGAAGATCATTAAGAGAATATGAAGAACAACTTGTGTGGATTTTTACTGATTGATTGATCGAAATATTATCATTGATTGATTGGTTTAAATTACTCGAAGTTTATTTGAGAGAATTTGTCAGTACATTGATGAGCCAGAATTGTGACCTTAAGTCACTAATGATTTTTAACTGAAGAGTTTGATCATGGCTCAGATTGAACGCTGGCGGCAGGCTTAACACATGCAAGTCGAGCGGGGGAGATTGCTTCGGTAATTGACCTAGCGGCGGACGGGTGAGTAATACTTAGGAATCTGCCTATTAATGGGGGACAACATCTCGAAAGGGATGCTAATACCGCATACGCCCTACGGGGGAAAGCAGGGGATCACTTGTGACCTTGCGTTAATAGATGAGCCTAAGTCGGATTAGCTAGTTGGTGGGGTAAAGGCCTACCAAGGCGACGATCTGTAGCGGGTCTGAGAGGATGATCCGCCACACTGGGACTGAGACACGGCCCAGACTCCTACGGGAGGCAGCAGTGGGGAATATTGGACAATGGGGGGAACCCTGATCCAGCCATGCCGCGTGTGTGAAGAAGGCCTTATGGTTGTAAAGCACTTTAAGCGAGGAGGAGGCTCTCTTGGTTAATACCCAAGAAGAGTGGACGTTACTCGCAGAATAAGCACCGGCTAACTCTGTGCCAGCAGCCGCGGTAATACAGAGGGTGCGAGCGTTAATCGGATTTACTGGGCGTAAAGCGTGCGTAGGCGGCTTTTTAAGTCGGATGTGAAATCCCCGAGCTTAACTTGGGAATTGCATTCGATACTGGGAAGCTGGAGTATGGGAGAGGATGGTAGAATTCCAGGTGTAGCGGTGAAATGCGTAGAGATCTGGAGGAATACCGATGGCGAAGGCAGCCATCTGGCCTAATACTGACGCTGAGGTACGAAAGCATGGGGAGCAAACAGGATTAGATACCCTGGTAGTCCATGCCGTAAACGATGTCTACTAGCCGTTGGGGCCTTTGAGGCTTTAGTGGCGCAGCTAACGCGATAAGTAGACCGCCTGGGGAGTACGGTCGCAAGACTAAAACTCAAATGAATTGACGGGGGCCCGCACAAGCGGTGGAGCATGTGGTTTAATTCGATGCAACGCGAAGAACCTTACCTGGTCTTGACATAGTAAGAACTTTCCAGAGATGGATTGGTGCCTTCGGGAACTTACATACAGGTGCTGCATGGCTGTCGTCAGCTCGTGTCGTGAGATGTTGGGTTAAGTCCCGCAACGAGCGCAACCCTTTTCCTTATTTGCCAGCACTTCGGGTGGGAACTTTAAGGATACTGCCAGTGACAAACTGGAGGAAGGCGGGGACGACGTCAAGTCATCATGGCCCTTACGACCAGGGCTACACACGTGCTACAATGGTCGGTACAAAGGGTTGCTACCTAGCGATAGGATGCTAATCTCAAAAAGCCGATCGTAGTCCGGATTGGAGTCTGCAACTCGACTCCATGAAGTCGGAATCGCTAGTAATCGCGGATCAGAATGCCGCGGTGAATACGTTCCCGGGCCTTGTACACACCGCCCGTCACACCATGGGAGTTTGTTGCACCAGAAGTAGGTAGTCTAACCGTAAGGAGGACGCTTACCACGGTGTGGCCGATGACTGGGGTGAAGTCGTAACAAGGTAGCCGTAGGGGAACCTGCGGCTGGATCACCTCCTTAACGAAAGATTGACGATTGGTAAGAATCCACAACAAGTTGTTCTTCATTGATGTATCTGAGGGTCTGTAGCTCAGTTGGTTAGAGCACACGCTTGATAAGCGTGGGGTCACAAGTTCAAGTCTTGTCAGACCCACCAAGTCTACTGAACACAGAAGAGCAGATATATTAAGATCTTAAGCTGGGGACTTAGCTTAGTTGGTAGAGCGCCTGCTTTGCACGCAGGAGGTCAACGGTTCGACTCCGTTAGTCTCCACCACTAATTAAAGACTAAGTGATTACAGAACTTAGTAAGCCGATAGCTTATTAAGTTCTGTGATTTATCACAGTTAACTACTCGCTGACGAGGCGGTAGTGAATCATTAACAGAATATATTTGAGTTGAAATAATTGTTTAAACTCGTTTTAGTTGATGTTAGCAAGTAATTGTTAATGTTGAATGAAATGAGCACTAGCGATAAAACTGAATCAAGCGTTTTGGTATATGAATTAAATTGAAGCTGTATGGTGATTAAGTTCACAGGCAACAAATAGAAGTGATTAAGTTCACATTGTTGATCCTCCTTGTAGGGATTAACGACTGTTTGGGGTTGTATAGTCAAGTAATTAAGTGCATGTGGTGGATGCCTTGGCAGTCAGAGGCGATGAAAGACGTAATAGCCTGCGATAAGCTTCGGGGAGGCGGCAAATATCCTGTGATCCGGAGATTTCTGAATGGGGAAACCCACTTACCATAAGGTAGGTATCGCATGATGAATACATAGTCATGCGAGGCGAACGAGGGGAAGTGAAACATCTCAGTACCCTTAGGAAAAGAAATCAATTGAGATTCCCTCAGTAGCGGCGAGCGAACGGGGATCAGCCCATTAAGTTATATGTGTTTTAGCGGAAAGCTCTGGGAAGTGCTACCGTAGAGGGTGATAGTCCCGTACACGAAAGGGCACATATAATGATGACGAGTAGGGCGAGGCACGTGAAACCTTGTCTGAATATGGGGGGACCATCCTCCAAGGCTAAATACTCCTGACTGACCGATAGTGAACCAGTACCGTGAGGGAAAGGCGAAAAGAACCCCTGTGAGGGGAGTGAAATAGATCCTGAAACCGCATGCATACAAGCAGTGGGAGCCGACTTGTTCGGTGACTGCGTACCTTTTGTATAATGGGTCAGCGACTTATATTCAGTAGCAAGGTTAACCGCATAGGGGAGCCGTAGAGAAATCGAGTCTTAATAGGGCGTTTAGTTGCTGGGTATAGACCCGAAACCGGGTGATCTATCCATGAGCAGGTTGAAGGTTGGGTAACACTAACTGGAGGACCGAACCCACTGTCGTTGAAAAGCCAGGGGATGACTTGTGGATAGGGGTGAAAGGCTAATCAAACTCGGTGATAGCTGGTTCTCCCCGAAAGCTATTTAGGTAGCGCCTCGGACGAATACCATAGGGGGTAGAGCACTGTTTCGGCTAGGGGGTCATCCCGACTTACCAAACCGATGCAAACTCCGAATACCTATGAGTACTATCCGGGAGACAGACTGCGGGTGCTAACGTCCGTAGTCAAGAGGAAAACAATCCAGACCGCCAGCTAAGGCCCCCAAATTATAGTTAAGTGGGAAACGATGTGGGAAGGCATAGACAGCTAGGAGGTTGGCTTAGAAGCAGCCACCCTTTAAAGAAAGCGTAATAGCTCACTAGTCGAGTCGGCCTGCGCGGAAGATGTAACGGGGCTAAAACTATATGCCGAAGCTGCGGATGTATACTATGTATACGTGGTAGGGGAGCGTTCTGTAAGCCGATGAAGGTGTATTGAGAAGTATGCTGGAGGTATCAGAAGTGCGAATGCTGACGTGAGTAACGACAAAACGGGTGAAAAACCCGTTCGCTGAAAGACCAAGGGTTCCAGTCCAACGTTAATCGGGGCTGGGTGAGTCGACCCCTAAGGCGAGGCCGAGAGGCGTAGTCGATGGGAAATTGGTTAATATTCCAATACTTCTGTGTAATGCGATGAGAGGACGGAGAAAGTTAAGTCAGCCTGGCGTTGGTTGTCCAGGTGAAAGGCAGTAGGCATGCATCTTAGGCAAATCCGGGGTGCTCTATGCTGAGAGCTGATAGCAAGCTAGTTTACTAGCGAAGTGGCTGATACTATGCTTCCAGGAAAAGTCTCTAAGCTTCAGTTACACAGGAATCGTACCCTAAACCGACACAGGTGGTCAGGTCGAGTAGACCAAAGCGCTTGAGAGAACTCTGCTGAAGGAACTAGGCAAAATGGTACCGTAACTTCGGGAGAAGGTACGCTGCTGACGGTGATAGGACTTGCTCCTTGAGCTATTGGCAGCCACAGAAACCAGGCCCCTGCAACTGTTTATTAAAAACATAGCACTCTGCAAACACGAAAGTGGACGTATAGGGTGTGATGCCTGCCCGGTGCTGGAAGGTTAATTGATGGGGTTAGCGTAAGCGAAGCTCTTGATCGAAGCCCCAGTAAACGGCGGCCGTAACTATAACGGTCCTAAGGTAGCGAAATTCCTTGTCGGGTAAGTTCCGACCTGCACGAATGGCATAATGATGGGGGCGCTGTCTCCAGCAGAGGCTCAGTGAAATCGAAATCGCCGTGAAGATGCGGTGTACCCGCGGCTAGACGGAAAGACCCCGTGAACCTTTACTGCAGCTTGACATTGAACTTTGATCTTACTTGTGTAGGATAGGTGGGAGGCTTTGAAGTAGTGACGCCAGTTGCTATGGAGCCATCCTTGAAATACCACCCTGGTAATATTGAGGTTCTAACTCTGTCCCGTTATCCGGGACGAGGACCATGTCTGGTGGGTAGTTTGACTGGGGCGGTCTCCTCCTAAAGAGTAACGGAGGAGTACGAAGGTGCGCTCAGCGTGGTCGGAAATCACGCGTAGAGTATAAAGGCAAAAGCGCGCTTAACTGCGAGACCCACAAGTCGAGCAGGTACGAAAGTAGGTCTTAGTGATCCGGTGGTTCTGTATGGAAGGGCCATCGCTCAACGGATAAAAGGTACTCTGGGGATAACAGGCTGATACCGCCCAAGAGTTCATATCGACGGCGGTGTTTGGCACCTCGATGTCGGCTCATCTCATCCTGGGGCTGAAGCAGGTCCCAAGGGTATGGCTGTTCGCCATTTAAAGAGGTACGCGAGCTGGGTTTAGAACGTCGTGAGACAGTTCGGTCCCTATCTACCGTGGGCGTTGGAAATTTGAGAGGATCTGCTCCTAGTACGAGAGGACCAGAGTGGACGAACCTCTGGTGTACCGGTTGTGACGCCAGTCGCATCGCCGGGTAGCTATGTTCGGAAGGGATAACCGCTGAAAGCATCTAAGCGGGAAGCCTACCTCAAGATAAGATTTCCCTAGGACTTTATGTCCTCTAAAGAGCCGTTGAAGACTACGACGTTGATAGGTTGGATGTGGAAGTGCGGTGACGCATGAAGCTGACCAATACTAATTGCTCGTGAGGCTTGACTATACAACACCCAAGCAGTTGTATATGAAGCATCATTTGATTCATAAAAGATCAAACATACTTGATTTAGTTGTAAAGCTAGTTACAATACCCAACTCAAATGTTCTGTTAAACTCATTTGGTACGAAGTAAGGCATTTAAATAAGACCCGAACAAGTCCATAACAGTTTGCTGGCGACAATAGCAAGAGTGAACCACCTGATCCCTTCCCGAACTCAGAAGTGAAACCTCTTAGCGCTGATGGTAGTGTGGGGTTACCCATGTGAGAGTAAGTCATCGCCAGCTTTTAAATCTAAAACACCCCGGTCTCTAACGAGAGCGGGGTGTTTTTTTATGCGTGGTGTTTATTAGCGAAATGAAAAGAAATCTGTAGAAGAATTGAAGTGCATAAGCAACTGAAAATAAACAGATTTTTTTAGATGCAAAAAGAAAACCCCATCATCCTGATGGGGTTTTCTTCGTATTGGTGTGTTAGATTTGACTCCTGTCGAATCTCACGTCCTGTGTGTTTTTTTATTCTCAATGAGACTTCCTGTCTCTTTATGTTTGCTATGATAAGCGCAATGCCTAAATCAGTATATTCGCTAATCACTACGATTGTTGTAGGTTAAAGCTTACAAGATGATCCAATTAAGAATTAAGACCCAATTCGCTCAGTTACCAATATGAAATGGTGAGATGGATACTTTTGTTTAAAATAAATCGATAGGTCATAACAATACTGAGGGAATCTAAAATGAAGGCTTTTCGACAGTGCTTAATCTATTTACCCCTATTGCTCAGCTGTAGCTTGTTGAGTGCATGTAATGCTCAAAATAATCAAACCACTACGGCTAATTCTTTGATTAACCAGAGCTATCAGATCCAAAAAGTAGCGACATTTGATGAACCTTGGGCAATGGCTGAGCTGGCTGATGGTCGTTTACTGATTAGCGAAAGGAAAGGGACGTTAAAACTGTTTGATCCTTCTTCATCACAAAGTATTGATATTTTAGGTGTTCCGCCAGTCGCTTATGGTGGGCAAGGGGGCTTGGGCGATATTGTTCTACATCCTGATTTTGCAAACAATCATCAAATTTATTTAAGTTATGCCGAAACAGGAAAAGGGGGATATGGTGCGGTTGTGAT
Source organism: Acinetobacter sp. NyZ410 (assembly GCF_022828975.1). NCBI lineage: Bacteria > Pseudomonadati > Pseudomonadota > Gammaproteobacteria > Moraxellales > Moraxellaceae > Acinetobacter > Acinetobacter sp. NyZ410. The sequence continues at coordinate 4,659,258 of NZ_CP094620.1, read as the reverse complement.
TCGTGGTGAATTAAATCTACAAGAAAAAAATCCTCAAATCCGCAATATAAAAAGAATATGGGAACAAGTTCCTAAGGTTTCAGGGCAAGGGCATTATGCACATCGAATGATTTTTGCAAAGGATGGCAAGCTCTGGATTAGTTCTGGTGAACGCCAAAAATTTGATCCTGCTCAAGATATGAATTCAAACTTAGGAAAAGTTTTAAGACTGAATGATGATGGTACTGTTGTTGCAGATCATCCATTTACTCAACAAGGTGAGATCGCAAAACAAGTGTGGTCGTTGGGTCATCGTAACCCATTAGGTATGGCTTTTGATGCGAAGGATCAATTGTGGGTGGTTGAAATGGGGCCTAAAGGAGGAGATGAGTTAAATCTGATTAAGAAGGGCGAAAATTATGGTTATCCGATTGTTTCCAATGGTGATCATTATTCAGGAAAATCGATTCCAGATCATGCGACGCGTCCTGAATTTAAGGCGCCAGAAATCAGTTGGACACCAGTAATATCACCCTCCAGTTTGGTCTTTTATCAAGATGAATTATTCCCGAAATGGAGTCACAAAGCCTTGATTGGTGGGTTATCCTCAGAAGCGATTATTGTGGTTGATACTGAATCGAAGCCTGTTCGTGAGGTACAGCGTTTAAACATGCAGCAACGCATTCGAGATATCCATCCCGCCCATAATGGTTCGATTTGGGTTTTGGAAGATGGAAAAAATGCGGGGCTATTAAGATTGTTACCTAAGTAAAAAATTAATTTAATTCAATGGATTATTATATTATTGAAAAGATGTGGAAGCAGCTGAATTGATATCAGTTGAATTGTTAGGGTTGTCTATAAATTATGCTATTCTTTCGATTTAAAATAATATAAATCGAGAACAATAATGCCAGCAACTACAATTGAAGTTCGCTATCAATATTCTGTAGCGCAAGAAGTGGACTTCATCGATGCTGTTCATCGTGCATTGGTGAGCGCTTTTAAAATTCCTGAATATGATCGTGATATTCGTTTATTGGTGCATGAACCGCATCGCTTTCAATGTCCACCGAATAAGCTTTATCCTGAAAAATTCACCCTGATTCGTATTGATTGTTTTGCTGGGCGTACACTGGATACCAAGCGAAATTTGTATCGCAGTATTGTAGAGAATCTATCTGTATTAGGGATTCCCAAAGATCATATCAAAATTTTATTAAGAGAAATTCCCGCTGAAAATTGGGGAATCCGTGGTGGTCAAGCTGCCTGTGATATGGATTTGGGGTTCGATATTCAAGTCTAGCTCAACCTAATATGAATCAAAGTAGATAGAATAGATTACTCTGTTGATAATATTATTTAAATTCAATATGTTAATTCAGCTTGTGCGCGCTTATAAGGTGGAGTATATGCTGCGTGAAGCATATCTACGTATCATTAAACTGACGTAATATTGTCATTGAAATGACCTCAAAATGTCATGCTATTGGTTTCTAATAAAGCTCATTTAAATCAATAAAAAAGACCTTTATGAAAAAAATTGCTTACTCTGTTTTAGCGTTAGGCGTATTGGCTTTAACCGCATGTAATGATGATGACAATGATTTCTCATTTGAACCATCTGTTACTGTACCGACCTTGGTTTCATTTGCCAAACTTGATGTCGAAACTTATGCAGCCGGTCCAAACTCAGGTGCATTTGTAAAGGGCGCCAATGGCATATTTCCACCTTTTAAAGGTCAGCCAGTTCAAGGCTTTTCGGGTGCTGTAAAGAACGGTGATGGCACTTATATGGTCATGGCAGACAATGGCTTTGGTACACAAGACAATTCATCTGACTTTTTACTCCGTGTTTATCAAGTAAAACCTGATTTTCGGACGAAATCGGCAGGATCTGCAAAAGTTCAAGTGATGAGCTTTATTCAGCTTCGTGATCCCAATAAATTAATACCATTTTCAATCGTCAATCAAAACAGCACAGATCGTTTACTCACTGGGGCGGATTTTGATCCTGAATCGATTCAACGTACTGCGGATGGTACTTATTGGATTGGGGATGAATTTGGACCATATTTACTGCATTTTGATAAAGATGGAATACTGCTTGATGCGCCGATTGCATTACCTCATCCATTGAAAGCTGGTGTGGAATTGCGTTCTCCGCAAAATCAATTCAATAAAGCCAACATAAATTATGTAGAGCCTTTGGTTCAGCAAAGCGGTGGCTTTGAAGGAATGGCATTGTCTAAGGATGGTCAATATTTATATCCTTTGTTAGAAAAACCGTTAAAAGGCGAGACCACACAACAGTTGCTTATCTCACAATTTGATGTGAAGAAGAAAGCGTATACTGGTCGATATTATTATTTTACCTTGAATGCCAAGGCGACCAATATTGGTGACTTCCAAATGTTTGATGATAAGTCTGGCATTATCATTGAGCGTGATGCGAGTCAAAACAAGTTAGATGGTTATAAGAAGCTGATTCAAATTGAATTAGGGGATTCTGGTAAAGCGGTAAAACGTTCTGACTTAGTTGATCTTATGAATATCGCCAACCCGAATAATTTATATGGGACAGCGCGAGATGGAGATATTGGTACAGCAACAACTTTTGCTTTTCCATTTGAAACCATTGAAGATGTGATTATTGAAAATAAAAATACCTTAACTGTTTTAAATGACAATAACTTTCCAGGTTCATCAGGACGAAATGCAAAGCGTGCGGATGATAATGAAATTATTCAGATTAAATTGCCTAAAGCATTGTATTAATACGCGATAAAATGCTTAGCCTCCACGACCCGAAGCTAAATTAATCTTAGCAAGGGAAAACGCCCTCCTTTTTAAAAGGAGGGCTGGGGAGGATTAAAACTTAAACTGATCAATATTAAGTGAAATACCTGACTTTTTATTGAGGGTAAAGCATCAGTACATACCTTAAATTAGCTGAGCAGATATTATTATTTTAAAGTGCGAAGTAATCTTTAAGCTAAATCACAGACAGCCAGTCAATTGACTGGCTTTGTTTATACATCATTCAAGCATGAGGATTAAGCTAAACAGTCTTGTTTCGAAACTTGATCAGGGCAGCCCAATGGATTTAAAGCACATTTTAAATCTTCAATTTGTTCATGGGTGACATAGCCTTTAGATTTTAGGTAATCTGCAACTCGGTCATCACGTAGGCTTAAGAAGGCTGCATCATAAACACCTAAATCTACAAATAAAGCAGCTGCTTCTAAGCTATTAAAACGGTCTAGAAACACATCATTGCCATACATTAGGAAAACATGGTCGTAATCCGCATGTGCATCGATTTTTAAACGAGCTGCCAATGTTGTTGGTGAGGTTTTGATAAAAAGCAAATCTGATAATTCATCAAATTGGGTCATATCTAAGATATTTTCACCGGTTTTTACTTTACCTAACCATGCTTTAAAGACCAGTACCGCACCGCCACGCAGTAACATGCTCCACACTTGATGACGAACTTCATCATTTAAGCATTCGCATTCATCTTCGAGACGTTGAACCAGTTTTTCTTCTTGTTGCGCTAATTTATCAAACAGACCTAAGCCTTGAGGATGATAAGCAACAGGGGTAAATACATCAAATTTTAATTCATCAAATACTTGAAGTGCTAAAGGCACAGCTGCTTGATAAATCGTGTTGAGTGCTTGTATTTGTGTGTCGTGGAGTTTGCTGTGTTTAAACAGATCTTGCCAATCAATTTCAGGCAGGATTGCATTTGCACCATATTGACGATGAAATTGTTGAGCTTGGTGTAGCCCATGTGGAACAGTTTCTGAAATATTCATGGTTAAAAATCCTATTTAAAATTGAATTCAAACGCTGTTTTTGTTTTCCTAAACATGAGCGTAGTTTTGTCTTGAAGTAATTTTTGATTTATCTGAGATGCAATAGGAATGCGACTAAAGTTGTAGACAGGGTGAAAAGTAGTTTTTTATTTTTTAAAATCATATAAATAGAAAATTGTAACTAACTATACAAGTGTATATTTACTATTTTGATGTTATTTGCCATAGAAAAGAGGGCTTTGAAGTTTTTAGTCAATAAATGGGTTCGAGTTTTGCTTTTTTTTGAATGCTTTTGCACAAAGCTTAAAAAAAATTGCTATTCCACTTAAAAAATTGCGTTACAAAACCTCTAGAACGCAATGGTCTAGAGGTTGTAAATGTTTCAAAACATTAAAGAAGAACGTGATCAATAAACTGAAAAGGGTTGAACGTAGTGGAAGATTATTTAGAAATCTTCAAGCCAGATAACCATGCACGTAGAGAAGCAGGCTTCAATGGTTTCTTCAACAACACCACGTTGAGGTCTTTAACACGCTCTGGTAATTCAGGATCAGAATCTGCAGTAATCAGTGCTGAAGGAACATTTTCCTGACGGTTTTCGACAATAAAATCTAAGCCAATTTTGCCGTGATTTAAATGCTGATCAACCAACCAGACTTGAATATTTTCTTTTTGAATAATTTCCAACGCTTGTTCAGGTTCAGTGGCTTTAAAGACTTGATAACCCCATTTGGTCAGTAGCGTTGTCATACCCTCCAAAATCGTATCATCATTGTCCAAACATAAGATTTTATAAGCTTTGGCTTTTAATGGTACCGCTTGTACAGGTGATGAAACCAGTTTAGGCGCTGCTACCATTGGCACATCAATCATAAAACACGAGCCTTTACCTAGTTCAGAATAAACATGCACAGGATAATCAAGCAAACTGGTCATACGTTGGACGATTGCCAGACCAAGCCCTAGGCCTTGTTCGCCCCATGGCGAGGTATGTCCACAACGCTCAAACTCTTGAAACAGCTTAATGCGTTGTTCTTCTGCAATCCCTGGACCGGTATCCCAGACACCGATACGAATATGATTTGGGCGATTAGACGCGCGTAACACACCAACAATCACACGTCCGCGAGCAGTATAACGCAAGGCATTGCTGACAAAGTTTTGGATGATACGACGGATCCATTGTGGGTCGGTATCAATCCAGAATTGAGCATCATGGACACGCAATTGGATATTACGTTGTGCGGCGATTGATTTAAATTGCAGTTCTAAATCACTTAATAAATCATGCAGTGGATAAGCTTGGCGTTTCGGTTGGATTGAACCACCTTCCAGTCGTGCAATATCCAAAAGGGCAGACAACATACTCTCAGCACCATGTAAGGCACGATCAAGCTGTTGTAAGGTTTTACGATCTTCATCCGATTGTACGCTTTGTTCTAAAGCAGTACTGAATAAGCGTGCTGCGTGCATCGGTTGAAGCAAATCGTGACTGGCTGCTGCAATAAAGCGGCTTTTTGACATATTGGCTTTGTCGGCTTGCTCACGTGCCAGTTGTTGTTCAGATAAGGCATTTGCAAGCTGTTGGGTACGATCAGACACACGTGCTTCAAGTACCGCTTCATTTTCACGGAATGCAGTAATATCCGCAAAGGTCGTAACAAAACCACCACCTTCAATGGGATTACCACGCATTTGAATCACACGGCCATCTTTACGAATCCGTTCAAACTCATGTGCGCTCCCGACTTTCATCCAATGAATTCGCTTACGTACATGTTCTTCTACCGAGCCTGGACCACATTCGCCACGCTCTGCGTTATAACGAATCAAATCGGCAATTGGGCAACCGACATAGACTAAATCTTTTGGATAATCAAACAGCTTTAAATATTGGTTGTTCCAAGCAACTAAACACATGTTTTCATCAACCACACTGACCCCTTGGGTCATGTGGTCAATCATGGTCATGATAAGATTTTGATTAAAGCGTTGCCATTGTGACGCTTGGTCGAGAATATTTGCCACTTGGCCCAATGCCAAGCCATTATTGACCATAGCCGTGGTGAGTAATGTCCGTGCAGAGGCTGCCCCGATTGTGCCTGCGAGGTATTGTTCAGTGAACCGCCACCACATCCCATTGGCACTGCTATTTTCATTGAGCACCACATTGTTCATGGTACAAAATTGCTGAAAGGCATGGGTTGCTGGCCCTTCACCAGTAATCCGTTTGGCTAGTGCAATCAGATCACCAACTTTAAGTTTAGCGACATCATGGTGTAAATAATTAATATCGGTAGAGGTATTTTGTGCAGGTAAGGGCTTGGTTTCATAATAGAAAAAGCTTTCTGCCTGTATTTGTTCAGCAATACTAGGACGATAAATACGAGAGACCCAAATATATAAGGTAATATTTAAACCAAGTGCCCAGATTACACCATGAGTAAGCGGGGCAAAAGATTCAAAACCAAATAAGGCTTCTGGTCTTAACCATTCAATATTTAAAGGTCCAAACATCAAAAATTGATGTGCAAACTGGCTATATTCAACAGGTAAGCTACGTAAAATCGTTGGCAATAATAAGGTATATGACCAAAGGATAAAGCCTACAACCAAGCCTGCATAAACCCCTTGGCGACTTCCACCACGCCAGTATAAACCACCAATTAAAGCCGGTGAAAATTGTGCAACCGCACTAAAAGCCAATAGTCCGAAGGTAGATAATTGGTCAATATCATTAAAGAAGTGGAAGAATAAAAATCCGAGTAACATTACCGCTAAAATACACACACGACGGGTAAATTTAAGTACCTGTGGTAAGCGTTTGTCATGACGAGAAAGAATGCCAAACTTCCATAGAGAAGGCATAATCAAGTCATTACTGAGCATGATGGACAGTGCCACAGAAGAGACTAATAGCATACCTGTTGATGCTGAAAAACCGCCTAAAAATGCCAGTAAAGATAACCAGTCTTGGTTATAACTAATCGGTAAAGAGAGTACTGCAACATCAGGAATGGTCAGATACTTAGGTGCTGCATGCAGTGCCCAACTGGCGATTGGAATAATGGCAATAATGGTCAGAATCAAATATGCAGCAAACCACCGTCTTGCACCACGTATATGTTTTTCATCGCGTAATTCAACCACGGCCACATGGAACTGACGTGGTAAACAGATAATCGCCAATGAAGCGAGTAATGTTTGAACCCAGAAGGTATCTGGCACACCAAACAGTTGTACTTCATGAAAAGTTTTTTGCACATCCTGTGAGATTTGTACAATATTTTGTGGATGATCAAAAATAAAGAAAAATGCCACGCAGAGCAGGGCAAATAGTTTTACAAATGATTCAAAAGCAACGGCAAGCATTAAACCGCCATGTTGTTCGGTATTGGCAATTTGTCTTGTGCCAAACATCATGGCCAAGATCGCCAATACAGCGGTAAGACCAAGCACACCATTGGTGGTGGTGGAGACCACTTGGGTATTGTGATCGAGCATGACGGAAGCGCTAAGCGCAATGGCGCGTAATTGTAGTGCTAAGTAAGGAATGATGGCGATTACAGCCAAGATGGTCACTAAGGACGCTAATGTTCCACTTTTACCATAACGTGCTGCGACAAAGTCGGCAATCGAAGAAATCGCATGATGTTGTCGAACGCGACCTAAACGGCGCCAAATGTCATAACCTAGCCAGACAAATAATAAAGGTCCTAAATAAATCGGCAGGAAAATAATCCCCTCACGTACTGCAGCACCTGTTGCTCCATAAAACGTCCAAGATGAGCAATATACGCCCAATGTTAGACTAAAGAGAAGCATCCTGCCGCGCGTGCTTAATCGACTCGCATGCTTCTCACCAAAGAAGGCACAAACGAATAGAATGAGGATGTAAAGGGCCAGAACCCCTATAATTAACCAACTGTTCATAAGGACTACAGTATAAAAAGCTGCGCCTATAATAACGCATACATGAACTGTCTCGTTTATTTTGCTCAAAATTTAACGACCAAAGTCTAAGTTACGAGAACCCCACAATATTGTTAATTTTGACCATGTAAAAAAAGACTAAAAAAAGCAACCAGCGTTCTGGTCGCTTATCAAGGAGCATGGTTATGGATGAGAGACAGGTAGAGGCGATTCTACAAAATCCAAAATTCAAGGAAATGGTTGCTAAAAAAAGTAAATTAAGCTGGACATTAACTGCAATTATGTTGTTCGTTTATGTTGGATTTATGCTTTTAGTTGGCTATAACAAAGAATTTTTAATGAGTTCATTTAGTGGTGGCATCACCACTTGGGGAATTCCTTTAGGTCTAGGAATTATTGTTTTATCTTTCGTATTGTGTGGTGTGTACTCATATATTGCCAACAATAAATTGGATCAATTGAATGCAGATGCAATGAAAGAAGTAGAAGCAATCGCCCACGAAAAAGGACTGCACTAAGATGAAATGGAACTCTTTAAAGACTAAAGCAGCTCTTGCATCTACTGCACTGCTTTCTACTGTTGCACAAGCAGGCCCAGATTTAGGTGAAGCTCAGCAGCAAGCGACCAACTGGCATGCAATCATTATGTTTGCAATTTTTGTTGGTTTAACCTTATTTATTACTAAATGGGCTGCAAAACAAACTACCAATACTGCAGACTTCTACACCGCTGGTGGTGGTATCTCTGGTTTCCAAAATGGTTTAGCGATTGCAGGTGACTATATGTCTGCTGCATCGTTCTTGGGTATTTCTGCATTGGTGTTTAGCTCAGGCTTTGATGGCTTGCTTTATTCACTGGGTTTCATGGTTGGCTGGCCAATCGTATTGTTCTTGGTTGCTGAGCGTCTACGTAACTTAGGTAAATATAACCTGTCTGACGTGGTTTCTTTCCGTTTAGAAGAAAAACCAGTACGTACACTTGCAGCAATCAGTTCGCTTGTAGTTGTGGCTTTCTATTTGATTGCTCAAATGGTGGGTGCAGGTCAGTTGATCAAACTGTTATTTGGTTTGAACTATAACATCGCAGTTGTGATTGTTGGCCTTCTGATGATGGCTTACGTGATCTTCGGTGGCATGTTGGCAACAACTTGGGTACAGATCATTAAAGCAGTGATGTTACTTTCAGGTGCAACATTCATGGCGTTCATGGTGATGCATTCTGTCGGTTATAGCTTCTCTGAAATGTTCAGACAGTCTATTGATGTATTTGCAAAAGTACATGATGTCAGTCTTGATGATGCAACCAAAATTATGGGACCAGGCAGTTTGGCGAAAAACCCACTCGATGCTTTGTCACTTGGTTTAGCACTCATGTTTGGTACAGCAGGTTTACCACACATTCTTATGCGTTTCTTTACAGTTAAAGATGCTAAAGAAGCTCGTAAATCTGTGGTTGTTGCAACAGGCTTCATTGGTTACTTCTACTTATTAACCTTCATTATCGGTTTCGGTGCGATCCTTTTCGTATCAAACAACCCACAATTTATTGATGTTGCTAAAATGGCTGTGACTGGCAAACTAGAATTAGTTGGCGGTAACAACATGGCAGCGGTACACCTTGCAGATGCAGTGGGTGGCGATCTGTTCATGGGCTTTATTTCAGCAGTTGCATTCGCAACGATTCTTGCGGTAGTTGCAGGTTTGACACTGTCAGGTGCTTCAGCAATTTCACATGACTTGTACGCAAACGTACTGAAAAAAGGTCAAACAACCCCTGAATCTGAATTACGTATGTCGAAGATTGCAACACTTGGTCTTGCGATTTTTGCGATGATTTTAGGTATTTTGTTCGAGAAGCAAAACGTTGCCTTCATGGTGGGTTTAGCATTCTCTGTCGCGGCGTGTGCAAACTTCCCAGTATTGGTTCTTTCAATGTTCTGGAAAGGCTTAACTACACGTGGTGCTGTTGTAGGTGGTGTTGTCGGTCTAGTGACAGCGGTGACTTTAATTATCTTATCTAAAGCAGTTTGGGTAGATACATTAAAAATCTCTGATACTCCGATCAACTCATTCAATGGTCCTGCAATCTTTGCTATGCCATTAGCATTCATCTGCTGCTGGTTGTTCTCTGTGACAGACAAATCTGCACGTGCAGAAGCAGAGCGCAAAGCATTTGATGCACAGTTTGTACGTTCACAAACAGGTATTGGTATCTCTGGTGCTTCAGATCACTAAGTGATTTGAGATCAGCTTAAAAAACACCTTCTCGAAGGTGTTTTTTTATGGGCGATGCAAAGCCAGAACTCAATCATCCCAGTTTCAGCTTTTAAGCGATATAAAGCTTGTTTTATGCTGATAGATCAGTTGAATTATCACGAAAAATTGAAAGTATTTAAGAAACCCCATGAATATGTTAATTTGAATGTTTAAAAGAACAATCAGAATCAGAAAATATGCGTTCAATGATCGAATTTTGGAAAGGTTTTAAACAATTACCGTCAGCATGGTTATTGTTGGTCCAACTGCTTATTTTAGTTTTATCTGTCTATACCAATGCCAGCAGAAGTTATCAAATTTTAACTTGGTTACTCGGTGTCTCTGCATTACTGATTATTGCCAAAGTGATTCGACAAACACCGACATTTACACTGTTGGGCTTAACTTTTGTCACGGGGGCATTTGTACTGTCCTTTCTGATGCTGATCGGTTTTCATTCTGTTACTTTGCAAATCTTTGCACATTCATTTGAAGCAGCTGCTTATTTTTGTGCAGCATATGGCCTAATCCGCTATATGTTTGCAGATCGTTATTTAACCAAAGATGAACTGTTTGCTGCGGGTGCGGTATTTACCCTGATCGCATGGGGATTTGCCTTCTTATACAGTATTTGTCAATTGCTGGTTCCGCAGAGTTTTCAAAACCCAAATCATGTTGCGGACTACCAATCTTGGCTGGATTTATTGTTCATTAGTTTTAGTTTGCAATCGGCAACGGGATTGTCCGATTTGATTCCTGTTGCACCTGCTGCGCGGGTGATTTCAATGTTGCAAATGTTCTGTGGTGTGATGTATTTTGCCCTGATCGTCTCACGGATGATTGCCTTGCAATATATTGAAAATAAACCAAAATCATGAGCTAATGATCTTGTTACATTTAGTAAATTGTTGAAAATGTTAATTTAAATTATAATGTGGCCTGAATCCAATCGCTGTTCTACAGGATTCGTCTTTTTTCACACCTGTGAATGCCTTTTTTTGACTTTAAAAAGTCTGTCCATTGAGTATAAAAACCTGGGGGAAATATGCCTTCCAAAAAAATCACTTGGTTTGACAATGTCAATCCAAATGTTTTCTTGAGCACTGTTGGAATTATTGCGCTTTTTTTAGCCGTTGTTGTCTTTGCACCAAATGCCTTTGAACTGATTACTCAAAGGATGAACCGCTGGATCACCGATTCATTTAGTTGGTTCTATGTTTTATCTGTCGCAATATTTTTAATTGTGCTGATTTTTATTGCCTTTTCTGACATGGGTAAAATCAAGCTTGGACCTGATCATAGCCAGCCTGAGTATAGTAATGGGTCATGGTTTGCCATGCTATTTACTGCGGGTATGGGGATCGGGTTAATGTTCTTCAGTGTTGCAGAACCTGTCATGCATTATGTCAATCCACCTGCTGGTGATCCACAAACCATTGAATCTGCCCAAGAAGCAATGAGAATTACCTTTTTCCATTGGGGCTTACATGCTTGGGCTATCTATGCAGTTGTTGGCTTAACGCTGGCTTATTTTGCTTTTCGCTATAACTTGCCACTCAAAGTTCGTTCAGGTTTGTTTCCGATTATTGGTCAACGAATTCATGGCCCAATCGGAGATGCGGTCGATACTTTTGCCACCATTGGTACGGTATTTGGTGTGGCTACCACGTTAGGATTTGGGGTAACGCAAATTAACTCTGGCTTAAATTATTTATTTGGCTGGGAAAGTAATATTAGCACCCAAATCTTTTTGATTATTGTGGTGAGTACGCTGGCTTCGTTGTCGGTTTTCCTCGGATTAGACAAAGGAATTAAACGACTCTCTGAACTGAATCTGATTTTAGCTTTGGTATTGTTAGGCTTTGTATTCCTCGCCAGTTCCAGTATTTATATCCTACAAGCAACCATTCAAAACGCTGGACAATATATTTCGAATTTGTTTAGCATGACCTTTAATTTATATGCTTATCAATCAAATGGCTGGATTGGTGGTTGGACCATCATGTATTGGGCATGGTGGATTTCTTGGTCACCATTTGTTGGTATGTTTATTGCGCGTGTTTCAAAAGGTCGAACCATTCGAGAGTTTATTGTTGGGGTACTGCTTATTCCGACAGGCTTTACCTTGATCTGGATGGGTTTTATTGGCAATGCTGCCTTGTTCAGTATCATGGAACAAGGGCAGGTTGGGCTAATTTCTGCGGTACAAAAAGATTCATCAGTTGCATTGTTTGAATTTTTAACCCATCTGCCTTTTTCAGGTGTGTTTAGTCTTATTGCGACACTGCTGGTGGTGTTGTTCTTTGTTACCTCCGCAGATTCTGGTGCATTGGTGACCGATTATCTCACTGCGAAAACAGAAAATTCGCCGATATGGCAACGCTTGTTCTGGACTGTTTTAATGGCGGTCTTGTCGATCATTCTATTAATGGTTGGTGGGCTAGGCGCACTACAATCGGCCACCATGATGAGTGCCTTACCATTCACCTTTATTATGCTGTTGTTGTGTTGGGGCTTAGTCAAAGCATTGCGCTTAGATGTCACCAAAATGCAGGCTTTACAAGTGGCAAGAATCACGCCGAGAGCTGTGCAAAACCCACGTAGTTGGCAGCAACGTTTGGGCTTAATCATGCACTATCCGCATACGTTGGCTGAAGTACAACATTATATTCAGGTTGATGTGATTAAGGCTTTTGAAAGTATTCGTTTTGAGTTTAAACGCCGTGATTTAAATGTGGTGATTAAAGAAACCGAAGACGGTGTTCAACTGAGTGTGGATCATCATGATGAGTTCAATTTTATCTATAAAGTCATTGCACGCAAAATGGTTGCGCCAAGCTTTATGATGAATGAAGAACATCAGGAAACCGATGATTTTTATCAAGCAGAAATATTTTTAAGAGAAGGTGGTCAAAACTATGATGTAATGGAGTGGACGCAAGAAGACTTGATTCAAGACATCATTGATCAATATGAACGCCATCTACATTTCTTAAATGTACTGAGAAACTAAGTTGTTTATTTAAAAACAAAGGCAATAAAAAAGGACTCGTATGAGTCCTTTTTTGATTCAATTTCTAAGCAACTTAGAAACGGAATTTAGCATTTAAGCCAACAGTTTGCGTATCACCAACATACGAAATTGCGTGGCCTTTATTGTTTTCGTAGTTTGCATTTACGTAGCTTGCACCAACTGCAATCGCAGGCGTGATGAAGTAGTTTACGTTTGCACCCCAAGCTGAATCAGGCGTACCTTCGTAGCTAGACGCTGCGTAAGAAGCACCAACGCTTAATTGTGGGTTCAAATAGAAATCAGTTTTAAACTGGTATGCAGTCGCATCACCATAGATGATGCCTGATTCAAACGCTAAAGACATATTTGTACCGTCAATACCGCCAACGTATTTAGCACGTGCAGTGATTGCGTCTTGGTCTTCACCAATTGTTGCAGCTTCAGCAGTCGCTTTAGCAACGCCGTTACCCATAACATTGAATGCATCTAAAGCAACTTGGTCAGCAACGTTAGTATAACCAACAGCAACTAAGAAGTTTTGAGTAGGAAGAGCACCCACTTCTAATGCAAAACGATCGCCTTGATCATTTGGCAAGCCATTTTTACCGTCAAGGATTGTGTGGCTATAAGAAGCACTTGCGTATGCAGGTACATATGGAGTTGGAACATAAAGTTCAGCTTTAGCGCCGTAGTTATGTGCAACTACACCACCGTCTAATTCGCCATAGTTATATGCTAAAGAAACATTTGATGCTTGGTTTAAGAACGCTGCTTCAGCCAATGGACCTTTTGAAGAGTCAACATTTTTGAAGTAGTAAGTACCTTGCAAACCACCAGTGAAATCTTTGTCATTTTCAGTTGTATCGATATACTCTGATTGACCTTGAATTTCAAATTGGTATGCTTGAGCGCCGGTCATGGCTAATAATAAAGCAGTGGCTAAACCGAGTTTTTTCATAATCTTTTCCAATAGGAGAAATTGGTGAAACAGACGGCATTGTATTGTAACAAGATATTAAGTCAATGACGTTTAAGGCCACTGTTTACAAAGTAGATACATGAAATTTACATTGTTTAAAAAACGTACATTTAAATAGCTTTACGTCAACCTGGAAAAAAACTTAATTAGAACAACAGACTAAATTCAGACAAAAGTTTTATTTCATATAAAACAGATATCAAATTGTTAAATTAATACATTTGTTTTATTGTTTATTTGTGTTTTTTGATCGATATTACCGATGGTTGTTTTGCGATCAATGTCAAGAAAATGTCATTAAATTCTGCTTATATTTAGAATTAATTTGTGATTCTATAATCATTTCATGTGAATATTGTTGTTTTATTCTCAATTATTCATAAAAACGATAATTCATTTATATCCGATCAATTTAATAGGTTTTACAAAGTAAAAGATATTTTGAATAATGAGTCAATAAAGTTCATTCATTTTAAATGAATTTTTTGAGATTTTGAGTTTATATGCCCAGCTTTCCCCAAGGTTGGGCTTTTTTTTATTTAAAAATTCAAAGCAAATCGCATTAAACAGACAATAAAAGTATTGCACCAATATGTAGCATAATTAAGCAAAAGGTGAATTATGTTGGCATGATTCTTGCCAAAAAAAATCCCAATTTTCAAAGAAAACTGGGATTTTTCGCCAAAATCTGGAGCAAATCAATAAATTCTGCTGAGGAATATTAATAAATTGCCCTAATGAAGTGCATTATGCACCAATATATTGCACCTGTAAATATTTTCTTACATTCAATTTAAAAAATAATTCATGGGCTCATCTACACTATTTCAGATTGAGTCAATGCCTAAGTAAAGTTTATGAGTAATTACCGATTTAAATCTAAAATAAAAAGCAGTGTATTGATCATTCTGAGTAGTGTGGCATTTTCAGGTTGTGTTTCTAATGCCAATTTGCATGATCCAGCGTCATCACAAAGAACAAGTGAAATCCCGTTGTTGTTTAATTATGCGCAAACTCAAGCCGTCTTTGTGACTTATGATGGAACTCAATTTAAACGTTATGGGAATGATTTAAATAGAGCCAAGACTGCCTATATTCCAGCCTCTACTTTTAAAATGTTGAATGCCTTAATTGGTTTGCAACATGCGAAAGCGACAAATACAGAAGTATTTAAGTGGAATGGAGAAAAAAGATCTTTTCCTGCATGGGAAAAAGATATGACCTTGGCACAAGCAATGCAGGCTTCAGCCGTACCTGTATATCAGGAGTTGGCACGGCGTATTGGCTTGAATTTGATGAGTAAAGAAGTCAAGCGTGTTGGTTTTGGCAATACACAAATTGGTCAACAGGTAGATAATTTCTGGCTAGTCGGCCCATTGAAAATTACCCCAGAGCAAGAAGCTAAATTTGCTTATCAATTGGCAAACAAAACATTGCCTTTTGATGATGCTGTACAGCAACAAGTTAAAGATATGCTCTATGTCGAAAGACGGGGTGATTCCAAGCTTTATGCCAAAAGTGGTTGGGGAATGGATGTGCAGCCACAAGTGGGTTGGTATACGGGATGGGTGGAACAGCCGAATGGTCAGATCACCGCTTTTGCTTTAAATATGCACATGCAGACAGGGGATGATCCTGCTGAACGCAAGCAACTGACATTAAGTATCTTGGATAAATTAGGCTTATTCTTTTATTTGAGATAAATGCAGTAGATAAAAAAATGCCCAGTTTATTGGGGGAAACTGGGCAATAAAAAAGGTAAATTTTCAAATCATGAGAATTTCTATCTAAGTTCAATTTTATGCAAATTCTATTTATATGTAAAATGTGAATTTTGAATATTACTCATCTATAAAAACGATAATATAAAGGCGTTGAACGCTGTAGATTAAACTTGATTATGTGGAGTAGTTTATGTGTATATATTCTATAATATAAACAAAATTTCTTTAGCTTTATTGCGATATAACTTCCCACAGGACCATGGTGATGGTGCATGAACTCAGATCAGAACAAATAAGCACGCGTTTGCTTATCCTCATGTCAGTCATCATTTTGTCTGTTTTGTTAATTGCTGTTCCACAAATCATCAGTAATTATCGAGAGTATAGTCGAGCAAATCGAGCTTTAGTCAATATTCAAGCCTTGCAAGTTTTTGCTGAAACATCCAATAAAATTTCACGGGAAAGAGCGCCAACAAATAAAGCAATGTCGAGCACGACAGCAAATTTTCCAGACAGAATAAAAGAATTGCAGGACTATCGTAAGGACGTAGATCAGCAGATTAATTTAACCGTCGAGACCTTAAACAAGGCGGGGTTTACCAGTTTGGCGGATCAAGTTGATGTTCAGTTAAGACATGATTTGAACATCGCCCGTAAACAAGTCGATGCTTATTTAGCCTTACCATTAAAAGAACGTAATTCAGTGCAAATGGATCAAGTGATTCAGGGAATGTTTCGGGCATGGGACAGTTGTAGAGCCATGTTGCAGCAATTAATTAACCATTCAAAAAAGAATAATAGTGATGTGACGGATTATGCTTCAATTGTGCTGATATTGGCTGATTTACGAGATCAATCTGGACGAGTTGCGTCTAACATCATGGCACCCCTGAGCTTTTCCGAACCACTGCCTGAATATAACAAAGCACGCTCATTACAAACGCAAGAACAGGTTAAATACTTATGGCGTTTGATGGATACCATGCAAATAGAGTCTTTAAAAACGCCAGAGTATCTTTATTTATATGGTCAGGTGAAAACTCAATTTATTGACCAAGGTTTACCCATCGTAAATCGTTTGGTGCAAGAGAGTAGAAATCAGCAGCCTTATTTTTTAACGGCAAACCAACTGACAGATGCAATCGTGGATAAGTTTACCACGGTGGTAAATTTACAAAAATATCTACTTGAAACCCATGCCTTAAGTGCACGTCATCGAATGGAATCGGAGCAACGTCAATTTTTTATCACGCTCTTTATTTCTCTTTTGTCATTGTCGGTCGCAGTTTTTACCATGTTATATACACGTAAAAAGTTATTTGAACCCTTGATATATGCAAGAAATATGATTTTGGAACTGTCTCAAGTACAAGAACGTGATTATCTAGGGGATGCTTCGATACAAACCAAAGAGGTGCATACCCTAACTGATGCGCTTGATAAATTAAAAGAAATGCTCAAGCAACGTGATGCTTTTGAATTTCAATTACAAAATAGCGCCAACACTGACAGTTTAACCGGTGTCTCAAATCGATTGGCTTTAGATGTTTATTTAAAAAATATTGCGACACAAACCGAGCGGTTTCAAGAGTTGACCTTGATCATGGTGGATATTGATAATTTTAAATATGTGAATGATCGCTTTGGGCATATTTTAGGTGATTCGGTTATTGTTGAAATTGCTCGATGTTTAAAAGCAAATATTGCGCAATCTGATTTGATTGTACGTTTTGGTGGCGATGAGTTTTTGATTTTGATTGATCGTATTCAATGGGATTGGGCGTTGCAAATTTCTGAAAGCATTTTGGCTGATGTCTCACGGTTAAATTTTAACAGTTCAATGTCTAACGAACAGCTCAATGTTTCTGTCAGTATTGGCGTGGCAACTGGGGCTGAAAGTTGGGAAGCTTTGTTTAATCGGGCAGATGCATCGCTATTTAAGGCCAAAGCACAAGGTCGAAATAAAGTCGTGGGATGATCGACTGGGAATCTTGATGATAATTAACCTGTTAGAAAATATTGATTTATCATCAGCATTCAATGATAAAAATACTGAATTATTTTGCAGTGACTTTACGTAACTCAGCATACAATTGATTTAAAAATCGTTGCTGTTCGGCATTGTCTTGAAAGTAACGTTGATACAGCACACTACAGCTTTCCACATCAACAATATTATTGAGATTAAATGACCAATCCTCTGTATTTTTAATACCAATCCCCAGATCATCACCACAACGTTGCCACTGTTTAGAGAAGCCAGAGTTTTGATTGGGAGCAAGCAGCTTAAATTCTGCTTTAAGGCTAAAGCCGCGCATTTCTGAGTTGGTGAATTTGTTGATTGCACTGATTGGTACGCCACCCCAAGTAATGGTTTGTCCACTCGGCATTGAAATCCCTTTCAGTTGACTTTCACTCATTAACTGACTTTGTCTGCCGGTTTTAAAGCCGTGTTTTTCGTAGGTTAAAGTAGAGCCAACAGGAAGCTGTATTTTTTTAATCAGTAAGGGCTGGGTGGTGATAAAATAAGGATTGTCGGGTCTGCCATTACCACCGGCAATGTTTATACTACAACTGCTGAGTAAACAGATACTTGGGACTAAAAAGCATAAGTAAAGAAGCTTCATAAGGAAAATATCCTGTGCTATGCATTGATCTTGCCTTGTTTAAATTAGAAATGCAAAATTTGCTCAGCAAATCCTCAAATTAAGCCAATGATTGTTGGAATATATAAGAGAAAGGCGCGAATCTGAGTTTTATAAAAATTATATGAGCTATTTAATTTCGAGCTTAGATGATTAATCTCCCCCTAAGTCCTGTGGGATAAAGAGAGAAACTCCCTCCTTATTTAAAGGAGGGAGGGGAAGATGCAGGGAATTACTTCAACAACGGTTTTAAGAACTTCGCTGTATGTGAAACTTTAGATTTCACCACTTGTTCTGGGGTACCTTCCGCAATAATCTGACCACCCCCTGCGCCACCTTCAGGGCCTAAATCAATCACCCAGTCCGCCGTTTTAATCACATCGAGATTATGCTCAATCACCACAATGGTATTGCCCTTATTGCGTAGTTCATGAAGAATATCGAGCAGTTTGGCAATATCATGGAAATGCAAACCAGTGGTTGGTTCATCCAGTACATACAGGGTTTTACCTGTATCGCGTTTTGCCAGCTCACGCGCCAGTTTGACCCGTTGCGCTTCACCACCAGATAGCGTTGTTGCAGACTGACCTAAGCGGATATAGCCTAACCCGACTTGGTTTAAGGTTTCCAAACGACGGTGAATCACAGGGATTGCATCAAAGAAATGCATCGCATCTTCGACGGTCATTTCCAATACGTCAGAAATATTCTTGCCTTTATAACCAACTTCTAAGGTTTCACGGTTATAACGCTGACCATGACAGTTATCACAAGGCACGTACATATCGGGTAAGAAGTGCATGGCAACTTTGATCATACCATCCCCCTCACACACCTCACAGCGCCCGCCTTTGACGTTAAACGAGAAACGACCTGCAGCATAACCACGGGCTTTAGCTTCAGGGGTTTGCGCAAACAATTCACGAATCGGGGTAAACAAACCGGTATATGTCGCTGGGTTGGAACGTGGAGTACGCCCAATCGGACTTTGGTCAATGTCTACCACTTTATCAAGGAACTGTAAGCCATCAATCGAATCAAACTTTTCAGCAGTTAAGGTGGTTGCACCATTTAATTGCGTCGCTGCAAGTGGTAAAAGGGTACGGTTAATTAAGGTGGATTTACCTGAACCTGAAACACCTGTCACACAAGTCATTACACCTAAAGGAATCGTCAAATCAACATTTTGTAAGTTATGCCCTGATGCGCCCATCAGTTTAATTTGTTCTTCAGGCTTAGGCGGTTTAACTCGCTCTTTGGGCACTGCAATTTTTAACTTACCAGAGAGGTATTTTCCTGTTAGAGAGTTCTCATTGGCTGCAAGTTCATCATAGGTTCCTTCGGCAATGATATGACCACCATGCACACCAGCACCCGGACCAATATCAATAATATGGTCGGCTGCACGGATTGCATCTTCATCATGCTCAACCACTAAAACTGTATTGCCCAGATCACGCAAACGAACCAGTGTTTCCAATAAACGATCATTATCGCGTTGGTGTAACCCAATGGATGGCTCATCTAAAACGTACATCACCCCCATTAGACCAGCACCAATTTGTGAGGCTAGGCGGATACGTTGTGCTTCACCACCTGAAAGTGTTTCAGCAGAGCGAGATAGGCTTAAATAATTTAAACCGACTGATACAAGGAAGTGCAAACGCTCGCGAATTTCTTTAAAAATTTTATCGGCAATTTCACCTTTGGCACCTTCAAGATTTAAATCTTGATAGTAGCTTTCAGCATCACCAATCGACATTTTGGTAATTTGGGCAATGGTTTTGTCTTTAACACGGACATGACGTGAAATTTCATTTAAACGTGAGCCGCCACAAGCATCACAAGCGGCATTGGATAAGTACTGCGCCAGATCATCACGGACATAATTAGATTCAGTTTCACGATAACGACGCTCTAAATGAGGCAAAATACCTTCAAAAGGTTGTACCCGATTGTGTTTACGACCACGCTCATCGATATAGCTAAGATCAACTTTTTCTTTGCCTGTACCGTAAAGAAATTTCTTTTTCGTATCAGCGTCGAGTTCATTCCAAGGCGTGTCTAAAGAAAAGCCAAAATGATCTGCAACTTTCTGAATCATGCTGTAATAGTATGGACGTTGTCTGTCCCAGCCACGGATTGCACCTTGGCTGATAGAAACATCTGGGCTTGGAATCAGTTTTTCAGCACTGAAATGACTACGGGTACCTAAACCGTCGCAGACAGGGCAGGCACCAAATGGGTTATTGAACGAGAACAGACGTGGCTCTAGTTCAGCAACAGCACGGTCACATTCAGGGCAGGAATGTTTTGCTGAAAATACACGGTCAGGATGTTCACCACCCATCCACGATAAAATCGCCAGATCACTGCCTAAACGTAATGCTGTTTCAAAGCTTTCGGCAATTCGATTACCTAAATCATCACGGACTTTAAAACGGTCAACCACAACTTCAATGGTGTGCTTTTTCTTTTTATCGAGTTCTGGTGGTGTATCGATATCAATCACTTCACCATCCACGCGCGCGCGGACAAAACCTTGGCTCTGTAATTGCTCAAACAGGTTGCTGTATTCACCTTTACGCTCACGAACAACTGGTGCAAGGAGCATCAACGCTGTGCCTTCCTCCAGTCCTTTCACTGCATCGACCATTTCAGAAACAGTCTGTGCAACCATCGGCAAGTCGTGCTCTGGGCAGTAGGGTGTGCCAACACGTGCATACAGTAAACGTAAATAGTCGTAGATTTCAGTAATGGTTCCCACGGTTGAACGGGGGTTATGGCTGGTAGATTTCTGTTCAATCGCAATCGCAGGGCTTAAACCTTCAATTGAATCAACTTCAGGCTTTTCCATTTGTGAAAGGAACTGACGTGCATACGCAGATAAAGATTCGACATAACGGCGCTGACCCTCAGCATATAAGGTATCGAAAGCCAGAGATGATTTCCCTGAGCCTGAGAGTCCTGTGATGACCACAAACTTGTCACGTGGAATATCGAGTGACACATTTTTTAAATTATGGGTACGTGCGCCTCGAATACGGATATGACTTTGACTCATAAAAGCTTTCTCGAAATTATGCGAATTAAAGGGGTATATGATAGCGATTTAATTTTGTTCAAGCTGTAAAAAATAGTTTTTAAACGACAAATTGTGTCATGTAACTGACCATTTAAAACTGTGATGGAGTTTGAGTTTTTGAATAAAATAATAATATTCATATGTTTATGATAGTTTTCAATAATTTTTAGGGTCGCATTCAGCTAATTTAAAATCAAAGCTATAATTTATTTAAAATAAGTTATTGAAGAAAAATGAGATATGCAGTCAGCTTTTGATGCTGTGCTGATTTCTGAGTACTTATTTCGATATTGCATAGGGTAGAACGAATAAACCAGATCAGCTTTAAGATTGGTCCTGTGATGCAATCAATAACCACTTATCTAAAAAAGAGAATTGTTAGACAAAGGTTCTGTGATTAACCATTGTTTTTATTATAAAATGTGTGATATCTATCGCACTTGTGGAGGGCTCGAAAATGAATATACGAAAAATTATATCAGTTATTTGTTTTGCATTTTCTTGCAATGTCTTGGCAGGCGAGACTTCACAAGTTTTATTTGATCAAGTGTTAAATTTAAAACCCAATCAATTGTACGAATTAGAATTAGAAGATGTACAAGCGGGGGATCAGATTTGGACCGCGGTTTATTTGGTTGGACGACAAAATTATCCAGGACTTACTGCAAAAGTTGAGTTTGTCATGGACAATCAGGGCCTGTTAAATAAAGCCAATCCCAGTGAGCATGCTGTATATCAAACACTGATTGCAGAAAATTTGACGCAAACCAATCAATATTCACTCAAGCAATTCAAAGGCTTAAACACATTCATTGAAGATGCTTCAGAACAGCTGATTACAGATCCGATATTGGAAAAAACAGATAGCATTCGTATTTATAGTCAAGTGAATGACTGGATCCCTGAATACAACACTTATGAACCCACCAAAGTGAAATTTGGCATTCAAAATCCTTTGGATTTTGACATTGTTGCGGCTTATGTTTTGGTGGGCAAAGGTGAAAAGCCTGCTGAACTCAGTGAATTAAATTTTAAAAATATTCCAGCCTCTTATGTCTCACCTTTGCCTCCAGTATCAGCCGATTTTACTCAAGCTGAGGTGAATAAATCTGAGACGCACTTGAGTAGAAGTGAGCTAAAATTTATCTTTTTTATTGTGATGGCGATTGTTATGGGTTTGGTTGCGTTTATTAACCGAGGCAAATTAAAACGCGCTTTTTAAAGCTTTAACTTATAGCGCATTAAATTTCTAATATTTTAGATTTCAAATTTACACGCTTGGCGTAAACTCTTGCACTGATCATGTGTTTGAGTAATTTTAGATGTTGTCTTTATTTTTGAAATGTATTCTGGGTGCAGCAGTGGTTTTGTTGATTTCAATTCTTTCAAAAAGTAAGGCATTTTATATTGCAGGTTTAGTCCCACTTTTTCCAACATTTGCATTGATCGCACATGTGATTGTGGCGCAGGAAAAAGGTGCTGAAGCCTTAAAGCAAACAGCCTTATTCGGGCTGTGGTCGTTGATACCGTATTTCATTTATTTGTTCACAGTCTATTTATTGGCAACTAAGCTTTCGATGTGGTCTTGTTTAGGGATTGCAACATTATGTTGGATTGTGGCTGCTGCTGTTTTGATTTATGCATGGCAATTGTTTCAGAATGGATCGGTTTTATGATTTATTGAATCAATAAAAAGAGTTGCAATGAATACTTTTGAGTGGATTGTAAAGTTAATGAGCCTTTGATCAAGGCTCATTTTTTAGGGATATATTTTAATAATCAGCTGTTTAAACAATAAACTGTTTTGGGCTTTCTAGGTTCTTAATGGCATTGTAAATTTGATCTGCATGATTACACACAATCAGTTTTGCCCGATGTTGGGGCGGTAAAAAGCCTTCAATAACAGCATGGTCTAATTGCGCAATCAAATGGTCATAGAAACCATTGACGTTATATAACATCATCGGTTTTTGATGTTGATTCAATTGTCCCCATGTCGCGACTTCTAAAATTTCTTCAAAGGTACCAAAACCACCAGGTAGAGCGACAAAAGCACTCGCACGTTCAGCCATCATAGCCTTACGTTCATGCATGTTTTGTACAATATGTAATTCTGTTAATTGGTTATGGGCAATTTCATAATCCAGCATAAATTCGGGAATAACTCCCACAACATCACCGCCATGTTCAGTGACCGTATCTGCAACTTGGCCCATTAAGCCAATACTTGCACCGCCATAGACAATTCCAAAACCTTGTTCTGCGATGCCTTGGGCAAGTTGGATGGCTTTTTCTCGATAGGTGGGATTATTTCCAGGTCGGGAGCCACAATAGAGCGCGATTAAACATTGTGTGGCTTTATGTTGTTGTTGATCTAATTCGAAAGGTTTATTCATCATTACAGGCAATACACTATTCATAATTTATTTTTTCACCTTAACTTATCATGTTCTTATACATTTCTACTACTTTAAGTAAGAAATGTGACAAAAACATGTTGTGTTATCGGCGCTTTTGCAATGATTTGTATCACTTTGATTTTGTATTTAATTTTAGATAAATCAGTAAAAATCCTGATAAATGAGATGAAATTCCTATCTGGATTGCCTATAATTAACGCTTATTTATCAACAAATGAATCATCATGGGTAGTGGTTGTAGTCGCTCCGAAAATGCACAATCTTTAGACAAAATAATAGTTCAAAATACACTAAAGTTTTCTTCTCAATTCCGAAATTTACAGTTCTCACATGCTGAAAATAGCTATTGCACATTTTCAATGGAGCAAGATCAATGATACTTGAGTGGATGTCTGATCCTTCTGCATGGGTTGGTCTTGCAACTTTAGTTGTTTTAGAAATCGTTTTGGGTATTGATAACCTTGTATTTATTGCAATTTTGGCAGAAAAACTTCCGCCTGAACAACGTGATAAAGCAAGGATTATTGGGCTTTTACTAGCCCTCTGTATGCGAATGGTGTTACTGGCATCCATTGCATGGGTGGTGACATTAACCGAACCATTATTCCATCTCTTTGAGCATGCTTTTTCTGGGCGTGATCTGATCTTGCTGTTTGGTGGTGTGTTCTTATTGTTTAAAGGCACAATGGAACTACATGAACGCCTTGAAGGTGGTCAGGATCTTAAAGAAGAAAATCCTGTACATGCTGTATTTTGGATGGTGATTGTCCAAATTGTTGTTTTAGATGCAGTATTCTCCCTAGACAGTGTGATCACCGCGGTGGGAATGGTGAAAGAACTTTCAGTGATGATGATCGCTGTGGTGATTGCCGTAGCTATTATGCTGTGGGCATCAAAAGCCTTGATGGACTTTGTCAATAAGCACCCAACAGTAGTGATTCTATGTCTTGGCTTTTTGATGATGATTGGTTTCTCATTGATCGTCGAAGGTTTTGGTTATCACATTCCAAAAGGTTATTTATATGCAGCGATTGGTTTCTCGGTACTGATCGAATTTATGAACCAAACCATGCGTAAAAACCAAGAGAAAATGGTGACAACGACCGACTTACGTTTCCGTACAGCTTCTGCGGTATTGAAAATGTTAGGTGGAAAAAGTGCCGATAGTCAAAATGGTAAAGCGGATGATGTGATCGCAACACAAGCACTGGCAGATGAAATTTTTGATGATGAAAATGGTGCTTACCATAGTGTTATGGTTCAAGGGGTCTTGGGACTATCAGAACGTCCAGTAAAATCGGTCATGACACCGCGCCCTGAACTAGAATGGTTAGATTTGGATGAAGACGAAGCCAGCATTAAAGAAAATTTGATGGCAATGTCACATTCACGTTTAATTTTGGCACATGGTGAATTGGATAATATTGCGGGTATTGTTTTAACCCATAAAGTTTTAAATGATTATATCGAAACGGGTGTTTTAAATTTTGAAAAACACTTACGCGAGCCTGTGATTGTGCATGAAAATGCGCAAGTGTTGATGGTGATGGAACAACTGCGTCAGGCACCCTTACAAATGGCGATTGTATTAAATGAATATGGGTCAATTGAAGGGATTGCAACGCCGATTGATGTGCTTGAAGCAATCGCAGGCGAGTTCCCTGATGAAGATGAACTAGAGGCTGCTGCGGAAAGTCTTGAAGATGGTTCGTTGATCCTTGAAGGTTCAACCGATATTCGTCATGTTTCTTTGCTGTTAGGTCGTGATTTAGTCGATGAGTCAGAACAATACTCAACCCTCTCAGGTTATATCCTGTTCCATCTCGGGCGTTTGCCTGAAAATGGTCAAAAGCTTCAAGTCGATGGTTATGAGTTTGAAGTGGTAACGATGGATGGGCATAAGATTGAGAAGGTGCATATTATGGCATTAACAAAATCTAAAGATGCCGAGTCCTAATGGATTTGTTGTAATGAAGCCAGTCGAAAGACTGGCTTCTTTTTATTTTGTTTTTGAAAATAATGATTTAAACCATATGGTTAAAATGATGTCTGGATGACATCATTCATATAGAAAGAATAGGTTTCGATTTCCTGCTGGGTTGGATTATCATTGAGCCTATTCAGATTTTGAGTATTTTCATGTCCAATCTATCCTGTCCATGTGGTTCAGCGCTTTATGCTGAATGCTGTCAGCTGCTGCATTTGGGGAAGAACAAAGCCAAGACAGCAGCACAGTTGATGCGTTCGCGTTATAGCGCTTTTGCCAAACATGAGATTGATTATATTGTTCAGACCACTGCGCTTGGACAGCAGCAAGCTTTGGATGTTAAAGCGATTTCAGACTGGAGCAAAGCCAATCAATGGCTCAGTCTCGAAGTGGTGCAAGCCCAAGAAAAGCTCGATAAAAATCATGCTCAAGTTGAATTTAAAGCACATTTTCATGATGGTCAGCAGGCTCAAATACACCATGAAGTTTCACACTTTGTGCAGCATGATGGTGTATGGTATTTCTTAGATCCAACCACAGATCAGGCTATTACCATGAAACAGCTATGTATTTGTGGATCCGCCAAAAAATTTAAGCAATGTTGCGCACAATTTTTATAACTTTTAGTTCATTTTTGACTTAAAATAGCGCGCATCTTTTCCCATCAGTGGATGAAGGGCAATGTTACTGACGATTATTTATATTATAGCCATTACAGCAGAAGCCATGACTGGAGCGTTGTCCGCAGGACGACGTAGTATGGACTGGTTTGGGGTGATACTGATTGCCTGTGTCACTGCACTCGGTGGCGGTTCTGTGCGAGATGTTTTACTTGGACATTATCCACTGACTTGGGTGAAACATCCTGAATACCTTGTCCTGACATGCTGTGCTGCCTTTGTCACCATTATTATTGCCAAATGGATGAAGCACTTACATTCCATTTTCTTATTACTGGATGCTTTAGGCTTAATTGGTTTTACCATTATTGGCTGTCAAATTGCCTTGCAAATGGGGCATGGTTTTGTGGTTTCCGCGGTTGCTGGGGTATTAACAGGGGTATCTGGCGGTATTCTACGGGATATTCTGTGTAATGATGTTCCGCTGGTCTTCCGTCGTGAACTGTATGCATCGATTTCCTTTGTTGCGGTGATTTTCTATTGGTTCTGTATAGATTTTGGTTTATCGCTTGAAATTACCGTGGTTTCTACTTTAGTTTTTGGTTTTGCATTACGTTGTGTGGCGATTTATTTTGGTTTGGAAATGCCGAAATTTATCTATAAAGATCATGATGAACAATCGGCATCTTCTAAAGATGAGTCATAAGGATGGATCAGCAGCTATTGACTGTGAATCGCTACGTTTAAATTTGAGCTTGGTATGTCATATCTGATTCAGCAAAATCTTAAACTTGAAAAATTTACTGAGCTAGATTTTGCTGTGTATTTTGAATTGGTCAAAAATATTAAAGTCATGCAAATGATTACCGAACGAGCATTAACGCTTGAGGAAGCGCATACGGAATTTGCCAAGATTTTATCTAAGAATGCCTATGATGTAGCATTGGGAAATTATAAAATTCTTGATCCTCAAACAAATGACTTTATCGGTTTAGCCAAACTCGAGTTGGATCAGCCAACAGCAACAACTGCGGAATTGGGCTATATGCTTTTACCTGAATATTGGGGGAAAGGTATTGCCAGTCAGGTTGTTACATTTTTAATTGAGCATGCAAAACAACAAGCATATTTAAAGGATCTCATGGCTATTATTGATCCCGAAAATATAGCTTCAAGAAAAATATTGATAAACAATGGTTTCCATTCTCAAGAGTTTAAAGATTTTGACGGACTAGCAGGAGAAATTCTGCTGTTCAGTCTTTAAAATTAAACAGCGAGCCAAAGTTGTTTCTGCTTTTACATATTTGTTGAGTGCATTATGGATTTAGTATCACGTGTACAACGCTTACCCATAGGTAAATTTCACTATACCTTACTCTGGGTGATCGGACTGGGCTGGATGTTTGATGCCATGGATACAGGACTGATCTCCTTTATTCTCACCAAAATGGCAGAAGAATGGCAAATGACCCCTACTGAAAAAGGCTGGGTGGTCTCCATTGGCTTTGTGGGTATGGCAATTGGTGCTGTATTTTCAGGTGGTTTGGCTGATCGAATTGGTCGTAGAACAGTCTTTGCGATTACTTTGGTGACCTATAGCATTGCAACCGCGTTATGTGCTTTTGCACCGAATCTGACTTGGTTATTGCTGTTCCGTTTTATTGTCGGATTAGGGCTGGGTGGGCAACTTCCTGTGGCTGTAACTTTGGTCAGTGAATATATTCCTGCTCAAGTACGTGGTCGATTTATCGTACTTTTAGAAAGTTTCTGGGGACTTGGTTGGCTTGTTGCTGCGCTTATTTCTTATTTTGTAATTCCTGATTATGGTTGGCATATAGCATTTTTGATTGGTGGTTTACCTGCAATTTATGTTTTTATGATTCTCAAAAAAGTGCCTGAATCGGTTCCTTATTTGATTAATCGTGGACGAATTGAAGAAGCCCATGCACTGGTACAGAAACTGGAACGGCAGTGTGGGGTAGAAGTGATTGAAACCATTGAAGTCAAACCTGTTTCAGCAAAACAAACGATTTCATTTTCACAGCTTTGGTCAGGTGCTTTTGCCCGTCGTACTTTGATGCTGTGGTTGATTTGGTTTGGTATCGTCTATTCTTATTATGGCATTTTTACTTGGTTACCAAGTTTGCTGGTCAAGCAGGGCTATACCATTGTGCAGTCTTTTGAATATGTACTCGGGATGATTTTGGCACAATTACCCGGTTATGTGGCTGCGGCTTGGTTGGTGGAAAAGCTTGGACGTAAAGTAACACTCGCTGGTTTTATTGCTATGTGTGCGCTTTCTGCTTACTTCTTTGGTCAAGCGACCTCAGTCAATATGATTATGTTGTGGGGATGCTTAATGTCGTTCTTTAATTTGGGTGCGTGGGGGGTGCTATATACTTATACACCTGAACAATACCCAACCAATATTCGTGCTTTTGGCTCAGGTTGGGCATCTGCAATCGGTCGTATGGGGGGAATTGTCGCACCGTTGGTGGTGACCCATATGATGGTGGCAAGTGATGGATTTAGTTCAGTCTTTATGATGTTTACGATTGTACTTTTCGCTGTTGCCGCTGTGGTTTTGGTCTTGGGTGAAGAAACCAAAGGTAAGACCTTAGAAGAGATTGGGTTATAGTGGTTTATTGAAATATATAAAAACATAGCGCTAAAAAACGATAACAAAGAAAAAGTATACAATGGCTGATATAGGGTTAATCTTGCCTCTCAGCCATTTTAATTTCTCTAACGTTAAAATTAAAAAAACCAATCATTCATAGCGATATTATCAAATAGATCAGACCAGTATTGAGGGCGGAATAATGAAAAGTAAAATAGGATTAAGCTTTTGTATTGTTTATCTTTTGCTTACCGCATTTTGTCTTTATATCGCGTTAGATCCAATGACGGATAACAAAGGAAACTTTGTTTTCTTACAATTACCGATAGGTTTTCAAGTCTCGGCATTTAATGCAATTGGCTTAGGCCCTTTATTCGATCGGCTGTCTTGGACGCAAGCGTACAGTTTTGTGGTTCCTGTTACTTTGCTGCTTCTATATGGGATCGGGTGGTTGTTGAGTTCGAGCATTCATTCTATAAAAACGCGAAATGGACCACTTCAATAAGTTTCAGCATTTATAAATTTCATTTGAAATAAAGTGCATACCCCAATTTAAAAATAGCAGTTTAAATAAAAGTTGCTCATTTCTTAAAAAATGGATAATTTTACGTCATTAGAAAGATCTAAAGACGCAATTTGTCGTTGTAGGGTACACTTGCACTTGTGTAGTCAGACCCTGCGACTTAGCATAAGAACGTAGATACAAAACATTTATTTAGAACGCACTTATTTAGGATAAAAGGTTGTTATGACAAGCCTTGCGCATCATGCGACAGAAAATCGTTCCGTAGCAGAATTTACTGAACAAGCTTACCTCAACTATGCCATGTACGTGATTATGGATCGTGCATTGCCACACATTAGTGATGGTTTAAAACCTGTACAACGCCGTATCGTTTATGCGATGAGCGAATTGGGATTAAAACCAAGCGGTAAGCCGAAAAAGTCTGCGCGTACAGTCGGTGATGTATTGGGTAAATACCATCCGCATGGTGACTCAGCCTGTTATGAGGCTATGGTGTTGATGGCACAGCCATTTAGTTACCGTTACCCATTTATTGAAGGGCAAGGGAACTGGGGTTCGCCTGATGATCCTAAATCATTCGCAGCCATGCGTTATACCGAAGCCAAACTCTCACCTTATAGTGATTTGTTGCTTTCTGAATTAGGTCAAGGGACCTGTGATTGGCAAGATAACTTTGATGGTTCAATGAAAGAGCCTGTCAATTTACCAGCGCGTGTACCAAATATTTTACTCAATGGTACCACTGGTAT
Organism: Acinetobacter sp. NyZ410; assembly: GCF_022828975.1. Taxonomy (NCBI): domain Bacteria; kingdom Pseudomonadati; phylum Pseudomonadota; class Gammaproteobacteria; order Moraxellales; family Moraxellaceae; genus Acinetobacter; species Acinetobacter sp. NyZ410. The sequence goes on along the minus strand of NZ_CP094620.1, from coordinate 4,628,898 downwards.
TGCAGTCGGAATGGCAACGGATATTCCGCCACACAATTTACGTGAAGTGGTTAAAGGTACGATTGCTTTAATCCGTAATCCAAACTTAACAGATGAAAAAATTGCAGAATATATTCCTGCACCTGACTTACCGACCAAAGCAGAAATTATTACACCACGTGATGAATTATTAAAAATTCAAATGACTGGACGTGGTAGCTATCGTACCCGTGCCGTATATACCATTGAAAAAAATGAAATTATTATCACTGAGCTGCCATATCAAGTTTCTGGCTCAAAAGTCATCACGCAAATTGCAGATCAAATGCAAGCCAAAAAACTGCCATTGGTCAGTGACTTACGTGATGAATCAGATCATAAAAACCCAACACGGTTGGTGATTGTATTACGTTCAAACCGTATCGATGCCGATGCAGTCATGAGTCATTTGTTTGCGACAACCGATTTAGAGTCGAGCTATCGTGTCAATATGAACATGATCGGTGCTGATGGTCGTCCACAAGTTAAATCAATCCGTCGCATTTTATTAGAATGGATTGAAATTCGTAAGAGTACTGTCACACGTCGTCTGCAATATCATCTGAATAAAATTGAAAAGCGCCTACATATTCTTGGTGGTTTGATCATTGCGTATTTGAACATTGATGAAGTGATCAAAATTATTCGCGAAGAAGATCAACCTAAACCCGTATTGATGATGCGTTTCAATATTGATGAAGTTCAGGCAGAAGCAATTTTAGAGCTTAAGTTACGCCATTTGGCAAAACTTGAAGAAATGGAAATGCGCCGTGAGCAAGAAGAACTTGAGGCCAGAGCAGCGGTGATTCGTGAACAACTTGCAAATCCAGAGTCATTAAAATCTTTAATTATCGAAGAACTTAAAGATGATGCGAAGAAGTTTGGTGATGATCGTCGTTCACCGATTGTGCAACGTGAAGAATCACAAGCCATTAGCGAACAAGATTTAATGCCAGCTGAAGCGGTAACAGTGATCCTTTCTGAAGCAGGCTGGGTTCGTGCAGCCAAAGGTCATGATATTGATGTTGAAAAATTAAATTTCCGTGCTGGTGATCAGTACTTGAGTTCAGCACAAGGCAAGTCCAATCAGAAAGTATATATTTTAGATGAAACTGGACGAAGTTATGCTTTGGCCATCAATAGTTTGCCATCGGCACGTGGTTTAGGAGAACCGTTGAGTTCAAAACTTTCTCCAGCCAATGGTGTGGGCTTTATGCAAGTCCTGATTGAAGATGAAGAAAAAGAAATAGTTGCTGTAAGTTCAAAAGGTTATGGCTTTAAATCGCAAGCTAAACAATTGGATACCAATGCCAAAGCGGGTAAAACATTCCTGACAGTTGCTGAAAATGCGACAGCAATGCCAATTGAAGTCGTTGAAAATCATACTCATTTGGCTATACTCAGCTCAGCAGGACGGCTACTTTTAATTGAATTATCTGACTTGCCAACGCTGAATAAAGGTAAAGGAAATAAGTTGATACAACTTGAAACTAATGAGTCTGTTCAGTTTATGTTAACTTTGAATTTAGATGAAGTAATACAAGTGCTTGCAGGGCAGCAACAATTAAAATTAAAAGGGGAAGATTTACAGAAATATATCGGTAAACGCGCATCAAAAGGTCAGTTGTTACCGCGCGGATATCAAAAAGCAAATAAACTGTTGATTCAAAGATAAAACTAGCATCCTTGGATTGAAATACGTTATATATGCAAAGTGTTCGTGAAAATGGATGCAATATTGAGCACAAAGAAGCCAAAAAATTATGTTCAATATTGAGAAAAACAGTTTAAAACTAAGGATTACTGATTGGAGATTATGGCATTATGGAAAAAGTTTGGTTCGCTGAATATCAAAAAACTGGAATTCCAGAAACAGTAGAATTGCCACAGGAAAATAGCTCTCTTATTGATATTTTTGAGCGTAATTTCCAAAAATTTGGTTCACGTGATGCCTTTATCTTCATGGATAAAGTGATGTCATTCAGTGACCTTGAATTGGCAAGCCGTAAATTTGCGACTTATTTGCAAAGTTTAGGTTTGGCAAAAGGTTCACGTGTCGCAGTGATGATGCCTAACGTCCTTCAGTATCCCGTTGTTGCTTTAGGTGTATTCCGTGCAGGTTTGGTACTTGTGAATGTGAATCCACTTTATACAGCACGTGAATTAGAACACCAACTTAATGACTCAGGCGCTGAAGCTTTAGTCATTGTTGAAAACTTTGCGACTGTTTATCAAGCGATTATTGGCAAAACACCTGTAAAACATGTTGTTGTTGCATCCGTTGGCGATATGTTGGGTACTTTAAAAGGTACTTTGGTGAATTTTGTTCTACGTAAAGTGCGTAAACAAATTCCAGACTGGAATATTCCAGGACATATTAAGTTTAATGCAGCATTGGCAAAAGTAAGCCCAAGCAATTATAAACGTCCAACCATGACCCTCAGTGATACTGCTGTACTTCAGTACACAGGCGGTACTACGGGTGTTTCCAAAGGGGCGGAACTGACGCACCGTAACTTAGTAGCAAACTTGCTGCAATGTGATGGTATTTTCCAAAGTAAATTTGGTCAAGGTGATGGCGCGAAAGATGATCGTATCTTCTGTGCTTTACCGCTTTATCACATCTTCGCATTCATGGTGTGTGCGATGTATGGTATGTATAAAGGTCAGGCAAATATTCTGATTCCAAATCCACGTGATTTACCTGCGGTGATTAAAGAATTACGTAAATACCAACCGGGTTTCTTCCCTGCGGTAAATACTTTGTTCAATGCGTTGGTACATAATGAAGAATTTAGACAGCTCGACTTCAGTAAGTTAAAAATGGCGATGGGTGGTGGTATGGCCGTGTTGCCGTCAACCGCTGAAGAATGGAAAAAAGTTACTGGAACCATCATTATTGAAGGTTATGGTTTATCTGAAACGTCTCCAGTTGCAACTGCAAACCCGCCTGCAACGACTGAGTTTAGCGGTACAATTGGTATTCCTTTACCACTGACTGATGTTGCGATCTTAGATGATGATGGCAATCATTTGTCACAAGGTGAGCAGGGTGAAATCTCGATTCGTGGTCCTCAAGTGATGAAAGGCTATTGGAATCGCCCAGATGAAACTGCAAAAGTCATGACAGCTGACGGTTATTTCCGTACTGGTGATATTGGGATCATGGATACCCGCGGTTATTTCAAAATTGTCGATCGTAAGAAAGACATGATTTTAGTATCAGGCTTCAATGTCTATCCTTCTGAAATTGAAGAAGTGATTGCGCAACATCCAAAAGTGCTTGAAGTGGCTGCAATTGGTGTACCTGATGAAAAATCGGGTGAAGTGCCAAAACTATTTGTAGTGAAAAAAGATCCGTCTTTAACCACTGAAGAAGTTCTTGAATATGCAAAAGAAAACTTAACGGGTTATAAACGTCCGCGTTATGTTGAATTTATGGATGATTTACCAAAATCAAATGTAGGTAAAATCCTACGTAAAGATTTACGTAAATAATTGAAAAGTTAAAGATAAAAAAGCGCCAACAAGGGCGCTTTTTTATGCTTGAGGTAAAACAATCGATCGCTTTATATGGTGATTTTATTTTTTATGCGAACGAATATACCAACCGTCAATATAAGGGCGGCTTAAGCCAACAATTGCTGTAAAGGTTAGCATGGTGCCCATTTGACGACCCAGTGCAGAAGGATGAATACTGCCATAGCTAAAATAAATATCGATTAAACAGTATACGACAATAATGGCTAACCAAAAGTATAGATTCATACGCTTTATGCCGACCGCAAAAAAGGCCACCACCAAAACAATAAGCGTCCCCAATGTGGATTGCCAATTGTAATTTGCACAAATCACGCACAAGAGAAAAGCCAAAATTGGCAATACAATTTTAAGAATACGATCAATCTCCGCTTGTTGATGGCGCTGCTTTTCTAAAACCTCAAACAATTCATTTTGATCTGGTTGCACGTTATTGTCCTCACTACACAATTTTGCAAAACTCTGCATTTAACAAAAAATATTCTGTTCATGCCATGCTATGATAACTCGCATTAACACTTCATGAGAAAAAATCATGTCTGGGATAGATGGCATCATATATTTAATTCTAATTGCCTGTTTACTTCCTTATGTTTTTACCATTATTGCGAAAGCATCTGGTGGTTTTAAAGCTGCTGATAATCAGAATCCACGTGAATTTTTAGCCAAAACCACAGGCTTGGCGGCACGTGCCAATGCAGTACAACAGAATAGTTTTGAGAGCTTACCTTTATTTATTGCTGCGATTTTAATGGCAGAGTATATGGTGGTATCACAACATCTGATTATGATGTTAGGGATCGCCTATATCGTGTTACGCATTATTTATGGGATTTGCTATCTGGCCAATATTTCAGCGCTACGTACCATTATTTGGGCTTTGTCCTTAGCTTGCCCAATTATTTTATTGTTATTGGTTATTCGCATCGTCTAAACAGTTTTGATGAAATTCATTCATTTTGATGATGCAAAATGTATAATCCGCATCTGTTTGCGCGATTTAGCGTTATAATCGACAAGATTTTAAATAAGACCTCACTTGAAAGAGTATCCTATGAGCTATAGCAATATTCCTGCTGGTAAAGATGCACCAAATGACATCTACGTAATTATCGAAATCCCAGCAAATGCTGCACCGATTAAATATGAAGTAGATAAAGATTCAGATGCTTTATTTGTAGATCGTTTCATGGGTACAGCAATGTTCTACCCAGCGAACTATGGTTATGTACCAAATACATTGTCTGAAGATGGTGACCCATTAGACGTATTGGTTGTAACTCCACACCCATTGGTACATGGTTCAGTGATTCGTTGTCGTCCTGTTGGTAAATTAAACATGGAAGATGATGGTGGTATCGATGCGAAACTGATCGCAGTTCCACATGACAAATTGACTCCGCTTTATAAAGATGTGAAAGAATATTCAGATCTTCCTGCTTTATTATTGAATCAAATTGAACATTTCTTTGCACATTACAAAGATTTAGAGCCTGGTAAATGGGTTAAATTGACAGGTTGGGAAAGTTCAGAAGTTGCCAAAGCTGAAGTCTTAAAAGCAATCGAAGCTGCAAAATAAGCCTGATTAAAACGTGGTTTGAAGATTGAAAAATGTTCAAATCCATAAAAAAACCTGCATCATTCAATGCAGGTTTTTTTGTTTCTGTGGCTTTATTCTAAATTAGAAAAATTTCACAGGAATATCTAAGAAAATACGCCATTCATTGGTATCACCAATATAGACAGGATTATACGCTTCACTTGCACGGTAGTAAGAGTGACGTAGACGTAAGCTCGCATCTTTTGCAAAACCGCTTTGCATGGTGTATTTCACCTGATTAAAGAATTCACGTTCTTGTGCATCATCAGTCACGTTGCGGACTTTAATATCCCAACCATAAACAAATGCTGTGGTCCAATTTAAGCCAGCAACACCATAATTGCTAAAGTCTAGGTTATATTGAACTTGTGCTGATTTTTCATGGTTACCAATAAAATCAGACATATAAGAGTTTGGTAAATAAATACTTTGGAAACCGTCAGCATTTTGACCATAGTCATAACCCACATCACCTGTATTTTGTTGGTAAGCCAACATCACAGTGTGCGGACCTTGATTATAAGTAGAAGACAATGCCCAGATATTATTGGTTTTTTCTACGCCTGCTTTACCTGTGCTTGCATAATCTACATCGACAGGACCTGTTGCAGAATAGGTATTGGCATTTTTATCAAACTTGGTGTGATAACCACTGAAATCGAAAGTTAAAGAACTTTGATTTGCCAATGGGTATTTATAATTTGCATTGATATAATGACGTTCTAACGCATTTTTAGAATCTAAACCATAATAAGACGCGCTAAGCTGGTCATCAAATTTGTATTTAGCACCCCAAACAATCGCATCATCTAATTTATTACCATCAGTACTGATCTGATCAGACATTTGGTCTTTAGTGAATTTACCCGCAACAAGTTCTAAATTTTTAATTTCATGGCTGGTTAATAACGTACCTGTAAAATATTCAGGAACAAGACGTGTTGTATTACTTGCCAGTACAGGTAAATCTAAAACTTGCGTACCATAACGTACAGTTGTATTTGAGAAACGAGCTTTTACGCTTGCACCACCACGCGTCCATTGATCATAAGGATCAACTCGACCATTTGCATCTCTTGCACCATTATTTTTAAGTGCAATCATATTGTTGCCAGCATGGGTATTTGGACCGATTTTAAAAGAAAAATCACCAACTGCGCCAACACCAAAACCGACGATACCTGGAGTGAAGCCTGAATCTAAATCAAAAATTGCCGTTTGTGCAAATGAGCTTTGATCATCAATACCATGTTTTTTATCGCGAAGAATATAACCTGTACGAAACAATACAGAACCTTTGGCATCTTCAACGAACCCTTTTGCTTCACTTTGTTCGCTAGCAAATGTAGGGGATATTAGAACCGCGTTAATTAATACAGCTAAAGTAAGTTTTGGAGCATTCAACATGAATTGCCTCGTGAACGAGAATAGATTGCACTGACTGATTGAATTCAGAACAGATTGTGGATGAATTGTATATTTAATCTATAAAAAGGGAATCTCTTTTGATCAAAAATATTACATTTCTGTAATCTTTTACGCAATATTAATTTCTTTACTTATGAGAAAAAGTTCTAAAGATTTATTAAAATGATGATTTTATGTGAAATGTAAAATAAATTAGAAAATATGCTGAATTTATCTCCATGTTTTTTACCAAAAATTTAAAAACACAGTAAAATTCGCCTTTATTTATACGCCCACCTGTTTGCCATCATGAACTCACTTATTTCTAAACTGTTATGGGCAATGCCTATTTGTATCGCGTCGTGTCCTACATTTGCTGACGAATCAAATGTCTTGGTTAAAAATGGCACGATCTCTGGAAATGTGGGACTGGTATCCAAGTATATCTATCGAGGTGGAGTTGAAAATGATGATATTGCTGTGCAAGGCGGTTTAAGTTATGCACATAAAAGTGGCATCACGGTGGGGTATTGGGGTTCTACACTGAGCTATAACCCCGCAGATGATAGGCAAAATCATGGTTTTGAAAATAATTTTTATTTAGCTTATGCTCAGGAAATTGCGCAAAATTGGAGCTATAACTTAAAAACCACTGCATATGTTTATCATAAAGGCGGTACTGTTTATGCCGATCAAGCTGATCATCGTAAAACCACCTCTACCGATCTATCTGCTGAGCTAAGTTATAAGAATCTAACTGCGGGTGCTTCAGTGATGTTAGCTGATGCATCCGCTGCCAATGCTGGTGATGTTTATCTCAGCATTGCTTACCGTCATGCTTTGGTTCAAGATTTTATTTTTAACACTTCTATTGGCGCATCTCTATATAACAGTCATCATGATGACAGTATTGTGCAAACCGAACAGAATTTTGCATTGAGCGAAATACGCTTGGGAGTCAGTAAAACCATTGCCAATACAGGTGTTGCTGCTTCATTAGACTATGTGATCGGCGGTAAAGATCGTTTAGGTGAAGCGTATAAGGACAATCTGGTATTTGGTTTAGCTTATAGTTTTTAACATGAACATGTGTGAGTCATTCAGCCTGACTCATTTTATTTAAGTGTATGACTGAACATTGGGCATGCACTTTTTTTAGGCATTTTTTAAACTGTGTGCTTTTTCTGAGCAAAAACAATATCCACCCCTAAAATCATCCTATATAAAAAGCCTAAAGCAATATTTATATGCTTTTTATGACAACAATAAAGCACATTATAGAAAATTTACGCTTAGATTTTTCATACTACTTTGCATTAAAACCACATTTAAAGTAGGTCGGTATGAATCAGTTCCATCAAGTGATGCTTGAAATAGCATGTGTTCAACAATTGAAGAATAAAAAAAATCATCCACAATTTTTTAATTTTAAAATATTGATTATCAATAGATTACTGCATATTTATGAATTTTATAAACAGCTTGAGTTTCATCTTGGCATGGCAATTGCTAATTGCTTAGGGAGTTCATCAAATTTTAGCATAACAAATAAACATCGTATGATGGGGGAGCACTTAAGATGAAATTCTCAACTAAAGCACTAACATTGGCAGTTCTATCGTCTACAGCAACAATGGCAATGGCGGAAGACAACGCACTGTCAAAATTAGGTTTAAGCTTTTCAGGTAGTGCTGCCGTAACGAGTGACTATCGTTTCCGCGGTATGACTCAAAATTATAACGATCCAGCAGTACAAGCGGGTTTTACCTTGTCGCATAGTTCAGGTTTATATGCGGCTCTTTGGGGTTCAAATGTAAATTTTGGTGAGGCAGATCCACATTTAGAATTAGATCCATCTATTGGTTATACAACAGCATTGGCATTATCTCCAACCTTTAAACCGACTTTGGATGTTGGTGTTGTTGAATATAATTATCCAAGTGCAAGCAGTGATTTTAACTGGACTGAGTTTTATGCAAAATTAATATTTGCCGATGTCTTGGTTAAAGGCAGTAGTTTATTGACCAATGTGAACTATACCAATGACTGGGCAGCAGTTGGTGGGAACAGTTGGAATTTTAATGTTGGTTATTCAGCGCCATTTGGTGATACAGGGTTTGGTGGGCTTGCCAATGTGGGCTATACCACAATGGATAAAAAAGCATTACCTGATGGTAAAGACAATTATGTCGACTGGAAAGTTGGGGTGAACTATGCAGTTAAATCTATTCCAGGAGTAACAGCGGAACTTGCAGCAGTCGGAACCAATATTGATACTGATGGATTCACTAATTCTGGGAAACGTGGTGTTGAAACAGGTGCGGTGTTTACTTTAACTAAAGCGTTCTAAGCGCAAATTAAAATCTATAAAGGTGACCTTGAGTCACCTTTATTTTTTGCGATTTGGAAATAAATTAGGCTTTCACTTCAAATGCTGGATGATATTTTACCGTTCCTTGTGGAATGCTTTGGTCAAAGCTAAGGGCTTGAAAATATTCAGCAGGCACACCTTCAAGGATCAAACTGTCATGTGGTTGAAAGCCAAATTTGGAATAATAGGCAGGATCGCCAAGGACCACACACCCAGCAGCGCCAAGTTGTTTTAGTTGCTGTAAGGACTGTTGTATTAACGCCTTACCCACACCTTGGTGTTGGTATTCTGGTGCAACTGAAATTGGACCTAAACCATACCAATGTTGTGCACCAGAAGAAATCTCCACAGGTGAAATTGCCACATGCCCAATAATCTGCTGATCCAATTCAGCAACAACCGAAATGGTTAATTGATTTGCCTCTCTGAGTGCATTGACGATGAAGTGTTCTGTATGGTCGGTATGCGCTGCATTTAGAAAAGCCAATTGAGTGAGATTGAAAATATTTTCAATGTCGTCTGCTTGTTCGTTGCGTAGGGTTAAATTTAGCATGTTATTCACATTTTAATGTTCTCTATCTGATTCTAAGATTGAGTTCCCCGATATGACAAGGCTTCGGTTAAATGGGTACTTTGGATTTGCTCACTTTGAGCCAAATCTGCAATGGTCCTTGAAACACGTAAAATACGATGATATGCCCGTGCAGATAAATTCAAACGTTGTTGTGCCATTTCCAGCATCTGCTTGGATGTTTCATCTAAAATCACATATTTTTCTAAGTCTTTTGGCGATAAGTTGTGATTTAAATAGCCTTGTCTTTGAATTTGAAAATCGCACGCATCAATCACCCGTTCCCGTACTGTTGCTGAATCTTCGACAGGCGTTTGATCCTGCAATTCTTGGGCTTTTAATGGTGGCACATCGATATGTAAATCAATGCGATCCAATAATGGACCTGAAATTCGGTTTTGATACCGTTTAATTGCTTCAGCCGAACATTGGCAGCGACTGTCTTGGTTAAATGCATAACCACAAGGGCAGGGGTTCATTGCTGCAATCAATTGAAAGTTGGCGGGAAATGTAATTTGGCGTGATGCTCTAGAGATAACGATTTCTTTAGATTCGAGAGGTTGCCTTAAAACTTCGAGCACTTTTTTGTCAAACTCAGGCAGCTCGTCTAAAAATAGCACCCCTAAGTGCGCCAGCGTAATTTCTCCGGGTTTTGGATTTGAACCGCCACCGACAAGAGCGATTGCAGACGCGGTATGGTGCGGGGCACGAAATGGGCGCTGTCCAAAATGGTGTTTGGTCTTGGCAATTGAATAAATACTGGCAACTTCAAGATTTTCTTGTGGATTTAAGGCTGGCAAAATACTCGGTAAGCGTGATGCTAACAAGGTTTTACCTGTACCCGGTGGGCCTTTAAATAAAAGGGAATGTCCACCTGCTGCTGAAATTTCTAAAGCGCGTCGTGGGCGTAATTGCCCTTTGACATCTGCCAAATCAAATTTGTAGGTATTGTCTTGCGGTATTTTTTGCCGAGCAGTTGCATCAATTTTTTGTAGATTTAAGAAATGCTCACAGACTTGTTTTAAGTGCTGTGCAGCAAATACCTGAAATTCAGGCAATTGCGCTGCTTCAGCAGCATTTTCCTGCGGCAACATCAATTGATGCTTGGCCATTTGACATGCCATTGCAATGGTTAAGGTTCCTGTGATCGGTCTGAGGTGTCCATCTAGTGCTAATTCACCAATAAACTCAAAATGATCTGTGACATTTTCAGGAAGTTGCCCTGTGGCAATCAAGATACCGAGTGCAATGGGCAGATCTAAACGAGAGCCATCTTTAGGAAGATCCGCAGGTGCGAGATTGATGGTTAAGCGCTTGGTAGGGAATTGATAACCACTATTAATAATGGCAGATCGAACACGATCCTTACTTTCACGAACTGCTGCTTCAGCTAAGCCAACAATTGTTAAAGAAGGCAGCCCTGCACTAACATGGACCTCAACTTCAATTAAAGGTGCATGCAGCCCGAGCAAACCTCGGGTATAAATTTTGGCTAAAGACATTGTTGTTTTCCACTTTTGCTTTATTTTTAATCATTATTATATTTTTTGCACCAATAATGTGCAAATTTAGTTTATTTTTTATCCTGAATCAACACCTCAAGTGCTTTGACCTGTTCTTGTAAATCGGTCAAGCGTAAATTGGCATTATTTAGTGCAGTTTTTTGACGTTCAATTTCGTCTTTTGAAACGATATCCATTTTAGAAATGGCTTCATTCAGCAAGGCACGTAAATTATGTTCTATATCTTTTTTAGGCTGATCAACCTGTTCCAAAATTGCTTGTAATAATGTTTCAATCATGAGGAATCCAAATGAGTAATGTTCTTTGCCTAGTGTAACATCGCGTATTGATTTTATTTAAGTAATTTTTTATCCGATGCGTAAAGCATGATGTCTCCTATAATTTAGCAATGAAATCTAAAAAAACACGCAATATTATGTGTTTTTTAAAGTTGCAACTTCACCTAAGTATATACAATAGGTTATAAAGGCAATGCATGTTGATTGAATTAATCACCCCAACCATTAATAAGATTGGCATGAAAATTGAACATAAAACCTTACTGGTGAAATAAGCCGAAGGAAAACAATATGAAGCTCGTAACTGCAATTGTAAAACCGTTTAAATTAGATGACGTGCGTGAAGCACTGTCTGATATAGGCGTTCAAGGGATTACCGTAACTGAAGTTAAAGGTTTTGGTCGTCAAAAGGGGCATACTGAACTTTATCGTGGCGCTGAGTATGTTGTTGATTTTCTGCCTAAAGTGAAAATCGAAATCGCAATCAGTGATGACATGGTAGATTCAGTGATTGAATCTATTACACGCGTTGCTAGCACTGGCAAAATTGGTGATGGAAAAATTTTCGTGACTAATTTAGAGCAAGTAATTCGTATTCGTACAGGTGAAACAGGTCCAGACGCTGTTTAATTTGGCACGAAGATTGCTGGTTATGTATATCAATACATAACTCACAAAATTAGGTTGGGGGATACGAATGAAAAAAATGCTATTAGCGCTCAGCCTGTCTGGCGCACTTCTTGGCGGATCAGTTGCGTGGGCAGAAGAAAACGTAGCTGAGCCTGCATCTACAGCTGTTGCAACGGCAAGTGATGTGACTGCAACAGTCGCCGATACATCGGCAACCGTTGCGCCTGAAACGGTGACTGCCACAGCTGCGCCAGCAGCAGAAGCAGAAAAACCAACTTTAAATACAGGTGATACAGCGTGGATTCTTGTATCTACAGCACTTGTATTGCTAATGACAATTCCCGGTTTAGCATTGTTCTACGGCGGTATGGTTCGTAAGAAAAATGTGCTTGCCACCATGGCGCAAAGCTTTACTGCCGCAGCAGTGGTCAGCATCGTATGGGTGGTCATTGGTTATTCACTTGCATTTGGTTCTGGTAACGCTTTTATTGGTGGTTTCGATAAAATCATGTTATCTGGAATTACAACAGATGCGCTGAGTGGCACAATTCCAGAAATTCTTTTCGTTATTTTCCAAATGACTTTTGCGATTATTACCGTTGCCATTATCAGTGGTTCTGTGGCTGATCGTATGAAATTCAGTGCTTGGATCACATTTATTACGATTTGGGTCATTATTGTTTATGCACCGATTGCACACTGGGTATGGGGTGGTGGCTGGTTAATGAATGATGGCGCGCTTGATTTTGCTGGTGGTACTGTTGTTCATATTAACTCGGGTGTTGCCGGTCTAGTTGCTGCGTATTTACTGGGTAAACGTATGGGCTTAGGCAAAGAATCTATGGCACCACATAACTTAACCTTAACTGTATTGGGTGCAAGCTTGGTATGGGTCGGTTGGTTTGGTTTCAATGGTGGTTCTGCTTTAGGTGCCAATGGTTCAGCAGCGTATGCTTTGGTCACAACTCAAATCGCAGCCGCAGCGGCAGCAATTGCTTGGTTAGTGGTTGAAAAAATTGTTCGTGGTAAAGGTTCAGTATTGGGTGCAGCATCGGGTGCAGTTGCTGGTCTGGTTGTGATTACGCCAGCAGCAGGTTTTGTGACGGTAAGTGGTGCGTTGATCATGGGCTTAATCGGTGGTGTGGTGTGCTTCTGGGGAATCTCTGGTCTTAAACGTATCCTTAAAGCAGATGATTCATTGGATGCATTTGGTTTACATGGTGTAGGTGGTATTGTTGGTGCGATTTTAACAGCTGTATTTGCCAGCTCATTCATTATGGGCGACAAAGCACCGACAGATGTCATGCATCAATTATGGGTACAAGTTGAAGGTGTGTTAGCAACAATCGCATACTCAGCAGTTGTGACCTTTATCCTACTTAAAATTATCGATGTGGTGATTGGGATCCGTGTTGAATCTGATGATGAACGTATGGGTCTCGATTTAAGCCAACATGGCGAACGTATCGAATAATCAATCTAATTAGAATAATAACTATATATAGTATAAAACAGTCCGTAAGGGCTGTTTTTTTTCCATATCTTGCGAAAGGCTCAACAAAATCTGGTTTTTTTGCTACACTAGCTGAAATCATGAATTTTGTTCAATAAAACCACTATGCATTGTCCATTTTGCAACGCTGCAGATAGTAAAGTAATCGACTCTCGTTTGGCCGCTGAAGGTAGCCAGATTCGTCGACGTCGTGAATGTATCAGTTGTGGCGAACGTTTTACGACATTTGAGAGTTATGAAGTGGTCATGCCACGCGTGACCAAGTCAGATGGTAAAAATGAACCGTTTGACGAAGCAAAATTACGACGCTCTTTAATGCACGCCTTACAAAAAAGACCGGTGACTCAAGAACAGATTGAAACCGTCATTAGTGATATTCAATTGCAAATTCGCCGCCTCGGTGAACGTGATGTACGTTCACGCACCATTGGTGAAATTGTCATGAAATCTTTGTTTGCATTGGATCATGTGGCTTATGTGCGTTTTGCATCGGTGTATCAGGATTTCCAAGATATCGATGCGTTTCGTCATCAAATTGAACAAATGCAAGATCGTGGGCAAGACCACTAATTTTATTTTTGAACGTTATTGATTAGGAATTTTATGTCTGAGTTTGATTCAAATTCTAAACCCGAAGATTATGTCAACATAGATCAGGTTTGGATGCAGAAAGCAATTGAGCTCGCGAAGCTTGGACAATATTCCACACGACCAAACCCGAACGTCGGTTGTGTCATTGTAAAAGATGGGCAATGGGTGGGAGAGGGTTTTCATCCTAGAGCTGGTCAACCTCACGCCGAAGTTTTTGCCATGCGTCAAGCAGGCGAGTCTGCCAAGGGCGCAACCGCGTATGTCACTTTGGAACCTTGTGCGCATTATGGCCGTACACCGCCTTGTGCCAAAGGCTTGGTTGAAGCAGGTGTCAGCAAAGTTGTTGTTGCATGTGCTGATCCAAATCCTTTGGTGGCGGGAAAAGGCGTGGATATTTTACGTCAGGCAGGGATTGAGGTTGAAACAGGGGTTTGTGAGCAACAAGCAGCACAACTCAATCAAGGCTTTTTAAAAGCAATGGCAACGGGTGTGCCTTATGTACGGTTAAAGGTTGCGTCAAGTTTAGATGGCCGTACGGCAATGGCGTCTGGTGAGTCTAAATGGATCACTGGGGCTGAATCACGTCAAGATGTTCAGCATTGGCGGGCCATTTCAGGTGCAGTGATTACTGGGATCGATACCATTTTGGCAGATGACCCACAATTAAATGTGCGTTCATTGGGCGATATTGATATTGCAACGATTGTCCAGCCTAAGCGGGTGATTTTAGACCGACAAGGGCGTTTGCCGCTCAATGCTCAAATTCTTAGCGCGCCTGAAACAGTGATGGTCATGGGACCATTTCGTCAAGAACTTGCCAAGCTGGGCGTGGTACAATTAGAAGTGCAATCTTTAAAAGATTTGCTTACGACTTTAAAAGATTTCCAAATTTACGATGTGTTGGTTGAAGCAGGTGCGACATTATCTACTGCATTTTTGCAGGAAAAGCTGGTGGATGAATTAATCAGTTATGTTGCGCCAACCTTTTTAGGACAATCAGCACGTGCCATGTTCAATGCCGAATTTGAAACGATGGCACAACAATTACGTTTTAAGTTACAAGATGTTCATCAGTTTGGTGATGACATTCGCTTAAGACTTATCCCTTCACAAGAGTCAGTATGAATCCAGAGTCAACATCATCGGTTTACCATAAACGTCGTCATGCTGCGCGCACAACAGATGAATATCTTTTTCATCAGTTGGTTCCCTATTTGGGAAACAAACGTCGTTTGTTGCATCTGATTCTTGAAGCGCTTGAAATCACAGGTACTTTGAATCCTAAGGGTAAACGTGCCCCGATTTTTGCTGATTTTTTTGCAGGCAGTGGGGTGGTTTCACGTTTAGCACGTCAAAATGGCTATCGGGTGATTGCCAATGACTGGGAACCGTATAGTCATGCATTAAATCATGCTATTTTGGCATGTACAGATGCACCTGCATTTAAAGAATTGGGTGGGTATCAAAAAGCCATCGATTATTTAAACCGCTTGCCTGAAGTGAAAGGATGGGTTACGCATAACCTTTGTCCGCGGAATGATGAAATTTATGACCCTGCACGTGACCGTTTGTTTTTTAAACGCCGTAATGGGATGCGTATAGATGCAATTCGCCAGCAAATTGCCACTTGGCAAGCACAGGGTGCAATTGACGATGTAGAAATGAGTGCCTTATTGGCACCTTTGCTCTATTCAGCAAGTTTTGTCAGTAATACCAGTGGTGTATTTAAAAGCTTCCATCATGGTTGGGGTGGTAAGACTCAAACTGCGCTGGAACGGATTGAGTCGTTATTGTGGCTTACCCCCAGCCGCTTTAGTGAAGTTGGGCAGAATAAACAGAAAACCCCAATGGCAGAAGTGTGGTGTGTTGATGCACAACACTTGGCAAATCAAATGAGTGGTTTTGAAGTCGATGTGGCCTATTTAGATCCACCGTATAACCAACATGCTTATAGTAGTAATTATCATGTACTTAACTCGCTAACACTGTGGGATCAAGTTGATTTACCGACACCGGATACCAAAGGTTTTAAAAGCGGGATTGACCGTGCATGGCGTAAAGAACGTCCTAGTCCTTATAATTCTTCTAAGCATGCACAAGAAGCTTATGAGAATTTGTTGGAAACCATTAATGCGCGCTATATTCTCACCAGTTACTCAACCGATGGAAATATTGAGGCCAAAGACTTATTGGCGGCCAATCTGAAACGTGGCAAAGTCACCTTATTGACTCAGGATGTGCCTCGTTATCGTGTTAGTAAACAGCGTCAGTCTGAACGTGCACGTGTGCTTGAGTTTATTGTGATCACCGATACCCATGCCAAGTCAGGACCACCATTGCGTCAGCTGTTGGGGCAACTTTATCATTTTGCGGAATTGGGTGGTGTGGATACTTCAGGTGTAAGTACACAACTGGCCTTATGGTAACAACTCGCCTTTACCATTAAAATATGGGGCGAGTGCAAAATAAACACGATTGAACTTCATCAGTTCCTCTCACTGCAGCAGTAGGTAGAATTATGTTCACAGGTATCATTGAAAGTTTGGGTAAAGTTGAGAGTTTACAAAATGTAGGCGGTGATGTGCGCTTACGTATTCAGACAGACTTGGATATGTCTGATGTACATTTGGGCGACTCTATTGCAACCAATGGCATCTGTTTAACTGTGATCGACTGGGGTGAAAACTGGTACGCTGCTGATGTATCCCGTGAAAGCTTAAATCGTTCGACTTTAGCAAGTTGGAAAGTGGGGCAAGCGGTCAATGTGGAAAAAGCAATGTTGCCGACAACACGCTTCGGTGGACATATCGTCAGTGGACATGTCGATGCTGTGGGTGAAATCACCGTAGTGCGTTCAGATGCTCGCTCACTGTATTTCGAAGTCACTGCACCTGTTGAAATTGCTAAATATTTGGCTGAAAAAGGGTCTGTGACTGTAGATGGAATTAGCCTCACCATCAATCATTTACGTGGAAATATCTTAAGTTTAAATTTAATTCCACACACTGCTGAACGGACCAATATTGCAACGTGGAAAGTGGGCTCTCAAGTCAATTTAGAAGTCGATGTATTGGCACGTTATATAGAAAGGTTGTTGCTTGGTGATAAAGCTGCTGAGCCAAAAGCAGAGTCTAAACTCAGTATGGAATTTCTGGCAGCCAATGGTTTTTTAAAGTAAATAAAAACCAAACCCGATTAAAAAAAGCCTAATTTATTTAGGCCTTTTAATATATACATGATTAAATTAGGCTAATATATCGTGAATTCTTCTGTAAGAGAGTTGAGTATTGCTTGAATTTTTATTGCATTTAGAACAATTATTGCCCACTTTTTTAGAAAATTACGGGCTGTGGATTTATGCCATTTTGTTTCTAATCATTTTTGCAGAAACTGGCTCAGTCTTTATGTTTTTTCTCCCAGGCGATAGTCTATTGATCGCTGTTGGTGCTTTATGTTCTACCGCTGAATCTGTGCATTTGCACTATATGGGTGTGTTGCTGATTATTGCTTCAATTTTGGGGTATATGGTGAACTATTATACGGGGCGTGCGCTAGGTTTTAAGTTTTTCCACGCGCATTCACGTTGGTTTAAGCCTGAATATATTAAAAAGACCAACCATTATTTTGAAAAGCATGGTGGGAAAACCATTCTGGTTGCCCGTTTTGTGCCTTTTGTTCGTTCTTTTGCTCCTTTTGCAGCGGGTGCAGGGCATATGAAAATGCCAGTATTCATGTTGTATAACATTTTAGGTGGATGGATTTGGATTGCGCTGTTGCTTGGTGCAGGTTATGGCGCGGGTAATTTATTATCTTTGCTGCTCGATTCATTTTAATCAGATTCAAACCGTCGTAAACTGCCCCGATGAATAAGCCGAATGCTGATCCTCAACATTCGGCTTATTTATATTGAGAGTAGAATAAAACCATGAGTGGTTTTATTTAATAAATTAGCTGTATTTATTAAAATAATCTGCTGCTATTTTTACGCACTGACACAAAAAAATATCCAGAAAGTGCAAACAGAAAAAGCTTTCAAATCGCCAAAGTGCTAACATTTTGCAAGTTTTAAAATCTTAATGCTGGTGAGCAAAAATGTTAATACAACGTGGTGGGTTAAAAGTTGTGGCTGGGCTTGGAATTTCAGGCGTTTCAGCCGTAAATTTTCTTCATGAAAATGGCTACCGTGTTGCAGTCACAGATTCTCGTGAAGTCCCACCAGGACATGAGCAAATTCCAGCAGCAGTTCAAACCAGCTTTGGCCAACTCGATCAAGATTTACTTTTACAAGCTGAAGAAATTGTCATTAGCCCGGGGTTAGATCCTCAGTTGCCAGCAATTCAAGCTGCGATTGCAAAAGGTATTCCCGTCATCAGTGAAATTCAAATTCTCCGCCGTGCTACAGATAAGCCGATTGTGGCGATTACTGGTTCAAATGCAAAAAGTACCGTGACCACTTTGATTGGTTTAATGGCACAAGACGCAGGGGTTAAGGTTGCGGTAGGGGGTAACTTGGGGCGTCCAGCTTTGGATTTAACCCATGATGATCCAGACGTTTATATCCTTGAACTTTCCAGCTTTCAATTGGAAGCAACCTCAAGTTTAAATGCAGAAGTGGCTGTGGTCTTGAACATGAGTGAAGATCACTTGGACCGTCATGGGGATATGGCAGGTTACCATGCGGCAAAACATCGTATTTTCCAAGGTGTGAAAAAAGTCGTATATAACCGTGACGATTCATTGACGCGTCCATTGGTGCCAGATGTCACACCAATGCAAAGCTTTGGGCTCAATGCACCCGATTTAAAACAATACGGTATTCTAAGAGAAGATAACGGTACGATTTGGTTAGCGCGAGGTCGTGAGCGTTTACTTAAAAGTTCAGAGATGTATATCCAAGGAACACATAATGTTGCCAATGCTTTGGCATGTTTAGCTTTGGGTGAAGCGATTGGTTTACCAATGGACAAAATGCTTGAAACCTTAAAAACCTTTAAAGGTTTAGAGCACCGTTGCGAATTCGTTAAAGAAGTGAATGGCGTTCGTTATTATAATGATTCTAAAGGCACCAATATCGGTGCAACTTTAGCAGCATTGGACGGCTTAGGTGCTGCAATTGAAGCTCAAGGTGGTCAGGTTGCAATTATTTTGGGTGGTCAGGGCAAAGGGCAGGACTTTACTGCACTACGTGAGTCTCTGCAAAAATATGTCAAAGTTGCGGTACTGATGGGTGAAGATCGCTCAATCATTGAAAATGCCATTGCAGGGACAACAACGCTGCTACATGCAGCATCTTTGCAACAAGCTGTAGAACTTTGTCAACAACATACGCATGCGCAAGATGTAGTGCTATTATCACCTGCATGTGCAAGCTTTGATATGTTTACAGGCTATCCTGAGCGTGGTCATCGCTTTGTTGAATATGTAAATGCTTTAAACTAAAAAGAATCATAAGGAAATAAGTATGGCTGGGTTAGCTCAGACGACTATAAGTAAGATTCACCAAGTGTATGATCGCTGGATGCCAAAATTGCCGGCAGAGATTACACCGCGTAATGTACTGATATTTTGCGTCATTTCATTGTTGTGTATTGGTACGGTGATGGTGGCTTCGGCTTCAATGCCTTATGCTGAACGAATGCATGAAAACGAATTTCACTATGTGATTCGTCATGCAATTTCGATCGTGGTGGCTTTTGTTGCAGCCGCAATTACCTATCGAGTTTCACTCAACCTTTGGTTTAAAAATACCTTTCCATTGTGGTTGATCACCATTGCCTTATTACTTGCCGTCTTGGTGGTGGGTACAGAAGTCAATGGTTCAACACGTTGGATTCGTGTAGGTGGATTTACCTTGCAGGCAACCGAAGTCGCCAAGGTGATGATGGCCATATTTACCGCAGACTATGTGGTTCGTCGTGCTGAAGAAGTCCGTAATAATATTAAGGGCTTGGTACGTCTAGGTGTGGTGATGTTGCTGACGGTCGGACTGATTATTGCAGAGCCTGACTTAGGGGCAACGGTGGTGATTGCTGTTTCGATGCTGGGTGTGTTCTTCTTGGCTGGCGCACCCATGATCCAGTTTGGCTTTGCATTCGGTGCGATTCTGGTGGCATTTGTATCCTTAATCGTGTTTGAACCATATCGTTATGAACGCTTAATGTCATTCTCAAACCCTTGGGCTGATCCGTTGGGCTCAGGTTATCAATTGTCGAATGCCTTGATGGCCTTTGGTCGTGGTGAATGGTTTGGGGTGGGCTTAGGACATAGTATTCAAAAAATGTCTTATTTGCCTGAAGCACATACTGACTTTATGTTGGCAATTTTAGGTGAAGAATTCGGTTTCTTTGGTATTTCGACCGTTTTGTTACTCTCATTTGTGATGTTGATTTGCTGTATTCGTATCGGTCAGCGTGCGCTCAATCATCAATATTTGCGCGCAGGCTATTTGGCTTACGGGATCAGTATTATTTTCTTATTACAGATCTTGGTGAATGCGGGTATGAATATGGGCATGTTGCCGACCAAGGGGCTAACGCTTCCATTTATTAGTTATGGTGGTTCATCTTTAATTATGTGTGCGGTGATGATCAGTTTAATTCTCAAAATTGATGCAACCACCAAGGATGCCAATCCAGCGCGAGAAGAGTCTAGTTTTTAATTTTTTATTGAACTTAAATAGACAAGCCATTTGATCACAAATGGCTTTTTTTATGGATAATTGAGTTTGGATTTTGCGTATTGCAATATTTTAATGCCGATCGGGTGGTCTTAAATTTTACCCAATCCCAAGTTTGATAACCGGACTCACTCAGTCGTAATACATCTATCGCTGTTGGGGAATAATAAAACGAAGTTTCCAATACACCATTGGCATAAATTTTGATCTGATGTTTTCCTGGGGTATTTGCAAATTTAAGTTTGATTGGAGTTTTGTGATCGACCTTGAAGATTGCAGAGCGATCGACTTGAACTGAATAAGTTGGTAATGGTTTACCCCATTGTTCACGTGGTGCGCCACTCATTTCATCAACAACAGCAGTTTTAGAAATCGGGGAAATACATAAAATTGCCATTTGCGCATAGACCTGTGTAAGGCCCATGAGCATGAGAGAACTCAGCGTTATTAGATTTTTTAAAAGGTTCATCTCAATCCTGAATGATGTTGGTATTCTTATGTTGGTATTGTTGCTTAATCAGGGATTACTGATAAATGGATTGTAGCGTTGTCCCTTGAGGAATGCGAGAGATATCCCATTGAGCGACAGCTTGAGCCAACATGAGATCTGGCTGATCTAGGTCTACTGGAGCTTGTCCAAGTGCTATAATCGCTTGTAACAGCAATTCAGGTGCATGTTTGAGATCAAGCGCTTGCGCAAGGTTTTGTTTAGAGAGTTTTTGCCCCAAATGATTCATGGCGAGGGGTAAGTGCATATATTCAAGAGCTGGATAACCCAAAAGCTGTCCTAGCCAAATTTGACGTTCAGTATTGTCCAATAAATCCGCACCACGCACGACATGGCTGATTTCTTGTAAATAATCATCGACAACGACTGCCAGTTGATAATTGATAATGCCATCACGACGCTTCAGTACAAAGTCACCTAAATCGTATTGTAGGTTGGCACAATGTTGTCCTTGTAAGCGGTCATTGAAACAAATGTTTTGATCAGAAACTTTTACACGAATGGCTTGGTTTTGAAAGTCGAGCTGTTTGTCTCGGCAGGTGCCAGCATAGATATGATTTGAGCCTAATATTTTACGAGTACATTCACAGGCATAAACGCAATGTTTTTGTTTGAGTTGTTCGATTACAGATTGATAAATATCTAAGCGATGTCTTTGATAAATGATTTCAGCATCGGATTGGAAGCCAAAAGCATCTAGGCATTTTAAAATATGCTGTTCACTATCTGGGTAAATACGAGGGATATCCGTGTCTTCGATACGGACGATCCATTGCCCATGATGCGCTTTCGCATCGCAATAGCTCGCGACAGCGGTCACTAAGGAACCAAAATGTAACGGCCCTGTGGGTGAGGGTGCAAACCGACCTTTGTATACGGTACTCTTCCTCCCTCCCTTTGGAAAAGAGAGGGTTGGGGAGGAATTTGACACAGTATTAACCGTTATTTTGCTTCTCTTTGATCTCTGCAAGGGTTTTACAGTCGATACATAAAGTTGCAGTTGGTCGTGCTTCTAAACGGCGTAAACCAATTTCGATACCGCAAGTTTCACAGAAACCATAGTCATCATTTTTAATCGCTTCAATAGATTGCTCTATTTTACGAATAAGTTTACGTTCACGGTCACGGGTACGTAATTCGATGGCAAACTCTTCTTCTTGCGTCGCACGGTCATTTACATCAGGTAAAGAAGAAGATTCATCTTGCATTGTATTTAGGGTGCGATCCACTTCCGACATCAATTCTGCTTTCCATGCCAGCAAAATTTTACGAAAATGTTCGAGTTGCCCCTCAGACATGTATTCTTCATTTTTCTTTGGCTGATAAGGCTCGATACCGAATAGACTTGCTGTAGTACCGTTTTCATTGGTCTTCGGCTTGGTTTTACGCACTCGCTTTACAGACTTATCATCTGCAATTGCTGTTTGTTCTTCCAAGACTTGATTTTGGTTGTCATTCGCCATAAAGGGCATTCCTCATCATATACGTATTATCTATACGCAAAAAATATGGTGATATGCAAGTATTTTTATCACTACCAACAGAATGAATCTATCGGGGGCGTCATCATATAGATTTTTTTACCAAGATGAAAGTCACCTAACCCTGAATTCGACTTTCTGCATATCTCGTTGGACGAATAACTTAATAGAAAAAAACCAAAATGAAAAGCTAGTAACCTGAAATTTCTTCATTAATTGTAACTTTGAAGTGATCCAAGCGGTGTACAGAGGTCTCAAATTCACCATTGGCTTTTAAATGTAAGCAACGGTAACCAGGCGCAATCGGGTCAAATGAAAACTCTTGGCTGAGGGGTTTAAATTGTACACACGTGGCAGGAGTAGAAATAAACTGTATTCCATTCCACAGGTTATAGGATTCTTGATGGACATGACCATGTAACACAGCTTTGATGTTTTCAAAGGGTTCGAGTACGGCCTTTAATTCATCGGCATTTTTGAGCTTATGTTGATCGAGCCATTTGGAATGCATATCAAAAGGATTGTGATGACAGGCGATAAGGATAAATTTGTCACGCAATTGTTCCAATAGCCGTTTTAAATGGACCAATTGTTCCGTTTGAATATTTCCATCGGTACGTCCACCCACAGCACTATTCAACAAAATGATACGCCATTGATCTAACTCAATCACGGCTGGAATAGGTTCTGGCGAATGGAACGGGAATAAGTTTATATTGTCGTGATTTCCCGGAATTTGGTAAAAATCGACACCAAAACGCTGCATATATTCTAAATAGCGCGCATAAGTTTCTGGAAATGCAGCTTGAGCCAAATCACCAGTATGTAAAATCAGATCGATATTTTTATAACGTTGCTGAATATCATCCATGACGGCATGAAAGCTTTCTTCAGGATTAATCCCGACAAACTCTGCATCAGGTTTATCCATCAGGTGTGTATCTGTGATTTGGATAATCACTCTATCTTTATCTGTTTGCGGCAATATCTCTGATTGCATGCCTTTCCCCTAGACATCTTCAAATGCATGCAAGTGCTGTTGTAGCCATTGCAAAGCCATAATCACAGGTGCATTTTTTAAACGATTACTTTTTAATAATAGACTCAAATCTGAATAATCAATGATATGAAGTTGGATATTTTCACCTTCATCTGGCATACCAAACACACCACCTTCAGCAGGTAATGCGGCTTGCGCTACATAGAGATGAAAGATTTCATCACATGCGCCAGCAGATGGATAGAAGCTAAACAGGTGTTTGATTTGGTTTAATTCACATCCAGATTCTTCGATGCTTTCCCGTCGAATGCAACTTTCTGGAGATTCATCTCCATCAAGTACGCCTGCAATGATTTCGAGTTGCCAAGGTGAAATTTCATCATCAATTGCCCCTACACGAAACTGTTCAATCAATGCAAATTTTTGTTGTTGATCATTATAAATCAGTACACCAGCAGCTTCTTTACGGCGAATTAATTCACGTTGAATGGCTGAGGTATATTCAGTTTGATTAAATAATCGGTGTCGCAAGCTCACTTTTTCGACTTGAACAAAACCTTTAAAGGCATATTCACGAGATTGTATTTCTACATCATTATGGGTGTAGGTTGCTTGCTGAATGATGTTCATGTGCACAGTTAGGATGAAACATATTCACTTCATCCTAACTGAGAAATAGTGAAAGACAAAAGTTTTTTTTAATCTTTACACTTTATGGTACAACTTTTGCCCTTGTTCCTGATAAACGGATTTCATGGTTTTGAGACCATCTTCTATAAGCGTTTCGCTATTTACAGGGTGGGCTGCATTTTGTTGATTTTGTGCATAATCTCGCACGTTTTGGGTGATTTTCATCGAGCAGAACTTAGGTCCGCACATTGAACAGAAGTGCGCAGACTTATGTGCTTCTTTAGGCATCGTCTCATCATGCATCGATCTAGCAGTATCTGGATCTAAGCTGAGATTGAATTGATCTTCCCAACGGAACTCAAAGCGTGCCTTAGATAAAGCATTGTCACGAACTTGTGCGCCCGGATGACCTTTGGCTAAATCCGCTGCATGGGCTGCGATTTTATAGGTGATAATCCCGTCTTTAACATCTTTCTTATTGGGCAGACCCAAATGCTCTTTGGGAGTCACATAACACAACATTGCAGTGCCGTACCAACCAATCATCGCTGCACCAATTGCCGAGGTAATATGGTCATAGCCCGGAGCAATATCGGTGGTGAGCGGACCAAGAGTATAAAAAGGTGCTTCCTGACAAACTTCAAGTTGCAAGTCCATATTTTCTTTGACCATATGCATTGGCACATGGCCTGGCCCCTCGATCATGACCTGAACATCATGCTTCCATGCACGATGGGTCAGTTCACCTAAAGTGCGTAATTCGGAAAATTGTGCTTCATCATTGGCATCCTGAATACAGCCCGGACGTAAACCATCGCCTAAGCTGAAAGACACATCATAGGCTTTCATGATTTCGCAGATTTCATCAAAATGCGTATAGAGGAAGTTTTCTTCATGATGCGCCAAACACCATTGCGCCATGATCGAACCACCGCGTGACACGATCCCCGTTAAACGATTGGCTGTCATCGGCACATAACGTAATAAGACCCCAGCGTGAATGGTGAAATAATCGACACCTTGTTCAGCTTGTTCAATCAGGGTGTCTTTAAAGATTTCCCATGTCAGGTCTTCAGCAACACCATCGACTTTTTCAAGTGCTTGATAAATTGGTACCGTACCAATTGGAACTGGTGAGTTGCGGATAATCCATTCACGGGTTTCATGGATGTTTTTACCCGTCGATAAGTCCATGATGGTGTCAGCACCCCAGCGGGTTGCCCAGGTCATTTTCGACACTTCTTCATCAATCGATGAACCCAAAGCTGAGTTGCCAATATTGGCATTGATTTTTACCAAGAAATTACGCCCAATGATCATGGGTTCGCATTCAGGATGGTTAATATTGGCTGGAATAATGGCACGACCTTCAGCGACTTCTTTACGCACAAATTCAGGGGTAATCTCCATGAGGTTGTGTGCACCAAAATTTTGCCCTGCATGCTGGCGCATATCGACACCTTCATGCTGGCGCTGATTTTCACGAATCGCAATGTATTCCATTTCAGGCGTGATGATGCCTTGTTTGGCATAATGCATTTGTGTGACATTGTTGCCTGTTTTTGCACGACGTGGTTTTTGAATATGGGCAAAACGGATTTCAGCAGTACGAATATCTTTTAGACGTTCTTGGCCAAATTTAGAGGTTAAGCTGGCTAAATGTTCAGTATCGGCACGTTCTTCAATCCAAGTTTCACGGACATTGGGTAAGCCTTTATTCAAATCAATGTGTACGTTGGGATCGGTATAAACACCTGAAGTATCGTAGACCATAATCGGTGGGTTTTTTTCACCACCAAGGCCTGTCGGAGTATCCGTGAGTTCAATTTCACGCATCGGTACTTGAATATCTGGGCGTGAACCTTGAATATAAACTTTTTTAGATGCGGGTAAAATTCGAGTCAGATCTTTGGCTTCTTGCTCGTGTTGAGCCAATTGATCAGCAGGGGATAGATTCGTTAATTGGTTCATTACAATGATCCTTATGAATGACATCAACGAATCAAGCACGACCAAAAACGGTGGCAAATTTAGTCTATTTTATCTGCTAAATTCATCATCAGAATAAAGCGCTATTGCGACAAAAATAGATAAACTATGGGCTGTCAGTTTTTAGATGCTTGATTCCTACGCAGGTCTTAACCTGATCAGGTTCAACGGTACTTTAGTTTAAGTTTTGGCAAGGAGATGCAAAACTGACTAAATCTCAGCGAGGAATTACTCGCGCTCCGTCAAGCGATGTTTAAATCTTAGCATGTTCTCATTAAAAATATGCTGGCATGCAGATATCAATTTCAATTATTTTTTTGAGTCAGAATTTCCTCAACAGATTTTCTAATTTTTTGTTCAAATGCCTCACGTTGTGCTCGGATCTCTTGCTGTTCAGGTGAGTTATCTTCAGGATACTGTCTAGATGGTTTTGGCATTTGCTGCCAAAGCGTTTCACTTGCGTTGATTAAATTCACAAATTTCTGTGCAGTTTGGCTACTTGCAGTTTTACTTTTTGCAATTTTTTCAATCGCTTTGATTGCTTGTTCATCTGCAATTTTATCGTCATCGAACCAGAGCGTACGGGTGTTGTCGTCGCCTTGAAAAAGTGCACTACGGTATTGTTCAATGTTCTCTACGACTTGAGGTTTAAAATGGTTGTTGGGGTAATCCTTATTGAATTTTTCCCAATATAACAGTCGATTGGCCACTTCATCAAAACTAATTGCTAGCCCTGCGTCCATAATATAGTTGGCACCTGTATATTCTTTACGGATCTGTTTAAAGTAGACCTGATCTGATTTTTCTAAATAGGGTGCAAAAATATCCAGATCATATTGTGGATGCTGTACAAAGGTGTATTCACCTTCACCGATATAAAATTTTGCTAAATATAAGTCCTTTGCGTGATCAACTAAATATTTCTCACGCGGTTTTAACTTTTTATACAGTTCTTGTTTTTGTTGAGCTGTCATAGATTGACCGTCTGCAAGTGTATCGGTCATATATTGAAAGACTTCAGGCGAGGCATCGGCGATGAGTTTTTGATAAATGTTTTCAATTTTTGCTTGCCATTGATAACGTGTTTTTAACGGTGCAGATGCGAGGCATTTTTTTAGTAATTGATTGAGGTCATTTAAATCTTCAACGATGACCGTTTTTTCTAATTTTTTGATGCTTGTATCTATCTCGTTACAGTCTTGTGGAAGTGCTGGTATTTCAGCTGTACTGGTCTGAGTCGCTTTAGAAGCTGCTTTAGTTGTCTCAATTGTTTGATTGTTCTCGTGCTTTTGGCAAGCGCTGAATAGGGTACATAGGCAGAGTGTTGTGAGTGATAGATGTTGTTTTAAAGCTTTCATAGTATGACTGTTGTTGTGTATTTTTGAATATCACAAGGATAATAAAAATTGAGCTAAAATAACATCTAACTGTTAGAACAAATCGCATCACTAAAGCAATCTTTTTTAACATGCTTAAAGTCGATCGGGCTTAAATTTAGATATTGATTGAGCTGGGACAGCGCCAATAATTGAGGGATATTTTCCAGTTTAGTGCGTTCTTTTTCACTAATTTGAATTTTTTGCTGTCTTTGCTCTTTGCTCATCGCTAAAAAATGAACAAACTTCTTGGCCTGAGCTGAAAGCTCACCATCATTGGACTTTGCCAAGCGTTCAATCACCAACCAGCTGGCTGCATCGATATCAGTTTGATTTTCAAAACTGGTCGATATAGGTGCTTCTTCAGTGCCTAAAAACAATAAACTGCTATAGGCATTTTTTAAGAACTGCGCATCATGTAAAAAAGGGCTATTGGGATAAGTTTGCAGATATTCTTGCCAAAACTTAGCTCTTTTTGCAATTTCTTCAGCCTCAATATCGGGTTTATGGTTTTTAAAAAGCGGTTGGGTATTTTGTTGTGCAAGATTTTCGATAAAAACTTGTTCAGGCGCAGTCAGATACGGCGCGAAAACTTTTGCTAAATATTGCGGGCTTCTTCGATAGACAATTTTATCATCTGTTTGTTCGGTCAATTCGATATACGCTTGGCCTTTGTGACGTAATAAATATTGGTCACGCAGATTAAGTTGTTCAAATTTACTCTGTTGAATGGTCGGGTATGCAGCTTGATCTAAAGCATAGTTTTCAAATGCTTGTTGTTGTTCTGAAGTGCGCTCAATCTGTAAAAATTGTTGATACATACGTTTCGACTGATGCATCAATTCCATTTGTTCCGCAGGTTTCATCAAGGGCAAACACATACGAATATCTTGATTGACTTGTTCTATCGCAAGCGTGGTTCTTTTTGCATTGATTGCCAGCATCTCATTTTTGAGATTTTGGCAAATTTGGGTTAAATCAGGAATTGGATTTTCTTTTTGCGGCGCTTCTTTAGATTCTTTGACAATGTCGGTTGTGGGTTTTTGACACGCGATAACCACCATGCAACTCAAGATAACGAGTATGCCTGAAATGAGAAAATGAAGAATATTGCGAGGAAATTTCATTCGACCAGCATTTAAAAGAAGCTCAGTTTTGTTCGATGCCATTGTCGCTGAATCGAGGCTAAATAAATGAAATATTTTGTAGTTTTGTGATAATGAAACGTTACTTTTTGCAAGAAACTGAGTCATGTGTCTGATTTAAGATCTGCAAAAATTAACCTGAGTACGGCATCGTGAATTTGCGATAAATGGATGCTCACAGCAAAGTGACATATGTAAATTCAGCAAATTGTAGTAGTATCTTTACTCTAAATTGCTTTGATCAGAAGTGAAATGAGCGATATTGAGAAATTCATTTGAAAGAAAAATACTTGTCATAAAACATTCATAATGAATATGCTTTAATATTAACCCATAAAAATAGTTTTTGTTGCGTGTGGAGCATCTGACCTTGAGCCCAAGTAATCCTGTATTAAACCATCATATATCTTCTCAATTTAATGAGGACTTACAGGATGTGAATACCAAATTTATGACCATGGGCGGTTTGGTAGAACAACAAGTCGCAAATGCAGTGCATGCTTTATTGGATACCAATGCCAATATGGCGATTGATGTTCAATTTCAAGACAATACAGTCAATCGTTATGAACGAGAAATTGATGAAGCACTGACTTTGATTTTGGCGCGTCGTCATCCGGCTGCAATCGACTTACGTATGGTGATTGCCATGAGTAAAGCCAATACCGATTTAGAACGTATTGGTGATGAAGCTGCAAAAATTGCCCGTATTGCACAGACTTTATGTGAAGAGGGTGAATCGCCACGTGGCTATATGGAAACACGGCATATTGGCAATCAAGTGCGTGTCATGATTCATGATGCTTTAGATGCTTTTGCGCGTGTGGATGCAGAACAAGCATTAAAAGTTTTGTTGGCCGATGCAGATATTGACCGTGAATATCAATCCGCGACGCGTACACTGATGACTTACATGATCGAAGATCCACGTCATATTAGTCGTGTCATCAATGTGATGTGGGTATTGCGTTCACTGGAGCGGATTGGTGACCATGCACGTAACATCTCAGAACAAGTGATTTATATGGCAAAAGGTTTTGATGCGCGACATACTAGTGTTGAAGAGATTGAGCAAAAAGTTCAAGGTAAATAATTGAATTTAGAATAAGCAAAAAGACCTGAATGATTCAGGTCTTTTTATTTGGAAAATTTAAGATCACAAAAAGAAAATTACACTTGAGCAAGTGCTTGTTCTAAATCTGCAATCAAGTCATCAATATGTTCAATCCCCACAGATAAACGCACCATATCAATACTCACGCCTGCTGCTTTTAGCTCTGTTTCATTCAGTTGACGATGAGTGGTGGTTGCTGGATGACAGGCTAAACTTTTTGCATCGCCAATATTCACCAGACGCGTAAACAGCTGTAATGCATCGATAAAACGGGTGCCACCTTCACGACCATCTTCAACACCAAAAGACAGAATTGCAGACGGTTTACCTTTGACATACTTTTGTGCCAAAGCATGTTGTGGATGATCTTTTAAACCTGCGTAGTTGACCCATTTTACTTTTGGATGTGCCTGTAAATATTCAGCAACTTTTTGTGCATTTTCAGTATGGCGTTCCATACGCAAATTGAGTGTTTCTAAGCCTTGTAAAATTAAGAATACGCTGAGCGGGCTGATCGCTGCGCCTGTATTTCTTAATGGAACAACACGTGCACGGGCGATATATGCCGCAGCACCTAAAGCTTCTACATAATTTACCCCGTGATAACTTGGATCGGGGGTATTTAAGACTTTGAAGCGCTCGGGATATTTGCCCCAAGGGAATTTACCACTATCGACAATCGCACCACCAATCGAATTACCATGACCGCCAATATACTTGGTCAATGAATGCACCACGATATCTGCACCATGTTCAAAAGGTTTCAGTAGGGCAGGTGTTGCAACGGTATTATCCACAATCACGGGTACACCATATTCGTGTGCGATTTTAGCAATGGCATCTAGGTCAATAATATTACCCAGCGGATTGCCAATCGACTCAACGAAAACCAACTTGGTTTTTTCATCAATCAAGCCGCGCAATGCTTCGGGATCTTGGTAATCAAAGAAACGCACTTCAATACCTTGTTTTGGCAAAGTGTGAGCAAATAAATTATATGTTCCACCATAAAGTGTTGAAACCGATGCAATATTGTCACCCGCTTCTGCAATGGTCTGGATAGAATAGGTGATCGCAGACATACCCGAAGCCAATGCTAAAGCACCAATACCGCCTTCAAGTGCGCTCAGACGTTGCTCAAGCACAGCGGTCGTTGGGTTCATGATTCGTGTATAAATATTACCCTGAACTTTAAGGTCAAATAGATCCGCACCATGTTGGGTATTATCAAAAGCATAAGAGGTGGTCTGATAAATTGGAACGGCGACCGCTTTAGTAGTTGCTTCTGGTTCATAGCCTGCATGTATGGCAAGAGTTTCGTCTTTATATGTCATGTTCTTCCGTCAACTTTTTATTAAATTTCAATAGAGTGTAACAAATAAATATATGAAGTAAACAAGGGTTTATATATTTTAAAATCATAAAAACAGATAAAGCCAACAATGCAGCCCGAGATAAATTGAGTTTCAACGAGGAAAAATAGACCGAATATCGCTGAGTTTGTGAGCTGTCATTGTGGTGTCATTTGCTGAAACTAGCATAACAAATTCCATAAATTCAGTTATTAAAAACACAATGAAAAAAGCAGCAATAAATAAACTGACCCGCCATAAAAGCACTTTAACTTTAGTCCTCTGTAGTTTACTAGGTTTGACCGCATGTTCTGATGATGATCAAGATTCAACAACACAGAAGACCTTAACCCAAAATATAACATTGGCATTTGGTGATGAAGCCTGTGTAATGGGGGGAACACGTATGCAGAGCGGTTTAGATCGCAATGGCAATGGCAAACTTGAAGCCAGTGAAATCACTAAAACCGAAAACAGTTGTAAGCCCAATTTGTTTGCACAAGGTGTAGCATTGCAATTTAACGTACTGGGACGTTACTCTGCGAATGGTACGACCATTGATAGCTCGTTTGATATTCGTCAGGGTGGTTTTGGTTCTGATGTTGCTGCACATCCAAGTAATAAAAAGCAATTCTATGCATTGACCGATCGGGGGCCAAATGCAGACTTTACTGATAAATTATATGGTGCTGGTAAGGTTTTCGCCATTCCAGACTATGTGCCGAAAATTGGTTTATTTGAAGTTCAAGACAATGGTACTGTGAAATTAATTAAAACCATCAATTTAAAAGATATTAATGGAAAAAACATCACGGGATTACCCAACACTTCTGCGTTAGGCGGCACTGGGGAAACACCATATGATGTCAATGGGAAAGTGATTACTGTAGATCCAACCAAGCCTTACGATGTGGTGAATAATCCAATTCGATTGGATGATTATGGCTTGGATAGCGAAGGGCTCACTGCACTTAACGATGGTACTTTCTGGGTCAGCGATGAATATGGACCGCATATTGTGCATTATGATGCCAATGGTAAAGAAATAGGGCGTATCAACCCATTTAAGGCTGATAAACGCAACAATTGGACTTTGCCGAATGAGTTTAGCTATCGCCGTGCCAATCGAGGGATGGAGGGCTTAACCATTAGCCCAGACCAAAAAACTTTGGTTGGGATTATGCAATCGACCATGAGTTTACCGAATAAAAATGTCAATAAATCAACGTTGACGCGTATTGTGACGATTAATCTTGAAACAGGCAAAGTCGCACAATATTTATATCAGCAAGAGATAGCTGAAAATTCAAACTCTGCCATTATTGCCCTCAGTGCAACACAATTTCTGGTTTTAGAACGAGATGGATTGTTTTATAAAGATACGCCCAATGTGATGAAAAATGTCTATCGTATTGATTTAAGCAAAGCCACCAATTTAGAAGATATTCAAACACAAAATGATGTCAAACAAGATGAAAAGCTTGGTTTAACCATTGCGGGCAAGACCTTAGAAGAATACCAATTGGATAAAGGCTGGGACGGTTTAAAAGCATTTAATATTGTTCCAGCACCTAAAACATTGGTACTGGATATGGGGAAAGCGGTTAAATATCCACATGA
Source organism: Acinetobacter sp. NyZ410 (assembly GCF_022828975.1). Classification (NCBI taxonomy): domain Bacteria; kingdom Pseudomonadati; phylum Pseudomonadota; class Gammaproteobacteria; order Moraxellales; family Moraxellaceae; genus Acinetobacter; species Acinetobacter sp. NyZ410. Next base: position 4,595,965 of record NZ_CP094620.1, on the reverse strand, counting down.
TAAAATGGAAGGTCTATGGTTGATCAATAGTACGACCCTTGGGATTTTAAATGATGACGATATGGGGCTTTGGAATAATGCCAAAGGCATGGAGCCAAAGTATCTGGATGCGGCACGTACACGTATTGATATCAATACCTTATACATCATGGATAAATTGAATTTAAAAGGCCAATAATTGCATAACAACAGCCGCCCAAGAGGCGGCTTTTTCTATAACCATCATTTAAAAATAATAGGTTCCTCAATGAAAAAAATAGCCATTCTCACCGTTCTAACAAGTTTAATTACTACAACTGCTTGGGCTGTACCGCAAGTGACATCGCGTGAATATAAATTGTTGTTACAGCCAGACAAATTTAGCTATGCCAATGAGTCCGCTAACGTAAATAGCTATATGCAACAAGCCAAAACGGTTATTGCACAACAAATTAACCGTACAGTTTCAGGAACGATGTTCTTAGACAAGCAACGCCAAATACGTTTTTATGATTCACCCAGCAGTTGCCTACTCAATAATATGGGCTATAGCTTTCGAGAACGGATTGAAAACGGAGCATCTGAAGTAACGCTTAAATTTAGAAGCTATGATCATTATCTGTCTGATTTTGCCGATTTGAGTAGCTCAACTGCGGGAGCCAAAACCAAGCTTGAAGATGATATCACGCAAACAGCAACACAAGGATTTTTGGTGGGTTCTAGTAAATCCACCACAGTGGCAAATACACGGATAATCAATAAGTTTTTAGACATCCATACGCATTTTCCAAAATTTAAAGAAACCTTTGCCATCAGTGATAATCAGCCGTTATCACCTGTAGGTGGACTCACTCTTTATGAACGAAGTTATCGTGGGGTCAGCATTGATTTAGGCGAGTTTGATGCAGAGGTAGATATGAGTTTATGGTATACCCAAGCACCTTATGCAGGATTAAAACCTGCTGTAGTTGAAGTCTCGTTTAAGTACCAAGACCCAAATGCAAATTACACCAATAAGGTTGTACAACGTGCTGCTATTAGTTTTTCTGCTTTGAAATCATTGTCAAACTACAATGCACCAAGTTCAACTCAAACCAAGACGCAATTTGTATATCAGTATCAGCCGGATTTTTGTTCGTGATCATGTGTGAGATCGCGATTTGATTACATGCATTGGTGTGGAAAAATGTTTTCTTGATGCTTTTAAAATATCTCAATCAATTGGACAAATCTGAACAAAAATAGATAAATTCAGCGTATAATTGACGGTATTTATTTATTCGCATTTTGCGAATTTCTATTCATTATAGAGGAGTCCTACGTGGCCCAATATATTTACACGATGAACCGTGTGTCGAAGATGGTTCCGCCTAAGCGCGAAATCCTAAAAGACATCTCTTTATCATTTTTCCCAGGTGCAAAAATTGGTGTACTTGGTTTAAACGGTGCAGGTAAATCTACCCTACTCCGTATTATGGCTGGCGTAGATAAAGATTTCTCAGGTGAAGCTCGTGCGCAACCAGGTATTAAAATCGGTTATCTAGAGCAAGAACCACCATTAGATCCAAATAAAGATGTGCGTGGAAACGTTGAAGATGGTTTACGTGAACCATTAGATGCATTGGCACGTTTAGATGAAGTTTTTGCTGAATATGCAGCTGAAGATGCTGACTTTGATGCACTTGCAAAAGAGCAAGAGAAATTAGAAGCAATTATCCATGCTTGGGATGCACACAACCTTAGCAACCAAATGGATCAAGCTGCAGCAGCATTGAATCTTCCAGCATGGGATTCTGACGTAAGCTTACTTTCAGGTGGTGAACGTCGTCGTGTAGCATTGTGTCGTTTGTTATTGTCTAAACCAGACATGTTATTGCTGGACGAACCGACTAACCATTTGGATGCAGAATCTGTATCTTGGTTAGAACGTTTCTTAAAAGACTTTGCTGGTACAATCGTTGCGATTACCCATGACCGTTATTTCTTGGATAACGTTGCAGAGTGGATTCTTGAGCTTGACCGTGGACATGGTATTCCTTACCAAGGTAACTATTCTTCTTGGTTGGAACAAAAGAATGCACGTTTAGAGCAGGAAAATAAACAAGAAGAATCTTTTGCTAAAGCATTGAAAAAAGAATTGGAATGGGTTCGTTCAAATGCTAAAGGTCAGCAAAAGAAAAACAAAGCACGTATGGAGCGCTTTGAGGAGCTTAACTCACGTGAGTTCCAACAACGTAATGAAACCTCTGAAATCTATATTCCACCTGGTCCACGCCTAGGGAATAAGGTTGTAGAAGTTGAAGGCATCAGCAAATCGTTTGATGGCCGTCTACTTTATGAAAACTTATCGTTCACAGTACCACCAACTGCGATTGTTGGTATCGTTGGTCCAAACGGTGCGGGTAAAACCACTTTATTCCGTATGATGACAGGCGAACAGCAACCAGATACTGGTACAGTTGTATTGGGTGAGTCTGTAAAAGTTGCTTATGTTGGTCAGATTCGTGACACTTTAGATAACAATAAAACAGTTTGGGAAGAAGTTTCTGGCGGTTTAGATATCTTAAGAATTGGCGAATACGAGATCGCATCTCGTGCCTATATCGGTCGCTTTAACTTTAAAGGTCAAGATCAGCAAAAACGTGTTGGTGAATTGTCAGGTGGTGAACGTAACCGTTTACAACTTGCGAAGATCCTTCAGATGGGCGCCAACGTAATCTTACTGGATGAGCCATCAAACGACTTGGATATTGAAACTTTACGTGCGCTAGAGGATGCAATTCTTGTATTCCCTGGTACTGTCATGGTGGTATCGCATGACCGTTGGTTCCTTGACCGTATTGCTACACATATCTTGTCATTTGAAAATGAACAGCCAGAATTCTACGAAGGTAACTATGCTGAATATGAAGCATATCGTTTAGCGCGTTTGGGTGATGCTGCTGTGCAAAAACGTACCAAATACAAAAAAATTGGTGGTTAATCACTAATTTTGTAGATAAAAAACCAGCTTTCGAGCTGGTTTTTTATTGTAAATAAAGCCGATAAAGTTGGTGTTGTGCTTCGAGATGACCTTGATTGGCGGCAAGCAACAACCATTTGTATGCATTCTTTTTATCTGGCGATAGGCCGAGCTGGCCTTGTAGGTAAATCATGCCCAATTTATATTGTGCTGTGCTATATCCTTTAAGTGCTGAATGTAAAAAATACCAAATCGCGTTGCGTTGGTATTTTTGGATTTTTTCATTTAACAGCTGATCTAAATCAAGAGGGTCACGCTGGTTAAGCGCCAGATGTTCATAACTGGTTGCACGGTGGTAAGTATGCATTGATTCAGACATTTTAAATGCATGATAGGAACTGGAATAATGATATTTATGGCTGACAATTTGGTTGAGCTTCCGTATTATTTTTATTAAATCCATATTGATTCACGCTTATTTTTATGAAATTACCCTTACAAGATTAAAGCAAATAACCAGAATAAGTAATCCCAATAACCATGATTTTTTTTCATATAAAAGTATTGCTAAACTGATTCGAGATCAATCATTTGATCTCTTTCATAAATCAAAAAGTGATTATGTTGAGTGAATCATATGGGTATTTAAAGTTCCTTCTCCCTCTGGGAGAAGGCTAGGATGAGGGCGATTTTATGTTGATTGATCAGTTTTATCTTGGTGTTTTAATTCTCGGTATTTTAATTTTTGCTATTTGAATCAGACTAAATCAATTGCATATATAAAAGAATGCCAAAATAACATTCTTCTATATATGTGCGCTCACAATTAATTAAAGACGCATCTCAATCCCTTGTTCAGCAAGGTATTGTTTCGCTTCAGGAATAGAGTATTGACCAAAATGGAATATCGAGGCTGCCAATACAGCATCGGCACCACCTTTTAAAATACCATCTGCTAAATGTTGTAAATTACCCACACCGCCTGATGCAATGGTCGGAATGGTGACACGATCATTGATTTGACGCATTAGACCAATGTCATAACCCGCTTTCGTCCCATCTGCATCCATAGAGGTAACCAATAATTCACCTGCACCGAATTCTGCCATTTTGACCGCCCATTCAATTGCATCTATGCCTGTTGGTTTACGGCCGCCATGGGTGAAAATTTCCCATTTATTTTCACCCGTTCTTTTCGCATCGATTGCTACAACAATACATTGTGCACCAAAGCGCTGAGATGCTTCTTGAACGAACTCAGGATTAAATACTGCAGCAGAGTTGATGCTGACTTTATCTGCGCCTGCATTTAATAACAAACGAATATCTTCAACTTTACGAACACCACCACCGACTGTAAGTGGAACAAACACACTTTCAGCCATACGTTCAACCGTACGGTAAGTGGTATCTCGGCCATTTGATGTTGCGGTAATGTCTAAAAAGGTGATTTCATCTGCACCTTGCTCATTATAACGACGGGCAACTTCTACAGGATCTCCTGCATCACGGATATCCAGAAACTGGACACCTTTCACCACACGACCATTATCTACGTCCAGGCAAGGAATAATACGTTTAGCGAGCATAATTTTTTCCAAAAATAACAGGCGATTATGAAAGTTCGTGACTTAGGTGCTACACCTCGATAGTCGAAGCGGTTATTCTATCAAACTTATGTAAGTTTTTTCGCAGGTTTTCTATGTCGGTTTATACCACTTTGAGTTTAAAAGAAGTTCAGCACTTTGCAGCACCTTATGGATTAGAGGTGGTTGAACTTAAACCAATTCAAGGCGGTGTGCAAAATACCAACTATTTTATCATTTGTGCTGATGGAACACAGTTTGTATTAACATTATTTGAAAATATGGATGCACAAGCAGCAGGGGAGTTAATTCCTGTCTTAGAACACTTGGGGCAACAAGGTTTGGCAGTTCCTGTTCCGTTAAAACATAGCGGTCAGTCGATTCATAGCTTAAAAGATAAGCCTGCACAAATTGCGCCACGGATGTCAGGTAAACATCCCATGCCTTCTACAATCGCTCAAGTTGAGCAAATTGCTGTAGCACAGGCCAAAATGCATGTAGCGTTACAAGACTTCCCATTACAGCGTCAAGTAGCGCGTGATCATGCCTATTGGTATAACGTTGCTCAACAAATTAAACCAACGTTGGATGTGGCGGATAGTGCTTTGCTGAATAACCTTTTAGGTTTATATGAAGCACTGACCATGATGTATCCAAATCGACCGAAAGGTTTTATTCATTCGGATTTGTTCCGTGACAATACTTTGTTTGAAGGCGATGAGTTAAAAGGCATTCTTGATTTTTATGAAATGAATCAAGATGAATTACTTTTTGATATTGCGATTACCTTAAATGACTTTTGCACAGAATATCCAAGTGTTGCCTTGAATGAAGCCAAAGCAACGGCTTTCTTAAATGCATATACTTCGATTCGTCCTTTGACTGAAGATGAAAGAGCTTGTTTAGAGTTATATTTGGCGATGGCTGCAGGTCGCTTTTGGATGATGCGTTTACAAATCGCTCAGATGAATGCCGCTGAAGCACGCACAGGTGATGATATTTTGCAGAAAAATCCGCAAGAAATGCGTAATATGTTGATTGAAAGATTAAAGTTCGTGACTGCTTAATAGTTTTTTGTGGGAAATAAAATGCGTGATCAAGGTCGTTTAGTTGAATGGTTCGATGATAAAGGCTATGGCTTTATTCAACCAAATGATGGTGTAAAAGATCGCGTATTTTTACACATCAAAGATTTTGCACAAAAAGGGCCACGCCCAATCGTGGGCTGTGCCCTTGAATATGTGGTGCAACTAGATGGTCAAGGGCGTTATAAAGCAAAACAAGTCACGTATTTAAAAGCCACACAAATGGCGAAAGTGACAAGCCAGCAAGCGGCTAAAGCCAAGCAGTTGCATGCAGCAAAGCAGGCTAAATTACAGCCGATGCAAATTCTGTGCGCTGTTTATATTATTGCTTTGGCAATCTTGACCATAAGCGGTTTGCTCAATGGCATGTTTATTCTTTTTGTCAGTATTATCAATGTGATGACCTATTGGTTTTATGCACAAGATAAAGAAGCCGCGCAGAGCAATCAGCGTCGTGTTCCTGAAAATACCCTGCATATTTTAGCTTTTTTAGGTGGTTGGCCTGCAGCTTGGTTAGCACAGCAACGCTTACGACATAAAACACAAAAACAACCCTTTAAAAAGATTTATTTGTGTACCATATTCTTTAATATTTTATTGATTTTATGGTTAATTTCGCCTTTGAATATGTTTAAGATTTAAACGGGCGTTAGCAAATTTAAAAGGGCTTACAATGAATAATTATGTTGATCCAAATAATAGTAAATCTCTGACTTTAATTTTATATATCCTCTACATTGTTGCAATTTTTTCTGCGGGAATTCTTGCAATCATTGCATTGATTATCAATTATGTAAAATTGAATTCAGTCCGTGGTACGATTTTCGAAAGTCATTTTAGATGGCAAATTCGCACTTTTTGGTGGTATTTAGTCTGGACGGTAGTTGCATTTATTCCGTTTATTTTTCTATTTTTCACCATGGATAATGTCAATGCCTTTGCCGGTGTTGCCGTGGGTGCTACGATTTTTTGTGCTGCCACTTTATTTATTTCTTGGATATGGATTGTCTATCGCGCCATTCGAGGCATTATTGCGCTGAATGATGATCAAGCCTTACCAATATAACTGAATTAATAATGCTTGATGGATCTTGTTGCCGAGCAATACAGCTTGATCAAAGCGTAATTTTAGTGAAAACAGCGTTCTGATTAAGAACGCTGTTTTTCTATCTCAACTGAATTTTCTTTAAGCTGTCGTGTGTATAAAAATTTGGGTCTCCATTCACTGATGATCACCCCCAATACCACAAGTAAACCGCCAAAAAGAGCCAGCAATGGCAAGCGCTCACCTGCAATTCTGCCAAATAAAGCCGCCCAAACTGGTTCGCCAGCATAAATCACGGCCGCTTGAGAAGGATCGACAGAGCGTTGTGCCCAATTCATCGTCAATTGTAATAAAGCACTGGTTAAGCCCAGTCCAACTGCAAGCATCACCAATTGCCATGAAAAGGGTGGAATATGCAGCTCACCCACAAAAGGCATACTGGCAAATGAAATCAATGAAGCAAAGGCAAGCTGAATCACCGTTACACGCTGAATATTGACCCTCCCTGCAAAGTGCCCGATGAGAATAATCTCCATAGCAATTGCAAACGAACCAACCAATGTAACGATTTGCCCCGTATTTAAATCAATGTGATGAAAACCATTTCCTGTCAAAAAAATTAAACCGATAAACGCCAGTAAAACACCGAGCCAAGTCATGATATGTGGTCTTTTGCGAAAAATCACCCAGATAAGAATCGGTACAAGGGGGACATATAATGCTGTTAAAAAGGCAGACTCACTGCTGCTGATGGTTTGCATACCGACAGTTTGCGAGCCATACCCTGCGGCAATCATACCGCCAATCAGTGCACCAGCGATGAGTTCTTTTAAATTGATACCTTTTAGATATTTATAAGACAGTAATCCAACAGCAATAGTCGCTGCAGCAAAACGACAACCGACAAAAAACATAGGGGAACTATAGTTTAGGGCATAATGTACAATGACAAATGTACCACCCCAAATCATGGTCATCAGAATCAGTGCAATTTGAGGCGTTCTGGACTTTAAAAATAAAGCGAGGGGAGAGGAAGACATAAAATAAAGTAATGTAGAAGAGCAGGGCTATTTTACGCGAAAGCACAGTATTGTGCAGATGTTAAGCTGAGTAATCGGGTATTTAAATCACTCAATTGTCATGCAGTCGTGCTAGCATATTGAATCAAAATTTTGATAAAGAGAAATAAATCATGGTGATCGAACAGGCTTTATTTCATATTGTTGATTGTCAACAAATGGCTTTTGAAAAGAAATTTTATGAATTATCAGACACCTTCCGGAATGCCCAAGGTTGTGAAAAATTTAAATTGATTCGTGGTATAGAAGACAATCAAAAATATATTCTACAAATTCACTGGATTGATCTTAAAACCCATACAGATGTTTTTATGAAAACAGATGAATTTAAACAGTGGTTTACGGCAATGAAGCCCTTTTTAGCAAGTAAAATTGAAATGCAACATTTTGAAAATACATTGGTTTAAATCTGGATGTAGTGATTTAAATACCTTGTTTAACGCATAAAAAAGAGAACATCTCGGTTCTCTTTTTTAATCCAATCTAGGCTGGGAACTTAAAAGCCTTGTTCATCCAATAACAGCTGCGCTTCACGTAGGTTTAATGTGCCTTCATAAATTGCACGACCTGTGATCGCACCTAAAATACCCGGTTTACCTTTTAAATTACGAACATCATCCAGATTGGTTACACCGCCTGAGGCGATCACTGGAAGACCTGAGTATTGCGCAAGGTTTACTGTCTGTTCAACATTGACACCCTGCATCATACCGTCACGTGCGATATCGGTATAAACAATACTCGATACACCAGCATCTGCAAAACGTTTTGCAAGATCAGTGGCTTTTACATCAGTGACATTTGCCCAGCCATCAGTTGCAACCATACCATTGATCGCATCAATACCGACAATAATGTGTCCCGCAAACTTCTTACAGGCTTCTTCAACAAATTCAGGATTTTGAACTGCTTTGGTGCCGATGATGACAAAAGAAACGCCTGCATCTAAATAATGTTCGATTGTTTCCAAAGAGCGAATACCACCGCCAATTTGGATTGGCAGTTCAGGCTGTGCTTTTGCAATTGCTTCAACGACAGGTTTATGAATTGGTGTTCCAGCAAAAGCCCCATTCAAATCAACCAAATGCAAACGACGAGCGCCTTCATTTACCCAATGCTGTGCTGTTGCAACAGGATCATCAGAAAATACGGTATCGTCTTCCATACGACCTTGTTTTAAACGAACACATTTACCATCTTTCAGGTCAATTGCCGGGATGATCAGCATGCTTTCGCTCCTTGCTTAATCTCAATGAAGAATTTATTGATCTTCATCTTAGCAAAAACTTGATCAATTTCTAAGTGTCAGTTTAGGCTTTTATTGGCGCGAATGCTCAATTTAAGCTGAGTATGTGCAATCGTGTCAGGTATTAAGTCTAAATCCAGTAAGGCTTCGAAAATTAAGAGTGCAGCATAGGCATCGGCTGCTGCATATTCAATTTGTGGCGTTGTGAGGATTTTACGTGCCCAATTTGAGGTGCTAATTGATTTACTTTTAGGGAAATTGACTTGAAATAGCAATGCCATGGCATTTTTAATCCCTAAAGGATTATTGAAGCCAAAACTCGAAAAGCATTTTGAAAGTTCGATGACACTGTTGAGTTGCATGCCTTTTTTACGAAATAAATGTGCATCATTTTTTAAGCCAAAACCGACTTTAATCTGATCAGGATTTTCAAAAAAGGGCGCTAGAAAAGCCAAAATATCTGCTGAAACTTGAAATAAATAGGCTTTTTCAAATGTCGCCAGTTGAATAAGATGTGGGCCAGTTTGTATTTCACCTTTATTAAAGGTAGGTTTGGACTCGGTATCGAAACCAAAAATGTGCGCCGTTTTTAATTCTGCTTCAATTGCTTGGCATTGTTGTAAGCTATTGACCACAACAATGTTACTCAAAGGCAAATTTTGAAAACGGGGAAAGCTCTGAATTTGTTCTTTACTAGGAAGTTGCTGAGTTTGAATATTCACAAATTTAAGCTCACAAATTTTAGTCGACCAGTTTAAGCATTAAAAATATTAACCATATTGTGTTATAACAAACTTTGAATAAAAGATGATAGTTTTGTGGGTCAAAAACACAGGAATAAATTGTATGGTTGAAAAAGATGATGATCTTTTTATAGAAGGCGCCAAGCGTTTAAAGCAATTAATTCAGGATAAAAATATAAAAGCCAGTGATATTGTTAACGTACTCGAAACTTCAAAAGGAACCATGACCAAATGGTTGCAAAACTCAACACCGTCGAGTGCGCAAAGCTTAATTGAATTGGCGCGTTTAGTTGGGATGACTGAACGCTGGAATATGGAATCTAAACAGCAAGATAAAGCAGATCTGGTGACCAAAGCATATGCTGAGTCTGAATTGGATTTAAGCCATGTGACCATGGAACAATTGATTAACGAAATTAAAGACCGTTATGCAGCTTTAAATTTAAAGGCAGATATTAAAATTAGTGTTGAGCCATTAGAAGGTGGTTTTGTCACCAAAGAGTAAAATAACCACCTTATAAAAATAGGGTGGTTATTTCGGCTGATTTATTCAGATTGATTGATTTGTTGTTGATATTGCTGAAATTGTTGCGCTTGGTCAAGGTAACTTTGATATGCTGGGATTGCTGTAACTGCAAGGATTAGAATACTGATTGGCAAGATCACAATATAAATCCAAGCCAATACTTTTTCCCAACCACGAGTAATTCGAGGTGCGCCATAGTTATTTGTCCCAGCATCTCCTTTTGCACAGCTTAAATAAACAAAAAAGAATAAATTCACCAAAGGTAAAAGCATAAGAAGAGATAACCAGCCACTTTGGTTTTTGTCATGTAAGCGACGGATTGTAAAAATAAAACTGAAGTAGATCACTGCGATATAAATAATAATCGCAACTGCGCCGAGTATAAAGATGAGCGTATTTGAAGGTGAGTTACTTAAAGCTGGGATGAATAGTGCAGCGATAATACCCAGTACAAACATAGATAGACCCAACAGCATATTCCAGCCCAAATAGGATAATCGACCAAAACGGCCACTGGCACTTAAAGCTGAATCATGGGTTTGAAAATTAGAAGACATTGTTATGTTCCTAGAATGAATTAAGGTTTTTAAATCAATTTTTAAAATCAATTGTTGGATTTTTATTCAATTTGGTTGAATCATAATAAACAGACGATAAAAAATAAAGTCAAAATAGAATAAAAAAATCAAGCCAATCGCAATTGGCTTGATTTTTAGAGATATAAATCGGAATGAGATTGACCTGAATAAATCAGATTTTCCATTCCACAAAGTTTTTCAGTAACTGTAAACCTGCTGTATGGCTCTTTTCAGGATGGAACTGTGTCGCAAATAAATTTTCTTTATGAATAGCCGTACAGAACTGCAAACCATAATCACATGTTGCAGCAACAAGAGAAGAGTCTTTGGGTTCGACATAATAGCTATGTACAAAGTAAAAACGACTATCTTGATCAATATCTTTCCACATTGGATGATTTGGATCTGCCTGATGGACTTGGTTCCAGCCCATATGAGGGACTTTTAAGCCGTCCATATCTGGAAAATGTTTTACCACACCTTCAAAAATACCCAGCGCTTGAGTGCCTGCATTTTCTTCTGACGATTCAAGCAAAGCTTGCATGCCAACACAAATGGCAAGTACCGGTTTATTAAACGCAGCATGGCGTACAACCTCATCAATACCTGCTTCATGCATCCCCTGCATACAATCACGCATTGCACCTACACCCGGAAATACGATTTTATCTGCCTGAGCGATTAATTTTGGATCATTTGTGACATCTACAGTTGCGCCAACATGTTCGAGTGCTTTGGCTGCTGAATGAAGATTTCCCATGCCATAGTCAAGAAGGGCAATACGGGTCATTACAAGGTTCCTTTCGTCGATGCAACAGTATTTTCTGCACGCGGATCAACTTCACAGGCCATACGAAGCGCACGTGCAAATGCTTTAAAAACACTTTCAATTTGGTGATGGCTATTTTTGCCTTTTAAATTGTCAATGTGCAAAGTCATTAAAGCGTGATTTACAAAGCCTTGGAAAAACTCGGAAAATAAATCCACATCAAAACTGCCGATACGGGCACGTGTAAATGGGATATCCATCCATAAACCTGGACGACCTGATAAATCAACCACGACACGGCTTAAAGCTTCATCAAGTGGTGCATAGAAATGACCATAACGTTTTAAGCCTTTTTTATCACCGAGTGCTTGCGCAAATGCTTGGCCTAGTGTGATTCCACAGTCTTCTACAGTATGGTGATCATCGATTTCTAAGTCGCCATCACAATGAATATCGATGTCAAATAAACCATGACGCTTGATTTGATCAACCATATGGTCTAAAAAGGGAACACCTGTATTGAGCGTGCCTTGACCAGTACCATCAAGATTCACACGAACTCGAATTTTAGTTTCGTTGGTGTTTCTTACCACTTCACTGATACGTTGCGCCATAGACACGTTCCTCAAAAAACGTCAAAAATTAAAAGTTTGATGTAAAGATATTTCGCTGTGACGAAAGTGACAGCATATTAGATTGCTCAGGAGGGTTAATCAATGCCTATTACCGTACATGCTAAAACTTCACTAGAAAATGAAGAAGTTCGCGATCAGCTTGAGCGATTATATGACACCAGTCCCGAGTTTGGGGATGGTCATGATGCCATAGAACAACTTGAGCAAAACTTGGCTCATTATACCTTACTTTATGTCGCAGAATTTAATACAAAGATTATTGGTGCGTTATGGTGTACAGGACAAGGTGAAAGTCGGACTTTGGAAAATATTGTGGTACATCCTGCTAACCGCGGGCGTGGCGTTGCTGAGCGTTTGGTCGAAGAAGTTTGTCGTATCGAGGAAGAAAAGGGCATTAAAAACTTTGAGCCGGGCTGTGGAGCAATCCATCGTTGTTTAGCTCACTTAGGTAAAATCTAAGATCATCTTGGATCTTTGACCAATTTAAGCAACCTGATCAGGTTGCTTTTTTATTTGGCTATTTTTCCATAATTATAAAGTTAAGCTGATCTCAGTAGCATATAGCAGTCATGACCAAAACACTTTGGGAAAAAATTAAATCGAGTTTGCAAAACTTAAAGCAAGGAGGAGTACTTTCGCTCAGCAAATTGAGCGTGCCAAAATTTGCGTTCCAAAGCTGAAAAATGTATAAAAAACAGCCTTATTTAGAATAAATAGGCGGTTTTTGTTGTAAAAATAAACTATTGAATGATTTTAGTGATTTCAATGCTTGACGACTAAACCATTAAATTGTTTAATACGCCCCATCGGCGTGATAGCTCAGTAGGTAGAGCAACGGATTGAAAATCCGTGTGTCCCCAGTTCGATCCTGGGTCTCGCCACCATATTTAAAATCTTTGAGATTTCAATCCCTGATCCCATCAGGGATTTTTTTTGGGTAAAAAATATTCGGTTGAATAAAAAAGTCATGATTTTTATTGACTATTGAACTGAGATACGGCTTAATACACCGCATCGGCGTGATAGCTCAGTAGGTAGAGCAACGGATTGAAAATCCGTGTGTCCCCAGTTCGATCCTGGGTCTCGCCACCATATTTGAAAAACCTCAAACATTGTTTGGGGTTTTTTATTGCCTGTTTTTTATCTTCAATTCAGAAATTGATGTTCATCATTAAAACAGCATGTCATTTTGAATGCGTAAATTGAACTCATTGTCTTACAAAATATCTTGCCATGGACTATAAATATCGTAAGATAAACCTTTGGTAAGTGAAATAGATTGTTATAAGAACAATGAAAGATTTATTTTCATCAGGCAGCCAGCTTTATCAGCAAGCTCGACCGAGTTATCCGCAAGAAGTGGTTCAGGAAATTTTAAATCATGTTCCAGAGCGCGGTTTTGCTTGGGATTGTGGTGCGGGTTCAGGTCAATTTACTCAATTGCTCAGCCCTTATTTCGATCATGTTGTTGCAACAGATATGAGCGAAAAACAATTAAACCTTGCGCCTTATTTTGACAATGTTAGCTATCAAGTTCAGTCTGCTGAACAGACTTCATTTACAGCACAGAGTTTTGATTTGATTTCAGTGGCTCAGGCTATTCATTGGTTTGATTTTGATGGTTTTTATAAAGAAGTTGAACGCACATTAAAACCACAAGGTATTCTTGCTGTGATCGGTTACGGCTTAATTCATGTCGAAAATGCAGCCATCAATACCATGATTCAAAACTTATATGCTGAAAAACTAGATGGTTATTGGGATGCGGAGCGCCGTTATATCGATGAAGAATATAAAACCATTCCCTTTCCTTTTGATGAAATAAACGTTGCTGAGTTTAAGATGCAGTATCAGTGGTCCTCTGCACAACTGTTAAAGTATTTATCTACTTGGTCTGCAATTAAACACTATTGCGAAAGAAATCAGGATCATCCATTACTTGATCTAGCTGAAGCATTAACCAGCGAGCTTGCAGATTTGACCATCACATTCCCAGTTTTTTTAAGAGTGGGTAAAATTAAAAAATCAAAGAAAAAATGCTTTATGCACAAATAAAATAAGGATCGCATTTTATCTTTGATTACAACAGATATAGCCAACAATATACTTACTTATATATTATTTAAAAGTAAGATAAATCATGAAAGCTCCAGTTAAAATATTATCCATTGCTGTATCGCTATCGGCATTCAGTTCTACCGCTTTTGCAACGACAGGCTATTTTATGCATGGCTATGGGGTAAAAGCCCAAGGCAATGCAGGGACTTCAATCGCTCAATTTCAAGATGCATTAACGATTGCCAATAACCCAGCAGGCTTAAGCTGGATTGGTGATCGTATTGATGTCGGTGCAACCGTGTTTTCACCTGATCGTTCAGCTGAGATTACCGCGAATCAAATGCCACAAGCTTACCCCAACGCCAATGGTCGATATGATGGCAATGGACGCAAATACTTTGTACTCCCAGAGCTTGCATTCAACCATCAAATCAATGACCAAGTTGCTTTAGGTTTAGCAATATATGGGAATGGAGGAATGAATACGGGGTATAAAAATAATCCATTTGCAGCATTTGGCAACAGTGGAACAGCAGGAGTGGATTTAACCCAGGTTTTCATTACTCCAGCAGTTGCTTGGAAATATGCAGAAAATCAATCTATCGGCATTGCAACCAATATTCTCTATCAACGTTTTGAAGCACGGGGAATTGCTGGGTTTAGCGGATTTTCAGCCGATGCTTCAAATTTAAGCAATCGTGGTAAGGATTCTGCGACTGGCATTGGTGCACGTATTGGTTGGGCTGGAAAATTCTTTGATCAACGTTTAACCTTAGGCGCAAATTATTCTTCAAAAATTAATGCAGATCGCTTTGATCGATATCGTGGGTTATTTGCTGAACGCGGTGACTTTGATGTTCCTGAAAGTTATGGTGTGGGTGCAGCTGTCAACATCACACCTCAATTAACAGTGGCTGCGGATATACAACGAATTAACTATTCGGATGTGAAATCGGTAGGAAATCCTTTTGATCTTGCACAATTACAACAAGGTCATGCTTTTGGTACATCACAAGGGCCAGGATTTGGCTGGAATGATATCAATATCTATAAACTGGGTGTGTCTTATCAAGCCCATCCAAAACTCACACTAAGAGCTGGTTATAGTCATAATGATCAACCGATTCCAGACAGTGAAGTGTTTTTAAATATTCTTGCTCCTGGGGTAATTCAAGACCACCTCAGCGTGGGTGCAACTTGGAATCTCGATCAACATCAAGAAATCAGTATTGCCTATACACATGCCTTGGAAGATGAAGTAAAAGGCAAAATTTCCCCTGCGTTTGGTGGGGGTGAAGCGAAACTCAAAATGAGTCAGGACATTTTAGGGCTGTCGTATGGCTATAAATTCTAAGTTTTTCTGTCAATCGCCATGACATCAGTTGGATTCGACAGATTTTTAATCTGAAATAAGACGTTTACCCAAACACACGACTTCGATTTCTTCATAGCCGAGTTGCTCATAAAAGCTTTGCACATCAATATTATCCTTACGGATTAACAGTTGCAGTTTGGGGCAACCTAATGCAACTAAACGCTTTTCAAGTTGTTGTATCAATGCCGTTGCAACACCATTACGTTGATCATGAGGATGGACAGCAAGATAATTGACCCAGCCCCGATGCCCATCATAGCCCCCCATAACCGTAGCGATCAATTGATCATCTTTGACCGCCAATAGAAACAATCCGTCTTTTTGTGCGACTTTACGGAAGATATCAATTTCTGGGTTGTTCCAAGGACGGGTTAAATCGCAGACTTCCCACAGTGCGATGACTTCGTCTAAATCGGTTTCCTGAAACTGTCTGATAATAAACATAGAATTTTTATCTCTTGTTTTTTAAAACAATCTTTACAGCAGATTAATATAAAAAACCGCAGTTGATAAGTTTATTTTTTAGACAATGCGTAAATACTTTTTGCTGAGTTTGTTAACTTATAAAAACGTTATAGGCTGAGAATAGTGATTTTTTATTGATTGAAAGTGTGCATAATAATAGAGGCATAATTTAAAACAAAAAAGGAACTTCACGTGAATAAACAGGAATTTGATTATATTATTATCGGTGGTGGAAGCTCAGGCTGTGTGTTGGCTGGGCGTTTATCAGAAAACCCGCAAGTTTCTGTTTGTCTGCTTGAAGCTGGGGGCTCAGGAGAGGGTTGGAAAGTAGAAGTTCCTTGTGCAGCAGTGATTAGCATTCCAACCAAGATCAATAACTGGGCCTTTGAAACTGTACCGCAAAAGGGCTTAAATGGTCGTAAAGGTTATCAGCCTCGTGGAAAATGCTTAGGTGGTTCGTCGGCAATTAATGCCATGGTGTATATCCGTGGACATCGACAAGATTATGATGATTGGGCAGCCTTAGGCAATACTGGTTGGTCATATGATGAGGTCTTGCCTTATTTTATTAAGTCTGAAAATAACCAAAGAATTAAAAATCAATATCATGGCAATGCTGGACCACTTTCAGTTATTGATTTACGCAGTGATAATCCCTTACAGCAAAAATATATCGCAGCTGCCAAAGAGCAGGGTTATCGAATTCTGGATGACTTCAATGGAGAAGAGCAGGAAGGTTTAGGCGTTTATCAAGTGACCCATATCAATGGGGAGCGTTGTAGTTCCGCGCGGGCTTATTTATTTCCACATCGAGATCGTAAAAACTTAACGGTGGAAACCCATGCACAGACTCAGCGAATCTTGATTGAAAATGGCGTGGCTGTTGGGGTGGAATACAAGCAAGGCGGTCAGCTGAAACAAATCTTTGCACGTCGAGAAGTGTTATTGAGTGCGGGAGCGATGCAGTCGCCACAGATTCTGATGCTGTCAGGTGTTGGTGACCAACAAGAACTTGCGCAACATGGCATTGAGGTAAAACAACACTTGCCTGGTGTGGGTAAAAATTTTCACGATCATCCTGATTTTATTTTTGGTTATAAAGTCAGTGAAATTCAAGGCACCTTTGGCTTATCTATTCCAGGTTCAATTGATTTATTTAAACAAATTGGACGTTATCGTAAAGAACGCCGTGGTTTGTTGACTACGAATTTTGCTGAATGTGGCGGCTTTATTAAAAGTTCAAATGAGCAAAGTCTACCGAATTTACAATTACATTTTGTGATTGCACTGGTGGATAACCATGCACGAACCATGCACACAGGGCATGGTATTTCTTGTCATGTCTGCCTTTTAAATCCAGTCAGTCGTGGTTCGATTAAGATAAGTGGGCCAAGTATCGATGATCCTTTATTGATTGATCCGAATTTTTATGGTGAAGAATCTGATTTAGAAGAAATGGTAAAAGGCTTTAAACTCACTCAGAAATTAATGCAATCTGATGCTTTTAAAAGCATGATTAAAGAAGATTTATTTACAGCCACGGTAAAAACAGATGAGGACATTCGCCAAGTTTTAAGAGATCGCTCAGATACCGTTTATCACCCTGTGGGAAGTTGTAAAATGGGGGTAGACGATATGGCTGTGGTTGATCCACGGTTACGCGTTTATGGTATTCAAAACCTGCGTGTGGTCGATGCGTCAATCATGCCAAAAGTGGTGAATGGCAATACCAATGCCCCTGCAATTATGATTGCAGAGAAAGCGGTTGAGATGATTAATCAGGACCAAGCTGGTGTGGCGTTTATTGAAAAGAAAGATAAAGTGCGTGTTGCAATCTGAGTCTTTAGATATTTAAAAAATCAGTGGGTGGGCATTCAAACCCAAATAAGCCCATAAAAAAACGCCCTGAAGGGCGTTTTTACTTTTTACATCAGATTTAAAATCTTATGCAGATTTTTTAGCTTGATCTTCTAAAGAAGCAAGCATATGGCCTGTTTCTTCAAAGTTATAATGCCAAGAAAGTGCTTCGCGAAGAATATGCGGCGTTTGACCGCCTTTTTCACATGCACGATCAAAGTAATCATTCAATGCATCACGATACATTGGGTGAGCACAGTTGTTGATGACTGCACGAGCACGTTCACGAGGCGCTAAACCACGTAAGTCAGCAAGACCTTGTTCAGTCACGAGAATATCAACATCATGCTCAGCATGGTCGATATGTGAAGCAAATGGAACAACAGAAGAGATGTCGCCACCTTTTGCAATTGATTTGGTCACGAAGATTGCTAAATGTGCATTACGTGCGAAATCACCTGAACCACCAATACCATTCATCATCTTGGTACCGCAGACATGGGTCGAGTTGACGTTGCCGTAAATATCGAACTCAAGTGCAGTATTGATCCCGATGATGCCTAAGCGGCGAACCAATTCAGGATGGTTTGAAATCTCTTGTGGACGTAGAACCAGTTTGTCTTTGTATTGTTCTAGGTTGTTAAATACTTTTTCGCCATATTTAGCAGAAAGGGTAATTGATGAACCTGAAGCAAACTTCATTTTACCCGCATCAATCAATTCGAAAGTACAGTCTTGCAGTACTTCTGAATACATCACCAAATCTTCAAAGTTAGAATCTTTAAGACCAGTTAATACCGCATTGGCAATCGAACCGATGCCTGCTTGTAAAGGACCAAGATTCGAAGGTAAACGACCTTCTTCAACTTCTTTTTCAAAGAATGCGATTAAGTGGTTGGCAATACCTTGAGTTTCATCATCTGGTAGTGTCACTGTTGATGGAGAATCATGATATTCGTTGTTAATTACGATACCCACGATTTTTGCAGGATCAATATTGATTGCAGGTGTACCAATACGTTGATCAACATGCGTCAAAGGAATTGCTTGACGTGTTGGACGGTAAGTTGGGATATAAATATCGTGTAAGCTTTCAAAAGCAGGGCTTAAGTTGGTGTTGATTTCAACAATCACTTTTTCAGCAAAAATTGCAAAGCTTGCAGAGTTACCCACAGATGTTGTTGGAATGATGCCACCATCTTCAGTGATCGCAATCGCTTCAATCACCGCAACATCAGGTTTTTTCAACTGGAGGTTACGCATTTGCTCAACAGTTTCAGACAAATGCTGATCGATGAACATCACTTCACCGTTGTTGATAGCTTTACGTAAAGTGTTATCGACTTGGAATGGTAAACGACGCGCAAGTACACCAGCTTCAGTTAATTGTTTGTCTAGGTCATTACCTAAACTTGCACCTGTGATTAAAGTAATCTTCAACGGATTCACTTTGGCTTGTTTTACCAGCGCTAAAGGTACAGCTTTTGCTTCACCTGCACGAGTAAATCCACTCATCCCCACAGTCATCCCATCTTGGATAAAAGTTGCAGCTTGTTCTGCGCTCATGACTTTGTCATGGAGAGATGCTAAACGAATACGATCTAAAGACATGGTTTACGCTCAATTCTTGTTCAAAACTAGACGGATTGTACCGCCCTCAAACTGAATTGTGCATGCCTCTAATGCTAAGGTCTAATTTTTTCAATAAATGCAGGTATAAATTCTGGTGATGGTTTTTAAGTTATTATTTATTAATAAAATAATGATAGCTGTTTGTTAAATAAACAAAGTTAAGTGTTGGTTTATTGAGCAATCACTAAAAGTGATCACTCAAACTTTGTTTGATTTTTTGAATTGGATTTGTAGGTGTCGGTTCTTCCTCAACTTTTATTGAAGTTGGTAGTGAAATGATGGCTTGTAGCCCGCCTTCAGGACGGTTGGAAATCAACAGTTCACCTTGATGAATATCGACAATTCGTTTGACGATGGCCAAACCTAAACCACTCCCTTGCACCGTACGTGCAGCATCACCACGCACAAAAGGTTGCATAAGCCCTTCAATTTGGTCTTCGGGAATTCCTTCACCATTGTCTGCTACACAGATTTTAATATGCTCATCTTCTACAAAAGCACTGAGTTCAATGGGTTCTGCCCCATAGCGTTTTGAATTGTTGATGAGATTACCAATCAAACGTTTTAACGACAGTGAGCGAGCAGTAATGACGGGTAATTCTTGCGGCGTGAACTGAATATCTAAGGGTTTAAACTGAATGATCAGTTCTTGTAGCAAAGCATTGATATTGGTGTCTTGAAGCTCTTCATCTGAGCCATCACGCATATAGGAAATAAACTGGCTTAAAATGGCATCCATATCATCGACATCATAAATCAAACCTTCTTTTAAGAAGTCATCATCAGACATCATCTCTGCACTTAAACGGATCCGTGTTAGCGGTGTTCTTAAATCATGCGAGATACCTGCCAACATGATTTGGCGATCACGTTCAGTTTGTTCAAGTGTATAGATCATCTGGTTAAAAGCTTGGTTTACCTCACGGATTTCTTGTGGTCCATGATTGGTTTCCAAGTAGGGTGCTTTCCCTGTTTTACTGTAGCTATTCGCAGCATGTTGTAAGCGACGTAACGGGCGATTAAGCTGTCTGACCAGTGTCAGGATGATCGCCGCAGCAATCAGTGGAATACCCAATAACCAAGCTAAAATGAGTTCAGGACTATAGTTGGCATAGGTATTCAGAGGTTCACGGACCCAATTGCCATTCATTTCAGGAGTCTGGACCCAAATGCGTGGACTGGGTTTAAACTGGAAATAAACCGTCACATCTTTAATTTTTAATTCTTCTGCAAGCTGATTCTCAATGCGATTGGTAAAGAAATCTGCAATAATTTTATCTTTTACATTTGGGTATTCTTTGGGATCTGTAACATATTCAACCCCAACCCGTTGCTTTAACCATTCGTCAATATCGAGTTGGATCTCGTCATGGTAAATCTGCAAGCGCGGATTATTAACCATTTCCAGCTCAACCGCCAAAAAACGTGCATGCTGTTGAATTTCAGGTAAATAAAGTGTTTTCCAAAAAAACCACAATGACATAAATAGGCTAAAGAACACCACGAATACCACCAATACCGTAGTACGCATTGCTGCCGAACGCGGTTTAACTTTATCGAGGAAGCGTTCCCAAGGTGTACGTTTGCGTTCTTTGTAGCTGACAAAGTCGGTAAATTCTTGTGGGTCTATGGGTTCTAATTTCACAGGAGCATTCCAATCTGTGCGATATTGTTAATCTATGGATTTTAGTTTAAAGGATGGCAGATTTATCGCAATATTAAAAATGTTAGGTTACTCGGCTTTAACTTATTTATGGTCATAAATACTCGGATTTAAAATACTTTAAACTCAACAAAATAAGAGATACATGGCATTGAGGTCACACCGTTTTTGTAGAATCGCCAAATATGCTTATATTTAAAATACCAGTGAAATCATCAGTAAAGCGTCGCTCTAGGGCAAAGCCATCAAGACTATTGTTTTGGATGAATAAATATGGATAAAAAAAATACTGGTCACATGCAAAACCAAATATGTGACCAGTATTTTTGAAACTGATTCATGCTATCGAATCAAGATCTATTTATTCAGCACCATCTGGAACGAACACATAACCTACGCCCCAAACTGTTTGAATATAACGTGCACGTGCAGGGTTTTCTTCAATCAGACGACGTAAGCGAGAAACTTGAACATCGATTGAACGTTCCATAGCACCCCATTCACGACCACGTGCAAGATTCATCAACTTGTCACGTGTTAATGGTTCACGTGGGTGCTGAACTAATGCCTTCAAGACTGCAAACTCACCTGTGGTTAATGTGACCACTTGCCCTTCACGCGTCAGGGTACGTGTTGATAAATCTAAAGACCAAGGGCCGAAAGACACAACTTCTACGTTTTGACTTGGTGCACCTGGAACTTCACGAACCTGACGACGCAGTACGGCACGAATACGTGCTAATAACTCATTTGGATTAAATGGTTTTGGCAAATAATCATCCGCACCAGCTTCTAAGCCAGCAATACGGTCAGAGTCACTGCCTCGTGCGGTTAGCATAATGACAGGTGTATCTATATTTGATGAGCGTAAACGTCTACAAATACTTAAACCATCTTCTACAGGAAGCATAAAGTCTAAAACGATGAGTGAAAATAACTCACGTTGTAATAGGCGATCCATCTGCGTTGCGTCGTGGGCCGTTTTTACCACAAAGCCTTTATCTTCAAGGAAACGCTGTAAAAGGGTACGTAAACGCACATCATCATCGACCACTAAAATGCGTTCGACACGGTCAGTTTCGTTTTGTACGATATCTGTATTTTCAGCAGGTACAACCAAACTCATGATGTACTCCCTTAATGTTGTAAATTATAAATATTCGTCAATCTCAGTATACTGCCTAAGCTCTTGTTAAGACTATGTATCAAATTGCTCAAAAATACAATTTTCAGGCTGTTTTGAAACCAAAAAACAACATCTATAACGATTTGAGATGATTCTATGTTTATAAATAAAAAGATATACCATATGCAAATGAAAGTTTTATGTATTTTGGCAATAAGTTTTGCTTTAAGTGCATGTATTAGCCGACTTTCCAGACCTGAAATCTCAGGACAAGTGATTGACCAATTTGACCAACCGCTTGGTCAGGTCCAAGTCGGTGAAACGCAAACCGACATGCAAGGCAACTTTCGACTCAAGGAGCGACGCTATGCTGCATTTTTGCTGAAAGAAATCATGTATATGGAAGCGCCACCAGTATTTGTACAAGAACGGCTAAATAAACAGGGTTATCAGCCGTGTGATTTGCAATATTTCAATTCCCATGGCGGTGGACAGCGCAAAGGCGCACAGTGGAAAGTTGGAAAAATTATTTTACAAAGCAATTTAAATACAGCAAAGCAGTATGAAATACCCGATTGCACTGTAAAAACTCAAGAAAAATGATCTTTTATCACTTTTTTCACTGCTAATTTGCAAAACAATTGTGGATTTTATGGTCTTGGTCTTTATAATCACTAACTTTTAGTCCTTATCCTTGTGGAATTAAACACGATGACTGACTTAGTTCAGCAGTTGGCAAGTGAACTTGCCGTACGTCCAAACCAAGTAGAAGCTGCCATTAAACTGATAGATGAAGGCTCTAGTGTTCCATTTATTGCACGTTACCGTAAAGAAGTAACGCAAGGCTTAGACGACATCCAATTACGCCAACTTGATACACGCCTTGTTTATCTACGTGATTTATTTGAACGCCGTGAAAAAGTAATCGAATCATTAAAAGAACAAAATAAGCTCTCTGATGACTTACTTGCTCGGGTAAATGGCGCTGAAACAAAAAATGCATTAGAAGAACTTTACGCACCGTACCGTCCAAAACGTACCAGTAAATCATTCAAAGCAAGAGAAGCCGGATTAGGGGAATTTGCTGAGAAAATTATCGCAGAGCAAATTGATCCGACTGAAGCTTTGGCTGGTTTTAGCCATGAAGAATATCCAGATGTTGAAAGCCAATTAGACGCGATTCAACACATCATCATTGATGACTGGGCACAAAATATTTCATTAACCACAGAACTTAAATCAACATTTGCCAAAACAGCGGTGTTAAAAAGTTTAGTGGCGTCTGATGAGAAAAAAGAAGTCGGTAAGAAATTCCGTGATTACTTTGATTTCTCTGAAAATTTAAATAAAGTGCCTTCGCATCGTTTATTGGCAATGCTACGTGGCCGCCAAGAAAATGTATTGGGACTTAAAGTTGATGGTGATGATCATGCACCACTTGCACGTATTGAAACTGAATACGCGCTTGAAAGTGTGCAACCACAAGCACGTCAAGATTTCTTAAAGCAAATCGCAAAGCTGTTTTGGTTAGGTAAAATTCGCCCAACGATTGAGCATTCTTTGTTGACTGAAAAGCGCCTTGCAGCTGAATCAGAAGCAATGGACGTGTTTGCAGAAAACTTACGTCATTTATTACTCTCTGCACCTGCAGGTTCACGTACAACTTTAGGTGTTGACCCTGGTATTCGTACAGGGGTGAAACTGGCGGTTGTTTCAAATTCAGGTGATGTGCTTGCACATAGCACGATTTATCCATTTGCACCCAAAGAAGATAAAGCCGGCTCGATTGCTGAACTTGCACGTCTTTGCCGTGAATTTAATGTGGATTTAATCGCGATTGGCAATGGTACTGCGAGTCGTGAAACTGAAGCTGTTGTTGCAGAAATGATGGCTGAAAATGCGGATCTTACATTAACGCGTGTTTCAGTAAGTGAAGCGGGCGCATCTGTTTACTCAGCATCAGAATTGGCTTCTGCTGAACTGCCTGAGCTTGATGTTGCGATTCGTGGCGCTGTTTCAATTGCACGCCGCTTACAAGATCCATTGGCTGAACTGGTAAAAATTGATCCTAAATCTATCGGTGTAGGTCAATATCAGCATGATGTGAATCAAACCAATTTGGCAAAAACATTAGATGCTGTGGTTGAAGACTGTGTGAATGCGGTAGGTGTAGATGTAAATACAGCCTCTCCAGCAATCTTGGGCTATATCGCAGGTTTAAATAAAGCCATTGCGCAGCAAATTGTAGATTACCGTAAAGAAAATGGTCGTTTTGACAATCGTCAAGCATTGAAAAATGTACCACGTTTAGGCGAGCGTACCTTTGAGCAAGCTGCGGGTTTCTTACGTATTCAAGATGGTTCAGAACCTTTAGATGCATCATCTGTTCACCCTGAATCGTATGGTTTGGTCAACAAAATTGTTGAAGCAAAAGCGACCACAGTGAAAGATATCATTGGTAATACTGAAATTATTCGTCAAGTGAAAGCAGAAGATTTTGCTGACGACAAATTTGGTCTACCCACAATTCAAGACGTGTTAAGCGAGTTGGAAAAACCAGGTCGTGACCCTCGTCCAGAGTTCCGTACAGCAAAATTCCGTGAAGATATCACTGAAGTCAGTCAATTGACTGAAGGGATGCAGCTTGAGGGTGTGATTACCAATGTGACTAACTTCGGTGCATTCGTCGATGTTGGTGTACATCAAGATGGTCTAATACATATTTCAGAACTTGCCAATGAATTTGTTTCTGATCCACATAAAGTGGTGAAACCAGGGCAAATCGTACAAGTACGTGTATTGACTGTAGATGCTGAGCGAAATCGTGTGAATTTATCGATGCGCCCAGAAGGTTCGGAAGCACCAGCTAAAGCACCACGTCAAAAGCGTGAGTTCAATAACAATGAACAACGTGGTGAGCGTAAGCCTCAGGGTAAACGTCCACAACAAGGTCGTCCAAACCATGACAATAAAGACAAAGCACCACGTCATGACAAGAAACCACAAGCAGCTAAACCTCAAGAAAACAAAATTGGTGGTTTAGGTGCGTTGTTATTACAAGCAGGGATTAAAGGGTCTAAATAAGCCTTAATTTCTCAATAAAGAAACCGCCGTAAGGCGGTTTTTTTTATGGATTAGACAATTGCAGAAAGATCACAATCTTTTTTAAATGGACATGCTTCTCCGACCACAAGATTTTCAAGTAGATTCTGAATATTCTGTAATTGGAGAATTTTTTCACCAATGACACTGAGCTTGTCTTTTAAAATCATATGAAATTGTTCTGCTGGAATTTCATTAACGTTGACCAAGTCTAAAATCTGTTTAATTTCAGCCAAAGTAAAACCTAAATTTTTAGCGACTTGAATCAGTTGTAACTGCTGTAAGTCTTGTTTTGAATAATCCTTATAACCATTATTTCGTGTCAATGGGCGGATAAGATCAAGCTTTTCATAAAAACGAATGGTATCCCGACTGAGATTTAATTGCTCTGATAATTCGCCGATTAACATCACTTGCTCCAAATTTTATGTATTTGCAAGAAACACTTGACTGTGGAGTGTACTCCATCCTTTAGCTTAAGTGTGAGCATATAAAGGGTGTATAAAGTGATGCAAAATAATCAAAGTGTAGAAAAAGTTGCCTTGGTGGTTGGTGCAACAGGGTTTATTGGTAAATTTCTTGTAGCACAATTACTTCAAAGCAACGACCAAGTTTTTGCCTTGTGTCGTCGTCTCGATCAGCAAGAGCCGAGTTTGAGAACGTGGCTGGAAAAACAAGGAATAAACCATCAAAAATTATTCTGTCTACAAGGCGATGTTACCTTGCCTGATTTGGGTATTTCTGTTGCAGATTGGAAACGGCTTGCTGAGGTAAATTATTTATTTAATACCAGTGCACTATTTGCATGGAACCTTTCGATACAACAGGCAAGGGAAGTCAATGTTAAGGGCTTAATCAATTTACTTGAATGCGTAAACGAGCATTGCCAATTGAAACGGGCAATTCATCTTTCTGGCTATATGTTGACACTCACTCAGCACTTAAAAGATGCTGGAGTCTGTTTAGAAAATATCGAGAGTACGAATTGGAGGCAGGTGTACCAAAAACTGGGTGCTTATGAGGCTTCTAAAATTGAAGCTCATTTTGCGTGGGTGAAATGCGCTCAACAGTTGAACATTGACTGGACAGTGATTCATCCTGCAACAGTGGTAGGGGATGAAAATTCTGGTGAAATTGCAGAAAACCAGCCAATTGCTCACCTGATTACCCAGCTTAAACAGGGTAAAATGACCGCAATTCCTGCAACCCCTCAGCATTATTTACCTTTGGTTTCCGTGACAATGTTGGTCAATGCGATATGCAAAGCATCTCAGGATCAACTTGCAATTCATCAAGCTATATTGATTGCCAATCCCACTCAGATTTCTTTACAAGCGCTTATTCACAATGCAGCTCACAGATTAAATCTAAAAGCACCGCAATATTTCGTCTCGCTGAGCATTTTAAAAGTGATTTTAAAATGGAAGTGGCTTGCTCAAAAGCTGGATCTATCTGCTGAGATGTTGAATTTCATCCGAACTGAGCAATTAAATATGGATCAATTTTTAACATTAAATCAGAAATGGCAAATACCAGAAACCAATCTTAAACAGAGCATTGCACTGACTGTAGAATGGGTGGATCGGAATCATCAGATCTAGCAATAAATTGCCCATTTCAATAAATGGGCAATTTATGATTATCGTGTCGTATAACCACCATTGGCAAAAATAGTCTGACCTGTAATCCACCAACCCTCTGTCACTAAAAAACGTACCAAAGGTTCAATATCTTCAATCTTGGTTAGACCACCCAGTGCAGAGGCAGATTTATGATAGGCCACCGCTTCAGGTGCTTCTTGACCATAGAAAAAAGGTGTATCCATTGGACCCGGTGCAACAGCAGTGACGGAAATACCGCGATCGCCGTACTCTTTCGATGCTGCACGTGTATAGTGCTCCACAGGTGCTTTTAAGCCTTCATAGGTTGAATACAATCCTGTATAGGCTGCTAAAAGACTGGTCACGATAGAACAAATTTTTCCACCATTGTTAAGATGTTTACCCGCAGACTGAATGAAGAAATAGGCAATTTTATTGTTAATGTCATTCATTGAATCAAACTCTTGTTCAGTTGTTTCAATCAATGGTTTTTTGAGTACTCGCCCTACGGTATTAATCGCGATATCGACACCACCAAAGATTTCTTTAGCTTTGATGAACAATGTTTCAATATTTTGAATATTGGAGAGGTCTGCTTGTATCAAAGTCGCATTAACGCCAAGTTGTTCAACGGCTTTTAGTGTTTCTTCGGCATCTCTTTGGGTTTCTAGGCTGTTGTAGTGAATGACAAGATTTGCACCTTGTTCTGCAAATTTACGTGCGATCAAACCACCTAGGTTTTTAGCACCACCTGTAATAATCACTGTTTTGTCTTTTAAATTGTGCTGTGCCATTGTTATTTTCCAGTTTTGATAAATGATGCTGAAATTCTAAAAGCTATTTTTTATTCTAAATAGTGATTAGAATCGAATAGATTGTTTGAAAAAATTGAATAATAAATGGATAAAATTGAACGGCTAAAAATTTTTTGCTTAGTTGCAGAAAAGCATTCATTTGCCCAAGTTGCTAAAGCGCTGGATTTACCACGTTCAACAATTACCTATGCAATACAAGGCTTAGAAAAAGAATATCAAGTATTGTTGTTTAATCGCACCACGAGAAAAGTTAACTTAACCAATGATGGGGTTCAGTTTCTTAAAGAAGTTCAACAATTGATTTTTCAGGCTGAAGGGCTGAATAAGTTTAAATTAAAAAATCGCCAATATAAGGGGCAAGTTAAAATTGGCTTACCATTAAGAATAGCAACCCAATATCTTCTCCCTGATCTGCATGAATTCTATGCAAAGTACCCCAATATTAAAGTCTCAATTTATAGCCACGATCATTATTCAGATTTAATTGAACAACGACTAGATTGTGTGCTTCGTGTTGGAAATGTGATGAATGAAAATCTAATTGTGAGACCCATCACGGAGGTTGATTTATATACGGTGGCTGCTCCAAAATACTTAAATACATTGGAGAATATTCTAGAAACAGCGCCGTTAAATCAACATATTATGATCGGTTATCAAATGAAAAATATGGATTCAGATTTTGGAAGTCTGGTATTTAAAGATAGCCAGATCAAACTTCCTTATCAACTTTCAGTTGAGGATACCGAAAGTTATTTACATGCGGGCTTGCAGGGGTTGGGGATTATTCAGATTCCAGCTTTTGATGCAATCCCGTTTATCGAGACCAAAAGATTAACTCGAATATTTGAGCAAGAAGCATGCTTAAAAATACCCATTAATTTTCTTTTTTTAGAAAGAAAATATCGACCCGTATATTTTCAATTCTTTATTGATTGGTTAGAGAATTTATTGAAACAGAAGCTTGCGAATCATACTGAACTGTTGTCGTTTAAATCGTGAAAATTGTTGCTGAGTAATAGCTTCGGTACTCAAGGTGGGCTTAATAGATTGGTCAGGTGGTTTTGTTTAAGTGTTAATTGTTCAATGACCAGTTGTTCTGAGTCATGATTATTTTTGAGTAATTCAATATCCGCAATCGTTTGAGACAACAAGGCTTGAAAATCATCTGCTTGTAATACATGTTGAGAGGGGGTAATTGCATCTGTCTTAAAATCATAATTTAGACTAATTTTTTGCAGGAGGTTTAATGCAAAAGGCGGACAAAGTAGCGCATCGATGAAAAGATAGCTGAATTTTAAGTTGGACAAATATAGTTGTTTTCGTTGAACAAAAATCCAAGTGATATTGATCAGGTTAAGCGCATAAATGCTCAGGATTAAAATTGCTAAATATAGATAACTGCTTTTATAAATCAACGCAATAGGTAATAAAACCAGTGTTAATACTGTATTTAAATAAATCATCGGCTGCAACGGTTTTAAGATCTTTTGTAGATTTAGAATAGCCCCGATCTCGTTGTCCGCAACTTGTTGGTGATCTTGATGATGGGTCAGTTGCCAGCGAACTTTAAAGCATAAATAATGTGGGCAAAATGGCTGAGGAATAATCAGAAATTTTTTGAAGATGCTGACGTGATTGACCAGCATCTGTGACTTAAACTTTGCGGTAAAACCGTTGAGAAGATAAAATTCATTATAGAAACAAAGTTTAGCCGAATCATAGAGATAAAATCCGACTAAACCCAAAATAATAAGATAATCAAATGCGATCATTATTCTTTATTTCTTTTAAAAATCTTCCCGATAAAACCAATGCAAGCAGCAACGCCAACAAGGATAAACTTCCAAGTCGCTGCAAAGAAAGCAGCAATGACCGCCCAAAAACCTTTTTTAGTCGCAACGGCGGCAGCACCACCTACCACTAAAGCGGCTAGACCATATTCTGCGACTTTGTCGCCTGCTTGGAATTCGGTGTAACGTTCGCCTGAGTTATATTGGAAGCCTTTGATGGAGTTTTTAAAGGCTTGAATATTTCTATCTAGATTTTCAGGATCCGATACCAAGGTTGCACTCATTACACCCGTGCGTCCCAACAAACGTACAGTATAGTTTATGGTTTCCATATTATCTTCACCACGGACTTTTAATGCCCATTCAAGATGTTTAGATGCAGGATCATATTTTGGAGGCACAGCCCAACTGTCTGTATAAAGTTTATCAAGTCCTAAACGCACTCGTTCAGCATTGGCTGCTTCATCATAAGATTTTAATTCTTTTAACAATGCATCAGCATCAATTTTCTCATCATCTTTGACGTAGCCTGACGGTTCAAAGTCAAAGGTCGCCCACCATGAATCATCCTCTGCGACGAGTACATTGGTACTGCCTGAAGTGAGATTACCAGTAAGCTCTAAAAATTTATCTGAATTTGAAATATCCAGAAAACCATCACCTTTGATTGTGTTTAGGGTGGCGACATCAGCAAGATTTTCCTTTTTGGGTCCAATTTGCCAATTCAGTTTGGAATACGGGCTTTCTTGCTGAGTTTGTGCACTTTGGTCAGGTGTCGTGCTTTGTTCTGTTGTTGTGGTCGTTTCTGCATAACTATAAACAGGTATGAGTGTGCTCGTGCTTAAACTTAGGAAAAGCAAAACGGCATGAGTAACAGGTTGAAGCTTTAAGTTAAATTGTTTTTTTAACATGGTGGTCTCATTTTCTAATTGGTTATGTCTCTGATTATTTGAATAGCTTCGTGTTGTTAAATTTAAAATCAATGATTTTTTCTTTAATATTGGATGCGTGAAGTTATTCTTAGTGCTTAGTTTTTCTAATATTATTTTATTTATTCAAGATTTTCAATGTCTGTATTTGAACGGATAGTCTACTCAGTAAAATATCCGTTCAGTGGCTTAAATTACCAATGTTCACCAGGGAACAAACGCGCATATGCTCTTTGTACCAGATTCAATTTTTGTTGCTCACCCACAGATGCAGTCGAACTTGGGAACAAATTAAAGCCAATTGACATTAATTTGTTATTGATTCCAGGTGCAATCGAATACGTAATAGAAGCTAAACGGCCTAAGTTTGTCGCAACTTTCTTCGGACGTTTCACAATCGCATAAGCCACTAAATCTGCTGCTTGTTCAGGTGAAAGTGTTGGCACATATTTATAAATTTTAGTCGGTGCAATCATCGGCGTGCGGACTAAAGGCATATAAACTGAAGTAATTGCAATTTTATGTGAATGCACTTCCGCAGATAAACAACGGCTAAATGCATCCAATGCTGCTTTTGATGCAACATAAGCAGAGAAGCGAGTTGCGTTTGCCAACACACCAATTGAACTGATATTGATAATTTGACCGTCTTTACGAACCATCATTTGCGGTAAAATATTCAAGACTAAACGAACTGCACCAAAGTAATTCAGCTGCATCGTACGTTCAAAATCATGGAAACGGTCAACAGATTCATGTACTGCGCGGCGAATCGAGCGACCTGCGTTATTGATCAAAATATCAATATGATCAACAGAGGCAATGATTTGTTTAGACACTTCATCAATAGCATCCATATCATTTAGGTCGCAAGGGAAAATATCAGCCTGCCCACCTTCAGCCTGAATTTCAGCTTGAACTTCTTTCAATGTTTCTTCAGTACGAGACACTAAAAGTACATGTGCACCTGCTGCTGCGAGCTTTTTTGCAACCGTTAAACCGATACCACTAGATGCACCTGTGATTAGTGCAATTTTACCTTGAACCTTTTTTTGAAAAAGTTGCTCTAATTTTTGATTCATAGCTATTTTCCTGATTCTACTGGCATAAATATATGCTGTATTTTTTTGTTTCGGGTGATTGGGTCTTTGTTTAAAAGATGATCACTTTTGTTGGAAGGCAATAATAGACAAAAAAAATAAAAATACTAGTATTAAGTGACTGAATTTATAAAATATTTTTAGAGTAAATACTCTATTATATTTTTACTTATTTCGTGATTTTTACCATATAAAAATGAGTATTAAAAGCAAAAAATCAATCTTACTGTATAAAACATAACCAAATAAATTCACTTGAAAATTTGAATATATTTTTAAGTAAACAGAGTTGATTTCAACTCTGTTTATAGATGGATATATGTAATATTTTTATCATGATTTATGAAAAAGCAAGCTCATCATATGCTTTTTTTAATTGTTCTTTGGCGTGGGTATGACCTTGATGTGCAGCTTGTTCAAGCCACTTTTCTGCATGACTATAACTTCGGTCTAACCCAAGTTGTCCATTTAAGTAGCTGAGTCCCATTTTATACTGAGCTTCTTGATCTCCACGCAAAGCAGCTCTTAAATAGCACCACATCGCATTACGATTTGCGATTTCATCTAAACTTAGATTTTGATCTTCAAAATGATGTGCTTGCGCTTTTTCGAGAGCAGCTTCGGAAGCATTCTGTTCAAATGCTCGACGAGATGTTGAATCTCCTAAAAAACGGTTAAAAATATGTACCAACATATACAACCTCCTTGCTAATCCATTAACAAAGTAAAAGAGACTGCTAATCACAAAAAAATGATTAGATATAATTAATCTAGCTGATTTTTTACACTTTGCAAATAGTTAAATGTAATTTGTCAATTGCGATTTTTACACATTTGTTAAAAAATACATTATTTAACAAACCAACAATTTTTATTTAAATGATTAAATCACGCACTGTAATTTTATTACATTGAGAAAATTTGCTATATTTAGGTTGTTTTTTGATTTCGGATAGAATCTGTGAAACGCTCAAGTGTTTTCATCACAGTCTTGCTTAGTTTGTTTATGTTCCAGAGTCTTTGGAATGTAGCGGCAGCTTTTTGTGATCATGAAAGCACTACACTTCCATCGCAAAGTCTGATGAGTCAGCATTTTGGACACCATAATGCACCTGATTGTACTCAGGATCAGCAGCAGCATCCGCAGCTATTGGATGTGTATGGGATAGATAAACCGATTTCAGATCAGTCCGCATTCAAACAATTATCAGCACATCAACATGATGTGCGTTCCAGTGATTTCCTCAATCATATAAATGATGATCATCGTGACCATTTGCCTTCCTTTGCGCATTTTATTGTGGTTGATGATCAGCAACAAACAGCGCAGCCTAAGTTTATAGGCTACCCTGAATCTCGCTTTATTGGCTGGAATAATTTGTACCAGTCACCTGATCTATATTTGCCCAATCCTCCGCCTCTCTCATCCCCGCTATAAGGTGGGGTAGCCAAAAAGATTGCCCACCGCTAATGGTTTAATTTAGTGGGGCATTTTTATGTCAAAAGAAATACGTAATTTAGTACAAAAGCCTGTATTTGGTTTTAGGCCGTCTTTGCTCGGTGCATTGATGTTGAGTGTGATGTCATCTCTTAGTTGGGCAGACAACACATCTCAAGCATTAACCTTACAACAGGCAATTGCAAAAACTGAGCAATATCAGCAAACGCAAAATGTCTGGCAAACGCAGCAGCAAATTGCAACAGCGAACATTAAACAAGCAAAACTGTGGACAAATCCAGAGTTATCCGTATCGCAAACGGGTTTTGGTTCCAATCAAGATCAAGAGCTTTCAATTGGTGTTTCTCAACGATTGGATATTTTTGGTGAACGTAAGTCAGCACAGCGGTTGGCACAACTTTCAAAAGATCAAAGTGACTTAAATCAGCGAATTTATCAGGCTCAACTTGAATTGGCTGTGAAATACCAATGGTCACAGCTGGCGATTTTTGAGTTAGAACGCAACGTGGTCCAAGAGCAGCTCAAGGTCAGTGAAGAAAATCTGAATGCGATTCAGAAGCGCTATCAAGCGGGGAGTGTGGCTCAGGTTGATGTAGATCGTGCCAGACTGAGTCATGCAGAAAATGCTCGCTTATATCGTCAAGCCGATTTGCAGGTGCAAGTTGCCAAGCAGCAATTGTCCAATCTTTGGGGAGATGCTGATAAATCGATTCGTATCGGTTTAAATCCTCAATCTTTATGGCCGTCTTCGACACACCAACAGGTACAAGAATATCTCGCAGACAATCTTTTTGAAAAATCACGTCAGTTACAGGTGTTGCAAGCAAAAGCGACAGTGGCGCAACTCAAAGCTTCGGCACGGCCTAATCCAACTGTGAATTTAGGCGTGAATCGTACTCGATCACCTGAAACCTCGACTGACAATGCTTTAGTTGTGGGGGTTTCTATCCCATTGAATATTTTCAACCGCCAGCAATATGGTGTGCAAATTGCGCAAGCAAAGCAGGATTTACTCAGCAGACAACAGGAATTTTATCTCCGCCAAAATGCTTTGCAGGTGGGAACCTTGTTGACTGAATTGCAAGGACTGGAAGTACAGTTTAAAGCAGTCGATGAGTCTCAGATTCCGCTTGCAGCTCAGGTTCAACGTAAAACTTTGCAGGGGTTTACTGTCGGTAAATTTGCCGTTAACGATGTGCAACTCGCAACGTTACAGCTGCAAGAAGTGCGTTTGAGAAAAGTGCAATTATTGAAAGATGGCTGGCAACGTGCCATTGAAGCGGAAAGTCTGAGTCTCGGTATTGAACCAAGTCAAATCATGGCAAAAGACGCTTTAGCACAGATCAATCAGAGTTTATGGCAGGACACACAAGCTTTACCAATCGTGGGTGGGGGAAAATAATATGCTGAATCAATTTAAATCTTTTAAACTTCAGAAAGGCAAAATTTCTCAACGCCTACTGATCATCATTACTATTGTGATGACTGCTCTTATTGCTATGGGTTTGTTCTTTTCATCTAAAAAAGCAAGTAGCAAAGATGCTGGTGAAAATGAAGCAGGGCATGCTGAAGAAGGGCATTCACATGAAGAAAATGCTAAGGGAACCACCAAAGACGGTGCTGAAGAAGCGAAGCACAGTGAAGAAGAGGGTGGCGAGAAAGAGGATGCTGAAGCCATTAGCTTGACCGCGCAACAGATCACTGAACAAGGAATCAAACTTGCTAAAGTAGAGATGGGGACTGTTATAAAATCGGCTTCTTATCCTGCAAAAGTCATGGTCAATACCGATCGTCAAGCACATGTATCACCTGCATTTAGTGGGCAGGTGGTTGCTGTCAATGTTGAGTTGGGACAGCGTGTGCAAAAAGGGCAGGCATTGGCGACCTTGGTGGTGCCTGATTTGGTTGATCAGCAGGCAAATTTACAGGTTGCACAAACAAGCTTAGAACTGGCACGTCAGGATTATGAACGAGAGCGCCAGTTATGGTCACAAGGTATTTCTGCCAAGCAGGATTATCAACGGGCTTACAATGCTTACAAGCAAGCACAGATCCAGGTACAAGCCACCAGATCCCGTTTATCTGCTTTTGGTGCCTCATCAAGCAGTAATGGTCGCTATGTTCTCACAGCACCAATTGCAGGCATTATCAGTAAAAAAGACTTGGTCATGGGTGAAAATGTACAGCTGGCCAGCCAGTTATTTATCATTGATCAACTGGATCAGCTATGGCTTGAATTTATTGTACCAAGTTCTGAGTTTTCAGCGATTGCACCCAATCAACAGCTTGAATTTAAGTCACTGCAAACGGGGAATACTTTTAAAGCACAGATTCAAAGTTTAAATAGTGAAGCTGATGTGCAGACTGGACGTTTACAAGTGCGTGCCAAAGTGCTGTCAAATGCAGCTGAATTGCGCCCGAATTTGATGGTCAATGTTCAGCTACAACAGCAAGGCACTGCTCAAGCATTACGTGTACTCAAAAGTGCCATACAGAAAGTTGAAGGAAAGGATATTGTTTTCGTTTCCAGTGAGCATGACAAGAAAATCGAGTTTACTGCACAGCCTGTTGTACTGGGTCAGGTATCCGGTGATGGTCAGTGGATTGAAGTGAAGTCTGGTCTGACTCAAGGGCAGCAATATGCTGCTCAGGGCAGCTTCTTGCTGAAATCTGAATTAGAAAAAGGAGAGGCGAGCCATGGGCATTAATGATTCTTCTGATTCTAAGTTAGATCTCGATGCGGATTCAGCATTACCTCAACCTGAAGGATTATTTGATCGACTGATTCAATTTTCGATTAAAAATGCCATTTGGGTCATGCTGTTTATTGTGGCATGGATTGGCGTAGGGATTTACGGTTATCAAAAATTACCGATTGATGCTGTACCCGATATTACCAATACCCAAGTGCAAGTGAATACCCAAGCGGCTGGTTTTACCGCATTAGAAGTTGAACAAAGGATTACCTATCCGATCGAAACTGCGATGGCGGGTTTACCCAAGCTAGAATTGACTCGTTCTATTTCCCGTTATGGTTTATCGCAAGTGACCATTATTTTTAAAGATGGGACGGATATTTATTGGGCACGACAACAGATTAATCAACGCTTACAAGAAGCTCAAACCGAACTGCCAGATGATATTGCACCGACAATGTCCCCTGTATCGACAGGGTTGGGTGAGATTTATCAATGGGTGATCAAGGCTGAGCCGAATGCGAAAAAACCTGATGGTACACCCTATACCGCAATGGATTTACGTGAAATTCAGGACTGGATTGTACGACCACAGCTACAACGGGTTCCCGGCGTTGCAGAGGTCAACTCGATTGGTGGCTTTAATAAAACCTATGTGGTCACACCTGATTTAAATCGTTTGCAACAATTACAAATCCCTGTCAGTGATCTACAAAACGCTTTAACTGGAAATAATGAAAACCGTGGTGCTGGTTTTATTGAAACCAATGGGCAGCAATTGACAGTACGTGTTCCAGGAACCTTAAACAATATTGAAGATATTCAAAATGTAAGTATTGGCAATAAAAATGGTTTTCCGATCAGAGTTGCAGATGTAGCGACTGTTTCAATTGGACATGATCTACGTACAGGTGGTGCAACTTACAATGGCGAGGAAACTGTACTCGGTATCGCCATGATGATGATGGGTGAAAATAGCCGTACTGTGGCGAAATCAGTAGATGCAAAAATCAAAGAAGTCCAGCAATCTTTACCGAAAGGTATTGTGATCCAAACTGTATATGACCGGACAGCTTTGGTCGAACGCGCGATTAGTACAGTGCAGAAGAACCTTGTAGAAGGGGCGATTCTAGTTATTGTTATTTTGTTCCTATTTCTTGGTAATTTCCGTGCAGCGTTAATTACTGCATGTGTGATTCCGTTATCGATGCTGTTTACTTTGGCGGGTATGGCTGAGCAGAAAATTAGTGCCAATCTAATGAGCTTAGGCGCACTGGATTTCGGGATCATTGTGGATGGTGCGGTTGTTATTGTTGAAAACTGTATTCGACGACTGGCAGAGGCACAGCATGCAAAAGGCAGATTACTTTCACGAGCAGAACGGTTTAAAGAAGTTTTTCTTGCGGCTAAACAGGCACGTCGCCCTTTAATCTTTGGTCAATTAATTATTCTGGTGGTGTACTTACCTATTTTCGCCCTGTCTGGTGTTGAAGCAAAACTCTTCCATCCTATGGCTATGACGGTGGTATTGGCACTGGTGGGCGCAATCATTCTTTCAGTTACTTTTGTCCCTGCTGCTGTGGCTTTATTTGTTAATGGTGAAGTTAAAGAAACAGAAAGTCGCTGGATGCTGTGGTTAAAGCAAAAATATGAAAAACTACTCAATTTAGCCTATAACTTTAGAATGTTAGTCGTCACCCTTGCGGTGAGTATTCTGTTTTTAACGGGCGTGCTTGCCACGCAAATTGGCAGTGAGTTTGCACCGACCTTGAGTGAGGGCGATTTTGCAGTGCAGCAAATGCGTTCGCCAAGTACTGGTCTAGAGCAGTCTTTACGTATGCAGGAGAATACTGAAAAGTTATTGCTCAAAGAATTTCCAGAAATCAAAGCCATATTTGCCCGTACAGGGACGGCAGAAGTGGCAACAGATGTCATGCCACCTAATATTTCCGATGCTGTGGTACTGTTAAAGCCACGTGATGAATGGAAGAATCCAAAGCAAACCATTGATGAGCTACGGCAACGTATGATTGCATTTCTTGGTACATTACCCGGAAATAATAGTGAGTTTTCTCAACCGATTGAGCTGCGTTTCAACGAATTAATTTCTGGTGTGCGAAGTGATGTGGGGATCAAGATTTTTGGCGATGATATGGAGGTGTTGAATCAGCAAGCCACTAAGATTGCACAACAAATCAAAGGGATTACTGGCGCAACTGCCGTCAATGTGGAACAGACTTCAGGCCTACCACTTTTAAATGTTGAAGTGAACAAAGCCGCGGCAGCGCAATATGGTCTATCGGTGAGAGCGATTCAAGACTTGGTGGCAACCAGTGTCGGCGGGCAGAATGTTGGTCAAATCTTACAAGGTGACCGTCGTTTCGATTTTGTGATTCGTCTGGATGATGCTCAACGTACACCTGAGCATCTGGCCGTTTTACCTATTCAAACACCAAATGGTGGTCTAATCCAACTTCAGGATGTGGCTAAAGTTGAAAATATCCTCGGTATTAATCAGGTCAGTCGTGAAAATGGTAAACGTCGTGTGGTCGTGACTGCCAATGTCGAAGGGCGCGATTTGGGCTCATTTGTCACCGAATTACAATCGACTTTGGCGAAGCAGGAAATGCCTGCGGGTTATTGGTTGAGTTATGGTGGACAGTTTGAAAACCTAACCTCTGCGAAGGCACGTATGCAGCTGGTCGTTCCGCTGGCACTGATAACTATTTTTGTGTTGTTGATGGCCGTTTTTCATAACTTTAAGGAAAGTTTGCTGGTGTTTACCGGTGTGCCATTTGCACTGTGTGGCGGTTTGATTGCACTGTGGCTTCGCGGTATACCATTGTCGATGTCTGCAGGTGTGGGCTTTATCGCGCTCTCAGGTGTGGCAGTATTAAATGGTTTGGTAATGTTGACCTTTATTAAGGAATTACGTCAACAACTCGATGTTTATCAGGCCACATGGCAAGGTGCAATTTTACGTTTAAGACCCGTATTGATGACGGCTTGTGTGGCATCGTTAGGTTTTGTGCCGATGGCGTTGGCTACAGGGACGGGTGCGGAAGTTCAGCGTCCACTGGCAACCGTGGTGATTGGCGGCATCATGTCATCCACTTTACTGACTTTGGTGATTTTACCAGTGATTTATCGTTGGATGAATGAACGTAAAGTTAAAGCACAAACGAATGGTTGATCATTAATTTAAAAATAACCTCACCGTTCTTAGCCAAGAAGGGTGAGGCATTGAAACTGTATAGACAGTTTATTATTGACTGACAGGCAATACACCTAAACTAATGATGGTGTAATTTTGATTTACAGGTTGAGTGGTTTTGTTAAATGCTTCACTGACTTCAAGCAGATATTGCCCTGAATAAGGAAAAGTGACTATTGCTGAACCATCTTGAGCAACTGGAACTTTTTGTGCTTGTTTATCGGTTTGCCCTTGAGCACGGATGAGCAGTTCAGCATTTTTGAGTGCTTGTCCTGATTTTTTAATCAAGATTTGTACAGGTTGCTGCGCAGTAATGCTGTTGGGATGGGTTTTAAATTCGACTTGTATTGCAGCATCAGTGTTGTTTTGAATAGGTGACGTTTTTTCTTTAGAAATATAGCTTTGGATTGACCATTCTCGGTTAATGGTGATTGGTACAGGCGGTTTCTTAAAGTCAGCAGGAATCACATATTCGCGTTCAGCGATCTTACCTGCTTTCTCAGCAGGGACATCAAAAAGCATTTTCCATTCTTTATTATGTTGGACATATTTGAGTGGGAAAGACGCTTTACTGAACAGGTGATAGGTGCCTGCTTGTGGTAAGGCTAAGTCAAATACTGTAGCCGATTTTAAAGTGCTTGCAGCTTCAACTTGTAACTTGCTTTGATCTGGTTGAATCACGTTGAGCGCGGTTTGTTTCATGGCATGTTCTGCATTCAGTGCTTCTTCAGCATAGGATGCAATCACTGGGATTTGTGTATTTGTGGTGTTATAGCCCAGAGGTGCAACATAGGGTTCATGTGCATAACTATAAGAGCAAAGAAGTACAGAAAGGTAGAGGTATTTTTTCATTGTCGATATTC
Source organism: Acinetobacter sp. NyZ410 (assembly GCF_022828975.1). Taxonomy (NCBI): domain Bacteria; kingdom Pseudomonadati; phylum Pseudomonadota; class Gammaproteobacteria; order Moraxellales; family Moraxellaceae; genus Acinetobacter; species Acinetobacter sp. NyZ410. The sequence continues at coordinate 4,555,984 of NZ_CP094620.1, read as the reverse complement.
CATTAACAGGGGTATTTTAACTGTGGAAAATATAGTCGCTATTATATAGAAGAAACTTTATTATTGATAATAATAATTATTATCAATAATAAATAGAAAAAATATTCAATATTTTGATAAAACAAAATCAGAGGTATCAACATGAGTGAACAACAAGGGCATGATCATAGTCATGCTGTCGCCACAGAAGGAAATGTAAAAAAACTAACCTTTGCATTGGCGTTAACCAGTACCTTTTTAATTGTTGAAGTGATTGCGGGTTTCATGACGCAAAGCTTGGCTTTATTGTCCGATGCCGCACATATGTTTACTGATGCCGCAGCATTAGCAATTGCATTGGTTGCGATCAAAATTGGTAAATTACCCGCAGATGATAAACGGACCTTTGGCTATCAGCGTTTTGAAATTTTAGCAGCGTTGTTTAATGCCATGATGTTGTTTGTCGTTGCAATTTATATTCTCTATGAGGCGTATCAGCGCTTTAGCCAACCCCCTGAAATTCAGAGTGTTGGTATGATGGTTGTGGCGGTTATTGGGTTGGTGATTAACCTCATTTCAATGAAGATTTTATTCTCCAGTTCAAAGGAAAGTCTCAATATCAAAGGTGCTTATCTGGAAGTATTGAGTGATGCACTCGGTTCCGTGGGTGTGGTTATTGGGGGGGCAATTATTTATTTCACTGGCTGGATGTGGGTGGATACGATTATTGCTGTACTCATCGGCTTCTGGGTTTTACCACGAACATGGGTTTTGCTAAAACAAAGTATCAATATTTTACTGGAAGGTGTGCCTGAGGAAATTGATATTGAAAAATTACGTAATGATCTTTTATCGGTTAAAGGTGTAGAAAGTATTCATCAACTTAAGGTTTGGGCCATTACATCTAAAAATGTCCATCTGACAGTGCATTTATTTGCACCAGCAGCGGATCGGAATCAATTGTACCAACAGGTCATGGAAATGCTCAGTCATCAACATGGGATTACTGAGATGACGCTACAAATTGAAGACAATGCGTGTATGGTGCATTCGCATGAGTCAGATGGGCATGATCACAGTAACGCTGATGAAACACATACAGATGAAGCAAAAAACCATTCACATTAAGGTGAATGGTTTGATTTGAACATCAGGCAAAGCTGAAGAATTAGATTTGCCATTCATGATTGCAGTCACGGCACTTCCAGCTTTTATTGGCTTGCATAAATGACTGCATTGAGATTTTAAAATCGGGCAGATCACGCCAAAACATTACCCCTGCAATCACAGCTGCAATGAAGACCACGACTGTTGCAATTTGCAATGTTTGACCTGCGCCGTTGCTGAAAATCCACATCACAATACTAATGACAACCAATAACAATAAAATAAACAGTAATGGAATCAAAAATACCAAGCTTTTTGGAACAACAGGGCGTACAGCAGGTGTATTCCCATGGGTAACAGGCAAGATTTTTCGACTTTGGCACTTTGGGCATTGGTATTGCATGGTGGCTCCACATTTATAATCTAAGCATATTCTAATCGTTCTATTTTAGAATGCAAAAAAGACTGAATAGCAGCTTAAAAGCAAAATTTAGGCAATAAAAAACCCAAGTCACGATGCTTGGGTTTTTTACAAAGATGTCGCCATCTTGAATATGGCGTCCCTACGGGGATTCGAACCCCGGTTACCGCCGTGAAAGGGCGATGTCCTAGGCCTCTAGACGATAGGGACAAGTGAGGCAACACAGGTAAAACATTTGGTGGAGTCAAGGAGGATCGAACTCCTGACCTCTACAATGCCATTGTAGCGCTCTACCAACTGAGCTATAACCCCCAGTCTGTGTGAGCGCAATATTAGGGATATTGCGCTCACACGTCAACAGAAAATTTAATTAAGCTTCATCAACTGCATCATTTTTCGGCAATTTGATGCTTTCGTTCAGTTTTTCCCAAACTTTTGCTTCTTTTTTGCTCGGACCACCCACAATTTCAAGTGCATGACGTAAACGGGCAAAGGTTAAATCAGGGCCAATGGTGACCATCGATTGCATCACAGGGGTCGATGATGTTGAACCAGCAATTGCGATAAAGAATGCTGGCATGAAATCACGGAGTTTGATTTCCATTTGATTCGCCAAATCCATCAAGGTTTGGCTTACAGTATCGTTGTTCCAAGTAAACAAGCTTTCTAAACGCCAAATTGCAAATTGCAAGCTTTGACGAACTTGCTCTTCAGTCAACTTTTTGCTGTCAAATTGCTCTTTGGTCAATGTTGGGAATTGATTGAAGTAAAAACCAGCCCAATTTACCGCTTCAGATAGTAAGTTAATACGTGGCTGAATGGCCGCAGCAATATCTTCTAGGGTTTGGCGATCAGACTTCCAAGCCAAAAGTGTATTTAACAGTTCAGCAGGGCTGAGTGCTTTAATCCATTGTCCATTGAGCCAGTTTAGTTTTTCAACATCAAAAATTGGACCACCTAAAGACACACGCTGAATATCAAAGTGTTCAATCATTTCAGCCAAAGAGAATTTTTCTCTTTCATCTGGCATTGACCAACCCATACGACCTAAATAGTTCAGTAAGGCTTCAGGCAGCACACCGATGTCTTTGTAGTAGTTGATTGAGGTTGGATTTTTACGTTTAGACAATTTTGACTTGTCTGGGTTACGCAGCAATGGCATATGGCACAATGTTGGCATGTCCCAACCAAAATATTGGTAGAGCAACTGGTGTTTTGGCGCAGATGGAATCCACTCTTCGCCACGAATCACATGAGTGATTTCCATTAAATGGTCATCGACCACATTGGCTAAATGATAAGTTGGCAAACCATCTGTTTTGAGTAGGATTTGCATGTCGACTTGTGCCCAAGGGATCTCCACTTCGCCACGAAGTAAGTCATTGAATTGGCAAACGCCTTCTTCAGGGACTTTCATACGGATCACATGAGCTTCACCCGCAGCCAAACGCTGTTGTACCTCTTCTGGGGAAAGTTTTAAGCCACGACCGTCATAACCAGGGGTTTCACCACGGGCTTGTTGTTCAGCACGCATTTGATCAAGCTCTTCCGCCGTTGCGAAACAGTAAAAGGCATGACCCTTTTCAACAAGTTCTAAAGCATATTGTTTATAGATTCCCATTCGCTCAGATTGGCGATAAGGAGCATGAGGTCCGCCGATATCTGGCCCTTCTGACCAATTTAAACCTAACCAACGCAATGAATCTAAAATCATTTTTTCAGATTCAGGGGTTGAGCGGAGTTGGTCGGTATCTTCAATACGAAGAATAAATTCGCCACCATGTTGTTGTGCAAAGCATAAATTAAACAAGGCGATATAGGCAGTGCCTACATGCGGAAAACCAGTTGGAGAGGGTGCAATACGAGTACGGACTTTCATAACTAAATATTATTCAGAATGTAAATTGAAACTATTATAACGAAAAAGCCCAACTGCTTAAGGGTTAATTCACCAATAAACGATTGGGCTTCTAAATTCTTTTGAGGAGCGTAGAATTTATTTTTCTAAATCAAATTTTTACAAAGTATGCGGTTGGAATAAAGCTTGTACAAAACAAGAAAATTTCTGATGTTGTTCAGCTAAAAAGTTTTGTGAGGCTGTGGTTTTAATCGACGTTAAAACTTTAAGCTGATCTTTATCTGAGATCAGTTTATTCTCGCCACGCTTTTGTTGATTGAGCGCTTTTTCAATCGGTGATTGTTTATCTACCACAACAATTAACGATTGTATTGGCTTGGTCGTATCTTTAATTGCAGCAGTATGGCCTGTCTGTGCCATCACTGCGAGTCCTAGACTTAAGCCCAAGATCTTTAAATAAGAATCATTCATTCCATCGGCTCCCCTTGATGGTCAAATTTTTGTTCTTGAACATGGTTATTGTAGCAAAACAACTTACAAAAAGCATAACTACGTCACATTTTTTAATAATACTACACAAAAAATGTTTAAAAAACAATCATTGAAACGAAATGTAATATTTTAATTGATAACACATAAATGTGGATGAATCGTGAAGAATTCAAGTTTAGGTTAAATTGTGTAAAAAATATACCAAATAATTTACATGAGTAATACACATTTTTAGATATCTTAAATTATGAATAAGATAGTTTAAATATTTATAAGTAATTGATTGTTAAATTAAAATAATAAAAATATAGTGCTTCTAAATCATTAAAAACCGAGAAAGAAATGAAAAAACTACTGCTTTTAAGTGCGATCAGTTTAATCGTCACGGGGAATGCTTATGCAGCGAAAGAATTTTTAAATGTATCTTACGATCCTACCCGTGAATTTTATCAAGAATATAACAAGAGTTTTGGTCAATTTTGGAAATCAAAAACAGGCCAAGATATTGAATTTAAGCAGTCTCATGGTGGTTCTGGTAAGCAAGCACGTTCAGTGGTAGATGGTTTACAAGCAGATGTGGTGACACTGGCTTTGGCCAATGATATTGATGAAATTGTCAATGCGGGTTTGATTGAAAAAGGCTGGCAAAAAGAATTTCCAAATAATTCTGCACCCTACACATCTACCGTTGTTTTTTTAGTGCGTAAGGGCAATCCCAAAGCAATTAAAGATTGGAATGATCTGGTAAAACCTGGGGTTGAAATTATCACACCAAACCCTAAAACAGGCGGTGCACCGCGCTGGATTTATTTATCAGCGTGGGGCTATGCATTAAAACAACCGGGTGGCAACGATGCAAAAGCGCGTGAATTAGTCAAACAAATATATAAAAATGTCAAAGTGTTAGATTCAGGCGCACGTGGCTCGCTCACAACATTTGCGGATCGTGGGATTGGCGATGTTTTGTTGTCTTGGGAAAATGAAGCAATTTTGGCGACGTCTGGTCCAGATAAAGACAAATATCAAATTATTTATCCATCCATTTCAATCCTAGCTGAGCCTTCAGTCGCAATCGTCGATAAAGTGGTTGATAAAGATGGTAATCGTAATTTAGCAAAGGGCTATTTAAATTATCTTTATTCACCAGTAGGGCAGGACTTGGCAGCAAAATATAATTTCCGTCCGCGTAATGCCAAAGCTGCGGGTAAATATGCGGCAAAATTTCCAAAAATTAAACTCTTTACCATAGATCAAGTTTTTGGTGGCTGGGCAAAAGCGCAAAAAACCCATTTTGCCAATGGGGGGATTTACGATCAATTTACGGCTGAAAAGTAATCTGAATCAAATACAAACAAGTCCTCTTTGATCAAAGGGGGCTTTTTTTAGCTTGATACATTTGCGATAAAAATAAATAAACAGACAAAATATAAACTACAGCGATGTTGAGCACTTTCATCAATTAAAACTATAGATTGATTTTTAATCTGTGCTGAGTTTGCGGGTATTTCGCTTTTTGATTGAAGTTTATTCGCTTATTTCATATATTTAGAATAATTTTAGCGATGTTAGCACTCATAATATGAAAACTAATTTTAAAGCACTGATGAGTGCTGTGGTTATTGCGACGGGATTAACTGTTGCAACGACAGCAAGTTATGCTGCTGACCGTGAATTTTTAAATGTGTCTTATGATGCAACGCGTGAGTTTTATGATGAGTTTAATAAATCATTTGGTGCTTACTGGAAATCTCGTACAGGTAAGACTGTTGATTTTAAACAATCGCATGGTGGTTCGGGAAAACAAGCGCGTGCCGTGGTTGATGGCTTAAAAGGTGATGTAGTGACCTTAGCTTTGGCCAATGATATCAATGAAATTGTGAAATCAGGTCAAATTAACCCAGGTTGGGAAAAAGAATTTCCAAATAACTCAGCACCGTATACGTCTACCGTTGTGTTTTTAGTACGTAAAGGTAATCCTAAAGGTATCAAGGATTGGACAGATTTGACCAAACCTGGTGTACAAATCATTACCCCTAATCCTAAAACGGGTGGTTTACCACGCTGGATCTATCTCTCAGCTTGGGGCTATGCACTTAAACAACCGGGTGGTAATGATGCTAAAGCACGTGAGTTTGTTTCTAAGATGTACCATAACGTAAAAGTTATGGATCCAGCTGCGCGTGCATCGATGACCACATTTGCTGAACGTGGGATTGGTGATGTTTTACTGACTTGGGAAAATGAAGCCATGGTGAGTAAGAAAGCATCTGGCAATAAATTTGATATTGTCTATCCATCGATGTCAATTTTGACTGAACCGTCAGTGGCAATTGTTGATAAAACAGTAGAGAAGAATGGCAATAAATGGTTAGCAACAGGTTATATTAACTATTTGTATTCTCCAATAGGTCAAGATATGGCAGCACGTCATTTCTATCGCCCGCGCAATGCAAAAATCTTAGCTAAATATTCCAATCAATTTCCTGAACTGAAAACTTTTACCATTGATGAAGTCTTTGGTGGTTGGGCAAAAGCACAGCAAACTCACTTTGCCAATGGCGGTGTTTTTGATCAGATTTATAATAGCAAGCGCTAAGCATCCACTATTTTGATTGAATCAACCTCCTTTTTAGGAGGTTTTTTCATTCTGTTATGAATCAGTTAGACTAGGGTCTGTTGACAATTCGTCTCTGTTTGCGACTAAGTGTGTTTTTTAGATGATACAAGGCACGAAATATGAAATTTAGTCATTCTAAATAAATAGTTCGTAACGATGTAGCAGCAAAAAACACTCTAGTCCCCCGCTGCGCCTTGCGCTGCAAACAAAGCAGTGCTTTGTTCTTGCTCAGGGTTGTGGCTAAAATTATCTCAGTCTGCGTTATGAAACTCGAAAATAGTCTCGCTATTCTCTTCGTTTCATGCCTTGCCTGCTCAATTTTAGCCTACAACGCAAGCCATTTATGAAATGCCAGCAGACCCTGATATCAAAGTAAACAAAAAATTGAGACGATGGATATTACGCTAAGACTCGCGACTAAAGATGATATTGAGGTTATTTTTGATATACGAACATCAGTCAAAGAAAACCATTTGTCAAAACAACAACTGACTGAACTGGGTATCACTGAATCGGTCATATTGGATTTAATTCAAAATACTTCGACTATCTGGCTTGCGGAGATGCAGCATCAAGTGTGTGGTTTTTCGATCGCAGATTTAACTGAGGGCAGCGTATTTGCCATGTTTGTCCACCCTGATTTTGAAGCCAAAGGTGTCGGAACTTCGCTTTTGAAAAAAGCAGAAGATTTATTATTTGAATCTTTTCAAGAAATTTGCTTGGAAACCGATCAAAAAAGTCGTGCTTTTGAATTTTATCTCCGACAAGGTTGGCGTGTTTCAGCGTATTTTGACAATGGTGATGTAAAAATGCTCAAGACACGATAGCGCTTTGTCGCAGGATGGATGAGCTATTTTTTGTGCTGAACTTTTATAAAAAGCATTTTAAAACGGTTTTCTCTATAAAAAGTAATATTTCCCTACAAAAAGTCGTTTGGAGCTTTGGCAAAACAAGGTAATAATGTGCAGTTACTTTTTTTGCTTAAACTGAAATCATAATTATGTCTCATATTTCTGTATTACTACATGAAACTGTCGATGCTTTACTTGCAGATCGCAATACAGGAATTTACGTGGATGGGACATTTGGACGTGGTGGACACACCCGTTTATTGTTGTCTAAATTAGATGAACATTCAAAAGTTTATGCTTTTGATAAAGACCCACAAGCGTTAGAAGTGGCATATCAGTTAGAAAAAGAAGATCCTCGTTTTAAAATTATTCATGCCAGTTTTGCAGATTTACAACAAGAATTAAATCAATTAGATATTTATCAAGTCGATGGGATTATGGCAGATTTAGGGGTGTCATCACCACAGCTAGATCAAGCAGACCGTGGTTTTAGTTTTATGAAAGATGGACCACTTGATATGCGTATGGATAATTCTCAAGGACAAACAGCCGCAGATTGGCTAGTGGATGTAGACGAAGAACATTTGGCCAATGTGATTTTTCAATATGGTGAGGAACGTTATAGTCGTCGTATTGCACGTGCGATTAAGCAAGCAGGTTATATTGAAACCACTGGAAAATTAGCGGAAATTGTGAAAGTTGCGCATCCTAAGTGGGAAAAGAATAAACATGCTGCGACACGGACATTCCAAGCTATTCGTATTGAAATTAATAAAGAACTCGATGACGTACATACCTTTTTACCTCAAGCCGTAGATTTGTTAAAATCAAATGCACGTTTGGCCGTCATTAGTTTCCATTCACTTGAAGACCGAATTATTAAACAATTTATTCAAAAAGAATCAACGTTACCAGAAGATAATGGCTGGGGATTACCGCAAAAAGTACAAGATACTCGTCGACTGAAAAAAGTAGACAGAGTTCGTGCCAGTGAGGAAGAAGTCAAAGCCAATCCTCGCTCACGTAGTGCTTGGCTTCGAGTTGCAGAACGCTTAGAACAAAAAGGCGCAGAATGAAACAAGAAATTATAGAAGAATCAAGTCATAAGCTGGCAATAAAAAAAGCGATTGTTTATGGCGTATTGGTTGTTGCAGTGTTGATCAGTGCCTTTATGGTGGTGTTGCAAGTCTTTGCTTATCGTCATGATTTTCGTGATTTAAATAGTTATATGCGTGAACGTGAAGATATCAATGCAGAATGGGGACGTTTGCTCATTGAACAACAAACATTTGGTGCAACTGCGCAAATAGGAACACGTGCCGTAACACAATTGAGAATGTATTCACCGCCAGCTGCGCAAACAGTTGTCATTTCATTACCAACTGAATCAGAGCAGAAGAAGTAAGGCATCTGTATGGCAGATAAGCAAACTAAACCGACTCGGCAGCCACGTAAAAAGCAGCCTTCCATTACCCAGAAAAGTACTGTATCGATAGATATGTGGCGTTTCTATTTAATGTGGGGTGTGGTGCTTTTATGTTTTGTCGGCTTGGTCGGACGTGCATTTTATGTGCAAGTGATTAATAAAGACTTTTTACAAAATAAAGCCAATGCCAACATTCTACGTTCTGAAACATTAAAAGCCATGCGTGGTGTGATTAGTGATCGTCATGGCGTGCCTTTGGCAATCAGTTCTCCAATCATGAAAGTGGTGATTGATCCACGTGAATATTTTGAGACTAAAAAACAGTTTGATACCATCACGGCTGAATTACAGAAGACACCCAACAGTCGTAAACTTAAACGCCAATTGCCTGATGAAAATTTAAATTTAGATGAATTGGCAGATGCAGTCGGTCTTGATCGTGCAGACTTAAAAAAACGTTTAAATGAACGTCCACGTTCTCGTTATTTGGTACTTAAAAAAGAAGTTCCACCACCACAAGCAGATTTTATTACCCAACATAAATTTGCTGGTGTTTATGCCGAAAAAACCTATAAACGTTATTATCCTCAGCCGCAACCCAATGCGCAAATTATTGGTCTCACCAATAGTGAAGGGACGGGGATTGAAGGTTTAGAGATGCAGCTAAACTCCCGTCTGGCTGGTGAAGATGGTGAGCAAAAGATTTCTCGTGATAAACATGGTAACCGTATTACCACCCCTGAAGTTGTAAAAGAAGTGAAAGCAGGGGAGAACATCACCTTAAGTATTGATTCACGTTTGCAATATATTATGTATCGTGAGTTGACTGCGGTGGGTGTTGCCAATAATGCACGTTCTGCTTCTGCAATTGCTGTGGATGTAAAAACGGGCGAAATTCTGGCTATGGCGAGTTGGCCTTCTTATAATCCCAACGATAAAAATGGCTTAAGTAATAAAGATGCCATGCGTAACCGTGGTGCAATTGACATGTTTGAACCTGGTTCAACCATGAAACCTTTTACCATTGCAGCGGGTTTGGAAAGTGGCAAATATACCCCAAACTCGGTGATTAGTACCAGCCCAGGTTCGATGCGTTTAGGTTCCCATACCATTCGTGATACGCATAACTATGGTTCGTTGACCGTTACTGGTGTGATCATTAAATCCTCGAACGTCGGTTCGGCAAAAATTGCTTTGTCTTTACCAAAAGAAACCTTGCCAAGCTTCTTTAGAAAGGTCGGTTTTGGACAGCGTTCGGCGGTTAAATTCCCAGGTGAGAGTGGAGGTTTAGTGCTTCCACCTGAAAAGTTAAATTCTTCGCAAATTGGTACAATGGCTTATGGCTATGGTCTAAATGCGACGATTTTACAGTTGGCGCAAGGCTATGCAATGTTGGCCAATCATGGTGTGGAATATCCTTTAAGTCTCTATAAATTAAATGATCAGCCCAAAGGTAAACAGGTTTTAGCACCTAAAATTGCTGATGAAGTTTTGTTGATGTTAGAGCAAGTTACGATGCCTGGTGGTACTGCAAAACAAGCCAATATTCCCGGTTATCGCGTGGGTGGTAAAACAGGTACAGCACACAAGTTGCGCCCTGACCATAGAGGTTATTCGAATACTGAATACCGTGCTTTATTTGCCGGTGTGGCGCCGATTAGTGATCCTCGTTTGGCGGTTATTGTTGTAGTCGAAAATCCGCGTGGACAATACTATGGTGGTTTGGTTGCCGCTCCAGTGTTTGCCCGAATTATGCAAGAATCTTTACGTTTAATGAATGTGCCTCTAGATAAACCTCTTGAAACGGCTAAGGCCAAGCCATAGGTAAACTATAATGATTAATTTTCAAGATATTTATAAAGTTGATAATACAAAGGCTTGGATGTCTGAGTCTTTTAATGGCTTTTCTCTAGATAGTCGTTATGTACAGCAAGGGCAAATTTTTATTGCTTTGACCAGTTATTCGCAACCAGAAAAAACCGCACAATTTGCTCAAATCGCTTTAGACAAAGGCGCATTGGGCATTATTAGTGAAACAGATTTAGGCTTTGAATCTGCATTGATCTGCCCAGATGTGCGTCAGTTGATGGGACAATGGCAAAAACAATATTTACAAGCGACATCCCCAGTAAAAGCTGCGCGAATTCTTGCAGTCACGGGAACCAATGGTAAAACCACAATTTCACGCCTTGTTGCTGAATTACTGGCATTACAAAATAAAAAATGTGCAGTGATGGGAACTACGGGGAACGGGATTTTGCCAAACCTAGAAGCGTCTTCGCATACCACTTTAGATGCGTTGCATTTACAAAATCTTCTGCATGATTTTGCTATGCAAGGTGCTGAATTCGCTTCAATTGAGGCAAGCTCGCATGGTTTGGAACAAGGTCGTTTAAATGGTTGTGATATTGAGATTGCTGCATATAGTAATCTAAGTCGAGATCATTTGGATTATCATGGGACGCTTGAAGCCTATGCTGAAGCGAAAGCGTTACTGTTTAAATTTGCTGCGTTAAAAGTTGCAGTAATTAACATAGACGATGCGCATGCAGATCTAATGATGAATGCGGCAAGTAGCAATCTGTCACACCCAAAAGTATTGACTTATTCAACCTCTAAAGCGGCTGATTACCAAGTATTTGGGATTAAATATAGCTTAGATGGGGCAACATTCCATCTCAAAACAGCCAAAGCTGAATTTACCGTGAATAGCCCATTGCTTGGGCATTTTAATATTGAAAATTTGGTGGCCAGTTTAATTGTTGCTGAACAAGCAGGTTTTGATTTAAAACAACTTATCGCAACTGTACCCAACATAAAAGGTGCACCTGGACGTATGCAGGTGATTCGTGATCAGGATCGTCTGTTTGTGGTGGATTATGCACATACACCAGACGCTTTAACTCAGGTTTTAAAAACCTTGAAACGCCATGTTGAAAATCAGCTTTGGGCTGTCTTTGGTTGTGGTGGTGATCGAGATCGCGGTAAACGCCCATTGATGACCAAAGCAGCTTTGGAACAAGCCAATCCCGTGATGATCACATCAGATAATCCGCGTACAGAAAATCCTGAGCAAATTTTTGCCGATATGAAGCATGAAATTGATTTTAGCCAGCATGAGGTTCACGAAATTCGTGATCGCCGTGAAGCAATCAAATATGCAGTAAAGCATGCCCAATCAGGTGATATTGTTGTGATTGCCGGAAAAGGTCATGAAAATTATCAAGAAATTGATGGTGTTCGTCATTGGTTTGACGATGTCGTTGAAGTGCAATCGGCAATAGATGCACAACACCATAAACCCAATTCAGCTTATCCAGCTCATTAGGAATAAGAGATGCACACCTCTACCACCAGCACTGTGCCTTTGGAGCCATGGTCAGCAGCACAACTTGCTGAAGCAACTCAAGGTTATTGGTATTTAGATCAAGCACCACAAGGTGAAATTAAACGTATTTTGACTGATTCACGTCATGCTGAATTAGGTGATGCTTTTTTGGCGCTCAAAGGTGAGCGTTTTGATGCACATGATTTTGTTGCTCAAGTGGCTGCGAATGGCTGCCAAATTGCCATCGTGAGCCATCCTGTTGATGTAAATATCTGTCAACTTGTCGTGGCAGATACACGTTTGGCATTGGGGCATTTAGGAGCGTATCGTCGTGCTCAACATCCACAATTAAAAGTGATTGCACTTACAGGCAGTAGTGGCAAGACCACCACCAAAGAGATGTTGGGGAGTATTCTTTCACGTTTAGCCCCGACCTTGATTACACGTGGCAATTTAAATAATGATCTTGGTGTGCCAATGATGTTATTGGAGCTGCGTTCAGAGCATCAATATGCGGTGATGGAACTTGGTGCAAGCCATCAAGGTGAAATTGATTACACCTCAAATCTTGTGCAGCCACATGTTGCCGGTATTTTAAATATTGGAACTGCACATTTAGGCGAATTTGGTGGACGTGATGGAATTTGCCGTGCCAAATCTGAAATTTACCGTCATATTGATCAAGCTGGAACAGCAATTGTTCCTGCTCAGGATGATTTTACCGATACGATTCGTCAAGTGATAGACACTGAGCAAGTATTAAGTTTTGGTCAGGGTGGTGAAGTCTTTGCGACAGATGTTCAGTTACACGCACAGTCTGCAATCTTTACCCTTAATGCACCTCAAGGCGCAAGAACAGTCAATCTTCCTTTTGCAGGCGAACATAATGTCCATAATGCAGAAGCAGCAACTGCATTTGCCTTGGCGATTGGCGTTGATTTAGACGATATTGTGATCGGCTTGGAGTCGGCACAAGGTGCAAAAGGGCGTTTGAATTTTATTCATAAGCACAAGCACTTATTTATTGATGATACCTATAATGCCAACCCGACTTCAATGCGTGCAGCAGCTGAGGTACTTGCGCAACAGCAAGGGATCAAAGTGATGGTGATTGGCGATATTGGTGAACTGGGCGATACTGCTGCGCAGCAACACTATATGTTGGGTCGTGATCTGGTTTCAGTGGATGGGATCCAATTTGTTGTCGCGGTAGGAGAGTTTGCTCCTGCTACACAAGAAGGTGCGCGAAGCACTCAATATGGTAAAAAATTACAAGCTTTTCTTAGCCAAGAACAAGCTTTACCTTTATTGTTAAGTTTAATTGCAACACATCAACCACAGTCCATGAGTTTCCTGTTTAAAGGTTCTCGCTATACCCATATGGAAACGTTGATGGCTGATTTGATGGAGAAAGTTTAATGCTGTATTGGTTATTTCAACACTTGGCGGGTTATGAGAACGCGTTCCAAGTTGTTCGATACTTATCGTTACGAGCATTGCTCAGTGTACTGACTGCACTTGCGATTGGTTGGGCCTTGGGACCAGTCATGATCCGTAAATTACAAGCGCTCAAATATGGTCAGGCTGTCAGTTCATATGCACCTGAAAATCATGCCAAAAAAATGGGTACGCCAACAATGGGCGGGATTTTAATTCTGCTTTCAATCGGGATCAGTACTTTGCTTTGGGCAGATTTATCCAATCCTTATGTGTGGATTGTCTTGGCTGTTATGGTGATCTTTGGTGCTGTAGGTTGGGCGGATGATTGGATTAAAGTCCGTTATAAAGACAATGCGGGTTTACCTGCCAAGAAGAAATTCTTTTGGACTTCGGTTGGCTCTTTGGGGGCGGGTATTGCGTTGTATATCATTGCAACTCAGCAAGACAGCCCTGTACATACAGCGAATATGCTGGATTTATTGATACCATTTTTTAAAAATCTGAGTATTCCATTGTCTTCAATTCCATTGGGTATTGGCTTCATTATTTTTACCTATCTGGTAATTAATGGTGGGTCAAATGCAGTGAATTTGACAGATGGTTTAGATGGTCTGGCGATCATGCCGATTGTTTTGGTTGCCGCAGGTTTAGGTGTTTTTGCATACTTGGCAGGTGATATACGCTTTGCCAATTATTTACATATTCCCTATGTAAAATATACCTCTGAGCTGGTGATTATTTGTGCTGCAATGATTGGGGCAGGCTTAGCATTTCTTTGGTATAACGCGCATCCTGCCCAAGTCTTTATGGGAGATGTTGGTGCATTATCATTAGGTGCAATGCTGGGCACTATCGCGGTAATGGTTCGTCAAGAGATCGTCTTTGCAATTATGGGCGGGGTCTTTGTCGTAGAAGCAATCTCGGTATTCTTGCAAATCGGATCATTACGTATGCGCAATAAACGTGTATTTCTTATGGCGCCGTTGCATCATCATTATGAGAAAAAAGGCTGGCGTGAGACTCAAGTGGTGATCCGTTTTTGGATTATCACAATTATGCTGGTAGTTTTAGGTCTAATGACATTAAAATTACGCTAAGCCAAAGTGATTTGAAAAGTCGGCATTTGCCGGCTTTTTTTATGGCCTAAAAATATCTTTTGGAGAATACAATGAATTTGTTGATGTGCCCTGTATGTCGTGAGGCATTGAGCCTATCGGATCGGACTTGGCGCTGTGTAAATAATCATAGCTATGATGTGGCAAAACAAGGCTATGTAAATTTACATGTAGTACAACATAAGCATAGTAAAAATCCAGGGGATACCCCTGAATCTGTACAAGCACGCCGTGGATTTTTAAGTGGTGGATTTTATGCACCTTTACAGCAAGCCGTGGTTGAGAAAATTCGTGAGTTACGGGTTGAAAACCTGCTGGATATCGGCTGTGGTGAAGGCTACTATACTGATGCAATGCAACATCAAGTGATACAATGTATTGGTGTTGATATTGCAAAAAATGCAGTTCAGGTTGCTGCAAAACTCAATAAAGATGTGACATGGATTGTGGGGACAGGAGCGACGCTACCTGTTTTGGATCATTCGATTGATTTGTGTACCAGCTTATTTAGCCCGATCCCAGAAGAAGAAATACTCCGAGTACTTAAGCCAAAGGCCTATTTGATGGTGGTAACACCTGCACCAGAGCATTTATATGCCATGCGTGAGGGGCTGTTTGATGAAGTCAAAGCCCATGAACCGCAAAAGTTTGTCGAGCAATTACAAGCATCTTTTGAGTTAATAGAGCAGCCGATTATCGAAACAACGTTTGAGTTGGATCAAGCACAACTCAAAAATCTGATTGCGATGACCCCTTATGCTTATAAAGCAAAACCTGAAAAGCGTTTAGTTTTGGAAGCACAAGTTAAAACGACGTTAAAGGCAGCCTTTCAAATTTATATTTTTCAGAAAAAATAATAAAAATTTAAGCCATAAAAAATGCCATCAATTGATGGCATTTTTTATAAAATAAAGGGTCTGTCGACAATTCGTCTATGTTTGCGACTACGTGTGTTTTTTAGGCGATACTAGGCACGAGATACGAAATTTAGTCATTCTAAATGAGTAGTTCGTAACGACGTAGCGGCAAAAAACACGCTAGTCCCGAAGGGTTGTGGCTAAAATTATCTCAGTCTACGTTATGAAACTCGAAAATAGTCTCGCTATTCTCTTCGTTACATGCCTTGCCTGCTCAATTTTAACCTACAACGCAAGCCATTTATGAAATGTCAACAGACCCTAGATTATTGAACTTCATTAATCAAATTCTCAAGAGAATCACTTTCTCGTTTCGCACCGCCTTGATTCATTGCAGGCGGTGTTACTTTGTTCGGTTTGAGCGGTTGATCTGTACCTTCATCAGGCAAGTCTTCAAAGTCATTTGATGAATTACGTGATGGTGTAACAGGCGCAGGTTTAAAGATTGGACGTGCTAAAGGTGGTGATGAACCATAGCCTTCGTTTTGAGTCGCACCTTCAACTTGTGTTTGATTACGTTCTTCACGAGAAATTGGTGCTTTGGCATTTTTGTCAAAATGTACCCAAGCAGATGGTGTATCTTTTAAGGCTTTACCCATAAAACCAGTCCAAACTGGCAGTGCTGCGATCCCACCATATTCACGACGGCCGAGAGTGGAAGGCTGGTCAAAACCGACCCAAGCAATCGCAACTAATTTGCCGTTGAAGCCAGCAAACCACGCATCTTTCGCATCGTTGGTTGTTCCTGTTTTACCGCCAATGTCATCGCGACCAATTTTAAGTGCTGCACGACCAGTACCATGCACAATCACATCACGAAGAATATTTGCCATATCAAAAGCAGATTGTGATTTTAAAATCCGTTGTGCTTGACGATATTTACTTTGTTCTTCTTTACTTAAAGGGGTTTGAACCTCATTCACTGTAATGTTTGTACCTTCAATGGCCTCGTCATCAGGGGTGGTTGCAGTATTGGCCACAGTTTCTTTTTGATTGATACATGGAATACACGCATATTCAGGCGCTGCTTCATAAATGGTTTTGCCATAAGCATCTTCAATACGGCTGATGAAATGCGGTTGAATGCGATATCCACCATTGGCAATTGCGGCATAGCCTGTTGCCATTTGAACAGGAAGTACTTGTGGGGTACCCAGCGCAATCGTGAAATTACGCGGGATTTGATCTTCTTGTAGGCCAAAATCCATCAATAATTGGCGCGCACGTTCTACACCTACGCTTTGTAATAAGCGCACAGAAACGGTATTACGTGATAAATATAAAGCACGACGCAAAGGAATCATGCCTAAATAACGACCATCAGAGTTTTTAGGTGTCCAACGACCAATGGTGATTGGACTGTCATTGACCATGGTGTATGGAGTCATACCGCGTTCAAGCGCCAGTGCATAGATGAATGGCTTAATGGTTGAACCTGGTTGGCGCCAGCCTTGTATTGCGCGGTTAAATTTAGATTGGTAAAAGTTGTATCCACCCACCACTGCTTCAATTGAACCATCATTGGGGTTGATTGCAATCAGTTGACCTTGTGCTTTCGGGGTTTGAACCAATGACCACGCGGTTTTATTTTCATTGGGACGTAAACGGATAATATCTTTAACAGTTACAATCTGCGAAGCACGGCTTGGTGCACCACCAACGGCATTGGCATTGATATATTTTCTTGCCCAAGACATACCTGACCAAGGTACAGTCACTGTTGAACCATCTTGCATTTTGGCATCAAAACTATTGCTGCCTACTTTGATGACTTCTGCAGGGTAGGTATTGGCATAAGGGATGAATTGTTTTAAAGGTTTATCATGTGCTTCAGCACCACGCCATCCATGACGACGATCATAATCTTCCAAGCCTTTTTGTACTGCATCTTCTGCATATTGTTGGCGTTGGCTGTTTACGGTTGTATAAACTTTATAACCCGAATCAATTGCTTGTTCACCAAACTTTTCAACTAGTTCAGAGCGGACCATTTCGCCTACATAGGGAAATCGATTACTTAAGCCGCGATCAGGCATACTCAAGTTAATTGGTTCAGCGACAGCTTTTTCGTATTCTGCTTGTTTAAGATAGCCGAGTTGTAACATACGACCTAGAATCCAGTTACGGCGTTCTAAGGCGCGTTCAGGATTCACTACAGGATTGTATTTTGACGGTGCTTTAGGTAAGCCTGCAATCATCGCCATTTGTGCGACACTGAGTTGATCTAAGCTTTTGTCATAATAAATTTTTGCAGCAGCAGCAATACCATAGGCATTTTTACCCAAAAAGATCTTATTGACATATAAAGATAAAATTTCTTCTTTCGATAGATTTTGTTCTATTTTACGTGCCAAAAAAACTTCAGTAAGTTTGCGCTTAAGTGTTCGTTCAGGGGATAGATAATAATTTTTAGCCACCTGCATGGTAATTGTTGAGCCGCCTGTTTGTACATTTGACCCAGTAACACTTTCACTCACGGCACGCCCTAAGCCTTTAAAGCTAATCCCGCTATGTTCGAAGAATGATGAATCTTCAGCAGCAAGGAAGGCATGAATGAAATGCGGCGGGATCTGATTGTACTCAACAGGCACCGAAAGCTTGCCACCATATTCAGCGATCAGCTGATTATCTGCTGAATAAACTTGCAAAGGTTTAAGCAATGGCGCCTTTTTTAAAGAGCTCATTTCTGGTAGTGATGGGGCAATATATAGATACATTCCATAAAAGCCCATCGGAATTGCGACTAAAATAATGATAATCAGCAAAAAAAAGGGATGAATATAACCTGAACAAGATAGCTTTTTCATAACAAGTAAGTTTTAATAATAGCTAATGGCAAACTAATTGCGTTCAGTATAGCTTCTCATGTGATGGATTGTTAGATGGGATATTGTATCTGTAAAAAATTAAGACCAAATGCAGTCGGTTTGTGTTATTTATTGGGGATAAAAAAATAATAGGAAATCAATCGTGCTTAGACTATATCGTAAGCCAAATAAGGGGTTAATAGGAGTAGATATTAGTTCTACTACTGTAAAGATTTTAGAGCTCTCTGTTAAGAACGGTCGTTACTGGGTTGAAAGTTATGGATTAAGTCCACTGCTGGATGGGAGTGTTGTTGAGAAAAACATTCTTAATCCTGAAGCAGTTGCTGATGCGTTGGAAAGAGCAGTCAATATTGGCAATCCTCAATCGCAAAATGTCGCGGTTGCTGTACCTACATCTATGGTGATTCACAAAATCATCGAAATGGATGCAGATATGTCAGATGAGGAAAGAGAAGTTCAGATTCGAATGGATGCTGAACAATATATCCCTTTCCCACTGGATGAAGTCAGTCTAGATTTTGAAGTGTTAAAAGATAAGCTGGCAAATCCAAATCGAGTCAATGTGTTACTTGTTGCAACACGTGCAGAGAATATCGATTCTCGTGTTGAAGTTTTAGAAATCGGGGGCTTATCACCTAAAATCGCAGATGTAGAAAGTTATGCAATTGAGCGTGCTTTTGATGTCTTTTCCGATACCTTGCCAATTGGTGTAAATCTTGTGGGTATCCTAGATATTGGTCATACCATGACCACTTTGTCTGTGATGCAAAATGGCAAGATCATTTATACCCGAGAGCAAGTTTTTGGTGGCAAGCAGCTGACTCAAGATGTACAGAACCGTTATGGTTTGTCTTATGACGAAGCTGGTCGTGCCAAAAAAGATCGGACTTTACCTGATGATTTTGAAACAGAAGTCTTGATGCCGTTTTTAGAAGCAGTTGTACAACAAGCTGCTCGTTCATTACAGTTCTTCTTTTCATCTTCTCAGTTTAACGAGATCGACCATATTCTATTGGCGGGTGGTAATGCCAATATTCCTGGTTTGGCAAAATTATTACAACAAAAACTCGGTTATCGCGTCACGATTGCAAATCCTTTCTTACAAATGGGGTTTTCACCACAAATTGACTTAAAAAAAATAGAAAATGATGCACCTTCTTTAATGGTTGCATGTGGTTTGGCTTTGAGGAGTTTTGATTAATGGCAAAGATTAACTTACTCCCTTGGCGTGATGAGCTAAGAGAACAGAAGAAGAAGCAATTCGTTGCGATATGTGTTGGGGTTGCACTGATTGGTTTAGTGACAGTGTTATTGGCGTGGTTCTATTTCGATCATAAGTTAGAAGATCAGGAGCAAGCCAATCAATTGGTGACCAGTACCAATCAAAATTTAGATACCCAATTAAAAACTTTAGATGGTTTACAAGAACGTCGTAATGCCATTATTGAACGTATGAAACTGATCCAAGGCTTACAAGGTCAGCGTCCTGTGATTGTTCGCCTCGTTGATGAGTTGGTTCGAATTGTCCCTGCACAAATGTACATCACAAAATTTAGTCGTGTGGGTGATAAATTTACCATTGAGGGCAAAGCTGAAAGTCCAAATACAGTTGCTGAATTGTTGCGTGGATTAGAGGCGTCTGAATGGTATCGAAATGCATTTATGAATTCATTCTTAGCTGCAGATGAAAATAAAAATAAAGTGCAGACTTCGGTGATCCCTCGTGTAGAAGAATCATATGGAAGTTTTGTTGTGACTGTAGATATCGGTGAAATAGCAGCGACTACAGATGGGGATACAACGAAAGCTGGACAAGTTCCAGCTGCTGGGGGTGCAAAATGAGTCGTGAAGATTTTGAGCAATTAGAATCATCTGTAAATGATGCTCCAAAAAAGAACAAGATGACTGTTGAGAAGTTTTTTCAACAGTTCAATACCTTGGATATGAATAACTATGGCAGTTGGCCTTTATCCGTTAAAGTCACCTGTTGGGTATTCTTGTTTTTTTTGGTGTGTGCAATTGGCTATTTTTTAGCAATTAGACCTAAATTAGATGCAATTGATCAAGCACGTACAGTTGAACAAAATTTATTAACTGAGTTTAAAGAAAAAGACTCTAAATTAAGAAACTTGCAGCAATATCAAGCACAATTGCAACAAATGGAAGCAAATTTTAATCAGCAATTAGAGCAACTTCCTAAAGAAACTGAAATTCCGAGTCTAGTTGAAGACATTAACGTGACAGGGGTAAGTTCTGGTTTGAAATTTAAAAATATCAAATTAGAACCAGAAGTGAAGCAGGAGTTCTTTATTGAGCAGCCGATCTCGATTGATGCAACAGGGGATTATCATTCATTTGGCAGTTTTGTCAGTAGTTTGGCTGCTTTACCACGTATTGTCACTTTGCATGATTTCACAATTACAGGAACACCTAGTCAAGATAATAAGTCTGATGTGCCAGTGATTGACTATACAATTAAAGCAAAAACCTATCGTTATATTGGTGCTGATGAGCAAAAGATTAATAAATCTGCGAATGCTGTAGCACAGAAGACAACGACACCTCAGCAAGGAGGGAAGCCACAATGAACCAGCTCAGTAAAATAGTTTGTGGAATCTCTTTTGCAATGCTGTTGGTGGGGTGCGATTCTCGTATTGATGCCGTTAACCAAGAAATGGCAAATATTAGAAATCAGCAACCATTGCCGATTGAACCTGCACCAGTATTTAATCCTGTACCAAGCTTTAATTATTCAGCTCAACAATTACGCAGCCCATTTTTGCCAAGCTCATTGGCAAATGAATTGAAAATCATGTCAGGCAAGCGTGTCTACCCGAATTTTTCAAGACAACCACAGCCGCTTGAAAGCTATCCTTTAGAATCGTTAACACTGAAAGGAAGTATGAAAGGAGCTGTTGGGCAAACAGTGGGGTTGATTCAAACACCTGATGGTGAGATTGAGCGGGTACAACTTGGCAACTACATGGGTATGAATCAAGGGCGAATTATTGAAATTACGCCGACCCGTATTGATTTATTGGAAATTGTTCCAGATGGTCGAGACGGTTATATAGAAAGACCACGGAGTCTAGTCCTAATCGGTCCAATAGATTAAAACGGAATAAAGGAATAAAAATGAAAAAGAGTTTGAAAAATATCTTTAACGGGGATGGTAAGTTTATGAATAGTCAACTTCGTCAATTTACTATGGCGGCAGTGTCAATTGCGATTATGCAGGTTGCAGCAGCGCAAACAACCATGACCAATATTGTACCGATGAAAATATCGGGGCAAGGTACAGAAATTCGTGTGATGTTTAATGGCTTACCGCCACAGCCTCAAGCCTATCAATTGGATAATCCATCGCGACTGATTTTAGACTTTGATCAGGCGAAGCAAACGATCAATCAATCATCCATTGCTGTGGCGAGTGAAGAAGCGTCGACTGTAGATATTGCGGCCGATGATCAACGTTCACGCTTAACAGTAAATTTAAAAAATAGTGGTTCTTTTACAACGCGTGTTGAAGGGAATACCTTTATTTTAAAGATTAACAATGCCAATCAAGCTGCTGCTTTACCGACTTATGCAGCATCTGCATCTACACAGAATAAGCAAAATCAAGGCATCGCAGATATCGGTTTTCAGCGTGGCAATGCGGGTGAGGGGCAGGTTATTGTAAATCTGTCTGGTGCAAATACACCTGTAGATGTGCAACAACAGGGCAGTAAAGTTGTTATTCGAACCTTAGGGAATAAAATTCCAGCACATTTAATTCGTCGTTTAAATGTTAATGATTTTGCGACCCCAGTTTCTTCTGTGGATGCTTATAATGATGGTTCCAATGGCGTAATCACCATTCAATCTTCGGGGAGCTATGAATATATGGCTTTCCAAGCGGAAAATAAATTGACCGTGAGTTTAAAGCGCCCTGTAGAAAATAAAGTAAATCGTCCCAATGTGAGTCAATCTTATACCGGTAAGAAAATCTCACTGGATTTTCAAGATATTGAAGTACGCCGTGTACTACAGCTGCTTGCTGATTTTACCAGTATTAATATGGTGGCTGCGGATTCAGTTCAAGGTAATATAACTTTACGTTTAAAAGATGTACCTTGGGATCAGGCCTTAGATATTATTTTAAAAACCAAAAATTTAGATAAGCGCCGTAATGGGAGTGTGATTTGGATTGCGCCTGTCACCGAGCTGATTAAAGCAGAAGAAGATGAAGCCAAAGCAATTGCACAAAGTGTAAAATTAGCACCAATTCAAACTGAATATATTCAGCTTAATTATGCAAAAGTTGCAGAAGTTCTTAAATTGTTACAGGACTCTAGAAACCCTAAAGGTGCGCAGGCGAATAATACCAATAATACAGATTCTTTAGCTTTAGAAAGTCTACTGAGCTTAAGAGGAAGTGCGGTTGCAGATACAAGAACAAATACATTAATTATTAATGATACTGCAAATAATATTGATAAAATCCGTAAAATGATTGATCTATTGGATATTTCGGTAAAACAAGTCATGGTTGAAGCACGTATTGTTCGTGCTACGACAGATTTTACCAAAGAAATGGGGGTAAAGTGGGGCATTTTATCTCAAGGGATTACCAAGAATAATGATTTGCTGGTTGGTGGAAGTGATCAAACACTTTGGGATTTAAAAAACCCAGATAGTAATGGCAAATATACCATTACTCGCCCTGATAATTTAAATGTCGATCTTGGTGTGACGACTGCGGGTGCAAGTAAGATTGCATTTGGTTTAATTAGTATGTCTGATTTTATGTTAGACCTAGAATTATCTGCATTACAAGCCGATGGTTATGGGGAAGTGATTTCAACACCAAAAGTAATGACTGCAGATAAACAAAAAGCCAAAGTTGCTTCGGGTCAACAAATTCCATATCAGTCAACGCAAACGGCAGGAGGCAGTGCCGTTGCAACAACTGAATTTAAAGATGCTTTGCTCAGTTTGGATGTTACACCAAGCATTACTCCAGAAGGGAAAGTACAAATGCAGCTAAATGTCACAAGTGACTCAGCTGGCCAAATAGTGAATGGAAATGTGGCGATTAACAAGAATGAAATCAATACCAATGTCTTAGTCGATGATGGAGAAACCGTGGTATTAGGTGGCATTTTTGAACAAGAAACTAAAAACAGTCAGACCAAAGTTCCATTTTTAGGTGATATTCCTTATTTAGGACGATTATTTAGAAAGGATGTAAAGTCTGATAATAAACGAGAGTTACTAATCTTTGTGACACCAAGAATTGTTAATGACAGTCGTACCAGAAATCATTAATATACTTTCAATGAAAGCAATTCGATAGGTGACTCCTTGCCAAGCAAAGAGTTGGAAACCCTACCAAATATTTATTTGGTAGGGCCCATGGGAGCAGGAAAAACAACAGTTGGTCGGCATCTAGCGGAACTGTTAAGTCGTGAGTTTTTAGACAGCGATCATGAAATAGAAAGAAAAACTGGGGCATCTATTCCTTGGATTTTTGAAAAAGAAGGCGAACAAGGTTTCCGTACAAGAGAAACAATCGTGATTGATGAGCTCACATCAAAAAAAAATTTAGTGGTTGCAACAGGTGGTGGTGCTGTTACTCAAGCCATGAATCGAGAATATCTCAAGCATAGAGGTATTGTGATTTATTTATATACCCCTGTAGAAATCCAATTATTACGTACACATCGAGATAAAAATCGTCCTTTATTACAAGTCGAGAATCCTGAGCAAAAGTTAAAGGATCTACTTAAAGCACGAGATCCACTTTATAGAGATGTTGCACATTATATTATTGAAACCAATCAGGGTGCTGCGCGAGATTTAGCGCTGAGAATATTGCAACTGATCGTTTCAAAAGAAATTATTTAGTCAGTAAATTATCATTCATTGTTATTTGGCAGAATCATGCAAACTTTACATGTTGAACTGGGTGAACGTCGTTATCCAATCTTTATTGGTAGTCATTTGAATCCTCAAGAATTGCTTGAACCTTATATTCAAGGGCATCAAGTGATGATTGTTACAAATACCACAGTTCAGCCTTTGTATTTGTCGCACTATGTTGAGGCGATTCAACAGTTGGGTAAGCAGGTTACAACATGTGTTTTGCCTGATGGTGAGAAATATAAAGATATCCAGCACCTCAATCTGATTTTTGATGCTTTGCTTCAAGCTGGCTTTAATCGTGATTGTACGGTTTTGGCTTTAGGTGGTGGGGTGATTGGTGATATGGCAGGTTTTGCCTCCGCCTGTTTCCAACGAGGCGTGTATTTTATCCAAGTTCCGACCACATTATTGTCTCAAGTGGATTCGAGTGTTGGTGGGAAAACTGGAATTAATCACCCTTTAGGCAAAAATATGATTGGTGCATTTCAGCAACCTCAAGTGGTTTTGGCTGATATGGCACAGCTCCAAACCTTGCCTGAACGTGAACTTTCAGCAGGTTTGGCTGAGGTGATTAAATATGCATTACTGGGTGATGTCGACTTTTTAACATGGTTAGAAGAGCATATGGATGGGCTGATTGCCCAAAATCCAGAATTATTGGCTGAAGCTGTTTATCGTTCTTGTGCGCATAAAGCAAGAATTGTGGCCAATGATGAGAAAGAGCAAGGTGAACGTGCTTTATTGAATTTAGGCCATACTTTTGGTCATGCCATTGAGTCGTATCTCGGTTATGGGGTGTGGTTGCATGGGGAAGCAATTGCAACGGGTATGGTGATGGCTGCTGATTTGTCTCAGCGTATGGGATGGATTTCATCCGATGATCTGGAACGTACAAAAAAAATCATACAACGTGCCCAATTACCTGTAGCATGTCCTAAAATTCCGCTCGATGAATTTTTGGCATATATGTCACATGATAAAAAAGTATTAAATGGTCAACTTCGTTTAATATTGATAAAACAACTCGGCCAAGCCATCATTACTAAAGATTTTGATGTTGAGTTGATGAAACAAGCGATTCTCGCGAATCAGATATAGAAAAGGTTAGTTCCAAATGGCAGCAATTCGTACAAATTGGCAAAATATTCGACAATATATTTGGTTGGTTGGTGGATTAATCTGTCTTTTGGTGGCACTGATTTTTTGGGCAGTGACCGACACCAAAGATCTGGTCACTGTAGTCAATCCGATTGAAGAGTCCCAAGTTCAAATTCAACCTGAAAAAGTTGCCGCAACATCGCATTTAGGCGCTTTGATGGATGAAGTACGTCCACTTGAAATGACCACACGTATTGTGACTGCGGGTAGCCATGATGCAGAATTTCGTGGTACAAAATTTTTTCAAGAAAATAAGAAAGCTTGGACCATAGAGCTATTTAAGACCTCAGATGAAGATGTCATCTTGGGCTTTTTACAGAAACAAGCGGATCGTAAAAATTTTATTTACTTCCGTTTAAGTGGTGAAGATCAAGCTGAGCAATATGTTTTAGCCTATGGTTTATTTAAAAGTGATGATCAGGCCAAGAGCCAGTTACAACAATTAAATCTAAAATTGCCTGCATCTATTCATCCTCAAGCGATCCAGTTTGAAAAATATAGTGCTTTAATTAATGATCTGGGCTCAGATGAAATGGCAAGTGCAAATAAACTCTATCAAGTAAAATTAAAATCTGCACCTTTACCTGTAGTTGATGAAACGCTATTGGCTCAAGCAAAATCGGCCTTGTCTTCTTTAACAGGTTCAGCTCCTGCAAATCAGACCACCAAAACCACAATTACCCGTCGTGATGCATCTGGCAATGTGGTAGATGTACAAAAGTCACAATCTCGTGCACAGCCTTCAAGCAACAATAAAGAAACCGGTGCTACTGCTGATAAAAAGCCAGCTGAGCATGAAGTCAGTGATCCATTTAATTAAAATTAGCTCTAAAATGAAGCAGAATTAATTATTTAATTTTATATTTGCACAAAAATGGTGCTATAAATGCCTTTATAAGACGCTTAGAATTTTAAAGAATATCTTTATTTCACTATCTTTTAGTGATTTGGTGAACAAAAATAAAATTTGGCATATTTTTTGCTTTATTGTTGCGCTAATTGAGTTGATTGTCCCTGTTTTGGAGCGAAATGATTCAGTTGGTGTGCGATTTAAGTCTGATTGAGTGCTTTATTTCAGTGCGGAAGTTGTAAAACAATCTTGCAATTAAAGTAAAAACAGACTGGTATTCGATTCTGACTCAGTGGTTTACTTGAGCTAAGAAAATACTTAAAAATCGTAATTGAGTGTTCGAATGTTTTTCGCCCTTTCATGGGCCTATGTAGAAAGAAGGGTACGCTATGCACATGCCATCGCCTAACACTGTAGCTCCCGCTCAAGGTTTATACCAACCGGATGAGTTTAAAGATAACTGTGGTTTCGGCTTGATTGCCCATATGCAGGGTGATGCGAGTCATGATTTAGTCAAGACCGCGATTCATAGTCTAAGCTGTATGACGCACCGTGGTGGTATTGCCGCAGATGGTAAGACCGGTGATGGTTGTGGCTTGCTCTTGGCTATGCCTAAAGCATTCTTCCGTGAAGAAGCAAAAAAGATCAGTGACATTACACTGAGTGAAATTTTTGCGGTCGGGACGATATTTTTAAATTTAGATCCAGCACTTGCGGCCCATGCAAAGCAAATTCTAACCCATGAAATTGAAGAAGAAGGCTGTCGTGTGATTGGTTGGCGTGTTGTTCCAACCAATAATGATGCCTTGGGTTCAATCGCAATGCAGTCTTTACCTGCATTTGAACAAATTTTTGTCAATTGTCCAATGGGTGTGACTGAGGTTGAATTTAACCGTAAGTTACTTATGGCACGTCGTCGTGCAGAACAACAATTAACAGCTGATCCCTATTTTTATGTGACCACACTGTGCTCTACAGTGATCACCTATAAAGGCTTAATGATGCCTGCATATATTGCAGAATTCTATACAGATCTTGCTGATGAACGTTTGGACTCACACATTGTTGTGTTCCATCAACGTTTCTCGACCAATACTTTACCCCGTTGGCCATTGGCACAGCCGTTCCGTTATTTGGCCCATAATGGTGAAATTAACACCATTACTGCAAACCGTAACTGGGCAGTGGCACGTACCCCAAAATTTGAAAATCCATTATTGCCAGGCATTACTGAACTGAGTCCAATTGTAAACCGTACAGGCTCAGACTCATCAAGTATGGACAATATGCTTGAGCTGCTTGTGGGTGGCGGGATGGATTTATTCCGTGCATTACGCATGCTTGTTCCACCAGCGTGGCAAAACGTTGAAACATTAGATGCGGATTTACGCGCGTTTTATGAATTCAACTCTAAGCATATGGAGGCTTGGGATGGTCCTGCGGGTCTGGTGATCCAAGATGGTCGTCATGCGATTTGTATGCTAGACCGTAATGGCTTGCGTCCTGCACGTTGGGTGATCACTAAGAATGGTTATATCACTTTGGCATCAGAAATTGGTGTCTGGGGTTATGAACCTGAAGATGTGATCTCTAAAGGTCGTGTAGGTCCTGGTCAAATCCTGGTGATTGATACCTTGACTGGAAAATTGCTCGATACCAAAGATGTGAGCAATCATCTGAAAAAAATGCGCCCTTACCGTGAATGGTTACGTGAAAACTCAGTTCGCTTGCAAGGTAGCCCAGAGCTTGAAGAATATTTGTGTGATCAAGGCTTAAAAGGTGATGACCTTAAAGCGGCTCAAAAAATGTTTATGGTGACATTTGAAGAGCGTGATCAACTGCTTCGTCCAATCGCTGAAAGTGGACAGGAAGCTGTCGGTTCAATGGGTGACGATACACCAATGGCGGTATTGTCTCGCCAAGTGCGTCATGTGACAGATTATTTCCGTCAGCAATTTGCGCAAGTGACCAATCCACCGATTGACCCATTACGTGAATCAATTGTCATGTCATTGGAAACCTGCTTTGGTCGTGAGCAAAATGTATTTGAACAAGGTCCAGAGCATGCAGATCGTTTAATTGTATCGAGCCCTGTACTGTCAAACTCTAAAATGCACCAGATTCGTACCCTTGGTCGTAAAGGTTACGAAATTGCAGATATTGATTTGAATTATCCTGTAGCTGAAGGTCTTGAAGCTGCGATTTCACGTATTTGTGAAGAAGCTGCACAGGCGATTCGTGATGGTAAAACCTTATTGGTCATTTCAGATCGTAAAATCCGTGAAGGCTTTTTACCTGCAAATGCAGCAATGGTGACGGGTGCAATACATCACTTCTTGATTAATGCTGGTTTACGTACCGATGCAAACATCATTGTTGAAACTGCACTTGCACGTGATGCACATCAATTTGCCGTGATCTTAGGTTTTGGTGCAACTGCGATTTACCCTTATTTGGCTTATGATGTGATCAATGATTTGATTGCAAAAGGTGAATTATTGGGTGATCCAATTCACGCACAAGCGAATTTCCGCAAAGGTATTGATAAAGGTTTACTCAAAGTCCTCTCAAAAATGGGGATTTCAACAGTCGCATCTTATCGTGGTGGACAGTTATTTGAAGCAGTCGGCTTATCTGAAGAAGTTGTCAGTAAGTGCTTTACAGGTGTGCCAAGCCGTATTAAAGGTGCAACATTCATTGACCTTGAAAATGACTTAAAAAAACTAGCAGATATTGCTTGGAAAGCACGTAAGCCAATTGAACAAGGTGGTTTGCTCAAGTTTGTCTTTGATAAGGAATACCACGCATTTAACCCTGATGTGATCAATGCGTTGCATAAATCAGTGCGTTCAGGCAATTATGCCGACTTTAAAGAATACGCAGAGTTGGTGAACACACGTCCTATTGCGACGATTCGTGACTTATTAAAACTCAAAACTGATCATTCTATTCCATTAGAAGCAGTTGAATCAGTTGAAGAAATTCTGCCGCGTTTTGACTCTGCTGGTATGTCTTTAGGTGCATTGTCACCAGAGGCACATGAAGCTATTGCGATCGCAATGAATACGATCGGTGGTCGTTCGAACTCGGGTGAGGGCGGTGAAGATCCTGCACGTTATGGCACCATTCGTAACTCTAAAATTAAGCAAATTGCTTCAGGTCGTTTTGGTGTAACACCTGCATATTTAACATCTGCTGAAGTGTTACAGATCAAAGTAGCACAAGGTGCAAAACCAGGTGAAGGCGGTCAGTTACCGGGCGGTAAAGTGAATGGCTTAATTGCGCGTTTACGATACTCGGTTCCAGGGGTGACTTTGATTTCACCACCACCACACCATGATATTTATTCTATTGAAGATTTATCGCAGCTGATCTTTGACTTAAAGCAAGTCAATCCACAAGCCATGGTGTCTGTGAAACTAGTATCAGAGCCTGGGGTTGGAACAATTGCAGCGGGTGTTGCAAAAGCCTATGCAGATTTCATTACCATTTCTGGATATGACGGCGGTACAGCGGCTTCACCTTTATCCTCTATTCATCATGCAGGTTCGCCATGGGAATTGGGGCTTTCAGAAGCGCATCAAGCACTTCGTGTCAATGACCTGCGTGGTAAAGTACGTGTACAAACTGATGGTGGCTTAAAAACAGGTCTAGATGTGGTTAAAGCTGCGATTTTAGGTGCGGAGAGCTTTGGTTTTGGTTCTACCCCAATGATCGCGCTTGGATGTAAATACTTGCGTATTTGTCACTTAAATAACTGTGCAACAGGTGTGGCAACTCAGCAAGATCATTTACGTCAAGAGCATTATATTGGCGAGCCAGAAATGCTGATTAATTTCTTCCACTTTATTGCGGAAGAAACACGTGAATGGTTGGCTGCTTTAGGTGTTGCATCATTGAAAGATTTGATCGGTCGTACTGATCTACTTGAGATGTTGCCCGGTGAAACGGATAAACATGCACATTTAGATTTAAGTGCATTGTTAGAATCACATCCATCTGCGGAAGGCAAAGCGCAATATTGCCAAGTACAAGGCAATGAACCATTTGATAAAGGTATTCTTGCTGAGAAAATGGTGGCAGAAATGTTACCTGCGATTGAAGCAAGTACCGGTGGTGAGTTCCATTTTACTGTGGGCAACTGTGACCGTTCAATTGGTGCGCGTCTTTCAGGTGAAATTGCCAAACGTTATGGCAATCTCAGCATGGAAGCACATCCTGTTAAAGTGAATTTAAAAGGAACTGCGGGTCAGTCATTGGGTGTTTGGAATGCGGGTGGTTTGCATATCAGCCTTGAAGGTGATGCAAATGACTATGTGGGTAAAGGTATGGCAGGTGGTCGAGTATCGATCTTCCCACCAAAAGGTTCACCATTCCAAACTCAAGAAACGGCAATTATCGGCAATACCTGTTTATACGGTGCGACAGGCGGTAAATTATTTGCTGCGGGTACAGCGGGCGAGCGTTTTGCTGTGCGTAACTCTGGCGCGTTTGCGGTCATTGAAGGTGCAGGCGACCATTGCTGTGAATATATGACAGGCGGTATCGTGACTGTACTGGGTAAAGTTGGACACAACTTTGGTGCAGGTATGACCGGTGGTTTTGCTTATGTACTTGACTTAGATAACGACTTTGTTGATTACTACAACCACGAATTGATTGAATTAAACCGTATTTCTACAGAAGCGATGGAAGAACATCAAGAATTCTTACTTCGTATCTTAGATGAACACATTGCTGAAACAGGTAGTGCTTGGGCGTACAAGATTCGCAACGAGTTTGATTTCTATAGCCGTAAATTCTGGCTGGTGAAACCAAAAGCGGCTAATTTACAAACGCTTTTGAAAACAACTCAAGCAGATCCACAATAATTCCACTACTCAAATTTTAGGTAGGTGTGGATAACTTCGCAGATATACACAAGCGAATGAAGTTATCCACGCTCACCCACGGAGAGAGACATGGCTGAACGCCTGAATAATGACTTTCAATTTCTGGATGTAGCACGCCAAGATCCAGAGAAAAAAGATATTAATGTCCGCAAAGCAGAGTTTGTGGAAATTTATAAACCTTTTACAGCGGAAGTTGCAGCAAACCAAACCCACCGTTGTTTAGGCTGTGGTAACCCATATTGTGAATGGAAATGTCCCGTACATAACTATATTCCAAACTGGTTAAAACTGATTGCAGAAGGACGTATTTTCCAAGCGGCTGAGCTTTGCCATCAAACTAACACTTTACCTGAAGTATGTGGTCGGGTATGTCCACAAGATCGTTTATGTGAGGGTGCTTGTACCCTGAATGATGGTTTTGGTGCTGTGACCATTGGTAATGCCGAAAAATATATCAACGATACTGCCTTTGCTTTGGGCTGGCGTCCAGATATGTCATCGGTAAAATGGACCAACAAAAAAGTTGCCATTATTGGTGCAGGTCCAGCAGGCTTAGGTTGTGCAGATATTTTAGTCCGTAATGGAGTAAAACCTGTTGTATTTGACAAGCGTCCTGAAATTGGTGGATTGCTTACATTTGGTATTCCAGAATTTAAAATGGAAAAAGATGTGATGAAACGCCGCCGTGAAATTTTCACCGGTATGGGCGTTGAATTCCGCTTAAATACTGAAATTGGTACAGATATCACTATCGATCAATTGCTTGCTGACTATGATGCTGTATTTATGGGTATGGGAACATATACCTATATGAAAGGCGGCTTTGCAGGTGAAGATTTTGATGGTGTCTATGATGCACTAGATTTCTTGATTGCAAATGTTAACCGTACACAAGGCTGGGAAAAAGATCCATCTGAATACATCAGCGTTCAGGGCAAAAAAGTCATCGTTTTAGGCGGTGGTGATACTGCAATGGACTGTAACCGTACTTCAATCCGTCAGGGTGCAGAGTCAGTAACTTGTGCTTACCGTCGTGATGAAGAAAATATGCCAGGTTCACGTCGTGAAGTGAAAAATGCGCGTGAAGAAGGGGTAGACTTCCAGTTCAACCGTCAGCCAATCGAAATCGTTGGTGAAAACGGTAAAGTGACGGGTGTAAAAGTTGTGACTACCCAGCTGGGTGACCCTGATAGCCGTGGTCGTCGTAGTCCTGAACCGATTCCAGGTTCTGAAGAAGTTTTACCCGCAGATGCGGTATTGCTGGCTTTTGGTTTCCGTACTAGCCCAGCAGAATGGTTTGCAGGTGCAAATATTGGGCTAGATGGTTCTGGTCGAGTCATTGCTGCTGAAAAACAACAATTCAAATTCCAAACCTCTAACCCAAAAATCTTTGCGGGCGGAGATATGGTACGTGGTTCTGATTTGGTGGTGACTGCAATCTGGGAAGGCCGTGAAGCTGCTGAAGGAATTTTGGATTATCTTGATGTTTAATTTTAGACATTAAATAACATCTATTTAAGAGCCCGCAGTCATGCGGGCTTTTTAATGCAGCAAACTCAAAAAATTAATTTGAGCCAATCGTTTGCAGATAATGATTTAACTTTAAACTATGTTGTTTTGCTCGAGTTCTGATTTCAGCGTGTGTATGTCCTAAAACAGTTGAAATATCATATAAGAACACGGGTTTTAAATATTCCATTCCAGTATAAAGTGCTGATTTTTGAATTGGAGATAAAAAGCCCTCCAATAATGAATGCTGTTGTTCCGTACTAAAATTCTGCTCAGGTTGACCAATGGTCATACTCAGCAAAAGCTTTTTATGTTTAAGCTTGTCTCCTTTGGAACCATAGGCGAATTGATAGGTAAACACCTGATCAAACCAAATTTTTAAAATGGCAGGTATACTGAACCAGTACATAGGGCATTGTAAAATGATCAGCTCATGTCTTAATAGTGCACTTTGCTCTGCTGCAATATCGATTTGATAATCTGGATATAAATCATGAATATGGCGAATTTCTAAATCAGTTTGAGTTCTTGATAATTCATCGACAATGGTTTTATTTGCGACAGATTCAGTAAAACTGGGATGCGCTAAAATCAGTAATGCCATCTTGGTTTTTCCAACTATAAAAATTATAGTGAATATAAATATTATAGTTTTTATGTACAATAACTATCCATTTTGATAGCTGGTAGAAAAATGAATATTGAGCAAAACACCTGTGAAGTGACGTTTCACGATAAGACTTATCATTGCCCGATTAGTATGGTGATGGATTTAATCGGTGGGAAATGGAAAACCGTGATTCTTTATTATCTAAAGGAGGAGTCAAAACGCTTTAATCAACTTAAGCGTGATATGCCAGATATCACAGAAATGACCTTAAGTTTGCAACTCAAGCAATTGGAAAAGAATGGTTTTATTTCCAGAACTGTATTTGGTGACAAGCCTCCAGTCAAAGTGGTGTATGAATTAACTGCATTTGGTCAAACATTTATTCCTGTATTAGACGCTTTATCTGCTTGGGCACATGGCTTTTCAGCGCAAAACTGATTCAAAGTGAAGGTGTTGAAATAAGCAGTTTTAATGCCTAAATAGGCAATTAAAAGTGCAATTTAGCAATAAAATTTGCCAATCACACTAAAGCAATAGTTTGTTTTTTTAATACAAAAAAGTTCCTAGACGAATTCTGTTTGTTTGGGTTCTATAAAACACATGCTTTTTTGTTGAATGTTTATATGACGTTGCAAGCATAAATATTTATAAATTGAGTTCTAATTTTGAATGGATCCTATGTGATTGTTTTAAAAATTAAAACATAATTCAACCTGATTGAAAAATGTCATTTAAGTCAATAAAAGCATGCTTATAAATTTCGATTTTAGGCTTTGTGTAAACGATAAAGCACTTTTTTGTGAAGATAAGAGATATATTTGTTTTTAATAAATTTAATTTTATCAATATCTTATATTTTTAATTTTTTTAGATTTTCAATTGAGCCATGTGTTTTCTTGAAAATGATATTTTAGGTCAACTGTGTGGATGATTCTGCAATATACAAATATTGAGATTGTGCCAATATAGCTTAAATTCAGACAAATGTAGGATTATCCTTATGTCAACAGTTCAAGCGACGGCAGAAAAATCATATTTAAATCGTCCTAAAGCTATTGGTATCAAAGTCCGTAAACCAAGCTTTAACCC
Organism: Acinetobacter sp. NyZ410; assembly: GCF_022828975.1. Classification (NCBI taxonomy): domain Bacteria; kingdom Pseudomonadati; phylum Pseudomonadota; class Gammaproteobacteria; order Moraxellales; family Moraxellaceae; genus Acinetobacter; species Acinetobacter sp. NyZ410. The sequence continues at coordinate 4,521,590 of NZ_CP094620.1, read as the reverse complement.
AACAGCAATTCGCAGACATTTTTTTGCCAATTCTCCTGTGATGTCACATTTATTGACCGCGCTTTCTTCAACATTTCCGATTGGTGAGCAGTTCTTTGTACATAGTGTGCGTAATGTACGTGACAAAATCACGGATGAAAAATTGCAAGCACAAATTGCAGCATTTATTGGTCAAGAGGCCATGCACTCCAAAGCTCATACAGAATTCAATGATGCATGGTGCCGTGATGATTATAACTTAGATAGTTTTCAAGCATGGTTGGCGCGTCGAGATGCACTGATTAAAAGTGTACATCCAAAATTACAACTTGCTGTTACCGCAGCTTTTGAGCATTTTACTGCATTATTGGGTGGCTATATTCTTCGTCATCCTGAAGTTTTAAGCACTCTGGATGATGATGCGGTGAAACTTTGGGTGTGGCATGCAATCGAAGAAATTGAGCATCGTGCAGTGGCATTTGATGTATATCAAGCGATTTATAAAGATGATCGTACGCGTCGTACAGTGATGCGTAATGTGACTACGGGTTTTGCAAGTTTAACGTTTTATTCGGCTACCCGTTTGTTTATGCAAGACTGGAGAAAAAGTTTACCTAAAGTGCCGCAAAATATCTTTGGGGTATATATGATTTCTAAAATGTTGATTTCATTGATTCCTGAATATTTATCTTATTACAAATCTGACTTTCATCCTGATGAAATTGATTATTCGAAGATTGTGGCGTACTGGAAAGAAAAGCTGGCAGATGATTATGGAATGGAAAGTTTCCAAGAAGAAGTTCATCTGCCGTTATATAGTTAAGACAATGCTTTAGATCAAAGTGCCAATTTATAAGATTGGCTCTTTTAGTTTTCTAGCTGACGTTGATGGATACTTTCTAAAGTATCGACCATAGTGCGGGTCATTTGGTCAATTTCATAATTGAGTTTGCCACCAATTTGGATATGTTTAAATGTCGTCAAACGTAAGGTTTCTGGGATCAAATCCACTGAAATTTCATTGGTTTTCCGATCAACACGATTGACCGTCAAGCTGCAACCTTGCAGTCCAATAAAGCCTTTTTTAAAGAAGTATCTGATATTGTCATCTGGAATAACGATATCTATGTGTAGTGTTTCACCGGTATGAACCACATCTTTAATGGTTGCCATACCTTCGATATGCCCAAAAATATTATGCCCACCGTTTTCCATGCCAGCTTTGATAGATCTTTCGATATTGACTTCATCACCAATTTTTAAAAATTGTAATGTGGTGAGAGACGTGGTCAATGCTGAAACATCAAATGAGGCTGTATTTGCAACAGCATCAAAACTTGTTGCGGTTAAGCATGTCCCATCGATTGCGACACTGGCGCCAATAAAAACATCATTTAAAAAGCCATTTTCATTGGAAATATAAAGGGTTGTAAAATTATCACCTTGTTGGATGTTTACAACTTTTTCTAAGCCTTGAACGATACCTGTATACATCGCTGATCTCTTTTATTTAGCTGATTTTTATTGTACAGATTTCATTGAAGAGGACTAGGGCTGAATTTTAGATTTATGTTGTATAGAAGAGCCTAACATCATACTTAGATGATTTTTTAAAAGAGAATGAATATAGTAGTAAGGATTGCACAGACTTATTTTATAGGGAAAAGTCTAAATCATTGCTTATATAGTCAAACCACCTATTTTTACATAAATTATTTAATTCATATTTTTGATTTTAATAGAAATTTATATTATTCATGAACCTTTAGAAACTATTCGTTATCAATTCATTTTTTGTATTTTTGAATCATAGATGGTTGTTCTACCGTGTGGCGACATGGATGTCGCCGTTGGGCGGGGGTACAGGACGTACCCCTCGCCAAGTAGAAGATTTTTGTCATCTTTTCATCTCTGAAAAGTGAGGCATCGCCTACGCAATGGTATTTAAACTTTGAATGTAAGGTGTGGCATTGCAAGCTTTTTTATAATCAAACAATTTATTTTTCCATACAATTGATTTAATTAGAAATATTAATCAAGAGAAATTATATTCTTGTGTATGCGTTTTTTAACAGGTTGATTATAGTTTGATGATAATGTATTTCAGACGATCTAAGCTTGATTGTGGCTTAAATTGGACTAAGTCAGTATGTACCTAGACTCAGTCCAATTTAATTTAGCCAACCAATCAACCAGTCAACAATCAGCCAGAAAATAAATTAAATCTTATCTTTAAACTGTTTTATGATCTTTTGACGTTGCCATGGTAAAGGACGATTAATTGCTTCAGGTACATCACCAGAGGTTGAACGTAGACGTAAATGAATTGCTGCCTGCGCAATTAAGTTTGCCGATACTGGAGCTGTAATAAAGGCAAGCAGTGTGATCAATAACTCTGCAAAACCTAAACGACTGTTAAATGCTGCGTAAATCATTCCCGCGATTAAAAAGCTGCCTAAACCCAAGGTACTGGATTTTGTCGGTGCATGTAGACGCATAAATAAGTCTGGTAATTTGACCATACCTATGCCACCTACCAAAGTAAAAAACGCACCAACAATCAAGAAGAATGAAACGATGATTTCCATGACAATTTGCATATTATTTTCCATGTACTTTCTCCTTAATCAACCACATGACCCGTTGTAAAATAACGAGCCAGTGCAGCAGTTGAAACAAAGCCCAGCATTGCAACCAATAATGCGCCTTCAAACATTGAGGTACTTGCCCAATAAATGCCAAGAATGACAACTAAGCAGGTTGCATTTAAAAACAATGTATCCAATGCCAGTAATCGATCTACGATAGAAGGGCCCATCACCAAACGGACCAAACATAACAACATGGAGATGGTCACTGCGAGCAGGCAAATACCAAGTGCATAAGGTAAAATACTCATGAACGTGCTCCTCGTTGCAGGTCAAAGATTTCGATTAAAGGAACTTCATAGCGGGCTTTAATCGCTTGAATTTCTGCGTCTACATCATCACAACTTAGTGCATGAACCAAAATATCACCACGTTCTTGATCAATCCCAGCACTGACTGTACCTGGTGTGGTGGTAATGATCATCGCCAATAACGTATTGACATGTTCATGGTCGGTTTCCAAAGGAACTCGAAACCATTTCGGGGTGAGATTTTTGGTTGGGCCTAAGATTTGTTTAGCAACTTTGATATTACTGATGACGATGTCCCATAGCACCACAAAAAATAATTGAATGGCGCTTTTCCAATGAATATTGGGCGTATGAATGATAAAGGGTTGAATCAGTTTAGGAATGATTAATCCCAAACTGATTGCCACAACAAAATCAAAGCTTTCAGCACTATGATTCAACATCAGCCAACTCATTGCCACAATCACCGACACAAAAGGATGCGGTAAAATACGAGCGAATAATGATTTATTTTGCATTTATTGCTCCATAGGCTTGAGTTGAGCATTTTCAACATGTTGTTGCTGTTCTTGTCCCTGAATTTGGCGTTGCTTAAATTCAGAGATATGTTCACCTTTTAGGGTTTCTGGGCTAATGATATAGGGAATATAGTGTGCATTTGGATCAACCATTTCACCATTGTATTTTGTTTCAGGTACATAGTGCGGATCGAAAGGTTGTACACTGATGGTTTCACCATGCCCATCCAATTTTAAAATACGCTGTTGATAAAGTGATGCATCAGAAACTTGCAGCGCAGTTTTTTCAACATAATTTAAAATTGGAGCAGCGCAAACGACATAGACAATCAGTCCAGCCAGTAGCAGGTAAACGCTTTTGTCATTGCGTGCAGGGGCTTGCTCGGGTAAGTCCTGATAGGCTGTATAAGCGTCTTCTTTCGGGTTGTCCTCAGGTGTCGTCGCTCGCCAAAACAGGATAAATCCGACTCGTGTAAATGCCAGAATACTTAAAAAACTTACAATCAAGATAATCGCAATAATCCAGCCTTGTGCAGCCAAGTTTGCAGTTGCCTGTAAGATTAAGACTTTGCCTAAAAAACCACTAAATGGCGGTAAACCTGCCATCATCAAAGCGATAAGGAAGAATGTCATGGCAATGACTTTGTCTTGCTTCATCTTTGGTGCGACTTTGAGATGATCTTTCATTGCACCACGTTGTGAAGTAATCCAACCACAGAGCAAATAGAACGAAGCGGCTATGATGGTACTGTGAACGAGGTAGTACAACCCAGCAGCCCATGCTGGTGTGTTAAACATGGCAATGGCAACTAAAATTGTTCCGACTGAGGATAACACCATAAAACCAACAAAGCGGCGTAAGCGTTCAGCTGCGAGTGCACCGATCACACCATATAATGATGTGACTAAACCAATTGGCAATAAGTAGTTACTAAAGATCGTTTGTCCAAGCTGATCATTAAAGACGGTACCATTGACCCGTAAAATTGCATACACACCCACTTTGGTCATGATGGTGAAAATAGCAGCAACAGGTGTCGCGGCAACAGCATAGGTTTTTGGCAACCAGAAACCCACAGGTAACATGGCTGCTTTGATGCCAAATACAACAAATAGAAGCAAACCACCTGCTATAGCAAGACGATGTTGATCATGTTCCAAGGTCGGTAATAAACGACCGACATCGGCCATATTCAAACTGCCCACACTGCCATAAATCATACCTAAACCGATGAGGAATAGGGCAGAAGCCAGTAAGTTGATGGTGACGTAGTGAATACCTAATTGGAAACGGGCTTTGCCTTGACCATGTAACAGCAAGACATAAGATGCCATCAGTAATATTTCAAAGAATACAAACAGGTTAAATAAGTCACCTGTTAAGAATGCACCAGTCAGACCCATTAAAAGAAGATGGAACATGGCATGAAAATAACGCCCACGTTCATCCCATTCTTTGCTGGCAAACCACAATACAGGCGCTGCAAGTGTGTAGGTGAGAACCAGCATTAACGCCGATAAGCGATCAAGTACCAAGACAATCCCAAATGGTGCAGACCATTCAGCAAGTTGATAAACAAAGATTTTCCCGGTATTGGCTTGAATCAAGTAAGCAATCGCAGTGGCGAGTCCAAGCATAACCGAGATTAAGCTAATGCCACGGCGCCAAGGTTGTCGCCAATCATGTTTTAAAGCGCCTGAACCAGGATTGCCTAATAAAATCAGCATAAAGCCTGTAAATGCAGGAATTAAAATACTCAGGATTGGAGAATGAGCATACCAAAAATCTAAAAAGCTGGTCATTATGGCTCATCCTCACGTGGGTCAAAATTACTCGGTTCCTCTTTGGTGTCTACATGGTCTGTCCCAGACTCATAACGACTGCGTAATGCCAATTGAACGATAAAAGCAGTCGTTGCAAAGCCAATGACAATTGCGGTTAGCACTAAAGCTTGAGGCAAAGGGTCAGTGACTTTGCTGGCTTGGGTTAAAATCGCAGGTGAACTGATTTGTATTCTTCCCATCGAAAACAGGAAGATATTGACTGCATAGCCAATCATGGCTAATCCAAGAACGACTGGAAAGGTACGTGCACGAAGAATCAGATAAATTCCTGAGGCAACCAATAATCCAATCGCAGATGCAATTAAAAATTCTAAACTGATCATGCATTACTCCTTGGGTACTGGACCAGACATGCTTGAATGTCTAGAGTCGCCTAAAACAGAAATGAGTAACATGGCTGCACCAACAACCGTGACGTATACGCCAAGGTCAAATCCGGCAGCAGAGGCCAGATGGAATTTGCCAAATAGTCCTGATTCCACATAAATATGCGCACTGGTAAGAAACGGACGTGCCCAGAACCATGAAGCCAGACCTGAAAGCCCAGCAATGATCAGCCCTAAACCAATCCAAATTTCATATAAACGACCAGATTGAGCACGCAGCATTTTTTCAGCCTGATCTTGTCCAATCGCGATATATTGAATCACCAATGCCATAGAGGTAATTAAGCCTGCAATAAAGCCGCCACCTGGATAATTATGTCCTCGCATGAAAATATACAGACTTACCACAAGTGCGATTGGTAGTACCCATGAAGCCGTCATACGGAACATCAGCGGCGATGGATTGAAACGATAGCTCAGACCTTGAGTGATCGTGGTGCCATGTGCACGCATCCCATCCATCATGCACAGCGCACCAATGGCTGCAATGCCCAATACTGCAATTTCACCAAAGGTATCGAAACCACGGAAATCAACCAGAATGACATTGACGATGTTTGAGCCACCGCCTAACGGAATTGACTGCTGAACAAAGAACCATGAAATCGAATTATGATCACGTGTCATGATTAACCAAGTAATCCAACCAATACCAATACCGCCGCCAATTGCAATGACTGCATCACGCCAACGGCGGGTTTGGCTGGACTCATAAGGGGTTAACTGAGGAAGCAGTGATAAACTCATCAACAATAGAACTGTTGTGACAACATCCACAGTAATTTGTGTCAGTGCTAAGTCTGGCGCAGAGAGTGTGATGAAAATCATCGTCACGACCAAACCAATTGCACCACTAATCAGAACCGCTTTTATACGTTCATGGTGGAACCACAGCATCATCCAGCAGGCGGAGAACAATAACAGCCATAACACGATTGCAGTAAAGGGTGCATGTGTGAGTTCACGTGTTCCTGTGGTTAAATTTTGGTTGATCAATGGTGTGGCAACCACAGCAATACTTAAGGCCAAAATCCACAATAAATAATTTTGTAATGAGCCAGTTTCAGTTTTTTTCTTAATTTTGCGTGAAATCAGCAGGAGATTTTTAAGGAAATCTTCAAATAATAATTTGCCTTGGAAACGACCTAAGTGTGGATCAAGATCAATTTCACGAATTCGCCCGCCTTTGGCCAATGCGAAATAAAAAATCACACCACCAATTAAGGCAACTGCACTCATCAGTAACGGTAAATTAAAACCATGCCAGATGGCTAAATGAACCCCTTCAAAACTGGCAATTTGTGTTGATGCGCGTGTTCCGGCATTGACAATGTTTTCAACCAACAGTGCAGGAATGATTCCGACTAAAATACATAAAGTTGCCAATATGATTGCTGGAATTCGCATACCGATTGGCGGCTCATAGGCATTTTTATTGGGAACATCACGCCCCACATCACCATCAAAAAATACACCATGTACCAGACGAACTGAGTAAGCAACCGCAAATAAACCTGCCAATGTCGCAACAATCGCTGCCAACACAACATAGCCACCAGATAAGTTTGCCAATAGCTCAGTAAAGAACATTTCTTTTGAGATAAAGCCATTGGTCAAAGGTACACCCGCCATACTTGTAGCGGTAATCATGGTTAATGTTGCTGTAAATGGAAGAAGTTGCCAAAGCCCACTTAACTTTCTTAAATCCCGTGTACCAGATTCATGGTCAATGATCCCAGCGAGCATAAATAATGCCGCTTTAAAGGTTGCATGATTGATAATATGGAAAACTGCAGCAGCCACGGCTAAAGGTGAGCCTATACCCAAAAGGCACATGATCAAACCTAAATGACTGATGGTTGAATAAGCCAGTAAGCCTTTTAAATCTTCTTTAAAGATGGCAAAAAATGCTGCCATACATAAGGTCAGCAGACCAATTGTGGTGACAAGATTATGGAACAGTGCCGAGCCAACAAAGATTGGCAATAAGCGTGCAACCAGAAAAATCCCTGCTTTTACCATAGTTGCTGAATGCAGATAGGCTGAGACAGGGGTTGGTGCTGCCATGGCATTGGGTAGCCAGAAATGGAAGGGAAATTGCGCACTTTTAGTAAACGCACCCAATAAAATCAACAATAAAGCGGGAACAAATAAACCACTATTTTGAATTGTACTCGCCATCATGGTGAGTTGGTCAATTTGATAGGTTCCTGCGATTTGACCAATCAGAATAAAGCCACCCAGCATGGCTAAGCCACCCATACCAGTGATGGTCAGCGCCATCCGTGCACCACGTTGCGCGGCGTCGTAGTTACTCCAATAGCCTACTAACAAGAATGATGAAATACTGGTTAGTTCCCAAAAAACCAATAAAATAATTAAGTTATTCGACAAGGAAATACCCAACATTGCGGCCATAAACAGCATCAACAATGCATAGAGCTTACTCAGAGAATTTTTCGGGTTTAGATAATAATAGGCATAGATATAAATCAGTGTGCCGATCCCCGTGATCAGCAATGAAAAAATTAAACTTAAAGCATCTAATCGGAAACTAAAATCAATACCAATTTGAGGTAGCCATTGCCACTGCTCTAAAACGGCTTGTCCACTTAATACTGTTTTCGCTTGAGTCAGTAGCAGGATAAAACTGCTTAAACTGACCCCGATTGCCCCTAAAGCTGTTACCCCGCGAGAGAATTGCTTCAGCCACAGAACAACGATAGTGCCAAGTATTAATGGTAAAAGAATAATAATCGGAAGCACACGCGTATCCATTGTCGTGAATAGGTCGTGAAACCTATGTGAATCTTATCTTTCAAGGATTTGAGGAATGCAAGGAACAGTCCAATAACTTAAATCTTGAAAGCCGAATTAAATTAGTAATTAAAAAATGAGTTGTGTTGCGCAACTTGAGAAAGCGATTAGAAAATCAATTTGCATTGAAAAATCTAATTTAAATTGATTTTTTCATCTTATTACATGAGTAGAATAACATCAATTTATTTTGTCGTTTTTTACGCAAACATTTGTAATTATACGCTTCATGTGACTTTTTGCTGCTTGAAAATCATGCGCTAACAATCAATCTAGTATGTTTGGAATTTTATAGAACAATGAATATGAACGTGAATATATTCATGATTTGAGAATGGAGTATAAAAGACAGTGTCATACGATTGATGATCATTCACTGTCTGCTATTGACGGGTGTAGGCTGAGGTATTTCTATAATAAGAACTTATGTGACGTTTGGTCATCACCAGACTGCATTAAACGTTTTAATTCGGTCTTTTGTTCTTCACTGAGGTGTTTAAACTGCTCAAAAAGCTGTTGAACATTTACTGGTAGATTGGGTTCGGGTTCAAGCAAATCCTGTTCAGCGCTTTTGGGAACTTCTTTGAGCAAGTTTGCATAAATATCTTGGTATTCTTGCCATACTTTATTGTTCTGAATTTCATAAAGCTTTTTATTGTCCAGTTTAAAACATTGATATTCGTCGGCTTGCTCAAGCAGCTCTTCATGACTGGCTGTAGCAATGATCTGCAAACGAGGAAAGGCTTGATTTAAACGATCGAGAATTAACTGAAGGCCAAATTGGTCTAAATCAACATCAATTTGATCAATCAGTAAGATGCCTTCACCTTCTTCACAAGGATAAAGACTTAAAGGATTGAGTATGCACATACGACGCACTAAATCACCGACTAAGGCTAGCCAATTTTTAACCGTATTCGACAGTTGTGAGTAAGTTAGGCTTTGATTTTTATAAGTGACCATCAGTTGTAATTTGGGCTGATACTCTAAATAGAGATCTGTGACTTCAGGAAGGACAATACTCAAGCTTTGCTTTAAGGCTTTTAAGCTGGGTGCATGTAACTGAGCACGGGCTTGAAATAAAATACTTTGAAAATCCTCATCACTTTGATTTGAAGATTCCTTTTGCGCTAAAACACTTTGAAAAAGTTGCGCGATTTGTGCATTTTCGATATCACTGATTTCTCGAAACCATTCGAAAAATCGTGCAAAGGTGGTATATGGAATCGGTACTAACTCATAGGCATTGTGCGCTTGTAAAATAATGGGATTATTTTTATTGAGAATATTCACTTCATTTACAAATCGTTCAGCAGGGTAGTAGGCAATTAAAGGTAAGCCTTGAACAGGATCTTTTTTGAGCACTAGATTATAACGTTCTACCAATTGTTCGAGTTGTACTAAGTCAACTTTACTCAGACCAACACCAGAACTATTTAAGGTTTTATATAATTGCCAATGACAACTTTGCGGATCTTGTTCTGCTGTTGCAGTGCTTTCTGCGAGTTGACCAAACTCTATTGGAAATTTGATTTTAACATCTATTTTGGATTGCACTCGATCTAACATAATGTCTTGGTCGAGCATCACCACACCAGGTGTGCGCAAATCTTTTAGACGTGCAGGAAACCAAGTCAAAGCTTGGTAAATATTTTTAATAATTGCCGTTTTTCCACTGGCTTGTTCGCCAACAATTAAACTGATTGGTTTGTTTTTATAATTAAAGTCTATTTTTAAATCAGCAAAATGGTATGTATGGCGAAAATGAATTGCTGCTAGTTTCATAGGATACCTGAAAATTGACGGGCAGCATAAAAGCTGTTGATATTTTCACCTTGCGATTTTTTCGCTAATACAGATGAACTGCTCAAAACCCTTATGCTGTTGCTTTATTTTTAAATGGCGCTTTTACTTTCAATTGTTGCACGAGATCATAGATGTGATGAATATTTAAGCTAACCTTTGCCCGTGTACAGGCAACATATAACAGTCTTAATTCTTCATCGCTAATTTTATGTTCTAAACCGTTTATTTTAAATTGGTAATCATCTTCGATATGGACACGATTCCATTCTAGCCCTTTGGCCTTATGTGCAGTTGAAATCACATAATCAGCTTGCTCTATTGGGGTTATTTTAGCAAGTGCTTTTTTGAGCGGTTCCGTACCGTGATCGTCAACCAATTTGACTAAGGGTTTGATATCACTACCGTCATTGGTTTCACAGTATTCATGTACATCATGCCAAGAGTTAAACCAAGCCAGTTCAGGCACATCCACAACACGTTTGCCTTGTTTAAGCAAACTTGCCGCATCAACAAAACGGTTGAGTTTTGCATGATCGGCTTGTAGTCCAACTTTATCGCCTTGCACGAGACCAGAAAGAAGCAATTCCATTGCACGTGCATTGGTGCGACATAAAATCGCATCACGCATTTTAGTATGTGGTTTATTGACCACACTCGATTTCATTTCAGGATTGCCCAGTAAAGGCACAGTTTCATCCAATGCACCGAGCAAATGATTGGCTACATCTGCAATCGCATCACCAAAACGGAATGAAGTGGTTAAACGAGATTCAGGGAGTGGCATTTGTTGCATGGCATTGACCGCACCACGCCATGCATAAATTTGTTGATGTGCATCACCCACATAAATCACTTGGGTATTACGCTGACGCAATAAAATACCAAGCATTAATGGATCAGCATCTTGTGCTTCATCAAAGAGCACGTAATCTGCTGGAATAAATGGATCTGATAATGCCCAGAGTTTTAAATAAATATCATGACCTATGCCTGCTTGATGATTGGTATCAATCGACTCTAACCAACGTCTTTCTACAGCAGGGTAAAGATGTTTTTGTAAAGACTCGATATCATCTGCATGCAGCCAACTTGGTGCTTGGATATGACGTGGTGCTGGGTATTGTGAGCTGGTCGAGCAGAAATAACTTACAGCATTGGCAACTAAACTTGCCAAACGGCTGGGCATCAACACATACTTTTCATAACGCCCGCCCATTAAACGTCTAAGCGTAATCGGTTCGAGGCGATATTCTTTGGCAATAAAACTGGGACTTAAACGCGGCAGACGTAATTTATCGGTTACCCCACGCGACACACTACGAAACGCCAAAGAGTGGAAGGTTCGACAATCTACATTTTGATGAAATTTATTCTGTGCTTCTGTGGCAATTGCCTTATTAAAGGCCAAATACATCCCACGGCGCTCCGTCATCGCATCACTGATTAACTGCAAAGTCGTGGTTTTACCTGTGCCAGCATAGGCAATCACTTTAAATGATTGTCCTTTTTTCGCTTCTGCGATTGCAAAGCTTTGCTCAGATGTGGGTGTAAAAGAATAAGGCACAGTATTTATAAAATCTTATTAGCTTGAAAATTCAATATGGGACAGAGTATAGCAAAAATTGCTCAGCACTAGGGTGAAATCTAACAAGATGTTATTTAAGCGACTGTGCTAAGAATCTGCGGAGCGTATCCTGATCATTTTTATCATAATATGAGGTATTGGGGCTTTTGTCTTTAAAATGACTTAAAAGTGAAACTAGATTGTCATAACTGCTTTCTAAACTGAGCACGGGAAAATTCTAAAACATATTCGGATAAAGTTATGACAAATTCAGCCAGCCGACATACACGCCGTGAAGTGCTTACTTGGTTAGCCAGCATTCCATTTCTTCCACTTGGGGCAATGGCAACTTCAGCCACACTTGCAGGTTGTAATGATGATGATAAAAATACTGCAGTTAAACCACCGATCAATCCAGCTAAATTAAAATCTGCAACATTTATACCAATGGATGCACCGACAGTTGTTGCAGCAATGGCTACTACAACATGTACTTCAAAACTTTCGATTAATTGGGATGATGGTAGCTCAACTACTTATCAACTTGGATATAAGCCATTCTTCTTAACAGGTACTGAAGTTCCAGATGGTAAAGGTGGTAAAGTTATAGCAGGTGGTTATTATGATATTAAAAACCAACCTATTATCGATAGATCTGTAGCAGGCAAAGAGCGCCAATTTTTCTCTGACTGTCCAGATGGTAGTTCTCTAATCAGTTTTAAACAAGCAACTGGCAAAGACTTTACCGATGCCGATAAAAAAGCTTTGGGTGTAACAGGAAATCCAGTATTCCATGTGGTTCAATTTGAATACCTTACTAAAGATCAAGCAGGCGGAGATACTTACGGTAAGTTGTCATCACCAATTGCAGTCCTTACTCTAGATCAAGATCCTAAAACAGGTCATTTAACTTTAATTAAATACCACAATGTAGATACGTCTAGTGCACATGGTCTATGGATTACGTGTGGTGCGAGTTTATCACCTTGGGGAACACATCTTTCAAGTGAAGAATACGAGCCAGATGCATTTAATCAGGGATTAGGTCAATCAGCAGCGACACTTAAAGCATTCAGTAAAAATATATATGGTGATGAGACCTCTGCAAATCCATATAATTATGGGCATTTGCCTGAAATTACAGTAAAAGCTGATGGTACAGGTTCAGTGAAAAAGCATTACTGCCTAGGTCGTATTTCACATGAGTTGGTACAAGTATTTGCGGATAATCGTACAGTACTTATGGGTGATGACTATACCAATGGTGGTTTGTTTATGTTTGTTGCAGATAAGGAAAAAGATTTATCTGCGGGAACACTGTATGTTGCAAAATACACAACGCAATTAACCGATACAACATCGGGTAAAATTTCTTGGATTAAACTCGGTCACGCAACCAGTGCAGAGATTGAAAACTTGATTAAAAGTGGTATTAAATCCACTGATATTTTTGATTCAAAATTACAGATTGCAAAATATCCAACAGATGCTACGGCTGATGAAAAACAAGCGATTGATGCTTCAAAACCAACTGCTGACCAAAAATTATTGGCAGATGCAGCAAAAGCTCGTTTGAAAACGCAACAGACCAACCAAAAAGCAGAATTGGAAGCTCAAGGTTTTAAATTTACTTATTTAAGTAAAACAGGTGTTTATCTGAAATTGAAAGATAACTCTGATAAAACTAAACTTGCAGCAGCATTCCTTGAAACACATCGCTATGCTGCTTTTGTTGGTGCATCGATGGCATTGACGAAAAATGAAGGAACAACAGTAAATACCACAGATAAAAAAGCTTACTCTGCTTTAGCAAACATTGTTGACTCAATGGTTGAAGGCGGTAGTGGTTATCTTGCTGAGCACAATGTGAAGTTTCCTAAAATTACCGCTGGTGGTATTTTAGAGCATAAATTGTCTGGCGGACAAATCGACAGCACAAATGTAGCAATTAATAGTGAATGGGTTCCAAGTGAATCAAGCGTATTGCTTAAAGGAAAAGACATCAGTTTTGATAGTTTCGGGAATACTGCAGATCCATCACAAATTGCTAGTCCTGATAACTTGAAGTTCTCTGAAAAGTTACGCGTGTTATTTATTGGTGAAGACTCAGGTAATCATTTGAATAATTACTTGTGGGCTTATAATGTAGATACGAAGAAATTGGATCGTGTTTTATCTGCACCAGCAGGTGCGGAATCAACAGGTTTACATGCTGTTGATGAAGTAAATGGCTGGACATATATCATGAGCAACTTCCAGCACCCAGGTGATGAATGGTATCGCTTCTATAAAGATAATGAAGATGGTTCACGTAACGGTTTAAGTAAAGACATGCTTGCTCAACTTGATGCAGCGATTAACACCAACTATAACAACAAGTTCGCAGCGGCTGTTGGTTATATTACGGCTGACCCAATTGCACCTTCGGTTGAGAAAAAATCTTCTTAATTTCGATTTTGAATAAGAAAAGCAGCGATATTTCGCTGCTTTTTTTATAAATGCCAAATTAATGATCTCGATTGGCTTTTTCAACTAGGCCAGAAAGCCCTTGACGACGAGCAAGTTCGTTGAGTACCAATTGCACATCCAACTCAAAGTAACCAAGCATCACAATGGTATGGAACCATAGATCTGCAACTTCATAAATCAGATCATTTTTATGATCTTCACACGCTTCAGATTTAAAATCTTTAGCAGCAATGATGGTTTCAATACTTTCTTCACCAATTTTCTCTAAGATTTTATTTAAACCTTTATGGTAAAGCTTTGCCACATAAGAAGAATCTGGATCAGCTGCTTTACGTTCAGCCATCATTTTACCTAAATAACCCAAGACTTCGACCTGTTCAGCCTGCGCATTGGAACTATTCATGGCAATAGTATGTGGATTCGATGAAGGTTTTTCACCGTATATTGCATTTGGATCTTTTAATTGTGCATCGACAATTTCCCAACCCGTTGCAGTGAGCTTGCGATAGAAGCAAGACTCTCGACCTGTATGGCAGGCGATTCCACCATGCTGTTCGATTTGTAAGACGATCACATCTGCATCACAGTCTAAACGGATTTCGTAAACGGTTTGAAAATGGCCTGACTCTTCACCTTTAAACCATAATTTATTTCGTGAGCGAGAAAAATAAACGCCCTGCATTTTTTCAGCAGTCAGTTGTAATGCTTCACGGTTCATCCATGCCACCATCAAAATGCGACCAGTTTGATGATGCTGTGCAATAGCAGGAATAAGCCCTTGTTCGTTAAATTTTACTTCATCGAGCCATTGCAGATTGTTCATAGGATTTCACCAAGTTATAAAAAGAAAGAGCGCTACGTTGACATGGTAGCGGTTGTATAGTGTACGTTATTTCCAGCATTTTAGGAAAATATTGATTATGGATTGAGTCGAGATTAAAACGCTTGTTCACACTTTAAAATTACAGAATGGGTAACTTGAGTGCACATTATTTTTCTCTTACCAAGGATGATCGAGCAATATCTTTATACTTCATTTGGGTAAACATACCTGATTTTAATCCCGACACAGTGATTGCCATTTCTTTACGAAAATAAGGGATACGGTACATCCAAGAGAAGCTTAGATCTCGTAAACCGCCTGCCCACCAAAGATCAGACTGGTAAAGGGGCGTCAGTAAACGGCTTAAAAATTGATAGAATGCAGATGAGCTTTTACGATGTTGGTGATAGCACTGCCATAGCTTTGCATAATCGATCGTTTGATTGTTTCGGGCAACTTGAACTGCTTGTCCCAAAGCCCATGCATCTAAAAGCGCCATATTTGCACCTTGTCCAAGTTGTGGGCTCATGGCATGTGCAGCGTCTCCAATGATACCGATACGTCCTTGACCAAATTTAGACAGCACCACATCACGATAATGGGCAGAAAGCCATTGTTGCTTTTCTTCAGGATTGGCGATCACTTGCTCTAACCACTCTGCTGCGGGCTTCCAGCGTTTGGATAGCGCATTTAACCACTCAGCACGGGCTTGTTGATGAGGTAAAAAATTTCCAAGCTGATCGGTTGGAAGACTCCAGAAGATGCTGGAAAGTCGTTGCTTGGGCTGAGTGGGAATTGCGCCTGTAGGTAAGATTCCCATCATGATCTTGGAGCGATCATAAAATTGATGCAAAATTTGAGTATCAAGCTGCAAACATTCAGGCACAATGGTCCATTTCGCGCCCCAAGGGTAAGCTTGATCGATTTTAACCCATTCGATCGGTCTTAATTGGCTTCGTGCACCATTGGCAACAATAACGCTATCAAAGACTTCATCAAAACATTCACCATTAATCTTACCCAAAACTCGGATTTCATCTGCTGATTCTTTAAGTTTTTCAATATCGGCATTCATGTGCCAAGTGATCAGTTCAGGAAATTCATGGCATTTATTTTGCAAAACATGACATAAGCTTGCTCGATGGATACCTAAACCATAAAAATCGGGATGGGCTTGGACATAATGACTATCTACCAGTTTAAAGCCATTGGCGAGTTGTCCCTCTAAGCCTGTGACCATTGCACCAAGTTTAACCGCATCATCAAGCACACCTAAGTGCTCAAAAACTGCAAGTCCAGACGGTTGAAGCAATAAGCCAGCACCGACAGGTTCAAGCTCAGATACTTTCTCAAAAATAGTAACCTGAATATTTTGTTGTGCGAGTAAAATTGCTGCAGCAAGCCCTGCTGTTCCTGCACCGACGATGGCAAATTTTGGCGTTTTAGTTTGATTCATTATTAGAGTAAGTGCTTTGAATGATTTAAATTTAACAAAAAGCAGGGAATTAACAAGCAGTAATTTGAATTAAGCTCTTTTTTTACTAGTCCCCGCTGCGCCTTGCGCTGCAAACAAAGCAGTGCTTTGTTCTTGCTCAGGGTTGTGGCTAAAATTATCTCAGTACGTTATGAAACTCGGAAATAGTCCCGCTATTCTCTTCGTTTCCTGCTTTACGACGTATACGTCTCATGCTCAATTTTAACCTACAACGCAAACCATTTATGAAATGTCAACAGACCCTAATGGATCTTAGCCAAAAATCAACGCCTATAGGCGAGACCAGATACGGATTAAATTCAGTATAAAAATACATGATTTAAAGCTTGAGCCATGACTGGCTCATGTCTCAGGCTGATATCTCAAGTCATCGAGAATACTGTTGTTATGTATTTAAGCTATTGAAAATCATATTTATTCACCGCTGGATGAGGTGATCAATGGGGGAGAATAATTATAAATCTAGTATCACTTCAGCAAAATTTTGTTTCTCCAGCATTTCTAAAAATTCATCACCGAGTCGCTGACTTTCTGCCACAGACTGCTTCCACAATTGTTTTCGCTTCTGATCATCCAGACCTTTCATCACAAAATCTTTACGATCTGGTAAACGTCCTAAAGGTAAAGATTTTAAATAGTCTTGAGAAGGCGAGATCAGTAAAGTCCGTGCTTGGTTTGCAGGATTGGCTGTGCGAGATTTAAACATTTTGTCAAACCAGCCTGGGATGATACTGTCGGTAAAATGTGGATATAAAACAATCCCTTTACTCTCAAAAGGCAAATCGATGTGATAGTCAATCAAACCACCATCTCGATATGCGCCTTGTGGCGCATCGGCAATATTTTTTACCGCAGGTGTAACTGCAGGAATCGAACCTGAGGCCATCAGCCAATCCGCAACATTGTGCTGATTAAAATTTAAATAATGGGTTTTAAAAGCGTCATCCTGAATTTTAAATTGTGGGAACTGAGCAGGCTGACAGATGACCCGTTGCATAAATTTATTCAGGTGGTTTCTTGAAATTGCATTACTGCCGATAATACCGAGTAAGGAGCTATACAGTGCAAGCTTTTGATCACTTTGAAATAAATGTTCTGCTTTGGCTGCGATAATCGTAAGGTGATATTCGGGATGTTCGACCAATTTTTGGCTATGTTGGTCTAAAATGCTGTACAGCATCTCGCGAGATATTTTCTCAATCTCTGCAATGGTCATCTTTTTATGAAAGGGCAAGTTGATATATAACTCCGCCAAACGCTTAGGACCGAGTTGTTCACCTTGCGCTAAAATTCCAGCAAAGCGCCATGCACCAACAGATGAACCAATTAAAAAACGTCGTTGTTTGGCACGCTGTAGAAAATCACCGAAAATCGCCTGATCCAAGCCCATTAAACCAATGCCTTTGGGGCCGCCAGCTGCGCCGGGAATCATATCGACTTGATGTGCAGATAAGCCTTCTTGTTGTATGTGTTGTTTGGCGAGTGAGCCTGCACGTAAGGTGATTGCTGCAGGGCGTTTTTGTAGAATTTGGGTCATGATTTCACTCACTCAAACGAATATTTTTATTTTAGAGTGCGTGATAGATTGAACAATGGCGAGAGCTGTCACTCGGTGACTTAGCAGTCATAGACAAAAAGCCTATTCATTGAATAGGCTGAATCACTTTATTTGGCAATCCGCCAAACTGCTAAAACAGTGGACAAGACAATTAAAACAATTGAAATATACCACGGTGCAATGATCGCAATAGAGAGCAAAATCGCCATAATACTGCCGAAAATCCAGCTACGTTTTTGTTGCTGTTCCACTTCTAAACGCATCATTTGCAACTCATGCAGTTGTTTTGCATGCCATGCAGATTGATTTTTTAAACCATTTAAGCTGTCAACCATCAAGGTTGGGAAATCCTGTGCGCCTAAAAGTAAGTCAGGAATTTTCTGTCCTAACTCTTTTAAGTTTTTCTGAGGATTCATTTGTGCTTTTACCCATTCGGTGAGAATCGGTTTTGCCAGTTTCCAAATGTCGAGTTCAGGATATAAATCGGTACCTAAACCTTCCACATGCACCAGTGTTTTGAGTAATAACATCAATTGTGGTGGAATTTCTAAATGGAAACGACGCGCAATGTCCATGACTTGAATCAAGATACCCGCAAAGTCCAATTCATGCATCGGTTTGGAAACCATTGGTCCAACAGTGCGACGCATTTCACGGGATAGCGCATCTTGATCAGTGCCCGGTGGAATCCAGCCTGCCTGATGCACAATTTGAATCAGTTGTAAGAAGTCGCTGTTCATGACCGCAAGCAACATACGTGCAACGGTCATCTGATCTTGTTTAGATAGCTCACCCATAATTGCACAGTCAAGGGCAATATAACGAGGGTGGCTTGGATTTAAGGTTTCAACAAATACGTTGCCGGGATGCATGTCGGCATGGAAGAAATTGTCACGAAATACTTGCGTAAAGAAAATCGTTAAACCCTTTTCAGCAAGATCTTTACGATCCATCCCGAGCTTTTCAAAGGTTTCAATATCCGAAATGGGAACGCCTGTGATCCGCTCAGCAACCATAACATCTTTGCTGTCCATATAGACTTCAGGCACATACATCATGCTTGAACCCGTGAAGTAATGACGCATACGACGGGTATTGTCTGCTTCTAGTGTAAGATCCAGTTCATTTAAGATCACTTGACGATAATTCTGGATGATTTCAGACAAATGCACTGCACGAGCTGCTTCAAGCCGTTTTTCTAAGCTTGCTCCTAGCCATTGCAGAATTTCAAAATCCTGTAGAATCTGACTGCGAATATCTGGACGAGTGACTTTCACCACCACTTCACGACCATCATGGAGCGCAGCAGTATGGACTTGTGCAATAGATGCAGCAGCCAAAGGTTGTTCATCAAAACGGGCAAAAATTGTAGAAATATTGGCTTTCAGCGATTGTTCAATACGCGCTTTTGCAATATTGACCTCGAAGGGTTTAACCCGATCTTGTAATAAAACCAATTGCTGTAAAATTTCAGGTGGAATTAAATCACGACGCGTGGAAAGTAATTGCCCCAGCTTAATTGCTAAAGGTCCCATTTCTTCTAATGCTTCTTTAAGCTTGAGTGGGTTTTTACGTTCTTTGCTTGACCATGCCGCAGGGTGTAAGCGAATTAAAGCTAAAGCATGCCGAGCTTTTTCAGGTAATTCTTCCGCAGGGACCAGTGTGTCGAGTCTATAGTGCGCGGCGATGCGCCAAAGTTCGAATAAACGGGCAATATGCGGAATCATATATTAAATTACCTGATCTTGATTTTGAGTAAAGTGAGATTGAAGTTGCTGAATTTTTGCTTCAAGTCGGTCAATATTTTGGTTCAGTTGACGGGTATCTTGTTGCAGATCATCCATTTGCCAACGCGGAGCCAATACACCCGTATCTTCTTTTAAAAAGTCTTCTACAAAAAATAAATGACTTTGCAGTGAGCGTTTGAGATGCTTTGGCGCCAGTTGGATTTTGCCAATTTCATGCGCGAGTGCAGGACCAATCCACGGGCTAAGCTGGGCTGCCAAATCAGGCTCAAGCTGTTGGATAATATTTTGAATATCCTGTAACAGGTGATAATCACCTTGTAGAGGAATATTGCCAATATCATCCGCAACAAATAATTTAGCCAATTCAACAACATTCTTTACATGTAATGTTGCTGTGGCTTCTGCAATCGCAACATTTTTGTCAAAAGGACGTTGTTCAAAAATTGAAGGTGTTTCGCTTTTACCAGTCACAGTCGGTTCAAGACGGATTTTATTTTGATCAAAGTAAACATCGACAGAAAGCTGAGGCGTATCCATCACGACACGTAACAGTTTGCCTTGTAACTGATTAAATTGGATGCGGGTAATTGCATCCAAATTAATAAACTGATTGATTAATCGTTCAACTGCACCGAGTGCCAGAATTGACCACATAATTCAACCTTGCTTGTTATATCTTGGGGAAATTACAGTTTAAAGCCACGGTGTACCGCCACAATACCACCGGTTAAATTGTGGTAATCACAGTTTTGGAAACCGGCATTTTCCATCATACCTTTTAAGGTGCGTTGGTCTGGATGCATACGAATAGATTCGGCCAAATACTTATAACTTTCTGCATCATTGGCAACAACTTTGCCCATAAATGGTAAAGCCGTGAAAGAATAGAAGTCATATAGC
Source organism: Acinetobacter sp. NyZ410 (assembly GCF_022828975.1). Classification (NCBI taxonomy): domain Bacteria; kingdom Pseudomonadati; phylum Pseudomonadota; class Gammaproteobacteria; order Moraxellales; family Moraxellaceae; genus Acinetobacter; species Acinetobacter sp. NyZ410. The sequence continues at coordinate 4,500,783 of NZ_CP094620.1, read as the reverse complement.
TTTGAAAATGGTTCAAATACTGGTTTTGAGAACTCAAGTATTAATAAACGACCACCTGGCTTTAATACACGATACATCGCTTGGAGTGCCGCATCTTTATCAGTCACATTACGTAGACCAAAGCTGATGGTGAGCAAGTCAAAACTATTGTCTGCAAATGGCTCTAAGGTTTCGGCATTGGCCAAAACAAAATCAACATTGGTACAGCCAGCATCAATCAAACGATCACGACCAACATTCAACATGGACTCATTAATATCGGATAAAACCACATGACCTGTTGGACCAACTTCACGGCTGAAAACTTTGGCTAAGTCACCTGTACCGCCTGCAATATCAAGCACATGCTGACCACGACGGACACCTGACATATTGATCGCAAATCGCTTCCAGAGGCGGTGAATACCGAATGACATTAAATCATTCATAATGTCGTATTTACTTGCGACAGAATGGAAGACTTCAGCGACTTTTTGCGCTTTTTCTTCACTATTAACAGTTTTGTAGCCGAAATGCGTAGTTGCGCCAACATTACCTGTATTAGCACCACGGGGGAGGTTGTATTTTGGCACAGTCCCAGAAACTGGCGTATCTACCAGTTGTTGCTGCAAGGACTGTTGTTGGCCTTGTGGAGTACCTTGCGGTAATGGTTCTGTTAGAAATGGACTCACTTTGTCTGTATTCGTTGCCGTTTCAGCAGGGGCTGTAGGCTTTTGGTTTTCATTCGACATTTGAGTCACTCCTGAACACAAAAATGGGAAATTTTATATTGCTCTGCATAATGACAGATTCTGCATAATTTTGCAGTCCTCATCATGAAATTGTTATGAATAATATACAAAAACCGATCTTAGAGATCGGTTTGATACAGCCAAAAATTAAATTAATCCTGAAATGGATTGGGATCTCCAGCATGCACTTTTTCGACAATATCACGTTCTTTTAGGGTAAATGCATGGATAAAATCAGCTGCGGATTTCATCGGTTTCATCGCAATAAAACCTTCGCCAATAAAGTCATACATCAATTCAAATTTATATTTGATTGCAGTGCCTTTACACATTTTAAATGCAGTATGCATAATGAATGAACGCATGTATTTGTCTAGTGCACCACCCAAATCATCCAATAAACCCAGCTGTTGTTGACGGGCTTCTGCTTGATCTAATTTCAGTAAGGTCAGTCGCATCATTTCATCATCAATCACTTGGTCAACAGGGTAATCCTTAAGTAATTGTGCCGCGACTTGCTCATCAAGTTGCATAGCAAGTACCGCCAATCCAACAGATTTTAAACCGGTCTTAATGGCATTTTCAGGGAGAATTTTTTCTGCTTTGTGTGCATATTTTAATAAACGTTCAATCTGTATCGCCAAATCATCAAATTCAGGCCCACCATATAAGCGGTTGATAAAATATTTTGCCATCAATTGATTTTCTTTTTGATTAAACAGCGCATGATGAGTGTTTTCAATACGCATTTTTAACCAGTCCTGCGCTTCATGCAGGCGTTTTTCTAGAATTGGGTCAGTGTGATAACTCAATTGTTGATATTGTTCTAAAAGCTGATCAAGTGCAGCAAGTTTTGACATATAAAAACTCTAGATTTCGTTTAGCAACAGCATAAAGGCAGTTGGCACGTATCACTATGACAAAAGTTAAAAAACAATAGAGAAATATGGTCAGTGGATTTTTAAATAGCCAATATCAAAGATTTTATACAGAAAATAATATAACTCTGTTTTAGGGAATGGGTATACTCAATTGAAGTTTCAGACCATAGAGAAGCAGATGATTGAAGAACAATTAGCGTTTGCGTTGCGTGATGAAGAAGAGTTATCCGTTGATCTGATTGAGGCACAATATGCCTTAAAGAATTCTAAAGATAAAAATAATGCCAAAAGCTTGGTCATTTTAGTCAGTGGTATTGAGCTTGCGGGGAAAGGGGAAGCGGTTAAACAATTACGTGAATGGGTTGATCCTCGTTACTTACGGGTTAAAGCAGATCCAGCCAGTTTATTTAGCAGTAAACAAAGTTTTTGGCAGCCTTATGCACGACATATCCCATCAGAAGGGCAAATCCAGCTGTTTTTTGGCAATTGGTACAGTGACTTATTGTCAACAGCGATGCATGTTTCTAAACCTTTAGATGAAACCTTGTTCGATACCTATATTGAAAATATGCGTGCTTATGAACAAGATCTAAAAAATAATCATGTTGATGTGATTAAAATCTGGTTTGATCTACCGTGGAAAAGCTTACAAAAGCGTTTAGATTCAATGGATGCGTCTGAACAGCGTTGGCATAAGTTAATGGGTTTGGATTGGCGGAATAAAAAACAATACGACATTGTGCAAAAATTACGTCAACGTTTTACTGATGATTGGTATGTGATTGATTGCGAAGATTGTGTTGCACGAGATCAACAATTTGCTCAGTATATTTTGCAAGCATTAAAGCAGTTGCCTCGACATAAAGCAGCAGTGAGAACCAAGTGGAAACAGGCGACTGTACCTGAGTCGTTATTGCAACCTGCTACAGAAGAACTGGATAAAGATCAATATAAAGCTGAATTAAAGAAATTAACCAAAAAAGTATCGGAAGCGCTACGCAATGATTCACGCAATGTCATCATAACCTTTGAAGGCATGGATGCAGCAGGTAAAGGTGGGGCAATCAAGCGGATTGTGAAAAATCTTGATCCACGTGAATACGAGATTTATACCATTGCTGCACCAGAACAGTATGAATTGCGTCGACCCTATTTATGGCGGTTTTGGACCAAGATTCAACCCGAGGAAAAGATTAGCATTTTTGATCGTACTTGGTATGGTCGAGTATTGGTTGAACGTATTGAAGGCTTTGCCAAGCCTGCGGAATGGCAACGTGCCTATGATGAAATTAATCGCTTTGAAAAAGATTTAACGGATAATCAAACCGTGTTAGTTAAATTCTGGTTGGCAATCAGCAAAGATGAACAAGAAGCACGTTTTAAAGCACGTGAACAAACACCGCATAAACGCTTTAAAATTACCCCTGATGACTGGCGAAATCGTGGACATTGGGACGATTATTTAAATGCGGCTGCGGATATGTTTGAACGAACCGATACTGAGTATGCACCGTGGCATGTGGTTGCGACCAATGATAAGTACACGGCTCGTATTCAAATCCTTAAAACGATTTTAAAGCAGTTAAAAGCGGATTAGACATGATCAGGCGTTGGTTCCTATGAGAACATTACACAAGATTTTGCTCGATCATAAACAGCACTTAACTCAGCCGAGTGAAAAGTTAGTTCAGCAGTTGATTCGAAAACTAGACAATGATTCATATTTACCTGATGGTAAAAATGTTCATAAATTACACCTACTTTCTACCAGTGAAGTAGATAAGTTTTTACTCAATTGTTTAGCTAAATATCAACTGAGCAATGAACTTTATGATTTAAGCAATCATGATATCGGAAGTTTAAGAGCCGTCTGGGCTGTATTGAGTTTCTCTAAAAATCCTGAAGTCATTCAATATTTTGATGATTTTATTTTAGAAAATATCCGTCATCAGCCTGCGTATTTAGCAAATCTTTTTGAAATTTTTAATTTCTTGGAGGCGCCTCATCCTTCTGTTGAGCAAATTCGACAGTATTATGATCAACGCTTGCCCGAGTTGCCTGCTTATCAATTATTGAAGCGATTAGATATTCATCCAGTTGATCTATTCAATTGGTCAATTTCATTTATTTTAACAACCGATGGTGAATGGTTGACACCAAGAGAACTTACTGATGAAGAAAAGAACCGTCGTTATATATTAGAAATTAGATTAAATTCGCCTGAAGCATTGAATGATACTTATAGGGTCGAGATAATGAATGATTTTTCTTTAAAGAGAAAAAGGATCATTTTAAAACAAAGCGGTACATTTACAATTGATATCGATCAGATGAAATTTCCATCAGTGGATTTGTTGAATTTAAACCTGTTTTTGACGCATATAGAGCAATTTTTAAATATACAATTCAATTTCGAAAAGTTTGCATATCTATCTGTAACGAAAGGGATTCAACGTAAAAAAGTCGAGGCATGGATCAAAAACCGATTTGTAATTTAAAGGGTTATTTTTAAATAATGTTTTGTTAATGGAGAAAGCCTATTGCTTAAAATCTCCTAATCTAATGGATGCCCCAGAATTTTTTTAAGTAAAAATTTTAAAGCAATTTTTTCGGCGGGATTTAATGCAGCGAGGGTTAAATCACTAATGCTTGCAGCAATCGGAATTGCTTGCGAAAGCTCTTGAATACCCGATGGTGTAATATGAATCAACACCTTGCGTTTGTCATGTTGATCAGGATCTTGTGAAATAAAAAGCTTGTCTTTTAATCGCTGGATAATGCCACGAATGGTTGCTTGGTCGATACCAGTTTCCTCAACCAGTTCTTTTTGTGAACATTCTTTTAATTTATTGATGGCATAAAGTACAGCGAACTGAACCGAAGTGAGGCGAGTTTCATCCAAACTTTGTTGAAAAATCGTTAAATGATGAAAGTAAGTCCGTCTAAGTAAATATCCCACTTGTTCTTCAATTACATATTCATCATTCATGTTTGACTTCTTTATCATGTGAGGAAAATTAGACCCGAAGATTTAAAATATTGATATTTTTTTAAAACTTTAACAGGGCTAGTATAAAAGGATTGCATAAAAATAACGACCATAATGCTACTTGGTCGTTATGCTTTGCTTGGATGTATTAAACATTTGATTTTAATAGTTAGTTTCTTCGCGTTAGCTGAGCGCTATAGGAACGCCTTGATCAACAACCACTAAATCATCGAGTTTCACTGTACAGTTACGAAGTGGAATATCCATATGACATGGTGTCTTACGGCTACCACCTACTTCTGTGTTGGGTCCCGTTGAAAATAAAAAGTTACCATTAAAAGCACGTGCATCCATACACATTCCATCATTTTTATCATGCAAACCCATCGCTGTCCATTGTGCTCGAGGTTGTAAGCCCCAACCAATGTGTGAAATTCCATACACCTCTGGATCATTAAAATATTTCATATAATCACGAAGATATTCTGCTTCAAATCCACCATGAATTTGAGTAATTACCCCCTTTTCGATTTCTAAAGTGACTCTTTCACGGGCATAGGTTTTAAAGGGTAATAAAATATCACCAATATCTACAACCAAGATGCCTTCTGCCATATTTTCATTGGGCCAAGTGAATAAGAAACCACTCGGCCAGTGATCCCAGCGCCCAACTTCGTCAGCAAAGCCATATTCAGTTACAGCAGGGTATTGCCCAAGCGGAGCATAAAAATCTGTGCCTGCCTTTGAGTTCACATGCATACTTTTCGCTTTCTTTAAGTATTTTTCCGCAGTTTGAATCCGATGTTTGTCTTCTTGTGTGGGCAGCATACGAGCGAGAATTTCTGGGGGTTCCACGGCCAGTAAAATTCGTGTTCCTGTTTTTAAAATCTGTTCTTGTTCTGGTGAGTGCAGCAACATCATGGTGTCAATGATGAGGTCGACAGATTCAAGTGCTTGTTGCGCAGCAAAATTACCCGTTAACGCAGTATCACCACAATAAGCGGTCATATCGTTCCCCATGGCTTGGGGATGATTAAATGAAGGTAATTCTAAAATAAATACTTTGGCTTTTAACCGACATGCTGCATCAAGTGCGGCTTGAACGGTTTGTTGATGTGAATAATGACTTTTTAAAATCGCCACACTTTGTGTTTCATCGATTTTGGATAAGGTTAAAACATGCTCAAACATTTGGGTCAGTTCAGTGCTATTTACAGGCATGATGGTGCTCCTTTTTCATCGCTGTTTTTGTATTTTTAAAGAGTATACACTTTGATAAAGTGAATTGTACATTTATTACATCATTGTAATTAAAATAATTATTAATAATAAACAAATATTTAATTGATTTTATAGGTTGGGATTTGTTTGTAAATTTAAAGTGTATAGACTTTAATATTATCGTGGGGTATATCTATTAAAAGAAAAATTTGTTTGATGGAGTAAACAATGAATAAAGCAAAAAAAATTGCAGTGATTGGTGCAGGTCTTGGTGGCGCTTCAATGGGGCTGTTACTACAGAGAGCGGGTTTTGATGTTGATGTCTATGAACAAGCAGCAGAATTTTCTCGTTTAGGTGCTGGTATTCATATTGGTCCAAACATTATGAAAATCTTTCGAGAAATGGGCTTAGAGCAAGACTTGGAAGACATGGGATGTCATCCAACGCATTGGGTCAGCCGTGATGGAAATACTGCAGACTATATGTCCAATGTTGGTTTGACTGGATATGGAGCAACCTATATCACGATCCATCGTGGTGATATGCATGCCCGACAAATCGAAGCATTGCAGCAAGACAAATTACATTTTGCCAAGCGCTTAAGTGCTATTACTCAAAAACTAGATGGAGTAACGCTAAGCTTTGAGGATGGCACAGTAAGTGATGTTGATATTGTGATTGGTGCTGATGGGATTAACTCAAAAATTCGAGAAATCATTCTTGGACCAGAAGCCCCTTTATACAGTGGTTGGGTTGCGCACCGTGCCATGATTAAAGGAGAACAATTAGAGAAATTAAAACAGCAATTTGATTTAGACGATTGTGTCAAATGGTGGTATGAGGATCGCCATATGATGGCCTATTACACCACCAAAGAACGTGATGAGTACTACTTTGTTACAGGTGTGCCTCATCCAGCATGGGATTTCCAAGGGCAAAGTTTTGTGCCTTGTTCAAAACAAGAACTATTTGAAACATTTAAAGATTTTCATCCAACCATACAAGCCATGATTGAAGCCAGTGAAGATATTACCAAGTGGCCATTAAACAATCGTAATCCGTTACCGATATGGAGCAATGGCCGGATGGTGTTGCTTGGTGATGCTTGCCATCCCATGAAACCGCATATGGCACAAGGCGCAGGTATGGCGATTGAAGATGCCGCAATGCTCACGCGCTGTTTGCTGCAAACAGGGTTGGACCACTATCAGGAGGCATTCAAATTATATGAACAAAATCGTAAACAACGTGCCAGTCGAGTGCAAGAAGTTTCCAATGCCAATACCTTCTTAAAAAGCCAAGAAGATCCAGCTTGGGTGTATGGATATGATGTATATGCACATGCATTAAATGAGGAGGAGGCCGTATGAGTCAATTCCTGTATGGGTCTAATATAGCGATCAATCAAGTCCGCTTACATTATCTTCGTTATGGTGGGAGAGGGCATGCTTTGGTGTTGATCCCCGGGATTACCAGTCCTGCCATTACTTGGGGATTTGTAGCGGAAAAATTAGCACAATTTTTTGATGTCTATGTTTTGGATATTCGAGGCCGAGGGCTGTCTTCTTCGGGGGAGTATCTGCAATATGACACCGATACCTGTGCGCAAGATATTCTAGATTTTGTTAAAAAATTGGACTTGGAATCTTATTATTTGGTTGGGCACTCGATGGGCGCGCGTTTTGCAATTCGTTGTGCTGCGTTTGAGCCCAAAGGTTTGAAAAAAATAGTCTTGATTGATCCTCCTGTCTCAGGTCCAGGACGGCGTGCTTACCCGAGCCAATTATCTTGGTATGTCGACTCTATTCAGCAATCTATTCAGGGGATGAATGCAGAAGACATGAAGCAATATTGCCCATCTTGGACTTTAGCGCAAAGACAATTGCGCGCAGAGTGGCTACATAGTTGTTATTTACCAGCCGTTATCAAGTCTTTTCATGATTTTCATCATGTTGATATTCATCAATATATCTCAAAAATCAAAGTACCAACTTTATTAATGGTGGCTGGTAAAGGCGATGTGATCTCGGCAGGCGATATTGCAGAAATCCAATTGCTTAATTCACGGATTTTGGTGAGCCGTGTGGAAAATGCAGGGCATATGATTCCTTGGGATGACTTAAATGGTTTCTTAGCCGGCTTTTCAGATTTTTTAGGACAGAGGCTTATTTAAGGAGGAATGCTCATGCAACGAATTTATAAAATTGGTCAAATCGTACCCAGTTCCAATACCACGATGGAAACTGAAATTCCAGCGATGTTGAAAGCACGTCAACTGATTCGTCCTGAAACATTTACCTTCCACTCTAGCCGTATGCGGATGAAACATGTCAAAAAAGAAGAGCTTGCGGCAATGGATGCACAGTCTGACCGTTGTGCTTTAGAACTTTCAGACGCCCAAGTTGATGTATTGGGATATGCCTGTCTGGTTGCGATTATGTCCATGGGCATCGGTTATCACCGTGAGTCAGAAAAACGTCTCCATCAAGTCACGGTTGATAATGCTGCTGCAGCACCTGTCGTCACCAGTGCGGGGTCTTTGGTTGACTGTTTGAAGCTGATGAAAGCGAAAAAAATTGTTGTTGTTACGCCCTATATGAAACCCTTAACCGAATTGGTGGTGAATTACATTGCTGAAGAGGGTTTTGAAATTCTCGATTATGTGGCCTTAGAAATCGCTGACAACATTGCTGTTGCGCAACATGACCCTGCTGATTTGCCCAACATTGTGCAGAAGCTGAATTACCAAGATGCAGATGTGATTGTGCTTTCAGCATGTGTACAAATGCAGTCGCTTCCTGTAGTCGCTAAAGTTGAGGCACTTACGGGTAAGCCCGTGATTTCAGCAGCAATTGCAACAACCTATCAGATGCTTAAAGCAATGGATTTAGAGCCAATTGTACCGGGTGCTGGTGCATTGCTCTCTGGCGCATATGCATAAGGAGTGTGAAATGAATCAACAATCCCTAAATGATAATTACCAAGGCGTGTGGGGAAATCGAATTGGTTTTGGCAAGAAACCCGTGCTGCTGTTGGTCGATTTTATCCAGTCTTATATTACGGCATCTGAGCCTTTATATGCGCCTGATGTGATTACTGCAGTTCAAGAAACCGAAGCAGTTTTAACACTGGCACGTGAACAGAATATTTTAGTAATTCACACCAATATTCTTTATCACGCTAAAAACCAAATTGACGGGGGAATGTGGGTAAAAAAATCACCCGTAATGGCAGCGATGACGATGGATAATCCAGCCACTCAATTTTGCCCACAAGTTCAACCGCTCGACACTGAATTGGTGATCACTAAAAATTATGCAAGTGCTTTTTTTGCTACAAGTTTGTCATCGGTTTTAAACGCTGAGGCGATAGATACCGTGATTATTGTGGGTTGTTCGACCAGTGGGTGTGTTCGCGCAACAGCCGTGGATGCTGTGCAACATGGATTTAGAACCATTGTGATCCGTGACTGTGTTGGGGATCGTCATCGTGAACCCCATGAAGCCAATCTGTTTGATATCGATAGTAAGTATGGAGATGTTGTATCAAAACAAGAGGTCTTGAATTATTTCACTCAAAACAAAAAATGATGATTGATACAGCTAAAAATTATGGACGTTAAGGTAATAAAAAACCAAGGATAGAATGGTTTTTGGTGATGCATTAAAACAAAAGAGAATGTGCAGATCATCAGTGACATAAAAGTTTTGTTCATTTTGTTCTAAGTATTACAAGAAAAACAACTCACTTGGTTTGTGATCTAAAGGAGTTAGATATGTCTACCAGTGTTGTAAAACCACAAGAAATTTACCCTGAACAAGAGGTTCAGGTTTATAAAAAAGTGATTTGGAAACTGATTCCATTCCTGTGTTTCTGTTATATCGCAGCCTATTTAGACCGAATTAATGTCGGGATTGCCAAATTACACATGTTAAATGATGTGAACTTGAGTGAGGCTGCGTTTGGGTTAGGCGCAGGACTTTTCTTTGTTGGCTATATTATTTTTGAAGTACCCAGTAACTTGGTTCTGGAAAAGGTTGGTGCAAAAATTTGGATTGCGCGGATTATGATTACATGGGGGATTTTGTCTGGTTTAACCATGTTTGTGACCACACCGATGCAGTTTTATGCGCTACGGTTTCTGCTCGGTGCTGCGGAAGCAGGCTTTTTACCCGGGGTTTTGTATTATTTAACCACATGGTTCCCAACATATTATCGCGCTAAGATCATTGCCTTATTTATGATCGGTTTACCTTTGGCGGTGATTATTGGTAGTCCGCTATCAGGTTGGATCATGACCACCTTTGATCAAGTTTATGGCTGGGCAGGTTGGCAATGGTTGTTCTTTTTAGAGGCACTTCCAAGCGTGATCTTGGGTATTTTGACATTTAAAATGTTACCGAATCACTTTTCCAAAGCCAAATGGCTCAATGATGCTGAAAAATCAATCATTGAAAAAAATCTCAATAAAGATTTAGAAGGCAATGACTCTGCCAAACAAAAGCATAGTTTTAAAGATGGATTTTTCAATACCAATATCCTGAAACTCGGTGCAATTAATTTTTCGATGTTGCTGTGTACCTATTCTATGGGCTTTTGGTTGCCGACATTTATTAAAACCACAGGCGTTGCCAACTTATTAAATATCGGATTACTGGTTGCCATTCCAAGTATTGTTGGTTTGATTGCAATGTTGGTCATTGGGCGGAGCTCAGATAAATATAGAGAGCGTCGTTGGCATATGGTCGTACCATTTATTTTTGGTGCAGTCGCACTGTTTTTAACCACAATGTTTAGTAGCAATATTGTCATGACCTTGATTTTGTTCTCGATTGCTGCGATTGCGACCACAGGCACCATCCCCGTGTTTTTTAGTCTTCCTGCAACTTTTTTATCAGGAACTGCGGCGGCGACAGGGTTTGCATTGGCATGTTCTATTGCCAACATTGCCGGCTTAGTCAGTAACACTTTGGTGGGTTATGCCATTCAGATTACCGGTAAACCAGAAGGTGCACTCATCGTGTTCTCAGCATGTTTATTGTTGAGTTGCTTCATTGTGCTGTCTTTGCCTAAAACATTAGTAAACAAATAAATTAAAAAAATTGAATGGCAATGCGTTCGGGAGAACAAATTGCTGAGGAGGTTCTCATGTTAAAAATTAAATATTTAGGATTAATTGTATCGAGTTTGATCTCATTTCAAGCCTATGCCAATGCACAACCTTCACCGTTCCAATGGGAAACTGAAGATGGTTTAAAACAATTGAAATTAGGCGGTTTTGTCCGAACCAATTATCGCGATGAGCGATGGGAAAGCCCCAATAATGGCAAGTTTTTGTTTGATAATGCCCGTTTAAATATTAAGGGAAAATATGATCAATTTTATTTGGATGTAAGTTATGCCTTCCAAAGTGATCATAAACGTTCTGTTGAACATGGTTTTGTCGGCTATAAGCCTGATGACAATAATGATTTTCAGGCCGGAATTATTTATAAGCCTTTTGGGATTTATCCATTCCCAGAGCATGCCTGGACTTTCCCGATCCCATTTTTCTTGGGATTTGCCGACAGCGTAGCGCCGGGATTGAGTTGGAAAAATACCTCGCCAACACATGATTTTACCGTGGCGTATATGCCAATCATGAGTCCAGGCAATATTCGTTATTCGCCAGAGTCAGGTTCGGCGGATAAATTGGATAATGTGCTGCCTCACCAACAGCAATATCTCAATGAAAAAAGAAATCAGCTCAATCTACGTTATGCCCATAAAATGGATTTGGAATTTGGTAAACAGGAGTTTGGTGTCAGTGGGGCATATTCACAATTGCGTAATAAAGCGACGGATAAAAATGGCGATTATTATGCATTTGGAGTGCATGGCTTAAACAATTACGAAAAATGGAATGTGCAAACTTCAGCGATTCGCTATAAATATGATGCAAAAAACCCAGAGGGTTTAAATAATGATCAAATTTTAATGCAAGCGAATGGTATAACACCTGCTTATTTTGTCGCAGCTGAAGGGACGATTGGTTCTTTTAATATCGGTTATACCCAACCTGTGCAAACCAAGTATTTTCCGAATTTAAAAACTGTAAAATTCTATAATGATTATAGTGTGTTATGGAAAGACAAAGCCGGTTGGGATCGCTCGCAAATGGACACCTTTGGAGTGCAGTTTAATGCAATGCCTTTCTTAATTTGGGTAGATGGAAGTGTCGGGAAGAATGTCAATGTGTTGGGTGGGGCTAAAAACGCAACTGGCTATACCTCGACGAATTCAGACTATAGCAATGACTGGAAATTTAGGTGGAATATCAACGTTGGATATAACTTTTAGTCTTGACCTATGAGGGAATAAATGGAATTGACAGTCAATAATCTGGTTGAAGCAGTGATTTTAAATCGACATTCTGTACGTGCATTTACAGATCAGGCTGTAGATCCTGAGATCATTCAGGATCTGCTGCGAAAAGCCAGTTATGCACCCTCTGGAACCAATACGCAACCGTGGAAAGTCTATGTGGTTCAGGGCAATAGCAAATTGAGGATTAGTCAACAAGTGATTGCAGCGGCGGATTCCATTTATTCTGGTCAAAGTTCAAGAAGTGAATTTACTGCCCCTTATCTTTATTATCCTGAGCAATGGTTTGAACCGTATATTAGCCGTAGACGGGAGAATGGTTGGGGGGTGTATGCTGTACTGGGGATTAGCAAACAGCAACGGCAGGAAATGCATCAGCAACAGCTTCGAAATTTTAAGTTTTTTGATGCGCCTGTTGGTTTATTTTTTACCACGCATCGTCAATTAGAAGCGGGCGCAAAAATGGCGATCGCCATGTTGATGCAAAATATTATGTTGCTTGCAAAAGCGCAGGGCTTAGACACCTGTCCCCAAGCATCATGGAATGATTATCACAAGATTATCATGCCAATTTTAGGTGCTACAGATGATGAACAATTGGTTTGTGGCATGTCTTTAGGCTATGCCGATATGAATGAAAAAATTAATTCTTTTCATCCCTCACGACTCAGTCTTGAAGAATTTGCTGTATTTTTACAATGAACAAAAAACAAAGAGATATCAGATGATATCTCTTTGTTTTACTAAATATCGATCTTAAAGTATAGCAGCGCTTAGCTGACTAACTTTTGCGTTTGTTTAGTTTGAATATTTTTGGCTAATTTATAACATTCATCTACATGCGCTTCAGCAACTTTTTTCATCACAATATAGCCTAAACTTGCTGCAATGATTGAGCCACCCAGTGGGATAAATTTGGTCACTTGTTTGGTAATGATTTTAGCCGCCATATTATTTAATGATGCCTTTACCGCAGTACGCGCAACCACTAAACCTGAAAACTCAAAACCACGTTTGCGTAATTCATTCCAATGAATTTTCTTGGTTGCAGGATCATAAACACTGATTTGATCTGGTGCTAAACCAAAGCGGGCATTGATTTCAGGAATCAGAAGCGACAGCATCCCGACATCAATCACCACATCTAAAAACGGAACAGGAATTACTGCGACACCAGCAGAGACGTAAGAGCGCTTTTTTACTTGCTCCAAGCATTCATCACGAATTTGTTCTAGGTTTAAGCTTGGATCGATTGCGTCTGGAAGTTTATCAATTTTCATAAAACAATTACCTTTGTTTCAAGCTTTTTCTCATATTTTTGAAAACGCATGTTTAAGCTTGAAATTGTGAAGTTATTTCCAAATAATGTTTTAAAAATGCCATAGTATGGTGTTGTTGTATAGTGGCGAATGTTTATGTTTTGTGCATAAACGTAGACAATAGAAGATTGAAAGTTGAGGAATTATGGCCATTCATGTGATTCAAAGCCAACGCATTGATGTCTTGGTGCAAGGGCTTTTGCAAAATACCATTCGGCCATCCAAGAATCCTTTTGCAGTCTTGCAAACACAACATTTTATTGTCCCAAGCCCTGCGGTACAAGAATGGTTGAGCCAACGTATTGCTGAACAACAAGGCATCAGTGCCAACAGTCAATTTCATCAACGTATTCGTGGTTTTCAGTGGTTTGCTTATCAGCAAGTTTTAGACGACAAAGACAAAGTCCGTAAAGCCAATATTCCGCGTTTGATTATGAAGTGGCGAATTTATCAAACGTTAAAAAGTTTTATTGAGCAGGATGAAAATAGCTTAGCCCAAGATCATCCTTTGCATGGCATTATCCAACGTATTTATGATGCAGCCTCGCAACTGGAACAGGGTTTAGAGAAGCAACTCAAAAAACAAAGTATGTTGTATTGGGTCTCTGAACAAGTGTCAAAATTGTTCAGTCACTACATGTTGTATCGTGGGGACTGTCAACGCGGTTGCCAACAGAACAATGGACAGGCATGTAGTTGCCCAAGCAATTGGCTAGGGCAGTGGGGACGTGGTCAAGCACTTAACCTAGAACAGCAGTTTTTTAAAACCAATCAACAAATTTCAGCATTTACTTTAAATCAAGCACAAGAGCTGGAAACTTGGCAACGTTGGTTGTGGCAACATACATTTCATGAAGATTTTATTGAAATGCAAAGTATTGATCATGATTTTTGGCAAATCATGGATGATGATCTACAACGCCCTCAAGCCTTAAAGAAATTACCCAGCCAGCTGATTATCTTTACTTTATTGGATTTACCACCAAGTCAATTACAGTTTTTAAGACGACTGGGACAATATTTGGATGTGGTGATTTTACATTACAACCCATCACAAGAATATTGGGCTGACAGTGTCGATCCAAACTGGAAAAAACAATATGATTTGCGGGTAAAGGCGCGTTTTGTCAGTAAATATCCCAAAGCGACCGATGCAGATATTCATAAGTTTTTTGATGAATTTACTTTGAATTTTAATGCAGAAATTCGTGAATCACGACATCCATTATTAACCCGTTTTGGTAAACAAGCCCGTGATCACTTTTCGATCTTGTCTAATCTGTCTTCAGGTGAAGAAGGACAATGGGTGGATGCCTTTGTCGATGAAGAACCGATTCATTTATTAAGTAAATTACAATCAGATATTCTGTATTTGGTTGAGCCTGAACCGCATGCTTATCCAATTGCCCAAACGGATGACTCAATTCAAATCCATGTGTGTCATTCGTCTTTACGACAGCTTGAAGTGTTAAAAGACCAGTTGGTTGCTTGGCTGATGAAAAGCACTACTGAACAACCACATCGCCCAAGTGATGTTTTGGTGTTAGTGCCAGATTTAAAACAAATTGAACCGCTTATTCGCAGTGTATTTCCGCATACACCAAACCAAGACAGTATTTATTTGCCAGTGAAGATTGCTGGTGTAACGCAACTGGATGCCAATAATGCTTGGCGTGCTGTTTTAGGCCGGATTCAATTGGTTGAAGGTCGTTTTAGCGTTGAGGATTTTGCAGATTGGTTAAGTTTAAATGCCACGCAATTACGTTATGGTCTGGATATTTCAAATACAGAAAGAATGATTGAGCTATTGATCAATGCTGGGTTTAAACGTGGTCTAGATGCACAACATTTACGACGATCTTTAAGTCAGGATGATGAAGATTTCCGTTTTAGTTTTAAATTTGCTCTTGATCGTTTGGCTTTAGGTATTGCGATTCCAGAGCATACGATTTTTGAAAATACCCTAAGCTATGCCCAAATTTTGCAAAGTGATTTTGAGTTAGTGGCTAAACTGATTCAGATTTATCAAGATTTTGATGTGCGCCGTGACTGGATGGTTGCGCATGAGTTGGGGAAAAATACCACGTTAAAATGCAATGTTGAGGCGTGGTTAAAACTGCTGATGCAAGACATTATTGAGTTTGAACAAGCTGGTGTTGAGTCGTTACAAGTCGTACGTGAAATTGTCAAAAAACAAGAGCGTATGCTGACTTTAGCCAGTTTTTATGATGAACAAGCGCAACCTATTCTTAAAAATATTTATTTACCTTTACCCTATCTATTGAATGAAATTCAAAATTTATTAGAAGGTCAAATCGATCAGGCTTTACCGACAGGGCAGATTACCTTTAGCCAAATTGGCCAGATTCGTCCTTTGCCTTATAAGTTGATCGTCCTGTTAAATTTGGATGGGGGTAAATTTCCAGATCGAAATGTGCATTTACCCTTTGATTTGATGCAAATTCTCAAGCCGCAGTTGGGGGATCGCTCCCGCCTAGATGATGATCAAGGCGCTTTCCTCGATGCTTTGTTATTGGCGCAGGAAAATCTATGGTTATTCTATAATGGCTTTGATGTGAGTGATGGTGAAGTTCGTGAGCCATCCAGCGTGTTACAGGAATTGATCAACCATATTGCCCTGATTGCCCAATCTGAAACGGCATTATCTAGGGACAATAAAGATATCAGTCCTGTTGATCAGATGATTGAGCTGAAGGGGATTCAAGTCCCTGAACATTTACAGTCTTTATATCACATTCACAGCTTACAACCTTTTGATCCAAATGGTTTTGAGTCAACAACACCGCTTCGTTTTCAAGATCAATGGTTCAATGTTGCACAACACATCCGTCAAGCGGAAATGCTTGCTAAACGTGAGGCTTGGGCAAATACACAATATCCTGTTGTTCAAGAAGAGCTCACTGTTTTGGATGCGCGACAGTGGATTCAAGATGTCACTTTCCCAGCACAGTTATATTTAAAAACTTTAGGCGTAGAGAATCTGCGCGCAGAAGATATTCCCGCAATGAACGAACCCTTAATTCTGGATGGTTTGGCACGTTATCAGATTCGAGATTTCTTGCAGAAACAATCGACTCATTCTGCTGAAGACTCTTGGTCTCAAGAGATTGGATTACTGCAAAATCAATTACCGATTGGTAAGGTTCAGCATAGCGCATGGCAAATCAGTTTGGCGGAGCAAGACAGTTTAAAAGAGCGGTTACAGCGTTATGCTGCTGATGTGACGGTGACAACGCAACGGCAATGGCGAATTGACGCTGGTTTGGTTATGAATATCACAGTACCTCAGCAAGCAGGGCAGCATTGGGTGAGTTTGGATGCGTCAAGCGGTCGTGCTAAACGTCGTGCCAAAGTTTGGTTGGAATATTTACTTTGGTTAAGCTATTTAAATGTCGATGCTGAAAAGTCTAAAACACTACAACGTATTGCGGTATTTAGTGATGTCACGATCATCAGTACGGGGTTAAGTTCAGAACAGGCGAAAGCATATTTATTGCCGTGGTTTAAAGTATTTGCCTATGCCCAATCGGAACCTTTGGTTCTGCCTGCTGCTTTGTTATTAAAGCCCGCTGAAAATAATAAGCAGTTGCAATGGTCACTCGGGACTGTTGAAGGTGGCTTAGCTGAACATGGTTTAAATGAACATGGTTTAAATGCGGATACACAACATCATGTGGAAAGCATGTTGATCGATAACTTTGCAGATCTTTTAAATGAATGGAATAAAAGCGATGCGTTTCTACCTTATGATTTGACTGAAATGGAATGGAGTAAAAAGCATCGGGATTGGCAATTTATTTTGCAAGAACAAGATGCGACCGCATTGTTAAAACATGCCTGTGATCATTTCGGCTATGCGTTGTATCAGCCGATTTATCAGCATCAATTTGTTGCGGAGGAATAAACATGACTTCCGTAAATTCACAGTTACCAGCAGCACAAAACGGCACAGCCAAAAAAGTTTCGATTCAGCCGATTGAAGATATGCAATTTGCCGGATTGCACTGGATCGAAGCTTCTGCAGGTACAGGCAAAACCTATACGCTCTCAAGCTTGATGGTGCGGATTTTTTTAGAAAAATACTTACCGAGCCAAGTCATTGCAACCACATTTACCCGTAAAGCTGCGGCAGAATTAAAAACACGTATTCGCTTACGATTACAGGAAACATACCGCTATTTTGACTCATGTCGTGAATTAACCGAAGCGCAAGTCTTGACCAAAGCAGCCCAAGAGTCAGATCCATTATTTTCTAAAGTGTTAAAGATGTTTGCCTCACGGATTGCGTATGCCTGTGAACGCTTGAAATTGGTGATTGATCAACTGGATGAACTTTTTGTCGGGACTTTAGACAGTTTTAGTCAGAAATTACTGCGTGAGTTTGCTTTTGAAAGTGGCAAAATTGAGCGGGCTGAAATTACTGATGATGCAAAAAGTTATAGCCAGCAATTGATTCATGATGTACTTCGTGCATGGATTCAAAAACAGCCCCAAGATATTGTGGATAGCTTGATGTTTGCGGGCGAGTTACATGGTGTCGATTATTATGTTGCAACGGTGGAACAAAGCTTAAATTTTGCCTCGGCAAATTTTATTGAGCCTAAATTTTCCAATGCAGATGTTCAGCTATTCCAACAGGCAATTGAACAGCTTGCCAAGATTCAACTGGATCAATTGCAGACTTTGCAAAGTTATTATTTATTGGATGGTGAGTTTTATAAATTTGCGAATGGGACAAAATTTAGAAATGATCGATTGAATCGTATTTTTGCCAAGAGCTTGCCGCGAATTATTCAAACCCTACAACAGCATGACTATAAGCATTATCTAAGTTCAAAGCTGAGTGTTGAAAAGTCCGACTTTGCAACCTTGATGAAGGTGATTCGGGAGCAGCAAATTTTTAAAAAAGCCGCACCTGAAAATGTACAATCCGATTTTTATCAACACACGCTTATTCAACAATTACTCAGTATTTATGCGCAGATTGAGATATATGAAAATCAACTGCTTGGAACCAATACGTTCTTAAAATACTATTTGGCAAAAGAAGTTAAAACACGTTTACCTCAAGTGTTACAGCAAAAGGGTGAAACCACCTTTGCACAACAAATTCGTACCCTTGCAGAGGCTTTGCAAGGTGAACAAGGCCAGCGTTTTGCGACCTTTGTACATGCGCGTTATCCACTGATTCTGGTCGATGAATTTCAGGACACCAACCAAGATCAAGATGATATGTTGGCACAAATTTGGCGGCATCCCAATCGTGTCAAACAGGGTTGTATGATCATGGTCGGAGACCGTAAACAGGCGATTTATGGTTTCCGTGGTGGGGACATGTTGACCTTTTTAAAAGCGCATCAGGATGTGTTTGGTAAAGCAGGGCATGAATATAATCTGATTTTTAATCATCGTTCAGTCAAGCCTTTGGTTGAAGTGGTTGATGCCTTATTTCAACGCCAGATGGATTTTGGTGAACAGGTCTGGTATACCCCAGTACAAGCAGGTCCTCGTCCGCATCCCGATTTACTGGATCAAGGTCATGTCAATCCACAGCCTTTAAGGTGGATCAAGCTTGAAGATAAAAATCAAGAAGCTGAACAAGTGGCATGGAAAATTCGTGAGCTACTCAATCAGGGGATTCAAGGCAGTTTATATTTTATTGAAAAATCAGTGCATCGTGCAGTAGATGAAAATGATATCGCCATCCTCTCCAAAAACCATGATGGCTTAGATAAAGCACAATCCGCGTTGGAATTTTTAGGGATTCGAACCAGTCGACCCTCGAAAAAAAGTGTTTTTGAAAGTCAGATTGCAGGTGATGTTGGGGCTGTGCTTGCTGCAATTTTGCATCCTTATCAAGAAGCCAAAGTAAAACGGGCTTTGTTAAGCCGCCTGATCGGCTTTGATTTAAAAGCGTTGATTGCCTTGGAACAGCATGCCGATGGTTTGAGTGTCTATATTGAACTGTTCGATCAGATTCGTGAGATGTGGCTCAATCAAGGGTTTTTAACGGCTTGGCAATATCTGCTTAACCAATTTTCTGTCTGGACAAAATTGGTGGAAAAACACAGTCGTGACAATGAACGTGTGGTGGTGAATTTACGTCATTTAACAGAGTTATTGAGCCAGCACAGTGAAAACTATCAAGGTGCACAAAATCTTTATCATTGGTATTTAAAACAACTGACTTCACCGATGGAGAGAGAGTGGGAGATGGAACGGAAACTGTCCAATGAGGCAGGGGTTCAATTGATGACCATTCACCAATCCAAAGGGCTTGAATTTAAGTTTGTGTTTTTATTGGGCGCTGATAAAGACTTTAAAGAGATCAATAAAACGCTGAATTTCTCGACGGTTGAACAGCTGAATGTACGAACAGGACAGAATGAACAACAGCGTGTGGTGGCGATCAATGATGTCAATCTACTCGATAAAAAAGACATTGAGCAGCACAATGAGCGCGCTTTAGCAGAACATCACCGGTTGTGGTATGTGGCATTGACCCGCGCCAGTTATCGGGTGTATGCAATGCTGAGTGATGTAAAGGAAAAATCTACAACAGGACTGGCATTTTGGCGCGGTCAAGGCGAAAATACGTTTCAGCATGCTGGAACTGCCATGCAAGCTTTATTGACCGAACGCCCACCACGTTTAGAAAAGGCTAAGAGCGATGTTCAATTGCCTTTACTTGCACAAGCCTTTCCTACTCAACGTTTTTATCCGCGGGGTAAAACCAGTTTTAGTGCTTTGGCTCAGCATTTAACTCGGCAACAAATTCAGGATGCTTTGGCCGTTTCTGAACAAAAACAGGATCGAGCAGAAGATGAAATTCAACAACCCATTGTTGAAATCATTACAGATGTGGTTCCTAGTCAACCACTTGCATGGATCAAAGCCAATTTCCCAATGGGTACAATTGCAGGAAATTTCCTACATGAAATTTTTGAGCATATTGATTTTAAAGATACGCATTATTGGCGTTTGGAAATACGTCGTCGCTTTAAAAATGATTATTCAAGTTTATGGACGGAGTTACTGGAAAAATATCAGCAAGCGTTTCTCAACGACAATTCGAGTGAGGGCATTTCTCAAACAGAACAGGCTGTAGAAGAGACGCTGATTGATTGGATGGCTGAGTGGCTACAGGATGTTTTATCGACTCCGATTCTCAGTCATTTTAAAATGGGGCAACTTGAACCACATGAGCATTTAGCTGAGTTTCCATTTTATCTGGCCCTTTCAGATCGAGTTTTGGCAATTAAACGTATACATCAATTGTTTGATGAGCATGCCATTGCAATGCCTGAGTTTAAAGATGCCAATTCAGCACGTTATTTAAATGGGTCAATTGATTTGGTGTTTTTTGATGGTCAGCAATATCATATCGCCGATTATAAAAGTAATTTTTTGGGTGTAGATCAGCAAAGTTATTCATTTGAAGCTGTTCAGGACAGCATGTCGCATGCCAGCTATTGGCTACAGGCATCTTTGTATTTGGTAGCATTGCATCGTTATTTGAAAATCCAGCTGGAAGATTATCAAATTGATCGTGATCTGGGAGGCGCAACCTATTTGTATTTACGTGGTATGAATGGTCAAAGTGGACAAGGTTACTACTTCTGGCGACCCACGACGGAATTTATTTTAAGACTTGATGCCATATTGGGCTATTTTACTGAGGATAAATCCAGTTGAATCGTGTGAATAGTTGCTTGAACATCTTTGCAAACAATAAGTTATTCTGTGGATAACTCTGTTGAAAACCTTGTAGATAACTCTGAGGATAACCGTGTGGAAAATAAACAGGATTTAGAAAGCCAAGTCCCGCAATGGATTGAGACATGGACTAAATACATTTTAGCGCAGTATTCCACAGCTTCAGGATTAGATGAACAGACACTTGAATTAGTACAAGAAATTTTATTGGCGACCACACAAGGGGATAGCTGTATCTCCGCAGAGGCGCAAAACATCGCCTTATTAAAGCCATTGATTGTAACGCATGATATTGAAGAACTTGATATTGTAGAACATAGTTTAGCTGAAACAGTGGTTGCACCATTTGTGCAACAGCATGGCTTGATTTATCTATACCGTTATTGGCAACTTGAGCGCCGTTTAGCGATACAAGTGGCACGGTTAAAACAGCAGAAGATTCAACCTGTTGATGTTGTTGCATTTGATCAGCTTCTCACCGATCCACATCAAAAAGCTGCCTTAACTATGGTGGCAGGCAATGCTTTTAATATTATTACCGGCGGACCAGGTACAGGTAAAACTTATACCTTGGCCAGAATCATTGCAGTATTGCAGCAAACCATTCCAGATATTCGCATTGCAATGGCTGCGCCCACAGGCAAAGCCGCACAGAGAATGGGGGAAGCACTACAAAAATCATTGAGTGATCCAAAACTACACAGTTTTGGACTGAACCAACATCAATTTAATCCCATGACCTTACATCGGTTATTGGGTTTGGGAAATCAGCATATTCCTCGTTTTAATCTGCGACAGTCATTGCCTTATGATGTGATCGTGGTTGATGAAGCATCAATGCTAGATTTAAATTTAGCCACGATGTTGTTTGAGGCGATTCCTGAACATTGCCGTTTAATCCTTTTGGGCGATGCCAATCAGTTGGCTTCTGTGGATGTCGGTTCGGTGTTGGCAGATTTACAGAATGTACAATCATTACAGCACAATCGGGTCAATCTACAGACCAGTCAGCGTTTTAAAGACGGTGCCTTAATTGGAAAAATGGCGCAGTTTATTCAATCACAGAAAAATCAAAGTATAGACCGTGCAGAATTATTGGCGAATTTTGAGCAAGAGATTGTTGAGGCGAGTGCGCTTAAACCAGTTGAACTCAAAGCAAATATGCAAGATGTGATTCAGCTTGAATATCTGCCTGAAAAGATTTTGCCAGCAGATCTAATCCAGTATTACCAAAAACTCAGTTTAGGTTTTCAAGCTTATTTTCAAAGTTTAAACAGCTATCTGATGGCCGAAGAGCCTCATCATCAGATTGAAGCGGTGACACAAGCATTTGACCTCTATCGTATTTTAACGGCTGTTCGGCATGGTGCATTGGGATTGAATAGCTTAAACCATGAAATGGAAAAAGCATTATTTGAATATCTTCCAACATTGGCTCGTTATGGTGACTGGTATGTTGGGCGTCCTGTGATGATGAGCTATAACGATTATCAACTTGGTCTTTCCAATGGAGATATTGGAATTTGTCTAAAACATCGCCAGCATGCTGATCAATTTGAAGTCTATTTCCCCAGTTTAGACAAATGGATTGCTGCAACGCGTTTGCCTAAATCGATGCAAACCGCTTTTGTTTTAACCATTCATAAATCTCAGGGCTCAGAATTCACCCATACCGCCGTGGTTTTGGATGTTGCAGCAACACGCTTGTTGAGCCAAGAGTTGATTTATACCGCCATCACACGGGCCAAATCAGTGGTGAGTTTACTGGTCGATCGACAAGCATTTATCCACGCTTTAGACACTGCCACAACCAGAATGAGTGGATTGGTTAGCATGATTAACACGGCATAGTTATTTTGTAGTTTTTATTGATAGTTTATCTCTATGTACGAAATTGCTTACATGAATTCGAGAGATTTGCGCATAGAGCTTCTTGTTACTTTTTGAGATGATGAAGCCATAAAGAACTCAGCAAGGATCGTTGAGTAAAATCGCAAAATAATAACAATTTAAAGTCGTGAGACTGCGAACTTACATGAAAGTAAGTGATAAGAGGAAACTTACAGCCGCTAAGCCTTGTAGTTTTGGGAGAGACTACAGGGCTTTTTTATTGAAATTAAATTCTGAATTTTTTACTTCAAAGAGAATCAAATTATTTAAATTTAGTAGGTTTTTTAAAACGCTACAACCATTGCCTCTATGTACGTTATTTCTCACATAATCTTGCGGTAAATGCGACTTCTGTTCAAAGTCTGTCACAGGCATAATAAGTCACATAAGGACATAATTGGTCACATGGTTGTGAAATGAGTGTCATGTACAAAAACAAAAACTGCTTAGGGTACAAGCAAATACTATAAATAAGATAAGCACAATAACTAAACAAGAAACTACAGCGCAAAGGAAAAGCCCTAAGAGTAATCTTAGGGCTTTTTCATATTTTATCTGTTGCGTTTAAACCAAAACCGCTGTTTAAACCGACAATTTAAACCAATTCGGTTTCTGTTCGATCTGTGCCAAATAATGCTCGACGTTGTGTTTTAGGGATCTTAGGACACTGGCTAGAAATTTGATAAAGCGTTTGCGCCAGAGCAGGAATATGTGTTCCAACCACAGCTTTACCTGTATTTAAAATACTGACACTAATATCACGCTCTGGATCAGCCCAGCAGAGAATGTTGGAAAAGCCTAAATGCCCAAAAGCTTGCCCCGTCATTGGCCCAAATATACCCACTGGGTTACTGCCGAGCATAGGCCCCAAAGCATAGCGCATCGGTGCAAGTAAGGTTCGGTCGATGTTGGTGGTTGAGGTGGGCAAAGTTGCACGAAATACCGTTTCAGGACTCATGATTTGCTTGCCATTATATTGACCGCCATTCAATAACATCTCAAAGAAGCGATTGGCTTGTTCAGCACTGGTGTAAATATTGCCCGCAGGGCATACCGTATCCATAAAACGTGGATCATTGGTCACATCGACAGCAAGCTGTAAGCCACCACCGAGCACATGGTTTAAATATAAGTCTGTACCGAGTTTAGGGTGTACACCAGTCGGGTAATTTAAAGCAACTTGATCTCTATATTCTGGTTTTAAGCCATAGTTGAAAAATTGCATATCCATCGGTTTTTCAATATGTTCATGTAAAAACTGACGAATATCTTGTCCTGTTACCCGTTCAATCAATTCACCTAAAATATAGCCTGCAGTAACAGCGTGATAAGCCAAATGCGTACCAGCAGGTGAAATGGGTTGTGCAGCGTAAAGGTGTTGTAAAATTTGATCTTTGTCAAAAAGCAGTTCTGGGGTGACTTCCATTTCTATCCGTGGAATTCCACCACGGTGGGACAATAAATGGAAAATTGTGGCACGGCGTTTGCCATTTTGTGCATATTCAGGAATGTAATAACTGATCGGATCTAATAGATTGATTGCACCTGTTTCATCTAACATGTGAATCAACATTGCTGTAATTATTTTTGATGCTGAAAATAGACAAATCGGGGTGTCTGGATTGGCAAGTACTGCATCTGAAGCCAGACCATCGGCAGAATTACCAGATGCATAACCCAGACTACGATTGAGAATAATCTCACCTTTGCGTCTTAAGCACATGGTGATCAGGGGGTGGTTGCCTGTTTGATACAGGTTTTCAATACTTTGCCAAATCTTTTCAATTTGTTGTTGGGTCATCCCTCCCAGTTCTGGAGAAACTTCATTTTTGCGCTGCGTGATACTGCTTAAGTCCTTGGGTACATAGCAGGTATTGGTTGAAAACAATTTCACAATCTTTTTCCATGATTATTTTTATTCCACGGCAGTGTGAACTGAGTTGAGCATGATGTCAGTGTCCCAATTGCCATGCGATTTGTAAAAAAAATGCAATAGTTTTGTAATTAAGCCTTATGGGATATGGTTGTACGATATTTTTGCAATCTCACCCCACTTCCTTTAAAATAGGCGACTGCTGTAGTGATGCACGGCAGTTAAATTGATTTTGAAGAATCAATTTGATTTGTATCAAATATTTAAATTAAGCATCTCGGAGAAATCGAATGGCTTTAACAAACGCAGATCGCGCAGAGATCGTTGCAAAATTCGCTCGTGCTGAAAATGACACTGGTTCACCTGAAGTACAAGTTGCTTTATTGACTGCTCAAATCAATGATTTGCAAGGTCACTTTAAAGAACACAAACACGACCATCATAGCCGTCGTGGTTTGATCCGTATGGTTAACCAACGTCGTAAGCTTCTTGACTATCTTAAAGGTAAAGATGCTACTCGTTACAGCGATTTGATTGCTGCTTTAGGTTTACGTCGTTAATTCGATTTAAACTTTTATTTTCGGATTATTGCATGCTGAATGCTGTACTGATGAAAACTAAAGTCTATCCAGTATTTACTGGATAAAAGGGAAGGGGCGAATATTCGCTCCTTCTTCGTGTTTAAAATTAGTCTAACTAAAGATTTATTGTCTAGTGAGGTCGGCTTCTAAGCTTTGTCATTTATGCGGTTGATGTGAATGCCAAACCTTAGGGGTCTCCACTAGAATAAAATTAGGAAACAAAAATACATGTCAATGTTTAATGTTATTCGTAAAGAATTTCAATATGGTCAACATCAAGTTGTACTAGAAACAGGTCGTGTTGCTCGTCAAGCAAACACGGTTCTTATTACAATGGGTGGCGTAACAGTACTGGTTGCTGTTGTTGCACAACCTACTGCTAAAGCGGGTCAAGACTTCTTCCCACTTACAGTTAACTATCAAGAAAAACAATATGCTGCGGGTCGTATCCCAGGTGGTTATGGTAAGCGTGAAGGCCGTGCTTCAGAAGCAGAAACTTTAATTTCTCGTTTAATTGACCGTCCAATTCGTCCGTTGTTCCCAGAAGGGTATTACAACGAGATCCAAGTTACTGCAACAGTTGTGTCTTCAGACAAAACTATGGACGCTGACATTGCTGCAATGTTAGGTACGTCTGCTGCACTTGCAATCGCAGGTACACCTTTCCGTGGTCCAATCGGTGGTGCGCGTGTTGGTTTGATCAATGGCGAATATGTTCTTAACCCAAATTTAGAACAACTTGCTCAATCTGACCTTGACCTTGTCGTTGCAGGTACAGAATCTGCAGTATTGATGGTTGAGTCTGAAGCAAAAGAACTTTCAGAAGACCAAATGTTAGGCGCTGTGCTTTTCGGTCATGACGAAATGCAAATTGCGATCCAAGCGATTAAAGAGTTTGCTGCTGCCGCTGGTGCAACAGAATCAACTTGGACTGCTCCAGTTAAAAACGAAGATCTTCGTGCAAAATTAAAAGACGCATTTGAAGCTAAAATATCTGAAGCGTATACCATTGCTGTTAAGCATGACCGTTATGCTGCTTTAGATGCACTTCAAGCTGAAGCAACTGCGCAATTCGTTCCTGAAAATGACGAAGCTGGTATTGCAGATGACTTAAACGAATTATTTGAAGATCTTAAATACCGTACTGTACGTGACAACATCCTTTCAGGAAAACCACGTATCGATGGTCGTGATACTAAAACTGTTCGTGGATTAGATGTACAAGTGGGTGTGTTAGATCGTGCTCATGGTTCATCATTATTTACACGTGGTGAAACTCAGGCGTTGGTTACAACGACTTTGGGTAATACACGTGATGCGTTGATGGTTGATACCTTGTCTGGTACAAAAACTGACAACTTCATGTTGCATTACAACTTCCCTGCATATTCTGTAGGTGAAACAGGTCGTGAATCTGGTCCTAAGCGTCGTGAAATTGGTCATGGTCGTTTAGCACGTCGTGGTGTACAAGCTGTTCTTCCACCAGCTGATCGCTTCCCGTATGTGATTCGTATTGTATCTGACATTACTGAATCAAATGGTTCATCTTCAATGGCTTCTGTATGTGGTGCTTCATTATCACTTATGGATGCAGGTGTTCCTCTTAAAGCGCCAGTTGCGGGTATCGCAATGGGTCTAGTAAAAGAAGGCGAGCGTTTTGCTGTTCTTTCTGACATCTTAGGTGATGAAGATCACTTAGGTGATATGGACTTTAAAGTTGCTGGTTCTGCAAACGGTATTACTGCGCTTCAAATGGATATCAAAATCGAAGGTATCACAGAAGAAATTATGGAAGTTGCGTTGAATCAAGCCTATGCAGGTCGTATGCATATTCTGAATGCAATGAACCAAGTGATTTCACGTGCACGTCCTGAAATTTCTATGCATGCGCCAACATTCCAAGTGATCAACATCAATCCAGATAAGATCCGTGATGTGATTGGTAAAGGTGGTGCGACAATTCGTCAAATCACAGAAGAAACAAAAGCAGCGATTGATATCGAAGATAACGGTACTGTACGTGTATTTGGTGAAACCAAAGCGGCTGCTCAAGCTGCGATTGCAAAAATCCAAGCGCTTACTGCTGAAGTTGAACCAGGTAAAATCTATGCTGGTCGCGTGATTCGTATTGTTGAATTTGGTGCGTTTGTAAATATCATGCCAGGTACAGATGGTTTACTTCACATCTCGCAAATTTCAAACGAACGCGTTGCAAACGTGACTGATATCTTGGCTGAAGGTCAAGACGTTAAAGTTCAAGTTGCTGACGTAGACAACCGTGGTCGTATTAAATTAACCATGAAAGATGTAGACCAAGCATAATATTTGCAAGGTTTAAATCCTTTAGGGTTTGATTAAAATTTAATACAGAAAAGACTGCCTTGTGCTTCGCCAAAGTTACAACTTTGGCTTGCTCAGGGCTTTTTTTATGGCATGATGCATAACAATAAAGACCAAAAATATCGTGAATATGCAAAGCTTTTATTTTTTTCAACACACAGATGAACCTTATACTTGTATACAAAAAGAACCTGTTTTTAATGCAGAGCAACAATTTGTCTGGGTGGATTGTACCCGTGAAGATGTGGTCAATCGTGCTGAGCAATGGCAAAAAGAAATCTATAATGCGACCGAAATTCACCTCAATGAATACCATATTCGAGATATTTTAAATATCGAACATCCATGCGCATTTGATGCAATGGAAGATTATGATTTATTGATTTTTCGTAAATTAATTACCCCAGATGATCAGATCGATAGTGGTGAAGATGCCCTTGAACAGCATGATCGTGTTTTTGGTTTGGCGTCCTCGCCAGTCAGTTTTATTATTACTTCACAAGCTTTAATCACTATTCATGAAAAGGGCAACCATGCTTTTGAAAGTTATCTTGCCCGTATTTTCAATATCATGAATAAGAGTTTAGAAGAACAAAATAAACCACGTAAATTACCGACTACGCCTTTAGATTTAGCACTGCGCTTGCTGAATAGTATGATTGATGGCTATTTGGATTTACGTAATCCTTTGTCTCGTCGCGTTGAATTTTGGCAACAAGAGCTTTTGCAAGGCAATCGTCGCTTTACCAAGTGGCATCAACTGTTTCAGGAAAATCTGGTTTTTCAGCAAATTGAAAATTTGTGCGAAGAACAAATAGATTCCCTACAGGAACTTCGAGATGAAATTGTTGAAAACTATGCGCACTTAAAAGGTAAAAAACGCACTGAGAAGCAGGACATTATGCTGGTTCGCGTGGATGATCTGGTTAGCCATGTTGAGCGTATTCAAAAATATACAGTACGTTTAAGTACCGCAATTCAAACTGCGATTGATTTACATTTTTCTGCAATCGCCAATCAAACCAATGAGAATATGCGAATTCTTGCGATTATTACTGCGGTGTTTGCGCCATTAACCTTATTAACAGGGGTGTATGGAATGAATTTTGAATTCATTCCAGGTTTACGCAGTCCGATAGGTTTCTGGGTGATGCTGGGTGTGATGTTGGGCTGTACGATTGGGTTGTTAGTCTATTTTTACCGCCGTCATTTGGTCGGGCGTGGTGAACGAAGTGTGATTGATATGTTGGCACAACAACATAAAAATCAGCACGTCAATTTACTCTGGTTTTTAGATTATGAACCGATCAAACAAACCATGAAAGAAGTCGAAAAAATCACAAAACTGAAATAATTAAGCATTATTCTAGTTGAGGATTTATCTGCGCTGTCTTTTGTAAAATTAAGTAGAGTTGATCTTTTAATCTTAATTTTTTCCGCTTGAGCTGCTCAATATTTTCATGAATATGATTGAGTGGATCAAGCTCAAGGTGACTGATTTCACGATCAAGTTCATCGTGGTCAATCAAAAGTTTAGCAAAATGCGGATCTTCTTGTTTTAAACTACACATGAGATCGCGGTGTTCTGGGAACATGTGTTTCAACTTTTTATTCATTACTTTCGAATTCATCAGAGCTCATTAACCTCTTTGTCAGAAAATTCTAAACGAAAAAACAAAAACGGAGAGACAAGTTCTCCATCATGACAGGTTAAATATTAACCTGTCACTAGGCATTAACATTTTGAAATGAATTAATGAGTATGAAGGTGAAGATGTTTGACTTGTTTTCGCAATTGTTGAACTTCATCAAGTAAATCCATCATCATTGCAACGGCAGATAAACTGGCTTCAAAGTCACGTTGTAAACGATAGGCACGACGTGCGCGTGAGATATCTTCTCCAAAAAATTGATGAATACGGTCTTCAGGACGTGCAGGTAAAATTTCATATTCAAGCAATTGCAAAATCCAATCCGGACTTTGACCGCATGCCTCAGCAAAGTGCTTGAGATCTAGATTTAGGTTTTCATCCACGATTTCTGCATCATGGAAACCGTCATAGACAATTTCACGATATTGAATAGTTGTCATGATTGCTCTCCTTTAGCAAGGCTATGTTGGTATCTATAAAATTATGAACGAGGATTAAAGTCAGTAAAAGCATCAGCAAATTGTTGATAGGCTTTTTGCTGTGTTTCGGTGGTTGCTTTGGGATAAACAATATTGATCACCAAATAAAGATGACCTGGGGTTTTATGCGGTATCCCTTTGTCTTTTAAACGGAGTTGCTGATTGGGTTTGGCATTTTGTGGCACAGTAACTTTTACTTTACCTGCTGGGGTATCAATTTCAATACTTTGACCAAGTGCTGCTTCCCAAGGTGTGACATCAACCGTGTAATAGACATCAGCACCTTCAACACGGATACGGTCAGTGTCTTGGTATTGGATCTCAATATAAAGATCGCCATTTTCACCACCGTTAATTCCAGCTTGCCCTTGTTTTGCAAGGCGAATTTGCTGACCTTCTTTCATGCCTTTGGGGATTTTAACTTGGAGGGTTTTCCGTTGTACCTCGGGTTCACCATAGGCATTATAGGTAGGGATTTGTAAGGTGATACTCTGGGTTGCGCCTTCATAACCAATGCTTACAGGAATTTCAATACTGGCATGTTGGTCTTCACCTTTATAGCTGCGTTGTTGCTGAGAGCCGCGTTGCCCAAAATCTTGTTGATGTCCACCGCCAAAACCGCCACCGAAACGTCCAAATAGATCTTCAAAACCACTAAAATCTTGTCCACCATTGCTACTGTACGAACGATGGAATTGGCTACCATCAAAACCACTTTGACCTGTAGATTGCCCACCAAACCCACCTGTATTGGCATAGGGGTTATCCAGTTCAAAATCGTATTGCTTTTTCTTTTCTTCATTGCTTAAGGTGTCGTAGGCGACATTGATGGTCTGCATTTTTGCTTCAGCATCGGTTTCTTTACTCACGTCAGGATGATATTTACGTGCGAGTTTTCGATAAGCTTTCTTAATTTCGTCTGGTGTCGCATTTCTAGAAACACCCAAATCTTCATAATAATTTTTTGCCATACTTAAGGTCATTATTTTGTTTAACTTTATTCTAGTTTTATGCCTTTTTGGCTACAGATGGAAGAGCAACTTAGTGTGGTTATTGTTTCAAAACTTATCTAGCGCAAAAGCCCGCTTATGCTGATAAAGGTGGTGTTTCATGTTCTATGGGCTTTGTGTGTTCGGGTTGGTGCTTTGGTTAAGTAAATGACAATTCCAAAGAGCTATTCAACCTTTTAATTTATAACACTTGCTGATTATGCTTTGAATTTTAATTGAAAAAAAAAGAGCAAACTGAATTTGCTCTTTTCTTGGTAAAAATCGATAGTTAAATTTTTGCAAATTTAAACCATTCAGATCTTAATAGATTAACTTAAATGCTCACCAAACAGATTTAAAGCTTCTTTTGCAGTGAACTGATATTTTTTATTGCAAAATTGGCAATCCATTTCAATTGGATTTTGAATTTCTAGAGTTTCTTTGACCGCATCTAGACCAATCTGGATCAATGCATTTTTGCATTTATCGCGTGAACAGGTGCAGTTGAATTGAAGCTGTTCAACGTCTGGTAGACGAACTTCTTCTTCATTGTATAAACGGTACAGAATTTCTTGTGCGGTTAAATCCGTCAATTCTTCAGGCTTTAAGGTCTGCGTCAACATAATCAAACGTGGCCATAAGTCTTCATCTACACGTTGCTGTTCTTCTTCATTATTACGAGGTAATAACTGAATCAGTAAACCGCCTGCATTGTGATGGGTGCTTGCCAAGACAATACGTGTTGGAATTTGTGCAGAAAGGTCATAATACTGCATTAAACAAGCCGCAAGCGTCGGTTGATCAAGTGGCACAATCCCTTGATAACGCTCACCAAATTCAGGTTCAATATTGATAAATAACACAGGTTGTTGCAACGTGCTGAGCACAGTACTGCTGTCTTCACTCAACATAAAATGCGGATCTTCTTCATAATCTGCAAGTGCACGTACATCACCTAAATGGTTGCATTCAGCCATCGCCCATTTGAATGTACCTTGTGCTTGAATTTGTAAGCTAATACGTCCTTTAATTTTTAATGTGCTTGCAAGTAATGCTGTTGCACTCAACATTTCACCCAATAAAATGCGTACAGCAGGCGCATAATTACGCTGCGATAGAATCGTTTGTAGTGCTGTATCTAAATGTACAATTTCACCACGTACAGGGCTATCTTCAATATAAAAACGTTGACGTAAATCAGACATAAAATTCTCCAAATCCCTGTTTAGATGGTGGCGATATTATAAATCACAAGTTTATTTCACCTGAAAAACGCTGCATCTTAAAGTTAATTTTCGTCATCACGCATAATATTAATACGATCATGCTTGGCATGTGTGGTTTGAGCTTTTGCTGTGGGCCTTTCTAAGCCGGATTCATCCAAATCTGGAACATCTTTATATTGCTCAGGATTGTGGTTTTCAACTTGCGCATCGCTTTCAAACAGGTGCTCAAGCTCCGAAATAAAGTCCCGATAGCTTTCAAAAAGCTTTTGCTCGTCGGTATAAATACGCTGTTGACGTGTTAACAGTTCTTCATCGTAGTTTCTAAATAGCTCAACACTATCATAGGCCTCTTGTTTACTCATGCCCAGTTCACACAATGCTCGATAACCCATACCCAATGAAGTTAAATAGGTTTCACGCCAAATATGTTTAACTCCGACATCACGCAGGAGGTGCATGTGATAACGATCTCGTGCTCGAACCAATAAGGTAAGGTTTGGATAATTGAGCAAAATATGTCGCGCAACATTCATTGAATCTTCAACATTATCAATTGCCAATACAAAAACCTTGGCCTGCTCAATTCCTGCTGCACGGAGTAAATCGGGTTGAGTCACATCGCCATAATACAAAGTACCACCATAGCGTCGAACAAAATCAATTTTTTGTAAATTATTATCAATGGCGGTAAAAGTAAAATGACGGATACGTGCCAAACGAGCAACAATTTGCCCTACACGACCAAAACCAGCAACAATAAGAGCAGGGTGTTCGTTGGGAATCTCATCGTATTTCGGCGCACTGTCTCTATTGATTAAGGGCAATACTTGCGTACTTACCAACCAAAAGAAGATGGGGGTCAGTACCATGGATAAGGTCACAATTAAGGTGATGGGCTCCATGATTGCTTCAGCCAGTACTTTTTCGCTTTTTGCCACGTTTAATACCACAAAGGCAAATTCACCCCCTTGGGCTAAACAGGTTGCGACCATTAAACTATTGGTCCAACTCATTTTTTTATAACGTGCAATGGCTGCCATCACGATCATTTTGATCAGAATTAAACTGACTGCGCCACCAATAATCAGTAATGGCATATCTGCAATTAACGAGATTTGTGTGGTCATTCCCACCGTCATAAAAAATAAACCGAGCAATAAACCTTTAAAGGGCGCAATACTGGCTTCAAGTTCATGACGGAATTCAGAGTCAGCCAGAAGCACACCTGTTAAAAAAGCGCCTAAGGTTGTACTGATCCCGAGTGTATCCATCAACAACACCACACCCAGCACAATAAATAAGCCAACGGCTGTAATCAGTTCTGTTGCACCGCTTTTTGCCACAAAGCGGAAAAATGGTCGCATCACATAACGGCTAAACAGAAATAAACCCGTGAACGTGGCGATAATTGCAGCAAAGTAAGCAACGCCATGATGACTCGATTCGCTGCCCGCTAAGAGAGGAATGATGGCAAGTAATGGAATCGCAGCAATATCCTGAAACAGTAAAATCGAAAAGGATTGCTGACCATGAGTGGTATTGAGTTGTTGTTTTTCTTCCAAAAGCTGTAAAACAAAGGCGGTTGAAGAAAGTGCTAAGGCAAAACCAATCACAAAACTTGCGGGGAGTGATTGTTGAAAGATTAAATAGATGGTTCCCATCAGCACCAAACCAGTAACCCCGACCTGTAAACTTCCCATCACAAAAATGGATTGGCGCATTTCCCATAAACGCTGTGGGCGAAGTTCTAAACCGATCAGGAACATCAGTAAAATCACCCCAAATTCTGCAAGGTGCATGATTTCCTCTGGATCATTGGCGATGTTAAACGCGCTTGGACCTAGAAGTATTCCTGTAAATAAGTAACCCAGTACGGTGGCAATACCGAGTTTTTTCCCTAGAGGAACCAGGATTAATGCTGCACCAAGGAAGATGGTGATTTGGAGTAACAGTGACATTCACTTGCCTTAAGTTTTTTTCTTTCTTTAGAAATTGTAGCGTGATTTTGTGATTGACTTGGAGATATTTATTGAGAAATTGTCTTTTTACCCAATAAAAATTTAAAAATGATTAGCGAGGTAAAACGAGAACTGATGTGTAAATAAAGACGTGATAATAAACTGTATTGAAAATCCATTGCTTTATATGGCGGTAGATTTTTGCATTTTTCTAAATGATCTATTTATGCTGATGATCGTGGGCTTAAATGGAATACTATATTTTTCAATTTATTTAGAAAATCTTAATAAATGCTGAATTTTATTTAAAAAATCAATTGAGAATGATTCTTATTTAAATGGTGGCGTGATACAGTATTTCGTAGTTCTAGATTTGCTGAGAATAAAAATGAGAATATTAGCACTACTATTTTTTATAATTTTTTTTCCAATTAAAACATTTGCTATGTCATTTGAAGAATGCCAAATGGAATATTTCATATGTCATAGTGCTGGTGGAGGTGAATGCAATGCATGGAATGTAATGAAAACAGATTGTGAAAATAGTTATGGAAGTCGTTTAATTTCAGATTCTGGTGGAAGCGGGGGCGTAGGTCAATTACCAAGAATAGAAGTAGAGGCTATAAGACCAAGTCCATTCCCTAGTATAAATGATCCTTGGCTTGGTGGTGGTACTTCTGGTGGAGGTGGTGGTTCTACGAGCACGGGTCCAACGTCGAGTTCTGAGGATACGGAGCTTGTTGTTCCTGCTTTTGAGGCAAGGGAATGTTCCGCAGATAGTACTTCTAATCCTATCGTGATTGCAACTGGGAAAAAAATCCAGCAGGAACTGGACTTTACAACGTCTGGTGAGATGCCTTTAGTGTTTATTCGCTATTATGATTCTTTTGCTACTGGCACTGCGAATTTTTCAGTCAATGGAAAATGGAGGCATAATTTTGATTATCGTTTAGCTATAGATCCTCAGGGAAAGAGAATTCGACAATTACCCAATGGTGAAAATTATTACTTAAATGAATTAACACGTATTCAGAAATCTAATAACGAATTTATTGTTACCCTACCAGATGGTGGCGTTGAGACTTATACGCTCAATGGAAGGTTACTTAGTAAAAAAAATGCTTATGGTATCGGTTGGGTACTTTCTTATGATGAAAATAAAAGATTAATTAAAGTCACACATACAAATGGAAAATCTATTAAGTTAATTTGGTATGCGGGTGAACTCTCAGAAGTGATAGATCCTGCTGGAAATATTTATTCATACCACCATAACTACCGCTCACTTTATCTAGTTTCTTATCCTAAAAATACAGGCTCACGTACCTATCTTTATGGAGAAAATGGAGCTGACTCTTATCATATGCTGAGTGGGATATGGATAAATCGCAAGCCTTACAATAGCTATTATTTTAATGGAAACAAAGCAGTTCAAAGTGGCCGGAGTGATGGTACACAAGTTGATAGGTTAACTTTTGGTGATAATTATACAATTGTTACCAATCCTTTAGGTGCAGTTATTAAATATATTTATACAGATAATAAAAAAAATAAACTGGCTAAAGTAGAAAGAAGTGGGGTAAATAACTGCCCGAATAGCAGTATGGAAAATACTTACGATAACAATGGATATGTGATTTCCACCAAAGACTGGAATGGCGTAGAGACACAATATCAGCGTGATCGTTTTGGTAGAGTCACTCAAGAAACTATAGGTATCCAAAATGGTAATGCTTCCAATGCGTATATCAAAAAATATAGCTACCTTGGAGAAACCAGTTTAATCACTCAAATTCAAATGCTTGATGGATCTAATCGTTTAATTCGAGAGGAAACTTATAGTTATTATTCTGCCAATGAACCCGCTAAAAACCGCTTAAAAAGCTTCTCCGTCTGTGACCAACACAGTTGTCGTAAAGAACAATACAGTTATACCTTCCATGCCAATACGATGCTGGCAACGATGGCCGTCACTAAAAATGGAAAGATCAGCCGTTATATGTATGACACAGCTGGAAATCTGATCGAGTTTAAGAATGCCTTGGGGCAAACCACGACATATAGCAATTATGATGCTTTAGGCAATGTGGGTAAAATTACTTCAGCCAATGGGCAAGACATTCAATACAGCTATGACAGTCGGGGGCGAGTAACCAGTGAAGCCTTAAAAAATTCACTGGCGAGGTATATCCAAACACGTTATGAATACGGGCCTTTCGGCCGTACCAAAACCAGCTATCCAAATGGAATGGTTGAAACAACGACTTATAATGATAATGGAACGATTGCCAGTATTAGTCATGGTACCGATGGCAATGTCATTAGCCAGCAGAACTACAGTTATTCCAATTTGGGTGTCCTACAACGAGTAGAGTATCGTGAAGGTAATACCGTTCGTTACGCTCGAGTAAATGACCAAAACCAGTTGGGTTGGATAACAGCAGACAAAGGTAATAATGGTCAGAACATTGCTCGGGAATATGATGGCAATGGCAATGTGATTAAACAAAGCAATGCACTGGGCCAGGTAAAAACCTTTAGCTATGATGCCATGGGGCGTTTGCTGACAGAAGGTCAGCCAGATGGCTCAATTGTAAGATACACATGGGATTCCCTGGGTAACTTAACCTCAGTCACTGATCCAGCTGGTAATACAACCACCTATAGCTATAACGGTTTCGGGGAAGTTCTTACCCAGAAGAGCCCAGCCACCGGTCAAACCAGCTACACTTATGACAATGATGGGAATCTCATTAGCTTGACCCGTGCCGACGGCAGTATCACCAATTATAACTATGATGCCTTGAATCGAAAAACTCAGGCCAGAACAGGTGATCAGGTTCAAGTCTGGCGTTATGATGATTGTACCAATGGCATTGGAAGATTATGTGCAACCTCAGATGGGATAACGGGTAAAGGCTATGGTTATACCAAATCAGGCCAACTCACCGTTCAAGTGACTAAAATTGATGGTACAGAATACAATTATTACTGGTTATACGATGATTATGACCGTGTGTTTCAAGAAGGTCATGAACTAATATTTAATAGCGTGTATATATATGACGAACTGAATCGAGTCAAGGAGGTAATATTCAAATTCGATACAGATATTATCATAACTGTGGTGAGTAATATTCTTTATGAACCCTATGGTGGAGTTAAAAGTTGGACCTATGGCAATGGTCTGACTGAAAAGCGCAGTTATGATCAGGATTATCGCTTGACTGGTATTCGTGGAAACTTACAAAACTATGATTACAGCTACAACAGCAATGACTGGATCACGCAAGTCAAAGATGTTGTAGACGATAGCAAGAGCCTTAGTCATGAATATGATGCGATGGGCCGTTTACTTGGTTCTAGTACAAATGTACAAGCACTAAGATGGGGCTACGATACGGGGTCGAACAGACTGAACCAGTCCAGTAATGCAGCACGTTATGAAATTTCTGCTGGAAATCAGCTTAAATCAATGACCACTGCTGCGGGTATACAATCGTATAGTTATGACACGCTTGGAAACTTAACTGCTCGTACAGGTCCGGTCGGGACAGCTAATTACAACTATGCTTATGATGGTTTTGGGCGTCTTAAAACAGTGAAATCAGGTGAAAGCGTTACCCGTTATGATTATGATGTGGACAATCTTCGCAGTCGTAAAGTCAATGGTTCAGCCCGCACAGATTATATTTATACGCCTGATGGTCGTTTAACAGCAGAGACATGGCGAGTTGGTAGCATAGGCCGTTTCTATATCTGGTTAGGTGGCGAACCTATCGCTCTGTTCACAAGAGGTGATGTACATTTCATACACAATGATCATTTGGGTCGGGCAGAATCAATTACTGCCCCAAATAAGTCGGTGGTGTGGAAGGCTTCTAACGGTAGTTTTGGGCGTACAGTGACGAATGAAACATTAGGTGTTTTTAATCTTGGATTCCCTGGGCAATATTATGATGCAGAGAGTACACTTTGGTATAACTGGAACCGTTATTATGATGCCAGTATAGGGCGTTATACTCAAAGCGATCCGATTGGATTGGCTGGAGGTTTAAATACCTATGCTTATGTAGGAAATAATCCGGTTAATTTTATAGACTCTACAGGATTAGCTCCAACTCGAAGAGGGCCATCATCACAAATAGATCCAATAACGGCTAGCCAAATTAGATTCTATGTAGATAAAATTAGGCAATTTGATCCAAATTATACTTATAGAACTTATAGACCAATGAATGATCCTGTTGGTGTAAGAGATATTCAAAATCTACAAAGAGATTTAAATAGGTTACAGATTAATAATCAGCTTGAAACTCAATGTAGACCAAATCAAACAGGGCCAAAGCTAAGATTTGCACACCCACCAAATACATTGATGAACAGTTCGAGCTATTCCTATTGGAGGAATCAACCTTTGAGAGATGTTATTGATTCTTTAAGACCAAATAGAGGAAATGACGAGCCATTAAGAGTTAATCCTAACAATGGTTTGATACGACAAGGAAATACTCGAACATACATTTTACAAGAGAATGGTATTAATATTAATCTTTTACCGAGAAGTGAATAATTATGACAGATTACTCTAATGATAATAAGGCTATATTTTCTAGTCTTGATAAAGAATATTTCATGAAACTAAGTAATGATCATAAAATAATTTGGTTCTCGAGGTTAGGCTACTACTTATCTATGGAAATTAGGATAGTCATATATGATAGTCGTGATTCGTTAGTAAAAATTGATGACTGCAGAATTGATCTTATAAATGATATTCTATTGCAAATTTTTGGAAAAATTGGTTCTAAAATAAGAAATGGTGATAATTTTTCAGATACTGATTTTTTTGACATGCTAGAAGAAAAAGCAAAAAAAGTGGGTTTCAATCCAAGCGCATTTATTAAAGATGTTGAATATATGATTAAACTAGCTCCCCAAAAATGAATGATATCTAGTCGAATATATTGAAGATTTGGTTCTAGTGCCTCATCTTACATTGCAGATCAACTACCAAGGGAGATATCGGAGTGAATAAATTGTGGATTGAAGTAAAAGCAGATTTTTTAGAATTAAATAGAGATTTTCAAATTAAGTGGTTTACTTAACTATTCAATTTAGACTGATTTTTCATGAGGAAAAAGATGTAAATATTAAACTAAGAAAAATCTATGGCCTTAATGAAATAAATCATCTAATTTTCCCATGGATTGGAAGGAAAATTAAAAATATTAATAGTTATCTAGATGGTTTTTTATTGATTATTTATGTTTATCTACTGAGAAAGTAAATCTTAGTATGTTAAGTTTTTGAAAAGTAGAAAAATATAAAAATTGGAATTAATATTGAATCTCTAGGAATAGCTGAAATATTAATTTATTACCAAGAGGAGAATGATTTTGGAAAAAATAAATGGGAAAAGAGTTTTTTTTAATGAAGAGTTTTTATATTATTCGGATTTGAGTGACTCTAATAAAATAGTATGGCTTTCAAGGTTAAGTTATTTTTTATCATTGGAAATTAGAGAAGCTCTTTATAATTATCGTGAAGAAAATAACATGGAGGATGTTAAAATAGATGATATAAATAATGCACATATGGAAGTATTTTCACAAATAGAAGCTATAGCAAGAAAAAATTTTCATTTTAGTGATAATGTTTTTTTTGAAATAATAGAGAAGAAATTTGAAAGATTTGATTTTGATTTTTCACAATTTGTTAAAGATGTCAGAATGAGGATTAATTATCAATAAAAAGC
This sequence comes from Acinetobacter sp. NyZ410, assembly GCF_022828975.1. Classification (NCBI taxonomy): domain Bacteria; kingdom Pseudomonadati; phylum Pseudomonadota; class Gammaproteobacteria; order Moraxellales; family Moraxellaceae; genus Acinetobacter; species Acinetobacter sp. NyZ410. The sequence continues at coordinate 4,460,795 of NZ_CP094620.1, read as the reverse complement.
CATTCGACAGTATTCCCAATTTTGCTAAGCCAGGTGAATGGAGAGAGTTTAATAATGGTAAAGAATAAATGGCTTAAATCATCATTAGGCTTATTTGTGATTCTAAGCTCTTCAGCTTGTAATAGTGCTCAGAATCTAGAGAATACATTTACATTGGGAACAGGAGTAGAAATTGTTGCCGAAGAAAATAAATGCGATGGAGCATATGAGAAAATTAAACCAACCATTTTAAAATTAAATAATGAAAAGGCTTATTTAGTTTAATTGACGGATTTCTTTTCATGTGCTGAGCGTGAAGATGCTTATTTGACATTAAATTCCTTCAAAAAATCCTCTTTAGTTATTTATGGTGAAAATAAAAATAGGTGCGAATGTGTTAAATCTTTAAAAGTAAAAATTGATGCTAAAAGAATTGACACTGGCGATGTACTCTATATTGTAAGTGATAATGAGGTAATTGATCACCTCATAGTTCCTTAAAATTAAAATAAATAGAATTTGAGGAGAAAAATTGTTAACTAAAAATAAATTACGTTAATTATTATTTTTTAATAGTACTCATTTATTTAAGTAATATATTTTATAAGTTTTTCATTGTAGATGAAATTTACCATATGGCTATTACAGAACTCCAGCAGATCTTAAGTACACACCAGGAGGGTATTAATGGATATTATTTATTCTATTCGAGCAAACATAATATCTTGTAGAAATGTTTTGTTAAATGGAAATCCCAAAGAGCATATTGTTGATTGCATCCAATATGTTGTTGATAACTCTTCATTCATTCCAATAGAGAGTACACGTAAAATACTTGATTTTTGTTTAAAAGAAGTATTATTACAAATTCAATCCTCAGATTTTCGTAGCGCAGGAATGATTTTGAATTTAATACACAATCTACCGTTAGATAAAGAAAAAGAAGAATCATGGGATGTTGATTATTTTTTATCTTCAGAATTAATTACTTTTTTACGAAATTATAGAACAATCATATCCGCAAGGAAAATAGCTTTTTTTGTCTGTGGAGAGCTAAGTTCGAAATATATTGAATGAAAAACAGTAACAAATTGGATGGTGGCTATACAGTCATGAATGAACCGAATTTTGATCTTTATCCAAGAATTTCTTTAAATGATTTGTGAAAATTAGATTTTCTTTGAGCGGTTCGTATAGTCCTAATTTTGGAGTATTTTTTATAATAGGAAATAATATGAAAAAATTAGTAGCAGTAATAGTTTTTATAATTTTATTGGCGGCAGTCACAACTTTTGTACAAAATAAGATTCATAAAAAAAATGAAAAATATATTGAAACTGTTTTTCAAACGGATAACCATTTACAAGATAAGTTTGGTAATATTCAAAAATATAAAATTTGGAAAGTAGGTAGATATTTTGGTGCCCCAGAAGACCAAAATTATGATTACTATACAATGTATTTAACCGGTGATAAATACTCAGGAGTAATATATCTAGATCTATACAAAGGTGAAAATGGAGAAATAGAAAAACATGAGATTAGAATAAAAAAATAGCATAATCATTTTAATGGAATGTTTTTCTATAGAATAGTTGTGGAGATTGAAATGAAATATATGGTTGGCATCATTATAGTCTTTGTTATTTTAGTAGGAGTCTATCTTTTTACAGATAAAGTCAATCTATCCAATGATTCAATTGATGTAAGTACGGGTTCGGTAGTGAGTGAGTATATGCAAAAGAATGAGGAGAAATTTGTAAAAAAAGGTTTAGCTGGAAATAATGAAGCATTATTTGAAGTTGTGCAATGGGGTATCAAAACAGATGAATCGAAAAAATTGAATATTTGAACTTGTTAGTTGAACGAAATTACCCACCCGCAATAAGATTGCTGGCTATGTCATATGAAAGTGGCTCTAAAAAAGTTTTGGGAAAAGATTGTAAAAAAGCCGAAACATTAGCACAGAGATTAAAAAATGATTTCCCAGTTTATTATAATGACCTAGATTATGGTAGCTATGGTTGTCGCAGTAAGTAACGTAAATATAAATTACATTGGAGTGGATTTGTTGAAAAAATGAAAATATTGCCTGTTTGGTGAGGGGTTAGAGAATGGGGGAAACGTAATGGGGTGAGCAAAGGAGAAGTCAGCGACCGACTTCATGGTGTAAAAGATAGTTGTGGAGGAGGTGCAGCAGAAAATTTTGGAATTAATCCTCAGACTGGTGATGTAGAAGATTCTAATGGTGAATGGGTTGGTAATTTAAATGATGAGTGATAAAGAAAAAGAATCTATTGGTACTATTAGTCTATCTTTAAATGGGATAGATTTGGATCCTATCCAAGTTACTAAGATATTGTTATTGAATCCAACTAAAAGTTTCATGAAAGGCGATACCCATACTACATCGTATGGTTCCAACACAGTACGGAAACTTGGATACTGGAGATATACTTTACCAAGAGCCCCCGACATTTCTAAACAAATTTCAAAACTAGTTGAATTGTTAGAGTCTCATTATTTTGACCTGGGAAAATTAGATAATATTGATAATGCATATATAGATGTTTTTTCAGCAAAAAATATTATAGAGGGTAATGTTACCTTTAATTTTAATTTAAACGCTGGTCTTGTTCAAAGAATAGCTAATTTAGGGCTTACGTTAAATTTTGAACTATGTGGTGTATCGGAAGAATGATGGGATAAACAAAAACAAGAATGTATCTATTAAGAATGATTTTTAATCATAATTATCTTTCTATATCTAATAAATTAACATCACACACTTAGCCGTTTTAGCATGGGAGAGATTGTTTGGACACTGAATTAAAAAACTATATGAATCCAAGATATATAATTTGCGCAATGATTGATTCATGCTTTATTGATCTAGATACGCTCATCGGCTGGGTTGATATGAACATAAGTCATGTTGATACTCCTAGGGATTGGCTATTTTCTGCTTCTTTAGCTACTGACCTTAAAAATATAAATGACGATATTAGATGTGGTTTAGCAAACGAAAATATGCTGGATCATAACTTAATCGATTCGCTTTTCATTGGTTTTGCTTACATTCGGTATAAAAAAGGCGAAATAAATATCAGTGAATTAGATAAAATTTTATCTGAATATTTCGTTTCTGATAGAGTGCTTTTTAATGAAGATGATTTATTTACTTATTTTTATAAACCAAACTCTAATTCTCAATTAGTTCATGATATTAATTTAAAATTTGCTGAGTATGAATCTATCAGCAGAAAGGCTTTTGAATATTTTCATAGTGAAAAATTAATTAAAGACTTAATGTATTGATTTTTATATTATTAAATCTAGTTTTGAATGGCATATGATAATATTTTCTATTCAAAAAATAGTGAGTACACAAATTCATTTTTAAACAAAATTGCATACTCACATCACTGCTAAAATACTGAATACAACAACAAACTCAACTCAACTCTTGCGGATCAACATCTATGGTGACTTTCATCGTAGAGGGTTTGCTATGTAACAGCTGTTGCCACCATTGACGAATATAAAAATGCATTTTTGCCCGATCTTGAGAAAGCAAAACCACATGGGCTTGGTAACGCCCTGCTTTACGCTCCATTGGGGCTGGAATAGGTCCCCAAATATCAATTAAATTCTCTTCGGCAGTTTGTCTAAGGAGCTGCGTCATTTCAGTCAAAAACTTTAAATTTTCTTCCTGATGTTTTGAATCACAACGGATCAAAGCTGTATAACGAAAGGGTGGAAGTAGCGCGGCTTGGCGATCTTTTAAGGTTTGTTTGGCAAAGGTCCGATAGTCATTATGAATCAAGGTGTTTAATAACGGATGATCAGGTCTTAGGGTTTGTAAATAGACCTCACCTTTCATTTCACCACGACCCGCACGACCTGCAACTTGAATAATTAATTGCGCAGTACGTTCTGTAGCACGGAAATCCACACTCAACAAACCTGCATCAATATCCAAAATTGCCACTAAGGTGACATAAGGAAAGTGATGTCCTTTTGCCAGCATTTGAGTACCAAGTAAAATGGTCGGTTCACTTTTCTGGATTTGATCATAAATCTTTTGCCAACTACCAACCCGACTGGTTGAGTCACGATCTACGCGCAAGACGGGGAAGTGAGGGAACAGCTCATTCAAGGTTTCTTCAACTTTGGCAGTTCCCATGCCAATTGGCTTTAATTGTTGTTGATTGCATTGAGGGCAAGCATCAGGCATACGATTAATCGTGCCACAATGGTGACAATGTAAATGCTGATAAGGCTTTAAATGCAGGGTAAAGTGAGCATCGCAGTTGGGGCAATTGGCCTGCCAGCCACAGCTTTCACAGATAAGCACAGGAGCATAACCGCGGCGATTTAAAAAAATCAGAACTTGTTCTTTTTTCTCTAAACGTTTTTTTATTTCAGCAATTAAAACATCACTTAAGCCATGCTGTTTTTTTGCCACTTTTAAATCAATCAAATGCATTTTCGGCATGATTGCGGCACCAGCACGTTGATTTAACTCAATCCGTGTCAGCTTTTCTTGGCGAGCAAGATAATAACTGTCAATACTAGGCGTGGCAGAACCTAAGATAATCGGGCAATTTTCTAAATGTGCACGATACATGGCCACATCGCGAGCATGATAGCGAAAGCCTTCTTGTTGTTTAAACGAAAGATCATGCTCTTCATCTAAAATAATCAAACCCAAATGCGGCAAAGGCGTATAAATTGCAGAACGTGTGCCTAAAATAATAGAGGCTTTGCCCGTTTGCGCATGTTGCCATGCTTGTAAACGTTTAGTGTCATTTAAGCCTGAGTGCAGTAAAGCAATATTGCAATGAAAACGTGATTGAAAACGACTGATGGTTTGTGGGGTTAAGCCGATTTCAGGTACTAAAACCAAGACTTGTTTGCCTTGCTTAAGTACTTCATGCATCACTTGCAAATAAACTTCGGTTTTACCACTCCCAGTTAAACCATCCAGTAGAAACGCTTGATATTTTTTTTGCGCTTTTAAAATCGCTTGAATGGCTTTCTTCTGATCGTCATTTGGCGTGAGGGGCATCTGTGCCAATTGCACAGGTTCTGGCGTGACATTCTGTGGTTCCAAATCACAACGAACAATGTCTTTTTTCTCAAGGACTTTGAGCGTGGCTGTTTCAACACCACTTAAATTAAGAATATTTTCCTGTGTCCCTTTCGGGTGTAGCTTTAAAATTTTATAGGCTTCTTGTTGTTTTTCAGAACGCTTAACTTTGTCTTCGGCATGTAAGTCTAAAAGTTTCCAGATACGTGCCAATAAATTATAAGGTTTACCTTGGCGTAATAAGGTAGGTAACGCCGTTTGAATCACTTCACCGATAGGAAATTGATAATATTGTGATGACCATGTCAATAAACTTAAAACTTTACTGTCTAGAATGGCCTGTTCATCTAACAGTTCAGTAATGGCTTTGAGTTTAAAATGAGAATCCACAGGTTCATCAATCGGTACTTTCTTAACAATAACACCAATCAGATTTTGTCTGCCAAAAGACACTGCAACACGCGCACCGACTTCAGCTTGCGCATATTGTTCAGCGGTGACTTGGTAATCAAAGCAGTCATTCAAATAGACTGGAACAGCAACTTGAATACGATAAATCGTCTGTGGCGTAGCAAGGGTATTCGACATTTTTAATTTAGTGACTCATTAATTTAGTGAGGCTGTGATGAAATTGTTTCATGTCCAGATTCGGCTTGTGTTAGAGTGTAACAGTCATCTATAAACATGAATATGAATGATTTATAGGGTATGACGCAACAGCGTAATCAAAAAATTTTGGAAAACTAGAGCATAATAATGCCAGCATATCAATTTACTGCAATTGATGCTTCAGGAAAGCAGCAAAAAGGCGTGTTAGAGGGAGATTCCGCACGCCAGATTCGACAACAACTACGGGACAAGGAATTGATTCCTGTCACGGTGGATGCTGTTGAACAAAAAGATAAAAATAAAAGTTCAGGATTTTTTCAACGTAAATTCTCGGCTTATGATTTGGCCTTAATGACACGTCAACTTTCTGTTTTGGTCGCTGCTGCAATTCCTTTAGAGGAAGCATTACGAGCAGTTGCCAAACAAAGTGAAAAAGTGCATGTACAAAATCTTTTACTTTCGGCACGTTCAAAAGTGCTTGAAGGGCACTCTTTGGCTCAAGCGATGCAACAAACAGGACGCTTTCCAGATTTGTATATTGCGACTGTTGCCGCAGGTGAACGTTCAGGGCATTTGGATTTAATTTTAGATCAATTATCTGATTACACGGAAAACCGCTTTGCCATGCAAAAGAAAATTCAAGGTGCGATGATCTATCCAATCATCTTGATGTTTATGTCTTTTGCGATTGTGATGGGGTTAATGACGTATGTTGTTCCAGACATTGTTAAAACCTTTGACCAAAGTAAGCAAGCCTTGCCATGGATCACTGTGGCGTTGATGAAAGCCAGTGAGATTATTCGGCAGGCTTGGCCCTTTATGCTGGTGTTTAGTGTGATTGGGATCTTTTTATTGATTCGATTCCTACGAACTTCTGCGGGGCACTATGCTTTTGATCGTTTAACACTCAGATTGCCATTATTTGGTAAATTATCTCGTGGTATAAATGCAGCGCGTTTTGCCAGTACCCTATCTATTCTTACCCAATCAGGCGTGCCATTGGTCGATGCTTTGAAAATTGGAGCAGCGGTAAGTAGCAATTGGGTGATACGAGATGCTGTTAATATTGCAGCAGAGAAAGTCACAGAAGGTGGAAATCTTGCAACACAATTGGAGCGTTGTGGTTATTTCCCACCGATGATGGTACAAATGATTAAAAGCGGTGAAGCTTCGGGTGAGTTAGATCGAATGTTAAGCCGTGCATCAGATATGCAGGATCGAGAAGTATCCTCATTTATTTCAACATTATTGGCTTTACTGGAACCCTTAATGTTGGTGTTTATGGCTGGTATTGTTTTGGTTATTGTGATTGCAGTCATGTTGCCAATCGTCAATATGAACAATATGATTTAAGCCAATTATTTTTATAAAGAATATATAGAGAGTAAGCAGATGCAACGAAAGATGAATAGGACTCGTCAGTCAGGTTTTACCTTAATTGAAGTGATGGTTGTGATTGTTATTTTAGGCGTACTTGCAGCATTGATCGTACCCAATGTGATGGGACGCGGTGAAAAAGCCAAAGTTGACACCACTAAAATTGCATTAAAAGGTGTAGCGGGTGCTTTAGACCAGTATAAACTGGACAATGGGCGTTATCCGACAAGCCAAGATGGTGGTTTAGACGCGCTTGTAAATCAACCTGCAACGGCTAAAAACTGGTTACCTGGTGGTTATGTTAAAGGTGGTTATCCAAAAGACAGTTGGGAAAATGATATTCAATATGTGATCCCTGGTTCTGAAGGTCGTAAATTTGATTTATATTCTTTTGGTGCCGATGGTAAACAAGGTGGTGAAGGAAATGATGCAGATATTTATTACCAACCTTAATTGAAGATTATTTAAGTTAATATTTATGGGATTAATCACTTCATTTAATCGAGTTAATAAATCTTGAGTGAAGTGATAATCTTTCTTGTTTGCTAAAGTGCATTTAATTTATTGAAATATAACAGCTATTTAAAATAATGATTTTTGAGAGTTATAATAAGAATTATTCCCATATTTAATAGTTACAAGAAAGTTAAATTGTGTATAAAAATAGACTTTTTATTTAATTAAAAGCTTGCATAATAGTTCTCAGGGCAATCTGAATTGCTTAGGAGGATGAGATGAAAGCATTATTATTACCAGATGAAATCAGCCAATTTCATTGGACTATGCTCAAATCTGTTCTTTTAATTTTGAGCCTATTACCGATTAGCCAGTTTTTTCTCAATATTTGGCAAGTTGCCGATGCCAATAGCCAGATCATGATTGGTTTTATGGCGATTAGCGTATTTAGTGCATTATCTATTATTAGTTTTTATAATGCCTTAAATTTGACAGTATTTCAGTTAAAAACTGAATTCTCATCATTATTAGAACAATATTTAGTACGTTCATATCGTTATGTGCCAATGTTATTTTTAGCTGCAATGATGTCTTATTTGGTGACTCAACTTTAGTTGAAATATCATGGAAAACCGAGGGTATAAGTATAATCCTCGGTTTTTTTGCACTACAATTTAATGATTCAGATTTATTCAACTAAGTCGGCTGAACCAGGCTCATGGTGATTTTGCGCACAATAGGTAAGATAAAAAGTAACACTGGAAAGGCAATCAGCCAAGAAATCCCCCAAGCTGAAAGCCATGTGTATAGCGAAAAATTCTCAAAACCCATGCTTCTGAATGTACTGATACATGAAACAATAAATGTCATGATAATAGACAGTAACAAAGGTAAAACAATCGCTGCATAGCGATGTGGAATCTTTTTAAAATTAAAATAAGATGATTTAGAATTTTGCATTTTTTACTCCGTAAACCAACAAACGCCAGTGCCGAACCAAAATATTAAAATCTTGATTTAAATAGCCCCAAGCCTTGTTGGAGATATGTTGGCACGTTGATTGACGTAAACGTTTACGACTTTATGATCAGCGAAAATAATTTAGCATAAACTTGAAAAAAATATAATAAAAAATGCGCCGAAAATATTTTCAATTTCGTTTTGATAGGGCTTGGATTGAGTCTGGATTGAACATGATTGTCTTTTTAACAGGATCATTTGTCTGTTTTGTATAAGGTTGATCGCTTTAAATTTATCTAAAATGATTTTATCTCTTGAGATGAATTGATAAAAATACGAGGACTCAGCAATGCAACAAATAGAATGGAATGATTTTCTTAAGGTAGAGTTACGGGTAGGAAAAATTATTCAAGCCGAAGTGTTTGAGAAAGCGCGAAATCCTGCTTATATTTTGCATGTTGATTTTGGTGAAGTGCTTGGTGTAAAGAAATCGAGTGCGCAAATTACCAACCTGTATCAACCTGAAGATTTAATTGGGAAGCTTGTGGTTGCTGTTGTGAACTTTCCAAAAAAACAAATTGGACCGATTCAATCAGAGTGTTTAGTGACGGGTTTCCATAATCAAGATGGGCATGTGACGTTGTGTGTGCCTGATGCAAATGTGCCATTGGGCACAAAGTTACTTTAATGATTGAATCAAGCGCTTTGTTGAAGCTAACCTCATCTCCTTAAACCAGAGATGAGGGATTCAAGCATTAACGTCTAGATTTAAAGCTAATATCGACTGCTTTCGGTCGATAGATCCAGCCTAAAATTAATAATAAGAGGGATAGCAATAAAATAGGGTAATCGCTAAAGCGGGTGTACCAAGTTTCACCTTGCATGGCTGGTAAATCACCACGAAGCACAGCTTTTTGATCTACAGGGGCTTGTTTTACAATATGCCCATTGTGGTCAATAAATGCTGTTACGCCTGTATTGGTTGCACGAATAAACCAACGTCCATTTTCCTTGGCACGCATTTGCACCATTTGAAGATGTTGTAATGGGCCTGCTGTACCAGTGAACCAAGCATCATTAGAAACAGTCACTAAAAAGTCACTATTAATCGCATTTCGTCGAGTGAGATTCGGATAGGCCACTTCATAACAAATGGCTGCAGCTAAATCATGTCCTTTAATATTAAAAGGTTTCTGATTGGATGCACCTTGGGAAAATCCACTCATGGATGGATCATTTTGTAGCGCAGGTAACACCCAAGCCAATAATCCTGAAAGTGGAATATATTCACCAAAAGGCACCAGACGTTGTTTTTTATATAAGCCTGAAGAATCCGCGCCAGAAGCCATCATACTGTTGTAGTACATTGGATAGCCATTTTTCTGCGATTCTTTTAAGTCCCAATAAGGAATACCCGTTACCCATGCTGTGCCTGAACTTTTGGCTTGTTGATCCATCATATCCAAGAATTGTTGAATATCTGTTTGGAACAGTGGAATCGAGGATTCTGGCCAAACAATCAGATCACGCCCCCATTCAGTACGGCTTAAATTGACGTAAATTTCTAAGGTTTTAACCTGATATTCAGTCAACCATTTTAAATCTTGCGGAATATTGCCTTGAATCAAAGAAACGGAGAGCGGCTTTTCTGCTTTCGGTTGTACGAAAGTGATAAACGATGCGCCCCATGCGCCAAGGATTAAAATGATTGCAGGAAAGATCCAAAAGACTTTTCTATTTAAAATTTCAACCAATGCACAAGCAAGGATAATCACAACAAAAGATACTGCAAACACACCAAAAAGTGGAGCATAGCCATCTAAGAGTCGTTCAGTGAATGCGTAACCTGCAAATAACCATGGAAAACCAGTAAAGACCCAAGTCTTCGACCATTCAAAAATAACCCACAAAGGAGCGAAAGTTAATGGCGTTTCAGGAAAGAATCTACGATATACCCAAGTCTGAATCGCGGTAAAAAGCCCCATGACAATGGCCATGATGGCGATCATCAAGACACTTAATACAGCATTGGTATCTCCATACACATGAATCGATGTATAGAGCCAGAATGCGCCAACAAACCATAGACCAAAGCCATAGCTTAAGCCAATCGCAAATGCTTGGCGTGGTGTACGGCCTTTTAAGCAAGCATATAGCAGGGCAGGCGATAAAATTGCCAACCACCACCAATAATAAGGCGCCAGTGCTAAACTGAACACTGCGCCTGACATTAACGAAATCAATAATGGGAAAATGAAGGGCAGCTGTTTTTGTTGTTGTGATGAATTTAACAGCTTGTCAAAGTATGCTCTCATTTATGTACAGCTCGAATCAGATGAATAGTGCGTGCATCTGCTTCAATAATTGTAAATTCCCAATCCTCAAGCTCAACCACTTGGCCTTGAAGATCACTCACTAGACCAATTTCTTGAAGCAGTAATCCGCCCATAGTCTCTACTTCATCGTCAGGAAATTCAGCATCTAAAACATTGTTAAAATGTTCGATTGGTGTAAGTGCTTGCACAATCCATGTATTGGCTGTGGTATGGGTTGTATCTGGAATGATAAATTGCGCTTCTTCGTCAACGTTATCATGCTCATCTTCAATTTCGCCAACAATCTCTTCCAGAATATCTTCTAAAGTGACCAGACCTGCTGTTGAACCATATTCATCAATCACAATAGCAATATGGGTTTGAGTGTTTTTTAACATTCTCAAAACTTGGTCGGAACGTGCACTTTCTGGCACAAATAATGGCTGACGCATTAACGCATGCACATCGACAACAGATGAACGATCAGTTAAAAAGGGTAAAAGATCTTTAGCAAGTAAAATACCCACCACGTTTTCAGGCTGATCAGAAGAGAAAACAGGGAAACGTGAATGTGCAGATTCAATAAGAATATCTAAAATATCAAGAAGTTGATCATCTTCTTGTAAACTGACCATCGCTGTGCGCGGAGTCATGACTTCACGGATTTTTGTTGCTGGAAGGTCTAATACGCCTTCTAACATTGCAACAGTATCGGGTTCTAAAAAACGACGTGAATCTTGTACTAATTTTAGCAGTTCATCCCGGGTTTCTGGCGCTGTTCCTAACCATTTGCGTAAGCCACGCATTCCCCACGATGGGCCTGATTCCTCGTGCATGATCTTTCCTAAAGACGCTTAATATCTAGTAAATGTTTTTTTATCATACCGAAGAAAACACAGATGTCTATCTATTAAATAAGGTAAATAGATGAATGTATGTGTCATATTATAGATATATTGCAAGCCTTATTCATTATTTGAGTTTGTGTTAAAATTATTGATTGATTTCGCTTCTTTTTGAGAATAGATAATGTCTGAACCGATGCCTACAGCAAGCATTCAATTAAACACGCGTGGACTACGTTGTCCTGAGCCTGTAATGATGTTGCATCAAGCAATTCGTAAATCTAAATCAGGTGATGTCGTTGAAGTATTTGCAACTGATAATTCAACTTCTTGGGACATTCCTAAATTTTGTATGCATCTCGGTCATGAGTTGATTTTACAAGAAGAAGTACTAGATGATGCCGGAAATAAGGAATTTCACTATTTAGTGAAGAAAGGTTAAAAGATCATGATGGGTGGAAATCAGTCTATGTTATATGTGATGATTTCCCTTTTATTGATTTAAGAATATTGAAATTTATTTAGCCTGTTTTTAATGGCTAATAAATTTATGTTATATGTAATTTATTGAATTTTAATAATTATATTGTGGATATTAAATCATTTTACAAAATTAAAAATGACAGAATTTTGACTTATGATTATAATCTAAACATATTTTTTAATAATAATTAACTCATTCAAATGAACAGCTTAGTAAATAGCATTTATAAAATATTGGATCAGCTTGGACTAAACGCACAAAAACGAGCCTTGCATATCCAATTTAGCAATACAGACTTAAACAACCAAGTCTTCTTACAACGTATCGATGGACAACATGGTCTAAACCAAGGCGTGTTTATTGAACTGATTTGCCTTGCCACCTCAGCAACGATTCCGCTTAAACAATTCATTGGTAGCCAAGTAGCGATTGATCAAGTCACAGATCATGGACAACTGTTTCGTAGCACAGGGGTGATTACTGAGGCCGCACAAGGGCAAAGTGATGGTGCACTAACGCTATATAAACTCAAACTCGAAGATGCCACTTCACTATGGCATAAACGCCGTAACAGCCGAGTGTTTATGAATAAGTCGGTTGTGCAAGTCATAGAAACGCTGTTTAAAGAATGGCAAGAAAAAAGCCCACTCTTTGCCTCCAGTCTAAGCCTCGATAAAAGTGGACTGAAAAAAGATTACGATATCCGACCATTCATCATGCAGAGTAACGAAAATGACTACGCATTTTTAACCCGCTTGATGCGCAGTGAAGGGATCAACTGGTTGATTGATGAAGCGCAATTGATTGTGCCTAGTTCTGCGACTCAAATTCAGCCACAAAAACTGCGCTTGGTGGATGATAATAGCGAATACAAAGCGCTAGAACGAAGAAAGATCCGCTTCCATCGTAGCAGTGCCACAGAACAACAAGACAGCATCACCAGCTTTATCGGGCAACGTAGCTTACAACCCACTGCTGTCCACGTACAACGCTGGCAAGCAGATGTGTTAGAACAAGAAGAGGGTGCAGGCAGTGTTCAAAGCAAACACCAACACAGTCAAAATCAAAACAATGCCAGTCTCGGTTTAGAACAGGCTTGGCATATCAGTCCAGCATGGATTCAAGACTTGAATGGTGAAGATCAAGTAACTGCTTCAAATAACAATCAGATTGAAAAGATTAACCAAAACCTCAGTCATTACTATGATGCTCAATCTAAACAATTTATAGCCAACTCCACTGTACGTGATGCACAAGTGGGATACTGGTTTGAATTAAACGAACACCCAGAAATAGACCAACACAATGGCTCAGACAAAGAGTTTCTGATCACCTCAAAGACATTCTATAACCAGAACAACTTACCCAAAGATCTGAATGAACAAATCAATCGCTTGCTCCAACAGAGCAATTGGGTCAATTCAAATGTAGACTCAAACAACCCAGAACGCCAAGCCAATCAATTGGTACTACAACGCCGTAATATCACTACTGTTCCTGAATACCATCCACTACAACACCGCCCGAGTAGCCATCCACAACGTGCCAAAGTGGTTGGACCAAGTGGAGAAGAAATCCATGTCGATGAATGGGGACGTATCAAAGTTCGTTTCCTATTTACCCGCAATGAAGATCATAGTCATGATGGTGGTGCAGGGAGCAATGACAACGACACCGATTCCGCTTGGGTGGATGTACTGACCCCGTGGGCAGGTGAAGGCTATGGTGCACGGTTCTTACCGAGGATTGGTGAGATTGTCGTGATAGATTTCTTTGATGGCAATATCGATCGACCATTTGTGGTGGGGCGTATCCATGAAGCGCAACGAAGCCCAACGAAATTTGATGACAAAGGCCAATTGCCTGATACTAAAAAACTAGCAGGGATCAAAAGTCGAGAAGTTAAAGGCAGTGGCTATGGCCAGCTTAGATTTGACGATACCACAGAGCAAATCAGCAGCCAGCTACAAAGCAGTCACGGCGCGAGTCAACTTAACCTCGGTAATCTGAGTCATCCTAAAGAAACTGATACCAGTGAAGGACGAGGCCAAGGCTTTGAACTAAGAACAGACCAATGGGGAGCGTTACGAGCTGGACAGGGTCTACTACTGAGTACCCATGCTCAAGATTCAGCTTCAGGCAATCACCTTGATGCAACTGCGGCGAAAAGTCAGTTAGAAAGCAGTCTAAATAACTCTAAAGCCTTAAGTGAAGTTGCCAAGAATCAGCAAACTGATCCTTTAGAAAATTTAGATCATTTGAAATCGTTTATTTCTTATTTGGAAAAAGGCGAATCCAGTGAAGCAAAAAATCAAGCAGATACCTTTAAGCAAGCCCTCATGTTATTGGCCTCACCCAATTCGGTTGCGCTTGCTACTAATGAAGATCTACATCTTTCTGCCGATCGACAAATCTATGAAACTGCGGGTGATAGTATCAACCTGAGTACGCAAAAGAATTTAGTTGCACATGCGCAATCAAAGATCAGTCTTTTTGCGGCACAAGAAGGGGCAAGATTATTTGCAGGGAAAGGTAAGGTTGAAATCCAAGCACAAGGCGATGGTGCGGATTTGATTGCACGTAAAGGTATTCAGATTATTTCAACTGAAGAAAAGATCGAGATTAAAGCGGATAAGAAAATTATTTTGATTGCAGATGGTTCGCAAGTTGAAATTAGTAGTGCAGGTGTTTTACCAACCACTGCGGGTAAGTTTGAAGTCAAAGCTGGACAACATAAGTTTTTGGGCGGGGAAAGAGTTAACTTTGAAATTCCTTTTCTACCAAGTAAGAATATATACTCTCATCAGTTTATCTTAAAGAATAAGCAAGGTGAAATCATGCCGAATACTAATTATGTTTTAAATGGAGCAAATGGGAAAAAATTTAAAGGTAAAACAGACAAAGATGGTAAAACAAATAGGATTTATACAGCTGAGCAAGAAAAATTTAGCTTGGATGTGGAACTATAATAATGAATGAGAAAAAATATATTACCGAGATTAATCAGCCTATAACAGAAATTGAAGTTAATGAGTATTATTTAGTTATTGGTACAGAGGCTAATGCTTCATATGCATATCAAAATGCAAAGATAACATTCTCTTCGAAATCGGCTAAACATCAATATTTAACAGGCCCTAATTTAGACTGGGGGCATGCTTTTTTTTATGTTGTAGAAAATGATGATGTTTTTAGTTTTTTTAGTTTTGGTCCTAGTGCTGGAAAGAAGCTTGGTGAAAATAAAGTAATTGGAAATGCTTCAACATGTCAATATCCGATTGGTGAAGTAGCTCAATTATATGTTCTAAATATTAGTGAAGATGAAGCAAAAAAAATAAAAAATGAAGTAAGTAAAATGTATGAGAAATCAAATAATCATTTTTATAATCATGAAACAAATGAATGGGAGCAAAAGAAATCAAATGATAAGAAATATAGAGCAATTACCAATGAAACTTGTGCAAAAGAAGCTTACAGAATTCTTTCAGATATTTTAGATAAAAAAATTCCTGATGCCTATGGTTATGTAAAAATGTATGGGATATCGAAAAAGGCTATATGTCCATTTGCATGGAATGAACATTTATTTAATTCTAATTTAAAACATTATAGCTACCCAGAGTATCCAAATGTAGGAAAAGCAAAAGAGCTATTAGCTGCATTTAAATCAAAAATAAATAATGAGGAGGAAGATTTGAAATATACTTACTTTTTAAGAACAGATTCGGCTAATAATATGAATTATGGTGTTATGGTTCCTGAGTTCGATGATGAGAATACTACAGACTGGTTTTTAAGTGAGGGTGATGAAGATCCTCTCAAAATATACTCATATTTTAATGGTTAGATAATGTATTATTTTAAGTTGATAAGTTTATTATTGTTTTTAATATTTAATTCAACTGTAAATTCCAAAACAATGGATGACAATATGATTGATAATACTATTATGTTGATAAATGAAATCACAAGAGTTGGCGAGACAGAAAAGTGGAATAGTAGTCTCTTCTTTGAGGGAGCTTTGAAAGTGCATGTGCTAAAAGATGGAACTTTAACTGATAGAGGAGTATACGTTTTATCTAAAAATAAATTTGGTTATCCAGCCACAATCAAAGTCTTAAACTTAAATGATAAAGAGAAAAAATATAAATTTGTTTTTTCTCCTTCAAATCAACCTGTGTTTAAAAAACCGATAAAGGCTGATGTAAAGTTGTTAAAAGAAAATAATATTTTCTTTAAATATTCGGAGCTGGTTGAAAAGGACTCAGCAATTTACTCTAGTCCGTACAGCCCAAATACATTATATAAACATATATTTGTTAATCAAAAAAATAATTCTATAATATATGAATTTTATTCATCAAAAAATGAAATTGAAAGTCAAATAAACTATATTAGGCTGGTTGTTTTATTTGGTGGTGGAAATAAGTAATATAATTTTTTCGTTAAAAACGAAATTTAATTAATGATAAAAAACCCGCCGAAGCGGGTTTATTGATTTACATATTCGGGTAGTTTGGACCACCGCCACCCTCAGGAGTTACCCAAGTGATGTTTTGAGATGGATCTTTGATATCACAAGTCTTACAGTGAACACAGTTCGCAGCATTAATCTGGAAGCGCTTAGAACCATCATCATTTTCCATAATCTCGTAAACACCAGCAGGGCAGTAGCGTTGAGCAGGCTCATCCCATTTTGGTAAGTTGACATTGACTGGAATAGAAGCATCGGTCAGCTTTAAGTGAGCTGGCTGATTCTCTTCATGTACGGTATTCGATACAAATACAGAAGATAAACGATCAAAGGTTAATTTACCGTCTGGCTTTGGATAGGTCGGTTTAAATGTCGCAGCATCTACAGTTTTTAATGCACTAAAGTCAGGTGCAAGGTCATGTAGGGTAAATGGCACTTTAAAGATATTTTGATCGATAAAGTTAAATGCACCACCCATCCATAAACCGAATTTATGCATTGCTGGGCCAAAGTTACGCGAACGATGTAACTCTTCTTTTAACCAACTGTTGTTAAACTTGTCCGTATATGCAGTCAATTCTTTAGCAAAGAAGTCTTCGCCTTCAGCGACACGCGCCACTGCTAAATCGCCACCTTTCTCATGACCGGCTTGAATTGCCTCAAATACAGCTTCACCGCACAACATACCCGATTTCATCGCAGTATGAGAGCCTTTGATTTTAGCAAAGTTTAAGAAACCTGCATCATCACCAATTAAGCAACCGCCTGGGAAGGTCAGTTTAGGTAGAGAGTTTAGACCGCCTTTAACAACTGCACGTGCGCCATAAGAAATACGCTTACCGCCTTCAAGATATTGCTTGATCAGTGGATGTGTTTTCCAACGTTGCATTTCAGCAAAAGGATACATGTGTGGATTTTCATAAGATAAATCAACAATCATCCCCAAGGTCACTTGGTTGTTTTCAGCGTGATATAACCACCAGCCGCCTGAAGAACCTGTTTCTGCCAAAGGCCAGCCTGAACCGTGCATCACTAAACCTGGTTTATGTTTTGCAGGGTCAATTTCCCAAAGTTCTTTGATCCCGATACCGTAATGTTGTGGATCAGCATCTTGGTCTAAGTTGTATTTTGCAATCAAACGTTTACCAAGGTGTCCACGGCAACCTTCTGCAAAAATTGTGTATTTTGCATGAAGCTCGTAGCCAGGAGTAAAGTTGTGCGTCGGTTCACCATCTTTACCAATACCCATATCACCAGTTTGGATGCCTTTTACAGAACCATCTTCATGATAAAGGATTTCTGAAGCAGCAAAGCCAGGAAAGATAGAAACTTCTAACTCTTCCGCTTTTTGACCTAACCAACGCACGACATTACCCAATGAAATAACATAGTTACCATCATTGTGCATGGTTTTAGGCACCATCCAATGCGGCGCTTCTTGTGACTTTTCAGCAGACATGAGGAAATAAGTTTTGTCCTCAGTCACAGGTACATTTAAAGGTGCACCTTGTTCTTTCCAGTCAGGGAAAAGTTCATTGATTGCACGAGGTTCAAGTACAGCACCAGAAAGGATATGCGCACCAACTTCAGAGCCTTTTTCAACCACACAGACGGAAAGGTCTGGAAGATTGTTTTCAAGAGCTAATTGACGAATTTTAATCGCAGCAGAAAGACCCGCAGGGCCTGCGCCTACGATCACTACGTCAAACTCCATCGATTCGCGTTCGATGTGTTCCATGTAGGACTCCTCATATTTCTAAGGGTGGCAACCGTGAGCATTTATTGGGAATTAATAAATCGGTGCTGCCATGAGTGTTCTAAAAATTCCGTGATACGAATTAACGCTCGTACCAATAATATATTTTGCGCTAGTATAGTTAGAAACCCTAATCTAGCCAATTGGCTGAGTCGTATTATTTTTAAGTCAGCAAGGCATAAACCATGGTAAATCAAAATAATTCAACATCAGCGGCTCAAAATCAGCCAGATTCTGATAATAAAAACTTAATGAGCATTGCACAATACTTAAAAGATGTACAGGCGGGTCACAAAAGGTCAATACCCCCTTTAGAGCAGTGGCAGCCAAAGCATTGTGGCAAAATGGATTTAACGGTAAAAGCCAATGGAGAATGGTGGCACGAAGGTCAATTGATCAAACGCCAAGCGCTTTTAGACCTGTTTACAAAAGTACTTTGGAAAGAAGACGGAAAGTTCTATTTAAAAACCCCAGTTGAACAGATTGAAATTCAAGTTGAGGATGAACCTTTATTGGTCAATCAAGTTGATCAGGTGAATCTTGATGGGCAGGTCTATCTACAAGTTACCACCACCAATCAAGACATTACACTGATTGATCCAGAACACCCTATTTTTATGCGTGAATATCAAGGTGAGTTAAGACCTTATGTACATATTCGTTTTGGGATAAATGCCTTGATTCAACGTTCTGCTTTTTTCAATCTGATTGAATATGGGAAATTGCTTGAAAATGAACAAGGAGATACCATTTTATCTTTAGAAAGTGGTGATTTTCACTTGCAATTAGGGACTTGAGGTTTAATCTTGTTAATTATTTTTACCGTATGCCAATAGTGGATCAAATGAGCGCGATTCTTCCTCTCTCTCCTCTAGAAAATCCAATGCCAAAAGCCTTGGCAGATGCCCCGATTGGTATTTTTGATTCAGGTATCGGTGGGCTTTCTATTGCACAGGAAATTGCCAATTATTTGCCAAATGAACGTATTGTTTATTATGCCGATACTGCACATGTCCCTTATGGCCCACGGACGGATCAAAATATTCGTGAATTAACTGCGCAAGCAATCGAGTGGTTATATCGTCAAGGTTGTAAAATCGCAGTTGTGGCATGTAATACCGCTTCAGCATTTAGTCTGGATTATTTACGTGATCATTATGGTGAAAACTTTCCTATTGTTGGGCTGGTGCCTGCTTTAAAGCCAGCAGTGCTACAAACCCAGTCTAAAGTGGTTTCAGTTTTGGCTACACCTGCCACTTTTCGTGGAAAATTGATCAAAGATGTGATGCAGCGTTTTGCAGAACCTGCCAATGTTGAAGTACTAACGATTACCAATCTTGAACTGGTTCCCTTGATTGAATCTGGACGTTATAACAGTTTGGAATGTAAACATAGCCTGCAAAAGGTTTTAGATCCAGTCATTGCCAAAGGTTCAGATTATTTGGTGTTGGGCTGCACCCATTACCCTTACTTAAAACAAAGTATTCAAGAATTATACGGCCCTCAGCTTAACTTAATTGATTCTGGATTAGCGGTTGCACGACAAACGGCGCGTATATTGTTAAAAAATGAGTTAATATCAAGTAGCTTGCAAGAAAAAGGGGTGCGTTTACAATGTTTTGTGAGTGGGGGAAATGCAAAACAATTAGAAAATGTCATCAAACATCTCATACAACCAAAAATTACATGGTCTGTAGAAAATATTGTTGAAAAACTCGGCTAATTCTTTCAATATTGAACAGATTTAATATATTTTCATAAGTGTAGGGCATATCCAACTTAAAGCTCATGGATGGATTTAAGTAGGGTGTGACAAGAATGGGTTAACCTATGCTCGATAAACGGTATCAAGTTTTTATTACAACATCTGGCAAAGAAATGCAGCCAGAACGGATGGTCGTGTCACAAACCCTTATCGGGATGGGGTTTTTTTCTTGGGGATTAGAACAACGGACGCCATTAAGTACCGCATTTGCACGTCGTCAGATAGATGACTGTGATTACGTTTTATTGTTGTTGGGGAGTCAGTACGGTGAACAATCTGTTTCAGGGGTGAGTTATCTACATCTTGAATATATTTATGCGGTGACCAAACAGAAACCAATTATTGTATTTATGCATGAGAGTCCTGAATTTCGCGAACCGCATTTAAAAGAAGAAAGTACGCTGCTAAAAGAAAAGTTTAATGAATTTAGACATCAACTACAAAAAGAAGTTGAGCAAGTCGTTACTTATCGAACTTTACGAGATTTAGAACTTGCGGTACGTTCATATATGCCACAAATGCTAGAACGTTATCCTGTCGTAGGATGGGTCAGACCTCAGAATATTCAGGTCTTACAAGATGAGATTGATCGTTTAAAAGCAAAGTTGGCACATGTTTCCGTAGAGCAAGGGAAAAAAGAAGCAGATCCATTTTTAACTTTACCCAAAGTTTCATTACATGAAGTGTTTAATTTTGATTATCGAATGCATGCCTATCAAGATGGTAATTTTAAAGAGTTATCGCCAGCGCGTGAGATGACATGGGCAGAGTTATTGAAAATTTTATCAGTTGAATTTAGACAACCGACGTCTGAGGATTTTTTCTCTAAAGTCTTAAACGAATATTTGAATAATACGGGTTTAACTGACGCGCAAGTGGTGATGCCACGTGCTCATGCTGTATCTAGAGCGCAGATTAATGTGCGTTCATTGCATACGATTAAGCAGCAAGTCCGTCAAAATGAATGGATCATCCCTGTGGGGCGTGATGATCGTCAGCGTATGCTCTGGCAGATGACGGATAAATGCGTAAAGTTACTTGAAAATTCACAACGTATTAGCAGTCGCTCTTCAATTTTTTAAGTTAAATAAATTGAGTGAGTTAAGATAAAAAATTTTGTTTAGATAAAGACTCTGTTAAGCTGATCATTCGAGATAAACTATTCTGTAAATGGGGTGAAAATGTCTTTATCTAAACCTAAGGTTCTGATTATTATTGCTAATTTAGGGACACCAGATGCGCCTACAGCTCCAGCTGTTCGGGCTTTTTTAAAGCAGTTTTTATCAGATCAGCGCGTCATCGAAATTCCCAAAATTTTATGGGCAATTATTTTAAATGCATTTGTTCTGCCTTTTCGACCAAAGCGTGTTGCCGAAGCTTATGCACAAGTCTGGTCAAATGATTCACCGATGCGTGAAATTCTATTTGAACAAGTTGAATCACTACAAAAAAAATTAATAAGTACCAATGCTGATTTAGATTTAGAGATTGTGCCAGCAATGACCTATGGGCGACCGGGTATCGATGCTGTATTGAATGATGCGAAAAACAAGCAGTATGACCATATTATTCTTTTTCCGTTATTTCCACAGTACTCGGCAACATCAACCGCCCCTTTATATGATGCCGTTGCACAATGGTTGTTAAAGCAACGCAATATTCCGGGTTTAAGTTTTATTCGAGATTATTATCAACACCCACTTTATATTCAGGCCTTAGCTAACAGTGTGCGTGATTATCAGCAGCAATATGGACCAGCCACTAAACTGTTGATGTCTTTTCACGGGATCCCACAGCCTTATGCAGATAAAGGCGATCCTTATGCAGAGCGTTGTCGTATCACTGCACTTAAGGTGGCTCAGGCGTTGAATTTAAAAGACGACCAATGGGCGATCAGTTTCCAATCCCGTTTTGGAAAACAAGAATGGGTAAAACCGTATACCGATCAACTATTGCAAGAGTGGGCAGCGCAAGGTGTTGAATCTGTTCAAGTGCTGAGCCCTGCATTTTCGGCAGATTGTTTAGAAACCTTGGAAGAGCTGGCGATTCAAAATGCTGAATTGTTTTTAAAAGCAGGTGGTCAACACTATGCTTACATTCCTGCATTAAATAGCCGTGCGGATCATATTGACTTATTTGAGCAACTTTTACAGACTCAATTGAATACACTCAAGTTTCATTTACAGGTATAGGGTTTTTTAGGAAAATTATCATGTTACAAGTCAAGATTGTACCCGTTACTGCATTCGCCCAAAATTGTTCTATTGTTTGGGATTCGGAAACCAAAGAAGCGGTATTGATTGATGCTGGTGGTGAGCCTGAGAAATTAAAACAAGAAGTTGAAGCATTAGGACTGACAGTCAAAGCATTGTGGTTAACACATGGTCATTTGGATCATGCTGGTGCAGTAGGTGCATTGGTCAAAGAATGGAATGTGCCTGTGATTGGTCCGCATAAAGAAGACCTGTTTTGGTTAGAAATGATTCAAGACGTATCTGCCCGTTATGGATTTCCAATTCCTGAGCCTGTTCATGTCAATCAATGGTTAGAGGGTGGCGAAAAGTTAAACTTAGGGGATGAAGAGTTTGAGGTGCGTTTTGCACCAGGACATACACCAGGCCACGTCATTTTTTACAATGCCAAATATGGTGTGCTTTGGACAGGAGATGTACTGTTTAAAGGTTCAATTGGCCGTACTGACTTTCCAAAAGGCAACCATCAACAGCTCTTAGATTCAATTCAGCGTGAATGTTTTACCCTACCTGATGAAACTCAATTTATTTCAGGGCATGGTCCGATGAGTACTATTGGTTTTGAAAAGCAACACAATCCTTTTGTGGCAAGTAAAGCGGGTTAAGTATTCGCTGTCTGGCTTTATAGTAAAAATAAGAAATGAAAAATGGTGAAGTAATCAATGTTTTACTCACCATTTTTGTTTTAAATGTATATTTTATTAATGATTCAACATTTAATAAGGATCTGTAATAGTAACGTGAATAATCTGAGTAAAACAAAGCATAGACTATGTTATTTATGCTCATCTTTAAATAACTCCTGCAAAAGTCATTCATCTCATCATTGAAATAATATGCGTGGAGAATGAGAAAATTAAAATTAGACTTCTTTCATAAGTCCTTTTTAAAACTATAAATCAACATAAAATCCCCCTCATCCTAGCCTTCTCCCAAAGGGAGAAGGGACTTTCAATGCTAATTTATTAACGACACATGATCATTTTTTGATTTATGAAAGAGATCTATAAAATAGTTTAATAATAGTGTTAAATTGATTTAAATCACCGCTACTTTACCATTTCCAATTTGATTAATAAGATGACTATTGCAAATAGAATTCCAATTGCGATAAAAGAAAAATCGAGTGCATATACTCCAATAAAAGTAAAAAATGCGCATAAAATCAATAAAATAGTGATAAATATTTTTAAACCTATAAACATTTAAATGCTCCTTGTTTTATCATGGCTGAAAACTAATCAAACTTTTATTATGTTTAAAGTATGAAATAAACCTGTTGTATCAGATCCAAAGTCTTATGAAAAATGAATGCTTACTGTGAAGTTTTAATATAAAGTTTCTTTAGTGTATTGTGATAATTAAGTAAGTTCAAGATCAGCCAGTAAAATGATAAAAATCTAGGAAAGCTTAGGAATCCTCAGCTTGCGGTGCATCTTCTGTAGGTAAGGTATAATCTCCATTGGCCCATGCACCTAAATCGATCAATTTACAACGCTCAGAGCAAAATGGACGAAATTCGTTGCCTTCCCATGTAGATGGTTCACCGCAGCGGGGGCAAGGAAAAGTTTTAGACATATGGAAATCCTCATTTAAAAAAGCAAAAACCGTAAAGAGTTGTTAAACTTGTGAACGATTTCTTGTTAGTTTGATCTGATTATGTCGATTCGTCAATTTCAAGCACAGCGTATGCATGCTCCTCGTGATTTTCAATGTATTGAAAATAACCCAATTTGTGTAGAAATTGGGGCAGGAAAGGGCAAACATGCCTTGCTCTTTTCTGAACAGCACCCTGAACTGAAATTGATTGCAATAGAAAGAACCCGTGAAAAATTTATTGCCATGCAGAAACAGCATCAGTTGGAAGGTCAAACAAATTTAACCCCTATTCATGCTGATGCATTGCCATGGGTGGTGCATGCACTTTATCCCAATCAGGTACAACAGTTTTTTATTCTCTATCCAAATCCAGAACCGCATAATCCTGCGCAGCGCTGGTTAAATATGCCTTTTTTTGAATTTTTGCTTTCCAGATTATCTCCAAATGGCAGTATCACGTTAGCCAGTAATATTCCTGAATATATTGCTGAAGCAGAACAGCAACTAAAAGATGTTTGGAAACTGCCTTATGAAAAACAAACGATTGCATCAGATTCAGCACGTACGCATTTTGAAATTAAATATTTAGAACGCGGTGAATTGTGTCAGCAATTGATTATTGCTAAACCTGAACACTATCAAACCCGTTTTGATAAGGTCGGACCACGTCAAGGTCAAAGTGTTGACAACCAATCAGAGCCGTCTGATGCCAATTAAGAAAATTGCCATCATCGGGGCAGGGCCAGCAGGTTTAATGGCTGCAGATGTTTTAAGTCAGTCTAAAACTGATTATGAAGTTCATGTTTTTGAACAGAAACCTTCTGCTGCACGTAAATTTTTGATGGCTGGAAAGACGGGGCTGAATATTTCCCATGCAGAAGTATTTGAACAATTTATTCAACGTTATGATCATGTGGAATGGTTAAGACCTTGGGTTGAAAAGTGGGATGCGACATGGATTCAAAGTTGGATGCATGGTTTAGGGATTGAATCCTATGTGGGCAGTTCAGGGCGAGTTTTTCCTGTAGAAATGAAGGCCGCGCCTTTGTTACGTGCTTGGTTAAAGCAGTTGGCAGGGCAGCACGTTCAATTTCATTATCGTCATCAAATTACTGATTTAAAACAGCAACAACTCGAAATTCTTGATCTAAGAAACAATCAAGCACAGCTTTTGAATTTTGATGCGATTATTCTGGCTTGTGGTGCTGTGTCATGGTCACGTTTAGGCAGTGATGGCGCATGGCAAAAGTGGTTACCTGCTTCTGAAATTGAAGCGTTTCAAGCGAGTAATGCCGGTGTGGTTCGGGCATGGTCGAATTATATGCAACCTGTCTTTGGTCAGCCTCTTAAACGTGTAGATGCTTGGGTGGAAAATTCTGCAAAGACACAAGGTGATATTGTGATTACCCATTATGGATTAGAAAGTGGTCTCATCTATAAGCAGGGGCGATTATTACGTCAATTGGTACAGCACAATCAACCTATGTCGATTTATTTAGACTTGTTACCTGATCAAACTGTTCAAAAGCTTACTCAGAAATTGCAGCCGTCCAAAAAGCAATCCAGTACCAATATTTGGCGCAAGGCAGGTTTAGATGCTGCCAAAGCCAATCTGATTCGTGAATTGGTAGATAAATCAGTATGGAACATTCCTGAAAAACTCGCACAACAGATTAAGCATTTAAAAATTGAGCTTCAGGGATTTCGTCCGATTGAAGAAGCGATCAGCTGTGCTGGTGGTGTAAAGCAAGCCGTATTAACACAGCATTTACAACTAAAATCCAATCCCTCTGTATTTTGCTGTGGTGAAATGCTGGACTGGGATGCCCCGACAGGAGGATATTTATTGACTGCGTGTTTTGCGACAGGGCGTGCTGCAGGTGAGGGTGTACATCAATATCTCAGTAGATGAGATTAGGCAAAAAAATGATGGTGTTTTGATTAAAAACGCGACTTTTATGCTAGTTTGATGCTATTGCCAATAGCCTTTGAAATAGGGAGATTTTCTCAATGTCTGCTGAAAAAATATATACAGGAAGTTGTTTGTGTGACGGTATTCACTATGAGATTCATGGTGAAATTGGAGAGGTGATCGAGTGTCATTGCCAACGTTGTCGTAAAGCCAATGGCACAGCATTTGCGACCAATGCGCCAATTCAAAAAGCAGATTTTAAAATCACCAAAGGTGAGGAATTACTGAAAAAATTTGCATCGACAGCAACAACAACACGTTGTTTCTGCCAAGAATGTGGCTCACCGATCATCAGCATTAAAGCAGAAACACCAGATACCTATCGTTTAAGAATTGGAACTTTAGATACAGCTTTAGAACAGAAGCCAACAATGCATATTTTTACTGCTTATAAAGCAGAGTGGGATACGATTTGTGACGGTTTACCTCAATATGATGAGCGTCCATAATCGTGTAGAAAGGGATCGAATAGATCCCTGACTTGATTGTGTTGTTGTTATTTTGCAGTTAAAGCATTGCCTTCAAATTTGATGCCATTCCAGCCATTTTGCATAAACTGGCGAATGTTTTGATGGTCTGTTGCATCAGGCGTTGCCAAAACAGCAGCATAATGCTCTGCAAATAGATTCAGTGTTTGTTGTTGATCTAAATCATTTAATTGTGCAAAAGAAAAAACTTTGGCACTGCCTTGGTTCTCTGTGGCAGCATTATGCTGTTGACCATTTTGGAATGCAGTCGGTGTGTGGGTATAACGAGCTTCGATATGACTGATGACATCTGCAAATTTTGCATTGCCTGCTTGAAGTTGTTTCAATAAATCTTGAGCCATGATGTGAAAATTCCGTGTTAAATCGTGCCAATATCATAGCCTATGGTTAAATAATTCAGTAATGCTATTTAATATTTTGAGATGGGCCATTCTTTAACCATATTTGCTAAAATAACAGCATCGAAATCCATAAAAATAGGTCGGTATGAATCGTCATAATATTAAAAATAAAGATTCAAACTTTATTTTGAGCCTGATCGGTCTTTTTGCTGAACGCCCATTATTATTAAAACTACGCCGTATCTTGATGGGTTTTATTCCTTTTCTACAGCTACAAAGTCAGGTCAAGAATATTGTGTATTTGTCATGGTTGGTGAATATAGATCAAGTTCGTTCACGCTATCCACAGCCTATTCAGTTATGGGAAAAGCAAGGGAAAACGATTTTTACCATACTGACATATCAGCATGAACATTTTGGTTTTTCTTTTTTAGGTCCATTACGCAAATTGATGCCATCACCGAAACAAAGCAATTGGCGTTTTTATATTGCCCCTACACAACAGGATAAAACGGTGATTTTCGAGCAAGTTGTGATTGACCAGCAGCTTTATGTTTTGAGTGGGCGTTTGGCAAGTGATGCGATGCCAGCACAATATGCAAAGAAATTTGTTCATCAAGTCTCTGAACAGCTGATTCAAACAGAACTCGAACTTGATCCTGTTTATCAATTATCCAGCACGGTTCAAATCAATACAGATCCGCGCTTGCCTGAGGCGTGGCAAAATTTATTCTCTTCATGGGATGAGACCATTCAATATCTGGCTGAACAAGACCATGCATGGGTAGAATGGGTCGATCAACCTGAAAAACTATCACAAGGGGATATTGAAATGCCTTTTGATTTTAGTCAGGTTCTGCCTGCGCAAGTGCTTAATATTGCTTGCCCCTTGCTAAAACAATGGGGTGTTCGTGAACAAGATGTATTTGCCTTTGTTGTGCCAACTTTGGACTTTTATGTCAGAAATGAGTTGCCACTTAAATTAGATCGTTAAGCTTCTCCATGTTAATCTGTGGATAACTATCCACTTATACACAAGTTGCTTATAAACAAGCTGAGCTGTAAAAAATCGGATGGTGGGTAAATGCGTTTTTTAAAAAGTTTTAAGGATATCTAAACATGAATTGGCTATTGGTCGCATGCGGTGGGGCAATTGGTGCAAGCTTACGTTATGGTGCAGGATTTATTATTTCTAAACCACATAGCCTATTCCCTTGGACAACATGGTCGATCAATATCTTGGGCTGTTTCTTGGCTGGGATTTTTTTCGCTTTTACCCAACGCTATCCTATTTTACAGAATGAAACTCGATTATTTTTAATGGTTGGAATCCTCGGTGGTTTTACAACTTTTTCCAGTTTTGGTCTGGAAACATTCCAGCTGATTCGGCAGGGACAGTTTCCAATCGCTTTGGCTTATACCGTTTCTAGTGTGATTGTTGGTGTGATCTGTTTAGCGATAGGCTTTTATATTTTTCAAATGCTTTTATCCACAAAATAATGTGCAATATTCAAAAATGAAAAAGCCTAAGCTGAGGGAAGCTTAGGCTTAGACACAACATATAGTTCAATTAACGTTTAAAACGGGCAAAGCGTTTATTGAAGTTGGCAATACGACCCTCATTGCTTGCCTGACGAATTTCACCTGTATAGAAAGGATGTGAAGCACTAGATATATCGAGGGTGACATAAGGATATTGTGTGCCTTCATATTCTTTGGTATTTGTTGTCTTGATCGTGCTACCAATAACAAAGTATGCATTGGCATTGGTGTCATGAAATAACACTTGACGATATTCTGGGTGGATACCTTGGCGCATGGTTTTAACCTCTAATTATTTAAACATTATGTAATGTTATAATATTACATTTAATTTGTAAAGTACTTCATTTGATGGGTATTTGTGTTGTCTAGTGGATTTGAAAAAAGTGAGATAAAAAAGAAGCCTAAGCAGGAGGATCTGGCTTAGACTTCAAATATAAGTTTAATGTAAAGCTCTATCCTTAAAATTAGATGAAGCGTATAACGAAATTTTTAAAATGAATGCATTGATCATGTTACTTTTAAATGAACTGGATGCAATCGACTTCAATAAAAAACATCAAGAAAACTTAGTCTTGTAAAGGCACCAGCTCTTCAAAGAGATCTTTTAAATTATCATGGACTTTAAGTTGAATCAGATTCCAGTATTGTCCTGAAATCGTACGATTTACCATTAAAGTATCTGGCGATGGTTTAAATACATCCCAATATTTTAACGATTTTTTAACCAGTTTGATGCCATCATGATGTGCTGAATTTTCAGCAAAATCATAATGTGTAGTCAATGGTCGTAATAAAATTTCAAGCCATGCCTCATATAACTCTACTGGAAATTTACCTTTTTCAGCCAGTGCATCTAAAACGGTTAAATGCTCTTCAATCGTCACAATATCTTGTTTTCGTGCAGCTCTGACCAAGGCTTTAAAATGAGTAATGATTTCATTGGATAAGGTTTTTACACCGCCAAAATCGTAAATGATCACACTGCCATCTTCACGGAAAGCAAAGTTGCCAGGATGGGGGTCACAATGGAAACGTTTTAAGAAGAAAATCTGTTGACCCAATGCCAAGATTAAGCGTCGACCAATTTCATTGCGCACAGATAAATCCCAAGTACTTGCAGTCTCAATACTTTCACCTTTTTCAAGGCTTAGGGTTAAGATGCGACGACTCGAATAGTCTGTAAACACTTTGGGAATAATAATTTTTGTGTCCAAAGCTTGATGGAATGTTCTAAAAACTTGTAAGTTTTGTGCCTCAATTTCGTAATTGAGTTCTTCATGTAAGCTGTCTTGAATTTCTTTAAATAAGCGATCTTGTAATTTTTTATCTACTTTTAAAACACCCATTAAGCGTAATGCCAAACGAACCTGTTTTAAGTCACTTTCACATGCTTCATCTACCCCAGGATATTGTACTTTGACCACAACTTCAGTGCCATTTTTTAACATGGCTTTGTGGACTTGACCAATAGATGCTGCTGCGAAGGGTTGTTCATCAAAATGCAGAAAGGTTTGATCAATTGGTTTGCCTAGCTCGCGTTCTACTTGTTGTTTAATTTCAGCAAATGGCATTGCAGGTGCTTGACGTTGTAATTTAGCAATTGCCCGCGCGACTTCAGGTGGAAAGATATCTTTATATTGCGAGGCGATTTGACCAACTTTCATCACAGCACCTTTCATTTCTCCTAAGGTATCTGCAATTTGAACACCAATATCTTGGAACAGCTTACTGCGGGCCTCATTTTTTTGTTCTTCATCCGCATTAAAGTTACGAATTGAATTTGATACCGTTTTCGTCGCGATACTTGCAGTCATACTCGCAAGTTTCATAAAGCGGCGACCTGGGGTACTGGTACTTCTCGACATTCGTAACCATCCTTTAATTGGGATTAGACGTTTAATTCATTTTGATCATAGGCGACTATTGTTAAACTGCCTACTCTAATTTGTTAAGCGTTTGTTTCTACTTGGCTATTTTTAATCTTGAAATACCCAGCATGCTTTAGGTTTCTTCTCAGTAGTTTTGGATTAAAATATTCTTCAATATTTTAATCGTTGTTGGATCATGAAAGTTTATCGTTATTTAACTGGTAAGGATGATGTGAATTTCTGTGCACGGGTCAGTAAAGCTTTAAATGACGGCTATGAGTTATATGGTTCTCCAACGATGACGTTTAATGGAACTGATGTCATTGTGGGGCAAGCCATCGTAAAAGAGGTTGGCAATGAATCTGAGATGTCTGAAAAGTTTCAGCAAGCCTATCAGCTTCAATCTGAGTAAAATAAAGTACACTTATAAAAAATAATGCTGTATTTAAACAGCATTATTTTTAGATAAACGCATTCAATATAAGCGTTTTTAATTTAAGCCTGACTCAACCTTTTATTGTTCATATACAGGCGCGTTAATAATAAAACACAGGCGATGGTCAGTCCAATGATCAGTCCTGTCCATACCCCAGCGGCGCCCATATCGGTATAGCGAGCCAAATAAATCCCAACAGGGAAAGCGATGATCCAGTAGGCCAGCATGGTAATCCACATTGGGCCTTTGGTATCTTGCATTCCACGTAAACAACCCGCAGCACTGACTTGCCATGCATCCATAAGTTGGTAGCCAATCGCAAATAAAATTAAATATATCGCTGCTTGGGAAACATCATAGTCACTGGTATAAACAGACACAATTTGAGGGCGTAAAATCAACAGCAGTAACATGGTGATACAGGCAAATAAGGTACTGGTCATTAATCCAACTTTCTGGACTTTTCGCATCGCATACCAATTCTTTTCGCCATAATAAGTCCCTGTACGAATGGTCAGTGCTAAAGCCAATGACATCGGAATCATAAACAATTGCGATGTGATAGATAAGGCAATTTGATGTGCTGCAACAGTAACTTCACCAAGCGGACTGAGTACAATTGCACCTGTACTAAAAATACTGACCTCAAAGAAAATCGCCAAACCAATCGGTAATCCCAGTTTGAGGATACGTTTAATCAGTACGCGGTCTATTTTCTCAAACATATTTAAGGGTTGTGTAGCTTGGTAGCGTTTGGCTTTTAAAATATAAATGCTAATCGTGATGAACATGATCCACTGCAACAAAGCTGTTGCAAAACCACAGCCAGCACTTCCCAAGTGTGGAATCGGCCCAATCCCATACATAAAAATAAAATTCAGCGGAATTTGTACCACAAGCGCAACAAGGCTAATCACTGTGACAGGGCGAGGGTAGCCTAAAGCTTCTGAATAGCCGCGTAATGTTGAATACATGGTAAAAGCAGGCATACCAAAAGCAATTGCATGTAAAAATAAACTGGCTTTAGGCAATAAAGATTCAGGCACACCAACCAAAGGCAACAATAAAGGAATGATCTGTAAAACAAGCATGCCAATAATACCCAGCAATAAGGCAACCCATAAAGACTGGCGAACAATCGAAGGGATGTTTTCTGGGGTACGCGCACCATTGGCTTCTGCCACTAAAGGTGTGGTTGCGATCATGATGCCACTAAACAGCAGCATGACTGGAATCCATAAACCTACACCAACAGCAATTGCGGCAAGATCTTCGGGAGACATATGCCCAGCCATAATGGTATCAATCAATCCAAAGCCTGCGGCAGCAAACTGAGTGATTAAAATTGGGAGCATTAAGTTAAAGAGTTGCTTTAATTCAAAGCGGGTAGTTGTGGCTTTTATCGATGCAGACACAGGAAATACTCGTTTTAAATGTGCTTAGAAAATAGATTGGTTAGCGTTGTAGAGTGAGAAGCACACCTATAAAAATCACCACGCCACCTAAAAGACGTTGCCAGTTTACTGGCGTTTTATCTGTACCCAGTAGTCCAAATTGGTCAACGATCATCGACATTGCAATTTGTCCAAAAATAATTAAGCCTGACAGGGTTAAAAAACCCAGTTTTGGTGCAGTATAAATGCTCATACTGATTGCATAAACACCTAAGCAGCCACCTAGCCAAAGATACCAAGGTATCACTGCTAAACTTGAAAGGGTTGGTCTTTGTTCAGCTTGTACAATCACCAAAATAGCGAGCAATAGTGTACCAACTAAAAAGGATAAAAGGGCAGCTTGTAATGGAGAATGCAGATATTCACGCAATTGAGTGTTAATCGCGGTTTGAAAGGTCATGGCAATGCCAATACCCATGGTGAGTGGTAAAAGGAACAATAATTGACTCGATAATTTCAGCATTCTTCTTCATCTACTTTTATTGTTAATGTTCAGTCTAAAGCAAATTGATGACTTGTTCTAATCGGATGGTAGAAGTCATGTTAAAATAATCATTCTCTAAACTTGTTCTGAGCTTTCTTTGACTGATTTAACACCTCAAAATATACCTTTGTCGCTTTATATCCATATGCCGTGGTGTGTCCGTAAGTGTCCGTATTGTGACTTTAACTCACATGCTGTACCCGATGGGAAGCTGTCTTTAGATTTAGAGCAAGAATATTTACTGGCATTGGTTGAAGACTTTAAAACCCAAGTGGATTTTGCTCAGGGACGTAAAATTCATAGTGTGTTTATTGGTGGTGGAACCCCGTCATTGATCTCTGCACAAGGTTATCAGTGGCTTTTTACCCAGCTAAAAGCTTTAGTCCCGTTTGAGCAGGATTGTGAAATTACTTTGGAAGCCAATCCAGGGACGGTTGAACATGATCCATTTGCAGATTATTTAGATGTTGGAATTAATCGTTTATCGCTTGGGGTGCAAAGTTTTAATCCTGATCATTTAACAAAGCTGGGGCGTATCCATTCCAATGATGATGCTGTTTCCGCCATTCAACATGCCAAACAAGCGGGTTTTCAACGCGTCAACGTAGATTTGATGCATGGTTTGCCAGAACAGACTTTAGAACAAGCCTTATATGACTTAAAACTTGCAGTCGAAAATGGGGCAACCCATATTTCATGGTATCAATTGACCATTGAACCGAATACGGTTTTTTTCCGCACTCAGCCTATTTTGCCTGTAGATGATGTTCTGGAAATCATCCAAGAACAGGGTGAGCAATATTTAAAGGCCAATGGCTTTATCAATTATGAAGTGTCTGCATGGCGGAAAGAAAAACCGTCATCACATAATTTAAATTATTGGCAATTTGGCGATTATTTAGCGATTGGGGCAGGGGCACATGGCAAAATCACCCAAGCTGATGGCGTATACCGTTTTCAAAAAACCCGTTTGCCTAAAGACTACTTAGCCAAAGTGCCGGCTGAACATTTGCAATTTAAACGTATTGAAAAACAAGACATGCCTTTTGAATTTATGATGAATGCTTTACGTTTAAATGAGGGTGTTCATGCGCAAATGTATCCTGAACGTACAGGATTGAATTTGTCTGATTTAGATCAGGTGATTGGTTCATTAAAACAGCGTAAATTGATGTTAAATGATGACACACAGTTGGCATGTACAGCGCAAGGTCATGTATTTTTAAATTCTGTGCTGGAAGAGTTTCTATAAATCTACAGCACAACAATTTAGCTTTTGTTATGATCTGACTTAAAACAATAATCTATTAAAAGTTAAGGTCATCACAATGAATAAGTTTCTAATCAGTATGTTATTTGCTGTGGCAAGCATTTCACTGGCATATGCAAAAAACGTTGTACCCCAATTTAGCGACTATCCTGTGAAAGCTGTGTATACAGGCAAGACTGCGAAACTTGATCTTTCAGACCCAAGCGCCAATATGTTTCGTACTCGACTGAGAGATGCATTAACACAAAAACCAGATTTTGCCGGTGAATATGTCACCACCATGTGGGGTTGTGGTGGGGGATGTAGAGTCTATTCTTTTATCAATAAACGTACGGGTCAGCTTTTAGCGGATGGCTTTGGTGGTGAGGAACGGACTGAAGATGTGATTGCAACACGTCCAAACAGCCGTCTCTTAGTCACACAAGAAGAGCATATGGATCAAAACTATACAGTGGATAAAGTGACTACACGTTTTTATGTGCTCGAAAAAAATCGATTTAAGTTGCTTAAAACCATTACTCAACCCACATCTAAAACTCAATAGAGAGATAGGGTAGGATATGATCCTGCCTGTTCGTTCAACATCGTAACGGGTTTATTTAAATGATTGTTTAAACCTTATAATGTTTGCTTTAGAGCATCCTTGATTATTGAAAACGCGGGGGAAACCAGTTTTCTACTGGTATAAAATAAATAAAATGCTGGGTGGGTAATTGAGTATTCAGGCATGATTTCAATTAAATGCCCCTGATTGATCTGAGGACCTGCCAGATCTTGAGGAATGTACGCAATACCATAACCACATAAGCTTGCTTCTAGAATTTGCTCAATGCTGGTAAAGATCAATTGCCCTTCACCTTTAAATGCAATGTTCTGTCCATTTTCAGTAAAGGTCCAAGACAAAAGCGAATGATCTGTCAGTATTCGTACATGAAGACAAGCATGTTTTTTTAAATCATGGATCGATAGAGGCATTGTATGTTTGGCGATATAGTCAGGTGATGCAACCAAGCACATTTTGATAGGCTCGCTAATCGGAATCGCGACCATGTCTTTCTCGACTAAATTACCCAGTCGTACTCCTGCATCATAACCTTCCTTGGCGATATCAATACGTCTATTTTCTGAAATCAGCTCAATTTGAATATCTGGATAATCAAATACGATATTTTTGAGTTTTTTCCACAGATGATATTTGATGACATAATCATCTGCTGAGATTTTTACCTTTCCTACAGGTTTATCATGCATAGAGCTTAATAGTTCTAAACCAAGTGTAATATCTTCTATATTTTTACCCACCAGCTCAAATAATCGTTGACCTGCATCAGTAACTGTCAGACTACGTGTTGTGCGATTAAACAGTTTGAGTCCAATTTGCTCTTCTAAATGACAAATACTTTGGCTGATAGCAGATTGTGTCACACCAAGCTGAGCTGCAGTTTTGGTAAAATTTTTATTTTGAATCACTGCGGTAAATGTACAGAGATCATTTAAATTTGTTTTCATTATTTATAAGTATCACTAATGATAGCAATCAGATTATAGCAGCTAATTCTGTGAATGTTGCTTTGTTAAGATGTATCTATCGCAACAAAAATCAATTGGATTCAAAATGACAAATGTAAAAATCAAAGCACCGTATTGGGAAATTGCTGCAAATCTATATTTCCCTGAAAATTTTAATCAAACTGAAAAATATCCAAGCATTATCAGCGCTCATCCGATTGGGAGTTGTAAAGAGCAAACATCAGGAAATGTCTATGCTAAAGCATTAGCAAAAGCTGGCTTTGTCGTGATTGCCTTTGATGCCAGTTTTCAAGGAGAAAGTGGGGGTGAACCTCGTTCTATTGAAAATCCAACTTTACGCGTCGAGGATTTTCGTTTAGTGGCTGATTATTTGGTCACACTTAATTATGTCGATGAAAATAGAATTGGTGTGTTAGGGATTTGTGGTGGTGGTGGTTATGCATTAAATGCAGCAATGACCGAAAAACGGATTAAGGCCGTGGGTACGGTAGATGCGGTGAATTTTGGACGTCTATCACGTGAAGGGTTTAGTCAATGGAATCCATTGGAAAAGTTAGAGCTTATTGCAAAACAACGCACAGCTGAAGCGCGGGGCGAAGTACGACGAGTCGATGGTTTATTACCGAATACGGTGTCAGAAGCACAAGCCGCAGGTATCAATGATATTGATGTACTCGAAGCAACTGAGTATTACAAAACAGAACGTGGTCAACATCCTAACGGTGAATCTAAAGCATTATTTTCTCATTCAGCTGTTTCAATTGGATGGGATGCATTTCATCTAGCTGAAGTATTACTGACACAGCCATTGCTTATCATCGCAGGAGATAAAGTCGGTGGCTTTGGATCATACCGTGACAGTCTGGAAATCTATGGGCGAGCACGTTCTGAAAACAAGCAACTGCTGATTGTAGAAGGGTGGTCACATTATGATTTATATGACAAATCTGAGCCTGTTGCCCAAGCATTAGCAAAACTGATCCCCTTTTATCAAACATATCTTTAAGTTCAGGCTTTCAAGGATAGGCTTCTGCTACAAGTGAATGAATATCACTGTAGTGCAGCTTGCACTGTTATATCTTAAAAACAAAGAGCGCCGTAGCGCTCTTTGTTTTTTCAGAAATTTTAAATTTTAGTAATCAAAACTAAAGTGTTCTGCATCAAGTGCCATCATGGTACGAGATGGATTCACCATAGACTCTGCATGACCTTGTGAACGTGGTAATAATTGTTCAAAGTAGAAATCTGCAAGTTTGATTTTTGCTTTATAGAACTCAGGAACTTCAGCACCGTTACCAGACGCTAATTTCTCAGAAGCGACTGCTGCTTGTTGCGCCCAGTAGTAAGCCATCATTGCATAACCAGAGAACATTAAGAAATCGACAGAAGCAGACGATACGATTTCACGGTCTTTGCGAGCTGCAAGCATGATACGAACAGTCAAAGCATTCCATTGCGCACAGATCTTGGTTAAATCCCAGGCAAAACGACGCATATATTTGTTACGTGCATGTTGACCACAGAATTTCAAGATTTCAGCGGTATATTCACGAACCACTTTACCTTTAGATGAAAGCAGCACTTTACGACCAATTAAATCCAGTGCTTGAATACCTGTTGTACCTTCGTACAAAGTCGCGATACGCGCATCACGTGCAATTTGTTCCATGCCATGCTCTTTGATATAGCCATGACCACCAAACACTTGCATACCCAAATTCGCAGATTCAAGCCCCATTTCTGTCAAGAAACCTTTGAGAATCGGGGTATAGAAACCAAGCTTATCATCATATTCTTCAAATTTTGCTTGATCACCTTGTAACATTGCATCAGTCATTTTATCTGCAAGCTGAGCTGCATGATAAATCATGGCACGACCGCCTTCTGCAAATGCTTTTTGAGTCAAAAGCATACGACGTACATCGGCATGGTGAATGATTGCATCAGCCACTTTATCTGGATCTTTTTTACCAGATAGAGCACGCATAGACATACGGTCTTTTGCGTATGGTAAAGCACCTTGGAATGATAATTCCGCGTGAGCAAGGCCTTGTACAGCAGTACCAATACGCGCTGTGTTCATGAAGGTGAACATTGCATGTAAGCCTTTATTCACTTCACCAATCAAATAACCTGTTGCGCCATCAAAGTTCAATACCGCAGTTGCAGATGCACGAATCCCCATTTTGTGTTCAATAGAACCACAAGTCACAGGATTACGTTCACCCACTGTACCTTCAGCTGTAGGGATGAATTTAGGCACAATAAACAATGAAATACCTTTGGTACCTGCGGGTGCATCTGGAAGACGCGCAAGAACGATATGGATAATGTTTTCAGTTAAATCATGTTCACCGGCAGAGATGAAGATTTTTGTCCCTGTAATCGCATAAGTACCATCAGCATTAGGTTCAGCCTTAGTTTTTACTTGACCTAAGTCTGTACCACATTGTGGTTCAGTCAGACACATTGTTCCTGACCATGTACCCGCAGTCAGGTGTGGCATATAGGTGTTTTTTTGTTCGTCTGTACCAAATTGCAGGATGGTATTCATACATCCCATGCTCAAACCTGGATACATGGTGAATGACCAGTTTGCAGTCCCCATCATTTCAGATTTGATCAGGTTTAATGACATCGGCAAACCTTGACCACCAAACTCTTCAGGATAAGACAGACCTTGCCAGCCACCTTGAATAAATTGGTTATAAGCTTCTTTAAAGCCTTTTGGTGTCGTAACTTCACCATCTTTAAAATGACAACCTTCTTCGTCACCAGATTGATTCAGTGGAGAAAGTACATTTTCACAAAAATCTGCAGCACCTTCTAAAATCATATCGACAGTATCAGCATCGGCATTTTCGCCAATTGATAGTGTTTTATAATGTGCAGAATAGTCAAAAACTTCATTCATTAAAAAACGTATGTCACGGAGCGGCGCTTTATATGCTGGCATGTGTTTAATCCTAATTTAAAAATAGTTTTGGATTTTCAATCTATAGCTTCATTATTCATAATCATATGGGAATTACATTGATAAGACTCTCTAAAAAAATTGTCAGAAATGCTAATTTGGTAGAAAAAGCACATGTGAATTTGTTGATTTTTTGATAGTCTTGTACACTTTGTTTTTTATTGTTTCATTGTTATTTTTATTGTCATTATAATATTCAAGTGGGTAGATCTATCATGCATTTAAAAAAATTAACATTGTGTCTATTGGGTTTGAGTTTATCAGCATGTTCTACACATGTGATTAAAAGCAATGCTTTAAATGCAGATCAAGACGCTCCGCAACGTGCAATTCAAGGCTTTAATGCCTTATATGAATATCCAAATTTTGATTACCGTGGACAAGTCAAGGTTCGACTTGATAGCGTTCAGAAAGCCAACACAGCTGATACAAAACAATTAGATCCTACAATTGAAAAAAAGGTCAATCAATACCTGAAAGATCAAAAAATCAAGTTAACCGATGCGCAAAAAAAAGACCTTTATCAAGCAATTGCTAAACAGGACTCAAAGTATTTTAGTCGCTTTGCTGGTATGGGCGCAGATGTTGTACAAAATATCGTGAATGATTTGCAGATTCGTTATGATGGAACGGTAAATTATCGTCAGAAAATGGCATCATTTAACTTAGAGACACAGTATAAAAAACCCAACCTCTCTGTGGAAATGCGTGTTCCTACAGTGTTGGATCTGAATAATTATAAATTCTATACCCATATTTTTTCTTTAATGCCTTATTTGGCCAATTCACAAGATCAGGATAAATATGCCTATTATGATTTTTCTAAATACAAAGATGATATTGCCAAAGTAAATGGAAAAGCCTTGGTTGAGTTCCTTAAACAATCAGGCGCAACCTCTTATTTGATCGCTTCTCCGAATCAAATTGAAAGTCTTGCGGTGAGTTCAGCTGAGAAGCAAGCGGGTGTGGTTGAAAAAATCCGCTTAAATACCAGTATTGAAGAAATGTTTTTGCAAGGGCAATTGTATTCTACAGTGAATCGTGAATATTTCATGAATTCAGTGCTTGGATTGAGTCCTACAAATATTGCAAAACTCTTAGATACTACTGGAGAAAATCAATCAAGTGATGCTGCTAACGAAGCGGCACAAGCTGCAATGAAAGCAGTAGAAGAAGCCTCAGCGGGGATCAATACTGATGATGCGGGAGTGGCTGATGCCGCTAGCGCCATGTATCAACTTTATAGTGCAGTCAATCGTCAATCTCATGAAGCGTCTGAAGAAGAGGTGGACGCTGTTTATGCAGATGCACAAGACGCGGCTAAAAAAGCAGTTGAAGATGATGAAGACTATGCCACTAGCCAAGCTTCCGATGCTGCTGAGCAGGAAGATGACAATGTTGAAGCTGAGTCTGAAGACGCATCAGCAGAGCGTCAGAAAATTTTAACTGAACAACAATGTGAAGACTTAACAAAAGCAAAAGCTCATCCACGTTTTGGTGATGTGGAATATTGTCAGTATCATTATGAAATTGATGTTTTAAGTGCTGAAGCAAAGGATGATGCATCTTCAGCCAGTAAAGCTTTACAGCAGCAAAGTAATGCAGCGCTTGTCAAAACCTTTACAGGCTATGCGAAAGACCAGTTGGTTGATGCTCAACAATTTAAACAATTGTGGAATCAACATCATACTGAAGTTGAAGCCAGTTTGCCGCCTAAAAATAAACGTAATCCTTTAATCGTTGATCTGTCTTTAGATAACAAAGGCCGGGCGGTAAAAGCAGATTATGATTTGGGTGTGGATTTTGATAAATTAAATCGTAAGCTGAATGTTAAGATGGATATGCAATTCCTTAATTATGGAAATGCCAGCAAGATCGATCAGAGTGTTTTACAGCAAGCTAAGCCATTTAAAGACATCTTTAAAGGCAGCATTATGGAGCAAGCTGTGGGCGGTATTGCGGGTGTTTCAGGTGATACAGGTAGTCGTTCAGAACAAAAATATTTAACTTTAGACGAGCGTTTAGCACAGTTGGCTGAACAAGTGTATGCACAAACGGGTTCTTATGAAAGAACCTATAAAGCCGTATTTATTGCCAAACTGACTGCAGAAAAACCTGAGCTAATCAAACAATATTCTGCTCAAGATTTACAGGAAATTGCGGCAGTCTACGCTTATTCTTATTCTGATGAAGAGATTTACAATCCGAAAGGTCAGGCTTTAAAACAGGTCCAAGCTTTACAGAAAAAGCATCATTTGGAAGATGACCACCAATATGATGATGGACTTGGAAATGCTGTTGATGAGATCGTGGCTAAAGTCTGGAAAGATAAGCAAAGTGTTTTAGAAATTCAGAATTTAGTCAAGAAATACAAAACCACTGAAGCCGTTTTTGCGCAATATTATATGCAGAAGTTTGAAGCAGAAAATGAGATTGAAAAAAGGCAACGCGCTGATTTTATCAAAACAGCGAAGATTTTAGCCAAGTCTTATACTGCATTTAAACGCAATAAATTTAACGATCAGGTTGTAGCAGGCTTGGATCAAGACGCGACTGAATTTATTGATTATGATTTATTTAAGCAAA
This sequence comes from Acinetobacter sp. NyZ410, assembly GCF_022828975.1. Classification (NCBI taxonomy): domain Bacteria; kingdom Pseudomonadati; phylum Pseudomonadota; class Gammaproteobacteria; order Moraxellales; family Moraxellaceae; genus Acinetobacter; species Acinetobacter sp. NyZ410. The sequence goes on along the minus strand of NZ_CP094620.1, from coordinate 4,419,884 downwards.
CCTATCAGATCTTGAGTGATGCCAAGTTAAAGTAATTGGTCTTGGTTTTGCTAAAAAGAACCTCAATTGAGGTTCTTTTTTTTATGGATTGTTTTTAAATAAAGATACATCCGTGATTAAAGAAAATCTTTTAAATTTGGACGAACCCCATTCCAAATATAAAAGGCTTCGATGGCTTGTCCAACCAACATACCGAAGCCTTCTGAGCTTGGAATCTGGCGCGCTTTGGCTTGATCGATAAAACTTGAAGGTTTGCCATAGGCCATTTCATAAGCATGGTGAAAGGTTAAGGTTTCAGGAAGAATCAGTGCATCACCCGTTAAGCTTGCCGAAGTTGCATTGATAACAAGATCAAATTGCCCATCTAATTCATCTAGGCTGCAAGCGGAAAGTTCTGCTTCAGGAACAGCGCTTTGTAAATCTGCCACCAATTGTTCTGCACGTGAACGGGTACGGTTGGCAATCACAATTTTTTTAGCCCCCGCTTTTACCAGAGGGTAAACCACACCGCGAGTTGCACCACCTGCCCCAATAATCAAAATATCTGTGTTTTCTAAAGTCCAGTCTAATGCTTTAATCGCATCGACTAAACCTTGTCCATCTGTATTGTCACCATGCAATACACCGTTTTCCATCCAAAGCGTATTGACCGCCTTGGCGATTTTTGCACGTTCTGTCAGTTGTTGGCATAAGGCAAAAGCTTGTTCTTTAAATGGCACAGTAACATTCATACCTACGCCATTGTGAGCAAAGAATTCAGTTACACTTGCAGTAAAGCCATCGAGTGGGGCAAGACGTTTTACATAGTTGAGATCAATACCAGTCTTTTCTGCAAAGGCATGGTGTAGTTCAGGTGAACGAGAGTGTTCAATCGGATTTCCAATGACTGCGAATAGTTTACTCATGCCAAATGTCCAAGTATTGATTGTGTTGATTTTTAGAGAATCTCGACAATATACGTGAAAATGGATGATACAACCAAACTATATGCAGTTTAGCTTATGCTAAAATTTGAATAAATTGATGATTTAGAGCGCTTTTTTAATCGCGCTAAAGCTGGTTTTTAAGAGGAAGGTTTTTTGGGAAATGTTGTGCTTTAAAAAAGATGCTTATGGATTGCAAACTGACTCTAAGAAGTCAAGAAAAATCATAGCAAAAACAACAAGAAAGCCAGCAGATAAAACAACACTAGAAGTAATTGAGATGCTGTCAGAGAGATGGTTGTTAGAGATAATGGTGGTTGAAATGGAACATGCTAATAAAAATAAAATACTGAATGAAAGTGTAACCTTATGATTTTCTAATAAATTCCTCATACCTACCTCTGGTTTCTACCGCTATAATAATCTTTAAATGCTAAGACTTTATCAAAAAATTAAGGAAATTTTAAGGTTGGTATCTTAGTCAGGTTTGAGCATATATTAAATTAAAAAAGTGTCCTTATCGTGAATTATTCTCATTTTAATTGTGAGTAAATCTTTCAAGCGCTATCCTCTCAGAAGGATTCATCGGTATACGTTAAAAAGCTATCTTGAATGCAAGATAGCTTGGTCACGATGAAACCTAAATGGCGAGAGATTATTTTAATATCGACAACCAATCTTTAGGTTTTAAATAATGAGCAGTGAGACGTTTTTCTGGGCTGTTTTCATCCCATTCTGGGCGATAAGACCACGCTGCAAGTGGTGGCATACTGACCAGAATAGATTCAATTCGACCACCAGTTTGTAAGCCAAATAAGGTGCCACGATCATAAACCAAATTATATTCAACATAGCGACCGCGACGATACAATTGGAAGTCTCGTTGGGCTGGCGTAAATGGTTTATCCTGATTTCTTTGGAAAATAGGCAAAATAGCATTTAAATAACCATTTGCGACCGCTTGGATATATTCAAAGCACTTTTCAAAATCCCATTGATTTAAATCATCAAAAAACAAACCACCAATACCACGTTGTTCATCACGATGTTTTAAATAGAAGTAATCATCACACCATTGTTTATGTTCAGCATAAATTTCTTCACCAAACGGTGCGCACAGGTCGAATGCTGTTTGGTGCCAAGATAAAACGTCTTCATCATTGGGGTAAAAAGGTGTGAGGTCAAAACCACCACCAAACCACCAAATTGGTGCTTGCCCTTCGGGTTCTGCAACAAATAGCCGTACATTGGCGTGAGATGTGGGAACATTGGGATTTGTTGGGTGAATGACCAAAGAAACCCCCAAAGCTTGTGCTTTGGCTCCAGCGATTGCCGGATGGCGTTCTGTTGCTGAAGCTGGCAGTTTGGAAATGTTGATGTGAGAAAACATCACCCCGCCTTTTTCGATCACAGTACCATTTTGTAGAACACGTGAACGACCACCACCTCCTTCAGGGCGTTGCCAGTCATCGATTTCAAATGTTGCAGTGCCGTGGCCTATTTTTTCTTGTTGCTCTAGGGCAGAGCAGATTCGAGCTTGTAAATCTGTCAGGAAATCACGAACACGTTGAATATCTGCAGAAGTCGGGTTTTGCATGATCATCCTCGAAGGAGAATTGAAAAATTTTCTACATCAAAACATAAAACGCTAAAAAAACAAAACCAAGTCATCATAAAGACATGTTTTGAACGTGACGTGAATGAATCGAATGAGCCTGAAAAATCTGTGGGTATCACGGATACATGCTAGGCAATCCCGAGCAATTCGCTAGGTTGAAATCTATCCTTAAGCTCAGCACAATGTATTGAGGATAAATTCAATTTTTGGGTTTATTGCATTCTGAATGTTAATTGCGTATCGAGCAGTGAATATGAGTTGTTCTTTGATTCAAAAATACAATGTTGCTGGACCCCGTTATACCAGTTATCCAACGGTTCCATATTGGGAGGAGGCATCATTTTCGCTGCAACAATGGAAACAGACCTTAAAGCGCTCTTTTGATGAGTCTAATCACGTTGAAGGCATCAGTCTTTATATTCATTTACCATTTTGTGAAAGTCTATGTACATTTTGCGGATGTCATAAAAAAGTTACGAAACGGCATGATGTTGAACACCCCTATATTCAAGCCGTTTTAAAAGAATGGGACTTATATTGTCAGTTGTTAGCAGACAGACCCATCATTAAAGAAATCCATTTGGGTGGCGGGACACCAACATTTTTTTCAGTTGAGCATTTACAACAATTAATTCAAGGTATTTTAGCCAAAGCCAATATTGCAGATGGTTATGAATTTAGTTTTGAAGGGCATCCCAATAATACCACGCGAGATCATTTACAAGCCTTGTATGAGCTTGGTTTTCGCCGTGTCAGCTATGGGGTGCAAGACTATAATACGACTGTTCAGAAAGCTATTCATCGTGTGCAACCTTTTGAAAATGTAGAAAGAGTGACGCAATGGGCAAGAGAGATTGGTTATACATCGATTTCACATGATCTGGTTTTTGGTTTGCCATTTCAAAATTTAGCAGATGTGTTGCATACCATCGATTTGACTAATACGTTAATGCCAGATCGCTTGGCTTTTTATAGTTATGCGCATGTGCCTTGGATTAAGGGCAACGGACAGCGTGGGTTTAAAGATCATGATGTACCTAAAGATGGGATGAAGCGAACGCTGTATGAGGAAGGGAAAAAGCAACTTTTAGCGCATGGTTATCATGAGATTGGGATGGATCATTTTGCTTTAGATCGAGATGAGATGTATCAAGCATTTCATGCAGGTACTTTGCATCGTAATTTTATGGGCTATACCTCATCAAAAACACAAGTCATGATCGGATTGGGCCTATCTTCAATCAGTGATAGTTGGTATAGCTTTGCACAGAATGAAAAAAATTTAGATGCCTATTACACTTGTCTTGAAAATGATGAGATTCCTGTAGTGAAAGGGCATGTGTTAAGTATCGAAGATTTAAAGATTCGTCAGCATATTTTGAATTTGATGTGTACTTTTCAAACCTCTTGGTCAGATCAAGCGATGGATTTTGCTGAGCGTGGTGATGTGATTCAACAGCTTGTTGAAATGCAGCATGATGGTTTATTGAACATTGAAGCGGATCGGATTGTGATCACGGAGCAAGGGAAGCCTTTTGTTCGAAATATTTGTATGGCGTTTGATTTACATTTAAAGCGTAAAAAGCCTGAAACACAAATTTTCTCGATGACGATTTGATTATATTTTACAAAATATTGTATTTAAAAATTTAGATGAAGAAGTGTAGATGATTCCTTTCTTTTCAGGGATGAAAAGAAACAAAAATCCTTTGTTGGGCAAAGGGGACTCCTGTCACCCTTGCCCAACGGCGACATCCCTGTCGCCATCCGCGATAGCAAAACCTTTCTAGATGTTTTATTCATAAAAATTAGTGAATTAATAGAAAGGTTATGGTTTTACTGATTTCTTTTGTTCAATTAACTTATTAATGACTTCACCATATACCCAAGTATTTAAAATACCATCTGAGCTTTCTAGGCCAATAATATCTAAAAATTTTCATAGCTAACAGCAACTTGTTCTCTATCATCTGTATCTAGGCTGTATGGGTCAATTTGATTGAGTTTTTGCTTTAATTGAGGATTTTTGATCCCAGCATATAAAAAATGGTCTTGTTGTTGGAACTCTCTTAATTGTTGAATGATTACAGATTGGGTTTTTGAATCAGATGCCTGACACTATGCGCTGAGTTAAAGGAGACTGATTGCAAATAAAATTGAGCTTAATTTCATTAGTTCAGTCTCCTATTATTTAACTTAGTGATTATTTAAAAATCATCTTTCTCATACATATGAGACATACGATCATGTTTGGTTTTTAAATAATCTTCATTGAACTTATTTAAGCCCACGGTCAACGGTACACGGTCTAATACATCAATACCTAAATCTGTTAAAGCTTTTAATTTTAATGGATTGTTGGTAATGAGTTTAACTTGTTTGACCTGTAAATGATCGAGCATGATACTACACATATCATATTTACGTGCATCAGCAGGTAGGTTTAACAATAAATTTGCATCAACGGTATCATGCCCTTGATCTTGCAAAGCATAAGCACGGATTTTATTGGTCAAGCCAATACCACGACCTTCTTGGCGCAAATATAAAATCACACCTTGGCCTGCATCATTCATCATTTTCATGGTGTTGTGCAATTGAGGGCCACAGTCACATTTTAATGAACCAAAGGCATCGCCAGTTAAACATTCTGAATGAATACGAACTAAAACGGGGTTTGTAGGCGCGATTTCTAAACCCTTAGAAAGAGCAACATGCTCTTCACCTGTTTGTGGATCTTGAAATACAGAAATTTTAAAATCACCATAAGCAGTGGGTAATTTTGAAGTGGCAACAAACTCTATTGACACAGAATCTTCCATCTATTTGTTTAGAAATTGGCTAAAGTATAGCGTAATGCTTGGACATTGGTAGGTTTGTAAAGCATGTTTTTATAGATAACATTGCTATAAAAATTTCTTTTTTGTATAAAGCACACGATAATAGTTGATATATAGATAGATTATTCATGATAATTGACACCAAGAGCACACTTGCTGACTTGGAAGTTCCAATGACGCATCATTATAAATGTGGCTGATTGAATGTGATATCATTGGTTCTCACAATCATGCTAACCCGTTTACCTAGCTAGATTTGCCAGGCTTTAGAAGGCTTTGCCACATATGTTGTATACCGAAATACCTAGTCATCGTCCTGTTACGCCTTTGTTGAATGAAATTAATCATCCTCAACAATTACGTCAGTTTGAGCAAAGCCAATTGCCGCAGGTCGCAGACGAATTGCGTCAATTTATTTTGTATGCTGCTGGACAAAGTGGCGGGCATTTTGGTGCAAACCTTGGCGTTATAGAATTAACAGTTGCCTTACACTATTGTTTTGAAACACCACGGGATCGTTTAGTTTGGGATGTGGGCCATCAGGCGTATCCACATAAAGTCCTTACAGGACGCCGTGAGCAATTGATGACCATCCGTTCTAAAGATGGATTGGCGGCTTTTCCAGCGCGTGATGAATCTGAATTTGATACCTTTGGTGTAGGACATTCATCGACTGCAATTTCTGCTGGCTTGGGTATGGCCTTGGCACGTCGTTATCAAAAAGACCCTTGTGAAGTTGTTGCTATCGTTGGTGATGGTGCGATGACTGCTGGAATGGCATTTGAAGCCATGAATGATGCAGTGGCGCATAATGCTGATTTGATGGTGGTACTCAATGACAATGATATGTCGATTTCATGTAGTACGGGTGGTTTTGCAAAGCATTTAGCTGCAATTTGGGAACAAGGGCAATTCATCAATATTGATGAAGAAGGGCAAGCTTTTGTACAGGATTGCCCTGAATGGAACTACAACTCTCGTTTACATCAATCTGCGACTGATGCTGCGGATAATCTATTTAAAGCCATTGGTTTTGATTATTTTGGCCCATTTGATGGCCATGATGTGGAGCAACTGGTACAAGTCTTTAATGCGCTGAAAAAGCGTAAAGGGCCACGTCTGATCCATGTCTATACCGTGAAAGGTAAGGGTTTTGCACCTGCTGAAGCGGATCAAATTAAATATCATGCGATTGGCAAAATTAATGCTTCAGCAACTAAAAATGTAGCGCCAAAATATTCAGATGTATTTGGGCAATGGCTTTATGATGAAGCTGCACAAGACGACAGATTACTCGCAATTACGCCTGCCATGTGTGAAGGCTCAGGCATGGTGCAGTTTGCTAAACAATTTCCAGAGCGTTACTTTGATGTTGCCATTGCAGAACAGCATGCCGTGACATTAGCTGCGGGTATGGCGTGTGAAGGATTGAAGCCAGTTGTGGCGATTTATTCAACCTTCCTACAACGCGGTTATGACCAGCTGATTCATGATGTTGCTTTACAAAATCTTGATGTGACCTTTGGTATTGATCGTGCAGGCTTAGTCGGCGAAGACGGCCCTACGCATGCTGGTGCGTATGACTATGCTTATATGCGTACCGTACCCAATATGGTGATCATGGCGCCAAAAGATGAAAACGAATGTCGTCAAATGCTGCATACAGCATATCTATACAAAGGCCCAACTGCAGTACGTTATCCACGCGGTAACGGTTTAGGTGTAGAAATTCAACAACAGTTGATTGAGCTGGAAATTGGTAAAGCTGAAGTATTGTTAGAACTCAATACTGAACACGAAGAAGGTATCACGATTTTGGCCTTTGGTAGTCGTGTTCAACCTGCGCTTGAATCAGCAAAACAGCTGGCACCAAAGTTGGATATTGCAATTCGTGTGATCAATATGCGTTTTGTGAAACCATTGGATGAACAAATTATTCGTGATTTGGCAGACAAAACTCACTTATTTGTAACTGTTGAAGAACATGCGGTGATGGCGGGTGCGGGTAGTGCGGTCAATGAGTTCTTGGCACAGGAGCAAATTGTGAAGCCAATTTTAAACCTAGGTTTACCTGATGAATTCCTCGCACAAGCAAGCCATTCTGAAATGCTCCAAGACTGTGGTTTAGATGTAAAAGGTATTCAAAACTCAATTGAACAGGCTTGGTTAAAGCTGGTACAACACGTTTAAGCTCATGTAAAAGTTAAAGTTGTAAAATTTTAGCAACAAAATTTCCCAAAAAGCGCCGATATTTGCTAAAATGTCGGCGCTTTTATGCATTATTCTTTATCAGTATCTTCAAATTTGTAGTGGGTGTTCAATGGAACCTATGGTGGTGATGGCTGCGCGTGCGGCTCAGTTAGTTGGTCAAGAGCTTTTAAAAGCGCATCAAAATCGTCATAAACTCGATCTACAAGTCGAAGAAAAAGGTATTGATGGTCCAGTGACTCGTGTAGATCGTTATATCGAGCAGTTGACTATTGATACGCTTCGTAAAAGTTATAAAAATCACAGCTTCCTTGGTGAAGAGTTTGGACTACAAGAAGGTAAAGGTCACGATGCCGATTGGTGTTGGGTGATTGATCCTCTTGATGGTACTTTAAACTTTATCAATGCTTTCCCACATTTCTGTGTATCTATTGCAGTTCAACATAAAGGTGTAACTCAACACGGTGTTATTTATGACCCTGTGAAAGATGAGCTATTCTCTGCAAGCCGTGGTCGTGGCGCAATGTTGAATCAACGTCGTATTCGTGTGAATGTTAAAGACAGTCTTGAAAATACCTTTATGGGTGTAGGCCATGCTTACCGCGCTAAACGTAATGGTGAGATTGTTTCTTATGCAAAAAACCATTTTGAATCATTATTAAATGTAACTGAAGCTGGCGCACAATATCGTCGTGCGGGTTCTGCTGCATTGGACTTGGCTTATGTTGCAGCTGGTCGTTTAGATGGTTATTTTGAACTCGGTTTAAAACCTTGGGATATCGCAGCAGGCGAGCTTATGGTGAAAGAAGCGGGTGGTACTGTCGTTGATGCTCGTGGTGGTTCAGATTCTATGGAAAATGGTCAAGTGATTGCGTGTTCTATGAAAATGTTAAAACCATTGATGCAAGCTGTTGTTCCTGCTTGGGGTGAAGCTGCGAAGTAATTTATACTTGTGTAGATTGAGTTTTAAAAAGCCTTCATCGTTATGAGGGCTTTTTTATGCGTTGCGATTTAATGCGATACTAGCAATACTGAATATCGTCGTTTGAACATTGGTGATTGTAAGACCTAGCGAATAGTACTGATATAAAAATAATACAACTTATTGGGGAAGTTAAGAGCACATATCATTGGCAATCCAATACGATTATTCTAAGCGAGTTTACCGTTGAGTGTTTAGGGGGGAGCTGTAGCAGATATTCTTGAGGATGAAAGTTTAGCTGTAGATCAAGTTTTTTATTTAATTCCTGAAGATAATGAATGACTTAATACAATACAGGAAAAAACAATAAAACTTCGTGACATTATTATAAATTCTGCTATACTCTGCGCACGCACTAAATTTCGTTCATTACCTGAACATTTCTCTTCTATATTGTGTATGCGCGTCCGGTCCAAAGAGAGGACAATATTTCGCGCCCCACCCAATCGCTTAAGCGATTCCTTCAGGTTGCGGCTGTTATCAAATGTGCGTTATACGCATCGTCGTTCTCGGATCGCCGCTGATTCTATATTTTCAGCGATTATTGCTGTGCCGCTTTTTGCCGATGTCCATCAGACCATATATTAATGGAGCACCCACATTAGGGTGAATATCTCTATGAGCAAAACTTTTGCTGAATTTTCATTAGACGAGTCGCTACAGAAAGCACTCGAGAGTCTTGGTTTTACTACGCCGACTCCTGTTCAAGAACTATCTATTCCAGCGGCTTTAGAAGGAAAAGACCTTCTAGTATCAAGCCAAACTGGTTCTGGTAAAACTGCTGCATTCTTACTCCCTACGTTAAACGCTTTAGCTGGTCAAGATACTTTTGTACCATTTAAAGATCGTATGAAAGCAGTAACTCAACCAAATATCTTGGTGATTTCACCTACTCGTGAACTTGCACAACAAGTATGTCAAGATGCGATTGCATTTGTACGCCATATGAAAGGTGTACGTGTTGCAGCAATCATGGGTGGTATGCCTTTTGGTAAGCAAATCCAACAATTAAAAGGTGCACAAGTTGTTGTTGCGACTCCAGGTCGTTTACTTGATCTTGTAAACCGTCGTCAAATTAAACTTGATTTAGTTGATGCTTTAATCGTCGATGAAGCTGACCGTATGCTTGACTTAGGTTTCTCTGAAGACCTAGAAGCAATCAGCGATTTAGCTTTAAATCGTAAACAAACATTAATGTTCTCTGCAACATTTGCACCACGTATCATTAATCTTGCTGAACGCATGATGAACGAACCTGAACGTATTGCAATTGAAACAGGTCATTCTACAAATACTGATATTACCCAAACTTTACATTGGACTGATGGCTTTGAGCATAAGAAAAAATTGCTTACCCATTGGTTAAATGAAGAAGACGTAGATCAAGCAGTTGTATTTGCTTCAACTCAAGAAGATACAGATATGCTTGCTGAAGAGCTTGCAGAAGCTGGTCTTTCAGTTGTTGCGCTTCATGGTGCTATGCCACAAACTGTACGTAACCGTCGTTTACGCAGTATCCGTGAAGGTCGTGCAAAAATTCTTGTTGCTACAGACGTAGCTGCTCGTGGTCTTGACGTACCAACAATCTCTCACGTAATTAACTTCGGTCTTCCAATGAAGAATGAAGATTATGTGCATCGTATTGGTCGTACAGGTCGTGCGGGTCGTACTGGTAAAGCAATCACTTTAGCAACTTACCGTGAACGCGGTAAAATCCGTGCTTTAGAAGATTATTTAGAAGCGCGTTTAAGTGTTTCTGAAATCGAAGGTTTAGAGCCATCTCCACCTCCAGCTCGCGGTAGTCGTGATGGTGGCGGTCGTGGTCGTAGTAACGGTGGCGGTCGTCGTGAAGGCGGTCGTGGCGGTTTCGGCGGTGGTCGTCGTTTTGAAGGTGAATCAAACTTCAAACGTCGTGAAGGCGGTGATGATCGTCCACGTCGTAGCTTCGATGACAAACCACGTGGTGATCGTCCATCTTATGGTGATGACCGTCCTAAGCGTGATTTTGGTGATCGTCCACCACGCCGTGAAGGTGGTTTCGGTGATCGTCCACAACGTTCATTCGGTGGCGAAGATCGTCCTAAGCGTGATTTTGGTGATCGTCCACCACGTCGTGAAGGTGGCTTCGGTGACCGTCCACAACGTTCATTCGGTGGTGAAGATCGTCCTAAGCGTGATTTCAACTCTGATCGTCCACGTCGTGAAGGCGGTTTTAACGATAAACCTCGTTTTAACTCGAATGATGACAACCGTGGTAACAGCGTAGATTACAAACCACGTCGTGAAGGCAGTTTTGCTGATCGTCCTAAGCGTGATTTTGGTGATCGTCCACCACGTCGTGAAGGTGGTTTCGGTGACCGTCCACAACGTTCTTTCGGTGATGATCGTCCTAAGCGTTCATTCGGTGGTGAAGATCGTCCAAAGCGTGAATTTAATTCAGATCGTCCTAAACGTGCGTTTGGCGGTGAAGATCGTCCTAAGCGTGAATTTGGTGGTGAAGACCGTCCAAAGCGTGAATTCAATGCAGACCGTCCGCGTCGCAAATTCAACGATTAATTAGATATTTTTAATAAAAAACCAGCCTTCAGGCTGGTTTTTTATTGCAAGTTGAAAAGTATTTGGTAGAATAAAGTGTGACATAGTTCAATTTATTTAATAAAACAGTTAGACTTAACTTATGAAAAATTGAATCTAATAAAGTTGATGATTTCTTTGAGGTAATTATGTTATATATGTTCTCACTTTTATTGATCTCAAATGTTGGGTACTTTTTTTATAGCCTGCTTTTTAGATAATCTATTTGCTCATTAAATAAAATTTAAAAGTAAAAAACTAAAAAATAGTCCAACAAACATTGTTTATAAAGATGAATATTCTTTATGATTTTTTATTATCTTTTAATTACAAAACATATAGATATTTAAGAGTATAGTATGTGGGCTGATAAATGCAGGAAAAAGTTCAGCTATGAATAAACACAGTCATTCCGAAGCTGAAGCTTTAATTGAAGTCAAAAATTTAAGTTTTAACCGAGGTGAACGCGTTATCTACGATAATGTGAGTTTGCAGATTCGTCGTGGGCAAATTACCGCAATCATGGGACCATCTGGAACAGGTAAAACAACCTTGTTACGACTCATTGGTGGTCAGCTTAGCCCAGATGCTGGTGAAGTACGACTTGATGGGAAAAACATTGCTTCGATGTCACGTAATGAGCTTTTTGCTGCACGTGCGCGTATGGGGATGTTATTTCAGAGTGGTGCGTTATTTACCGACATGACCGTCTATGAAAATGTTGCTTTTCCAATTCGCGCACATACAAAATTACCAGAAAATTTAATTGCTGAGTTGGTGGCACTAAAATTAGAGTCGGTTGGTTTGCGTGGTGCTGAAAAGTTGATGCCCGCAGAACTTTCTGGCGGGATGAATCGGCGCGTGGCGCTTGCTCGTGCGATTGCGCTTGACCCAGACTTGATTATGTATGACGAACCTTTTGCTGGGCAAGATCCGATCGTCATGGGGGTTTTGACTCGATTAATTCGATCATTACGTGATGCTTTAGATCTAACAACAATTATTGTTTCACATGATGTTGATGAAACATTATCAATTGCTGACTATATTTATGTTGTGGCTGAAGGTAAGGTGCAAGGCGAGGGGACACCTGAGCAATTGCAACAACACGCTTCTCCATTTGTACAGCAATTCTTAACAGGTTCGGTGGAAGGTCCTGTTGATTATCAATTTAGTCATCAAGCCTATTTAAGTAATGAGGTTAGTTCATGAATGCTATTGCCTTATTGGGTAGACGCGTTCTAGAACGTGTTCAGGGCATTGGTGTTGCAATGCTCATGTTGTTGCGCATTTTATTCTCTTTGCCAACAATACTTGGTATAAAACTTTTCATTTATCAGATGTATCGAGTAGGCGTACTGTCTTTATTGATCATTGCTGTATCTGGGCTGTTCATCGGTGCAGTACTCGGTTTGCAGATGTATAACATCTTGGTCACTTTTGGTAGTGAAGCCATGTTGGGCGCAGCTGTGGCTTTAACCTTGTTGCGTGAACTTGCGCCTGTTGTGGCTGCCTTGCTTTTTGCTGGTCGTGCTGGCTCTGCTTTGACTGCTGAAATTGGCCTAATGAAGGCAACTGAACAATTATCCAGTATGGAAATGATAGGTGTTGATCCGTTAAAGCGTGTGATTTCTCCACGTTTATGGGCCGGTATTGTCAGTTTACCGATGCTGTCTGTGATCTTTGCTGCGATTGGTATTATGGGTGGCAAAATGGTCGGTGTGGATTTTCTCGGCGCAGACGAAGGCTCGTACTGGAGCGGTATTCTGAGTAGCACTCAGTTTATGAAAGATGTGTTTAACGGAACCATCATTAAAAGTTTAGTATTCGCTTTAATTTGTACTTGGATTGCGGTGTATCAAGGTTATGCTTGTGAACCAACATCTGAAGGTATCGCAACATCTACGACACGTACTGTTGTGTATTCATCGTTATGTGTTTTAGGTTTTGATTTCGTGTTGACTGCGGTCATGTTCGGAGGTGTTTAATGAAATCACGTGCTAGTGAGCTGACCGTCGGTATTTTTGTCATCATTTTTGGTCTTGCTCTATTCTTTTTAGCCATGAAAGTGAGTGGTTTGGTCGGTACAAACTTAAAAGACAGTTATGAAATGACTGCAACATTCGACAATGTGAATGGTTTAAAACCGCGTGCCAAAGTGACCATGAGCGGTGTTAAAATTGGACAAGTTGATGCAATTACACTTGATCCTGTGACACGTCATGCAACGGTTAAATTCGATTTGGATGGTTCATTGACAACCTTCAATGCAGAACAGTTGAAGAAAGTAAAAGAAAATGCGCTAGGTGATTTACACTACAGTGCTGATTATCAGGCTGCGACACCTGAGAAACAAAAAGAAATGGAAACGCAACTGTTAGGTAACATGAAATCCATCACAAATATTGATGAAGATGCTTACATAATGGTCGCAACCAATGGTCTTTTAGGCGAAAAATATTTGAAAATCGTACCAGGCGGCGGCATTAACTACATTAAACGTGGTGAAAGCATTGAAAATACCCAAGGTACGATGGATCTAGAAGATTTGATTACCAAATTTATTACGGGTGGTGCAGGAAAATCATCAACTGGCGCATCGGAAGCTAAAGATGCATCTGCATCCACTGAAACAACTGATGCTCAAACTTCATTTGTTGAATAGGCATTAGAGGAGTTATTGAAAATGAACATGCTGTTAAAACAAACTTTTACTGCAACTATTTTGGCAACTATGGTGGCGACTGCAGCTCAAGCTGCTCCAGCAGAAGCACCACCAGTATTTGTTAAACGTGTTGCTGATGGCCTGATTTCGCGCTTAAAAGCAGATCAAGGTAAATTGCAAAACCCTGCTACTGTGAAAGCGATTGTTCGCCAAAACCTTGATCCTTATGTCGATGGTCAAGCGTTTACACGTATTGTGATGGGAACTTATGCAAATAGCAGTACCCCTGCTCAACGTGCGCAATTTGAACAAAACTTCCGTAATACGTTGATTGAGAATTATGGTAGCGCATTTGCAAAGTATTCAAATCAATCGTATTCAATGCGTCCGTATAAGGCAACCAACAGCAAGTTTCCTGTCGTTACTTTAGACTTCAATAACAATGGTGAAAAGATCCCTGTATCTTTCCAGTTGTCTGATGCAGGTAGCCAATGGAAAGTGCGTAATTTGAATGTGTCTGGTATCGATCTAGGTTTGCAATTCCGTAACCAATTTGCTGCGAACGTGCAACGTAACGGCGGTAATATTGACAAAGCAATTGCAACATTCAAGCCTGATGCAGACGCTGCTGTTAAGAAGTAAGCTCATAACATAGATAGGTGCAAGCGAGTGATTGAATTTAAAAATCAGGAATTATATGTTAGCGGTAAAATTGCTTACGAGAATGCTGAAAGCTATTATTTAAATGGTTTGAGAGTGATTCAAAATGAGAAAAATTTTCCAATAACTGTGAATCTATCACAGCTTGAACATGGCAGTACCCTTGCTTTATCTGTGTTTGTGCAGTGGTTACGTCAAACACCAAATCTTCAGGGGCTGCAGTTTAAAGCAGTGCCTGAAAAGATGATGAAAATTATTCAAGCTTGCCATTTGCAAGATGACTTGAAATTAATTTAGCATATGCAATATTGATGTAAAAAAGCACCTAAAGGTGCTTTTTTATTGACTCATTTTTCTTTCTGCATTGAGCAGTGCTAAATCTCAACTCAATCCAATAAGGGGAATGGAGTATTTAAATCCATTTCTTCCATCTAAAGTAAGCCAAAGGCCCCACAAAGAAAGCAATTAAGATGCTAATCACCACATAAAAGCTCCAGTGGCCATGGGCAAAAGGCAGAATCTCAGTGTTCATCCCATAAATACTGGCAATCAACATCGGTGGCGCAAGCATACTGGGTAAGATGGAGAAGCGACGAATGGTATCGTTCTGTTCAGTGTTAATAAATCCAGAGGTGGTATCAAGCAAGAATCGTACTTTTTGGAACAAGAACGCATCATGTTCTACAAGGGAGCGTACATCCTCACTCAACTCTCGAATATCTGCATCATAGATATGGCTCCCCAATGCGCGAGGACGAGACAAAAAGGTCAAAACACGACGTAAGTCAATCAGACAGAGTTGCGCTTTTCCAAGCATATCTTCCTTTTGTGCTAGACGAGTAATCATGTCATCTAAGTCTAAAATCATTTCACGATGACGCACGTTGAGGACTTCTGTGGAATATAACTCTAAGTCTTTGTGGATATCTTCCAAGATATCCGCAAGCTCATCCAGTTTTGCTTCTAATAAACCTAAAAGAATCCATGTCGGATCTTTGTATTCAATTTCATAGTCATTACGGCGTGCGCGTGCGCGAAAGGCACGAAAGGCAACCAGCTTTTCACCACGCAAGGTAAATAAGCGGTCTTTATGCAAAATGAATGCAACCGTCTGCACATTGGCAAGCATGTTTGAAGTATCTTCGGGATCGCCTTCAACTTGGTAATTTTTATTTTTTGTTAAAAAATAAGTACTGATATGTAGAATCCCATCATCATCACGGTAGAATCGTGCAGAGGATGAAATGTCTTCTAAAGATTTAAGAGTTGGTAAATTTTGCTGATAAGCATCTAAAACCCATTCTTGTTCTTCTTGTGAAGGTGCAATGAGGTCAACCCATACCAATTCAGGATGTAGGTCGAATCCACCATTAATTGTTGCATCTTCTAAGCTACCGCGCTCAGTGGCGTAAAAGGCTTCAAGCATTATGTCTTTTCTCCCTTGCGCAGTGTGGTGTTAATTTGATGTGTGTATTTTAGACAAGGATTTTAGGAAAAACACTCATTACATTGCTGTTTTGTAAAAAAAATCTTGATTGGCCGTCTGCATTTTTAGCATGACAAAATTAAAGTTAGGTTAAATTTATGAATTCTATTGCTATTTTTTGTGGTTCATCGTTAGGTACGGATCAAATTTTTGCTGATGTAGCAGAGCTGACTGGTGAAACAATCGCCAAGCAAGGGAAAACTTTGGTCTATGGTGGTGGTCGTTCAGGCTTAATGGGCATTGTTGCTGACAGTGCTTTGGCAGCAGGAGGCAAAGTGATTGGTGTGATCCCTCAGGGTTTGGTCGATCGTGAATTGGCCCATCCAGATTTGACTGAGCTGTATATTGTTAAAAATATGCATGAACGTAAAACAAAAATGTCTGAACTTTCCGATGGCTTTATTGCATTGCCTGGTGGTGCAGGAACCATTGAAGAGATTTTTGAGCAATGGACGTGGGCACAATTGGGAATTCATTTAAAACCTTGTGCATTTTTAAATGTTGAAGGTTTTTATGATGATTTATTGAAATTTATTCAACTCACGACAGACAAAGGTTTTTCTAAAGCGCGTTTTACAGATCAGTTGATTGATTCTGCTTCGATCGAAGAAATTCTAACCCAGTTTAGTCACTATCAAGCACCAGAACCAAAATGGGGTGTAAAAGAACGTGAAGAATTGGTTAAATTAGATCAAGCAGATCGTACATTTGGTTAAAAACTAAAACACAATATATTGTTTTTAAATTTATTGCTGTCACAATATATTGTATTTTTATTCTATTTTTAAATCTTATGAATGTAATTACTGTCGCGGCAGCTGTGATTTTGAATGATAAAAATCAATTGCTTTTGGTGAGAAAGCAAAATACACAATTTTTTATGCAGGTTGGTGGAAAGCTAGAACCCAATGAACCACCTGAGCAGACCATGTTGCGTGAGATTTTAGAAGAAATTAGTGTTCAAGCCGAGATTACTCAGTTTATTGGGCGTTTTGAAACAAAAGCGGCCAATGAAGCAGACTTTCAATTGGTGAGTTATCTCTATCTAGTCGACCTAGAGCAAATACCAAAAATCAATGCAGAAATTGCTGAAATGAAATGGATTGATTTGGATGATGCGCAAACGCTTTTAGCGCCATTGACCAAAGAGATCGTGATCCCATGGTGTAAAGCAAATTTAATCCATTCATAATTTTTGCTATGTTTGCTTCATAATGTATGTATTGCTGAACGATGATGAAAATTTATTGAGCTGCGGCAATGCAGACGCTATAAATCTGCTGGCAGCCCAAGTTTTCTAAAGCATGGGTTAAAGCATGAATTGAACTGCCTGTGGTCACGACATCATCAATAATCAGTACTTTTTTATATTTTCTTTTTTCTGTTTTGATCATTTTAAATTGATATTCAATATTTTCTAAGCGCTCAATTCTACTTAAACCTTTTTGTGAATGTTGTGCTTCTCGAATCACGGGTTGCCATACTGGGATATTTAATTGCCTTGCCATGATTTTGGCGATAATCAGCATTTGATTGTAGCCACGTTCTTTTAAACGAGCAGTAGAAATTGGCATAGGAACAATGGCTTGAATTTTAGGTAGGCTTAAATTCAATAAACTTTGTGCCAATAGTGTCTGATATTGCAGTTGTTGTTCATATTTATAGACTTGGATGATGCGATCAATTGGGAAGTCGTAACGGTGAGCACAAACAATCTGGTGTTGATGCCGTTCTATATGCTGCTTATACCAAGGAAGTTCGTTCCAACACGTGTTACAAAGAGAATGCTGTTGTTGTCGATCTATTCCACAAAGGAGGCAAGGGGAAAGGCTTTGTACGCTTTTATGGAGAAGTTGATTGGTAAATTGGAGCATGCTCTGTTCTATTTTTTATTTGGGATTAATTTCGCATAGTGTGCTGAATAGATCAATAGCAGATTTTTATTAAGCTTTATATCGCTTAATCTTCATATCACCATGTTATGACAACCTCCATGTCATCATTTGTGTTTATAGATTTTGATAAGCATCGTTAAACTGAATGAATCAAATATCTAAGCTATGCTGTTTATGCGTGGATATTCTAAATACATGTTTAGACATAGGCATATCTCGGTGCTTCAGGTAACCAGCGTTTTAATAAAGCTTCAGCATTTTCTGGATCATCTTTGAGTACTTGACTGGCAACATAATGTGCTTGATTAAGTAAATGATCATCTCGTTCTAGCTTGGCGACACGGAAACCCAAATCTCCTGTTTGCTTGGTGCCCAGTAATTCACCCGGTCCTCGGATTTCTAAGTCTTTTTCTGCAATGATAAAACCGTCATTGGTTTCACGCATGATGCGTAAACGTTCTTGGCCATTTTGTGATAAAGGATGTTTATAGAGTAGGGCGCAGAAACTTGCGGTCGCACCACGACCGACACGACCACGTAACTGATGCAACTGAGACAGGCCTAAGCGTTCAGCATTTTCAATCACCATAATGGAAGCGTTTGGAACATCGACCCCGACTTCAATCACTGTCGTTGCAATCAGCAGTTGCAATTCATTGTCTTTGAATTGTTGCATGACCCGTTGCTTCTCATCGGCTTTCATTTTTCCATGGACTAAGCCAATATTAATCTGTGGAAAGCGATCTTTAATCTCTTGATAGGTGGCTTCTGCGGCCTGAGCATCGAGAGTTTCTGATTGTTCTACCAATGTACAGACCCAATACGCCTGTTTACCCTCAGCGCAGTTGGTGGTGATACGATTCAGCACTTCTTCGCGTCTATCAAGTGGAATCGTGACTGTTTGAATGGGAGTACGTCCAGGAGGCAATTCATCAATCACTGAGGTATCTAGGTCACCATAGGCAGACATTGCCAGTGTGCGAGGGATTGGTGTTGCTGTCATGACCAATTGGTGTGGTGTGGTGTTATCCACGCCTTTATTACGTAAAGCTAGACGTTGATCTACCCCGAAACGATGTTGTTCATCAATAATCACGAGACCAAGTTTGGAAAATTCAACATTGTCCTGAAATAAAGCATGGGTACCCACCACAATATTGGCAGTTCCATCTTTAATGGTTTGTTCAGCCGCAGCGCGTGCTTTGCCTTTTTGTTTGCCTGAAAGCCATGACACATTTAAACCGAGTGGCTCGAACCATTTCTTAAAATTGATATAGTGCTGTTCAGCTAAAATTTCAGTCGGTGCCATTAGCGCCACTTGCCAACCTTCTTCCAAAATATGACAAGCCGCAACACCTGCAACCAATGTTTTACCTGCACCTACATCGCCCTGAACCAATCGCAACATGGGTTTGTTTTGTTTTAAATCTTTGGCAATTTCGTTTGATACACGTTTCTGTGCATTGGTCATTTCAAAAGGTAAGCTTGCCAATAAGGCTTTTGCAAATTTTTTACTGGTTGAAAATGCTGGGGCTGCAATTTGTTGAATATAAGCACGTCGGGTTAATAGGCTGATTTGATGTGCAACCAATTCTTCAAAAATTAAACGTTGTTGAGCAGGGTGAGAACCTTGTGAAAGTTGCAGCATATTGGCATTTACAGGAGGGTGATGAATATACTCCAATGCCTGTTTAAGCGCATAACCATTGGTGAATTTTTCAGGTAATAACTCAGGTAAAGCATCAGCGTGCTGGTTTAAAGCTTGCTTAACATATTCGCGTAATTTGGGTTGAGTTAAGCCTTCGGTGGCAGGGTAAATTGCTGTTAGTTGGGTTTTAGGGAGCGCTGTATGTTCGGTAATTAACTGGATCTCAGGATGATAAAGCTCCAGACCACGAGCCCCAACACGGACTTCTCCAAAAATTCTTAAACGATTACCTGCTTTAGCACGATCTGTGAGTGCTTTATAGATATGATAGAAGCGTAAAGTAACTTTGCCAAAATCATCTTGCAATAAAATCGCCATCGATTTGCGTTTACCGGGTGGCATATCGATTGATCTGACCACGCCTTCCATGAGATAACTACGACCGACTTGTAATTGGTTCATGGGAATGATCGTGCTACGATCTTCATAATCACGTGGCAAATGAAACAGCAAATCATCTGTGGTGAAAATATTTAGTTTTTCAAGTAAAGCAGCGGCGGCATTGCCAACCCCTTGCAATTGATGGACGGCAGCCATGTCCCCTCAACTTAAGTTTGATTGATTTTGAAAATCGGTTTCGAAGAATAGGTCGTGTAATGCATATTCTATTTATTGGTTATGGTAAAACATCGCAACGTGTTGCCAAACAATTATTTCAGCAAGATCACCAAATTACCACAGTTAGCCGCAGTGCGAAAGATGATGATTTCGCACAACATTTGATTCAAGACATTCAACAACTCGATTTAGCGCAAATTCAGCCTGTCGATGTGGTGTATGTATTGCTCGCACCATCTCGAAATTCTCCGCTAAGTGCTATCGAAAATTATCAACAAACCTATGTCGACTCGGTACAGCCGATTGTAAGGGCTTTAAAAGACCATCCGCTCAAAAGAGTTATTGTGGTTTCATCGACACGTGTTTATGGGGAAAACCATGGTGAACGTATTGATGATGAGTCAGTGCCTATTCCAAGTGATCGACAGGGTCAATTGTTATTGGCAATGGAACAGCGATGGCAACAGGCTTATCCATCTAAATGTGTGATTGTGCGCCCAACTGGGGTTTATGGTACATCCGTTGCTCGTATGATTAAACTTGCAGAAACCACACACAGCTATCCCAATATTCATTGGTCAAATCGAATCCATATTGATGACCTTGCAGATTTCTTAGTGTATTTGCTTCACGTGGAACATCCAGAAAAATCATATATTTGTACAAATAATCAACCGCTACCATTGCATGAGAAAATTTTAAATATTCAACGTGAGTTGAATTTGCCAGAATTGGTTTTGGAAAGCGAAAAGGAAACAGGTAAAAGAATTTTTGCGGAGAGGATGCTTGCAACAGAATTTAAGTATGTGCATCAAAATTGTTATATTGATTATGAGCAAAAATTATTGTCAGAGTACTAAATTAAATTAGCGAGACTTAAGTGGAAGATATTATTTATATTAAAGAATTTTTAAAAGATAACCATAAATTATTTGCTCTTTTAAATAGGAAAATAATATGGGATGAGCGTATGACAGCACGTAAAACTGCGAGTTTTGGTAAAGCTTATAATTATTCTCAAATGTCCTATCCTGAAGCTCCTTTTTTGGGTGAAATAAGACCGATTATTGATTTAATTAAAGAGACTTTGAGTTTTGAACCAAATAATTGTCTTATTAATTATTATATGAATGGTCAGGCGCGTATGGGATGGTATTCGGATCAAACAGATGTCCTTGTTTCAGGAACTGGTGTTGTGATTATTTCTTTAGGTGGTGAGCGGATTTTAAAATTTAGAAAAATAAATGCTTATGAGGTAGCTTCTGAGTATTTGTTGGCATCTGGCAGCTTAATTTATATGAGTCAGAAGATTCAGGAGGAATGGCAACATTGTATTCCAAAATCAAATATTGAACAGGCTAGAATGAGTCTGACGTTTCGGAAGCTACTGTAAAATTTAGTCAGCAGATAAGTTGTTGGTGGGGCTAGAGCCTAAAAATAGAAATAATAAATTTAACTGATGAAACTGTTACTTTTTCGTAGCTAGATATATCAAACTAGAATCTGAAAATTATAAATTAGCTCGTTGAGCCTTAGGATTATTCAATAATTGAGGCTTTGAGAAGTTCCCTCTCCTTGCAGGCATAGGTATCTACACAATTAAATCTATTTAAGTTAAATTGGAGAGCATGCTCTCCAATTTAACATTCCACACTTAGATAACCGATTAGTTAAACGCTACGGAAGTCTTGTAAAACTTAATATGAATCCACTTGCTTCATTAGCCCCAGCGCTTAAAGATATTGCCTCTACCCAAAAGACTAGCTTTGCTACAACCCAAGCAGTTTGGCGTTTCTTAAATAACGAAAACGTTTCATTTCAACAACTCAATCAGCCTCTTCAAAAACTTGCGTTTGAACAAATCGCTCTATCGAATCACCACTATGCCTTAGTTGCTCATGATTGGTCTCAACTACAATATTTCAAACATAACAACAAGTTAAATAGATTCAAAAGAACACATGCAAGTGACAAAGGCTATGAATTACAAAGCAGTTTATTAATTGATGCTGAAACGGGTTTACCCATTGCACCATTAGATCAAACTTTATGTGATGCTACTGGACGTTATTCAACATTTACTGATGGGCATAAAATAAAAGAAACCCATTTAAACGCACTATGTGAACAAATCGAACATATTGAGTCTTTACCAATAGAAAAGAAACTCGTACATATTATTGATCGTGAAGGAGATTCAATTGCTCATCTTAGATTATTGAATCAACAAGAACATTTATTTCTTATTCGAGGTAAAGAAGGAAATCGTGTTGAATATCAAGGAGAAGATGTTAAGTTAAGGGAAGTGTCAGATCAAATACCAACTACACAAACCCATACAATTCAATATAAAGGGAATTGCGAACAACTCTATGTTGGTGAAACTCAAATCAGTATTACACGTAATGCAAGACCAATGCAGAAAGACGAAACGGGAAAAAGAGTTCCACCACAAAAGGGAAAGTCATTAACCGTTCGACTGATTGTAGTTGAAGTTAAAAATAAGCAAGGAAAATCACTTTCTCGTTGGAGCTTATTAAGTAATGTATCATCAGAAATACCAAGTATAGAATTGGCAACTTGGTATTACTGGCGTTGGAAAATAGAAAACTATTTTAAGTTGTTAAAACAGGCGGGCCATGACATTGAGTCATGGCTACAAACAACTCCGCAAGCGATATTAAGAAGACTGTTAATTGCAAGTATGGCATGTGTATTAACTTGGCGAATACAGCGAGAAAATGATGAGAAAAATTCAAGAGTTAGAGTCTTTCTAACACGTCTATCAGGAAGGCAACAAAAAAGAGGAACAAGGGAAAGTGCACCTGCAATTTTGGCTGGTCTGTCAATATTACTGAATACACTACAATTATTATCTGAACATTCGGTGGATGACCTTAAGCTGATTGCTGAAATTGCATTAGAATCTCTACAAAAAGATGTGTAGATACCAATGCCTTGCAGGAGAGGGTTAGGGAGAGGTAATCATCCCAACCTTCTCCCAAAGGAAAAAGGCACTTTAAAGCTTTTATTTTTTCTTCCGTTTTAAACGCTTCTTGGCTTGTTGAGCGGCTAAAGCATCTAAAGCTTCTTTTAACTCCTCATCTGTAAATGAGGTGATATGGTGTAGCATTTGCAAAGTTACATCATCAAGCACCAAATTGGCATATTGCGCAACATTTCTAAACTGCTCATCAAAAACAATGGCATGGTCTTCATTGGTTTTGATATAGCCTTGTTCAGTTAAGACTTTCATAAAACTTTGGAATAACGCTTTATCAAAGAACTCAGGTGAGTTGAACTCATACAATACAGATAAACGTTGCCCAACCAAGTGACTTAATTCTTCGACTTGGCGAATCGAGATGTTTCCAGAGCCACGTTGAGTAATTAAAGCCAGTGTCATGTAATAACGTTCAAGACTTTGACGTACTGGCGCAGCCAAAACAGCCAATTGATTATGGTCTTCTGAGTTTGGCGCAGGGCTGAAAATAAAATCTTCATCATCGACAAAAATTAAATTCGCTTGAGCCAAAGCATCGACATATTCAGTCACTTGAGCCTTGATTTCACTATCTTTCCATTTTAAGAACAACTCTGCTTTTAAGAATGGATAAAGGGTACGAATCACATTGAGTAAATCAGACTTACTGATCTTGCCATTATGTTCGACCAATGCCGCAACCAACGACGGTAAAACAAAGGCATGCAAAATGTTATTGCGGAAGTAAGTCAGTAAAATGGCTTGATTGTCTTCAATGGCAATAATATCGCCAAGGACGTGTTGAACACGTTTAATCAATTTCAGCTTCATACCATAAGCAATGATTTCTTTGCCTGACAATGGTGTGACCTGAGTACGGCTGTCATAAGGATTTGCGGTTAATAACTTGCGATATGTATCAAGCTGTTTAATGCAGATTTCTTCATCAAGTGTGTGTTTTGGTGTTGCCAATAAAATCAGTGACAATAATGAAACAGGGTTGATGACCACAGCACGGTTGATATTTTCCAGAATCGCATTTGCCGAGCTGGTTACTGCATCTGAGACTTCTTGCGGAATTGGATCATCATTATGTTCAATGGTGATTTGATCAGCGCCATGTGCTTTGAGTAAGTCATCTAAGAAAACAGGCTCACCAAAATTGACATGCACTTTACCAAAAATACGCTCAATTTTTTTCAGGGTTTGCAAGATTCCCCAGATGGATTCAGCTTCTTTTGGCTTACCATTCATTTCACCGACATAGGTTGCGCCTTCCATCAAGCGCTCATAACCGACATAGGTTGGGATAAAGACAATCGGTTTGGCACGGCCGCGCAAATGACCATGTACCGTCATTGCGAGCATGCCAGTTTTCGGGGGTAACAAACGCCCAGTTCGAGAACGACCACCTTCAATAAAGTATTCAAGAGGTGTGTTTCTAGACAGGATGCTAAATAAATATTCTTTAAATACTGATGTATAAAGTGCATTGCCGCGGAATGAACGACGGATAAAGAATGCACCGCCTCCACGCAGTAATTGACCGACAAATGGCATGTTAAGGTTATCGCCGGCAGCAATATACGGCACCATCAAACCACGTTTATAAATCACATAAGACAATAACAAGTAATCGATATGGCTACGGTGACAAGGTGTATAAATCACTTCATAGTCTTTGACTAACTCGCGCACAGTATTGAAGTTATGTACTTCAACACCGTCATAAAGTTGTGTCCATAGACGAGTCAAAGCCATATCCGCAAAGCGTACAGCCGATGCAGAATAGTCGGATGCAATTTCGTTTACAAAACCAATCGCTTTATGTTCAGCATCTATCATGCTGATTTTTGAGCGAATACTTTCTTTACGAATTGCATCCTGTACATCAGGGGCTTTAATCAGTGATTGCATGACATTACGGCGATCAGATAAATCTGGACCGAGAATGACCTCACGCTGACGATCTAAGTAGTCATTTAATTGATTGACAATATAAGTGGCTGGTGAAATATTGGGATGAGCAATTTTCGCATGATCGACTAAAGCTCTAAGTGATTGCGCTTCATGGAATTCTAGGAATGACTGTCGACCATGTAAACCAATGTTCATCAACTGTTTAACTTTACTTGGCGTTGCCCAAGTGTCAGTAAATAACAGTTTAAACCAAGAGTCTTCTTTATCTGGTGAACGTCCCCACAGTACTGTGACAGGGATTAATTCAATATCTAAATCAACATTTTGATCAAGTGATTCAATCAGTCTAACTAAACGCGGCGGATAAGCATGCGTAGGCGGATTAAAATAATTGTTTTCATCTTGGTGTTGTAAAAATAAAATCGCAGCTTTTTCGCGACTATTGCCAATCATTAATGGGTCAAGTGCAGGAGGAAGCTGCAAACGACGTGTTTCACCATCAACAACTAAAGCGTTACTTCGTGAGTAATTCTGTAGAACATAGCAGACAACTTTTTGAGTTGTGGGCTGAATGAGCTCAGAATTTTCAGTTGAAGGGTCTAAAGGTTGAGCTTCTGTAGGAACCTCTCCAAGAACATGTGGTGTTACCACAAGGTCAAGTATTTTACTCGAAAGTCGACGATACATTTGACCAAAGCCACTCTTGGACATAAATACTCCTAGCCAATGGTGAATCACGCAATAAAGCGGATAAAAAATATTTTCTGTAATTAAAGCACAGAACAGTATGTCATTTTCTGACAAACTGCGGGTCGCTTGTCAGATTTTATCGTTAAAAAACGTATTTTAAACAATCCATCAGCACAAGAGAAGTGACAATACAGTTTATGAAAATTTAATGTTTCTCTCAGGACTTATGGCAAAATAGAGTTAAATCTCTAAAATATGGATACTTTGTTCTATCCATTGGAATAAAGTCAGTATTCAGTATATAGAAAGGTCACTTATGAATGCTTTAACCCAAGAGCTTGTAGAGCTTTTAACCCTTGAAAAACTTGAAGAACATATTTTTCGTGGTCAAAGTCGAAATTTAGTTGGTAAGCGTGTTTTTGGTGGGCAAGTTTTAGGACAAGCACTGCGGGCAGCATCATACACCGCTGATCGCCCCGTACATTCTTTACATGCGTACTTCCTATATGGCGGGGATATCAACGCCCCAATCATTTATGAGGTTGATCGGTTACGTGATGGCAAAAGTTTCTTAAGTCGTCAAGTACGTGCAATCCAGCATGGACGTACCATTTTTTCAGCGATGGTATCATTTGCAACACCAGAAGAAGGCTTGAATTATCAAATTGCTGAGCCAGAATATCCAGCCCCTGATGAATTAAAAGCTGAGCAAGAGCTTAAAGAAAATTTAATTAGTTTTATCCCGGAAAATATTCGCGCTGCGTTTATGCGTCCACGTCAGGTAGAAATTCGTCCGATCAATGTGACCAATCCATTTCAACCACAACCTGAAGCACCGTCTTATGCACATTACTTGCGTACGCATGAGCCATTAACAGCAGAGCAGGCGGATGATATCTCGTTAAATCAGGCAATTGTTGCATTTTATTCGGACTATACCTTGATGATGACTGCTTTGCGCCCGCATGGTCTCAATTACCTCTCGCCAAGTTTGCAATGTGCCAGTATCGATCATACGATCTATTTCCATAAACCAGTGAAAGCAGATGATTGGATGCTGTACGATATGGATGCAACAGTCAGTGCAAATTCACGCGGTCTGAATTTTGGTCGTATGTGGCAAAATGGCGAATTGGTTTGTAGTACGGTGCAAGAAGGTTTGATGCGGGTACGTGAAATCGAAAACCAATAAGATTTTATACTGATACTCAAATCCTAGAAATAAGCCATCATCTCTGATGGCTTTTCTATTTTTTAGCAGAGCTTGTGACAAAAAAATGCTCGATTCTAAATAACTTCAATGGCATAGTTCAACGTGTAAATATTTATAATAGTCAGCGAAGATGAGTTTAAACACCCAAATTTTTATTGCAGCCATTCTTGGTGTGGCATTTGGATTTTTATTAAATCAATTCCCTAATACTCAATTTTTAGATGCCAGCATTTATGGTTTGAGCATCGCCAGTAGTATTTTTATTGGTTTATTAAAAATGCTTTTGGTTCCACTTATTTTTAGTTCAATCTTGGTGGGTGTTTCAAACTTAGAAGCGGGCAGTCAACTCAGTCGAGTTTGGAAAATAACCTTGGCTTGTTGTGTGACCACAACGACATTGGCACTTATTCTCGGTTTAGCCTCGACACATCTATTCAATGTAGGACAAGGTGTGGACATTGCAATGTTTCAAGATGCAATGAATCAACATAAAAGCCCAGATTCACTGACACCCAGCTCGTTTTTAACCAATTTTATTCAAAATACCCTCATCAATCCATTTAAAGCATTTAGTGACGGCAATGTTTTGGCAGTCGTACTGTTTGCTTTGTTATTGGGTTTGGCACTGGTACATGGTGGAGAGCGCTTTAATTCAATCAAACAACTGGCACGTCAGTTTTTTGACATCATGATGATGTTAGTGGGTTGGGTGATGAAAGTTGCGCCGATTGGTATTTTTGCTTTGATGGCAAAGCTGATTGCAACAGAAGACATCTCTATTTTAAGCCGTCTTGCTGAGTTTGCTATTGTTGTTACGGGAACCACCATATTTCATGGTGTTGTGGTTCTGCCATTGTTGTTATGGATCTTTGGAAAAATGGATCCGATTACCTTTTTTAAAGGAACGCGTGCAGCATTAATTACAGCTTTTGCAACCAGTTCAAGTTCTGCAACCATGCCTTTGAGTTTAAAGTGTACTCAAGAAAATTTAGGCGTGCGTCCACAAATTGCAGGCTTTGTGATTCCTTTTGGTTCCCAGTTAAACATGGATGGAACAGCACTTTATGAAGCAGCAGCAGCGCTTTTTATTGCCAATTTAATGGGTTTAGAATTATCAATCACCCAGCAGGTAATTGTCTGTTTGACCGCGATGATTGCTTCATTGGGCGCACCGGGTATTCCAAGTGCGGGCATGGTCACCATGATCATGGTGCTGCAATCTGTGGGATTACCAGCGGAAGCAATTGCGATTCTTCTGCCAATTGACCGTATTCTCGATACTGTACGTACCGTAGTGAATGTACAAGGGGATATGATGATTAGTGTGGTGGTTGACCGAAACACCAAAGATATGGAAAGTTCAACTTAGTCTATGGTTAGGATCTTGTTCTAAAAGATTGGCCCAAAAAAAGCAGGATCTTAATCCTGCTTTTTTGATTGGATTTCAGTATTCATCACTATTCAATAGTTATTATGCTGCAACTCTAGGCAATGCACGTTTTGCCGCAGGGGATTGATCCAAATAAGCAATCGCATCTTCTGTTTTTGCTTCATGTACTGGATCATACCAAGGCATTAAATAGCCCAATTGCTGTGAAACCAACCATAATGGATGTGGCATTAAGCGATTATCTGATTGTGCGATACTTGCCCATTCACGCCAAATCCAAGGCTTATAGAAAGCAGGTTTTTTATCTGCATAACGTGGGTCTTGCCCCATGATATGTGCAGCACCATCAACCCATAAGCCTAATACAGCGGCAATCACGATAACACTTTGATAATAACGGGAAATATAACCGCCACCTAAATGACGATACAGATCAAAAGCCACTGTGCGGTGTTCAATCTCTTCGGCACCATGCCATTTGACTAAATCAAGCATATTGGGATCTGCACCCAATTCCGCCCATTTTTTATTATAAAGCGCATATTTACCCAAGACACAAGTCATATGTTCAACAGTGGCGACGATACCTAAGCGGAACAAATCCCATTGATGATCAAGAGCTTTGGGTACTTTAAAGCCGAGTGGTTGATCTGCAAGTAATTTACCAAACAAGAAATCCATAATCTCAAGATTACGTTGAATATCAATATTACGCACAGTTAAGTATTCTTTATTTGCCGAAGCATGTGCTTGGGCATGCATAGCTTCTTGGCGGATAAAGGCGCGAACATCTTCAGCTAATTTTTCATCTGTGATTTTGGGTAAAACACGATTGTATAAACGGCAAAACCAAAATTCACCTGCTGGGAGAATATTGTTAATTTCATTGATAAAGTAGCTGACAAATGGCTGATTTGGAATCCAATCGACAGGGGTATCTTGCCATTCAAATTTCACTTTACGTGGTTTGATGTGGTACTGAATAGACGATCCAATCCGACTGTTCTTTAATTTAGCGAGTAACTTCATCACAGTGTCCTAATTTTTCTTTGGTGATTTCACACTTTATTATTCAAGTATAAAAAAATGTCCTAAATAGTTATTAGCAATTTAGGACATTCCAGTATCAATATGTGATGAATTTTGTTAGACAAGACTTTTTTATTTATGCTTGTGGATTTTCATCTACATTTCCATCAATATTTTCACTATTGAATTCGGATTCTTGGTCTTGATCAATGAACTCATCATCCAAATCATCTTCAGTGGCTTCAGGAATTGCATCAATATCAAAATCTAAAGTTTTGTCTAAGGTGTAATTTAAGCGACCGGCCATAATTGACGCAAGTTCTTCTAGACCTTGTTTATTGAGTGATGAAAACAGTTGTATTGAAAAATTCAACTTCATTTTCTTCAATTGTTGTTGTACATCTAACAACACTTTACTGGCAGGACCACGGTTGAGTTTGTCGGATTTAGTCAACAGTACATGCACAAACAAGTGACGTGAATATGCCCATTCCAGCATCATCACATCGAAGTGTTGTAAAGGGTGGCGAATATCCATGAGTAGAACCAGACCTTGTAAACTTTTTCGATGAATCAAATAATTCTCAAGTTCTTTTTGCCAGACAATTTTCATTGCTTCAGGTACAGCTGCATAACCATAACCTGGTAAATCGACAAGGCGTTGATCTGGATTACCTAAACTAAAAAAGTTAATCATTTGCGTACGGCCAGGTCTTTTCGACGCGCGTGCCAATTGCTTTTGATTGGTCAATGCATTGATAGCACTTGATTTTCCTGCATTTGAACGGCCTGCAAAGGCAACTTCATAACCGGTGTCTTCTACACAAAGATTCAGTTTAGGTGCACTCATCAGAAATTCAGCTTTACGCAACCAGTTCAAAGATGAAGTTGAGTATTCTGAAATCGCAGGATCAGCCTTTTTTTCATAACTGATTTTTTGTTTAGGGGCGCTTGAGGTCTTACTATTTTTAGACTTTCCACTGCTGCGATGCATATTTCAACTTCAATAAACGGATAAACAAAGTGCATTATAAAGGAAGTCGGTGATTCAAGCGAATTTTGATCGTGTTAACTGAGATATTGATTATTGAGATGCTGGATGATGAGCTTTTGCGATTTACACATTGAGATTGGGAATAGGCGAGTTTACGATCTTTGGATGTTGTGGTGGTGCATTGAGAACATCGGCAACAGTATAGTGATCTAGGCTTTGATAAAACTGTTCAACGGCCTGATCTAAAATACCCTTTAAGCCGCAGCGTGGACGTAGCACACAAGGTGGCGTATTGCACTCTACAATTTGTGCATCGCGTTGGAGAATTCTTACAATATGTCCTAAGCGAAATTCTAAGATATCTGGGTTTAAGCGCAAACCACCGCCTTTACCTCGTGTGGTAATCAACCAACCTTGTTTTCCCATAAAATGCACAATTTTGACCAAGTGATTTTCTGAAACATGTAAATCTTCTGCAATTTCGGCAATTGTATAAGGCACATCTTTTGGAGGCGCGATGTACATTAAGATGCGCAGGGCATAGTCGGTAAATTTATTTAGTTGCATGTAGGCTGCTCATCTATGGGTAAAGATGTATCTCATCCTGAAATAAATAAGGCCAGTCTATCATAGACCAGCCTTATAAAGAACGAATGGAGATTTAGATACCTGCACCACCCGTACCAAACGCTTCACTATGAATTTGTTCAGGTTTAATACCACGAGCCACCAATGCTTGGTGTTGTTGTTGCATAAATGGTATTGGGCCACAAAGATAATAATCAGCATGGGCTGGGAGTAATGCTGTATCAAGCGTTGCTAAGTCTAAACGACCAGCCACATCATAGTCCTCACCTATAACATCACCGCTATGTGGGAACTCATAAGCTGTAAATGTACTGAGACGTGGGAATTTAGTTTTTTGCTCTTGGATATGTTGTTTCATCGCATGTACTTGGCTACTGCGACATGCATGAATAAAGCTAGCCGGTTGAGGCATGTCTAAAGTCACCAATTGGTTAAGCATTGCAATCATTGGGGTTAAACCTACACCCGCACTAATGAAGACATTACGTTTGCTACTATCAATCAGGTAGAAGTTACCTGTTGGAGCAGACACTTCAATTTCTGAACCTTCAGCTAAGCCATGTAAAGTATTTGATACCCAACCACTTGCCAAATCACCTTTTTCATCTTCACGTTTAACTGAAATACGTAAATAGTCTGCCTGTGGACTTGTCGATAGCGTGTATTGACGTGGTTGTTTTAAGCCTAATGCTTCAACAAATACGCGCACTGAAATATATTGACCCGCTTCATATTTAGGTAATGCACCACCATCGACTGGTGCAAGATAGAAAGAGGTAATTTCTTCGCTTTCATCCACTTTTTTAGCGATTTTAAATTTACGCCAGCCTAACCAGCTGCCTTGAGTTTGTTGGTGCTGTTCATAAATCGCTTTTTCAGTACTGATAAATAGATCGGCCAATTGCCCATAAGCTGCAGCCCATGCGTCAATTAATGGATCTTCCATCGAAATAGTTAATACTTCACTAATTGAATGTAATAGGTTTTCACCGACAATGTTGTAATCAGGTGCTTGAATATTCAGACTGACATGTTTATGGGCAATCAGTTCAACCACAGGCAAAAGTACTGAAGGATCTTCAATATTTTCAGCATATGCTAAAACAGCACCAGCCAAAGCTTGAGCCTGTGCACCACTACGTTGATGCCCCATATTAAAGGTTTCTTTTAATTCAGGATTATTGCCGAGCATGCGGTTATAAAAATAACCGGTAAGTGCTACACCATTTTCGCGAAGAACAGGAACTGTTGCTTTTACAAGGTCAATTTGCTGCGGAGTCATTGTTGATCTCTCTTGGCTGTCATTTATAAGATGTATTTAAAATACATCTTATAAAATGTATTTGCAATACACCTTTAAGAAAAACACATAAAATAATTATGGTTTAGTTTGAGTTTAAGTTTTATTGATTGAAATTATTGAATTTATTTTTAAGTTTTTAGATGAATTTTTTGAATAAGTTTTTAGATATGCTTTTAGATATGTTTAGCGGGCTTGATAAGCGGTATAAGCGAATAAAAACATAAGCAAGAAGATAAGCTATAAAAATGGAGAATAAAAAAGGAGCGCTAACGCTCCTCATATTTGTGTTTAAACGAATCAACGCCCACCAAATAATGAACCTAACAAACCGCGGACCAGTTTTTGCCCTGTAGGACCGCCTAAGGTTCTTGCGGCACTTTTAGCAAAAGTTCCGATCACATCTTGAGTCAGTTTGGCACGTGCAGCTGCAGCTTTTGCTTCCTCTTTTTCTAAGCGTTCTTGCTCTTTGGCTTGTTGTTTATCGATGGTCTGTTGTTGCTTGGTGAGCTCTTCTAATTGCTTGGCTTGTTGAGCCACTGCATCAAAGGCCACCTGTTGTTGTGAGCTATCAGAAACTTTACGTTGTAGCATTTCATAAGCGCTATCACGATCCACTTCATTGTCATAAACACCCGCAACAATACTTTGTGCCATTAAGGCTTTTCGTTCATCTAAAGTAATTGGGCTAAATGATGAGTAGGGTGGCATCACCATCGCTCGTTCAACCACTTGAGGTGTGCCTTGTTCATCTAGGCAACTAATAAGCGCTTCACCGACAGCCAGTTCTGTAATTGCTTGATCTACTTTAAACTCTGGATTAGCGCGGAAGGTATCAGCAGCAGTTTTTACTGCTTT
Source organism: Acinetobacter sp. NyZ410 (assembly GCF_022828975.1). Classification (NCBI taxonomy): domain Bacteria; kingdom Pseudomonadati; phylum Pseudomonadota; class Gammaproteobacteria; order Moraxellales; family Moraxellaceae; genus Acinetobacter; species Acinetobacter sp. NyZ410. Next base: position 4,386,802 of record NZ_CP094620.1, on the reverse strand, counting down.
TTGATCTTTAGGGGTAAACGCGCGTAAGGCATGTTGTACACGGTTGCCCAGTTGTCCTAAAACATTTTCTGGAATATCTAATGGGCTTTGTGAGATGAAATAAATTCCGACACCTTTAGAGCGAATTAGACGGACCACTTGTTGAATTTTTTCTTGTAAAGCTGGGCTGGCATTATCAAAGAGCAAATGCGCTTCATCAAAAAAGAACACCAATTTTGGCTTATCTAAGTCACCGACTTCAGGTAGCTTTTCAAATAACTCTGAAAGCATCCAAAGCAGGAAGGTTGCATACAGCTTTGGTGTGTTCATCAGCTTATCCGCAGCCAATAGGTTGATATAACCATGTCCATTGGCATCAGTTTGGATAAAATCCATAATATCAAGGCTTGGCTCGCCAAAGAAACGTTGACCGCCCTGATCACCTAAGGCCAATAGATTACGCTGAATAGCACCTAAACTTGCAGGTGAGAGATTGCCGTATTCTGCTTTTAAAGCTGCCGCATTTTCACTGACATAGGTCAGCATGGCTTTTAAATCTTTAAAATCAATTAACAGTAAGCCTTGATCATCTGCAACACGGAACACCGCTGAAAGTACACCTTCTTGAGTGTCATTTAAATTCAGCATTTGCGAAAGTAACAGTGGGCCAATTTCAGAGATTGTGGTGCGGATCGGATGTCCTTGCTCACCAAATAAATCCCAAAAAATAGTCGGTGATGCAGCAAAAGGAACACTGTCTATTCCTAAGCTTTTGATGCGTTCTTCAAATTTAGGATTGGTTGAACCTGCTTTGGCGATACTGGAAACATCCCCTTTGGCATCGGCAAGAAATACGGGTACACCAATCCGTGAGAAACTTTCAGCAAGCACTTTAAGGGTAACGGTTTTACCTGTACCTGTGGCGCCTGCAATTAAACCATGACGGTTAGCAAATTGTGAATGTAATACAATATCTTGTGTTGTATCTGAAGTTTTTTTTGCGATGACGATTGGTGTGCCCATTGTTATTCCTATAGCTTTAATTTGAGTTTGGATGTTCTTTATCTGACTCAATATTTATATCATTGTTGTTATACAAAATTGCATTAAATGATGATGTTGTAAATCTGTTTTTATTGTTGAATATGAATGTAGGGGGAGTGCGGATTGTGTCTTGAAATGCATAGGGAATAAGTAAAAGCTAAATGTACTTTTCGCTGAATGATCTCTGTGCTTAATCGTGTTTAGAGGTGAGTATAAGGTCCTTGCTGTCATTTGATATAGCAAAGACCCAGATATTATGTATTAAGCCTGCTGAGTTGAAATATTAAGCTTGAATGGCTTGAAGTGCGTTTTGAATATCTTGGATTAAATCGTCTGGATGCTCTAAGCCAATACAGAAACGAACCAATAGACCTTGCTCTAGGTGTGTGCGTTCTAAATGACGCATGTCAGTCAGATTATAAATCATGACTAAGCTGACAGGACCACCCCAACTAAAACCGAGTTTAAATAAAGATAAATGATCACAAAACTTTCTGATTTTGTTGATATTAAACTCAGGTTTAAAAATAACACTAACAAGACCAGCACTTTGTCCTGTTTGACAGGTCTGGTTCCAATAGGTGTGGCTTATATTGTCAGAATCCGCAGGGTGTAAAACTTGAGCAAACGCATTTTGATTCTTTAACCAATTTAAAATCTTTAAAGCACTTTGTGACTGATGCTCATAACGAATTTGCATTGAGGCCAAACTACGCTGTACTTGTGCAGCATCATCACCTGAAATCGCGATACCTTGGATGGCATGCATACGGAACAGTTTATGATGTAAAGCTTTATCTTGAGTGACCACAGATCCCATTAACATATCGCCACCACCACTTGGGTATTTGGTTAAGGCGTGTACGCTGATATCTACACTTAAATGTTCATGACTAAAATCAAAGGCATTAAACGCTAGGCCAGCGCCCCAGGTATTGTCCAAAGCCGTGAGGATATTTTTTGCTTTGGCTTTTTTGACTAAACTCATCAAATCAGGAAATTCGAGTGTGACTGAACCTGCGGCTTCTAACCAAATCAGTTTGGCATTTTCATTGGGTTGGAATGTGTCTGCATCGATAGGATTATAAACTTGAACGATAATGCCATAACTTTTTTCAAGATGACGTAGATGTTCCATGTTGGGACCATAGATATTGTCAGCGACCCAGACTTCATCTCCATGACTTAAAAAACATGAATTGACCAGATTAATCGCAGATAAACCACTGGGTGCAAGCAAGCAATATTCACCACCTTCTATTTGGGCAATGTGATCGCCTAAGGTAAACGTTGTCGGCGTGCCATGTGTGCCGTAACTATAGTCATAACGATCTGTCCAATGGCGATTAAATAGTGCATCGGTATTTTCAAATATAATTGTTGACGCACGAAATAGGGGAGGCTGTATTGTATTTATATATTGTGGTGCTTTACGAGAAGAATGAATTAAAGCAGTAACTGGTTTTTGTTTCACAGGAATACTCAATTTTTGTTAATAGCTGGACTAAAGTAAGCAAAACATAATCGCTCAGTGACGAAAAGCAATAAATTGTGAAAAATAATAAATAAAATTGATATTGGCTTCATTTTTGCATTTATCCAACTATGTTTTGTGGTTTGTAGCGTAATTGATACAACAAGAATAGGTGATAACATGAAAAAACTTAAAGTGCATTATTTTCAGCATATTGCAGGTGAAGGCTTTGGTAGCTGTTATGAGTATTTAAAAGCAATGGGCGCAGAAATTACTGCAACAGAATTTTTTGCTTTACCCACAGATTCACAATTAGAAATAGAAGCTTTGCCGCATGTCAATGATGTGGATTTACTCATCATTATGGGTGGGGAAATGAGTGTAAATGATGAAGCTAACTATCCCTGGTTAAAGGTCGAAAAACGATGGATTCGCCGTTATTTGGCATCAGAAAAGCCCGCAATCGGGTTGTGTTTGGGTGGGCAGTTGATAGCCAATGCTCTAGGTGCCAATGTTCGGCGTAATACTGTGCAAGAGATTGGCTGGACCTTGGTCAATAAAAGCAACCATGTGCCAGAAGATTATTTCCAATTGCCTGAGCGGGTCAATGTTATGCAATGGCATAGTGAGACCTTTGATATTCCCAAAGGTGCAATTCGTTTGGCGGAGAATCCAGCATGTCCCAACCAACTTTATCAGATTGGTAAAAATGTATTGGGATTTCAGTTTCATCCAGAAATCACCCCGCATAGCTTAAAAATCTTCATTGAGCATGAAGAAGAGGATATGGTGTTTAGTGGGGTACACAGTCAATCATTATTGAAGCTAAAAAAAACACAACAAACGGATTATGTGATTGGGAATCAGTTGCTCAATCATGCGATCGACTACGTGTTAAGGGTTTAAGCTGGTGTTTAAATAATAAGCGCTTTATTTATAATTAATTACTCAAAAAAAGGTAAAAACGTCCAAATAAGTTTGCTTAAGTGTTAAACAATCGTTATAATGAGCGACCCTCCGATATGGTGGGGTGAATGGCGAAGAAAGTCATTCAGATCGTTACAGTCGTGGCATCGATCACGACCTTAGTGATTTTCACTGCCTTTGACACTTACCTTATTTAGTGGGGTGAGATGCGTCAAGGGTGATTCTTTATATATTTGGCTTGGAGTTAACTGGTATGTCTAACCAGAGAATTCGTATCCGTCTTAAGTCTTTTGATCATCGTTTAATTGATCAATCTTCTCAAGAGATCGTAGAAACAGCAAAACGTACTGGCGCACAAGTGTGTGGTCCAATTCCGATGCCTACTCGCATCGAACGTTTTAACGTTTTAACATCACCACACGTGAACAAAGATGCGCGTGACCAATATGAAATCCGCACATATAAACGTTTGATCGACATCGTTCAACCTACAGATAAAACTGTAGATGCGTTGATGAAGTTGGATCTTGCAGCTGGTGTTGATGTTCAGATCGCATTGGGTTAAGGCTTTCGGTTAATTAACGCTCTATAAGTTAATTAGGCCGCTTTTTTAGAGGTTTATGCACATGGCTATTGGTTTAGTCGGTCGCAAGTGCGGTATGACACGTATCTTTACAGATGCTGGTGTTTCTGTGCCTGTAACAGTGATTGAGGTTGATCCTAACCGTATCACTCAAATCAAAACGCTTGAAACTGATGGTTATCAAGCGATTCAAATCACTACTGGTGAACGTCGCGAATCTCGCGTAACAAATGCTCAGAAAGGTCACTTTGCGAAAGCTGGTGTTGCTGCTGGTCGTTTAGTTAAAGAATTCCGCGTTGCAGAAGCTGATCTTGAAGGTCGTGAAGTTGGTGGCACTATCGGTGTTGATTTGTTCGCAGTAGGTCAAGTTGTTGACGTTACTGGTCAATCAAAAGGTAAGGGCTTCCAGGGTGGTGTTAAGCGTTGGAACTTCCGTACGCAAGATGCTACACATGGTAACTCAGTATCTCACCGTGTAATTGGTTCTACAGGTCAAAACCAGACTCCTGGTCGCGTGTTCAAAGGCAAAAAAATGCCTGGTCACTTAGGTGATGATCGCGTAACTGTACAAGGTCTTGAAATTGTATCTATCGACGCAGAACGTTCAGTTCTTGTTGTTAAAGGTGCGATTCCTGGTGCTACTGGTGGCGACGTTATCGTTCGTCCTACGATCAAGGCCTGAGGGGAAATAACGTGAATTTAAAAACTGTTTCCGGCTCTGCTGTTGAATTGTCTGAAGTTGCTTTCGGACGTGAATTTAATGAAGCTCTTGTACACCAAGTTGTTACAGCTTATTTAGCTGGTGGTCGTCAAGGCTCTAAAGCTCAGAAGTCACGTGCAGACGTTTCTGGCGGTGGTAAAAAACCATTCCGTCAAAAAGGTACTGGCCGCGCTCGTGCTGGTTCTATTCGTAGCCCAATCTGGGTTGGTGGTGGTAAAACTTTTGCTGCTCGTCCACAAGATTGGTCTCAAAAAGTAAACCGCAAAATGTACCGCGGTGCAATGCAATGTATCTTAGCTGAACTTGTTCGCCAAGATCGTCTTGTATTGGTTGAAGAGTTTGCAGTTGAAGCTCCAAAAACTAAAGAATTGCTTGCAAAACTAAACGGCTTGAACGCTACTCGCGCATTAATCGTTACTGAAGCTGTAGATGAAAATCTATATTTAGCTGCTCGTAACCTTCCACACGTTGATGTGGTTGATGCTGCTGGGATCGATCCTGTTGGCTTGATCGCGTTTGATAAAGTTGTTATGTCTGTTGCGGCTGCTAAGAAGATTGAGGTAGAACTCGGATGAACAACGAACGTATCTATCAAGTCCTAAAAGGGCCTGTTTTTTCAGAAAAAGCACAAGTTCTAGGCGAAACTGCTGGTGTTCAAGTTTTTAAAGTTGCTATCGATGCAAACAAACTTGAAATCAAAAAAGCAGTAGAGCAATTATTTGGTGTAGAAGTTGTTAAAGTTAACACGACTATCACTAAAGGTAAGACTAAACGCTTTGGTAAAACATTAGGACGTCGTTCTGATGTTAAAAAAGCATACGTCACCCTGAAAGCTGGCCAAGATGTTGAAATGGCTGACTTGGGCGATACCGCTGAAAGCACAGCGGAATAAGGACGAAAATTATGCCAATTCAAAAATGTAAGCCAACGTCTCCAGGACGTCGCTTTGTAGAGAAGGTGGTTCATAATCATCTTCACAAAGGCGCGCCTTATGCACCGTTGGTTGAAGCTAAAAAACGTACTGGTGGTCGTAATAATAACGGTCACATTACAACTCGTCACGTTGGTGGTGGTCATAAACAAAACTACCGTATCGTTGACTTCAAACGTAACAAAGACGGCATTCCTGCTGTAGTTGAACGTATTGAATACGATCCTAACCGTACATCACATATTGCTTTATTGAAATATGCTGACGGTGAACGTCGTTATATTATTGCTGCTAAAGGCTTACGTGCTGGCGATAAAGTACAATCTGGTAACGATGCTCCAATTCGTCCAGGTAACTGCTTACCGCTTCGTAATATGCCTATCGGTTCTACATTACATAACATTGAGCTTAAAATCGGTAAAGGTGCACAATTAGTGCGTTCTGCTGGTACTTCTGCTCAGTTGTTGGGTCGTGACGGTTCTTACGCAATCATTCGTCTTCGTTCAGGCGAAATGCGTAAAGTACACGTTGAATGTCGCGCTGTGTTAGGTGAAGTATCTAACTCAGAAAGCAACCTTCGTTCACTTGGTAAAGCAGGTGCTGCACGCTGGCGTGGTGTTCGTCCTACCGTTCGTGGTATGGCGATGAACCCAGTTGACCATCCACATGGTGGTGGTGAAGGGCGTAACAAAGGTATTCAACCTGTAAGCCCATGGGGTCAAAAAGCTAAAGGGTACAAAACTCGTACCAATAAGCGTACGACTAAGATGATCATTCGCGACCGTCGCGTTAAGTAACAAGTAAAGGAATCTGACAATGCCTCGTTCTCTGAAAAAAGGCCCATTCGTCGATGCGCACTTGTTCGCTAAGGTTGAAGCGGCTATCGCGGCTAATAACCGTAAGCCGATCAAAACTTGGTCGCGTCGTTCGATGATCCTCCCGGATTTTGTTGGTTTAACAATTTCTGTACATAATGGTCGTAACCATGTTCCAGTGATCGTATCTGAACATATGGTTGGTCACAAACTCGGTGAATTCGCGCCAACTCGTACCTATCGTGGTCACGGTGTTGACAAGAAGTCTAAACGTTAAGGTGCTATGATGGAAGTTACTGCTAAATTACGCGGTGCCGCTATCTCGGCACAAAAAACTCGTTTGGTTGCAGACCTAATCCGTGGCAAATCTATTGCTCACGCGCTTAATATCTTAAACTTCAGCAACAAAAAAGCTGCAGTTGTAGTGAAAAAAGCATTGGAATCTGCAATTGCAAACGCTGAACACAATAACAGTTTAGATGTAGACGACCTTAAGGTTACTACGATTTACGTTGATGAAGGCACTAGCCTTAAACGTATTATGCCACGTGCTAAAGGCCGTGCAGATCGTATTACTAAGCGTACTTGTCACATTACCGTTAAGGTAGGGGTTTGATATGGGTCAGAAGGTTCATCCAATCGGTATCCGCCTTGGTGTTGTAAAACGTCATAACGCCAACTGGTATGCGAGTCCGAAACAATACGCTGAATACTTGCTTAAAGATCTTCAAGTTCGTGAGTTTTTAACTAAAAAACTTAAAAGCGCGATGATCAGCAATATTCTTATCGAACGTCCTACAGGCGCTGCTAAAGTAACAATTAGCACTGCTCGTCCAGGTATCGTTATCGGTAAAAAAGGCGAAGACATTGAGAAATTACAGCGTGAACTTACCAAGATTATGGGTGTTCCAGCGCAAGTAAGCATCAACGAAATCGATCGCCCAGACTTAGACGCTCGTTTAGTTGCTGAAGCAATTGCTTCACAATTAGAGAAACGTGTAATGTTCCGTCGTGCTATGAAGCGTGCGGTTCAAAACACTATGCGTGCTGGTGCTAAAGGTATCAAAGTTGAAGTTTCTGGTCGTTTAGGTGGTGCAGAAATTGCACGTACTGAATGGTATCGTGAAGGTCGTGTACCTTTACATACACTTCGTGCTGACATCGACTATGCAACTATGCGCGCTGAAACTACTTACGGTACGATTGGTGTTAAAGTTTGGATTTTCCGTGGCGAGATCTTAGGTGGCATGAAACAAGTCATGAACCCTGCTCCTGCTGAAGAACGTCCAGCTAAACGCGGTCGCGGTCGTGGTGAAGGTCAAGAGCGTCGTGGTCGTCGCAATGATCGTTCTGCTGAAAAAGGAGAATAATCCATGTTGCAACCTAAACGTACTAAATTCCGTAAGGTGCAAAAAGGCCGTAACACTGGTCTAGCGCATCGTGGTAGCACAGTATCTTTCGGTACAATCGCACTTAAATCTGTTGAGCGTGGTCAAATGACTGCTCGTCAAATCGAAGCTGCGCGTCGTACAATTAGCCGTCGTGTTAAACGTGGTGGTAAGATCTTTATCCGTGTTTTCCCAGACAAACCAATTACTGAAAAACCATTAGAAGTTCGTATGGGTAAAGGTAAAGGTTCTGTGGAATACTGGGTTTGCCAAATCAAACCAGGTAAGATCTTGTACGAAATGGATGGTGTTAGTGAAGAATTGGCACGCGAAGCGTTTACGCTTGCAGCTGCTAAGCTTCCATTTAAAACCACTATCGTTACTAAGACGGTGATGTAATGAAAACTAAAGATCTACGTGAAAAATCGGTAGAAGAGTTGGCAGCTTTGCTTGATGAGCAACAGCTTAACCAATTCCGTCTTCGTATGGCGAAAGCAACTGGTCAATTGGGTAAATCGCATGAAGTTGCGTTAACTCGTAAGACTATTGCTCGTATCAAGACCCTCCTTACCGAAAAACAGGGGAACGCACAATGAGTGAGCAAACAGTTCGCACGTTAACAGGCAAAGTAGTAAGTGACAAAATGGACAAGTCTATTGTTGTACTTATTGAACGCCGCGTTCAACACCCGTTGTATGGCAAATCAATCCGCCGTTCAACAAAATTACACGCTCATGATGAGAACAACACTGCTAAAACTGGCGATGTTGTAACCATTAAAGAAAGCCGCCCAATTTCAAAAACTAAAGCTTGGACTTTAGTGGAAGTTATTGAAGCAGCTGCTGAGTAATTAGACGTTCTTGTTGCATCATCGGTCAATTTCGAGTACTCTTTGAGCCTTTCGAAATTGCGACCGGTGATGCTCGGTTTTGGAGTAGGGCAATGATTCAGACCGAAAGTATGCTAGACGTAGCAGACAACAGTGGTGCTCGCCGCGTACAATGTATTAAAGTACTTGGTGGTTCACATCGTCGTTATGCTTCTGTTGGCGACATTATTAAAGTTACTGTAAAAGAAGCAATTCCGCGTGGCCGTGTTAAAAAAGGTGACGTGATGAATGCAGTTGTAGTTCGTACTAAATTCGGTATTCGTCGTCCAGACGGTTCTGTGATCCGTTTCGATGATAATGCTGCAGTTATCTTGAACAACAACAAGGCTCCGATTGCCACTCGTATTTTCGGACCAGTGACTCGTGAACTTCGTACTGAACAGTTCATGAAAATCATTTCATTGGCTCCTGAAGTTCTATAATAGAGGCAATCATGGCTAAGATTAGAAAAGGCGATCAAGTAATTGTGATCGCAGGTAAAGAAAAAGGCAAACAGGGTACTGTTTTGTCTGTTTCAAATGACCAAGTTAAGGTTGAAGGCCTTAATTTAGTTAAGAAGCATCAAAAGCCGAACCGTGCAACAGGTGCTGAAGGCGCTATTGTTACACAAGAAGCTTCGCTTCATATTTCAAACGTGGCAGTTTTTAATGCTGCAACCCAAAAGGCTGACCGTGTTGGTTACCAAGTGATTGAAGGCGTGAAAACTCGCGTTTACAAATCAAATGGTGAATCAGTGGCGGTAGCGAAGTAATAGGTTGAACTAGGCTATGGCCAGACTTAAAACACGTTATAACGACGAAATCCGAGCTAAGTTGAAAGAAGAACTTGGTTTGGGCAATGTGATGGAAATTCCTCGCATTACTAAAATCACCATCAACATGGGTGTTGGTGCAGCTTCAGCTGACAAGAAATTGTTAGATGGCGCTTTGGCGGATATGCAAGCTATTGCTGGTCAAAAACCAGTTCTTACATTAGCGCGCAAATCAATCGCTGGTTTTAAAATCCGTGATGGTTGGCCGATTGGTTGTAAAGTAACTTTACGCGGCGAACAAATGTACGAATTCTTAGACCGTTTGATCTCTATCGCTATCCCTCGTATTCGTGACTTCCGCGGTTTTTCTGCGAAATCATTCGATGGTCGTGGTAATTATTCAATGGGTCTCAAGGAACAAATTATGTTCCCTGAAATCGATTTTGATAAGATCGATCGTATTCGTGGTATGGATATTACTATCACTACGACTGCTCGTACTGATGACGAAGGCCGTGCGCTAATCCGTGCATTCGGCTTCCCGTTCAAATAAGAGGTCGATATGGCTAAGAAAAGTATGATTAATCGCGAATTGAAACGCGAAACTACAGTTGCTAAATACGCTGCAAAACGTGCTGAATTAAAAGCTACGATTGCAAACGTAAATGCATCTGATGAAGAACGTTTCGAAGCGATGATGAAGTTACAAGCATTACCACGTAATGCGTCTCCAGTACGTCTTCGTAACCGTTGTGGTTTAACTGGTCGTCCTCATGGTTACTTCCGTAAGTTCGGCTTAAGCCGTAACAAATTACGTGACACAGTAATGCAGGGTGATGTACCGGGCGTTGTTAAGGCAAGCTGGTAAGGAGCGACTATAAATGAGTATGCAAGATACCGTTGCCGACATGCTAACACGTGTTCGTAACGCACAAATGGCAAAGAAACAAACTGTTTCTATGCCTAATTCTAAGTTGAAAGTTGCAATTGCAAACGTACTTCAACAAGAAGGTTACATTTCAAATGTAGAAGTTGCTGATCTTGAAGGCAAAGCTACTTTGACAATTACTTTAAAATATTTTGAAGGCAAACCAGTTATCGAAACTGTGAAACGCGTAAGCCGTCCAGGTCTACGTCAGTATCGCGGTAAAGATGCACTTCCGAGCGTTAAGCAAGGTTTAGGTATTGCAATTGTTTCTACAAGCAAAGGCATCATGACTGATCGCGCTGCACGTGCTGCAGGCGTTGGTGGTGAAGTTATTGCTTTTGTTTCTTAATAGGTGATTCCTCATGTCTCGTGTGGCTAAAGCCCCAGTAACTGTACCTAACGGTGTAGCAGTTACTCAGAACGGCCGGCAGGTCGAAGTGAAAGGCAGCAAAGGTACGTTGTCTTTCAACCTGCATGCGCTGGTCGAGCTTAAACAGGAAGAAGGTCAACTTCATATTGCTCCAGTTAAAGAATCTCGCGATTCTTGGATGCAAGCTGGTACTGCTCGCGCTGTTCTTAATAACCTTGTAAAAGGTGTTAATGAAGGCTTCGAACGTAAGTTACAACTTATCGGTGTTGGTTATAAAGCTGCGGTTAAAGGTACAGTTGTGAACCTTAACCTTGGTTATTCTCACCCGATTGATTACGCTCTTCCTGAAGGTGTAACTGCTGAAACTCCGACTGCTACTGAAATCATTTTGAAATCAGCTAACAAGCAATTGTTAGGTCAAGTTGCTGCAGAAATCCGTGGTTATCGTCCACCAGAGCCGTATAAAGGTAAAGGTGTTCGCTATTCTGACGAAGTTGTTCTTCGTAAAGAAGCTAAGAAGAAATAAGGCGCGAGGTTCTTATGAACGAAAAGAAACAATCCCGTTTGCGTCGTGCGAAAAGCACACGCTTGCACATTCGTGCATTGGGTGCGACTCGCTTGTGTGTAAACCGCACGCCGCGTCACATCTATGCTCAAGTTATTTCTGCAGATGGTGGCAAAGTATTAGCGCAAGCTTCTACTTTGGATGCATCTTTACGTAGCGGAACTACAGGTAATGTAGATTCAGCTACTAAAGTAGGTGCTTTAATCGCAGAACGTGCAAAGGCTGCTGGTGTAACTAAAGTTGCATTTGACCGTTCTGGTTTTAAATATCATGGTCGTATCAAAGCCTTGGCTGATGCTGCTCGTGAAAACGGCTTGGAGTTCTAATCATGGCTAAAGTTGAACAAAACGAAGGTCTTGTTGAAAAGCTGGTTGCCGTTGATCGTGTAGCCAAAGTTGTTAAGGGTGGTCGTATCTTCTCTTTCACAGCATTAACTGTTGTGGGTGATGGTAATGGTCGTGTAGGTTTTGGTCGCGGTAAAGCGCGTGAAGTTCCAGCTGCTATTTCTAAAGCACTTGAAGCTGCACGCCGCAACATGATCACTGTTGATCTTGTTGATGGTACTGTACAACATCCTATTCATGCTCGTCATGGCGCTAGCCGTGTTTACATGCAACCTGCATCTGAAGGTACTGGCGTAATCGCTGGTGGTTCTATGCGCGCAGTTTTAGAAGCTGCTGGTGTACGTAACGTATTGACGAAATGTTATGGTTCTACTAACGCGGCTAACGTTGTAAATGCAACTTTTAATGGTTTACGTGATATGACGTCTCCTGAGAAAGTTGCTGCTAAACGTGGTCTTTCAGTAGAACAAATTTTAGGGTAATCAATCATGAAAACGATTAAAGTTACCCAGACTAAATCTTCTTCGCATCGTTTGAAAAATCACAAACTTTGCCTACAAGGTTTAGGTCTGCGTCGTATTGGTCATACAGTAGAAGTAATAGATACACCTTCTAACCGTGGTATGATCAACAAAGTCTACTATATGGTTAGTGTAGAGGAATAAGCCATGACTCTGCGTTTAAATGAGCTTGCACCTGCTGAAGGTGCAAAACGTGATAATCGTCGTTTAGGCCGTGGTATCGGTTCTGGTGTCGGTAAGACTGGTGGCCGTGGTGTCAAAGGTCAGAAATCACGTAAAAGTGGTGGCGTTCGTCCAGGCTTTGAAGGTGGTCAAACTGCGTTATATCGTCGTTTACCTAAATTCGGTTTCACAAGCCAATTGGCTTTGAAAACTGCTGAAGTACGTTTGTCTGAACTTGCTAAAGTTGAAGGTGATATTATTTCACTTGAAACTTTGAAAGCTGCGAATGTTGTACGTAAAGATATGTTGCGTGCTCGTGTTGTTCTTTCTGGTGAAATCACTCGTGCATTCACTGTTCAAGGTGTTGCATTGACTAAAGGCGCTAAAGCTGCTCTTGAAGCTGCTGGCGGTAAAGTCGAGGAGTAATCGCGAGTGACTATGTCTCCTAGTTCTTCAGGTCATGTTAACATGATGAAAGGTCAACCATTTCATGTGAAATATCGTGAAATTATTCGCCGATTAATGTTCTTGATTGGTGCATTGGTAGTCTTTCGACTAGGAGCGCATATTCCGCTGCCAGGTATTGATAATGTTGCTCTAGAACGTTTTTTCAAAGCTAATGAAGGTACTTTTTTAGGTTTGTTTAACATGTTCTCGGGTGGAGCATTAGAACGAATGTCCATTCTGGCGTTAGGTATCATGCCGTACATTTCTGCATCTATTATTGTGCAGTTGATGTCGACCGTGGTGCCTTCGTTAGAAGCATTGAAGAAAGAAGGCGAGCAAGGTAAGCGTAAGATTAATCAATATACGCGTTACGGCACCCTTTTACTCGCATTAGTCCAAGGTATCGGGATGTGTGCTGGTCTAATCAGTCAAGGTATTACTTTGACTTCGGGACTGGCTTTTTACATTCCAGCGCTAACATCGTTAGTTGCAGGTACCATGTTCTTAATGTGGTTAGGTGAGCAAATTACTGAACGCGGTGTTGGTAACGGTATCTCAATGATTATCTTTGCAGGTATTGTTGCTGGTTTACCAAACTTAGTGATTCAAGCATTTACTTCGGTAGATAATGGCCAATCAAGTTTAATTGGTTTGGCTATCTTTGGATTGCTATCAGTTGCTGTTTTAGCAGCGATTGTGTTTATTGAAAAAGCTCAACGTCGTATACCTGTGAACTATGCTCAAAAACAGCAAGGTCGTCGTGTATTCACTGCACAGCAAACGCATTTGCCATTGAAGATCAACATGGCAGGGGTTATTCCAGCAATTTTCGCAAGTTCATTATTGTTGTTCCCTGCAAGTTTAGGTCAATGGTTAGGCAGTGCTGATCCAAATGCAGGAATTGTAAAACGTAGCCTACAAGATTTGGCATTGGTATTATCGCCTGGACAACCGTTGTATTTAGTGCTCTTCGGTGCGTTAATTATCTTTTTCTGTTATTTCTATACGGCGCTTGTTTTTAGCCCGAAAGAAGTATCAGAGAACTTGAAACGCAGTGGAGCTTATGTACCTGGTATTCGCCCAGGTGAGCAAACTGCTCGTTACTTAGATCATATTCTTAATCGTTTGACGTTTATTGGTGCAATCTACATTACAGTCATCTGTTTAATGCCGATGATTTTACAAAGTTCTTTTGGTATTCCATTCCATTTGGGTGGTACCTCATTACTTATCGTAGTTGTTGTTGTTATGGACTTTATGGCTCAGCTTCAAGCCCATTTGACATCACATCAGTATGACGATCAATCGTTAATGAGAAAAACGACTGCTCATCCTAAGGGATAAGCGCACTTAGAAGGTTTCATCATGAAAGTACAAGCTTCTGTAAAGAAAATTTGTGGTAGCTGTAAAGTTATCCGTCGTAATGGGGTTATTCGCGTAATTTGCAGCGCAGAACCTCGTCATAAGCAGCGTCAAGGTTAATTTAATTAAGACCTGTTGATTTCAGTAGGCTAATTAGGTTATTATCCGCCCCTCAAGATTTTTGTGGGGCGGTTGATTATCTCTACTGCCTTTTTGGAGAAATTTGAATGGCTCGTATTGCCGGTGTAAACATTCCGGATAACAAGCATGCTGTTATCTCTCTCACGTATATTTTTGGTATTGGCCGCCACACAGCTAAAAACATTTTAGCTGCTGCAGGTATTACGACTACTACTAAAATTCGTGAATTAGATGATGCTCAGCTTGATGCGATTCGTGCAGAAGTTGCTAAGGTTCCGACCGAAGGTGACTTACGTCGCGAAATTTCCATGAACATTAAACGTTTAATGGATTTAGGCTGCTACCGCGGTCTTCGTCATCGTCGCAGCTTGCCTGTTCGCGGACAACGCACCAAAACTAACGCACGTACCCGTAAAGGTCCGCGCAAACCTATTAAGAAATAAGATTTCTGGAAGCTAAAAGATGGCTAAAGATACTCGCACACGCAAGAAGGTCACTCGTACCGTCTCTGAAGGTGTTGCACACATTCACGCTTCTTTTAATAACACCATTGTTACGATTACTGATCGTCAAGGTAATGCATTGGCTTGGGCTACTTCAGGTGGACAAGGCTTCCGTGGATCACGTAAATCAACTCCGTTTGCTGCTCAGGTAGCTGCTGAAGTTGCTGGTAAAGCTGCTTTAGATTACGGTTTGAAAAACTTGGACGTCCTTGTAAAAGGTCCTGGTCCAGGTCGTGAATCTGCGGTTCGTGCATTAGGTGCAGTGGGTTATAAAATTAACAGCATTACCGATGTGACACCGATTCCGCACAACGGTTGCCGTCCACCTAAAAAACGTCGCGTGTAAGGAGAAACATTCATGGCTCGTTATATTGGTCCAAAATGCAAACTCTCTCGCCGCGAAGGGACAGACCTGCAATTAAAATCTGGCGTTAAACCATTTGACGTCAAAACAAAAAAATCTGCTAAAGCTCCTGGTCAACATGGCCAAAGCCGTGCTAAACAATCAGAGTATTCACTACAATTACGTGAAAAACAAAAAGTACGTCGTATGTACGGTGTTTTAGAGCGTCAATTTAGTAACTACTACAAAGAAGCTGCTCGTGTTAAAGGCGCAACAGGTGAAAACTTGTTGAAATTGCTTGAAAGCCGCCTCGATAACGTTGTTTATCGCATGGGTTTTGGTTCTACACGTGCAGAAGCTCGTCAGCTGGTATCTCACCGTTCAATCACTTTAAATGGTCGTCGTGTTAACATCGCGTCTATCCAAGTTAAAGCGGGCGACGTGATTGCAGTTCACGAAAGCGCTAAACAACAATTACGTATCAAAAACGCAATTGAATTAGCTGCTCAACGTGGAACAGCTGCTTGGATTGAAGTAGATCATTCAAAACTTGAAGGTACATTTAAAGCTGCACCAGATCGTTCTGATTTACCTGCTGAAATCAACGAAAGCTTGATTGTAGAATTGTATTCTAAATAATCCTTGAGGTAGCAATAATGACGCGTACTGCAAACGAGTTTCTAACTCCGCAAGCGATCAAGGTCGAAGCGGCAAGCGGGACCTCGGCAAAAGTGATTCTTGAACCATTAGAGCGTGGCTTTGGTCATACTCTTGGTAATGCTTTACGTCGCATCCTTTTGTCTTCTTTACCTGGCGCAGCCGTGGTTGAAGTAGAGATAGAGGGTGTCGAGCACGAGTACAGTACTTTAGAAGGCTTGCAGCAGGACATCGTCGAGCTCTTGCTGAACCTAAAAGGATTGTCTATTAAGCTGTTCGATCAAAACGAAGCATATTTGACATTGGAAAAACAAGGTCCTGGCGATGTAACTGCTGCTGACCTTCGTTTACCACATAATGTTGAAGTGGTTAACCCTGAACATCTGATTGGTACTTTAAGTGCTTCAGGCTCATTAAAAATGCGCTTGAAAGTTTCTCAAGGTCGTGGTTATGAAACTTCTGACTCACGTTTCCCTGAAGGCGAAACGCGTCCTGTAGGTCGTCTACAGTTAGATGCTTCTTATAGCCCGATTAAACGTGTGTCTTACACAGTTGAAAATGCTCGTGTAGAACAACGTACTGACCTTGATAAGCTCGTCATTGATCTTGAAACGAATGGAACTGTAGATCCTGAAGAAGCTATCCGCAAAGCGGCAACAATCTTGCAACAACAAATTGCAATTTTTGTTGATCTTCAGAAAGATCAAGCTCCAGTTGCTCAAGAGCCACGTGAAGAAGTTGATCCAATCTTGCTTCGTCCAGTTGATGATCTAGAGCTTACTGTTCGTTCTGCTAACTGTTTGAAAGCAGAAAATATTTACTACATTGGTGATCTAGTACAGCGTACTGAGGTTGAGTTGCTTAAAACTCCTAACCTTGGTAAAAAATCGCTTACTGAGATCAAAGATGTTCTGGCTTCTAAGGGCTTACAGCTCGGCATGCGTTTAGAGAACTGGCCACCAGCTAGTCTCCGTATGGACGATCGTTTCGCCTATCGTAGCCGTTAATTAAGTAGGACTATCACCATGCGTCATCGTAATAGTGGTGTGAAATTAGGCCGTACCAGCAGCCATCGTAAAGCGATGTTTCAAAACATGGCTAATTCTTTGTTTGAGCATGAGTTAATTAAAACTACTGTGCCTAAAGCAAAAGAGTTACGTCGTGTAGCTGAGCCTTTAATCACTTTAGCTAAAAACGATACTGTAGCAAACCGTCGTTTGGCGTTTGCTCGTACTCGTTCAGCAGCAACAGTTGGTAAATTATTTACCGTTCTTGGCCCTCGTTACAAAGAACGTAACGGCGGTTATCTACGTGTTCTTAAAGCTGGTTTCCGTGCAGGTGATGCTGCACCGATGGCTTATGTAGAACTTGTGGATCGTGAAGTAAACTAATTACTCACGTCACAGAACAATCGGTTGTTCGAAAAAGGTCGGTGTTTCACCGGCCTTTTTTTATGTCTTTTTGTTGGACAATTTATGGTTTTGTCCCAAATTGACTTAAATTTCGTCAGAAAAATGCAAACTTGACATTGCGTATTGTCAGATTTGTGCTTTAATAAAAAAGTACTCTTAAAAAGGTTATAAAAACAACATGGAAAAGCAAGTTGATATTCTTATCGTTGGTGCAGGCATCTCTGGTATTGGTGTAGCTGCGCATCTTTCAAAACACTCACCACAACGTTCATTTGAAATTATTGAGCGTCGTGAGAGCTTCGGTGGTACTTGGGATTTATTTAAATATCCGGGTATCCGTTCCGATTCAGATATGTCTACTTTTGGGTTTAATTTTAAACCATGGCAAAAAGCCAATGTCTTGGCAGATGGCGCTTCGATTAAAGGCTATGTTGCTGAAGTTGTCGATGAATTTAAATTAAAAGATAAAATTCATTTTAATCAGCGTGTACGTACTGCAAATTATGATTCATCAATTAAAAAATGGGTCGTACAAATTGAAGATGAAAATCAAAAACTCAATACGTGGGTTGCAAACTTTGTAATCGGATGTACGGGTTATTATAATTATGACCAAGGTTATCAACCTGATTATCCAGGTAAAAATGATTTTAAAGGCGAATTTATTAACCCACAATTTTGGCCTGAAAACTTAGATTATACGGGTAAAAAAGTAGTGATTATTGGTAGTGGTGCAACAGCTATTACCTTAGTGCCTGCGATGTCAAAAGGTGGAGCAGGGCATGTGACCATGTTGCAACGTTCACCAACCTATATTGCTTCAATCCCATCTATTGACTTTGTTTATGACAAAATGCGTAAGGTTTTACCTGAAGATGTGGCCTATAAGTTAACCCGTGCACGTAATATTGGTATGCAACGCGGTATCTATGCACTTGCACAAAAACAACCGAAATTACTGCGTAAGTTCTTACTCAAATCGATTGAAATGCAATTAAAAGGTAAAGTGGATATGAAACACTTTACCCCAACATATAATCCATGGGATCAGCGGTTATGTGTTGTGCCAGATGGTGACTTATTTAAAATTTTACGTTCTGGTAAAGCCAGCGTTGAAACAGATCAAATTGAGAAAATTACCGCAACAGGTATCCAATTAAAATCTGGTAAGCATTTAGATGCGGATATCATCGTTTCAGCAACAGGTTTAGAAATCCAAATCTTGGGTGGTATCAAAGCTACAATTGATAATAAACCAATGAATACGTCTCAACACATGCTGTATCAGGGTGTGATGGTTAGCGATGTGCCAAATATGGCAATGATCATTGGTTATATCAACGCATCATGGACATTAAAAGTTGATATCGCAGGTGAGTATATTTGCCGTCTTGTAAACTATATGGACAAGAAGGGCTATGACGAAGTTATTCCGCAAGGTGATGCAACTGAATTGATGGAAGATACGGTGATGGGCAGTTTAAGCTCAGGTTATATTGCTCGTGCGGCGGATGTGATGCCGAAACAAGGTAAGCATGCACCTTGGAAAGTGTCGAATAACTATTTAGCAGATCGTAAAGAACTTAAAAATGCCAAGTTTGAAGATGGCGTTTTAAAATTTCATAAGCGTGAAGCACAACTCGCAAAAAAGCCTAAACTGGTTTCTTAATCAAACCTAGTAGAAGCAACCAAACTAAGAAATAGCAAAATAAACAAGCTATGAAATAAACAAGGAGCGAAAGCTCCTTATTTATTGCGACATAAAAATTGATTTAAAAAGAATGCTTGGTGATAGAAAAAGGAGCCAAAGCTCCTTTAACAATGATCAGATAAATTATAAAGAACGGGAAATCAGTTCTTTCATAATCTCGTTTGTACCTGCATAAATACGATTTGCCCGATTATCAATATAAGCACGTGCAATTGGATATTCCAGCATATAACCATAACCACCATGTAATTGAAGGCATTCATCAACCACATTAGAGAATACTTCTGAAATTTTGTATTTTGCGGCAGCTGCAGCATCAACACCTAATGTACCTTCAAGTTGTAATTCCATACAACGGTCGAGGTAAGCACGGCAGAAATCAATTTCTGTGCGCATTTCAGCAAGTTTAAAACGTGTATTTTGAAAAGCACCGATCGGTTTACCAAACGCTTTACGGTCTTTGGTATATTGAACGGTGTGTGCCAACGCTGCTTCTGCGCCTGCTTGGCAGATAATCGCGACCAGCATACGTTCCCATGCCAACTCTTTCATCAGCATGATAAAACCCATGCCTTCCATACCCAATAAATTTTCTTTTGGTACACGAACATCTTCAAAGAACAATTCACAAGTATCTTGTCCTTTCATACCAATTTTATTGAGTGGTTTGCCTTTGCTAAAGCCAGCACGGTCAGCTTCAACGATAATCAAAGATAGGTTGGCAGAACCTTTCTCTGAACTGCCTGTTTTACATACCACAATTGCCATATCGCATAGGTAACCATTGGTAATAAAGATCTTAGAACCATTGATCACATATTCATCCCCATCTAAAACGGCGGTGGTGCGAACACCTTGTAGGTCTGAGCCTGTTCCCGGTTCTGTCATCGCAATAGCTGTAACGGTTTCTCCAGAAGCCATTTTAGCAATCCAATGCTTTTTCTGTTCTTCATTACCAAAGTTGTTGATGTAGTTGGCAACAATATCCGAGTGCAAAGAAAAACCTGTAGAAGAGTCCATTGCATAGGCTTGTTCTTCAATCAGAATCATACTGTAGAGGCGATCTACGCCATAGCCACCATATTCTTCAGGCATGGTTGCGCAGAGCAGCCCCATTTCACCTGCTTTGTTCCATAAATCGCGATCTACATGTTGCTGCTGTTCATATTTAGCAATATTTGGCACAACTTCTTTTTCATAAAATTTACGTACGGTTTCACGAAAAGCATCGTGATCGGAATTAAACAATTTACGAGGCAACATATTGGTTAAAGGTCGGATAGCACCTGATTGCATTTTTATAATATCCATATGAGTTTTAGTGAGTTGAAATTATGTGAATTGCTTATTTGTCGCAATGAGATGAATGCTCAAAACTCATTTTTAAATGATGAATTTGGTCATTTAGAAGAATTTAGCGAGAAATCGGTCGGGAATCGGGTAAACTAAGTCAGAATTAACCATTGGGGGAAAATGATGTCAGAAGAACTTACTTTAGAAGAACGTAAAGTGATTTATCGTGCTCGTCGCGGTTTAAAAGAGATTGATGTATATTTTGACCCATACGTAAAACAATATTACTTAGCAGCAAGTGCGCAAGAAAAAGCCTTGTTTAAAGAGTTAGTTGATCAGGAAGATCCAGATTTATTGGATTGGTTTATGGAAGTTTCAGAGCCACCTCGACCTGAACTCAGAAGCTTGATCAATAAACTTAAAGATTATGTCCACGGATGAGTTAAAAACTCACCAACGATATCAATTCAAACCCAGTCGTATTGCACTGGGTTTTCAGCTTTTGTGTTTAACAATTATTTTTATAGTGCTGTACTCGATTATCACTGTATGGATAAGTGGATTACTGCTGTTGTTGGCATGCTTCAGTCTAAAAATATTTAGAATGCGTCCACAAGTCCGAAGTTTAGAACATTTTGATTTAGATCAATGGACCCTACAATATGAGGATTCCAATCAAATTCATCATGTACAAATTCAGCAAATGATTGATCATCGATTTTATATCGCAGTGTATTTTTGTGAGAAAAACAATAAAAGTTTAATTATTTGGCAAGATCAGGTGGGCAAAATACAGTGGAAATCTTTAAAATCTCGGGTCAAATTAAGTTAATTGTCTAACAAATATAAAAAATCTAATCTAAATTTAATCTAAATAAAACAAAATCTTATTTGTATTTTTGCTTATTTAATATCCATTGTTAGACCAAATATATACAAAATAGCGCAATTGTAAAATTGTCGGACAATTATCTCTGTAAAAATCTGATTTTGCATGTAAATTAAAACTACCAACAGCGAGGAGGAATTTCCAAATGGGTGAAATTCATACGTTTTGGTTCTTAGTGGTTGCAATTGTTTTTGCAATTATATTTGGAAGACTAGGAACTATGCTGAGGGAACAGATTGAGAAAGCTAACGCTAACAGTGTTAACGGTAGCAAATTTAAAAGACTTAAAACCAATAAACTCTCTTAAAGAGTTTACCTTTTAACAAGTAGCATGTGCTGAACCGTCGCAATGCTACTTTTTTTTGCTTAAAATTTGTATAAAAACCAGATTAGGTCAATTGAATACTTTCTATATTGTGGCAAATTCTTCAGATGAAATTAGAGCTATTACTCTGTTATTCAGAGATTGCATCTGATATTGTTATTTTAAAAGGGATATAAACACAATTATATAGAGGACAGGAAGTATGTCTAAGGTCCACAAGCTTGGTCAATTGATGCTGACCGCTGTTGTTGCCTCATCTGTGTTATCAGGTTGTTCATATGTTGTAAAATCAGGTGCCAATGTTGCGCTTGGCTTTAGTGAAAAACATATCGTCCCACCCATTTTGGCGGGCAATGATACAGATATGGCGTGCAACTCAGGCAATGCATTAACGCCAGCGATTATGGCAACAAAAGATATGGGGGCCGACCCAACCCGTATGGCAGTATTGTTATATTCAGCTGCGGGGATGTGTGCAGAAAATCGTGCTTTGGATGCAGAACTCAGATATTTACGTGCTTCAAAAGACGGTAAAGTGACTGAAGCGCAAGATGCTCGTATAGAACAAAAACGTTGGGCAGCCCTTGCCGCAGAACGTCAATACACGGGTTATCAATTATTTGCAGAACGTTGGCAGGCAAAATATAAATATACTTTAGGTGATTCTTGTCCAACCATGCGTAAGGACTTAGATCAAACCATCTATTTAATTGGTATGCTCAGTGGTTTGCAATCGATGACCAATGACATTAACTCTGGCGGTGCAGTGAATGTACCGAAAGATATTGCTGCGATTGTCGAACGTGGTATGGCATGTCTAGACAATAACAAATTCTGGGGTGCGCCAATGGCGACACGTGCAGTGATTTGGATATTGTTACCAGGTGCAGGAGATGGTAAGCCTGATCCAACCCAGACCTTACAACAATCAATGCAAATCGCAGAACAAAAAGGTGTTCGTCTAGCATTTGCAATGAATGCTGTTGCAGCACAAGCCAGTGGTGATGATGCTAAATTAAGAGCGGCGTTAAAAGCCTATGCCGCATCGCGTGCAGATGATAAGCCAGTAAACCCTGAATTTAGATTGTTAGATGGTATGGCAGGTCAAATGGTTCAAGGTATTGCAGATCGTTATTGGACTGAACATACTGGTGTTCGTGCAGCAGATGATGGAATGACCACATTCTGGGATGAACAAGCATCTACGGGTGATGATGAATTGTTTAATGATTTACCTGCACCGACTGAAGAGCCAAGTGCTTCAGCTGACGAACCTGCAGCAAATCCATAGTATTCAATTGCATGAATTGGTTAGAATTGAGGAAGAGCGACAGCTCTTCTTTTTTTATGGTGTAGCATGGAACAACACAAGTTAGATAAAAATATATTGTTTATTGCAACCAGTATCATTTTTTTTGCAATTCTTCAGCTTTTTCAAACTCATTTCTTTTATCAGCACGATGTTTTTTTAAGCCAGCCTTGGCGCTGGTGGACAGGGCATTGGGTTCATGTGGGATGGATTCATTATGTTTTAAATGTTTTGGCTTTGGCTTGTTTACCCTTTTTATTTCCAAACATTAAAAAGAAAGTTTTTATTGCTTTATTGCTTATTTTACCGCCTTTACTCAGTCTCTGTTTTTATCTGATTTATCCTCATATTTTTGCTTATGCAGGTTTGTCTGGCATTCTTCATGGTCTGTTTGTATTTTGTGCAATCGTCAGTTTAAAAGAAAAGCCAGAACGAAATTTTGCCTTCATCGTATTGTTATGCATCTTCGGCAAAATCGCATGGGAACATTTTTTTGGTGCACTACAAACTGAACAATTGATTGGTCATCCTGTTTTAATACAGGCGCATTTGCTTGGGGTGATTTTTGGAAGTATTTGTGCCATTTTGAGCTTAATTTTTCGACTTAATGTCATCAAATAGAAAGCGAATCAACGCTATTATTTGTATGAAATATTATTTTATAAAATTTCATTATTTTGATGAGGTTAAGCACATAGCATTGTAAAAATATTTAAAAAATAAATTTGAATAAATGCTTTGTAATGAATGGATAGTGATTCTCATTTGTGGTTAATTATGTGAATGTTACATCTATTTTAGTTGTAAAAAATATAAGTACTGAGTTGTTTTTTCACATTTAATGATAAGACTATAGATGAGTTGACAAAAAGCTCGCCAAAAAAATTAATCTTTGTCATGTTTTTCTTAGGAAAATTAAGGCAAATTTGAGTGGTGATGATAGGAATGGGTATTGGTAAAGGATTTTACCTCTCACCTAATAATAAAAGATAAGCTGTGCAAGCGATTGTACACTGGTTATAAAAACTGGAATAACAATGCAAGAACCTGTAAATAATAGATCGGGATTAGGTCTACTCAGTTATCTCTGGAATGAGTGGTTCTCAACCTTTTCCATCCTTATTCTGCTTCTCCTGACCTTGATCATTGGGACAGGGGATATGATTCATGGGCAAATGCTTCGTTTAGGTGAACGCCTATATGGAGACGAAAAAATAGGAATGCAATATTCCTTTTTACGTGCTGAGCCCAACAAACCTTCATGTGACCGCAATGTAGATATCGATAAGCTTGTCAAAGAAAAAATGCAACAGGAAGCCAGTGATCCTGATGCGGCATTTTTTGGTTTAACGCCAGAAGCAGATGTTCGCGCTTCATTCGTTTCAGCGCAAACGGATTGTGAACAGAAATATGCGTTCTATGATAAATCGATCAAACATATGGAAGATCATCCTTCCCTTCGTACATATCGTTCGATGGAAACGGGGTTCTTCTGGATATTAAAATGGGGCTCTGAACATCGCGTACTCATCCTGATTTTGATGGTGGTGATCGCGGCAATTACCGCATCATTGAAGATGCATCATATTGGGCTACGTCCAGCGCGTACCAAGCTTGATTTTAAAGTCTATAACATTGCGATGGTGCTGGGGAATGCCTTACTGAGCTTCTCGGTCATTAGCCAATATCGCTCAGTACTCAATTCTGGTGTTGAATCGACCCTTGAAACGATTGGGGTCTATTGGTTATGGATGATCCTGTTTGTGGTCTTAACAGTCATCAGCTTGTTTAAATTATTCCGTACACCAGAAAATGCTGAAGAAGGCGGTAAATTTGGCCTTGCGCTGCTGAGCATACCTTTATATGCCTTTATGGCAATTGTGACAGGTATTGCGTTTACTTTCTTTATGGACTACCCAATGGGGCAAGGTATTTACCTTGGCTTGTTGACTGAATTTTCAAATATCTTCCTTAACTTAGCACTGTTTATTTGGGCGGGTATGTTATTGACCCAAACACGTGTGATGGATCTTTTCTTGGCGATTCTTCGTCCTTGGAACTTAGCGCCTGAAACGTTGACGTGGATCATTTTGATTGGTGCTGCAATTCCAACCGCATATACAGGTGCTTCGGGAATCTTCGTTGTTGCTGCTGGTGCAATTATCTATAAAGAAGTGTGGAATTCAGGTGCTCGTCGTCAATATGCACTTGCGGTTTCAGCAATGTCAGGTTCGCTGGGTGTTGTACTACGTCCGTGTCTCTTGGTGATCTTAATTTCAATGCTGGATAGCCGTCATGTAACTTCAGACGAGTTATTTAATCATGGTATTTATGTATTCTGGTTAACCGCATTTATTTTCTTAGGGGTGTCGTTATTCCTTGCTGAGAATAAGTTCCGTATTAACTCACCGAAAACTGCTGTCCCTGGTATGTTGCGTGCTTTCGTTCCAGTGCTTCCATATATCTTGATTGTTGCTGTCGTGATTGGCTTCTATCAGTTTGGTCTGGACACGAAAATGGATGAATTTACTGCACCTGTAATTCTTCCAATCATGCTATTGGCATTTATTTTATTTGATAAGTTATTTGGTAATAAATTACCGATACCAGAAAACCCAAATAAAGCGCTTGCTCTAGAGCATGAAAAAAATTCTGAATACTTACGTGAGCATGGCGATACCGCTGAAACAAAACGTGGCTTCCGTAGCGCCATTCGTTTTGCAACATCGGAAAGTGTTGGTCATATTGGTGCGTTAATTATCTTAATGGCATTGTCTGCAAGTGTTGGTGGTCTGATTGAACGTAGTGAGATCGTGACCATGGTTCCAACACATCTGGGTAGTATCTTGGTAACACTCGGCTTTATGGCATTGTTACTTGCATTAATTGGTATGACAACAGATCCATTTGGTGCGGTGATTCTTGTTGCTGCGACGATTGCGCCAGTTGCATTTGAAAATGGTATTCATCCGATTCACTTCTGGATGATTGTACTGGTTGCATTTGAGTTTGGTTATGTTACGCCACCTGTTGCGCTCAACCATTTGCTGACGAGGCTCTCGGTCGGTGATGCAGAGGTTGCCGCCGCCGATGCAGAGGCAAAAGCCAAATATACAAGCTTCTACTATCGTTATGAGCGTTGGATCTTACCAATCGTGGTGCTGTTCTCAGCATTGGTGATTGTGACCTATGCGCCGTACATGTTTAACCTGTTTGACTGGTATGCCAGTAAATAATTGAATGTCTAAAAAGCGCCTTCGGGCGCTTTTTTTCTGTCTATGGATTTTGAATAGATTTAGTGATCTTCAAATTGAAACTGCTGAATGTACTCACTCGGCGTCAAACTGGTTTCACGTTTAAACATGGCACTAAAGGCACTGGCACTGTCATAGCCCAAATCCAGTGCAACATTGAAAATTGATTTATTCATTGCCAAATCAGTCATGGCTTGCATCAACCTTGCCTGCCGTACCCAATGACTAAAATGCATATTGGTTTCTTTCTGAAAATGTCGAGTGAGGGTTTTCGGACTAACATGTAAAAATTGAGCTGCGTGTTCGAGTGTCCATGTATGGCTGAGATCAAGTTTGATTTCAGCACAAAGCTTTTGCAATTTAATATTTTGTGGCTCAGGTAAATTAAATGGTAGAACAGGGAGAAGCTCCAACTCATCTAAAATCAGTTCAAGCAATCGTGCTTCACGACTTTGAGGATGGATCGTGGTTTGAATCTGCATCGCGGAGCGAATAAGCTCTTTTAGCAGGGGTGAGATCGTGACAACACGACATTCATTGACTAATTTTAAACGTGCGTCTGGCTGAATAAATACACCATAAGCTTGCACATCACCGCTGATCAGTAAGGCATGAGCCTTATAGGCTGGAATCCATACACCGCGTCCCGGTGGCGTGACCCATGTTCCTTCTGTCGTTTGAATACGGATAACCCCAGAAAGCGTATGAATCAGTTGGATACGCTCATGGCTATGCCAATCTTCAATATGCCCATGGGAATAATTTTCAGTAAAGGCATAAATTGGATAATCTAAAAATCCATGATCATAATTATTCCCCACGATTTACTCCTCAATCAATACGGCACTGCCAATCATATATTCGTGGAATTGGCTTAGTCCTCAAGCATAATGTCCTTTTTGCGATAGTTATTGTCATTTTGTCGTACAAATACAAAATGATTATTTTTTAACATGGTTGAATCTTTCTGTATAGGCAGAGCAGCATGTTTCAAAAAGCTTATTTCTATCCATTGTTTGCCATTTTATTTTGGGCTGGAAATGTGATTGTGTCTAAAATGGCAAGTCATGCAATTTCACCTGTGGCGATTACATTTTATCGTTTGGTTTTTGCGCTCGCGGTGATGAGTACTTTTGTATTGATTCCCACGTGGAAAAATCGCCATATTATTCGCCAGTATTGGAAACATTTGGCTTTAGGTGGATTTCTTTCTGTATCCTTATTCCAATTTTTGTCTTATCAAGCCGCGACAACCACGACAGCGACCAATATGGCGATTGTGACGGCATTGATTCCATTATTGACGATTATTTTAAGTACATGGATTTTAAAAGATCAGATTAGCTATGGCTTAGTGATCGGAGGCTTTTTATCATTCTATGGCATTTTGTATTTATTGAGTCATGGGCATATTGCCCAAGTTTTTAGCCAAGGTATGCATCTTGGAGATGGCTTGATGTTGCTTGCCGCAATCGGCTACGCCTTATATGGTGTGCTGTTAAAACGTTGGAAAATGCCGATCCCTGCATGGCAATCGAATTTTGTGATGTCGAGCTTTGCCATCTTATATGTTTTGCCGTTTTTTATCTTTTTACCTGCATCGCAAATGCAACTGAATCAACAGACCATTCCTTTGATTTTGTACGCCAGTATTTTCTCATCAATTTTATTGTCTTATTTATGGATTGAAGGTGTAAGACATTTGGGGCCCAATAAAAATAGTATTTTTATGAATTTATTGCCCGTGTTTACAGCTTTAATTGCTGTGGTGCTCTTGGGTGAACATTTACAAGTTTTTCATTTGGTTGGTGGCGGTTTAACACTCTGTGGAATTTTATTGGCGCAAATTATCCAAAAGCCAATCCAATGGAAAAAATCAACACAGCAGTCATTGGACTCACTTTAAAATATTGAAATGTCTATTGTTCAAATTGAAAAAAGCCTTAACTTATAAAGAGGTTAAGGCTTTCTGATATCAGATCGTCATTTTTGCACATGATCAAAAATTATTGATTTTGTGCGGCCATTTGCTGTTGAAGTAGCTTGATTTGCTCTTCCTTAAGTTTAATCAATTGATCCGCATCAGCATGTTGTGATTTGAGGTTTTGTTGCTGATCATCAAGTTGTTTTTGGATGTCTTCTAGTTTAGCCACTTCTTCTTTCGCTAAACTGGCATTTTCAGGAATTTTATCTTTTAAAATGGATGCTTTGACCAATTCTACATTGGCAGCCTCTGAAGCAGCACTTTGTTCAACAGACGTTGCCACAGGTGGTGCCGTTGTTTCCACTTTCTTCGCAGCAGGTGTAGTCTGGTTCAATGGCTCATTGATTTGGGTGCTTTCAGAGGTGTTATTTAACCAGAAAAAAATAGCAATTAAAACGATAACTGCCCCCAACCCGCCTGCAATAATCCACATTAATTTTGAATTGTTTCTTTGTTCTATATGCATTTTATTCGGTCCGATCTATTTTGAAGAGCGAGGCTTGAATTGAATGACCCCAATTTCATCAGGTATAGCAGGTTCTTCAGGCGCATCTACATGGGTAGGGCGATTTTCAGAATATCCACACTCGATGCATTCAATCCATTCAGCATCGCCTTGGGTGAGCATAACAATACGATCCATCGCTTCACATTTTGGACATTTTGCACCAGCAATGAAACGACGTCTAATATTCATACACCCACCACACTTTAAACAATTTTGGCCGTTAGTTTAAGCGTTTTTTTAGCTATTCGTCCAACCTTGATGACGTAATAATGCATCTATTTTAGGTTCACGACCACGGAAATTGATAAATGCATCAAGTGCTGTATCTTTTCCGCCAACTGCAAGGATTGCCTTACGGAATTCTTGTCCAGTTTGGGTATTAAACACACCTTCATGTTCAAAGCGGTCAAAAGCATCACTTGCTAAAACTTCTGCCCATTTATAAGAATAATAACCTGCAGCATAACCGCCCGCAAAAATATGGCTAAAGCCATTTTGGAAGCGGTTATAAGGTACTGTTGCTAAAACGGCATACTTCTGGCGAATATCATCTAAAGTTGCTTGGATTTGTTCGGCATTTAGGGCAGGTGTAAGTTTATGAATGGTTAAATCGAACAGTGCAAACTCAATTTGTCGTAAAGTTTGCATACCTGACTGGAAAAAACGAGCATCGAGTAAGGCTTTTAAAAGATGCTTAGGAAGTGTGTCTTTAGATTCAATATGTTCACTGATTAAAGCCAAGCTTTCCGTATCCCATGTCCAAAACTCCATAAACTGGCTAGGTAACTCCACGGCATCCCATGCAACGCCGTGCGTTCCAGCAACTGCAATATTGTCTACTTCGGTCAACATATGGTGTAAGCCATGACCAAACTCATGAAATAAGGTATTCACTTCATCATGCGTTAATAGGGCAGGTTGATCACCGACAGGTGGGGTAAAGTTCCCAACCATATAGCAGATTGGTTTTTGTAACCCCGTTTTGGTTTGCATACGCGAGCGGAAACCACTCATCCATGCACCACCACGTTTACCGTTACGTGCATAGAGGTCAAAGTAAAAACCACCAATCACAGTGCCTTGGTCTTCTAGCTCATAATAATGGGCATCTGTATGCCAAAGTGGTGCTTGGCGTTCAATGACTTGAATTCCATATAAACGATTGACCACGTTAAATAAGCCTTGAATCACTTTAGGCGCAGGGAAGTATGGTTTTAAATCTTCCTGAGAAAGGTTGAACTGTTGAACTTTTAGTTTTTCAGAATAATAACTGCTGTCCCAAGGTTTTAGCTCATCTATACCATCTTGTTTGGCAATGGCTTTGAGTTCTTCAATTTCTTTTAATGCAGGTGTACGTGCATGTTCTGCTAAATCAACCAGAAATTGATCAACAGTGGCCACATCGGGTGCCATTTTTGAAGCAAGCGAATATTCTGCAAAATTGTCAAAACCTAAAAGCTTGGCCATTTCCTGACGTAAGCTGAGGATTTCAACCATCACGGGTGCATTGTCAAATTGCGTATCGCTGGCTTGATCTGAGGCGCGTGTAACATAAGCGTGATAAATTTCTTCACGGAGCGCACGATTTTCTGCATAGGTCATGATGGCCAAATAAGATGGAATATCTAAGGTCGCAACAGGCTGATCTAGTTCGCGTTGTTGACCGTATTGTTTGAGTAATTCAATACTGCCTTGTGGTAGACCTTTAAGCTGATCCGTAGTTAGAGTTTTGCTATAGGCTTGAGTTGAATCCAAAACATGATTAGAAAAATCAGAAGACAATTGGGATAATCGTGCAGAAATTTCTGCATAGCGTTTTTTAGCTTCACCTTCAAGGGCAACACCTGAAAGTTTAAAATCACGTAAAGCCAGCTTAATTGCACTTTGTTGCGCCGTTGGCAAGTCGCTAAAAATCGCATGATCATAAACATTTTGATAAGTTTGGAACAAGGCAACGTGTTGACCGATCTGAGTATAGTATTCACTTAAACTTGGCAACAAGGCTTGATAGACTTCACGCGTTTCAGTGTTATTCATCACTGCGTTGAGGTGTGACAAAATTCCCCAAGATTCACTCATGTTATTTTCAAGTGAATCTACATTTTCGATCACTGCAAGTTGTTGTTGAATGCTTTCAGGGACTTGTACCAAGTCATTTAAAAAGTTTTGACCGTCTTGGATGGCTTTTTCAATATTTTGTTTGAGTTGATCTAAACTAATTTGATCAAATTGCGGTACTGGCAACGTTGCCTGTTCTAGTGTCATGAGCTTTATGCCAAATCATTTCTTAAGTTATAGATAGATGTAGGGCTTCTGGCAGGGGAAATCAAGGTGTGACAATAAAATTAACACAGATGTTAATGGACTTGTTTGGTTTTCAGGTTGTATTCAAAAGGGATAGAATATGCGCCCGCATCAAAACTGATGCCTAAAATATCTTTTTTAAGATAAAAGCCATTTGCATTTTTTAGCGCAATAAAATTTTGATCTTCAGCATAGTATCGGTATAGGTATTGCAGATCTGCGCTATCACAGCCATTAGACGTTTTAGAAAGCGTTGCTGTTTTATTTTCAATACATGGGTCAAGTTGCTGAGCAATTTCATTTGAGATTTGTGCTGCGGACAATTGATATTTTTGTAGTATTTGTGACAATGTTGCGAACTGTTTATTTTTTAAATCGATCACATAATACTTTTCACGATAATAGCTTCGTCCGCCTTCAATTTCTAAATGGGTATAAACACTTAAATAGTTTTGATCCTGATAGATCTTTCCTGAACTAAAGTCGATACGTGTAGCATCATCTGCCAAAAGTTCGTGTTTGATCTGTTGGTTGATTTTTTCAAAACCTTTCCCTTGGATAAAGGGAATATTTCCTGAAAAATTCGTATATTTGGGGGGAATAGTTTGGGTTTTAAAGGTGATGGTTTCAGCAGAAGCTACACAGCTGAGTAGCAGGGTTGAGAGTGATAGTATATTTTTAATTTTCATGCTGTTATTTCTAGAGTTATTTGAGTCACTATAGATGCATTATAAAACAAGGAAGACTCTATGAGGGTACAAGAAAAGTATTTTTAGACGTATTCAAATTTAAAATTTTAATGATAAAAAAGAGAGCCGAAGCTCTCTGATTTTGCGGTAAGTCAAAATTACTCAGTCTTTGCTTTTGCGTTCGACTTTTTCTTTTTTGCTTTAGCCTTTTTCTTCACTTTATCTTTAGCCTTTGTTTCAGGCTGAGTTGCAGCACTTTTTCCAGGTTTCTTATTGTAAGAGCTGGGTTTTCCTTTGGGCTTTTTCTTTCGAATGGGACGTTCCCCATCTTCGCTGGCATTCCCACTGTCAGATTCAGATTTAACTTTGACAGGACGTTCAGAAAAAACTTCTTCTTTGGCAACGGGTTTTGCAACACGTGGTGCACGACTACGGATTACACGGCCCGCATGCGACAGTTGTTGTAACAATTCAAAATCAATCTTACGTTCTTCTAGGTTAACCCCAGCAACTTTGATCTTGACTTCGTCACCCAAGCCAAAGGCTTGACCACGATTTTGACCCACTAAATTTTGACTAACTTGGTCATAAACAAAGTAGTCATCGCCCAATTGACTCACGTGAATCATACCATCCACATATAAATCTTTTAGGGTTACGAATAAACCAAATTCAGCGGTTGCACTGATCACACCAACAAATTCTTCGCCTAAATGTTGCTGCATATAGTGACATTTCAGCCATGAAGTAACCGAACGCGAAGCTTCATCTGCACGGCGTTCAGTTGCAGAGAAATGTTCACCCGCATCTTCTAATGCTGCACCTGAAAGAGGATACTTTTTGTTGGTTAAACTGGCTTTAATCGCACGATGTAATAGCAGGTCAGGGTAGCGACGAATTGGTGAAGTGAAATGGGTATATGCTTCATAAGCCAAGCCATAGTGCCCCACATTTTTTGGACCATAGTAGGCTTGCATCATTGAACGTAACAACACCGCATGAATACTCGGTGCATCAATACGATCTTTGGTTGCTTCAATCACCGTTTGATAATCGGCTTGTGTCGGTTGGTCAGGGAATTTAAAGCCCAATAATTTTACAAAGTCTTTTACTTTTTGAATGCGTGAAAACTCTGGTGCTTCATGCACACGATACAACATTGGAACTTCATTTTTTAAGCAATATTCTGCTGCTGCAACGTTAGCAAGCAACATACATTCCTCAATAAGCTTATGCGCAACATTACGTGAACGCGGTAAAATTTCTTTAATTCCACCCAATTCATCAAAAGTCATGTAGGTTTCAACGGTTTCAAATTCCATTGCATGACGTTGTGCACGTAAACCTTTTAAAGTTTCATACAATTGGTAGAGCGTATTGACTGACTTACGGACATCACGATCTTCAGGAATTGCATTGCTGTCGCCATCCAAATATTGTGCAACTTGGGTATAGGTTAAACGTGCTTTTGAATGCATCACTGACGGATAAAATTCAAATTTAGTCACTTTACCAGCACGACTTAAATTTAAATCACACACCATACATAAACGGTCAACATGTGGATTTAAAGAACATAAGCCATTTGAAAGTGCTTCAGGCAACATTGGTAATACATAGTGTGGGAAATACACCGATGTACCACGTTCTTGCGCTTCATCATCTAAAGGTTTACCAACACGGACATAATGACTGACATCTGCAATCGCGACAACGACACGATAGCCACCACCAGGACGTTTTTCCGCATAGACTGCATCATCGAAGTCACGTGCGTCTTCACCATCAATGGTGACTAAAGGCAAATCTCGTAAATCTATACGACCTTGACGATCTTTTGCAGAGGGTTCTTTAAACGCTTCTGCTTCTTTGATGACTTCTTCTGGGAATTCATAAGGTAAACCATATTCTAAAATGGTTTGTGGGATAATGATTTCAGTATCGGCTTTATCCGCCATTGATTGAATCACGTGACCTGTCGCAAACTCATCTCGTGTTGGATAGTCATCAATTTCAACACGTAATGCATCGCCGACTTTGGCTTTGGCATGTTCAATCAGTTCTTTTTCTAAAGTTATGGGCTGATGAGCATTGGGAGGTGCAGGTTGAATAAAGTATTCACCTTCAAATTCTGCAACTTTACCGATCAGTTGTTTAACTCGACGTTGAGTCACTTCAGTAATATAGCCCCAAGCTTTACCTTTACGGTCTACAGAAGTTTGTTGGACTTTAACGCGGTCACCATGGAAGACTTGACGTAATTCGCGCTCAGGCAGAAGGAACTCATCTTTCTTCCCATCTAAGCTTGCAACACCTAAACCTTTAGCGTTGACATAAACAGTAGCGTCTAGGGTAGGTTGATCTGCCATCAGCTGATATTTAAAACCATCTTTCATCAACTGACCATCACGGACCATTGCACTTAAACGATGGCTGAGCGCATCTATACTTTTTTGATCGACAATTTCAAGCAGTTCAACAAGATCTGCATGTGACAATGCTTCTTGTTTTCGTTCAATGATTTCTAGGATAAGGGTACGACTTGGAATGGGATTGTCGTAACGCTCAGCTTCAGCTTTGGCTTCAGGATCGACCCAATTTTTCATGATGTATTTGGTTTCTAGTCAGAAGATAGGATTAGCATAAGACATACAGTGGAATACTGCACGTAATTGATTGCAATATTGTGTTTTTAATTTAGTTTTTAGAGAATTTTTCTTGGTATTTGTAGATTGTGATTATTTTACAGCATAAAAAAACAACAAAATGATGAAAATCGCTTAAAAAGTATTTAATTGAGTAAATTTCTCTATTTTTTTTAATGTCATCACTTGCCGAATCGGGTTTTAGTTTGTATTATGGCGGCTCGTTACGGTGAGATGGGTGAGTGGCTGAAACCACATCCCTGCTAAGGATGCATACGGGTAACTGTATCGAGGGTTCGAATCCCTCTCTCACCGCCAACGATTACTTATGACGCGCTCATAGCTCAGCTGGATAGAGCACTTGGCTACGAACTAAGGGGTCGGGAGTTCGAATCTCTCTGAGCGCACCAATAAGTTAATCATGATGTAACGAATGCCTTTTGGCAACACAAGTATTGCGCTCATAGCTCAGCTGGATAGAGCACTTGGCTACGAACTAAGGGGTCGGGAGTTCGAATCTCTCTGAGCGCACCAACTTGAAGAATTAACCGCATACCTTGCGGTTTTTTTGTGCCTGGATTTTAGATACTAATCATAAATTGAATAATAAAATGTACAAAGTGAATGATTAAAGTGGCTGTTAATACAGTGGCCAAAAACTGAGTTATCTTTTTATATCTGAGGGCAATGTGTTTGAAAACAGTCCATAAAGTAAAAACTAAAATAAAGTAACCGATGCCTGTATAAATTATTGAATTTAATAAATGGCTTTTAGCTTTTAGAATGTTAGCTTGACTGTTTGGCATTTCTTCTAAGTAAGGTAAAGTTTGCTGCTCATTTTTATCGTTTGTAAAGTGAATGTCTTTTAATATGTAATGGTAGAAGAAAATGGGCTGATCATTTGGATCATAACTGACATAAAAGCTAAAACTGTTTGGTGTGTATAATTCGTCTTTTACTTTTGTACAAAATGTTGAGATGTAATCTGCGCATGGTTCCTCGATGATGGTGGTTGAATTTAGAGTAATTGCTAAAAAAGAGGTATTATTACGATAGTTAACAATATTATAGCTTAGGTCATTTCCAACATCGATATGAATGGCTTTCCATTTTAAATTTTGTAATGCAATAATATTCCTAAGATTTTGATAAAAAAATTGATGGTTGTTGGTAATTATGATGAAGAAAAATCCAGAGAAGGCAAGTGTAGTTCCAATCTTTCCCAAAAAATTTTCAGTATCTTTAAGCATAGTCGTTATTTGATCAGTTTAAGTTGATAAGTGCAAGTTCTATAGTAAATTGCTCAGGCAAAATTGATTTTAATTTGAGTCTTTGAATATCTTGATTCTCTTGGCTATTTTTCGAAAAATAAAATAGCTAAATGCAATAAGCCCAATAATAATGCCAGTGATCTCCAAATAGGAAAAAGTTTTAATTTTAAAAAGAAAAAAGATGCTGATTAAACTTAGACTAAGCCACAATAAACAGAAAAATAGCACTTCATTAAAGAAGAATACTTGAAAGAGCCTTTTGCGTAATGCCTTATTTTTAATTCGCGTCAGAAATAAAAATCGATGTTTAAAGCCGAATGAACTGTTTGGCGAGATTTCAGCTTTGGACAGCAGCATTCGATAAAAATGGACCTCATCAAAAGACGCATTGAGTTTATTTTTAACAGGCTGTTGTGTCTTTTCATGATTATTTAACCATCTATCCACCTCAAAACAGGGTAGTAAAGACTCTCCAAAACCATCGATATCTAAATATCGATTTTGGGATGTTTTAAGTTCAAAAGATTTTGGCAGCCAATATTTGGATGGTGATGGACTTTTGGGATCTCGATGTTTTTCTTTGATGAAATTGATCATATCCACCATTTCATTGTTAGCTTCTATGCTAAATGGATCAATCATCATTGCCATAATATCGGTAATATTAAGCTCGACTGAAAATGTTGGAGTACGTTGCAAATATTGTAAAAATGATTGCGCTAAAATTGCTACTTTTTCATCATTATAGAGTGCTGACCATATATTGAGTCTGGATTTAAACGTTTCACAGCTTTTTAAGATCGTTGTCCGAAAGACGTAATAGCTTAAGCCATCTTGATCTTGAAGAGTGGTAATGTCTTCAACTTTAAATAAGGCCAACCAAAATAATGGAATCGAGTATTTAACTGCTTGATAGGTTTCATTTTCATCCATTTCACCCGTGGTTCTATCGAGGTCGGATGAAATTAAAAGTGTTGAGTAATGTCCCATTGTTTCCTTTTATCATCTGAATTTTTATAGGAATATTTATGAAATAATAGTCAGGATTGATTGATGTGGAATTTAAATAAAATGAATTTTATTATTTTTTGCACGTCTATTCTTGTCGCAGAGTCAGGATTGCAACATCTATTCTAGAGCTAAAAACTTTAAAATAATAAAATAACCGAAGCTTTAGAAAGAAGAACATGAAGAAATATACAGATGGATATTATATTTACCAGCATGTTGATTTTATTTGTCATTTCAACCTGCAACAGTGTGATGGCTGTAATCGCACGCTGACAGGTTTTGTCTATGAACTGCAAATCCAAAGTTTAGAAAATGAATCTGTCATCTTCTGTGCTGAATGTATGGAATTGTTAGACGTGGTGAATGCCGAATAATTGCTTCGGGTCGATGACTGTTTAATTTTAACATTGCTTATTTTTTCACCGCAAAAAGTAAGCATTATCCAGCATTATTTTTATAGAAAAGCTTATCTGATAATCATATTTATTTAGAAAAAATTCTCGCTGTAAGATAGTTCCAAATCATTTTTTCTGCTTTAGAGCGTAACAATAAAATAATTATTTTGGACGATTTCTTTGAATTGGCAATATATCTACAGTGTGATGCCACAGTTTGCTTCGGCAATGGTGACCACACTCAAAATCTCAATCATCAGTATTATTCTCGCAATATTGGTTGGTTTAATTTGCAGTATTCTCATTACCTATCGGGTACGGGTCTTTGACAAAATTGCCAAAATTTACATTGAATTATCACGCAATACACCCTTATTGATTCAGCTATTTTTCCTCTATTACGGTTTACCAAAACTGGGGATCAAAATTGATGGATTTAGCTGTGGGGTCATTGGTCTAACTTTTCTAGGTGGAAGCTATATGGCTGAAGCCTTTCGCGCAGGCTTACAAGCTGTGGCCAAAGGGCAAATTGATTCGGGTGAAAGTATTGGACTGAATCCACTGCAAGTTTTTCAATATGTGATCTTCCCTCAAGCTCTAGCAATTTCAATTCCTGCAATTGGTGCAAATTGTTTATTTCTGATTAAAGAAAGTTCTGTGGTGAGTGCCATCGCAGTGGTGGAACTATTGTTTGTCACCAAAGACTTAATTGGTATGGATTATAAAACCACAGAAGCATTGTTTCTCTTGATCATGTCTTATCTGATTATTTTATTGCCTGTGTCTATTCTCACCAGTTACCTGGAATACCGCAGTCGGAAGGTGAGCCATGGAATTTGATTATCTGTTTCAACCCAGTCATCTTGCACGATTACTGGAAGGGCTGTGGGTTACTGCAAAAATTGCCTTTATATCAGTATTTTTTTCAGCAATTTTTGGCACGATTTTCGGTGTCATTATGACGTCAAAAAATTTACTGATTAAAAGTTTGTGCCGACTGTATTTAGAAGCGATTCGGATTATTCCAATTCTGGTTTTATTGTTTGTTTTCTATTTTGGCTTTGCAACATGGTTTAACTGGCAGCTCTCAGCGGTACTGGTATGTATTGTGGTTTTCGTATTGTGGGGGACTGCTGAAATGGGCGATTTAGTCCGTGCTGCCATCACATCGATAGATCAACATCAACGCGATTCTGCACATGCACTTGGTCTGAGTCCTATGCAAACTTTGGGCTATGTGATTTTCCCGCAGAGTTTAAAAAGAGTCACACCGGGCGCAATCAATTTATTCACGCGTATGATTAAAACCAGCTCCTTGGCAGTGCTGATTGGCGTGGTCGAAGTGATTAAAGTTGGACAGCAAATTATTGAAAATTCGCTGTTAATTGTTCCGAATGCATCTCTTTGGATTTATGGTTTGATCTTTATTTTATATTTCATCATTTGCTATCCCTTATCCCGTTTAGCGACGCATTTAGAAAAAGTTTGGGAGTAATCATGACTTTGTTATCTATACAACATTTACAGAAATCATTTGCAGAAAGTCATATTTTACAAGGCATAGATTTGGACGTAAAACAGGGTGAAGTCGTGGTGATCCTTGGTCCATCGGGATGTGGGAAAAGCACATTGTTACGTTGTATCAATGGCTTGGAAAAAATTCAGGGTGGCACAATCAATTTAGCTGGCTCAGGTGTATTGGGCAAAGATTTAGCGTGGGTGGATGTACGTCAAAAAATTGGCATGGTGTTTCAAAACTATGAACTTTTTGGGCATATGAATGTGATTGATAACATTTTATTAGGCCCTTTAAAAGTTCAAAAACGAACAAGAGCTGAAGCTGAGAAAGTCGCAGACGAATTATTGAAACGTGTCGGTTTATACGATCGTAAGCGAGATTATCCGCGACAGTTATCGGGTGGGCAAAAGCAACGTATCGCAATTGTGCGTTCATTGGTGATGCAGCCTCAAGTGATTCTGCTAGATGAAATTACTGCTGCTTTAGACCCTGAAATGGTCCGTGAAGTATTAGATGTGGTTTTAAAACTTGCGTATGAAGGGATGACCATGTTGATCGTGACTCATGAAATGTCTTTTGCCAGAAAAGTCGCAGACCGAATTATTTTTATGGATAAAGGCAAAATTATTGAGCAAGCCACACCTGAACAATTTTTTGAGCATCCACAGACTGAACGGGCAAAAGCCTTTTTAAATATGTTGAATTACTAACAGTAATTTAGACATCAATATTCACCCTAATAGCAACACAGAATGATCTATAAAAATGAGGATGTATGGCTTTATCTTATTTAACTCAACCATCGATTTTTTTTAATATTTCCAACGTTGTTCGAACATTGAGTGTGGGCTTATGTATGGGAATGTTGAGCGCATGTAGTCAGCCAACTGAACCAAATGCATCAGCGGAGAAAAATACCCAGAATGATCAATCTTTAGATCAGATTAAAAAGCAGGGCGTGTTTCGTGTGGCTGTTTTTGCAGATAATCCTCCATTTGGTTATGTGGACAGTGCAGGTAAACCACAAGGTTTTGATATCGCTTTAGCAAAAAGAGTGACCAAAGATTTGCTTGGGGATGAAAATAAAGTTGAATTTGTGGTGACTGAGGCTGCTAATCGGGTGGAGTTTTTAAAATCGGGTAAAGCAGATGCGGTATTTGCCAGCTTTTCAGTCACTCCTGAGCGTAAACAAGTGGTTGATTTTGCTCAACCGTATTTAAAGGCAGCTTTAGGCATCGTATCGCCTAAAGCCAAGACGATTACAGATATTCAGCAGCTTGAAGGCAAAACCTTGATCGTCAATAAAGGCT
The DNA here is from genome assembly GCF_022828975.1 of Acinetobacter sp. NyZ410. Classification (NCBI taxonomy): domain Bacteria; kingdom Pseudomonadati; phylum Pseudomonadota; class Gammaproteobacteria; order Moraxellales; family Moraxellaceae; genus Acinetobacter; species Acinetobacter sp. NyZ410. The sequence continues at coordinate 4,347,128 of NZ_CP094620.1, read as the reverse complement.
CGACATCAGATATTTATTTCACTAAGAATTACCCAAAAATTAATTTATTAAAGTTTGAACAAAATACCGATGCCTTTAATGCCTTGAAAGATGGTCGTGGTGATGCAATTTCTCAAGACAGTACTTATGCCTTGGCATGGGCAGCTGAGAATCCAACATTTACGGCGGGAATTCAACAAATTGGTAATCAAGACTTTATTGCACCTGCAGTGAAAAAAGGCAATAGCCAACTTTTAAATTGGCTCAATACTGAAATTTCAAGCTTACAAAAAACAGGTGAAATTCAGAAGATTTATGATCAGACCTTAAAGCCTGTTTACGGTGGAACTGTGGATGCTCAAGTCTTTTTGGATGTGACACCGAAATAAAAATTGCATTAAAGCGTTTAACTATGAAAAGAAATCATTGTTTAAATATGAAAATAGATCAGAGGAAAATTAAATGAATATATCAATAAAACAGTTGACTCATCTACTTGCGGCTTCAGTGCTTAGCTTAGGGTTGGCGGCGTGTAATAAAAACGCGCCAACAACTGAAAAAGCTGCTGAACCTGAAAAAACCAGCTCAAGTATCGAGCAAATTAAGAAAAATGGTGTGGTTCGTATCGGGGTGTTTAGTGATAAGCCGCCTTTTGGTTACTTGGACGCACAAGGTAAAAACCAAGGTTTTGATGTGGAAATTGCCAAGCATGTTGCCAAAGACCTATTGGGAGATGAAAACAAAGTTCAATTTGTTTTAACGGAAGCTGCCAATCGTGTGGAGTACCTTAAAGCCAATAAGGTGGATATTATTTTTGCCAATTTCACCGTGACACCTGAACGCAAGGAAGTTGTCGATTTTGCCAAGCCTTATTTAAAGGTTTCTTTGGGCGTTGTATCGCCTAAAGCTAAGCCGATTACAGATATTGCACAGCTTAAAGACCAGACTTTATTGGTCAATAAAGGCACGACGGCAGACTCATTCTTTAGCAAATCACATCCTGAAATTAAATTACAAAAGTACGAGCAGAATACAGAGACCTTTGATGCTCTGAAAGATGGACGTGGTGTGGCTTTGGCACATGACAATTTATTGGTACTGGCTTGGGCAAAAGAGAACCCAAATTACACCGTGGGTATTACCAGCTTAGGTCAGCATGATTTAATTGCACCTGCAGTCAAAAAAGGCGATAAAGAATTATTGGATTGGTTGAATCAAGACTTAGAAAAATTATCTAAAGCGGGGGTTATCCAGCAAGCCTATGAAAAGACGTTAAAACCTGTCTACGGTGATAGCATTAATCCAAAAGATTTATTGGTTGAGTAAAACCCTTAAAACTTAAGTTTGCTCTTTTAAAAATATCATCGACTTTAACTGGGAAAACATGATTTGCATTTAATTGATCTTTTTCACAAAGGTCTCTTGTGCAAGTAGATGTTTTCCTTTTTTTGTCATAGGTTGCATAAGTGCCAATTCATCACCTGTATTTTTCTCGAGTAAAATAGAATGTGGTTGATCCTCAGCGAATAAAAATTGCTCACCCCATTGACGTAATGCCACGATGATCGGGAACAGTGCATAACCTTGTTCAGTGAGCACATATTCCAAATAGGCTGAGCCATTAGAAGCAGGTTGGTTCTTTAGAATTTGAGCATCAATAAGTTTAGCCAAACGATCAGATAAAATATTTTTGGCGACATTTAAATTTTTTTGAAAATCACTAAATCGTTTTACCCCATCAAAAGCTTCGCGAATGATCAATAAAGCCCAACGATCTCCAATTAATTGCACTGACCGCGCAACTGGGCAAGCTTCATATCTGTCTTGATTCATCAGCTGTTCCATCTTTCATCTTAAAAATAAGACTATAAATCTAGTTGCAATTTAAAACAAGATTGCGTAATTTAATCTGGTTGCAAATTAAAACCAGATTAGTGCAAAATGAACAAAACAGATCATCAACAGCGCAATAAAACAAGAGAACAGCAGCGATCCCACCTTTCTCCAGCCTTGGTGATGCTGTTGGCGTGTGCTGCTGGATTGAGTGTTGCAAATGTTTATTATGCACAGCCATTGCTGGATCTAATCGCCCAAGATTTTAAATTAGACTATTCGTGGGTGGGGTTAGTTGTTTCATTGACTCAAGTGGGATCAATCATTGCATTAATTTTTATTGTGCCTTTAGGCGATTTATTACCACGAAAATCTTTGATGTTGTTTCAGTCCATCATTTTATGCCTCGCTTTAATCTCATTGGTTTTTTCAGATCATATTTTCACGTTGTTATTGAGTATGCTGATTGTGGGCATGTTGGGCACAGCGATGACCCAAGGCTTAATTGTTTATGCATCAGTTTTGGCCGCTGCTGATGAACGCGGCAAAATCGTGGGTACAGTCCAAGCTGGTGTGTTGATTGGCATACTTTTATCTCGGGTACTGTCTGGTAGTTTAGCCGATTGGTTTGGATGGCAAGGGGTATATATATTCTCTGTACTATGTATGAGTATGATCAGTGTGTTTTTATGGAAATACTTAGCTGTTATCCGCATCGAAAAAGATCCTATTCAGCAATCCACTTATTCCCAGATAATCTTTTCATTGTTTGAACAATTGTTTAAAAATAGAGTGTTACAGATTAGAGGCGTACTTGCTTTCATCATTTTCGTCAATTTAAATCTGTTTTGGAATGCGTTGGTATTTCCTTTATCTGTTCAGCCTTTTGAATATTCACATAGCTTGATTGGTTTTTTAGGCATCATTGGTGCTATCGGTGCGGTTATGGCAATCCGTGTTGGTGGGTTGGCTGATCGAGGCTATGCGCAGCGTGTTACACAATATGCGTTTCTATTACTGATCGGAGCTTGGGGCATTTTAACCTGCTTATATTTTTCAATTTGGGTTTTTATTTTAGCGATTATTTTATTTGATGTAGCCATTCAATCAGTCCATGTGATTAATCAAAGTCTGATCTTCCAAGCGGATATTCGATTACATGGGCGATTGGTTGGTGCTTATATGTTGTTTTATGCATTGGGCAGTGCTGTGGGATCATTACTGGCAACAACACTCTATGGACATTGGGGATGGTATGCCGTGTGTGCTGCTGGGATCCTATTGAGTGTAATTGGCTATTTATTTTGGTTGTTTACTGAAAAATATTTAATTCAATTTCAAATGAAACAGCATGCAAGCAGTGAATAAATGCATAAATCCTAGGTTTTTTGTCGATTTAAAGATAAATAGCCCAAATACTAAACACTTGGTGTTTAACTATTGAAATAATCCTTAACAAAAAAATGAAAAGGCGTATAATGCGTCCCATCAAGACGTCGCGCTCATAGCTCAGCTGGATAGAGCACTTGGCTACGAACTAAGGGGTCGGGAGTTCGAATCTCTCTGAGCGCACCAACTTGATAAAATATTTAAAAAAACCGCTTTATTGCGGTTTTTTTGTGCCTAAAAAATGGCACAATGAGCGAGATAATAAAAATAAGGCCAATCTTTCATGCATAAATATTTCTCATTGTTTATCGTGCTGGTCATCAGTCAAATGATCGGATGTACCGCCATTCTGTGGAATAACAGTGATTCTGGCAGGTTGGCGACGGGTAAAGTGGTTTCAACCCATGCAGATCGTGTGATTGTAGATCAGGATCAAATTGTCGGTTTTGCCTATTTAACAGAAAATGCTTCCTCAAAAAATAGCCATGATAGAAACAATGTAGATCGCTCCTTAATCGTGGTTGGGCAAAAATATGCGTATATGATTGATATTGGAAATAAGGAAATTTTAGAGACCATTCAATCTGATTTAGACTCCAAGTATTGGCGGATCAAACCAGTCCGTCCGAGTGACAAGCATTTTAGCTTGTCTTTAATGCCTGAAAGCGATGATCAAAAAAATCCACAAGCAGCTCAATTTAGCGGTGATATTGAACTGTATTATGCAAAAAACAATTTAACTCGACTGGAAGAAAATAAGTTATCTCGACTTGGACTGAGTCAGTACGAGTATGGTCAGGAAAACTCTGAATTTTATCAAAGAAAAATTGGATTGGTTGGGCGTGTTGTGGGTTTAAACGCTGAAATTAAAAATATGAAATTTCAAAACTTTAGTCAAAATTATACGATTGAAATGTATACACAAGGAAAAACCAAATACTCACTACATTCTAAAACATTGTTGCAGAAAATCGCCTTAACCCCAGTCACTTTAGTCGGTGATCTGGTCGCAATCCCATTATATTTCCTATTTAATATTGGTACAACAATTAAACATCTGGCTGATTAATTGAGTTTTAAAAGTTCAATCAGCACTACTTTACTTTTTGAGCAAAAATTGCATTTGCACCCAGTGCAGGTAACATTTCATGGTAGGGTAAACTGCGTGCTGCTTTGAGTAGGAATGGTGCTTTTTCATCAATTTTGATGGTGGTGGTCATTTTGAGTAAGGTGTTATTGCCTTGGGGTAAAAATTGAATTTGACCTTTGAGATAACGTAAATCACCGCCATTGGCATAGAAGTTATTTTCAGTGGCTTTGGGATAGCTAAAACGCATTTTAAAATCAAAAGGGATACTAATAACCCCCAATCCGACACTGACTTTAAAGTCTGCATCTTGTCCTTGTGTGTTGATCGCTGTGGTTTTAATGCTTTTGATTTGTTTTGGAAAAATTTCTTTATAGGATAAGGGTTGTGTCCAACGTTGTAATTGTTGTGGGGTGGCATTTAAATATTGATAGCTTGTGGTAAAACGTAAAACTTCACGACCATGGGTATAAGGTACAGTGACAGGATTAAGTACAATACTGACGGGCTGTTGCGCATTGGCACTGACCTGAACAATTTTATTGATTTGAGCTGTATTTAATTGTGGGCTAGGTAGTTGCCCTGCATTTAATGCCGTCACTTTTTTAGTCGTATATTTATTTTTGAGTGCTTCTAAAACAAAGGCGCTCGAACCATTTGGAATCGCCAGTTTTACTTCAGGGAAAGCATTTAAAATTTTCTTAAATAGGAAACCTTGCGGTTGGTTTAAATCGCCCCATTGTGTCAGGGTCACTAAGGTTTTGTTGTCAGCTAAATTGAACCATTCAAATTTCCCTAATGCATAAGGAATTGGGCCATCAATCACCATGGTTGAAATGCTATTTTGTCCAATTTGATGTTGCATCACCACATCTTCATTAAAATTCAATACAGGTATCGGTGTCGGGATGGAAATACGATATTTTAATTGACTGACAGGTCCTGCTGTTTCGATGACTTTTGCTGATTTTAAAGTCGGGAATAACCCAACATATTGCGTGTAATTGCTTAAAGTTTTAGCCACTTCTTGGCTACTTACAGGCACAACAATGGCTGCTGTTGAAAATTTAGCTATAGGTTGGGGCTGTTTGCTGAATGTCGGTAGCGAGGTCTTGGTCGCTGGATGGGCATAAATTAAAATATTGTCTTGTGCAATTGCCGCAATTTGCTGGGCATTATTGTCAAATGGTTTTAACGCACTGGGAATATTATCGGTCCAAGTGACCAATTTCGCGAAACTGATTTGACTGATACCGATTAAGAGCACTAGACCGATATTTAAATAAAAAACTTTCATCACAATTCCTTTTGCGCCTTGATAAGCGGCAATCTTTTGTTCTTATAAAAACCATTTGTATGAAAGACCCTAAAAGGATTCACTTTTAAAAAATAGAGGTGTTCTGTAAAACAAGATGAAAATCCGCATCTCGCTGGAAAAATCTAGTGTAATATCTTGGCATCGTAAAATATTTGTATTGAAGCAACTATGTCAGACACCCAGCCTGCATTATCTGCACGTTATTATCTTAATTTAGAAGAATCTCAAGACGGTTTTAAACTGGCAACTTTTGGTAAAAAGCAAATTAGCCAATTTCTCACGCCTTTGGTCAGCATCGGAATCATGGTTTGGGGGATTTACCTCGGTTTAGAGGGTGTGGGTAAATATTATGTTTGCTTAGGTGCTTTTTTCTTAATTCTGCAAATGCTGATGCGGTATTGGTTTTTACCGATGATGTTTAAACGCCAATTCGTTAAATATCAATTTGGTAAAAGCGAACAAGGTATTGAATTATTTCAAGACTATATGGAGTTATTCAGTAGTGGTCGTCCAAAGCAAGTTCATCATTATTCAGATGTAGATAAATTTGCAGAAGGCAAGCTTACCTATATGATCGAATTAAAAAATCGTACTGTGGTGATTGTGCCTAAACGAGCATTTGCTACACCCGCAGATCAAACGATTTTTATCAATACTTTTAAAAAGTAATTTGGAATTATAAAGTTTTTAACGCTGATCAATAAGAAGGGAACAATATGAGTACACGTCCATCTAAAATTGTATGTGTCGGTCGTAGTTATGCAGCGCATGCAGCAGAATTAGGTAACGCAATTCCAGATCGTCCAGTCTTATTTATCAAGCCGCCCAGTAGTTTGATTTCATTGCAAGACGGTATCTCTTGGAATGAGGCGTGGGGAAATTGCCACCATGAGTGTGAACTGACGTTACGTATCGACAAGTCACTTAAGGGCGAAACCAATTTAGATAAAGTATTGGATGCGATTGGTGCGGTGACTTTAGGCTTAGATTTAACTTTACGTGATCTCCAAGATGACTTAAAGGGCAAAGGCCAGCCTTGGGAGCGTTCAAAAGCTTTTGATGGTGCATGTGTACTGGCAGATTGGGTCAGTGTGGATGAGATTAAAGATTGGTCGGCTGTTACTTTTGAATTTGCGGTAAATGATGAAGTTCGACAAAAAGGCGATACTGCTTTATTGATTTTTGATATTGCTTACTTACTTGCAGACATCTGCCAAGTATTCTCTTTAGAACCAGGGGATGTGGTGATGACAGGGACACCAGCAGGTGTTGCAGCATTGGCTTCTGGTGATCAATTGACTATGACTCTACATGGTCAAAGCCAAGATTTTGTTTGGAAAACTTTTGTAAAATAAGCACTTAAAATGCAAGCAACCCAGTGTTTATTTATAATCAATACGCATTGGGTTTTTTATTATCTACAGTTTTATACAACAACAATTATCGCTAACTTTTGCGATATATCCTGCTTGATTTATCCGTTGAAATTTACAGCCAGTTAAAATTTACAGTATTGCTATTTTTTTAGCTGTTGTTTGAATCGTATTAAAATCGCCAATTGGCTCGTCATAATAAAATTACCAATGGATGACTTTGGTGAATCAATACATAAAGCAAAGTTAAATTCAGCTCATGCATTTTTAGATCGACATATAGATTGGTCGGGAAGATTATTGATTATCAGTATTTAGATCGCTCCACTTCATCTATTTAAAATGTAAAAAGTTGATTTAGTGATGCAACAATTTTCTAAACTGATCTGGGGTACGCATCATCCAACGTTTAAACATATTGATAAAAGCAGAAGCATTGGCATAACCTAAATCCAGTGCAATGCTTTCAACCGTTTTCCCCTCATTGAGCATAGACATCGCTTTCATGACTTTAAGCCGTTGTCGCCATTCATTGAGTGACATTGCCAACTCTTTTTGACTCAGCCTTGCCAAGGTACGTTCAGTCATATTAATCCGTCGGGCTAAAGCCTCTAGGGTACTGTGGTCAGCAGGGTGGGCATGTAAAAAATCCAAAACTTGTTTTAAGGCAGCATGATTGGTATGGGGTAAATAACTACCGATTAACTCAGCATGTTGTAACTGATCAAGTAACACCTGTAATAGTCGCAAATATTCAGGCTCAGATGCTTGCATTGGATGTTGTTTGATGTGCTGTAAAATCGCTGAAACCAAAGGCGAGGTTAAGAGAATCCCTGCTTGTTGAGGTAAGGCACTACATAACGATTGGTGGATATACAAAGTTGCATGGGAAACAGGAGTCCGATTCAAACCACTATGTTGCGTATTTGGCGGTAACCAAACTCCATATGGAGGTGGCGTAATATAATTAATTTGATCAATATTGACTTCCATCACCCCATTAAAAGCATAAATAAATTCGCCCCAAGCATGCCCATGTTCAGGATAAACCGACAGTGCAGGATCATGTCGAAAAATAAGCCACAGCGGTGCAACAATTTCATCATTGGTACTGAGTTGAGTCAGTATATTTTTATCGCTTGTTTTTGTTATCGTCATGCAAAGATTGCCTGAATAAAAAGATCTTTTGTCTACTTTGAATTATATCCTATAAAAAAGACAGGTTCATACCATTGGGGTGTCTTTTATCCGCTTTATGCAGTGGTTTTTGCTATTGCGAAATTATAACGATTCATCGAAAAAGGAATATCACTTCCCTTTCCAATGAGCACTGCTTGGAAAGGGAAGTTGTTTATCTATCTTGGTTAAAATTACTTATCATCCAAAATGGTCGAAAGCGGAATTGATAACTTGGCTGCCAAATATTCATCGGATTCGATTAAGGTTGGACCGATATGCTTCATCCATACATCATCATCATGGACATGTTCAACATCATGACGACGAGGGAGGGTATAAGGCAATGATGTATAGAATGACCAGAAATCAATTTCATCTAAATTTCTGACCAGCACATATTCATTATTGTCAGTACATTTAACCAAATTCTGTTTTTCTAGAAGTTGGATATAAACTGGCCAGCGTCCAATTTCACCACGACCTAAAATATTTAATGCTTCTGCATCAGTCACCACTTCACCCGTTTTCTGTTTTTTATAAAATAATTCCAGAATATCGAGCATCATCAACACAGGATGGCGGGTTTGGATTTTACCTGTATGAAATGCGGTAAGGGCATAGCTGATTTCCACACCCAATAAGACGATATTCCACGATAAAAAGATCCATAATAGGAAAATTGGTACAGCAGCAAAAGCACCATAAACAAGGGTATAGCTGGTGAAATTTGCCATAACAAAACCAAATAGGTTTTTAAGTAGCTCAAATGCAATCGCACCAAAAAGACCTGCAATCGCGGCCGCTCGAACAGGAATACTGCGATTTGGAATCGTCCAATATAAAATGAAAAAGCCTAAAGTGGTCAGTGCAAACGAAATGACCCCAAGTAACGCTGTACCATCAACTTCATAACCAGCAAAGTTATTACTTAAAACATTCATAGAGGCCAATGTTGATGAAATGACAAAGGCACTCCCCAATAAAATCGGGCCTAAAGAAATAATAGTCCAATAACGCATAAAGCCAATGATGCCATTACGCGTTTCTTGAACACGCCAAATCCGATTAAAAACCGTTTCGATACTGGTAAGCATCAGTACTGTGGTAATGAATAAAAACAGCACACCAATAACAGTTAAATTACTTGAATTCTCGGTAAAGACATTAAAAGCCTTATCAAAAGCAATGCTGGTTTTCGGCAAGAAATTACTATAAATCATCTGCTGGAGTTGCTGTCTAGCAGGCTCTAAGGCTTTGATTGATGAGATAATAACCAAGAAAACAGTCAACATTGGAACAACAGCAAATAATGTCGTATAGGTCAGCGATCCTGCTTGTTCACGACAACGATCTGCTTCAAAACGACCAAGTACAAAAAGAATGAATTGAAACCAAGTTTTTTCATAGAAAGGGAGTTTTTTAAGTAATTCAAGCATATATATCTTTGATCTCAATTATTTTTCGGCATATCTTGCATTTTCATTGTCTAGCTTACCCAAAAAAGCAGAAAAATACCGTATAGTTTTATTTTCTTATGTTGAAATCAAGAAATCTCTATGCAAGCTTATGTTCTCGTACTCTATTACAGTAAATATGGATCTACCAAAGAGATGGCACACTTGATTGCCAACGGGGTAGAAGCAGCGGGTGTCGCAGTAAAAATTCGCACTGTGCCTAATCTTTCCACTGTTGTGAAAGAAGCGGAAGCCAGTATTCCAGAACATGGCGATATTTATTGTACATTGGATGATTTACAAAATTGTGCAGGATTGGCTTTAGGTTCACCAACACGTTTTGGCAATATGGCATCTGAAATGAAATACTTTTGGGATCAAACCACCAGCCTTTGGCTAAATGGTGCATTACACGATAAACCTGCTTGTGTATTTACCGCGTCAGGGTCAATGCATGGTGGACAGGAAAGCACATTATTAACGATGTTACCGCCATTGTTTCATCATGGCATGATGATCATGGGGTTGACCAATGCCAATCCAGCCTTATCTAATACCAAATCAGGCGGTACGCCGTATGGAGTCAGTCATGTCAGTGGACCACGTCATGACCAAAACTTAAGTTCCGATGAAAAAGCTTTATGTGCAGAACAGGGAAAACGTCTAGGTGAAACGGTTAAAAAGTTAAACCCATAATTTTTGATGCACTTGCGAGATCTAGATAAAAATTCAAAGACTTCTCTTTTATCTGGCGTCTAATGGATAAAAAGAGAAGTTCTTTATCATATTGATATTTTATTATTTTAGATTAAAGCGATGATTACATTTTTTACATTGGTAATCAAAAAAGATATTTTGGTCAACAATCACACCTGCTCGTTTACCAAAGCGATTTCCTAGAAATCCACCTGTAATTCCAACACTGATTGCGCCTACGAAGGTTCCTACAGTTCCACCAACAATAACGCCTAAAGGACCTGCAACCGTTCCGATAGCCGCACCAATTGAAGCACCAGAGGCAGCGCCACCTACAGTTCCTGCTGCTGCACCCGCAGAAGTCAATAATACACTGCCTGCTTTGCCTAAAAGTTGTTCATGGTCACGGCGTTCTAAGTCTGTAGCGCCACACTTTGGGCACTTTACTGTTTGTTCATCAGTCATTGATTTTTACTCACTCAACAAAGTCCATTTGTCTTCGTTAAGTTATGGTTAAGCGTTATATTCACGTTCACTACTGGCATTTTTGTCATGCTTATCGCTATCGTTACAATCATGTCAGGGATATGACATGATTTTGATTGTAACTGAATACCGTGATCAGTCTTTATATTTTGTGTGAATGTAATAGATAGAATGATTGACACAAGCTTATAGAAACATCTTGTTATTGCTTCAGCCGCATTAAACTTTCCTGATTAACGCTACACACCAATCGACCATCTTGCCACATCCTGCCGAAATTAAGCCCTCTGGATTGGCTAGATACGGTGGCATTCATATCATAAAGTAGCCACTCATCTACTCTAAAATCTGTATGAAAATAAATGCTATGGTCTAAACTTGCACTACGTACACCGCCGTTCGCATAGCTGACACCATGCGGTCTAAGTGAAACCGTCAGCAGGTTATAGTCAGAATAATATGCAGCAATGGCTTGGTGCATCATGGGTGTATCTTGTTGAGTGGGAATCGTTTCAAAGGTTTGAAAATATTCAGCATAATTTGTGTCTAATTTTATCGGTTTAAATGGATTGAATGGCTGTACAGGATGGATGTTGATAAAAAATTGACGCATAAATATTGCGCGTGCAGGTTCAGGAACATCCTCATAAATCATTTGTTTAAGTTGTTGTTCTGGGATCAGTTCATCTGGCGAAGGGTAGAGAGGCGGTTCAATCTGATTTTCTAAACCCTCTTCAATATAGGCAAATGAAACCATGGCCGAAAATATAATATGGCCGTTTTGCCAAGCATGGACTTGGCGAGTCGAAAAACTTTTGCCATCTCTTAAATTTTCAACTTTATATAAAATCGGAATATCTGTGCGACCACTGCGAATAAAATAAGCATGTAATGAATGTGCTGGTCGATTGGTGGTTTTTGATGCGGCAATCAATGCTTGTGCCACCAATTGCCCACCGACAAGGTGTGATCCAAATAAACGTGTGTTTTGCCCTTGAAATAGACCATCATCCAATTGTTGTACGTCGAGTAGATCAACTAATTTTTGAGTGATTGATCTCATTTATTATTTACCTGAGTTATCTCTTTATTTACACAATATAGCTGAGGGCTTGATCAAAATAAAAGGTAAAACAAAGACGCTACTGATCAAAAAGCAAAAAAAAGAGCGCCTAAAGCACTCTTTTTTAATGAAAACTTTTGAAGTAAGACTAGCTTATTCTTCTACAAAGCTTACCGTACCGTTTGCCAAAGATTCAACACGTGCCAATGATTCAACACGGTAGCCTTTATCTAATAACAATTGACGGCCTGGTTGGAAAGATTTTTCAATCACAATCCCAATACCCACAACTTCTGCATCCGCTTGATGAATCAAGTCAGCAAGACCTAAAGCGGCTTGACCATTCGCTAAGAAATCATCAATAACCAAAGCTTTATCGCCTTTGCTAATATGTTTCTTAGAAATCGCAATGGTGCTTTCAATTTGCTTGGTAAAAGAGAATACTTTTGAACGATATAAATCATCTTTAAGGGTTAAAGACTGATATTTACGTGCAAAAATAACGGGTACACCAAGTTCCAAACCAGCCATCACAGCAGGCGCAATGCCTGATGCTTCAATTGTGATGATTTTGGTAATGCCTGCATCTTTAAAAAGACGAGCAAACTCTTGACCGATGAGCTGCATCATCACAGGGTCAATTTGGTGATTTAAGAAAGAATCGACTTTCAGAACTTGATCAGATAGAACGATACCTTCAGCTAAGATTTTCTGTTCTAGTGCGTGCACAGGGAGAATCCTCTAGAGGCAAGGTGCTTTTTAAAGCAAAGGCGTATTTTAAAAAGCACTAAAAAAAATGCAAGCTGAAATTGATCAAAAGGTGAAAAATGTCTTACTTTTTGTAACTGGTCAAGGTTAGGTTATAAGATGTTTTACCATCAACATGTGACATTTTTACGGGTAAATAGTCTAATTGCGGTGCTAACCAGAAAATTGAACTCTTTTCACCATTGTCATGGGTGAGTACAACTTTGACCGTGTTATAGGTTCCCGCAGGGGTTTTAATTGACTCTGTGCCTTGTTTAACAAAGCGACGCGCATCTAAACCTTTTGCATCTGCAATCAAATAACTTGATTTTAGACCAGCACCTTTTAAGTCTTCACGTACTTGTAATTCAGCATTTAACTCATCTAAAGCACCAGCTTTCCATGGGAAAGAACGTGCCTGATCTTTTTTCTTGGTGTTAATGGTTTTGTTGCTTGGATTAAAGTTAATGGTCATGGTGTCATTATGTACCAACACTTTACTGGTACGACTAAAACTACTTGAATTAATTTGACCATTGGTAAAGCTAAAACGGCTTGTTTCGCTTGCAGAAGCAATTGCCGCTGCTTTTGCTGCAAATACATAGGTCCAGTTATTGCCACTTTGACTCAATGTACGAGTCGCAGTACCTAAGTTTTTACCATTATAGGCAAACTGGTAACTTGCTTGGAACGGACTCATGGCAAGAGCATTGCTTGAAAATCCAACCAATAACATTGCAGTTGAAACACCAGTTGCCATACTTAATGTTTTAAATAACGTTTTTGCCATCATTAAATGTCCTATGCATTTAAAAGTATTTTTGGATATGACACCTATTATGCGGTGTAATTAAAGAGAAAATATCCACTTTATTGCTAATCCTGTGAATTTATGTATACATTTTGATTGCGATAACTTGAAATCTAATCTGCAATTTAGACTTAACTCTTTTGCTCAATCGGTGTAACTTCAGTTTCAAGATAATCATCTTCGTCCCAGTCTGGGTCTTTATCTTCTCTAAATTTACTCAATAAAGCGGTTAGGTTTACATTACCAATCACTACCAACTCAGTTTCACGTAATTCTGCATGATTCACATGGACTTTGTTTAATGTGTCCATAATAGAACGATTTTTTCCTAACCAACGATTCAGGTCTAAATGAAGTAATTCATCTTTTACGGTAATGACATTAAATTTTTCTAGGATCATTCCTAAAGGATCTTTTTTCAGTACTTTTTGATAGAAGAATAAAGCAGTATTTACGCCCATCTTATACCAAACACTGGGATAGCTGGCTTCGATCACTTGGGTGTTGCTGATTTGTTCAAAAACAATCAACTGCATATCTTTGTTGAGTTCCATTTGAACTAACTTAAGATCAACCGAAAGAACCAAATGCATGCCTTTGACATTGAGTGTGGCATAAAGTTTTAGCCAATCATCATGCAGGTCGGCATGTAAATCTTCTAAAATTTTGACGTTGTCGGTGACAAAACGTTTAAAGGTCGCATTTAAAAATACTTGTGATACTGGAAACTCGCGTTCTTCTTCTATAAAACCTTCTGCTTTTTGGTATACTTGTCGAATACGTTTAACAATGTTAGAAAGTAGCGTCGGCATAAGTATTGTCCCAAATCATCATCATTTTTTAAGGCGATAAACTTGTCGATTATTAAAAAAATACAAGTCTAACGATTGCAGTTTAACAAAAAACATTGCACCATTTTGAGTGTTTTAAAATTACGTTTTTACTTTTACTAAATAAGTCACAAAGTTTGTGAATAATGTAAAGTTAAACTTATTTTAATAAATTTTAAATTTGGCGATTGGGGAATTTTGTCGGATTAATGTCATGATAAAAAAATTATTTGCCAATACACAGCATTCTGAGTATTGGTGGCAAGACGCATTATTTGTTGGAGCTGTTTCTGCAGCTGTCATTGCACATGTACTTTTTTTATCTGTTCAATTTGGAATGCCACAAGAAAATAATACCAGTACAAAAGAAATCGCAATCAGTATTCGCCCAAGTGAAGATGAAGTTAAAGATGCAGATTTTTTAGCGCAAGCAAATCAGCATGGTTCTGGAACATTCCGTAAAGAGCATCGTATTTCAAGTGATATGCCAGCGCAAGCAGAAGACAAGAGTGCGGGTGATCAGCAACTGGAAGCTTTAGAGCAAATACAGCAAAAACGAGAATTGAAATTCGAAGAAAAAGTATTAATGACGGTTCTTAGCTGGCAAAAGCAGGCCGAACAAAACGATCGTAAAAAGGCCATGGAAGAGTTGCAGAGCCAGATGCAGGCTAAAACGGCAATGGTGGCGAGTTTAGAAGCTCAATATTTACAGAAACAACAAAATTTTAGTAAACAACAAAAAATTAAAACCTTAGATGGTATTCAAGCCAAACAAGATGCATCTGCTGGATATTTAGATAAATTTCGTGAAAAAGTTGAGATGTACGGAAACCGATATTACCCAGATCTTGCCAAACAGCAGCGTCTTTCGGGTGAGGTCCGTTTAATGGTTATTCTCAATAATGAGGGGGGGATTCGTGCTATACGATTGATTGAAAGCTCAGGTCATTCAATCCTCGATGAAGCTGCCAAAAACTCAGTGCGTAAAGGGGCACCTTTTGGACGTTTTGATTCAAAAATGAAAGATATTTCTGAACTGCGGATTGTGCGCACTTGGCGTTTTGATCCAGCTGAATCTGAATTTGAAGTGCGCTAATAGATAAATACTGATTAGTCCATTGACCAAAAAAGATTAAGCTCATGGAAATCATTATCTTTAATGAAATGAATGACTATATCGATGCTATAGCCATCTGAGTTAAATGAACTAATTTGTCGATAATAATCTGAAAAATCTTGTTTTAATAATTGTATAAATTCTTTCGATTTTAATTCTGTATCCTTTTGTTTTAGAGATAATGATGTTGTAAAAAAAGATTCAATTTGCTGAACCTCTTTATCATTAAACTCCCTAATGTCTGCTGTGGTTTTTAAGAAATTGTGATCGAAAACAGTATGAGCAAGCCTATGTGCATATTTATACTCAAAGGTTATTCCTCCATCTTGAAATTCTTGATCTGATTTTTCCGTTATTTCTAAAAGAAAAGATTGAGTTGGTTTTGTAAGCATAGTTTTTATTCCTATAAGTTGATGATTTTATTTAACATCATAGGGGTTATACTAAAACTCCTATAAATTATTGATTTTAAATTACACTATATAGATTTTTTTTTTACCATTTCTCAATAGAATAGGGGGAGATATTCATTTACATAAAGGGAGTTTGAATTTTTAAGTAGAGATTGATCTTTAATATCATATTGTTCGATCAAAGTGATACTTCACTAAAATTTTATTAAAATGGCTAAATTGTTAGTGTCTTCCCCCGCACTTTATTTCTACATCAGCATCATTTTCAACTCATAATATTACTTAATCATTTTTTAATAAGTTTTTATGACTTCGCAAACTTCAACACTAAATTTTTTATACCACTGTTGTTTACCAATTCGTTGAGCTGCTTGATGTTCTGCATCTTTATGCCAAGCCTGGATATCTTCAAGTGTATTCCAATAAGAAAGCGCAACTTCAAAATCATTTTCACAAAGAGACTCAAATTTTTGACAGTTAAACTGGCTCAATGCTTTCTCTCGTAAAAGTTGTGCAGTTTGAAAATACTGTTGATCAAGCGTATTGATCTGTGCCTTAAAGATAACCACATATTTCATTTTCAGTGCTCGGCCTTTACTTTAACTTCTCTTTAAAAAGGGCAATAAAATCAGAAATTGATGCATTAAAGTAAATTGTGATCATGGGCTTGAATTGGTGGGGGAGTCGGTTTCCCGAGAGTTCCCAATAGTTCAATTTCAATCATTCTCACCATCGAATCTAAAGGTAAATCATTACTTTGTGTACCAAAAGGTTCTTCTATCTCGGTACTTAACGCATCTAGCCCCAGAAAAGTATAGGCTAAAATACCCACCAGCAAAGGTGTTGCTAAACCCAGTAATGAACCTAAGCTAAAGGGCAACATAAAGCAGAAAAAATAGACTGTACGATTCAATAAAACTGAATAAGCAAAAGGCAAAGGTGTGGTTGCAATACGGTCACAGCCGGTTTGTACCAAACTGAGCTCATTCACATGTTCATTTAATTGGGTATAGATAATGTCGGAAATTTCGCCTTCTTTGAGCGCTTGCATCAATTCCCATTGGATCAAACTCAGCGTGTATTGCGGCGCATTGGTTTGTTGATACAACTGTGTCAGTGCTTGTTGACTCATACCACTGGTTTCTACCAGCGCATCTGGATTTGCTGTTTGATGTCTCAGACGATCTCTTAATAAGTTTGCAAATACAATCACATGTTGAATGATCCGTTCACGACGCCCTTGCGGGAATATACGACAATCACGGTCAAAGTGACGCGCATTGGCAATCAGCATTCCCCAAAGTTTACGCGCTTCCCACCAACGGTCATAACAGGCGGTATTTTTAAAGCCTAGAAAAATAGAAAGCACCACACCAATCAGGGTAAAGCCAACCAAGGGTAATTCAGGAAAACGATATAAATTGGTATACTCAATGCCACCCACAATTGCAGAAATCAGCATCACAAAACCAAGCGGTGGCAGCACTTTGGGTAAAATCGTACCACGCCAAGAGAGTAATATTTTAAGGGTGTCGTTTTGATCGCGGACAATCATACTTTTAAATCTATATTTTTTAGTGATCTTCACCGCTTCAAAGGTGCTTGTCAATCACATTTGTAGGGAAAGTTTTGGGTTTGATGAGTCCGTGTTCAGCAAAGGAGTAGCTTTGCTCAGCAGCAATGATCATATGATCCAATAATTCTATTTCAAGCAGTTGACAGGCTTTTAATATTTCTTGAGTTAAATCGTAATCTTCACGTGAAGGCTTGGCAAAACCTTTAGGGTGATTATGGGCAATAACGATAAAAGTCGCATGTTTTTGTATGACATATCGTAATAATTGATTGATGGAAATATTGCAGTAATTGATTGAACCATAAAATAGTTTTTTAAAACTCAATTTACGTAACTGGCTGTCTAAACAGAGTACGGCAAAGACTTCTTGAGATTCTCCGATCAATTCATAACGTAAATAATCTCGGATTAAATCAGAACAACTCAAGTCTAAACCTTGGTTTAGTTGATGTTTCAAGTAACGTCGCCCCAGTTCTTTCACCGCCATCAGTTGTGAATACTTGCTTTCGCCAATGCCATGAAACTGTTTTAAATCATCTAAAGACGAATCAAATACAGCATTTAAATGACCAAAATGTTGAATGAGCAAGCGTGCTAATTCAACAGCGGAGTGTTGTTTTGAGCCTGAGCGTAGAAAAATCGCCAGTAATTCTGCATCAGATAAGCTGTGCGCCCCTTGTAAGAGTAATCTTTCACGTGGACGTTCTTGTTCAGGCCATTGTTTGATTGAATGATTCATTATTTTTCACATTTTAAAATTATTTTACTTCTGATTTTTCTCCCTTGAATGACTTGGGAGATAGACTATTTAATGATATTGTGAGCGCCACTGCAACTGAAAGGTAGCCTGATAGTGAGTTTTGATCTCAGTGTATTTTCTAATAAAAATATTATCCTCGCTGTAACAGGCGGTATTGCCGCCTATAAAAGTGCAATCCTGGTACGCCGTTTAAAGGATTACGGCTTTAATGTACGCGTGGTAATGACCAAAGGTGCACAGGCATTTATTACCCCTTTAACTTTTCAGGCCTTATCAGGCAATCCAGTTCATACTGAGTTATTAGACCCTGAAGCAGAAGCGGGAATGGGGCATATTGAATTGGCGCGTTGGGCTGATTTAATTTTAGTTGCACCTGCAAGTTGTGACACCATTGCAAAGTTTGCCGCGGGTTTGGCTGATGACTTGCTCAGTACCTTGTATTTGGCAACCAAAGCACCTGTTTGGGTTGCGCCTGCAATGAATCAGCAAATGTGGGCAGCTAAGCCGACACAACGTAATCTGAATACCTTAGTTGAAGATGGCGTACATGTGATTATGCCTGAAGCGGGTTCGCAAGCTTGTGGTGATGTCGGTTTAGGGCGTATGCCTGAACCTGAAGATTTAGCTGAACAAGTTAAAAACTACTTCCATCAAGCACAACGTGCAATTGCTGAGAAGTTTGGCTTGCTTGCTGGAAAACGTGTGGTGATTACTGCGGGACCAACACGTGAAGCGATTGATCCTGTACGTTATATTTCCAATCACAGTACAGGGAAAATGGGCTTTGCTATTGCGGCAGCCTGTTATTCAGCAGGGGCAAAAGTGACGCTATTGGCTGGTCCAGTCAGTTTAGATACCCCGAATGGTGTGCGTCGTATCAATGTTTCTTCTGCAATAAAAATGCTTGATGAAAGCATGCATCAGCTTGAGGAAGGCTGTGACGTGTTTATTGCAACTGCGGCTGTCGCTGACTATCGTGTGGCAGAAGTTGCAGAACATAAGATCAAGAAAGCGGGTGATGAGCTGAATGTTTCATTGGTAAAAAACCCCGATATTGTGGCGACCATTGCGCAACAGTCAAAGCGCCCATTTATGGTGGGTTTTGCGGCAGAAACCCGTAATGTAGAGGAATATGCAGCAGGAAAACTGGTTGCCAAAAAACTCGATATGATTGCCTGCAATGATGTCTCGCGTGCTGATATTGGTTTTGCTTCTGATCAAAATGCGATGACCGTGTTTTTTGCAGAACAGTACCAGATGGAAAAGCGTGATTTAGAAAAAGCCTCGAAACAAGAGATTGCACAACAATTGGTTGAAGCGATCCACGATGCCTTACACAATGAGATTGAACCAATTTAAGTCTTTCTCTGATTATTTCTGAATATAAAAATGCAACGAATTCGTTGCATTTTTATTTGCTATTTTTTGTGCTTTTAAACTATGTTTAATCTTGGAAATGGACAATAGCCACAATGGGCTTTTTTACACCCAACAATAGCCACAGTTTTAAGGAAGATCATAATGATCAAAAAAACTTTAGCCACCGTCATGATGATTTCTGCTTTAGGTTTCAGCTCAATGACTTTTGCTGCAACGTTACAACAAAATATGCAGGCATTAGGTAAAAACTATAAAGCATTTAATCAAACCAATAATGCCGCTGAAGCAAATAAAGCTTTAGATAATATGCGTGCTGCTGCAACCGATGCTAAAAAAGTCAAACTTAAAGGTCGTGGTGATGCCAGTGCACCGACTTCGACTCAGTTATATGATCAATTGATTGCGCAAATTGATAAGACTCAAGCGCTAGTCAAAGGCGGTCATTTAGATCATGCCAAAATGGAAGGCAAGAAAATTGCTGAAATACGTGATCAAGGGCATAAGATCTATCAATAGTCTTATTGCGCAAATATGCATTTAGATGATTTATAAATAAGGCTAAAATTATAAACTTATATGCTTTCATTAACGTGATTCATATGGTTATAACGCTTGCAATGCCACACTTTACAATTAATGTTTAAATAGCTTTGCGTAGGCGATGCCTCACTTTTTGTAGATGATGCCAAACCTTGCGCTGCAAACAAAGCTGTGCTTTGCTTTTGCTCATGTTTGGCGAGGGGTACGTCCTGTACCCCCGCCCAACAGCGACATCCATGTCGCCACACGATAGATCGACCATGTACGATTCAATAATACAAAGAATCAGGTAAATTTATATAGATTGCGTATGGACTACTTGTTTTTAACGAACGTAATTTCGAAGAATAGATTTATCCATTTAAAAGCCGTTAGTTTTAATGACTAACGGTTTTTTATTGTGAGGAGATTTTTAAACGATATTGAATCACTAAACTCAGCATGATTCGGATTTGCTCATTGCATAACAACTGTTAAGTTAGATGGAGAAAAGTGAGGAGAAATGCGATGCAACAGCACAATCAGTTTGAACGTATTGCAAAAGCCATTGAATACATTAAACACAATTTTAAAGCACAACCGAATTTAGATGAGGTGGCTGCGCATATTCATTTAAGCTCTGCACATTTTCAACGTTTATTTACAGAATGGGCTGGAACCAGTCCGAAGAAGTTCTTGCAATATATTAGTATTGAACATGCAAAAAACTTGTTAAAACAAGAGCATTCGGTATTTGATGCGACTTATGACACAGGACTATCGAGCACCAGTCGTTTGCATGATCTATTTATACAAATTGAAGGGATGACACCTGTTGAATACAAAAGTGGTGGGGAAAACTTAACCATCCACTACCAGTATGCTGAAACACGCTTTGGAATGGTTTTAGTGGCTTCAACAGCCAAAGGGATTTGCTTTATGTCTTTTGTGGAGCATGAGCAAGATGCCTATAGCGCACTCGTTGAAAAATTTCCTAAAGCAAGATTTTATCAGCAAGCAGATGCCTTGCATGAACATGCTTTGGCCATTTTCTCATCTGAACAAAAACCATGGAGCCAAATTAAGCTGCATCTAAAAGGCACTGATTTTCAGCTTAAAGTTTGGGAAAGTTTGCTTAAAATCCCGATGGGACAATTGGCGACCTATGCAGACCTTGCAGAACAGATTGGAAATCCAAAAGCTTCCCGTGCAGTCGGTACTGCGATTGGCAATAATCCAGTGGCTTTTTTAATTCCATGTCATCGTGTGATTCAAGCGACAGGTGTTTTAGGTGAATATCATTGGGGTAAAACACGTAAAGCCGCAATGATTGGCTGGGAAGGTGTGCAAGTACATGCCAGCATTTAATTCACAACAAGCAACAGCGTTGCTCAATAAAATTGAGGGTTTAGATTGGGAGTCAATCCATGCTCAGATGCATACACAAGGCTACTCAATCCTTAAAGACTTTTTATCTGATGAATTGTGTGAGTTGATCAAAAGTCATTATAACCATCAACAACTGTATCGAAAAACCGTCACTATGCAGCAACATCGTTTTGGATATGGCGAGTATAAATATTTTAATTATCCACTACCAAACTTGCTTCAACAGCTTCGAACTCAGTTTTATCCCTATCTGGTTCCTATCGCCAATGCTTGGTCTGATGCTTTAAAGCTGGATCGACAATATCCAGATTCACATCTTGAATTTTTACAACAATGCCAACAAGCGGGTCAAAATAAGGCCACTGTTTTGATTTTGCACTATCAGCAAGATGGTCTTAATACCTTACATCAAGATCTATATGGCGAGGTCTATTTTCCGATCCAAATGGTATTTGTTCTTAGTCAAGCCAATAGCGATTTTACCGGTGGTGAGTTGGTGTTGACTGAGCAAGTACCACGAGCACAGTCAAAAGCCATTGTTTTACAACCTGATCAAGGGGATGTGTTAATTTTTACCACGCAGTTTAGACCGAAGAAAAGCACTCATGGCTATTATCGAGTCAATATGAAGCATGCTGTCAGTCAGGTGCGTACAGGGGAGCGTTATACATTGGGGATTATTTTTCATGATGCTGTGAGTTAAATGATGATTAAACATGATGACATTGAGCGCTTGGCGTTATATCGAAAAATCAGGAATGTTGAAATTTTATTTGCAGGCAACCAAAAGCTAAAAATTTATGGACGTTTAAACTGTGGTTCGGGCAAGCGTATGTTAAAAGCCAATCGGGTGTTCTTTAGTAGTGAAGCCGAAGCCTTGGCATTGCAATTTCGCCCGTGTGGACATTGTATGAAATCAGCCTATGTGAAATGGAAAAATGCAACAACTTGAGTTTCTAACCGATCCCCATGAGAACTTGCTTCCACAAGATGGAACAGTGAATTATTTCGGAAAAATCATGGATGAAGCCATCGCCAATGATTATTTTGAGCAATTGCTAACGCATATTGAATGGCAAAATGACCAAGCGATTATTTTTGGCAAAAAGATTATCACTAAACGGAAAGTGGCTTGGTATGGAGATCGCGCTTTTGAATACACTTATTCAAATAGCTCCAAATATGCCTTGCCATGGACTGAAGAATTACTCGAACTGAAACAACAGATTGAATTGATCACGGGGGAAACATTTAATTCTTGTTTACTGAATCTTTACCATACAGGTGAAGAGGGTATGGCATGGCACAGTGATGGTGAAACAGATCTAAAAAAGAATGGTGCAATTGCGTCTTTAAGCCTAGGCGCGGTTCGAAAATTTGCCTTTAAACATAAAAATAGCCAAGAAAAAATTGAGGTTTTTCTCGAAAATGGCAGTCTACTGGTCATGAAAGACACCACACAAACATATTGGTTGCACCGCTTAGCCCCAACAAAGAAAGTGCATACGGCTCGGATTAATCTAACCTTTAGAACAATCGATGAATCATGATTTTTCCTCACGGATAAGCCAAACAATTGCGGCAAAAATAAAATTGATTAAACTCCCATAAAAAATAAAATTGTAGGGAATCATGTTGAGTAAAACTTGAGAATAACTCAGCGGATAAAAGGGATACATATCTGCATGCATCAAAGCATCTAAAAAAACATGACTAAAACTCCCGACCAAAGCACTGACTGTCGCCACTTGCCATGTGATCTGCCAGTCTGCTTGTTTGAATAAGTTGCGTAAGCAAAACTCACTCATCACTTTACCTATGGGGACTGCAAGCAAAGTAATCAACAAAGCACCAAGTAAATTATGGGTATATAAATGGAGTGTGGTCCAGCCTCGAATGATGCCAATTAGAGGTTCTATATCCATCAAAACTTGAACACCAGAGAAAATTAACAAGCTAAATTTTTTATTTGCAATAGCTTTACAGCTTGCGCCTAAGCCCAAATGTAAGGGAGTAAATGGCATTGTTATTGTTCATGCTTATTATGATGTTTAAATTATAAAAAATTGCATCACCCACGGTTGTGAAGTTTGGGTGATTTTTATCTGATCAAACATAAAAAAGACCGCATAGTGCGGTCTTTTAAACTTAATTATTGAGAAATTAAGCTTGGCCTTCAGCAGCAGCGCCTTGGGCACGTTCCATATTTGCTTCAAACTCTGCATCAAAATTGATTGGCGTAAGAAGTAATTGAGGGAAGCTACCTTTTGTTACAAGATCATTAACTGCTTCACGCAAGAATGGGAACAAAATGTTCGGGCAGTAAGCACCTAAGATGTATGGAAGACGGTCTTCTTCAATACCATCAATCAAGAAAATACCTGATTGTGTTACATCGACGATAAATGCTGTATCGCCTGCATTGTTCGCTTGCACAACAACTTTTAAAGACACTTCAAAGTGGGTTGCATCCACTTTTTCAGCAGCAGAAGACAAGTTGATGTTTAATTCAGGTTGCCATTCTTTGGTAAAAACTTGAGCCCCAGGTACTTCAAAAGAAATGTCTTTTGTATAAATACGTTCTAAAGCAAGTTGTGGTTGAGCTTGTTGTTCTTCACTCATTCTTTATTCCTTAAATTTTAAGAAGTGATTCATTAATTAAGTTGTGGATTAACCAAGTAACTCATCGAGTTTGCCGGCTTTTTCTAAAGCATAAAGCTGGTCAAAACCACCGATAAATTCATTATTAATAAAAATTTGTGGCACTGTACGGTGTCGAGTTTTCTGGATCAGCTCAGTCTTAACTTCAGGTGCTTCTTCATCGAGATTGATTTCGGTAAAAGCAACACCTTTACGCTCAAGTAGAGATTTCGCACGTACACAGTATGGGCAAAAAGCTGTTGAATATACTTTTACTTCAGCAGTCATGTTGAGCTCCTTAAGCTTATTTTTTAGCTTTAACTAATGGCAAGCCTTGGGCTTTCCAGTTACTGATACCACCATCAAGACGATAGCTGTCTGCATGGCCGACTTGTTGTAAAGCACTTCCTGCAACTTGACCTAAGTTACAGATAAATACTAAAGGACGGTCAGCAGTTTTTAACTCTTCAATGTGACTGGCAATTTGACTGTATGGAATGTTGCGGCTGCCACTCACATGACCTTCACGGAAATCTTTAGCATCGCGTAAATCAATCAACATCGCATTTTTAGCCTTCACTAAAATACCAAGTGATTGTGGTGAAATCTTACGACCACTGCGTTGTCCTTCAAAAATAAAGAACAAGATCGCCAGTACCCCTAAAATACCAAATAAGAAGGGGTGATTCCCCATAAACTCAAACCAACGTTCCACAAGTCACCTAATTACAATCAAAAATTGCGTCGAGTATAGCGTATATATATGGTGATCAAAATCACCGCTTCAAGGTTCTCAAAGAAGAAATTTAATTTTTTTGTTGCGCATCAGTGATTTCTTCAATTAAACGTAAATAACTTTCATGTCGTCTGGCTAGAATTTCACCATTTTCTACCGCTTTTTTAATTGCGCACTGTTTCTCATGTGTGTGGGTGCAATTACGATATTGGCAATGTCCAATCAAGTTAGAGATTTCAGGAAAGCCTGCATCAATCTTTTCTAGGCTCAAATGCCAAAGCCCAAATTCACGGATGCCGGGCGAGTCAATCAAAGCACCATTTTCACCAAAACGAATCAAACGGGTAGAGGTGGTTGTATGTTGTCCGAGTGCCGAGTTTTCAGAAATAATATTGGTCTTCTGTTCTGCATCAGGAACGATGACATTAATCAGGGTACTTTTGCCGACACCTGATTGTCCAACGAAAGCAACAGTTTCGTTGTCCAGTCGTTGCTTTAATTCGCTAATATCACCTTCAGACTGAGTGATCAGTACTTCATAACCCAAGTCTTGATATTCTTTAATGAGATCTAAAATAGGATCATTTTCTTTGAGTAAATCTGATTTGTTTAACACCAAAAGGACTGGAATATCCGCATCTGCACATGCCACTAAATAGCGATCAATCAGCGTGGGTGCTGGCTCAGGCAGAGTTGCAAAGACAATGACGATTAAACTGATATTGGCTGCGACAGGTTTAACTTTATGATAACGATCGGGACGTGTTAACAACGATGTCCTTGGATGAATGGCAGTGATGATGCCTAAGCCTGTATTTGGATCTGCTTGCCACTGAACTTTATCGCCTGTCACTAACAGCTCTAAATTGGTTCGTGTATGACAGCGCCAGACACTGCCTAATTCAATCGGTTTCCAAAAGGGTTCTGGATCACCTTCATTGACGATGGGTTTTTGCGGATGTTGAGTAGGAACAGAAAGGGCTTGTACTTCGAGTTGTCGTCCATAATGCTGAACAACAAGACCTTCAAGGTCATTGGAAGTGTCGATTTCTTCTTGACGTGTTTTATGTTGTTTCTGAATGCGGCGTTGCTGCTGTTCAGTTAAACGACGTTTACGAATTAAAGCCATTCATATCCTAAAAACCTTAAAAATGAGAAGGCAAAAATACCATGACAGGCGAATGAATTACAGCGAAGATGCAAGAAATTTGCTACTATTCATTTTTTATTGGCCTAATAAGATTGCACTATATGAGCAGCACTCCGGATACCCGCTTAATTTGGATCGACCTAGAGATGACAGGTTTAGATACAGATAATGACAAGATCATTGAAATTGCGACAATTGTAACAGATGATCATTTGAACATTTTGGCGGAAGGCCCTGTGCTCGCAGTGCATCAATCAGATGTTATCCTCAATGCAATGGATGAGTGGAACACCAAACAACACGGTCAGTCAGGTCTGATTGAACGGGTACGTCGTAGTAAACTCACAGCGCAAGATGCAGAGCAGCAAACCTTAGAATTTTTGAAGAAATGGATTAATCCTAAAACTTCGCCAATGTGTGGTAATTCAATCTGCCAAGATCGCCGTTTTATGCACCGTTTAATGCCTGAGCTTGAACAATTCTTCCATTATCGTAATTTGGACGTGTCTTCAGTGAAAGAGTTAGCAAAACGCTGGAGACCTGAAATTATGAGCGGTTTAAAGAAAAATGCTTCACATTTGGCAATGGACGATATCCGCGATTCGATTGCTGAACTTAAATATTATCGTCAGTATTTCTTTATCGCCAATCAAGATTAATCATTTGAGTGGTTAAATCTCATTACATATCAGATTGAAAGAAGAGGCTTTTTAGCCTCTTTTTTTGCTATGCATTTTGGTTTTTTAAGCTATACTAAAGCTGATGTCCTCTGACAACTCGTTACAAAAAATAGCAAGCAGTTCAAATTGTTTGCATAAAAAACGTTTTAATATCCTTATATATATTTGAATTATTACAAAGAGATTGACTATGCAAAGTAATAACCCAATTTTAACGCGTGCGGAAACGTATGCAGATTATGAACAGCCAATGACTGTACAAGGCGCAATTCAAAAATCAGTTTTATTGACTGTTATTGCGGCCATACTCGGTGTTGGAATTTTTTTCTATAGCTTTACCACAATGAATGTTGGAATTGCCTATGCTGCCGCAATGGTCGGTGCAATTGGTGGTTTGATTCTCGGATTGGTTGCTACATTTAAGCCGAATACAGCACGTGTTTTAGCTATTCCTTATGCGTTCTTTGAAGGTGCATTTTTGGGTGGTGTTTCAGTGATCTTCCAACTGAAGTTTCCGGGCGTACCATTACAAGCACTTTTAGCTACATTTATCACAACTTTAGTGATGTTTGGTTTATATAAGTTCCAAATTATTCGTGCAACTGAAAAATTTAAATCTATTGTGATTTCAGCATCTATCGCAATTGCATTGGTTTTTGTAGTGCAGTTCATTATGCGTTTGGCTTTTGGTTCAAGTATTCCATTCTTATTTGAAAGCAGCATTTTAGGTATTGGTTTTGCTGCATTTGTTGCGGTGATCGCATCATTGAACTTGATTCTTGATTTCGATTTGATTGAATCGGCTGCTGCACAACGTGCACCGAAAGCCTATGAATGGTTATGTGGTATCGCTTTATTGGCAACATTGGTATGGATGTACTATTCATTCTTACGTTTATTGAGCTTGTTGCAAGGTGATGATTAATCATTCCCTTTATATCGATTGATAGATTTAAAAAGGCGCACTCGATTCAGTGCGCTTTTTTTATGTTTTTAGTAAACTTTTAAAAAAAGATGCATTATGCAATTTAGTTATGGGTCAAGACTTGGCATTATGCTTACAAAATTGATCAGGTGAGAATTTCATGGCACAAGGACTATTGGCAGGTAAACGCTTTTTAATCGCGGGAATTGCAAGTAAATTATCCATTGCATTTGGTATTGCTCAGGCATTACATCGTGAAGGTGCAGAACTCGCATTTACTTATCCAAACGATAAACTAAAAAAACGTGTAGATGATTTTGCAGAACAATTCGGTTCTACTTTAGTTTTCCCTTGTGATGTTGCTGTGGATGCTGAAATTGACCATGCATTTGCTGAACTAGCAAAGCATTGGGATGGTTTGGATGGTGTTGTACATTCAATCGGTTTTGCACCTGCGCATACACTTGATGGTGATTTCACGGACGTCACAGATCGGGAAGGTTTTAAAATTGCCCATGACATCAGCGCTTATAGTTTTGTTGCTATGGCACGCGCAGCAAAACCTTTATTGTTGGCTCGCCAAGGCTGTTTATTGACTTTAACTTACCAAGGTTCAGAGTCTGTTATGCCAAACTATAATGTTATGGGTATGGCGAAAGCATCTTTGGAAGCAGGTGTACGTTATTTAGCATCAAGCTTAGGTGCTGAGGGTATCCGTGTAAATGCAATTTCAGCAGGTCCAATCCGTACTTTAGCGGCATCTGGGATTAAATCTTTCCGTAAAATGTTAGATGCCAATGAAAAAATTGCACCGTTAAAACGTAATGTTACGATTGAAGACGTAGGTAATGCAGCCTTATTCCTATGCTCACCTTGGGCAAATGGGATCACTGGTGAAATTCTATATGTTGATGCTGGTTTTAATACGGTCGGTATGAGCCAGTCAATGATGGACAGTGAATAGCATTTAGTCTATATAACAATTTGAATTAAAAACATAAATCTCAACATTAAGCATTTAATGTTGGGATTTTTTTACAAATTTTAAAAAATTAACCGATCAATAAACTAGGATTCAATCGTTTTTTTTGATTAAATATTCATAAATATTAATATTATTTTAAGTTTGATAAGAAAATGAATTTTGCCAATATATTTTCGGCTCTGCAACACCTTGGATTGACTGCGCAAAAACGAGCCTTGCATATCCAATTTAGCAATCCTGATTTGACTGCTCAAGTCTTCTTACAACGTATCGATGGACAACATGGTTTAAACCAAGGTGTGTCTGTTGAACTGATTTGCCTTGCCACTTCAGCAACGATTCCCCTTAAACAATTCATCGGTAGCCAAGTGGCCATTGATCAAGTCACAGATCATGGGCAACTGTTTCGTAGCACAGGAGTGATTACTGAGGCCGCACAAGGGCAGAGTGATGGCGCACTAACGCTATATAAACTCAAACTCGAAGATGCCACTTCACTGTGGCATAAACGCCGTAACAGCCGAGTGTTTATGAATAAGTCGGTTGTGCAAGTCATAGAAACTCTGTTTAAAGAATGGCAAGACAAAAGCCCACTCTTTGCATCGAGTCTAAGTCTCGATAAAAGTGGTCTTAAAAAAGATTACGATATCCGACCATTCATTATGCAGAGTAACGAAAGCGACTATGCATTTTTAAGCCGCTTGATGCGCAGTGAAGGGATCAACTGGTTGATTGATGAAGCACAATTGATTGTACCTAGTTCTGCGACTCAAATTCAGCCGCAAAAACTGCGCTTGGTGGATGATAACAGTGAATACAAAGCACTAGAACGAAGAAAGATCCGCTTCCATCGCAGCAGTGCCACAGAGCAACAAGACAGCATCACCAGCTTTATCGGGCAACGTAGCTTACAACCCACTGCTGTCCACGTACAACGCTGGCAAGCAGATGTGTTAGAACAAGAAGAGGGTGCAGGCAGTGTTCAAAGCAAACACCAACACAGTCAAAACCAAAACAATGCCAGTCTCGGTTTAGAACAAACTTGGCATATTAGTCCAGCATGGATTCAAGACCTGAATGGTGAAGATCAAGCAACCGCGTCAAATAACAATCAGATTGAAAAGATCAACCAAAACCTCAGTCATTACTATGATGCTCAATCCAAGCAATTTGTTGCCAACTCCACTGTACGTGATGCGCAAGTAGGTTACTGGTTTGAATTGAATGAACACCCAGAAATAGACCAACACAGTGGCTCAGACAAAGAATTTCTGATCACGTCAAAGACATTCTATAACCAGAACAACTTACCCAAAGATCTGAGTGAACAAATCAATCGCTTGCTCCAACAAAGCAACTGGGTAAATGAAAATAAAGCAGACAACAGCAACAGTGATGAACGCCAAGCCAATCAATTGGTGCTACAACGCCGTAATATCACCACTGTTCCTGAATACCACCCACTACAACACCGTCCAAGTACCCATCCACAACGTGCCAAAGTGGTTGGGCCAAGTGGAGAGGAAATTCATGTCGATGAATGGGGACGTATTAAAGTTCGCTTCCTATTTACCCGCAATGAAGATCATAGTCATGATGGTGGTGCAGGGAGCAATGACAACGACACTGATTCCGCTTGGGTGGATGTACTGACCCCGTGGGCAGGTGAAGGCTATGGTGCGCGGTTCTTACCGAGGATTGGTGAGATTGTCGTGATAGATTTCTTTGATGGCAATATCGATCGACCATTTGTGGTGGGGCGTATCCATGAAGCGCAACGAAGTCCAACGAAATTTGATGACAAAGGCCAATTACCTGACACCAAAAAACTAGCAGGGATCAAAAGTCGGGAAGTTAAAGGCAGTGGCTATGGTCAGCTTAGATTTGACGATACCACAGAGCAAATCAGCAGCCAGCTACAAAGCAGTCACGGCACGAGTCAACTTAACCTTGGTAATCTAAGTCATCCTAAAGAAACCGAGACCAGTAAAGGACGAGGTGAAGGCTTTGAACTAAGAACAGATCAATGGGGAGCAGTGCGTGCAGGGCAAGGTCTACTACTGAGTACACATGCTCAAGATTCGGCCTCAGGTAACCATCTCGATGCAACAGCAGCGAAAAGTCAGTTAGAAAGCAGTCTAAATAATTCTAAAGCCTTAAGTGAAGTTGCCAAGAATCAGCAAATTGATCCTTTGGAAGTGTTGGAAAGAATAAAAGGATTTATTAATACACTAGACCAACAAGATCCGAAAAAAGCAGATGCATTTAAGTCTGCGGTGATGATGTTGGCTTCACCTAATTCGATTGCACTTGCCAGTAACGAAGATATTCATCTTTCAGCAGATGGGCAAATCAGTCATACCGCAGGCGACAGTATCAACCTAAGTACACAAAAGGCTTTGATTGGGCATGCCAGTGCTAAGATCAGTCTTTTTGCGGCACAGGAAGGGGCAAGGTTGTTTGCAGGGAAAGGTAAAGTTGAACTTCAAGCTCAAGATGGTGGTGCAGATGTGATTGCACGCAAAGGGATTCAAATCATTTCGACCGAAGACGCGGTTTATATCATTAGTCCGAAAGAGATTAAGTTGATTGGTGATGGTTCTGAATTAAAGATTAATGGTTCAGGGGTATTTTCAACTACAGGTGGTTTGTTTCAGGTGAAGTCGGGGCAACAGAAGTTTACCAGTGGTGCGAAGATTAATTCAGACATTCCTCAGCTTCCTATTTGTGAAATGCGTGTTTCTGGTGCTGCGGCAAAAGGTGATGCTTCTGTGGAGCTTTCATAATGTTATTAGAGCCTATACATCCAAAAGAGGTGATTGAGTATGATTACGTCATTATTGACCCGAATCTAAATGCGCAATATTTTTATGAAGTGGAAGCTCAACTTAAGTCTTTAGCACCTGATTATGCGAAGAATGTACAGCATGTTTTTCCGTATTTATTGCGTTTAAATTCAGTCGGTGCTTCGCTTGTTGATGAAATAAAGCAACATGATCAAAATCAGATCAAAGCGGGGCTTTCACCTTTTTTTCTAATGACGTTTAAAAGTGTTCCAACTCGAGAACCTGATATTGTTAATCACTTAAAACAAAATTTAGTCTATGAAGTAGGCACTAAGAAGTATTTGTATCGGTTTTTTGATCCGAAAATTTGGATGCTACTCAATTATTTTGAGAGTCAGGATTTTTTATGGATCAATAAATATTTTAAAAATATTGAATTTAATTTCTTAAATGAAACATTGTGCTTTGACGCTGGATCTGAGGGGGATTTTATTCAACAGCCTGATCATGATTTATTGGAAAAAATCAGTGTAAACAACAGAGTATTTGAAAAGTTAAAATTCAAGACTGACGACCTGCCAGCATACTTTTTAAAAGTTAGTCAGATTTTTAATTATGCAGACTTAATAAAAAATAAAGGGATTTTGACCAAGGATGATGCTGTAGCATCCATTTTTCATGCAGATTTAATCGGTGAAAGCTTTCTTGAAACCCACTTTTTTCAACGTTTAACAGAAAGTCCCAAAGGCTATGAACAGGCAAGCAAACAGCTTTCAACGTCTGAGTGGGATGATTTTTTTAAAAAACAAAATATTGATGATGAAAATTTAAAAAATAAGGTGATGTATGACTACTGATAATCAAGAATATCCTTGTGATTTTTGTAAGAGAGATGAAGGGCTACAGTTATTATTGGCTAGATATGTTGTTGTAACAAAAAAGGGAACTTATCCAGGAAATACTCAAAATGATACGATTTTGTCAACTTATAAAAAAAATGATCCTGAATTACAAGATATAAGTGATGAAAAGAAGAAAATAAATAGCGAACTTGAATTTCGTAAAAAAAGGAATGATTTTTATAAAGCGCGAGGGACTTATATTGAAGGTAGTGGTAAACCAAAACCTACCGAACCACTCCGAACAATAACAGTTTCAGCAAGTCGGAGCGCTAAATCTTGTTTTGAAAGTATTAATAGTATAGTTCCTTCAGAAGGATATGCTTATGGACTTACTACTTTAAGAGCTGGATATTTATATGTATTTATGAAACATATGGATAAGTGGCATGAATATGAAATATCTCAACAGGGCTTTTTAAAAAGAATTGATAATAATGATTATTTCTCTGAAACGATCAGCAACTCACAAAGTAAAGAACCTTGTAGTAAAACAGTTCATCGTGCAAGAGCGCTCATGATTACAATCCCAAAGGCCTCTGAAGCAACTGAAATTTATATGAAATATTCAGAAGTAAAATGGAGTAAAGATAAAAAGGTTGAGAACAAAAATAAATACAAAAAAAATATGAATGTATTCAATGTAAAAGCATATTTAAATGGTATGGGGAATGATGATCGTCAATTTCCCATCACAGAGCAAAACTTAAACTTAATAAAAAATTACAATTTAGAGCAATATGTTTTTTTAGATTCTAATAAGTCTAGCGCATATCTTCAAACCCCGTGGACTTTGAGTAATGTATCAACTAATTTTGAAAATCATTATAATCAGATCTTTGATTATTTGAGTTTTAAGATTTGCTCATCAGAAGCTATTGATAATGATGAAGATTCATCAGTAATTAATAAGTATGATAATTATGAAGTAACAGAATTAAAAGATATTTTATCTGATAATAAAAAAACGAGATTATTTACAGGTGCAATTTTTTGTTTGGATGATTATGTCGGTATAATTCAAGATATTGCTTCTAATGCACTATCTGTATTGGAAGATACTTCAGTATATACAGATCAAGAAAAAACTTTACTTGACGTTGAAGGACTTAAATTAGCATTTGGAATAAATAAAGATATTTATTTTACAGAAGCTGAAAAAGCTGAAATTAATAAAGATCCTATTTTTTTAGATCCTTCTGAGCAATTATCGAATGAATTTGGAAAATATCTAAAAGAACAAATGCAGAAGAAAAAAACACCTGAACAGATCGCAGAAGAAGAAATTAGAGATAAAGCAAATCAACAAAAATATAAACTACAAGATTGGAATAAAAACTATCAAAGCTGTTTAAATGATAAAATTTACTCAGATGCAATTAAATCAAAAAATGAAAAAGATGATCAGAAATCTAAAAAAATTGATTCATTGGATGAGTGGGCATTAAAATTATTTATAAATAATATTATAAATGAACACTATTTTTATGTTACAGAAAGAGATAATCCAAAATCTTTGTCAGGTAATTATGAGTTGAGTTCCTCTATTCTTGAGTTTTGTAAAGCTTTACCTAAATGTTTAGACTATTTTGTAAAACAGCTTTACTTAATTTCAGATAATAAAAGTTTGATTTCTGATACATTATGCTGTAGTTCTTCTGATATTAAAAATAGTGTATCAAGCTATATTAACTACTCAAACTTATCTACAATTCCATGGGGAGATTTAATTTCTCGCACGAATTCAGTAATTTCATCATTGAATTCTTTTGAAATAGCATATTTACAAAGTTCAATAAGTCAGTTTGTTTTGCATTTATCTCCTGTCGCTATGCGTGGAATCGAACTTCATCCTAATCAATTGAATCCTCTCACCATAATGCTAGGAGGCTACACGCAAGCACCAGTTAAGGAAGGAATTATTCAGGCGAAAAATGTTTCTCAATTCAATAATAAACTCGCTGACTTATTGATTGCATATTATAAAGATACATTTGGAGCAGATGTTAAGATCAGTAGAGATAGTATGCTTAGTAAAATAGCCAATGATCCACTTTGGAATGCTTCTCGGGAAAAATTAAGAATTAATTTGCCTTATCTTGATGTTAGCACTCAAAATTTACCTAGAGAAAAAGCACATTTTATTAATACTATATCCAGCATGTTATTGGGGAATTATTCAAGTGATGCTGTTCCAAATGAAGTAAATACCTCTAATAAGCTTAAAATCGAAACAGAAATTCCCGTAAACGTATTTACAGATAAAAAAATATCATTTGAGCATCTGGTTGCTACAGGAAACTTCGTTTTCCAGTCACTTGCCATGTATACAGTTTGGACTGATCAAAATTTAAGTGGTTCAGAAAAGGGTGGCCGTAAAGCTGCTTCTTTAGTTGGTGTAGGGATGGCATTAGTAGAAGGTACATCTATGATGCTTAGTAAATATTTTGAAAGAAAGATGGCTGTAGGACCCTTACAAAATACTAAGCTAATTTCATTCTCAAAAGACTTAGCCAATGCTACAACTATGAAGCATTTGGGTTGGCGAACATTAGGTACATTAGTAGGTGCTGTTTTTGGTGTATTCGATATGATTAATGGGTGGAATAGTTTTAAAAGTGGAGAACGAACTTATGGTTCATTTCTATTTTTAAGTGGATTAACAATGGTTGGTTCATCACTATTTATTATGCTTGGTTTGGCAACCCATCCAATAGGATTAATACTATTAGCATTAAGTATTGGTTTTGCAATTTATGCGCTTTATAAAAGAGAAAAAGAATTACAAAAATGGTTGCGGAAAAGTTTTTTGGGAAATCCTAACGAAGGGATGGTTTCTTTTGGAAAATATGAAACACAACTATCAGCTCTAAATGGACTATTTAAATGAAAAACCCATGGTATTTTGTTTCTCGTACTAAAGTGGAAGAAAGAGTAAAAAAGTATCAAATTTTTAAGCTAGATACTTTTGAACTCAAACGTGTGATCAATCATAACTTTTCTGTTATTCAGATGAATTCTAACTTTATTGAATTAACAAATAGAAATTACGTATGGAAAGGAAAGAAATTAATTTTTTTATCTTTTTTTGGTATTCCTTTTGTCCTATTAGTTTTATTCGGTGGTTATCTATTTTTAAAAGATGGTATTGGTGATTTATTAGGTTTTTTAATTTCATTAATATTTGTTTTTCTTATTTCATTATATATGCTTTTAACTATGTTAATTCCTTTCTTAAAAATTGACTTTTTAAAGCCCCTTTATTTACCAGTCGTAATAAATAGACAAAAAAAGACCATGACCGTATGTTCCGATGGGAACAGCACCTCTCAGTTTTTATTAGACGATTTGTATTTTGATATCGTTCAATCACAAGGTGTAGTGGGACTACCGCTACATGAGTTACATGCCTATGTACTTGATGGTGAAGTGATAAAACATGATATACAGTTAGGGACACCGAATATTCATAAAGATCATATAGAAGGTTTTTTACTATTTATTAAAACTTATGTAGAACAAGGTCCGGAACCACTATATTACAGAAAAGGAATAGATGATCCTGAGCAAGAAGTTCTGAGTAAATTAACTTATTGCTATGATATTCAAGAGAAAAATGAACCATTCAGTCAAAGCTGGCAAACCGTATTTATTAATCATTTTCAGACGCCATTATTTGCAATTTTTTTCGCTATACCTGAGTTTTTTAGATTCTTTGGGCGACGAATTACAGTTGTTTTTTCAAAACCATTTTACTGGAGTGAACAGCTTAAAAAAGATAATTCCGTAGATGAAAATGATCCATATATTGTGACAGCAAAAGACAATTTGAAATTTGGTTTTTTTAGTGTGAAAGACAAATGATAAAGCGCGCAAGCGCTTTGATCTCTAAAAATAAAATTATATTTTTTGTGAGCATAATATTTGGAAGCATCAGTAAAATGGGTACATGATGAAAAGTAAAATTAAAGAGCATTCGTTTGGTTATGATGTTTTTAAAGAAAATATACCTTTTTCTAGATTAGATGAAGGTGATGTACTTTTATCTCCCTATGATGAATTTAAACGCAATCATAACTGGTCTTTTCTAAGGATGAATAATAATTATATAGAGCTTATAGATCAATCTTATGCGAGGTTAGGAAAAGGAATCAGTCTTTTAGTATTATGTTCTCCTATATTATTTTTAATATTTTATATTCTATATTTATATTTTTCACTTGGTGGGAGTTCTAAAGAGTCTATTTCTTTTTCAATATTTGTCGTAATTTCAGGGTTGATTATCTTTTTTTTACCACTCTATGCATTTTTAGACCCTTTTTTTAAATATGACTACAACAAGGCAGTTTGTAAACCAATTTTATTCAACCGAAAAACAGGCAAGGTGTTTTTTTATTTAACTGAAGCTGAGTATATCGAACGAGATTGGAAAGATGTTGTTTATGTGATGGGGAATAGCTTTGGTCTTTCAGGCGCACCTTTAAGAGAACTGAGAGCACATATTGTTGAAGATGGTCTGTTAAAACATACTTTTGTCATTGGCTT
Source organism: Acinetobacter sp. NyZ410 (assembly GCF_022828975.1). Taxonomy (NCBI): domain Bacteria; kingdom Pseudomonadati; phylum Pseudomonadota; class Gammaproteobacteria; order Moraxellales; family Moraxellaceae; genus Acinetobacter; species Acinetobacter sp. NyZ410. Next base: position 4,310,383 of record NZ_CP094620.1, on the reverse strand, counting down.
TCCGATGATGGGTATATTCCGTACACAGGGTTTATGGTCATTTATATGCCATTTTATGCATAAAGGACCAGCAGAATTATATCCAAAGCCTAATCCGATGTATGGAACAATAGACCCGTTTACGCAATTAACGTTTTGCCAACAGGTCATTGGAGCAAAAGAAAGTTATCGAGATACATGGAAGTCATTTCGAATCATTTATCATGATAACTGGGTTCCTGCGTTATTTTCCTTCCCTTTTGATCTTGGTAATTTTATTGCAAGACGAATATTGCTCAATATAAAGCCTCTACCTATATGGCATAAAGAGGTTATCCTTAAAAATAAAATGGAACAACAACGCCCAGAGGAAATTAGCTTTAAAGACAACTTTGAATTTAGTATGTTTGAGATGAAAGATAAATGATAAAGCGCTACAGCGCTTTGATTTTTAATGATTAAAATGAAAATTATATTTTTTTGAGCTTAATATTTGGAAGTATAAGTAAACATGGTTGCATAATGAAAAGTAAAATTAAAAAACATTCGTTTGGTTATGATGTTTTTAAAGAAAATATACCTTTTTCCAAATTAGATAAAGGTGATGTACTTTTATCTCCCTATGATGAATTCAAACGTAATCATAACTGGTCTTTTCTAAGCATGAATGATGATTATATTGAACTTATAGATGGCAGAGTAAAACTTGAAGTGCGACATAAACCACCTAATTAATTTAAAGGGTTTATGGAGTATATAAAATTGTCATACCATCATCTTAACTTTGAAGATCGTACTGCATTAATGCTTGAATCAAGAAAAGAAGGCTTTTCACCCAGAAAATTTGCTGAACTTATTAAAAGACATCCTAGTACGATCTATCGTGAACTTAAAAGAAATAGCATCAATGACGTTTATCAAGCCCGATATGCTTCTGATCACACCTTCGCTAGACGTAGACGTGGTCATAGAAAACTCAAAATCGATTCAATCCTTTGGAAATTTATTGTTGAAGCGATCCGTTGTTTATGGTCTCCTCAGCAAATAGCAAAGCGTTTAAAGACATTTCCTGATTTGGATCAAACAATGAATGTAAGCCATACAACGATTTACTCAACTATACGAGCATTACCAAAGGGTGAGTTGAAAAAAGACTTATTATCCTGTCTGCGTCATGAAAATAAAAAGCGAAAAGCTAACGGTGAACCTAAAAAAGATTCTATATTACAGGATATTAAAACTATTCATGAGCGCCCAGCCGAAGTTCAAGAAAGAAAAATACCGGGTCATTGGGAAGCCGATTTAATTAAAGGTAAAGACAATAAAAGTTCGATAGCAACACTTATTGAACGAAATACACGGCTCTGTATCTTGGCAACATTACCTGATGCAAAGGCAGAATCCGTGCGCAAGGCTTTAACTGAAGCTCTGAAATATTTACCTGCAGAACTGCGTAAAACGTTGACCTATGACCGTGGACGTGAGATGTCAGAACATAAAAAACTCGAAGAAGATTTAGGCATAGATGTATATTTCTGTGACCCACATTCACCCTGGCAAAAAGGCACATGCGAAAATATGAATGGTTTAATTAGGCAATATTTACCTAAAGGGATTGATTTAAATCAGGCAGATCAGCATTATTTAAATCAAGTTGCCATGTCACTGAATACTCGTCCTAGAAAAGCGTTAGATTGGCTTACACCATTAGAGAAGTTTGCTCAGCTTGTTGATTATCATAAGGCTTTTGAAACTGTCGCACCTCATGTTTGAATTCGCCGATCAATCTTATGCGAGGTTAGGAAAAGGAATAAGTCTTTTAGTTTTTATATCACCTTTAATATTTTTTATAATTGGTTGCTTGGTCTACATGTTGGTTAAACCATTTTATAATGAAGGTGTTTTCTTATATATATTTATTGTATTTGTTTATTTATTCTTATTGTTTTTTACATTATATGGTTTTTTGAGTCCATACTTTAAGCATGATCATAAAAAATCTATTTGTAAACCGATTTTATTTAACCGAAAAACAGGCAAAGTATTTTTTTATTTAACTGATGCTGAGTATATAGAACGAGATTGGAAAGATGTTGTTTATGTGATGGGTACAAGCTTTGGGCTTTCTGGATTTACCTTAAGAGAACTTAGAGCGCATATTGTTGAACATGGTCTGTTAAAACATAGTTTTGTCATTGGCTTTCCTATGATTGGTTGGAGTAATACCCAAGGCTTATGGTCATTTATTTGTCATTTTATGCATAAAGGACCAGAAGAATTGTATCCCAAGCCTAATCCGATGTATGGAACGATAGACCCTTTTACTCAATTGACATTTTGTCAGCAGGTCATTGGTGCAAAAGAAAGTTATCGAGATACATGGAAGTCATTTCGAATCATTTATCATGATAACTGGGTTCCTGCTTTATTTTCCTATCCTTTTGACGTGTGTAATTTTATTGCAAGACGAATATTGCTTAATATAAAGCCTCTACCTATATGGCATAAAGAGGTCATCCTTAAAAATAAAATGGAAAAAGAACGACCAGAGGAAATTAGCTTTAAAGACAACTTTGAATTTAGTATGTTTGAGATGAAAGATAAATGAAAAATCCATGGTATTTCGTTCCTCGTACAAAAGTTGGAGAAAGTGTAAAGAAGTATCAACTCTTTAAACTCGATACTTTTGAACTCAAACGTGTGATCAATCATAACTTTTCTGTTATTCAGATGAATTCGACATTTATAGAATTTATTAATAAAGAGTATATTTGGATTGGAAAGTCATTTATTTATTCTTTATTAATGGGTATCCCCGTACTTGTAATGAGTATTTTCTTTATATATTTGATTTTTTTTGATTATGGTGAAATAGATTATATTATGTGGTTTGGAGCCATATCTATTTTTATTGCAAGCTTATATATTCTTCTAACGATGCTTCAGCCATTGATAAGGAGTGAACTCCTTAAACCTCTATACAACTCTATAATTCTAAATAGGAAGAACAAAGAAATAACTTTCAGTAAAAGTAATGAAATCCTGCAATTAAAATTAAGTGATCTTTATTTTGATATCGTTCAATCACAAGGTGTAGTGGGGCTACCGCTATATGAGTTACATGCCTATATACTTGATGGTGAAGTGATAAAACATGATATACAGTTGGGTACACCCAATATTCATAAAGACTATATAGAAGGCTTTTTACTATTTATAAAAACTTATGTAGAACAGGGGCCTGAACCACTGTACTACAGAAAAGGGATAGATGATCCTGAGCAAGATTATAAAAGTAAATTAACATATTGTTATGATATTCAAGAGAAAAAAGAATCCTTTAAGCAAAGTTGGCAAACCGTGTTTATCAATCATTTTCAGACACCACTCTATGCGCTTATTTTTGCCATACCTGAATTTATTCGGTTCTTTGGACGACGAATCACAGTTCTTTTTTCAAAACCATTTTATTGGAGTGAACAGCTTAAAAAAGATAATTCCGTAGATGAAAATGATCCATATATAGTGACAGCAAAAGACAATTTAAAATTTGGTTTCTTTAGCGTGAAAGATAAATAAAAAGATTAAAATTAATTTTTATCTTTAATTATATTAATGGGTTAAATATGATAAATGGCAATTTGCAATACCCAGCTTATAAGAATAGTAGGGTATTGACCCAAAAAGAAAACATAGCATGAAAAAAAAGCCCCTCAGGGCTTTCTTATCTCAACACATTCTTAAGGTAATTGCTTAATCGGACTACCACCCAAAGCTTGCATCAAAGTGACATAAGCATTGTATTGGCTTTGCTTTGCTTGGACTAAAGACAAACGAGCACTACGCGTGGTTTCTTGAGCATCCAAAACATTTTTTAAAGCAATTGCACCATTACGGTAACGTACATTGGTTAAACGTTCTGTTTTTTCCGCAAGTTCCAAGTTCTTTTGTTGAAAGGCGACTTGTTTATCTAGCTCAGTACGATTCGACAATGCATTTTCAGTATCCGCAAAAGCTTGGTACAAGGTATTGCGATATTGAACAATGGCTTTTTCATAGTCCAGTTCACTGATCTTTAAATTCTTTTGCATATCATTATATTGTAAAAACGGCAGGCTTAAGCTTGCGCCTAAAGTCAGTGCAGGATTTTTCAATAAATTTGTCAATGATGTGCTGGTTGAACCTAAATTCCCCGTCAAACTGATTGAAGGATAATAGCTGGCTTTGGTGGCATCTTTGGTCGCCAAAGATTCACGTAAACGCAATTCGGCTGCTTTTAAATCAGGACGGCGCGACAAAATATCTGCCGGTAAACCCGCTGAGATATTGGGTAGACTGATCTGCGGTAATTGCTGTGGTTCTTGAATATTTAACTGTTGCACAGGTATTTGTAATAACACTGCCAAAGCGGTACGTGTTTCAACACGTTGCTGTTCAATTTGGCTTAAACTGGCTTTTTGGCTTTGTACCGATTGCTCAGCTTGGGTCAAATCTAGTCCTGAAACAGCGCCAGCACGATATTGAGTACGCACCAATTCAAAGGTTTTTTGAGTAGCAGCTAGGCTTTGTTGGGCAGAGCTATAGCGTTCATTTAAATAACCCAATTGCCAATATAAATTTGCGGTTGTGGCAATTAAGGTCTGCCCAGTGGCTTGTAAGTCTTGTTCAGTGGCTAAGGATTCCCACTTCGATGCTTCAGTTTGACGTGCTAATTTTCCAAACAAATCCACTTCATAACTGACACCCGCACTGAGAGATAGACCTTTGGCAGCATCATCACCTGAATTGAGGTCAAAGCTATGGCCTGTAGATACCCCTGAATTAACACGAGGACCTTGTTGGTCTCGCGCTAAGCCAGCTCTTAAACGGGCTGTTTGTAAGTTAATCCCTGCAACAGCCAAATCAGCATTGCGTTGAATCACTTGATTGACCAGTTGATTTAACTGAGCATCACCAAATAAGGTCCACCACTGATCTGCATATAAATCTGCCTGAACGTGTTTAGATTTTGCATTGTCATAAACAAAACCATTTGGAATTTGAACAGCAGGGGCCTCGTATGGGGTTTTAACCACAGCCGCACAACCGACCAATGAACTCCCAAGAATCAAGGCGCTTGCAAGTTTGCTTAAATTCATTTGCATTAATAATTTCCTTATTCTTCGGTTATTCACGCGAAAGTGCATCAACAGGATTGAGCTGTGCTGCATTGCGAGCTGGGATAAATCCAAATACCACACCAATCAAGGTTGAACATACAAATGCCGCAATGATGGAGGTGCTTGAATACGCCATTTGGAAACTGCCTTTGGCAATATGTCCAATCAACTGTCCAATGCCTAAAGAGAGCAGGACCCCTAAGATACCGCCCAAAATACACACCAAAACAGCTTCGATCAGGAACTGTTGCAGAATGTCACTTTGCCGAGCACCTACAGCCATACGCACACCGATTTCTTGGGTACGCTCGGTCACAGACACCAACATGATGTTCATTACCCCAATACCACCGACAACCAATGAAATCACCGCAATGGCTGAAACCAGTAAAGTCATAGTTTGTGTGGTCTGTTCAATGGTTTGACGAATACTGTCAGAGTTTTGAGTAAAGACATCTTGTGCGCCATGACGTTGTTCCAACAAACTTAAAATGGCATTTTCAGCAACCGCAGTTGGATATTCATCTTTAATACGCACGATGATGCTACGAACATTGGATTGTCCTAACATTCGGCTCATGACGGTTGAATAAGGTAGATAAACATTGAGACTGTCTGAGTTGCCCATAAAGCCTTGCTGTGCATCAATCACACCAATGATTCGGCTTGGAACACTTCCCAATAACAGCACTTGCCCTACAGGGTTAGTGCCATCTGCAAAGAAAGTCTTTTCAGTATTGGCATCAATCACCACATCCTGCGCTCGCCCAGTGATACTGTTTTTATCAAAAGCTTGCCCAGATTTAAAGGTCATGCCACGCACATAGAAGAAATCCGCACTGACACCATTGACGGTTGCTGAAGCTTCGGTATCTTTAAAACGTGCTGTTACGCTACTATTGACTGTTGGACTGACTGCTTCGACATACGGTTGCTCTGAGAGTGCGTCAGCATCTGCTGGAACCAAGGTTTTAAACTGTGCTGTTTTCGAGTTATCACCAAAGCCACGTCCCTGAAAGACGGTAATGGTATTGGTGCCTAAACTGCTGATGTTATCAAGAATCTGTTTTTGTGAGCCATTACCTAAAGCCACCACCGAAACCACAGATGCGATCCCGATAATAATACCCAGCATGGTTAAAAAGGTACGCATACGGTGGGCATTCATTGCCAGCAAGGCCATACGGAAGGCTTCTGCAAAACGATCTAATGCAGAACGCCATTTAGATGACTTTTTACGATTCGACTTAGGTTCTGGATCGACAACAACATCAATCTCATCATCATGTTCAGGAACATTTGGCTTATCCGCGATGATGTTACCATCACTGATTTCAATGATACGTGTCGCATTTTTTGCCACATTCATATCATGGGTAACCAGAATAATGGTATGCCCTTTAGCATTGAGCTCACGTAAAATACGCATAACCTCAACACCACTGTGCTTATCTAGTGCACCAGTTGGCTCATCCGCAAGGATGACATCACCACCATTCATCAAAGCACGGGCAATCGAAACCCGTTGTTGTTGTCCACCCGAAAGCTGATTTGGACGGTTTTCAGTTTTTTCACCGAGTCCTAAGTCAGTCAAGATCTCATGTGAGCGCTTTTGACGCACACTCGGATCCATACCAGCATAAATCGCTGGGACTTCAACGTTTCCTGCAGCATTTAAATCACCCAATAAATGATAGCGCTGGAAAATAAAGCCAAAATATTCACGGCGTAATTGCGCGAGCTCATCGGGTTCAAGTTGACCTGTTTCACGTCCATTGACTTGATAACTACCTGATGTGGGTTGATCAAGACAGCCCAAGATATTCATCAATGTCGATTTACCCGAACCAGATTGCCCAACAATAGCAACCAGTTCACCGGGGTAAATTTTAAGGTTAATACTCTTTAAAATCTGAATAGTGGATTCACCCGCAGGGAACTCACGAATCAGATTACTGACCTCAAGTAGAGGTTTGATCTGATGATTGTTCTGATCCATGCTTAGAGTCTCATTGGGCCACTGTTTTTATTGCTTCGTTTTGCAGAGTCATTGGATGTATCTGAACCATCTGCTAGTACAACTTGATCACCTTCATTGAGGCCACGCAGTACTTGGGCGGTTACACGGTTATTTAAACCAATTAAAACTTGTTTACGTTGAGCACTACCATCCGCCTGTAAAACACGAACAATCGAAACCGAAGCTTTACCCTGATCAATCAAAGTCTTTTCATCTGCGGTGAGTTCAAGGCGTTCTGGGCGATCAGCAGCATTTTGTCCATTTTTATTTGCTTGACCTTGAGGTGCAGATGCTGAACGAGTTGAATTTGCACCAGAAGTGCCATTTGCGGATTTATTGGCGCGTTGTGGACGGTTTGAAGACTGTAATGCCGCAGCAGGAACAGTCAGTGCATTTTTGGCTTCAGCCAGAATGATATATACCTGTGCGGTCATATCAATTCGGAGTTTACCGTCATCGTTTGGTACATCGAATAGGGCATTATAATAAATCGCTGTACTTGATGATGAGGAAGATGAATTGCTTGATGTTTCAGTATTAATTGACTCTGGTGCAGGCTCTACTTGACGCAGTGTTGCATAGCGTTTTTTCTCACTGTCACCCAGTGTGGTGAAATAAACTTTTTGACCTTCTTGAACTTTCATGACATCTGCTTCAGACACTTGTGCCTTGATGGTCATGGTGTCCAATTTTGCAAGTTTCACAATAGTTGGTGCACTTTGGTTGGCGTTTACCGTTTGACCTTCTTCAGTCACAATGGCTACCACAGTACCATCCATAGGAGCAACAATACGGGTATAACCTAAGTTTTCTTGTGATGTTGCAAGTGTAAGCTTGGATTGTTCAATTTGTGCATTCATCGAAGCAATATCAGCTTGTGCTGTTTTAAATGCCGCTAAGGCACTGTCATAATCTGCTTTAGAGGTTGCATCTTGTGCAAACATATTTTTTTGGCGGTTATATTCTGCCTCAGCTTTGGCTAAAGTCGCCTGTTTGGTTGTCAACTGAGCCTGTTGATTTTTAATATTGGCTTCAGCCGTTTTCAAATCGTTGCTTTGACGTACTGAATCAATTTGTGCAATCAGTTGACCTTGTTTAACTTGGTCACCCAGCTTGACGTACATTTTTTTAACTTGACCTGAAACCTGCGCACCAACGCTCACCATCTTGGTTGCTTCCAAATCACCTGTTGCAAGAACTGCATCTTCAATATCACCACGTGTGACTTCTGAGGTTATATACTGCGGTTGTGTATTTTTAGGCTTTAATACGTACCATGCGATTGCGGCAATGATGGCAAGACAAACCGCTATAAGAATGGCTTTGGCTGGTTTTATTTTTGGCATAGCGATAATTGGGCTGAGAGAAAAATTGATCAAATTATAATGATTAAATAAGGATAAAGCGTGAATTTTTTAAAATAAATGGAAATGAGAATTATTCTGTATAATATTTACCTAAGCATTGATAAATAAAGTTTTTCCACATAACTCAGCAATACATTGTTGAATGATATGTTCTGGACTTTCTTTGCTGAGTCCTTTGATTGCAGCATCTACACGCAATAACAGTTGTGGCCAAGTTAAAAATGAATGTGGATTTAAGCGTCTAAGTGCTTGTTGATACAACGAAATCTTGGTTTTCCAAATGCCGAGCTGTAAGGCATTTTGTGGTTGTTCATACAATTGCATCAAAAGACGCATTTCTTTACTAATTGTCCATAAAATTAAACTGTTGGGTTCGCCTGACTCCACAAGATATTGGAAAATTTTAATCGAAAGTGCCAAGTTTCCAGCAATCAATGCATCACTTAAATCAAAGGTGCTATAACGTGATTGATCCTGTAAACATTCTTGTAAATGTTCAATTGAAATCTGTTTTTGATCTGGGAAGGTGTCGGCAACACGCATCAGGCTGTTTTTGGCAGCCAAAAGATTATGTTCATGATGTTGTTCAAGCCAGATCCAGGCATCTTGATTTAATTGGACACCGAGCTGATCTGCTTCGATTGACAATATTCGTTGACGGTCTTGCGGGTAATTTGCGGTTAAAGCAATCACAACACCATTGGCTTCAACGGTTTGAAAGAAACTTGACTTTAGACTACTTGAGTCTTGTTTGGGCATAATGATCACAAGCAAGTTGTGTTCATTATGTTGAATATAGTGTTTGAGTTGTTTGAGTCCATTGGCATCGGGTTTGATATTACCATGGACTTCAAGTGCCAGATTTTGAGAAAATAAAGATAAGCTATTCAAAGCATTAAAGACATTTTTCCAGTCGGAAACGCTATTGAGATCATAGCGTTGTCTTTCTACTTCATGTTTTGCCCAGCTTTTTCTTAAAGCATCGAGTAGGTTTTGTTCTAGAAGTGGTTCTTGACCATGTAAAATCCAAACACCTCGCGCTTCATCAACACGTTTAAGGGCTTGTAAATAGTCAAGTTTCATAGAATTATTGCGCTACAGGTTGGGTCGAAAGAGTACGTGCTTTAGGTAAGCGATTGGCTGCAATTTGACGTGACATTTGTTGTGCAATGTCATCAATCAAAATTTGGCTCAGATATTTATATTGTTGATCATCTGTGTTGACCGTTGCAACATCATATTGATAACTACGAGATGCATTTAAGGTCCGAGGTTCAGTAATCGGATTCCCTTGTTTATCTTCAATCTGGAAAGTAACACTTAGACGGAGTAGTGTTTCTACCAATTTACCATTTAACTCATGACGAACAGGTTTGTAGTCTAATACTCGTAATACATAAGCATCACTTGAATTACTCAGTTGGACACCTGTTGCAGTTAAATAAACACTGAGTTTCTTTTCAAGATCTTCAGTATTCGCTGGTAATACCAGTTGTAATTTGGTGTAAACCAAAGGTGTTGCTTGGGCATTGGTGCCCTTTAAATGAAAGCCACAACCTACTAAGCCCGCACTCAGACCCAAAGTTAATACAACTGCAGCAACACGTTGAACTAAATGCATGCTTTGTCCTCATGAAATTCCATTGGATATGGAATATTTAATCTTTATAAATTCACGCCATTTTAGAATCAAAGCCCGTTGAATGACAACGGGCTTTGTTTGGGTTTTGTTTATTGCATTTAGTCCCCCTCTTTTTAAAGAGGGGTTAGGGGAGATTTTTTTCATAAAATCCCTCCAAACCTCCCTTTTAAAAAGGGAGGCTTAAAAGCTTTTTAAACCACCAAATTCACAAGCTTATTTGGAACCACAATTTCTTTCTTGGTTGGACCTGTTAAGAATTGCTGAACCTCAGGTAATGCTTTAGCCAATGCCAATAATTCATCTTTTGATGTATCAACAGAGACTTCTAACTTGCCACGAAGCTTACCATTGACTTGAACTACGATGGTTTGTGTATTACGTGTTAATGCAGACTCATCAACCGTAGGGAACAGTACCGAAGTTAAATCGATATCAAACTCAGTCAATAAGGTCTGACTTAAGTGTGGTGCAAATGGTGCAAGTAAAGTCAGTAAAGTGGTAATCGCTTCACGTGCTACAGCAACATCGTTGTCATCTTTTGCTTCAAACTTATTGCTGGCATTGAGTAATTCCATCAAAGCTGCAATCGCGGTATTGAATGCATGACGACGTTCGATGTCATCACCCACTTTTTGAATCGTTTCATGAGTTTTACGACGTAGATCTTGCGCTTCAGTAGAAAGTTTCGAAGCATCAATTGCTGTTGCATGGTTGCCTTTTTCAAGGAAGCCTGCAACTAAACGCCATACACGTTTTAAGAAACGGTTTGAGCCTTCAACACCCGCATCAGACCATTCTAAAGATTGATCTGGTGGTGCAGCAAACATCATAAATACACGTGCAGTATCCGCGCCGTACTGGTCAATAATCGCTTGTGGGTCGATACCGTTATTTTTCGATTTCGACATTTTCTCTTGACCACCAACCACAACGTCTTGACCGTCACCTGAATATTTAGCAGAAAGTACACGACCTTTCTCGTCTTTTTCTAACTCAATATCCGCAGGATTAAACCAAGTTTTTTTGCCACTTTCCGCTTCACGATAGAAGGTATCCGCTAAAACCATACCTTGAGTGAGTAAGTTGGTAAATGGTTCATTGCCTTGTACCACACCCTCATCACGCATAAGTTTATGGAAGAAACGCGCATAAAGTAAATGTAGGATTGCATGCTCTACACCACCAATATATTGGTTTACAGGCAACCAAGATTTTGCTGCTTCGGGTTTAACTAAACCACCCGTGAAATCAGGAGAAGCATAACGTACATAATACCAAGATGATTCTACAAAGGTATCCAAAGTATCGGTTTCACGACGTGCATCACCACCACAGCTTGGGCATTTTGTTTGATAGAATTCAGGCATTTTATTTAAAGGATTACCTGAACCATCTGGAACCACATCTGTTGGAAGAACAACTGGCAGTTGATCTTCTGGAACTGTGACTTGACCACACTTGTCACAGTTGATCATCGGAATTGGACAACCCCAGTAACGTTGACGAGAAACCCCCCAGTCACGTAAACGGAATTGAACTTTAGAGCTGGCAAGACCTTGTGGTTCTAATTTGCTTAGGAATGCATCAAAAGCAGCTTGGAAGTCTAAACCGTCAAATTCAGCCGAATTGACCAATTTACCTTCTTTAGAACCGTACCATTCCTGCCATTCTGAAGCAGAGTATTCAGCATCATCTGAGCCTTTGGCATCAATGACTTGTTTGATTGGTAAGTTAAATTTATTGGCAAATTCAAAATCACGTTCATCATGTGCAGGAACGGCCATCACCGCGCCTGAACCATATGACATCAATACATAGTTTGCGATCCAAACTGGGATATCTTGACCCGTAACAGGGTGTTTAACTGATAAACCTGTTGCCATGCCTTTTTTCTCAGCAGTCGCAAGATCCGCTTCTGCAACAGAACCCATACGACATTCTTCAATAAAGGCAGCAAGTTCTGGCTTGCCTGCTTCAGATTGAATCGCAGCAGCTTTGAGCGCTAGAGGATGTTCAGCTGCAACCGCAACATAAGTTACCCCCATCAAGGTATCGGCACGTGTGGTATAAACCGTTAAACCATCTGCATAAACTTCAGGATTTGCCGACGGGAAGGTAATGTCCATACCTGTTGAACGACCAATCCAATTGCGTTGCATGGTTAAAACTTGTTGTGGCCAACCGTCTTTTAAGGTATCTAAATCGTCTAATAATTCTTGTGCATAATCGGTAATTCGGAAGTAATACATTGGAATATCACGTTTTTCTACCAATGCACCTGAACGCCAACCACGTCCATTTTCAACTTGTTCATTTGCAAGAACAGTTTGGTCTACAGGATCCCAGTTCACTGTAGACAGCTTGCGATAGATCAAGCCTTTTTTATAGAGCTGTACAAATAACCATTGTTCCCAGTGGTAATACTCTGGTGTACAGGTGGCAAATTCGCGATCCCAGTCGACAGATAGACCAAGTTTCTTCAATTGATCGCGCATATATGCAATGTTTTCAAATGTCCACTTTGCTGGCGCAACTTGATGGGCAATCGCTGCATTTTCAGCAGGTAAGCCGAAAGCATCCCAACCCATCGGTTGTAGCACAGTTTCACCTTTGAGACGGTGAAAACGGCTGATCACATCACCAATAGTATAATTACGCACATGACCCATATGCAGTTTGCCGCTTGGGTAAGGGAACATCGAGAGGATATAACGACGTGGACCTTCTACAGTGTCGGCAACTTTAAACGATTTGCGATCTTCCCAGTCTTTTTGGACTTGAGGCTCAATCGCATTTGCTTGATATTCAGGGTCAATATGAGTAGTCATAAATGTATTTGAGAATAATGGTTAAAAAACTGTGCACACAGCATAGCGCAAAATCCATCTAAAAGTGAATTTTGCACGCTTTTAAATCTGAAAAACTTGTGATTTTACTTTTAATTTAATTATTGACTGGGGCAACACTAATAGGTGTATTTTGCCCATTTTGTGGAACAACATTCGGCTGTTGTGTATTCGGTGGGTTAACCACTGGTGCTGGGGTTACCGGTTGAGTACCTTGTGGTTGCCCATTTTGTGGCTGATTTTGTGGTGTATGCGGCTGAGCTGTTGGTGCTGAGTTGGTGGGTGTTGAATCTCCATGATAGCCATAAGTATTCACCTTGCTTTGGCTACGCGCATTCTTCGGCGGTGGTGTGGTGGTGTAATGGGTAGAGCCTTTGCTGTCTACCCATTTATAATACTGTTTTGCATGACTGGCGCTGACCCCAACCACAGAGAATAAGGCAAAAATTGTCGATACAAAAGCCGTGTGTGCAAAGCGTTGACGTTGTTTCATTTTATAAAACCTTTGAGTCATTTTTTATTCAGATGAAAACGAAAAATCATTCTGCTATCTAATATACATCGGATTGTTTTCGCTTGATCTGGGTATTTTGGAAATCGTATTTATTTTATACAGAAAAATAAAATTTTAAATAATTCTTTTGCAATTTTATTGGCTTATAAGTCTTTGAAAATTTTATTTATAAGACAACCAAAAAAAAGGAATAGTTTTAAAAATAAACGCTTGGTAAATAAACAATAAAAAGCCTGATAGAAACCTTGACTTTGTTCGCTAAAACTACAAAAATGCTTGCTTTAGTTTCAGATGTTTTTTTCGATCACCCTTCGAGTAAAAATATCAAAGCGAGCAATAACATTTTCTCTAAGCCGAGAAAATGACTCTACCGAAGCATGTTTATCCCAACATATTTCAGTGATTCATACAGCTCAAACAGCTGCGTGACGATTTATTTTTTTATTGCTGCAAAAACTAGTAAATATGTGTGCTATAACAGAGCGCACAATCAATGAATGAAACACAGCCTGTGTCTCCCATAGCGCTGTGGAATAAAGATTAGGGTGAATACGTTGGAACTTTTATCTGGTGGTGAAATGCTCGTTCGTGCATTGGCGGACGAAGGCGTTGAACATGTTTTTGGATATCCAGGCGGCGCAGTATTACATATTTATGATGCGCTATTTAAACAAGATAAAATCAATCATTACCTCGTACGTCATGAGCAAGCTGCTGGTCATATGGCAGATGCTTACTCACGTGTGACGGGTAAAACAGGTGTAGTACTGGTCACTTCTGGACCTGGCGCAACCAACACTGTAACACCAATCGCTACAGCCTATATGGACTCAATCCCAATGGTGATTTTGTCTGGACAGGTTGCCAGCCATCTTATTGGTGAAGATGCATTCCAAGAAACAGATATGGTCGGTATTTCTCGCCCGATCGTAAAACATAGTTTCCAAGTGCGTCATGCAAGTGAAATTCCTGCCGTTATTAAAAAAGCATTTTATATTGCTGCTTCAGGTCGTCCGGGTCCTGTTGTGGTTGATATTCCGAAGGATGTCACCAATCCTGTCGACAAATTTGCTTATGAATATCCTGAAAAAGTGAAGATGCGCTCTTATCAGCCACCTCACCGCGGTCATTCAGGTCAAATTCGTAAAGCCATTGATGAGCTGATTAATGCCAAACGCCCTGTGATTTATACAGGTGGTGGTGTTGTTCAAGGCAATGCTTCTGCATTACTGACTGAATTGGCGCATTTATTGAATTACCCAGTGACCAATACGCTGATGGGTTTGGGTGCATTCCCAGGCGATGATGAGCAATTCTTGGGTATGTTGGGTATGCATGGTACATACGAAGCCAATATGAGTATGCATAATGCTGATGTTATCTTGGCGATCGGTGCGCGTTTTGATGACCGTGTAACCAATAATCCAGCGAAGTTCTGTACTAACGCGAAAGTGATTCATATTGATATCGACCCAGCGACGATTTCAAAAACCATTATGGCGCATATCCCAATCGTGGGTGCGGTAGAGCCAGTACTTCAAGAGATGTTGGTTCAATTGAAACAAATGAATGTTTCTAAACCAAACCCTGAAGAAATCTCGGCATGGTGGTCACAAATCAACGAATGGCGCAAAGTACATGGTTTGCGTTATGCGCCAGGTGAAAATGGTGTGATGAAACCACAACAAGTGGTTGAAGTATTAGACAAAGTAACCAATGGTGAAGCGATCATTACTTCTGACGTTGGTCAGCATCAAATGTTTGGTGCGATGTATTACAAATACAAACGTCCACGTCAATGGATTAACTCAGGTGGTCTAGGCACAATGGGTGTGGGTTTACCTTATGCCATGGCTGCGAAGCTTGCATTCCCAGATCAACAAGTGGTGTGTATCACAGGTGAAGCATCGATTCAGATGTGTATCCAAGAGCTTTCTACATGTAAGCAATATGGCTTAAATGTGAAAATTCTGTGCTTGAACAACCGTGCTTTGGGGATGGTAAAACAATGGCAAGATATGAACTATGAAGGACGTCATTCAAGTTCTTATGTTGAGTCATTACCCGATTTTCCAAAATTGATGGAAGCTTACGGCCATGTAGGTATCCAGATTGACCATGCGGATGAGCTTGAATCTAAGCTTAAAGAAGCAATGGCGATTAACGATAAATGTGTATTCATTAACGTGATGGTTGATCGTACCGAGCATGTATATCCGATGCTTATTGCAGGTCAATCTATGCAAGATATGTGGTTGTCTAAAGGGGAGCGTACTGAATGAGACATATTATTTCTGTACTCGTTGAAAACGAAGCTGGTGCGCTTTCTCGTTTAGTGGGGTTGTTCTCTCAACGTGGTTATAACATTGAAACTTTAAATGTCGCACCAACTGAAGATCCAACCATGTCACGTTTGACATTAACCACTTATGGTGATGACCATAAAATTGAGCAAATCACCAAACAGCTGAATAAGTTGGTCGAAGTGGTTAAAGTGGTTGATTTGTCAGAAGGCGCACACATTGAGCGTGAACTGATGCTGATTAAAGTCAAAGCATTGGGTTCTGCACGTGCTGAAATTAAGCGCACAGCGGATATCTTTCGTGCTCAAGTGGTTGATGTTACTCCAACGACTTATACCATTCAGATTGCGGGTACAACTGAAAAAATTGATGGCTTTATTGATGCACTTGCAGAAAACACAATTTTAGAAGTTGTTCGTTCTGGTGTATCTGGTATTGCTCGTGGTGAAAAGGTTCTTTCACTCTAGTTGCACCTCAACCAGTAATTAATTATTTGATTTTTTATTCCCTCATGTATAACCTCTCCTCGCAATAGGAGAGGGACTTAGACTAGAAGATTCAAAACAATAATCTTCAGGATAGGAAGAGGAAACACAGCATTTTAGCGGAGACAGCAATGCAAATTTTTTATGATAAAGACTGCGACTTATCTATCATCCAAGGTAAAAAAGTAGCGATCATTGGTTATGGTTCACAAGGTCATGCTCACGCGCAAAACCTTCAAGACTCAGGTGTAGACGTTACTGTTGGTTTACGTGCTGGTTCTACTTCTTGGAAAAAAGCTGAAAATGCAGGCCTTAAAGTTGCTGAAGTTCCAGCTGCTGTTGCTCAAGCTGATTTAGTGATGATCTTGACACCAGATGAGTTTCAATCACAGCTTTATCGTGACGTGATCGAACCAAACATCAAAGAAGGTGCGACTTTAGCATTTGCACATGGTTTCGCTGTACTTTATAACCAAGTTGTTCCACGTAAAGATTTAGACGTGATCATGGTTGCACCAAAAGCACCAGGTCATACTGTACGTTCAGAATTCCAACGTGGTTCAGGTGTACCTGATCTTATCGCGATTCATCAAGATGCTTCTGGTAATGCACGTAACGTTGCACTTTCTTACGCTTCAGGTGTAGGTGGTGGTCGTACAGGTATCATCGAAACTTCATTCCGTGAAGAAACTGAAACTGACTTATTTGGTGAGCAAGCAGTACTTTGTGGTGGTGCTGTAGAATTGGTTAAAATGGGTTATGAAACGCTTGTTGAAGCGGGTTATGCACCTGAAATGGCTTATTTCGAATGCTTGCACGAACTTAAATTAATCGTTGATTTAATGTTTGAAGGCGGTATTGCGGACATGAACTATTCAGTATCTAACAATGCTGAATACGGTGAATATGTGACTGGCGTTGAAGTGATCAACGAGCAATCACGTGAAGCGATGCGTAATGCACTTAAACGTATCCAATCAGGTGAATATGCGAAAATGTTCATCCAAGAGGGTGCATTGAACTATCCATCTATGACAGCTCGTCGCCGTCAAAACGCAGCTCACGGTATTGAAGTGACTGGCGGTAAATTACGCGCGATGATGCCTTGGATTCAAGCCAACAAAATCGTAGATAAAGAAAAGAACTAATTTTTAGTTTTTATCAAAGCCCACTCTTTTGAGTGGGTTTTTTTATGTTATATTTTAGCTAAAGTTAATAATAAAACAGAAAATAACATGACATTAAAAACATATTTAGTCAGCATTAGTATGCTTGGCTGTAGTGCTATATATCCCGTATATGCGCAGAATGCGAGCGTAGATGATTCTATGCAAAAATCTAGGCAGAATTATGATCAAGTTCAAAATACCCAAAATAAAGTACTCGATGAAAAGATTGCGTACAATGCTTTAGAAAAAGCCAAGCAGTCTTTAAATGCGGCGCATCCACAACAGGCCATCGCAGCATTACAGACTGCAATTCAGTATTTTGAAAAATATCAAAACAATAGCCACGATACTCTCTATGCAGCCAATGGCACTGCTGAAACCTTGCTATACCTGATGCTTGATATAGGAAAGCAAAAAAATATTCGAGTTTTTTCAAGTTGTTGGGCGGACTTATACTTTCAAGCCGCTTATGCCTTTATTGAACTGAATGATTTAAAGAATGCTCAAGTAAAGTTAAAAAGTACTTTAACACTATCACCTTTTAATAGTGTGTATTTAAAAGAGGCAGGCTTTATTCAGCAAGCACAAAACCAGTGGCAAGCCTCATTGGAAAGCTATAAAGCTGCTGAACAGCATCTGTATTTGCTTGAGCCTGAAGAAAAAAGATTGGCAATTCAACAGAGTGTAAGACGCAGTTTAGGGGTGAGTTTGATTGAATTAAATCAACTGGATGAAGCTACTCAATATTTTAATAAAGTTTTAAAGGTTGATCCCTCAGACGCAAAAGCGCGTAATGAATTAAAGTATATTGAGGAGTTGAAGAAAAAAGGTCATGTTGCCAAACAGCCAATTGGTCGCGTCTAAATCGCGCTTTTTAAAATCATCTTTAGGGTAGCAATTTTTAACTAATAAAAATTTATTTTGTGATAAATTACACATTATTGATTCTGGTTAAACGTGGTATTCAAGCATGAAATCTAAACTTCTCATCGCAATGACGACTTTGTCTATTTCATGCTTTAGTTTTGCTGAAACGCAGTCCACTTCGAGCAACACTGCGCTAAAACCGTTGAGTGGCGTACGTGTATCGATGCAACGTATGCTTAAGTCGAGTGAAGGTCGATACTTTATGAACCTTTATGCGGGGATTGCCCATCCGCACGGTGTGTTGACGGATTTAATGGATGGTACAACAACAGATTTTAAAGGGACACAAAAAGCTGATCAGTTGGATTTAAAGTCGATCACTACTGAATCAGATCCTTCTGTAAATGGTAGTGATCAATTAACTGGTCTATTAAATGCAAATACAGGTGTGTTTAAAGCATCATTGTTAAAGAAACCAAATACAGCTTGGCAGTCGATACAGTTTGAGCCTGCTTTTAAAGTCACCAATAAACCCGTTTTTATCTTTAAATTTTATGGTCAAGATGATGCCAATAGCCCTTATGGAAAAACCTTAAAACGTGTTGATGTGTTAAATAAAACCAACAATACAGTGGTACAGAGCTTGACAGGTTTTACTGGTTATCCAAACAGTATTGGCTATATGGATATTAATTTTGATGGTTATTATGATGTCATTGTGTCGGACTTGTCACAAGGTCGTACAGTCGATGATAAGCGCTATATTTACTGGATGTACAATCCAAAAACACAACAATTTCAACGTTCTCCGCAACTTGAAAAAATTATTGGTTTCCCAAGTTTACATGGTGAAAAACAACAAATTGATTTTGGTAATGGACAGCTTTATCAAGTTCAGAATGGTTTGTTAAATCGTATTTCTGATGAAAACTGATAATGGTCAAAAAACTGTCATTAAATAATCATTAAAATGTCAAAAACTTAGCCTAATCTATTCAAAAATGAAGAGATTAGGTATCGTATGAATAAACCGTACGCGAACACCTTGCAATTTAAACAACAAGATTTTCCCGATAACTTTAAATTTTATTTTAATCCAAACAAGAAAAAAATCGATACGAATAAAGAGCATCTTATTCGTGACTTATCCCGACCTCGACTAAAAATTGCAATCGTGACTGAAACATGGCCACCAGAAATCAATGGTGTTGCTTTGTCTTTAATGCAACTGTGTAAAGGCTTGCAAAACCAAGGTCATAAAATATTACTGATTCGCCCTGCACAAAAGACCCAATGTCAAGACTTTAGCCCAAATAAAGAATGCTTGGTGACTGGGCAATCAATTCCGAAATATCCAGACATGAAGTTTGGCTGGCCCCAATTTCTAAAAGTCTCTCAAGCAATTTCGGCATTTTCACCTGATGTGGTACATATCGTGACTGAAGGGCCTTTAGGCTTTACTGCGCTGCATGCGGCAAAGACACGACGAATTCCGGTATCAAGTGGGTTTCATTCACAATTCCAAGAATTTAGCCGCTTTTTTGATTTAGCGTTCTTGGTTAAACCGATTCAAAGTTATTTGAGATGGTTCCATAACGCAACGCAACTGACTTGTGTGCCAAGCCGTGATACAGAACAGGCATTACGTGAGTTTGGTGTGACCTGTCCATTGGTTGTGGTCGGGCGAGGAATTGATACAGAACGCTTTTCATCACAACGCTACTCTGAACAGTTGAGACAACAGTGGGGTGCAGATGAAGATACCACAGTCTTGATCTATGTTGGGCGTTTGTCTTCTGAAAAAGAAGTCAATGTGGTGATTGATGCCTATTCTGAACTGCGAAAACAAGCACAACGAAAAGTAAAGTTAGTGCTGGTAGGGCATGGCCCAGATCGCGGTCGTTTAGAAAAAATGCCGGGTGCTGAACATGTGATTTTTATGGGCAGTCTAACTGGCACACAACTTGCTGAAGCCTATGCGAGTGCAAATGTTTTTGTTTTTGCAAGTCAGGTAGAAACCTTTGGGAATGTCGTTATCGAAGCGATGGCGAGTGGTTTACCGATTATTGCTTATGACTATGCCTGCGCTCAACTTCATGGCAGACATGCGCAGAATGGCTGGTTATGTCCAATTGGAGACATTAAGCAATTCACTCAACATGTATTAGATATTCCAGATAACAGCACACTCAAACGTTTCGGGCAACAAGCGATGCATGATGTGCAAAGCATCGGATGGCAACATCCCGTACAACAATTCGAAGAAGCACTATACCAGGTAACGCAGTATGCAAAACGACTGACCTAGTTCATCTCAAATAATGAGAGGAGAGTGGAAAATGAATTTTAAAAATACCAAAATAAAAATGCTCGATCTCGACCTTAGAGGTTGTTTATATCTCAATAATTTATCGCATACCCAAAGTATTGCGACGTTCTTTAAAACTGTGAGCCGTTTGGGAGATGGTCCTTTCTGGTGCGCAATGTTGGTTCTGATTTGGCTACAAAAGAGCTGGATCTATGGTCTGCAACTTCTTTATGTTGTTGTTATGGGACTTTTAGGAACAGGAATTTATAAGTTCTTAAAACATAAAACAGTGCGACCACGACCTTATCAAGTTCATCAAGTCATTATTCTGGGTGAACGACCATTGGATCATTTTAGCTTTCCGTCAGGTCATACGTTACATGCGGTCATGGTCACAATTGTGTTTGGCTATATTCAACCGGTTATGTTGTTCATTATGATGCCTTTTACCATTCTTGTGGCGTTATCTCGGATGGTTTTAGGCCTGCATTATCCAAGCGATGTCATTGTTGGCGCACTGATTGGTGCAAGTGTCGCGAGTTTGATTGTGTTAAGCGCACCATATTTAGGAGTGATGTTATGATGGTTTATTTACTGCTGGTCTGTAATTTTATTTTTAAAGAATCTGATGATTTTGATCATCAAGGTTTTAACTTTGAATAATTGCTTGATTCATCCGTTTTGTAAATTAAACGCTTGAATCCGTGGTGAATCTTGTAAATGTCTAGAATGATTTATTTCTGAATGAATTGAGATTTGATACAGTAGCAGAATTAAATTGAGCAAAGGAAGACCTGATATGGGCTTACGTTGGACAGATACAATTGATATCGCAATTGAACTCAGTGAAGCGCATCCAGATGTGGATCCACAATGGGTGCGTTTTACCGATATGCATGCATGGATTTGTGCATTGCCAGAATTTAGTGATGATCCAACCAAATCGACTGAAGGTCTGCTAGAAGCCATTCAAATGGCATGGATTGATGAAGCGAATTAATGGCTTGAGATGTTGCAGAATGATGCTAAACGTCACAGCGCATCGAAAAATCCAAATTTTTTACAGATTAAAAGCAGAAAATTGTTCATTATTCGGTATAATGCGCCCAAATTTTCGTGTCAATTTGACTAAAGGAGCCACTCATGGCTATTGAACGTACTTTATCTATCGTAAAACCAGATGCAGTTGCTAAAAACCACATTGGTGACATCTTTGCTCGTTTCGAAAAAGCTGGTCTTAAAATCGTTGCGACTAAAATGAAACACCTTTCTAAAGCAGAAGCTGAAGGTTTCTATGCTGAGCATAAAGAACGTGGTTTCTTTGGTGACCTTGTTGCATTCATGACTTCTGGTCCAGTTGTAGTATCTGTTCTTGAAGGTGAAAACGCAGTTCTTGCTCACCGTGAAATTCTTGGTGCTACAAACCCTAAAGAAGCTGCTCCTGGTACAATCCGTGCAGATTTCGCTGTAAGCATCGATGAAAATGCTGCGCATGGTTCTGACTCAGTTGCATCTGCTGACCGTGAAGTAAATTACTTCTTCGCTCAAACTGAAGTTTGCCCACGTACTCGTTAATTCGACGTATCTAGGGTCTCTTTTTCTACACGAATAAATCTCCGATTTATGAATTGATAACAGACCCGAAACCAGATAGGTGATATACTACTTGTCTGGTTTTTTTATTTTTGTTGCTTTATTTGGCTAAATATTGGTCAATATGTTTTATTACTACGGCATGATTTAGGTAATCCCCATGAATTCTGAAGTTGTCGCTTCATCGTTAAATCTAGATGAACAGCAGCCTGCATCATCAAAATCTGTACAGGCTGATCGTATTCAGACTGCAAATGTGCAGAAAGTGAATTTACTTGGCATGTCACGTCCGCAATTGGAAAAATTCTTCGAAGAAATCGGCGAGAAAAAATTCCGTGCTGGGCAGGTAATGAAATGGATGCATCAATTTTTTATCACTGATTTTGCTGAAATGACCAATATTTCAGGAAAGTTGCGTGAAAAACTAGAAAGAATTTGTGAAATCAAAGCGCCAGAAGTGGTACATCGTAACTATTCGAAAGATGGAACCCGTAAGTGGGTATTCCGTGTTGGTGATGGTGCGGGCTCTTTGGTTGAAACGGTATTGATTCCAGCAGAAGATAAAACAGGTTCACGTAAAACACTGTGTATTTCATCACAAGTGGGTTGTGCTTTAGATTGCTCATTCTGTTCAACAGGAAAGCAAGGCTTTCAGCGTGATTTAACCCCTGACGAGATCATTGGACAGTTGTGGGTGGCCAACTATTCTTATATGGAAGAAGTACCTGTTGCTGAACGTGAACGCTCAGTGACCAATGTGGTGATGATGGGAATGGGTGAGCCATTACTCAACTATGATGCTGTATTAAGCTCAATGAATATCATGTTAGATGATTTTGCTTACGGCATGTCTAAACGTCGCGTTACATTATCAACCTCAGGTGTTGTACCGAAAATTGACCAATTGGCACAAGATATAGATGTGGCTTTGGCGATTTCTTTACATGCGCCAAATGATGAATTACGTAATGAATTGGTGCCGATTAATAAAAAATATCCATTAGCACAATTGATTGCTGCATGTCAGCGCTATATTGCCAAAGATGGTAATGAAAGCTCTCGTAAACATGTCACTATTGAATATGTGATGTTGGAAGGGGTGAATGATCATCCTGAACATGCACAACAAATGATTAAGTTACTGAAAAACTTACCAAGTAAAATTAATTTAATTCCATTTAATCCATTTCCGCATGCGCCGTATGGCCGTTCAAGTCGAAATCGTATTATTTCTTTCCAAAAAACTTTGTCTGATGCAGGTTTTGTGTGTACGATTCGTCAGACACGTGGTGATGATATTGATGCAGCATGTGGGCAGTTGGTCGGGCAAGTGGCAGATCGTACCCGTCGTGCAGAGCAGTGGAAAAAGAAAGTTGCTGAACGTGGTGAGATTATTCGTTCATAAGCTTAAAGATTTGTAGACATGCATTTATATCAACAAATAATCAGGGGCTGACTTTGAGAAAATCGATGTATCAAAAAGCAGTTGTAATATTGGCAATTGGTTTATCTGCATTGGTCGTACAGGGTTGTCAAACGACAAATTCAGACACAATAATAAAAAAAGATCCTGAAAAAGCCGTTAAAGTACGTACTCAGCTTGCTGCTGAATATATTCGTACAGGTGATTTAGATGCTGCAAAACGCGCACTAGACCAAGCTTTAGAAACTGATTCACGTGATTCTGCGGCAAATATGATGATGGGTGTCTTACTGCAACAAGAAGGCAGTAAGATCAGTATGGAAAAAGCAGACGGCTATTTTAAGCGTGCGATTTCCAGTGACTCAAAAAATGCACAAGCTCGTAATAATTATGGAACATATTTATTTGTTACTGAGCGCTATAATGACGCGATTGAACAATTGAGTATAGCTGGTGCTGCGCTTGGCTATGATCAGCGTTACAAGGCTTTAGAAAATTTAGGTCGGGTTTACTTAAAAGTGGGTGATGTGGCAAATGCTGAAAAAGCATTCAAACAAGCTTTACAAGTCAATCGCGATTCGATTATTTCTCTGGTAGAGTTATCAGAAATTTTCTATTTGCAACAAAAAAGTGCGCAAGCAAGTCAACTCTATGAGCAATATGTTCGTTTAGTAGGTCAGGACAAACAGGGTGCGAGAGCGCTTTGGATTGGTTTACGTATTGCACGTGCCAATAATGATCAGATGGGAATGCAAGTGTTGGTCAACCAACTGCGTGCATTGTTCCCGGACAGTAAAGAATATCAACGTTATCTGCAATTACAGTACAGTACTGAGGCCGTATGGAAGTAAATCCTAATTCACAGCAACCTACAGGTTCAAACGTAGCATCTAATGGCTTAGGAAATGTTCAACGTCCAGGTGAGTACTTGCGTCAAATTCGAGTCTCCAAAAACCTAGACATTCAAGATGTTGCAAACGAACTAAAAATGCCTGTAAAAACCTTACAAGCATTGGAACAAGATGAATATAAGTCTTTGCCAGAAGCAACCTTTATTAAAGGTTATTATCGTTCATATGCCAAGTTTCTAGGTGTTGATGCAACGGTAATCATTCAACGCTTTGATGAAATTTATCAAAATGATACTGGGCTTTTGCCAAACCATGCATTAAACAACTCCCCAATCAAGATTATGGGGAAATTGCCTGGATCAAACAGTGATCGTAATAAAAAATGGTTAAAGCGAATTTTAATTGCCATTGTTGCGCTTGCGGTGATTTGGGCTGTGATTGCTGGAATTCAAAAAATGACATCGGGTAAAAGCGCTGATGTCGATGCCAAACCACAAGCCTCAGAAGTAGAAGTGTTGAATTTAAACAATGCAACTGCGACTTCAGGTGACCAAATGGTATTGAATTTCAGTCATCCAACTTCTGTACATATTGTAGATAGTACAGGAAAAGTTTTGGCGACTGGTCGCCAGTCGGCTGCTTTAACCGTTAATGGCCAATCACCATTCCAAATTCGTCTCGATGATGCAACTGCTGTGTCATTAAGCCTTAATAATGAACAGATTTCATTGTCTCCATATACAGTGAACGGAAAAGCAGAATTCCGTTTGTCACGTTAATGGGCAAGAGTAGATAAGATCATGATTGAGAATCCAATCAAGCGCCGTCCTACACGTAAAATACGTGTAGGTTCAGTGTATGTCGGTGGTGATGCACCGATCAGTATTCAAAGTATGACCAATACTGAAACCTGTGATGTCGATGCAACAGTTGCGCAGATTCAACGCTGTGCAGATGTTGGTGCGGACATTATGCGTGTATCGGTACCGACTATGGAAGCTGCTGAAGCTTTTGGTGAAATTCGTAAACGTGTCACGGTACCATTGGTTGCAGATATTCATTTCGATTATAAAATCGCATTGAAAGTTGCAGACATGGGTGCAGACTGTTTGCGGATCAACCCCGGGAATATTGGTTCTGAAGCCAAGATTCGTGAAGTGGTTGCTGCTGCACGTCATCACGATATTTCTATGCGTATTGGTGTCAATGCTGGATCTTTAGAAAAAGATATCCAAAAGAAATATGGTGAGCCGACAGGTCAGGCATTACTTGAATCTGCAATGCGTCATATCGATATATTGGATCGTTTAAACTTCCATGAGTTTAAAATTTCAGTAAAAGCATCAAATGTATTTTTAACAATGGATGCTTATCGTTTATTATCTGCACAAATTGATAATCCATTACATTTAGGTGTAACCGAAGCTGGGATCTATCGTACGGGTTCAGTGAAATCTGCGATTGCTTTAGGTGGTTTGCTGTTGGATGGCATTGGTGACACCATGCGTATTTCATTGGCGGCTGAGCCTGAAGAAGAAGTAAAAATTGGTTTTGATATTTTAAAATCCCTGAGCCTTCGTTCAAATGGGATTAACTTTATTGCTTGTCCAAGCTGTTCACGTCAGGAATTTAACGTGATCAAAGTGATGCAGGCTTTAGAGGAGCGTTTAGAAGATATTCGTACACCAATGGATGTGTCTGTCATTGGTTGTAAAGTCAACGGTCCGGGTGAAGCAAAAGAAGCTGATATTGGTATAGTCGGTGCAAGTCCGCGTTCACTCGTGTATCGTAATGGCGAAAAGAGTCACTTAATAGATACAAATCAGTTGGTTGATGAAATCGAAAGCATGGTTCGTCAACGTGTTCAAGAGCTTGAAAAAGCTAAAGCTAAAGAGATTATTCGTAGTTCATCATGAGTTCAATTGTCGCAATTAAAGGTTTTAATGACTTTCTCCCATCGCAAACACCTGCGTGGAGACGTCTTGAGCAGCATTTAGCATCGCTTATGGATGCGTACGGTTATCAGCAAATCCGTTTGCCGGTGGTTGAACATACCAATCTGTTTAAGCGTTCAATTGGTGATGCAACTGATATCGTTGAAAAAGAAATGTACACTTTTTTCGATAAGGGTAATCCGCCTGAATCTTTAACTTTGCGTCCGGAAGGCACAGCGGGTTGTGTACGTGCAATGTTGGAACATAACTTACTCCGTGGTGCAAATCCTCGTGTTTGGTATGTTGGACCAATGTTCCGCTATGAAAAACCACAAAAAGGTCGTTATCGCCAGTTTCACCAATTTGGTGTAGAAACTTTTGGTGTAGCGACACCTGATCAAGATGCTGAACTGATTCTCATGACTGCGCGTTTATGGAAACGCATGGGTGTTGCAGATAAAGTTCAACTTGAGCTAAATACCTTGGGCGAGTCTGATGAACGTGCAGAGTATCGTGCTGCATTGGTTGAATTTCTTACAGCGCATCACGCTGATTTGGATGAAGATTCGCAACGTCGTTTAACCACCAATCCATTGCGAATTTTAGATTCGAAAGATGCACGAACTCAGCAAATTCTTGAAAATGCACCTAAGTTGCATGATTTCTTAAAAGAAGACAGCTTGAATCATTTTGCTCAATTGCAACAGTATTTAACTGATGCAGGCATTGAGTTTGTCATCAATCAAAAACTAGTCCGTGGTTTAGACTATTACAACAAAACTGTTTTTGAATGGACAACGACACATTTAGGTTCTCAAGGAACGGTGTGTGCGGGTGGTCGTTATGATGGTTTGGTTGGACAGCTGAAAGGTAAGCCTGATCAATCTGTACCAGCAGTTGGTTTTGCCATGGGCATGGAACGTTTATTATTGCTTCTTGAACAAGTTGAAGACAATACACCTGTGCGTGAATGTGAGTTATTCTTGCTATCAGATCCTGCAACACAAGGTCAGGCTTTGGTATTGGCTGAACAAATTCGTGATCAACTTGAAGCTGTAAATAGTACAATTCGTTTGAAAACAGGTTCACAGGGTTCAATGAAGAGTCAAATGAAGAAGGCAGACCAATCGGGTGCCATCTATGCTTTGATCTTTGGTGAGCGTGAGGCTGTAGCGCAGCAAGTTTTAGTCAAAGAACTTGCGACAGCAGAACAATATGAAATTAAGGCCACTGAAATTGTGCCTTTTTTCATTGAAAAATTTTCGTCAAAATAAGCCGATAATCATAAGGAAAAGGGGAGTCAAATGAGTGCAATGACTGATGATGAGCAACTGGATAGTGTGAAGTCATTTTTTAAGAAATATGGCTCGGCTATGGTGACAGGTGTCCTCATTGCATTGATTGCCTTTTTCGGTTGGGAATATTGGCAAAAGAAAACTTTGGCTGAAAATCAAAATGAAACAGCCAAAGTCCAACAATTGATGGATGAAGCGCGAGCAGCTAATGGTGATGCTAAAGTCACTGCTGCCTTAGTCGCGTCAGCAGATAAAATTGTCAAAGACAATCCAGATTCTGTTCATGCAATTCAAGCACAAATTGTCATGGCAAAAGTTGCCTATGATAAAAATGACTATGCATTGGCTGAGCGTGAACTGAAAAAAGTTGAAAATTCTAAAATTAAAGACGCTGGTTTGTTACAAGTTGTAAAAATCAAACTTGCCGATGCACAATTGGCGCAAAAGAAGTTTGATGAAGCCTTGAAAACCTTGTCAGCTGTGAATGATCCTGCTTTTCAGGCAAGTGCTGATGAGTTAAAAGGTGATATTTATGTGGCAAAAAATGACACTGAAAATGCAAAAAAATCGTATCAAGCAGCATGGAATGCGGTCGTTGAGCGTAAACAAGAACGTCAAATTTTACAAATTAAACTCGAAAGTGTTGGCGTATTAGTAGAAGATCCTGATCTTGAACGCCCAATTTTAGCAACACAAGTGGATGAGTCTTAATGGATAGAAATTTTAAAATACCTTTTGCTTTAGCAATCTTATCAATCGCTTTAATCGGCTGTTCAAGTAATAAGACGAAAGAAGTGAAGATTAAGCCAAATCCACTGCCTAAAGTTGCACAAGCTTCGAGTTTGGTTCAAGTATTTTCGACCAGTGTCTCTTCGACCAGCAGTGAAGATGCATTACGTTTACGTTTAGATACAGACAATGGTGTTGTGTTTGCTTTAGATCCAAAAGGTGAAGTGGCTGCCTATAAAGGCAAACAGCGCTTATGGAATGTTAAAGTTACCAAAGATGGTTTAAGTTCTGGTGTTGAAGCAGCAGATGGTGTGGTGATTGTTGGTAATCAAAAAGGCCATGTTTTTGCATTAGACCAAGCAACGGGTGCGACCAAATGGTCTGCGCAATTGTCAGGTGCAATTATCAGTTCTGCTTTGATCCAATCTGGTCGTGTTATTGTGGTTGCAAATGACGGTACGGTTTATGCCTTAGATGTTGCGACAGGTCAGCAAGCGTGGACTTATAAATTACCAAGCGCTTCATTTAGCTTAAGAGGTCAAGCTACTCCAGTTAGTTTAGATCCACGTACTGTGCTTATCGGTACCTCTACTGGCTATATTTTTGCAATAGATAGTCTTGCAGGTGTAC
The DNA here is from genome assembly GCF_022828975.1 of Acinetobacter sp. NyZ410. NCBI lineage: Bacteria > Pseudomonadati > Pseudomonadota > Gammaproteobacteria > Moraxellales > Moraxellaceae > Acinetobacter > Acinetobacter sp. NyZ410. The sequence goes on along the minus strand of NZ_CP094620.1, from coordinate 4,281,269 downwards.
CGCGTTTGCAACGTCGTGTTGCAGTATCTGAAGGTCGTTCTGATATTCAGCGTTTGATTGATGTGGACAGTGAGCCTGTTGTTTCAGGACAATATGTGGTTACGACGAGTTTCCAAGGTCAAGTCACTGTTCTAGATTTGGCTTCACAACGTGTTTTGTGGAGTGAAAATTCAAGCAGTATCAACCGTCCAGAAGTGACCGATGGTAAAGTCATCGTATCGCAAACCGATGGTCAAATTATTGCGTATGACTTGATTACAGGTCAGCAGCTTTGGAAAAATGAGCAACTGCTCAACCGTAACTTAAGCAATCCTGTATTGCTCGGTTCAAATCTTGTTGTGGGTGATTTAGATGGTTATTTACATCAAATTGATCCAAATACAGGAACAACGTTAGGTCGTGCTAAAACCAGTGGTGAAGTACGTACGTTGAGAGTGATTGATAATCAAGTTTATGTTTCGACACGCAAAGGTGCAATGAGTATCTGGCAAAGTCGTTAACAGTTAATCAACAGACACGATTAGGATTCTCTATTTTTTTAGTCTTGTGTTAAAATAGAGCAATCCGTATGAATTCCATACACGGGGTGATTGAAAATCAATACCCCGTGTTTTTATTTTAGGTTTTTCCTATTCTTCTTCCTATACATTTCTGATGTTCAGACCAGTCATACTGGCTGATCTTGAATAAAGGTTATTTTATGAAACCCGTAATTGCGCTCATTGGTCGTCCAAACGTCGGCAAATCAACGTTATTCAACCAGATTACCAAGAGCCGTGATGCACTCGTTGCTGATTTTGCTGGTCTTACCCGAGATCGTAAATATGGTGATGCAACTTATGAAAATAAATCTTTCATTGTTGTTGATACTGGGGGTATCGGTGAAAATGAAGGTGGTATTGACTCATATATGGCAGAGCAATCAAAAACTGCGATTAATGAAGCCGATATCATTGTTTTTGTTGTCGATGCACGTGCTGGGCTATTGGCTTCTGATGAGCAGATTGCCCGTGAGTTGCGTACACTTGGTAAAAAGGTTTACTTGGTTGCCAACAAAGTCGATGGTGTACATGCTGAAGCTGCATTAGTTGAATTTTATAAACTTGGTATGGGTGAACCCTTACAAGTTGCGGCAAGTCATGGTCGTGGTGTTCAACAAATGCTTGAGGATATCTTGGTGGATGTCCCTGAAGATGAAAACCCAGAAGAACACGATAAGGCAACAGGTTTACGCTTAGCAATTATTGGTCGTCCAAATGTCGGTAAATCTACTTTGGTTAACCGTCTGTTAGGTGAAGATCGCGTTGTTGCATTTGACCAACCGGGTACAACCCGTGACTCGATTTATATTCCGTTTGAGCGTGATGGTCGTCAATATACCTTGATCGACACAGCGGGTGTACGTCGTAAAGGTAAAGTTGATGAAATGATTGAGAAATTCTCAATCGTTAAAACGCTACAAGCGATTAAAGATGCACATGTCATCGTGGTAGTTTTAGATGCACGTGAAGGTGTGGTTGAACAAGATCTACATTTGATCGGTTATGCACTTGAAGCTGGTCGTGCCATGGTGATCGCCATTAACAAATGGGACAACATGACAGAGTATGATCGCAAACAATGTAAATTGGATGTTGATCGTCGTTTTGACTTTATTCCTTGGGCAAAAGTACATTTGATTTCTGCTTTGCATGGAACAGGTGTCGGTGAGATGTATCCAACCATTCACCGTGCTTATGATTCATCACACTTAAAAGTTTCACCTGCAAAATTAACTCAGATTTTGAATGATGCAACTGAAGCACATCAACCGCCAATGATCAGTGGTAAACGTATTAAGATGCGTTATGCCCACATGGGTGGACAAAACCCACCAACGATTGTGATTCATGGTAATAAGGTGGATAAGACGCCTGCGGACTATCGTCGTTATTTAGAAAATGTCTTCCGTAAAGTGTATAACCTTGAAGGTACACCAGTTCGCGTTGACTTTAAAACAGCTGAAAATCCATTTGAAGGCCGTAAATCTCAAATTGATGAGCGTGTTGCAGCACGTCGTCGTCGTTATGTACAGAAATTTAAAAAGGCTGAAAAGAAATTTAGAAGCTAAATTTAGCGTTGAACACATCAAAACCCAAAGTGATCTTTGGGTTTTTTTGATTTAAGATAATGAAAAATGTTTGGGAATGGATTGTGAATCGTATTATTCAATTGGATGTTAATTCTATTCAAAATATTCTTCCGACTTACCATTCGAGCGATCGAAAGGGGCAGATCCAAGAACTGAAACAGGCGATCTATCAATATAGAAACCAATTATTGTCCGATATTTTTTCAGTTGAAATCAGTAACCACTCTTTTGAAAAAACAGATTTTGGTAAACCCTATTTAATTGATTATCCAAAGTTTCACGTGAATCATTCACATAGCCAGCACCATTATGCTTTGGCGAGTAGCCAGCAGATCCAAGATTTGGGTGTGGATGTTGAGGACTTAGATCGAAAGGTGCGCTTTGAGGCTTTAGCTAAACATGCTTTTCATCCCCAAGAATATCAGGCTTGGCAAGCGTTAGACTTTGATCCTACTTTTTGGTTTAAGGTGTGGACCACAAAAGAAGCGATTTTAAAAGCATCGGGCCTAGGGATTCGTTTGAGTCTAAATGAGCTAAATACTGGAGTGCATGTGATGAATGATGGTGGGATCTCTACGCATCCGTTATTGGGCAGCTTTGCCTATCAAAATCTCCAGCTGAGCCGAGTCATGCTGACGGTGGCATGGCGTTCTGAATTATCCTGTAAGGGTTTTGCATTTCCACAGATTCAAATCATTCAACATGGCTAATTAAAGACCGTATAGACGTTTTCATTCTGCATAACACATAAATCGCAGCAACGTTATTCCGTATTCGATTGTGGTATCTATACGTCTAAGTGCTGAAACTTTCAAGCTTAAGCCACATGTTTTGCAAATCGGCATTGTTTAATAAAACCAGTTAAATGTAAGCTGTTTATCTTTAAATAAAAATAAATAGTACTCGATCACGAACAAACAATCTTGCTCGTCGCGTGTACTTTGTAAGCTATATTTTTTACATAAAAATTAGTTTATTTCTCCATGAAATTCTCTATACTTGATAAATTAAATGATAATTAAGTAGCGAAAATACTAATTATTGTGAATTTAAAGCGATGAAAAAGCGATAGGTTAGGATTAATTATATAGTGCGATTTAAATACTTCATCAGCTTAATTTGCATCATATTTTTTTATCCAAATTTTAGTTTTGCTTCAAGTTTAGAAAGTGATCTTGCTGCTTTTAATCTCATTACCAACTACGAGCTTTTATTCTTTGGTGGAATATTTGTCATTCTGATGCAAGCTGGTTTTGCTGTAGTTGAAGGCGGATATGAAAATACCTATAAGTCAATTTCCGCATTATTGGTCAATTATGTTTCAGCAGTTTTAGGAACGCTTATTTTTGGTTTCTTCTGCGCAAAAATTCTCCTTGCAGGCGATGCCAGCTCTGAAAAATATATGAATGGCATGCTGCATGGCTGGCATTGGAATTTATTATTTTTTTATACTTTAATGGCCACCACAATCACCACTGTGGTTGGGCGAGTGATTCCGAGTAAAGTTCCCTTATTTGTCAACTGGATAACTGGTTTAATGATCGCAGGTGTGATCTTTCCTTTCTTTAGTAGCTGGACTTGGGGAAATATCTTATTCGGTAAAGGCTGGTTAAAAGAGTTAGGATTTATTGATTTCGCGGGTTCAACAGTGGTGCATTCCACCGCAGCATGGATTGTTTTGGCGGGCTACTTAACTTTAAAACCTCAAGACCGACAAGAAATCTTAAAAAAAGACTTAATCTTTGAAGATTATAAAATCTTATCTTTGGCATTGGCTGGCTTTATTCTTTGGCTGGCATGGTCAGGTCTAAATGTAGTTTATATCTCAGCACTCTATGCGGATATTGGAGTCATTGTCGTCAATGCCTTTGCTGCACTCTTTGGGGCAATGATTGCCCCCTTGATTTTTTCCTTGGTACTCAACAATAAAATTATTTCATGGGTTGAAATGATTAAAGGTGCTTTGGGTGGCTTGGTGGCGATCACGGCAAGTTGTGGTTTAGTGAATTTGTCATCGGCATTGATAATTGGTTTGGTTTCTGGATTATTCACAATCTATTTACCCCGTTTATTGACCTATTGGATTGATTCTAAGCATATTCGTGAAGTTGTTGTGGTACATGGTATTTGTGGGGCATGGGGCACACTGGCTGTTTCTTTGACAGATAACCCCGTAATTAATTTAGCCAACAAGGCCAGTATTATCGATCAAAGTATTGGGATTGCGGTAAATTTTGTGTGGAGTTTTGGTGTTGCATTCTTAGTATTTAAACTGATTTGTAAACTGCGTAATGCATACTCAATTAAGTCGTAAAAAAATTGAGTACTTAAAAGCTTTGAAAAAAGCCAAGCACTAAAAAAAGCGACATAAAGTCGCTTTTTTCATATTTAAGTTCTGTATTAAAAGTTAGGCAACACTTTCAGGTGTCGCACGCCATAAACTTTCCAGATCATAAAATTTACGTGCTGTTGGTAGCATCACATGTACGACTACAAATCCTAAATCGATAAGGATCCATTCAGCGTCTCGTTCACCTTCAACACCAATTGGGCGAAAGCCTGCTTTACGTGCTTCTTCAGCGACATTGTCAGCAAGTGCTTTAACATGGCGTGTTGATGTCCCGCTCGCGATGACAATTGCATCTGAAACGTTGCTAATAGCGCTGACATCAAGTTGAATAATATCTTTGGCTTTTACATCAAGTAGAGCTTCTTGTACGACTTTTAAACAAGTCTGTACGTCTTGATTTTGAGTGTTCATTGCAAGTTCGTGAGAATTAGAAGCGCTGGGCGATGGTTCTAAATTCATATAAGGTATATTTTCCAGAAAATATCTCATCTTCTAATATAGCGCTTTTGTCTAAAAAATACAAATTATACAATGCAACCGTTTGCCTAAGTACACACCCATTTAATAGCTGTGGTTGTTGGAAAAATATTTTTCTTTCCATGCAAATGACTGATTTGAATGCGATTGTGGTTTGTATTCTGCTGCAATAAAGCCCGTATAGGCGCTTTGTTTTAACCATGAAAAAATTGCAGAATAATCAATTTGTGCGGTATCTGGTTCGTGACGTCCAGGGCAGTCTGCAAATTGGATATGCCCAATCCAATCAATATTTTCTTGTAAGGCTGCCAGTACATCTTCGCCCATCATCGCCATGTGGTAACAGTCAAATTGCATTTTTAATGCAGGATGCTGTACTGCTTCTAACATTTCTTGGCCTTGTGCAATATTTTGAACCAAGAAACGTGGCATGTCTGTACCATTGATCATTTCAAATACAGGCTGAATATCACGATTAGAGAGCAGATGACAAGCCAGTTTTAAATTGTTTGCTAAGGTGTTTAAACAGGGGAGTAAGTCGGCATCTTGTGGTTGTTTACCTGCCAAAATATTGACGTTTGGAACATTGAGCGCTTCTGCATATTCAATTGCAAGTTCCAAGGCTTGATGAAATGCCAGTTCTTGACCAGGCACACCAGCAAGTCCGTTTCCACCTTGCATCAAGTCGCCAGCGGGAACGTTGATCAGGCAAAGGCTGAGGTCATATTGTTCAAGTTGCGCTTGAATCTCTTCAATGCTTAATTCATACGGAAATTGAATTTCTACATTGTGGAAGCCATGAAGATGTGCCAAAGCAAAGCGTTCAATGAGCGGCACTTCAGTAAAAATCAAGGATAGGTTTACTGCGAGTTTAGTCATAAGAACGCTCCTTGCTATATTTGGACTCTCATCTTCAATGTAGTAGGCAATAGATTATTTTTCAACTTATTTATGTGTAGTTCCGTGTATTTTAACCCGATTTATTTTCTACTTGATTAATGACTGTGGCTAAATCCGATTCAGCAAATCCGTTGTTTTGATGGCTTTGTAATTGCCCAAGTGCACGTTGAGCCACAGGAATTTCTAAATCAAATTGCTGTGCAAGTTGAATGGCATTATTTAAGTCTTTAGAAAGCGTTTGTACTTTCCATTGTACTGGTTCAAAAATATGTGTTGCCATGCGTGGGGCTAAAATTTGGAAAGGTTTTGAGTCGGCAAAACCACCAGCCAAAGCCGGCGCCAGTAGGGTTGTATCTACACCTGCTTTACTGGCAAGCGCAACAGCTTCCGCGATCAAGGTACTATTGGCAGCAACGATAAGTTGGTTACAGATTTTAGTGGCTTGTCCAGTACCTGTTTCACCCATACGTGTGACACGCTGTGACAGGATATTGTAAACGAGGCTCAGTGCTTGGATCACCTCAGCATTGCCCCCAGCAAAAATAACCAGCGTGCCATTTTCAGCACCTACTGTTCCACCTGAAACAGGTGAGTCAATCCAAATCACCTGTTTTGTTGTGGCGCTTTCCGCCAGTTGCTTGGTTTTATCCACAGATAAACTGGAGAAATCCACAATCACTTGCTTGGCTTGTAAATAGGGCTCAATGTGCTCATAAACCAGCTGTACAGCCTTATCATCAGCAAGGCAGCTGAGAATAATCGGATATTCTGCAATATTCTCAAGCTGTAATGGGTGAGCGCCTAGATCAATAAGGGCGTCACAAGCAGATGCGGTTCTGTTCCAGACAGCGACATGCAAGCCTGCTTGGATTAATCGGGTTGCCATACGGCTACCCATTAATCCCATCCCTAAAAATGCAATTTTACTGTTACGATCAAAATTCATTTTATAACTCAAAAAGCTTTCAATAATAGTTTTAGATTATTTATATTGGCGCGGTAAAAATTTTAATTCAGGATTTTTATCCTTTTTACGTGCAATTTGACTATTTTTACCCAAGAGTAATTTTAACTGCCAAATCTTCTCTAAACGTAAAGATTTCTGAGGTTGATGTTCCATCGCATCTAAAACACGTTTAGCAGCCATCAGCGCATCTGGCGAGCGTTGCAGCATCTCTTCGGCAATGGCTTGAGCTTTTGCCAACGGTGAGTCGTCTACATGCGTCACCAAACCAATGTCTTTGGCATAATTGCCATCAAAAATACGTGCAGTGAGGGTAAGCTCTTTGGCTAAATCAATACCAATCACGCCCTTGATTGAACGGGTTAAGCCCATGTCAGGCACAAGCCCCCAACGGCTTTCCATGATTGACATTTTAGTCTCTGGGTGTGCAATACGAATATCTGCAGCCAATGCAAGTTGCATCCCAGCACCAAAGCAGAAACCTTCAATTGCTGCAATGACAGGGACAGGTAGTTCTTGCCAGATTAAAAATGCTTTTTGGAATAGGCTTTGACCGGGTTTAATCAGTTCCCAAGCAGCAAAAGCTGTATTTTTAGGGCTATTTAAGTCAGCAAGGTCAATACCTGCACTAAATACATTGGCTTCACCCGTCAGAATCACCACACGAATACTGCGGTCTTTTTTAATGTGTTGTGCGGCGCTTACCAGTTCACGGAGTAAAGCAAAACTCATGGCATTGCGTTTATCTGGACGATTTAATGAAACTATTGCGATACCATTGTTTTTTTCTATATGTAGTAGTGCCATGATCTTGACTCATTTTTTCCTTGGTCATCAGCATAGCATGTGAATTAAATAGTTACATGACAGTAGAGTCACCGAAACTGTGTTGATGTGCCAATTGGGTAGTAAAGCCAAAACAGGATTGCAATAGTGACTTGTATCATTTTATTGGATCTTTAAAAAGATGATTGCAATAAAATGATTGTTCTAATTCATGCTGTTTTAAAGAAATAATAGAAACCATACGCAGGATAAAACTTAGAGTCAATTTGGGTTTTATCCTGCGGATTTAAAAACAGCTTAAAACGCGATAAGAAAAGCGTTTATAGCGCTGAATCGGCTAGAACTGCGCTGTATTTATGAAACGGGTAAAATCTGTTGTGCCGCAGTTTCAACTTCATGAATCGCCAATTGAAGCTCATCAAAGCGTTTCATCACGTCTTGGATAAAGGCTTCATCTGCTTTGCGACGCTCTTTGCGTAGCATGGAAATGAATTGTTCAAAATCACCTGTAATACGTTGCAATTTGGGTGTGCCGACATAACGGGTAGCACCATATAAGCGATGTAAGACATGTTCTAATTGTGGGAAGTCTTCAAGCTCAATAAGTTGTTCAATTTCAGCCAGCTCCGTTGGGAAGCTGTCGACTAGCATTTTTAACAAATCTTGTGCGAGATCTTCTTTATTGGCTGCTAAAGCAAGGCTTTGTTTCCAATCTAGAATATAAGCATCCAGCGCTTCGATATATACTGTGTTTTCTATAGGTTGCTGATGTTGAATAAATTTATCACTTGTCCAATTGGTGAGAATTTGAATGATTTGCTCAATTTGGATCGGCTTGGTTACATAGTCGTCCATACCCACTTTGAGTAATTTTTGCTTCTCATCAGCCAATGCGTGAGCTGTCAATGCAATAATCGGCATTCGCATACCATCTAAGGTAGATTCCAAAGAGCGAATCGCCCGTGTGGTATCTATCCCAGACATGACTGGCATTTGAATATCCATAAAGATAAGATCAAATGGTTTAGCGCCTTGTTCAACTCCTTGCTGAATAATGGTTAAGGCTTCTTGACCGCTGAGTGCCTTGGTGGTTTTTACATTGAGCTCGCCTAATAGCGCTTCTAGTACGATCAAATTCGGTAAATGATCATCTACTGCTAAAACGTGTAAATCTTGCCCTTTAAAGTCTTTATGATGTTCTTGTTCAAAAACAGGCTGATTACTTAATAGTTGAATCACTGAACTACGGCTCAGTGGTTGATACAGCGGACGCGCTTTATATTCAGTCAACATATTTGGATCAAGTGACATTTGATAACCATATACCGCCAAATGACCTTGATAGCGACCACGAATTTCTTTAAGTAAGGCTTCGGTATCTCCACTGTGATCAACGATCAACCAGGTGTTTTCAGTATTTTTTTCTAAGCTATTTAGTCGGCTAAACAGATCTAAAATCGATTGTGCTTCGGTGTGCTGAACTTGATAGTCTTCTAAGTAATGACGTAATACGTTGGCGGTTGCAGGGTGTGCCAAGAAAGACACCACATTTAAGTTTTTAAATGATGGATGAACAATTTCTTCATCTTCATTTACCGTTAACATGGCGGTAAACCAGAAGGTTGAACCTTTTTCTGTTGGTGCACGTTCTTGGTTATCTTCAAAGCCAATTTGACCATGCATCAAATGTACAAGTTGCTTGGAAATGGCTAAACCGAGTCCTGTACCACCAAATTGGCGAGTGACAGAAGCATCACCTTGAGAGAAGGATTCAAATAGTCGTTTACGATCGGTGCCACTTAAACCAATACCACTGTCTTGTACACTAAAGTGCAGCAAACATTGTCCGATATCATCGTGTTCCATCCGCGCACGAACAATAATTTCACCATCAGGGGTGAATTTAATCGCATTGGAAATAAGATTGGTCAGCACCTGTTTAAAGCGTAAGGCATCACCAATGACATGTTTAGGCACATTGTCTGCAAAATAGAATGCCATCTCGATATGTTTTTGCGCTGCCAATGGCGAGAGCATATCCATCACATCGAAAATTGCTTCTTCAAGATCAAAAGGTGCGGTTTCGAGTTCTAATTTACCTGCATCAATTTTCGAGAAATCGAGTACATCATTAATCAATGCCAATAAATGTGCAGAAGACTTACGGATGGTCTGTAAATATAAACTTTGATCATTGCTTAAATTGTCTTGGCGCAACATCAAATGAATAAAGCCATCAATACTATTTAATGGGGTACGTAATTCATGACTGATATTGGCAAGGAAGACCGACTTCGCCTGATTGGATGAAATCGCCTGATCACGGGCTTGTTTATAGGTAATGTTTTGGACTTCTAAGGTGTCTAATGTACGACGTAAGTCATCTTCTGTTTGTTCCGTATGTTCTTTTAGCTCAAGGAAGCTGAAATGTAGCCGTTTCACCACATTGGCAATATCACGCTGTAATAAGCGCAGTTCCCCAGTACTGTTGATCACCATATGTTGATCAAGCGTATCTGCATTTAAGCGTTGCAATTGCATCCGAATTTCGTACATCGGTGCAATCCAGCGTCTTGAATAGAAGTTTAGACACAATAGAAGCAACAAGAGCGTTAATAAGGCAGTCGTAATCAATACGATCATGACACGATAATGTGAAATTTCTAAAGGTTGATTATCAAGTTCAATCACCAACCACATATTTTCAGCAGATTTGGTGGGGTTTAGTTTAATCCCATAAATATTGTTGTACTTATTTTGAATTGGTCCAAAGAAAGTGCCTGATTTTGGAATTTTTGGCCAAGCACGTTGATTTTGGTAGCCTACACTTAAATGATTGACATTATTTTCATCTAAAATCGCTGCGCTGAGTAAATGCTTTTCGTTAAACATTTTTTGTAAAATGCTTTCAGCTTTGGCGTGTTGAATTGGATCTTGTTCCATGACTGCGGTGAGTTGCTCAGCAGTATATTGGTAACGGCTCAATATCGCGATGGCTTGGAAGCGCTGTTTGGACTTGGCCGCAGCTGATGTTTCAGAAAGAACCAGTGCTGTTCCAACACATGCCAAAATCATAATTGGCACGAAAATTAACGCAATAAGTTGACCATAAGCGTGATTGAGTTTTAAGCGTTTAAAGAGTTTTTTATTGAAATTCGACATTGTTCCAGCAACTCATTGCCCATGGCAAAGATATTAACATGCTTTAATCATCCTGCATGACAATATGACTAAAAATCTTGTGAATTGAAAATGAGTTATGCTGTTTTATAGATAACTTTATCATTTCTAATTCTAAGTAAAGTTTATTTTTTTATATGTATTTAATTTTATTCAATAAAGAAAATCATGCTCCTGCTTGGGTCTGTTGATATATATGAATTTAGTTTGATCATTCCAAGTAAAATGAAGCGGAAAGATGTGCAGTATGTTTCTTTTTTTCATACAATATGCCCACCTCGATATAGGTGCAACCGATGAGTCACACACAACCTGATTTCTTAGCCGACGAATTTTTGTTAGATCACTATGTAGGAAAAACTCCTTTGGTGCGTTTACAACGTTTGGCAAGTCATACTCAAGCAACAGTATTGGCAAAGCTAGAAGGCAATAATCCTGCTGGTTCTGTCAAAGATCGTCCTGCATATAACATGATCATGAAAGCTGAACAGCGTGGTCAAATTAAGCCGGGTGATACGTTGATCGAGGCGACGAGTGGAAATACTGGGATTGCGTTGGCAATGGTCGCCGCAATGCGTGGTTATAAAATGAAATTGATCATGCCGGGGAACTCTAGCCAAGAACGTAAAGATGCGATGCGTGCCTATGGCGCTGAATTGATCGAAGCAACCAATATGGAGGTTGCGCGTGATATGGCTTTGCAAATGCAAAGTGAAGGCCAAGGTTTAGTATTAAATCAGTTTGGCAATCCAGACAATGTAGAAGCACACTACCTGACCACAGGTCCTGAAATTTGGCAACAAACCGCAGGGAAAATCACCCATTTCGTGAGCTCTATGGGCACAACGGGCACGATCATGGGGATCTCTAAATATTTAAAAGAACAAAATCCAGATATTCAAATTATTGGATTACAACCTTCCGAAGGTTCAAATATTGCAGGTATTCGTCGTTGGCCTCAAGAATACTTACCGACTATTTTTGATCCAAGCCGTGTCGATCAGATCATGGATATTCCGCAAATTGAAGCAGAAAAAACAGCACGCCGTTTAGCACGTCAAGAAGGCATTAGTGCTGGGACTTCTTCAGGTGGTGCTGTATGGGCATCGGTTAAAATTGCTGAACAAAATCCAGACGCAGTGATTGTCTGTATTGTCTGTGACAGAGGTGATCGTTATCTTTCTACAGGTTTGTTCTCTGTTGAGGATCAAGAATAGTTGCTTCGAAGTCATAAATTGCTTCATGATGGCAAACTTGAGTATTGAGTAAAGCTTTTATGCGTCTTCCAGTTTTAGTTTTTGATATCGAAACCCTGACCGATCTTAAGTCAGGGGCGCATTTATATGGCTTGGATTTACCACAGGACGATTTAGAACAGGCGTTGGCAAAACTACGCCGTCAAGAATCGGGGATGGATTTTCAGCGCTTGGCTTTACATGAAATTGTCTGTATTTCAGGATTGTGGATTGATGAAAATGGTGTGATGAAACTGTTTTCATTTAGTCGAGAGCACTATACTGAAACTGAAATTTTACAAAAATTTTTATCTATCTTTGATAAAAGACATCCAACACTCGTGAGCTGGAATGGCTCACAGTTTGATTTGCCTGTGATTTTATTCCGTGCCATGTATCATGGACTATCTGCACCAAGTTTGTTCGATCAAGGTGAGATTGACACACAAAAAAGGTATAATAACTATCAGAACAGATACCACAACCGTCATGTCGACTTAATGGATGTCATGGCGATGTTTAATGGACGTCATTTCCAGAAATTGGATGATGTTGCGCATTTATTGGGTTATCCCGGTAAACGTGGTATTTCAGGCTATTTTGTTCCCGAATATGTGAATACACAGCAATGGTTGAAACTCACCAGCTATTGCGAAGGTGATGTTTTAAATACATGGTTGATTTTTTTAAGATGGGCTTTACTTAAAGGTCAGATTTCTTTGCAAGATCACCGTTTATGGATTCAAGCCTCGATTCATTATTTGCAAGGACAAGCTCAACAACATGAGTTTTTAAATGTTTGGCGTGAAACCTCACAGCGAACTGAATTTACTCAAGCAGATTTTTCCTCCACACCCGATTAGGTATCCCTTTGAAACATAGAGCCAAACCTCGACCATCTCAGCTTCCACAATATATTTTTAAAGTTGAAAGATTGTCACACGAAGGGCGAGGGATTGCGCATTATGGAACAGAACTCAATCATCCAAGTGAAAAGCAGGGTAAAAAAGTTTTTATTCGCTATGCACTGCCTGGTGAAATTGTAAAAGCTCAAGTGACGCGTCAAGTATCCAAACTTGAAGAAGCGGACAGTATTGAATTACTCAGTGAGCCAAATCCACATCGTATTCAACCGATCTGCCCACATTTTGGTACTTGCGGTGGATGCAATATGCAACATTTTCATCCAGATGAGCAAATTCGCTTAAAACAAGATGTTTTAAAGTCACATCTCAGCCACTTTGCAGGCTTAGTACCTGAACAGTGGTTAGCGCCATTGCGTTCAACGCGTACCGACTATCGGCATAAAGCCCGAATAGGTGTGCGTTATTTAGCTAAACAAAATAAATTATTGATGGGTTTCCGTGAAGCACAGAGCAATCACTTAACTGCAATTGAAACCTGTAAAATTTTAGATATTGAATTAGATCAAGCCTTACCTGAAATCAAGGCATTACTCGAAAGTCTAAAAGGCAAAAGCAGCATTGGTCATATAGAATTAGCCAAAGGCGATAGCGAAATTTCATTATTGGTTCGCCATACTGAAAAATTAAAAGCCCATGATGTCAACCTATTGCAACAATATGCGTTACAGAAACAGTGGCAGTTGTATTTGCAACCTGCGGGTGTGGAAAGTGTACAACGGCTAGATGATGCTCAGGCAGACATGCATTTGCATTACCGTTTAAAAGATTTTGATATCGAGTTTGCGTTTAATCCAACAGATTTTACCCAAGTGAATCCCACTGTAAATCCACAGATGGTTAATTTGGCATGTGATTTGCTTGAGTTGAAAGCAGGTGAAACTGTTTTGGATTTATTTTGTGGATTGGGGAATTTTTCTCTGCCGCTCGCTCAACGTGTGGGTGCTACAGGAAAAGTCATTGCTGTTGAAGGTAGCGAAGCGATGGTGAAGCGTGGTACAGAAAATGCACTGAACAATCGCATAAGCAATGTTAAATTCTATTCACAAGATTTAACAAAAGACTTTTCGCATTATTCTTGGGCAAATCAAGGATTTGATGCATTATTGATTGACCCTCCTCGTGCGGGTGCAGAACAAGTTATGCATTATTTGCCCAAATTTGGTGCGCAAAGAATCGTTTATGTGTCGTGTAATCCAGCAACATTGGCCAGAGATGCTGGAATTTTGGTAGAACATGGTTATCAGCTCACTAAAGCCGGTGTGATGGACATGTTTACGCACACAGGGCATGTAGAATCGATTGCTTTGTTTGAAAAGAAATTAGAGATAAACGATTTATAATGAAATATAGAGTTAGAGGAGTAGGGTATGGTCACAGTACGTGAGCAACTTCCTGATCAGCTCAATGAGCTATCAGAGGAAGCGACTGTAGAACATGCCGATGAAGCGCAACAGGCTCTAGCAACTTGGCTAGATCGAGTGCGTGGAATTTTAGACGGTGCTGAACTTAAGCAGTTAGAAGAAGTCGCGCAATTAGTATTACAAAAAGAATTGGCGACCACAGTAAATTCCAGAACCAATACCTTTGCAACAGGCATTGGGATGGCCGATATTCTCGCGCATTTACATGTTGATGAAGATACGCTGGCAGCAGCTGTGCTTTATCGTAGTGTGCGTGAAGATCTCACCACCTTAGAGGAAATACAGCAGCAATGCGGTGAGCAGGTTTACAACCTTGTCAAAGGCACTTTGGCGATGGGTAAACTTTCTGAACTGATTGAAAAGAATAAACGTTTAGAAGATCACTTTAATAATAATCAGCGTGAACATCTGACAGGCATCTATAAGATGTTGATATCTGTGACAGAAGATGTTCGTGTGGTCTTGATTAAACTGGCTGAACGGACCTTTGCTTTACGTGAATTGGCGCATTCTTCAAAAGAACGTCAAGAGCGTGTTGCACGAGAAATTCTCACCATCTATTCACCTTTGGCGCATCGTTTAGGCATTGCCCAATTAAAATGGGAGCTCGAAGATCTTGCTTTCCGTTATTTGGCACCAGAACGTTATAAAGAGATTGCTTCTTTACTCAATGAAAAGCGTCTAGAGCGTGAACAATATATTCAGTTTGTGGTAGATAAACTCAAGAATGAGCTGGCTGGGCATGATATTGAGGCCGAAATATCAGGTCGGGTAAAACATATTTATTCGATCTACCGCAAAATGAAGAGTAAAAATCTAAGTTTTGATCAGCTTTATGATATTCGCGCGTTACGGGTTTTGGTTAAATCTGTCGCAGAGTGTTATCACGCTTTAGGCATTGTGCATCAAATTTGGCGTCATATTCCTCATCAGTTCGATGACTATATTACCAACCCAAAAGCCAACGGTTATCGCTCTTTGCATACTGCGGTGATTGCAGAAAATAAATCTTTGGAAATCCAGATCCGAACCAAAGAAATGCATGAAGAAGCCGAGTTGGGCGTGTGTTCACACTTCAATTATAAAGAAGGCTCGAAAACCACCGACTATTCATTTAATCATCGTTTGCATTCTTTACGTGCAGTGCTTGAACATTATCAAGAACGTACCGAAACCAGTGCGCATCCCAATGAAGATGAAACAGAAGATTTTGAACAAATTCAAGATTTTGAAGGTTTTGAAAAAATCTATGTGTTTAGCCGTGATGGGGATATTAAAGAACTACCACGCGGATCGACAGTGCTTGATTTTGCTTATCATGTGCATACCGAAGTCGGCAATAAGTGCTATGCATCACGGGTCAACCAACGCTATGTGCCGTTAACCTATACCTTAAAAACAGGCGAACAGGTTGAGATTTTAACCAAGAAAGATCGTGAACCCAATCGTGATTGGTTGGTTAACTCTTTGGGTTATATTAAAACAGCACGTGCGCGTGACAAGTTGCGCCACTGGTTTAGACAACAAGATCGCAGTAAAAATTTGGAAGTTGGGCGTGAGCTACTCAATAAAGAACTTTCACGTTTAGCGATTCATCCGAAAAGTATTGATTTAAGTGATTATTGTAATCATTTCAATGTGAAAACTGGGGATGACATCTTGGTGTCATTGGTGAGTGGGGAAATTAGCCTGCATGCCTTGATCAATCAAGTCAATCGCCACATGCACTTAGATCAGGATGAACCAGAGCTGGTTTTAAAACCAACATTAAATCCACGCGCAAGTCATACCTTGTCGGCGCATGGAATTTTAATTGATGGTTTGGACAATGTTGAATTACATATTGCACAATGTTGTCAGCCTGTTCATGGTGAGTCGATTGCTGGATATATCACATTGAATCGTGGTGTTAGTATTCACAAGGTTGCATGCCCAGATTATATGCGCATGATCAAGTTAGAACCTGATCGTGCGGTTGAAGCGGATTGGGAGATGCAACCGACACGTGGGCAAAGTGTGCAAATTGTGGTGGAAGCGTATGATCGCCGTGGTTTGTTAAAAGATTTGACCCAAGTGATTTTTTCAGATCAGATCAATATCCGTCAGGTGAATACGATTTCTGAAGCAGATGGTATTGCCAATATGAAATTGTTGATTGAAGTGAAAGGCTTGGCGCAATTGTCTCGCCTCTTGGCGAGATTGGAGCAACAGCCTGGCATTATCAGTGCTCGACGCTTGGTTCAAGGCAATTAGTTCGCTGTTCTGACATTATTTATTTCAAAAAAACCTGCACAATGCAGGTTTTTTGATTTGAAATCACCCTATAAAAATTACACGCTACATTTTTTTGAGTTTTGGTAAATGGCGATATTTTCTATGTTGGCTTGAGCATCAGTCATAAGTTGAGTATCGACTTGACCAGGATCTGACTCAGTCGAGACCTTATTGGCAAAGCCTCCAGCTTTGGATGCTGTATCAGAGCCTCCACCAAAAGCATTTAAAGCACTACTTGCAAGACCCGCCCATTTACTAATGGTTTTGCCTGTTGCCTTAGTTTCAGAAGTGGAGAGCACGCGGCTTGCATTGGCTTTTTCAACAGCAAGCGCGGCACAATCCATACTTTTTAGTTCAGTAGTGCTCAGTGGGGCAGCAGTTAGGATTGTACTTGATGCAAGTATGGTTATTGTTAGGAGTGTTTTTTTCATTGTTTATTCCATTTGCACATTGGAAACAAAACTATAAATTAAAATAACAAAAACAAAAATTACAAAGCTGTTAGGAAGCGAAATAGGCGCTTCCATAAGGCGGTATTACAATCAAAATCTAAAATATTTTTATATCAATATAAATGACTTAAGCCTATAAGCCATAATTTTTTTATGACCTATAGGCGAGCAAAAATTACTTTTTGGTGAGCAGTAAATTGGCTAAACGATTGACAAACTGGGGGCTGATTGCAGAGAGTTGGAACATAATTTTGGTTTTCAATCCCACAGGCGTATGCGTAGCCGTTAAGATGCTTCCTTTGGCTTTGACTAAGGCAAACACTTGTTCGGCAACATCTTGGGGCGTGAGACTGACCCCAATGTTTTGAATCGCGCCTGCATCCATGTCTGTCACCATCGTTGTTTGGACAAAAAGCGGCATCACATCCAGTACACGAATGCCATATTTTTGCCATTCGATATCTAATCCTTCTGTAATACCGCGTACGGCAAATTTACTGGCAGAATAAGAGACTAAATCTGCTTGTCCATAAATGGCTGATGCTGAGGAAAGATTGATGATACGCGCAAATTTCGCTTGTTTTAGATAGGGAAGTGCGGCATGACAGCCATTTAAAACGCCATTGACATTGATATTGATTGTACGGTGATGAGCACTAATCTCAGTTTTTTCAAAATCTCCAGAATACAGAATCCCAGCATTATTGACTAAAATGTTGAGACCATTTGCCCATTGAGAAAATTCTTTAAGCGCGGTTTGCCATTGTGCATAATCGCTCACATCTAATTTTCCCGCTTTGGCATTGTCACCCAATTGATCTGCTAAAATTTGAGCCTGCGCTTCATTGATATCATAAATACCAACTTGATAACCTTGTTGGTAGAATAGACGTGCAATCGCAGCCCCAATCCCTTGCGCAGCACCACTAATGAATATGCTTTGACTCATTGCAGCATCCTTTTTAGTTTATTTTGATTGCAAAGAGTTGAACATAAAACATGCAGAACAACAAGTGTTGTGCAGTCATTTGTTATTGATCTTAAAGGACATAAAATGCAACAGCTATTCGCCATCATGAAACAATTACGTGCAGAATGCCCTTGGGATCGTGAACAGACACCTGAAAGTTTAACGCGCTATGCGATTGAAGAAGCATATGAAGTGGAAGAAGCAGTGCGTTCTGGTGATATAGATGAAATTAAAAATGAATTAGGTGATTTATTGCTACAAGTGGTTTTTCAATCACAGATGTACAGTGAGCAGGGGGCTTTTGATTTTAACGATGTTGTCGATGTACTTTGTCAAAAATTGATCCGACGCCATCCACATGTTTTCCAAAAACAACAATTTGATAATTTAACGCCTGAACAAGTGTCGGTGTTGTGGCAGGAAATTAAACAACAAGAAAAACAGGGCAAAACTCAATCTCGATTAGATGCGGTAAAACATGGTCCTGCTTTATCTCAGGCAGAAAACATTCAAAAAAATGTCGCAAAAGTAGGCTTTGATTTTCCTGATGTGGCGCAGGCCTACGATAAAGTCAAAGAAGAACTGGCAGAGTTTGAAGAGGCGCTGCAATCGGAAAAACCTGATGAAATTATGGATGAATTTGGTGATTGTTTATTTTCTTTAATCAATGTAGGGCGTAAACTAGGCATTTCAAGTGAGATGGCGCTGTTAAGAACCATTTATAAATTTAAATCTCGCTTTGCTTATATTGAAGATAAAATCAATTTTAAAAATAAAAGATTAGAAGATGTATCTTTAGAAGAAATGGATCTCCTTTGGGATCAGGCAAAGCAACAATTAAAATCACAGGTTAGCAATGAGTAATCAGCATTTTTATTTTAATCGTGTAGTAAAACTAATTAAATCGTCTTTTTTATTGGTGCTTTTGAGTTGCTCCTTGAGCTTGTATGCACAACAGTTTGATCAAGCTTATCTCAACTGGAAAGCACAACAACAGGCCCATGATGCACAATTAAAAAAAGTCGACGATCAATACTATCTTTCACGACCGAATAGCCAAAAATCGCCATCGAATAGCAATCACAAAGGCCCATCATCTTCTGCTCAGTCTTCAAACAGCTCAGCTTTAAAAGTCAGTTTAAATTCTGCAAATGCTGAACAATTACAACAGCTCACGGGTGTGGGGGCAAAGAAAGCACAGGCGATTATTGCTTATCGTAATCAGAATGGCGGATTTAAAAGTATCGATGACTTAAAAAAGGTCAAAGGGATTGGCGAGAAACTTTTCGAGCAGAATAGAGCACGGCTGAGTTTATGATGGGTTTAACAGCCTGTAGATCGACGAATTATCAATAGTCCATAAATTCAAGTGAAGTTTGCGAGAATCAAATTGCCCTTTAGCTGTGTAAGCGATATCATTAGCACAATTATGATTTTTACGTCCTGACGTAGGAGACAGTGTCTTTTGCAAACTTTGCGTGCGTCAAAGTGTGGGTTATCCACCGCTCAATTACCTTCCTCCATTTTAGATGTTATTGATTCTTTAACTAAAGCTGGCTATGAAGCTTATATAGTCGGTGGTGGTGTACGTGATTTAATGCTTGGCTTAAATCCGAAAGACTACGATGCTGTGACCAATGCAACACCTTCACAGGTGAAAGAGGTATTTGGTCGTCGTTGCCGAATTATTGGGCGACGTTTTGAATTGGCACATGTGTACTCAGGTCGTGAATTGATTGAGGTGGCGACATTCCGTGCCCCACCGAAAAAAGCCATTACCTCTGCACAAGGGATGATTTTACGTGACAACAATTGGGGAACAATAGAGCAAGATTTTGCTCGACGTGATTTTTCCATCAATGCCATGTATTACCAACCTCGAAAAGGGGAAGTGCTCGATTTTTGTCATGCTATTGATGATATAAAAACCAAAACTTTAAGACTATTGGGTGATCCCGCACTTCGTTTTGAAGAAGATCCAGTACGGATGTTGCGTACATTACGTTTTGCTGCGAAGTTAAATTTTAGTATAGATCCTAAAATATTAGACGTTTTTACCCAAGAAATGACGCAATTGCTGCGTGATGTTTCTCCGCATCGTTTATATGATGAGTCGCAAAAATTATTCACCATGGGGCATTTGCATCGTGTGATGCCGATGTTGATTGAATTTGGTATTTGGAAGCAATTATTTGCTGATATTAGCCCTGAGATTACTCAATTTATAGAGCGTGCAGCGAAAAATACCGATCAACGGATTCAAATGGGTAAAACCATTAATCCTGCATTTTTCTATGCGGTATTGCTCTGGAATAATTTCTTAGCGCGTTGTGATTTCTACCATGCTAAAGGTGTGGTTGCTGCAGAAGCACGTGCTCAAGCAGGTTTGGATGTGTTAAAACGCCAAGCGACACGAACCATTATTCCTCGTTTTGCCGAAACCTTTATTCGTGAAGTCTGGGAAATGCAAAGCCGTTTGCTCAACCCGAAACCACAACAGATTGAAGCGCTTTCGGGTCATGCACGTTTCCGTGCAGGATTTGACTTCTTGTTGTTGAGAGAGAAGTCAGGTGATGCTTCTACCAATGGCATGGGTGCATGGTGGGAAGCTTACCAAGACATGTCGACTGATGAGAAAGAGCGTGCAATTGGCAGCTATAATCGTCAGCGTGCTAAGAGTCGTAAGAAACTTGCTGAAGTTGCCCCTGTTGAAGATGTAAAAGCAGCAGCTTCCACGCAAATTGAACCATTGGTGAAAGAACAAGAATCTCGTAGCCGTCGTTCCCGGACTAAGCCAAATTCAACATCATCTCAAGATTTTAGAAGTAGAAATGATGCTCGAACAGCAGTAAACAAAGGCGAGATCACAGCGGATCATCCAATTACCAAGCGTAGACGCGTACAACGTGATTTAAGCAGTGTGATTTTTGGACCGACCCAATCATGATTAAAACCTATATTGGTTTAGGCAGTAATTTAGGTGATTCTGAGCAAATTCTACGGGAAGCTGTAGAAAAACTCAGAAACTTAGGTGTTGTTATCGTTTCAAAGCTGTATCAAAGCCCGCCGATGGGGCCTCAAGATCAGCCAAATTATCACAATGCAGTTGCAGAATTACACACCGATTTAGCGCCTTTGGCCTTGCTGGATGAGCTGCAACGTATTGAAAATGAATCAGGTCGAGTACGGTTACGCCGCTGGGGTGAGCGTACTTTAGATCTAGATCTTTTGCTTTATGCTGAAAAAAACATTATAAATGAGCGGCTCACAGTACCGCATATCGGTATTTTAGAGCGTGATTTTGTGGTGATTCCATTGTTGGATCTCGATCCTGAGCTCCAAGTCAATGGACAATCATTGCAAAAGTTAGATTTCGTGCAACATTCAACCCTTCGTGTTTTAACAGATCAGTCATGGGCTGATTAAAGGATTGAATGGGCAGAGGAACTCTCATTGATAGAGGAATATCGTCATGATTAGCCTAAGTGATTTAAGACAATTCAAAACTCAGGGACGTAAATTTTCATGCTTAACTTGCTATGATGCAAGTATGGCAAAAGGTATGGAAGTTGCTGAGATTGACACCATTTTGATTGGTGACTCTTTAGGGATGACAATCCAAGGGCATGATTCTACCTTGCCTGTGACTGTTGCAGATATGGCCTATCATACTGCGGCTGTACGTCGTGCAAATCAACATGCGTTTGTCCTGTGTGATTTACCCTTTATGAGCTATGCCACGCTCAATGATGCGTTGCTCAATTCAAAAACCGTGATGCAAGCGGGCGCTCAAATGGTGAAAATTGAGGGCGGTGAGTGGCTGGCTGAAACTGTAGAAGTTTTGACACGAAATGGTATTCCTGTTTGTGTACATTTGGGTTTAACACCACAATCGGTGCATGTTTTTGGTGGTTATAAATTACAAGCGAAAACGCGTGAATCAGCAGATCAACTGATTGCGGACTGTAAAGCTGTAGTTGATGCAGGTGCGGCTGTGTTATTGCTTGAATGTGTTCCGGCACAGATGGGTAAAGAAATTGCTGAATTGTTCCCACACGTTCCTGTGATTGGCATTGGTGCTGGTGCAGATACCGATGGTCAAGTACTTGTGGTGCAAGATATGCTTGGTTTGACGTTTGGTAAAGTGGCACGTTTTGTACGTAATTTTATGAAAGAACAAGCAGGGGAAACTGCAATCGTGGATGCATTTAAGGCATATCATGTTGCTGTACAAGAGCAATCATTCCCTGCCAAAGAACATACTTTCCAAGTAGAGCTGTAAACATGAAAACAGAAACGACCATTCAAGGATTAACAGCATCACTTCAACCTGCTCGATCGGCACGTAAAATCATTGGTTTTGTACCGACGATGGGAAATCTACATCAAGGCCACTTAAACCTGGTTCGTGAAGCGCGTAAATTATGTGATGTGGTGGTGGTCAGTATTTTCGTGAATCCAATCCAATTTGGACCGAATGAAGATTTTGATAATTATCCTCGTACACTTGAGCAAGACAGTAATTTGCTTGCTGAAGTGGGTTGCGACATTGTTTTTGCACCTTCTGTGGAACAAATGTATGGTAAATTCCCACGCTTAACCAATATTAGTGTGGGCGAAATTACCAATGACTTGTGCGGATTACAACGTCCAGGTCATTTTGATGGTGTTGCTGTTGTTGTCACCAAATTGTTTAATATTGTACAGCCGAACTTTGCATTTTTTGGACAGAAAGATTATCAACAATTGGCTGTGATTAAGCAGGTTGTTCGTGATTTGAATATGCCAATTGAAGTGATTGGTGTGCCAATTGCACGTGCTGAAGATGGTTTGGCCTTAAGTTCTCGTAATGGTTACTTATCTGAACAAGATCGTCAAACAGCTCCTGTTATTTTTAAGAGCTTAACGACTGCTGAACAAGATTTACATGCAGGTAAAGCACTTGTAGATGTCTTGGCGCAAATTCGTGAAAGTTTAAATGATGCAGGGTTGGTTGTGGATTATGTCGAAGCACGTAGTCCAACGTTGCAAAAAGTTGAACAATTCGACCAAGATGTTGTATTGTTTGTTGCAGCGAAATTAGGCAAGACTCGTCTGATTGACAATTTACAAGTAAAACATTTGACATAAACTTTGCTTTTAGGATCGCCATGCCATGAAGCGCATACTTATCGTAACAGGACAGTCTGGTTCAGGTAAATCATCTGCTTTGCAGGTGCTTGAAGATTTGGGTTATTACTGTATCGATAATTTGCCTTTGGCATTGCTTCCTGAAATCGTTGAAAAGCTGGATAGAGAAAACAATTTAGAATTATTGGCACTCGGTGTCGATGTTCGAAGCGCCAAAGAAGATTTACAAGGTTTTGATCAGGTTTTTCAACAGTTACAGAAACATGGCAGCGTAGACGTTATTTATTTAACGACGCGTGATCAGGAGTTGATTT
Source organism: Acinetobacter sp. NyZ410 (assembly GCF_022828975.1). Taxonomy (NCBI): domain Bacteria; kingdom Pseudomonadati; phylum Pseudomonadota; class Gammaproteobacteria; order Moraxellales; family Moraxellaceae; genus Acinetobacter; species Acinetobacter sp. NyZ410. The sequence continues at coordinate 4,257,759 of NZ_CP094620.1, read as the reverse complement.
CACGTTTTAGCGCATCGCGACGTCCACATCCTTTGTCAAACCGCTTCCAAAGTTTGAATGAATGTATTCAAGAAGAAAAAAATTTATTGCTCCCCATTCAACTGCGAGCAACAGTACATATCGATACAACGGATAAAAGTGTACACGATTTAAAAGATACCTTATTGTCCAAACTGGGACAGTCCGATAAACTCATTTTAATTTTGCAATCTTTTGGTTATAAACATGGTATTCCATTAGATGCAGATTTTGTTTTTGATGTAAGGCATTTGCCGAATCCACATTGGGATTTAGAGTTACGTAAATATTCGGGTTTAGATGAACCAGTACGTAAATTTTTAGAAGCCAGCGAGCAAGCAAATGAGATGTATCAAGACATCTATCAGTTTTTAAATAAGTGGTTGCCTGCTTTTTCGGAAGGTCATCGTCACTATATTACAGTGTCAATTGGCTGTACGGGGGGGCAACATCGTTCGGTTTATATTGTGGATAGGTTGAAAAAGGCTCTTGAGTCGAAATGGACTATTCAGGTATTACATAGAGAAATGAAGCACTGGTCATGATTGACACAACTGTTGACGTAATTAATAAATTAGGATTACATGCGCGTGCATCTGGAAAACTAATCGAAGTCACGACTAAATTTAAATGCTCTATTCAAATTGGTAAGGGTGACAAGTTAGTCGATGCCAAGAATATCCTTTCTTTACTTATGCTCGGAGCGGGTAAAGGAACCACCTTGCGTCTAGTGATTGATGGTGCAGATGAAGAAAAAGCTTTGTCTGAAGTTCAAGCACTGTTCGCAGATAAATTTTACGAGGCAGAATAATCGTGGCACGTCGTCCGCAACGTTTTACTGAAGATGATTTTGAGTCTTTAGAAGGGCGTGCAAGTAAAACCGAACAGAAAAAAGCTGTACAACGTATGGCTGCTTTAGGTGAACAACTCGCAGAGTTGTCGAAGAAACAAATTGAATCTTTACCTGTCGAAGATCGGTTGATTGAGGCTTTGCTTGATGTGCAATTGATCACATCTTTTGAAGCACGTCGCCGTCAATTTCAACGGATTGGTAAGCTTTTGCGTAATGAAGACGAAGCTATCATTTTGTCTTATTTAACCCCTAAACAAGGGATTAAAAAGTTGGCGCAATTGGATCGTTGGGTTGATCGAATGATTGAACAGCGTGATCCTGCAATTAAAGAATTCTGTAAATCTTATAATGCTGCAGAAAGTCATTCTTTACGTCAGCATGTATTGCGCATTCATCGGGATATCACCCGTCAAGCCACTGCTGAAGAATTAGCGGCTTCTAAACTTAAGTTATTAAATTATGCCCAACAAGTGGCTTTGATTTCGGATAATTCCAAGTAAACTCAAATAAATGATCGTGACAAATAAAAAACGACCCTTTTGGGTCGTTTTTTATATTTAGCCGAGATATGAATTAAACTTTTGGTGGCATCATCGGCATGTTTTCGCCTGCTTTAAATTCTGGTTGGAATTTAACAACACATTTGCCATCGATGATTTTATCACCCATTTTTACTTGGATTGCTTTGCCATCAGTCTGACCTGCACATGATTTTTGAATCGCATCCCACTGTGCTTTACGTTCTGCACGTTTTTGTGCAAATTCTTGCTTAATTTGAGCACGTTGTTCTTCGGTCATGTCTTTCATACGTGGCCCATCATGACGCATCATATGGCCACGTTGTTCTCCATCTCGACGGAAATCTTGTTTCATCTCTTTCATCGCCTTGTGATCAGGCTTGAATACGATATTACATGTACCATTAATATTTTGCTGACCTGCTGTCACCTGAACCGTTTGACCAATTGCTTTGCCATCACAGGCTTTTTGCATTTGTTGGCGTAACGCTTTATGTTGAGCACGCTTCTGTTTCATTTCTTCACGTTGTTCTGGTGACATTTTATGATGTTCACCATGCATCATTGGGCGGCCATCTGGACCGTCTTTAGGACCAGGATTGGATTGGCAGGCTGTTAAAGCCCCCGCAGTTAAAATACTTGCTGATACCAGTGCGATTTTTGTCATTGCTTTCATTGTTACTACTCCAATGAATATTTTGATGTTCTGTTGATACAGTAAAGATTAAATAATAATGATGTAGAAACAATGGAGAGAATTTTGAGCAACTGTTGGGTACAATGTTGAAATGAGAAGAAAAACGTGAGACCAGTTTTGAAAATACGTCGAGTTCCCATTGCATTACGCTTATTTCTGACTGTTTTGTTGACAACTTTAGTCATTACAACAGTGAGCTTGGGTGTCTTACATTGGACTATGCAAAAGAACTTTGCCAGATATGTTGCAGATGTTGAGATGCAGAAACTTGATCATCTGATCGAAAACTTGGCAGATGTATATGGGGTCTATCAAGACTGGGGTAACGCGGTTCAAGCACAGATTTTGCAAATTGAAGGTGATGCTGCGCCTGATGATTATGATAAATTATCACGCTGGTGGCTACGTCGTCAGTATGATATCGCTTTACAGCAACGCTATTTTAAAGAACATACAATGGTGGCGACTTTGGGACAAACGGACGGTGCAGTTCATAAGTCTCAGCTGGATAAAGAAGAACTGAAAATTCTCGAAGAAAATTTACCCTCAGCTTATCAACCTTTTGAAGGTTTGAAATTTCCGCTTAGTTCAAATCAAAACTTATATAGACCCTCAGATCGTAAAGCAAATAAACCGCCTATAGGTAAAGATAAAAGTCATCTTTCAGCAGGACACGAAGCAGCAGCTTCTGCAGCGAAAGAAGCACCAACGCGAGATCCGATGCGAACGGTAAATCCGCAGAATGGCAAAAAGATATTTGTGTCATTGCCTGACCGTTTGGGGCTGAGTTCACGACTTTCTTTATATGATGCAAAACAACAGTTTATTTTAGGTGAACCGTCAGATGATCAGGTGTCTTATCGTCCGATTTTAGTCAATGATGAAGTGGTCGGTTACTTGGGTTTAAAACCAGTTTTAGATCAGGATGATGCGCTGAGTATTAACTTCTTTAGTAATCAAAAGCGTTATTTAGTGCTGATTTATATCTTCACCTTCTTATCAAGCTTGGTTGCAGCATTGTTATTGGCGACTTATTTTAAAACACCGATTCAACGTTTATTGAATGCAACTCGCGAATTAACCAAAGGTAACTACCAGCATCAAGTGGTGATTAACCGCAATGATGAATTGGGAGATTTGTCGACAGAGTTAAATCAACTGGCCGTCATTCTTGACCAGCATGAAACATCACGCCGTCAGTGGGTTGCAGATACTTCACATGAATTAAAAACGCCATTAGCAGTATTACAAGCACAGATTGAAGCCATGCAAGATGGGATTCGCAAGCCGACACCAGAACATTTTGAAGCGATGTTACGTCAGGTTACGAGCTTGAAAAAGTTGACACAGGATTTAGCCGATTTGGCGCAAGCTGAAGCACAACAATTAAAATGCTACTTTGCAGAAATTGATCCTTGGTCGGTGGTTTTACAAGAAATAGAGAATTTTAAACCTAAATTTGAACAGGCTGATTTAACAATTTCTGCCACAGGTGAGGGAGCGAAATTACAATTAGATATAGATCGCTTTAAGCAAATTATGGTCAACTTACTTGGAAATAGTATTCGCTATACTGAGGCAGGTGGTGAAGTCCAAGTGCATACAGAGCAAGATGCAGATTCTTGGAGTGTGATTGTTGATGATAGCCCATTGGGTTTGAGTGATGAACAGATTGCACACTTGGGCGAACGTTTCTATCGTGTGGATAATTCACGTACACGTAGTACAGGTGGTACAGGATTGGGCTTAGCTTTATCAGGTAAAATTGCACAAACACTCGGTGGTCAGCTTACTTTTGATCATTCGCCATTAGGCGGTTTGCGTTGCAAACTGACATTTTCAAAACATACTAAAGTTTAAAAGGAATAGTACAACATGAAGCATATCATGCTGGTAGAGGATGAAGTTGAACTTGCGCAATTGGTGCGGGATTATCTAGAAGCAGCAGGCTTTGAAGTCAGTATGTTTCATGATGGTCAAGAAGCGTATGACAGCTTCCTGCAACGCAAGCCAAGTTTAATGGTGTTGGATTTGATGGTCCCGCGTATGGATGGTTTGACCATTTGCCGTAAAGTACGTGAGCAAACCGACTTACCGATTATCATGGTGACTGCACGAACTGAAGAAATCGATCGTGTCTTGGGTTTAAATATGGGAGCAGATGACTATGTCTGCAAACCTTTTAGCCCAAAAGAGTTGGTGGCACGTGTACAAGCGGTATTACGCCGTTTAGAACGTAAAGCTGAACCTGAAGCCAATGACTTATTTCGTATTGATAAAGCACAACAACGTATCTGGTATCAACAAAAATCGTTGAATTTAACGCCAACTGAATTCCGCCTTTTAGAGCTTTTCCTCGAACATTTGGGACAAGTCTATTCTAGAGCGCAACTTTTAGACCATATTAACCCAGATAGTTTTGATGTTGCTGACCGTGTTATTGATAGTCATATCAAGAACTTACGTCGTAAAATATCTGAAGCAGCGGAAACCGGAAATCGTCATGAATGGGTACAAGCTGTTTATGGTGTAGGCTACCGTTTTGAATATCCAGAAGATTAAGTTTTCGACATTTTAAGTTCATCGTTGTGGATAAACACAGGTTTATCCACAGATATTGTGGGTAAATGTTTATAAATGTAAAAAGTTATGTTTGAAAAATAAACATATAACTTTATGTTTATTGATATATTCTGATTTTGACTGAATCGTGGATAGATAGAGCTTAGGTCTGTTGATCTAATGTGCGATCCAAAGCCCGCTAATTATTTAATGTGTTGATAAACCGCCAATACCTGCTTTTGGGCTTTGGTCAGGCTCTTGCTCACAAGCTCATAAGAGCCTTCAACCAAGTCTTGAATCAGATCAGCACTGATCTGTTCGTCTTCATAGACTGAAATCCAATGACGTTTATTCATATGGTAACCCACCTGAATCGAGGGATAGAGATCTCTCAACATTTCGCCATGATCAGGTTCAACTTTTAAATTAATCAGTTTTTTGCCATGCAGTTCAGAGCCTAACATAAACATTTTTCCCATCACTTTAAAAACAGGAACATCCTCACCAAAGGGATAGTCAAGTTCGGATTTAGGTAAATCTGATGCAATCTTAAATGCTAAAGTTCGGATTTCTTCACCAGTCATCATTGTCTCTTTTTAAAATATTCTTTATGAATAAATGCTAATCACTGTTCCATCATCGACCAGCTTCCAAATTTCATCCATGTCTATATTTCTAACGGCAATACACCCCCATGTCCAGTCATTTCTAGGTAAGTAGGTCATTAAACTAGGCAGCTTTTCCACTTGTGAGCGTGTTGCTGAACCATGAATCATAATGTCGCCACCAGGAGAAACGCCAAGTTGGTTGGCTTTAGATTTATCCTGTTGGTTTGGATAGGACACATGCAGTGATTTATAAAATGCACTATTGGGATTACGCCAATCTAGAATATAACGACCTTCAGGAGTTTTTCCATCACCTTCTTTAACTTTATGTCCAATAGGATCAAAGCCTAAGCGCATTGGATATGTTCGTATGTCTTGATCATGATGCATGAGTTTAACAATACGATCTGATTTATAAACTTTAACTTCGGTGATTGGCGTGTTTTGACGAAGACGTTGAATCTCTTGCTCAGATAAATTCTGCACATGTATGGCAGCATTTGCCGTTGGAATAAATTGATTATATTTTTGATAAGTCCAGACACTTGCTATAGCTATAGCCAAAAGAATCAAGCATGGAATGAGGTATTTTTTATTCATTTTAGAATACTAATGTTGTAAAACCCTGTATTGCCTAAATTTTATTCATTCTAAAGACAAAAGCTGTAGTTAATTTGTGATTGTGGATTTATCCTGTGGATAAACACAAGTTTATCCACAGAAATTGTGGGTAACTATAACAATATCGGCTATTCATGTGACGATTCCTCTTTTAAGATTTTTTCTTTAATTTAAGCTATTATTAAAAATCAATTTAATATATTTAATAAATTGTGTGTCTATAACAACAAGGATTAAAATATCCGAGGTCAGTTACATGAAGAAAAATTTAATTGCAGCGATCATTGCTTCTACAATGATGCTTGCTGCTTGTGGAAGTGATTCATCAGATCCAAAAACGGACAATGAAAAGCCTATCAATCCACCTATTCAACAACAAACCAATGTCAATCGTATTCAAATCTTAGATGCAAATCATCAACCAATTGCCAAACTTACGGTAAAAGTCGCATCTGCAAAGAGTTTAGGTATTCAATATTCAGAGAGTACAGATTTATTTGCATCTAATGACATTTTGCCAGATGCGAAAAGCTTTAGTTCAGTCACTTTAATAACGGATGAGCAAGGTTTTATTCAAGTGAATAATTTAACACCTGATCAGTATTTTGTTTTAACGAATGAAGCAACTTCACCCGTAGTCACCAGCTTTGTACTGAAAAAGCAGAACTCGAATGCTGAAGTCGTTCTCAATGTGCCATTAAGTTGTAAAGCTGAAAAATGTGAAGAAGTTAAGGCAATCGTTGGTTCACTGTCGGGCCAAGTTACTCAAAATGGAAAGCCTGTTAAAAATGCTCAAGTCTCATTATCTGGTGGTGCAGCGACCAATGGTGCATTTATTACGGCTTTAACAGATAACAAAGGGCAATTCAGCTTGACCTTTAATGTCTCGGCTAATCTGGCTGCTGCATTGAAAAATACCACATTGCTGATCAATGCCGAGGGCTATCAAACCATACAGAAAGCTGTATCTGTAAATAGTTCATCATCTTTTGGTAATCAATTCTTTTTAGCCCCAATCACAATAGCAACGGGTGATGTAGTGTGGAGAGAAACTTTTGAGCCAGATTCTCCTACAGTCAATGCCTGGACTAAAGAAAGTAGTTTGCAGCAACCGATTTGGAATCTAATAAAAACTGGTCATGGTATTCAAAATAAATTAGTTGGCGGTTTTGTGACTTTAGCACCCAATGATACCAGTAAGGGTGTTGTACCAAATCCTCCTCAAGGCAATCAAGCTTATTGGTATGGTGATATCCAACAAGGTAATTTTATAGGTAAACAATCAGGAAATAGTGCATTAGATGGTGGTACTTCTGAGGACAAAAATGATGCTCAATTAACATCGCCTTCAATCGACTTAAGTAAGGCAAGTAAACCACTGAGTTTAAATTTTAAAACATGGTGGGAAATTGAAGCAGTCAATCCGAATGAGAAAGGATTTGATCTGATGGATATTCAAGTATCGACGGATGGTGGGGAAAACTATAAGATGATTGCTCGATTAAACCCTTTATCTGATCCTGAAACGACATTGCTGAAAGCGCCTTTACCATTTACAAACTTTGGTTTTAACCTTGCACCAGCGATATCACAGCAAGAACCGATATCGCTGGATGAATTTGCTGGCCAGGCAAATGTAAAGTTAAGATTCCAATTTAAAACAGTGGATGGTTTATATAATGGGTTTAGGGGCTGGATGATTGATGATATTGAAATCAAAAAATCGCCAGGCACTTTCCCGCTATTTAGTGACAATGATAATTCAGAAGACCGTGGGGATGTTGAACCATACGCCGCTATGATTAAAATGATGAAAGTTACTTATCAATCACCACGTTGGTTAGATATTCCACAACGTTAATTTACTGTAATAAATAAAAAGCTCCCTAAATTGAATTAAACCTCAAATCAAGGGAGCTTTTTAATGGATTTAAGAAGAACAGCTCACCATTACTTCAGGAACATCGCTCGGTAAAGGCGTTAAATCTTTGGCTGTTTCTAAATCCGTTTGTTTGGTAAACGGTTGACTAAGCAATTTAAATAGACGATCAACCTCAGAAAAATCATCACGTTCAGCCTGTTCAATGGCTGTTTGTAGCATATGATTTCTTAAAATATAGACTGGATTGGCCTTTTTCATTTCTGCATCAAGTACATCAATCTCTTGCTGCTCACGAATACTGTGATATTGCGTCAAGAAGTTTTCAAATTGAAAGCGATCTAGGCAATCATCTTTAATAGCTTCGTATTCTTTATTCTGTAAGCGAAGAAAACTGTTGGTATAGTCGAGTTGCTCACTTTGTAGAATTCTTAAAAATGCCATACCACAATCAAAACTATCTTTGTGGAAGGCAGGTAGTCCAAGTTTTTGGCATAGCCCATGGGTATAATGTTCTAGAAAGGTCGGTTCAAAATGCTCTAAACATTCGACGAGGTCTTGCTTAAATTGTTCTTTATTTTCTGCTTGTGCCAGTGGAATTAAATTGTTTAACCAATTCCATAAGTTCCAATGTGCAATACTCGGTTGGTTTTGGTAGGTATAACGGCCATTGTAATCACTATGATTGTTGATCCAATTGGGACGGAAACGCTCCATAAAACCATAAGGGCCAAAATCAAGGGTAGAACCTGTAATATTGAGATTATCCGTATTCATGACCCCATGCGCAAAACCTACCAATTGCCATTTTGCGATCATGACAGCGGTGTTTTGGATCACTTGCGTTGCAAATGCTAAAACAGTGTCTTCAAACTTTTGCTGTTCAGCACTTAAACATTGTGGATAGTGCCATTCAATACATTTTTGGGTAAATTCAGTGAGTAACTCTGGCTGATATTGATTGATCCATTCAAAATGCCCTAAACGGATGTGGCAATCCGAAGTGCGTAACATCATTGCACCAAGTTCAAGTTTTTCTCGTTGTACACCTTGGGTTGAAGAAGTAAAGCCTATGGAATTGCTTGAAGCAACCCCCAGTGCATTGAGTGCATGACCTGCTAGATATTCACGAATCACAGAGCGTAATACAGCACGTCCGTCTCCCATACGAGAGTAAGGGGTTGAGCCTGCACCTTTTAAATGTAGGTCAATGGTTTGGCCTTGTCGATTTAAAATTTGCGCTATCAATAGGCCACGCCCATCCCCCAATTGACCTGCCCATTGTCCAAATTGATGCCCTGCATAAACCATGGCAAGGGGATGAAATTCAGCAAAGGTTTTTTGTCCGCTACAAATCTCGACCCATTGGGCTTTTTCATCTTCAGACCATTGTAATTCATCCGCAAGCGCAGCATTAAAATGCCCAGCCTTTGCACCTTTCAGTGGGCTAGGCATTTGCTCATGGTAGAGCTTTGAATCGAGAGATGGATAACGTGGGGCAAATTGCATAGCGATCGGTCACAATGGTTTTACTTGTCCCTCTCAATATAGCAAAGTTTTAAGCTGTTGAGATAATGTCGACTGTTTTAGTCGACAATAAATAGCTTTGCACCAAATGCGGTAGAAGAACGATGCGCTTCAGCTTGGTCTGCAACTTGATAACTCATCCCTGCTTTTAAGGTAAAGGTACGTCCATCATCAAGTTCAGTGTGCAACTCACCTTCCAAGCAAAACAGGATATGACCTTTTAAACACCAGTGGTCAGCCAAATAATCGACAGAATATTCGACCATTCGCACTCGAATATTGTCAAATTGCTGTGTGCGCCAAAGTGCAAAGCCTTGCTCACCCTCATGGCGCGTTGTTGGAACTTCTGCCCAGTTGGTAATGCCAAAGGGGATGTTATTAATTTGCATATTATTTTCTCTCAATATTCTCAGTATGAATGTCTGTAAAAAAATGGATAAAAGAAAAGCCCCTTTCGGAGCTTTGCTTTTGATGTGTATTGAGAATTTAAGAAACAACGTTCTTTTTGATTCCACGCATCAATGTTTCTAAACGTTCACGATGGAAAGCAAGTTTCTGTTCGACCAATTGGAAATCAACTTTAAGTTTGACATCCATTTGGTGGATCTTTTCAGCAACAGATGCTTTTTTCGCTTGTAGCTCTTGTTCTTTTAACGCAGCCCAATCATTTAATGTATTGGTGAATGCTTCATATTCTTGCGATACTTTTTGTTTCATCGCGATAATATCTGCATTGACGTTATGACCATAAATCGCTAAATCCTGTTCAGCATATTTAAATCTCATCGCCAATTCCGCTTTTTTGATATTGAAGCTTGGGATACGACGTAGGTTCTTGGCTAAACCGATTTTAGAGCACGACCAAATCAACCATTTTGTTGGATCATATTGCCACCATTTCACACCATTACGATAATCGTATTGGAAAATATGGTGATAGTTGTGATAACCCTCGCCCCAAGTTGCAATGGCAAGAACAAAGTTATCACGTGCAGTATTTTCGTCAGTATAAGGACGTTTGCCCCACATATGGCAGAGTGAGTTGATGAAGAATGTTACATGATGGCTAATGATTAAACGGAGCAAACCACCTAAGAGTAATACGCCCCACATGTCACCTACAGCCCAACCCAGTGGAACTAAAATCGCAGCATGTACAGCAATCACAAGTGGAACATAATACTTGTCTTGGAACATAACCACTTTGTCATTCAACAAATCAGGTGCATTTTTATAATTTGATTCAGCAGCAGGATAATTACGTAACATCCAGCCGATATGAGCGTACCAAAAACCATTGTTAATCGAATACGGATCTTGATCTACATCATCCACATGGCGGTGATGTGTGCGGTGACCAGAAGCCCAGAACAAAATACTGTTTTGAACAGCAAAAGTTCCCATGATCATCAAAATGATTTTAAGTGGTAAAGTCGCTTCGTATGCACGATGTGCCCACAAGCGATGATAACCTGCAGTAATACCTAAACTACTGAGACCGAGTAAAACGAATAAACTAATCCAAGCTGCCGCACTAAAATCATGGTGGTAGGCATATAAAGGGATCGCAATTACTGCCACAAGGGGTAGAAACACCAAGGCAAAAACACCGATCCAATTTATTGGGGCTTTGGGTAGGGGAGCATTCATCTCCAACAGCACTCCTAAGAACCTTAATCAGGTAAAGTTAAACGCATAGCTTCAGCATTTTTCTAGGCTATACTTTCACAGATATTATCATGGGCGAACATGTGTTCACTAGTATTAGTGTACATCTGTATTGTATAAAACAGTAACAGAATAAAACATGAATTCTAGCGGTTTGATCGAAAAAAATGAATGGTTAAAACGTCGTATTTAAATGTCAAAATAGTGTAAGAATTTTTCTGCCTTATCCAATTTGATTTTTAGGGGGTTAGACAATTGATTCTCAAGTTAAATTTTAATTTTGGGACTCTCTAAAGTTCAAAATAAAATTCTACTTTATTGTGTTATTAAGGGCGTTTGAGTTATTGAATTTGTGCTAAGGCAAGCTGCATCATTTTGGGGAAATCAGTAATTAATCCATTGATCCCCAAATCTCTTAAATGCTTAGCGCGCTCAATATCATTGACAGTCCAAACACTGATGTCCAAATCTGCACGCTGAGTTGCTTGAATGAGCTCATCTGTTGCCAATTGATTCATCCATCCAATCTGGCAGCATCCCAGTTGTAATGCCTGTTCGATCGCACGTTGTTGGATGTCATCTTCAATCAGTAGACCACGTTTAAAACTTGAGTTTTGCTGTTGTAAGGCTTGATGTATTTTTAAATCAAAACTGGTAATCACTGCAATATTTTCAAAACCTTGCAGTTGTTTTTGTAATTCGATGATGAGTTTTTCAGCGTGTTGCAATGTTTCTACAGCTTTCACTTCAACTTCAATATGCTCAAAGTCCTGCATAATCTTTAGGCTTTGGCTTAAGGTTGGGGTAATTTGTTTTTCCCAATCCATCCAGATATTGGCTTGGTTATAGGCCGCTAATTCAGCGCTGTTTAAATCATACAGTGCTTGATCTATTCCAGTTGTTCTTAAAAAATTATCATCATGCATGATAATGAGTTCATCATCTTTTAATTGTCGAACATCGAATTCAACTGCACGGATACCTAAATCGTGAATATATTGAAATCCAGCTAGGGTATTTTCAGGTGCTTCACCACGCGCGCCACGATGTCCGATAATTCTCATAATGAACTCACATACTCATTTTCATCTGTTTAGTAATCGTTTAAGTCTTACTTTTAGCAATAACTTGACTTTATCATACTGTTAAAAATTTACTTTTAGACAGTGATTTATCGTTAAATCGTATCATTGATGTTCTTTTGCCAAAGCACCTCACTGCCACCTTCTGCACGTTGTAAGCTACGTGAAGCAACAAAAAACCAGTCGGATAATCTGTTAATTAATTGTAGAGCAGTTGCTTGAATATTTTGATCACGACTGTGTACAGTCATTAAGCTACGTTCTGCTCGACGACATACAGCACGTGCTTGATGTGCATAACTACATGCTAATGTTCCTGAAGGTAGAATAAAGTCCTTAAGCATTGGTAAGTCTTCATTCATTTTGTCGATTTCCTTTTCAAGAAATTCAACACAAACAGGTTGGAGCAAGTTGTAGTTGGGAATACAAACTTCACCACCCAAATCAAATAACCAGTGTTGAATTAAGCTCAGTGATTTATCCCAATGAGCTTTATCGACGATGTTACTCATTGAAATTTGTGAACGTAATACACCAACAATAGAATTTAGTTCGTCTACATCACCGAGAGCGGTAATACGTAAGTCATCTTTCGCTACGCGAGAACCGTCTCCTAATCCAGTGGTACCTGAATCACCTGTACGGGTATAAATTTTACTTAAACGATGTCCCATAATTTTGTCCTAGATAAAAATGAAAAGATAAAGAATAAAAAAGGATAATGTCGGTCAAAACATTATCCATAAACTGCGCTGTTTTAGATATTTTTTTTGGGTGTCGCTTTTAGTAGCGGAAAGTTACCCCAGCAGATGCAAGACGACCACCGTTGATGTAGTAAACACCATTACCGTTGTATGCTGTCTTATAATTAACATCACCAATGTTTTCAATATTGGTAAAGAGTTTAATCATTGGAGTTGCTTGCCAGTAAGCATTGACATTAGTACTAACATAACCCGGCGTTGTGGTTGGTGTAGTCGATGGGTAATCTGCAAAATCTTTTGAATTAGATTTTGCGACGACAGATGCAGAAATACCATATACGCCATCATCCCAACCTGTAGTTAGAGTTAAACTTTGGCGTGGTCGGCGAGTTAAATCTTTTTTAGTTTCATCATCTTTTGCTTGAACATAAGCATAAGTTGTAGTTAAAAAGAGTTCATCTTGTTGCCATTTAAATGAAGCTTCACCGCCAGTAAAGGTTGCTTTATTTACGTTAACTAATTTACCCGCCTGATAATTAATCAGGTTGTCTACTTTATTGCGATATACAGATAAGCCTAAATCAATATTATGATTAAGTTTTTGATCAACACCGATTTCATAAGAAAAGCTTTCTTCTGGTTTTAAATCAGGATTTGCTCCCCAAGAAATTGCATATAAATCGTTGGTTGTTGGTGCGCGGAAAGCTGATCCGACATTTGCATAAATGCTCGTAAGTGGTAAAACTTGATAACGGACAGCACCTTGACCAACTGTGTGTGTACCAAACTTATCGTTGTCTTCCACACGAATACCAACTTGAGTTTCTAGACCATTGTGTTGATATTGATGCTGTGCAAAATAGCCAATAGTATCTACAGATTCTTTGTATTTAACATCTTGTCCGCCAAACAAATTTTTCGAATAAACATCACCTTTAATATCTTTAAAGGTTGAACCGAATAAAATGTTTTGAGCAGGTGTCATTTGCCATTTTGTATAGAGCTCAGCTTCTTTGGTTGTACTATGTACATAATCTGAAGAACTATTTTGCTCAATATTGTCTTTAAATTGCGAAAGTCGTGCATGAAGTGCGACATTATCTAAAATATCGACTCGACCTTTTACATTAATGATTTCATTTTTAAAATCTTGAGAAACGAGATTACCGTAATTGTCATAATCACTATAACCTTGATTTTCACTGTAATCGACTGAGGCTGCATAGCGCTCTTTCTCAACACCAACTTTTGCACTATAGCCTTTTTGATCAAAACTTGCTTTCTTGTTGTTTTTTGCATCTGTTACAGGCGTACCATCAGTTTCTAGGCGTTGTCCACGAACTTGAGCATAAAAACCATCTTGAGCAAGATCAGCACCAATTACTGCTTTATAGGTGTTATTTTCACCCATTTCACCAGTAACAAAAGCACCCGTTTTTTCAGGTGTTTTGGAAATCAATTGTATTACACCACCAATCGCATCATCACCATATAAAACTGATGCAGGTCCTTTTAATACTTCAATTTGTTTAATATCTGTTGTATCAATAAAAGGTAAAGATGCAGAGCCAGCAGTATTTGAGTTTAAGCGAACACCATCTCTTAGAAGTAAAGTATGGTCAGAATCTGTACCACGTAAGAAAATTGATGCAGCTTGTCCATAACCACCAGTTTGTACCATATTGATTGATGCATCTGTTTGTAACAGTTGTGGTAAAGATGCAATTGGTGATTGTTCAAGAGTCTTCGGCTCAATAATATTGATTCGAGCAGGAACTTCACTGATTTTTTGCTCAGTACGAGATGCTGTGACAACGATTGTATCGAGTTTCGAATTTGCTTCTGAATTTGAAGAAGTATCTGCAAAAGCAGTAGAAGATAACCCCATCGCAATAGCGACAGCACCTACAAGTGCAGTAGGTTTAAAAATAACAGACATGATATGCTCCATACATTCACTCCCCGTGAATGATTGAGTTTAAGGGCACAACAAGCTGGTATCCGGACTTAAATATAGAACCTAAAGCGATTCAGATTATTCCACCTTCCCACAAAACATTGCAGTGGTGTAAGTCTTTTGACTTATTAAAGAATAATATTTTCATTTTACCGTTGCGGGGGCAGTGTTGGATTTCCACCAACTTCCCAAAGCCTTAAGCTAGACTTGTTGCATTTGTGTGCAGTATAAAGTTTGTTTAGTGTATAAACAATGTAAAACAGATAATCCTATAGAACTTTAACGCAAGTGAATAAATTTGCTTTACAATGATTTGCTTAAAATACTGAAAAAATCAGTTTGATCTGAACAAATTCGAGTTCAAAGCTATGCGTACCCGTGCCAAAATTTGTGGGATTACACGACCACAGGATATTCAAGCTGCTGTACAAGCAGGTGTGGATGCGATTGGTTTTGTGTTTTATGAACCTAGTCCACGTTATGTCACGATTGAATTGGCTCAGCAATTGGCACAACTTATTCCACCGTATATCAACATTGTTGGATTATTTGTCAATGCCAGCGCACAAGACATTGCACAAGTATTAGAACAAGTGCCTTTGGATATCATTCAGTTTCATGGTGATGAAACTGCACAACAATGTCAGCAGATCGCACAGTATAATAAGCGCCGTTGGTACAAAGCGATTCAGATTAAACCTGATGCAAAAAATTCAGATATTATTACGACAATTCAGCAATACCAACAGGCTGGCGCGAGTGCTATGCTTTTAGATGCATGGCATCCTGAACTAAAAGGAGGGACTGGACACAGTTTTGACTGGTCTCAATTCCCTAAACTCGATATTGCTTTAATTTTGGCAGGTGGTTTAAAACCTGAAAATATTGAAGACGCTATACAAACGACTCAAGCGTATGCAGTCGATGTCAGCGGAGGCGTAGAATCCGCAAAAGGTATCAAAGACCAACAACTCGTAGAACGATTTATGCAAGGAGTCCAACGTGGATCAGCAAAGTAATCAACAAAATAGTGTGATTGACTATACCCAATTCCCAGATCAAAACGGGCATTTCGGTATCCATGGCGGACGTTTTGTGTCAGAAACTTTAATGGCAGCTTTAGAAGATTTAGAGAAACTCTATTTCCGTATGAAAGATGATGCGCAGTTTCTGGCAGAATTCGACCGTGATCTCGCTTATTATGTCGGACGTCCTAGTCCGCTTTACTATGCTGAGCGATGGTCGAAAGAGTTGGGTGGTGCGCAAATTTATCTTAAACGTGAAGACTTAAATCATACAGGCTCACATAAGGTCAATAACACCATTGGTCAGGCGCTACTTGCGAAGCTTTCTGGCAAAAAACGTATTATTGCGGAAACGGGTGCAGGTCAACATGGTGTGGCGACTGCAACAATTGCCGCGCGTTTAGGTCTTGAGTGTGTGGTATTCATGGGGGCTGAAGACGTAAAACGTCAGGCCATGAATGTCTACCGTATGCGTTTACTTGGTGCAACAGTTGTGCCTGTAGAAAGTGGTTCTAAAACATTAAAAGATGCCATGAACGAAGCGATGCGAGATTGGGTAACCAATGTAGATTCGACTTACTACGTGATTGGTACGGTTGCAGGTCCACATCCATATCCTCAATTGGTACGTGATTTCCAGTCGATTATTGGTCGTGAAGCACGTAAACAAATTCAAGAGCAAGCAGGTCGTTTACCAGATGCTTTGGTTGCATGTGTCGGTGGTGGTTCAAATGCAATGGGCTTGTTCTATCCATTCTTAAATGATCAAGATGTCAAAATGTACGGTGTTGAAGCCGCAGGTTTAGGCATTGAAACAGGTAAACATTCAGCACCATTAAATGCAGGTCATGTTGGTGTTTTACATGGCAACCGTACTTATTTAATGTCAGATGAGCAAGGTCAGATTATTGAAACACATTCAATCTCAGCAGGCTTGGATTATCCTGGTGTAGGTCCTGAACATAGTTTCTTAAAAGACATGCATCGTGTGAATTATGTGCCAATTAATGATACAGAAGCACTTCAAGGCTTCCGTGATTTGACTCATATTGAAGGGATTATTCCTGCATTGGAAAGTTCACATGCAATGGCCTATGTGACTAAACTTGCGCCAACAATGTCGAAGGATCAAATTATTATTGCAACGGTATCGGGTCGTGGTGATAAAGATTTAATGACTGTTGCACGTATTGATGGTGTTGAAATGGTTGAGATGTAATTCATCTCACTCGATTAATTTAAAAGCCTCTTTTATAGAGGCTTTTTTATTCCTGGATTAGACAGGATCATGGGGAAACTCTACAAAAAGCACATGGAAATCATGAGCTAAATTACCCAAAATTTAATGAAAATAATCGGTTAATTTTTTATATGCATTTTTTACAACGGGTTCGAGCTGAACCTTTTCCTGGAAAAATTGTCTGGGGATTGAAAGACACATTTGCGATTTGTATCATCCCTTTAATTATTTTAAATGGCTTTATTTTAGAAAAAATATTTGGAATCTCGATAGCTGTTAGTCTGGGCGATACCATTTTAAGAGGCGTGCTGTTTATTTTAGTGTGCTACTTATATAAGGATATGTTGCTTACGCATTGGCAAAAGTATAAACAGGCCTTTTGGCGCTCAAGTGTCTTGGTGGTGGTTGGTGCAATCGTGTTACAAGTGGTGATCTCACTGACACGTCAGCTTTTACCTCTAGAGCCGAGTACACAAGAAAAAGACCTGATTGACCCTGAACATATTCCTTTTCTCAGTCTGTTGATCATTAGCTTGGGTCCGCTATTTACTGCGCTTTTAGAAGATATTGTGTTTCGCTATACTTTATTGCAAAAGTTATTTATCCAACCGTGGCTATGGCGCATTGTACTGATTATATTGAACTCTATATTATTTGGTTTGATCCATTATCATAATTTTGATGGAAATTTAATCGCAACAATCAGCTTTATGAGTGCAGGTTTATTTTTAAATCTGATCTATTTGTGGACACGCAATATTTGGCATGTATTACTCATTCATTTTTTGAACAATGCCGTATTATCTGTGGGTGGGATTTTATTATTAAAACTTGTTCAAACATTAACTTAGTGACTGAATATGTCTAGTTTATTTATCGTTATGTTGGGTGGCCGTCATGCACGTGCCAATGTTGAAGTTCATGATGTGGTTCTTGCCGTAGGCGATTCGCTTGAAGAGGTTTATCCTCAATTAAAAAATGCATGGTTTGGTGAGCAACAGGGTTTACACATCGACGCATGGCAAAAATTAAATACTTTAGT
The DNA here is from genome assembly GCF_022828975.1 of Acinetobacter sp. NyZ410. NCBI lineage: Bacteria > Pseudomonadati > Pseudomonadota > Gammaproteobacteria > Moraxellales > Moraxellaceae > Acinetobacter > Acinetobacter sp. NyZ410. The sequence goes on along the minus strand of NZ_CP094620.1, from coordinate 4,239,758 downwards.
GTTTGAAAATAAGAAATATCAAATACATTTTACTGATGCGCAACCGAATGCATCAGATCAGAAGCTTTGGCTGATTAATTTAGGCGGCTATGATGCAAATGAGTTTGGTGAGTTACACCGCTATATCCTGATTGTTGCTCAAGATGCGATTGAAGCGAAAGCCAAGGGTAAACAGTATTTTGCAGGGCATTGGCAAAAACCACATACCGATCGAGTTTTAGAGGTCGATGATTGTCTGGCGATAGATCAGGTATATGGCCGTTATGTGCAATTGGTTGAAGTAGATTTGAATGCTGATTTTCATGCAGAGCTTGACCAAAGTGTTTGGGAGAATACCTATTTGTCCATCTGAGTTGTCATCGCTTGATCTGCTTAAAAAGGGCGCTGTATTGCAGCCTTAAAAGATTAAGCGGATCTTAATTTTAAAAAATTGAGATCAATCATTGCATTGCTCTCTCATAACCTAGTCATTGAAACAACAGAATCTTCGCAATGTTTTCAACAAGTTTGCATAGACTAAAAACTCAAACAAAACACTGCGGAGTGTGATCAATGAGCGGTTTATTAGACGAGTTAGGTAAAATTGCAGGTGCAGTGATTGCTGAGCAAAGTGTCGATAAGTTAGACCCTGATGCTGGCTTTCTAGAAAAAGCAGCTGGCGCATTTGCAGGTTATGAAGCCGCAAAAATTGCCGAAGATAAATTAGAAAATAGTGATGAGCAGCAGAAACCAGAGGATTAATTCAAAATCGGTAAACTCAGCTTTGGGCATTGATCTTAATCAATCCTGTATAAGCTAAATAAGCTACAGGGTTGAATAAGTTTAGTATTGGGATGACAGCTGTGATCAAAGAGAGGGCATATTCGATATGCTCTTTTTTATTATCTAAAATAAAGATAAGCAATGAAGAAAAACATCCATAACGTAATAAAAGCATGCTTTGCCCGTAAAGCATTGCCAATTCGATCTTTGCACAATGCTTATCAATAAAACCGCTATAAAATATGGAAAAAAAGCATTTCTTTGATAGATCAATACTCGTTATATTGTGCATCGTTATAATGAAACTACTAGCTGTACGCCATGTATTTATATACTGATTTCGATCAGCAACTGATCAATGAACGTGTTGCACAATTCCGTGATCAAACGGAACGTTATTTAGCTGGAAAACTCACTGAAGATGAGTATCGTCCATTACGATTACAAAATGGTTTATACGTACAGCGTTATGCGCCAATGCTACGTATTGCTGTACCTTACGGTTTAATGAACTCTAAACAATTACGTAAAGTTTCAGAGTTGGCCAAAGAATATGACCGTGGTTATGCACACGTTTCGACACGTCAGAACATTCAGTTTAACTGGCCTGCGCTAGAAAATGTGCCTGATATGCTAGAAGGTTTAGCTTCTGTTCAGATGCATGCGATTCAAACTTCAGGAAACTGTATCCGTAATACCACAACTGACCAATATGCTGGTGTTGTTGCTGGGGAAATTGCAGATCCACGCCCAACGTGTGAATTGATTCGTCAGTGGTCTACATTCCATCCTGAGTTTGCATTTTTACCACGTAAGTTCAAAATTGCAGTTTCCGCACTTGAAGAAATTGATCGTGCAGCAACTTCATTCCATGACATTGGGGTGTATTTAACTCGTAATGAAGCGGGTGAGTTGGGTTATAAAATCAAAGTGGGTGGTGGTCTAGGCCGTACACCTATCATCGGTTCTATGATTCGTGAGTGGTTGCCACGTGAAGATTTAATTGCTTATTTAGAAGCGGTTCTGCGTGTTTATAACTTGCATGGTCGCCGTGACAATAAATATAAAGCTCGTATTAAAATTTTGGTTAAAGCATTAACACCACAAGTTTTTGCTGAAAAAGTTGAAGCTGAATTTGCTGAAACAATTAAAACTTTGAAAGTTCAACCTGAAATTTTGCAAAAATTAGACGAAGAGTTTATGCCGTTTGATTATCAAAATTATGTAGATGAAGATTTCAGTGGCCTATTTGCTGAGTATCCAAAGTTTAAACAGTGGTTCAATATCAATACCAATGCACATAAAGTTGCAGGCTATCGTATTGTTACTATTTCACTAAAACGTGCGGGTATTGCACCAGGTGATATGACTGTTGAAGAAATGAATTTGATTGCAGATCTTGCAGACAAATATACATTTGGTGAATTACGGACCACACACGAACAAAATATTTCATTGGTTGATGTACCACAGAAAGATTTATTTGAATTGTGGCAAACCCTTGAAAAGAATAATCTTGCTCGTGCACATATTGGTTTTATTACCGATATCATTTGCTGCCCAGGTGGTGACTTCTGTTCATTGGCAAATGCGAAATCTATTCCAATTTCTGAAGCCATTACACGCCGTTTTGATGATTTAGATACAGTCTATAATTTGGGTCATATCGACTTAAACATTTCAGGTTGTATGAATGCTTGTGGTCATCACCATGTCGGCAACATCGGTATTTTGGGTGTGGACAAAAAAGGTGCTGAATTCTATCAAATTACCTTAGGTGGAAATGCAGACCATGACGCTTCAATTGGTGATATTTTAGGACCATCATTTGCAGCAGAATCTGTACCTGACATTATTGATGAAATTTTAAATACTTATCTTGATCTTCGTAACGAGGGTGAAGAATTTATTGAAACTTATCGTCGAGTGGGTATTCAACCTTTTAAGGAGCGCGCATATGCTTAATACCGCACTTCAAGTCCTCTCTAAAGATGGCACTGTTGCAGACAATACCTATCAAATCATTGCTGAAGATGGTGTATTGCCACAAGGTGATGTGTTGTTGACTGTTGAGCAGTTGGACCAGCTTGCGAATGTGACGGGGAAAAAAGCACTATTTCTTACCGTAGATGCTTCACCTGAAACCAATGCGTTTCCATTAGATCAGTTAGATGCGATCTTTATTGATTTTGCTGGTTTTAATGATGGTCGTGGTTATTCATTTGCTGCGTTGTTACGTCGCCAAGGCTATACAGGCGATCTTCGTGCAACAGGCGATGTATTTAAAGATGTCTTGAACTATATGAAGCGTTCTGGTTTCGATACTTTTGTTGTAAAAGAAGGTAAAGATATCCATGAGGCAGCAGCAGGTTTAGGTGATTTTACTCACCCTTACCAAGCATCTACAGCTGTACCAAAAGCGCATTATCAAACAGGTGCTTGATTGTTTTAAGTACTGATTTTGAAATGAAAGCCGAACGAAAGTTCGGCTTTTTATTGTTCTCAAGTTAAAGCTGGTGTAGCCATTGCTTATTGTGAATATGATTTCAACGATATAAATTGGTATTCGGCTTTATTTGTATCGTGCCCAAATCAACATTAATTCAACATAACATCATTAGGTAGTAAAACTTTCTCTACTTAAAAGCATCTACAAAATTTCATCGTTGCATTTTTGCAATGTTGTAGGCTGGAAAAGTCTATATATCTACAGCATTAAACACCACATAATCAAATAAAGATGATTCATGGTGGATGAAATGTTAAATCAAACAATGGGTGACTTATCTCTACTCAAAGGCTGGAACGCAACTTTACCCAATACTGAAGTCATGCCTGTACTATTTTTGGGTCATGGCTCACCCATGAATGCAATTCAAACCAATGATTTTACTCGTTCATGGAATCGTATTGGCGCTGAAATGAGCACACAACCGACAGCAATTTTATGTATTTCTGCACATTGGCTTACCCAAGGTGGTACAGCCGTCACTGCAATGCAACAACCGAAAACTATTCATGATTTTGGTCGTTTCCCTCAAGCATTGTTTGATGTGCAATATCCTGCTACTGGAAATAAAGCTTTGGTTGAGGCAACAACTGAAGCAATTCACAGTATAGAAGTTCATCATGATCATAGTTGGGGATTAGATCACGGAACATGGGGGGTGTTATGTCATGTATTTCCACAAGCCAATATTCCTGTTGTTCAACTGAGTGTCGACTATAGTCAAGGTGCACAATATCATTATGACTTGGCTAAACAATTGGCGCAGTTACGTCGTAAAGGGGTATTGATTGTTGCTAGTGGTAATCTCGTACATAACCTAAGCAAAATTGCCTTTGATAAATTTGATGACCATTATGGTTATGATTGGGCTTTAGAGGCTGATGCAAAGATGAAAAATTTCTTAGCGACACATAACCATCAAGCTTTAATTGATTGGCAAAAACAAGGTGCTGAGTTTTTATTGTCGATTCCCACACCTGATCATTATTACCCGATGTTATATGCCTTAGGTTTGCAGGAAGAGAAAGATGAGTTACATATTTTTAATGATCAAGCCGTCGCTGGTTCATTAACCATGACCTCATTTCGACTTGATCAACATTAATGTCAAATGTTAAGAATATAAAAGTTGGGGCTAAGGATTCAGCTTTTATAGTATTGGTGAAATTGAGTTAGTCATATTTATTCTCTCAAGATAGAATTCTTGCAAGATCATTACGCAATTTTCAAATATTGATGTCTTACTTTCTTACAGAGCAGTTTAGACATCAATGAATCCATATGAAATTTAGAATAACGGTGAATTAATAAATTTATAGAAGAATGCTGTAGCTAATGATGGTTCTAATAGTAAAGGAAATAAGAAACCATAGATTGCACCAGTAATATGCGCGCGGTGATCGATTAATGGCGAATGTCCTGAACGGATTGCATACAGGCTATAGCATAAATAAATTGTCCCAAAAATAATTGCGGGTACAGGTAAAATATAGATATAAATCATGCTCCAAGGGTTAAACAGAATCGCACTAAATAATACTGCATTGACTGCACCCGAAGCCCCTAAACTTCGATAGGAATTTAGGGTTCGATTATGCAAATAGCTGGGAATCGCAGCAATGATGATGGCGCTACAATAAAATAAGACAAAGCCCATACCGCTTAAGTAACCACGGAAAAACCATTCAACATTTCGCCCAAAGAAATACAAGGTAAACATATTGAAAAATAAATGCATACCATCTTTATGGATAAAACCATGGGTTAAAAAGCGATCATATTGACCATGCTTAATCGCTGAAACATTGAAAATTAAACGATTCATTACATTGCGTTGTTGCCAAGCAATAAAAGAAATCGCAAGTGTGATTAAAATAATCAGAAGGGTATGGGTAAGACCAGTGATCATATTGTTATAAATGACGTTGTTATCGTAATAGCAATATAACCTATATCATTGTCAATCAATAGGCTATCGCAATATTCTATTCATTATCCTTCATTCAGTTGGCAGTTCACCATCCAGCGAATACCAAACTGATCGGTGAAAGCACCATATAAAGCACCCCAAAATGTAGGTTCTAGTGCCATTTCAATATGACCATTGGCAGAGAGTGCTGTAAATAATCGCTGAGCTTCATTCGCTTCGTGAGCTTCTAAGTTGATCGAAATATAATGGTTGGTGCCTTTGCTAAATGGCGCACTATTAGGTGCACAGAACTGCTCGCTGGTGTCTGAACCCATCAATACAGTAAATTCATTAATCGGCAGAGAAACATGTAAAATATAGTTTTTCTCTTGATCTGGCACTTGGACATCGGGCAGTTCGGAATAGCGTTTTAAAAATGAAAATTCACCGCCAAAAACAGATTTATAAAAATTAAAAGCAGCTTCGGTCTGGCCTTCAAAGTTTAAATAGTGATTGAGTTGCATTGTGATTGTCCATTTTGTTGTTTTGAAGTGATTAATTTATCAGCTCACGGTTTAAAACTTGATGAATATTTTGTAATTGAAAATAAAAATCCCTCAATCATAAATGAGGGACGCTTGTTTTCTAGATTATCGCTTTGATCTGCTTAAAGCTGTTTATCTTGTTGTTGCTCTAATTTTAAATCCTGTTTATTGGCGTAACCGTCAATATCTTCATTTTGAAGAACTTCATTTGGATTTGGACGATCTACAAAGCCAATTTTTGGTACAGGGATTTCAATCTGATTTTCCACAAAACGATTGCGGATTAACTCATGAATTTCATCTTTAACTTGTAAGTAGTTTGCTTGCATGCACCACAGCGCAAATAAAATTTCAATGGAGGATTCTCCAAAGGCTGAAACAGTCACACGCGGTTTAGGATCTGCTAAAACCAACGGGTAGTCGTTGGCAACATCAATTAAAACTTCACGCACTTTATTGATATTTTCATTGAAGTTAATTGCAACTGTGATCGACAATCGCCGTATCGGGAATTTTGATAGGTTATGTACAGGAGCGCGAATCAATTGCTCATTGGGGAGGCGCACATAGACATTGTCCATGGTCAAAAGTTTCACTGAAAGTAAGTCAATCGAAATCACTTCACCTTCAATGGTATGTCCACGAATCAGGGTGATTTGAATTGTATCGCCAACTTCGAATGAACCTTCGCCAATTAAAAATAAACCACTGATTAAATTTGATGCAGAAGTTTGTGAGGCAAAACCCAATGCAACAGTTAAAATCCCTGCTGCGCCTAAAAATACGCTGAGTTTAAAGCCCGCTTCTTTTAAGCTGGCAATCACAAACAGTAAGAAAATAAAATAAAAAATACCTCTACGCCAAACCAATCGTTGATGCGCATTAAAGCGCGCACCGATGGTACGGATAAAAGTATTGGAAATAACACGTGCCAGTACAAAACCCACAAAGCAGAGGATCAGAGCAACAGCAATTTCACTTAAGCGGTCGACATTTACATTGGTAAAGATGCCTTTTAGGCTATTGGCAATGTCTTTGGGAATATTGGATTCAGCCATTTTTACCTCATCCCTTAGAAAAATGAATCAAACATATTGAACAAAGCGCCGCCTGGTGAGCGTGGCGGATGTACATAAATTACTTCGCCGGCCAAAGGTGGTGTACGATTTTCAATTCTTACACGGGCAGGGCGGTCATTGCCTTCATAAACAACCTTGATTTGTGATGTCCATAAACGACCTGTACTTTCACTATAAAATAAAGGCAGTGCAGGAACAGGTACATTCATACGGTCAAATCGAAGCTGATGGCTACTGACATTGTGGAAATCAATCGGTGTTACTGCACGAAAGGCACGTGGACGTAATAAATTTAATTCGGTACGACCGTCGACTGAGGTGGCATAACACATTTCACCTGTGCGGTGATCAGGGCCAAACCATGTATCCTTAGGTAAAATTACAGGAATATCAAATAAGGGTTCTTTTTGGGCTTGCACAAAACCTGAAATCCACAGTGGTGTACTGATATAGAGTGTGCCGCGTTGGCCTGCTGGGATATAAATTGGATCGACAGGACGAATCACCACAGAGCGATCGGCTAAACGGGGCATAAGTTGAAATGCTTTATGGGTCTCGCGAAACATATAGCGTTCAACATGTACAGGTTCAGGAAAACCAAAGTTTACATCATGGATTTTATGCCATTGCTGTTCATAGTCATATTGGAATTTTGGACGATAATATTCCAAGCGCCATTCTTGTAAACCACGAGTAATGCGCATCATCATAGAACCAAATTGCCATGCTTTGGATTGGTTCAATTCAAACAGTTGTTCTCCCCACCACTTTAAATCAGGGAGTTCTGGTTCCAGATGTTCTTTCTTCTTAGACAAAAGTGTTTATCCCATTCATAAAATCATCATCAAATCTTTAACAAACAGACTTCACGCTGTCATGAGCATAGAGTACACTCAAAGCAATTTAAATCATTAATATAAGTTGTAATGCAAGTTCTCAAACAATTACAAATACCATATAGTTTTGCAAAACGGCATGGAGTGCTGTTGCGTTATGAAGGTGATCAAGTTTTTATTGTTCGCCGTCAGGATACCGCACAAATTGCGATTCAGGAAGCCCGCCGCTATCTCGGTCGTACAGCACAACATCAATTATGTAATGAAACTGAGTTTAATCACATGCTCAGTTCAAGCTATGCTGGTGAAACGGGCGAATCGCAACAGGTTGCCGCTGGTCTTGAAGATCACCCTGATCTATTGAGTCTGGCCGATCAGATTCCTGAAACTGAAGATCTAATGGATCAGGAAGATGATGCTCCAATCGTGCGACTCATCAATGCTTTATTGTCTGAAGCGATTCGAGTCGGGGCTTCTGATATTCATATTGAAGCTTTTGAAAAGAAATTATCTGTTCGCTTACGGGTAGATGGGCAATTGCGTGAAATCGTACAGCCTCGCCGTGAACTTGCGCCATTGTTGGTATCGCGTATTAAGGTTATGGCAAAACTCGATATTGCTGAAAAACGTATTCCACAAGATGGTCGTATTTCTTTACGTCTTGCAGGACGTGAAGTCGATGTCCGTGTTTCAACCTTGCCATCATCGCATGGTGAACGTGTTGTTATGCGTTTGTTGGATAAACAAGCGGGTCGACTCAACATGACTCATTTGGGTTTAATGAAGCCTGACTATGAGCGTTTAACCCAATTGGTTCATCGTCCACATGGCATTATTCTAGTCACTGGCCCTACAGGTTCCGGTAAAACCACGACTTTGTATGCCGCGCTTTCTGATTTGAATGATGGTTCTAAAAATATCCTCACTGCTGAAGATCCAATTGAGTATCAACTTGAAGGGATTGGGCAGACTCAAGTGAATACCAAAGTGGATATGACCTTTGCCCGTGCGTTAAAAGCCATGCTTCGTCAAGATCCAGATGTGGTGATGGTGGGTGAGATTCGTGATTTGGAAACGGCTGAAATCGCAGTTCAAGCGTCTTTAACAGGTCACTTGGTTTTGTCTACACTACATACCAATACGGCAATTGGTGCTGTGACCCGTTTAAAAGATATGGGGATTGAACCCTTCTTATTATCCAGTTCATTGATTGGGGTGATTGCCCAGCGTTTAGTTCGGACATTGTGTTCTCATTGTCATACGTGGCGTGAAGCAGATGATTTCGAAAAAGATGTGTTTAAACCTGTGAGTTTAGAATCGAATTTAAAACTGCCTGTGCCGAATGGTTGTGATTTTTGTTCCCATACCGGCTTTACAGGACGTACTGCGATTTATGAAATTGTACCGATTGATGAGCAGATGCGCCGTTTGATTCATGGTAATGCAGCAGAATATGAGCTTGAAGAATATGCACGTAAAGATGCAGGTTCAATTCGAGATGATGGTTTACGTAAAGTATTGGCGGGTAAAACCACAATGGAAGAAGTTTTACGTGTTACCAATGAAGCGGCTGAGTAACTGAAAACTATTTGTCTATCTTTTTAAATTTTTCTCAGAGTATGCTTTAGGCTTTATAATTTAAGCTATAAATTCTATAGAGCCTTTAGTTACTTTTATAAGTATGATTTCTGGTTGATTCTCAGGTGTTAAAATAATCTGCTTATTTATTAAATTCGAAATATTAATCATGTAGTTAATGGTTTTTTAATGATCTTGTAGCGAATTAATTTCTTCTGGATTAATATCATTTTCAATTTTGTCTACTAAGAACAAATAATTATTGATTTGAATGTTATCTAAATAGAGATTTACATGTGAACATAGATTGTGGGTGTCATTCAAGCACTCTTGAAGGACTTCAAAATTAATTTGATTCTCATTCTTTTGTGTCTGCTGGTTAAACCATTTGATTTTATAATTTTTATTTACAAAGACAGTCCATTTTTTTAGGTCGTCAATATTAGTATCGAATATATAAAGGTTTCTCAGAGTACCATCGCAATAATATATTTTATTTTTTAGTTCTGCCCAGTACATAAAAAGTCAACCAGAAAAATAAAAGTAAGCATTAACCCTACCTAAAAATAACTTATTTTTAGGTAGGGTTAATCATAACATTAAACAATCACATTTAATGTCACATCAATATTGCCACGAGTCGCATTTGAATATGGGCAAACAATATGTGCAGCATCTACTAACTTCTGTGCTTCTTCTTGCTCTAAACCTTCTAAATGAATATTTAAAGTCACTTGAATACCAAAACCAGTAGCGATTGGACCAATACCAACATCACCTTCGATAAAAACATCAGGGGTAATTTTTAAATGATCACGATTCGCAACAAACTTCATCGCACCAAGGAAGCAAGCAGAATAACCTGCTGCAAAAAGTTGTTCAGGATTGGTACCACCACCAGCACCACCCATTTCTTTAGGCACTGCTAATTTAACATCTAAAATTCCGTCTGATGATGTTGCACGACCATCACGACCGCCAGTTGCTTTTGCATGTGCTGTATAAACCACTTTTTCTAAAGACATCGGAAACCATCCATTTTTGATTGCGTTCAATTATATCGTATACGATATAAATATTTAAACAAGTAGCGTTTGTGTAAAATTTGATAACTTTATTTTGAAATGTTTTCGCGTAAATTTGAAAGAAGATCTTTCAATTGAGTAATGCTGTCTAAATCACAGGCACTGGCTTGAGCAACTTGTAATGGAATATCCACGGCTTTTAATTTTAGCGCATGGCCCTGAGCAGTGAGGCTAATAATCACTTGACGTTCATCTTTCGTAGAACGTTCGCGGTTAACAATACCATTACTTTGTAATTTTTTGAGTAAGGGGGTCAGGGTAGATGATTCTAAAAAGAGTTTTTCACCAATTTCAGACACAGTTAGACCATCTTTTTCCCAAAGCACTAACATAACTAAATACTGTGGATAGGTCAGTCCGAGTGGTGTGAGTAATTTACGATAAAGTTGATTTAATGCTAAGTTTGTAGAGTAAACAAGAAAGCAGAGTTGATGATCAAGATTTAAGTTTGAATAGTCTTGTTGCATGCTTGTCTCGTGAAGATATTACGCCTCACAAGTATAACGTTGTTTTGTCTCGTTCAGGAAATAAAAGTCATTAATGGCAATACAGGCTTAGAATGACATCAATTTGCGATGTTGCATTAAAGGCATTGATTCACGGATTGAGCGCTGCTCATTCAAATCAAAAGGAACCGTCATCAATTGCGCGCCTTCTGCATCTGTAATCGCTAAAATCTGCCCACGACTATTGGTTGCGCCAGCATGTCCCCAAGTTTGACGTTTTTCACCATGCCAACCTTGTTGTGCTGCACCTAAAACATGGCATTGGCTGTCCATCGCACGTGCTTGAAGTAATAACTGCCAATGCATTTGACCTGTGGTATAGGTAAATGCAGCTGGTGCAGTCAAAATATTTGCACCTTGCGCTCTCAACGTGAGTGCAAATTCTGGAAAGCGTAAGTCGTAGCAAACCATCAAACCAATTTGTCCAAAAGGTGTTTTCGCGACAACAACATCACTGCCTGGTTCAAAAAACTGAGATTCTTGATACCCACCAACAGCATCACCCACTTGTACATCAAACAAGTGAATTTTGTCATAACGTGCTTCAGTGCCTTCTGGACTGATACATAGGCTGACAGTACGAACTCGACCGTCTGCAATAATTGAACCATCTGGACGGAAAGGGCAAGGTAATGTCCCTGCAACAATCCATATTTGATAATGATGTGCTAAGTTTTCTAGACGTTTTTGAATTTCTTCAAAACGTGCAGCAGTTTCCCGTTGTTTACCTGCGGCAAAGCAGACAAAGTTTTCAGGAAACACAATCAAAGACGCACCATCAGCTTTACTTTGTTGTATCAACGACTCAATCACACTGAAGTTTGCTTCAATGTCATTTTGAGAGTTCATTTGAACAACGGAAAGTAAAGTCATGGGCTATCCTTGATAAAGCAATTTTGAAATTATTAAGCGTTTTGCTGGTTTGAAGACACACATTCCATTGTATCTTGCTGCTTTTCAAGTTGTTTAACTAATGGCTCGAACATATTTTGGTTGTTTTCATTGAGCTTCATTAATGTTTTGTGTGCATCGAGAACGGTACACAGCATTGTGCTGTGATTAACATTATCGTCAATCAAAGCATTGGTGCACACTTGAGGGTCACCACAGTAATTTAAAATGACAAAAACCTGCCCTAAGCCCATGCTATTGGCTAGAGTGGTAATATCTGGATTTGTGGACAGCATCACCGCTTGGATGTGGTGTACTTGTTTCAACTTTAAGCCAAGCTTGGCAAGTATTCCAAGAACTGTACTATCAATAAATGTGGTTTGGGTTAAATCAACAATTGCGCCAATGACGTTTTTCTGTTGTTCAATCCTTGCCAAAAGTTTGTCTAAACTAATACAAGATTGGGCTCGCACTTCACCAATAAGTTTGAAAATATGCGTTCCATTCAAGCTTGCATATTCAACATGACCTGTTGACATATAAATGCCATTTGCAGAGAAGGATAGGAAAATTATCACATAGCGCAAGTCTATACTCAAGCGTTTGCGTATAGGTTATTAGTCTAATTTATTATATGTATTTGATTATATTGTTAATTCATTCTGCGGAGACTGAGGATTGCAATGTCATCTGCTACATGTTCTGGTGCGAGGAATGATTGATTTTGCAAATGATAGACCAATTGTGAGAACTGTTCATTCAAACCACCTGAGAATGGTTCAAGGGCACCATCAGAACAAATAATGAACCGCGCATGCTTGGTTAAGGTACATTGGAATTCTTCAACCTCTAAATCTTCTGTGAGTCCTAAAGGAAAACTGCTGGTATTTAAGACACGAGGGGCTTGGTTGGGCTCAAAAATGATGGGGGGAGGGTAATGCCCCGCACTTGACCATTTTAAAGCATGTGTTTCTAGATTTAGAATTCCAGCTAACATCGTGATATGTTTTTCAATATTTTCTTGAACCAGCATACCATTGAGTTTTTTAATCAACTCCCTTGGTGTTTTCGAGCGACCATGAAAGGCAGCCATCCAAGATGTCAGTAAGGAGCTGGTTACCCCATGACCCGATACATCAGCCAAATAGAACATGATCTCTTTATCACTGATTTTCCAGTAGTCATACCAGTCACCAGACAAATACGCAGAAGGCTGGAAAAGCGTCTCAACTTTATAGTTTTGTAGTTCAATTGGATTTGGAAGAAGTTTCTTTTGTAGTTCTGCGGCAGATGGTAAATCACGGCTATCTTGATTACGTTTATATTGCGCATCAATTTTTAATAAAGAATCTTCAAGATTGGCTGGAAGCTTGGTCCAGATCCAACCAGCAAGAGCGCCAAGTTCCCATGCTTGAGAAAGTTCGCTTCCTTCATTTTCTTGTGCAATGACAATGGTAGGCAAAGCCCATTGGTATTGTAAAAAATCGTGGACGTCTGCAATTGCAATAATTGTTGGATCATAACGATGAATGTCTTCAATGGTAATCATCTGCAAGCTAGGAAGCGTATCTAATACTTGTTCTAAGCTTGAAATTTGGCGACTGGGTTGAATGAAATACATAGAAGAAATGAATGATCCTTAATCGGTATAAAAGCATTATCCAGTAGATTTACTATAGATGACACCACAATGCTAGTAAAACCATATGAATTACTAGCAAATAAGTTTAACAAAATATTGTGGTTATTTGTCTGCGTTTGTATCAGTAGGATGATTGCTGTCGTCCTCATCATCATCTACAAATGCGACAGCTTCCTGTCCACGGCCTTTTTTCTCAGCAATTTGGAATGCTAAACGTTGTAAATAGATATCGCGAATTGCTGAGTAACGATCACCTTGCAATACACTTTCAACATCTAGAAGTTTAGAACGGGTATTAATCCCACCTAAAGCACGATTACCCCAGATTAAACCTGTTTGATGATTGTTATCCATTGGATAGGTAAGCGGATTGGCATAACCTTCAGCAACATAATCAACTGAGTGACGAAGTGTGCTTGGTCCTAAGATAGGCAGCATGACATAAGGGCCACTTGGAATACCGTAGTAACCTAATGTGGTACCCAAGCTTTCTTCTTCAGTTGCTAAACCTAAGCGAGTTGCAGGATCAGCTAAACCTAAAGAGCTGACAGTGTTAATGGTAAAACGACCTAGAGACTTGGCTGCACGACTAAAGCGCCCTTGAGCAAGTTGGTTGACTGCATTCCATGGTTCACTCAGGTTTTTACGAAATAAACTATATGAAGAACGTACATCACCAGGCACTTTTGCTTTGTACTGAACAGCAATAGGTCGAGCAACATTACGGTCGATCATGTCATTAAACGCATAAATTTCACGGTTCAATGGTTGTAGTGGATCTTTTACAGCATCTGGTTGCGCTGCATTGGCATTCACTTTTAAGTCATTTTTTGTGATGTTTTTAAGCTCTCTAAGGGCTTCAATTCTTGGGTGTTTAGAAGCTGCTTCGTTTTCTAGTGCTGAAGAATTCTCTTGAGACGACTTATCATCTGAATCAGAGTTTGTAGAAACAGCATTGTCCGAATTCTCTTGAGCAGATAATTCGTCTTGAGCAAATACATGGCTAGTCAGACCAATGCTAAGTAAACAAGCCCAAAGTACATGATAAGGACGCATAGAATTCCTTGAAATATTCTTAAAGTAAAAGTAGTCGATAACGATATAGCTATATTAAAGACTTCATAATCGTATTCTAACAGTAGTTATTGCATATGTATTAAAGCAAATTTGATTAAAAAGTGTGAATAAATATGATAAACGAACATTATTTGTTCGAACAATTAAAATAATTAAAAAAAGGGGTTGTGTTGGGTAAGGAATGCTGTAGAATGCACATCCATCGGCGGTGATGTTAAATAAAACTTCTGATAAATCAGGCACTTGATTAAGTTGTTAAGATTTCGAATTGAGATTTTAAGATGAGATTAGGGTTGGGTTTGTTAGAAAAAATAATTAACATTATTGATTGACTTTTTAGAGATAGAGAGTAGTATAGCCGACCTAGCTTGATGCTGACGAAGCATTGAGAAGATCATTAAGAGAATATGAAGAACAACTTGTGTGGATTTTTACTGATTGATTGATCGAAATATTATCATTGATTGATTGGTTTAAATTACTCGAAGTTTATTTGAGAGAATTTGTCAGTACATTGATGAGCCAGAATTGTGACCTTAAGTCACTAATGATTTTTAACTGAAGAGTTTGATCATGGCTCAGATTGAACGCTGGCGGCAGGCTTAACACATGCAAGTCGAGCGGGGGAGATTGCTTCGGTAATTGACCTAGCGGCGGACGGGTGAGTAATACTTAGGAATCTGCCTATTAATGGGGGACAACATCTCGAAAGGGATGCTAATACCGCATACGCCCTACGGGGGAAAGCAGGGGATCACTTGTGACCTTGCGTTAATAGATGAGCCTAAGTCGGATTAGCTAGTTGGTGGGGTAAAGGCCTACCAAGGCGACGATCTGTAGCGGGTCTGAGAGGATGATCCGCCACACTGGGACTGAGACACGGCCCAGACTCCTACGGGAGGCAGCAGTGGGGAATATTGGACAATGGGGGGAACCCTGATCCAGCCATGCCGCGTGTGTGAAGAAGGCCTTATGGTTGTAAAGCACTTTAAGCGAGGAGGAGGCTCTCTTGGTTAATACCCAAGAAGAGTGGACGTTACTCGCAGAATAAGCACCGGCTAACTCTGTGCCAGCAGCCGCGGTAATACAGAGGGTGCGAGCGTTAATCGGATTTACTGGGCGTAAAGCGTGCGTAGGCGGCTTTTTAAGTCGGATGTGAAATCCCCGAGCTTAACTTGGGAATTGCATTCGATACTGGGAAGCTAGAGTATGGGAGAGGATGGTAGAATTCCAGGTGTAGCGGTGAAATGCGTAGAGATCTGGAGGAATACCGATGGCGAAGGCAGCCATCTGGCCTAATACTGACGCTGAGGTACGAAAGCATGGGGAGCAAACAGGATTAGATACCCTGGTAGTCCATGCCGTAAACGATGTCTACTAGCCGTTGGGGCCTTTGAGGCTTTAGTGGCGCAGCTAACGCGATAAGTAGACCGCCTGGGGAGTACGGTCGCAAGACTAAAACTCAAATGAATTGACGGGGGCCCGCACAAGCGGTGGAGCATGTGGTTTAATTCGATGCAACGCGAAGAACCTTACCTGGTCTTGACATAGTAAGAACTTTCCAGAGATGGATTGGTGCCTTCGGGAACTTACATACAGGTGCTGCATGGCTGTCGTCAGCTCGTGTCGTGAGATGTTGGGTTAAGTCCCGCAACGAGCGCAACCCTTTTCCTTATTTGCCAGCACTTCGGGTGGGAACTTTAAGGATACTGCCAGTGACAAACTGGAGGAAGGCGGGGACGACGTCAAGTCATCATGGCCCTTACGACCAGGGCTACACACGTGCTACAATGGTCGGTACAAAGGGTTGCTACCTAGCGATAGGATGCTAATCTCAAAAAGCCGATCGTAGTCCGGATTGGAGTCTGCAACTCGACTCCATGAAGTCGGAATCGCTAGTAATCGCGGATCAGAATGCCGCGGTGAATACGTTCCCGGGCCTTGTACACACCGCCCGTCACACCATGGGAGTTTGTTGCACCAGAAGTAGGTAGTCTAACCGTAAGGAGGACGCTTACCACGGTGTGGCCGATGACTGGGGTGAAGTCGTAACAAGGTAGCCGTAGGGGAACCTGCGGCTGGATCACCTCCTTAACGAAAGATTGACGATTGGTAAGAATCCACAACAAGTTGTTCTTCATTGATGTATCTGAGGGTCTGTAGCTCAGTTGGTTAGAGCACACGCTTGATAAGCGTGGGGTCACAAGTTCAAGTCTTGTCAGACCCACCAAGTCTACTGAACACAGAAGAGCAGATATATTAAGATCTTAAGCTGGGGACTTAGCTTAGTTGGTAGAGCGCCTGCTTTGCACGCAGGAGGTCAACGGTTCGACTCCGTTAGTCTCCACCATCACTTACATTGAACTTAAAATGTTCAAATAGACGTAAGATAAGTTAAGAAATAAGCATATAGTTGATTAGATCCTAGAGATTAACAAATGGATGGCGTAGTATACGCACCAGTTGATAATCTCTGTGATTTATCACAGTTGACTACTCGCTGACGAGGCGGTAGTGAATCATTAACAGAATATATTTGAGTTGAAATAATTGTTTAAACTCGTTTTAGTTGATGTTAGCAAGTAATTGTTAATGTTGAATGAAATGAGCACTAGCGATAAAACTGAATCAAGCGTTTTGGTATATGAATTAAATTGAAGCTGTATGGTGATTAAGTTCACAGGCAACAAATAGAAGTGATTAAGTTCACATTGTTGATCCTCCTTGTAGGGATTAACGACTGTTTGGGGTTGTATAGTCAAGTAATTAAGTGCATGTGGTGGATGCCTTGGCAGTCAGAGGCGATGAAAGACGTAATAGCCTGCGATAAGCTTCGGGGAGGCGGCAAATATCCTGTGATCCGGAGATTTCTGAATGGGGAAACCCACTTACCATAAGGTAGGTATCGCATGATGAATACATAGTCATGCGAGGCGAACGAGGGGAAGTGAAACATCTCAGTACCCTTAGGAAAAGAAATCAATTGAGATTCCCTCAGTAGCGGCGAGCGAACGGGGATCAGCCCATTAAGTTATATGTGTTTTAGCGGAAAGCTCTGGGAAGTGCTACCGTAGAGGGTGATAGTCCCGTACACGAAAGGGCACATATAATGATGACGAGTAGGGCGAGGCACGTGAAACCTTGTCTGAATATGGGGGGACCATCCTCCAAGGCTAAATACTCCTGACTGACCGATAGTGAACCAGTACCGTGAGGGAAAGGCGAAAAGAACCCCTGTGAGGGGAGTGAAATAGATCCTGAAACCGCATGCATACAAGCAGTGGGAGCCAACTTGTTTGGTGACTGCGTACCTTTTGTATAATGGGTCAGCGACTTATATTCAGTAGCAAGGTTAACCGCATAGGGGAGCCGTAGAGAAATCGAGTCTTAATAGGGCGTTTAGTTGCTGGGTATAGACCCGAAACCGGGTGATCTATCCATGAGCAGGTTGAAGGTTGGGTAACACTAACTGGAGGACCGAACCCACTGTCGTTGAAAAGCCAGGGGATGACTTGTGGATAGGGGTGAAAGGCTAATCAAACTCGGTGATAGCTGGTTCTCCCCGAAAGCTATTTAGGTAGCGCCTCGGACGAATACCATAGGGGGTAGAGCACTGTTTCGGCTAGGGGGTCATCCCGACTTACCAAACCGATGCAAACTCCGAATACCTATGAGTACTATCCGGGAGACAGACTGCGGGTGCTAACGTCCGTAGTCAAGAGGAAAACAATCCAGACCGCCAGCTAAGGCCCCCAAATTATAGTTAAGTGGGAAACGATGTGGGAAGGCATAGACAGCTAGGAGGTTGGCTTAGAAGCAGCCACCCTTTAAAGAAAGCGTAATAGCTCACTAGTCGAGTCGGCCTGCGCGGAAGATGTAACGGGGCTAAAACTATATGCCGAAGCTGCGGATGTATACTATGTATACGTGGTAGGGGAGCGTTCTGTAAGCCGATGAAGGTGTATTGAGAAGTATGCTGGAGGTATCAGAAGTGCGAATGCTGACGTGAGTAACGACAAAACGGGTGAAAAACCCGTTCGCTGAAAGACCAAGGGTTCCAGTCCAACGTTAATCGGGGCTGGGTGAGTCGACCCCTAAGGCGAGGCCGAGAGGCGTAGTCGATGGGAAATTGGTTAATATTCCAATACTTCTGTGTAATGCGATGAGAGGACGGAGAAAGTTAAGTCAGCCTGGCGTTGGTTGTCCAGGTGAAAGGCAGTAGGCATGCATCTTAGGCAAATCCGGGGTGCTCTATGCTGAGAGCTGATAGCAAGCTAGTTTACTAGCGAAGTGGCTGATACTATGCTTCCAGGAAAAGTCTCTAAGCTTCAGTTACACAGGAATCGTACCCTAAACCGACACAGGTGGTCAGGTCGAGTAGACCAAAGCGCTTGAGAGAACTCTGCTGAAGGAACTAGGCAAAATGGTACCGTAACTTCGGGAGAAGGTACGCTGCTGACGGTGATAGGACTTGCTCCTTGAGCTATTGGCAGCCACAGAAACCAGGCCCCTGCAACTGTTTATTAAAAACATAGCACTCTGCAAACACGAAAGTGGACGTATAGGGTGTGATGCCTGCCCGGTGCTGGAAGGTTAATTGATGGGGTTAGCGTAAGCGAAGCTCTTGATCGAAGCCCCAGTAAACGGCGGCCGTAACTATAACGGTCCTAAGGTAGCGAAATTCCTTGTCGGGTAAGTTCCGACCTGCACGAATGGCATAATGATGGGGGCGCTGTCTCCAGCAGAGGCTCAGTGAAATCGAAATCGCCGTGAAGATGCGGTGTACCCGCGGCTAGACGGAAAGACCCCGTGAACCTTTACTGCAGCTTGACATTGAACTTTGATCTTACTTGTGTAGGATAGGTGGGAGGCTTTGAAGTAGTGACGCCAGTTGCTATGGAGCCATCCTTGAAATACCACCCTGGTAATATTGAGGTTCTAACTCTGTCCCGTTATCCGGGACGAGGACCATGTCTGGTGGGTAGTTTGACTGGGGCGGTCTCCTCCTAAAGAGTAACGGAGGAGTACGAAGGTGCGCTCAGCGTGGTCGGAAATCACGCGTAGAGTATAAAGGCAAAAGCGCGCTTAACTGCGAGACCCACAAGTCGAGCAGGTACGAAAGTAGGTCTTAGTGATCCGGTGGTTCTGTATGGAAGGGCCATCGCTCAACGGATAAAAGGTACTCTGGGGATAACAGGCTGATACCGCCCAAGAGTTCATATCGACGGCGGTGTTTGGCACCTCGATGTCGGCTCATCTCATCCTGGGGCTGAAGCAGGTCCCAAGGGTATGGCTGTTCGCCATTTAAAGAGGTACGCGAGCTGGGTTTAGAACGTCGTGAGACAGTTCGGTCCCTATCTACCGTGGGCGTTGGAAATTTGAGAGGATCTGCTCCTAGTACGAGAGGACCAGAGTGGACGAACCTCTGGTGTACCGGTTGTGACGCCAGTCGCATCGCCGGGTAGCTATGTTCGGAAGGGATAACCGCTGAAAGCATCTAAGCGGGAAGCCTACCTCAAGATAAGATTTCCCTAGGACTTTATGTCCTCTAAAGAGCCGTTGAAGACTACGACGTTGATAGGTTGGATGTGGAAGTGCGGTGACGCATGAAGCTGACCAATACTAATTGCTCGTGAGGCTTGACTATACAACACCCAAGCAGTTGTATATGAAGCATCATTTGATTCATAAAAGATCAAACATACTTGATTTAGTTGTAAAGCTAGTTAAACTATTCAACTCAAATGTTCTGTTAAACTCATTTGGTACGAAGTAAGGCATTTAAATAAGACCCGAACAAGTCCATAACAGTTTGCTGGCGACAATAGCAAGAGTGAACCACCTGATCCCTTCCCGAACTCAGAAGTGAAACCTCTTAGCGCTGATGGTAGTGTGGGGTTACCCATGTGAGAGTAAGTCATCGCCAGCTTTTAAATCTAAAACACCCCGGTCTCTAACGAGAGCGGGGTGTTTTTTTATGTGTATTATTTTAAGTGTTTTATTATTTTTAAAGACATAAATATAAAATCTAGACCAAGAATTTTTTATCATTAAATGATAAATTAATTGCTTTATCTAATATGTAAAAAATATAGGAATATAAAAAATGCCAGAATACACCTTGCCGCATTTTGGAACACTGCAATTAGAATCACTAGAAGAATATTACCAAGTTGATCTTGAGCTTAATGGCAAAGCCGTTCAAGTTGATTTAAATTTTGAAGCGAACACTTTGGATGTAGAAACTTTTCAACGAGTTAAGTCTTTTATTGAAAATATAGAAAAATTTGATCAAAAAAACCAAGATTATATTCAACAAGATTTTGAAAATGAAAAGGAAGGGACTGTTAAAGAATATGTGGATTTTCATATTGAAGAATTAGGCGAGGATTTCTTAGAAAAAATTGGGATTTCTAATCCAATAGATAAAGCACAGCAGTTTTTAACCAAATTATATTTAACAAGAGTTGGGCTTTATCCAGATGGAAAGTATGATACATCGTATTTTGCTGTCTTTGATTACACTACAAATAGAGACTTAACTGATCAGTTAATCGTCGTTAAAACAGATGATCACGGTAATTTGGATCATTTAAGTTGGGAAAGCTAACGATGCAGTAAAGTGAAGCAGCTGTATTTAGAAGTCTATAGATTCTAAAACAATGTAGGTATAAAAAACAAAAACCCATCAAGATGACGGGGTTTCTTTGTATTGATGCGTTAGATCTAACTTTTGTTAAATTTCACACCTTATCTTTAAAGTTTCAATCCAATAAACTCATGACATCATCTTCAGACAATTTCACTTCATTTTCATGATCAATACTTAGAATAGATTTGGCAAGATCAGCTTTATTTTTCTGTAAGGCTAAAATCTTTTCTTCAATACTTTGGTTGGTAATCAACTTATAAACAAATACAGGTTTATCTTGACCAATACGCCATGCACGATCAGACGCTTGATCTTCAGCCGCTGGGTTCCACCAAGGATCATAATGAATCACAGTATCAGCAGCAGTGAGATTAAGCCCTACACCGCCTGCCTTTAAGCTGATGAGGAAAACAGGAATATCGCCTGCTTGGAATGCGGTGATCACTTCATCACGTTTCTTGGTTTGTCCAGTAAGTTTTACATTTCGGATATTTAAGGTTTTTAAATGCTCTTCAATGAGTTGTAGCATCGTGGTGAATTGAGAGAAGATTAAAATCTTACGTCCTTCCTCAACCATATCTTGAACCATTTCCAATAAATGATCTAATTTTGCTGATTCAACATTTTGATTTTTGACTTGATCAAGCTGTAAAAGGCTTGGATGGCAGCAAACTTGTCGAAGTTTAAGTAATGCACTTAAAATTTGAATCTGGCTACGATGGAAGCCTTTCGCTGCAATCAACTCACGAATATTCTTTTGCATTGTTGCACGAACAGCTTCGTAGAGCTTAGATTGCTGTTCGTTCATATCAATATTGACTTCAATCGTGGTTTTTTCAGGAAGCTCTTTCGCCACCTCTGTTTTTAAACGACGCAACATAAACGGTTTAATACGAGAAATGAGTTTGGTTTTAACCTGAAGATCTGCATGTTTCTCGATAGGATTGCGATATTTTTTATTAAACAATTCCTGACTATATAAAAAACCAGGCATCAAGAAATGGAACAATGACCATAACTCACCCAAATGGTTTTCCATCGGTGTACCAGTTAAGCATAGACGATGTTTTGCTTTGATTTGTCGTACCACTTGAGAGGCTTTGGCGCGTGGATTCTTAATGTTTTGCGCTTCATCCAAAATCAATAAATGATATTGATAGGGCAGTAAAAATTCTTCATCACGGCCCAAAAGCGGGTAGGTACTGAGCACAATATCTACGTTTTTAATCTCTTGAAAATGCTCGACTCGATCATGTCCTTGTAAGACCAAAACTTTTAATTCAGGGGTGAATTTCTCAGCTTCTTTACGCCAGTTATGCATTAAAGAGGTTGGTGCAATAATCAAGGCTGGGCGTTGATTTAATCGGCCTGCCTGCTTTTCTAATAGAATATGCGCAAGTGTTTGTGCTGTTTTACCGAGCCCCATATCATCGGCAAGGATACCGCCATGTTCAGTTTCACGTAAAAACTGTAGCCATGCTAAACCTTGTTGTTGATATGGGCGTAGTTCGCCTTGGAAGCCTTGTGGTGTACATATTTGATCTTGATAACTATTTTGAAGCTTTTCAGCAAATATTTTCAGGCGTTCGTTGGTGCGCCAAGGCATGCCCAAATGATGCTGTAAATCTAAGAATTGAGCGGCATCGTATTGATCTAATGTTGCAGATTCAGGATGTCGTAAAATTTCTTTTAAATAGATCAGAATGGGCTTAATTTCTTGATTTCTAAGCGCCAGTTGTGTTTGAGCTTCTTTTAAATGAACAATTAAGAAGCTGTCACTGTCCATTTTTTCAATATAGTCATCTTCTAAAAGATGTGGATTATGCTGTATCGCATAGCCAAGAAGATCAATCAGGTTATAGGTGTTGCCATTCATATCTTGAATCGTCGCACCGACATTAAACCAGTCTTGTTTTTTTTCAGATTCATTTAATGAGAGTTGCAGGTTTTGTGTTGCACTTAAATTGAACTGACTATCTAAGGTATGTTCAACTTTCCAGCCGAGGCCTTCGATTTTATTTTCAGGAACCAATTGCTCAACCCAAGCCATTGGATCTGCATAAACAATTGAGTTTTCTGTGATGTCATCAAAAGCAGGGCGTTTGCTTTTTGGTAGCTTGCTAATCCGTTGCATGGATTTAACTGAATGAATTAATTCATCAATATGTTTCTTTTCAGCAACTAAATCGCGTTGTTGGCGAACTGCTTTTTCATCAATATTGATAATGAAACTGTCATCAGGGAAACCCGCTTTAATTCGTCCAGCTGAGTATTCAAATTCAATTTCAGCAATTGCATAATGATGCATATGACCAAGACGATCATATTGCGGATGTGTTCCAAAACGTAAAATAGGTGTGGGTTTGCCTTTTAATATTTCTATACTTTGCGTAAATGGCGCTTGAGGTAAATCTTCAAAAAATGCATAGGGTTGAATCACTTGCTCAAATTCAGCCATTAACTCCACAGGCATTTGTGGCATATTCAGCAATTCTTCGATCATTTCACTAGAATATAAAGACTCAAGTACACCGACTTGGTTTTTAAGGGTATCGAGATAACTTAATGGATGAGAATGAATAATATAAATTTGTTCAGCATGGTCAGGTGGAATTTCTAGATGATTTTCATCAAAAAATTGTGCTTTAAGTTTCTCTGTTTGTTGTTCTGTACGTGTTTGCCAGTTGAATTCAATTTTATAAGCTTGATCAGACCATGTTAAAGGTAATCTTTGTACATCAAGTGCGTAACAAGCGCTACTTTGAATAGCCGTTCTTAGATGTTCTTGATAGATTCCTGAAATATCCCATGACGCTGGATAAAAATGAACATCGCTAAAATTTAGCTTAGCGAAAAAGTACAAATGACTAAAGATTTTCTTTTCTTCTTTGCTCACTTTAAGACGTTCATTCAATACATTGTCATAACTGGTGTAGAGCGCGGTATCTCTAATTTTTCCATCTTTGTTACGACGAACTTTAAAAACACTAAGTTGTAATTTGGCGGTGTTATTTTTTGGTTGGAAAATATAAATAAGTTGGTGCTGTACTGGCGTTTCAGTGCGTTGAACTTGTGCCAATTGTTGTTTAAATTGAGCGAGCCAAGCTTTTGCCGTGGTGTGGGTAGAACTATTTGTTGTGGTTTGAGCCTGGTCTAATGGGTTTAGTTTTTGACGTGCGGCTGGGTTGGAAAGCTGTTGATCATAAAAATAACGTGCAAGTGCAGCCGAATGCTTACAATCGTAACCAACAGGGCAACTACAGTCGGTATCCACAATTTTATTTGTTAAAGGATTATAGATAACAGCCGTTTCATAATAATCCGTTCCCTGAATTTGTGCTTCGATGACTAAATTATCCCGATCAGGATAGACCTCTAAGGATTTTAGATCAATTTTTTTGACATAACTCAAGCTTCTTTGAATGGTTGCAGGGTTAAAACGTGATAAAAATTGATTCAATGTCGCCATTATTTATAGAGCTAAAAATTAAAAGGAAATTACTAACAGTGTAACGGATTTTTGATCATGAATCTGAAATTAATATATGAGTTTTGATCAAAAATGACATGTTTTTAAATACAAATTGATCGTTTCTGCAACTTTAAATTAAATAAAATCTGTCAGTATAAATTTTTCAAAATAATGCTGGGAAGCAAATCAAGATGAAGCATAATCCAATTTACTATACAGATCAGCATTTTGCATTTGCAGATTCCATTCGAAAGTTTGTTCAAAAAGAAATAATGCCACATATCAATCAATGGGAAGAGGCAGAGACCTTTCCAAAAGAACTTTATAAAAAAGCCGCAGATATCGGCTTATTGGGGATAGGTTTTGACGAAAACTATGGGGGAATTCCAGAAACCGATGCTTTTCATGTGTTGTTGTCTTCGATTGAGTTAGCTAAAACAGGTTCAGGTGGTTTATGTGCTTCCTTATTGTCACACTCGATTGGCGCACCTCCGATCAATCATTTTGCTTCAGATGAGATTAAACAAACTGTACTGACTCAAATTTTAGCAGGCAAAAAAATTTCAGCGTTGGCGATTACTGAACCCACGGGTGGTTCTGATGTGGCAGCACTTAAAACCAAAGCTGTACGGGATGGTCAAGACTATATTGTCAGTGGCGAAAAAACCTTTATTACATCGGGCATTCGTGCTGATTATTATACCGTTGCGGTACGTACAGATCCTGATGCCAAAGGCCCGAATGGTATATCGATGTTATTGATTGATGCTCATAGTGACGGCATAAGCAAATCAAAACTCGACAAGATGGGATGGTGGGCTTCGGATACGGCTCATCTCCATTTTGATCAAGTTCGTGTTCCTGCAAGCAATTTGTTGGGGGCAGAAAATATGGGTTTCCTTGTGATTATGAATAACTTCAATATGGAGCGGTTTTTTCTTGCTGCCAGTAGTTATGGTTTTGCATTAGTCTGTTATGAAGAAGCATTGGAATGGGCACGAGAACGTAAAACCTTTGGTAAACGTTTAGTTGATCATCAAGTGGTTCGGCATAAATTAGTCGATATGGCGACTCGCTTAACCACAACACTTGCTTTGTTGGAGGATACTGCTTATCGCTTAGGGAAGCCCGAAATGCAGGGCAATGAGTTGATTGCGCAAATCTGTATGCTTAAAAATGTGGCCACTCAAACCATGCAGTTTTGTGCCGATGCAGCGGTACAAACGTTAGGGGGCATGGGCTTTATGCGAGGCACCAAGTCTGAACGGATTTACCGTGATGTTAAAGTCAATATGATTGGTGGTGGGGCGGAAGAAATTATGAAAGACCTCGCGAGTCGTCAATTGGGCTATTAGAATATCGAGAATGGATTAAACTAGAACTGTACACAATAAATCGCAATAAAAATAAGCAGGGAACAACAAGATATGGATCATTTAAATAACCCGATTTACTACACCGCTGAACATCGTGCATTTGCAGACAGTGTGAAGAAATTTGTTGAAAAAGAGATTTCTCCTTTTGTCAATGAATGGGATGAGGCTGAAACTTTTCCTCGTGCGCTTTATCAAAAGGCTGCTGCAATTGGTCTATTGGGTTTAGGCTTTGATGATGAGCATGGGGGAATCTCAGATGCAGATGCATTTCATGTGTTCTTAGCCGCAGTTGAAACAGCCAAAGCAGGCTCTGGTGGCGTACATATTTCTTTGATGATTCATACCATTGGTACACCACCAATTCATCATTTTGCTCAGCCACATATTCGTGACAAGGTGATGCCACAAATTATTTCAGGCGAAAAAATTTCTGCACTTGCGATTACTGAACCAAGCGGCGGTTCTGATGTTGCTGCATTACAAACCAAAGCAATCCGCGAAGGTGATTTTTATCTGGTCAGTGGTGAAAAAACCTTTATTACTTCAGGTATGCGCGCAGATTATTATACGGTAGCGGTGAGAACTGATCCTGAAAATAAAGATGCGAGTGGTATTTCGATGCTATTGGTTGATGCACATAGTGATGGCATCACTAAATCACCTTTAAAGAAAATGGGCTGGTGGGCATCGGATACTGCTCATTTGCATTTTGACCAAGTCAAAGTTCCTGTAGAAAATCTTCTTGGTGAAGAAAATGCTGGCTTTAAGGTCATTATGAAAAACTTCAATATGGAACGCTTTTGGTTGGCTTCTATGGCCTATGGTTATGCCTTGGTCTGTTATCAAGAGGCTTTAGAATGGTCTAAAGCGCGGAAGACTTTTGGAAAACGCCTAGTTGATCATCAAGTGGTACGTCATAAGTTGGTTGATATGGCGACGCGTTTAACCACAACACGGGCATTATTGGAAGATACTGCGTATCGTATGGGGCAGGCTGAATTACAGGGCAGTGATTTAATTGCACAAATTTGTATGTCAAAGAATATCGCAACCCAAACTATGCAGTTCTGTGCAGATGCGGCAGTGCAAACTCTAGGTGGCATGGGCTTTATGCGAGGGACTAAATCTGAGCGTATTTATCGCGAAGTCAAAGTAAATATGATCGGTGGCGGTGCTGAAGAAATCATGAAAGATTTGATTAGTAAGCAGTTGGGGTTTTGATGACAAATTTTTAAGTGATAAAAACTTACAAAGCTGGTTTCAGCTAAAAATAACCATAGGTGCGCTAGAGGCCTATGGTTATTATCAATTTAAGGAGTCTTTATCTGAAATATGAGGCTTGCGAAGATAAATTGTGCTCATTTCAAAGCCATTTCTAAAACGATTTCAGTCAGTTCATCTAAGCTCATTTTACCATTGGGATTATACCAAGTGACGGTCCAAGCAATCGCACCGCCCAATAAACGGCGCCAAATAAAAGCATCATGCTGAATTTTACCGAGGTCGCGCAATTTCTCAATCACAGCGAACCAGATATCCTCATAATCATTTCGTAGTTTAAGAAGTTCATCTTGTCGTTGTTTCGACAATGCAAACCATTCATAAACTAAAACAGCCATGGCTGAACCGGTATCTCCAGTAATCGAAATTAACTCAGCTTTGATCAAGTGTTTTAACTGTTGTTCAGCATCATCCGATTTTTGGATTGCATCAAGCATACGGGCATGATTGTAAATAATGGTTTCATGCATGACATTGGCAAGAATATCATCCTTGCTTTTAAAATGATGAAATAAGCTACCCGATTGAATTCCAATAAAATTTGCTAACTCACGAACTGTGGTTTTGGCATAACCTTGCTTATGAAATAAATAAGCAGCACCAAGTAATAAACGACCTTTAGGGCTGTCATCAAAACATGCGATTGGTTGGATATCATCGATTGAGTGAGCAATCATCGGATCATTTTTTCCATAAAGTTAAGCAAATTATTCATTGTTTAAAACGTGTTTTAGCACATTTGCCAATTCAGAATAACATTTTGCCCTTTACAAACCAAGCGCTTGCTTGGTAGATTGATGTATAAATTTTATTCAGAACAATGAAAACAAGATAGGTGTGAAAATGGAAGATCAGCGTATTGTGAAAATTGGATGTGCTTCAGGTTTCTGGGGGGACACCAATACCGCAGCATTTCAGTTGGTACATTTGTCTGACATCAATTATTTGGTTTTTGATTACCTTTCAGAAATCACCATGTCTATCATGGCAAAAGCGATGATGACCAATCCAGAACATGGTTATGCTTTGGATTTTGTCAGTCGGGTGATGACACCGCTGCTTAAAAAAATCAGTGATAAAAAAATAAAAGTGATTAGCAACGCCGGTGGTGTCAATCCATTGGCATGTCGTGATGCCTTGCAGAAAGTGCTTGAAGCACAAGGATTGGATTTAAAAATTGCAGTGGTATTGGGGGATGACCTATTGACACAACAAGCCGAATTAAAAACACAAAATATTAAAGAGATGTTTAGTGGCGAAGATTTGCCTAGCCAATTAGCCAGTTGTAACGCATATCTAGGAGCTGTTCCAATTCGAGACGCACTTGATCAAGGTGCAGATATTGTCATCACTGGGCGAGTGGTGGATTCAGCTGTGGTGCTTGCACCTTTGTTGCATGAATATCAATGGTCCTTAGAGGATTATGACAAGCTGTCCCAAGGTTCTTTGGCAGGGCATATCATTGAGTGTGGTGCACAATGTACAGGTGGCAATTTTACAGATTGGCGCTTAGTACAAGGCTTTGACAATATGGGGTTTCCAATTGTTGAAGTGAAAGCAGATGCATCATTTATTGTGACTAAACCCAAAGGAACCGGTGGACTGGTTTCGGTTGCAACTGTTGCTGAACAAGTTGTCTATGAAATTGGCAATCCGCAAGCGTATTTACTGCCCGATGTTACTGCAGATTTTAGCCAAGTGAAATTAGAACAGGTGGGTGAAGATCGAGTTTTAGTGATTGGCGCAAAAGGTAGAGCACCAACACAACAATATAAAGTCAGTGCAACCTATCCCGATGGTTATCGTGTTTTGGTGAGTTTCCTGATAGCAGGACGCGAAGCTCCTGAAAAAGCCCAAGTAATTGCAGATGCAATATTAACTAAGTGTGAGCGTGTTTTAGCATTACGTTCAGTTCCGCCATTTTTAGAAAAATCGGTTGAAATATTGGGTATTGAAAGTACCTATGGCGCAAATGCGCAGCAGATCAATAGTCGAGAAGTGGTTGTCAAAATTGCTGTAAAGCACATGTTTAAAGAAGCATGTATGTTCTTTGCTTCTGAAATTGCCCAAGCATCTACCGGAATGGCTCCTGCATTGGCTGGAATTGTTGGGGGGCGTCCCAAAGCTTCTCCTGTGATCAAGTTGTTCTCGTTTTTAGTGGATAAATCAAAACTAAGTGTTGCGATCGACATCAATGGTCAGCGTCAAAATATACAGATTCCATCAGGTTGCTCAGATCAATCTTTTGATGTTGTTGCAGTGGGTGAGGTTGCTCAATTTACGGGTCAGGAGATTGAAGTTCCTTTAGTTGAAATTGCCCATGCTCGGAGTGGCGATAAAGGCAATCATAGCAATATTGGAGTGATCGCACGTCAGCCTGAATATCTACCTTGGATTCGCGCCAATTTGACTGAGGAAAAGGTCAAAGAATATATGCAGCATGTTTTAGACCCTGAAAAGTCTAAAGTGATTCGTTATGAAATCACGGGGTTTAATGCCTTAAATTTTATGCTGGAAAATGCCTTAGGTGGTGGAGGAATTGCCAGTTTACGTATTGATCCACAAGGTAAAGCTTTTGCACAGCAGCTTTTAGATATGCCAGTCAAAATCCCAGCGAGTTTAAAGTCCTTCTAATCCTTGTTTACGAATGTGGGGCGAATTCCTCGCTTTTTAAAAGGGAGCTTGGAGCGGGATTTAAGCAAGTTAAAAGACAACAATTTGGATATAAAAATGCATTATCACTCAATATTTAGATCGGATGCTTTTCAGGACCAAGTCATCATTGTGACCGGTGGTGGTTCGGGTATAGGACGCTGTACTGCTCATGAACTGGCTGCTTTAGGGGCTCAAGTGGTGATTACAGGGCGGAAAATTGAAAAGCTGGAAAATGTCAGCAAAGAAATCATCGAAGATGGTGGCAAAGTTCATTTTATCGTTTGTGATAATCGCGAAGAACACAACGTGAAAGAGATGATTGCCGAAGTAATTGAAAAATTTGGCAGACTCGATGGCCTTGTCAATAATGCTGGCGGTCAGTTTCCCTCAAATTTAGAAGGCATTTCTGCCAACGGTTTTGATGCTGTGGTACGCAACAACCTACATTCAACTTTCTACTTAATGAAAGAAGCCTATAACCAATGGATGGCAAAACATGGTGGCAGTATTGTCAATATGGCAGCCGATATGTGGGGTGGCATGCCGGGGATGGGACACTCTGGTGCAGCCCGTGCTGGGGTAGATAATTTAACCAAAACAGCAGCGGTGGAGTGGGGCCGTTCTGGGGTACGTGTTAACTGTGTTGCACCTGGTTGGGTTGTTTCTTCAGGAATGGACAATTACACCGGTGATTTTGCCAAATTTATCATTCCAAGTTTGGCGGGGAATGTACCATTGAAACGGATGGGGACAGAGTCTGAAATTTCTTCAGCGATCTGCTATTTGCTTTCAGAAGCAGCAGGTTTTATTTCTGGCATGACGATTCGTATTGATGGCGCTGCATCCTTAGGCACTCGAATGTATCCATTGGCAGATGCTTCAAATAGTGAGTCGTTTAATGGCTTCCATCGTGCCTTTATTCCAGATGTATTAAAACAACAATTGAGTGATCAAACCAATAACCAGCAGACAGGAGAAAATTCATGACTGTTCTCCAATCCGAAATTGCAGTTGGCAGTGA
This sequence comes from Acinetobacter sp. NyZ410, assembly GCF_022828975.1. Taxonomy (NCBI): domain Bacteria; kingdom Pseudomonadati; phylum Pseudomonadota; class Gammaproteobacteria; order Moraxellales; family Moraxellaceae; genus Acinetobacter; species Acinetobacter sp. NyZ410. The sequence continues at coordinate 4,208,882 of NZ_CP094620.1, read as the reverse complement.
GCAATTTGAACAGAACAAGCAGGCATTACTTGCTCAAATTGCCGAAGTACGCGCAGTACAAAATAAGAATATTGAAAAATCATATGCAGCCAAACCCAAATTTGACAAGAAAGGTAAAATTTTACCGCATGAACGTGTCCGTTTAGCTCTTGATGCTGATTCACCATTTGTAGAACTGTGTGGTTTGGTGGGTTATGCCATGCATGATGATAAAGATGGTTCAGATGCAGGTGGCGGGATTATTTCAGGCATCGGTTTTGTCAGCGGTGTCCGTTGTCTGATTTCGGCAAGTAACAGTGCAATCAAAGGCGGAACAATGTCACCGATGGGGGTACAAAAAACCTTACGTCTTCAAGCAATCGCTTTTGAACAGAAATTACCGATGCTGACCCTTACCGAAAGTGGGGGTGCCAACTTAAATTACGCTGCTGAAGTATTTACTTATGGTGGAATGACCTTTGCCAATCAGGCACGACTGTCTGCCGCAGGCTTACCCCAAGTCTCCGTGGTACATGGCAATGCAACAGCCGGTGGAGCGTATCAACCGGGTTTATCTGATTATGTGATTGCAGTTCGTAAGCAAACTGAGATGTTACTCGCAGGGCCACCTTTACTTTTGGCGGCAACTGGAGAAGTGGCAACAGCAGAAGAACTCGGTGGCGCAGAAATGCATGCACAGGTTGCTGGAACAGCAGAGTTTTTAGCCGAGAATGATGCCGATGGAATTCGTATTGCTCGTGAGGTTTTTGAGCATCTTAACTGGAAAGAGCAAACTCAAAAGTTAAACTTAAGCTATAAAGAGCCACGTTATCCTGCCGAGGAGCTGTTAGGGATTATTCCTGCAAGTCCGAAGCAGCCTTTTGACATGAAAGATGTGATTGCACGAATTGTTGATGACTCTGAATTTTTTGAAGTAAAACAAGAATATGATGCATTGACCGTGTGTGGTTGGGCAAAAATTGGTGGATTACATATCGGAATTATCACCAACAATGGACCGATTACCCCACAAGGCGCCACTAAAGCTGCACAGTTCATTCACCTCTGTGAACAGACCAAACGCCCCTTACTGTTTTTACATAACACCACAGGCTTTATGGTCGGAACTGATGCTGAACAGAACGGCATTATTAAGCATGGTTCGAAATTGATTCAGGCCGTTGCCAATACCACTGTACCGAAAATTTCGATCGTTGTGGCAGGTTCCTATGGTGCGGGCAATTACGCGATGTGTGGACGTACATTGTCACCGCAATTTATTTTTGCATGGCCAAACTCGCATGTGGCAGTGATGGGTTCAGCTCAGGCAGGCAAGGTATTACGTATCGTAGCGGAAGGAAAGCAAAAAGCTTCAGGGATGGAGCCTAACGAGCAGATGCTGGATTTCTTAGAGCAAAGTACAGCAGCAAAATTAGAACAGCAGTCAACCGCCTTATTTAATACGGCCATGTTGCATGATGATGGAATTATCGACCCGCGTGATACACGCAAAGTCCTGATCTTCTTACTAGAAACAATTTATGAGGCAGAACATCGCAAACTAAATCCAATACGATTTGGTGTATCGAGGCTTTAAAAGTTCTCGGCCTTTGCAAAACTCATCTTTCCTCATCTTTTAAAAGTGAGGTGTTCTCCGCTTTATTAAAGCGAGTTAGAGAAGATTAAATTTAAGGAAAAAAACAATGAAATTTACAACAGAGCATGAAGCACTACGCCGTACCACACGTCAGTTTGTTGAGACTGAACTCAATCCTTATATTCCGACATGGGAAGCTGAAGGGCGATTTCCTATTCATGATGTGTTTAAAAAACTGTCGGATTTAGGTTTGCTGGGGATTTGTAAGCCTGAAGAAAATGGCGGATTAGGTTTAGATTATTCTTATAACCTTGTGGTTGCAGAAGAATTAGGGCGAGCCGCCTGTGGTGGTGTACCTTTGGCGATTGGTGTGCAAACGGATATGGCAACACCAGCCTTAGCGCGCTTTGGTAGTCAAGAATTACGAGATGAATTTTTAACACCTGCAATTGCGGGTGAATATGTTGCTTCGATTGCTGTATCGGAAGTACATGCAGGTTCAGACGTCGCAGCCATCAAAACCACCGCAAAAAAACAGGGTGATGATTATGTGATTAATGGCAGCAAAATGTGGATTACCAACTCACTTCAAGCTGACTTTTTTTGCTTATTGGCCAATACCTCTGATGATAAACCGCATGTCAATAAGTCCATGATTATTGTTCCTGCAAAATCCGCTGGCATCTCTTTCTCTGAACCGCTTAATAAATTGGGAATGCGTTCAACCACGACAGCAGAAGTCTATTTTGACAATGTTCGTGTACCACAACGCTACTTGGTGGGTGCAGAAGGTATGGGCTTTATGATGCAAATGATGCAGTTCCAAGAAGAACGAATGTGGGCGGCTGCCAATGCAATTGGTGGTTTGGAAAATGTGATTCATCAAACCATTCAATATACCAAAGAACGAAGCACCTTTGGACAACCATTGATTAACAACCAATATGTACATTTTCGTTTTGCGGAGTTGATGACCGAAGTGGAAGCTTTACGTGCCTTAACCTATCGTGCTTGTGAAATCCACATTGACGGCGGAAACGCAACAGAAATTGCCTCTATGGCAAAACTTAAAGCAGGTCGTTTGACGCGAGAAGTTGCAGACAGTTGCTTACAGTTCTGGGGTGGAAATGGTTTTATGTGGGATAACCCCGCTTCTCAGCTGTACCGTGATGGCCGTTTAGGTTCGATTGGTGGCGGTGCAGATGAAATTATGCTTGGAATTATTTGTAAGTTGATGGATATTCTTCCATCTAAACGTCAATAACAAGGAGAATAAATATGGCACTTTCGCAATCTCTAACAATACAACAATTTGATCGCAGTATTGAGCTTGAGCAAGAGGGCAGCATTTTAACCCTATGGCTCAATCGACCTGAGAGTCGCAATGCCATGAGTTTGAATATGGTCAAAGCGATTCAACAGGTGTTTAAAACGATTCAAGATGACATCTCCATTCGTGCAGTCATTTTACGTGGCAAAGATGGACATTTTTGTGCAGGCGGTGACATTAAAGATATGGCCCAACTACGTGGCGAGGCTACCAGTGTTGGTTCTAATCAGCCTTATGTTGATTTCAATCGTCAATTTGGACATATGCTGGAGCAAGTGGATCAAGCGCCACAAACCGTTGTCGCTGTTTTAGAAGGTGCGGTATTGGGTGGTGGTTTTGGCTTGGCCTGTGTTTCAGATATTGCAATTAGTCTTGCCGATGCCAAATTTGGTTTACCTGAAACAGGATTAGGGGTTATTCCCGCCCAGATTGCCCCATTTGTGGTAAAGCGAATTGGCTTAACTCAAGCGCGCCGTTTGGCTTTACTTGGCGCACGTTTTGAGGGGCATACCGCATTGAAGGTTGGTGTTGTACATGAAGTGGTTGAGAATGAAAAAGCACTGGAAGTTTTATTGATCGAAACCATTCAGCAGATTAAACGTACTGCCCCACAAGCATCTCGTGTGACCAAAGCTTTATTGCACCGTACTTTAAATGAAGCTTTGACGCCTTTATTGGATGATGCCGCACAGCAATTTGCCAATGCTGTGGGGGGCGAAGAAGGCATAGAAGGCACAATGGCCTTTATCCAAAAGCGTCATCCAAATTGGTTTGATGTATAAGTTTGACAATGCGGATCACTGATCTTGATTGAGATTGGTGTGATTCAACCAAGATAATCAAGTGAATATAAAACCAAAAATAGGGAAAACGAGAATGGCATTTTCAAAAATATTGGTGGCGAATCGTGGTGAAATTGCTGTTCGCGTGATGAAAACAGCAAAAGCAATGGGCTATCAGACCGTGGCTGTCTATTCAGATGCAGATCGTTATGCACGTCATGTACAGCTTGCAGATGAGGCTGTATATATTGGTGCTTCAAAAGTTTCAGCATCCTATTTATCTATTCAAAATATTATCGACGCATGTAAAAAAACGGGGGCTGATGCTGTTCATCCCGGTTATGGTTTCCTTTCTGAAAATACCGATTTTGCAGCAGCTTGTGCGAAAAATGGAATTACCTTTATTGGCCCACCTGCACCCGCAATTGAATTGATGGGCAGTAAACGCCTGTCAAAAATTGCCATGATTCAGGCGGGTGTACCATGTGTGCCGGGCTATGAAGGTGATCAGCAAGATATAGATTATTTAGAACAACAAGCCAATAAAATTGGTTATCCACTGATGGTCAAAGCTTCAGCAGGTGGTGGTGGGCGCGGTATGCGTTTGGTACAGCAATCTGCTGAAATTGTTGAAGCCTTAAAAACAGCGCGTTCTGAAGCAGAAAATGCCTTTGGTTCAGGTGAGCTGATTCTTGAAAAAGCCGTGATTGCTCCACGCCATGTTGAGATACAGGTATTTGGCGATACCCACGGCAATTATGTGTATTTATTTGAGCGTGATTGTTCGATTCAGCGTCGTCATCAAAAAGTGGTTGAGGAAGCTCCATGCCCAGTAATGACTGAAAGCTTACGCCAACAAATGGGTGAGGCTGCTGTTGCAGCAGCAAAATCATGTGATTATGTCGGTGCAGGAACGGTTGAGTTTTTATTGGATCAATCAGGTGAGTTTTATTTCCTTGAAATGAATACACGTTTGCAAGTTGAGCATCCAGTAACAGAGCTGATCACGGGTTTAGACCTAGTGGAATGGCAACTGCGTGTGGCCAATGGTGAAACCTTGCCCTTACAACAATCTGAATTGACCTTGTCAGGGCATGCGATAGAAGTTCGCTTATATGCAGAAGACCCACGCCAAGACTTCTTGCCACAGACAGGTCAAATACAGCGCTGGCAAGCTGCTGATTTACCCAATGTTCGAATTGATCATGGTTTGTTGCAACAGGATGAAATTAGTCCGTTTTACGACCCAATGGTGGCAAAAGTCATTGCATATGGTCAAACCCGTCAGGATGCCATTCGGCTCTTGGCGCGTGCTGTAGATGATTGCGTATTGTTGGGGGTGAATAGTAATAAGCAGTTTTTAGTGAATTTGCTTAGACACCCTATTATTGTCAAAGGCGACACCAATACCGCTTTTATTCAGGAACATTTCCAAACAGATGCCAGTTTACATAAACAGGCTTTGGGCTTAGAACACCTAGCTGTTGCTGCGGCACTGTTGACCAATGCTTCCAGTCAAAGCAGTTGGAATACCGGAATTGCGTTATCTTTACCTTTAAAACTCAAACATGATGATCAGTTATTACAGCTTTTAGTGAAACGTGATCAAAACCAAGTGAGCGTTGAAATTTGTGGGCAGACACTTGGGATCAGCATTATTGAACAGCAAGCAGAAAAATTCATTTATGAGGTGGATGGTGTACGCCGTTCGATTGACTATGTCTTAGATGGAAATCAGCTGTATTTAGATGCGGTAAATGGCAATATCAGCATTGAAAATATCACCTATGCAGCACCTGAAACTTCCGATGTCGCAGGCGATGGTCACATTCGTGCACCAATGGATGGTGCGATTATCAATATCTTGGTAAATGCGGGTGATACGGTGACTAAAGGTCAAACTTTGTTGATTTTAGAAGCGATGAAGATTCAGCAACAGATTAAGTCTGATGTTGATGGAGTCGTGAATGAGATTATTGGGCAAGTTGGACAACAGGTAAAGAAACGTCAGTTGGTATTGAATATTCAGGCTTGATTGATCAGATTAAGCGTATTGTATAGGGACTTAAAAACTTCAATATTCTCGTGTATTGGAGTTTTTTTGATTGCTGAAAATAATAAAGCATGTACATGCTTGACAGCTTTTTAGTCTATTGTTATTTTTCGGCAATTCTTCTCAATATGCGATCCACATGCCGATTGATGATGGCTTTGTTTATCAGCCTCCTTTAGATCCACTTGACATTATTTTTGAAGATAATGACTTTGTTGCCATCAATAAACCCGCAGGGTTACTTTCAGTTCCGGGGCGTTTACCTGAACATCACGACAGCGCTTATTTTCGAGTATTAGCAATATATCCAAATGCCAAGATTACCCATCGTTTGGATATGGCAACCTCGGGCATTCTGTTGTTCGCCAAACATCGCGATGCAGAAGTTGCTGCAAGTAAAATGTTTCAGGCGAGAACTGTTAAAAAAAATTATATTGCTTTGGTGCAAGGGCAAATTAATAGCAATGGTCGTGTGGATGTGCCTTTGATTACCGATTGGGAAAATCGTCCACGCCAGATCGTGCATTTTGAGTTAGGCAAACCCGCTCAAACTTTATTTGAATCTGTAAGCTATGATGCTGAAAAGGATGTAAGTCGGGTGCTACTTACACCGATTACAGGACGTTCTCATCAATTACGGGTGCATATGCAATATATCGGGCATCCGATTATGCGCGATAAGCTTTATCATCCTACGCCGTTTAACACCGATTTAGCGCGTATGGCATTGCATGCAAGCTATTTGTCTTTTATGCAGCCTTTTAATAATTTACTGGTTGAGATTGTATCTGAGCCTGAGTTTTAGCATTTGGCTAAATCAAAAAAGCCTGCAAAATTGCAGGCTTTGCTCATAGAGAGGGGATTAAACTTGGTTGTTAACATCATCATGTTTTGTTTCACGAATGGCCAAGAATGCCAACAGTGAAAGAATGGATGCTGCTGTCAAGTAGTAACCCACCGCTTGTAAGCCATATTTGGTTGCAAGTTCAGTTGCGATCAGAGGTGCAAAAGATGCGCCCAAAATACCTGCCAAGTTAAAGGTTAATGCAGAGCCTGTATAACGCACAGAAATCGGGAAAATTTCAGACAAAACTGTACCAATTGGACCATATGTCATTCCCATCAATGCTAAACCTACACATAAGAACAAGAACACAATCACTGTGCTACCTGACTCAAGCATACTGGCAAATACTAAACCAAAAAGTGCAGAGGCAATACATACCCCAATAGAGGTTGCTTTACGCCCAAACTTCTCAGCAAATACAGCAGAAAGCGGAATAAAAGCAGCAAAACACAGTGTTGCGACCAGTTGCATCTCTAAGAATTCTGCACGTGAGTAACCCAGTTGTTTGGTTCCCCAGTTGAGTGCAAATACTGTTGTGAGATAGAACACCACGAATGTACATACCGCAGCAATTGTGCCGAGGAAGAGCATTTTATAATGTTTGGTCACAACTTCTTTAAATGGAACATTAACTTCTTTTTGTTTGTCTAATACTTTTTGGAACGCTGGGGTTTCATGCAATTTTAAGCGAATATATAAACCCACAATCACCAATGCAGCACTTGCAAGGAATGGAATACGCCAGCCCCATTGCATAAAGTCTGCTTCAGACATCAATGCGCCAAGACCAAGGAATGAACCTGTTGCCAAGATAAAACCGATCGGTGCGCCCAGTTGCGGGAACATCCCATACCAAGCACGTTTGCCTTCAGGCGCATTTTCAGTTGCAAGCAAGACTGCACCAGACCATTCACCACCGAGACCTAAGCCTTGACCTAAACGACAAAGTGCAAGTAATAGCGGTGCAACGATACCAATCTGTGCATAGGTTGGAAGTAGACCAATACATACTGTTGAAACACCCATGGTCAATAAAGCCGCGACGAGAGTTGCTTTACGACCAATACGATCACCTAAGTGACCAAAGATTGCTGCGCCAATAGGGCGGGCAATAAATGCGATGGCAAATGTTGCGAGTGATTGAATTGTTGCCGTCATCGGATCTGTACTTGCTGGGAAGAACAGATGTGGAAAAATGAGGACTGCAGCAGTTGCATAGATATAAAAATCGAAGAATTCGATTGTTGTACCTACAAGACTTGCGAAAAGAACACGAGTCTTTGAATTTGTTTGAATTTCTGGAGTAGCAGTAGATAATGACGCCATGGTGAACCTTACACTTTTAAAAGTAAAACGAGTCTTTAAAGCGTAATCTTTTTAAAAAAGGCGTAATTTCTTAAAAAAACAACGAGATCAACCCAAATTCACTCCATCAGGGTCACTGAATTTTGAGTGTCTATGAATTAAATGACGTAAAGATAGATTGCAAGGAAATGTGATCCTGCACCGACCAAAACAAATATATGCCAAATAGCATGAGTGTATCTTACTCTTTTTAAGGCATAAAACAATGCGCCTATTGTATATGCTAAACCACCAATGACCAATAATTTTAATGCTTCTGGTTTTAAAAACTGTTGCATATCATCCATTACAAGCACGGCAAGCCAACCCATGACCAAATAAGCAATCAGTGAAATTTTTTCAAAACGATGAATGAATATTAACTTGAATAGTGTTCCAATGGCTGCGATGACCCAAAGTGCAATCAATAAATAATGTGCTTTTGCTGTTGGGATGGCAATTGCCAAAAAGGGCGTATAGGTTCCCGCAATTAAATAATAAATCGCGGTATGATCCAGCTTCTTATACCATTGGCGTTTCTTTTCATCGACAGAAAAATGATAAATTGCTGAACTGGAAAACAGTAAAATCATGCTTAGACCATAGACAAGCAATCCAAAAAATTGCCATCCATGTAGATAGTTGCCTTTAATCAGCATCAAAACAGTCGCTATAGCAGCCAAAATTGCACCGAATGCATGACTCAACGCATTAATACGTTCTTCTTGTGGTGCATAGATGTGAATCAATTTATCTGTCGACATTGGATCTTATTATCCTAAAAATACAAATGTATAGTAATGGAGTTTTACCTTTAAAGTAAGACGTCTTAAAATAGGTAACTTAATTAATACGAGTTTTGATTATGTCCAATGTGGCAAGCTTATCTGTTCAGGAACAACAATTTTTTGATAGCGTACAGCAAGCTATTGATAATCAAAGCTTAGATCGTTTGATTTTAAGTCAGTATAAAGGAGAATTGGTTGATTTAGAGAAAATGACCTTTCGCGTCATTCAGCTACAGAATGAAACCGTTCTAAGCTGTCTATATCGTTATAAAACCAATGATATTACTAAAAACTATCCACTTACCCATGCTTTAACCACGATTCAGGGGCTGGCAGAGGATTGTAAACAAGCCAATTTATTTACCCATGAGGCCGAGACGCAGCTGAAGAAAAATAAAAAGAAAGCCTTGCTGACCGTCAGTAAAAATAAGCTGGATAAAACCACTAAAAACCAACAACAAGGGCATGATCGTACAAAACATCGTTTTGTCGACCAAGAAAGTTATTTTCTCCAACCGCTCGGCATTACCGATGCCAATGCACAGATTATTCCAAGCATGGCACGTAAGTGGAAGCAGATTAACAAATTTGTTGAAATCTTTTCAGGTGCTTTGGTGCATATTCAACAGCCAGAGATTTTAGCGCATGATGGAAAAACCAAAGAGCAGGCTTTAAAAATTGTCGATTTTGGTTCAGGAAAAGGCTATTTAACGTTTGCTTTATATGATTATTTGGCAAAACAACATCAAACTCCATTTGTAACGGGTGTTGAGCTGAATGACAAAATGGTGAAATTTTGCCAAGAGGTTGCGCAAAAGTCTGATTTTAATCAATTGGATTTTTTCCAAGGTGATGTGAGAACGTATCATCCATCCCATTTGGATATTATGATCGCCTTACATGCGTGTGATGTTGCAACAGATTTTGCGATACATACTGGTATTCGTTTAAACGCTCAAATGATTATGTGTGCACCTTGTTGCCATAAAGAATTACGCCCACAATTGAACAGTCCACAAGTGTTACAACCGATGTTGCAATTCGGTATTCATGCAGGACAACAAGCTGAAATGCTGACAGATACCATTCGAGCTCTGTTGCTGAAAGCGTATGGTTATGAAACCAAAGTCTTTGAATTTGTGGCATTAGAACATACCAGTAAAAACAAAATGATTTTGGCAACCAAGCGTAAAGATTTCACTGCACCTGATCAAACAGTCTTGGATCAAATTCGTGCTTTAAAAGAGATGTATGGGATTCAAAAACAATCCTTAGAATTATTATTGAATGATCAGTGGGACCAGCAAGACATTGGCGCTAAGTGCTAGCGCGTTGTGAGGAGAGAACGCAGGTTTAACTGCTTTCTCTCTTGCTACTATTTAGATAAATTATTTTATTGCTGATTCATTTCATCAAGCTCAGCTTCGCTTGAGCCCGTGGTTTTTTGAGAGATCGTATCTGGAAAATATTGAGGATCATCCATTTCTGGAATCAATTGTTCACCCATTTTATGAATCAAGATACTGGTTTTTAATGTTTCTGTTGGGGCTTTAATCAGTAGTTCTGTCAGAAAGTCTGTTGCTTTAGCTGCAAATTGCGCATCACTTTCTTTGTTACCACGTTCAGGCATTTGAACATTGTCTAAATTAAGCACAGGGACTTTACAGGTTAACGGTACTTGAAAACTTTGACTATTTTCAATAATTTTACCATCCTGTTTACAGCTCTGATATGCAGCACTTTGAGCTTTCATTTGGCGTTCAAATGCTGGCGCAACAATTTTAAAATCGTTGGCATTAAATTGTTCTTTAAGTATTTCCTTCATCTTTTCAGATGCAGTGGCTTGTTTTTCGCCACTTTCATCGCGGTTTTTTTTAGCTTCAGCTTCTGAGATACCTGCAATTGCGGCACTCATTTTTAAATTAAGCTGATCTTGATTTGGGTCTTGAGAAAATAATCCAATCATGCTTTTTGAGATAATGTTCACACGATCTAGCTCGGATGTTTTTGCATAAATACTTTGAGTCGTCAGTAAAATTGCGCTATAAATAAATACTTTAAATTTATGATTTAGAAACATAATTATTCTACAAGTTTAGTTAAGTTGGTGAAAGTGAACGCATTGTCACTGTGCATTACATTAGCATAATTGCAAGAATGAAGGATCAATTTCTCAACCATTAGGATTTAAATAATGAGCCAATTTGTCATTCAATCTGGGCCGTGGAGTCAGCTTCAACATGATGCGAAATTGATTCGAAGCATGGTTTTTATTGAAGAACAACACATCAGTGAAGCAGATGAATGGGATGAGCAGGATGCCATTTCATTACATTTTGTTGTATATGCGCAAGATCAACCCATTGCTACAGCGCGGTTATTGGAAAATAACAGTATTGGTCGAGTTGCTGTGTTGCAACAATATCGAGGTGAGGGGATAGGTAAACTGCTCATGGAACATATTATTCAAGTTGCAAAACAGCAAAATAGAGCATTTCTTCAATTATCCGCTCAAGTTTATGCAACGCGCTTCTATGAAAACTTAGGCTTTCAGGTAAAGGGTGAAGAATATTTAGATTGTGAGATTCCACATATCGATATGGGGTTAAGTTTAAAAAATGAATGAATTGAAATAAACCCACATTGAAATAAGCCAAGATTGAAATAAACCAAGAGAATCGATTTGCCCATGCTCAGTATAAAAACCCCGTTAATTCAATCTTTAGTTTTAAGCCAACTGAATCAATGTCAGGTGTGGTTAAAAATGGAAGCCTTACAACCGTCGGCATCATTTAAACAACGAGGTATTAGCCATGCCTGTCAAAAATATTTTGAGCAGGGTGCCCAGCGTTTTATCAGTTCATCAGGTGGCAATGCAGGTTTAGCTGTTGCTTATACAGGTCGACAACTGGGTGTTCCTGTGACCGTCGTGGTTCCAGAAACCACAGCACAACGCGCGAGAGAATTAATTGCCCAGCAAGGTGCAGAAGTTATTGTACATGGCGCTTCATGGACCGAAGCCAATGCTTTAGCGCAGTCCTTATTAACACAGCACGATGTATTTATTCATCCTTTTGATCATCCACTGTTATGGGAAGGCATTATCCCGATGATTGATGAAGTCATTGCAGATGGCGTTACTCCAGATGCGGTGGTCTTATCTGTGGGTGGCGGAAGTTTACTTTCAGGTGTTGCAGCAGGATTAAAAAAACATGGTTTAGCCCATATTCCAATTTATGCGATTGAAACCCAAGGTACAGCATCCTTACATGCTTCGATTGTGGCTCAACAACATGTTGAATTGGATCAAGTCAGTGGTATAGCAACAACACTTGCAGCAAAAAAAGTCTGTCAAAATGCATTTGAAGTGAGCCAAGCATTTGAGGTTCGTAGTTTGGTGGTTTCAGATCAAGACACTGTAGATGCCTGTTTAAAATTTATAGATGATCATCGTATTTTGGTTGAGCCAGCATGTGGTGCAACATTATCAGTGCTTTATGATCAGGCGATTCAATTTAAACCCACTGATCAGGTCTTGGTGATTGTATGTGGTGGCGCAGGGATTACCCTAGAAACACTACAAGCATTCAATGGATAGATCGGATTGAATAGACAATTAATGATCATAATCTATTGATCCTTTAGCAAGTCTTTTCGATTTAGAGGATGGTGAGATGATTCAAGTTGTACTTTTTGATTTAGATCAAACCTTACTTGATCGCACCTCCTCCCTAAAGGCTTTTTTAAATTGGCAGGTAAATTTCTTCGAGCTGGTTACGATTCAACAGAAACCACAATTTATTCAGCGTTTTATTGAGTTGGATAACAATGGTTCTGTATGGAAAGATCAGATATATGCTCAACTTATTCAAGAGTTTCAAATATCCAGCTATTCGACACAAGCGCTATTAAAGAATTATATTCAAGACTTTAATAAATTTTGTCGGAGCTTTAGCGATGTTGATCTGGTTATTTATAGCTTGTTTAAGGCAAATTTTTCTCTTGGATTAATCTCTAATGGAAAGACGCCTTTTCAGGAAGATAATTTTAAAGCCTTAGGTTTAAGTGAGTATTTTTCGAGTGTGATTGTTTCAGAAGCTGTTGGACTGCGAAAGCCTCATCCAGAAGTTTTCCAATTGGCATGTCAGCAGCTCGGTGTTATTCCTCAGCACTGCGTTTTTGTTGGCGATCATGAGATAGCAGACATTCGCGGTGCAAAAGCGTTGGGCATGAAAACGATCTTATTTGACCCTCAACAAAAAGTAACATCGACACAGGCCGATCATCGTGTAAAGTCTTTTCAAGACATACTTAGTATTTTAAAAATAAAATGAAAAGATTATATAAGCACGGTAGGGTACAATTTCAGGTTTTATTTTTATTTGGAGTTGTATCTCAATTCAGTGTATTTGCACAAGCCGAAACAGATAAACAACAACCGTTAGCCTATGAGCTGCAGGTGGAAACAAAGCCAAAAACTTATGATCCAGCGACACAGTCACGGATTCGGGTCTATCGAAAGGGTGCGACAAAAACTTTAATTCAACATTCATTTGATTGCGCAGGAAGAAAAGCTGGGATACGGGATTACTTAAGTGGAAATGGTGCATTATCTGCGCTAAAAGCGTATGCCAGAATTACCTTTAATATCGAAGAAGGGATGCCTCGTAGTGCGATTCAGAAAGAAGCTGAAAGCAATGCTATGCGAACTTACCAACTGATCTCTTATAAAGAGTTTATTTTAAATGCCGACCAACCTGTGAATTTATATGGTTTTGTATTTGGAGCAACAGATCCATCTCGGACAAAAGCACAAGTGATTGATCAATGTGTGGATGCTGTGGCTTCGTTCAGACCACAGGCTGGACACGATTATGAAATTTTAGGTAAATATCAAAATAACCAATGCCAATTTCAAGTATTTGATCTCAAAACCAATGATCAAATCCCTGTTTCTGACAAGCTTTATACTTGCCCTGAAAAGTCATGGAAGTTTTGGAAAAAGGATCAGTAAATGAAACGTGCAATACTCGGTATTTTTTTGATGATGGGGCTTATTGTACCCAATTTGACTTGGGCATCTTATGTCAATAAATGTCTCTTAACGGTTAAAGTCTTAGAAGAAACTTCAACCATGACGATGGCAATCAATGGGCCACAAGGTGAGTTTGAAAAAAGTAAATTGACGATGTATATCAAAATATTAAAAGCTGAAAAAAATGGAAGAGCTGATAGTGGATGTCAATCACTGGTCAATCAACGCATGCGAATTACGATTGAACAGCCACCTTTGACCAGTTTAGTCAAAGGGCAAGTTGTACAGGTAGAAAGCATCACTCAGGATGCTTTTCCACAAGAAGGATATGTCACGCAATACAAGTTAAAAAATTAGTCTGTTGGGAACTTCGCTTTTAGCCTTTGTGTGTGTTGCTCCAGTCTTCTATGGCTTTTTGTCCGCTTTCTAAGCCAACTTCATAGGTATATTGCAATTTGCGTTTATCTTTACATAAACGGCCTGCTAATTTTTTATTGTCAGGTGGGCAGACTTCCAAAATGCTTTGTTGCGTATTTTGGCGGATAAAATCGACAGTTTGGTTATAACGAGTACAACGCTTTTTAAGGCTATCTGCAAAGCCAGTATGTTGATTAAGCAAATATTTTGCCAAGAATTGATCGGCTTTACTGCTGGCTTTAAAGTAGTTTTGTGTACGGGTACGAATCACCAAGAGATTTTGAATATTTGCTTGTTGCGCTGCCCATTGAACAGGGAGGGCATCTGCGACACCGCCATCAAAATAAGGCTCTCCAAAAATTTCTACAGCCTGTCGTGTTAGATAGGGAATAGAACTAGAAGCACGTAATCCATCGATAATATTGTCTTTCCCAGCACGTAAATATTCAGGATAACCTGTACGAGCATGAGTCAACACCATATAAAAGTCAGGATTTTGACTAAATAAAGCTTGTTGATCTAGAGGATTCTCTTTCTCGACAATATCCCACATCCATTGCATATCCAGTAAATCCCCACCTTTAAAAAAGCGAGCATAACGAATAAATTCAGGTCGAAGTGAGTGGTCTAAATAGAGTTCGATATTACGACCTTGTTGTCGAGCAAGGTAATTGGCGAGGTTTGTTGAACCAGAAGACACTCCCACAAAAAGATCAAAAGGGTTAAAATTTTGTTGTAGGAAAGCGTCAAGTACACCGCAGGTAAAAGCCCCACGCATACCGCCACCTTCTACGACAAGCGCATTACGTGAATCATTGATCATAGATTGTTTAGTTTGCATGTTCTGGCTGAGCTGAGTTGTGTGGCATGTTTTTCATTTCATCATTCGACATTTGCTGCGTGTCATGTGGAGGTGCTGTATCGGTATTCTCCGTCTGAGGCGTCGCTATCTGCTTATTTTGCTGACTCGGCATATAATCTGGTTCATTGGTTACAGCCATATAGAAGAATACAAGGAATAAACAGCTAAAGATTGTTGCGAAAATTACTGCTTTAGATTTCCACAACGGTTTTTTGGGAGAGTTAACATCGTTCATAGGAAAATTCCTAAAAGAATGAAATGTGTAGCTATTTTATAACATAAAGCAGTAGTAAAGTTGGCATTGCTATAAAAGACATAAATTAAATGAGGCTTATGTATATAAACCCAACATGAATTGATCAGTATTGAATACATATCAGACATAACAAGCAGGCTGAGATTAAAATTGAAATCAAGCATATAAACAAGATTATTTTGAGCTTTATTTTAGATATTTGTGGAAATGAATAATGTTGATTTATTAGAAATATATGAATATTTAAACTACATTTTTAGTGAGATTATTTATTTAATTTTTCAACAATTAATCAAAAAATCTATTTGAATTTAAGTGTTTTTAGTAATGAAATTGTTTTTTTAAATAGAAAAATTTTAGAATTAATTTATAATAGAGGCAATTAAAACGAATAAATTATTAAAATGAACAGCTTAGTAAATAGCATTTATAAAATATTGGATCAGCTTGGACTAAACGCACAAAAACGAGCTTTGCATATCCAATTTAGCAATACAGACTTAAACAACCAAGTCTTCTTACAACGTATCGATGGACAACATGGTCTAAACCAAGGTGTGTCTATTGAACTGATTTGCCTTGCCACTTCGGCTGTGATTCCACTTAAACAATTTATCGGTAGCCAAGTGGCGATTGATCAAGTCACAGATCAGGGACAACTGTTTCGTAGCACAGGGGTGATTACTGAGGCTGCACAAGGGCAAAGTGATGGCGCACTAACGCTATATAAACTCAAACTCGAAGATGCCACTTCACTGTGGCATAAACGCCGTAACAGCCGAGTGTTTATGAATAAGTCGGTTGTGCAAGTCATAGAAACGCTGTTTAAAGAATGGCAAGACAAAAGCCCACTGTTTGCATCGAGTCTAAGTCTCGATAAAAGTGGTCTTAAAAAAGATTACGATATCCGACCATTTATCATGCAGAGTAATGAAAGCGACTATGCATTTTTAACCCGCTTGATGCGCAGTGAAGGGATCAACTGGTTGATTGATGAAGCGCAATTGATTGTGCCTAGTTCTGCGACTCAAATTCAGCCACAAAAACTGCGTTTGGTGGATGATAACAGTGAATACAAAGCACTAGAACGAAGAAAGATCCGCTTCCATCGTAGCAGTGCCACAGAACAACAAGACAGCATCACCAGCTTTATCGGGCAACGTAGCTTACAACCCACTGCTGTCCACGTACAACGCTGGCAAGCAGATGTGTTAGAACAAGAAGAGGGGGCAGGCAGTGTTCAAAGCAAACACCAACATAGTCAAAACCAAAACAATGCCAGTCTCGGTTTAGAACAAGCTTGGCATATTAGCCCAGCTTGGATTCAAGACCTGAATGGTGAAGATCAAGCAACTGCTTCAAATAACAATCAGATTGAAAAGATCAACCAAAACCTCAGCCATTATTACGATGCTCAATCCAAGCAATTTATAGCCAACTCCACTGTACGTGATGCACAAGTAGGTTACTGGTTTGAATTAAACGAACACCCAGAAATAGACCAACACAGTGGCTCAGACAAAGAATTTCTGATCACCTCAAAGACATTCTATAACCAGAACAACTTACCCAAAGATCTGAATGAACAAATCAATCGCTTGCTCCAACAGAGCAATTGGGTAAACGAAAATAAAGCAGATTCAAATAACCCAGAACGCCAAGCCAATCAATTGGTACTACAACGCCGTAATATCACCACTGTTCCTGAATACCACCCACTACAACATCGTCCAAGTACCCATCCACAACGTGCCAAAGTGGTTGGGCCAAGTGGAGAAGAAATTCATGTCGATGAATGGGGACGTATCAAAGTTCGCTTCCTGTTTACCCGCAATGAAGACCACAGTCATGATGGTGGTGCAGGGAGCAATGACAACGACACTGATTCTGCTTGGGTGGATGTACTGACCCCGTGGGCAGGTGAAGGATATGGTGCACGGTTCTTACCGAGGATTGGTCAGATTGTCGTGATAGATTTCTTTGATGGCAATATCGATCGACCATTTGTGGTGGGACGTATCCATGAAGCACAACGTAGCCCAACGAAATTTGATGACAAAGGCCAATTGCCTGATACCAAAAAACTGGCGGGGATCAAAAGTCGAGAAGTTAAAGGCAGTGGCTATGGCCAACTGAGATTTGACGATACCACAGAGCAAATCAGCAGCCAGCTACAAAGTAGTCACGGTGCGAGTCAACTTAACCTCGGTAACCTGAGCCATCCTAAAGAAACCGAGACCAGTGAAGGACGAGGCGAAGGTTTTGAACTAAGAACAGACCAATGGGGAGCGTTACGAGCAGGGCAAGGTCTATTGTTGAGTACCTATGCTCAAGACTCAGCTTCAGGTAACCATCTCGATGCAACCGCTGCGAAAAGTCAGTTAGAAAGCAGCCTAAATAATTCCAAAGCCTTAAGTGAAGTTGCTAAGAATCAGCAAACTGATCCACTGGATGTATTGGAAAATCTCAAGCAATTTCTTGATCAAATCGAAAAAGGTGAAAAGGACAAAGCGGATGCATTTAAACAAGCTTTGATGATTTTAGCTGCACCGAATTCAATCGCATTGGCAAGCAATGAAGACTTACATCTTTCTGCGGATAAACAAATCAGTTATACAGCAGGTGACAGTATCAACCTGAGTACGCAAAAGAATTTAGTTGCACATGCACAATCAAAGATTAGTCTTTTTGCGGCACAAGAAGGGGCAAGGTTATTTGCAGGGAAAGGTAAGGTTGAAATCCAAGCACAAGGCGATGGTGCTGATTTGATTGCGCGTAAAGGTATTCAAATCATTTCGACTGAGGAGATGATTGAGCTAAAGAGTCTCAAAGAAATTATTATCACCTCTGGTGGCTCTCAATTAAAGATTAATGGTTCAGGTGTATTTGTGACTACGGCTGCTAAGTTCGAAGTGAAGGCAGGGCAACATAGTTTTATTGGTGGAGCAAAAGTCGATTATTCACTTCCATCATTCTATGAAAATATTTGTAAGCCTTGTTTGTTGGATGCAGCAAAGTTTGGAATGGCATTTGTTGATAAATAAAATGAAAAGAGAAATTGTTCCATTTAAAAATATAAAAAGCTGTATCGAAGATGATCGACATGATTTGAACATGTATTTAATCTTGGATGCGGCGCAAGTTTCAGATCAAACTTTGCACTTTATCAATACATGGCGAAATGACGCAAGGCTAGAGTTTTATTCATTATTCTCAGGCACAACGGAGGGCAATGCACCTTTTGAAGTTGCCCCTGTACTCGTCTTAATCAATGATTTAGAGGTGCTCGAAGAAAAAGGATTTAGCTTTATTCATCAAACATGGAAAGATCAACAGGCTTTAAATCTGGTATTCAGTTCATTGGATTTGGCTCAGTTTGTTAAAAAAATGAAACGCTATCTCACAGTAGAATTTCCTGATGGTACACAAAAATTATTTAGATGGTTTGATCCAAGAATTGTCAAAAAAATTCATAAAATACTGACAGATCAACAAGAAGATGAGTTTTTTGAGGATATTACAAAATGGATCATTTCAATTCGAAATTATCAGGATGTAGATTCTAATCAATTAATGGTATTGGAGAATGCATAATGTTCATACTCAGCCAAGAAAAATTATATGAATTAGATGTTGAGCAAAATAAAGAATTTTTATATGACCTTGTCTATGAAATTATAAAAGAAAACCCAGCCCTTAAACTGAATGGGCAATTTGATCAGCTATTAGAACCGGTCCAAAGCCTGATCAATCTATATATTGAAAAAGGCATCAATCAAATTTATACACTCAAATATATGGTGAAGAGCCATGTTTATTTGGGAATAGATTATGCAAATGATCCGCAATATCTTTGGCTCCAAAATGAAATGCAGCATTACAATATTGCGGAGCAAGTGTCCTATGTAGATGCTTTTTATAAACTTTTGGAAAGCTATAAAAGTGTGGTTTTAGGGCATGATTTTAAATTTGTTTTTAAAGCAATAGACCAGTTAAATCAGAGTTTTAGTCATTCCAATCTTCAAGAAAATCTTTCAATTATTTATCCAGAAAAAATAGAGTTTTTAAAACAAAAAGATTTATTGGGTTCACTTCAAGAAAATTATTCCAATGATATCCAATCATATAAAGAGTATGTATTGGGAAAAGAATTTCATCATAACGTTTTTATAAAAAATTTGATTAATTTGGAGGTTTAAGATGGGTGTTGGTGGTGCAAGTCCTGCAGCGGGCACTTCATGTGCAACGTGTTTAAGGAAGTTTACGGTTCATTTTCGGAGACCCTATAATTTTCAAAAAAGAACAAAAGAATATAAGGGAGAGTTTGGGTTTGATTGGTTAAGAGATGAGTACATATTTCCTGTTTTTGAAATAAATAGAAAAATGCAGCCTGCGTTAATTAATAAAAATTACATTAGTGGTTTAAAGAAAGTATATATAGATGGTACACGGAAAATAACCCCTTGGGGTATAGAGTACATCCCATCTCATTTAGCAATTTTTGCAACTAAGGTAAAAGATAAAAATGCAAGTTCTAAAATTAATGTAGATGGTGCACTATTATCTATTGAACTTCACCAAGTTGTCGGGGATGATGAAGTACCTCTACAAGATGATGGTACAAAAATAATATTTGAAACTAATGAAAAATGTATAAAAATTTCTACATCAACTGGTAATGAAAAAAGTAATCGTCTGGAGTTACCAATTTCTTTTTTCATAAAAAATAGGAAAAAAACAGATTTGGTAGATCAGTCTAGGTGGAGTTACAGTACTAAAAATGCAATTAGAATATCTTGTGAAGGAGCAACAACTAAAGGTGCTCTAATTAGTGTAAAAGCAATAAAAGGGAATAATATTTTTGAAGTTGGGCAAATGAGCGTTTTTGCAAATGATAAAGTTCCAATAGCTAAAATATGCTTTGTTGATGTTAGTTTTAATCAAAATAAAGTTCAACGGCCTACAGGTACAGGATTGGAATATAGTTTAAAATATGAATCTTTTAATCAAGCACTTATACGACCTAAAATAGTAAGAGATACAATTTTTAATATAAAGGACATGTTAGATAAAAATAAAACATGGGACTTGGAAGGATTTTATAATAAATATTATGTAAATCAAACGAAAAACAGTTTAGGTAATAGTATAATTAGCAATACTTTAGATGATGAATTTAAGCACGATTTAATCTTTTTATTTCAGAAATATGCAAAAGTTAATGGTTTAATAAATTCTGATTCTAATGATGTTACATATGTTTTTTTTACAAATACACAATGTTCATATACCAAAAATGGTCAAATTTTTAATAGAAAAGGTAGTGCTATTTTTGCACCTGAAGCAGGATCTAATTGGAAAAAAGTATGGGGGAACTCAGTTGTTATTTATCATCATGGAGCAACTGAATTGGAGACTGTCGTCCATGAAATAGTTCATAGCTTTGGGTTATCCCATGTATTTCAAAATGAGAAAGATATACCATATTGTTTTCATAAAGGTTTTACCGATAATTTTATGGA
Organism: Acinetobacter sp. NyZ410; assembly: GCF_022828975.1. Taxonomy (NCBI): domain Bacteria; kingdom Pseudomonadati; phylum Pseudomonadota; class Gammaproteobacteria; order Moraxellales; family Moraxellaceae; genus Acinetobacter; species Acinetobacter sp. NyZ410. Next base: position 4,188,070 of record NZ_CP094620.1, on the reverse strand, counting down.
TTATGAGGATACTGATGAAGATCCACCTAAAAAATCGCTTTATAAAGGTAATCAAATAGCTTTATTTAGGCATCAATGGTTACTTATGCGTAACGATAGAAGCTTAGATTACAATGGATAAAGATATTATGAAATTTTTGATTTTATTAGTAGTAATTTTAAGTCTGTCTGCTTGCTCATTTGACTCAAATAAGGACAATTGTAGTTTAAAAAATAGTGAAAATATAAAAAATGAAAATGGCTATGATGTTCGAGTAGCTAGAGATATATCATCATTTGTTGAAAATAATAAAATTTATTTAAATTATGATCAAAATGAAATTATTAAAAGATATTTTGAGTTAAATAGTCAATATTTAGTATTGAAAGTTCTAGATAGTCTTTCTCCTGAAGTAGGTTTTAGTGATGGTACTGTTAATAATAATGTGAAGAAGAATTTTGATTACATTTCCCGTCTTTCAGCTAATAGTAATTTAAAGGGTAATCATATGTTTTTTAGTAGTGATAACTATGTTCCTTATAGTGAGCAATTAGAAGAAGAAATTGTATCTATGGTTAAAGATCAGATTTATGTGGTAAGTGGTGATAAAGTGGGTGGGGTAGATTTGAATAGTAAAGTTAGTACTTTTATAAAAAAACTAAAATGTAGTAATTCAAATGAGCCTGAAGTAGAAGAATGGAATGTAAATGATATGCACATTGTTTTGGAAGCTGATGGAAAACAAATTAAAAATAGGAAATATAATAGTTTGAATTTTTTTATTTATTTTACAAAGAAAACGGATAAAAAATATGAGACATCAATATATTAGTGTTTTACATCTATGATATTGAAAATCATATAAAAATTTTATATCTTTGATAAGGCTTAATGAGTTATGAGGAAAATTTTAACTATTTTTATATATTCTTTTTTTCTATTTGCATGTGCTCCTAATGAGCCATTAGATCATCTATGCCAGATAAATAAAAAAACTAAGAAAAGCGATACTCAAAGTGACTTAAAGGACATGTCGAGAGATATTAATTTATTTGTTGTTAATCATGATTTGTATTTGGACTATAATTTTAAAAAAATATATAGCAAATATAAGGAAATGAATTCAAATTATTTGAAGTTAAAAGTTATAGATCGATTATCTGCTACTCAAGGTTTTGATAATGGAATAGTTCACAATGAAAATTTTGAAGATAATTATCATCATATGTCTACATTAGAAGTACGAACTACAGGACAAGGTCCAAATACAAATTATTATGCTAGTGATAATTTCGTTCCATTTGATGAAAATATCCATAAAAATATCTATCTATCAATTTATGATCAAATTTTTTTAATAAATTCAGCAGCTTTAGATAAAAGTAGTCTTGATAACTTCATAGAAAATTTTTTAACTAAAGGGCGATGTCAAGGTGGGGATCAGTACGGAAAGGTTATTTCTGAAAAGAATTTTAATGGTGTACATATTATCTTGGAATCTGAACCTGAATGGTTTGTAGGGAAAGGCCAAGTCAATAGTTTTGCTTATACTGTATACTATACAAAAATGACAGATAAAAATTATGAAAAATCATTATATTATTAAACTTAAAACTGTATTCCTGATAAGTTTTTCTATGACATCCTATAGCTTTGGAGCGAATGTAGAAAATCGAATTTTTAATTTTGAAGATAAAGAAATATCGGCTTTATCTTCTGAAATAAATTATTCAAGATTTGCACCAGTAAACCAGCTTAATTTAAAAGCAATGTCTGTAGATTTAGGTGAAATAATAAAGAACCTTGAAAAAAAAGGTTATATCAATAGGGATACAGTCTCGAATAGTAAACGCTATGAAGTGTTAGCCTATGGATTGACGACCAAGAAAATTTATTTTTTTAATAATAGCAGTCGAACACCTGATCTCTTTTCTGAGATTTATGCAGCGAACTCTAAATTTAATCAACTCAAAAGTATTCGTCTAGGGTTAAGTGTTGAATACAATGGGAAAAGATTTAAAAAAATGAATACAGATCCGATTGTTCCCACAAGTTTTATTTCTGCTTTGAATGTGATTGATGAGAGGAAATCAAAAGAGGTGTATGTTTCACTCATGAAGCAACATATTTTAAATATAAAAAATAATGTGAATGAATATTGTGAATTTTTAGTGACGACGAGAGTAAATGTTAAGGATTATTGGTTAGAATTAAATACTGAACTCACAAAGAATAATACTTATTTCAATATTTACCAAAGCAAAGGAATTCCTCAAAAATGCAATTTGTGAAATTCTTTGTTTGGATTTTTTGCTTAGTCCCTTTTCCGGCATTCTGTGGTGATTATAGAAAAACTAATGGTGATGTTGATTTCGTATCCCCTCAGCAGTAGATGCTTTATGAATATAGTTTCCTAAACGAGATTAAAGCTTTTATAATAATTTAAATTCAATAACTTAAATCTTGATAATTTAAAATTCGAGGCTTTAGGATATCCAATTGAGCACTCAGATCAATTCCATATCTACCATGAATAAGCTATATTAATGGTACCAAAAAATAGACAATCAACAACATGCAAAATTTACAACAACTCTTTATCAACACTCAAGAAAACTATGAATTGATCCCTGATTTTATCGATCTGCTTTTAGCATCGGATATTTATTGTTTAGGAGCACAAGATCAGCATAAAAAAATTCAATTCCGTATTTTAGAAACACCAGAAGGTGATCAAGCAATACCATTCTTCATAGAACTAGAAACCATTCAAAATGATATTGGAGTCGATGCTGAATATATCACTTTAAATACACGGCAGTTTTTTGAAATGACTCAGGGGGCAACATTGGTATTGAATCCAACTTCTGAATTATCAAAAGAATTTCAACCTGAAGAAATTAAAGCAATTTTAGAGATTGATGAAGCAATTTAAAAATGTGCAGGATTCAATTTCTCCAGCACTTCATCAATTTTTTTTAATCGTTTGATTTCATCCCATAAGGCTTTGGCTTCAGGGTAATGCTTAGACATCATCCCAATCCATTGTTTATAACGGCCGACCATGTTCAGCTCTTTTTTATATGGGCCATTTAAAAAACGAATTTGTAAATTTAATAGTTCAGACCAAGTGATAAGTGGTTCATCCGTATTTTTACGAATGCACTGTGTGAGATCTGGTGTAGTCACAGCACCACGACCAATCATCAAATCTTGACAGCCTGATTCAAGTTGGCATTGCTTCGCATCAGCATTGGTCCAGATTTCACCATTGGCAATCACATTGATCTTGAGTGCTTCACGAATCGGCTGTAGCTGATCCCAAAATGCTGGTGGGGTGTACCCATCAGCTTTGGTCCGAGCATGGACTGTGACCCAAGCTGCGCCAGCATCTTCAATGGCATGCGCATTTTCAAGGGTAAAATTTCGATCCATATAACCTAAACGCATTTTTGCAGATACAGGGATGTGATTGGGTACAGCATCACGTACAGCCTTGACCAACTCATGTACAACCTCAGGCTCATCGAGAAGTACTGAACCGCCTCTATGACGGTTTACTGTTTTGGCAGGGCAACCAAAATTCATATCGATTGCAGGAGCACCTAATTCAGCAGCGCGTACCGCATTGGCTGCGAGCATTTCAGGATTATTTCCTAAAAACTGAACATGTACTGGTGTGCCAGCAGCTGTCTTGCCTTGATTGTTTAATTCTGGACAATAACTATGATAAACATGGTCAGGTAAGACCGAATCCGTTACACGGATAAACTCAGTCACGCACCAGTCAAAGCTACCGACATGTGTGAGAACGTCACGCATGATAGGGTCGGTTAAGCCTTCCATTGGGGCGAGTATAAGTTTCACAGTTGTTACCTGATGAAGTAAAAAAAGCGTTATACGGTTTTTTTAATTAGATGTCTAGTAAATTAATTAAAGTATAATGGATTAAGTTAATGAAAAATATTTTTTTCTACATTTAGAACTTGTTCGCTATAAATAAGAAAATACTATAATAGTAAAGTTTTTTGAAATTTTTTGTTAAAAATAACTTTATTTTTAATGTTTATATTTAAAAAATAAATTTTAAAATGTAATTAAATAATAAAAAAGGAGGTCAGTAGTTAAAATAATTTTTAAAAGCGTATTTATATAATGAAGTAATAAGAAGGGATTATTATGAAGTATTTAATATATTTATGTGGATTTTTTTTTCTAACAGGATGTACTAACTTAGTGACTCAAAAAAGAGCTTTAGTTGTAACTGATACAAAGAATCCTAATGTTAAAACGATGAGTATTCCGATAGATATACGTTTGTCACGTAGTATTACAGCTTCAGACGGAAAAATTTATACTTGTGACCAGCCTATGCCAGATGTCGCTAGATCAGATTCTTTTGGGTCAAAAGGAAATCTAACTGCAAAGCTGGCTGATTCAGGAGGAGTATTGAAACAAGATATAGGAGGAGAAGGTAACATTAATTCATCAACAGCTGTTCTACAATTGAATGGCCGATCTTCCGCAGTGTTATTAGCTCGCGATTTAATGTATCAAGTATGTTTAAGTTCAGCAAATGGTACTTTTACTGCTCAGGAAGAATTTTTTAAAGGCATTTTAAATATTGTGGATAAGGTCGCCGATAAGGAGAAAGCAACAGCAGAAGCAAATCAGTTAGCAACTCAGGCCTTAGTTTTGAGACCAGAAATTGTTGAAAATAATAGAAAATCTTTACTTGGAGTAAGCTTAGTTGGTATAGCAAAAAACTATCATACATGTTCAGTTGATGCGGAGAAAAATAAAGATCAGCCGAATAATTGTGATAATGAGTTAAATAAGGAAATTAAGCTAAAAATAGAGGGGAAATAAAATGAAAGCAGAAGCCTTAACAAATGAACTGTTAGATTATTTAATGACGCCTCCAAAAACTTTTTTATATTGGCGTATTAAAGATACCTATCTAATTGTTGCAATTATTGAAGAATGGGATAAAACGACAATCACATTAAAAACTGAAGAAGGAATGGTTTCTAAAGAAAAACGTGTAGATGTTAAAATAATGGTTCCTTAACACTTATGCCTTATTTTCTTTATAATAAAAGAAAATAAGGCTGATTTTATTCAAGTTACTTATTACAAATAAATTTAGAAAGCATTCAGTAAAATTAGTAAATAATTTAGCGATGTAAAATCATTTCCAAAACAAATTTAGAGCCAATAAAGCCAACTGCCAATAAAAAGAATCCAATCATGGTAAAGCGAATGGCTTTTTGACCACGCCAGCCAAACTTATAGTGACCAATTAACAACGCACCGTAAACAAACCAAGACACAATACTAAACACGGTCTTATGTGCTAGGTGCTGTGCAAAGAAGTCATCAATGGTAAAGAAACCAAAACATAGGGCGACAGTTAATAAAACAAAACCAGTAATGAGCATATCAAAAAGTAAGGATTCCATGGCTTGATATGACGGTAAGAAGTTGACCCAAATACGTTTTTTTTGTTTCTTTTTGAGTTCGCGGTTTTGAAACCAAATCAAAACAGCTTGTATGGTTGCCATGAGTAAAACGGCATAAGCAGATAAAGACAGAATGATATGGATGTCTAAACCGATAGAATGCTGTTCAATAAATTGATCTGGTTTACTAAAACAAAAACCGAGAATCAAACCAAAGGCGGCAACAGGAATTCCAATCAAATTTAGTGAAAGAACAGGACGATAGGTACTGTAAAGCATACTTAGAACCAACATTAACGCAGAGGTAAAAGACATCAAGTTAAAGACGTCGTAATTAATCCCTAGTGGTGTAAGTATGTCGTTATGCAGTACACTTGCATGTAATATCAGCCCTAAACCTGACATGATGCCAATAAACCAAGGGTTTGCGGAACGTTTAGCCATTAAGTGCATGAACAAATACCAAAATGAAGAGGTATAGGCAATTAATGCTAAAATCGTATAAACCAAGGGTAGGCTAATCATGTCAAACCTTTTTCAGGATGATGAATATTCATGTTATAAGATATAAATTCCATGTGAACTACAGTATCCTATAGCATCTTGAGCATAAATTTTCTATTTTAAGAAAGATTTTTTTGCTACTAGCTATTTTAAGCGGATTTTGCAATGTTTGATACCTTAACAGAACGACTCACGCAGAGTCTCAGAAATGTTACTGGCTCTGGGCAGCTAACCGAAGATAATATTAAAGATACCTTACGTGAAGTGCGTATGGCACTTCTTGAAGCCGATGTTGCTTTGCCTGTAACTCGTGAGTTTATTGCGAAAGTTAAGGAAGAAGCATTGGGTCAAGAAGTCATGACTCAGCTTTCACCAGGTCAAGCTTTCGTTAAAATTGTGTATGACGAACTCACCAAAATGATGGGTGAGGCAAACGAAAGCCTAGACTTAGCTGCAAAACCACCTGTTGTGATTCTTCTCGCAGGTTTACAAGGTGCCGGTAAAACCACGACAGCTGCAAAACTTGGACGTTTCTTAAAAGAACGTCAAAAGAAAAAAGTGGCGATGGTTTCTGCCGATGTTTACCGTCCAGCTGCGATCAAGCAACTACAAACAGTTGCTGCTGAAGTGGGTGTTGATTTTATTGAATCGGACGCTTCTGAAGATCCGATTAAAATTGCACAACGTGCAATTGGTCAAGCCAAAATTAACTTTAACGATGTCTTGATTGTCGATACGGCAGGTCGTTTGCATGTCGATGATGACATGATGGACGAAATTAAAGCATTACACGCTGCAATTGGCCCAACAGAAACCCTATTTGTCGTTGATGCAATGACAGGTCAGGATGCGGCAAATACTGCCAAAGCTTTCAATGATGCATTACCATTAACGGGTGTTATCCTCACCAAAACCGATGGTGATGCACGTGGTGGTGCGGCGCTTTCGGTACGTGCGATTACTGGTAAGCCAATTAAATTCTTAGGTATGGGTGAAAAACTCGATGCCTTAGAGCCATTCCATCCTGAGCGTGTTGCACAACGTATCTTAGGTATGGGTGACGTACTTTCTTTAGTCGAAGAAGTTGAACGTAAAATCGACAAAGAAAAAGCCGAAAAAATGGCGAAAAAATTGCAGAAAGGCGGGAGCTTCAACTTTGAAGACATGCTGATGCAATTTGAACAGATGAACAAAATGGGCGGTATGATGGGCTTCTTGGATAAGTTGCCTGGCATGAGCAATTCAGGCATTCAAGATGCGATTGCACAAGCAAATCCTGAAAAGCAAGTGAAAAAGATGGAAGCGATTATTCAATCGATGACCATTAAAGAACGTCGTAACCCAGACTTAATGAATCCGAGCCGTAAAAAGCGTATTGCAGCAGGCTGTGGTATGGATGTGGTTGAAGTCAATAAACTGATCAAACAACATGCGCAAATGGCGAAAATGATGAAGAAGTTTGCTAATCCATCGGGTATGGCAAAAATGATGCGCTCATTGGGCGGAATGCAAAAACAGTTTGGCGGTGGTGGCGGTATGGGACCATTGTTTGGTAATAATGATAAAAAATAAGTCTCATTTTTTTTATAAAAAGCGCCTTAGGGCGCTTTTTTGTTAAATAAAAATAACATACTTTTGTTGGCTGTTTAGATATTCTGAGCCCATTATTTGAATATGATTTAAACAATAATTGATAAGAAGTTGATTTATGAAAAAAGTATTTATCGTACACGGTTATAAAGACTCCCCTGAACATCATTGGTATCCGTGGCTAAAGCAACAAGTATTGTCTACAGGGCATGCATGTGAAGTGATTGATCTAGAACATCCAGAGCAGCCCCAATATGAGCTGTGGAAGCATAATATTACGCAGCAAATTAAGTCACTCAATGACGATACCATCATTGTGGCACATGGCTTAGGAGGGATTGCCAGTCTGGATTTTCTTTCAAGTGAATTATTGGGGCGAAAATTAGGTGCTTTGTTTTTGGTTGCGGGATTCAGTAAAAACTTAGCCGTTTTACCTGAACTTAATTTATTTTTACAACACGCTCGGGTCGATGATGCGCTGCTCAGAATGAATATTCTGAATCGCTTTATCTTTTTCTCCAACAATGATCCTTTTGTGCCAGCGCCTGTCAGTATTCAATTGGGTTATTCGCTGAATTCACAAATGATTGAAGTGAAAGGTGCAGGGCATTTTATGGCAACAGAGGGCTATACCAGCTTAACTGTACTTTGGGAAAAGTTAGCAGTTTTATTACAACCTGAATCTCAAACTGGTACTCAGGCTGCATATTCGATTTTATCGTGATGCTGTTTTATTGATTGAGCTTTTGATAAAGCTCGTCAAGAATCTCCTGAGCGTGTTGCTCATCTTGAATCAAATTGCCTTGTTGATCCCAAACTTTACTGTCCAGAATCGAATAATCTTCACTTGGGCTTAATTTTAGTTCAGCTGCAGGTTTGCCATCTTCATACCATACCTTTTGAACGATGGGCTGATCATCTGAATATTCTTCCTGTAGCCCAAGTTGACCATTTGAATAGTATGTTTCAGTTTTTCCAACTGATCTCTGGTCTTGGCTGGTCGATTTAAAGCTGACTTTTCCATTTTCAAAATAGCCCACAACTTCACCGTCGACATATTTACTATCAAAGCTATTTAAGCCTTGAGGGGCTTTAATCCAAAATGGGTCAGATTGTTTTTTACGACTATTTTGATAGAAGTCCTGAACTAAGAAACGGCCATCTTTATCACGACCTAATAATTTTCTGAAATATCCATTTTCTACAGGTGTGAGTGAATAACCCTGATCCATGACTAAGCCGCACCCACAGGCTTCTTCACCTGCATCTGGAGCAAAGTAAGCAATAACAGGTTCAGTTGTTGCCATGGTTGTTGAAGGTGAGTGCGTGGTTTGTAAACTGGTACAACCCACCATTGTGAAGCTCATTAAACAGGCACTAAGCAGTAAGGGTATCGTTTTCATAATGATTGCTCTTTTATCGTGTTTATGGTTGTGTTTATTTATTAAAAATGGAAGATTGCTGATCTTCCATTAAATTGTATTTAGGTTTAAGCGGTTTGTCGATCTATATAGAACTGTAAGCCTTTGAGTAATAAATCTGATTCAATTCTTGGTTGATATTTCTCTAGAAATTGTGCAAATAGATTGGCATCACCACCTGTTAAAATAAGCTTGCGTGGTTGTTGCTCAAGCACTTTTTCAATGGTGCTTAACAGACCCAAGAAAATGCCATGATGTACTGCATCTATGGTGTTCCGACCAGGACTTAGCTCTGAAAAAGCCGCATCTGGAATTTTAATACCTTTGGTTTTTTGAATTAAAGAATCACGTTGTAAATAGAGGTTAGGCAGAATATAACCGCCTAAATGTTGTAAACCTTGGGTTAAATCAATTGTTAAAGCTGTGCCGCAGCTAATCACACACAAGTCATCATCAGCTTTCGCCACTGCCAAAACTTGTAACCAACGATCGATCCCAAGTTGTTCTATATGGTCATAGCCACAACGTAATCCTGCATATTCAGCATGCACTTTGGCAAAAGTTACCGGAATATCGAGTAATTTTAAAATCTGGACAATGCGTTCGTTGTTCTTTTTATCTTGGACTGAGGAAATTCCAATTTTGTCTAAGCCTAAACCACGGAAATGTTGAATTAAACCCAGTAGCAGATCCGCAGGGGATTGGAGATGTAATTCTGCTGCCTGTTGGATAATTTGATTATTTTCAGTAATCCAATATTTTAGACGGGTATTTCCAATATCTAACCAAAGTGCTTTCATGATTTTGCCTAATTGAAACTGAACACAATCTGCATAATTATTTTATTTGAAAATATTGAACGACTTAGAGAACATCTCAATCTGATCAATCAAATAGGGCAAATAACCTGCGGTTCATTTTGCTGAACGTTGTTCCGTACTGTTAGTAACTGTTTGCTATGATCTTTGGATCAATACGATTACTGCGCAATATATAGCGAAATGTATAGCGAAAAAAGCCCTGTTTTAAATAGGGTCTGTTGATAATTCGTCTATGTTTGCGACTACGTGTGTTTTTTAGGCGATACTAGGCGCGAAATACGAAATTTAGTTATTCTAAATCAGTAGTTCGTAACAACGTAGCGGCAAAAAACACGCTAGTCCCGAAGGGTTGTGGCTAAAATTATCTCAGCCTACGTTATGAAACTCGAAAATAGTCTCGCTATTCTCTTCGTTTCATGCCTTGCCTGCTCAATTTTAACCTACAACGCAAGCCATTTATGAAATGTCAACAGCCCCTAATTGCCGATCACTTTTTCACGATACATCTGATCAATCCATCTCATTTTAGACAATAGATCACATCGTTATTTATGCTTCAGCTAAGCGTAAACGCCCTTGATAGACATTGACTAAGCCTTGAGCTGTCAATAAATTCAGTGCGCCATCATCAGAAATTCCTTTGAAAATACCTTCAATTGAATTTTGAATTTGTTCAAAATGAACCTGTTGATCCATAAAGGCAGCATAGTGATTAAATCGTGCTGCAAGGTTATAACAACCATGATCAAACCATTGTCCAGCTTGTTGAATTGCCAAATACATTTCTGCAATGATTTGGATTCGATTTGGAAATTGTAGGCCTAATTGCATTACTGAGGTGGCTTGTTGGGTCACATTTTCTTTGGGGATCGGAAATAAGTTGATCCCGATTCCAACAATGGCTTGATGTGGTGAAATGGGCTCAACCAAAATTCCGCCCCACTTTCCTTGAGGGCTATATAGGTCATTGGGCCATTTAATTTGTAATGCTGGTAAATTCTTAAGTGTTGGCATTTGTAAGATATTTAAAGCAATTTCCAATGCTAAACGCCCATCTAAGGCTGTTCGAGTTTCAAGCAATGTGCTTAAATAAATGTTACCAATTGGCGAAACCCATTCCCGTTGGTGCTGACCTCGTCCTTGAGTCTGAGTTTCACTACAGACCAAAACTGTCTTGACGCCGCTGAGCGCAATTTCACGCACATCATCATTGGTCGATGCTGTCGTCTGCTTTAAAAGCAGCACTTCAGGGAGTTCATTTGCTTGTGTAAGAAGTTGTCTAAGATGACGAGTCTCTAAATCCATGTTGAATCTGAGAAGAGTGAAGGAACATTTATGGAGTTAATCATATATTTAGGTATTGGTGCAATCGCAGGATTTGCTGCTGGGCTATTTGGTGTTGGTGGTGGCTTAATTATTGTACCAATTCTCTATGTGGTCTTTACCAAAATGGGCTATGATCCTTCGGTCATTATGCACATGGCATTGGGAACTTCACTTGCAACAATTATTGTAACTTCAATTAGTTCCGTAACAGCGCATCATAAAAAAGGTGCAGTACTTTGGAATGTTTTTAAAAACTTAGCCCCAGGTTTGGTGATTGGCTCATTTATTGGTGCTGGCATTGCAGATATTTTATCAGGTCAGCATTTACAGCTGATTATTGGTGCTTTTGCAATTTGGGTGGCATTTAAAATGTTTAAGGGAGCCAATGTCAAAGTCGATGAATCTAAACAATTACCAACTGCACCTATGCAAATGCTGGCTGGTGGGGGAATTGGAGTTGCATCGGCAATTTTTGGTATTGGTGGCGGAAGTCTGACCGTTCCCTATCTCAACAAAAATGGTGTGGTGATGCAAAAAGCCGTTGCAACATCAGCAGCTTGTGGTCTACCGATCGCAATTGCGGGTGCGCTCGGTTTTATGTTCTTTGGTGCACAAGAACCAACCGAAATTAAAAATTCAATTGGTTATGTGCATATCTATGCCTTTATTGGGATCAGTGTAATGAGTTTTATCACTGCCAAATTTGGCGCAAAGGTGGCGCACGCACTTTCTCCAGCGATGTTGAAAAAATGCTTTGCATGCTTACTTACAGTGGTCGGTCTTTATTTTATTTATCAAGGTATTACTAAGTAGATTCCGATCAATGGTACTTTTTCTAAACACTGAGTTGACTTAAAATACATTAAAATTGTCGGACAATGTCATGGTTTCAATTGAATTAAATCAGGTACAACTAAAATAATGACAATTGACATTGTCCAAGTAAAGAATAATAAACCAAGATAGGAATTATATGCATTCGGAAGAAGTGGATAGCCTTTCAGAACAGATTGCCAAACATATTAGTGAACAAATTATTAGTGGCGAGTTGGTTGAAGGGGAAAGAATACAAGAACTACGTATTGCCAAAGAACTGGATGTCAGTCGTGGCTCGGTACGTGAAGCCCTTTTGCTTTTAGAAAGAACCCATCTGATTGAAATTTATCCTCGTCGTGGTGCAATTGTCTCAGAAATGTCAGCACAACAAGTCCGTGCATTGTTCGATACCAGCGCATTGTTATTAGGTCAAATCGTGCAACGTATGAGTGAAACATGGCGCAATCATGAAGCTGAAGCGATTCAGCAGATGATGAATCATTTGGTTGAGCAGGTGAAGCAAGGCAATACTGAAAAGTTTTATGATGGCATATTTCAATTTTTATCAGCGCAACAGGACATGGTTGGGAATCCCTACCTGATGAAATTTTATAAAGAGTTGTTACCATCCCTACGAAGAAGTTATTTTTTAACCTTAAATACTTCAAGACGCGAGCTTCAAGAAGCTTTAGAATTGCTTAAGTTGGTGATTGACGCAATTTTAATCCGAAAATCACAACAAGCTACTTTATTTATGGAAGATTTTTGTCGACACTTACGTAATCTGGTGTTGGAATCTCTGACACGGATGAAACAAATCGAACTCGCTTGGGCGCGGAGATCGCGTCGGTAATTACTAGGACATTATGCGTTTAAGCAGCTTAAAACTTTCAGGCTTCAAATCTTTTGCCGATAGTACAACACTACAATTCAAAGATAACCGTACAGCGGTGGTAGGTCCTAATGGTTGTGGTAAATCCAATGTGATTGACGCGATCCGTTGGGTGATGGGGGAATCCAGTGCGCGCCAGCTCCGTGGTGGCAGTATGCAGGATGTTATTTTTACAGGAACGGCAAAACGTAAACCTGTAGGTATGGCAAGTGTAGAACTGCGCTTTGAGAACACCTATGGCAAATTAGGTGGGGCTTATAACGCGTATACTGAACTTGCTGTTCGCCGTCAGGTGAATCGTGATGGAAAATCTGAATACTTTCTCAATGGGACGAAGTGCCGACGTCGTGATATTACTGACATTTTCTTGGGTACAGGTTTAGGTCCTCGTTCCTATGCAATCATCGAACAGGGAATGATTAACCGCTTGGTTGATGCCAAACCTGAAGAAATGCGTATTTTTCTTGAAGAGGCTGCTGGAGTTTCTCGTTATCAGGCTCGTCGTCGTGAAACACTACAACACTTAGAACATACCACGCAGAACTTAGACCGTCTCGAAGATATTGCTTCAGAACTCAAATCACAGCTTAAAACTTTAAAACGCCAGTCTGAAACTGCGGTTCAATATAAGACTTTAGAAACTGAAATTCGTACGTTAAAGATTGAAATTCTATCTTTCCAGTGTGATCGTAGTTCTCGTTTACAAGAACAATATACGGTTGAAATGAACGAATTGGGAGAGCACTTCAAACTGGTGCGCTCTGACATGAGTACTTTGGAACATGATCTGACTTCAACCAATGAGTTGTTCCAACGTTTGATTCAACAGTCCACGCCTTTGCAAAATGAGTGGCAACAAGCTGAGAAAAAACTCTCTGAGTTGAAAATGACTTTGGAACAGAAACAAAGTTTATTTCAACAGAACTCAGAAGCTTTGGGAAATTTTGAACAGCAAAAAGCTCAAACCAAAGAAAAGATTCAGTTGATGGAATTGCAATTGGAAACCTTGCACGGTCAATTGGAGCAGCAGACTGAACATTTACAACACGCTGAGTCTGAAACACAACAACGTAGCCAGGCCTTTACCGATTTAAAAGCGCAGCAATTGCAAGCACAACAACAGTATGAACAGGTCAAAGTTCAAGTTGAAAAGCAACAGCAGCAAAAAGCACAAATGCAGGCGCAAATTGAACAACTTGCAAAAAATGTAGCGCGTATTGAACAGCAGAAAGACACCTTAAAAACCCAAGCTGTTCAGGTTCAAAGTCAATTTCAAACTGAAGATGTTCAACAACTTGAGCAAGATAAAATAGCAATCCAAGCTGCGATTGTTGAATTAGAACAAAAAATTAATCAAGCAAAGCAGCAGTTTGAACAACTACAGGAAAGCATTAATCAGCAAAAAACTCAGATTTCAGCTTTAAAATCTGATGTACAAGTGTTGCAATCTGAACAGAAAAACCTCACCCAATTAATGGCGAAAAGTGCTGTAAATAGCAAGGCTGATACGGTGCAATTGATGCAGGTATTAACGCTGAATGCACAAGGCAAAGCACATGCACCGCTGGTTGAAAAGTTTTTAGCCAAATGGTTGTCAGCCCATATTGTTGATCAAGATGCTGATTTTGCTGAAAGTGTGGCACGCCAGCTTAAAGCAACAAGCTCGCAAGATAAAATTCAATTGAATGGATTGGCATGTTTAGCAGATTGGATTGAATCTCCACAGTATTCATTGTGGAATCAAGTCGCTGTAATTGAAAACCTCGCTCAAGCTTTAGCGGTACAAGCACAGTTAAAAGCAGGACAAAGCATATTGACGCTGGATGGTTATCATGTTGGTCAAGATTGGGTGATTGGTCTATTCTTTGATGAGTCGAGCCAAGCCGCACAGGGTGCACTCAGTCATCGTATTCGCCTTGAAGAAATTGAAACACAACTTGCACAGCTACAACCACAGTTGATTGAAGCTGAAACTGTATTGCCAAATTTAAATCAGCAATTGCTGGACCTGCAAAAACAGATCCAAACAGAGCAAGACACGTTAAAACATCAGCAAAAACAGCTACAACAGTTTGATGTGCAAATTGCTAAGCAACAAAGTGCTTCACAAGCATTTGAGTTACAGAAAGTTCAGCTGAATAGTCAATTGCAACAGTTAGATGAGCAACTTGAAGAAGATGCAATGCAGAAAGATGATCTTGAAATCGATATGCACTCAGTCATCCTCAAGCTTGAACAAAATCTTCCTGAATTTAAAACCTTGCAATTCAAGTTGGATGAGCTCAATGAGCAGGTTGAAGAACAGCAACAGCAATTACAGCTTAAGCAGCAAGATTCTGAAACTACACGTCGTCTAGCTGAACAAAATAAACAGCAAATTGAATTATTAGACAAAGACCTATCCTTTTCTAAAACGCAATATCAACAAATTATTGCGCAAATGGAGCAAGCCAAGAAGTTTGTAGATCCAATTCAATTGGAATTACCAAGTCTAGAATCGCAATATGCTGAGCAGGCACAACAAACTGAAAAACTGCAAAAAACTTGGAGTGAGTGGCAAGTTGAATTGAATAATATTCAATCCAAACAGCAACAACTTACAGAAATGCGCCATTTGCATCAGCAAAATGATGAGCAATTGCGTACAAAACTAGAAGAGCGACGTTTGGCTTGGCAATCGGCAAAATCAGATTTACAGCATTATTCCGATCAACTTAAAGAGATGAATGCTGAAGTTAAGCAAGGCGTGTTGATTGATTTACCTGTACATCAAGAAAAATTTGAGAAAGCACAGCGTCAGTTTGAAAAATTAGGCGCGGTCAATTTAGCCGCTTCAGCAGAATATGAAGAAGTTTCTAAGCGCTTTGAAGATCTAACCCATCAAATGCAAGACTTGGAAAATACGGTTGGGCAATTGAAAGATGCCATGAAGACCATTGACCAAGAAACTAAAAAATTATTTATGGGGACTTTTGATCAGGTTAATGCTGAATTAAAAGTATTATTTCCAAAAGTCTTTAATGGTGGTGAAGCCAGTTTAAGTCTTGAAGATGACTGGCAGTCTGGCGTGAAGCTGATGGCACGCCCACCCGGCAAGAAAAATAGTTCATTGGCTTTGTTATCTGGTGGTGAAAAAGCATTAACGGCATTGGCTTTGGTATTTGCTATTTTCCGTTTGAATCCTGCACCTTTCTGTGTTTTGGATGAAGTTGATGCACCTTTAGACGATGCTAACGTTGGTCGTTTTTGTAATTTAGTAAAAGAGCTTTCTGATCAAGTCCAATTCATTTACATTACACATAATAAAGTTGCAATGACGATGGCAACCGATTTGCTGGGTGTGACGATGCCTGAACCAGGCACATCAAAGCTCGTCACTGTGAATTTGGAAGAGGCAAGAGAATACGGTTTAGCCGCGGAGTCGTAGTATGGAAGTCACCACAATTATTGGAATTGTTGTTGCAGTAATCATCATTCTGGTGGGTTTAAGGATGGTGCTACGAAAGCCCAATGATGCCGCACCTTCTTTAGAGTCTGAATTGCATATCAATGAAGACTGTAAACAACCGGTAATTCCTCGTCATGTACGAGATCAATTGCGAACAGACCGTGAGTCTCAAGAGCAAGTGCGTGTTGAACCGAATTTAACTGCTTTAGACTCGGTCGAAGTTGCAGATGAAAAACAGCAAAAGATTGAGGATGTAGCAGCGGAGTCGAATGTTGTTCAGTCAACTGAGCTTGAGCATGCCGCAATTACACAACAAACTGAAAAGACGGAAACAGTGGCAAGCACTGAATCCGCAACAGAGTCTGTAAAAGCACTTGATGTGCAAACACAACCGACGACTCAAACTAACGATTCTGCCAAAGCCGTAGTCAGTCAGGACAAAGAGGAAGCGTTTCAGTTTAATGCCAATGTTGAAACAGCTGAAATCAAAGAGTTTGATGAGGAAAGTAGTATTTTAGATGTTCATTTAAATGAGCAACAAAAATATGATGATGAAAGCGTATTGTCTACGGCTGAAACCATTATTGCGCTGAATGTTTATCCGAATCCACGTAAAGCACTTTCTGGGGATAAAACCTTAAAAATGTTGCTCAAATATGGTTTACGTTTTGGTGAACTCTCTTGCTTCCATCGTTATGAGAATCCAGAGGAAGAAAGCCATTTACTGTTTTCTGTATTACGTGTCACCGACAATGGTCCAGATGGTTTTGATTTAGAAACCTTATCGACTGAACAAGTTCAAGGTTTGGCTTTCTTCTTGGCACTTCCTCATTCAGATGTGCAAAAAGGCTTTGATACCATGGTCAGTATTGCTGGCTTAATTGCCCGTGAAATAGACGGTACGGTCTATGATGAAAACAATCTTGAATTTACCCCACAACTGAAAGAGCATTGGCGCCATAAAGCGATCGATTATCGTTCAGGACATGACGCTTAGCATAACGTCATATTTACTTTATAATTGGTATTCAGAATTTTAGGCGGAGTATTCCGCCTTTTTATGGTGAAAAAATTTATGGAAAATAATCCTGTCGTGACGCAAATGCGTCAATTGATTCAACTCATTGCAAAACATAATCACGCTTATTATGTGATGGATCAGCCGAGTATTGAAGACAGTGAATATGATCAGTTATTTCACCAACTCAAAGCTCTAGAGCAACAGCACCCAGAATTGGTTCAGGCAGATAGTCCAATCAATAAAGTAGGTGGAAAACCACTGTCTAAATTTGAAACCATTACCCATACTGTACCGATGCTGTCCTTGGGCAATGTATTTAATCAGGACGAGTTATTTGCCTTTGCCCGCCGTATCGAAGAACGATTGCCCAATCAAAAGATTCAATATGATGTCGAGCTAAAATTTGACGGATTGGCGATTTCGCTCTGGTATGAAAATGGTGTATTGACACGTGGCGTAACCCGTGGCGATGGTGAAACAGGCGAAGTGATTACGCAAAATGTAAAAACCATTCGTAATTTACCGAAAGTCTTGTCTTCGGATAAAGTGGCAGTGCCACGCTTGTTGGAAGTTCGTGGTGAAGTATTGATGCCAAAAGCAGGCTTCGAACGACTCAATGCTGAAAATGAAGCGAAGGGTGAGAAGACCTTTGCCAATCCTCGAAATGCTGCGGCAGGTAGTTTACGTCAACTTGATCCAAGTATTGCAGCATCTCGCCCTTTGGCATTCTATGCTTATGGTATTGCACAATGTGAGCCGCATCATGGCATTGAGTCGATGTCAGCGAGTCTTGAATGGTTGACTAACTTTGGCTTTGCTGTGGGTGAACGTCATTTTATTTGTGAAAGTATTCAAGAAGTACAAGAAAAATATCAGCAAATCAACCAAGAGCGCCCGAATTTAGCGGTTGAAATTGATGGCATGGTGATCAAAGTTGATGATCTTCAACAACAACAAAAGCTGGGCTTTTTAAGTCGTGAACCGCGTTGGGCAACGGCGTATAAGTTTCCCGCAGTTGCAGCCTTAACAACGGTTGAAAATATTGATTGGCAAGTTGGACGTACTGGGACTTTAACCCCTGTAGCACGCTTAAATCCTGTGGCTGTGGGTGGTGTAACGGTTTCTAATGTGACTTTGCACAATATTGGTGAAATTCACCGTCTGGACGTTCGTATTGGCGATACGGTCAGTGTCTATCGTAGCGGTGATGTGATTCCCAAAGTTGAAAAAGTATGGTTAGAATTCCGTCCAAATGACGTGACAGAAGTACATTTACCTGAAAATTGTCCAGTATGTTCTTCTCCTGTCGTAATGCCAGAAGGTGAGGCTTTGGCACGTTGTTCGGGGGGGTTATATTGTTCTGCACAACGTATTGAAGCCATTCGCCACTTTGTTTCACGTAAAGCGATGGATATTGAAGGTCTCGGTGATCGTTGGGTAGAGTCACTGTTACATCTTGATCTGTTAAAAGATGTCGCGGATATTTACCATTTACATGAGCATCGTGAACAGTTACTGACCATTGAAAAAATGGGTGAAAAATCTGTCCAAAATTTATTGGATGCGATTGAGAACAGTAAGAAAACCACACTTGCTGCATTTATTTATGCCTTGGGTATTCGTGGTGTAGGCGAGACGACTGCACGTATGCTCGCCAACACTTTCCAGACGCTGGATGCGATTCGTCATGCTGATCTTGAAGCATTGAAGAAAACTCCAGATGTTGGTGATATTACCGCTGAGTGGATTGTTGATTTTTTCCAAGCCCCACATAACCTTGAAGTGATTGATCGTTTGCTTGCAGCTGGGATCCATTGGGATGCACCAGTTGCACCCACCCGTCAGCCTTTAAATGGTGAGAGTTGGGTGATCACAGGTACATTGGCAACCATGGGGCGTGATGATGCGACCCAAATGCTACAAGCACTTGGTGCGCGTGTCAGTGGCAGTGTATCGAGCAAAACCAAATGTGTGGTTGCGGGTGAAAAAGCGGGTTCTAAGCTTGAAAAAGCAGAGAAACTGGGTGTCGCTGTACTGAATGAGCAGGAGTTTTTAGCATTAATGGCTGAGTATGGACAGGCATAGATTCGTTTAAATTAACTCTAAAATTACTGTAAAGATACAGTTGTTGTATCTTTACAGTTTTCAAAAATTAAAATCATCATTTCAAGATTGATGCGATAGCAAATCAACAAGTCGTCATTTTTTAATAGAATTTTTCGCACTGTATTTTAGCGATTGTATTTCACAAGGTTGCTTGCTCTATCATTAGTACGCTATATGATAATAATTCTTATTTATTAGAATTTTCCATTAAACTTAACTTTAGATGAGAAATTACAATTCTTAACAATAGTGAAAGTCTATATAATAATCATTATCATTTGAAAAGTGTCTTATTATTTATATGAAAAATTTTTCTCAAACATTTCTAGTCAATTCTATTTCTATCGTGCTTTTTGGTGGGGGACTTACACAAACAATTTGGGCAAATGATGAAATTACTGCTTTGCCTACGATTAAAGTCGCTGCTGAAAAAGAACAAGAAAAACCAACATTTGCCAACGGTGCTTTGCAAAAAAATACAGATTTAGGGCCATTGGGAAATAAGAAAATTATAGATACGCCGTTTAGTATCACCTCTTATTCAGCACAATTGATTGAAAATCAACAAGCAAACACGGCGGGGGAGGTGTTAAAAAATGATGCCAGTATTCGAACCACAACCAATCAAGGGCATTTAAATGAAAACTTTAAAATCCGTGGTTTCGATGTCAATCATGAGGATCTAAATTATAACGGCTTTTATGGTGTTGCACCTTATGGTCGGATGCCTACGGAATTTTTAGAGTCAGTGACTGTGCTTAAAGGTCCAAATGCATTGGTTGCAGGTGTTGCTCCTACAGGCAGTGTGGGCGGGATTGTGATGGGGCATTCTAAACGGGCAGATCAAGAACTCACCCGAGTTTCTGCATCGTTTCAAGATGAAGGATATTATCAATCAGGCTTTGATGTATCTCGTCGTTTTGGTGAGAACAAAGAGTTTGGTGTACGTGTGAATGGCGCTTATGCAGATGGCGAACATATCATTGATGGAATGAATGATCGTCAAGCTCTAGGGGCAATTGCTGCGGATTACACCACGGATAAACTAAAGATTAATTTAGATGCTTATGCGGTCAAAGGAAATCGTAAAGGCGGTTCACCTGCAATGGTCGCCATGGGTGGCAAGGGCAGTGTTAATTATGTACTTGCAGCACCTAAAGGGGATTTAAACTACTTTTCAAACTTAGAAGGCAATACCAACAGCCAATTTGTAGGCTTATCCAGTGAATATAAATTTACCCCTGATTTAAAAGCATTTGCAGGCGTTGGATATGTAGAAAAATCATATGATGGTCACCTTTTTGGCACACGTATGATTGTCAATAATTTAAATGGAAATGCAACCTCACAATATTATCGAGTGGGATCAAAAGAACATAATACTGCTGCTAATGCAGGCTTTGAAGCAAAATTTGATACAGGTGCGATCAAGCATACTTTGGGATTGCGTACTGACTATTTAACCCGCAAATATTCACAACATAAATCCGCAACCAGTTCGGGGTTTACGACCAATTTATATGATCCATCAAATACAGGAACAATGCCAACAACCTATCCAGAAATTGTTCCTTATGGTGATAATGAGTATGTGAGTTATACCTTAACGGATCAGCTTTCAATGTTGGATGATAAATTACAACTGATTTTAGGTGGACGTTATCAAGATATCGATACTAAGAATCTTGTCAAAAAATCAGCTTATAGTGCAGATAAGCTATCACCAAGTTTGGGGATTGTTGTCAAACCAATTGGTGAGGATTTATCTTTTTATGCAAGCTATGTCGAGGGCTTAGCTGAAGGGATTACTGTCTCAGAAACGACCTATCCAACTGCGATAAATAGAGGTGAGACACTTGCACCTTATCAAACCAAGCAATATGAGTTAGGTGCAAAATATCAGTTGGGTTCGTGGTTAAATACTTTGGCACTTTATCAGATTAAAAAGCCTGAGGCTTATCTGGACAGCATAAGTAATAAAGTCAATGATGATGCTGAAACGCGCGCTCGTGGGGTGGAATGGTCATTCTCTGGCAATGTTACAGATACTTTATCTGTGATGGGGAATTTGGCCTATATCGATGCTGAATATGTGAAATCAGCGAAGGTCGCTTTCGAAGGTAATAAAATATATGGTGTACCCGATTTTACAGCTTCTTTAGGGCTTGATTATGCCATTCCTAAGGTTGAGGGGCTGCATGTCAATACCCGTGTAAGTTATGTGAGTGAGCAATATTTGAATGAAGAGAATACGCTAGAACTACCAGACTATACGATTGTTGACTTAGGCGCTCGCTATAAAACCAAACTTGGTGGGGTAAATACCACATTCCTTGCCAATGTTGATAATGTTGCCAATAAAAAATATTGGGAAGGTGTATTTAATTCAAACTATGCTTTAGTCGGTGGTGCAAGAACTTATAAAGTCGGTGTGACTTTTGATTTCTAAGCCTTAGCTGATGTTGAACGCTATAAGCCAAAAAGCCTTTTTCATATTTGAAAAAGGCTTTTTGGCTTTAAGAATTAGTTGAGCTGTTATTAAATATATTTCTTCACCACACCGTCATCAAGAAGCTGCTGGAAATGCTCGACTAAACTGGTTTCAATATTACGATAACTCATCCCCAATTCCTGTTTACTTTTATCAGCATTAAAAAAGATAGGGTAGCCCATATTCTTTTCAATAAAATCACGCGAATAGCCAAATGCAGGTCCAATGAATTTAAATGCTTTTTTCGGGACTTGGTTACGCGGAAAAGGAAATTTTTGTCCAAAATTTTGACGTAAAATTTTACCCATTTCCAAAAGGCTGAGTGAGCCACCACTAATAATGTAACGTCCAGATGCATTTTCCTTGAATGCTGCCAAAATATGCGCATCAGCAACATCACGAACATCCACAATACCATTCCACATCGGTGGGACACCGAGTAAGGTCATGCCGTTGGCAAATTGCTCTAAGACTTCTACGCTCCCTGACTGTGTATTTGCGGTCAGTGATGGGCCAAGTACCAATGCAGGGTTAACACAGACCAGCGTCCAACGATTTTGTGCTTCCGCCATTTCCCATGCTTTACGCTCTGCCATAACTTTTGAATACGGGTACGGTTGGTGCGTGGTTGAGCTGGTGGTATTCCAGTGAGATTCATCAAACTGATTATGCTGTGTTTTTAAAATATCAATTGCATCACCATAAGTAGACGCGATACTTGAAGTCACAATGACTCGTTTGACAGACTCTGTTTTATTGACACTATTTAAGACATTTTCCGTGCCTAAAATTGCAGGTTCAATAATATCTTTAACAGCATCTTTATAATTGGTCACAACAAATGGCGAAGCCATATGTAACACAACTTCACAGCCCTGCATGGCTTCATCAAAAGAACCATTTTCTAAAAGGTTGGCTTTAAATAGTTTTAGTGTGCCAGAGCTGGCTTGTGCGATTTTCTCTAAATGTGCAAAGCTTTGTTTCTTATTAAGATCACGTACAGTGGCATGAACGGTATAACCTTGCTCAAGTAATTTTTGAATCACCCAACTGGCGATATAGCCTGTTGCACCTGTAACTAGAATCGGCGCTGATGTGTTTCCCTGAGACATTATTTTTTTCCTGCTAATTGTTAATATTCAATATCATAAATATTAAAGTTAAAATTGTCTTGAAATATTAGCATTAAAAAAAGCCAAGAAGATAAAGTGAGGGTTCTGTCATTGAAAATGAACAGAAAATGGAATAATGAGGGTGAATAAGAAGCATTTTTAATGGTTACAAAATAAATCATTTTGAATTTTGATGAAAAATCACCAATAAACCATCAATGAAATTTTGTAAGCGGTTATTTTTTATATGAAAAAATACTTATTCAAATTGCAAATGCGTATGTTTATCATTTTAATTTTATAAAAATCATAAACTTACACATTTTGTCTTTTGCAAAACTGGTAAAATTTGTCCATACTATTGCAAAAGAATGTGGAGTAATTGAAATGCGTGGCAATCCAGAAGTCATAGACTATCTAAATATGTTGATCGGTGGCGAACTGGCTGCTCGTGATCAGTATCTTATTCATTCGCGTATGTATGAAGATTGGGGCTTAAGCAAAATTTATGAACGTATTGATCATGAAATGCAAGAAGAAGCTTCACATGCAGACGCTTTAATTCGCCGTGTACTTTTCCTTGAAGGTACCCCGAACATGAAGCGTGACGATATTGTTACAGGTGAAGATGTTGTAACCTGTTTAAAAGCCGATTTGGCATTGGAATATCATGTACGTGAAAAATTGGCACAAGGCGTAAAGCTATGTGAAGAAAAAGGCGATTACGTGACCCGTGATATGCTGCGTCAACAAATGAACGATACTGAAGAAGATCATACTTACTGGCTTGAAAAACAATTAGGTTTGATCGAATTAATTGGTTTACAGAATTATATTCAATCTCAAATGTAAGACACACTAAGCTTCTTGCTTAAGGTGAGATGTTTTAGATTAAAAAAGCCTTTAGACATTCATCTAAAGGCTTTTTTAATGCTTCAGTCGTTATTTTTTTGAAAACTTCTGAATATCCGCTAAGACTTGATCGGCATGTGTTTGGGTATTTACACTGCTATAGTGATACACAATCGTTCCTTGTGGATCAATCAAAAAAGTTTCTCGTTTTGCTATTTTAGCGATGCCCAAGTTTCGGATGATTCCAAATTGGTCTGCGAGTTGATGATTGCTATCGGCAAGAATTGGGAAATTTAGTCCCAGCTTTTCAGAGAACTTTTGATGTGATTGCACATCATCCAAACTGACACCAAGCACCACCGCATTATTTTTTATAAATTGTGGGTAGAGTGATTTAAATTGATTGGCCTCTTGTGTACAGCCAGGTGAATCATCTTTTGGGTAAAAGTAGAGAACAACCCATTTACCTTTATATTGACTCAGTTCGTGCCATTTTGAATTTTGATCTTGTAGTTTAAAACTTGGTGCAGGCTTACCTACCCATTGCTTTTGGTTGGAATCCAGTTTGGAGAGAATAGAGCTTTCCGCATGGCTGGCCGTGTTCAATATGCATAAAGCTGAAACGGAAAGTAAGCTAATACTGAACAGTCGTGATAATTTCATGACAAACACTTTCCTAAATTGATCCTGATTTGATCTTAGCAAATTTTAAGGTTTTGGCGGTATGTAAAATGTTTGCAATTGTTCACATGCCATTTATGATAAAAGACCGTTTAAAATAAATAGAACGTAAAATTATGGACGTTGGTGCAGTATTGATTCAACTAAAAGTAGCCATGATGGACGATGTTGTCGCATGGCAAAATCAATTGAATAGGCGTAAGCATGAGGCAATTGAAACACTTCAGGCTGAAGGTGTGCATGTTGAATCATGGTTCCATGTGGAACTGGATGGACTAGATTATTTGATTGCTTATACACGGGCAGATGATATTGCAAAAGCACATGAAATTTCGAGAAAAAGTCAGTTTGCAATCGATCAAGTACATCAGCAATTTAAACGCACTTGGCAAAAAGTGATTCCAGCCAGCTTATTGGTCGATTTACACCATCAGAAATAGTTAGAAGTCCGATTGTCGTTCAATTTTAAGCATGATCTAATAAAACATCGTTATTGTTTTATAGTGGCTTAAATTGAATCAACGTATTTTGCTGATCACAGGTTGGGGCGGTGGAACCAAACTACTCAAGGCTTTACAACAGGCTTTACAACAACAAGGCCATGAAGTTGTATTGATCAATATCTTTAATGCGCTGGATCAAAGTGTTTTACAACAGCAGGTGAAGCAAGCCAAAGATTTTGATGTGATTTGTGGTTGGTCTTTAGGTGGGCAATTGGCAAGCTTGCTGGTCGAGCAAATTGAACAGCAATACCAACAACAAAAAGTCTTGATTACACTGGCTTCAAATCCTTGTTTTGTGGCAAATGCTGAGTGGCAAACGGCAATGAGCCAAACAACCTTTCACAACTTTAAACAGTCCTTTGAACATGATGCGATTGCGACATTAAAGAAATTTGGTTTTATGGTTTGTCAGGGCACCGCAACCACGCGAGAAGATTTTGTACATTTGCAAAGTTTGATTCAGCCGCAAAATTTAGAATTGTTAAAACAAGGATTGGTGTGTCTTGAGCAATTAAATAATGTCGCGATCTTAAATAACTATGCTGGCAAACAGTATCATATATTTGCTCAACAGGATTTCTTAGTTAGTGGCAAAGTCTATGAGAAATTTCAAAATTTCACAGCAAAGTTTTTAGATGTTGAGCTGGTAAATGGTTCACATGGCGTTCCAGTTTTTGATTTTTTAAGTCTAAGTGACAAAATCTGCCAATATTTACAAAAAATAGAATAAATCTATGGATCAGTGGTGAATCTCGCAATTTATTTTTATTGCGTGCAGGTTTAACATCGCTAAACTGTTTTTTGCTGTAATTGTAATGCACATGGAGTGAACGGATGACCGATTTAAATAATGGGTTTGATGATGTCGATCTTGAACAATCAAAGTTAGATGATCTGGACTTTGATCGGCAACATATTTGGCATCCATATACTTCTATGACCAATCCCTTACCGACCTTTAAGGTTAAAAAAGCCTATGGTGTAACCATTGAACTTGAAGATGGGCGCCAATTGATAGATGGGATGTCTTCGTGGTGGTGTGTGATTCACGGTTATAATCATCCTGAGTTGAATCAAGCAGTGACAGATCAGTTACAGGATATGTCACATATCATGTTTGGTGGATTTACCCATGATCCTGCGATCCAGCTTGGAAAATTACTGGTTCAACTGACCCCGCCTAATTTAGATAAAGTGTTCTTTGCCGATTCTGGTTCTGTCGCTGTAGAAGTGGCATTGAAGATGGCTGTACAGTTTTGGTCTTCGCAGGGCTATACAGAGAAAACTAATTTTGTTACCCCACGATCTGGCTATCATGGCGATACTTGGAATGCGATGTCTGTTTGTGACCCTGTAACGGGCATGCATCAAATTTTTGGTTCAAGTTTGCCCAATCGCTTATTTGTTCCAGCCCCTCAAGTCGGATTTTATGAGCAATGGGATCAAAGTGACATTGCTGAACTTGAGAAAACTTTGGCTGAACAGCATGCAACGATTGCAGGTTTAATTCTTGAGCCAATTGTACAAGGTGCGGGAGGGATGCGTTTTTACCATCCTGAATATTTGCGTCAAGCCAAATTGCTTTGCGAAAAATACAATGTTTTGCTGATTTTTGATGAAATCGCTACGGGTTTTGGGCGTACAGGAAAACTATTTGCATGGGAGCATGCACAAGTTGAACCTGACATTATGTGTATTGGTAAAGGCCTAACGGGTGGCTATATGACGCTTTCTGCGACATTAACCACCAAGCATATTGCTGAAACGATAAGTCAGGGTGAAGCGGGTGTGTTTATGCATGGCCCAACCTTTATGGCAAATCCCTTGGCATGCGCCGTTGCTGTCAAAAGTACACAATTATTAATTTCTCAAGATTGGCAGAGCAATATTCAAAGAATTGAAGCTCAGCTTAGAGATGCCTTACAGCCTTTACAGTCCCTTAATCATGTTGATGATGTGCGAGTTCTTGGTGCGATAGGGGTGGTTGAATTGACTGTGAATGTCGATATGAAAACTTTACAACAGGAATTTGTACGTCGTGGTATCTGGATACGACCATTTGGTAAATTGGTCTATGTCATGCCTCCATATGTCATCACAGCACAAGAATTAAAAACTTTGCTGGAACAATTGGTCGAAGTGGTCAAAGGTATGGAGCAAAGCACATGAGCTTGATCAATACCCATCTTGAACATTTTTCACAGCAGCTTGATGTGCTTAAACAGCAAGGCAATTTACGCCAATTTCGTTCGAATGTTCAACAAGGTCGTTATATTCGCCTTGATCAGCATCAAATGCTCAATTTGGCTTCAAATGATTATCTAGGATTGGCATCTGATCTCACATTACGTGAACAGTTTTTTGATGAAACACCCAATGATCAACGACGAATGAGTTCTTCGTCTTCACGCTTGTTGACTGGACATTTTTCAGAATATGAACTGCTTGAAAATAGTTTAACTCAGGCTTTTCATGGTCGGGCGGCATTGTTATTTAACAGCGGCTATCATATGAATATTGGTATTTTACCTGCACTTGCAGACAGTAAAACGCTGATTCTGGCAGATAAATTGATTCATGCCAGTATGATTGATGGGATCCGTTTATCCTCAGCCAAATATGTACGTTATCGTCATAATGATTTAAATCATTTGACTCAGCTTTTACAAAAATATCATGCAGATGAGGCTTTCGAGCGCATTATTGTCGTGACTGAGTCGATTTTTAGTATGGATGGTGATGAAACGGACTTAGCAGCATTGGTGAGTATTAAGCAACAGTTTTGCAAAGTCATGCTCTATGTAGACGAAGCACATGCAATTGGAGTACGTGGTGAGCAGGGCTTAGGTTGTGCTGAACAATATGCGGTGATTGATGATATTGATCTACTCGTGGGAACTTTTGGTAAGGCAATCGCTTCAGTTGGTGGTTATTTAATTTGTCATGCGGTGATTCGCGATTATTTGATTAATGCGATGCGCCCTTTGATTTTCAGTACTGCACAACCGCCAATATGTATGGCATGGACAAACTTTGTTTTTCAGAAAGTTTTAGGCTTAGATCAGCGCCGCCAATATTTGCAATCTGCAAGTCAGTATCTACAACAGGCTGTTCAAAGCAAAGGTTTTGAGTGCCCATCAACATCACATATTGTTCCGGTCATTGTAGGTGACTCGATTAAAACGGTTGAAAAGGCCAAAGCATTACAAGATGCAGGATTTTATATTATGCCTGTACGTCCCCCGACTGTACCTCAACACAGCTCACGGTTACGTATCTGTTTAACTGCTCAAATCACCCAAGCTGATCTAGATCAGCTAATTCCGTTGTTGTGAGTTGAATGTGAAACATCCAGAAATTGATAAATCACAGATTGCCTTGCGTTTTGCTCAGGCAGGGCAGAGCTATACTGAACATGCGGTCGTACAAAAAAATATTGCACAACAACTGTTTAATTTAATAAGCGAATATTGCCCAGCACACTATGAAAATGTGTTTGAAATCGGTTGTGGTTCTGGAAACTTAACTGAGCTTTTACTGCAAAATTTGCAAATTAAACATTTGATTTTAAATGATCTATACCCCGAAGTTCAGCAGCATTTCCCTGCGGATAAACCGATTGAATATCGGATTGGCGATATAGAACAGCTTGAATTTCCAAAACATTTAGACTTAATTAGCTCAAGTTCCGTTTTACAATGGATGAGTGATTTAAATGGTATTTTTCAACAGGCCTTTCATCATTTAAATCCTAATGCGTATTTTTGTTTTTCAACTTTTGGACAGCATAATTTACAGGAAATTAAAAGCTTAACAGGGCAAGGTCTGAATTACCTATCCCTTGACGATCTGCAACAACAATTAAAGCGAAATGGTTTTGAAATTCTACATATTTCAGAGCAAATTGAGCATCTCAATTTTTCTCATCCCAAATATATTTTGCAGCATTTAAAAGCCACAGGAGTGACTGCGACAGCATCTGGCTTTAGATGGACAAAGCAGAGTCTCGCCGATTTTTATCATCACTATCAACAGTTTTCACAGGCTGATCAGTCAGGAAATATACGCTACTCACTGACTTATCATCCTATTTATTGTATTTTGCGGAGAATGTCATGACTGGATCAGTTTACTTTATCAGTGGAATAGATACTGGAATTGGCAAAACCTATACCACCGGATATTTAGCCAAATTATGGAATGAGCGAGGTCAAAAAACCATTACGCAGAAATTAATCCAAACGGGTAATACCGATATTTCAGAAGATATCGAACAACATCGTGAGATTATGGGAATGGGCTGGTTTCCAGAGGATGAAACCAAGCTCACCATGCCTGAAATCTTTAGCTATCCTGCATCGCCTCATTTAGCCAGCAAAATTGATGGGCGTGAGATTGATTTTGAAAAAATTGCAGATGCTACTCAACAACTGGCAGAAACGTATGATGTTGTTTTGTTAGAGGGTGCAGGTGGATTGATGGTACCCCTAACTACCAGCTTACTTTCAATTGATTATGTGGCCCAGAAAAAGCTTCCTGTGATTTTAGTCAGCTCAGGGCGTTTGGGCAGTATTAATCATACGATTTTAAGTTTAGAGGCTTTAAAAAGTCGAGGGCTTGAGCTTTATGCACTTGCTTATAATTTAAATGATGAATCTCAAGATGAACTGATTTCAAAAGATACCGCAGAATTTTTAAAGCATTATTTGGTGAAACATTTTCCGAACAGTGCATGGATTGATATTCCAGTAATCTGTTAGTTTGTTCATCGAATTGAGTGCTGAAACAGCTGATTCATAGTGTTCCGAGTCTGCTGTTTTCTTGTCGCTTTTAAAAAATCTGAATGCTTTAAATAAGCGATGTGTATAAAAGGTAATCCTGATGAGTTTTAAAATTCGAATTGAGTTATTTAAAGAGCTTGAAATAACTTCTCTTGATTTTGAAAGTAATGCCGCAACGCAAATTTTAAGTCGTTTTGATCAGATTGATTGGATGCAACAAGTCGTCTGGGGATACATGGAGGAGCACCACGGTGATTTTCCATTTTTTCAAATTGAGCATATTCAAACTGGACGTAAGTTCGGCGGACTATTTGTGGTTTATAGTCGCAATCAATATAACTTTAATGCACATGCTGAACTCTATCAAAAACAACAAAAATCGCATTTTTTTGGTTTGTTTAAATCTGAAGAGATGCCCAGTTTTGATAACGATGACCTTCCTTTTGCGGTATTTCGGGATTGTTTGGAAAGTTTTTTACGTGGCAATGATTCGGAAATTGAGCGTTTAATGAAAACAGTCTATCCAGGTTATACCAGCACAGGTTTTTTTGATCGTTGATTGTTAATGGCTAAATGCAGAATCTAAGTTTAAAGTCATTTTTTTAATGGCTTTAAACTTTATTGTGACTTAATAATAAAAGCATTGTGCTAATTTGAGCGATGTCACTCTGCAGCGTTACATAAACAATAAAGTTATAACAAATTAATCTTTTTTTAACATGAAAAGTCATTTATATTTCATATCAGTAGCGTAATTTATGTCCAACAAGCGCTGTGAAATAAAATAAACCGAAAATAATGAAGAGGTGAACCATGTCAGGATGGTATGAAATTAGTCAAGCTAAAGATGGTCAATATCGCTTTGTATTAAAAGCAGGAAATGGCGAAATTATTCTCACCAGTGAGCTCTATAAAGCAAAAGCTTCTGCACAAAATGGTATTGCCTCTGTGCAAAAAAATAGCCCAGATGATGCACGTTATGATCGTTTAGAAGCGAAAAATGGTAAGCCTTATTTCAACTTAAAAGCGGCGAATCATCAAATTATCGGAACAAGTCAATTCTATTCAGGTGATGCTGCTCGCGATAATGGGATTGAGTCTGTGAAGAAAAATGGCCCTTCAGACAAAATAAAAGATTTAACAGAACAAGCCTAAATCAAGCAAAACAATTCAAACCAAACAGCAAAAGCATGTCATTGCAATGACATGCTTTTTTTTGAATCTAAAAAACAAATGATAAAAAATAAGTATTTATTTATGGTAATAAAATTCTAATATTTGAATGCTTGCAAAGGGTTTTAAAACATAGAAATTAAACCATAAAAATATATATTATTAAGTTGTATAGAATAATCATTCCAAGCGCAATATATAAACTTGAGTTGGATATCAGTTTAGATTATCTATTTATATCTTCAGTTTTGAGTTTCTTCTTATATTGGAAGGGTAGTATGATTTTTTCTCATAGTCATTTATGATTTTTTTAAAGATTTTTTAAAGTTTAAATATGTTAGGCTAACTTCAATATTAAATAAAAGGAGAATGATTATTTAATAACAGCTTCAACATTAATTAAAAAGATTATTAAATTTGGTTAATAAATTATTGAAGAATTATTAACTAAATTAAGAATAAGCTTTTTATGCTGAAGTACAAATTTTTTATATCTATTTGTATTATTGAGTGATTTATTTTTGTGAAAGGTTTTGGTTAATATCTAAGCAGAATACGGTTGGTTTTATAAACTGCTTAAATCAGATTAATGAACAGTGATTATTTTGATTTAAATTGATTAGATATGAAAAAATAAACAAAACACTTCACATAATACTTATTAAGTGTTAAATTCATCACAAATAAGAATAATGAGGTTTTATGATGAAAATAGCAATCGATGGTAATGTGAAAATTGCCGACGAGATAATATCTCAAATTGAATTATGGGATGCTGCTGTTCTTGGTAATAAAATTGATCATCTATTAGATCAATGTGCGGATGATATCAATATGTTTGATGTGAGTATACAATTAGACGGTATCGATGCGTACAAGAAAGAATGGGAGAAGTTCAGTCCATATTTTAGTGAGAATGTGCAAATTGTGCGTCGCAATATGAAAATCTATGCGTCAAACGATTTAGCTGTATTGCATTGCCATTCAAAAGTGGAAAATTCTGTGCTTAAAGATAAGCTGCAGATGCCATGGTGTCGAACAACATTGTGCCTGAAAAAGAAAGGTGATCAATGGTTAGTCGTACATCAACATATTTCGATGCCGATTGATATGAGCACGGGTAAAGCGATCGTGATCAAGGATATTGCTAAATTGAAATTAGTGGTTTAGCAAGCTAGATTTGTTTGTTATTAAGCCCTTTGATTGGGCTTTTTATTTGTGTATTTTTAAATTTGCGAGATCGATGTTAGATCATTAACAAAATTGTCAAAAGAACTCAGTTTTTTACTTGAATGAAAGATGGAGTTTTGAAAAAATCATGATAATAATCTCAATAATGTGAAAATAATGCCAAATTCATTATTTGTAAAATACGGGTGGTTAAAGCCACTTGCACCACGAAATCCGCACGAACCACATCGCGCCGCAACCTCATTAGAATTGTTATTTGATTTGATTTTTGTGGTCGCCATTGCGACCGCAGGACAACAATTACACCATAGTATTATCGAAAATCATTTATCACATGGCTTAACACTTTATTTCATGGTGTTCTTTGCATTGTGGTGGGCATGGATGAACTTTAGCTGGTTTGCATCTGCCTATGACAATGATGATGTATTTTATCGAATCATGACCTTTGTGCAGATTATTGGTTCACTTGTGATTGCAGCAGGGATCCCGTTTGCGTTTCAGCAACAAGATTTTGACGTGATCATTATTGGTTATGTCATCATGCGTTTGGGACTCGTTACACAATGGTTTCGTGTTGCCAAAAATGATCCTGAGCGTAAACAAACAGCGATGAGATATGCGGCTGGTATTATCATCGTACAGATTGGCTGGTTACTTTTTCACTTTACCCCGATTAATTTCACCATTTATTTATTTCTACTCTTGGTTATCGCTGAACTGAGTGTGCCGATCTTTGCGGAAGCACATAACATGACGCCGTGGCATCCACATCATATTTCTGAGCGTTATGCCTTACTCACCATCATTGTCCTTGGTGAATCGATCATTGGAAGTTTTGCTGCAATTTCTGATGCATTAAACAATCAGTTGTTAAGCCAAGAATTAATCTTTTTGACCATTGGTGGCTTATTGATTATGTTTACCATGTGGTGGGCATATTTTGATCATGATGTGGCTGAACGACTCAATAGTCGTAAACGTGCATTTTCATGGGGCTATGGTCACTTTTTTATTTTCGTGAGTATTGCCGCCCTTGGTGCAGGTTTAGCTGCTGCGGTGGATGTGGTGACGCATAAGGCTGAGATCTCGGCTGACATCGTCAGTTATTTTGTTGCAATCTCTTTGATTGTCTATACTGCGAGCCTTTGGTTACTACAGGAAATTCACCATCTTTCAGGGATTAAGAAATGGTTTTATCCAATTACAGCCGCCATCGTACTCTGTATTCCGATGATCTTTACCCAAGTGGGTTATGCTGTTTTTGTTATGGCAATTGTTTATGCGCTACGTTTAATTTTTTCAAAATGTTATTTGGCAAGATAATCAATTAAGTGGGTTTTGAGCAATGGGATTTCATGATTTTTATCGTTTGAGTTCGCACGCTGTGATTTTTAATGAAAATAGACAAGTCTTGTTATTGAAAGCGACTTATGCTGATTGTGCATGGGGTTTACCGGGTGGTGGATTGGATCAAGGTGAAACAGTGCATGAGGCGCTGATTCGTGAGTGCCAAGAAGAATTAGGCTGCGAAGTTTTGATCGAATATTTATCAGGGGTTTATTATCATTCTGCAGTAAATTCCCACGCATTTATGTTTAGGTGTACATTGCAGAACGATCAGCCAATCAATTTAAGTGATGAGCATTCTGAGTATCGATGGTTTGACTTTGAGCAACTTTCAGCTGTGCAAAAAATTCGTATAGAAGATTGTTTTCATTTTGATGGTCAGGTAAAGAGCAGGGCATTTTAAGGATTGGTTATCGCACGGTGATATGGATATCGCGATCAAACGGGGGATAGAACATCCGTCTCATCCAAAAAGCAGATTCACTTTTATACAAGGGTATGGGTTTAGATAAAGCAATAAAAAACAGGTCATCAAGACCTGTTTTTTATTTACCTCAATTTAAAATTATTTATCTGGTAATGCATAAGCAACGATTGAGTCACCCATTTTGGTACCAAATGAACCGTGACCACCCGCCATGATCACAACGTATTGTTTACCATTGCTTTCATAGGTCATCGGTGTTGCTTGCCCACCCGCAGGTAGACGACCTTTCCACAGCTCATCACCATTGCTGACATTGATTGCTCGGATGTAATCATCTTGAGTCGCACCAATGAACATCACATTACCCGCAGTTGAGATCGAACCACCTAACATTGGCACACCCATTTTAAATGGTGGCAATGGAATACCCGGCATACTGTCACGAATTGTACCAATACGACGTTTCCAAGCAACATCATGCGTTTTCAAATCTACACCAGCAACATAACCCCATGCAGGTTGTTTACATGGTAAGCCAAATGGTGAAAGGAATGCACTGATTTCAACACCGTAAGGAACGCCATACATAGGTTGAACACCCGCTTCTGTACCTGCACCTTTGGCTGTTTGTTTACGGTTCGGATCAGCAGGAATCAATCGACTGACAAAAGGTAGGCCAATTGGATTCATAACTGCGATTTGACGATCAGGGTTAAGTGATAAACCACCCCATTCAAATACACCCAAGTTACCAGGGAAAACTAAAGTTCCGTTTTCTGAAGGTGGGGTATAAATACCGTCATAATTTAACTTGTGGAATGACACACGACAAATTAACTGGTCAAACATGGTTGCGCCCCACATTTGTTTATCCGTTAATTTTTCTTGAGGTGCTAAGTTAAAGTCTGAGAACGGCTGTGTTGGAGAATAGAATTCACCTTTAGTTTGCGGACCACGCTTTACACTTTGTGGTACTGGACGTTCGTTAATCGGTACAATTGCTTTACCGTTACGGCGGTCTAAAACAAAGGCATTACCTGTTTTAGTCAATACATAGATTGCTGGAACAGTTTGCCCAGTTTTATCTTTGATATCCGCTAAGGTTGGTTGTGATGGTACATCCATATCCCATAAATCATGGTGAGTTGTTTGGAAGTTCCAGATCAATTTACCCGTTGTTGCATTGATTGCTAACATTGAGTTTGCATAACGTTCATGCAGTTTTGTGCGGTTACCCCCCCAAATATCTGGCGTACCTACACCTGTTGGTACATAAACGATATCGAGTTTTGCATCATATGCAAGTGGAGCCCATGCATTCGGTGAGTTTTGGACATATTTCTGACCAGGACCCGGAATCTGATTTGGATTTTCAGCACCTGTGTCAAATACCCAAAGCAATGCACCTGTATTTACATCATAACCACGGATAACACCAGAAGGCTCTTGAGTAGAATAGTTATCTGTCGTTGAACCACCAATGATAATTGTGGTGCCTGTGACAACAGGTGGTGATGTTGGAATATAACCACCCGGATAAGGGAATGGCATGTCCTTTTGTAAATCAACTTCACCGTTATGACCGAAGTCAGAACATGCTTTACCTGTTTCAGCATTTACCGCAACGATACGACCATCATTGACTGGTAAAATAACTTTACGCGGGCATTCGGTAGACGAAGATTTTTTCGCTTGTAAACTTGCTGCGAAACCAACGGTATTATCTGCATCGTAATAAGAAACACCACGACAAGTTAAATGTTGGAAGGTATTATCAGCTTTGAGTTTTGGATCAAATACCCATTTCTCTTTACCAGTAGAAGGATCAAGAGAAACCAATTTTTGATGGGTGGTACACAGGTACATGTTATTCCCGATTTTAATCGGTGTGACCTGATTGGTTGTTTCGCCTGAATCATTTTCAGTCTTGAATTCACCTGTACGATAGGTCCAAGCAACTTTAAGATCTTTAACGTTCTCTGAGTTGATTTGGTTCAACGGAGAATAACGTAAACCGGATTGAGTCCGACCATAAGCCGGCCAGTCTGCATCCGCAATACCGTCAATCGCTGCTGGCGTTGGCTGTTTACTGGTTAAAGTCCCACGAATTTCTTGTGGATCATTAAAGATAGAATAAGCCATAACCGCAATGGTGATCGCCAATGTACCTGAAAGTGCAATTTTAGCACCTTTGGCATCGAAACCACGTGTTACTGCTGGAATGAGTAGCCATAAGCCAAACACACCTAAAATATCTAAACGCGGTGCAAGCGCGAAGAAGTCTGAACCGACTTCCCATAGTCCCCAGACAACTGTGCCGAGTACTAATGCTGCATAAACGTATAAAGCAGAACTATTTAATTTGCGTAATAAGATTGCTGTTGCAATGAAAAGTATCCCGGCAATGATGTAGTACCAAGACCCACCCAGTACTGCCAGCCATACTCCGCCGCCTAATAGAACTACACCGAAAACAATTGCAATCACAACTGTTAGGGTTCTGAGTCCTGAAGATGGAGTTTGCATATTGACCACCTATCTATTTGATTAATTTTTTACGCTTTACCTTTCCATTGAGGATTGATGAAGCACATTGTTTAAATTTTTAGATTTTAAATATTTCGATGCGAGGGGAGAGAAAGGGTTAAAATGGCATCGAAATATTTATGATCTATAACACTAGAATGCAGTTTGGAATTTAATACCGCCAACCCATGCATTTTCACCATCTTTATATGCACCAACATGGCGAATATATTGCACATTTGGACGGATCGTCAGCCAATTTGTTGCATGTACACCGTAGTAAATTTCAGTGTTGTACTCTTCATCTTGTTGACGAATTTGAGTGTTGTTCACATCATTGTTGATGCTGATACGAGAAAAACCAATGGCGACATCATCTTGAGGACGCGCATCGAAAGGACCTTTATAGACCAATCCAATATTTTGCATATTGTCGACAGTGTTTGTGTCTGAGTCATGAAGGGTTAAATTAATGAAACCCGTTAAGCCACGACGTGCATCACCGTGATGTGCTGTAAGTTGCTGCTTGGCAACCAGCCATCCACCTTGTTTATGATCTGTTTCATTCGGATTTTTAATGCGTTGTGCATCGACAGTACTGTAGTAATAGCCCAAACGATATTCGCCTGGTAATTTTGCAGCACTGAGTTTTGGTTGCCAAACCACTTCCGCAGGAATAATTGCACCACGTGAACCGTCTGTACTTAAGTTAAACCCCTTGCCACGTTCTAAGTTTTCAGGATTGTATTCATAAGCACCGACTTGAGCATATAAATCAGGTTGGATGTTATATTTAACCCGCGCAGCCCATTGGCTAACAGGCCAGTTATACCATTGGTCGCCTACCCAGTTACCCACTTGAGAGCCACAAAGTGCAAGGTTTTGAAAATCACAGTCAAAGCTGTTAAAATCCTCGCCTTCGCCAAAACGGCCCACTTTAATATCTAGTTTTTGATCAAAGAATTTTTTCTTAATCCAAAAATCAGTTAAGCGCCAAGTTTGACCACGGCCCCAAACTTCTTGGGTTGAACTGAGTTGTCCTGCAAGGGCATCAGAGGTTTGCGACAATGAACGACCATTACGTTCAGTGATGGTGATTTGGGCTTCAGTGTCTTTCCATCCAAGCACTTTTTCCAAGTCTATATGACTACCAATCGCAAACTGATCTGCATACTCAGTGCCATGGCTCGAATGGTTTTTTGAATCTAATAAGGTGGCTAATTCGCCGGTATAGCCGAAGCTGAAGTCATAACCTTTTTGTTGGAGCTCGGTTCTTTTTCCGTTCCAATCACCAAACATCCATGGGCTTTCTGCATTAAATGCTTGAGCTGCATGAGCACTTTGAAAAGAACTACATAAAGATAATAAGCTGATAGCCCAATAAAAGTGACCTTTAGATTTATTCATATTTGGTGACCTTGATAACACTTTGTAACTAATTATTTATAATACTCTCATATTTGTATAAAAATCTATTATTTTTGACTTTTAATTGTAATTAATGTGAGTATTTTATCTCATGGTGATAATTTTTTAATAAATGAATATTTGCTTTATGGCTGTTTTTGGTCAATTTAATCTATTGTTTTTAAACCACTAAATTTTATTTAAAAATTAATTAAAAAACCATGGATTAAAATTGATCTGAAAAGATCAGCTTACCTGTGTAACCTATTTAGAATTAAGATTACACAGGATGCTGAGGTTACAAATTATACAAATTGTAAAGAAGATGACAGAATTGTAATTTTATTTAACTTGAATTGTGTTGTATTAAATGGGCAATTACCATGTCCCTTCACCCAGTTGTTGGCCAATATAGTGATATTGCATTTGTGATCTTGAAAACTTAATTGGACAGGCTAACTGAGGTTCAGTTTGATCAGAATTAGGCTTCAATGGCACATTGACCACCCAATTACGTTGTTGAGAAATTTGGGATTGCAGTGCTTCATCTAAACTCAGTACCGGTTCTACGCAAACGTCCAGTTGTTCAAACAGTTGATTCCATTCAGCCAGATTTTTACTTTTAATTTTATCTCGAATCGCTTGCTTGACCATTTGACGATCTTCAGTATCGAAAGAAGCACCTTTTTGTAGAAGGATTGGCAATTCTAACGCGCTTGCCAGTCCAGTCATAAATTGTGGCTCTAAGCTACCAATAGATAAGTAACGAGCATCGGCCGTTTCATAATAATCATAAAAGGTCCCGCCATTAAGTTGTTCTGATTCACGTTGCTGCTGTTGACCACCAGCCAAACTGGCTGCGGCTGCCATATTATTGAGTCCAACCACACAATCGGTCATGGAAATATCAATATATTGTCCCAGACCACTATTTTGGCGTTCAACTACAGCAGCAAGAATACCGATGACAGCATGTAAGGAACCACCTGCCACATCTGCGATTTGAATCCCCATCGGCGGTGGTCCACTGTCTTGGCGACCACAGTGTCCCGCGATACCAGACAGGGCAATATAGTTAATATCATGTCCAGCTTTATCTTTATATGAGCCTGTTTGGCCATAACCCGTAATTGAACAGTAAATTAAACGTGGGTTAATTTCAGCCAATGTTTGATAATCCAAACCCAAACGTTGCATTACCCCCGGACGAAATTGTTCAACGACAATATCAAACTCAGAAATCTTCTGTTTAACTTGTTCAATGCTGGCAGGATCTTTTAAATCTAAAGTGACGGATTGTTTATTTCGGTTGAGATAACTGTGTGAAGTCGCTTGTCCATTGGCATAAGGCGGGAACAAGCGCACCAGATCTGGACGCGTTGGCGATTCAATATGGATCACTTCTGCACCTAGGTCTGCAAGGTATAAAGTTGCAAATGGACCGGGTAATAAAGTGGAAAAATCGAGTACTTTCAATCCCTTTAAAGCAGTTGTCATAATTGTTTTTACCAATACTGTCTTGATTTTACACCCATAATAGAAATATAAAATTAACAAAACAATGTCATGTTCAGCCATTTACCTTGATCATTTCGGCAATTTATGATGTAAAAAGGTGATCTGCACTGTTGTAAATCGCCAATAAAACATTTTTTAGCGTCATTTAGGTCAATTGTTAGTGAACATCAAAGAGAGTGAAGGATTTACCATGAGTCGTGATACGATCAGTATCCATTTTGTGAATGCCGCCTTAACAGGTGTGAAGCGTCTAGGAATGGACGTTGACACCTTACTTTCACATGTTGGCATAGAAGCAGAATTACTTCGCCAACCTAAAGCACGTATTTCACCAGAGCAATATACACGTTTTGTGAAAATGCTGTGGATGGTGACCCAAGATGAACATGTTGGCTTTGATATCCAACCTCGTCGTTTGGGATCTTTTGCCATCATGTGCCAATTGATTATCCACGCTAAAACTTTGGGTGATGCTTTAGAGTTATCATCACAATTTTATAAATTATTTGGGGACGAATGGTCGGTCGCGGTTGAACGTGATAAACATGAAGCGCGTTTAGTGCCATTGATTCCAAAAACTATGGATCCTGATCATTTTATTACTGAAAGTATGTTGATGATTTGGCATGGTTTAGCTTCATGGTTAATTGAACGACGTATTCCTTTAGAACGGGTACATTTTGGTTACCCGCGTCCAAATCATGCAGATGAGTATGATGCGCTGTTCTTTGCACCTGTGATGCAATTTGATATGCCACGTACTGAAATTACTTTTGCCGCAGACTATTTGGATTTACCGATTCGTCAGGATGAAGCAAGTTTAGAAGAGTTTTTAAAAGCTGCGCCTGCTCAGCTTTTGGTGAAATTCAAAAATACCAATTCTTTAACTTCGCGTATTCGTGAAGTCTTAAAGAGTCAAATTGGTGAAGAAATGCCAACCTTAAATGATGTGGCCTCAATGTTGTATTTATCACCACAAACCTTGCGCCGCCGTTTAGCTGCAGAAGGTAAGAGTTACCAAGGTGTTAAAGATGCCTTACGTCGAGATGCTGCAATTCATTTGTTATTAAATCCAGATTTAACCTTGGAAGATGTAGCACAACAAGTGGGCTTTAGTGAAACCAGTACCTTCCATCGCGCATTTAAAAAATGGACAGGGGTTACCCCAGGGCTTTATCGTCAATTGCATGGTTATCATTAATTCGACATAGATGAATTTAAAAGTATTTTTGCTGATCCTAAGCCCAAGTGATACTTGGGCTTTTTTATGCCTGATCATTTCAGCTAAAATTTCTTGTAAGATATAAGCGATAAAGCGTAAGCGAGTTATTTGATAGTGTACCTGCCTAATTCTGATCTGATTTAAACAGTGAGTTTGATTTAAATAAATAGACAGATGCTATTTAAAATATTTTTGACTGGATATATAGATGACATGTTTGATTAGAAAAATTGATCCCTCAGATATAGCGCAACTGATCGAAATAGAAAAATCTGCTACACAAGCATTTTCAAGTATTCCCGAGTTATCTTGGCTTGTCGAAAGCCCCGTATTGTCAGCACAAGATCACTTACAATTGATTTCTTCTGCTTATGCATTTGTCGCGATTAATCAAAAGAATCAAGCTACAGGTTTTTTATATGCAGAAAGACAAGCGCTTGATTTATATATTATCGAGTTAGATGTGAGTGGCGCATTTCAAAAACAAGGGATTGGTCGGCAATTGATTGAATATGTGATTGCTACTGCTCAGGGAGAGGGCTGTGATGCTGTGACCTTAACCACCTTTCATGATGTGATTTGGAATCGACCATTTTATGAAAAATTAGGCTTTGAAAAGATCAATGCGCTTGAGATGCCTCTCTATCTTGAGCATGAAGTTGCATGTGGTTTTTCTCGTAACAGCAGATGTGCAATGAGATTGGCACTTAATTGAAATACGTGATTTGTTTTCGTTTTGCCATTCAGAACGAACCAGCCAATTGACAAAAAATATCAATTGACTATTTCGTTCTCGTCATTGAACTCTCAACTTTATAACGTACACTCAAAGCAGATAACAACCTAGAAGTCATAAGAAGGAACAGCTATGAGCGAGGCTTACATCATTGATGCCATTCGCACACCACGCGGAAAAGGAAAAAAAGATGGTTCACTGTATGAAGTGAAACCAATTACATTATTAACCACATTGCTCAATGAATTGAAAGATCGTCATCAGCTTGATACTTCAAAAGTAGACGATATCGTACTGGGTTGTGTAACACCAATTGCCGATCAAGGCGGTGATATTGCTAAAACTGCTGCAATTGCGGCAGGTTGGGACAATGATGTTGCCGGTGTGCAAATCAACCGTTTCTGTGCTTCAGGTCTTGAAGCTGTCAATATGGCTGCACAAAAAGTACGTTCAGGCTGGGAAGATATTGTTGTTGCTGGTGGCGTAGAGTCTATGTCACGTATTCCAATGGGTTCTGATGGTGGGCCTTGGGCACTGGATCCTGAAACAAATTTAAAATCACATTTTGTTCCTCAAGGGATTGGCGCGGACTTAATTGCTACGCTCGACGGTTATAGTCGTACAGATGTGGATGAGTTTGCTGCCAACTCACAACGTAAAGCTGCTGCTGCACAGGCAGCGGGACGCTTTGATCAGTCCGTGGTTGCAGTGAAAGATAAAGCTGGTGTTACGATTCTTGAAAAAGATGAATTCATTAAACCAAGTACAACTGCTGAAGGCTTGGCAAAACTTAATCCAAGTTTTGAAATGATGGGTGGAATGGGCTTTGATGCGATTGCATTACAACAATATCCAGAAGCACAAAAAATTAACCATGTACATCATGCTGGAAACTCATCAGGCATCGTAGATGGTGCTGCCGTAGTACTCATTGCTTCTGAAAAAGCAGTCAAAGAGCAAGGTTTAAAACCTCGTGCAAAAGTGTTAGCAACAGCATTGGTTGGAACAGATCCAACCATTATGCTCACAGGCCCTGCACCTGCTGCGCGTAAAGCACTGGCAAAAGCAGGTCTCAGCATAGATGATATTGATCTCTTTGAAGTAAATGAAGCCTTTGCATCTGTGGTGATGCGTTTTATGACTGAACTTAAAGTTCCAGCTGAAAAAGTCAATGTAAATGGGGGCGCGATTGCAATGGGGCACCCATTGGGCGCAACAGGGGCAATGATTCTTGGTACGCTGCTTGATGAATTAGAACGTCAGGGTAAAAAACGTGGTCTAGCAACATTGTGTGTAGGTGGTGGCATGGGTATTGCGACCATTATTGAGTTGGTATAAGGAGAATAATAATGAGTGCAATTCAATATGAAAAAAATGCGGATGGCATTGTTATTTTAACGATGGATTCTCCAAACCAGTCTGCAAATACCATGAATGCTGATTTTCGTGTGGCTTTAGAAAATGTTGTGTCCAAGCTTAAATCTGAAACAGATTTAAAAGGTGTGATTTATCGTTCTGCGAAAAAAACTTTTTTTGCCGGCGGTGATCTGGATGAGCTGATTGAGGCAACGCCAGAACATGCCACTGAATTCTTTAATATGACTGCCAAGCTAAAAGGTGATCTTCGTACGATTGATACTTTAGGTGTTCCTGTGGTTGCGGCGATTAATGGTACAGCGCTAGGTGGTGGTTGGGAAATTGCTTTAAGTTGCCATTATCGTATTGCTTTAAATGATCCTAAAACCAAATTAGGTTTACCAGAAGTAACACTGGGCTTACTTCCCGGTGGCGGTGGTGTGGTGCGTATGGTGCGC
This sequence comes from Acinetobacter sp. NyZ410, assembly GCF_022828975.1. NCBI lineage: Bacteria > Pseudomonadati > Pseudomonadota > Gammaproteobacteria > Moraxellales > Moraxellaceae > Acinetobacter > Acinetobacter sp. NyZ410. The sequence goes on along the minus strand of NZ_CP094620.1, from coordinate 4,144,899 downwards.
CTGCTGGGTTTACAAAATGCATTCCCATTCCTTATGGAAGGTAAGCAATTTGGGGTAGATAAAGCCAAGTCTCTAGGTTTAGTCAATGAGCTTGCGGATAGCGAGCAAGACATGCTGAACAAAGCGATTGCTTGGATCAAAGCCAATCCAAAATCTCAACAGCCTTATGATGTGAAAGGTTATAAAATTCCGGGTGGCGATCCTAAAACACCTGCGGTTGCTCAGATTCTGGCAATTGCACCTGCAATGTTGCGTGATAAAACCAAGGGCTGTTATCCAGCGCCTGAAGCGATCATGGCCGCTGCAGTTGAAGGTGCCCAAGTTGATGTAGATACCGCTTTCCGTATAGAGGGGCGTTACTTTACTTATCTTGCAACAGGGCAAGTTGCCAAGAATATGATTGGAACATTCTGGCATGGTTTGAATGCAATTAAAGCAGGTGCAAGTCGTCCTAAAAATATTGCCAAGTGGCAAGCGACCAAAGTGGGCGTACTTGGTGCAGGCATGATGGGCGCGGGTATTGCATATTCGACAGCAATCAAAGGCATTCAAGTTGTGCTAAAAGATGTCTCTGTGGAAAATGCTGAAAAGGGTAAAGCCTATAGCCAAAAACTATTGGATAAACGTGTTTCGCAAGGTCGTATGAGCGCGGAAAAGCGTGATCAAGTTTTAAGTTTAATTACTGCAACAGCATCTGCAGAAGACTTAAAAGGCTGTGATTTGATTATCGAAGCTGTATTTGAAAATCAAGAATTAAAAGCCAAAGTGACTCAAGAAGCGGAACAATTTCTTGCCAATAATGGTGTCATGGCGTCAAATACATCAACATTACCAATCACGGGTTTAGCCAAAGCCTCTAAAGATGATAGGCATTTTATTGGTCTACATTTCTTTAGTCCTGTCGATAAAATGCAACTGGTTGAAATCATCAAAGGTAAAAATACCTCTGCTGAAACCTTAGCAAAAGCCTATGACTATGTGCAACAAATTGGCAAAACGCCAATTGTGGTCAATGATAGCCGTGGTTTCTTCACTAGCCGTGTGTTTGGTACATTTGTGCAAGAAGGTCTACGCTTATTGCACGAGGGTGTACATCCTGCACGTATTGAGATGGCAGCACTAAAAGCAGGTATGCCTGTTGGCCCATTGGCGATTCAAGATGAAGTGGCATTAACGCTTTCTGAGCATGTGGCCAAAGAAACTCGTAAAGCCCTTCAGGCTGAAGGTAAGGATTTACCGCTTTCAGGTGCTGATGATGTTATTGAAACCATGATTCACACCTTTGAACGTAAAGGCAAGGCTGCGGGTGCTGGTTTCTATGAGTATCCTGAAGGTGGCAAAAAGCATCTTTGGGATGGCTTGAGCCACTGGAAGAAAGATGTTGATATTTCTGAACAAGAAATGATTGACCGTTTCCTATTTGTTCAGGCTTTAGATACCTTACGTTGTTATGAAGAACATGTCTTGGAATCTGTGATTGATGCCAATATCGGTTCAATTTTTGGTATTGGCTTTGCACCGTGGACGGGTGGTGCGATTCAATTCTTAAATCAGTATGGTTTAGAAAAAGCTTTGCTTCGAGCGAACTCGCTTGAAGCAAAATATGGCGAACGTTTTAAAGCACCGCAAAAGTTAATTGATCAAATTCCGCATGGAAAGATTATCTGATTTTTATATATTGCTTTAAAAATTGTAGATGAATGTCTCAAGCATAGATTAGACAATGATTTGCACAGAAAGAGGTCAAGGACCTCTTTCTTTTTTCGAATAGATTTTGCTTTTTACAGAATAAAAGTGTATGAAAAATATGCAAAACCAGTTAATATCTGGCTACAGCTTTAGTACAAAAAATGTCAGTAACACTTATAAAATAAAGAGAGAAAAGCAATGTCACAAAATAAAACCGAAGATCAATATAATGCGATTGATTGGTTTAAAAAATGTTTAAGTAATTATGCCAATTTTTCTAGGCGTGCTCGCCGTAAAGAATATTGGTTCTTTGTATTGGTACAGTTTGCTGTGCTGATCATTGCAGCAATTATTGACTCAATCATTTTTAAGAAACCATCTGTATTGTATTTTATTAGTGCATTAGCGCTGATCGTGCCTTCAATTTCAGCTGCTGCTCGACGTTTACATGATACGGGAAGAACAGGTTGGTGGTACTTGATTGCTTTTGTTCCTTTTGGTGCTTTTGTTTTAATTTACTGGTTAGCTTCAGATACCAAACCTGAAACAAATCAGTGGGGTGGTCCTGCAAAGTGATTTTTGCAGATTAAAAAAATAGGGCATTCGCCCTATTTTTTATGAATTAAATCAAGGTTATATTTTATCTATCGAACGAATGCGCTAAAGGTTAGATCATGATAAAAGTGGATTGATTTGGTGTGTGATGGTGTTGCTAAATTTGAAAAAATAGCAATAATCGAAGGACCGACTAAAGTCTAATACTTCCCTTATAAAAGGATTGGGAATTCACATGGATTTAATACAAAGCAATGGTCAACCCCGTTATGGGCGTTTTAAAGATGTGCCGAGTAAGATTAATGTTAATCAATATATCTACAAAACCCCGTATGGCAAAGTATTAACAGGTTGGCGTAAACATTTAAAATATAAAAAGTTTAAATTTTGTGGTATCCAGCATGAACACTATTCTATCGGTATCGCAATTGCCGATATTGGTTGGGCAGGACATGGCTTTATTTATGTCTATGACCATTCAACGAATGAAGTTTTAGAATGGAATGCCAATACGATCTTAGGGCGAGGGACAAGCTTAGATGAGCAGCCTTTGTATAGCCAAAGTCACTTTAATAAATCACCTTTTGAATTTGAAATGCAACATGCCAATGGTGTGCGTTATATACGGGCAACTCGAAATGGTGAAGAGCAGTTAAAAGCCCGCATTTTTTGTGCAGGAACGGAACCTTTAAGCTTATGCAGTCCCAATGGTATTAATGGTTGGACTTATACGCAAAAGAAAACCACCTTGGCTGTAGAAGGCTTTTTTATCAGTAAAGACAAAGCACGTATAGATTTTAATGAAAAAACTTTGGCATCTCTCGATGACACCTGTGGATTTCTAAGACCCGAAACAGCATGGTTTTGGTTATCGTGTAACTTTTGGGATACGCAAGGAAACCGTATAGGCTTAAACCTCGCTTCGGGTGTAAATGAGAGTTTTGGCAATGAAAATTGTCTTTGGGTCAATGGTGTTCTATATGCAGTTGCCGATGTACTGTTTGAAAAGTTAGATGCAAACCTGTGGTCAATTCGCTCTTTAGACCAGAAATTAAATCTGACAGTAGAAACCGGCTGGCGGAGATTTGAAAACTTAAATTTACGTTTGGTGGGGAGTCAGTTTAGCCAATGGCAATCACGCATTAGTGGTACGGTCGAATCTGAAGTGGGTGAGTGTATTCAGTTAGATCAAGCCTATGGCTTGTTGGAACAGCATTACGCGAAATGGTAAGGCTGTTCTTATTTAAAGCTTTTTAACCTTATAAAGCAGCCTTCCAAAATGCTTCACCTGCTTGAATCGGATCATTGGTTTCGGCCAAAACATCGACCCAAACCTGATATTGTCGAATCACAGGGTGTTGGCTCGGATGAAAATCAGGCTTAAACCAATCTAAGTATTGTTCACGCATTGCTGATAATTTACCGTGTTTGCCAAAAAACCATGGAATACCTTTGAGTGCAAATTGAGCACGTTGCAAACGACTGAATCCATCGTATTTAAGCATGACATTGGCACGGTAAAAGGTAAATCCAAACATTTGTAAAGTGACAAAGGCAAGCGCAAATTTACGTAAGTTTTCAGGAACTTCTCCAACCTCTTTCATGACATCAAAAGCGACATCTCGATGTTCCATTTCTTCGATTGAATGCCAAGCAAATAGAGCACGAACAAAAGGATGGACCTCCGCTAAAGTCTCTTGTTTACTGTAAAAAGTTTCTGCCATTAATGCGGTAAGATGTTCTGCTGCGGCAGTCATGGCAATGTTGTACTGTTTGGAACGATGTTTCAGTATATGTTCGAAATGTGCACCCATAAATTTTACAAACTGATCAACAGGCATGCCTTGGTGCAGCATTTCTTCATTCATTTTGTCATGTGCAATACCGTGCTGTGCTTCCTGTCGAATAAAATCCGTGACACGTTGCTGTAAATCTGGATCGGTGATTTTGTCACGCAGTGCCCGAACACTTTGAATGAAATATCTTTCACCTACAGGAAAGGTCAAACTCAGCGCATCAAACATACGGGTACGAAAAGGGTCATTATCAAACCAAAAGCGTGGAACTTCATTCAATCTAAAATCTAAATTGCTGCGAACCACAGGATCAACTTGGTGTTTTACATATGCATTCATTGTTTTATTTCTCGCATTATTCAGTTCAAATCCCTATTCAGGATAGAACTGATCGGTTTATATCAAGACAGCTATAGTCCAGCCTGCCAAAATGCTTCACCTGCTTGAATAGGATCATTGGTTTCAGCCATCGTATCGACCCAAACTTGATATTGTCGAATTACAGGGTGTTGGCTCGGATGAAAATCTTTTTTAAACCAGTCTAAATATTCATTTTTCATTGCAGATAAAATCCCTTTTTTACCGAAGAACCAAGGCAATCCTTGCGTTGCCATTTTTAAACGTTCTATACGGCTGAATCCATCATGTTTAAGCATGATATTGGCACGGTAGAGGGTAAAGTTGAACATCATTATGGTGGTAAAGGCTAAAGCAAATCGACGTAAGTTGTCAGGGACCTCACCGACTTGTTGCATCACATCAAAGGCCACATCTCGATGTTCCATTTCTTCAATAGAATGCCACGCCAGTAAGGCCCGGACATAAGGGTGTGCTTCAGATAAGGTTGCTTTATGGCGGTAAAATGTTTCTGCCATCAAAGCGGTGAGATGTTCAGCAGCAGCTGTCATCGCAATATTGTATTGAGGCGAGCGTTGGCTCAATTCAAATTTAAAAATCTTACTTAAAAGTTGGATAAATTGATTGACAGGCATGCCTTGATCTTTCATAACCTGATTCATTTTGTCATGCGCAATACCATGTTGGGCTTCTTGACGAATAAAATCAGCAACACGTTGTTGTAAATCTGGATCGGTGATTTTGTCACGGAAGAGTCGGACACTTTCTATGAAATAGCGTTCACCATCTGGGAAGGTCAGACTGAGTGCGTCAAATAGTCGTGTGCGGAATGGATCTCCACCAAACCAGAAGCGCGGTACTTCCTCAAGTTTAAAGTTGAGCTTGGTTCGAACCACTGGATCGACCTGATATGTAACTAATGCATTCATTTTATTTTACTTGCATCACTGTTGATGATTTCAGTATGTCGGGATTTTGCAAGTTTGTTTTGACAGATATTGCCATTTTTTATACATTTTACGACAAAATGAAAATTTGCAATGTCAATTTTCTAAGTTAAAGGATTAAAAAGAGTGCAAGACGATGCAGGAATTACAGATCCCAAATGGTTATTTTCATCTCTGGCAGATGTATCTGTCTGAACGAGGGATTGATCTTGCGACGCTTGATTTCTTACAAGCGGATGAAAAAAAACATTTAATTGGAATTTTGTCACAGCCGATTGATACACAATCTTCCTATTTCTTCTTTCATCAACTGATTGAAAAAACCAAACAAGTGCTAGATTGCCCTCAGATCGTTTTTGAAATGGCAGAATATGTGCGACCTGAGCATTTTGGTGTTTTGGGCTATATGGCATCACGAAGTACAACCGTGGCAGAAGCTTTACAAAATATTATGCGCTTTAGCCGTTTGGTGATTGATGGTGACGAAGTTATTCCAATGCAAATGCAGCTCAAGGGAGAATATGTACATTTAATTTGGCCCTTTCATCATGAAAAATATATTCTTATTAATGAATTTACCAATGCGTTAATGATGCATCTCGCGCGTAAAATTGTACCGCCAAATCAATTTCCATTGCATGCGGTGCATTTTGCTCATGCACCACAGATGGCAATCTATCATTATCAAAAGTTCTACGGCTGTGAAGTCTCTTTCCATCAACCGCAATACAGTTTTGTCTTAGCCTCAGCAGGTTTAAATTTAAAAATCCAACAGGCAGATCCATCCTTAATGCAGCTTTTGGTTAAGCAGGCAGAGGAAGCTATTGCGTCTAAACCTCGCTATGAAACCATTGCTCAGCGTTTACATTTGATTGTGGCAGAATATTTAAAGTTAAAACAACACGCACCAAAAATCGAAGAACTTACTCAAGAACTTCATATATCCACACGGACTTTACAACGACAGTTAAGTGACTTACAGACATCGTTTAAAAAAATTGTAGAGATTGAAAGGATGAAGCGTTGTGAGTTTTTATTGGAAAGCCACATGCCGTTCAGTGAAATAGCGATGCAGTTAGGTTATTCAGATCAGTCAGCTTTAACCAGAGCATATAAGGCCTTTAGTGGGCAAACCCTGCTCGAGAAAAAACAACAGTTGAAGTCATCGTGAAAAACAGTGTAAAGAAAGTATACTTTAAAAACCAAATACTTAGATAGTATCGCTGCTATCTAAGTATTTGGTATGATTGTGATTTTTTAATTTATGCTCAAAACACAGGTTGATCTGATTGTTGAATTGGTTTTTTAAAACCATGATTCAGCATGATTTCAAGTTGTCTTTAACTTGGGAAATCTAAATACGATTGCCAAGACTGCAAATATTGCCAATACCCAACAATAGTAAATCGAACCAATCAGCTCAACAGGGGACAGTTTGGCAATTGAGCATGCAAGTAATAGTTGTGCACCGTATGGAATCAAGCCCTGAACCACACAAGAGAAAATATCCATAAATGCGGCTGCACGTTTGGGATCAACAGCATATTCTTTGGCAACTTCTCGTGCCATGTCTCCAGATAAGATGATGGCAACCGTATTATTTGCGACAAACACATTTGAGAAAACCACAAGGAAGCTAATTCCAATTTCTCCCGAACGTTGTTGACCGATTTTAAATCGACGGGTTAAGGCGTAAATACGTTGAATTAACCATTCTAAACCGCCTTCTTTTTGCATAATGGCAGATAAACCACCTAAGAACATAGAAAGTAAGGCAACCTCAAACATACCCACAAAGCCATCATAAATAGCGGCATTGTATTTAAGTAGGGTAAATTCAGGATTTTCAATGATGCCAAGACAACCTGAAAGTACTATTCCGATGGTCAGTACTGCAAGTACATGTAAACGTGTAAATGCTAAAAAGAACACGATTACATAAGGCAAAATAAGCCATAAGTTATAACTTTTATATTCAATAGTTTGCGCATGATGACTGGTCAAAATGTAAATCAATATGGTGATAATCGCAGCAGGCAGTGCAATCCAGATATTCACTCGAAATTTGTCACGCAGTTCTACATTTAGACTTCGAGTTGCTGCAATGGTGGTGTCTGAAATCATTGATAAGTTATCACCAAACATTGCCCCACTGACCACAGCACCAATTGCATAAATGGGCTGAATATCCGTTGCTTGAGAAAAACCAAAAGCAATCGGCGCACATGCAGCAATGGTTCCCATCGATGTTCCCATTGCCGTGGCAATAAAGGCGGAAATGATGAAAAGCATCGGCAGGACAAATTCGGAGGGAATAATCGATAAACCAAATTGAACAGTGGAGTCCACACTACCGATTGCACTGGTTACGCTGGCAAAGGCACCTGCAAGCATAAAGACCATAAACATCAAAATTAAATTGGGATGGCTTGCACCATGCAAAAATGTTTCTATAGCGGCATTGATTTTCCCTCTATATAGCAGGATGGCTAAAATAATTGCAGGAAGAGCAGCAATAGGGGCTTTCACTTGATAAAAAGCAAACTCAGTACCAATGATCGTGTGATAAATACCACTGCCTAAAAAAATGGCTAAAAAAACAATAAGCGGCAAGAGCGCAAGCACGCTGGCTTGCACTTTAGCCTGAGAATGTGTGGTCATAAGAGGAGATAAAAAATCAGAATCCTGACTAGTATAAACAGCTTTTGCAATTTCTGAAAAATAATTAAGTGATGTAGGTGATAGGGTGTTTGGCTGTAGGGTGATGATTTAACTTTATTTTTTACTCATAATGATATTTTTTTACAAGCTTGAAAATAGGTAGCTTTGATCATTGTCCTCAACTTGAAAATAGCGCTAAATGTATCCATGGGTTGTTTTATTATTTGTGATATAAAACAAGATACGCGAGAGCGACTATGTGACTCTATCCTTTGAGTAAAAAATAGCGTTACAATGCAGTGTCTTGTATTTATACATTTGGATGATTAAACCGTAAATAAATCCATTTTGAATTTATTTACTGGTGTTTAATGATCTAAAAACTCCTCAAGTTTGAACAATTCAAGGAATGTACAATCCTATGTCACGTTTAGCCACTCGTTTTGCACAGCTTAAATCTCAACAGCGTAAGGCTTTGGTTTCTTATGTTATGGCGGGTGATCCTCAACCACATGTAACCGTACCATTGTTACATCAAATGGTTGCAGCAGGCGTAGACGTAGTTGAACTTGGATTGCCATTTTCCGATCCTATGGCAGATGGTCCAGTGATTGCACTTGCAGCAGAGCGCGCTTTAGCTGCGGGTACCAATACCTTTGATGCCTTGAATATGGTTAAAGAATTTCGCCAAAAAGACACAACAACGCCAGTTGTTTTAATGGGGTATTTAAACCCTGTTGAAGTGATTGGTTATGAAAAGTTTGTGGCTTATGCGAATGACTGTGGTGTTGATGGTGTACTTCTTGTGGATTTACCACCTGAAGAAGCACAAGATTTAGATGAAGTATTGCAAAAGTACAATATGGATCAAATCTTCTTGCTTGCACCAACCTCTACCGATGAACGTATTCAGCATGTAGTGAAACAAGCAAGTGGCTTTATTTACTATGTGTCTCTAAAAGGCGTAACGGGTGCAGCAACATTGGATACAACGGAAGTTGCAGCACGTATTGAAAAAATCAAAACCTTTACCGATATTCCAGTTGGGGTAGGTTTTGGGATTAGTGATGCCGCTTCTGCAAAAGCCGTAGGTCAAGTTGCTGATGCAGTGATTGTCGGAAGTGCTTTTGTCAAACCATTTGCAAATCTTGCACCAGAACAAGCTGTTGAAGCAGCAGTGAATAAAGTCAAGGAGCTTCGAGCCGCGCTCGATGAGTTAGTATGAATCAAGAAGTGAAATCAGGGAAAATCCTCAGCGCAACAACGCCGTGGACAGATCGTACAGTTCCAGGCATTCATATGCCTGACCAACAACAAACACTCAAAGCGACGTTTACAGAACCAACCATTGAGTGCCCTGAATGTCATGCACTCGTGACTCGTACTGCAATGTCTTTCAATGCCTATGTTTGTCCATCATGCGATGAACATTTGAAAATGAAAGCACGTGATCGTTTAAATTGGTTTTTTGATAATGTGACCACTGAACTTGGTCAAGAATTTGCTGCAAAAGATCCTTTACATTTTGTAGACAGCAAGCCTTATCCAGAGCGTATTAAAGAAGCGCAGGAAAAAACAGGTGAAACTGAAGCCCTTGTAGTGATGCAAGGTCAAGTTAAAAATATTGCAATGGTTGCATGCGCATTTGAATTCGACTTTATGGCTGGATCAATGGGTACTGTGGTCGGTGACCGTTTTGTACAAGCTGCTGAAAAAGCGATTAAAGACAAGCAACCACTGATTTGTTTTGCTGCTTCAGGCGGTGCTCGTATGCAGGAAGGCATGTTGTCTTTGATGCAAATGGCGCGTACCTCTGCGGCGATTCAAAAAATCAAAGATGCACATCTTCCGTATATCGTGGTATTAACCCATCCAGTGTATGGTGGTGTAACAGCATCATTGGCGATGTTAGGTGATGTACATATTGCTGAACCTAAAGCGATGATCGGTTTCGCGGGTAAACGTGTGATTGAACAAACAGTACGTGAGAAGCTTGAAGAACCGTTCCAACGTGCGGAATTTTTGCTTGATCATGGTGTAATCGATCAAATTGTTCATCGTCACGCATTACGTGATACTGTATATCGTATTGTAGCGAAACTGATGAATTTGCCTTGAACAACCAAACAGCACCTTTAAATACTGATGATTTACAAACATGGCTCGATTATTGGAGCCATGTTCACGTTACAGGGATTGATTTAGGCTTAGAGCGCGTGATTCCTGTGGCAGAACAACTCGGGGTGATTAACCCTAAAGCCAAAGTGATTACCGTTGCTGGAACAAATGGCAAAGGTTCAACCACAACAACTCTCGCTGCGATTTTGAATGCGCAAGGGTTGAATGTTGGTTTATACCAGTCTCCACATATTTATCGTTTTAATGAACGGGTTAAGCTGGCTGGACAAGAAGTTAATGATCAAACTTTGATTGATGCTTTTGTTGCGGTTGATCAAGCCCGCCGTATTTGTAACTTATCTTTATCTTTTTTTGAAGCCACGACTTTGGCTGCATTTGTTATTTTTAAACAAAAACAATGTGATGTTTGGGTACTTGAAGTCGGTCTTGGTGGTCGTTTGGATGTGGTCAATGTGATTGATCCAGATGTGGCTGTGATTACCAATATTGGTTTAGATCATACCGATTGGCTGGGCGATACAATTGAAAAAATTGCTTATGAAAAAGCCGGTATTATCCGAGCAAATATTCCTGTTATTTTTGCCGGCGCACAAGATATACCACAAGCGATACAACATAAAGTACAAGAAACCAATGCTACGCTATATGCGTTAAACCATGATTATTTTTACGATAACTCAGAAGATGGCCAATCTTGGAATTTTGCAAGCTCAGGAACGACTTTAAAACTTCCTTTGGGGCACTTGGCACTGGAAAATATTTCTGCGGCTGTTGCTGCAATTTTGGTAAGCGGTTTAACGGTTTCACAACAGGCAATTTCGCAAGGTATTCAGAACGCACAATTGTCAGGGCGCTTTGAAATTAGAAAAATACACGATAAAACAGTAATTTTTGATGCGGGACACAATCCGCATGGTGTAGAATTTTTGTTAAAGCAATTGCGAAAATTCCTAGAATACAATAAACAGTACACAGAAGTTGTCTCTGTTTTTTCAATGTTGTCCGACAAAGATGTAGATTCTGTGGTCAAGTTGTTGAAAAATACTGTATTAAAGTGGAAAATTGCACCGTTAACTGTGCCTCGTGCGGCATCATTGGAACAATTACAAACTGCTTTACAGCATGAGACAGTTGAACAGTTTGATTGTGTACAAGCAGCATTTCAATCAGCGCTTGCAGAAACCAATAATAATCAGCTGATTTTGGTGTGTGGTTCATTCCATACCTTAGAAGCGGTCTGGGAGTATTTAGACGAATGTCAATGAATAACAAACAACGCTGGATGGGTGGTGTTGTTTTATTAAGTGGTGGTGTTCTATTGGCGGCATTACTTCTAAAAGGTAAAGAAGAAATCCACCAAAGCCAAGTAGAGACTCAGCCGACAAGCCAAACTCAGCAAAATAAAGCGACACCTGCTGGTGAGCCTGTACAATTGCAGCCGTTGACTGTTGATGTTGCGACTGAAAAACGTCTGTTAGAAGAGCAGAAGCGTGCCCGTGAAAAAGCGGTTGCTGAACAAGAAGCAAAAGCAGCAGATTTTTTACGTACGCAACAACAGGCAGAAGCAGATGCTGCACGTAAAGCAGCTGAAGAGTATGCCGCTGCAAATGCAAGACGTGGTGCAGCTGCTGCGGCAGCACAGGAAGGGGCTGATATTCCTCCTGAGCTGGTACAGGATGAAAAAGCCAAAGCACAACAGAAAGCAGCAGAGCAGAAAAAACTTGAACAGCAAAATGCTCAATTAAAGCAAAAAGCTGATGCTGAAAAAAAGTTAGCTGAGCAGAAGCGTCAAGCTACCGCAGAAGCAGATAAAAAAGTCGCTGAAGAAAAGAAACGTAAATTAGAAGAACAACAAAAAGCAGATGAAAAACGTAAGCTAGATGCTGAAAAGAAAGCTGCTGCTGAGAAAAAGCAAGCGGAAGACAAGAAAGCAGAAGCGGATAAAAAACACAAAGCACAAGAAGAAGCAAAGAAAAAAGCGGAAGCTGAAAAAGCACGTGATTTGCTTGAAAATGGTGATAAGCAATGGATGGTACAAGTTGCGCTTGCCGCCAATGAAGCCAATGCAGATGCTGTCGCTGCTAAACTACGTGCCAAGGGCTACAAAGTGACTAAGAGTCCAACCTCAAAAGGTATTCGTATTATGGTTGGACCATCGAAAGATCGAGAGACTGCGGATTCAGCACGTAAGAAGATCAATTCTGATGCGAGTCTAGGCATGAAGTCGGCTTGGGTAATCGAGTGGGTACCTCTAGATCGACGTTAAACGCTATGAGTTAGGTATTTGTGGTTAAAGATGGATTCACGAGCTGCTCACGGATCCATTTTATATTTTCAGGGGTAAAAAGTTTTTCAATATTGCCCCAGATTGGATGAAAGCCATAGCCGCCATGCTTCATTTCATTTAAAGCATCATCCACAGACCAGTTCTCAAAAATAATTCGGTACATTGCAACACTTGCCCCAGTACGATCAGAACCGTGATAGCAATGGATTAAAACCTTCTGGTTGTGGGCTTTTGCGATTTGAATTGTTTTCATGACATTGAGTAGATCATGACGATCAATTGCCCAAGTATTGATCGGGATATGAACCAATTGAAAGTTTTGTTTTGAAAAGACGGTTTTATCTTTATTGCGACTTCTTAAATTAATTACGACATCAATATGATTGGTTTTTAACTCAGGAATAAGTTCAGCACTGGGTTGTTCACTACGAAAAACGGTGTCACTGATCCGATAAAAATTATACTGTGGAGCAACGATAGTTCCCCATTGTTTTGGGCGCTCATGATCTGGAAGTGCAGCAGTTGTCATACAGGCTGAAAGCTGTACGCTGAGTGCGAAGATAGTGGTATAACGTAATAATTGAGATTTAAGCATGTTTTAAATATTGGTCTAGTTCAACAGGATCGTGGGCACAGATAATTTCAATTTTTGCTTCATTCTGTGCAAGCTGTTGCAGTTGTGATAATGTTTTTAAGCGCAATGTATTATCTTCCGCTAGGAGATATTCAATTTTGTCGAGCGCGCGTAATTTATTCTTAGGGTTGAGTTCTAGATGATTAAAATAAGCATCGCCACAGAACAATAACCATCTATCTTGTTGTTTGATCGCTATACCGCAATGCCCTACAGTATGACCGACTAAAGGAATCAATAAAATTTCATCATTGAAAATATTAAAACCTTGAACTTTTTGGAAGTTAAACCATGCTTCGCCATTTTTAGGTTCAAGAAAATTCCAGTAACGATGATTTTTAAATTGTTGTGGTCGATAACGCAATTTATTCATGACTGAAAGTTTTTGTGCTGCATTAAACTCACTGGATAAGATGTGCACCGTGGCATTGGGAAAGTCTGAAATACCACCTGCATGATCTAAGTCTAAATGACTGACCAAAATATGTTGAACATCGGATGGTTTAAAACCCAATTGTTGAATTTGAGAAATGGCTGTGAGATTGAAATCAGCTTGTATGCCACTGATTTTAGTAAAAGCTTTACCTAAACGGGTTTGTGGATGTAGGTAGTCTTGCATCCCAAAACCGGTATCGACCAATACAAGACCTTTGTCTGTTTCAATCAATAGGCAATGGCACACCATTTTGCCATACAGACCTTTTTGTCCGTATAGTGGTGCACACATCGGACACATGGTTCCACAATGTAAATGATGTACCTTATAAATCATAATTAAGCATTTGTTTTTAGGATTGTGCTTTGTTTATAAACTGAATTGAGAAAAATACCAATCTAAAAATGCAATTGTTGTGTAATTGATAGATCTCAAATCACAGCTCATGGAATGGTGATTTTTAAGCGTTTACGTGTTGAAAAACCAGAGCCGTTGTTTCCCCAGACTGAAACAATATAAGTTTCATTTTTTAATAAACACGGTTTTGCTGTGGGGTGTTGGAATGCACTTCCCCAAATACTCAGTTCATCATTGATCCCTTTTTTGAGCCTGATCTGTTGCTTATTATTTGCTTGATGAATGCTTACTTGATGAGTATTAACCTGTTGCCGATCTTCAGGGTGAGGCATGTGGGAGTGTTCAATTTCACAAATAAGGGTATGATTTTGTATAGATTGAATTTTTAGCTTATTGAAACCTAAATAATATTCACCTAAGAAATTGTTTTCTAAAATGATTTCATGCTGTTCACGATAAATATGAACATTAGGTGATTTAATAAAGGGATAACTGATAACTAGCCCAAGAATAATGACCAAGACATAAAGAATTTTTTTCATATTTAATCTAAGTTTTAAAGATGTTAAATAATTTTATTTTTTTCAAGGGCATGTTCGATAATTAAATAGCACATCTCTCTTAAACAAACATTTCGAGTTTCAAACTGCAAGACCAAGCGTTTTAGTTCATTGACTGCTAAAAAGAACTGAAAATTTTTTGCTAAGGGATTTTTAACGAAAGAGACATGTAACACAGTAACTTGTGATTCCGGTGTCCAAGGCTTTTCAACAAATAAAATTTGATCATTTTGTACATTATTAATATTTAATAATGTGGTGAATAAATCCATCGCATCTTACTTCTATCAAGCCTTGATTCTTTAATCACTCATCAATGATTAAATGCAGTTCGGTGCTTATTCAAAAGCGCTTACATCACCTACACCACGACGGATAATTTCAGGGTTCGCTCCTGATAAATCAACGATACTGGTGGTGGTTAAGGTACCTAAACCACTGTCAATAAACACATCAATACGTTTTTCCAATAATTGTTCAATATCGTAGGGATCATCCATTGGTGCATCTTGACCAGGTAAAATCAAAGTACTGGTCAGTAACGGTTCTCCCAACTCTTTTAATAGCATCTGACAGACGGGATTACTTGGAACACGTAAGCCGATGGTTTTTTTCTTGGGATGCATCAAGCGTCGCGGAACTTCACTGGTTGCGGGTAAAATATATGTGGTTACGGCTGGGGTATTGGCTTTAAGTAGACGATACATTGCATTGTCTACTTTGGCATAGGTTGCAATATCAGATAAATCTGCACAGATAATCGCGTATTGATGCTTTGCCCCTAGACCACGGATCTGAGCAATACGCTCCATTGCACTTTTATTTCCAATCTGACAGCCGATTGCATAAGCCGCATCAGTTGGGTAAACCACAACATCACCTGCTCGAATTCTTTCGACTGCTTGGCTGATTAAACGTGGTTGAGGATTGTCAGGATGTACTCTTAAATGCAGCATATTTATTCTCCTGATTTATTGTTAATTCAATTATTACTTGGGAAAGTAAATCGTTGCAATCAATGTTTTAAAAAAATTACGGGTTTAATCAAGATCGTTACGATTAAATTCAGTGCTTTGTAATGTTTTGCCACCTCGAGTACATAGACAAATACACTGAATGAAGTGTTTTGCATCGCGTGGAAGTTTGGCTTTACCTGAAAAAAAATCCTGAACTTGTGCATAAACACTGTCTTTAAATGTCGAGCCGTCACCACCTTCACCAGTCAGATTATCCAGCGAAACTCGAAATTTTCGTCCAAATGCTTTGGAAAATAACCATTCAATGGCTTGAGGCTTGATTTCAACCTGCTCAAATAAGGCTTGTTGTTCAGCTGTACGACCATCGGGTGCATACCAATAACCGAGATCAGGCAATAAACGGCGTTGTTCTCCGGCAATGCTCCAATGACTGATTTCATGAAGAGCGCTGTTGAAAAAACCATGTGCAAACTGAATACGGGCAGGGTTGTGTTCGCTAGCAGGGAAATACTCTGGTTCAAAATCACCACGAACAAGCGTCACATTTAGGTGGGAAAACCAGTGATTAAAGTGTAAGATAAGCCAATCAACGTGTTGCACTTCTGTTTGTAAGTTAGCCCATGATAAGCGTTGCACATCGGCGGCTTGCAATGTGTTTTCAGAAGTTGAATGCGTATTGAATTGTAATGAAGTAGTGACTTCAGGTTGCGGCTGCAACTGATGCATGGCTTGTATTACTCAAGAGATCTGTCTAAATAAGTACAAAATTGTATCTTAATCTTTGACAGAGTACCTATGAATTTGTAGAATTGCCGCCTTAATTATGTCAGCAAATACCTTTCCGGCACAGATAGAGCCGTTTAAATGGGCTGAACAAGGCTTTACATGGTCAGGTACCCTGCCATTGTCTCGCTTTGTTCGTATTTCCCGTGAAGCTGTTGGATCAATTGATGATCAATTGATCAATATAGACTGTAAGCTATCAATGGATGCGTATCATCGTATTGTTTGGCTAGATGGTCATGTAGATACTAAAGTTCCAATGGAATGTCAGCGTTGTCTGGATTCTGTTGAAATTACACTAGTTTCTGACTTCCATTTGGCTTTAATAGATGATGAGTCACTGATAGAGCGCTTGGATGAGGATGCTGATTTCATCGTACTAGGTGAAAGTGAAGCAACAATTAAAGGGGATTATTTAACCAATACTCCTTCGACTGTTGATTTACTTGCACTTTTAGAAGATGAATTGTTATTGTTGATGCCTCTGTCTCCTAAGCATGACGCTTGTGAACATAAGCATCAACCAGCCGTTCAGGACACTGTTGAAGAAAAACGGGATAATCCGTTTGAAGTTTTGGCAGGTTTGAAGGGTAAACTTAACTAAATTTTGTGTTATACTGTTAAGTTAAGACAACCGAATTTGTTCTGATCCATTTTTTCGATTTGTAAGGAGCCATCATGGCCGTTCAGCAAAACCGTAAAAGTCGCTCTCGCCGTGACATGCGCCGTTCACATGACGCTTTAACCGAGAATGCATTAACTGTAGACCAAACTACTGGTGAAACTCACCGTCGTCACCACGTGACTAAAGATGGTTTCTACCGTGGTCGTCAATTATTCGCTAAAGCAGCTGATGCTGAATAATTGGTGAACTATTAAGCGCAAGCTTAGTAAAAAAATGGGAGCGAAAGCTCCCTTTTTTTGTTTTCAATGACTGGGTTTTTTGTTGTATTTCGCAATTAAATAAATTTTTTTTTAATGTAAAATTGCGCCATCGGAAACGATCAAGATTAAATAAGGGACTTTTTATATGTCTGCCAAACGACTCGAACAAGCAGCTCAAGCAACAAAAACTGCATTTTTGTTTCCAGGTCAAGGTTCACAAAAAGTGGGTATGCTTGCTGAACTTGCAGAACAGTTTAGTGGTGTACAAGAAACCTTTACTGAAGCATCAGATGCCATCGGTTTTGATTTATGGCACATTGCACAAAGCGGTGAAGGTTTAGATCAAACTGAAAATACTCAACCTGTTTTATTGACAGCAAGTATTGCTTTATGGCGTGTATGGTTAGATCTTGGTGGTGTTGTACCAAAATACCTCGCAGGTCATTCATTAGGCGAATACAGTGCTTTAGTTGCTGCAGAGTCGATGACTTTGGCAGATGCAGTCAAGTTGGTAAATTTACGCGGTAAATTAATGCAAAGTGCTGTGCCTCAGGGGCAAGGCGCGATGGCGGCTATTCTCGGTCTAGATGACGCGAAAGTACTTGAACTGTGCGAGCAAGCCAATGTTCAAGGCCGTGGTTCTGTTGAAGCTGCAAACTATAATGCACAAGGCCAAGTTGTTATCGCAGGTGATAAAACTCTAGTCGAAGCTGTCATGACCGTTGCCAAAGAAAACGGCGGTAAAGCAATTGCATTACCTGTATCTGTACCATCACATTGTTCTCTAATGAAACCTGCTGCCGAACAGTTTGCAGAAGCTTTGGAACAAACTGCCATTGAGCTACCAAGCATTCCTGTAATACAAAATGTCAATGCTGGAATCGCGACAGATACAAGCCAATTACGCTTAGCATTAACAGCGCAATTGTATCAGTCAGTACAGTGGACTAAAACCATGCAATTCATCCAAGACCAAGGTATTCAGTATGTTGCTGAATGTGGTCCAGGTAATGTATTGGCGAATTTAGCAAAACGTTTACCAAATATCGAAAAAGCATTTCCACTCGATACACAAAGTCGTATGGAAGATGCACTGAATGCTATCTTAGTGGCTGAAGGGAAAATTGCATGACACAAGAACGCAAAGTCGCATTAGTGACAGGCGCGAGCCGAGGGATTGGTGCTGCCATCGCTCAGCAATTGATTCAAGACGGTTATTTTGTTGTAGGTACGGCAACATCAGCAACGGCCGCAGAAAAACTTTCAACAGTTTTTGCTGAAAATGGTGCAGGTGCATTACTTGATGTACGTGATGGTGCTGCAATTGATGCATTGGTATCTGACATTGAACAAAAATATGGTTCAGTGATGATACTTGTGAACAATGCAGGGATTACCAAAGACAATTTATTGTTACGTATGTCTGAAGATGATTGGGACGATATTCTCAATATTCATCTTAAAGCTGTATTCCGCTTATCTAAACGTGTATTGAAAGGCATGACCAAAGCGCGCTTTGGACGCATTATCAATATCAGTTCTGTTGTTGCGCATTTTGCTAACCCAGGACAAGCCAACTATTCTGCTGCAAAAGCAGGGATTGAAGCTTTCAGTCGCAGTCTTGCAAAAGAAATGGGAAGCCGTCAGATTACAGTCAACTGTATTGCGCCTGGTTTTATCGCAACAGAAATGACTGAGCAGTTAAGTGAAGATATTCGCAAAAAAATGAGTGATCAAGTTGCGTTAAACCGATTTGGTCAACCAGAAGATATTGCAAATGCAGTAAGTTTTTTGGCTTCTGACAAAGCCAGTTACATTACAGGCACAGTATTACACGTAAATGGTGGTTTATACATGGCGTAATGCGATGTATAAACTTTGAAAAAAGTAAATATTCAATTAAACTATCAGGCAATTAAAAGCCGCCACAAGCAATGAGGAGAATTCCTGTGAGCGATATCGAACAACGCATTAAACAAGCTGTTGCAGAACAATTAGGTATCAAAGCTGAAGAAATCAAAAACGAAGCATCTTTCATGGATGATTTGGGTGCTGATTCTCTAGACCTAGTAGAACTTGTTATGTCTTTCGAAAATGACTTCGACATCACTATTCCAGATGAAGATTCTAACGAAATCACAACTGTTCAATCAGCTATCGACTATGTAACTAAAAAACTTGGTTAATGTGTTGATTGTATAGCACGTTGTTGTTATACGTAAAAAGACCACCTTTAGGTGGTTTTTTTATGCCTGAATTTAGCTGTGTTGAGTGCGTGCATGCTTGGCGATCCTTAACCTAAAAAAGCAATTAAATAAGTTTAAAATCAAAAGCATTGGTTACATACCGTTACCTTTTTATCACCAATGACAACGCACACCCTGATGCTTTTTCGCTATAAAAATAGAGTTCTTAAATTTGTATAACAGTTCACAGTAATACATTCTCAGTAAAACAATTTTCAATAATGATATGGAGTACGACATATGGGTCTTTTTGATTTTATTAAAGGAATTGGCAAGAAAAATACTGCACCAGCTGAGCCACAAGCGGCACCAGCAACGCCAGCAGAACCATCTGCACAAGAAATTGCCAATAAGTTGTTGGGGCACATTAAAGCGTTAGGCTTGCCAGTAACAGGGCTTTCTGTAAGTTATAATAGTACTTCTGATTTGGCCACGATTCACGGTCAGGTACAAACTCAGGCTGATAAAGAGAAAATCATTCTTGCTGTGGGGAATATTGACCATGTGGCGCAAGTTGATGATCAAATGACAGTGGCAGCACCTGAGCCTGAAAGTAAGTTCTATACGGTTAAATCAGGCGATAATTTGTCTAAAATTTCAAAAGAATTTTATGGTGATGCCAACCAATATAATAAAATTTTTGAAGCGAACCGCCCATTGTTAAAAAATGCGGATGATATTTTCCCAGGACAAGTTTTACGTATTCCTGCATAACATTTGTTCACTGATCTTTGATCATAAAAGGCACTTCGGTGCCTTTTCTATTTTTAAATGATTTTGTTTTTATTTTAGTATTTTATTATTTGACGTGTTTTGAAGGGGAAAAGAATTCCGTTGCAATCAGTGGATCTTAAAAAAGACCACATCAAGCTTGGATGTGATCTTTTGGAGTTAGTTAGCTCTAATCTAAAAAATTCAATATTGCATATTATTTATTGGGTTGTGGGGTAAGACGAAGATAAGGCTTAACCGCCGTATAACCTTTTGGGAAGCGTTCTTTAAGCTCCGCTTCATCTTTGATCGACGGGACGATGACAACATCTTCACCATCTTGCCAGTTTGCAGGTGTGGCAACTTTATAATTGTCAGTTAGTTGTAATGAATCAATCACACGGAGAATTTCTTTAAAATTACGTCCAGTTGATGCAGGGTAGGTAATGATTAAGCGAACTTTCTTATTGGGATCAATAATAACTAAAGAACGTACGGTGAGGGTTTCGCTGGCATTTGGATGAATGAAATCATACAGCGTCGATACCTTACGATCTTTGTCTGCAATGATTGGAAAGTTTACAGTGGTATTTTGTGTTTCATTGATGTCATTGATCCAACCTTTATGTGATTCAACATCATCGACTGAAAGGGCAATGGCTTTTACCCCACGCTGTTCAAACTCATCTTTTAATTTTGCGGTATAGCCCAACTCAGTGGTACATACTGGCGTATAGTCGGCAGGGTGTGAGAATAAAACACCCCAACTGTCACCCAAGTAATCATAAAACTTAATTGGACCTTCACTAGATTCCTGAGTGAAATCTGGTGCAATGTCACCTAATCGTAAAGTCATTTTGAAACCTCAATATCTAAAAATGTTGTTTGTTATTTGGCTCGTCCAAACTACTATTACCCAGTTTTTTTATAATTAAAAATAGTGTTTTTGTATTTCTTTATGAAGAAAATAGATATTAATAAAAGAAGCATATGAAAAAAAACATAGAATTGATCTCTACCTCACTGCAAATATCGGTTAAATTTGCTACATTAATGCGCCTTAGCTGATACGTGCTAGAACTAATCGTCAGATTTTTTTGATTGGATTTGTGCAAAACCCTTGTACTTCAAATTTCTACCACCATAATATCGTCTGAGAAAAATTTATTTCACAAAGATTTAGAGAGTTTATATGTTGGCAAGTCTGATCGGAGGAATCTTCGGTACTAAAAACGAGCGCGAACTAAAACGTATGCGTAAAATTGTCGATAAGATCAATGCGCTCGAGCCGACGACATCTGCACTCAGCGATGCAGACTTATCTGCAAAAACTGAAGAATTCAAACAAAGATATAAGAAAGGTGAAAGCCTAGATAAATTAATGCCAGAAGCGTTTGCGGTGTGTCGTGAAGCAGCAAAACGTGTCATGGGTATGCGTCATTATGATGTGCAGCTCATTGGTGGTATTACTTTGCATGAAGGAAAAATTGCAGAAATGCGTACAGGTGAAGGTAAAACCCTGATGGGTACTTTGGCTGTATATTTAAATGCAATTAGTGAACAAGGTGTTCATGTCATCACGGTCAACGATTACTTGGCACAACGTGATGCTGAATTAAACCGTCCGCTTTATGAGTTCTTGGGTTTAAGCGTTGGTGTAATCTATTCGATGCAATCACCAATAGAGAAAGCTGAGGCATATCGTTCAGATATTACTTACGGTACCAATAATGAATTTGGTTTCGATTATCTGCGCGATAACATGGTTTTCTCTATGGCAGAGAAAAAGCAACGTGGTTTGATTTATGCGATTATCGATGAGGTCGATTCGATCTTGATCGATGAAGCACGTACACCGTTGATTATTTCGGGTCAAAGTGATGATTCATCACAGCTTTATGTTGCAATCAATAGTATTCCACCGAAGTTGCATGCTCAAAAAGAAGAAAAAGTCGCAGATGGCGGTCATTTCTGGATTGATGAAAAGCAACGCCAAGTTGAAATGACTGAAGTCGGTTATGAAACTGTTGAAGATGAACTGATTAAAATGGGCTTGTTGGCTGAAGGCGAAAGCTTATATTCACCATCAAATCTAAATTTGGTTCATCATGTGTCTGCTGCAATTCGTGCACATTTCCTTTATCAACGCAATGTTCACTACATCGTACATGATGGTGAAGTAATCATTGTCGATGAGAATACTGGTCGTACCATGCCAGGTCGTCGTTGGTCTGAAGGTTTGCACCAAGCTGTTGAAGCTAAAGAAGCGTTAGACGTTCAACCTGAAAACCAAACTTTAGCAACAACAACATTCCAGAACTATTTCCGTTTATACAAAAAGCTTTCAGGTATGACAGGTACTGCTGATACTGAAGCTGCGGAAATGAAAGAAATTTATGGTTTGGATGTGGTGCTTATTCCAACCCATCGTCCGATGATTCGTAATGACCAAAACGATTTAATTTATTTAAACCGTAATGGTAAATACAACGCAATTATTGAAGAAATTCAGAAAATTCATGAAGCAGGTGTTGCACCTATCTTGATTGGTACTGCAACCATTGAGGCTTCAGAAATTTTATCTGATAAGTTACGAGATGCGGGTATTACCCATGAAGTCTTGAACGCTAAACAACATGAGCGTGAAGCAGACATTATTGCTCAAGCGGGTTCACCGCGTGCTGTGACCATTGCAACCAATATGGCAGGTCGTGGTACCGATATTTTGCTTGGTGGTAACTGGAAAGCAAAACTTGCCAAAATTGAAAACCATACTGCGGAAGATGAAGCTCGTCTTAAAGCGGAATGGGAACAAAACAATGAAATGGTGTTAAGTTCAGGTGGTTTACACATCATCGGTTCTGAACGTCATGAATCACGTCGTATTGATAACCAGTTGCGTGGTCGTTCTGGTCGTCAAGGTGACCCAGGTGTTTCACGGTTCTTCTTGTCATTAGAAGATGATTTGATGCGTATTTTCGCGGGTGATCGCGTTGTTGCAATGATGCGTGCGATGGGACTACAAGAGAATGAAGCCATTGAGCATAAAATGGTATCGCGTTCTATTGAAAATGCACAGCGCAAAGTTGAAGCACGTAACTTCGATATTCGTAAAAACTTATTGAAATACGATGATGTAAATAACGAACAACGTAAAATTATTTACTCTCAACGTGATGAAATTTTAGAAGAAAGCTCACTTCAAGATTATATTGAAGAAATGCATCGTGAAGTCGTAAAAGGCTTAATCGAAACCTATATTCCACCTGAATCAATCCATGATCAATGGGATATTCAAGGGCTTGAAAATGCATTGAATGAAGACTTAGGTATTAATCTTCCTGTAAATCAATGGTTGGAAGAAGATCGTCGTCTTGATGAAGAAGCCTTGGTTGAACGTATTTCTGATGAGATTGTCACGCGTTACCGTAATCGTCGTGAACAAATGGGCGATGATACTGCTGCGACACTTGAACGTCACTTCATGCTGGGTTCTTTAGATCGCCATTGGAAAGACCATTTGGCTGCGATGGATTATTTGCGTCAAGGGATTCACTTACGTGGTTATGCACAAAAGAACCCTGAACAAGAATATAAGAAGGAAGCCTTCAATTTATTCGTCAATATGCTGGGTGTGATTAAGTCTGACGTGGTTACTGATATTTCTCGTGTGCATATCCCAACACCTGAAGAGCTTGCTGAAATGGAAGCTCAACAACAGGCTCAAGCTGAATCTATGCGTCTTAACTTTGCACATGATGAAGTGGATGGCTTAAGCGGTACGGTTAGTAATGAGATTGTTGATGCACAATTCACGGATAGTGATGAGATTGCAGCACCAGAAAGCCGTAATGCACCTTGTCCTTGTGGTTCAGGTTTGAAATACAAACAATGTCACGGCAAAATCTAATTGAGTGAATAGACCCTGAAAGTGTTACAAAAAAGCAGAACAATTGTTCTGCTTTTTTTACAAGTTATTACCATGCGTTAATTTTTATTGCAGGAAATGTGATTAAGTGGTATTAAGTTGCTCAATTGGAAAAGATCTTTGGGAAGATAATGAAAAAATTATTAAAACCTTTATTTGTTGCAACTTTAGCAGTTCCAGCATTGGCATTTGCAGATACGGCACCACAAACGACGACAGTGGAAAAAGTACAAGCTGCTACAGGAGCAGTGACAGCCCAAGCAGAAGTAAAAAATGAAACCACGACTGTAATCAGTCCACGTACTGGTATTCGTTATACTTTAGGTAATACAGGCGGACGCCCAATTATTTTAAAAACTGCGGCGATTGCAGCGGTAACACCTGCTACGGTTAATCGCGTTGTTGCTTCAAATCCAGCATTGTCAGTATCTAGTCAAGAAAAAGTAAAGCAAGCATTATTGGCTGCGGATACCACGACTGCTGTTCAACAGTAATACGTTGCTGATGTAATGAAAGCCAGTATATTTACTGGCTTTTTTATTTTATATTCAAATGAATAAGCTTTTCTTATAGTAAAAATAAATAAGCATTTTAATAAGCTCGATTTTTATAGAGAATTCTAATAAGCTGTGTTTTCATTCTAATTCATGTGGACATTTGAAAATGGCTGTTGGTGACGTGTCTATGCCGCATATGCATGTGGTACAAGGTGTAAAAATTGGCTCTGCTGAGGCGTATGTCCGTTATCCAAATCGACGAGATTTAGTTATTTTTGAATTTGCACAAGGTACCAATGTTGCAGGGGTATTTACCCAAAATGCATTTTGCGCAGCGCCAGTTCATGTGTCGAAAGCGCATTTAGCACAAGCTAATCCACGCTACTTGGTCATCAATACTGGGAATGCTAATGCAGGTACAGGAAAATTGGGTATGCAAAATGCACAATTGACCTGTTTAAAGCTTGCTGAGTTAGCGCAGGTAGAAGAATTTGAAGTATTGCCATTCTCTACAGGGGTCATTGGCGAACAACTGCCGATTGAGCGTTTAACGCAAGGTTTACAGCCTGCACTAAATAGTTTGAATGACGCTTCATGGACGGACGCTGCGACTGGGATCATGACCACGGATACCACACCAAAAGGCGCCTCAGAACAGTTCGAGCTTGATGGTATAACGTATACAATGACTGGGATTTCTAAAGGTGCAGGCATGATTCGCCCCAATATGGCGACCATGCTGAGTTTTGTTGCAACCGATGCGCCAATTGCACGAAATCTTGTGCAAAAAATGTTAAAAATTAGCGCAGACCAATCATTTAATCGGATTACTGTGGATGGTGATACTTCTACCAATGATTCATGCATCTTTGCTGCAACCGGAATGGCTGGTGGTGTAGAAATTAGCAGTGAAGATGATGCACGTTATACTGTGGTTTTGGATGTTTTATCGCGTGTGATGAAGCGTTTGGCGCAACTGATTATTCGTGATGGGGAAGGGGCGACCAAATTCATTACTATCACGGTTGACGGTGGAAACGACACACAAGAATGCTGCGATATTGCTTATAGCATTGCTCATTCACCATTGGTTAAAACGGCAATTTTTGCGTCTGATCCAAACTGGGGGCGTATCCTTGCTGCGATTGGTTATGCTGGCGTGAAAGATTTGGATGTTGAAAAAATTCAAGTCTGGTTAGACGACGTGCAAATTTGTAAAGATGGTGGTGCTGCTGAAGACTATACCGAAGAAGCTGGTGCACGGGTAATGTCACAGACAGAAATGACCATTCATGTAAACCTTGGTCGAGGGCAGGCCAAAGATACGGTCTATACCTGTGACCTATCCTATGATTATGTGAAAATTAATGCGGACTATCGTTCTTAACTACTGATTTTTTAAGGAGCCTCATTCGTGAGGCTTTTTTATAACAAAACATTTTTCGTGGTGAATTTATGTGCGCTAAACCGTACAATCAATTCACAAGTGTATAAACGCTAGCATGATGCCAGCGACAAGGAAAGAGAAGACCTCTTATGAATGATGCGAATAATTTAATTGCCAACGAAGCAAAATCGGTTGTGCAAGCGCATTTAGATCGTTTAGGTGAACCTAAGGACAATAGTCTGAGTCCAGCGGTAAAACAGCAGAAGTTTGCGCAAATTAAAGCTGAGTTGCAAAAGAACAATGCTGTTTTGGTGGCACATTATTATTGTGATCCAGATGTACAAGAACTTGCGGAAGCGACAGGTGGTTGTGTTTCTGATTCTTTAGAAATGGCACGTTTTGGACGTGATCATGAGGCATCTACTCTGGTGGTCGCTGGGGTTAAATTTATGGGAGAAACCTCAAAAATTCTTTCTCCTGAAAAAACAGTCCTTATGCCAACTTTGGAAGCAACCTGTTCGCTTGATCTCGGTTGTCCTGTAGATGAATTTACCGCATTTT
Source organism: Acinetobacter sp. NyZ410 (assembly GCF_022828975.1). Classification (NCBI taxonomy): domain Bacteria; kingdom Pseudomonadati; phylum Pseudomonadota; class Gammaproteobacteria; order Moraxellales; family Moraxellaceae; genus Acinetobacter; species Acinetobacter sp. NyZ410. Next base: position 4,118,506 of record NZ_CP094620.1, on the reverse strand, counting down.
GTGATGCGCATCCTGAGCATACTGTTGTGGTCTATGCCAATACCTCAGCAGCAGTTAAAGCACGTGCAGATTGGGTGGTGACTTCAAGTTGTGCTGTAGAGATCATTGAACACTTAGACAGTTTGGGCGAGAAAATTATTTGGGCACCAGATCAACATTTAGGCCGTTATATTCAAAAGAAAACCGGTGCTGATATGTTGCTTTGGGATGGTGCTTGTATCGTGCATGAAGAGTTTCGTGCCCGTGGTATTGAAAAGATGAAAGCGCTGTATCCGAATGCAGCTGTATTGGTGCATCCTGAGTCACCAGAATCCGTGATTGATATTGCGGATGCGGTGGGAAGTACTTCACAATTGATCAAAGCAGCCCAAACATTGCCACAAGACACTCTAATTGTGGCTACAGACCGTGGTATTTTCTATAAAATGCAACAAGCTGTACCGCATAAGACCTTGATTGAAGCACCTACAGCAGGTGAGGGTGCAACTTGTCGTTCTTGTGCGCATTGCCCGTGGATGGCAATGAATGAATTAGATGGTATTTTGTCAGTTTTGCAAAAGGCCGATCAAGAAATATTCGTAGATGCTGCTTTGGCTGAACGTGCTAAATTACCTTTAGATCGTATGTTGAACTTTAGTGCTCAATTAAAACGATAGAAATTGTATAAAAAACATCTGAAATGTTTGATTAATATACATTTGACGTGTTTTTTTAACTTTTTTTCAAGATAGGTGTTGACGTCTTGTGGCGTCACGCCTAGAATGCACACCGTACCGCACGATGTGCGATACACAAAAGCTGAGATGAACGGAGCATAGCACAGCCTGGTAGTGCACCTGGTTTGGGACCAGGGGGTCGTAGGTTCGAATCCTACTGCTCCGACCAATTCTTCAAGGCAAGTTAATCTGTGATATTAGTATCATTGGTCATGCGCCTGTAGCTCAGTTGGATAGAGCATCCGCCTTCTAAGCGGATGGTCACAGGTTCGAATCCTGTCAGGCGCACCATATGTTGCTTGATACTATAGATCCTAAAACTTAATGTGACGGTGGATGTAGCTCAGTTGGTAGAGCCCCGGATTGTGATTCCGGTTGTCGTGGGTTCGAGCCCCATCATTCACCCCAATTCCTTAAGTTTGTTGCAAATTCGGAGCATAGCACAGCCTGGTAGTGCACCTGGTTTGGGACCAGGGGGTCGTAGGTTCGAATCCTACTGCTCCGACCATTTAAGCATCAGCTTAAATATAAATTATCCGCTTAAAGGCGGTTTTTTTATGCCTGAAATTTGTGTTTGTCAACGAAGCGTCAAATTCTATAGATCTAAAAAAAGATCTCCGTAGAGATCTTTTTTTTAATAAAGAGAAGATTATCAAGGAATAATAATCACCGCAACACGACGGTTTTCAGCTTTATTCTCTTCTGAATCATTTGATTTAAGTGGCTGGTCAGCCCCTTTTCCAATCACTTGGATATTTTGTGGATTAAATTTTTGCTCAATGAATATATTTGAAACATTTTGAGCACGTTCTTTGGATAATTTTAAATTGTATTCAGGATTTCCGATATTATCGGTATGACCTACAATTTTAAGCTTATCGAGATGATATTTATTTAATTGCGTGGCTAAACGAACCAATTCAGTTTGACGTTCGGTATTAATATTCGATTCATTAAAACCAAACAATAAACGTTCTGGTAGACCTAGACTCCAACCTTCATCTGTTAATACAAAACCTTCTTTCTTAAGTACACGAGCTTGTTTATAGCTCAACCCACCTAGATTCATACAACCTGTAAGTGCTAGGCAGAGTATTGCAAGAATAGAAAGTTGTACGTTTTTTAAAGTCATAAAAACCCCCTAATATTATGAATGGTAAATAAACCAATGATGCTGTAAAGATTTTGCTTTGTACATGGCTTGATCTGCTTGAGAAATTAAGTCTTCTGGGCTTGAGGCCTGGCTAGAGATAGCAATACCAATACTAAAGCTAAAAGAAATCGATTGTCCTTTATAGATTAAAGGATCGTCACAACATTTAATCAGATTTTCCGCAATAGAGATGAGGTGTTCAATTTTAGAAATGGAACGTAAAATAATTGCAAACTCATCTCCTGCAAGACGCGCGACAAAATCATCTTGGCGAATATGGCGTCTTAATCGTGAAGCCATTTCTTTTAAAACTTCATCACCGACCAAATGTCCATATTGATCATTAATAGCTTTAAAATTATTATTATCAATAAATAATAAAGCTAAATTTTCACGTTGATTGGTGTCTTCATATAAATTACATAACACTTGATAAAAATAATTACGATTAGGTAATTCGGTTAAATGATCATGTTGAACTTGATAAGAAAGTTCACTATTCTCATTTTGAAGATGGGTATGCCAAGATTGAATTTCATCTAAGAGTTGGTTGAACACACTGTTTAAGTCTTGAAATTCTTTTACATCACTTTTTGGAAACCTTAAGTTATACGCCTTTTGATTTCTTAAGAGTTGTGCAATTTGTATAATTGGTAAAAATGAACCCATAATATGGCGATAGGTTAAGTTTACTGACCACCATACAGCAAAAACCATAAAGAGCATGCCAAATGCTAAGCCGGTAAAAATTTTAAAAATAAACATTAAAATTTCATTGGAACTTCCATACAGCACAACTTGACCGACCAGCTTCCCTTGATGTTGGACGTTTAACTTGATGGAATCTTTTAAAAAGATATGATCAAAAAAGTTTTGAATATAAGAATAGTGTTCAACATTTTTTAGGCTTTCAGCAACTTTATGACCTTGATTATCATAAACCTCAATCAGGCGTACTGAATGTTGGAATGTGTATTCATTGATAATCTGCGAAATCGCGATTCTATCAGAGAACACCAGTGCAGGTTGAACACGTTCAGACACGGTGCGGCTGATTAATAATAGGTTTTGTTTCGCATAAGATTCAACGGTAAATACTGAAATCGTGACAAAAGTAGACGTACTAATAAATAAAGTGATTGCAAAGGTCGTAAATTGAGATTTACGAAACAATGTTTGTAAGGAACTCGATTTAAAAAATTTATTCATCATTATTTTAATCCGAATTCTTTGCCAGTAATAAAACACGTGGGTCAACATGTATTTTAGACTGAGCTAAACTATCAAGATTCACTTTAAAAATAGTATTTCCTGTTTTGTTGGTGGATAAGCAAAAAACGCTGCCAATTTCACATTCAGAATTACTTGAGCTAAACGATAAAATAGATGAATTTAATGATTTCCCAATAAGGGCCTGTTCGGTTTGTGCTGAAGTATTGGAAAAAAATACCGCATCACAATGACGATTTTTTAGATCGGCGGAATGTATCGCACTTATATTAAAAGGAGACTTATTTGATTTGATATAAGCAGAAAATTGGTTTGCATAAGATGCATTATCAACGACGCATAATTCTGGATTCGGAGTGTTCCATTTTGCATAACTTAATATCGACAATGTCATCATGAAAATATTATGTGACGAATTGGCTGAGGAATAGTTGCAGCAAAAGAGCAAAATTCCTAAACAGAAGCTTCTTCTATTTATAAAACGGGCCATATTCGACTTAATTTATTAAATGATAAAATTATTTCAAATAGTTTAAAGAAAAAAAACAAATATAAATAGCTTAAAATTTAAATAAAAACATGTTCTGCTTTATTAGTATGAGAAAAAATGGTGCAAAAAATAGCTAAAAATGGACTTTTTTTGCTATTTTGGTCGAAAAAATGTCCAGTTGATGAAAAAGTTTAAAAAAAGGGGTTGTGTTGGTTTGTGAATGCTGTAGAATGCACATCCATCGGCGGTGATGTTAAATAAAACTTCTGATAAATCAGGCACTTGATTAAGTTGTTAAGATTTCGAATTGAGATTTTAAGATGAGGTTAAGGTTGGGTTTGTTAGAAAAAATAATTAACATTATTGATTGACTTTTTAGAGATAGAGAGTAGTATAGCCGACCTAGCTTGATGCTGACGAAGCATTGAGAAGATCATTAAGAGAATATGAAGAACAACTTGTGTGGATTTTTACTGATTGATTGATCGAAATATTATCATTGATTGATTGGTTTAAATTACTCGAAGTTTATTTGAGAGAATTTGTCAGTACATTGATGAGCCAGAATTGTGACCTTAAGTCACTAATGATTTTTAACTGAAGAGTTTGATCATGGCTCAGATTGAACGCTGGCGGCAGGCTTAACACATGCAAGTCGAGCGGGGGAGGTTGCTTCGGTAACTGACCTAGCGGCGGACGGGTGAGTAATACTTAGGAATCTGCCTATTAATGGGGGACAACATCTCGAAAGGGATGCTAATACCGCATACGCCCTACGGGGGAAAGCAGGGGATCACTTGTGACCTTGCGTTAATAGATGAGCCTAAGTCGGATTAGCTAGTTGGTGGGGTAAAGGCCTACCAAGGCGACGATCTGTAGCGGGTCTGAGAGGATGATCCGCCACACTGGGACTGAGACACGGCCCAGACTCCTACGGGAGGCAGCAGTGGGGAATATTGGACAATGGGGGGAACCCTGATCCAGCCATGCCGCGTGTGTGAAGAAGGCCTTATGGTTGTAAAGCACTTTAAGCGAGGAGGAGGCTCTCTTGGTTAATACCCAAGAAGAGTGGACGTTACTCGCAGAATAAGCACCGGCTAACTCTGTGCCAGCAGCCGCGGTAATACAGAGGGTGCGAGCGTTAATCGGATTTACTGGGCGTAAAGCGTGCGTAGGCGGCTTTTTAAGTCGGATGTGAAATCCCCGAGCTTAACTTGGGAATTGCATTCGATACTGGGAAGCTAGAGTATGGGAGAGGATGGTAGAATTCCAGGTGTAGCGGTGAAATGCGTAGAGATCTGGAGGAATACCGATGGCGAAGGCAGCCATCTGGCCTAATACTGACGCTGAGGTACGAAAGCATGGGGAGCAAACAGGATTAGATACCCTGGTAGTCCATGCCGTAAACGATGTCTACTAGCCGTTGGGGCCTTTGAGGCTTTAGTGGCGCAGCTAACGCGATAAGTAGACCGCCTGGGGAGTACGGTCGCAAGACTAAAACTCAAATGAATTGACGGGGGCCCGCACAAGCGGTGGAGCATGTGGTTTAATTCGATGCAACGCGAAGAACCTTACCTGGTCTTGACATAGTAAGAACTTTCCAGAGATGGATTGGTGCCTTCGGGAACTTACATACAGGTGCTGCATGGCTGTCGTCAGCTCGTGTCGTGAGATGTTGGGTTAAGTCCCGCAACGAGCGCAACCCTTTTCCTTATTTGCCAGCACTTCGGGTGGGAACTTTAAGGATACTGCCAGTGACAAACTGGAGGAAGGCGGGGACGACGTCAAGTCATCATGGCCCTTACGACCAGGGCTACACACGTGCTACAATGGTCGGTACAAAGGGTTGCTACCTAGCGATAGGATGCTAATCTCAAAAAGCCGATCGTAGTCCGGATTGGAGTCTGCAACTCGACTCCATGAAGTCGGAATCGCTAGTAATCGCGGATCAGAATGCCGCGGTGAATACGTTCCCGGGCCTTGTACACACCGCCCGTCACACCATGGGAGTTTGTTGCACCAGAAGTAGGTAGTCTAACCGTAAGGAGGACGCTTACCACGGTGTGGCCGATGACTGGGGTGAAGTCGTAACAAGGTAGCCGTAGGGGAACCTGCGGCTGGATCACCTCCTTAACGAAAGATTGACGATTGGTAAGAATCCACAACAAGTTGTTCTTCATTGATGTATCTGAGGGTCTGTAGCTCAGTTGGTTAGAGCACACGCTTGATAAGCGTGGGGTCACAAGTTCAAGTCTTGTCAGACCCACCAAGTCTACTGAACACAGAAGAGCAGATATATTAAGATCTTAAGCTGGGGACTTAGCTTAGTTGGTAGAGCGCCTGCTTTGCACGCAGGAGGTCAACGGTTCGACTCCGTTAGTCTCCACCACTAATTAAAGACTAAGTGATTACAGAACTTAGTAAGCCGATAGCTTATTAAGTTCTGTGATTTATCACAGTTAACTACTCGCTGACGAGGCGGTAGTGAATCATTAACAGAATATATTTGAGTTGAAATAATTGTTTAAACTCGTTTTAGTTGATGTTAGCAAGTAATTGTTAATGTTGAATGAAATGAGCACTAGCGATAAAACTGAATCAAGCGTTTTGGTATATGAATTAAATTGAAGCTGTATGGTGATTAAGTTCACAGGCAACAAATAGAAGTGATTAAGTTCACATTGTTGATCCTCCTTGTAGGGATTAACGACTGTTTGGGGTTGTATAGTCAAGTAATTAAGTGCATGTGGTGGATGCCTTGGCAGTCAGAGGCGATGAAAGACGTAATAGCCTGCGATAAGCTTCGGGGAGGCGGCAAATATCCTGTGATCCGGAGATTTCTGAATGGGGAAACCCACTTACCATAAGGTAGGTATCGCATGATGAATACATAGTCATGCGAGGCGAACGAGGGGAAGTGAAACATCTCAGTACCCTTAGGAAAAGAAATCAATTGAGATTCCCTCAGTAGCGGCGAGCGAACGGGGATCAGCCCATTAAGTTATATGTGTTTTAGCGGAAAGCTCTGGGAAGTGCTACCGTAGAGGGTGATAGTCCCGTACACGAAAGGGCACATATAATGATGACGAGTAGGGCGAGGCACGTGAAACCTTGTCTGAATATGGGGGGACCATCCTCCAAGGCTAAATACTCCTGACTGACCGATAGTGAACCAGTACCGTGAGGGAAAGGCGAAAAGAACCCCTGTGAGGGGAGTGAAATAGATCCTGAAACCGCATGCATACAAGCAGTGGGAGCCAACTTGTTTGGTGACTGCGTACCTTTTGTATAATGGGTCAGCGACTTATATTCAGTAGCAAGGTTAACCGCATAGGGGAGCCGTAGAGAAATCGAGTCTTAATAGGGCGTTTAGTTGCTGGGTATAGACCCGAAACCGGGTGATCTATCCATGAGCAGGTTGAAGGTTGGGTAACACTAACTGGAGGACCGAACCCACTGTCGTTGAAAAGCCAGGGGATGACTTGTGGATAGGGGTGAAAGGCTAATCAAACTCGGTGATAGCTGGTTCTCCCCGAAAGCTATTTAGGTAGCGCCTCGGACGAATACCATAGGGGGTAGAGCACTGTTTCGGCTAGGGGGTCATCCCGACTTACCAAACCGATGCAAACTCCGAATACCTATGAGTACTATCCGGGAGACAGACTGCGGGTGCTAACGTCCGTAGTCAAGAGGAAAACAATCCAGACCGCCAGCTAAGGCCCCCAAATTATAGTTAAGTGGGAAACGATGTGGGAAGGCATAGACAGCTAGGAGGTTGGCTTAGAAGCAGCCACCCTTTAAAGAAAGCGTAATAGCTCACTAGTCGAGTCGGCCTGCGCGGAAGATGTAACGGGGCTAAAACTATATGCCGAAGCTGCGGATGTATACTATGTATACGTGGTAGGGGAGCGTTCTGTAAGCCGATGAAGGTGTATTGAGAAGTATGCTGGAGGTATCAGAAGTGCGAATGCTGACGTGAGTAACGACAAAACGGGTGAAAAACCCGTTCGCTGAAAGACCAAGGGTTCCAGTCCAACGTTAATCGGGGCTGGGTGAGTCGACCCCTAAGGCGAGGCCGAGAGGCGTAGTCGATGGGAAATTGGTTAATATTCCAATACTTCTGTGTAATGCGATGAGAGGACGGAGAAAGTTAAGTCAGCCTGGCGTTGGTTGTCCAGGTGAAAGGCAGTAGGCATGCATCTTAGGCAAATCCGGGGTGCTCTATGCTGAGAGCTGATAGCAAGCTAGTTTACTAGCGAAGTGGCTGATACTATGCTTCCAGGAAAAGTCTCTAAGCTTCAGTTACACAGGAATCGTACCCTAAACCGACACAGGTGGTCAGGTCGAGTAGACCAAAGCGCTTGAGAGAACTCTGCTGAAGGAACTAGGCAAAATGGTACCGTAACTTCGGGAGAAGGTACGCTGCTGACGGTGATAGGACTTGCTCCTTGAGCTATTGGCAGCCACAGAAACCAGGCCCCTGCAACTGTTTATTAAAAACATAGCACTCTGCAAACACGAAAGTGGACGTATAGGGTGTGATGCCTGCCCGGTGCTGGAAGGTTAATTGATGGGGTTAGCGTAAGCGAAGCTCTTGATCGAAGCCCCAGTAAACGGCGGCCGTAACTATAACGGTCCTAAGGTAGCGAAATTCCTTGTCGGGTAAGTTCCGACCTGCACGAATGGCATAATGATGGGGGCGCTGTCTCCAGCAGAGGCTCAGTGAAATCGAAATCGCCGTGAAGATGCGGTGTACCCGCGGCTAGACGGAAAGACCCCGTGAACCTTTACTGCAGCTTGACATTGAACTTTGATCTTACTTGTGTAGGATAGGTGGGAGGCTTTGAAGTAGTGACGCCAGTTGCTATGGAGCCATCCTTGAAATACCACCCTGGTAATATTGAGGTTCTAACTCTGTCCCGTTATCCGGGACGAGGACCATGTCTGGTGGGTAGTTTGACTGGGGCGGTCTCCTCCTAAAGAGTAACGGAGGAGTACGAAGGTGCGCTCAGCGTGGTCGGAAATCACGCGTAGAGTATAAAGGCAAAAGCGCGCTTAACTGCGAGACCCACAAGTCGAGCAGGTACGAAAGTAGGTCTTAGTGATCCGGTGGTTCTGTATGGAAGGGCCATCGCTCAACGGATAAAAGGTACTCTGGGGATAACAGGCTGATACCGCCCAAGAGTTCATATCGACGGCGGTGTTTGGCACCTCGATGTCGGCTCATCTCATCCTGGGGCTGAAGCAGGTCCCAAGGGTATGGCTGTTCGCCATTTAAAGAGGTACGCGAGCTGGGTTTAGAACGTCGTGAGACAGTTCGGTCCCTATCTACCGTGGGCGTTGGAAATTTGAGAGGATCTGCTCCTAGTACGAGAGGACCAGAGTGGACGAACCTCTGGTGTACCGGTTGTGACGCCAGTCGCATCGCCGGGTAGCTATGTTCGGAAGGGATAACCGCTGAAAGCATCTAAGCGGGAAGCCTACCTCAAGATAAGATTTCCCTAGGACTTTATGTCCTCTAAAGAGCCGTTGAAGACTACGACGTTGATAGGTTGGATGTGGAAGTGCGGTGACGCATGAAGCTGACCAATACTAATTGCTCGTGAGGCTTGACTATACAACACCCAAGCAGTTGTATACGAACTTCGAAAGAAGTGAGCATCATTTGATTCATAAAAGATCAAACATACTTGATTTAGTTGTAAAGCTAGTTAAACTATTCAACTCAAATGTTCTGTTAAACTCATTTGGTACGAAGTAAGGCATTTAAATAAGACCCGAATAAGTCCATAACAGTTTGCTGGCGACAATAGCAAGAGTGAACCACCTGATCCCTTCCCGAACTCAGAAGTGAAACCTCTTAGCGCTGATGGTAGTGTGGGGTTACCCATGTGAGAGTAAGTCATCGCCAGCTTTTAAATCTAAAACACCCCGTTCTCTAGCGAGAACGGGGTGTTTTTTTATGTGTGGTGTTTATCGGGAAGAACGAAGTTTAAAATGGAATATTAAAAAGCGCTAGCCTTAGCAGGAGCTTTTAAAAATCATTAGAAAGATTCTACTTAAACAATAAAATCATTAATCTTTAAAATGAACAGGAATCCATTGATAGCTTTTCCCATCTGCTGAGTAAATATGTCCAATGCCCGGGAATGGTAAATGAGGTGCTGCGATGGTTTGCCCATGTTTTGCATAATCAGCAAACTGCTTTAATCGAGTTTGAACAGCTGTTTTCGGGTCAATATCATATTCTATTGCTGTTTCTGGTTTATCGAATTGTACTGTATGAGAGTGGACAATATCTCCAATAAAAACAATATCTTCACCCGTTGTTTTTAGTTTATAACTAAAATGCCCTGGGGTATGACCAGCAGTACTGATCACTTCAAATCCGCTGATGTTGTCACCCAGTTTAAATGTTTTAAACTGTTTTTTAACTTGATAGGGTGCAAGGGCGGCTTTGATCTTTTCTACAGTTGCTAAGTAATTGGCACGTTTATCTTGTGCTATTTTTTCAGCTTGTTTTGGATTTAGCCAATAATTTGCTTCATCTTCAGAGACATAGATGGTGGCATTTGGGTAGTTTGCTATGCCATTTTTACTGACACCACAGGAATGATCAGGGTGTAAATGTGTCAGTAAAATCGTATTGACTTGTTCAGGTTGATGACCTGAAGCTTTGAGATTTTTTAATACAGAGCCTAGATGCGCACCGAAACAATCTGCAGTACCGCTATCCACCAAAACCAATGATTTTCCTGTGTTAACTAAAAATGCATTCACCGATGTTTGCACACCTTTGGCTTGATCTGCATGATATTTCTTTAAAATTTCTTGAACCTTATCCTGTAAAATATCCTTAAATAGTGTGGGAGACATAAAGTTGGTGCCATCTAGCAAGGCGGTAATTTGTGTATTGCCCAACTGATGTTGGTAAAACCCTGCTACTTGCGCTTGTTGTTCAATGATCGGTAATGTTTTGGTGACTTCTGCTTGTGATGTAAGAGGGAATAAGCCGAATAAAAGGACTGATAATGATAGGGCAGTTTTTTTCATTGGAGTTGATCAGAATTAATTTAACGAATTATTTTTTAACATGGATTGGTTCATCACGGCGCTTTTTATATATGAAAAAAAATCGACTTTTGTAAGCGAATTTTTTATTAATATACACAATGATCGAATCAGCTATGTGAGGTCATTCATTGATATCCTGACGATTTCTGGCTCTTTTCCACTCAATAAAAGTACAAATCAGCGCTGTTGGTAGTATAAGGACAAACTGGAGGTAAAGAAAAGTGAATAAAGGGAAAGGCGTGACTATAGCAATGATAAGAATAAAAGGGGCTAGCATAAAGCCTAAAAGACACCCATAGATTAAACTATAACGCCAAGAGGCTAACGCTAATTTACTTGCAAAAAAGTGATTAAATAAGAGATTGGTAATGATGGCTGGAATGCATCCTAAGAGATAACCAATTGGAGTAATCAAGATGGATGCAGCAATCATTGGAAATATAATAGATGGTGTAATGAGTCCTTTTAAAAACCGCATTGGATCATAAAAAAATAATCCGCTGTGAAATGTGATCGTGATAATAAATGTACCAATGAGTGGACCACAGAGGATAAATGCAGATATTTTTCCTTGGTTATTCTTTGATATATCCATATTGAGGCGAGCCCCTTTTTTTTCATTTTTATAATGTGAATGTAGTAAAACAGTAGCATAAAAAAAGACTTCCGAAGAAGCCTTTTAGTGATTTATGATCGTCTCGGATGAGATAATCAATAATTAAGAAACTTTATCACCTGGTTTCGCACCAGATTCAGGTGAAATCACCCAAACACCATCACCATTCCCAGCAGCAAGCACCATACCATTTGAAATACCAAAACGCATTTTACGCGGCGCAAGGTTTGCAACCATAACCACCAATTTGCCAGTTAAGTCTTCAGGTTTGTAGAACTCACGGATCCCACTGAATACATTACGTGGTTCAGCTTCGCCGACATTTAGAGTCAATTGAAGCAGTTTATCAGAACCTTCTACTGTTGCTGCTTCTAAGACTTCAGCAACACGCAAGTCGATTTTGATAAAGTCATCGATCGTAATGATTTCTGCTTCACCCACTTTGGCTTCAGGCTTTTTCTCTTTGGTTTTTTCAGTTTTCTTTTCTGCTTTTGCTGGTGTTGCAGCAGCTAAAGATTCTTTTGATGCATCGACCATTGCAGCAACTGCTTTTGGATCAACACGTTGCATCAATGGTTGGAATTGAGCAATTTCATGCGCAACTAGAACCGTTTTTCCTGAAGCAAAATCAAAACTTTCAAGTTTTAAGAAGTCTTGAACTTGTGTTGCTAAAGTTGGTAGTACAGGTGCTAAGTAAACAGCCAATTGGCGGAATAGGTTGATGCCAACAGAGCAGACATCATGAACTTGTTGTTCCTGACCTTCTTGTTTTGCCAAAGCCCATGGTTTTTTCTCATCAATATACTGATTTGCACGATCAGCAAGTGCCATGATTTCACGTATAGCGGTTGAAAACTCACGCGCTTCATAAGATTGAGCAATCGAAGCACCCGCATCAATGAAACTTTGAACCAGCTCAGGTTCAGCACATGTTGCAGACAAGCTATTGTTAAAATTGCTGTTAATGAATTTTGCACAACGACTGGCAATATTCACAACTTTTCCTACTAAATCTGAATTTACTTTTTGCACAAAGTCATCAAGATTTAAATCAGAATCTTCAACTTTATCAGAAAGTTTAGAAGCAAAGTAATAACGTAAATACTCAGGATTTAAGTGCTGTAAATAGGTTTCAGCTTTAATAAATGTGCCGCGCGATTTTGACATTTTTTGACCATTTACAGTCAAGAAACCATTTACGAATAGACCTGTAGGGGTGCGGTAATTTGCACCTTCTAACATTGCAGGCCAGAACAACGCATGGAAATATACAATGTCTTTACCAATGAAGTGATAGACCTCATTTTTAGAATCTTTTTTCCAGTAGTCGTCAAAGCTTAATTCTGGGCGTTTCGTTTTGATGTAATTTTCAAAACTTGACATATAGCCAATCGGGGCATCAACCCAAACATAGAAATATTTATTTGGTGCATCTGGAATTTCAAAGCCGAAATAAGGCGCATCACGAGAGATATCCCAATCGTTTAAACCATTTTCAAACCATTCATCTAACTTATTGGCGATCGAAACAGGTAAACGACCTTCGTCACGCGTCCATTTTTGCAAGTATTCGGCAAAGTTTGGGAGTTTAAAGAAATAATGATCTGATGATTTTTCAACAGGTGTCGCACCACTTAATGTTGAGCGTGGATTTAATAACTCTGTTGCATTATAGGTCGTACCACATACTTCGCATGAGTCGCCATACTGATCTTCCGCTTTACATTTTGGACAAGTCCCTTTAATGAAACGGTCTGACAAGAACATGCTTTTTTCAGGATCAAACAACTGAGTAACAGGACGAATCGCAATATTGCCTGCCTCACGGTTTTTAATATAGATTTCCTCAGAACGGGCTTTATTTTCATCGCTATTGGTTGAATCATAGTGATCGAAATGTACGCCAAAGCCATCAAAATCACGGATATGCTCTTTTTGCACATTGGCAATTTGCGCCTCTGGACTAATCCCATTTGCTTCTGCACGGAGCATGATTGCTGTACCGTGTGCATCATCCGCGCAGACATAAGTCACGTCATGACCCATTGCACGCATGGCACGAACCCAGATATCTGCTTGGATGTAGCCGAGTAGGTGACCCATATGAATAGGACCATTTGCGTATGGAAGGGCGTTAGTGACTAAAATATTTCGCACGGATATAACTCTCTTTCTCAAAGTTAATGCAAGGGCATTGATTTTAGCGTAATTGCTATGAAGATGCACAACAGAATAGGTGAATTCTTTTCAAATGTAGATTTTTATGCATATTCTTATATCTGCCAATTCATTATTATAGAATGGTGTATTCGTGTATTTCCCAAGAGCAATAAATCTATGATTGATGATGAATATTTTGATGATGACCAGCCTGTAACCCGTATTCCACAAAATCAAAATAGTAAAAATCTGATTGAAAAAAATATTCTGAAACAAGCTGAACGCTATTTTGCAGATATTTCTGAAGATGAACATCAGTATCTTATTGAAACACTCAATGGGTTTGCTCAAGAAGAGCCTTATTTTGAAGTTTTAGCCAATCAATTGGATCAGCCTGTAGGGGCTAAAATTGCCAATGATGCTCTCAATCTATTGCATTTTTGGCAATTGATACATGAAGCTGAAGATATTGCTCAGTTTAATCTTTTAGATGTGATCAACAGTGCGTTTTTTCAGTCTGAGATGTTTAAAGCTTTTGATCAAGTAGCGCTGGGTGAGCAGAAGCCACAATACCAAGCTGTGTTAGAACAAAGCTTTAAACTCTATCAATTAGAGTTGTATGCGGGATGTATTCCATTGCTTTATGCTCAATTGGAAGGTTTGTTAACGGCTGTTTTAGTTCAAAATGGTTATTTAAAACAACAGGACACTAAGTTTATTGATGTCTATAAAATCGTTCCTGGGTTAAAAGGTCATGAGATTAAAAGTTTGTGGCATAAAGCTAAAATTGCCAATGAATTGAATCATTATTTTTTAGAGTTGGCTGCTTATAAGATGGATAGTAGTTCAACGGTGAGTATGACACGGCATAACATTCTACATGGTACGGATTTGAATCATTTTAATCAGGGTCGCAGTTTCGTATTGTTTATTTGGCTATTTGCGGCAGTCAGTTTTATGGGAAATGTCCGATCATAAAGTTCCAATCGTGATGATTCTTCACCTAAACTTCACATCCTAATCAAACACGCTACATTTTAATTTTAGAAACTAACACCAAGATCGAAGAAGGAGAAAATCATGCGGTCTTGGTATGTATTTGTTGCTTCAGCATTTGCAAGTTTAGCGGCTGTTCTCAGTTTAGTTGTGCCATTTTGTCTTTTTCTATATTTTTATCAGGGCGATTTATTTATTTCAGCTTCTGAACGAACTTCAAGCCGAGGCATGGAAGTCGTATTGTATTTAACTCCATTTTTACTACTGGTCGGGTTTTTTAGTTACACAGTTATTTTTAAAGTATTTAAAGTACCTCAAAAAATCATCGAAACAACACAGATTATAAAATCTATAACTTTGATCTTTATCATGATGCTAAGTTTTTTATTCTTAGTTTTATGTTTAGATGGTGCTCTATCTAGTTTTATCGAGGCATTGAGTTATTTAATCTTCGTTTATTTACTGTTATTGCTCCCGTTTTGTATCGGTCTAGTTCTCGGAAATGCAGTTTACTTCATTTTATGCAGAAAATTTAATGCGCAGAATATGTTTAGAAAACAAGTACATCATTGGGTTTAAATTTGCGTTTCATGTTATGTTCGAACTTCGATATCAATAAGAAATTACTTATGCTTAAACTGATTGCCGAAGACTTTATCCAAGTGGATAAAATTGATTTAGTTTTACCTTTATATCAACAATTAGTTGAGCAAACTAAACGAGAAGCGGGCTGTATTGCCTATGATTTATACCATGATTTACGCAATACAGGGCATTTTGTATTTATTGAGGAATGGGTGGATCGAGCTGCTTTAGATGCCCATGTTCAATCCTCCCATTTTCAGGATTTAGTCCCGCAAATTGATCAACATAGAAGACAAGACGGAATTTTTACCCATATGCAGCATTATGATGAATTGTTTAAAAAATGAATATTTAGCATTCATCTTCAATCATTTTCTTAATTTTGATTGCCTTTTCAAAATGATCAAGCTGATGGGTTTTAATCCACCATTCTGCTACTTGCATTAAGGTTTCTGGGTCATCATTTTTATTGGCAAAGAATGCATAAAAAGATAAACCAACATCATCTCCCTTTTTAGCAATTTTATCATTACAGACTCGGATAATTTTTTCTTTCATTAAGTGTTGCATTCGATAAGACTCAGTGTTTGTTTTAATTCAATGATTTTCAATCAATCAGAAGAGGCTATTTTATTCATTTTGAAACAAAAAAACACATCGCTACAAACTGTGTATGAATTGTTAAAGAAATGCATCTTTTTACATTTTATGGAGTTTCAGTTGTTATAACTAGGGTGAGACTTAATTAAATAGGAAGAAAATCATGACAAATTTAGACGATTTAAAAAACAAAGCTTCTGAAGTAATTGATGATGTGAAGTTAAAAGCCAAAGAAGCAAAATTAGGTGCTGAAAAGGTTGCAGATGACCTCAAACATAAAGCAAAAGAAACACTGCTTAAAGGTGAGCAAGCTGTAAATGATTTGAAGCACAAAAAAGATGATGAAAAGTAATTTGAACAATCACTGAACAGCGCCACGCTGTTCAGTGATACTTTTTATTTAAGGTTCTTTACGAATCCACTCGATTTCACGAATCTGATTATTCACCACCGTAAAAGTATAAGTTACATTCTCAATCTCATAGATATAGTTGGATACGGTAACCGTCGTTTTACCTTCTTTACGTTCATAAGTGTTCATTGAAATTGGAGATTGACCAATCCGTGTCGACATTTCCGTCAAACTATCACCTACAGAAACCAGTTGTCCTGAAGATGTCCGCACCGCAGTTGTAGAGGTTCCAGCAACAGCTGAACTCGAAATGATTAAAGTAAAAACTAAAAATAATAGAGACTTCATAGACCTACCTTATTATTGTCAAAAATTACACAAAGTTGTTATGACCCAATCTGACTATAGCTATTTTTTATCCAGTATTTGTATGGGAATTATTAAGACAGCGTTTGTCATAGCAAACTAAATCGCAAAAACTAAAAGTTCATTCTGAACAATGAGATAAAATGATTGAATGGATTATTTTGGATGCTAAACCAACTAAATCAGTAGGATTAATAACAACATTCAAAAAGCTGAATAGAAGTTTGCTTAACCTCAGGTCAATTTACAGTTAAACTATCTGTTCTCAGTATTTATTGTATTTGCAAATTTGGAGCAAATCTATGTCGTGGCTTTCTTCGCTTAAATCAGTTTTTTCTCCTGCGCAGGAGGTGAAAGAGGAAGAAGTCCAATCTGTTTTGCAAAACTATATTTTGCCAAATTCAAATGTCTTAAAAGATCGTATTACTCAAGTGAATGTTGTAGGCCGAGTATTACAACTGACAATTAATACTTATCCAGAAGAGGCAGATCATTTACAAAAAATTCATGATGATCTCGCAGATGCATTGGAGAAGTGCGGTATTCAAGAGTTGAATCTGCATGTGATCCAACAAAAAATTCAACATGATTCGAGTTGTGGCAGTGACCAACATGGAAAAGCAGGGCATAGTTGCGCTTCAAAGCCCAAAGAGCAACATCCTAATCTTCCTCCAGTTGTCGATGCTTCTGCTAAAATGGCAAATACACAAGAAGATCCTAATAATCCACCGATTCAAAAAGCAGCACCACAACAACGAGATATTCCGAAACACCCTCGAATTCAAAATGTGATCCTTATATCATCGGGTAAAGGTGGTGTGGGTAAATCAACTACCACAGTAAATATCGCATTGGCTTTGCACAAACTAGGCTTAAAAGTCGGGGTTTTGGATGCTGATATCTATGGTCCAAGTATTCCAACAATGCTGGGGAATGCAGGGCAAACACCTAAAATAGAAGGTGAAAATTTTGTACCATTAGAAGCTTATGGTATGGCGGTACTTTCGATCGGTCATTTGATTGGAAAAGAAAATACACCAGTTGCTTGGCGTGGTGCAAAAGCCACAGGTGCATTGATGCAGCTGTTTAATCAAGCGTTATGGCCTGATTTAGATGTTCTAGTTATCGATATGCCACCTGGTACTGGTGATATTCAATTAACCCTTGCCCAGCGTATTCCTGTAACAGGTGCTGTGATTGTGACAACACCTCAGAATGTAGCCTTGATGGATGCGGTTAAAGGAATTGAACTGTTTAATAAAGTACATATTCCAGTTATGGGGGTGGTGGAAAATATGTCGACGCATATTTGCTCAAACTGTGGTCATGAAGAACAAATTTTTGGTACAGGTGGCGGCGATCAATTGTCTGAGCAATATAATATTCCGTTGTTGGGACGATTACCTCTAAATGTTCAAATTCGTGAAAATGCTGATGCTGGTAAACCTTCTGTGGTAGCAGGAGACGTTGCTGCAGAAAACTATATGGCTATTGCTGAAAAAATTGCACAAGCTTTACCTAAAGCCGAAAAAGATCCGCATAGAATTTTCTAAGAATCGACCTCTAAAGCTTCCTCTCTTTATTTTAACCATTGAATTAAGGAGAGGATAATTGAGAATGAATCAATGAAATATTTAAACTTACTCGATAATAAGGTTTTTATTAGTCTTGCCAATACTGCCAATGGTGATGTTAATAGTGCTACACGTTTTTATTATTCCCAAAAGGGGCTGATGATTACTGCAAAATACGAGGGTGGGATGATACAAATTGGTTCTATCGTTGGAAAGATGCTTTCAGATTTTGAATTCGAAATATATTATCAACATTTAACTGTGACGAACGAACTTAGAATTGGACAATGTAAAACAAAAATTGAACTATTGGATAATGATGTGATTAAGCTGATTGAAGATTGGCAGTGGTTGAATGGGGATTTATCAACAGGTCATTCTGAGTTAATTGAAGTTATTCCCAACTCAAAAAATAAAATTTAAATCGCCTTCTCTTAACTATCTGTATAAAAATATAGAAAATTGATCAACTGGTATATTCATTGCTTAGGTATAATTTCTAATTTAAACCATTGAGTAGACCATGCTATTAAAAAAAATCTTATGTGCTTTAGGAATCTGTAGTTCGATGTTCTTGACTGCATGTAATGATAGTGATTCAGATAAAACCAATTCTAATTCAACGACACAGAAATCATTGCAACCCATCATTATTCAAGGTGCATTACCTGTAGAATCTGAGCAAATGGCCTCAAAACTAAGCAATTCTACAGTCGAAACGTTCGGTGGTTGGACGTTTTGGAAAGGAACCTATCAAGGTTATCCGGTGATTATCTCTAAAACAAGAATGGGAATGAGCAACTCTGCTGCCGCAACAGCAATTGCGATTGAACGTTATAAACCCATTGCGATTATTAACCAAGGAACATCAGGTGGACATGATCCAGATCTTAATGTCTATGATATTGTTTTAGGTCGTTACACCACCAATATTGGTGCATTTAGAACACCTAAAAAAGCAGTTGGAGAAGGTTCAAATTCTCTTGAATGGACAGAAGCTTTTGATGTGCTGCCTACTGATGAGTCTGATCCTGAACCGATTGCGATTCGTAAATTTGAAGCAGATAAAGATCTGTTATTGGCAGCGCAGCGTGCAAAAACCAATTATAGCAAGGGCCGTGTGGTTGAAGGTACTATTGGTTCAGCAGATGTTTGGAACAATGAATTGGATCGAATTGCATTTTTCCATAAAAACTATGGCACTTCTGTAGAGGAAATGGAGGCGGCATCTGTGGCACAAATTGCCAGCCAATATAAAGTACCATTCCTTGGTGTTCGTATTTTATCGAACAATATTACCAACGGGGGCGCATATGACCCAGGTACTGGAGAAGCATGCCAGCATTATGTTTTAGATGTGGTTGTTGAATATATGGAAGCTAAACAAGCCGCTTTAAAGTAATTTTTTATCAAAATAAATTGGAGTTTGCTTAGAGAGTTTTTGGCTGTTTTTTACGGCTATTCCACTTTTTAATCACGCTCCAACGCCAGTAAATACGTGTCGCAATAAAGAGTAGCGATGCAAATACAAATGCTTCAATAAACAAACCGGTTGCAAGAATTTTGGCTAGGCTAAAATCAATATGCCCATGACCAAAGTTTTTGATCCAATGAATGATTTGATGGAAAACACCGAGTAACATTTCCTTATTAATCATATGCACATGATAAATTTTGGAACCAATCCAAAAGGCAAAAATCAAAATTGGCACAATGGTTAAGGGATTCATGATCCAGGCTAAAATTAAACCAATCGGTAAATTAGCTTCAAAGAATAATACTGAAAAAATAATTAATAAGGTGTGGAATGGAATAGGCAAGATGCCCCAAAAGGTACCAATAAACATTGCCTTAGAAATTGATTTTCGATTGACATACCAAAGCTGAGGACTTAAGGCTTTATCGCCAAAAATCTTCATGAATTTCAAATTGTTGACTCGCTCTGGACTAGGGAGCCAAGACTGAAAAAAATGCTTTGCCATAAAAGTAGAAAATGCAAGAAAGGTAACTATTGTGCATCAATGTAGATAAAAACGACAACCTTTCTGACAAAAAACCTAATGAGTAAGAGAGAAATATGGATAAAGAATAGTCAATAAAACTGAAAATTTACTTAAAAAGCCTTTGATTCGTACCAAAGATGGCCTTTAACGGAACTACTTGGTATTTTATCGCTAATCAGTGTGCTATTTGGGAATAAACTTACTGATTTAAAAGGTATTATTATTGATTTTAAAGTTTGATTTTGGACATAAAAACAGCATTTCTTCGATCAGTGACTTTGCAGTTTTTATCTGATTTTAAGTTTTCAAAGTATTGAAAATAAAATATATTTTCATTTAGGGTAATGTTCTTCAATAAGTTCTCTTACAATTAATTTTTTGCCAATTCAATTTAAAAGATTTAATCTGCGATCAATCCATTGATGAGGTCATTTAATGATTTCATGGTTTTTTATTGGCTTGGTGGTGACGATTCTTTTGACACCAGGACCAACCAATACGCTTTTAGCATCTTCTGGAATTCAAGTTGGAATTCGAAAATCTCTTGCATTAATTCCAGCGGAAGCGCTTGGCTATCTTATCTCCATTACCATTTGGGGATTAATTATTGGATCTGTGTCTAAACAGTTTCCAAGTGTGCCCGTTATTCTTAAATTATTTAGCGCAGGTTATATTTTATTCCTGGCTTTAAAATTATGGCGTACAGCAAATCGAGATGAAAACTTTAATCATGCGACAATTCGGGCGCGTGAGTTATTTTTTGCAACCCTTTTAAACCCGAAAGCACTTCTTTTTGCTTCTGCAATTTTTCCAACACATGTATGGCAAAATGCGTCTGCTTATACTTCACATATGTTGGTGTTTTTATTATTAATCGTACCGATTGCATTTTTTTGGACATTTATTGGTTCTGTGATTTGCAGTAATAAAGTGACTTGGCTCAATCAGCGTAATATGCAAAGAACTGCGTCTTTAGTTTTAGTGAGTTTTACTGTACCACTGAGCTACTCAGCACTTTTAAGCCTTTAACAATCGATTATAGTTAAACTTAAGTTTGTACGTTTACTTACAGACTTGGGTTGCTCTATTTCGTCATAAACATTCCTTTCAAAAGCAATTTCAGTTAAAGTACAGCGCAGTAAATAGCACAGTTTTGGGATAGAGATAAATGGCAATTAAGTCTGATCGTTGGATTCGTGAAATGAGCGAAAAGCACGGTATGATTGAACCGTATGCAGAAAACCAAGTGCGTTATGATGAACATGGTGAAAAGCTAATTTCTTATGGCGTATCTAGCTATGGTTATGACGTACGTTGTGCGCGTGAGTTTAAAGTCTTTACCAATGTTCACTCTGCCATTGTCGACCCTAAAAATTTCGATGAACGTAGTTTTATCGACATTGAATCTGATGTTTGTATCATCCCTCCAAACTCATTTGCGTTAGCACGCACTGTTGAATATTTCCGTATTCCACGTAATGTTTTGACGATCTGCCTAGGTAAATCGACTTATGCACGTTGCGGTATCATTGTAAATGTAACGCCACTTGAACCTGAATGGGAAGGTCATGTGACATTAGAGTTTTCAAATACGACGAATTTACCTGCGCGTATTTATGCCGGTGAAGGTGTTGCTCAAATGCTGTTTTTTGAATCTGATGAAGTTTGTGAAACCTCTTATAAAGATCGTGGTGGTAAATACCAAGGTCAGGTTGGGGTAACCTTACCTAAAGCTTAAATTAAAAATGAGCTGAAAGAAGCAAGTGTAAATCACTTGCTTTTTTTTATGTATTGATCATGAGAAAAATATGATTTATATACTATTTTTATTAGAATGAGTGCTGCCGTTAAACTTATCATTAAGTATATCTAATAGGGAATATTAAATAATTGTTTTTTTATCGGAAAATTTAAAATTTATTCGGTATGAATTTTAATCTATGGTATAAATAAAATTACGTTTATGTTAAATAAAAATGTGATTTATATCGTTTTATTTATTCAGAATTTGAATAGTACTTTAGCATCGGTATAAAAAATAAGGTCAAGCTTTGCTAAGGATGGAAGCGTACGATGTTCGAAAGAAAATATCTAAGTGTTGTATTACTGGTACTGAGTGGTTTAGGCGTAAATACTGCTCATGCTTCTACATTACAAAGACTGACTGATGAACAATTATCAGAAACGACGGGTCAAGCACTCATGAGTTTAAGTTATACATCACCAACAGATGCAAGTAATTTAGAGTCAAAACGTGATGGCAGTGCCAAAAATATAGGTTTTTACAAATTAGGCTTGGAAGCTGATTTAGAATTAAATGCAAATATAAAGAAATTACAATTAGGCTGTGGTGGAGTTAATAATTCTGTCCGTAGTGGGGTTTGTGATATTGATATCGACAATATTAGTTTGAGTGGTTTAGGTAATTCTGCATCTTCAAATACGGATAGTGATTCTGATCGAGCTGCCCGGGTTGGGTCAAGTGCGGTATTAACCAATCCTTTTATTCAATTTGCGATAAAAAATCCAGATAGTGCATCCACGCGTGAGGTGGTAGGAATTAATTTAAGTTCAGAAAAAGCTATGGGCTTGATTACTTTTGGAAATGAAAATAGTGATACAAAAAATGGTATTAATTCATTAAGTGGATTTATGCAGATTGCGAAAGCAGGGGGATATGCTTCTGTAAATTCAATGACAGGTGTTTGTTATGACACAAGTGCAAGTGGCTGTAATATTGGAACTGGTGTAGATATTGTAGGAAAAGCGACAGGAACTTTATGTTGTGATATTGGAATTGGTTCTAAAAAGTATAATTTAAATATTAGTGTACCCAATAGTGGTGTGTTGAGCTTGCCTGTTCAACCTATTACTGGTAAACGGATTTCATCAGCAAGTTTATATGGTACTGCAACAATAGATGGTATTAAATTATCAGGAACAATTAATCCTAGATTGACAGGTTTAGGGAACCTTGAGTTGGGGAATAAAAACCTGATCGGAACACTGAATAATTTAGTAGTAAATGTGACCATAGATGAAGATCTTGGTTATTTTCATAAAGCCAGCTTAAATGGAACACCTGTTTCGTTATCTTTACAGTCACAAGATCTGCAGTGGACAGGAGGGGTATCGGTTGCGCAAAAGGGTTGGTGGTTAGAGTTTTCGAATCCTATTGATATCGGAGATGTAACACCAGCGAAACCCGTGGATATTGCGGCAAATACTTTAAGTGCGACCCTTCGGAAAGTAAGTGATTATTTAACCGACAAACCGATACAATGCGGCTTAACAGTATTGAATTGTGCATTTAGTGGTACGATTGATACCAAGACCATGACGCTTGGAAACGATGCTGCTGTTTCAATGCCTTTAAGTAATCTGAAATTAGTTAATCAGACTTTTACACCCAATTGTTATGGTAGCTTGAAATTTTGTTAATTTTTATTGATTTATAAAATACTCAAGGTCAAAAAATTAATACTCATCATGAATCAACTTTCCATCTTAAAATTTTAAAACCCACCTAAGTGGGTTTTAATGACTTAAATTGTATTCCCACAGATGTCTTTGGTGTTGGAAGAATAGTTTAAAGTCATTCGGCTACGCTCAAAGATAAGCGTTTCTGTTGGTTGATAAGTGCCTAATAGCGATGTTGGATAACCACCTACAAGACCAAACATTTGGAAACTGATTTGAGTGGCTGAGTCTGATAATGGCGTATTGTTAATATAGCCTTTATCTATACCATTTAAATTTATTCCAATTTGTTTTGAATCTTGATCTAAATAAAGGCCAATTTTATAATTATTTGCAGAGCTGTAAGCTATATCAAATTCTTTCTCATAATTAATGCCTGCACCCAAATCAGAAAAACTAACGTAGACTTTTTTAGTTTTCGTATCATCTGAATTTGTAAGCCATACGAAGCCTCCATACTTCAGGTTTCCATTTTTGATACCATAAAAATTATATCCTAAAGTATATACACCACTCTGATTTCCAGAATAAGATCCTATAGGGATATCTGCAAAGTTATCAATTTTTAGCTCAACTGCATACTTTCCTGTGCTTGATAAATTCTTATCGCCTAGAATTGTGTTGTTTGTTCCATTTATATAGTTTTTATAAGATTGCGCAAATGCAGACGTGCTTGCATGATATTGATATGATGAGCTCTCAAGTAGAAAACTAGCAGTTGCTCCATTTAAATATGGAAATTTTTTTGCAGGCGGAATAGGATTTCCAATCATCTGTTGGATTTCAGCAGTTGTTGCATCAAAATCATAACTACATGCAGCCCAACTGCTTATACAGATTGAATTTATCATTAAACCCAATATCATTCTTTTCATGGTGTATTCCTTTTTATTTTGAGATTTTACTATAAAGTTAAAATGGAATAGATTTGAAAATATCCGATAAAAAGGTTTAAAAAATTTAAATATTAAATACTTGATTTAAGTGGATTCATTTTAATTAAAATGTTTGAACTATTTTTATATCTATCTTTGATTTTTTATTTATATTTGAATTTAAAAAGTTTTTATTCTTGAAAATTTCTATAGAATTTTTTTCATGTGTTTTGATGCTATTTGGTTTACTAACAAAAATTACAGTCATTTTGTCGGAAATTTAACCTATATTTAAAAACATTATGATAGATTAATCACATTATATTTCTCTATTGAAAACTAAAATACATTTTCATAACAGTAAGAGCCTAAATTTTATGAAGTTTATCTAAGATTAGGTTTGATTATTGGAACAATAGAGTTTCACAATTTTGAACATAATCTAAGGATAAGGAGATGTTCATGCTTAAAATAAAGGCTTTGTGTGCAACACTTTTTTCATTCAGTGTTGTTGCAATATCTGCTGTATATGCACAGTCTACAACTTTAAAAAGTATGTCTGATGAGCAACTCTCTGAAACGACAGGTCAAGCCTTAATGAGTTTGACTTATGTTGCACCTACAGATTCAGCAAATATGGAAGCAAAACGAACAGGTGGAGATAAAAGTATTGGATTTTATAAATTAGGTTTAGAAGCTGAACTTGAATTAAATGCCAATATTAAAAAATTACAGTTAGGTTGCGGTGGTGTAAATGGCGCAGGGAACTGCGACATTGATATTGATAATTTAGGTCTAAGTGGCTTAGGAAATTCTGCAACATCAAATACAGATAGTACTTCTGACCGAGCTGCCCGTGTAGGGTCAAGTGCTGTTTTAACCAACCCTTTTATTCAATTTGCCATTAAAAATCCAGGAAGCGCTTCTACACGACAAGTCGTGGGAATAAATTTAAGTTCAGAAAAAGCAGTGGGTTTGCTGACGTTTGGTACAGAAAATAGCGGTACAAAAAATGGAATTAACTCCTTAAGTGGGTATATGAAAGTCGCCGCAACTACGGGGACTGCTTTGGTCAATGGTTTTGGTTCAAGTTTAGTCTCGGGAGAAACTGCCAGAAGACAGTTGATACAGTCAGATGGTTATAATGCAATTAATGGCCAAGCATGTTGTGCTCTTTTTTTTATCCCTATTGGTTTTACGACAACCGCATATAATTTAAATTTACGAGATAAGGCAACGGGCAGTAATATTTTAAAAGGTGATTTGTCTTTACTGGAACAAGAGATTACAGGAAAACGTATCAATAGTGCGACTTTAAAAGCCAGTGCATTGGTACGAGATATTGATTTAAGTGGTAATATTATTGCAAGAGCACTTGGTGTTATTAACTTGGATAAAGAAACCAGTGGCACAATTCAAAACTTGAATGTGGATGTGACTATTAATGAAGATTTGGGTTATTTTCATAAAGCCAGTTTAAATGGAACACCCGCATCATTGTCATTGCAAGGACAAGATATTCAATGGACTGGAAATAAATCAGTTGCACAAAAAGGTTGGTGGTTAGAATTTTCCAATCCGATTGATATTGGCAAGATTGATCCAACTGATCGGGTCGATATTCCTAAAGCCACGTTAAATGAAGTGATGAATCAGGTGAGTACTTATTTAAATGATAAACCAGTACAGTGTGGTAGTTTAGCCTTGGAAAATTGTCT
Organism: Acinetobacter sp. NyZ410; assembly: GCF_022828975.1. Classification (NCBI taxonomy): domain Bacteria; kingdom Pseudomonadati; phylum Pseudomonadota; class Gammaproteobacteria; order Moraxellales; family Moraxellaceae; genus Acinetobacter; species Acinetobacter sp. NyZ410. Next base: position 4,092,518 of record NZ_CP094620.1, on the reverse strand, counting down.
TTTTGGGAGTGCAATCCCTCTAAAAGAAGTGGATTTGAAAGATGCGACTAGACCGAGTATGACATTAACGAACTTGCAACTAGCTAAACAGGATTTTACTCCAAACTGCTATGGCTCATTAAAGTTCTGTTAATCAAATGCTTATTATGCTTTGGCAGTAACTGTGTTAAAACTTATGATGAGTTTATTGCTTAAAAAGATTCATTTGTCGGAAATGATAGATTTTAACCAAAAAAACTTTGTCATAATTAAAAAAATTACATAGTATGAAGTGTGATAGACATAACAAAACTGTATAAACAAGGATATGTGTTTTTGTGCAGTTTGAAGTCGGAAATTTAAGAAATAAAATAAAATATGGTGCGGAGCATCGTATAACACAGGAAGGTCGTGGATGACTACACTCAATTATACGGTAAAATTTCATAAAACCGTTTTGGTGAGTTTCATTGGTTTATGTTTAAGCCAATCTTGCTTCGCACTCGAAGAAATGTCTGATGAAAAGTTAAGTGATACTACAGGCGAAGGTATTGCCTTATTGCCTAGAGACACTTATATGGTTTTTCAGGGCGCTGGAATTAACCAAACTCAAGATACTGTGCTTACAAATCGTAGTTTAGACACCGGCTATATCTATTATGTTCCTGTGGGACCATTGTCATCAATCGTTCAAGATACCAATAAAGATGGTGTTGTGAATGCCAGTGATCATTCAGTCGGGAAAGCTGATTTATATCTATATGGTTTGGCGTTGTCTAAAAATGCCAGCAATAATGCCAACCTTAGATTGGATGCAGGATCAACCAATGGCGTAGCGAACGCTGCGATTAAAAGCTGGGGAACTGCAACCAACCCATGGATATTCAATGTAAAAACAGACCTTAATGTACCTGACTTTGGTGCAGGTGCGGGTTCTGTGACATATTTAAATTTTGAAGCGCCGTTATATGAAAATTTATATTCATTTGCTGCCGATAAGAAAACAGTGACCACTAGTGCTTTTGTCAATGATGTCGGTGGGGAAGATGCATATAACCTTAAACTTGCATTTTGGGCAGATGGTTTTGTACGCGATCAAAGTAAGGCAGACAAAGATCCAAATCAATTTAATTTAGGTGAGGGATTTAGTACCACTGCAACAGGGCGAGCAAATCGTATTCGCTTGCAAGGTATCTTTAACGGTTTTGGATTAAATGGCAGTAAAATTCAATTATTCCAAACGCTCGGTGGTGCTACAAATACGGGTGGTATGAGTGCTTTTTATAACAATACTCTAGGTTTGGCTGGTGTTATACGATTAAATAGTGGTGATGGTTCAAAATTATTGGGAACATCTACAGCAAACTCATGGACTGCTCCAGCGAATTTGATGAGCCATGTTTTTAGGATTAGCACTCAAGAATGTGGAGTTGGTAACTTGAATGGTTGTACCACTCCAGCAGCGCAAGACATCTTATCGACTCCAGCAATTAATGGCGGAACAGCACCGACTTTTTCAGATAAAGAAGGTATTTATATCTATAATTTGAATACCAATTTGGTGCTCGGTTCATTATATCAGCCTTTGATTCTCGGATCTGATGGAACAAACTTTAGTATAGAGCTGGCTAGGATCCCAAATAAAGAATCAATTTATAAGAAGATCTATACGGATTATACAGGGGCGGATACTTCATATACAGGCTCTACTTGTAATGTTTATAACTGTGGCACAAGTTCAATTGCGGGTTATCAAGGCAGTTCAGCAACACACAGTAGTATCAGTATAGGGACTGTTTATAGTATGGATGCAGGGAAGACTTTACTTGCAGATAAATCAGCAGGGGCTGTAGGGGTTTCATTTAATCAATTAAATAATGCCACCAGTTCAAATGCACAGAATAACTTAGGATCTGCCTTGATTGATGGAATGCTGATTCAGCATATGAAAATAACCACCAAAGGCCTATAGGATAGGAAGAAATATAATGAAAAAAACAGTACTTCTTATTTTAACCAGTTTGGTGAGTTTTCATTTGGCAGCGATGGAGGCTTTAACTGATTCAGACATGCAGCAAGTTGAAGGGCAAGCAGGTGCCGATTTATCTTTAAAATTGGTACTGAATCAAATTAATGCAAGTGATTCATATTACACCACAAATAATGCTTATAAGTTCGATAATGGTACTGGCGGTATTTGTGAGAAATTACAATTTTGCCATTTGGCATTGTCTGTCAATAATCGCTATGTTGATGCAAATGGGTTAGCCAGTAGTACTGAAGGGAATAAACTTTGGGTGGTCTTTAAAGGTGTACAAGGGACAATTAATATTCAGAAATTGGGTTTGGATGGTGTTGATTTGGTCTATAAAAATACCACTGCTATGCAGATGATCAAGCCCGCAATTCAGTTATCTTTTGATGCGAATCAACCGATTCAAATTCGTAATTTTGGCTTCAACTCTCTTTCTATCGAAAAAGATGATTTCACCAGTAAGACCAATCCAGATGGAACAGTTACAGAAAATTCATCGGGTGCAACGGAAGGCCAGTATGGTTATTTAAAAGCCAATAAATATGTAGCAAAACCTCAAACAACCGGTTTTAATGGCTCTACCGCAAATAATTATGATGTCGGTCGAGAAACCGGTTTTATGGGGGTACAAATGAACGGTAATCTTGTGCTGCAGGGCAAGCTGATGATGTTTAGTTGTGATTCTACAATGAATAAGCGTTGCTAAAATAAATCTGAGGGTTTAGGGATGAACATTAAAAAACAACAACATGGAAAAAGATTTATTTTAAATACATTGGCTTTGAGTTTGTTGGCTATGCATGCACCTGTTTATGCATTACAAGCTTTGGATGATAGCGATTTAAGAAACGTAAATGGTCAGGATGGCGTACATATAGAGGCAAGCTTAAAAGAAGCCAATATCAAAACATTATACTGGACAGATCAGGCGGGTCGCGCAGAAGCAGATGCAACCAGTCAAGCGCTCGTTGCAACTGCAGATACGGTTAAAATACAACAGAGCAATACTTCTACAGATCCATTAAAAGCAGATATCAAGCTTAATATGGGAACTGCTGCGGGCAAAACTGGAGTGAATTTAGATTTATCACTCTCTCCTATGCTGATGACTGTCGATTCATTTCGTGTTTGTGATAGTGATCCAAGTGGAGCGCGTTGTAGTGCAAAGTTGGGTAATTTAGCGGTGCAGACGGCTTCAAATACCAGTATTGGATTAAAAACAAGCAATGGGCTTTTAAGTAAAACAGATCAAGTCGAGCTAACTTTAGGGCTTCAAAATGCCAACATCTATTTAGGCCAAAGCAGTGCCACAAATCAATTAAATCAACTGATTTTAAAGAACTTTAACTTTAACTTTAAAGGAAAAGGTTTTGCGTTTATCGATGCAGCTGAAGGCTTTAAATTACAAACGAATTCTGGAAGTAATATTGCGGGTGCAAATCAGGCACCAGATACGAACTATGGTTATGTGGATTTAACCCGTGTGGTTGATCCAGCTTCATTAAAGGCGGGTTTTATAAACACAGGCAGTTATGGAAATGGAACTTCCACAACCAATGCGGGTTTAAATCTTGAAATTATGGTGAATAATAAAGGCATCAATCCTACATCGCTTTATGATGTCGATAGTTATAATACCCCAACAGGTGCTAAAGGGCTGATTCGCGTAGGTGCCAGTGGGCGTATGGTGAATGGTTCATTGCAATTTCGTGGTGTACAGAATGCCAGTAGTTTAATTGGTTCTGCTGTTAATTCGAGTGGTGCAGACACTGGAAAAGATATTGTTGGTGGTTCAGGTATCGCATTTCGTATGAAGACGGATTTCACCAAAGAAGGTGACACCATGCTTGCTGGTGGTGGCGATGCAACAACTTTGGAAATTGGTGGTGCAGGATTAAATAGTTACGGTTTTGAGTTTGGTAATTTAACCGGTTTACAAAAGGGAACGCGTGCTTCTTTTGACACAGGAAATGTTTTTTTAAATCTTACCGACTCTAAGCAAGTTACGATACCGGTAAACACAACCTTCCAAAATTCAAGTTTTGGTAATGGTCAGGCTTTAACCAATTTAAGTGATTATAAACAAGATATTTATACGACCCTATCAGCGGGTAATCGCCCTTATGCTGTGGTCGCTTCAATTCGTGGTGGGGAATTCCAAGCCATCTCTAGACGAGGGCGATTTACCACTGCCGCTGGTGTTGCTGCTGGTAATTTATTTACCGAGAGTGGTTTAAATAATCAGTGGGGGTTGGCTTTACCTTTTTATAACTTAAATGCCAATTTAGCCATGTATGGCACAACAGTTGATGCTGATAAAGCTTATTACTATTCAGCAGATGGTACGAAAAGCAGTGTTGCAGCTACAGCGGGTACACAAACCTCTAGACTCGGTTTTTCTTTAGGTTTAAGTACAGAGGGGGTGGATAAAAGTGGTACAACTAAGCTTGGCAATAAAACAACCTCGATTTTGGTGATTGATGGTGGTCAGGTAAAAAATGATGCAGGTGTTCCGATTGCCGGTACCTCTAAAGACTATTATTTAGGTTTAAGAAACATCGATATGTTGCTGAAAGGCAATGGCAGTATCGGGGTGGAAAACGGAAGTTTAAATTTAAGTTTAAAAAATATGTTGGTGGTGATGGCAGCTGAAGTTGCGGCAGGTTATTTACCTGGTACAACCTATGCATCATGTGCAGGTGGTATTGCAACAGCAAGCGTTGCTTGTGGCAACAAGGGAGCATCTGATTCCAATAATTTCGCCAAAAGTGATGATGTGTTGTTTGGTCTAAAACTTCGCTTTGGTGGGGATATGGATTTGTCACTTATTCCAAATAGTGAAATGAAAGCGGATGGCACAGGCAATCGTTTAACAGTTGTGGGTGATTTAAAATTAGCAGCTACAAATAACACCATCCAGATTAGTGATCCTGTCAATGGTTCTATACTTGGTTTAGATAACTTGACGGGTGATATTCGCTTTAACAATGCTATTGTGCTCAGTAAAAACTCAACGAGTGGGACTGGTCAGGTTGGATTTAATGCAAGTTTACAATTTAATCCAACACAGTCAGTCGGCGGTGTATTTAGAGCGAGAGATTTAAACTTCTATCCTCCATCTATGAATGGGGCTTTAGTTTCGGGTGCACGCTTAGGTGAAATTGCGTTGACAGGAGGTCGGTTGACCAGTGAATTTAACATTGTTCCTCGGAATTAATGCGTTATTGGTCGGCTAGTGCTTTTATCGTACAGAATTTCTGATTAGACTGTGATGTGGTAGGCAGTATATAAATTTTCCTAAGGATTAGGATAATGAAAAAAAATAGAAACCTAGGATGTATATCATTATTGATACTGAGTCCAATTGCGCTGGCAATGGAACCTATGGATGATCAAAGTCTTTCCCAAACAACGGGGCAAGATGGGATAAATGTTGGTATAAATTTGAGTAAAGTTCAACTCAATCAAATTTCAATTATTGATCGTGATGGGTTAGGCTCAACTGTGAATGATGCAAATAAAGCATCGTTGGTTCTTGCTGGTAAAAGTGCTGGTACGGTTGCTGACCAAACTGTTGATATCACTTTTCTAGGCGCTTCAAATACCCCAACGATGAACATAGTCATGGATACCGATGGGGGCGCTACAGGTGGAGCAAGTGGTAAACCTTTTGCCAATATCGGAATGAGCTTTGCAAGTAATATTACCGGGATTAAAGTTTCACCATTTGCGCTTTACTTGGCTGGAGCGAGTTCATCTTCAGGGCCTGCTGGATATCAATCTATTTTTACAGGTACCAGTGAAAAATCCGATGTCATTAAATTTTTAAAACTGAATGATGGTTTTGATATCAACTTTGCTGCTGCCAAACCCACCATTAATTTACAGTTAGGTAATGCACCTCAAGGGCGTATGATTGCTTTTGGTGGGGCAATTCAATCGATTTGTGGTACGGGTTCAGGCTGTGCTATTGCACTTTTATCTGATGATAGCGATATTGGTGCAAATTTTAACTTCCAATTAACTGGAACAGATAAGGTTAATGGTTTTTCATTAAACGGTTTCTATGCTGGCGTTGAACCAACAGGTTTTGTCTTTGGTAATACGGGTGAATCGAGTAAGTTTGATCTGGGTATCAATCAGATGATTATGGGAACGAGTGGGGCAAGTGCGGCAGGGACTTTTAATGGTCTGCAAAATGGCTCGATGGGGAACTTTGGGGCAATCGGAACATCAGTTACAGATTTAAAAGTCAAAATTAATGGTCTGTAATGCTGGTCTATAAAATATCAAAGCATAAAAAACCCTATAAGTTGTGTGACTTATAGGGTTTAGTTTATTTCATGGCTTTTTTAATGCGATTGAAAAGTTACTTCACTAATTTAGCCAATAACTCATCTTTGCTTAAATTTACAGATTCGGCATCTCTACGCCCTTTGTATTCAAAAGTACCTGCATCTAAGCCTTTTTCACCAATGACAATACGGTGAGGAATACCTGTTAATTCCAAGTCAGAGAATTTAACACCAGGACGCTCATTACGATCATCCAGTAATACATCATAACCTGCGGCTTGTAATTCAGCATAAAGTGCTTCAGCTGCTTCAAGCGTACGTGGAGATTTTTGTGCATTCATTGGAACAATTGCAACTTCGAAAGGGGCAATTGCAGATGGCCAAATAATACCTTTCTCATCAAAGTTTTGTTCGATCGCGGAAGCAACTACACGGGTTACACCAATTCCATAACAGCCCATTGTCACCACTAATGGTTTGCCGTCATCACCCAAAACTTTACAGCCGAGTGCTTCTGAGTATTTGGTACCCAATTGGAAAATATGACCGACTTCAATACCACGTTTAATTAAAATCGTGCCTTGACCATCTGGAGATGGGTCACCTTCAACCACATTACGTAAGTCAAAAACTTCTGTAAATGTTGCATCACGGTCCCAGTTGATACCAGTGGCATGTTTATCGACTTCATTGGCACCCGCAACAAAATCTGAAAGCACAGAGGCTGCACGGTCAACAATCACAGTTAAGCCTTTCTCAACCAGTCCTTGTGGTCCGCAGAATCCTGCAGTTAAACCAAGAGCATTGAGTTGAACATCTGTTGCAAATGTTAAAGGTGCTGCAATCAGTGGATGCTTTTCAGCTTTAATTTCATTGAGCTCATGGTCGCCACGCAGGAATAACGCGATTACAGGAATATGACCCTTTTCATCAGCAATACCTTGTACAAGTAAGGCTTTTACCGATTGCGCTGGATCTGTATTTAAAAATGCAGAAACATCAGCAATGGTTTTTTGATTTGGTGTGTCTACAATTTTTAGATCTTGGCTAGGTGCTGCACGCTCACCAGTCAATACTGCTTCAGCCATTTCAACATTGGCTGCATAGTCAGATTCGGTTGAGAAAGCGATATCGTCTTCACCACTTGATGCAAGTACGTGAAACTCATGTGAACCTGAACCACCAATCGATCCTGTATCTGCTTGAACAGGGCGGAAATTTAAACCTAAGCGGGTGAAAATTCGGCAATAGGTGTCGTACATAACATCATAAGTTTCTTGTAATGACGCTTGATCGACATGAAAAGAATAAGCATCTTTCATAATAAATTCACGCGAACGCATCACACCGAAACGTGGACGAATTTCATCACGGAACTTAGTTTGAATTTGATAAAAATTCATTGGAAGTTGTTTATAACTTTTTAATTCATTGCGAGCCAAATCCGTAATGACTTCTTCATGTGTCGGACCAAGAACAAAGTCATTGCTATGGCGGTCTTTAAAACGCAACAGTTCTGGACCGTATTGTACATAACGACCAGATTCTTCCCATAGTGAAGCCGGCTGCGTCACGGGCATTAATGTTTCCAAAGAACCTGCACGATTCATTTCCTCACGAACAATCGCTTCAACTTTATTGAGCACACGTACACCCATCGGCAACCAAGTGTATAAACCTGAAGCCAATTTACGGATCATCCCAGCACGTAACATGAGCTGATGTGAAATGACTTCAGCATCGTTTGGGGTTTCTCTTAACGTTGCAAATAAAAAGCGACTCGCGCGCATGGAAACTGTCCTAAAATTTTTAGATTTAAAGGAATGATTATACGATAAAAAAATACGATAAAAAAATAAGCTGAACATTTTTAATGATTGTTTAAATTGAAAACTTTATATTCTTATACTGACGATACGATCAGAGCTCGGTTTTAACTTGAAATTAGCCGATATCGTGAAAGGTTGTTTAAATCATTTATATTGTTTTGTTAAGTTCTTATCAATAATAGAGCCAAGGAATTCCGAATTAAAAGGTGATTATTCAAGTTTTTTAAGGCGGTTAATAATATCATCATAGTAGGTTTGTGTCTTGCGGTAGTTGTCTTGTAGGCTTCCAATATAATTCTTAGTTTTATCTATGTTTTCAGAATTGTATTTGATCCGATCTTTGAGTGTAACAGGAACAGAGTTACCTTTGCGGTAGTATTCCATTTCTTGTCTTTTAAGTATAATACGATCACTTTGAAGTTGTTTAAGTGTTTGGTTTTGTAGTGTTATTTGTTGTTTTATATTGCTTAGAAGTTCATTTCTTTTGTTGACAGCGACAGATGAGTTGCCATAGGCACGCTTTAATCGCGCATCTTGTTCTAATTTACGCATTTCAGATGCGCGTGACGTCGATTGTTGTAAATCTTTTTCGACATTATAAGCATGATTACGTTTGATCACTTGCATGTTGCGATCAAGCGCTTCATAACCATTTTTTATGTGTTCTGGTGTAACCGAGGAGCTGATATTGGCCACCCCATTTTTATCATAATATCGATACCATACCGCTTTAGCCTGAGGCGTATCAGCATAGACCGATAAAGTACAGATGAGTAAGCTGACTGAAAGGGCGGTATTGCATATTTTTTTTGTTTTTGACGCTATATTTTGGTAATAGATTATTCTATCCATTTAAAGTCTACCATCCCCAAAAAATCAATGTAAGTTATATGATTTTGAAACTATCTTTGCTCATTTTATGTGGTTACAAAATTTTAATAAACAATTAACTTCTAAAAAAAAGCAGAATATTTTTTTTTATGTGAGCTTTACTGTGTTTTACTGTTTGAAGTGAGATTTCCGACAAGAAATGTTCATTGATAAAGTGAGTTAATATATGTTAAAAAAACATGATTAATTGTAAAAATAAATCTGTACAGCACAATTCATTCCAAGCTTACGGAAAGGGGCATTAAATGGACGATAAATTTCAAAATCTAAAAGTCATGGTGATCGATGATTCTAAAACCATTCGTCGTACTGCTGAAACATTATTACAAAGAGAAGGTTGTGAAGTTGTCACTGCTGTAGACGGTTTTGAAGCCTTATCTAAAATTGCTGAAGCAAATCCAGATATTGTTTTTGTCGATATTATGATGCCTCGTCTGGATGGCTATCAAACCTGCGCTTTGATTAAAAACTCCCAAAATTATCAAAATATTCCAGTCATCATGTTATCCAGTAAAGATGGCTTATTTGATCAAGCAAAAGGTCGTGTTGTCGGTTCAGATGAATATTTAACAAAACCATTTAGTAAAGATGAACTATTAAATGCTATTCGCAATCATGTGACTGCTTAAATGAACGGTTAATTTGGGGGAAATAATGACAAAAATTTTAATAGTTGATGATTCACCAACAGAAATGTTTAGATTTAAAGAAATTCTAGCTAAGCATGGATTTGAAGTGATTGAAGCAACCAATGGTGCAGATGGTATTACACTGGCGCAAGCTGAATTGCCGGATCTTGTGTTAATGGATGTTGTTATGCCTGGTGTAAATGGTTTCCAAGCGACTCGTCAGATCGCACGTGGTGCAGCCACCAAGCATATTCCAATTGTGATTGTAAGTACTAAAGATCAAGAAACCGACCGCGTTTGGGGAAAACGTCAAGGGGCTTGTGACTACTTAACCAAACCGATTGATGAGAATCAGCTGATCAGTACGATTAAGCAACATCTACAAGCAGGATAATGTATGGCAGCAAATGGATTTATCGAATTACTTCGATTGTCTAAGCGAGGAAATAAAAATTACGCTGACAATGAAAATGAAGTAAACCGATGGTCAGGCATTGCATTTGAAATGATGGGGCAATATTTTGTTGCGCCTTTGGGTGAGGTTTCAGAAGTTATTTATCCGCCAAAATACACACCCGTTCCCAATGTTCAGGGATGGGTGAGAGGTTTAGCGAATATTCGCGGACGGTTATTGTCAGTTTCTGATTTGGCTTTTTATTTAACGGGGCAAAGAAGCCAATTTCTACCTACTCAAAAAGTCTTATGTATTAGTCATAATGACCACTATGTTGGTCTGATCGTAGATCAGGTTTTGGGGATTCAACATTTTAATAAAAAAGGCTTTTTTTCTAAAAACAATCAATTAGAAGAAAACCTTCAAACCTATTGTCAGGGATATTTTCAGCAGCATAATCAGGCTTGGAATATATTCTTGTTTAGTCGTTTGTTAAATGATCCTCAATACATGAATGCATCAGAAAAATTTATAAACTAGCTTTGACGCCTAATGAGAGTTAAGCGAATCGGGAGAAGCTGAATGGGCTTTAAACTAAAGAAGAAAAATACAGGGGATACTGCTCAAAAAAGTAGTTCAGGCGTATTAACCAAAACCAAATCAAAAATTGATGAATTTGCTAAGTTGTTTGGGGAAAGCGACAAATCAAAGCCATTTATTCAAATGGCAATTGCCAGCATCATCGTTGCGATTATTTTGCTTTTGGTTCTATTCTATACAGTTCCTCGAAATAACGACTTAACTCGTAGCTTGGGTGAATTAAAACTTTTATCACAGACCTTATCACGTCAAGCAACTGAAGCCACCGCATCGGGTTCGAAAGACTCAATTGATGCTTTAGTTGCATCGCAAAAGAAATTTAAAGAAAACTTAGATGTCGTCAAAGATATTCATGCGTCTTCAAAACAAGTGGAAGGCGTTGAAAAAACTTGGAAACAAGTTTCTGCTGATATCGACATGATTGCGACACACCAAAAAATCATTAACCAATTATATGACACCAACATTGCTGTTGCGGATGTGATCCCGGGCATGCAGGCGGAATATAACGCAATGGTTGATCAAATGGCACGTGACAACATGTCAAGTACTCAGGTTGTTATCGCGAAAAACCAAGTATTCCTTGCAGAACGTATTTTACGTTCTATTGGTTCAGTATTAAGTGGTTCGGATAATACCCGTGCTTCAGCAGACGACTTTAATGCGGATACTGAAACATTTGGTACGTATTTAAATGCGCAACTCAATGGGAGTGCCGATTTAGGTGTAACACGTATTGATAAACCTGAACTACGTGAGTCTTTAGAAAGTATTAAAGCGGATTACAATGAAATTGTGCAATTGGCATCAACTTCTGTACTAAAGAACTCTGATCAGATTTTTAAAGTACGTCAGGCATCGTCAGACATCTTTGCGCAATCGGATAATTTATTAAAAGGTTTGGATCGACTTTCGGTAAATACTGGTGTGGGTACGATTTTACCTGCATTGATTTTACTTCTTGCGCTCGGCGCATTCTTATTTGCTGTATTTAAACTTCTTGGTTTACGTAGTGAGTCAGATAAAGTTCGTGTAACACGTTTACAAGACGAGTATGACCGTAACCAGAATGCGATTTTACGTTTACTTGATGAAATTGCTGATTTGGCAGATGGTGATTTAAGTTCGTATGCAACGGTATCGGAAGACTTCACTGGTGCAATTGCCGATTCGATTAACTTTGCGATTGACCAATTACGTGACCTAGTATCTCGAATTAATGACACTTCTCAAGAAGTTGCACAATATACGCAGAATACCCAACAGATTACTAACCAGTTGGCTGAAGCTTCTGAGCATCAGGCGCAAGAGATTGCAGGGGCATCAACAGCGATTAATGAAATTGCACAGTCGATTGACCACGTATCTGCAAATGCTGCTGAATCAGCAGAGGTAGCACAGCGTTCCGTACAAATTGCATCAAATGGTGCAGATGTAGTAAACCGTTCAATCGAAGGTATGGATACAATTCGTGAGCAGATTCAAGAAACTTCTAAGCGTATTAAACGTTTAGGTGAGTCTTCTCAAGAGATTGGTAACATCGTATCGCTGATTAATGATATTGCCGATCAAACCAACATCTTGGCATTAAACGCAGCAATTCAGGCATCTATGGCAGGTGAAGCGGGTCGTGGTTTTGCCGTGGTTGCGGACGAGGTACAGCGTCTTGCTGAACGTTCAGCATCTGCAACCAAACAGATTGAAACACTGGTTAAAACCATTCAGACCGATACCAACGAAGCCGTAATTTCAATGGAACAAACCACCTCGGAAGTTGTGCGTGGTGCGAACCTTGCAAAAGATGCGGGTGTTGCCTTGGGTGAGATTCAAACAGTATCAAGTAACTTGGCTGGTTTGATTGAAAGTATTTCTGAGTCGGCGAAATTGCAGTCTGCTTCAGCAGGTCATATTGCAAATACGATGAATGTCGTACAAGAAATTACTTCACAAACCACTGGTGCAACATTTGATACAGCCCGTTCGGTTTCTGAATTGGCAAGTATGGCGGATTCATTACGTCAATCAGTTTCAGACTTTAAACTGCCTGACTAAAACGATTGATACTTTATATATGTGCAATATCGACTGTAACAAGTGGTTATTGCACAGAATGGAACGCCTTCTAAAGCCATTCAGCTTGACTGTATTTTGAAAGGTTTTAGTCCCAAAGACGGGAACTAACATAGAAGCCTGAGCTATGAAAGAAATATTAAAACATTTAGTGGAACACGTTACTTTACCTGAAGATGCGTATCTTGGTCAGGATGAGGAAATTTTAGAAATTTTTGTAGAAGAACTTGAAGAAATTTTTGAACAGCTACAAACCTCTCTTGATCGATGGCAACTCGAAGAGTTTAAAGATACCGAATTGGTCAATATTCGCCGTTATTTTCATACGCTTAAGGGGTCTGGGCGTATGGTGGGGGCTAAACGTTCTGGTGAACTTGCTTGGACCGTTGAAGATACATTAAATCGTATTATTACGAAAAATCTGGAACTTACTTCCGAGATTCAACACTATGTAAGTGCAGTATTTAATATTTATAAGTTCAAACTCTACTCAGAGTTTTTAAATCGAAAACCGCATCATTTAGATTTAGCACCTTTGGTGTATTTGGGGCAGCAGCTACAACAGAAACAAAGCTTAGAACCTGCTTTAGACGAGTTATTGGCATTATCAAATACACTGGATAATGAAAATGTCATTACTGGTTTGGAGATTGGTGAAGATACTGCAACAGCAGAAGTAACCTCTGTGACCACTCCGCATGTGGTTGATCACGTTGCAGATGGCTCTACAGATACGACTGAAGAAGAAGTGGCAGTTGAATCGACTGTTGCAGATGATAGTTTAACCTCTGAAACCTTGGAAATCTTTGTTGAAGAGTCAGAGGAGCATCTGGCGGCAATTAAAGACTTTTTGCACTTAGAAGAACATACGCCTGATCAATATAATCGCTTGATTCGTGCCTTGCATACTTTGCGTGGCAGTTCTTCAATGGCGCACGTCAATGAGGTCTTTGAAGCAAGTGGTAAGGTCGAGCATTTATTTAAAGTATTGGTTCAAGAAGATACCGAGTCCTCAAAAAATGAAAATGCGCTACTGACTTACTATGCTGAATTTGTCAGTGATTATCTCTATGTTTTAAAGCTGAAAGGTAATCAAGCTGTTGAGCTACAAACCATTTATCAAAAATTTAATGATGCTTGGGAACGCTACGATTTCCAACACCAATATCAACATTCACAAACGGGTTTAGTCACACAATTGGTTGATCTAGAGATCGATCTATTGCTTGATGCCGAGTTTGAGTTTGATAAGCGTGCCCAAGTTGAATATCCAGCATATTTCCAACAACTGGCTCAACAAGCGCAGATGTTGATAGATCATACCAATAATCGTGCTGCACAAGGCATTCATGATTTTAGTCTTGCTTTAAAAGATGGTTATGAACAAGTTATTCGCAAGCCTGATTTATTAAATACTGATTATGCTTTTGAAATGTTTTCTAAGGCCCATCAGGAATTTATTCATTTATTCGATACTTTGGCCTCAGGACAAAGAGTCAGCCTTAATGAATCAACACAAGCGATTTTGGCTGAGTTACATGACTATTTACACCAAGAAATAGACACTGGTGTTGCTGGTCAAATTGTTGAAACAAGGACTGCGCTAGATACTGAACAGCAGCCAGATACAGTCTCAATTGCAGCGAACCCTGTTGAATCAGTAGGGAACTATGTACTGACGCAAATTAATCTGGATAAACAGAATATTGACTCAGAACATAGTCAACGTGAATTTGATGCTGATGTTCTCGACATTTTTATTGAAGAAGCCGACGAATTGTTGGTTGGAATGGACCATGACTTAAATACGTGGTCAAGCCATCCTGATGACACAACCGCATTAAACAATTTGATGCGTTATTTGCATACCTTAAAGGGTGGTGCAAATATGGTGCAAGCCACCCATATTGGTTTGATTGCACACGAGTTGGAAACCATTTATGAACGCGTGATTAAAGGTCAACTCAAAGCAGAACCACACATTATTCAAGCGATTCGTTTAATTCAAGATGATGTGGCAGACCGTATTCAATTGATTCGCGAAAAATCAATTGATTATCCAGCTACTCATATTCTCAGTGTTTTACACAATATCGATCAGCAAGGTCCGATTGAAGCTGTTCAAGCATCAACTGCGGTTGAGCCACAATTTAGTCATGATGCAGTAGATTTGCATGAACTTGAATATGTTGCAGATGATATCGTTTTAGCGATTGTTGAAACTCCAGAACTGCTTGAAACTGAACTGTTGGATCAAGATCAACAACCTGCAATTGATGATGCTCAATTATTTATAGATGCAAATCAAGATGCAGGTTTAGATCCTGTTGAAGTTGTTGCTCGAGAAACCTTTATTGAAGAAGCACGAGAGCTGATTGATGATGGTTTGAGCATTTTATCTCAATGGTTTGATCAGCGTAGCAACCGTAGTTTCCTACTCCAATTACAACGTATTGCACACAGCTTAAAAGGCGGTGCAAAAATGGTGAAATTGGAAGAAGTGGCTGATATTGCATATGAATTAGAAAATGCATTTGAGCAATTTGGTTTACATAATTTTAATTCGAATGTTTATGATGGTTTATTGGAAAAAACCTTTCATTGGCTAGATGCTGCAATCTTTAAACATCACTATGATAATTTTGAAGGCTTAAAATCGAGCTTACATAGTATTGAATATGTTGATGTATCCGCACAGCTTCCAGAAAAACTATCTCGAACAAACTTAATCTTTGAGCAATCGATCAGTGAGTTTGTTCAGGGGGATGGTACAGAGCCACCGTCAATGTTGGGTGAATGGGATCTGTCACAAAAAACTGAATCTAACAATGAGATGATTCGTATCTCTGCCGATTTGGTTGAAAAAATGATCGACCTTTCTGGTGAAAACGCGATCAACCGTTCACGTATTGAGATGGATTTAGGGCAGTTAGGGAATACCTTGACTGATATGGAGTTGGCTATTCAACGTTTGGCAGATCAGCTACGCCGTATGGAAGGCGAGTTAGAAAGCCAAATTATTGCAAAACATGGTGATTTAAGCGCTCGTTATGCTGATTTTGACCCTTTAGAAATGGACCAATATTCATCTCTAAACCAGTTATCAAAATCGTTGGCTGAATCGGCATCTGACTTGGTTGATTTTAAAACCACGTTGGCTGAAAAGATTCGTGATACTGAAGGTTTATTACTTCAGCAATCTCGTATTCAAGCTGAAATTCAGGAAAGCTTGATGCGTACTCGTCTGGTACCATTCTCAAGACTGTTGCCTCGATTACAGCGCTTGGTTCGCCAGACCTCTTCAACCGTGAATAAACCCACTGAGCTTTTAGTCAATAATACTGAAGGAGAGTTGGATCGTAATATTCTGGAAAAATTAGTTTCACCGTTAGAGCATATGTTGCGGAATGCGATTGACCACGGGATTGAAGATGCGGAACAGCGTCAGAAATCGGGCAAAGCGTTGACTGGTCGAATTGATTTGAATATTAGTCGTCAAGGTACGGATGTACTTGTCTCGTTTAAAGATGATGGTAAAGGAATTGATCCAAAAGTTATTCGTGATAAAGCAATCGAAAAAGGCTTAATCAAAACGGATCAACAGCTAGAGCCTGAGGAAATCCTACAGTTTATTTTCCATCCTGGTTTTAGTACAGCACAGCAAGTGACACAAATCTCTGGTCGTGGTGTTGGCTTGGATGTTGTGCAAAGTGAAATTAAATCACTTGGTGGACAAGTGAGTGTCAGTTCTGAGTTGGGGTATGGTTCAACCTTTACGATTACCGTACCTACAACAGTTGCGGTCAGCGATGCCTTGATGGTGAAAGTCGGTGATCAGCAATTTGCAGTCCCATTATCGCAAATTGATCGTATTGTTCGAATTTCACCAGCTGCTTTGGAAGAATATTTTGAAACTCAAAATGACTATTTTGATATCGATTTCCAAAGCTATAAGCTACGTTATTTGGGTGAGTTTACCTCGAATCAAGTCACTCCACGGTTACATGGGCTTGCACATTCATTACCAGTGTTGTTGATCAAGGGAAGTTTGGGGCAATCGATTGCCATTCTGGTTGATCAGTTAATTGGTTCGCGTTCACAAATTGTGGTTAAACCGATTGGTAAGCAGTTTGCTACCATCAATGCAATTGCGGGTGCAACTATTCTGGGTGATGGTCAGGTGTGTTTGATTCTGGATGGGCAAAATATTGCACGACAAGTTCAAGCATCTACCCGTGGTAGTGCTGAACATCTTCAACATGATAAACAACGTCATCGTGATCAACGCCGTTTGATTATGATCGTGGATGACTCAGTTACCGTTCGTAAGGTCACTTCACGTTTGCTTGAACGCCAAGGTTTCGATGTGATTACTGCGAAAGATGGTGTGGATGCGATTGAGCAACTTGAAAATGTCAAACCAGACTTGATGTTGCTGGATATTGAAATGCCACGAATGGATGGTTTTGAAGTCACCAACTTGGTTCGCCACCACGAAATTCACCGCGATTTGCCAATCATCATGATTACGTCAAGAACAGGTGAAAAACATCGTGAACGGGCATTTAGCTTAGGTGTGACAAATTATATGGGTAAACCATTCCAAGAAGCTGATTTATTGGAAAATATTGAAGCTTTGTTGACGGTTAAATAGGAACGCTCATGACAAAGAATATTGAAAAATCTGCAATTGATAAAATTAGCACACGGGAATTACAGCATTTAATTACGGTGTCTACTGGGTTTATTGATGCATATATTATTGATTGTTATGATAAAGCACCAATGTTATTACCCCAAAATGTGGTGCTTTCTGCTCAGAATAGTCCAACCTATGTCAATGTCGTGGAATGGCATGAAAAGAAGTTGCCGACTTTTAGTGTCAGTGATCCTAAAAAGACCTTGGGTGTCGCACTGATCATTGAAGGGGAAGATGCAGACGAGCGTTTTGCCTTAATGTGCAATGAAATGCCAAGTTCGATACGGCTACGGATTTCAGAAGTGGTCGACGCAGAGGATAGCATCAAAGATAAGACGATTTTACAATATGTGAAAATTGGCGATAAGACTTATCATGTGCCGGATTTGGATCAAATCCAGTTACAGATTGGGATAAAGAAGACTTGATCTGTAATGCTTTCAAAGCTTATCTGTAAAAAAGGACGCATTTGCGTCCTTTTTTACTCAGTGAGAATCGCTCAGCTTAAGCGAGTAATTCGACTAAGATTTGTTCGTAGATTTCAGCCAAAGGCTCTAATTCAGCAATATTCACATGCTCATTAATTTGATGAATCGTTGCGTTTAAAACACCTAACTCAAGCACTTGAGCGCCTGTCGGAGCAATAAAACGACCATCAGAAGTCCCACCACTGGTTGAAAGTTCGGTCTCTGTTCCTGTCACATTTTTAATTGCAGTTCGTGCAGCATTGACCAATTCACCGACTGGGGTTAAGAAGGGCAAACCTGATAACGTCCACTCAATATCATAATCAACATGATGACGATCTAAAATCTCAAGAACACGTAATTTGAGTTGATCTGCAGTTACTTCAGTTGAGTAACGGAAGTTAAAGGTAACGGTCATCGTACCGGGTACAACATTGGTTGCGCCTGTACCTGCTTGAATATTGGAAACTTGGAATGAAGTCGCAGGGAAGTATTCATTGCCATTGTCCCATACCGTATCACAGAGTTCAGCTAAAGCTTTTGACGCGGTATGAATGGGGTTGATGGCTAAATGTGGGTAGGCAACATGGCCTTGTTTCCCTTTTACTGTTAACACTGCATTTAATGAACCACGACGGCCATTTTTTACGATATCGCCCAGCGTATCTGTACTTGAAGGCTCACCGACAAGGCACCATGTCATTTTTTCATTACGTGCTTCTAAGGTTTCGACAACTTTAACCGTACCATTGATAGAAGGGCCTTCTTCATCAGAGGTGATTAAAAAAGCAATAGAACCTTTATGGTTGGGATGATTCTTTACAAAACGTTCAGATGCAACCACCATTGCAGCCAATGCTGTTTTCATATCAGCACTACCACGACCATAGAGTTTGCCATCACGAATTTCAGGAAGGAATGGATCAGACTCCCATGCATCAAGATGACCTGTAGGCACAACATCGGTATGACCTGCAAAACAGAAAACTGGAGATGCCGTTCCGCGTCTTGCCCAAAGATTATCAACATCTTCAAAACGCATATTTTCAATATTAAAGCCAATAGCAGACAGACGATCTGCCATGATGGTTTGGCAGGTATG
This sequence comes from Acinetobacter sp. NyZ410, assembly GCF_022828975.1. Taxonomy (NCBI): domain Bacteria; kingdom Pseudomonadati; phylum Pseudomonadota; class Gammaproteobacteria; order Moraxellales; family Moraxellaceae; genus Acinetobacter; species Acinetobacter sp. NyZ410. The sequence goes on along the minus strand of NZ_CP094620.1, from coordinate 4,073,528 downwards.
GTCTATAGGTGTCACAGAAGGCTGGCGAAGAAGTTGTAAACTCAGTTCTAAGGTATCCGAATGATTCATGGACATTGATCAAGTAAGTAAATTGAACAATATAATAGAGGAAGATAAAACCGAATGAAAACCTTAAAGCTTGAGAAAGGATAAAACTATTTAAATTGGCATTAAAAAAGCCTTATCTATTGAGATAAGGCTTATGTTGTAGAATGAAGTTGATACTTACAATTTATTTTCAACTTTTTCTGCAGAATTCGTAACAGCATCCCCCGCTTTAGATACATCCTTACCAACACCTTTAAATGTGTTGCAACCAGCTAAAACAAAAGCGAATAACATTGAAACTGCTAAAATTTTTTTCATTACTATCTCCGTGTTTCACGCGTTAATTAGAATTTTAGTATACGAGCATCGGGTTAATATATCGTTATGTTTTTATGAGTGGATTGGTTAATCCATGTATAAGAAACGTGAATAATTAAGCATTTATGTCAAAGAAAAGCGCCAGAGGAGCTTGGCGGTACATATAAAATTGCAGGCTATTTTTATTATGATATAAACCATTACACCAAAATTGGGCAGCAGCTGAGCTTTGCTTTAGATCTGGGCAAATCCATTCATGCCGTTGTAGACGGTAAAAATCTTGTGCAATGTGATGTCCCCATTGACCCAATCGACGTTGCGTGTTGATCCATGAGGGCGGTGCAACATCGTTTTTATTGTTAGGCAGATAAAGCTGTCCTTTCATCACAGCCAGTTTCTTTTCAATTTTAAGATCTAAAGCCTGAGTAAATTGAAATTGTTTTTCTGAGAAATGATTCAGTTTTCGTAAAAGGGTGTCGCTACGATTTAGACCATACCAATGCTTTAAGTGTAAGTTTGATTCGCCTAAATAGTACTTTAAAGCAACTTCCCAATGCTCGATCTGTTTTGTGGCCTGATTACGAACAAGGAAATCAATTTCGCCTAATGTATTCTTTGCTTCAATGATTTGGATACTATGCTGAATTAGTTGATAGTGTTGATTGGCTTCATCTTGTAACCAGAACCAAAATAAATATTCAAAACGTAAACCTAAACGTGTGCTTTTAAGCTGTTGTACAAATTCAATGAGTGGGGTGGGGTCATGATCGAGTTGATCTAAGCGTGTTTGAAAATCTATATATTGTTGTTGCCAAAACGCCGTGTCGTGTACTTCAAAACGATTTTTAATTTCTAATTCATCAGGCAGATGTTGCATAATATTGGGACTGGCAATGCAAAAAGCCAATTGACGAACAATAGGGTGTTTGTACTTTAACCAAGGTTCAAAGTAGGCTGTCATTGTATGCTGTCCTAAACTGAAGACTCACTCAGTTTATTTTTAAAGAAAAGGTCTTTAGCGTGTTGAGATTCAAGCAAATAAGTGAATCAACATGCAAGCTCAATTTTGATTGTATTGGAAATGATGAACACCGTGATTTTAAAATACAATGATTTCAATTGATTTAAAATATACTGGCAAAATCATTTGGGCGGTATACTAGTCGAATGGGCAGATTGAGTTAATCTATGAAAGTTTTGTTTTGGCGAACATTGGTGATTGTTTTTATTGTACTCGGGTTTATTGGGGCAATATTACCGGGAATGCCAACGACAGTTTTCCTCATCTTGGCCGCTTGGGCGGCATCAAAAGGTTGGCCACAGGTTGATGCTTGGTTACTCAATCATCCAAAATATGGTGCAACGCTTCGTGCTTGGCGTGAAAATGGGACTGTGCCACGTAAAGCAAAGTGGATCGCCAGTATTATGATGTTGATCAGTGGGGTGATCATGTTATTCACCAATGCGCCACTGGCTGTGAAGATTTTTACCGATGTGACCATGTTGATTGTGGCTATCTGGCTTTGGTTGCGCCCTGAACCAAAACCTATTGTAAAAATCTGAATGAAATGGATAAATCCGAATAGCCTTCATTTGATATGTTTGATCATTAGGGGCTGTTGACAATTCGTCTACGTTTGCGACTACGTGTGTTTTTTAGGCGATAGTAGGCGCGAAATACGAAATTTAGTCATTCTAAATGAGTAGTTCGTAACGACGTAGCGACAAAAAACACGCTAGTCCCGAAGGGTTGTGGTTAAAATTATCTCAGCCTTCGTTATGAAACTCGAAAATAGTCTCGCTATTATCTTCGTTTCCTGCCTTGCCTGCTCAATTTTAACCTACAACGCAAGCCATTTATGAAATGTCAACAGACCCTAAGTACTGAATATTTTATTAAGCTTATAGCAAATAGATAATAGGGTTAAAATATTGATTAAATGATCTACTCAATTTAATTAAAATATGGGTTTAAATATTTTATAAATAGATAAATAATAAACAAAAAACACCAATTTAAACTAAAATGATCTATTTTTTAATCACTCAAACCTAAAATAGGTAAAACATCGAGAAAAGCGTTTGACACTCAGTAAAGATTCTCTATAATGCACCTCACAAACGATGAAGTCGTTAGGGCGCTTAGCTCAGTTGGTAGAGCGTCTGCCTTACAAGCAGAATGTCGGCGGTTCGATCCCGTCAGCGCCCACCAAGCTTTAACGTTGAATTTTTAGTGCAGCGGTAGTTCAGTTGGTTAGAATATCGGCCTGTCACGCCGAGGGTCGCGGGTTCGAGTCCCGTCCGCTGCGCCACTTAAATTCAATCATCGTATGTATAGCAATTCATTTGTTAAAGTGCAGCGGTAGTTCAGTTGGTTAGAATATCGGCCTGTCACGCCGAGGGTCGCGGGTTCGAGTCCCGTCCGCTGCGCCACTTTAGAATGATTTTGCAGTGACATGTAATACTGAATTAGAGTCTAAATAGTTTTTTATTTATTCTAGTTTAGGGCGCTTAGCTCAGTTGGTAGAGCGTCTGCCTTACAAGCAGAATGTCGGCGGTTCGATCCCGTCAGCGCCCACCATATACAATGCAGCGGTAGTTCAGTTGGTTAGAATATCGGCCTGTCACGCCGAGGGTCGCGGGTTCGAGTCCCGTCCGCTGCGCCATTTATCTTATTTCCTGAGATCAAGATATTTGGATGTATAAGAATTTGAAAGGGAATATTGTTTTCTTTTATGTTCTGATAAAGTAATATTGTGATGATCCACACTCAGGGCGCTTAGCTCAGTTGGTAGAGCGTCTGCCTTACAAGCAGAATGTCGGCGGTTCGATCCCGTCAGCGCCCACCATATACAACGCAGCGGTAGTTCAGTTGGTTAGAATATCGGCCTGTCACGCCGAGGGTCGCGGGTTCGAGTCCCGTCCGCTGCGCCATTTATCTTATTTCCTGAGATCAAGATATTTGGAATGGTAAGAATTTGAAGTTTTTGATTTTTAAAGATCAAACATTATAGACTTCATATCGCTTACTCCCCATCTTTAGGATAGAACTTAAGATTAAATCATCGATTTTCTTATAGGTTCAAACAGAGTAAATAACTTTGTTTATCCACACTCAGGGCGCTTAGCTCAGTTGGTAGAGCGTCTGCCTTACAAGCAGAATGTCGGCGGTTCGATCCCGTCAGCGCCCACCACATTTTCCAATCTAGTTATTTGTTTAGAACTTCTGTATAATATATAAGCATAAGTATTTTAAAAATAAATTTTCTATGCGAAATCCATATCAACGTAAAGCTGCTTCTTCAACTCAAAAAAACTCAGTCCAAACCCTAGACCAATACAAACATTTTGTCGAAATGATTGTTTCACAAACCAAGGTTTTTGTTCTTTATGATGATGGCTGGGCTTTGTGCGCATCACCGACAGGGCAACAGTCTTTAGCTGTTTGGCAAAGTAAAAATTTGGCACAACTTCTGATTAAAGATAACTGGAGCCGTTATGCAGTTCAAGAAGTTGAACTCATTGTTTTTATTGAACAGATGATTCCTTTTATCAAACAAAATAATACCGCAATTTCTATAAATTTAACCCCTGAAGGGCGGAATATTTTAGTTTCGACAAATAAATTTTTACTCGATATCAAAAATTATTTATATCAGATGTATACGACTCAACCTGAGTTATTTCAAAACAATAAACGCTTACCCTTACCACGTAAAATTCGCTTACATCAGTAACGCTGTACAAACAATGATATGGCATTCTGTGCCTTAATATTCACCGAGCACCCAACCGCTACTATAAGCAAAGTACTCTCTTAACCATGCGTTATAGCGTGTCGTGAGTGGAGTTTCAGCACCTACAGTAATGAAGTTATGATAGCCTTGCTTTCTGGCGATTGCTGCGGCACGTAAGGTGTGAAAATCACTGGTCACAATCGCAATTTTAGAGTCTAAAGTTAAACCATGCGCTTTTAAAATCGCTTGGCTATTTTTTAGATTTAAGTCAGTACTGGTACTTTTATTTTCTTGTAGGATTCTACTGGCTTGGATTTGCATCTGCTCTTGTAAATATTGCGACATAATTTCTGCTTCAGGTTTTTCTTCACCAAAATCTAAACCACCACTGACAATGATCAAAGCTTGTGATTGTTGTTTTGCAATTTCACCGGCTTGATCTAAACGTTTTGCGAGGGTCGGTGAGGCTTTTCCTTGGGTAATGCCACTGCCTAACACAATAATGGCTTGTAGATTATTTTCTGCTGTATTTTGTTGGGATTTTAAGTGGATATAACCAAAGAAGCCGATTAAGCTGACTGACCAAAGTGTAAATAGAACCCATCCTAAGCGCCAGATTTTCTTTAACTTTAAGTGTTGGGCCAAATACTGCTGAATGTGTTGGCTCCATAGCGCTGTAGTGATAAAGACTAAGCCAATCAGCAAAGGGAGTATTGTTCCTAAGTGGATTTTTTTATATAAAATTAAAATAAATCCATCGAGGAATAAGACAAATCCCAGCAAAAAAAAGACAATGCGGAAGAGTTTATTGTTATACATGGGTGAAAACAAATCATTAAAAATTAATCTAATTCTAAACGAAATCTGTGCATTTATTATATATGAATCAAAAAAAACCGAGCAATTGAGCTCGGTTTTGGTGGGTAAATTTATTCAATAGACCCTAATAAACATCACGACGATAACGACCATCTAAACGTAATTGTTCAACGGTGTCTTCTCCAAGGATATCAATTAAAGCGAGATCAACATCAGTTGCCATACCATTGATACTGCCACAGACATAGATTACCGCATCATTGGCCACCCATTTTTTCAGTTCTTCGGCATGATCACGCAGTTTATGATGTACATAAATTTTTTCAGCTTGATCACGAGAGAATGCTAAATCAATACGTTTTAGCATCGCTGTATTTTGCCAAGCTTGAATTGTATCTTTAAAGAAATAATCGTTTGCTTGTTGGCGTTCACCAAAAATCAACCAGTTTTCAGTATAGTCCATACGAACACGGGCATGAATCAAACTCATTAATCCCGCAATCCCGGTACCATTTCCGATACAGATAATCGGGCGGTTATCGGTAATTAAATGGAAAGATTCATTATTACGAATTCTTAACGCAATTTTATCACGCAATTGCACATGTTCTGTCAGCCAACCAGAACCGAGACCAAGCTCACCTTGAGGATTTTGTTGCTGACGAACCACCAAACGCAACACTTGCTGACTTGGAATACTGGCAATCGAATACTCACGAGTTGGTAGCGTAGGGAGTTGCTCGAGTAAGTGTTCCATATTGGCAAAAGGTTCAATAGCAACAGTTAAATCGCGATTCCAAAGCGCTTCTTGAATGCTTTGTTCGAGTGAATCCACTTTTGTCTCTGCATGAACTTGATATTTATCCAAGAACAATTGAATACGTTCTGGACTATTTCCCGTTTGAATTTCAGCAATATCACCTGCTTGCCAAGCTGTATCATAGCTGGCTTGTAATTCAAGATTAAATGCGGGTGCACCTAAGCTGTTTGGATTGAGTAATTCTCGTTTTGTTAGACGCCATTGATCAAAAACTTTATCAATAGACATTGTTTGTAGATCGAGTTTTGTGGCTTTTGCTAAAGCATCATTCCAATGTTGGATATCTGCATTATTGCCATTGTTGACTTCAAGCGTAGCAAACAATTGTTGCGCGCCAGAATGTTTTAACCATGCATCTATGCGATGCCCAAAGCTACAATAGGTCTCAGGATAGTCTTGTGAACCCAATGCTAGAACCGCATATTTTAAATGTGAAAGATCCAATGATGTAGCCATAAGCTTTTTCTCAAAGTGCGAGGCTAAGTCAGGTGCTTCACCTGTACCATAGGTACTTGCAATCAAGAGAATCTGTTTGGCTTGCTTGAGGTCATCTTCAGAGAGTTGTTGTACAGCTTTTACCGTTGTTGGCTGATGGGCTTCTTGCAGACTGGTTGAGGTGCGCCATGCCAATTGCTCAGACATTCCTGTTTGAGAGGCATAAGCAATTAACCAAGGTGTTGCGTTTGGATCAATTTGAATTGCTGAACCCGCTTGTTTTGCAGCAAGGGTGAGTCGCTTTTGCTTACGACGTTTTAAATACAGCATCCATCCAGTAACAAAAAATAATGGCATTGCCAATGCCGCAAGCATTGCGATGAATTGAAAAACTGGGCCAAAGAAACTACCACGGTGCACAGGGAGCATACTTCCCATGATTTTTTCATTGAGTGGTTTGCTTTCGTATAAGTCTAATTTTTCAATTTGTGCAGTTTGATAGTTATAGGTTGCTTTATTTCGTGCACGCTCATGTTGTGGAATAGCATCAACAAAGGTGAGTTCAACTTTACCATCTGGCTTTTTAGGGATCGAAACAGTCAGTGTCGAATAGTCACGTTTAATTTGAGCATTAAACCCATTCCATGTTTGAGTAAGTACATGTTGAATTTGTTCTGGTTTTAAACCTTCTTTATTCTCATGCTTATTTTCACGGTCTGGTTGTTGATGACCAGTCGTTGGATTTTGCTTTTCGCCACGTTGTTGTGGTTGTTGAGGATTGCCAGAAGTCCCTTGACGTCCTTGACCTTCTCCACCACGTGCTGCTTGCATTTCAGGCTGAGGTCGTTCAACCCCCATTACTTTAAACATACCATTACGCCACCAGTCATATGACCAATACAGCCCTGTACATGCTAAAAGTAAATAAAAGATCACCACCCACGTTCCGACTACAGCATGTAGGTCCCAAAGAAAATTACGACCTTTGAGTTTAGGCTTAATGGCAAACCATTGTTTAAAAGAATGCTTTTTCGGCCAGCGTAAATAGAGGCCACTGAGTACAAAGAAAATTAACATCAAGGTACTGGCGCCAGTAATTTGTTTACCGACTTCACCCACAGTTAAGTTACGATGCAGTTGCTGTATAAATTGAAAAAAATCTTTGCCTTTCACTTCTGGAAGAACTTCGGCTGTGTAAGGGTTTACCATCATGGTATAACCTCTACGTGCGCCTTCTTTGACAATATTAATGTTTGAAGCTTCTTCAGCGGCTTTCGCGACAGTAATACTGTTGATCTTCATTTCAGGGTTTTGGGTTTGGAAATGTTGATAAATTTCAGCAGGCGTGAGTTTTGCCTGATTTTCAACTTTTACCGTGTAGCTGTCTGGATTTAACCATCTTTGAATAGGTTGTTCATAAGAATAGATTGCACCAGTCACTCCCATAATTGAGAGAATTAAACCAGCAGTAATCCCTAGAAACCAGTGAATTTGAAAAAAAATCTTTTTAAACATGGCAATGCAAAGGGCAGAATATTTTTGATAGCAAATTATAGCTGAATAAATCGGAGAGATAATGAATTTTGCAGATAATATTTATTCTCATTATCATTTTTATTAAAATAGCGAAGTACAAAAAAACCTCCAAAAATGGAGGCCTTTTAAAATTTTAAATTAAAGTGTCTTGGGTTCACCAACAACTTCTTTTAAATGTTTACGCAGTGTTTCAAAGGGAAAATTCTTGCTATCCATACGTTTAGGTAGAATATATGCGCCTTGTTGGCCTTTCACTTTAAAGTTTACCAGTAAGAATTCAGGGGTGTTGTACCATTCATAAATGTCTTTCCAAGCCACGGTTCCAACACCTTCTTGTACACCCATTTGTTGACGCATCACAATGCCACTTGGCTGTACACCTAATTTTACACCTTTGATTTCCTGAACTGGAAATTCATTCATCTTGCGTTTTACATACCATTCAAGACCGAATTTGCGAACCAAAAGATAGATGGCAACCGCAGCAAGAACCACCCAAAAAATAATGGTTGAATAGTTTTTAATTAAAGCGATGCCAAGTAATGAGAGTATGACTGCTACACCCATGATTGCCCAAGCTTTAATCCCAATTTTATTGGTACTACGCCAAATTGCAAGTTGAGCGCCGCGTTGTTCGGCTTCCGAAACTTCGTACGGAACAGGTTGTAAGGTATAAGCGTAAATATTCTTGGCAGTCATAGTGTCAGTAATGTATGTAAATCTAGTCAGAGTTTAGCACTAAATCTCAAGATTTAGTGCACCTATTGTACCAAATAACGATGCAATTTTGATGCAGATTTATAAAGAAGCCAATTCAGTAGATTGATCATCTCGTTCATGGCTTAAATTCTGTTTCAAGCTACTCAGTTGCTTTAAAATACTGAACATTAATGACAATTGTTGAAGAATAATGAGTGATTTAGAGTCTTCTGACTCGGATTGGCTTAAACGGGTACGAATAGCTTTCAACATATTATGCGCGGTTAAATCAGGCATTTCATCCCGTAATAAAGCCCCAGAGATATCATCTAAAGCTTGATCCAATAGATTAAGCACCTGTTGGTCTTTCACTTGCTCACGATGTGCACCGAGTGCTGCGATATAGCTAAGAAAGGTATGATTTAAACATAAGAACTCAAAAGCTAAGCTTTTTTGACTTGGGTCAAAATCTGGTTCAGTGGCAAGGGTTGAAATCAGTGAGGCAACATCTGCATCTCGATTATGTGCAGCACGACGAACAATTCGATACTCTAAACTATTATTGCGTCCCTGATGATATTGAGCGACTACATTGGCCAAATAATTGCATTGAGCTTCCAGTGAACGTTGAATGGTGCGGGGTAAACGACGGAACTTCCAGTCAGGGAAAATAAAGCTGACACCGAACCAGGCGAGGGCACAGCCAATCACTGTATCAATCATACGAGGTAGCGCTGCCTCATAGCCAAGCCCATCCAAGTTAAAATTGATCAGCGCCATGATGGTAATAAAGGCAGTGGCTTGGGCATATTGTTTACTGCGTAAATCAAAAAACAATACACCACTAAGCACGAGTAATAAGAGTTGTCCTTCAATAGAGGGCACAAAATACAAAATTGCATAACCTAAAATAATGCCGCCTAAGGTTCCAATAATCCGTAATCTCAAACGTCGTTTGGTCGCATTAAAGTTCGGCTGGCTGACAAACAGCGCGGTTAATAAAATCCAGTAACCGTATTCAATATTGGTGAGTTGCACAAAAACATAGCCAATAAACAAAACAATCGAAACGCGAATTGCATGTCTAAAAAGTACAGACTCAGGGGTTAAATTTTGTTTGATTCGAATGACAATATCATCCCAACCTTTGAGGTCATCATCTTTAAGTTGGTTTTCGAAATTTTTACTTTGATCGTATTTTATATGTCGTTCAGTTTCGAGATTTTGTAATTGGGCATCAATCGACTTTAAGTTTTGATAAAGCGCAAACAGTGAATTGACCCAAATTAAGTCATAATTTTCTTCTTTTTTGAGTTTATCCAGCGAGTATCTGAGGTTTTTAAAAGCATGCTCAAAACGGACATTATGCTGGTAGGTGGTGCGGTGTAAGATACTATCACTCAAATCCTTACAGGCTTTACCTTGCAGCGCTAAAATACGTTGGAAACGAAATAACACATCGCTATGTTCAAACATTTTGGCCAGCTTTTGATAATCAATATGTGCTGAATCGGCCCGTTCATGAATATCTTGTGCAACAAAGTAATATTGTAAACTACGACGCGTATCACGTTGTCCTCGGTCACCTTTTAAACGCGTCAACAAGGCGGTACGCATATCATTAAAAATGCTGATGAGCTGTCCATTTTCCATAGACAAACTAATCATACTGTCTTGATAGCTGGTCGGTGTCATATCGACATCAAACAAATTAGATTTGGAAAACAGAAAATTACCTAATGATGAAAAACATTGAGACAATTTGTCTTGAACTTGCCGGACCGGGAACAGTAAAAAACTGATGGTTGAAATAAGCCCATACCAAATTGCACCAATCACCAATAGACTTGGCTGGATATACCATTGATCAAATAAATGCACCCCAAGCATGGAATACACAGAGACCACCAAACAGCCATAAGAAATGGTGGCATAGCGACGTCCCAAAGAACCCAATAAAATCCAACCAATACAAGAAACAATCAAACCTAAGGCAAACAGAATAGGGTATGGAAAGAGCAGGCTCACTGAGGCAGCGGTGATAAAGAATCCGATATAGGTATAGATCAAATTCATGATACGTACAGAGAATCGATCGTCTATATCACTGAGACCTGCTGCAACCACTCCTAAGGTCAGTGGAATGGTCATTAACTGCTGTCCCAACAGATAAGGTACAAATGCAGTCCCTGTGAAGGCAATGATCATTCTCAAGTTATACATGAAACTTGTGTTGTAGGTTGCTTTTCTGAGTTTTAACAGCCAAGTGTTCAAAGGAAATCCTTGTTAAATCAATAGGGTGTTATGTACTTGGGCAATGCGATTTGGCTTATATGGCTTTTCACTTATCTTTGTGACAAATCATACAATGGACAGTGTAAACTTGTCTGCAACATTCCTTATCAAATTATAAACCATCTATGTCTGAAAAAAACGTGGGTCAGCAGTATTCAACGGGCTGGATTATGCTTTTGGCTTTATTTACCTCTTTGGGTCCCTTATCCATTGATATGTATTTGCCAGCATTGCCACAAATGGCGCAAGACTTTAATGTGACAACCCAGCAGATCGCCAATACCTTGCCTGCATATTTTTTTGGTCTTGCTGTTGGTCAATTGATTTATGGTCCAATCAGTGACCGTATTGGGCGTAAAAAACCGCTTTATTTTGGTATGACCCTGTTTGCTTTTGCCAGCTTGCTGTGTGTTTTAGCACCTGATCATTGGTCGTTGATTGCCGCACGCGTTTTACAAGCCTTAGGGGGCTGTGTGGGGGTGGTGATGGCACGGGCTGCAATTCGAGATCGTTTAGATGTACAAGGTTCAGCGCAAGCTTTTTCCAGTATGATGATTGTGATGGGGATTGCCCCGATTCTTGCTCCAACTTTGGGTGCCGCCATTCTACAATTCTTTAGTTGGCAAGGCGTCTTTATCGCCTTGTTTGTGATTGGTCTGTTCTGCTTGTTTTGTGTACACTTTTTATTTAAGGAAACACTCGCACCAGAACGCAGGCTGCATCTCAACTTTAAACAAGTGTTTATTTTATATGCTTGTATTTTTAAAGATCGAAGCTTTCGCTTTCCAATGTTGGCAGGTTGTTTTACTGGTGCAGCACTATTTTGTTATATCAGTTCCGCGGCAGCAGTGTTGATGGATGGTTATCATTTAACTCAGCAACAGTTTGCTATTGCCTTTGGTTTTAATGCTTTTGGTATCATTTTACTGTCTTCTATCAATAAGCGTTTAGCCAACAAACTCTCAGTGATCCTGCGCTTGAAAATTGGTGGTTTGATCCAGGTCACAGGTGCATTGATTATTGTCAGCGCAGGTTTCATGTCTGATGCACCATTGGTGATTGTCATGTTGGGTTTATTTTTCTCTGTTTCAGGGATTGGTTTTACTGGACCGAATGCGATGGCACTGGCGATGTCTGAACAAGGCTCAAGAGCAGGAACTGCAAGTGCAATTATGGGCAGTATGCAATTTGCGTGTGGCTTATTGGGTGGTGTGGTATTGAATTTTCTTGTATGGAATCATTTATTCAATATGGGAATTTTGATGTTGGCTTTTACTGTGGCTGGATTTATGGCAATTTTAAAAGTGGCTCAACAGTTCAAGATGAAACAAATTTAAGCTTATACCAATACTGAACATGAGATCGTCTTGTTGATTTACAAGACAAAAGTGAATTTTGATTTATTGAATCAAAGACGATCTGTATTTTTTATTCAAGTATGAGGAAATTGACAGGTTCTAAGAGATCGTATTGTTAGAACAAGTAGGCGATAAGCATGCATACGGTCAAAGCAGAAACGATAAAAACAAAAATACCAGAAAAACAAAAGCCGACGATTCGAGTGATGAGTAAATCGTCGGCCAAAATACTTCGTTATAAAGATTCAGGCTGCTAAGTTGAATCTTAAGAAGCATAAGTTTTTAGTTTCTCTGAGAGAAGGTCTCCAAATTTCTTTGCGGATGCCGTGCAATCAATTTGGTTGCTGCAGACCTTATACTTATATAACGACAACAGTTTCAAATTGGTTGACAAGAAAATGAAAAAAAGTTGAAAAAAAATTATAATATTGTTCTTTATGCAATCTAGGCTGTCGTCATGGTGTCTTTAAACAAATATTTTTTGTGGTTTTTGCTGCTTTGTTTAGTCTTGACCATGGTTGCAGGTGTATTGGCTGCATTATTGCCCAATGAAATTGCTGGCGTGTTAACCGCAATACCTTATTTGATTGCGATGATTATCGTGTTATATCGTTTTCTCAAGCAACAACGCCGTGCGCCTACAGACCAAGAGCGTAAAAAACTGACTCTTGGTTATACCGCAATATTTTGGGGCTATAATTTACTTGGGGTATTTGCGGGTGTTTGGTTTTTTTCTCAGAATGATCCAGAAGTGTGGAAAACTTTTGTGATGTATCTGCAAAATACTCAATTTTTGCTCACTGCATTGATCATGTTGCTGATGTTGGCAATCCCTTTATATTTAATTACCTATTGGTTTTATGGAAAGCAAGCGCAGCGTATGGCAGCTAAAATGTTTGGTCAATGATCTATTTAAATTGTTGATTTTACCTTGAGAAATCAAAGTCATTGATGAAATCTCCGTCAATACAAATAAGCAAAAAATAAATCTTATTTTTTAAGCTATGGATATGCTGTTAGTGTACGAACATATCCATAAATTCGCGTAATTCTTGAATGGCAATTTCAATGTCTGTGGTTAACCACGTTGGTTCAAAGATCCCTGCATAATGTTCTAAACGATCTTGAGGCACAACAAGCCGTATCGGGCAGTCTTCTTCAAGTAAGCGCCATGGCACGATTGGAACTTCGTTATCCAGAAATGGCACAATATTGCGAATATCAATAATCATCGCATTGATACATTCTGGGAAAGGCATAACGGATAATTCATCTGTACGGCGACGGAAATACTCTAAATCGCCCCATTTTAGAATATAACTAGGCTTATTAAATTCAATAATTCCAATGAGATGGTCATCTCTTGAGGTATGTGTGAAGCATTGATGCGTGACATCAGTGTCCAAGTCCAACTCGACACTTTGTCGTTGATAAGCCATATCTACAATAGCCAAAAAATGGGGTACATATTATAGCTCATTTATCTTTCAAGAACTGCTCGAATTAAAATTTACTTTTGCTTAAAATATTTTTACACACAGATCATAAATAGCCTGTTAGTATAAAAATACATCAATTCGATGGAGGTGGACGTCATGAAACACGATTTCAATAAACCATCTTATGTAACAAGTACTGAAGATATAACGCATAAGAATCGCTTACCCATTTATATGCTTATTCTTGTGGGGTTATTTCTTGTTTCCTTGCTTGTTTACATGATCGCCGACTGGGTTTAATCCCATAATCATCTATAAAGATTATATTGATCAGACAAACTCTAGCTGCAAAGCTGGAGTTTTTCATTTTTGCATGCTTTTGTTGTATTTATGCAGTTAAATTTGCTCGTTATATAAGCAATAGATAAAGTAGAAGAGTAATTCATCAAGTATCCAATTCAAATAAAGAATGTTGCTTAAAGTCATTTGAGCACGCTCAGATTGTTATAAATCTATAACTTGAGGAAATAAAAAATGAATGAAATTTTACAAACAAGGGGGAGATTTGATGCCATGTATTATTGGGATCAATTTCACCCGATTCTCGCCGCTGTTGCCATCCTTATTGTGGGATGGATTATTGCACTGATTGTTGCAGCAGGAATTAAAAAAATCCTAGAAAAACTAGGTACAAATACAAAATTGTCTTCAGCAACAGGTCATCGTTCAAATATTGAAAGTATTGTTTCTCGAATTGTTTTTTGGGTGGTGATGGTGATCGCGGTGATTGGTGCATTAAATGTGCTGAATCTTACCAGCGTAAGCAGCCCATTTAGTTTGATGATTCAGCAATTCTTATTGTTTATTCCACAATTACTGGCTGCCGTCGCCATTGGGTTTATTGGCTGGATTGTGGCAAATCTGGTTAAAGTCGGCTTGAAAAAAGCCTTGGATCGGACTCAACTTGATGAGAAATTAAGTGCCGATGTTGGGGTCAGTCCGATCAGTCAGAATATCGCTGATATTGTGTATTGGCTAATTTTATTGCTGTTCCTACCAATTGTATTATCAATTTTAGGTTTGCAAGGCTTATTGCTTCCAGTGCAGAACATGCTGAATGAAGCAGTCTCTTATATACCAAATATTTTCATTGCGGGTGTCATCGTTTTTGTCGGTTATATCTTGGCAAAAATCCTGCGCGGGATTGTTGAGGGTTTAATCAACAGTCTAAATTTACAAACTCAAATTGAAAAAGTAGGGCTATTTAAAAACTCAAACCAAGGTTTAGCGAAGTTTTTAGGCTCTTTTGTTTTTGCCGTTGTCATGATTACTGCGTTAATTGTGGCTTTTGAAGCACTTGGTATACAAGCTATTTCACAACCAGCAACCGCAATGCTGGGTGAAATCATGTATGCAATTCCACATATTATTGCAGCCGGATTAATTTTAATTGTGGCCTATGTGGTGTCTCGTTTTGTGGGGCGTTTGGTTTCAGAAGTTGTTGCTGGAACGGGTGTTGATGAAATTCCTGCAAAATTAGATTTGCAACGCTTTTTAGGTGACACGAAAGTTTCTTGTATCATTGGTTATCTGATTGTTTTCTTTACCATGTTATTTGCTGTTTCCGAAGCGGCAAATCGACTGGGCTTTGAACAAGTTAGTCATTTGATTTCAATGTTTATTTACTTTGGTGCCAACATTTTGTTAGGCGCAGTGATTTTGGTGATCGGTTTCTGGTTGGCCAATATCGTGGCGAATGTGGTGCAACGTGGTGAGTATAATAGCTCAAGATGGTTAGGCAACTTGGTTCGTGTTTTGATCATGGGGCTGGTGATTGCAATGGGTTTAAAAGCCATGGGAATTGCCGATTCGATCGTTAATCTTGCTTTTGGCTTAACATTGGGTTCTGTGGCAGTTGCTTTTGCATTGGCTTTTGGTCTAGGTGGACGTCAACCTGCAGAACGCGTTTTAACGGATTTAATCGATAAAGCCAAGAAAGAGGCAAGTCAACCGAATCCTTTAAAGCAAGAAAATACTTATTCATCACAGCCAAGTGGTACAGACGCTACGCAAGTAACCGCAGATACCCCTGCGATTGAAAATGAGTATAAGTCACTTACTGATTCATTGAAACAGGACAAAGATGACCCGAATTAACATTTAAATTCTTTTAAAGATCGATCAGGATTGATGCTTGATCGATCTTTTTATTTTTAGGTCAAAAGTGAGAGGGAATAGAGATGTCTAAGAAAAAGCCAAATAATTTCATTGCACCCATTGTGATTGCAGGAATCACTGTGGGTTTTTTAGCAAGTGCTTATAAATTTGTGTTTGCAAAACCGAAAAAGCAACCGTCCGAAATTGTTAAGCAACAACATGAATCTCAAAACAAATCTCAAGAGTGATTGTGTTTACAAAGCATGAATTTTATCGGTTTTTTTATAGAAAATAGATAGACATCAGATGATTTATTGTCTAGATTGAATGGGTGAATATGTAGGCAATATAAAACTCACTCATCTGATAAATATCATTTTCAAAGGAATTGAAATGAAGATCATCTATTTTTTACACAAAATTCATCAGTCGTTATTTGCAAAAAACCATGATCTAAAGTCGATGGATTTGGCGATTCAACGTGTGACCCAGAAGCAGCAAATCCAAAATCAACTTATTTTATTTAAAACAGATTATCTGGAATAAGCTTTCTATCTATTAATCAGTTTAGATTATACATATTCTGAAGCGGCATGTGCTGAAGCCCATGCCCACTGAAAATTAAACCCGCCTAAATGACCAGTTACATCTAAGATCTCACCTATAAAAAATAAACCTTTTTGTTTTTTACTTTCCATGGTTTTTGATGAAACTTCAGTGGTGTCAACACCGCCTAAAGTGACTTCTGCAGTCCGATAGCCTTCAGTACCAGAGGGTTTGACTTCAAATTGCTGTAGTTTATTGGCAATCGTTTCAAGTTTTTCATCACTTAATTGCCCAATCGCCGTTTCAGCCCACTCGGACCAAATGAGATTTTGTAGTTCAATCACCACACTTTTCGGTAAAAGTTCAGTCAGTAAGGTTCTGATTAACACCTTGGGCTGGCTTTGCTTTTTGCGCTTTAAAAAATCAAACAGCTCAAGACTTGGTAAAAAGTTAATATGGAATGCTTGTCCTGCATTCCAATAATTTGAAAGTTGTAATGAGCTTGGACCACTTAAACCACGATGTGTAAACAACAATGCTTCAGTAAATGCAATCAGTTCGTTAGATAGTGTTGCTTCAACCGCATTGCCGCTTAAACGAGTGGTAACTTCTTTAAATTGATCTGAAAAAGTGAAGGGAACTAAACCTGCGCGTGTAGGATAGATGTGGTGACCAAATTGTTTGGCAATTTCATAGCCGATGCCAGAGCCACCCAATGTTGGAATAGATAAGCCACCTGATGCAACAACAACAGATTCAGCCTGAAAATAGCCTAAATTGGTGGCAACTTGAAAAGTCTGATCGTCAAGCGTGTTAATCGCTTTGACTTCACAACTGGTTTTAATCTCAACATGATGTGTTTTTTCACATTCGTTGAGCAGCATGCTTAAGATTTCTTTTGCGCCATTTAAGGTAAACAGTTGTCCATGTTTGCGTTCTTCATAGTCAATGCCATATTCACAGACCATCCCAATAAAGTCCCAATTGGTATAACGCGTCAGGGCAGAGATGACAAAATGTGGGTTATGTGAAATAAAATTCTCAGGCTCAACATAAAGATTGGTGAAGTTACATTTACCACCACCTGACATGAGGATTTTTTTACCAATTTTATTGGCTTTCTCAACCACTAAGACTTTACGACCACGGGCAGCTGCTTTTGCCGCAAGCATTAAACCTGAAGCACCTGCGCCGAGGACAATCACATCATATTGGTTAGAAGACATATCACACTCATGGAAACTTTGAGCAGGGGATTATAGACAAATTTAAAGTAATTTTCAGGACAATTATAAATAGGTAGGGTTTAGCTACGTCCTTGCAAGCCACCACTATGCAGGATCAAGATTTTTGCATTTTCTTTAAAGTAACCTTTTGAAATTAAATCAAAAATCCCATAAAACATTTTCCCAGTATAAATCTGTTCAAGCGGAATGCGATATTGCTGCTCAAAGTTGTTTATAAAGCTAAGTAATTCAGCAGTGGTTTTGGCATAGCCTCCAAAACAATAATCATCCAGTATTTTCCAATTGCTTTTATGGGTGAGTTGACTGACATCTTGTTGTAAAAAATCACCTTTAAGTGCTGAAAAACCTAAAATTTCCTGCTGTGGTGAACTGGCGTTTATCAGCCCAGTGATTGTGCCACCTGTTCCTACCGCACAGCAAATTACATCATAATAATTTAAATCTTCTGGCGTTAAAATTTCCTGACAACCTTGTATAGCAAGCTCATTGGTTCCGCCTTCAGGAATAATATAAGTGTTTGGATAATGTTGTGTTAATTCATCGATCCAGTCATGATTATTTTTTTGTCTATATTTTTCACGTGAAACAAAAACTAGCTGCATGCCCAACTGCTGTGCTGTCGTTAGAGTAGGGTTGAGCGGTTTATGCGCTAACTCCTCGCCCCGAATGATCCCGATGCTTTTAAATCCAAATAACTGTGCTGCATAGGCTGTGGCAGCGATATGATTGGAATACGCACCACCGAAAGTCAGCATCTGTTTTAGGCCAAGCTGACGTGCTTCAATCAAATTATATTTGAGTTTAAAAAATTTATTGCCAGAAATTTGTGGATGGATTAGATCAAGCCGTTTAACTGTAAGTTGAACAGATCCAGCAAAATCTAAACTTTGGTAGGGAATAGTTTGGGCAATATGATCAAACATGCTGATTTTTTAACTGAATGGGTGTGTGTGAGTAGCTTTGAATTAAGCCTGTTCAAGATATTCTAATCAAACCTGTAAAACAAGACAGGTTTGATTGAGTTTCATGTCTATTATTGGGGATAAATTTCTAGGTTTTAACTCAAGCTTTTCACTTAGGCGGATCATTGAGTGCTGGTATCGACGGAAGTCACCACAGACATCCCCGGTCGTAAGAATTCTAAACCTTTTTGATTGGGATCAATAGCAATCCGCACAGAAATACGCTGTACGACCTTGGTAAAATTACCTGTGGTGTTGTCAGGCTTAAGCACACTAAACTCAGCACCAGCAGCAGGTGAAATCTGTTCAATACGGCCAGTAAATTTTTGATGTTTCATAGCATCTACCGTAAATGTTGCTTTTTGCCCGATGTGCATATCAGCAATTTGTGTTTCTTTGAAATTGGCAATCACCCAGGTTTGTTGCGGAATTAGATACATTAACTGGGTGCCAGCTGCAACATATTGTCCCACACGAGGAGTGACTTCGCCCAACTGTCCATCCATCGGTGCTGCAATCACGCTATAGTCTTTTGTCGTTACCGCTTGATCAAATTGTGCCTTGGCATTGGTGACTTGTGCTTTTAAGCCCGATTGAGCCACTTGAGCTGTTTTTAACGCTTCTTGAGCAACCAATACATTGGCTTCCGCTTGTTTGAGTAAGGCTAAATTATTTTTTACATCCGCAGCCGCTTTGTCTTGTTCTGTTTTAGAGGTTGCGCCAGTATTTCCTAATTGTTGATAACGATTGAGTTGTGCTGTTGAAAGTTCATAACTTGCTTTGGCTTGTTCAACTTTGGCTTGTGCAGCCACAATATCTGCTTTGCGTTGTTCAATCGCTTGGGTTTGATTGGCTAAAGTAGTATTGGCCTGATCAACACCTGCTTCAGCCTGAGTCACTTTCTGATCATAGGTTGTGGTATCAATATGCATTAATGGCTGACCCTTTTTGACATGGTCAAAATCAGTCACCAATACATCTTTGACATAACCATTGATTTGAGAAGATAAAACTGTGGTTCTGCCTTTGATATAACTATTGTCGGTGGATTCTATGCTGCTATCAAAAGGGCCAATTTTCCATGCGCGCATAATCACAGCAATCCCCACCAACAAGACCAAGAGCATCAACAGCAATGTTCTTTTCGCTGTTGGAATAAGCTTACTGGATGGTGATGGCGCTGCTGCTGTTGCAGGTGCTTGTGGTGGTGTAACTGCTGCTTGCTCTGTTGGTTTTTGATCTTGCGACATAAGAATTCTCAAATATTTTTTAATACATAGCGTGACATCATGGATCATCTGATTTCGGAATAGCCTGAGATCTGTCTAACTGCTATTGAGGACCTGTTGCTGTTTTTTGAGTTGATAGCGTGTCCAAGCAATATTAAAACTACTCCAAATCAACAGTAAAATGGCGAAAATTCCATTTAATGCAATCACATCATTATAGGCACGCACTTGCGCTTCTCGTGTCACAATCTGGTTTAAATTGCGATAAGCTTGGTTCTGTTCAAGTGACGCATCTAAAGTATATTTATTGGCTGCTTGCTGATAGGCTGCAAGTCGTTGCACTACCAATGGATCAGTTGGTGACAAGTCACTGACAATTTCAGCCCGATAATTTTGGGTGCGTAATTGTTGATAGGTTGAAAAGAATGAATTTCCAATTAAACCACCAAAGCTTTGTGTTGCAGAGAACAACACCACAAAAGTGACCATGTGTGATGGGCCTTTTTGTAAGGCATTAATAATCCCTGTCAGCAACAATGGTCCGATAAACATACCGCTGGCAAAGCCAACAATAAATTGGCTGCGGTAAAAATTCTCAGGTCGAACATCACTGGTGAGGTGATAGTCTAAAGCGCAAGCAATAAGAACCAAGACCACAGCACCGATCAAGTGCCATGAGATGCGTTCTCTTTTAAAGGTCATGGCGCTAAAAACGGTGCCGAGCACAATGCCAAGAAAAATCACGCTATACAAGGTAACGAACTGATCAGGTCCCATGCCCATGGTCTTTAAAAAGTTAACGGCTGCGTAACTTTGCTCAGACATAAGCAAACGAATCGCCAACGCACCAAACACAAATTTAAGTGTGGTGGCTGAACCTAGCCAACGGGTAATGATAAGCGGATTGACACGGTAATGTTCATAAGTCAGTCCGATAACAATAAGACTGAAGCCAGCAATTAAGGCATACCCTAACCATTTGACTTCAAACCACCAAAGGATAGGGCCTTGGGTCAGGACGATACATAGCAGGGCAAAGCCGGGTGCAAGCAAAGCAAAAGTGAAGAAATCCTGTTTTTCAAAGACTTCGATTCTTAAGCTACGTGGTAGTTTTAAAGAAACCACCATAGCCAAACAACATATCGCTAAACCCAGCTCAAAGGTATAGAGCACAATCCAGTCATTTACATCAACCAGAGATGGGGAAATGATCCATGCTAGTGGAATACCCAATTGTTGAAAGCCCAGCGCGAGATAAATTCCTCGCCCAAAGTTTTCTCGTTTAAAGGCCTGCATGATGTAGTACATGCCTAAAGAACTCAGGGGGGCGGCAACCAAACCGCTGATCACACGGACAAACAATGCCATTTCAAAGGTGTGCACAAAGATATGCAGCAGCAATACACAAATAAAAAGCACTAAACCAATTTCAGAAAAAAGCCGTAACCCATATTGTTGCCGAGCTTTAAACAGAATCATGTTGGAACTAATATTTGCCATTACATAAGCTGCGGGAATCCATGCAGCTTCTGAAGGCGTTAGCGAGTATTCACCCTGAATAAGTGGTAAATTTGCAGTAATAAAACCATTACTTAAACTGCCTGAGATCGCAACAAACAGGCCAATAAAAAAATAAATCAGCTTTTTATGTGTTGGATGTGCAATAGCCGCAGGCGAGCCTGGTAAGGTTGGACGCTCTTCAGGTGTCCAATCTGGGGCAGGTTCAAGTAAACGTGGCGATTTATCCATAAGTGCCTCAATTACGCCTTGATGCCATCAATCAGTAAGTCAACTGCACGTGTGGCCAGTTGAACTTGTTCTTCGTCGGTTAGCCCTTGAAAGGAAGCTCTTAGAATACCGGTAATTAGCGCATAATCTTTTGGGGTAAGATCTGGTCGGCAAATTCGATGGGCAATGGCTTGATCAATCAGCGGTTGAAGAATTGCGTCACGCCGTTGATAAATATCCACCATACTTGAGTCATTACGATCAATCACACGCCAATATTCCATCAAGGCGGTGAGATAAGGCAGATTCTCGACATGATTGCGAATTAACCGAATCAAACCATCAGGATATTCTGAAAAGCTTTTTGCCCGTTCATCTAGACGAGTTAATGCTTGTTCCATCAAGGCGATGACCAACTCACGGCGATCTTGAAAATTACGATAAAAGGTTGCTCGTCCAACGCCAGCTTCATCAATCACAAGCTGTAATGGCGCACGAATCCCTTGTTTACGGAATATTTTCAGTGCAGCATTGAGCAAATCTTCGCGATTTTGTGCCGCTTGTTTTTGACGTATACGCATAGGGAAAATTGCATTAAATTTTATTCTGATATTTAACGGACATTTTTGTCCGTTGTAAATTACTAACTCTGTGGATTTTTGTAAATTGCAGCTTTAAAGTTGATTAGATTGGTTAGAATGACTTAGGTCAATGATTAATAAATCCTATAAATAGGTTTAGATTTCTAAATATTTACCCTTTAAAATAAAACAATAAGTGTGCTGAAATTGTGAAAATTTTTAAAAATATTGTTATTTCGATCTGCTGCATCGGTGTATTGGCGTTAAATGCCTGTACGCCATCTGAGAAAAAAGCAGATCCGGCCGCATCTTCAAGAAAATCATCAGATCAACTGATTGAACAACAATTCAAGCTTTGGAAGGCGCAACAAGACCCCCAATTATTGGCGGATTATTATCAGTTTATGTCGCAGTATTTAAAACATCCACCTAGTCTGATGGAGCTGACAACCAGCCGAAACTATATGCCGGAGCAGTGTTACTCAAAACGTTTTGCTATTCCACCTAAAGCCTTTTGGAAAAATGTAGTGAGTAGTTTGCAACTGGTGGAAAAGTTAAATCGAAATGAATATTTTAAAACATATACGATTTCAGCAATCTATCGTGCCCCTGAATTAAATAAATGCATAGGTGGGGCGGAAAAAAGTAAACATTTAAGTAATTATGCAGTTGATTTTCATGTGCTATCACCCAAAGAATCCATTAAAAAAGATCGCGAATTATTAGTTAAAAAAATGTGTCATTTTTGGCAAGTGGAAGGCAAAAGTTATAAAATGGGTTTAGGCGTTTATGGTAATAATCGCTATCATATCGATACCCAAGGATATCGTACTTGGGGTAAGGACTTTAAATCGAAAAGTTCGCCGTGTGTAAAAAATTAAAATTGTATTTTTGAGCAAGAATTGAACTTGAATCTATATTAAAAAATGCTGAGAGATTGGAACGTTATTTATGAAATGTCTACAGACCCTAATAAAGGGTTGTTTATTTGCTCTGCCTTTTTTCAGTAGCTATTCTGCTTTTGCGCAAGCTGATGCTGCCGTCGAAGTTGACCCTGAATACGAGGTATTGGGGCGTGCAGGGAAACTGAAAATTCAAAAAGAGTCTTGCACTCAGCATGGTTCTAGTTGTGACTATGTACTCTATGATGCTAAAGGAAAGAAGCAGGTATTAATGGAAAAATGGAGTAAAACTGCAAATGTTTATCAATTTAATCCAAATTTAATGGGTTTTTTGTTGGGGCTAACAGGAAGTGAGTATAATCTCACTGTGATTAATGATAAAAACCAACAAAAAGATTATGGCAGTTTTCTTGCGATGAATGGGCAGCAAAGTTGTTTTGTCACTTTTGAATCGAATTTAAAAAATATGCCGAATTCATTGGTATTTTATAGCATTCCTGATTTTCGGGTACGTTTAGTGCTCAACAACAAAGTGCCGCAATTTAAAAAGCTGAACTATCCTGCAACGGCAAATTTTGAGGATAATGGTGATTTTTCATTTAACTATAATATTAAGGTCGGAAACGAGATGGGGGTACAGGATGTTATCATTCAAAACCCTTGTCAGTCTGATTATCGGGTAATTATGAGTTAACATAAATAAAATAAAGTTATTAATTTTATTAAAATTCATCATTTTTATTTTTTAATTAAGTTGTCTATTGTCGTTTTATTCAACAACAAGGACACGACAATGACCACTCAACAGCAAGTTAATCAGGCACAATATCAAAATAAATCAGAAGCATACTTAAATAGCCAAGTACATGCACAAGGCATTGAGTTTGAAAAAATGCAAAATTTAATCCAACAACATCAATTCAAGCGAGTTTTGGATCTAGGCTGCGGTGGTGGGCATGTCACGTATCAGATTGCTGCATTCACTGAGCAAGTAATTGCCTATGATATTACGCCTGAAATGGTCAATCTTGTGACCACGCAATCTCAACAAAAGGGATTCGATCATGTCATAGGGAAGGTTGGTGCGGCAGAGCAATTGGATTTTCCTGTTGAGCATTTTGATTGTGTGATCAGTCGTTATTCTGCGCATCATTGGCAAAGTATCACTCAAGCGATTGATGAAATTTATCGTGTATTACGTGCTGATGGCAAAGTGATCCTATTTGATATTATTGGCAATTCTAATCCAATTTTAGACACCTTTATTCAGACCATAGAAACCATTCGTGATCCAAGCCATGTTCGAAATTATAGTTTGGCGGAATGGGTAAAAATCGTAGAACAAGCAGGTTTTAAGGTAGAAACCATTGAAAAGCAAAGTTTACAGTTAAATTTTCAAAGTTGGGTGGAGCGTATGCAAACACCAGTAGAGGGTATCCATACCATTCGCTATTTGCAGTCCAAAGCCGCTGATCAAGTACAACAGTATTATCAGATTCAGCAAGATGGCACATTTACCAGTGAAGCTGTATATTTGGTATTGAGTAAAACTTGATTAGAAATCTGATGTCAAAAAAAATAATCAATACAATAGTTCCGATATTATTTAGCATGATGGCTTATTCCAGTAGTGGTTATGCCGAGCAGATTCATCGCACAGTGGCCAAGATAGGGCAATTTTCAGTCATTCAGCAAACATGTGATGAAGATGCAAATGATCATTGTGATTTTGTACTCTATGAAGGCGATGACTATAGATTACCTTTGGTCATGGACTGGGAGCGTGGTTTAAATGTTGAAAACCAAACCGAGGATTTCTTGCATTTAAGCTATGGCTATACCTTTAATGTTCATCATAGTCTTTTCATCTCGAAGGCGGGGATCGTTCAGGCTTTAGACAACGTTGTTGCTGTGGATGAAAACACTGGGTGTATCGCTCGATTTGAATTAAAAGATTCGCCTACGATTATTTTCCAAAAAGCATTTACCGCGAAAATTTTAAACAAAATTCAACTTCAGCTAGAGCAATACCCTAAAATTGAGTCTGTAAGCCTAGATGCTTTTCAATATTTTAGTGACATGGAATTTGATGGAAATAGTGGCTTTCACTACCGTTACAAAAATAAAAATGGTGAAGATCAAGCTGTTTTAATGATACATGCTTGTGACGTATAGCCACTTTCTATAGATAGACACCTTTTGAAATAAAAAATAGCTGTATTTTTAATCAGAACTGTTATGCTCGAACTATAAATAAAACAAAAAATGGAGGAGATGCCATGAAAAAGCTATCCATCAGTTTGAGTGTAATACTTGCAGTATTTTTGGCTGGGTGTGAAAAGAAACCACCTACACCAACAAAGACTGAAGTTCGTTCAATCCATATCGCAGGTATGCCTGTGTATGAAAAAGATTATCGTCTCAGTGCTCGTTCAGTGGATTCACAACCCTGATTTTTATTCAAAATATAAAAACGAGTGCATCAAGAGAGGATGCACTCGTTTGGTTTTAATTCAATTTAACTCAGTTGATTTTAAATGAATTAATGAAAAACTGTTTCTAACGCTTTTAATCCGACTTTAGGATCAAGTAATCCATTATAGATCTCAGGAATTTCACGTTCTACGCCAAAGAACTCATAAATTGCAATCATGGCACCACGAACAGAATATTCAACAGTAAAAACCACATCATCTTCAATTTCAACAAATTGCCCCAAGAATGCGAAGTTTTTTGCACCTTGTGGAATAACCTGTGGGCGGTCACCAGGCTTACGGCAAGCAAATAAAGCCGATGCATAAGGCATCATAGCTGTTGTTACAATGGTGTTTGCTAGAACATGCTCAAGAATGTCATCAAAGCCGAGTTGTAGAATCAGTTCAGTGAGTATTTCGTTGCCTGTTGCTTGTGACATCGGTTTTTTGATGTAATCACCTGTTTGATCAATTTGGAAACCATAGCCCCAGAGGGTAAAGGTGCCTTCTGGTAAATTTGCAAAATGCGGTTGAGCAGGCACCACAATCGATAAATGCCAGCCAGATTCAAACCAAGTCATCAGTGCCCCAGTACCTGGCTGGTTGCCTGTGTAATCAATGATGCGATTTAACAGAACATCATCTGTCATAGTGAGTGTAAAAGACTCCCATTTATGTTCATCAATGTTGCCATAAAAGGTCATTGGTCGGCCAAAGTCAGGTGCTTTTTGCGCAAGGGTTTCCCATAAGGTCCAACCATGATCAAGTCGATCACGAATAAGCGCTGGAACATCATCATTTCCAGCATAACGGGAATCTGCTGTAATTGAACCTAAAGTAAATATGGCAAGATCATTTTCTTGAAGGTTGATTTGCTCAGTACCTTCAGGAAGGTTGACATACAAGCGTGTTGCACGACGTTCTAGGGTTGCTTCATCGGTTTGAAAGTCTGCATCTGTTACATAATTGCCAAAACGAACATCTACGCCTTGTTCAAGCAACCAACGTTGTAGCGGCAAAATCATGGAATCATATTGGTTGTATTTGGTTCTTTTTACCCCAGCAAGGGTATGAATACGTGGTAACTCTTGGATAAAACGTAAGAAATAGCGACGAAGTTCTGCTGCACTGTGCCATTTTTGGAAGGCAAATGTCGTACGCCACATACGCCAAAAGTTCGTTTCAAAGAAGGTCTCATCGAAAAATTCATCAATACGGCGGCTGCCAATTTTTTCTTCTTTCGCTGCCAATAAGCGTAACATTTGCGCGCGATGGCGTGTATTTAAACCCAGTTTAGCGGCATCTGAAATCATATGCTGCGCATCAATTAAACGGGCTTGTGCATGGGTTTTGACTTGTTCATTGAACTCACGACATTCTTCACGAACAGAAACTTCAGGATTTTCTAAGGATGGAATACTCGAAAATAAGTCCCAAAGACATAAATATGTTTCATCTGTCAGCATCCGCCCGCCACGGGTAACCCATGCTTGTGCAGCATGTGGCGTATGGCCGCCATCCATTGAACCACCTGAGACGTCTAACTCTTCGAGAATGTGAATATTTATAGCTGGTACTTTGGCATCACGTATGGCAAATGCGGCAGCTGCCATTCCGGCAATTCCACCGCCAATGATCCATAAATGTGCTTGGCTTGCATCTAAGCGGTTGGTTTTGTTGTTGTGCATTTTTTACCCCTGAGTATAAATATTGATTTTGGATAATTTAAAACCATAGTTTTATTATGGTTTTTTATAGCCTATAAATACATGAAAATGGAAGTTAATTTTTGTGATTAATGTGGTCTATTTTATGTTTTTTAGGATGTTTTATATACGTGAATGATTTTATTGATATAATTAAAATATTGAAAAATAAATTTTTTATCGAGTTTTTACTCTAAAAATATTTGTTTACTCTGTTTGTGATGATAATACACAAGTGTATTTAAATTTATGGTTGAAATTTTGATGAATTTGCATTGAATAAAAGTGTAATCGCGAAATAATAAAGATTTTTATATCTTCAAAAATCGGTTGTAGCGTAAAATATCTATTCTTAAAAATAGTCTGGGTCGGGGTGTCTCTTGGAATCATTATTGATTTTAGGTTCAATTGCATTGGCATTAATGCTAGGCGCAATTAGCCCTGGTCCTACATTTGTTTATGTGGCTAAAAATTCAATTGCGATTTCTCGTAAACATGGTCTGTTTACCGCTTTAGGGACAGGCACGGGCGCAGCTTTATTTGGTTTTTTAGCTGTAATGGGATTACAAGCAATCTTATTGGCTGTACCTTCTGCATATTTAGCTTTAAAAATTTGTGGTGGTCTGTATTTACTTTGGCTGGCTTATAAAATTATTAAACATGCTAAAGATCCAATGGCACAGGCATCTGACTCATCCACGGTGATGAGTTATCAACAAGCGTTTCGTTTAGGTTTAATTACCCAGTTAAGTAATCCTAAAATTGCGATTATTTTAGCCAGTATTTTTACTGCGCTTTTACCCAAAGACATTCCAACGTATTTTTATTTTGTTTTGCCTATCTTGTGCTTCTTTATCGATGCAGGCTGGTATTCACTGGTTGCTGTTGCGCTTTCAGCGGAAAAGCCGCGCCGTGTTTATTTGAAGTTTAAAAAAGTCTTCGATCGAGTCGCGGGCGGTGTTATGACATTACTTGGTTTAAAGCTAATTTTTGGTATGAAATGATTGTTTTTACGAGCAAAAATGGTCATGGATTTTATCAGTAGATCTTGTTTGTTAAAAACTAATTAACAGTATGTTTAGTTTGTGTTATATATTTATTCATTATAATGGTTTAGACCTTAGAGAGATGTAATTTTGAAAAAAATATTATTGATTGCTACCTTAAATGGATTGGTACTTACTGCTTGTTCTACCACTGAAAGCTCTAAAACCATCCAAGCCCCTCAAGTGGCTGCAGTGACTTCAGCGGTTAAGTATTCAGGTGCGAAAACAGCAGTTTCGATTGGTAAGTTTGATAACCGCTCAAGTTATATGCGCGGAATCTTCTCTGATAATGTCGATCGTTTAGGCGGTCAAGCAAAAACGATTTTAGAAACGCACTTGCAACAAACCGGATATTTTTCAGTCTTAAATCGAGACAATTTATCTGAGCTGCAACAAGAGGCTGGTTTTGGTAAAGCAGCTCAATCCATTAAGGGTGCACGTTATGTGCTCACTGGGGATGTATCTGAATTTGGGCGCAAAGAAGTGGGTGATCATCAATTGTTTGGGCTACTAGGGCGTGGTAAAACTCAAATTGCCTATGCAAAAGTCAATATTAATGTTGTTGATGTAAAAACAGCAGAAGTTGTCCATTCTGTGCAGGGTGCAGGTGAATACGCGCTCAGTGAACGCGAAATTTTAGGTTTTGGTTCTACAGCATCTTATGACTCAACCTTAAATGGTAAGGTTTTAGATCTGGCTGTACGCGAAGCGGTTAATCACCTTGTCACAGATATTCAAACAAATAAGTGGTCCGTACAATAGGTTTGAATAAATGAAACGGGTTTTATTATTTTTAAGTTTTTTTACAACGTTAACTTTGCTTGGGTGTGCATCTGGACCACAGTCTTTATATACCTGGGGCGGATATCCACAACAAACCTATTTAATGCTGGCGGTTCCAGAAAAAACTTCGCCTCAGCAACAAATTTTAGCGCTTGAAAAAGATGTTGAGAAAGCAAAAGCAAAGAATGCCGCAGTGCCGCCAGGTTTATATGCGCATTTGGGCTTGTTAAATCTTAATATTCAAAATGGCCCACGTGCAATTGAATATTTTGAGTTAGAGCGCCAAATTTATCCTGAGTCAACCGTATTGATGGATCGTTTATTGAAGAAAATGACCACTCAATCGACTGAGGTAAATCCCAAATGAAAAATATGAAACAATTATTGGTACTTGGTTTACTGATGATGCTTTTCACCGGTTGTGCGGTATCACCTAAACAAAATCGTGATTTAGCAGCATATCGTGAGCATATCCCTAAGTCGATTTTGGTACTTCCTCCAATCAATGAGTCTCCTGATACGCGTGCAACCTATGGGTATTGGTCAACAGTAACATTGCCTGTGGCTGAGGCTGGTTATTATGTATTTCCAATTTCTGTTGTTGACACCATGTTTAAAGAGAATGGGGTCACCAATGGATTTGATGCCCAAGCAATCCCACCGCAAAAGTTAAAAGAGATTTTCGGAGCGGACGCTGCGTTATATATTAAAGTTAAAGAGTATGGTTCTAAATATCAGGTGATTCAATCTGTAGCAGCAGTTGCAGTAGAAGCCAAACTTGTAGATTTACAAACTGGTACATTACTTTGGCAAGGTGAACAGCGACTTCAGCAAGCCAATGATAATAGCAATGCGGGTTTGATTGGCGCGTTGGTTGGTGCTTTAGTTGATCAAATATCCAATCATCTGTCAGACAAAGCCTATACTTTATCCAGTGCTGTAAGCTCGCAATTATATTCACCGAGTATAAATCAGCAAAAAGGTCTGTTATATGGACCACGTTCGCCAAACTTTAGCCAAAATGCGGTGAAACCTTAAGCACCGGTATTATTTGTCAGCATCAAATAAAAACCCCAATTTAAAAATTGGGGTTTTTATGTTGAACGCATATTGCTGATTAGTGCACCATAGAAATCTTGTCTAAGAAGAATTTGGTTCTTTCATGACGCTCATCAGGCTTATTAAAGAAGTCATCTGTTGCACAGTCTTCCAAAATCTTGCCTTGATCCATGAAAATAACTCGACTTGAGACTTTACGAGCAAAGCCCATCTCATGAGTTACACACATCATGGTCATGCCTTCTTTTGCCAATTGACTCATGACTTCAAGCACTTCACCCACCATTTCAGGGTCTAATGCCGAAGTAGGTTCATCAAATAACATGCACACTGGATCCATACATAGACCGCGGGCAATCGCAACACGCTGTTGCTGACCACCAGACAGTTGCCCTGGAAACTTATTTTTGTGAGCTGCCAGACCAACACGATCTAAATATTGCAACGCTTTTTTCTCAGCCTCTGCTTTAGAACGATTTAAAACCTTAAGTTGCCCAATGGTTAAATTATCCAAAACAGTCATATGTGGGAACAATTCAAAGTGCTGGAATACCATTCCCACACGAGAACGGAATTTTGCCAGATCAGTTTTTGAATCTTTTAAGGCTGTTCCATCCACAACAATATTGCCTTCTTGGAATGGTTCTAATGCATTTACAGTTTTAATCAGTGTGGATTTACCAGAACCAGAAGGTCCACACACCACCACAACTTCACCTTTTTCAATTGAAGTGGTGCAATCTGTAAGAACTTGAAAATCTCCATACCATTTTGAGATATGTTGTATTTCTATCATTGGCATATTGATTCTCCAATTATCGAATTATTGCTATTTTTTGATGTAAACGCTTCACAAGTTGTGAAAGCGCAAAGGAGATACAGAAGTAAACAACGGCTACAATCAGGTAGAAAGTTGCTTTGGTTTCAGCACCGTAGGTATTTGCTAAGGTATTGGCATTGCCCAAGAAGTCTGGCGCACTAATCACGTAAACTAATGATACGTCTTGGAAAAGTACGATAGATTGAGTCAAAATGACAGGTAGCATGTTTCTAAAAGCCTGTGGTAACACCACATTGGACATGGTTTGTCCATAGGTGAAACCAAGTGCATAACCTGCATTGACCTGACCTTTAGAAACAGACTGAATCCCTGAACGGACAATTTCTGAAAAGAATGCAGCTTCAAAAATTGCAAAGGTCACCACACTTGAAAACAGTGGGCCATAATAGGTATCTGACTGAAACTCAAAAATCTTTGGCAATAAGAAATAGAAAATGAAGATCACTTGAATCAGTGGTACACCACGGAAGAAATCGACATAAACTTTAGCAAAATTACTGGCAACTTTATTGTTGGATAAACGCATCATGGCCAAAGGTGTGCCAATCAGAATCCCGCCAATAATTGATAAAATCGTCACCGTAACGGTAAATTTAAACCCTGCGATCAGCGTTTGAATAACATCTTGATTTTGTAAAATACTAAAATCCATGACTATTTACCCCCCGAGCCTAGACCAGGAACAGCCATACGTTTTTCAATCCAAGCCATGATCAACTTAATGGTATAGGTAATGACTAAGTAAACTGGTGTCGAAAGAATAAGAATAACAATATCTTGCGATGTTTCTTCACGCATGGTTTTGGTATAAGCAAAGAAGTTCAAAACACTCAGCGCATACAGTACAGCAGAGTTTTTGAAAATATTCATTGCTTCAGAAGTGAGCGTTGGCCAAACAATACGATAAGCGACAGGGAGAATGACATAGCGATAGCTTTGGCTTTGATTTAAACCAATTGCAAAAGCCGCATTTTTTTGTCCATTTGAAACCGTATTAATGCCTGAGCGCACTTGTTCAGCAATACGTGCTGCGGTATATAGACCGAGTGCAAACACCCCAACCACTGCGGGATTATCATTGAGAATATTTTGCCACCAACCACCATTAACCATCTCTCCACTACCAGTACTTAAGCTGAGTGGTAATAATTGCGGGAATACGAATGCCCAGAAAAATAGTTGTACGATCAGCGGGATATTTCGGAAAAGTTCGACGTAACAAGTACCAATAAATGAAAGTGGTTTATTGGGTAGTGTACGTAAAATCCCGATCAGAGAACCAAGAAGAAATGCAATGAAAAATGCAGCAATCGCGGTCCAGACCATAGTCCAAACACCTGAGCCTAGGAGTTGTAGCCAGGTTGGTGCATCTGCAACAGGGGAATAACTTTCACCACCAATTGCTTTACAGACAGATTCAGCCCATGCAGCTTTATCAAGACTATATTCATTCGAGGGGAGACAATATGCTGTCCAGTTAAGTGAGCCTACGGACATGTGTGCTCCTTGTATTTTTAATTTTATAAAAATTTATAGACCAGACTTTAAACCTAATCTGATCTATAAACCGTTGTTTTAAACTACGTTATTAGTTGATACCAGCATCCGTAGGATTGGCTTTAAGTTTTAAATATGATGAGCTCATTGGCATATTTAAATTGACATTTTTAGGTGCGATTGGTGACTGGAACCATTTTTTATATAGCGCCGCCATTTGACCATTTTTCCACATTGTTGTTACTGTTTTATCCGCGATTGCTTTATATGCTGCATCGCCTTTCGGTAACATAATGCCGTACGGCTCAGAAGAAAGTACTGGACCTACAATTTTAAAGTCTTTTGGATTTGATGATTTTGCAATTAACCCTGCAAGAATATTGTCATCCATCACAAATGCTGCAGCACGGCCAGAAGCGACCATGGCAAATGAGTCTGAGTGGTCTTTACCGTAAACGTTGTTTACGTTGACTTTTTCGCCTTTCTCACCCATTTTGATGTATTTGTCAGATGTAGTCCCTTGGGTGGTCACAACTGCTTTACCATTTAAATCGGCAATTGTTTTAATTGGCGCATTGGCTTTAACTGCCATGCGTACTTCTGTTGCATAATAGTTGGTTGAGAAGCTCACTTGTTGTTGGCGTTGAACAGAGTTTGTCGTTGTACCACACTCCATATCGATATTACCTGCCAACATTTCTGGAATACGCGTAGAAGAGGTAACCGCTTTATATTCAACTTTAAGATTTGGCATCTTAAGCGTTTTTTTCAGCTCATTGGCAAAGTTATTACAAATATCGACAGCATATCCCATTGGTTTACCACCAACCACATAGGAAATCGGATCAGATGACTCACGGT
Organism: Acinetobacter sp. NyZ410; assembly: GCF_022828975.1. Lineage (NCBI taxonomy): Bacteria > Pseudomonadati > Pseudomonadota > Gammaproteobacteria > Moraxellales > Moraxellaceae > Acinetobacter > Acinetobacter sp. NyZ410. The sequence goes on along the minus strand of NZ_CP094620.1, from coordinate 4,040,405 downwards.
AACCAATGATCACTTTCCCTGATTGTTTGATCTTTGCTAATGTATCTGCTGCTTGAACCTGTGAAAAAGCACCGCCAGCCATAAGTACACCAAGCGCTGTGGTTAAAACTTTTTTTGATAGTGTTTTTGTAGATAGTGTCATTTGAGTTCTCCATTACATGATTTTTTTGGCAGTTTAAGCCGCTCGTTTCTAAAATTAAGCAGTTATCGTGCCAAACCTTTTCCTTGAAACTACGATTCATCATATTTCTTTATATCATTATTTTTATACTCACTATTCCAATAAGTAAAGGATAAAAATAATAAATTTCACAAAGTAGAAATGTGACTGGTCTCACAAAGTGGAACCTATTTTATTTAAATATTTTGAAATAAATAGCCCTAAAGCCATTTATTTTTGCTTATAGGTTTTAAATCTCTATTTATATAATTGATGACTATTTCAACAGATCTGGATCAGAGGTCTTTTTAGAAAATTGAATAAAAAAACGACATAATTAAAATTTATCTTTAATTGATAAATAACAAACATTTTTATCTAAGGTATTCATTTTTTTTACTGGTCCTAATCCATTTCCTGTGATATAAAAAATCAGTAGGCATGAATTTTGCATTGCTTATTCACATAAGATGAAATGAAATAATACAGTGTGGGAATTATGGGTATGAAGTTATCGGTTGGATTAAAAGTTGCAAATTCGTTGTCGCTTACGCCACAACTGCAACAAGCCATTCGATTACTGCAATTATCGAGTTTGGAACTTGAACAAGAAATTCAAATTCAACTTGATAGTAATCCTTTGCTTGAAAAAGTTGAAGAAGAGACACATGAAAGCCCTGAAAATGTAAAACAAGAGCAACATGAATATGAGCTTTCAGATTCTTTAAATGCCAACCACTTACCCGATGAGCTGCCTGTAGATACAGATTGGGATGATGTCTATACCCATCAATCAACTGCAATGGAGCGCCCTGAGTTTGAGGATCGTGAAGACAATCGTCATTCAGAAGCATCATTAAAAGAACATATGTTGGGGCAAGTCAATTTATTGCATTTTTCTCCAGTGGATAAGTTAATTGCGTATTGCATTGTCGATGCTTTAGATGAAAAAGGATTTTTGGCTGCCGATATTGAAGAAATTGTCAGCTCAGTACAGCATCTACTACAACAAATGGATTATGACATTGAGGTTGAAGAGGATGAGGTTCTGGTTGTTTTAAAACATATCCAACGCTTAGAACCGATTGGTATTGGTGCTCGTAGTCTTGCAGAATGTCTTTTTGTGCAAATTGAGGCTTTAGCTACCACCACACTGTTTAGGAAAGAAGCGCTAATGTTGTTGAAACATTATGAGCTTTTGGTCAGTAATGACTTAAATAAACTGATTAAGCAAACGGGTTTAAATGCCGAGTTATTAAAGTCAGCAATTGATTTATTGAAAACCCTTAAACCTTATCCAGGTGCTGAATTTGAGCAAAAAGAATCAGATTATCAAATTCCAGATGTGGTGGTGTCCAAGAAAAATGACCATTGGTATGTTCAACTGAACCCAGATATTTTACCAAAACTTCGAATTAACTCATTTTATTCAGGCATGATTAAACGTGCTGATCAAAGTGATGATAACCAATATTTACGCAATCAAATGCTTGAAGCGAAAAACTTTATTAAAAGTGTCGATGAGCGTCATAAAACTTTATTAAAAGTCGCAAGTTGCATTGTGCAACATCAACGTGAGTTTTTAGAAATCGGTGCTGAAGGAATGAAACCTTTGGTTTTGCGAGATGTTGCAGAAGAAGTTGAATTACATGAGTCAACAGTTTCTCGTGTCACCACCAATAAGTTTTTACTGACACCTCGTGGTCTATTTGAGCTGAAATATTTCTTTTCGAGTCATGTGGGAACAACTTCTGGAGGAGAAGCATCGTCGACAGCCATCCGAGCAAAAATCAAAAAGCTTGTTGCAGATGAAAACCCACGTAAGCCGTTGTCAGACAATACAATTGCCAATTTATTAAAAGAAGAGGGGATTGATGTGGCACGACGGACAGTCGCAAAATATCGTGAATCGTTACATATTCCGTCTTCATCTGACCGAAAAGTGTTGATCTAAATTTTAAAGTGTGGCTATTCTAATTGTTCATTATGACGAAATAATGAATCGCTTTTTGTCTTTTGGAGTAACTTAAATGATTGCATGATATTGAGCACAGTTTTTTCCTTGGTGAATGCTGTCATGAGATCGTTTGGGTTATGACTTTCATATTCCTATATAAGGAGAGGGATAAAGCTATGCAAATTACAATCCGTGGACATCACTTAAGTATTACACCAGCAATAGAAGAAAATATTCGAGATCGATTTGCCCAGATGACCAAGCATATTGATCAGGTCAATAGTATGCAGGTCAAGCTGAGTAAAGATCATCAATTGGATAAAAGATCAAAAAAAGGCAGTGCAAATCATATTGCTGAGGCAATTGTTCGTTTGCCGGGGATAGAGCTTTTTGCCCAAGCGAGCGCTGATGATATGTATAATGCGATTACAAAATTGACAGATAAATTAAAAAGGCAATTAGATAAGCATCGGAAAATGCAGTTGGATTATCAACCAATGGAAATTTTAGCGACATAAAATTGATATTTTAAAAGAGGTTGAAAAGACCTCTTTTTTTTATCTATATTTTTTGTACAAGTTAATGAATTATTTCGGTGAGTTATAGTAAAATATCCCGTTTTTACACTGTCAGTCCTATAAGAGGTCGATGCAATGAATAGTGAACAGCTCACTGAAATCTTAAAAGCAGCTTTTCCTGATGCTGAAGTTGCTGTCAGTGGACAAGCAGGTAAATTTGACCTTCGTATTGTCGATAATCAGTTTGAAGGGAAACGTCCTGTTCCTCGTCAACAAGCTGTTTACGCGCCACTTAATTCTTATATTGCCAGTGGTGAGGTACATGCGGTAACTATTCGTGCAATGACTAAAGAAGAATGGCGCAAAGCCAGTATGTTTGGAGCTTAAGCGTCAATGGATAAATTTGTCATTCAAGGTGGTGTAAAACTCGAAGGTGAAGTTCGTATTTCTGGTGCGAAAAATGCGGCTTTACCTTTATTGGCTGCAATGATTCTTGCAGATACACCGATTACATTAAAAAATGTTCCAGATCTAAAAGACGTTCGCACTTTAGTTAAGTTGATTGGTGGTTTAGGTATCACCATGAGTTATGAGGGCGAAACGGTTATCGCAGATACCTCTACACTGGATAATCAATTTGCGCCTTATGAACTGGTTAAAACTATGCGCGCATCTATTTTGGTGCTTGGTCCGCTGTTGGCGCGCTATGGTAGTGCAAAAGTTTCACTTCCTGGTGGGTGTGCAATTGGTTCACGCCCTGTTGATCAGCATTTAAAAGCCTTAGAAGCTTTGGGTGCACAAATTGAGGTCGAAGCAGGTTATGTTCACGCTAAAGTGGATGGACGTTTAAAAGGTGGTGAAGTCATCTTTGATATGGTGACTGTCGGTGGAACGGAAAATATTTTAACTGCAGCAGTATTGGCAGAGGGTGTTACAACAATTCGTAATGCTGCGCGCGAACCTGAAATTACAGACCTTGCACTAATGCTGATTAAAATGGGTGCAAAAATTGAAGGTTTAGATACAGATACCTTGGTGGTCACTGGTGTTGAAAGTCTACATGGCTGTGAATATTCAGTGGTTGCTGACCGTATTGAAACTGGTTCATATTTAGCAGCGGCGGCTATAACTGGCGGTAAGGTCAAAACCACACATACTGATCCAAATCTTCTTGAATCTGTTTTAGATAAATTTGAAGAAATGGGTGCAGAAGTCACACGCGGTGAAGACTGGATCGAATTGGACATGTTGGGGAAACGTCCGAAAGCTGTCAGCTTCCGTACCTTGCCACATCCAGAATTCCCAACAGATATGCAAGCACAGATCATGGCGGTAAATGCCATTGGGCGTGGTTTTGCAACAATTTCTGAAACGATTTTTGAAAATCGTTTTATGCATGTACCTGAATTAGCACGTATGGGCGCAAATATTCAGGTTGAAGGCAATGATGCTGTAGTTACAGGTGTGGAAAAATTATCTGCTGCACCTGTTATGGCAACTGACCTACGTGCTTCATTTTCTTTAGTTTTGGCTGCTTTAGCTGCTGAAGGGGAAACCATCATCGATCGTATTTATCATATTGATCGTGGTTATGAAGATATCGAAGCAAAGTTACAAGGTCTAGGTGCCCAAATTAAGCGAGTGAGCGAGTAAGTTAATGAGCGATATGAGAAACGATGATCCAAACTTTGACGTAATGGGCAATTTTGATCATGGTTTAACTTTGGCATTGAGTAAAGGACGTATTTTAAAAGAAACGTTACCTTTACTTGAAACTGCTGGAATTAACTTATTGGAAGATCCTGATAAATCTCGTAAGTTAATTTTCCCAACCACACACAAATCCGTTCGTATTTTAATTTTGCGGGCTTCTGATGTGCCAACCTATGTGGAAAATGGCGCAGCGGATATTGGTGTAGCGGGTAAAGATGTGTTGATGGAACATGGCGCTCAAAATGTCTATGAACCATTGGATTTAAAAATTGCTAACTGTAAATTAATGACAGCTGGTAAAGTCGGTATGGTTCGCCCTAAAGGACGTTTAAAAATTGCCACCAAGTATGTAAATTTAACCCGTCAATATTATGCGAGCTTAGGCGAGCAAGTTGATGTGATTAAACTTTACGGCTCAATGGAATTAGCGCCATTGGTTGGTTTGGGTGATTATATTGTCGATGTGGTGGATACAGGGAATACTTTGCGTGCTAATGGTCTAGAGCCTTTGGAAGAAATCTGTAAAGTATCTTCACGTTTAATTGTCAATAAAGCCAGCTTTAAGCGTAAGCAAACATTATTAAACCCGATTCTTACTCAGCTTGAAAAAGCAGTAGAAGAACGTCAAAAGAACAATTAGTTCATTCATGTTTGTTCGATAAAGATACCGTCTAATTTTAGGCGGTTTTTTTATGCAATTTATGTTAAAAAATAACCATCCATGATTTAAAAAAAGAGTTTATGAAAACACCTCAACAACGTAAAGAACAGTCTATTTTAAAACTTAAAAAGTATTCAATTCCTTATATTGACTGGTTACCTGTGATCGAAGCTGCTGAAGATGTTCAAGCACGCAGTGCAGAACAGATTGCAAAACGCGCGATTGCTTGTTTATGGGTGATTCAAGTCGCTTGTGATCTGAATAATGATCAATATGATGATGAAACACAGCTATTTGTATTTGATATTTTGAAGAAAATGCAGGTGCTAGATGCTTTAACCGAGAAAGAACAGGCAATTTTAAAGCGTGAGGCTTCAGCACAAGATATCATCAATATGGTGTGGAAATATGAGGCCTATTGGGTATTGTTATGGGCTTTGGGGATTGTGGATGAGTTGAGTTATCCAGCAGATATCGTTGATTGTGATTTTGCCATTCAAGCTGTATCGTCGTGTGATACCTATGCAGAATTTATGGCCAAAGTACAGTTACGGGATAGCGAAGAAATTTTAGATCAGGCTGATTTAATTTATCGTTATGATTGGGCATGTGTAAATGCGCGTTTAAAGCAACAGGATGCACCTGAAAATTTAAATTCATCTATTGTTGTGGAACGGCATGGTGCATTGAACTGGTTGATTCAGGCGGATAGTGATTGGGATCACCCAGATGTGAGCACCTAAATAAAAGTTTGCTATGCCAAAAGTGATTTGCAATCAAACTTTCCTATTAAAGTAAGTTGAAATGTTGCGGTGATGTTGCCCACAAGATACTCAAAACAAGGTAAACTAAATCTTTCCTAAACAACCTTGTGGGTAAATTGATGCGACGTTTATCGACTCAAGAGCAGAACTTTAAACAAGTCTTTGCTGACTTGTTAGCTTTTGAAACAGTGAGTGATCCTGAGCTTTTAAAAACAGTAGACCAAATTATTGCAGATGTACGCCAACATGGCGATGCACATGTACTTAAACTCACTCAACAGTTCGATCGACATCCAGCGCATCAATTTTCAGATTTAGAACTGACACAAGAACAACTTAAAGTTGCATTTGAGGGGTTAACCGTAGAAGTACGTGAAGCTTTGGAATTGGCGGCCAATCGGGTTCGCTCATTCCATCAGGTGCAAAAACAAGACGGTTGGTCTTATGTGGATGAATTAGGAAATACTCTGGGTCAAAAAGTTACTCCTTTAGACCGTGTTGGTATTTACGTTCCAGGTGGTTTAGCTTCTTATCCGTCCTCTGTGCTGATGAATGCTTTACCTGCGCATGTGGCTGGGGTAGCAGAAATTATTATGGTGGTACCTGCGCCAAATGGTGATTTAAATCCTTTGGTATTGGCAGCTGCTTATTTAGCAGGCGTAAGTCGTGTGTTTACGATTGGCGGTGCGCAAGCAGTTGCCGCGCTGGCTTATGGAACAGAAACAATTCCAGCAGTGGATAAAATTACAGGACCAGGTAACCGTTTCGTTGCTGCGGCAAAACGTGCTGTTTTTGGTCAAGTCGGTATTGACATGATTGCAGGGCCTTCAGAAATTTTGGTTTATGCAGAAGGTCATAATGACCCGAAATGGTTAGCGATGGATGTTTTGTCACAAGCTGAACATGATACGGTTGCACAAGCGATTTTTATTACGCCTGATGAACAGCTGTTAAATGATGTCGAGCAAGCCATTGAGGAACATTTGGCTGCACTACCCAAAGCTGAAATTGCACGAACTTCGATTGCAAATCGTGGTGCTTTGGTCTTGGTTAAAGATCGCCAAGAAGCCATTGATTTGATTAATCAAGTTGCGCCTGAGCATTTGGAATTGTGCTTAGATGACGCTGAGCAGATGTCAGAAAGTATTCGCCATGCAGGTGCAATCTTTATGGGGCGCTATACACCAGAAGCGATTGGTGATTATTGTGCAGGGCCTAATCATGTCTTACCTACTTCTGGTACAGCACGCTTTTCGTCACCTTTGGGTGTTTATGATTTTCAAAAACGTTCAAGTTTGATTATGTGTTCTGAGCAAGGGGTAAAATCGCTTGCCAAGGCCGCAGATATTCTTGCACAACAAGAAAATTTAGATGCGCATGCCCGATCAGCAAGATATCGTTATCAGTAATTCACCAATGGCCCAATATCCGTAAAAAATCCTTCTCCCTTAGGGAGAGGGTGTGGATGAGGGTGTAAAAATTTAACTGACTTAGTTTGGGGATTCTATTGAAATACCCAAACCCTCTCCTAGAGTGAGAGCGCTTATATAAAGTAAGTCAAGTGAGAAAAAATACGAGATAAAAATGCCAAATATTAGCCCTGAGCAAATGCGTTTTTGGAGTCCTGAAGTACGTGAATTAGAACCGTATGTCCCAGGTGAGCAGCCTAAAATCCAAAACTTATTAAAACTGAATACCAATGAAAACCCATATCCGCCATCGCCAAAAGTGGTTGCAGCGGTTCAGTCTGTACTTATAGATTCAGCAGATGTATTGCGACTTTATCCAGATCCAGATGCATCGGCACTCAAACAAGCGATTGCGAAACAACAACATGTAGATGTCGCAAATGTCTTTGTTGGTAATGGTTCGGATGAGGTTTTAGCCCATATTTTTAAAGCATTTTTTGTTCAAGATAAACCGATTCTATACCCAGATATTACCTATAGCTTTTATCCTGTTTATAGTCAGTTTTTTGGAATTTCAACCCAAACTAAAATCTTGCCGTTAAATGATGCTTTTGAAATTGACGTGGCTGATTATAAACAGCCGAATGGTGGGATTATCATTACCAACCCCAATGCGCCAACCAGTATTGCATTGGGGCTGTCGGCAATTGAACAGGTCTTGCAAGCCAACCCTGATTCGGTGGTTGTGATTGATGAAGCATATGTAGATTTTGGTGCTGAATCAGCTGTAAGTCTGGTTGAAAAGTACGAAAACTTAGTGGTTTGCCAAACGACTTCAAAATCTCGTTCTTTGGCGGGTTTACGCGTTGGTTTTGCAATTGCACAGCCACATTTGATTGCCGCATTGGAAGCTGTTAAAAATAGTTTTAACTCCTATCCAATTGATCGTTTTGCAATAGCTGCAGCTGTCGCATCATTTGAAGATCAAGAATACTTTGTAACACAATGTCAAAAAGTCATTGTGAGTCGTGACAAACTGGTGGCAGATTTAGCGGCGCTTGGGTTTAAAGTATTACCATCTTCAGCCAACTTTATTTTTGCGTGCTTACCCTCAAAAGATGCTGGTGAATTGGCGAAAGCGTTGCGTGAACGTGGCATTATTGTTCGATACTTTAATAAACCACGTATTGATCAATTCTTACGTATTACTATTGGTACAGATGAACAAAATCAACGCCTTGTTGATACGTTAAAACATGAGATTTTAGTCTAGGATTCATGTTGAGGTTGATGCCATGTATTGAGTAAATCAAGCATGGCAGCAACTTTATCAAAACATTCCTGATATTCTGCATCACAATCTGAAGCAATAGTAATTCCACCGCCTGCCCACAATGACACTTCATCTTGATATTTTTGAATTGAACGAATCAAAATGTTCCAAGAGCCGGTTCCATCAAAATTAAAATAGCCCATTGAACCACAATAAGCACCTCTTGGTGCACTTTCGAGTTCTTTAATAATTTGCATCGCACGAATTTTGGGTGCACCAGTAATTGAACCACCCGGCAATGCTGTAAATAAGACCTCAAATGGATTGACATCTGGTTTTAGGGTGGCAGTCACCTCACTCACCATATGGTGTACTTGGTTAAAAGATTCAATATTAAACAATTTTGGGGTTTTTACTGAGCCAGTTTCAGCATAGACACTGAGATCATTGCGTAATAAGTCCACAATCATGACATTCTCTGCTTGATCTTTTTTAGACTGAATCAAAGCATTTTTTGATTGTGCATCTAAAGTTGGATCGTCATAACGCGGCATTGTCCCTTTAATGGGTTTGGTGATAATTTTATGCTCAGCTTCGAAATCAATAAATAACTCAGGTGAGCAACTCAGTAATTCAAAATCATTGATTTTTAAATAACCCGAATAGGGAGCATCTGTGAGTGTCCAAAACTTTTCGGCAGTATCTAAAAGTAAACCGTGAGCTTTTGCAGTGAATTCCTGAGTTAAATTAATTTGATAGCAGTCACCCGCTTTAATATATTCTTGAACTTGTGTAAATGCATGATCATATTGTGGTTTTGTCCACGTCGCAGTACAGCTTGATAAAAGTTTAAAGCGTTGATACTGAGTGACGGGTGTGGTTAATAAATCTTGTATAAAGTTGAAAAACTCTTCTGCACAGACTTCTAAACTATAAAAAAAGAATTGTTCATTTTCTCGTTTGATAAATGTTTTATAAATACCCATGTAAAAATTGGGCTGAGATTTGGTTTGAGCATCAACATATTGCTGACTGGCATAGTTATAGTCAATAAAACCCATATATCCACCCTGAAAACTGTGCTGTTTCGGAGCCGATTGAGCGGTGAAGTTAAAGAAGTGTTTTAAATGAGGATCGCTTTTATCTTTTTGATAATGGGTAAAATGATTTCTGGTATAACGATAAAGTTGTTGCTGGGTTGAGATACAGTATTGTTCAGGTGAAAAAGCAACAATGTCTTCACCCGCGTTTTTTAAATAGATACAACCGAATAATGAGTCAAGACGGTGTAATAAATCTGCAGTGCTATTTGATGGAAAATCTAATAACTTCCGAAACATAGGGAGGTTTAACTCAAGCGCAAAAAGGGTTTGTAAGGCACTATTCTACCTGAAAATAGCACTTATAAAAGTGTTTACCGTTTATCGGTTTAATTGGGTTTTTGATAAACAGCAGTTGAACAAAAAGTAACATACCGTTAATTTAAAAGGGCAAAACGGACTACTCAAGGATTGGTGTTCTAGGTTGTAAAACAACTAAAAACAACAGGGAACTATGGAGAGTGGTTAAAAATGAAAAAAAATGCTCTTGGGAGAGTACAGATTATGAAATTATTTACTAAACTTGCTTTAGTTTCCGCAGTGGCTATGAGTTCAAACGCAATGGCAATGCAAGCAATGGATGATGCTGCGCTAAGTGCTACGACTGGTCAGGATGGTATCAGTATTGGTATCGATGCAGATAAAATTGAAATTGCAAAACTACATGTTTTTGATGGTGATGGTTTAGCTGCTACAGGTACTCCTGGTGTTACTGCTGGTTCTGGTGGTTCAGGCAAAGCAGGTGCAATTACTTTAAATAATGTGGTTGTAACTAAAACCGGTACAGGTAATTTAGCTGATTTGGTTATTGATACTGATGGTAGTGCTACCGCCGGTGCTACTGGTACACCATTCTTAAATGTCGCTGCTGCAATTAATGCATTAAAAATTGAGTTAGGCAAATTTGAAGTGAATAATGTTACAGGTTCAGCAGGTGCATATAAACCTGATGCTGGATCAGCTGAAATTTTAAGTGGCTTGACTGTGAATGTAGGTTCTACTACTGCAAATATTCAATTGGGTAATACACCTCAAGGTGCAATGATTAAACTGAATGGTTCGATGATTGGTGGTTTATCAATCAGTAACTTGGCCTTGAAAGATGCTTCTGGAGCAGGTGGTGGTTATATCGTACTGGGTGGCATAAAAGTGACTGACAGTGGTTCAGCTAATTTGGCTTTAGATGCTGATGTTGCGGTTACAACGAAAGGTTTGGCTGTAACTGCAATGAAAAGTACAACAGGTACAGATATTTACCTTACTAAAGTTGTATTGGGTGGTGGTAATGGCTTTGTTCCAGGTACGCCTGGAACCGCTGGTACAGGAACTGGTTCGGGTTCGATTGGTGATGTTGCGATTACAGGCATGAAATTCTTTAATGGCGGTTCAGCAACAGCAAATGGTGTAAAACTGTCGATTTCTGGTCACTAAGCCTAGAATTAAAATCTTAAAAAAGACGCATGCAAAGCATGCGTCTTTTTTTTACAAAAAAGCTGAGAAAAAGCGACAAAAGTTGAAAAAAAGACTGTTTTTTTTTTCAAAAACCGTTATCTTCATAATCACAGGGACGTAGAGTGTTCACTCTAAAAATAAAATCAGCACTTTAGGCAAAATACTGCCGACACTTGATAGTTAAAATTATGATAGAAATTACTTTAGGTTCGGCATTAATGTATTATTTTGCCAACCACGCCTTAGATGTGAAGCCCAAGCCAAAGGATGCGATTTACTACACTGAGCTTGCGGATTCCAGAGATAAATCATTTACACGTAATCATCGTGAAATGGTGCATGTTAAACCCGCCTTAGAAAACCAATTCCGTGGCATCGTACGTCAAGGATATGACTATAGTTGCGGTTCTGCTGCGTTAACAACATTGTTAAATGGCTATGTTGGGACAAATTTAACTGAGCAGCAAACCATGGAAGGCTTATTACGGTTTGGAGAATACAACCGCATTATTGAGCGGCGAAGTTTTTCATTGTTGGATATGAAGCGTTTTGTTGCTGCAATTGGATATGAAAGCGGTGGTTATAGAGGTGAGTTCACAGACCTAATCAATCAAAATCAACCGGTGATTGTGCCAATTTCTTATGCGGGTTTTAAACATTTTGTTGTGTTTAAAGCTTATAAAGATGGGCGTGTTTATGTGGCAGATCCAGCCTTGGGGAATATCAGTTTTGATCAAGAGCGATTTAAGCAAATTTGGGAAAATAACACCTTATTTGTGATCAATGCGCCAAAAGATCAACAACGTAACTTGTTGGCACTACAAGATGCAGATATGCGTCATGTCGATGATGCAACAATCAATCGTTATGCTTTAGTTGAAGCGCAATATTCAACAGATTATACCAATAAATTAGCAGATAAGGCTTCGACAATGCGTAAGGTGATTGACCAAGATACCAAGTCTGCAACATACAATCAGCCAATTACATCTTATATGCGACTCTATTATAAACGTAAGTAAAAGATGGATTAAAAAATTACATAACTGAATTGGAATTTTTGGAATAGGAAGAATATGAATAATCAATGGATGAAACGGACTTTACTTGCAGTGAGTATTCAGTTTGCAATTGGAAGTTTATATGCAGCTGAAACAGAGGCAAGTGCGGATGTCGTAGCAGATCAGGCTGCGAGTACAGACAATGCCAGTTCTGCAACCAGCAGTCAAACAGCTCCAGTTGCAGATGTTGCACAGGCTACAGAAGATGTCAAAATTAATAAAGATGAAACAAAATCTTTAGCACCTAAACCAGGTACACAAGCTGCAGAAGCATTGCAGAAGAAAGAAGGTGATGCTTCTCAAGAAACCAATTTACAAGAAGTTTTTACATCCAATGAACGTCAATACTCTTTAATTAAAAAGGGTGAGTTCTCAACTTTTTATGATTTAGATTATTCTTACTATCGTGATTCGCAATTAAATTTAGGAATTAACGAAGGCACAGCTTATCAACTTCGTGTTGATGAAGATGCAAGTCATACCATTAGTAATACTTTTACTGCACAGTACGGGATACGTGATAATTTAACCTTTACCGCATCTATTCCATTTATTGCTAAATCAGATAGCTTAAAAGATGCCACGGCTGCGGGCTTAGGGGATATTAACTTTGGTGCACGTTGGGAACCGTTCCCGCTGAAAGCAGGGCGTTTACCACTTATTTTATTTGGTAGCTTATCTACCAAGACAGGTGATAGTCCATATGAGATAAACCCAGAAAAAGACCTTTCAACAGGTAAAGGCTATTATTCTGTAGGTGTTGGCGCAAGTACCCGTAAATATATTGATCCTGTTGTATTGTTTGCATCGGTCTCTGCCAATTATGGATTTAAAGAAACTGGCTTAAATCAAGTGCGTGGTGGGGGCAATGCCAATGGTCAAGGTGGTGATCAGACCTATCAACGCGTTTTAGAAGAATTTGATCCTGGTATGACCGGTGGTTTCTCTTTTGGTTTTGCTTATTCATTTAACTATGATGTTTCGATGACCATGTCATACCAACAATCATTTAATATGAATACTTCGTTTAAGTATAGACCTACAGCGGGACTTGCAGATTCATATAAAGCAGCTGACCAATCTAGCGGGATGTTTTCCATTGCTCTAGGGGTGCGTGTCAATCCAGATACGATTGTCAATGGTACATTGGGGATCGGCTTAACTGAAGACTCACCAGATATTTCGCTTGGTCTATCTTTCCCATTGGATATTTTAGGCTTTGGTAAGAAGAAAGCGAACTAAAGGAGTGTAAAGTATGAAAAACATACGTTTGCGCCCATTAGTTACAGCGATTTTATTAACAGGGTGTTCAACTCAAGTATTTGCGGCGTTAGGACTTAACCTATCGGTTGATATACGCTCACTAACCATGGGGAATGCAGTAACTGCAGACCCACCTGGAATTAGTGCGATTCATTTTAACCCCGCAGCATTAACTAAACTCAAAGGCTTACAAACTGACGTACAAGGGATTGTTGCAAACTTTGATATACAACGTGAATTTTCTGCGCCACCAGGTTATAACGTATTTGGTTATTCTGATGATCCACTGATCTGTAATGATGCACCAGATAATCCTTCGGGCCTTTGTACAGATTATAAAGATTCAGTTCGTGGCGATGTAGAGTATGCAAGTTTATATATTCCCATTCTAAAGAAAGTCGTGGATTTGGGACCTGGCTGGCCAGTGTTAGCGCCAACGGGAGGGATTTCTTATAATCCTCCAGGCTCAAAATTGACCTATGCAACTGCTGTATATGCACCAATGGTGGCAGGTTTTGGCTCAGAAGATGGTAACCCAGGTAACTATATGGGGCAGCAAGTTGCCATTGAGCGTATAACCTATTTGTCTCCATCTATTGCATATCAAGTCAGCGATGAATTGTCTATTGGTGCTTCGATCGGGATGTCATATAACGCAATGGCATTAAAAACTGATCTGCGATTTCCAAATGAAATGATCGGTGTTCTACGATTGATTGATGAGTCTGTTTGTGGGCCTTTCCGAAATAACTCGAATGTGATTACTGACCTTATATTATTTGGTATTTGTAATGCAGATGAGGGCATGAACCCATTTGGTCAATTCGGCAAAATGCAGGTGAGTCTTGAGCAGAGTTTAAGCCCAAGTTATAACTTAGGTTTAATGTGGGAACCTACAGAAAACTTCGGTTTTGGTATGGTCTATCAAAGTTCCGCCAAAATGCGTATGAAAGGTAAATATTTTATCGACAATGCCAACGCACCACGCGAGCTTATAAAAGGCTTGAACTCTTCAGCAACAGGTCAAATTCTTGCGGCGATTTTAGGTTTTCCAGGCTATATTCCACCGACCGAATCAGGTTTGATTTCAATGGATTTGGAATATCCTGCTCATTTTCAAACCGGTATAAAATATAAAATTTTACCTGATTTACAGGTGAATTTTGATGTGGGCTGGACCGACTTTAAAGCATGGGAAAAGTTTCAGTTTGAATTTGATCGACAAATTTCAGCATTAAAAATTGCTAAATTATTATCCAATCAAGTCACAGATACCTCACTGGCTTTTCCACTCGGCTTTCAATCACCGTGGAGCTGGGGAATTGGTATTGAGTATTCAGCAAATGATCGTCTAAAACTTCGTGCTGGTTATGAACCTCGTGCTAGTGCGATCCCCGATGATAAACGGAATACCATGGTGCCGATTAACAATGCGCAATTATTTGGTTTAGGTTTAGGTTATCGTTTTGATGAAGATAGTGATATTGACTTATCGATCGGTTTCTTGCGTAGCCGAGATAATATTCCAGCAAACAGCAGTAGTTTGGCCAATAAAACAGGGGTGGATAACTTGTTACTCAACCCATATGCTGGTTTAAATGTAAAGACCAATACAAAAGTTACAATTCTAGGGCTTAACTACAGAACGAGATGGTAATGCGTTTGAATGTTGGAAAAAAAACAGTCGTAACTTCTTTGTGGCTAGCTTTAAGTTTTAGTCTAGCCACATCAATTTCTTATGCTGCCAATTTTTATACAATTATTGGCCCTGATGGACATCCAATGATTGTTCAGAAACCTGAAGCAGCTCCAAAAGTAGATGTAAAGCAAAAAAATAAACCAGTACAAGACGTTAAACCAATACAAGAAGTCAAACAAATACAAGAGACTCAAGCTGCCAAGCCTAATGTACCAGTAATAGAAGCTCCAGCCATCGTTAAACAAAGTCAAAAAGAGAGGGCGCCTAAAAATACGCCATCAGCGGTTACTACTGCTCAGCCTGCACGGCAATCCGCTTTAATGGAGCATAAAGCTAAAATTCAAAGCCCTGTTCAGATACCAGATCAGCCTTTAGCACCAGCGTCACAGACGATAGTACCTCAGCTTGTTGTGGAAAAACCGCCACAGCAGCCCGCTGATATTACTCAACAAACCAATAAGGTTGAGAAACTAGAGAAAATAACGCCAGTAGACCAATCTGCGGTCAAGACCAATAAAGAAGTTGCCCCGAAAAGTACTCAAACGATAGAAGATCAGCATTTCACAGTTATTGATGGTGAACAATATGTCAATAATGAGTATTTAGAAGATCGTGAATTCAATTTAGAAGGTAAAAAAAGATTTTATATGACGCCTGAGATCGGCGCAGTGCATGGTCGTTATGAAACCATCGAACGGCAAAAAGGTTTAAGTAAGAGCCTTTTAAATAGTATTCGTGGCAATTCAGAATCGAAAGAAAAAAAGCCAGTTGTTTTATCATCAAGCTACTTTCGTTTACCTAAAGATGAGGTTGTTCATAATTTAGAACAAGCGTGTTTTTCTGGTAAAAAAATAACTAAAGCAAAAGATTTATCCATAAAAAATCAAGAAGTTGGCTTGTGGCCAGTTGCACCAATCAAAGAGACTTTTGCTTATGAAGTCGTGAAATTAGATTCTCAAGTGCAAAATATTTTATTAACATCCTATGCATCTTCTTCAAAGCTTCAAAGTTATTATTGGCCTTTGGTGGTATTTTTAGATGGACAAGGTTGTGTCCTCGAAGGTGTAAGTGGTTTTAAAAATGAAGAATCCCACGACAATAATTTACAATATGCGGCTATGGAAGGCGTTTTAAGAAAACCTGATCAAGCTGTATATCTATTTTTAACACCACTATCCTCAGCATTAGATGTGGAAAATAAGCAATTAACAAATCATGGACAAATTAAGCTGAGTGTAATTCAGTAAGGATGAAGATATGAAAAAAAGATTATTCGCCCCTTTAGTTTTAACAAGTTTAGGCCTAGCACTCGCAGGGTGCGGTGGTGAAAGTGCAACAGTCAATGAAGACCCAAATAAAGGTATTCCAACCTATTCAAATGGTTGTGATGCAGATTCTACAGAAAAATGTTTAGGTTTTTATGTTGACTATCCAGTGGATGGTTTAAATTTTGATTGTAGTACAGATACCAGAAATCATTATGCGACTAAACTAGAAGGTGGTTTGGCACTTGGTGGCTGTTTAATTGGCGATAAAGCAAAATTTTATATAAAAGGTTCTCAATCGGAAAGAAAAATTGTTTTAGGTGATGTTGACTTAGCAAAAGTACGCCCTTTAAAAGTGCGTGGTCAACCTGCTGCAATTGGTTTGATTGATATTGCAACTGCTATGACTGGTAAAGAACCAACCAGTATGACCATGAGTGATGAGACATTTAAAGTAATGGTTGGATTGGTTCGCGTTTTCCAAGCGATTGGGTTGGAGCAGGATGCCAATCAGGTTGGCGATGTACAACCCCTTGAGTTAACAGATAATATTAAAAATAATTTAACAACAGTCAATACAGATGTTGGGGTGGCTGATTTTATCAATGGTAGCTATGTTGAAAAATTAAAACCGTGGGTCAATATTGAAGCGGTTGATGAAGCTTCTGCAGTCGCGACTGCGCAACGCTTGGTTCAACAATCATTGGTAAATATTTATTCAACAAACTTCCTTATTTTCAGTGGTGCAAATGTTGATATTCAGGGCTTTACAGGTAAAAGTGAATTAAGCACCAAGAATGAATCTATCGCCAATATGTATTTAGTCACTGACCGTCAAGGTTATACCTCAGGTTATGCAATGCAATGGGTTGGTGTACCTCAAAAAGTAGAAGGCAGTACAATTGCTGACTCACTGTTAAAGTTTTTATTGCTCAATCAGGTTGTTCCACAAAAACTCAATGTAAATGGTCAACAAGGTTGGATCAATCCACTCACCCGTAAAATTACCTCTCCACTTGTATTTAAAAAAGATCAAAGTTCAACGGATAAACTTGAAATTTTTCAGGGTGCTTTGCTGAATAATACCAATGTCGCTGGTACTGAATATATGTATAAGCGAACAACGGGTGCAACTACGGCACCTGCGGATCCAACGATATATGGGAAATGGCGTCAAACTTTAAATGCTGATCAGCTTTCTGGTGGAATCGATATTTATAAAACCAATCCTGCCAATTATTTAGACCGAAAAGTTTTCCTCACTAAAAATACAGTAAAAGCTGGTGAAAAATACTATTTCCCACTGTATGCGAATATTACATTTGCTTTTGATAACAAAGAAGTTAATCCAAATACCCAAACACTCGGTATTGTGATTGATGAAAATGGAGATATCCGCACCAATTTAGGTAAAAATAGTGCGTTAAATTCAGATACATGTGCTGATGTAGATCCAAACACTTATATTGATAAAGAAACAGGGGTACAACAATATCGTATTGGTACTACGGGTACAGCTTATATAAATGGTAATGTTGAAAAGTCGATTACACTTCGTATGATTTTGGCCAATCCTGTATTTGGTAGTCTTGATGGTGCATTAGCCGGTTTAAATGAAACATTAGTTGTTCGACCAACCAGTGGTACATCTGCAGAAGAAATAGCCAATGCTTCAGTTTCCTCTGGCGGTATACGCTTAAACCTACAACGATTAATCAATGAGCAAAATACAAATAATGGTGTCAATATTACCAGTTGGGATGGGGATAAGACGATTACTGCAACATGGGTAAATTTGCATGCATTTTATCAGTCAGTTTATAACAATATAGAGGCCAATAAGGATAAGACCACTCCTGAGCAAAAAGAGCTAGCAAAGCGTTTATCAGGGACTTTAACTGTAAGCTTACCGCAGTGTTATACCATTAAAACCAAGTAATTTATCTTAATTAAAAAAGCCTCAATTCAAGTGATTTGAATTGAGGCTTTTTTTGTGCTCATATTTTTAATGCTCAACCATTGGTCGAAGCAATATCTATTTGTGATTATCCTGTCTGATCTAATCGGGTGCCTAATGTTTCAAGATGCATTGGAAAGGTATTGGTTTTACGGTCTTCAAAATAATGTCTTAATGTGCGTTCTACACTTGGGAAAGCTAAATCGTTCCAAGGAATCTCATGTTCTTCAAATAAACGACTTTCTATGGTTTCTTCACCAGCACCAAATACACCATCTTTTATTTGTGTTTTAAACAAAACATAAACTTGCCCAATACGTGGAATATTATACATGCAGTAAAGTTGTTCAATTTCAACCTCAGCTTCAGATTCTTCACGTGTTTCGCGTGCTGCACCTTGTTCCATGGTTTCAAAAAGTTCCATATAACCAGCAGGTAAGGTCCATAGTCCATAACGTGGTTCTATTGCACGGCGACAAAGCAAAACTTTATTTTCCCAGATCGCCAAAGCGCCACAAATCACTTTAGGGTTAACATAATGAATGGTGCCGCAGTGTGTACAAACTTTACGGATTTTTTGATCACCTAAAGGAATTTTTTCTATGGTTGGATGACCACAAGCACTGCAAAAACTCATAAGCTTCATTAAAAATGTGAGATAACTCAGCATAACTGAAAAATTCTACTTTCGCATCATTTATAGCCTTATCGATAAAATTTCCTATATGATAGAACGAGAACAAAAAAGATAGAGTGAGATCAATGAAGGATGATGAGCTAACCCAAGTATTGCAAAATCGATTACGTTTTGGCAAAAGAACCTATCCGGCCAATGCCGCAGTACTGATTGCAATTACTCAAGAAGCTGATCCTAAAATTTTACTGACGAGACGCTCTGCCTACTTATCAAATCATGCTGGAGAAGTTTCCTTTCCAGGTGGAAAACGTGATCCAAATGATACCAGTAATATCGTTGTGGCTTTGCGAGAAGCATGGGAAGAAACCGCACTCAATCCCTTTGATGTCAAGCTGATTGGTGATTTACCCATGGAACGGGCGAAAAGTGGATTGACAGTAAAACCTGTAGTTGGATTAATTCCTCCAGATATTCAGTTGATTGCTCAGCCGAGTGAAATTGATCGTATATTCTATGCCCCGATTAAAAAAATGATGGAATCACAGCCTATTCCTTATGAAGTACGTTTGGCACATCAATCGGTGTATTTTCCCAGTCTAAGAATTGAAAATGAAATCATTTGGGGGCTAACCGCCAGAATTTTGATTTCGTTATTTAAATATGGTTTGGATTATCAAAAAAATTGGCCATTTTTATTGAACTCGCCATCTTTTAAATCACAGATATTCAATAAAAAATAATGCTGAAAAGCTATGATCAAAACCAATGCTCTTAAAATATCTCAAAGGAATGTAATACCATGATGTATAAATTTAAAGGTTTTGTGCCAAAAGCATTGCATGCACCTTTTGATGGTTGGATTGCGGATAATGCGACAGTGATTGGTCAGGTTGAACTGGGGCAACAAGTCAGTGTCTGGTTTGGTGCAGTCATTCGTGCTGACAATGCCAAAATTCATATTGGGAATTTTAGTAATGTTCAAGAAAATGCCGTTTTACATACAGATACTGGGATTGAATTAACCGTTGGTGATTATGTAACCATTGGGCATCAAGCCATGTTGCATGGTTGTACGATAGGCGATAACAGTCTAATTGGTATTAACGCCGTGGTTTTAAATCATACTGTAATTGGTAAAAATTGTATCATCGGTGCAAATAGTTTGATTCCAGAAGGTAAAGTTATTCCCGATAATTCCTTGGTCGTGGGTTCACCGGGTAAAGTCGTGCGAACTTTGGATGAGAATGCGGAGAATTTATTAAAAATGAGTGCCTTGCACTATGCTGCCCATTACAAGAATTTTATTGATTTAGAAGAATTTAAATTTGATTAAAGTCGTGGTTTTAAAATTATCACTTAAATGCCAAGCACAATGTCTTGGCATTTTTATGGATTATTTTGATCTAATGGATTTTATCTAGCAGGCTTTATCTCTAAGCCCTCGCGCTATTGAAATGAGTGGAGTATCATAGGCAGCATTTTTAACACAGTAAGGTTGTGCATGAAATTGCTGGCATTGGAAACTGCCAATGAGCAGTGTTCCGTTTCGATTGTTGATGAAACTCAAACACTCTATTTTCAACTTGATACGCGAGCAAAAGCACAAACTCAAACCATTTTGCCGATGATTGAGCAAGGTTTTGAGCAAAATCAAATCTCCAGTAAAGACTTGACTGCAATTGCATTTAGCCGTGGACCAGGTTCATTTAGTGGTGTACGTATCAATGCCGCAGTGACTCAAGCTTTAGCCTGGGCAAATGATATTCCTGTGATTCCAGTTTCAACCTTGCAAGCGTTGGCGCAAGCTGCTTATCAGCAAGCCCAATTGACTGAAGTCACCGCAGTTTTAGATGCACGTATGCAAGAAGTTTATATGGCAAGTTTTAAGCTTGACCAAAATAACATTATGCAACTTGTAGACGAAGAAAAATTATTAGACTATCAACACGCTGCAGAATATCAAAAATATACCTTGATCGGTTCAGGTTCAGCTTTGGTGAATGTAGAGGCAATCGCGTTTCAGCAGATTACTGCTTCTGCCAATGATATCGCCACAATTGCGCGTCAAAATGCACTGCAAAAGCAATGGTTCAGTGCAGAACAAGCTTTACCTGTATATTTACGTGATAATGCATGGAAGAAAATTCCAGAACAAGGTAAACCATAATCGTTTTTCGCTTTAATTTTTAGGATTTCACAATGGATCTTTTACTGCTACTCAAAGCAGCCATTATGGGTATTGTTGAAGGTATTACCGAATTCTTACCTATCTCAAGTACAGGGCATTTAATTCTTGCATCTGAGCTCATGAATTTCTGGACCAAAGAAAAGAGTGACTTATTTGTCGTTGCTATTCAAATGGGCGCAATCGCTGCGGTGATTTATGAGTATTGGGGCAAGCTTTGGGGCGCAGCAATCGGTCTATTTTCAGGTGAGCCGAAAGGGCGTCATCTTGGAGTCAGTATTATTGCAGCTTCTATTCCAATTATGCTGGTTGGCTTAACCTTTGGAGATATCGTAAAAGAGTTGTTGTTTAATGATATTTCTGTGGCGATTGGTTTAATCGTCGGTGGTTTAATCATTTGGTGGGTTGAAAAAAATCCACCAAAAGTCAATGCGGTTGAAGTGGAAAATATCTCGATTAAAGAAGCAATTTATATTGGTTTAATTCAGGTATTGGCGCTTATTCCAGGGACTTCACGTTCAGGTGCAACCATTATTGGTGGCATGATGCTGGGTGTATCGCGTAAGGCTGCAACCGAATTTTCGTTCTTCCTCGGTATACCTGTTATTGTTGGTGCAGGCTTATTAGATCTTTTTAAAAATTACCATATTTATGAAACAACGCAAGATTGGACCGTATTCTTTGTGGGGCTAATTGTTTCTTTTGTTTCTGCTTTAATTTTGATCCGTGTTTTGGTGGCTTATGTTTCTAAGCGTGATTTCATGGTCTTTGCTTGGTATCGTATTGCTTCAGGTTTGTTGATTTTATTGTTTGCATTAACAGGTTGGAAATTATGGTAAGCGAAATTCGCTTATTTACTGAATCCACATTTTTTGAGAAAGCACAGTCCTACCAAACTGTGCTTTCTTTACGTGGTGTCGTGGTAAACATTGCAACGATTGAAAAACTCAATGCACGGTTTTTAAGACTGAATCCTGAACTTGCCTTGTGTGTTGATGAACAAGGGTTAAGCCTGTGTGCCAATGGCATGAAAATGCAGCCTGATTGGAAAGCTGAGATCCCACGTTTAAAACGTGCAACTTTAAAATCTGAAATGATTGCACGGGCATGTAATATTTCAGAAAAACCCAATTTAATTGATGCAACTGCTGGTCTAGGGCATGACGCATTATTGATGGCACACTTAGGGGCGAAAGTAACCCTGATTGAACGTCATCCAATTTTATTTACCTTACTGGAAGATTCAAAAAAACAGCTGGAAAACGATCCGTTTTTAGCCAAAGTTGTTGAACGTATTGATTTGGTTTTTTCTGATTCAGCTGAATATTTACAACAATTGATCATCACGCATCAAACTGTCGATGTTGTTTATTTAGATCCGATGTTTCCGCAGCGGGATCAAAATCAGCAAGCCATTAAAAAACAGGCACAAGTGAAAAAGCAAATGCAGCTCTTACACATGCTTTTACCTGAAGATGGTGAAATGGATTTAGGCGATCATCTTTTAGTCTTAGCGCGGCAAATTGCCAAGCGAGTTGTGGTAAAACGTCCTAGACTGGCTGTATTTTTAAATGATCAGGTAACCGATCATCAATGGCAAGGTGATGCTTGTCGTTTTGATGCCTATTTTAACAGCAATCTTATTGAGTAATTTGGTAACTGTTTCAATAATAGTCGAATTATTGATATATAGTTATATCAAACATTGATAATTTTTTAGCCAAGCCTAAACTAGATAGGCTGATTGAAGCCACTGCCTTAACAGAATCTTTATGATAGATCTTAAACCCTCGATTAACTTTTGGCATGATTTGAAAAGTAACCAACGTGCAGGGATTTGGTTATTCTTAGGTTCGCGAAAGTCTTTACAAATTGTTCGTCCATCGATTCTTCAATTGATTTTTTGGGGACTGTTGGGTGCAGGTGCAAATACACTATTTAGCTGGTTAGTTGCTGGTGATGGTGGTGTTTTTAATCGACAAGGTCTAGTCAGCTACGCATTGTGGCCTTTTATTGCCTTGATTGTGGGGATTTTCCTATCACAACGGACCAATAATCCGCGTTTGATGTTGGTTCCAGCACTGTTATGGCTGGTGCTTGATACGCACATCATGTTGTTTCAATGTTTGCTGCAATATTTAGGCAATCAAGATCTGCTGCCTTATTTCACTTATGATGTGATCCCACTGCTGTTTTTTGCTTTGTTTATTTGGCAAAGCCTTGCTGTGGTGTGGGTATTTTCAAGAGAATTACAATGGCCATGGTGGGAACGTGCCTTGATCATGTTTGCGACTGTAGCCACTTTGTTTACTTGGCAGGTTTCGATTAAGGAACAGCCGATTTGGAAAGTAGAAGACGTTCCTCCAAGTATTAGCGAAAGTGCTTTTTATGCACAAAGTCATTTACTCAATAAAGCCTTGGAACAGGTGCAGTTTGGCGAGTTTGCACAAACGCATTGGTATTTTTTAGGCGTTGCTGGTGCAAGTTATCAAGACGTGTTTAAATTTGAAATTGATCGAATTAAAGAACAATTTGATACCCGTTTTGGAACCTTTGGACGTTCTGTTGAGTTGGTCAATAACCCACAAAGTATTAAAGACACTCCTATTGCATCTAAAACCAGTATAGATCTGGCTTTACGCCGTATTGGCCAACAAATGAATCGCGAAAGTGATGTATTGTTTCTTTATATGACTTCTCATGGCTTGCCTAATCGTTTTGAACTCGAAAATGAACCGATTAATTTGGATGATGTTGACCCAAAATGGTTAAGAGAAACCCTCGATAAATCAGGTATTCGTTGGAAAGTGATCGTAATTTCAGCCTGTTATTCAGGTAGCTTTGTTTCAGCACTCCAATCACCAGATACCTTGATTATTACTGCTTCTGCAGCAGATCGCGCCTCATTTGGTTGTTCAAATGAAGCTGATTATACTTATTTTGGCCGTGCTTTCTTTGATCAGGCAATGCGTGAACAAAGTTCTCTCAAAGCTGCATTTAAAGAAGCGACTGAAACAGTTGCGAAATGGGAAAATGCACAAGGCTTTGATCCATCTGAACCGCAATGGGTGATTGGGAAAAATATGGAAATGATGTTACCGCAGTTAGAACAACATTTATTTCCACAACAAGGCGTTATTACTACTGCGCAAACCCAAAATGTAAAACTGGATACACAACAAAAGCCATGATAAATAACGGCGCTTTAAATGCGAAAGCAAAAGCGCTTTAATTTATATTGAGTTGAATCTGTTGATGTTATAAGACGGTAGCCCTAAACAATTTAAAGATCAAAATGTGGAGCGATGCGCTGATGGAACTTTTAAGTAAAAATATCTGTTTTGATGGTGAACAAAGAATTTATCAAATTCAGTCAAATTATTTAAAAGGGGCAACGAAGTTTGCGACATATCTTCCGCCTCAAGCACTAAAAGGGCAGAAATGTCCTGCATTATTCTATTTAGCGGGACTGACCTGTACGGAAGAAACCTTTATTATCAAAGCGCATGCACAGCGCTTAGCATCTCAGCTTGGTCTAATTTTGATCGCACCAGATACATCACCTCGTGGTGAACAGGTTGCACAAGGCGATTCATGGGATTTGGGGCAGGGTGCGGGATTCTATCTCAATGCAACTCAAGCACCTTGGGCTGAACATTTTCAGATGGAAAGTTATATTGTAGATGAACTTTATCCATTGCTAATAAAAAATTTACCAATTCAATCGGAAGCTGTGGGAATCTTTGGTCATAGTATGGGCGGGCATGGCGCATTAACACTGGCTTGGAAATATCCAAATTATTTTAAATCAGTATCAGCATTTGCACCGATTTGTGCACCGACAGAATGCCCTTGGGGTGAAAAAGCCTTTTCACATTATTTAGGCGCTGATCAGTCTGAATGGGCAAAGCATGATGCGACCCAATTACTGCTTTCTAAAGGTCAGTTATTTGACGAAGTGCTTATCGATCAAGGTATAAAAGATCAGTTTTATAGTCAATTGAACCCTGAGAAATACCAACAAGCCTGTCATAAAGTTGGGCAAAAACTCACATTAAGATTTCATGAAGGTTATGATCACGGTTATTATTTCATTCAAAGTTTTATTGATGACCATTTACAATTTCATGCCTTGCAACTACAAAAATAATTGAATCGTCTAACAAAAATTGGATTTTGAGTAAAAGTAAATCGTTGTTTGCTTTTACTCTATTTCTTTCAGCGCAGAAAAAATATAAACTGCTTTTTGAGGTTTTTTATTTCATATCATTTTAGATTGTCATCAAATAATTTGAATAAAGAGAAGAATATGCAAGAACAAATACCGCCTCCATTTCCGAGTCATTTGAGTTTGGAAAAAGGCGCTACACCACCAGAAATACAGCAGCCCGCAGACCAGCAATATCCTAGAATTCATCGTTTTAAATTTCACGGTGATGCGATGGAATATTTTGGTATATGGATTGTGAATATCTTATTGACCATCATTACCTTAAGTTTGTACGCGCCTTGGGCGAAAGTACGTCGTTTACGTTATTTTTATGGCAATACTGAATTCTTTAAAAGACGTTTTGACTTTACTGGTATCCCCACCAAGATTTTAGTTGGACGTTTGATTGCATTGGGTATTTATGCCGCCTTTTCAATCTCCTCACAATATTCCATGATTGCGACGGTGGTTGGTTTAGTGGTGCTGTATGCAGCAGTACCATGGCTGATTCGGGCAACAATGCGCTTTACCGCAAGAAACAGTAAATTCGGCAACAGTCGCTTTTATTTTGCGGGAACCACAAAAGAATCCTATAAAGTCTTTTTTTTCAGTATCTTAATTTATATTTTTAGTTTAGGGATATTTGCTCCTGTTGCGATCTGGTTGTATAAAAAATACTACATCGATCATTTATATGCAGGGCAGTTGGATTTTAAATTGAATGCTGATTGGTCAGCTTATATGGCGGCAGTTTACATTCCAATTTTTATGTCTTTTGGAATCATGCTGGCATTTGGCATTATCTATTTCGGTATTATCGGTTTTATTGCAGGGTATACGCCAAACTTTTTTATCTTTGGTGTCTTTGCGATGTACGCTGTGGCAGGGTTGTTTATTTATCCATTGATTGCGGCACGTATTTTTATTACCACATGGAACAATACAACGGTTGGAAGCAGTCAATTTAAAACAGATTGTAATCAATGGCGTTATGCATGGATTGTGGCATCAAATTGGCTGGTTAAAATTCTAAGCATTGGTTTAATGTCTGCATGGGCAGCAATTCGTATTCACAAATATCAAGTTGATTCGATGAGTTTAATTTTGCATGATGATCCAGATCAAATGATGAATCTTGCACAGCAAGAGCAAAGTGCTTTAGCTGAAGAAATTAGTGACATCTTCGACATTGATGTTTCTTTATAATGATATGAGTTGAATAATTTATGTCACGACCAATAGAAGTCATTTTCTATGATGGTGTGGTGTCTAAACCACACCATGCCCAACTTTTCGCTCAATCTGAGTCCGAGGTGCTGATTCAGTATGGTGAACGTTTAGAACATCAACGCCGTTATGCATATCGCGATATGGAATTAATTGGCGCACTGGGGCAATTAAATCCTGCGATTGAGCTTAAAGATGACGCTAGGATTGAGTTTCAGGGGGCTTTACCAGAATGGTTTAATTTTGGGACTAAAAATGTTCAGCATTCGATCTGGAAATTAGAACGTTCTCCAAGTTTAATTGTATTCAGTATCATCTTTGTGGTGGCTTTTGTTTTTGCTTTAGTGAAATGGGGTGTTCCAGCAGCATCACATTATGTTGCTTTTCAGCTGCCTGAAAATAGTTTGAATAAATTAGGCGATGAAGCAGAAAAATATGTATTGAACAATTGGACTAATCCTAGTCATTTGGCACAAGGTCAAAAAGATCAAATTTCCAAGCAATATCTAAGTACTATCGCTGAAGGCAGACCAGCAAAATTGGTCTTCCGTGAAGGTGGGCGATTGGGCGCTAATGCAGTGGCTTTACCTAACAATACGATTATTATCACCGATGAACTGATTGAAATGGCGCATAGTGATCAAGAGATTTTAGGTGTATTGGCACATGAGCAAGGGCATTTGGTGGAACGGCATAGCTTACAACAAGGCTTGACCAGTTTGGGGTTGAGTGTGTTGTATATTGCCATGACGGGAGACAGCTCAGACCTATTGACCTCGTTACCTGCCGCGATGATTGGTGCAAATTATTCACGCAAATTTGAAGCTGAGGCGGATATGTATGCGCTGAAATTGATGGATCGTAAAGGCATTGAAGTGTCTCATTTTGCGAATTTCTTACAACGCTTAAGTGATGAAACTGCACTGGAAGAAAAACCAAAGCAGGCAGGCAAAACGGCTGAAGCTGATAAAAAAGCTGACCCAAATAAAAAACAACCTCAAAATGAGTCTAGTGAAAAAGAGAGCTCTTTAGAGATTTTTGATGCCTTGTCTTCACATCCTGCAACTGAAGAACGCATTAAAATGGTTCGTGATTTTGAGAAAAAACAACAGGCTAAACCTTAAACAGTATAGATAAGCGATGTTTATCTATAGATTGTGCAAGGTGGCGGTGACTGGATCTAGGGCTTTATGAAGCCCTTTATTTTTGTATTGTTCTCAAAAGATCAGATTATTCGTTAAAACCCATATCATCAAGTAATAGACAGTCGTTGATTCAACCAGATGATTGCTATGACCTGATAAATGAGCAAGATAAGTAAAACTGTTGCTTTTTGAAACAACCCAATAGGGTAAGTTTGTTATAATGGGAAAAATTTTTATCTTTGCCAGGTTGTTTCATGTCCAAGCCATATCTGATTGCACCTTCAATTTTATCTGCTGATTTTGCCCGTCTGGGGGAAGATGTGGAAAATGTATTGGCAGCTGGTGCAGATGTTGTCCACTTTGATGTCATGGATAACCACTATGTGCCAAACCTAACTTTTGGTGCGGGTATATGTAAGGCATTAAAGAAATATGGGATCAAAGCCCCGATTGATGTGCATCTTATGGTTTCACCTGTTGATCGTATGATTGGTGATTTCTTAGAAGCAGGCGCAGATATTATTACTTTTCATCCTGAAGCAACGCATCATATCGACCGTTCATTGCAATTGATTAAAGATGGTGGTGCTAAAGCAGGTTTGGTGTTTAATCCAGCAACACCTTTGCATTATCTCGACTATGTTTTAGATAAAGTAGATCAAGTGCTTTTAATGAGTGTAAACCCTGGCTTTGGCGGTCAAAAATTTATTCCTACCACTTTGGATAAATTACGTGAGGCGCGTAAAATTATTGATGCTTCAGGTCGTGACATTCGTTTAGAAATTGATGGCGGTGTTGGCCCAGCAAATATCCGTGAAATTGCTGAAGCAGGAGCTGATATGTTTGTTGCTGGTTCGGCGATTTTTAGTAAACCTGATTATCAAGCTGTGATTAACGAAATGCGTGCTGAGTTAGCAAAAGTGGGACAAGTTTCGGCTTAAACTTTTCCACAAATGTATTGTGTGAATTGTGGATAACTTTGATGATAACTATATGGATAACCATGTTGATAAGCATATGGATAAGCTGGGTATAGATTAATCAAAGGGTGATCAATCGTTTATCATACATGCAATTTCTGTTTAAAAAGAGCCCAAATGGGCTCTTTTGTTATAAAAATCATCCGCTATTCATCGATTTAATTATTCATTTTTTATTCAAAGTGCAGTTGATGCAAAATTATTCAGTGATATTGGCAATCTTTCCGCACGATATTTGCCAAACTCGTCATTATTGGCTATGCTCTTAGCTTCATCATAGATTAAAACATAGGTTTTAGTTTTGTTTAGACAACTGCACAAACAGCTTTGGTTTGTTTGTCTTATGGTTTTTGCCATAGGCTGGAGCAGTGTGTCTATTGCATCTGTAAATGTGATGCAACATGAGCAAATGATGAATTCATCACTTTTAGATGAACATCAATCGATGATGAAAAACAGTGCTGTACAAGAAATGAAACAGCATTGTGCCGATATACAACAAAAACAAAATGATCAAAACTCGCACCTCAATCATGAGCAACAGCTACAAAATCTAAAAGATTGCCATAATCAACAGGTTCAATCTCCAGATACGCAGCAGAGCAAATGCCCAGATTGTGCTGCATTCTCATGCCAATCTTCAGTGGTTTGGTTCAATCCTGATATTCCCAAATTGATTGCACCCGATCATCTGCACAATACTCAAGCCTATCAAATTAATTACCAAGCTCAGCACCTCGCAGGGCATTGGCAAGAAATCTTACGTCCTCCAAAAGCTTAATCTGATTTTAGACACTTTTTTATTCAAAGTTGCTTGTTAAAATTTAGGTTAAGTTATGTTTATTCAGTTATCTCAAAAGCGATTAGCTCAAAGCTTAGTTGCGACATTGTGCTTGGTTTCCTCAACTTGGGGAATTGCCGCAATCAAAGAATATCAACTCAGCATTGAT
Source organism: Acinetobacter sp. NyZ410 (assembly GCF_022828975.1). Classification (NCBI taxonomy): domain Bacteria; kingdom Pseudomonadati; phylum Pseudomonadota; class Gammaproteobacteria; order Moraxellales; family Moraxellaceae; genus Acinetobacter; species Acinetobacter sp. NyZ410. The sequence continues at coordinate 4,010,819 of NZ_CP094620.1, read as the reverse complement.
GAAGGAATCGTCAATGTAACAGGTAAACCTGTAAAACGAATTACTGTAAATGGCCAGTTTCCCGCACCACTTTTAGAATTTGAAGAAGGTGATGAAGCGGTGATTCGTGTTAAAAATAATTTAAAGAATCAGGATTCATCGATCCATTGGCATGGTCTATTATTGCCCGGCATTATGGATGGTGTACCTGGCTTTAATGGTTATAACGGGATCAAACCCAACGAAGAATTTGTCTATAAGTTCAAAGTTCGTCAGAGTGGAACCTATTGGTATCATGCCCATTCGAAAGGCCAAGAACAGGATGGTTTATATGGTTCTTTAGTGATTTATCCAAAGAATAAAAAACCGCTGGCAGCGCATGAACGCACAGATCGTGATTATGTGGTGATGTTGTCGGATTTTCATGAGCAAACCAGTGACCAGATCCAAAAAAATCTAAAGGTTTCCGCAGAATATTATCAAAATCGACGTGAAACACTAGGGGATGTTTGGAAACAGTTACAACGTGATGGTCTAAAAGCAACGTGGTCTGATCGCAAAATGTGGAATCAGATGCGTATGCTAAAAACAGATATGTCTGATGTGACGGGTTATACCTTTCTTGTAAACGGAAAAACCCCTGAACAAAATTGGACGGGTCTGTTTAAGCCAAATGAAAAAGTTCGACTGCGCTTTGTGAATGCATCGGCAATGTCGTTCTTTGATGTACGTATACCTCAGCTAAAAATGACAGTGGTCAGTGCCGATGGGCAGCCTGTAAAGCCAGTGGCTGTGGATGAATTTCGTATAGGTACTGCTGAAACCTATGATGTGATTGTTGAACCTAAAACCAGTCATTATCAGATTGAAGCAGAATCTATTGATCGTTCAGGATTTGCGATTGGAACACTTCACAATGAATTAACAGCAAAAAGTGCTGCTATTCATATGCCTGCTGCTCGTCCACGTGCTGTGCTAACTATGGAAGATATGGGAGGTCATGGTGGCGGAGGTATGGATCACTCCAAGATGAGTATGGGTGATATGTCAGGCATGGACCATTCAAAAATGAATGCCAACGATATGCAGGGTATGGACCATTCAAAAATGAATGCCAACGATATGCAGGGTATGGACCATTCAAAAATGAATGCGAATGATATGCAGGCTATGGATCATTCAAAAATGAATACGAATGATATGCAGGCTATGGATCATTCAAAAATGAATACGAATGATATGCAGGGTATGGACCACTCAAAAATGAATGCCAACGATATGCAAGGTATGGATCATTCAAAAATGAATGCCAACGATATGCAGGGTATGGACCACTCAAAAATGAATGCTGACGATATGCAGGGTATGGATCATTCAAAAATGAATGCGAATGATACCCAAGCTATGGATCATTCACAGCATCGCAATTCATCGGCAGCGCAAAAAAATGATCAAGTGGTTTATGGTTGGGCAAATGCCTCGACACCGCAAGGAGATAAAGCACTGCAATACAGTGATTTAAAATCACTAACCCCACAACCTGATACTCGGGATGCCACCAGTGAATTGGTGATTCGTTTAGGCGGAACCATGGAACGCTACGTTTGGACGATTAATGGTAAAAAATTCAGTGATGCTGAACCACTCAAAGTGAAATATGGCGAACGTATCCGAATTAAATTTATCAATGACAGTATGATGGCGCATCCAATGCATTTACACGGCATGTTTATGCAATTGGAAAATGGTCAGCCTGCTGTGGATATGCCCAATAAACACACCATTGTTGTACCACCTGCAAAAACAGTTACAGCATTATTAACCGCTGATGAATTGGGTGAATGGGCAATCCATTGTCATTTGCTCTACCACATGAGTGCAGGGATGATGAATAAATTGATTGTTGCCAATGTGAGTGATGGCAAAGTGTCCACCCAGCCAGTTCAAACAACAAATACCACTCAAAAGGCTGAAGTGAAAGGAGACGAACATGCAAATCATTAATCTTTTTTCTAAATCAGTTCTGGCAAGTTCATTACTTATGCTGAGTGGTTTGGCTTTGGCCCATGAAGGGCATCAGATGCAAAGTGATGCGAGTATTGCGACTAAATCAACTGTAGTGACTGATCATTCAAGCATGGATCATTCAAAAATGAATCAGTTGGATGAGCAAAGCAATCCTGTAGATCATACACAGCATCAAGCGCCTACAACCACTACGGGAGAGGGAAGCATAGCTTCACATAGTACCCATGATCATCGTAAAGAACATGGTGCGCAGGTTTATCAGCGAGTGACTATTGATAATGCTTGGATGCTGGATGAAGATGGAAAAGGTACTTTAGATTCATCTTTAGAGTTACGCATAGGTACTGATGAAAATAAGTTATTCATTAAAGGGAGCTCCAGTAAGGCTGAATCAGACAAAATAGAATATGATCTAAGTGCCCTCTATAGCCGTAACATTGCTGATTTTTGGGATGTACAGGCGGGTGTGCGTTACAGTGATAATCCTGAACGAACCACTGATCAGGAACGTGTAGATGCTGCTTTGGGTTTACACGGCTTGGCGCAGTACTTTTTTGAAACAGATGCTTATCTGTATTTCGGACAGGACAGTCGGGTTGCATTTAGCCTAGAAACTGAACGTGATTTACTATTGACACAAAAGCTGATTTTAAAGCCTTATTTAGATTTAAATGTGGTGTTTAGCGATGATTCACGCTATGCCCAAAAAACAGGTCTAAACAGTATTAAAACAGGTTTAGAAACCCGTTATGAAATCACAAAAAAGGTGATGCCTTATGTAAGTGTGGCCTATGCATATTCTAAAGGTAACAAAGAGACAGCATGGCAAACTGCAACCGACTCCGAATCAGGTTGGTTATATGGTGCAGGTCTGCGTTTTAGATTCTAAGCTTTCGTTTTTCATATAAAGCAAAAGGTCACTTCTTTGGGAGTGACCTTTTACGTTTCTGCAATGCCAGCAACACGTTCAAGCTGGTTATTTACAAATTTAAATTCCATTCCATGCTCTGTATCTAAATCATAGTGAATAGAGAGGGTTAAGGTATCGGGTGCACTCACACGCAAATTTAACATGGTCTGTATATAAGGATTATGAGATTCCACATCCTGAATATTCAATGCAGCCTCACCTGATTTTTCTGGATTTTCATAATAATGTGCATAAAGCTTTTGATAGCGTTCAAAAGCATGTTGCTGAATGGTCTGAATATGTTGTTCAATACTATTGATAAATAATTGGTAGGTTTTTGCAAAAGCGTTGAGTTGATCAAGATTGGGCGCTTCTTCGATTTCATCGCCATCTTCATCAAACTCTTCCCCTAAGAAAATCTCCCGATCAGCATTTTGATTAAAAAAACAATGTGAAAAAAATGTTTCTGAACTAAACCCAGCCCAGCTCGGGTGGATATCACCCCAATAATCATGTTTCATGGTTTTGATTCCTGATTTTTATATTTAGCATGCTTGATCATAAAGTAAGCCTCATGAAAAAAAATTATTCGAAATGTAAAAAAGGTCAAATTTTGTAAATTTTAATAAATTCCTCAACATGAGTTGATATAATTAGCGTTCTTCAGGAGGAACGACCTCCCTCAATTTGAGAAAAATCGTCAGGACGGCCTGATTCTAATTTAAATTTGGAGCTGGTCATGGCTTGGGTTTTTCTTATTTTCGCAGGTATCTTTGAAATCGTTTGGGCATATAGTATGAAATTGTCCGAAGGTTTTACAAAGCTTACACCAAGTATTGTCACCTTATTTTTCATGATTTTAAGCTTTGGTCTATTGGCATATGCGATGCGTACTTTGCCATTGGGAACTGCTTATACCATTTGGACTGGGATTGGAGCGATAGGCTCATTCTTGGTTGGTATTTTTATTTTGGGTGAACCTGCAACAGCAATGCGTATGTTCGCTGCTGTACTGATTGTTTCTGGCTTAGTTTTAATGAAACTTTCTTCGTCTTAATTTATTGAAATGTTTAAGTGCTATTTCTGTAGGAGGTAGCACTTTTTTTATGTGTAGTTCATGGTGTAATCAATAGTGGAAACACCCAATAGAAAATGGTGAATGTGTAATGGCATGGGTTTTATTGGCAGTTGCGGGTGTGCTTGAGGTGGTTTGGGCATATTTTATGAAGGTGTCTGATGGGTTTACCAAGCTGACACCGAGTATCTTGACCATCATCTTTATGATTGCAAGTTTTGCATTACTTTCTTATGCAATGAAAACATTACCACTTGGAACAGCTTATACCGTGTGGACAGGGATTGGTGCGATTGGTTCTTTTGCCGTCGGAATTTTCTTTTTAGGTGAAGCAGCTTCAGCGATGCGGATGTTGGCTGCTGTATTGATTATTTCAGGTCTTATTTTGATGAAATTATCTTCAAGCTAAGTTAAGCTGTTGCTGAGTTGGAAAGGGAATAAGGACATGCAACTTTCATTTATGGAAATGAGCTCCCCAGTCGGGATATTAAAATTAGTCGCCCACGATCATGCCTTGGTTGCAGTACTTTGGGAAAATGAAAATCCTAAACGGGTTCGTTTGGCTGAATTAATTAAAAACAATACACATCCAGTTTTGTTGGAGACGGCGAAACAATTGAATGAATATTTTCAAGGAAAAAGAACCCAGTTTGATTTACCGCTAGATTTTGCGGGGAGTGAGTTTCAGCAGAAAGTTTGGCAAGCTTTATTGACGATTCCATTTGGTGAAACGCGGAGCTATAAAGAGATCGCAGAACAGATTGGAAATGTCAAAGCAGTTCGGGCAGTGGGCGCAGCGAATGGTAAAAATCCGATCTCTATTATTGCGCCATGTCATCGTGTGGTCGGGGCTGATGGTAAATTAGTGGGTTTTGCGGGTGGGTTGGATAATAAGGATATTCTTTTAAAAATTGAACAAGTGCCATAGACTCAACGCTATTCATTATTACATTACAATTTAAAATGCTTGCACAAATTTTTGCACCATTGTTATCAAATCTAGGTTGGATCGTTTTACTTTTGGTTGCGATTACGCTGGTTAAATTATTTAAGCCCTTTTTAAAAGGGAAAATAGGTGAATTTACTGTCAGCACCCATGTAAAACTCTATTTAGACAAAGAAAATTATATTTTATTGAATGATTGTACGCTGCCTGATGAGCAAAATCAGACCACCCAAATAGATCATATTTTATTAAGTCCTTATGGTATTTTTGTCATTGAAACAAAGAATTATAAAGGTTGGATATTTGGTGGCGAGCGTCAAAGGATTTGGACACAAAAGATTTATAAAAAGAGCTATAAGTTCCAAAATCCATTACATCAAAATTATAAGCACCAAAAATTTTTAGAAAGTGTGCTCACAGATATTGTTGATTCAACTCAGATCCATTCAATCGTGGTTTTTATGCCTGATTGCGAATTTAAAACCCAAATGCCAAACAATGTCTTTCATGGTGCAGGTTGGACAGATTATGTCAAACAATTTAAGCAAATCAACATTCCTCCAATGAAATTAAAACGTATTCAGTATCGTCTAGAGAAAGAAATTTTAGAAAAGTCGTGGAAAACCAATCGCCAACATATACAAAGCCTTAAATATAAATATACTAAAAAATGAACATATTACTCATAATCAACATCGTCCAGATTACATTATATTTTTTGTTTGATTGGGTTCTTATGCTGTATCAGTGGCATTAAGATCAGCAAAGGATGAAGAGAAAAATCACTCATCCGCAGTTTTAGACTTTAACCATTTCCATTGCCCATTTTTAAATTGATAAGTGTCGATCCACCATCTTGCACCACCTCGACATGAGCTGGTCATTTGTTTCTTCTGGGTAATCAGTTTGAGATCCGTCAATCCAGAACACTGTGCATGGCTAAAATCAATTTTTTCTTGGTCCAACACTTGATAATCTTTACTTTTAGGTCGATAGAGAAAAATATCAAAAATAGAATAAACCCCCATTCCCATGTCAGGTGTAGACACAGCAATATCGGTATATCCATCAAAATTATAGTCTTGAAAATGAATCTGTCGTTTTCGTTCAAATGGTAATTCTGCAAGATCAAATGCTTGCTGTTTAGCCAGTGTTTGAATGATGAGTTGACCTGATTCGTCATCGCCATCTTTAAAAATAAAATGGGTTTTTTGCCCATTCACTACATCGTTAATATTGCGATTTACAGTTTGTTGTTGAGGTTGGGCAAATGCGAATGGGGTTAAAAGTAAACTTGATAGCATTGTTGTCGTGAGTGTTTTGTACATTATTATTCTCATTGTCTTTTCCATTGTTTTAGGGGAATTTCCAAGTTTCAGTTGTTTAGTGAAACTTGGATGCTATTTTCAAAAGTGCAGAGCAATATTCAACATTTAAAAGCGCTTTGGAATTTTTTGGCCACCTTCAATCGGCGTTTCGGCATTTTTCAATACACCAAATAACCATGTTTCAGCATGTTGTACCGCGATTTTAAGCGGATCTCCTAGTGCTAAACGTCCTGCAATAAAGCTTGCCAATGAACAACCTGAACCATGGTATTCACCTACCAAACGGGGACATTTAGATTCAGCGATCATTTCACCATTCACATACAAGGCGTTGCGAATATAGTCTGGGGTATCTTCATGACCACCTTTTACCAGAACAGCTTGTGCGCCCATTTCAAACAGTTTGGCTGTGGCTTTTTCTATGTCTTGTTCTGCTGTTAAGGCGCGTAATTCCACAGTATTTGGGGTAATGATTGTTGCCAGAGGAATCAGTTCGATAAAGGCTTTAACCAAAGTCTCTTGATTACCCAGTGAACCACCACTATTTGCCACTAAAACAGGATCAAGTACATATAGATAATCTGGATGTTCACGTAAAAACTCAGCCAGTGCAGCAATATTATCTGTGGTTCCTAACATCCCCGATTTGATGGCTTTAATGGGTAAATCACCGACAACTGCATTGGCCTGAGCAAGCAGTAGTTCTTTGGAGCTGGCTTCAAAACCAAAAACTTGTTGAGAGTTTTGAATAGTTAATGCTGTACAAGCAATTGCCGCATGTGCGCCACTTTGACCAATCGCTTCAATATCAGCCTGTATACCAGCACCACCAGAAGGGTCTAGACCTGAAAAACAAAGTACAGTAGGGCGCACGATGATGTCCTTAATTCACAAATTTACGTTAGTATAGGCAAGTTTACGAGAACACTCGATAGTAATTTGATAATTGTTTCAAACACAGATTTAAAGGATTGGATGGTGATAAAGAATATTTTAATTGATCTCGATGGCACATTAACCGACCCAAAAGTAGGCATTACGACATCTGCACGTTATGGACTTGCAAAGGTTGGACATCCGATTCCTGACAGTGAAAATATCGACTGGATTATTGGCCCACCGTTAAAGGCATCATTGGCAAAGCTACTCAATGTTGAAGCAAATGATATTTTAGCTGAACAAGCTTTATTGGGTTATCGTGAACGTTTTGCTGTAACTGGCCTATTTGAAAACCATGTTTTTGATGATGTTGCACAAACCTTGGAAGCCTTAAAAAGTAAGGGCTATCGACTGTTTTTAGCCACTGCAAAACCTGAAGTTTATGCACGTCAAATCTTAGATCATTTTGATTTATTAAAATATTTTGATTATCCCTATGGCAGTGAGTTAAATGGCGAACGCACCAATAAAGGCGAGTTGATCACTTATATCCTTGAAAAAGAAAAGTTAAATCCTGAAGAGTGTTTGATGGTGGGAGATCGGGAACATGATATTTTTGGTGCACGTAAAAATGCGATTGAAACCATTGCTGTAGAGTATGGATATGGCTCAAAACAAGAATTGGACGAAGCAGCGCCGAAAGCAAAAATTGCAAAGTTCTCTGAATTGTTAAACCTGCTCTAAATCTGCTTTTAGTTCAGACTTTTGAGATAATTCCAATTCACCTTAATTATCCCCAGCATAGAGAAACCATACTCTGAGTTGGGGGTTTACTCGCAATCACATCGTTAGTAGTAATCACACATTTAAACAGGGACTAAATCCCCAGTAATCTTTTAATGTCATTCACTCAAGTGGGTAGAGATATTGCATGATGTGGAAGCATTAAACGCTTAAATCCATCACCGCTCAATTTACGATCCACTTGCAGTAAAACTTGGCTTTAAGGTGGAGAGATATTTAAATCTGCAATGCATCCCCAGTCAGTCCGTCTAAAGGTAAAATGATGGAATTAACGCACATCCAAATACAATGATTCCTTAATTTCCTCCATCACAATATAGCTATGTGAAGAGGCTGAAGATGGAAGTTTTTTAAGTAAATCACCAAGTAAGCGTCGATAAGCACTCATTTCTTTTAATCGGGCTTTGACTAAATAATCAAAATCTCCCGAAATGAGATGGCACTCTTGTACTTCTGGTATTTCCATTAAGTCCTTAGCCACTTGTTCAAACACATCACCAGACTTTGCAGATAAACTAATTTCTAGAAAAACCAATAAGTTGCGATCAAGGTGTTTCGGGTTTAGACGTGCATGATAGCCCATAATAATACCATCTCGCTCTAAACGTTTGACGCGTTCAGAACAGGGTGTGGTCGATAAACTGACCCGTGAGGCCAACTCGCTGATGGCAATTCGACCCTCATTTTGAAGAATATCTAAAATCATTCGATCTATACGGTCTAATTTACGCATCAATTATTCCCTTTTTTTTAATCATTTTTCACGACAAAAAATTAAAACACCTAAATTTTAGCATTAAAAATAGTGAAATAAACTATTGAACCAAAAATATACTAGTGAAATAAACTAGTAAATGCATAAAGGATAAGAAATGCGTGTAATAGTATTAGGTAGTGGTGTGATTGGCGTAGCAAGTGCATATTACCTCGCGCAGCAAGGAGCACAAGTAACAGTTTTAGACCGTCAAGCAGGTCCAGCTGAAGAAACCAGCTTTGGTAATGCAGGTCAAATTTCTCCAGGATATTCGACACCGTGGGCTGCACCCGGTATTCCATTTAAAGCGGTTAAGTGGATGTTTCAACATCATGCACCACTCGCGATTAATATCGATGGCAGTATGTGGCAGTTGCAGTGGATGGCGCAAATGCTTAAAAACTGCAACTCAGAAAGTTATGCAATTAACAAAGAACGCATGACCCGTGTTGCAGAATATAGCCGTGACTGTTTAAGAGAACTGCGTAAAGATACTGGGATTGAATACGAAAACCGTTCAAAAGGCACGTTGCAAGTTTTCCGTAATGAAGCTCAATTAGAAATGGTTCAGCGTGATATTGCTGTACTCAAAGAATGTGGTGTTCCACATGAGTTATTGCTTAAAGATGATCTTGCTAAAGTAGAACCAGCATTAGAACATGCCAAAGATAAATTGGTCGGTGGTTTACATCTTCCAAATGATGAAACAGGCGACTGCTATTTATTTACCAATGCTTTAGCCAATTTAGCCAAAGGTTTAGGTGTCGAGTTTAAATTCAACCAAAATGTTGAAAGATTGGTGGTTGAAGGTGATGAAATCAAAGGTGTAGTGGTTAATGGTGAAGTGTTAACTGCTGATCGCTATGTATTGGCTTTTGGTAGCTATTCACGTGATTTCTTAAAGCCGCTGGAATTGAATTTACCTGTTTACCCAGTGAAGGGTTATTCTTTAACTATTCCAATTGTTGATCCAACATTTGCACCACAATCTACAGTTTTGGATGAAACCTATAAAATCGCGATTACTCGTTTTGATCAACGTATTCGTGTTGGTGGAATGGCAGAATTAAGCGGTTTTAATCATGGTTTAAATGCGGATCGCCGTGGCACATTGGAAATGGTGACCCAAGATTTATTCCCGGGTGGTGATTTGGCACAAGCGTCATTTTGGACCGGTCTTCGCCCAATGACCCCAGACAGCACACCAATTATTGGCGCAACACGTTTTAAAAACTTATTCCTCAATACTGGACATGGCACTTTAGGCTGGACGATGGCATGTGGTTCAGGAAAATTGATTAGTGATTTGGTGCTTAATCATCAAACCGATATCAGTACCGAAGGTTTATCTATTCAGCGTTATCCACACGCTGCTTAAGTGCCACTTTGTTAAAACAGTGATAAATAAATTGTTTAGCGATAAATAATTTACAACGCCAATCCATATTCAGGGATGAATAAAATGCCTAGACCAATTACTGCCGTCATTCATCAGGATGCTTTGTTGCATAACCTGAATGTCGCCCGTCAATTTATGCCACAAAGTAAAGTTTTTACCGTGGTCAAGGCCAATGCTTATGGACACGGTATTGAACGTGTCTATGATGCATTCAAATCCGCAGATGGTTTTGCTTTGTTGGATATCGATGAAGCAAAACGCCTAAGAACATCGGGATGGACAGGTCCAATTCTGCTCTTAGAAGGCATTTTTTCAGCAGATGATTTATTGGATTGTGAAAAATATCAATTAAGTTTTAGCCTGCATAATGAAGATCAAGTGAATTGGCTAGAACAATTTCAAAGCCAACATCACAAAGACAATCCAGCACAGACGCAATTCGATGTATTTTTAAAAATGAATACAGGAATGAATCGCCTTGGTTTTAAATCTGATGCCTATCGGGCAATGTGGCAAAGATTAAAGCAATTTGATGTGGTGAAATCTATCACGCATATGATGCATTTTTCAGATGCAGATGGTGAGCGTTTGGGGCAATCTGGGATTGCCTACCAGCAGGCTATTTTTGAACAAACCATTCAAGATTTAGACGGAGAGCGTTCAGTTTCAAATAGTGCGGCCATTCTCCGACATTCACAAGATTTACGTTCAGATTATATTCGTAGCGGGATTATGCTGTACGGCAGTTCTCCAGACTATCCAACACATTCAATTCAAGATTGGAATCTTAAACCAAGCATGAGTTTACGCAGTGAAATCATTGCAATTCAAGATTTACAGCCGAGTGAAACAGTGGGTTATGGATCTAAATTCACGGCAACCCAAGCCATGAAAATCGGTATTGTGGCATGTGGTTATGCAGATGGTTACCAACGTATTTCTATGGATGCACCAGTATTGGTTAATTCTGTACGAACCCAAACTATTGGTCGTGTCAGCATGGACATGTTAGCGGTTGATTTAACCCATATCCCCGATGCTCGTGTTGGAAGTGAAGTGGTACTTTGGGGACAGTCTTCAAATGGAACTGTACTGCCGATTGATGAAGTTGCAGCAAGTTCTGGAACCGTAGGTTATGAGCTCATGTGTGGTGTAACTGCACGGGTAAATTTTAAAATTTCAAAATAAGGACATCAACATGTCAAACAACGTTCAACACGCAGACATTCAAAAACTCAACAGCAATCAAGTGATGAGTGCAGTCACCATTTTCAATAAAGTGGTTTATTTGTCAGGCCAAGTTCCTAAAAACACCCAACAGGATATTATTGGTCAAACTCAAGAAATCTTGGCAACAATTGACCAGTTATTGCTTGAGGCAAATACTGATAAATCACGTTTATTGTCTGCTCATGTCTACATCAAAAATTTAGATGATTTTGCGACGTTCAACACCATTTGGATTGATTGGTTAGAAGGCTGTGTTGCACCATCTCGCGCAACGATTCAAGCGGATTTGGTTAATCCAGATTGGTTGATTGAGATCGCAGTTATTGCGGCGCAGGCATAAATTCACCTCTTGTCATAAAGTAGAATTGATTATTGTCAATAATTAAAGCAGTATTTGCCCCGAATTAAAGCTGGTCACATGTAAACCATGTGGCCCAGTTCGCGTTAGGTAGAACAATAGAACGGGAATGTTCTTATGCCACAAGCGGGTTTTACCTCCAAAAAATTGTCAAAAAGGATATTTTTATGACAACTTCAAGCCATTCAGATGACGTACCATCGTCGCCAAATGAGCTACAACGGAAATTATCCAATCGTCACCTACAATTAATTGCGATTGGTGGTGCAATTGGTACAGGCTTATTTATGGGTTCAGGGAAAACCATTTCCCTTGCAGGCCCTTCAATTCTGATCATTTATATGATCATTGGTGCAATGTTCTTTTTCCTGATGCGCGCATTGGGTGAAATTTTACTTTCAAATCTGCACTATAAATCCTTTATTGATATGGCACATGACTTAATTGGTCCGGGTGCTGGCTATTATATTGGCTGGTCATACTGGCTCGGTTGGATCTTAGTGGGTATTGCGGATTTGGCTGCAATTATCAATTATCTTAATTTTTGGCTTCCTGACGGAACCGCCTTTACCCCCATGGGACAAGCCTTAATTAGTGCTGGATGCGTACTCTTGGTATTGGGGATTAATCTCCTCACGGTAAAGTTGTTTGGTGAAATTGAGTTTTGGTTTGCTTTGATCAAAATTTTAGCCATTGTCGGATTGATTCTTATTGGTGGCTATATGGTGTTGAGCCATTTCCAAGCACCAACAGGTTCAGTTGCAAGCTTTAGCAATGTCTGGTCGCATGGTGGCATGTTCCCGAAAGGCGCAAGTGGCTTTTTAGCAGGTTTCCAAATTGCCTTGTTTGCTTTTGTCGGTGTCGAGCTGATCGGTACTATGGCAGCAGAAACCAAAGATCCTGAAAAGAACTTACCTAAAGCGGTCAATGCGATTCCGACCCGTATTATTTTGTTCTATGTATTGGCACTCTTTATCGTGATGTCGGTAACCCCCTGGAATGAAATTCCTGCGGATCAAAGTCCATTTGTCACATTGTTCCTACATGCTGGTATTGGTGCAGCTGCTGTGATTATGAACTTGGTGGTTTTATCCTCGGTAATGTCATCGATGAACAGTGGTGTATTTTCAACCAGTCGTATGTTGTTTGGATTGGCCAAAGAAGGGCAAGCACCGACTAAGTTGGCTGAGCTGTCTAAACGCGCCGTTCCTGCAAAAGGTTTATTGTTCTCTTGTGGCTTTATTATGGCAGGTGCAGCACTACAATATTTTGTTCCAAATACCGTTGAAGCATTTACTTTAGCCAGTTCTTTATGTGTGATTTTATTCATTAGTATCTGGAGTATTATTATGGTGTGTTATATACGCTACCGTAAATTACGCCCAGAATTGCATGAGAAATCAAACTTTAAAATGCCGGGTGGTGTATGGATGTCTTATCTTGTTTTGATCTTCCTTGCCTTTACTTTGGTGATTTTAAGTCTTGAGCCTGATACGTTAAAAGCTTTAATCATCAGCCCATTGTGGGTGATTATTTTAGCGGTGACCTATCAAATGATGTATAAACCGCGTATGAAAAAGCGTAATCAACAGCTTTAATGTTGAATATTCAATTGATCAGGAGATGGTGTTAGATCATCTCCTGAATAACTATGATATGAAAGATTTTGATATAAATTAAATTTAAAAATTAAATGCTTAGATTATATATAAGATACTTAATTTTTTGGTTTTCCCCGTGATTGATTGCATAGATTCAATGTAAAATTTAACAAATTATTCAAAATAAAATACTGAAATAAAAATAAAAAACACGTTTAATAGCATCATTTACGCTAAACAACAGCATATATGCGCAATAACAAGATCGATCTCTTACGTGGAATTTCAATTTTATTGGTACTTCTCCACCATTTTAATATTCCTTATAAACTGCATGACACATTTCTCGGTATACAAATCTTTGGCGAAAGCTTAAGTACTTTAATTGCTCGCAATGGTAATTATGGTGTGACCTTATTTTTTGTGATTTCAGGTTTTTTAATCACCCAGCATACTTTACAAAGAAGTGGCACACTCGCGCAGATTAAACTCAAAGATTTCTATATTCGCCGTATTGCCCGAATTATGCCTTGTTTGGTGCTACTGGTGGTGCTGGTGACGGCACTGGGTGCAATGGGGCTAAAACCCTTTATCAACCAAGCGCCAAACGGTATTGAAGTTTCTTATGGCTTAACTGTATTTTCTGCTTTTACCTTTTGGATGAATATTCTGATCATTGAAAATGGCTGGGTGAATTATGCACTTGGTGTGCTGTGGTCCTTATCTGTTGAGGAAGTCTTTTATTTAGTATTTCCGATTTTGTGTGTTGTATTAGGCCGTGGTAAAGGCTTTATTATATTTTTATTGGCAATCATCATTTATGCACCTTATTTCCGTTCATTGCATTTTGCTGAGGAAAGCGGGGCTTATCTTTATCATTACTTCTCAAGTTTTGACGGAATTGCGATGGGTTGCTTAACTGCTTTAATGACTCAGCGGATGGGACAAAAAATACAGGTTTCAAAAATCGTGGTTCCAATCATTGTTTTGTTGATGGCCGCTGTTTATTTATATGCACCAATCAAAGAGGTTAGTACGTGGGGAATCAGCATTTTTGCCATATTGTCAGCAATGTTGATCTTCTGTTTTGCTCAGAACCCATATACTGAATCTCGCTCTATATTGTCAAAAGGTGTAGCGTGGATTGGACAACATAGTTATGAAATGTACTTGTTTCATTTGATTATCTTGGGTTTATTTAAAGTTTTTTATTTTCCCAAAGAAACCTTAGCTGTTGAAAAATTAATGCTATTACCAATTTATTTTATTGCTGTTTTTGTATTGAGTTGGGCCATTGAAAAGTACTATTCAACACCGATGAACAGAAAAATACGCCAAGTTTTACTTAAAAATGGGTAATAAAAATGGAAATATTGCAGTTAATAGAAACCATAAAACAAGATCCAAGCTGTAAGGTGTATCCTGCACAGTTAGCACAAAATTTTCCACAAAATATTCCTGATGATGTGAAGATCTTTTATCGTGAAACCAATGGAATAAAATTTTTTCCACAAGAAGCTTATTCAATTGAAATCGTCGCAAGTCATCAATTTATACCGATTAATACTTATTTATTCTCAGACGAATCAACCGATTTGGAATTGGAAAATGATGATATCAGTCATGACTGGTTTTTAATCGCAAAGGTAGATGAAATGAGTCAATACATCAGTATTGATACGGCGCAAGCTAGACGAGGTCAATGTTATGATAGCTTTTTTGAAACCCATGCAACGATTGGTGATTCACCTATTATTGCCCAGAACTTTACTGCACTTTTACATCAGTTATATTTGAATAAAGGGCAATACTGGTATTGGTTACAAGATGATTTTCAATATTTAGGTGATGCTTATGATCCGCCTTTACCCAATCGAGATGTATAAAAAAACCTCCATTTAGGAGGTTTCTATCTACAAGTTAAAATGTCGGTTTAACGACCACTAAAATCACCACTGCAAATAAAATCAGGGTTGGCATCTCATTGAAAAACCGCCAAAACTTATGCGATTTATAATGTGCATTGCCAATCAGTTTTTTACGGTAATAGCCACAAACAAAGTGGTAAATCACCAAAAGACCAACTAAACCGACTTTTAGATAAAACCATAAAGCTTCATGGTAATGACGTGTTGCATCACCCCAGTCTACGAGAAAATGTGCAGTGATTAATGTTGCGATCATCGAAGGCCACATAATGCCCCGATATAATTTACGCTCCATGATCTCGAAACGCTGATGACTTAGATTGTCATCGCTCATGGCATGGTAGACAAACAAACGCGGGAGATAAAACAGTGCTGCAAACCAACACACGACTGCAATGATATGTAAAGCTTTTACCCAAAGGAAAGCTTCTGAAGGAGCATCCATCAATTTACCCTTTTAAGGGCAGTGTGCGAGATGTTGATCATCCAAACTTATTTTAAATTTGAATGATCAACAATTCTTTGTTTAGCCTTCCCATTTTTTAAAAATGAGACAAGCATTGACACCGCCAAAACCGAAACTGTTACTCATCACAGTATTCAATTTTGTATCGCGTTTTTCAAGTACGATGTCATAACCTTTTGTGCCTTCATCAAGTTCAGTGACATTGATGTTTGGCGCGATAAAGTCATTTTGCATCATCAATACAGAATAAATGGCTTCTTGAACACCAGCAGCACCCAGACTGTGACCTGTCATAGACTTGGTTGAGCTTAATGGTGGAACATTACCTTCACCAAATGCACGACCCATCGCAAGAAGTTCAGTTACGTCACCAGCAGGTGTTGAAGTACCATGGGTATTGACATAGTCAACCTTATCCACGCCATGTTGTTTAGCTTCTTCTAAAGCCATCAAAATACAACGGGTCGCACCTTCACCTGATGGTGCAACCATATCCGCACCATCCGAATTTGCAGCATAAGCAACCACTTCTGCAAGAATATTTGCACCACGTGCTTGAGCATGTTCAAGTGATTCAAGTACAACGAAACCACCACCACCCGCAATCACAAAACCGTCACGGTCAGCTGAGTATGGGCGTGAAGCTGTTTCTGGAGCATCATTATATTTAGAACATAGTGCGCCCATTGCATCAAACAATAAGCTTTGTGACCAGTGATCTTCTTCACCGCCACCGGCCAACATTAAATCTTGTTTACCCAATTGAATCAGGTTGTAAGCATAGCCAATCGCATCAGCTGAAGTTGCACAAGCACTGGTGATTGAATGAGCAACACCTTGTAATTTAAATGCAACACCGACATTGGCAGTAATGGTGTTTGACATATTACGTGGTACGAAGAACGGGCCAATTTTACGCGCACCTTTTTCTTCTAAAAGTTTAACCATCTCTGTAACAGACGCAGTTGAGTTACCACCTGAACCCCCTGCAATACCGTAACGAGGATTACCGCCCAATTGCTCTGGCGTTAAGCCTGCATGTTCAACAGCTGCAAGCGCAGAATTGTAGGCATACATTGCACATACGCCCATGAAGCGCTTGAGTTTACGGTCAATACCATCAAAATCTTGTTCTGCTGCGGCACTGACATGACTTTTAAAATTAAGTTCTTCGTAAGTTGAATTATGACGTGTCCCTGAAATACCATTTTCCAAAGAGTGCTTAACAGCTTCCAATGTATTACCGATACATGAGTTAATGCCCATACCAGTGATGACAACACGACGGTTCATGCAAAGTCCTTTATTTTAGAATACAGAATGAATGTTTACATTTAAACGCGTTTACTTTTTTAGTTCAATGGCGAAAGATATTGATTCTTGTGCATCATTTAAAACAATATATTGTATGCTTAAAAGTTAATTAAATAGCTGAAAATAAATATATTTATAATTTTTATAATAATATGAATTCATGATGGATATTTACATCAATTAGGCAAAACCATCCATAAGCAGGGCTTACCTGAGATGGTTTGAAGCACTAATTTTTGAAATAAATTTTAAATTGCTGGGATAAGCATGGTGTTTTATCCCTATTGTAGAACAAGGCTTCTCTTTACCTGCTGAGTTGAATTATCCATATAACCGATATGATGGCCATCAAGACCAATCATATCGGTTGCAATACAACTGTTATAGCCTGTAGCAAGCTTAAATAAAATTTATTTGTCTTTATGAATTACCAAGGCGTTTTCTTTTCCCACTCTGGATCAAAACCTGATGTCGATGCAGCAACTTTTAAATAGTCTGCATAGCTCTCAGCCAATAAAATTGGTGGAATCTGTTTAAGTGGAAGTTCATTGTTGTTCCAAGAGCGGCTGGCTTTTTTGCTAAAGGTCAGTTCATAAAGGACAGCAGGAATATTTTCCTCTGGTACATAACTTCCACTAAATGTAATTTCTACATCAATACCCAACTGTTTATAGGGCTTAGTATAGCGGTCAAATGAGCCACCATCTTCGATACTGGCACGTTGATAGCCCAATTTGGTTACAACACCACGTAGGGTAAAGGTATCTGTAAGCCAGCCATTATGATCCTTAATTTCAGTGACATTATCATCTTCAAGCTTTGGTAGGTGATGAGTCATCTGTTCAAATAAGAATTTCACTTTATAGTCTTTAAAGTGTGTAATCCAATCTTTTGCTTCCTTTTCACCGACCAAAACAGCATGAGAAATTTGAATTTTACTATCTGCACTAAGTTCAACTTCATCATCATCTAAATTCAGTAATGCACCATCATCACTTGGTCTAAAACTGATTTTTTCGCCATTGGTTTTGATCTCAAGCCAAATCAGCTTTTGGATTAAGCGTCTCATAATCGGATGGGCAAAGATATACTCTTGCCATTCAGCAACATTCCACTGACGTTCGCTACACATCGCCTCATACAAACGACCTGTTTGCATATCAACGACTTGTTTAAACTCTTTTTTACTGGTGCTAAACAGTGCTTTGGCTTCTTTGATTAGGCTTTCATCATCATTTTGGCGGGCCGCGGGTAGCGCTTTAACTTCTTTACCTTCTTCATTTTTAAGAATGAATTTATCTTTATCATCGATAATGGCGCT
The DNA here is from genome assembly GCF_022828975.1 of Acinetobacter sp. NyZ410. Lineage (NCBI taxonomy): Bacteria > Pseudomonadati > Pseudomonadota > Gammaproteobacteria > Moraxellales > Moraxellaceae > Acinetobacter > Acinetobacter sp. NyZ410. Next base: position 3,992,499 of record NZ_CP094620.1, on the reverse strand, counting down.
AAAGTTACGTGAGCCATATTGTAGCTGTAACACAGCATTTTCATCTAAACCTGCTGTTGGAATAGTACGGTCAGCCAGTTCATCACTTGTCCATTGATTACGTTCAGCAATCTCAGCAACCAATGTGTTTGCAAGTGTTTGTACCGAAGCAGTCCGGTAACGACGTGAAAGTGAAAGCAACAGTTGGGTGATAGAAGGGTTATCGCTAATGGATAATGCACTAATCATGGCTTCTAATTGAGCTCGGCGCGTATAGTGCTGTTTGATAAAATCTTGTATTTGTTTGACGGCAAAACTTCCTTGAGCTGCAAATGCCAGTGCTAAGAAACCTTTACTTTTGATTGCTGAACCTAAAATACAAGAAAGCTGAATGTTTTTGATTTCTGTAATGACTTCTTCAAGTGTAATCGTCCCATAGTATGCATAATAAGTGTCATTTTTCGCCCAAGCCTGATAAGCATTGCGATACTGTTGTAAACGTTGTGGCGCATTTTTAACAGCATATTCTGTTGCTTCATCCAATCTAGGGCCACGAGTATCTTCAGTAATAAAGCTCTGTAGGGCGAAATTTGCAAGTTCTTGTTGGCTTTTTTCACTCAATAATCCTACATAACGTTGTAGCAATTGATTGGCTTTTGGTTCCTTCAATTTTTCTGCCAAAATCGCCCACCATTGTATAATTTTGGGGTCAACATCTGTGTTATTTTGCCATTTCACTTTTGGTAAAGTTTCAAAATCAAACCATTTAAAACTCACTGATAATTTACCTTTTAGCCCAACTTCTGCTTCTTTAAGCAGTACTTCTGGCTTGAGATAAGCATTAATATCCTGTCCGAGCTTTTCCAATGCCGTTAAAAGTGCAGCTCGAACGATTTCTTTTTTCTCTTTATTCAGCAAAGTATTCAGTGGTTTTACTGCATCTTGATTTTGCAAACGCGTCAACCACTCAATTGCAGAAATTCTTACTTCTTGCTTACCAGATTCAAGTGCTGTGATGGCTTGTAGATGGATGTCTGGAATTTTTGCCAAAGCCTGTTGTGCATCAAAGCGTAAGCTCTTATTTTCACCAAGTGCTAATTCTAATAATTTGGGAATAAACTCACTTGGCACTTGTGGAAAATATCTTAAAACATTGATTGCTTTTTGGGGATTAAATTGCTGCCAACTGTCTTTGAAAAGAGAAGGTGTTAAGCCTAAAGCTTCTGTTAAAAATGCTTGATGATCGGCAAAAAATGGCCAAATTTTTTCAGGGTCAACGATATAATGAGACAACATATTGTACTCATCCATTAACATACCTTGAGCAATTAAACGATCAGCTTGACTGAATTTGGTCCGATGCATGGCATCAGCAAGTTGTTTTAAATCGAGTGTTGCTGTCTGTTCTGTTGTTAATATATCAAATAAATCTTCCCAGTATAGATTTCCACGTTCAGAGTGGAATGAACGAAGTGCATGGAAGATCGTATAATTATTTTGTTCTTTTATGCGGTTTTTATAATGAATAATTTCAAAATCATAAGCAAATGATTTACGTTCTATTTCACCATTTAACTGTTGTACAACTGATTCTAAATTGGTTTTTTTGACATATGTCCGATTTTTAAAGTAGTTTTGAAAATGTCGAGATTGATAATCTGAGGTTTTATTTTCCTCAATTTCCAATAATGCTTTTCGCTCTGCTTTAGTTAAAATTTCTTGATAATTTTCCAATATGATTTCAGTAAAAGATTCAGGAAGTTTTTTCTCGACCAACGCTACAAAGTCAGGCAGTTTGACTTGTTCAAGCTGAGTTTTTTCACTTGGTTTTAATCTTTGTAATGCCATTTGTATGGCTTGTTGTACTGACTTTTGTTTTTCTTCATTTAGGGCTTTTTCTAAAAGTTGAGCATGATCTTGCCCTAAACGTGCAAAAAGTTCCGCTGCCGCAGAGCGTTCTTGGCTATTCCCTGAAAATAAGAAATAACGCATATGTTCTTGAACGCTATTTTGATCGATGATGCTCAATAATGGCGAAGCTTTATCACTGATGGCTTTGGTTTTATGCAATGAAAGTCGTACGATGAGTTTGCTAAGTTTATCGTATAAATCGCCATGTTTTTGCAAGAAATCTAAGAATATATGAATTCCGTTGCTGGTTAAATTGGGGATTTTTTCAATTAATTCATTTGCATATTGTGCTAAAAAAGATTCTGTGTCTTTCAAATTGAAAAGCAAATTTAAGCGATCAAAATCGTGACTTCTCAGATTCTTACGTTCAAATAAGGCCAATAATAAATGTTGTTCGAAACCTTCTTGTTCACTTTCGAGCAATTCAAAGAGTTTTTGTAAGGTCCAATGAGATTTGATATTTTGTGACTGTCCTAAAGCTTTAAAACCAACACCATAAGTTGTGTTTAATGCATCGACGATAAAATATAAAAACCAAACAGGTGCTTGTTCATAAAAATTAATAAAATTAAGTCGTTTGGTTGTTGCTTCTAACACTTTTGCAAAACGTACAATCTGCGCATGATCAAGCTCATCAAAAATTACGCCATATAACTTTTGACGTGCATTTTGCGAATGATAAGCCATGTGCTCTTGCTGACGATTAATATGAAAATTGGGTCTATACCAATTGTACGTGCCAGGATTACCCAGTAGGGCAGTGGCTTGATCATCAGGGAATTTTTGAAAAACAAGTAATATTTCTGGATTTTCACCAGTGATTACAAATTTTAAGGTTTGGGCTGGTAAATCAGCATCAATATCGACTAAAGGTTTAAAAATATCTTGTAAATTTTGAGCTGTATCTAGGCTAAATGATGCAAATAATTCATTTATTTGCATATATGTCATATCTTGCATTTGGCACCTTATTATTAAATTTCATTTTTGGATCTCATTGAATTTTAATCTAAATTTTTTATGGATGATATCGTGCTTAGTTTTATGACGAGATGATGTGTCTTTGTGAATATTAATATTCCATTTTCACAATAAAATATCAAACAGCCAGTTTTGAAAAACTGGCTGTTATCCCTTTTTTAGCGATTATTTATACATTTTGATCCAGATTACCAAGGCGTTTTCTTTTCCCACTCTGGATCAAAACCTGATGTAGATGCAGCAACTTTTAAATAATCTGCATAACTCTCAGCCAATAAAATTGGTGGAATCTGTTTAAGTGGAAGTTCATTGTTATTCCAAGAGCGGCTGGCTTTCTTGCTAAAGGTGAGTTCATAAAGTACAGCTGGAATATTTTCCTCTGGTACATAACTTCCGCTAAATGTAATTTCTACATCAATACCCAACTGTTTATACGGCTTGGTATAGCGGTCAAATGAACCACCATCTTCGATACTGGCACGTTGATAGCCTAATTTGGTCACTACGCCACGGAGGGTAAAGGTGTCTGTAAGCCAGCCGTTATGATCCTTAATTTCAGTGACATTATCATCCTCAAGCTTCGGCAGGTGATGAGTCATCTGTTCAAATAAGAATTTCACTTTATAGTCTTTAAAGTGTGCAATCCAATCTTTCGCTTCCTTTTCACCGACCAAAACCGCATGAGAAATTTGAATTTTACTGTCTGTGCTAAGCTCGATTTCATCATCATCTAAATTCAGTAATGCACCATCATCACTTGGTCTAAAACTGATTTTTTCACCATTGGTTTTGATTTCAAGCCAAATCAGTTTTTGGATTAAGCGTCTCATGATTGGATGGGCAAAGATATACTCTTGCCACTCTGCAACATTCCACTGACGTTCGCTACACATCGCCTCATACAAACGACCTGTTTGCATATCCACGACTTGTTTAAACTCTTTTTTACTGGTACTAAACAGTGCTTTGGCTTCTTTGATCAGGCTTTCATCATCATTTTGGCGGGCCGCGGGTAGCGCTTTAACTTCTTTACCTTCTTCATTTTTAAGAATGAATTTATCTTTATCATCGATAATGGCGCTAAAGTTACGTGAGCCATATTGTAGCTGTAACACAGCATTTTCATCTAAACCTGCTGTTGGAATAGTACGGTCAGCCAGTTCATCACTTGTCCATTGATTACGTTCAGCAATCTCAGCAACCAATGTGTTTGCAAGTGTTTGTACCGAAGCAGTCCGGTAACGACGTGAAAGTGAAAGCAACAATTGGATGATTAATGGGTCATTACTGATCGATAATGCACTAATCATGGCTTCAATTTGTGAGCGACGAGGGTAGTGTTGTTTCATATAGTTCTGCAATTGTTTTACTGCAAAACTTCCTTGTGCATTGGCGGTGAGTGAAAGCATACCTTTACTTTTGATCGCGGAACCCAGATAAAGTCCTAAACGTTCGCGTTTAATCTCTTCAATCACTTCCTCTAAGGTGATGGTGCCATATTTGGCATAATATTCAGGGTATTTTTCACCATAACGTTTGTATGAATCCCGATAAGAACTTAGACGGCTAGGCGCTTCTGTAGTTGCATATTGCGTTGCTTCATCCAATGGTGTTTGTAAGGTATCTTGATGAATAAAACTGTGTAATAAATGATTGGCAAGTTGTACCTGATCTTTTTGATCGAGTAAGTCACTATAGCGTTGTAATAAGGCATTGGCTCTAGGCTCTTTCAGTTTTTCAGCCAATATCACCCACCATTTAATAATTCTAGGGTCAACCTCTTTACCATTCTGCCATTTCACTTTTGGTAATGTGTCAAAATCAAACCATGTAAAACTGCTTGAAAGTTTGCCTTTTAAACCGTCTTCTGCTTCTTTTAGCAACACTTCTGGTTTGAGATAAGCACTAATATCCTGTCCAAGCTTTTCCAATGCTGTTAGAAGAGCAGCTCGAACGATTTCTTTCTTCTCTTTTTTAAGTAAAGCATTCAGCGGTTTTACTGCATCCTGATTTTGTAGACGTGCTAGCCATTCAATTGCAGTGATTCGAATGTCTTGTTTACCCGAATCTAGAGCTTCAATGGCACGTTGATGAATGTCTGGAAGGTGTTGTAAGGTTTCTTGCGCTTCATAACGCAAACGCTTATTTTCACCCAATGCAAATTCGAGTAAGCGCGGAATAAATTGTACTGGTAAGGATGGGAAACATTTAAGTACAAAGATGGCATCGGATGGGTTAAAGCTTTGATATTCATTTTTTTCTAAAGATGGAGAAAGCCCCAACGCTTCAGTTAAATATTCTTGATTTTCCGCAAAAAATGGCCAAATTTTATCTTTTTCATAAATATGATCTTGTAAACTTTGATAATAGGATGATCCCGCTAGAATCCCTTGAGCCACTCTACGTTTTGGATCATTAAATTTAGCCGCATCAAGAGCCTGAACAATATGGCGAAGTTCATAATTGGCATATTCTTCAGGTTTAAGCATTTCAAATAAATTAGGCCAATAGATCCAATTTCGATTGCGTATCGCAATGATTCTCATAGCATGATTAATGGAAAATTCAGGATATTTTTTATATTTATTTTTATGGGTAATAATATTTTCAACTTGGTGGATATTTTTAAAAGATGCATCACCGTTCAGTTGGTCAACAATTGACGTTAAGGTTTGATGATTAATTTTTTTAAGCTGCTTTAAATGATCTTGAGCCCAAGTTCTTCTATAACTTGCTGTTTTATTCTCTTCAATTTCATCGGCCGCATTCTGTTCAGCTTTAGCCAAAATTTCTTGATAATTTTCTAAAATAACTTCGGTAAAACTTGCCGGAATTTTTTGTTCAACAAACGGTTGAAAAGTAGGTGCTTCAAAATCTTGCTGTAATTGTGCAGTATCAACAGATCTTAAGCGCTGAATCGCCATTTGTAAGATTTGTTGTACAGATTTTTGTTTTTCCTGTGCAAATGCTTGTTCTAGTACAGTCAGATTGTCAGCACCTAAACGTGCCAATAGATCTGCAGAAAAGCCACGTTCCTGACTTGAACCTTCCAATAGATTTTGATTTAAATATTTTTGGCTATCTTCTGGATTTAAATTCGTCAATAAACTGGTGGCTTTAGTACGAATGGTTTTAGATTTCCCTACAGAAAGTTTTACAATCAAGTCGGGGATTTGTTTGATCAATGCTGTTTGTTTGGCGATATAGTCTAAAAAGTTTTCTTGTCCAATGATGCTCAGTGTTGGAATAAGTTTTCTGAGTTGATCTAATCGGGCTGAAATGAAATCTTGGGTGTCCTTGAGTAATAATATTTTATCTAATTTACTAGAATGATAACTGTCGATATTTTGGCGTTCAAATAAATAAGGCAACAGTTCATCGCCTAAACCCTGTTGATCACTTTCAAGCAAATCAAATAGTTTCTGTTGGGTCCAATTTTGCTTTAACAATTTATTCGGATCTGCTTCACTAAACTGCTGACTATCAAACGCGGTAATAAATGTATCTACCGTGAGATAAATAAACCAAGCGGGCACTTTTTCATAAATATTGGTAAAATTTTTCTGTTGTGTTGCCGCTTCAAGCACTTTGGCAAAACGAATGATTTGTTCAAATTCTAATTCTTCAAAGATCTCACCATAATAACGTCGGCGTAGTTTTAGTGCTGCTTCAGCAAGCTTATTTTCTTTTTTATCCAGTGATTGATTGTTTTGAGGCCAATACCAGCTATAGGTACCTGGCTTTCCCAGTAAAAGCAGTGCTTTTTCATGCGGGTATTGCTGTAATTTAAGTAATATTTCTGGATTTTCTCCATCCAAAATAAACAAAACCACATTTTGATCAAGTTGGTCTTCAATGACGGCCAAAGGCTGGAAAATATGGTAGAGTTTTTCAACTTTATTTTTTAGATCTTCATTATGTTTTTGAATGTGGTCATGATCAGCGGTTGAGTTTGCTTGTTGCGTTTTCACTGCCTTGTCCTCAGGCTTTAAAAACATCGACTCAATTTTTGAAAAAAGTTTATTTAACATCTGTATTCCTTTTGAGCAACTCGCTGTTGCTTTTCTATAGGCGCTAATACTTTAGGCTTTAATACTGTGCTTGGTAGTCCACTAAAATTATAGAAAAATATCATCAATTTAAATAGCAAGCTTAATTTATCACGACGTAACTTGTCCTTCTAAAGCGATTCTATGATTTAGGCGTTGTAGTTGTAATAAAACATGTCGCCATTTTAAAAGCTGACTGGCTAAATTGTGCTGTGTGGAATCTGATTTGAGTGAGTTTTGAATAAAGCTTAAACCCAAATCTGCAAACTTTTCAGCAAAATCATCCAGTTTAACCAGATCATCCATATCCAGTTTTGAACGACCTGTATTTGCATAGAATTCAAACAAGGCTTGTGATTCCAAGATCAAAAGGTCTAATGCAGATAAATGTTGCTGATGTTTCCATTGTTTTTTTTGTTCGAGCAATTTTTCAATTCGACCAGTAATCAGCTCAACCAAGCTACTTTTCTTCTGTACAGGATGATCATAATCCAGACTGAATATTTTTAAACCTTTTGGCGTTGTTAAAAACACACTACATGGAATGAATTGAATCTGTTGCTGTGTTGCTTCGATACGCACCAATGTTGCGATAATTTTTTCATTATGAATCAGTTGGGTGAGATGTTTAATTCGTGCACGGTATTCTGGTTCTATCGGAATGACCAGCTTGAGTGCTCTATTTTCATCGTCAGTAATACGGTATTCAAAATATTGCTCTAGTTCGTTGAGTTCAGGCGCTGTGATACTTTTATGGCGAAGCAGTACATAACGTGACTTAAGCTGTTCTAGGCTTGAATGCGGAACAAGCATTTCCTGTAAAGATTGCCATGTTGAAATGCCAATATTCATCTGTTCTAAATCGGATTGGCTGAGTGCATTGAACAAGCCTTTTGGTAAAAAACGAGTATCTGTACTGGCACTGAGTTGTGTCTCTGAACTGGATTTTGCATGGGTTAATTCAAGTTGATGCTGGAGTAAAAAGCTGAGAGAACTTCCCCAAATCCCCGTATTGGCTGCACTGTGCATATCAAAGGTCCGGTCTAAATGATTGGCACGTGCCTGAGTCACTTCTTTGAGTTGTTGCTCTTTTGCATCCCAGAAGCACACTGTTAGACCATGTGCACCACTCTCTGTATTCCACCATTCACAACCAAGCGGGATCAGATGCGCTATGCTTTCTTGTTGATAGTCACGTTGTACAGCACCACGAAGTTGTCGCAATGCTTCGGCTTGAACATCTGGATCTAAATGCTCAATTTCTGACAGTGCAGCCAAATAGGCATACAAATGTGCCAATTGATTAAAAATCTGCTGCTCATCTACCTGTACATCTGCTTCTAAAAACTGCTTCATTGAGCCATGTAAGGCACGCAATAAGCTCCCTAGACGTGGTAAGTTTTGTGCACGTGCTTGCATATTTAAAATATGCAGTGACATGACCATTTCTTTGGCCAGATGTGACAAACCTTGCTGAATAAAGTTTTGACAAATGAGTTTAAGTTCTTGGATCAATACCTGATCATCAGGCGAAAGTTGCTGCGTAGAATTGTGTTGTTGCGCTGTTGTATCAATGGACCATTGCCATTTTTCAGGGGCATTTTTCAGAAATAAATAAGCAATACATGCCAAATGCCCCGCAACTTTTTGTTTGTCTGCAATTTCTGACAACATGCCTTCAAACCCTGTTGCAGGGTAGAGAACAACTGGATTGGGACTTAAATCGGTTTGAAAAGTGATTTTATGTTCTTGAATATCAATTTGACAGGATTCAGGTTGCAGCAACCAATTTTGTACAAATTCATAGGCCAAACGAATATTGGCTTTGCCTGCTTGTTTTTGGATTTTGCTTGGATCAAATTCTAAAACAGTTTCAAGGGCTGACGTTGTGGCTTGCTCAGATATTTTACCGTGTTGAGATGTTTCCTGTTGAGTTAGTGATACTGCATTTTCTAGATTATTGTTAGGGCTATTTTCACTTGGGCTATTTGCGGTAGCCAGTAGTGTTTCATGTTCCTGAACCCATAAAATACTGCTGAGAATATGTTTACAACAGCCTTGTGCTGAACAATTACACAGTGCTTTGGTGATGCCCTCAAGGGGCAGTTTAACTTCACATTCTTCGACTTTAAATACCAGTTGATCGTGCTCTTGTTGTAGTAGTTCAACAGCATCTAAGGCTTTACGGGCACGACGTAGAAGACCAGCATTACTGTGCATGGTTAGGCTGTCTTCATCGTATTGGGTATAAATATGCCAACTCATTGCATCACCTCTGCAAACCATGTCGCCAAATGTTCAGGGGTCATTGCTGCGATTTGCATACCACGTTCTTGGAGTTTTTGTGCCATATTGATGTCATAAACAGGATTGGCTGCTTGATCCAGCGCCGCAAGCCCAAGCAGTTTGCAGCCTTGTTGGTTGAGTTGACTGGTGGTGTTGAGCATTTGTTGAACGGATGCACCTTCTTCGAAGTCACTGATCAAGACTAAAATACTGCGGTTGGGTTGTTTAATCTTCTTTTGACAGTATTGTAAAGCTTGACCAATATTGGTTCCGCCACCGAGTTGAATGGTCAGTAAGACTTCAACTGGGTCATGCGCTAAATGGCTTAAATCAACAATTTGAGTGTCAAACAGGACCAGACTAATATTGACTGCAGGGAGAGCTGCCAAAATACTGGCACATACTGCTGCATACATGATCGAATCCATCATTGAGCCACTTTGGTCGACACACAGTACAATTTCCCACGGCAAATGTTTCTGTACACGGGCATTAAAATAAGGGGTTTGGATAATCAGTTTTTGTAAATCAGGCTGATAATTTTTTAGATTGGCTTGAATGGTCCGTTTCCAATCAAAGTTTTGTGCCTGTTTAAGATGTGAACGCTTAAAACGATTACGACGACCTTGTAGCGCTTTTAAAAATTGTGTACGGATTTTTTGTAAGAGTTCTTCCACGACTTTTTGAATTAATTCTCGAATCGCATCCTTCATCTCATTGCTTAAACGACCACGCATACTCAACAAAGCTTTAGCCACCGCAGGGTTGGGTTCAAGTTGTCTTACATGCTCTGGGTTTTTAAATAACTCAGTTAACTCATAACGCTCTATGGCTTGTTTTTGCATACGTTCAAAGGTCGATTTTGGGAACAGTTTTCGACTTTGGTTGAGCCAGTTAATCGCGTTAAGCTGCGAGGCTTCCAAACCGCCATGGCGATTTTTCCCTTGTTGGATGCCACGACGCTTATATTCATTTTGGTAGAGATAATCAAGATTGCGCTCAAGTTTTAGTTGATCGCCTGACAATGCCGCTGCTGATAAATTCTGGTCGGCATAGCGACCGAGCATCAAGCGCCAACGGCGTGCTTGATCCATTGCATCAAGAGTAGCAGGGGTATCTGAGTTTTCATCAAGATTTGGTTCAGGAGGTAATTGGCTCATTTATTCACTCCTTGTTGTTCTGATTGCGGTTCAAGCTGTTGTTTTGGGTTGAGTTGTTCTGAGCGATTGCTTGCCCAGCGATCTAAGTGATCATATTCAAATATTTTTTGCAGTTGCTGGTTAAGTTGTATGCCTTGGAATACATCCTGTTCCCCAATATGACTGAGCACCTGATCGAGAATGACATGCTCTCCAAGTCCTGTGGTTTTTGCGATAATTTTAGATATTTTGGTGCTTTGCTTTGGGGTAAGCTGACTAAAGATATAGCGTAAATCAGGTAAAATCCGAATAAAGGTGTCTTCCGTCCAATGACTGACCAATTGGTGAAGTGCATCAATTGCAACCTTGGATTGCACAAAGATTTCAGGCGCAATAAAAAACATGCCATGTAGGTATTGCACAGCATCTTCAGGATCACTTCCCACTGCAAAAGCCAGTTGTAATTGTTGTTGAAGCTGATTTTGCTCAATTTGATGATCTAAAAACTGTAAAGTATGCAGCGCACCTTTGAGTGAACTAAGATGAAACTCATCAATTTTTGCCAGATCAATTTGGCTATACATCAGTTCCAGTAAATCTACATCTTGTGCATTTACGACTGCATGCTGTAGTGAAAGATTTCGTTGCTTGATATTTAAAATCAGTTCATGCAAGGTTTTTAAGTTGCTTAGATTTTGTTGAATTTTTTCTTCGTGGGTATCGTAAATTTGATCAAGTAAAAAACAGGCCTGATAGACGGCAAAACTTAAACTTTGTATCACGATGTTTTCGGGTAAATTTAACAGCTTGTGACCATGCCACAAATAATACAATTGCTGTGCTGCACCAATCACCGAGGCAAGGTTTTGATCGCTTTCTAAAAAAGTATCGAGTTGTTGACTAAGCAATTCTAAATGTTGTTTTAATCCTAAGCGACATGCCAAAGCCAGCAATTTGGCAGTTTCAAAGGCAGATTGCCCGACACCTTTTGCTTCATTTTCTTGCTGTAGTTTAATAATTTTAAGCAGTGCAATTTGTTCGAGTTGATTACCCATTTCTGCCAGTTCAATCAAACGTGCTTCAACACTAGGTGTCCATGCATAACGCCATTCCTCAAACAACAAATCCAGACTGGCGCCCTGTACAAAATCTGGGCCTGAAATACGTTGGGCAAAATTACAGCCGACAAATTCCAGTAAATGCAAATATTGGCTAATGCCCTGATGTAAAGGTTTACGATAAATATCGAGTTTTCGATTGCGTAAGATGGTGTCATTTAAATTAAAACGATAGGCTTTAATCTGTTGATAGGTATTTTGTAATAATGCAGGGCTGTGCTGATTTTGAGCAACCTTACCAAGCTGTTGCCCACTGAAAAACTGAAAAATCAGGGTAAATAAATGCTGTTGTCCATCATCCATTTCCCCTTTGATTAAGGCGGATTGTAAGGCATCGAGGAGGTCATAGCGGCTCGGTTGATAATGCCCTCGAAGGCAAGCCAATTGCCAAGCAAGTTCAGCGGTATTTTTTAGTGCGATATAAGGCGTTACATCCAGTGCATTTTCTTGGTTTAAAAAATGGCATAACTCATTTAAATATTGAAAAAATTGCAGTTGCGTCTGTTCAACCGTTGGGTTGTTTGCAGATTTTAAATTTTGCCAATGTTGTTGATAATATGCAGGAGAGGGCATACCTGAAGCATAGCCATTTAAAGCATCTAAACGATCGAAACTATAGCGAATCAGCCAAGCTTGCTCTTGCCAGTTTTGCTTTTGATCTTGGACAGTAAAACGTTCTGCTTGCTGTGGGGCTGCTAGATTTTCAATTAAGGCAAGACTATGAAAACCGCCCGTGATCACCAAAAGTTTATGTTTGGGATCAATACTGTCTTGGATGCAATTCCACATCACATCTTCACGATGTAATGAAGCATCTTGTAAGAGTACCTCACGCTCATAATCCAGACGTGCCAATGAACACCAAGCAAAAACATCATCAAAAAAAGTTTGAGCATGTTGCAGTTGTTCAACATTTTGCAGCTCGAATAAATGATCCCAAAGTTCATCGTGATTTCGGCAATGCATGGTTTCAGCAAGTTTTTGGATATATTGGCTATGCGCAAAATAACGTTCAGACAGCAAACTTTTTTGTTGCCAGTCCAAATCGGACTGTTGTGTTTTTAAGGCACTTTGTTTTGCCCAATCCAAGTCAATAAATTTAACGTCTGCTTGAATGAGTTTTGCCTGTTGGATGGCGACCCATTCAGGTGAGTATTCACAAAAAGGGAAGTAGGCAGAAAAGATTTCTGGTTGAACCTCGTCATCACTTTCATGTTCTTCGCCAGCACTCTCTTTATTTGCAGCGCCTTTTTTGGGTGAGGTTTTATTTGAAGAGCGTTGTGCTTGTGCAAATATAGCCACAGGAGGCTGAGTGGCTTGGTTCTGTAAGCTTTCAATTAAGAATTCAAAACTTGTTGGTGCTTCGATTAAAATGTGTGTGGGCTTCAGTTCATCGATATATTGTTTTAACGCGTATGCACAAGCGGGGCTATGATGGCGGATTGGCGCAAAAAAAACGTTTTGCTCTGCCATTTGCTGTTTCAGTTGAAATGCCTGTTTTAAGCGTTCAGGCATTTCACCTCTCTCTATATTGCGATCCAACAGCTGCATGATTAAAACTCTCGGCTGGCGTCATAGAAACTTTTCCAGTCGGCATCTTTACGTGCACGCTCTTTCACCACAGTATCCAGATAGTAACGTAGGCGTTTAGCGTCATCTGGATTATCTTTAAACACAACTCCAATCAATTGTTGTGCGAGGTGTTCTGCTTTTAATTTTCCATCACTGAGATAAATGGCTTGTAGACCTGCCGCATGGGCAATATTGACTGCTTCAGCAGTAGACATAACAGCATCAGGTGTTTTAAGTGTTGCGCCTTGCAGACTTTGCCCTGTTCTGAGCTCATTGAAAATGGTCACCAAGAGTTCGATAACTTCTGGGCGAACTTGGATTTCACTGTATAAATCAGCAAGCTGGTTCTTAAGTTGTAATCCCACCAGTTCGATTTCAAATTTTTGATCACGAATTGGTTTTACTGTTTCAAAGTTAAAACGGCGCTTTAATGCTGCTGACATTTCATGTACGCCACGGTCACGCAAGTTTGCTGTTGCGATGATGTTAAATCCTTGTGTCGCTTGCAAACTAAAATCTTGTCCCATTTCAGGGATCATCATTTGCTTCTCAGACAGTAAAGACACCAACACATCCTGAATTTCAGGTGGGCAACGGGTGATTTCTTCAAAGCGGGCAATTTGTCCGTTTTTCATGGCATAGAAGAGCGGGGAGGGAATCAGTGATTTATCTGTTGGTCCTTCTGACAAAAGGAGCGCGTAGTTCCAAGAATATTTAATATGGTCTTCGGTTGTCCCTGCTGTCCCTTGAATTGTGAGCTGAGAGTTGGCTGAAATGGCAGCACTAAATAGCTCTGAAAGCATCGATTTTGCTGTACCTGGTTCACCCACCAGCATCAAACCTTGATTGCCCATCAACGTAACCAAGGCACGGTCAACTAAGGCATCATCACCATAAAACTTTTTTTGAATATCCAGTTTGGCATCACCCAAGATAAATGAGCGAACAGCGTAAGCAGAAAGTTGCCAACCCACTGGCTTTCTATGTTGATCTTGTTCTTTTAAGCGTTCTAGTTCCGCTTGGTATTTTTGTTCTGAACTGTGCTTAATTTGATTTTGAAAATTTTGCTTCATAATGATTCTATATATATTTTATCCAATGAATCTATCATAACTGGCAAAGGCTGAGATGACCACTGGTACATAAGTTGTTCGCGACAAATTGTGACATCTGTTTGTTATGAAAAGTATTTTTAAGTAAATTGAGTGCTGCAATTGCAAGTGAACTAGGGTTAGATTGTTTATAATTGTATAGTATGATGATCTGTATTGAAATTTTGTGAAATAGTGATTGTATTGATTCGTAAATCAGTACATTAATGTAAGCGTTGAGAAACTATTTAATACAAGCTTTAGTGTTTGAAAAACCACAGTTACGAGGGTGCACATGGCAAATTCTAATAAAAAACAATCAGGCGGATTTATTTCAAACGCTTTTGGCATGGCCAAAAAGTTAAGCGAAACAGGCTTAAGTGTGATCAATCATGTTGCTCCTGGTACGGTGAGTAAATTGAGCCACAGTCCTAAAGATGAATCCGTTGTACAAGGCACTGCTCAAGAAAAAAGTGCTTTTGAACGTAAACAATATGAAAATCCTCAACAAATGCTACGGGAACATCTACCCAATGTAACTGGGCAGCTTTTGGGGAAACATTATAAAAAAATCAATAATGTCGCTTCGTTTATTTCACCAGATTTAAACGATAAATTGTCTGATTTTATTTTTGATAAGCTGAATGAGTTTGTTTCAGAACTGACTTCTGTAGAAGCTGTTCTAAAAGAAGTGGGTGCAAAAAGTTTGGCAGAATTGGCCAAGGATCCTGAACGTTCACAACGGATCAGTACTGCGCTGGCGAATCAGAATAAAATTATTGCTGCAATTCAAGGTACAGTGACAGGTGCGTTTGGCGGCTTAGGCGCAATTCTTGATGTACCTAGTTCACTGGCTTTGGCACTCCGAAGTGTTTATCACACTGGGCGAGCGCATGGTTTTGAGTTGAATGCAAAAGATCATGCTGTTGTTGAATACATTTTTAAACAAATTGATCTAGGCACTGTTGCTGAAAAACACGCATTGATGGCGGCAATACGAACTTTTGCAGGGGTGTTGCAAACCCACAATGTGAGCCAATTGCAACAACTGTTAGGTTCAAGCAATGATATAGAGCTGTTAAAAAAATGGGTGGCAAATGAGGATGGTACATTTAAGTTGCCATGGATGAATAATCTTCCACATTTTAGCCTGTTGACACGACTTACCCCCTTAGCCACGATGGGCATCAGTGCTGCATATAGCTGGAAACTGGTCGATGATGCTACCGATAAAGCTCAAATCGTATTTTCTGGCGCAAGACAATATCTGCTACAGCATTCTGATGAAAAAATTGATGTATTAGATGCTTATGAAAAATTTAGTCAATTGATCTCAGACGCGCATCCGTTGCTTTTAGAAGACAGCAAAGTAGAAACGCTTGCAGAGAAAGTCGAGCCTCAGGTTGAAAATGAAGCAATTACCCATATTGAAGTGAAGGAAAAAACCAGTGAAACTGTTGATGAACCCAATGCTGAGCAAAAAGTTGAGCAGGGGATTCAAAAACTAGCTGAAACGCACATCGAAGATAAACATGCGACTCAGCAGCAAGACAAAGCGATACCCGTAAAACCTCGACGTACCGCGCAAAAGAAAGTCGCAGCAGTGGATACCACTACAGCGAAAGTAACTGATGTGGCGAAAACATCGACAACTGCAAAAACTGTAACAAAAAAGCGCACCCCGGCAAAAGCCAAAGCGGCTCCTGAAAATACGGTAAAAGCGTCTGAAAAAACGCAAGAAGCTACTGAAACAAAATCAGAAAGTAAGCCTGAGTAAGTTGAATCATTGATTTAGCCAAAGCTTGAAATGGTCAATATTTGACACCATGTTGAATGTTGACCATTTTTACTTCTTGGCTTACAATTGCATGCCCTCAAAAAGTGGTAATTTTTTGAGGCTTTTTATTAACGGGAGAATTGCCATATGGCAACAACAAATCAGTTGATCCGTAAGGGTCGCACAACTTTGATTGAAAAATCAAAAGTTCCTGCGTTGAAGGCTTGTCCACAACGTCGTGGTGTTTGTACACGTGTTTATACAACTACACCTAAAAAACCTAACTCAGCAATGCGTAAAGTTTGCCGTGTTCGCTTAACTTCAGGTTTCGAAGTTTCTAGCTATATCGGTGGTGAAGGCCATAACCTACAAGAGCACAGTGTTGTTCTTATCCGTGGTGGTCGTGTTAAAGACTTACCAGGTGTACGTTACCATACCGTTCGTGGTTCTTTGGACTGTGCTGGTGTTAAAGATCGTAACCAGTCTCGTTCAAAATACGGTACTAAACGTCCTAAGAAATAATCTTTTAAAGATTAGCTTCTTAAGAATATAGAGCCGCAATCCTTTATCGTCTCGCTTGTCTGATTTCTGCATTAATTTTGTGAAATTCAAGCGACGTGTAGTAAGGCCAGCGAATAGCACACGACACTTTGTGCTGATGCTGGATAAACCTGAAGTGTCATATTTATAGGTAGATTAAAATGCCAAGACGTCGCGTAGTCGCTGCTCGTGAAATCCTTCCGGATCCTAAGTTCAGTAGCCAAACAATCGCTAAATTCATGAACCACGTAATGCAAGATGGTAAAAAGTCTATTGCTGAAAGTATCGTTTACGGTGCTTTAGACCGCGTTCAAGAAAAAAATAAAGTAGACCCAGTTGAATTTTTCGAGACTACTCTTGAAAAAGTTCGTCCTATGGTCGAAGTAAAAGCACGCCGTGTTGGTGGTGCTACTTATCAGGTACCTATGGAAGTACGCCCATCCCGTCGTACTGCCCTAGCTATGCGTTGGTTGGTAGATGCTGCTGCTAAGCGTTCTGAAAAAACTATGGCGTTACGTCTTGCTGGTGAGTTGCTTGATGCAGCTGAAGGTAAAGGCGCAGCGATCAAAAAACGTGAAGATGTGCACCGTATGGCTGAAGCTAACAAAGCCTTCTCTCACTACCGCTTCTAAGCGGCTAAAACAGTCCCTAATCAGGAGAATACTCATGCGTACTGCAGCACGATTTAACATCGCCCTCTACCAAAGTGGGGGATTTGCGGGTATTTAAGTTGCCCATTACGTATCGAGTATCCGTACGCATCAATGCTTCATTGATGCGTCCTGTTTTAAACAACAAAATTTAGGAATGCAAGAAATCATGGCTCGTCAAACCCCAATTTCTCGTTATCGTAACATTGGTATTTCTGCGCACATTGATGCCGGTAAAACTACAACTACTGAACGTATTTTGTTCTACACAGGTGTATCTCACAAAATTGGTGAAGTACATGACGGTGCAGCAACAATGGACTGGATGGAACAAGAGCAAGAACGTGGTATTACAATCACTTCAGCTGCTACGACTTGTTTCTGGTCTGGTATGGGCAAGCAGTTCCCTGAACACCGTATCAACGTAATTGATACACCGGGACACGTAGACTTCACAATCGAAGTTGAACGTTCTATGCGTGTTCTTGACGGTGCGTGCATGGTTTACTGTGCTGTAGGTGGTGTTCAACCTCAGTCAGAAACTGTATGGCGTCAAGCAAATAAATATAAAGTGCCTCGTTTAGCATTCGTGAACAAGATGGACCGTACTGGTGCAAACTTCTTCCGTGTTGTTGAACAAATGCGTACTCGTTTAGGTGCTCATCCTGTACCTGTAGTGATTCCAATTGGTGCTGAAGAAAATTTCCAAGGTGTTGTTGACCTGATCGAAATGAAAGCAATCATTTGGGATGAAGCTTCTCAAGGTATGCAGTTCGAATATGGTGATATTCCTGCTGATCTTCAAGCATCTGCTGAAGAATGGCGCACCAATATGGTTGAAGCTGCTGCAGAAGCATCTGAAGAGTTGATGGACAAATACCTAGAAGAAGGTGATCTTTCTAAAGAAGACATCGTTGCAGGTATTCGTACGCAAACTTTGGCTGGCGAAATCCAACCAATGCTTTGTGGTACAGCATTCAAAAACAAAGGTGTTCAACGTATGTTGGATGCTGTAATTGAATTCTTACCATCGCCTACAGAAGTTAAGCCTATCGAAGGTATTCTTGACGACAAAGCTGAAACTAAAGCGATTCGTGAAGCATCTGATGAAGCGCCGTTCTCTGCATTAGCGTTCAAAATCATGAACGATAAGTTCGTAGGTAACTTGACTTTCGTACGTGTTTATTCTGGTGTTCTTAAACAAGGCGACCCAGTATATAACCCAGTTAAGTCTAAACGTGAACGTATTGGCCGTATCGTACAAATGCACGCAAATGATCGTCAAGACGTTGAAGAAATTCGCGCTGGTGACATCGCTGCATGTGTAGGTCTTAAAGACGTAACAACTGGTGATACGCTTTGTGATGAGAAAAACATCATTACACTAGAGCGTATGGAATTCCCAGAGCCAGTAATTTCTCTTGCTGTTGAGCCTAAAACTAAGGCTGACCAAGAAAAAATGTCTATCGCTCTTGGTCGTTTGGCTAAAGAAGATCCATCGTTCCGTGTACGCACAGACGAAGAATCTGGTCAAACGATTATTGCGGGTATGGGTGAGCTTCACCTTGACATCCTTGTTGACCGTATGAAGCGTGAATTTAACGTTGAAGCGAACATTGGTAAACCAA
The DNA here is from genome assembly GCF_022828975.1 of Acinetobacter sp. NyZ410. Classification (NCBI taxonomy): domain Bacteria; kingdom Pseudomonadati; phylum Pseudomonadota; class Gammaproteobacteria; order Moraxellales; family Moraxellaceae; genus Acinetobacter; species Acinetobacter sp. NyZ410. The sequence goes on along the minus strand of NZ_CP094620.1, from coordinate 3,973,778 downwards.
TGGTTGCTTACCGCGAAACAATCAAAAAGAGTGTTGAGCAAGAAGGTAAATTCGTACGTCAAACAGGTGGTAAAGGTAAATTCGGTCATGTATATGTTCGTTTAGAGCCTATGGATGTTGAAGAAGCTGGTAAAGAATACCAATTCGCTGAAGAAGTTGTAGGTGGTGTAGTACCTAAAGAATTCTTCGGTGCGGTTGACAAAGGTATTCAAGAACGTATGAAGAATGGTGTATTGGCTGGTTACCCTGTTGTGGGTATCAAAGCGACATTATTTGATGGTTCTTACCATGATGTCGATTCTGACGAATTATCGTTCAAAATGGCAGGTTCTTACGCATTCCGTGATGGTTTCATGAAAGCAGATCCTATCTTGCTTGAACCAATCATGAAAGTTGAAGTAGAAACTCCAGAAGACTACATGGGCGATATCATGGGTGACTTAAACCGTCGTCGTGGTATGGTTCAGGGTATGGACGACTTACCTGGCGGTACTAAAGCAATTCGTGCTGAAGTTCCACTTGCTGAGATGTTTGGTTACGCGACTCAAATGCGTTCTATGTCTCAAGGTCGTGCGACATATTCTATGGAATTTGCTAAATATGCTGAAACTCCACGTAACGTGGCTGAAGGCATCATTTCTAAATTCCAGTCTGGCGGTAAAAAAGGTGACGACGAGTAATCTTTCGATTACTATAAGCCCAAACTAATTCATAGTTAAAAACCAAGTGCTCATGCAGTGACCCTGCATGAGTAGTTTAAAAAGGAAGCTCTCATGGCTAAGGCTAAGTTTGAACGTAATAAGCCACACGTAAACGTGGGTACAATTGGTCACGTCGACCATGGTAAAACAACTTTAACTGCTGCAATTGCAACAATTTGTGCAAAAACTTACGGCGGTGAAGCTAAAGACTACGCAGCAATCGATTCTGCACCAGAAGAAAAAGCACGTGGTATTACAATTAATACTTCACACGTAGAATACGATTCTCCAATTCGTCACTACGCTCACGTAGACTGCCCAGGTCACGCCGATTATGTTAAAAACATGATCACTGGTGCTGCTCAGATGGACGGTGCGATCCTTGTATGTGCTGCGACTGATGGTCCAATGCCACAAACTCGTGAACACATCCTTCTTTCTCGCCAAGTAGGTGTACCTTATATTCTTGTATTCCTTAACAAGTGTGACCTTGTTGATGATGAAGAATTACTTGAATTAGTAGAAATGGAAGTTCGTGAACTTCTTTCTACTTATGACTTCCCAGGTGATGACACTCCTATCATCCGTGGTTCAGCACTTGCTGCACTTAATGGTGATGCTGGTCAATATGGCGAATCAGCTGTACTTTCACTTGTTGAAGCGCTTGACTCTTATATCCCAGAACCAGAACGTGCTATCGATAAAGCATTCTTGATGCCAATCGAAGATGTATTCTCTATTTCTGGTCGTGGTACAGTGGTAACAGGTCGTGTAGAATCTGGTATCGTTAAAGTCGGCGAAGAAGTTGAAATCGTTGGTATCAAAGATACAGTTAAAACAACTGTAACTGGCGTAGAAATGTTCCGTAAACTTCTTGACGAAGGTCGTGCGGGCGAGAACTGTGGTGTTCTTTTACGTGGTACTAAGCGTGAAGACGTACAACGTGGTCAAGTACTTGCTAAACCAGGTACAATCAAGCCGCACACTAAATTCGACGCAGAAGTATATGTACTTTCTAAAGAAGAAGGTGGTCGTCATACTCCGTTCCTTAACGGTTACCGTCCACAGTTCTACTTCCGTACAACTGACGTAACTGGTGCAATCCAATTACAAGACGGCGTTGAAATGGTTATGCCAGGTGACAACGTTGAAATGTCAGTAGAACTAATTCACCCAATCGCAATGGACCCAGGTCTACGTTTTGCGATCCGTGAAGGTGGTCGTACAGTTGGTGCTGGTGTAGTTGCTAAAGTAACTGCATAATCGCTGATTGTGTAAAAAGAGCGCTCCTTTGGGGCGCTTTTTTTATGGATGTCCCGTCCTAGATAAGGTTGACACTTTCTAAACTTAAATTTGGAGAGTGTAATGAAAACAATAGTTAAAAGAACACAAAGAGATTACAGCTTAGCTTTTAAATTATCAGTCGTAGATCAAGTTGAAAAAGGTGAAATGACTTATAAACAAGCTCAGAGTAGATGTGGTATTCAAGGGCGTTCAACTGTTTTAGCTTGGTTAAGAAAGCATGGTAGATTAGATTGGAGTCAAGGCACCCCATTACGTCATGGAGAAAAACAAATGTCTGATCCTTTACCACTCATACCCGAACAAAGAATCAAAGAGCTTGAACAACAGTTATATGAAACAAAAAGAAAAGCAGAGTTATTTGAATCCATTATAAATATACTCGAACGAGATTACGGAGTAAGCACTACAAAAAAGCCACAAGGCAAGCCATTAAAGAAAAACAAGCGATAGGTTTTAGTATCACTGAATGTTGCCATTATCTTGATATCACTCGACAAGCTTATTACAAACAATGCCAGCAATCGAACCTAAGATATAGATATGAACAAAATGTATTAAAGCAAGTTCGACAAGAAAGAATGTTTCAGCCTCGTATTGGAACAAGGAAACTCCATTATTTACTGAATACGATAATAGGTATCACTATTGGTAGAGATCGATTGTTTGATTTACTCAGAGATCATCGTTTATTAGTACAACCTAAACGCGCATATCATAAGACAACAAATAGCCACCATCGTTTTCACAAGCATCCTAACTTGGTTAAGTTTGGAATTGGGCAAGTGATACCACAGAAACCAGAGCAACTTTGGGTTGCAGATATAACCTATCTTCCTATAGAAACAGGAGAAGCTTATCTGAGCCTAATCACTGATGCTTGGTCTAGAAAAATAGTGGGTTATCATGTGGATGACAATTTAGGTGCGGAAGCTGTTAGCCAAGCATATATCAAGGCATTAAAGGAACGTAAAGCACCACAATATTCACTAATTCATCATTCAGATCGAGGCATACAATATTGTTCAAAGAAATATCAGGAATTACATCAGAAACATAATATTCGATGTTCTATGACCGATGGATATGATTGTTATCAGAATGCTTTAGCTGAAAGGGTCAACGGTATATTGAAGAATGAATATTTACTTCATAAACCAAAGAATCTTGAAGAAGCTAGGCGAATGGTTGCAGAGTCTATAGAAATTTATAATGTCCGTAGACCGCATATGTCGCTAAAATACAAAACGCCCGATGAAATGCATCGAGCGTTTGTATGAAATAAGTGTCAACCTATTTCAGGACTAGACAGGATAAAATAAACCACCTATAAATTGTTAGACAATACCTATCAAAAGCTGTCCTTAACTGATATTTGTGTGACCTAATCTGCAATTATTAAACTTTCATAAAAACGTAATATAAAGAAAGAGAAAAACAAACATAAAGAATTTAAGTGAAACTCACTTAATAGGAGGAATCGCAATGAATGCAAAAGTGAATATTTCAAACCGTGCTGGTGCGTCTTTCCCTGTACGTCGTATGGATTTTAATTTTGACGATGTACCTGAATATTGGGCAAGTGGTTCAGCGGGTATTACACATTTCATGACTGCATTGTCAGCATTGTTCCCAGATGGTGAAAAACTTTTTATCGATTCTGTGCGTGCGGTACGTTATCACCCTGCGATCAAGGACAATGAAGCATTACAAAAAGAGATTAGTGCTTTCATCGGTCAAGAAGCTATGCACACCAAAGAGCATGAAAACTTTAATGCTTCAGCAAAAAAGTTTGGTCATGATGTTGAGAAATACGAGCGTGAAACAGGTATGTTAATTCAAGGCGCACGTAAATGGTTTGCACGTGTAGTCAAGCCTTTTGGTATGACTCAAGAAATGGTGGATTTAACCGCGACCACTGCATTAGAGCATTTTACTGCAACAATTGCTTCGCAACTGCTGGTCAATGGACATATTCAAAAGTTAATGACTGATCCAACCATGTCGTATATGTGGTATTGGCATGCTGTAGAAGAAAATGAACATAAAGCAGTGGCTTATGATGTTTATGAAGCAGTGTTTGGTAAAGGTATCAAAGCTTATGGCTTACGTACCACGGCTTTAGTTTTTGCAATGGTGCTCATCTTTATGGCGCAATCCTCTTTTGTGGTGCGTTTATTAAAAGAAGATGGCAAGCTCAATCTAAAAGAGCTCGGTATTATTTATAAATATGCTTATAGCCCATCTAAAGGCATTATCACAGGAATGACCAAAGAAATGTTGGCATACTTTAAGCCAGGTTTTCATCCAAATGATCTCGACACAGTGAGTTTGCTTGAGACATGGAAAGCGAAACTGGGGCTGTAACGATTAAAGTCAGCATTTTGGTTAAGGAGCAACAATTGTTGCTCTTTTTTATTAGACTTATTGGTTTAATTTCTTATAATTCATTTTTTATATTGAGTTGATGAACGCAGATGATTCGTTTAATGCAATCTTCAGATCTGCACGCTGTTTCTCAAATTGAAGACTTGGTACAAAGTCATCCTTGGAAAAAAAGTCAATTTGAAGAGTCTATAACAAGTTATCTAAGTACGGTGATTGAGCAAGACCATCAAGTGGTGGGCTTTTGTATTCTGCAACCTGTTTTAGATGAAGCCAATTTATTACTTATGGCGATTCATCCGAGCCAGCAGGGTAAAGGATTAGGCTATCAACTGTTAGATGAATCGATTGCATTATTAAAAAATAATCCAGTACAAATCTTTCTTGAAGTGCGTGAGTCAAATAAAGCCGCGATTGCGCTGTATGAGAAAGCCAACTTTCATCAAATTGATTTAAGAAAAAATTATTATCCAAATCAACAGGGTGGTCGTGAACATGCAATTATTATGGTCAAAGCCTGTAGTGATGATTTTTCAAAGTTATTTAAATAAGTCTAAGCAATATCGAGAATGCGAATAGCGAAAGCCGATTATTTAATAATCGGCTCATTCCATTCTGAGGGCAGGGTAGTCATCAACATATCGCCCAACTCTTGAATTTCTTTGGCTTCCAAGTGACGATTGATCCGTCGCCATTGTCCATCTAATAATAATTCAAATGGTGCATATTGAGATTTGTAATTCATTTTCTCGGCATGTGGAACCCAATACCCGAGGTAAACAAAATCTAGATTCAACGATTTTACATATTCAATTTGTTTGAGAATCGCAAAAACCCCCAGTGAACGCTTACTTTCATTTGGATCAAAGAAGGTATAGACCGCAGAAACGCCATCATCCAATTGATCACAGGTAGAGACACTAATTAAACGATCATCTTTCCACAGTTCAAGGAAAAAGCTGTTGGTACAACTGTGAATCAGGAATTTTTCAAATTGGTCATAACTGGGTGGGAACATATCACCATCGGCGTGTCTTTCAATAATATAACGCTCGTACAGATGATAATGCGTTTGTGTGGCCTCTTGGGTCGAAATAATTTTAACGGTTAAATCTTGATTGCGTTTCCAGGCTTTTTTCTGAGCACTGCTCATTTTAAATTCAGTCACTGGCACCCGACAAGATAAGCATTGGCGGCAAGGATGGCATTCAGGGCGATAAACAAAATCACCACTGCGTCTAAAACCTACACGCGATAATTCGGAAAGTGTGACAACATCAATACGATGTACAGGGTCGAGAAACACCATACGGGCAGATTTATTTTCTAGATAACTGCAATCATGCGGTGGTGTAATATAGTACTGTAAGTCGTTTAATAGGGACTTAGGATGATAAGAATTCATAAATCATGTCCCTCCTTTTATTTTCATTCCATTAAGCGCGATAAAATCGCTATTGTTTTACTTGAAAATACACGCTCTTGATAACTTTTCCAATCTATAGAGGGTTGTTTTATTACATCTTGTAACGATTTAAGGTATTCATGGCGAGAAAGTGTACAAGCACCGAGGCTGAGTAAGTGATCATTGACCAACTGACAGTCAATCCACGGTAAATTATTTTCTCGGCCCAATAACATCAGTGTGTAAAAAGCCATTTTGGAAACATCGGTTTGAGTGCTAAACATCGACTCACCAAAACAACCATGGCCAATCGCCACACCATACAGCCCACCTACAATTTTATCTTGATCCCAGACTTCAACACTATAGGCATAACCAGCTTCAAATAGTTGGCAATAACCGTGAATAATCTCCTCAGAAATCCACGTTTCATCCGCATAGCTACGTGGGAGCGAACAAGAACGGATGACCTGTTCAAAAGCATGATTGATGGTAATTTTATAATCAAACTTTTTCATATTTCGCAGTAGTGATTTACTTGGATGATAATCCTGAGGGCGAATGATGCAACGGGGCTCTGGACACCACCAACAAATTGGTTCACCTTCGGAAAACCATGGAAATAAACCATGCGTATAAGCTTCAAATAATGTAGAAGGCGCTAAGTCTGCGCCTATACAAATCAAGCCTTGTTCATCTGGATCAGCTTCTATTGGATCTGGAAAAATAAATTGTGAAAGGGGGAGTTGATTCACGAGAATTCATCAATAAAAAAGATCAGCTTTATCTTAGCTGATCATGTGATTAAATGTCTAAACAGACCTTATGCAAAAAGTTTCAAATGTTTTGCAATTTTGAGTTTGTCACTATCTAGAAAGAATTGGGCTTTCTCTTGAATAACTTCAAGGCTGGTTTTTGGATCTGAAACAGTGTTGCCTTGTTGGTCCAATACCAGCCAGCCTAATTGAGTCAGCACGTCCCAAACATATTGTGCAAATTGTGCGGCAGAGTCTAGCCCATCGATAAAGTGAGCGCGATAGAAGAGTTGGGTAAACTGATCGGCGGGAATACCAATCCCTGTGAGTGGGCAGGCCAAAACTTGATAATTGGTATGATAGCTGGCTTGCTCAAGGAAATAACGATTTAATTTTTGAGCATGTTCAACCATATCTGGATTTGAAGCTGCCTGACAAGGTTGTGCCAAACCTAAGTGACATAAAATCACCAAGGCATTGAGCAGCTTAGAATAGGTAATATTAGGGATGGCCTGTTCAAGCTCTGCAATCGTCTGTGGCTTATAGTCAGATTGTTTAAAATAAGCACCGAGGGGTTGATAAATCTCTTGGATTAAATCGAACTCACCTAAGTATCCTGAAATTGTTTTTGGTAATTTTTCTGGTGCCGTTAATAAGACAAAGGCTGTATTTCTCAAGCGATGCTGAATTTCTAATGCAGTTAAGGTGTTCTTCCCGCGGATATATAAGTCTTTTCTAAATTGTGTGTTGGCAAAATAATCACGGCATTGCTCTTTAAAAACTGGATGTTCAATGGTGTTTAAAAATTGCTGATGTTGCTCACTAAAATTAATGTTATCTAGATGCGAATTCAAATCTGTTGAACCCGCATAGGTCAGTTTAATTTCTTCTAAGATTCGTACCACTTGTTGAAAAGAAAAACACTGCCAATCTTGATTTAAGTATTCGTGGATCAAGTAGTTTGGATTTTGTTTTTTTAAATCTTGTACTTTATTGAGTGCATTTGGATTTCTTTGGGCAAAGAGGGGATTTTGCGCTAACAGCTCTTCACTAAAGTTAAGTGAATCATTTACTTTTTGTAGCGGGTTGGTACTGGTGCTATTAAATTTAAAATGACTGTGAAATAACTCGCGGACTGGCATATTGGCAGCCCAACCGGTCAAGCAGTTATAGCTGATATAGACAATCCCATTGGGACTTAAAAACTTTCGGATAAATTGCAAAATAATATGTTGGTTTTCGTGGCTAATCCAACTCCAGATCCCATGTAAACTAATCGAGTCAAACATCGGTAAGTCTTTGTTGAGTAACTCTTCAAAACTTGCATCATAGAAGTGATGCGGGACTTGATTTTGTTCAGCCAAGACATTGGCATGGGCAGCATGAGCAGGGTTAAAGTCTGTACCAAAAAATAAACCAAAACTGGATGCAGCATGAATATTTAGACTGACACCTTGACCAAAGCCGAGTTCACAATGTTTGTGACGTTCATTGGTAGGTGGGCAATCAACCCCATTGAGTAATAAGCAAAACTTTTGGTAATTCGGGCTTAAGTCTCTATAGTAACCATAGGTGTAATTTACTTCGGTCTGGTAGCCATCGGTCCACGCTGTTGTCATGTTTTTTCCTATAATTTGTATTCATTTAAACTCATTGTTCTTGTTTATTTATAAATCAAAAATAGACAAACCGCCATGTAGGCGGTTTGTTTTTACACAAAATAAATCAATTATTCTAAGCCATCTAAATAGCGGTCAGCGTCAAGTGCAGCCATACAGCCTGAACCTGCAGATGTGATTGCTTGGCGATAAACATCATCAGCAACATCACCCGCAGCAAATACACCCGCTACAGATGTCGCTGTGGCATTGCCCGCAGTACCGCTGCGTACTTGAATATAGCCATTACGCAGTTCAAGTTGATTTTCAAACATTGCGGTATTTGGTTTGTGACCAATCGCTACAAACATACCTGATACGTCAACCTCTTGAGTTGAATCATCTTGGGTAGACTTAATACGTACAGAGGTCACACCAGAATTGCTGTCACCTAAAACTTCATCAACTTGATGGTTCCAGATGATCGAAATTTTACCTTCTTTAACTTTTTCATTGAGATGGTCTTGAAGGATTTTTTCCGAACGTAATTTGTCACGACGGTGCACAAGGGTAACGTGTGAAGCGATATTGGAAAGATATAGTGCTTCTTCAACGGCAGTGTTACCACCACCCACAACCATGACTTTTTGGTTTTTATAGAAGAAACCATCACAAGTTGCGCAAGCACTTACACCTTGACCCATATAAGCCTGTTCAGACTCAAGCCCTAAATATTGTGCTGTTGCACCTGTTGCAATAATTAACGCATCACAGGTGTACTCGTCCATATCGCCTTTAAGCACGAAAGGGCGTACCTGAAGATCAACTTCATTGATATGATCGTATAAAATCTCAGTACCAAAACGTTCAGCATGCGCTTGCATACGATCCATTAATGCAGGACCAGTTAAACCTTCAGCATCACCAGGCCAGTTCTCAACATCAGTCGTGGTGGTTAATTGACCGCCGAGTTGCATACCTGCAATTAAGGTTGGTTTTAAATTTGCACGCGCTGCATAAACAGCAGCACTATAACCAGCAGGACCAGAACCTAAAATAATTAACCGAGAGTGACGAGCGCTCATGAGTCATCCTTTTTTATGAAAAATATAGAAATTGTTTGAATTATACGTGAAACTTTATCAAAGTTGTGTGGCTTCAATGTCGATAATATTGATCATCTAAATCGAATTGAGCTATATAGAATAATCAAATAATATTGTTTGGCATTTTTATAGAAATAAAAGCTTAAATTTCTAACAATGCTTTACAACACAAGTAAATAATAGTGCATCTTTTTTTTAAGAACAGGTGCATAATATAAAAATTTCTTCTCTCAAGAAAGCTGATCAAGCTTCAGAAAAGAGTAATTTGAACAATTGGTTACAGGATAGTATATGACTGCGGTGTCAAATGTTTATGCACAGCGCTTTTTAACAACAATATTCTTGATTTCATTTGGGATATATCTGTTCCTTGCAACAGTCACATATACTCCATTTGATCCAGGCTGGATGCATATTTCGAGTGATACACAACAGGTTTCAAATGCCAGTGGTGTAGCGGGTGCTTGGATTGCTGATTTGTTGTTTGGTTTTTTAGGTTGGGCAAGTTTACTCATTCCTGTATTTATTTTTATAGAAGCAGTGCAAGTGTGGTGGCCACGAAGTTTTGTGAGTCGCCCGTTTCGTTATGCTGCTCAATTTTTTATTTTGCTTGCGACCTCAAGCCTATTGTACTTGCTTTGGAATGTACCAGCAGACACATTAGCCAATGCTTCTGGTGGAATCATTGGTTATGAACTTGGTGAAAGCCTATCTCAACTGATGAGTATTTATGGGGCAGTTGTATTTATTTTGCTCTTGCTCGTTATTCTATTTACCTTAGCATTTGGTATTCAATGGAATAGAACGTGGGCAACACTAAAAGCCACGCCTGCTTATTTACAAGATTTGTTTTATAAAAATGTTCCTGAAAGTGAATCTGCTTTTGATTTGACCTCACCGCAGAAAAATAAAAACCATGCGCATACGCATAAAGCTGAACCAATAACAGCTCAAGCTGAATTTGTCGAAGCTGATGATCAGGCACCAGCAAAAGAGCATTTGATTGTTAAAAATAGCAAACACAATCAAACTGCAGAACGCTTATTTGATGACATGATTGAGCAAGAAAATAAAACTCAACATCATGTTCAATTTGATCAAGACGATATTGATGATTTGGAATTAGAGCGGACTTTAGAAAAAGCACATCGTCTAGAACAAGACAGTCAACGTACTGTTTCATCTGGTGAAGTATGGAAGGCCTTACATCAAGATCAAGACCATAATCGTGATATTGATGCCTTGATCAAAGCGTCAGAAGATCAAACTGAAGATAAATATGCAGATCATTTGCCACGCGCGCATCAACATGATGTAGATCATGTGCAGATCAATAAAAAATCTTCGCTTGATTGGGATGATGACCAAGTGTTTGATGAACTGTTGTCAGTTGTACCAAATGGACAAACTGCCACAGATATCCATAGCCCATTTAATACCGCTACAGCACAGACTCAAGCTGAAGCTGGTTATGTAGATACTGCTGTTCAGGGTGGGCTAAGCTTTGCGAGTGGTGTCGCAGTAGCGGCAACTTCAGGCGTGGCAATACAAAATTTAGCCAATGAATTAGATGAGCTGGCATCACTTGCAGATGAGGAGCTTACTGAAAGCCCAACTGCGTACCAACAAAATCAGCAATCTGTAGATGTTCGTACAACCAGTAATTATGCGCAATCTACGCCATTTACCCGTGCCAATATTCAAACCAATTTAAATGCTTCAACCTTGGTCAGTGAAGAAGAAAAGTCTTTAATTGCTGCAGATAAAGATGCATTTAGAGATGCTTGGCAAGAAACTGCGGGTAAACCTCAAGACGAATTGCAAAGTGAGTTTGCAGAACTTGAAGATGATTTCGACTTAGATGCACCATTAACAGATGCATTTGGTCGTCCGATGTCACGTGCAATGCAAGTTGCAAATAAGCGTCGAGACTTACCAACATTGCCAGGCTATGAACTGTTAGATAAAGTCGATCCAAATAAAAAAGTCAACTTTACCGCAGAACAATTGTCACGTTTATCTGAACTGTTAGAAATTAAACTTCAAGAGTTTAATGTCAAAGCTAAAGTCATCGAAGCCCAACCTGGGCCAGTGGTTACACGTTTTGAGTTAGATTTGGCACCCGGTGTAAAAGCCTCGAAAGTGACCAATATTTCCCGAGATTTGGCACGTTCTATGTCAATGGCATCTGTACGTGTGGTTGAAGTGATTCCCGGAAAGCCTTATATCGGGATTGAAGTACCGAATAGCAGTCGTGAAATGGTACGTCTGATAGAATTACTGGAAACCCCTGTTTTTAAAGATCCAAATGGTTTGCTTTCAATGGCAATGGGTAAGGATATTTCAGGTAATCCTGTGATCACTGACTTAGGTAAAGCGCCGCATATGTTGGTTGCGGGGACAACAGGTTCAGGTAAATCAGTTGCTGTAAACTCAATGATCCTGTCGATGTTGTTGAAATATACACCTGATCAATTGCGTTTGATTCTGATCGATCCAAAACAATTGGAATTAGCGAACTACAATGATATTCCTCATTTATTGACACCTGTTGTGACTGACATGAAAGATGCTGTCAGTGCATTGAATTGGTGTGTCAATGAAATGGAACGTCGTTATAAGCTGATGTCTTTTTTAAAGATCCGTAAATTAGCCGACTATAACCGTAAAGTGGAAGAAGCCATTGCAAATGGTGAGGATCTTATTGATCCGACTTGGAAACCAAGTGATTCTGCGACTCAAGACCGAGCGCCACGTTTGCAACCATTGCCTTCGATTGTGATTGTTGCCGATGAATTTGCCGATATGATCATGCAAGTAGGTAAAAAAGCAGAAGAAATGATTACCCGTCTGGCACAAAAGTCTCGTGCAGCAGGAATTCATTTGCTGTTAGCAACGCAACGTCCATCAGTAGATGTAATTACTGGTTTGATTAAAGCCAATATTCCAACCCGTGTGGCTTTGCGTGTAAACAGTAAAATTGACTCCCGTACCATCCTAGATGGTGGTGGTGCAGAAGATCTCTTGGGCCATGGTGATATGTTATTCCTCGGTCCGGGTAAAATTGATCCTGAACGTGTACATGGTGCGTTTATTTCCGATGATGAAGTCAACCGTATTTGTGACGCATGGCGTGAACGCGGTGAACCGAATTATGTCGATGAAATTCTCACACCGTTCGATGAAGAACCGACCACGCGTGGTTTTGAAGATGGTGATGGAGATCCGAACCGTGATGCACTCTATGACCAATGTGTTTCATTTGTCTTAGAAACACGTAAAGTGTCTGTATCTTCACTGCAACGTAAGTTTAGCTTAGGTTATAACCGTGCTGCCCGTATTGTTGATCAAATGCAGGAGCAGGGTATTGTCAGTGAACAAGGACCGAATGGTAAGCGAGATATTTTGGTCTAATTTAAACAGTTTGCAATGAGCTTAGGCTCATTGCAAACTGTTTAGGCTATAGAAATAGTCCGAGTAAATACAAGCACCAAAAAATAGAAAATAACACGATAAGTACCATTTGAGCTTTACTAAATTTCTTTTGTTCAATGACCACAAATTGATTGGATTGTTGTTTGGCAAAATTGAGAGCCTTAAATGCAGGTATTAGAAAAATGAAATTCAATACAGTAATCAGATCATAAGGTTCAGGCAGTTTAATCAGTACTGAAAAAACAATAAATCCTATAAACATCCAGCCTGATGAGAAATTTTCTGTATATCCTTGTTGCTTGGCATAGTTATTTATTTTTTTTAACAAGGGGTAAAGGAAAATAATATAAAGGACTGTCCGAAAAGCCGGCATGATGTCTAATTTGTCTTTTTGCATAAAGAAGCGCCATGCTTTAAACATCCACCAAATCAGATATAAACCCATCGTCAAAAAACATAAGAGCATAAATTTATTGATGCTGATGATCTTTTGCACTTCCATGGAATGATGTGGTGCTTGCTCAATGAGCGTGGTTGAATTTTTTTCTAAATTAAGCATGATTTATTTTTTAGTTAGGTTTTAGTTTTTGATTATAAAGATAAAATAATATTTTCTCCAATAATTAAAATCCGTCTTTTTAAAAGATCGTTAATTTTTATTTGTGATGTAGATTCATTGACGTTCAGCCTAAAGGATTTTATTGAAGTACAGATATCGATGGAAAAACATGAATTTTCACACTAATATAAATCTGTCTCGCTGAACGGAATCTAGTCCATGTTGATCGCATTATGTACGTTAATCTTTATTCATTTTTGTGCCCTGATTACGCCAGGCCCTGATTTCTTTCTGGTCTCGCAAACCGCAATTAGCCGTTCAAGAAAGCAATCTATTTTTGTGGTTTTGGGGATTACCGCAGGGGTGATGTTTTGGGCTTTTTTAGCTTTGGCGGGGTTGAATATCATTTTTGAAAAAATGGCATGGTTAAAGCAGGTGATGTTGGTTGTTGGTGGGATTTATCTGTGCTGGTTAGGCTACCAAATGCTTAGATCAGCTTTGAGTAAGAAAGAAAATGTATCACAGCATCATTTTGAGTTACCACAAAACAATCTACGTTTTTTTCTCAAAGGTTTCTTAACCAATTTATCAAACCCGAAAGCGGTGATTTATTTCGGTAGTGTATTTTCAGTGTTTTTAGCCAATCCACATTTAGATGGTGTGCATTCATTATTATTTATAATTGTTTCCGTGGAAACGCTGATCTGGTTTAGCTTTGTTGCCTTTGTATTTTCATTACCTAGCTTTAAAGCCGCTTACCAAAATGCCTCAAGATGGATTGATGGTATCTCAGGTGGAATCTTCACGCTCTTTGGTGCATATTTGATTGGTCATCGCTAAAAGCATGCTCCCAAATTTAAAAACCTGCTTGAAGCAGGTTTTTGTGCTCTTATTCGGAAATAATTTTTAAATTATTCCACGTCTTTGGTTAATTGATAAAGTTCAGCATTTGGACCCTCAATCTTTTCACCCGTTGCAAAACTACGTGCTTCTAAGATATTTTCGCCAACAAAGTATTTGCGGTTATCTGCATTTTTATCTAGACCGATAATCGATCCAGATTCATCAAAACTAAAATGACCTTGAGTTTTAAATTCTTTGCCTTCACCTTTAACCCCTTCATATTCTTCAGTCAGTTCATAAGTGTGATCTGATTTTAGGATGAGTTTGGTTTTGATTCCTGAGCAATCAGCACACGGAAGCAAACCTTTGTATTCACCAGCCCAATCCAAGCTATTTTGAGCATTATGTTCTGAATCAATCGTTGGGCTTGCTGCTTCATGCGATGCAGCAGCCTGTGTTTGTGCTGTCGCTTTGATATCCTCTGATGCATTATGAGTCGGTTTAGAACAAGCGCTTAATGACAGCGCTAAAATAGACATAACGAAGAGCGTTTTTTTCATAACATAACCCAAATGAATAAATAATTATATGTGAATGATTTTATCCAGAATATAAATTATCTCCCTGATATGAAATGTGAATTATGTAAGAAATTGCTGAGTAATGTAGTTCGATGTTAAAAAGTTAGGCTATTATAGGTGTTCTCTTAGTGTGCTATTTTAAGTATTCGAATCTATGTCTCATTTGGCTGAATATGTTGCTCGTATTTACAATGAAAAAAACGACAATCAAAAAAGCAATGATCAAATCAAAATTGAAAATGTCACTTTGCAATGCGAAAAAAATTATGAGCAAGATATAGAGATCACTCAGACCACCAAAATTTATACATTTTCAGATGGCACACAATTGAAACAAACCATAGAACAAGACAATCAGTTGTTTGAAGTGGAGTCTTGTCTAGAAAGCTGGATTGAATATCAGGTCATCCAGCAGTCAAATGCGAATATTCAGCCACAAAAAATTCATTTTGATAATCATTGTCGTGAATTACATTGGATTAACTATTTTAACCAAACGAAAAATTGATATATGCAAATTCATTGCAGAATTCAATCAAAACTGAATATTTACTGACAAGTTTTGCAATGAATTAATTTTATACATTTATATATTAATTGTTGTTTTTCTATACAAATTAGATTTTTATCTGATCTATTGGTTGTTACAATCCAGCGCGAATTCTTTATGTTTTGGTGTGCTGGGTGTTTGAAAAATTAGCTGAACAAAGTTTGGGCTGGATGGGATGGCAAATTGATAACCATTGGGATTTAAACATCGACCAATGTGTCATGATTGCAGCGCCGCATACCAGTAATTGGGATGCACTCTATGCACGTTTAGCACTGAAAGCTTTGGGTGTTCATGTGCGTATTACCATTAAAGATAGCTATATGAAATTGCCTTTTGGACCTTTTGTGCGTGCTATGGGTGGAATCGGGATTGATCGCCGTCCCAAGCAGGATGGCGAGGAACGTCCAAGTATGGTTCAACTGATGAGTGAGCTGTTTAAGACACATCCTAAATTGGTGATGCTGGTGACGCCAGAGGGAACGCGTGCAAAGCAAGAACAGTGGAAAACAGGCTTTTATCATGTTGCTACCAGTGCTGGCGTACCTATAGCACTGGCGTATATGGATTATAAAAACAAGAAAACTGGGATTGGTAAAATTGTTTATCCAACTGGAAATTATGAACAGGACATGGCTGAAATCATGGAGTTTTATGCTCAGATCAATCCGAAGCATCCAGATTTATTTAGTATAGATACCCGATTTATTCCAGAAGCTGAGTTTTGATTCGATAGCATCTTTGAAAACTCAAATACAATGAATTTAATTTTGATATGGGAAGGGTGATTTGGCACATTCCCATATTTTATTGAGGTTAAATATTTGCTGTTGTTCAGCTGATACAGCATCTGCACATTGACATATTATTTTATAAATAACCTATTTTTTAGCTCAATTAAAATACTACTTTAATAATTCAAAAGATCTACATCGTTATTTAAGAATTACTTAATTTTTTAAAATGTCGTATATAAATAAATTGTTGAAATTGGCTTTAAGTTGAAAACAACTTAAAGCCATGGTGTAAATAATTCTAAAAGTTAAATTCAACATTTATTGGGCATAGACAGGGATAACAAGATGAATAATAGCGTCTATTACAATGCAAAATTTCATACCGTGAATCAACTGCAACCTTGGGCAGAAGCCATGTGGGTAAAAGACGGTAAAATTTTAGCGATTGGCGATCAGAATGAAATTCTGAGTTTGGCAGCGGATGCTGAGAAATATGATTTAAAAGGGAAATTGGTGATGCCTGGCATCCATGATGCACACACGCATCTTTTAAAAGCGGCACTTCTTCGATTGGAATATTCTTGCCAATTAAATGATCCGCAAACCTTGCAAGAATTGGCACAGCAACTCAAAGCGTATTGGGAAAAATATGCCTCCAAACGAACATGGATTTTTGCCGGGCTCTATAACCCATTGATTTTTACTGCTGAGCTACTGACACGAGAATGGTTAGATCAAGTCATTCCAAACGTGCCGATTGTGATTCATGATTTTTCATTTCATAACGTTATGGCGAACAGCCAAGCACTACATCTTGCAGGTATCACGCGTGATACACCGAGTACGACCCGCGCAAAAATTGAAAAAGATCCTATAACAGGTGAACCCACTGGAATTTTGCGTGAAGGTGGATGGGTGAAATTATATATGGTCGCACCCACAGAGACAGATGAGGAAAATAAGTTCGCGCTTAAAATGGCGGCAAGTATATGTAATCAATATGGTATTACTTCAGCACAGGAGGCTTCAGCAACAAGGTCATTTCTGACAGCAGCTAAATCTTTGGATGATGACGATGAGCTTACATTGGATTTGATTTGTCATATTCCTTGGAAAGCAGAAATTATGTCATTGAGTGATCGTGAAGAAGATGAAAGGGTAATCGCAGAACGAGCGCAATATGCGTCAAAACGTGTCATGGTGAATGGAATCAAAGTGATGCTAGATGGTACATCTATGGCACCCACCTTTAGCCATGTGCCCTTAGATCCGATTTCAGATGAACCTATTACTTATAATTTACTTCTCGATTCCAATGAACTCACTAAAAAAATTCGTGAATGGACCGAAGAAGGTTTGATCGTTAAATCACATTGTACCGGTTATGGTTCTGTGCGTATTGGTTTAGACAATTATGAAAATGCCAACAATGTTGAACGTCAAACAGGGCAATTTCATGATATTGCACATGCTCATTATGTTTCTGCAAAAGATCGTAGCCGTTTTGCAGAATTAGACATTATTGCTGAAATGTCCCCCGCGATTTGGCATATCCCAGAATATCAGCAAGCGCTTGGCAAAGCCTATGATTTCCGAACTTTGTATGATGCTGGTGCAACCATGACGATTGGTACAGATTGGCTTTTGCCACCTACGCCAAATCTTTTTCCCGCACTGGCAGGTATTTTACAGCACGGAGATGAAAGTGTGCCTTTGGACGTGGCAGTCAGGATCATGACCTTGAATGGCGCAATTGCTGTTGGGCATAGTCATCGTACTGGGAGTTTAGAAGTGGGTAAGGAAGCAACATTTATTGTTTTGGATCGCAATATTTTTGAATCAAGCCCTGAAGAAATTGCTGAGACTCAAGTCATCACCACAGTATTACAAGGTCAGCATGTGTTTCAGCGTGCTAATTAATCTACTGGGTTAAATTATCGTTTATGTGCGTAAGGGAAGACATATATGAGCGGAATAAAACGTATTCCTGTGACCTTACTGACAGGTTTTCTGGGGAGTGGTAAAACAACATTGCTGCATCGTCTGTTGGCCGATGATCGCATGGCGCACACGGCAGTGATTATTAATGAAATAGGTGAGGTTGGCTTAGATCATTTATTGATAGGCCGACTTGACGATGACATTGTCTTGCTAAAAAGTGGTTGTGTCTGTTGTAGCATGAAAACAGAACTTTCAGAAACACTTAAACTTCTTTACTGTCGTGCTGAGGCAGGAGAAATTCCTGTTTTTGACCGTGTTATTGTCGAAACAACAGGTATGGCCGACCCAATTCCCTTGCTTAAACTTTTGCTAGCAGATGAAAGTGTTGCGACTCTATTTAGTGTGCAAACTGTGATTGCTACGGTTGATACGTTATTGTCCTTAAATGTCCCGCATCAGCGGACGGAGAGGCTACGTCAAATCGCTGTTGCAGATAAAATCATTTTAACTAAAACAGATTTGTCGCATGCCTTTACAACATTTACCAAGCGCATCCGTACTCTGAATGCGAGTGCTGAAATTATTGATGGTGCGGATGTGGCGGCTGTTGCTTTGGTTATTTTTGATCGTGAAAAGTATCCAGTTACACGTAATTTACCTGATTCGCAATGGTTTATGCATCAAACAAATCCTCAAAACGCTTTCAATAACGCACCGCATCATAATATTTTTACCTTGTGTTTATATGCCAACCAAGCTTTGTCTTGGGCGCGTGTGACCTATTTTCTTCAGAAGCTGGCACGACTTTATGGCGTGAACTTGCTCCGAATCAAAGGATTGATTCAGGTAAAAGAGTCGTTACGACCTGTGATATTACACGGTGTTCAACATTATCTATTTCCCGAATCTTATCTAAATGCGTGGCCTGATGATGACCTCAGATCAAGAATAGTGGTCATTTTTGAAGGGGAAATTCATCAACAGATCCAAGCATTATTTGATGCCATTGTGCTTGAGCCAATGACCACATAGCAGAACGCCTGCACCCATAATCCTCAGCATTTTCAATTGCGCAATTTAGGCGTAGGGGGATTTGCATCTTAAAAAAAAATTTGGTTGATCGTAATTTTTTAACGATTTCTCTATTAGGAGACACTCATGGAAGACAAATATGTTCACTCGATTGAACAACATACCATTCAGCAAATCCCATTAAATGCGCGATACGGTAAGGCTCGGGATCTATTCACACTTTGGTTTGGTGGAAATTTGATGCTACTGACGTTTGTGACAGGATCAGTTTCAGTCACCATTTTTCATCAATCTTTTGTCTCTGCTATTTTAAGTATTATTCTAGGGACGCTTATTGGTGGCATCTTTGCCGCACTCCATGCCGCTCAAGGACCGCATCTCGGTGTCCCTCAAATGATTCAAACCAAAGGGCAGTTTGGTGCATATGGTGCGCTTCCAATCCTTGGAATCGTGGTCATCATGTATGTCGGCTTCCTAGCTTCAAATGCGACGCTGGCTGGACAAGCCATGAATTTGCTTATTCCCTCATTCAGTCAGTCATCTGGCATATTATTTACTTGTGTCGTTGCAGTGATCGGCACAATCGTTGGTTATCGATTAATTCATCTATTTACAAAAATAACTTTTGTGATCTCTGGTTTGGCTTTTTTGGCAGCATATGTGTGGGTGTTTTTTATTCAAGGTTTACCTGCAGACTTTTTCGCGCGTAATTCTTTTTCAGCTACAGGTTTTCTCGCTACGCTTTCGATTGCTGCACTGTGGCAGATCGCATATGCACCCTATGTCTCTGATGCTACTCGTCATTTACCAAAAGAAACAGGGGCAAAGGCAGCGTTTTGGGCGACATATTGGGGATGTGGATTGGGTACCATCATTCCGATGTGTTTGGGGGTAACAATAGGATTGGTGACACCGAGTGGAGATGTTATCGCTGGGATGGTTGCTTATGTGCCTAAGATGGGGAGTGTGTTTATTTTGATTTTGGTCATTTCCATATCAGCGATCAATTCAATGAATTTATATTGTGGTGTACTGACTTTAATTTCTTTTATCCAGACATTTATTCCATCATTTATGCCATTGGCTAAGGGGCGAATTGTGATTTCATTTTTGTTGATTGCTATTGCGCTGTGGATTGGAATCAAAGCATCCAGCAACTTTCTGCCCATATTTATTAATTTTATTTTCTTGCTCATCTACGTACTTATCCCTTGGACGGCTGTGAATTTGGTTGATTATTACTGGGTTCGTCATGGGGAATATGATGTTGATTCGTTTTTTCATCAAGATGGAGGAATCTATGGAAAATTTAACCTCATGGCCGTTTCTGCGTATATTTTTGGTGTCATTGTTCAAGTGCCTTTTATTGCGACAGACTTGTATACAGGTCCTATTGCCAAGGCGCTTGATGGTGCAGATGTTTCATGGGTTATCGGTCTAATTTTAACCTCTATTTTTTATTTGATGGGGATCAAAATTTTTGGTATCAAAGACCATTCATACAAGACTAAAAACTAAACTATGGCATGGCAATTGTGATGGGGCAGAAATCATATCACTTTGCCTATATTCGGTTTGCTACAGCCACTATTTTTACTGCTTCTAAGGCTGTTTGATCATCAGATAAAATCTGGATATGAGATCGCTATATTTCACTAGGGGGCGTATTTAAAAATTCAGTAGCACAGGATGAGGGCCTAGGCAATTTTAAAAATGAACGCTGCTCATCATGATTTACGTTTATGATTTTAAAACACAATCATTTAAAACACGGTATTTTTAAGATCATAAACGTTTTGCAGTATTCAAAAATAATCGGCTTATTTAGCGTTGCTTGTTGTTGAGCGTTGCACACCGCCAAGGGATTCACAGGCTGTTTTATAAATATCGTATTGTTGTTGAACCACTTCATCGAGAGGAATTTTAAATAATTCATCTCCAGATTTATAGCGATCGACGTACTCAGTGGCTTTTTCTTTACTCACCGCAAGTGAGCGTTCATGATAAGTATTAATTGAACTGTGGGCCAATTCTGCTGTTTCAATATTATTACATTGAAATTGGCTGAGCAGTTTTTCCGCAGTTTTAATTTCACTAGATGTGCCAAGTACACATCCTGTTAAGAGAATACTGGCACTTAACAAAAATGAGTTTTTCATCACAGATATTTAAGAAAAATGAGTGGCGGAATTGTAGGATGAATCGGTTATTAAAAATAGAGCCGCTCGGATATTGTTTTCATTTTAGCAACCAAATGCTGAATAAATAGCCAGCGAAATTTATTCAATTTTCTCTCTATTTTGCTAAAGCAACGATGTCAGCAATAAGAAACAACCTGAGGCAAATAATAAACTCAGCACCAATTGTTTAAATTGTTTTTCTGATATTTTATAAAACATTTGCGCACCAATCAGCGCAGGAATACTCACTGTAAGAATGATCAGTGCAAAATAGGGGAGATGGACCTTGTGGATGGTTCCTTGGCAGAGATAAATAATAATCGTAAACAACTGAATCGCAAAATTAAAATGTCTTAAAATATAACGCTGTTGTTGTTTAGGCAGATTTTTAAGCATCACCCAAGCTGATGGTGCTGCGCCACAAAAACCACCAAGACCACCTAAAATACCGCCAATAAAACCAATGCTTCCATCTGCAAGTTTTCCCAATGCTTGAATACGAGGAAACACAGGGGCAAAGAACATGGTCGGACACCAAATCACTAAAAATAATCCAAGGATGGTCTTAAAGGTATTTCCATCAATGAGGTGTAAAAGATAGGTACCGAGAGGTACACCGATTAATCCTGCAATGATATAAGGAAGCACTAGAGAAAACGGGAGTTGATGTTTTTGTTCTTTTCCCAATGCAATGATATGGCTCCATAGAGAAGCAAACACCACTAATGGCGCTGCCAGTTGTGGCGGTAATACCCAAATCCAAAAAGACATCGCAATCAAGGCAAAGGCAAAACCAGTTAAACCTTGGACAAAGCCTGCAATCATGGCACCGAGAATAAAAATAAACCAAGTCATTTTAAACTAAACAGAACTGGATAGGATTTGAGCATAGCATTGAGATAAGCAATATTGGTTGAATCAGCTGATTTTAAAAGAAATCGTGAGTTTCCATCATGACTTATTGAGATAAGCATATCTGTATCGTTAACATCTATACCATTAAAAACGATCAGGTCTATTAGATCATGAATAAAAATCCATCCAATAAAAAGCCTCTGATGACAGAGGCTGGTAATTAAGGGATTATGAGGTCAGTTCTATTAGTCATTGCTTGGTTTTAAGGATTGCGTTAAACCATTAATATCTCCGCCTTTAATGCCTAACTCATTCATTAAGCTATCAATCAGTGGGGCTTGAGAACGATAGCGCAGCGCACTATTGACCACTTGATCAGACAAAGCGATTTGATTTTGTTCACCAGATTCACTTGTTGTATTGGAACCTGCCATAGCGCCTAAACCATTGACTTGAAGAATCTTGATATCATCAATATTTTCCATTGGTTTAACACTTTCACGAATGATTTCAGGCAAATATTTCAATAAAGCTAAACGAATTTGCATCTCAACTTGTTCTGTTGAAAGCACGTTATTGGCTTCATTGACTGCACGCGTACCTTCAGCATCAACTTGATATTGCTTTTCTTGTGCCGCAGCAAGCAACATTTTTGCATCTGCTTCACCTTTGGCTTTTAAACGTATTTTTTCAGCATCCGCTTGTGCTGCAATACGCACTGCTTCAGCATCATCTGCAGCTGCTTGCTTAGCGGCTTCTGCTGCTACGGTAATCGCAATCGCATCTGTTTCCGCGACTTGCTTTGCAGCCACCAATTCAACGGCTTTTAAACGCTCTGCACGCTGAGTTTCACGAACAGTTGTCACTTCTTCTTCCGCTTTTACCGCTTGTGCACGTGCTTGGTCAGCCAACGCTTTGGCTTCAGATTCAGCACGTGATTTTTCAGCAATTGCAATCGCACGATCTTGCTCGGCCAATTCAATGGTTTTCTTCTGTTCGACTTGGGCTTTTTGGATCAACTGCGCTTTTTGAATATTTTCATTTTCAACATCACGTGCAGACGCAATACGCTTTAATTCTACTTCACGTTCAGCAGCAATTTGAGCTTCTTCTGCTTCACGTTTTTTTGCGGCTTCTTGTGTTGCAATTTCTGCCGATTGCTCAGCTTTACGAATGGCGATTTCTCGCTCTTGTTGAAGTTTTGCATATTCTTCTTCGCGTAGAATTTGCAAGCGCGCTTGTTCTGTTTCTAAGTTTTTTGCTTTAATGGCTAAGTCATTGTCTTGTTCAATGTCATTGCGTTTTTTACGGCGGTCTTCAATGGTTTCAGTCAGTTTGGTTAAACCTTCTGCATCGAAAGCATTTTGTGGGTTAAAATATTCAAAACTGGTTTGGTCTAAACCTGTTAGTGAAACCGTTTCTAATTCTAAGCCATTTTTAAACAGATCTTCAGAAACTACTTGTTGAACTTTTTGAACAAAATCAACGCGTTTTTCATGTAGCTCTTCCATTGCCATTTCAGCGGCAACAGCACGCAGTGAGTCTACAAATTTACCTTCCACCAAATCTTTGAGTTCTTGTGGTGACATGGTTTTTTTACCCAAGGTTTGGGCAGCTGTTGCAATAGATTCAGCTGTTGGTTTAACCCGTACATAAAATTCAGCCATCACATCTACACGCATACGGTCACGAGTAATTAACGCTTGATCTGTGGCACGTTTGACTTCAAGACGAAGGGTATTCATATTGACGGGAATCACTTCATGTAAAACTGGCAATACAATTGCACCGCCATTTAAAATGACTTTTTCACCGCCAAAACCAGTACGGACAAAAGAAACTTCTTTACTTGAGCGTTTATACAGGCGGGCGATAATAACCCCGATGACAATCAGTGCCACCAATATAATACCTGCTAAAACAAGGATTTGATATAAGTTTGAATTCAACATTTTATTATACCCAGGTTTGTTATTGAAAAATTA
Organism: Acinetobacter sp. NyZ410; assembly: GCF_022828975.1. Classification (NCBI taxonomy): domain Bacteria; kingdom Pseudomonadati; phylum Pseudomonadota; class Gammaproteobacteria; order Moraxellales; family Moraxellaceae; genus Acinetobacter; species Acinetobacter sp. NyZ410. Next base: position 3,949,828 of record NZ_CP094620.1, on the reverse strand, counting down.
AAGTGGCGTTGCTTGAAAGCCTAGTTTTGTTCTTTGTGTCAAAATCACACTTTGACCTTGTTGAAAGATTTCATCTAATTCTGGTTCAACCAAAATATAATGTGTCTGTCCAAATTGATCGATGACTTTGGCTTGTGCAGGGTAGTTTTGTTTTGCTTCACCTAAAATAATTTGAGCTGTACGCCCAATCAGTTCATCACTGTGAATCGCAGTGGTTTCATCTTTCGGTAAAATTTTTGCAACGAGTGCTGCACACACTCGGACAATTGGCATAGATAAAAAAAGACTGGCTGGCGCAATCAGCCAAATAGAAAAATAATTTCCAGTGAAATTGAAAAATATACTTTGCACAATAAAACCAAATAGCGCATAAACAGTCAGAAAAATGATCAACCAAACCAAGACCGGGACACGGCCAAGATAGAGCCAATCTAACAGTTGCACTAAAAGGTTGTGATCTGTATGGATGTCTAGATCCGCATGATGGGTTTCTAACAGTTGATCTGGAATAAATTGGTCTAAAAAACCTTGTGAGGTTGAACCAATAATAAGGAGTAAACACTCCACAATACCCAATAAAAACATCAGGCACAGACTGACACTAAACAGTAAGTTGGATGAGTGTGTAAATAATTCCCACATATTGTTCTACTCAAAATTATTGTTGCGCGTTTTTATAAATAAAATTTTTAATTTGAACTGAATAATTAAATGATCATCAGTTAATTCAATTAATAAATTAAGTTTATCGGTTTTGTCGTAGTATTGCAACAAAATATTTTATTATATTAATTAAAATCAATATCTTATAATTTAATATATTCTTTTATATTTTGAAAATTGCTTGAAAAGTAATGCTTGCATTTTAGCCAACTATTCCTTATAACTGATTGAGTTTACAGAGGGAACTGAAGACAAAAAAATACGCAATGATTGGGGTGATCACTGCGTAGAACAACGAATCTGCTTTCACAGTTCGGTTAAGGAGAAATGTTATGAACTTTGGGGATTGTTCATAACTTAAGTTTGATAGTAGAGGTTCCCCTCTGTAAATTCATTGGTATTCACGTAAACAAGTGTTAAATCTCGTAAACATGATTAAAATGTGAACAATATCAACTAAAAACAAGATGTTAATCAATGTTTTTAAACATATTATTTAAAATAAATAAATTTTGCGCTGCATTTTCCCGATTAATCTTTTCTCTGCTTTTTCATGCAAATGAGACAGTTTTTATCAGCTATTTTAGTTAAATTTGCTATCGTTCAAAGCTTAAATTGCAGCTTTCAAAAGTGCTGATTAGTCTATGCTATTGAACTCAATTTGCTATATCGCATCATGTTTGAGTATGCTGATTGAGACTTAGAAATACGATTTTAAAAATCGATACGCTATAAACTGTGATTTAAGGCTAATTATTTACTTTTTAAGGAATTTATATTGTTATCGTAACGATTATACAAAAAACAAAACAACAGCATTTTTTGTGAATTTTAATTCAAAAATTATATTAAAGATTTCGTTCTCAATTTTAGTTCTGGTTTTGCTTGCAATCATGCCGTATTTTTTCATAATAGCCTTTCCTGTCTTGATTAGCTTTTTACCATGTCACCATTAGAAATATTCGCGGTTATTATCAGTATTATTGGTGTCACATTGACGATTAAGCGAAATATGTGGTGTTGGGTATTTAACTTCTTTGCCTTTGTTTTATATGCCTATTTATTCTTTGAATTTAAATTGTATGGTGAAACAATCTTACAAGTGTTCTTTATGGTGGTGAATTTTTATGGTTTTTATCACTGGCTAAAAGGCAAGCAGCAAGATCAAGAGATTCAAATAGAGCCCATTGCTGTACAAACAGTGATTCTGCAAATGATCATCGCTGCTGTTGGAGGGGGAGTATTTGGGTTATCGCTGCACTATTTTACTGATGCTGCTTTGCCTATGTTAGATTCCCAACTGGCTGCATTTAGTTTATTGGCAACCTATTGGACCAGCCGTAAACATATTGCGACTTGGGTGCTTTGGGTTTTTGTTGATATCGTCTATGTAGGGATGTTTATGTACAAAGAATTATTCCTAACAGCTGCTTTATATGCAGCGTTTGTTGGACTGGCTGCATTTGGATGGTGGCAATGGGAACAGGTTAAAAAGAAACAATCGGCGAGCATGTATAAAGGAATTTAACATCATTATTTAAGGGGCTGCCATGATTATTGATTTTGTTCAAATACAAAAACAAAAGTTTGAAGAAATTGTTGAAAGAATCATGGCTCAACCTGAGCAATATCTCGACTTTGATTCAGTCTCTGATTTTTACAAAGCCCCATGGTTAGATCAGTTCCCACAGGGCACAATGTGGAGCACTTCTGGTTTGGATGATGGCGCAGAAGAATTTTGTATTCAGATCAAATATAGAGCGCTGATTTTTAATATAGAAATTCAATCAACGTCTATCGGTTTAAAATTTAACAGTAAAACTATCAGAGTTTATAAAAAAATATAAAGCCAAGTTTTTTGGTTAAGCCTTTGAAAAAATATTTTATTTAAATCAAGCTTAAAACTGAATTCAAATGATTTTTGGGTGGTGCTGACACATTGATGTGTGCACTGAATTTAAATGACCATATTGATGGTGTGCAGTTTAAAACAGTATGACAATCAATACAGTGATTCAGGCCAATCTCATTGGATATTTCCAGTTTTGATTCTGCTAAAATGATGTTTCAAATTGTGAGCTTTAAAATTGATTTTTTGAGTATGTTTAAATATAGGTTAAAAATAAATTAGGATAAATTAACAAGAAAACCGATTAAGGCGACATATCTTATTTTAAAAGTGCTTGTATCCAGCTATGCGTATATGTCCAAATAGGCTAAAGGTTGACGGATATCACCAGTAAAAGAAAAATAATTCCATTCGGCCAAAGCATGTAAGTGGAATCCTTTTTTTTATTGAAATATTAGGAAAAATTTAAAGTTAAAATTGATAAAATAAGCGTGATAAAATGATTGTTATTTGGAAAATATTTACAAATAACATAAAGGATTAATATCCTAAGCTTCAGGTTTATTTAGAATAAAAATCTATATTTTTGAAATACACTTACATAAAATTACTAGAGTGTTATATTTAAGTGATCAATACAGATAAATAAAACAACGGATAGAAATTCACAATTTTATGGAATAGTTATTATATGGAACAAAAACATAGAGCGGCGATACAGTCCTCAACGGAACACTTCACACATGACGTCATGATCATGAATTGGAGTAATCTTAAGAAGTGTAGCCTTGTGCTCCTCTTGGGAGGTATTGCTGTTTTATCGTGGATTGTCTGGTGGTTTTTTAGCAACAGTCAAGTTGAATTACAAGCTTGGATTAATCAAGATTTTTATCCAACCTATATGAAATTATTATCTTTAGCCGCACTGGGTTTTTTTGCACTTATTTTTATTATTCGTGCTTTAAGTAAAATTTCTATTTTTGAAATCATAATACCGTATATAACCGTCGCATATTTTGGTCTTATCTTTGTTTTTGGCGCACATTGCATCGGGATTTTTAGCCCAGCATCAAGTGCAGGTTATGTCAGCTTAGTCACGGTGGCACTGGTATTATTTGAACGAAAAGTGGTGTATCTAATCGTCATTCCAATCACTTGTTTTATGTTGATCAGTCTTGGATTAAGCCTGACGAATAAAATGACTTATGCACCAATTTTTAGTGAACACTTACAATCCATGTCGCTATATAAAAATACATTTTGGGTATTTTGCATGTTGTATTTTTATATTCCAATTTTTTTTGCAAGTCTGGTTTTATTCGAGGTTCTTTTAATTCAATGGCGCAAAAGAGAGCAAATGATCCAGCAAATTAGCGTTCTAGATCCACTTACAGGCATTTATAACCGAAGGCGGATTGGTGAGAATATTGATCTATTAAAACAGCAGCAAAGTTCTTTTGCGATCGTGTTGTTAGATTTAGATTATTTTAAGAGTGTTAATGACCAGTATGGACACGATATTGGGGATGCAGTTTTAAAACAGGTTGCAAAAATTTTGACTGAAAATATTCGTGAACAGGATGTTGTTGGACGATTTGGGGGTGAAGAGTTTATTATTCTCATAAGTAATGGTGCATTAGAAAGTGCACTGAGACTTGCTGAGAGATGCCGTCAAGCAATTGAAAAAGAAGAAATACGATTAGATCATCAACAGACGCTCAAAGTGACGGCAAGTTTTGGTGTTGCAGTATCAACGAATCCTTTTTTAACAACAAAAGAGGAGTTGATTCGTCAGGCTGATCAAGCCTTATATCTGGCAAAAAACAATGGGCGTAATCAGGTTTGTCATTTCTTTGAAATAGAGCTTACCCATTCATTTGGATACAAACAACGCGGTTAAACCGTTTCAAATTTTTTGCGATAAACTACACTTGTGATAAGGGTAATTAGACAAAGCACAACAATATAGTACACAGCACCAATATCGCGATATAAACTCAACCACTGTACCAATGGTAGGGTTAAGCCACCTGCAATTGCGTATGCAACATTATATGAGAATGAAATTCCTGAAAAACGAATTGGGGCGGGAAACATCTTGACCAAGCTATAGGAAACCACACCGACTGTGCCAGAAAATAGCCCCAGCAACATGTATAACCCGAAGATCGTTGAATGAGCGGCATGCCCTAAACTGTAATAAAAAAGACCTGCAGTGATTGCCACACTAAGAGATCCTAAACAAATTACGCGCCCAGCACCAAAACGATCAGCCAGCAGACCTGCCAATATACAACCCAACATTTGCATCAGAATTGCCATGCTTTGCATTTGAAATGCATCCGCACGTGGAAAGTTAAAGGTGGTGGTCAGTAAATTTGGGGTAGATAGGATAATCACCACAACACAACCGGTCAAAAACCAAGTAAACAGCATTCCAATGACAACGGCAGATTTATGGGATGCCAAAACTTGCTTGATGGGTAGATCTTTTGAGAGTTCTTTACGCGCTTGCATTGCTTTAAATACAGGGGTTTCTTTCAGATAACTTCTTAGATATAAGGCAATTAATCCAAAAACTCCGCCGACTATAAATGGGAGACGCCAAGCCCAAGCATGGATTTCTGCTTCGCTAAACTTAAGTGAAATAAACAGCGACATCAAAGCGCCCAGTAAGATCCCCAATGACAAACCAGCGGTAAGCAAACCATTGGCAAAACCAATTTTCTTTGTTGGTACATGCTCTGAAACAAATGTCCATGCTGCGGGGATTTCTCCACCAATCGCAATGCCTTGAACCACGCGCATCAACAACAGTAGCAGTGGAGCAGCTAAACCAATGTCTGCATAAGTTGGCATTAGACCGATGAACAAAGTAGGAAGTGCCATCAGTAATATGGATAAACTAAACAGGCGTTTACGTCCGACGAGATCACCAAAATGTGCCATGATCACTCCACCTAACGGACGGAAGAAATATCCTGCGGCAAAAATTCCGTAAGTATTCAGCATTGCCCAAAAAGGACTTAAAGAGCTGGGAAAAAATAGTTCAGCAATGATTTTTGCGTAAAATACATAAATGACGAAATCATAAAATTCGAGCGCACCGCCCAGAGAAGACAATGCAAGGGTTCTTTTTGCTTCCTTATTGAGGCCCAATTTTTCGTCCATGATGATGCTATGCCTTAAAAGAGATATTGAATGTGAATGTAATCATTTTAATTGACTATTTTTTACTTAAAAAATCAATATTTATTTTTACGCATTATACTTATTTTTATAGGTGATCGAGGCGATTTAAAAATCATTTTTGCTTTAAAAGCATTGCGATAAGCTAGATTCTAATAGATTTAAATATTGATCACTTACAGGCGAATCAGCCACGGGATAACACTCAGAATAAGACCGCATACAGACATAATCATTGTATTTTCAAGAAAATAAGGAAAAATCATCAAAGTGATGCCACAGATAAAAGGCATGTTCATTCGCTGTCTTTTTCCATAGATAAAATAGCCTAAGCCAATTGAGCTAAAGATCAAGCCTAAGAGTAGGGGTGCTGTATTCATTATTTTCAACGATAGACTGGACGCTTGTTATTTACACGATCATGATTAAAAATGGCTTAAAAGACAAGCTGTCATTTGGCTTTGGTAAATAGAAATTCATTTGTACATAACCTACATACTTTTGCACAATAATTGAATTAGAAAGCGCATTTCAAATGCTACACTCATCTTTATTTAATTTACATTTGATCAAGGTACAAGATAATGAGTGCCGTGTTACCTGTCGCCCAACGTGGTGAAGACGTTTTAAAATTAATCGCAGCGCCTGTGGCTGAAGCTGAGTTTTCAAGTACTTGGCTAAACGAATTATCCAAGGCCCTACAGGCCACCATGTTAGAGCGTAATGGTGTAGGGATCGCGGCACCACAAGTCTATGTTTCTAAACGGGTGATTATTGTTGCTTCAAGAGCGAACCCTCGCTATCCAGACGCTCCTGAAATGGATGCAATCACAATGATTAATCCTGAAATCTTAGAGCAGTCTGAACAGACAATCTTGGGTGAGGAAGGATGTTTAAGTGTGCCGAATGAAAGAGGGCAAGTGGCTCGTGCTGAAGCGGTTACTGTGCAATTTTTCACGCTGACTGGCGAAAAGATTATTCAACAGTTTCATGGTTTTCCTGCACGCATTGTGCAACATGAAATTGACCATTTAAATGGGATACTGTTTGTTGAAAGACTTTAAACTGAGAAAGCTTGGCTAAAATTTCACTTTGAATTTTATCTTGAATTCTAGCCAAGCTTTTCTACGTAGAATTGCTAATTGGACTTCGCGCGCTGCAAAGCACCATTCCATAAGCTTAAATGATATTGTCTTTGGTCTGCGCTCATCTTCGGCTCAAAAGCACGATCTAATTGCCAAGATTCGGAAATTTCACCGAGATTATTAAAAACACCTGCCTTTAATCCTGCCAATGCAGCAGCACCCCAAGCGGTAGATTCCAAAAGTTTAGGGCGTAGCACAGGTACATTTAAAATATCTGCCTGAAATTGCATCAGCATATCATTTTGGCTTGCGCCACCATCCACACGTAATTGTTTTAAGGGTTGTGCAATATCCGATTGCATCGCAGTCAACACATCAGAAACTTGGAAGGCAATGGATTCTAAGGCTGCTCTGGCAATATGTGATTTATTGGTTCCACGTGACATTCCACAGAGTAAAGCGCGTGCTTCACTGTCCCAATGTGGCGCTCCCAAACCTGTAAAGGCTGGAACCAGAACGACACCATCTGTAGTGTCAACTTGGCAAGCTAACTTTTCAACTTCAGCACTATTTTTGATAATTCCTAAACCATCTCTTAACCATTGCACAATCGCACCAGCCATAAATACACTGCCTTCTAAGGCATAATGAGATTGGTCTTGGCATTTCCATGCTAAGGTGGTGAGTAATTTATTTTTGCTATATTGAATATCTGTTCCAGTATTGAACAGCATAAAACAGCCTGTTCCATAGGTATTTTTGGCTGTTCCAGCTTCAAAGCATGATTGTCCAAAGAGAGCAGACTGTTGATCACCTAATACGCCACAAATGGGAATTTCCGCACCAAGAAGCCCTGTGGCGGTATTGGCAATATAACAATCGGATTGAATGATTTTAGGCAGAACACTCGCTGGGATATTAAATAATTCAATTAATTCAGTATCCCATTGCTGCGTTTTTAAATCCATCAACATGGTACGTGAAGCATTACTTGCCTCGATGACGTGCTCGGAACCTTGGGTTAAATTCCAAATCAACCAACTGTCGACTGTACCGAATGCTACATGATTTTGTTCAGCCAGTGCTCTTAAGCCTTGCACATTTTCCAATAACCAAACCAGTTTTCCAGCACTAAAATAAGGATCGATTCTTAATCCTGTTTTTTTGTGAATTTTTTCAGATAAATTGTTTTGAACTAACTGATTGCACCAGTCTGTAGCGCGGCGGTCTTGCCAAACGATGGCAGGGGCAAGTGGTTTACCTGTTCGCTTATCCCAAACTACAGTGGTTTCACGTTGGTTGGTTAAACCAAGTGCTTTAATGTCTTTGGCCAATAGTCTTGCCGATGCGATTGCTTGCTGTACGACGGTGATTTGTGTGGTCCAAATCTCCATGGCATCTTGCTCAACCCAGCCCGAATGTGGGGTTTTAATTTGGGTTTCCCGTTGAGCAGAGGCATATACCTTTCCGTGCTCATCGAAGATAATTGCTCTGCTAGAGGTCGTTCCTTGATCAAGTGAGAGTAAATAGCTCATCTTTTTTATATTTGTCCCTTGAAAAATAGTGATAGTAGCGCAATTATAGAACTAGGCGCATCATTTGATATAAATGTAGTGAATTATCTGCTTAATTTGCAACAATTATGTTATGATGGCCGTGTTATCTGGGGATGTTATTGGCTTCGACGCCGATGATGAAGCTCATAGATGCATGCCGAGAGCGCATTTTCTCTCGTAAATCAAATTTGCATATTTTAGTCGCAAACGACGAATCTTACGCTCTAGCTGCCTAAGGGCAGCTTGTCCGCTTCACTGAATACTTGTGGTCAGTGGACCCGACTGTAGCGCACGCACACAAGTCCGTATAAAGTCAAGCCTCGGGGCTTTATACTAAACTTAGAGGATCGCGTTTTGTACCCTGTTCGTCGGGTCACTTAATGTTAAAATAATTGACGATATCTAAGCATGTAGTATTCTCGAGTGTAGTGTTGGCGGACGCGGGTTCAACTCCCGCCATCTCCACCAAATTTGTAAATCATGATCTGTCACTTAGTTGTACGATGTATCATGAAACTTAATAAAGCCTTGAAATTTAACAGTTTCAGGGCTTTTTTATCGCCTAAATATCTATCATGATTGCTTGAAGTAGAGTAAACACCATTACAAAAGAGTGTTGAGATTGTGAATCTACAGGATACTCATTTACAGCTGTAATGGCTGTGGGAGGTCTTACTGATAATTAGTAGAATTTGCAAGTATGTTAAATTTAATAAAAGTTAGCAGTTACCCACAATAATTTTTGGGATCTAATTTATGTGAAAAATATTTTTCTTAATTTATTAGATGGTAAATGATATGCTATAGAATAAATGTAGGGTCGCTTAAAAAAGCACAATAAAATACAGATAGTTGCATATAATCATGAATGATTTAGTTGAGTCTCAATTTGAGTTTGTAAAAGAAATAGATCCTTTAATGCATGCCTTATTGGTCAGTGCAGAAGCTTCCTATTATTCTGCCCCAGCACATACGTTAGTGCAAACACGTAAGTTTGCAGAAAGTCTGGTGAATCGTTTAGCATTTGCAAATAAAATTGAGTTTACTGAGCAAACAGACTTTGTAACTCGTATCCGTCGTCTTGAAAATGAAATAGAGATAAAAGCAGACTTAATCTCTGTTCTGCATACTTTGCGTAAAAATGGCAATAAAGGTGCACATGAATTAAATACAAATCATAGTGATGCACTTTCATCTCTCTCACTTTCTTATAAAGTGGCCCAATGGTTGTATTTGGTTACACAAAAGAAATCAATAGTATTTAGACCATATCAAGCACCAGAAGATCCAACTGTTGAAACGCGTCGTATGCGTGTTGAACTTATGGAACTTCAGCAACAATTACGTACAGCATATGATAAACAAGCCGTTAATCAAGAAATTCAGCAAAAAAATGCTGAATTGGCAGCTGAAAATCAAAAGCTAAAACAGCAACAATATACTGAAGCTAAAGAGCTAAAACAGCAGCTCGCTCAGCTCGAACAAAAAGTTAAAGAATTAGAACAACAACCTAGACCTAATGTTGAGGTGATCGATCCATCACAACTTAAAGAAGCGAATCAAAGTTTTGAACTTTCTGAAGCAGAAACACGTTTATTGATTGATCAACAGTTGAATCAAGCGGGTTGGATTACAGATACTGAATTGTTGACGTATGCAAAAGGTGTGCGTCCACAAGAGGGTTTAAACCTTGCAATTGCTGAATACCCGACTTTACTTGATGAAGAGAGCGGTGAAGCTGATTATGTGCTATTTGCAGGATTGATACCTGTAGCTGTTGTTGAAGCAAAGAAACAAAACAAAACGGTGAGTAGTTTTATTTCTCAAGCTGAACGTTATTCACAAGGTTTCCAGTTTACTAATGAAATAAAATCTGCATATAGCTTAGGTGATCATCAAAAGCCTTGGCAGATTGAAGATAAGACTTTCCATATTCCTTTTGTTTATTCCTGCAATGGTCAACCCTATTCACAACGCCTAATTGATGAAGGGGGGATTTGGTTTCGCGATGTTCGTGAACCTTCAAATCTACGCCGAGCATTATATGGTTTCCACTCACCTCATGGTTTATTAAATAAACTGAAATATGATGTCCAAATTGCTGATGAGTATTTAGAAAAAACAGAGATCCTCCCATTTAATGATCGTCTATACCAACGTGAAGGAATTAAAGCAGTTGAACGTGCGCTTGCGAAAGGCAAGGATCGCTGTTTATTAGCAATGGCAACGGGTACAGGGAAAACACGTTTAGCGACAGGTTTAATGTATCGTTTATTGGAGAGTAATCGTTTTCAACGTGTTTTATTTTTAGTCGATCGTTCGTCATTAGGAACGCAGGCATTTAAAGCATTTGAATCAGAAGTGATTGATCAAAGTCAGACACTTACTCAAATTTACACGATTTCTGATTTGGGTATTGAGTACGACATAGATATAGATGTACAGGTCGCTACAGTACAAAGTTTAGTGCATCGATTATTTAACAGTCGTGATCCATTACCTATTGATTATTTCGACTGCATTATCATTGATGAAGCACATCGAGGTTATACCTTAGATAAGGAAATGACTGAAGGTGAAGATAGTATTCGTGATGAGGCGCAGTACCTGTCAACATATAAACGGGTACTGGAATATTTTGATGCCGTTTTGATTGGCTTAACTGCAACTCCAGCACTACATACGACGGAAATTTTTGGCAATCCTGTCTTTACCTATAGTTTTACTCGCGCAGTCGAAGAAGGTTATTTGGTTAATTATGACCAGCCAATTCGTTATATTACTAAACTGAGCCAGGCCGGAATTGAAATACCTGAGGGTGAAATTGTTGATGTAGTAACAAATAAAATTGGGCAGAAAAGTACAGCACAGCTGCAAGATAATATGGCTTTTGATGTAGCTGACTTTAATCGTCGTGTGATAGCTCCTGAATTTAATCAAGTTATTTGCCAAGCTTTGGTTGACGATTTAGATCCGCTTGGCGAGGCAAAGACAATGATCTTCTGTGTAACTGATCGTCATGCCGATCAGGTGGTCTTACTACTTAATGAAATGTTCAAGGAAAAATATGCAAAAGCCTGGAATGCTGATGCTGTCGCTAAAATTACAGGGGCTGCAGAGCAACCCGATAAGCTGATTGAAAGCTTTAAAAAGAATAAATTTCCAAATATTGCAGTGACCGTAGACTTACTGACTACTGGGATTGATGTTCCAAAAATCAGTAATTTAGTATTTATGCGTAAAGTGCGTTCTCGTGTGTTGTTTGAACAGATGTTGGGGCGAGCGACACGGTTATGTTCAGAGATTGGTAAAACAGAATTTCGTGTCTTTGATGCTGTAGATATCTTTACCACATTGAAAGATGTTAACACAATGAAGCCGATTGTGGTGCGTCCAAATATTAGTATTGACCAGCTTATAAATGAGTTGTGTGATGCTGATCTTATGCAGAAAGCTAAAGCTGTTTCAATTTCTTCCAATGATGAGGTGGAGCGTACGCAAGCAGATTTAGTTTTGGATGAATTTATTCAAAAAATTACACGGATTTTAGGTAAGGCTGAAAAGTTTAAGCATCATCCTGATCAAACTCAATTACGTGAAGCAATGGGTAAAATTAAAGAAAATTTTGGAGTGGAATCTAATCAACTGCCACAGTTGTTACGGGCAAAAGGTATAGATGGTTTGGGGGATTGGCTCAAACAAAACAGCGCTATTTTAGAGGCGCGTTTAACTGAGGTTCGCCATTCGTTGGGAAGTTTGGAATTACCCATTATTTCTAATGAAGAAGATGAGTTAGTAGAGCGTTTTATTGATACAACGCATCAACGACCAGAAGATTATTTACAGCAATTTGATCACTTTATTCAAAATGAGGTGAACGACAATGCTGCCATTAAAGCTGTCGTTACACGGCCTTCAGATTTAACTCGTGAGCAGTTACGAGAGCTGGAAAATCTTTTGACCAGTAAAGGCTTTACTCAAACTAAGCTCTCTCAGGCTTTGGGAAACAATGAAACTAATCAAACCTATGCTTCGCAGATTATTTCTATGATCCGTCGTGCAACCTTGGGTGAGGATATTTCCTCTGTAGAGGAGCGTTATAAACGTGGTTTAGATAAAATTCTAAAACTACGTGACTGGACACCTGATCAACAACAATGGTTAGAGCGTTTAACGCTATTTATTGCCAAAGAAGTTATTGTGGATAAGACCATGATTCACCATCAGTTTGTGAGTGCTGGTGGCGTAAAACGCTTGACTCAGCTTTTGGAGACTGATGTTGAAAAACTGGTCGATGATATTAGTGATGGTGTTTGGAAGGCATCTTAAAAGTTCGCTAACTGTTACAATGTGACAAACTTATTTTAAATTTTTTGATGAAGTACACAACATGACCCAAAACGATATCGTACAAAAGCTCTGGAATCTTTGTGATGTTTTAAAGGATGACGGGATTAACTATAGCGATTATGTCTCTGAGTTGGTGATGTTACTGTTTGTCAAAATGGTGGATGAGTTGGATGACGAGTTTTCAACGCTTTCCAAAATTTATCCTGAAAAATATAAATGGGAACATTTAAAAGAACATAATGGACTTAATTTATTGACATTCTATAAGCAAATGCTGTTGGACTTGTCACAAAGTCAGCATGAATTGATTTCCTCAATTTATGCCAATGCACAAACACGGCTACGTGAGCCACGCCATTTACAGCAATTGATCAATGCTTTTGATCAATTGGATTGGTTTAGTATTAAAGCTGATGGTTTGGGTGATTTATACGAAGGCCTGCTTGAGAAAAATGCGACTGAAACCAAGTCAGGCGCAGGTCAGTATTTTACCCCACGACCTTTGATTAACAGCATTGTACGTTGTGTACAACCACAGCCGAATGAAGTGATTCAAGACCCTGCATGTGGTACAGCAGGTTTTTTAATTTCATCGGATGCTTATATAAAACAGCATAATGATCTTTATGCTTTAACAGAAGCTGAAACTCAGTTTTATACACTGAAAGCATTTACAGGGGTTGAACTTGTTCCAAATACCCGCCGTCTAGCACAAATGAACTGCTTGCTGCATGATATTGGTGGTGAGCAAGGTGCAATTAAACTCGGTAACTCGTTAGGACCTGTCGGAGAAAACTTAGCAAAAGCAGATGTGATTTTAGCCAATCCTCCATTTGGCACATCTAAAGGTGGTGAAGCCAGTATTACCCGTGATGATTTGCCATTTAATACTTCGAATAAGCAATTGGCATTCTTACAGCATATTTATAAGAATTTAAAACCGGGTGGTCGTGCTGCTGTGGTATTGCCAGATAACGTATTGTTTGAAGCTGGGCAAGGCACGTCAATTCGCAAAGATCTGATGAACAAGTGTAATGTGCATACTATTCTGCGTTTACCGACAGGGATTTTCTATGCACAAGGCGTAAAAACCAATGTGTTGTTCTTTACCAAAGGTACTGAAGTTAATCCTTTGCAAGATGAAAACTGTACCACTGAGACGTGGGTGTATGACCTACGTACCAATATGCCAAGTTTTGGTAAGCGTACGCCATTTACTGAAAATTATTTAAAAGGTTTTGAAGCAGTTTATGGCACTGATGCTAAAGGTCTTTCACCACGTATGGAAGGTGAATGGTCGTTAACGGAAGAGAGCCAAGAGCAAACGCTTGAAAATAGCCGTTGGCGTAAATTTAGCCGTGAATGGATTAAGGAACAAAAAGGCGATTCCTTAGATATTTCATGGTTAAAAGACAATGACGCTGTGGATGCTGCGAATTTGCCTGAACCGCATGTGTTGGCAAGTGAGGCAATGTCGGAACTGACTCAAGCATTGGTTGAGCTGGATGCATTGATGCAGGCGTTGGGGCAAGCAGATGAAGCCAATATACAAAAACAGCTTTTGGCTGATGTGTTGGGTTTTGCAAATGGTGAACAGGCATGAGTTTAAATAATTTGCCTGTTGAGTGGTTTGAAACTACTTTAGATCAAATTGCTGAGTGGGGATCAGGCGGTACACCTTCACGAAAAAATGCTAGTTATTATGGTGGTGATGTGCCATGGATTAAAACAGGGGATTTGGGTGATAAATATGTTACTCAAGCAACTGAGTTTATTACAGAAGATGCTATTAAAAACTCTAGTGCAAAATTCTTCAAAAAAGGCTCTGTCATTATGGCAATGTACGGAGCAACCATTGGTAAAACATCAATATTGGGAATTGATGCAACTACAAACCAAGCCTGTGCAGTTGGTACACCTATAGCCACTCCCACAGAATATTTATATTACTTTTTAAAAAATGAAAAAGATTCATTTATTGCAAAGGGTAAAGGTGGTGCTCAACCAAATATTTCTCAGCAGATTATTAAAGCTCACACAATTTATTTACCATCTCTAAACGAACAACAAGAAATTGTTCGTCAGCTTGATATGATGCTTGCGCAAGTGGAGCAGATAAAAGCCCGTTTAGATGCGATACCTGCCATTCTTAAAAAATTCCGTCAGTCAGTTTTGGCGGATGCGGTGAGTGGGAAATTGACGGAGGAGTGGCGGGATACTTTTGAAACAAATAATTGGATGCATAAAACCTTAAATGATATTGCAGTTGTAAAGACAGGGAAAACACCATCCAGAAAAGAATCAAAATATTGGGACAATGCTTCAATTCCTTGGTTAACAAGTTCAGCTACTGGAAATACTTTTAGTGATAAAGCTGATGAATTTATTTCTGAAATAGCTTCCAAGGAATGTAATTTGATCCCTTTTCCTAAAGGTACTCTACTCTTAGCTATGTATGGCGAAGGTAAAACAAGGGGACAAGTGACCGAGTTATTAATTGAGGCTACTTGTAATCAAGCATGTGCAGCTATTTTGGTGAATTATGAAATTGCTTATACATCATTTGTAAAAATAAGATTGCAAGAAAATTACGAAAATATTCGTAAGGCAGCGTCTGGTGGTAATCAGCCTAATTTAAACTTAAATAAGGTTAGAGAAATTGATATAGCCCTTCCACCGTTAGATGAACAAGTTGAAATTTCTCATAAAGTAGCAAAACTATTTACTTACGCAGATAAGATTGCAGAAACGATTCAATCAGCCCAAAAAAAAGTGAATTTACTGACACAATCTATTTTGGCTAAAGCTTTTAGCGGTGAACTGACTGCGGAGTGGCGTATGCAGCATCAAGACCTGATTACAGGTGTAAATAGTGCGGAAGCTTTACTTGCCAAAATTCAGTCAGAAAGAGAAGCAAGTAAACCTGTAAAAAATACATGCAAAAAGAAAGAAGTTTAAAACAATAAAAACCAGCTCAAGGGGTTGGGTTGGTTTTTATTGTGGTATATACAATAATAGAATATTAAATGAGGGTGTGGTGAATATAGTTGTATTAAAGCAGTGGCTTAAGGATTATCTTGAATCTGGTGATGGAAAATCATGGCGAGAAAGTTATCAAAGTACCTTTGATAAAGTTCAGATTATACGGAAAAAACTAGAAAGTGGGCATAAGCTAAGTTTTGAAAAAGATAGAGCCTTTTTAAACGAGCTTTTAAAAGATAGTACTAATGGTATTGCATCTAAAGGGCAATCTAATATTGCAAATGATATTTTTGAACAAATTATCAAAGATGCAGAATTTCTTAATGTAGTAGAAAAACTAATATTAGATCCAACTGAACATAGTTATAGTGCTTTAAATATTTATGGCAGCCAGTTGTTAAATCAATTCGGTAGTACTAAAAGACCACTGTTATTTAATAGGGCATGTGCATCTTGTACATTAGATGTATCGACAATTGTAGATAGAAAGAAATTCAATGAGTTTATCAATTATATTAATGAACAAAATATTATTGAATTTCCACCAGAGATTAGAGAAAAAAACTGGTATCAGCAGAATATATATTTAGTAAAAAAAATAAGAGAAGCATTTAAAGAAGAACTTGAGTCGCATACTACAGACATCTTTTGGCTGAATATGTTTTTGTGGGATATTTATGCCGAGAAAGTCGCAACAGGTTTTAATGCAAAGAGGGCCGTTAGTTATTTGCAAGACAGATATCCAAATACATATTCAGGTACTGTTCACATAGCTACTTTCAAAACACCATTAGGGCGAGAATTTGCTTTAGATCCAAAATCAAAAACGCCAGTGATAATTTGTGATGCTCAGCCACCTGAAGAACTTAAGTTATCCATCAAGAAAGAATACTTAGAAACTGATACACGTCACCACCATCTATCTACACATGCCAAATCATTAGATATTGGTAATCGTGTGTTTTCTATTCTTATTAGCAATTTAGATGAGTTAGAAAAGTTCTGTGATTGGTATGAAAATAATCTACATAATGATCAAGCGAACACTTTAGAAAATTCAAAAAATGGAAAAAAGATAATGGAAAAAGCTTTAAACCGTATTTTATTTGGCGCAGCAGGTACAGGTAAAACTTACCATACGATTAGCCATGCTTTATCAATTATTGACACGCAGGAATTATCTGCACTTGAAAAGATTGATCGTGAAAAATTAAAGAATAGATTTGATCAACTAAAGAAAGAAGGACGAATCAAATTTGTCACGTTCCATCAAAGTTTCAGTTATGAAGATTTTGTAGAAGGAATTCGAGCTGAAACTAATGATATTGGTCAGTTAACTTATGATGTTAAATCTGGTGTATTTAAGGAACTTTGTGAAGATGCAGAAGCTGAAATTGAATCAAAACAAATTGATGAATTAGCTCCAACAGAAATCAGCATTCACAGAGCAATCGATAATCTAATTAATCGAGCTAAAACTGAAGAAATTATTTTTCATACCAAGCGTGGTGTTGAGTTTCGAGTGAGTAGTAATACATCTGGTACTTTATTTGCCCTCACCTCTACAGGTAGTAATGTCTCACTATCAATTCGATATATCCGTAACTATCTCAAGACAAAATCAAACACTATTATTAGCAAAACCAGTTATGAGTGGGCAATTGCAAATACCTTACATTCTAAGCTTGAATATGAAACAGTGGTTGAAAAGCCTAAGCCATATATATTAATTATCGATGAAATCAACCGCGGTAATATTTCCCGGATTTTTGGTGAACTTATTACGCTGATAGAGGATTCAAAGCGTGAAGGTGCTGAAGAAGCTTTATCAGTGACTTTGTCATATTCAAAAGAAGAATTTTCTGTACCTGAAAACGTCTACATTATTGGTACCATGAACTCCTCAGATCGCTCTTTAACAGGTTTGGATATTGCTTTACGCCGTCGTTTTACCTTTATTGAAATGCCGCCAAAGCCTGAACTATTAAACGGTGTGATTGTGGAGGGGCTAGACATTGAAGAGCTGTTGAAAGTAATCAATCAACGGATCGAAGTTTTACTAGATCGTGATCATTGTATCGGTCATGCTAATTTTATGTCTTTAAAAGAACAGGCAACACGAGACAATTTAGCGCATATTTTTAAACACAAAATTATCCCTCAACTTCAAGAATACTTCTTTGATGATTGGGGGAAAATCAATTTAGTATTATTTCAAAATGATATGATCACTGAAGATAAAGAGATCAATATATCAAGTTTATTCCCAGCAGATGCTCAATTAGATACCGACTATTCCGAGCGAAAGAAAGTTTGGAGAATAAACGATGACGCATTTAAAACGATTGACGCATTTAAAAAGATATTAGGTTAATAAGAATAAAAATATGTCTGACTTTACAGTACGAGAATATGCATTTATCAGTGTTCAATATAAGGGGTGTCCACAATCTAGCATTGATCATGCTTATATTCCGGAAAGCGCCTTTGAGCATTTATGTGATTTGTCTGCATCATTTTCAAAACATGGCGCGAAAGTTTTTGAGCTAGCTGGCCGTAGGAAACTGAAGCTTGATCAACATGTGGGTATAATTGAAACGTCGTGTGGTACACGCATTGAAATTTTACCTAAGCATGTGGAATTTGGTATAGGCGATGAGCAAAGTGTGATCCAGCAAGAGCGCAGACTATTGCAAAAAATGCTTAGCGTTTCATTACATTTACCCTATCGAAAGGCTGGAGCTGCAGATTTAAAAAAGTTCAGACAGCCACTACATGAGTGGATCATTAGCCAGTTTTTAAGATGCTTTGAGCAATTGATTCAGCGTGGTTTACGTTTTGATTATAACCGTGTTCAAGAACAACAGAAGTATCTAAGAGGACAATTACAGCATGTCAAATATATGCGTCAGCCCCCATCCCAAAAGCATGTATTTCCAATTGAACATGATGTATATGAAGTCAATCGGCCAGAAAATCGGTTAATTAAAACAGCATTAGAAGTTGTTTGTAAAAAGACTAAAGATGCTGGAAATTGGAAGCTTGCACAAGAATTACGTTTAATGACTGGTGAGATTCCAAAAAGTATTAATATCAAACAAGATTTTAAACAGTGGCAATCTGGGCGGCTATTGGCACTTTATGCAGAGATAAAGCCATGGACGGAGTTGATATTAGGTGAATACATGCCAGTTTCTACCCAAGGAGATTGGCGAGGTATGAGCTTATTGTTCCCTATGGAAAAACTATTTGAATATTATGTTGCGTATTTTTTAAGAAATTCGCAAAAAGAGTGGGAGATTCATACTCAGCATAGTACCGCACATATGTGTCTACAAAGAAATAAATCAATATTTAGACTAAGACCAGATATATTTATGAAGCAGCTAAATACTGAGACTAATGCAATTAAAGTTGTTGATACTAAATGGAAATTACTCAACCCAATGGATCAAGGTGGTCGCTATGGGCTTAAGGACAGTGATATTCAGCAAATGTTTGCTTATAGTGCTTTTTATTTGAATCATACCCATGAAGTGTTGATGGTTTATCCTGCTCGGGGAGATATTTTTCATCAACCTTTACAGGATTTTAAGTTTAAATTTGGTGAGTCAATTTTACGGATTTTACCCTTTGACTTAGATATTGAAGTGGGATGTGAAAAGGGGGAAAGATTTATAGATTGGGTATCAAATAGTACGAGTGTTCAACAGATCTAATTACTATGTGATTTCATTTTAGTTTCTCGAAGACTTAATTTTTTGCTTTAGTTTGTAAGGCATCTAAAAATAAATAAATTTTAAAGTACTATGACATAACCTGTCATTTGAGTTTCCTATCTTTAGCTTATTCACTTGATTGATTGTTTTGAGCAATCACTTGAATGTAAAAGCCAGATATTGAAAGGAACTAATGATGAAGATATGTCTTACCCCATTTACATGTAAACATAGCGTTAATGCTTTAAGACGTATCTTCAAAGAGTTCATACTTGGAAAGATAAAGCCATCTAAGTTAATAGTGTTTTACTTGGCGATGTTGCATTTAGAGCGTTATTTAGAAAGATTAAACCATATCTCAATTAAATTTGAATAATAATTTTATGTGATTTGGTGTGATTTTTTGTGTTTTAATGTGTTATATTTCAATCGTATAAATAAACCAAACTTTATAACATTGTTTAAATCTTCTGAGAAAATTTTATGCAACGTGATGATTCTATTCATGAGCGTTTAGCCGATCGGTTAGCCAATATTTTAACAAAATTAAATATGGGGTATCAACTGAGTATAAAAGAATTAGCATCTGAATTTGGAGTAAGTACACGTACTATTTCGCGAGACTTTGATCGCCTAAATGCGTATTTACCATTATTACAAGATGAAGCAAATAAAAAATATTATTTGGAAGCCACCTATTTAGGAAAAATTAGTACAAAAGATATTCGTAATTTTGCTCAGCTTTCAGGCATTAGTGATTTATATCCATCATTGGATATGTCTTTTTTACGTGAGCTTTTAGACAGTCGTGCACAACAGATTTATAGCGCTAAAGGTTACTCGTTTGAAGATGTAAGCCAATTTACAGAATTATTTAAAGTATTTGGTAAAGCAATTCAGGAACATCAGCAAATAGGTTTTTTATATAAGGGTGAACCAAGATTAGTTCAGCCTTATCGTTTAATTCATCACCACGGTAGTTGGTATTTGGCGGCAGTTAGAAAGGATCAACTGCGTACTTATCGTATTTCGCATATTCAACTCACTCCCTCCCCACATGAGTATTCTCAATTTATTCCAGATCAAAATATTGTAAAACTTGTGGAAGATGATGACAGTATTTGGTTCGGGCAGGAAAAGAAAGAAGTGATTTTATCTGTACATCCTGATGCAGTCAGTTATTTTAAACAGCGCCGCTTATTACCAGAGCAAAAAATCGTTGATGAATTGGGTGATGGAAGACTGATAGTTTCTAGCCTAATTAGCCATAATATGCAGTTGTTACCTTTAGTGAAATTCTGGATTCCACATGTTCGAATTGTCAGCCCAGAACACTTGCAATACGAGCTGGACAGAGAACTGAAATATTATTTGACAGGTTAGGTGAATATCATGGCATGGAAACCTGCACCAATGAAAGTCATATGTCCTAAATGCAAAAGAACAGAAATTTTTGCGCCGAAAAGTGATGTAATTATTTTCTTTCCAGTATGTAAAAAATGTCAAATTCAAATGGTTGTTGTGGAAAAGGCGGAGTCATTAGATTGGGTAAAAGAGTCATTACAATTAATTCATAAATTTTTTAATTGAAGTATTTTTAGTTTAATAAACTTATATTGAGGGTCGTATGATGGGGCAGAGTGTTTCAAATGTAGCTTTACTTGGTGGGTTGAAAAAGCAGCTTCAAAAAGTTCTGTTTAATCAGCAGCAACTTTTAGCTGAGTTGGAAAAGAATAGTTTGGTTCCTGAACACAATTCAGAAAAACCTTTAGTGTTCGACAGCAAAACTATTCCAGAAATGAAAAGTGTATTACAAGGTGAATATACAAAATTAGAAAATTTTGAGGTGGTTTTAGCCGTTGTAGGAACAATGAAAGCGGGTAAATCTACGACAATTAATGCAATTGTAGGACGGGAAATTTTACCAAATCGTAATCGTCCAATGACCTCTCTACCAACGCTAATTGCACATTCAAAAGGTCAAAAGGAACCAACATTAACATGTAATGTTAAATCAATTAATGACTATATTTCTAAATTAAAAAAACTTCAGTTGATGCAATATGCTCAAGATGAGAGAGTATCAAGTTATAAGGAAATTGTCGGATTAATTAAAAATATTCAGGCTGGATATAAGTTTAAAAACAACTATAAGGGTGAAGAAGCCATTTTTAGTTTTTTAGCAAGCTTGAATGATTTGGTTCGACTGTCCAGAATTATTGTGGATGATTATCCTGAATTTAGTTTTCCATTCTCAGCATATAAAGAAATTAACTCGTTACCTCGCATTAATGTTGAATTCACAGAGCTAGCTCAACAAGATGAACAATTAGGAAATTTAGTATTATTAGATACTCCAGGGCCAAATGAAGCCAATTTACCTGAGTTAAAAGAAATCTTTGAGCAGCAACTAAAACGCAGTTCTGCTGTAATGGTAGTAATGGACTATACTCAGCTTAAATCACAAGCTGATGCTGATATTCGTGAAGAGTTAGATAAATTACCAAAAATAGAAAAAGATCGATTATTTGCTTTAGTAAATAAATTTGACCAAAAAAATGCAAATGGTGATGATCAAGATACGACAAAAAGCATTGTTCATAATGATTTATTGAAAGATAAAATTCATTCCCAGAATATTTATTGTATTTCTGCACAAGATGCTTTTTTAGCAACTCGAATTGAGAACTATATTAATTTATATCAAGAAAAACCTAATTTTGATGAAATGGAATGGGTACAAGATTTTGCTAAAAAAGCTTTTGGTACGAGAGCAAAGCGTATGTGGGAAAGTTCAGAGCTTCATGAAATCTTAGAAGATAGCCAAAGTTTGGCTACTGATAGCCAAATGGCATTGCCTTTGGAAAATGTTATTCAAGAAAGTTATAAAAATGCTCCTCAAATTGCAATGCAATCTGCACTACGTGATGTGGATAATATTTTTACTAATATTGCCAATTATTTTAGTGTTCATGGGTATTTCAATAAAGAATATCAGATGACGGAGGAGGAGTTAAATAAACTTAAAGAGTCTTTATCAAAGTTAGATAAAGATAGAAAGTTATTAAAAGAACATGCCGATACTTCCTTAGTAAAGGTAAATAAAACAATAAAAAAGTCATCAGAGGAAATATCTGAAAAATTTAAAAAATTTGAAGAAGATAGTCCATCTGTTATTAAAAGTGAAATTTATAGGACGATAAAACTATTTACAGAGAGAAAAGAGGAAGAATATGATAATAGAGTAGGTAGATCAAATCTCGGTAAGGTGTATAAGTTTCTAATTTTAAATGAAAATTATGCAAAAGATAAGAGTAAGTTAAAAGCAGAGTTGGACGATTTACAAAAAGCCTTTGTAGGTGGGGTAATTAAATTAAAGAAAAATGAAATGGAGCAATTGAATCTTCAAATAGAACAAAAGACTCAATTGTTGGAGTTGGATTTTAAACAATCCTTAGAGGCAATGTTAAATCCTATTTTGAAAGACTTTAATTTTGCTATTCAGAAAATTAATACTGAAATCATTGGAGATATATCAAAGATTAGTCAAGAATTTGGTAAAGCTGGTATTGAAATTAAACTCAGCCCTTTAGATATTAATTTCACGTCCACTCAAGCTTCTATGAAAATAAACTTTTCTGAGTTATCTACGGAAAAAATGGAAATTAGACGTATCGAATCTACCTCAACTTTTGCTGGTGCAAGAAGATGGGCTGGTAAATTTTTTAATACAGATTGGGGGTATGAAACTATTGAGACAGTTTATAAGGAGTTAAGTTTTAATCAGCTTAATCAAGAATTAGAAAAAATGCTTTTAAATTTTCTAGTTGGACCAATCCAAGTGCATTTAGAGAAATGTTTCAAAGAGTTTAATGCTCAATTAGAAATAGATTTAAATATAGTTACTAAGCAGGTAGAAGAGCTTATCAATGAGCTTCAAGTTGCATATGAGGCTGAACAACTACCATATGAGCAAAAGAAAATGCGTAAAGATATGATGAATGATATAGATAAAACTAATAAATCTATTCAAATTGAAATTAACACAGTCAAAAAGTATTTACCTGTCATACTTGCTGGGGACGTATTATGAGTTCATTTGAAAACTTGTTAATACAAGATCAATCTTCTGAATTTAAATTCTTAAATGAAAAATTAATTGTTGATTTTGTGAATGGTATTAGTATTTCCCAAGATTTACAAAGTGTTATTAAAAAGCGTTCATCGCACAGTAACCGTTTTTTTGATGCTGTTTCAGGTAAAGCATATTTACGACAAGCGCATTTAAATGATCATGTACTTACAGGATTACGTGCGTGTGAAGGATGGTTGAATTCTTTATCGCATAATATAAATGAACATTCTGTTGCTATTTCACAGATTTCAAACTCTTTAAGTAAAACTCAACAACATTTAGCAAAAGTCGCAAATGTTGTAATTGATATTCGCGATCAAGTTGGAATTCTAAGCCAGCATACACAGGAGTTAATGCAAGATGTTCAGGTATTGAAAACAACGGATGCTGCTAAAACACAATTAGATTTAGTTTTTACATCTTGGGAAGCGGGGGATTTAAAAAATTATTCGATAATGGCGAAATCTTATATTACCTTGGATAACTTGTATTGGGGAAATTTTTCTAAAGTTGCTAGTTTTCCGAACAGAGATGATTATTTAAAATTGTTAAGAAATAAATTAGTCATTCAGCTGAAAAATGAATTTGGAGCAACAAAAGAAGATCAGATTTTTTTACGTGAAGATTGGTTATACAGTGAAAAGCAAGGCCAAAGCCAGTATGAGCTTCTAGAATATATAGGAGATTGGAGTTTGGCTAAACCTACAATTGTACCAAACACTTTTTTAGCGACTCAGTGGAATACTTTGGACGAACTGGAAATAAAAAAACCTGAAATTTATCATTTACCTTTTCATGTTGCTGATATCAATACAGTTGCAGATAGTATGATTAATGAATTTTTTAAGGTGCGAAAAAATGGCTAAATTAGGATTAGTACTTTCGGGAGGTGGTGCAAAAGGTGCTTATCATGTAGGGGTAATTAAAGCCTTACAAGAGTTAGGTATTCAAATTGATATGCTATCTGGTGCAAGTATTGGTGCTTTAAATGGAGCGGTATTACTTTCGGCAAAAGATCAGTCATTAGGGCTAGTTCATCTTGAAAAACTTTGGGATAAGCTTCCAGATATACAACCAATCCAATTTAAAGGAAAAGAGTCTTTATCTGACTTTTTTGGTTTGAAAAAGAATATTGATATATCAACTTATATTAGCCTTTTACTAGCTTCAGGTCTAAGACTTGCTACCCCAGTAGGAGTCCCTGCAACATTATTGGCACTTGCTTTTGAGCGTTTGGATCTTAAAAACTTAGAGGGTGTTTGTAAACAAGAGCCTTTGTCAGAAATGATGGAACAGTTTTTAAACCTTGAGTGTTTGAATGATTCAATTCCTTTCTATATATCAACTTATAAAATTAAAGATTATGAAGATGCAATTGATAGATTAAAGGAAACTTTAGCTGCAACTGTGAGTTTTTTAAAAGCAGAATTTCTGGGAGTGGATAATCAATTTTCTGAGTTTTACAAAATTCAAGATTTAACTAAAGATGAGCAGAAAAGTTATATTCTTGCTTCTGCAGCTTTACCACTTATTTTCCTACCTCAGAAAGATGGGAAGGGAAATAGATTTATAGATGGTGGTTTGGGAGGAGCTCTAAAGTCGCAAGGGAATACACCAATTACTCCTTTAATTGAGGCTGGATGTACTCATATTATTGTTTCACATTTAGATCATGGCTCACTTTGGCATAGACATGATTATCCAGATATTAATATTTTAGAAATTAGACCAAGTCAAGATATAGATTTATCATTTTCTAAACTTTTAGATTTTTCAAAAGAAAATATAGAGTTGCTGAGAAAACAAGGTTATATCGATGCCAAAAAAGAAATAGTCAAAGTGATGCATGTTTTATCAAGTATTAGTGATATGAAGAAAAATAGTGAGGTTCTCAATAATAGGCTTGATGTATTGCATAAAACTGAAGCTCAGTTGGATGAAGTTATGAAGCAACTTTAATTAAACATAATAATTAGAGAGAATATTTTTAAGGATTTTATAGTTATTAAATTATATTCTCTACCAAAGTTATTCAATTTTTAAAATATTCATAAGTTTCTCAGGGCACCAAATATAATTTGGAGAAAGAATAATATTTATTCATAAAAATGGCTTTTAAATGAATTACTTAGATTTTGAGTTCAACTCCCGCCATCTCCACCAAATTTGTAAATCATGATCTATCACTTAGTTATACGATGTATCATGAAACTTAATAAAGCCTTGAAATTTAATGGTTTCAGGGCTTTTTTAATGCCTAAACATCTATCATGGACATGGACAGGCATTATTTGAAAATCACGCACTATCACTAATCGCTTAAATTAATATTTGCAAGCGATGTCCAAGTCGATCAAAATAATTTAGCTTTCATAAAATGAAAGTTAAGTTTCCATAATTAATGTTCTCGTATTTTTTTAATCCACCTAAGCTACGTCTATACCTTTAATAAGTTATGGAGTGGTAAATGAAAGGGAAGATTGCTTTAGAAGAACATTTTGCAATTCAAGAGACACTTGGTGATTCGGAACGATTCTTTGTACCAGATGTTTGGAGAACTAAGCGGAGTCAATTACTAGATATAACTGGTGAACGTTTACGCCGTATGAATGAAACGGGTATTGAATACTCAATCATTTCTTTAAATGCACCAGCGATTCAAGCGATACCAGATCCCAAAAGAGCTGTTGAAGTTGCAAAAATTGCAAACGACACCTTAGCGGAATTAATCGCTAAACATCCTGATCGTTTTGGAGCTTTTGCTGCATTACCATTACAAGATCCAGAAGCAGCGACAAAAGAACTCAATCGCTGCATAACAGAACTCGGTTTTGCGGGTGCTCTAGTAAATGGCTTCTCAAATTTAAATAATGATGAAACAGCAAAATATTATGATGCTGAGGAATATTTAGATTTTTGGAGTGAGCTTGCTAAACTCGATGTACCATTTTATTTACACCCGCGTAATCCACTTTTAAGTCAGCAATTGGGTATCAAAGATCATCCTTGGTTAATGGGTCCTGCATGGTCATTCTCAGTTGAAACAGGTGTACATGCGCTACGTTTAATTGGTTCAGGTTTATTTGATAAGTATCCAAATATTAATATTATTTTAGGACATCTAGGCGAGTTAATTCAAAATAATATTTGGCGTACATCGCATTGGGCATCGGCGAATGGTCGTAATCCACTCGGTGTAAAAGCAGAAAAACCATTTATTGATTATTTCCGTAAGAATTTTTATTTAACAACAAGTGGTAACTTTCGAACAATTACCATGAAAAATGCAATTGATGAAATTGGATCTGATCGTGTTTTATTCTCAAGTGATTATCCATTTGAAGACATGGAAGAAGCGACACATTGGTTTGATCATGCCGAAATTGGTGAGAATGATCGAGAAAAAATAGGCCGTCATAATGCACACAAATTATTCAAGTTAAGCATTTAAAGTAGCTCAAGCCAATAACAATGATTGTTATTGGCATTTTTAATGCAGTAAAAGGATTTTATGATGAAAATAATACTAGATATACAGCAAGCCGTTGATACTAGAAAATTATCTCTGCAACAGTGGATAATATTTATACTTTGTTTTTTGGTGATTCTAGCAGACGGTATTGATACGGGGGTAGTTGGGTTTATCGCTCCTGCATTGTTAGATGATTGGGGGATCACTAAAAATGATCTACGCCCAGTGATGAGTGTTGCCTTAATAGGAATGGCGATTGGAGCAATATTTGCAGGAATATTAGCAGATAAGATTGGAAGAAAATGGGTCATCATTGGTTCGGCATTTATTTTTGGCGTTTTAACCATACTGACAGGTACTTCAAATAACACGACTGAAATGGTGATATATCGATTCCTAACGGGATTAGGACTTGGCGCTGCAATGCCAAATGCTGCAACACTTGTATCTGAATATATGCCAGCACATCGCCGTGCATGGATGGTGAATTTATTATTTTGTGCACTACCGCTTGGTATTACGATTGGTGGTGTTTTATCAGCAGGACTTTTATCAAATCATGGTTGGAAAATGGTGCTATATATAGGCGGGGCTATTCCTGTAGTGGTTGCCGTTGTATCAATTTTTCTTTTAAAAGAATCGCTACATTTTTTGATTAAAAAACAAGGACAAGTCGAAGCATTAGAAATTGTAAAAAATATACAGGGTAAATTTATCGATGCAAAATTAGTTCCTGTTACACCTCTAGATGCTGAATTAAATGAAAAAAATACCAATCCCGTTGGTCTTGTCGTCGGCAAGTTTATTGTACCCTCTGCAATGATGTGGCTCTGCTGCTTTATGAGTTTATTGGTATTTTATGTACTTACAAGCTGGATGCCCACGCTACTTAAGGAATCAGGATTTACACCAGAACAGTTTAGTTTAGTCACAGCAGTTTTCCCATTTGGTGGCGTTGCAGGAACAATTCTCATTGGTTGGTTTATGAGTAAGTATGACATGAATAAAACCATCACTTTTGCATATTTTATATCAGCCGTATTATTCGTTATAACAGGATTTCTTACCCAAAATATTTATTTACTCGCATTATTTATTTTCTTGGCTGGCGCTGGTTTGGTTGGTGCACAATCCTCATTGCCATCTTTAGCTGCGATATTTTATCCTGCAGAATGCCGTGGAGTTGGTGTTTCATGGATGCACGGATTAGGCCGTTTTGGTGCTATTTTCGGGGCATTTTTCGGCGCTTATATTTTCACATTTAATCTCGGTATGAGTGGTATTTTCTTCGTACTTGCAGTGCCTATTTTAATTTCGGCGCTAGCGCTTTATTTGAAAGGGCGTTATTCAACTTCTAACGTGACAATTCCTCAAACTTCAAAAGTTTAAATAAAAAACAATAACGACTACCTCAATTATTTTCAGGTAGTCAGGATTTTTACACCTTAAAGATTTAAGTAAAAATAGGTACATATCATGAAGAATATATTTTTTCTTGGATTAGTCGGCTTCACGACTACGCTTCCCACAATTACAAATGCTGAATTTATCAAAGATCGTAAAATATCGTTAACGACAAAAAATTATTACTTTGATAGAGATTACATAAATAATGTTCCATATCCTGCAGCAAGAGATTGGGCTCAAGGTTTTATCCTAAATGCTAAATCTGGATATACCAGCGGAAATGTAGGCTTTGGCTTGGATGTTCTTGCTTTAGCAGGTTTTAATCTTATGGGAAATAATAAAGATTATGCTGCTTCAGGTTTATTGCCTGTAGATAGAAACAATGAGCGTCCTGATCAAACAGGAGAGTTGCGTTGGACCCTGAAAACCAAGGTAAATGATTCGACAGTTCATATCGGGACACTTTCGCCGATGTTTCCAGTAATTTTTTCAAGTCCTGCACGGTTATTCCAACAGAATTACCGCGGTGTACACTTGCAGTTTAATCAAGTAAAAGATCTTAAGCTTCATGGATTATATGTCGATCGAGTCAATCATAGGGACTCAACGAACTATGAAAAAATTCGTATAGGAAATATCAATGGCCGATTTAAAATAGCTGCTGAGTCTTCAGGCTTATATATGCTTGGTGCTGAATATCAATTTAGTGAAGGCGTTAAAGCAGATCTATATCACGTAAATTTGCATGATGTATATTCTCAAAATTTTATTGGTGTCAAAACCAAACATAATGTCGGAATCGGTCATGTTCTTGGTGATTTTAGAGCGTTTCTTAGTGAAGATGCTGGAAAAGAATTAGCAGGGAAAATTGACAATCAGCATTTAAGTGGGATCGTCGGTTTAAATATTCATAATCATACCTTGAGTTTAGGATATATGCACTCTTTAGGCGATACCGCAATGCCGACATTGGGGCATGCGGAACCCGCAGTATTTATGGATAGTATAAGTGCTGATTTTACCAATCAAAATGAAAAAGTTATCAGTGTTCGATATGACTATGATTTTAAAGATACTGCTTTAGATGGTTTAAAATTTATGGCGAGATATAGTCAAGGAACTGATATTGAAATTCCTTGGTTAAAGGGTGAGTTACTTGAAGAAGATTCTTATGATTTTGATCTAAATTATCGTATACCTCGTGGAATGCTCAAGGGCGTTGGTATCCGTGCTCGCTATACGCGTTATCGTAATGATTTACCTAATGAGAGAATCGTATTCAGACCCGCCAATGAGACGAGAGTCAATGTTGATTACACATGGCAATTTTAAAGCATAAAATAAATGGAATGTTATCGGTGGTTCACTTATAACATTCCAAAATTCAATAATTAATATTATCTTTGGTAAAGTTAATAAAATCTTTAACAACCTCTCTCTTTTTTAATTTTGAATACACCATGTAAAGAGATAATTCAGATGAATGATTGTCTTTAAAACACTCAATTAATATACCTTCTTCTAATTCTTGTTTGACCTCGTGATATAAACGATATCCGATACCAAATCCTTGAATCATCCATTGGTGTGTAACTTCGGCATTATTACTCTTTAAATAAGGGTGTACATGAACCTCAAATATTTCGTCATTTATACTGTATTTCCAATCTTGATATATGTGACGATTTCTTATTAGGCAAATGCAGCGATGATTGAGTAAGTCTAAGGGATGTGTAGGATAGCCAAATTTATTAAAATATTTGGGTGAAGCACAGAATATACGTCTAGTATCGAGTAAAACCTCTGAGTTGTAGATTACATTATTGGGTTGTTCGAGTTGAAAAAGGATATCAAGTTCATTTTCCACAAGATCCATTTTCGAGTCAGAAAGAATGAGTTCGATTTCTAGATTTGGATGCGGTACGCTGAATTTTGCTATTAAATCACCTAACTTACTACGCCCAAGATAATTTAAGCTACCAATACGTAATTTACCTGCAAAAGAATTCACATTTTGAGAAACCTCTTCATGAACTTGTTTCATTAAAGATGATATGTAAATACTGCGATCTAATAATAGTTTCCCAGCCTCGGTTAAATCAAATTGTCTAGCAGATCTGTTAATAAGTCTCTTACCATAAAAATATTCAAGTTTTGCTAACTTTCTGCTTACTGTCGGCAGGGGAATATCCATTTCAATGGAAGCACGCGTCATTGATTTTGATGAGGCTAATGTTATAAAAAAATCTAAATCACTAATTTCATCTTGCATAATTTGCTTTCCGTAGCATAAATCAATTTAATTTTTGCATAGCACACCTTTGTCCAAAATATAATTGATGCTTTTAAAAATTAAATTTGAAGTGTTTGATGAGTTGCTAACTTTTTATTTTTTTCAAAAATCCCAATTTTATTAAAATTTAAAAATAGCGATTTGACTTACAATGGTCATTATAACAGTAGTTAGGATGGTTGTGAGAAAAATTAATATTTTGAAAAATATAAGTTTAATTTAAAAACTGTAAATAAAATTGAATAAAAAGTGTTATAGCTAAATATGCCATAGAAAAATATGATTCTTTTAAAACTAAATCAAAGAACTTCTGTATTGAGCAGTATGGTAAGTATTTTTCATTAAATACTCAGCCTGTAAAGCAAAAAAAAGAGGAGTGCGCACAAATAACATTCAATAAATTAGCAAGAAGGTTAGATAAATACTGCGTGACCAGTTTCAACACATTAAAAACGGTGTAATAAGTACGATGTATTTTAGATAATTTCTCAATGCGACTAAGTTTATGATATTTATATATTTTAGTTAAAACTTTTCTTTTTGACATTTTTTCTGACACTTTCTTTGACATTTTTTTGATATTTTTTATTAAAAAATTGACTAAATAACTGAAATACAATAATAATGATTTGACATTTTCTTTGACATTTTTTCTGACAAAATATGCCTGAACAAAGTAAAACATGGATAGATGAAACGACGTTAAAAGTCATGACATATAAATCAGGCTTTTTTACTTTTCAATTGGGTTTTGAACATACTCAAGTTCAAGCGATGCTCAATCGTGTCAATGATTCACAAAAGCGCTTTAACAAAACCCCAAGTTTACCCTTAATTATTGATCAAGTGCAGGATAAGGTATTAGCAAGCAGTATTTACAGTACCAATACTATTGAGGGAGGGCAATTTACAGAACAAGAAACTGCAAACATATTAAAACAGGACCCTAAGACTATTCAAAAGTCAGAAGAGCGAAGACTGACAAATTTAAAAGAATCTATTGAATGGATAAAAAAATCCAGTTCTAAACAGTTAAAGCCTGTAGAAGGTAAGCCTTTTGAACTTTCTACGATGTTTCAATTACATACACTGGTATCTCAGAATTTAGAAGAGCAACATAATCCAGCAGGGCAGTTACGAAATAACCAGCCAACTCAAAAAACAATAGTTGGTAATGATTCTCATGGGGGGACATATCGACCACCCAAATGCATAGAGGATATTGAATATCTTATTCAGGCGTGGATAGAATGGTTAAATAGTCCAAACGTAATTAATCAACCAGCGATAATTAGAGCAGGGCTAGCACATTATTATTTTGAGCTAATTCACCCATTTTGGGATGGTAATGGACGTACTGGGCGTCTGATTGAAATGTTTATTCTTGAGCAGTCAGGATATCGGTTTAGTTCATCTGCTATTTGGAAGTATTATCAAACAAATATCCATGAATATTTTGCTTTATTCAATCAGTGTAGAAAACTAGCTGATAAAAAGGAAGATAATCCTAATCAACCATTTATTGAATTTATATTGAATGGTATGTTTGAAACAATTGAATATCTTCATGATGAAAGTAATAAATTAATAGGATATTTGCTTTACCAAACAGCTTTAAATAACGCTAAATTTAGGAAGGAAATTTCAGATAGACAATTCAACCTTATTCATAATGTAATGCGAGTGATGAGTGAAAGTAATAAATTTTTGTCAAAAGCAGAACTTTATCGTATTCCACAAATCCAGATTTTATATGATAGAAAAACCGAAAGAACATTTTATAGAGATATTGATAAGCTTGTTGAATTAAAATTTTTATCTGAGCAGGATGGATTGGTGGTTATGGGAAATTGATTAATAAGAGAATCCTTTAATTTTTTGTATCAATAATTTCAACGCTTTTTCATGCCTAAATATCTATCATGGACATCTACAAGTACGATTTGAAAATCACGTACATTACAAATAGAGTATGATACATCGCGATGACTTTCACTATTTTGAGTTGAGTATACTTGATGAAAAAAATATTAATGTTGCTTATCAGTCCTGTAATTGCTGGTTCTGTATATAGCGCTGAAGATTGGTCGAAAAAACCTCAATCCTATGTGTTTTTACAAAATGAAGAACCTCAATATGGGAATAACAATAGTGAACATGTTGATTTTTTTGAGTTGTCAAAGCAACAAGAGCAAGATCGTATCGCTCAACGCGATGTAAATGTCGCAAAAATGTATGAAAATCGAGCAAATACTTCTAATATGAGTCCATTTGAAAGATCTCAATATCTTCTGAAAAATAATGATACTTATGCTTTGAATGCACATGAAAGCGAGCAACAGCTAAAATCATTGCAAAAGGCCCGCAATAGAGGGGTCATTTCAGAGCGCGATTATCAACAGAAAATGATTAAGCAAAATCAGATGCCTTTAGAACAGAAAAATAATCAACTTAAATATTCTGTTCCTGTAGGGGAGTGATGATGAATATCTTTAGGTATGATTGGTGTTGAACTAGTTTTTACTTACTTATTTTTATAAAGAAGTACTTTAGGGTACTTTTTTAACACATTAAAAATTCAACCTCTCTACAAGTTGAAATTGTGACAAGCAATTCTATAATCTTTCGTTATCTTTGATTTAAGTTTTTATCATAGTATTTACGAATCATCCGTATCTCCTAAAAAAATTAAGTTAAAATGTAATTATATTAGAGGTTTAGAATAAAAATACACTAACTCTGGATCACCATCATCAAGATTTTCTATGTGACCGCTCGCGATAAATCCAGAATTTAGTAATAACTGCTGCATTGGCAAGTTAGATCGATTCGTTGTGGTAAAAAGCTTCGGATGTTGGCATTTTGACTTTAATGCGTTCAGTAATATACGTCCCGTACCACAGCGACGATAAGGTTCTGCGACCATCAGCATCTCAATAAAACCGCATCCGAAAAAATGGTAATTTAGAACGCCATAGCCCATCACTTTTCCATTTTTTTCAACAAGAAAGCAGACACCTTGTATACACCAATTGTGGATTTGTAATATTCGCTGCGGATCGTGTGAGGCAACACTGTCGATAGCGATTAAGTCTTTAGTGTCAGTTTCAGTCGCTAGGCGAATAAGCATATGTTCATTTATATCAGTCATTACGCTATTCACTATAGCAAAATATATAGACCAATTTAAAATTATGGTCGTGATAAGAAATTCTAGATAGTTTCTTTATAGATCAATCGCCTAATAATAGCCTTGCCGCAAAAAATAGAATCAGGGCAGAGTAAAGATATTTTACTTTGAGGTATTGATACTGTTGCTAAACACAATGAGTATAGGGCTTTGAATCATGCGAAGAATAAAGTGCTCAAGTGAGCCTAAATCAGATATAAGCTCATTTGAAATTATAGGCTTAAGCTACTCTATTTCTTCTTTTTATCACAACCGATTACGCTGGCATCGGTGATGATGTTCTTACCGTCTGTGTACAGTGTGATATTGCAAAAGTAATCGATAACAGTCCGATTTTCTGTATATCCAGTCTTCCGATATACTGGTTCGCTACCAACTGGCATTTGGCCAACCACGCCGCCGCCACCGATTCCAACCATGGTCGTCTTTTGGCCAATATACTCAACACCTGTCTGCACGAAAACTTTTTCTGGTGTTACATGAGTCTGCACTCGATTCCACCCATAGAAGCCACCACTACCATACGACGATGGACCTAGACCATGATCAGGTTTGCCAAATATTTTAAATGCATTACTGGCTGGTTGCCCGACTAGTTTTTGTGCAGCCACTTCGACTTCATTGGGTTTGGTGGCCAAGGTGGCGCAAGCGCTGATACTAAGCACCATGAGGGTGATACAACTATATTTGAATAAAGGCATGGAAAAGACTCCTGAAATAATCAATGTTATACGTACAGAGCAGAGCGAGATATTAATTCATCATAATTTATTATTTGGTATATATTTCACACGATTATATCGCATAATTATTGATAGTCAAAAGCCCATCTCCACTGAAATAGTTGGGTGTCAATTTTCCGCTACTCATAGTCCATTGCTGATCTTTTTAAAAGGCGTGATCCTTGTATTGAGCGCTGTTTTGGATAACTTTTATTATATTGAATTTATTAATCAGTATATTGATTTAATTAAAAATATTATATAGATCTCAAGTTGTAATGAGCATAGTTATGAGGATGGAAATAAGCAATGCTAATTCAAAATTTGAGTTTAGTGATGAATTATTCTAAGATTTAGAACAACTAAAAGTTAACTTATAAATGATAGATATTTCACAAAATAATTTACGGCATGGATGAAAAATTATGGCTAAATACAATAGACCGCAGATCATACAATTTTTTATATCGTTAATTTCTCTTACTCTATTTTCTTTAACGATGTCAGGTGTTGCGCATGCTGAGGGGAATTGTCCTCCGGGCTATTATCCTGTCGGTGGTCAAGGTGTACAAGGCTGTGCGCCTATTCCAAATTATGGAAGCAGTGGGGGATATTCAGCTCCAAGCTATCGGACACCAAGCACAGAAGGTTATGTGGCTTCGGGTACAAATGGTGTAATTGGTGTGGCTACTGCAAAAATTTTCCGCGGAAAGTTAGAAGAGAAAGCATTGCAAGCTTGTGAAAAAAAAGGTGGGACTGATTGCAGAATTTGGTTTACTTATGATGACAACCATTGCGCGACTATAGGGCAAGCTGAAGGAACAAATAGATTGTATAAAGCACGAACAACGGCGGGTGAAGTGCGCGATGTTGTTCCAATGTTAGTCCCAGGAAGTAGAAAAGCTTTAGGACGGAAAAAAGTTTTAGAGGCGTGTCGTTATGATGGCTTCCCAGAGGCTCAATGCAAAATTATTTATGAAGATTGCCGTAGGCTTAATCTTCCATAAGCGTTTTATTTTGTGATTAAAATATGAAATACAAAGCTTAGAAAGACGTTTACGGAGTCGAGCTGAAGCGAGTTTTTAAGACAAATAAAACCACCTTCGGGTGGTTTTTGTTTAATGGATGATTCTAGTTTGGTACTGGAAATACCTGCTATTTCGTATAGGAATCATTTTGTTAATGGAGAAAGTTTTGAGCAAGGGTGATCAAATTTTGTATTGTTTCTTTCTTATGCTTTAATATCAATGTAATGGGCAGAGGGCTAGTGCTACAAACATTAGAGTGGACTTTACCTGATTATGTCTATGACCCATATGATTATGAATTAAATAAAGATACAGATTTTAAAAAATTGAATCCTGAGCAACAGGCTAATATTGTAGCTGATTATTTTGGATTAATTGAAGGATAT
Organism: Acinetobacter sp. NyZ410; assembly: GCF_022828975.1. Taxonomy (NCBI): domain Bacteria; kingdom Pseudomonadati; phylum Pseudomonadota; class Gammaproteobacteria; order Moraxellales; family Moraxellaceae; genus Acinetobacter; species Acinetobacter sp. NyZ410. Next base: position 3,913,802 of record NZ_CP094620.1, on the reverse strand, counting down.
AATCAGATTAATTTCAGTTTAGCTTGGCGAAATCATATAGCTGATAATTCACAGTATATAAGACAGGTAATGCAACCGATTATAAGTAATCCTTCAGGATATACACTGGTTTCTAATTCTACTCCGACTCCACTAGTTCCTTTAATTTTTTTAATTTACTGAATTATCATCTCATGAAAAATATTAATTTATTAAGTGTTTTTTTTATATCAATAATATTAATTGGTTGTAAAGAGAAACGTGTAGCTGATTTCCAATATGAAATATTAGAAGATGAGAGCATTTGTTCATTAAAAACCCAAGAAATTTATGATTCTAATGAATTTTCAATGTTTGACACATCATTTAAAAATGAAAGTGGAAGTTTCAATGATGAATTATCAAAGAAAATATATGCACAAAGTTTAGAAAATTTATCTAATAAAGATAGTAAGTATATTTTTTGCTTTTCAAAAGATATGCTTATGTCAAATTATTTAGAGACTCAGATCCGTATTGAGTTAAAAAAAGGAAAATCCTTTAGACAATATGAATTTATAAATTACTTCTGTCTAAGTAAAAAAAATTCAATTATGAATTTCAATAGTCGGGATAAGAGTATACAAGAATGCCAATAATTCTGATTTCTGTAAAATTACCATAATACAGGTGACTTGAAATCTTACTTTCAACATCTATATCTGAGTCAAAGCAGCTCTAGAATTCAGCACACTGGAACAGTTTTACCGAATAAGTCTTAAGTTTTTAAAAGTGGACTTTGATCTGTTTATCTGCCGTTCTGCATTGTATTTTTTGCTGTTCTATAGGTAAACCAATGAGTTCATCATAAGCATTCATTACCTGTTCATCTGTAGGGTCAATCTGTTCACGGGAAACCTTACATTTCTTTTGATTTTTTAAAAACAAAGCACTTAAGCTTTTTCCGTAAGTTGAATTTTCATCTTTATCACAAAGACTACTAAGAGCAACTAAACGAGCAAATTTTAATTGTTGAACTTGGATTTGACATGATGATTTGGATTTTGGTAACTCAGCCCAAGTTCCACCACTAATTAAGAGGGTGAGAAGTAGGAATTTTTTCATTTTTTGATCCTTTATTTTGTTTATTCAATGATAGATTTTTTATTGAATAGTTGGTAAATTTTTATCGGATTTATTTCATAAAACTCATTTTCTGTTCTATATTTTATTTTCAAAATAACAAGGAATGGATAATGAAAAAATTAACAATAGCACTAGCAACTGGATTGATGAGTATGAGTGGGTGGAGTGCTTGTAGTTATAATTTTGATGCGACACAAGCTCAAATATCTGCAGTTTTCTCAGGATTTCAGAAATTCCCCAGTATAGTTGGACAAAAGACATCATTTACAACAGCTGTCACTCCAGAGAACTCTCAACAGATGTATATTGCAGCAAATGGTAATGCAATTTCAGGTCAAAGTAATGGTAGTGCTGTTCCACAGAGTGGAATCTTCGCTTATGAATACAAGATTAAAGTGCCAACAACCTTGCTTCCTAATAATGAACAGATATTTATGTATCCTAATTATGCTGATGCTTATTACGATAATGGAAAAGGTCAAATAGTAGCTCTATATGCAAATCATTTACTCGGTAGTACCACTCCAAATAAAGTCACAATTGGCGTGGGGAGTACTGTTGATGGTGCAACAGGTATGATTGAGCTGCCTTTGACAAGTACAACTGATGGATATCAAAAAATTGGTATATATGTTAACCAAGATACAAAGCAGGTTGGTGTCATTTATAATGGCGTTAATAAGGGTTATGTTTCAGCAAATCCAAGTAAGATTAATAGCTTAGCTTTTACAAATGGAATGGCTTACTATGGAACATATTCGACTTCACCTAATATTGGAAAGGTCCATTCAGTAGAACTGATTACAGATAAAAATCAATTCCAATTTACTTATCCAACAGGTACGAAAGATATTTGTGGAAATACAATTTAAAATTTTTTTGTAATACAAAGCTCTTCGATTTTCATAAATAAAAAACCAGTTTTAGTGATTTAAAACAATTAGGCCTAGTCAGACAATATGGCCATATATTAAGCGACAGTCAGTTGATATAAACGTTTTTTTCTCACATCCATGCCTGATGAAATTCATCAGACATGGATTGAAGCGATTTCGAGATGAGAGGATTAGAATTTATATTGATAATTGATAAAGAAACGATTTTCTGTAAAATCACTCCCATAATCTTGCTGGTAACGTGTAAATAAGTGCTGTAAAGACAGTCCTTTTAGCGCAGGTTGCTGAAAATTATAGGTGGTCAGAACATCAAGTTCGGACTCTTTATTTTTATTACCATTACTCATTTTAATATCTCGCCCAACCGCATATTTTGCAATGCTGTTTAAACCGAGGATGTAATCTTTAAAATCATAACCATAAACAAAATGCCATGATTTTTCATTTTCTTTAAAAAAGCCTGTGACATTCCAGTTAATAAAATAAAGCTCAGGTAAAAAACCATCAGGCAAAGGGTAGGCGTCCCCAATAATTCGTTGATAACCGACACCTAAAGTGTGATTGTTCAGTTTCAATGTTTCCAATAAACCTACATTTTGGCTATCAATGTCTAAAGCACTGCTATTATCTTGCGAATTAAAATATCGTAATTTTGAATGCAGGGCGATATTGTCAGCAATTGGGTATTGATGCTCCACACCTAAATAGTGTTTATCATATAAATTTTCTAAATGCCCATAGTAATAATTGATATTAAAACCTTTATTTACATCATAAGATAAATTCAGGTAATCCAATCCATCTGAATAATGTTTTATACCTTTCTGCGTATAAGAAAATTTATAAAAATCCTCCTCATTGCGAGGAGAGTTTTTCGACACATGACCAAGTTCGACTTTAAGTTTTTCCTGAATTGGAAATTTTAAGTTCACCCCTTGATAAGTCGTTAAAAGCTGACGGCTTGTGTCGATTGCGGTCATGGGTAAATTGAGCCATAACTCACCCACTCTCAATTCTGCCTGATCATATTTAAGTTTAAGTGTACCCCCATATTTTAAATAGTCTGCTGCTTGTTCTTGTTTGACTGGGTCAAAAGGCAATACGGTATCATTGACATGTTTGTCATTGCTTAGACGTACCGCATATTGCACTGAACCATCAACGCCAATTTGTAGGGGATGTTCTAAAATTTCAAGCGGTGTGTCATAAAATTGTGAGTGATAAAATAATGATACACCTTGTGACCAACTCCCCGAATCTTTGACATTTTCTTGGTCAAAATTGCGATCAATATAGGCATTTTTTAAAGTTAATTTCCATTCATCTTTGGCTAGCGCTAGTTGTGTAAAAGCACAAGTATTAATGAATATGAGCGTAGTAAAAATCTTTGTAAATGGTGTATTGAATAACATAAGGCATCCTTGACTTAAGTTTATTTCCAAATGAAAGGTGATTTTTTCTGGGTTTCTTCAGCATCAGGTTCTAAAGCAATACCTGTGCGGTCTTTAAAAATACAAATCGCTAAAAAAGCAATCACAGACATCACGGTTAAATATGCACTGACTAAATAAATACCGTTTACTTTGCCGATTAATGCTGCTGCAATTAATGGCGCGAACGCACCGCCAATGATCGAGCCAATCGCATAAGTGATGGATATACCTGAAAAGCGAATAGAAGCAGGGAAGAGTTCAGAATAAAAGACAGCTTGTACACCATAGGTGATTCCAATACCCATTGATAATAGGGCTAAGCCTGACATGATGTAGCTATAGTTACCTGTACTGATCAGTGGGAAAAGCACCAGAGCGGTAATGATTTGAATCAATGAACCGAAAATATAAACTGGTTTACGTCCAAATTTATCTGAAAGCACTGCAGATAACCAAGTAAAGAAGGTCCAAATAACGGCAGAAATACTGATCAAGGTCAAAATGATTGGACGCTCTAAATTCAGACCATTTGGATTGGTGGTAAAGCTTTGAATAAAGCCACCAGCAGTCATGTAGCCCAGCGCAGTTGTACCAGCTATCAATAATGCTGAGCTAAAAATGACTTTTTTATACTGCCCAAAAAGTTCACGGATCGGTTTTTGTGTGGTGCCTTTCTGTTTTAATTCCTCAAAAATAGGGCTTTCTTCAACTGAACGGCGAATCCAGTAGCCTAAAGCAAAGAGGAAAATACTGCATATAAATGGAATTCTCCAACCCCATGCTAAAAACTCTTCTCCTGGTGAAACATAGCCAGTCATGATCACTAAAACCAGTGACGCCAGTAATAAACCAAGTGGAACACCGAGTTGTGGGAATGAGCTAAATAATCCACGTTTGTGGGTGGGTGCATGTTCAACGGCCATCAGTACAGCGCCGCCCCATTCACCCCCTGCGGAAATTCCTTGTAAAATACGCAGTAAAATTAAAATGATAGGCGCAATGATACCCACGCTGTCGTAAGTGGGCAATAAGCCAATTAGAGTTGTGGTTCCACCCATCATGATTAACGTAGCGGCTAGAACGGTTTTACGTCCAAACTTATCGCCAAAATAACCTGCGATAAATGCGCCAAAAGGCCGAAAAATAAAACTGATCCCTACAGATGCAAAAACCAACAGGGTGGCAAAGGCTGGACCTGCGGGTTTAAAAAACAGTTGATTAAAAACTAAGCCTGCAACAGCGGCATAAATAAAATAGTCATACCACTCTATGGTGGTCCCAACAATCGTTGCTATCGCAATTTTGCGAGTACGTGATGCCGATGAAGTGGGAAGTGCAAGCGTCGAGCCGTGCAATTCTGCTTGAGAGTTTTCCATAGCTTTTCCTTTTTGTATTTCACTTATGCTTCAATCTATTCTTGGTTTTTTGATTGAAACAAAATCCTTGTCGTATTGACTCATCATGAATCAATCGAATAATTATGCTTGAATATTTTTTAAATGGATACACTATTTTTAAAATAAAATAAAAATGGTATCTTTTTAATTTAAATTGGTAATGTTTTTAATTTTAAATAATGATATTAAAATATTTTAAATCAAATGATTGTAATTTTTATCGATGTATTGGTTTTAATTTTTATTTGTAATTTGATACTAAAATTAATTAAATTACAATTTTTGGTATCTTTTTAATGTCTTTTATTAAGTCTTTTGCAACAAGAAAACCCAAATAAACTGATTTGGGTAAATATGATTTTGCAGACGAAGTTGAATCAGGTTTTGTATAAACCCTTATAAGTTATGTCTTCACTCAGTCATCCAATCGATTCAGCTGTAATGTGTGCTGTCGTGTTATCAATCAACGTTGTATTCGTGTGAGTAATGCCCTCATCTAAAGTTATTTTGGTCGTGTTTAATTCCATGAATTTCATCTTTATTTAGGCAAATACATCATCACGACCAACAATGTGATTTATTAATGCCGAGATCGCTAACTGAAATTGCATCTGTTCAGTATTTATTCTGGGGTAATTTATTTTAGGATATGTTTGAAAAACTCCCCTAAAGCCTAGCTTGATTGCCACACAATGACTAAGGCTAACTTTGGAAATTTAGGGGAGCTGATTCAATAAAAATTAGTTTTAAACAAACGCTTAATTAGTCGCGATTGACTAAGGTTAAAATATCGTAAGTGGCAACTAATTCATGACGCTGGTTTTTTACTTTAATGTCCCAAACAACAACGCCGTGGGCTTTTTGGCTTGGGTCTTGTAAAGGTTTCGGGGTTTTTTGTTTACAGGTTAATTCGACTTGAATGGTATCTCCGATTTTAACAGGCTCTACAAAACGTAAATTGTCCATCCCATAGTTTGCAATCACTGGACCTGGTGCTGCATCTACAAATAACCCCGCAGCAGCGGATACGATAAAATAGCCATGCGCAACACGATCACCAAATATTGAGTCAGCTGCAGCAATTTTGTCCATATGTGCATAGAAGTGATCTCCACTTAAGCCAGCAAAATTGACAATATCAGCTTCTGTCACAGTACGGCGAGCAGTCAATAGGCGTTCACCGATACGTAATTCATCAAATGATTTTTTAAAGGGATGAACTCGATCTTCAAAAACCTCTGAACCAATGGTCCAACTATGACCAATTTGTGTCATGGCTTTGGGTGAACCTTGGATTGCTGTGCGTTGCATATAATGTTTTACTGCACGTAAACCACCTAATTCCTCACCACCACCAGCACGACCTGGACCACCATGAACTAAGTAAGGAAGAGGCGAACCATGACCTGTACTTTCTTTGGCATTTTCACTATCTAGGATATGTACACGACCATGCCAAGGTGCAATTTTGGCAATGATCTGCTCTACATTTTCATCCGCATTGCGCACCACAGAAGCAACTAAACTACCTTCACCCCATGCAACTAAATCAGCCAGCTCTTGAAGGTTTTCATAAGGCATTAAAGTAACAACTGGACCAAAAGCTTCTATTTGATGAATGGTCGTGGCTTGGCTTGGATTTTTACAGACTAAAACAGTCGGTGGATAAAATGCACCTTGTTCAGGATTTTCAGCTTGAATGGTGAAATCTTGACGGAGGTGGCTACCAAATACAATTTCAGCCTCTTGATTGAGTTGCTCTACTTTTTCAGCCACATCATGTTTTTGTTTTACACTGGCTAATGCCCCCATGGTGACATTTTCACGTTCAGGATTACCCACGACCACATTTTTTAATTTTGCGATTAACCGTGTTTGTACTGTTTCAAGTAACTCTACGGGAACAAAGGCTCGACGAATTGCAGTACATTTTTGCCCGGCTTTTGTGGTCATTTCACGAAAGACTTCTCGTACAAATAGATCGGTTGTTTCCGTAGATGCGTGTTGAGTCAAAATAGCACTATTGACAGAATCTGCTTCCATGGTAAATGGAATTGAATAATGATTTAAATGCGGCGTTGCACGTAATTTTTGCCCAGTGGATGCAGAACCTGTAAACGTTACTGTGTCTTGAGGGTTTAAATGTTCAAATAAATCATAAGTTTGACCGCAAATAAGCTGTAATGCTCCTTCTGCTAAGATGCCGCTAGCCAAAATGTCTTTGACAACAGCGTGGGTCAATTCTGCACCTTCCGTGGCTGGTTTAACGATACACGGCACACCCGCCAATAATGTTGGAGCAATTTTTTCTAACATTCCCCAAATTGGAAAATTAAAAGCATCAATATGCACAGCGACACCAGCCTTTGGGCTAAGAATATGCTTTGCACCAAAGGTACCGTTTTTAGACAGCGGAATCCAAGCATCTTCAACCAAGGCGGTTTCATCGCTGAGTTCACGACGAACTAAACTCGAATAGGCGAATAAAGTTCCGATCCCACCCTCGATATCAATCCAAGCATCTTTACGGGTACAACCTGTTGCTTTGGCAAGTTCATAATAGCTTTCTTTGCGTTCCAGCAAATATTGAGCGACTTGTTTTAATGCATTGGCACGTTGATGAAAAGTCAGTGATGCAAGTGCAGCACCTTTTTGTTTTGCATAATCAACAATGGCTTGCGTGTTGATTCCTTGACTACTCACTTGATAAATGGCTTCACCTGTTATCGCATGATAGACAGTACGGAAGTCTTGTTGAGTGATATATTCTTGTCCATAAACCAAAGAGCTTAATGTTTTAATCGCAGGCTGCGTGGTTGATTTTGTGGTCATTTCATCGGGTTCCGTATGGGGTATTGCCGTATCTAAATCAAGCATTACTCAAACTCCTTTTGTGATACGTTTTAGATGGTTTTCTATTTTTAATGACTCATAATTTGTCTTTTAAATTTTAAAATGTCAAATTTTTTTAGCTTAATATTGTGATATTAAAAATATAATAAAAATAATTTTAATTAAAACAATTATTTGGAAAAGTAAATTTTAAAATAATTATGATACATAAAAATATGTATTGATTTTTTATTTGTATCGTTTTAATTTAAATAGCATAACACTTGGGATAAGTGAGGACACAATGAATAATCATCAACAAGATTTCGATCAATCTCTCGAAAAGGATATTTCGATTGAGCCTAAAGATTGGATGCCAGATGCGTATCGTAAAACTTTAATTCGCCAGATTGGACAACATGCACACTCAGAAGTTGTGGGAATGTTACCTGAGGGCAATTGGATCACGCGTGCACCAAGCTTAAAACGTAAAGCTGTTTTACTTGCTAAAGTTCAAGATGAAGCAGGGCATGCATTGTATCTATATAGTGCGGCTGAAACCTTGGGTGCCGATCGTGATGACATGATGGATAAACTCATTGCTGGGCAGATGAAGTATTCATCAATTTTTAATTATCCAACCTTAACTTGGGCCGATGTTGCTGCCATTGGCTGGTTGGTTGATGGTGCGGCAATTGTCAATCAAGTTGCGTTATGTCGTACCTCTTATGGCCCCTATGCACGTGCCATGGTGCGTGTATGTAAAGAAGAAAGTTTCCATCAACGCCAAGGCTTTGAAGCCATGATGCAGTTGGCAAATGGGACACCTGAGCAAAAACAATTGGCACAAGATGCAGTGAATCGTTTTTGGTGGCCTGCACAAATGATGTTTGGTCCGAGTGATGACAATTCTCCAAACAGCGCGCAAAGCATGCAATGGAAAATTAAACTCTTTAGTAATGATGCACTCCGTCAAAAATTTGTGGATAACACGGTACCGCAAGTTTTACAGCTGGGTTTGACTGTGCCAGATCCTGACTTACGTTTTAATGAAGCAACAGGGCATTACCAGTCTGGTGAAATTAATTGGGACGAATTTTTTGACATTCTTGCAGGTAAAGGCCCATGTAATCACGAACGTATCGAAGCACGCCGTAAAGCGTGGGAAGGTGGCAAATGGGTACGTGATACCGCTGTGGTCTATGCACAAAAAAAGCAACAACAAGCTGCTGCCAAAGTTGCTTAGTTCAGTGTTTTAGTCAAATTTAATAAGGATTTTATGATGGACAATAAAAATAACTGGTCGCTATTTGAAGTTTTTGTACGAAGTAAACAAGGTTTAAGCCATCGTCATGTGGGGAGTTTACGTGCGCCAGATGCAGAAATTGCACTCCAGAATGCCCGTGATGTTTATACTCGTCGCAATGAAGGGATCAGTATTTGGGTGGTGAAATCTGAATGGATTACTTCATCTCAACCTAATGAAAAAAATGAATTTTTTGATCCAGCATTAGACAAGGTATATCGTCATCCGACGTTTTACCATATTCCAGATGGCATTGAGCATATGTAAGGGGGACGAAGATGAGTCATTCAGTATTTGCACAGTTCCTATTGCATTTGGGTGATAGCCAACTGATTTTATCGCATCGTTTGGCCGAATGGTGTGGTCATGCGCCTGAGCTAGAGCTGGATATTGCATTAGCCAATATTGGTTTGGATTTGCTAGGTCAAGCCAGAACATTGTTAAGTCTTGCGGGTGAGGAGGAAGGCTTGGGTCGTGACGAAGATCAATTGGCATTTTTCCGTAACGAACGTGAATATCGCAATTTATTGTTATGTGAACAACCCAATGCTGATTTTGCACAAACCATGGTACGCCAGTGGTTAATGGATCATTATCATCATTTGTTATTTGCTGCATTAAGCCATAGCCAACACAAAGCGTTAGCTGCATTTGCGCTGAAATCATTACGTGAAGTGAAATATCACTTACGTTTTTCTACCGCTTGGATGGAACGTTTAAGTTTAGGGACAAGCGAAGCACATGCAAAAACCCAATTAGGTTTAAACGAATTGTGGCGTTTTAGCAAAGAATTATTTGTCTTAACCACCGAAGAACAAGGCTTGGTGACTGAAGGCTTAATTCCAAATATTGAACCTTTAAAAGCGCAATGGCTGGATGTCGTAACAGTTGAACTGCAACGTTTTGAGCTTAGTTTACCTGAAACAGGGGCTTATCGTAGTGGTGCAAAACAAGGCCTGCATACCGAACATTTAGGTTTCGTTTTGGCTGAATTGCAATATATGCAACGCACTTATCCCAATATGAGTTGGTAAGTTCAGCTTTTCACAAGGAGTGAAGCACATGAATTTAATTCGACAATTTAGCGATGATTGCTGGGATATTTTACAACAGATTTCTGATCCTGAAATTCCAGTGTTATCGGTTGTGGATTTAGGCATGATTCGTGGGGTGGAGTTGAATCAGGACAATAATATTGTGGTTCGACTTACACCTACCTATAGCGGTTGCCCTGCAACAGACGTGCTGAAAGATGAAATCGTACACGCGTTTACTGCAAAAGGTTTCACACCGATTCAAGTTGTGGTGGATTTATCTGAAGCCTGGACCACCGATTGGATGAGCCAAAATGGCAAAGACAAGCTAAAACAATATGGTATTGCACCTCCAAAAGGCGAGGCACACAGTTGTGGTACGCATGTCGCATTAACCGATGGGATTGAATGTCCACATTGCCACAGCATAAACAGCAAATTATTAAGCGAATTTAGTTCTACTGCATGTAAAGCCTTATATCAATGCCAAGACTGCTTAGAACCATTTGACTATTTCAAATGCATTTAAGTTGAACATTGTTCAACAGTTTGAAAAGTTAAAATGAAAGAGGGATTTTCACATGAGTCAATTTGTACCATTAACCATAAAATCAATTACGCCTCAAACTGAGCAGGCGATTTGTATTGCGTTTGATCTTACCCCAGAACAACAACAGCGCTTTCAGTATCAACCAGGACAACATTTAACCATTCGCCATTTAACAGAAAGTGGTGAAATTCGTCGTTGTTATTCGATTTGTAGCGATGTTCAAGAAGATATGAGTATCGCGATTAAAAAAATTGATCAAGGTCAATTTTCAACTTGGGCAAATGACAATTTAAAAGCCGGTGATCAACTTGAAGTAATGCCTCCGCAAGGGATTTTTTTTCAAAAAGTTGCCAAAACTGGAGGAAAAAACTACTTAGGATTTGCCGCAGGCAGTGGAATTACCCCAATTTTGTCCATTATAAAAACAGTGTTATTACAGCAACAAGCTGCCAGTTTTACTCTGATTTATGGCAATCGTACTTGGAAACAAACCATGTTTGCTGAGCAAATCATGGATTTAAAAGATCGTTTTAAAGAGCGTTTTCAATTGATCAATGTCTTCTCTCGTGAAATGAATGACAGTGCTTTGTTTAATGGTCGGATTGATGCTGAAAAACTGCAATTATTATTTAAAGCAAATCTGATTCATGCAGAATTTGATCATTGTTTTGCCTGTGGCCCCAATGAAATGATGGAGGCCGTCGAAACGGTTTTACCTGAATTTGGCATTGAACGCAGCAAAATTCATACTGAACGTTTTAATACTGGAGCTGTGAAAAAAGCCACAGCGCAGCACATTGGCAATCGTAATGAAGAAAAAGTCAATATTGTGCTGGATGGGCGTGAGTTGATCATTGAAGTCGCCAAAGAAGATGACAGTATTCTAGATGCTGCATTACGTGCCGGTGCCGATTTACCTTATGCATGTAAAGGTGGCGTGTGCGCAACCTGTAAATGCAAAGTACTTGAAGGCAAGGTCGAGATGGCAATTAACTATAGTCTTGAACCTGAAGAACTTGCAAAAGGTTATGTACTCAGCTGTCAAGCATTGCCAACGACTCCAAATGTGCGTTTGAGTTTTGATGAATAAAACGGAATAACATTGGAGCAGAGAGATGGATTTCTTAAAAACCAGTTTAGTGAAAACAGGCGTGATGCTTATCGAGTTAAATCGCCCAGAAAAACATAATGCGCTAAATAATGCCACCTTAAAACAACTTGTGGATGTGCTGCAAGATTTAGAGCGGGACCAAAGTATTAAAACCGTTGTGATTACCGGTAATGAAACATGTTTTGCAGCGGGTGCTGATCTAAAAGAATTGGCAGCCCTTGATGTGGTGACAATCCAGCAAGATCATCGTCCGCTACTATGGAAACACATTGATGAGTTTTCAAAACCGATCATTATGGCGATCAATGGCTTTGCCTTTGGTGCAGGCTTTGAACTCGCCTTGCATGGCGATATTGTGCTGACTGGTGAAAATGCACAATTTGCCTTACCCGAAATTGGTTTGGGTATGTTGCCTGGTGCAGGTGGTACGCAGCGTTTAGCACGTTTGGTCGGACAGCAATTGGCCATGCGTTGGGCAATGACAGGGGAACGTATTTCTGCAGCGCTTGCATTACAACATGGCATTAGTAGCCAAATTTGCCCAAGCGCACTGACGGTGCAATATGCAATTGAACTGGCTGAAAAAATTGCCAAACAAGCGCCATTGGCAATCCGTGTCATTAAACAATCGTTGAAATCCATCCATGAAGTGACTTTAAGCCAAGGCTTGAAGCAAGAACGTCAGCATTTTGTCTGGCTTACGGCAACTCAAGATCGTAAGGAAGGTATTGATGCATTTTTTGAAAAAAGAAAACCAGAATTTAGAGGTGTGTAATGGATTACCAAACCATAATTGTTGAAGAAAAAAATGCAGTTGGCTATTTAACTTTTAACCGCCCAAAGCAACTGAATAGTTTTAATGAAACGATGCATCATGAAGTATCACAAACATTAAAGGCCTGGGCCAAAGATTCAAATATTCGCGCGGTGGTGATTTCAGCCGAAGGTCGTGGTTTTTGTGCAGGGCAGGATTTAGCTGATCGAGTGGTTGATCCCAATGCAGACGCACCTGATTTGGGGATATCGATTGAAAAATATTACAACCCATTAATCAAACTGATTACAGAAATGCAGAAACCCGTGATTTGTGCGGTAAATGGTGTGGCGGCTGGAGCAGGTGCAAATATTGCCTTAGCCTGTGACATTGTTCTTGCCGCAAAATCTGCATCATTTATTCAAGCCTTTTGTCGCTTAGCTTTGGTGCCTGACTCAGGAGGCACTTGGTTTTTACCCCGCTTGGTTGGACGTGCACAGGCAATGGGTTTGGCAATGCTGGGCGATAAAATTCCTGCTGAAAAGGCAGAGCAACTGGGCATGATTTGGCAAAGTGTTGCAGATGAACAACTCAAAGCTGAAGCAGAAAAATTGGCTGAGCATTTGGCAACACAACCCACCTATGGCTTGTCTTTAATTAAAAAAGCAATCCATGCTGCTGCTGACAATAGCCTAGATGATCAATTGATTTTAGAGCGTGACTTACAGCGTTTAGCCGGTCGTTCCAGCGATTATAAAGAAGGCGTACAAGCATTTATGCAAAAACGTAGCCCTGAATTTAAAGGATGCTAATCATGCAACAATTCAATTTACAGCAAGCAAATGTCGCTGTTATTGGTGCAGGAACGATGGGCATCGGGATTGCCCAACTGGCTGCGATGAATGGTCATCAAACACTGGTCTTTGACCTTAATTTCAATACAGCCAAGGCAGCACTTGCACAGCTGACAGTACAACTGAATAAACGTGTACAAGCTGGAAAAATAACACAGGCCCTTGTGGACAGTACATTGGCAAATTTAACTGTGGTGGATGATATTCAGCAACTTGCGGCAGCAGGATTAATTATTGAAGCCGTGGTGGAAAATAAACAAGTGAAACAAAGCATTTTTCAACAACTTGCAGCGATTTGCTCACAACAGACTATTTTTGCTTCTAATACCTCATCCATTTCAATAACTGCAATAGCGTCTGTGATTCCACAACCTGAACGTGTGATTGGATTACACTTTTTTAATCCTGCACCGGTAATGAAACTAGTTGAAATTGTACAAGGCTTAAAAACTGCCAAAGTGAATGCAGATGCTTTGTTTAATCTGATGCAGACATGGAACAAAGTACCGGTTTTAGCCAAATCTACGCCCGGTTTTATTGTGAACCGCGTGGCTCGTCCGTATTATGCTGAAGCTTTCCGTGCTTTACAGGAAAATGTGACGACGCCTGAACAGTTAGATTTCATTTTACGTGAATGTGGTCGCTTTGCGATGGGACCATGTGAATTGACGGATTTAATTGGTCAAGATGTGAATTTTTCAGTCACACAGAGTGTTTATCAGGAATTTTTTTACGAACCACGTTATCGCCCCTCTCTTATTCAAAAACAATTGGTAGATGCAGGCTGTTTGGGCCGTAAAAATAAACAAGGCTTCTATAATTATCATCAAGAACAACCAACACCAGTATATCGCTTACCTGAAATGACTCAGGATAGCGCACAGAACATGAATGTGAGTATCTATGGTGAATGGGCCAATCAAGCTGATTTTATTCAGCGCCTAAAAAATCAAACGACATTCAATATCAACAAAGTTGTGTCTCAACAAAATTATATTCAAATTGATGATATTGATCTCCAACTCACGCAAGGCGAATCTGCCGATATTGTTTATACACATCAAAAAGTTGTACTGATGGATTGGCATGCGGATTGGAACAAAGCTAAAGCAATTGCAGCGACTGCATCTCCAGCATGTTGCCAAGCAGATCAAGATAAAATGACACAATTCTTTGCTGCAATTGGTGTTCATGTAATTTGGACAAAAGATCATCCTGGGTTATATGTAATGCGAAGCATTGCAATGTTAGTCAATGAAGCTTGCGAGGCGGTTTTGCATGATGTCGCGACAGAACACGATATTGATGCTGCCATGAGATTTGGAGTGAATTATCCGCAAGGTCCGTTCCAATGGGTGATGCAAATGGGTGCACAACAGATTTTGATGATTTTAGAAAATTTACATCAAGTTTATGGTGAAGAACGCTATCGCCCAAGTCTGTATTTAAGAAAAAAAGTTGCAGCTTCAGCTTTACCCGTAAAGCAAACACAACAATTAAAACAAGCAGGATAAGGAGTAAAAAATGGAACAAGTGTTTATTTGTGATGCTATTCGTACTCCAATTGGTCGTTATGCAGGAGCTTTAAGTAGTATCCGTACAGATGATTTGGCTGCTTTGCCGATTCAATATTTAAAACAACAACATCCAACGTTGGCTTGGGATCAGTTAGATGAGCTTATCCTTGGTTGTGCCAACCAAGCCGGTGAGGATAATCGTAACGTCGCTCGAATGGCATCATTACTTGCAGGACTACCAGATTCAGTACCTGCGATTACGGTAAACCGTTTATGTGCTTCGGGATTAGATGCGATTGGTTTGGCTGCACGTGCTATTAAGTCAGGTGAAGCACAATTTGTATTGGCAGGTGGTGTTGAGTCAATGAGTCGTGCGCCATTTGTACAGTCCAAGCCAGAAACCGCTTTTAGCCGAACACCAAGTATTTATGATACAACTATTGGTTGGCGCTTTATCAATCCAAAATTTAAAGCAAATTTTGGGGTGGACAGCATGCCCGAAACCGCAGAAAACGTTGCTGAAAAGTATCAGATTAGCCGTGAAGATCAGGATTTATTTGCTTTCAATAGTCAGAAAAAAACGGCAACTGCGCAACTTAATGGCGTGTTTGCAGAAGAAATATGTGCTGTAGAAATAATCGATCGTAAAAAAAATCTGACACGTATAACTGAAGACGAACATCCACGCGCAGATACCACACTGGAAAGTTTGGCAAAATTAAAAGCGCCGTTCCGCAAACAAGATGGTTCTGTCACAGCAGGAAATGCATCGGGGGTAAATGATGGTGCCGCTTGTGTGTTATTGACCAGTGAAGGCTTTGCAACGGCAAATCAGTTGAAACCACTTGCCAAAGTCATTGCGATGGCAAGTGCAGGCGTTGAAGCAAAATATATGGGAATTGGTCCAGTACCAGCAGTACAAAAACTGCTGAAACAGACAGGTTTAAGTCTGGATCAAATGGATGTCATTGAGCTGAATGAAGCATTTGCAGCACAATCACTTGCAGTAATGCGTGAACTAGGTCTGGATGATGATGATGCACGGGTCAATCCCAATGGCGGAGCAATTGCCTTAGGTCATCCATTGGGTATGAGTGGTACACGTTTGGTGATCACGGCAATGAAAGAATTGAAACGCCGTAATGGAAAATATGCACTATGTACGATGTGTGTGGGTGTTGGGCAAGGTGTTGCGCTTATTTTGGAAAATTTTGACGCATAACAGCCACTGCAAGACCAAACCAAGGATTTTAAGAAACAGCCAAAGGATGGCTGTTCAGGGAGTAACAATATGAATAACAATACATTGGAACATTTAGAAAAAGCATCGGTTGATGAGTTACGCAATGTTCAATTCGAACGTATAAAACAAACATTGCAACATGCTTATCAAAATAGTGCCGTCTATCGTCAGAAATTTGATGAAGTTGGGGTACATCCTGATGATTTTAAAACTTTAGCAGATCTAGCTAAATTTCCATTTACCTCTAAAAAAGATTTACGCGAAAATTATCCATTTGGCATGTTCGCAGTTCCGCAACAACAAATAGTCAGAGTACATGCTTCATCAGGTACAACGGGGCAACCCACTGTTGTGGGATATACTCAAAAAGATATTCAAGTTTGGTCTGATGTTGTGGCGCGTTCATTACGTGCTGCAGGTTTAAGTAATCAAGATATTATTCAAGTGTCTTATGGCTATGGACTATTCACTGGTGGTCTAGGCGCGCACTATGGTGTTGAGCGCTTAGGCGCAACGGTCATTCCTATGTCAGGTGGTCAAACTGAAAAGCAAGTACAATTGATACATGACTTTAAACCCACGGCAATTATGGTGACACCATCCTATTGCTTAAATATTATTGAAGCATTGGAAAAAAGATTTGGTACTGCCAAAGAGTGCTCCATTAAAACCGGAATATTTGGCGCGGAACCGTGGACCAATGAGATGCGTAAAGAAATTGAAGACCGTTTAAGGATTGATGCTCTGGATATCTATGGCTTATCTGAAGTGATGGGACCCGGTGTGGCGATGGAGTGTCTAGAGACTAAAGATGGTTTAACCATTTGGGAAGATCATTTTTACC
Organism: Acinetobacter sp. NyZ410; assembly: GCF_022828975.1. NCBI lineage: Bacteria > Pseudomonadati > Pseudomonadota > Gammaproteobacteria > Moraxellales > Moraxellaceae > Acinetobacter > Acinetobacter sp. NyZ410. The sequence continues at coordinate 3,896,927 of NZ_CP094620.1, read as the reverse complement.
CTGAAATTATCAATCCAGAAACAGGCGAAGTGTTGGCTGATGGTGAATTGGGCGAATTAGTTTTTACCACGATTACCAAAGAAGGCATGCCTGTCATTCGTTACCGAACTCGAGATTTGACTCGTTTATTGCCAGGTACAGCAAGAACAATGCGCCGTATGGATAAAATTGTTGGGCGTAGTGATGATATGATGATTATTCGTGGTGTAAATGTATTTCCATCTCAAATTGAAGAACAAATTTTACAAATCCCTGAATTGGTTCCTAATTATGAGATTCAGATTTGTAAACAAGGTCATCTGGATGGATTGCACATCCGTACAGAAATGCGTCAAGATATACCTCAGGAAATACACGCACAACTGTGTACTCAGCTCAAAACTAAGATCAAAACGATGGTTGGAATTACGGTAAGCATTGAAATTTTGACAGAAGGGGCATTGCCACGTTCAGAAGGTAAGGCTCAGCGTGTATTTGATTTGCGCAACAATAATCATGTTACACATCCATCAAGTACGCTTAGCCTCGGTTAATTTGAGTGTTGTTATTTGAGATTGTTAAATTAAGGTCCTATCGAACATTATGAATTCAAAATTAAAACTTGCTATAGATGATTTTATTACCAAAGAAATGTTAAGTGGAACTTCACTGATCATGACGGTTTTTGGTGACTGTGTGCATCATCACGGTGGGATTATCAGTCTTGCAAGTTTGATTCAGTTAATGAGTATTTTTGGACTCAATGAGCGTTCGGTACGGACTGCTGTATTTAGACTGGTACAAAATGGCTGGTTAGTGTCTGAAAAAATTGGTCGTACAAGTTATTATCGTGTGACTGAAAGTAGTCTCAATAGTTTTACACTGGCAGATACTAAAATTTATAATTTTAATCATAAAGAATGGGATCAAAGCTGGGATTTGGTCTTACTCAGTTCATTAGATATTGATAATAAACAAATTTTAAAGAAAGAATTGGAGTGGCTGGGTTTTGCCAGTATCGCAAGTAATGTAATGGCTTATCCAAGTTGCGATAAATTGAAATTACAGAATTTATTGCTCAGTCAGAACATGACAGATCAAGTGGTAATTTTTAAAGCTGAAACTTTGCAACTGTGGCAAGAATCTTATCCAACGGTAAAACGAATGGTGGAAGTTAATTGGCCAATTCTTGAGTTACATTCACGTTATGAAAAATTTATCCATGATTTTCGAGAGTTCTTAAATCTTGTGGAAAATTCAGATGATATGGATGCCGCACAAGCATTTCAAATCCGTATTTTGCTTATTCATCAATTCCGCCGAATTTTATTAAAAGACCCAAATTTACCATTTGAATTATTACCTTCAAACTGGTTATCGCTGAATGCGAGAAATTTGAGTAGTAACCTCTATCAACTGGTTGTTTTTGCAGGGGAAGAGTACTTTATGCAGTTTGCTCGCACATCAGAAGGTTTTATGCCACCTTTACATCCTATGTTTTATAAGCGATTTGGTGGTTTAAAAGTTGAGGAAATGGGTGTTTAAACCCACTAGTTCATTTAATTATTTAAATGAGTTGGGCTTTGAAAAATATGGATTATTCACATGCCTTGTTATGTCATTGATAATGTAATTCCAGTCGTACACCCTAACGCCTTTGTACATCCAACTGCTGTATTAATTGGTGATGTTATTCTTGAAGAAGGTGTTTATATTGGCCCTTTTGCTTCGTTACGTGCTGATTTTGGACAGATTCATGTCTGTAAAAATTCCAATGTACAAGATAACTGTGTGATTCATGGCTTTCCGAAAAGTATTACCTTAATCGAAGAGTATGGGCATATCGGTCATGCTGCTATTTTACATGGCTGTACAATTGGCAAAAATGTTTTGGTTGGCATGAATAGTGTCATTCTTGATGAAGCTGAAATCGGTGAAAATACCATTATTGGTGCCAATAGCACAATTAAAGCCAAGGCTGTTATACCCGCAAATGTGCTCGCTCTTGGAAGTCCTGCAAAAGTCGTTCGTGATTTACTAGAACAAGAAATTGAATGGAAGCGAAATGGAACAAATGAATATATTCATCTTGCACAGCGTTGTATAAATTCATTACGAGAGGTGGAACCTTTGATTTCTTTAGAAAATCGGTTGGATTTTACAAACTTTAAAACTGAGCATAAGTTGTACTAATTTGTGGCTTAATCTTCATTGATGGCGAGTATCACAATATTGTGAATTGGATCATTGCGTACTGAATTTATAATCAGAAAATAGGTTCAACACATTGTTTTTGTCTCGTCCTAAAATAGTTTAACAATATTTCATTGAGAATCGAGTTAAGCAATGAATTCGGTTCTTGCTTTTCCACACATATGATTTTTTAGCCAATCTCTTAAAATCAGGAAAAACATCCTCTTACTGACGATTATCCAAAGCTTATGGTGGCCACGCAGCAAATTGAACAAGCCAAGCTATTGAGTAAAAGGCTGTTGTCATAGATGTCTAAGTGGTTCTTTTATTTGCTAAGATTGGGTAAAATTACTGCAAATTTAGCACTTTATAAAATGTAGATTAGGATGATGAACAAAATTTTAGTGATTGCCTTAGGGATATTACCAGTATTTGTGCAAGCACAAAGCTTCAAATACACAAACACCGCGTCTGGTTTTAAAAATTATCAGGGATTAGCCACTTTAACAGGAAAATTTTCACGTAATTTAGACCCTGAATATTTGGATTATATGGGTGATGATATTTGTTTTGAACCCAACAAAACATCAGCTGCACTCATTCCGCGTCCAAAAGGTGATACACGAGATGTATGGTTTTGCTTTAGCAACTTTGATGTAGCAAAAAAGACTTTTAAGTTACCAGACAATATTAAAAAAGGTTATTGCCAATATGAGGGACAGGCAACGATTCAAATTAAAGACTATCATTTATTTATAGAGGAAACTGAAGGTTTTGATTCAACTCAATTAGTTTCAGCGACCAATATTACTCCTGCAAAAGCAATAAAATGTAAAGTGCAGAATTAAGACTGTTTGAATAGTGTGATGAGATTTGATCGCCACAGGTAAATAGAGCTTAACTTGGTTAGTCATTCGCAAACAAAAAAGATCGCATTAATGCGATCTTTTTCTTTTAAAACTGATACTTAAGTTATCCATGCTTATTTATTCTTTTTGCTGACTTTTTTATATTCCAGATAAGCTTCTTCAGCAAATTTTCGTAATGAAGTCCCGATTGCTGCATATTGGAATTCATTTAAGTTAGCAAGCGAGGCGCGTGCAGAAGGGTGTTGAACACCAAAACCTGAACCCGGAAGGAGTACGACACCTGTTTCATCAGCAACTCGGAAAAGTAATTCTGTTGGATTCTTATTTTTCATCACCCAATCAGCAAATGCATCACCATATAGTTTCCGTGAGGTATTTTCTAAATTGACCAAGGTATAGTAATCAACGGCATTCGGATCTTGTGGAACTTCAACCCCAAGCTGTCTATAAAGCGCAGCATCGCGTTCTCGAACCACAGATTTCACTGCTTTTTTATAGCTTTGACGAGAATCCATCATATTAAATAAAGCAAAAAGAACCATTTGTACTTGTTGAGGTGTGGATAATCCAGCTGTGTGATTTAAAGCAACATTACGGCTATCGGCAACAAGGCGATCAATAAACTTAATACTAGATGGATCTGTGGTGAGGGATGAGTAACGTTCTTCGAGTTCTTTCTTGTCTTTTTTAGAAAGCGCCGCAATTTTTTTATCTAAAATATTATGATTACTCAAGGCAATAACCCCAAGTCTCCATCCAGTTGCACCAAAATATTTAGAGAAAGAATAAACCAGAATGGTATTGTCAGGGCAAATTGCAAACAAGGATTTAAAGTTATCTGCAAATGTGCCATAAACATCATCTGTTAGAATAATCAGGTCAGGACGTTTTTTAACAATATCAGCCAAAATCGCTAAACCTTCATCACTCATTTTAACCGAAGGTGGATTGCTTGGATTCACCAAGAAAAATGCTTTAATCGATGGATCTTCTAATTTGCGTAATTCTGATTCTGGGTATTGCCAACCAAGATTAGGATCAGCCTTGATGAGTACTTCTTCGAGCTGATAATCGTTAAGTTTTGGAATTTCGAGATAAGGGGTAAAAATAGGCGAACCTATGGCAATACGATCACCATGTGAAATAATTTTATTTTCTTTTAATGAATTAAAAATATAAGCCATTGCAGCTGTACCACCTTCCACTGCAAATAAATCGAGTTCTTCTTTCGGCATACCTTGTACGCCCATTTCACGTAAAACATATTCTTTAATAATCTTTTCGCTGACTCTTAGCATTCGATCTGGGACAGGATAATTACAGCCAAGTATACCTTCGACCATTTCGAGTAAGAATGCATCGGGATCAAGTCCCAATTGGTCACGCACATAAGAAATTGCTTTACCCAGAAAAACAACACCTGGCTTGTCACGATTTTCTAGGATGAAGTGGTCAAAGCGTGATTGCAATCCTTCTGCACGCGGAAATCCACCAAGCCCTTCAGGCATATAGGAAAAAGAAAATTCTGACTCAGTGGCAGAAAATAAACCCAATTGGAAAAAGGCACGGCGTGGAACAGTTGCCAGAAAGTTTGGATTGCCTCGTCCCGCATTGAGCATCATACGGTCAGTATGGCTTTGTGCCAAAGCAATCAATTTATCTTTGAGTTCAAATGGGCTCAGTTTTGCGTATTTTGAATAATCAACGTTCCCCATGGGAAGTCTCCTTAATTATCTTGAAGTGAATGAGTTTGAAATTTATAAAATTATTTATGCTAAACCGACAATCAGAGGGCCAAGCAAGGTTAAAAATACATTTGCGAGTGCATAGGTAATTGCAAATGGGACAGTCGGAATTGAGTTTCCAGCTTTATCGAGTACGCCACCAAAAGCAGGATTTGCACTGCGTGAGCCAGTTAATGCTCCAGCCATTACGGCGACATTGTTATAACGGAGTACATAACGGGCAAATAGCATTGAAAGAATTAGCGGTACTAACGTGACCACCACTCCGATCATAAATAGGGACAAGCCACTTTCTTTAATGGTTTGAATGGCCTGTAAACCTGATTGCAAACCGACAGCAGCAACAAAACCAGCAAGACCTAAATCTTTGAGAAGTTGTGAAGCAGCTAAAGGCATATTGCCGTGGACTTGGTTACGGCTACGTAGCCAACCAAATAACAGACCTGATAACAGCGCACCGCCACCTGCACCAAGGGTTAAAGGAACATCACCAATACGGACAACAAAGAGGCCAATGACTAAACCAACAACTAAACCTGCACCATGGAAAATCCAGTCTGTTTTTAAGCTTTCGGGTAAAGCTTTACCCGCTTCTTTGACTAAGCGTTCAAGATCACTTTTAGTTCCATATACGGTGACCACATCGCCTTGATGCAGGACTGTATCATCACTTAAAGCTTGCGCTTCACTGTTACGTTTAATTGCCAGCACATAAATACCATGCTTTAAGTAATCTGGAGTATTGGCTTTGATATCTCCAAGAGTACGGTTGGCATATTTTGAGTTTCGTAATATGACATCTGTGGTGTCCATGATCATTTCCATACCTTGTGAGGATTGCAACTCAGATCCAATAAACTCGGCAATGGAAACGATACTTGCCCTGCGACCAACGACCAGAACAACATCATCTTTCTCTAAGGTAATTTCTGGCGCAACATCAATAAATTGATCTTTGCGTTTTAATCGTTCAATGGTGACGCTTGGTACTTGTGTTTCGAGTTCGGCAATGGTGTGTCCTGATGCTTGTTTGACTTTGTAAATACGACCAACAATTTCAGGCATAGCCAATTCTTGACCAGGTGCCAGTTCAAATGCACCTTTTAACTGCTCTGCTTGCGCTTTCAAAGCATCATCATGAATTTCTCGCCCCATAAATTTTGGCAAGATATTCACACAAACAATAATTGCGCCTAGAGAACCAAAGATATAGGTCACGGCATATCCAATCGCAACATTGGCTTGAAGTTTTTGAATTTCTGCAAGTGGTAAGTCTAGGCGAGAAATCGCATCGCCCGCTGTACCAATAATCGCAGACTGGGTCATCCCACCTGCAGCCAAACCTGCGGCTAAGCCTTTATCTAGATTAAAGATTTTTGCCATGACTAAGACTGTAATGAGTCCACATACGGCCATAAAAATAGCCAGCAAGATTTCTTTAATGGATTGTGGCCCAAGCGATTTAAAAAACTGTGGGCCACTTTCAAAACCGACTGCGTAAATAAATAAAGCAAAAAGAATCGCTTTTACACCATTGTCGATTGGTACGCCAATAAGACTTAGAATAACAGCGACAAGTAGTGATCCTGCAACACCACCAAATTGAAACTTTCCAAATTGAAACTGACCGATCCAAAACCCTATTGCTAAGGATAAAAATAATAGGATTTCAGGACTATGTTTTAATTCACCTTGTAGCCATTCAATCATTTTGCGGCCCCACCTTTATTATTTAATCTATATTTGATTATGAGTAGAGTGTTCATTTTTTTACGTTCAATGGAAAATACTATATCAGTCGAGGTTGTGTAAAATATCCATATTTGAAATATACTATTTCATGGTTTTTTTATTTATTTAAAGAATATACCAAATATCGTGAATATTAAATTGTGCTTAAATAAGAAATAATTTAATTATTGTGGTGCCTTTTGCTTGCTTATTTATTTTTAATGAGATTTAATGATTGATAATTATTTATTAAAAGTTAATTTATTTAAAAAATAAATTTAAAAAAAATAAACAAATTTTTTTGTATTTTTAAGGTGTTTGTATTGATGGTTGTTTTATTGTAAGTTATTAATAATAATATATTATTTATTTTAATATTGGATATTTGTTTTTCTGGTGTTAGCAAAGTGTATCGTTTGGTAAACAGTATGGAAAAATATAAATATATTGTGCATTTTATTTGAAAAGTAATTAATAAATCAAAACATCATTAGACTTCCTTCATAAATCATTTTTCAATCAATTTAATTGTTTATCTTTCACCCAATCTAAATTGTATATGCCAGCAAGTAAATTAAACCGCAGGTTTAATCTTTTACGACGATTTCTATATACACAAGATAAAATCTTAAAACATTTCATCCTTCCAAATACATGCTCTACTTGAATTCGTCTACGACCAATCTCTCTATTTAACTTTTTTAATTCAGAATCTAATTTTTCAGTTTTCTTTGCTTTAGATGGCATGAGGCATCCAAAACCCAATTTTTTTATCCCTAAATACCCCTTATCAACGATAAAAAAGGGCTTAAATTTTAATTTCCTCATACTTTTTTTAAATATTTTAAAATCATGCATGCTTCCATGACTTCCACATACACTCAGTATTTCACCTGTTGTATAGTGCATAGATAGCTGAAATTTAAAGGTATGTCGCTTTTTTTTACCGCTATACCATTTCTTCTGTTTTTTTTGGACGTTGAACTAATATTTCAGTTGCATCAATCACAACAACTTCCCAATCCACTTCATCTCGATTAGGAAGTTGTTTTGGCAAGTTAAATTTTCCAGAACGGATTAAGGTATCTTCAATAACACGTGTGATACGAATTGCACTCGTTTCAGATACACCGTAACTCATACCAAGATGGAAAAATGTTCGATATTCTCTCCAATATTCTATACATAAGAGCAAGCGATCTTCCAACGGTAATTTATGCGGTCGTCCTTTACCAATATGACGAGGTAAATGCTTATTTAGCTCGGCCAACATGAGGTTAAATGTAGCCCAACTAACACCGGTAAGCCTACGAAACTTAACGTCTGATAATTTTTGAATATCTTTGAATTTCATCCAAGGATTATCCCTTGAATTAAATAATTTTGCTGATTAATTTAAGATCAAATAAATTGTACGTTTTTTGATTTATGACGGAAGTCTATTATAAATGCAGGTATATATGTCATGAATAAAGTGTATAAATTGGTCTGGAATACTACAGTGGGAAGCTGGGTTGTAGTTTCTGAAATTGTAAAAGGTAATAAGAAATCGAAAATTAATAAAATTGTGAAAGGTTCGATGTTTTTATTATTTATTGTTAATTCAAATACCATTTTGGCGCAAGATATTAACGAGAGTTTAAATGTAAATGGTAGTTTAACTGCAACTGGAGATGTGGTTGCAAATGGTGTTTCATTAACAACAGTAAATACTGATTTAAATCAAACAAAAAATGATTTAAATACCCTTGATGATCAAGTTAATAATACCTCTACGGGGTTGGTCACTAAGGTATCACAGGTTGATTTTGATAGCTTAAATAACCAAGTGAATGATTCAAGTACAGGGCTGGCGACGAAAGTGTCACAGTCGGATTTCAATAGCTTGAATAATCAGGTCAATGATGTAAACACAGGATTAAATAGCAAGGCATCTGCGACGGATTTGAATTCGCTGAAGAATCAAACTTGGAATATACAAAGCAATGGTGGAACGTCGAGCGCCGTAAAAGCTACAGATACCGTGAATTTTGTGAATGGTAAAAATATTGCTGTAACCAATGCGGGTACGGATATTTCAATTTCCACTGTGGATGATCCAGAGTTTAACTCGGTAAAAATTGGTGATACTGCAAATAATACTGTATTGACCAGTACAGCAAATGGTTTAGACCTGGGTGGCGATAAGCTCACAAATTTAGCCAACGGTAGTATTGCTGCAGGATCTACAGATGCAGTGACAGGCGGGCAAGTGAATGATTTACTTTTCCAAAGTGGTCAAGGTATCAAATATTTTCACACCAACTCATCGCTTGTTGATTCACAAGCCAATGGTTTAAATTCTCTTGCTATAGGCCCTGTGGCAAAATCTGAAGGTGAGCTATCAATCGCTATCGGTCATCTCTCAAATGCTACAGGACTCAACAGTATTGCTGTCGGAAATACAGCCAATGCCATCAATGATTATTCTATTGCTTTTGGTAAAGAAACAGGCGCACTTGGCGCCAATTCAACCTCTATCGGAAATGGTGGTCAAGCGAGAGCATTGACCCCGACTTATAACGTATCCAATACGCAACTGATTGCAATCAACGGTATTCCTGTCACCGCAATGGGAACGGATCCCAGCACTATTACTGAAATTAATGGGGTTGCTGTCTCTGCAACGCAAGTGAATCAATTCCTTACAGCTTTGCAAAATGGCGCCAATATGTCTGTTGGCGATAAAAGTGTTGCATTAGGGTCCTCTGCATTAGCAGGTGGGCCTTCAAGTATTGCGATTGGGGATGCTGCGATAGCAACAGGAACGCACTCAAATGCAATCGGTCAGGGTGCAAATGCCGTGGGAACCAATGCCAATGCGATAGGAACCTCGGCATCCGCTGCCACCAATGCCAATGCGATCGGAAATTCAGTGTCTGCAAGTGGAACTGCGAGTGTCGCAATCGGAAATCAAGCGACTTCAGGAGGCGCGAGTTCAATTGCATTAGGTGATGACGCAAAATCTAGTGTGGTTAATGGTGTTTCAATTGGTAGTGCTGCAGGAGTTGGTTCTATTGGTTCAGGTACATTTGACCGCAATGGGCATATCGCCGTTGGAGCAAACGCAGGACAAAATATTAGTGGTAACCAATCGATTGCGATAGGGGTTGGAGCGGGTAGCAATTCAACAGTCAACTCAACAAGTTCTGATTACAATATCGCTTTAGGTAGCGATGCAGGAACAAACTTATCGGGTAATCAGAATATTTCAATTGGTTTTGGCAGCAATAAAGATAGAAACGCCACCGTACAAAGCTCAGTTGCGATCGGTGCGGCAACATTTACTGAAAGTTTAGGGGTTGCAGTTGGAACACGAGCAAGTGTTGCTCAAGGTGGTGTTGCACTCGGTTATGACTCGATTGTGACGGGTACTTCAGGGGTTGCAATTGGCTTAGATTCTTTAGCAGGTCAAAGTGATGTGGCACTAGGCTCGGGAAGTGTTGCGCAAAATAACTCACTTGGAAACGGCTATATCACCAATGTTTCTGGTGGTGTGGGGGGCTTTAACATTGTTTCGGTCGGGAATAAAAATGAGCAACGTCGAATTACCAATGTTGCAGATGGTTCAGAATTGCAAGATGCGGTGACGGTCAATCAGATTAAAGCTTTACAAAATGACATTATCCGTGTGATGGGCGCAACGGATGCAAAAGGTAATCCTGCAACTATTGGAAGTGGCGGTACTTTACCTCTAATCCAAGTCAATGTTAAAGATTCTTCAGGAAATACCAGTAAGCTTCCAACAACAATTCAAGATGCTTTTGATTTACTGGGTACAGGACAAATTGGTGGTGTAGTACCTGATGCTGTGTTGTATAACTCAGACAAATCAGTTGTGAATTTAGTCGGTACTGATGGAACGATCATTCGTAACGTAAAAGGCGATGAAAATGATCTGTCCTCAGCGGTGAATTTTGGGCAATTAAAAACAGCTGTTGCGGAAGCAGGGCCACAATACTTTTCAGTAAATACCACGGATATCAATAATAAAAACAATACAGGGGCAAATGGCGACAATTCTTTAGCAATTGGCCCGAGTGCCAGTACATCTTCCCTTGCAGCGGGGAGTGTTGCTTTAGGTAGTAATGTGATTGTAGCAAGAGAAAAATCAGTTGCGATTGGTGCTGGTGCGGGTTCAGTAGGGGTTTCCTCAATTTCAATTGGTGATTCTTCGATTGCCACAGGTACAAATAATATTGCGATGGGAAAAAGCGCAGAAAGCCGTGGCGAAGATAGTATTGTCATCGGGAATGGTTCTGAGGCGGATGGAACCAAGTCAAACTATGCGGTTGTTGTAGGAAGTGACGCTGAAGTTAATTCCGCAGATCAAGGGATTGCAATTGGTCGCCAAGCATTGTCTCAGGGAGATAATGCGACGGCAATTGGTTATCAGTCTAAAGCAAATGGTGCACAGAGTGTTGCATTAGGACGCTTTGCCACAGCAACTGCTGAAGACAGTATGGCCTATGGAGATAATGCTAAAGCTTCGGGTGTGAATTCGACTGCAATAGGTTCAGATGCAAACAGTACTTCTCAAGATGGTTTGGCAATAGGCTCTCAAGCAAAAAGCTATGCAGCAAAGGCCACGGCAATTGGTCAAAACGCAGAAAGTGCTGGTGAAAATGCGATAGCGTTTGGTGTCAACAGTGTAAGTCGTGCTAAAGATGCCACTGCGATAGGCAATAATGCAACTTCAAATGGAATCAATGCGATTGCACTCGGTAAACAATCCAATGCAAACGCTTTAAATTCAATTGCGTTGGGTACAGGAACCAATGCACTTCAAGAGGATGCGGTCGCAATCGGAAATAGTGCTTCGGTGAGTGCGAAAGGCGCAACTGTATTGGGTAAGTCTGCAACAGCATCACATGAAAATGCTGTGGTTTTAGGAAATAACTCAGTTTCGGCAGCTTATGTGGCAACCAAATCAGCCACAATTAATGGCAAAACCTATAATTTTGCAGGAGCTCCGACTGCATCTTCTAGTGTAAGTGTTGGGGATGTCGGGGCTGAACGAACGATTGTCAATGTCGCTGCTGGGCGTATCAGTAGCTCAAGTACAGATGCAATCAATGGCAGTCAATTGTATCAAACCAATCAAGCCATTACCGATTTGGCAGACACGCCATTAAGTTTTGCCGGAGACACTGGCGCGAAAGTAGAGCGTAAATTGGGTGAGCAATTAAAGCTCACTGGTGGAGCGACTGGGGTACTTACAGATGGCAATCTGGGGGTGGTAAGTAATGGTACCGATACTTTGCAATTAAAATTGGCCAAAGATGTCAACCTGACCGCTCAAGGAAGCTTAAGTGTCGGCACTTCCAAAATTACAGATGGGCAGGTGGAAATTAAAGACAGTGCCAATAATAGTTATATCAGCACCTCCACTCAGACAGTGATTACTGCTGGGGCAAGCAGTAATAGCGCAAATGCCAATACCATTAACTTAAAAAATGCGAGCAATAATGTTGTGTTAAGTGGCACGACAGGTACTTTGACAGGGCTGACCAATAAAACTTTAACTGAATCAGACTTTGCCAAAATGGGGCGTGCAGCAACAGAAGAACAGCTTAAGTTAGTCAATGAGGTGGCTGAAAATGCCAATAAAGGTTGGAATTTAACCACCAACAAAGACGTTACAGGCACTACAAATATTGCAGCCACGGATACAGTTGATTTTTCAAATAGTGATGGCAATCTAGCCATTGGTCACACTGGTGCAAATGTCGATCTAAAACTTGCAGAAATCGTTAATGTGGGCGGACTTCCAGGTGGGGCAAACATTGCCATTAATGGCAAAAATGGCACCATTACAGGATTAACCAATACCACTTTTGATCCAAGTAACTATTTATCTGGGCGCGCTGCAACTGAGGATCAATTGGCAACACCAATTACATTTGCTGGAGACAATGCCGGTGTGAATGTCGATCGTAGATTGGGGCAACGCTTGAGTATTGTCGGCGGTGAATCTGTTGCGAGTAATTTAACCGACAATAACATCGGTGTGGTTGCAGACAGTGCCGACAATAAACTAACCATTAAACTCGCTAAAGATATTCAGCTCGATAGTGTAAATGCGAGTGGCACAGTGATCGATAGCAAAGGCTTAACTTTTGTAAACGCAAGTGGCGGTGCTGTGCCGAATTCACCAAGTGTGACCGTGACAGGAATCAATGCGGGGACCAATAAAGTGACCAATGTTGCATTGGGGGATATTAGTGATAGCTCTATGGATGCTGTAAATGGGAGTCAGATTAAACAGATTATCGATAAAGGATTTAGTATTAGTGCAAATGCTGACAGTGCAGCAAAAGATACGATTGGTCTCGGTGAAAATGTTGATTTTAGTGCAACCGATGGCAACATTAAAATTACCAACACAGGCAATAATGGAATTAGCTTTGGGCTTGAGCCAGTGGTCAAGATTGGACCTACCACAGGTGGAAATCCAATAACAGTCAATGGTAATACAGGAACAATTACAGGCCTAAGCAATACAACCACATCCAGTAATGACTTTGCTACAGTCGGTCGCGCGGCCACAGAAGAACAGCTCAAACAGATGCAAACTGGGCTCAATGATGCGGGCTTTGGCTTAACGGCTGGCGACGGCAATACCATCAACAAAAAATTGGGTGAAAGTATTGAGGTTATTGGTGCCGATAGCAATATTGCCACCAAAGTCACTGGTGGCAAAGTTGAAATAGAGCTCGCCAAAAATATTGATCTGAGTAGTGCAGGCAGCTTAACAGTCGGTACCAGTAAAATTACAGATGGTCAAGTTGAATTAAAAGATGCGGGCAAATCGAATACTAGTACGGTGAATAGTACAATTGTCAGCGATGGTAGCAATAGCAGTACGTTAGGTGCAGGAAATATCAATGTCAGTAATGGCACTTATCAAACCCAAGTCGGCCCAACACAAATTGTTGTAGGTGGTGCAAATCCAGTTACGGTGAATGGTTCAACAGGACGGGTGAGTGGTTTAAGCAATACCACTTGGGATCCAAATGCAATTTACAATCAAAAACAAGCTGCCACTGAAGAGCAGTTAAAACAAGTCAGTGATGTTGCTCAGAATGCCAATAAAGGCTGGAACGTCAAAACGGATGCTATTTTGGGGACAACGCAAGTCAAACCAGGAGATACGGTCGATGTTGGCTTAGCAACAGGTGAAACTAATTTAAATGTCAGTGCAAAAAATGACAGTAATGGAACAACAACCATTGATTTCAGCTTAAATAAAGACCTGAATATTGATAGTGTCACTGCGGGTACCGCAACGGACTCCACTGTACTGAATAAAGATGGTATGACCGTACAAGACGGTAGCACTCAAAGTGTGATCAGTTCTGGTGTGATCAGCGTCAAAAATACGGTCAATCAAGTTGTACTTGATGCCAATAAAGGCACTCTAGAAGGTTTAACCAATAAGACTACATCAGGTAAAGATTTTGCTACCACAGGTCGTGCAGCCACAGAAGAACAGCTTAAAGAAATCCAAACTGGACTGAATGATGCCGGTTTTGCCTTAACCGCTCAGGATGGCAATACAGTAAACAAGAAATTAGGTGAAAGCGTTGATGTAATTGGTGCTGACAGTAATATCAGTACAAAGGTGGCAGCTGGAAAAGTACAGGTTGAGTTAGCAAAAAATATTGATCTTACTTCTGCAGGCAGCTTAACGGTTGGTAAAAGCAAAATCAGCGATGGCAAAGTCGAACTGAAAGATGGCGCTAAATTGAATATCAGTACCGTCGATGGTACATTGGTGAGTGATGCAAGTAATAATAGTAGTTGGATTGGTGCAGGCAGTATCAATCTAAGCTATGGTATTTATCAAACCCAAATGGGACCAACACAAATTATTGTGGGCGGTGCAAACCCTGTAACTGTGAATGGTGCAACAGGGACTATTGGTGGGCTGACCAATAAAACATTTAATCCAAATAACTTTGTCAGTGGTCAAGCTGCGACAGAGGATCAGCTTAAAGCGGTGAGCGATCGTATTCAAACTGCAAACCAAGGTTGGAATTTGACCACCAATGGAACCAATAGTAATCCAGTCAAATCAGGCGATACGGTCGATTTTAGTAACAAAGATGGTAATATTAATATCAGTAACAATGCCAATAATGTCAGTGTCGAATTAGCCAAAGATATCCAGGTTGATAGTGTGACTGCAGGCAATACCGTAATCAATAATGATGGTCTTAGCATTACTGGCGGGCCAAGTGTGACTAAAAATGGTATTGATGCTGCGGGTAATAAAGTCACCAATGTTGCAGAGGGGAGTATTGCTCAGAGCAGTAAAGATGCGGTGAATGGAAGCCAGATTCATAATATTATTGGGGACGGTGCATTCCAAGGCGGAGATGGCAATACCATTACCAACATCGGTGGGACAGGTGCGACCAACATTAATGATGCGATTAGCTCAATCAACCAAAAAGCTGGGCAACATGCTACAGTTATTGCTGGGCAGAATATGACGGTCACTGAAACAACCAATAGCCTAGGAGGTAAGGAATATAAGGTTGCAACAGCGGATGACGTAAAATTTAACACGGTTACCGCAAATACGGTTACTGCAGATAATGTCATAGCAAACACAGTCAAAGTGGGTGATGTTGCAATAGATCAAAATGGAATAAATGCTGGGAATAAAAAAATCACCAATGTTGCAGCAGGTGAAGTATCCAGCACTTCAAAAGATGCGGTTAATGGTTCACAACTTAATACGTCAAACCAATACATCACCACATCATTAGGCGGTGGCGCAAAATATGAAAATGGTCAGTTCACTCCGCCAACCTACAATGTAAATAACGGCTCATATCATAATGTGGGTGATGCCTTAGGTGCGCTTAATCAGGCTGATATTGATTTAGGTAATAAAATTACCAATCTAGGTGATCGTTTAGAGCAAGTATCTTATGACACCAATGGTCGTATAGATGATTTAGAGAAAAGAGCCAGTGCAGGCAATGCGCAAGCACTTGCAACAGCAGGTTTACCTCAAGCTTATATTCCAGGCAAAAGTATGATGGCAATCAGTGGGGGGACTTACCGTGGAGAAAGTGGGTATGCGATCGGGATGTCATCAATTTCAGATAATGGTCGATGGGTGTTTAAGGTGAGTGGAAGTGGTAACTCGCGTGGTGATTTTGGGGGAACTGTAGGTACTGGGATCCAATGGTAGTTTAGGGAAGCTAAGACATTTTATCCATGTAAACAGTGTCTTAGCTTACCATTTTTTGGATTCAAATTAACGAGAACAAGAATTTATGCGAGAGTCGACATATGAAAAATTTATTAATATTGAGTTTAATTGCCGTAACATTGAGTGCTTGTGCCACAGGAACCATTATTTCTAAAGAGGGTAAAACCGAGCAAGCGAAATGGCACAAGGTGGATGATGTTATTTTAAATAAAAAAGCGGGAACATTACCAAATGTACAGAACTTGAATCAAGTCAGAGCAGGAATGACCAAAGATCAACTTTACGCGCTGATTGGTCGACCTCAATATGAGGATGGCTGGAGAGCTAGAGAATGGAATTATTTGTTCCATTTCACAACTGCAGACCGTACCAATGACACTATTACAACATGTCAGTTTAAAATTTTATTTGACCAAGAAAAGATCGCAAGAAGCTTTTACTGGAATCCAATACAGCCTAAAGATGGCCTCTGTCCTCCCTCTCTTGAATTAAAGTAACAATCAGTGAGTAGATGATTGAAGGCTTTAAAATTGTATACTTTAAGCATTTAATTTTTGCGTGTATGAAATTCATACCCAAACAACAGTGTGTAAAGAGAAAACCCACATCGATGTGAACACTTTAAATAAGCGGTCATATCGTTGTGGCACATTTAAATCATATACGTTTTTATGATGATGTTTTAACACGCCATTGAGGATAGATCGAAAGGATATAGTCCTGAAATTGTTGTATTACTTTTGGATTGTTTGAACGTTTTAAATAGTCTAAAACACGATCTAAGTAAGCCTCACTGGGTTGTATCTCAAAGCCTAAATTTTGACTTAATTGAGCATAATGTTGTTTTATAAGATTGGGATTTTCTGGGATCGCTTTAATATTGACTCGCATACCTTCAAAAATATAACGCAAACCATCAAGATTACCTTTGATTGGTACAGTACCGTGATCTTCACCCTCATACTGGACATATTTATAGTTCAGTTGAGTAAAAGGCTGTTGACTTAAATATTGATTGAACTTTTTGATACCCTTGTAATGGTTGTCTAAACTGTCTGTATTTTCACTGGCACCAACTTGGGTTAAAAATAAAGTTTTATGCTGAAAATCTTGATTGTTCGCTTCCTTAAAACGTTTCAACATGATCTCATCATCCCACCAAATACTAGGGTCATGGACAATATAGGCTTGGATATTTTGTTGACCATTGAGCATATGATTGAGTGCGGTAATACCTCCGAAAGAATGACCAATCAATATATTTAACCCATTCGTACGATATTTTTTCTCAATATCAGGCATGAGCTCAGATTCTAAAAATTTAAAAAATGCGACATTTCCACCAGTTTCACCTTCAATTACACGTCCTTCATTAATTTCAGGCTTTTGCTTGGTTGGGGTTAAGTCTCGAGCACGATCTGTATTGACGATGCCCACAACGACCATTTCAGGAATCGAGGGATAAGGTGACTTCGATAATTTCTCGACAATTCCTGTCAAATAATGAAAGTTACTTTCGCTATCTAATAGATAAATCACAGGATATTTTTGCTTGGGATATTTGCCATATGTCGCAGGGAGATAGATCTGTAATGGTCTTTTTTCATTTAAAATAGCGGAAGATATGTTTTGCGTTTCTCCAATACGAATGCTGTTATCGGCAAAAGTATGTATTGAGATTTGCATGATTAACACGCCTAGCGCCAAGTAGAGAGAAGTTTTCTTCAACATGAAAAATGACCTATTCGATAACAGTGATGTGATTACGCCTGTTGAGAAACTTATTGATTGCTCAAGTATGGGTACGGATGATTTACAGAAAAAAAAGAGATTAAATTCGATTTAGGTTTCGTTGCTGGCTGTTAGTGCTTTTAACAGAAACAGGTGTTTTGCAGCATCTATTTGTATTTTTATAACTGACCAAAGTCATAGAGTTGAGTACACGATTTGCTATTGGCTGAATAAGAATAGATTGGATCATAAAATTGATTTTTATAAATATGCAAATAATAATTATTATCTTTTAAGCTGGTGGTAAAAATCAATATGGATCTTTATGTTTTATAAATTTATATTGTTTTGCGCTGTCATGAACAAGTTAAAAATTATGCGTTTAAAAAAATTAGCCTTTAAGCACTATGGTTCCCATTAAAATTTCTTCAACGTATTTTTAAACCATACTCCTTAACTCATAGGCTGTATTTCTCAGTAAAGGCAAAACTTGCTGAATCAGCTGTTCTTCAGTGACACGATGTGTTTGAGCAATACAATTTAACGCAGCGACGGCTTTGCCTTGTGCATTTAATACTGGAACTGCAATGGCAATAACCCCTAATTCATGTTGTTCTTTTGATAGACAATAATCTTGTTTTTGAATTTCTGCCAATACTTGATAAAACTGGACTTCATCTTGAATGGTATAAGCGGTGAGGCGTTTCAAACTATATTTATTTACCCAGTGTTTTTGTTCTTCTAAATTTAATGCTGCCAATAAAACTTTGCCTGTTGAGGTTGCATGTGCAGGCAAACGATTGCCCAAATGCATCCCATACGGGCTGAGGCGTAAATTATCATGTTGAGGTAAGTAGCTTCGCGCAATCGGAACAACTTCATGTTCATCTAAAACCACCAGCGAAAAAGTCAGGCTGGTTTGTGCGCTTAACAGGTTGAGAAAAGGTTGCACAACTTTAGGCAGATGTGCAGAGCTTAAATAGGAGCTCGATAAGCGTAATACTTTGTGAGTTAACCAAAAGTAGTGATCATCAGTTTCTAAATAACCTAAATATTTTAAAGTTCGTAAATATCTTCGTGCCGCTGTACGGCTCAATCCTGTGCGCTCTGCAATTTGAGTCGAATTGAGTTTTTGACGATCAACTCCAAAGGCTTCAAGCAAACTTAGTCCTTTGGCGAGTCCAGCGATGTAATCGTCTTGCTTAATGGTTTCACCTGAAACTTCGTTCTCAATTAAATCGTATCTCATCGTTCATCCATTCCCTATTATAATTTTATGGCCGATATACGGTCATTGTTGCCACTATACGGCGATTATCCAGTTTTCACCATATCAAAAAGAGATCAAAAAAATTAATTTAATGGTCAGGATATGGAGAAAATGTTATGGAAAATTTAACCACACAAGTGGCGATTATTGGTTCAGGCCCAGCTGGGCTATTGCTTGGACAACTGTTGTTTAAAGCAGGTATCTCGCATGTGATCATTGAGCAACGCAGTGCTGAATATGTAGCTGCACGTATTCGAGCAGGGATACTTGAACAAGTATCGGTTGATTTATTGAAGCAAGCGGGTGTGGATGAAAATCTAAACAAGTTTGGCTTAGCGCATGATGGTATTGAAATTTTAACCAATGGCTTAAAGCATCGTGTGGATTTATCTGAGTTAACTCAGGGTAAGCAAGTTACGGTTTACGGACAAACGGAAGTCACAAAAGATTTAATGCATGCACGTGAAGCGGCAGGTTTGTGCACTTACTACGAAGCAGAGAATGTGCAAATTCATGATTTTGAGCAAAACCCGTATGTTAGCTTTCAGCAAAATGGTCAATCGTACCAGCTTAGATGTGATTTTATTGCAGGCTGTGATGGTTATCATGGAGTCTGTCGTGCAAGCGTGCCACAAGATAAAATCAAAACTTTTGAGAAGATTTATCCATTCGGTTGGTTAGGTGTGCTTGCAGATGTTCCACCTGTTTCAGATGAATTGATCTATGTGCAGTCAGAACGTGGTTTTGCTTTATGTAGTATGCGTTCAAAAACCCGTAGCCGATATTATTTGCAAGTTCCTGTGACGGATCATGTTGATGAGTGGTCTGACGAACGATTTTGGGATGAGTTAAAAAATCGCCTTGATGAAGAAAGTCGTAAAAATTTGGTTACAGGCACTTCAATTGAAAAAAGTATTGCACCTTTACGCAGTTTTGTGACAGAACCAATGCGATTTGGGAAACTATTTTTCGCAGGAGATGCCGCACATATCGTTCCGCCGACAGGAGCAAAAGGTTTAAATTTAGCTGCATCTGATATCGCTTATTTATCAAATGCCTTAATTGAATTTTATCTCAATGGTTCAGAACAAGGCATCGAGGAATATTCTGAAAAATGCTTAAAACGTGTGTGGAAAGCAGAACGTTTTTCATGGTGGATGACGCATTTACTACATCGTTTTGAAACGGAAAGTGAGTTTGATCATAAAATTAAGCAGGCTGAATTGAGTTATATTTTAGATTCACATGCGGGTTTAACCACATTGGCTGAAAACTATGTGGGTTTACCTTATGAAATTAAAACGTTTAATGAGGTGCAGGGGAGTCGTTCTGACTTGCTTAGTCATTAATTTTTGAAAAATAGAAAGTTACCTATTTTGATCAAGGTTTTAAATCTTAATTAAATATAGGTGGCTTTTTGTTGCTAACCAAATTAAACGAAAAATAAAAAGCTTGATTTTCATGTTTATAATTAAGCTGAATTTAAAATGATATGGCTTTATTTAAAGTTTTTTTTAAACGTATTTTAAGCAAATTTTTTGATAAACAATGAAAAGATATAGTTAAGAAAAGGATACTAAGATTAGAAAAAAGTAGTGTGATTATTCATAAATAATGTGAAAAAAATACTGGAATTTTTGATACTTAAAAAACAAAAGGTTCTGGATGTTACAAATTATTTTATAAAAATAAATACTTAAGAATGAGAAAATACCAAAAATTGGGTATTTTTTTACCAATTGGAAAATAATAATTTATTTACTCCATAACTCAAAGAGTAATTAAAATGACTAATTTAAATATTTTAAGTATTGATCAAAATGAAGAGTACATTGTGGTTTCCCTTAAAAATAATGAGGGTAAAAACTATGAGGTTGGCTATCCAAAATCTGCAGGATATAGCTTAGAACTAGTGACAGATACGTTGAATAAAAAGCAAAGTGATAAAGTTGAAGGAAGCCGTTGTGAGTTGAAATGGGAAGTCAATGTAAAACCAGGTTATACATCTGATTGCGCAAAAGCATTAGGTATTGCTGAAGGGAATGTAATAGGCGGTATCAGTAAGATATATCAATGCCGCATACAATTTCGTAATACAAAAGGTTGGGGATTTACATTTTATGATTTAAGTGGTGATGACTATAGTTGTTCAACCGTTTTAAATGGCTGGCACTATATTGATTATAATTCTAGCGAGCCTACAATCATCGCTGTTGACTAATAGAATTATTATTCTATGTAATTGATATATTAAAGATTTGATAAAAAAGCACACGCGTTGCTTTTTTATCAAAAAACTGCATCAATTGAGAGGGTATCAATAGTTATAGTTAAGGTTGAATTTAATATTAAGTAGGTTTTATGTCTGTAATGTAACTTCTTAAACCAAAACATTAGCTTCAAACCAAATAGATTCAAATCGAAAATTTGTTTTCATTTTATAGATGAACTTGTTAGCATCAAAGGGTATTTTTGATAGCGTGTGACAGTGAATGTCTTCAGGTCAACAAGTTTTAATTAAACTTAGAAAAATGATTATTGCTGGGGAGCTAGAGGGCGGTGCCAGAGTGGCAGAGATCCCAACGGCTGAGTTGCTTGGGGTGTCCAGACAGCCTGTGCGTATGGCATTTCGTTTGCTTGAGCAAGAAGGCTTGCTGATTAAAAATCCGACTCGAGGTTATACAGTTCGAGAAATTTCAGAAAAACTGATCAATGATGCACTTGAAGTGCGTGGCATCCTTGAAGGACTGGCTGCTAAAACCATTGCAGAACAAGGTTTGACGGAAGAACAGAAAAAAACACTACAAAATTGCATTGTCGAAACTGAAAAACTTTTTGATGGAAAAACTGAGTTTGGTGATCATGAACTGGAACGTTACCACCACTTTAATGTGATTTTTCACGATACCATTATTCAAGGCGCGCAAAATGTTGCATTGATCCAAGCCTTAGCTAAAAACAATCAATTGCCCATGGCCTCGGCCCAAGCCATTACCTATGACCAAACTCAAGCACTTTCAGAATATCGTCGCTTACATTATGCCCATCTACAACACTGTTCAATTTACGATGCTTTAATGCATAGACAAGCTGGACGTGCTGAAACATTGATGCGGGAACATAGTAGTGTTGTGGTTTTGGGCGAGACCTTAAGAAACGTGTTGTCTCAATAAAACCGAAAAGAAATATCAACAGACCCTAAGCAGCTCTTTTAATCGAATCAAAGGGCTGTTTTTCATTAGAATTCAATCAGCAAATTTGTAGATTTTGCTCGAGAACAGCAGGGGGTAAACTGGTTATTTAATGCATGTTCTTCGTCAGTCATAAATACATCACGGTGATCTGGAATTCCTGCCAGCACACGCGTGATACAGGTTCCGCAAATACCTTGTTCACAAGAAACAGGGACATCAAAACCATTTTCAATTAAGGCTTGGGTTGCTGTTTGATGAGGCTGCACTTCGATTCGACGGTCACTGCCTTTGATTTCAATGGTAAACGCCGCATTGTTAGATGCCTCTGACTTTTGTGCGACAAAGTGTTCTTGATGTAGCTGCTCTGTCTGCCAGCCCATGTGTTGAGCTGACTCCATCACAAATGCCATAAAACCTGCTGGCCCACAAACATATAAATGTCTATCGGATGAATTCTGCTCCAAGACGGACGACATATCACATTGAGTTTCTGGTTGATCTTGAATATGAAAATGAATCTGACCTGCAAAGTGTTCGGTTAAATTTCCATAGAAAGCAATCATTTCATGACTACGTACAAAATAATGCAATTCAAATGGTATCCGCTGAGCTTTAAGCCGATATGCCATTGAAAGAATCGGGGTAATGCCGATACCACCTGCAAATAAGACTGCCTTTTGGGTATGAGGATGAATTTCAAATAAGTTACGTGGTGCGCCAATACGTAATTGATCACCTTCACGGTACTCGCTATGCATACAACGAGAACCCCCTCTGGAATGCTCATCATACAAAACACCAATCACATAACGGTGTTTTTCACGACAACAGTTTGAAAGTGAGTATTGGCGCGTTAAGCCATTTTTGAGATGTACATCAATATGCGCGCCTGCCTCAAAGCTTGGAAGGGCAGAACCATTGCTTGAAATCAATTCAAAGGCTCGAATTGATGGTGTAAGTTGATGAATTTTATCAATAACAACGTCCATGTGTATTCTCCTTTAAATCACCCGAATATTTGGAAACTTATGTTTTGTTGTTTCAGGCGTGAGCGTACTTTCTTGTGCCAGTAATCGCTCAATCACTTTACGTGACTGTACGCCACCAGCATCGATATTTAGCATCAGTAACTGGCGATGGGGATTTCGTAAAATATTTTGTTGCTGTTGTTCCAGCATTTCTAAATCTTCGGTAAAGATTTTGCCTTGACCTTCGCGGATGAGATCAGTGAGGGTCGGGTTATCTTGTTGGAAATTACGTGCCATTCCCCAAAAATACCAATGTGAGGTTTCTGTTTCAGGGCTAATAAAATCAACCACAATCGATGACACTTTTTTATCTTTAGGGGCATGATATCCGCCATATCCTGCATGAGCGACACCCACTTCAATGTGTACGTTACTTGGTGCAACGAAGTGGCAGCGTTGCCAACGATCTACGGCAACATCATCTGCTAAGTTATTACAACGAAGTGCCATTTGCCAAAATGGGGGAGCGATGACATTTTCGATATAACGCTCAGTAATGACATGGTCACCATCGACCTTGGTGACAGGAAGGGCTTCATCAATTTCTTTTTGCCCAATACTGCTCGAATGGACATAGGTTTCATGGGTCAAATCCATAAGGTTGTCAACCATCAAACGATAATCACAATGGATATGGAATAAACCACCGCCATAGCTCCACTCAGGATGATCTGCCCATTCTAGTGTTGGGAGTTTGGACTCATCAGCCAAAGTTTGATCTCCAGGCCAAACCCAAATAAAGCCAAACTTTTCTATGGCTGCATAGGCTTTATTGCAGGGGAAACCGTTTACACGTTGAGCTGGCATAGAAATGGTTTTTCCCTCGCATCCCATGACTAAACCATGATAACCACAAACTAAATTGCCATCTTCTACATAGCCTAATGATAATGGGGCGCCACGATGTGGACAAAAATCTTCAACAGCAGCGACTTTATTTTCTTTGCCGCGATAGAAAACAATTTTTTCACCACAGATGGTGCGACCTAGCAGCTTGTCTTGGATATCTTCAGGATAGCAAGCAACATACCATGCATTTTTTATAAACATTTGTGATGACTCCTTATCACTTATTGGATCCAATTTATATCAACACAAATAAACAGTCAATCGATAAAATGATCATTAAATCCTTTTATTTAGGCTTTGTTATTTTGTTTTTATCAATATTTTACTGTTTTTATTTAAAAAATATCTCTACGAGATTTATGTGGTTTTTTGTGCTTTTATTTATATTTTTGGATCCAATTTTTATTTTTGTTGAATACCTATTACGTTGCGAAAACTGAAATATTTAAAAATAAGGGGGTGGGCTTTTTGAATATCCTCAATAAGGTCACTTACTTAGAAGAGGTTAAATGAACTAAATGGATCCATTTTAGTATAATTTTCAAATATGTATATTCGTTTTCCATTCTTTTGATTTAAATATATTGAGTTAAATCATGTGTTTTATAGGTTTTAATCTAATTTTGAAAATATTTTTTAATAATTCTATTGATTTTTGGATCCAATTAATCAAGATGAAATAGAGCAGGACGCTCCAAAAAATATTCTTGTTCAAAAACGAGTTTTAAAAATTAAATTATTCCTCTAGGTAATTATGGATACGGATATGCATAACCACCCAACGACGCAGTTCAGTAATGTCGTGTGTATATCCTATCCAGATTGGGAGATACACAAATGGAAAGAGATGTGCTTGGTGAGATAAGTCAAAATAAGATGAGCCGCTATCAATGGTTTGTGATTTTGATTTGTGTTTTCCTCAATATTATTGATGGTTTTGATGTCATGGTTATGGCATTTACCGCACCTTCAGTTTCAGCGGATTGGTCGCTTTCTGGTGCTCAAATCGGTTTGTTATTAAGTGCTGGTCTATTTGGTATGGCTGCTGGTTCGATTTTTCTGGCACCACTTGCCGATAAAATAGGTCGCCGTTTACTGATCTTAATTTGTTTGGTGATTGCTGGAATCAGCATGCTGGCATGCGCTTTTGTCAATAGTCATAGCATGTTGGCAGTCCTTCGTTTTGTCACAGGGATTGGGGTTGGCGGTATTCTTGCCAGTAGCAATGTTTTGGCTAGTGAATATGCCAATACGCGCTGGAGAAGTTTCGCGGTAAGTTTAATGTCTACAGGATATGGGATTGGTGCCACACTTGGTGGGATATTGTCACTGACACTGATTGAACATTTAGGCTGGCGCTCGATTTTCCTTGCAGGTGGGATCACAACCATTGCAATGCTGTTGGTGAGTATATGGTTATTGCCTGAGTCCTTAGATTATTTGTTGGCAAAAAGACCGCAACAAGCGTTAGGGCGAATGAACTCAGTGTTACAGCGTATGGGCTTAAATCATCTGGACGCCTTACCTGATTATGCAAAAAGTGATGCAAAGGGTGGCGGAGATTTTGCTAAATTATTTGGTGGGCAACAGGGCTTTCAAACATTGTGTTTATGGGGCGCTTTCTTTCTCGTAATGTTTGGCTTTTATTTTGTGATGAGTTGGACACCGAAAATTTTAATTTCAATGGGAATGTCGCCTGAACAAGGGGTTACCACAGGTATTTTAATTAGTATTGGTGGGATCTTTGGTGCAGCAATTATTGGTTTGCTGGCATCCCGTATCAAAATCTTCTATGCCTTAAGTCTATTTCTAGGATTAACTGCCGCATGTGTGTTTTTATTCGTGGCTGTCTCGGCCCAAGTGAGCGTGGCATTGATTGTTGGCCTATTACTTGGAACGCTGATTAATGGCTGTATTGCTGGTTTATATTCTATTTCACCTACAATTTACGATGCCGATATTCGTAGCCGTGGCGTAGGCTATGCCATCGGTTTTGGACGTATTGGTGCCATTTTATCACCAACTATAGCAGGCGTTTTTTTAGATAAAGGTTTAGCGCCAGCCACGCTTTATGCATATTACGGGGTGGTATTTATTTTGGCAATTGTACTTATTTTAATGTTAGGTAATGCATTTTATCGACATAAAAATGAAGCAGCCTATACGCTTAAAACAACAACTTAATCCTCTAAAAATTAAATAGTTGAGATAAAAAATGAAAAAAACATCTTTGTGGGTGTGGGTATACTTTTGCCCATTATTTAGTGCCCTGGCGCATGCCGATTTAGTGACAGACAGTAGTGCAGAGCTAACGCTTAGAAATTTTTACTTTGACCGAGACTATAAACAAGATCCATATCCTTATACTGCTGCGCGCGATTGGGCACAAGGTATTATCTTTAATGGTCAATCGGGCTATACCGATGGAACAGTTGGTTTTGGTGTTGATGTATTGGCAATGGCTGGATTTAACTTAATTGGAGATCGAGCCGATGACTATGCACGGAGTAACTTATTACCTGTAAATGCAGATAATTCACGAGATGATTATTATGGGAAAATAGGGCTAACTGCCAAAGCAAAATTTAAGAAAAATGAGCTTTTTGTGGGAGATTTGGTTCCACGATTGCCCACGATTTTTTCTTCACCTGCGCGTTTGTTCCCTCAAACTTATCGAGGTGCTCGGTTTGTTTCCAATGAAATTCCAAAGTTACAATTGGAAGGTTTTTATGTAGACCAAGTGCGACAGCGTGATTCGATTCATTATAGTGATGTCGGTACGGACAATATCAATCGCCGTTTTGATCAATCAGCAACAACAGATTACTTCTATAGTTTTGGTGGCGCTTATCAACTCAATGATGCGTATCGAATCCGTGCTTATCAGGCTGAACTGCATGATATCTACCAACAGCAATTTTTAGGTTTCAATGGTAAACAGCCTTTAAATGAACAGTTAACTTTTTTAAGCGATGTACGATTTTTCAATAGTCAGGAGGCAGGTAGGCAAAAAATCGGTGATGTAGATAACCAGCATTTAAGTGGATTATTTGGCTTAAATTATCAAAACCATACCCTGTCTTTGGGTTATATGCAGGCCTTTGGTTCGACCGGGTTACCATTTTTATCGGGAACAGAAAGTCCAGTGGTGCTTGATTTTATGAGCTCGGATTATTCCAATAAAGACGAGAAAGTCTATTCACTGCGTTATGAATATGATTTTAAAAATGTAAAATTAGCTGATATTTCTCTCAATGGACTGCGTTTTATGACCCGCTATGCCAAAGGGCAAGATATTGATTTACTTAGTTATGGCGATAAACGATTTAAAGAAGAATCGATGGAGCTGGATTTAGCTTATAAAATCCCAGAAGGGAAGTTAAAAGGCTTAGGCATGCGAGCACGTTTTTCTCATTACCGAAATGATATGCCAACCAATATGGTCTTTCACTCAGCCAATGAAACTCGTTTAAATATAGATTATAGCTTTAAGTTCTAAGGGTTCTGTATTACGAAACGGTTCTTTGATTTAAAGAACCGTTTTAAAATTCAGTCTAATGGTGAAGAGAATTTTTATAAAAAATCTATGTTTCGTCAGAGTGGATCAAGGATATCTTTCTGACGATTTTTAAGTATGTGAATATAAACTCATTTAAAAGCAGAAGGTACTCGATTTATAAATGAGTACAGTATTGATTTAATTATGGTTTGTTAGCAAGTCATTTTAGTCGTGACTCATGGTTTGATTTTTGAGCCATAGACTAAAGGCCTCAATTTTTGGCCAGTGGCGATCTTTCAGTGAAGTGATATAGTAATGTTGCTCGCAGAGTAAAAACTGATCGGGGAATGGTGCGATTAGTTCGCCATTTTTAATGGCTTTTTCAACCAATCGTTTTCTCCCCATTGTCACGCCAAGGTTATTTTTGGCAGCAATAGAAGCGAGATCTGATCGGTTGAAGTAAAGCGCTGAAGGGGTATCAATATTGATATTAAAATGTGCGGCCCAACTGTCCCATTCCCCCGTTCCAGTCTTATTGCACCATGCATGGCTGTCATGAAGTAAAGTACACTGGTTTAAATTCTGCCAATTGTCTACAAGGTTGAATTTTTCAGCATACTCAGGACTACATACAGGTAAAATATGTTCATCCATTAAGTATTGATAATTCAATTGCGGGCAAGGTTGGTTATCAAAATAAAGTGCTAAATCTATCCCTTCTCGTTGCAAATTAACATTTTCATTGCCAGTCAAAATGGACAATTCAATAAAAGGATAGCGCTGTATAAAGTCAGACAGTTTGGGAACCAACCAATTTTGTGTAATCGATGGCCTAGCATAAATTGTGAGTGGTCCAGATAAAGTTTGATTTTGGATGGCCTTAATTTCAGTATTGAGATGGCCTAAAGAAGACTGCAATGCCCAAAAAATGTGCTTGCCTTCAGCCGTGAGTTCAACTTTACGGTGTAAGCGTAAAAATAGTTTTATATTGAGTTCTTTCTCTAATAAATTGATTTGGTGGCTAACAGCACTTGGCGTTAAACATAACTCTTTTGCCGCTAATGAAAAAGACTCATGCCTTGCAGCTACTTCAAATGTATGAAGTTTAGATAATTGAAAACCTGTTAATGACTTATCTAAGTTCATCACTTTATTGCTCGCTGTCATATATTTTATAATTCATGTGAAATATTAAATAAAAATTTTAAAATAGATACTGCTTTCTAAATCAAAATATATTTAAAGATCAATATTTAACCTTATGTTTTTTCAGGTGAATTATTTTAACCCAAAGGCAAATTTTTATCATTTGACGTATTAACCCTAATTCATTATTTTTGCGTACCTTAAATATTAAACCGTGAAATATGTCACGAAAAAACGTGTTTTTAGGCAGCCTTACTGAAATTTAAAATATTGGTCTCGCTGTCTAAAAGGTTTTTATGTGCAACCTCTACGAAGCTTAAACGTTTCGTTGTAGAGGTTTTTTACTTTTAAATTCTGTAAGGAACAAATTTTAATGATGGTCACAAATAAAGGCTTGTTGGTCACAACACTACTCCTCAGCTCAATCTTGTCTGGATGTGCTGTGAAAGGTGGTAGTAATGGTACGGCTGTTGAAAAGTGGCATAACTTTGAAAATCAAAAAATTAATGAAAAAGTAAATAAAAATAAAGCAAATGTTGTTTTTGTTCGTGATGAGAAAATTGAGGGAAAAGCGGTAAATATTTTTGTAGGTGGAGAATATTTGGCTTCATTGTTACCCAATGCTTATAAAGAGCTTGAAGTTTGTCCTGATAACCAAAAGTTGGTTGCAATTGAAACGGATGTCAAAGATCGCTATGCAACTAAAGAAAAAGGCGGGCAATACTATAATTTACCTCTCGAAAAAACCACCTACTTACGTGTGAGTCTGGATCAGAATGGGCAGACTTATTTCTTAGCAATGAATGAGGATGAAATTAAAAAAGCTCAGCAGCATTTAAAGGAACAAGTCCATACCTTGCCACGTGTTGATCGCGATTTAAAGTGTAAGCCTACCGTTAAAATGTTGAAGAAATTTACATTACAAGCTGGCGCTTTGTTTCAGTTTGATAAATCAGATGAAGCAAATATGTTAACTCAGGGTAAACAAGAAATTAAGGATGTTGCAGATGCCATTCGTAATGAAACAGCCGAGATTAGCCATATAGATGTTATTGGTTATACAGATCCAGACGGTACGGAAAGTTATAACCAAGTGTTGTCAGCGTATCGTGCGCAAAGTGTAAAAAATATGATGGTAAATTATGGTTTATCTGCTGATTTAATTGCTGCAGAAGGCCGTGGTAAAACAAATTTATTGATCACAGATTGTTCTGAAAAACACACTCAAAATCGTACTGCGCGTTTGGCATGTAATCAGCCCAATCGTCGAGTTGAGATCCTTCTTTATGGTACTCAGCCGTAATTACGCTTCATTTCAAAACTTAGTATTTTGATTCTATTAATTAATGCTTAATTATTGAAATTAAGGAAATAAACGTGACTGTAAAGAATATTGTTCTCAAAATTAATGCTAAAAAATCAACACTCGATACCTTGAATATTGAAGGGGGCGAGTTTGGTCGTGGTTCTCAAGGGAAACCATTAAAAATTGCTGCAAAAGCAAATGTTCATTATGAGTTTACCGATAAAGAGACTTCATTTGGGCCAGAAAATATTGCGACTAAACGTCATGATAAGGATTTGTGGATTAGTTTCGAAGGTGGGGATGTTGATCAGCCAGATCTGATTATTGAAAACTATTATGCTGCAAATGGTGAGTTGGGCTATTCAGAAGGGGAGTCTAACTTACTGATCGGTCAGCATGAAAATGGCAAATATTACCCTTATGTCCCAGAAAGTGCAGAAAAAAGTGATGCCGTGAGTTTGCTTGCGGATCAAGTTGAAGCTGGTCAGGCTTTAGGTGGTGAAGAAGTTGCAGCATTTTGGGCCTTTAATCCATTATGGTTATTGGCTTTGGTTCCGATAGCGGCAGTGGCTATTGGTCAAGGTCATGATAACAATAAAAAATCTCCTGTAATTGAACATCCTCAGCATGTTCCTATCGCAGAAAAAGACAGTGCTGAAACTAAAGAAGACACTCCAATCATTATTGATGTGACTGCAAATGACACTGATAAAGATGGTGACTTAGATCCAAGCACGGTGGTGATCACGAAACAGCCTCAGAACGGTACGGTCAGTGTTGATCCAATCACAGGTGAAGTGACTTATACCCCAAACAAAGGTTATGTTGGTCCTGATGCATTTGAATATACCGTCCAAGACAAAGCTGGCAATGTTTCTGATCCTGCAACTGTCGTGATTGAGGTGAGTGCAAATCCAATTGCGGTTGATGACAGTGCTAACACCAAAGAAGACACCCCGATCATTATTGATGTGACTTCAAATGATAGTGACAAAGATGGTGACTTAGATCCAAGTACAGTAGTGATCACGAAACAGCCTCAGCATGGTACGGTCAGTGTTGATCCAATCACAGGCGAAGTGACTTATACCCCAAACAAGGGTTATGTCGGTCCTGATGCATTTGAATATACAGTCAAAGATAAGGCTGGGAATGTGTCTGATCCTGCAACTGTGGTAATTGATATCACAGCCAATCCTGTTGCGGTTGATGATAATGCTAACACTAAAGAAGACACCCCAATCATTATTGATGTCACTTCAAATGACACTGACAAAGATGGTGACTTAGATCCAAGTACGGTGGTGATCAGCAAACAACCACAGCATGGTACGGTCAGCGTTGATCCAATCACAGGTGAAGTGACCTATACCCCAAACAAGGGCTATGTCGGTCCTGATGCATTTGAATATACAGTCAAAGACAAAGCGGGGAATGTGTCTGATCCTGCAACTGTGGTAATTGATATCACTGCCAATCCTGTTGCAGTTGATGACAGTACTAACACCAAAGAAGACACTCCTATCATTATTGATGTGACTGCAAATGACACTGATAAAGATGGTGACTTAGATCCAAGCACTGTGGTGATCACAAAACAACCACAGCATGGTACTGTCAGCGTTGATCCAATCACAGGTGAAGTAACCTATACGCCAAACAAAGGTTATGTTGGTCCAGACCAGTTTGAATATACCGTCAAAGACAAAGCTGGGAATGTGTCTGATCCTGCAACTGTAGTGGTTGAAGTCAGTGCAAATCCTGTTGCAGTTGATGATAGCGATGAAACTAAAGAAGACACTCCAATCATTATTGATGTGACTGCAAATGACACTGATAAAGATGGTGACTTAGATCCAAGCACGGTGGTGATTAGCAAACAACCACAGCATGGTACTGTTAGTGTTGATCCAATCACAGGTGAAGTGACCTATACCCCAAACAAGGGCTATGTCGGTCCTGATGCATTTGAATACACAGTCAAAGATAAAGCGGGGAATGTCTCTGATCCTGCGACTGTGGTAATCGATATCACCGCTAATCCTGTTGCGGTTGATGATAGTGCTAACACCAAAGAAGATACCCCAATCATTATTGATGTGACTTCAAATGACACTGATAAAGATGGTGACTTAGATCCAAGTACGGTGGTGATCACGAAACAACCACAACATGGTACTGTCAGTATTGATCCAATCACAGGTGAAGTAACTTATACCCCAAACAAGGGTTATGTCGGTCCAGATGCATTTGAATATACCGTCAAAGATAAAGCGGGCAATGTTTCTGATCCTGCAACTGTAGTGATTGATATCACCGCCAATCCTGTTGCGGTTGATGATAGTGCTGAAACTAAAGAAGACACCCCGATCATTATTGATGTGACTGCAAATGATACCGATAAAGATGGTGACTTAGATCCAAGTACTGTAGTGATCACGAAACAACCACAGCATGGTACGGTCAGCGTTGATCCAATTACAGGTGAAGTGACCTATATTCCAAACAAGGGCTATGTCGGTCCAGATGAATTTGAATATACAGTCAAAGACAAAGCTGGCAATGTATCGGATCCTGCAACTGTCGTGATTGAGGTGAGTGCAAATCCAATTGCGGTTGATGACAGTGCTAACACCAAAGAAGACACCCCGATCATTATTGATGTGACTGCAAATGACACTGATAAAGATGGTGACTTAGATCCAAGTACGGTGGTGATCACAAAACAACCACAGCATGGTACTGTCAGCGTTGATCCAATCACAGGCGAAGTAAGTTATACCCCAAACAAGGGTTATGTTGGTCCAGACCAGTTTGAATATACAGTCAAAGACAAAGCTGGCAATGTTTCTGATCCTGCAACTGTAGTGATTGAGGTGAGTGCAAATCCAGTTGCGGTTGATGATAGTGCTGAAACCAAAGAAAACACCCCAATCATTATTGATGTGACTGCAAATGATACTGACAAAGATGGTGACTTAGATCCAAGTACAGTAGTGATCACAAAACAACCACAGCATGGTACTGTCAGCGTTGATCCAATCACAGGTGGAGTAACTTATACCCCAAACAAGGGCTATGTTGGTCCAGACCAGTTTGAATATACTGTCAAAGACAAAGCGGGGAATGTATCGGATCCTGCAACTGTAGTGATTGATATCACCGCCAATCCTGTTGCAGTTGATGACAGTGCTGAAACTAAAGAAAATACACCCGTAATTATTGATGTCACTTCAAACGACACTGATAAAGATGGTGACTTAGATCCAAGTACGGTGGTGGTCACTAAACAACCACAGCATGGTACGGTCAGCGTTGATCCAATCACAGGTGAAGTGACCTATACTCCAAACAAGGGTTATGTTGGTCCAGATGCATTTGAATATACAGTCAAAGACAAGGCTGGCAATGTGTCTGATCCTGCAACGGTAGTGGTTGAAGTCAGTGCAAATCCTGTTGCGGTTGATGATAGTGCTAACACCAAAGAAAACACCCCAATTATTATTGATGTGACTGCAAATGATACCGACAAAGATGGTGATTTAGATCCAAGTACGGTGGTGGTCACTAAACAGCCTCAGAATGGTACGGTCAGCGTTGATCCAATCACAGGTGAAGTGACCTATACGCCAAACAAGGGTTATGTTGGTCCAGATGCATTTGAATATACAGTCAAAGACAAGGCTGGCAATGTATCTGATCCTGCGACGGTGGTAATTGATATCACAGCCAATCCTGTTGCAGTTGATGATAGTGCTAACACCAAAGAAGATACTCCAATCATTATTGATGTGACTTCAAATGATAGTGACAAAGATGGTGACTTAGATCCAAGTACAGTAGTGATCACGAAACAGCCTCAGAACGGTACGGTCAGTGTTGATCCAATCACAGGCGAAGTGACTTATACCCCGAACAATGGTTATGTCGGTCCAGATGCATTTGAATATACTGTCAAAGATAAAGCGGGGAATGTGTCTGATCCTGCGACTGTGGTAATCGATATCACCGCTAATCCAGTTGCAGTTGATGACAGTGCTAACACCAAAGAAAACACACCTGTGATCATTGATGTGACTTCAAATGAC
This sequence comes from Acinetobacter sp. NyZ410, assembly GCF_022828975.1. NCBI lineage: Bacteria > Pseudomonadati > Pseudomonadota > Gammaproteobacteria > Moraxellales > Moraxellaceae > Acinetobacter > Acinetobacter sp. NyZ410. The sequence goes on along the minus strand of NZ_CP094620.1, from coordinate 3,863,031 downwards.
ACTGATAAAGATGGTGATTTAGATCCAAGCACTGTAGTGATCACGAAACAGCCTCAGAACGGTACTGTTAGTGTTGATCCAATCACTGGAGAAGTGACTTATACCCCAAACAAGGGTTATGTCGGTCCAGATGAATTTGAATATACAGTCAAAGACAAAGCTGGCAATGTATCGGATCCAGCTCACGTAACTTTAGATATAAGCCCTACAGGTATCTTAACCGAGATACTCAAAGAAGCTGATTTAGGAGATGGTTCAACAGCCGCTGTTGTAAATGGTGAATTGAGTTTAGATAACCCTAGTAATGCTGACATTAGCGATATCTTAATGACATTGCCAACAGTGGATGTCACTTCTGGTGGTGAGACAATAAACTGGACTCAAACAGCAAATGGCGGCTTAGTTGGAACCACGCCAAGCGGTCAAGAAGTGATGTCGATTACTTTGGGTACACCAGTGACCAGCAATGGTAAAACCACAATTCCTTATGAAATTGGTCTTAAAGCGCCAGTGGATCATGTTGGTGAGAACAGTGAACGTTTAGATCTTGATTTTGGTATCAATACCAATATTGGCGATGCTAACCTCATTATTACTGTGGAAGATGATAAATCAGTAGCAGCGCCAATATCTGTAGTTGCAGATGGTGAGACGACTTTTTATGCGAACGTGATCATTAGTCTGGATCTCTCTAGCAGTATGGGTGCAAGAGATAGCGGTATTCCAGATCCAGTAAATGGTGGCGAGAAAATGCGTATGAACGCAGCTGTCGAAGCGATTGAAACGATGCTAGATAAGTATCAGGAGCAACTTGACAGTGTAGCCCCAGGTAATGGAGACGTGAAAGTGAATATCATTGGCTTCTCAAAATTAGCCAAGCATCTTTCGCTACCTGGTCAAACAGATACATGGGTGTCATTAGATGACGCCAAGAAAATTGTGAAAGGATTATATAATTTTGGCACTCGACCAAAAGATATTGGTGTAGATACCAACTACGATGCGGCTTTACAAGAAGTTATTCATAGTTATTTGAATAATCAAGGTGCTGGTCCAGTTGTCGGTGTGGACGGCGCTAAGGTGAACAATAGTTTGCTCTTTGTCAGTGATGGTATTCCAAACTTTGGTAATGGCACTGATGGAGTACGTGGTATCCAACCAACGTCACCATCAAATTATGAACCAGGCAATCAAAATATCGATATCGGTGAAGATAAGTGGACAGCGTTCTTAAAAGAACAAAACATAAAATCTATTGCGATTGGTATTGGTCCTCAAATGGATGAGGGTGCAGATTTCTTAAAACCAATTGCTTTCGATGGCGAAAAAGGCACCAACAAAGATGGTTCGAGTGACATTATTATTTTGAAAGATATGTCTGATCTCGGCGGTATTATGTCTGAGTTGGTTCCAGAAGCTACTGATACTCAGGGGTCTATTCGTACGGATGATGTGGGCAATATTGTTTCATCTTTCGGTGCCGATGGTGCAGGTCAGTTAATCATTCAGATTGATGGGTATGACTATACTTATGACTATGCAACAAACCAAATCACCAGTAGCAATAGCAATGCGAGTATTTGGCAAGATGCTGGTAATGGTGTACTGATGGTGAAAACAGAGATCGGTGGTAGCTTTATATTAAATATGTCAGCAGATAAGTTTGGTGACTTTAGTTATAACCCAGCTCCGACTCGTCCTGTAGGTAAAACCCAAGAAGAGTTTACATTTACACTTGTCGATAAAGATGGCGATAAATCTAGTGATAAATTGCTCATTGATATTCAATTAATTCCTGAAGCAAGTGCCAGTAAAGCAGCACTAAGCATGAGTAATCAGTTGGATCATTTAGAGGTTTTTAATGCAGTTGGTCATACTTTAGATGGCTTTGCCAATACGCCAAATCCAGCTGAAGTTGTGAATACAAACCATATCAATGTCTCACAACATTTAGAGCAACTCAGTGTTGAGCAGCCTAACTTAATTTAAGTCTAATTAAACCGCACAAAAAGCATTTTCTACATCCTGTAGCGAATGCTTTTTGTATATTTATCTGGGTTTTTTAGTGTGGTTTGGCACGCACGTGATGGTGCTATACCACATTTAAATAATACTTCAATGCAAATTTATTAAAAATACAGTTAAAACATATGGTTATTTTTTATAGCCATTGATTGTATTTCTGGTAGCCGATAGAACTCATCAATGCAAATGAATAGAAAACTGACACGGTCAATATCTCTGTGTTTTATAGGGATGTTGGCAATACATAGCCCATTGGTACATGCAGCGACGTTAAAAGAGATACTCAAACAAGCGCTGGTCAATGATCCTGTGATACAGGAGGCTCAGGCAAATGTGTCTTTTGCACATAGTACGATGCAGACGACTAAGGCTGAACATTATCCGATTGTCAGTGCTATAGGGACTCAAGTGCTCGGTCAACAACATAAATATGAAAGTAATGCGCGAGAAACGCATTTTGCTCCAGGTCTACGCGCGACAGTCAATGTTTATGCTTGGGGTGGGATCGAAGCAGCCGTTGATCGAGATAAGAAAAAGGAAGCTTATTATCAATATACTGCTGAACAAACCAGAGAAGACCTTGGTTATAAAATCAGTACATTGTATTTAACCGCATTAAGGACCAAAGAGTCTTTGGTTGTTGCAGAACGAAATTTAAAACGCCACGATAAAATGCTGCATGATTTAAATATTATTGTGCAACATGATTCAGGTCGGCTCAGTGAGTTGGCCCAAGCTCAGGCACGTCGACTAAAAGTAGAAACAGGTATTGCTGAATTACGACGTACTTTAGGTTTAACTGTGAGTCGATTAGAAGTCTACACGCAAGATTTTTTAGCACCAGATACGATTGTTGATCCTTTTTATGGAATGGCATCTCAAGATTTTATTACCCAATACCATCGTGCTGAGGTTGATCAAATACCCAGTTATTTAGCACAAAAAGCAGAACATGAAAGTGCACTTGAAGATATTAAAGTGTCTAAAGCGGCTCAAATGCCAAGTATTAATTTAGAAGGGACGGCAAGTCCAGATAATAAAGAAATCTATTTAAGAATGTCATGGGACATCTTTAACCAAGGTTCAAAGCATAAGATCTCACAAAAAAATCAAACCAAAATCGCTGTAGCATCGCGTATGCAACAAAGCTTACGCGATACCATTGAACGTAGTCGAACAGCCATGTTCGATATGTCTCAAAATGAACAACGCGTTAAATTAGTGAATCAATATATTGATGTTCAACAAAAAGTCGTTTGGGCTTATGAACAACAATTCAAAATCTCTCGCCGGACATTAATTGATGTACTCGATGCTTATAACGAGCTTGCAAATATTGAAGCAACAGAAGTGGAAGCTCGTAATGATTTTAGAGCTGCGACTTTAGAGTATTTATTGGCTCAAGCCAAAATCAGTCAGTGGGCTGGTGTCACAAACTAACTTGGTTTCCCGATTATTTTCAAAGTATTTATTTAAGTAGAACAACATGAAATCTATTATTTCACATATCGCATTAACGACTAAATTATTAGGTAGTCCGATTAGTGAAGCTGCTTTATTGGCGCGGGTTGGGCGTGATCAAGATTTAAAGATTGATTATGGCACGCTCACAGAGGTTTTACGGAGTTATGGTTTTGATAACCAATTGTCGAAGCGATCTTTACAAGATATTCCAGCACTTGCTTTACCTGTCACGATCTTATTAAAAAATGAAGAAGCTGCGGTGATTACCGAAGTTACATATCATGCTGACGAACGGACTTATCATTTATTGCAAACAGATGGGATGACCAAAGTCATCACTGCAATGCAGTTGGAACAATTGTACTTAGGATTTTGTTGGTTTATTAAGCCAAAAGTTCAATCAGACTTACGTTCTGATTTACCTGAATATCATTTGCCTAAAGCTTGGTTTTGGAAGGTGATTTGGCGATTTAGAAAATATTATTATCAAGTTGTATTGGCAACACTGATGATTAATTTTTTAGCTTTATTAAGTTCACTATACGTTATGAATGTATATGACCGTGTTATCCCAAACCAAGCTTTTGAAACATTATGGGTGTTAAGTATTGGTGTGATCATCGCGATTAGTTTTGAGTTTATTTCTAAATTAATTCGTTCTTATTTAACTGATATTGCAGGTAAAAAAGCAGATTTAATTATTAGCTCGGCACTCTTTAGACGCGTTATGCAGTTACGTTTGGTCGATCGTCCAAGTTCGGCTGGGGCCTATGCCAATAATCTACGTGAGTTTGAAGCAGTTCGCGAGTTTATGACCAGTGCGAGTTTACTGACCATTGTTGATTTGCCTTTTCTATTTTTATTTATCAGTGTGATTGGATTAGTCGGTGGCAAGCTGGCCTTTGTGCCCTTGGCCTTAATCCCAATTATGATTGCAGTGGGCTTTTTTGTGCAAAGACCATTGGCTCGCTATATCAATGAGTCTATGAAGGAGTCATCTCAAAGACAAGGCTTGGCAGTTGAAGCAATTGATGGAATCGAGACGTTAAAAACCAATAATGCCACAAATTGGGCGCAGCAACGTTGGGATAATTTCACTGCAAAAACTTCTGTATCTTCGATTAAAGTTCGAAATTTAAGTAATTTGGTGGTGAATTTTGCCGCAAGTATGCAGCAGTTAAATACTGTCTTCTTGGTGGTATTCGGAACTTATTTAATTCACAGCAGTAATCCCGATTATAAAATTACCATGGGGGCATTGATTGCCTCGGTGATTTTATCTGGTCGAGCACTTGCGCCATTATCCCAAATAGCCAGTTTGGCGATTAAATTTCAGTCAGCCAAATTGGCCTTGCAGGGGATTAATAATATTGTTGCAAGACCTATTGAGCGCGATCCTAGCCGTCAATATATCAGTTTAGCATCGGTCGAAGGTCAGATCGCTTTTGAGCATATCCAATTTCAATATCAACGAGATGCATCACCAGCAGTCAAAGACATAACCCTAAATATTAACTCAGGTGAAAAAGTTGCCATTTTGGGACATATTGGGAGTGGAAAAAGTACTTTATTAAAACTCGCAAGTGGTCTTTATGAGGCCAATGCAGGTCATGTTACTTTAGACAATATTGATATACGTCAAATCGACCCAAGTGATTTACGAAGCAAAGTCAGTTTACTTAGCCAAAGTCCTCGTTTATTTTTGGGTACGCTTAGGGACAATCTCGAATTGGCCAGAACTGATCATTTTTCAACTGATCAACAGTTAATGCATGTCTTACATCAGTTTGGCCTCGATAAGGTGATCAATCAGCATCCGCAAGGCTTAGACATGCAACTCGGTGAAAACGGCTTAGGGTTATCTGGCGGGCAAAAGCAACTCATTGCTTTAGCAAGATTAACCTTACGTGACCCACAAGTTGTACTGCTTGATGAACCCACCACTGGACTAGATCAAGAAACAGAATTATCTGCCTTAGATGCGCTTCAAAACTGGGCAAAGCAAAGAACATTATTGGTGGTTACCCATCGTCCCCAAGTCCTTGCATTGGTTGACCGTATTATTGTGATGGAAAATGGTGCCATTACGATGGACGGTCCTAAAGCAGAGATTCTTGCCAAATTAGTTCAACAACAACCCCCAAATATTCCTTCTGTAAAACCCAAAGTTCATCGGGTGAGTGTAAGTGCTCGGATCCGTAAATAACCTGATGCTTTAAACGTCAAGATTTGGTCGGATGAGAAACGATGTTGTTATGATTATGCAGATTAAGTAAGTGAAAGAAATGAAAAAACAAACTAAACAGCCTCCAATCAGCCAATCTGATTTGAAGCTGTTAAACGATTTGAATGGCGCCTTACAGCAAGAAAAACATTATGGCTATTTCGCGGTAATTGCCTTGCTATTCGTGTTAATCGTCGTATTTTTAATTTGGGCGTATAACAGTACCTTAGAAGAGGTGACGCGAGGCCAAGGAAGTATTATCTCTAGTAGTCGTGAGCAAATTATTCAAAGCTTAGACCCTGGGATTATCATGGAAATGAGAGTGAAAGAAGGGGATGTTGTTGAAAAAAATCAAATTCTACTCAAACTGGATGATACTCGCAGTTCTGCTATTTTAAGAGAGAGCGAGGCTAAGGTTGAAAATTTAACCGCAATTGCAGCACGACTGAAAGCGGAAACTACAGAGACGAAGCCGATATTTCCTCAAGAGATTTCAAGCGAATTAAAGCAAAGAGAATATCAGGCTTATACGGTAAGACGACAGTCGATGGTCGATGCGATCGAAGCATTAAAAGCCAGTAAAAGTTTCTTGGATCATGAGATTTCGATTACCCAACCGCTGGCACAGCAGGGATTGGTTTCAAATGTGGAAGTATTGCGTATGCAACGACAATCGGCAGATCTAGGTGCGCAAATTTTAGATCGGAAAAATCTCTATTTAACCGATGCGAATAATGAGTTGGTAAAAACAGAAGCTGAGTTGGCACAGGCGCGAGAAAATATGGCGATGCGTGCGGATCCTGTTGATCGTTCATTTATTCAAGCACCGCTTCGCGGTATTGTGAAAAATATTAAAATTAATACAGTGGGCGGTGTGGTCAATGCAGGACAAGATATTTTAGAAATTGTTCCTTTAGATGACAAACTTTTGGTTGAAGCTTATATACGCCCACAGGATGTGGCTTTTCTTCGTCCCGGATTGCCTGCTGTTGTTAAAATAAGTGCCTATGATTATTCGATTTATGGTGGCTTAGAGGGGGTGGTGACACTGATTAGTCCCGATACTCTGAGTAATGACAAACGTAATAGTGAATTGAAATTAAACCAAAATGAAGTCTACTATCGTATCTTGGTCAAAACCGATGCAAATAGTTTAGTGGATAAACAAGGGAAAAAGCTTCCGATTATTCCCGGCATGGTGACCACTGTTGATGTAAAGACCGGTGAAAAGACCGTATTTCAATACTTGATTAAACCGATTACGCGGATGAAACAAGCTTTACAAGAGAGATAAAAACCACGGGCCTAAACAATTAAGTTAGAACCATTTCATGTTTTTGATCTATCCCCCAAATATGACCTTGTCGTTGATAGGTCAAGATTGGGGGAGGTGATTTTTGCTAAAGTGAAAACTTCTTTAAACAATAGAATAGATCATTGTTTAATGCTGAGTTATCGCGTTCAAATAGCCTCAATCTTGTATAAGTTTATTCAATAACATTATTTTGAGCTAAACCAATAGCGGTTAATTCAGCTAACTCGATGAGGCTAAATTGACCAATGTTTCATGTAGATAAACCCAATAACATTGACCTGATTCAACTTTGATACAAGCCGTCGATATGCGTAATGTATCAAGTTCATGGCTTTGTTGATGTTCTTGATATTGAATCCAGCAGTGGTTGTCTGCTTCAAATAAAGCACGCGTATTTAAGATTTTAATTTTTAACGCGGGTTTGTTACCTACATTTTGACTAAACAAGGTATTTATTTCGGGTAAACCAATGACATTGCCTTGCGTCGTAATCATTTTAAAATTTGGGTCAAAACTGGCTAAGAGTTGATTTAGGCTTTCTTTTGCATTTTGACCTGTAAATACATTTTCAATCAAAATATGTAAATCGATGACATGTTGTAATGCATTGTCCATAGGATTAGACATGGGTTTTCTCCTTAAAAATGGAAATTAATGATAAGAGGCAGAGCAGTGCTGCAAGCAAAAAAGTATGCTGATAACGTATTAAGTCATTTGCAGCAGGTAACAGATTAAAGATTGAAATAAGGACAACTGTACCTAAACTAAAAGCGACTTGTCGATTAATGTTCCACAGCACACTGCCTTGTAATAAGTCTTGGCCGTTAAAATCGATGAGGGCACTGATTTGGGCAGTATTGGCACTTAGACCACCACCCATTCCCATCAGTAGATAAGCAACAATTAAGGTACTTAAATCATTGGCATTTGAAACCCAGAACAACAGTGAAATTCCTAAACTATGTAGCGTAATACCGATTATAAAAAGTTGCTTTTTACCGAGATGGCGATAGAGAAGTCCACCGCTGGTCATCGATACTAATGCGCCTACAGCATAGAGCAGCATAAATAAGCCAGTCTGTTTTGCATTAAACTCAAGGTTACGTTGTAAATTAAAGATATTCAGTAAATTCACACCAGTAAAAATACCGGGTACTGCGTAATAAACGATAAATGCATTGCGTAAATTATAATTTTTTAACAATTGTAAATTAAGAATCGGATGAGCAGATCCTTTTGCGTATTTGAGATAAATCAGAAGCATTGTGACGGAAAGTAGAAAGCTACTGATCGCGAGTATAACACTATGGTAATCGTTAAATAATGAGAAAGAGAGTAACAAACACAACAGGCTGACATTGACCATAAACAGTCCTAAAAAGTCAGGTTTTCCAGACGTTTTAGCTTGAGTTTCTTTGATCCATCGCCACGCTAAAAAAGCAGTGATCATGGTAAAGGGGATATTGGCAAAAAACACCCAACGCCAAGACAAAGCATCAATAATTATGCCGCCAATCGTTGGTGAAAAGGCGGGTGCAATTAATGCAATTGCCATGATCATTGTGGAGATACGTTGCCGTTCATGATTTGGAAACAGTGCAAATACCAATGCTTGACCGACAGGGATTAATAATCCGCCAGCCACACCCTGAACAAATCTCCAAAAAATTAAACTATGGATTGATTCACTCATGCCAATCAACCAAACGCTGACGGAAAAGAGCAGCATTGAATAACATAGCAATTTCCGATCACCCAATACGCTTGCTAACCATAAGCTCATGGGCATGATTAAAACCAAACCTAAAATATAAGCATTGCTTACCCATGCAACCATCGATGGGCTGACTGAGAAAGCTGTTGCTATATCGGGTAAGGCAATTGCAGACATGAAAATATTGATGCAATCAATAAAGAACCCAAGTAAAAACACTGTTGCTATTTTATAGCGATATGACATAGCGACCTCCAAGATGCAGGAGGGTACGATTCAGGCCTTTTATTGTCGATGCATGCGAAGTAAAATCATTGTTTAATAATTTCAAACAATCAGTGTAATTATGCAAAAAAACCTAAAACAGATTATAAGTTTTCTGCAAGTGGTTGATTCAGGATCATTTACCAAGGCAGCAGAGATTTTGGGTTTAAGTCGATCGATGGTGAGTATTGATATCAAGCATTTAGAACAGCATTTAAATGTGAGTTTGCTGATTCGTAATACACGCAATATCGCACTGACTGAAATAGGCAAAAGCTTTTATGAGGATTTCAAACACATTCAATTGCAAATCGAAGAAGCTTTTGAGCGCAGTCAAAATTTAGCCACAAGTGTCACTGGGATATTACGTTTTTCATCGACCAATGAATTTGGACGAAAATTCATCTTACCTTTGCTGGGTGAGTTTTGCCGCCAATATCCTCAATTACAACTACAATATTCATTTAATTCTTCCTTAGATGATTTAGTCACTGAAAAATTAGATTTGGTCATTCGGTTGGGAAACTTAAAAGACTCATCAATGCGGACACGAAAAATTGCTGAATATCCGATTTATTTGGTTGCCAGCCCTGAATTTTTACAACGTTATCCAATCAATAGCATTGCTGATTTAGCACATGTTCCTTGGATTGGTCATCGCTTATTGAATTGGCAGGATGCGCAATATGTTTTACAAAATGATCAAGGTGAAAAACATACATTGCCTTTTGTTAGAAGTCAGTATGAATCTAATTCGGCAGAAGCGATACATCAGATGACACTTGCTTCATTGGGCGTTGCGATATCGCCAGCTTGGTTGGTCGATGAAGATATTCAGCAAAATCGTTTAACTCGGGTGTTAGCTGATTTTGATTTACCTGTACAAAATGTCCAATTGCTCTATCCGAATACGGGAACCTTGCCAGCAAAAACCCGTGTCTTTATCGATTTTTTGGTGCAACGACTGTGTTTTTAATCATGTCAAAATAGGCGTTTGCTATTGCAAATAGATAAAATGCGTGGTCAATTGTTAGACTAGATTTCGCCAGATCAATTGTTTATATAAAACCAACAGGATATCATCAAAAAATATCACAACTCATCTGTATACAGCTCAGTAAAATATAGCAAGATGAGCTTCGGTCTAAAAAAAATTTATAAAATGGTGTTGATGTTCTATGCGTGAACCGTCCTCCTGTCCGCCAGTTTCTACTCCTATGAATCAGCAAGCATTGATTCAAAATGGTGATATTGCACCGCAAAGGCTGGTTGCCTGTGAGGAATGTGACACGCTCTATCATCGAATTCAGCTGACCCAAGGTGAGCGTGCTTATTGTCTCTGTTGTGGTGCTGAGCTTTATCGGCAAAGCAAGCCGTTTAGTGTCTTACTGGCAATGGTAACAACAGCGCTAATCGTATTTGTGATTGCCAATAGTTTTCCGATTGTTAAGGTGGAATTGCAGGGGAATGATTCCCAGACAACATTACTGGGTGCAGCATGGGCAATGTTTCATGCCGGGCAAGGGCCAGTAGGTGTGTTGATTCTTATCACGACTTTCGTGGTGCCTCTATTGGATTTATTGCTGCTGTTCTATGTACTTTCATCCGTTCATTTTTTTAAAGTTCGGCCTCGTTATTTAGTTGCAGCATTTCGTACTCTGTTTTTATTTAGAACATGGGGAATGGTTGAAGTATTTTTGATTGGGGTATTGGTCACTTTGGTTAAACTGGTCGGGATGGTTGTGGTGATTCCGGGCGTTGCATTATGGGGATTCTCCATACTGAGTGTGTTGCTGGTTTATATTGCCTCAGTAAAAGTCAAAGATCTTTGGGATGAGATTGACAGGAGACTCTCATGAAAACTGAACAGTCTCAGGCTAATTTTTCAAAATACTCAGCGAATACAGACAATAAAAATTCGTTGCAATACCCAAGAGCCAAAGATTTGTCTTTGGTGCTTTGTCATTGCTGTGGAACACTCAATAAACAGGTTCCAGAGATTGAAGAAAAACATGCTTCACATTGCTTGAAATGTCATAGTGTGCTGCATCAACGTAAACCAAAGAGCTTAGACAGAACCCTTGCTTTGGTGATTGCGGCGAGTATTTTATATATTCCAGCCAATGTACTTCCGATGACCGTCACAGATTCTTTGTTAGGCAGTCAGCAAGATACGATCATGAGTGGTGTGATCTATTTTTGGCAGAATGGGGATTATTTGGTTTCTGTTGTTATTTTTATGGCCAGTATCTTTATTCCCATGTTAAAACTTTTAATTCTGTGTTTTCTGTTGATTGCAGTAAAAATGCAGTCTTCTAAACGTTTGCATTTTTCTCCTGAGCATTGCTCAATGCTTTATCGGATTGTCGAGTTTATCGGTCGATGGTCGATGATTGATGTTTTTGTGGTGGCTTTATTGACCGCCCTGATTCAGATTCAATCACTGGCAACTATTCTCGCTGGGCCGGGCGCGGTTGCTTTTGGTGCAGTGGTGGTTTTAACCATGTTTGCTTCACTGAGTTTTGACCCGCGTATTATTTGGGATAATTATTCTGCTGCCCAGAATACGCGCAACAAGAACGGGCTTTCCCTGCAAGGCTCAGATGTGATTCACGTGGATCATGCTCCCTTGAATCATGATTTATCCAATTCCAGTCAATCAAACAATGATGGGTGTGTATGTCTGAAAATAAAACCAATAACGAAAGCTCAGATCATCAGGATCCTCATGCTGTAGATGAAACGCAGCAGATTTTGCCTGAACCTGAGAAAAATAAAGGACGCTGGCGACCATCGTTGATCTGGCTGATTCCGTTTATTGCCTTGCTGATAGGTCTGTCGTTGGCAGTCAAAGCGGTATTAGATACTGGCCCGACCATTAATGTTGCTTTTAGAACGGCTGAAGGGCTGGTTGCAGGTAAGACGACTGTTCGTTTTAAACAAGTGGATATCGGTCTTGTTCGCCAAATTGATCTTGCTGATGATCATTCACATGTCATTGCCAAAATTGAACTGCGTAAGGATGCCAGTAATTTTGCTGCAAAAGACTCACGCTTCTGGGTGGTTCGCCCACGCATTGGTGCCAGTGGCGTCTCCGGAATTGATACCTTATTGTCGGGTGCATATATTGAAGTTGATGGTGGTAAGGCAGAACAAAAACAGGATGAGTTCACTGGCTTAGAAGTTCCTCCAGTCATCTCATCAGATGTACCAGGTAAAATCTTTTTCCTCAAAGCCAATAACTTAGGCTCACTGGATATCGGTTCTCCTATTTATTATCGTCAGATCAATGTGGGTCAAATCACGGCTTATCAGTTGGCCAAAGATGGTAAGAGTGTTGAGTTACAGACCTTTATTCAAGCACCTTATGATAAGTTTGTGACCACAGATGCGCGTTTTTGGCAGGCCAGTGGTGTCGATGTCAGCTTAAGTGCATCAGGATTTAAACTAGATACCCAGTCTCTGGTGAGTATTATCGCTGGCGGGATTGCTTTCGGTTATCCTGAGAATTCACATGCTGCTGTTGCTTCGGATCAAAGTCGTTTTAATTTATGGGATTCTCGTACTGAAGCTTTGAAAGAGCCAGATGGAAATCCACATCGTATCATTATGTATTTTGATCAGTCTTTACGTGGCTTGTCGGCAGGTGCACCGATTGACTTTATGGGGATTGAAATTGGTAATATTCAGTCGATTAATGCGGAGTTTGATGCAAATTATACTCAGATTCGGATGCGGGCTGAGGGGGTCATTTATCCATCTCGTTTAGCCAATGGCAAAGAACTTGATCCTGATGGTGTGATTTTTAAACGCTTTATCGAAAGAGGCTGGCGTGCTCAGATGCGTACTGGAAATCTACTGACAGGGCAGAACTATATCGCTTTTGATCTATTCCCTAAAGCAAAACCAGCAAACTTAATCATCAGATCAAATGGTGTGATTGAGGTTCCAACCACACCAACCGAGTTGAAGGGATTACAAGCACAAGTATCGCAAATTGCGGATAAACTGAATAAATTCCCATTGGTGGAAATTGGGCAGGATGTACGTAAAACCCTCAATAATATGAATTCAGCGATTAGCTCTACAGATAAATTGGTGAAACAGTTGGATGGGAAAGTTGCGCCAGGACTACAGGCGACTTTGGATGATGTACGTAAAACCATGCGCTCTACTGAAACCATTCTATCCAGTGATGCGCCAATGCAACAGGATGTACGCCGTGCTTTACAGCAAATGACACGTGCTGCCGCATCTTTACAGCTAATGGCTGACTATATTGAACAACACCCTGAATCACTCATTCGTGGGAAAACGCCTGAGGTTAAGAATGCTAAATAAAAAAAATAGCTCACATTTTCTGTCCTATTTGCCGCAGTCTAGTCGAGCAGGTTGTGGTCTGTTACTGGCCATTGTGGGTTTAGCTGGCTGTTCCAGTTCGCCTACACCAAACTACTATAGTTTGACGCCAACGGTTAAACCGTTGGTGAGTTCAAATGTACGGGTGATTGAAGTCCTGCCAGTGGGATTACCCGACCGTTTAAACAGGGCGCCTTTGGTCTTACAGGACAGCAGTGGTAAATCTAATGTATTGGATAACGAACGCTGGACGTCCACGTTGGGGGCAGAGTTACGTGATGGATTGTCTGCGGGTTTGCAACAGAAATTAGGTGCTGTCGATCGTTACAGCAGTGGTATGACAGGTGGTAAAGTCTCTTACCGTATTGCAACCGACTTTTCTCGGTTTGATATTATTGAACACTCCGACACACGTTCGTTAATGGGTGCGATGAACCGGGATATTGAGGTGGCAGTTGCTTGGATTATTAAACGTGATGATCCAGCCAGACCCTTAAATCAGCCAACAGGGGTACAAAATGCAGTTTTGCCGAACCGACAACTCAGTTGTCGAATGGCATTTACCGATGCAGTTGGTGCAGATGGCAATAAAATTGTCGATATAGTCAGTGTTTCACGGCAGTCATTGAGTAAGGTGGTTGAAGCAATTGCTGCTTCTGTTGTTGCGACTGAAGCCAATAAAGCTGTGGTGATGGAAGGGGTGACTTGTTCCTAAGCAAGCACTATAAAACAGCACCCCAGTTTTAAATAAAGCTGGGGTGCTGTTAAATTTGATTCAGTGTTAATAATCTAAAAAACTGAATATTTAAAATTCTTTAAATATTAAACCATCGCTGGATCACTGACAGAATCTGCACCTGTTTCAACGCGTCCTGCAAAGCGTCGATAAAACTTAGTGTCCTGAGTACAAGTTACGGCAAAATCATACCATTGCCATGTATCTTTCAGTTCCCAATGTCGTGTTGATGTTTGACCTGCTTTTACACTGATTTTTAACGCTGCGTCACTACGATAGACGACTGGGCTAATGACCAATTCAACATCTTTCGTGCCTGTATTGGTCAGGTCTAAATAAACATTACCATTGGCAATATCATAACACACTCGAATTTCAGGATTGATTTGCAGGGTTTGATTACGATTTAAATCACCTTTGAAATGGCGATGAAAACCATTTGGTCCCATCACCCAAAGATCGTATAAGCCTTGATTATCCTTTTTCACATTCCAAACATCATCCAGTGTTTTACCCGCTTCTACTATGTAACGACGTGGGACACGGCTGAGATTTAATTTATCATAGACATGAAAAACTGCACCTTGAGTCCCTGTATTCGAGAACAAGAGTTTAACTGTTCCATCATTTTGACAACGTGCACTGGTATGTAATTCATAAGGCAATGCTTTAGATGGGCGAATACCACTGGCTTGAATTGGAAGTTGTAAATTGGTTGGAATCGGAACATTGGGCAACTTTTGCTGAGCTGAACGAAGTTGATCTGCTTGCTCACGGGTTTGTTTACCATTTAATTCTGGCAGTACATCTTCATTTGGGGTCTTAAAATTAAATGCTGAGGTTAAATCACCACAAATCGCACGACGATAAGGACTGATATTCGTTTCTTTTACCCCAAAGCGTTGTTCTAAAAACATTAATACTGACGTATGATCAAACACTTGAGAGTTAACCACACCACCACGACTCCATGGTGAAATTACAAAGAGTGGTACCCGTGGGCCCGGTCCATAAACACCATTGTCTTTTTTAGGCTGGCTGCTGCTGCCTAGTGGCGCGTCATGTAGATAATATTCATGCTGCATATCAGCTTGGCTGAGTGTGGATTTACCCGCATAAGTATTGTCTGCTTGTAAGGTCGGTGCTGATGGAGACGGAACATGGTCAAAATAACCATCATTTTCATCAAAATTGATCAAGAAAACGGTTTTACTCCAAACCTCTGGCACTGCTGTTAAAGCATCTAAGATTTCTTGAATAAACCAAGAACCTTGTACTGGGCTTGATGGACCTGGATGTTCACAATAGATAGAAGGTGCATTGATCCAAGACACTTGGGGAAGTTTGCCTGTTTTGATATCATTTTTAAAAGCATCTAAAAACTCTTCGGGTTTATTGCCGGGCAGGGTGTTTGCGATACCTTTATATAGTGGATTTTTAGCATTATCGGTTGTGGCATCATAAGCTTTATAAGGTAACGGTTGCGCTGCTTTATTGTATGGACTATTTGGCGCACCACCACTTGAAACTGGGTAACCTGAAGCAATATTGGCTTTTTTAAAGGTACGGAATGCACCGAGCATGTTATCGCCCCATTCGTCTGGCATATTTTGATAGCAAATCCAGTTAACACCTGCTTCTTCTAAACGTTCAGCATAGGTTTTCCATGTGTAGCCGACATCAACGTTTTGGGGATCACCATCAATCCAGTCCCATTCATTATTCACAAACGCGGTACTGGTCGGTACTGCGCCATTGGTACCTGTTAAATGAAATGAACGATTGGCATCTGTACCTGTGTGCATTGAACAGTGATATGCATCGCAAATGGTAAAAGCATTGGCTAAAGCAAACTGATAAGGGATTTCCTGCTCTTTAAAATAACCCATTGCATAATCAGTTTTATGGGTTGGCCAATTTGACATACGGCCGTTGTCCCAAGCTTTTTGGCTATCCACCCAAGTATGATTTGTACCGGGTGCACGTTGTGCATTATTACTCGATCCATCTAAATGAAAAGGGGTTAATAAGGCACCGTTACTTCGTTGTTGTTGCCATACAGTACGATCATTTTGCAAAGGAATGGTTAAGCGGTCGGCAAAACCACGAACGCCTTTTAATGTACCAAAATAATGGTCAAATGAACGGTTTTCCTGCATCAGGATCACCACATGTTCGACATCCTGAATGGTACCTGTTTTATTATTTGCAGGAATAGCCAATGCTTTTTGAATGCTGGCTGGAAATGTAGATAAGGCAGCAGCACCAAAACTTGTTTTAAGTGTATTTGCTAAAAATTGACGACGATTAATCACAATATTTCCCTTTGGTATTTTTATGTTTATGGTGCGCAACGCATTAATGGTTTTTTAGATCCATCAGGCTGTGTGCTGGTCTTATCATCATTTGAATCATTACAAGCTGTGAGTGCCAGTAAAATGGGGAAAATATAAATGTAGGATAGCCATTGTTTCGATTTTCTTAACATGTGTTTCGTCCATTATAAAGATGCCCACACATTAGACAGCGCTTGTGACAGCAAGGTGTCACCTTTATGACAAATCATTGACATGGCAATAGCGCTAGAAATTGAGATAGAAATCCAGATAGAAATAGAAAATAAAACTGGAAAAGCTTAATCAGTTTTGATGGAGAGATTAGAGGGAGATGTTTAATTTTAATTTGAACTGTTGTTGAACTCTAAGATATCTATTCAGCATTTTTTTTTAAATGATTAATTTTATTAGTCATATTTTTATAGGATGAATAATCATGCATCAGGTGAAAATGCGATGGATAAAAACAGCTTTTAAGTTTTTGGCTTAGATCGATTGTCTTTATAGGAATGATACTGTCATTTAAGGACAACCTGAAGCTTTAACGTATTCACATCATTGACAAGATCAACGTGGACCATTATTTTAATTTTACAAGTTCTTTTTTAGAACTTGTTATTTTAAGATAAATTCTTGAGGTGAACCATGTCTATATCAGCGGTGAAAGAAAAATCAAAGCAAAAAACACCTGCATCATTTCCAGTACGTCGTATGGATTATGAATTTCAGGATATGCCCAAGTATTGGTGTAATGACGAACCAACCTTTACCCATTACTTCACAGGTCTATCGACGCTTTTTCCTGAAGGTGAATCGTACTTTGTCCGTTCAGTGCGCGCCTTACGTGGAAAAATTAAAAACAATCCACAATTAGATCGTGATATTGGTGCCTTTATTGGGCAAGAAGCCATGCACTCTAAAGAACACCATGCTTTTCATGTCAGTGCACAACAATATGGTTTAGATCCTGAATCCTTAGAAAAAGCCACGGGGATTATATTAAAAGCGGTAGAACGTGCCTTTCCTAAAAAATGGAATCTCTTGGTCACAGTGGGTCTGGAACATTACACCGCAGTGTTGGTGGTAGAGATGATGAAAAATGTCAATGAGTTAATGACCGATACCACTATTCGCAATTTATGGTTATGGCACAGTGTTGAAGAAACCGAACACAAGGCTGTGGCTTATGACATGTATGAATATTTATATGGTAAGGGCTTAGATGCCTACATTCCTCGCGTGGCGATTTTTACATTTAGTCTTGTGCTGATCACACTATTTTCTAATGTATATCAAGTAGTGTTAATGTCGAGAGATAAACAATTATTAAACCTTAAGTCTTGGACTAAGTTTGCTGGGTTTACAGTGCAAGCCTATCGTAAGCTGGTACCGCAATTTTTCTCTTATTATCAGTTTGATTTTCATCCGAATGATACCGATGAATCCGAAATTGTCGCACAAACTAAAGTAAAAATTGGCTTATCCCCTGAACAATCAACCCTTCTCCAATAAGTATTTTATTTATCAAAATAGGAAATAATGATGAATCCACTCAATATGACTGGTCTGGAAATTATGCAAGCATTCCAAAAAGGACTGGTGCCAGCGCCTGGTATTGCAAAAACCATGGGGATGGAGGAAGTCGGAGACGTTGAATATGGTCGCATTGTATTTATGGCCGTTGCGGATGAACGTCATAGCAACCCATTGGGTGGAGTACATGGTGGTTTTGCCGCAACGATATTGGATTCAGTGACAGGGTGTGCCACACATACCGTCTTGGCTGCGGGTGAGGGCTATGGAACCACTGATCTTGCGATAAAAATGTGCCGCCCAATGCCATTTAATAAAAAGTTAATGGCTGAAGGTAAAGTCATCAACGTAGGGAAAAACTTAGTCATTTCAGAAGGCTATCTTCGAGATGAAGAAGGAAAATTGTATGCGCATGCAACAGCAACCAATATGATCATCCGTCGTTGAAAGATTCTATTTCTGCATCATGGCTTTAAACCATAATTTTTTGGATCATGGCTTTTAATTCAGATTTTTTGATTTATCGCCTTTGAATCAGGCCGTTGATGTATTAAGCGCTGATCCTGTGATGTAGTTCATCGAATATCAATCGACCCAAAGTTAAGCTGAGAATATAAAATGAATTCAGTTGTATTACATCAATGGGAAATCTCACCTTTTTGCCAAAAAGTTGCCAGAATGTTGCAATTTAAAGGGATTGCTTATCAGACTGTGGATTATAACGGTGTACTGGGTGCAAAAGTGCCAATGCTCAGTAAAGCAGGCAAGGTTCCTGTTCTGGATATTGATGGTCAACGTATTCAGGACAGTACCCGTATTGCACGTTATCTTGATGATGCTTACCCAGACTTACCACGTTTATATCCTGCTGATCCTTTGCAAAAGGCCTATGTTGAGCTTTGGGAAGATTGGTCAGACGAGTTGTTATATTTCTATGAGGTGCACTTTCGTGTCAGTGATGCTGATGCCTTAGATCATGCGGTTGAAATGAGTGCAAAAGGTCGCCCCAAACATGAAATATATCTGTTAAAACCCTTGCTCAAAGCAACATTAAACCTGCAACTTAAAATGCAGGGGACAGGTCGCATGGCCAAGCAGGATATTGAGGCGGAATTTATTCGTCATTTAGAGCGTATCGAATTGGTGTTGGCGCAAACAGGGTGGTTGGTTGGCGAAGGTAAAACACTGGCTGATATTGCGGTTGGTTCGCAGCTTTTAGAGATTGTCCGCACCAGTAAAATTTGGGGCGCTAAAATTAAAGCTTATCCTTCTATTGCTCAATGGATCGACTTGCTATGAATACGCAGAATGCAACATCTCAAAATATAGCAACACTTCCATGTGTGGTTGTTATGGGCGTAGGTGCTGAACAAGGAATTGGAGCAGCAGTTTGTCGTCGTTTTGCTCAAGAAAAATTAAAAGTACATGTTGTGGGGCGTACTTTAGCGAAAGTGCAAGCCGTGGCTGATTCAATCAATGCGCAAGGTGGACACGCCGTAGCACATGCTTTGGATGCTGAAAATGAACAACAAGTGCAGACTTTTTTTGCGGAGAGGAATGCACAAAAGGAGCATCTCGTCGCTGTTATTCATAATGTGGGCGGCAATATTCCCTCAATTTTTTTAAAGACCTCTCTTCAGTTTTTTACTCAAATGTGGCGTTCTACTTTTTTATCGGCTTTTTTAGTGTCACAACATGCCTTAAAAATATTTGAACAACAGCAATATGGCACACTGATTTTTACCGGGGCAAGTGCATCTCTTCGTGGTAAACCTTTTTTTGCGGCATTTACCATGGGCAAATCCGCATTACGTAATTACGTACTGCATCTCGCCCAGATATATAAGCCTCAAAACATCCATGTTGCACATATTATTGTTGATGGCATGGTCGATGGTGATCGTGTCAATAAGGCTGTATTTGGTTTAGGACGCTTACTGAGACTTACACGAGGCACAGGTGGATTAAATATCGAAGCGATTGCTGAGAATTATTGGATGCTTTATCAACAAAAACGTGATTTATGGACCCATGAGCTGGATTTACGTCCTTATCAGGAGAAATTCTAATATGTACAATTTAATTCCTCCATTGCTGAGAAAAAAATCCAAACTACAGGGCTGTATTGTTGTTATTGGCAATGAAACCCACTCGCTCAGCCAGCTTTTTGTGGATCAAGCACACAATAGTACAATGCCTGTATATCAAGTTCAGCATGATTCTACCCAAACCAATCTAAAGATTGAGCAACAAGATTCAGGTCTAAAGCGGGTTCGTTTGAATCTGATCAATCCGACTGCTTTAAAAAATTTAGTTGGCTATATTCAACGAACAGGGCATTCAATTGAACTGTGTATTTTCCAAGCTGATTTTTCAAAATCATTGTCGAATTCCGATGCTTCAGCCCAACAGGTCGAACAGCTTTGGCAAAATACTGGTTTGGCTGCGGTAAATATTGCCCAAGCGATTATTCGACAGATGTTGATAAAGTCACAAGGAACTTTGATCTTTCTAGGAACACAGCCCAACTTGATCGCTGAAAATAATGGCTTAACTCAGAGTATGTTTGCCAGTATTCGGGCATTGGCACAATCTTTGGCAAGAGAGTTTCATCCTAAAGGTATCCATATCACTTATTGTATGTTGGAAAGTTGGCATAGTCAGAATGTTGTCTTGATGGATTCGGTTAAAAATATGTGTTGGCATCTTTATCAACAACCTGATTCAACTTGGAGTCAGGAATTGAGTGTTGGCGTATAAATACTATGGGGATCAATGCGAGAGAGCGCTAGTTAATCATATCCATCAAGCAGCGTGATTCAAACTTCAAAGCAATGGATTATCCTGAAACAATCGTACAATCCATTCGATAAAAACTTTTTGTCGTGGTGAAACCAGTGTTTTTGATGGATAAAGTAAAGAAATAGGCAGGGATGGAACAGGATAGTCAGTTAAAATTTGACAAAGTGTGCCTTGCTCTAGCTCAGATAAATAACCATAACGCGGTGCTTGGATAATCCCAAAATGCTGTTTGGCTGCTGCTGCATAGGTATTTGCACCATTGACTTGAATCTTTAACGGCAACTCAAAAAACTGTGTTTTCTTGCCTGTCAGAAACTCAAGCGGCAGTGGCTTTTGTCGAGCAGAAGAATAAAATCCGACCATAAAATGTGATTGCAGATCGTCTAAGCGTTGTGGTGTGCCATATTTTTCTAAGTATTTTGGACTGGCTAAAGTCACTTGTTGAATATCGCCCAGATGCCTAACAATTAATTCACTATTATTGAGCTGACCTATACGAATGACACAATCAATGCCTTCTTTTATCAGATCTACATAACGGTCACTTTCGGTGAGTTGCAACTGTATCTGTGGAAACTCAGTTAAAAAATCATTTAATTTTGGCAGAATAAAATGCGCAGCAAAAATACCATGAACTGCGATTTTTAAAGGCCCTTGAGGTTTTGCATCAAGAAAATCATGATCAGACTCATTGATATAAGCCAAGATATATTTGCAGCGTTCATAATAAATATGGCCTTCATCGGTTGCTTTTACCTGACGAGTGGTACGCAACAATAAGCGCGTATTGAGTTGGAATTCTAATTGTTTAATTGCATCGGTCAGGGTTGAGCGTGGCAGATTTAAGATCTGCGCAGCTTTGGTAAAACTTTGTTGTTCAACCACATTGACGAAAGCAGACATTGCATTGAGTTTATCCATACGCCATTCCAATTGTTCGATTTATTCGGATAAAGATGTCAGGTTTAACTAGATTATCTGGTTTTATCTGAACAGTATCATAGACACGATTAGAGGTATATTTTATTCCATGAGGTTATCACGATGCATACAACAGATCATACACAGCAAGAAAAAGTGATTTTAATTACAGGCGCTTCTCGCGGGATTGGTGCATTTACTGCCAGCTTATTGGCACAGCAAGGCCATAAGATCATTATCAATTATGCCAGTAACGATAAAGAGGCGGAGCATGTCTTGAGCAGTATTCAAGCGTTAGGTGGAACAGCGAGTCTCTTTAAAGCCAACATCAGCCATTCCAATGAAGTGACTGCATTATTTGATTATGCAATTCAAACCTATGGTCGATTGGACGTGCTGATCAATAATGCAGGGATTTTGAAATTAAGTAAGATTGAACAATTAGACGATGAAAGTATTGATCAAGTTTTAGCAATTAATATTAAAGGCCCCTTATATACCATGCGTGAAGCTGCTAAGCGACTGCAAAAGGGCGGTAAAATTATTAATTTATCCAGCAGTGTGGTGGGGATGAAACTCGGAACCTATGGTGTTTATACTGCATCAAAAGCTGCTATTGAATCTTTAACGGCTATTTTAGCCAAAGAGTTAAGAGGAAAAAATATTACGGTAAATGCAATTGCACCTGGGCCTACGGCAACAGAGCTTTTTCTTGAAGGCAAAAGTGATGAATTGATTGCTCAGTTGAGCAAAGCTGCACCTTTAGAGCGTTTAGGCACTGTAGAAGATATTGCCGCAGTGTTGGATTTCGCCGTAAATGAGGCGAGTAATTGGGTCAATGCCCAAGTCCTTCGGGTCAATGGTGGGATCGTTTAATTGCATAGGGAAAATCCTGACCCAAGTCTTTAATTGGGGCGATAGAGGATAATCACTTTATTTATCTGCTACCGCCCCAGATTCTGATGAGATCAAGACCTGTGCGAATCAAGGCTATACAAATTATTTTTTATAGGCTTTCGCTTGGGTTATGTATTTTTTCATTTCTTCATCTGGAACCATTCCTCCTCCAGTCCCCCAGACAATATGATTGGCATTTTCCAGTTGCTGTTGGCTAAAGTGATGTAGTGCGGCATAGTTTTGATGTTGATTGGTCAAAATTGGCCCAAGCATACCCGCCAGCGCAGAAGGTTCTAATTTAAGCTGTTCTGCATCATTGAGCATGCCCAAGAGTACATACATGGTTTCATCCGTTAATGTATAAAAACCGTCTAATAATCTTTGCATTGCTCGACCCACAAAGCCAGATGCTCGCCCAACAGCGAGGCCATCAGCAGCGGTGATATTGTCTATACCCAGATCTTGAACTGAAATTTCATCATGTAAACCTGTTGCAACACCGAGTAACATACAAGGTGAATGGGTTGGCTCGGCAAAAATACAATGTACATGATCACCAAAGGCCATTTTTAAGCCAAATGCAACGCCACCGGGGCCTCCCCCAACACCACAAGGTAAATAAACAAATAAAGGATGTTGTTGATCAACCAAAATATTTTTTTGTTCTAATTGTTGTTTTAAACGTTGCCCAGCAACTGCATAACCTAAGAATAAGGTTTGTGAGTTTTCATCATCGATAAAAAAACAGTTTGGATTTTCTAATGCTGCCTTTCTGCCTTGTTCTACGGCAACACCATAATCTTCAGCATATTCAACTACTGTGACATTGTGCGCACGTAACTTATCTTTCTTCCATTGACGTGCATCTGCTGACATATGCACAGTCACATCAAAGCCTAATTTTGCACTCATAATGCCAATAGAAAGGCCTAAATTTCCGGTAGAACCGACCGCAATACTGTATTGACTAAAAAACTGTTTAAACTCTGGACTATCCAGTTTTGCATAATCATCTTCAATGTTTAGGCGTTGTGCTTGAATCGCAAGTTTTTCAGCATGACAAAGTACTTCATAGATGCCACCACGCGCTTTAATTGATCCCGATATAGGAAGATGGCTGTCTTTTTTAAGCCATAACTGACCATGGATCGATTGTCCAAAATACTGTTCCAACTGTTGCTGCATTTGAGGAATCGCTGCCAGTTCGGATTCTATAATACCTTGAGATGCCGCTGTTTCTGGAAAGGCTTTCATCAAATAAGGTGCAAAGCGTGTCAAACGTGCACTAGCATCATCAATATCTTTTTGGTCCAACCCGACATAGGGCAGCCCTTCTACCAGTGAGGTAAAATTGGGATTAAACCACGCCACTTCTTTGAGTGCGATAAGGTCTTTAACAATCGGATATTGGGCAATCAGCTGATTAATCTGTTGAGCGTTCATAAAATACTCCTAAAGGCTTAAATAAAATGAGAAAGCAGGAAGGTGCAGCCCAATGCGGTGAGCGAGGCAAGAAAAGTTGCAGAGGTATAGTATTTAAAGGTTTAGTTTAATGTAGCACCACAGTATTGTTTGACTAACCAAAATAGAGAGTCGGTCACAATGGTAAAACCGATGGCACCTGAACCAATCGCAATCGCCATGATTTCAGGACTAATATCCGGATAGAGCGGTAACATTGGCGCTACGATTGCAGTTGCGCCCATCATTGCAACAGTGGCAGAGCCTACAGCTGCATGTAAAATCAGCGCAACCAACCAAGCGAGTAAAATTGGATGCATATGCAAGTGGGAAAGCGTGACAGCCATTGAGTCAGCTAAACCACTGGCTTTTAAAATACTGTTAAATGCACCGCCAGCCCCAATGATGAATAAGATGTTGGCAATTGCAGAAAATGAGTCTTCTGTGGCTTTTAATAAGCTTCCCATCTGCATATTACGGCGTAGACCAAGGGTGTAGTAAGCAACAAATACCGCAATAAACATGGCGGTGATCGGATTGCCGATAAAGCCTAAAATATGTGAAAGCTGAGTGGATGTATGGGGATTTAATTCAGCCACAGTTTTGATTAACATTAATCCGATTGGAAGAAATACCGTAAATAAGGTGATTTTTAAAGAGGGTAAGCTATGTTCTTCTTTCAGGGCGAGCTTTGAAAACTCGACAGGTACTGCTTTAAACGGTAAACGTTGACCAACTAATTTTAAAAACAGTGGGCCACCAACCAGTGCGGCTGCTAAACCCACCATTAAGCCAAAAATAATCACGGTACCGACATCAGCCCCTAGTTTATTGGTGACATAAAGTGCGGCAGGGTGTGGCGGTACCACACAATGTACAGCCATTAATGCTGTGCATAATGGAATCGCCAATTTAAACAAAGAGGTTTTGGTATGCTGCGCTATAGAAAAAGCCAAGGGAATTAATAACACCACACCAACTTCTACAAATAAAGTGATGCCACAAAATAGCCCAATCAGCACCATGACCACATCACTGGATATCCAGTGACACCGTTGCAAAGACAGGGCGATACGTTCAGCAGCGCCAGAGATTTCCATCATTTTGCCGAGAATGGTACCCAGTGCAATGACTGTGGCAAGGAAACCCAAGGTGCTTCCAATCCCATTTTCAATTGCATTGACCATATCCAGTAATGGCATTTTCATTGCTACACCGACAAAGAAGCTTGCCAGAAGCAAAGCTAAAAAGGGATGCAGTTTAAATTTTAAAATAGTGAAAATTATTAACCCGATACTGGTTAATAATATACCGACATCCACGAAATTGGTTTCCATACCATATATCTCTGTGACAAAAGTTGTTCTTTGTCTATTGAAGTTAAACCAGAGAAATCCGTCAAACGATCATATTTGATCTACGGGTTAAAATAATTCACTTGAAAAATAAATCCTAAATAAATTTTGATTTTTAAATGATTTATACGTTATTTATATGGGCATAGGACAGCAAGAAGCATGTGATCAATCATTTTGTTTCAGCAAAAAGGAAAAAGGCATGACCAACGCACATAAAAATCTAACCGGTTTTCAGCTCTCAAAACTGTATACATTTGAAGTTGCGGCTAGACATGAGTCTTTTGCACTTGCTGCTGAAGAATTGTCTTTAACCCCAAGTGCGGTAAGTCACCAAATTAATTTGTTAGAAAAAGAACTTAATATCAAACTGTTTTTACGTTTGCATCGTAAAGTAAAGTTAACCACTGAGGGACAGCGGATTTTAGCTGCTTTACAATTTTCATTAGACTCGTTAAACGTTGAAATTAAGGCACTGCAAAATCAGCAACTTGTTGGCTCACTCACGATTTATGCAAGACCATCGATTGCTCAGTGTTGGTTAGTGCCTCAATTGCCTGATTTCATCCAACGCTATCCATTGATCCAACTCTCAGTTTTAACGGGTAATGAGGATGTAAATTTTCAACGTAGCGGAATTGATATTGCGCTTTATTTTGACAATCAACCGTCTTTTCAGTTGAATTATCAGTATTTAATGGACGAATATATTATCCCGGTATGTAGTCCTGCATATGCGGAAAAATTTAACCTCTACGATCATCTAGACAACTTAAAAAACTGCACATTGCTCCATGACTGCCAAGCATGGAGTAACGGCACAGGCGCAGATGAATGGAACAGTTGGACGCAGCATTTTAATGTAAATATGGATCATTCTTCAGAGATGAGTTTTGACCGATCTGATCTGGCTTTGATTGCTGCTAAAAATCACTTGGGTATTACCATGGGACGTAAAAAACTAGTAGAAAAAGACTTAGAAAGTGGTGAGCTAGTAATGCCATTTAAAAACATGTATTTAAAATGTGATCAGCACTACTATATTACATCATTGAAAAATAATGAATTACCTAAAGTTAAAGCATTTAGTGACTGGATAAAAGCACGAGCAAACTCAGAAATAGGGCATCAATGAAAAACTCTAAACCCTAGAAAAAGCCGAGCAAGCCTTAAATAAAAAATCACGAAATCAATTTTATGCTAAAACCTAAAAATTAATATTTTTTGCTGTTAGAGTTTTTATAATACTTGATTATTATGATTAATAGACTTCTTTCATAAGTCCTTTTTAAAACCATAAATAAACATAAAAGCGCCCTCATCCTAGCCTTCTCCCAAAGGGAGAATGAATTTTCAATACCAATATGCTTTACTTCACATGATCATTTTTTGATGCATGAAAGATCTTTAATATTTGAGTGTTTATATTTTAATAACGCCAATCAGAATAAAAAATAAACAAACCTAAATATAACGAGAAATTAAAGAGAAATAAAAAGGAAAGATGTAATAAGTTTTTATATTAACAATAGAATGATTGAGGTGGAAAAGCTAAATTGAAAATGACATTTTAAAATATAAACAACAACAAAATATACGAATTTTAAGACAGTAAGATCATCGAAAAATACAGATTCTCCCTCTAAAGTCATGTTCAAATATTTATAAAAAAGTGAAGTTTAATTATAAATATTTATTATTTTTCAATATTTTGATGGATTTTATTGAATGATGAAAAGCAGATCTAGCAACATTGTTATTGTAAATAAAATTGTAATTGATTATTATTCTCATTTGTTGATTGTGTGTGTATATTTGTAATCCATATTTTTACTTCTGATTTGAAGATATTGGATGACCTGAAATATACACATTTAATGATGATTAATATCATTGAATAAGGTTTCTCCCTCATCAATCTAAACCCTGTTGAGCTATATGAATAGGGGCATGATGAGGGTAATCGATATAACAAGTATCGCATTTAAATATTGATTTTTTAAACAGCAAAATGGAAAGAATTTTTTAATTCAACAAATATTCACCTCCAAGGAAACGA
Organism: Acinetobacter sp. NyZ410; assembly: GCF_022828975.1. NCBI lineage: Bacteria > Pseudomonadati > Pseudomonadota > Gammaproteobacteria > Moraxellales > Moraxellaceae > Acinetobacter > Acinetobacter sp. NyZ410. The sequence goes on along the minus strand of NZ_CP094620.1, from coordinate 3,835,566 downwards.
ACATGAAAAAATTGGCGCTATGGATGACCAGTTTAACTGCAATGGCAACTGCTGGATCAGCGGTTGCTGCTACAGTCGATCAATCCAATGCTTATCAACAGGCATATGCATTATATGTGCTTTATCATCCTAATAATAAAGAGCAGAACAGTAGCACTTTAATTAAGCAATATACTCAGGACTATGCCGAATTGTTTAAGGCGAATAAAAAAGTCAATCAAGTGCAGTTTGTTCAATATGAGCAAGCCCGTTTAGAGCCATTACTTAAACAGCGCCGCGAAATGTCAGAAAAACAGGCGCATGTACGTTATGGCATTCTCGATAATAATAAAGACCAGAAACTGACCCTAAAGGAATTTCAGGAGACGGGTTTAAAAACCTTTAATGAGTTTGATAAAAACTTGGATGGTTTAGTAAATGCAGAAGATGCCAAATTAGCGGGCAATAGTAATGCAACGCATGATGGATTCCGCGTGAAACTACCAATTTCAATGCCCATGCCGAGTAACATCAACGAATTTATTAGCCAATATGGTCAAGGGAAAAACTATGTAACGCTTGGAGATTACCTCACAGCGCGTGACAAACAATATTTTGCAACCGATGCGAATGGTGATCATATTGTCACTGAGAAGGAATATGTGGATGAGTTTATGCAACGTTTTGATGCCAATATCGCAACAGGTAAAGTCAAAATGCAGGAAACGGCAGCACAACAATTTCAAGTGATTGGCAAAGGTAAAACAACAATTCAAGCCAGTGATATTCAACAATTTGCTAAAAATATGGATCAAGCGATCAGTCAATAAATTATCGCCAATAAGTGATAAACAGTTTCTCGGTCATCTTGAGGATGATCGAGAAATTTTTTTATTTAAAAGCGATAAGCTTTTGATAAGATTATAATAATTTTGAATTAAATTTTGTTTAAGATTTACCATATGTCCCATTTGACTATGTTGTGTAGTCTTATAAATGAGTTGGATAAATTAAAAAATTCAATTAAAAGGGCAAACTGAGCTCTCATTTTCTTTATTTTTTTGCTAAGATATTGTTAATAATTCTCATTCTCTTTAAGTATGTCTGATCCTATTAGCACACTATACCGTCATCACCATTCTTGGTTATATCAATGGTTAAAACGTCGCCTCAACCATAGTGAAGATGCCGCTGATTTAGCCCATGATACTTTTCTGCGTATCTTAAAGCGTAAAGATGAATTGTATTTTGATCAGCCGCGTGCAATTTTAACCACTGTTGCCAAGGGAATCTTGATTAATTGGTATCAACGTAAAGCGATTGAAAAATCCTATTTAGAGGCGCTTTCAAGCAGACCTGAATATGATGAAATTACACCTGAGCAAAAAATATCGGCAATTGAATCTTTATGTTTGATTAATCAATTACTCAATCAATTGCCTGAGCGCCAGCAACAGGTCTTTATTTGGTCACAATTAGAAGGGTTGACTCAACAGGAAATTGCAACACGCTTAAATATTTCTACCCGAACCGTGATGCGTGATCTGGTTTCAGTACTGAGTCAATGTTTAGCTGTTATGGATTAATGTCTGCATGTTGCATGATCAAATTTATCAAGAAACAGCGCAATGGATCATTAAAATCCAACACGCACCATTGAATGAAACTGAACAGCTTGAATTTGAACAATGGAAACAGCAAAGTTCCCAACACCAAGCTGCATGGTCTAAAGCCGAACGCTTATTGTATAGCCTTGAGGAATTTCCCGAAGATGGGCAGCAGCTGATTCAGCAAGGCAAGAAAAATGCCCAATTTAATTTAAACAAACAACTGGTGCTTGCCTGTTTTCTGTGTTTTGGCAGTGTCATGCTATGGAACTCGGATTATCGCTATATATGGTTATCGGATTATCGTACTGCGGTGGGTCAGCAGAAACAGCTTGAGCTGGAAGATGGGACACAACTTCAATTAAATACCCATACGGCTTTGGACGTGCGTTATACAGCACAACAACGTATTGTAAAATTACATTATGGTGAAATACAAATACGTACGGCCAAAGAAAAAAATCATGCTTATCGCCCATTCTTGGTCGAAACTGAATCGGCAAATCTGCAAGCACTTGGCACTGTATTTAATGTTCAGTATTTAAATAACAGTGAAAAGCAAACCTGTCTAGGCGTCATAGAAAGCGCAGTGAAAGTCAGCTTGAACCAGTCCAAACACACTAAAATTGTCCATGCTGGTGAGCAGCTCTGCTTTGATGATCGCAATTTTAAAGCATTACAAAGTTTAGATCCGAATATATTGGCATGGAAAAACCACATGGTCATGGCTTTTGAAATGCCGTTGGAAAAATTGCTTCAAGAAATTGGGCGCTATCAACACCAATATATAGATATTGCCCCTCAATTGAAGTCGTTAAAAGTTTCAGGTTCATATCCAGTCAATGACTTTGGCACCTTACAAACAGCATTGCAATTCAGCTATCCAATCAAAGTAGAACGTTATTTCGGGGATCGTGTGTTGAGCATTCAGCCTAAAGCTGAAAATCAGAAAAGTAAAAATAATTAAGAAATGATGTCAGTTTTTACAGACAAGGCGGGTAATACAGTTAAACCAAACAAACTGGAGAAAATTGATGAGCACGTCATTCACACTCAACCGCCTTGCATCTCGTTTAAAAACAGAGACAGCCAGTCAACATGAATATATGCATCAATTAATGGAAAAAGCCCAAGTATTTAAAGATGTCGCACATTATGCAAAATTTACTTTGTCACAGTATTATTTTCAAAAAAATGTCGAATATTTATTTCAACATCCCAAGGTTGCAGCCTTGATTTCTGATTTAGATATTCGTGGACGTTCGCAAGCAGCTTACTTAGACCTAGAAGACCTTCAGATCGAACCAGAATCGTTGGCCTTGGTTACTGAAACGATCGGCTTTCCTGAAGCGCTGGGTTGGATCTATGTATCAGAAGGTTCTACGCTGGGTGCAGCATTCTTATTTAAACAAGCCCAGCAAAATTTGGGGTTTTCTGCTGATTTTGCTGCAAGAAATTTAGCTGCTTATCCAGAAGGGCGGGCCAAAGTCTGGAAACACTTTATTGAGGAACTTGATCAGGCTGACTTTACTCAAGATGAGCAAGATCGCATCATTTACGCTGCTCAACAAGCCTTTGATTATTTTGGCGCATTATTAAAAGACATTCATTCAACATGAAGAAAGTGTCTTCTGTTAGCAATCACACACAAGGCAAAGACTTAACGCTGTTAGCGTCTTTGCCAGTAACGCCATCCGCAAATTTACATTCATCCTCAGTGGTGCGTGTGATCTGCATCATCTTGGCAATTTTGTGTCTTGTTCTCGCGGTGGTGGGCATTGTATTGCCAGGGATCCCAACTTTTGATTTCCTCTTTTTAGCAACGATTTTTGCCTCAAAAGGTTCAGCACGCTTGCATCGTTGGTTACATCAAAATCGTTATATTGCAATGTTGCTCTCACAGTATCGTGGCGGTTTTAAACAGATTTTGCGTTCACGTAAATGGATGATGACATTGAGTATTTTATTCGGTACGACAATGTTAATGGTGTCTTCACTGCATCTGCACTTAAAACTTAGCCTGTTGGTCATTTTGCTGATTGGGTTGATCTGGATTTGGACCAGACCAGAAAAAATATAAATTTTCATGTCATGTTTTAACAATTCACTGGGTAATGATTATTGAAAATGAAAATCATTCACAAGTGTGGGCGTTCCTATGAAGTTTAAAAAACAAACTCTGGCCATGTTAATACAGTGCTTTTGTATCAGTGGTGTTTATGCACAAATTACTCCCAATGTTTCAATGGCAGCGAAAAAAACGCCGGAAAAATATTATCAAATTTCAGAGAACCAATTGGGCTATGTGTTATCAAGTTTTGCAGCACAGTCGGGTATTGCCTTAAGTTATGATGCAAATATTTTAAAAGGGTTAAAAAGTAAAGGAATTACCGGGCATTATAGTGTAAAGCAAGGCTTCGATTATTTACTTACAGATCATCCTTTTCGGGTAGAGCAGCAAGGTGCGACTTATGTCTTAATTGCTGAATCTGGCTCAGCTAAACCGAATACAGAGAAAAACACTGCGATTGCAAATACAAGCACTCCGTTAAATAACACTTCGCTTTTCAATAATACGGACAGTGATGTTGTTACGCTTCCTCAGATTAAAGTCAATGCTGTACAACAAAAACAAAAAGTCAATACAACACAGCTGAATCGTGAACACATTAGCCGATTTAGAGGCACGGGGAATGGCGATGTGTTTTCTGATATCGCTGGTGTACAAGTCAATAGCCTACGTAACGAAGCGGGTGCAATTGATATTGGTATCCGTGGAGTACAAGGTGAGGGGCGTGTCCCTGTAATTATTGATGGTAGCCTACAATCCAGTCATACCTTTCGAGGCTATCAAGGAGAGAGTGACCGAACTTATATCGATATGGATTTGATTAGTCAGATTGAAGTCGAAAAAGGCGCATCGCGAGCGAAATTTAGTGTGGGCGGTATTGGCGGAATCGTTAAAATGCGTACCCTCAGTGCAAACGATATTTTGCTGCCTAATCGTCAATCAGGTGTCATGCTAAAAGGCAGTTTTTATAACAATAACAAAGCACCACAGACCTCAGATAATGAGCGTGAGCAGATGTCTTATCTGCTTCGTAATAAACTGTCCTCGAATAATTTTCAAAATGGCGCTGGCACAATCGCTGCTGCTTACCGGAATGATGTATTCGATCTGGTCGCTGCTTATAGTAAACGCGAAGTCGGTAATTACTATGCTGGAAAACATGGCATTGATTATTATGAAGCGCGCGATATTGTTGATGTTGGACCCGGTCAAGAGGTGGTAAATACCAGTTATAAAAGTGATTCAGGCATCATCAAAGCGGGTATGAATATTACAGACGAACATCGTGTTGAAGTGAATATGCGCCGCCATATGCAAAAAGCGGGTGAGGTCATGGCTTTTTATTGGAATAGATCGCAAGTGATTGATCCCAACTCTCCACCTTGGGGATACATCGATGGTGATTATGTTCTACCCAAATATATAGAGGGCGCATATACCATGCCACAATGGTCCCTTGGAACCGCAGCGATTAATGCATTCAGTGCCAACTATACCTATAAGCCCAAGAATAATCAGTGGTTTGATTTAGAGTTAGGGGTTTGGCATACCAATGCCAAATATCGCCAGCACAATGGCATGCTTGGCATCGCCAATTCACATTATGGCGATCAATATTGGGGAAGTTTTCAGGACTATCGTAGTGGGATTAATTTAGAAAACACCAGTAAAATTGATGCTTTAACCTTGAATTATGGTCTGACATATGACGAGCAACGGATGAAGCCACAAAATCTTATTGATACTGAAATCGCACGTGATGGATTACGTCAAGAGTCCTCTCTATTTCTCAATGGCGATTATATCTTTAAAGATTTTACCCTGAGTTTAGGCAGTAAATGGCATAAGGCAAAAGTTAAGGATTATGGAGACCAGTATGTCGCAATGAGACCGGTCGCCAATTCCGATTTAAATGACAAAGGCTATGCGCTTCGAGATTATGACGGAAAGATCGACTGGATGGCACAGCTGAATTATCAGTTGCTGAATGGTATTGATGTCTATGCAAAACTCTCCAATATGTACCGCAGTCCAAGTTTGTTTGAATCGACAGTTTCCAAACAAACCTTTAGTTATGATCCAGATTTGCCGATTAAATCAGAAAATTCTCGTCTTGTTGAGTTTGGTTTCATTGGGCACAACGATAACGTTTTCACTGAAGCAGATCAGTTAAAATTCAATATCAATTATTTCCGTAATCAAACCCAAAATTTCCTTACCCAAGGGGTCCAACGTAAAGATATTGTTAATGAGATTACGCCTGATTTTATTTTGCCTTATACCACCTCATATACTTTCCTAAATTATGAGCAAGTTGTATTGAAAGGTTTAGAGTTTAATCTTGCTTATCAGCATCCGAGTTTCTTTGTAAACATGAACGGAACTTTATATCAAGCACCGAAAGTATGCCCAGCAACGAAAGATGATTGTAATGAGGTCGGAGATTCTTGGAGTCTGATTTCAACACGCTTGCCACCACGTAAACTTTTTAATATTAGCTTAGGCAAGAGTTTGTTTGAAAATAAACTGAATGTGGGGGTACGTGCCAGATATCATTCTGAAAAGAAAAATCCTAAAGGTTGGTTACAGGGTACAGGGGTGAGTGGGCGTGCGGTGACCGAAATTTCTTCGGAAACCTTAGTTGATATTTTTGCGAGCTATAAACTGAATCCAAATCTAAATCTCTCGTTTAATGTTGATAACTTAACCAATCGTTATAACTTTGATCCTGGTACAGTGATCGGTATGCCGATTCCTGGCCGTACCATCAAAGCAGGGTTCGAAATGAGATTCTAGAATCATAAAACAATCAAATCGGCAAAACCCAACTGTAAAATATGAGTGAACAAAGTAGTGAAAAATCAGTAGCTCTAAATCAGTGGTTAGAATCACGCATTAAAAAATTGATAAAGTTCTATAGATATAGAACTTTATCAATAAAAAATTATATTCAAGCGATCTGATCATACATATAAGCTTAGACAGCAGCATGCTGGTTGTTCAGCCCACTCAACGTCATGATTTTTGCTCATGTTGGTCAATCTGTTGTAGCTCGTGTAAACGGCTAGAGTGAAGGTCTTGATTGTGTTGACGAGCCAACAGACTGTAAATAGTAGGTAAGACAAAAAGCGTAAAGAAGGTCCCGATCAACATACCGCAGACAATCACAAGCCCTAGACCAAAACGACTATGTGCACCAGCGCCTGTGGCAAAAAGAAGAGGAATTAGCCCAAACACCATTGCCGCCGTGGTCATCAGAATTGGACGTAAACGAATTTGAGCAGCTTTTAAAATGGCCGCTCGCCGATCTAAACCTTCATGAACTTGCAATTCATTGGCAAACTCAACCATTAAAATACCATGCTTACTGATCAGTCCAATCAGTGTGACTAAACCAATCTGAGTGTAGATATTGACTGTGGCAAGTCCAAAAGCCAAGGGGATTAATGCGCCACAGATCGACAGCGGAACCGTAATTAAAATAATAAATGGATCCATTAGGCTTTCATATTGAGCGGCTAAAACCAGATAAATCACAATCAGCGCGGCTAAAAATGCAAACATCAAAGCGTTACCTTCCTGTACATACTGACGTGCATCGGCTTGCCAGTCGTAACTAAATCCAGTCGGTAATTCAGATGCAGCCTGTTTCAGAAAACTTAAAGCTTGACCTAAAGAAACCCCAGCGGCAGGGATTGCTTGAAAAGTTGCAGCGTTTTGTTGATTAAATTGAGTGAGTTTATTGGGTTCTACCTGTTCACTTAGACTGACCACAGTCGATAAAGGAATCAGTGTGCCTTGGTCGGTACGAATAAACTGTCGCGTCAGTGCTTGAGCTGTCAAACGTTGTGTATTGATGCTTTGTGGAATCACATCATAGGCACGACCTTGCATACTAAAACGATTGATATAATTCTCACCAACCAATGTCGCCAAGGCTTCACCGATATCCTGCATACGAATACCCAGACTATTGGCTTTGGCCCGATCAACCTCGATTCGAATCACGGGGTTATTAAAGTCGAGATCACTGTCGACCACCACAAAAAGGCCACTTTCACGGGCTTTTTGCTTGATGTTCTGCATCGCCTGATAAATGGTTGAATAGTCTTGTGCACTACGCAACACCATTTGTACGGGTAATCCACCTGTTGAACCGGGAAGCGCAGGATTTTGGAATACAAAAATACTGCTGCCTTCTACATCACCAACTTTGGCTTGAAGTTGCTGTTGAATTTCATCCGCAGAATGCACTCGCTCAGACCATGTGGAAAGGGTTGTTCCACCAAAACTTGATGCAGGCCCATCTGTACCATTAATAATCCACGTGGTACTGGTTTCGGGGAAAGTCCAGAAGATTTCATCGAGTTTTTGATTAAAGTGCTCAGCATAGTTGAGATTGGCATGTTGTGGTGCTTTGATGGCTGCCAATACACTGGCTTGATCTTCATTGGGCGCCAATTCTTTTTGAGGGAGTTGGTAAAGCAATGGAAGGCTAATAAAAATAGCGATCGCAAAAACCACTGTGATCCAACGATGATGCAGGGAAAAATTGAGCAATTTACTGTAAAGCTGGGTCAAATGTTCAAAGAACCATTCGGCTGCTTTTGCCATTTTACCTTCTTGCTGTTTGGATTGAAGTAGAAATGAACTCATAACAGGAGATAGGGTTAAGGCAATAATCCCTGAAACCAAAACTGCGCCCGCTAAAGTAAAAGCAAATTCTTTAAATAAGGAACCAGTTAATCCACCCATTAAACCAATCGGAGCATACACTGCGGCCAGTGTAATGGTCATTGCAATTACAGGGCCTGCGACTTCTCGTGCCCCGATCAGAGCTGCTGCAACAGGGGATGCACCTTCTTCAATATGTCGATGGACATTTTCAACCACCACGATTGCATCATCTACAACCAAGCCGATGGCGAGTACCATGGCTAAAAGTGTGAGTAAATTGATGCTAAAGCCACATAACAGCATTAAACCCAAGGCACCTAACATTGACAGTGGAATTGTCACTACAGGGATCAAGACACTACGTAAAGAACCTAAACACAGATAGATCACAGCAATAACAATAATCAGCGCTTCGATAAAAGTATGTAAAACTTCATCAATAGAGGCATCAATAAAACGGGCTGTTTCATAGGCAAGATTGACGGTAACCCCTGGCGGTAAGGTTTTTTGGATCTCAGGCAATTTATCTTTAATTCCCTGTACGATCACCAAGGGGTTGCCTGTAGGCGTCGCTTGTAGACCGACAAAAATTGCAGGTTTACCATCCATAGAGGCACTTGTTTCTGTCGAAGCAGCGCCAAGTTCAACTGTTGCCACATCTTGTAGACGAATTAGATTTTGAGCATCATTGCGTATCACCAGATTTTTAAAGTCCTGAATACTGGTGAGATCTGTGGAAACATTGACATTTGAAACCACCAATTCGCCTTTGACCTGACCCGGTGCGGCTTGATAGTTATTTTGACGGATCGCATTGGCGACATCGGCGGCAGTTACCCCACGACTGGCCAAACGATCTGCATCCAACCAAATCCGCATAGCCAAACGCTGACTACCATAGGTCTGTACCTTGGCAACGCCATCAATTGTAGACAGCATGGGCTCTACCACCCTAGACAAATAATCGGTTAATTCAGCCAAGGACAGTTGTTCGCTGGAAAATCCAATATAGGCAACATCAGTAGATTCACCTGAAGAACGTTCAATGACTGGATCAAATGCCTGTTCTGGTAGTTTGTAACGGACTTGATTAACCTTTGCCATCACCTCTGTTAACGCTTGGGTTGAGTCACGATTTAATTGCATACGTAACGTTACAGCACTGCGACCTTGTACAGTAGAAGAACTGAGATAGTCGATGCCTTCTACCGAAGACACTGCTTGAGCAATGGGTTGGGTGACAAAACCTTGCATAAGTTCAGCAGATGCACCGGGATATTCTGTATTGATACTTATGGTTGAGGTTTCAAGTAAAGGATACTGTCGAATAGGCAGTTTATTCAGGGAAAACAAGCCTGCCAGCAAGATTAAGGTGCTGACGACCAAGGCCAATACAGGGCGTTTTACAAAAAGGTCAGTAAATTTCATTCGCTTATCTCCCTAGACTTTGGGCTTGATCGAGGAAGATTGGGGATGCTCAAGTGTATTTAAGGTCGGCTCAACTTGCATACCATCACTTAATTTAAGTTGTCCTGATACAACAACTTGATCACCTGCTTTGAGCCCAGATTTGACCACAACTTTGGCTTGATGGCGCTCACCGAGCACTACCGCCACACGTTGCACAATCAGCTTGTTATGGTCTTGTTTTGCAAGGAAGACGGTATTGCCATAAGCTGTATAGGTAATTGCAGTTTCAGGAACGACCAAGCTTGGAAGTTCAGATTCTTGGATGTCTAATTTGGCATACATGCCCGGTTTTAACTGTTGATCATGGTTATTTAAAATTGCTTGCCCCTGCACAGTTCGCGATGTTGTGATCATCGGTTCGATTGCACTTACCACAGCTGTAAAGGACTTTTCAGGAAATGCATCAATTTTGAGTTGTACAGATTGTCCGATTTTTAACCTCGATGCCAATTGTTCATCCAATGTGAAATTGGCAAGAATTTGTCGAAAGTCGACCAGATTAGCAATACCAGTGCCTGCCTCTAAATATTGCCCTTGATGCACTTGGCGTATTCCCATGACACCAGAAAAGGGTGCACGAATTGCTTTCTGTTTTATGCTGGCTTGTAGCTGTTGGATTTCTGCACGCGTCATATCTCGATCAGCCAATGCTGTATCCATTTCTGCCTTTGAAATCGCATGACTATCAATCAGAAGTTTGCTGCGGTGATAGGCCATTTCGGCTTGTTTCAGTTTGGCCTGCAAGCGACCTAATTGAGCTTGTTCAACATTGGTATTGAGTTGAACCAGTATTTGACCTTGTTGAACAGCTTGTCCAGATTGGAAATAAATCTGTTTGATCATGCCTGTTGTTTCTGTTGACACTTTGACTTGTCGGATTGCTTCCAACTCACCAATACTGGAAAGCACTTGTGGAATATTTTGTTCGACCACTGTACTCAAGGCCACTTTGACTGGAGGGTAAGCGTCAGATTGATGCGTTTCACTTGAACGAGAATTTAAATAAAAATAGATTGCGACACCCACGAGAATTAAAGTGATCGCGATTAGAAAAAGCCATTTGTTGTTTTTCATGCGACGACTCCAAGGTTGCGGAGTTGTTGTCGAAAATGACTGGCAATGGTCAGCGCTAAAAGACCGCCAATCACTGAAATATGTTCAAGTGCAAAGTAAAAGGCGATATTGGCTTGAATACCAGTCATGTTCCAAAAGTGATGCACAATCACAATTGTCAGTGCTAAAAATACGGAAAGAATCAGTGTGCCAAACCACATATGCCGCTCAAATAAAATACAATAGGCGCCCACAAGTAGAATCAACGCAGAAGCATAATTAAATAACCACGCAGGCTCTAGACCAGCCGCCTGCATTTCCAAAAATCCTGTTTCTACAGCAAGAATTTTACTAAGTCCTGAACTTAGAAACAGAAGCGCAAGACAACATCTGCTGATGGCCCACAGCCATTGGCTTTCTAAACTTAATTTAATGAAATATGGCATGAGAATATTTCCTGAAGAAATAAGACTGGATGATTAAAACCTTTAAAATGAATAGCTTGTTGTTATTCGTAACAGCTGTGGCAAGCAGTCTAAAACCTCAAGTTATATTTAGGTCAATGGGCTTTGATCAGAAAATTTGTGGAGAGATAAGATTTTTACAATGGCTTAAATTGGCGATAGCATTTTTTGTATTTTGAGTTGTAATGATGAAAAGCCATGGCAGCTAAGATCAATTGACAAATGTACTTTGCTGAATTATAAAACCTCAAGTAATGTTGAGAAATATCAAAATGCAGGCAGAAGAAAAAATTGATTTTAATCGAATGATGACGGTAGGAGAGGTGGCTAAACGGAGTGGTGTAGCCGTTTCAACCTTGCATTTTTATGAGTCAAAAGGGCTAATTAAAAGTATCAGAACAAATGGAAATCAGCGTCGTTTTCCATCAATTGTCTTACGTTATATTGGAATTATTAAGGTTGCACAAAAAGTAGGAATTTCTCTGGAAGAAATTAAAAATGCATTAAGTGTTTATCCTATGGGAAGCAAATTAACCGCAGAACAATGGTCAGTGTTATCATCGCATTGGCGTAAGGATTTAGATGAGCGTATTCAAAAACTAACACGTTTAAGAGATGAAATGGATTGGTGTATCGGTTGTGGTTGTTTATCTCTAAAACAATGTCCTTTACGTAATCCAGAAGATGTATTGAGACACGAAGGATCTGGTCCCCGTATTTTAGAGCGTGAATAAGAATCCAATATTAATATTATATATGTTTGATATTTTAGCTTTTTATCTTGGGCTGTTGATCACTTATGTTTGGTGAAAAAACTCTAAGCGCGCTTTCAAGTTTTTAATCAGCGCAAATGATCATTATCAATAATGATATTGAGCTAAAACGGGCATATTTAAAACCTAGTCAGTGTTGTGTAAATAACCAGTAATAAATAGACAGGTCTGTATAGACAGTCCGCCTAACTTTTTAGTAGAATACATCACAATTTAAAATTAAATAATAATGCATGTCTAACAATATTTACGCTGCTTTGGAGCAGCTTGGCTTATCAGCACAAAAACGTGCGATTCACGTACAATTTTCTAATTCGGCGTTAAGCCAACAAGTGTTCTTACAACGTATCGATGGAACACATCAAATCAATGAGGGTGTTCGGCTCCAACTCATTTGTCTTGCAACGTCAGCAAGCATCCCTTTAAAAAGCTTTATTGGAACGCAAGCTGCGATTGATATCGTCACAGATAAATCTGAGTTAACCCGTATTTCAGGGATTGTGACCCAAGCCGATATTGGCGCATCTGATGGTTCTCTTACCATCTATCGTTTGACTGTAGAAGACCCAACAGCACTTTGGAAACACCGTAGAAACTCTCGAGTATTTATGAATAAGTCGGTTGTGGACGTGATCCAGACCGTGTTCCAAGAATGGGTACAACGCAGCCCACTATTTGCCTCAAGTCTGAGTTTAGATAAGAGTGGACTGAGCAAAGACTATGATGTACGCCCATTCATTATGCAGGCATCTGAAAGTGATTTTGACTTCCTGACCCGTTTGATGAGAAGTGAAGGCATTAACTGGCTGATCGATGAAGCCCAGCTTAAAGTATCGAGTTCAACAGAACAAATCCAAGCACAAAAGCTTCGTTTAATCGATGATAATTCGCAATTTAGTGCCTTAGAACGCCGCAATATTCGCTTCCATAGAAGCAGCGCCGTAGAAAAAACTGATTCAATCACCAATTTTATTGGTCAGCGTTCCATTCAACCGACTTCAGTGTATATCCAACGTTGGCAAGCTGATGTATTGGATATTGATGAAGGCGCTGGCAGTGTCCAAAGTAAACACAGCCATAGTGAAAATTATGACAATGCCAGTCTAGCTTTAGAACAAGCATGGCACTTTAGCCCTGCATGGATTCAAGACCTTAATGGCGAAGATGGTGCAACGCCATCGGGCAACAGTCAGATTGAAAAATTTAACCAAAACCTCAGTAACTATTATGATTCACAAGCCAAACAATTTACAGCAACGTCAACTGTGCGCGATGCACATGTTGGTTATTGGTTTGAACTGAATGAACATCCAGAGATTGACCAACACTCAGGTGCAGACAAAGAGTTTTTAATCACGGCTAAAAGCTTTTATAACCAAAATAACTTACCCAAAGATCTCACTGACCAAGTCACCGCTTTAGTCCAACAAAGCAATTGGCAAGCCACCCAAATCACCAGCAACACGAGTGATGAACGTCAAGCCAGTAATTTAACCATTCAACGTCGTAATATCAGCACGGTTCCAGCCTATAACCCATTACAACACCGACCGATTGCATCACCACAACGGGCCAAAGTAGTGGGGCCAAGTGGAGAAGAAATCCATGTTGATGAATGGGGGCGTATCAAAGTTCGCTTCCTGTTTAGCCGTAATGAAGACAATACCCATGATGGCGGTGCGGGTTCTAATGACAATGACACAGATTCAGCTTGGGTCGATGTCCTGACCCCATGGGCAGGTGAAGGCTATGGGGCGCGATTCTTACCGAGAATAGGAGAGATTGTTGTTATTGATTTCTTTGATGGCAACATTGACCGTCCATTTGTGGTTGGGCGTATCCATGAAGCACAACGTCATCCAAGTAAGTTTGATGACAAAGGCAAACTGCCTGACACCAAGAAACTGGCAGGAATCAAAAGTCGAGAGTATCAAGGCAGTGGTTACAATCAGCTAAGGTTTGACGATACTACTGGCCAAATCAGCAGCCAGTTACAGAGTAGTCATGGGGCCAGCCAACTTAACTTGGGCAAATTGAGTCACCCTAAAGACAAAGCAGAAAGTGAAGATCGTGGTGAAGGCTTTGAACTTCGTACAGACCAATGGGGAGCCGTTCGCGCAGGGCAAGGTTTACTGCTTTCAACCTATAAACAAGACCAAGCCAAAGGTGATCACCTTGATTCAGAGCTTGCCAAAAAGCAACTTGAGGGTAGTCAGACCAACAGTAAAGCCTTAAGCGATATTGCCAAAAACCAAAAGACTGATGAAATTGAATCAATTGAACAACTCAAAGAATTTACAGAGCAGCTTGAGCAAAAAATTGCTAAATTCAATAAAGCCTTGCTTTTATTAAGCTCACAAGATGGGATTGCTTTAAGTACCCCTGAAGATATTCATATCTCCGCAGATTCGCAGATCAATCAAATTGCAGGCGATAGCATCAACTTGAGTACGCAAAAGAATTTGATTGCACACGCGCAAAACAAACTCAGTTTATTTGCTGCTCAAGGTGGGATTAAAGCTATTGCAGCGCAAAGTAAAGTCGAGATTCAGGCACAGTCAGATGCTTTAGATGTATTTGCTAAGCTGGGTATTAACATTTCATCTACTGATGACAAAGTTGTGATTAGTAGTCCTAAAGAGGTTGTGATTACAGGTGGTTCATCGCAAATTGCACTGAATAATTCAGGAATTTTCCCAAAAACAGGTGGGAAGTTTGAAGTGAATGCTGGGCAGCATGTGTTTCAGGGTGGGGCAAGTGTTAGTGCTAAGTCTAGCCTACCACCACCACCGAAACGTGCTTCAGGCGTTTTAGAGTTGTTGCATGATTATGCGCATGGAAATTTTGTAAAAGGTGGTGAATATAGTGTCACCGATGTATTAGGCAAAGTAGTAACAGGTAAATTAGATGATAAAGGTTTTGCTAGAGTTTCAGGATTAGCAGCAGGTGCAGTCAAAATTAATTTTGAAGATGATCAACGTGATCCTTGGGATGAGTCTAGTGACTTCAAGCGTGAAGTTGAGTGGCCTAATAAAAATGATGAGGATTTAGAACAACCTGAATCACTTCTGGCAAATGTGAGTAAAAATGCACAAACAGCATTAGGCGATTTTACCAAACAACTTACAGACCCTAAAACCTTAATGAAGAATATTCAATT
Source organism: Acinetobacter sp. NyZ410 (assembly GCF_022828975.1). NCBI lineage: Bacteria > Pseudomonadati > Pseudomonadota > Gammaproteobacteria > Moraxellales > Moraxellaceae > Acinetobacter > Acinetobacter sp. NyZ410. Next base: position 3,820,312 of record NZ_CP094620.1, on the reverse strand, counting down.
AGCACAAAAAATTAAATCTGATGGTGCTAAAACTTTGCTACCAATGCTCAATGATCAAGTACAGGGTGTGGTATCAGATAAAATTTCAAGTTTATTACCGAATACAAAATCAAGTGGTAGTCTGGCTAATTTAAGCGGGGGATTTGTTGCTTCGCAAAAAGGTGAAGTTAATCTTTCAAATATCAGTGGTATAACAACAAATGTTTTACCGCAATATTTAAAAAGCCCATTTGATAAGAACTAATAGAGAAGAAATACAATGGCTCAACCAAAAACAGAAGTTGTAAAACCACTCAATGAAGTGTCTATTAAAGACATCAATAATTCAAAGCAAAAAATTGATAAGTGGTTACTAGACCATACTCACCAACTCGTTGGTTTGAACTTAGTTAGCAGTGTATTAGGAACTGTACCGATTATTGGGAATGTTATGGCTGCAATTGATGTAGTTACAGACATTTTCCAAATTTATGAAAAAGGTTATCAGAATGCTGATGTCTTTGATTGGACAACTGTAGGTATTGATTTAATAGGTGTTGCTCCTGTACCAGGTACAACAGCTATTCGTACCTCAGCTCGACCTGCATTATTTCTAGTACGTCAGGAAGTAAAGAGGGTTGGAAAAGCTGCGTTAGCTGAAGCGGTAATTACTGTTATTGGTAAACATCTAAATGATCAAGTTGCAGGTAATATTGAAAAATTTTGTGCATCGGGCTTGACGCAACTCAACTCTATTTTAGGATCATGCGGAAATACCATTCAAGGTGCAACTACTGAAATCAATGGAGGAATTGTTCGTGTGGTGACACAGGGTAAAGTGTTTACCAATGCAGGTGCAAATGCAACACGGGCACAACAACAAGCAGCAGGAATTGCTAAGGGATTAAAAAGTGGAGATCTTGTACGTGCTGGTAAAAATATAGTTTATATGACTGAAAACTGGGGTAAAGCCCTGTTTAAAACTAATGTAAATAACAATGCTAAAGTCGTTTCAATGCTTGTTCCACAACATTTAAAACAACCCGTTTTAAATGTGGGTGCAACAATCAGTAAAGTAGGTGTGACAGCAAATGCCAAAATCAGAAAACTAGGAAATAAAGCTGAACCACAAACAATAGGATGGTTATTTGAGATCTTGAGATTAGGCGCTTCTCGATTCAGAAAGACCAAGTCAGCTCAAGTGAAAGCCACACAGACAACGCAGGCAAAAAATGCAAAGAACAATAATAAATTAGAAAAATCTAGGGATGAACATCCTGCGACTAACAATGCCAATCAATGTAAGAACTGTAAAGGTGGAACAAGCGGTTCTATCTCATTTGCAATGGGGACCGAGTTTTTAACGCATGATGATGCACTGATTCATCCATTAATGGTTGAGCCCTTGGCTCGTTCTTATATTTCGAATCTATATCAGTATGACCAATCCATATTTGGCGCACGTTGGACAACGCCATTTAGCAGTAGAATTGTACAACGTAGTCAATATAATGAAAAAAATCCAAAAGAAAATATTGAACTGAAAGGTTGGGAATATATTGGTATAGATGGTCGTCCTATCAAGCTACGTGAATTAAAGGCTGGGCAAAGCTTTTACGATGAAATTGAAACTTTTACCTACACTGTAGTTTCTGATGATATTCGTGCAATTACATTTGGTTCAAATGAATCTCGTTATTACCAAAAATATAAAAATGAATTTAGACTAGTTTCTATAGAGCGCCAAAATGGGTTTAGTGTAGGTTTACGTTATGATCACCGCATTGATGATGAAAGCTATTTATCCGATATTATATTTAAACAAGACCAAAATATCTTAGCGCACCTTGCTTTAAAGCTGAATCAAAACAAATTGGTTGATGAAATATGGTTGGTGAAGGATGGGCAATTAAAACGTCAGTTATCTGCATATGTATACAATGATCAAGCTGATCTGATCCAAGCAACCAACGAATTTGGTGCTTCTTACCAATATACCTACCAGCATCATCTTCTTACACGTTATACAGACTTGACAAAACGTGGTATGAATTTGAAATGGAATGGAAAATTACCAAGCTCAAAGGCGATTGAAGAGTGGGCTGATGATTATAGTTCGGCAAGAAAACTTGAGTGGGATGAGAATGTACGTGTTACTACCGTAACTGATATAGATGGTAATGTGACGGAACATTACTACGGCATTACAGGCTATACCTATCGTATTATTTATCCTGATAATTTACAGGAATGGTTTTTTAGGGATGATGCAAAAAATATTACTTCACATGTGGCTACAGATGGCACAGAAACAGTTTATAGCTATGATGAACGAGGCAATGTTCTCACGACAACGCAAGCAGATGGTGCTACAACTTACTTTGAATATGATGAACAAGACCAATTGATTGGTATGGTGGATGCAGAGCAAGGTCGCTGGTTTAAACAATACGACGGTTCAGGCAACCTGATTAAAGAAATTGATCCGCTGAAACATGAAACTGGTTATGCCTACAATAGCATGGGCTTGGTGACTTCAATCACCGATGCCAAAGGGGGTAATAAAGCCCTTAAATACGATGATCAGGGAAATTTACTTAGTTATACCGACTGCTCTGGTAAAGAAACTAAATGGCAGTATGATGAGCGAGGACGAGTTAAGTCTGTTGAAAATGCCTTAAAACAAAAAAATGAATATTTTTATACAGAAATTACTACAGGGCAGGGTGAGCCGATAATCAAAGGTTTGCCATTGAACGCCTTTGGTCAGTTGGAAAAGATCAAGCATCCTGATGGTTCTATAGAACATTTTGTGCATGATGCTGAAGGACGATTGCTTGCTCATGTAGATCCGAAGCAACACATCACCAAATATGAATATGATGCAGCTGGATTAATTAGCAAACGCACGGATGCTTTAAATCATACTTTAAAATATCAATGGGATCGTTTAAGCCGTTTAAAACGATTAACCAATGAAAATGGTGCAAACTACGAATTCATTTATGATGCAGGCGGGCGCTTAGTTAAAGAAATTGATTTTGATGCTAAAGAAACTCTTTATCAATACGATGAATTGAATGGTCGTTTGACTACAAGTATTGAAGTTGCATCTGCCTATGGGCAAGATCTGAAAGATCGTGCAGCACCGAAAGATCGAATTCAACAATTTATTTTTGACAGTATGGGGCGTTTAGAACAACGTACAGCTGGTTACGGTCATTACGATTTATTAGAACTTGAAGCAAAACAAACCGAAGAATTTGCCTACGACTATATGGGAAGAATCTTGAATGCCAGAAATCAGGAGAGCAATCTACAATGGTTCTATGATGCCGCTGGCAATGTAATCAAAGAACATCAACAGGATTATAAGACGCATAAGACAGCGGTATGGAAGCATAGTTATGATGAAATCAATGATCGAATCAAAACCATACGCCCTGATGGACAAAATATAGATTGGCTTACCTATGGTACAGGTCATGTACAAAGCCTGATTGTCAATGGACAGGATTTGGTGAGTTTTGAGCGAGATGACCTACATCGTGAAGTTGTTCGCCACTATGCTAATGGGGTTAGCCAAGAGCAACAGTTTGACTTAGCAGGGCGATTACACAGCCAAGTCATGCTCAATGAGCATGACAATGGTTACCAAAACCAATACAAAGTCCCAAACCAAGAAAAGAACAATGCACTACAACAAACTAGCCAATTGGTACAACGACTATATCAATATGATAAAACAGGTGAGCTGACAGCGATCAAAGATACACGTCGTGGCAACATTGCATATAAATATGACCCTGTTGGACGCTTACTTGAAGCCAGTAGTAAACTCGGTAAAGAAACCTTTAGTTTTGACCCTGCCAGCAATATTGTTGATCGTTACAACGATGGTAAAGCCAAAAGCCATAAACAAACAACAGAAGAAAAAGGCTATGGCTACAATCGTCTAGTCAATAACGTGGTCAAAGAATACCTAGACCAACAATACCAATATGATGCATACGGACAATTGGTTCGACAAAAATCAACGCAAGGCGATTTAAATCTTGAGTGGGATGTTTACGGACGAATGATCAAGAGTCGAAATAGCCAATTTACTGCAGAGTATCGCTATGATGCGTTAGGTCGCCGTATCCAAAAACGTAGTAAGCAGCATCATACAGGGGATGAACATAACATCATCTATGGATGGGATGGCGACACACTTGCCTATGAATCAACAGAGCAAGCAACTAAACACTATATTTACGAAAAAGACAGCTTTGTGCCGATGCTGCAAGCCGTCTATCAAAGCCCTATAGAACTACATCAAACACCTGATTGGTCAGACAAGCCGTATAGTGTACATCGTGACCCACTATGGAAAACTACCAAGCAAAGCAAAGGCTTTGATGATGTATGGTTCTATCACTGTGACCATTTGGGTACACCGCAGGAAATGACAGACCATACAGGTTCGATCATTTGGAAAGCTGAATATAAAGCTTGGGGTGAGTGTAAGACTGAGAAGGCTAAATCAAATTTCTTTGAAAATTCAGAAATCATCAGTAATAACATACGCTTTCAGGGGCAGTATTTTGATCAAGAAACAGGGCTGCATTACAATAGGCATCGTTATTACTCGCCTTATGTTGGAAGATTTGTAAGTAAAGATCCTATAAGCCTAGACGGAGGCTATAATTTATACGTATATGCGCCTAATACCATAGAATGGATAGATCCTTTAGGCTTAAGGAGTAGAACTAAGACTTTACCTGTTAATGCAAAAAGTAAAAATACAAAAAAATTAATAAATTGTATTGGGGCATCTGGTAAAAAAGTTAGTGCAGATGATGCTAGAAAAGATGACTATTTGTATAATAATAAAAATGATGCGATGAATGCTGGAGCCAAAATGTTAGGACCTGGGGCTGTTAAAACTTATAATGAAAAAGGTCAGTGGAATGGTTGGAAGAATTCTAAAGGAGAGTCAGTATATTGGAATCATGGTGATTGGGGGAAAGGTGTAGGTACTTCTACTTTCCCACATTTGAACTATGATGTAGGAGGAAAGAAAGGTCACTTATTTATGAAAGATAAAATAGAGAATGCAGGTATGGTTGATGATTTTTATGGTAAATATAAAAAGGCTCAAGGTTGCCCATGAATGTATTAGAAATTATTGAAAATAGCGATGATTCAAAATTATTGAGTTTGAGCTGTGATGAAAACGAAGTAAGTTTAATCATAGCTCATGAATATCTTGGGAAGACTATTCGATTAACTTTTCCTTTTGAAAATTTTTTTAATAGTTTTTCAAGTAAAAGTGATGGTATATGTTTTTTATCAATTGAAGATATAGAGAGTCAGTTAGGTATAAAAAATGGAGTCTATATTCCAGCCACAGATTTTGGTGATTTTATGTATGAAATGAGAGAAGGAAATTGCTGTGCTTACGGTTTAAGAGAAAGTAAATTTAAAAAAATTTTCAAAGTTGTAGGTAGTTTTAAAGTAGTAATTCCATGCGAAAACTTAGATAAGATAAAAGTAGAGTTACTTCATAGTTAATCTTCTATTTATGACTTAAGAGTATTATTAGAAAATAATGTTTTTCGGCTAAGTGTTTTTAATTTTATCTTTTTTAAAGTGATAATGGGCTGTAATGAAAATTACTTAAGATCGGTAAAAAAAGTTAAGTGTAATTCTAAAGGTAATACCCCCATTTTTAATTGATTTAATGAGTAGAAAACCAAAGTCCTTATAGTTGTTTAAATTTAGGTGGTTTACCATCAACTGACATATGTGGTCGTTCATGATTATAAAAGTGTTGCCATGCAGTTGTATAGTCTTGGACATCTTCAAGTTCTCGAAATAAATATTGATTCAAACATTCATATCGAACTGTCCGATTGAAGCGTTCTACATAAGCATTCTGCTGTGGATTACCAGGTTGGGTAAATACATGTTCAATTTCATGTTGAGTACACCAGGCCTGCATTAAATCACTAATGTACTCTGGCCCATTATCACTACGTATACGCTTTGGCTTACCTCGCCATGCGCTAGTCCCCTGAGTACTCTTTGAGCTGGCAAAGAAAAATCAACCAATATATCTAGTGACTCACGGTTATAGTCATCAATAACATTGTGAATTCGGTAACTGCGACCATCACTGAATTGGTCATGCATAAAGTCCATTGACCACGATTCATTCGGTATTGAAGGCACTGCGAGTGATTCAGGCTTGATTCGCTTAATGCGTTTGTTTGGTTTAATTCGTAGGTTAAGCTCAAGCTCCTTATAAATTCGATAAACACGTTTGTGGTTCCATAGATAGCCTTTGACATTACGTAGGTACAAAAAGCAAAGCTGGAAGCCCCAAGTCTTATTCTCATTGGTGAGCTTAAGCAGCCATTCTGCGATGATCTTATTTTGCTCGTCTAATTGAGCTGTATATCGATAGCAGGTTTGACTAACTTGGAATATGAGACAGGCCTTACTTACTGAGATTTTAAATTGCTCAACGGCTCGCTGAGCAAGAGCTTTACGTTGTGTTGACCTTATAACTTTTTTGACAGTGCATCCTGAAGAATATCTGCTTTAAGGCGTTCGTCAGCATACATACGCTTCAGACGAGCATTTTCAGCTTCTAATTCTTTAAGTCGCGTCATCATGGAAATATCCATACCGCCATATTTCGCTTTCCATTTATAAAATGTAGCGGAACTCATGCCATGTTCACGACACAGATTAGGAACAGGGGTTCCTGATTCGGCTTGCTTCAAAATACTCATGATTAGGCTGTCTGAATATTTAGATGTTTTCATAGAAAATCTCCTTCAACAAGATTATTCGATTTTCTACTTTTAACTTCAATTATTTTTAGGGGGGATTACCTAAATAAGTAAGAAATTAGAAGAAAATGTTAATTCATTAATTCTAAATTTTTTAGGAAATGGTGGTTTTTTGAAAAATCCATTAAATGAATAAAAATTAAACTTCGGATATCTCAAGATTAATGATCCGATATTAACGGATAATATTTTTAATTTTCGAATAGAAAGCTATGGGCAAGTAGAGCTTCAAGAGTGGAATATGGTTAGATCAGATGAAATTGTAAATATGGATGAGTTGTATATGGAGAAACATAATGATATTGATGGTTTAACAACTAAAATTTTTAACTTTGTTAGAAAAAAATTAATGAAAGAGTTATTCATGATCCGAAGTTAAATGAAGCTATCCCCTACTTAATTGGTAGCATTTATGATGATTTTACAAAAATTATTTTTAATGATTATACAAAACTAGATAATAATTCTTTTAATGAAGTACTTGCAGTGTACTTAGCAGGAGGTTGGCCATGTGGATGGGAGGGGAAATATCCCGAAGGCCGTTTAATAGTATTTTCAAATGAATAAATTGTAAGACCGAACCAATATGTTTTAAATTATACAAAGTTCAGTGATAAGTTATTGAGCTTTTTTTTATATTGGGGTGATTTATTATGGAAAACCATGAGAGAGGAAAATAAATGAAGATTTGGGATCAAGTGTTAGAAAGTGCTATAGAGTTTATAGTTTTTTGGAAAAGGTAATTTTTATAGCAGTAAATTCAATACTGAAAATGATTATAAGATTATTCATGATTCTAATTTAGGTATTGATTATGCGAATAATGATAGTTTTGATTATTTTGACGAGTGGGAAACAATAACTGATTCAATGAATGCTTTTCCTGAGCGTTTTGAATGGAGTGATAGGATTAAATATAAAATAAAGAAAAATAATTTTTTTGGCTTAGAAGGTCAGCAATTTAATGGAGCTAAAGAAAAATGGATGTGTGGAAGACTAATTGATCGCGAAACGATGATTAAGCAGTTTAACAAAGGCTGTAAAATTTAATTTTTAGGAATAGATATGAATCTTATCAACTTATTGGAAAAAATTAGTATAAATAATCAAAAGATATACGGTGAATCATCATTTTTGATTAAGAAAAGTGAGCTAGATAATGATCAATTTTTAATTTATAAAAATTCTATTCCCGAATGTGATTTCAATATTGATATTGGAGGAAATATTAATGATTTTCTAGGAAGTGATTCTATTCAAGAAATTCAGTATATGTTTAGTGATATATTTGATAGAGATAGTACAGTGTTTTTAACACAGCATGATACTAATATTGTTTATATTGAGAATGATTCTGGAAAAGTTGGAGCATGCATTTCAGGTGACACACTTCATATTATTTCAAAAGATATATATAGTTTCTTGAAGGCAATTAATTTAATTCAAGAGCTAATTATTAACAAATATAATTTAAATCCTAGAAAAGAGAATGGTGGGTATGTTGAAGGATTTATTAAAGAAGTTAGGGCGAATTTAGAAATACAAGCGGCTGTTGAAGATATAGAATATTTTATAGAGTTTTTTTATGAATAAGATTATCACAGGTGTAAGTCTATTTGCTTTAGTTTAGCTATTTATAAATGCAATAAACTCAACAATGCTTTTATCTAAAAGGGTAGAAGCATAAATTTTATGCCATATATATTTTACAAAACTCAGCCCAATTCGCCATTAATGCTTTACGTTATCTCAAGATAAGCTCCACGTAGGTAAGCAGCCTCTACCACATCTGGTAGTTTATGAGCTAATACATGCTCACAGACCTCACATGGGTAATCGGTTTTATCAGCAGCAAAATTACTTGGAACAGGTCCCTTTTCTGTATGGTTGCGTGTTAGTGGAGCCATTACAATGCGATTGTTAAGTTCAATGTTGACCAATTGATAATAACTAAAAAGAGTTTTATCGGTCATGCTGCACCTCTAATTTAATATCATGATCCTTTATGGAAAACTACGAAACAAAGCAAAGGCTTTGATGAAGTATGGTTCTACCATTGTGACCACCTTGGTACACCACAGGAAATGAGTGATCATACAGGTGCAATCATTTGGAAAGCGCAATATAAGGCTTGGGGCGAATGTAAAGTAGAGAAAGTTAAATCTAATTTCTTCGAAAATTCTGAAATTATTAGCAACAACATCCGTTTCCAAGGACAGTATTTCGACCAAGAAACAGGTCTTCATTACAACCGATATCGCTACTATTCGTATAATGTTGGACGATATATAAGTAAAGATCCAGTTGGATTGTTTGGTGGATTGAACACATATCAATACGCACCAAATAGTAATTTCTGGGTTGATCCATTAGGTTTGAAAGGAGTAAGTGTAAAGCCTGCACCCGTAAATTCACCATTTGATTATTATTTAACACTAGATAGTAAAGTTTATCCTGAAACTGCTGGTCATATTAAATCAGCTATTGCTAGAGGGCATGCATCCATAGTAACTGTGGATCCAATTAATGCTCCAGCAAGACGAAGATTAGCTATGAAAGGCCATCCTTGTAAAACTGGATATGATCGAGATGAATGGCCAATGGCTATGTTTAAAGAAGGTGGATTAGGTGCAAGTGTAAAATATATTAAGCCATCTGATAATAAAGGTGCTGGTAAATCAATTCAATTAGGTCTCGCCGGTGCGGGAGTTTTACCCGGCGATAAAGTTAAAATCTTTGTAAAATAGAGGTGTAATATGACTATAAAGTTAGAAATTTTAAATGAGTTGTTAAAGTATGATTATCAAAAGGAATATTTTAAATCATTGGAAAATAATTTTGATATAAGAGAAAGTGATAAAACTTTAGAACTCGTTAGATTGGTTTATAACTTATTTGTTCAAGAGTTTGATAATTATTCTGTGATCAGAGAATTTTTAGATAGTATAGAGTTTTGCGATTTTAATCGTAAAAACTCAATCCAATGGGCAAGTCTTTGTTATTTATATCAAATTAAATATATTGTAAATGAAGATGTTAACTTAAGAAAAGAAATTCTTTCTATTTTAATGAAAGATCTTAATGATAATAAAGTAATGGAAGAAAAGCGTTTTAATCGGGTAATCAATGGAAGTGAAATAGCTTCTAGAATCGAGACTAGGAACAAGGAAAAAAAATTGGGACGAGAATTTTATTATACTAACTCTATAGCATTAATAATTGATATGTTGAAAAAAAATATATATGAGTTCAAAGATAAAGAAGACTCTTTTTTATTACAGGATAATATTATTTGTGAAATTAATGAGTTAAAAAATATTTTGCCTACTTTAGAGGAAATTTTTTAAATTTTGAATATTAATCAATCTGAGGTCTTTTTTATAAATCAAAATTGTTTGAGTATTGATGCATAATTTAAAAATGAAATATATTTATATTCAAAAGCTTATAGATATTCAGTTTAAGCGATTAGCGGGCATTTGACGTATACTTGAAGCCACCAGTAAACTCGGTAAAGAAACCTTTAACTTTGACCCAGCCAGTAACATCATAGATCGCTACAATGATGACAAAGCCCAACATCAAGATCAAAACCATGTACAACGAGCAGAAGAAAAAGGTTATGGTTATCATCGTTTAGTTAATAATGTGGTCAAAGAATACCTTGATCAACAATACCAATATGATGCATACGGACAATTGGTCCGACAAAAATCAACGCAAGGTGATTTAAATCTTGAGTGGGATGTTTATGGTCGAATGATCAAAAGCCGCAACAGCCAATACACAGCAGAATATCGCTATGACGCTTTAGGACGAAGAATACAAAAACGTAGTAAGCACCACCATACAGGTGATGAGCGCAACATCATCTATGGCTGGGATGGTGACACATTGGCTTATGAGTCAACAGAACAAGCCACTAAGCACTATATCTACGAAAAAGACAGTTTTGTACCGATGCTTCAGGCAGTTTATCAAAGTCCGATAGAGCTGCATCAAACACCTGATTGGTCAGACAAACCGTATAGCGTGCATCGTGACCCACTATGGAAAGCTACCAAGCAAAGCAAAGGCTTTGATGATGTATGGTTCTATCATTGTGATCATCTTGGTACACCACAAGAAATGAGTGACCATACAGGTGCTATTATTTGGAAAGCAGAATATAAGGCATGGGGTGAGCTCGTGTCAGCAAAGCAACGCTTTGCACGAGCGCAAGACGAGAGCTATGCTCGAAGTGGTAAGTCTGAAAAAGCTAAATCCAGTTTCTTTGAAAACTCTGAAATCATCAGCAACAACATTCGTTTTCAAGGGCAGTATTTCGATTTAGAGACGGGGTTGCATTATAATCGTCATAGGTATTATTCACCTTATGTAGGGAGATTTGTAAGTAAGGATCCTATAAAACACAATGGTGGGTTTAATCTTTATCAATATGCTGCGAATAGTATAGGCTGGACAGATCCGTATGGTTTAAGTCCTGTAAATACGCTTAAGAAAATTGCTGAAGTACGCGCTGGTCGTAGTGTAACAGCCTGTTCATATAAAGAAGCTGGTGCAATTTTATTTGGAGCTTTCCCTGATGCACAAAAATCGGCTGGGGCTAGCGACAAATCATCTGAAAAAACAGCAAAAGATAAAAAAGCTTTTAAACAAAATAGACAAAACTCAACAAACAGGGCTTCATATCATATGGATTATAAAATTAATCCATTGACAGGTGTCTTATTTGGACATGAGTCTTTACCAGATGGCCATCCTCACAAAACTATTCCACATATCAATATATTTACACCTGAAGGTAAAAAAGTTGATATTTTTGTAGAACCACCTAAAAATTGTCCTGTTAGAAAATAAAGAGGTAACTTTAATGAGTGAATTTTATGATAGCATTGAAAAATTGTTTTTGAAAAAAAACCCTATATTGATTTCAAATGTAGATAACACCAATAATAATGAATATGTATTAGATTTATTTTTAAAGAAAAATAATAATAATATTAATTTTGCATTCTCTAAGTATTTGGGTAAGTATGGTGATGCTTTAGATTTATACGACATATATGATTATAGAGAATTTAAAAATTTGGATGATTTCTTTTTTTATTTTAATGAGAGGTATAATGAGTATGAAGATGTGTTAAATGAAATTTTAAAATCAGATTATGTTAGATATCTTAAATAGCAATTGATTTAATATTAATAATTTTATTTGATTGAAAATATTTTATTAATCAGTATGAAAATAGATCGAGATCATTAATTGATATTGAATTAAATTTAAAAAATTTTGATAGTTTTAGTAGTGAGAAATCAAAGCAATTGAATAAGGGTTTAAAAAACAGAAAGGAAGGTATAAGGTGAAAAAAAGCTTTTTTTTAATATATACTTCAAAACTTAAAATATTTGATTTGGCTGAAATTTTTCAAAATAAATTTGATATTTCTTTTATTAAACATAGTAGTGATTACTTAGGTGAATACTACTCATATGAGGGATTGTTTTGTGATCATTTTAAATTATTAAATAATAAGTTGACTGATGATAATTATCAAATAATTGATAGTGAAATTTTAACTATTTTAAAGTTAAGTTTTTTCAATGGGAAAAATAAAGAAAAGCAAAGTAAATACGAATTTATGAAAAAACAATTGGAGGAAATTAATAATTTGAATTTATATTTATTTGAAGTTTTTGAAGAATAGTAGTGATTTTTTAGAGATTTTAGTTTTTTTATTTTTCAAGATTTAAATAATTATGAAAGCCTTTTATTAAATCAAATGTTGTAAGTTTATTTAGCAGGTGGTTGGGAGGTTTCATATCCTGAAGGTCATTTATAGTAGTTTTATATAATGAGTAATTTCATGATTTTATAAAAAATAATTTAAAGCTCAGTGTGATGTCGCTGAGCTTTTCTTATTCTAATAGTCTTCAAAGTATAAATATTCATCCATCGTAATCCAACTGAGTACATTGATGCCTAAACTTGGAGCTACTACTGACCAATGGAAAGAAATTTTAACTAAGTTTAAATAAAAGGAGCTAGAAGATGAGTGAACTTGAAATATTCACCAAGATGGACAATGTAGTTTCTGATTTAATTAATCTAATTCAATCAGAAAATTTTCTTGATGGTATGTATATTGATTCAAAAAGTATTATTATTAACGATACTGAGGATGCTATTACTTTTGCTACAGATCAGGATGTAGACTATGTTAAAGGAAAAGAGTATCAATATTGGACTCATATTATTGAAATTCAAGGAGATGGTGCTTATTTACATGATTTTGAATTAGAGTTACCACAGGATGTTTATGAAAAATATCAAGATAAGCGTTCACAATCATATGAAAGAATAAACAAAGTATTATTTGAAATAGCTGATAATAAAAAAATTGATGAAGATCTCCAAAATTGTTTAAGCGGAGAATTTTTCTATTTATTCAAATATCTTGTTTTTGTAGATGCTTTACCAGAATTTTGGGAAAATATACTCAATATATTGAAGAAAGGGGGGATGCCATGTGGATGGAAAGGCGAGTTTCCAAAAGGTCAAATGATTGTTTATAACCATAAAGATTAAGCTTTATACATATAATTAAACCCAGTCAAAAACTGGGTTTTTATATTTTATTATTGTAAAAACACAGTATATTTCTACATCTAGAACATATGCGCAAGCAGTAGCAAATTCAGCTAAATATGGTACTGCTAAAGAACGGATTATAAGTACTGATTTAAGTCAAGTTAAAGATTCAACGGAATTAAATGGTCCATGTAGTCCATTGAAAGGAAATACTGCAATTAATAGAGCAAAAGCTTCTGGTGAAATATTAATTATTGGACATATCCCTGCATCGGCTATTAAAATTGTCAGACCATAAAGGAGTCAATATGAACACAAACGGTGCAATTAAACTATTTATACAAAAATATTTAGATTTTGATTTACTGATAAGGGAAAAAAAAGGGTTTGATGATGCTTCATTAAACGAGTTAATTACTTTATTAATTAAAATAAAAGAAAACTTAATTCACAGTGATAGCATTCCAAAAGAATTAGCAGAAATTTTTTTGGATATGTGGGGAGCTTTGACGAGTAGTGCGGATTTGTATGAAGAATCTAAAAAGAATCAAATCTATGAAGCTGCGGATTTGCTTTGTTATCAAGCTAGAAATATATGTACAAGTTAAATTTGATGAGCACAAGTTAAGTTTGATGAGCACAAGTTAAGTTTTATATGGCTAATAGACCAGTATTTATACCGAAGCAAGATGGTAAACAGTTAGTTGAGGTTAAATATATAGATTTTGAATGGTTTGCTGGATTGCACTATTCCCAGAAACAAAAATCTATTCGTTCCTTACATGATGCTTTTTTAAAAGAAAGTCCTTGCGCTCAAATTTTAGAGGTTTCAAGTAAGTCAGAAAACACACTAGGCATTGATCTCAGTGCTTTCAATTTAATTTACAATTCTCAAAATAATAAAGATATAAGTGTTGAAGCCATTTTCCAATCTTCTAAAGTCTTTTCAAAAGGAGGTCCATATAAGGACATATTAGAAAAAAACTCTAAAGATGCTAAAAGGGACGAAAGGCTTAGAACTTCAGGAGCATTAATTTCATTCGAATGTGATAGTGTAAATTGGGAACTGGAACCTAAAACTGCATTTTATGATTGGATTTATCTGAATGCTTTAGATAAAAATAGCCACCTTAAAAAACAAGTTTTAGTATACGATGCTTTTACTGATATTGAATTTAATCCTAAAAAATCCATAAATTGCCAAGCTTATTCATTAGCATTATATGTCTCTTTAGTAAAAAGGAATTTGGATGTAACAAAAATTATTTCTGAAAAGAAAAGTTATTTATCTTTAATAGAAAGCTTTTTGGGTTATGGGGTGGATTGAACAAATATCAATATGCTCCAAGCTCTACACAATGGGTTGATGTCCTTGGTTTAAATAAGTATTTCATTGGCAGTATGGACCAAAAGCCTTTTAAAGCTTCTGCGTTAAAATCATTAGTGCCACACTCTAAAGAATGGATGGAAACTTATAACAATTCTAAGTTAATTTTCATTCTGTTCAATCCATTGAACCAAGTCATAAATTTTTTCAGCGACTTCAACTCCTTTATTTTCAGATAAAGAATATTCTACATGTGGCGGAATAATTGGATATTCCTTACGAATCACAAAACCATCATTTTCCAAATCACGTAAAGTTTGAGTCAACATTTTTTCACTGATGCCATCAATTCTACGTCTTAACTCACTAAAACGATGTGTTCCTCGTCTTAAACAGAACATGACCAAAACGCCCCAACGATTGGTTAAATGCATAAGCTTAACCCGAGAGGGGCAATTCTTTGACAACACATTTGCGGCTAAACAAGATTCATCAGTATTCATAAACTTTCCACGACTAAAAAACACTTACTTTTTAGTAAGTACTTACAAAAAGTAAGTTTATTATTTACTATAACAAATATCAGCAAAACTGTGTGGCTTTTCACATATTTTGAATCATATATTTATAGATGAGAGTTAATTTATGGCTTCTCCAATTCTACACTGGATTATCGACCCGATCTGCGGCTGGAGTTATGGTGCGCTGCCTTTAATTAATGCAGTCGAAGAAAAATTTCCAAATCTACAACGTCTACATTTTGGTGGACTTTATAGTGAAGATCATCAACCACAAATGACAGCAGCAATGCGAACCCAGATCATTCACTATGATGAACAAATCCATCAACTCACAGGTGTTGATTTTGGTGATGAATATAAAAATGGTTTGCTTAAAGACAGCACACTGATCATGAACTCTATCCCTGCAACTCACGCTTTACTGAGTATTCAGCAGGAGGTAGGGCATAGCGCGATGATATCGTTATTAAATTTAATACAACAGGGCTACTATCAAAAAGGTCTAGATGTCACACAATATAGTGTACTGGCGCAACTTGCTGTCGAGTTAGGGCTGAATAATGACCAATGGTCAAAATATTTAGATGCGATCGATCAAGATCAACAAGATGAATATATTCAGTATGCACGCCAATTATTATCCCATGTTCGAGGACAAGGTTTTCCAACATTGGTGTATGAAAATCAACATGGTGAAATGGGCAAAATACCGCTTCATGGTTTTTATAATAAATCAGAGGATTTTGTACGTTTTCTAGAGCAACAACTACTTAAATCTTAATTTAATTCCAAAGAGAGCCAACAATATGAAATTATTTTTAAAAACACTTCTTGCAAGTTCAGTGATGTTGAGTGCTTCTGCATTTGCAGCAGAGTTAAGCTATAAAGTTTATAACCCACAAGCACAAGGCATTTTTCCAGTTACATCTACACTTATTTCGGGTGAAAAAGATGCAGTGCTGGTCGATGCGCAATTCAGTGTTAACGATGCAAAGAACTTGGTTAAAATCATTCAAGACAGCGGTAAAAACCTTAAATATATTGTGATTACAGCGGGTGATCCAGATTTTTATTTTGGTTTAGAGCCACTGGTTCAAGCATTTCCAGATGCAAAAGTGATTGCAACCCCAGAAGTTGTTAAACATATTGAAGCAACCAAAGAAGGCAAGTTTGCTTATTGGGGACCTATCTTAAAAAATGGTGCGCCATCTCAAGTGATTGTACCGAGTGCTAGTGAAGATAAAACAATTGTGCTAGAAGGTGAAAAAATTGAGATCAAATCACCGGGTAAATATGCATCTTATCTATGGGTTCCAAGCAATCGTACAATTCTAGGTGGTGTAGGTTTATCTTCAGGAATTCATGTGTGGACAGCAGATGCACAAACTGAAAAAGAACGTAACGAATGGCGAAAAACGCTAAAACAAATGAATCGTTTAAACCCGCGTGCAGTGATTCCTGGACATTATATTGGTGATATTCCAACAGGAACTCAAGCAATCGACTTTACTTATCAATATCTTGTGGATGTTGATCAAGTTTTAAAAGATCATAAAGATTCAGCATCAGTGATTGCTGCTTTAAAAGAAAAATACCCGAACTTGGCTGAAGAAAGTTCTTTGGAGTTAAGCTCTAAAGTGTTGACGGGTGAGATGGAATGGAAATAATTTAACAATGACCTATTGTTTTAAATTCATGAACTTCGTCATTGTTTGTGAACGAGGATAATCGGTTAATCTAATCAGGTGAAACTTAATCTAAGATCACGGTTAAGTTTCATCATTGAAGCCATTGATTTTTTCTAAGCGGAATTTTGAGTTTCAAAGTCTAATACACAATCAACATTTAAAAAATCTCTCACAGTATTTCATTTCATCTCTACGTTGTATTTCTGTATCGAGCGTGAGTATGGATCGTAGAAAATATAAAACTTTCTTAAAATTTAATTAAATAAAAATCAGATACTTAATTTTAATAAAACAGGGTTTATTGGCAGCGATAGCGTGATTAAAATTGAATTCAGCATATGTTTTAAAAATGTAGGAATAGGGGTTTTCCCTCATTCAAAAATCTTTTTAGGGCAGAATATACTGTGCATGTTGAATATATCCTCTATAAGAACGCTTGGAGTAAAAAATGACTGAATTAAGTAAAATACCTACACCAGATACTGCTGAAGATAATGCATTTTTTCCATCCCCTTATTCTTTAAGCCAGTACACCGCATCGAAAACAGATTATGACGGTACGACTTATCCCAAGCCATATCGTGGCGACAAAAAAATTCTGATGATTGCAACGGATGAGCGCTATATCCTGATGCAGAACGGTAAATTCTTTTCTACAGGAAATCATCCAGTTGAAATGTTACTTCCGGTATTTCATTTAGACAATGCAGGCTTTGAGTTTGATATTGCAACGCTCTCAGGCAATCCTGCCAAGTTGGAAATGTGGGCGATGCCGAATGAAGATAAAGTGGTTTTAGATACTTATGCAAAGTATGCTGAAAAACTTAAAAACCCGTTAAAGCTTGATGATATTTTGGACGAGATCATTGCTGGAAACTCGCCATATGCAGGGGTTTTCATTCCCGGTGGTCATGGTGTACTCGCGAAAATTCCTGAAAGTAAAAGTGTAAAAAAAGTTTTAGAATGGGCGATAAACAATGATAAATATGTGATTACACTGTGTCATGGACCCGCAGCTTTACTTGCCGCAGCCGTCGATGAAAAACCAGAAAACTATATATTTAAAGATTATGAAATTTGTGTATTTCCTGACTTTTTAGATAAAGGCGCAAATATTGAAATTGGTTATATGCCAGGACCATTACAATGGTTGGTGGGTGAAAACCTCGATAAATTAGGCGTTAAAATCCTAAATAAAGGTATCACAGGGCAGGTCCATAAAGACCGAAAACTTCTGACTGGAGACAGTCCTTTGGCATCGCATAATTTAGGTAAGTTAGCCGCTGAAACCTTATTGGCTGATCCTGAATTGGTATAAGCATCAATCAAGAGGTTGTTTCTATTTAGACGCAATTTTTTATCTCAATATTGGAGATCTAGAGGCGATCTGCTGCTGATCTCCAATATTTTAGTTTTAAGTGTTCAGTTTAGTGAGAAGACGGCTTTATGAGACTTGCAAGCAATCAATTGGCCGATTTATTGTTTCAGACCGTTCACCAATTGAGACAAGCACGGGACCTCGAAAGTCTATTTAAAATTCTGGTGGGATTTGCTGCTCAGCTAAATTTTGATCGGATTATTGTATGTAGTGTTTCACCTCAAAACCAACATGAATGGATTGATGAAGTTTTCTTTGTCCATGGCAATTGGGTCGATCGAAGCAATATCGAAGAGCGTGAAGTTTATTTACGCCGCTGCCCAATCACCAAGCATATTTTTGAATACGATGAAGCCTTTTTTTGGGCAAAGAGCTCGCATAAAAAAACTGCAAAAGAAACCTATCGGATTATCAAAAGCCCTCTGCATCTTGGTGAGGTCAATGGAATACAAGTGCCCGTATTTGGTCGAACAGGTTTAGAGGGTGCAATTTCATTTGCGGGTGAGATTTCGGATATGGGTGCTGATTTTAAACTCACAGTACAGATGGTTTGTAATATTGCCTTTGGTGAAATTTTACATAAACAAAAGCATAGAATTGCGCATAAAAAAATACTGACCAAACGTGAAAAAGAGGTTTTAAAATGGGCAGCAGTGGGTCAAAAGCATTTTGAGATTGCCGACATTTTAAAAATTTCAGAGAGAACTGTTGAAAATCATTTACGCAGTATAAGAAAGCGCTTAGGAGTAAAATCTACTGCTCAAGCAATTGCTTCTGCCATCATCAGTAGAGAAATTGAATTATAAAGCAGCCCAATGTTTACGACTTTTAAACATTCAGGTTTAGCCAAAAGCGCAGCGATTCTTTTACGAAGCATAGCGTGAGCATTGAGATTTTAAGCCCCCCCTCAAAAAAAGAAGAAAAGAAATAAAATAATAATGATCGCCAAATAAAAACCAGAAGGACTTCTTATTTGGCGTGTATGTGTAGAAAATTTGGTTAGTCTTCACTATACCCAAATTGAAGTAATTAGATTTATCAATGCTTAAAAATAAATAAATTTTGAAATTTTATCAGCATACTCAACCACATTTTGAGAAATTTCACCTCTAAATAAATCTTCTGTATAGGTGCTCAATGGGCAGCTTACAGATAATATGGCAGCAATTTCTTGAGTTGCCTGACTATAAATCGGTGCAGCACTGGCAGCCATATCAGTATTAAAATGCCCCCAACTGATCATAAAATCCTGACTGCGGACATAGTTTAAACGTTCTAATAAACTCGCCAAATCACGTGGTGTACGATCAGAATAGACTTTCCAATCGGTAAAATGTTCATAGCGTTTAATCACTTCAGCCTCAGAAAGGCGAGATAAAATTAATTGTCCAATTACGGTGGCATGGGCATGCCAACGTGTACCAATATGCACATTACTGGTAAATGAACCAATAGATTGGGCATTGCTGATAAAGACAATATCGGTGCCTTCTAAAATCGAAAGATGCACAGCGATTTTAATTTTATCGCGTAATTCACGCATGATGGGGCTAGCCAGATCAGTCAGCGATGATTTGGATAAGCTGTTAAAACCAAGTTCCATCACGTTGCTGTTCAGTGCATAAGTCTTTTGCGACATTTTTCTTAAATAACCACAAAACTCTAAAGTGTGGATTAAACGAAAAGCACTCGAACGGTTTACATCTAATTTTTCTGCGATTTCAGAAATGGTCATTTCCTGATGCTGTTGATCAAATAATTTTAAAATGGCTAAGCCACGCACCAAACCCGGTACTAAATAACGCTCATCATTATTGGGTTCAGCATTTTGCTCCAAGAGAGCATCATTTATTAAGTTCATTGCCAAGTTGCCCTATGTTTATTTTGCAATTCCTGCACATGGAATACCACTATAGTAATCATCAATTTTTCTAATCTCAATGTTTATATATAAAACATTTTTTTGATTAAGAAACATCTAAAATTATAACTTTTTATTAATTCATTGAAAAACATAAAAATATAGTATTTGACAAGCAAAATGATCAAAGCTTATTCTATTCATTGTGTTTTAAATGCTAAATTAAGTTTTATATATAAAACAAATAAGGATGCAAAAATGAGTTGGATCTCAGTTTGTCAGCAAGATGACATTACCGAAGACGAGCCGAAAGCCATAGAAGTCGAGGGTAAGAAAATTGGTGTTTTTTTTATCGATGACAATTATTTTGCGATCGAGAATGTTTGCCCACATGCCTTTGCGTTGCTAACAGAAGGCTTTATTGAAGATCAAACCGTGGAATGCCCATTACATGAGGCAATTTTTGATATTCAAACAGGTGAGCTAAAGAGTGGACCGGGATGTCGTGATTTGTGTACTTATCCCGTACGTGTTGAAGGGCAGGACGTTCAAATTCAACTATAAGTCTTATTTATAAGGATGGAATCTCATGAAAACATTTAATGAGAAGCTAGCGAACTGGATTCATGCCACGCCAGCGACCGAAGCAGGGATCAACAATATTCAAATACCTGGACAGCCAGAACTTCTGGTTTGGCAAACACGCTATAAAGTGCCAACAGTCTATGAGCAGGATTTTGTTCAACATTTAATTCAAGCCTTTTCTTCAGGCGTAACAGAACTTACTGATTTGGTTCAATCTTTAAATCAACAAGGTTTTCGTTGCGAGTCTGGTGAACTTTGGACTTCTGAAACATTTTCTGAAGAAATGCAACGTTTAGGTTATTGATTCAAGGAAGAACAGTGATGAATGCAGCAGTAACAGTGACTCCGAGTGTTGAGGAGTATTTAGATTTAGGTTTACGTGATCAATGGCATCCGGTACTGGCAAGTTGGGAAGTCGCAGCCAATCCTGTGGGTATTACCCGTTTAGGTGAAAATATCGTGGTTTGGCGTGATGACCAAGGTCAGGTGCATGCTTTAGAAGATCGTTGTCCGCACCGTGGTGCGCGTCTTTCTTTAGGTTGGAACTTAGGTAATCGCGTGGCATGTTGGTATCACGGCGTTGAAGTTCGCCATGATGGCAAGGTTGAAGATGTACCCGCAGTACATGAATGCCCAATGAAAGGCACAACCTGTGTGAAAAGCTACCCAGTGATTGAGCAACATGGTGCAATTTTCCTGTGGTTTGGCATTGATCCAAATGAAGTCGCTAAACCACTTGATTTTCCTGAACAATTGGCGAGTGAGGAATGGAGTTCATTCCTATGCCAAGCGGATTGGAAGGTCAATCATCAATATGCGATTGATAATGTAATGGATCCAATGCATGGCACCTATTTGCATTGTACCTCGCACTCAATGGCGGATGGTGAGCGTACTGCAGAAATGAAACACCGCTCAACTGAAAATGGTTTTGTCTTCGAAAAAGAAGGGCAAACAGGGGTCAATTTTGACTGGGTTGAATATGCCAATACTGGTGCAAGTTGGTTGCGTCTTTCGATTCCTTATCGTAAAGATTTTGGTCCAGGCGGTGAGTTTTGGATTGTGGGTTATGCCACACCGATTGATGCTCAAAATACCCGTGTTTTCTTCTGGCGTTGTCGTAAAGTCAGTGGTTGGCAACGTAATGTTTGGCGTTTTCTTTATCGCAATCATTTAGAAAAACTGCATTGGGATGTCTTGGAACAAGATCGAATTATTTTAGAAAATCTTGCGCCAAACGCACGTCAACATGAATTCCTCTATCAACATGATGTCGGTTTATCGCGCTTACGCCGTTTAATGAAAAAAGAAGCGGAAAAGCAGTTAAAGAAAATTGCGAGCTTGAATAGCTCAAACCGTATTGAAATGCAGGAACAAGTTCATGGTTAATGTCGCATTGTTGCAGGGCAAGAAAGTCTTTGTTACAGGCGCAGCAAGAGGCTTGGGACGAGACTTTGCACAGGCCATTGCCGAAGCAGGTGCTCAAGTGGTCATGGCGGATATCTTGACAGATCTTGTGCAACAAGAAGCAGCAGTATTGCAGGCACAGGGTCTACAGGTGACTGCGGTCACGATTGACTTGGCTGATGCTGATTCGATTCAACAGGCTGTTCAGCAAGCAGCTGAACATTTAGCTGG
The DNA here is from genome assembly GCF_022828975.1 of Acinetobacter sp. NyZ410. NCBI lineage: Bacteria > Pseudomonadati > Pseudomonadota > Gammaproteobacteria > Moraxellales > Moraxellaceae > Acinetobacter > Acinetobacter sp. NyZ410. The sequence continues at coordinate 3,797,901 of NZ_CP094620.1, read as the reverse complement.
AATAGATGGTTTGGTGAATTGCGCTGCACTTGCGACCAATGTGGGTGGTAAAAGCTTGATGGATTATGACGCCGATCTATGGGACCGGGTCATGAACATCAATGTCAAAGGGACGTGGTTGGTCACCAAAGCATGTGTGCCATATCTCAAGCAGTCTGATGCAGGCAAGGTAATTAATGTGGCATCGGATACGGCTTTATGGGGCGCACCTAACTTGATGGCTTATGTTGCAAGTAAAGGTGCTTTGCTGGCAATGACCCGTTCGATGGCAAGAGAGTTAGGGCCATTTAATATTTGTATCAATACGCTTTCTCCAGGATTGACGCTGGTTGAAGCAACAGAATATGTACCGCAAGATCGTCATGATTTATATGTAAATGGTCGTGCGATTCAACGTCAGCAGTTACCACAGGATCTGAACGGAACAGCACTTTATTTACTTTCGGATTTGTCCTCATTTGTGACTGGACAGAATATTCCCGTAAATGGTGGTTTTGTCTTTAATTAAGGAATTGTTTCATGATTACAGGGATTGAGATTTTAAAGTTTGGCGTTGAGGATCGGGCTGCTTCAAATAAATTTTTGGCAGATTTTGGTTTAAAGCTAAGCCAATCAGATATTGAGGGTACGGATCTTTATCAAACCCAGAACGGCAGTAAAATTTATTTATTTGATTGTGATGATCCGCGTCTACCACAGGCCATCGAGTCAGGCTCAACTTTACGTGAAGTGACTTGGGGCTTGGATGATGCAGCACAGGATTTGGCTGATTTAGCGACTCGCCTGAAAGATGTAGATGGTTATCAAGCCACGGCTGACATGCTGCAATGCTTAGACCCAAATGGGATGACCATTCGCTTTCAAGCCAGCTTTACCCAAGAGCTACCTGCGTTAAAAACAGAAGGGATTAATCAATACGGCAGTATCACTCGTGTCAATGCAGCCAGTCCAGTGTATGAAAAAGGGCAACCTGTTGCGATTGGACATGTCGTGTTCTTTACCCCAGATTTAGAAAAAACAGAATCGTTCTATATCGAAAAGCTCGGTTTCTTCTTATCGGATGCTTATCGTAATCGTGGTGCTTTTTTACGTTGTCGTGGCAAAGGCTATCACCATGATTTGTTTTTGCTTTCGGTACCCAATAAACCTGCTGGACTCAATCATGTCGCCTTTGTGGTGCGTGATATTCATGAAGTGATTGGCGGTGGCTTAAACATGAACCGTTCTGAATGGTCTACTTTTATTGGTCCAGGTCGTCATCCAATTTCTTCGGCTTACTTCTGGTATGTCAACTCACCTTTGGGTGGTGCATTTGAATACTACACCAATGATGATTATTTGACGGAAGAATGGCAACCACGTGTTGAAGAACATTGTTTAGAACTCTTTACTGAGTGGGCGGTTGAAGGTGGTTTAGATGACCATACTCGTCGCCAAGTCAAACCTGTATAAGCAGTTGGAACAGGGAGATTAAGCTATGCAAAGAATAGTCATCGTTGGCGCAGGACAAGCTGCGGGTTGGGCAGTAAGCACACTCCGTCAACATGGATTTCTAGGTGAAATTCATGTGGTATCCAATGAGGAACGGGTATTTTACGAACGCCCACCCCTGTCAAAACAAGTCCTCTCCAAAGAAGCCAGTTATGACAGTTTGCATCTGTTCTCTGCTGAACAGATGCAAGATTTTAACATTGAGTGGCACAAACCCGCTGTGGCAACACAAGTGGATCGCCAACAAAAACATGTGGTTTTAGAAAGCGGTCAAGTTTTGCCTTATGACAAATTATTGATTGCAACAGGAAGCCGAGCACGTGTACCAGTCAATACATGGCAATTTATTCCCAATGTGGTGACTTTACGTAATGTACAAGACTGCGAACGTTTAGCCGAAATCTTACAACATACGCAAAAGTTAGCAGTAATTGGTGGTGGTTGGATCGGCTTAGAAATTGCAGCAACGGCACGGAAACAAGGCAAACAAGTGCATGTTTTTGAATACGGTGATCGACTTTGTGCACGTAGCGTTAGCCCTGATGTATCTGAATTTTTGCAAAATATGCATCAACAACAAGGTACTCAGATCCATTTGAATAGTAAAAATGTGCATTTGATTGAAGCAGGTCAACAACAAGTTGAAGTGGTGAATCATCCAAATGCCAGTGAACTGTTTGATTGTGTGGTGGTGGGTGCAGGTGCAGATATTGCCAAAGAGCTGGGTGTGAGTGCGGGTTTAGACGTTAAGGATGGCATTGTTGTCAATGGTTTTGGACAAACTTCAGACCAAGACATTTATGCCGCAGGTGATGTGGCGATACATCCAAGTTTGGGCTATTGCATTCAGTCTTGGGCCAATGCGCAAAATCAAGCCATTGCCACGGCAAAGTCAATGTTAGGTATGGATACGGAATATCTGGATATTCCTTGGTTATGGTCAGACCAGTATCACTACAATATTCAGATTTTAGGGACTTACCAACCTGAAAAAACCAAGCAGATTGTGCTACGTCAAAACGCAGCAGATCAGTGCAGTTATCTTTATCTGGATGAGCAAAACTGTTTGATCAATATGATTGCGATCAATGACTCAAAACTGGTCAAACTGGCAAAGCGCTGGATGCAATCCAATACCGTGTTAGACCCCCAATTATTAGCAGACCCTGAATTTAATGTCATGAAATTAAAACCATAAACATTAAATCCGGTTCATGACTCAATCGAAGGAATGAAATATGAGTAATGAAGAAAAAAGTGGATTGAAGCATTGGGTTCCTGCTTTTGTCCTGATGATCTGTGTCGTTCTGGCATTTTTCGACAAAATTAGTATCGCAGTCTTATTTGCGGACCCGCACTTTCAGGGGGCGATGGGGATTGCCCAAGACAAAGCAAAACTTGGATGGTTAATGACCAGCTTTTTATTGGCTTATGGTTTTTCCTCAGTGTTTTTAAGCTTCTTAGGCGATATTTTTAGTCCTAAAAAAATGCTGTTTTGGAGCGTCTTATCTTGGGGAATACTCATGTTCTGTATGGGTTTTACCACCAACTATACAGGGATGTTAATTCTCCGCGTTCTGCTTGGATTAGCTGAAGGCCCATTATTTGCCTTGGCTTATACCATCGTGAAACAAACTTATACAGATCGTCAGCAAGCACGTGCTTCCACCATGTTTTTGTTGGGTACACCGATCGGTGCTTTCTTGGGTTTTCCAATTACCGCGGCTGTTCTCGCAAAGCATGATTGGCATACCACCTTCTTTGTGATGGCTGGTTTAACTGTGATTGCACTGATTGCGATTGTGTTTGGCTTACGTAATTTACAACTCAAGAAAACCATTGAGCTGGAATCGACCAGTAAACGTGTCAATTTTAAAGGGCATATCCACAACACCAAAGTGTTATTACAGAACGGTTCTTTTTGGTTGGTGTGTATTTTCAATATTGCACTGATGACTTATCTGTGGGGATTAAACAGTTGGGTTCCATCCTACCTGATTCAAGACAAGGGCTTTAACCTTAAAGAGTTTGGTATTTATTCAAGCTTCCCATTTATCGCCATGTTGATTGGTGAAGTGATTGGTGCATTTCTTTCTGACAAGTTAGGTCGTCGTGCCATTCAGGTATTCAGTGGCTTACTGGTGGCCGGCATCTTTATGTATGTCATGGTCATTATGACAGATCCAATTTTAGTGATTGTAGCAATGTCTCTCAGCGCAATGGCTTGGGGCTTTGGTGTCGCAGCAATATTTGCACTACTTGCTCGTGTGACCACCGCTGATGTGGGCGCGACTGCGGGTGGGATTTTTAATGGACTGGGTAATTTTGCCAGTGCAATTGCACCCGTTCTGATCGGTTACATCGTGATGCAAACCCACAGTTTTAATTTAGGAATTACCTTCTTAGCAGCAGTTGCTGTGATTGGATCGTTCTTCTTGGTTCCTTTACTAAAACGTTATTAATTCAAGATATCTAGGAGTTAAACATGACTACTCAACAATTCGAATCATGGTCACAGCCTGAAGGTACAAGCTTACAAGATTGGTTAAATACCCGTATCGCACGTTTTGAAACACGTAAATATGATTTTGATGCCTTGAAGTTCCAAGCGGACTATGACCCCAAATATCGCCGTGCCCAAATGCGTTATATGGGCACGGGTGCAACAGGTGTAGTCAATGATGGCAACACTGTTCCAGCAGAAAACTTCACTTTTTCAACCATGGTTTTACCTCCGCAGTGCGAAGGGCCTTTGCATATTCATCATGATGTTGAGGAAGTGTTTTTTATGTTGCGTGGTGAGATTGACCTGTTTATCGAACATAACGGTGAGAAATTTCAAACCAAACTTAAAGAGCGAGACCTGATTTCAATTCCACCTGGAATTTACCGTGGCTTGTTTAATCCGGGTCAGGAAGATGCCTTGATGTGTGTGATGTTAGGTGCGGGTAAACCGACCATTCCGAACTATCCACCAGAACATCCATTGTCGCAAATCAAACGTTGATTGAATCGACAAAGCCCAGCCCTACAGCAAAGGAATCCAGCCATGACATTGCTTGATCGATTAGCCAAATATCCAGTCAAAACCATTGTAGTGGATGGTCAAGTACACGCCTATCGTGAGGCAGGTCAAGGCCAGCCGTTGATTTTGCTACATGGGATTAGTTCGGGTTCTGCTTCATGGATCAACCAGCTCGATGTACTGCGTCAGTCTTTTCGTGTGATTGCTTGGGATGCACCGGGTTATGGCTTATCAGAAGGTTTAAATACAGCGCAACCGAATGCAGAAGATTATGCACAACGTTTGTTGGGTTTAATCGATGCTTTGGCAATTTCGCAAGCCATTCTGGTTGGTCATTCCCTTGGGGCTTTACAGGCCAGTGCTTTTGCTCATCTTTATCCTGAACGTGTACAGACTTTGCTGATTGCCAATGTGGCACAAGGTTATCAACGTTCAGATGAGGAAAGCAAATCACAAGTCTATCAAAAAAGACCGATGTTGTTGAAAAGCTTAGGTCATGCGGGCATGGCGGCAAGTCGTGGACCGCATTTAATTTATAAACAAGATGCTCAAGCTTTGGCTTTGGTCACAGCGGTGATGCAGGATTTGACCTTAGACGGTTTTACCCATGCATCGTATTTGCTGGCCTATGACGAAATTAGAAATTATTTAACAGATATTCGTGTTCCTTGCGTCGTGATTGCAGGCGATCAGGACCAAATTACATCTGCACAAGGTATTCAAGACCTTGCCGCAGAAATGCAATTGAGCCGATGTCATCTGATTACAGATGCAGGTCATCTGAGTTATGTCGATCAACCACAACAGTTTAACGACATTATTTTATCGGCACGTTAAGACTCAAACGAGAGAAAAATATGAGCTTCCAAGTTGAAGGAAAAGTAGCAGTAGTAACAGGTGGCTCGTCAGGCATTGGTTTGGCTGCTGTCGAAATTTTAGTTGCAGAAGGTGCCAAAGTGGCATGGTGTGGTCGGGATGAACAGCGTCTAGCAGAATCAAAAAATTATATTTTGGAAAAGTATCCGCAAGCCCATATTTTTACTCAAGCCTGCAATGTTTTAGACAAACAAGATGTAAAACGCTTTGCACAACAGGTCAATCAAAATTTAGGCAATGTCGACATGTTGATCAATAACGCAGGTCAAGGGCGTGTATCCAATTTTGAAGACACCCAAGATGAAGATTGGATGAAAGAAATTGAATTGAAGTATTTCAGTGTCTTGCATCCTGTTCGTGCATTTTTAGATGATTTAAAAAAGTCGGCGTGTGGATCAATCACCAATGTCAATTCCTTACTGGCCTTGCAACCTGAACCACACATGATCGCGACGTCATCGGCACGCGCCGCTTTGCTGAATTTAACTCATTCCTTAGCGCATGAATTTAGCCAATATGGGATTCGGGTGAATTCAATTTTATTGGGCATGGTGGAGTCAGCACAGTGGAAACGCCGTTTTGAAACACGTTCAGATAGCCAAGCGTCATGGGAACAGTGGACAGGCAATATTGCAAAAAACCGTGGTATTCCAATGCAACGTCTAGGTAAACCTGAAGAACCAGCACACGCTTTGGTGTTCTTGGCTTCACCATTGGCATCCTATACCACGGGTGCAGCCTTGGATGTCTCTGGTGGATTTAACAAACATTTATAAGGTGTGCCCATGAAACAGTTGATGATGATTGGTTTCGGTGCAATGGCAGCAGAAGTGTACGCACATATGCCACAAGATTTACAGCTTAAATGGATTGTGGTGCCTGCACGCAGTGTTGAAAAAGTACAGGCACAAGTATCCGCTCAGGTACAGGTAATTAGTTCGATTGATCAATGCCTTGGCACGCCTGATTATGTAATCGAAGTTGCAGGCCAAGCGGCGGTAAAAGAACATGCCCAAAAGGTGTTAGAGAAAGGTTGGACCATTGGTCTGATTTCAGTGGGAACCTTAGCCGATAGCGAATTTTTCTCTCAACTGAAACAGACTGCGGAACAATACGATGCCCATCTACATCTTTTAGCGGGTGCGATTGCGGGGATCGATGGTATCTCTGCGGCAAAAGAAGGTGGTTTGGAAAAGGTCACCTATAAAGGCTGTAAAAGTCCGAAGAGTTGGCGTGGCAGTTATGCTGAACAATTGGTTGATCTCGATCAGGTCAGTGAAGCTATGGTTTTTTTTCGTGGTACAGCCAGAGAAGCAGCACTGAAGTTTCCAGCCAATGCCAATGTTGCAGCAACCATAGCACTCGCAGGTTTAGGCATGGATGAAACCATGGTTGAGCTTACGGTTGATCCAAAAACCAATAAAAACAAGCACACCATTGTGGCAGAAGGCGTGTTTGGTGGAATGACCATTGAATTGGTAGGTGTGCCTTTGGCAAGCAATCCTAAAACCTCAACTTTGGCTGCGCTTAGCGTGATTCGTGCATGTCGCAATAGCGTTGAAGCAATTCAGATTTAAAAGGATTTGATCATGGTAAAGTAAATTTATATCGCAGGTGAATGGCGATTAGGTAAAGGCAATACGATTCAAAGTCTGTTTCCAGCAGATCAATCTGTAAATGCTGAAATTTCTACAGCGAGTTTAGATGATGTCAATGAAGCAATTGAAAAAGCAGATTTGGCATGGCGACAAGCAGGCTGGCGCAATAGCATGCCACATGAACGTGCGCGTATTTTGTATAAAGTGGCAGAGATTATTGAAGCGCGTGTAGATGAGCTTGCAAAATTACAAACCCGTGATAATGGTAAGCCACTGGCTGAAACACGTGGTTTAGTGATGAGTGCTGCCGCTACAGCACGCTATGTTGCCGCAGCATGTGAAACGCTGAATGATGAACTCACCACACAACGTGCGGCTGACTTTATGACCATGAGTGTGCATGAACCTGTCGGTGTGGTGGCCGCGATTACACCGTGGAATTCACCGATTGCCAGTGAAGTTCAAAAACTAGCCCCTGCGATTGCTGCTGGAAATGCGGTGATCCTTAAACCGGCAGAGGCAACGTCTTTAATTGCCTTGGAACTCGCCAAAATCTTTGAACAAGCAGGACTGCCAAAAGGCTTACTCAGTGTTTTAGTGGGGCGTGGTTCTGTAATTGGTGATGCCATCGTAAAGCATCCTTTGGTCCGCAAAATTTCATTTACTGGCGGAACCACTACAGGGCGTCATTTGGCTCATCTTGCCGCAGATAAATTGATTACCACCTCATTAGAGCTTGGTGGAAAATCCCCTACGATTGTTATGCCTGATGCAGATATTGAATTGGCTGCTAAAGGTGTGGCTTATGGGATCTTTAGCTCCGCAGGACAAGCCTGTATTGCAGGTTCACGACTCTTCGTGCATCACAGTATTTACGATCAGTTCCTTAAGCGTTTGGTTGAAATTACCAAAGCTTTACGAGTGGGACATCCAGAAACAGCGGGTGTACATTTGGGCTCTTTAATTAATCCAAAGCATTTGGCTTCTGTCGATGCCTATGTGCAATTGGCCAAACAAGAAGGTGGTCAAGTTGTAGTGGGTGGTCAAGCGCTGACGGATGGTGATTTGGCGAAAGGAAGTTATTACTTACCGACCATCATCACGGGCTTAAATAATACTGCACAAACCTGTCAAGAAGAGATTTTTGGTCCGGTCTTGGTGGTGATGAAGTATCACGATGAAGCTGATTTAATCACCCAAGCCAACGACAGTTGTTTTGGGCTTGCAGCAGGAATCTGGACTGAAAATTACCGTAAAGCTTGGCAAATTGCGCGTGCTTTGGAAGTCGGTACAGTCTGGATTAATACCTATAAAAAATTCTCTATTTCGGCACCGTTTGGTGGCTTTAAAGAAAGTGGTATCGGGCGTGAAAAAGGGCGTTTAGGTATTTTGTCTTATATGCAGCAAAAAAGTATTTATATGGGATTAAGCGAACAGCCAAATCCTTGGTGTGAATAATAAATTCATGGAATGAAAAAGTTTTTGAGGAATAAACAATGACAGAACGTGTAAATGTAGGCGAAGCAATCGCGCGTGTTTTAGAAGCACACCAAGTGGAAAGTATCTATGGGGTGATTTCGATTCATAACCTACCAATTGCAGATGCCGTAGGGCGTCGTGAAAAGATTCGTTTTGTGGCAGCGCGTGGCGAAGCAGGTGCAGTCACCATGGCAGATGGTCACTCACGCTTTAAAGGTTTAGGGGTTGCTTTGACCAGTACCGGTGCAGGGGCAGGCAATGCAGTAGGTTCATTGATTGAAGCGATGAATGCTGGGAGCCCTGTGTTGCATTTAACTGGGCAAGTTGAACGTGAATATCTTGATCGTGATGCTAGCTTTATCCATGAAACCAAAGATCAACTGACCTTCTTACGTGCGTCAAGCAAAGCTGCATTTCGTATTACCAGCCCAGACAATGCAGTGGGTGTAATTCGTGAAGCAATTCGTGTTGCAACCACAGTACCGATGGGGCCTGTAAGCGTTGAGCTCCCGATTGATGTGCAAGCTGCAGAAATTGACTTGCCATTGAATTTAGGTCCTGTCAAAGCGCTTGAATTACCGCAGGCTGAGCAAGTTGAAATTGATTTAATTGTTGAAGAAGTTAAAAAAGCCAAACGCCCCATCTTCTGGATTGGTGGTGGCACGTTAAATAGTGTTGATGAAGTGAAAGCTATTGCAGATCTTGGGATTCCTGTGGTTTCTTCGACCCATGCCCGTGGTGTGTTAGCGGATGAGCATCCACGCAGTTTAGGTGCATTCCATAACTCAGCAGGGGTTGAGCAACTGTTAAAACAGGCTGACTTATTGGTGGTAGTGGGCTCGCGTTTACGCAGCAATGAAACCAAAACCTATTCGGTGCAGTTCCCTGATAATCTGATTCAGATTGATGCCAATCCAGTGGCGCAGCAACGTAATTATAAAGTTCGTAACTTCATTTGTGCTGATGCCAAAGCTGTATTACAACGTGTGCTCACAGGGCTAAGCGGTATCTCAAAAGTTGATACAGATTATGATGCAGCGGTTGTTGCAGCAAAACAGTCCGCTATTGAGGCACTGCGTACTCAGCTGGATCAATATGCACTGATCTGTGATCACTTACGTGCGGCACTGCCACAAGACGGCATCTTTGTTCGTGACATTACCATGTCAGGCAGTACTTGGGGCAGCCGACTATTTCCAGTACAAGCACCGAATCTAAATATTCACTCACTTGCAGGGGCAATTGGTCTTGGTTTAGCCACGGCAATTGGCGCTTCTATTGCCAATCCAGATAAAAAAGTGATTGGTCTCGTGGGCGATGGTGGTTTGATGCTCGGTATCGGTGAGATTGCCACCATGGCGCAAGAAAATACCAACATGGTGCTAATGATCATGAACGATGGTGGTTATGGCGTAATGCGTGGTATCCAAAAGAATTACTTTGGTGGGCGTCAATATTTCAACGAATTGCATACCCCAGATTATAAAGTCTTAGGGGAAGCAATGGGAGTGAAAAGCTGGAAAGTGGGCAGTGCAGATGAGTTTAAAAGCGTGATTCAACAAGCGGTCGACTTTCAAGGGCCAAGTGTGATCGAATTGGATATGAATTCGATTGGACCACTGAACTTTGCAGGACCGCCGCAGAAAAAACTCTATTAAAACCAGTTGAACATTCGATGCTGGCATCGGATGTTCAGCAAAAGCTCCGGCAAATTTTTTTTGCTCAAAATACAATAAAAACTATGTTTTATAGGTAAAACAAAAGTCCAACAGGATCGTTGGACCACAAGGGAAGGACGCAATTATGAAAAAGACAGCTATCGCGATGCTACTTGCAGCATTGTATTTGGGTACCTCATCCAATGTTTTGGCGCAAAGCTCAGCATTAGAATGGAAAAGTGAAGATGAGACGGACTCTATAAAATTGGGTGGCGTGGTGCGATTAAACCAACGCTATGAAAATTGGGAAGGACCGAATGATGGCTTTGGCAAACTCTATTTTGATATTTTTAGAGTCGATGTCAAAGGTAAATTTGACGATGCCTATTTTAATGCAAGCTACTTGTTTCAAGACCAAGAGAAACGCTCGATCGAAAAAGCCTACGTGGGCTACAATTTAGATCAACAGAATAGTCTAGAAGCCGGCTTTGTATATAAACCTTTTGCGATTTATCCTTATCCGCAAAATGGTTGGACTTACCATATTCCATTCTTTTTGGGCTATGGCAATAACATTGCCCCAGGTTTGAACTGGAATTTTCATAATCAGGACTGGGATGTAAAACTGGGCTATTACCCTGAAATGCTGGCAACCAATCTGCGCTATTCGCCGGAAAGTGCCACTTATGATGATCTTGCCGACAATGCATTTCCAAGTCAAAAAGCCTATCAAAATGAAAAGCGCCATCAATTCAATACGCGGATTGTGCGCAAGTTAGACACCAAGGTGGGTAAGCAGGAAGTCGGGGTATCGGGGGCAATTGCGCAATTGCATAATAAAACCACCGATAAAAATGGCCAATATTATGCAGTAGGGGTGCATAGCGATAACAATTACAAACGCTTTAATTTACAAAGCTCTGTGATTCATTATCAATATGATGCAAAGAACCCTGACGGGGTCAATAATGATATGACTTTAATGGGGAATAACGGATTTACCCCTGCTTATTTTATTGCCTCTGAAGCGACAGTTGCCAGTTTAAATCTTGCCTATACCTTACCTATGCAAAATATGGGCAAACTCAAAGCGATCCGTTTCTACAATGATTATAGTTATATGGATAAGAAACGTGATGATTGGTCAGATTCTCAAATGAATACCACCGGGATGATGTTTATTGCGTCACCCTTTATGGTGTGGGCTGATTATACTTGGGGGAAAAATGCCAATATTATTGGCGGTGCAATGAATTCAACCGGTTTTAGCTCGACCGTTTCACCCTATAGTGACCAATGGTTGTATCGGATCAATTTAAACCTTGGATTTAGTTTTTAAAAAGTTAATTTGGGAATTGATCTGTTTGTTATGGCGATATTTGCTATGGCAATAACTGCTTTGTTGCATTTAGATTTAAACACCGATGGATGACATTTACTCATCATTTGAGTATTTGTCAAATGAGTATCTGTCAAAGCAGCAGATCGGCTGTGTATGCAACAAAGCATGTTTATCGGATCAATTTTATAACTTCACAAGCGTATACTAGGATCGTTACGCTTGTTTTGCTAAGGCCATCAACGACTTTAATTGCTGAACTTCTAGTGGAGTGGCATGTTGTAACGGTTTTCTTGGTTCACCTACAGAAAAACCTAATTCATTTAAACCTGCTTTGACTGTTTTCGGTAGGCCGCCTTGTACAATAAAGCGCAACAAAGGCAATTGACGATAAAACAAGGCTTTGGCGTGGTCTAAATCACCATCTTTGACTGCCTGATATAATTGACTTGGTAGCTGACCGAGTAGATTTGGCGCCACAGTACACCAACCACTTGCACCTGCACAAAATGCTTCAAGCGCCAAAGGATTACAGCCATTATAAAAGGGCAACTGTCCTTGAGATAATTCATGAAATTTATGCATGCGCTGAATATCACCTGTACTGTCTTTAACCATGCAAATATTCTCAATTTCTTGAAACATTTTCACGATCAATTCTGGTGACATATCTACGCCACTGGTTGCAGGGTTGTTATAGACCATGATCGGCAGTTTGGTGGAGGCAGCAATTTGCTGATAATAATCATAGATTTCTTGATCATTGAGTTTCCAGTAAGACACTGGAATCACCATAATTAGATCAGCGCCAAGCTCCTCGGCTTTTTGGGCTTTTTGAATCGCCATCGCCGTTGTGAGTTCAGAAATTCCCAACATGACCGGGACACGTTGATTAACGACTTCGATACTTTTTTGTGCGACTTGTTGCCATTCTTGCCAAGATAAATAAGCACTTTCACCAGCACTGCCCAATGGCACAATCGCATTACATTGTTGTTCTAGCAGAGCATTTAATGTGATGGTCAGCGCATCAACATCGACAGCTTGTGTGTCTGGGTGAAATGGTGTGATTGGGTATGCAATAATGCCTTCTAATTTCATTTTCATTACTCCTCGATACAGTCCGCATGATTTTTTAAAGCTTTACGCGCATAGTAGGCAAAATTGACATTATTACGCTTGTTGGTAGAGACCCAGTCATGAGCTTCTTTTGCCAGTTCATGTGGGATCGGTTGAATTTGTCCAGCAGCCATTGCCAAAAGCTGAAGGCGGGCAGCGCGTTCAATTAAAATGGCTAAGTTGCAAGCCTCTTCAATGGTTTTACCTGCCACCAACTGACCATGATGTGACAGCAGTACAGCGCGGTTTTTACCTAAGGCTTCTGAAATAAAAATACCTTCTTCATTGCCGACGGGGACTCCCGGCCATTCTTCCACAAAAGAACAGTCTTCATATAAAGCGCAGGTATCCATTTGTGCGATCGCTAAGGGCACACGGAGCATCGACAACGCTGCAATATGTGTTGGATGGGTATGGATAATGCAATTCACTTCAGGATGTTGTTTATAAATCCATGTATGAAAGCGATTTGCAGGATTTGCCATGCCTTGTTGATCAAGTGGCTTTAGATCTTCATCAACTTCCAATAAGTTTTGCGCGGTAATTTCATCAAAGCCGAGACCAAAACGCTGGGTGATAAAGCTATTGCCTTGCGTGGTACGACAAGTGATTTGTCCAGCTAAGCCAGCATCATGGCCGTGGTCAAATAAAATACGGCAGGTTAATGCCAACTTTTGTCGATCTGTGTAGTTTGAATCTTGAATAAATTGCTGCATATTTTGCTGCGCATTTTGCATCAATTGTTGTTTATCGAGTTGTGCCGTTTGCATAAATAAAACCTCTCGCTGAGTTGATTTTCACATCGCCTAAGTACAGAATAAAAATTCTGTGGATGGATTAAAATATCCAGTTTCTAAAACTTATATGGGCCAGAGAGTTATGCGTCAGCCTTGGAAAATTCGGCTACATTTAGAAGATCGTGAAGAAAAGACCCTTTTTTTAAAGTTGGCAAATCAGATTATTCAAGAGATTTTATCTGGCAGAATTACTCAGGCAACACGCTTGCCAGGTTCACGTACACTGTCGGATGAACTCGGGATTAACCGAAAAACTGTACAATCGGTATATGAAGATTTGGAGGCACAGGGTTGGCTGGTTTCAAAAGCCCGGCAAGGCACCTTTGTCTCTGAGAATTTACCTGACTTAAAAGCGCAGTCATCGCCTACACCCGAACAGGTGGATATCACAGCAGTTTTGCCAACTCAGATGCTGATCAAAAATGATGGTGTGCCTGACAATCGGCTGATCCCGTATGAATTGTTTTCACGGGCTTATCGGCATGCATTGATTCAAGTAACACGTCATCAAACCATGGGATATGGAGATCCGCAGGGAAGTTTAGAACTTCGTCAAGCCTTATTAAAGATGTTGTCTATGGAGCGTTTTATACAGACCTCTATGGAAAATATTTGTGTGGTTCGTGGCAGTCAAATGGGGATTTTTCTAGCTGCGCGGGTTCTGGCTCAACATCAGTCTCAGCGTCATATTATTGTGGTAGAGCAATGGGCTTATCCACCTGCAGTGGAAACATTCCTGTCTAATCATTATCAAATTATTCGCGTGCGTTTGGATAAGCATGGTCTAGATACCGATCATTTAACTGAAATTTTGTCCAGCCATGCAGTTGCTGCGGTATACACCACACCTCATCATCAATATCCAACGACAGTGACGATGTCTATGGATCGAAGATTAAAGCTGTTAGAGCTGTCTAAAGCCTTTGATTTTTATATTATTGAAGATGATTATGACCATGAATTTCATTATGACAGTCGACCTATTCCGCCGTTAATCAGCTTACCGGCAGCAGACAAAGTGATTCATATCGGCTCTTTGTCTAAAGTGTTTGCGCCCAGTTTAAGAATTGGTTATGTGGTGACCAATGTGCAAATTATTCAGGCGATGAAACAAGACATTTTGCTGATCGATAAACAGGGCAATGCGATTACTGAATTGGCAATGGCTGAACTGATGCAGCAGGGTGAAATTAAGCGGCATATCCGTAAAATGCGTAAGATTTATCAGCAACGTAGAGATTTTGCTGTGAGGGCTTTTCAGCAAACTTTTGAGAACTGGGTTGAAATAGCCCCACCTGCAGGCGGCATGGCGTTGTGGGTAAAGTTTAAATTGCCTTTTCAACAGCAGTTTTTAACGGTTTTAAAGCAATTACATATTGATTCTGAATATGATTTTGGTTCGGAATGGCATCATTCTGATCACAGTTTCTATATTCGTTTTGGTTTTGCAGCCCTGACCGAATTGGAAATCCGTCAAACTGTTGAAAAGTTGTATCAGGTTTTTGTGAGCTGATGATGCTCAATATACTTAGAAAGTATTTTGAATCTTGTTGAACTGACTTTAGAAGGGTTTAAGCAAAAACCAGAAGCATTGTGTTTCTGGTTTTTTATGGATTAATTTAACGCCATACGATATTCAATGACCCCTGGTTTTTCAGCAATCCAGTCATAGAGTTTTTGTGCAGTTTGATTGCTTTGTTGCGTGTGCCAATACAAGCGCGCGCAGGGTTGAACAATCGCTTGCTGTTGTACATATTCAATCAGGCGCTTGCCTACATGTTGACCTCTTGCCTGTGGAGAAACATATAAGTCTTCAAGATAGCAAAAGTTGGCCTCGGCCCATGTCGAGCGATGGATAACATAATGTACAAAGCCCAGAACATGCTCAGCTTGTTTAGCAACAGCACAATATATCGGTTCTTGATCATCAAAAAAACGTTGCCAAGTGGTTTGTGTAACAGTATTGGATAAAGCCACTTGGTAAAAGTCTTGATAAGCCAGCCAATACTCCACCCATTGTTTATAGTCTTGTTGTGCAACAGGCACAATTTGAACCACTAAATTTTCCACAGATATTCTCCAGTCATCGGGAAAGAAAGAGGAGAAATGAGTTTAAGTGTGATTGTGGTATTGAAATAAGATACACTTTGAGTATTTTTAACAGTACCAGTTTTACTTATGGCGACAGCAGCATCGGCTTATTTCCCTCATTTGATCTTGCCTAAAGGGGTGATTAAAGAGGGTTTATATAGTGTTTTACGTGATGCAATTTTAGATGGCCGACTGGCTTCTGGAACCAAACTGCCCTCTAGTCGTGTCTTGGCGGAAATGATGTCGATTTCTAGAAATTCAGTCTTGGCTGCAATGGATCGTTTACTGGATGAAGGCTATGTTGTGACCAAGCCAAGCTCTGGTACATATGTCGCTGAGCTGATTCCTGACCAATTAATTTCTATACCAGAGATAGCGACAAAATCTGCATCTGACATCTGTCACAAGCTAAATATTAATCCGCATATCGCAAATTTATTACCTGCTTGGCAGAAACAAAATGTATCTGGGCAGGGTGAAAAAATATTTCATGTCGGCGTTGGCTGTACCGATTTATTTCCCCATTCGCTTTGGGGGAAATTATTGGGGCGTGCTTGGCGGCAGTCTCATCAGCAATTGGGTCAGTTTCATGATTGTCGTGGCTATTTGCCTTTACGTCAGGCTATTTGTGATTATGTTCGTTCTACGCGGGGGCTAAAATGCGATGTACAACAAATTTTGATTGTAAATGGTACCCAACAAGCGATTCACCTTGCAGCTTATGCATTATTACAACCTTTGGATCAGATCTGTTTAGATGAGCCTGGCTATGATGCCGCTTTAAATATTTTTCGGAGTTTTGGCATTCAAGTTCATCCTGTATCAAGTGATCACGAAGGGATGAAAATTGCTGAGATTATTCAGCATTATTCCGAAAGTAAATTCATCTATACCGCACCCTCTCATCAGTTCCCTTTAGGTGGAACACTCAGTTTAAGTCGACGATTGGCCCTATTGGAATGGGCAGCCAGTCAGCAAAAATGGATTTTTGAAGATGATTATAACAGTGAGTTTAGATATGGAACGCACCCAATTCAAGCCTTACAGGGCTTAGACCAACAGCAAAGAGTGATGTATTCGGGTACTTTTTCTAAAATGATGTTCCCTGAGTTTCGGCTTGGATTTATGGTGGTTCCAGAATCGCTGATAGAAACATTGAGTCTGGCAAAATATTATACCGATACGCGGAGTGCTTATTTAGAACAAGCGGCTTTGGCTTTGTTTATCAAAGAGGGGCATTATGCACGCCATGTCCGTAAAGTGCGTAAAGCTTGCCAAGAACGTCAACAGGCATTAATTGCTGCGATTCAACAGTTTCTTGCAGATGTATTGACTGTTCAGCCAACCGACTCAGGGATTCATGTGATTTGTTGGCTAAAAGCTCCATGGACTGAGCAAAGCTTTATTGATCAGTGTCTTGCTATTAATCTGGCTGTTCAGCCTTTATCTCGCTACTGTCAACAGCCTTATGAAAAAGCAGCAGTATTGTTTGGCTATGCAGCGCATACTCCAGATGAGATTAGCATGAATATTCAGAAGCTGGCGCAACAGATCAAGCACACCTAATACGGCTTCCTTTTTCATCTTCTATATTTCTTTATTTCCTATATAAATCGCTAGCTGGTCTAGCTGTATAAGCACTGATGATAATTGTTGTACATCTGTTTATGTAATGTTATAACATAACAATAAATTACAATCCGGAATTCATGATGCGTCACCATACTTTAGCAATCGCTATTTCTTTACCGGTCTTTCCTGCATATGCGATTGAAAATAAACAGCTGACTGTACTTCCTGTGATTCGAGTCAATGCTGAAAATGATCCATTTATCAGTCAAAGTATCGTTGTAGAAAATAGAAATGCAGACAATAAAACTTTAGGTGATGCTTTAAAGCATCTTTCTGGAGTACAAAGTAGTGCTTTTGGTCCCAACTCAGGTGCGCCTGTAATTCGCAGTTTGAGTGGAAATCGGGTGCAGATTTTGGAAAATGGTCAGTCTATTTACGGGATGAATAGTATCAGTGGCAATATTAATATCCCTTTTGATCCTTTATTCACTCAATCTGTTACTGTCAATAAATCTTCAGACAGTGTGCGTTATGGTGGTAATGCCATTGGCGGAAGTGTGAATATTGATTCTGGTCTAATCGATACAGCGATGCCGAATAAAAGTTCTCAATTAGAGCTTGTAGCGAAAAAGGGCTGGAATGATTTTGATGCCAAAGGTTTTAAACTCAATCTCAATAACCAAAGCAACTTTTCTACCAATGTATTGTTTTCTAGCCAAGATATGTCAGCTTATAAAATTCCGGGAGAGGGTAAAGCGAGTGTATGTAATAGTGGCGTATTTCCAGCGACGGGTGGGGTAAATACAGCATTGGCAGATGCTTGCCAAAAAGAAGCACGCATTCAAAAAAATTATAATACGGCATCACAGCCTTATATTGACCAATTTATGACGGAAAATCCCGATTGGGCAGATGGTTCATTTTCCTTCTATACAGATAAACCTACCTCAGTTTGGAGTGGAAAAACCTATACCAATCCAGTAAACCCTAAATATGTGCCCAATACCCAGCAATATACTGAAAACAAAATTAATAAAGATGTCACACCCAACTATAAAAATAAGCTGGGCAATAGCTATTTAGACAATCAACACTTTGCGATTGGAAGCACTTATTTTCTCAACAATGGACGTATTGGGCTCAGTGCTGATTCAAAAAAAAGTGAATATGGGGTACCCGGATTTTCTCTTGAAAATAAATCTTTTCAATCTACTAGTGACAGCATACCAGTCGGGGTGAAAACAGATCAGCGAAGATATGCCTTAGACAGCGAGTTTAATTTTAGTCCGTTGTTATTGAAACAAATACAATTTGATGTGAGTAAGAGCGTTAATACATCAGGAGAATATTTAGGATCAAAAATGGCCAATAACTATAAATTTGATACCCAACAGGCTGAATTATTACTGAAGCATAGACCTGTTGAATTTTGGAATGGTTTTATTGGCTTTAATCAGATTGATCGTAAAGTGGAAGGGCATGGAAATTTACGTTATTTACCGAATATCAATACGCAAACACAAGCCGTGTTTATCAAGGAAAAATTAGACTTTGATTGGCTAGAACTCGATGCTGGTTATCGTAACGAAAAGGTTGAACATAAAATTCAAAAAAGTGATTTTGTGCCATCCAGAAACTCACCGAATACAAAACTCACCGATACGAAATTTAATCTTGAAAGCTATAGTTTCGGTTCATACCTAAAATATAATGATCTATTGGGTTTAAAGCTGCGATATTCAGTGTCAGATAGAGCGCCTGAAATTAATGAACTTTATGCCAGTCATCCACATTATTCAATTATGTTACAAGAAGAAGGCAACCAAAAACTCAAAGAAGAAAGGTCCAAAAATCTTGAGTTAACAGGTCTGTTCAATTATAAAAATTTTAATTTTGAAGCGACTGTATATAAGATGAAATATGACAAGTATTTGTATTTGACCCATTCAGCGGCACAAATGCGTAATCGCTTGCCGCTTAAATATTGGACCCAGACAGATGCTGAAATTACTGGATTTGAAATTGATTTAAAACAAAAGTTTAAACTCAATCAGTATGGCAATCTTTTGATCTCTGCTTTTGCTGACTTGGTGAAAAATAAAAACCTTAATCCAAACAAAACCAGTTTGGCAAATGATGGAAATTACTTACCCAATATGCCAACGAACCGTTATGGGCTAAATCTTGAATGGAATAAGAATGATTGGTCAGCACGCTTATCCAATATTTACTATGATCAAGCTCAGTATTTAGGCAAAAATGTGTCTAAAGAAATTCCATTGCCGTCTTATAACTTGTTGGATCTACAAATTCAGAAACACTTCAAATTACAAAATGCCAATTTTGATGTTTTTCTCAATGGGTCTAATTTGTTAAATGAAGATGCACGACCACAGAACTCGCCATTAAAATACATTGCACCACTTCCTGGGCGTGGGGTACAGCTGGGTATAAGTATGAAAATTTAATCGCTTAACTTTTGTTGACTAAGTCTTATATGCTGGATCTTAACTTAAGATTTATTATCGGGGTCAATAAGTTGCTGTTGTCGAGAAGACTTCAAGCAACTTGTTGGCCCCTTTTATTTTGATACATTGAGAATGAAAAATTGATGTCAACAGACCCTAAAATTAATTTAAAAAATAGCTGTTAAAAATAGTCTATTCGATTTAATCATTACAGTTTGATTTATTGCAGCATCAATTTTTTAACATGCAATGGCTGCTTCACGTTCAAAAATAGATTCAACACTTTCAAATGCCAAATGACAAGCATGGTTTTGATATTGTCGAGCATAACTGTTTACTGCACTTTCAAGCACTTGTAAAAAATCATTATAATTCTGTTCAAAGTCTAATAAGTCGAGTAAGTCTGATTTTTTGCTGTTATGGCAGTTATATTTTTGAATAAAATCAAGCATTAATTTTTGAATAGGGGCATGGGTAAAATAAATTAAATAAGTTGCTGCCGAACCACAATGCAAACAACCTTGTTTTAGATAAATTTCTTCACTGTTTAACCAGCAGCATTGTAAGGTAAAAAATGCTCGAATCGCTTCAGTCGCTAAAGTAGGCTGTTCCAAAGTGTTCACCAATTTTTCAGATAATGAAATTGATAATCATTATCAATTAAATTTTGCAAAAAGTCTATGTGATAATCGGTAAATTTTTTAAGTGTTGCTGTGAAATAACGGTACAAATTGATGTTTTGTATATTGTTCGCTTCTATATTTTAAAGGTTTTATATTTGCGTGTATTTGCCTTGTTTGGAAAAAATCATGGAGGTTATTTTGGTGCCGATTCAGTGTCTACATTGTGGTGGATTGCGCTTATTATGAGCATGCTTCAGCTATCGTTTAAGAGACGGATCAAACAGCCCAGTCAACGATGATGGTGCTGTTTGATCCAATAGATGTTGTCATCGAAGCGTGGTGTTAAATGACAGCTTTAAATTTATTGGCTGCCCAAACGATGTCCTGATTTAAAACCATTTTTATGCGCAAAAAATACAATAGATAACCCCAATAATGATAATGCGATGATACAAACAAAAAATGAGTCTATGCCTACATTTTGTAGCAGGATGCCACCTAAAATACCGCCCCCTGCAACCGCAAGATTAAACACCGTCACCAGCATGGATTGGGCAATATCTACATTTTCACTTGCGATATCTGCCAACGCAGTTTGTAGTAGGGTTGGTGCACCACCAAAAGTCATTCCCCAAAGTACGATACCTAGCATCACAAGCCAGATGTGATGACTGCTCAAGCCCATGAAAAGAGCAGCGATGGCAAAGCCTGTTAAACTGATCAGGGTTAATTTGCGTAATGATCTATCGATCCAAATCCCTGTAATCCAAATGCCGAGTATTGAAGAAAGACCAAAAATAAGAAGAATAAGATCAATATGCTCACCCAGCTGTACAGCAGACAAATAAGGTGAAATAAAGGTATAAAGTATGTTATGTGCCAAAATCCAAACAAAAATAACCGCCAAAATTGCGCCTATACCAGGGTGTACCAAGACGTTGAGAATGGATTGTTGTTTGCTTGCTGGTTGTCCTGCCAAATGAGGAAGGCTTATTTTTATCCAGATGATCAGGATTAAAGCAAGTCCTGAAATCATCCAGAAAACCCCACGCCAGCCAAACAGATTGCCCAACCCAATAGCTAAAGGCACACCCAGACATAATGCGATGGGTTGACCCACTCCAACGATTGCCATCGCTCTGCCTTGTAGATGGGCAGGAACCAGACTTCGAGCATAACCTGCTAAGATACCCCAGATAATTCCAGCAGACATTCCTGCAATAAATCGTGATATCAGGATGATGATATAGCTGGAAGATAGTGCTGTTAGACTATTGAAGACAAACAAGCCTGTGATTGCCAATAACAATAAAGGTTTTCTTGACCAACTCCGTGTTGCAGCAACCACAGGGATCGCTGCAATGACCGATCCTAGGGCATAAACTGAAATCATTTGTCCTGCTAAAGCTTCAGACACCTCTAAGTCATGACTGATCAATGCCAATAAGCCCGCTGGTATGATTTCCGTCATAATGGTAATAAAACCTGCAACCGTAAATGCCAATAATTTCCAAATTGGTAAGCTGGGTGTAGATCGGTTCTGCTCTGATCTGCTGTTGAACTGATTCATGCGCTAAACCTCTGTGTATGATTGACAGAAAGGTCATCTCGTTTAAGGAATATAGGCATCCCAAAATTTTCAAGATTAATATTCATTGTTTACTCCATGTTGTATTTATATTGGAATGATCGTTCCATTTTAAGGTAAATAAAACCCTCAGCATTGCAAACTACCCAGTCGGCTAAGGGGGAGAAACTAAAAATTAATACAAGGTATTTAGTGCGACTTCAGCAACATTCTCTAGATATTGCTGACGATTTTCTGCGCTACAGCCTTTGCTCAAAACGCGAATGCCTTGAATGGTATTCACGAAAAAAAGTGCTAAGGCTTGTGGAGAACTGTGTAGGGTGATTTCACCAGATTGCTTTCCTCTGATCATGAGCTGTTCCAGTGCGAGCTGTAATCGTTCAAAGTTGTACGTGACAGATTCTGCAGTCTTTTGATCGTGTCCTGCTAACTCCAAACAGGCATTGGCCATTAGGCAACCGCGATGTTGCGGATCATTTAATTCATCTTCAATGATACGAGATAGTAATTGTTGGATGATACTTTTGACTGATCCATCACTGGATAATAAATCAATATTTGATTTACTGATCAGGCGTTGATAGCGAGATAAGGCCTGTTGGTAGAGTTGCTCTTTATTTTTAAAGGAACTATATAAACTGCTGCGTGAGAGTCCAGTTTCTTCAACCAAATCTTGAATGGATGTCGCTGCAAATCCTTTACGCCAGAAAACTTGCATAACCGCATTTTCAACTTCTTCAGGATCAAACTCTTTCGTACGCATAATGTTAATTTATACTGGAACAATCGTTCCTAATACTTTATACAAACAATCAATGGCTGTCTAATGAAAATTCAACAGTATAGGGAGATTTGAGTTTGCTTTATTGAATCGGTCCAAAATAAAAGTAAAAAACCACGCTCATGGAGGGCATGGTTTTTGGTTGATCTATAACAGGTTACTGAATATCTAAACTTTAGCTTAAAAATTTTTAGTGAGTGAAAAAGTGAGGGTGGAATCAATTGGATTTGAAACTTTGGCATTAGGATTGCCATTGCTGTATTTTTGATAATATCCGTCTTTGTCCCATGCTTTGCTATAACTTAAACTGGAAGAAAAGCCATAAGGCAGCGCTTTGTTAATGGCAACACTGGCATCTTGAAAGCTTGCGGCAGAAAAGTTTTTTATACGTTGATTGCCATAATGCATATTCACCGACCAGCCTTGAGCGATGGGTTGTAACCAATTCACATCTAAATAGCCTGAACCACGAGAGTGCTTATTGGAACCGATTGCTAAAGTGTCAGAATTATTGCCAAAATAATCTTGAGTATAGGTAATTGCATATTTAACACTCAGCGGACCATAGCTGATTTCTGGAATAATTTCACCATAATCAAAACGGGTATGACCTGTTTCAGCAGTGGTTTTTGCCCCAGGATAGTAGTAATAAGCGACTTTAGTACCCAGATTTAACTGACCGAAACTACGGCTATAACCAGTATAGACATCCCATTCAACATTGGCATCACGGATGAAGTCATCACTCACAGTAGAAGCCCAAGTTCCTACATAAAAACCATTTGGGTGAGCATAATCAAATCCGCCTTGTACAGCAGGGTTGCCCCAGGTCTGTTGAAAACCACGTGAGATATATTGGCTGGCCACTGTCAAATTTGCACTATATGGAGACGGCGTTTCTACACCAGATTCATTGGCATGTAGGGTTTGAAAAAATAAACTCAAAGGGATGGTCAATAATAATTTTTTTCTCATTTTATTCGTCCTTGAAAGATGCGACACACTCAGTCAAAACTGAGGTGTCGCTAAAATACGAATACTTTTACACGATCGGACGTAAAGGCGCTTTGCGCACAGGTGCTGTGCCAGCTTTGTAATAACCCGCTTCAGAACGTGGCAATTTTTTGCCACGAATTTGATCTGCGATTTTTTCAGCGATCATAATCGTTGTGGCATTTAAATTTCCAGTAATGATCAGCGGCATAATCGAAGCATCAACAACGCGCAAGCCTTGTAGACCATGTACACGACCTTGACCGTCAACCACTGCCATTTCGTCTTCACCCATCTTGCAACTACATGAAGGATGGTAAGCAGTTTCAGCATGGTTGCGCACGAAATCATCCAGTTCAGCATCAGTTTGCACCTGTTTTCCAGGACTGATTTCATCGCCACGATATGCATCTAATGCAGGCTGTTGCATGATTTCACGGGTGATACGAATGGCATCACGGAATTCACGCCAGTCTTGCTCAGTCGACATATAGTTGAACAGAATACTTGGATGCTCAAAAGGATCTTTAGATTTCAGCTTAATTCGACCACGAGCTGGTGAGCGCATAGAACCAACATGCGCTTGGAAGCCATGTTCTTTCACGGCATTACTGCCGTTATAGTTAATCGCAACGGGTAAGAAGTGATATTGAATATTCGGCCAGTCAAATTCATCTGAGCTGCGGATAAATCCGCCTGCTTCAAACTGGTTGCTTGCGCCAATACCAGTCCCATTAAATAACCATTCAGCACCAATTGCAGGCTGGTTAAACCATTTTAAAGCGGGGTAGAGTGAAACAGGTTGCTTACATTTGTATTGTAAGTACATTTCCAAATGGTCTTGTAAGTTTTCACCGACACCTGGTAAATCATGTACAACATCGATGTCCATTGATTTAAGGAAGCTACTTTCACCAACACCCGAACGTTGTAAAATTTGTGGTGATGCGATAGCACCCGCACAAAGCAAGACCTCACGGTTTGCACGTGCTTGGGTGAGATTGCTTTTATCCGCACCGATGATATATTCCACACCAATCGCTTGTTTTTGATTAAATAAAATTTTATTGGTGGTGGCATGGGTCACGATCGTTAAATTAGGACGACCTTTTGCCATGTCTAAATAACCACGCGCAGTACTAGAGCGACGGCCTTTTGGTGTCACGGTACGATCCATTGGACCGAAACCTTCTTGTTGATAACCATTTAAGTCATCTGTGCGTGGATAGCCTGCTTGTACGCCTGCTTCAACCATGGCATGGAACAAAACATTGTTGCCATTTTTAGGGGTTGCCACAGATACAGGGCCATTGGCGCCGTGGTAGTCATTGCCACCAATATCACGGGTTTCAGCTTTTTTATAATATGGTAAGCAGTCTGCATAGCTCCAGTCTTCTAGCCCTTTCAGCGTCGACCAGTTATCTAAGTCCATTGCATTACCACGGATATAACACATCCCGTTAATCAATGATGAACCACCTAAACCTTTACCGCGGCCGCATTCCATACGGCGATTATTCATATGTGGTTCAGGGTCTGTGAGATATGCCCAGTTGTAACGGCGCCCTTGTAGTGGGTAAGCCAATGCTGCTGGCATTTGAGTACGGAAATCTAAACGGTAGTCTGGGCCACCTGCTTCCAAGAGTAAAACAGTAACGTCTTTGTCTTCAGTTAAACGTGTTGCGAGCACATTTCCGGCAGATCCTGCGCCGATGATAATGTAGTCATATGCTTGAGTAGTCATAATTATCCTTTTTGTATTTTTTAAAAGTGCCAATGCAATCAGGTGATGACATGGCACATAGGATTGATATACGAAGAAAGTGTGAGTGCATTAAAAAATGCTTTGATACTCACCTAACTCAACTTGAACTGATTTGATACGGGTGTAATGCCCAAGTGTGGTTAAACCATTTTCACGGCCGACACCTGATTGCTTATAGCCACCCACTGGCATTTCAGCAGGGGATTCGCCCCATGTGTTGATCCAGCAAATACCTGCTTCGATTTGATGAATAATGCGATGTGCTTTGGTGATGTCTTGAGTCACAACACCTGCTGCTAAACCAAAAGTGGTGTCATTGGCACGACGAATGACTTCTTCTTCAGTTTCATAACTGAGAATGCTCATGACAGGACCAAAGATTTCTTCTTCAACAATGCGCATATCATCTTGGCAGTCACTGAAAACTGTCGGTAACACATAAGCACCTTGCGCCAATTCAGCTTCTGTCGCACGGCCACCGCCAATCAGCAGTTTGGCACCTTGTTGTTTGCCTGACTCAATGAAAGACAAGACTTTTTCCATATGCGGGAAGCTGGTGAGTGGACCAAAGTTGGTTTGCTCCGCCATTGGATCGCCGATACGGATTCGTTTTACCCGTTCTACAATAGCGGCTTCAAAATCTGCCAACAGGGCTTTTGGAACAAAGACACGTGTACCATTGGTACAGACTTGACCTGAACTAAAGAAGTTTGCCATCACCGCAATGTCTGCTGCACGATTGAGGTCAGCATCATCACAAATAATTAAAGGGGATTTACCGCCGAGTTCCATGGTCACTTCTTTGAGTGTAGAACCTGCGGCACTTGCCATAACTTTCTTGCCTGTTTCAACACCACCAGTGAAAGAAATTTTTTCAATGACTGGATGTTCAGTTAACCATTGTCCAATCTCACGGCCTGCACCTTGTACCACGTTAAATACGCCATCTGGTAGTCCAGCTTCAGTATAGATTTCAGCAAGTTTGAATACGCTCAGCGGTGTGGTTTCACTTGGTTTAAAGATCATGGCATTCCCAGCAGCTAGCGCAGGGGCAGATTTCCATAATGCGATTTGAATTGGATAGTTCCAAGCACCGATTCCCGCGACAACACCAAGCGGTTCACGACGGGTATAGAAAAAGCTTGATTCACGAAGCGGAACTTGCTCTCCCTGAATTGCAGTCGCGAGACCTGCATAATATTCGA
Source organism: Acinetobacter sp. NyZ410 (assembly GCF_022828975.1). Classification (NCBI taxonomy): domain Bacteria; kingdom Pseudomonadati; phylum Pseudomonadota; class Gammaproteobacteria; order Moraxellales; family Moraxellaceae; genus Acinetobacter; species Acinetobacter sp. NyZ410. The sequence continues at coordinate 3,771,433 of NZ_CP094620.1, read as the reverse complement.
GTACATCAGCACCGGTGACAATATCAACGGTCGATGTTTCGCTATAGGCTTTACCTGTATCTAGGGTTTCTAAGCGAGCGAGTTCATCATTACGCTCACGTAAGATGTCGACAGCGCGACGTAAAATACGAGAACGCTCCATCGCTGTCATTGCGGCCCAAATTTTTTGACCTTGTTGTGCGCTTTGAACAGCCGCTTCTATGTCTTGTTGTGATGCTTGTTGAAGGGTTGCGATCACTTCACCGTTGGCAGGGTTAATACTGGTAAAGGTCTTACCACTGGTCGCTGCTACATAGCGACCATGGATGTACAATTGATGAACTTGTGAGTCACTCATTCTGTCTCTCCTGCAAAGGTTTTTTCGCAAATTGCAATTGCGTTTTTACATAATCGTAAGCAATGGAACGCGCCAGCTGGCTGTCAAATTCATCATGACTGCTTAAACTGCCACGTAACCATAATCCGTCAATCAATGCCGCTAAACCACGAGCGGCAATGCTTGCCTGTTCTTTGTCCAATAACTTGAGAAAGTGAAACTTCAAGTTTGAATACAGGCGTTGATCATTAATTTGTTGCAAGCGCCCAAGTTCGGGTAGGTGCATGCTTGCAGACCAAAAGTCTAACCAGATGCGCATGGCTTGTTTATTGACCTGACTAATATCAAAGTTAGAATCAATAATTGCTTTAAGTTGGCTTTCTGGATGCTCGTCTGCTTCAGTTTTATTTTGGTCGGTTTTGCGACGTAAAACATTCAGCATTTCTTGCATGCAGGTATTTATTAATCCCTGTTTATCACCAAAATAGTGACTCACAATACCTGTGGATAGCTCGGCTTTCTTTGCGATTTGTGCAATGGTCATATTGGATAAGCCCACTTCATAAATCACATCAAATGCGGCGTTAATAATTTCTTCACGTCGCACATGCTCTGGTTTGACTCTACGTTTTGTCATGTATATCCACTTAAAGTGCTGAAAAGGCACTTTTTATTTAACATTACTCAATGTAGAACATCTTAGCATTTTTTTATAATACTTTTTATTGATTGAACGTTCAATCAATAAAAAGTATAATCTGCAAAAATCAATAATTTTTTGATGAGTAATAAGAAGTGTAAGTGTATACATCAACATTCTGATCCATCAGGATGTTCAGTAAAAATAGTACATATCCTATTATTTTTTAAGAAAATACACCGATTGCAAGGAGCAATAGCATGGTGTCAAATAGCCATAAAGGATATTCATCCGAACGGATTCGATTAAATTTATTTGTGTTTGGAAGTTCTGCAATCAGTATCGGTATTTTTGGCCTATTGTTTGTTTTATTTCCAGAAAGAAGTCAGTTTTGGCTGACCTATGTGCAAGAGCAGGCCAATCAACTCTTTGGTTGGTATTACATGCTGGTGATTGTGGCATGTCTGGGTTTTGTCGGATGGTTGGCTTTTTCACGTGCTGGACAACTTCCACTTGGAAAAGATGGCGATAAACCTGAGTTTGGTTACTTGGCTTGGGTGTCTATGCTGTTTTCAGCAGGTATCGGTATTGCCTTACTGTATTATGGTGTTGCTGAACCTGTCGATCATTTCTTAAGACCACCTGAAGGCGAGGGCGGCACAATCCAAGCTGCCAGAGATGCCATGATGTATAGCTTTTTACATTGGGGTATACATGGCTGGGTGCTCTATGCCTTATTGGGTGTGACCTTGGGCTATTTTGCCTTTCGCTTAGATTTACCTCTGGCTTTACGTTCTGCACTTTATCCAATTTTTGGCGATCGGATCTATGGTTTGATCGGAGACTTTGTGGATGGCTTTGGGATTTTAGCCACGGTGATTTCTTTAGTCACCAACCTAGGTATTGGTGCACTGGTGTTGGTTTCGGGCATCAGCTATTTAGTCCCAGCCATTCCAGACAACAATGTAACTCTGATCGCAGTGGTATTGGTGATGATGTCTGTTGCGACCATCACCACAGTGGTGGGGATTGAAAAAGGACTGGCTTGGCTTTCACGGATTAACTTACGTTTACTCTATGCGTTATTGTTATTTGTGTTCTTAACAGGACCCACCAATCATTTACTCAATGGTTTGGTACAGAACGTGGGTGACTATCTCAACCATTTTGTCGCGAAAAGTTTTGATGTGTATTTATACAATCCACAAGCGAAAGGCTGGCTCGGTTCTTGGACGGTGTTTTATTGGGCTTGGTGGATTGCTTGGGCACCTTTCGTTGGGATGTTTATTGCGCGTATTTCAAAAGGGCGTACCATTCGTGAAGTGGTCTTGGGTGTGTGCCTGATCCCTTTAGGCTTTACTTTGGCTTGGATTTCCATTTTCGGAAATACTGCAATTGATTTAATTTTGAATCAAAAACAAAAAGTTTTGGGCGATATGGTTCTTACCGATCCAGCTTTGTCTTTGTTTAAATTGCTCGAATATTTACCTTTTAATCCTTATGTGGCTGGGATTGTTGTGGTGATTTGTTTTGTACTGTTCTTGACCCCAGTGGGTTCGGGTACGCTGATGATTGCAAATCTATCTACAAAAGGTGGAAGCAATGAAAGTGATTCACCGATTTGGTTGCGAATTTTCTGGTCTGTGGTGATTACGATTGTCAGTATTGGTTTACTGTTAGCAGGTAGTTTCCATTCGATGCAAAGTGCCGTGGTGCTATGTGGTTTACCATTCTCGGTGATTATTTTGCTGTATATGTTTGGTTTAACCAAAGCAATTAATCAGGACTTAGCCAGCCCGCAACCGCCACAAGCTGTCAATAAAACGACTGATTCTTCTGAACCCGTCTAATAAAAGTCAGAAATTAAGGTCTGTTGACAACTCGTCTACACAAGCTGAGCAATGAATAATAAAAAAGACTCGGATCGTGAGATCCGAGTCGGCTGCTGTTAATTGTGTCCAATCATTATTGAGTTAGGCCATAATAAAGCCAGAACATCGATCTCAAGAATTGATTTTCATTTCAAATACTCCCTCTAAATAACCATCTTAAGAAAAGTGTGATGGATCTATTTAAGTGGGGCAATGGCTTGATTTAAACAGGCATATCTAGATCATCAAATGTTTCTAACGTTTTACCTTGTTCTAGATGTTTTTGATAATATGCGACTCGGCTCAGATCTAATGTTGAGCTGGACATGCCGACATTCCAATAGCCCGCCACACGAATATCATCTTTACTCAAATGACTGTGTTGGGTAAACAGCTTACGTATCGCTCTTGCTTCATTACGTTCACAGGCTGCCCAAATGCTTATATCTTCACGATCTTTAAACTGCTCGGCAACTTTAAGTAGCATGCCCAATTTACCCGCTTGCTGTGGTTTTTCCTGATGGAGTAAATGCATATTTACTCCATGATGTTTTGGCAAATCATCAATAATATTGGCTTCACAACTTTCAATATAAATCTCTCCCTGAATCCCCGTTTGCCAATGCTGTAAAATTGAATAGACGGCAGGAATGGCGGTTTCGTCAGCAAACATCACAACACATTTGCCTGGGGTAAAATTGGGGATGAAGTGCGGTCTTGGGCCCGTAAGTTGAATTTTAGTGCCAATTTTTGCTGAATCTAGCCAAAGCATTGCTGGACTTGGGTCAGCATGTAGAACAAAGTCAATTTCAATTTGACGGGTACTTGGATCAAAGCAACGCACGGTATATACACGTGATATAGGTAAGCTGTCTGCTTGTTGATGCACTTCTAAACGAATGGCAAGGTTGGGTGTTGTCCATAAGTCTGGCTGTGTTGTATTGATTTCCCCCCGAATACGTACAATTGAAGGAAAAGGATGAGAAATCGCCGTTATCGTCATCTCAATGACTTCCAGATTCCGCATATGATCATCTTGTTTCAGTATCGTTTTTTGGTCTGATACTGTTTTTTTGTCTGAAACCGTTTTTGGGTCTTGTACTATTTTTTGATCTGATGTCGTTTGTTGTTGGCTATTCATTATTAAGTCTACCTATATTTATTGAGCAATAAACCACAATTGCCTTTCTTTCAGTGCTGAGCGGATCGAGAAGATCAGCATGGTGTTAAATGTAAAATATAATCATTATCATTTAAAGGGCATTTATGTTTAAATTACTTGTATTTTAATTTTAGTAATTGATTTTTTGCGGAGAGAGGTACGATTGTGAGGCGTTGTAGTATTGAGCAGGCTCATAGTTTATTTTAATTACGTGAAAAATATATTAATTTTAATCTTATAATTTTCTATATAGTCAAATCACCTAATTATTTCATACAAGTGATTTGCATCAAGTCATTGAGCATAAATGAAGCTTATGTTTTTGTATTAACTTTTAAAAATTGTTGGTTATCAATTCATTTTTATACTTTTGAATCATAGCTGGTGATCCTACCGTGAGGCGACATGGATGTCGCCGTTGGGCGGGGGTACAGGACGTACCCCTCGCCCAATAGAAGATTTTTGTCACTTTTCATCTCTGAAAAGTGAGGCATCGCCTACGCAAAGGGATTTAAACTTTGAATGTAAGATGTGGCAGTGTAAGCTTTTATATAATTAAACAATATTATTTCATCATATGTTTGATTTAATTAAAAATATTAATTAAGAGAAATTATATTATTGTGTCTGATTTTTTTTGACAGGTTGACTATATTTGCCGTGCATTTTCTGTCATTGGCCTTAAAAATTAATCTTAGATCGATGCATTTATCATTTTTTATACAAAGCAACTTCAAGCAAAACGACTTCAAGCAAAAACATAGCTCGCTTGAGGAGATGTATTCTACTTTACTCAACTTTATAGCCTTAAACATCAGGGCGAAACAGTGCTGTGCTATCAGTTGTGCAATAAAATCTTTAATCTCATTGAGCCTAAAGTAATTTTAAAAAATATGCGCGATGCTGACTTTGTTCAGGCAATAATTCCAGTACCCGTTGTATTGCATCATTACGTTCAGGAAGACGACTAATAATTTTTAAAAGCGGGTCAATATCCTGAATTTGATAAATCAGATGACTTAAACGCGCATCGAAACAATCACGCCATGTGGTCAAGAAAGGGCTTTCTGATTTGGCCAAAAAACTACCTTTGTAAAGTGAAAATGTACTGGCGAGAAAACCTGCATTGAGGGACTGTTCAGCTCTGGTAAAGTCGGTTTGAATCTCACAAACTAACTTATAAGGGCGCGATAAAATACAGTTGGGGAGCAAAGTGCGTAATTGTGACATTTCTGCTTTTAAAGTTTTTTCACTAATGTCCCGATCACCGTATAAGGCATAGTGCAGTTCATCTAGGTTAATACCTTCTGGGTGTAACACAAGAATGCATAGAATTTCAATTTGTCGATGGGTCAAAGTTAAAAGCTGTTGGTTAAATTGAACTTTAGGTGTACCAAAAACTTTGAGATAAAGCATGTTTTTTTGTTCAAATTGAATCGCACGTTGAACCAATTCTGCGCAGCGCTCTACAGCCAATACACCCAGTGAAGTATGCTTCTTGTACTTGGTCGATAAATTAATCACACCATGAAATTGTCCAGATACAGGGTCAACAATCGGCGCGGCATAACAAACCCAATCCTGTACACTATTCATCTGATTTTCATGTGAATAAACACAGCTAGAGAGATGATTATTTAAGGCCAAACCAATCGCATTTGTACCGACAGCCTGTGTTGACCAATGTCCACCTTCGACAAAATGCACTTGTTCCGCCGAGGAGAGCATAGCACGGCTGCTCCATGTCCAAAGTAATGTCCCATGATGATCTGTGATTCCAATTGCCATTTCAGAATCATCTGCAATTTTTAGTAAATCCGCATAATTATGTTGAAGAGAACGACGAAACAGTGATGGTTCTGGTTCGGGAGGTAAAGCGAGAAGTGGCGCAGCAGTGACGGATTCGATATTGACAAAATGTGTGGTCTGTAAACGAAGCGCTTGTGGCTGTAATTGATTCAATAGCTTCATATCATATTCCTTTATGATGAATGGTTATGCCATTAATACCTTGTATTCTTTTTTATTAATTCATTTGTCTCACTTTAGAAGCTAATGTTTCACTTTGAAATGAGTTTTCTGCTCACAAATGTTAAATAAAGTTACCAATAAAAAGACAGCGTATTCTTTTTAGTACTCATTGTTTAATGTTTAGGCGTCCATATTCACTTTAACACTGAATCATCCTAAATTTCTGTGGCAATGTTTTCCCGTGTAAACGGCTTGGGTACAGGTTCGCCCTTGTATTGACGATCAGCAAAATAGCTGGAACGAACCATTGGCGCACTCCATATATTTTTAAACCCTAATAACTCACCATGTGCTTGATAATGTTCAAACTCTTTCAATGAAACAAAACGATGTATTGGGGCATGAGATTTAGACGGCTGTAAGTATTGACCAATGGTGACATAGTCCACCTGATAGTCACTGAGATCATTCAGCAACACAATAACTTCTGCTTCGACTTCACCCAATCCCACCATCAAGCCGCATTTCGTTGCGATGTCTGGACGTAGATGCTTAAACCGTTTTAACAGTTCCAAGGAATGTTGATAATCTGAACCTGGACGCATTGCACGGTACAAACGAGGGACCGTTTCAATATTATGATTAAAAACATCTGGCGGGGTTTCACTCAGAATGTTGAGGGCAACTTCTAATCTGCCTCGAAAATCAGGGACTAAAATCTCAATCAGCGTATCTGGACTACTTTTACGGATTTCTCGAATACATGCAGCAAAGTGTTGTGCTCCACCGTCAATAAGATCATCACGGTCTACTGAGGTAATCACCACATAGTTTAAATTTAGATTTTTAACGGTTTCTGCTAAATATTTCGGTTCATCAGCATCTAAAATATTGGGACGCCCATGAGCCACATCACAAAATGGGCATCGACGGGTACAAATATCTCCCATAATCATAAAGGTCGCTGTTCCACCACCAAAGCATTGTGGCAAATTGGGGCACGCGGCTTCTTCACATACGGTATGTAGTTTTTGTTGACGTAATAAATTTTTAATACGTTGCACTTCTTCAGGCTGGCTGATCTTGGCGCGAATCCATTCAGGCTTTTGTGGGATCTGTTCAGTACTGATAATTTTTACTGGAATACGTGCCAATTTATCTGCACCACGTAGTTTTTGTCCCGTGGTAACTGAAACTTTTAAATCCATTTTAAATAGTCCATTAAATAAAATAATTTAATATAAAATGACATTTTTATCTATGTTGTCAAATATATTTAAAATATTTATCAATATAATAAAAGAGTGCAAAATATTAATATTATAAAATAAAGGTTGGTTAAAGGTTTGATTTTTTAAGTTTTTGAAAATTATAAAAATTTACAAATATTTTTCGCTTTATAACGTACTGTTTTTAATATTTTTATTGTGTTTTATAAAGAAATATTTTTTTAGTCTAATATTAATTTTGAATGAAATAATTTTATATAAATATACGGATTTTAAACACCAGTGTTTATTTTTAAATATATGGTTTTTACTTTTAACTGTGAGCATGAAGGAATAAGTATATGCAATTAACGGAAGAGCAATTGCTAGCAGCATACAGACGGATGCGAGATATTCGTGAGTTTGAGGATCGACTTCACGATGAAAATAATACAGGTGATATTCCCGGATTTATCCATCTTTACAGTGGTGAAGAAGCGGTAGCCGTTGGGATTTGTGAAAATTTGACCGACAAGGATTTTATTACCTCAACCCATCGTGGTCACGGCCACTGCATTGCCAAAGGATGTGATATTCACGGCATGATGCTGGAAATTTTTGGTAAAGACGATGGTTTGTGCCGCGGCAAAGGCGGTTCAATGCATATTGCTGATTTAGACAAAGGTATGTTGGGAGCCAACGGTATTGTCGGTGGCGGGCCGCCTTTGGCAATTGGAGCTGCGTTAACCGCAAAAACCTTAAAGACGGGTGGAATTGGTCTGTCATTTACTGGGGATGGTGGTTCTAACCAAGGTTTGACCTTTGAAGCTATGAATATGGCTGTGGTTTTAAAACTCCCAGTGATTTTTGTTTTTGAAAATAATGGTTTTGGTGAAGGTACTGCGCATGATTATGCAGTCGGAAGCAAAGACATTGCAGGTCGTGCTGCGGCTTTTGGTATGCCTGCTGAAAAAGTAGATGGGACAGATTTCTTTGCTGTGTATGAGGTCGCCCAAAAAGCTATTGAACGTGCACGTCGTGGCGAAGGCCCAAGTGTGATTGAAACCATTACCAATCGTTTTTATGGACACTTTGAAGGTGACCCAGGACTGATTCGTTCAAAAGAAGAGCTCGATTATGTCAAAGAGCATAAAGATCCGTTGAAAATTTTCCGTGAAAAAGTCAAAGGCAAGATTGCTGAATCCACACTGGATGCAATTGATGTTGAATCAAAAGCCAATGTCGATGCTGCTGTCGCAAAAGCACGTGCTGCCAATTATCCAGAACTTTCTCAACTTCTTACCGACGTTTATGTCTCTTACTAAAGGAATAGTAAAGCAATGCCAAATAAAAGTTATCGAAACGCGATTAAAGAAGCGATTGAATCAGAAATGCGCCGTGACCCAAGCGTGATTGTTGTCGGTGAAGATGTCCGTGGCGGGCATGGCGGTAAAAATACGGATGACAATAAACTCGAAGGCTTTGGGGGCGTACTTGGTGTCACCAAAGGGCTATGGACAGAGTTTGGCTCTGAGCGTGTGATCGATACCCCGATTACTGAATCTGCAATTATTGGAATGGCAGCAGGGGCTGCTGCAACAGGTTTACGACCTGTGGCTGACCTGATGTTTATGGACTTCTATGGCGTATGTCATGACATGTTGTATAACCAAGCGGCCAAATTTCGTTATATGTTTGGTGGAAAAGCCAAAGCGCCTTTGGTGGTTCGAGGCATGATCGGCGCAGGCTTTTCTGCTGCCGCACAACATTCACAATCCCCGTATAACGTGTTTGCTGCTGTACCCGGTTTAAAAGTCGTGGTGCCATCTAGTGCGTATGATGTAAAAGGCTTATTGATCCAAGCCATCCGTGATGATGATCCCGTGGTTTTTTGTGAACATAAATTGCTTTATGACATCAAAGGTGAAGTTCCAGATGAACCATATACCATCCCTTTTGGTGTAGCAAATTACACCCGTGAAGGAACTGATGTCACGATTATTGCGCTAAGTTTAATGGTGCATCGTGCCAATGAAGTTGCGGATAAGCTTGCCAAGGAGGGAATTTCTGTCGAAGTTGTCGATCCACGAACGATTTCTCCACTGGATGAAGAAGGCATTTTAGAGTCTGTTGCGTCAACAGGGCGTGTGGTGATTGTTGATGAGTCTGCTGCCCGTTGTGGTTTTGGGCATGATGTGGCTGCATTGATTGCACAAAAAGGCTTTCATTATCTCAAAGCACCCATTGAACTGGTGACACCACCGCATTCACCTGTGCCATTTTCACCCGTATTAGAAAAACAATGGCTACCAAGTGTAGAACGTATCGAACAGGCTGTACGTAAAACGTTGGAGGCTTAGGATGAGCGAAATTAAAACTTTAGAAATCCCAAAATGGGGTTTGTCGATGGAAGAGGGCACCATTGCCCAATGGTTGATTCAAGCAGGCGAGCAGTTTAGTAAAGGACAAGAAATTTGTGAAATTGAAACCACAAAAATCGTCAATGTCCTTGAAGCACCGTTTGATAGTACCTTGCGTAAAATCACTGCCAATAATGGCGATACTTTAGTGGTTGGCGGGATCATTGCAATTTGTGCAGATGCGCAAGTTTCTGATGCTGAAATTGATGCCTTTGCTCAATCTTTGGCTGGTGCACCTATTGTCAATGAAAGCAAAACTGTTGAAGTGGTTACTGAAAAGCAGACGGCAACTCAGCCTGAAACCAAGACACAAGCTGTGCCTAAACAGAATCGTACTGAGCAGGTATCAAAAGCTGTTGCCCAAAATGGCTATGTAATTCCTGCGGCATTACAAGGTTACCAACATGTTGAGGATGTTTTTGCAACACCGCATGCCTTGAAATTGGCTGAAAAGCATCAAGTGAATTTGGCGCTGGTTTCAGGCTCAGGGCGTGAAGGTCGTATCAGTGTGCAAGACATTCAAACCGCAGTTCAAGCTGCGGGTGGATCATGGCCCGATATTCGACAGCAACCGAGTGGTAAAGTGGCGAAATCTAAAGCAGATGATAGCCAAGTGTTGGCAACACCAGTTGCACGTCGTTTAGCCAAACAATGGGGCATTAATTTACATGACTGCCGTGCCTCAGGCTCCAGAGGGCGTATTTGTAAGGAAGATGTTGAAGCAGTTTATCAGCGTGAAAACCCTGCACCTGCCCAAAACAGCGCTGATGTAACACTGACAGAAACTGCCAAGGTAACCACCATTGCGATGAATGGTATGCGTAAAGCCATTGCTTCACGCTTACAGGCAGCAAAACGCAATGCACCACACTTCCGTTTAACAGTAAATTTAAATGTAGATGCCATTCAGGGATTACGTCAGCAAATTAATGCCACTGTGCCGCAAGTGAAATTGTCAATCAATGACATGCTGATTAAAGCGGCAGCAGCTGCATTGATCAAAGTGCCGCAGGTCAATGTTCAGTTTGATGAAGAGAATCAGCAGATTTTGCAGTTTGATCAGGCGGATATCTCTGTTGCCGTAGCGATTGAGAATGGCCTTATCACTCCAATCATTAAAGCTGCCAATACCAAGTCTTTGGCACAAATTTCCAATGATATGCGTGATCTTGCAACACGTGCCAAAACCGGAAAATTGGCGCCTGATGAATTTCAGGGCGGCAGTTTCAGTATTTCGAATTTAGGTATGCTCGGCGTTCAACAGTTTGACGCGATTATTAACCCACCCCAAGGTGCGATTTTAGCTTTAGGTGCAGCAGAAAAACGGGCAATTGTTGAAAATGAGAACATCGTGATTCGACAGATGGTTACCGCGACCTTGTCTTGTGATCATCGGGTGATTGATGGTGCGTTAGGCGCACAGTTCTTGGCAGCATTTAAGCAGTTTGTTGAAAATCCTGCATTGATTTTGGTGTAGGAGCATGAGCATGTCAGACACACAATTTGATCTTATTGTGATAGGCGCTGGTCCAGGTGGCTATGTGGCTGCGATTCGTGCAGCCCAACTGGGCTTAAAAACAGCGATTGTTGAAGAACAGCATTTGGGTGGCATTTGCCTGAATTGGGGCTGTATTCCAACCAAAGCTTTATTGAGTGGCGCGGCGCTTGCACAGCAATTTAAACATTCACAACAGTTTGGTTTTTCTTTGGGTGCGATTGATTTTGATATCCAACAACTGGTACGTCATAGCCGTCAGGTGTCTGAACAGTTGGTACAAGGGATTGGGCAATTACTGAAAAAGAATCAAGTTACTGTTTTTAATGCAAGCGCTCAATTTATCGCGAAAGAATGCTTAGAGTTGACTGATACAAAGGGTCAAAAACAACAGATTTCTGCACCGCATATTATTGTGGCAACGGGTGCTAGAGCCGCCAATTTAGCGCATGTTCCTGTCGATGGACAGCATGTCTGGAGTTATAAAGAGGCCTTAATCCCAGAACAATTGCCGAAATCACTTCTGGTGATTGGTTCAGGGGCCATTGGCAGTGAGTTTGCCAGTTTGTATCAGGACTTAGGTTGCCAAGTCACCTTGGTTGATATTGCCAAACAGATCCTACCCAGTGAAGACCTTGAAGTTGCCAAATATGTGCAAAAGCAATTTGAACAGCATGGCATGACGGTTTTGACTGAAGCGGCTGTACAAAACATCGAAATCGACAAGGGCCAAGTACATTGTCATGTTGAAACTGCAACAGGTGTACAAACCATCACTGTTGAAAAAGTCCTTTCCGCAATCGGTGTGCAACCCAATACTCAAAATCTGGGTTTAGAAACATTGGGTATTGAGTTTGAGCATGGTTTTATCAAAGTTGATCCGTGGTGTAAGACCAATGTGGTTGGAGTTTATGCCATTGGTGATGTCGCAGGTGCGCCATGCTTGGCACATAAAGCCAGTCATGAAGCAATTATATGTGTGGAGAAAATTGCTGGACTGACGCATGTACATGCTTTAGATCGTAGCCAAATTCCAGGGTGTATTTTTACCCATCCGCAGGTTGCAAGTATTGGGCTAAGCGAGCAAAAAGCCAAAGCAGCAGGTTTTACAATCAATGTAGGTAAATTCCCTTTACAAGCCAATGGTAAAGCTTTGGCTTTAGGCGAGACCACAGGATTTGTAAAAACTATTTTTAATCAAGAAACAGGGGAATTGTTGGGGGCACACATGGTGGGTCATGAGGTCACTGAACATATTCAGGGCTTTGCCATCGCTAAATATTTAGAAGCCACTGATGAAAGCCTAGCACAGGTGATTTTCCCACATCCTACGTTATCTGAGGCGATGCATGAGTCGGTTTTATCGGCAATGCAACGTGCAATCCATATTTAAGGAGTCGCAACATGCCTAGAGGTCTAAACAATAAAGTCGCATTAATTACAGGTGCCGCACAGGGCATAGGACGCGGTATTGCTTTACGCTTGGCACAAGAGGGCGTACATATTGCCTTGGTTGATCTTCACCAAGAAAAGTTAACTGCTGTTCAGCAAGAGATTCAAGCATTTGGGGTAAAAGCCACCACATTTATTGCAGATGTTGCTGATCCTGTACAAATCAGCAGTGCGATTGATCATGCAGAATCGACATTAAATGGCTTTGATATCATTATTAATAATGCAGGGATTGCCCAAGTCCAAGCCTTGGCGGAGGTGAGTCCAGATGAATTTAATCGGATTATGAATATCAATGTAGGTGGTGTGCTGTGGGGAATTCAGGCCGCTGCCGATAAATTTAAACAGCGCCATCATTCTGGCAAAATCATCAATGCATGTTCGATTGCTGGGCATGAAGGTTTTGCCTTGCTTGGTGTCTATTCAGCCACTAAATTTGCCGTTCGTGCCTTAACTCAAACTGCAGCAAAAGAATATGCCAGTGCTGGTATCACGGTAAATAGTTACTGTCCCGGTGTAGTCGGTACAGATATGTGGGTGGAGATAGATCAACGTTTTGCTGATATCACTGGTACACCCGTTGGTGAAACTTATCAGAAATATGTGGATGGAATTGCTTTAGGACGTGCCGAAACCCCAAATGATGTTGCCGCATTGGTTGCTTTTCTAGCCAGTGAGGATGCTGATTATATTACTGGACAGTCAATTTTGACCGATGGCGGAATGGTTTATCGTTAATACTGGAATGAGGAATGCATCAATGAAAGCAGCTCGTTTTTATGATAAAGGGGATATCCGTATTGAGGATATTCCAGAACCACAGGTACAACCAGGAACTGTTGGAATCCAAGTCGCATGGTGTGGTATTTGTGGCACAGATTTACATGAATTTATCGATGGTCCAATTTTTATTCCTCCGTGTGGTCATCCGCACCCGATTTCGGGTGAAGCTGCACCCGTGACTATGGGGCATGAGTTTTCAGGCGTGGTGTACGCTGTAGGGGATGGCGTTAATGATATTCAGGTGGGGCAACATGTTGTGGTTGAGCCTTATATCATTGCAGATGATGTTCCGACTGGACCACATGACAATTATCACTTGTCAAAAAATATGAATTTTATTGGTCTAGGTGGTCGCGGTGGTGGGCTATCTGAAAAAATTGCGGTACAACGCCGTTGGGTACATCCCATTTCTGACCAAATTCCCTTGGATCAAGCCGCATTGATTGAACCTTTATCTGTCGGACATCATGCTTTTGTAAGAAGTGGAGCACAGTCAGGTGATATTGCCTTGGTTGGTGGGGCGGGCCCGATTGGATTGTTATTGTCTGCAATTTTAAAGGCCAAAGGCTTAACTGTCATCATTACCGAGCTCAGTGCAAAACGTAAAGAAAAAGCCTTAGAAGCAGGTGTTGCCGACTATGTGCTAGATCCGTCTCAAGTGGATGTTGTGGCTGAAGTAATGAAAATTACCCAAGACCGTGGAGTGGATGTGGCTTTTGAATGCAGTAGTGTCAATAAGGTCATGGATACACTGGTGGCAGCCATGAAACCGACCGGTGTGGTGGTGATAGTTTCAATCTGGAGTCATCCTGCAACGATTAATGTGCATAGTGTGGTGATGAAAGAGCTGGATATTCGCGGCACGATTGCCTATGTCAATGATCATCAAGAAACCATTCGCTTGGTTGAGCAAGGTAAAATTAATTTAGAACCTTTTATTACCCAAAGAATTGCTTTAGATGATTTGGTTTCGCAAGGCTTTGAAACCTTGATTCATAACAACGAATCTGCGGTTAAAATTATTGTGCATCCCTAGTAAATTGAGTGTGTCTTTATTCAATGCCAATATTGAGTCAGCAAGCAAACAATGAAAATGATCTGTGAACAAATATAAATGTTGTTCACAGATCGATATAAGCTGATTTCTGCTGTTGTATTAAGAGTTATTATCACTGAGCTTAACGTTGCTTTGTGAAGCCTTATTCTCTGATGCTTGATGAGCGCCCCAATTAAACTTTTGGGCACAAATCCCAAGACCTACGATAAGTAAGGCCAGTACACTGGTATATGCAACTTCTTTAAAATAAGTTCCTTCAATAACCATTGTAATTAATGCACCAATAATAAAGACAATCACCAGATAGGTCAGCCAAGGAAATAACCACATTTTAAATGGAATATGTTCACCTTCGGCTTCGAGTTTTTTACGTAACTTTAATTGTGAAAACGCAATTGCGAGATATACATAGAGGGATACTGTACCTGTTGTCAGCATGAGTACATCATAAATATTCATACTTTCAGTCGCGGTAAAATAAACGGCAACGAATGAAAACAGACTCGAAAAAATGACGCCAATCCATGGGCTGTTATTACGATTGGTCAATGCAAAGCTCTTCGGTGCATCTCCTCGTTTAGAAAGCGAATATACCATGCGAGAACAGGTGTAAAGCGCCGAGTTAAAGCAACTACATACTGAGGTTAACACCACAAAATTGACAATATGACGTGCTTCAGGAATACCCAGTGCTGTTAGGGTTACACTGTATGTCCCCCAAGTTGGATCTTTTAATAAAGGGTTGTTATGTGGAATTAAGCAAACAGTAATCAACATTGAGCCGACATAAAATAGAATGATCCGCCATACGATTGAGTTGGATGCTTTACGGATTTCTTTGGCTGGATTTTTGGTTTCAGCGGCTGCAACAGTCACAATTTCTGCGCCCATATAGGCAAACATTACACCGAGCAAGGCCGTAATGACTGAAGAAAAGCCATTTGGCATAAACCCTTCAGCTGTTAAATACGTAACACCACCGACCATTGCGGCATCGCCCCAAGGCCATATATGTAAGATGGCTAAACTTCCGATCACCAAGAATAGAATAATGGCAATGACTTTGATTAAGGCAAACCAAAACTCAAATTCGCCATAGTTTTTAACATCGCGTAAATTAATCCAAACTAAACTTACAATAACAAGGAGCATATAGCCCCAAATGGGAATAAATGGAAACCAGTTATTGAGAATTTTGCCTGCAACAAAGGCTTCCCATCCCATCAGTAAAGTCCAAAAGGACCAATACAGCCAGCCAATTGAAAATCCAGCCCAACGACCAATGGCACGGTCTGCATAAGTTGAAAATGAGCCACTGTCAGGATTCAGTACTGCCATTTCACCCAGCATACGCATGATCAGTAGAACCAATAATCCGCCGAAAGTGTAGGCAAGGATTGCAGCTGGTCCTGCATCGTAGATCACATTTCCAGAGCCAACAAATAATGCACCGCCAATAACACCGGCAATCGAAATCATAGTGAGGTGGCGGGATTTAAGTCCATTTTTTAAGCCTTGTGGCGAATCTAGCTTGGAAGCAGATTGATTTCCAGTCATATTATTTCCCTTAATATCAAGCATATAATTGCAGTTGAGCGCTATGCTATTTTTTAATGATCTATCCTTTGAAATGCAGCTAAATGATTAAGCACTGAATGAAGATGAGGTTAACTTTGCTCAATCGCATATTTTGTAAACAGGGGAAGGATTACCCTTTGGCGACTAAACTGTTTACATACTTTTTATGTATTCGATTAATTTGGCTTTTTTGTTATCAGGTGACGAGAGCCACTTTTTATCTATTCAAAGGAGCCAATTATTTTAAAAATGTGAAAAGGGCGAGGAAAAAAAATGTACAGAAAAATCAAGTTGCTCAATAAAATGAACAATATTCTATGGTTGTGTTGAGGTTTTAAAGCGGGTAAAAATGAAGTTAAACTTTAAAATGAAATTTTAATGGATCTCTGATTTTTTAATGATTGAGCGTCGGAATACCAACATCACGTAAGCATTTCAGTAAAATACCGAAAGCGACAAAAATGGCTTGTTCATTAACACAGGCGAAACCGAGCAATAGACCTTTCTGTTGAGTAGAGTATTGTTTTGTATAGTATTGTGACAGTGCTCTGACTTTTACCCCTTGATCAAGCGCGTTCGATGCAATCAAAACATCATCACTATGACTCGGTAATTTCAAAATAAGGTGTAAACCTGCTGCTGTATTGTATTCATGTAGGAAATCTTGTCCTAAATGGCGGTAAATTAAATCAATTAAAAATGCATGGCGTTTGCTATAAAGTAAACGCATACGTCGAATATGTGCGCCATAATGCCCCTCACGAATAAACTCAGCCAATACTTTTTGATCGATTAAATGTCCTCCTCGATAGAGTTCTGCTGAGACAATGCGTAATGGTGAAAACAGTTTTTTGGGTACGACCAAATAACCAATACGTAGCGCTGGATAAATGGTTTTACTGAATGTTCCCATGTAAATGACGGGTGAATCTGGTTCTAAACCTTGTAAAGAGGGATAGGGTTGTCCTGAAAATCTGAACTCACTGTCATAATCATCTTCGACAATCCAGCTTTGGTGTTGACGTGCAAACGCGATCAGCTGTTTTCTACGTTCAAGACTTAGATGTGAACCCAATGGATACTGGTGAGAAGGCGTAACGAAGATCAGCTTAGGTGGGCATTGAGGATTAAGGTCTGGAATAATCCCATCTTGGTCGACAGGCAGCGAACGTAAATTAACCCCATTAATGCGTAGAATATTGCGGGCTCCCCAATAAGCAGGGTCTTCGATCCAAACTTCATCACCGATATCAGTCAAGGTCCGAGAAACTAAATCAATAGCTTGGTGTGTACCTTCGGTAATGATGATTTGGTCTGCATCACATTGAACTGAACGCGCAATTTTGAGGTATTCCGCAAGTTCCTGACGTAGCTCCAAACTGCCACCAGCATTGCTATAAATTAATTGATTAATTTCTGGTTCACGGCTTAAACGGGTCTGAATTCGGCTAAAAATATGATGCGGAAATTCCGTTACATCAGGTTCGCCTGGTACAAATGCCCCCCATTGATAGGGTGATGCAGCGGAATAGCCGATTAAGTAAGAACCACGTTGAGATAAGCTGTAACTTTGCTGAGATTTTTTTTCTTGAATGGGCTGATGGGGATTTTCTGCTTTGACTAAAAATGATTCAGGTAATTCATCTGCGACCCAAGTCCCTTGCCCAGTACGAGCATTTACATAACCTTGTGCTTGTAATTGTTCATAAGCGCTTAACACGGTATTGCGAGAAACTTTAATTTCTTTTGCCAAGTCACGCGATGCAGGTAAACGGGTTTTAGGTGCCAATACACCATCAATTATGGCATTGCGTAAGCAGCGAAATAGCCGTAACTGCAAGGTTCCATCGATATCTTGCTGCAATCGTTGTAGTAAATAATCTCCAAGCAAGCTACGCAATTGGCTCTCTCCTACAAATTGAAAATGGCTCTCGTGGGCACAATGTCAACACGTGCAAAATGATCTAGTCAGACCATGATTGTTAAAAAAATTGCTTCATCTCTGGCTGAAAAATACCAACCCGTAAATGGCAGAAAAAAATATACACAGATCTGACTAAAAGCCCAAGCAAAAAAATCAAGCTTATTTTTTAGATCAGATCGTGCTGCTAAAACTTAGGGAATCGTAAATATCAACAAGGCTACATCATTTTTAGTTTTTTGCAGTCGCGAGGAAATGCGTCTACATACAAAAATAGGATTATATAATGAACAGGATAGTGAACGAGCTTACACATAAGCAACAAGGGGCAATTGCTTGGAATAATGATCTTCAGCCATCTGCATATTTTGAGGCATCCAGTGAAGATCAATTTAGCGAAAAGGGGGGGATGCTGAACTGCCTGAAGAGGAATTTAAGGCCTGATATTCCAGTAAAATTGATTTTGTTGGTTACGCTGCTCAGCGTAATGACAGTATCTACGGCTATTTATGCTGAGGATCTTTCTTGGGGAAATGCTGATACGGCATTGGGGAAACTGACGGTGTCAGGGTGGGTACGTGCGAATTACCAAGATAAAGATTATTCGGACAGTGACCATAAATTAAAGTTTAATGCTGCGAAACTCGACTTAAAATATGATGCCAAGACCTTGTTTGCTGGCGTGGAATATCGTTGCTATCAAAATGATACCTTGTGTGATTTTTCAACTTTGGTCAATGCCAATCTTGGTTATAAGTTAAGTGATACGAGCAGGATTAGGCTTGGATTGCAGGATATGCCCTTTGGTATAGGTCGTTTCTGGACCAGTAGTTGGTATGGGAGTTTAATGGACAATGCCGGTTTAGAAGATGTGCATAATTTAGGAGTCAATTGGCAGCAGCAACTCAGCACCAATACTGTTTTGGACTTGGCTTATTTTGCTCGTGATGGTGGAAGTTTTGCAGGGGGTGGTGGAGATTCAGCGCGTTATGCAGCCAATTATGTTGAGCCTGAAGATACAACGACAGAGAATATCGAAGAAAAAAATATGTGGGTTGCACGGATTAATCAGAAAATTCACTTCGATGATTATCCTGTTCAATTGAATGTAGGGGGATCGTATTGGTATTCGGATTTGGAAAATAATAGCAATGGGCAAACTGGTCATCGTCATGCATGGAATGTTTTTGGTCGCTTAAATTACCAAAAGGCGAATTTAACCTTGACCGCTGGGCAGAATCGTAGTGATACCAAGTCATTAAACCCTACAGACTATACAACGGTTGGTTCATTTGAATCTAAATATTTTGTTGCCAACAAAAGCAATTACTATGTAGCGAATATTGATTATCATATCAATGATTTTTATAGAGATTATGATATTACCCCTTATTATAGCTATACCGTGTTTGATAAAAATAAGTCAGGTTTTGCCACATCAACCCGACAAATCCTTGGTGCACATATGGACATAAAGCAATTTTCGTTAGCAGCAGAATATATCGTGGGGAAAAATGATGTATTTATTGGTGGTGATGCCAATTCTCTAGCAAAAGGCGATGCATCAGGGCAGAGTAAACTCCTTAATTTACTGTTTATTTATAATTTTTAGTTTTTTCGCATAACTTAAACAATGGCACCCTTTTAAAAGGTGCCATTTTTTTATCAGCTAATTTTAAAACTAAGATTTATCCGTATTTATTGAATTTTAATTTTTTTAAAAATAGAGCAAGTGTATACATTGGCTCTCTCGCACTTAATTAAAGTGGCTCTCGTTTCATACCCATAAAAGCGCACAATAAGACAAATCAATATGTCATTTGCATATCATCAATTGGGTGATATGGATGCTGAAATTTTATCATTTATGAATCAAGATTGAGGATATAAAATGGACAGTAAACACTCTGCTTTGAATACGCGTAAACAGCAGGCAACACCTCGAGGAGTTGGTGTTATGTGTCAATGGTATGCGGAGAAAGCAGAAAATGCGACAATTTGGGATCTTGAAGGCAATCAATTTATCGATTTTGCTGGTGGAATTGCGGTACTCAACACAGGTCATCGTCATCCTAAAATTATTGCTGCTGTTACTGAACAATTAACAAAATTTACCCATACAGCATATCAAGTTGTACCTTACGAAAGTTATGTATCGCTTGCCGAGCGTATTAATCAACGCGCCCCGATAGATGGTCCTGCAAAAACTTCATTCTTTTCTACGGGCGCAGAAGCTGTAGAAAATGCAGTAAAAATTGCCCGTTCATATACACGTCGCCACGGTATTGTAACTTTTGGAAATGGATTCCATGGTCGCTCATTTATGACCATGGCAATGACAGGTAAAACAGCACCTTATAAACGTGATTTCGGTGTGATGCCTGGAGGCGTTTTTCATGCGCGTTATCCAGTGGCGTCGAAAGGCATTACGATAGATGACGCAATTCAAAGCATCGAAGATATTTTTGCTGAAGATATTGCTGCGCATGATGTGGCTGCAATTGTACTTGAACCTGTGCAAGGAGAAGGTGGCTTCAATGTAGCCCCAGCGGAATTCTTAATGCGTTTACGTGCACTATGTGACTTGCATGGTATTTTGCTGATCGCAGATGAGGTTCAGTCTGGCTTTGCGCGGACAGGCAAATTATTTGCTATGAATCACTATGAAACTAAAGCTGACCTCATCACTATGGCAAAAAGCTTAGGTGGTGGTTTCCCTATCTCAGGTGTAGTTGGCCGTGCTGATGTGATGGATGCACCGAATCCTGGCGGGTTAGGTGGCACTTATGCGGGCAGTCCAATCGCGGTTGCTGCAGCACATGCAGTTATTGATGTTATTGAAAGTGAAGGTCTATGTGATCGCGCCAATGTATTGGGTGCTGAGTTGGTTTCAGTATTAAATACAATTAAGTCCACCACCAGCATTGTTACCGATATTCGCGCTTTGGGTTCAATGGTTGCAATTGAACTAGAAACAGCTGAACAAGCAAAAGCAATACAGACGCATGCAATGGAAAATGGCTTACTGATTTTAACCTGTGGC
Source organism: Acinetobacter sp. NyZ410 (assembly GCF_022828975.1). Lineage (NCBI taxonomy): Bacteria > Pseudomonadati > Pseudomonadota > Gammaproteobacteria > Moraxellales > Moraxellaceae > Acinetobacter > Acinetobacter sp. NyZ410. The sequence continues at coordinate 3,750,516 of NZ_CP094620.1, read as the reverse complement.
CGCAATGGTAATGTCATTCGTTTCTTATACCCATTAACAATTCCAACAGCGCAATTTAAAGATGGTCTCGCTATTTTAAAACAAGGGTTTGCAACGCTGGTTGCAGCATAAGAAATGGGGGATTGAAATGCTTCAAGATCATTTGAAATATTTATTACAGCATGCAGATATTCACTTTGAACAACCGTTAAATGGTGGCTACATCGAAGTGAGTGATGCTGCAACTCATGCGCCATTAGCATGGGTGAAAGCATCTGATCATCAGGCGGTCGAACAAGCAATTATCCGTTCACAAGCTGCACAAAGAATGTGGAAAGCAAAAACAGCCTTGCAGCGTGCGGATGTGTTGTGGGCATGGTACAACTTGATTTTGCAAAATCAGGAGCAACTCGCACAAATTTTGACCGCAGAGCAAGGTAAGCCTTTGTTGGAAGCACGTGGTGAAATTACTTATGCGGCATCATTTATTCGCTGGTTTGCCGAACAGGCGCGTCGTATTGATGGTGAGGTACTGACCCCAACACAGCCAAATCAGCGTTTGCTGGTTATTAAGCAAGCGATTGGGGTAACAGCTGCGATTACGCCATGGAATTTCCCTGCGGCGATGACTACCCGTAAAGCTGCGCCTGCCATTGCTGCGGGTTGTTCGATGCTGGTTAAGCCTGCGGAGCAAACGCCATTAACGGCGTATGCTTTAGAAGTCTTGGCAGTGCAAGCGGGTTTGCCACAAGATGTATTGCTTCATATCAGTGGTGATGCAATTGAAGTCGGTAAAACACTGTGTGAAAGTGATACTGTTAAAAAGCTGAGTTTTACTGGTTCAACTCAAGTGGGCCGTATTTTAATGCAACAGTGTGCGCCAACAATCAAAAAATTATCACTGGAGCTTGGTGGCAACGCACCAGTATTGGTTTTTGATGATGCCAATCTGGAACAAGCCGTACAAGGCATTATGCTGAGCAAATTCCGTAATAGTGGTCAGACCTGTGTTTGCGCGAATCGTATTTATGTACAAGATGGTATTTACGATGCATTGGCTGAAAAATTGACGGCTGCTGTGGCGAACTTAAAAGTTGGTGATGGTCGTCAAGAAGGCTCAACTCAAGGCCCTTTAATTGATGAAGATGCTGTTGCTAAAGTGCAATCACATATTGCAGATGCAATCAGCAAAGGGGCACAGATTAAAATTGGTGGAAAACGTTCAAGTTTAGGGGGAACTTTCTTTGAGCCGACGGTGTTAACTGAGGTGACTCAAGACATGCACGTTGCAAAACAAGAAACCTTCGGTCCTTTGGCTGCATTATTCCGTTTCAGCAATGAAGAACAAGCCGTAGCAATGGCAAATGATACTGAGTTTGGACTGGCGACTTATGTGTTTACACAGAGTTCAGCACGTCAATGGCGTGTAGGTGAAGCCTTAGAATATGGCATGGTTGGTATTAATACTGGTGCTATTTCAAATGAAGTTGCGCCATTTGGTGGAATTAAACAATCAGGTCTAGGACGTGAAGGTTCTAAATTTGGTATTGATGAATATCTCGAAATGAAATATCTATGTGTGGATTTATCTGCATAAATACGTTCTTTTCATCATGCTTTTTAATAGGGTCTGTAGGCATTTCATAAATGGCTTGCGTTGTAGGTTAAAATTGAGCAGGCAAGGCATGAAACGAAGAGAATAGCGAGACTATTTTCGAGTTTCATAACGAAGACTGAGATAATTTTAGCCACAACCCTTCGGGACTAGCGTGTTTTTTGCCGCTACGTCGTTACGAACTACTCATTTAGAATGACTAAATTTCGTATTTCGCGCCTAGTATCGCCTAAAAAACACACGTAGTCGCAAACGTAGACGAATTGTCTACAGACCCTAATCAGTCTTGCCCATTCAAGACTGATTTTTTTAATTTAGGGAAAATTTAATTTGTAGCTTAGCCATTGCACAATGATCTTAGCGAATCAGCTGTTAAAGACAGCCTGAATCTATAAAGTCTTATATCTGGTTATTTTAAATCATCTCTTTCATTGATCATGGTTAATGCCCCAATGATTAATGCCTCCATACTCTGGATAAATTCCGCCTCCATTTCTGCTTCTTCAGCGGCACGTTGGGTGTCTTTAATCGGTTCTTTACCCGCCACAGAATAAATCGTATCTGCAACCGCGATACAGTGAAATGCAATGGTTGCATTTAACCAACCCGCCTGCTTTTCAGAAAGAGAATAAGCCGCCGCAACTTGATGATGATGTTTTTCAATTTTGGTAATCATCGAAGGTGTTGATGCCATGCGACGAATTAAATAGGGGGTAAAGCCGGGGTTGGACTTCACCAGTTCTCGAATTGAATGCATAAATTCAAACAGATATTGTTTTAATGGAATCGGATTTTTTTCTAAAGGCTGTGGTATTTCCCAACGAATAAAAATTTCTTCTGCAATCAAGTGTTTGAGGTCTTCTAAACTGGCAATATGTTTGTATAACGCCATATGACTGACCCCAAGTGCAGCCGCAACACCAACAAATGTAAGGTTCAATAAACCGATCTCAATCCCAGCATTCATGATGCGTTCATGGGTGATGGTACGTGGGCGACCGCGAGAAGACGGTTTGCTCAGAGAAGACATATTTATTCCGTAAAAATTAATTTTTTAATGTTGCCATGTGAATGGATGAGGGTCAAATCGTTTACTTTGCTTAATTAGTTTACTACAATGCAACTAAATATATTGATATTAATTCTCATTATTGTTTGATGGCATGTCTAGCGGAGTTTTAGTCAGAATCAACTGACCAAAAGCGGATGGATGTGAACGATCAGACACAGGATTTTTACTGTTATGTGTGCAAGTCATGTAAAAGAAGTTCAGGCTCAGTATTCAAATCCATTGAATTTTATATTGCATCCAATTCGGCTCAAGTTAATTTTGGCTTCGGTCACGGCAGCGGTTGGTTCAATGCTCACCTTGGTGCCTTTGATCGCGATTACATGGGTGATCAGTACTATATTTACCGAAGTAACTACACTCGGTGGATCACAACAGGGTGACGATAAAATCCTATGGATGATGTTACTCAGTATTGGGTGTTTGTTGCTCGGCATGCTTTTGTTGACCGTCAGTGAGTTAATCGCGCATTTGGCGGATCATGAAATTACTGGGCAATTGCAAAGCAATATAACCCAGCATCTGACCCAAGTTCCTCTGGGATGGTTTACAGGCAGAAGTTCGGGAGAAGTTAAACAAATCATGCAGGATGACATTGGTCTACTGCATAGTTTAACTGCACATTTTTATCCCGCTGTTGGACGTGCATTCGGCACAATTAGTGTTGCTGTAATTTTTCTATTGATGATGGACTGGCGCATGGCAATTTTAGCTTTATTGCCATTTTTAGGCTTTGTCATATTTTTACGCAAAGCCATGCTTGCCAGTGGAAATAATATTCAGCAATTTGCCACTCAGCTGGGTCAGATCAATAGTGCCGCTGTTGAATTTATCCATGCAATACCCGTCGTCAAAACCTTTGGCAAAAGTGGTCAGGCTTCACAGGGCTATCAGCAGGCCGTTCATTCATTTGCAGATGCTTTTCGAATATTTACTCGTCCCTTAGTCAAATCTATGGCACATGCCCATGCGCTGATTTCACCGATCACCATATTAGGTGTTGTACTGCTGAGTGGAACACTATTGATTTCTTTGGGTTGGCTTAAACCCATAAATTTACTGCCTTTTATGTTGATTACACCAACCATCTGTGCCCCCGTTTTATTGTTGCATACCTTATTACATGATCTACAGGCCAGTCAGGCTGCCGCACAGCGAATTTTGGCATTATTGGATACACCAGTATTGCCAATGGCTAAAGGGAATCCACAATTACAGATTAAAGACAGCAGTATTGATTTTCATCAAGTCAGTTATGGCTATACAGCGCAGCATCAAGTGCTATCTGATCTTAATTTTTCACTTAAGTCTGGAACCATCACTGCAATTGTCGGTCCATCGGGTGCAGGGAAGTCAACCATTGCTCAGCTGTTGCTACGCTTTTTTGATCCTGTTGCAGGAACGATCATGCTTGGTGGCATAGATCTACGCGATATTCAAACCACCACACTTTATCAACAGATCGGATTTGTTTTGCAGGATACCCGTCTCATTCATGCCAGTGTACGTGACAATATTGCTCTCGGACGTCCAAACGCCAACCAACAAGAAATAGAACACGCAGCAAAGGCTGCAAATATTCATGATCGAATTATGGCGTTGCCACAAGGCTATCAATCTATTGTGGGGAAAGATGCCCAGTTGTCAGGGGGTGAACGTCAAAGGATTAGTATTGCCAGAGCAATTTTACTGGACCCACCGATATTGGTGCTGGATGAGGCCACAGCTGCCGCTGATATTGAAAATGAAATTGCAATTCAGGATGCTCTTTCAAAATTTGCCCAAGGTCGAACCCTTTTAGTTATTGCACATCGTTTAGATACCATTATGAATGCTGACCAAATTCTTGTCCTTGATCAAGGAAAAATTGTTGAACAGGGTACCCATGAGGCGTTGTTCGCTCAGCAAGGTTTTTATCATCAATTATGGACCTATACCGAAAAGCATATTCACACGCAAATGGGAGAAGCATCATGCTAAAAACCTTTTCTCAATTGCTGGGTGATGATGTCACTATTCTTCACCGTTATCTGGCGATGGCAGTTGTATATGCTGTGTTTTGTGGTCTGAGCCTGATCATGTTGGCGTTGATTTTGTCTCAATTGATGCTTGCTAATCTTGATCAAATGGCGCTTTGGCTGATCTTATTATTTTTTGCAATCATCCTGTGTTGGTGTCTTCGCCGTGTAGTGGAGCAAATGGGAATTGCTGTTGGTATAGCTGTTTTAGAAAATGCCCGTCTGCGTTTGGGGCATCATGCCGCAAGTCTACCTGTCGGTTGGTTTACCCAACAAAATACTACTCAATTCAATCATCTTGTCACTCAAGGCATGATGTCGGTTGCGCAATTACCAGCGCACGTTTTTACCCCTGTGATTAGCAGTGTGATCACGCCTTTGGTCATTGTCATCGCATTGTTATGTATACATGGTGTGTTCGGCTTGATTGCATTGGTTGCGCTTCCGCTGATTGTGCTGATATTTAGATTGACCAGTAAAATTGCCCGTTTTACAGATGAGCGATACCAACAGAGTTTTGCTGAAACAAGCCAACGTATGGTGGAGTTCGCGCAAGCTCAATCCGTTTTACGTGCTTTTAATGGTGAAGGTCGTAGCACCCGATTTATTCATCAAGCCGTAGACCAGCAACGACATTTCGGTTTAAAGCTTATTTTAATGTCGTCCTTATCAGCGGTATTGAATAGCTGGGCCATTCAAATTGTGTTTGCGATATTTTTGATTGTTACGGTATTTTGGCTGAACATCCACAGCGCAAATCAGCTCTTATTGGCAGACATTGTCAACATTACCGTTTCACTGCTCCTCGTTTGTCGATTTATTGACACCTTGCTTGAGGTTGCAAGCTATAGCGAAGTATTGCGTAGTGCAGGCAGTCAACTTGAAGCCATACAACAGATTTTTAACGCCAAAGCATTAGCACAAGTTGAGATTTCTACAAGTCTCAATGATGCATCGATTGAATTTAAAAATGTTCAATTCCGTTATGCAGAGGATGAGCCTGATGTCTTAAAGGGTGTGGATTTATATATCCCTTCAGGCACTATGATGGCGCTGATTGGTGCTTCTGGTTCTGGAAAAACCACTTTAGCCAAACTCGTTGCGCGTTTTTTTGATGTGAATCAAGGGCAAGTGTTGTTAGGTGGGGTGGATGTCAAGCAATTACGCTATGAACAACTGACTACACAGATCAGTCAAATCTTCCAAGACAACTATTTGTTTTCGGGCTCGATTGCTCAGAATATTCGTATGGGTAAAGCCAATGCAACCGATGATCAGGTGATGCAGGCAGTCCAGCAAGCGGGCATCACAGAAATGCTGGCGCGTCTTCCTGATGGTCTTGAAAGTATGGTGGGAGAAGGTGGTGTACGATTATCAGGCGGTGAACGACAACGGATTACCATTGCACGCGCGTTGATTAAAGACGCACCTATTCTTTTGGTGGATGAAGCAACTGCTGCTTTAGATGCAGAAAATCAGGCGATTATTTGTGAATTGCTGAATCGCTTACGGGGGCAAAAAACAATATTGGTGATCGCACATCAACTCTCGACAATTGCTGCTGCAGATCACATTGCGGTATTAGAAAAAGGCCGAGTGATTGAGCAGGGAACACCCGCACAATTACGCTTGTTGCATGGACATTATGCCCGTTATTTAGCGCAGGGGCAGGCGGTTAAAGGATGGCGACTAGGCAAAAATGTACAGGTCGGAGAGCATGCCTAATGCCTGTCGTTTTATTGTTACTGTTTGGTATGTTGTGCATCGCATCCTTACTACTCGGTGCTCAGCAAATCGCATGGTCAGACTTATTTTCTGCATCCAGTGATGCATGGCTCACCCTTAGTGCAAGTCGGATTCCACGTTTGATCACGATTGTATTAACGGGTGTGGGCTTGTCAGTGTGTGGTGTGATCTTACAGCATATTGTCCGAAATCGTTTTGTTGAACCGGGTACAACTGGGAGTTTGGATGCCGCCAAGCTTGGAATTTTAGTGTCATTAACGCTTATTCCAGCCGCAAGTGTACTCAGTAAAATGCTGTTTGCGATGCTTTTTTGTTTCCTTGCCAGTCTGATTTATATCGCCATCATTCGCCATATCCAATTTAGGAATACCGTTTTAGTGCCCGTGATTGGTTTGATGTATGGCGGCATATTGAGTGCATTGGCAGAGTTCTATGCTTATCGCAATAATATTTTGCAGAGCATGCAAGGCTGGCTGATGGGGGACTTTTCAAGAGTCATTCAAGGCCACTATGAAATGATTTATATCATCTTGCCCATCGTGGTACTGAGCTATGTTTTTGCTCATCGCTTTACGGTACTGGGGATGGGCGAGGAAATGGCCTCAAGTCTGGGGCTAGGCTATGCAAGGATGGCTGCAATTGGCTTGTTGCTGGTTGCCATCACTGTTGCAGCAACGGTGATTACCGTTGGCGCTATTCCTTTTGTCGGATTGGTGGTTCCCAATCTGGTTGCCTTGATGTATGGCGAAAACTTGGCAAAAACCTTACCCATTGTGGCTTTGGCAGGTGCTTCTTTACTGTTGGTCTGTGACCTTATCGGACGTTCTGTACTTTATCCCTTTGAAGTGCCTATCGGTTTAACTGCTGGTGGTGTCGGTGGGGTTTTATTCCTGATATTGATTCTGAGGGGGCTTCGATCGTGACAAAGTTGAAGCTATCGCTGCTGGTATTCAGCGTAATGGTGCTGGCTGTATTGTTTGTCTTTCTAAATGCAGGATTTGATTTTGATTATGTCATTCCGCAACGGCTGGTTCGGCTCGCCAGCATCGTGCTTGGCGGAATATGTGTTGCATTTTCTTCGATTATCTTTCAGACCATCGTCGGCAATCGTATTTTAACCCCATCCATCATGGGCTATGAAGCCGTCTATTTGTTATGGCAGGTCATGTTGCTGTTTTTTCTTGGCACTTCTGGATTGTCATGGCTGGGTTTAAATGGAAATTTCTTTGTTTCAATCTTGCTGATGCTGATTTATTCGTGGGCAATGCACCGTTGGTTGCTGACCCGAGTGCGCAATGATGTCTTTCAACTGCTGTTATTTGGCTTAGTACTCACTATGGTGATTAGTACCGTCACTCAGTTTATCCAGCTCAAAATAAGCCCCGGTGAGTTTTCAGTATTTCAAGGACTCAGCTATGCCTCATTTAATCGTTCTCAACCTGAAACATTAATTTATGCAGTGGTGACGGTTGTTATGGTTCTTGGGTTACTGAGAAAAAAATATGCTGTTTTGGATGTGATGGTGCTCGGTCGTGAACAGGCAATTTCATTGGGGATTGATCATCATCAATACGTCAAATTCTATCTTGCCTTGATTGCAGTCTTGGTTGCAATTTCAACCAGCTTGATTGGCCCTACCGCATTTATGGGGGTGTTTATTGCCAATATTGCTTATGCACTCGCAGGAACGCATCAACATAAATTTACCTTAGCTATCGGCTGTGTTGTAGCGATTGCCATATTTATTCTCGCTCAGATTTTAGTTGAGCATGTTTTTAATTATAAAACGACAGTCAGTATTTTAGTCAATTTGGTATGTGGTGTGTACTTTCTTGTACTGACAGTTCGTGCCAGAGGTGTTTCATGATTAGGGTGCGTAATATCCATAAATCCTATGGGGGAAAAAGTGTGCTTTCGGATGTCAATATTGAATTTCCTGAAAAGCAGGTGACTTCACTCATTGGTCCAAACGGGGCGGGTAAATCAACTTTATTAATGATGCTGGCGAATTTATCGAGCCCTGATCAAGGTCAAATTTTATTTCAGCAGAAAGATATTACCCAGATCCGAACGGCTGAATATGCCAAATATGTTGCAACCTTACGACAGTCTCCAAGTTTTAACTTACGCATGAGCGTAGAAGAACTAGTGTCTTTTGGGCGGTTCCCTTATAGCGGTGGTGCTTTGACCGCAAACGATCATCAGGTGATTGATGAGGCAATTCAATTTCTAAATTTAGAAGCATTACGTAAAGCCTATATCGATGAATTGAGTGGAGGCCAACGGCAGATGGCTTTTCTGGCGATGACCATTGCTCAGCAGACTGAGGTGCTTTTATTGGACGAGCCTTTAAATAACCTTGATATGAAACATGCTGTTCAGATCATGCATGCATTACGTCGTTTATGTGATGAACAGGGGCGTACCGTGATTCTGGTGATTCATGACATCAATTTTGCAGCGAATTATTCTGACCATATTGTTGCCTTGAAGAACGGCAAACTACGTTTTAGTGGCCCAGTCAAACAGGTGATTACTGCGCAACAATTAGATGATTTGTATGAACTTGATTTTGAAATTACCTACAGTGAACAAGGCTGTATGTGCAACTACTTCAACTCAACAGGAGCTTGAATACACATGAAATGGAAAAATAACGGCTGGACTCTGGCACTGAGCATGATAGCCGCAATCAGCTTATCGGGATGTGACAAAAAACCTGCTGCTGATGCGAACCAAGGCGCTCAAAAATTAGCAACCCCGATCATGGTTAAACATGAACTAGGAACCACCAGCATTGCCTATCATCCTCAACGTGCTGCGGTATTGGATATGAATGAAGCTGATTTTCTTGATCAACTGAGTATTCCTATTGCGGGTATGCCCAAAGATTATGTACCGCATTTTTTGCAAAAGTATAAAGATGATCAAAAGGTTCAAGATCTAGGTGCGATTGTTCAGCCCAATATGGAACGGATTTACACACTCAAACCAGACATCATCTTAATGACGCCACTGCAAGCAAATCAGTATCAAGCGTTGAGTAAAATTGCTCCGACTGTGCACTATGACATCAATTTCAATAACAGTCAGCAGCATCACATTGAGGCGATTAAAGCGCATTTGATCATTTTAGGCCAGATCTTTAATCAACAGCAATTGGCGACGCAAAAAGTAGATGCATTGGATGCCAAAGTAGCAGAAGTACGAAAAATAACTGCAAATCGTCCTGAAAAAGCTTTGGTGGTCTTACATAACAATGGTGCCTTTAGCAACTTTGGAGTTCAGTCACGTTATGGCTTTGTATTTAATGCATTCGGGGTAAAACCAGCCAGTACAGTGGTAGATACAAGTTTGCATGGTCAACCGATTTCTAGTGAATTTATCAAACAGGCTGATCCCGATATTTTGTATATCGTCGATCGTACAGCCGTCATGGAACATCGTCCGACGATTGATGCTGAGCGGATGAGTAATCCTTTATTACGCCAAACCAAAGCATGGAAAAATGGCAAAGTGGTTTTTGTTGATACAGATGCTTGGTACATCACTGCGGCAAGCCCAACCTCCATGCATATTTTAATTGATGATGTCATCAAGGGGTATCAGCTATGAATTAGGTCTTTACACGATAAATTTATAGCCAGATAAGCTCTAGCCAAAGCACCCATACCGTGAACAAGTGACTACAGCATACTTTTCAATAAAAAAAGTGTGATAGGGAAACTTGTGCTTAAAAAATGAAAGGAAATTTGTATATGAAATATGGTCGTCCACTTTTTCAGCATGCTTTGAAATCACAGTGTCGAGATTCAAGCCCGCAATTTAAACTGAAAAACTTGATTTCCGCTCAACTGTTGTTGGGTTTCGGATTAACTTTGGTGATTCCGATCTCAACAATTCATGCGCAAACACCTGATCTGCCATCATCAGATCACGAGGCATTGCAAAATTTACCCACCATCCATGTACAAGCTGTGAATGAAAAAAACAGTGTTTTAGCGGGGCAGATTTCTTCGCAAAATAAGTTGGGTTTTTTAGGTGAGAAAGGCTTTTTAGAAACGCCATTTAATAGCATTGGCTATACAGACCAATATATTGAAAATCAACAGGCAAAAGATATTACCGATGTCATTGCTAAAACCGACCCATCGGTATTTACCAATGGTGCCAGTGGCGGCTGGAGTGAAAACTACTATATTCGTGGCTTTGCTTCGAGTACAAGTGATATGTCAATGAACGGCATGTTTGGCATCACACCTTTTTATCGAAGCTCTCCTGAAATGTTTGAACGAATCGAGGTCCTCAAAGGACCTACAGCATTACTCAATGGGATGCCGCCAGCAGGATCTGTGGGGGGCATGGTCAATTTAGTCAGCAAGCGTGCAGGCGATGATCCATTGCAACGTTTTACCGCGACCTATATGTCTGATTCACAGTTTGGTGGTCATCTCGATATCGGCAGACGTTTCGGTCAAAATAAAGATTTTGGTGTACGTTTAAATACAGTATATCGTGATGGAACAGGCGCAATTAAAGACCAAGATAAAAAAACAGCCTTAGTTTCTTTAGGTCTGGATTGGCGTGGCGAACGTGCACGTATTTCAGCAGACCTCTATACAGCTGAGGATCGAGTAGATGGTGTCAACCGTGGGATTAATTTACTCTCAGGGGTTGCGATTCCTAAACCACCAAAACCAGACACACTATTAAATCCAGACTGGTCTTTTGTTGAAACCAAAGATAAGGGTGCTATGCTTCGTGGTGAATATGACTTGAGTGATCGAGTTATGGCCTATGCCACTTATGGACAAAGTAAAACTGATTATAAATATAATGGTGCCATGTCAGCGACCGTGCTCGACAGTCAAGGCAGGCTTGAAACCAAGATTGGTCAGTTGGCTTTTGACCTTGAAAAGAAATCAGCTGATCTAGGTATAAAAGGAAAATTTGATACAGGATCTATTGGTCACCAATGGGTTGTCAATGCAACATATTACCAACATGATCAAAATGACTATGGGGTAAGAAATGTGGCTGGGGCTGAATGGATCACCAATCTTTATCATCCAGTTTGGGGAAATCCAGTTCGCTTTAATGCGCCACATATTTCTAAAACAGCATCTCGTTTAAACAGTTATGGGATTGCGGACACCTTATCTTTTGCTCAAGATCAAGTCCAATTGACCTTGGGTGTACGACAACAGAATGTGCTGAGTGAAGCTTTTAATATTGTTACAGGCAGTCGAACATCACATTATGATGAAAGTGCCACCACACCTGGGGCTGCGATATTGTTTAAAGCCACAGAGCATATTTCCTTATATGCAAACTATATAGAAGGCTTAAGCCAAGGCTCAACCGCACCGTATACTGCGGCAAATGCGGGTGAAGTTTTTGCGCCTTTTAAAACAAAGCAAAAAGAGCTTGGGATTAAAATGGATTTAGGGAAATTCTCAAACACTTTGAGTCTGTTTGAAATTGAAAAACCAAGTAGCTATACCGATCCCGTCAGCAATATTTTTACTGCTGATGGCGAGCAGCGCAATAGAGGAGTTGAATGGAGCTTCTTTGGAGCACCTATTGCGAATCTTCGTGTAATCGGTGGTGTTGCCTATATTGATCCTGAATTAACCAAAACTGCAGGTGGTAAAAACCAAGGCAATATTGCGACTGGGGTTGCCAAGCAACAGGCGAAATTAGGCATGGAGTGGGATATTTCGATGTTGCAGGGTTTAACCTTGACTGGAAATGCCACAGCAGTTTCAAAGCAATATATCAATCAGGAAAATACACTACATGCTTCTGGACGAACACTGTTTGATGTTGGGGCGAGATATAAGACCAATGTTTCAAGTTTTCCACTGAGCTTAGCTGCGAGTATCAATAACGTGACCAATAAGGCCTATTGGGGCATGCCACAATTGTCCAGTTTAGCCTTGGGTGCGCCGCGAACTTATATGCTGTCGGCTTCTATCGATTTTTAATTTAAGCGATACAGCACTATATTTTTATATGGTGCTGTATGTTGATTCAATGAGGGGCTTTAAATCATTTAAATCTGTTCAATCAAAAATAAAGCGGATGGGGATGTTGTCTCAGGGCAGGCTTGCTTAAAGTACTGTTGATAAAACAACACTAAATCTAAAACAAGTGATGAAATCTAAACATTTATTAAAATTATATTTTGCATAAGACATTGAAAATTATAAAAATAAATATTGGCATAAAAGCTGCTCAATACAAGTGATATGAAATTGGAAGTATCTTAAGGAATACCTATGTCACTTGTCGTCGATAAAAAAGAAAATTCTAAAGAATTTGTAAAAAGTACTTTATCTGAAATTTGGGTCACACGATGTCCAGTACCCACTGCAACAGGAATCTCATTAAAACGCGGCACCTTGGTCGAAAAATTTGAGCGACATGGTATTGATGTTGCGGTATTGCAAGATGCACGTAAAGGCTTGTCTGTGCATCATTTTGATCATCAGCTTCCGGCTTTATTCCGTGAGGGTGGCAATGTACCTGCTTTGGCTGCGCGTTCAGAAGGTGCCCCAAGTCGTCTGATTGGATTAACTTGGATTGATGAATGGCAAGTGATTATTGTTCGACCTGATTCAGTAATTCGTCAACCTGAAGACTTAAAAAATGCCAAAGTGGCTTTACCTGAATATGCCGATAAACGTGCAGGCAGTATTTTTAGAGCCATGTCATTACAAGGTATTCGAGGGGCTTTACAACTTGCAAATTTAAGTTTTCGTGATGTTGATTTTATTGAAGTTCCTGAGCGAGCTGAATCGAAACAAGATCGTGATGCCAGTGCCTATTGGTCAGGCCTTGATGCCTTGATTACAGGTGAGGTCGATGCCGTATATGTCAAAGGGGCATCGGCTGTTGAGGCAGCCACCAAACGTGGTTTAAAAGTCGGTATCGATTTAGATCAATTTGCAGATGTAACTTCACGTGTGAACAACGGGACACCTCGTCCTATCACGGTACATGAAGATTTATTGGAACATCACTTTGATGTCGTCGTGGATTTTCTGGAAGAGCTGTTTGATACCGCAGACTGGGCAGAAGATCATTTAGATGAAGTGCTGGTTATTCTACAAGATGAAACCATTGCGGGTGCTGAAAGTGTGGCTACAGCGTATCGTAATAATTTCCATAAATCTTTACATCCTTCATTAAGTGAAGAACGCCTTGAGCTTTTAAAACAACAAAAAGATTTTCTTTGGTTACATGGCTTCCTTGAAAAAGACGTAGATCTTGATACATGGGTCGATCATCGGCCATTACTCGAAGTTTTAAAGCGTCGCCAAAATAAACAACGTTAAAACAGGATATTTATCATGACTACACTGATTCAATCGCCACTTTCCCCTGAACTCAATGATTTTATTGAACGCAACCGTGAAAAAGCTGAATTTGCATTTGAGGTGTTCCGTGAGACGGGCACAATCACTGCCAATGGCACGGTCAATTTTGTTGAACGCGCCCCTGAGAATACCTTGGTGACCTTTAACTATGCAGGTCCTTGGTCACGAGATAAAAAAAGCAAAGTACTGGTAGAGAAACTTGATGGTGAAGTTTTATTGGGACGAAAAGGTGCTGGTGGCCGTTATAACAAACTGTTTCGTGAACATGCAGATGTCACCACAATCTCTCATGTACATGCACCGAATTTAGGTGCTTGGGCCCAAACACACCGGACCCTACCGATTCGATATGTGCCTGTTCAGCGTTTTCATTTATTTAATGAATTACCGATTTATATCGATCGCCGTCAGGCAGAAGTCGATTTCATTTTAGATCAACTCAAGATTGATATTGAGCATCGGGCTATTTTGGAAGCCAATGGCGGTGCCACAGTTTGGGGGCGTCAAGGTCTACAGGAAACTGCTGAATTTATTTTATTGCTTGAAGAAGGTGCTCAAATTCAACTGTTAGCAGAACTGGTTGGAGGAAGTCGTGAATATGGGCAAGGGGTGTTACAGCAACAGTGGAAAATGAGCGGATTGACTGAAAAAGCAAAATCACTGGGATTACTTCCACTCCATTAGAAACATGATTTAAAACAAATATAGAGAATATTATGGCTGTAAAACTTTTATGGTATCTCACCTCTCCTGATGGTCCCTATCCTTGGTTGGAGTCGGGACGCTGGGATACCGATTATGAACATTTGCAACAAATTGCAATTACCGCAGATCGTCTGGGGTTTTACGGTTCGCTCATGGGTACAAGTGAGTATGAAACACTGGCGGTTGCTGCGAGTTTAATTCCTTTTACTGAACGCCTGAAGTTTTTGGTTGCGCAGCATCCAGGCGAAGTTCAACCCGCAGTTTTAGCCAAATATGCACAAACTTTTGATGCATTTTCTCAGGGACGTTTGTTGTTTAATGTGGTCAATGGCAATGATCAGGGACTTGCCGCTTTGGGTATTCATTATTCACATGATGAACGCTATGACTTTAGTAAAGAATACTGGAGCACATTTCAACAGAATTATTTAGGCGATAAATCTGGTTTTCAGGGTGAGTTTATTCAAGTGGCTCCACGTCAAGAGGGTGCTTCACCGATGTCAAAATGGCATGGGGCAACCCAAAAACAAGGCGTACCACTGTGGGGCGTTGGCACATCAGCGAAAGGGGTACAACATTCAGTGGAATTGCTGGATGTGTATTTAAGCTTTGCCAACACACCGCCGCTGCTGGGAGAAAAATTCAGTAAGGTTGCAAAAGAAGCCGCTAAAGTTGGGCGAACTTTGCAGTATGGAACTCGCTTACAAATTATTGTTCGTGAAACCGAAGAAGAAGCGTGGCAATACGCGCAGTCTCTACTCGATAAAATTGATGTGAATTATGCGATTGAAGCAGTAAAACGTCAGCTTCCACCCAATGAAACTTTTGAAAGCTATCAAAGTAATAACCCGATTGTTCAAAAAAATTTAGAACGCTTACGTCAGGGGATATTACCTCAAGCTAAAGATTTTGAAATTTATCCAAATATTTGGACAGGGCCATCACTGTTTGGTTTTGATATCTTAAATCCCGCTGCGGGGACCGCATTGGTCGGGAGCGCTGAAAATATTGCTCAACGTATCCAAGAATATGAAAGCTACGGTACATCTGCATTTATTTTGTCGGGTTTTCCTTTAATCACTGAAGTTTACCGTGTTGCAGACTTGTTGTTTCCTCTACTTGAGCTCGATCATGGTTTTGAGTTACCGAAGTTAAAAAATCGCTCCTCTGTAGATACTCTGTTGAATCAAGAAACTGTGGTTTAAAAGGAGAATCCTATGAGTAAAATTACGCGTAGAGCATTAATTAAAAATACTGGTTTAGGTCTAGGTACGATTGCAGCAGCAAGCCTGATCGGGTGTTCTCGTTCCGATTCCTCAGCATCCAATGAAGCTGCTGCACATACAAGCCAGCATGCCACACCGCAAAAAGGTGGAGTGATCAAAATTGGGGTGATTAATGGTAATCAAGCTGGAAATTTAGATGCCCATAAGCCGATTGGAATGTCGAGTGCCTTTAGAGGTTGGCCGTTATATGCCAAATTATGGGAGTGGGGGCGAGATATTCAACCTAAATTGGCGCTTGCTGAATTTGCAGAACCCAATGAGGATGGGACTAAATGGACGATTCGGTTAAAGAAAGGGCTTGAGTTTCATCATGGTAAAACCATTACAGCCGATGATGTCATTTTCTCTTTACGTCGTTTGACCGATCCTAAACTGGCGTCTCCCTTTGCTGCTTATTTGTATTCATTACAGCGCGATGCGATTAAAAAGCGTGATGATTACACCGTTGAAATTCCATTTGCTCAAGGCAAAGGCTTAGTAGCCCTACCTGAAGCATGGATGAGTTGGGGTGGTATTGTTCCAACAGATTATGACCCAATCAAGAATGTCGTCGGGGCAGGCCCGTTTAAACTGGAAAGTTTTACCCCAGGTCAACGTTCCCGTTTCGTACGTTTTGAAAATTATTGGAAAGACAATCAGCCTTATGCAGATGCAATTGAAATTATAGATTTTAAAGACCAAACCGGGCGTCTTGCTGCTTTGCAATCAGGGCAAATTGATATTGCATCGGGTATTAGTGCTGAGCATTTATCTTTGATTCAAGCCAATAAACGACTGAATGTTGTTTCATCTGAAACAGATGCTTGGCAATCCTTTGACATGAATACCACTAAAGCACCGTTTAATGATCCTCGTGTCAGACAAGCATTTCGTTTGATTGCCAATCGGGATGATTTAGTGAAACGGGCATTGGCGGGACAAGGGCGAATTGCCAACGATCTGTATTCATTTAGTGATCCTGTTTATAACCATGAAATTCCACAGCGTAAGCAAGATTTAGCCAAAGCTAAAACACTATTAAAAGCCGCTGGTTTTGATCAAAACTTAAAAGTTGATTTATATACAGGACCAGATAGCAATGCCGCCTTGGTGTTTGCGCAACATGCAGCGCAAGCTGGCGTGATCGTAAACGTTAAACAAGTTGAAGCTGCAACATTTGCAGATGCAGTCAAACAAGATTGGGCATTGAGTACAGGTTCAAATGTTTCTCGTCCATTTTTATTGACGGTATTGCAGATTGATGGACCCGGTGCAGCCAATAACAAAACCCGTTTTAATCAAGCCCGTTTTACGGAGCTGGTGCATCACGCATTGCAACAGCCTGATCTGGAAAAACGCAAAGTTCTGGTGCATGAGGCACAGCAAATTCAGCATGAACAAGGTGGCTTACTGATTTGGGGTTTTAACAATGTTTTAGATGCACATTCTCATCAGATTGGTGGTGTAACACCTGATCGAACCGGTTTTGCAGCATGGCGAACTGATGAGTTTTGGCGTAAAGGGGAGTGATGATGACGACTCAAGCCAGCAAAATTGAAAGCTCGATTCAACATCCAGCAATCGCCAAGTCGTTTGAATTTCCTGCATGGTTACCTTGGTTTTTGACCCGTATCGTGTCAGGAATTTTAGTGATTTTTGTGATTAGTTTAATTGTATTTATCGCGACTCAAGCACTTCCATCTGACCCTGCGCGGGTTATTTTAGGACCAGAAGCACCAGAAGCTACGGTTCAAATACTGCGTGAACAATTGGGGCTGACTCAACCGATATTGGTGCAATACTGGAATTGGCTGACTCAATTATTACAAGGTAATTTTGGACGCTCAATTGATTCTAATGTACCTGTATTACAGATTATTCAAAATTATTTTGGTAATACGTTTGCTTTGAGTAGCTTGGTGGTGGCAATCACTGTACCGATTTCAGTTTTACTTGGGGTTTGGTTATCGCTACGTCGTGATAGCAAACTAGACCGAATCATTGTATCTAGCTCGATTATTTTTAAAGCAGTGCCCGGATTTGTCATTGCCATTTGGCTGATGATGTTATTTTCAACTTCGATCTTGCATGTATTACCCGCTGCATCATTGTTGATTCCTGGGCAGTCTCCGTTTAGCCAGTTAGAGTTTTTAATTTTACCCATTTTAACGTTAGCTTTATCGCTTATTCCTTATCTCATGCGTCTTGTGCGAGGCTCAATGATTGATGCCTTAGAGTCCGATTATGTCACTTCAGCACGATTACGCGGTATTCCAGAGCGTCGCATTATCTGGAAGCATGTTTTACCTAATGCTTTAGTGCCTGTGGTACAAGGCACGGCATTGACCATACGGGTTTTACTCAGTGGGGCTTTAATTATCGAGGTTGTATTTAGTTATCCCGGAATTGGCAATGCATTGAATGCAGCAATTGAAATGCGGGATATTCCTACCATTCAAGCGATTGTGTTATTGCTGACCATCTGTGTGGTGGTAGTCAATTTAATTGCAGACTTAATGACCACTTTACTCACACCGAAAATACGCACTGCAAAAAAACATAAAGCCCGCTCACCTGGTTTACGTCAGGCATTACGTTTATGGAAATCTGGCCGACCGATTACGGTAAAGCCTGTCGATCGCCGTAATGCCTTGAAGAATATCAATTCAGGAGAGGGGAAATGAGTACACTTCATTGGTATCAACATAAGTTTTTCAAAGCCTTGATTTCTGAGCGACAAGTCCGTTTTGGTTTTGTGGTGACAAGCTTAGTTTTGATATTTGCGCTTATTGGGCCAGTGCTGGTTCCTTTTGAACCAACTGCATTAGTGGGCATGACCTATGGTGCGCCTGAAGCACAGGCTTTTCTTGGCTATGACTATATTGGGCATGATGTTTGGTCTCGTGTATTAGCGGGCGGTGCTTCAATTATTTGGATGACCCTCGCTGCCAGTCTGGTGGCTTTAATTATTGGTTCCAGCTTAGGCATATTGGCTGCTTTTGCACGAGATAAAGTTGACCAGTTTGTGACTTGGCTTACCGATGTTTTTATGGCATTTCCTGATCTGATTTTAGTGCTATTAATCGTTTCGATGCTAGGGCGTGAGCCATGGCTGATTGTGCTCACAGTTTCGATTGCTTTTATTCCTGGGGTAGTACGTCTTGCACGAAGTGTTGCGCTAAATCTGGTTGAGCAAGAGTATGTAGAGGCCGCCAAAATTTTAGGTTATTCGAAAAGCTATATTTTATTCCGTGAAATCCTACCCAATATGCTGACACCCTTATTAATTCATCTTGGGGTGATGTTGACGTGGGCTGTTGGCATGTTATCTGGTCTGGCTTTTCTTGGTTATGGTATCGCACCTCCTGCAGCCGATTGGGGCCTGATGATTAATGAAAATCGTGCTGGGTTATTGGTTCAACCGTGGGCAGTATTTGCACCAGTAATTTTAATTGCTTTGTTTGCGCTGGGAACCAATGTGTTGGCTGAAGGTGTAGGGCGTGCCGCAGCGCGGATTGAGGAAAAGTAACCATGACAGAGATTTTAAAGAATACGGTATTACAGGTAAAAGACTTAACGGTGGCGTTGGTCAACACAGGCAAGCATGTGGTTTCGAATATTTCTTTTCATTTAAACGAGGGCGAAGTCCTTGGATTGGTGGGAGAAAGTGGTTCAGGTAAAACCACATTGTCGAGTGCGTTATTGGGCTATGCACGACATGGTGCCAAAATTATTCAAGGCACAATTGCGCTGGATGGACAAGATATCCTCAGTCTTGACGATCACGCCTTGCGTCAAATTCGAGGTTATAAAATCAGTCACGTTGCCCAAGATCCGGGAACGGCACTAAATCCAGCATTAACAATTGGACAGCATCTACTTGAGTTATTAGAAGTTCATCAATCACGCTTATCCAGTAGTGAAAGAAATCATAAAGTTGCTAAAATTTTAGATGAAGTGGGATTGCCTCAGGATGATGTGTTTTTAAAACGCTATCCTCATCAGCTTTCCGGCGGGCAACAACAACGGATTTTATTAGCATTGGCATTTTTGTTACAGCCTCGCTTAATTGTCTTGGATGAACCGACAACAGCATTGGATGTTACGACCCAAACTTTAGTGCTGAATATTATTCGTAAATTATGTCGCGAATATAATGTCGCAGCAATTTATGTATCACATGATTTGACTGTGGTGAAAGATATTGCAGATCGCGTAATCGTCCTGTATTCAGGCCAGATTGCAGAAGATGCTGCATTAAGCCAGTTATTTGAAACGCCAAAACATCCTTATACCCAAGGTTTACTCAATGCCATCCCCGATGTGTCGATTCGTAAATATTTATCCCCCATCGAAGGACATGCACCCTCACCGAATGACCGTCCAACAGGATGTGCTTTTGCCGCAAGATGTACTTTCGCTAGCGAATTATGTCATCAACAGCAACCGAAATTAACCCTGTTATCTCAAGCATTTGATCCACATTTTGTTGCTTGTCATCATTGGGATGAAGTGGGCGTGATCAATTTTCAAGAGCTTGATCCGCATCTGATTGAATTAAAAACAGATCAACAGGCACTGCTTAAAGTAAAACATATCAATGCTTGGTATGGCCAGCAACAAGCACTTTTCGATGTTTCTTTTCAAATACAGCGTGGAGAATGTTTGGCCTTAGTCGGGGAGTCTGGTTCAGGTAAAACCACATTGTCTAGAGTGATTGCAGGACTGAATGAAAATGCAGAAGGTCAGGTGATTTTAGCTGATGAAGTATTGTCCTTGCAGGGACAAAAACGTCAGTTAACACAACGACATAAACTGCAGTATATTTTTCAAAATCCATATAAAGCCTTGAATCCAGCGCATACCATAGGACAGACACTCACTAAAGTGGTTCAGCACTTTTTTGCTACATCTCAGCAAGAAACTCAACAAAAGGTCGTTCAGGTACTTCAACAAGTCTCGCTTCCTCCACAGGTTCAAGAACTCTACCCAAGAGATTTATCTGGCGGAGAACGGCAACGTGTAGCGATTGCACGAGCGCTGTTATGTCAGCCTGATGTTTTGATTTGCGACGAAATTACTTCTGCTTTAGATGTGTCAGTACAAGCATCTATTTTAAAACTGTTGCAACAACTGCAAAAGCAAGGCGTAACTTTACTTTTTGTGACCCATAACCTTGGGGTAGTTAGAGCAATTGCTGATCGAGTTGCCGTTTTAAAAAATGGCCATCTGGTGGAATACGGTGAAACCGATCAAGTACTGAGTCATCCGCAACATGCGTATACCAAAACTTTGCTCAAACATGCACCCAGCTTATTTAAGACTACAGCACAGCGTATCTGTGCATAAAAAACAAGAGATTTTCCGGAGTTAAAATGAACGATATTCAGCAACACAATTTTTTAGAATTGGGCAGTATAAGACATATTCAAAGTGAACAAGAAGCATTGGATATTGCCAATGCAGTAGCAAAACAACTGACTGAATTTGCTCAAGATCCTCAATATAACAAAAGTGTTCCTTATGAACAGGCCCGCTTAATTTCAGAAGCAGGTCTGACAGCGATTATTGTTCCTCAACAATTTGGTGGTTTAGGCGCAAGTATTACTACTTTGGTTAATGTGGTAAAGATCATTTCATCTGCAGATGGTGGTGTGGGGCAACTTCTACAGATTCATTTCACCATGTTTCGAGGAATTTTAACGGGTTATGAGGATGATATTCGCGATCAATTATTGCGTGATGTATTGAGTGGTAAACGTTTAGGCAATGCACTTGCAGAAGTGGGCGGAAAAGATAAATTTCAGCATAAGACTCGTGTAGAAAGAAATTCACAAGGGCAGTTAATCTTAAATGGCAGTAAATTTTATTCCACAGGCTCTTTATTGGCCGAGTGGATCTCTTTATTTGCAGGCAGTGATGATGGACCTGTTTCGATCTTGATTCATCGTGATACGCATGGGGTAGAACTGCTCGATGATTGGGATGCAATGGGGCAAAACAATAGTGTCAGTGGCACAGTCAATTTTAAAGATGTTGTTGTCGATGAACGCTATGTTGCCAAGCGCAATACTGGTGGTTTAGGGACAGTGCTACGCACAGGTTTAACTTGGCCTCAGATTTTGCATGCAGCTATGGATACAGGTATTGCTAAAGGTGCACTTGAAGGGGGGATTGATTATTTGCAACAGAATGCTCGTCCTTGGGTGGAAAGTGGCGTCGACTCCCCGACACAGGAACCGCATATCATTAAGCAAATTGGTGAGTTTGCAGTTTTGGTCCGTTCAGCAGAAGCACTTTTAGATCGCTCAGCAGCGATTTTTGAGCAGCATTTAACTAATCTGGAAGATGAAGCCTTACAAACTGAATTGATTTTATCTGTGGCTGCCACACGGAGTCAGTCAGACCATGCATCTTTGAAAATTTCCAGTGAAATCTTTGGCTTACTTGGAGCAAGCTCTACTTTTTCAAAATGGAATTTAGATCGTTTCTGGCGTAATGCACGTACGCATACCACACATGATCCGATTCGTTGGCGTTTATATCATGTTGGAAATTATTATTTAAATAATATTCCACCTGGCGAATATAACTCTGTACTTTTAAAGAAACAGGCTGAAAATGTGACCAAATTTAAGTCATAATTTGAGTTCGACAAAAATATGCTATTCGGAAACCTCATCCACAACTGTTTGAGGCAGTACTTAATCGCATATGTTTTTTCGGTGAGAAGCAGCGCTTTATACGTTGATAATAGTCAGAAGCTTTTGTATAGGCGATGCCTTAAATTTGGAAGCTGAAAAATAAAAGGTTGTCATCACGACAACCTTTTATTTTTTCGTATTGTTAAGCCACTTGTGCATGAATAGCAATGTCTTGTGCTAGCCATTCACGAACATTGATTTGAGCTGGAATAAACTTCCAGCGATAGAGAAAGTCACTAAGGTCTTGTAAGGCAATAATCGATGTTTCATCAAAATTGGTATTCAGCTTGAGATGTGCATCTGCGCCATAAGCTGCATGGACCCATTGTTCACTGCTATTACATTCTTTAGCCAGATAGCGGTGAGTTTCATCTGCATGCACATGCGCCCATTGTTCAGCTTGTAAAACCGCATCGACGATGGATTGAGCTTGTTGTGGATATTGCGATAGAAAATCTTCATCCACAGTTAGTGTTCGAGGGGTACCATTATTTGAACGTAGGATAGGGTCGGGATGTGAACCAATATCAATAATGGTATGCAGGGCAAAATCATGGGCAATTTGTGCTGCATGTGCGCCTTTTAAAAAGATGGCATCGACATCCCCTTTGATTAAAGCCACAATCTCTGCACTTGCGCTCAGTTTATTACGATTGCTAAAGAAACTCGCATCATTTTCTTCGGTATGATTTTGCTGTTGTGCCACTAATATATCAGCACGCAGACAATCCACCAGTTCCAGATCACTGACCTTAAGATTTACTGTTTTTAATGCATTTTCTAAACCGCGAATGGCTTGAGCACGAGAGAAATCGATGATGGCATCTTGATTCAGTGGGAGCCCAAAGCGTTTACCTTTTAGATCCTCAACCGTCTTAATTTGGGAATCATATCGAGTCAGCAGTAATTGGACTTCATCTGCCCAAGATAAACCGATGACTTTGGTTTTTTGTCCAGAAGCATATGCCCAAATTGCAGGAATACTGCCACCATGCCGAACTGAATTGGCAAGGGTATGGTTAAAATGTGAGTTACGAACCTCTTTTGAGTTCGATTCACGAATTGATTTAATTTCAATTTGTTGCTCAATAAATTTTTCTTTTAGCCAGCCTTTTTGAATCGAGATTCCGAGCCCTGTAGGAACTGGACAGCGTGTATACCAAAGTGTATTTAATGGTCGCGTTTGAAGTGTTGTCATTGTGACATCCTGTTGTGATTTGAATGCTTTAAAGCAATATTGATGCCATTGTTTAACTTGTTGATATTTAAAATATATTTTTAATATCTATTTTTATGATGTTGATATATCAAATATTGTTGCAATAACAACAGAGAATAAGTGCGGATGTTTTAAATCAAACATCTCATCAAACATGTTTTTTAAAAAAATAATATAAAACAGTGGATTAAAATATTTATGCCGTTGAAAAATTTGGCATAGATCTCGCAGTGAGCTATAGATCTTTAGTTGTTGTTTTATTTTTATGTTTAAAAATTATCCACTGCTGCGAAGTTTGGCCTTATATCGTTTTATGCCATTTCGCTTTGTATTGACGGCAACATTATTTGTCCTTGCCAATTTTGGCTTAGCACTACAGCAATATTCAATCGGACATGCGATTGATACGCTAAAACACAGCCAACCTGAAAGTTTATTTCAACATGCTTTTACAGATCCGTTAAATCCGTGGTTTTGGTTTATTCTACTGACGAGTATCGCTTTACTTCGTGCCATTATTCAATATTTAGCGGGTTTAAGTGCCTTGACGATTGGACAGCAATTGTTAAGTATTTTAAGAGAAAGAATCTTTAGCCAGGTCCAGCATTTAGATGTTTCATGGCACTGGAAACACGGATTAGGTGAAGTTTTATCAAGAACCACCCGAGATTCAGATAAATTAAAAGAAGCTTTAATTAATTTTTGGCGACAAGTGTTTGAATCCAGTCTAGTGGTCGCCGCAACAGTTGGATTGTTGTGTTGGTATCATCCTTGGTTGGGGATCGTCCCGCTTATTTTTATTTTTCTAGGCCTAGCTGTGCTGTTTAAACTGACCAATCAGTTGGTGGTGCTGGATCATCAAGTTGCCTATGCCTATGAAAAAGTCAGTGATACTTTGGCTGAAAGCGTCAATGGCATTCGAGTGGTCAAAGCCTTTCAACTTGAGGAAAAGCTCTTACAACGTTTTGATTCTGCAGTTGATAGCTTTATTCGTCATTCCATTCAAACCATTCGCACCAGTGCACAACGCTTACCGATTCCTCAAATGATTATTGCCTGTTCCTACTTATGGGTGATTGGGTTTGGTGGCTACTTAATTGGACAAAATCAATTACAGATTGGGCAATTTGTGGCTGCTGTACTTATGGCAAATTTATTGGTGTTTCGTATTGAAAGTATTGGACAGGTCTTACATATTTTTGCAGATGCACGTTCATCGGCAACTCGAATATGGCAAATGCTAGATGAGAAATCGGCAATTGTAGATGCTGCACATGCTTTGCCACTACAAGGGGATGCTGATGGGGATGAAGGTTTAAATATTCGACTGGAAAATGTCAGTTTTCAGGATCGAAGCACAGAAAAGTATATTTTAAAACAGTGTAATGTTGAATTCCGAGCAGGTGAAATCGTCACCATTGTGGGGAAAACTGGAGCGGGTAAAACCACACTGATGAACTTGCTCAATCGTTTTATCGATCCAACCGCAGGGCAGGTCTGGATTGGTTCAGATCAACGCGGTTGGCTCAATCTTAAAGATCTTAGTTTGGTTAACTTACGTCATATGGTTCAGATTATTCCGCAAGATAATTTCTTTTTCTCAGGAACTTTGGCGGATAACTTAAAAATAGCCAAACAGGATGCGACTGAACAGGAGATGCGAGACGCATTGCATTTGGCTTCAGCATCTGAACTGTTACAGCGACTCGATGCTGGTCTGGAGACACGAATAGGGGACAAGGGAGTCACCTTATCTGGAGGGCAAAAACAACGGATTGCACTGGCACGGTCAATTTTAAAAAACTCGCCAATCTTGGCGCTTGATGATTCAACCAGTGCTTTAGATTCCACTACAGAAAAACAGGTGTTACAGCGTTTATCAGGCTTGGCTGACAATAAAAATCAGCTCAAAAGAACCATTCTGATCAATTCAAATAAACAGACCACGATTTCTTTATCAGATCGCATTATCGTATTAGATCAGGGACAAATTCTTGCTCAAGGGAGCCACACAGAATTGCTCCAGCATTGCGTATTTTATCGGGAGTTGATGGGTTTTCAAAAAGCGCAACAGGAGATTCAAGCATGAATACCACGGTTAAAAATTTCCGTCCGCTGGCGAAAATCTCTGATCTGCAGATCGAAGAAAACTTAGCTAAAACCGCGCTACATCGCGGAATGTTAAAAAAACTCATTCCTTTGCTTTATCCGATTCGTTATTTAATTCTAGCCATGATCTCAGTAGAGATCTTACAAGTGCTGAGCATCTTTGTACGTCCATGGGCAGTCAAGTACATTTTAGATTCTGGATTTCAGCAAGTGGCTGGGAAACTGGTGTTGTATCAGCCAGTACTTTTTATAGCAATTGCTATTCTGGCATTCAGCTGGGTGTGTCGTTTTGGATTAGCGGGTATATCAAAATACTTGTCTGGAAAAGCGGCTTTAAGCGTCATTAATGATCTAAGACGTTCATTATTTCAACATATTCAAGCTTTAAATATTGGTTATTTTGATCGAACTAAAGCCGGCCGAATTATTTCACGAGCGGATCGTGATGTCGATACTTTAGAACCAGTATTGATACAAGGACCACCTGAACTACTTTCTGCGATTTTACGTTGCGGATTAGCATCTGTGCTTTTGTGGCATATCTATCCCCCATTTTTCTGGTGTTTATTTGCAACTTTGCCGATTTTATTGACAATGACTGCAATATTTAAAAAGTCATCACAACGGCATTGGGGACGGGTTGCCGAAGAACGCAGTCGATTTACTGCACATTTGGTTGAAACGGTAAATGGCGCCAAAATTATTCAGCAATTAAATTATAGTGAAACCAATCAACAGCGTTATCAGCAGCTCTTAAAAGATTTTAATGATTCTATTATTTATGGAAGTAAGCGGACCAGCTGGTTTGCCCCATTTACTGGATTGCTTTCGACAGTGGCAACCGCGGTTTTTATTGTGATTGGAAGTTATGCTTATAGTGAAGGTGTCATCAGTATTGGACAGTTTGCCGAAAGTATTTTTTACGTGTTTTTATTCTTGGCACCTTTACAGGAATTGACCGATTTATTTGAGCGTTATGCCAATGGTGCAGCGTGTGCACAACGGATATTTCTACTTTTAGATACCCAATCTAGCATTCAAGATGCACCACATGCGTTGAAATTAGGGCAACTTAACGGGCATATTCGTTTTCAGTCTGTACATTTTGCTTATACCACCAAAGCTGTTTTACAAAATTTTGATTTAGAGATCGACGCTGGAACGGTGGTTGCGATCGTAGGGCCTACAGGTCATGGTAAAAGCACGATCGTTCAGTTACTGACACGGTTTTATGAGCCTCAGCAGGGTGGGATTTTCTTAGACCGTTATCCGATACAGGATATTCATCTGGACAGTTTAAGACAAAATGTCAGTATTGTTTTACAGGACAATGTCTTGTTTAGCGGCACAATTTTAGACAATTTACGTTTAATTCAACCCGAAGCTACAGATCAACAACTGATTCAGGCGATTGAAGAACTTGGTGCAGATGATATTCTAGGACAGCTTCCTCATGGTTATTTTACTGAAGTTGGAACACTCGGAAAAAATTTAAGTCATGGGCAACGCCAACTTGTTTGTCTGGCACGTGCATATTTGGCTGATCCTAAAATTTTAATTTTAGATGAAGCGACCTCTGCAATTGATATTTATACGGAACAGAAAATCCAATATGCCCTTCGACGCTTATGTAAAAATAGAACCTGTATTGTGATCGCACATCGCTTAAGTACCATTCAAGAAGCAGACAAAATTGTGGTGATTGAGAATGGGGCTGTAGTGGAACAAGGTGCTCATGAACAACTGATTCAACAGCAACAATCTTACTATCAGTTGTATCAATCTTATTTACACAATCAACTTGTATAAGCTTATGCGCCACTAGCAAATCTGTGGTTTTATAAACATTTTTTCGAATCATTGTTTAAATATAAACAATGGTTTTTTTATTTTTAATGACAAGTTTTTGATATTCAATAATAAAAATTTTGGCATTGGCTTTGCTATATCGGTGCAGATCGTTAAGGAAGCTTATATGCGTACATATTTTTCTCAATTCATTCTTCATTCTTCTGTTTTTGCGTTCAGTACACTTACCGCCTCAATCACTTTGGCAAATGAACAAAGGCCTGTATCAGAAAAAGAGGATGTCGTGACATTGCAATCAGTTGTTGTAACGGGTTCTCGGCGAGCTATCAATAGTGCTTTAGAGGCTCCTGCTCCAGTAGACATTGTGACAGCCAAAGAACTACAAGAAACAGGGGCAGGTGATCTTGCCGCTGCATTAACACGCTTATCGCCGTCAGTGAGTTTACCAACATCACCTGCGGGTGGTTTCGGTGCATCGGTGCCGCCGAGTATTGCATTGCGAGGTTTATCTGCAGATCAAACCTTAATTTTGATCAATGGTAAACGTCGCCATACAGCGGCTTACTTCACTCGACAAGCGTATGCTGGGGGGAGAGGTGCTGCGGTAACAGATTTAAGCCTAATCCCGATTAGTGCCATTGAACGTATAGAGATTTTACGAGATGGTGCCGCAGCTCAATATGGTTCTGACGCGATCGCGGGCGTGGTTAACATTATATTGAAATCACGTGATCATGGCGGTGGCGTGAGTTATCAAATTGGAGGTTATACACAAGGGGATGGTGAACAGCATAAAATCAATCTTTGGAAAGGCTTTGAATTACCCAATGATGGTGCTTTAACTGTTGCCGTAGATTTAGGAAAGCGTGAAGCTGCAAGTAATACTGCACCAGATACGCGAACATTTTATGATGGTTCAACCCAAGCCCAATATACCGAGCAGAACACACCATTTAGAACTTGGAAATTTGGTTCTCCTGAACAAAAAGACCAAATCAATATCACTGCGAATTTAGATTTACCTTTAACTGATGAAATTGCCTTGTATGGTTTTAGTAGTTATGGGCATCGTAAGACCATCGGGGAAAATTTTTATGAACCTCCAACCACCAAAACAGTACTGAATCAATCCAGTTATTTTAAGCAACGTTATCCTGATGGACGCTCACCTTTGAGTTTAGTCAGTGTGGATGATTTTGCGACCACGTTTGGGGTTAAACAAGGCAACCAGACTTCAGGAAAATATGACCTGTATGCCACTTATGGACAAAACAAGGTCAGTACTGAACAAGGCAATGGTATTAACCCAAGTTATGGTGCAGATTCACCCTCTCATTATGATTTAGGGGAAAACATTTTTGCCCAACTCAATACAGGACTGGACTATAGTCGTGATTTTGCAATTGATGGTTTAGCCAGTCCATTGACTGTTTCGACGGGAGCGCTATACCGTTGGGAACAATATAAACAAAATGCAGGCGACCCCATTGCCTATACCCGTGGACCCTATTTTAATCCAAGTACGGCTTTAGGTACGGGTATCCCAGGTATATACGCGGGTATTACAGATCAAGACCAACGCAAAATTAGTCGAGATGTGTACGGCATTTATTTGGATCTCGAAGCCGATATTGTAAAAGATTTAAATGTTGGTGCTGCTATTCGAACAGAAAAATATTCAGACTTTGGTTCGACAACCAACGGCAAACTCTTTGCCAAATATGATATTTCTCCGCAGTTGACCCTTCGTGGATCTGTCAATACAGGTTATCGCGCACCGTCATTAGCCCAGCAAGGATACTCCGCTTATAGTGTACAAACGGTGCAAACTCCGACAGGTTGGCAAGATGTACAGCAAAGGACTTTAGTTGCGGGAAGTGAAGCGGCTTTACTGATTGGTGGAACTTCACTTAAGCCTGAGAAATCGACCAATTATTCTTTAGGTTTGGTACTCAAACCATTTATCAATACCTCTGCAACTTTAGATCTTTATCAAATCGATATTCGAAATCGTATTTTACTTTCTGACAATATTACTGGCAGCGTGATCAATAATGCTTTTGCAAATACGCCGTATGCAAATATTGCCAATGTGGCGTTTTTTAATAATTTATTAGATACGCAAACACGTGGTTTGGAGTTCGCGTTAAAACATGATCTTGATCTTGAACAATATGGCAAGTTAAAGCTGAATTTAGGCTTGGCTTATCATAAAAATAAAATCACTGACAGCCGAGACTCAATCACTGCAAAAGGTGAGCGAATTCCAGTCTCTAGTATTGCTGGTCGAAATACCCAAAGCCTAATTGAATCTACAGCGCCAAAAACCAAATTAGCATTGGGGGCACTTTGGTCAAATCAAGCGTGGAGTATCAATGCCGCAGTCCGTCGTTATGATAAATGGACCACTTTAAATAATACCAATACTTCATTGGATCAGACCTTTGATCCGCAATGGATTGCTGATTTGGACTTTGGCTACAAAGCAGATGCGTGGGTAAAAGGGCTAAAATTCAATCTGGGCGCAAATAATTTATTTAACAGTTACCCAGACAAAGCCAAAGACTCATCTGTAGGGAACATCGTCAAATACAGTTTTAATGCGCCAGAAGGTGCCTTTGGAACGTATTTATATGGCCGTGTAAGTTACGACTTTTAAATTAAAAAATAAATTTTTAAAGCAGTTTTTAAATAGGTTTCAAGGTCATGAAAATGCAAAATACTTTTATATCTAATGTGGTTAAATCCGTTTTTGTCGCAAGCATACTAACGTCTGCTGGAATGGCAAATGCCCAGCAAGCCCCTCAGCCTGAAGATCGTTATGGGGATGGACGTGTTTCAGCATTTTATACATGGAAAGCTGCGATTCCAGAACAAGCTGGAAAACTGTTAAAGACAGAGGACATCAGCAACCCTTATATCCGTTTGGACAATGATAGTACGGCCATTCGTATTTTATATAGTTCAACAAGTGGACGGGATAGTAAGACCCCCATTGTGGTTTCTGGGACGGTACATCTTCCTAAAGGTACGCCACCGAAAGAAGGTTGGCCTGTTGTGTTATGGGCACATGGTACGGTTGGTCTAGCAGATGCCTGCGCACCTTCTTGGAATGGACGATCTTATCGAGATGTACAATATTTAAATCGATGGTTAAAAGAAGGATTCGCTGTAGTAGCAACTGACTATGAAGGACTTGGTGTGGCTGGCCCGCACTTGCTGATCAATAATCCAATGCTTGCTTATAGTATTTTAGACAGCGGTCGAGCTGCGCTTAAAACGAAATTACCTCTAGCAAATCGTTTTGTTATTGTGGGGCAATCTCAAGGTGGGGCGGGGGCTGTTTCAGCTTCAGCTTATTCAGCAACCTATGCACCAGAGTTAAATATTAAAGGATCTATTGGCACAGGGGTGATTTATCAGGACCCAGAGGCAACAGCTGAAAAGAATCAGTTAAAGTTAAATCCTTATGAAGTCAGTCCATCCTTAGCATATGGTATTTATAGTTTTTTAGTGACGCAAAGCTTATTTCCTGAAATCAAAACTGAAGATATTTTTACCGCTGAAGCAGTGCCTTTGGTGGAACAAGCAAGAAATGCCTGTTTGACCAGTTTTATGGGAGATATTCAAACAGCAGGACTTTCACCTGCGCAAGCCTATAAGGCGAATCCACCATCGATCTATAAAAAATTACAGGAAAAACAATCCAATGATTATGGCTATTTCCCGACCTTAAAAATCAATCATCCATTATTTATTGGCACTGGGGCAAATGATCGTACACCAGATGCACGGAATCAAATAAAGTTGGTGGCGGATGCATGTAAGGCAGGTACAGTCGTTGAAGGGCATTTGTATCATGGATTGGGACATAGTGAGACAGTGAATGCTTCCCTACAAGATTCTATTCCATTTGCCAAAAAGGTGATTGCAGGGGAGAAGATTCAGTCCATTTGCAAACCAGATTTACAATAGAAAATCAGAAGAAAATAACCATCCCTCATAATGATGCTCATGGTTATGACAAGACCTTAAATTAGCAAGTAATAAAAAACCGCTCATTCAATCCGATTAAATGAGCGGTTTTTATTTAGCTTGAGGACTTAGGCAATCTGTTTGTTTCGCTTGGCCGCCTCATCTCGTACCGCAGGAATAATATAACGACCATAGTCCACAGTATCGTAAATTGGATCATAACCACGATTTAAAAAGGTGGTGACGCCCAGATCTACATAATCAAGTAATGCGGCAATAATCGTATCAGGCGTTCCGACAAGGGCGGTGGTATCACCATAGGCCCCAACTGCGCTTGCAGTTGGCATCCATAAGGCTCGGTCATGGCGATCACCTTGTTGTGCTGCTGCCAGTAACCGTTGTGAACCTACGCCTTTAATTTTATGTCCCGAAAGTGAGCCATTATTTTGGAACGTTGGATTTTGCTGAATATCAGCTAAAATTTGTTGTGCTCGTTGCCATGCGAGTTGTTCTGTTGGCCCAATAATAAGACGTACTGATAAACTGACCTGCGGCTGGGGGTTATTGGCTGCTTCTGCTGCCTTTTTAAGTTTATTTATCTGCTCTTTCACGCCCGCTAAAGGCTCACCCCAAAGCGAATAAAGATCTGCATGACGCACTGCGATATCGTAGGCAATATCCGAAGAACCACCGAATGAAATCGGAATAGAAGTTCCATTGACCGGTTTTAAAGGGCAGAAAGCATTTTCCAGTTTAAAGTATTTGCCTTCATAGTGAATCGGTTGCTCACTTTTCCAAAGCTTTTGGATGATATCTAGATATTCACCCGTGCGTTCATAACGTTCAATTTTATCAACAATATCATCACCTTCTTGGGGTTCGGCGGTAATTCCCGTAATGGCATGTAAACGAATGCGTCCTCCGCCAGTGGTATGGTCTAGTGTGGCAAAGGAACGTGCAGCCAGATTAGGCGTCATCAGCGCAGGGCGATGTGCAATCATAAATCCAAGTCGTTCAGTCTGTTGTGCCAGATAAGCTGCGATTTGGGTACTATCAGGGCTATTTGGTCCATTGGCGATTAAAACTTTATCAAAGCCTGCATATTCATGTGCACGAGCATGATAGCGTAAATATTCGAGATCAATTTTATGACTAATTCGGGTTCCTTTGGTTTCAGACCATTGATTTGGAAAAACCATACCCACAAACTCTATGCTCATCATTTAACCTATGCTGTAAATTTTAAATAAAAGAGCAAAATAGATGCCAAATAGTGAGGGGAGATAAAATATATAATTTTTTCAAAATTATTATTGTAAGCTGTTTATATATGATCAATTGACAGACATATTGTTTAAAAAGAAACATTGCATAAAAATAGAAATACATTGATTATAAATGCATAAGCAAAAACGCCTATTAAATCATTCAATATATAAATTTAGGATTAAATATCTGTAATTATTATTTATCAGCTTTGTAATAGAATTGTACTATTCTATTTTAATATCCTCCTCAGCTATTTAAAGGGTTAATTATGAAATCCTATTTGGATAATGATTATAAAGTAATTACCTTGCCTGATAATGGTGTACCAATTAAGCCAATAAGAGCAAAAGCGATTATATTTTCTGATCAAAACTCTCGTAAGCTATTAAGCCAAGTTGAAACCATTGCACCAAGTTCTGCCAGTGTGATCATCCAAGGTGAATCAGGTACAGGTAAAGAATTAATCGCACGTGAAATTCATTTGAAAAGTGATCGCCAAAATAAGCCGTTTCTTGCTGTCAATTGTGGTGCTTTAGTTGAAACACTTGCAGAATCTGAATTGTTTGGTTATGAAGCAGGCGCATTTACGGGTGCGCATAAGACACGCCCTGGTATTTTTGAAACAGCCGACGGCGGAACTTTGTTCTTGGATGAAGTGGGTGAGTTGCCGTTGTCTTTGCAAGTAAAACTGTTACGTGTATTGCAAGAAAAGGAAGTTGTTCGGGTCGGTGGACGTAAACCGATCCCGATTAATGTACGCATCTTGTCTGGTACACATGTTGATTTGCGTAAAGCTGTCGCGGAAAATAAATTCCGTTTAGATTTATACTATCGCCTAAATGTGGTTGTGCTAAATATTTTACCATTACGAGAGCGTAAGGGTGACATTTTGCCTTTGGTGGATTTTTTCTTAAACTCCTATTCGCAAAAGATGATTACGCCAAAACCCAACATCAGTGATCGCGCCAGAAATGCACTACTCAACTATAGTTGGCCGGGAAATATCCGTGAGCTTGAAAATAATATCCATTATGCACTGCTCATCAGTGGTGGCAAAACCATTGATATTGAACATTTAAGGTTTTCAGAGGAGGGTGGCTCAAGCGTTTTACCAGATAATGATTTGATTCAAGAGTTTGAGGATGTACTCAAGCGTTTATTTCAAGAATATGATGGTGAAGCATGGCACATCATTGAAGATAAAATCGTCAATACCGCTTTTTCAAGTTGCTGGAATAATCAGGTTAAGACTGCAAAAATGTTAGGACTGTCGCGCAATGTTTTACGTAATTTGTTATCAAGATATAATTTATTACCAAATAAAAATGAAATTGTTTAATTGGGCTGTGCAATAGAAACATCCATTTTACCCATGGATGTTTTATTTTGGGCTGGTCATTTTTGTGATCCATAAACCCAGTTCAAACAAAAGCCACATTGGTACTGCCAGTGCAAGCATGCTAAAAATATCAGGGGGTGTAATAAACATTGCGATAAAGAAAAACAAAACAATGATGTGTTTACGGTAATGTTCCAATTGTTGAATAGAAAGAATGCCAATAAAAATAAGAATGTAGGTGAGTACAGGGATTTGAAAGGCGATACCAAAAGCTAGAAAAAGCTTGAGACAGAAATCAAGATAACTGTTGATATCAGTCATCGGTAAAACATTATCTGGTGAAGCTAAGACAAAGAAGTTTAACGCCAAAGGCAGAATCAAATAATAGGCAAATAAGATGCCAAGATAAAATAAACCAATGCTGGAGAGCACAAGCGCCATGCCAAATTTTCTTTCACTTTGATATAGAGCAGGTGCAATAAAGCGCCAGAATTGATAAAGAATAAAGGGAATCGCCAATAAAATTGCAAAATAAATATTGAGTTTAAAGGGCGCTAAAAATGTACTCATCACATCTGTAGCTATCATGGTTGAATTTTTAGGCAATCGGGATATTAAGGGTTGAGCCAAAAAATGATAATTGTGTTGTGCAAGGGGCAATAAGAGTAAAAAAATAGTTAAGACTGTAGCAATGCTATAGATCAAACGCTTTCTAAGCTCTTTTAAATGTTCGCTATATTTCATTTCAGTGAGTGTTTCACTGAGTATTTGTTCGGTCATGCAGCTTCATCCTCACGCAAGATATTGGATGATGTTGTGTAAATTAAAAAGGGTACTTTTAATTCACGCGCAGAGATTTGATAAACATAATCATGTGTGGGATAAGGAGGCGCTTGATGTGCTATAGCAACAGCGCTATGTACACTTTGGATTTCGTGTTGCATTTGTGCAAGCTGCTGTTTGAGCAGCTCTTCGTTTTGTTTTATTTTGAGCAGCTCT
The DNA here is from genome assembly GCF_022828975.1 of Acinetobacter sp. NyZ410. Lineage (NCBI taxonomy): Bacteria > Pseudomonadati > Pseudomonadota > Gammaproteobacteria > Moraxellales > Moraxellaceae > Acinetobacter > Acinetobacter sp. NyZ410. Next base: position 3,715,314 of record NZ_CP094620.1, on the reverse strand, counting down.
TCTTGCATGATCCTTTTTAGTTCAAGCAATTCCAGTTCATTTTCTAACTCTAGCTGGATTTTGTTAAGATTATTTTTAAGGGCTCTGTATTTAAGTAATCCCACCCTTAATGTTTGAGGGAGCTTTTCAGGTCCCAATATAATCAGTGCAATAACAGCAAAAGCCAAGAGTTCACCAAAACTGATATTGAACATAATGATTTAGTACTCACCGGTTAGTGTTTTTTTCTTTATTTAAATCGAGATGATGGATTTCTTTAGGCTGATTTGTTTCAGACAGTTTTTGATCATCAGAATGAACCGAGTCTTTAAAATCTTTAATTGCACCACCTAAATCCTTACCTAAGTTTTTAAGTTTTGATGTACCAAATAATAAAATAACGATCACGGCAAATAATAATATATGCCAAATTGATAAACCCATTTCATATTTCCTTAATAATTTAAAACTTGTTGATATAAATATCATGCTTGAATATATTTTCTAAATAATATTTATATCGATGAATATTCGATTTCATTATGCGCTATGGTCCAGCATATTGAGTGCTTGATTACGATAGTTAAATAATAATTCGCTGTCTTTATGTCTTGGATGGGGCAAAGGAACTTGAATGATTTGTTTAATTTTTCCTGGTCGAGCAGACATTACGATCACGCGATCACCCAGATAAACCGCTTCTTCTATATCATGTGTAACTAGAATCATGGTGATCTTTTGATCTTGCCAAATACGTTGTAATTCAGTTTGCAGATGGCTACGTGTAATTGCATCTAAAGCACCAAAGGGTTCATCTAAAAGTAAAATATCAGGCTGATTAACCAAGCCTCGTGCAATCGCTACCCGCTGCGCCATACCACCCGATAGCTCATGTGGATAAGCATTTTCAAAACCTTTTAAACCCACCATTGTAAGATGTTCTGCCACACGGGCATTTTTTTCGGCACGGCTTAAGTCGGTTTCTTCGAGTGCTAAATGAATATTTTCGGAAACACTGAGCCAAGGCAATAGACGGTGCTCCTGAAAAATTAAACCGCGTTTTAAATCTGTCCCTTGTATTGGTGTTTGATTCAGTAAAATCTCACCTTGATAGTCTTTATCTAATCCTGCAATTAAGCGCAACAAGGTCGATTTACCACAGCCACTGCTTCCGACAATAGAAATAAATTCTCCTTGTTGAATATCGAGATGAATACCATCTAATACGGTGAAAGTTTGTTGATCTCGATAAAATGATTTATTGAGTTTTTTAATCGAGAGTAAGGAAAAGCTCATATCAATATCCTGATGAGATGGATGATTCAGTTAAACACGCCATTGCAGTAGTCGTTTAGAAATCAAGTGAATGCAAAGCGTCATGCCAATACCGCTGAGGGTGACCGTAATTGCACACACCAACAAAATATCCATTTCGGCATTGATTTCAGCTTTCATCATTAAATTGCCTAAGCCTGCACCAGCATTGAATAACAGCTCACTGGCAGTTGTGGTAATCCATGTAAAAGGCACCGCTAAATTCAACCCCGTTAAAATATATGGGAGAGCTTGAGGGAAACGGATTTTTTTAAATTCCTGCCAAAAAGATAATTTGTAAATACGAGCGACTTCACTGTATTTCTGGTCATAATGACTTAGCCCTTGAAAGCTGTTAATCACCATCGGAAAAAAAGAAGCAAGCGCAATAATAAAGATTTTTGCCTGCTCACCATTGCCAAACCACAGTGCAATCAATGGGGTTAAACCAAGTAAGGGTACTTGGCGAATGCTATTAAATAATGGTGAAACCAAGGCATTTAAAATTTTTGAATAGGCAAGTAAGGCACCGAGTAGTAGCCCTGTTGTCGAGCCAAGTAAAAATCCCAATCCAGCTTTTTTAAGACTTCCCCATGTGTTTAACCATAATTCACCTGTTTCAAGCAGCTGAATAAAAGCAAAATACACCTTCTGTAAAGGCACAAATGCATAGGCATGACTGGCGCCTAAACTTGAATTGTATTGCCATAAGGCCAGTAAAAGGAGCGGGAGCAGCAGACCTTTGATCAAGATCAGTGGTTGCGCAAAAGCACTTTTTAAGTTCAGTGGATGCTGTGACATTATTTCCCCCTTGAACTCAATGCAGGTGATACAAGATATTGTTCGAGCTGACGTAAAGTTTTATCTAAAGCAAAACCAATGATTCCTGTAATAAAAACTCCGACCATGACAACGTCTAACCGTAACATTTGTCGTCCGAGCTCCATCATTTGACCAATGCCAGTGCCTGCAGCAAGTAATTCAACGGCCACCAAAATCAACCAAGCACGACCTAGAGCAATCCGCAGTCCACCGATTAATGGTGGGAGGATGCAAGGGATGATGATGTATCTCAACCATGCTGGAGTTTTTAGTTTGTAGATCTGGCCCAATTCAATATATTTTTTAGGAATATTTCGAACTGCATCCGCTGTTGTGAGTGCGATTGGAAAAAAACAGGCTTTAATAATCAGTAAAATTTTAAATAGTTCACCAATGCCAAAAACCAAAATAAAAATAGGAATAAGCACAAAGATTGGAATTTGATAAAGGATATTGAACAAAATATAGGTGTAATGACGGAAAGAGCTGAGTGATGCATAGGCAATGCCAAACAAAATCGCACTGATGGCCGCAATTGAAAAACCCATCAGCAGTCGAGAAAGGCTATCTTTTAAATGCAGTTGGAGTTCACCACTTTGCAACAAGGCAAGAAATGTCTGCCATACCGTTATAGGTGGCACTAAAATTTGGGTTGGAAAAATCTGTAAATAGCTAATCAATTGCCAAACCAGTAACGCCAAGATGGGTGAAAGGAATGAGAGCAAGCGATAGACCTGCTCAGAAGACAATCGCCTCCATAATGGTGCTTTGATCGCCACGATTTTTTTTTCGATAAGCGGATTTACGAGGATTTTCATGACCTAGTTTCCTTGCTTATGTTGAATATCAAGTGGTTGTAAATTTTGAATGGCTTGACGGGTAAACTGAGCATTGAGCAACTCTTCAGCTTTGATTGGCGTTTGAATCAATTGGTTTTTTACAGCATGGTCGATGACTTTTGCATAATGCTGTTTAAGAAAATCCACTTGGTACTCAGGTGACCAATCTTGTTGCCAGTTACTGCTGGTATTTTGACTTTCGCGTTGAATCACACTTAGAGGCTGACCAAATTTGGTTTGGCTTTGTTGGAATTCATCTTGATGCTGTGAAATCCACTGCATTGCCCGTACTGTCGCATCAGCAAGTAGTTGGGTTGTGTCTGGATGTTGATCCAGATAAGTCTTGCGTCCCCATAGTTCAGCACGCATTTTCCAGTCAGCGGGTAGACTTTGCGATGACCAAATAATTTTGCCAAGATGGCGATCTTGTAAAGTGAGCGCATCACTTAAGGTAAAAAATGCATCGACGCTTTTAGCGGATAAAGCAGCAGCTCCCGCCTGTGGATTGAGATTGATGATTTGAAAATCTTTAAGCTTTAAACCTTTGCTCTGTATCAATTGAGCAAAATTAATTTCCCAAGGACGACCACGATGTAAGGCAATCTTTTTACCTTTGAGGTCCTCAATGGTTTTGATGGGTGAATCCGCTGGAACCACCAAATAAACATTATTACCCACTCCGCCAGGGACGACAATTTGTGTTCTAACACCAGTGGCATTGAGTACTACCGCAGGAAGATTGCCATAAAAAGCAAAATCAATTTTATTGTTGATAAAGCTTTCATTGACTAAGGTGGCCACAGCCGCAGTGGTTACAGGTTCCCACTTTAATTCAATATTTTTCTGCTTTAATGCTTTTAAAAAAATGGGGTCCTGTGCAATAAGTTGTGGTACACCAATAAAGTCCAGACCGCCAGAAGTTCTATTGGCCACAACCGCAATACGAAGCTGTTGTTGACTGGTTTTACTTTGGTTTGGATCTTCGGCTTTGTGTACGCCACAAGAAACCAATCCTAAAAGACTAAAACTTAAAAAAAGACCAGAAAAAATACGCATATCATCATAAAAATCTAGAAATATAAGGGGATAGAGCAAGAACCAAGCCAAAATAATTATTTTATATAAATCAGTTTGTTATGTTTTTATGATTGGTGTTATTTGAATGGATCAAACAGGTTATGTTGTGAAACCGACAGTATTGGATGGATAAGTGTTGAAATTTCAACACCATGTTTAGCTGGGTTTTTATAATATTTAGATAAAACAACAATATAGATGAATTCAATATTGAATAAAAAACGGCATGGTTTCTGCTCATGAGTTGTATCACTCACGATAGCGTGTAAAACCTTTAAATTATTGAGAAGTATTATGTCTGTTGAATTTTTATGGAGAATCCCTGTGCATGGGGATGGTCGTCGAGCACATCAGTTACATACACGAGGTGAATGGAACCAGTTGGGCCCAGCAGTACAATCCCCTCAACGTGTGGCACCTCAACATCAAGATGAATTGTTTGCCTACTATGATTATGTACAACAGGTAGCAAAAGCCGCAGATATCGTGGGTTTTCACGGCGCATTGATTCCTGCTTTTCCACATACTGAAGAACCGTGGGTGCTGGCATCGGCATTGGCAAGAGAAACCAAAAGACTCCGATTATTGATTGCGATTCAACCTTGGTTTATCCATCCTGCATACGCAAGCCAAATGGCAACAAGTTTGCAGCGTCTCAGTCAGGGACGGGTTGAATGGAACGTGATCTCAGGTGGCGGTGGGGCACAGCAACGAGCCTATGGTGATTTTATTGAACATGATCAGCGCTATGCGCGAACCAATGAATTTTTAGAGTTTGTAAAAGGGTATTCGCATCAGGCACCTTTTGACTATGATGGAAAGTTTTTCCACGTTGAACAAGGTGGTTTGAAATACCCAATGAATCAATATGAAGTTCCTCGTTTGTGGTTAGCGGGAGCAAGTCCAGCGGCACTGCAAGTTGCAGGTCGGCATGCCGATATCCACTTAACCTGGGGGGAACCTGTTGAACAGCAGAAAAAAGTGATTGAACAGGCGCGATCCTTCCTTGCACAAAATACCCCAGACCATAAGCTAAAGTTTGGTATGCGTATTGATATTTTGGCACGCCCCACACAGGAACAAGCGTTTCAAGAACTTAAACAGATGTATGAAACCATCGCTGTTGATGGCAATGCATTTGAACGTAAAGATACTGAGTCGGTTGGTGCAAAACGTCAGCAGGCCTTAGCACAAGGCAATCGTTTTGAAGACTTATTTGTCAGTCCAAATGTTTGGGCTGGTATGTCAAATGTAAGGGGGGGGCCAAACTGTATTGTAGTGGGGAGCTATGAACAAGTGGCACAGCGCTTACAAGAATATATCGACATTGGCGTTGGGCATTTTATTCTCGCCAGTAACCCACATTTGGAAGAAGCATATCGGGTTGCTGAAGAAGTCTTACCCTTGGTTGGATATAAATTAAAATAATAAGTTTAGATCCCTTTGAGATATCAGAGGGATCTTGTTGTTTCAACAGCATAGAACTGTCTTAAAACCAACAGCTTTGCTGACAAATCGAAGAGTGTTTTTAATTAAATTTATAAAAATTAGTGGCTTATATTGTTGGCATGACTTGTGCAATTTTCAATACAGTATTTTATTTTTTAGTTTAAATTGCCATGAGTGAACGAATATTTAATCCCCATCAGCGGGCGTTGCTATTTGGGCAATATGCATCTGCTTCAACTGCAACTGGCATATCAGACCCATTTACACGACATCATTTGGATGTGAGTCAATCACCTCCAGCAAAATTGAATAAATTGTGGATCGCGATCATTGCGGTTGCTGCAGCACATTTGGGTATTTGGTATATCGCAAAACAATTACCGACACCAGCTTTGGACATTGCAAAGCCAGAACCCGTGGTGATTGAAATTGTCAAACCAGTGGAACCACCTAAAGTCATTGAACCTAAAATTCCACCAGTGACGCAAAAACCCAAAACTCCGCCTGTGGTCGAAAAACCAAAACCGATTGCGAAACCTATCGAACAGCCGAAACCTGTTCAAAAAACTGTGGAGCAAGCCAAACCGATTGTAAAACCCATTGCGCAAGACACAGTTCAAAAAACTGAGGAACCTGTTGTAAGCAAAAAACTGAGCGCTGAACCTGCTCCAAAAACAGCAGAACCAGTGAAGCCTACTGATGACAATTTACCTGTGACAGAAGCCAAGGGTTATGCAGGTTATCTAAGCAACCCCGCAGCAGAGTACCCAGAACAGGCCTTAGAACGTGGTTGGGAAGGCTCGGTGATTTTAAGGGTCAAAGTATTGCCAAACGGTAGCCCAGATAGCGTAACGGTTAAACAAAGTAGCGGCAAAAAACTTTTAGACAGCGCGGCTGTAAGAACAGTAAAGCAATGGAAATTTTCACCGGCCTTAAAAGGTAAAACACCTGTCGAAGGTTGGGTTGATGTTCCAATTCATTATCAATTACCGAAATAAACTATTTTAAATTAAGAGGATATCTACATGACAGACATAAATTCATTGATCCATGACGGCACAATCTGGTTATTGGTTGCTTTCTCCATCGTCACATGGGTGTTGATCGTGGTTAAAGTGGTACAGACACAGAAAGCCAGCAAGCAAAGTAAGGTCTTTGTCGAAGCCTTTTGGAAAGCCAAAAATTTGCCTGAGGCAGTGACTCAATCACAACAAGGTGAAGGCCCTACAGCCCGTGTTGCAAATGCCGGTTTTCAAACCTTGATTGAGGCAGATGAAAAGACTCATCAAGATTTGCAAAACAGTTGGAGTCGTCAGGATTTATTAGAGCGTCATTTACGCAAGCAAATTTTAACTGAACGTCGTCAATTGGAAAAAGGTTCTGCATTATTGGCTTCGATTGGCAATAACGCACCGTTCATTGGACTATTTGGAACAGTGTTTGGGATTATTCATGCTTTACAGGCCATTGCACATTCAGGTAATGCAAGTATGGATGTGGTTGCAGGGCCAATTGGTGAGGCCTTGATTGCTACAGGTATTGGTATTGCTGTGGCGGTACCCGCTGTGTTGGCTTATAACTATTTCATACGTAAAGTTAAAACCATCGGTGCAGACCTCGATGATTTTGCCACTGATTTTGTCAGTTTAAATCAAAAAGCGGGCTTTCAGTTACCTGTCGCTAAGCCAAAAAATACCACTGGAAATACTGTAGTCAATCATGATGCATCCACTAAAGAAGTCAAAGAAAAAGGAGTGTTTGCATAATGGCCGTTTCAACCTCCCAAGAAGATGATGTGGTGAGTGAAATTAACATTACGCCATTGGTTGATGTGATGCTGGTTTTACTCATCGTGTTTATCGTTACAGCACCCCTGTTAACCAATACCGTGAAAGTAAATTTACCCAAGGCTGCACCGACGCAGTCAACGGATCAGAATAAAGCGGTTGTCATTAGTGTTAATCCGCAAGGAGAAATCTTCCTTGACAAGGATAAAGTAACTTTGGCAAGTTTTGAAAAAGAGATTCAGTCACGTAAAAACAGTAACCCTAAATTGGCTTTGAATTTAAATGCCGATGAGACCATTCCTTATGGAACAGTTGCAAAATTACTTGCCAGTATTGAGCGAGTAGGGATAGAAAAATTATCTGTGATTACCGTACCCAAGTAGTCTTTGGATGCTGAATGAAATAGCTGCTACGGCAGCTTTTTTAGTGCCTAAAAATATGAGTAGTTAAAATAAAAACAGCGTTCAAATTTTATTGCTTTGTATAAACATGATTTATATAAGCCTGATTTTTATAAACTGAATGTGTCTAAAATGAATGTGTTATTCACGATTTTGATCAGCAACATAAAGGTCGTTGTGTTGGGCAGCAATAGACGGGATGTACCATCAGAGCCCCATACTGTATTGACTTTTCGTCCTTGAAAAGTCACAAGATCGCTGACTACAGCAGATGCTTGCTGGTGTTAAGGCTCTGCAAATTTTATTTTAGGCTTGATTGTTCCATAATTTCTCAAAACGCCACGTTGGGAAAATAGTGTGTTCTGCCGCTAATCCTCCGATCTGTTTCGATGCAGCATCTATGCTATGGCTAAAACCCCAGATCAGCATTCCACCGCGTTCATGTTGAATTTTTTGTGCCTGAGCCAAATACACTTTGCGCTTGGCTAAATCGGGTTCAGCCAGTGCTTTATAAAACAGCTCACTATATTCTGGGTCTTTAAAGTTGACACGATTGGTTGTTGAAATTGGCGCATCATTCACTACAGCAGTGGATAAATACGGCGTACCCACGTTGGTTGCATTACTGGAGAATTGCCATTTACTCCGATCAGGTCCATTAAATGTGGCTAAATCAACTTGTTTGACCCGAATACTGACATTGGCTTTCTTTGCTTGTTCTGCAAATATTAGGGCAGGTTGGGCGTTGCCAACGGGGGTAATCAGTTCAACGCTTAAGCCATTTTTAAAGCCCGCTTGAGCCAATAAGTTCTTGGCTTTCGTAATGTCTTGTTGACGTTGTGGCAAATTTAGAAATGCTGGATCCTGTGGCGAATATAAATCATTGGCGATGCGTCCCTGACCGTTTAAACCCCGTTGTATCAGCTCTTGACGATCGGCGATTAAACGAAATGCTTGGCGGACTTTGGGATCATTAAATGGTGCCTGTTGAGTATTAAAGTCAAAACTATTGTGGGTATTGGTTTGAGAACGAACCGTTTGAATATGTTTTGCTTGCTCTAAAATTTTAATGTATTCAGGTGAAATCGCATTTGCAAGATCAATTTGTCCTGCCAATAATGCATTTAGTCGAGAAACTTGATCTTTAAAGTCAATGACTTCAAAACGATCTGCATAAGGCCGATCTGCTTTAAAATAGTTTTCAAACCGAGTAAAGACTGAACGTTGACCGGGGATAAATTCTTTGACTTTATAAGGACCTGCGCCCACAGGGTTATGAATGGGATCAAAATCAGTGGGGACAATACCGCCAAAATTGACCCAAGTTTCAGGCAGCGCCACAAAGCCAGCAATTGAACTAATAAAAGGAATGCGTACTGTATATTGATCTAATTTTTGGATACGATCACGATCAATCCATTGCACAAGATTTCGAAAAGGTGAGGCAAGCTTTGGATCTGTTAATCGTTGCAATGAAAAAATGACATCATCTGCGCTGACGGTTTTACCATGATGAAACTCTAAACCTTTACGCAGTCGTATGGTCCATTCGCTGGCATTATGATTAGGTTCTGCAAATTCAGCCAAAGCAAGACGAGGAAGCATGTTTTCGTCCCATTCCCAGAGCTTATTATAAATCGCAAATCCACGGGTAATCCCACTTCCTGATGCTGAAAGGTGAGGGTCAAGGCTACCTGATTGTTGTCCACCAATCAGCCCTAATCGAATTGTTCCACCATGCTTAGGGGTACTGGAAAGTGAACTTTGGGAGTCAGCGCTAGGTTGTGGAGATTGTCCACAAGCAGATAAACCACTGATTAAAGAAACGCCACCTAGTGCAGTTAGACTTTGGGTTAAAAATTTTCGACGTGAGAGTAACAAGGTTTCATGTGTCATTAAAAATACTCAGTTAGAACTTATCCAGAGGAGATTGCACAATGAATGCCAATTCTTTTTAATATTTTTCTAATATTTATCAATTAATTATAAGCGTTGTGTTTTTTGTCACTGTTGCTTTTTCAGCATTTCTGTTGAAAAAATAAACATGAATAAAATCTGTATATCAATGAGGGCTATTTAAAAGTAATAAAAATCAATGTTTTATATTTGATTTTTGCCTATTTAAAGATTGGCATAGGCTTTGCGTAACGCAGTGTAAATGTATTTTACTGAGTGTGATATGAAACAGAACTTTCAATTAAAGCCACTGGTGATTGCGCTAGGGCTATTTGGGGCAATTTTTCCATGTGCTATTTTTGCTGAAGAAACCTCAGAGCAAGCCAAGGATTCTGATGGTGATGTAATTACCTTAGCTGATGTTGTGGTGACAGGGGCAAATAAAAAAACCACCATTCTCCCCAAGCGTAAAGTCACTTCGATTTATGGGACGGATAGTTCTGTATTAGATACCCCACGTGTCGTTTCACAAGTGTCAGAACAACAGTTTCGTGAAGATGTTATTCGTAGTGCAGATGATTTGGTTAAGTATGCTCCAAGTATCACCAGAGGAGGTGGGCAAAATGCCAATTTCGCGCCACAGATACGTGGGCAAAATTCCGAAGTTTTTCAAGATAGCCAACGAATATACAGTACCCGACATCCGACCAATTTAAATGCGTATGAAGCTGCTGATATTGTTGCAGGACCAACGGGGGTAATTTTTGCACCGACGTCAGGTTCAGGAGGATATATTAATTATCTCACCAAAAAACCGAATTTTAATAAAGCACAAACCACGATTTCGGGATCAGTGGGTTCAATTTATGCAGGGCAAGGTGCTGAGCCTAATTTCTCAGTCAGTATTGATCATACTGCACCTATTTCTAAAGAATTGGCATTTCGTGTCAGTGCAACAGCACAACGAACAGATGACTATTATGACAATGTAAAAAATAATTTTAATGCATTTTATGGTGCTTTGGCTTGGCGTCCAGATGACAGTCTACGGGTTGACTGGAATATCAGTTATGACGATTATTCAGATTTTAATGTGACGCATGGTTGGAACAGAGCGACACAACAATCCGTTGATCAAGGGCTTTACTATAAAGGCAGAGCGACCCCGATTATTCAAAACGGTTCAAACTTTTGGTCTCCAGTCTTTGAGTCTGGTGCAGCTCACTCTAAAGTGATTGGTTGGCAAACTCGGCAGAAGAATGACAAAAATCAATATATTGCTGTAGGTCCAGTACAGACTTCTCCTTTGCCAAGTTCCAATGCTGATCAAGCGGGTACAATTCGAGGCTGGGTCTATGATCCATCAATCGCAGGCAATGGCTTAGTCAAATTAGATGATGATGTTTCTGGTCGGAGCGAAGATAAAAACAGTGCAAAGCGCTTTAGTACACAATTTAAACTGGTCAAAGATATCAATGAAAATTGGTCTGTGGCCAATAGTACGCTATATCAAAAGAGTCGTGATTTGGGTGATTCTGTTGGGAGTTTCTTTACCGATTTGGACCATGAATTATTGGATAACCGCTTAGAGTTTTTAGGCGATCATGACTTTGAGCTATTGAGTGTCAAAATCAACAATAAAAGCAGTACAGGTGGCGCTTATCGGCATGAGAAATTTACCTCTCTCGCAGCAAACAATAGTTTTAATATCAATCCTTATGATTTAACCAATGATCCATCACAGAAAAACCCTGGAGATTTATTGGGGTTGGTCAATCATGGCGGTTCGACTGGAAGCTGGATTGGGCAGGCTGGTGTTCCACAGTATTCGCAGTATTTTGGCTATTTAAATCTACCTCGAATGTATCCTGTGGGTCATGGCTTATATGCTGAAAAAGGCGGTTTTCCTCCCAATGGAGGTGGTGCAGTTTATACAGGAACAGGCTTTTGGGACACTTACAGCGTATTTACACAGCAAAATTTTACCTTTAATGATGTTTTTGGGATTAATCTGGGAATTAACCACAGTTCTATAAAAGCAAAATTAGAGAATCCACTGGTTTTAGTCCCTACAGATGTCCGCTCAGATTCCAATAAATATAGTTTGCTCAGCTATCAAGCCAGTACCTTTATTAAACCTACTGAAAAAAGTACCCTATATTTTACTTATGATAAAAGTACAGCTTTGAATACGGGTGTATTTGGTCCATTTTTAATTTGGGGCGCTGGAAATCAGCTAAATCCTTTGGCTTTTGACAGCCAAAGTGAATTAAAAGAAGTGGGAGTGAAATACGAGCCGATCACTGATCAACTTCTGTTAACGCTCAGTGGTTTTGAACAGAAGCGCGATTTATCACCTGATACCAATGGCAATATGGCGCGTTTTGAAATCAAAGGCCTTGAATCATCATTACGTTGGCAGCTACAAAAAAATATCGCGATCGGGGCAAACTTAACCTATCTCAATGCTGAATATTCTTCCATTATTCCGGCTGGTTTTTCACCTTTTGGTTTCCATGCAGACAATGCGACGGTATGGGGCGATAGCAATGCTTTAAACCAACGCAAAGCAGGACGTTATGATGCAGCAGGCATTCCTAAATATTCTGCAAGTGCTTATGTGGACTATCAGCACCAGTCAGGTTTTGGACTAAACTTATCGGGCTGGTGGACAAGTAACTGGTATACCAATCTAAGTCAGACCGTAAAGGTACCCAATAATTATAATTTAGATTTGGGACTTTATTATCGTCAACCGCAGTGGACAGTAGGCTTAAATATTCTTAATTTGACCAATGAGCGTAATTTCGTAAATGGTTTAGCTGGTGCAAATAGCGAGTTTTTACAGCCAATGCGTCCATTGACGGTACAAGGACAATTTAGCTATAAATTCTAAATTAAACAGATTTTTATTTTTGATTGCATTAGCCATACTTTTGTATGGCTTTTTTATAAATTTATTCTTAGTAGATATCATTAAAAATAAAAAACAGCAAAATGTTGAAATAACAACAATACGACAATCAGAAATGTCTATCTATCAGCAAAAATAAATATTTTTTTTATGATTTTTTATATAACACTTTGAAAATATTTAAATAAATAGAATGGCACAAAAGTTGCCAATAACAAGAATAGATTTATTTAAATGGAGTCACCATGTTTAAGGTTACAAAAATTAGGCAGAGTATTTTAACTGCTATGTGGGGCGTAACGGCGAGTGTTTCAACACTGGCTATTGCAAATGAAGAGATCGAGACTACACCAGCACAACAGGCACAGGTTGAAAAAGCCAAAGATGTCAAAAAATTAAGTGATGTGATCGTCACTGCACAATATCGGGCGCAAAATATTCAAAAAGTTCCAACTGCAATTACTGCTGTTTCGGGTAAGGACTTGGCTGCGAAAGGTTCTACTTTTATTGGGGATGTTTTAACCTATACACCAAATGCTGCAGCTGAAAACCCAGATGGGGATAGTCGTCCACGTTGGTATATTCGTGGTCTAGGTACGGGAGATGTGGCTGCATCGACAGTATTTCCTGTTGGCGTTTATGCAGATGGGGTTTATTTAAATGCGCCAGTTGCAGGTGCAGGTGACTTGTTTGATTTAGAGCGTATAGAAGTTTTACGTGGTCCACAAGGTACGCTCTATGGGAAAAACACCACCGCGGGTGCAGTCAATTATATTTCTAAAAAGCCTAATTTTTCAGATAAACCCAATGGATATGCAACCATTGGTTTAGGGGATCATAACCTACGAACATTTGAAGGCGCAGCAAACGGTAAAATTTCAGAAAATGTTGCGGTGCGCGGGGCTTTTTACTCTGAAGACCGTGACGGATATGCAAAGAATATTGCCAATGGTGAAGATTATGGCAACGTGGATAAAAAATCTTTTCGTTTCCAAGTGCTAGGCAAAATCAATGATGAATGGGATGCCTTGGTCAATCTACACAGCCAAACTTATAATGGTTTAGGCAGTAATGGTTCCTTAAGTGTGGGTAAATACTGGGGTATTTATGAAAGACCTAAAGGGCGAGACACCAATTTAGATTTAGATGAAAACAATAAGATTCAGCATGATGGCGCGTCATTAACCTTAACTGGAGATTTGGGGGGCGGATATAGCTTTACTTCGATTACTGCCTTTGATAAGACCACACAAAAGTCGATTTCAGATGGTGATTACACCCCTTATGATGTCGCACGAAGCTATAGTGATAATGAATGGCGTCAATATAGCCAAGAGTTCCGTATCGCTTCTGATGCTGAAAAACGCTTAAGCTGGATTGCAGGATTTCATTATTTTAATGAGGATTTAGATTCCACTGGAGTCAGTGCACGTGTCAATAAAACATTGCCAAATGGCGCTGCTTCTCAAACTGCGTCTACGCCAGCATTTAGAGATATAACCTATAACCAAGCCACTCAAAGCTTTGCACTTTTTGGTAATAGTACCTATAAATTTACAGATAAATTTAAAGTGACAGGTGGTTTACGTTGGACCAGTGAAGAAAAAGATATTGATCTCAATCTGACTCAGATCACAACGGGAGACTATACAAAAGGCAGTTGGTGGAAAAAAGATGGTTATAGCAATGCTGTTTATAACCCAACCCCAAATGCAAATGGGTCAACAAGTCGCAATAAAACTTGGAATGAGTTGACCTATGACATCACCCCAGAATATGAAATTAATCCTAATTTAAATACTTATTTTAGATTTGCACGCGGTTTCCGTTCAGGTGGATTTAACACTGGTTTATCCAGCAGCTTAACCCAACTTGCCGACGTGAATCCTGAATACTTAAATAGTTATGAACTCGGTTTAAAATCTACGTTATTGGACGGAGATTTAATCGCAAATGCCAATATTTTTTATTATGACTATAAAGATATTCAAACCAATTTACTGGTTGCAACAGAGGGACAAGGTGGCGGTGTGACCTCTGTTCTCGCCAATGGACCAAAAGCTGAAGTTAAAGGTGCTGAATTAGAATTAGATTATTCAGTGACTGAAAATCTACGTTTACGTTTTGCTGGTGCTTATCTTGACAGCGAATATACCGATTTCGTCGATAAAAACCCAATAACCAATGTGGTTAATGCAGATAATACAGGCAACAGTCTAGTCCGTTCGCCAAAATACACCGTCGGTCTGGGTGGAGAATATACCTTTAATCTCAATGATGGTGCTCGTGTTGTTGTAGGTACAGATGCCAGCTACCGTGACCGTGAGTTTTTCCTCGTAAACCGTCAAGATTATTCGGTAGATCCAATCTTAAGCCAAAAAGCATATACCTTATGGAATGCCAATGTTGGCTACCATAGCGCAAATAACAAATACCAAGTCAATGCTTACGTTAAAAACCTATTGAATGAAGAATATCAAGTACATGGCCGTCCAAATGGTCCCGCTGGACAATATGTTTTAACTTATGGAAACCCACGTCAAGTTGGTGTTTCTCTTACTGCTAAATTCTAAGTTATACGGAGAACATCATGGGAATTGAATTTTTTACCCGTCTACCACTGCATGGTGAAGCAGAGTACTTAGCAGGTGATCCACGCAATCGTGGTGATTGGTCACGTGTCGCGGGTGTAGAAAATACTGGTGCGACATCGAATTACCAAGTTGGTGATGACTTTACCTATATCGACTATCTTAGCCAAGTGGCTCGTGCGGCTGAAATCAATGGTTTTGCAGGCGCACTGATGGTGAATGCACCTACAGGTGAAGAACCATGGACAGTGTGTTCCTTATTGGCAAGAGAAACCAAGCGTTTAAACTTTGTGACTGCATTCCAGCCTTATCATTTTAGTCCTTATAATGCAGTACAAAGTGCAGCAACGTATCAGCGTGCCACAGGGAATCGGTTGGTTTGGAATATTATCAACGGTGGCTCTGAGGTTATTCAGCGCCAAGTTGGGGATGCTACTCCGCACGATGACCGTTATATCCGTGCGACTGAATTTTTAGATGTGGTGAAAGGGTATTGGTATAATGAATCATTCCATTACCAGGGCAAATATTATTCTGCTGAAGGCGGTGGTTTAAAATACCCTCTGAATAAAGCTGAACTACCGATCATTTGTACGGCAGGATCGTCTGAAGCTGCTCGTGAGTTCGGTGCGAAGCATGCTGATTATTATTTAATGCGTGCTGAAAAACCCAGTGAAATTGCTGAATTGATTGCAGATGTGCGCAAACGTGCTGCGAGATATGGGCGGGATAATATTAAATTCGGCTTATCCATTGATACGATTGCACGCCGTAGCGAACAAGAAGCGTTGGCAGAGGCACAACGTTATTTGGATGAAGCTGCTGAAAAACAACGCTTACATGCGTCTGCTGCACATGCAGGTTTGAGATCGGCACGTGTATTGAGTTTTGAAAAAGAATATAGTGAAAAAGCAGGCAGTAAAAACGTCGATGATTTCTTTATTCATCCCAATGTTTGGTCAGGCTTTGGCTATATTGGTATTCCACCAGGTGTTGCTTTAGTGGGAAGTTATTCGCAGATTATCGAGCGGATTCAAGAATATAACAGTATTGGGATTGATCTGTTTTTCTTGGCGGGCTATCCACATTTAGAAGAAGCTTATCGCCTTGGCGAACATGTTTTACCTTATTTCAAAAAACAGCGTCAGGCATTACAGCGTATTTCTGAAGAGGCAAAATATCGTATCGCCTAATTTCCATTGCAACATGTTAAAGCCAAGATTTTTAAACCAGTCTTGGCTTTTTTATACCAATAAAAAATACAAAGCGTGGCAGTGTAAACTTGATTTTCATACTCTTCTTTCTATGCAATGATCAAAGTTTGATTCCTGATAAAGCTTAACCACATTTAAAAATCATTCCGAAGCTTAATTTCGTAAGAGCTATACTGATTATAAGTAAATAAGTGAATAATAATGCTTACTTGCATTTTTTACACAGTTTCGTATATTTGATAGTTGTGCTTCATTTTATCAACAACAATAACCTGACAAACAAACATGACCATTGAGCAGGAAAAATGAAAGTAATTAATATCCATAAAAGAGAAATTCAGCAATCAAAGGCTGAAATTGCTAAGTTATTCAGGACTTTGTCAACAGATAATGATTTGATGTTAGCAACAGACAAATGGCCAGCCATGAAGTTGGACAATGGATTAAGTGTGGGTTCAAAAGGTGGGCATGGACCAATCAGATATTCTGTGGCAGATTATCAGCCCGAAAAATCAATCACTTTTCAGTTTGACTTAACCGGTTTTAATGGTTTTCACAGATTTAGCATTAATGAATTAGAATCCAACAAAACAGAAATTTCACATATTATTGATATGAAAACAACAGGTTTAGCGACTTTAAAATGGGCTTTAGCAATTCGTTGGTTGCACGATGCCTATATTGAAGACGCATTTGATAAAGTTGAGAATCATTTTACAGCTGACAAGAAAAATAGTGAGTGGAGTTTATGGGTTAAATTATTGCGAAAAATATTGAAACCTAAAAAGAAATAAAAACCAACAACCAACTTCATATTGTCTAAGCCCATTGCAACAGGTTAAAGCCAAGATTTTTAAACCAGTCTTGGCTTTTTTATATTCATTTTTATACCGATAAAAAATACTGTGGGTTGTCGTTGAAGCTTTAAACAGAAAACCTGTAATGGTTTAAATCATGTAACGACATAAAGCGTCAACAATCCTATATAAAAAAATAAAGCTGTTTTCTTTCAATAATAAATCCTGATATTTGTGTATTTTTATTTTTTATAGATTTACATTTCTGCTATCAGAAAATCACCAAAAGCATTGACCTTAAAGTTAACTTTAACCTTAGTATAGAATGACGGTCCATACGAATCGTATCAAACATTGTAATTTACTGACATGAATGAGAACAGCAATAAGTTATTCAAAGTGTAAATCATACACAGGAGAAATTAACATGGCATATGTTACGACAAAAGATGGTGTTGATATTTTTTATAAAGATTGGGGACCGAAAGATGCCCCAGTATTATTTTTTCATCATGGATGGCCATTAAGCTCGGATGACTGGGATTCTCAGTTATTGTTCTTTTTAAATGAAGGCTTTCGTGTGGTTGCACATGATCGTCGCGGACATGGACGTTCAAGTCAGGTCTGGGATGGTCATGATATGGACCACTATGCCGATGATGTTGCAGAAGTGGTCAAACACTTGGGCATTAAAAACGCAGTACATATTGGTCACTCCACTGGTGGTGGTGAGGTTGTTCACTACATTGCACGTCATGGCGAGGAAAATGTATCCAAGGCCGTATTGGTCAGTGCTGTACCTCCAATTATGCTGAAAACGGAAAAAAATCCGCAAGGTTTAGCCAAAGAAGTCTTTGATGACTTACAGAATCAGCTTTTTAAAAATCGTGCTCAGTTTTATCATGATCTACCAGCGGGGCCATTCTATGGCTTTAACCGACCAGATGCTCAACCTTCAGAACCCGTCGTATTGAATTGGTGGCGACAGGGCATGATGGGTGGAGCAAAAGCGCATTATGATGGAATTGTTGCATTTTCACAGACTGACTTTACCGAAGATTTGAAAAAAATCTCAGTACCTGTTTTAGTCATGCATGGGGATGATGATCAAATTGTACCTTATGAAAACTCAGGGGTACTTTCTGCCAAACTGGTTCAAAATGGCCGATTAAAAACCTATAAAGGTTATTCACACGGTATGTTAACCGTCAATGCCAATGTAATTAATCCAGATTTATTGGCTTTTATTCGCGAGTGAACAGTTGTCGTTTGATCTAAAGCAGAATAAAAATAGAGGCCTTGCGGCCTCTATTTTTTATTAAAGTATCAGGTGGTTATTCTCTTATTATGATGTAAGTCTTTGAATAAAATTAGTTCTTAAAATAATAAAAATTTAATGTGAAAAAAGGATTGACATTAAAGTGAGCTTTAATCTTAAAGTAAGTCCATACTCTATGAGGCTATAAAAATGAACGTCTTTGAAAAATTAGTTTTACCCAATGGTACTCAGATTCCAAATCGTATTGCAAAAGCTGCGATGGAAGAGAATATGGCAGATCTCAATCATGCACCATCAGAAGAGCTCATGCGTTTGTATCAAGCATGGGCAGATGGTGGTGTTGGTTTAATCATTACAGGTAATGTGATGGTGGATCGTCGTGCGATGACAGGACCGAGTGGGGTGGTCTTGGAAGATGAACAGCATTTAGCGCACTTCAAACGTTGGGCGCAAATCGCACGTTCTCAAGGCGCGCAAGCATGGTTGCAGATCAACCATCCGGGTCGCCAAATGCAGTCAAATTTAGGTCAGCCAACGTGGGCACCCTCTGCTGTGGCTTTAGATTTAGGTAAAATGTCAGATCGTTTTAATACTCCAATTGAAATGACTCAAGCCATGATTGACGAAGTGATTCAACGTTTTGCCAATACCGCACGTTTGGGTGAAAAGGCTGGATTTACCGGTGTAGAAATTCATGCAGCTCATGGCTATCTACTCAGTCAGTTCCTTTCACCTTTAAGCAACCAACGTCAAGATCAATGGGGCGGTTCATTGGAAAATCGTGCACGTATTTTGATTGAGATTGTCAAAGCAGTACGTGTAGTGGTGTCATCAACATTTACAGTTGCTGTTAAACTGAATTCTGCCGATTTCCAACGTGGTGGTTTTAGTGCTGAGGATGCGCAGCAAGTAGTTAAAATGTTAAATGATCTGTCAGTTGATTTGGTTGAATTGTCAGGTGGCAGTTATGAAGCACCAGCTATGCAAGGCCAAGCCAGAGATGGACGGACTTTGGCGCGTGAAGCTTATTTCTTAGAATTTGCTCAAGAGATTGGCAAGGTTGCCCATATGCCGATTATGGTGACTGGTGGTATTCGTCGCAAACCCGTTGCAGAACAAGTCATTGACAGTGGGATCGATATGGTGGGGATTGCAACAGCCTTAGCAATCGACCCTAACTTACCCAATGCATGGAAACAAGGTCAGAATATCGCACCTGAATTGAAACCAATTCACTGGGAAAATAAAACCTTAGCTTCACTTGCCAATATGGCAACAGTCAAATTCCAGTTACAGAAGCTTAGTCATGGGAAAACACCCAGTCCTAAGGTTTCACCTTTATGGGCCTTGATAGTACAACAGACAGAAACGACATGCCGCACACGGCAGTATAAAAAACGTATGCGTGAGTATTCACATTCAGCTTAAGTACAGTGCGTTGTTCAGATGTTGGATTTGATGTGATCCGACAGACTGTACTGCGGCTCGAAGACGCTTTACTTGATGCTTAGGTATGATCACCCATTAAAGTAATGATGAGAATACTGATCAATCTTTTTGTAGACTCCAAGGTTTGAACATCATAGATAATTTATCAATGACTTATGCACAATCATGAGCTTAAAGTAAGATTTAAGCTCAATCGCTTTTAGGATTAAGCGATAAGCTAAAGATGTTTAAATTTTATCATTGGCATAATAAAGATTCAGTAAACGGTTGGCGTTTTCTTCACAGGTGATTTCATCAGGCTTACTATTGATTGCAGTGATCATGCTGCGTAAGTTTTGCTTACTGATCAACAACTTTTGTTCTAGATCTTCAATATCTTTGATTTTACTTTCAAGTCGCCCAATCAGAATATTATGATCCCACTTGCCTACATTTGAAGGCAGGAAAGCTTTGATTTCAGCCAATGAAAATCCAACTTGTTGCGCTTGCTGAATTAAAAATAATTGTTTGAGGTCATTGTCGCTATATTCACGATAACCATTAGATTTACGTTTTGCCTTGGGAAGTAGTTTAATTTGTTCATAATAACGAATCGTTGGGGTACTCAAACCACTTTGTTTGGATAACTCGCTAATGTTCATTTTACTGACTTCCACTTGACATTAAAGTTAACTTTAGACTTATGGTCGGGTAAAAGCAAGATGAAAAATAACGTTAAAGCTGAGGTCAATCAGGTTTAAACGAATATTGTGAGTCCTTTCGGTGGAAATTCTCCCATTGAATCAAAATCATTAAACATTTGTTGTGATGAGCTATATTGAAATTAAATAATGATCCATTTAAATATCAATAGTTTGCAATAAATTCATGCCATTTATTTGTTACGTGCAATTTTAACGATTAATTTCAAGTTGTTGTCCCTGACAATTCAAAAACAGCTGTTGTTGATGCCAAGCAAGTTGCCCAGAAACAATTGTGGTGCTGACCTCATAAGCAAATGTTTTATGCATAAATGGTGTCCAATTGCATTTCATATAGTTTTTTTGATCTTTCACTGCAATGTGCTGTTGATTTTCTCGAAGGATCACTAAATCAGCCCAGTAACCTTCTCGAATATAACCACGGTCTTTGATCCTAAATAAGTCTGCCACTTGATGTGCAGTTTTTTGAACCAGTGTTTCAATACTCAGTTTACCTGCTGCAACCAGCTCCATCAGTGCAGGTAACGCATGTTGTACTAAAGGCAGACCAGAAGGGGCATAAAAATATGACTGGTGTTTTTCATCCCAAGTATGTGGGGCGTGGTCAGTACCAATAATATCCAAGCGATTACTATTCGCAAGGGCATTAATCAAAGCATCTTTATCTTGCTGGGTTTTAATCGCGGGATTACATTTAATTAAGTGGCCCAAAGTAGCATAATCAGCATCATCAAAACTGAGATGATGGATACACACTTCTGCTGTGATATGTTTTCGATTTAAAGGCAGATTTTTAAACAAACACAGTTCTTTCGCGGTGGTGATATGTAAAACATGCAACTGTGTGGCATATTTCTCGGCCAAAGATACAGCTAATTTTGAGCTATCAAAGCAGACATGTTTATTTCTAATCTGCGCATGAATTTCTGCTGGAATATTTTCCCCATATTTTTGAAAATAGAAATTTTCTTCCGCTTTAATGGCAGGGGTAAACTCGCAATGGGTCAATAAAACCGTTGGAACATTTGCAAATAAACGTTCCAAAACTTTAGGGTCATCGACGAGCATATCACCCGTAGAAGCACCCATAAAAACTTTAACACCACTGATTGATTTAGGATCAAGTTGTTCAATAATATCTAAATTATGCGCACTGACTCCAAAATGGAAAGCATAATTGGCCCGACTATGTTGTTTTGCAATCTGCTTTTTCTGGGTCAAAGCGTCTAGGGTTAAGGTGGCTGGATTGGTGTTTGGCATATCCATATAGCTGGTGATTCCACCAATTGTTGCTGCCATTGATTCCGAAGCAATATTGCCTTTATGCGCTGCGCCGGGATCTCTAAAATGAACTTGGTCATCAATCATGCCAGGAATTAACCACGAACCTTCAGCGTCTATATTTTTCGCATGATAAGCCCCTGTAATATTGGGATGAATCTTTTCAATCCGTCCATGTCGAATCAGTACATCGGAATAATACTGCTTGCCTTCATTGACAATATTGGCATTACGAATAATAAGATTGGGCGGATTTTTAAAACTCATTGTGCAATGCCTTATAGCCTTGAACCAGTTTGATATTGGTGCTGACAACGCTTTCTGAAAACTCACTGATTGAAATATCAATGGGTGGAAATTGCTTTAAATCGGTTTTGGGATTGATATAACTCATTGCAGGTACATAAAAATGATCAGGTAAATCACGACCATCAACCACTGCATTGTGACGAATCGCGCTGTGATGACCCACTTTGCAATTAAATAACACACTGTTAAAGCCAACAAAAACATGATGTCCAATTTCACAGGGACCATGAATAATAGAGCGATGCGCGATTGAAGAATTTTCACCAATGATCACTGCTGCCCCCGCTTTGGAATGAATCACCACTCCATCTTGAATATTGGAATTTGCACCAATGATGATGGGTTCCATATCACCCGCGTCATTGGTTTCATCTGCTCTGATCACTGCATAAGGCCCAATAAATACATTGGCATGGATAATGACTTTTCCGCAAATAATCGCTGTTTGGTCAACATAGGCTGATTGATCGATAACAGGGAGATCACCAGATGGGTTTTTTCTAAGCATGACTAGACCATTTTAAATAAGTTAAACAATGAAGGTGGTTAAGATAAGGCATTACCATTGCCAAGCGCCCTGAGCAACTGCGTCATGAGCATGTAAACTTTCTGCATGAATCACTTTAAAGTTAAAGCCTAGAATGCTGGGATGATGGATAAATGTGGCATACAAGCGTCTTAATGCATCTTCACAAAACATCAGGTTTTGACCATTCGCAACAGCAAAGGCTTGTTCATCAATACGTTTTACCGCCGTTTGTACGGGTGTCATCAAGGCTTGCTCAGCCTGATTAATAAATAAAATCAGTGGAATATATTGAATGTTTTGATCTAATTTGAAATTTAACTGAGCAAAACTTCTTTGACTGTGAGGCGTTGCTGCAATTGCGTCTGTGCTATTTAGCCAACTGAGGATTTCTTGTGGGTCTAACTGAATCTCATGATTTTCCAATGCGGATGCAAATCTTTGTTGAATGATGTTTCTGGCAAGTGCTGCGGAACAAGGACAAGTAGATGAATAGGGAATTTCGATTTTTAATTCAGCATAAAAATCATCTTTTAAAAGCTGACAGGACAACACAAAAGGATAGCTTTTCCAGCCAGACAATTGGCTGACTAAGGCTGGGCGCTCGAGATAAAGCTCACTATGAATTTCGATTTTGGCATGCGCTGATAAATCTTTATGGCTGGCTAAGAAATCCAATAAAGCGTTTTTAATATCAAGTAGCGCTAAATTTTTGATCGTGCTCAATTTCAAAAGTCGGGTATACAAGCGCGACATATGAATACCTTTGGCAAACACATCATCCAAACTGACATAAGCATTTACTTGGCTTTGGCAAAGGCAATTTTCGAGATAAAGCGGAAGCGCGATTTTTTCCATACCGACCCAATCGAGTGGGTAGTAATAGTTTCTTGTGAGTGAGGATTCAGCCGAAACATCTGGAAGAACAAGATTCATAGGGGGAATAGCTTAAGTTGAAATACATATTGTTATGTTATAACATAACAATATTAATCAACACTACTCATCTGAGTTAAATTTACGCTATGAGATCATTGCAAATTGAGATGAACAAAAAATATTTGATCGGATTCATACTCTGCCTTTCTGCATGTAGTCAAAACAACTCAAATACAATTCATGCTATGCGTACAGTTCAGCAAACGTCGCCACAAGTGCCATTAAAAGCAGACTTTCCTCAGCAGCAAGGTATTTTAAAACAAGAAAAAAATCTGCCGCCTGCCTATTTAAAATGGCTTAGTGAACCGAAAAATGCTGAAAGCGTTCAGGCTTATCAGCGCTTTTTAAAGCAACAAGGTATTTCTGCTTATATTCCTACTTTTGAATTTTTACAAACAGCCAGAGATTGGCAACAATGTGATGCATCTGAATTTGAAGTTCCGCCACAAGAGCTGTGGGGCAATATTGTGCCAACATTAAAAATTTTAAATCGTCTTGTGGATGAAAAAATTTTAACCCAGTTTAGCGTGACTTCTGTCTATCGAAATTTCAAGCTTAATCAGTGTGCAAAAGGCGCTGCTTCCTCCAAACATATTTTTAATGCCGCATTAGATTTTCGTATTGGTGATGAAAATCCGGACTTAAACCAACAGCTGATGATTCAAGAGCGCAAAGCAAAGTTATGTCAATTTTGGCTGGATTCTGGTGAGGAACTTCACATGGGCTTAGGCGTCTATGCATCAGGACAGATTCATATTGATAGTGCAGGTTTTCGTACTTGGGGTGCAGACCATCGCTATAGCTCATCACCATGTATCAATAACGCTTTAATTGGCAACAATAAAAAAGTGAGTGAATCGCCATGAAGTCAAATTTCATCCGTGACATCAGACAACTTTTAATACGAGAAATTCAAGCGACACATATGTATCCGCTATTAAACAATCTAAATCCTGATGTTTTTCAATCTTCAGCTTAGATTTATAGCAACTTGATAAACGCTGTAATCATCAACGAATGATTAAAACCGAATCATCAAATTGCAGTGTTGAAAATGTATGTGCAAGCACAGCTAAAATTTAACTCTAAAGCGATCTGTTTGGAGTTATTCAGTCAGTATTTTCATGTCGATCTCGATATGAAAACACAAAAATATAAAGTGAGAATGCCAATGAATACTCTTTTAGCCACTCCGCAAAAACTTCCCGTCACCGTACTTTCTGGATTCTTAGGGGCTGGAAAAACCACTTTACTCAATCATATCTTAAACAATCGCGAAGGCCGAAAAATTGCAGTGATTGTGAATGATATGTCGGAGGTCAATATTGATGCCGCTTTAGTTCGAGAGGGCGGTGCTGAGCTTTCAAGAACGGATGAAAAGTTAGTTGAAATGAGTAATGGCTGTATTTGTTGTACTTTAAGAGAAGACCTACTGGTTGAAGTACGTCGTTTAGCACAGGATCAACGCTTTGATCAATTGGTGATTGAATCTACAGGGATCTCTGAACCACTCCCTGTTGCAGAAACGTTTACCTTTGAAGATGAAAATGGGATTTCTCTCAATGAGTTTGCCCGCTTAGATACAATGGTGACTGTGGTCGATGCTTATAACTTTTTAAAAGATTATAGTTCGCTGGATAGCTTACAAGCGCGTGGTGAATCATTAGGTGAACAAGATGAGCGAAATGTTGTTGATCTACTGATTGATCAAATTGAGTTTTGTGACGTGATTGTATTGAATAAAACAGATTTGATTGATCAAGACGAGCAGGAAAAATTATTTGGAATTTTGCAGTCTTTAAACCCAAGAGCAAAAATTGAAGTTTCTGCGTTTGGCAAGGTGAATCTTGATCGAGTGTTAAATACCCAGCTATTTGATTTTAACGAAGCGGCACAAGCTCCGGGTTGGTTAAAGGAATTAAGAGGTGAGCATACGCCTGAAACAGAGCAATATGGAATCAATAATTTTGTTTATCGAGCGCGCAGACCTTTTCACCCACAACGGTTTTTTGATTTTATCAACTCCGAATGGAAAGGCGTAATCCGTTCCAAAGGCTTTTTTTGGTTAGCCTCAAATCCCGAGTTTGCTGGATCTTGGTCTCAAGCAGGGGCGATGGCACGCCATGGTGTTGCTGGATATTGGTGGGCAGCAGTGCCAGACGAACATTGGCCTACAGATCAACAAAGTCGAGACGCAATTCAACAAAGCTGGGATGCTCAAACAGGTGATGCACGACAAGAAATCGTATTGATTGGGATGCAGATGGATCAATCTGAACTTATTCGTCAATTTGATGCTTGTTTATTAAACGATGATGAAATGGCGCTAGGAGCAGAAAAATGGCAAGAGTTTGAAAATCCTTTTAGTGGGTGGACTGATTCTATCATTAGCCATTAATTCATTATGATCCATTCAATTCAGCCAAAGCATTGCTGAGAATACTTGCAAGCATGAGCACTTTTAATTATACACTCATGCTTGGCTTTATATTTTATTAAAATTTAGCTCTTAAGGTGAAAGTTACATTACGTGGTTCTCCCCAATAAACACCATTATAGAAACCTACATTTAAATAGTATTTTTCATCAAATAAGTTATTGATATTCACACTTGCAGTCAGCTCATCACTTAACTTATAACTGGCAAAAGCATTGGCCAATACATAGGCCTTTTGTGTGACTACACCACCGTTATAGGCATTTGCAGGAGCTCCCCCCCATTTTTGTGAAATTTCACTTTGCCAATTCAATCCACCACCTAATGTTAGCTTTTCTGAACCTGTCCAAAGATTTTCTGGAAGAGTAATACTACTAAATAACTTTACTTGGTTTTGAGGAATATTGCTTAAAGCATTGGCGTTTGCAGAACTTACGCTATTTACATAGGTATAGCCGAAGCTAAGATTCCAATTTTCCTGTAACTTTCCAATGGCTTCTAACTCAATACCATTGACTTTAAGTCCTTTGCCCGATGACATATATGCAGTATCCATCTCATCTACTTTTGGAATAGTGCCATTTTTTACACCATCACGATATTCAACATCTTCTACCGCAAGGTCTTTGACACTTGACCAAAATAGAGCAGCACTGGTCAATAACTTACCATCCAATAGATCCGCTTTAATCCCTAGCTCAGTGGTGCTTCCCATTTCAGGATCTAGATAATCGCCGAAACGATCTCGTCTAGTGGACGGATTAAATACATTGGTATAGCTGGTGTAGGCTGTATAAGTATCATTAATATCGTACAAAATCCCCGCATAAGGCACCAATTGATCAAAGTTACGTGGCTTTGTAGGAGAAACAGGGGCATTAGGATCCCACTTGTCAACTTTATAGTCATACGAGCTATAACGTGCGCCCAAAATTAACTTAAGCGGGTCAGCTAGATTTAAACGTAAAGTTGAATATACCCCGTAAAGCTCTGTGGTATTGGTACTTCCAGCTCCAGTTTTCTCATAGGTTGGTTTTGGAATATTACCAGTCCAATTACGATAATCAGGTATAGCTGCTGGATACTCGAGATTGCTTTTTACACTCAATGAGGTATTTTCACTTTTAAAACCACTATAGCCAATAATTAAATCATGTTGGCGATTTAACAACTGAAATGGCCCTGTGGCATACAAATCAATATTGAGTTTTTTACTTTCAGCATAAGGGCTAACACTGGTCCATAGACTCAGCCCTTTTCCTGTGCTTGGGTCTGGAAAGCCACTACCACCATAAGCCACCATCCAACTATTATCCGAGGTGCTGTGGGCAATCGCTGCTTTAACCATCCAGTCATTGGCAAAAGTATGTTCAATATCAGCAAAAACGGTTTTATCGGTATTAGCAATTGAACTCCAGTCCGCAGATAAACTAAAGTTTCGCGGAAAATTTGCTTTGCTTCCATCAGCATTGAAATATGGCACTGTACCCCACGTTGAGCCTTTAGGATCGTTGTCTTGATATTGAAATCCGACTGAGGCTGTTGTTGTTGGGGTTAAATCTGCACTGATAATCCCCATTGCGGCTGTGGACTTGAGCTTATAACGATCCATATAGGATTCTTTATCGGTATACGCTGCCATGAATCGACTTCGAACACTGCCATCTTGAGTCAGTGGAATGGATACATCTGCTTCAACACGGGTATTGTCCCATGAGCCATAAGTTGAGCTGACATTGCCCTTAAACTCTTTTTCAGGACGCTTACGTACCATATTGATGGTTGCAGAAGGGCTGCCTGTTGAACCAGTTAAGCCAGAAGCACCTTTGATCACTTCAACTCGGTCAAAGAAAAAACTATCAAAGCGGGGAGCATTGTCTCCTACAGGCATACCATCAATTTGCCTATTGGTAATTTGAAAACCACGGGAATAGTAGTTAGAACGTTCACTGTCATTTTTAGTCGCGGTAACGCCTGGTGTTGCGGCAAGAACATCATCCAGAATGGTCAGCCCGCGTTGTTCAATTTGTTCACGGGTGACGACGCTTACAGATTGTGGTGTTTCTTTTAAAGATAATTTTAATTTTGATGAGCTTCTTGAAGATTTTGCTTTAAAACTTCCGCTTCCCTCAGTTTTTTCATCCTGAGCATCTGCTTTAACTGTAATGGTTGGGAGTACCGAAGTATTCGCTTCATTACTTTTTTGCTCTTGCGCAAAAGCACTATGGGAAATAGCACTGCAAATAAGAATTGATTTTATTGCAATGTTTAATGCCGTTTGTTTACGTAGATTGTCCATAAGAATAGAAATTGGTAAATAAGAATCGTTATTATTATCAATAAGAATACAAAAAGATACAAATAGAACATAATTTTTAAACTTTTTATTGGTGATATAAATACAAGATATAGTCGGATTTTTTAATTTAAATATATGATTTTTAAGTGTAAGTTGTGAAGTGGTGGGTGTTATTTTTGAGTGTAAATTTACACTAATAAATTGCGAAATAATAAGCTTATATCTTTTTCCATTGTCGGTTTTCTTCTGAAAAATTAACCAGAAAAGAAATACCTGATTCATCACCAACAAGATATGAGGATGGGTTTACCATCAGTACCTTTAATAAAGTCCCAGTTTCAATAGTAATTGGTTCTAAATCATCTTTATTTAAGGTAACGGGTTGGAGTAATTCAATGATTTCCACTTTTATACTAACCTATTGTTTGAACATAAAATTCTATAAATAATTATTGCACAGCGCGATGAGCTTTGCTGAGATACAGCGTTAAGAAACGCAACATTGATGGGGCTTTATGTAGCCTAAACATTTTTAAAGTTTCACTGTTGTATAAGGCTAAGTTTTCTCTCAGCGGAAAACTTAGCTTAGACAGTTTTAAATTTTATAAAGTAATCGTTGCACCAAGCGCTTTAACAAATTGGGCTAACCAAGCAGGATGTGCTGGCCATGCTGGCGCTGTTACCAGGTGTCCATCTGTGACTGCTTCAGTGACTGCAATATCTGCATATTGTCCGCCTGCGAGTTTAACTTCTGCGGCACATGCAGGATAAGCGGAACATAAGCGTCCTTTTAATACATCGGCTGCGGCAAGTAGTTGTGCACCATGGCAAACAGCGGCAATTGGTTTTTTAATCGCATCAAACTCGCGAACAATTTCGATTACTCGATCATTCATACGTAAATATTCAGGTGCACGACCACCCGGAATCACTAATCCAACGTAGTTTTCGCTGTTAACTTGGTTAAAGTCATAGTTAATTGCAAAGTTGTGACCACGCTTTTCACTATAGGTTTGCTCACCTTCAAAATCATGAATCGCCGTTGCGATTGTATCGCCAGCTTTTTTATCAGGGCAGACTGCATGAACACTATAGCCCAATCCAGTGAGGAACTGAAAAGGAACCATGGTTTCATAATCTTCAACATAATCACCCACTAACATTAGAATTTGTTTAGACATTTTTACACCTTTTGTTTAAATTTTATGATTTATTTCATGTAAAATAGCATGCTCTAGTTGCAGTTTTAAGTTGAATTTATACGGCTTTAGTCTTAATTTAACAGACTTAACTGTAATAAAAATTGTATTCAGTGATGAATGAGAAAAATATGAAAAAGTGTCTATTGGGTTTAGTGATTGCGGCGGCTACCATGAGCAGCCATGCTGCGGTAGAAGAAACAGTGTATAGAGGAATGGGCGAGGCATCTGCACAGTTTCCAAGCTTTAAAAAGATGCAAAAGCAGGGGCTAATCAATAAAAAACCGGATATTTCAAGAAATGACTATAATGATGTATATAAATTAAAAAAACCGCTTCAATTTATGGGACAAACGGTTGCACTGCTATCAGACGAATATATGACACAGTATGCTGGATGTTGTGTTAGTGAGGGTTGGGGAGCGGTTTTAGCTAAAAAGAGTGATATGAAACTCTTGACTCAATTTGCCAAAACCAACCAGTGCTCATTAAGCAAAGTAGAATCAGATGCCAGTAACTATTATGGTTTTAAACTGAAAGCATTACCAACAGCAGAATATTATGAGCTTTCTTGCCGAGAACGTGATTTAGAAAACCAGCAGTAAAATAGATAAATCAAACTATATAGAGCAGTCGCGATTTAAATCTCAGATTACATTATAAGTTTTCTCCCTCTTTGCTTTGTGTGATACATGGCTTAGAGGGAGGGAGATGTCTTGACTGAATTTTTATGAATGAACCTGTGTAGGTGGTCTTGATCAATATCTACAGAATTAAAGCACCTGTACCAGCACCAATCACCATTAACCAAACTGGATGAACGTTTTTAAACAAACTTAGGCAAATAGTGATGGAGACGATTGCAATCAGTAAAATATTTTGAGCAGAGGCTTGGGCAATAATCCAAGCACTGACTAAAACCAAACCGACTGTAATAGGTTTTAACGCCTTTTCAAATTTCGCCCGAAGTGGGTGACTTTTAAAATTATTCCAAAATTTAAGTGCATAAATGGTGATGATTGAAGACGGACCAAACTTTGCAAAAGACGTCACGATCAATCCCATAGGCCCTGCGACATGCCATCCCACCAAGGGAACAATCATCATGTTTGGACCTGGTGCAGCTTGTGCCATTGCAAACATAGAGCTGAATTGCTCAGCAGTCATCCATTGGTGAATCACAACCACCTGATGTTGCATTTCAGGTAAGATCGCATTCCCGCCACCAAAGGCCAATAAAGACAGTTGAGTAAACACTAAAGTCAATGTGATGAGAACATACATCTTATTTTACTCCTGAGTCACTTTAGTTTGATTAAATGCTAAAACTGCCATATTCACGGTAATTAAAATCAACAGCGTCAGTGCCAAGGGCAATTTAATCAACAGCATAAAAATAATGGTCAAGATAATGGTGAAATAGGTCAGCTTACTTTTCATAATTGGTTTTAACATCTTAAAACCTGTAGCAAACAGTAGACCCGCAGCAGCGGCAGCTAAACCTTGAATCATGTGTTGCACCATTGGGATATCTTGAAAACTGCTATATAACTGGTACAACGAGATAACAATAATGGTCGGAGCCAGCATAAGACCAAATACCGCACTAATCGCACCTTTTACTCCAGCAAAGTCATAACCAATCGCCACTGCCATATTTACAATATTTCCACCGGGTAAGATTTGGCAGACACCCAACAAGTCGGTAAATTTTTCAGATGTTAACCATTTCTGATCTTCTACAATTAAACGATGTGCGAGAGGGAGTACCCCACCAAATCCCATGAGGCCAAGTTTCATAAAGCCTAAAAATAATGCTTTGCAATTGGGTGTGGTCATGGATTGTTCCATTGGGATTGCTTCAGTATTCATTTAGACCTCTTCAATTTGCTGTGATGTACTTGGCTTGAATGTGATTATCTGCTTGTTGAGTCATAAAGAAAAATGCTATTTTTGCTGTTATTCATACCTAAAAAGTATGCTTTAAACGTGAATTAGCACGATAAAAATGAAAAGATCGATATTGAGGCGAAAAGATGATTGATATTCATAAGCTTAATGCGTTTGTGGCTGTGGTTGAGGAAAGTAATATTTCTCGGGCAGCGGTACGTCTGAATATGCAGCAACCGCCTTTAACACGAATTATCAAAAACTTAGAAGATGAATTAGACACAGATTTATTGAAGCGTTTACCGCGTGGCGTAGAAGCAACTGAAGCGGGTAAGGCCTTATACCAAGAGGCACTTACCATACTTGCGCATGCACAAGCTATTCCCAAACGTGTGCAAAATATTTCTAAAGGTTTGGAAGGGCAAATCAATATTGGTTTTACCAACTCAGTCGGCTTACATTCCTTTTTGCCTGCTTTACTGCGTAATTTTCGTGAAGTATTTTCAGCGGTGTCTATTCATTTGGAAGAAGATGGCAGTAGCTCATTGATTGATTCGATTATCAATGAAAAGAACGATATCGTTTTTTTGCGTAAGCCTGCGCCGATTGGTTTGGGACTCACCAGTTTGCATGTACTTGATGAGCCTTTAATTGTGGCACTACCCAATAATCACCCCTTAGCTGAACATCCAGATGCCATCCAATTACTTGATTTAGAGCCTTATGATTTTGTACTGTATCGCCGTTTAGCAGGACAAGACTTGTTTGATAATATTTTGGCCAGCTGTTATCAGGCTGGATTTAGTCCAAAGATTGTTCAAGAAGCCCCACGTTTAACGTCGAGTTTAAATTTGATTGCAGCAGGGATTGGTTTGTCGATTGTTCCAGAGGCCATTCGAGATTTTTGGAACAAGCAAATTATTTACAAAGCGCTTAAAGCGGATACGCCGTGTATTGCACCAATTTATGCAGTCTATAAGCAGGATGCAGAAAATATCCGTTTAAAACATATTTTAAATTTGCTCGTTTAATTTATAGGTTGACTTGCTAAAGCTCCAACTAAATAAGTGGATTTATATATTTTGAATGTTTGAGCTATTTTGGAATAATTTATGCTTTGAAACTCTATCTTTAAAACAAAATCAGTGAATCATTGCATTTTTGCTACACATAAAGTCTGAGCTCAAGATTACTATTATTGTTTTAAATTCAAACCTTAGAAATAGAATTGAGGATATCGCTTTGAAACTTGGATTTGTAAAAAGTGTTTTAGCATCTGCAATCATGTTGTCATCTGCACCAGTATGGGCTGAAACAACAGGGCAAATCACTCAAACCACTTCAGCTATTGTGAAAGATCAAAAAAAATCGGGGATTGATCATCAATATTTTGATCAAAATGTAAAAGGAAATGATGATTTTTATCAACATGTAAATGGAGGATGGTTGAAAAATACCGAAATTCCTGCAGATAAATCACGTTGGGGAACTTTTGATATTTTGCATGAAGAATCATTAAAACAATTGCATGATATTGTCGATGAGCTTTCAAAACAGCAATTGGTGGAAGGAAGTTCTGAGCAAAAAGTGGCAAGTCTATATGCCAATTTTATGGATGAAAAAAGTATTGAAGCATTGGGTATTCAGCCGATTCAAGCGGAAATTACCAATGTTGATGCATTGAAAAGTAAAAAAGATATTGCGCAATTGGCCGCACATTTTTCACGTATTGGTGTTACCAGCCCTTTTGATGTGGGTATTGACCAAGACATGAAAAACTCAACTGAAATGGTGGCAATGCTTGGGCAAAGTGGTTTAGGGTTACCTGATCGTGATTATTATTTAAAAAATGATGCCAAATTTAAGAAAATCCGTTCGCAATATCTAAAGTATATTGAAAAAACTTTAAGCCTAGCTGGAGACAAGCAAGCCGCCCAGCATGCGCAAGGGATTTTAAAATTAGAAACGCAAATCGCCAAGATACAATGGAGTAATGTTCAAAACCGTGATGTAACAAAACTCTATAATATTTATAAAACGCAAGACTTAGCTAAACTTAGTCCAAAAATTGATTGGCAAACTTATCTAGAAAAACAAGAGTTGTCCGATAAGATTAAAACCATACAAGTCATTCAACCAAGTTACTTCAAAGGGTTAAGCCCAATTGTTGACAATACCTCACTAGAGGTTTGGAAAGCTTATTTTAAATTTCATTTAGTTAGTGATTTTTCATCATTGCTTAGTCAAGCTTTCGTAGACAATAGCTTTGATTTTTATAGCAAACAGCTCAGAGAAATTAAGGAGCAGAAACCACGTTGGAAGCGTGGTGTGCAATTGGTTGAGGGAACTTTAGGTGAAAGTTTGGGTCAGATTTATGTGAAAAAGTATTTTTCTGCTGAGAAAAAACAACGCATGGAAGTCTTGGTGCAAAACTTAATGAAAGCTTATTCTCAAAGCATAGACAAACTGGATTGGATGAGCCCAACCACGAAAGTTCAGGCGCAGAAAAAGTTAGCAAGTTTTGCGGTGAAAATTGGCTATCCAAACAAATGGCGTGATTATTCAGCTTTAGAAATCAAAAATAATGACTTGATTGGTAATGTGATCCGTTCACGTGAATTTGAACATCAATATGCCTTGAATAAATTGGGCAAGCCTGTTGATCGTGATGAATGGGGCATGACACCGCAAACCATCAATGCGTATTACAATGCTTCATTAAATGAAATTGTCTTTCCAGCAGCAATTTTACAACCTCCATTCTTTGATATGGATGCCGATGATGCGGTGAACTATGGTGCGATTGGTGCAATTATCGGACATGAGATCAGTCATGGCTTTGATGACCAAGGCAGTCAGTTTGATGAATTGGGCAATATGAAAAATTGGTGGACGGCAGAAGACCATCGAAAATTTAAAGAAAAAACCAATACATTGGTTGCTCAATATAACGCTTATGAGCCAATCAAAGGTTATCATGTCAATGGTGAGTTAACTTTAGGTGAAAATATTGCTGATAATTCTGGATTGGCAATTGCTTATAAAGCTTATCAACTGTCTTTAAATGGCAAGGCTGCACCAGTGTTGGATAATTTAACAGGTGAACAACGCTTTTATATTGGTTGGGCACAAGCATGGCGTTCTAAAATTACTGATGCAATGCAAGTTGAATTCTTAAAAAGAGATCCGCATTCACCTGATAAAGTTCGTGGCAATGCCACCTTGCTAAATCAAGCACCATTTTATGATGCTTTTCATATCCAGCAGGGCGATAAAATGTATTTACCTGCCAATAAACGCGTGACCATTTGGTAATTATCTGAGCTAAAAGCCTGCCAAGCTGTATCAAGACTTGGCAGGCTTTTTTATATTTTTTTCACATGTTGTATAAATAAATGGTAGTGGAATAGATGTCTAGATAGAGCTTTTTAAGTTTTAACTTAATTGATTATCTCTAATCATTTTTTTTGTGATTTTCTTATCACTTTATTTCGATAAATAGTCAATAAATTCAATGTAATAAGTTTGTTGTTTTGAGCATTTTAAGATATTTTTATGCATAAATATAATTGAGAAATATCAGGTGAATTTAAAAACATTCTTATTGTTGGGTGGGGTAGGTTTTGTATTGCAGGGTTGTACAACCATGAATACATCAACATCAGACGCTTTTAAACAATATGCTTCTGCTCAAGAACTCATTGATAAGCACAATATTAATGAAAACAATAGTGCATCTAAAGAATATGTTTATGATTGGGGAGCAAAACAAAGCGATCAGCAGATGCAGTCTTTAACACCGAAAAGTTACTTAAGCCGTTATTGTAATGCCAAAGGTGGTCATTTTTCTCAAGTGCAAAAAAGCACAATGAGTTCTGTTAAGGATATTTGGGCAAAAAAATTATTAAATACTTATAGCAGTGTTAAACAGGGGATCGGTGCATACCAATGTACTGAAAGTAATGGTCAGCAATGGTATGTATCCATCGAACCTTTATCTGAACGTAAACTCGACCAAACTGGAACTCGAGTTGTAAATTTGCAAACCAAAGTTTTATCTTTGGATGAGCTTAATAAATTCTATAACAACAAAAGCAATATGGCGGCAGTTGCCCAAGAAAAGAAATCTAAAAATAGTCATTCAAAAAGCAGTGATACAAAAAACATTGATATAAAAACGAACAATTCAAAAAATGCTACTGTTAACAGCGTAGCAAAAACTTCCCCTGTTAAAGTCGTGGAAGAAAAAAAGCCAGTCGCCGCAGTTGCAGAGGAAGTGAAAGAAAAGCTTCAGCCTGAAAAAACAATAACGACACCGCAGTCACAACAGATGCAATTATATATTTCTGCGCGTAAAGAGTTAGGACGTGGACAAAATCAGATCAATGCCTGTAACAATGCTGAACGTGCTTATAATTATGGGCGCTTGCATGGAACAAGTGGAATTAATGTCTATGCTGAGTCAGGTGTATTGGTGGCAAGATGTTTAACCAATGTGCCAAGTTATAGTCAGCGTTTTTCTAATCCGCAAGATCGAGCTAAACGAATTTTGCAGAATTTGGCGGGTAATCAAAATCATGCAGTTGCCAAACATATGCTAAAGCAGATTAAATAATGGAATAGGGTGTTTCATCTCAATGGAGCGAAACACCCGAATAAATTAAAAGCGTTATTCATCATTCAATGAACATTCAAAACTACTCGGATTCTCTTTACAACGAACTTTTTTGAGGAAATTCATCATTTGTGGATCATAAATACCTGATTTAGTCAGTGCAATACGAGATTCACGCATCATTTTGATATAGTTCAGTTGTTCATTGGCAGGAATATTCATCCAATATTTTGCAGGAATTTCTTTTTCATATTTGGCTACAATGTTAAATGTTCTGCCCAATTGACTCGCGACCCAAGTTCGAGATTTTTGTCCAAAGCCTTGAGGGAATTTGTCTTTGCGAATAATAAAATTGGCCGAAATTTGAGTCAGTGGGAATTTTACGATGCCGCCTTTTTCTCCTAGGCCCTTATAGAGCTCAAAAGGTTTAAATGCAACAACAGGTGCAGGAAGGATATCAATTTCATGATTGTTAAATTTAGCGCCTGCACTGGTGACATCAACAGAAACAGCTTGTGCGCCCACTTGTTGAACCAATTTTGGTTGCGCTTCGTCATAACGGAACACCCCAATTTTTTTACCAGCAGCTTTTGCTAATGTGTTGATATTTTTGTCATTTACAAATAGATATGCTGGGCCAATTGTACCTAATCCTGCAATTTCATAAGGACCATTGACCATTTTCTCCGCTGCTCGGGGTAAAGATAATAATTTATAGGCTGAAATGGCTGTCTTCATATCCGTTAATGCACCGATCGCGTCTAAGGAGCCAATATATTTATTAAATTGGCGACCACGTAAACCACTGATAATTGCACCATCACATTTACCCACTTTTAAGTCTTCTGCGGCGAGCCTTTCGTCAGTAACGGCTCTTAAATCTATATCAGCACCCCAATTTTTTGCTTCAAGTGCATAATCTTTAGCTAGGGCATATGCATCACCTGCTTTACCAACCGGATCAAAAACACATACAACTTGCTTTGCAAAAGCAGGCATTGAAAGTGCGAATAAAGTAGTTATTGTGAGAGCTTGAACCATTTTCATATATATTTCCCTATAAACAGTTATGGCATATCTTATTAAAACGTATGTGCTATTGATGAACTAATGACCATGAGGATTGTTTTTTGTGTCAATAAACCCAACAAATGTAGGTTTTTTAGTATGGATTATCGATTGAGATTTGAGATATTGGTCTTTTAGATCTTTAATCAGTTTGAGCTAGATGATGGATTAAGAAAGTATTTTATTTTTGAAACTTGAGATGCTTTCTATTTTTAATACAACCTAAATATTGAATCCAGTTTAGCACAGCAAATGAGATTATTTTCAGTAGATGTTGTTTACAGAGTCATAACAGGCGAATAGGTAGCGCTTGTGATACAAAGGATTTAATTTCGAATTGGACTTTGTTTATGTCACGCCAAATTTTCTCCTCAATGCATTCTAAATTTTCCCATATGGGTCGTTCTGTATTTATGGCGACGGCATTAATGGGAACAGCACAGTTTGCTGTCGCAGGGCCAACCGTCGATCAACTCAGTGATTGTTTGGTAAAAGCAACCACGGCAACAGATAAAACTACAGTATTGCAGTGGACCTTTGCTGCGTTATCTACACACCCTGATCTAAAAGCATTGAGTAATGTTAGTGATGCGCAAAGAACGCAACTTGATCAAAAGTTTGCTCAGGTTTTACAACGGGTGATTGTAGAGCAGTGTTCCGCACAGACCAAAGCAGTGATTGCTGCTGAAGGTGTGCAAGCAGTAGGTGATAGTTTCCAAGAGCTAGGTCGTACGACAGGTGAAGATATTATTAAAAACCCTGAAGTGAAAAAACAGTTACAGGGTGTATTGCGATATGTTGACTTAAATAAATTGGTGATGACGTTTTTAACCCCAGATATTTGGAATAAGTTGGGTGTGATTCGTCCATAAATCACTTTACCTTTACGGAGCAAGACTTCTTCTCTGTTTAAAGGAGTGGGAATCTTCATGACTCAATTGAAGTCATTATAGAAATCTCAACGAAGGCTCCTCTTACTATTGAAAGGGTTTGGGGAGTGGAATGAATGCATCAAGAAAACTTGTTTAAAGTGACATTGTTAAAATTAGATTGAGTCTTGATCTGTAAAAAAATGATGATTGAGGGTATTTAAAAGATCGGTTTTTTTCAGTGATTGCATGTTATCTTGATGATTTGATTCAAAGAAAGCTTAGGTCAATTTAATGAATTTTGAAAAACTCTTTTTATATAAACAATGGTCAGATCAGCGTTTATTTAAAGCCATAGATCAAATTGATCAAGTGCAATATTTAGAAGATTATAATTTTGCCAAGCAACAATTCAATCACATGATCATTGTCGAAGAGTTATTTAGATCTCGGCTAGAAAACAAAAAAGCGTTGCACAGCCAAACCAATACAGAATTTTTACCCGCCTTAGATGAACTTAAACATCGAATTGCTGAATCACATTTATGGTTTATTGAATTTGTACAAAATATTCAATCGGATCAACTTGCAGAAATTATTCATTTTCAATTTATAGATAAAAAAACGGGTAGCCTATCAATAGAAGAGATCCTCTTTCATATCATCAATCATGGAACATACCATAGAGGCAATATCGCGCATGCTTTACATCATGCTGAGGTGCTTCATCCTGCTGATACATATACAGTCTTTATTCATCAGTACGAACCTGAACGGAGAGTGGGATAAATCATTATCATGATATATGTAAGATGTTGAATTAAAAACTTTAAGTGAATAGATAAATAAACATGGACAAGAAAGCAGTCAAAATTTTACTTAAAACCATTAAAAGCTCGCAGGATCAAAATTTAGAGCGCTGGTTTTATTGGGATACATATATGCAATTCATTACTGAAGATGAGTTTGAATATGCAAAAAGCCATTCCGTTATGTTTGAACAAGAAAAAATAAATCACAATGAAATCTGTCGAAGAATAAAAACAGCAGTTAATCAAATTGAAAAGCAATCTGTGGTGGATGCATTTATTTACAGTCTAAGTACAAGACGATTGGAGTATCGATCTTTTTTATCAAGTTACTGTATTGGTAAAAGTTTGATTGAACATGACTTTGTTTCCAGTCCAGAACCAAACTCAAATATATGTGCAGTTTGTGGGCTATATACGTATGAGTTTGAAAGACTCATTGAGTTTAATACACTCAATTTCTTTAAATACAAACATGGAAGCTGTACAGATAATTTGATTTCTGTTTTATTTGATTTGGAACAATTTCTTAAATTTCCTGTCGTTGAACCAAGCGATGAAGATTACAATATTCTCAATGAACTCAAAACGATAATAGAAACAGCTCAACCCAATGACAGAATAGTTCAACTTAAAAAAAGTATTTCTAAAGCACTCAAGTCCAATGACGATGAGCGTTTGGGGCTTTTAGAGATTTTTGGAGTGATTGGTATTTTGCATGATGATAAGCATTTTGGCTATGCAGATAAATATGTGACTTATCCAGAAAGGGTACATCGCCCAATTAGAAATGATGATGTGAACTATCCAACACGATGGTGGCAAGGCCAGTTTGGCGTTGATCGTGAGAAATGGGATTATTGGTTTAATAATAAATGATCAGTAGCGCTCCTCATCTCGTAAACGGAGGGAGAACATTCATTGTTGGATGAATAGCATGATTAAGATCATATGAAGCTCTTTCTCCATTCGGGAGAGGGTTGGGGTGAGGGAAACTTCTCGCAAAAAATGACATTGAAAAGAAATAATCTATTTGGATATCTGGGAGAGATTTTAAAAACTCAGGGTATATATTTTATGAACTATAAGATTGCTCTTGAATAGTATCATCTTGCCGACACATATACAGTCTTTATTCATCCGTATGAACCTGAGCGTAGAGCGCTTTGATAGTTTAAAAATAACAGATGATTTTTGTTTTCTGATATTAGAAATAAGATAGGTATTGTGAAATCAATCCTTGTCTAATTTGGTTAAAATTTAATTGTTAAAAATTAACCAATACGTATAATTAATTAAATGATACGTATGAGGTGAAATCTTATGCAAGCGAAATTGACCTTGTCTATAAATAAAAAAGTGATTGAACGGGCGAAACTTTATGCTCAGGAACATGAGCAGAGTGTTTCGAGTTTGGTTGAAGCTTATTTAGATCGTATTTCAGCACACACTGAAATTTCGAGTGATGTTCAAGCGCCTATTACTGGAAGTTTGACTGGGATGTTTGCCATTCAAGACCAAGGGCAAGATTATAAGGCATTGCTTTCTGAAGCTCGTATGGAAAAACATAAATGAGCGAGCGAATATTTATTGATTCTGATGTAATTTTGGATATGGCTTTAGCACGTCAGCCTTTTGTTGAGGCAAGTCAAACTGTTGTAGCATTGTGTGAGAAAGGGCATTTGACAGGGTGCATTTCTTCGAACAGTGTTGCCAATATTTATTATATTTTGCGTAAGTTGGGAGGTGATGAGAAAGCGCGTCTTTTTATTCAACAACTTTTAAAATTCTTGGTGATTATCCCTGTTGATCATGTTGGGATTTCTCAAGCGTTGGTGTCTAAGTTTTCTGATTTTGAAGATGCAATTCAATATTTTTCTGCGTTGAGTTTTGGTTGTAGCAAAATCGTGACGAGAAATATTCAGGACTATAAATTTGCTGAAATAAGTGTTGTTTTACCGAGTGCTTTTATCGGCTGAGGGTATTTTGCCAGATAAAAAAATGAGAAAAATAATAGATTTAAATGTATGCCAAATTTTAAAAACTCAACATATAAATCCTTTAAACAAAGAAAACCCGCTCTAAAACGGATTTTCTTTTAAAATAAAATCAGCTTAACCAATCAATATTTTTTAATGCTTTGGCTTAAAGCAAGGTTGGTTTAGTTTAATGAGCAGGCTTTACCCTGATACTCATAGCGATTTATCTCATAACTTTTACCATCCCAACGATATACCGCAAAACATAAACCTGGACCTCCATTTTCAATATCAGGCCAGCCATCTTTTCCTTTGGTTTTTAGAAAAGTAGGGATGCCCATGTTTTCAAAAATGAGTTTCCAATTTCCAGTTTTTTGCTGAGCAACGATATGGTAGCCGACACCTGTGTTGCCATAGCACATGCTGCTGTAGTCTGAAATAACAGCATCATTTAGCCCATCGTTATTTAAATCTCGATATACAGTAATTTCACCCGTTTCGCATTTTCCTTCCCAACCATGTTTGGTTTTTGCAAAACCTGCTGCTTTAAAAATCAAGCTGGCTTCTTTTGAAGGAACATTAACTTTCGTTTCTGCGAAAGTTGTAGTTGTGAAAAGGACAAGTGTTGAGAGAGTTAGGATAGATATTTTCATTTTGACCTTGAATTTTGAGCAGTAGATTAATGTTTTTAAAGTAATAACAGCAAAGATTTCTTTTGAAAGTGTAACTGTTTCTGGAAAATAAAAAAGTAATAGTGAAGATAAAATGACTCTTTACCTCTTACCTCGTTATGCTTATTAACTCGTAAAAAGTATGAGATTAATAACATGATTAAAATCAGATGACGCTCCCTCTCCCTCTGGGAGAGGGCTGGGGTGAGGGTGCTTTTCCATATAAAAAATTTTGAAATAAAACAATAGATTTGAATATAACCAAATTTTTAAAAAGCTAAACATACCAACGCTTTAAACAAAGAAAACCCGCTCTAAAGCGGGTTGTCTTTTAAAATTAAATCAGCTTAACCAATCAATTTCTTCATCAATTCATTGACTTGAGCAGGGTTGGCTTTACCACGAGAGGCTTTCATCACTTGACCAACTAGACCATTGAATGCTTTCTCTTTACCAGATTTATACTCTTCAACCATCTTCTCATTGGCAGCAAGCACTTCTTTGATGATTGCTTCAATGGCACCTGTATCAGTTTCCTGTTTCAAGCCTTTTTCAGCAATGATGTCATCTGCAGTTTTGCCTTCTTCCCACATAAAGCCAAACACTTGCTTAGCAATCTTACCGCTAATGGTATTGTCAACAATACGTGCGATCATCCCGCCCAGTTGTTCTGCTGAAACAGGAGAGTCTTGAAGTTCAAGGCTGGCTTTATTTAAAGCACCTGAGAATTCACCCATCACCCAGTTTGCAGCAACTTTACCTTGAGCCGCGCCGCCAGAAGCCGTAACAACCGCTTCATAGAAGTCAGCCAATTCACGAGATAGAGTCAGTACATGTGCATCATATTCAGTCACAGCAAAGTCAGCGATAAAACGCGCACGACGTGCTTTAGGTAACTCTGGAAGTGCAGCACGAGCAGCTTCAATTTGCTCATTTGCAATGATCACTGGAAGCAAGTCAGGGTCAGGGAAGTAACGGTAATCGTTGGCTTCTTCCTTAGAACGCATTGAACGTGTTTCCATTTTGTTCGGATCGAACAAACGGGTTTCTTGATCAATACGACCGCCATCTTCCAAGATGTCCATTTGACGTTGAATTTCAACATTGATGGCTTGTTCGATAAAACGGAATGAGTTGAGGTTTTTTAACTCACAACGGGTACCAAATGGTTGCCCCGGACGACGTAACGATACGTTACAGTCAGCACGGAATGAACCTTCAGCCATGTTACCGTCAGAAATACCTAACCAACGCACCAATGTATGAATCGATTTGATATAAGCAACGGCTTCTTCAACTGAACGCATATCAGGTTCAGACACGATTTCCAGTAAAGGGGTGCCAGCACGGTTTAAGTCGATGCCAGACATGCCTTCGAATTGATCGTGAATCGATTTACCTGCATCTTCTTCCAAATGCGCACGAGTCACGCCTATACGCTTCACTGTGCCATCTTCAAGCTGGATGTCGATATGGCCTAGCCCGACGATAGGATTGTCCATCTGGCTGATCTGGTAGCCTTTTGGCGAGTCTGGGTAAAAGTAGTTCTTACGCGCAAACACAGAGGCTTGGTCGATATAGGCATCAATCCCCAAACCAAAACGAATTGCAAGATCAACCACTTCTTGGTTTAGCACAGGAAGTACACCCGGCATTGCCAAGTCAACAAGGCTGGCTTGAGTATTTGGGTCTTGACCAAATTCAGTTGATGAACCTGAAAAGATTTTAGACTGAGTTGCAAGCTGTGTGTGAATCTCAATACCAATAACGACTTCCCAACCGTCAATCAGCTTTGATACGGATGGTGCTAACTTTTGAGCTTCAGTCATTATGCATTCTCCTCAGCAATTGCCGCACGTTTAGTATGCCAATCTGTATTTTGTTGATATTGATGCACAATTGAAAGCAATTGTGATTCTGACCAATAGTTACCAATTAACTGTAAACCTACTGGGAGATTATTCGTATCAAAACCAACAGGTGCGTTAATGGCTGGTAAGCCTGCCAAGTTCACCGCAAGTGTATAGATATCGCCTAAATACATTTCGGTTGGACTCAAGTTCGCACCGATTTTGTATGCTGTCGTTGGTGCAGATGGTGCTGCAATGACATCGACATTCTCAAAAGCTTTTAAGAAATCTTGTTGGATTAAACGACGAACTTTTTGTGCTTTCACGTAGTAAGCATCGTAATAACCAGCAGAAAGCGCATAAGTTCCAATCAAGATACGACGTTGTACTTCTGCACCAAACGCTTCTGAACGAGAGCGTTTATAGAGATCTAAAATATCCGTTGGGTTTTCACAACGGTAGCCATAGCGAACACCGTCATAACGTGACAAGTTAGAAGACGCTTCCGCAGGCGCGATCAAATAATAAGTTGGTACATAGGCTTCAGTCATGTTGAGGTCAATCTCAACCAATATCGCGCCCATGTCTTGTAATTTTTTCAAAGATTCTTCAACACGTGCCTTAACTTCTGCATCGAGACCTTGAACATTGAAGTATTGTTTTGGAATACCAATACGTAAACCTTTCACTGCTGTTGCATTTAAGTTTGCAACATAGTCATCTACTTCTTTGTTGATTGACGTTGAATCTTTGAGATCATGTCCAGCAAT
Source organism: Acinetobacter sp. NyZ410 (assembly GCF_022828975.1). Classification (NCBI taxonomy): domain Bacteria; kingdom Pseudomonadati; phylum Pseudomonadota; class Gammaproteobacteria; order Moraxellales; family Moraxellaceae; genus Acinetobacter; species Acinetobacter sp. NyZ410. The sequence goes on along the minus strand of NZ_CP094620.1, from coordinate 3,671,294 downwards.
GGTGTTCATCAAAAAAGCACAGTCTTCAGCAGAACGTGCCATTGGTCCACCTTGATCCAGTGATGATGCAAATGCAATCATCCCGAAACGAGAGACACGGCCATAGGTCGGTTTAAGACCGGTTAAGCCACAGAAAGAAGCAGGCTGGCGAATTGAACCACCTGTGTCGGTACCTGTTGCAAGCGGGGCAAGATCAGCTGCAACAACAGCCGCAGAACCACCAGAAGAGCCACCAGGAACATGTTCTAAGTTCCATGGGTTTTTAGTCGCGCCGTAGAATGAGCTCTCAGAGGTTGAACCCATTGCGAATTCATCCATGTTCACTTTACCTAAAGTCACTAGGCCAGCTGCTTTGGCTTTCGCCACCACAGTTGCATCATAAGGTGAAATGAAGTTGTCCAGCATTTTTGAACCCGCAGTGGTTTTAATCCCTTGGGTACAGAAAATATCTTTATGCGCCAGTGGAACACCAGTCAATATGCCAGCAGTTCCAGATTTTAGTAAGTTGTCAGCAGCATCAGCTTGAGCCAATGCTTGTTCGGGAGTGACCGTTACATACGATTTGACACGATCATCAATTTTCGCAATACGGTCCAAATAATGCTGAGTCAATTCACGAGATGAAAATTGGGCAGATTTTAAGCCTTCTGTCATTTCACGAATCGATAAACGGTGTAAATCAGTCATGAGTACAATTCTTTACGATTAATTTTTTAAAATAAGTTCATTTGATCAAATATTATTCAATCACTCTCGGAACGAGGTACAAACCATCCTGAGTTGCAGGAGCAATGGCTTGATATTCTTCACGATGGTTCGCTTCAGTCACGACATCTGGACGAAGTGGTTGCGGATTATCAAATGGGCTCTTAAGTGGCTCAACACCATCGGTATTGATCGCTTTTAAGGTCTCCATCATCCCTAAGATTTTATTTAAACTTTGAGCATATTCAGCAGATTGCGTATCATTCAGCGACAATCGAGCAAGATTGGCGATTTGTGATACAGTTTGTGCATTTAATTCTGCAGAATGCTGAACATCTGAACTTGACATGATGTCTCACCTAATCAGTTTTAAAAAAATTCAAAATATCGTGCGTTATAATAAGCGATTGACTTGTTCAAATCATCACATTTAGTTAAAGTTGCCATCTTGCGTCCATATAAAGTTTAAACTGAGAACGACCCGTGATTCTAAAACGACTAATTGGCTTGTTTTCGCCAGATCTCGCCATTGATTTAGGTACTGCAAATACACTTATTTATGCACCAGGAAGGGGCATTATATTAAACGAACCGACAGTTGTGGCGATTCGTCACAGTGGTTCGCAGAAAATTGTTGCAGCTGTGGGTTTAGATGCTAAGCAAATGCTTGGTCGTACCCCAGCCAATATTTCTGCAATCCGTCCGATGAAAGATGGTGTTATTGCAGATTTCGAAGTTACTGAAACCATGTTAAATCAATTTATTGGTAAAGTGCATGAAAAACGTTTATTTCCACCTGCACCTCGTGTAGTGGTATGCGTACCATGTAAATCAACATTGGTAGAACGCCGTGCGATTCGTGAAGCTGTGTTTAACGCAGGTGCACGTGATGTACGTTTGATTGAAGAGCCTATGGCTGCTGCGATTGGGGCGGGTATGCCTGTTGAGCAAGCATGTGGTTCTATGGTCGTAGATGTGGGTGGTGGTACAACTGAAATTGCCATCATTTCCTTACAAGGTTGTGTGTACGCAGATTCTTTACGTATTGGCGGTGATGTTTTTGATGAACAAATTATTAACTATGTACGTAAAGCACATGGTTGTGTAATTGGTGAAACAACAGCTGAAACTATCAAAAAAGAAGTGGGTATGGCTGTTGCTGACAGCACAACTTTAGAAATTGAAGTTCGTGGTCGTAACCTTGCTGAAGGTGTACCGCGTGCTATTACGGTAACTTCAGATGAAATTACCCAAGCGATTTCTGATCCATTACAAAGTATTGTTTCTGCTGTGAAATCAGCACTTGAGCAAACTCCACCTGAGTTATCTTCTGATATCGCAGAGCGTGGTATTGTGTTGACAGGTGGTGGTGCATTACTGCGTAACCTAGATAAGTTGCTTGCCCAAGAAACAGGTTTACCTGTTGTTGTAGCAGAAGATCCTTTAACTTGTGTAACGCGTGGTGGCGGTAAAGTCTTAGAATTCTTTGACAATCCAAACCATGATATGCTTTTTGTAGGCTAAACTATACTCGATTAAGTTTAAGGATGAGGCGGTGCAACCGAATCTCTTTTCAAGACAACCGCCATCTTTTCGCTCGTTCATCATTGCGGTCATCACTTGTTTGGTAGTGCTGTTTTTTAACTGGCGCATGCCACAAGTGATTCAACCTGCAAGAGATGTCTTGTATGCGGCATATAATCCAATTTATGCCTTAGCAAGCTATCCTGTATTGTCGAAAGAATGGCTAAATCAACAAACTAAATCTGAGGCTCAGTTACGTCGTGAAAATACCGCGATGCAAGCTGAATTGCTTCAGGCTCAAGTACGTCTGCAAAAACTCTCTGAACTTTCTGCTGAAAATACCCGTTTACGTGGTTTACTCGATACGCCATTGATTATCGATGGGCGTATGGAAATTGCAGAAGTGATTGGAACCGATGCTGACCCATTGCGCCATATCATTATCATTAACCGTGGTGAAGCCAATCATTTAAAAGTCGGGCAAACCGTTTTAGATGATAAAGGTATCATGGGGCAAATCATCAACGTCTATCCACATAGTAGTCGTGTTATGTTGCTTTCCGATAAAGAGCATTCTTTATCTGTACGTTTAGAAAGCTCAGGTATGCGTGCCATCGTGACGGGTACTGGTGATTTAGGACATTTGAAAATGGAATATGTTCCAACAAGTGCCAATATCAAAGTGGGTGATAAAGTTTATAGTTCAGGTTTGGGGCAACATTTCCCAGCAGGCTATTTGGTTGGTTCTGTATCTAAAGTCATGCGTCATAACACGGGTGAGTTTGCGCAAATTGATGTGGTTCCCGCTGCACAATTAGCAGGTGGTCATCATGTTGTGGTACTTTTCTCTGATTCTTTAGCGATGGAGCAGCCAAATGTTGATCGCTAAGAAATTACCTTCTGAAAAGCAACGTAAAGATCCATTATGGATTATTGTTGTCTCAATTATTATTGGTTCAATTTTAGTGGTTTATCCGATGTCCTATGCATTAGCAGGATGGCGGCCACTGTATATGTTTTTAATCATGCTATTTTGGGTGCTGTGTCAGCCTACATGGTGTGGAATTTGGTTTGCATTTACCATGGGGCTATTTACTGACTTATTGTTAGATGCACCTTTGGGGATGAATGCATTGAGCTATGTGTTGATTGCATTTTTAACTCGCTATTTTATTCGAGAAAGACGTGTACTGACATTTAGTAATCTTTGGATTATTAGTATGTTTGCAATTCTTGCGCATTTGGTCTTTACCTTTATGGCACAAGTGATGGCAGGTACGCATTTTTCGATTACCCGTCATTGGCAAACATTGGTTTCAAGTATTTTTTGCTGGCCAGTTCTTTATTATTTATTAAGAAGATGGCGCATTTAATTCTGGCCTCAGGCTCACCAAGGCGTAAAGAGCTGCTTTTACAAGTGGGCTTGGATTTTAGCATCCACAGCCCAGATATTGATGAATCTGTCTTGGAACATGAACAGATTGAGCAGTATGTACAACGTTTGGCTGAAAGCAAAGCCAAAGTGGTATTGACTTTGCATCCACAAAGCACTGTTATTGCAGCAGATACAAGCTTGGTTTTTGCCAATCAAATTATTGGGAAACCAACATCTAAGCAGCATGCTTTTGAAATATGGACATTATTGTCAGGTCAAAAACATGAAGTGTTGACAGGTGTTTGTGTTGCAAATGCACATCAATTATTGAGTGTCGTGGTTCGCACGGAAGTTGAGTTCCAACAATTCAGTCTGAATGATATGGAAGAATATTGGGCTACAGGTGAACCTTTGGGGAAAGCTGGCGCATATGCAATTCAAGGCATTGCGGCAAAGTATGTGACAGGTATAAAGGGTAGTTATAGCAATGTGGTTGGGCTACCGTTGCATGAAACGATACAGTTACTTGATCGTATAGATCAGCGCAGTTGAGGCACTAAATTAACTGCTGAAAAGAATTTTTATAATGTTTTGAGTTTAGTTATGTCTGACGAGTTATTGATTAACGTCACACCTATGGAATGTCGTGTGGCGCTAATTCAAAATGGTACGGTCAACGAACTGTTTGTTGAACGAACTGTTAAACGCGGGTTAGTCGGGAATATTTATAAAGGAAAAGTTGTCCGTGTACTTCCAGGGATGCAAGCAGCCTTTGTCGATATCGGGTTATCTCGTACTGCATTCTTACACATCAATGATATGATTTGGCCGCGTAATCAACCTACACCAAATGTCTTTGAGTTATTACAACCTGGTCAAATTCTGACGGTTCAAGTGATGAAAGACATGTTGGGCACTAAAGGTGCGCGACTCAGTACCGATCTTTCTATCCCATCTCGTTATCTTGTCTTGATGCCATATGGCAGTCATATTGGTGTATCGCAACGAATTGAGTCTGAAGAAGAACGAGACCGTTTACGCTCGATGATTGAAAGAATTCAAAGCGAGCATAAGTTGCCGGGTTCAGTGATTGTACGTACAGCCGCTGAAGGAATTGAAGAGGCTTCAATTGCTCAAGATATGGCATATTTAGCCAAGCTTTGGGAATTTATTCAGAAAAAACAAAAAATTATTGCAGTTCCTTCGTTGATTTTTGAAGAGCTTCCTTTACCACAACGTGTTATTCGTGATTTAGCCAATGATGATACGGCAACGATTTATGTCGATTCACGAGAAATACATGCCAAGTTGCAAGAGTTCGTTTGTGAATTTGTACCGAGTATGGAAAGCCGCTTGCAGCATTATCCTGGTGAGCGTCCACTTTTTGATTTGTACAATGTCGAAGAAGATATCCAAAAAGCATTACAAACCCGTGTAGCTTTGAAGTCAGGTGGCTATCTGATGATCGACCAGACTGAAGCGATGACCACAATTGATGTCAATACAGGTTCGTATGTTGGTGGGCGCACGCTAGAAGACACTGTGTTTAAAACCAATATGGAAGCGACACAGGTGATCGCGCGCCAATTACGCTTACGTAATTTGGGTGGCATTATCATTATTGACTTCATTGATATGCAGGAAGCTGTACATCGTGAAGAGGTCATGAACCAGTTTGATAAAATGCTGGAACGTGACCATGCAAAAACCAAGATTACCCAAGTCTCTGAACTTGGCTTAGTTGAAATGACACGTAAACGTACCCGTGAATCATTAGAGCATTTGTTGTGTGAATCATGTCCGACCTGTCAAGGGCGCGGATTTGTGAAAACAGCAGAGACAGTATGTTACGAAATTTTTCGAGAAATCTTAAGATATACCCGTGCTTATGAGTCTAAGAGTGGCTTTACTGTTATCGGTCATCCATCGGTGATTGATCGCCTATTAACTGCGGAAGCCCCAGCTGTCGCGGATTTAGAGCATTTTATTAATCGCGTGATTAAATTCCAAGTCGAAAATTTATACACGCAAGAGCAATACGATATCATTTTGAGTTGAAATTGTAACAGGATGTCGTTAAACAGTTGTTACATCTGAAATTTTACTTTTTCAACTGATTTCACAATACTAGATTACAAAGGTAGCCAAAGACTTTCTCCCTTTCACAGTCTTAGCAAGTGAGGTCATAAAATGAGTGTAAGTGAACAATTAATCAGTCGTAGTATTAAGCATGTGTTGGAAAGCCAACCTAAAAACACATGTGTTATGTTAGATGACAATGGTCAAGAAGTGAAAATCACCAAAGACATGGTGGTTAATGTCTGTCATCAACTGTTAAATAAGTGTCGTAATGTTAAAGATTAAGGGGCATATATTAGCCCCTTAATTTTTGAATCAATTTATGTTTTTATCTCTCAATCAACACTAAAATCAATTATAAAATCCTATACTAACTTTCGTGCTGCAACAGATTCCTTCGCTACATCTTGAGTATCCGTTTTTGCCTTGGCTTGAGCGTTTGGCTTTTTATCGGCGAGTTCTAGTGCATTTTTCTCTGCAATAATTTGCTCAAACTTTTGGATTTCATTTTCCAAATGCGTGAGAAGATTCTGCAATTTAGGTAGAGATTTACGGCAACCGGTTAAACCGACTTCTAATTTATCTAAATAACTGGTCATGGTGATATTTAGTGCCTGACCATCCAAAACAATAGAAACAGGGTAGAGAGCATCTAATTTAGCGCCATTCCAATACAAAGGTTCACGTGGTCCAGGTACATTGGAAATGATTACGTTAAACGCCTGACGTTTTGGCATGAGTCCTGATGCAATATTCACACCTGCTGCACCAAAAACGAAAGCACTATAATTTAAGATTTGATCAGAACTCATACGTTTAAAACGATTTTTTGCATTTTGTACACTGCGTTTAATGATGTCTAAACGCTCTAAAGGACTTTCTTTATGTGTACCTAAATTTGCCAAAATCATGGTGATACGATTACTCATATCTGAGTCATCATCACGTAATGAGGCAGGAACCATCGCAATCAGCGGTTTTTTCGGTAAAGCTTCTTGTGTGATTAAATAATCACGTAATGCACCTGCACACACCGCAAGTACCACATCATTAATCGTAACACCAAGGGCTTTGGAAATATCTCTAAAACGATCAAGTTCAAAAGACTGAGCAGCGAAACGACGTGATGAACTTACCCGTTGGTTAAATAAACTGCTTGGTGCTTGGAAGCTTGAAACATAATCGGGGTTTTTCCCCATTTCTTTAAATACTGTTTGGAACAGCTCTTGAGTCACTTTAGGTGCTGCTTCAACTTGCCCTTTTAAAGCAGAGAATATTTTTTTAGCTTTATCCAGTTTAGTTTCTTTTAAACGTTTTGCCCGTTTACCTTCGACACACCAAGGCGGAATAATGGTTTTGGAGTCAGCATCTTTTGAAAATGATTTTTCCACCAGACGCATACCAGCCACACCATCAATCATGGCATGGTGGATTTTAAAATACATGGCAAAGCGATTGCCTTCAATCCCTTCAATAATATGACAAGTCCAAAGCGGCTTTGCACGATCAATCAACGAACTGTGTTCCTGTGAAATATAAACCAATAATTCACGGATACGTCCCGGATGAGGTAATGCGATATGACGGAAATGATGGTCGATATCAAACTCTTCATCTTCATCCCAAAACATGCCGCTTAAGCGGTTATTAAAGGGTGGAACTGGAATGGATTTTGAATTACGAATATCTGCAACAAGATCTTGAATGAAGGTAGAAGGCGCATGTTCTGGTATTTCAAATAAGAATAACCCACCAACATGCATGGGTTGTTGACGTTTTTCTAAATTTAAAAAAATAAAATCAATAGGGTGTAATGGGCGCATAGTCTTGGATTGCCTCACTGCAATTTCTACAACAACTCTTTTATGAGCTGGTGAATTGTTAGAATTATAGAACCGTGTAACTTGGGTCTGTTGATCATTCGTCCATGTTTACAACGATGTGATGTTGGAAAACATCAGTTACATCGTTACTTTTTGTGTTGCCAACAATGCAGCGCTTTGTTGGCATTCTGGGTATAGCTAAAATTTCTCAGTTTGAGTGATGAAACCTGAAAATAGTCTCACTATTTTTTCATGCCTTTGCCTACTCAACTTTAGCCTATAACACAAGCTATAGATGAAATATCAACAAACCTTAGTATAAAACTTTTCTAAGCGTAAAATCCAAGCATTTCGATGAACGTTAAGTTAATAAAAATTCATGAGTTTTAATGAGTTTTCCTGATATTACTTTTTTAAATTGCCTGCGTGTAAGCCACATTCTTTATGTGTTGCTTCTTCCCACCACCATCGACCTTCGCGTTCATGTTGATTTGGCAATACTGGACGGGTACATGGTTCGCAGCCAATTGAGATAAAGCCTTTTTCATGTAATGGATTATAAGGAATCTCCATCATACGGATATAGTTCCATACATCCGCACTTGACCAATTGGCCAATGGGTTATATTTAATCAATTGTTTGCCTTCACCAGAAAAACCACTATCCGCTTGAATGACTGGAATTTCCGTACGTGTGCCCGGACTTTGATCTTTGCGTTGTCCAGTAATCCAACCATCTAAAGTGGCTAATTTTTTACGTAGTGGCTGAACTTTTCGGATACCACAGCATTCTTTATGGTCATCTTGATAGAAGCTAAATAAACCTTTTTCATTGACCAACTGTTGAACGGCATCGGCTTCTGGAAAGCAAATCTCAATTTTAATCCCATAGTGCTTACGTACGGTTTCAAGAAATTGATAGGTTTCAGGGTGTAAACGACCTGTATCTAAACTAAAAACACGAAATGGTTTACCTAAATTGTGTGCCATATCGATAAGAACAACATCTTCTGCGCCAGAAAATGAAATTGCAATTTCACCTTGCTGAGAAAGCGCAAGTTCTAAAATTTCAGAAGGTGATTTGTCGGCATACTCAGTCGCAAGTGCGTCCACAAGATCTATGGTTGGAATGGCGGTCATATCTGCTCCTGGCAGTTAGCTTGAAGCTACAATTTTCGTAAACATGTTCAAAAGATATTTGAATTTAAGCATTTTGGCAAAAATTAGCGCAATTCAACTTATGTGAATTACTGCTTTTGACGATCCAGATATTTTAAAGTAAATGAAATATGCTACTTAGCAGATTAATTAAAATGCTTATGAATAAAACAGATTTGTAAATATTGACAAGCCTTATGCATAACCAAATGAAATGGGTTTGCTGTAAAAACTTTCAGCATTCTTTTTAAACTTTAGTGCTATGATAAGCCCAAAATTTTTAACTGACATTTGGGAGAACCCATGGAAATCGTATGTCTTGATCTTGAGGGTGTATTGGTACCAGAAATCTGGATCAATTTTGCTAAAAAAACAGGAATCAAAGAATTAGAAGCAACAACTCGTGATATTCCTGACTACGATGTGTTGATGACTCAACGTTTAAATATTCTTAAACAGCATGGTTTAGGCTTAAATGATATTCAAGCTGTGATTGCAGACATGGGGCCATTTCCCGGTGCAAAAGAGTTTGTAGAATGGTTACGTACCCATTTTCAGTTGATTATTCTTTCAGATACATTTTATGAGTTTGCACATCCGTTGATGCAACAGTTAGGTTGGCCAACAATTTTCTGTCATAAATTAGAAACTGATGAAAATGGTATGATCACTGCGTATAAGTTGCGCCAACCTGATCAAAAACGTGAAGCTGTAAAAGCCTTACATGGTCTAAATTACCGTGTAATCGCAGCAGGCGACTCGTATAACGATACAACCATGTTGGGTGAAGCTGATCATGGTTTCTTATTTGACGCGCCTGAAAATGTGATTCGTGAATTTCCACAGTTCCCGCCAATTCATGGTTATGACGCACTGAAAGAAGCAATTCGTAAAGCATCTATTCGTGATATTCCAGCTTAATCTAAGATTTAAACCCAAAGGCGCTTAATGCGCCTTTTGTTTTTAATGGTATTTAATTTAAAATTATAAAATAAATAAAAATCATATCTTTACTGAATTGATTTAAATTTCATTGTACTAATTATTCGATATTATTTAAAATCAAATGCAACAAACGTGCAACATTGCAACTGGATTGAATTTAAAATGGCAACATATCAAAAAAGGAAGAAAGGGGTTACGGCTACCGTAAGAATCAAACCTCATCCGTCACAATCCCAAACGTTTACCACTATGCGTGATGCTAAAGCATGGGCCCAAGCATTAGAGATCCAGTTACGCAATGAAAGAAAAAATGATTACTGCCACATAACCTTAAGAGATGCGCTTGAGCAATATAGAGATAATGTTTCTATTAATAAAAAAGGTGCTGATCGAGAGCGAAACCGAATAAATCAATTTCTTAGAATCATGAAGGTAGATATCCCTATTGATAGTGTGGATAAGGAGTATTTAGTTTTATATCGGGAATCCAGACTTGAAGAGGTTGCTTCTGCAACAGTACGCCGCGAAATGCAGATATTATCAGCAATGTTTACGTGGTGTATCGATACAAAATTGTGGCTAAAAAAATCCCCTATGTTTGAGGTTAAATTACCTGCAGCTTCAGCACATCGTGAAAAAGTAATCTCAGAATATGAAGTAGAAACATTACTCCCATACCTAGATGACGAGTTACGAACAATCTTTCTGATTGCACTTGAAACAGGCATGCGACAAGCGGAGATATGTGGGCTTGAATGGGAACGCATATTTATTGATAAACAATACTTGTATTTAAAAACCACTAAGAACGGGCGCCCACGAGAGGTCCCATTAAGCAATACTGCGATTGAGTTGATTACTGGTATTGGCGTAAAGAAGTCCGGGAAGGTGTTTAATTATTCCCCTGGGATGGCGAGCTACAATTTTATGTGTGCAAGGATTAAAGCAAACTTGCTTGATATCGTTTTTCATGACACCAGACATACAGCAGCAACCCGAATTGCTCTAAAGTTGCCACTGCTTGATTTATGTAAGATGTTTGGATGGGTAGACCCTAAAAGGGCAATGATCTATTACAACCCAACAGCTACTCAGATCGCATCGCGTCTTTAACTGCTTTTAGTGAGTATTTACCATTAATACTCACTAGATTTTTTTCTTTGGCCAAGTTCTTAAACGTGTACCAAGACAAACCAGAAATACGATCGCAAATTTGTTTAATATTTAAAAACTCATCTTCCTGTTCTGCAAATGCCTCTCGGATTGCTTTTCGACAAACACGATCAAGTAATGATTCAAGTTCGTTTTCAGGGATACTGATCATTTTAGTTTCACTCATTCCACACCTTCCAACACTTTAACCGTATTCAGTTCATCCAGCACTACATTTGTTAATTGCCGCAATGTAATTTTGTTGCCTATCTGCTGATCACCCTCAGTGCAGACAGAGCATTCAACATCTGAAATATCTATGTCTTGAGACTCAATTAATGCAATAAGGCTACAAATTACACTAGTCGCCAATTCAGCTACGCCTTGAGCATGGTCCAATTGTTCCTTTAATGTATTCATTCCACACCATCCTCACTAAAAAAATTATTTACCAATTCAGCGATTTTTGTTAATCCATAAGCAGTTATGCGCATATGTAAATGAACTTGTTCTTCACCTGTATACTTGTTAGTAACAACGGGTGAAGGTCGATTTATAAAAATACCTTCAGCACGTTTGGTGGCATATGGCTGTAAACGACCACTTTCCTCGCGATAGATCCATTTCTTTTTAAGTAGTAAATCGACTAACTTGCGTTCACCTATACCAATTGTTTTGGCACATTCACGAATGTTGTATGTACCCTCGGTATTAGCGATGGTATCGAGCGCTTTTGCCTTAGGTTCAAGAATTTCAACTTTTTCGTGTAGAACTTGGTTCTCTTGCTCGGCATGCAAAGCAATCTGTAATATTTCTAATCGAGTTAATTCTCTTGGTTTTTGGTTTTCCAATTCATACCAGCGTTTGACTAAAGCTGCAGTAAACTCAGGACAGAGTTGAGCGACTACAGTGATTGAGTCTAGCTTGCCTTGTTCTCCCTCAAAAATATAAACACCGACTTGAATTGAAAATCCTAAGTTATTGATTTTTTCGACATTCGTCATTGGCGTATGTCGGATTACGCCTTTTTCCATCAATCTTTCAATTGATATTTTTACATTGCGGTGCTCAGTTTTAACCAATTCTGCAATATCTAAACTTGAGACTGAAACAGTATTTAAATTCACTAATGCGTTCATGCTTTGATCTCCTTGTTACTTCCAAGGTTGCTTTGCTTTGTGGTGTCTAAATAGATGTGCTCAAAACTGAGCGCATCTATTTCAAACTCGGCAAATACAATTTCATTTGCCGATTTAATCCCATCCTCAATTTGAGGTTGGATACTTACACCTTTTTCAGTCCAGAAAATTAATGATAGAGTATTTTTACCAATTTGAACTGAACCGATATTATCGGTGTAGATATGAGCAAATTTGCTCATATCTAAATTCAGCTCAGCAAACATCACTTCGCAATCACGTTTACCTTGCTCACCTGTGAACTCAAATACATTTGTAAGTTTATTTGAGCTAAGTGATTGTTTATTTTTAACTTTCACCATTGGGGGGAGTTGAATAACTCCTTTCTTAGCTCGGATAATGTCACCGATTTTGAATTTAGACATAGATTCACCCTTAAACCCTGAGAGGTATTAAAATGCCGTGCACATCATTTGTGATTTCTACATATGCGCTATGGTTTTCAGTTGTTGGGTAGAAAGATGGGAAAGCCTGTTTATAAACTTTCGCTACTTTCTGAAAAATACTCAAATATTCAAGATTGAACTTAGGGTAAAACTTAAATTGGATCTCTGTAGGTTTAGGAATATCAACACGCTTAATATCTGGATATTTACCCTCAATAAGCCTAAACATTTCAAAATTTCCGCCGTGGTTTAAGCACCAAAATTCATCATCAATCTGATGCAAAAGAGTGGTTTTGATTTTGCTTTTATTGCCAACTTTACGAATTAACGAATCAATTGCATCACCTGGTATGATTACGTCCATACCAACTGTATCGGGTTCAATACAGATCAAAGCCATGTGCCCATTAGTAGCAGCCACAAAACCATCACCCACATAAACACCAGTAAGATAAAAACGCACATCATGTTTAGACTTGCACAGTACAGTAGCTTTAAGATTGTCGTACTGAAGCTCAATTGTTTTCTTAAATTTCATTACGCTTCACCCCGTCCATTAATCGGCATGATCAAACCCTTGGCACCTGAATAATCATTGCCATAAAAATAAACATGGGCAGGGGTGTCTATACCTGTTGGTTTTAGATATGTGTCATCTGGATTGGTTGCACCCAATAGCTTGTTGATCTTCTGAAAATCAACCATATGGCGCCATTGAAAATGAGGTGATGCGCCCTTGTATTGCATTCCATCATCTTGAGGAATCATTGCTTGCCATTCAGCAGGGAATATCGATTCAACAGGGGTAAATATCTCTGGATCAATATCATTTACATTCAAAGCCAAACCATCGGTATGATGCACAACTTCAACAAAACAATTTGAGTGTGTTTTATCTAGTTTTTTCTCAAGGTTTTTAATTGCCTTGAGTGGAATAGTTAAAGGCTTTTTAAGTTTTGGTAATTCATCATATTTGCAGTAAAAAACACGTTCTGCATCTGTAGCCACAACATGGCCATCAATTAAAGTGACACTATTTAAGTATTTACGATGATCATTTTTAGCTGAACAAATTGAAGCTGATTGCAATAAGATCCATGGCAAAATTAATCTTTTCATTCTGGTGCTCCTAGATGTTCTAAAAATTCTGCGTAAAGTTGTTGTGCTGGTTTATTGAATTTCCAGTTAGGAGCGATTTTCACGTTCCTAGGGAATCTTTTATTTATAACGTGGCATTGAAACTCGAAAGTTCCACATGGGCGAATAACGCCTTTATAGCCAATCTTGTGTAGCCACAAAACAAAAGCCAGTTGTTTAGTTTTGATTGGTAGGTTAGAAAGGTCAGTCATTGGAATCACCATTCTTTTCAAGTGTAGCAACACGCTCTAAATGCTTTTTAATCCAAGCATTCCAGTATTTATTTTCATTTTTTGCTTCTACTGCTATGCTTGCATATATTCCACCTTCAACTCGCATAAAAGTTTTATCTGGAAATTGTTTTTGCAATTCCTCTTTGAATAGAAATGCTTCTTCTGCGGTGTAAAAAGGAGCATTCCATTTACCCATTGGATACAAGTCACCCTCAAAGGCAACAGCAAAATAATGAAAGTACTGCTTACTTTTTAGAACACTTGCAAGCCAATCTTGTGAGTGTTTAGGCAGGTTGTAGGTTGTCTTACTCATTCCGATGCTCCTTTGTTCAAAGCATCAATCTCTATTCCAATTTCTTCCACTTCCTGATCGTAGTAATCACAACGGTTTTTCATTGTGAATTCATTAATATCAAGGAAAGTTTCAAGGTTATTGAACGTGTAAGGATGTACACCTTTTTCCACACAATCAGCTTTAATTACTTTGATTTTGTGCTTAATATCCTCAAGGATATTAACAACCCACTGTAAGTCTTTATGAGCAACAACATTTGCAAATTGCAAATCGTCAATTGTGACGGTTTTTAAAGGAGACTTAGACATTTGCATTCCCCTCTACATTTGCTTTAAGGAGGTCTGGAATACTTTCTACAAGCTTAATAAGATCTTCACTAATAAGATAAATTCCACGTGCGAAAGCAGCTGCAAATCTGTCCACCATTGTTGTTGCTTCCAGAGCATTCAAAGCAAAAGATAGATCATGGACAATGGTCATTATCGACTCAATATCTTCATTATTAAGCTCAGATTCACTCAACTCAGCAACAAACAGATCAACTTTGAAAAGTAGCAAGGACGCAATATTAATAAGGCTTAATCGGGTTGGTTTGCGTACACCATCAGGAAGATGAGTGCAATCAGGATCAAATAGGCTTTCAATTTCTTTAAGTGTTGCTGAAAACGAAAGAGCTTTTAAAGGAATCTCTTGCTCATCGTAAGTTTCATCAAATTTCTTTGCGAGTAAAGCAAGTGAGTTTGAATCACGAACTTGACTAATATTGGTTTTTTGGTTCATAATAAATCACCAGTTATAACAATGCATCTCTGGAATTTTGGTAGGTAACAGAGAAAAGCATTAAGTTTTAAAATTAGCTCCACAGTGTGGGGCTTTTTGTGTTTCTGTGAAATAAAGGTAATCTAACTTACTTTTCTTGTCAATAATAAAAGTAATTAAAATTACTTTTTTAGTTTAAAGCTTACTTGATGTGATTAAACAAACAAAAGAAAACCCTGCATATAGCAGGGTTAAATAGATTCAACTTAGTTAAAAGGTTTTCATTATATTATCGTCTAATTTTTCGAACTTCTTGCTTCCACCATAATTGACCCACAATACGAACATTCTCTGATTCTATTAGGGCAGGTGAGTAATACTCATCAGGAAAGCGAACTTTGTCAAAGTTTCTAGAAACAGCCCTAAAACCACCTTGACCCTCTTCACCCCAATTAAAAAGAATCTTAATTTTGAGTTCGCTTCCTCTAGTAAAAGCGTAAATTTCACCGTCATAAATTTTTGTAGCTGACATATCAATTGATACTTTTTGATCTGGATAGAGATCAGGCATCATGCTTTCACCGTCTACGTTGATGATCTTGCAGTGTGGTGCATTAGCGCCAGCATGTAAGAGTTCAGCATCACCAATGAATAGTTTATATGGGCTGCTTTCTTCAAGGTTTATGTAGCCATTCCCGGCACTAGCTTTGACCTCAGGAAAGTAGTCTATTGCAGTGTACCCTTCAGGAACTGGATCTCCATAGTTGTAAAACCTAATACCATTGTCATTTTCAATATCTTCAACTACAGCTTTAGGCTCACCAAATTTCTTTTTAATTTCATCAAAGCTTAATGGCTTGAAAGAATTC
This sequence comes from Acinetobacter sp. NyZ410, assembly GCF_022828975.1. Classification (NCBI taxonomy): domain Bacteria; kingdom Pseudomonadati; phylum Pseudomonadota; class Gammaproteobacteria; order Moraxellales; family Moraxellaceae; genus Acinetobacter; species Acinetobacter sp. NyZ410. Next base: position 3,655,655 of record NZ_CP094620.1, on the reverse strand, counting down.
GATTCTTTACCTGTTAGTAACCAGTCAGTACTAGTATCTAAAAGTTTTGCTAAAGCAGTCAAACTCTCATGTTTAGGTATGTTTTCGTCCTTTTCCCAGTAAATCACAGATGTCTTAGATACACCTAATGCATCAGCGATATTCAGTTGAGTAAGTTTTTTATTCTTTCTTAGTTCTTTGAGACGAGTTCCAAGCGTTTCCATATCGATTCAACCATTAGTTTGTAAGTTATCTTACCAATTGACGAGGTAAGTTTTATGTAGTTTAATATGGTAAGTAAAGTTACTCAAGGGTAATATAAGTGACCAAAACAGAAGCGCTGTCTCTTGTGAAAATGTCTGTGACTGAATTAGCAGATAAATTAGGGATTACACACAATGCTATTAGCGGATGGGATGAAGAAAGAATTCCTTTGGCTCGAGAATATCAAATTCTTGATTTAGCAAAGGGAAACGAACCAATTAAGAGAAAATCCAAAAATTAAAAACCTCCTTCGGCTCGAAAAGAAGGAGGTTGTTTGTATCACAGGAACGACTCTATGAATAGATCGATATTAGCACAAGATTTAGAAAGTTCAAATGATGACCAATGGTGGATTGATCATGAGGCTTATTCAGATGCACTTGAGGAATACAAAAAGGTTGAGACTGAATTAGAGGATGCATTAGGCGTTATTCGAATCTGTAAGCCTGAAGAATCAAAATCAATTGCAGATACTTGCGAAGAGTTGCGTATCAACATGTACAAATTTGGATTAATCCATCGCTTTGAGTCGGCTTATAGAAAAATGTTCGAGGCTAAAGGTAAATTATGATGAGTGAAACTGAAAATAACTCACAACTTCCAAAACCTCTAGTTCTTGAAAATGTAGACCTTAGAGATTTTGAGTATATGCCATTAGATGTGGTTCGCTTTCGAGATAGTGATTTTACAGCACTCGTTGAAGCTGAAGCATTTCGCGCAGGATTTTTGTTGATGTGTGCTTCATGGCATCAATTGCCAGCTGGAAGTATCCCTAACGATGATCGAGTGTTATCTAACCTAGCTGGATTTGGCCGTGTAGTTAAGGAATGGGAAAAATTCAAGGAAGAGGCTTTGCATGGCTGGATACTGTGTGACGATAATCGCTATTACCATCCTGTGGTTTCTGAAAAGGCTTTAGAGAGCTGGAAATCAAAACGAGAGTACAGTTATAAAAAGTTTGCTGATCGTATTCGCAAGGCAAATAAACAAATTCCTGAGCATGAACAAATCATCATTCCATCACTTGATGTTTGGATATTTGCTGGAATGCCTAGTGATTGGAGTAATGATTCCACACGAAAAATATCGGAAAACCAAGTTGCTTCCAATAACTTTCCAAAAGAACAGGTTAGCGATTCCGAAATCATTCCAAAAGAATCACAGAATGATTCCGCTGGAATTCCGTTGGAAAATGCTCTTAAGGGAACAGAACATAATATAAGGGAACATAATATAAATAATAAAAACATATGTCCACCTAGCGGTGAACCTGAGCCAGCCAAAAATCAAAACTTTAAAAACGAGATTCAAGAAATTTTTGAGTTTTGGAAAGCGACATTTGGTAAATCCAATCAAACCGTGTTGGATGACAAACGCAAAAGCAAGATTCTCTCAAGGCTGAAGCAGGGTTATTCAGTTGAGCAAATCAAGCAAGGGATTATTGGGTGTTCTAAATCCGATTATCACGTTGAACGTAAACACACAGATATTGAATTAATTTGCCGTGAAGCAAGTAAGTTAGATCGGTTCATTGAAATGGTACCCCCTGTGGAGCAGCAAACCCAACAGCCTCATTATGATGACCTCCAAAACAAACCACCTGAACAACAAGTTCAATTCACGATGGTTGAGACAGATTACTTAGCGATGGGAATGGAGATGCTTAATGGAAAATAATCTTTACTCATTGCAAATCGAACAAGCCGTTTTGTCGTCTCTCATGGGTTCACATGGGAATGTTGACGAGTTTGTTGATGATCTCTCTGAAAACAATTTTTATGCGCCAAAACATAAAATCATATTTTCTGAAATCAAAGCATTACACGCTCAAGGGAAACAGTTTGATGTGATTATGGTGTGGGACCAAATTAGGTTAGACCTTCAAAAATCAAAGATGGTCACTGAGCAATATATTCAAGAAGTTATAGCAATTGTTTGCTTACCATCACAACTTGAAGGGCACATTGTTAGGTTAAGAGAATTAACTGTATGGCGTAAAATTCATGAAGCTGGTGAAAGAATTCAGCTAGTAACTCGCAATATTGAGCAAAGTCCAGATCAAGCGCTTTCATTAGCTCAAAATATCCTCAATGAGATTGATTCGGATGATGAGGGTGATACCTTGCAGGATGCTTCATACTTTTCAAAAATTGCATTGCAAGAGTGTGTAGCTCGCCATGAAGCTTGGCATAACAATAAGCCGATTGTTAAGGGTGTCACTACAGGTTTTCGTGATTTGGATGACATGTTGGGGGAGCTTGAAAACGGTGATCTGATTTGTATTGGTGCTCGTGCATCAATGGGTAAAACAACACTTCTTCAAAACATTGCCCAAGACATTGCATTACGTCAGAAGAAGCCTGCTTTGTTTATTTCAGCGGAAATGAAAGGCGCACCAATTTCTCAACGGTTGATTAGTTCAATTGCAAAAGTAAATTTCAAGGTAGTTAAAACTGGTGTTACGACCGATGGTGAAGTTTTTAGTCGAATGGCTAATGCTCAAGTAATTATTGATAGCATTTCACTTAAAATCGATGAGAAACCAGGTGCATCACTTTCTGATATTCGAAGATCTGCAAGACGTGTAAAAGCGCAATATGGTGAAGTTGGAGCTATCTTGGTTGATTACCTTCAAAAACTCGAGTCACCGATTAAAGCGCCCAACCGTAAAGATTTAGAAATAGCTGCAATTTCTGATGGATTAAAAAAAATCGCCATTGAGTTTAATTGCCCTGTGATTTCACTCGTGCAGATCGGCCGTGGTGTCGAAAAGAATGGAGATAAACGCCCTAAAAACTCTGATATACGTGATTCAGGTGCAATCGAGCAAGATGCGGATGTAATCATGATGATTTATCGAGATGATTACTACAACAAGGATAGTAAAGAGAAAGGGATTGCAGAAATCATTATTACAAAATGTCGTAATGGTGAAGTTGGAACAGTCAGGTTGGCAACGGATTTAGCTCATTGTCGATTTGTCACACTCGATATAAATCACCACTTATTGAAAGCTGAAGATGAGGAGAGGTTGCCGTTTTGAAAATTAACATGACAAATAATGACCAAAATTTAAATGCTGAAGCTGAACATTTAAAACGTGGTGTAAGTACAGCTCGTTGCGATTTCCAACAAATTCCAGTGGTGAGTAAATGAATTCTAAGATTGAAATTATGGACTGGCCTAAGCTTACCCTTGAAGATTGGTTTAAGCAGTATGGCGCATGGATCTCGATTAACCGTATGCGTGGAGGGCATGAACCTGATCAATTAGAAATCAATCAAATATACTGGTTAGCACGTGAAAAAGAAGCAAAAATAAGACCTAACTCAAAACAGGTAATTATTGAGATCAGTGATTTTGAAGCGCTGCAGGTTGAGAAAATGATCTATGAGTTAAAGCACTCAAAGACAATATGCAAGTTTGCAAGGCCAGCAATTAACTTGTTCATTGAAAAATGGGTATGTGGTTTAAGCCTTGATCAGATGGCAGAAAGATTTAAATTGAGTCGCAGTTCAATCAACAGCATGCTTTATGCAGGTGAATTTTATTTGGCAGGGCATGACAAGAGACTTAAATTAAATAAAAAGTTTGCGTTTAAATGAAAAGTATGAAATATTGGTTATAGTTGAAAACTATGCGTAAATAGCTAGTTGGATTCTAAACCCACTTAGACCACCTCTTAAGTGGGTATTTTTTTACTAAGCTTATTTTCTAGTAACTCATAGTACTAATAACTTATTCTTGGAGGGATTTGAATGAGCATCAATTGGTTTTTCATGATTGCTTTTGTCCTTCTGTTGATCATTATTGTATTATTTTTTACGCGTAATAATTGATTTCCATACCCATCTATTCCAATACGTGGGTATTTTTTTGTCTGGACATTTTTAGAAACCGTTTAGTGCTACACTCCCACCGATAAATAGGAAAACACATGAATATTTGCATCGGTGGCGAACAGAACGGTCAGGTTGTAGAGAAAAGCCCGAATGATTACTTTCAGCAGTCAATCGTAATTGGTGAAAAGACATATAAGTTTTGGTTTTCAGATAAATTAAGTTTTCATGATGCGTTTGTCGAGGCTGAAAAGCTGGCAAGGCAGATCAAATAAGGGATTATCCCTTATTTGGAAAGATTGAATAGGCTCATCGAAAGGTGGGCTTTTTTGTCTCTATGTGATAAAAATCTCCAGATGAAAAAAATTGGAGAATAGCTTTGAAAAAAATATTGTGTGTTGGCGGTAGTGAGATGGGTAAGTGGGTTGAGAATATTGGAAAATTTGAAGTAGACCCACATGATAATCCATTAAGATCTGAAGTTTATGAATTGATGGAACTTATGAACCCTAAATCAAATAAGGTAGAAGTATTTTATGTATACAAAGGCTTATTTGAGCATAGACGTGAAGTAGCTTTGTTGCATGCTTTAAATAATCAACAAGAAATCTAATCTTAATATTTTTTATAAAGGCGCTTAGGCGTCTTTTTTTACGTCTAAATTTTATAAAGGTGCTTGTGACATGCACAAGTAATCTATTGAGGGTCTGCTCATGAAAGATCGTTAGCTTTAGAAGCAACTTGGATTTGTGACGCTGTACAATTTGTTCAGCTATAAGCGCAAACGGTGGGATGCAGAAACCAGCCGTATAAATCGGTTTGAATCCAATGTGATTTCGTCACACATTGAGTTAGCCTCAGAGCCTTAAAGCGTCGGTGACTCCCCGACCAATGGAATTGAAAGACACAGAGCGGATCAATAGCTAACTTTGAGATGTTTGTTGTGTTGAGTAGCGGTAGATCAGTTGCCGAGCTGATCAGTATCGTAAACTAAGGCAAGGATGTGGCAGATCACCACGTCCTTTTTAATTCCAAGGAGAACAACATGCTCCGAATCAAACAAATCTTCTGTCGTCACGTTTGGGAATATTCAGATTTCTTCACGGTGAGAGAATGTCGGAAGTGTGGGAAGGTGGTTGATGTGGTATAGATTTCAATAAGAAATATTTCCTGATATATTATTCAAAAATATTAAGGGGATAATTATGGGTGAGTGGTCAGAATACTTTGAAGATTTCCCTGAAGAAAATCCGGCAAATCACAAGCAAGAACCAGACTTAGGACCAATGTCGATTGTATTTCCACATCTACATCTTTCTCAACTAACTAAAGAAGAGTTAGCAAAAGAGAATTCCAAAATTTCTGAAATAAATGCCGAGATTGACCGTAAGGCTCTTGAAATTGAAAATACAATTGTGCTGGCGAAAAGAACCCCAGTAGCTGCTGTAGATGATTGTCCAATCTGTTATGGGAATACTATGAATGTTTTTATGGTATCTGAAAACTCATTTTACTGTGAATGCAGTAACTGTGACTCTTCAGGTGTAGGCACATCTCCTAAATCTATTTATCAAGATATAGAAGATAAAGTTTGGACTAATGATTCTTAAATCATAATTTATATATAACCCCACTCAGTTGGGGTTTTTTAATGCCTAGAGGAAACTATGACAGACACTGTACAGGCTAGAAAAGACTTAGAGCTTTGCAGTGCTGAGCTGTCTAAGTATCAGAACCTTAGCCGTTCAGGATTAAGACATAGTGAATTAATCGCAATAGACAATGTGATGATTCGATTAAAAGAACAGATTAAGAATTTAAGAGTTGTGTTGGGTGATTGATCTTACTTGGATAATTTGATAATTTATTGTTTCTAAATTAATTATAGAGATAATAATGAAATCAAAACAATATATCTTAGTAAATATTTGTGGAGATAAATTTGGATTCTCAGATATAAGTAATAGCGGGAATCTAGAACTTTATCTATCTGGTCAAGAATATGATAAGTCGTCTTATGAATTTGAATCTGCAAGTATTATTCTTATATTTGAAGCCAACTTAGAAGATGACATAAAAGAGATGATCCATAAATCCTTTCGTAAGCAGTTAGTTGGTTAATAACTAAACCTCCTTCGGGAGGTTTTTTATTGGGTGATGAAAGTAATGCAGAAAAAATAAAAGCCCATCAATTGGGCTTCTAATAAAGACTTCACAGTTGCCGTGATTCTTTTTGGGTGGCGTCCTTCGTTCTTTCGATTGACTACAGGCTGGTTACTGCTTCTGTCAATAGGAGTTCAAAAACTTACCTAACGGCAGGAACCCTGTGCATTGAATCATCAAGCCATCGGGAAGTCCTTGCTCCTGCATTAATAATTATAAGTTTTGATTTGAAGTTAATCAATTGGGAGATTCATTTATGGAAGATATTGACCTTCCGAAAGGGACTGAGCCCTTAAAAAACAATCAACATGAATTGTTCTGCAATGAGTATCTATTTGATTTAAACATTACTAAAGCCGCAATTAGAGCTAAATATAGTGAAAAATCAGCAAAACAGCATGGCTTTGTTGTATTTAGTAGACCAGAAGTAAAACAAAGAATTGAGTTCCTTAAATCAGAGCGAGCAGAGCAATTACACATTGAGCAGATAGATGTTCTTCAAAGGCTTTGGGCTATTGGTACAGCTGATCCAAGAGATCTAGTTAAACACAAATTAGTAAATTGTCGTTTCTGTTGGGGTGTAGATCATCAATACCAGTGGCGTGATGAAGCAGAGTTTGAAAATGCTTTACAGCAAGCAATAGTTGAAGAAGAAGGAATTCAAAAAGAAGATCCTGCTTATTCGGCCAATTATCCAACCGATGTTGGTGGGTATGGATTCCGCAGAACCAAGCCGCCTCATCCTGAATGCCCGTCATGTGATGGCGAGGGCAAGGGCTATTTGCATCTTGAAGATACTTCAACTTTAAGTGAATCAGCTCAATTATTGTATGCAGGTGCAAAGCAAACAAAAGAAGGCATTGAAATCAAAATGCATGATCAAATGGCTGCTTTGAAGTTAGTAGGTCAACATATGGGCCTATTTAAAGAAAAAATTGAGCATGATATTTCTGATCCACTTAAAGAACTATTGAACAGAGCAAGTGGTAATACATTAAAACCGAAAGGATAAAACCATGACACCAGACGAGCTAGAAAAACTCTTGTCTGACCCGTGGCAACGTCTTACAAGCGGTTTTTTATATCAGATACTTATTAAGGGTGATGAAGATACAGAAGGTCTTAAAGCTCCATTCATGCCAAATGAGCATCAATTGGATTTTATGAATAACCTTTGGTATCGCAACATTATTCTCAAGGCGAGGCAGTTAGGTTTCACAACACTGATAGCAATCTATTATTTGGATTGCTGCTTGTTTGGTGAAGGTAATATTCGTGCTGGTATGGTTGCTCAAGACCGTGATTCAGCCGAAAAGCTATTTCGTGACAAAGTTAAATTTGCCTATGACAATTTACCACCTGAAATTAAAGAAAGATTTCCTTTAGCTCGTGATAGTGCGAGCGAGCTTTTATTTGCTCATAATAACAGCTCAATTAAAGTCGGCACATCAATGCGCTCAGGAACTTTGCAATATTTGCATGTTTCAGAGTATGGCAAGATTTGCGCTCAATACCCTAAGAAAGCCAAAGAGGTTAAAACGGGCTCTATACCTGCAGTTTCTCCAAATGGGATTGTAATTATTGAATCTACTGCTGAGGGTGATCATGGAGATTTCTTTGATATGACCGAAATTGCTAGAAATAAAAAAGACAGTGGTAAGGAGTTATCGAAAAAAGACTACAAATTCAATTTCTATCCTTGGCATGGTGCAAAAGAGTATCAGCTTGATCATCAAAATATCCATATCACAGATAAAGAACATGAGTATTTTGACGGCATTGAGCAAGAATGTAATGTAAAAATTACTTTAGATCAAAGGGCTTGGTATGTAGCTACACGTGATAGCGATTTCAGTGGATCGTCTGAGTTGATGTGGCAAGAATATCCATCAACCCCAGATGAAGCATTTAAGAAATCAAAAGAGGGGTGTTGGTATACAGAGCAATTCCTCAAAGTGCGTAAAGAAGGACGTATTTGCACTTTACCGATTAGGACAGACGTTCCTGTTAATACCTTTTGGGATATTGGTAATTCAGACGGTACAGCTATTTGGTTTCATCAAAGAGTGGGTATGCAAGATTTGTTTATTGATTTTGCTGAGGGATGGGGCGAACCATATGAGTATTTTGTCAAAATAATGCAATCCAAAGGCTATTTATGGGGCAAACACTATTTACCTCATGATGGTGCTCACGCAAGACAAGGCGAAAGTAAAAATTTATCTCCTCAACAAATGTTGAAAAACTTGGGGCTAACCAATGTTGAAATTGTGCCGCGGGTTTCTGAGTTACTTCATGGTATTAACCAGACTCGTAATGCCCTAATGAATGATGTTTGGTTTGATGTTGACCGTTGTAAAAACGGCTTAACACATATCGAGAATTACACACGTAAATTTAATGCTCATGCTCAAACATATACAAGTGAGCCAGTCAAATCAGACGGGCATTCTGAAGCATCTGACGCATTTAGACAGTTTGCTCAAGTACGAGATCAAATAGGGCGTGTCGCTAAAAAATCCCCACCTCCACCACTTGCAAAACGGACAACATTGTCATGACAGATGAAAAGAAAAAAGACACTGATATTCTTGGACGTGTGCGCAAGCTTTGTGATGAAGCCGAGGATTATTGGGCTGATAATTACAAACTGGGCAAAGATGATCGACAGTTTGTGACAATTGATAAAGCGCAGTGGAGTGAAAAAGACCGTAAAGAGCGAGAAAATGACGGCATTCCAACACTTACTTTTAACGTGCTTAGAACCTATTGCAAACAACAAATCAATTCAGCTCGGTTGAATCGTCAGCAAATCAAAGCTGAACCTGTTGATGATATTGCTGATCCAGCAATTGCGAAAGTTTTTAATGGATTGTTGCGTGACACCGAGATAACCAGTGGCGCTGATAATGCCTATGATGCAGCAGTTGAGGGCGTGGTTTACGGTGGCATGGGCTTTGTGCGTATTCACGTTGATTACGTTTCACCTGATAGCTTCCAACAAGAACCTAAAATTCTCACAATCCATAATCCAGAGTCAGTTTATCTTGATCCGATGAGTAAAGAACTAGATGGCTCAGATGCTCGCTATGTTGTGATTAAAACATGGTTGCCAAGGGCTGACATTATCGACCAATACGGTGAAGATGCCGCAAGCGATTTTGATGATTCAATTCAAAATAGTGAATGGCTCAATCACGATGATAAAACGGTATGTGTTGCTGAAATGTTTGAGATTCAGCGAAAATCAAAGACTTTGTATTTATTGATTGATGGCACAACCACATACAATAAACCAGATGATGTATCGCTAATTGAAAAAGAGCGCGACAGTTATGAAGAGAAATGTTGGTGGTATAAGCTTACTGGTACAAAAGTTTTAGAAGATCGCGAATTTATTGTACCAATGTTGCCGATTATCCCGGTATATGGAGATGTGACTTGGGATGGTGAAAAGCGTTATGTGTATTCAATGGTGCATTTTGCGCGTGATCCTCAAAAGCTCTATAACTTTTGGAAATCGTCAGAAGCTCAACAAATTTTAGAGGGATTGCGTAAGCAATATATGGTATCTGTTGAGGCATCACGTGATTTGCCTGAATGGGCGAATCCTAACGGTTATCAAGTTTTACGCTATAACCATGTTACTGATGAAAATGATGTGCCGTTACCTCCACCTCAACAAATGCCTTCATTAACTGCTTTAAACGGCATTTTAAATGCAGCAGATGGAGCCAAGCAAAGTATTGAGCAGATTCTCAATATGCAACCTGCAGCAATGGGGAGTGATGAGCGTGGTCTTTCAGGTAAAGCCATTGGTATGCTGCAACAACGTGCCGATGTGAGCCATTTTCATATCACTGACAATTTGAATAAATCACTTGCTCAGGTTGGCCGTGTGTTGATTGGCGTTTATCAAAAAGCCTATTCAGTGCAAATGGTGAAACGTATAACAGGTGAAGACAATAAAACTGAGCGTGTTCAACTAAATGCACCTGCGCCAATGCAACAGCAAGGGCAAAAAGTTGATGGTGTAATTGATGGAATTTTAAATAATTTAACAGTTGGTCGTTATGATATTCGTATGTCTACAGGGCCAAGCTTTATCAGTCAACGTCAAGAGAATAAGCAAGCACTTACAGAATTATTGCAGTTTGTTCCACAGATCGGTCAAGTCGCACCTGACTTATTGCTCAAAGCTTTTGATGACGGCAATATGCTTGAAGATATTGTTGAACGTATCAAAAAATCTCTTAATCCTGCCCTGACACAAGATGGTGAAGATCCGCAGCTACAAGCATTAATGCAACAATATCAGCAGCAAATGCAGCAGCTTCAACAAGCATTGCAACAAGCTCAAGCACAAGTTGAGGATAAGAACGCAGAACGTCAAGCTAAGTTTGAGATTGAGAAACTCAAAGCAGAAACAACGCTTGCTGTAGCCCAAATTAATAATGTAGCCAAAGCTGAATTGGAAGAGCTCAAAGGTGCAATCAATCTGATTTTGCAACATATGCAACCGCCTGAAGAATGGCTTGATACCAATTCACACAATCAGCCACCACCCGAACAACAGACTTATCAAGAACCGCCACAAGATGGCGGTTTTTTAATGCCTCAAGATCAACAAATGCTTGAACAGCAGATGTTAGAGCAGCAGGCACAGCAACAAGAATTCGCACCTGATGACGGTCAAATTGGGATAAATGCGCAAAACCTGACTGTAGATGAACAAAACCCCGAACTTGACGGTTTTCAAGGCATAAGTGAGCAGTAGTATGGAAGATTTAGAGCAAACAACAGACAACACTGAACAAACCACAACACCAGTAGAGACAGAGCAATCTGAACAGACTCAAGGTGATGGCAGTGAAGTCGAATTAACAGAGGAACAGCAAGCCGAAGCTGCCCAAAAAGCAGAAGAGGAAAAAGCTACTCAACGGCAAAGTGCGATTGATAAGCGTATTGCAAAACTAACTTGGGAGAAAAACGACGCAATTCGTAAAGCTCAAGAGTTAGAGCAAAAGTATGCAAGTCAAGCTCAGTCTGCTTCTAAAGAGCCACAATTGCATGAATACGATTCAATCGAAGATTATGCAAATGCAATCTCTAAGTTCCAAGCAGATAAAGCACGGCAGGAGTACGCAAGCCAACATGAGCAACAACGTAATGATCAATTACATCAAGCTCAAGCGTACAAACTTGAAGTAGCTGAAGCAGAGTTTTTAAAAACTCATCCTGATTATCAGCGTGTTGTTGGTGCACTTGTTCATATTAGTGGTGGGGAATTACCAGTACAACTAAGCCGAGCAGTGCTTGAGTTGGGTGATGCTGCGCCTGCTGTGCTTTATGAACTAGGTAAAGATCCTGTTGATGTTGTTGAATTGCTCGATATGAGTCCAACACAGCAATTAATGAAGCTTGGGGAAATCCGAGCAACACTTAAAAATAGTCCAAAAACTCCAAAAATCCCTAATGCCCCTGCGCCAGTGACTCCACCAAAGGGTGTGGCAAACTCAAAAAAAGATCCATACAAAGGATCTGATGAAGAGTTTTTGCGCAGCCGTGGTATCAAATAAGGTAATTGAAATATGTCAAATAATGTTTTAACGCATGATGTTGTAGCAAAAGAAGCAGCAGCAATGCTAATTGAAGAATCTGTCTTTATTAAATCGATCAACCGTGGTCGTGAGACAGAATTCAATAAAGATAAAGCAGGTTATAAAGTCGGTTCTCAAGTTCGAATCAAAATTCCACCAGTGCCAATTGTTACAGATGGCAAAGAATATAACGGGGATGATGCGGATCTAAACGCCAAAGAATCAACACGTGTTTTAAAAGTTGATACTCAAAAACACGTGTCTTTGGAATTTGGTGCAGCAGAACAAACATTGACTCTAACTGACTTTAAAGATCGCTTTTTAAAGCCAGCTATCCAATCTTTGGCAATGACTGTAGATGCAGATCTACTTAAACGTGCAATTGTGACTGTAAACAACAGCACATTGATTGGGGCTAATGAAATTTCGCCACTTGCGCCTTTTGGTCGTGCACGTGAAATGTTGGCGCGCTCTTTAACGCCTGCAGCTGGTCGTATTGCCTTACTGTCATCTGAATTTACCAACGGCATTGTTGATACATCAGGCACTCTATTTAATCCAAATGCTGAAATTGCCAAGCAATACAAAGAGGGTTATGTAGGCCGTGCACGTGGTTTTGACTTTGTTGAGTCTGAGCATATTTACCGTCAAGTAAATGGTAAAACATCTGGGATTACTGTTAATGGCGCTGGTCAAACTGGTGGCTTATTGACAGTTGGTGGTTTGGCCAATGGTGATGTGATCAAAGCAGGTCAGGTTTTTAGTTTACCTGGTGTTGAAATGCTACATCCATTAACTCGCTTATCTTATGGCAAGCTTATGCAGTTTGTAGTGCTTGAAGATGTAACGGCAGGCGATGCTACAGCAACCCTGAAAATCTACCCTGAAATCACGCCTGATTTAGTTAATGGGACGAAACAAGCAAATGCCAATGTTTCTGCATCTCCAGCAAACTCCGCGGGCCTAACTTTCGTTGGTGCTGATAACGATGTTATTGATCAGGCGCTTTGCTACACCAAAGACGCATTTAGTGCCGCTTTTGCTCCACTGAAAGTCCTTGCAGGTTGTGAGGGTTATACCTTCAACACTGAAACAATGGCATTGCGTGTGCAAACGGGTGGCAACTGGGTAAGTGACTATGAAGGAACACGTATTGATGTTCTTTATGGTTTTACCATGGTCCGTGGTAATCATGCCGCGCGTGTAGGCCGTATCGATTAACCAAAAATAAAATTGACAACACATGCCCCTTAATTGGGGCGTTGTCATTTTTGGAGTATGTAAAATGCGTGAATTTCCAAAAATGCTGTATGTGGGTTCTACACAATCACATAAGCATCAAGTTGCACAAAATGAAGATCATGAAGCTGAATTGCGTGAATTAGGCTTTGTTGATTTTGCAGATTTAGAAAGTGAACAAGGGCAAATTTCAGGCGGTGCGGTTGGCAGTGCATCAAGCGAAGATTTTAAAAACGCTTTTGTACCTATTGAACAATTTGATGCAGTCAGCGAAGAACTTGTTCAAAAAGAATTACAGCTCAATGTTGCACAAACTGAACGTGATGATTTTAAAGCTGAAAATGATGATCTTAAAGCTCACTTGAGCAAAGCACTTGAAGAAAATCAACAGCTCAACGAGCAACTAAGCAAAATGCTAGATGCGGAAAAATATCCAAAACAAGGCGCAGGAATTGATGTTGATCACAACTCAATGACTTCTGAGCAATTGCGAACAATCCTTGATGCTAAGGGTATTAAGTATTTAGCACGTGACAATAAAGATACCTTGCTTGCTTTATTGACTCAGCCAGTTAAAACGGAAGAATAACAATGAAAGTTCGTGATTTAGTCCATGCCTCAGCACGTGCTATTGGCATCATTGCGTCAGGCGAAAATATGACAGATGCCGAGTTGAGCGATGCAGTATCATCATTGAATATGCTTTTAGGGCAATGGTCTACATCACGAGATTATGTGTTTTCGACTCAAGATATTGAGATCGATCTTAGCGGCAATTCGTTATATCAAGTCGAAGCAAATTTGATTTCAGATAATGCCAAACTCAATGACGAAGAAATCAAAATCTATCGTGATATTACTCAAAACAAGCCTAAAAATTGCATTGAGTATACCAAGGTGCTGAATGGCTATGAGTTGCTTGTTCCCCAAAAATTCACAGGCAAATTAACGATTCAATCTTTGATTAGCCCTCAATTTCCACTTAAAGCACTTGATGATCTTACTGTACCAGATGAGTATTTCCGCGCAATTAAATACGCTTTAGCAATTGAGCTTGCACCAGAATATCAATTACCGATTACTCCTGATGTTCAGCAGCAATATCAGCAAGCTATGCGTATTATGCATCGTGCACAGTCTACACCAACACCAGTAAAACCTGATCGAGTATTGATGGGAATAAGTCGTGGTAGATATTGGGGGCATTATGATTAAATTGCCTTTGGTTGGTCCAGCCTACAAAATGCAATCTCAAAGCATTAGTTGCCAAAATTGTATTAACTGGTATCCGCAAACTATTGAGTATCCAAACGGTTCCCGTGTTGCAGCATTGATGCCTACACCAGGCTTAAAAAAATTATTTAATGGTGAAGTTGCGGCCACTCGTTGCTTATATGTTTTATCCAATGGTGCATTGCTTGTAGTTATTGGGAAAAAGTTATATCACAGTAAGTCAACTAAATTAGATTTAAAAGAGATCGGTTTGATTAGTGCTCTTGGCACAGTGAGAATTGCTGATAACGGGCAAGTTGCACTTATTGTGAATGGCACATATACATACGCGCTTGATCTCAAGAAACTAACCTTGACTCGCTTATCAGGATCTACAATCCCTCGATCTACACATGTTTTATTCTTAGATGGTCGTTTTGTGGTGAATAAAGCAAATACAGGTCAATTCTACTGGTCTGATTTGTATAGCACTAAAGTAAATGCATTGTCTTATGCAACCGCAGAATCTACACCCGACAATATCACCGCAATTGTGACATTTAACCGTGAATTATGGTTGTTTGGTGCGCAAAGTGTAGAGCGATATTATGGTACCGGTTCAAGTAATTCACCTTTTTCTCGCTTGTCAGGCGGTGCAATGGCCTTTGGTTGTCTTGCTCCCGATAGCATTGTTTCCTTGGCTACAGGTGTGATTTGGCTGGGTGTTAGTGAGTTTGGCGGCAATCAGATTGTGATGAGCGGTGGCGGTATTCCTGATCGAATCTCGACTCATGCACTTGAAGAAGAAATTTCCTCATTTACCAAAACTTCTGACGCTTCGGCTTATGCTTATCAAATCGAGGGGCATGTTTTCTATGTTATTTCATTCCCATCTGCAAATGTGACTTATTGCTTTGATGTTTCAACAGGTCTTTGGCATCAACGTTCTTTTACAAATGCGCAGGGCTTACATGAGCGTCATCGTTCTCAGCATCATGCTTATTTCAACAATACCCATATTGTCGGGGACTATCGAAACGGCAAGCTATACCAACTCGATAACAATACATTCACCGATGATGGTGAGTTGATTTTAAGAGAAAGAACAGCTCAAGCGGTAATTACTGATAAAAAATTGACTCGTTTTAGTAAATTAGAAATTGTGTGCGAAACTGGGTTTAATTTAGAGAATGTGCAGAGGATTGATCCTGAACCGCCTTTGATTATTATGTGTAATGATGAAACAAATAGCGTTCGCGTTGCTATGGCAGCTAAGCAATCTGAGGTTCCTTCAATCGCTGCTAGAGCTTTATCAAATACAAATAATCCAATGGATTATTTTGAGTTAAGAATTGATAGTGAAGTATATCCGTTTGATCGACCTTTACCAGAGCATATACAGCTAGAGCCTTCATTTTATCCACGCGTATTTTTACCAGAAGGGTTTGATTGGCTTAACGCATTTCAATTTATAAATCTTAATAAGGATTCGACTGCTAAAATTGAATTTCTGTCAAAAAATCCAGAATTATTTATTTTTGCGTGGGATAACTCAACTATTGTAAATAATTTTTCAGGAACACATTTTGGAGCGTGTTTAGCAACAAACAAAGAAGTGGATCCTGAGCCGGGCTTTGATGGTCCAGATTGGTTTGTATTAAACAATGTGACAAATCAAGATTTATATATTGATGATGTTCTAGTTGCAACCGCAAAAGATTGGGATACTCAATGGGATTATTTAACTCGCTTACAAAGAGTATTTTCTAGTAAAAATATTGATTTACTCTTTGTTGGTGAAATTAATAATAATATTCCTGCGATATATTTACGCAATGAAAAGATTGCATCCACAAAGATTTCATTCAAAAAAAATGGCTATGTTAAAGGCACTATTACATCACCAGATGAAAATGTTAACACTTCATTTGTTGAAAGTGATGATGGGGTGACTATCCAACTTGGTAAACAATTTACTGAGGATTTAATTTACAAGCCGAGTGAAAGCAATAATTTCTTTGCATATCAGTATTATAGTGTGAGTGACTTTAGTAAAGCTCAAGCGATGATGCAGATTTATATCAACGATCAGCTTTTTGTAACTAACGCGAATGATCCTTTTTACTACTCTAAAGATTTAGAGAGATGGCACGGCATTCGAGCAATGTCTAAAGAATTTTATGAAGATCCAATTCTTGAAAATATCAATACCTATGTATTTGAGAATATGACAGAAAAAGAGATCAAATTAAGATTTAGATATTTCACCCCACTAGGTTGCCAGAGTACAAAAACAGCTTTAAATGATTCTGCAAATTATTTAGAGCGGAATTTATGTATTGTTCTTGCACCTCGAAAACTTGTTGTAGATGTTAAAGACAGGCCATCTTACGCAATTAATTTAAGGTATGAATTTAGTCGTAAATATCCTGTGTATTTACAAAGCGACCTCGTCGTTGAATACAACATCAAATCAGACTTAAAACCTTATGTAAATATTGAGGATTACTTTACAGAGCAGTATCCAACTAAAATGTGTAATGCATTGTGTAATATGGATCCTAATTACAGCCAGTTTGATCATGTTAAAGCTTCAAGTATTTTTGTTGGTGAATTCCCAAGAAAACTCATAAAAGGCCAAGAGGGATCTGGTTATGAGAATAGATGGGGAGCACCAATAGAAAGCAACAATCAGTGGATTTATGACGTTTGGGGTAGCAATGTTACTGTGAATTTAAATATTGAATCTGAGGTTTATGGATTGGGCGGCGCAGGCGGTAATATCGTTGATCGCTTAACAGGCAACTATGACTTGAATGGACAAAATGGTTTTGCTCCAATTAGTAACTTTGATGAAGATGTAATAGTCAACTTAACAGTGAAATCAACAGGTAGGATTATTGCTGGTGGGGGTGGAGGCGCTTCATTCCCAACTGGTAAATTAAAGGTTGAGTTTAGAGAAAGACATACTTTTGAAAACTCAAATGAATGGACTGAATGGACTGATTGGCAGTTCGATAAAATCACAGGCGAGTTTTACTTATTTGGTGGTACTGGTGGTTTGCCTAACGGAATAGTGGGTAATTACAATGCGCCTAATGATGATTTCCCTTATGCATTATCAACAATTTCAAATGAATATGCGTTTACTGATTTTTTAAAAAGTAAAATGCTAGACCCTAAGTATGCCTTTGATTTTAATAATGAGGAAATGGCAAAGTTCAATTCGGGGTTACCCGGAGGCTTTGCTAAACGATCTGTAAAATCTCCACCAGATGATAGTGATGGCCTTCCTTTTGTTATTAACAATGTTATTGAAAATAGCGGACTATACCAGAGGGAGTTTAACCGTAAATGGGAGGACTTAAGGAATGATCAAGCTATGGGTGGTTTGGCTGGTAAGCTTTTTCAAGGTGGCAAAGTGGGCAAAATCATAGTGCACAATGGCGGCAAAATACTTACAGATGATGCTAATGATCTCGACATAGAATACCTATAGGAGCGTTACATGGAACCACTTTTACAGCTGAATTGGTCAGACGATAACGGTCATACTTGGTCTGATACTCGCCTGATCCCATTAGGTAAAAAGGGTGAGTATCGTAAACGTGTGATTGCTCGTCGGCTTGGCTCTGGTCGAGATCGAGTCTTTCGGCTCAGATGTTCAGAGCCAATCAAGATCGTCATTATTGAGGGGATTTTGGAATGAGCCAAGGCATCCCCTCAAGAGATTCACTCGTTGATAGAAACGGCCAGATGACTACAATCTGGCTTATTTTTTTTGAGCAATTGTATTCTGTTTATTCTGACTCGAGTCAAAACAATACAGAATCTATTGCACAGATTAAAAAAATTGCAGATCAAGCGCTTGGACTTGCTCAACAAGTAGAATCAAGCAATAAAGAGCAACAAAAGCAAATTGAAGAATTGCACAAATTAATTACTAATTCAGCGGGCGATTTTGCAACTACTCAAGATATTACAGCAGTAAATAAACGAGTAGAACAGACCGAATATGACTTGCAGCAATTACAACTCGCTTTAGATAATTTAAAAAAAACATTTGATGATTCTCAAAAGGAATCAAAAGATACAATCAAAAATCTGCAAGATCAAATTAATGAATTAGCACGGTCTAGTTTTATTGAGGCGCCAGTAGATGGAAAGACCTATGGGCGAAAAGATTTAGAGTGGTCTGAAATTGTGGCAGTGAAATTATCATTGCCATTTTTTTTGAGTGATGGAACAAGACAGAGCATTCCACTAACAAGTGATTTTCAACTTCCATTTTTCTTATCAGATGGCTCTCAGCAAAATATTCAAACGGTGACAGTATGACAATTCCCTTAAAACACAGACCAGATGGTTTGGGTGAATTCGAGCCTAATGATGTTGTACCTGTTGAGCATGGAGGTACTGGGGTTTCAACTATCTTAGATGCTCAAAATGTCTTGGGAATTTCGGATAAGTTAGATCGTTCTGAGTACATCCAACACTTTAAAGGTATATTTAATAGTTATGCAGCTTTGACTGCGGTTTTACCAACTGCCAACGATGGGGATTATGCTCATATTGACTCAGGTACAGGTTTCGATCGAATGGTCGCTATTTGGGATAGTTCAGACAATAAGTGGGTAATTAGTCAGGCGAATGCAGGAGCCAATACAGATGAAGTACCAGAGGGTAGTCAAAATCTATATTTTAAAAACCAACGAGTTTTAGCAACAATTCTTGAAGGTTTGGTTGCTGGTACAAATGCAGAGATATTACCAGCTGATAATGTGATTACTGCATTTCAAAAGTTACAAGCGCAGATTAAGGCTTTAAATACTGTTTGGGTTAGGGCTGATACTATTGGCACTTTCAACACATCAACAGGTTACGGTAATGGGCAAATTAATGGAGCACCAGCATATTTAGAGTTTGCAAAAATCAACGGTAATTTATGGGTACGCGGTTTTATAAAAATACCGTACGGCAATGGTCTGGCATATACACTTACTGATAAAACTTATAATGTTTTAACTCAAAACGATTCAACGTCAGTAATTTTGAGTTTTTTTATGTATCTCTCTCCATCTCCTACGCGAATTTGGCTCAGATCAAACACGAAAGTAAGTGATCAACAGACTGCTTCAAATGCAACACAAACTTTTGTTATACCTGATAACTCTACTGAAGGTGTCTATCACATCACAGCTCAATGCTTAGGTAAATTGGCAATATAAAGAAGGAGTCAATCATGGATCTACTCAATGCTTTAATTCATCAAAATGAAGTGAACTCAAAAGAAAATGAACCACTCGATTATTATAAGAAAGCGTTTGATTTACAAAAAAGTTTGTTTGAACTTGAGCAATTAGACATACCTGTTGAACACCATTTTGCACCTGGTAATTATGCGCGTGAATGTTTTTTACCAGCAGGCTCAGTAGTGATTGGAAAAGTACACCGTCATGCTCATGTGAACATTATCTCAAAGGGCAAAGTAACAGTTGCAACTTCTGAAGGGCTTCATGAATACGAAGCACCATTAACCTTTATCAGTGAACCCGGAGCGAAACGAGCTTTGATTGTTCATGAGGATACGGTATGGACCACTGTGCATCCAAACCCATCAGATACGCAGGATCTTGCATTGATTGAATCCGATGTGATTGTTCCTGAGAGTGAAGTTGAAGCATTTATTCTAAGTTTAAATCAGGAGAAAATCACATGTCATGGGTAGCAGCAGGTACCGCAGCAGTATCAATCGGGAGTAGTCTTTATGGAAGTAGTAAAGCAAAAAAGGCTGCAAAACAAGCCGCAGCACAACGAGCTCAAGCAGCGAATCAAGCTGCAGGTCTTCAAAGTGAGGCTTATACAAATGCTGGAAAATTACAGTCTGATGCATCTTTAAAAGGTTCAGGGTTATTAAGTCAAGGCTATCTTGATTCAAATAGCAACCTCACTGAAGGATATGACAAAGCTAATGCGACCTTAACCAATGGTTTAAATTCTGCATTAGGATATCAACAACCTTATGCAAATTTAGGTTCACAGGCGAGTGGTTTACTTTCAAAAGGTTTAGCTGATGGCAGTTTGACACGTGGATTTAACATGGCTGATTTTAATGCCGATCCCGGTTATGCATTTCGTAAACAACAAGGTATGGATGGAATTCAATCTAGTGCGGCCGCAAGTGGTGGATTGCTTAGTGGTGCAACTCTCAAAGCATTAAATGGTTATAACAGTGATCTTGCAAGCCAGGAATATCAAAACGCTTACAACCGCTTTGGTAATGATCAGGCTAATGCATTTAATCGTTTAGCAACAACCACAGGAATAGGTCAAAGTGCAGCAAACAATATGAGCAATATGACGTATAACAATGCTTCTAATATTGCTGGCAATCAAACCACGCTTTCTCAATTGATCTCACAAGGCTTACTTGGCTCTGCAAATGCTAATGCAGCTGGATTAATTTCATCTGCGGGCTTTAATGCTGATGCGCTTGTAAGTTCTGCAAATGCAAAAGCAACAGGAATTTATAACGCTGCTGGTGTCAATGCTAATAGCACAATTCAACAAAGTAATATTAACAACCAAATGCTGAATGATGTTATTAAAAATGGTTCTGCAGGTATTGGTGCTTTAGTTGGACGCTATGGTGGTGGTAAAACTTCATAAGGTGTAAATATTATGGCGACTCAAAATCCAATCCCTGTTTATTTCAATCCTGAAATTGGCCCAAACTATCAAGGCCTTTCATTTGAAGACATAGCAAACTCTTTTAACAATGGCCAACAGTTCAGTAATCAGATTCAACAACAGCAGCAAAAGGGCATTTTAGCTCGATTGATCGCTCAAAATACTGGTGCAGACGGTCAAGTTGATTTAAATAAGTCTTTACAGTCAGTACAAACAAATCCCAATCACAGATACCAACCTGAAATTGTTAATACATTGTCAGGGATGATTCAGCAACAAAATGCAGCTAAATTGAAATCTCAGAATGATGCTTTAACACTTGATGCAGATTTAAATAAAAAATATGCTGAAACTGGAAAACTGAAACAAGAGGGATTGGGTAAAGGCCTTGAAAATAGCGAAAAAAAATTAGGAGCTATAAATCAGATCTTTCAAGCTGCTGCTTTAACTGGGAGCAAAAACAATGTTTTATTGGGTTTGAATGGTGCGCTTAAAAGTGGTGTTATTGATCCTGATACCTTTAATCAGCAAAAGCAAATCGTTGATTTAATGTCTCCTGAAGATATTAAATCTTATGCTTCAGGGATTAGCTTTGGAAATGCCAAGGATCCAGCAAGTATATTGTATCAAACAGCAAATAATGCCGCTGATAATGCTACAAGTTCTGCTAATAATATGCGTACCACCAATGCTTCAATCTATTCTACGGATATTGGCGCTCAAACTGCTGATAAAAACCGTGTTCAACAAGATTCGCAATTCCAGCAGAATTATACACTTAATCAGCAAAAAGCCTTTTTTGAGCAAAACAAACCAACATCGTATGGCTATGATACTCAAGGTCGTCAGTATGCAGTTCTTCCAAATGGGAAAGCTGTATATGTGAAAGATGAACAAGGTCAGTATGTTGTTGGGCAACAGAAAGGCGGTAAAGGTCTGAGTGAGCAGCAAAGTAAGGATGCTTTGTTTGGTGCAAGGATGCAAGAATCAAACGCCATTTTAAACGAATTAGAGAGCAAAGGAATCTCCCAAACAGTTATGAGTCGTTTACCTTGGTTAGGAGATTCCTTGTCTACTTCGCTTCCATCTGTTTTAGGTGGGGCAAATGAATCTCAAGGAAAATACATGCAAGCTCGCAGAGACTTCATTAATGCGGTACTGCGTAAAGAATCAGGTGCAGTAATTGCCGATAGTGAGTTTAGCAATGCTGAAAAACAATATTTCCCACAAGTAGGCGACTCAAAGGAGATTATTGCTCAAAAAGCAAGAAACAGAGACTTAGCAACAAAAATGATCTTGGGGAGTGCGGGGCCTGTAGGACAGCAATTGGTTAATCAAGTCAGAGGGAAAGAAGGTGCAAGTACCACTCAACCACCTTTGATCAATTCTTCTTCGTTTATGCCATAGGATATGCTATAAATCCCTCATAACTATGGGGGATTTATAATGAAAATATGGGTTTTAATTTGTGGCTTGCTTGCTTCAAGTTTAAGTTTTGGGGCTGATTGGGTATATGTTAATTCCAGTAATTCTGAAAGTTTTTGGGTTGATAAGGGTTTTTACAAATACAATGTTAAAAACAACACAGTAGATGTATGGAATAAAGCAATAAAAAAGAAGTCAAATAGTAATGATTTCTATACAAGTTCGAAGTCTCTAGAAAGATACTCTTGTATGGATAAGTCTTCAAAAAATCTTGCTTATGTTGAATATAAGGAATCTGGAGAGGTATCCAAGTCATACACCACCCCCTCTAAAAGTTTCTCAGTAATTTTTCCAGACTCAATTGCTGAAGGGATTTGGGAGGTTGCTTGTAGCTCAAAAGGCAGGGGTTTTAGATTTTCAAAAAAGCAATTAGAAACTCTCTCAGTTTTTGAAATGCAGGAAAAATATGCCAAAAATGCACCTTATGAGCCCGAATATGTTCCAGAAAGCTTGATATCTGATAAATAAAGCATCCTAGGGAGTTATTTGTGTAGCTTTCTGTTTTACAAAATCATCCATTGTATCAATCTAATTTAGAAAATAAATCAAGAACCCACTTCGGTGGGTTTTTTAATGTCCGGAGATAAAGTATGGCAAGTCTATTGCAGAAACAAGTTTATCAAGCCTACTTGAATGCAGGCTTGTCACCTAATCAAGCGAGAATCATCACAGCGGAAGTAGGGCGTGAAGGTTCATTTAGCCCTAAAAATCTGTTTGGGGTGCATATTGACCCTAAAAACGGAGCTGCAAATTTAGGCATGTTGTCATGGCAGGGCAACCGTGGGCAAGCGCTTTATCAAGATTTGAAATCAAAGGGTTTGATAAAAGGCAACGGTATATTACCTACTCAAGAAGCGCTTAACTCAATGGCGCATTTCTCTGTGAACGAGATGAGAAATAACAAAGCTTATAGCAAAACAGCTCAAACCTTTTTGAATAATCCAGATATTGATTATCAAACTGGTGCGGCAGTATTGGGGCGAGATTATATCCGATGGCGCTATGACGACCCTGTTTACAAATCAGGGCATGTGAATAGAGATAAGTTTTATCAAGCTATGGGTGGAGTGGTAGGACAGCAATCTCAACAAGAATATAAGCCTGAGTATGTTCCGCAAAACCTATTACAAGCTAAAAGTGGGTACAAAGCTGAATATGTCCCTAAAGACAACTTAACTCAAGAAGGGTACCAACCCGAATACGTTCCACAACAATTATTAGGTGGTTAATCATGGCAGGCGAACAATCTAAAGCATTTATAGATGCACAACGAAAAGCTGGGAAATCCGATATAGAAATTTTCAATGCGATGATTGATATTCCTAAATTTAGGGAGGGTATTCAAAGAGGTAATAGTCTAGGGCATACAAATCGGGATATTGCTCAGGGACTTGGTTTAAACCTACCTGAACGCAAAGCGGTAGATATTAACGAAGTTAAGCAAAAAGCAATGCTTGACGAAGGAAAAAAGGCGGGGAAAACTTCTCTTCTTGACTCTATTAATATGGGCATAACAGGAGGGATTGGTGGAGGGGTAGCTCAAGGTTTCTATAAAGCAAGTGATTTAATTGATAGCGGAATCAATAAGCTAACTGGTGCAGAATACTTGCCAACTGATCGTTATGAAAAATTCACACAACAACGAAAAGATTTTGCAGACCTACACAATGCTCAACGTGAAGCCAATGAACAAGGCTTTGATTGGGTTCAATTGGGTACTAATGTTGCAACAGAGTTGCCAGTAGCTGCATTAGGAAAAGGGTATCAAGGTGCTAAAATACTTTCTGGTGCAGGCGCAAAAGTCACAGGTCGTAATGCATTAGTAGGGATGGGCTTAGGCGGGGCAAGTTTTGCAGATGACTCTGATGCCCGATTAGCTCATGCGGCTTTTGGAACTGTTGGTGGGGCAGCTGGAGGAGTGGTTGGAGAAAAAATTGGGCAGGGTTTAAGTAAAGCGATACAAGCAAGTAAAAATGTAAGTTCTAGATTTTCAACAACTCAAACCAACCAATTGCTATCCCAAATCAACCAAAAACTTGATGATGCTTTACGTCAAAATGGATTAACTTTAGGCGAGTTGTCTGCGGATATCGTTAATGGATTGCGTCAAGATGCTTTAAAAGCTTTGAGATCAGGTAAAGATTTAAATCCTACAGCAGTAGCCAGAAAAGCTGTAATTGATCGTTTGGGATTGACTGGAACAAAAGCTCAGATCTCAGGTGATGCAAAGCAATGGCAACAGCAAGCAGAGCTAGCAAAAATCAATGGAGCGGGTGACCCTCTTCGAGATAAATTTATTGATGACAATGTACAATTAACACGATTACTTAATGAAGTTGCTGATAATACCAAAGGAACATCAGTAAATAGTTATGGCCCCATGGATGACGCTCTAAAATCTATTCAAGGTCAACTGGGTCAAAACAAGGATTATATCCGAACAGTTTATAATTCAGCACGTCAAGCACAAGGAAATGAGGTTAAAATCGGAGGCGCTGAGTTTGTCAGAGAATCAAATAAGATTTTAAAAGACAATTACGCTTCAATGAGCCTACCCTCAAGTGTTAAGGCAATTCTCAAAGATATTGAAAAAGATCCAGATCAATTTA
This sequence comes from Acinetobacter sp. NyZ410, assembly GCF_022828975.1. Lineage (NCBI taxonomy): Bacteria > Pseudomonadati > Pseudomonadota > Gammaproteobacteria > Moraxellales > Moraxellaceae > Acinetobacter > Acinetobacter sp. NyZ410. The sequence goes on along the minus strand of NZ_CP094620.1, from coordinate 3,630,575 downwards.
CTTTGGGTAAATCTGAAGAGATTATTAAACGTCTTAATAAGGAACACAATTCAAGTTTAAAACTTGATGGTACAGCTTCAAGTGAAACTTATGCTATTGGGCTAGTACGCGATGCATTGAATAATCGCCAAAACATAACACTTCAAAATCTTTCAAATCAAAACAATGCTGCTGCTCAACTATATCAGCTTGGACGTCAAGCGCATGGTTTCAATGCTCAACAAATTGAATCAATGCCATTGCTTCAAGATGCGATAAAAGGGGTGGAACCCGATAAATTATTTAATAAACGTATTCTGGGTGGAAATGTAAATGAATTAAGTAAAACGATTGATTTATTAAAGAATGTCAATCCCCAAGCTGTAAATGACATTAAGCAACAAGTCGTTCAATTCATTAGCCAAAAATCAGTTAATAGCAATGGGCAATTTAGCCCGGCGGGCATGAAAAGAGCTCTCGACAATTTAACTGATCGTCGAATGTTGACGATGTTTACACCTAAGGAGCTTGGTCAAATTAAAGATATTAGCAAGGCTGCCGATTACTTTATTACACAACCGCCCCATTCTTATGTAAATAATTCCAATTCTGGATCCGCTATAGCAAATTATTTTATGAGTTTATTAAAGCTTCCTGGTGCAAGAGTGCTTTTGAGCTCAGTTAAGGATGTTCCAGACAGTATGGCGGTTTCACAAGCAATGAAACCCTCGATTGCTGGTGAAGCAACTCCATCTCAGGCCAATCAAGATCTGATAGAGAGATTGACTAGAGCAGGCTTGATTTCAGGCTCAAACCTACCAAACCAATAACCGCCAAAAGGCGGTTTTTTAATGCAGGTTCAAAATGACAGCATACCCATTAACACCAGTGCGATATCGAGCCTTTGACAAAAACGGACAGCCTTTAATTGGTGGTCAGGTTTTTGCGTATGAGGCAGGAAGCACAACAAATGAAAAAGATACATATTCTGATAAGGGTATGGAAAGTTTAAATACATGGCCTGTCATTCTTGACGATATGGGCAGTGCATCGATCTATATTTCAGGGGATTACTTTTTTCAGGTTTTCGATGCTGAAGGTAATTTGATTGAGGAAGGTGACGGCATTGCTGATGCTGAGTCGATTGCACAAGCTTTGATTGACGGCAACTCAGGCAGTGCGAGCAATCTTGAGCAACGTGTGACCGATTTAGAGTCAGCGCGTGATGAGCATACAGATCAGATCAATGACCTACTTGACACAACCGCCGATCTACAAGAGCAAGTTAAATCAGAAGTTGAAACAGATCGAGACGCAGCGATAAAAGCTGCTGTTGATGCCGCAAAGACTGCTTTAGCTGATGTATTTCAAGGAAAACTTGATGCTTTAGAAGAGCAATTCGGTGAAGACCTTGAAAAAGTCAAAATCCCAATTGACGGCATTTACATCTCACTTACTAATGTTGATCCAAAAACGATACTTGGATATGGGTCGTGGCTGGCAATATCTAAAGGTCGTGCAATAGTCGGCTTATCCGATGTTGCTGCAGATCCAAACTGGACCAAAACTGTCGGCAGTACCTTCGGTGAGTATGACCACATACTAACAAAAGAAGAATTGCCAAAAATCACTGCCAAGGCGGTAAAGCTTCAGTCTATGTACTGGCAATATGGTCCGCAAAAAAGACCTGATGAAGGTTTTATTCCTAATTGGGATGAGGCTAATTCGATGTCTGGTGAAGATAAAGCGCATAACACAGTACAACCAAGTATGGTTTTTGCCATCTGGAAGCGAACTGCATAAAAATATTAGGGGGTTACATGTCTGAAACGCAGGCAGCAATTGAAGCGAGTGCGGTCGCAATTACTCAGAAAGTTACAGTTACAAGTGGTGCTACTTCATTCTTCGCATTCTTGGCCAAAGTTGATGTTATCGCTTGGGGCGGTTTATGCGTGGCATTGATAGGCTTATTTATTCAGCTGTACTTTGCGATAGCTAAAAATCGACGCGAAAAAGTAGAGCACGAAATGCGTAAAGCAGAACATCAATTACGTATCTTAAAATTAAAGGATGAATGTAATGTCAAAAACTAAAGTTTGGGCAGTTGGTCTAGCAGCTTCGGCTGCTTTTTTTACATCTTTAATTGGCTATGAGGGGTACAAGTCAAAGCCATATTTAGATAGTGCTAAAGTGGCAACGATCGGTATCGGGTCCACATCATATGAAAACGGTACCAAGGTCAAAATGACAGACAAGCCGATTACCAAAGAACGTGCGGTTCAAATTGCCAAGGCTCATATTGCAAAAGACGAAGTAGCTTTTAGAAAGTCATTATCTGGCGTGAAGCTTACTCAGACTGAATATGATGTGTACTTAGACTTCGTTTACAACTATGGCCAAGCCAACTGGAATGGCTCATCAATGCTCCGTAATTTGAAAGCGGGGCAGTATAAGCAAGCTTGTACATCACTTTTAAAATACAAGTACGTTGCAAAGCGTGATTGCTCAGTGCGTTCAAATGGCTGCTATGGTGTTTGGACTCGGCAATTAGATCGATATAACAAGTGTATAGGGGTGCAATGATGCAAGCATTTTTAGCGAAATTCTATGAAACCGTCATTATCGCAATGGCGGTTTTTTTATTGTTGGCCATAACAGCTTTAGGCATTCAATCATGGCGAGTAAATCATTTTAAAAGCGAATACACATTATTGAATGCAAAATACAAAACCGAAGCTGCTGAAGCTAAAGCTATGGTAGAACAAGCCAAAGCCTCAGCAGCACTTAAAGAGAAACAATGGTTTGAACAACAGTTAAAAGCGGAGCAAAACTATAATGCTAAAATTAAACAGATTAAGTCTGATGCTGATCTTGCTCAGTCCAGCGCTGACAGCTTGTCAAAGCAACTCAAAATTGCAGGCAGTCGCTTGTCCAGTAGTTCCAAAGAAACCATCGTTGAGTACACCATTGCCAACAGTGACATACTCGAAAACTGCATTACTGAATATCGAACAGTGGCAGAAAAAGCTGATGGACACGCAGCTGATGCAGAAAGATTGAGGGAGGCGTGGCCCTCTGAGTGAGGGCTTTGTTTAATTTAACTTCTAAGAAATAATTCAAGATTATGGGTTACAAATTTCAAAAATAGTTTTTAAAAGTTGTTTTACTAAGATATGTAGAATTTTAATTATTAAAAAACAATTAATTATAGTTAATGTAGTATCAATTAGGTCATCATGAATCACAGCGGTTAGCATAAAAGATACAATTAAAATAAAAATTAAAAAAAAGAATTTACTATTGAAATATTTTTTGTTCATGCCTTTACTCTGTATATAAGGGTTATATTATAATAATAAATTCTGAAAATTTATATATTTTGTGAGTAATAATAGAGTTTAGAATTTAATTTTAATTTTATTTCTCTATATTTTCAATAACTTAGATATTAAATAAAGCTTATTTATAAAAAAAATAAATATATATATAAGAAAACTTGATTATTTTTATTTTCAGTATATAATGAGCTTAACTAGAAAAAATTATGTTTGGTAAATCTTCTCTAAGTACCGCAGTATTAGTCATAATCCTTCGTTTTTTTCAGATTTTAAGCTCCATTCTTTATTATTTCGATGTTACAGATAGTCAATTAATTGGCTAAAATTTTTAAAAAAATAGGATTTATTATGTCTAATTCAAATATTGTGAAAGGTACTGTTAAGTGGTTTAACGAAGCTAAAGGTTTCGGTTTTATCCAACCAGAATCAGGTCCAGATGTTTTTGCTCATTTTAGCGAAATCGCTAGCTCAGGTTTCAAAACCCTTGCTGAAGGTCAACCTGTTGAATTCAGTATTGCACAAGGTCAAAAAGGACCAAATGCTGTAAATATTATTGCTGTATAAGCAACAATAAGCAGTACTAAATAAAAGCACTAATTAGTGCTTTTTATTTTCTCTTAAAATTATTATTAGTAATTTTATGAATGTCGATAAGATTAAATTTAGGATGTAAATTGTTAAAAATAAATGATTTAATTGCAAAATCTAAAAATGGTACAGAAATTCTTGTGTCTTTAATTCCTCTAAATAAAATACAAAGTACACGTGAAGGTTTTAAAACAGTTGAAGTTGGTAAAAGAGTTCTGCTTTCCTCTGGAATCGAAGTTGATTTAAATTTAGATGGACGTACCTTCTATGCGTCTATAAATCAACTATTTAAATTAAATGATAGAGTTATTTAAATAAAACTCAATAGTTTTTGGATACTTAGGTAGATCCATTATTTCTACCATAATTTTATTAGGATATCGCAATGCTTAAACAAAATATCAGTGTTAAAGATCAGTTTGGAATTAAATATCTCATTCAAGCAACAGTAGATAATTATTTTGCTAATACTCAATGTTTTTCAAATTTAAAATACATAACAGTTGAAGGTGAAGATATACGACCTAGCTTTGAAATGTTTTTTCAAAGTACATTAAGTGGTAAAATTTTTAAGATTGATAAAATTTCTTAAAGATTATTAAACCTTTACAGATGAATTCTGTTAAGTCGTTACAGATATTTTCTTTAAGAAATAATCTAACATTAAGTCTGGTAACAGGCTTTTTTTAATGGGTTGTTCATATGAGTGCAAAAAACTTCAAGTGAGGAGCTTTGAATGCTGCGAAGAATAGGGTCATTAATTAAGGTTTTATTCTTAGAAGAAATTTGGAATAAAAACTATTAAAAATACAAAAAAATTTTGCCAAAACAACAATAAAACTTGCGTATCGTGTATATAAAATTGAGTTTTAATAAAAAAAGCCCACCTAAGTGAGCAATGTTGGACATCATTTCTAATTATTGACCATTCTCTCCAATGGTCAAATTCAGTATATCTTGTTTTATTTTGGATAAAAACGCAGCGAAATGGTTGGTTATAGTCTTCGACCCTAGTTTAAAACTAGTCACGCAGTTTTATGACTACACTAAAAGGGTTGTGGAAATCACAACACCGGGTACTCACAATTCGAGTATCCGAAATAAATCAACTACGAAAATTTCGTAGTTAAATCTAAAAAAAAGGGGGGTATCCATTTTTGAATATACCCAATATCTGCATTGTGATTTCCACAACACAGGCATCATTCAACCATTGGGAAAATCACCATAGTTGGATTTTAAATATAAGAAAATAGTAGTAAGCCCAATATTTGCTACTACAGAATTTAAGTTTTTAAAGAGTGATTCAGGCAGTACAATGAAGGGTGGATATTGTTAAAATACGATTACTTTTAAATACTATTGAAATTAAAGTTCAAGCCGATTTAAAATAAAATGCAACAAGAATGCAACTTTTTGTTGTAAGTATTTGATATTTATAGTTAGTAAAGGCGCTCAATGCGCCTTTTTATTTGATAACAATAATTTAAGAGTTATTTTTTGAATCAAATTTGAAATACAATTTTTTAATGAAGAGAAACATTGCAACAGGATCAAACTTTTGCAACAATGTTAAAGCTTGAGTTCAATCACTAGAATTAAAACTAAGAAATGAAAAAAAGGTAACTTTAATCATAGTGAACTTAGAACTGTTATTAGAAGAATATCGAGATAATGTCTCAATAAACAAGAAAGGTGCAGATATATGTTTAGAAGAATAGTAATTTTCCTAGCCTCCTTATTATTTTTATTAAATTCAGCTTTAGTTAACGCTTCAATTGGTGGATGGACACTATCAAATCCAACCGCTGTTGGTGCATCAATTTTATATGATGGTACAAAAGGGTCGCTTACATCATCTGTGCTAATCTCACCAAATGCATCACAAGTAGCAAAAGTTTTACGTGGAGGTATTGCAGGCATAGCACTTAGTTATGCCGTAAAGCAGTTATTGGGTGCTGTAGATTGGGTGTTGGAACCTGCGAATAATCGGGTTACTTATTATGAGAAACCACCTGTATTAATAACTTTGCCAAAAATTTGGATAGCAAATCAAAGGACGGGTTCTTGTGAGGTTCGAGCATTTGCAACTTTTGAAGAAATAAAACCATACATTGAACAATGTATGAAGAGTACTTATCCTGATTATTCTGACTTACACAAATGTGAACTAACCTCACAGACTACTTTTGCTTGTAAAGTGGCTTTCCATCCAACTAATTTACAGACTGTCACTTATGGTTCTTACACTAATAACCCTGCATACAATCCAAATGTAAAACCTGAAGAAAAATACCTCTCCCTTATAACCGCTGCCCAACAAGTCATTGAGAATGCACAAAACAATAACCTTGATGCACAATTCGCAGTTTTAGCTGCGGCAACAAATATTTTATCTGAAGCTGAACAGGATGATGCTAAAGCTAAACCAATTGAAAAAGAATTAGAAGATAATGCTGATGATAAATGCCGTACACACAATGCATATATGAATGGGCAAGCACGGATTATTGAGGATAGATATAACGAGTTGTTTGTTGATTCTTATGATTTGTATAATAAGTATTATGCATTAAAAAATCCGCTTCAAGGTGTTGGTTCATGGGAGGGACATATTTATAGATATGTGCAAGTTGAACAACCAATTTTACGTCAACGAATTTTAGATGCTGCTTTAGAAGGGTGCTATGAAACTCCAAACGCGTCTAGATGGAAACAAAAATCCCCACCACCTAGACCAGGTATACATTCACCAGGGTAAAATATGATTAAGTTAAATATAGTTAAGCCATCAAAGGGCCAACCTGTTAAAACAATTTATTTTATTGATGAAATGGAATATTGTTTTCGAATTTCTCATTTTATTAGGGAAAAAATAGTTTTAGATCAAGTTCAGGAGTTTAATGGCTCTAAGCAAAAAACTAGCGAAACATTATACAACGAATATTATGAAGTAATTGCTTATCAAGAATATCTAATGGATGCTAATGGTAAATTTTATGGTACTAGAGACTATGAGGTAATTAATGGTCAATTTAAAAAGTTAAATACTGTGTTAGTTGAAGTCGTATCTAAAGAAAATAAACACACAAAACACAAATGGCTTAATGGTTCTGATGAATGTGTTTATATAACTGAGGTAAGTGATCAACAAGAATTTCGATACGTTAAAGCAAATGGAGAAGTGATTGATTATGATAGTCTTCCTGAATTTTTGAGTGTTAATAAACCATTAGAATTTTGTGAAATTAGGAATCAATACCTAAATCAAATCGTAAAAGAAAATAGTTAACCTTAGATAATTGAAATAAGATTTTTGTTTGTGTGCCCAAATTGCGTGCGATCAAATCTTAAAGTCATTTAGTAATTACAAGGGTATGTACAATCTGCATACTCTTTCAACATGGTAACCAACATTCACCATCTTCCCAACTAACACAAAGCTGGGCGAATTCAAACATGAGGTGCGACAGTTTCAAAAGCCTTATGATAATCAACAAGCTGAGCAAACTTCTCTAATGGTGTAAGCCAATCTAACGCTTTTCTAGGACGAGTATTCAGTGACATGGCAACTTGATTTAAATAATGCTGATCTGCCTGATTTAAATCAATCCCTTTAGGTAAATATTGCCTAATTAAACCATTCATATTTTCGCATGTGCCTTTTTGCCAGGGTGAATGTGGGTCACAGAAATATACATCTATGCCTAAATCTTCTTCGAGTTTTTTATGTTCTGACATCTCACGTCCACGGTCATAGGTCAACGTTTTACGCAGTTCTGCAGGTAAATATTTCAGAGCTTCAGTTAAAGCCTTGCGCACGGATTCTGCCTTTGCATCAGGTAATGTTGCCAAGATACAGAGCCGTGTATTTCGTTCAATAAGTGTTGCTATCGAACTTTTATTGTCTTTACCTTTAATTAAATCGGCTTCCCAATGACCCGGTATTTTTCTTTCTTGAACTTCGGCTGGGCGCTCATGAATAGTTTTAATATCCTGTAATATAGAATCTTTTTTAGGTTCACCGTTAGCTTTTCGCTTTTTATTTTCATGACGCAGACAGGATAATAAGTCTTTTTTCAACTCACCCTTTGGTAATGCTCGTATAGTTGAGTAAATCGTTGTATGGCTTACATTCATTGTTTGATCCAAATCAGGAAATGTCTTTAAACGCTTTGCTATTTGCTGAGGAGACCATAAACAACGGATCGCTTCAACAATAAATTTCCAAAGGATTGAATCGATTTTGAGTTTTCTATGACCACGTCTACGTCTAGCGAAGGTGTGATCAGAAGCATATCGGGCTTGATAAACGTCATTGATGCTATTTCTTTTAAGTTCACGATAGATCGTACTAGGATGTCTTTTAATAAGTTCAGCAAATTTTCTGGGTGAAAAGCCTTCTTTTCTTGATTCAAGCATTAATGCAGTACGATCTTCAAAGTTAAGATGATGGTATGACAATTTTATATACTCCATAAACCCTTTAAATTAATTAGGTGGTTTATGTCGCACTTCAAGTTTTACTCTGCCCTGGTTCCTGATTTAGGTCTATCCAAAAATGGCTATACCCAATATCTGTCTGGTGATTTTCACTATAATTTAACTGATACTCAGCTTGTGAGTATCAGATATAGAACTTATGTAGCTTTCTTAACAAAAGTACGGTCAATATCTAACTAAAAGGTGTCTACATAATCATTGGCTATTCAAGACATAGTTTTAATGAATGTTCTGTTTATTTTTAAGCGCAAAAACAAACGCCAAGCTGGCCAACAAGATAATCATACAAATATAGACATCTGCAGTAAAAATTAAGCCCACTTTATTGACAAAGTATCCAGCAATAATCGCAGGTATACTAAAGGCTAAATAACTTTCAACAAAAAATGCGGCCATTAAACCTGCACGTTGTTCAGGTAAAGCTAAGGGCATAACAGCACGAATTGCACCCATAAAACCTGTACCAAAGCCAATCCCAGTCACCACAGCACCAATAAACAATAAAATTGGTTGCACCAGATGAATGCCAAGCAAAATAACACTTGAACCTGAGACAATTGTAATTGCAGCAGTGACCAAAATTTTAAATGTTGGCGCATTGCGCAGGGTTAAAATCCCAACAGCCCCTGAAACTGATAGAGTAATAAACATCATGCCATTCAGCCATGCCGATTGCACATGGAAAGCTTGAGCCAGCAATGAAGGCATTAACGAGAGGAAGAACCCACTGACCATCCATAACGAGATATTAATTGGACTTACGATCAAGAGTGCTTTTCGGGTTTGTACTGGAACAGTCAGTTGCGGTTTTAATGATGCCAAAGCACCCACACGTTTAGTTGCTGTTTCAGGGCTAAAAATTGCGATAAATGTGGTAGATACAAACAGAAAAATGAGTATTTCAAAAATCAGTGTCAATGGAACAGTCGAAAACTCTAAAACAATGCAGGTCATTAGCATACCCGCAGCCATACCAAGCATTGGAGAAATACTATTAATTAAAGAACCCTGTGTTTTACTCAGATCAAGCAAAGCTGCTCCAAACGTAGATGCGGCTAAAGCTGTGGCAATACCTTGCAAACCTCGTGCGATAAACAGCATTTCGATATTGGATGCAAACAAGAAAAAGGCCATGGACAGAATTTCTAACATCAAAGCCACAAAAATAACCGGCTTACGTCCAATATAATCAGACAATGATCCTGCCACCAATAAGGTTAATAGCAATGCAAATGCATAGGTGGCAAAGATAAGCGTTAATAAAACAGGAGAAAAATGGAAGTGTTGTTGATACAAGCGATATAACGGTGTTGGTGCGCTTGAGGCTGCCAAAAAGGCCATTAGGGTAAAAGTATGTGTGTACAGTGCAGCATTATGGCTTAATTTATAGGAAGTCACTTGACGATTAAAATTAGAGTTGCGCATAATCAACATGTACATAAAAGCTATTAATTAGCTTTTATACCGTATTTTGGATTAAACACAAAGGTTTAGCTAAGATGATTTTTGATTAAAGCTGTTCTTCAAGCATTAACCCATTGATAGGTTTTCATTTATAGATTTGTAGTGATTTGCTGATGACGAAAGTGATTACAGGTTTGCGTCCCGGTGGGCGCAGTGCACGAATACAAGCTGCAGTTCATAATGCGGTGCAAACATTACAGCACAATGTTGCTGTGGCAGATTTGACGATTCCGATGATTGCTGAATATGCAGGAGTCACCCCCTCTACGATCTATCGACGGTGGGGAGATTTATCTCAACTGCTTGCAGATGTTGCCTTTAATATTTTACATCCAGACAGTGTACCAGCGGATCTTGGGAGTTTTAAACAAGACTTATATGCATGGATGGAGCAATATTTTGAGGAATATGCCTCACCCGTTGGGCGTACAATCTTAAGCGATATTGTGGCGGAAAATGATTCGCCGACCTCTGGTAAGTGTTATGACTTTTTGATTCAACAGTTAGACATTATTCAGCAACGTGCCCAGCAAAGAAATGAAACAAGCATCGACAATCAACTGATTATTGAAATTGTGATTGCACCCATGTTGCATCGGATTCTATTTACCGAACAAGAATCGAGTTTGGACTATATTCACCACTTATTAGCGCGTTTGTTTAATTTTGCGGATGTCTTAAAAAACACGACATCCGATTTTGAGTCGTAAACAGGTGCAATCATTTCGGCTTTGAGAAAAACTTAAAGCGCGCCTCGAATCAACGGATAGACATTATCGAGTAGAATTTTCTGTGCAGTTGCATTGGGATGGATCAAGTCTTTTTGCATCAAACTTTTATTGCCTGCAATTCCATTCATAAAAAACGGATGCATTTTTACTTTGTATTGTTGGCTTAGGGTTTGGTAATTTTTCTCAAAAGCTTGGCTATAAGCTGCACCATAATTTGGTGGAATTTTCATTCCCAATAAAATGACCGTGGCTTGGCTTTTTTGGCTTTGTTGAATTAATTGCGCAAGATTTTTTTGAATCATTTGTGGCGGTTGACCGCGTAGACCATCATTGCCACCCAACTCAATCACCACAATATCAGGTTTATGGCTTTGTAATAGTTTTGGAAAACGCGCCAAGGCACCACTGGTGGTTTCACCACTTACACTGGCATTTACCACAATATGTTGTTTGGGAAATTGTTGGTTTAAACGTTGCTGTAGCAAGAAAACCCAGCCTTGTTGAGGGCTAATACCATAACCCGCACTTAAGCTATCACCTAAAATCATGATCGTTTTTGCAAAACTACTAACGGGCAACAGACAGATTATGCTAAAAAATAAACAATGAATTAGATTTTTCATCATTTTCAAATTTAACAATTTTTTGATTTGCATATAAGGTACTTTATGATGTCTAAGGTTCAGGATGATTCAACTTCTCCCATCATGCCACAAGTGATAATTTCTGCACAGCAACTTACACAAAAGATAGAATTACCTCATCAAACGCTTACAATTTTTGAAAATCTAAATCTTAATATTTATACAGGTGAACAGGTCGCGATTACTGGACGTTCTGGTTCAGGAAAATCAACTTTATTGGGCATCCTTGCTACTCTCGATCAAGCCAGTGCAGGTCAACTCAGTGTTTGTGGTGAAGCGATTGAGCATTTAAACGAAGAACAACGTGCGTTGATTCGGCTTCAATATATTGGTTTTGTATTTCAATCTTTCCAGTTGCTCCCACATCTCTCTGCCTTAGAAAATGTGATGTTACCATTACGTTTACAGAAGAATTTTAACTATGCACACGCAGAACAAAAATCCTTAAGCTTATTGGCCAAAGTCGGTTTAGAACGACAAAGCCAGCAAACCCCGAAAGTATTGTCTGGTGGGGAGCAACAACGGGTTGCCATTGCACGAGCTTTAATTTCTGACCCCAAAATTATTTTTGCCGACGAACCTACAGGCAATTTAGATGAACATACTGCATTTGAAATTGAACAACTCTTGTTTGATTTAAATAAAGAGCTCGGTACAACCTTAGTGCTTGTCACTCACGATTCGCAATTGGCCGCACAGTGCCAACGTCATTATGAATTAAAAGATGGTCAATTGATTGAACATGCTCAAACGCCTCAATCGAATGAGGTGGTGTAATGTTGACCTTGTTTAAACCCTTATTTAGGCAAAGTTTTGCCAGTTCAGGTATATATCTGCTAATTATTGCATTGAGTTTAGCCATTAGTGCGACTACTGCATTAAAGTTTAGCAATGATCAAGTCAAACAAGCAGTGACCTTACAAGCTGCTAAAATGCAAGCTGCAGATTTACAGCTTAGTGATACAGATCCAATTGACCAACAATGGATCAAACAGGCTGATGATTTAAAATTAAAACAGTCCCATGTCACCATTTTTGGTTCAATGGCCTCTACACAGGACCAGTTTGTTATGGTCAATGTGAAAGCCATTGACACAGCATTTCCCTTACGTGGTGAATTAAGGATTGCGCCAAAACAAGCCTTACAAAGTGGTGGGGTTTGGTTAAGCAAACGCGCACAAGAATTATTAAAATTAAACCTAGGCGATAGCGTTCAAATTGCCAATGGTCAGTTTAAAGTTACTGGTATCATTGAACATGATTCAAATCAAGAATTAGGCTTTTCTGCCTTTTCGCCAACCGTGATTATCTCTCAAGCAGATGTTGCAAAAACGGGTGCAATTCAAGTTGGAAGTCGAATTGAATATCGTTTGTTGATGGCAGGGGATGCTGAGTCGATTGCAACATATCAGCAATTTTTTAAGACATTTAAAGCGCAAGAAAAGCAGAATGTGAATCCAAAGATTGCACAAAATTCGGATGCAGATTCAGCTTTAAGTGCATCAAGTGCCAATGCATTGACTGAAAACACATTGACTGAAAAGCAGCCAGCAACACACTCACAAACAGATCAATCCATACAAGATCAACAAAATGCGGATAATGAATTAGATGCACAAAGTAATTTAAGACTACGTAATGCAGATGAGGGCAATTCACGCCTACTTAAACCGATTGAAAACCTCGATACTTTCTTACAATTGGCCAATATTCTGACGATTCTTTTATGTGGTTTAGCCATCGCTTTAACCAGTCAGCGTTATGTACAGCAGAACCAAGATCATATTGCGCTGATGCGTTGCATGGGTGCAACGAAACGGCAGATTTTTCAAACCTATCTCGGGTTACTGAGCGTTGTTATTTTAATCGCCATTGTCATTGGCAGTATTTTAGGACTGATTTTAGGTTATTCATTATTGCAATTGATGTTGCAGATGATTCCGAACCTAGAGTTGCAATTTTCAATGTTGCAGATGCTGGTTGGTCCTTTACCTATTGCAATTTTTACCAGTGCAATTGTATTGATTGGATTTATTTTACCGAGCTTGTGGCAACTGTTAAATACACCGCCTATTCGGGTGATACGCCAACAAGAAAAGTCGGCACGTTCAATGTTGTGGATGATGGCTACAGGTTTAGTGAGCTTAATTATTTTTAGTTTGGTCTTGACCGAAAATCTGATACTCACTGCGTTGGTGATGGGTGCAGTCATTGTGTTAACAGGTTTGTTATATGCAGTGGTTTGGATGATTTTAAAGACTTTAAAATCAATGAAAAATAGGCTCTCAGCCTATATCCGAACCCCTTCGCAAACCGCTTTACAAATTACCGCTTTGGCATTGGGTTTAAGTCTGATCACGGTACTTGCTGTATTGAGAACTGATTTATTAGAGCGTTGGCAGCAACAATTGCCTGAGGGGACGCCTAACCAGTTTATTTATGGTCTACCACCATTTGAACTGGAGGCTTTTAAACAACAATTGGCACAGCAACACTGGAAAAGCACACTGTTATATCCCAATGTAAAAGGGCGCTTATTGGCAAAAAATGGTCAAGCTTTTCCTGCCAAATTGGTGAAAACCAATAATTCTTTACGTCGTGAGTTAAATCTCACCCAAGCAGATCATTATCCACAAGACAATATCATTGTTGCTGGAGAGGCTCAATTGACTCAAATTGGGCAGGTGTCTGTAGAGGCCAAACTGGCTGAAGAATTGGGTATTAAAATTGGTGATCGTTTAACCTTTAGTTTGCCTGAAGGAAATTTGAACGCGCAAGTTGTGAATTTGCGTACAGTGGAATGGCAAAGCTTTAGCCCAAATTTTTTCTTTATTTTTACCCCAAAGACGTTAGATGAAAACGCAGGTAGCTATTTAGGGAGCTTTTATGTGCCGCCGAGTGAAAAAATTAAGATGGTTAATCTGATTCAGCAATTTTCCAATACGGTCTTTATTGACGTCACTTTAATTTTTGATGAAATTAAAAACTTGGTTTCTGTGTTGGTTAAAATCATTACGGTTTTGGCAGTATTGGTGAGTTTATCTGGCTTTTTGGTACTGATTGCCTGTATCAATTTGCTGATGGATGAGCGTAAAAAAGAAGTGGCATTGTTACGTTCTTTTGGTAGTTCAAAGCGTCAGTTAAAAAATATGATGAGTTTTGAAATCGGTTTTATTGGATTATTGGCGGGAATCGTTTCCTGTTTCTTTGCGGAGGTGATTAGTGCCGTTGCCAGTTATCGTATGGAAATGGTGATGCAATTACATTGGGAAATTTGGTTGATTTTACCAATTTCGATGGCAGTGTTGTGTGCATTGATTGGGCGTTACCGATTGAGCTATTTATCTGAAATTCCACCATTGCAAAGTCTACGAGAGTTGAATTAAACCGCTTTGTTTAAGTGGTTTTATCTGGCTGTTTAATTTCAGTTGAGTCTTTAAAAGACTGCCCAGTGAAGACAGTAAATTAAAAAATGGCGACCTATAGGCCGCCATTTTTTATACTTTTGAATTGAGTGTACTCTGCAATGTTTTATTACGGCATAGACAAGCTATTTTAGAGATTAAAAGTTTAATTGCTCACGCATTTGTGCAATGGCTTGTTGCCAAAGTGGGCTAAGTGGTCCAACGAGATGCTGGCAATAGAGATAAACGCCATAGGTTGCTGCAATCCCTAAAATCACAATGATAATATTGGCAGCTTTACCCATTTTGGCACGTTGTGTTGCATACCAAGCCAAAGCCATAATCGCACCCATTAACATCCCACCGATATGGGCAGCATTGTTAATTCCAGAGGCTAAAAAGCCAAAAGCTAAGTTGATCGCAAGTACGGTTAAAAGTGATCTTTTATCTAAAATGAATCTTTGATTCGGGGTAGGTGGGAACAACGACAGGAGTGTCAGTGCACCACCAAGTCCCATTACAGCACCCGATGCACCTGCAGATACATGAGGAAAGAGTTTTTGATCAAAATTTTGCAGCAGTTCGTAGCTATTTCGAATATCCAAATAACCACTTAATAAACTTCCCATGAGTCCAGCAAGGATATAAAGTCCAAGGAAATAAAACTTTCCTAAAGTTTTTTCAGCAACATCACCAAAAATATACAGTGCCCACATATTCATCATTAGATGCAGGATACCAAAGTGAAAAAACATACTGCTGAATAAGCGATATGGTTCCTCTAAGAAGGTTAAAGGTGCATAATCAGCACCCCAACGCAACGCGTCCAACGTTGTCGGGTCAGTAATGTTGACACCTGATAAGACTTGGATGGCAAATAAACCGACATTGATGGCAATCAGCAATAAGGTTATTTTACCAATAGAATTGGGTTGGCTATAAGTTGAAAGATCTTGATATTTAGACATGCTATTGCTTAGCTTTTTATAGATAGATTCAGCTTAACATGAAACGTCAGAATTTTCGGAGTAAGCGGCTGACATGAAAGCTTTTATTGTTCGTGCTTTGTTAATTGTGGTCAGTATTTTGATCATGATTCAGCTATGGATTTTCTCAAGTTTAATTTATTGGCGTACTCATGATGTAGAAACCACCATGTTTATGCGTTGGACATATTTGTCTGATTTTGAGCCGATTCAACATCAATGGCGCGACTATGACAAGATCAGTGATAACTTTAAACATGCAATTGTCGCAGCCGAAGATGCCAAATTTCTCGATCATCATGGTTTCGACTGGGATGGTATTGAAAATGCACTACAACGTAATCTTAAAAAAGACAAAGTAGTCGCCGGTGGTTCAACGATCTCTCAACAATTGGCTAAAAATTTATTCTTCTATAATCGTCGCTCATTTATTCGCAAAGGTCAGGAAGCGATTGCCACCACCATGATGGAGCGGATGTGGACGAAACAGCGCATTTTAGAAGTCTATATGAACTCTGTTGAATTTGGAGATCATATCTATGGTGTTGAAGCTGCATCACAACATTACTTTTCTAAGAGCGCGGCAAGTTTAAGTCGTGAGCAGGCCGCATTTTTAGCAGTGATTTTAACCAATCCGAAGTATTATCAAAAAAATCGTGATGATTCTAAGCTTCAATACCGTAAGCGTTTGGTTTTGAAGTATATGCGTTATACCCGTATTCCAGATTGACGCTAAATAAATGAATTTAAAAAAGCACAAATTGATGTGCTTTTTTTATGAAGCGATGCTTTTTTTATGAAATTGTCACAAATTTGAAGCATACTAGAATTAAGACATTTTTTTTGATGCAGGTTTATTGCATGAATACCGCAGTGACGACAACAACGCCTACAGAATATTCTTATAATGAACGATATATAAATCGTGAGCTTTCAATTTTAGATTTCCATTTACGTGTTTTAGAGCAAGCTGTTGATCCTTTACATCCCTTGCTTGAACGTATGAATTTCTTATTGATCTTTTCTCGTAATATGGATGAATTTTTTGAAATCCGTGTTGCAGGAATGATGGAGCAATTAACTTTAGGGAATGAAAGTCGTTCACCAGATGGCTTGACGCCAAAACAAGTCTTAGACCAAATCTCTAAAACTGCACATGAAGCGATTGAGCGTCAGTATCGCATCCTCAATGAGGAAATTTTTCCTAAGTTACGTGAAGAAGACATTTGCTTTTTACGTCGTGGCGAGTTAACGCCTGCACAGTCTGTGTGGATTAAAAAATATTTCCAAGAACAAGTTGCACCAGTGCTTACTCCCATTAGCCTTGATCCTGCACATCCATTCCCACGATTGGTCAATAAAAGCTTAAACTTTATTGTGACTCTAGAAGGGAAAGACGCATTTGGTCGACAAATTGATTTAGCAGTTGTACCAGCGCCACGTTCGCTTCCGCGTGTAGTGCGTTTACCTGATGAGCTTACAGGCGGCAAAGAACATTTTGTGATGTTGTCTGCGATTATTCATGAGCATGTATCGGATTTGTTCCCAGGGATGACAGCTACAGGTTGTTATCAGTTCCGTGTTACACGTAATGCAGATTTGGCGTTGAATGAAGATGTAGAAGACTTAGCCAAAGCATTGAAAGGCGAATTGAGTTCACGTCGTTTTGGTCGTGCAGTACGTTTAGAAGTGACAGAAAACTGTCCAAAACATATTTATGAATATTTGCTTGAAGAATTTGATCTAGAACAAGAACAACTTTATAAAGTGGATGGGCCGGTAAATCTGGCACGTCTTGTGTCAAATTTTAAACGTCCACATATGCGCTATGACTCGCATGTACCCGCGATTCCAAAAGTATTGAAAAAGTCTGAAAATATTTTTTCAGCAATGCAAAAACAAGACATTCTTTTACACCATCCATTTGAATCATTTGCACCAGTTATTAACTTGTTGCGTGAAGCTGCACGTGATCCCCAAGTGTTAGCCATCAAACAAACCTTATATCGTAGTGGTGCTGACTCTGAAATTGTTCAGGTACTTGCAGAAGCGGCACGTAATGGTAAAGAAGTCACCGCTGTGATTGAGTTACGGGCGCGTTTTGATGAAGAATCGAATATCGCCGTTGCCAATGTATTACAAGAAGCAGGCGCTGTTGTGGTTTATGGCATCGTGGGCTATAAAACCCATGCCAAAATGATCTTGGTGGTACGCCGTGAGAATAATAAGTTAGTACGTTATGTGCATTTGGGTACGGGTAACTACCATGCAACGAATGCACGTATCTATACTGATTATGGGCTGCTCACTACAGATAAAGAGCTTTGCGAAGATGTACATCGTATTTTCCAAGAATTGACCGGTATGGGCAAAATGGCGAAGTTGAAAAAACTGTTACATGCGCCGTTTACGCTACATGCTCAGTTAATTGCTTTCATTGATGATGAAATTGCCAATGCCAAAGCGGGTAAACCTGCGCAAATTATTGTGAAGGTTAACGCGTTAACTGAAGTTCAATTGATCAATAAATTATATGAAGCTTCGCAAGCAGGCGTGCAAATTGATCTGATTATTCGTTCAATTTGCTGTTTACGTCCTGGGTTGCCAAACCTGTCTGAAAATATTCGAGTACGTTCAATTGTCGGGCGTTTCTTAGAACATACCCGTGTTTATTATTTCGGAAATAATGGCAATCCACGTATTTACTGTTCAAGTGCAGACTGGATGGATCGTAATTTATTTAATCGTGTAGAAGTGTGCTTCCCGATTGAAGATCCAGCATTAAAAAAACGTATTTACCAGCAAGGTTTAGTCAACTACTTAAAAGACAATATCCGCGCTTGGCTGTTGCAAGGCGATGGTACTTGGACTCGTGTGCAACCTAAAGAAGGCGAGGCAATTTACAATGCACAACAAACTTTGCTTGAGCACTTTGTAAATGGTTAAGCCAAGATAATTTGATTGTCTTAAGCCCGATTAAAATTAATCGGGCTTTTTTGTATCAATCAATCGGATTTTAATGAAATTGAATGACTTGGTTGCTATAGATTTAAGTTTATTAAATCAGCAATCAACGCTTCTAATAAAGCATAGAAGTTCTTAAATACTAGGATGACTTAAGCTGTTGTGGTTTTAAACTTGATAAAATTGCAGGTAATGCACTTAAATAAATCATCGCGACAACCAACCATATAGCGCCAGTCCATTGTGTTTGGAAATGAAAGAAAAGTGTAGAGAATAACAATGGGGCAATAATCGAGGCCAAACTAATGGTTGAGGCGATAACACCTTGAAATTGTCCTTGCTGTGCAGCTGGGATTTTTTGTGAAACAACAGCTTGTAGTGCAGGAGTGCCGATACTTCCTAGGGCAAAGATTGGCATTATTGCAAAAATGATCCAAGCGTGTTGGGTAAAAGCCATGATGATTAATGCCATACATATACATGCCAGACCGATCAGCACGGTATTTCTTTCACCAAAATATCGGACGGCATGTTGCGGTATAAATGACTGAACCAGTACTTGGCATAAACCAAAAGTGCCTAAAGAAAGACCAACCCAAAATGTATTCCATTTAAAGGTATCGTGTCCCCAAAGTGCCCAGCAGACACCATAAGCTTCACCGCAGGCGCTAAACAGAAAAAATATCAGCAAAATCGGCAATATACCTTTTTGAGCAAGGATAAAACCAAAACTTTTCAAGGGATTTATTTTTAAACTCGAACGTTGCGAAATAGAAGCTTGAGGGGGGACTAGGAGTGGATTGTTACTTCGGGATTCAGGGAGTAGCCAGAATGCGATAAGCAAGTTAACTGTTGTTAAAATTGCCGCAACGAAAAAAGGTAGCCGTAACCAATACCCGCCCAATAATCCACCGAGTATAGGACCGATAATAAATCCAATACCAAACATGGCACTCATTAAACCGAAGTATTTTGCTCGATTTTCTTCTGACGTGGTATCAACGATATAGGCTGAAGCCACGGGCATATTGGCACTACTTATTCCAGCAATGATCCGTCCAATGAACAGCAAGATAAGAGAGGGTGAGCAAGCAAGAAAAAAATAGTTGATTGCAGAACCCGCAAGTGAAATCAGCAGAACAGGTCTTCGACCGATACGGTCACTCAAAGCACCTAAGATCGGGGAGAAAATAAATTGCATAAGCGCATACAGGCTTAGGAAAACCCCCATTAACAAGGCAACATTATGCTGATGGCTCAGGTCTTTCAGTAGTGAGGGAAGCAGAGGGAATACGATGCCAATGCCAATTGCATCTAAGACAATCGTTGAAAAAATAATATATAAAGGTCGGTTCATACGCGTCCTATCGAAAATTCAGGCACAGAAAACTGTGGAAACCTGTTAACGATGCTTGGAAGATTCAAGCCCTATGGAACGCTGACCAATGCAAAGGATTGGATATGTGTCGACGAGATGGATGCATGCTTTGAAAAAACAAGCTGAGGATAGGTCGATTTTTCGCGATTTTTATCGTAACAATACATACAAAAATAAGCGAGTATTTTGTACTGGTCAAATATTATCATGCTTGATCCAGTAAAAACAAGATCGTTTTAATTATGCTTATGCTGAGGTGATCTATAGACTTTTTAGATATTCAATAAAAAAGGAGTCAATCATGACTCCTTTTTAGTATTGGAAAATTAACGTAAATTTGGCGTAATTTTTTGAAGAATTTGTACCAACACATCAAATTCACTTTGTAGTGGTGTACTTTTACGTGTAACTAAAGCCAAAGTGCGTGATGGTGCATTCTCAATAGGTTTAACCACAATCTGATCATTGTTTTTCAGCATATGTGCATGAATTGCAATCTGAGGAAGCAGTGTATAGCCTAAGTTTGAACTGACCATTTCCACTAAAGTTGGCAATGAGCTCGCTTTTAAACGGTGATCATTTTTACGCTCACCGATTGGGCAAACACTTAAGGTATGATCACGTAGGCAATGACCTTCTTCAAGGAGCATAAGATGAGAAAGATCTAAATCATCTAAGCTTCTTGCATTCATCGCATTTTGATCTGCTTTATTGCAGACTAAGAATAAATCTTCTTTCGCAATTTCAGCAACTTTCAAACCACGTGTGTCGAATGGTAAAGCCAGCATGATCACATCTAAATTGCCATGCTCAAGTTTTTCAACAATTTTTTCACTTTGTGCTTCATGCAGATGCAACTGAATTTTTGGAAGTTGTTTATGCACTTCTTCCAAAAGCTGCGACAAAATGAAAGGGGCGATGGTTGGAATAATCCCTAAATGCAAATCACCAGTTAACGGTTCACTCATTTCTCGACTTAACCGCATCAAGTCCTGAGCATCGGCGAGTAGAACACGGGCTCGGGCAACAACTTGCTCACCTAGAGGAGTTAAACGTACGTTTTGGCGATCACGTTCTACGAGTACGCCACCCAATAAACGTTCTAACTCCATGATTCCACCAGATAAAGTAGATTGAGTTACAAACGAACGGCGCGCTGCTTCAGTGAAGTGCAGCGTCTCAGACAATGTCACTAAATATGACAACTGTCTTAGGGATGGTAATGCAGCCATAGTGTCCTAATGCTTATGATTTAAAATGATGTGCAAATAACCCGCTAAGTTGAGGAACAAAATGCGGTGGGATATCATGCCCCATTCCCTCAATTAATTCAAATTTAGCGCCTGAAATTGCTTTAGCAACAGCCTTACCATGACTTGGAGGTAGTAACCGATCTTTAGAGCCATGTAACACTAAAGTTGGCTTTTTGATCTGCTTATCCAATTTAAGTAAGGAACCTGTACATAATATTGCTAAAAACTGTTGAAGTACACCCGCTGGATGATAACTACGACGATATAATTTACGTGCAGTTTGAATTGCTTCAACTTGGTTGATATAACCAGGTGAACCAATCATATGAAAAACCTTCAAGGAATGATTCACAATTCCTTCTTCATCACGCGATTCAGGTTTACCAATAAGACTAAAGAGTTGTTTTGGAAATGGTGGTGGTAGCAAAGGTTGATTATTACTGGTAAAGAGTAAACCGACTTTATCAATTTTCTCAGGATATTTTGCTGCTAAAATTTGAGAAATCATACCACCCATTGAAGCACCCAAAATATGTGGTTTTTCAATGCCTAAACGATCAATCAATAATGCAACATCATCCGCCATATCAAATAAGTTATAAGGCGCGCCGTCATTTGGTAAGCCCAAAGCAAAGCGACCCATCAGCTTATAAGAGTTTAAACGTGGACCTTGGTGGCGAATTTTTGAAGATAAGCCAATATCACGATTATCAAAGCGAATCACATGAAAGCCTTGATCAATCAGTGATTTACAAAAAAAATCAGGCCAAAATAACATTTGCGCACCCAAACCCATAATCAACAGAATGGTCGGGTGTTGTGGATTCCCTCCAGTTTCAACATGAAGTTGAATACCATTACCTAAATCGACTTTGGTTTCATTCATGAACGAGGCATAAGGTGAAACTTGAAATTGAAGTGCGCTATTCATTGTTATTTTCCTAAGCAAGGATATTCTTTGATTAAAAAATATCCTTGCTATTAAAACCTTAAACCGATGCAGGAATCAAGTCTGGAACCAGTTTTGTTAATGTTAAACGCTGTTTTCCAGCAGTTGCACCTAACAATACAAAACCACGTAAGATACCTTCAGCATCTGTTGCTTTAGATAACATCCCATCTTCAAACTCTTCATTCTCCCATGTAACATCTACATCAATTGGAGCAGGAAGTACAGTCAAAGGTGCAGCTGGGGTTTTCACCGCGACTGGCATTGCAGGGTAGTGTACAGTGGTGGTTTGTCCACTCAAGGTTTTGGCCAATGCACGCGCTTGTTGCATGATTGGCATGACAAATGGCAAGAGTGTACCATTCACTTCGGCACAGTCACCGATGGCAAAAATATCTGCTTGACTGGTTTCGAGCAAGGTATTGGTAATCACACCACGACTGGTGTTGATTTCTGTAGCTTTAGCCAAGGCAATATTAGGTTGTAAGCCAATCGCAGAAAGCACAACATCCGCGAGCAAGGACTGACCACTGGCCAATGAAACGATATAACCACGCTCAGATTTAGAAACTTTTTCTACAGTGGTGCCCAAGGCAAATTTAATTCCTGATTGTTCAAGATTGTCTTTAAACGCTTGTGCAACATGATTAGGCAGTAAACGCCCTAACGGCTGTGGTGCTAAGTCGATCACCGTAACCTGATGCCCAGTATTTTGTAAGTCATTGGCAAATTCACAACCAATTAAGCCTGCACCTAAAATCACCACACGCTTGTTGCCACATTCACCCGTGCTGCAATTGTCTAAAGTTTCACGGAATGCGCGATAGTCAATCAGTGAGTTAACCACATGAATATCATCACTTCCGTCACCAGCAATCGCTAATCGAATCGGATTTGCGCCCACGGCGAGAATAAGTTTTGAGTAGCCTTGAGTTGAAGATTGTCCATCTTTTTCAAGGGTTAATTCATGTTTCTCTGCATCAATACTTTTAACCCATGTTTCTTTTTCAATCCGCATGTTCAGTTGGCTACTCATCTTTTCAGCATTGCCTAAACCAATTTGTTCAGGTGCTTTTTTCCCAACCAATGCATTAGATAGGGTAGGTTTTGCATAATTCACCGCATCATCTGCGCAAATCATCACCAATTCCTGTTCGGTGTTTAACTTACGAAATTCTCTTGCAAGGGTATAACCCGCCATGCCAGAACCTATGATGATGATCGGTTGCATATCTTTCTCCATACCTGTTTCAAATTTAGAGGTGAATTGAATAATTTTGTATTGTTGAAAATAAATGTAAAAAAGACCATGTAAACATGGTCTTTACGCAATATCTTAGATTTCTACCATTTCAAAGTCTGCTTTAGAAACACCGCAGTCTGGGCATGTCCAGTCATCAGGAATGTCTTCCCACTTGGTACCTGCTGCGATGCCATCTTGTGGCCAACCTTCTGCTTCGTCATAAATCCAACCACAAACGATGCATTGATATTTCTTCATCTGATTCTCCGATATCTGACAGATGCATTGTTTTTTCTGTCAGTAAAATTCCTTCTGCTGCTTGACTCAAATAATATGCAAATAAAATGTGTACATATTCCTCTAAATTCTTACGCAGTTCTGTATCTAAAGTAAAGTAAATATCGGAGTTTATCTAACTAATCTTAAAGCTGAATGGCAGCTCAGGACAAAAGCGATGTTTATTATGCCAACTTTGTCAGACAATTTTAATTACAATCCTGTCATAACAAGGGATGAGCGCTGTTATAAAAGTTTAAAAATATTTGAATTTAGACAAAGGTCTAGATGAATATTTTAGCCAAAAATATTAAGCTAAAATTAGCTCATTCTATAGCCATTATTTTGTGTGAAAATGGACTTAATAAATTCAATAACTTAGCGTGACTTTAATATTGAACAGGTAGCGGGCTGCTGTCAATTTTGGCTAATAAACGTTAAAATTCACGTATTATTTATCTTTTTTAAATCTCCCTCCCATGATGAACATTTCTACTGCTTTGTGGTCAAGTATTCGTACTGTCCAAAACTTCCCAAAACCAGGTATTTGTTTTTATGATTTAACCCCATTGTTTATGAACAATCTTGTGGAGTTAACCGATGCCTTGATTGCAAGTATTCCTGTAGAGCAATTGGATGCCGTGGATAGTTTTGTTGCAGTTGAAGCACGAGGTTTCGTTTTAGCCAGCTTATTGGCACAACGTACTGGCAAAGGCTTATTGTTGGTTCGTAAAGCAGGTAAGTTGCCACCTCCAGTAGTTGGTGTGGGTTATAGCTTAGAATATGGTTTAGATCGCTTGGAAATGTCAGCGGATATCGCAGCACAAAAAGTGATTATTGTAGATGATGTATTGGCTACAGGTGGTACTTTAAAAGCTGTCAATCAATTGATGCATAAATGCCAACATACGGTATTGGGTGCAAGTATTTTTCTTGACCTGCCTGATTTACATCAAGATCTTGGTTTAAAGATTTGGTCAGTGCTCGATGAGCATTCCAAGCCAGTTGAAAAAGCGGTTGCTTAAAGGCAATAACAGGTTAAGTTTTCGGGCTACCTGCTTGTGATTAAATACTTAAATCATTTGTTTGTCTGTCTTGTCGTGAAAAAAGCCTTGTAAATACAAGGCTTTTTTAGTTAGAGAGCAGCGAACTGTACTTTGAAAATTTTATTTCAAGCAATAAAGGTTTGTTCCATATATTCAATTAAATGATTTAGGTTTTCAGGTTGGACTAAACGATGGTGTCCACCTTCAACAGCTTTAATCTGCATATATGACTCTAGTTGTTCAAGCACTTTATACATATCTAAAACCTCATCACCCAGTTCCAGATAAGCAATTTGTGGAATGTCATGGTCTAAATCATGTTCATCAATCGCTGCATAGTCTTCACGGAAATCTGGATTTAAGCTTGGATTGGCAAGGATTGCAGGAATTCGATGTTGCTGTGACATTTTTAATGCCCAATACCCCCCTAAACTATGACCTACCAGTAAATCGGGTTTAATCTTTTCGATAATATCGTGATAAAAACACTCAACCGTTTTGTAGTTAAGGTTACGATAATCCACGTTAATACAATATTTTTTTTCAGCATTGATGGCATGGAATTTTGTCGATTCTTTAGATGAATCTAGTCCATGTAAAAATAAGATTTTAGAATGAATACTCTTCATTGTTATCGTTTTCATATGGTCTTTCTTTATTGAGCAAAGGTAGAAATTGAACAAAGCTAGAAAAAGTTATCAATGGATTTAAAATTTTCCATTTAACTATTTTTATATTCAAATATTCTACTTAGCTGCACTTTTTTAAAAACTTAGATTTTGGTCTAAGAGTGTTGTGTAACAGATCAATATGCTTGTTATTTATTGTTTAACATATTGAATGTTTAGGTTTAAATTTTTTAGGTGATGGATTTTTATTAACAAAAATTAATCATTCTGGGTTTTTATTGTACTAAGCTATAGATTGGATCAATAAAATAAGAGAAAGAAATGATGACTTTAAGCTATGACATTGTCATTCAAGCGAATGCACAAACAGTATGGAATATCCTGTGGGATACCCATACTTATTCCAAATGGACCCAACCGTTTTCGGAAACTTCGCGAATGCAGTCTGACTGGAAAATTGGCGGGGAAACCTTATTTCAGGATGCCAGTGGTAATGGTATGGTCGCCACCATTGTAGAGTTGGAGCAGTTTAAAAAAGTGGTATTTAAACATTTGGGTGTTTTGAAAAATGGTGTTTTAGATTCAACAAGTGCAGATGTTCAAAGTTGGAGTGGCTCTTTAGAAAAATATTTCTTAAATGAACAGGGTGCAACAACCACATTATCTGCTGAAATAGAAACCTCTGAGGAATATAAGGACATGATGGATCGTGCTTTCCAGCAAGGGTTTGCCATAGTCAAATCATTGGCTGAACAAAACCATTAAGAAACTTAGCACTTTCATTATTGTTTAATGGCATTGAATAATCAGGGGTTGTTCAATAGAAAATGATTTTGCCACACCATTTTCATTACGTGGTTGGAAGCGAATTTTTTCTAGTAAAGGTTGCAGTATCGATTTCATTTGTTCGTGAATTAAAGGGCTGTAACGGATATTTAGGATTTGCCCTTGTGTATCTACCAAAAATTTTGCTGAGAGCGAGATATTACCTTGTTGATCAAATTTAATTTTATTCTGAGATGGTGTCTTACTTTGGTCACAAAAGGGTTCTAAAGCGCTTTGTACTTGTGAAAAGTTGGGTTTTATGGCGTATTGGATGCGAGTTGGAAATTTAATAAACAGAATGTATTTCCCATAATAATATTTTATTTTTGCGATGTTTTGTTCATCAACATTGAGGGTTTTATTTTTAAAATCATTACTGACTTGTGGTAATTGATCCAGAGTGAGTTTTTTTGCCAGTTCTAAAGCCCTTAAATTGAGTGCTTTTTGAGTGGGGTGTGGATTCATTAATTTGACTAGGCTTTGTAAACTGGTTCGATTTGGAACGATTTCTAATTGCCAAATATAATCTTGATTATTGAGATTGGTGCTTTCAATTTTTATAGGAAGATCTTTTTGAGTATTGCTCATAACAACGATTTGCTCGGCATCAACCACAGTTGAAAACCACAAAACATTGAAAAGAATGATACTTTGGGCGAATCCTTGCCAGTATTTATTCATGATTTTTAATTTTTACATGGTTCGTAGAGTTATATTCATACGCATTATGTTGTAAATCTGCTATGCTATGCAACTTCCGTTTTTTAATATAATCGAGGCAGAGATGACGCAACATAACGCTCAATCGACTTCTGAACAACACATTTCCGAAAACGATTTAATTGCACAGCGTCATGCCAAGTTAAAGCAAATTCAAGATCACGCCAAGGAAATAGGTGTTAGCCCATGGCCAAACACATTTAAGCGTGAGCATTATGCGCAAGATCTACAAGAACAATTTGCAGATCAATCTAAAGAACAAATTGAAGCAGGCGAGCAAGTTCACGTATCTGTAGCGGGTCGTGTGATGTTGAACCGTGGTTCATTTATCGTGATTCAAGACATGACGGGCCGTATTCAATTGTATGTGCCACGTAAAGAGCTTGCACCTGAAGTTCTAGAAACGGTGAAAAGTCTAGATCTTGGCGATATTATTGCTGTTCAAGGTTATATCGGTCGTTCTGGCAAAGGTGATTTATATGTTCATATTGAACATTTTGAATTATTGACGAAATCGCTTCGTCCACTTCCAGACAAGTTTCATGGTTTGAATGACACAGAAGTAAAATACCGTAAACGTTATTTAGACTTAATTGTGAATGAAGAAACACGTAAAACTTTTGAAATTCGTGCAAAAGTTGTGTCAGGCATTCGCAACTATCTCATCAATGAACGTTTTATGGAAGTTGAAACTCCGATGATGCATGTGATTCCAGGTGGTGCGTCAGCGCGTCCATTTGAAACACACCATAATGCATTAGATATGCCATTATTCTTGCGTATTGCACCTGAGCTTTACTTAAAACGTTTGGTTGTTGGTGGTTTTGAGCGTGTATTTGAAATTAACCGTAACTTCCGTAACGAAGGTGTTTCAACGCGTCATAACCCAGAATTCACCATGATTGAATTCTATCAAGCTTATGCTGATTACAAAGATCTCATGGCTTTGACAGAGGGTATGCTTGAAAAATTAGCAATCGACATCTTGGGTTCAACAGATGTTCCTTATGGTGAAGAAGTGTATAGCTTCAAAGGTCCATTTAAGAAAATCTCGATGTTTGATGCGATTCTTGAGCATAATCCAAATTTCACTGCTGAAAATGTTTCGGATCGTGAATTCTTGGCAACATTTATTCGTGAAGAGTTAAAAGAGCAAGTTAAACCAGGTTTTGGTTTAGGTCGACTACAAACCATCGTATTTGAAGAAACTGTTGAAACTCAATTACGTCAGCCGACATTTATCACAGAATATCCTGCGGAAACTTCGCCGTTAGCACGCCGAAATGATGATAATCCACATATCACAGACCGCTTCGAATTCTTTATCGGTGGTCGTGAGTTGGCAAATGGTTTCTCGGAATTAAATGATCCAATTGACCAAGCTGAACGCTTCCAAGCGCAAGTTGCCGAAAAAGATGCAGGCGATGATGAAGCAATGCATTTCGATGCTGACTTTATTGAAGCATTAGAATACGGTTTACCTCCTACAGCAGGTGAAGGTATTGGTATCGATCGTTTAGTGATGTTATTTGCCAATGCAGCAAGTATCCGCGATGTGATCTTATTCCCACATATGCGTCATAAAAATTAATTTATGATGTTATAAAAGATGTTGTAAAAAAAGCCACTGAATTCAGTGGCTTTTTTTACTTAGATAATCAGCGCATTTTAGAAATGAAATACGCCTAAACCATTTTTGATTTCGTCTAAAGTATCTTGAGTGATGATACGGCATTTTTCCGTACCAGTTTTTAAAATATCCATGATGTAATCTGGATCTTTTGCTAGTTCCATACGACGTTCACGGATTGGTGTAATCAACTCTTTTAACACACTTTCAAGACGTTTTTTCACAGTACCATCGCCTAAACCACCACGACGATAATGTGCTTTAAGTTCTTCAACTTCTTCTTTATTTGGATCAAAAGCATCTAAATAAGTAAAGACAATATTTCCTTCAACCTGACCTGGATCTTCAATACGCAGATGGTTTGGATCGGTATACATTGCATTGACTGCTTTTTTGATGTCTTTATCTGTTGCATCTAACACGATGGTATTGCCCAATGATTTCGACATTTTGGCTTTACCATCAAAGCCAGGTAAACGGCTCATATTGGATAAAAGCGCTTTACACTCAGGTAAAACCTCTTGTCCAATTTGACGGTTTAAACGACGAACAATTTCATTGGTCTGTTCGATCATTGGAATTTGGTCTTCACCAACAGGTACGACTGTGGCTTTAAATGCAGTAATATCGGCAGCTTGTGCAACAGGGTAGCAAAGAAAACCTGCTGGAATATCACGCTCAAAACCACGTAATTGAATTTCAGCTTTGATGGTTGGATTACGTTCTAAACGAGAAACCGTCACAAAGTTTAAATACAACATGGTGAGTTCATTCAACGCGGGTAAGCAAGATTGAACACAGATTGTGGTTTTTGTTGGGTCAATGCCGACTGCTAAATAGTCTGTTGCTACTTCAAGAATATTACGACGAACTTTTTCAAAGTTATCCGCATTATCTGTTAAAGCCTGAGCATCTGCGAGAAGGAGGTGTTGATGATGAGAATCTTGTAAGCCTACTCGTGAGCGCAAAGAACCTACAAAATGTCCCAAATGTAGTTGTCCAGTAGGACGGTCGCCTGTCAAAATCACAGGACGATTATCTTGATTCGTCATTATCGCTTCCAAAGTCTTTGTATAGACAGTCGTGTTTTATGAATGGGCACTATTGTACGAGATAATTTATTTTAATGTCAGCGAAAAATGGTGTAGAACCAATTTTTATCAATAAATGTGAAAATCTACAAAATTTTATATAGAAAAATGAATTTTCACTTTAAAATGACAGGATAACTAAAATTTTGGATAAAAAATGGCAAGTAGTCTATTAATATTATTAGATGATATCGCAGCAGTGCTCGATGATGTTGCAGTCATGAGTAAAATGGCGGCTAAAAAAACTGCGGGTGTTTTAGGTGATGATTTAGCACTGAACGCACAACAAGTGAGTGGTGTAAGAGCAGAGCGTGAGCTTCCTGTGGTATGGGGTGTCGCGAAGGGCTCATTTATCAATAAATTAATTTTAGTGCCTTTGGCTTTGCTGATCAGTGTGGTTGCACCATGGTTGATTAACCCATTGCTGATGATTGGTGGTTTGTTTCTTTGCTATGAAGGTGTTGAAAAAGTTCTACATAGTTTGCAGCATAAAAAAGCCAAAACCGGTGAAGCTGCGCAAGAGGAACTTGAACAAATCGAAACTGATTTAGCCACATTTGAAAAAGATAAAATTAAAGGCGCGATACGCACAGACTTTATTCTCTCTGCTGAAATTGTGGTGATTTCTTTAGGGACTGTTGCGGCTGCAACATTTGGTACCAAAGTGATGGTGCTATCTGTCATCGCAATTTTAATGACCGTCGGTGTCTATGGCTTTGTCGCTATGATTGTAAAGATTGATGATTTAGGTTTGTACTTAACCCAACAAACATCAAATGTTAAACAAAGCATTGGCCGTGGTTTACTGGTATTTGCACCAAAGTTAATGAAAACATTAACGATTGTTGGAACCATTGCAATGTTCCTTGTCGGTGGGGGGATCATCACCCATGCTGTTTCAACTTTGCATCATTGGTCAGAAGAAGCCGTTGATCATATTCAACATATTCCAACCGTTGGTAGTGTTATTGGTGCATTAACACCAACGTTAATCAATTTACTGATTGGTATCGTCGCAGGCTTAGCCGTGGTATTGGTTGTTGGACTTATTCAAAAAGTTCGTGGTAAATCAACAACAGCCTAAATGCAAAGCACATCCTAAACGATAGCCAATTTAAAATAAAAAGGACCGATCTATGCGTTGGAAAGGACGTAGAGAAAGTGATAATGTCGAAGATCGCCGTGGCGGTGGTGGCGTAAAAGCGGGTGGGATTAGTATCCTGGGCTTAATCGTCGCTTTTGTTGCATGGAAATTCTTTGGTGTTGACCCACAGCAAGCCTATCAAGCGACCAAACAGGTGACTTCGGCTGGAGCAAGTCAAAATTCTGAACCCACAAATTTAACCCCTGAACAGCAGGAAACGGCATCTTTTGTTAAAACCGTTTTGGCAGATACCGAAGATACTTGGAAACCGATTTTCCAACAACAAGGTGTACAGTACGTTTCACCTAAACTGGTAATGTTTAGTGGTGCGATACAATCAGGCTGTGGTACGGCTCAATCTGCGATGGGGCCATTTTATTGCCCAGCAGATCAAAAAGTGTATATCGATACCCAGTTCTTTAAAGATATGCGCCAACAGATGGGCATCTCTGGAGAAAAAAATCAATCCGAGCTTTCAGCTAAAGATGAAGCGGGTGATTTTGCACAAGCCTATGTAATTGCGCATGAAGTTGGGCACCATGTACAAAACTTATTGGGAATATCGTCTCAGGTTCAACAAGCACGCCAGCGTGCCAGTGAAACTCAGGGCAATCAACTTTCAGTACGTTTAGAATTACAAGCGGATTGTTTGGCTGGGGTTTGGGCCAATCGTACACAACAACGCACGCAGTTTTTAGAACAGGGTGATATTGAAGAGGCGATGGATGCTGCTGAAAAAATTGGTGATGACTACTTGCAGAAAAAAGCACGTGGTTATGCGGTACCAGACAGCTTTACGCATGGCACCAGTCAGCAACGTATGCAATGGTTTAACATCGGTATGAACTCTGGTGATATCAATGCGTGTGATACCTTTAAATAGACAGCTATAGATTGTTGGGTTAAAGAAGAGAACATCATGTTCTCTTTTTTTCTCAATCAATTTTTTTTAAGCGCTTTTTATGTTAAAAAATATAACCAGTAATCATCATATTTCAGTTTTTTTTGTACAATTATCTAGATTGTTAAATGGTCTCTTATTTTATATTTTATAAAAAAATGATTGAGTGTTTGATGTGCATTTAAATTAAAAATCTAAAACAGGTTTCGGATGGGTAACTATTTCTTTCTTCAGGTCTTTACAGTCATTTTTGCGCTTTCTATTGCGACTACAATTTTTAATAAGCGAATATTAGGTTTCCCTCAAGCCATTGGTGTTCCCATTGTTTCTGCAATTTTTGTCTTTATTTTGCAATGGGGTGCCAGCTTACTCAATGGCAATCAATTTATCTCGATTAATATTCATAATATTGAAGAAGCTGTACGGCATGTCGATTTTTATGATTTTTTAGTCAATGGTGTCATTTGCTTCATTCTGACTTCTTCAGCACTTAAATTTAAGGTTTCAGATTTAAAAGTTTATTGGAAGCCGATCAGTATCTTGGCAACGATTGCTTTACTGCTCTGTGCTGTATTTTTTGCAGGATTGGTGTTTGGTTTCCAATTCTTGATTGGCAATCCCGTTCCAATTTTAGTTTTGTTGTTACTGGGTTCTGCCTTAGGTGCGACAGACCCGATTGGGATCAAAGGTGTGCTTAGTTCAGTACGTGCGCCGCATCATCTGATTGTTAAGTTAGAAGGTGAGTCCTTATTTAATGACGCAATGTGTATCGCCGTTTTCATGACTTTATTAAATGTTCTTGAAGGAGAGCATTTTAGTTTAGCTGCAACACTACAAACTTTCTTATATGAAATTGTGGTTGCGGTGATTATTGGTTGGGCTTTTGGTCTGGGAATCTTGCGTTTATTACGTGGTAAACATGAGATGGAGTCCTTGATTCTTACCACTGCATTATTGGCATGTGGTTCTTATCTGGTTGCATTATTTGCCCATGCATCCGCTCCGATTGCCTGTGTGATCGGTGGTTTAATTGTCGGTAATAAATGGAAAGAAATTTTACAGGATCGTGAAATTCGTGAGGTCAATCATTTTTGGCATACAGTAGAAGGGATTATTAACTCTTTTCTCTTTACCTTGATTGGTCTAGAAATCTTTATTTTAGATTTAAGCACAAGTCTGATTCTTGGTGGTATTTTTGCTTTCTTTGCCTTGCATCTCTCTCGTTTTGCTGCAAATTATTTAGCTTTTGCATTTTTCCCATCATTCCGCAAAAAAAGCTATAACGGTAGTCTGGCTATTCTTTCTTGGGGAGGGGTTCGTGGGGGGATTTCACTTGCACTGATTCTTGCTGTGGCAAACGTCCCTGAGTTACGTGACTACAGTAGTATTCTAATTGGTTATACCTTTATCAGCGTATTACTTTCAGGTGTCGTCTGTGGTTTGGGTTTACCTGCAGTCATGAATGCCTTTTATTACAATCCAAATGAAGAAACCCAAGGTTTCAAAGGTTGGTATCAGCGCATGTGCAATAAGATGAACCGTAAAGGCATCAAATATATTGTGGGTGAAGATAACGAAGGGCATGAAACCATCACCATTTATAACCCAGAAGCGTTGGTTGACAAGAAAGCTGCAGATGGTGTGGCCTCTGTACATCATCCTGAAAAAGCGCAGGAAATGAAGCGATTGGAAAATCCTGGTAACTTCTAAATGCAGTGCATTCAGTCAAATGAATAGTTAAGGTATAAAATTAAGAAGCTATAATCAACCTGTCAAAAATATCAGGCACAAGAATATAATTTATCTTAATTAATATTTTAATTAAATCAATTGGATGGAGGTAAATTGTTGATTGTAAAAAAGCTTGCAATGCCACAGCTTACATTAAAAGTTTAAATCCCTTTGCGTAGGCGATGCCTCACTTTTCAGAGATGAAAAGTGACAAAAATCTTCTATTGGGCGAGGGGTACGTCCTGTACCCCCGCCCAACGGCGACATCCATGTCGCCACACGGTAGGATCACCATCTAGAATTCAAACTTTCAAACAGTGAATTGATAACCAACAGTTTATAAAAGTTCATACAAAAACATCAGCTTCATTTCTGATCAATGACTTGATGCACATCAGTCGTATGAATAATTAGATAGTTTGACTATGAAACTTCAATATTCTTAAACGTTGTCGCAATAAAAAAGCCAGTAACAATACTGGCTTTTTTATTGGAGCTGTTATTTTGCGTTTTTGCCTAAGAAATCGAGGTAAGGTTTCACCAAAAGTTGTTCTTGTTCTAAAATCGGTAAATGCCCGACTCCTTTTAGAATGATTGGCTCTTGTGCATTTTTCAATAAGCCTTTGAGTTCAGCCGCAGCTTCAACATTGATAATTTGGTCTTTATCTCCCCATGCAATCAATACCGGCTGGTCAATCGAACGTGCTGCAATGGCAAAAGAATCTGGGGTAAATAATTTAGACATCACAATCAGTTGCTCAACCAATTTGGTGGTGTTTGCCGATTGGCTGATCATCAATTTCTCTTGAGCATCTTTTAATTCTTTAGGAATGAAAGGCGGTAGACTGGTTGCAATTTTCATTAAACGATCAAAATCGCCAGGTTTGCTGACAATCATATTACGTAAAGTTGTCGGATCTTTTAAATAAGGAGTATTGGCAGATTTAAATACACCTGCACTATCAATTAAAAATAAAGATTTGGTATCAACAGGGTATTGTGCTGCGTAAAGTAAGGAAATCGAACCACCCATCGAGTGACCAGCGACATTTAAGCCATTGTCTACTTTAATGGCTTCAGCAAAACGACGTAATTTTTCAGTGAGATTGGGCAATGAATAATCAAAATCGTTAGGGACTTTACTGTCACCTTGACCAGGAAGATCTGGAATAATCACATGGTAATAAGGCGTTAAGTAACGTGCCACACGATTCCAGTTGTCGCGACTTCCAGCTAGGCCATGAACGAGCATAATGGTAGGTTTGCCAGCTGCTCCGCCTTCACTATAGGCCCAATCAATATCACCGACTTTTACACGTTTGGTTTCCATGCCCGCCCATGCACGTTCTTGTTGAAGTACACTTTGAATGTCAATCGCTGGAGCAGCATAGCTTGTGGTCGATAAGCCCACTGTTACCACAGAACCCATTGCCAATGCCGTCGATAAAATCAGTTTGTTGAAGATTCCTTTCATCTTTGAATACTCTTGTTGTTGTATTTGAGGTACGATTTAAGATTAGATTATGTACAGTCAAATTACATTTGCCTAAAATGTTTAAAGCCTATTTTCAAAGTCAATTTAACGCTGTTTGCCAAGATGATTATGAATATTATTTTTTATTACTTGATTGATCTAAAAAATGTCAAATCATGAACTCGCTCAGATGATTTTAAATGTCATCATACAAATTCCCCAAGGTAAAGTTGCCAGTTATGGTCAAGTTGCCAAATATGCAGGCTTACCCAAACATGCACGGTTGGTTGGGCGTGTATTGGGACAGTTACCTGAAGATCATGATATCCCTTGGTATCGCGTGGTTAATTCACAAGGCCGAATCAGCTTAAAAAAGCTGGATGAAAAGGGAATGTGTATTCAGACTGCAAAGTTAATGGCTGAGGAAGTTGTGGTTATTGATGGCAAAATAAATCTAAAAAAGTATCAATGGGTACCTTAGTTCCTCACTATAAAGATAGTGAGGAATCTTTAAAACAAGTGGTGAAAATTATTTAATTACTAAAACAGGGATTTGTAATTCAGTTAATAAGCTTTGCGCTACGCTGCCCATAATAATTTTTTTCAGTCCGGTACGACCATGTGAACTGAGGATGACCAAATCAATTTTTAAATCCTGCACAGCTTGATTTAAGGTATGTGCAATATTTTCACCTTCGAGTAAACGTGTTTCAACTTGCACACCTTCTGCGGCAAATTGATCTTTTGCCACATTGATATTGGATTGAATAAATTCACGAGCACGTTCAATCAGCATATTGCTTTGACCATGTGCCAAATATTCTGATGCAATATAAGGGTCTAAAGTCATCACCTGTACAACCGTGATTTTACTGTTAAATGCTTTGGCAAATTCAACCGCATGTTTCACAACAGATAATGAAGTTTCTGAACCATCAACAGGAACGAGGATGTTTTGATAAGCCATGTCTTTTTTCCTTATTTTACCGAAAAGCTGAGTTGAATATTTATTACAATTCTAAGTCTATAAAGTCATCATAACGTGAATATGAGATGAATAAAACCGAGTAAATGTGTAGGGATAATTCATATAAATATCATAAATTTAATTAAAAGCATTGGCATCAAGTTACATCGTTTTTTTACTTGCAAATGCAGCTGAATAAAAAGATAAATCAATCAATAAAATAAAGATCGAGATGCAATCAAGCATGATCAAAATCAAGCTTTAAATTGTTTAAACAAAAGCCATACACAATTGAGAAAATATAGAGGCTGAATGAAACAATTGGCAAATTGTAAATCCAGTTCTTCCTTTAAAATGTTTTAAATATACATACTGAAAATAATAGGACATTACAATTTAAACCATGGATTAAAAGGAAAAGACAATGGAATATCAAACAATTATAGTCGAAGAAAAAAATGCAGTTGGATATTTGAGCTTAAATCGACCTGAACAATTCAATAGCTTTACACCGCAAATGTGCCTTGAAATTGTAGAGGTCTTAACACAATGGAAAGATGATACCGAAATCCGCATTATTGTGATTGCTGCGATTGGAAAAGCATTTTGTGCAGGTCAGGCGATAAGCCCAGATTTATTTGGTGGTGGTGCTATAGACTTGGGTTTGGTCTTGGAAAAATACTTTAATCCCTTATTAGCGCTCATCAATACACTACCAAAAGTGATTATCTGTGCTGTAAATGGCGTTGCAGCTGGTGCGGGAGCGAGCCTGGTCTTGTTATGTGATATCGTGATTGCGGCAAAGTCTGCAAGCTTTTCACAAATTTTTAGCAAAATTGGCTTAATTCCAGACTGTGGTGCAACTTGGTTATTGCCGCGTATGATCGGCTTTGCCAAAGCCAAAGCGTTGATGCTGACTGCCGAAAAAATCAGTGCAGATGAAGCGGAACGATTGGGAATGATTTATAAAGTGGTAGAAGATGATCAGTTACAGATAGAGGTTGTTACTTTAGCCGAGTATTTGGCAACCCAAGCCAGCCTGAGTTTTGCCTTGATTAAACAAGCGATGCGGGTCAGCATGCAAAATGATTTTACTAGCCAAGTTAAAGTTGAGCAGGATTTGCAAAGACAGGCAGGGCAGTCAGCAGATTTTTTAGAAGGTGTTCGCGCTTTTTTAATGAAAGATAAGCCAAATTTTAAAGGACGATAAATAACGATGTTTATCCTTAAGATGCAATCGATCAAGACATTAAAATGGATGATGTACGCTGGACTCTTGTTTTTCTCACAGCAGGCAATTGCGGATCAAATCAAAGCAATTCCATGGGTTAAAATGAATACTGAAACAGCTCAAGTCACGCACATTTACCAAGCATTAAAAATAAGCTGTACTAACAATGCAGAGGTTTGGAAAAAGAAAACCATTAAAGATAATCGCTTATATATAATAGATAAAACACCTCAATTAATTGAATTCGTAAAAGAAAATAATCAGTATGTCATGCTGAATTCTTGGAATTTCAAGCATTATCAACACCATAGTAAAAGTCCTATGGATGAAGTGTTAAGTAGTGATGGTATTCGTATTTATCCAGCATTTTATCCTTTAAATCGTCAAAAGTTCGCTATTGCTGTGGTAAAGCGCTGGAGCGTGAGTTATTCAGGCGGTGGGCGATTGGAAGAGATTGCAGACTTTGTCATGTTAGAGCCGAATGGTGTATATAAACTGGCTCTGGCTGATACACCTTTTCATTCTTATGAGCGGATTCGAGCGTGTTTTTCTCAAGAGGAATATGAAAACTCAACAGATTGCCATGATGAAAGTAGTTCAAATTTATCCATTGAGTTTAAGAACATTGGGAAAACGTATTATCAATGGATATTGAATTATAACGATTTAAGTTGGGAAGCGTTTCAACCTGAAACATCAAAGCTAGTAGAAAAGTATCATAATAATGTAATGCTATTTGCGCGAAAATAGTATGCTCGACGTTATTAGAATAAGAAATAAAATTACACATAACATAATTTGATTATGTATTGCATAAATTAAAGCTTTCTTGTAGGATAAATTTAGAGTTAAGCGTCAGTGTAAATGCAGCTCAAGGTTAGCGCTTTACATGGACTAAATTATGGAAAGGAAGAGTTCAAATCAGGATATTTTGTCGATTGACCTAAATACCTGTGATCTTTTCTCGGCATTAAAAAACGGATGAATTTATTCAAATAAGGGAAACTAGATGGATATTTTAGATAACCCATTAGAACTATGTGGCTTTGCTTTTATTGAGTTTGTTTCGACGGAAAATGGATTAGATCAAATCTTTGAAGCAATTGGTTTTGCTAAAGTCGCAAAGCATAAATCAAAAAAAGTTTATTTATGGCGTCAGGGTAATATTAATATTATCTTGAATTATCAACCTGAATCTTATGCATCATTCTTCTTTAAAGAACATGGCCCATCAGCATGTGCAATGGGTTTTAGAACGCGTGATGCAGCTAAAGCTTTTAAAAATGCAATTGAACTTGGCGCAGAGCCAATGTATTCGCAAGCAGGACCAATGGAATTAAATATCCCAGCGATTAAAGGAATAGGCGGTATGCCAATTTTCTTGGTCGATCGTGATATTTATGAAAATGATTTTGTATTCTTTGATGACGAAAATCGAAATCCACGTGGAGCTGGTTTAAATGAAATTGATCATTTAACCCATAATGTCTATAAAGGACGCATGGATTATTGGGCAAATTTCTATGAAAAAATCTTTAACTTCCAAGAAATTCGCTATTTCGATATCAAAGGTGAATATACGGGTTTAACTTCTAAGGCGCTGACTGCACCTGATGGGATGATTCGTATTCCTTTGAATGAAGACTCAGACAAAGGCAATGGGCAAATCGCCGAGTTTTTGGCTGACTTTAATGGTGAAGGCATTCAACATATTGCTTTTATTACCGATGACTTAATTTCAACATGGGATAAGTTAAAAGGTTTAGGGCTGAAATTTATGACGGCACCTCCTGAAACTTATTATGAAATGTTAAAAGATCGTTTACCTGATCATGGTGAACCGACAGAAGAGCTGCAAAAGCGCGGTATTCTGTTAGATGGCAATACCAAAGACGGTCAGAAAAAACTGTTATTACAGATTTTCTCTGAAAATATGCTTGGACCTGTATTCTTTGAATTTATCCAACGTAAAGACGATGATGGTTTTGGTGAGGGCAACTTTAAGGCATTGTTTGAATCAATTGAACGTGACCAAATCCGCCGTGGTGTATTAGAAGCCAAATAACAAAATCGTACTCAATAGAAAAAAGCCAAGAATTAAATTCTTGGCTTTTTGCGATCTTTCACTAAAAAATTAGCGTGTTTGTATGTATTGATTCATCGCAGCAACTTCACGTTTAAATAGTTCAAGTTTTTCACTACCCGCGTTGACTGGTAAAAACATTTCACTGTCTAATGCAACAATACAAAATTCCATTGCAAGATGCGCATTGAAAATAGGTAAACCCACAGCATTGATACCAACAAGTAAGTCACCTTGGGCAATTGCCATACCTTGCTGTAAAGTATTTTCTTTTAAAACAAGAAATTCGTCCCAGTTGGTGGGTTTGACCTGACTATGGTTCAGTGTTGCTTTTTCCCATTCGGCGTGCATCAATGGTTTGATTAGCGCTTCAGGTAAATAGGAGGCAAAAACCCGCCCAGCAGCTGAATTGACTAAAGGCATGATCGAACCGACTTTGGTCACAATTGAAATCGGATGATTTGATTCAATCGACTGTACAACTAATGGGCCTTTAGGTGACCATTTGCTGATTTGAATCCCGCAACCAATTTTACTTTGTAGTTCATAAATAAGATGCTGAACAAGCTGTAAAACATCGGTGTGTTGGATACAGTTTAAACCTAAACGCCAAGCTTGATCACCAAGCGCATACTGACCATCTTCAAGTTGTTTTGCATAATTCATCCGAATTAGACTGACAAGATAACGGTGTACCTTGGCTGGATGCATATCAAGTTTACTCGACAGCTCTTTTAAAATAATCGGCTTATTATGTTCCAAAAGGGCATTGAGAACGGCTAAGCCCACCTCAAGTGATTGAACCCCACCAGACAACTTTTCTTCAATCATTGAATAACCCTTAATCTGCATACGATCTAGCAGTGTTGATGTGCTGTCGATATTTGATTTACATATTTAACACATAGTGCCTGAGCATTGTACAAAATAGAACTTATCTTTTTAAATGAAATCTCAACAGAGTCTCAATGAATGTTATCAGC
This sequence comes from Acinetobacter sp. NyZ410, assembly GCF_022828975.1. Taxonomy (NCBI): domain Bacteria; kingdom Pseudomonadati; phylum Pseudomonadota; class Gammaproteobacteria; order Moraxellales; family Moraxellaceae; genus Acinetobacter; species Acinetobacter sp. NyZ410. The sequence goes on along the minus strand of NZ_CP094620.1, from coordinate 3,590,420 downwards.
ATACAATTGTTTTTGTAGTGCTGCATATGATTTATTAAACAACAGGACATCATCAAAAGGTCTAGACCATTAAAGTTGAGCCGATAAAAAACGGTATTGGAGTCACAACGCTTCAATACTGATGAGTTCTAGCATTGTCCCACAGCAATATTTTAAATGCTGATGGCTGTTGTTAGTTGAAGGTTACATAAGCTCCAGCAAAACGAGCATTGTGTGCCATTAAAGCTGCTTAATATCGTGTTCAACTAGATCTAGGATGCCAAATCACGAATCATTCGATTAATAAACTGAGTAAGTACTCAGTTGGCTTTGGCACCCAGATATACTCAATTGAGCATGATTATGCTCCCAATTCGTCTTCATGCAAAAAATGAGTATGCTGAGGCGCACGTTTGGTACGGCTCCACTCTTCCAGCATTTCTAATTTCATTTCTTCGGTAATTCGTGCAATTTTTGCATCTGCATGCACATCGTTATAGGTCAGTTCTAAACGATGACCATTGGGGTCAAAGAAATAAATCGAGTGGAAAATGCCATGGTTGGTGACACCAAGAACTTTAACACCCTGTGTTTCAAGATGTTCTTTTGCAATCAATAACGTATCGAGGTCTTCGACTTCAAATGCGATATGTTGAACCCATTGAGGGGTATTTTCATCACGCCCCATATCGGGTTGAGTAGGCAGTTCAAAAAATGCCAATACATTGCCTTGTCCAGCATCTAAGAATAAATGCATATACGGATCAAAGGCTTTGGTCGAAGGCACATGGTCTTCAGCAAAGGCCAAAATAAAATTCATATTGAGCATTTTTTTATACCATTCCACGGTTTCTTTGGCATCTTTACAACGATAAGCCACATGGTGAATTTTTTTAATCGCAAAGCTCATGATAAAACTCCTTTATCTTTATTCCCAATCTGGTTGTTGTTCTGGGGCTGCATTGAAGAAAGCAGGAAGGGTTAAACAGTGTTGACTAATTGACTCAATCTTTGCAAAAGCGCTTAAATCAATTTTAAAGCGTTTGGCGTTATAGACTTGAGGAATCAAACAACAGTCTGCAAATGTCGGTTGTGTACCAAAACAGAATTGCCCATTTGAATCTTGTAGTTGGGCTTCTAAGCTGTTAAAGCCCGCTATGATCCAGTGTTGGTACCAGTGTTTTTTTTGCTCGTCACTAAGACTGAGATCATTTTGTAAATACTTTAAGACTCTTAAATTATTTAACGGATGAATATCGCAGGCGATCGCTTGTGCAAAAGCACGTACTTTACTGCGCGTGACGATATTGTCAGGCAACAATGAAATTGCTGGATAACGTTCTTCCAGATATTCCAAAATACTGAGTGACTGTAAAAAGCTTTGATCTTCATCCACTAAAGTTGGAACACACTGACTTGGATTAAGTGCTTGGTAACGCTCTAGCAGTTGCTCATTCTTGACCAAATGCACGGGCTGTATTTCATAACTCAGTTGTTTGAGGTTCAGTGCAATTCGAACTCGATAAGCTGCAGAGCTACGAAAATAACTATACAGTTTCATAGCTCAAGTCTTCTGTTTGATGAAAGTTAAACTGGCGAGCTGGCAAAATGCTATTGGCAACCTCACCAAAGCCCACTCGGATCCCTGCTTTTTCACAATAGCCTTTCATCACAACACGGTCACCATCTTGTAAGAAACCACGTTTTTCGCCATTCGAGAGGGTGAGCGGTTTGGTGGTATTCCATGTCAGTTCAAGCAAACTACCATAAGCATCTTCTGTAGGGCCTGAAATTGTGCCTGAACCCATCAAGTCACCGACTTGGACATTGCAACCGGCAATCGTGTGGTGGGTGAGTTGCTGTGCCATTGACCAATACATATATTTAAAGTTGGTCTGGCAAATCACATCAGCTTGTGCTGATTGAGGGCTTTGAACTTCAATACTGAGATGAATATCATAGCTGTTGGCAATATTTTCTTCTAAATAGCAAAGTGGTTTAGGCTGTTGTTCTGGACCTTTGACTTTAAATGGTTCCAGTGCTTGCATGGTTACTACCCAAGGTGAAATTGCACTTGCAAAAGTCTTGGCGTTAAACGGGCCTAATGGTACGTATTCCCATTGTTGAATATCACGTGCCGACCAGTCATTGAGCAAAACCATACCAAAAATATGCTCCCAAGCATCTGTAATCGCGATAGGCTCACCCAATTCAGTTGCTTTACCAACGATAAAGGCGGTTTCTAATTCAAAATCGAGTTTACGTGTTGCAGAGAAAACAGGACGTTCTTGATCTGGTAATTTGATTTGCCCAGAAGGGCGAACAATATCTTTGCCACTGACAATCACAGAGCTTGCACGACCATTATATCCCACAGGAAGTTCGCTCCAGTTTGGAAGCAACGCATTCTTAGGATCTCTAAACATGGTTCCGACATTGGTGGCGTGTTCTTTGGACGAGTAGAAATCTGTATAGCCAGAGACTTGAATAGGTAAGTGTAAAGTGACTGTATTTTGCTTAAACAATGCGTTTTGGCGTAAAACCACATCATCACGAAGTGTTGGATTTTCAGCAGAGAGTAGACTTTGTAATGTCGTACGAACCTTTTGCCAGTTGTGTTTACCCGTTTCTATAAATTTATTCAGAGTCGCTTGATTAAAACAATCTTGATGTCCATTGATCGCTAATAGTCCATGTGCCTCTAAGTGGGCAAGGTCTATGACCCAATCTCCAATGGCAACACCTACTCGTTTGGTGCCTTGGGGTGTTTCACTAAAAATACCGTAGGGCAAATTATGTATTGTGAAATCTGATTGTGAGTCGATTTCAAGAAAACAAGTTAAATGTGAGCTCATGATTTGCTTTCCTTATCTTTAATTTTGTTAGGGGTGATCAAAATCTTTAATATATTTTCTTAAGTGTTTGAAAAACAAATAAATATAAAGTTACTTAGATGCCTTGTTCAAATGACTCAAGCAAGCTGTCAGTGTCTTATCATTTCTATCATACTGAAAATATTTGATTACGCAATACATAATTTAATTACACAATTCATAATAATTGTTATTTGTTGAATTTTCTGCTTATATGCGCGGTTATGAGAAAAGTAAATCAATTATTTTTCGATTAGATATAGGCATTTTTGATTAACTTATGATATACGTAATTTTGAATACAAAAATTACGAGACAAGGATGAGAATAATCATATGTCAAAACATGAGCAAGGAAACCTGAAACATGGTTTAAGCAATCGGCACATCCAGCTTATCGCGCTAGGTGGTGCTATTGGTACAGGATTGTTTCTGGGTATTTCGCAATCGATTAAGCTTGCAGGTCCTTCAGTCATACTCGGTTATGCGATTGCTGGATTTATTGCGTTTTTAATGATGCGACAGTTAGGTGAAATGGTGGTTCAAGAACCGGTCAGTGGTTCATTTAGTCACTTTGCCTACAAATACTGGGGCTCATTTGCAGGTTTTATGTCTGGCTGGAATTATTGGGTACTCAATGTTTTGGTATGTATGGCAGAGCTGAGCGCAATTGGTCTTTATATTCAATATTGGTGGCCTGAAATTCCGACTTGGATTTCAGCATTGGTGTTTTTTGTTTTAATCAACGGTATCAACTTATTGCATGTTAAATTTTTTGGCGAAATGGAGTTTTGGTTCTCTATCGTCAAAATTTTGGCAATCTTAGCCATGATCGGCTTTGGTTCCTACTTACTTGCAACAGGTACAGCAGGGCCACAGGCAAGCATTAGTAACCTTTGGGCATTGGGCGGGTTTTTCCCATTTGGTGTGGAAGGTTTAGTCATGGCAATGGCTGTGATTATTTTTGCCTTTGGTGGGATTGAGCTATTTGGTATTACCGCAGCAGAAGCGCGTGATCCTGATAAAACTCTGCCTAAAGCAGTCAATCAAATTATTTACCGTATTTTGATTTTCTATATTGCAACACTGTTTATCTTATTTGCACTTTTTCCATGGAACCAAATGGCAGAAGGCGGTAGTCCATTTGTAATGGTATTTGCTTCACTGGATAGTCATGGTGTTGCGACCTTACTGAATTTTGTCATCCTTACTGCAGCTGTTTCGGTGTATAACGGGACCAGTTATTGTAGTAGTCGGATGTTACTTGGTTTGGCGCAACAGGGTAATGCACCGAAGTTCCTTAAGCATATTAATAAGCGTGGTATTCCAACCAATGCAGTCTATGTTTCAGCTTTTGTCACAGTTTTATGTGTACTACTCAATTATGCATTTCCAGAAAAAGCATTTGGTTTATTGATGATGTTGGTGGTTGCTGCAATTGTGATTAACTGGGTGGTCATTTCATGGACGCATTTAAAGTTCCGTAAAGCCATGCAAACACAAGGGCAGACCACCAAGTTTCCAAGTATTGCTTATCCATTCAGTAATTATCTTTGCATTATCTTTATGTTGGGTATTCTGGTGGTAATGTCATTCACCGAGAATATGCGTATTGCGGTAATGATGATTCCAGCATGGATTCTTTGTTTGATGCTTGCTTATTATCTGAAACAACGAAAGTTAAAAAATGCACAGCAAAATGTTGTGTTAAATTCTGATGTATAGCAAAAGATTTTAATCTTTGCAAAAGGGCTAAATTGATATTTAGCCCTTTTTGCTTTCTGTTTGATTATTAACCTATACCGAGGAAATTATTCTGCTGCTTTTAAAAACTCAATCAATTGATTGATATCATCGCCTTGTAATTGTTCACGAATTTTTAAAATCTGCTTTTCATCTAAATCATACAATTTAACTGACTGTAATTTTTCAATCTGATCCTGAGAAAACCGATATTTAATGAGTTTTGCCGGTACACCACCGACAATTGCATACGCTGGCACGTCTTGAGTGACGACTGCACCTGTAGCAACGATGGCACCTTCACCTAGCGTTACCCCTTGCATAATCATGGCACGACTGCCAATCCAACAACCATCGCCAATCACCGTATCCCCAGCGGGTAAAAAGCTACGGGTATCAAAAGGAAATGTAGAAATCCAGTCAGGGCGATGTAATTGATTGCCACCCATCATGATCACACATTCCGCCCCAAAACAAACAAAGTTACCAATATATAACTGGTCAATTGGTTTCTCTACAGTTGATGGCTTATCATGCAAATAACGCACCACGCAACGTTCAAACCCCTGATCCCAATATGCCGAATAATAAGAATAATTTCCTTTAATATGAATATTGGGATTTTTCACAGTCTTAGAAATAAACTCAAATTCGCACCAGTGTTTTACGGGGGAGTGAATAGCGTCAGTCATGGGAGTACAAAAGCTTAAGTGCAAAGGCTAGAGCGCGCATTGTAACCTTAGATTGAACTTAGATCTTGATCAGCAATTAAAAAATATTCAGTGTATTGGGTTTAAACATCAATTCTTCAGCTATTCCTTGGCTGGTATTCAAGTATTAACCTATTTTTAAATGGATCAAATGCGTGGCATGGGTATGACGAATATGATCAGCACGATGGTTAAAGTAACGATGGGTAATGTCTTTTCCTGATAAATCTTCAACCACCTGATAACCCATCATTTCAACTGCATGATGCAATGCTTGCGAAGCAAACGCACCAATCAAAGGCTCTTTTAAGAAACGGGTAAACTGTGACACTGCGAAGCTACCCAAACGCTCAATACCTTGTAAGGCTTTATAATCAATCGAATAATCCATCACGACTTGGCTATTTTTGCCAGTAAAGGATGCAATGTTGTGTAAGGTTGCTAGGGTTGCTTGTGGGGTTAAATAATGGGTTGTGCCCAGCCATGAAAAAAATGCGGCTTGGGTGCTTTGAAATCCACTACGCGCCAAAGCATCAGACAGTTTTTCTTTTTCAAAATCAATCCCTACAAATTCCACATTGCTTGGGAGCTCACCTGTATTACTGAGCTTTTTTAATTTTTCTAATTTGGTTCTTTGTGTATCAGGATGATCAATTTCAAATATTTTGAGTTGAGGGTATTGCTGGGCCAAGCGTAATACAAAAGAGTCTAGACCAGCGCCAACCAATACATACTGTTGAATATGATCATGTTCAATCGCTTGCTTTAAAAGATCTTCTGTATAGCGAGAACGTCCAACCACTTGTCCAGTCAATTTACCAAAAGTTTGATTCATCAAATTGGAATTTAACGCTTTACGTAGAAGGGCGTTATTTAAAAGTAAGCGCCATTGTGAATTGGTCATTTCAAATGCATAAGGGTCAGAGAATACTGGATCGTTGGCATTTAAATGGTGATTGGCCCTAATTGCTGCTGCCGCTTCAGCAGTTTTACTTGCTCGTCCTGCTTTCATCCTCGTCCTCAATGAATTTTAATTTTTCCTCAATGTAATGCATAGAAAATATTTAACAATGGCAATTTACTTTGAACAGTTGGTGATAATTGCTAGTTTTCTTGGTGTCTATATGGCTGAGGCATCTTATTTAGCTTGGCGCAAGATCTGAGCGATGTATGGATGATGCTTGATGTTGATTAAATGGATATGCGATCAGTGTTATTTTCTAGGTGAATGCAGGGTTATTCTGATCTGACTGTTTTTAAATTTTTTTATCTATAGTCACCCTTCACTTGTATTAATAATGAGGTGGTTTGACTATATATCTTGAGTTTTTGACACAAAATATTTTGAGTCTGTTTGTCTTAGTCAATGATTGATGACCGAATATACAAGTGATTCGTTTTTGTTATTCATTTTATATATTTAGCCCAATAAAAAGGGCTGAATCATCAGCCCTAGTATGTGTTAAATATATTCAACACTTACCACTTCATATTCCACTTCACCCTGTGGTGTGGTGATTTTGGCTTCGTCGCCTTCATTCTTACCAAGAAGACCACGCGCAATAGGTGAGTTCACTGAGATCTTATTGATCTTAAAGTCAGCTTCATCATCACCTACAATTTTATAGGTTTTCTTTTCTTCAGTATCCAAATTCTCAATGGTTACTGTCACACCAAAAACCACACGACCTGTTTGTTCGAGTCCTTTAACATCAATGACTTGGCAAGCACCAAGTTTACCTTCGATGTCTTGAATACGACCTTCACAAAAACCTTGTTGCTCGCGCGCTGCATGGTATTCTGCGTTTTCTTTTAAATCCCCATGTTCACGTGCTTCTGCAATTGCAGCAATAATACGTGGACGATCAACAGATTTTAGCTGTTGCAATTCTTTCTCTAAGGCGACCTTGCCTTCAGGAGTCATAGGATAACGTTGCATTGTTGTCCCTCAGTTCAGTATTTTAAAAATACAGGTTTATAAAATGAAAAAAGCCCGCCACCGATAAGATGGCGGGACTTATCGGAAACGAATTAACCTAGTGTTTGCAAATCTTGCAAGCGATATACATCCATTGGCAATTTAATTGCTAAAGCTTGGCATACAGCATCAGCACCATTCAAGGTTGTTGTGTAATACACTTTACCTTGAAGCGCAGAGCGACGGATTGAGAATGAATCCTGCTGAGCTTGTTTACCTTCTGTAGTATTGATAATGAGGTGAATCTCGCCATTTTTCAAGCGGTCGACAATATTTGGGCGACCTTCTGTTACTTTATTCACACGTTCACATTCAATACCAGCGTCTTTAATGACATCATAAGTACCGCCAGTTGCGATAATTTTGAAGCCTAAATCAACCAATTGTTTCGCAATACCCGCGGCACGAGGTTTATCTGAATGACGTACTGAAATAAATACGTGCTTCACTTCACCTTCAGTTGGTTTACCCGGTAAGCGATCATTAGAGCCTAACACAGCTTTATAGAAAGCTTCACCAAAAGTTGTACCAACACCCATCACTTCACCAGTAGATTTCATTTCTGGTCCAAGGATCGGGTCTACACCTGGGAATTTGTTGAACGGGAATACTGCTTCTTTCACAGCAAAATGCGTTGGGATAATTTCTTTTGTGAATCCTTGAGATTCTAAAGATTGACCCGCCATACAACGTGCTGCAACTTTTGCTAATGATTCGCCGATACATTTAGAAACGAACGGTACTGTACGAGACGCACGTGGATTCACTTCAAGAATATAAACGTCATTGCCTTTAACAGCAAACTGTACGTTCATCAAGCCAATCACACCAAGCTCTTTCGCCATAGCAACGGTTTGACGACGCATTTCATCCTGAATCTCTGTAGAAAGAGAGTAAGGCGGAATTGAACATGCTGAGTCACCTGAGTGAATACCCGCTTGTTCGATATGCTGCATAATACCGCCGATCACCACATCTTTGCCGTCAGATACACAGTCAACATCGACTTCTGTTGCATCATCAAGGAAATGGTCAAGCAGTACAGGTGCTTCGTTAGACGCTTGTACAGCATCACGCAAGTAACGTTTAAGTTCGTCGTCGTTGTATACGATTTCCATCGCACGACCACCAAGAACATAAGATGGACGTACAACCAACGGATAACCCACTTTAGATGCTTCAGCCATACCTTCTTCAGCAGATTTAACAATGCTGTTGCTTGGTTGACGAAGATTCAAACGTTGAATCATCTGTTGGAAACGTTCACGATCTTCTGCACGGTCAATCGCATCTGGAGACGTACCGATAATTGGTGCGCCTGCTTCTTCTAAAGCACGAGCCAATTTCAAAGGTGTTTGACCGCCGTACTGTACGATAATCCCTTTGGGTTTTTCTGTACGTACGATTTCTAAAACGTCTTCTAAAGTGATCGGTTCAAAGTACAAACGATCAGATGTGTCATAGTCAGTTGAAACCGTTTCAGGGTTACAGTTAACCATAATGGTTTCATAACCATCTTCACGCATTGCAAGGGCAGCGTGAACACAGCAATAATCGAACTCGATCCCTTGACCAATACGGTTAGGACCACCACCGATCACCATGATCTTGTCACGGTTAGATGGATTCGCCTCACATTCGTCATCATAAGTTGAGTACATGTAAGCAGTATCTGACTCAAACTCAGCTGCACAGGTATCTACACGTTTGTAAACAGGGTATACACCCAAGTTCCAACGGTGCTTACGGAATTGCTTCTGCGAAATACCCATCAAGTCTGCAATACGTAAATCAGATAAGCCTTTACGTTTAAATGCACGGATATTGTCAGCGTTCAAATCACCAAAACCTAAAGTTTTGATTTGCTCTTCAGACTGAATGATGTCTTGGATTTGAATCAAGAACCAACGATCAATATTGGTTGCAGCAAATACTTCATCTAATGTGAAGCCATGACGGAATGCGTCAGCAACATACCAAATACGCTCAGGACCTGGCACTTTAAGCTCTACCAAGATTTTATCTTTCGCGCCTTCAGTACCCACCGCAATTTTCTCATCGAAACCACAAGCACCGACTTCAAGACCACGAAGTGCCTTTTGTACAGATTCTTGGAAGTTACGACCAATTGCCATGACTTCACCCACAGATTTCATCTGTGTTGTGAGTGTTGCATCAGCTTGTGGGAATTTCTCGAAGTTAAAGCGAGGAATCTTGGTTACAACATAGTCGATTGCAGGTTCAAACGATGCAGGTGTTGTTCCACCAGTGATGTCATTTTTCAATTCATCAAGGGTATAGCCCACTGCAAGTTTTGCTGCAATTTTGGCAATAGGGAAACCTGTTGCTTTAGACGCAAGCGCAGAAGAACGAGATACACGAGGGTTCATCTCGATCACAACCATACGGCCATCTTTCGGGTTGATACCGAACTGAACGTTTGATCCGCCTGTCTCTACACCAATTTCACGTAGCACTGCTAAAGAAGCATTACGCAGTAATTGGAACTCTTTATCTGTCAGAGTTTGTGCAGGTGCAACAGTAATGGAGTCACCTGTATGCACACCCATTGGATCGAAGTTTTCAATGGTACATACAATGATACAGTTGTCGTTTTTATCACGAACAACTTCCATTTCATATTCTTTCCAGCCAATTAATGATTCATCAATCAATAATTGTTTGGTTGGAGAAAGATCGAAACCGCGTTCACAGATTTCAATGAATTCTTCTTTGTTATAGGCGATACCACCACCTGAACCACCCATTGTAAATGATGGGCGGATAATCACAGGGAAGCCGAAACGGGCTTGAATTTCAAGCGCATGTTCCATGCTTTCTGCAACATCAGCACGTGGGCATTCCAAACCAATTTTGCGCATTGCGATATCGAAAAGTTTGCGATCTTCCGCTTTTTCGATGGCTTCTTTGGTCGCACCAATCAATTCAACATTGTATTTTTCTAAAATACCGTTGGCATCAAGTGCCAATGCACAGTTTAATGCCGTTTGACCACCCATTGTTGGAAGAACCGCATCTGGGCGTTCTTTCTCAATGATTTGTGCAACAGTTTGCCACGTAATCGGTTCGATATACGTTGCATCTGCCATAGTCGGGTCAGTCATAATGGTGGCTGGGTTAGAGTTCACCAAAATAACACGGTAGCCTTCTTCACGAAGGGCTTTACATGCTTGCGCACCTGAGTAATCGAACTCACATGCTTGCCCGATGACAATCGGACCCGCACCAATAATTAAGATGCTTTTAATGTCTGTACGTTTAGCCATGATCGCTTCCTTAATTACTTCTTAGATGCTTCAATAAGTTCGATGAAATGATCGAACAATGGGGCACAGTCATGTGGACCAGGGCTTGCTTCAGGGTGACCTTGGAAGCTAAACGCAGGTTTATCTGTACGATGAATACCTTGTAAGGTTTGATCGAACAAAGATTTATGCGTAGCTTTGAGGTTTGCAGGTAAAGTTTCTGCATCTACTGCGAAGCCATGGTTTTGAGAAGTAATCATCACTGTACCATTTTCAAGGTTCTGTACAGGATGGTTTGCACCGTGGTGACCATGTGGCATTTTCACAGTTCTAGCGCCAGAAGCTAAAGCTAGAATTTGATGACCCAAACAAATACCGAAAACAGGTAGGTTTGTAGTTTCAACAATGGTTTTTACTGCCGCAATTGCATAATCACATGCTGCTGGATCGCCAGGTCCATTTGACAAAAATACGCCATCTGGATTTAACGCCAATACTTTTTCAGCAGGTGTTTGTGCAGGAACAACAGTTAATTTACATCCGCGGTCTGCAAGCATACGTAAGATGTTGGTTTTGACACCATAATCGTATGCAACAACATGAAATTTTGCTTCTGGTTGAGAAAAGCCTTGGCCCAATGTCCATGAGCCTTCGGTCCATTCAAAACCTTCTGGGTCACAACATTCTTTCGCAAGGTCTAAACCATCTAGACCACCAAAGGCACGTGCTTTTGCAATAGCTTCTTCTTCAGTAATATTATCGCCGGCAAGAATGCATCCGTTTTGTGCGCCTTTGTCACGTAAAATACGTGTCAATTTACGAGTATCAATATCTGCAATGGCAACGACATTATGTTGTTGTAAATATTCGCCAAGAGACTGAGTAGCTCGGAAATTGCTGTGTAATAACGGTAGGTCACGAATGATTAAACCATTCGCCCAAACTTTATGAATTCGACCTGATTCAGCGTCTTCTTCATTACAACCAGTATTACCGATATGAGGATAAGTTAAAGTTACAAGTTGCTGTGCATAACTAGGGTCGGTCAAAATTTCTTGATAACCAGTCATGGCAGTGTTAAAAACGACTTCACCAGTCGTACTTCCCGTAGCGCCGATCGATGTACCTTTAAAAACAGTACCGTCAGCAAGGGCTAAAATGGCGGGGGTGCTCAAACCATAGCTCCTGAACTAAAACCACAAAAATAGGGCTGTAAAAAAGCGAGTAGACGAAAAAAAAGGAAGGCTTACTAAATCCTACCCTCCTCTTGTCTGCTCGCTTGTAACTTAACAGCGCATTATACGCATGAGCCTCTCGAAAGTCTATTTTATTTCGAGGGATAATCTAAGATAAATACCTTGCTATTTAGCATTAATTCTGCTTTTAAAGTGAATTGTTTGAAATTGTAAGTATTTAAATATTGTCAGACAAATCAAAATCTAAAATTTATCCTTTCAATGTATCTTATTGACTCACATTCCAGGGGGAATCAATATGACTATATCTAAAGAAACTGTTACAAATAAAGTAACAAAAGAGACTGCGGCTTTGAAAGAAGTTGTGACTGAAACTACAGAAAATTTAGAGAAGTTAGGTAAAGAAGCACAGCAAAAAGTTGCTGAAGCGGTTACCGAAACTAAAACTAAACTTGAAGCAGAATCAGAGCAATTAACTGAGCAAGTTCAAGATCAAGTACAAAACTTTAAACAAGATTTGGTACAACGTCTTGATGTGATCAAATCACAATTTTCAACTTCACAAAAAGATTTGGTTGAATTGGCTGATTTCTTAAAAGCAGAATTAAGCATTTTAGTGAAAGAGTTAACTGAAGTTGGTAAAGAAATTCGTGAAGATGTTTCACAAATTTCGAGCAAACATAAAGTACAGTTAACTGAAACTTTAAAGCGTTCAAAAGATCATACTTTAGAAGTTTGGAATAAAGTAACTACAAAACAATAAGATATGTAAAGCTTATGTTTTGAGGAAGGCCATTTTTAAAGAGAAATGGCAATAAAAAAGTGAGGCTAGTTGCCTCACTTTTTTATTTTCAAGCACAGTTTACATAAGCGTATTTTAAAATGTATGTAACCAATCACGTTTATTGTGAAAGTCGGCTTGTTGGCCACTGTGTTGCATGGCAAAGAAATGTTGACCTTGCGTGGTATTTAAAACAGCGCTTAAACCCAAAAATAAGTTTGACCATTTTAATTTATTGGCAAGCATGAACTCGCTAAGATCTATGCTGACATTTAATCCATAATGCGTGCGCTTTAACTGATTTAATTCAATATCATAAGCAGCGACTGGTGGCATATTTTCAGGATAACGATATTCTTCAAATTGGTAAGCTTGCCAAGCTTCAGAAGGGGATAGATTAATTTCACGATAATAATCTTCACCTTGCACACCAATAAAAATCTCAAAACAGGTATTTTCCCAAAGAAAATCCTGACGTGGATTAGCTGTAACCAGTTCAGGATAAATTATGAATTGATTGGGATCTCTTAACCAATAACCGACATTGAGCGTATATGGGCTAATTTGTTCAATCGCACCAACTAGGGAGATACTTTGAAAACGACGATCAAATGCATTCAGTTCGAAACTTGCCATGAAAATAAATCTTAATTTGAAAGATGAGCGTGGCGAACTAAATTAGACAATTTTGGATTTTGTTTCGCAGCCTTTTTATAAAGCAATGCAATTTTACCAATTGTTTGAACAACTTCAGCACCAGTGACATTGGCAATTTCAGTAATCGTTGCAGCACGTGCTTCGCGGTCTTCACCTGTAACCTTGACTTTAATTAACTCGTGATCATTTAAAGCACGGTTTAATTCTTCAACGACACTTTCAGTCAAGCCTTTATCGCCAAGCATTACAACAGGGTTTAACGCATGTCCGATTTGACGTAAACGTTTACGTTCTTGGATAGATAGAGCCGCCATAAAAGATAACCTAATTTTAGAAACGACTTAGTATAACAAAAGCCATATCACTACGCTGTAAATTCTGTAGAAATAATCGATGAAGCTTATTCAAAAAAACATATCAATATCTGTCGATTTAAATCAATATGAATACTGCAATGAGAATTTTTTTCACGTACAATCAGAAGTTAGTTATCGGTTTAGATCAAGAGAGTTATGGCTACACGCATTACCAACCAGAAGTTATCCAAAAGTAGTCGTGCGTGGATGAGAGAGCATTTAGATGACCCTTTTGTGAAAAAAGCACAAAAAGAAGGTTACCGCGCTCGTGCTGCATATAAACTTCTTGAAATTCAAGAAAAACACAAAATGATTAAACCAGGGATGACCGTGGTGGACTTGGGTGCTGCACCAGGAAGTTGGTCGCAAATCGCAGGTAAACTGGTCGGTGATAAAGGTTTAGTGATTGCTTCAGATATTTTAGAAATGGATGCTTTACCTGATGTTACCTTCTTACAAGGTGACTTTAGAGAAGAAGAAGTTTTCGAAAAATTGTTAAATATTTTAAATGGACGCACTGTAGACGTTGTAATTTCAGATATGGCCCCCAATACATCAGGTAATAGGGCTGTAGATCAACCTCGCCAGATTTACTTGTGTGAACTTGCATTAGATTTTGCCAACAAGGTTCTTGGACCAAAAGGGCAGTTTTTAGTTAAAGTTTTCCAAGGAACTGGTTTTGATGAGTTCCGAAAGCAAGTCGTGGATAGTTTTGATGTGTTAAAAACAGCAAAACCAGCTGCTTCACGTGCACGTTCAAAAGAAGTTTTTTTAATTGGACAGGGCCGTAAAAAAGTTTCGCAATAGCTGGTGTTTTTGAGGTATGTTCATTCTTCGTAATGAATTGCCAACAAATGCTTGCCAAGTTGTTAAAAATTGTGCATTTTGTACCTTTTTAACCTTTATTGCGAAATTCATTACTCGCTTTTTGTTACGATCAAGCAAGATTGAGCCTGATCAAAATAGTTATATATGGGAATAAAGCTTTGAGCGATTACTTCAAAAATGCCGTATTGTGGCTGGTCATACTGGGTGTGCTGATCTTAATCTTCAGCAATCTCAGTGACCGCAGTAAGCCTTCTGCGATGAATTATTCAGAATTCGTCACAGCGGTGAATGCTGGTCAAATTAGTAAAGTCACAATTGATGGTGAAAGAATAAGCGGCGAAAAAAAGAACGGTTCGAACTTTGAAAGTATTCGCCCAGCAGTTCAAGATCCTGAATTGATGCCTACACTCATCAAAAATAACGTTGTTGTTGAAGGTACTGCACCTCAACGTCAAGGTTTATTGATGCAACTTCTCATCGCAAGCTTTCCTGTGCTTTTAATTATTTTATTGTTCATGTTCTTTATGCGTAACATGGGTGGTGGTGCAGGCGGTAAAAATGGTCCAATGAGTTTTGGTAAATCTAAAGCAAAAATGCTTTCAGAAGACCAAATCAAAGTGACCTTTACCGATGTTGCTGGTTGTGATGAAGCAAAACAAGAAGTTGTGGAAATCGTTGATTTCTTGAAAGACCCTGCAAAATTCAAACGCTTAGGTGCAACAATTCCTAAAGGCGTATTGATGGTTGGTCCTCCAGGTACAGGTAAAACTTTACTTGCGAAAGCGATTGCTGGTGAAGCCAAAGTTCCATTCTTTAGTATTTCAGGTTCTGACTTCGTTGAAATGTTCGTTGGTGTGGGTGCATCTCGTGTGCGTGACATGTTCGAACAGGCGAAACGTCATGCACCATGTATCATCTTTATTGATGAGATTGATGCAGTTGGTCGTCATCGTGGTTCAGGTACAGGTGGTGGTCATGATGAACGTGAACAAACACTCAACCAAATGCTTGTTGAAATGGATGGTTTCGAAGGGAATGAAGGGATTATCGTCATTGCTGCAACAAACCGTGCGGATGTACTAGATAAAGCATTACTTCGTCCGGGGCGTTTCGACCGTCAAGTGATGGTGGGTCTGCCAGATATTAAAGGTCGTGAACAGATCTTGGCAGTGCATTTGAAGAAACTTCCTTCGGTAACAGGTGTTGATCTTAAAGTATTGGCACGTGGTACACCTGGTTTCTCTGGTGCGCAATTGGCGAATCTTGTCAATGAAGCTGCATTGTTTGCTGCTCGTCGTAACAAGAACACCGTCGATATGCATGACTTTGAAGATGCAAAAGATAAGATCTACATGGGCCCTGAACGTAAGTCGATGGTGATCCGTGAAGAAGAACGTCGCGCGACTGCTTATCATGAAGCAGGTCATGCCATTGTTGCAGAAATTCTTCCAGGGACTGACCCTGTGCATAAAGTAACAATTATGCCACGTGGTTGGGCTTTGGGTGTAACTTGGCAGTTGCCAGAACATGATCAAACCAGCCATTACAAGTCTAAGATGTTGAATGAACTTTCAATCTTATTCGGTGGTCGTATTGCTGAAGAAGTTTTCATTGATCAAATGTCAACGGGTGCGTCTAACGACTTTGAACGTGCAACCAAAATGGCACGCGCAATGGTGACCAAGTACGGTATGTCAGACAAAATGGGCGTGATGGTCTATGAAGATGAAAACCAAAATGGTTTCTTCGGAAATGTCGGTAGCCGTACGATTTCTGAAGCAACCCAACAACAGGTTGATCAAGAAGTACGTCGTATCCTAGATGAACAGTATCGTGTTGCGCGTGATATCCTTGAAAATAACAAAGATATTGCGCATGCAATGGTAAAAGCCTTGATGGAGTGGGAAACGATTGATCGTGATCAAATCCGTGACATCATGGAAGGTCGTGATCCTCAGCCACCTAAGGTTTATGTGGCTGAAAATCCAGTGCTTGATGTAACCCCTACAGATGGTCCATCAACACCACCGCCATTGCCAGCGACCTGATCAGTCAGTGAATAAACAAGAGCCTCAATCGAGGCTCTTTTTTTATACGAAAAAATTCACAGATGAAAAAAAATCACTGTGCTACTGATTTGAATTGTTAAACTAGCCTGAATTGAATACGGAGAATTGACATGCAACTGATGCCACTACCCAAGCAAATTTTGCAATGTGGGCGTTTGAGTCTGGATTTATCACAAGCACATGTCATGGGTATCTTGAATGTCACTCCAGATTCATTTAGCGATGGTGGGAAGCATGATCAAAAAGATCAAGCTGTTGCTTATGCCAAGCAAATGATGGCTGATGGTGCGACAGTGATTGATGTTGGCGGTGAATCTACACGCCCGGGTGCATCTGTAGTCGAGATTGCCGAAGAAATACGTCGTGTTGTTCCTGTGGTTGCTGAATTAGCCAAATTGGATGTCATTATTTCAATAGATACCTCACAGCCTGAAGTCATTCGTGAGGCGGTTAAAGCAGGTGCACATATTTGGAATGATGTCCGTGCCTTAACTCGTCCACATGCCTTAGAGACTGCTGCAGAGCTTAATATTCCTGTGATTATTATGCATATGCGAGGCGAGCCAACCACAATGAATCATCTTGACCACTATGAAGATGTTACTCAAGAGGTAATTGCTGAATTACAGCAACGCGTAGATGATGCACTACAGGCAGGAATTCAGCCTAAAAATATTATGATAGATCCTGGTTTTGGTTTTGCTAAAAATGCGCAACAAAATTTAAAGCTTCTCAATGAGTTTTATCAACTGAACAACATGGGTTATCCAATTTTATCAGCCTTATCTCGTAAGCGCTTCATTGGTGAAGCTTTAGATGGTGCAGATGCCAATCATCGTGCTGTAGGTAGTGTTACTGCACACTTGCTCAGTATTCAACAAGGCGCGTGTATGGTGCGTGCACATGATGTAAAAGCAATGTCGGATGCAATTAAAGTATGGCAAGCCATGCGCTCTGCAATTTAATGATGAATGATCAATAGTTCCTGATACTGTTTGATCTTTTTTAAAATTTAGATCATCTACATCTGAAAAATTAATCAGTTAAATTGCTCGATCAATTTGGTGAATTGTATGGTTTGTGTTATATAAGCGCGTGAATTGCTGTTTTATTTTAGGTTGCAATGTTTAACGATCTACTTCTCCCAATGTTCGATGATGAATATTATCCAGATATTCTAGTTGCTGAGGTTAAGCAACTTATTGAAAATTTTGCTAAAAAAGTGGCAAAAACCAGCTTTAGTGATGCAGAAATTTATTCTATGGCAAAACTGACTGTGACTGAAATTAATGAAATGAAGCCACAGTTTGAGGATCTTGATTCTTCTTTGGATGGTACTGCAGCTGATTATATTGCTGAAGCAATGATGATGGTGGTACAAGACCAAGGGTATCTCGATATTGAAATGGAAGAGCTTGTTGCAAATAGAGAGTGGTAAGCCACTCTCTTTTTTTTGCTATCGATTTTTAGAGATAAATAGGGGAGAGAGCTTAATTCCTTACTTATTTATGCTGCTTATTAAGCTGATTTTTTCGATAAAAACATAAATATGTATTAAATTTAAACATTTAAATATCAATTGCTTAAAGTATGAGCATTGGTGTGTTTGAATGCTTGACGTAGGGTAGATAACTTTAGATAATGCGCACACAGTTTATGGCTATGTAGCTCAGTTGGTTAGAGCACCGCACTCATAATGCGGGGGTCACAGGTTCAAGTCCCGTCATAGCCACCATTTTTATAGACCATGCTCACTGCATGGTCTCTTTTTTTGTGCATCATCAAAAGATCACTAGATACAGATAAAAATTATCATCGTGCTATGAATATTTAGAATACTGAAAAAATCCAGTGGAATGTTTGATTAAGCTTTTTCTGCTAAATAATTTTCTATAAATCTTTGTGTTTGCGTGTCAAGGTAGAATGGCGCAATCAAGGATTGAATGATCTCATCCAATAAGCCATGCTGATCTAAAGCACCTAGTGTATGTGGAATAAAGCGATCTGCTTCGATAAATAAATCGTTTTGATCTAACCCAACCGAGTGTAGTAATTCTTGTAAGCTATATTCGCCAAAGTATTCATAAAATGCTTCGACAACATTTAAAATAACCTGTTGCATATATTCTGTTTGACGTAATTCTTTCCAAGTTTCATAAACAAGAATAAAGAATTCTTCAAAATCAATCGATTGAACTTGAGAGAAAGCCTCTTTTAATGAGCGTTGCTTAACTTCATTCCAAACATGTGTAGCGATATCTGCCAGGTCTTCATTAGGCAGTAGAATGATATTGCTGAGTTGGCTACGGATAGCAGTTGCAAGTTGCTGTTCTAATTTAAGCTCAATATTGTGTTGCTGATCTTGAATAAAGTTAATGACTTTCGCGCCAATACGGTTGTGTTTAACGGTGTATTGACGCAGCTGGTTGAGCCAAGGCGTGTTGCTTTCTAAAATCTGGTTGGCAAGCTGTAGGCTAACCTGTTGAATCTGCGGGTTGTGCTGTAAGTTTTCTTGAATATAGTCTCTTAATTGTTCTAATTCTAAGATTTTAAACATCCACAGTTCAAAAGACTCATCTGAGAGTAGATCATTGAAAATGGTTTGACTATGAATGGCATATTGATGAATTTTTTGAGCGACGACACCGATAAATTCAAGAATATCTGCGCCTAAATTCAATTCAAAAGCATATTTTTGCACTACAGACTGCAGTTGCTCAAGTTGAATCACATTTTTTAAAAGGATTTTGTCTGCATTTTGATAGGTTTGGGAAATAAAATTTTGAATAAATTGCGGATTTTTTTGATCTAAGAGTTGTTTTTTAATAAAGCGAACTTGCTCAAGCAAGAGTGCTTGAGCAAGTTCCTGAGCAAAGCTCGAAGGTGGAGGTGAATTATTCACATTCACGAGGCTTATACACCTGCTTTCCAGCCATTTACAATCGGATAACGGCGTTCACGGCTAAATGCGCGTGAGCTGATACGTGGTCCAATTGAACCTTGACGACGCTTGTATTCGTTGCGGTCGACAAGCTGAATGACTTTTTCGACGATTGCACGTTCAAAACCTTTGGCAATGATGTCTTCTTGGCTTTGTTCTTCCTCAATATATGCATATAGAATGGCATCAAGTACATCATAAGCAGGTAAAGAGTCTTGGTCTTTTTGATCAGGACGAAGTTCTGCTGATGGTGGACGAGAAATAACCCGTTCAGGAATCACCGGCGTTTCAGAAATACTGTTACGGTACTTAGCCAATTCAAAAACAATGGTTTTATAAACATCTTTGAGTACAGCAAAACCACCTACCATATCGCCATACAGTGTGCAGTAACCGACAGAAAGCTCAGACTTATTGCCTGTTGCAAGCACAAGGTTACCAAACTTGTTGGATAAGCCCATAAGCAATGTACCACGTGCACGCGCTTGAAGGTTTTCTTCAGTTGTATCCGCAGGTGAGTTACCAAAGAATGGGAACAAGGTCTGCATAAAGCTATTTACGATAGGATGAATTTCGGCAATACCAAAAGTAACACCCATACGTTTTGCTTGTTCAGTGGCATCTTCCACACTAATTTGTGATGTGTAGGTATAAGGCATCATCACGGCTTGAACTTTATCTGCGCCAATCGCATCAACTGCAATTGCCAAGGTTAAAGCTGAGTCGATACCGCCTGATAGGCCTAAAATCACACCTGGGAAACCTGAGCGTTGTACATAGTCGCGTGTTGCTAAAACCAACGCTTGATAGATCTCAGCCATAGTGTTTAATGCTGGCGCAGCTTCAACCACTTGATAGGCTTTGTTTTCTATTTGGTAGTTAGCAAAGTAGAGATCTTCTTTAAAGCTTGGTGCTTGTAACGCAACTTCACCTGAATGGTTAATGACAAAACTGGTCCCATCAAAAATGAGATCATCTTGACCGCCCACTTGGTTGATATAAACCACATTGAGGTGGAGCTGTTTTGCCAACTCTTTTAATGTTTCAATACGATGTTGCGGTTTGCCGACTTCATAAGGTGAAGCATTCAAGACCAAAACACTTTCCACATTGAGTTGAGCAAGCTGTTGAACTGTATTTAAAGACCATACATCTTCGCAAATCAGGACTCCGAACTTATGACCTAAGTACTCAAATACAAGATGTTGATGTCCTTCATTAAAATAACGCTTTTCATCAAAAACGCTGTAATTAGGAAGATTTTGTTTGTTGTAAACCCCTAAAACTTGTCCATCTTTCATCACTGCAGCAGCATTGTAGCGTTGACCATCGTCAGTAAGATTGGCAAAACCAAATACCATCACGATGTCTTTAACAGTAGACAGTTTCTCGAAAGCTTGTGCAGTACGCTTTGCTAGGCTTGGGCGTAAAAGCAAATCTTCGGCAGGGTAACCGATTATAGAAAGTTCAGGGAAAACAACAATTTCAGCATTCTGTTTTTTTGCATCATTGGCTTGTTCAATCATTTTTTGAACGTTCGACTCAATATCACCAATGAATGGAGAGAATTGCGCGAGAGCAATTTTAAAACTTTTCATTTAAACCAAATCCTATTCCAATAGGGTAATTTATATACAAATTGTTGATTTTTAAAATGTAGTTATTCAACATATGTATATAGATATCACAGAAATTGCCAAAGGGCGAAACTATAAAATCATTAAAAATCATCAAAAATCTTTATTTTCTTGCAAGGCAAAAATTTCAGACATTGAGTATTTTAACTAAAAAAACGTCAGAAGCTAGTGATTCATTAAGTTTATTCAGTACACCATCAATGACCTCATGAATTTAGTGTATTTTTTTTATAGAAACTAGTGATTTTTCATTATTTTTTGGATTTTATATTGGAAAAAATCAGCTTTAAATATTTTTTGTGAAATGTATCACTTAATTTGTATAAGTTAGCATCAAAATAAAGCGCTTAAATTGAAGGATTGACTGAATTTTTATCCAGAATAATATTTTCAATTCGATTTAAATAAATATCTTTGGCGATATCACCTTGTTGCTCAATATTGTAATCGAAATAAGCTTTTCCTTGAATGAGGGTGTAGCGATAAGGGTTATATTTACCCAAACTCAGGTAAAGTGCGGACTGTAAAATCGCCCCCTTAAGTAATACATTCTCATGACGCTGATATTGATAAACATGGGCCATTTCATGAATAAAAACAGCTTGATAACCCAAGCTCATACAGGAGAAGTCTTCACAATAGTCTGCATCTTTTAAGTGGATATAACCATTGGGCGCCATCAAAATACCAACAGGCTGCCACGGTAAATAAGGATGATTCATCACCTTGACTTGGCTGTAGTCAATTAAATCTCCAAATACACTTTGGCTAATACGAATTTCGCCATCTGTCAATTTACGATATTTGAATTGATCCAATCGAAGAAGTTGTACAAAGCGCCAAATGAAATTGAACATTGTTTTATTTTGTGCTGTGTAAAAAGTACATCCATAAGTTTAGCACTGATTCAGTTTGACCCAAAGATTAACTGTGACCCAGATACACCACGATAAAAAAACTGTCTATTGTATATATGCTGACATGAAACTTTTCTTGTTGCCTGATTTCAGTTATGTAGCGTATCCGTAGTTAGGGTTCGGTACACCCAAAAATTAAATCATGATTTAAGTAAGCCAAAGCTAATGACTTGTCCGCAAAGGTCATTATTTATCAGTAGAGGCAAGCTCAGCCCTTATTTGTCAGACACTTTATTGAATAGTCATAAATTGCCAATGGATTGACCTGAAATGTCAGTGGTATTTGAATCCAGATGGCTTACTTTTCCAACATAAATAGGATTTTTTACTTGAAATGTGAATTTGAACTGGTTTTCAGTCAAATCCTTGATCCCTAAATAAACAATAGGTGCTTCATATGTTACTTGCTAAGCCTGTCAAAAAAGTGTTTGCAAAAGCTTTTCCAAGTCGATTGCCTAATTTAAAAGATCAGAT
The DNA here is from genome assembly GCF_022828975.1 of Acinetobacter sp. NyZ410. Taxonomy (NCBI): domain Bacteria; kingdom Pseudomonadati; phylum Pseudomonadota; class Gammaproteobacteria; order Moraxellales; family Moraxellaceae; genus Acinetobacter; species Acinetobacter sp. NyZ410. Next base: position 3,568,016 of record NZ_CP094620.1, on the reverse strand, counting down.
TGCGAATATCCCGATTCGTCACTTCAATTTTAAATTTAGTCCAGATGAGTTGGATGTTAAATTTTTTATGCAAAAAGAGTGGGCGACTGCTTATTTTGCCGCATTGTCAATTTTTTTAACCTATGGTGAAGAATTGGTGATCGAAACCGCACGACATCATCGTGATCAAATACAAGACCCAGTTTTAAAACAGCGTTTAACCAGTTTGATTGGACAAGAGGCAATTCACTCCAAAGTCCACGAAGAATACAATGAAACCATGATTCCAAATAATTTGCCTGTGCAGTTGTATCGGTTTTTAGCAGGACAAGTTTTTAACCATACTTTTTTAAAATTCCCACAGCCTTTAAAGCTTTCAATGATGGCTGGGATTGAGCATTTCACCGCTGTCTTTGCTCAATATGCCATGACGCATCAAGATATCTTTAATCATTCTCTTGATGAAAAGACACGTGCTTTATGGTTATGGCATATGCTGGAAGAGTCTGAGCATAAAGATATTGCTTATGATACTTATCAAGTGCTTTCTGCAAATTATCCATTACGAATTTCAGGATTCTTTATTGCGTTGATTACTTTGGGTTTAGGCGTGGGTGCTGGCGCATTGATGTTGCCATTTTTACGACGTCCAATGAATACTTTTAGTCTAAGTTTTTGGAAAGAGGCAAAGGGCAGTTGGGATTTATTATTTAGTCGAGACAATGGTGTTTTTGGTAGCAGTTTAGGTCATATTTTTGATTATTTGCGCCCAGACTTTCATCCTAATGATCATGATACAGCTGAGCTTTTAGACTATTTCAAAAAAGAATTACTTGATCCTGAAACAGGCACACTCACCCCTTATTTTGTTAAAGCGTTTACCCCTGCTTTACGGATGTAATTTTATTCAATCTTAGCGTTCAAGTTTTCTATTCAATATAAAAACGATGTTGTAGATCGATACTGAGCTTTTCCATCAATTTTTTGAAGGAAAAGCTTTTTTTAAAGCTGTGATTTTAACCAAGCACTTTATAAAAATTGTTTTTAAGGGACATTCTTTATCAGTGGAGGCAACTCTTAAAAGTGATTGTCTGACAATTATCTAAGGTTGTCATAATTTGCAAACCGAATGAATGCATGTGCCAATGGTAATTGACAAAGCATGTCGTAATTTTTAGCCATCAAAGTAGAGTTTTTACTCAAAAGGCGATCTGTAGCTCATCAGCGTAAAGACGATGAAATGGATTGCCATATTAAATGAATAAAGAGTACCAGCTATGTTCGCTAAGCCAATTAAGAAAGCCGTTGCTAAAGTTTTTGCTGCGGCGCCATTCAGTCTGGAAAATCAAACGCCGATTATTCCAATTCGACATATGAAGTTTGATTTTGACCCAGCGCAAGTAGATCACCGATTTTATATGGATGCAGAATTGGCAAGTGCATATTTTGCCTCACTGTCGATTTTCTTAACACGTGGTGAAGATCTTGTGATTGATACTGCTCGTTATCATCGTGATTTCATTACCGATCCATTATTGAAGCAACGTGTCACTTCATTGATTGGTCAAGAGGCGATTCATTCAAAAATGCATGAAGAGTTAAATGACGCTTATTTAATTCGTGATTTGCCAGTAAAGCTGTTTCGTACTTGGGCTGGCTGGGCTTTTGAATATGGGTTTGAGCGTCTTCCACAACCGATGAAATTGTCGTTGATGGCTGGTATCGAACATTTTACTGCGGTACTTGCAGAATACATGATGAATCATGAAGAAGTGTTCTTCCGTTCGCAAGATGAAAAACAACGGGCAATCTGGATGTGGCATATGCTTGAAGAATCAGAGCATAAGGATATTGCTTTCGATGTGTTTCAAGAATTATCCAATAACTATTTATTACGTATTGCTGGATTCTTTCCCGCATTAATCACGATTTTGGTGCTGATTTCAGCTGCATCATTTTTAGTTCCTTTTTATCGCAATCCTAAGAACCTGATTAGCTTACGTTATTGGAAAGAGATTCCATATAATTTTCGCCTGATCTTTGGCTTAAAAGATGGTGTTTACGGCAGTAGCTTTAAACATATTTTTGATTATCTTCGTCCCGATTTTCATCCAAATGATCATGATACATCTGAATTTTTGGACTATTACAAAGAGAAACTACTGAATCCAAAGACAGGTCTTCTTACGCCATATTTGACGAAAGAATTTTATCCTGCATTGCGTTCATAAAAACCTAAAAGAGATGGATTTAAAGTTTATGGGTATTTTTTCTAAAAAAGTTAAGCCGAGCCAAAATGCTTATGCGGTCGTGACTGGCGCAGGCAGTGGCATTGGACGTAGTTTTGCAATGGAACTTGCAAAACGTGGAGGAACAATTGTTTGTGCTGACATAAATCTGGATGCAGCCAAAGAAACTGTCAGTTTGATTGAATCACAAACTTCAGCTAAAGCATTTGCTGTGCAATGTGATGTGGGTGAGAAAGAGCAAGTAAAAGCACTTTCAGAACAAGCCGAAAAATTAATGAATCATCCTGTAAGCTTGATCATTAATAATGCGGGTGTAGGGCTGGGCGGTAAGTTTGATGAAGTGTCACTGGAAGATTGGCAATGGTGTATGCATGTCAACCTCTGGGGGGTTATTCATGGTTGTCATTATTTTGTTCCTCAGTTTAAGCAACAAGGTTATGGAGCAATTATCAATGTTGCTTCAGCTGCGGGCTATACAGCAGCTCCCGAAATGACTGCTTATAACGTAACAAAATCCAGTGTGCTGGCATTGTCAGAAACCCTTTCAGCAGAGCTTCGCGGTGACAACATTCGAGTGAATGTGCTGTGTCCAACATTAGTGCCTACAAATATTATGAAAAATGGTCGTTTGCCTGGTCATTATGCGGGTTTAGCAGATGATTTACTGATGAATCATGCATTTACCACCAGTGATCAGGTGGTGATTAAAACCTTAAATAACTTAGATGCAGGCAAGCTTTACACCATTCCTCAGCCAGATGCAAAACTGTTTTGGATATTAAAACGTGCGTCACCCACCTTATATGCCAAAGCGCTGGGTATCGGATATCCATTATTTAACAAATACATCAAATAAGCTGCGAGTAGATCAATATGACAACAGAAACAACTTTAGCTACGCTGCCTAAAGAGAAAAGCGTAGAGCAAAACTCAACCCAAACTACAGTCGAAGACATTAAACAGGTGACTCAACAGAATACTTTGCAAGACAAATCGCTTGAAGCAAAACAGCTTAAAGAAAAAGTACTTGTAGATAAGCAAGTTGAGGCAAAGACTGTTACAAAGCCAGCGAAAGCAAATCACCCTAAAGCTGAAGTCCAAACTCCAGCTAAAGCTAAAAATAAGCCTGAGGTAAAAGTTGAAACACAAATAAGCGCTCAATCTAAAAAGCTTGAACAATCGGCTGAAGAAAAAGCGCCAAAGACTCAGCACAAAGAAGCTGTGCACATCTATGACACCATTGTGGTTGGTGCGGGTGTTTCAGGGATTGCTGCTGCTTATAAAATGAATCAAGCAGGCTATAACGATTATGTGGTCCTTGAAAAAGCCAGTCGTGTGGGAGGAACATGGCGCGACAATAATTATCCGGGCTGCGGTTGTGATGTACCCTCAGCACTTTATTCATTTTCTTTCTCACCAAGCCATAAGTGGAGTCATTTATTTGCCAAGCAACCAGAAATTCTAAGCTATTTAGAAGAAGTGGTGGAAAAATATGATCTTGGTGAGAAAATTGAATTTAATAATGAATTGATCAGTGCCAAATGGGATGAAGCACAACATATTTGGCACTTAGAAACATCAAAAGGTCAATATCAAGCCAAGACGGTGATCTTTACGACAGGACCGATTACTGAACCTGCTTTGCCGAAATTAAAAGGAATTGAAAGTTTTAAAGGTGAAATGTTCCATTCAGCACGTTGGAATCATGATTATGATTTAACGGGTAAGCGTGTTGCAGTGATTGGTACAGGGGCTTCTGCAATTCAGTTTATCCCACAAGTACAACCTTTAGCGAAACAGCTGATCGTATTCCAGCGTACAGCACCGTGGGTACTACCCAAGGCGGATATGGAGTTAAACGAAACGGCTAAAGGGATCATTTCTCGATTCCCAATCATTCAGCAAACTTGGCGTAATAGCATTGCACAGATTTTAAATGGGATTAACTTTGGATTGCGTAATCCTAAAGTATTGGAACCCGTGAATTTCCTAAGTAAGCAATTACTCAAACTACAAATTAAAGATGAAACCTTGCGTAAAGCAGTGACACCGAACTTTACCATTGGATGTAAGCGCTTATTGTTTGCAAACAATTATTATCCAGCACTACAACAAGATAATGTGAATCTGATTGCACATGGTTTGGTTGAAATTGATGGAAATACAGTGGTTGCAGCAAATGGTGAACGTCATGAAGTGGATGTGATTATTTGGGGAACAGGCTTTGAAGTTTCACATCCTCCGATTGGTAAACGGGTTTATGATAGCAATGGTCAAGTCCTTGCTGAGCGTTGGAAAAATAGTTCACCTGAAGCATATTTGGGCGCCAGTATTGAACATGTACCGAATGCGTTCTTGGTCCTCGGTCCAAACATTCTGGTCTATGATTCATTTATTGGTATCGCGGAAGCACAAGTCGGCTATATTGTTGATGGCTTGTTAAAAATGCGTGAGCAAAAATTCACTCGCTTTGAAATCAAAGCGGATGTGCTTGCCCAGCATAATAAACGTCTGCAGAAACATTTAAAAACCACTGTATTTAATGCGGGTGGGTGTAAGTCTTATTATCTGGATGAAAATGGTCGTAACTTTGCAGCATGGCCATGGTCATTGCAACAATTACGCAACCAATTAAAACAACTAGATTTAAACCATTATAGCGTGAGTAAAAAATAAGTTTAGCATTCAATTGCTGAACACTTTTTATGAGAGCCCTAAATTAATTTAGGGCTCTTATTTTTTGTCTTGTGCGACGATGTAATCGAATAATAATGATTTCAGCTAGGATTAAATTGACCACCCAACCTAACCAAGATTCTAACTGATAGATGTGAATTGGGGTTAACCAATCAAAATAAGGTTGTAACTGATAAAGCACGATTTTCCATGTCCTTAAGCTCAGCGCTGAAAGACTGAGTACAAAACTACGGATCATCCAGTCACGATGTAAAATCCAGCGCTTTTTCAATAAAAAGTACAAAGCGGATAGGGTGGTGATCGCCCAGAGTGAACTTAATAAGACAAAGCTGATTTGTGTGGATAACCCTCCAGCCGCTGAAAAAGCTAAAATTAAGCCACTGGGTAAAGACAGCCCCAAAATGGTGGTGATGTAGAGCCAACCACTCCAGCGATGAATTCGGGGATAACGCGTGCGAAAGACACGGAAAAACTGTGTAAATCCAGCGATGAGTACAAAACTACTGCTGATCACATGGACTTTAAAAGCCGCCTGCCAAGGTTGAGTATTGACTACATCTTGCTTTAACAAGAGAAAATGCTGATCAGTTTGCCATGGGAAATATTGCAAACATATTGCGACCATGAGATAGCATAAATAAGCATAGATCACGAGTGAAATTAGACTCAAGCTTGAATATGCCAAGGCGGTTTTTGTTTTGTTCATCACTGCTTATAATGGAATGGTGATTGAGAAATTATAGTGGAAGATAGGCTGAGACAGCATATTTATGTTTGGGTATGGCATAGATTTTAAAATAAACCACAGAGAATCCTGATTTATTTATCTTAAAGTAGATCACAAAGCAAACAATTTAATCTAAAATCAATGTGAAAATGCATCCAATATCTTCATAACAAATAGGTATAACAATGAATAAAAGTTTAATCGCACTTGTCGGATTAGGAATGATTGGTTTCCAGAATAGCTATGCACTGGATATTCAACAGTTGCAAAAATCTTGGTCTGGAAAATATGATGAGCAGAAAATTGCTGTTTTCATCCAATCTATCGATCGTAATCAGGTCAAAGGCTATAGTGTTCTCGGTAAAAATAAACAAAATTTCTCAGGGAAAGTACAGACAACTTCACAAGGCTATAAAATTACCGCAACAGAAAGTGGTGCTAAAGCAAGTAGTGGTGTGTTTACGTTTACTGTAAAACAGAATCAGCCGAATGTGTTGGAGTCTAGTTGGGAATCTACAACGGCTAAGGTTAAACCAAAATATTTTGACTTAACGCCGCAACAGTGTCGCTATCAAAAAGATGTCGGTGATTATCCAGTTGCATCACAACGTTTATTAAAAGATGAGGATCTACAAATTCCTCCTGAAGAACTGGACTGGATGCGTAATGAAATTTATGCGCGTCATGGTTATTCATTTGCCAATAAAGAGATTGCCTCTCAATTTGCTAACGATAATTGGTATATGCCATGCAGTACCAATGTTGAAAATCAATTAACTCAGATTGAAAAGACCAATATCCAACGTATTAAAAAAATTCGTCCGTATATGGCGAAAATGGAATGGGGTCGTTGATCCATATTTTGATTATATCTGGTTTAAATGATAGCTAAAGCAAAAGCATTTTAATTTGATTTATATCATTATTTTTGCTTTAAAAAGCCCAAAGTCAGGTACTTTGAGCTTTTTAAATTTTACGGAAAATGTTAAATAGCTTGGGTATTTTCATTTAGCCAGTTTAAAACATCACCTTCTAAGTGAGGTGCTAATCGCTCTCTGACTGTTTGATGGTACTGATTCAACCATGCTTTTTCATCATGACTGAGTAGGTCTAAAACGATACACGTCAGGTTAATCGGGCACAGTGTTAGTGTTTCAAATTCTAAAAATTGACCATAGGTCGTATCTTCAAAATGCTTAATTTTGTTGACGACAAGATTCTCAATTCGAATGCCGTACTTGCCTTGATGGTATAAGCCTGGTTCATTAGAGGTAATCATCCCTTCACGCATCTTGGTGGATGGTGTGACTGGGGCATAATATGAAATCACTTGTGGGCCTTCATGAACATTCAATGCATAGCCGACACCGTGACCTGTACCATGACGATAATCCAAACCATATTTCCACAGGGTTTGACGTGTGATCGAATCTAAAAGAGGTGATGCAATGCCTTCAGGGAAAACGCTTTGTGCAAGCGCAATATGACATTTTAATACAAGTGTATAATCGCGCTTTTGTTCAACGCTTGCGGTGCCTATGGGAACAACACGGGTAATATCTGTGGTTCCTTCATCATATTGTGCGCCTGAATCAATCAGCAGCAAACCATCACCACTAATCTCGCTAAAGCTTTCTTCTGTAGCGCGATAGTGTGGTAATGCACCGTTTGCATTAAAGCCTGCAATTGTCGAGAAGCTTAATCCAATAAAACCTGCTTGTTGTGCGCGAAAGCCTGAAATTTTTTCGTCGATGGTGAGTTCATTGATCGATTCTTTATCAGCCAATGCGTTATCTAGCCAATGAAAGAAATGACATAGGGCAACACCATCTTTGGTCATCGCACTGCGCACATGTGCAATTTCTGAAGGATGTTTACATGATTTAAATAAACTGCTTGGATTAATGTCTTGGACTAAATGACTTTGCTGCTCAATGGCCTGTGCAGATGAAATTGAGACTTTAGCAGGATCAATTAAAATATTTTGTTTAAGTTCGAGTAAAAACTCGATGCTTGCGTTATAAGCTAAGATTTCAATGTTATCCAAAGCAAATCTTTGCTGCATTTCAGTTGAGAGCTTTGCATCATCAATAAAAAGCACAGTTCGAGAATGGTCAATATATAAGTGTGCTAAGAACACGGGGTTATATTCAACATCACGCCCCCTACAATTCAAAATCCAAGCAATATCATCAAGTGCAGAAATAAAATGCCCCGTTGCTTTTTTCTGAATAAGTTTGTGACGGATCGCAGTTATTTTTTCTAAGCGTGTTTGCGCATTTAAATCATCTGCCATTTGCCAAATGGGTTGTAGGGGCAGTGCTGGGCGTTCAGTCCAAATTTCATCAATTAAATCTAAGTCTGTTCGGATTTCAAATTGCTGGGATTGAGCAACTTGACTTAGCGCATCAAACTGTAATGCGGAAATGGTGTGTCCATTGACTGAAATTTTTGCATCTTTGGCTAAATGTTGTGAAAGCCAAGCCAAATGTGTTGATGATTCATCAGGTGTCTGCTTTTGTAAAACGTAACCTGTATTTTCCAGTTGCTGTTCAGCTTGTACCCAATATCGACCATCTACCCATAAACCTGCGAAGTTTTGAGTGACTACAATTGTGCCGACTGAACCTGTAAAGCCTGTTAGCCATTGACGTATTTTCCAATAATCAGGTAGATATTCTGACATATGTGGATCTGCACTCATGGCGATAAAGGCATCCTGCTGATATTTCTTCATAATTGTACGAAGGTTTTCTAATTTGTTGGCAGGTGACAAACTGTTCATACTTTTTCCAATTGCATATCAATAGATTTTGAGAGGGGGTCGATGTTTGATTGAGTAATTTACGAATCGGTTTTCTCATTAACCATAGAACGAGTGCGCCAAGAAGTAAAGCGATGACACATCGCACAAATAGCAAGGGTAATTGGTCAACTTCATGGATAGAAACATGACCACCGATTAAACCTGCCATTAAGTTTCCTAAAGCAGATGCTGTAAACCAAAGCCCCATCACTTGTCCACGAATGATGGTTGGAGCAAGTTTAGTCATCGTTGAAAGACCAACAGGGCTTAAGCATAATTCACCTAGTGTTAAAAGCAGGAGGCTTGATGCGATCCACAATGCAGAAACAGTTCCACCATTTTGGGTGATCAAGTAACTGGCAATGCTCATCACGAGAAAACCACCCGCAGCGAGAAGTAAAGCAATAATGAATTTGGTGATATAGCTAGGGTCACGATTTTGTTTGCCTAATTTAACCCAAAGCCATGCGATGATCGGTGCGAAAATAATAATGAAAAGCGGGTTAATCGATTGAAACCAAACTGCGGGTATTTCAAAGCCAAAGAATTGGCGATCTGTAAAGTCTTGGGCGAAAAGATTGAAAGATGTTGGTTTTTGTTCAAATGCTGACCAGAAAAGTGCAGCGGTGATGAGTAAAATAAAACAGATGATGATTTGTTTTTTCTCAGTATTATTCAAACCAGCAAAGAGCAATAGATAGCTGAAATATAAGGCAATACAAATACAGATTGTGATCGTGAAATATGTGGCAATCTGAATTGGATTGATGTTAACTATCCCAAGAGAAACTAGACCGATAATCAAGCCAACAACGGCAATAAAACCTATGATCATTTGAGGTGCTTTAGGATTGTAATGTACAAGACGAGCCCAGTTATTTTCATTGCCTTGCACATGATTAAATTGTTTTAATTGAGGCACAGTTATTAACTTAAAAATCAGTAAGGCGATTAACATTCCAACGCCACCGATTCCGAATCCCCAGTGCCAACCATGTTCTTTAACCAATAAACCAGTCAATAGTGGGGCAATCAACGAACCTAGATTAATTCCCATATAAAAAATGGAAAATCCTGCATCACGCCGTGAATCTTGAGCCTGATATAAAGTGCCAACAATGACGGAAATACAGGTTTTAAATAAACCAGAACCGATCACAATCAAAACTAAACCAAAATAAAAAAAGAAATGTCCAAATAAAGCTGCCAATGCAATGGATAAATGTCCGAGTGCGATGATCAGTGAGCCGTACCACACAGCGCGCTCCTGACCGAGATAATTGTCAGCAACCCAACCACCCAATACAGTCATTAAATACATACTGCCTGCAAATAAGCCGACAATTGCTGATGCTGTTGGGCGATCTAAACCGAGACCGCCATCAGCAACTAAAGCCGCCATATAGAGGATTAATAAAGGGCGAATACCATAATAGGAAAAACGTTCCCAAAGCTCGGTAAAAAATAAGCCTTTTAATGGTTGGGGGTGACCAAGAAAAGCTTGATCTGGGTCGTGTACTTGTTTGGATAAATGTTGAGGCATCTTCAAGTCCTTTGAAAATGTATGATTAAAAATTTTTAAACAATATATAAAATAAAGTTATTTGTTAGGTATTTTTTAAAGTAGTGATTTGTAAGTTTTATCGTAAAAATATAAATTTCAGTCTTCTATGTCTATATTGGTATTGTTATGTTTTGATTTTAAATGAATTTTAAAATAAATAGATTATACCAATTGGTATGAAAATTGGTATGAATATGTAATAAAAAACCACCCCAAAGGGTGGTCTCTTGTTCGATCTGAACGCGTAACGAATTAACGTTTGATATCGCGTTGAGTTTCGCCAGTATAAAGCTGACGAGGACGACCGATTTTGTACGGGCCGCTGTGCATTTCTAACCAGTGGCTGATCCAACCAACTGTACGTGCAAGCGCAAAGATTACCGTAAACATTTCTGTTGGGATACCAATCGCTTTAAGGATGATACCTGAATAGAAGTCTACGTTAGGATAAAGTTTACGTTCGATGAAGTACGGATCGCTTAATGCAATACGTTCAAGTTCCATTGCAAGCGCAAGTTGTGGATCATTGATACCAAGTGCACTTAACACTTCGTCACAAGTCTCTTTCATTACTTTTGCACGTGGATCGAAGTTTTTATAAACTCGGTGACCGAAGCCCATAAGTTTAACTTCTTTCGTTTTTACTTTTTCCATGAACGGTGCAACATTTTCTACAGAGCCGATTTCATCGAGCATCTTAAGAACAGCTTCGTTTGCACCACCATGCGCAGGTCCCCAAAGTGCAGCAATACCCGCAGCGATACATGCATAAGGGTTAGCGCCTGTAGAACCAGCTAAACGTACTGTAGACGTTGATGCATTTTGTTCATGGTCAGCATGAAGCGTAAAGATACGATCCATTGCTTTAGCAAGAATAGGGTTAACTTTGTAATCACGATCTGCTGGAGTAGCAAACATCATGTACAAGAAGTTTTCAGCATAGCTTAAATCGTTACGTGGATATACGAACGGTTGACCGATTGTATATTTGTAAGTCCAAGCAGCTAGAGTAGGAATTTTAGCAACTAAACGAACTGCAGTGATTTCACGGTGGTCTACGTTTTCAACGTCAAAACCGTTGTGATAGAACGCAGATAACGCACCCACTACACCACACATAACCGCCATAGGATGAGCATCACGACGGAAACCATTGAAGAAACGGCTAACTTGATCGTGAACCATTGTGTGGTTGCGGACTTTGTTTTCGAAGTCTGTTTTTTGTTCAGCAGTTGGAAGCTCACCGCTTAACAATAAATAGCAAGTTTCTAAGTAAGAAGCTTGAGTTGCAAGTTGAGCAATCGGATAACCACGGTGTAAAAGAACGCCTTTATCACCATCAATGAAAGTGATTTTAGACTCGCAAGAAGCTGTCGCCATAAAACCAGGATCAAAAGTAAAGTGACCTGAAGCCAACACATCCTTAACGTCGATTACATCTGGGCCCAATGTGCCGCTGTAAATTGGTAATTCAATTTTTTTGCCATCAAGCTCTAGAACGGCTTTCTTGCCAGTTGCTGCAGACATTCAATAGATCTCCTGTCCTGGTGGATATTTTATCTAACTTGCTGAGTCATCTTGTAATGTACAAGTCAGACGGATCAAAAATTGCTATTTAGCTTAGTGAGTACTGAAATTTTGTCAATTATACTTATGGATGAAAAAACAATGTTTTCATCAGTAGTTAGTCTAACTTTAACCAGTAAGATTGATCATTAAATTTCAGAGTCGGTCAGTATAATAAGGTAAATTCTAAAGAAGGTGCAGAAAAATAATTGTGATTGCTAGACAGGAAATGGCATTTTTGACCAATATTTTGTGGCTTTTGTAAGTTGCGAAATGCATTGTTGCTGTTTTAAAACCATCTGAATTTCACGACTTACATAGCTTTTGCCATTATTTTTGTGTAAAAAACACCCAAATGAGTTGATGAAATATTTATTTTCATTTTAATGCTTAATTGATTAAAAAATAGTTTTTATTGAAGCTTTTAAAGGATAAAAAATAATCGAATCAGTATAAAAATAGGCATTTAGTTGCCTTAGGAATAATCAAATACCATAAAATCTTGCAGCTAAATTATGAATTATTCACAAACTAAGTCTTTCTTTCTTATTATAAAGCTTTCAGTCAAATCACTGAATTAAATGGCACCCATTTAAAATAGGAATAAAGGACTATTTTAAAATAACATGTTGGGTATCTACTAAAGCTTAACCAGCTGATGAAAAATAAAACAGCAGGGAGAAATCAACCACAGGACGATTTTGTCCGTAATGTTGTGCTTTAGTCTAAATTTATAAAAATAATATAAGTCGTAATTATGTGTAAAAGTAATATGTTTAAATGTCATAAAAAATAACGAGATAGCCTTGAAAAACAGAGGTGGGGGATCTGCTTTATTTTTCAAATGGGTGTAAATGATTCTTATTTGAGTGATTTTTAAAGAAAAAGCCAATTTCGATGGTTTGTATTTTGACAGTGCACGTTTTATAATTCAGTGTCGTTTAAAGTTCAGGCAATTAAATTTGTCTGACAATGCTAGCTTTCCTTCGAATTAATTCCAACAAACTCCGGATGGAGTTTTTACTTACAGGATGCCCGCTGTGAAAAGCAACAGACCTGTCAATTTGTCCATGGGTCAAGTTTTAGATGTAAACTTAAAATCCCCTGTGGCTATTGCATCAATTCTACACCGTCTATCAGGTGTCATCGTATTTTTACTCGTACCGGTACTTTTGTGGCTTTTAGACAAGTCTTTGTCTTCGCCTGAAGGCTTTGCTCAAGTTCAAGCAATCTTTGGTGGCTTCATTGTACGTTTTATCGTATGGGTATTTGTCGCTGGTTTATTATTCCATTTCATTATGGGTATTAAGCACTTACTTGCTGACCTAGGCTTTGCTGAAGAGTTGCAAAGCGGTCGCGTAGCAGCAACTATTGCATTAATCTTGGCTGCGATATCAGTTATCGCTTCATTTGTATGGATCGTTCTCTAATGAAAAGTGCTACAGGTTTAACGGGTTCAGGTTCTCGTGATTGGTATATCCAACGCGTAAGTGCTGTAGTTCTAGCTGTTTATACTGTTGTGGTATTAGGTTGGATTCTGTGCAATGGCGGATTTAACTATGAGCAATGGTTTGGCTTTATGATGACACTTCCGATGAAGATTTTATCTTTATTGGCAGTCTTATCTCTTGTTGCGCATGCTTGGATTGGTATGTGGCAAGTATTCACTGACTATGTGACTACTCGTCAGATGGGTCCTTCAGCTTCAGGTTTACGCATCGTGTTAACTTCAGCAGTGATTATTGCTGTTATTGCATATGCGATCTGGGCAATCCAGATTTTTTGGGCGAATTGATAGGAAAATGTCATGGGCGCTTTAACCCCTAAAGAAGATTATTCAAATATTCCAAGCCAGTTCTTCGATGCAGTCATCGTTGGTGGTGGTGGTTCAGGTATGCGTGCTTCATATCAACTTGCTCAAGCAGGTTTGAAAGTTGCAGTGCTAACTAAAGTATTCCCAACACGTTCTCACACTGTTGCGGCTCAAGGTGGTATTGGTGCATCGCTTGGTAACATGCAAGACGATAACTGGCACTATCATTTCTATGACACGGTAAAAGGTTCTGACTGGTTAGGTGACCAAGATGCAATCGAATTTATGTGTCGTGAGGCGCCTAAAGTTGTTTATGAGCTTGAACACTTAGGTATGCCATTTGACCGTAATGCTGACGGTACAATTTATCAACGTCCATTTGGTGGTCACTCTGCGAACTATGGTGAAAAACCAGTTCCGCGTGCTTGTGCTGCTGCCGACCGTACAGGTCATGCGCTTCTTCATACGCTTTATCAAAGTAACGTGAAAATGGGTACTCAATTCTTCGTTGAATGGATTGCATTAGACTTAATCCGTAACGAAGCAGGTGATGTACTCGGTGTAACAGCAATTGACCAAGAAACAGGCAAAATTGCTGTATTCCAAGCCAAAGCAACATTGTTTGCTACAGGTGGTGCTGGTCGTGTTTACCGTGCATCTACCAATGCTTATATCAATACTGGTGATGGTCTTGGTATGGCTGCTCGTGCGGGTATTCCATTACAAGATATGGAATTCTGGCAATTCCACCCAACGGGTGTTGCTGGCGCAGGCGTATTGTTAACGGAAGGTTGTCGTGGTGAAGGTGCAATCCTTCGTAACAAAGATGGCGAACCGTTCATGGAACGTTATGCTCCAACTTTGAAAGATTTGGCTCCACGTGACTTCGTATCACGTTCTATGGACCAAGAGATCAAAGAAGGTCGTGGTTGTGGTCCTAAAGGTGATTATATCCTACTTGATATGACTCACTTGGGTGCAGATACCATCATGAAGCGTTTACCATCTGTATTTGAGATTGGTAAGAAATTCGCAAACGTGGATATCACCAAAGAACCAATTCCAGTTGTACCAACAATCCATTATCAAATGGGTGGTATTCCGACCAATATTCATGGTCAAGTGGTTATTCCTGAAACAGCGAAAAATGCAGCAGATTTCTATGCAGGTTTTGATAAAGCTGCAAACGAATACACAACCAACGGTACAATGAATTATACAGTGCCTGTAAAAGGGTTCTATGCAATTGGTGAGTGTTCTTGCGTGTCTGTACATGGTGCAAACCGTTTAGGTACAAACTCATTACTTGACTTGGTTGTATTTGGTAAAGCTGCTGGTGAACACATCATCGATTACGTGACTAAACATCACGGTGATGAATACCAACCACTTCCAAATGATGTACTTGTGAACACTTTGAAACGTATCAATCATTTAGATGATTCTACTTCTGGTGAAAATGCACAAGAAGTTGCGGATGCGATTCGTGATATCGTTCAAGACCACGCGGGTGTATTCCGTACTCAAGCCTTGCTTGATGAGGGTGTTAAGCAGATTCTTGCGATTGAACCACGTGTGCGTAACATTCATTTAAAAGACAAATCTAAAGTATTTAATACTGCACGTATTGAAGCTTTGGAAGTTGAAAACTTATACGAAGTAGCGAAAGCAACATTGATTTCTGCTGCTGCACGTAAAGAATGTCGTGGTGCACATACTGTTGTAGATTATGAATTGCCTGCTGATGATGAGCACTATTCATATGGTCGTCGTGACGATGAGTGGATGAAACATACTTTATGGTATTCAGCGGATAATCATCTTGAATACAAGCCAGTACGTTACAGCCCATTGTCTGTAGACCCAATTGAACCTAAACCACGTACATTCTAATCGGGAGAAATAAGATGAGTAGAGGTACACGTACATTCGAAATCTACCGCTATGATCCTGATAAGGATAAAGCACCGTATATGCAGACTTTTAAACTAGAGTTGACGGATAAGCATCGTATGTTGCTTGACGCGCTTTTAGCATTAAAAGTTCAAGACGAATCATTAACATTCCGTCGTTCTTGCCGTGAAGGTATTTGCGGTTCAGATGGTGTGAATATCAATGGTAAAAATGGTCTTGCGTGTTTATGGAACTTGAACGATTTGCCTGAAAAAATCGTCATTCGTCCATTACCTGGTCTGCCAGTAGTGAAAGATTTAGTTGTGGATATGAATCAGTTCTACGATCAGTATGACAAAATTCATCCATTCTTAATCAATAATCAACCTGTACCACCAAAAGAGCGTTTACAATCTCCAGAAGAGCGTGAGCACTTAAATGGTTTGTATGAATGTATTCTTTGTGCATGTTGTTCAACATCATGCCCATCATTCTGGTGGAACCCGGATAAATTCTTGGGTCCTTCAGCATTGTTGAATGCATACCGTTTCATTATTGATTCTCGTGATACTGCGACACAAGATCGTTTATCACGTCTTGATGACCCATTCTCATTATTCCGTTGTAAAGGGATTATGAACTGTGTGTCTGTATGTCCGAAAGGTTTGAATCCAACAAAAGCGATCGGTCATATCCGTAGCATGTTGCTCGATCAAGCGGGTTAATACGATGTGAAAAAAGGGCGTACATCTTGGGATGTACGCTCTTTTTTTATTGGATTTTTAATGAGATGGTTGTTTTTTGTTCGAGTGAATGGGATCTAAGCTTTAAGCATTGAAAAAGTATCAACAGACCCGATATAAATGGATGGATAATAATAGATTATTTCTTGTATGTATTTCGCTAATTTATAGGTGGTATGTGTCAAAAAAATCAATTGAAGTGACAGATCATGTTACGATTTAACAAACCACTATATGTGAAAAACACACCATGTTTTTGGTACATTTTTTCTACATAAGTGTGATCCAGATCAGTTTATAAATAATTTTATAAGCAAAGATTAGAACCGCTTTAGAAAAAGCAAAAAAGCCTTTGTTTTTTCTAAGTCGATTTGCAAAAAATTGCTCAGCTTCGGTTGAGTATATAAGTGAGTGATGATGCCATTGAGGGCGTTATGATTCATTGTATGCATTAGTAAAAGCTAATGTTTATAACGCCCCTTGGTCATGAGTATCTGATGGGTGAATGTCAATTTACCGATTTGGCATTATCAATCATGGGAGTGCTTAAAAAGCACCCTCTAATGTTTTTGCAATAGGAAATGGGTCCACAAATGCAAGAAGTTGCTGACGCATTGCGTCTTGATACTGAACTTTCCGCTGATAGTGCAGCGTATATTGAAGAGCTTTACGAACAGTACCTTTCTTCTCCAACCTCAGTAGGTGAGGATTGGCGTCAATATTTCGATAAATTCCCTAAAGGTGACCAACCACACGGAAACATTCGTGAGCAATTCTTATTATTAGGTCGTAATTCAAGTCGTGTTCAGCCTGTTGTACAAAGTGAAGTAAGTACTGAGCATGAACGTCGTCAAATCGGTGTTTTGCAACTGATTGCAGCATACCGTAACCGTGGTCATCAAAAAGCGAAGCTTGATCCACTAGGTTTGGCTAAACGTGAAGATGTGCCAGATTTAGATCTTGCTGCACATGGTTTAACCAAGTCTGACCTAGATACAGTTTTCAATGCTGGAAATTTGGCGATTGGTAAAACTGAAGCAACTTTAGGTGAGATGGTTAGCGCAATGGAGGCAACATACTGTGCTTCTATTGGTGCTGAATATATGCACATTGTTGACACCAAAGAAAAACGCTGGATTCAACAACGTCTTGAAGGTGCACGCGGTCAGTTCGGTTTCTCGGCAGATCAAAAGAAACACGTACTTGAACGTTTAACTGCTGCTGAAGGCTTAGAAAAATTCCTCGGTAATAAGTATGTTGGTGCGAAGCGTTTTGGTGTAGAGGGTGGTGAATCTTTCATTCCAATGGTAAACGAACTTATTCAACGTGCAGGTTCTGTAGGTTGTAAAGAAGTCGTAATTGGGATGCCACACCGTGGTCGTTTAAACTTACTTGTAAACATCATGGGTAAAAACCCAGCTGATTTGTTTGGTGAGTTTGAAGGTAAAACTTTAGCTAAAAAAGGTTCAGGTGACGTTAAGTATCACCAAGGTTTCTCATCAAATGTGATGACACCTGGTGGTGAAGTTCACTTGGCTTTGGCATTTAACCCATCGCATTTAGAAATTGTTGGTCCTGTGGTTGAAGGTTCAGTTCGTGCACGCCAAGTACGTCGTAAAGACATTGGTGGTGATGACGTATTGCCTGTAATCGTACATGGTGATGCTGCATTTGCTGGTCAAGGTGTTAACCAAGAAACCTTCCAAATGTCACAAACGCGTGGTTATACCGTAGGTGGTACGGTTCATATCGTAGTCAACAACCAAGTTGGTTTTACTACATCTGATCCACGTGATGCACGTTCTACCGAATACTGTACTGACATTGCAAAAATGATTCAGGCGCCAATTTTCCATGTCAATGGTGATGACCCAGAATCTGTATTGTTTGTTGCGCAATTGGCACATGATTTCCGTCATACATTCCGTAAAGATGTTGTGATTGACATGTTCTGTTATCGTCGTCGTGGTCATAACGAAGCAGATGAGCCAGCAGCAACACAACCAATGATGTATCAAGTGATCAATAAAAAAGCGACTACACGTACGCTTTATGCGGATCAATTGGTACAAGAAAAAGTATTAGATCGTTCTGATGCAGATGCTTTAGTTGAAAAATATCGTGAAGATCTTGAAGCAGGTAACCATGTTGCCAATGCTTTAGTGCTTGAACCAAATGATAAAATGTTTGTGGACTGGAAACCGTATCTAGGCCATGAATATACAGATGTTTGGGATACGACTTTCCCAATCGAACGCTTAAAAGAAATTGGTACAAAAATGCGCGAATTACCGGAAGGTTTCGTGATGCAACGCCAAGTGTCTAAAGTGATCGATGAACGTTTGAAAATGCAAACTGGTGAAATGCCATTAAACTGGGGTGCAGCAGAAACTTTAGCTTATGCTTCTATCCTTGATGATGGTTTCTTGGTGCGTTTGACTGGTGAAGATGTTGGTCGTGGTACATTCTCACACCGTCATGCCAAGCTACATAACCAAGTTGATGGTTCGGTTTATATTCCACTGTGTCATATCAAAGAAAACCAGCCACGTACTGCAATTTATGACTCATTATTGTCAGAAATGGCTGTGCTTGCATTTGAATATGGTTATGCAACAACATTGCCAAAAAGCTTGGTAATCTGGGAAGCTCAGTTCGGTGACTTTGCAAACTGTGCCCAAGTGGTTATTGATCAGTTCATCTCATCTGGTGAAACCAAATGGGAACGTGTGTGTGGTTTAACATTGCTTCTTCCACATGGTTATGAAGGTCAAGGTCCTGAGCATTCATCTGCACGTCTTGAGCGTTTCTTACAGTTATGTGCTGAAGAAAACATGCAAGTGATTACACCAACGACACCTGCACAGATTTTCCATGCAATGCGTCGTCAGGCAATTCGCCCAATTCGTAAGCCAATGATCGTGACTTCACCGAAGTCATTGCTTCGTCATAAACTTGCAACTTCAACTTTGGAAGAGCTTGCAACTGGTACATTCCAGACTGTGATTGATGAAGTGGATCAAATCAACAAACAAGATGTAACACGTGTTGTACTTTGTGGTGGTAAAGTTTATTACGACTTACTTGAAAAACGTCGTGAAGAAAACTTGAACATTGCGGTGGTACGTGTTGAACAATTGTACCCATACCCAGAAAAACGTCTTGCTGAAGTGCTTGCGACATATCCAAACATAAAAGAACTTGTTTGGTGTCAAGAAGAACCGAAGAACCAAGGCGCATGGTTATTCATTGCTCCTCGTTTATACGAAGGTGTAATGAAGTCTGCTCTACAAGTTCAAATTAGCTATGCAGGACGTGAAGCTTCAGCTGCACCTGCATGTGGCTCACCATATTTGCATGCAAAACAACAAGCTCAGCTCGTGAATGACGCACTTGCGATCGTAGCTGAACAATCAGGAGAATCTAAATAATGGCAACCGAAATTAAAGCACCGGTGTTCCCAGAGTCAGTTGCTGACGGAACAATTGCAACTTGGCACAAACAACCAGGTGAAGCGGTATCACGTGATGAAGTCATCTGTGATATTGAAACGGATAAAGTTGTTTTAGAAGTTGTTGCTCCTGCTGATGGTACTATCTCTGCAATCATCAAAAATGAAGGTGACACAGTTCTTTCTTCTGAAGTTATTGCAACATTTGAAGAAGGTGCTGTTTCTGGCGCTACTCAAACTCAAGCAGTTCAATCTGAAGAGAAAGTAGAACAAGCTGCGGCACAAACTCAAGCGGGTAATGCACCTGTTGTTGAACGTGCTCAAGTACAAGATCAAGCACCGGCAGTGCGTAAAGCTTTAACTGAAACAGGTATTGCTGCTGCGGATGTAGATGGTACTGGTCGTGGTGGTCGTATCACCAAAGAAGATGTTGCAAATCATCAAACTAAACCAGCTGCTGCAGCTGTAACACCATTAAGCGTTGCTGTTGGTGAGCGTATCGAGAAACGTGTTCCAATGACACGTTTACGTAAGCGTGTTGCTGAACGTCTTCTTGCTGCTACACAGCAAACTGCAATGTTGACTACGTTTAACGAAGTCAACATGAAACCTGTGATGGAAATGCGTAAGCAATATAAAGATGCTTTCGAAAAACGTCATGGTGCACGTTTAGGCTTTATGTCATTCTTCGTTAAAGCTGTAACTGAAGCACTTAAACGCTATCCTGCGGTAAATGCTTCAATCGACGGTGATGATATTGTTTATCATGGTTACTATGATATCGGTGTTGCGGTTTCTTCTGATCGTGGTTTAGTGGTTCCAGTATTACGTAATACTGACCGTATGAACTATGCTGAAGTTGAATCAGGTATTGGTGCATATGCTGCAAAAGCACGTGAAGGTAAATTAGCAATTGAAGATATGACTGGTGGTACTTTCACAATTACCAACGGTGGTACTTTCGGTTCACTACTTTCAACACCTATTTTGAACCAACCACAAACTGCTATTTTAGGTATGCACAAAATCCAAGAGCGTCCTATGGCTGTAAATGGTCAAGTTGAAATTCTTCCAATGATGTACTTAGCGCTTTCTTATGACCATCGTATGATTGATGGTAAAGAAGCAGTAGGTTTCTTGGTAACTGTTAAAGAGTTACTTGAAGAGCCAGCTAAACTAATCCTTGACCTTTAATTCTTTAGAATAACAACACGAGTTTAGAGTGATCCTTTAAACTCGTTTTTGGAGATAAGCATGTCTCAGTTTGATTTAGTGGTAATCGGCGGTGGGCCAGGTGGTTATGAAGCGGCAATTCGTGCTGCTCAACTTGGTTTCAAAGTTGCGTGTATCGAAAAACGTGTACACAAAGGTAAGCCATCTTTAGGTGGTACTTGCTTAAACGTAGGTTGTATTCCTTCTAAAGCACTTTTGGATTCTTCTCATCACTATGAAGACACTCTTCATGGCTTAGATGTTCACGGTATTACAGTTGAAAATGTCCAACTTGATCTTCAAAAGCTTCTTGCTCGTAAAGACAAAGTTGTAGATAACTTAACTGGCGGTGTTGCTCAATTGCTGAAAGGCAATGGTATCGAGTGGTTACAAGGTACAGGTAAATTACTTGCTGGTAAAAAAGTTGAATTCACACCATTAGAAGGTGGCGATGTTCAAGTTTTAGAACCTAAATTCGTAATTCTTGCAACTGGTTCTGTACCTGTAAATATTCCTGTAGCAAAAGTTGATGAAGACCTTATCGTTGATTCAACAGGTGCGTTAGAATTCCAAGAAGTGCCTAAACGTTTAGGTGTAATTGGTGCAGGCGTAATTGGACTAGAACTTGGTTCAGTATGGCGTCGTCTTGGCTCTGAAGTTGTTGTGTTTGAAGCATTAGATGCATTCTTACCAATGGCGGATAAAGCGTTGGCAAAAGATTATCAAAAACTTTTAACAAAACAAGGTTTAGATATTCGTATTGGCGCTAAAGTTTCAGGTACTGAAGTGAATGGTCGTGAAGTGACTGTTCAATATAACCAAGCAGGCGAAGATAAAACTCAAACTTTTGATAAATTAATCGTTTGTGTTGGCCGTAAAGCCTATGCAGAAGGTTTATTGGCTGAAGATTCAGGCATTAAATTAACTGAACGTGGTTTGGTTGAAGTGAACGATTGGTGTGCAACGTCTGTTGACGGTGTATATGCAATTGGTGACTTGGTACGTGGTCCAATGCTTGCGCATAAAGCAATGGAAGAAGGTGTAATGGCAGTTGAGCGTATGCATGGTCATGCTGCTCAAGTGAATTATGACACTATTATTTCAGTGATTTATACACACCCTGAAGCTGCGTGGGTAGGTTTGACTGAAGAGCAAGCTAAAGAGAAAGGTCACGACGTTAAAACCGGTCAATTCCCATTTGCGGTAAATGGTCGTGCTTTAGCTGCCAATGAATCTGCTGGATTTGTGAAGTTTGTTGCAGATGCAAAAACTGATCGTTTATTGGGTATGCATATCATTGGTCCAGGTGCTTCTGATATTGTTCACCAAGGTATGATTGCACTTGAATTTGTATCTTCAGTTGAAGATTTACAATTGATGACTTTCGGTCACCCAACTTATTCTGAAGTCGTTCATGAAGCAGCGCTTGCTGTTGATGGGCGTGCGATTCACGCGATTCAGCGTAAACGTAAATAACACAAAAAAGAGCGGTTTCGACCGCTCTTTTTACTTTTGATGGTTGTTTTTAATTGAATAATCATCTAAAAATAAAAGAACAAACTTTAATAAATGCCGATAGTTATTGCGATGGAAGTCTAATTATTGGTGTGTCATAACAATGTGAAAAGTAGTAAAAGGTAAAACATGAATCTACATGAGTATCAAGCGAAAACGCTGTTAAAAAAATATGGTATGCCAGTTCAAGAAGGCATTTTAATCACTACGCCCGAAGAAGCATCTGCTGCCTTTGAGCAAATTAGTGGCAAATTCGCTGTGATGAAGGCCCAAGTCCATGCAGGTGGTCGTGGTAAAGCGGGTGGCGTAAAAGTTGTTAAGTCAAAAGAAGAAGCAGCTGAATATGCAAAAAGCCTATTAGGTACTCGTTTAGTCACGTATCAGACGGATGCCAATGGTCAGCCGGTAAATAGTATCCTTGTTTGTGAAGATGTTTATCCTGTAGAACGTGAATTGTATTTAGGTGCAGTGGTTGACCGTTCTAGTCGTCGTGTGACATTCATGGCGTCTACAGAGGGTGGTGTAGAAATTGAAAAAGTTGCTGAAGAAACACCTGAAAAAATTATTAAAGTCGAAGTAGATCCATTGGTCGGTTTACTGCCATTCCAAGCGCGTGATGTTGGCTTCCAATTGGGTTTAAAAGATAAGCAAATCAGCCAATTTGTAACCATCATGACAGGCGCGTACAAAGCATTTGTTGAAAATGACTTTGCACTATTTGAAATTAACCCACTTTCAGTTCGTGAAAATGGCGAAATCTTATGTGTAGATGCCAAAGTCGGTATTGACTCAAATGCACTTTATCGTTTGCCTGAAATTGCAGCGATGCGTGATAAATCTCAAGAAAATGAGCGTGAGTTAAAAGCATCTGAATTTGACCTTAACTATGTTGCTTTAGAAGGTAATATTGGTTGTATGGTGAATGGTGCTGGTCTTGCGATGGCAACAATGGACATCATCAAACTGTATGGTGGTCAGCCAGCAAACTTCCTTGATGTTGGTGGCGGTGCGACTAAAGATCGCGTCATTGAAGCATTTAAAATTATTCTTTCAGATTCATCTGTACAAGGTGTATTGATCAATATTTTTGGTGGTATCGTACGTTGTGACATGATTGCTGAAGCGATTATTGCAGCGGTTCAAGAAGTAAATGTAACCGTACCTGTAGTTGTTCGTTTAGAAGGGAACAATGCAGAATTAGGTGCTAAATTACTTGATGAATCAGGTCTAAAATTAATTTCTGCGAACGGCTTAGCTGATGCTGCAGAAAAAGTTGTTGCTGCTGTGAAAGCGTAAGGAGTATCAATCATGAGCGTATTAGTTAATAAAGACACAAAAGTATTGGTACAAGGCTTTACAGGTAAGAATGGTACATTCCATTCTGAGCAATCAATTGCATACGGTACAAAAGTAGTTGGTGGGGTAACACCGGGTAAAGGTGGTCAAACTCATATTGGTCTACCTGTTTTCAATACAATGCGTGAAGCAGTAAAAGAAACGGGTGCAAATGCAACATCAATTTATGTGCCTGCACCATTTGTACTGGATTCAATTGTTGAAGCAGTCGATTCTGGTATTGAGTTAATCGTGGTGATCACCGAAGGTGTTCCAACCTTAGACATGTTAAAAGCGAAACGTTACCTTGAAACTTATGGTAATAATGCACGTTTAATCGGTCCAAACTGCCCAGGTATTATTACACCGGGCGAATGTAAAATTGGAATTATGCCAGGCCATATCCATCAACCAGGTAAAATCGGGATCATTTCTCGTTCTGGTACATTGACTTATGAAGCAGTTGCTCAAACGACTAAGCTTGGTTTAGGTCAGTCTACGTGTATTGGTATCGGTGGTGACCCAATTCCGGGTATGAACCAAATTGACTGCTTAAAACTTTTCCAAGAAGACCCACAAACAGAAGCAATCATCATGATTGGTGAAATTGGTGGTAGTGCGGAAGAAGAAGCTGCTGAGTATATTCAATCTAATGTGACTAAACCTGTTGTTGGTTATATTGCGGGTGTAACAGCGCCTAAAGGTAAGCGTATGGGGCACGCAGGAGCGATTATCTCTGGCGGTAAAGGTACTGCTGAAGAGAAGTTTGCTGCATTTGAAAAAGCGGGTATGGCATATACGCGTAGCCCAGCTGAACTTGGTTCAACTATGTTTGATGTCTTAAAAAAGAAAGGCTTAGTTTAATTCAAAGTTTAAATTTTTAAGCTAAAAAATGGGAGCCAATCGGCTCCCATTTTTATTGGTTGTAGAGTATTGGTTGTCGCTTCTTGATGGTTAGTGTTTAATCTTGTGATCAAGATAAAGGAGATTTATATAAGATGGGTGATCTGTGATTAGCCTTTGACTAAACCACCATCCACAATCAAATTTTGTCCTGTTACAGCGCGTGACCACGGTGATAAAAACATCAGCACGGCATCTGCAAACTGCTCAGGTGTGGTGACTTCTTGCAAGGGCGTAGAGGCAGCGATCAAATCAAACACTTGATCAGGTGTTGCACTGCTGGCATCAGTCTTGCGTAATAGACCACCTGAAAGCATATTTACATTAATGCCATACTGACCTAAATCGTGTGACGTTGTGCGGGTAAAGGCCAAAAGTGCTGCTTTAGCCGCAGTATAATCATGATAGGGAACCACAGGATTCTGCACAAGATTGGTTCCAATATTGATGATTCGACCAAAATGATCTTTTTTCATATCTTCTAATGCAGCTTGGGTGGTGTTTAAAGCGGCTTTAACTGCACTGTCCAATTGCTGTTGCATACTGTGCCAGCTCAACGTTTCAACTTTTGGACGTAGATCACCATCAAATTTAAATGCCAATAGCGCATTATTAATCACTGAGGTGATTGCATGTCCATAATGCAGTTTTGCTTTTTTAAACATCGTGTTGACTTGATCTGCATTAGTTACATCTGCTTTGTAAATAAAAACCTGTTCGGCATGTTCCTTGGCAAGTTGTTGAGCGGATTCTTCACTATTGAAATAATTCACCACAACTCTTGCGCCTTCACGAATCAAAGCATGGGTAATTGCAAGTCCTAAACCACGT
Source organism: Acinetobacter sp. NyZ410 (assembly GCF_022828975.1). Classification (NCBI taxonomy): domain Bacteria; kingdom Pseudomonadati; phylum Pseudomonadota; class Gammaproteobacteria; order Moraxellales; family Moraxellaceae; genus Acinetobacter; species Acinetobacter sp. NyZ410. The sequence continues at coordinate 3,542,732 of NZ_CP094620.1, read as the reverse complement.
GCGCCACCAGTCACTAAAATAATTTGATCTCGTATTTCCATGTTCAAATCAACTCATTTGATATCAATTTAATTTTAGCACTTTTATTGATCAGACTCTTCGATTGAGAGATGAGTTACAAAGTTTATCAATTGCACCGATGCAAAATTAAAAATATAAAAAACTTCTAGAGGAATTTAAGCATCTTAGTGCATTAATTACATATGAATATTCAAATAATTAAACTTTTTAAATCCTATCGATGAAATGATGGCTCAGAATGATGGTTGATTGGTTTAACATATTGATCATATTATTTATAATTCAAACAAAGCACATTTGATATTGGATGTGCTTCAGCCATTTTGATCTATATGTAGGCTACAATTAGACGGATCATTTAAATTACTTATAAACAAATAGAGGAGACAACCATCTTGTTTTTTGATTGGTATAACTCCGATAAAAATGATGAATTGATTAGCCCAAACATGCGACCAATTTACCTGCTCAATTTAATGGTCATGTATATATTTTTTATAAATTCAAATGTTTATGCTTATGATGATCTGGCACTTATGCCAGAAGAGGCACAAAATCAAGTTGTAGAATATCAAGATGAATTATTAGGACAACCAGATCAATTGCAAGATGAGCAATTATTTAAAATTGAAAATCAAGAAAATAGCCTAAGTAATACTGAAATGATCACTGAGCGAAATGATATTTTTTTTGAACAAGATCAATTGCAAAAAAAGTTAGCAGAACAGCATGAGCATGAATTGGCAGATTATTCAATTTTAACCAATAAATTTTATGAAAATGAGCGTATTCGTGTGTTTAATTATACTGCTTATAATGTACAACAATTAAAGACCTCATTGCTCAATCCTTCAAATGATAATCCTGCGTCAAGTGAGCTTTATCTTTCTTTTGGTTATGGTATTGAATTTAAGATCAATGCTTTAAACAAAGTGGGTTATGAATACATCTCTAGTTTTCCTTATGATCGTGGTCAATTATTGCGTCTGTTTTGGATTAGAACGCTGACCTATTAACTATAAATATCTTATCGATCATTTTTATTACAATGAAGAAATCATGGTGGAAATACTACAACTTGAAACATAAGCTTGTTTAGCACTACACATTAAAAGACTAACTTAAACAAAATGAGATGAAGAGGTGAGTCATCATGTTAAACAAAGTTATTGTGTTGGGTGTAGTTGCTATTTCATTAACTGGCTGTATTGTTGCACCATTTGATGATGGTCATCGCGGTGGTCATGGTCGTTATGATCAGCGACATGATTCGGATCATCGCTGGGATCAGCGTCGTGATGGTCGTTATGACCGAGATCGCAATGATCGTGACTGGAATTGGAAAGGGCGTTAATTCTTTATCTTCAATATAAAAATGGGCAATGTATGCCCATTTTTTTTAATTTGTTGTTTGAAAATATATGAATGAAGTAACTGATATCATTTCATAAAAACTAATTTATATCTTTGTAGGGTGGCACTGTTGCACTTTACATTGAAAGTTTAAATATATTTGTGTAGGCAATACTATCCTTTTTTGTAGGGGATGCCACACGAAAGCAATACCCTAGATTATTTTTTTAAATAAACCTGCTTGTACTACACCAGCTTTGGTTTGTTTCTGTAATTGCCATGTTGAGGGTAAATTCAGTTGATTTAAGCCACGATCTGCTTCTACATAAATCAATGCTTGATCAGATAAGTATTGATCCGCTTTTTGAGCCAATTCATCCCATAAATTTAAACTATAGGGTGGATCTAAAAACATTAAATCAAACTGTTCATTTAAATTAGATAAGGCTTGTTGTGCTGTTTGAATTTTCAGCTGACAGTTGTCAGCTTTAAGCAACTGAATATTGTCTTTTAAAAATTTAGCTTGCGTGGCATTGGGTTCAATCATGATGACATGACGTGCACCACGTGAAAGTGCTTCAAATCCTAAAGCACCTGAACCAGCACAAAGATCTAAGACTTTGGCATTTTGAATATCCCACATCAGCCAGTTAAACAATGTTTCACGAACTCGATCAGGGGTAGGACGTAAACCATCGATATCAGCAAAAGGAAGAACTCGACGTTTCCATTCTCCACCAATAATACGTAATTGGTTTTTCACTTTATTATTCACTGATATCAGCCTCAGGTACAGGTGGAGGAGTGGGTTGAGCTGTGGTCGTATTATGACCTTGAGCTGGTATACGGTTTTGGCTAGCCGTATTGGACTGTGTATTTGGCTTCGGTTTAGGCAAGGCATTTGGATCTGCTGCAAGTGAAACATCACCACTTGGCAGTTCACCCGGTTTGATGCCTGCTGTCATTAAGCCACCACTGACTTGATGGTTAAGCGGTACAATTGGATTTTTTTTGCGAGTCAGCAACCAGTAATCAAACACAGGACGAGCAATCTTAGCGGCAGAACCACCATGCTTACCATTTTCCCAAATCACGGCAATGGCAATTTCAGGGTTTTCAGCAGGTGCAAAGCCAACAAATAAACCGTGGTCTAACTGGCGTGCTGAAAGTGCAGCTTCATTATAGCGTTTGCCTTGGGCAATACTCTTGACCTGTGCTGTACCGGTTTTACCTGCGATTTGGTACATTGGTGTACGGATACCACGACCTGTACCTGTTTGAATAACATCAACCATTGCATCACGCATTTTAATCCAGTCTTCATCTGTACCACTGAAGTTGATTTTTCCTGTCGGGGCATTGAGTACTTCATGCTTTTTTGCCCCTTTGGATTCACGTAATACATGCGGTGTGACATGTGCACCATGGTTGGCGGTAATTGCTGTTGCCATCGCCAGTTGTAATGGAGTCGCGGTAAACGCACCTTGACCGATACTGACAGAAATGGTTTCACCTTTAAGCCATTTACTTTTTCGGGTACGCATTTTCCATTCAGGACTTGGATATAGACCTGTACTTTCGCTTGGTAAATCTACTCCGGTTTTTTCACCGAAACCAAATTGGCGCATCCATTCATTCATGCGATCTATACCCATCTGGTAAGACAAGATATAGAAGTAAGTATCACAAGAAACCACAATGGATTTATGTAAGTTGACTGAGCCATGTCCAGTCTTTTTCCAGTCACGGAATTTATGTGAATCACCGGGTAAATGGAAATAGCCTGGATCGGAAATTGCAGTTCCCCAATCCACCGTTTTAAAGTGAATACCGCCTAAGCCTTCCATCGGCTTAATGGTAGAGCCGGGAGGGTAAGTTCCTTGGACCGCACGGTTATAGAGCGGTTGATCTAGGTTGTCACGCAAGGCTGTATAGTCTGCATGTCCAATACCTGTTACAAATAAGTTCGGGTTAAAACTTGGGCTTGAAACCAGTGCTAATATTTCACCAGTACGTGGGTCAATTGCCACGATTGCACCACGACGATCTTTAAGCTGTTCTGCTGCAATGGTTTGCAGACCATAATCGAGTGAAAGATATAAATCATTGCCTCGAGTCGACTCTTTACGGCCTAAATGACGTAAGACATTACCATGTGCATCGGCTTCAATCGATTCATAACCAGGAACACCATGTAGTAAATCTTCATAGGATTTTTCTACACCAATTTTCCCGATCAGGTTCGTTCCAGCATAACTATCTTTATCAATTGCTTTGAGTTCTTTATCGTTAATACGACCCACATAGCCAATAACATGGGCAAATAGCTCACCATGTGGATAATAGCGGGTCATTTGTGTTTCGATATCAACGCCCGGAAATTGAAACTTGACTTCACTAAAGCGCGCAATATCTTGTTCTGTTAGGTTTAGCTTTAAGGTGACTCGTTCTGTTTTTTTAGAGGCTTTAATTCGGCTATTAAAACGGTCAATATCTTCTTGATTGAGATTTAAAATTGGAATTAAACGCTTAACCGTATCATCTATATCTTCGACATCGGCCTTGCTGAGGGTTGCAGTAAAAACAGGGTAGTTATCTGCCAGTAAAATCCCATTACGATCATAAATATAGCCACGTGCTGGTGCGATAGGCTGGAGTCGAATACGGTTTTTATCTGATGCTTCACTAAATTCTTGGTGATGAAAAATTTGCAGATAAGCATAACGTGCAACCAGAAGGCACATAAAAAATGAAACTATACCAATCGCAAAAAAGACACGACTACGAAAGATGCGTTTTTCTTGTTGGACATTTTTTAGAGGAAACTGCTGCTTCATACGTCGTCGGCTTTAGTACTTAAAGATGGGTGAATTTAGGGGTCAAACATTTTACCCCAGATTGAGTCTTAAAAATTAAAAAACACAAATAACTCATCAAAATATATTTTAACTCAGTCTCTGCAACAAATTTGTTATGCCTTATACAGGTCCGTTGACATTTCACCTGAAAAATACGCATCGTTGTAAACATAGAGGAATTGTCAACAAAGCCTATATGGATTTGACCTTAGCGACATTAAATTTATAGCGTTTTGTATATGAGTGCCAAAATAATTCTGTTAAAGTCGAGCCTTAAGGATAAATAGATTCGACCTAAGTTAAGATTAGGGATAATGGAGAAAATAATGAAAAAAATCTTTCCCTTATTAATGTTAGTAGCTGTCGGAAATTTCGCGCATGCTGATGTTAAAGATTATTTGCCAGATATGAAGGGAATTTTACCAGAGGCAAAGTTTAAGCCTGAAGATGCTTCTAAATGGAATATCGGTGCGGGTGTAACGCAACAGATGGTCCATGCGAATGGCGAATGGGTAAATCCTTATGGAATTGCGTATACTAAATTAGGTGTTTTTTATAATGGCGACCATGAATTTGCTGGTCAAGTCGGCTATAGAATTCCTGTAGTATTAAATGGTAAAGATAAAAATGGATTCTATCTTGGGGTCTATGGCGGAACACTTAAAAGTAAAAAAGTGGACGGAAGTGATGAAGTCCAATATGGTGGTGGTGCCGATTTATCTTATGTTTTATTGAATAAAGAGCGTATAAGTACATTTAGTGTGGGGATGGGTGCAGGTAGTGAACTTCATAATAAAAATGGAGATATGGTCCTGGAAACTCGTCCACAAATACAATTTGCTTATACCTTAAGTGTCGGGTTCTAAAGTTTTTATGATTTTATCCATATCCTTCGACCGCAAATAGAAATAAATACGAGAGTCATGCATGTTGGAATACGTTAATGGTTTGTGGCACGCTTTTACAGCTCGACCTGATCATCTTGCCATTTTAAGTATCATCCCAGTGACAGCCTTTGTAACGTGGGCACACGTTTGGATGGCACTGAAAATGGTATTTTATCCAATCACGTTTTGGGGATTTCATATTGGTCCCTTACCCGTGGGTTGGCAAGGGATTGTGCCACGCAAAGCTGGGCGAATTTCAGGCATCATCACAGACAATACATTATCCAAACTGGGTTCTTTGCGTGAATTTTTAGATGCAATGGACCCTGAAGATATGGCTCGGATTATCGGTGAACAAGTTGGTTTTGAGCTTGAGCATTTGATTGATGAGGTGATGTTAGATCGTAATGCTGTTTTGTGGGAAAACTTACCTTATTCGATTAAACGACGAATTTATGGTCAAGCGCATAAACAATTGCCGGGTGTCTTAAGAGAACTCGTGACCGAACTGACCATGAACGTCGAGTCACTGGTCAATATGCGGGATATGGTCGTGACTCAAATGGAAGGCGATCGCCGTTTGATGGTCCGTATGTTTTTAAAAGTTGGGCAAAAAGAAATTAACTTTATTTGGCATATTAGTGCTGTAATCGGGAGTTTCTTTGGTATTTTCCAAATGTTTGTGTATGTCTTTGTACCACAACATTGGACTGTACCTTTCTTTGCAGCCGTTTGGGGCTTTTTAACCAACTGGATTGCAATCTGGATGGTTTTCAACCCAGTAGAGCCACATTACGTACGCTATCCCCAATTTTTTGAACGTACAAAAGATCGAAAATTTCCATGGATTAAACCTGTTATTCCAAGAATTGGCACTTATAATGTTCAGGGTGCGTTTATGAAACGCCAAGAAGAAGTGTCAGATGTTTTTGCAAGTGTCGTGACTGAAGATTTGATTACGTTAAAATCAATCATGACTGAAATGATGTATGGTCCTAAGAAAGAAAAAACCCGTCGTATTGTAAAGCGTCATATTAACGAAATTATGGAAACTCCATTGGTTCGGACCTCTTTACAATTGTCTTTAGGACTAAAAGAGTATGCAAAACTCAAGACAGACTTGATTGATCGGTCAATTGAAATTACGATGGTGCCTGTTTGCGACCCTGCGTTTAATGCGAGCCGTGCACAGAAAATTTTTCAGATGTTTAAAGAGCGGATTAGAGAGTTAACCCCAAAAGAGTTTCAAAACCTGTTACGTCCTGCATTTCAGGAAGACGAATGGATTTTGATTGTACTCGGTGGTGTGACTGGATTTTTTGCTGGTCTAATACATTTATTTGTGGCTTTCTTATAAATTTGATGCCATTACGATGATAAGTTTTAATTTGTCATGGCAAACGGTATCATACATATTGTTTTAAATGAGGATGTTTTTTTATGCGCATTATATTACTCGGACCACCTGGAGCAGGTAAAGGTACACAAGCTCAGTTGATCTGTAAGCGCTACAATGTCCCACAAATTTCAACCGGTGATATGCTCCGTGCTGCAATTCGTGAAGGTACTGAATTAGGTCTTAAAGCTAAAAGTGTAATGGAATCAGGTGGTTTAGTATCTGATGAGCTTATTATCGGTTTAGTGAAAGAACGTATTGCACAACCTGATTGTGTAAATGGTTGTATTTTCGATGGTTTCCCACGTACGATTCCTCAAGCTGAGGCTTTAGAGAACGAAGGGATTAGCATTGACCATGTAATCGAAATTGAAGTACCAGACGAAGAAATCGTAAAACGTCTTTCTGGTCGTCGTCAGCACCCAGCATCTGGTCGTGTTTATCACACGATTTATAACCCACCGAAAGTGGAAGGTAAAGATGATGAAACTGGTGAAGATCTTGTGCAACGTCCAGATGACGAAGAAGCAACGATTCGTAAGCGTTTAGGCTCTTATCATAATGAAACTGAACAGCTTGTTGGTTTCTATCAAGGACGTGCAGCTTCTGGGGAAAATGCACCGACTTATAATAAATTGAACGGTTTACGTCCAATAGAAGATGTCCAAAAAGATTTATTTGCGATTTTAGATAAATAAGACCGCATTCAAAGCATTTTTTTAAGCTTTGACAATAACAGAGACCTGATTCATATTAGGTCTCTTTTTTTTGCAAGAGTGGCGTAGAGAGTGAAGTTTGTATTAATTGCCTTGGTCATTTTGAGTATATTGCTTCTTTTGGGCTTATTGTATATGAGCTTTAAATTGTTACGCAAAGCACAAAAAGAAGAGCTTCAGCAACGCCGTGAAATGAGAAAATCAGGCAATTACCAAGTGCATCCACAGGTGGCTGAAGAGTGGAAACGGCTTGAAAAGTTAAAGAAAGATTTGGAAAATAAAAAGTAAAATAATCAGGGAGATTCATGCTGAGGATAAATTAATCCTTATCTATTATCGAGCTTCATTCTTCCAAATTGATGAATTTAATTGATGAATTTGTATGATTGAGATGTGTAAGCAATTAATTCTAAGTGTTTTGTTTATCCATCTACATGCTAAATTCACAGCATTCATATTATAAGAAGACTGTCCAAATGAAATTGATTGCCATAGCAGCACATCGTAGCGAATATTTAGAGCCTATTCATTTTTCAAAGGGGACTTTGCTGAACATAGGCGAAAAGTATCAAGGCTCGGAGAATTGGGACAATTGGTATTTCTGCACAGTCGACAATGGATTAGAGGGGTGGGTTCCTACTCAAATCATTGAATGGATCAATAAGCATCAAGGCTATGCAATCGCAGATTATACAGCGAAAGAACTTAATGTAGATCATGGCGAACTATTGCTTGGAGAAGAACAACTAAATGGCTGGATTTGGTGTAGCAGATTATCTGATGATCAGTCTGGTTGGGTGCCCTTAGAGGTGTTAAGTCAGATTTGATTGAGAACTATTTTAAGATGCTAGCTGTTTCTTCAGAAAATAACTTCCTTAGAAAAATGACAAAGCATGATCTTAATTAAACGATGATTATGCTTTGCTAAAATCTCTTGTTTATTCGCTACTTTGTTTTGACTTCGCGTGCAGCGCCAAACTCATATTTATCAGGCCAATTACAAACATCTGACACAATACATTCATTGCATTTGGGTTTACGTGCAATACAGCAGTAGCGGCCATGTAAAATTAACCAATGATGCGAGTCTATAATAAATTCTTTTGGAATCACTTTAATTAAACGATGTTCGACCTCAAGCACGTTTTTACCTACTGCCAGTCCAGTGCGATTGCCAAGACGGAAGATATGCGTATCTACAGCCATTGTAGGCTGACCAAAGGCGGTATTCAGTACAACATTGGCAGTTTTACGACCTACGCCAGGTAAAGCTTCTAAATCAGCACGATTGTCTGGAACTTGGCTATTGTGCTTCTCAATTAAAATCTTACAAGCTTTAATCACATTTTCAGCTTTGGCATTATATAAACCGATGGTTTTAATATATTGCTTTAAACCGTCTACACCCAATGCATAAATCTGTTCAGGAGTATTGGCGATAGGGAATAACTTATCAGTGGCTTTATTGACACTTACATCTGTGGCTTGAGCCGATAAGGTAACGGCAACAAGTAACTCAAACGGGTTTGAATAATTGAGTTCTGTTTTAGGATTTGGGCGTTGCTCACGTAATCGTTCAAAGAAAATCTGAATCTGCTTTTTGGTCATATTCTTTACAGTCATGATGCATCCTCTTGCAAAACAGATAACTGTTGAATCAATTCATTTAATTGATGTTGCTTATTTTCATCTGCTCGAACACTCAATTGTTTTTCTAGTTTTTTAATTTGAGTCCGCAGCTTAGCCAATTCAATGGTGGTTTTCGCATCTGTAACAATTGGATTTTTTATTGTGGGTTGGTTGATTTCAATGGTAGGTAAAGCCTGACTTTGCTGTGTTATTTGTGCAAAGAGTTCAGTGTCAATTTCTGCACGAACCACAGGACCTTTACGATGGATGCGTTGCTTTTCTTCACGTTGAATATGTGCATAGTAACGACCACGTAAGTCATTTTGTTCTAAGAGACGTTGTTCGTCATTTGGAATAGGCTGAATGTCTTCAACTAAATCAATGCAATCTACTGGACAGGGAGCAATGCATAGTTCACAGCCAGTGCATAGATCTGTAAGTACAGTATGCATCAGTTTTCCAGAACCAATAATGGCATCTACAGGGCAAGCACTGATGCATTTGGTACAACCAATACATTCATCTTCACGAATAATGGCTTTCATGCGTTGTGGACGGCCATCGCTTTGAATTGGCCAGACACTTGGTTCAGCAATGAGTTTATTACGATTGAGTATATCCGCAAGCGCATCTGCAACAGGTTGCCCACCTGGCACACATTTATTGGCTTCTTCGCCTTTTTCTACAATAGATTTTGCATAAGGTAGACACCCATCACGGTGACCACAGAGTCCACATTGTGTTTGTGGCAAAATGGCATCTATTTGCTGAATGAAGGAAAGCGATGAATTCATGTGAATAAAACTTTAAAGAAAAATGAACAAATGCTTGGTAAAAGCGAAGAATATTTTGCAATTTTAGCATGTTTTGTAGTGAAAATCTTTGCTCTAATTTGGCGCTAAAAATGCGCTAATTTAGATCAAAATATCGAATATTTTTTGGTTAAAAACGCCAACAAATTGACATTTTATTTGAGGGTGATTAGAAATTATCATATTGAATTTAAATATTATTTGAAAAAACATTTGAAAAAAGGTTGTGGATTATATACAAAAGGGATTAAATACTTTGCGCCAAAATTTATCATTTTATTAAAAGGGTTGACCTTTTTTGTATCATTTTCTGCTGAGGAATGAGCGTTGAAATATAATAGCCTGAATGACTTTTTAAATTACGTTAAAGCACGTGATCCAAATCAACCAGAGTTTTTACAAGCTGTGGAAGAAGTTATGACCAGTTTGTGGCCATTTATTGAGAAAAACCCAGAGTATGCTGAGCACGGTTTGCTTGAACGTCTTGTTGAGCCAGAACGAGCGATTCAATTCCGTGTTTCATGGGTAGATGACAAGGGTCAAACTCAAGTTAACCGTGCTTTTCGTGTTCAATATAATTCTGCTATTGGTCCATTTAAAGGCGGCATGCGGTTTCACCCATCTGTAAATCTCTCTATTTTAAAATTTTTAGGTTTTGAGCAGACGTTTAAAAATGCCTTGACCACACTGCCTATGGGCGGTGGTAAAGGTGGTTCTGATTTCGATCCGAAAGGCAAGTCAGACGGCGAGATCATGCGTTTTTGCCAAGCATTAATCATCGAACTTTACCGTCACCTTGGTTCTAATACTGATATTCCAGCAGGGGATATTGGTGTGGGTGGTCGTGAAGTAGGTTACATGGCGGGTATGATGAAAAAGCTCAGTAATGACACTTCATGTGTATTTACGGGTAAAGGTTCATCATTCGGTGGTTCTTTGGCTCGCCCAGAAGCAACAGGTTTTGGTACAGTTTATTTTGCTGAAGAAATGCTAAAAACTCGTGGTGAAAGCTTCAAAGATAAAATTGTGGTGATTTCAGGTTCGGGCAATGTGGCGCAGTTTGCTGCAGAAAAAGCCATGTACTTAGGTGCGAAAGTGGTTTCATTGTCTGACTCAAACGGTACAGTACATGTAAAAAATGGCTTTACCAATGAGCTTCTTGCTGAAGTGATGGAACTTAAAAACGTAAAACGTGGACGTATTTCTGAGTTTGCTTCAAAACACGGGTTTGAATATTTAGAAGGTCAACGCCCTTGGTCAATTCAGTGTGATATTGCATTGCCATGCGCAACGCAAAATGAATTAAATGAAGAAGATGCAGATGTACTGCTTGCCAATGGTGTAATCTGTGTTGCTGAAGGTGCCAATATGCCTTCAACACTAGAAGCTGTAGAAAAATTTGTAGAAGCAAAAATTCTTTATGCACCTGGTAAAGCATCTAATGCAGGTGGTGTTGCCACTTCTGGTCTTGAAATGTCACAAAATTCGATTCGTTTGGGGTGGACATTTGAAGAAGTGGATGAGCGCCTACATGCAATTATGAAAGAAATTCATCGTAACTGTGTGAAATACGGTACTCAAGCTGATGGCACAGTGAACTATGTAAATGGTGCAAATATTGCTGGTTTTGTTAAAGTTGCCGATGCAATGTTAGCGCAAGGCGTGTTCTAATCTCAGTTTGATTTTGAACTTAAAACCGATGCTTTTGCATCGGTTTTTTATTTGAGCGATTTAAAAAACAGCGACAAGCTTATTTGCTCGGAATGGTTTCAACAATTGAGTCGAGTTCATATTGGTATTGAGACTGATCAGCTGCAGGATTGGCAATTTCTGTGCGTTTGACCTTAATAATTTGAGTAGACTTTGAATTATGGGTAAAGCCGTCAATAGAGTCATAAAAATAACTCGCTTCTTTCTCAGTATAATTCTTTTGACCAGTTTCGCTCAATGTTAATTCACGGACTAAAAGACAGGTTTGTGGTGCAACACCAGTACAAGGTCGAGTTTCAGGACTGACCTCTAAAAAAATAATTTGTGGTTGAGTTGCTGTATTTGAAACTTGGGTCTCTATAGATGCAGGCGTTGGAACTTTTTGAGTTGTGGATTCTTGGCTACATGCCATGACGAGCAACGGTAAGAGTAGTGCAATGCTTAATTTGTGATTCATGATTTTACCTTTATCGATCTTGCTGTATTAAAAAATGAGCTTTGCTGCAATCACTATGGATTGTTAAGTTTCTATTATTGAGTGTATATATTCACTGCTTTTTTTAATTATTGTTGAATATTAGATGTTCTGCATCGATTAAAATAAAGATGCAAAGTTTAAGATAGAAATGTTTTGATAGTCTGATTGAAAAAGCATAAAACTGATTTAAATCTAGGTGTTTATAAATAGTTAAACAAAGAAAAGCTGAAGTTAAACTTCAGCTTTTCTATACAATTATTTTACAGTTTCACGTTCGATAATCATGTCTTGTACATAAGCGTATTTAGACTGATCAGCAGCAGGGTTTTTAATCTCATAACGTTTTACACGAACCACTTGGCGCTCAGCAGGGCTATGAGTAAAGCCTTCGATTTGGTCATAGAAATATGTCCAATCTTTATCTACTTGGGTTTTTACACCATTGTCAGCATATTTGATTTCGCGTACTTGTAAACACTGCATTTTTCTTACACCAGCAGAACATTCTTTAGTTTCTGGGCTGATTTCTAAGAAAATTGTTTCACCTTGGCTTTGGTATTTAGTTTCAGGTGTCATTTTACCTGTAAATACAACTTTACCACCTGTCGCGTTTACCAAAGTAAGCGTTGGGCTTTCAGTGTTTGCTGTATCGAGTACAAATGCTGTTTTATTTGATTGGAACAATGCCGCAGCAAAACTTTCTTGTTTCATTAATTCAGGAGAACACATCATATTGGTTGATGCGATATTGCCAGTAACCAATAAACCGTTTTCAACTTTTGCACTGGTCATTAGTCGGTTACAGCCAGTCGCAACACTTAGACGTTGGTCTGCAAAATTAAGTACGATAGGTTGTTTGGTATCTGCTGGTTGATAAGACCATTGATAAGCATTTAATGTTTGCTCTGCATTACCTTGTTGTTGTAATACTTTCACAGCGGTATCACCCAATTTTTGAATATCGCCAGATTGGCAAGCCGCTAGGGCTAAAGGAAGTACAGCTAATGCTAAATATTTGAATTTCATATTCTATTCACGTTTTAAAAAACTATGCATAGGATAAACCATGAAACACTAAAAGATATGGATACAATTTATTAATTCGGTTTCAATATGTATCCATATAACTAAAAGTTAAACAATAATTAACAAATTGTTATCATTTCTGCTGAATTTTGATCAATCAGGTTCTTTAGTCAAAACGATAAATATCCATACCTAGCGCACCCATTGAAAAACTACTGTGCACAATACTAAAGCGATGACCCGTACCCATTGCAAAGAAAAGAGGCGCAAAGTGCTCAAGTGTTGGGTGATTTTTCTGTAGATAAGGAATGCTATCCCATTCCAATACTGCATCATAATTACTATGGTTGAGTTTGCTCACCACATAATTTCTAAATGTAGATGCCCATTCAGGCACATTCTCATCTTTGCCGTTCCATGACAATTCTCTTAAATTGTGAGTGATGCTGCCTGAACCAATCAATAAAATTTGTTTTTCACGGAGTGGGGCAAGTGCTTGACCAATTTGGTAGATTTGATCAGCATGCATATTCATCGGTAAAGAAATTTCAATGACTGGAATATCTGCCTCAGGATACATATGTAATAAAGGCATCCATACACCATGATCACGAGGTCGAGTACTATTTGCATGTGCAGGGAGGTGAGCTTCAGCCAAGAGATGTAGAATTTCTTCCGCCAATTCAGGATTTCCTGGTGCGGGATAGCGAATCTCATACAACGCTTGAGGAAAACCACGAAAGTCATGCCATGTTTCAGGGCGTACACCTGTATTGACTTCTAAAGCCTCACTTTCCCAGTGGGCAGACATCACCACGATGGCTTGTGGTTTTGGCAAATTTAGACCAAGACGATGTAGTGCAGGACCGACTTGTTCAGGATCTAGCGCAAGCATGGGAGAGCCATGTGAAATGAATAAACCTGGGAGTGTTTGTAAGTTCATATCTTTGTGCCTAAATGATCATTAAATACAGCGTGAATTGCCCATTCTAGCTAAAATGCATGCTCTCAATAAGCCTTTTATTTCAACAGACTGTTTCAACAATGCAACTTTTGCCCAATTATATGACTAGCCAGCACGATGATACGGATGATTATGGTTAATACTCATCGCACGATAAAGTTGTTCAATCAGCATAACCCGAACCAATGGATGGGGCAGAGTCAGTTTTGACAGTGACCAGTGCCAAGCAGCAGCTTTTCGCACAGCTTCAGAATGCCCATCTGGTCCGCCAATGGCCAGTGCAACATCATAACCTTCAAGCATCCAACCTTTCATGGTTTCAGCCAGCTTTTCAGTACTAAATTCACGTCCGCCTACTTCAAGTGCAATCAATACTTCATTGTGTTTCAGTTGGCTGAGAATACTATCGCCCTCAATTTGGCGATATTTTAAAATATCTGCTTCGGAATCATTTTTGCCACGCTTTGCCATCGGGAGTTCAATAATTTGCGTCTGTACAAAAGGTTGGATTCTTTTGAAGTAATCCTCAAAACCAGTTAATACCCAAGCAGGCATTTTTTGACCAATGGTCAGAATACGGATTTTCATATTAACAATTTCTAACGTGGTAATTGCATCATTATAGCGTGATATTGGTTATTCTCAGGCGTACAACAAGAACTGAATGTCTAATTGCTGTTTTTTTAAATTATAGCTATACCAACACGCTTTTAAATTGGATTTATACATGCAAATAGCTTATCCAAATTTTTTAAATTTAAACTATCTTTTCATTATATTGCTCAGCTGTGGGCTTTCAACATGGAGTGTCGCTGCAGAACAATATGATCAGCAAGCTGAACCTGATCGTTTAAACAGTTATTTACAACAAGTGATTCACCCACAAGCGTTTCGAAATTATCAAAATATTCAAGAGCTCGATCGAGTTGCGGCATTCATTAAACAACAACTTGAACAGTTTGCGATTCCTTGTGAATACCAGCCTTATCAAGTCAAAGGCAAAACCTATCGAAATGTAATCTGTCACTTACAAATGGGTCATGCCAAAAAAGTGATTGTTGGTGCTCATTATGATGTTTATGGAAATTTCAAAGGTGCTGATGATAATGCTTCTGGTGTGGTAGGGTTAATAGAGATCGCACGAATTTTAGCAGCCAATAAAGCCAGTCTTAAACAGAATGTTGATTTTGTCTTTTATACTTTGGAAGAACCTCCGTATTTCCGTACTGAACATATGGGGAGTTATATTCATGCACAATCCATTTTAAAACAAAAAGATCAAATTCAAGCGGTGTATATTTTGGAAATGATTGGATATTTTGACCATAAAAATGTTCAGGATTATCCATCGGGATTAGCTTTGTTTTATCCCAAACATGGAAATTTTATTGGCGCAGTGAGTAATTTCACTTCACGTGGTTTGGGCGAAAAATATTGTGATGCCATGAAAGCGTTAAAGCGCCTTGATTGTCAAAGATTGATAGCGCCATCATTTGTACAAGGCGTGGATTTCTCAGATCATTTGAATTATTGGCGCTTCGATATCCCTGCTATTATGATCACAGATACGGCTTTTTTTAGAAATAAGCATTATCATACCCAAGAGGATACTGTTGAAAAACTCAATTTAAATAAGATGGCGGAAGTCATCAATGGTGTGGTGTATACAGTTTTACAAGACTGATATTTTTCAATCTGGTTATATCATTTGCTATTTTGATCAAAGGAGAGCTTATGCAATACGGTGCAATGCAATTGCTCTCGATGTGGATTAAGGATCGGAAAATACAGAATCAATCGGTACATACCTTAGATGCTTATTTTCGAGATGTATCCAACTTTATTGATTTTTGTTATGACAAGCAGATTGAGTTAAAACAAGTCGAAGCTGCTGATTTAAGAGAGTATGTAGCTTATCGTGTCGAAAAAGATCAGCTTTCGACCAGTAGTTTACAACGACATTTAACTTCAATTCGTCAGTTTATGAAGTGGGCCAAACAAGGTGGTTATTTAGAAATCAATGCCGCGGATGATTTTCAGATAAAGCGGCAAACTCGACCATTACCAGGGATGATCGATATTGAAACGGTTAATCAAATCATGGATCAGCCTGAACCTGAAAAGCCAATCGAGAAGCAATTGTGGTTACGAGATAAGGCTATTCTCGAGTTGCTCTATTCCAGTGGTCTACGCTTGGCGGAAGTGCAAAGTTTAACTATACGAGATATTGATTTTACCCGTCATTTATTGCGTATCACGGGTAAAGGGAATAAGACTCGAATCGTACCTTTCGGCTCTAAAGCGAGAGAGAGTCTGATTGAATGGTTAAAAATCTATCGAATCTGGCAGGGGGAGTTTAGCCCTGAATCTTTGGTATTTATTACTCAACGCGGCACAAGTATTAGCCCACGTCAGATTGAAAATCGAGTCAAATACCAAGCACTACGTGCAGGGGTAAATGTTGATTTACACCCACATTTATTACGTCACTGCTTTGCCAGTCATATGTTATCCAATAGTGGCGATCTGCGTGCAGTGCAAGAAATGCTAGGACATAGCAATTTAACCACAACACAGATTTATACCCATGTCGATTTTGATCATCTGGCACAAGTCTATGATCAAGCGCATCCAAGAGCTGCTGCATCGAAAATAAAAAATTGACCTTAAATATAAGGCTTTATTAAGCGTTGATTTTTGTATTTTGTAGCGAATAGACCTGTTGAGAAGCACTGTTGGTTTTTTAATAAAATGCACAGTGCTTAAACACATTTAGCACAGAAAAAAGTCGAATAGATAATTGTTTTTAAAAATGCTCTCATGTATATCTAGGTTTGGTATTTATTCAATACATTTCTATTGATTCAATTTTGCAAAAAAATTAGGTCTTTCAATGATCCCTGAACTTGAACAAAAATATAAGCAACTGACTGACGCTCAAAAAGAAATTTTTAAGGGCTATGGCTTACGTCAAATTAAACATTTTGTAGAATTCAGCCTCCCCAAAATTGAGGCAACCTTACCGCAAGAAGGAAAAGTATTGGGTATCAATGCTGAAGGTAAAGTTCAAGCTGTAAATACCGCAACCAATCAGACCTATTTATGGATATCAGACCAACAATGGCAAGCGGCTCAAACAGTGTCTAATCATATTGACTTAAAAGAAGACTTTATTGAGATTTGGCAAGTGCTGGAGCTCAAAAATCAAGATTTGATTGATTTAAGCCATATTCATCGCGATTTTTTAGCAAGCATGGCGAAATAGTTCAATACTCAAATTGAAAATCTTGTTTTTGAATTCGATAGAGCTTCTCTTCATGTAGTGGATGGTGCTCATCAAAATCAGGATGTAGAAAGTCATGAGAAAAGCTCATTCCAATTTTTTTCATGACATTTTGCGAAGCAAGATTATGTTTAGCTGTAAATGCAACAATCTCTTGAAAATTCAGTTCTTCAAATGCAAATCTTAGACATGCTTGAGCTGCCTCAGTTGCATAGCCTTTATTCCAAAATTTTGGATCAAGCCGCCAGCCAATTTCTATACATGGTGAAAATTCAAATTTTGAGGGTTGTTGATGTAGTCCCACACACCCAATAAACTCTTGGGTTTCAATCAACTCAACGGCCCAAAGTCCCCAGCCTTTGATTTCGATTAAATATTTAATCTGATTTACCAGTTCGTCACTTTGCTCACGATTTAAAATTTTGGGGAAAAATTGCATCACTTCAGGGTTTGCTGTGATTTTTGCAAATGCATCGTAATCAGAAGCTTGCCATTGTCGAAGTAAAAGACGATCTGTACATAATTCATAAATCATTTTTATTAAACATCCTGATCAAAGCACTGCTTAGATAGAAAAGGGCGATAATTGTTAACGCATTGCCTCAGTCATATTTGGTTCGATATGCAGATCTTTGTTTTACGATATAAAATTTTGCATCGCCTAAGATAACCCGCATATTGACCAGCGTTACAGCTTTGGATTTTGTATACGATAAAGTACATGTTCAGCCAAAGCATGGTTTTTGTCTAAAGCGGGATGCATAAAGTTTTCAACATAATCCATACCAAGTCGTTGCATCACTTTTTCCGAAGCTTGATTCAGTACTGATGTGAAAGAAACAACCTGTTCTAAAGCTAATTTTTCAAATGCAAATGCCAAACATTGCTGAGCGGCTTCCGTTGCATAGCCCTGATGCCAATATTGTTGTGCAAATCGCCAACCAATTTCAACACAAGGAGAGAAAGCATATCTTTCCGCTTGATTGGCTAGACCCACAATACCGATAAATTGCTGATTTTCTTTTAACTCAACCGCCCAAAATCCCCAACCATATTTGGTAATTGAGTCTTGAAATCGATGTGCCAAAAGGTCACTTTCGTTTTTTGACAAGGTCGTTGGAAAATACCGCATAATGTCTGGATCAGCATTTAAATCTGCAAAAGCTTCAAAATCAGGAGCTTGCCATTGTCTAAGCATAAGTCTAGGCGTTTCTAATTGAACGGGGGGATTAAATGTTTTCATATTCACCAAATACGTATTTTTGAATTACAGATCTTCAAGAGGTAGCTGAAAGCTTTGTTTAATAATTTGACTTGGGACATCCGTTTTTACACTGGTAATACCATTTTTTTTGGTCAAATGTGTCGACTGAAATTTACGATAGCTTTCTAAATCAGGTACCACCACTTTTAACATCGCATCACATTCACCCAGAATAATATAACACTCCATGACCTGAGGCAGTTCTTTCATTGCTTCAATAAAGGTATCAATGGTTTCAGCATCTTGCCCTAACAACCAGATTCTTGAGAATAGCATCAATTGAAAGCCAATTTTTTGTGGATCCACCACTGTTGTATAGTTTTGGATAACTTTGGCTTCTTCTAAGAGTCGAACTCGTCTTAGGCATGATGAAGGCGAGAGCCCAATCTCACGAGCCAGATCATTATTTTGGATTCGACCATTGGCTTGTAAAGCACGAATGATATTTTTATCAATACGGTCTAGCTTGATTAGAATAGTCTTAGATGAAATTTTCATAAATTAGAATTTAATTTGAAAAATAATCATCATTATAGAATATTTGAAATCCTATTTTAAGCATTTTAAAAGATACTGTTTTCTTCTCGTAGTCAAACTTCAGAAAGGGAAAAGAGATGTCTGTATTTGTACTTTTTGCCTTAACGGTACTTCCGTTAATTTTCACACCAGGACCAGATATGTTATTTATCCTGTCACAAGTGATAGGTAAAGATGCGAAAGCAGGCATGATGGCGACAATCGGTATTTGTTCTGGCTATCTGGTTCATTCGATTTTGGTTGCGCTTGGCATTGCCGCAATTATTGTTTCATTCCCAGTATTGTTTGAGACGATTCGATATTTGGGGATCGCCTATTTATTGTATTTAGCATTTCATTTGATTAAATCAGTATTTAGCCAAAAGACATTACGTATTGAGCAGAAAGCGGTTTCAAATCCTATTCGCAAAGGCTTTGTTACGGCATTGTTGAATCCAAAAGGCATGTTGATCTATTTTGCGATTTTGCCACAATTCATCGATAAATCAGGTAACACCGTGTTTCAAGGCTTAGCCTTGTCAGCAATTTTTATTGCTTTGATATTCTTGGTGTATTGTGGTTTGAGCCTTTTGATTGCTCAATTGACCAAAGAGCAGCACATCAATGAACGTAAGCAAAAATGGATTGATGGCGGTTCAGGAGCTTTGTTGACTATTGCAGCCGCATGGTTATTGGCAAATTAATCCAAGCAGAAACAAACGGGTGATTCTGAAAAGAAGCCCGTTTTTGCATATTTAGTATTTTGTTACAAGTTTAATGCCAAAAAGTTCACAAATTTAATCAATAAACATACTTAGAAAAATTGCTGAATCTGTCTAAAATGACAGAGCGTAACAGTACCGATGAAAGGCTAGTGTCATCCCTTTGATTGATTGATAATTTATCTTAATTCTTTTGATTATTTATACAGAATCAATACAAATAATGTTATTTATCAATATATAAATATTGTCGAAATAGTAGCCTTACGTGTCTAAGTTAAATTATTTAGAAAAAATGTGAACTGCACGTTCAAGCTTTTTTATGACTTTTTACAGTAGTTTTGCGAATTGTGACTTGACCGAAATGCCAATCACATTGCAAGATAGGACACCTAAATAATTTTAAATGAAGCGTTATTATAACTCTTCTTAACATTTACTTTTGCTAAAACAGCCGAGGATTACATGAAGGCTCTTGTTGCTGTAAAACGTGTGGTTGATGCCAACGTTAAAGTTCGCGTTAAACCGGACAATAGTGGGGTAGACCTTACTAACGTTAAAATGTCAATTAACCCATTCGATGAAATCGCAGTTGAAGAAGCGGTTCGCTTAAAAGAAAAAGGAACAGTTTCAGAAATCGTTGTTGTTTCTATTGGACCAAAAGAAGCGCAAGAACAAATTCGTTCTGCTATGGCGCTTGGTGCAGACCGCGGTATTTTAGTTGAGGCTGATGACAGTCAACTTGGCGCTTTAGAAGTTGCTAAAATCCTAAAAGCTGTTGTTGAACAAGAACAACCACAACTTGTGCTTTTAGGTAAGCAAGCAATTGATGACGACTCTAACCAAGTTGGTCAGATGTTGGGTGCTTTACTTGGCGCTGGTCAAGGTACATTTGCTTCTGTAGTAACAGTAAATGGCGATAAAGTTCAAGTAACTCGTGAAGTTGATGGTGGTTTACAAACTGTTGAGTTAAATACTCCAGCGATCATCACTACTGACTTACGTTTGAATGAGCCACGTTATGCTGCGCTTCCAAACATTATGAAAGCACGTAAAAAGCCACTTGATACGAAAACTCCTGCAGATTTCGGTGTTACAGCAACTTCTAAACTTAAAACAGTTAAAGTTGAACCACCTGCAGAGCGTAAAGCTGGTGTACAAGTGAAGTCTGTAGACGAGCTTGTTGAAAAACTTAAAAATGAAGCGAAAGTGATCTAATACAGAAGGATAAAATCATGAGTATTTTAGTTATCGCTGAGCACGACAATAAGACACTTAACGGTGCAACTTTAAACGTTGTTGCTGCGGCTCAAAAAATCGGTGGTGATATCACTGTATTGGTTGCAGGTTCTGGTGCTCAAGCAGTTGCAGATGCTGCTGCGAAAGTTGCTGGTGTAAGCAAAGTTTTGCTTGCTGATGATGCAGCTTATGCAAACCAATTGGCTGAAAATGTAGCGAAACTTGTTGCTGAATTAGGTAAAGGTTATTCACATATCCTTGCTGCTTCAACAACAACAGGTAAGAACATCTTGCCACGCGCTGCTGCACTTTTAGACTCAAGCATGATTACTGACATCATTGCTGTTGAAGGTCCTAAAACTTTCAAACGTCCAATTTATGCAGGTAATGCCATTGCTACAGTTCAATCTGACGAAGCAATTGTTCTTGCAACTGTACGTGGTACAGCTTTTGATCCTGTTGCTGCTGAAGGCGGTTCTGCTGCAGTTGAATCAGCGGCTTCTACAGGTGATGCAGGTATTTCTAAGTTCATTTCTGAAGAAATTGTGAAATCAGAACGTCCTGAATTAACTGCTGCGCGTATCGTTGTATCGGGTGGTCGTGGTGTTGGTTCTGGTGAGAACTATCATAAAGTACTTGATCCTCTTGCTGACAAGCTTAGTGCTGCTCAAGGTGCTTCACGTGCTGCGGTTGATGCTGGCTTCGTTCCTAACGATATGCAAGTTGGTCAAACTGGTAAAATCGTTGCGCCTGATCTCTACATCGCTGTAGGTATTTCTGGTGCGATCCAGCATTTGGCAGGTATGAAAGATTCTAAAGTGATTGTTGCAATCAACAAAGATGAAGAAGCACCAATCAATGCTGTAGCTGACTACTGGTTAGTTGGTGATTTGAATACTGTTGTTCCAGAATTAGTTTCTAAACTTTAATTCTCGAATTAAGTTTCAAAAAAACGCGCTTAGGATTTCCTAAGTGCGTTTTTTTATTTTAGAAATTTATTGAATAAATAGATGGATGGTGTGCACGGATAAATAAAGTCGTGATGGTGGGTTATTCTCTATTCGAATAAAGAAACTCTGAGTAGCTTCTCTCATCAGTCCTTTTTATAGTCTAAATCAACTTAAAAGTTCCTTTATCGTCATTTTCTCCCATAGGGATAAGGAACCTTGCAAAATTCATATGATTCGCGCTACACGATCTTTTTTTGATTTATAAAAGTGGTTTTAAACATAAGCTGTCATAAAATAAAAATAGTGATCAAAAATGCTATTTTCATTTTTTCGGATCTTAATTTTTATGTTTAAGATGCTGTATCTTGAGTGATTATTTTATCAATAAGTAATTGATGTAACGAGATCAATGCTTTGGCGAAAAGAACAAGAGAGAAACAGTGGATAAATACCTTGAAGTCCAATTTTAAACCCGATAAGATCAAAGCATAAACACAATTAAATTTTCCATCGTATACTGGCGACATACAGAAAATTCCAGTGTAAATCAGCTGTTACAGGCATAACATTGTATTTAATCCTGTAGTGTCTCTTGACCATTCTTTTAATTCTATACTTGTTGGCGCGTTAGACTGGCTGATTCTGTCGTTTTAAATCCTTGCGTTTTTCCATTATTGCTCAATTCCTTATCATCTCACCTAGAATAGCTATAAATATGAAGTGTCCTAAATGTTACGCTGAGAATATCAATGAAGCCATGAAATGTGGTATTTGTGGTACTCGTTTAAAACAGGTTAAACAGACCAACAATTTAACAGGCAATAGCAATGTTGAATTTTCTGTACGTCGTGAAAATAAGCAAGAGCAGTCAAATCCCACGCATAATATAAAACCTCGTCAGACTCCGCCGAACAATGAAACCGAGAGCAATCAGCATGCTTCTGTAGGTGATAAGGCGAGTGCGTTACTTGAATCGTGGCAGCAGAGAGTCGCAAATACTCAAAGAGAGTCGCAAAATCAGCCTAAAAAGAAAAATTTTAAAATTGTCTGGATACTTTTAGCTGTATTTATGTTTGGTCCCGCAGTGCTTGGGGTTATTTCAAGTGTAGTTATTCCTATCGTAATGTCTGTTATTGGGTCATCCAATCAAGATGAGGCCGCTACAACAGATGAAGCACTACCCGCAAGCGAAGAGGTGGTGTCTAATGAATACCAAGCACGTTATTTTGATATGCAAGCTTATCAAGCACGCTTAGCACAGTATTATGATGCCAAGCATCGTTTTGCGACGAGCCTAAAAGATATTGAAAAGTTTGAACAGACCCAGTTTAGTGATTTTATTTTTGATCAAATTGAAATTACACAGCAAGGGATTTTAGTGGGTAAATTCACTGATGCACCTGCAAGTCGAATATATATGGTTCCACAGCTTGAAAATAATCAAATTCGTGATTGGCAGTGTTATCGCGTAGCAATCAGTGATGATTTGCTGCAACACTGTGAATTGCTTCAGTCAGATCCATATAAATTATAGAAATTTACAACACTCTATATTTGGAAGTGTTTAGATTTTTTTGATCAGTGGGGTGGACTTAGTATCACTTTCTCATATTTTTTGCCATATCGGATTTTATATGGCAATTTTCATGTTTGAGTTGTTTTAATCGATCCGAAATAAAACTGTTTGATGTGATTTATTTTTACTGATAAACATCGCAAAAATAGTGAATGAAGCACACCATTGAGTATGATTGGATAGATAAAAATAGGTCAGGTTTTGAGATAAAAATACCTAATCATTTATAAATTTAGCGATGCTTAATTGAGCGCCCAATCAGGCGATTTTTTATTGTCAATAAATCGTTAAAATTGTTTAAAAATACTACAAAAAATCATGATTATAGTGTGGTCGGATAGGCACAAAATCGCTTGGTTTTATGCTATACTGTGCGACTGAATTTTAGATTTTGGCTCAACGCTTTTTGAGCTAAATTTTGACTAGCTAGATTATATAAATGAGCAGTTGCTGCTTGCACTGTTTGTAATAAGGAGTATGCATGAGCGTATCGGAAATTAGACCGATTGCCATTGAGGATGAACTAAAAAGCTCATATCTCGATTATGCCATGAGTGTTATTGTATCTCGTGCATTACCAGACGTGAGAGATGGTTTAAAACCTGTTCATCGTCGTGTGCTGTTCGCTATGCACGAGTTAGGCAACGACTATAACAAAGCCTATAAAAAATCTGCACGTGTTGTTGGTGACGTAATCGGTAAATATCACCCACATGGTGATTCAGCTGTTTATGAAACAATTGTTCGTATGGCTCAAGATTTTAGTCTACGTTATCAATTGGTTGATGGTCAGGGTAACTTTGGTTCTGTCGATGGTGACAGCGCAGCAGCAATGCGTTATACCGAAGTCCGTATGCGTAAGCTCACCCATGAAATGTTGGCTGACTTAGAAAAAGATACAGTCGAGTGGGAAGATAACTACGATGGCTCTGAGCGTATTCCTCAGGTTATGCCAACACGTATTCCTAACTTATTGATCAATGGTGTGACAGGTATTGCTGTCGGTATGGCGACCAACATGGCGCCACACAACATGACAGAAGTAGTTAATGCATGTTTGGCTTATGCAAATAATCCGAACATCTCAATTGAAGGATTGATGGAATATATTTCTGGTCCAGATTTCCCTACAGGTGGCATTATCTATGGTAAATCAGGAATTGTAGATGCTTACCGTACAGGTAAAGGTCGTTTACATATTCGTGGTAAATACCATTTTGAAGAAGACCAAAAAACTGGTCGTACGACGATTGTTTTCACTGAAATTCCTTATCAGGTCAATAAAGCAAGAACCATTGAACGTATTGCTGAATTGGTCAAAGAGAAAAAACTTGAAGGTATTTCAGAACTTCGAGACGAATCTGATAAAGATGGGATGCGTATTGCAATTGACTTAAAGCGTGGTGAAAACGCTGAAGTTATTGTCAATAACTTATTTTTAAATACTCAACTTGAAAATTCATTCAGTATCAACATGGTTTGCCTAGACAATGGCCAACCTAAACTGATGAATTTAAAAGACATCATTGCGGCATTTATTCGTCACCGTCAAGAAGTAGTGACACGCCGTACCATGTTTGAATTACGTAAAGCGCGTGAGCGTGGTCATATCTTAGAAGGTTTGACTGTTGCTTTAGCTAATATTGATGAAATCATCGAAACCATTAAGACTTCTGCGAATCCAGCTGAAGCACGTGAGCGTTTACTTGCTGGCGAATGGGCGGGTGGAAATGTTGTTGCATTGCTAGAAAAAGCGGGTGCAATTTCAGTTCGTCCGGATGAGATCGAAGGTGAAGATCCAAGTCGTCCATTTGGTTTGGATGGTCAGCTTTATCGTTTATCTCCAGCTCAGGTTGGTGCAATTTTAGAATTACGTTTACATCGTTTAACCGGTCTTGAACAAGATAAGTTACAAGCTGAATATTCTGAAATTTTAGCTCAAATTGCTGAACTTACAGCAATTTTAAATGACTTCAATCTTTTGATGAATGTGATTCGTGAAGAACTTGCATTGGTTCTTCAACAGTATGGCGATGCACGTAAAACGGATATTGTTGAATCACGTATTGATTTTTCTCGTGAAGATTTAATCCCAGAAGAGCAAGTTGTTTTAACTGTTTCAAAAACAGGTTATGCAAAAACTCAACCATTGTCTGATTATGCTGCACAGCGCCGTGGTGGACGTGGTAAATCTGCAACTTCGATGAAAGAAGACGATTATATTCAACATTTAATCGTGACATCGAACCATGCAACTGTATTATGCTTTACCAATGTAGGTAAAGTTTATCGCTTAAGAGTATTTGAAGTACCTCAAGCGTCACGTGGTGCAAAAGGCCGCCCAATGGTGAACTTATTACCACTGGATGCAGAAGAGACCATTACAGCGATTCTTCCTGTAATTGATGCTCCGAAGAAATTTACTGAGCGTTTAACTGAGTTTAGAACTTTTGTCCGTGCCAACGTTGCTCAACTGCGTGAAAACACAATTATCGACTCACATTACGAAGCACTAAAAGCTGCGTTTGCAGAGCTTGGTGAGAATCCAGATGACTTATCAGATGCTTTACGTAAGCAACTCAAAGAAATTGGTATTGAGCTTTCTGCTTCTGATCTTGATGATGAATTAATTGCTGAATTTGCTGAACGTGTAGAAAGTGTGCGTAAAAACTTCTATGTATTTATGGCAACAGCATCAGGTACAGTAAAACGTGTTGAATTAGAGCAGTTTGGTAATGTTCGTTCAAATGGTTTACGTGCCATTGAGTTGAAAGAAGAAGATACTTTAATTGGTGTTGCAATTACTGATGGTGAACAGCAAATCATGTTGTTCTCAAATGAAGGTAAAGCAATTCGTTTCTCTGAAACTGATGCTCGTGTGATGGGTCGTACTGCGAAAGGTGTTCGTGGTATGCGTGTGGCATTGGCTGCGGCACAAACAGAAGAAGATGTTGAAGTTGATGTAGATTCAGATGATGAAGATACTGCAGATTCAAATACCAATGTGGTTAGCCGAATCGTTTCGTTAGTTGTTGTACCAGAAACTGGCGAAGTGTTATGTGCTTCTGCAAATGGTTATGGTAAACGTACACCAGTAGATGACTTCCCAACTAAAAAACGTGGTGGTAAAGGTGTTATTGCCATTAAAACATCTGAACGTAATGGTGAGTTAGTGGGCGCTGTTGCCATCGATGAATCTAAAGAATTGATGTTGATTTCTGATGGTGGAACACTGGTTCGTACCCGTGCTTCTGAAGTAGCGCGAACTGGTCGTAATGCCCAAGGTGTCCGTTTGATCCGCTTAGGTAATGAAGAAGTCTTGGTCGGTGTGGTTGCAGTTGAAGCTGTCGAAGCTGATGATGAGATTATCGATCAGTTAGACGCGATCGAAGGCGAGACTGCTTTAGATTCAGAGAATTTAATTGATTCTGAAAAATTAGTTGATGATGAAACTGTTATGGATGAAGGTGAAACTGAGTCTGATAGTACTGAATCTGACGAGTAATTTTTAGAGAAATAAGAAGAGCGCTTAGGCGCTCTTTTTTTTGTATTCTGTCAAGCTTATAAAATCTAAAGTTCTGATTAAATCTTATGAATTGAGCTAACGATACATAGCTTTTTTCTAACGAAACCAAATAAAAAATAAGTAAAAGTAAATATGAACAAAGCTATAATCGAGTTTTTGAATATAAAATAATATGCTTAAACTGATCTACTATGTTCCAGAATCACACCTTGAAGCAACCAAACTTGCAATTTTTCAAGCAGGAGCGGGTGGTATTGGTGATTATGAACATTGCGCTTGGCAAGTGTTAGGAACAGGGCAATTTAAACCGTTAAGCGGTGCAAAGCCTTTTATTGGTGAGTTAGATCATTTAGAGCAATTGCCTGAATGGCGAGTGGAAACCATCGTTCCTGAACACAAGGCCAAACAAGTGGCAATCGCTTTAAAAGCAAGTCATCCTTATGAAGAACCTGCTTTTGAGTTTATTCAAATGATTGATATTGAATAATAGTTTAAAAATCTCAACCCTCTTTTGAACAGAGAGGAGGAATTTATAAGCTAAAATTAAACTTTTTGAATAAACAAATCACGATCAAAACGGTATTGTGGGAAGAATACGCCATCTTCAGCACGTTCACCGGCACTAATCACCATGACTGGAAATTCTTTATCACCTAGATTAAGGATCTTGCGAACTAAGGGTTCATCAAAACCTTCCATCATGCAACTGTCAAAACCATAAGCGCGTAAAGCCAAAACCAAGTTTTCACAAGCCAAGGCTGTCGTTTTACTGGCCCAAAGCTTTGCATCAGCTGGGTTAAACGCAGTAACAGGAAGTTGTTTATCTAAAGTGCGTGCAACTTTGAAAGCCACTTTTTTAAAGTTACCTAAAGCATTCATATAACCTGTTTTATAGTTATATGCGATAAATTTATAATATTGTTTTACCGCTCTTGGCGCTTCAGGCATGGGAAAATGGGTTAAATTGTTTTTTGCCATTTCATCAATACGGTCAATACGTGCCACACATACAATCAGTTCTGCGGCTGTTTTTGCTGATAATTGGCTTAAACAAGCTTTGACCAATTGTTTCTTTTTCGCTTGAGACTGAACCACATAGAACGTCCAAGGCTGTAGATTTGATGAGTTTGGTGCCAGTAAAGCCAAATCTAAACAAGCATCTAGAATATCAGCAGGAATTTGCTTTTCAGTGTATTTACGGACTGAGCGACGACTTTCTATGACTTTACGGAAATTTTCAATATCGATATCTTGTGGAGCGGGTTCGTAATAGCGCTTCTTGGTCGTTGTATCTTGTGACATGATCTTTACCCATAATTAAATGAACAGTTTTATTGGATTCAAAATGAGCAAAGCCACTGAATATTAGTCATGCAGTGGCTTTGATCAGATTCACTCAATTAATTAAATTGAGAGAAGTTTGGCTTACGCTTTTGCATAAATGCAGCAACGGCTTCAGCCATTTCAGGTGATTTAACGCGTTGCATAAAGATCACCGCTTCATCATCTACGCATTGAATAATCTCTTCAAGATTATGCTTCATTAACGCTTTGGTTTGTTTGATTGAAGCCAATGGAAGTGCTGCAAGGGTTTGTGCTTGATGCAAAGCGTGACCATATACATCGTCTTCAATACTATTGATTAAGCCAGCATTGAGTGCTTTTTCACTGTTAAATTTTTGTGCAGTTAACAGTAATTCAGCCGCTTTATGATATCCCGCTTGTTGAATTAAGAGTTTGCTTGAAGCACCCTCAGGAGAAAGTCCTAAGCTGACAAATGGGATTTGGAATAGGGCTGTATTGTCTGCATAAACGAGGTCAGCATGTAAAAGTACTGTTACTCCGATCCCAATCGCTACACCACGGACTGCACAGATCAATGGTTTAGATAAACGTGCAGCAGATTTTAATAATACAAATGGAGGACCATCACCTTCTTTACCTTCAAGTGGTTGTTGAATGAAAGCCATAAAGTCTTTCATATCATTACCCGCACTAAAGTCAGCGTCTGCACCACGTAAGATCACCACACGAACATCACGATCTTGATCAGCTTCATCTAAGGCTTTTGCAATCCATAGATACAATTCACCATACAGTGCATTTTTTGCTTCTGGTCGATTAATTGCTAAAGTCAGTACACCATTCTCTAAATTTGCGTTTAAATGTTGATGTGGCTGTTGAATACAACTAAGTGTCATCGTACTATCCTTGCTTTAAAATTTAATTGGATTTTATGCCCTCATTATGTCGCATATTTGAAATTCTGTTGCAACTGATGAGTTCATAAAAAATTACTTTTATGACTTATAAATTTGATTATCTTGTTTATATTGGACGTTTTCAGCCCTTTCATCTCGCGCATATGCAAACTATTAAAATTGCATTACAACAAAGCCAATATGTAATTTTGGCCTTGGGTTCTGCGCAAAATGAACGGAATACTAAAAATCCTTTTCTGGCATCAGAACGGGAACAAATGATTTTGTCTAATTTTTCTGAAGCGGATCAAAAACGAATCAAATTTGTACATGTTATTGATGTTTATAATGATACTAAATGGGTAGAGCTGGTTAAGTCCTTGGTCAATGCTACAGTTTTAGAGACCGATAAGATTGGTTTAATTGGTCATTTTAAAGATGATTCATCTTATTACTTAAAACTATTTCCAGAATGGCAAATGGTTGAACTGGATAGTTTAGTCGGCTCTATCTCTGCGACCCCGTTACGTGAAGCGTATTATCGTGGTGAAATTTATCAGGTCGAATTTCCTTTGGGCACAGCTGAGTTTTTAGAGAAGTTTCAGAAAACTGAAATTTACCAACAATTAAAGTACAAATACCAAACGCAAGACAAATCAAATCTTTAATGTTTTTTGTGTGCATTGCAATACACTGAATAGAAATATATAGAATATGAATGGAGTATTGCATGCAGTTTAAATCAGTCGCTATAAACGGGGCTTTATTGGGTAGCTTCGTTATTTCGATTTCAAGTTATGCCGCATCTTGGACATTGACACCCAATAGTGATGTTGGATTTCATATCGACTCATTGGGTATGAACATCGTCAAAGGGCAATTTAAGCGTGTGAGTTCTGCCCTTAATTTTGATACGAGCGCTCCGCAAAAGGCATCTACTGAATTTGTGATGGATGTAAATAGCCTAAGCATTAATAAATCTTCCTTGAAAAATATGATTATGGGTGAAGACTTATTCTATGCTGCTAAATATCCTTCCGCTTCTTTTAAAAGTACCGCATTTAAACCGCTTGCTAATAATAAGTATCTAATTTCAGGTAATTTAACCTTGCGGAATGTGACTAAGCCTGTAACTTTTAATGCGACAATTAAACCCAATCTAAATAATCCAAAATTGCTGGATTTTAGCTCTACTACAGTCATAAAGCGTAGTGATTTCGGAATGAAAAAAGCTGTGGGTGGCGTTGGAGAAAAAGTGAATATCCAAGTGTCTGGGCAGTGGAAAGCACAATAGAAAACAGCCGAGATAGAAAGGATCAGGGTGCGTTATTTTCTAATCTTATCGTTATTTCGGGTCTGTTTTTTAAGTCTAATATTTTAGATGTTCAATTAAAAAATCAATGAATAAGCGGATGTGTCGTTGTTCATATTTATTCTTAGGATAAAGCAGGGAAAATTGTCGTTGAGTACCTGAATATTGTTGTAGGACTTCGACCAGCTTTCCTTGTTTTAAATCATTTTCAATAATAAAACGGCAGGTTTGCAATAGACCACCACCATGTTGAACTAAGGTAATGGTGGCTAAAATATCTTCACTGCAATTCAAGTGCCCTTGCGTTTGAATCTCTACAACTTCATTTTCAATGAGCATAGACCAAGGCACTTCTTTTCCTGTGCTGGGTAAGATAAATTGAATACATTGATGATGTTGTAAATCGGCAATCTCAGTAGGTGTGCCATGTTTCTTTAAGTATTCAGGAGAGGCGACAATCAGTAAGTCGGCTTTTTCTAAACAACGAGCAATTAAATTGGATTCAGGCACATTACGCCCCCGAATAGCAAGATCAAAACCTTCGGTAATGAAATCTACATTTTTATTGGTGAGCTGTATATCCAAGTTAATTTCAGGGTAAAGCTGCTGAAATTTAGGTAACAGAGGTAGAACTCTAAAGTGACCGAAAGGTGTTGGTAAACTCATCCTGATTGTTCCAGAAGGTTGAGCTGATTTATTTTTTAATCTTAATTCGACTTCAGCAATTTGTTTGAGGGCCTGCTGACACTCTAAAAAATATTCCTCACCCGCTTGGGTTAAACGAACATTGCGTGTTGTTCGATTAAACAGTTGAATCCCTAAGCGATCTTCTAAACGAGCAATGGATCGGCTTACCGCTGCGGGTGTTAAACCAGCTTGATAGGCAGCCTTGGAAAAACTTCGTTGTTCTGCAACGAGACAAAATATTTCAACACTACTCAACATTGTTCGTTTGAATGTTGTGTTCATTATATACACCATGTAATAACTGAATTGATATTATGAGTATTTATTGTTCATGATGTTAAGAATAGTATGAAGTTAAAGCCACTTAAGGAATAAGCAGATGCAACTTTTTTACACAGCGGGTGCATGTTCACTTGCGCCTCATATCGTATTACAAGAAATTAACCAAGATTTTAATTTAGTGAAAGTTTCTTTTAAAAATCACCAGACGGAACAGGGTCAGGATTTTTTGAAAATTAACCCGAAAGGTCAAGTGCCATTTTTAATCAGTGATGATGACTTGCATTTGAGTGAGGGTGCGATCATTAGCCAGTATTTGGCTGAGACTGCTAAACGTAGTGATTTATTACCTACATTTGGTGATTTAAAGCGCTATAAAGTATTGGAGTGGATGAACTACATTAGTTCGGAATTACATAAATCGTATGCACCATTTTTTCAAAAAGGGTTTGATGATGCGAGTAAAAATATTTTTAAAGAGAAATTATTAAAAAAATACACATGGGTAGATGAGCAAATTCATGATTCGGAAAATCTGTTGGGGCAAGGATTTACCATTGCAGAGATTTACTTATTTGTTGTGACTCGTTGGGCAACATTTATCAATTTGGACTTAAGTCATTTGAAATCTTTACAAGCTTTTATGGAGCAAATGCAACAACATCCATCTGTACAAAAAGCAATGCAAGCAGAAGGTCTTCTTTAGGAAAAAATCCAATGCCGTATGTTTTATAAATACTGAGTAAAACTACGGCAGCTCTAAGCTTGAAGTATGTGATTGAAGCAAAGTATTTCTATGATGTTTTAACACAGCTTTATAGCGAAAATCGTGGCTGAATGATTCTAAAAGTTTTTCATTATAAATTATTAAAATAAGATACTTTAATTTGGGTCGAGTCGTGGCTTCTAGAAAGCTTAATCCAGAATAGATTGAGTATTGCGAATTAAATCCAATGTGAGTTTTTCCAGTTGCTTAGATTGTTGTTTCCAATGATGCCAATATAGATGTAAATCGGTTCTTGCTTTGGGCATGATTTCAAGCAATTGTCCTGTTGCTAATTCTTTTTGAATTTGCATTTTAGGTACCATGCCATAACCCAAATCGAGCAAAATTGCATCTACAAAAGATGTTGCAGAAGGAATAAAGTGGCATGGATAGCTGCTTGGCATCAAACCAAAAACGTGTTGTAAAACTTCGGCATGTACATGGTCTTTATCATTAAAAATAACAGCAGGGATATGCCGTAACGTTTCACGTTGAATACCATGCTGAAAGTAAGTGTGAATAAAATTCGGTGTAGCAACCATCCTATAGCTCATTGTACCTAAATGAATCGCCTCACAGCCTTTCATAGGTTTTGATTCGGTCGAGATACAAGCATTGACCAATCCCGCTTCAAGAAGGTGATGGGTTTGGGTTTGATCATCAATTTTTAAGTCTATAACAATTTTTTCTGTGAGTAAGGTGTGTTGAATTGTCGGTAATAGCCACGTCACCAATGAATCGGCATTAGTGGCAATATTTAATTTAAAAAATTGTGATTGCGAACTTTGCCCTTGAAGATTCTGAATTAAATTTTGCTCCATCAAGCGATGATGTTGCAGGAAAAGTAACACTTCCTGACCCGCTAGAGTGACTTTACATGGTCTTTCTCGAATGATCAGCACTTGTCCTAGTTGTTTTTCCAAAGTTTGTAAACGTAGCGTTACCGCTGATGCTGTGATATTTAAACGAATAGCAGCTTGCTCAAAGCTACCTGTTTCGGCAACTGCTAGAAATGCTTCACTATGCTTACTTTGTAACATGCTGATCCTCAAAAAATTGGGCGTTTTTTATATAAAGATATAAGTTATTTTAAAAATGACACATCACAAGCAACTAAGAAAAACTTAGCTAAGATGATATTTATTTAGAAATACTCATTTAAAGAGATAAGTTTGGATAATAGCACAGTCCATTCAAAACTTTAAAAGTGTAGTTTTAAAATGTTGCAAAGTTATATGCAGGGGTTGGCTGTTGGGTTTAGCTTGATTATTGCAATTGGCGCTCAAAATGCTTTTGTACTCAAACAAGGTTTAAAGAAGCAACATGTATTTTGGGTTTGCGTGGTCTGTGCCGCATCTGACTCGATTTTAATTTTATTGGGTGTACTGGGATTTTCTAAAGTCATTCAAACGCATCCAGAGTTTGTCGATTGGGCAAAATATTTTGGAGCAACGTTTTTATTGGTTTATGGGGCGCAACATTTTCTACAAGCTTTTAGAGCATCGACAGGTTTAAAACCGAGTGAAAAAAATGAATCCAAGCTTATGAAAATGCTTCTGATTTGTTTAGCTTTAACTTGGCTTAATCCACATGTTTATTTGGATACAGTGGTTTTAATTGGTTCTATATCGACAAAGTTTGAAACTACCGCACTTTATTTTGCGATTGGTGCAGTAACAGCATCGTGGTTATTCTTCTTTAGCTTAGGTTTTGGTGCACGCTTTTTACTCCCGGTTTTTCAAAATCAACGCGCATGGCAAATATTAGATTTTATTATTGCATTGGTTATGTGGGGAATTGCAATCTCTTTGCTGCTTTGATTGGTATTGTTGGATCAAGTCAGAGTAATGATCTTTTTATGAGGAAAGAGGGAACAATCTATATCGGGCTTGAGGATGTTCTCAATAAGAAGATTTAAAGTCCCTGACTCGTTTAAAGTCATGTTAACTTTAGAGCGAGTAGGGACTTTTGCAGTTAAGCTTTTTGTAGTGCTTTTAAGTCTTCTAAAACTTGTTCAGCATGTCCAGCCGCTTTAACTTTACGATACTCTTTAACCAGTTTGCCTTGATGATAAATAAATGTTGAGCGCTCAATCCCCATCACTTGTTTACCATACATATTTTTTTCTTTAATCACATCAAAGTGTTTACATAATACTTCTTCTTTGTCACTGATCAGATTAATGGTCAATGCTTGCTTCTCCGTAAAGTTTTGATGTGCTTTTACAGAGTCACGTGATACACCAATGATGGCGGTATTTAAAGCGTCAAATTGGTCTTTTATACAAGAGAAACCAACCGCTTGAGTGGTACAACCAGGTGTAGAATCTTTTGGATAAAAATATAAAACTAACCAATCTGTAGAGAGCTCAGTGAGGTTGATCTCACCCGTCGTCGTTGGGAATTTCTGATTCGGAAGTTGTATTTGTTCAGTCATTGTTTGTCCTTAAATGCTGTTGTGTTTAAGTTCAAGTGCTAAAAAGGCATAATTTTCATGATAGAGAATATCACCTTTATTCAGTAAAAGCGGCTTTTTAAAAATTGGACCATCGATCAGCGTGGTATGAAATTCACCCGCTTCACCACATGGATCAATCCCACGTTCGATTAATTCATCCACAAAATCAGCTGTTAAAACTCTACCCAAATCTTCAACCCGCATACCGAGGTTTAAATTAATCGTCACAATGATGCTGACAAAACCCAATTGAATAAATTCACCCACAATGTCGAGCCGAGGTTTTTGCCATAATGGCATACATAACTGCAATTGGCTTTGCTCACAGACAGATTGGTTCCATTGCGCATGTCCAATCAGATCAATATCACCGGTAACAAGTGCTTCTGCACCCAGTTGTTTGGTTTGATTGAGGAGATTTACAAATTGATGTTCATAGTCATTCCACGTGGCTGATGCTTTGAGTATAGGTAAACCAATCAGCTCTGCTTGGGCATCAATGATATCAAGCGGCATGGCATGAGAACGAGATCTTTGTCCATGTTCTTCTAGCATGACAATGAGAGCTACGGCTTGCCCACTTTGCAAAGCGTGATATAAAGCCAGGCTACTATCTTTCCCGCCACTATATGAAGCAACAAATTTTTGTTGCTGTATCACAGTATTCCATTGGTCCTGCATATGGTTTTGTATCATCCAATTGTAAAAAGAGCCTGCATGGGCAGGCTCTTTGCAATGACAAGAAATTATTTCTTCGCTTGTGCTGCTTTCATTGCTTCTTCAGTTAAGGTTTTTAATTTACCTGTTAACTGAGGACCAAAACATGTTTGAAGGTCTTGGTTATTTTTTTGAACGAAAGCAAGTGTTGCTGGGCTTTTCTTTTGGTTAATGGCACTTTGAATTTGCCATTTTTGATCGTTGGTTAACTTACCATCAGATTCAACAGCACAGCTACAGTATTTGCTTACTTCAGCAGACGTTAATTTACCACCTTTAGCTGTTTCTGTTTTACATACGCCAATAAGTGCAGATTTAACATTTGCGCTTTTATAGGCTTGTTGAACTGCATTTGATTCAGCAGCAAAAGCCGTAGATCCCATTAAAGCCGAAGCTGAAAATAAAGCAGAAAGAATAAGACTTGATTTTAAATTTTTCATAAACAGTACCTTGTTATTGCGGTATATAACGTGTTGGGTCTGCAATACCTGCATCCTTAAAACCTTCTTTACGAAGTCGGCAGCTATCACATTTGCCACAAGCACGTCCTTGGTCATCTGCTTGATAGCATGAAACCGTTTGACTATAGTCTACGCCATGTTCGATGCCTAAGCGTATTATATTCGCTTTGGATAAATGTAACAGAGGTGTTTCAAACTTAAGCGGTTTTCCTTCTACGCCTACTTTCGTTGCAAGACGAGCCATGTTAGCAAAGGCCTCGATAAACTCTGGGCGACAATCAGGATATCCTGAATAATCAACAGCATTGATACCAATCACGATTGCTTGAGCATCAAAAACTTCTGCTGCTGCAAGTGCATAAGACAAGAAAATGGTGTTACGTGCTGGAACATAAGTTACAGGAATACCATCTGTTTCATGATCAGGAACATCAATGTTAAGGTCTGTAAGCGCTGAACCACCTAAATTACCTAAATCGATATTAATCACACGATGTTCTACACCTGCACGTTGCGTTAAAGCGCGGGCTGCATCGAGTTCAGTGGTAGAGCGTTGACCATACATAAAACTTAGGGCAATACAGTCATAGTTTGCTTGAGCCCAAGCCAAACACGTCGTTGAGTCTAAGCCACCAGATAATAAGACTACGGCACGAGGGCGCATATCCAACTCTCCAAATATTAATAATTGACGATAAATTTAACGACCAGTTTCATCGTTCCAAAGCAATTTATGTAATTGTAACTGGAAGCGAACAGGGAGATGGTCTTCTAAAATCCATTGTGCTAAATCGCGTGCAAGCTGAGGCAAGCGTGCCGCACCTTTTTCCACTGCAAAAGCAGGAGAAAACCATACTGTGCTGACTTTTTGCGCTAAAGCGTATTGTTCAACTTGCTGTTTAGACCACTCATAGTCTTCACGATTACAAATCACAAATTTGATTTGATCATGTTGAGTTAAATGATCAAGATTGCTGAGTAAATTCCGTGCAACCTCACCCGAAGTTGGGGTTTTTAAATCTAAAACTTTTGAAACACGTGGGTCGACTTTAGAGACATCTAAAGCGCCGCTGGTTTCTAAAGAAACTTCACAACCTAAATCTGCCAAACGTTGCATTAAGGGTAAGGCATTGGGCTGAGCGAGCGGTTCGCCACCTGTGACACAAATATAAGGAGTTTTATAATCTAATGTTGTTTGAATTATTTGGTCAAGCGATTGGCGTTCGCCACCTTCAAAAGAATAGGTGGTATCGCAATAGGTACAGCGTAATGGGCAACCTGTTAAACGAATAAAAACAGTCGGTAAACCCGCAGTGTTGGCTTCACCTTGCAATGAATAAAAAATCTCCGTGATACGCAGCCCCGCAGACGGATCAGAAACAGGAATAGTCGAAGAACGAAGAGAATTCATGAAATTTACCACAGATTACAAAATGAAAAATCTCTACGATCACGATTGACCGTAGAGATGAGAAACGATTGCTACGCTAGATAACTAAAATTCCACGAGGGAATATAAATTAGTCTTCGCGAAGCAATTCGTTCAAGCTTGTTTTAGCACGCGTTTTAGCATCAACTTTCTTGACAATAATTGCAGCATATAAGCTATATGTACCACATTTAGATGGTAGGCTGCCTGAAACAACGACAGATCCAGCTGGTACACGACCATAATGGATTTCACCTGTTTCACGGTCAAAAATCTTAGTCGATTGACCAATGAATACGCCCATTGAAATAACTGAGCCTTCTTCAACAATCACGCCTTCAACGATTTCAGAACGTGCACCAATAAAGCAGTTATCTTCAATGATTGTTGGGTTTGCTTGAAGTGGTTCAAGAACACCACCAATACCTACACCACCTGAAAGGTGAACATTTTTACCGATTTGAGCGCATGAACCTACAGTCGCCCATGTATCAACCATTGTGCCTTCATCTACATAAGCACCAATGTTTACATAAGAAGGCATCAATACGACATTTTTCGCTTGGAAAGAACCTTTACGCGCAACAGCAGGTGGTACAACACGTACACCAGCAGCTTTAAATTGTTCTTCAGTCCAACCAGTAAATTTAGTCTCTACTTTGTCATAGAAACGA
Organism: Acinetobacter sp. NyZ410; assembly: GCF_022828975.1. Classification (NCBI taxonomy): domain Bacteria; kingdom Pseudomonadati; phylum Pseudomonadota; class Gammaproteobacteria; order Moraxellales; family Moraxellaceae; genus Acinetobacter; species Acinetobacter sp. NyZ410. Next base: position 3,504,823 of record NZ_CP094620.1, on the reverse strand, counting down.
AGATCACATGATTCAATTGGCTTGTTATCGTTTAATTTAAAAGACAATAAAACAGCTTTTTTCAACCATTGGTGAACAATCCATTCACCGTCAATTTTTTCAGCTACACGAAGTGTGCCGTTATCTAAGCCAGCAATGGCTTCTTCAACAGCTTGACGTACGTCAGCAGGACAATCTACTGCTGTAAAGTTGGCACGGTTTTCAAACGCTTGTTCAATGATCGTTGAAAGCTGAGACATGATCTTCCTTCCCAAAAAATTTTAAAAGATTCTACACCAAATTGGACTCAGATTAGATATAAAATCTAGTTTCAATCGAAAAAACTAATCTTATAATTTAAAATAAAACAACCAAATAAGTGAATTGTTAAGTTTTTATTTAATTTATTTCTTTTAAAAACAACAATTAATATCTAATTGTATCAAAAAATAACAAAAAGTAATCAATTTCTCTATTAATTGTGCGGAGAGAATCACATATTATCGTTTCGAGTCCAACACATTAATGATTAAAGAACAAACTCTATTTTTTGAGGAGACATAAATGAAAGTGTTAAAATTATTGGCTGTTACAGCTGCATTATCTGCTTCTGGTTTAGCAATGGCTGATGGGTCTGTTGTTGACCAAGGTTATGCATTTGAAGCAAATAAATTAATCCCTACTGGCGCTCGTCTTGAAGTAGGTACAACTGGTTACGGTGGTGCTTTACTTTGGACTGCAAACCCTTATGTTGGTTTAGCATTGGGTTATAACGGTGGTGATATTTCTTGGTCAGATGATTTGTCTATTGATGGCACTAAATATGACATGGATTTAGACAATAATTTGACTTATTTAAATGCTGAAATTCGCCCATGGGGTGCAAGTGAAAATGCTTTAGCCCAAGGTCTTTATGTTGCAGCAGGTGTTGGTTATGTTGACAGTAAATATGATTTAAAGAAATCTTTACATAACTCAAATGACACTCTGAAAATTGATGGTAAAAACTACTATGCACCAAATGGCAATGGTAGCATCAATGGTAAAGTAGATTACGATAACCAAATTGCTCCATATGTAGGTTTTGGTTGGGCTCCAAAAATCACTAAAAATATTGGTGTATTTGGTGAAGTAGGTGCTTATTACACTGGTAATCCTACAGCGAACTTAAAAGCTGTTGGTTTACAAGAAGTAGGTAGCATTGACCCAACTTCGGGTGCTGATGCAGCAGATCGTTTAGAAAATAAAATTCGTAACGATGACAAATATCAATGGTTACCAGTAGGTAAAGTGGGCGTAAGCTACCACTGGTAATTTATTGTTGATCATGTAATAAAAAACGAGCTTCGGCTCGTTTTTTATTTTGAGCATGGTATTTTTGATAGCTGAATTTTTAGATGAATTAAAAGCGATAGCCAACTCGAATTCCATGTGCAAAAGCATCATTATGGCCTACTTCAGATAAACTTGAGTTTTGGACAATTGAAGTATTGGCATCTAAGTCGCTAACTTTTGCTTTATTGAATTTAAAATATTTAACACCATAAGAAATAAAGCTCTGCGAATTGATGTTATATAAAGCACCCAAGCCTAAAGCATAAAAACCATCTGAAGGATTCAGTGTTCCAGCGGGATTAGCATTGCCTGAGTCCCATGAAATATCTGTAGTGGCAACACATTGTTGTGAAAATACATGTGCAAGCCCAAGCTTTGCAGACCATTGATCCTTGTTATAATCAATCAGATTAAAAGGTTTGATGAGTTCAGGGTATTGTTCTGCAGCAATCTTAACCACTGCACCAAATTGTCTAGGTTGAATTTCAAAATCTTTCCAATTGACCCACCTCAAATTGCCATAAAGAATATTCGATGGAGTTAAACCTGTTTGAAGATCCAGATTGACGGATTGAGGTGTGGTGATTTGTGTTTTAGCGAAAGGAATAATACTTAAAGTTTGCTCTGCAACATCTTCAGTGATTACCGACTGATGATTGATCTTGGAACGATAGGTAATCGCAGTTTTTACCGCATACTCTGGAATTTGATAGCTTAAACCTGCAAGCCAACCATGACCTGAACTTTGTTTTAGCTGTGCATGATAGCCACTCATCGCTGAATAGTTTGCTCCAAAAACTTTGAGTTCGCCCTCGAACTGTTGATAAATGCCACCAGCGTATATATTCCAATTCGCACTAGGCTGATAACCCAATAACATCGAAAGATTTTGGCTTTTAAAATTAAATTGACCAGCTTCTAAAAGCTGCTTTCCAGCATAGCTTTGCGGGCGATATTCATAACTAAGATCCACACCATAAGGCTGATCATAAATCAGCCCAAATGAAAGTTGTGGGGCAATTTGTAGTTTTGCAGCAGCATTGACAAAATGGTAGTTATTTACAAGATTTCCCGTTGAAAAATCTTGAACGCCGAGTTGTTTGAATTGCTCATGTTGAGGTAGTTGCCCTGAAACATCTGCATAGAGCTCTGCATAAGACAATTCTACATAATGATTCGGTTCTAAAAAAGCAAGGATAGACTGGTCAGATTTCTCCATACCTGCGGCATGGCTAAAAAGAGGAACAAAGCTTCCAAGGGTTAAGCCCCAAGCAATAGAATTCATTCATTCCCCCCGAAATAAATTGATCAGTGATAAAGATAAGACTAAATTTTATACTAAAAAGGCATGCTTATATTAAAATATTAAATAAAATCAAATAGATTAATTATTCTTAAGAGTTTGTGTTTTATTTTTAAATGATAAAAAGAGAGCCGTAGCTCTCTATCTTTGATCGTCATGACTATTTGATGGTTTATTTATTGACGATTTATTCCTCGATGACTTAATTTCTTTCTTAATCATTTATCTCAAAGTTTAATCATCAGGATAGGCAATTTTTTTCAATGCTTTGATATCGGCTTCTGGAGAGCAGAGTGAAATAAACTCATAGCCATAGCCACGAAGTAAGTGCCCTTTACGAACCGCAATCCATGTCGTATTTAAACCAAAAATATCAGTATCGATTTGTTTTAGACGTTTATCGCGTTCTGTGTCATAAGCGACATCATTGACAATACCGACACCCATTCCCAGTTCAACATAGGTTTTGATCACATCGGCATCCAGTGCTGACATGACGATATCTACATCTAAATTGGCATCTTCAAATGCTTTATCAATTTTAGAACGTCCTGTAAAACCACCGTGGTAGGTGATAATTGGAAATTCAGCCAATTTTTCTAAGGTAATCTCTTTAGGATTAAGCTTAGTCAGTGGGTGATCTTGTGGCGTGATAATACTGTGTTTCCAGTTATAGAAAGATACACTGCCCAAATTATCTTCAGTGGTTAGTGATTCAGTTGCAATACCGATATCAGCCAAACCAAGCAATAACATTTCAGAGATTTCAACAGGACTGGCTTGTTGCAAAATCAAATGAACTTTGGGAAATGCTTTTTTAAATAAATTGACAATCGGTGGTAACACATAACGTGCTTGTGTATGTGTTGTTGCGATTGTAAGCGTACCTTCATCAACTTTATTAAAATCATCAGCAAGACGTTTAATATTGTCAGCATCAATAAGCATGCGTTCAACAATACTCAACAATGCTTGACCAGGTTCTGTCAAACCTAATAACCGTTTGCCTTTACGAACAAACAGCTGTACACCCAATTCATCTTCTAAATCTTTAATATGCTTACTGACACCAGATTGTGAAGTATAAAGTGCAGCAGAGGCTTCGGTTAAGTTGTAATTTTGACGAACTGTTTCTCGGATAATTCGTAATTGTTGAAAGTTCATGATGTTCGATACCTCAAATGTGGATGAATAGGGGTAATATTCATCCTGTCGTCGATTACGCGACTTGATTTTCAAATAGGTGAAGTGTAGATGCACTTACCCAAACTGTTTGATTTGGTCGATATTGATGTAATTTTGCTTCATCAGGATTTAAAGCAATTTCAATCAGTTGTCCTTGACGATCTTGTAACTCTGCCATGACTTTACCCGCAATCCACAACTCACGTAAGAAGGTTGCTTGAATTGTATTTTCAGTCGGTTGCGTGTGAATTTTTAATTCATTTGGGCGGGCATAGGCAATGACTTTACCATTGGCAGTTTGTGTAGCCGAAGGCAGTTGGATGCGATCTTCACCAATTTGAATGATGCCTTGATGGTTTTCACCTTCAAAACGGTTTGCTTGACCTAAAAAGTCAAATACAAACGGAGTTGCTGGTTTTTCATAAACTTCACGCGGTGAACCAATTTGTTCAATATCACCTTTGTTCATCACCACGATTTGATCAGCAACTTCTAAGGCTTCTTCTTGGTCATGGGTTACAAAGATTGACGTGATATGTAATTCATCATGTAAAGTCCGTAACCAACGGCGTAATTCTTTACGTACTTTGGCATCCAATGCACCAAAAGGTTCATCTAAGAGCAATACACGTGGTTCAACAGCCAAGGCACGTGCCAATGCAATACGTTGACGTTGACCACCAGACAATTGCGCTGGATAACGATCTGCCAAGAAACCAAGTTGTACCAAATCCAATAAACGGGTAACACGTTTTTTGATTTCAGTTTCATTTGGTCGAGTCGCCTTTGGACGAACACGTAAACCAAATGCAACATTGTCATAAACAGTCATATGGCGGAACAGTGCGTAATGCTGAAATACAAAACCAACTTGACGTTCACGTACGTGAATATTGGTTGCATCTGTACCTTCAAGGATAACTTGTCCTCTATCCGTTGATTCCAAACCAGCAATAATACGCAGTAATGTGGTTTTACCACAGCCAGAAGGACCAAGCAGGGCAACCAGTTGACCTTCTGGAAAATCTAGCGATATGTTTTTAAGTGCATGGAATGCACCGAAGTTTTTTTCAATATTTTTAACTTGAATACTCATGTGCAATTCCTTAAGAAACAGTTGATTCTTTACTTTCGCGATCTTGTTTTTCTTGGCGATATTCAACCCATGTTTTTAAAATCAAGGTAATGATGGCCAAAAATGCTAACAATGTTGAGACGGCAAAAGCAGCACTAATCGAATTTGGTTCGTTATATAAAATTTCAATATGCAACGGCAAGGTATTGGTTTCACCACGAATATGGCCTGAAACCACAGATACTGCACCGAATTCACCCATGGCACGTGCATTACACAAAATCACGCCATAAATGAGACCCCATTTAATATTTGGAATGGTAATTTTCCAAAAGGTTTGCCAACCCGAAGCACCGAGCACAATTGCAGCTTCTTCTTCTTCTGTTCCTTGTGCTTCCATCAATGGAATTAATTCACGTGCAACAAAAGGAACAGTAATAAATACAGTTGCGAGGATAATGGCCGGTGTCGCATAGAGGATTTTAATATCATGTTCAATTAACCATGATCCAATCCAACCTTGTGAGCCAAAGATCAAAACCAGCATTAAACCAGCAATGACGGGTGAGACTGAAAATGGTGTATCAATAATGGTGGTTAAGAATGATTTTCCACGGAAATTAAACTTGGCAACACACCATGCTGCTGTAACACCAAAAATCACATTCAAAGGTACTGCAATGGCTGCAGTCAATAATGTGAGTTTGACCGCAGATAGGGTATAAGGATCAACCAGTGAAGCAAAGTAGACTTGAATCCCTTGTTTAAATGCTTCAACAAAAATAAGCACCAACGGTAGAATTAAGCAGCCTAAAAAGAAAATCAGACCAATAATTAGTAGGGTATTACGTACCCAGGCAGGTTCACGTGTCGCATCACGAGATTGCAGTTTTTCAGCCAAAGCATTGCTGTTGGTATTTAAGCTCATCGTGCGGTTCTCCCAGTACGGCGACTTGCCCAAGCTTGTACCAAGTTAATCAGGAACAAGATAAAGAAAGAAATCACCAGCATCACCACTGCAATTGTCGTCGCACCTGCATAATCATATTCTTCAAGACGGGTAATGATCATTAATGGAGCAATTTCAGTTTCGTAAGGAATATTGCCTGCAATAAAGATGACCGAACCATATTCACCCACACCGCGAGCAAATGCCAATGCAAAGCCAGTCAGTAAGGCCGGAAACAAAATCGGTAAAATGATTCTTGTCACGATCTGAAAACGATTTGCACCCAATGCAGAAGCGGCTTCTTCTAGCTCAGTTTCAAGATCACTTAAAACTGGCTGTACTGTACGAACCACAAAAGGAATACCAATAAAAATTAAAGCAAGCGTAATACCAAGTGAGGTATAGGCAATTTTAATCCCTAAAGGCTCAAGCAAGTGACCAATCCAACCTGTTGATGCATATAAAGAGGTTAACGCAATACCTGCGACCGCTGTAGGTAATGCAAAGGGTAAGTCCACCAATGCATCTACTATACGTTTACCAGGGAATGAATAACGGACTAAGCACCAAGCCAATAAAAAGCCGAAAATGACATTGATCAAGGCTGCAATTAGGGCGGTGGTAAAACTGAGCTGTAATGATTTTAAAATACGTTCAGAGCTCAAGATTTCCCATAAACCATCCCAACCTACGCCTAATGATTTTATGAATACGGCAGATAGTGGTATCAGTACGATTAATGATAGATACGCTAGGGTGAAGCCTAGTGAAAGACCAAAACCTGGCAGCACTCGGGATCGCTGCGACATGATGACTCCTCAAAAGAGAGAAAGCTTATTGAAATCAATAAGCAAATTTAAAACGATTTTGCAAGCTTAAAAGGCAATGATTAAATTGCAAATTTAAATAACAACTTGTTGTCATCAGTATTACTGATAAAGAAGTTTTGCTTATCAAAAATTAAATGATCATAAATTTCAGGAAAGTGTCCAAAGCCTGATGCAACATTGATATGCCCAACCTGACCTAAATTTCGAGGCCTAATTTTCCACGCTTTCGCAAGCTTCTGTGCATCTTCAAAATTTAACCAAGGATCATTTTCAGAAATAATCATTTCAGCAGGGACCGTAATTTTCAACTCATGAAAATAAGCTTCATAGTCACCGATACTGTTTCGAGCAAAACCAGCCTCACCAAAACGTGCTGGATTAGCTGGTGCAACTAAAATAATTTTTCTTACTTTAGCTACAATTTCAGGATGCTGAGCCAAAGCAGCAACCGTGGTTAAACATCCGAAACTATGTGCAACAATTTGAACAGGTTGCGTAGCATTGACGACAGTCGCAACAAATTGGGCAATCCAGTCTTTAAGAATAGGTAAGTTCCAATCCTGTTGTTGTACGCGCGAGCAAGACATGAGTTCACGTTGTAATTTAGATTGCCAGTGATCGTAATCACTACCACCAACGCCTGGAACAATAATTGTATGAATCATGTCTATGCTCCTGTTTCCTTTCGCTTAAGTTTATTTTAAACAGTTATTTGCTACTTGCATTGGCTTTGACGATTTGATCAAAAACACCATTATTTTCAAAATGTTGCTTTTGAACTTTAGTCCAACCACCAAACTCTTTATCAATTGTGACCAATTTTAACGGTTTGAATGTTGTCGCATACTTTTGCAAGATTGTTGCATTACGCGGACGGTAGAAGTTTTTCGCTGCAATGTCTTGACCAGCAGGTGAATACAGATAGTTTAAATATGCTTTCGCTAAGTTTAAGTTACCGTCTTTTTCAGCGTTCTTTTCAACAATTGCGACAGGTGGTTCTGCCAAGATCGACAGTGATGGGGTAATGATTTCAAATTTACCTGGTTGTTCACGTGTAGATAAATACGCTTCATTTTCCCAAGCCAATAACACATCACCAATACCGCGTTCTGCAAATGTCGTCGTAGAACCACGTGCACCAGAATCGAGTACTTTAGTTTGTTTATAAATTTGACGTACAAACTCTTGTGCTTTCGCGTCTGAACCATATTTGTGTTTTGCCCAAGCCCATGCTGCTAAGTAGTTCCAGCGTGCACCACCAGAAGTTTTAGGGTTTGGTGTTACAATTTCTACACCTGGTTTTACCAAATCGCCCCAGTCTTTGATGCCTTTCGGGTTACCTTTACGGACGAGGAAAACGATTGTTGATGTGTACGGTGTAGAGTTTTGTGGGAATTTCTTCTGCCAGTCTTTTGGCAATAAATTTGTATTTTGTGCAATTGCGTCAATATCTGCGGCCAATGCTAAAGTTACAACATCTGCTTGCAAACCATCAATAACCGCACGCGCTTGTTTACCAGAGCCACCATGTGATTGTTTAAACTGGATGTCTTGACCCGTTTTAGATTTCCAAAACGTTGCAAATTGTTTGTTAAAATTATCGTACAATTCTCGTGTTGGATCATAAGATACATTTAAAAAATCTTTTGCAGCAACGCTGAAAGATGTGGTTGAGATCAGTACTGCTGCCACAGCAAATTTAAGTTTAGAGAACTGCATTTTTTTGCCCCATTTAATTCTGAAGTTCGGTAAGATGGAGTGAGGATAACGCTAGTCTTTATCCATAAAAAATAATAAAAAACGAATTTTATATGAATAAAAGAGAAAAAGAAAATGCTGATATTGCTTATAGTATTCGTGCAAAGCCATAGGAAATTGCTTAATGATCTGTTTTAAAAATGCTCAATTTGTTGATTCTATTTCACTTTTAGATCGAGCATTTCATTATGGAGATGGTTGTTTTAGCACAGTTCGATTACATCAAGATGTTATGGAGTTGGAACTTTTACATCGTGCTCGATTGAAGTTGGCGGCTGAACGTTTATTTTTAGATGTGAATTTTGAGTTGTTGGATCAGACGCTACAATGTTTAAGACAAAAAAATGGAATATTAAACGGTACATTGAAGATCATCATTAGTCGAGGCGATGGCGATCGTGGCTATGCGATGCCTGAACATGAGGCCGATCTTTATGTGGTTTATTATCCAAAAACAACCGCGTGCTTCCAGCCTGAATTAATTCACAGTGGTGTATTGGACCAAGCAATTGGTTTATTGATGCCGAATTTGGTGGGTTTAAAAACCTTAAACCGTTTAGAACAAGTGTTACTGAAAAAAGAAGCTCAGGCAAAAGGCTGGTTAGAAGCATTAGTCACAGATGTACAAGGTTCAGTTGTTGAAGGTGTGAGCAGTAATTGTTTTATTCGGATAAACAATAGATGGATTACGCCTGAACTTCGTTATAATGGTGTACATGGTGTGATGCGTGCCGAGATTTTGTCACGGATGCAACATTATGGTGTCACCTGTGAACAGCGTTTTATCGATATGGATGAAATTCGACATTTTCAAAGCCTGTTCTTTTGCAATGCTCTCAGTCCAATGAAAGTGGTCGAAACGTTGAATCATCAACATCTAGACACTCAATCCTGTGTTGAGTTATTTAATACTTTAAATTTAAGTCAGTTTAATTCTCATGCCTAAAACCAAACCTAAGCCAAAATCTAAAAAGAAAACTCAAGCCCAAGTGAGCAATAACATCTATAAAGGCATTGCGATCGTTCTGGTTATTTTTTTGATCATGACTGCAATCATTTTAAAAATGAGTATTTTTAAAGCGTATCCAGTGACGGGTCAAAAACAAAAGCTGTCTATTTCAAATGGTGAAACCTATACCGGTTTTATTGATCAATTGGCCAAGGACGATAAGGTTAGTTTTCCAATCATTCTTAAGCTTTATCGGAAAATTTTCATTCATGACACCATGAAAGCTGGTGTATATGAAGTCACTAAAGGTATGAATGTACGCCAAGTATTAGAAATGGTTTCTAATATTGAAAATGCACAGATGAGTCGACTTTTGGTGATAGAAGGGACGACATCGAAACAATTAATTCAGTCATTGAAAAAAGATCCATTGGTAGAAAAATCGGTGATTCAGCTTCCGAGTGGTGAAATGCTGAAAGCCTTAAATATTCCTTATGATCACCCAGAAGGTTTATTTGCGCCTGATACTTATTTCTTTGATAAAGGTGCAACAGATAAGCAAATCTTGACTGACCTGTACCAACGTCAAATGAAAATTTTAGATGAAGCTTGGGAAAAACGTGCGCCAGATTTACCTTATAAAAATAAATATGAAGCCTTAATCATGGCGTCAATTATTGAAAAAGAAACCAGTGTAGACAGCGAGTTACGTCAGGTTTCAGGTGTGTTCTATCGTCGTTTAAAACTGGGCATGCGTTTACAAACCGATCCTACCGTGATTTATGGGATGGGTGATAAATATACGGGTAAGATTTCAAAGCAGGATTTACGTACTCCGAGTGCTTATAATACATATACGATCAATGGTTTACCGCCAACACCGATTGCTTTACCAAGCAAAAAAGCCATTGAAGCGACGATGCATCCAGATAACTCTGAAAACATTTACTTTGTTGCCACAGGTAATGGTGGGCACAAATTTACAGCCAATCTGAATGATCATAATCGTGCAGTGCAAGAATATATTCAAGTTATGCGGTCTAAGAATTAAGGAATGAGCATGTTTATAAGTTTTGAAGGTACTGAAGGTGTAGGAAAAACCACGCTCATTCAAAAGTTATTTGATTACTTTCAACAACAAGGTCAACAGGTTGTTTTAACACGTGAGCCTGGTGGTACGCCTTTAGCTGAACAAATCCGTTCATTATTGCTGTCGGTCAATCATGAAGAACAGATGAGTAATGACACGGAGTTATTGCTGATGTATGCAGCACGAGCACAACATTTGGAAGCTGTGATTTTACCTGCCTTGGCTGAGGGCAAGATTGTACTGTGTGACCGTTTTGTCGATTCAAGTTTTGCTTATCAATGTGCAGGTCGCGGGTTAAGTCGAGATAAGTTACAACTGCTCAATGAAAATTTTGTTTCTAAAATGCCAGATATTACTTTTTGGTTGGATGCGCCAATTGAATTGGGAATGAACCGTGCCCGTGCACGCGGTGCATTAGACCGCTTTGAACAAGAAAAAGTGGTGTTTTTTGAATCGGTACGCAGTGGGTTTTCTGAAATTCATTTGCGTGATTCTCAACGAATGAAACGCTTAGATGCGACTCAAGCACCAGAGCAAGTATTTGCTGAGGCGTTGAGTTATTTAAAATAAATACCAATTAATCCTCTAAATAAGTGAAATTGAGCAATTTATTCTATTGATTTGAACGATAGCGTTAGTGTTTTAAATGGCAAAAGTCTTTATATTGTTTTAGGTCAGGGATATAAAGACTTTAATTATGAAAAGCTCGAAAGCTGAAATCGTACAATTCTTACAGCAATTTTTTTCACCTAGCTTACAACGTTGTGAAATTGAAGAAGTAACTGAAAAAGGGGCTTCTTTGGTTTGGCACGTCAGTGATCAAGATATACGACCAGGTGGAACTGTTTCAGGTCCAACCATGATGGCCCTAGCAGATTTTGCACTTTATGTTGCGATTATGGGTGAAATTGGTTTAGTCGGTTTGACGGTTACGACCAATATGAATATTAATTTTTTACGCAAGCCAACGGGTGGTGTTGATATTCGTGGCGTGTGTAAATTGATGAAAGTGGGTAAAGCTTTAATTGTCGGTGAGGTCTGGATTTATTCTTTAGATTCGGATGATCCTGTTGCACATGTGACAGGAACGTATTCTGTTCCACCACAAAAATAAATCATTCAGGGATTTTAAAAATGCGTATTGGACGAAATTTTTTATAGTCCTTACTGGGTTTTCTGATGGTGTGTTAATGCTCACTATTTTTAGTGCTGGTTAAATTGTTTTGATCATCAATCTATATTTTTGGTTATAGCGTCATTAACAATAGACTTCTTACGTTAGTTCTTTTTAAAGCCATAGATCATCATAAAATCCCCCTCATCCTAGCCTTCTCCCATAGGGAGAAGGGACTTTCAATATCAATCTGATTCACTAAACATGGTCATTTTTTGATTTATGAAAGATCTTTAATGGATACTTAAATCATGTATAGGCACGGAATCATGAATACCAAAAAGAATAATAAACAATCAATTGTATTGATTGATATAGATGCAATTACAACTTGAGTGATATATTGAGTTCTGCAAGGGATAATGCTAATTTATTCATAATAAATAGTTTATTTTGAAAATTAATATAGATTAAATGGAATAAAGAATATGTCATCAGGTCATGAAGTCGTAGATTTGTTTAAGGAACAGGTTTTTCCTTTATCAGATAAATTGACGGAGATGTTGAATGAACACTATTCACATCAAACTGAACGCCGTGGTTGCGGTTATACGCAGGCAACACGCGTATTGGCTGAGTACATTAATTTTCCGCGTGATCAAGTTGAAGCAACTGATTTAAAAATATTTAAAGATTATGATTTTAAGAAATTAAAAAAGATCCTTGAGCAAAAAAATGCTTATGGATTAGACATCGATGATTGGCATAACTTAGATCAAAATAAATCGATTCAAAATTTTCTTACTCAAGCCAAAGATGATGAGTTTAAAGCCTTAGTTGAACAAGAAGTTGCAATCCAAGCAAACTTAAGACGCTTATCGCAACAAGCACAATTAGAAGAAAGTCATGTGATTTGCGCTATGTTGGAAGATGTGATTTTACCCAAAACAGCAGATGAAACAGGTTATGTTGAAATTGCGACGCTTGACGGCAAGCCTAAAGTGGGCTCATGTCCAATGGCAGAAGCATTTTTCCTAAAGATTGCCCATCGTTCCATGTTAAGACAAGGCTCAATCAACATTTTTGTAGATGATCAAAATCGTCCGCTGTTGATTGAAAAAATGAACATGGGGGATAATCATTCCTGTATAAATTTACAACCTTTATTGATGAATGGAATTCGTATTCCGATTGGTTCTTTATTTTCTGTCGATTATGATATTGAACAAATTGCCAACAAAGTCCCCAATCAAGAGTTTAAAGGCTATATTATTCCTTATAAAGAGATTCAAGGTTTTTGGTTCTTGCGATTAACCACTTTAGCCATTTCACCTGAGAATCGACAAAGGGCATTTACGACACATTTTGAACAACAAGTGAATAATGGGCTGTTTAGTCCTGACACAACACTTATAAAACAACTCAATGATGTTGCAAAATCACAATTGAGAGCACTCAGTCTCGGATAGCTTTATGTTAAATGTTTGTTTTTCTCCACGCTATTTTGCTCAAACACATACCAATAGCATGGAAAAACTTGTTGCAGTCGCAGAGCAACTACAGCAATTTAATCATTATAAATTTCATGAACCACAACAAATTGATCCAGAAATTTTAAAAGCCTTACATTCGCCTAAATATGTTGAGGCTTTTTTAACAGGACAACCGGCAAAACTGGCAACGTTTGCTGGTTTTAAGCCTTGGAATGAACAATTAAGGGATGCGGTACTCTCCATCAATGCTGGGCAATTGTTGGCAACTGAACTGGCATTTCAACATGGGATTGCCGCCAATATTGCGCAAGGGTTTCATCATGCCAATTATGAATATGGCGGCTCATATTGCACTTTTAATGGTTTGGCATTAATTGCACAACATTATGCAAATAAGCGCATCTTTATTTTGGATTGCGATCAGCATGGAGGTGATGGAACTGCTGATTTTACCCGCAGATTAGATAATTTATATAATTTTAGTATTTATGGTTTGGCTTTTGGCTACCCCACGTATGAGCGGGCGGAAAGCCGTCATATTCACACCAAGCATGGAAGTTTTGCTCAATATACCATGGCATTGCATGAAGCGTTTCAGCGAGCCAATGAATGGAAAGCAGATATTATTATTTATCAGGCAGGGATGGATTGTCATCAAGCAGATCCTTATGGTTCAGCATGGTTTACGACAGAGTTGATTCAAAAAAGAGATGAGATGGTGTTTAACCTTGCCAAACGTGACAATATTCCGATTATGTTTGTACTTGCAGGGGGCTATCAGAACTTAGATGATTTAGCAAAATTACATGCTGAAACTTTTCATATAGCGCATCGTATTTATTATGAAAAAAATAAAGACTAAATTCACTGTTAAATTTGGCTGGAATACCGTATTTATTGGCTGAATTTAATAATGTACGATCTGTATAAATCCATACAATGATAATTATTCTCATTTATGGTGGTTATCATGTTTATTCAAAATTTAGAAAACTTTCCAATCGTTCGTATTAGTTATCAAGCTGAAGATGCAGTTTCAGTTGATGAAACAATTGCAATTTATGAGTCATTATTGAGTCGCAAAGAAACTTTTGTTTTTATCAGTGAAGGGGCCTTTCCTGAACAAAAAAATGACCATGAAGAACGCAAGCAAGTTGCAGCATGGGTTAAAGCAAAACGTGAAATTTTAACCCAATATGTGAAAGCATTGATTCATATTGAACCTGATGAAAATATTCGACTTGAAACGCAAAAATTTGCCAATAACTTTATTAAGTTTACTGGTTACCCGATGTTTATTGTAGACAATCAACAACAAGCGCAGAAAGTCATCGACGCTGTTTTAAAGTGATAAATATATAGGCAAACCATGCTTGATAATGTGGATCCTTTTTTTGTAGATCAAATAGACCAAGCAATTATTGTATTAAAAATACATCAGCAAGTTCCTGATTGGGAGCTTGCGTCACATCAGCATGTAAAAAGCCAATTGATGATGACAGTGAATGGCTTAATTACTGTGGAAACACCATCTGGTATTTGGGTTGTTCCTGCGCAACAGGCTTTATGGATTCCATCAAATGTGCCACATAAAGTCAGTAGTTATGGTGTCTCTTGTGGTTATGTTGCATTTATTGACCCCCAACTTGATCATCTTTTAGAACCGAATTGCACCATGTTGCAAGTGACAAATTTGCTGAATGCCTTATTGGAAAGAGTAGAAACCTTGTCTGATACGGTGCTTTCAGAAAAAGACTTCCGTTTGCAGCAATGCCTGTTGGATGAAATTCAATCAGTTGTAAAGCCAACATTTTATTTACCCATTCCACAAGATCTTCGTTTAGTTAAATTGACCCGCCATTTATTAAAGCATCCTGAGCAGAATCAAAGTTTGGCTGAATGGGCAAAGTTATGTTGTATGAGTGAACGAAGCCTTACACGAACTTTTCATCAAACGACAGGGATGAGTATTAATCAATGGCGAAGAAAGTTACATGTTGTATTGGCATTACAGTGGTTAACAGAAGGAGATTCAGTGCATCAGGTTGCAATGAAATTAGGCTATGATAGTGATAGCTCATTTATTGTAATGTTTAAGAAAATAATGCAGCTTTCTCCTCGAAATTATATGCAGCAAACATAAGGTTTTATTTTCAAATAGAAGTGGTTTTAGCATTTTATCAAAATGAATTTATAACTTTATGAATCATTAAAAGATTTGCACTGTCACATTTTAGCTTGAAGAGTTTAAATTGATTTGCGTAGACGATACCTCACCTTGTGCTACCACATCCTTGCGCTACAAACAAAGCAGTGCTTTGTTCTTGCTCAAGTGTTTTGTTTTACTCAGAATGAAAAAATCCATTTTTAGTAATTGATGAAACATGATCAAATAATAAAAAAAGCGTTGATTTATATTCAGTGAATTATGCTGATGCATATAAAATTTTGAAACCTCTAAAGCTAAAAGTAAAAATTGATAATATCTCCATAAAAAATAGCCAGAATGATCTGACTATTTTTTGTGATTTCAAAGGATTTTAAACTGCTTCATTTACCAATGGGGTTTCAACTGTAAAGTTTGGCGGTGTTAATACCGTTTTTCTTAACTCAGGTGAAAGCTCAGGATAATCAAGCGTGTAGTGTAGACCTCGTGATTCTTTACGCTGCATGGCACAACGAACAATCATCTCTGAAACCATGACCAAATTACGTAGTTCAATCAAGTTCTTACTGACATGATAATCCTGATAATATTCAGTAATTTCTTTCTTCAACATTTCAATACGATGCAATGCTCGTTGTAAACGTTTTGTGGTTCTTACAATCCCGACATAGTTCCACATGGTTTGGCGGAGCTCATCCCAGTTTTGCAGAATCACAACATCTTCATCAGGATTGGTCGATTGTGAAGCATCCCATTCAGGCACGGTCGGTATATCAAAGTGAGGATTAAACTTTGCTTCTATATCCTTGGCAGCACTCATACCATATACAAAGCATTCAAGTAGTGAATTGCTGGCCATACGGTTAGCCCCATGTAACCCTGTATACGACGTTTCACCAATTGCATATAAACCAGCTAAATCAGTTTGGCTATGCTCATCAACCACCACGCCGCCGCAAGTATAGTGTGCTGCTGGAACAACGGGGATCATATCCTTGGTGATATCAATACCGAGTTCTAATAAGCGCGCATATAAGGTCGGGAAATGTTCTTTAACAAATTCAGCCGGTTTATGACTGATGTCTAACCAGACATGACGGATGCCTAAGCGTTTAATTTCATAATCAATGGCGCGTGCAACAATATCTCGTGGAGCAAGTTCGGCACGTTCATCAAAGCGCAGCATAAAGCGTTCACCGTCAGGTAAACGTAAATACGCACCTTCACCACGCATTGCTTCCGTAATCAGAAATGAGCGTGCTTGAGGATGATATAAACAGGTTGGATGGAATTGATTAAATTCCATATTTGCGACACGACAGCCTGCGCGATATGCCATGGCAATACCATCGCCTGTGGCAATATCTGGATTTGATGTATATAAATAAGCTTTCATGGCACCACCACAAGCAAGGGCAGTGAATGGCGCTAAAAAGGTATGAACTTTTTCGTTGTTTTCATCAAGTGCGTAAAGACCCACCGCACGATTGGACTGTTGTTTATGTCCTAATTTATGTGTGGTGATTAAATCAATCGCAATGTAATTTTCAAAAATATGAATATTTTTCTTTTCTTGAGCACGTTGAACCAGTGTGGTCGAAATGGCTTTACCTGTGGCATCGGCTGAATGAATAATGCGACGTTGTGAATGTCCACCTTCACGGGTCAGATGTAATTGTTCATCTTCATCTAATGTAAACTGTACACCATGGTTGAGTAAGAAATCGACAGAAGGGCGACCACCTTCAACGGTATGTTTGACGGCATCAATCTCACATAACTGTGCGCCTGCAATCATGGTGTCATCAATATGCTGTTGAATGGAATCTGTTTCATCAAGTACAGCAGCAACACCACCTTGTGCAAAATATGTGCTTGCATCGATTAAGGTTGATTTCGCTAAAACAGCAATATTAAAATGTTCAGGCAAAGATAAGGCTAAACTTAAGCCTGCACCGCCACTCCCCACAATAACCACGTCAAATTGATGAGTTGTACTTAAATTAGACATGTCCATCAGCTAATTTGAAAAATGTTTGCTAATAACACTCTTTTTTTTAACAAATTACAATAGTCACATGTGTCAGATTTTAGTATAAATAAGATATTCCAAGACTTTTAATATAAAATTAAGTAAAGTCTTGTTTTATAAAAAAATGTAAACATATTTTTACGTAACGATATTAAATAATATGTTACAAACATTTTTAAGCAAATAATCATCAGATGCAGGTTCGTGAGAAATGAGTAATGGTCTAATACAAAAAGGAATGTATGCAGCAGTATTTACTGTCGCTGCGGCAACATCACAAGTTCAAGCTTCAACACCTGTGGATTTTTCTAACTTGGTTGAACAAGTCAGCCCAGCTGTTGTGAGTGTTAATGTTGTTAAAAAGTTATCTCAGGAAGAGTTGTTACAGCAACAAGTACCTGAAATTCTAAAGCGTTTCTTTGGTAATCAAATCATTATTCCACAACAACGCGCGCCACAAGAAAAGACTGCGTATGGTAGTGCATTTTTTATTAGTAAAGATGGTTATTTACTGACAAATCACCATGTGGTTGAAGATGCATCTAAAGTGACGATTATGTTGAATGATCGCCGTGAAATTGATGCAAAAGTGGTGGGCAGTGATGAACGTACAGATGTGGCATTACTAAAAGTTGAAGGGAATAATTTCCCATCATTATCTGTGGGTAATGTAGATCAACTTAAAGTCGGGCAGCCTGTTCTTGCAATCGGTTCTCCATTTGGTTTTGATTATTCTGCATCAGCAGGGATTGTCAGTGCCAAGTCACGTAATATGATGGGTGAAACCTCTGTCCCATTTATCCAAACCGATGTGGCGTTAAATCCGGGTAACTCAGGTGGTCCGCTATTTAACCAACAAGGTCAGGTTGTCGGTGTAAACTCTCGTATCTTTAGTGGTACGGGGGGGTATATGGGCCTGTCATTCTCTATTCCAATTGATGTGGCAATGGACGTAGTTGATCAGTTGAAAAAGAATGGTAAGGTCACTCGTTCTTATCTTGGTGTAATGTTACAAGATATCGATCGAAACTTAGCGGAAGCTTATAAGTTAGATAAACCAGAAGGTTCGTTGATTACCCAAGTTGCGCCGAATTCACCTGCAGAAAAAGCGGGCTTTAAATCAGGCGATGTGATCCTAAAATATAATGGTTCACCAATATCACGTACTTCAGAATTATTGAATTATTTGAATCGTACTCAACCAAATCAATCTGTTAAGCTTGAAGTTTTACGTGATGATAAACCAAGAGTGATTACAGCAACTTTAACTGTTGCACCAGATGATACCCCTGCAAAAGTTGACAATACTAACACTTCGGCCAAGCCAAATAAAGGGCCTATCATTGGTGTTGCGATTCGTGCCTTAACTGAACAAGAAAAGAATCGTTTAAATGTTAAAGGTGGTGTGTTTATTCAAGATGTGACCAGAGGCGGCTTAGCTGCACAGTCACGGATTTTACCTGGTGATGTGATTACTCAAGTAAATAACAAGAAAGTAAATACACCAAATGATTTTGTTGATGCTATTTCAGAGCTACAGAAAAATACGGTAGCGCGTGTAGCGATTGTTCGTGAAGGGCAACATGCTATGATTGGATTACGTATTCAATAAATACAACTGATCAGAATCAGCCACTCAAAGAGTGGCTTTTTTATATGATCAAGTTTATTTTGCAAATATTTTAAGAATAGCTTTTGAATCAATCCGATATAAAAACCTCAAAGTCAAAATATTTCATTTTTTAGTATTCAATAAATCTAAAGCATAAGATGTATTCCTCGTCCATAGTTTTAACTTCAGATTTGATGGTATAGATATGCTTTGATTCAATTTTTTATATATAAAAATGTTTTTAATCAAATCTTTATAATTTTATATAGTTTGTATCTATAATCAATAATATTTATTATTTATTTTATCTATATTTTGTTGCGTATTATCATTAGAAAAATTAATTGAATGTTAAGGAAGGGCATACGTGAAAACTGTTCATCAATATACCTATGAAATATTGAGAAAAAATAATATTAAAATGATTTTTGGTAATCCTGGTTCGAATGAACTGCCTTTTCTAAAAAACTTTCCTACTGACTTTCAATATATTCTGGGTTTACATGAAGGCGCGGTCGTTGGAATTGCCGATGGGTATGCTCAAGCAACGGGACAAACGGCGTTTGTTAATTTGCATTCTGCTGCTGGTACAGGAAATGCGATGGGGGCGTTGAGTAATGCATGGAATTCTCATACACCTTTGGTAATTACAGCAGGCCAACAAACGCGAACGATGATGGGTGTTGAAGCGCTATTAACAAATATTGAAGCTGCTCAATTACCAAAACCTTTAGTTAAATGGAGTCATGAACCAGCAATTGCAAATGAAGTACCACACGCGATTAGTCGAGCAATACATATTGCTGGTGCAGAGGCTGCCGGGCCGGTATATGTTTCCATACCTTATAATGATTGGGATATTGAAGTAGATGGAGAAAATGAACATTTGCTTAAAAAGAACGTCACCAGTTCACAGTGTTTATCAGAGCAAGATTTATTATTTATAAGTCATAAAATAAATTCAGCTCAAAAAGTCGCTTTAGTTCTAGGTACGGATGTAGATCGACAATTTGCCAATCTTAGTGCAATCCGTTTCGCAGAAGCATTAAACGTTCCTGTTTGGGTTGCGCCATCTTCACCAAGATGCCCATTTCCAACAACGCATGCCTATTTTCAGGGGATTCTACCTGCAAGTATTGCGGGTATTTCCCAAATATTTAAAGAATATGATTTGGTTTTAGTATTTGGTGCACCTGTATTTCGTTATCACCAGTATGAACCTGGTCAATATCTATCTGAACATACAGAACTCATTGCATTCACTTGTGATATTCAAGAAGCAGCTCGGGCCGCAATGGGTTTATGCTATGTGAGTGATTTAGGCGATAGCCTGACACGATTAAGTCAGAAAGTTCATGCAAAAACTGATACGGTAGTTCACCGTCATACAATAGAACTGTCTCAGCCAAGTGAAAATGGCTATATAAAGCCAGAAAGGCTGTTTGATATGCTTAATATTCTCGCGCCAGACGGCACGATTTATACAAATGAATCTACTTCAACAACCAATGCATTATGGGATCGTTTAAGCCTTACTGAACAAGGAAGTTATTATTTCGCAGCTGCGGGTGGCCTTGGTTTTGCTATGCCTGCTGCGATCGGAGTTCAGTTGGCACATAAAACTCGTAGAGTAGTAGCACTGATTGGAGATGGTTCAGCAAATTATAGTATTACAGCATTATGGACTGCTGCTCAGTATAAAATTCCAGTGATCTTTATTATCTTAAAAAATGGAACGTATGGTGCACTGCGGTGGTTCGCAGGGGTTTTAAATGCTGAACATGTTCCTGGTATGGATGTCCCAGATATTGATTTTACACACATTGCCAAAGGCTATGGTGTAGATGCGTGTAGTGTAACGAATGACAGTGATTTTATTTCCGCTTTTAACAAAGCAGTCGATTCAGAGCAACCGACTTTGATTGAAGTCGTGACAGCTGAGTTAAGTAATTAATCATTATCAATACTTAAGCACGGAAAAACTTTTATGCAGACTAATTTTATTATTAAAGAATTGCATCAATTATTTAATCCACAGCAGATACTTATTGAAGATGTTGATAAAAGCTTTTATTTAAAAGGTTTTCGTGTTGGCAAGGGTGATGCACTTGCTGTGGTTATTCCTTATAGTTTATTCCAGCTATGGCAAGTTATTGAATTTGGAGTCAAACATAATTTAATCATAATTTTGCAAGCATCTAATACAGGTGTAACTGGTGGTTCTACACCACATTCTAATGATTATGACCGAGAAGTTATTGTTGTAAGTACAATGAAACTCAAAGGTATGCAGTTATTGGATGATGCCAAACAAGTTATTGCGTTTCCAGGGACAACACTTACAGAATTGGAAAATGCGCTGAAACCTCATCAACGCGAGCCCCATTCAGTCATTGGTTCATCTTGTATCGGTGCGTCTGTAATTGGTGGAATTTGTAATAATTCAGGAGGTTCATTAATTCGTCGAGGTCCAGCGTATACTGAAAAATCTTTATTTGCTCAGGTTGATGGAAGTGGAAAGTTAAAACTCATTAACCATCTGGGCATTTACTTGGGGGAAGATCCAGAAGAAATTCTAAGAAATCTAGAACAAAAAAACTATGATCTACAAAAAGTTAACTTAACGCATGGAAAAATTTGGGCTGAAAATTATGCCAAGACACTACGAGATATAACTTCCCCAACAGCGACTCGCTACAATGGAAATCCTGAGTATTTACATGAAAGCTCGGGCTGTTCAGGAAAGCTAGTCGTTTTTGCAGTCAGACTTCCAACTTTTGAAGCAGCAGAAGAGGCAACCACATACTTTATTAGTAGTAATAATGAGACCGAATTAATAGATTTAAGACGGTATCTATTAACAGAAATGACGACTTTACCGAGTCAGGCTGAGTATATCCATCGGCATGCATTTGATTTAACACAACGTTATGCAAAACATATGTATAAGGCGATTGATATTTGGGGCGCTGAAAAGATTCCAGCCTTATTTAAATTTAAAGCGCACATAGATCAATTTTTTAGAAAATTCCCTCTTTTTCCCAATAATTTTACAGATCGTTTGATTCAACTATTTAATCGTTTAACCCCTTCATGGATCGAACCGCGTTTGCAAGCATCCAATCAACAGTATGAACATCATTTAATGATTAAAGTTGATCAACAGCAAAGTGATGAATTACGAGAGCTATTGAATCATTTTTTTAATGGCTCTAAAGATCAATTTTTCCAATGCACTAAAGCTGAAGAAAAAAATGCTTTTCTTATGCGTTTTGCTGTAGGTGGTTGTGTGGTTTATTACTGCGAAAGTACGGGAATTGATCCAAATCAACGCTTAGTTTCTTTTGATGTTGCTTTTCGACGGAATGATGATTGTTGGTCAATAGATTTACCAGACTATTTAAAACAACAAGTCATGATGGAGAGCTGTTGTGGTCATTTTTTCTGTTTTGTTTCACATCAGGATTACTTACTTAAGGAAAATGTTGATGCGATCCAATTTAAGCATGACGTACTTGCATACTTAGAACAGCGTGGAGCCAAATACCCCGCTGAGCATAATGTCGGCCATTTGTATAAAGCTTCTCTCGATTATCAGATTCATCTTAAAGAATTAGATCCAACCAATAGTTTTAATCCTGGTATTGGCAAGACAAGCAAATATAAACATTGGCATTAAACTAGGCCAAAATTTGAAATTTTTAATTGTAATAGGCTGAACAGGAACGCTCTTATGCCTCATAAAATGATCAATGTGGAAGACTACCAAAAACTTGCAAAATCGACTTTACCCAAAGTGATTTATGATTATCTGGAAGGTGGGGCAGATGATGAAAAAGGCTTACATCACAATCGACAGGTATTTGATCAATGGCGGTTTAAGCCGCAGCGTTTGGTCGATATTAGTGAACGAGACATTTCCTGTCTGTTGTTCAATCGTCTTTGGAGTGCGCCCTTTGCGATAGCACCTACCGGATTAAATGGTTCATTTTGGCCTAAAGGGGATGCTTTACTTGCAAAAAGTGCTGCTAAAGCCGATATACCATTTATGTTATCGACAGCTTCCAATATGTCGATCGAGGAAGTCGCCAGATCTAGTGATGGTGAAAAATGGTTTCAGCTTTATGTTGTACATCAAGAACTAGCCAAGCAAATGGTGCAACGTGCTTTAGACTCGGGTTATACAACTTTGATTGTGACCTTGGATGTTGGTGTAAACGGTTATAGAGAACGTGACCTGCGTAATCAGTTTGGATTACCATTAAAATTTTCTGCAAGCTTAGTGCTCGATGGTATGTTACATCCGGCATGGTCGTTACGTTTTTTAGCCAATAGCAAGCCACAGTTAGCAAATTTTGTAAGCTCTAAGACAGATAGTCTAGACATTCAAGTCGCAATTATGAAGCGCCAAATGGATGCCAGTTTCAATCAAGAAAGCTTAAAACGTATCCGTGAGATTTGGCCTCATCAATTATTGGTAAAAGGTATAATTAGCGCTGAAGATGCTCAAATTGCTATTCAGTGTGGAGTTGATGGGGTAATTTTATCTAATCATGGTGGACGTCAACTTGATTGTAGTGTGTCTCCTATGGAAACCTTGCAAGAAGTTTCTAGATGTATTCAACAACCGATTTTGATTGATAGTGGTTTTAGGCGGGGTTCAGATATTGTCAAAGCATTGTGTTTAGGCGCTGATATGGTGTGTTTAGGTCGCCCCACACTCTATGGTTTAGCATCTAAAGGTGAAGTTGGTGTTGATGAAGTAATCCAACTGATGAAGCAGGATGTTGACCGCACATTAGCACAAATAGGTTGCCCATCTGTAAAGCGGTTGGGCATGAGTTATCTTCAATACAACTCTGATATTTTGAGTTAGTCTATTTATATAAAATACTCATAAGATAAAAAGAGCAGGTCACGGAACAAAAAAAATAGATATACCTGTTCAATATCGCAAAATCCATCAATGAGGAATTTCTTTAGTTGAGGTCAGTTTGAGTTTAATACAGTAAGTTGAAAAATTGGACCAAAATGATTAAGTTTTTGCTTTTATTACAATAACAAGCGATGGACATAGCATAATAAGTAGATAAAGAAATAGTTTAAAATGATCTATTTGATATGGCAAACAGTTCTACAGTGCCAGCGCCTTTGATCTGCTATCAAAGTATAAAAAAATGAATTTTAACGTTATCAAGATTATACGTAAAACTCAGAATTATTAGGTTTTTAATTAAGATGAAACCTTTATGCAAAAGGTTGAAAGTAAAAATATTTTACTTTCAACCTGAGTCCATCAGATCTCTCATCATTTAGAGCGGATATTGAATCCCTTTGTCTAAAATACTGATCCATTGACGTTGACTGAACTCATCAAAGTTAGCAGGACCACCAAAGCGGCCACCATAACCTGACTCACCCATTCCACCAAAAGGTACGTGATATTCATTATTTACTGTCTGATCATTGATATGAATCATGCCACTTTTAATTTCTTTGGCTAACTCATAGACCCAAGCAGTGTGTTTACTATGAATTGCCACAGCAAGACCATATTTCGATGAATTGACAATATCAACCGCTTCTTTGATGTCATCAAAAATAATGATCGGTGCTACTGGACCAAATATCTCATCGGTAAAAATCGGATCATTTTTATCGATATTCGTTAAAATAGTTGGATGGAAAAACAGTTGTTCACCTTTACCACCACATTCCAATATAGCACCTTGACTTACCGCATCCTCAACCATACGGCTCACTTTTACATGCTGAGCCTGATTAATAAGTGGACCTAATTGTGTATCAGGCGAGGAGGGGTTGCCAACTTTTAGTGATAATGCTTTTTCTTTCAGTTTTTTAATATAGACACTCGCAATGCTACGATGCACTAAATGACGTCCAGTCTGCATACAAATTTGCCCCTGATGTAGAAAAGTTCCCCAGACAGCATTATTTACAGCGATCTCTAAATCTGCATCTTCACAAATAATCATCGCATTATTGCCGCCCAGTTCAAGCGCACATTTTTTTAATTGTTTAGCACAATCCACGGCAATTTTCTTACCGACAACAGTTGAACCTGTGAAAGAGATCATATTCACTTGAGGGTGATTCACTATCGTCTCACCAATTTCACTTTCGCCATTCAATACCTGAAAAACTCCTGATTGCAAACCTGCCATTTCAAATAGCCAGGCTAAAAGAGAACCTCCCGTAACATTACTAAATTCTGAAGGCTTTAATATCACACTATTGCCCATTGCTAAAGCTGGTGCTATAGAGCGGATAGATAATAATAAAGGAAAGTTCCAAGGAGAGATTACACCGACAATACCGATAGGAACCCGTAACCATACATTGGTTTTATTGGGGATAGCGGATGGAAAAACCTCACCTGATGCAGACATTGGCATAGAAGAAGCCATGTATAATTGTTCGATACAGGCATTGGCTTCCCAGCCAGCTTTAAGCGCTGTTGACCCACACTCCTGAATGTTCCAATCAATAAAAGTTTGAATATTTTGCTCAAAAATTTGTGCGGCCTTTCTCAGGACCTTGGCACGTGTTTCAAATGTTGTATTTTTCCATATGTGTTGGGCTTGCATCGCTATTTGAACTGAAGTATTGACATTATCTACAGAAGAAAGCTGTACAGATGAAATAATCTCCCCAGTTGCTGGATTTATAATTTCACGTGAAGCGTTATTGGTTTTAACCCAAGTTCCTTGAAAAATATGTTCTTTCCAAATTTGTTCTATGATTTTTGTTTGTATATTCATGGCTTTATCCTTTCGTCGTGAGTTGAACTGGAGACATCTTCTGATGTGTTAATAAAGCAATAACAATTGCGCCTATAATTCCGGGCAGTGCAAATACCATGAAGTTTTGCTCAAATGGCAAATTCATTGCGAGTAAAAATCCGCCGAATAATGGGCCAGAAATTGCACCAAATCGGCCCATTGCTGCGGCAAAACTGACACCTGTTGAACGAATATTCGCAGGATAGAAGTCCGCAGCTAAAGTGTGAATAACAGACATGGAACCAACAGTTGCGCCACCTGCGATCACTAGCAATATGCTCAGGACAAATGCAGGAGGGTGAAATCCTAGGCAGCTAATCGAAGCTGATGCAAGTAAATAACCAAAAATTAATGTGGGTTTTGATCCCCATTTATCAGCGAGGATTCCAAAAATTAAAGTGCCTAGAATCGCTCCAATGTTGAGTGTTACTAAAAATGTGATACTAGAGCCGAGAGAATATCCACCGACATTCATCAGTTTAGGTAGCCAGGTGTTTAGACCAAATACCATAAGCATAACCATGGCAAATCCCGACCAAATCAGCAGAGTTCTGACAGTTTTGCCTTCTGTAAATAGACCAAGAACAGGTATTTTTTGCGAATTTGCTGTCATGTCTACGACATAGTGCATATTGTTTTCATGCTTATGGTTAGGATTTAATTTTTTTAGTGTGCTAATCACATCTATTTGACGGTTTTTATGAATGAGATAGCTGATGGATTCTGGAAAAGTCTTATACATTAATGGAATCAAGAAAATACATGTGCCAGCAATCCAAAAAGTTGCTTGCCATCCAAAAACTGGAATCAAAAACAAGCCTGCTAAGCCGGAAAGTATGGCGCCAACACCATAAAAGGCGAGTACTAAGTTAATCAAACGATTACGATGTGAACCAGGCGCCATCTCTTTAATAATTGTCACCAAATTGGGGACTGCACCACCTAGTCCGGCACCCGTGAGTAATCTGCAAATAAAGAATGTTGTTGTATCATGTGCAAAGCCATTCATCGTGACGGCGAGACTCGATAAAATCGTACAAGCAATAATGATATTTTTTCGACCGAATTTATCAGCCGCCATACCGAGAGTAACAGCACCAAGCATCATCCCCATTAAAGATGCCGCACCCAGAAGTCCTGCTGTTTGGGGCGAAAGTTGCCATTCAAGCATTAAGTGGGGGAGAACAGAGCCATAAATTACAAGGTCATATCCATCAAATAACATAATAACAGCACACCAAAAGACTAAAATTTTATGGTGTTTATTGAGAGGAACCTTATCAATAAGGTCTACAGCATTAATATTTTGCATCGCTTCCTATCCTTTGGATAGAATCAAAAGTTATCTATAATTCAACATAGTGAATTTCAATCCCTTTTAACTCAATAGCTTTTTCTCCAGGCATCCACTACCTGAAAAGATTTTATAATCAATCATTTCTCATGATCTTTATAAATCATATAGTTTATTATTTTTATAGATCAAATTAATAAAACATATTATGCAATATATGTTTTATCTATATTTATTTTCTATACTGAAATATTAAATTTTTAATGAATTGAAATATAAGAATAAATAATTATTGAAAAAAGCAGAGAATTACTAAAACAGTGTCCGTTATATTTGGCATTGCAACGCACCAACATAGAAGCAAGCAGTCAACGTCCAAGTCATTATTTTTAGTTCATTTCGTTGTGATCAGTTAAAATCTCTTTTAAAAAATTTATAAACCATTTTTGTGCAGAGGTATCAGCTGACTTTTTATACCAATGTAGAGTTACATCGAAACAAGGCAATTCAAAAGGCACATCAAAAATTTGAATATCAGAATTGTGTTTAAAATATTCACCTATTCGAGAAGGTACAGTGACAATTAAATTATGTTTGGCAATGAGCTCCCCTAAAATACTGAACTGAGGAACTTGTAGTTTAATTTTTCGTCTTAATCCTTGTTTACTTAAATAATTTTCTACTAGGTTATGACCTGTAGATGCGGGTACAACAGCATGATTGCCTTTTAAGAAATTATCTAAAGTAAATTTATTGCCTTCTAGAACGATCCCTCGACTGACTAAACAAGTATATTTTTCTTCAAATAACGTTAAAGTATTTAAACTTTTGTCTTCTAAATTTTTATTGCATATTGCCGCATCAACCTTACCAGTGATTAACCAATCCGATAATTTATTCATATCGACAGTCGTTATTTCCAATGTTATGTGGGGTGCATGGATTTCTAGGTGTGACAAAATGATAGGGAGGAAATATAAGCCACCGATGTCTGTTAAAGCAATTCTAAAGCACCTTTCACTCGTCTTGGCATCAAAGTTTTTTACTTCACTGACAACACCTTCAATCTCAACAAGATGATGATTCAATGATTCATACAACTGAGTTGCATAAGTTGTTGGAATCATACCTTCTTTTGTTCTGATAAATAGCTGATCTTTAAATAAATATCTTAATCTGGATAAATTGTGACTTACTGATGGTTGAGTAATATTTAAATGCACAGCAGCTGTACTCACGCTACGTGTATTGTAGATTGTGACAAAAGCCCGAATTAAATTTAAATCCACCATAATAGATACCACTAATATTTATTAGAAAAAATAACAATTTGACTAATAATACATAAAAAAATAAATTTAGCAAATCAGTCATAGAACTGACTTGTTAAGAGAAATTAACAATAGGGAATTTAAAGTAAGCAATGCTTTGATGATGGAAGAAATAATTTTATCAACGTCAAACATCTAGTTTTTTAATTTCTTTGAGTCACTTCTTATTTTATTCACTGATCATATTGCACTCAATGTTGAAATGATAAAAACAATCAGCTTTGTATTCTCAACTTAAGTTGATCACCATCATGTAGGCACTCAATATCGATAGGAACCGAGATATTTGCTCTACATGATTTACATCATTATTTCAGCTTGGTGGCTTCCCTCATTTGGAAAGTTGGAGAAAGGACATGCCACGTATTCCTATAATAAATACCAGCCATCTAGATCGTATCGATGAGTTGTTTGTAGACAATGTCGATACGGGTGAATTTAAACTTCATCGTTCAGTTTTTACTGATCAAGCGTTGTTTGAACTTGAAATGAAATACATTTTCGAAGGTAACTGGGTGTTTTTGGCACATGAAAACCAGATCCCAAATAACAATGACTACTACACCACCTATATCGGTCGTCAACCGATCATCATTGCACGTAACCGTGCTGGTGAACTCAATGCCATGATCAATGCCTGCTCGCACCGTGGTGCACAGCTTTGTCGTTATAAACGTGGCAATAAGGCCACCTATAGTTGTCCTTTCCACGGTTGGACATTTAATAATTCAGGAAAATTGTTGAAAGTTAAAGATCCTTCTGATGCAGGTTACTCAGATGGCTTTAACAAAGACGGTTCACACGACCTAAAAAAAGTTGCGCGTTTTGAAAATTACAAAGGATTTTTGTTTGGTAGTTTGAATCCTGATGTTTCTTCACTTAAAGAGTTCTTAGGTGAAGCGACGAAAATCATCGATATGATTGTGGATCAGTCCGAAGATGGTCTAGAAATCTTACGTGGTGCATCTACCTATACTTATGAAGGTAACTGGAAGCTGACTGCCGAAAATGGTGCCGATGGTTATCATGTTTCCGCCGTTCACTGGAACTATGCTGCAACCACACAACAGCGAAAGGAAAAGCAGGCACAGGATAATATTCGCGCCATGAGTGCCGGTGGTTGGGGTAAGCAGGGCGGTGGCTGCTATGGCTTTGAACATGGTCATATGTTGTTGTGGACACAATGGGCCAATCCAGAAGATCGCCCGAACTATGCACGTTATGAGGAGTATATCGACAAGTTTGGTGGAGCAATGGCTAAATGGATTGTTGAGCGTTCACGTAACCTTTGCCTCTATCCAAATGTTTACTTAATGGATCAATTTGGTTCACAGATTCGTGTATTGCGTCCGTTAAGTGTGAATAAAACTGAAGTGACGATTTACTGCATTGCACCAAAAGGTGAAGCACTTGATGCACGTACCCGCCGTATTCGCCAGTATGAAGATTTCTTTAATGCATCAGGTATGGCAACACCTGATGACTTAGAAGAATTTCGTGCGTGTCAAGCTGGTTATGCCGGTATTGAACTGGAATGGAATGATATGTGCCGTGGCTCTAAGCACTGGATTTATGGTCCAGATGACGCAGCCCAGGAAATTGGTTTAAAACCTATATTAAGTGGCATCAAAACTGAAGATGAAGGCCTATACCTTGCACAACATCAATATTGGTTGAGCTCAATAAAACGTGCGATTGCCAGAGAAAAAGAGCTTGCAGGACAACAAGATTTGGGAGAAACCGTATGAATACCCCAACCAATTTAGACAATATAAGTCTCGAGCAAGTGACCCAGTTTTTATATCGTGAGGCACGTTATTTAGATGAGGAACAGTGGGATGAATGGTTACAGTGCTATGCGCCCGAGGCTTCTTTCTGGATGCCAGCATGGGATGATGATGATCAACTGACAGAAGACCCACGATCAGAAATTTCGTTGATTTACTATCCGGATCGCCAAGGTTTAGAAGATCGTGTATTTCGGATTAAAACAGAACGTTCATCTGCGACCATTCCTGATACCCGTATCAGCCATAATATTTCCAATATTGAGATTGTGGAACGTGATGGTGACGAAGTCACGGTACGTTTTAATTGGAACACTTTGAGTTTCCGCTATAAAACCAACTACAGCTATTTCGGCATGTCATGTTATGTGATCGACTTTTCAACTGAACAACCCAAAATCTTAAGTAAGTATGTTGTGCTTAAAAACGATTATATCAACCAAGTGATTGATATTTACCACCTGTAAACACATTGCTCAGCCAAATGGAATGTTGGCTCAGTTTTAGCACTTTTTAGACTTTTTGGAATCAATAATTTAAATAATCAAAAGGAAATGTTAAAGATGGATAGGTTAAATCAAGGGACTAATATATTTAAAATGGTACTTATGGCGATCGTTGCTGGTGTATCGAGTAACAGCAGTTTTGCCAATATCAGTCAGAATGAACATAACGAACTCAGAAAAGAACTGATGGCACTTCAGAAAGAGGTTCAAAACTTAAAAAATGAGAATAGTCTGCAGTTACACTCTGCACCGTCGATGTCCATGATAGAAAAAAAGAGATCTACAGAGGTCAATATTTATGGATTTATACGCGCTGATGCAACCTATCAAGCTACTGGTGCATCAACAATGTATAATAATATCAATGCTGTACCATTAAAAAATACCCATGAGGAATATAAGCAACGTGATCGATTCCGTGCGACTGCTGCTGCTACACGTATCGGAGCAAACTTCAGGACTGAAACACCAGTAGGGGAAATAAAAGGTAAGATTGAAACAGATTTTTTTGGTGGTGCAACAAGAGATCAATTTCGTATACGGCATGCTTATTTGACATTTGATAAATGGTTAGTCGGTCAGACATGGTCAAATTTTATTGCACCTGAATATTTACCTGAAACTATTGAGCCTGCTTCATATGTTGGAGGATCCTTATTGCGAGTACCTGTGCTTAGGTATACAGATAAGATTACGGATCAAACAAGTTTTGTTATTAGTATCGAAGATCCTAAATATACAGCTGTTACTGATCCTGACAATGAAATGAGATTACCTGCGTTCGTTGGACGTATTAACCATAATTTTGATAATGGCTCATTAATTTCAGGTCGTAGTTTCCTTGCAGAAAAGAAAACAGCAAATGATGAAAAATTAGCTTGGGGAATCGGTTTGGGAGGGAAATATCTAATCTCTCCTCATACAATATTGAAGGCTGATTATTATCATGTAAAAGGAGATGGGCGGTTTTTAGCTTGGAGTAATAGTGGCTATGCTTTGGATATAAATAATCAGATGCATGAAAATGAGTTTGATACGATTTCGTTAGGAATAACGCATAAGTTTAATCCTAAATTACGTTCTACGATTGGTTATGGCTATATGAAAGCCAATGATCGTAATACATTTGCACATTTAAAATATGATGATAATACACAAAATAAGCAACTTTGGCAGGGCTGGGCAAATGCGATTTATAGCCCATTTAAGTCGATAGATTTTGGATTAGAATATGTTTATGGACAGCGAGAAACTTTCAATGATTTATCAGGTGTAGATAATCGCTTTAATATGATGATTAGCTATGATTTTTGATCACTATATTTTTATAATAGTTTCTGTGCTTTATGTATTTATTCAAGATGTGACCAGAGGTGGCTTAGCGGCACAGGCACGGATTTTACTTGGTGATGTGATCACCCAAGTAAATAACAAGAATGTAAATACACCAAATGATTTTGTTGATGCTATTTCTGAACTACAGAAAAATACGTAGCACGTGTAGCGATTGTTCGTGAAGGACAACATGCTATGATTGGATTACGTATTCAATAAATACAACTGATCAGAATCAGCCACTCAAAGAGTGGCTTTTTTATGTCAAACTTATACGGATGGTTGAAAGAGTGGAAAAGGAAAGAAGATATGAGTTCAGTATTTGATTTAAGAATCAAAGTAAAACCACAGCATATAGATGTCTTAGGTCATGTAAACAATGTGGTCTATGTACAATGGATGCAGGATGTTGCATCTGCACATATCGAAACATTGGGTGTTGGACTCGATCAGTATTTAGAAATGAAACATGCAATGGTAGCCGTAGAACATCATGTTCAGTATCGCAAAGCAGCAATGTTAGATGATGATGTTATTTTGAGAACTTGGTTATACGAGATCAACGCACTTTATTCTTTCCGTCAGTATGCTTTTTTTAATGCTAAAGATCACAGCTTACTCTTTACGGGCAATACCAAATGGGCATGTATAGAAATTGCTTCAGGGCGTCCGAAACGGATGTCACCAACTTTTATCCAAGCCTATCAACCCATTGATCCTGAAATAGATCCTTTTGATTTAAGTTCAATTATTTAAATTACTTGGATTTTTAGATGAAGTGCAATAACACATAAAGAAAATCTTATATTTAATGAAAGCGACCTCTCTGTTTTACACGAGAGGTCGGTAGGTTTTATATCAATTCGACTCGTGGAAAGTCTACTGGCGTATCTAGTGCAATATTGATGTAGTTGGTGAATATATTCAAAGCCACATGCGCCATGATCTCAACGATTTGTTGGTCATTAAAACCTACATTGCGAAGTGTTGTGATATCAGCGTCAGTCATCTGAGCTCGTTGATTGACCACCTTTAAAGCAAAAGTCAGTGCTGCTGCTGTTTTATCATCAGTTGCTTTTCCTATTTGCGCTTCAGCCATTTCAGCAGCGCTAGCGCCAGCATTTTGACCGAGTACAGTATGTGCAGCTAAGCAATATTCACAGCGGTTCAAATTGGCGATTGCAACAGCAATCTGTTCACCTAATTTTGCGCCAAGTGTACCTTTACCTAAGGCAGCAAAAGCGGACCACATGCTTTGTAACGCTGCTGGCGAATTTGCCACTGCCTTAAACATATTTGGAGTCGTACCAAAAGCTTGTTGAATTTGAGTTAATAAAGGCTGACTTGCTTGGGGGGCGAGTTGAGTGTCAAGGTTGATACGTGACATGTTGTTCTCCTTAAAGGATCGTAGTGATAGTAGAAGTGCATCAAACTTTGATTATTATGTGTAAATTTTCTGTATGATTAGATACAATATGTTCATAAAATATATCAATTCGTTCAAATGAAAACTATTCACCCCATTGATCGCCTTTCAGGTCTGCTTGATCGTTTCCGCATGCAGGCAGAGTTGTACCATACTGGTGTGTTATGTGGCGTCAGCCATTTTGATGCTAGTGAAGGGTATGGCTATTTACATGTTTTACGTCAGGGACAACTGGAAGTCAGTCATCCAGCTATGGCGCATTTGCCAAGACGCATGCGTTTTGATGAACCAACGCTACTTTTTTATCCTGGGCCAATTACACATCATTTTCATAACCCGCCCAGAGAAGGTGCTGATTTTACCTGCGCACGGTTGATACTGGATGGTGGACAACAGAATCCACTGGTAAGGGCATTACCTGCCGTAATTGCACTCCCTCTAGCGCGTGTACAAGGATTGGATCAGGCGCTTGCACTATTATTTGCTGAAACCGACCATGCCCGTTGTGGGCAACGATTATTAGCGAATCGCTTATTTGAAGTGGTGGTGCTTCAACTATTACGTTGGCTATTAGATCATCCTCATGAAGCAGAGGTAAGTACTGGACTTATTATTGGCCTTTCAGATCCACGTTTGGCGCGTGTGCTGGTGGGAATACATGAATGTCCGGGTGAATCGTGGACACTAGAGCGCATGGCTGAACTGGCATGTATGTCTAGAACAGCTTTTGCTAATACCTTCCGTGATGTGATGGGACAGACACCAGCCGAATATTTAATAGACTGGCGTATTGCTTTGGCTCAAAGTAGATTGCGTGAAGGGCATTCAATTAAAATATTGGCTGAAGAACTGGGTTATGCTAATCCATCAGCATTATCTCGCGCATTTTCAGTCAGAGTAGGCATGTCTCCCCGAGAATGGTTGACCAGCCATCCAGTCTAATGCATAGTTAATGGTGATCTTTAACGAAAGCAAGATTGAGTAAGACAGTTCAATTTATATTGAACTGTCTGAGTTTAATGATCTATGAGTTGAGTTAGCTTAAACACTTCATCGATTGGAAAATTGAGCAGGGGAATCGACCATTACGGCTTCAGCACCTAACTGTTTTGCTATTCGATAGTCTGCTTCAGAATTGATACCGAACAGCACAATACGATTTGCTGCTTGTGTCCTAAAACAGTTCATAATTTCCTTATCCCAAACAAACTCTGCTTTTGAACGGCCTTCACCTAAGGTATAGGTTTCTACAACCTCAACCTGCCGTCTTAACTCCAAGCCGTGCCACCCAATTGGTTCCTGAGCAGCCTGACAATTATGGTTTAACGCGACACGAGCTAAAATATCCCGAGTATCATCTCTTGCAATAAAATACGGAAGTTGACCGACCTGTTTGACGGCATCTGTATAACGGCGTTCAGTGGAGTAGAGCCTAACTCGATTAAGTGAGTTAGTTGAAACGAGTACACGTTTAATAGCCGTAGCAATTTGCACCGGATCTGCATCAGGCGATTTAATATCAATATAAAAAGTGGTTCGAGGAAACTGAGTAAGCACCTGTTGAAGT
This sequence comes from Acinetobacter sp. NyZ410, assembly GCF_022828975.1. Lineage (NCBI taxonomy): Bacteria > Pseudomonadati > Pseudomonadota > Gammaproteobacteria > Moraxellales > Moraxellaceae > Acinetobacter > Acinetobacter sp. NyZ410. Next base: position 3,469,903 of record NZ_CP094620.1, on the reverse strand, counting down.
GTTGGGATACGGATTCCTTTACCTCTCCATGGGTAAATCGTTTGTTGTCCTGCATTGCGGGCGACATTCCATCCAGCATCCAAACCCTGTAATTGTTTTACAGTACATGCAGAGACCAAACCCTGGCCATTACTTAAAGCATTCAGATTATTAGGACGATAGAGTACAGGAACACCATCATTGCTTAACTGTACGCTGATCCAGATCATATCTGCGTGATTTCTTAGAGCGAGATCAATTGCATAGGCTGTGTTCTCAGGCGCATCTGCCGTTCCACCGCGATGCGCAACAATTAGTGGTGATTGACCCGTTTGATTTGAGTAAGGCGCTGCATTTAATGCCATGCTATGTAGTCCATGACCGAATATGCATATCAACATGATGTTTTTAAACACGCTATTTTTCATAATAATATTGCAACCTATGGATTAAAATTTATAGCCATATTGGAGTCTTATGCCATTTTCACTATATTTTTAGCTTAAATTGTCGTCATTTATAAAATGTGACTATTTATAGTGAATAAATTAAACTAATGATTTTGTTTAACTTAAATAAATTTTTCTGTTCAATCATTAGCTTAAGATCCAAAACTGAAAAGAAGATTAGATCTTTATTATTTGTCCTGTGACAAAATAATTAAAACAACAGAACAATATCATGGCATGTCAAATAATTAAATATTCATTAGGGATTTTTGAAAGTTAAATGGTTTTTTAATGCGTAATCTTACATATCATTGACTGACCATCATTATTTCGCATTGATAAAATCCTGTTAAATATACATACGCAGATCAACAAATATTTATTTTAAAAACAGAAGATTAGAGTAGAGATCATGGATTAGATGCCGTGGATATTACGAGCAATTTTTAGCGATTTCGTGATTAAACTCGTTTCCAACTGGATACCACATATTTGTATAAGTCTGCTGTCATCCCATTCATATTGGATCATGCTTTGCGCATACTGAGATAGATTAACGTAGACAGTGGCGACAAGGATGATGGCTTGAATGGATTTATTAACTTATGAATTTTATTATTAATTTGATGAAATTTTTCATGTAGTTAAATACGCATTGTTTCGTTAAACAGCATCTAGAATCTAGTAATTTTTTGAATTAATGAAGTGGTAATCTATGAAAAGTTTAACCAAGAATGTTTTGATCATTGGTGGAAAAGGCAAAAATGGACGACGCGTCGCAGAGAAATTAAAGTCGCATAAATTTAATCCAATTGTTACTACTCGTACCATCAATGAGCATGTAGAAAATGAACGGTATTTTGATTGGAATGACAGCAGTACATTTGGCCCAGCACTGAAGAATATTGAAATTGTTTACATTGTTCATCCAGATACTTCAATGTCAGGAGCAGATCAACAGCTTGAAGGATTAATCACAGAAATGATGAATCAGTCTGTTTCCAAGGCTGTATTATTATCAGGCAGAGGTCAGGCATCTGTTGAGAAGTGTGAAAAAATTTTAATGCAGTCCCAACTTGATTGGACTGTCATTCGTTCAGCATGGTTTAACCAAAATTTCAGTGAAGGTCATTTTCTACATGGTATAAGATCTGGCGAAGTGACGTTTATGGCAGATACTGTAAAAGAGCCGTTCGTTGACTTAGAAGATTTGTCAGACGTGGTGGTTGAATGTCTGATAGATGCTGTACATAACGGCAAAATTTATGAAGTCACAGGCTCAGAGTTATTGACTTTCGCTGAAGCGGTAAATGCTATCGGAGTAAAGCTTAAACGAAATATACAGTATCAATACCTTAATCAAGAAGCATATAGACAATATTTAAAGAATGCAGGACTGGATGAATTTATTGCAGCGCATATGACGCAGGCATTTTCTGAAATTCTCGATGGGCGAAATGAAAATATTGGCAAGGGAGTTACTCAGGTTCTGGGGCGCGATCCGATTAAATTCACTGATTTTGTAAAATCAAATAAATTCTAGTTTTATAATTTATAAGGTAGCAAAGTGATGTCTTTAGAATTATCAGTTTCACAGAAATATTTAACCAAACTGGGCGTAGAAGATAAGTATTTAGCTACGCTTGAGAATCTAAAAAAGTTGTTATTTCTACATGTAACCAGCATCCCGTTTGGAAATATTTCTTCTTTTCTTGGTGATAACGTGTCTATGGAATTATCACAGATCTCAGACAAGTTACTCGATCAAGGAAGAGAGGGCTATTGTTTGGAACAGAGTACGCTGACTAGAACAGTATTAAATGAACTGGGATATGAGGCTTTTAATCTTTTGGGGCGCGTATATTATCAATCTCAACCTATAGAAGCTCCGATTCGTACTCATTTGGTGACAGTGGTAAAACTGGTGGATAAATTATATTTATTTGATCCCAGTTTTGGTGGAACGACTCCGACTGCCGTTCTTTCACTGGATAAGCTCGGGGAAATTCAGAATACACCGCATGAAGCTTTCCGTTTTATTGATGTAAAAGACAGTGGTGTTGCTGAAAGTGCCCTGACGGGTGTGAAGATTATGCTTCAAGCTTATATACGTGATGAGTGGGTCAATATTTATGCTCTTGATCCAGAACAGAAAGTCTCGGAGTCGGATGCTGTGATTGCCAATTGGTATATTGCAACATCACCAGATTCTATATTTACTCAACATTTGATGCTTGCTGCAGTTACTCGAGATGAACGAATAAACTTAAGTGGAACGACTGTAAAGATCCATGGAAAAAATCATTCAATAAAAAAAGAGCTCACAAGCGAAGATGAATTTCGCGAATATCTTGAGAAGTATTTTAAAATTAATACGCAACAACTGAATGTGGCTTTCATATTTAAAAAAATAATCAATCCTGCCGAGTGAAAGATGCGCTTCTAAGAACAACAAGCAACGTTTGCAAGCTGTTAAACAGACCTGAATGAATCATCGCAAATAGGCTTAAGTAAGATTCACGATAATCATCAGGTTGCAGCTTGCGCATATTTTCAGCATAGTATGTCAGTGGAATATCATCCTTGGAATTAATATTCAATACATGAATAAATAAGAAATCTCAGAGAAAATCTCAAGAATGAATGGAGGAAACTTTGGGTCTAAAGCTACGAAAAAACCGTGCGCCTTCGCCAAATAATGTCTGTCCCTTGAGTAAGAGTATGGCACTGCTACGGGGCGCTTGGACTGCAGAAATCATCTGGTGTTTAAGTGCTGGACCACGTCGATTTGGAGAGTTAAGAGCTGACTTGCCATCAATTACCGCAAAAGTATTGACAGAACGTCTACGTCATTTGGAAAGTAAAGGAATTATACAACGTCTGCCAATCCCGACATCGCCGCCCTCTGTAGAATACAAATTAACAGTTATTGGTGCAAAATTCCTACCCGCTATTCACGCAATCGCCAAAGTTGGTGATGAACTCAAATTTGGCATGCCAGATTCCGAAACAGACTTAAATGAATAAAAAGCTAACTATTAAAATACTTTGATTTAACAATATTTTGCACAATACATTGTTAATAAGTGCGGTTGTGTTTTATTCCTGTGCAGGATTATTTTTAAAGGATTCTCTAAACTCAGAAGGTGAGTAGTTAAATGTTTGGGAGAATACTCGGCTGAATGCAGCCTGAGAGGAATAGCCAACAAGCTCAGCAATATGAAAAATACTTTTTTGCGTGGTTAATAGCAATTCACTGGCTAATCGCATTCTCAGCGATTTTAAATATTGTATTGGGGTGGTCCCGACAGATTCTGTAAATTTCTTGTAAAAGCTTGATTTAGAATAATTGGTAGATTTTGCGAGTTCTTCAACAGTCCAGTCAAAATGCGGGTGATTATGCATTAAAGACATGGCTTTACTGATCATCGGTTCCTGTAATGCTGAAATCCAGCTTTTATGATTTGGTTCAACAGTGCTAAGCCAGCACCGAATTGACCAGATAAATAATAGATCAATAATTCTGGTTAGCATAATCTGACTGCCTATCGAAGGCGCTTTGAGTTCCTGTTGAATTGCATGAACAGTGATTGGAACCCATTCTGCAATAATATTTGTGGCTTTACAGGTAAAAGGGACATGAATAAAAGCAGGTAACCCCTCGGCAATGGCTGAGCCATAAATACCTGAAAAATCGATTGTACAGGTGATGATTTTAGCATCCTGAAATGCATCTGTATTCAAGCTTATACTGTGAAAGTTACCAGGTAAAACCACAACTATGTCGCAATGTTTCAATTCCAGATGATGTTCCAGATGATCCATTGTTAAAAGGCATTTTTCTTTCTGAATAATATGTATATAGCCATGATTTGGAGAAAATTCTAGTATTTCTCCAGACAAAAGAGTTGAAATACTATGGATTTTGCCTGCTATACCTGATAACCGATAGATATCAAAAAAAGTATCTGAAAACGAACTAAGCATATTTTTGGAATTCCGAGAAAAATACTGTTTCTGCAAAAACTTTGCATTCTTGGTGATTGTTAGCCGGTAATTTATGCCTAATAATCATTGCAGGAAGCTTTGACTGACCAAAAGTATCAATTATTAATTCGCTCTTAATAGTTATGCCATGAAACTTCTTGAAAAGCTAGATCACTTGAATATGAACATAATAATTTTCTGGAGTAGCAAATGAGTTTAAAACCAACGGTTATATTGGTACATGGTTTTTGGGGAGGCGCAGCGCACTGGAATAAAGTTATTCTAGAATTGGCAGCTAGAGGATATTCGTCTCTGCATGCTGTTGAGATTCCGCTGACCTCACTGGCTGATGATGTAGAACGTACAAAAAAAATTATTAAACAAATAGATGGTGATGTTTTGTTGGTTGGTCATTCCTATGGCGGTGCTGTCATCAAAGAAGCTGGAAATTTACCCAATGTTGTAGGTCTGGTTTATATTGCTGCATTTGCACCTGATTCAGGTGAAAGCCCTGGGGCGATTACCCAACAGAACTTACCTGAAGCGGCGCCAAATTTAGCACCAGACAGTGATGGTTATCTCTGGTTAAAAGCAGATAAATTTCATGAAAGCTTTTGTCAAGATTTGACTGCGGATGAAGGTTTGGTCATGGCAGTAACCCAAAAGGCACCGTTGGCTAGTACGTTTGGTGATGTGATTACTTCACCAGCATGGAAAACTAAACCATCTTGGTATCAAATCTCTATAGATGATCGAATGATTAATCCTGAGAATCAAAATATGATGTCAGCACGAATGTCAGCTAAAAAAATAATTTCACTGAATGCCAGTCATGCATCTTTAGCATCAAAACCTGTTGAAGTAACAGAACTTATTGATCAAGCAGCTACTTTTCTAGCTGGTTAAAGATTTTCTAAGTATCAGAAAGTCTGAGGTTGTGAAAAACATAATAAAATATTGAAAAGAGATATAACATGGATGTTGTAAACCGATATAGAAAATTTCTATTACTGGGTTTGGTCGTATTATTTCTTGTCGGAATAGTATGGTATCTAAAGCCAGAAACTCATGCTGTCAGTGACGTATCACGTTCAAATTCAACAATACAAAATCAGCAGTCAGTGAATACTGTTGCGTCAGTTTCTGATACAAATCAACAAGTATTAAAGTTTCATGGTGTTATGCCTGAGTTGGCACCATCACTGCGGGGGACAGAGGTGAACTGCCCTTTACAGGTTGATACGAAAGGGCAATTGGTTTTGTCGCGTGGAATTCGCGACTGTTTCGATTATTTTCTTTCAAGTATTGGTGAAAAAACTGAAAGCAGTATTGTTGTTGATATTCGTCAATACCTTGCTGGTCTTCTACCAACGACTGCTCAACCATATACTTATCAATTACTTGATAAGTATATGGATTATCTGCATCAGCGTGAAAAGCTACCTGCAGCTCAGACCAACAGTGCAAAGGACTTTAAAACAGTAGCTTCAGCTATAGTTAAGCTGCGTAGACAGATTTTTACGCCACAGGAAGCAGATGTATTTTTTGCCCAAGAAGAAAGCTATGACCAGTACGCAATTGCACAATACGCGATCAATAATGATAAACGCTTAAGCACAAATCAGAAGGCAGAAAAAAGTGCAGCATTGCTGAATGAACAGCCAGAAGAACTGAAAGCAAGTATGCAGCCAATTTTACAATACAACCAATTACAGGAATTGACCACTGAGATTAATCAACGTGGAGGTTCAGCAAGTGAGCTGTACGAGATGCGTAAAAAATTAGTCGGTGCGGCAGCAGCAGATCGCCTCACTCAGGTTGATTTACAGGAAAGCCAGTGGCAAAAAAGAGTAGATATTTATCTTGCAGCGAGAGCACAAATTACAGCGAGTCAGCAAGATGCGACTCAACAACAGGTTGCAATAAATGAATTACGTAATAAATCTTTTAGCAGCCCAGAAGAACGAATTCGTGCACAGACTTTTGAACAGATACAGGCTAATTCGAATAAAAAAGTCGCTGAATAGGCAATAAGGAAATTATCAATAACAGAAATATAGCATTGAGAATTAAACAAGGAGATTTTCAGGGAAATATTTTGAAGTATCAAGAAATCAATGTAATACAAAAATAATGTTCAAATATATGGAGTCTTGAACAATGAAAAAAGCAATCCCGGCCTTGGTATTTGGGGCCATCATATTCACATCGGTTAACAGCTCAGCAATTGTAACTACAAGTTATCAAAATTGCGGTATCAAAAACGATCAAGCGGGTTGTAGCAAAACATCTGCAACGGATTGGGGACTGTTCTCTAAAAAAACAGATTATGCCAAAACTAAGTATCCCTTGATATTTGCACATGGTTTATTTGGTTTTTCTCAGATTGGACCGATCAATTACTGGCATGGTATTCCTCAGGATTTAAGTCGCCAAGGCGCTGATGTATATGTAACTAACACATCTGCTGCTAACTCAGATGCAGTACGTGGTGAACAATTACTTAAACAAGTTCTCACGATTCAGGCTTTAACAGGTGCAGAAAAAGTTAACCTGATTGGTCATAGCCAAGGTGTGCAAACTGTTCGCTATGTTGCTGGGGTTCGTCCTGATTTAGTTGCATCCGTAACAGGTATTGCGGGTTCAAATAAAGGTAGTCCTGTTGCAGATTTGGTGGAAACATTTATACGTAAACCAGCCAGTGTAATAGGCTTTGATAAAACTATCGGAGCTGTAATCAATATGTTTACAGGTATAGAAAGTTTTCTGGGGGGGACTTCTAGCAATGGTGGTGCATATGATCAAGATGTTTTAAGTGCACTTGCAGGTTTGACCAAGGCTGGGGCTGGTGAGTTTAATGCCACTTTCCCGCAAGGTATTCCAGTGACTGAGTGTGGTTCAGGAGCCGCTACAGTAAATGGTGTGAATTATTATTCATGGTCAGGTAAAGGCGGACTCACAAATTTATTAGATCCTACAGCTTACGGGTTGCTTGCGGGTGAAGCATTTATCAAATTGAGCACTGGTAGTGATAGTGACGGTTTGGTACCAATATGTTCATCTCATTTGGGCAATGTCATTCGCGATAATTATCCACAGAACCATTTGGATGAAGTTAATCAGATTGTCGGACTTGTTGGCTCTGGTGCTGGTGCAGATCCAGTTCCGTTATATAGTCAGCATGCTAATCGTTTAAAATTGGCAGGTTTCTGATTTTTAAATTCAATGTTTTTTCATGAAGGAAAGTAGGAAATTAGTTTTCTACTTTTCCTCAGTTTAAGATCGTTAGCAAAAATAATGGATGAAAAGCATAAATTTTAGAGTGTCATTATTTTAGTTAAGATAAATGATAAATCATTGAATAGGTCCATCGCTTTTTGTTCATCTAATTCAGAAGTGGTGATACGTATAGCTTTAATATCTTGGCCTAATGAAAACTCTTTTCCAAGTCTGACTTTCCATCCCATTAGCGCGAGTTGATAGGCTATTTCCTGAGCTTGCACATGTTCGATCCATAGATTTAAACCATCACAATAACTTATATCTAGAAGCTTTTGATCCAATAATTTTTTAACGATTTCTTGATTTTTTGTCTGATATTGTATTTTTGCTTTATTCATTAATTGATGAACTTTTTCCGATGTCATAAGCGAAAAAATCATCTTTTGTAAGATATGACTCACCCAGGTACAGTTTGGATTTAGTTTCATCCTTAGTCTGGTCGCAGTCTGAGGATCACAATTGATAAATGCAAATCTAAAGTCCGGACCTAAAAATTTTGATACAGATCTTATCACCGCCCAATGTCGGGTAGATTCAGGCACAATGTGATAATAAGGTGTTGTGGCAAGTAATGAAAAGTGATCATCAATAATAATGAGTACATCAGGGTATTCAGAAAATAACTGATGTAATTCTTGTGCCGTTTTAGCATCAAGACTATAACTGGTCGGATTCTGCGCTCTTGGTGTAATGACAATTGCTTTGGCTTTTTGCTCTAGTGCTTTTCTTATACTGTGAATATCATAACCTTGTGCTGTAACTGGGAAAAACACCATATTAAAGCGATTCACCTGTAAAGTATGAATACTGGTAATGAAACCTGGTTGCTCAATCGCAATACTGTCAGATTGGATTAAATGTGCATTGAGAATTCTTTCAATTGCATCTACCGCACCATGGGTAAATTCAATTTCAGAATTTTGATTATTTACATCAGCAAAAATTTCATTTCGTGCAAACGCTTCAAGCACTGAAAGCTTGGTACTGTCACCATATAAATACGAAGTATTAAAATTAAAGTTGATTTCATTTAATTGAGGTAAAAAATTCTGACATGGATTTCCATGCGCGAGGTCAAAAAATGTTTGATTGGTTTTTTGAAGATTTTCAAAACGGTTAATTTGTGGACTTTTGCGAACTTGAGTGCCTGCACGCCCTTTGGATACAACAATCCCCATTAAGGCTAAATCTTTATAGGCGGCAGCAACTGTATTACGATTGACTTCCAGCTCAGTGGCCAAAGCGCGAATATTGGGTAATAATTCCCCCTCCTTCAAAATCCCATTCTGAATAAGTTCTCGAATACTATTTTGAATGTCCTGAGATGTTTTACCTTTAATTTCAGCCATATAGATCCAATCATTTACTTTCAAACCCGATCAAGTTATTTAACCAGTCTTCAAGTACAAGTTTTGCTTTGTCTGCCAGTATATTGCCATAATATTGATTCTCAAGTCTTAAATCCAAAATATCTATCTTATGTTGCTTTAATTCATCAGTATGACCGATGAGCCATCTTTCAAATTGTTTAGGATCTGCTTCAGCATGGAACTGTAATGCTATAATATTATTTCCTACACTAAATGCTTGATTTGGATAGTAAATTGAACTAGCTAAGTGTGTGCCAACGCTAGGTAAATCAAAGGTATCACCATGCCAATGTAAAACGTGTATACCTTCAAGAAACCTTAAAGGTGATGCAAATGCCTGAGCACTCAAGGATAAACGCCCCCATCTTATTTCTTTGATGTGGCCGGGATATACTCTTGCACCTAAAGCAGTGGCAATCAGTTGAGCACCCAAACAAATACCAAAAGTTGCATAATTGGTTATTAATCGTTGCTTCAATCCCACGATGATTTCTTTGAGATAAGGATAGGTAATGATGTCATAAGCACTGATTGGCCCGCCAAGAATGATAAGCGGGTCCTTTTCTTGTAAGATAGCACTTAGATCATCTACACCTGCTTGAAAAACGCAAATGTCATAGCCCATCTGTTTTAGTACGGGAGTAAAGCTTCCTGTATCCTCAAAACTTAAAAATTGGATCACATTAATAACTTGGTGTTTTATCATGTTCATGTTTGTCTCTCGGTAAAATAAGTGTGGATCAGCGCTATAAATCAAACTGAATTGGATGACTCTTCATTCTGCTGAAAAACTAAATCTGCAGTTGTATTTTGATAAGAGTATTGAGAGGACAACGTTCTCATCTGACCATTTTGATAGATCAGAACACGCATATCTTCAGTCACTTGTACAAACTCAACTTCAATAGGATCAATTGCTGTTAATGTTGCGATGAGTTGTTGAATCGAATTTTGTGAAGCAAGATGATTGGGTGTAAAAGTACCGAGTAGCTTTTTTTCTCGATATATATTGATCTGATAATGAGTTTTCATCGTGATGCTCTATTCAGTAGGCCAGTAATAACTGTCTGGTTTGGAACGTGCGCCAAAAATTGCTTGTCCAATCCTGATATCTGTTGCACCTTCAGCGATCGCAAGTTCAAAATCACCAGACATACCCATTGAAAGCCGTTGTATCTCTGGATGTTTTTTTGAAATTTGATCTCTTAGTGCTCTTAAAAGCTGAAAACACTGCCTGACTTCAGTAGGGACATGGCTATGTATTGCCAAAGTCATCAATCCAACGATTTTTATGTAGCTAAATGGCTGACATTGTTCTATGAAATGTTCTAGTTCGTGAGGCTGAATGCCATATTTACTGCTTTCGCCTGATGTATTAACTTGGACAAAGACAGGCATAATCCGCTTTTCTTTTTCTAAAGCACTATTCAGTTTGTAAGCAAGTTCGACGCGATCTAAGGCATGGAATTCACTGATAAATTGGGCTACATATTTCACTTTATTGCGCTGTAGATGCCCAATCAGCACCCATTTTAAATTGCTAAGTTGTTTTAGTTCCTCATATTTACTCTTGGCTTCAAGAACTTTATTTTCCCCTACACAGTCATATCCTAGCGCGTGAATTGCTCGAACATGTTCTGCTGAAAATGTCTTACTGACAGGCAATAATCTGATTTCAGAAGGATCTCGATTCACCTTGTGGCAGGCTTTCTCAATCGTTAATTTAATTTCACTCAGTCTGTCTGAAATAATTTCTTTGAGCACAATATTGACCTATGACAAAATTATTTATTGTATAGAACAATATCATGAGCGTGTTCAATAAACAAATGCTTAAAGAACACCTCCACTCAGCAGAATTTATTTTTGCTAGCTGAGCAAGAGCAAAGCCCTGCTTTGTTTGTAGCGTAAGGCGTAGTGGGGATTAGCGTGTTTTTTTTGCCAGTAAATGGTACCTGACGAATTGTCAACAGACTCTGGTGGATTTGATCGTAACGACATGCATCTCAGGACTCATCTACACGATTACTGAATAATGTATCGTTCAGCAACAAATTCATTTCGTTAGGACCTGACTTTATTGAGTCAAACCAAATAATATTTTGTGTGCCAAGCTGTCCTGAGTTGGATCCATCACTTGTACCTTCTGAGCTACTTTATATGCACGCTGAATAGCAGGGCGTTCACGGATTGTTTCAAACCAAGATTTAATATGAGGGAAATCAGCAAGCTTTATGCTATGTTCTTCATGGTGAACGATCCAAGGATATGCTGCCATATCGGCAATTGAGTAATCTTGACCTGTAATGAAAGTACGTCCGTCGAGATGAGTATTCAACACTTTATAGAGGCGTCGGGTTTCATTGACATAACGTTCGATTGCATAAGGAATTTTTTCAGGTGCATACTTTGCGAAATGTTGATTCTGACCTAACATTGGACCAAGCCCACCGACTTGCCAATACAGCCATTCCAAGGCCATGATTCGTGCTCTGGGTTCACTGGAGAGAAATAATCCGCTCTTTTGAGCCAAATATTGAAGAATTGCGCCAGACTCAAACACACTCAAAGGCTCGCCACCATCGTCTGGACTATCATCGATGATTGCTGGAATACGGTTATTGGGTGAAATAGCAAGGAAGGCTGATTTTAACTGATCCCCCCGACCGATATTCACAGGTGTTACATCATATTTAAGACCTGCTTCCTCAAGAAAAATAGTGATCTTATGGCCATTTGGCGTTGGCCAGTAATGTAGGTGGATCATAGGATGATGCCTTAATAAGGTTTTGAGCGAAAATAAACTGATTTAAATTATGATCAGAGTGATAACAGCTTCACTTAGCACTAGCTGTATAACCCTGATCTTTTGAGTGGTGGTTATAAGTCGATAACCGTCACGCCATTATTACCATTGAGTCCCAGTACCATACTCTCAGCAAATTGAGGCTTTTTAAGTATTGAAATCACATGATCACCAAAAGCTCTCGGTGGCATAGGTGCCCCAAAGCGGGAGACAAATTCTTCAGGTGTAATTCCCATGGCTGCTGCATAAGCACCTGCTGCTGAGTCGCCAACTCCCGTACCAAGAACCATTAGCCGTGGAACGATGGCCTGAAACTGAATACCAAGATTTTTATCTTGCGCAAACAAATTGGCATATTTGGTCATGAACCAAAGCGCACGTTTAGAACTGGCGTAGCCACCCGTCATTTGAGAACCAGACTCAGCGGCACCACTAGATCCCACTAAAACTCGGCTGCCTGGATCAAGTGGTTTTTTTAATACCGCTTGAAACCAGAAAAAGGCTGCTTTGACATCGGTTTCCCAATTTATAGAAAACTCTTCCCAAGTTAATTCATCCAGAAGCCCCATTCGCGGCGCCGCTCCAGCATTTAACACAAGGACATCTGGACGAATGTCTGCAATGATACGGTGTGCCGCAGCTTCATCCGTAATATCCGCGGAAATGGTATAAACACCTAGCCGTTCAGCGGCTGCATCAAGATCTTTTACATTACGTGCAACCACAGTTACTTTTGCACCTTGATCAACCAGTGCTTCAACTAGACCTAAACCGAGACCACGACTACCACCAGTGACCACGACTTTTTTGTCTTTCAGATTCATGACGATTTCTCCAATGTCTAATAAAGTGACGTACTACTAAAACGATTGGAGCCTTGGAAAAGAGTCAAAAAGCCTCTAAATTATTTTAATTTGATCTAGCGACGTACTTTCGACTCTACTTTTTATATCCGTTGATGGGTCGCTGATCAGTCTGATCATGTGGATGTGTATTGATAACTTGCGATGATGAGGCAGGTGTGGAATCGAAAGATAGTTGAGTGATTTTTTTGGCAGGACATGATTTTTATCATCTACGCTTAAATGTGTTGAATCACTTTAAATCATCATCTACAGCCGAAAAGGCAGGATAATGTAGTGGCTACTTGGCCATACTAGGCAAAATTACAACATCGATTAGAAGGGAATATGGGGGTAGGAAAAATTTGAGCAAGATGAAGAAATAAAATAAAGCTCTCAACGGAGAGCCTATCTGTAAAATTACACATGCAATTGAATAAGTGACATTACTCAATTTTGAGATGTGCCATTTTTTAAACAACAAAAATATATGATTTTAATTTCATACGCTCAGCGGCAGTGTTAAGTAAATATGGTGCAATGAAGCGATGCGGAACTGTCATCATTTTCAAGGTGGGTGTTGAGAACCATTTATGACCGCGGCTAAAGAAAGAAGAGAAGATCACCTGAGATTTGATCAGGTTGATGACCATACATATTTGAATATCAACTGAATCAGAGTGAACAACCATCATGATTAAATCATCTTGCTTGATCATTGTTGCTGATTCTAGTGATTGCCAGTGTGATTCAGATTTAGATTTAAATCCCAAGGTATTCCATGACTGACTAACGATCTGATTGATTGCTGGAGGAGCATTGGCAAAAATCTCATATGCCCATTTTTCAGCGCTGTACTTTTTAGTCATCATGGGAGTCGGAATATCAATGCTAAAAGCATCTTCATAGCCAATATTTTCTAAAGGACATACTTCACGTGCTAGATCTGGAATACGGATTGCTTGTGCTTTCATGGCATTCTCCTTAAGGCATTTGGCTCATCAACAATAGCTATATGCTCAATGGCGAATGGGTTTGAGTATGATGATGAGCCTAATGGTTTATTTATTTGGGGTTAATATCAGCTCTGCATCAGCGGCAACATATCGCACATAGCGGTAATCTCGAATAAAGCTAATCTTGCCTTCTTGCCATTCCAGCCACATGATATAACTTGGTTTGAGGTCTATACGGTTTTCAAAGACAGCAATGACCTCGCGATCTCCAAGCCATGCGGGAACTAGCCAGATATGGTCAATTTTTGCGTAGGCACCAAAGAACATGGAGACATCGGCAGCGCCAACACGGACAGGATGAGTAGACTGACTGAGTTTGACATCATCAGAAAGTAATGCTTTTAGCCCATTCCAGTCGCGTAGGTTAAACAGCTTTACATAGTTTGCTACTGCATCAGATGTTGGTCGGGCAATTTGTGCTTCCTCAGTGGTTATGTTGATTTCGCGCAGTCGAGCACGTCCACGGGAAAGATGGGCTTTTACTGAGTCTACTGAGAGATTCAGTAGGGTAGCAATGTCTACAAGAGGCTCATCAAGAACGTCTTTAAGAATGATGACACTGCGCTGAAGTACTGGGAGTTGCATAAATCGTGAAACTGCCATTTTAATTGTTTCCTCGCGCATCAGCATCTCCATCGGATCAGAGGTATTTATATCTTCAATATCGTCAGTAACACTATCCACAGCTTCTGTTATTCGAATGGCTCGACTTCGAAGTAAGTCAAGTGCTCGGTTATGTGCTACGCGGAATAACCAGGCACGTAACATCTGAAAATCTTGTATTTTGTCAATCACAAGCAATGCCCGAGCAAGCGTATCCTGAACGACATCTTCACCTTCAATGACAGAGCCCATCAGTCGCGAACAGTAGCGATGCAGTTCAGGGCGAAGCTGTTCTGCCAGATTAATCAGTTGGGTCTGTTGCATGTTAGGCTTAGGATCATGGTCTTTATTCAAATTGTCTCACCATTCAATCATGGTCACAGCGGTATGGCCGCTGCAACCTAAAAGGATAATATTCATATCAATGACCTGACTGTTTTGTCATTTTGCGGTCACTGTAATTTGTTGTTGAACAAAGATTTCTATTGAGCATGAATCAAGTGCCTTTAGATCCGCCAATAAGGTTAATTTCTATCTGCACAGCACCACGTTAATGTTTTTGTTTAGATAAGCTATTACTAAAACGATTGAGGAATATAAAAAGAGTCAAAAAGTTGTAAATAATTTTAATTTTGTTTGAAGCTGCTGCAGTTATTTTATGTGTTTTATTGATATTTTGCAGGATCATTCTTTTTTATCATGAGATTTAATCAGTTATTTTTTATAGTCTGGCTCAAACTTTTTATGAGTCCGATCCTGTTTTTATTAAAAAGACGATTATAGATTTTACGGACAGAAAGAACATCGCTTATTTCTGCATTAGCGTATTATTCGTCAGCATCTGGAAGTATAAGTACCAAGAAAAAGTGCTTGGTTCTGCTTGTTATTGTGGGTCACCAGATTAAAAGCATGGATTGGTGCAGTTGATAAAACAATACACAGCAGGTCTTATTTTTATATGTAATTACTATATTTTTGACCCTGTTCTGCTTATACTGTGCAGCAATTAAGATATTTCATTTTTTGCACGTCATAAGTACTTTTGATATTGAGTACATGATTGTGTACATATTTTTAGAGTAGTGTATGGCAGTAGCTAAGAAATCCGTTAATATCAACAATATACGTAATTTTTCGATTATCGCTCATATCGACCACGGCAAGTCGACACTTGCAGACCGTTTCATTCAAATGTGTGGTGGATTGCAAGACCGTGAAATGCAGGCTCAAGTCCTAGACTCTATGGAGCTTGAGCGTGAACGTGGGATTACCATTAAAGCGGCTTCTGTAACCTTGTACTATACCCATCCAAATGGGCAAGAGTATCAATTAAACTTTATTGATACACCGGGGCACGTGGATTTCTCTTATGAAGTATCGCGTTCTCTTGCTGCCTGTGAAGGTGCATTGTTGGTTGTCGATGCTGCACAAGGGGTTGAAGCGCAATCTGTTGCAAACTGCTATACCGCAATTGAGCAGGGTCTAGAAGTACTACCCGTCCTGAATAAAATCGATTTACCACAAGCAGAACCTGAACGTGTTATTCATGAAATCGAAGAAATTATCGGTATTGAAGCAACACATGCACCAACATGTTCGGCAAAAACAGGTCTAGGTGTAGAGTCTGTTTTAGAGACATTGGTTGACATTATTCCAGCACCGCAAGGTGACCGTGACGCGCCTTTACAAGCCTTAATTATTGACTCTTGGTTTGATAACTATTTAGGTGTGGTATCACTTGTTCGTATCAAACAAGGTCGTGTGCGTAAAGGCGATAAAATGTTGATGAAATCAACAGGTCAATCGCACATCATCACTTCTGTTGGTATTTTTAATCCAAAACATACCGATACAGGTATTTTAGAAGCGGGTGAAGTTGGCTTTATCATTGCAGGGATCAAAGACATTTTTGGTGCGCCAGTTGGTGATACGATTACCTTGGCAACCACACCTGATGTTGCAACTTTACCGGGTTTTAAAAAGGTAAAACCACAGGTTTATGCGGGTTTATTCCCAATTGATGCCAGTGATTTTGAACCATTCCGTGAAGCGCTACATAAGTTACAAATTAACGATTCTGCGTTGTTCTTTGAACCTGAAAGCTCAGATGCTTTAGGTTTTGGTTTCCGTTGTGGCTTCTTGGGAATGCTACACATGGAAATTGTACAAGAACGTCTAGAGCGTGAGTATGATTTAGACTTAATCAGTTCAGCGCCTACCGTAATCTATGAAGCATTGATGAAAAATGGTGAAACGATTTATATCGATAGTCCATCTAAAATGCCTGATGGTTCAACGGTTGAAGATTTACGCGAGCCGATTGCTGAATGTCATATTTTAGTGCCTCAAGAATACTTGGGCAATGTCATGACCTTATGTATCGAGCGTCGTGGTGTGCAAAAAGATATGAAATTCTTGGGTAATCAAGTATCGATTACCTTTGAAATTCCAATGGCAGAAGTGGTTATGGATTTCTTTGATAAATTGAAATCTTGCTCACGTGGCTTTGCTTCATTGGATTACAATTTTGTACGTTTTGAGAGTTCATCTCTAGTTAAGGTCGATGTGTTAATTAATGGTGATAAGGTTGATGCTTTGGCAATGATTTGTCATCGTAATGATGCACGTCACCGTGGTATTGCTTTAGTTGAAAAAATGAAAGACTTGATTCCGCGTCAAATGTTTGATGTGGCGATTCAAGCTGCAATAGGTGCACAAATCATTGCACGTTCAACAGTTAAAGCGATGCGTAAAAACGTATTGGCTAAATGTTATGGTGGTGACGTTTCTCGTAAGAAGAAACTGTTATCGAAACAAAAAGAAGGTAAGAAACGCATGAAGCAAGTGGGTAGTGTTGAAATCCCACAAGAAGCGTTCCTTGCTGTGTTAAAAGTAGAAAGATAAAAACTAGAGGTTTTATTGCTCATGGATTTTGATTTTAATTTAATTCTCGTTCCTGCAACGCTTATATTTTTTGGGCTATGGTTACTGGATAAGTTTGTACTGAAACAACGTGCAACAAAAGGTAAGGGGAATGAAAATGTCATCATTTCATGGGCATATGATTTCTGGCCTGTTCTAGCAGTGGTTTTGGTGTTGCGTTCATTCTTATTTGAACCGTTTAATATTCCTTCTGATTCTATGGTACCGACTTTAGAAACAGGTGATTATATTTTGGTGAATAAGTTCCAGTACGGTGTGCGTTTACCAATCACCAATACCAAGATAATTGATATTGGTGAGCCACAACGTGGTGATGTTGCTGTTTTCCGTTATCCAGAAAATCCAAAAATTAGTTATATCAAACGTATTATTGGTTTACCGGGTGACCATCTTGAATTCAATAATGGTCAACTTACAATCAATGGTAAAAATGTTGAGCAAGTACCTACTGAGTTTAGTCGTGAAAAAGATATTTTAGATACGCCTAAGTCAATCTACTATTATGAAACGATGGGTACACATAAGCATTTAGTTCGTTTGCTGGAAGGTCAAAATACTTTGATTTCAGCATTTAATTATGCACAGAAAAAACAAGACCTACCTTATGTAGCAACTGCAAATGACCGCTTTGTAAAATCAAATGGTCAAAGTTGGGAAGTGACTGTTCCAAAAGGCCATTATTTTGCCATGGGTGATAACCGTGACCAAAGTGCAGACAGTCGTTTTTGGGGCTTTGTACCTGAAGAGAACTTAACTGGTCATGCAATCTATGTGTGGATGCATAAGGAACCTGGTTTAAAAATGCCTTCATTTAGTCGCAATGGTGCAATTAACTAATCGGCTACAGTTTTTAGAAAATCAAATAAAGGTCAATTTTTATTGACCTTTATTTTTATCTGTTAAAGCTATAAAGTTGTCTTGATTTATAAGAAAAATGAAATAGAACAAATGATTTAAACTAGCAACTTGATGCAGTTTCAAGGATAATAGCGCGGTAAAGTTTTTTATCACACCAGGGTTTGCAGTGGATAAAAAATTTATAACAATTGAAAATGATCAGTGGGTCTGCAGCAGTGTATTTGACTCAATTATATGATTATTTTCAATTGCGATTAAAGATTATTCATTCTGAGCTGTTGGATAAAAAAAATGCGTAAAAATCAACAAGGCGCTTCATATATTGGAATTTTATTGGGGATAATTGCTTTAGCTTTTATGTTGAAAATCATAGTTGCTGTATGGCCTTTATACTGGGATGATCGTGTGATTAATAATCAAATTGTAGAGCAGATCAAGAATAGCTCTGCTGAAATCACACCAATGAAATTTGCAACAGAAGTTGATAAACGGTTAGAAATGAACAATATCCGAGATACTAAACTTGAGGATATTGCGACTGTATCAACTAAAGATGGTTTACAAGTGACTAAAAAATATGAAGTACGAAAAAATTTCATGCTGAATATAGATTTAGTCCTCACTTTCGAGAAGAGTTTTGATCAAAGGTCAGTTGAAAGTAAGTGATCCTCGCTTACAGAGTAGAATCGGTTACCAGTTTAAACAATACGAGTTATTACAACTCGCGCTGACTCATCGCTCGGTGAGTCACAAATACAACTATGAGCGCCTAGAGTTTTTAGGTGATGCATTGTTGGGTATGATCATCGCAAACTACTTATATCATGCGTATCCTCATGAAAATGAAGGGCGTTTGACGCGTATGCGCGCAACTTTGGTACGCCAAGAAGCACTGGGTAAAATTGCCAATGATTTAAAGTTAAGTCAAAGTTTAATTTTAAGTACAGGTGAATTGAAATCAGGTGGTCATCATCGTGAGTCAATATTAGCAGATACAGTTGAAGCAATTATTGGCGCAATTTACACTGAAACGCGGGATTTGCCTTTGTTGGAATCGATTGTATTAAAATGGTATGAACCCTATTTAGATCATATCGAACCGACAGATCAACTTAAAGACCCGAAATCACGTTTACAAGAATATCTACAAGCTCGTAAAAAGCATCTCCCAGTTTATGAGGTCGTAGATATTCAGGGTGATGCACCTAACCAGCATTTTAAAGTAGAATGTACAGTAGATGGCTTGCCTAAAATGATGGGTGAGGGATCAAGTCGCCGTTTTGCAGAACAAGCAGTCGCGGCGGATTTTTTAAAGATATTGGAGCAGTAAACTGCATGAGTACACATTCCGATCACAATGATGCTGATCACGAGCCGTCTGAAAGCGGTAATGAGTTAATTAATCAATTTTTTAGCTCACAAGGTACAGAAATCCCTTCGGATTACCGAAGTGGATTTGTTGCAATTGTAGGGCGCCCAAACGTGGGTAAATCGACATTGATGAACCATTTATTGGGTCAAAAATTGTCAATTACTTCACGTAAGCCACAAACGACGCGCCATAAAATCATTGGTATTGATAGTCGTGAAAAGTCTCAGGCTGTATTTGTTGATACGCCGGGGATGCACAAGAAAGAAGTGCGTGCGATCAATAAAATGATGAACAAAGCTGCACATTCTGCATTGCGTGATGTCAATTTGGTTCTATTTGTTTTAGATGCCCAGAAATGGACACCAAATGATGACTTGGTTTTAGAGAAACTGCAAAATGCAGAAATGCCAGTCGTTTTGATTATCAATAAAATCGATACCTTAGAAAATAAGCGTATGATTTTACCGTTGATCCAAGAACGTGCGAAGTTGATGAATTTTGCTGAAATTGTTCCTGTTTCAGCATTACGTGGTGCAAACTTGGATCATTTGCGTGAAGCGATTGAAAAGTATCTACCATTCCAGCCACCATTATACTCTTTAGAACAGTTAACTGACCGTTCAGAACGTTTTCTTGCCAGTGAAATCATTCGTGAGAAAATTATGCGTCAGTTAGGCGAAGAGCTGCCTTATGATTTAACGGTTCAAATTGAATCATTTAAAACAGAAGAAGCGACAGTGAATGAAAAAACGGGTCGCCCAAAAGCTGCATGTACTTATATTGATGCCACAATTTTTGTTGATCGCCCTGGGCAAAAAGCCATCGTGATCGGTGAAAAAGGTGCTAAGCTGAAGAAAATTGGTATGGATGCTCGTGTCGACATGGAAAAAATGTTTGAGCAAAAAATCATGCTAACACTTTGGGTGAAAGTTAAAGGTGGTTGGTCTGATGACGAACGTGCTTTAAAAAGTTTAGGCTACAGCGATATTTAATTGACTTTTTGGGAACTGAAATGATTCGAGTTATAGCAATTCTTGCTTGCATAATCATGTTACAAGGCTGTATCACTAAAATTGTGACAGTTCCCGTCAAAGTTGCTTATAAAACCACAAAAGGTGTGGTTAAAGGCACTGCTGCGGTTGTAGGCGCTGTTATTCCTGATGGGGATGATGACGATGATAAGAAAAAACAAAAGGATGATTAAGTTCAAGCTAGATGCGTAATGAAATCTTGCATGGTTATTTAATCCATCATCGAAAATATAGAGAACGTAGTCATATTGTGCACTTATTTACACAAGAGCATGGTCGTGTCGACGGTATTCTTAGACAAACCCCACCGCCACAATACCAACCGATTACTTTGCAAGCATCGGGAAAATCCGAGCTTAAAAACTTTTCAAAACTCGAAATACTCAATCAACCGATTTTCTTTTATGGGGATGCTTTCTTTTCGGGCTTTTATTTAAATGAACTGCTGCTTCGTTTATGTCCGCTTGAAGAAATGATGTCTGAAACATTTCAGCAATACCATTTAACTTTACAACATTTACAAAAATTGGCTGAACATCCACAAGCTGATTTATTTCTTCGACAAATTTTACGCCAGTTTGAACACGCACTGTTAGAAGAGTTGGGCTATCCACTGGATTATGGGCATGATTCAAATCAACAAGAGATTATGCTGACCCAACGTTATCAATTTCAATTGGCCGAAGGCTTTACACCAGTGTCATATACCTCGTCTGGGACGTTGCTGGGCCAACAAATTCTAAGCATGGCAAATTATGAAAAGGGTAGGGATTTTAGCCCAGAGCAGTTACAATTATTGGCTAAACTCTATCGACAAATGATTACTTCACTTTTAGGTGATCGACCATTAAAAAGTCGTCAGCTTTGGGTTCAAAATGCTCAATCTAAAACGTTGAGCCGTTAATTTTAATTTATTGGTTAATTAGGAGAATGTTATGGCTGCATTGCTAGGTGTAAACATTGACCATGTTGCAACCCTCAGACAAGCACGTGGAACGACTTATCCTGATCCTGTGAAAGCTGCATTAATTTGCGAACAAGCAGGGGCGGAAGGCATCACTTTACACTTACGTGAAGATCGTCGTCATATTCAAGATGATGATGTGCGCCGTATGCGACCTGTATTGACGACAAGAATGAACTTGGAAATCGCTGTAACTGATGAAATGGTTGCATTTGCAAAAGAGATTCAACCGCATCATGTGTGTTTTGTGCCAGAGAAACGTCAAGAAATCACCACAGAAGGTGGTTTAGACGTGCTTGGGCATTTTGAAGATGTTAAAGCTGCGACTCAGGCATTAACTGCAATTGGTTGTGATGTATCTTTGTTTATTGATGCTGATTTTGCACAAATCGATGCTGCAATTGCTTGTGGTGCACCCACTATTGAATTACATACGGGTGCTTATGCAGACGCTAAAACTGCTGAAGCTCAACAGATTGAACTCGAAAGAATTATTAAAGGTACTGAGTACGCAGCATCTAAAGGTTTGGTCGTCAATGCTGGTCATGGTTTGAATTTGGACAATGTGGCTGCAATTGCTGCAATTCCTCAGATTCATGAACTCAATATTGGACATTCGATTATTGCCGAAAGTGTTTTTGTCGGTTTGGAACAAGCAGTGAAGGACATGAAGGCCGCACTTCATGCAGCTGGTTAATTTAATTTTTGATTTACGTTGTTGAATATTGATCATGTCGAATATGAATTATGATGAGCTTATGCAACCTGTAATTGCTTTTTTAGGCTGTGAAACGCCAAAGGCATGGTTGGATGAGGCATTGAACAATCTCCCATTGCTCATGCAGGATCATGCGAATTGTGAAAAGAAAGCGGCTGGAACAGCAATGAACTTGATGTTTCGCTACAGTTTTTTTACCGATTTGCAGATCAAATTAGCGCAACTTGTGCGTGAAGAAATGTTGCATTATGAACAAGTTTTAGAGTTTATGAGCAAACGTGGTCAAGAATGGAAAGGTCTGAGTGCAGGTCGTTACGCAGGTGGTTTGCGTAAAGAAATTCGTACTTATGAACCAGAAGCTTTGATTGATGTTTTGGTGATTGGTGCGTTTGTTGAAGCACGTTCTTGTGAACGATTTTATGCCTTAGCACCATTGGTAGATGATGAGTTGGGTCGTTATTACCGTTACTTGCTGAAATCTGAATCTCGTCACTATGAGGACTATTTAGCTTTGGCTTTAGATGTTGCTAAAACTGCTAAATTAAAAGATCCAGAAGAGGATATTCAGCAACGCATCGAATTGATCCGTGAAGTAGAGAAGGATTTGATTTTAACGCCTGATAAGACTTTCCGTTTCCATAGCGGTGTGCCAGTTTAACTGCTTGTCTGATTAAAAACTGAATTTAAAAAATAGACCAAAGCATTGCTTTGGTCTATTTCGTTGTGCTGTTTAAGAAAAACCAAATGGAATTGTTGCTTTAAGCAGTTTCGATACCTGTCCAGCCTGCATCTGGATAACGTTCACCTTGTATCTGATCAGGTGCAAAAAGTTGATCAAGTTGCAGAATTTGTTCAGTCGTGAGGTTAATCTGATTGGCTGCAAGGTTATCCTGTAAATATTTTGAATGTCGTGTTCCAAAAATTGGCGTGACATGAGCATGTTTGCACAGTAACCAAGCTAAGGCAATTTGTGCATTGCTGTGTTGCCATGACTGGCATAAATCACTAAATTTTTTCAGTAATAGCTGGTTTGACTGAAAGGCTTCACCCTGTAATCTGGGTAAGTTTTTTCTGAAATCATTTTCAGGCATAGTTTCTGGATTTAAATCTGCAGTGAGAAATGCCCGTCCTAATGGACTATAAGCAACAAATTCAACATTCAGTTGCTGACAAGTGTTTAATAAACTTTGTTCAGGTTCACGTGACCAGAGTGAATATTCACTTTGGACTGCTGCAACAGGCGCAATAGCACAGGCTTTTTCTAAGGATTGTGCTGAGATTTCAGAAAAGCCAAAACTTTTGATTTTGCCTTCTTGAACCAAATCTGCAAGCGTACCAGTAACATCTTCAATTGGGATTTCAGGTTGTCGTCGATGACAATAATATAAATCAATTTGTTCAATACCTAAGCGTTTTAACGAAGCCTCACAGGCACTACGGATATAATCTGGCGTATTATCAATACGGCGTTTATAGTGATTTTCAGCACGTACAATACCAAATTTAGTCGCGATTACCATTGCCTCTCGTTCAGTTCGATAGTGTGCAATAAATTGCCCCAATAACTGTTCATTGTGTCCATGGCCATAAGTATCCGCAGTATCAAAAAAATTAATACCTGCATGAAATGCTTGTTCCAAAATTTGTAATGAGTTTTGATCATTAGTTTGACCATAAAACTCACTCATTCCCATACAACCTAAACCCATTGGTGAAATTTTAAGATGTGTTTGACTTAATTTTTTCATTTTGATTGACCTTTAATGATGAGGTGATCTTTAGCCCATGAATCATGTAACCATTTTTCAGTTTTGCGGTGGCCAGGAAAACTGGCCCAGACAATATCTCTTTCAAAAATAATGGGCCGTTGATTTTTACCAATAATGACCCAAAACCAGCGACCATCATTTAAGTTGCGCATTTTGACTTTTATGCCCGCAATCTTTTGTGTTTTTCCATTGATGTGCACGTTTTCATCATGCTGATCGATCCAATGAATCTCTCGATGTTGCAGTAAGTCTGGTGCATAGTGCTGTAAAAAGTCATCACTGATTTTTTGCGCTTGCGCTTTTGTGGGTAAATGACCGTTGAGAAGGCTTTCATCTAAATATGAAAATCCTTTTAAAGCGCCTGTTTGATCCGATAAATAACTGAAATTTTCGCCATTCAGTTTGAGTAATGGTAATTTCTGATAGCGGACCAATTGCACATGCTGTTGGTCGCTCAGCACATCTTGTTGATACACTTTTTGATAATGCGAAGGTAAAAATTCAGACAAAAATTGAGTCATATTATTAACCTGCGTTCTTGTGATTATTGCTGCTGGATCATTTGCAGAACATGATGTGATCAGTAGTGTACTACTGAGAATGAATGCATATTTCATATGATTGACGCCCTAAAAAGTTGAATTTTTATTTGAGGGGATCACGGCAATAGCTTCGACTTCAACCAAAACATCTGGATGAAATAATTGTGCAACACCAATCAGGCTACTTGCTGGTGGTAATTCAGAATGAATAAATTGATCGCGAACTTTACGAATTATTGTAAGCTGATCAGGTTGTAAATTACGGACATAAATGGTTAGTTTGACCAGTTGTTGAGTACTCACATTCGCTTGATGTAATGTTTTTTCAATATTTTGAAAAACCAAGAACAGTTGTTGTTCAAGACCGGCTTGTAAGATATCGCCATTTTCTGTGATAGGGACATGCCCAGATAAGTACATCGGTTGCCCCTGTTCTACAACGATTGCTTGTGAAACATTGGGAATTGTGGCGTATGTTGGGTTGATAGGGCGTAATAAGGTATTTGGTGCTGATGCGTGCTGCTGCTGCATGGTGACCTCAGATGAATTTTTATTTTGTGCATGTGTGAGAGGACTGTTAAAGAACAGACCCAATAAAATAGCGAATATGTAAAATTGAGATGACATATTTTGAGCCTATGAAAAAACACTAGAGAGATTGTGCTTAAATTTCATTTTTTATAGAATAGTCATTATTGATGGTTTTAAATTCCAAAAATGAAATGTTGGATGATCTGAGTTTATTTATCGCAATTGTTGGGGCGGGAAGTTTTAATCGGGCTGCGCAACAACAGAATGTACCTGCTGCTACACTGACACGTCGCTTGCAAAAATTAGAAGAGAGTTTGGGGTGTAAGCTATTACACAGAAACAGCCGAGGTTTGAAATTGACTCAGGAAGGCCAGCGTTACTACGATCGCTGTCAGCCCTTAGTTCGGGCGCTACTGCAAAATACCCATGAAATAAAAGAAGAAACTACACAGGTTAAAGGTCAAATCAAAATTCTAGCACCAATGAATCTAGCCATATTTCCGTTAAAACAGTTTTGGAATACTTTTCTACAAAGATATCCAGAAATTGAACTCGAATTACAACTGGACAATGCTTTAGATGATTTAATGGTGCGAGGTGCCGATCTCGCCTTACGTGTAGGTAAAATGGCCAATAGTGCCTATATTCAAAAGCGCTTGGGGAGCATTCAAACCTGTATTGTGGCATCACCAGATTATTTAGATCGGCATCTCATTCAGACACCACAAGATTTAGATCAACAAGACTGGTTATTGGCATCTCCCTTAGAACAACTTGAACTTAGGCAACATCAACACAGTCATACCTTTAAAATTCAGTCCTATCGTTTGAAAGTGAATGAAATCAGTTTATGTGTAAATCTAGCAGAGCAGGGACTAGGATTAAGTTATGTTCCACTGACTCAATGTGAAGATGCCTTGAATTCAGGCAGATTAAAACGGGTACTTCCTGATTGGCAATTACCGATTCGAGACGTTTATGCTGTATGGCAGGCGCAAAAAGTCATGCCTGCTCGTGTACGCGTTTTTATTGAAGAGTTAGCTGAATTTTTCCAGCAACAAACATGGAATGATACTAACTTATAAAAGTGAATGGGTATTCTTGTCTATTTGTCACATGCTGTGTCTAGTCCTGAAATAAAAAAAGCCCACTTCAATGAGTGGGCTTTTAGAATTTGGCTCTCCAACCTGGGCTCGAACCAGGGACCTGCGGATTAACAGTCCGTCGCTCTACCGACTGAGCTATTGGAGAATCTGAATGCGATTATAAGGATATATCTTTATGGGTCAAGCCTTTCCTGTCATCTTTTCTTCATTTGTACACTGTATGGTTTTTATTTGAGCAATCTATAGATAATTTAAAAAAATTGATTCTGACAGTTGCAATAGTGAAACGGTCTTGTTAGATTAAAACCATAAAGAGTGTTTAAGTTTGACTTAAACAGTGTGGATTTAAAACCAACTTGCCAGCACTAAATGGCTAAATAGGAGACAGCGAATGAATACGCTTACTATTTCTCAAATTTTTGAAAATTTCTCAGTCTACCAAGAAAATTACCTTTCAATCTTGCAAGATCCTGAACAATATTTTATCCAAGTTGAACAAGCCTATTTAGATGTTTGGCCATTTACTGAAAAAAAACTGTATTTGGGCGATCTGTTGCAGCTTTGGTTTAGTGAAAAATGGCTCATTAATACACCATGTCGATTATTAAATTCATCCAGTCAGATTTCATCAAGTTCAGACACGCAAGCTACTCAAAAACCAGTTCAACGGACACAAGATTTTTATCTGTTCCAATTAAGTGGAAGTACCTTATCAGGTTCTAACCATGCGCAAATCTGGTCAGTTTCAGAACAAAAAGTGCTTTATGTTTCTTTGGATCGCATCTTTAAATATTACTGCTATTTTGAATCGATTGAACGCCCAAAAAACCATCCTCAAAATCCGTTTAAATTGTTTCAACAAGCGATTTAATCAACGCATTGAGAACGCTTTTAAGTGTGACTTTAAATCTGCTTAAAAGCTTCAATTGCTCGAATACGACTTTGTTTTAAATCCACAATTGGCTTTGGATAATTGAGCTCAATATTGGGATTTTTTGCATAAGGTTCATGAATGGTTTTTGCGTCTAAATGTGCAAGTTCTGGAACCCACTGTCGAATGTAGTCACCTTGTGCATCGAATTTCTGCGATTGGCTGATAGGGTTAAAAATACGGAAATAAGGTACGGAATCAGTTCCTGTGGATGCACACCATTGCCATCCACCGTTATTGGCAGCCAAATCCCCATCAATAAGATGTTGCATAAACCATTGCTCACCTAAACGCCAATCAATCAATAGGTTCTTGGTGAGAAACATGGCGACAACCATGCGGATCCGATTATGCATCCAACCTGTGTGAAGTAACTGGCGCATACCTGCATCGACGATAGGAATCCCTGTCTGACCAGTTTGCCAAGCGCTTAAATCATTTGCAGCATCGCGCCATTGTAGCTGCTGTGTGGGCATTTTAAAGGGCAAGTGCTTTGACACACGCGGGAAATCAAACAGAATATGCTGATAAAACTCACGCCAAAGTAGCTCATCGAGCCATATTTGTTGACCAACATCATCAATAGAAAAATGTCCAAATTGTGCTCGAAAGAGGGCATTGAAACATTGTCGAATTGAAAGGATGCCTATATTTAAATAGGCTGAAAGCTGGCTGGTGGCTTCAATTTGGGGGAAATCACGTTCGAGTTGATAATGACGGACTTTATTTTCAATAAATTCATCCAAGACATTCAAGGCATATTGTTCGCCAATTTGCCACTGTTTGTTGATCTGATTCGGATCGAATGTAAAACCAAGCTCGGCCAAAGTCGGCAGGCTATTGTTATTCAACTCGCCCACATCTATTGCATCATTTAAGGCTTGAGTCTCTGGAATAGGGAAGCATTGTGGGATCGAAATGCTCAGTTGTTCATAGCAGTATTTTTTAAATGCACCGAAGACTTGATAGGGTTGATTGGATTTATTGCGAATTGAACCGACAGGGAACAGAGTGCGATCATGATATAAAACCAAATCACGGTTACTTTGATTCAGTTGTGTTTGAACTTGGAAATCTCGATTTAATTCATTAACACCGCACTCAATATTGGCGTGTACATTTTCAATGTCCAGTTTTTGACACAGTTGATCGATCTCTGTTGCAATGTTTTCCCATAAGGGGATGCTGCGGATAATCAGCGGAATTTGAATAGAAGCAAGTTCTTGTTGAATGGCTTGAATTTGACGTAAATAGAAATCAAGCTTAATCGGTGCATCGTCATGCATTCGCCATTGTTCAGGTGAAAGAATCACCAGTGCAATTACAGGACCGCTTTGCGCTGCATGCCATAGGGCAGTATGGTCTTGAATACGTAAGTCTTGACGGAACCAAAGAAGTTGTTTTTGCATAGGATTGATAGGAATGGATTCATTCACACTAGGTTTTCATCAATTTAAACCAATACGTATAAAAAAGGCAAAGTAAAAACTTTGCCTTTTCGATCAGATCAAGCAGATCTTAGTGGTGATGACCACCTGCACCGTGTACATGACCGTGCTCTAATTCTTCTGGAGAAGCATCACGAACTTCTGCGATTTCAACTTCAAAAGTAAGATCTTGGCCAGCTAATGGGAAGTTAGCATCAACGATGATGTTGTCGCCTTCGATTGCTTTAACAGTAACGATTTGAACACCATCATCAGTTTGAGCTTGGAACTGCATACCAGCTTCAATGTTCTCAACACCTTGGAACATTTGAGCAGGAACTTCTTGAACGAGGTCAGGGTTGTATTCGCCATAACCTTCAGCAGCTGGGATAGTTACTGTAAATTTGTCACCTACAGTTTTACCTTCTAAAGCTTTTTCTAAACCAGGAATGATGTTACCTGCGCCATGTAAATATGCAAGTGGTTCACCTTGTGATTTATCGAGAGTTTCACCCTCAGCGTTAGTCAGCGTATAGTGGAAAGAAACCACGTTGTTATTTGCAATAGCAGTCATGTTATTGATCCATTCGGTAATCGATAATTTTAAGGCTACATCATAAAGTGAAAAGCAATTTTTGTAGACTAAAATTACTAAAAAATTGCATTTTCATCTGTATTTTGACCATTTTTTCATAAATATGGGCAAAAACTTAAATTTCAATGCAATTTTATTTTTGGCGCGATTTTTCGTGTAACAAAATCTTTAGCTGTTAACAAGCCTGCATGAGCATAGCCATATATCGTCGCTTGATGAATACGATATAAAGACACATACATCGATTTTGCCACGAAACCTTGAACATTGACCTGACCAAGTAGCTCACCGACCGCTTTATTTTCACTGAGTGATACCAGTGAGCCTTTGTCTGCGAACTGGAACATTGGCTGTGGTCGCCCTTTGATACGTGCATTCATTGCATCTACAAGAAACGAAGCTTGTTGACTTGCGACTTGTGCACGTGGACCAAGTGGTGCTTCTCTTGCATCTAAGATACAGTGGGCGCAATCACCAAAGGCAAAAATGTTTGGATCAGCCTGAGTCTGTAAGGTTGCGTATACGTTTAAACGCCCCATGCGATCTTTTTCAAAGCCTGCTAAGTTGGCAATTACTTTAGGGGTTTTTATCCCTGCTGCCCAAACTTTTAATTGTGCTTCTACGGATGTGCCATCACTAAAATAGACTTTTTCAGCATCTACTTTTTCAACACGTTTGCCCGTTAATACATCTATTTTCATTCGTTGTAATTGCTGTGTGGCATGCTCAGCCATTTTTTCAGAAAGTGCAGGTAAGATACGATCAGCGCCTTCAACCAAAGTAATTTTGACATTGTTTGGGTTAATTTTATTTAAACCATATTTATAAAAGTTCTGTTTGGCTTGAACCAACTCAGCTGAAAGTTCAACACCTGTTGCGCCTGCACCAATCACGGCAATGTGTAATTCACGATCAATATTTTTATTTTGAGCATCTAAATACAAGTGCAGTAAGTCCTGTTGGAAGACTTCTGCTTGTTGGCGACTGTCGAGATAATGACAAAACTCTTTAACCCCAGGCGTATTAAAATCATTGGAGACTGAGCCGACAGCCAGAATTAAGGTGTCATAATGCAGGGTGATTTGCTCTTGATTGGATTCATATTTACTGGTTTGGGTTTTGCTGAGCTCGATGGTTTTGTTATCACGATCTAAATGTTCAAAACGACCCAAGACAAATTCATAGTGATGCTTGGCTGCATGCGCATAATAATTGGTTTCTTCATCACTTGGGTTCATGGTGCCAGCTGCAATTTCATGCAGCAATGGTTTCCAGATATGGGTGAGTTTTTGGTCAACAAGGGTGATTTTGGCTTTTTTACTCTTTCCAAGCGTATCACCGAGTTGTGTCACCAGTTCTAAACCACCAGCGCCACCACCAACAATCACGATATGATGTAGATTTGACATAGAAAACCTAAATTGTTGTTATGAAAATAGAATGGCATAAATATGCCATTCTATTTAATTGTTTAGGTTTTTTTTGTATTACAGGTTACATAATTATAATAAATCTAACTAAATTGGTTGGTTTTAATTAAATTCCAAAAATCGACTTGATCCATTCCATTAAACGTTCAAACCAAGAGGCTTGTTCAATATGCACTTCATCTTCAATATCAAAACTTTGAATCAGTTGATTGTTTTGGTAAACATTCACTTTTGCCAAATGCATGATCTTTTCTAAAGGTGCGGTAAGTGATGTCTCATTCAGTTCAACATTCAAATGGGTTTGAGTTGTTGTAAGCGGTTCAACTGCTGCCAAGAGACCATTTGCCTCAGTTTTCATGATACGGCTATTTACAACATCAAAAGTCGCTAAATCAATTGGTGTCGCATCGTTATATAAAGATGTGGTAATGAGTTGAGGTTTTTTTGCTTCAACCTTAAACATTTTTAAGGTGGATTTAACTACAGGAAGCTCAGCAATCAATTGTTTGTCTTTAATTGCGACTTCATCACGGGTGTAGGCATAGCCCAAGTTTAACAGTTTATGTGCAATTTCCGCGCGTTTAACTGCACTTTTTGCACCCATCACCACCACAATTAAACGACGATCAGGAGACTCTGTAATAGCAGAAGGACGATGCGCTGTCAGTGCTAAGTTATAGCCGGCTGCTTTAGTAAAACCCGTTTTTAAACCATCTACACTTGGATCAGACTTTAAAACAAGGTTGGTGGCATGATGAAAATGTTGGTTATAACTAAAACTTGGCATCACTGAATAATGCATATATTCAGGGGTTTGTGATGTGACTGCTTGACCTAAGATCGCCATATCATGTGCTGACGAAAAATGATCAGGCATGGTAATGCCCGGAGGGTTGGCAAAATGAGTATCCTTCATTC
This sequence comes from Acinetobacter sp. NyZ410, assembly GCF_022828975.1. Lineage (NCBI taxonomy): Bacteria > Pseudomonadati > Pseudomonadota > Gammaproteobacteria > Moraxellales > Moraxellaceae > Acinetobacter > Acinetobacter sp. NyZ410. The sequence continues at coordinate 3,438,434 of NZ_CP094620.1, read as the reverse complement.
CCAAGGCTTGTGCTTCTTGGTTCATACGAGCAACAAATGCAGGTACACTACCTGAGATACGTTCTGCCAGCGTTACTGCTGCATCATTGGCAGACATCACAATCAATCCAGCAAGAAGTTGGTCAATTGAGATTTGCTCACCTTGCTTCAGGTACATTTGAGATTCATCCCATTGCACGATCTGAACTACAGGGGTTGCAGTAATAATCTCTTCTTTTTTGATATGACCTGCTTTGAGTTCTTTCAACGCAATATAGGCGACCATCATTTTGGTCATGGATGCTGGGGCACGCTGTACATGACTATTATATTCAGCAATGGTTTGACCCGATTGTGTATCTAATATTGTCCAAGCTTCAGCTTCAACAGATTGCGGATTAATATTAAGTAAAGCGGCGTTAACAAACGTGGAGCAAACCAAGCCAGTTATCGCGATAAAAGAAGCAAGAATTTTCAACAGATTTACCTTTAAGCCAATCCTATGGCAAGAGTGCATAAACTTTGCGAATGCTATGCCTTTTTTGCACTCTTCGCTAGTCAGAATCGTAGAGAATTGCGACTAAAATCGCCTGACTTTGTAAAAAAATGCTAATCTAATTGGTAATTTCTCACTGTCTATTTTCGAATATATATTTATGTTGCATTATCAGATTGAATTTGACGATTATCGTCAGCACCTCATTCATGTCACATTGCGCTTTCTGGCGAACCCTACTCAAGTTTTGTCACTTCCTACATGGATTCCTGGTAGCTATTTGATCCGTGAGTTTTCTAAACATATCGAATCTGTGAAAGCCTATGATGAAGCGGGTCGTCAACTGCAAATTAATAAGTTTGAAAAAAATAAATGGCGTTTATATAACACCGACCATGAACTGATTACTGTTGAATATGATGTTTACGCCTATGACCTTTCGGTACGTGGTGCATATGTCGATCAAACCCGTTTATATGTCAATCCTGCTTGTATTTGCCTAGGGTTGCAAGACCAAGAAGAATCAGCAATCGAAGTTGAAGTATTTTTACCTGAAGAATTAAAGCATTTTCAAATTGCCACAGGTTTAGAGTCAAGAAGCTTGGTGAAAGGGCGCTATACCTTAAAAGCCAACAATTATGCACAATTGATTGATGCACCATTTGAATTGGCGGATCAAACCCGTTTTAGTTTTGAAGCGAATGGGATTCCACATGAATTTGTGGTTTCTGGTCAGCATACAATGAATGCAGCGCGTATGAAGCAAGACCTTGAAAAAATCTGTAGTACAGAAATTTCAATGTTTGGTTCAGCACCTTTTGAAAACTATACTTTTATGACCATGGCAACTGGCAATAGTTATGGTGGTTTAGAGCATCCGAATAGTACCAGTCTGATTTCGCCACGTGATGATTTTCCTAAAGCAAATGAACCTGTAGAGCCTTCTACGGATTATCAACGCTTCCTTGGGTTGTGTAGTCATGAATATTTTCATTCATGGTTGGTTAAATTTATCCGCCCTGAAAACTTTGCAAATTACGATTTAGATCAGGAAGGCTACACCTCACTGTTATGGATTTTTGAAGGTTTCACCTCTTATTATGATGATTTGATTCTGTATCGTAGTGGTGTGATTTCTCAAGCATCTTATTTAAAGTTGCTAAAAGGGCAAATTGATCGTTATCTACAGAATCCGGGACGTTTTATTCAATCTGTTTCAGAATCTAGTTTTGACGCTTGGATTAAATTTTATCGTCAGGATGAAAACTCAAATAATGCTGGAACCAGTTATTACAATAAAGGCTGTTTGGTTGCACTCAGTTTAGATTTAGGTCTACGTTTACGTGGTTCTAGTTTGGATGCGTTAATGCGCCGTTTGTATGAAAATACCCAAAAGGGCATGCAAGTCAATGAGCGTACGATTGTCGAACTGTGTAATGAACTGACTGGCGATAATTGGATCGAACAGATTAATCATTTGATTAATACCACAGATGAATTACCACTGGATCAATTGTTCCCTGAATTTGGTTTGAGCTATAGCTTGCAAAATGAAAAAGCACTTCCATTTGGTTTGAAAGTTGCTGAAAAAGCTGAGGGTGTCATCATTCAGCAAGCGCGTCGTGATGGTGTTGGCGCAAAAGCAGGTCTGTCTGCCAATGATGTGATCATTGCGATTGATGGTTTAAAAGCGTCTGAAAAACTTTTAAACCAATATGCAAAACAGCAAGGTCAATTTACGGTTTATGCATTCCGTCGTGATGAGTTTTTACAATTTGAGTTGCAAGGTGGTGAAGTTGCGTTGACTACGGTTGAGTTAACTGTATTAGATCAAGCCAAAGCTGAGAAATGGTTAAAGGCTTAATCAAGTTGTGTATCAAGAAAAACCGATGTTAAAAAAACATCGGTTTTTTTATGCCTAAAATTTAACTTGGTATGATCAATCAATTACCACGATATGTTGAATATCCATAAGGGCTAATCAAGAGAGGAATATGATAATGTTCAAGACTTCCATCAATCACAAAAACCACAGGAACTTCTGGGAAAAAAGCACGTTGGTTATTTTGTTTAAACCATTCACCTGTTTGAAAAGTAACCTTGTAGACACCTTTATCTAAGGCTTTGTTTTCAGGGTATAAGGATGAAATTCGTCCATTACTATCAGTACTTCCCTCATTAATTTTTACCCATTTATCTTTTTGTTGCGCTTCAAGAATGACTTTAACATTGCTTGAAGGTAAGCCATTTTCAAGATTTAATACATGTACGCTTAATGGGTTTTGGGCAAAACAAAGCCCAGAAAATAGGGTTGCTGAAATAGCTAAAGTTAATTTTTTCATCATCAATTTTTACTAAGACTAAAATCACTATGTTAAGGTCAAGTTGAAGTGTTGCCGTTAAAAAAATGTAAAATTATATTAATCGTTAAAATTTAACGATGTATGGGGAGTTAAATAATTTTTATTTAACAATTAGATAGATAATTAAAAAAGATAAAATAGTATTATTAAGAGGTTTTCAAATGAAATGGTCTCAAAACGAGCCTGTCTAAAAAATGATGCGTATTTTATTTAGATGCTTGCATAAGTGAGAAACCGATTTGACTGGATAAATACCCTATAAAAATTTTGACAGATTTAAACTTACATACTGTCCTTGGCGATTTATACGACTAATTATAATGTGATTTGAGGCAGTCAAAAAACTGAAGCAAACCTTAGCCTTGTGGTTTTTTAAATGGCATAGTCAAAGCTTATTGTTAAGTTTATATAAATAAAATATTAATCAACTATTTATAGTTGGTGCTTAAATCTAGTCCAGTATGTACTTTGTCGTGGTCTAACACGATGTGCAATCATACATTCGACAGTGAGAAGGAAAATATAATATGAAAAAATCTCTTTTCAACATTCCACGGATAGTTTTGTGTTGCGTTTTGCTATTGGCGACATCTGTTGCACGTGCAGACGGTACAGGCAAGCTACAGTTTTTATATACGGCTTATTTAGATGTACCTGCCTTAATTTCAAATATGCTTGCGTCCTGTGAGCAATTTGATCCTTCGACGAGAGTTGAGTTACAACGATTGTATGATCAGTGGAATCAAAAGCATGGACGTTATCAGAAAGAGTTGCAACAGCTCTTATTTAAGTTGCTTAGCGAACAAATGGGAGAAGCAAAAGCACAGGAGTTCATTGTCCACCTTAAAACAGAAGTTCAGAATGAGTTAGGAAATATGTATTTTCCGCAGAATCATACGTGGACTGACAACTGGTATTGTACAAAGGGACTACCTGATGAATTGGCAGGAAAGGGCTTAATGTTGGATTACGCAGACTATGTAAAGGAACTCAAGCAGAATCTAGATGAACTTAAGCAGAAAGTAAAATAACGACACCGCCCTAATTTTAAGCGGCTTTTTGATTTTGAAATCAGTCAAAGTCGCTAAGTCGATAAATCAGCAATGATTTATTTCAACCGAAATCTGCAACAACAGTAAAACGAGACAAATAAGCTAAAGCGTCATCCATTTTTATATTCATTATTCCCAGTTAAAAGAAATCAACATATTTGTCATTAAACTTTCTAACTGTATATTTTAAAATCATTCAACAATAAATTTATTCTAAATTTTGAATTCATAATACAAAAAGGTAATGTCAATGAAAAAGCGTTTCTTAAAGCTCATCACAATTGCATGTGGTTTAGGCGTAGCTCCTCTTGGATTTGCTGCAAATTGTTCAAGTACAATTAGCAATAATGCTGTGGCAAACTTAACTGTCCCAGCAGGTGCAACATGTACTTTAAATAGTACATCTGTTGATGGAAATGTGAATGTACTCAATGGTGGGAGTTTGATTTTAAATAATTCTTCAGTGAGTGGAAATGTGCAAGCCAATACAGCCAAAGTATTAAAGTTAGTCAATTCTTCTGTTGAGGGGGATGTGCTTGCAGGTCAGGTATCGTCAACATTGAGTTTAAATAAATCCATGATTTCAGGAAACTTACAATGTTCCACACTGACGAAACTACAAAGCAGTATGAGCAGTGTTGAAGGTAAAACTACAGGGAAGTGTCGTTAAAGATTAAAAATATCTGTCAAAAAGCACTCAATATTGAGTGCTTTTTGACGTTTAAATTTGTGAACGATGACTTAAGCTTCGATGGCTTGTACCGCAATTTTTTTCGCTGGATCAACTTTACGACGTACCACTGGAACAGGTTCACCATAATATTGACGATCTGCAAAATAGCTTGAACGAACCATTGGAGCAGCCCAGATATTTCTGAAACCAAGCTTGTGACCGTGTGCAGTATAACGCTCAAATTCTTCTGGTGTGACAAAACGGTCAATTGGTGCATGTTCTTTAGAAGGCTGTAAGTATTGACCAATTGTCACATAATCAACACCGTGTGCATGTAGATCATCTAACAGGGCAATCACTTCTTCTTCGGTTTCACCAATACCCACCATCAAACCACATTTTGTTGGCACATCAGGGCAGTATTCTTTAAACATTTTTAATAAGTTTAAAGAATGTTGATAGTCTGAACCCGGGCGCATCGCTTTATAGAGGCGAGGTACCGTTTCGATGTTATGGTTAAATACATCTGGTGGACATTCAGTCATGATACGCAGTGCAATATCCATACGACCACGAAAATCAGGAACCAATATTTCTAATAATGTTTTTGGACTGAGTTGACGTGCTTCTTGAATACAATCAACGAAATGTTGCGCACCACCATCTAAAAGATCATCACGGTCTACAGAGGTAATCACTGCATACTTTAAACCGAGATTGGCGATGGTTTCTGCCATATGACGAGGTTCATCAGGATCAAGTGCATTTGGACGACCATGTGCAACATCGCAGAACGGACAGCGACGGGTACAAATATCACCCATGATCATAAAGGTTGCAGTACCACCACCGAAACATTCTGGAAGGTTAGGACAAGCTGCTTCTTCACACACAGTATGTAATTTCTGTGCACGTAAAGTGGTTTTGATTCGTTGAACTTCATCAGGCGCAGCCATTTTGACACGAATCCAGTCCGGCTTTCGTGGTGCTTCAACCGTGGGAATAACTTTTACAGGTATACGAGCAACTTTTTCCGCGCCACGTAATTTGACACCCTGTTCTGGTTTACGGTTCTCTGACATATTCAACTTTTCCACTGTTTTCTACGGGGGAGATTATGCTCATTATAGCGGAAATGCAAAAAGATAGGGCAAAAACACTATTCATATACTAAATGTCGTTATCACAGAATATATGCATGCGAAATACAGAAAATTGTTTTGGTTTAGGTCATAATATCGCATAAGACAAGATATAGACTGAATTTACTATAAGGAGCTTTGAATGCCACGTAAGAAAGAAGTCGTTAGTGGGAAATTTGTGAAATACGATGCGGTCGTACTTGGCTCTGGTCCTGCTGGTGAAGGCGCGGCAATGAAGCTTGCTAAATCGGGTAAGCGTGTTGCAATTGTAGATATTCGTGAGCAACTTGGTGGTAACTGTACCCATGTCGGCACCATCCCAAGTAAGGCTTTACGTCAGACAGTTTCAAGTATTATCCGTTACCAACGTGATCCAATGTTTAAAAAAGTAGGGGATTGGAAACAATTCACTATGAAGCAAGTTTTGCGTAATGCGCATAAAGTGATTCAACAGCAAGTTGATACACATTCACGTTTTTATGACCGTAACCATATTGATGTATTTCACGGTCGCGCATATATCCAAGATAAAAATACGGTGATTATTTTTAGCGAAGATGGTGTTAAAGAAACTTTAGTTTTCAAACAGCTTGTGGTTGCAACAGGTAGCCGTCCTTATCACCCACAAGGTTTAGACTTTAATCATCCGCGTGTATTTGATTCAGATAAAATTTTAGATCTGGATTATCCAATTCATAAAATTATCATTTATGGCGCAGGTGTAATTGGTTGTGAATATGCATCTATCTTTATTGGTTTAGACCATAAAGTTGACTTGATCAATACACAGCATCAGCTGCTCAGTTATCTCGATGATGAAATTGCAGATGCGTTGTCTTATCACTTACGTGAACAAGGCGTGTTGATGCGTCACAATGAGCAAATTGATCATTTAGAAACGTTTGATGATCATGTGGTCTTGTATTTGCAAAGCGGTAAAAAAATTAAAGCTGATGCCATTCTTTGGTGTAATGGCCGTTCAGGAAATACCGATGGTTTAGGTCTTGAAAATGTAGGTATTACACCAAACAGCCGTGGGCAACTTGCGGTAAATGATCAATATCAAACCGAAGTTGAAAATATCTATGCAGCAGGCGATGTTGTGGGTTGGCCGTCCCTTGCTTCTGCAGCATATGACCAAGGTCGTTGCGCTGGTTCAAATATGAGTGGCGAAGAAAATGTTAAGCCAGTGAAAGATATTCCAACGGGGATTTACACCATCCCTGAAATTTCATTCTTTGGTAAAACTGAAAGTCAGTTAACTGCTGAAAAAATTCCATATGAAGTTGGACAAGCATCATTCCGTCATTTGGCGCGTGCGCAAATTACAGGGGATACAGTTGGTGAACTTAAACTGTTATTCCATCGTGATACCTTAGAGTTATTAGGTGTGCATTGTTTTGGCAATAATGCGGCTGAAATTATCCATATTGGACAGGCGGTGATGCAAAGTGGAAACAATACCATTAAGTATTTTGTTGAAACGACATTTAACTATCCAACAATGGCAGAAGCCTATCGTGTTGCAACATTGAATGGTATGAATCGTTTGTTCTAAACAAATATTCAGAATTAAAAACCCGTAAGTCATCTTGCGGGTTTTTTATGCCATATTTAGGGTCTGTTGACATTTCATAAATGGCTTGCGTTGTAGGTTAAAATTGAGCAGGCAAGGCATGAAACGAAGAGAATAGCGAGACTATTTTCGAGTTTCATAACGCAGACTGAGATAATTTTAACCACAACCCTTCGGGACTAGCGTGTTTTTTGCCGCTACGTCGTTACGAACTACTTATTTAGAATGACTAAATTTCGTATTTCGTGCCTAGTATCGCCTAAAAAACACACGTAGTCGCAAACTTAGACGAATTATCAACAGACCCTAAAGATTTGATGTATGAACTGCATAGTCTTAAGTGGTTCAAAGGTTTATCATAGCGGCAGTTAAACTTGTGGATGACGCTATGAAAATTGTTGCAGATGAAAATCTAGCATTTACTGAATATTTCTTTTCAGAATTCGGAACCATTCATCAAGCAGCAGGACGCAATTTGACTCATCATGATGTGAATGATGCAGATGCGTTATTGGTACGCTCTATAACAAAAGTCAATGAACAGTTGATCCAAGATACAGCACTAAAATTTGTCGGTAGTGCAACCATAGGGACAGACCATTTAGATATTCCAGCATTAGAAAAGCACCAAATCGCATGGTCAAATGCGGCTGGTTGCAATGCACAAGCCGTTGCAGAATATGTCATCACGGCTTTACTGTATCTCAATCAGGATTTTCTAGATTTAGGGAAAAAGTTTACTTTAGGCATTATTGGTTTAGGCAATGTGGGAACACGATTAGCATATATGGCTCAGTTGTTGGGCTGGAATGTCATTGGCTATGATCCCTTGGTACAACGAGAAAATGTTCAGCAAGTTGAATTTGACGCTTTATTAAAGAAAGCCGATGCGATCAGCATACATGTGCCTTTAACCCAAACAGGGCCGTTTGCAACACATCATTTAATCAATGCTGATGCATTGGCGCTAATGCAGCCTGAAACCATCTTAATTAATTCTGCGCGTGGTGCTGTTGTTGAAGAAGCGGCATTAATGGCAGATATCTTAAAAACACGTCGTAAAGTGGTGTTGGATGTATTTGAACATGAGCCTGAGATTTCACAACGTCTATTGGATTTAATTACAATTGTGACGCCACATATTGCGGGTTACAGTCTGGAAGGTAAAGCACGTGGTACTCAGATGATTTATGACGCATTTTGTAAAACATTTGCCTATACCGCGCATAAGAAATTTGAATCACAATTACCGGCATGTGAACAATATTTTTATGGCAATAACATTAAACAAACGCTAAAAAAATACTTAGCTGAAATTTACAATATTCAGCGAGATGATGAAAATTTAAGAGATTGCTTAAAGGACGGCAAGGTGGATCAAAAAGCCTTTGATTACCTTCGTAAAACTTATCCTTTGCGCCGTGAATGGGCTGCTCATGGAGGGCCAAAAGCATGAGCATAGATTTTAAACCAACATGTGATATTCAGGCGCTTAAAGCACGAGCAAAACTCTATAGACAAATTCGCCAATTTTTTATTGAGCGTGATGTTTTAGAGGTTGAAACTCCGATCTTGTCTCAAGCGGGTGTAACCGATGTCCATCTGGCTTCTGTACAGGCTCAGCGTCATCTACATGGCAAAAAACAAACGCATTATTTACAAACTTCACCAGAGTTTGCCATGAAGCGTTTATTGGCGAGTGGCAGTGGCGCGATTTATCAAATTTGTAAAGTTTTTCGAGATGATGAACATGGGCGTAAGCACAATAGTGAATTTACCATGTTGGAATGGTATCGTCCGCAGTTCAGCTTGAAAGATTTAATGTTAGAAGTCACTGATTTATTGAATGTGGTTTTGGCTGAACGTTTTGGTGAAGTTCGACCAACCGTACTCAGTTATAAGCATGCATTTATTGATCGTTTGGACTTGAATCCACTGCAAGCAACGTTGCAACAATTAAAAGATGCGGCACACCGTGTAGGACTCAATCTTGATTTGGGTGATGATCGTTTAGCCTATATTGATTTGTTATTTTCTCATATGGTTGAGCCAAGTTTAGGTTTTGATACGCCGGTATTTTTAACTGATTTTCCCCCAGAATTGGCCTCTTTGGCAAAGACCAAACTGGATGAGGATGGTGAGTTCGTTGCTGCACGTTTTGAGCTCTATATTGAAGGGTTAGAACTCGCCAATGCCTATGATGAGTTGATTGATGCTGAGGTTTTGCGTAGTCGTTTTCAAGCAGATAATGCAGAGCGTGAAAAGCTGGGCCTACATGTGATGCCAATCGATGAGTATTTGCTCGCTGCTTTACCGAATATGTCGGAATGTGCGGGTATAGCTTTGGGAATTGATCGTTTGTTAATGGTGGTGATGAACCAAATGAAGTTGGAAAAGGTGATTACATTTCCTGCGGATGTGTCTTGAAATAATGTCGTTTTGGACCATAGGTAGATATTTATTCATGCTATGGTCAATGAATGATTGGATGTTATTTAAAAGAAAATACGATATCTAAAATCTAAAAACGCCTCTCATTACTGAGAGGCATTTTTTATACCGTATGATGATGATGACCTAACTCATGCTTTAAATCAGCAATCGCTTCAATACGTTTTTGAATCAACATTTCACCAATATCAGGACCTTGAATATCTGAGGGTAAATCCGATGCTTTAATCGTGCGTACAGTTTTCATTGCATCTAATAGGTAATGCGCTTGTGGGTATTCACGATTTTCTAAACCTAAACGGCCTTTAGCATCACATTCACAGGCTTGTGCAAAAGCTTCAACACGCTCAGGACGACGTAGCACATCTAAACGCTGTAATAAACGCCATAAGGTACCTGGTTTTAAGGTAAAAGCCTGATGACATTTTAAATGTTCTTTACATACTGCTAGAGCAAGCTGTTTCGTTTGAGTAGGTACACGTAAACGATCACATACATCTGTGACAGGCTGAATCCCACGTTCTTCATGCATGATATGACGAGGTAATTCATCTTTCGGTGTTAAAGCTTTGCCCAAGTCATGTACCAATACGGCAAAACGAACATCTAAAGAATAATTGGCTTTACATGCTTGCTGTAAAGACATCAGTGTATGAATACCGCAATCAATCTCAGGATGATATTCAGGTCGTTGTGGAACGCCAAACAGGGCATCTATTTCAGGAAAGAGCACTTTTAATGCACCACACTCACGTAATACTTCAAAGTAAACATCGGCATGACGTTCCATTAAAGCACGAGAGGTTTCTTTCCAAACACGTTCAGGTGTCAATGCTTCTAACTCACCAGATTCAGCCAGTTGACGCATCAATGCAAGTGTTTCATCAGCAATACGAAAACCATATTGTGCATAACGAGCAGCAAAACGAGCCACACGCAGTACGCGTAAAGGATCTTCTGCAAAAGCGTCTGAAACGTGGCGTAGGATTTTATGTGCTAAATCATCTTGTCCATGATAGGGATCGTACACTTGACCTGCTTCATCCATCGCGATGGCATTGATGGTTAAGTCACGACGAATTAAATCCTCTTCTAAGGTGACATCTGGATCGGTAAAAAACTCAAATCCATGATAACCGTGTCCCGATTTACGCTCAGTACGGGCTAGGGCATATTCTTCTTTTGTTTGGGGATGTAAAAACACAGGGAAATCTTTCCCAACGGGTTGATAACCTTGGGCAAGAAGTTGCTCTGGCGTGGCGCCAACAACAACATAATCCTTTTCGTGATAGGGATGACCGAGTAAATGATCTCTAACGGCACCGCCTACTAAATAAACTTGCATGAAAAAACCTCTATTCTTACTGCCATCATGCAACAGAATAGAGGTTTTCTCAAGTACAGAACTTGAGTGATTGACTAAAGTTCTGCGGTATTGATGTTAAATTGACTTCAAGCTTAGCCTTCAGCTTGTTGAATCTCTGCAACGGTTAAAGCTGTCATATTAACTAAACGACGTGTTGTCGCTGTAGGTGTTAAAATATGCACAGGTTTAGCAGCACCAAGCAAGATAGGACCAATAGTCACATTATTGCCTGATGTTGATTTTAACAAGTTGAATGAAATATTTGCCGCATCAAGATTTGGCATAATCAACAAGTTCGCTGAACCTTTGAAGCGTGAATTTGGGAATGCAAAATGACGAATATTTTCATCAAGTGCAGCATCTGCATGCATTTCGCCATCTACTTCTAATTCAGGTGCGATTTCAGTCAAGATTTCAAATACTTTACGCATTTTTTGTGCACTTGGATCATTTTGATCTGAACCAAAGCTAGAGTGCGAAAGTAATGCAACTTTAGGCGTCATACCGAAACGACGAACTTCCTCAGCCGCTAAAATAGTCATTTCAGCCAGCTGTTCAGCAGTCGGGTTGGTATTTACATATGTATCTGCCATAAAGATATTGCGATCTTCAAGCATTAATGCATTAAGTGTAAAGAAGTTATTACGACCTTCTTTTAAACCAATCACATTTCTCACAAAGTCTAAATGGATATCATAACTTGCATAAGTACCGCATAGCATACCATCTGCAAGACCATGACGAACCAACATTGCTGCGATCAAGGTAGAACGACGACGTGTTTCACGTTGTGCATACTCAGGCGTTACACCTTTACGTTGCATCAAGTTGTAATAGTCATCTGCAAACTTATCGTAATCAGGATTTTTTTCTTGATCTACGATGGTAATATTTACACCGTGTTCAAGACGCAAACCTAATTTTTTGATATTCGCTTCAATGACTGCAGTACGACCAACCAGAATAGGTTGTGCCAGACCTTCATCAACAGCGATTTGAATCGCACGCAATACACGAAGATCTTCACCTTCCGCATAAGCAATACGTTTAGGCGCTGTTTTCGCTTGTGCAAAAATTGGTTTCATCATCAATGCTGAATTATAAACAAATTCAGATAGACGTTGACGATAAGCCGAGAAATCCGCAATTGGACGACTTGCAACACCTGAATCCATTGCAGCTTGTGCAACAGCAGGAGCAATTTCAAGAATTAGGCGTTGATCAAGTGGACGTGGAATTAAATAATCACGACCAAATGATGCAGATTTTTCACCATAAGATGCGGCATCCGCTTCAACATGTGCCATACGTGCAATTGCATGTACACAAGCAATTTTCATTTCTTCATTAATCGTCGTAGCGCCAACATCTAGCGCACCACGGAAGATATAAGGGAAGCAAAGCGCATTGTTTACTTGGTTCGGATAATCTGAACGACCAGTTGCCATGATTACATCTGGACGTACTTCATGCGCATGTTCAGGTAAAATCTCTGGATCTGGGTTTGCCAATGCAAAGATGATTGGATCAGCCGCCATGACTTTAACCATTTCTTTGGTTAAAATGCCTGCCGCAGAAAGGCCAAGGAACATATCGGCATCTGCAATCACATCTGCAAGTTGAGTTCCCTCAATATCTTGCACATAACGCTTTTTAGACTCATCCAAGCCTTCACGTTTAGTGGTCAATAAACCGCGTGAGTCAGCAACCACGATATTTTCTTTTTTAGCACCAATTGCACACAGCAAGTCTAAACAAGAAAGTGCCGCAGCACCTGCACCTGAAGCAACAATTTTGATTTCGTCAATTTTTTTGCCATTCAATTGCAAAGCATTGAGAAGGGCTGAACCTACGATAATTGAGGTACCGTGTTGGTCATCATGGAACACAGGTATTTTCATGCGTTCACGAAGCTTTTGCTCAATATAAAAACACTCAGGTGCTTTAATATCTTCGAGGTTAATACCACCAAAAGTAGGTTCTAAAGCCGCAACGATATCCACAATTTTGTCAGGATCATTTTCAGCAATTTCAATATCAAAAACGTCTACACCAGCAAACTTTTTAAATAATACGCCTTTGCCTTCCATTACAGGCTTAGATGCTAATGGACCAATATTACCTAGACCTAAAACGGCTGTACCATTACTGACCACTGCAACCAAGTTGCCACGAGCAGTATAAAGCGCTGCTTTTGAAGGGTCTTTTTCAATTTCTAAACAAGGCGCTGCCACACCTGGTGAGTAAGCAAGCGCAAGGTCATGTTGATTGACAAGTTGCTTACTTGGCGTAACGCTAATTTTTCCTGGTGTTGGAAATTCGTGATAGTAAAGGGCTTGCTGTTTTAAAGATTGATCATCCATCTGAATCTCGATTATTACATGTTCCAGCGAGGCTGGTGGTTTGACTAAATTTCATCGAATATAACATTTGTTGAGCGATACCGACAGTCAAAAAATAGTTATTTCAAACAAAGTAATAGATATAAAGTCTAAAAAAATTAACAAATCTTTATAAGTTTATGCTGTTCCAAATATTTTGTGCTGTCGGCAGATGACAATGCTTTGGAAAAGTAAAAGCCTTGTAAAATATAACAACCGTGTTTTTGTAAAAATAGTGCTTGTTCTTTAGTTTCAACGCCTTCAGCCACCAAGGTAATGCCGATTGCATTGCCCATAGCAATAATCGCATTGACGATTGCTTCGTCTTTTTCTTGTCCAATTTTTGAAATAAAAGCACGATCTATTTTTAAGATATCAAAAGGGTAACTGGTTAGATAAGCTAAAGATGAGTAGCCTGTTCCAAAATCATCCAAAGAAATAGAAATATGGCGATCTTTTAATTGTTGTAGAAGAAAATTGACTTCTTCTGATTTATCAAACAAAGACGATTCAGTCAGTTCTAGTTCAAGCATATCACCCGAAATATTATATTTTTTAAGGGCGTAGTCGATATCTTTGACTAACTGTCCGCGGTAAATTTGTTGTGCAACAATATTAATCGATACCCTAAAATGATCAAAACCCAAGGATTGCCACTGTTGTATTTGCTTACAGGTTTCATGCAATACAATTAAACCAATATCTGAAATGAGGCTGGTTTCTTCGGCAAGCGGGATAAAAATGTCTGGCAAGATATAACCCAAAGTTGGATGTTGCCAACGGACTAATGCTTCAAAACCATAAATGCGTTGAGTTTTAACACAGATTTTAGGTTGATAATGTACGGTCAGTTCTTTGTGCTTTATGGCTTTTCTTAATTCGTTTTCTAAGTTGATCCCTTGATTGAGCAACGGCGTTTTTTTGTTTGAATAAAAATATACGGTATTTCCGCCTAAACGCTTGGCTTCGTGTAATGCTGATTCTGCATGACCATTGAGACTGTCGAGCTGTAAGCCATGCTCTGGATATAGCGCAACGCCAATAGAAATGGTGATGGTTTGTTCTTGTTCTTTAACATCAAAAGGTTGTTTAAATGCATCTAAAATATGTTGCGTATGTTGATGAATATTGATGTTATTGCTACTTAAATTATAGATCACTGCAAAATCATCATTATTTAAATAAGCGATCAGAGAGGCATTTGGACAACATAATCTTAATCTGTGAGCGACTTGTTTTAATAATTCATCACCTTCTTTATGGCTCATAAATTCATTGAATAATTTAAAACGGTCAATGTTGATGCGTAAAACTGCAAAATTTTTAAATGAATCAGAATAGTGAATTAAATAATTATGCAGTTGTTGTTTGAAATAAAAGCGATTTGGTAAATCGGTCAGGATGTCATAATGTTCTAAATACGAGAGTCGTTGTTCTTGTTTTTTACGATCAGTTAAATCGGTAATAATGCCGACATAGTTGGAAAATTTATTTTTTTCATCATAAATTGCATTGATGTGTACCCAGAGTGCAAGTTTTTTCCCAGAGGTAAAATCAATCTGTAATTCAGACTCAAATTCTCCTTTTTGAATTAAACTTTGGGTAATCACATTATACATTTGTTGGGTACGAGAATTATTGTTGATCGTGATATCAAATAAATGATTTCCAACGATATTATGTTGTTTATAATCTAAAAGTTTTTCAAAATAAGGATTTACTTCTAAGTAGCATAAATTATTATCTAAAATGAAAACACCTTCAGCCACTTGTGCTAATACATTTGCTGCGAGTTTTAGCTTTTCTTGGTCAGTCTTTTCTTTTTGAATATCGCGTTGGATTCCCACCATTCTAAGCGGTTTGTTATTAATGTTCTTAGAAACCACTTTGCCAATGTCTTGTATCCAGCACCATTGACCATCTCGTTTAACACGGTAGATTGCCTCAAAGCGCTCAGTTTTGCCTTTGAGATGTTGTTTCAGGATGGTTTTATAATTGACAATATCATCAGGATGAACATATTCATCTACGCTATTGTGTTTTAGATTAAGTTGTTTGAATTCTGCACCGCTTTTTGAGTCGGAAATCTCAAAAGTTCTTTTTTCAATATTCCAGACCCAAGAATGAATACCCGCGGTTTCATGGGCAAAAGCTAAGTTGGCCTGATGATTTTCTAAACGGTCATTCATCTGTTTAAAATCGAAAATTCGTTCTTTTACTTTTTGTTCTAATAAATGATTATGTAACTGCAATTCACTTTTCATGACCTGTGTTTTTGAGATTTCATTTTTAAGTTGTATTTCTAAGCCTTTATAGTTTGCAAGTTGTTCTTGTGATTGCTTAAATAAAAACTTATTTTTCAGGTCTAATATTTCAGAATTAATATAAATTTTATGTGAAGCATAAGTGCTAAAGAATAATAAAGAGAACCAAACAATGAAAATGGTGCTATAGATTTCGTTGGTGTTTTGAGGGAAAAGCAGAGGGAGCGTGAGCACCGGAATCGCAGATGGAACAAATAAAGCAATAAAATAACTAAATCTTTGATTGAGAAAATTCATTGCTAAAACATATGAAAAACTCAGCAAAAAGCTAGATAACAGAAATGAAAAAAATGGGTCAACCACATTTGGCATCATCATAAATTCTAAATTGATGATATAAACGCCAATCCCAAATAAGCTTCCTAAGATCAAACAAGAAAACTGAAAGAAAAGATCAATATTTTTAAATACTTGAACTTTATTTTGTTGTAACAGATAGGTAGAAGACAAAAATCCCGATAATATAAATAAAACAGTCAGAATAAACCAACCGCTTAATAATTCAGAGGAGGTTTTAAATAAGTAAAGATAAATTAAAGCGTCACAGATACACGTAAAAAATACCCAAATAAAAAATATCCGGATATCTTTGGTTATCTTTCTGATGTTCGACGAATTCACATCATATGAAAGAAGCTCTTCCTGAACATCATTCATTAGCGCTTGCACCTCTGCTATTTTTAGAATGTGTAGGTTTAACGGAGCAACTATTTAAAATTTGCTAATTAATAGTTTCTTTGGAATTAAAATACTGTGAAATCATCCAATTTGCAATTATTTTACATGACATACATCACTTTTTAAAGCTTTGATAATTCAAAATTGATAATGCAACTACAGGTGCTGTTTCAGTTCTTAAAATACGATCACCGATGCACCAATTTTTAAATCCATATTGGTTGGCCTGATCAATTTCAGCTTCATTTAAACCACCTTCAGGGCCAATTAAAAGGGCAATATCTGGGCATATGTCTTTCAGTACATCTGTCTGCTCTTTTTCAGGCGCAAGGACAAATTTACTCTGCGGTAATTCAGTTTTGATCCATTCATTTAGACTTAATGGCGCTAAAATCTGCGGAACAAGATTCATACCACACTGTTCACAAGCTGCAATCGCTATACCTTGCCAATGATCTAATTTTTTTTGATCTCGATCATATTTTAAACGCATTTCACAACGTTCTGATGTGAGCAGTTGAATTTGAGCTACGCCCAATTCCACAGCTTTTTGAATCGCATAATCCATACGATCGCCCTTACTCATGACTTGTCCAAGTAGCGCTGTAAAAGCAGGGGTACGGTTATCTGGATTAAATGAATTGACTAAAACAGAAGCAGATTTTTTAGCGACTGCTGTTAAAGTCACTTCATATTCACCCCCTTGTCCATTGAACAAGGTGGCTTTTTCACCCACTTGTGCACGCAATACTTTGACCCAATGATGAAATACTGTTTCAGTGAGTTCAACCGTAGTTTCGACAGCTAAATCAGTTTCAATATAAAAACGGGGCATGCAGTATTACTCACAAGTTGATGATGCAATTTTGATTTAAGCTAAACCGAGATCAAGTACCAATTGGCGGTTTGGCTCAGTATGATTCATGCTATAGAAGTGCAAACTTGGTGCACCTCCTGCAATAAGGCGTTCACACAGTTTGATCACAACTTCATGTCCAAAAGCTTTGATACTTGCAGTGTCATCACCATAGGTCGCAAGTTGCTTACGAATCCAGCGTGGAATTTCTGCACCTGTCCCATCTGCAAAGCGGATTAAATTGCTGGCATTGGTAATTGGCATAATTCCTGGCGCAACAGGAATATCAATTCCTTGTTTTTGGATACGCTCAACAAAATAGAAATAGGCATCTGGATTAAAGAAAAATTGAGTGATGGCTGCATTTGCACCAGCTTTGACTTTTTCTGCAAAGTGCTTAATGTCTGCATCAAAGTTGTCAGCTTGTGGATGCATTTCAGGATATGCCGCAACTTCAATTTTAAAATGATCACCGGAGTGTTCGCGAATAAAACGAACCAAATCAGTCGCATAAGGAAGCTCACCAAGGCCGACTTGACCAGAAGGTAAGTCACCTCGAAGTGCAACAATACGATCAATCCCTTGAGCTTTATAGATATCGAGTAATTCAGCAATACGTACTTTGTCATCACCAATACATGAAAGGTGAGGGGCAACAGGTGTGCCTTTACCATTAAAGTCAGCAATTGCGGCTAATGTACGTTCACGCGTCGAACCACCAGCCCCATAAGTAATCGAGAAAAACTCTGGATTTAAAAGCTGTAATTCTTGATGAACAAGCTTAAGTTTTTCCGCCCCTGCATCAGTTTTGGTCGGGAAAAACTCAAACGAAATTGGAACACGTTTGGTCATGGTTAAATCCTTTTTTATTCATACTTTTTTAATTTGTTCTAACCTCTTCGAAGTCCTTTCCTAAAAGGAGAGGACTTCGCCTTTATATTCATTAATCTGTAAATGAATATTCTTTCTCCCTAAGGGAGAAAGCGAAGGAGAGGGGGTTAAAACTTAGTACTTATAAGCCTCAGATTTAAATGGACCTTCAACTGCAACGCCCAAGTAATCTGCTTGAACTTGAGTCAATTGCGTCAATACACCACCAAAACCAACTACCATTGCAGCAGCAACTTCTTCATCTAATTTCTTAGGAATCAGTTCAACACGGATCTGTGCTGCTTTTTGATCTTCTGGAAGATCAGCAAATTTTTCTGCGAATAAGTGCATTTGACCTAATACTTGGTTTGCAAAAGAACCATCCATCACGCGTGAAGGGTGACCTGTTGCATTACCAAGGTTAACCAAACGACCTTCTGAAAGAAGAATCAGATAATCATTTTCATTTTCTGTACGATACACTTGGTGCACTTGAGGCTTAACTTCAACCCACTTATAACCACGTAAATAGTTTGTATCGATTTCAGTATCAAAGTGTCCGATATTACACACCACTGAACCTGCTTTTAATGTATCTAACATTGCAGAATCACATACGTGGTAGTTACCTGTAGTTGTTACGATCAAATCAGTATTTTGAAGAAGGTCTAGGTTAATGTCTTCTTTTTTACCTGTTTGTACACCATTTTTATATGGAGAAACAACTTCATAACCGTCCATACATGCTTGCATTGCACAGATTGGGTCAATTTCAGTTACACGTACAATCATACCTTCTTGGCGAAGAGATTGAGCAGAACCTTTACCAACATCACCATAACCAATTACTAGCGCACGACGACCAGATAACAACATATCTGTACCGCGTTTGATGGCGTCATTTAATGAATGACGGCAGCCATATTTATTGTCGTTTTTAGATTTTGTGATTGAATCATTCACGTTAATTGCAGGAACTTTTAAAGTACCATCACGGAACATTTCGTTTAGACGTTGAACACCCGTAGTCGTTTCTTCTGTAATACCATGAATTTTAGCAATAAGTTCAGGATATTTTTCATGAACAACAGCAGTTAAATCACCACCATCATCAAGAATCATGTTGGCATCCCAAGGTGTGCCATTAACATTGATTTGTTGTTCAAGACACCACATGTATTCTTCTTCAGTTTCACCTTTCCAAGCGAATACTGGAACACCAGATGCTGCAATTGCTGCTGCTGCATGGTCTTGAGTTGAGAAGATGTTACATGAAGTCCAACGTACTTCTGCGCCTAATTCAACCAGTGTTTCAATTAAAACAGCAGTTTGAATGGTCATATGAATACAACCCAGAATTTTTGCGCCAGCAAGAGGTTTTGCTGCTGAATAACGTTTACGTAAGCCCATCAACGCTGGCATTTCTGCTTCAGCAAGTTTGATTTCTTTACGACCGTAGTCAGCGAGGGAAATATCTGCAACTTTATAATCTGTAAATGAAGCATTAACCGCGTTCATCACGATCTCCTTTATATTAAAAAAATATTGATCATTCAGTTCGCGGATGCCGTTGTTGATCAGCACGAAAGTCTGACCGAATCGTCGAGCCTAGCGATTTCACATTTATGTGCCTGTGAAAAAGTCGCAGCATCCCTCGACTGGCGACTATTGTACCTAGATTTTAATAGAGTTCAAATGTAGTTGGTTAATATTCAACTAAAAGATAGAATTGTTTTTGAATCGCTAAGCTATGCAAAAATATGATCAGTATTTACTGATATATAAACAGAAATAAAATCAAGATGATGCATTTAAGCGTTTGCCAAGTGCTAGAGCTGTGCCACGATGATTGCTGTATTTTTGATTATGCTGCGTGCTTTGCTTTTTTTATCTCTAGGTTTTTTTGTTTAAAAAAGTGAATATCGGGGAGATTAAATTGATGGATATTGTAAAAATAATTGATCAGCATAGCTTTGCATTGCGACAAGCCATTGAGCAGGCTTCGCTTGAACAGCGGAAAAGTTTGGTGAAAGCTGTTTTTGCTTTTTATGAAAAATTACCGAACTTTCAATCTGCTATCGAACAAAATTATCAAATTAAAATTGATAAAAAACAATTATTTCAGGATATTGATCAAGAAAATTTAATTGATTATCAAAAGCGAATTCGACAATCAAATGCTTGCGTAGATGAATATGCCGATGATTATGAGGAATTAGCGGCCATTGAGGTGATTTCTTTGGATGCCTTTTTCTTGATGGTATCAAATCAAAACAAAAGCCAGCATTTAGTGGCTTTGTTTAATGCGATGATTGAAGTACTGGATTATTATGAGAATTTTTCAGAAAACTCAATCTATTGGAATGAAGTTTTAGAAAAAGAAATTCTTTTACAAGAGCAGATTATCAAACAGATTGCTACACATATTATTTTTGATGAATCCATTTATTGTGTGCATTATCAAACAATAGAGTTTCCTGATTTGGATTAACTGATTTGGATTAAAGAGAATGAAAAAAATCATATTGATCACATCGATTCTGACAGCGACATCAGCTTTCGCCAATGATTCTACAGGCTATGTGGGAACAGGGGGAATTGAGTACCTTAAAAATAAAAATATTGCCATGCAACGTGAAGACTTATTCATTAGTAAAAAATTAATTAAGGTCGATTATCAATTTAAAAACCTCAGTAATCAGGATATTACTGAAACTGTTTTGTTCCCTTTACCACGAGTTGATAATGCTTTTGAATCCGATTTTGCCCACACTGAGGATTTATTAAAAAGTTTTAAAATTCAGGTTAATGGAAAAGCAGTTCAACCGACAATGCATGTGCAGACATTTATACAAAGAGACGAAAAGTCTAAAGCGATTGATGTCACTGAGTTATTTAAACAGTGTGGTTTTTCACAAACTGAAATGTTAAATCCTTGGAATCGCAAAAGTGATGAATATGGGGTATTTGAAAAGAAACTGAAAGGCTGTTCAAACCCTAAAGTAAAAAGCATTTTGCCTAAAAATCCAGATGAAGTCATCAACTGGTCATCACAAGTGGTTTATAGCTGGAAGCAAACTTTTAAAGCCAATTCAATTACACAGGTAAAACATCAATATAAACCTTTAGTGGGTGGTTCGGTTGCACTATATCCAGATGAATATAATCAACAATTTTGTATGGACAGTAATTTTAAGAAAGGCTTGAAAAAAGCACAGTCGGAACATTCGCCTTTTAATGCACTGAGTTATATTTTGACTACTGGGGCAAATTGGGCAAAACCGATTGAAAACTTTAAATTGACCATTGAACGTGATCCGGGAGAGTTGGTATCGTTTTGTTGGAAAGGTAAAGTCAATAAAATTAGCCCGACACAATTCCAAATGGTTGAGAAAAACTTTGTACCCAAACAAGATTTAGATGTAATTTTTGTACATTTACGTAATTAAATAAGTGAATCAAATTTAAGCCCATTTTATATGGGCTTAAATTTATAAATTATGCTGAGGTGTCTTCAGCTGACTTGGCTTTTTCAGCCCAAAAATCAGCTTTTTCTTCATCAACCTCAACGCCCATCCCGTGTTCATAAATACAAACAAGATCACGCATGGCTTGAACTTCACCCAGTTTTGCTGCCTGCTCAACCAGCTCTACTGATTTCAGTAGATCTTTTTCAACCACATCACCACGGCGATAGAAATTGGATAACTCTAAAATCGCAGCCGGATGTTGATGTTTGGCCGCTTGCTCTAACCAGCGATGGGCATGTTCAAAATAAGCTTTGGCTTCTTTAGGATCTTCTTCAAGGATATCTTTTGCATAATAAGCATAGCCTTCACCTAACCAATACATGGCTTCAACATGGCCTAATTGTGCTGCTTTGAGTGCCCATTCTTCTGCAAGTTGATTGTTATCTTCATCTTCACTTTGCATATATATTTCAGCAAGTTCAAATTGTGCAGCTGGATTGCCCATTGCAGCACGATTGAGTAACTCTGAAGGGATTGAAAGTGGTTTAGACATAAAAATACCAATACAAGGCAATAAATTTGATAGAAAAAAAGCCAATCCGCAGATTGGCTTATGATTATAACTGATTTTTGTGAAACAGTTTAAATGAGTAGCATCACACTTGTGATTAAGCTGATACCCACACAAAAGCTGGCAGCCAATTTCATTTTTAAACTGTAATAGCTTAATAACACCCCAACAAATAATGCTGAAAAGGTCAGTACTCCAACCCAAATGCTGAGCATGCTGCTCAGCTGCCCTGACATGACACAAATGATCAGTGAAATCAGCAGTAAAGCCCAACCTGTAATAGAAGCAAGTTGGGTTTGTTTGAGGCTTAGTTCATGTCCATAGATCTGTTTTTGATGCTTCGACATTGCGCTGGCAAGCGCGATAAAAGCCAAGCTAGACAAAGACCAAACCAGTAAGAAGAAAATCACGCTGAAATCTCCTTATTTGAAGGTACATTTCTGGCTTTTTTGACAGGAAGCCCTTTATGTTTTTTAACTTTATAAAATGAGTAGAAAAACAAAATTGCAAGCGCCCATGTCATTAAATCAAAAGACGCAATCATCCATTGGCCATTGGCAATACTGTTCCAAAGTGCTTGACCACCCGTAATAAAATTGACAATAGGCAATAGGGCAAAAGCAACACCAGAGAACAATAGAAGTTCTAGCCAAGCTTGACGATGTGGGCGAAGCGCTGCATAAATTAACGTAGCTAACCATACAATAAAGAAGGCTCTAATTTCCCAATTTAAACGTGTTTCTATTTCAAATGGAATGAAACGATTGGCGTAGAAGTAGGCGGCACATGCAATAGGTAATCCAATCACAGCGGCAATATTCATCACTTCAACAAAACGATAACCAAATGATTTATAGCCTTGTTTTTGTTGTTGCGGTGCACGTTTGACGCACCATAAGATCAGCCCCGTTGCAACCATTAAGGTGCCCATTACACCAGAGAAGAACAATAACCAGCGGAAGGTTAAATCAAGACCACGTGCTTCATGCAATACAGTCACCACATTGTATATCCCCATTGGAATAGAGGCATTGTTTGCTTGAGCCGCTTCGCTGATGTCTTTGCCAGTCACGCCATCGAATTTTAAAATGGGGTAAACACCACGCTGAACTACACTCTTCGCATATAAAGCGCGAAGTTCAATGGTGGCATTGGATGTATTTGGCGCAATGATTTGAATAGAAGCAATCGGATTTTCTTTCCACTGCGCTTGTGCGGTTGTAATAAGCGGGGTTAAGTCGCTGAGTGGCGCAGGATGACCAACATCTTGTTGATGTTGTTTGCCTCTTTCCCCTCGCGAGCGTTGTTCATTTTGACCTTGAGTTTGACTTGTATTTGCAGAACCAGTACGGTTTTCAGCATTTCTATTGCGAGCATTATTTTGCTGAACTGCACCTCCGCGCATCTCTTGAAAAAACTCTTGTCGATCTTTATAGACTTGGTTGATTCCCCAAGGCATAAACATAAACATTAGTAATAACAAACCACTGAAGGTGATCATGATATGAAAGGGAAGGGCAAAAACAGCTGTGGCATTATGTGCATCTAACCAAGAGCGTTGTCCTTTACCTGAACGGAAAGTAAAGAAATCTTTAAAAATTTTTTTATGGGTAATAATGCCACTGATAATTGCCACAAACATCAACATGGTGGCTAAACCGACGATCCAGCGTGCCCAAATACGATCAAATCCATACAGTTCAAAGTGAAAGCGATATAGAAAGCCACCACCACGGGTATCTCGTGCTTCAATAACTTGTCCAGTTGCACTGTCTATGGTGATTCTTTCCCCACCACGACGTGCTTGTAGATCTTCACCTTGTTTACGAATATTTAATTCAGTTGTGGTCTGTCTAGAATTGGGTAATTGAATCGTCCAACTACCAGCATCAGGATAGTTCTTTTGTAGATAATCTAAGGCAACTTGGGTTTGCTGTACTTGAGAATCACTTGGAACGGATTGATGTATTTCTGGTTTCATCCAAGCCGTTATTTCAGACTGAAAGAAACTCAATGTTCCTGTCAAAAAAATTGCATAGAGTAACCAACCAAGAATTAAGCTTGCCCATGTATGTAACCATGACATGGATTGGCGTGGACCTTCAACTTTTGCATCTACGCGCATCTTAATTCCCCATCATTTTATAAATGGCAAATAAAATGATACTTGGAAGAAGTATGCCTAAGCTGGCTTTTAATGTCTTGTTGACCATAAAAACCCAAATGAATGCAGCGCAGTGAATACAGAAAGCAAGTAGCGTTGCACTCATTGCAGCCGTGGCACGATAATCAGCAAATGTTTTTGCAATCACTATAGCGGACAAGGACGCAAGCAGATAACCACCAAGAATTGCTAGAGCAAAACGGTAAGCAATCATGACGCGATATTGTATGAGAGAGGGTGCGGATTTAGCTCGTGTTGATACAGTCGGAGTTGAAACTGATGCGTTTAGTACATCGAGTTCAGTCTGGCTATTCATAGGCAATCAAATACGGAAAGGTTAAAAATTAAGTAAATAATAACAATTATCATTTACTTTTTAAATACAAAAGTTAAATTTGATTAAAATAAAGCACTGGATTTATTTCAATTTTTATGTACAGGCTTGGTTACAAGTTTATCCAGAATAATTGAAAAAATTTATATAATTTTAGATGGTTACACGATTTTATCGTGACTATATTTTTGAGCATGTGCCTTCGAACATAAAGCATACAGCGTATTTGGATATTTATTTATATCTTGTAGTGAGATCTTCGAAAACAATAATATGGAAATTAAATAATGTTTATTCACGCTGAAGACGCGAAACGATTGGCAGCCAATTCAAACTTAAATATAGAGCTATATAAAGGTCGTTTGGCTCAAATGATTGAAGAGAATGCCAAGCAGGGCAATACTGCTGTTTTTACAGTTTTGCCTAAACATCTAGCTTTAGAGGATATTCGTGGACTTTCTTCTGAGTTAAGCCAATTGGGATATCACATCCGCTTTGAAGTGGATGAGTTTTTTTATAGTTTTAATGTGTTTTGGAATTAACTCGGCAATATAGGCCATAGTTTTGAGCATGGCCTATATTGAAGAATTAGCAGGTATTGCTTGTTTATGATTCTTTTTGATATTCATTGATGACTTCGAGCGCGGCACGAAATGCTTCTTGGGTTGTGGGTGCGCCACAGTAAGGTAGGCTGTGTAGTAACACTTCCTGAATTTCTTCAACTGTTGCACCATTATTCAATGCACCACGAATATGACCTTTTAGTTCGGTTGGGCTTTTTTGTGCAACTAAAAATGCAATGGTAATCAAAGAGCGGTATTTACGTGGTAAAACACCCTCACGTTGCCAAGTTGAACCCCATGCATGCTCATTGATCCAGTCTTGCAAAGGTCTTGTAAAAGCAACAGTGTTGTCTTGAGCGCGTTTTACAAAACTTTCCCCCATTACTTCTGTACGGACTTTTAAGCCATTTTCATAATCTTGTTGAGACATCGTCTTTTTTCCTCAGCTGTTATATTTTTAACACTATACCGAAATAGGCAAATAACCCATTGGCAATATGTCTATGTTAAAAAACAGCGATGGTGAATCGCTGTTTATGGTTAAGGTTTTATATTGCCTTATCTGTTAAATGGCATTTACCAAATCGAGTTAAGTTGAGTGAAGATGAGGATTTTCTAATACCAACACCTGCTCTAATTTTTCATCAAAAATATCTGTGAGCATACTGTCATAACGAAGTGCATTATATTGGGTTAATTTTGTGGCTAAATCATCGCTGATTAAGCCACGAGTGACTGCATCCTGTATGCGCTCTTCAAATGTTAGCCCTTGATATTCACCTTTAGATTCTGCTTTTTTAAAGCTGTTCCAATCGTCTTCAACAGTTGTGAGTAGATTGAAGGTGGCTTCCATTCGTCCAAAAGCATCATTCGGATCAACAGTATAATAAACCTGCGTTTTTAAATAATCTCGGAACGGGTTGTCTTGCATGAGCAGTTCCGCTGCTTCACTCTTTTGACGATCGCTCGGTTTCTTGATTGGTCGACCAAATGGGAAACAAACAAATTTAACCAGACTTGATGCAATTTGAATCGGAAAATTATCAAATAAGCCATAAAATGCTTCTTGGGCATCATAAAGCGTTTCGTCTAATGCAAGTTTGGCATGTACCTGTTCTTGCGAGGATCTCTGACCATTTTCATAAAATTTGAGAATGGCTGTCGCAATAAACATTTTGGAGTGAATGTCAGCTAATCGCCCTGAGAGCATTTCTTTACGTTTAATATCACCGGCTAACAGTCCAAGACACATATCTGCGGTTAGGGCGAAGTCAGTACTGAATCGATTGATGATTTTATAATAAGGTTGAGTAAAAGCATCTGATGAGTCAGGTCGTTGACTACTTGCCCCAAACCATCCATAAGTGAACGCACGCGCGCCACGGTTTAAGGTGTAGCCTAAATGTTGATATAACATGGTGTTAAATGTATTTAAGGCAGAGGCTTTATCTTCGGCCTGTAACAGTTGTAATTCCTCAAATAAATAAGGATGGCAACGCATTGAACCTTGACCAAAGATCATTAACGAACGGCTTAAGATATTTGCCCCTTCAACTGTTATCGAGATCGGAATAGCTTGATACATATTGGCAAGAAAGTTACGCGGACCTTGTTGAATACCACGACCACCTGTGATGTCCATACCATGATTGACGATTTTTCGCATCGTTTCAGTGGCATAGTATTTTGCCATCGCGGTCATAACAGCGGGTTTGCCACCTTGATTTAAACCGCAAGTGACTAAATAGCGAAAAGCTTCCAGCATATAGGTATGGCTGACGATGTCACTACTAACTTCTTGCACCCCTTCAAACTTACCTACTGATAATTTAAATTGTTGACGAATTTTAGCGAATGCACCTACAGATAAATATGTCATTTCACCTGCGGCTGTAGACAGTGCAGGAAGTGAAATACCACGTCCAACAGCCAGACATTCCATCAGCATACGCCAGCCATTCCCGGCATTTTTTGCGCCACCAATAATCCAGTCAATTGGAATAAAAACATCTTTACCTTCAACTGTACCATTCATAAATGGAGAACCACCCGGATGGTGCCTTGGTCCAACCTCTACGCCTGCATGAGAGGCGGGTATAAGTGCACAGGTAATACCATACTCAGTTTTAGTTTTATCTCCCAATAAGCCATCTGGGTCATACAGTTTGAAGGCGAGACCGACTACTGTTGCAACGGGTGCTAAAGTAATCCAGCGTTTTGAGAAATTCATTGTTAAGCCAAGCACTTGTTGACCTTCGAACTCTCCATAACAAACCACGCCAGTATCTGGAATCGCCCCAGCATCAGAACCCGCTTCAGGGCTGGTGAGTCCAAAGCAAGGAATTTCTTCACCCTTGGCTAAGCCGGGCAAATAACGATTTTTTTGTTCGTCTGTACCATAATTCAGTAAAAGCTCACCCGGTCCTAATGAGTTAGGCACCATACAGGTTACAGCGGTGGTTAATGAACGTGAAGCAATTTTGCTCATAATGCGACTTTGTGCAAAAGAGCTAAATTCACGACCACCATAAGTTTTAGGGATGATGAGTCCAAAAAAGCCATTGTCTTTAATAAATTGCCATGTCTCAGCGTTCAGGTCTTTATTTTGATGAATTTCCCATTCATCTAGCAACTGACAGAGTTGTTCAACCTCATGATCTAAAAAAGATTGCTCTTCATTGCTAAGCGTCGGGTAGGGGTAATTGTTAAATTTTTCCCAATCTGGCGCCCCCATAAATAATTCTTTTTCCCACCAACTGGTACCCGCATCCAATGCTTCACGTTCAGTGGTACTCATGCTTGGCATTGCATTGGCTAATGTTTTATAGGCCGGTTTAGTCAAAACTTGCATTCGCAGTGGTTCAATCAGTAACACTAAACTGATGAGAATAAGCGGTAGACCAAGGATGAGAGACCATGGGCTGATCACTGCACTCAGAATTGCAATGATAATCGTAGTGATACTTCCGACTGTTCGATGAAGTGCAAAAAAGAACACGGCCCAGAGTGAGATGATTTGAATAAGTATTGCGATGAGTAATAGCATTAACATATTACCTCTACAGTTTTAATATTAATTTTGGGATCGGAAATACATCATTGAAGCTTATTCTTTCATCAAAGATGTGATGAAAAATTAAACATGTAATTTATTAATAACGATTTTTTCACTTACTATTCAAGGTAAAAGTATTGTTGTTTTGTGAGTATAAGTTAACCAAAGCATATTTATTGTCATATCGTGACCAGAGTATTGGGGGGTAAATAAACTTTCCATTCATTTGCGTATTCACTTTTTAGACAGACTTGAATGATTTAAAATTTAAACAGTATTTAGCTGATTTTTGTTTGTGCTGTTTGGCTTGTTTTATATCGCTGAAGCGCGTCGATGTGTTTTCAATGGCTTTCAATTTGCTGCTCAGTCTGTAAGAATCAGCAAGATAAAATTTTTAATCTTTAAAACAATACAGCACAAGACGGCATGGATTGTTGTTGCTCTTGGTCGGAATGGCTATTTTTACAAGAAAATGCTTAATTTTTGTACAAATATTGATATTAATGCAATATTTGTGATGTACCATTTTTTTACGAAATGTCGTTATCACAGATCTTACGTTGACTGTAATACCAGGAAGGCTGATACTCTTGGGGTTAAATTTAAGCAAGTCGGTTCGTAAGGGCTGGGTCACAAGCTCGGTTCTCAAAACACAATTTAAAGCAAGGGGCTATATATGGCTGGTGGAAAGTCAACAATCATTTACACACTGACTGACGAGGCGCCATTGTTGGCGACTTATTCGCTACTGCCGATCATTGAGACCTTTACTAAGCCAGCTGGCGTAGAGATTGTCAAAACTGATATTTCTGTAGCTGCTCGTGTTCTTGCAGAATTCGCGGAATACTTAAGCGATGAACAGAAAGTATCTGACAACCTTGCGCATTTAGGGCGTCTTACTCAAGATCCAGACACTAACATTATCAAACTCCCAAATATCAGTGCATCTGTTGCTCAGTTGAGCGCATGTATTAAGGAACTTCAGTCAAAGGGTTATGCAATCCCAGACTATCCTGAAAATCCAACAACTGAAGAAGAAAAAGCAATTAAGGTACGTTATAGCAAGTGCCTTGGTTCAGCGGTGAATCCAGTGTTACGTGAAGGTAACTCTGACCGTCGTGCACCTGCAGCAGTGAAAAACTATGCGAAGAAACATCCACATTCAATGAGCGAATGGAAACAGTGGTCACAAACACATGTTTCGCATATGGATGAGGGCGATTTCTATCACGGTGAAAAGTCAATGACACTTGACCGTGCGCGTAACGTAAAAATGGAACTGATCACCAAAAATGGTGAGAGCATTGTGCTTAAGCCAAAAGTTGCATTACTTGATGGCGAAATCATCGATTCAATGTTTATGAGCAAGAAAGCGCTTTGCGATTTCTATGAGAAAGAACTTGATGATTGCCGTGAAGCAGGCATTTTATTTTCGTTGCATGTAAAAGCAACCATGATGAAAGTTTCACACCCGATTGTATTCGGTCACTGTGTAAAAATTTACTATAAAGAAGCATTTGAAAAGCACGCTAAGTTATTTGATGAGTTAGGTATTAACGTCAATAACGGTATGGCTGGTCTTTACGAGAAGATTGCAACTTTACCAACATCATTACGTGAAGAGATCATTGAAGATCTTCACGCTTGCCAAGAACACCGTCCTGCACTTGCAATGGTGGATTCAGCGAAAGGTATTACTAACTTCCATTCACCAAATGATGTGATTGTGGATGCATCTATGCCTGCGATGATTCGTGGCGGTGGTAAAATGTGGGGTGCTGATGGTAAGCAGTATGATTGTAAAGCTGTTATGCCAGAGTCAACATTTGCACGTATTTACCAAGAAATGATTAATTTCTGTAAGTGGAATGGTAACTTTGACCCACGTACTATGGGTACTGTGCCAAACGTTGGTTTGATGGCGCAAAAAGCTGAAGAATACGGCTCACATGACAAAACTTTTGAGATCACTGAAGCGGGTGTTGCAAACATCACAGATCTTGAAACTGGTGAAGTGTTGATGTCACAAAACGTTGAGGAAGGCGATATCTGGCGTATGTGTCAGGTGAAAGACGCACCGATTCGTGACTGGGTAAAACTTGCGGTAACGCGTGCGCGTAACTCAGGTATGCCTGCAATCTTCTGGCTTGACCCATACCGTCCACATGAAAATGAATTGATCAAAAAAGTACAAAAATACTTGAAAGATCATGATACGGCAGGTCTTGATATCCAAATCATGTCACAAGTACGTGCAATGCGTTATACGCTTGAACGTGTTGCTCGTGGTTTAGATACAATTTCAGTGACTGGTAACATTTTACGTGATTACTTAACTGACTTGTTCCCAATCATGGAATTGGGTACTTCTGCGAAAATGTTGTCTATCGTTCCGTTAATGGCGGGCGGTGGTATGTACGAAACAGGTGCGGGTGGTTCAGCGCCTAAGCATGTACAACAGCTTGTAGAAGAAAACCACTTGCGTTGGGATTCTCTTGGTGAATTCTTGGCCTTGGCTGTTTCTTTAGAAGAGCTAGGTATCAAAGAAGACAATGCACGTGCTAAGTTATTGGCGAAAACATTGGATCAAGCAACTGGTCAATTGTTGGATAACGACAAGTCACCATCACGCCGTACAGGTGAGCTTGACAACCGTGGTAGCCATTTCTACCTTGCGAAGTTCTGGGCTGAAGCACTTGCTGCACAAAATGACGATGCTGAATTAAAAGCGAAGTTTGCACCACTTGCAAAAGCATTGGATGAGAACGAAGACAAAATCCTTACTGAGCTTGCTGCTGTTCAAGGTAAGCCAGCGGATATCGGTGGTTACTATGCAGTTGATACAGCTAAGGTTGAAGCTGTAATGCGTCCAAGTGCGACGCTTAACGCTACGCTTGCTACTGTTTAAGTTTTAAAATGCTATAAACCAACGATCTTGTTGGTGAGAAAAGCCGATGCATACGCATCGGCTTTTTTATTGATGGCATAAATATTTGTTTAAGTTATTTATTTGCAAGGTTTTGTATGAATCAATTTAAATGATGAGGGCGAGATTGGTCTTAATTGGTCTTGAGTTTTTTAGTTATAAAATAAAAATGCCCAATGAAATTCATTGGGCATTTTTACAATAAGCGGCAATTGCTTTATAGCTGAGAAGGATTAAATCCTAGCGACCATTACGTCCACGGCCACGTGGTGCTTTGGTATTTGGGCGGGTGGTACCATTGGTCTTACGACGTGGTTTTTCACCATCTTCCATTTGCCAGATACGTTTAGTTCCAGATTTCTTTGTGGAACCATCTTTATTCTTACGAACAATTGGTTTTCCACCTGTACCGCCAGGTTTCTTCACATAAGAGCGTGAGCGGTAAGGTTCATCTGCTGGAATATTTTGGAAGTCTGGATAAAGTAATGGTTCAATTTCTTTAGTTTCACCAGGTTGTAAACCCATTTGCACCAAATCAATTGCACCAATCTTGGTACGGATCAAACGTAAAGTCGGGAAACCAACAGCCGAAGTCATACGACGGACTTGACGGTTACGGCCTTCACAAATAGAAATTTCAATCCAAGATGTTGGAATATTGGCACGGAAACGTACTGGTGGATCACGATCCCATAACCATTCAGGTTGTTCAACTTTATTCGCTTGAGCAGGTAAAGTCATACCATCTTTTAGCTCAACACCTTTACGCAACTGTTCTAGGGCTTCTTCAGTCACATCACCATCAACTTGCACCAAATAAGTTTTAAATTTCTTATTGGCAGGATTGGTAATGTATTGATTTAAACCACCATGATCAGTTAAAAAAACTAAACCTTCAGAGTCCATATCGAGACGACCCGCCAAACGCAAAGTCGAGTCATCTACGAAGTCAGACATCGTCATATGTGCTTCGTCTTTACGAAACTGGGAGAGGACGTCATAAGGTTTATTAAGAATGACAATTTTCACTTTAGACCACTAATAAATATCAATAAAATTTTTGAGTTTGATAAAGTTACCCGTTTGAAGAGAGTTGGGTAAAGATAAAGACTACGATATGTGCGCTACTATATCAGATTACGCTTTGTATTCTTCAACTTTATTTATTTACCTAGGCTGAGTTGTAAATACATTTTTCTTAGGCGGGGGATTGGTGGTTTTATCTTGCTAGAATTTACCATTGCGTGAAATGGAGATAGGCAACTTGAAAACAGCATCTATTGAAGCTAAGCCTAATAATAATAAAAAAGCTGTACCACCTTTGGGTAGTACAGCTTTTTTGAATAGCGTAGATCTCAAGTTTTAATCAGTGATCACAAGCTATTAGTTGGTTGATCATGTTGTTTAGTGGTCATGTTTTAGATATTCAGGTTCTTTCGGTAATTTAAAACTACATAAGAAACAGATCACTAACATGACAATCACATAAAGGAAGAAGGTGCTTTCAATACCCGCTGCTTTGAACTGTAGTGCAACAGACGGTGCAGAACCACCAAAGATTGCATTACCCATAGCATAAGAGAAACCAACACCCAATGCGCGAACATGTGGTGGGAACATTTCTGCCTTAACCAATCCGCTGATAGAGGTATAGAAGCTGAGCAACATCATGAGGAAAATAAGTAACAGAGCAACCATCAATGGCGAATAACTGAAATGTGGCATCCAGATCACCATGACTGGATAGATGAAAATCGCCATAGTACCACTGAAGGCAAGCATTGCAGCACGACGGCCAATACGGTCAGAAATAGCACCAAACACTGGTTGTGCAAGCATAAAGATAAAGAGTGAAGCTGTCATAATGAATCCGACAGTTTTACTATCTACACCCATATTGGTGAGGTAGGTCTTTGAATATACTGTAATCACATAGAAGGTGAGGGAACCCGCAGAGGTATAACCAACAACCAATAAGAAGGTTTTCCAGTGATTTTTAAACAGTTCACTTAAGCTTCCAGATTCTTCTTTATCACTGTCTTCGCTAGATAATGTTTCTTCCAAACGGCTACGTGCAAGTAGGGAGATAATTGCAGCAATACCACCAATGACAAAAGGAATACGCCAGCCACCATCAAGCAATTGCTGCTCTGATAGGAATGCCAACATAATAACACCGAGCAAGCTTGCTAATAACTGACCACCTGACAAAGTGACATACTGGAAAGAAGCAAAAAAGCCTCGTTGACCTTTTAAGCCAAGCTCACTCATATAGGTTGCTACAGCACCATATTCACCACCTACAGATAAACCTTGTAGCAGGCGAACAAGTAAAAGTAGGAAAGGTGCTGCCATTCCAACTTGTTCGTAGGTTGGGAGTGCGGCAAATAAGAAAGAGCTTACTGCCATAAGACAGATGGAAATGACCATTGATTTTTTACGGCCATGTTTATCGGCAATTCGTCCGAAAACCCAGCTACCAATTGGTCGCATAAAGAAGCTGGCTGCAAAGACACCCCATACATAAATTGCTTGAGTACCGGAGTCCATATCAGGTGCAGTTAATGCTTTAGTGAAATATGCCGCAAACACAGCATAAATATAAAAATCAAACCATTCTACTAAGTTTCCTGAAGCTGCGCCGACGATACCGCGTATACGACCTCGCTTCTCTTCTTTAGTGTAAGTTTTATCCATTATTTACATCCATGAGATAGGTTGAATCACAATAAATTCAAAATTCATTACGATTTAAAAAACAGGAATAATGTTAAAGATTTTAAGACTAAATAATAATTGCAAAGATGGTTAATTTGATTGGAGACGATAGGATAGGCAGAAAGAATTAAAAAATGAATTTTGATTTATTTTTTCATTAAAATTCATGTGAAAACATATAGTAAAAGTGAATTACTTTTGTAATTAATCTTAACTTGATTGTGACCTTGTGAAAATTATTTTTTTAAAATATAAATCAATGGCAAAAAACACCAATAATAAAAATAAAATTACCGATTTTTGTTTGTGATCTATTGTGGTGCATAATTTAATGTAATGAAATATATGAATATATTGTGGTTTTAAGGTGGCTGGTTTGGTCATTAATCTATTGTCAAAATGTTGTAGATTTTTAAATTAAATGGCGAATATAAAATCAAAAAATTAGAAATCATGTTTATAGTGAAAATGTATAGTAAGTCTCACTTTTAAAGATCTGGCTCTTGGAAAATTTATGTGTATGGAAAAGCAAAGCTAATATTTTTATTTTAAGCATTAGGGATGATTGAGCTTGTCGATTTATATAAAAAATGATGGTTTGAATGATATTAAATAATGAAACATTGTGCTTTATTCAGTAGAGAAATGTTGTTATTCCTCGTATAAATCTCAAAAAATGTACGAATTAGACTAGACTGATATGCGCTAAGAAGGGTTAGAAGTATTGTCTATTTGGCAATTATTTTGGATTTGCCAACTATAATAAAAGGGAGAACCTGAACAATGGGTTATCAGAAGATCGTAGTACCTGCCGATGGTAGCAAAATTACTGTAAATGCAGACTTGTCACTGAATGTTCCAAATCATCCAATCATTCCTTTTATTGAAGGGGATGGTATTGGTGTTGATATTACTCCAGCCATGAAAGCTGTTGTAGATGCCGCAATTCAAAAAGCATATGCTGGCAAACGTTCGATCGAATGGATGGAAGTTTACTGTGGTGAAAAGGCAGATAAAATCTACGGGACATATATGCCTGAAGAAACTTTTGAGGCACTGCGGGAATTTGTGGTTTCGATTAAGGGTCCATTAACTACGCCTGTGGGTGGTGGTATTCGTTCATTGAATGTCGCTTTACGCCAAGAACTCGACCTTTATGTTTGTGTACGCCCTGTACGTTGGTTTGAAGGAGTACCGTCACCTGTTCAACACCCTGAATTGACTGACATGGTGATTTTTCGTGAAAATTCCGAAGATATCTATGCCGGTATCGAATGGAAAGCGGATTCTCCTGAAGCGAAAAAAGTCATTAAATTCTTAAAAGAAGAAATGGGTGTAACCAAGATTCGTTTTGAAGATAATTGTGGGATTGGTATTAAACCAGTATCGAAAGAAGGTACTCAGCGTTTAGTGCGTAAGGCGATCCAGTTTGCGATTGATAATGATAAGCCAAGTGTAACTTTAGTGCATAAAGGCAACATTATGAAATATACCGAAGGCGCGTTCAAAGAGTGGGGTTATGAACTGGCAATTGATCGTTTCGGTGGCGAGCTGATTGATGGTGGCCCGTGGGTAAAAATTAAAAATCCAAGAACGGGTAAAGAGATCATTATTAAAGATGTGATTGCCGATGCCTTCCTACAGCAAATCTTAATGCGTCCTTCTGAATACTCTGTGATTGCGACACTTAACTTAAATGGTGACTATATTTCTGATGCCTTGGCAGCTGAAGTTGGTGGTATTGGAATTGCGCCGGGTGCAAATATTGGTGGTGCAATTTCTGTATATGAAGCAACCCACGGTACGGCACCAAAATATGCAGGCCAAGATAAAGTCAATCCAGGCTCTATTATTCTTTCTGCAGAAATGATGCTTCGAGATATGGGGTGGATTGAAGCTGCTGATTTGATTATTCAGGGCGTATCGGGAGCGATTGCTGCGAAAACTGTTACCTACGACTTTGAGCGCTTGATGCCAGGTGCAACTTTGCTTCGTTGTTCTGAATTTGGTCAAGCAATTATTGATAACATGGATAATTAATCTAAACACAACATAATCAAAGGTCTGCCAAGTGCAGACCTTTTTGTTATTTATGGTTTGTCTATTTTATTCTAGAATCTAAGTATATTTATTAAACTTTAGGCTGTGAGTAATTGCACCAACAACTGATTACTGTAGACTGTTTTTAGCGGTTGTTTGAAAAAATATTAATTATATTTTAAGGAGTTAATCGAATGAACATAGAAAAAGATCCTAAAATACTGGTTGCTCCACTTGATCAATTAAATTTTTTACATGAAGCCAAGCAATATATTGATAAAAATCTTACCAGTACTCAAGCCTATTATCTAATGACCAGTAAGCCGCCAGTTTGGTTGAGAGCTGCGTTTAAGCTAAGAGATTTTTTAAGCCAGCATTTAGGTGGTGTGCAACCTATTCAAGGCTTTGGTGAATCAACTAAACCGCTTCAAGTCGGTGGGAAAGCAGATTTTTTTGATGTGGTCAAAGTCTCGGATCGTGAGCTTTTTTTACAGTCAACCGATAAACATTTGAGTGTATTGTTGGTTTTGCAAATCGAGGAATATGATGAGCTTAGAAATGAATTAACGATATGTACCAGTGTAGTGACATATAATCTTTTTGGGAAAATTTATATGCTACCTGTTTCTATGGTTCATGGTTTTATTGTTCAGCAATCACTTAAAAACCTTCAAATTAAATCTTGAAACGCCAAGGCTTTGAACTATGACAAAATGCTGTAAAACTTGGCAAAAAAAGTCATATTTATACCTTAATTGTAGATGAAAACTCCTGTGAATAAGAAAACTCCTGTGTAAATAGCAATTTAAATCATTTGTTGATATTTTGTTGAAACTTAAATGGAGTGTTGGTTGTGAAAAAAGTATTGTTGGTTATCTTAGCTTTAGGGATTTCTCATCATGTATTTGCTAAAGACGTACACAAATGTGTGGTAAAAGGTTCGGTAACTTACCAATCTAGACCCTGTGCTGGAACTGCTACAGTAAATCCACAGCAACAACTTCAACAAAAATTAACTCAACGAACTGCAAACCAAACTTCGATACAACAACAAAAAACTCAGTCTGAAATGCATCAGTATTCTCAGCAGCAACATCTGCAACGCCACTCTGGAAACGGAACATCTAATGAGATTCCAGATACTGTTGAAGGTAAAAAGAAAAGTTTGGCTATAGCGCAAGAAGCTTATAAACAAACAAAGAATCGATAATTGTTTTTTAAATTTGCTTGGACCTTTTTTGTTTTATGGGCAACTGGTTTTTATTAAAGCGGATTCTATTAAAGCGGTTTGGAGAATAAGCTCAATATAACAATAATTTGATGGATGAAGAGTATTGGTGGAAGTGATTGCTGAAGCTTCTAAATCACAAGGTGATATGCTTTTTACTTAAGTTTTTCGCTTTCAATAAATAGGGGATTGTAATCCTATGGCTGTAGGCGAGTAATGTATTGGATGGGATTATTCTGTTATATTAACCAGCCTAGTTAAATTTATTGAAAGCCTTGAATTTATGTCACAGACAAGTTCGAAAAAATTTTATATCTTTGCGACATTAGCATTATTATTTCCGGTATTTTTAGTTGGAATGGCTTTTCTTGCGGCTAAAAGTGATGCCGAAACCAAACGAGAATATGATCAAATTCGCCAAGAACATGCTGAAAAGATTGAGTTGCAAAAACAACAGCAAAAATTAGAGCAACAAAACTTATCGCAGCCTGAAACGAAGAATGCAGTGTCTTGATAAGCAATCTTTAATGAAAAGTCATTAAGGCTAAAGCTAAAAAAACCGCCAATTTGGCGGTTTTATTTTTCATCAAAAATTATTTATTTTTGTCTTTCAACTGAGGGATCGCAGATCCTGTACCGACAGCCAATAAACCAGTATTGGTATAAATACCAAGTTTTGCACGGGTGTCCGTGATATCAAGATTACGCATAGTCAATTGGCCGATACGGTCAGCAGGACTAAACATTGAATCACCTTTTTCCATGGTTAAACGCTCAGCTTCATAAGTGAGGTTCTCTGATTCAGTGTTCATAATCGTGTAGTCATTACCACGACGAAGTTCTAAAGTCACAGTACCTGAAATTGCTTTAGCAACCCAGCGTTGTGCTGTTTCACGTAGCATCAATGCTTGTGAATCGAACCAACGACCTTGGTACAATAAACGACCTAGACGTAAACCATTGATACGATATTGTTCAATAGTGTCTTCGTTATGAATACCAGTTACAAGACGCTCATAAGCAATATGAAGAAGTGCCATTCCCGGAGCTTCATAGATGCCACGAGATTTTGCTTCAATAATACGGTTTTCGATTTGGTCAGACATACCTAGACCATGACGACCACCAATGCGATTGGCTTCAAGAATGAATTCAACAGGGTCTTCAATACGTTTGCCATTTAATGCAACAGGGAAACCTTCTTCAAAAGTTACAGAAACTTCTTCAGCTTCAACTTTTACGTCTTCTTTCCAGAACGCAACACCCATAATTGGCTCAACGATTTTGATGCCCGCATTGAGGTATTCAAGATCTTTTGCTTCGTGAGTTGCACCCAACATGTTTGAATCTGTTGAATAGGCCTTCTCTTTCGACATTTTGTAATCAAAACCATTGTCGATCAAGAATTGTGACATTTCAGCGCGACCGCCTAATTCATCAATAAATTGCTGATCTAACCAAGGTTTGTAAATTTTAAGTGCAGGGTTGGTTAATAAACCATAACGATAGAAACGTTCAATATCGTTCCCTTTATAGGTTGAACCATCACCCCAAATATTAACATCATCTTCTTTCATTGCTGTAACAAGCATTGTACCTGTTACTGCACGACCTAATGGTGTTGTGTTGAAATAAGGAACACCACCAGTGCTGATATGGAATGCACCACATTGAATTGCAGCAATACCTTCCAATGCAAGTTGTAAGCGGCAGTCAACCAATCGGGCTTTTACAGCACCGTAGTTTTCAGCTTTACGCGGAATTGCATCGTAGTCATCTTCATCAGGTTGACCTAAGTTTGCTGTATAAGCATAAGGTTCTGCGCCTTTTTGTTTCATCCACAATAAAGCTGCTGAAGTATCTAGACCACCAGAAAAAGCGATACCCACTTTTTTGCCTACTGGTACATTCTGCAAGATCGTTGCATTATCAGTCATTGCTCGTCCTAACTATTTCGAAAGAGGCACCACATACATGGGTGGCCAAAGAGAATTTTATAAACGCAGTATTGTAGCACTTTTTCAATCAATGTTTTATTGGATTTGAAGGTTAACATTGAAAAAAATAACAATTTATAGAGTGAAATGAATTTACTTAAATGACCTATGCACCTCAGGTAAAAACTTATAAGAAAAGTCAAATTAACGAGGTGTGAAATTTAATAAATTGATATAATTTTCTAATTATTAAAAACTTTTAATCCTATGCAATTAAATAAAACGCTCTACTATACGCATAATACTTTGTTTGGCTTTTACGGTATTTTGTTGCTTATATTAATTTTCTGTGCACTAACTTCGGGGTTTAATTCCACTAGTTTTGTAGGTGTAGTATTTGCTTTTGCGGTGTTGTTTGGTTTGGCATACTTACATTATAAAGCCGCTATTGAAGTTGAAAAGGGGAGTGAAATAGGGAGATTGATGTCTACCATTATTGGATGTTTATTCTTGATTGGATTTCCAATAGGTACTTGTATAGGGCTGCTGATTTTGCTGAATGTGCGTAAGGCCAAATGGCAGGCTGCGGATTGACCTATGTTAAAAGTAAGATAAATTGGATGTTTAGGGTTAACTCAATATATCTGATTTGTTCGGGATCATAGCTGATCATTTAAACCAATAAACTGCTTTTCAATCGGGGTAAATACATGTTCACTTCGTGCAATCAGATAGAATCCAATATCTCGATATTGTTCGGGTGTTTCTCGATAATATTGAATATTAAATTTTTTAATCAGTGACTTTGCAATCATTGAAATTCCCATACCCAATTGAGTGAAATTGACTAAGGCTTCATGATCATAAATATGGGTTAATTCACCTTTGGTTAAATGATAATCTGTATAAATATGATCTAAAGTGGTTGCATAACAGCATTCTTCTGAGGCAAGTAAAATATTTTGATGATTGAGACAGTCTTCAAGGCTGTCATGGTTGATGACATTTTTCCCAATAATCACCAATTGATCATCTGCCTTTTGAATATACTGAATATTTTTCTGTTTTGGGTGACCTAGAACATAAGCGATATCTAAGTTTCCGCGTAAAATTTCATCTTCAATATAGCCTGTAGCACCTGTTTTCATGGTGATTGAAAGCTCAGGGTAGGTTTCATAAAGTTGACTAAAAGATGGGTAGAAACGCATCCCGCCTAAACTGGTGTTGGTACCAAAGCGTAAATATTTTTCCTGTTGATAGATTTTATTTTCTGTTTCTTCCCACGTGAAGATCATTTTTTTATATTGTTGATATAAATTCATTCCTGATTCGGTCAGCTCAACACCTTTGGGTTTTCGGATGAATAGTTGACGTTTATAGTGATTTTCAATCTTTTTTATTTTTGCAGTCATATTCGATTGTAAATAATTGAGTTTATTTGCTGCTGCGGTAATGCTTTTTAGTTCAGCAACAGTCACAAATGATTTGATATCACCCATATCGATATTCATTTCAATTCCTCAATAATGCATTGAATACGTGCTGACACTAAAGTATCTGCTTTAGCATCAAAAAAAATGATGTGTACATTAAAACATAGCATTATTCATGATGTCATTTATTTTCTATACTCTATGTACTTTCCATCTGTTGAGTACAGCAAATGAATCTTCGAGTGATTGGTGCAATTGTATTATTGTGTCTCGTCTGGGGATCTTTGTGGGGATTGGTCAAACATAGTTTGCAAATATTTCCGCCATTCTTATTTATTTCTACGCGTTTAATCTTAGCTGCGCTTACCCTTATGTTGGTTCAAGTACTGTTAAGAAAATCTGTTTTACCTGCAAAAGGTGAATGGCAAAAACTGATGATCTCAAGTTTGATGATTTGTATTGGTTTTTATGCAACACAAACCTTTGCCATGCAATTTGTTGATTCAGGATTGTCTGCGGTTTTAGTGTTTACTATGCCTATTTTTATTGGTGTATTGGCGCATTATATTTTAAATGAGCGTTTAAATAGCCAAAAAATGATTGGGTTGGTTCTTGGCACATTGGGCTTGGTTGCGATTCTTTGGCCACAATTACATCATATTCATTTGAATTTATCGTTAATTGGTCAAGCTTTCTTAATCTTGTCAGGCTTCTTCTGGGCTTTAACCACAGTTTATATCAAACAGAATTTTGCGACTTATGACAAAATCAAATTGACCTTTTGGCAATTGCTGATGGGTGGGGTGGTGATTTTGATCGGTGCTTTAATTTTTGAACCTGTAGATGTTAAAGTTTGGATGAATCCACTGAATGATTCAATCCTGTTCTATATTGCTGTGATTGGGACAGGTTTTGCCTTTGCCTTGTGGAATTGGATTGTGAGTCAGGTGGATACCTTTGTTGCGTCTATTTCAATCATGTGTATTCCTATTCTAAGTTTATTTTTTGGTTATGTGATTTGGCATGAGCCGATTACAATCAACATTATTATCGGCGCAGCATTGATTTGTTCAGGAATTATTTCAAGTTCTTTAAATCTTAAAATTAAGAAAAAACCTGAAACCTTATTGAGTTGTGAGCATCGTTAAATCAATGAATGGGCATTGTTGAAGTAATTTATAGTTGATTAAATTTATATAATTTTCAATTAAAGTAAAAAGCAAAATCAGTGAACATTTATTGGTTTTGCTTTTTTTCTTTCTATTTTTACTTGATATTTGTTTGTTTAAGGCGATGCCTTAACGCTTATTTTAACTGATTTTTAAATTGGTCTGACTAATTTTGGTTTTTCAGTATTTCTAAACCCGATAATAAACTTAAATCAGTGTTACTAAAAAGTGTATGAAAGAATAGCGTACGACTAAAGTTGTATAAAATTAGTTTAATTTAAAAAAATATAATATAAAACAAATGAGTTATTCGATTTTAAACCCTGAAATCTGAAGGATTGATCTGTGAATCGACTGAATTACTTGCATTATTGGTCATACCAAAATAATTAATTGAGTGCCAACTATTGATCTTTAAATCAGCAAAAATTAATATTAAGTGGCAGTTAGTGCAAAATTTTTTAATTTAAAACTAAATTGGTCATACCAATTATTGAGAAATAAATGGATGATTCAATGACATTCCACGTTCTAGCAAGCATTTCAAGGAGATGACAATGCTTCAACATTGGCAACAGATTTATGATCCGATGGGCAATATCTGGGTATCCAGTGCCATTGCACTGATACCAATTATCTTTTTCTTTTTAGCCCTTGCTGTATTCCGCATGAAAGGAAGTGTTGCGGGGACAATTACAGTTGTATTGGCTTTACTGGTTTCATTATTTGCTTATCAAATGCCAACGATGATGGCATTGGCATCATTGGTCTATGGTTTCTTTTATGGTTTATGGCCAATTGCTTGGATCATTATTGGTGCAGTATTCCTATATAAAGTTTCAGTAAAAACAGGGCAGTTCGATATTATTCGTTCTTCGATTTTGTCGATTACTGAAGATCAACGTCTGCAAATGCTTTTTGTTGGTTTTGCTTTCGGTACTTTCTTGGAAGGTGCTGCTGGCTTTGGTGCGCCTGTTGCGATTACCGCAGCGTTATTGGTGGGGCTTGGTTTTAAACCACTTTATGCGGCGGGTCTATGTTTGATTGTGAATACAGCACCTGTAGCATTTGGTGCAATGGGGATTCCAATTATTGTGGCTGGACAGGTTTCTGGTGTAGAAACAATGGAAATCAGTCAGATGGTTGGACGTCAGTTGCCATTTATGGTTCCAATTGTGCTGTTCTGGATCATGGCAATTATGGACGGTTGGCGTGGTGTAAAAGAAACTTGGCCTGCTGTGATTGTCGGTGGTGGTTCTTTTGCGCTTGCACAATATTTGACTTCAAACTTTGTGGGTCCAGAATTACCCGATATTACCGCTTCAATTGCGTCTTTGGTTTCATTAACGATTTTATTAAAATATTGGCAGCCAAAGCATATCTTCCGTTTTGCAAATGAAGATGACAGCATGAGCGAAAATCTTGCTGAACAGAAACAGCAGAAATACAGCCTTGCTCAAATTGCCAAAGCGTGGTCACCATTTGCGATTTTAACTGTGATGGTTACGATCTGGAGTGTAAAACCATTTAAGGATTTATTTACCAAAGATGGCGCGCTGCATGATTTAGTGATTTCTATCAAAGTGCCATATTTGCATCAAATGATTCAAAAGATGCCACCTGTTGTTGCTGAAGTAAAAGACTATGATGCAATTTATAAATTTGATTGGTTCTCAGCGACGGGTACCGCAATTATTATTGCTGCAATCATTACCATTATTTTCTTAAAAATGAAGCCAAAAGAAGCAGTGGTTACTTTTGCTGAAACCGTTAATGAATTAAAAATTCCAATTTATTCGATTGGTATGGTGTTGGCATTTGCTTTTATTGCTAACTATTCAGGGATGTCTGCAACCTTGGCTTTGGCATTGGCACATACGGGGCAAGCATTTACATTCTTCTCTCCATTCTTAGGATGGTTAGGTGTATTCCTTACAGGTTCGGATACTTCTGCAAATGCTTTATTCGGGGCATTACAAGCCACAACTGCACAACAAATTGGTGTCCCAGAAGTATTACTGGTTGCTGCAAATACCAGTGGTGGTGTCACTGGGAAAATGATTTCTCCTCAGTCGATTGCAATTGCATGTGCGGCGGTGGGGCTGGTAGGTAAAGAGTCTGATCTGTTCCGTTTTACGGTTAAACACAGTATAACGTTTACTGTAATGATCGGTATTATTATTACACTACAAGCTTATGTGTTCCCATGGATGATTCCATGAGCATAAAACGTCACTGAATGAGGAAAGCAGATGAAAGTCTCTGACAAAGTGGTACAAAGCCTTCGTATGTTAATTGAAGAAAAAAACATGCAAGTCGGAGAACGTTTACCTGCTGAACGAAAGTTGTGTGAACAACTGGGCGTATCCCGTTCCTCTTTAAGAGAAGCGATTTCTCAACTGACCAGTACTGGAATGCTGGTCAGCAAAGGCGGGGCGGGGACCTATTTACAACAATTCCCGGTGAATTGGTCACAAAACCAAATTGTTGAATCTCTAAGTAAT
The DNA here is from genome assembly GCF_022828975.1 of Acinetobacter sp. NyZ410. Classification (NCBI taxonomy): domain Bacteria; kingdom Pseudomonadati; phylum Pseudomonadota; class Gammaproteobacteria; order Moraxellales; family Moraxellaceae; genus Acinetobacter; species Acinetobacter sp. NyZ410. The sequence continues at coordinate 3,394,115 of NZ_CP094620.1, read as the reverse complement.
TTGATTGATGAAGACCCAGCATATCGTTTTGATGTGCAAGAGGCGCGAACAATCCTTGAAGGTGGTTCAGCTTGGTATGCGGCACAACGTGCAACACCTAAAGATCTGGCTCAGATTCGCGAATATTATGATCAGATTTCATATTTTCAGTCGATTGGTGATGATGAGCAAGCTTCACTTGCCGATGCTAAATTTCATTTGGCGATTGCTGAAGCATCGCACAATTTAGTGTTGATACAGATGATGCGGGGCGTTTTTGATCTGTTGCAGTTTAACGTGCTCTTGGGTAGACGCAAAGTGTACTCAGAAACACATCGATTTGATCAATTGCATGATCAGCATTTTAAAGTGATGGATGCAATTGAACGTCATGATCCAGATGCTGCAAGAGATGCGGTCTGTGGACATATAGAATTTGTAGTACAGCAAGTGCGTATGATTGATGAGGAAGAAGCCCGTCGTCAGCGTGCGAGCCGATTAAACAGGATATGAGCATGATTATTTCTTCTGCGAATGACTATCGTGAAGCCGCGCGACGTCGTTTACCCCCATTTCTTTTTCATTATATTGATGGTGGTGCGTATGCGGAATATACACTAAAACGAAATGTAGAAGATTTATCAAAAATCGCTTTAAGGCAACGTGTTTTAAATGACATGTCACAGCTAAGCCTAGAAACAAAATTGTTTGATGAAACTTTATCTATGCCAGTTGCATTGTCTCCTGTTGGATTAACAGGGATGTATGCACGTCGTGGTGAGGTTCAAGCTGCTGTGGCGGCAGATAAAAAGGGCATTCCTTTTACTTTGTCGACCGTATCTGTTTGCCCGATTGAGGAAGTTGCACCAGCAATTAACCGTCCAATGTGGTTTCAGTTATATGTGCTGCGTGATCGTGGCTTTATGAAAAATGCTTTAGAGCGAGCCAAAGCTGCCGGTTGCTCAACTTTGGTGTTTACTGTTGATATGCCTGTACCTGGTGCGCGTTACCGTGATGCGCATTCTGGTATGAGTGGTCCAAATGCAGCGATGCGTCGTTATATGCAGTCATGCTTCCATCCGCATTGGGCTTGGAATGTCGGTTTGCTGGGGCGTCCACATGATTTAGGCAATATTTCCAAATACTTAGGAAAGCCGACTGGACTTGAAGATTATATCGGTTGGTTGGGCAGTAACTTTGACCCGTCTATTTCATGGAAAGACCTTGAGTGGATTCGTGAATTTTGGGATGGTCCGATGGTGATTAAGGGGATCCTTGATCCTGAAGATGCCAAAGATGCAGTACGTTTCGGTGCCGATGGTATTGTTGTATCAAACCATGGTGGTCGTCAGTTAGATGGTGTCTTATCGTCTGCGCGTGCACTTCCGCCAATTGCAGATGCCGTCAAAGGGGATATTAAAATCCTTGCTGACTCTGGTATTCGTAATGGTTTGGACGTGGTTCGTATGCTGGCATTGGGTGCAGATACCTGCATGCTTGGACGTGCTTTTGTCTATGCATTAGGGGCAGCGGGTGGTGCAGGCGTTTCTAATCTACTTGAATTAATTGATAAAGAAATGCGTGTCGCAATGACTTTGACGGGCGCCAAAACAATTGCAGACATTAACGCCGATTGTTTAGTCAAGTTAGACAAAGCATTGGATGCGTGATGTATTTTTGATACGTCATCAAGCTAAATGACAGTGTTCAATTTGATAGATGCAAATGTCATCCATGCAAATTTCATCTGTAGTGCTTTGAGGCAGAACGACCTTATAACATGATGTATTTGCAAAGCATCAAATGAAAAGATGTGATTTAACAAGTTTTGCGGATAAGCATGGTTCAAGCTACTTTTCATCAAAAAAGTAGCTTGAACTGATCGTTGATCCCTCAATACAAATAATATTGAAAAACGCTGTCGGAATGAATGCCTTATTGAATGAGATTGAATAAGGGTTCATCAATAGGATAGGGAAAATGCAATCTAATATTGATTCACAACACACCATTCAGCAATTGATCAACATCGTCGGTCAGCAACACGTTTTAACTCATGATCATGCTACCCGCTTGTATCGTCAGGGTCGTCGTTATGGCTCAGGGCAAGTGCTGGCTGTTGTGGTTCCCGGAACCTTGTTTGAACAATGGCAAGTGCTACAAGCTGCTGTAAATGCAGACTGTATTGTGATTATGCAAGCTGCAAATACTGGCCTTACGGGTGGTTCAACACCTTTTGGTGATGATTACGACCGACCCGTTATTTTAATGAGTACACGTCGTTTGGCGGGTATACAAGTGATTAACCAAGGTCAGCAAGTGATTTGCTTACCTGGTGCAACCTTAGATCGTCTTGAAAAAGAGTTGGCACACTATAATCGTGAGCCGCACTCAGTGATTGGTTCATCTTGTATTGGTGCATCGGTTTTAGGTGGAATATGTAATAACTCAGGTGGAGCATTGGTCCGCCGCGGTCCTGCATATACTGAACTGGCACTTTATGCACAGGTCAATGCGTCAGGTGAGTTAGAGTTGGTCAATCACTTGGGGGTGAATCTGGGTGACACACCTGAAGAAATTTTGACAAAACTCGAAAATAAAAACTATCAACTCAATGATGTTATTAATAATGCGAGTTGTTGTGCTTCTGATCATCGTTATGCACATGATGTTAAACAGGTTGATGAAAATACACCTGCACGCTTCAATGCGGATCCATCACGTTTATTTGAAGCTTCAGGTTCTGCGGGTAAAGTCTGTGTCTTTGCCGTACGTTTAGACACCTTTGAAAAAATTCTAAGTCAGGTATTTTATGTGGGGACCAACTCACATGATGATTTGACGGAAATCCGCCGTTTCTTACTCAAAGATTTGCCAAGATTACCGATTGCGGGTGAATACATTCATCGTGTTGCCTATGATATTGGTGCTGAATATGGCAAAGATACCTTTATGTTTATCGAAAAATTTGGTACGGCAAAAGTGCCTGCTGCATTTGCATTAAAAGATAAAGTGGATGGATATCTCGAAAAAATCGGCTTACGTAGTTTGTCTGATAAAATGTTGCAGATGGTGACAAAGCTGTTGCCCAATCATTTACCAAAACGGATGAATGAGTTTCGTGACTTATATGAACATCATTTGATGATTCGTATCGAAAATCAAGATGTTGAGCAAGTCGAACGCTTTTTAAAAGAATATTTTCAACATAAAACATCAGGTGATTTTTTCCATTGTACGGATGAAGAAGGGCGTAAGGCTTTTTTACATCGTTTCGCAGTGGCAGGTGCGGCAATTCGCTATCGTGATACGCATCGTTCGGAAGTTGAAGATATTGTTGCGCTGGATATTGCTTTACGCCGTAACGACCGTGAATGGGTAGAAACTTTACCTCAAGAGATGGATGATTTAATTACCCATAAATTGTATTACGGACATTTCCTCTGCCATGTGTTTCATCAAGATTATATTGTCAAAAAAGGGGTAGATCCTTTGGCGATGGAACATCAGATGTGGCATTTGCTGGATAACCGTGGTGCAGAATATCCTGCGGAACACAATGTAGGGCATTTATATATTGCGAAACCTACTTTAAAAAATCATTATCAAAAGCTTGATCCAACCAATAGCTTTAATGTCGGCATTGGGCAGACCAGTAAATTAAAATACTGGAAGTGATGATATTGCGTCGTGTTAATTTGATTTGTTTGTGGTGATTTATCAGATAAACAGTCTTTTAAAAAAGTGCTAGATGATGAACTGATTTATTTAATGAAAATAGCCATGCAAAAAAGCATGGCTATTTTTTTATTTCTGTTCGCCTAATTTAGAAGAAATAAATCCAAGCACAAAAGCACTGATAAAGAAGGTAACAACCGTGTAGAGTGCAGATTGTGTGGTAAACCAAATTGCAATGGTTAAGATCGTAACGATCGCTGTACAAATCCAAATCGCCAATCCAGAAGTTGCTAAAGCTTGTTGAGATGGAGCAGGGTCAGTTTGATCTGGTGTGGATTGATTTTCTTTGATATTTAAATCGTGAATAGGGGCATGTAGATTCACACCATAAAAGAAATAAGGATGATCATCAAAACGTGCAAGCTCAATACGTTGCATTTCAATAAAAGAAATGTGTTGTGAATGATCCTGTGCTGTATTTTCAATGTGTTGTAGCAATTGGGTTAAGAAATGGGCATCATTTAAATCCAAGGGTAAACCACTGGTACGCAATAAAACATACTCAGGATAATGTTGTTCGATTAAAGATTTAAAGTCATCAAAATGGTAGCTATTTTCTACCCCAAAAATTTCTATAAATAAGGGTTTACGCGCTACTAAATTGACGAGTGCTTGCTGTTGATCAATAACTAAATAAGCATACTGACTCTCACCAAAGTCCTCTTGGCGTTCTTCAAGATCAACTTGGTTGCGTTCATCGTTGATATCAAGATCATCTATATATCTTGTCCAGAAAATATTTTCTTGCTTAAACAGCATAAACCATAAAATCGGAATGAATGCATTTGCTTCGAGTTCAAAAGATGCACTTTGAAAAAACTCAGCCCATTGATTTTGACTACCTCTTGGCATATGGCTAAAGGTAGAACTGGTTAAAAATACTGGGTGGCTCATAAGGTTGATGCCTTTTCTTATTTACTTTTATTCAGCAGTTATATTGCAAAATAACGAAAATTGACACAGAAGATTGTTATAAAACTGTATAACACTTTTCTTTTAATTGAGTCATATCAAGATGTGTTGCTTCTTGCTGTGGGTAAGGCAGATAGAATTGACACTATCTACGATGAAAATATCAAAAATTGCCATCAAAAAAAAATTAAAACTCGATAAAGTAGTATGCAACAAGTTGCAAAGCCAAACTTAAAGGATTCATCATGACAAATAGCTATGCAAATATCTTAAAACCACTCCATCTGGGATTTACGACCATTAAAAATCGTGTCGTGATGGGTTCAATGCACACAGGTTTAGAAGATCGTTTTTATAACTACCCAAAACTTGCTGCATATTTTGGAGAACGCGCCAAAGGTGGTGTTGGGCTAATTATTACAGGGGGGATTTCCCCAAACCGCCAAGGTTGGTTGTTGCCAGCCGGTGGTACGATGAATACTTTAGGTGATATTGCACCACATCGTTTAGTCACACATGCTGTACATAAGCATGGTGCAAAAATTCTGATGCAAATTCTGCATGCAGGGCGTTATGGTTATCAACCGTTTGTTGTATCTTCAAGCCCAATCAAATCACCGATTTCGATGTTTAAACCACGTCAGATGAGTGACAAACTGATTCTTGAAACCATTCAAGATTATGCTGAAACAGCTAGTCTGGCAAAAAAAGCCGGCTATGATGGCGTAGAGATTATGGGTTCAGAAGGCTATTTACTGAATCAATTTTTAAGTCGCCATGTGAACCAACGTGAAGACCGTTGGGGCGGGCCAATTGAAAACCGTATGCGTTTGGCAGTCGAAATTGTAAAAGCGATTCGTGCCAAAGTTGGCGAAAAATTTATTATTTGCTTCCGTTTGTCGATGCTCGATTTGGTCCATGACGGTAATACCATGGATGAAGTGATCACTGTTGCACAGGCATTAGAAAAAGCAGGTATTACTTTACTCAATACCGGGATTGGTTGGCATGAAGCACGTGTACCCACGATTGTAACCTCTGTCCCGCGTGCTGCATTTGTAGATTACACCGCGGAAGTGAAAAAGCATGTCGCTGTACCTGTCATTGCTTCCAACCGAATTAATATGCCTGATACTGCTGAGGAAATTTTGGCAGCAGGTAAAGCTGATATGGTGCAAATGGCGCGCCCATTATTGGCAGATGCTTTTTGGGTAAGTAAAACCGCAACCAATCGTGTTGATGAAATCAATACTTGTATTGCATGTAACCAAGCCTGTTTAGATCATAGTTTTCAAAATAAGCGTGCAAGTTGCTTGGTGAACCCACGAGCAGCGCATGAAACTGAACTGGTTTATCTCAAAACAAAAAAACCGAAGAAAATTGCGGTTGTTGGTGGTGGTGTTGCTGGAATGTCAGCAGCTACTATTGCGGCAAGTCGTGGACATCAGGTGACTCTGTTTGAAGCCTCTACTGAGGTCGGTGGGCAGTTTAACCTTGCTAAAGTTGTACCAGGTAAAGAAGAATTCCATGAAACCATACGTTATTTTAAGGTTCAGATTGAAAAAACTGGTGTGGACTTACGTTTAAATACCAAGGTGAATCGTGAGCAATTAGAACGTGAAGGTTTTGATGATGTGGTGATCGCAACAGGTGTGATTCCACGGGGTCTAAATATTGAAGGCAGTAACGCACCGCAAGTATTGTCTTATGCGGAAGTCTTGCGTGGCGCACCTGTTGGCAACAGAGTCGCTGTTGTTGGTGCAGGTGGTATTGGTTTTGATGTGTCGGAATATTTGTTAAAACCTGAGCATCAGCCGCAACCACAACCTTTGGCAGATTGGCAACGCGAGTGGGGTGTAGACCCAAATCCAAACTATATGACTGAAGGCGGTTTTGTTCCTGCTGAGGTAGAGCAACCAATTCGTCAAATATATTTGATGCAACGTAAAACCACACCTCTGGGTATTGGTTTAGGTAAAACCTCGGGTTGGGTACACCGTGCACAATTGAAAAAACATGCGGTAAGAATGATGCGTGGCGTGCAATACAAGTCTGTCACCAATGAAGGATTATGGATTGAAAGCAATGGTCATGATCAATTGTTACGAGTAGACACGATTGTGGTGTGTGCAGGTCAGGAATCCGTTAAGGACTTAATGCCTCAAGAGGGTGAGTCAACTTTAGCAAATTACCATATTATCGGTGGTGCAAAATTGGCTGGTGAGCTTGATGCAAAGCGTGCGATTCGTGAAGGTGCTGAAATAGCAGCTAAACTTTAATCAAAATCATCTATTTTGATGAAACAATATGCATTTGAATGGTTTAAGTCTATTTTTTTCTTGTCAGAGTTGGAAAAGCTTAGTATTCTTGCGCACATGGAAGCGTGGCAGAGCGGTTTAATGCACCGGTCTTGAAAACCGACGAGGGTGTGAGTCCTCCGTGAGTTCGAATCTCACCGCTCCCGCCAAATAAAAAGGGAATCAAACGAATAGTTTGATTCCCTTTTTATTTGGCACAAATTTGGCACTATTCGAAATTTTAGCTGATGACTACTCAAGTCCATTGACGGTGCTACACAACATTTGTCTGCTATTGTATTGATCGCGATCTCAGCGAATAGCGGCATCCAGAGCCATTCCAAACTGGACAAAATATTTTTCCATCGATTTTAGTTGCAGGCTTATTCATATAAGAATCATCGTGCTGAATAAGCCTTTAGAGATAGGTTTGTAATAAAACCGTTTCTAAGCAAAATGCTGCTTTAAAAAGGGTATTACGCATTCTGAATATTGTTCAGGGAAATCTCGATAAATATAAGTATGTTCTGCATCCGCGAAGATTTTAATTTCTACTTGTGTTACATGGTCGAGCCCTACTTTAAGCCGGTGGCCAAACTCGGGTGGGGTATAGATATCTTTTTCTCCATACATTAATAAGATGGGTGGTTGATATTTTACCTGTGTAGATTTTGCTAACGGATTGAGTTCCTGATTAAGTTTTGGTAGCACTGTATTTGATACCTTGAGTATTGCATGAGCGACTGGATAATGTTTCCAGAATTCTGGTAAGGTCGGAAATGCGCCTTCAAATACTGCAATTTTATATGGGTGTCCATCTTTTGCTAATGAGCATAGTCCCCAAGCCGCACCAAATGACGCACCAATTAAACCTACATTTAATTCGGGTGTCCGCTTTTGAGCATATATCCCTGCATGATATACATCATTGGGATAGTCAAATGAGAATCCTTCACTTTCTCCAAAACCATTAGCATCATAAATAAGTACGTTATAGCCATTTTTTAAAAATAGATCCGCATGTCCGTAACGAAGCCAAAATGCTTTAGCCGCTTTTCCCATTGGATGAGCAAGTACTAAAGTTGCTTTTGCTGCTGGTGCACTTTTCCAGTAGCCTGCGAGTGTTTGCTGGCCAGTTAAGGGAATAGTGACAGCCTCCCAGTCTTCTTTAGAAATAGCTTGAGGCCAAATCCAAGGTACTTCGAATCTTCCAAAAAATGGCTTTCGCAGAATTTGGTGAGCAATTTTTTTCATTTTGGTTATCCAATATTTTTCAAAGTTTATAATACATAGTAAAGTTCCTTTTTGGAACTCGTAATTCAAAATGTATTACTTATTGATTTCCTTTATGGAAATTGGATATCGCTCATATTTTTAACCATTTTAATGATACATCGGACTAACATGACGAATACGTTGAAATTAAGAAATGGAATAGATCAATTATCATTTTATTTTTTAATTACATATAGAGCGCAATAGCTATAATTCGAGTTGATAAGCCAAATTACTGAAAATAGATTCTGCAACAAAAAAATTGCCGTGGTTTAAAGTCCAAGAAGTGTTTCTGGTATACAGTTGTTTTGCCTTTATGCAGATTAATAAAGGCAAAATCATCATTTGGGGTATGAACCAGTAAATTATGTTTTTGTTAGTGCTAGTATCCGAGACTACAACCAGAATATACAATACGACAAGGCTGTAAATTTTCACTTAAACAAAACACTAATGCACCTTTTTTAGCCCCATCCTCTGAAAAATCCAGTAAAATTTTTGATTTTTGACCATCATTAATTGGATCAGCTATAGCAACACAGCGATTAGAATAGGTTTTAGATACTTCACATTTTTGTCCGCCATCCTGTTGACACGCTTTTAATGCTTTTGCTTGTGCCTCATCTTTAGATTTAAAATTTCTTGTAAAACCAATTGGACGCCCTTTTAAGCCTTTACTTTTATCCTCTGCAATCGCACCCCATAATGTTTCAATCATAGGATACAAAGTTGGATTTTGATTCGTATATCCACCACTTCCTCCACCTGGAATAGGTGCGCAACCTTGAACACCTTGTCCACCTACAGGATAATAGCCTGAAGGACAATTCCCTTCAGCATGTACATTCTCAATAGTTAAATAAATGATAAAAATAAAGAAAATAGATAAATTAAAAATCTGATTATTTGTCAATATCATTCTATAAACTCCTTTAAAATCATTGCTTAATAATAAGGAAAGCTATGAATTATTCTATATAATTCCTATATTTTAAAATGATAATAAGTTCTTTTGTGTTTTTAAATGTCAGTGCATTCTCTGTAGAAAGGATAGCACCTAAATTTTTTAGTTCCGTCTTTTAATACAATAATTTGGTGAATTGATGTGCCATTAAAATAAACATTGGCTTTCTTTTTTATAGAAAAAATCAAATTGTTCGGAAAACCCCCATTTTAAGTTGATTGAATGAGTAGAAAGCCAAAGTCCTTATACTGTGATCATATGCTGCAGATCGCTTTATAAACGCTCATATAATTTTGGCTGACTAAAATATCATTTTCATGTCACTTTAAAGTTTGGCAAATTATTTTATTGTAAAAGTCAACAAACTTAATCTGAGAGAAACTCATGAAAAATGTACTTAGTCGAAGTGTAACAACTTTAATCTGTATGGGTGCTTTAATGACCACAGTTCAAACATGGGCACATGAGGATGAAGACAAAGTGTTGACTAGAACAGCCGATGAACAGCCAATAGACAAAAAACAAAAGAAATGTGAAAAAAATTGTAAAACAAACAAGGATTCTAAAACTCAATCAAATAACTCAACGCAACATCAGCATGGAAACGCCTCAGAAATGTCACAAATGGATCATTTAAAAATGACCAATATGCCTTCTTCGATGAAGGATATGGATCATTCAAATATGGAGATGCCAAACAAAACAAATAAGTAATTCTTTGAGAAAAATGATGAGTCTTTTAGACTCAACACATTTCATTGTGATCTCCAAAAGCTCATCAAAAGATGAGCTTTTTAAAACATAAAGTTTGTGTATGAACTATGCTTATTTTAAAAATGTCATCGCTTAGACACGATATTTGAGTATATTAGAAGAAATTTTCACAAAATAAATGTGTATGCCTGTTCAAGAAACGACTTCTCCACGTATTCCCAAATATATTGCCATTCGAGATGCTATTGCCCATGAGATTGAGTCTGGGCAATGGAGTGCCAATACCAAACTCGCTTCAGAGCGTGTGTTGATGGAACAATTTGCTACCACACGTGTCGCAGTTCGAGAAGCATTATTGGCTTTGGAAATGGATGGTCTGATTTATCGTTTAGATCGCCGTGGTTGGTTTGTTCGTGCACCACGAATTATTTACCGTCCGCAATCGACTAAAAGTTTTAACCAATATGTGACTGAGCAAGGGGGTGTACCAAGTACGGAATTGATTTCTGCGGAATTGCTGCAAGCGACCTCTTGGGATGCAGCACATTTAAAAATTTCGGTGGGTGATGATATTTATTCGATGTGGCGACGTCGTAGTATCAATGGTCGTCCTGCGGTAGTTGAACATTTACGTATCAATGCAAGTTTATTTCCTCAATTCTTAGAACAACAATTAGAAGGTTCTATTACGATATTGATGGCAGAGCATTATCAACGGCAATTGATCCGAGCGCATATTAATCTTTATCCAACGGTATTGTCAGAACAACAAGCCAAAGCTTTGCATGTCAATGTTGGTAGTATGGGGTTATATATTTGCCGTACCAACTGCGATCAAAATGGAGTGATTACCGATGTTGACCAAGAATATTGGTTACATGATGTACTCGATTTACATTTTGAAGCGTCATAATAAAGAATGAAAATAATTAATCTGGTTTAAACCAGATTAATTAAATTGTCATAAACTTTTGTTGAAATACAGGCTATCAAGAAGCAGCATTCGTTAGGAATGTCATAATGAGTCCGTATCTGAAACAGCAGCAAAAAAAACTCCTCGCCATGGGCACAAGTATTCTCTTTGCTTGTGTCAGCACGGCATGCACCACGTCTTCAACCTCGAATGATGCTGAGCAAATCACGGTCTATACCGCGGTTGAAGCGGATCAATTAAAGCGTTATCAATGGGAATTACGCAAAGCACATCCTGAATTAAAAGTAAAATGGGTACGTGATTCAACAGGTGTGATCACTGCAAAATTATTAGCAGAACAAAAGAATCCACAAGCCGATGTAGTGATGGGACTTGCTTTGACCAGTTTATTGGTCATGGAAAAAAAAGACTTATTGCAACCGTATCGCCCGAAGCATGTCGAACAACTTAAAACTGATTTTTATAGCCAAAAAGACATTCCAACATGGACAGGCATGACCGCTTGGGAGTCGGTTGTTTGTGTCAATACTGTTGAATTGGAAAAGAAAAAACTACCGATTCCGCAAACATGGCAAGACCTGACTAAACCAATTTATAAAGGGTTAATCGTGATGCCAAATCCGGCATCGAGTGGTACAGGCTATTTGGATGTGACTGCATGGATGCAAATTTTTGGTGAAAAGCAAGCTTGGCAATATATGCAGGCACTCGATAAAAACATTTCTCAATATGTGCATTCAGGCTCGAAGCCTTGCAAGATGGCGGCTCAGGGTGAAACTGTCATTGGAATTTCGTTTGGTTATCCGGGCTTTAAGTTGAAATCACGTGGTGCGCCTTTAGAAATTGTCTATCCGAAAGAGGGGCTAGGTTGGGAAATGGAAGCCTCAGCCATTGTCAAAGGTACGAAAAAACTCAGCAGTGCAGAGAAGTTTATTGATTGGAGCATTAGCCAAGCTGCCAATGAAGCTTATGCACAAAACTTTTCAATGGTGGCACATCAAAATGTTCACAGCAAAAACCAAGACTTCCCAAAAAATCTTGCGCAGCAATTGGTGAAGAATGATTTTTATTGGGCAGCTGAACAGCGTGAATCAATTCTAAAACAATGGTCAGCAAAATTTGAAAAGTAATTGAATCATGTACACACAACAAGCTATTCAGAATCAGTTATTCAAAATTAACGATTAAAAACTAGGTGCAGTATGCAAATTCCATCGCATTTACAAAATAGTAGGACAGGGCAAGCCATGCCAAATTCGGCAGGGCATCTGCTCTCAACTTTAAGAACGTTTAAAATGGCAGAATCAAAAACAGTGCTTGAAGTGATGGATATTCAAAAATCTTTTGGTTCAAGCCGTGTCTTGGAACACATTAACCTTGACCTGAAAGCAGGTGAATTTGTTAGCTTTTTAGGTCCATCAGGTTGTGGTAAAACGACATTGCTACGCATCATTGCTGGGCTTGAACAGCCTGATTATGGCAAAGTGATTAAACAACAAATTGATATTACTCATTTTAATACTGCAAAACGTAAATGTGGCATTGTTTTCCAAAACTATGCACTCTTTCCAAACTTAACAGTGGCGGAAAATATTGCATTTGGTTTGCATAAAAAACACTGGTCAGCGCAAGAGATTCAATTTCGTATCAATGAATTATTAAACTTAATTGAATTGCCCAATATTGCAGAAAAATATCCCAATCAATTGTCAGGTGGTCAGCAACAGCGTGTGGCTTTAGCCCGTGCGATTGCGCCCAATCCTGATGTTTTATTGTTGGATGAACCTTTGTCCGCTTTGGATGCGTTGGTACGTTTAAACCTCCGCCAAAAAATTCGTACCATTCAATGTCAATTAAATTTGCCTGCGATCATGGTTACGCATGATCAGGAAGAGGCGTTAAGTATTTCTGACCGTGTGGCGGTGATGAATAAAGGTGTGATTGAACAACTCGATACACCACATAATATTTATTACAAACCGCAAACCCGTTTTGTAGCACAGTTTATTGGTTCGATGAATTTTATACAGACAGTGGCGGTCGATACGCATCGTTTAAAAATGAATGAGCATTCTTTTATTGAATTTCTACATTTAAACTTTGCCCAAGATGAACATTATGAAATTGCTTTTCGACCTGAAAATGTCAAATTAGTTGCTGGAAATGAATCTTCTACTGAATATTTAAATTTAGCTGTACGTATTGTCAATACTGAGTTTTTAGGCGCAAAACGTCGTTTATTCTGCATGGTACAAAACCAAAATCAGGCCGATGACAATATATTGCAAGTTGATGTGGATCATCAACATATGGCGGTTGTGCAAGATGCAATGTATCTGCAAGTGCCGATTCGTGACTTACATGTGTTTGATTCACGAGGGCATGCGAGATGTTAAATCAGTCTGCCGCAGATGCTTTATTAAGTAGTCAAACAGCACATCGTTTTCGTTATTCATTGCGTTCAAGTGCGGTGTTGTTTGTCGCAGCAATTCTATTCACCTTGAGTTTGATTGCACCCTTAATCGTATTGATGCAAAGCGCATTTTTAAATGAACAGCATCAATTTGTCGGGTTGGATAACTTTACAGCTTATTTTTCTAATCCGGCCTTAATCTCATCGATTTTTAATTCGATGTGGATCGCCATTACAGCCATGTTGATTACGGTGAGCTTGGCAAGTGTTTATGCTTTTGCATTGATCAATTGCAATATTCGAGGCAAAGCTTTCTTTAAAACCGTGGCATTTTTACCGATTCTTGCACCTTCACTTTTGCCTTCATTGGCTTTGGTGTATTTGTTTGGTCAGCAAGGTGTTTTTAAGGGCATGCTGGGCGAGGTGGAAATTTATGGTCCACTAGGCATTTTGATCAGTTATTGCTTTTGGCTATTTCCTGCCATGGTCATGTTGATGATGGGTGCATTTCGCCATATTGATCAACATTTGATTGAGGCTTCTCATGCTTTAGGAAAAAATACACTACAAACCCATTGGGCTGTGACTTTTCCTGCGATTCGTTATGGTTTAGTCAGTGCCTGTCTGGTGGCATTTACTTATGTCATTACCGATTTCGGGATTCCTAAAGTGATTGGCGGCTCATTCAATATGATGGCGTTGGATGTGTATAAGCAGATCATTGGTCAACAAAATATGAACATGGGTGCCGTCATTTCGATTTTGTTGCTCTGTCCTGCGGTGTTGGCATTCATTTTTGATCGATACCAAAGTCGTCATCAGGAACGCTATCAAAATTTCCAAATTCAGCCTTATCGTTTGCGTGCCAATCCTCGAATTGAAAAAGCATTAACTGTATTTTGTGGGGTGATTTCAGGCGGTATTTTACTGATTATTGTGACTGCGATTCTCGCATCATTCATTCGCTATTGGCCCTATGATTTGTCAATGACCTTAAATCATTATCGTTTTGACTATGTTGATGGTGGTGGTTGGGCAAGTTATTTTAACTCAATCAAACTGGCATTGTTCAGTACAGTTTTCGGTACGATGATAATTTTCATCATTGCCTTATTTAGTACCCGTTTTAAAGCACATCCTTTACTTAAAAACTATGTAAAAGTCTTGGTGTTATTACCTTTGGCTGTGCCTGGCTTGGTGTTGGGTATTGCTTATATCTTGTTCTTTAATGCACCGCAAAATCCTGTGTCTTTCGTTTACGGTACGATGACGCTGTTGGTGATTTCAACCATTATTCATTATTACACTGTGCCACATTTGACCTTAACGCATGCGATTCAACAGATCCCGAATCAACTTGATCATGCTGCACAAAGTTTAGGATCTTCACATTGGACAATGTTCCGCAAAGTATATTTGCCTTTAACCTTTCCTGCGCTGTGTGATGTGTTGGTGTATTTATTTGTCAATGCTATGACTACTGTTTCAGCTGCGATTTTCCTTTATTCACCTGATACCAATTTGGCATCGGTGGCGGTGCTGAATATGGATGATGCAGGTGATACCGTGGCAGCTGTGGCGATGAGTATTTTGATTTTACTCACCTCATGTGCAGTCAAGTTGCTGCATTGGTTATTCACTCGGAAAATGATGGTGTCAACACAACGTTGGCGTGAGCAAACACATTCATAACAAATTGATCTTTCAGTCAATCTTTTTAATTAACTAAACCATTTGAATTGAACGCTTTCTTTTAGGCGCTGGGGATTTTGCGTGCTAAAAAAAGTAGATAAGGTGGAAAAGACAATGAATACAGCACAATTCGACTTAATTATTGTCGGTGCAGGCATTTTAGGATTATCGGCTGCGATCCAAGCGGCAGAGCAAGGCTTAAAGGTACAAGTCTTTGAAAAATATGTACAACCTATAGGTGCGACTCGCCGTAACTTTGGCATGGTTGGGACTTCGACGCTAAGCCGTCCTGATGCGAAATGGCGTGAATATGCTTTGGCAACCCGTGAATTTTATCAACGGATTCAGGCACAAACCGATATTTCATTTCAACAGCGAAATGGCTTGTATCTTGCGAATACTGAACTTGAATGGCAAGTATTAAACGAGTTTGCTCAAGCTGCAGCTGATTATCAGATTCCTGTAAGTCTATTGTCTAAGAAGCAACTGTTTGATCAATATGCTTATTTAAACCCAGAGACTGCGCTACGGGGCGGTATGGTATTTCATGAGGATTATTCAGTTGAGCCACATTTGGTGGGACTGCGTTTGTTGCAATATGCCGAAAAACTTGGTGTACAAATTCATTGCAATGCCTCTGTGGTACTGACGCAATTTAACCAAGGTATGGCGCATATTCGCTTGGCATCAGGTCAAACATTTACCGCAAATAAAGTCATGATTTGTCATGGTGAAGAGACACAATTGTTGTATCCCGAGCTCTTACAACAAAAAGGTTTATTGCGTTGTACTTTGCAAATGGCATTAACCAAACCGCTAAAAGTCAATCTCAAAGCTTCGATTTATTCAGGATTGTCGATCTCTCGTTATCCCGCTTTTGAGATTTGCCCAAGTCATCAAGATTTACGCAATGAATCGCAAATCGGTTTAGTTGAAAAATACGGTATTCATATCCTGATCAAACAAAATGAATTCGGACAAATTATTTTGGGCGATAGCCATGAATATTATCCAATTGAAGACCTACCACAATTTAATCAACGTGAAGAAATTAACCAATTCATTTTGCAATATTGCAAAGAAAATATTGGCTTAGAACTACCTGAAATTGAATCTCGTTGGAACGGTTATTACCTGACTCATCCTACGGAATTGGCTTGTGTGATGGAAGCTGAAACCAATATTTTCCTTGTCAGTGCGATTGCAGGCAAAGGCATGACCACAGGCGCAGGATTTATGAAAGAAATGTTAGAAAATTATATTTTGTAATCTGGTTTAAACCAGATTTATTTATACTGTATGAAATTGAATAAAGGTTAGGCGAAATGAACGCACAAATTGAACTTGCAAACACAATTGAACACGATGTTGAAAATAAATACTTACTGTTGACACCAGGACCATTGTCTACATCGAAAAGTGTGCGTCGTGTGATGCAACGTGATTGGTGTACTTGGGACAAAGAATATAACGCATTGGTTCAGGAGATCCGCAGTCGTTTGGTGGCGTTGGCAACTGCAAAACCTGAACAATATAGTGCTGTGTTGATGCAAGGCAGTGGGAGTTTCTCTGTAGAATCCGTGTTAGGTTCGGCGATTCCAAAGGATGGCAAAATTTTAATTATCAATAACGGGGCATATGGCGCACGCATGGTGCAAATGGCTCGGTGTTTGAAAATTCACGTGGTGGAATTACGTTACCCTGAAATGCAAATCCCTCAACTGGCTGATATCGAAAAAGCACTTGAAGATGACAATATCACTCATGTGTCATGTGTGCATTGCGAAACCACCACTGGTTTATTAAACCCAATTCAAGCGATTGGGCGCATTGTCAAAGCTAAAAACAAAGTGTGGATTGTCGATGCGATGAGTTCTTTTGGTGGCGTGCCAATGGACATTGCAGAGCTCGAAATTGATTTCTTGATTTCAAGTGCCAATAAATGCATCCAAGGCGTACCTGGCTTTGGTTTTATTTTGGCAAAACGTGAGCAATTACAAGCGTGCAAAGGTTTGGCTTGTTCAGTCAGTTTAGACCTATATGACCAATGGAACACCATGGAACAGCATAATGGTAAATGGCGTTTTACTTCGCCAACTCATGTGGTGCGTGCTTTTTATCAAGCACTTTTAGAATTAGAACAAGAAGGCGGAGTAACCGCACGTTATCAGCGTTATTTCAATAATCAACAACGTTTAGCCGCAGGTATGCAAGCGCTTGGTTTTGAAATGGTCTTAGATCAAGATGCACCACAATCTCCAATTATCACTACATTTTTATATCCAAATGAAGCCGATTTTAGCTTCCAAGCCTTGTATGAAAATCTGAAACAAGCAGGGTTTGTAATCTATCCCGGCAAAGTCACCAACTTAAATTGCTTCCGTATCGGCAATATCGGAGAGGTTTATTTAGATGATATTGAACGGCTTTTAACAGCGATTGAGCACTATCGTATTTGATTGGAATTCACAGCTCCTTTTCTTATGCCATTTATGGCTCAGGGCGGAGGTTTGGATGGGGAGGTTATAAGTCCTCTCCCTAGTTCTCCTTTTAAAAGGAGCGGGCGCTGCCATTAGAAATTAAATATTACGCAAAACTTAACTTACGCAAGACAGCTATTTTTAACTTTGAGAAATGAATAGGATAACCTTATGAACACTTCAAATTCAGCATTACAAGCCGTGGTTTTTGATTGGGCAGGTACAACAGTAGATTTTGGTTCACGCGCACCAATTTTGGCATTTATGGCTTTATTTGCAGATAATAAAGTTGAAATTTCAATTGAAGAAGCACGTGCACCAATGGGTTTGGAAAAACGCGATCACATTGCGGCAGTTTTGAAAATGCCACGTGTTGCAGAAGCGTGGAAGCAGGCACATGGTGCTGAAGTGACTGTGGCGGATATTGACCGTTTATATCAGGACTTTATTCCATACCAATTGAAAAGTATCCCAAGCTGCTCAAAATTGATTCCGGGGGCATTAGAGGCATTTGCTGACATTCGTGCCCGTGGTGCAAAAATTGGCAGTAATACTGGTTATGCTTCGATGATGATTGGTCAATTGGTGCAAGATGCAGCTGATCAAGGTTATGTGCCTGACTGTACTATCACAGCCAGTGATGTGAAACATGGTCGTCCATATCCTGAAATGTTGTGGAAAAACCTAATTGAACTTGATGTGTTAGATATTAAAACTGTGGTGAAAGTGGATGACACAGTGGTCGGCATAGAAGAAGGTTTAAACGCTGGTTGTTGGACTGTGGGCTTGGCCGTCAGTGGGAATGAAGTGGGGCTAAGCTTCGAAGAGTGGTCTGCACTTTCAGCGTCTGAACAACTAAGTTTAAAAGAAAAAGCATACGCAAAAATGAATGCTTCAGGTGCACATTATGTAATTGATAGTATTGCTGACTTACCTGCGGTATTGGATGCGATTGAACAGCGTTTAGCAAATGGTGAAAAGCCTTAATAGATGATGAATACCAGTCTTTATGACTGGTATTTTTTTAGAGCTGAAATATAAAATCTTTTTTGTTAACTCCCTCATACTACTTGAAAATGATGAATTCCTGAGAAATAGTTTAATCAGCATGAGTGTATACTGGGTTGTTTGTAGTGAACAAAACTAAGATTCAAATCTATTTAATTAGAAGATGAGTACGGGTTTCCAAAATTATTTTTATACAACCTATGTTGCCGAATAGCTTCCATTCAATGTTTTGCAATGTAAGCTGCCCTACAAATAGTGATGACTATTCACATGTATTTGTTTAGGTGGTATTTAACCAACGGGACGATTTTCTTGGCTTCACACAGCATCTCTAAAGTTGTATCTCAGCTTTTTCAGTAAAATGAACTGATGAGTTACTTTTCATTCTTTTCATATCCAAAACAACAAAGTCATCAACGCCCCGTAATATGATTGAGGAATATTTTAAATATTATCAATGGGCTTTCTTGAATATGAGAAAGCTGCAAAACCTCTTTCTTTTGGGTGAAGAGGCTAGCGATCTAATTAGATAAGTAAGCGACTTACAAAATTTACACAGTTAAGTGAATAAACGTGATAGATCATGAAAATCTTTCAGCTACTGAGTAAGCTCAAAACTGGAAAAATAACTTAATGTGCTTTTAGAAAGGCCGAAAAGAAGAAATTCAGCAACAGTCAAAACTAAAAGATATAAGGACACTGCGTGATTTAGTCAAACAAATGCAGTCATTTCATTTACGCAATCAACCAGAATAAATGTGCCTACACAACTTTGAATATATCCATAACCAAGGAGGGTAAATAGGATTGAGTAAATAAGGCTTTTAGATGACAGCTTTATTTATGAGGAGCACTATGCAAAAAAACAAAAAATGCATGGTTATAGAGGATTTATAACGTGAATGATGCTGATTTCTAAAGAAAAGAAATCAAGATAGCAGGGAAATATATGAAACAGACTTTACTCACCGCTAGTATTGTGGCTTTGGCCACATTGGCTATGCCAGTTTTTGCTTCTGGTTTACAGAGCGTTAGCAGCAATTATGTGGCTTCTGATTATGCAAAAACCAAATATCCAGTGGTATTTAACCATGGGATGTTTGGTTTTACCCGACTCGGTCCGACAGCTTTTGGGATGGATTATTTTTATCAGGTTCTTCCCGATTTGGCACGGAATGGTGCGACGGTTTATGCGACACAGGTTTCTCCACTAGAATCCACCGAAGTTCGTGGCGAGCAGTTGCTACAACAAGTAGATGAAGTTTTGGCACTCTCAGGAAAGTCAAAAG
Source organism: Acinetobacter sp. NyZ410 (assembly GCF_022828975.1). NCBI lineage: Bacteria > Pseudomonadati > Pseudomonadota > Gammaproteobacteria > Moraxellales > Moraxellaceae > Acinetobacter > Acinetobacter sp. NyZ410. The sequence goes on along the minus strand of NZ_CP094620.1, from coordinate 3,374,420 downwards.
TTAATTTGATCGGTCATAGTCATGGTGGACCAACCATTCGTTATATAGAAGCCATTGCACCTGAAAAAGTCGCCTCTCTCACTGCTGTTGCTGGAACGTTTAAAGGATCCAAAGTGGGGGATGATATGTTGGATAATCCTAGTGAGAAATTTTTATTTACAGTCCTAGGACAGTATATCGTTGCGCCAGTGGAACTACTCCTACAAGGTAATCCTGATTTGCCAATTAGTCTGGATCGCTCATTGAAATCATTAAGTGAAAAGGGTTCTGCAGAATTCAATGCAAGATTCCCAACTGCGGCAATCCCATCTGATTGTGGCAATGGTCAGAAGATTACCAGTAATGGGGTTTATCATTACTCGTGGACAGGTAAAGCTCAAGCAACCAATCTACTTGATGTCATTGATGTTGCCATTTCCACCATGGCACCGAGATCTTATAAAAATAATGACAATGATGGTTTGGTTAACCGTTGCAATGCACATTTCGGCCAGGTGATTCGAGACGACTATAATCAAACTCACCTAGATGAAATCAATCAGATTTTAGGGTTAAAAGCATGGTTTGGACCAGATCCTGTGTCACTTTATCGTCAACAGGTCAATCGTCTAAAACTTGAAGGCTTATAAGGGAATATTATAAGCAATAGACTCTAATATTTTCAAAATTAATATTAAGCGTATCATAAGGGAGTCTGAATATTCAGGCTTCTTTTATTTTATTTAGAACACAATGATTGGATTTAGGTTTAATCTTTTCTAAAAATTTAGATTTTTTTATCTATGAATAGAAGGCTGATAATGATTTATTAGAGATCCTTGCAGAAGGGGAAGATGACATCCATGTCGATCATTACACTTGTCTTTAAGACTAGCTTTATGCTGATATCCTTATATAGATCATACTGGTATCGACTTTATAAAAAATCCACTTTTCCAGTTTTTACATCATAAATACCACCCGCAATGCCAATTTCACCTTCTTCGACCATCTTTTTCAGTACTGGGCTATTTCTTAAGATATAGGCAATATTATTTTGCACATTTGCAATGGTCACCGCCTGAATGAAATTACTGGTGAGTTGGTAATCAGTCATTTCTTTATGCACGTTTTCTGCCGCCTGCATAATCGGTTTAAGAAAATATTGTACATGTGGGGTTTCGCTGAGTTGAGTGATATCCTTTTTTTGTTCATACATCTGACAAGCTGCTGTCACTGCACCACAGTCTGTATGGCCCAATACTAAAATTAATTTGGAACCCTTACTCTTACAGGCGAACTCTAGAGAGCCCAATACTTTTTCGCCCGCAATATTTCCAGCAATGCGTAGACTAAATAAGTCACCAATACCGACATCAAAAATCCGTTCTGTTGGCGCACGTGAATCCATACAGCCTAGAACTGCTGCAAATGGATGCTGTCCAGATTGTGCAGTGACCTGAATTTGACGAGCAATATTATGATAAATCCGTTCATGGTTAACGAATCGTTGATTGCCTTCTTTGAGTAGCTGAAACACTTGTGCAGGCGTAAGTTGTCGTTGAATTTCCTGAGTACTGACGTCAATATCCAGTTCTTCTTCTTTAATTTCAGGATAATGTATTTTAAAGCCAATTAGTTTTACATCGATGCCATTTTCTGCAGCTGTTTCATCTCTAAAATCTTTAATCACTTGATATACATCCGGATCAATATAATAGGTATTCGACGCATCGATCACTACAGTATCACCACTGACGATTTTCTCTAAGGCAGAAACCAACGCTGAACGATTTAAAAAACTAATATTGGGTGCCAGTTCAATACGGGTAATATTTCCATGTAAATGTGCTTCGTGGATGATACGAACACCACGGAATAAATTATTTTTTAATACAATGATAAAGCTAATCAACAGCCCTAACAAAATACCGATAAGCAGATCCGTCGCGATAATTGCAACAACTGTTACAATGAAGGGTAGAAATTGCTTCCATCCTTGAGCATAGATTCGTTTAAAAAGTGAAGGGCTGGCTAATTTTACGCCAGTTAAAATTAAAATAGCGGCAAGGGAAGATAATGGAACAACATTGATTAATGGTGTCAGAAATAAAACTGCAATAATCAATAAAATACCGTGAAAAATTGCAGAGAATTTAGTCTTTGCACCACTTGCTGCATTGACTGAACTTCGAACAATCACTGAGGTAATCGGCATACCTCCAATTAAACCAGACATGGTATTTCCGATACCTTGGGCCACTAACTCTTTGTTTGGCGGAGAGGCACGCTTTTGCGGATCCATTTTGTCCGCAGCTTCTAGATTTAATAGTGTTTCAAGCGAGGCGACGATCGCAAGCGTAATAGCGCCTGTATAAATAATAGGATTATTCCATTGAGTGAAGTCAGGGAAACTGATAATTGATTCAACACCTGAAAAGATATTGGGAAGATTGACCAGATGTTCAGTGCTGACTGCGAGGCTGGAATGGGTACTGATAAAAAAATAGTTTAAGAGTCCAGCAAAAATAACCGCAATAAGTGCAGAGGGTACAACCAGTTTTTTTAAAGGTGTTTTATCCCACAATAAAATAATGAATACACTAGAGATACCAATGATTGCCGCACCATAATCAAGATGCTGTAATAGGCCTGTCCCTTCGGACCAACGTTGTTGAAGAATTTCGGTTTTAATCCCAAAGAGTAGAGGAAGCTGATTGATAATCAAGATTAATCCGATGGCAACAAGAAGCCCCATAATCACATTGGTTGGGATAAAATTTGAATATGTCCCCAACCGAAATAACCCGAAAAATAATTGGATGAGACCCGCTAAAACTAAACAAAATAAAAAAGCTTGGTAGTTGCCTTCAAGTTTATCCAGTTGCGTTAAAACAATAGCGGTAAGCCCAGCAGCGGGACCTGACACACTGATATGAGAACCACTCAAATAACCGATAACGATTCCACCAATGACACCCGCAATAATACCGGAAATCAAGGGTGCACCTGAGGCACTGGCTATACCTAAACAGAGCGGTAGAGCAACTAAAAAAACAACTAAACCTGAGAGCAAATCATTTGTATAAAACTTTCTTCTGGGAACCAATTCCTGTTGCATAAATATTCTCGGCAAATTTATAAGTTTGATATGCATTCGGATACAGCCTGTTTCATGCTGTACACCAAACTTGCCTAAGTTAGATGAGAATGTGTCGGTAAACTTTAATAAAGACCAAATGACAACAGATTATGAAAGAAACTCTATATCAGCTTTACAAATGATAAATTTTTCTGAATATTAAAGAAATTCTTAAATATTTATTCGAACAATTTAGTTAAATTATAAGTATTTTAATACGTTAATTTTAATTTGATTTTTAGGTTTTTGGCTAAAAAGTGCTGATTAAGTCTGTATAACTTATGGCTTGAGCAATAAGGAATGGTGATGTATTTGTTTTTTAATAGGTAAGTTTTACTTGCGAACCGTGAGATTTTTTTCCAAAAAATGATTCAGATGTAAAACTTATATTGTTTTTATATTGGGTTTTGTAGGGTTTATGAAATATTTTAGAAAATATGTTTTTTCACGTGAATTTAGTTGTTTGTTTGAATGAGTAAAAATGAGTATTGTGGTGTTTTAACTACACAATCCTTGCGGATATATTTACTTTATCTACTCATCTGTTGGTGCTATATCATGTGAAAAAACATGTTATATTTCATTTATTTCTGAAATGGATTTTCAAATAAAACGGTTTGTTGAGTACAACTCGCTTAGTAGGGTGCAGGAGCTGATACAATTTCATTAAAAAATACTTTTTACCTTCATGACTATTTTTAATATTATTCACAATATTGATTTTGAACACTTTTGAGCTATAAATGTCAAAAAATATAAATGGATGGATTACTAGATGGATAATTATTTAAGGGACTAAACTGAAGACGACATTCGTTTTTTTAAAGCTAATCAAGCATATTAACAAGTCAGATATTTATAAATTATAAATATTTTTAATAGCTTAGTGTTTATTGATGTGATTCTGAAATTGTGTATAAAAACAATGCGGATACTTGATCAATAAATATTTGTAATGGGGGGATTTATGGTCGTTTTATCCTATTTAAAAAACCAAAACAAACATTTCAACGCCGTAAAAAACCAACAAATAACGATTGCAGCTAAAGCAAACATTATTATCTGTATCGCATTTTGCCTATTTTGGACAATATATTTTAGCTTTGCTGAGATGTGGTTCATTGTTTGTATTGATATTTTTTTTACAACAATGTCTATCTTCAGCTTATTTTTGATTTATATACATCGGATTTCAGCGGGCATATTGGTTTCACAAATTGTCCTCTTTGTTTTTCCTGTGGTTTTTTGCTTAATATTTGATGTCGCCACAATAGATCACCCCAGAGTTGCGCATTTATTTCTTCCAGCAGGAGCCATATTGGGATATTTGAATTATCGAAGAGATCCCAATGCTTTACAGTTAATTTTAATTATCTTATCCATTGCCGCTTTTATCTTTTTTAGCGGGAGTGCGTTTACTTTAGATGGAGCAATACCTTTAGCTGAAAGCATTCGAGCTTATGGTGGTTGGATTGCAATATCCGTTGCCACTTTAATGATTTGTATCTCAATTTTTGTGATGCAATTGGAGTTGCAAATTGAAAACAAGTTGGTGCAGGATCTACGTTTAGCGCTTTCAAAACAACAGTTTGAGCTCTTTTATCAACCTCAAGTAAATTCTTCTGAAAAAATTATAGGCGCTGAAATTTTGCTACGTTGGCGTCACCCGACGCTTGGTTATATCCCAGCAAAAGATTTTATTCCTGTAGCGGAAACTTTGGAGTTAATGCCTAAAATTGGAGATTGGATACTGATTCAGGCAAGCAATGTATTACAAGACTGGCGTAAAAATGAATCTACAAAAGATCTTACACTTTCAGTCAATATAAGTGCTGATCATTTTATGCAAGAGAATTTTGAGCAAATCGTGACCTCTATGGTGCAGAGAAATGCAGTGCTTCCATCCCAACTCATATTAGAAATAACTGAAAGGGTTGCGTTAAATAATATTGAAAGTGTTATAGAAAAAATGGGCTTTCTGGATAAAAATGGCATTCAGCTTGCTTTAGATGATTTTGGTACAGGTTATTCGTCATTAAGCTATTTGCAGAAAATGCCAATTAGCCAAATCAAAATTGATCAGAGTTTTGTGCAAGCGGCTTTAGATGATGAGCGGTGTAATAAATTGGTATATGGGATTGTTAAGATTGGGCTTGATTTAAACCTGCGTGTTTTAGCAGAGGGGATTGAGACCGTTGAGCAATTTAATCGCTTTCAAGAAAATGGTTGTACTGAATTTCAAGGCTACCTATGGGGATGTCCTATGCCTTTAACGGATTTTATGAACAAAGTAGCTGAGGAAAATCATTAAAGTTTGCGAAAAGTGATCATAAGAATAAGAACTGAAATTTAGCTTTTTATTTCGAATACAACAGTTTCAAACATAGCTTAGTGCTTCGCGTTGCTGTAATAAAATTCAATAAAAGTAGGTATATAGAAATAAAACATAGAGTATGTTTTAAACTATTAACTATAAAAAAATTTAATTAATTAAATATGTTTTTCTCTGGCAACTATTTAGTTGATCTAATTTAACCTTTAAGTATTGTTAAGTTTATCTACACAGTTGTATATTAAATAGTCTGTTTTTAACATTGAATGTTATTAATGATTATTATGGCAAATCAAAAGCTTAAAAAAATATATTTTTTATCTATAATTTCGGCTTATCCACTCTGCTTATATGCCGCTGACATACCATCGAGATCAGGTATAGTGGATTTAACCCCTGAAATTATTCGTCAAGATCAACGTATCAATGAGCTTGAAAAAAAGTTAAATGATGAAAATATATTATTAACTCCAAAACAAAAAACCGAAAAACTGGGACGTAAGCATGTTGTCGTTTCCGAACAGCCATGCTTTGAAATAAAACAACTCCACTTCATCATAAATGATCCAGTACAAAGTAAAAATCAAAATATTTTCAATGGTTTGTTCTATGACTTAAATCAGTCTAACTTTGTTATAGGGCAATGTATAGGCACTCAAAGCCTACAGAATCTAGTGAAATATGCGCAAAATGAGTTGATCAAACAGGGATTGATTACCACTCAAATTGTAGTCAATCCACAAGATTTAACTCAAGGTAATTTAGTTTTAAATATACATGTAGGGCGAATTCATCAAATCTTTTCTAAGGACAAATCTGTAAATAAAATAGAGATATTCAATGCTCTACCTTTAAAAAATAATGAAATTTTAAATCTTAAAAAAATTGATCAAGGTTTAGAAAATTTAAAACGAGTTTCAAATCGAGATGTGGATATCCAGATAGAGCCCGCTGTAGTTCAAGATGGTACAGAACTCGTGGGCTATAGTGATCTTATCGTAACATCTAGACCTTATAAAAAATTAGGATTTAGTTTGGGTGTTGATAATTCAGGTTCAAAAAATACAGGAGAATATATCGGTAGTTTAGGGATTAGTTTAAACAATCCTTTGCATTTGAATGATGTGCTCAATATCAACTTAAGTCATTCATTGGATAATTGGAATGAAGACTTTAATCAAAGTATTTATATCCATTATTCAATTCCATTTGGTAATTATGAGTTATCAGCAACCCATAATGAATATAAATATGAACAAAAGATCGCGGGCTTTAATGCACCGATTTTATATAGCGGAAAAACCAAACAAAGTCATTTGACACTTTCACGTATGATTGGTCGTGGTACAGGTTATAAAACCAGCATTTATACCAAGGGTTATCATAAAGAAAATCAAAATTTTATTGAAAATATTGAAGTGGGTGTACAGCGCAGAGAAACTGCTGGATGGAATGCAGGGATTCAACATCGACAATATATTGGCTATGCATTACTAGATTTGAATCTTGATTATCGACGCGGTACAGGCGCATTGAATGCTCAATCTGCGCCAGAAGAAAGAATTGTAGATATTTTGGGTCGTCCTTTACCAGTAGAAGGATATGCTCGTGCTCCACTGTGGAGTGCTGATCTCCGTTATTCGAAACCTTTCACCATTTTAAATCACCCTGTCCAATACCGCTTAAATTGGCGTGGGCAATTTGCACCTAAAATTTTAGTTCCTCAAGACCGTTTTTATATTGGTGGACGTTATAGCGTCCGAGGCTTTGATGGCGATGTCATGCTGTCTGGGGATAACGGTCATTATTTACAACAAGAATTTAGCTGGAATTCACCTATTCCTGCGACTCAGTTTTATGCAGGGATAGATCAGGGATGGGTCAATGGACGGAATAGTTATTCTGGCCAGCGTCATCTCATCGGGAGTGTATTTGGTACACGTAGTTATTTTAAAGGTACGTATTTAGATACCTTTGTGGGTCATGGAATACAAGCGCCTAATCGCATTAAAAAAGAATGGGTTACGGGTTTTAACTTGAATTTTTCCTACTAAGCAAAAAAGGAATTAAAAAATGAATAAAAATTGTTATCGCATTATTTTTAGTAAAGCAAAAAATATGTTTATTGCTGTGGCTGAAAATATTAAAAGCCAGACAAAGACTACAGGACAAAGTGCTGGCTTAAATCGTGCAAAAAAATCAGATTACACACCTTTTCATCAAACATGGCAAGTAAAAGGCTTGGTTGCATCGATGAGCTTGTTTATGTCGTTCGCTCCTGTCTATGCGCAAATACAAGTTGCCCCGAACGCCCAAGCCTCACAAAAAGCCAGCATAGGTGTTGGGCGTAATCAACAAGGTCAAAATGTCCCTGTTGTTAATATTCAAACACCTAAAAATGGCGTATCTCATAACGTCTATAATCAATTTGATGTATTACAGCCAGGTGTTGTATTAAATAACAGCCGCAATGGTGCAGGTTCTGTGATTGTTGGGAGTGTGGGGGCTAATCCTTATCTACAAATAGGTGAAGCAAGAGTGATTCTCAATGAGGTGAACTCTTCCGCAGCATCGCAATTTAAAGGAAATTTAGAGGTTGCTGGACAACGTGCCGATGTGATTATTGCCAATCCATCAGGAATTAATATTCAAGGTGGTGGTTTTATTAATGCCAATAAGGTCATTTTCACCACTGGTAAAACACAGCTAAATCCTGATGGAAGTATTCAGCAGTTTGTGGTGGATCAAGGAAAAGTCAATGTTGGCTCAAATGGAAACAACTTAGGGCTGGGCGGTAATAACAATAATGCTGATTATGTCGATATTTATGCCAAAGCAGTTGAACTGAATGCCCAAGTTCATGCCAATCAAGCCTTACAAGTGGTTACGGGGTCAAATACGATTAGTGATGACTTAAGTTCAATTACGCCCAATCAAGACAATAGCACTACTCCAACATTTGCACTGGATGTGAAAGCACTTGGTGGAATGTATGCCAATAATATCTTTATTATCGGTACGGATAAAGGTTTAGGTGTGAGCAATGCAGGGACCATTCAGTCACCACAAAGTTTAGTCATTACCAGCGCAGGTAAAATCGAAAATACGGGTACGCTAAAAAATACCAATCCGCAGGGTAGTCTATTGAGTATCAGTACCGGTGAGGGTGCAGATATAGTCAGTAGTGGGTCGATGATCAGCAATGGTAATTTACTTTTGGAATCGGGCCGAAACATCACTTTTGATCGTGCTCGGTTAGAAAAGCAGGGAGCGGATAATCCAAATATAATTTCTGTCAGTGCTAAGGGTGATGTCAATTTTAAGAACAGTAGTAATGTCCAGAATTTTGGTCAAGGTGGAAATCTCTACATTGATGCGAAGAATATCAATCTTGATAGTAATATGAATATTGGGGTCAATGGTAGTATTCAATTGGTTGCTGATAATAATATTCGCATTCAAGACTCTGGAAATTTTTCAAGTATTAACGATATTTATATTCAAGCTAAAAATAATTTAAATATTGAAAATGCAAATATATCGGCTAATCAAGGTGATATTAATCTTGTTGCTAATGGCACTTTAAATGGAAAAAATATTGATATCAATGCTAAGCAAGGAACACTGAACATCCAGTCAAAACTTGATTTAAATTTAGTGCCAAAAAAAGAGATCACTTATGATAAAAGATTTCCAGATTATCCTTTAGACATATATACAAAAAATGTTCTCTCGGGACTCAATGGTGTAAATTTATTTTCTTCTGACTTAGGGAAAGTTAGTCTTGAGAATACAAATATAAATGCTGAAAATGGTATTATTCAAATTTATGGAGGGAATGGAGTTGATTTAAAAAAACAATTTAATAAGTCTATACAGGAGGCTGAATATGGATTTAAATTTTATCTTCCTTTTCCAATATTTGATTACAATGAATTTTCATCGAAAGGGCTTTATTTAAAAAGTAATAAAGATCTCAATATGAAATATGCTTCTATTAATACAATTGGAGGAGGAATAAATATTGAGGCTTTAGGTGAAACTACCATTATAAATTCAAATCTAAAGTCAGATAAAAATATACAAATTGTTTCAGATGATATTCTTTCAAAAGGTTTAGATATTAATTCAGGTAAAAATATTGCTTTACAGTCTAAAGGTTTAAATGTAACAGAAGGTTCAAAATATAATGCAAATGGTATGGTTTCTTTGGTTGGTGAGGGAGGAGTCGGCTTAATAGATAATGAAGTTTCTTCGAAAGGATTTTATTTAAAAAGTAATACAGCTGCAAGCTTAAAAAATACATCTGTTAATACAATAGGTGGAAAAATAAATATTGAAGCTGTGGAAGATATTTATTCTGAAAATTCAACTCTAAAGTCAGATAAAAATATTGAATTTTTTTCAGATGGAATTTATTCAAATCGTCTAAATGTTAACTCAGATCAACATATAGCCCTAAAATCTAAAGGTTTAATTTCTTCAAATGACTCAAATTTTAATGCCAAAGGTATTCTTTCTTTAGTCAGTGATGGCGTACATAGCGCATCTGAAACCAATTATAATGGTGGCGCAATATTAGTCGAAGCTAAGAAAATAAATGAAAATAGTACAGTTTCCTTTAAAACGACGAGTACAGATATTTTAAAAAATGATGCTGATTTAAATAAATTAAATGGAAACTTATCGATACAAACTGAACAAACACTGAAATTAACTCCAACCATGAATATCAATGCTTTTGGTGATTTGGAGCTGGTATCTAAAAAAGGAGACTTAGTTTTAGAAAGCCAAGGCGGAAGCAAAGGCCGAGGATCAGAAAGCTTAGTTTCATTGATTAGTAATAAAGGAGGAATGAAACTAGAAGGGAAAAATGTCAGTATTGAAGCAGCAAAAATCAATGCTGAAAAAAATATTGAAATAATATCATCACAAGGCAATTTGAAAATTGATGCAGTTAAAAACACTTTTCAAAATAGAGAAACACTTTTTAATTCAAGGGAGTTTTTAGATGATTATGAAAATTTAAAAATACAATACAGTAAAAACGATGATTCATTTTCTTTTGCAGAACAAAAATTCTTTAAAAAATATCCAGTTGTGCCTATCTATACTCGAACATTTATGGGCTATAAGTCAACGATTTTTACTCATTTCTTATCGGGTCAATTTTTGCCTGTAGATCAAGTTTATAAATTTAACCTAGATGATAAATATCCTGATTTATTTACTGATAATAATGGCTATAGTCATATAGGTAGCAATATAACAAGTAACTCAGGCAACATCTCTTTAAAATCTAAAAAGGGCATTTCAATTAGTGGTTCTGAGTTAACAGCTAAGGCGGGAACAATCGACATAGAGGCGCAAGGCCCTCTAGATCAGACTTATACTGCAACGGCTACACAAGGTGTGGGTGGTCAACCGAAAAACTTCGATGCGAGTATTATTATAGATGGAACACAAGATTTCTATGATAAAGGCAATGAAAATGATGCAAATTATAGTTTTAAAACTTTAGTCAATCCGACTGTTCTTAATGGTTTCAATGGTGTAAATCTAAGAACAGTTGGCACAAGTGCCAAAGATAACTTGGTCTTACAAGCAACAGGTATTGTTTCGCAAAATGGTAACGTTAAGATAGAGTCGTTTAAAAACATTCTTTTTGATGCGGCTATAGAACAAAGCTATGATCGTAGAACGACGACCCAAAAGAGAAAATCATGGGGTGGTTTAAAGAAAAAATATATCACCACGAAAACCGAAAATGATAATATTGATGCGGCATCAGTTGAAATACAAGCAAAAAATATTTCTATAGAAAGTAAAGAGATTAATAATCCTAATAATAGTATAGATATTTATTCAGGTAAATTTAATGCGGAAGGAAATATTTCTATACGATCAGGAGGAAATATTAACTTTTATACTGCGAATAACGTTTCAACAAGCAGGGAAGACATCACCAAAAAGTCCTCATTTGCGGGAATTAAGTACAATCGTTCAAAATCCAATTCTACTCGCACCCAAGTGTCACAAATTCCAGCAACATTGAAAGCTAATTATATCGGCGTGAAGTCAGGTTTTGATACGCGACTTATAGGCACTGAATTTAGTTATTTAAGTGGGGCTGAAATTGAGTCTGGTGGGAAAATTTTTATCGCACCTGCAATAACAAGAATTGAAGATGTTGTAAAAAAAGAAAAGAACTCTGTTGTTTGGCAGTCTATGCAAGACAAAGGTTCCATCACTGAAACAGCACAATTGCCAAGTTTTAATGGACCAACAGCTCCAACTTTCCAAGCTGATGGCGGTATTAGTGTTCAAATACCAGTAGGCGAAAAAGACCAAAATAAAGTACAAATTCGAGATGAAATTTTAAAACTGGCAAACCAACCGGGGAATCAATATTTAAAAGACTTTGTAAACCGCAATGATGTGGATTGGAATAAAGTCATTCTTGCTCAACAGGATTGGGATTATAAATCTCAAGGTTTAACAGGAGCAGGAGCGGCAATTATTGTTATTATTGTTACTGTCTTGACTTCTGGTGCCGCTTCTGGCGCTGCAAGTGCAATTTCAGGATTAACCAGTGGTACTTTAGGTGCTGGTGCAGGGGCTGCATTAGGTGCGGGGGCTGGTGCAGCTGTAACAACGCTAGCAACACAAGTAAGTATTAGCTTGATTAATAATGGTGGTGATATAGGAAAAACACTTAAAGATTTAGGAAGTAAAGAATCAATTAAAGGCTTAGTTACATCAATTGTAACAGCTGGATTATTAAAACAAGTTGGATCAACACTTAATCTAAAACCTGACAGCACATTGTTATCAGATCGTTTAATTAATAATTTTACGAACTCTATAGGATCAACCCTAGTACAAACCGCAATTAATGGCGGTGATCTAAGTGAAAATCTGAAAAAAGCTCTATTAGCTGGTCTTGCAGGGGCATTACAAGGTGAACTTGCTCAGCAAATAAAAGGTTTGGAAGGCAACTATGTATTACACAAGATAGCACATGCTGCGGCTGGTTGTGTTGCTGGTGCATTACAAAAGAGCTGTGAGGCTGGGGCTATAGGTGCAGCGATTGGTGAGATCGTTGCGGGGGCTATTCCTAGTAATAAGCCAGTAGATGAAATGACGAATGAAGAACGGATTGAATATGGGAAAAAAGTACTAGGACTTTCTCAGTTATTGGCTGGTACAGTTTCTGCGATGGCAGGTTATGATGTTAATATTGCAGCAAATGCTGCTAATGTAGCTATTAGTAATAATTATTTGACATCGAAACAGGTGGTTGAATTAGATAAAGATATAAGAAATTGTGGTGGTGATAGTAATTGCTTAAAACAAGTTGATAATAAATATTTTGGTAAAAATGGTTATTTTGCAATTAATCAAGAAGCATATTTAAATTGTAAAACTTTAGAGTGCAAATTAGAACATGAAACAGCGAGGCAAGCTGGGATTTTGACTAAAAAGAATACTCCATTTGCCGACTATAACTTACAAACCAAGTTTAATAATATGCAAGCAGCGTCAGGAATTGGCTTGTTAAAAAATGCAGATAGCGATAATGCTTTTATTCAGAGCACATCAAAAATATTAGCTTTTATTGATGTAAATTGTGGAGGAACTATAAATGCAACTTGTAATACAAAATGGCAAAACTATCAGGAAAAACAGCAATCAGATATCATGCTTTTATTGGGATTGGTTGCTTCAGTTGGTGGAGGAGTAGTTACTACTGCAGCAATTAGAGGATGTTTAGCCAATACAGCGGCTTGTAATGTATCATTTCGTGTCGCAATAGATGGTTTGTTTACAGATGGGGCAATTTATGGTCCAGGTGCGGCAGGTGTCACTTTAGCGGCCCGAAATCAAATGCTTAAAGAGGCTGATCAATTAAAAGGGCTCTATACTAACGTTGTTTTAAAACAAGAATATAAGCCATTAAATGTTTCATTATGTAGCGGTTCTGCCTGCTTTGTTGCTGGAACATTAGTAGAAACAGACAGAGGGTTAAAACCAATTGAACAATTGAGAAATGGTGATCTTGTTTGGTCAAGAAACGATTCAAATTTTAACTATGAATATAGTGCTGTCATTGGTACGAAACAGACAGAAAATCAAGTTATACATAAAATTATAGTTAAAAATGAGGAAAACCTAGAAGATACAATATTTACAACTGAAGAACATCCATTTTGGATAAAAGATAAAGGGTGGTTGAAAGCGGCCTTGTTACTATCAGGCATGAAACTTTTGGATAGAAATAATAGAATTATTGAAGTTTTAAGTCATGAAAGATTAGCATACACAGACACTGTTTATAATATTGAAGTAGAAAACACACATACATATCATGTCGGTAGCATTGGCACATGGGTTCATAATGCTTGTTGCGAAATCAAGGATAATAAATATGTATTTAATAATTTACTTCCAGAGCGCTTAGCTGATGAGATGGCTGATGCTAATCGTTTGGGTGTGAAGCCTATAGCTGTTTCAGATAAAGGATTTGCAGGAATTGTGGCTAATGATGGGCATTTAAAATATGCAGTTACTGAAGATGGACGTTTGCTTTTTATTCCTAAAGTTGTAGATGGGGTAGAAATTAAACATGCTGTAATCACTGGTGGGAAACCAGTATTAACTGCTGGAGAAGTCCAAATTGCTGCCGATGGTAAAGGGGGATTTATTGCTTTTGATTTAGACCAAAATAGCGGGCATTTTTTAAATGCAGCTACGAAACTCGAAAATCAGGTTGTAAAGGCTGTTGCTGAGGCTGCATTTAAAAACAACAATATTAAAATATATTAATCATGAGGATCTTGTAGATGCTAAATTTAAAAAAATGGAACGATTTAACAGATGAACCATTAACTCTAGAAAATGTAAAAAAAAGATATACCCATACAGGTAACTATAGAATTCAATCGAATCAATGGGATCCAGCTGATAGTATAAATGGTTTTTGGGCTCATTCATCTGGTATTACTACTTACTTTATTCAAGAAGGAACAATGTCATTTCGAAATAGAGATACTGACGAGGAAATCACTGTTAGTCCAGGGGATATTATCAAATTACCTAGAGGTGATTATGTGTTTAAAGTTGTTGGAAATATTCGAGTGGAGTTAATACAAGTAAGTGAGCTTCCAGATGGTTGGGGTTAAAAATGAAATTCTAGATGTCTGAATCTAATCTACCAAATTTTGGTTAGATTAGCCAAAAAGAGATTGGGTTTTGAATGGAGTAAGACCCAATTCTTTTAGTTTAATCTCTGTGCTTTCATGATTGTAGTCATGGGTTCAATTAACATATCAGTCTTAGCTGATAGGACTTCCCGTTACTACAATCAATGTATTTAAAATAGCCTAAGCTTGACTATTCTAAAATGATAAAAAGCTTATTTGTTCATCCATTTTTATTATAGATGTGGAGTACTAAGAAAATGAATAAAACCTTACTTGCTACGATAGCAACAGTATTTCTTTTTACGGGTTGTGCATCAGTTCCCCTTACTAATAAGGAATTGAGTGCTACTGCAAAACAGTTTAAGCAACCTGAACAGGGTAAATCTGGATTGTATATCTACCGTACTGGCGGATTGGGTACGACAATTAAAAAAGACATTAAAATCAATGGTCGTTGTATTGGTGAAACAGCCCCTAATATTTTCTTCCATGAAGAAGTTGCTAGTGGTCAGGAATATACCATTTCAACTGAATCTGAATTTTCACCAAATGACCTTAAACTTCAAGCAAAGAGTGGAGAGAATTATTTTATCAAACAGTATATCAAACCAGGTTTGCTGGTCGGTGGAGCTGGACTGAAATTGGTGGATAATGCACAAGGTCAAAAAGCGATACAAAAACTAAAACTAGCAGAAAAGGGCAAATGCGGTAAATAAAATATCGACGCTTCATCATCTGACGTCGGTTGAAAAATCATGCATTTTGAATGTTATATATCTGAAAACCTGGGCAGCTAACATGATGATCAGCTGCCCAGATTATTTTTAATGACTGCCCATTTTATTGATAATTCTAATAGGCACCACCGTATATCCTTGACCACTATCAGGTCTTGGTTCTAAGAACGCTTGAATTGGCAGGTCAGTAATAGCGTTAGCTCGCCATAATCCCACGCCATTTACAAGTTCAGTCACAGGTTTCTTTGTTTCCAAATCATTAATCCAAAATACACAACCTTCTTGTTTATTTGGATTTAATTCATAACCGACTTGGTATTTTTTATTTGGTTCAATATGGACTTTGACTAAATTGGTATAGTTATAAGAACCTTGACCACACCAAATTTGTAAATCATGTTCACCAGCGTGCAGAATTAAAGGCTCTTTGAGTTGATGGTAGCCATTCTCTACTTTCTTTTTATCTACTGCAAAGACAAAAGCAATCGTGTCTGCTAAATATTTACGATCATAGAGATCACCAATGATGGTTGCTGTTTGTGATGATGCTTGAGGCGGAGAATAGTATTCAATAGCTGGTGTATTCTTGGTTGTACTGATACAAGCAGTAAAAATGATCGGTACACTTAGAATTGAGACTTTAAAAAATAGATGCATATTCAATCCCTCTATTTATTAATAATGACTGGCATATAAATTTGTTGAGGTTGATTTACTACTGTATGAGCAAATTGCTTATCTGTGACTGCTTCACCGGTAGTTAAATTTTCAATCCAAAACTGAATACCTTGTTTATGGCTGTTTTTATCCGCTTGATTGGTTTTGATTTGATATTTTTGCCCTGTTTGAGCAGTAAAATTGAGCTCACCTGAAGAAAATAATTGCTGAGCATCAGAGGTGAAGCGAACAGTTGTCTGTGTAGGTAGAATGGAATAGGTTTTATTCCAGTCTTTTGATTGGTTTAATGTGGCTTTGCCATTGATTTGATTAATATAAATACGAGCTTTTATGAACTTTAAAGGGGTGCTCGTTTCTTGGAAACCTTGAATTGTTGCGAGTTGTGCTGAATCAATATTTTGAGGTGTTTGATAAAGCAGCTCTTTTGGGATTTCTGCAAGTGCAAATGGTGAAGAGCATAAAGCAACAAATAAGGTTATTTTGATCAATTGATTATGCATAAAATAAACCTCTAAAATGAGAACACTATTTTTAGAATTTTACTAAGTATTCTGACTTAGCAATATATTATAAAGAGGGTTGGTTTAATATGCTAAACCTATAATTATTTTAATGGCTTTTTTTGAAACTTTATTATACCTATAGAAAGAACACATTAAAATTTGGGATAAAAAATCCACTCAAGATAAACCATAAAAATTATTCAAATCCATAAAATAATTCAAAAACAGTGTTTTACTAAATTAGCTTACAATTTTAACCACAAGCGTGTCGTAAAATGCTAAGTCAGTGTCGTCTTATGTAAAGTGAACTGCATCTGCTGTGTTGTAGTTTTAATCATGATTTTTAAATATTGATAAAAATACGGCATGGATAGGGAAATGGCATTGAATAAAGCAATACGGTTTTATGAAACAGGAACACCAGATGTTTTGCAATATGAAGACATCGATGTTGGTGAACCAGTGGCAGGGCAAGTGCGTCTGCGTCATGTGGCAGTTGGATTAAATTATGCTGACACTTATTTTCGCGATGGCACATATAAAATTCCACTGCCAAACGGTATGGGCGTAGAAGCGTCTGGTGTAGTCGAAGCCGTGGGTGAGGGTGTAGATCATATTCAAGTGGGTGATCGAGTCACTTATACCGGTTTTTTAAATACTTTAGGTGCTTATAGCACTGCACGTTTAATCTCAGCTGATGTATTAATCAAACTACCTGAAGAAATTTCTTGTGAAACAGCCGCAGCAATGACCATGCGGGGTTTAACCTCGGCTTATTTAATGCGTCGTATTTATGACTTTAAAAAAGGGGACAGCATTTTATTACATGCCGCCGCTGGTGGTGTGGGCTTGATTGTATCTCAATGGGCAAAGTTACTCGGTTTAACTGTGATTGGTACAACCTCTTCAGAAGAAAAAGCACAAATTGCCCGTGCACATGGTTGTGACCATGTCATTAATTATAGCTATGAAAATGTTGCAGAACGAGTACGAGAATTAACCGATGGAGTTGGTGTAAATGTGGTCTTTGATAGTGTTGGTAAAGATACGTTTATGGCATCGCTTGATTCGTTAAAACGCCGTGGCTTATTGGTTTGTGTGGGGACTGCTTCTGGTGCAATTCCAGAATTTAACCCCGTCTTGTTGGCAATGAAAGGCTCTCTATATATGACTCGTCCAGCACTGGCAGATTTCATTGCTGATCCTATAGAAAAACAAGAACTTGCCAATGAACTATTTGACCACGTCCGACATGGACGCATTAAAATTGAAATCAATCAACGCTATGAACTCAAGGATGCAGTTCAAGCTCACAGTGATCTAGAAGCACGTAAAACCACAGGATCATCAATTTTTGTCATTTGAAGGGATGTCTTATGCAAGTTGAACAATTAAGTTGCAATATCGGTGCAGAATTGTTGGGGGTCAATCTGGCAGATGCCATTGACGATGATGGGCTATTTACTGAAATTCGTCAGAATTTGTTAAAGCATCGGGTTTTATTTTTAAGAGATCAAAACCTAAGCCGAGCTGAACATGTAGCATTTGCTGAGCGCTTTGGACAACTAGAAAGCCATCCTGCTGTTGGAAGTCATCCAGAGCATCCTGGGCTGGTACAAATTTATAAAAGCCCAGAGAGCCCAATTGATCGTTATGAAAATGCTTGGCACAGCGATGCAAGCTGGCGCAAAGTTCCGCCAATGGGTTGTGTACTACGTTGTATTGAATGTCCGACAGTGGGTGGAGATACCATGTGGACCAATATGGTGATGGCTTATGAAAATTTACCCATAGAAATCAAAACAAAAATTGCAAATTTACGTGCTTATCACAGTATTGAAGCCAGTTTTGGCGCAATGATGCCGATTGAAAAGCGTTTGTCATTAAAAGAACAGTTCCCCGATGCAGAGCATCCTGTGGTACGTACTCATCCTGAAACGGGTGAAAAGATTCTTTATGTCAACGCATTTACCACTCATTTTAGTAATTACCATACCAAAGAACACGTACGTTTTGGACAAGATGCCAACCCCGGTGCAACCGATTTACTGCGTTATTTAATTACCCAAGCCTATATTCCTGAGTACCAAGTTCGTTGGAGTTGGAAGCCGAATAGTATCGCAATTTGGGACAACCGCAGTACACAACATTATGCCGTAATGGACTATCCACCATGTCATCGAAAAATGGAACGGGCAGGCATTATTGGTGATGCAACTTACTAAGCTGAGCAGTTAACGATTTAATCCAAACCCTAATTTTAAAATACATATGGAGATGTTTATGCAATTCTTTGATGACTCATTGCACCCTGAAAACATGGACAAAGTGGTGATTACGGTAGCACCTTATGGGCCTGAATGGATGCCTGAGGATTTTCCTGAAGATATCCCGGTGACCATGCAAGAACAAATTCAAAAAGCGGTAGAGTGCTATGAAGCAGGTGCTTCAGTCCTCCATTTGCATGTTCGAGAACTAGATGGGAAAGGTTCGAAACGTCTGTCTAAGTTTAATGAACTCATTGCCGGTGTGCGTGAAGCGGTGCCTGATATGATCATTCAGGTAGGTGGATCAATTTCTTTTGCCCCAGAAAGTGAAGGTGAAGCTGCAATTTGGTTAAGCGATGATACGCGTCATATGTTGGCCGAATTAATGCCAAAACCAGACCAAGTAACCGTGGCGATCAATACCACTCAAATGAATATTATGGAGTTGCTCTATCCTGAATATTTAGAAGGCACTTCTTTGGCACATCCAGCAATTCAGGCAGCTTATGCAGAAATGACAGTACCTGCAGGTCCAGCTTGGGTTGCAGAGCATTTAAAGCGTTTAACTGAAAATGGCATTCAACCGCATTTCCAATTAACTGGGATGCATGGTTTAGAAACGCTGGAACGTATGGTGCGTAAAGGGCTGTATAAAGGTCCGTTGAATCTAACCTGGATTGGAATTGGTGGTGGTTTTGATGGGCCAAATCCTTTTAACTTCTTTAACTTTATTCATCGCGTACCTGATGGTTGTACTTTAACTTCAGAGTCTTTACTTAAAAATGTTTTGCCGTTTAACACCATGTCAATGGCGATGGGCTTACATGCACGTGTCGGAAATGAAGACACCATTATAGATCATCAAGGTCAGCGTTTTTCTTCAGTACAGCAAATTCAACAGACCGTGCGTATTGCCCATGAATTAGGTCGTGAAGTTGCATCAGGTAAAGAAGCACGTGAAATTTATCGTATTGGCGTTCAATACGACACGATTGAAGAAACTTTGTTGGAAAATGGTATGGCGCCCAATCGTAAAGCAGGTCAAAAGGGTGTTCCACAGCGTAAATAATGATTTGAGCCAAAAGGATTTTTGATTCAAACCGTGAGAAAAAGATGATTACGTTACTGTGAAGTCGGGTAGTCATCAAAAATGAATGAGAAATTATAAAAACACAAGGAGAACGTATGGATGCGCATCAATATTCAAGTCCTGCGGACGGTGTAGATACTTCGTTTGGCATTCCACGTAAATATGCATGGTTGGTTTTTGCACTGACATTTGGTTTGTTGATTTCTGACTATATGTCACGGCAAGTCTTAAATTCAGTATTCCCACTGATCAAAAGTGAATGGGCTTTGACAGACAGCCAACTTGGATTATTAAGTGGGATTGTGGCCTTGATGGTGGGTTTATTAACCTTACCTTTGTCGATCTTGGCAGATCGTTTTGGCAAAGTAAAAAGCTTAACTTTGATGGCTGTGTTGTGGAGTATGGCAACCTTAGGCTGTGCAGTTGCTGAAAGTTATCAACATATGTTTATTGCCCGATTTATGGTGGGTGTTGGCGAAGCTGCCTATGGCAGTGTCGGGATTGCTGTTGTTGTATCGGTTTTTCCTCGTGATATGCGTGCAACTTTAGCAAGTGCTTTTATGGCAGGTGGTGTGTTTGGCTCATTCTTAGGCATGGCTTTAGGCGGTGTTATGGCTGAACATTTTGGCTGGCGTTGGGCATTTGGTGGAATGGCCGTCTTTGGGCTGATTCTGGCATTTTTATATCCTATTGTGGTTAAAGAAAACAAGATAGGAACCGTTCAAGGCAAAATTAAGACCCAACAGAAACAGGATAGATCGGAAAGTCCTTTACGATCGATTTATTCAAGTCGGTCTGTGATCGCCACTTATATTGGCAGTGGCTTGCAATTGTTTGTGGGTGGCACGGTCATCGTTTGGCTTCCCAGTTATCTCAATCGATATTACGGATTGGGTACAGATAAAGCGGGGTTGGTCGCTGCAATGGTTGTACTCAGTAGTGCAGTTGGCACGATTTTATGTGGGATGTTATGTGATCGTTTAGGACGAGATCGACCAGACCGAAAAGTCAGTTTAGCGATTGCATTTTGTTTGATCGGTTGTGTGTTGCTATCCATCGCTTTTGCCATGTCTGTCGGAAATGCTCAATTGATCATGATTTGTATTGGGATGTTTATCGCATTGGGTACCAATGGACCATCCAGCGCAATGGTTGCCAACCTGACACATCATTCTGTACATAGCACAGCATTTGCAACATTAACTTTGGCAAATAATTTTCTCGGCTTGGCTTTAGGACCTTTAGTGATTGGAAAGCTATCTGACGTGATTGGTTTACACCATGCTTTTCAATTGATGCCTCTGATGAGCATTGTGGCTGCTGCCGTATTCTTCTATGCAAAACGCCATTATGCCCATGATATTAAAAAATTTAATACACAAACAGCACGACAAGGTCAAACAGTACAAGCACAGTCATGCAATATGGGTAATCAGTAATGACGCGTAAAATGAATATTGAAGTTTTTTTTGATTTTATCTGTCCTTGGTGTTTGATTGGAAAACGTCATTTACAGACTGCGATTCAAAAATTAAAACAAAGTGATCCAGATGTTGAGGTCAATATCCAGTGGCGTGGTGTACAGCTTTTACCCCATATTCCGCTGGTGGGTGTTCCTTTTGATGCCTTTTATTTACAAAGATTAGGCAGTTCAACTGCTGTTCGAATGCGCCAAACTCAAGTTCGTCAAGCCGCCAAAGCGGTCAATGTCGATATTGATTTTGATCGAATTCACCGTATGCCAAACACAGCTATGGCACATCATATTTTTGCAAATATTTCAAAAGTATATCATTCAGATCAAAGTGAGCGATTTTTAGATGCGCTATTCACAGCCTATTTTCATCATTCGGAAAATATAGGCGAGTTCGCAACATTGCAGAAAATAGCCATGTATTGCGGTTTTGCGGATGAGGTGGTTGAAGGTATTTTAGCAAAACCATTTGTTCCTTTTATCTCAGCAGATACAGGCGGTAAAGGGGTACCGTATTTTGTTTTTGATGGCAGTTTTGCAATGGCTGGGGCACAACCTACAAGTGCACTTTATCAAGCAATGCTGGATACGCTTCAAGTACAAGGACAAATGGTATGAGCTTGCGTTTTCAAGTTCCTCAAGAAAAAATCCCAACTTTAGGCAATCGATCCTTTTTGATGATCGGTGACCGATCTCTAATTTTATTTAATATTGCCGAACAATTTTATGCGATTAATGACAGTTGCCCACATCAGGGTGCCTCATTACTCAATGGGAAATTAGAAGGCAGGGTAATTCAATGTTGTGCACATGGTTTACGTTTTGACTTGGCAAATGGTTATTTACTCAATTCAACACAGCTACAAGTTCAATCATACCCAGTAGAAGTGATTGGCGAAAATGTTTTTATTGGTTTGGATTGTGGAGTAGCGCTAGATGAGTAAATTAGATTCTATGGCTTGGCAGCCACGGCTAAGTGCGCTTATGCCCGGATTTATTGTCAGTACTGTGGTTGCCGCTGCGGCCTGTTTTTTATCTGAGCATTATGGTGCGCCAGTGATGTTATTCGCTTTGTTGCTCGGGATGGGTGTGAACTTTCTTGCAACAGAAGGAAAGTGTAAAGCGGGTATCGAATTTACTGCGCGAGAAGTACTGCGTTTTGGGATCGCCTTACTCGGAATGCGAATTACCCTTGAGCAAATGACTGCGTTAGGTTGGCAGCCCATTGTTTTGGTTATTTCATTGGTCGTCATTACCATTCTTGCTTCAGTCATCGCAGCAAAAGTGCTCGGGTTTAATAAGTTTTTCGGTATGCTGACTGGTGGCGCGACAGCGATCTGTGGAGCTTCCGCAGCCTTGGCCTTGTCTGCAGCTTTACCCAGTCATCCACAAAAAGAAAAAGCAACCTTGTTCACCGTCATTGGAGTATCTGCACTTTCAACTTTAGCAATGATTGTTTATCCCATGATTGCGCGATGGTTGGAATTAACACCGCAACATGCAGGGATTTTTTTAGGTGCAACCATTCATGATGTCGCCCAAGTAGTGGGGGCAGGTTATAGCATGTCTACAGAAACAGGCGATACTGCAACTCTGGTGAAATTGATGCGAGTCGCCATGCTTTTACCTGTCATCATCTGCGCAGCCATGATTACCCGTATGCAAGGTGTACCCTCTACGGGCAAAAGACCGCCATTATTGCCTTGGTTTGCAGTAGGATTTTTAATTCTTGCCTGTATAAATAGTACTGGATGGGTCCCTACAGTTGTTCAAACTGGAATGAATGAATTATCTCGTTGGTGTCTGATTATTTCGATTAGTGCGCTAGGGATGAAAACACAATTAAAAGAGTTAGCAACGGTGGGTATTAAACCGATCCTGCTGATGATTGGAGAAAGCGTTTTTCTGGTATTGTTGGTACTCAGCCTGATGCATTGGTTATTTTAGTCGGGCTTTGATTTAACAAAAGTTTTGCAAAGTACAACCTTAAAGTTAATTTCCGCAAAACTTTTGTTTTAAGTGGCTTTTCTTATTATTATTTTGATGTTAATACCAAGTTAGTCGTACCTTGATTGAATTTATATCGTATGTTCATCAATGATCTCAGCCTTATTGTGGGTACGCCAAGCATTGGGTGTTATACCAAATTGGCCAATAAACCATCGCGTAAAAGAGCTCGGCATAGAGTAACCGAGAATATCTGAAACTTGTGCCAGTGAATAATTGATATTTTTTAAATAGCGAAATACCAAATTTCTACGGACATCATTCATTAATTCACTAAAATTTGTATGTGCAGCTTCTAGACGCCGTTGCAGCGTTCTGACATTGACTTCATGGGTCTGCGCGACTTGATCAATTGTGGCACGTCCCATCGGTAAAAGCAGATAGATACTTTTACGGATATCAAAAATAAGTGATGACTCATTGTCTTTTTGTAAGATGTCAATATCGAGATAGCGCTGTGCATGGTTTGCCATTGCTGTATTTGCTTGAGGATTGATTTTATCAAGTTCTGATGATGAGCAGACAATACCATTAAACTCGCTACCGAATTCAAGTGAACTTCCAAAAACACGTTGATGCACTGTTAAGTCTTTTGGTGCATCATGGGTAAAATGAATACTTAATGGGTGCCATTTTTGAGCTAATAATGCAGCACAAAAACGATGGGTAATCCCCAAAGCCAATTCAATCGCTTGGCGGCTATACTTTGCTGAAGTAGAAATCACTTCCACCCGAATAATCACCGTTTTTCCAACTTCCTCGATATATATTTCAAGCGCGTTATTGATGATATTTCGGTATCTTACAATTGTTTTTAAGGCATCACGTAACGTTTGTTGATAGCTTAATAATAAGCTTAGCTCACCAAAATCAGCAATTTGACGTTGTTCGGCCATATGTAGACCAAACACTTCACAACCACTGATTTGAGCAGATTGCTCTAATAATGCCATGACTTTATCGACAGAAATGCGTTGTTTTGAATCATTTAATTGAGCAGAATAAATTCCAGCATCAGATAATAAATGGTATGGATTGAGGTCTAATTGTCGGCTCACATCCAGATAATTCTTGAGTACCGCTGTATGTGCAAGAGGAACCAATTTACACTCTCCTTGTCTTTTTATTAACCATCCTGGTCAATCATCATTGTTTGAAGACTTTGCCAATACGCATTTATAAAAGTTTTTGCGTATGTCTAATTTCAATAATTTTATCAAAATTTCTTAAAAAGTATCTCAATTCATTACACATTGAGACCATAGAAATAGAGTATCAAATTTGTTTAACAAAGAGGAGTGTTTTAAAAGGACTGCACTTTATGGAGTAAAGAACAGCCTTTTAAAACGTATTAATGTGCGACACAACTTAGGGATATTGCTTACACATTAATTCTTTTAGATGGGGCATTGCGACTCATATCGGATTGTAGATATTTAGTACACAATATTTTTAAAATTAAATGGTTGGTAGATGTAGGGCTACGATCAATCCATTTAATTAAAAACGATAGCCTACCCCAAGATATGTGACCAAAGGATCTAAATCAATTTTTGTCGTGGACTTGATCAATTGGGTACCTGTCGATGTATCTGTGACAGTCACAGTTGCTACATTATTAAAGTTTGGCATATAACTTAAAGATCCAGTGGTAAACCAACGATCGGTTAAATCAAAGGTAAAACCTGCTGTGAGTACTGGTGCAAAGGCATCACTGGTTTTAACTTTAACTTTTGGTGTCGCTGTTGAACTGCCTTGACCACCGTGCAATGCTTCACCCGCTCGATCATTGAGGATATTATCAATCATATAACCTGCTTGAATAAGGTCTTGTTCTACACCGTCATTAAGCTTTAACTTATTAAAATGACCATATACAACACCCGCGCCAACAAAAGGTCGGAACTTAGTTTGTCCTAAAGCGCCAAAATGATATTTAACTGTTGCTGCAGGCGTCCATGCAGTCACTTCTGCAACTTTGCCATGTGCACCAAGATCGGTAATTAAGGTATCTTTTAGCAGTTTTAAACCATTTAAATAGGTCGGTGGTGTACCTTTTCCGGGAGTATTGGCAGTGGAGAGTGCCGAAGCTCTAATTTCTCCAACGCCATCAATATCAATTTTTGGTGGGATACCACCGACTAATTCAAGAGATACATGATCATTTACAAAGTAGCTTAGAGTTAAACCCAATGTATCGGTATCCGCGACTTCCATCCCACCTTGAGCGGTATAATCAGAAATACCAGTGATATCCGATCTGGCTCCAGTGGTTAGACTTGCTGGAACTTTATAATTGGGGTCTGCTTTACCATTTTTGATAAAAGTATTTAATAAAAGCCCACCCATTCCCTTAATTTCAGATGCATTGGTTTCGTAGTTGGCAATATCGCTTCCCCATAATGATGATCCAACGCCATAGCTGCCACCTTCTACAACACTGGTTGTTACATGTGTTGAGTTGGCTTTGCCTTGAGGCATGACATGCATCCAGCCGGCACTGACAGCCCAGCGTTTAGAGGTTGTAGAATCCGCATAACATAAATGAGTTGTTAATAGACATGCCAATGGCACAGCTATTCTACAAATTTGATTCATTTTAATTCCCTTGTAGTTCACTTTTTTTTATGGTTTCAGCGGATCCTTTCTGAAACACGGCCCCATTATTAAAGTTGGCATTGGTTAAAGCAATCTCACCCATTTCATCAATAATATTCAAAATTTTAATGGAAAAATCAGTTAAATTTAAAATAAAACAATAAAATCAATTTCTTATGTGTTTTTTGATGCATGCTCGAATGCTGTATTGGAGCGGTCATTTGTCATCAAATGAAAAGAGGTTGTCATCAAATGTACATCACCAAAATCAACTAAACCGTATTGTGAATAAGCAATTTATAGAATTCATCTTCATTCATTCACTTAAAATTAAAGGTAGATCAATGGAAAAAATACAGACAAAGGCAACCGTTTTAATTGTTCCAGGTTTACGTGACCATGTTGCTGAACATTGGCAAACCTTATTGGAGCAAAGGCTGGTCAAGGTACGATCTGTCCCTGCATTAGAAACAGACAAACTCAACTGCATAAAAAGAGTTAAAGCGATCCAAGCACAACTTGAAGAAATTGATGGTCCTGTGATTTTAGTTGCACATAGTGCAGGGGTATTAATGACCGTTCACTGGGCAGCGATCTATCAACACAATATTCAAGGGGCTTTGTTGGTGACACCACCCGATTTATCGGCCAAATGGCCTGAAAACTATCCAAGTTCTGCAATGCTAAAACAGCAAGGATGGGATCCTTTACCTAACAAGTTTTTGCCTTTTCCAAGCATTGTGGTCGCAAGTACCAATGACCATTTAGCCAGTTACGAGGCCGTTAGGACTATGGCAAAAACATGGGGCAGTCAATTGGTGAGTTTAGGTGAGGTGGGGCATCTTAATCCTGCTGCTGGATATGGGTATTGGGCACAAGCTGAACAATTTATTCAACAATTAGACCAAGTGGATGATTCGATATGTATCGCTTAGTGCTTAGACTTTATATAGCGGAATTTATTGAGAAGTGACTTGGTTCAATTTCCCCGCCGTTTTAAGACAGCATTGCTCATTGGTTAGCAGTATTCATAACAGATTAAACAATTAAAAAATCATGCATATTTCAAAATAGTCAATATGGCTATTTATGGAGTTAAATCGAATTAAATCATATCGATATGGAGATCGAATGATGCAAAATGTGATATGTAGCAATAACGCGAAACACACGATTATTTTCACTCAAAAGCTGAGTGTCTGTTTAGTGCTGAGCTTAAGTATTTCAAAAGTCTCCGCAACCAGTGTTGAGATCAATGAGGATTGGAAATTTGAAACCAGTACCATGCTCAGCCTAGGTGCAAATTGGAGTACTCAAGATGCTTCAAATCAGTTGGTGTATAAACCTGATGCAAATCATATCGGAAAGGACGGTTTAAGCGTTGATGTGAATGGCGACGACGGGCATGTGAACTTTAGTCAGAATGATAACATTTCCCAAATTATAAAAGGGTTGACTGAGTTTCGTTTAAAAGGGCAACAACAGGGTGCAGTACTCAGCACTAAATATTGGTATGACCATGCTTATGAAACTGGTCGTGGAGATTTAAAAGCCTTTGATGATTCTGCGTGGCCTAGATTAGCTAAATTTAAGGGCATTGATCTTTGGGATGCCTATATCTGGAAAAATTTTGCTTTAGAAAATGGCCAAAATGCCAATCTAAAATTAGGCAAACATACTTTAAATTGGGGGAAATCGCAGTTTTTCCAAAATGGTATAAATTCAGTCAGTGCCTTGGATTATGCTGCAATCAATCGGCCGGGAGGAGAGGCAAAAGAACGAATAATTCCTGTCGAAATGTTTTCATTTGAGGCTGGAATAACGCCAAATCTTAAACTGGATGGTTTTTATCAGTTTAAGTTTAGACCTTCTGTGGTGGACGGGTGTGGGACGTTTTTTGCAATTTCTGACTTTGTTCCAGAAAACTGTGGTCCGATTATTTTGACCGTTACACCAGGAGATAAGTTGTCTGAAAGTGCTTTAGATGCACAGACTTATATTCCAAGAGCAGAAAGTCGATATGCCAAGAATAGTGGGCAATATGGTTTTGCTTTAAAGCAAACTTTACCTCGTTGGAATAATGCTGAACTTGGCGCATATTTTGCGAACTATCACAGTCGCAATGCTAATTTTGATGGTACAGCGGTAACTGCATCAGGGCCTGCATATTTTAATACAGCTCGATTTTTTTCAATTTATCCAGAAAATATTAAAATGTATGGATTAAGCCTAGCAGGAAAAGTAGGGACAACCGCTGTTTTTAGTGAATTAACCCATAAACCTAATCAACCCTTGCAATTAAATGGAACAGATATTGTCTATGCCCAAGTTTTAGACAAAGATACGCCCCTTACACCTCCAGGAGTTGCGGCTGAATTTGGGCAATATTTACAAGGTTATGTAAGAACGCCTGTAACCCAATTTTCACTGGGTGCGGGTGATCATTTAAACAATATATTGGCTGCAAATACATTGAATTGGGCGGCAGAGTTTGCAGTGAATCATATTGCAGATATTGGTAATCATCGTTTTGGACGGGTCGGTGCATTTGGGCGGAGTGAGCTTTCATCTGGTGCCTATAATCCTGAAACAGGTGAATACAAATGTACGCCTTATGGCACCGCACACCTTGCAAATGATGTGATTGATGGTATGAATGAGCGCTTTTGTAATCGTGATGGTTTTTTTACGCAATGGTCATATGGCTATCGTTTACGAGGGGCTTTAAGTTATCAAGATATTTTACCTGCGACTGTCATCACACCAAGTGTAATCTTTCGCCATGATATAGCTGGATTTAGCCAAAACTTTCAAGAAGGTCAAATGAGTATTGCAGCCACTATTTCAGTGAGTTATCAGCAAAACTATACAGCTGAACTTGCATATACCAATTTTTTTGGTTCGAATGATTTTAGTACCCTCGATGACCGAGATTTTGCTTCGCTGGTATTAAAAGCTAATTTTTAACATTGAGAAATTGGATGCCATGTTTATTGGAGCGTTTGGCATCCAACATAAAACGCATCTTTTTAATAATAAATATTTAATTCATTTATACAGAAAATGCTTATACAGCTTTGGCAAAAACTGACTTTTCTGTTGTTTATGGTATTTAATTATTCAATCTTATCGATATTGATGTTATTGGAGCTGCTAAGGATATTGAAGGGCATATGCTTTATCATCACTATAAATATGACCTGTTCAATTGATCAAAAATTGCATTTGTTATTTAATGATAAATTACATGAAATATGTATTAAATTATAATATTTGCATTCTATTTAAAAGTTGGTTTTTAAAAATTATATAAATTTAAATGTTTATTTTTTTAAAGTATTTTTTTATTAATTATGTATTTAATTGTGAGTAAAAATGGTGTAGAAGTTTGCAAAACAGAATAAGTAATGATAAAAAAAGTGCATTATCTGAATAACGTAAATGTTTGCTACAGATAGATTGAATGATAGAAATATGAATGTTGGATATAAATAAATAATGAAAGTTTATGAAATGGTGTTTCATAAAGGCATAGACGAAAGCACTCATTTTTTTTATAGTGAAAATAGCTATGCTTCACGTCAGCATTTTATCGAATTAATACGTTTAGATATTGACGCTGAATTGAGTAATTTTAAGATGACATGCTTAAGTGATGATCAGTATGATTTAAAAGCATTGTTTGAAGAAGTTCATAAAGAAAGCCATTTGCATGTAGATAAAATGGAAGCTGAATTTATTCGTAATGCAATTGCTACATTTGATCAATGCATTTGTTTAAGAGTTAAAGAACGGGATGTTCTTAAACCGAGTGGAAATACTTTTCATATTTAGTCATGATCCAAACTGTATACAGAGATTCACGATTTTCGGTCGACATGTTAAAGTGTCATATCGTATCCCATTCTTCACCCCAGAACGAATGGGATTTTTTTTATTTTTGATGAGTAGATAAAATAACCGCTAAGTGTTAACTTTTATTGATTAAATCATATTCTTAATAATGTCCTCGCCACTAATTTACAACCTCATTATCGTGATTAATCTAGCAATACAAAGCCATTGTGAGCAATGATTGTAAAAGATTAATTTGGGGTATTGGTCATGGTTACTTTGTTATCACGAGTTTATTTAAAATTAGAGATTTTGAATTAATCATCATATCTTAGATCAATTGAATGAAATGAGATCTATAAAAAATTGTGAAGCTAATAATTAAATCTAAAAGTCTATTCTAAAATTTTTTAGGCAAAAATTTAAAATATAGATGAGCCGGTAAAGCATTTTTAATAATAAGTTTTAATCTTATAAAGAATAAAAAATATTTAAGTTTATCTTTGTCATATTGAGTTTGGTTTAATCTGTGGAACATAAAATTTATCAAGTAAAATTTTGAAATATAGGGTTTAATTTTGTTTTTATGAGGCTTGATCAAGATAAAATACGATATTGCCTAAGCGAAATTTTAAGTCCTTAGATTGGCATATTTAGCTTGATGTTATTTAAATGAAAATTAAGTTAATTTCACTTTTTACTTTGTTAAATTATCAAGTGAAATGTATTTTTTGGTGTTTTAAATATAATAATAATTTAATTCTACAATTCCAATAAAATTTTGAATTAATACAAGTAATTAAGTTGGTTTTGTGCTGCTTATTAGTTGATTTATTGAACACTTATTCATCACATGTGATTATGTAAATACTTTCACACTTCTTGTGTAAAAGTTTACGAATAATACAAATCATGGGAATTAATATGAATATTTTTACAAAATTAACACTAACTGCATTATTAAGCACGGCTTATATCGCGACTGCACAAGCAGCTGTTACTGGTCAAGTTGATGTCAAGCTGAATGTTTCGACAGGTTGTACTGTTGAAGGTTCTACTGTTACTGGAAATATGAACCAATTTGGTACATTAGATTTCGGTAAAACTTCTGGTCAGTGGTCAAACGTTTTGACTGGACAAGTTGCTTCTTCAGCGACAGGTGGTCATCTCGCTGTAGAATGTGACGGTGCAAATCCTGTTGACTTTACTGTTGCAATTGATGGTGGTGTACGCGCTGATCGTAGCCTTAAAAATACGACTGCTGCGGATACCGTGAATTATAACGTCTACCGTGATGCAGCACGTACCAACCCATATGTCATTAATACAGCTCAGACTTTCACTGCTGCGGCAGGTGTAGCTCAAGAAGTTCCAATCTTTGGTGCAATTGCTGCAAACAACGGCACTGCAAAAGCACAGGGTGATTATACAGACACTTTATTGGTGACTGTTAATTTCTAATCAGTATACGTAACAGTGAACAGGTTTGTTGTTGAACAGGCCTGTTTTTAGGAGGAACGTATGCACCTGTTACTTAAACAAAGCGTTGGATTGCTACTTTGTAGCATTGTATCGTCACTCACCAGTGCTGGGCAGTTGGGCGCTAAGTTAAATATTCAACTTGAACTAGAGCCATCCTGCAAGATCAACAATGAGACCGTGAACAACGGAACAAATGGCTTGAATTTTGGACAGCTGGATTTCGGAGAAACCACAGCTGCATTTAATCAGGTGATAGAGACCAGTTTAAGTCAGGGTTCTACATCAGGTTTGACCATTCAATGCCCTGGCAATGCCCCAATAAAAGTTACTTTTGGTGCGGGGCAAAATGACAGCAAGGTTCCAGCACCTTTTGGTGCAAATTATTTTCGTGCAATCAGTAATGGCACAGATTTCCTTGCCTACAACATCTTATATGGAACTGCTCGCGAAGCGTTAAGGCCTAATCAAATCATTACTTTGACCAACAATGGTCAGCCGCAAACGCTTAATCTCATGGGGCAAACTGTTAATAATGGTCGGTCAGTCTCGCTTGGACAATATACCGACACTATTCCAATTACCATTGAATTTTAAAGAACAAAATCATGAAAAAAATAGGTTTAAGTGTTCTGCTGATTTCGATTGTTCAAAGTGGGTTTGCTGTTGATCCTGTAACTTCGGCAAGTTTTAAAGTGCAGGCGACCATTGAAAATGGGTGCAAACTCAGCAATGTCGAACAGTTACTTGATTTTGGTCGTCATCCTGTTGTGGCGCAGGGGCAGTTAAAAGGATCCGTCATCAATACTGCGCAAAGCTGGAATATCCAATGTACTGCACGGCTACCGGTAAAGGTGATGTTGAATGGTGGTGATCACTTTTCAAATAACTTTCGACGGATGAAACATGCCCAGCAGAATGAGTTTGTACCTTATCAGCTTTATCAGGACAGTAGTTTGCAAGGTGAATATGCCAGTGGCAGTACTTACTCACTGACACCAACCACTACTTTGAATACCGTATTGGGTTTTGCAGTTTACGGTGTTGCAGACTTGAATAATAACAATCAACCACGATCAGCAGGCCTTTATAAAGATACGGTCGCAATAACGATTACATGGTGATTCTATGAGCTTAAATAAAATGAAAATATGGTCGGGCAGGACTTTCTCTGCGGCCGCGATATTGATGGTCACTTCACCGGTATTCGCACAGGCCACTTTTTTAATCTGGCCAATCTATCCAAAAATTGAAGAAAACGAAAAAGCCACTGCGGTATGGCTACAAAATACTGGTAACTCTGATGCCATGGTGCAGATTCGGGTATTTAAATGGGATCAGAATAATCAGCAAGATGCTTATGTTGAACAAACCGAGGTTATTCCAAGTCCACCCGTGGCGAAGATCAAGGCAGGTGAAAAGCATATGTTGCGTTTGACCCGCTCGGCTGCTGTACCTGATGCCAAAGAACTTGCCTATCGAATTATTGTCGATGAATTACCCATCAAGGTGAATCCAGAAAATGAAAAAGAAACGTCGACAGTCAGTTTTCAAATGCGTTATTCCATTCCCTTATTTGCCTATGGCAAAGGGCTTGGCAGTGGTTTAACTGAAGTTTCACAAAAAACCAATACGAAAAACCCTTTGGCGAAGCCGATATTAAGTTGGTGGGTCAAGAATAATGAACAGGGCAAACCTGAACTTTATATTAAAAATACTGGTTCAAAATTTTCACGACTTTCGGGAATTAAATTAACCCCGACTTCAGAGCAAATGGCTTTTGGCAAAACTGCCTTTGGTTATGTGTTGGCAAACAGCACAATGAAGTTTGATCTAGACAACAAGTTACTCAACAGCCTAAGTGGTCAAACCAGTTTGTATGGGGTTGACAGTTCAGGGGTGAAACAGGAATTGGTTGAGATTAAGAAAGAAGGAGGGGGGTAAATGGGTTATTTATCAGGGTTACATACCCCTTCTTTTCTATGCAAAAGCCTGACATTGATATTAGTTGCGAATATCCCATTGCTGAGCTGTAACGTGTATGCAAATGGTTTACCCCCGCCACCACGAGATGTTTCAGAAGTGAATAGCTTATTTAAGCTTTATCTGGACTTGGTGATCAATCAATATTCGACACGACAGGTGATCCCCGTCATTGTCAAAGGAGATCATTATTTTATCCAGCAATCAAAACTGGATGAGTTACAGATTAAGCTGCCTGCGGATGCACTGCAGCAACAGTCAGAAAAAAACCTGACTGATCTGGATGTATTTACTTTAGGCTTTTCGGGCAAAGCTTTGGATTGGGTCAGCCTCAATCAGATTCCCGAATTGAAGTATGAGTACAATTCAGCGCAACAGTATTTTAGTCTAGATCTTCCTGCCAGCTGGATGCCAGTGCAGATACGCGGCTTGGATTCTTGGTATCAACCTGAAACAGCGCAGTCGGGTATCGGTTTATTAAATAACTATGACTTTTATACTTACCGCCCAGAGAATGGTGGCTATAGCAGTACACTCTTTACAGAACAACGCTTTTTCTCCCCTTATGGCGTACTGAGAAATTCAGGGGTTTATAGCAAGACTGATTTTAAATCTGAGGGGATTGCAAACGACTCAAATCAAGATAATGATGGCTACCGTCGCTATGACACCACTTGGCAATATGATGACCCAGTCAGGGTACTTTCATTTTTAGCGGGTGATGTAATTACGGGAAGTAAAAACGCATGGGGAAGTTCAGTGCGTTTAGGTGGATTACAGTTGCAACGTAATTTTGGTACCCGTCCAGATTTGATTACCTATCCTTTACCTCAGTTTAAAGGACAAGCGGCTTTACCGAGTACTGTAGATTTGTTGATTAATGGGCAGAAAGCCAATTCAACTGATGTGCAATCTGGTCCTTTTATTCTAAATAATGTTCCGTTTATCAATGGTAAAGGCGAGGCGGTGATTGTCACCACAGACAGTGTTGGTCGTCAGGTGGCAACCTCAGTGCCGTTTTATATTTCGAATACTTTGCTTAAACCGGGGTTATTGGATTATTCCGTGTCTATGGGACAAATCCGTGAAGACTATGGGATTAAGAACTTTGAATATGGCAAATTTGCCAGTTCAGCGGATGCGCGTTACGGGATTAACGATTGGCTCACGGCTGAAGGACGGGTTGAACTCTCCGATTCAATTCAGTTGGCTGGACTAGGTTCAGTGCTTAAGCTGAATCGGTTTGGGGTATTAAGTGGTTCGGCAACCCAAAGCTGGGCCGATGGAGAGCTTAATCAGTTAAATAATAACTTGAACGGAAATAAAAACCTCAAGGGAAATCAATACACGCTAGGTTATAGCTATAACCAACAACGCTTTGGATTTAGTCTCAATCATACCCAACGCGATCAGGATTATTATGATCTTTCGCGCTTGCAATATACAGATTTGATTTCAGCCAACAGTCATAAAAGTTTGGTTGCCAATACTTATTTTGCCACAGAAAAGTCGGGTACTTTTGGGGTGGCCTATATCCGAACCAAGAGCCGAGACATTGAAAATAAACTGATGAACCTGTCTTGGGCACCGGTATTACCGTCCTATCTGCGTGGTGCGACAGTGTCGTTAAGTGCCAATCGGGATTTTGTAGAAAAAGAGTGGAGTGCTGCATTTCAGTTATCGGTTCCATTTTCCAAGAGCAGATCCACAGCCAATCTAGGTTATAGCCAACAATCCAGTGGTGATTATGGTTATATCAACTATAACCGTAGTGTGCCATTGGACGGTGGCGTTGGTGTTGATTTAACTCGACGCTTTAATGAAAACAGCGATGATTTTAATCAAGCGCGCGTGAGCTACCGTAACCAATATTTTAATACCGATGTCGGCATGTCGGGTAGCCATGATTACAACTATTGGTTTGGACTTTCCGGCTCAGTGGTGTTGATGTCAGGCAATGTCTTTGCTGCCAATCGATTGGGCGAGTCGTTTGCTTTGATTGATACCAACAAAGTTGCAGATGTACCCGTACATTATGAAAACAGTTTGGTAGGGCGGAGTAACGCCAAGGGCTATGTTTTTGTACCATCGGTGACCCCGTATTACGCGGCTAAATACAGTATTAACCCGATCGATTTACCTTCCAACTTTAATGCAACCCAAGTTGAAAATCGGATTGCGGCAAAACGAGGTTCAGGTGTGGTGATTGGCTTCCCAATCAAACAGTCTTATGCGGCGAATGTGTATTTAGTGCAAAGCAATGGGCAAGCGATTCCTGTGGGTGCTGTGGTACATCGTGCGGATCAAGAATCGAGTTATGTAGGGATGGACGGGATTGCTTATCTTGAAGATCTGAGTGCAGAAAATACCATTCGGGTGCAACTGCCAGATCAAAGCATATGTGAAGCAAACTTTTCGTTGGATTTAAAACAAGCGCAACAACAGATTGCTGTGATTAAGTCAGTTGTTTGTCGTGAGGTGGCTAAACCATGATTACTTTAAAAAAAATAATACCCGCAGGTCTATTATTCTCTGGATTAATATTGATTACTGCTCAGAGCTATGCGGATTGTAGTGTTAACTCAAGTGGCAATGTGTCCATTGGTAAGGTTCCTTCCATTACTCTGGCAGAAAATGGAGTTCAATCTTCACAATTCAGTGCAGGTTTATCCTGCGGTGGATTTAGTTTGGCTTTAGCGAATATGACTTATTTGAAATATCGAGTCGATCAGATGCCGGCAAACTATATCAATAGTGTCACTGGTGAACGTCTTACTGTGAATTATTTGGATACCAATAGTAATCCAATTAATGTGGGGCAAGAAAGGGATTTGAGTAGCTTTACAATTATCAATTTCTTTACAGGACCTAATGGTTCATTACCATTTTATGCCAAAATTAATCCTGGACAAACGGTATCACCTGGGATCTACCGATCTGAAACACCATTTAAAGTCAAATGGTATTATTCTGTACCTGCAATTGCTGTGATTGGGATTGGATTCTTTTTTGAAAGTCCAGGTTTTAAACGTCCGGGGATATTTTCAGATCTCAATTGGGGCAGTGGTAGTGACGCTTCATTAAATTTAAGTATTGAAGTTTTACCCGATTGCCGGATTGCGACCAATGATGTGAATTTTGGAACAGCTGCTTTTGCATCGGAATTTCAACCAGTGAAAACCTCGATGGGAATACGTTGTTCTGTTAAGACACCTTATAAAGTGAGCTTGAATGATGGTCTCTACCCACAAAATGGCAATCAACGTGCAATGAAGTCAGAAACAGGTAATAACTATATGAGTTATGAAATTTATAAAAACTCAACCACAGAACGCTGGGGAAGAAATAACGAGCAGTGGTTGAGTGATGTTGCGACTACAAATCCTGGTATTTATGATGGCAATACTCAGCAGGGTTATGCCTTCACAACAAAAATTCTGGATACAAATTCACTGAGTCTGCCTGCTGGTAAATATAGTGATACTGTAACTGTACAGGTCGAATTTTAAGAGATACTCACAATAACATCATGATTTTTTATCATGATGTTAATTATAAAAAAGAATACATATAATTAAATTATTAATTTACACTATTAAAAATACCTAAGCTATATTCTTTTATTTATTTAAGTGGTTTTTTATATTAAATTCCAGTGAAGTAAATAATTATTTTTTTGAAAAAATTTCTTACATCATATTATTTATTTTGTCGCTAATTTCTTGTATTTGTTTGTTAAATAATTTTTTTGTATTTCGTGTGCTTAAATTAATCATGCTATTTTTTTATAATGATTCTGATTTTATGTTTTTAAATCATTAATAGTGTTTAAAACACTAATATAATTTTCAACAGATGTTTTTTTTATTAGTATAAGATTATAATAATTGTTTTAATTATAAGAGGGTTATTTGTTGTGCGAGTCTATGCATATTTTAGAGTGGATGATTTGTCTATAAAAGACAGTAATTATGTCTCCTATATTTCAAACGCTGGTTATGAAATACCAAATAAGCGTGTGATTTTTGAAGAGGTTGAAGCAGGTATATCATTAAAATATAGAAATAAATTTATTAATTTAGTGAATTATGCGATGGAAAGTGGTGATTTATTGTTAATCAATGGCATTGATTCATTAGGTGGTAACTTTAACGAAGTAGCTTCAAGTGTAAACTTGATTTTTAAAAAAAAAATTCGATTAATCTGTTTAGATTTTTCTAAAAATGAAATTGTGGGAGATCTTAAAAAATTATTTATGCATTTTTTAAAGTTATGTTCTGATTTTGAAGAGAAATCCAGTTTTTCTAAAAAGAGCATTATGAATAAAGCAAAAAAGCGTGTTGGTCGTCCCGAGATTTTAACTGATAAGCAAAAGAAAGAAGCTTTGGATAAGTTTAAAAAAGGCCATACTGTTTATTCAATTGCTAAGCATTACTCAGTTACTCGAACAGTCATTCAACGCTTAATTTTAAAATCTTCTGACGTCATCAATAGTGATGAAAAGTAAATGAGGAGTATAAAACTTCAAAAAAATCATATAAATAGATTTGCGATTGCGCAGAAAAGATCTGATTTCAACAAAACAATTATTGTCCAATTGGTTTATGTGTTGCGACAAGTAAATCCCAAAAAAGCAAAAAATTTGATGAGTCATTATAGTATTGAAATAAAGTCGATAAATGGTTTGATCAACTATAGGATTCAAGGGATTAAACATGAGGGAAAAACGATTATCTTTTTATATGGTTCTGATTTATATTTTTTGGATCTAAATAAGTCATTATTTGAACGTGAATATTGATTTATTTGTAGTGCGATAAAGTATATGGTTATAGTTGATTTGTTTGTTGCCTAAAAATAAAATTTAAGATGTTTTTTTGATATCATATTTGTTTGTTTATTATTAATGTGTTTTAAATTTTATTTTAAATAAATCAATTTTTAATTATTTTTTATAATGTGAGGGTTTGATTTTATAAATATTTAAATATTTAAATATTATTGTTGAGTTGTTGTATGTTTTGTTTTTTAAAATTAAATATTTCTTATTTAATGGTGCATAGGAGGAGGGTGGGTTATTTGTATTTTGAATTTGATGAATTGTATTTAAAGGATTGAAATATTTATTGGATTTAAAATATTTTTATTAAAATAATATTTGTATGTGATTTAGAAAGTTACAAACTCAATTTAAAATTTAAATGTCAAAACATTTGGGAAGTATCCAAAATAGGGTTGAATACTTCCCAACATAGTCAGCCGTTTTATCAATAAACAGTCTAAATTTGAACCATCTTAATTTGAATAGTCCTAATTTAAAGTTGGCATTGAAAATTGTTTGTTTTCTCGGATGTTGGCAGAAGGCCAGCGTTGAGTAATGGTTTTTCGACGTGTATAAAAACGTACACCATCTGGACCATACGCATACAAATCACCAAAGAGTGAACGTTTCCAACCACCAAAACTATGATAAGCGACAGGTACAGGCAAAGGAACATTGATACCCACCATACCTACTTTAATATGATCAGAAAAATAACGTGCTGCTTCTCCATCACGGGTATAGATGCATGTTCCATTACCATACTCGTGGTTATCAATCAGATCCATGGCTTGTTGCATGGTCTCTACCCGCATAATTTGTAAGACTGGGCCAAAAATTTCCTGTTGGTAGCTGTGCATATTCGGGGTAACTTGATCAATTAAAGTGGGTCCCACAAAAAAGCCATTTTGAAAATCGTCAACGCTTGCTTGTCTGCCATCCACAACGATTTTTGCACCTTGTTGCTCTGCACTGTCAATAAAACCAATCACTTTGGCTTTATGTTCAGCCGTAATCACAGGCCCAAAATCATTATTTTTATCGGCAAAATGTCCGAATTTTAATTTACTGATTTCATTTTGAAGTTTAGCAATGACGGTATCCGCAATTTCGTCACCGACTGCAACCGCAACCGAAAGCGCCATACACCGTTCACCTGAGGAACCAAAAGCAGCACCAAGGAGGGAATTCACTACATTATCAACATCTGCATCGGGCATGATAATAGCGTGATTTTTTGCCCCACCTAAAGCTTGACAACGTTTGCCCGCAGCTGTTGCCGTTTTATAAATATATTCAGCAATTGGGGTTGAGCCTACAAAACTAACCGCTTGGATGCGTTGATCATTTAAAAGTGTATCTACTGCAACTTTATCGCCATTCACCAGATTAAAGACACCATCGGGAAGTCCAGCTTCTTTAAGTAATTGAGCAATATATAATGTTGAAGATGGATCACGCTCAGAAGGTTTTAGAATAAAGCAGTTGCCACAGACAATTGCCATTGGGAACATCCAAAGTGGCACCATCACAGGGAAGTTAAATGGGGTAATCCCTGCAACGACACCTAAAGGTTGAAATTCACTCCAAGAGTCAATATTCGGCCCAACATTTTTGGAGAATTCACCTTTTAAAAATTCAGGTGCACCGCAAGCATATTCAACATTTTCAATCCCGCGCTGTAATTCCCCAGCTGCATCATGGCAAATCTTGCCATGCTCTAAACCAATCAGCTCACAGATTTTATCGGCATTTTTTTCAAGCAACTCTTTAAACTTAAACATGACTCGCGCACGTTTGATCACTGGGGTATCACGCCATGCAGGAAAGGCATTTTCTGCTGCTGCTATTGCATCAAGTACGGTTTTTTTGCTGGCAATAGCCACTGCAGAATTTGATTCACCTGTTGCTGGATTAAATACTTTTTGGCTACGACTTGCTTCCGTTGAAAGCTGTCCATTAATAAAATGTCCGATTGTATTCATTGAGATCTCCTGATTTATTTTGGTTAAAAAATTAACACCATAATTGCTGATAAAGTTTTACGATTTCTTCTTTGGTTGGAAGACGAGGGTTATTACTTGGTGAGCCTGAAGCAAGTGCTTGTTCTGCCATAGTATTTACAACTTCGTCAAAATATTGCTTATCTGCTCCAAAAGCTTCTAAAGTTGGCACTTGAAGGGATGTATTAATGTCTTTTAATGCTTCAATTAACTTGGCATTGGCAGATTCAATAGAATCATTTTGCTGCGCTGCCCCCATGGCCTTGGCACAGTTCGCATATTTTTCAGGTTCAGCTGGAATTGAATATTCAATAATCATGGGCAATAACATGGCATTCGATAAACCATGCGGGACATGGAAAAACGCGCCAATAGGCCGACTCATGCCATGAACTAAGGCAACAGATGCATTATTAAAAGCCACACCAGCCAATGTTGAACCCAGCATCAATGCTTCTCGGGCAGCTTCATCATTTGGATCAAAATAGACTTTTTTAAGGTTTGGGCCAATTAAGCGCATGGCTTCCAATGCTTGAGTATCGCTATATAGATTGGCTTTTTTGCTGGTATAGGCTTCAATCGCATGGGTTAAAGCATCTATACCCGTATCTGCTGTGGTACGGGCAGGTAAACTCAACGTTAGTTCATAATCCACAATCGCAGCAATGGGCATAAAGCCAGCACCGACACAGAGCATTTTTTCATTACTTTCATCATCAGTAATGATCGTGAATTTGGTTGCTTCAGAACCTGTGCCTGCTGTTGTTGGAACGGCAATAATTGGTAAGCCCTGTTCATTGACTTGTCTAGGGAACTTATAATCTCGGATTTTTCCACCATAGCGACCTAAGATGCCAATGGCTTTTGCACTGTCAATTGGACTGCCACCACCCACAGCGATAATTGAATCATATCGATGTGCTTGAATAAACTGAACCCCAGCTTCAATAGAACTTGAGGTGGGTTCTGGAATGGTTTGGTCAAAAAAGTCTGCTTCAATATTTTCATGTTTAAGAATCTTTTGAATATCGGCGATATAGCCTAACTTGACCATCATTTGATCAGTGATGATCAGTGGTTTATTACAGCCTAAGCTTTTTAAAATGTGCGGAATTTTCTGTCGGGCATTTTTTCCGACTTCAAGAAATCTGGGCAACAAAATCGTATGTGACATAAGCGAACTCCATTTTAGTTTCATTCCATTTACATGCATTTTGTATTTAAAAAAAGACCAAGTTGCATGCTGTAAATTAGCTTTATAATATTTGTATATTGATATGTATCGTATCAATATAAAATTATATGTAAACAGGTTTTTTATGAATTTTATTTAAATAAAATTATTTAGTGATAAATAACAGTATTTTAGTCTATTTTTCAAAGTGAAAAAGAATTTTGTCTAGATTCATCATTAAAAATTAGCTATACATATATAACGATACATTATGTATCAATATAATTAAATAAATGGAGTTTAGAATGATAGGACTATTTGGAATAGTAGTGTCCTTGGTATTGCTCATGTATTTAGCTTACAAAGGTTTTAGTGTCATTATTTTGGCGCCTGTACTCGCATTGTTTGCGGTCATTTGGAGTGGAATGACGCATGAATTATTAGGATTTTATTCGCAAGTATTTATGAGTGGTCTGGGTGGGTACATCATTAAATATTTTCCACTTTTTCTTTTAGGCGCTGTCTTTGGCAAACTCATGGATGACAGTGGATCAGCTCGAACAATCGCAATTTTTTTTGTTGAACGCTTAGGGCATCATCGCGCGATGTTATCGATTGTGATTTCCTGTGCAATCTTAACCTATGGTGGTGTTTCGCTTTTTGTGGTGGGCTTTGCTGTATTTCCAATTGCTTCGGCATTATTTAAAGAACTGGGTATTCCTAAACGACTCATTCCTGCGGCAATCATGCTGGGTGCATTAACCTTTACAATGACCGCATTGCCTGGTACGCCTGCGATTCAAAACGCAATTCCAATGCCATATTTTAAAACAGACCTATATGCTGCGCCTGTGCTTGGCATCATTGCCTCGATTTTTATGTTAATCACGGGGATGTGGTGGCTGAATAGAAGAGTTGAACATTCGATAAAACAAGGTGAAGGTTATGGCAATCATATTGAACATCATAAAGAAATTTTAACCCACTCAGATCCTAGTTTACTGATTGCAATGATCCCGATTGTATTGGTGATTTTATCGAATTTAATATTATCTAAAGTGATTTTTCCAAATATGGATACTTCATATTTGGCCACGGCTCAATTTGGTCACACCAGTCTAAATTCTGTGATTGGTTTATGGTCGATCATTACAGCATTGGTGATCGCATGTATTGCCATTATTGTGCTCAATTGGAAACGGATTAACGATATTCGAGACAGTATTCAAAATGGTGTTTCTTCTTCATTTTTACCTATTTTTAATACTGCCTCAGAAGTCGGATATGGGTCAGTTATTGCATCTTTAGCTGGTTTTGTTATTTTAAAAGATTTTTTAGTTGGCTTAGCGCCGAGTAATCCGCTAGTTTCAGAAGCAATTTTGGTTAATGTACTGGCTGGGATTACAGGTTCTGCGTCTGGAGGTTTGAGTATTGCATTGAATACGATGGGTGAAACCTATATGAATCTAGCACATGAATTTGGCATTTCACCTGAATTAATGCACAGAGTAGCCTCTATGGCTTCAGGTTCTTTAGATTCTCTTCCACATAACGGCGCTGTAATTACCATTATTGCACTTTGTGGTCTCACGCATAAACAGTCTTATTACGATATGTTTGTGGTTGCAGTTATTTTTCCACTACTTGCGTTGATTGGAGTGATTACACTTGGAACATATTTTGGATCATTTTAAGACTTGAGTTTTTAAAGCTAGAGACTTGGGTATTCTAAGTCGCTAGCTTTTATTATTTAATCGATTGAATTTTTTATATAGATGTTTAAATCATTGGCTGCATCTCTTAATGCATCTTGATAGCTGATTAAGTCATCTAAGGATTTTCGAATACTTGGCGCATGGGTATATAAGCAGGCAATGATTTCACCATTGGGGTGGAGTATAGGCACTGAACAGGCCACC
Source organism: Acinetobacter sp. NyZ410 (assembly GCF_022828975.1). Taxonomy (NCBI): domain Bacteria; kingdom Pseudomonadati; phylum Pseudomonadota; class Gammaproteobacteria; order Moraxellales; family Moraxellaceae; genus Acinetobacter; species Acinetobacter sp. NyZ410. The sequence goes on along the minus strand of NZ_CP094620.1, from coordinate 3,331,196 downwards.
ATCCCTGCGATAAACTCTTCATTATCGGTGCCTAAATTTGTCACGCCAATACGCTGAATTTCAGATTCCAGCAAATTAAGATCTGTAATGGTGTTTTTGGTGTACTGGGTGATTGGAATATTTTTTAGAATATTTTTCCTTTTTTCTGCGGATAAATGGCTTAAAAAAAGTTTGCCACTTGATGTACACCAGACAGGCACTGTTGAACCGACGGGTAAATATACCTGTAATGGCCAGTTCGTCTGTATACGATCCACATACAGCATATGATTATCTTGTAGGATTGCTATACCACAGGTTTCGCCAATCTTATTTGACAGTTTTTCTAAAATAGAAAACCGTTCAATTCTAAATTTTTCATTTTCCCAAACATTAAATAGTAATTGTTTGACTCTTCCACCCACCAACAAGCCACCATGTAAATCTACTTTGACATAACCTTCTTTTTCTAATAGTTGGATGAGTCGATGAATACTGGGTTTTGGGATATCAAGTGCTAAAGAGAGATCAAGTGGGGAAGGGGGATGTTTTGCTTCACCAATGGCTTCTAAAATTTCAAGTACTCGTGTGATTGATGAACCTTTATTTCGTTTTGTATCTTGTGTCATAAAATTTTCCAAAAGACCCTGCTTCATTCATACCCACTTGAGCTTATGGATATTATCATTTGAATGTTATAGATATGAAATTTTTATCTGCCATACTTTACCCTAATCATGGTTTTATCAGTATGCGAAATTTTATACCTATCATGAATGAGAAGAGAACAATCAGCAATAATCAACTATCTATCGAGCTAAAAAATTGTGGTATTAAAGGCTTATTTGATTCAATAAGCCTTTAAAATACTAACGTGATTTATTCCAACTCAAAATTTTAAATAATCCAAACATCACAATAATCCAGATTGGAATCAAAATGACCGATTCTTTAAAGTTTTGCACCCACATGATATATAGGATCATACTGATAAAAACTAAAACAATATAATTACTTACGGGTGAAAACAATGAGGGGAATTTTACCCTTGTCCCTTCCAGCTTTTTAGCACGTTTAAATTTTAAATGGGTAAAACTAATCAGTGCCCAGTTTAAAACCAAAGCAGCAACGGCCAAATACATCAGATGACTTAGAGCTTCTTCAGGCACAAAATAATTCAGTAACACGCATCCAAAAATCAGGATAGAAGAGAAGATCACCGCAGTGATTGGTACACCTTGTTTGCTGACTTTTGCAAACATCTTCGGTGCATTGCCTTGTACTGCAAGCCCATACAGCATACGACTATTGGCATACATACCACTGTTATATACCGAAAGTGCGGCAGTTAGAATAATAAAATTGAGTAAATGTGCTGCCCAACCTAAGCCCAGTTGGCTGAAAATCATTACAAAGGGACTTTTATCTAAACCGCCAAGATCAAGTTGATTCCATGGAATTAAGGACATGATGATGGCAAGAGAAGCCACATAAAAAACCAAAATACGGAAAATCACGCGATTGACTGCTTGTGGTATGCTTTTTTCAGGGTTTTCTGCTTCGGCAGCCGTCATCCCAATCAATTCAATGCCGCCAAATGCAAACATTAAAAAGGCCAGCATATAAAATAACCCTGAAAAACCATGTGGGAAAAATCCGCCATGTTGCCAGAGGTTTGCTACAGTTGCAGTTGAATCAGCACCTGCTGTGAGTAAAAGATATAAACCAAATACAATCATCGAAATCACAGCAACAACTTTGATAATGGCTAACCAAAATTCTGATTCACCATAAAACTTAACATTGCCCAGATTAAAACCAGTCACGATGACAAAGAAAAATAAAGCGGAGACCCAAGCGGGGATATGCGGCCACCAATAATGCACATATTTAGCCACCGCTGTAAGTTCAGTCATGGCGACTAAAATATACATTACCCAGTAATTCCAGCCTGATAAAAAACCAGGAAATTTTCCCCAATATTTTTGTGAAAAATAACTGAATGAACCTGCAACAGGTTCTTCTACAATCATTTCACCCATTTGGCGCATGATTAAAAAGGCAATCAAACCGACAATGGCATAGCCTAAAATAATCGAAGGGCCAGCAGATTGGATGACTTGTGCAGAACCTAAAAATAATCCTGTACCCACAGCGCCACCCATAGCGATCAATTGGATATGACGATTTTTAAGTCCACGTTTTAATTGGGAAGATGAGCGATTCAAAATATGCTGTGCTGAATAAAAGAAGCCATTGTAATAGATTGGCTATAGATAACCTAGTTTGAAAACGATGTTGTTGAGGCAATTTTATAAGATATTGAACACTGGAATATTAGAACGCTTCCATCTATTAAAATATGGTCATGTTGAGTGAATCATATTGTTATTGAAAGAGCCTTCTCCCAGTGGGAGAAGGGACTTTCAATAGCAAAATGATTCACGCCATATAATCATATTTTGCTTTATGAAAGATCTATTGATTTTATGGAATGTGATGTGATGAGCATATAGTTTGATGATGAGTCGCTATACTCAACAACCTTATTAAGACATTACAAGAGTGAGACATTCGACTTCTTTCTTCAGTCCTTTTTAAGATTATAAATCAACATAAAAGCCCCTCATCCTAACCTTCTCCCAGCGGGAGAAGGGACTTTCAATACCCATATGATTTACGCCATATAATCATATTTTGCTTTATGAAAGGTCTATTGATTTTATGGAATATGATGAGCATATAGTTTGATGATGAATCGCTATACTCAACAACCTTATTAAGACATTACAAGAGTGAGGCATTCGGCTTCTTTCATCAATCCTTTTTAAGACTATAAATCAACATAAAAGCCCCTCATCCTAGCCTTCTCCCAGCGAGAGAAGGGACTTTCAATAGCAAAATGATTTACGCCACATCATCATTTTTTGATTTATGGAAGATCTATTGTTTACGCAAATTAAATTTAAACTTTTCACTGTAATAAGTGGCTGTGCAAACTCCTATTATCAGATGAAGTAACTTATCTGCAATAGAATTACTTAAGCTGATCTAAATTGATTAAAGCATTGCCAAAATAATTAAATGCATCCAGTGCACCTTGAATAACCTCATCTTTCTGGCTAGGGCTGAGTTCGGCTTGATCTAAAGCTTGCACAAATCGTTTCCAAACCTTTGCTCGACCTTCAGGGTAAGCTGCCAAATTGCGCGCACCATTTTCAGCGCTTAAGCCTAAGCGTTGCTGCGCTTGTTTAAATAAAAATGCCGCGCCTAAAGTTGATCCTTCTGAAACGTAAATCCAGCCTAAAGCAGCAGGGAACGTTACATTTAAACTTTCTAAGGTTTGACCTTGAGGTTGAATGCCTAAATCTTGTAGATCTAACAGTGCCTGTGCAGAACGACCACGGATATCAAGGTCAGTAATATGTAAAGCCACTTGATCCTGTTGAAATAAATGTTCGATTTCGAGTTGAAAATAATACTGTGACAGGGCGAATAAGGCATATTTTTCTACACTAGAAAATACGTCTGCCTTTGCCATCAGTGTATGCATTCTTTCATGCTCATCTGCGGTCTGTAATTTGAGACGCATGGCTAAACTAAGTTCTTGTTGCGCATTGGCATTGGGTTCAGTGATCAGTGCTTGATTCATGTAATTCTCTGATTAAAAAAGTCTATGAAAAAATGGGTTATATGAGAGATGACGAATGAACTGGATAAAAACCGCAACAGCACCTACAAAAAAGTTCTTTAGGAATAGCATTTACAAATCACAAAATGTAAACGATAATTATTATTGTTTAGAAATTTTAATTTAATTCTATGATCCCAATTCTCCCCACACCATCGCGGCAACAAATACTGCAAGAGATGTATTTGGATCACCATGATTGGCTGAAACAATGGCTCAACTCGCGTGTTAGATATCCTTTTACTGCCGCAGATCTGGTTCAAGACACTTTTGTTAAATTGCTGCAAACTAAACAGCTTTTTTCAATTCAGGAACCGCGTGCATATCTGGTTAATGTCGCAAAACATGTGCTGATTGATAAGCATCGTCGCTATATTTTAGAGCAGAATTATTTAGAAACACTCAAACAGCATGCAGATGATCAAGATCTTTTAATCACTTCAAATCAAATTGAAGAGGCTGTAGTTATTTTAGATTTTCTCACCATCGCTTTACAGGATACAACAGCACTGACTCGAAAAGCATTTATCATGTATTACTTTGAAGGCTATAGTCAGAGTGAAATTGCCACTGAGATTGGTAAATCATTACGCACGACTCAGCTCTATTTAGCTGAATGTTTACAGTTATGTTATGAGGCGAAAAACAATTTGCTTGAGCTAGGGCTAGATGGACGCTAAACAGTTACAGAAAGAGATGGCTTTATGGATTGTTCGTTTAAATACCGATGATTTGCATGAGCGTCAACAAGCGCAAATTGAGTTTGAAGCGTGGCGAAGCAAGTATCCTGAACATCATGATCAACTCGATCAAATGCTTAATTTTTCTGAAACAATGCAGCAGTTTTCGACAACGCATGGCATATCCAGCCAAAACGTTCGCAACTCAATGAAAGTCAGCCAGCAAAGTAAAAAACATATTTTACAACTGTTTAGCAAAGTCTTGCTGTTTTGTGTGAGTATCGGCGGTGTTGTTTATTTCGCTGCGAATTCAACAATGATGTCTTACTACACGGCTGATTATAAAACTGAGATTGGGCAAATGCATTCGATCACCTTGGAAGATGGTTCCAAAGTGACTTTAGCTGCAAAATCTGCCATTAAACTTGATTTTACTGCTGAAAAAAGACAAATCAATTTAGTCCAAGGGGATATTTATATTGATGTTGCCAAAGACCCACAACGACCTCTGATCGTTCATACAGCCCAAGCGGATTTTAAAGCGCTCGGTACACGATTTATAGTTTATCAATACGCCAATAGCAGTGTGTTGAATATGTTGCATTCAAAGGTTGAAACCCGTTCATTGGCTCAAAATTCTCAAGTAAAAGTAGTCAAGCAAGGCGAAAAAATTAGCGCTGATTCACTTGGTTTAAGTCCGATTTCTGAGTTAGATATTGCATCGACCGAGTTTGCTTGGGATAAACATCAGATCTTGGCAGATCAACTTCCTTTAGCTGATTTACTGACCAACTTAGGGCGTTATCATCATCAATATTTAATATTTAATCATTCGACCTTAAAAGATTATAAAGTCAGTGGTGTGATTAATGCCAAGCAGGATTTAGATCAAACGCTACGATTGTTGGTCACTCAATATCCAATTAAAATAACCAAGCTTGGCGATCATGTGATTTATATTACTTCAAAATAACAAAAATGTTATTTTGGTTGAGTTTAATATCTTATTAAATGTAGTTTATTTATGTTTGGTCACATTTTTATATGCTGAAAATACTGTTTAAAACTAAAATAATGACTTAAAATTTACCATTTGATTAATTTATGATATTGAATTTTAATAATAAAAATTATGCATGATTTTATGTAATGTACTTGTATGATAAAAAGTCAACTTAGAAACTATTGTGGTGTAGATGTATTTTTGTCAGCATAAGGTTTTATTTTAAATTAACTGAAATTTAAAATAAATAGTGAGTGGTTAAATTTTTAAATCAGCATAGGCTTAAAATAAGCAGAAACATAGTTTAACTATATTTAATTGCGTTTATTTATATTGAGATTTTCGTCCCTATAATGTGAATAAGATTATATTTATCGCATGTTTTGATTCAAACTTTATAAAGGGGTAATTCAATGCAGAAACTGAGTTTAGCGACATTGAGTACTTTGGCTTTCACTTTGGCAAGCACAAATGTATTTGCAGTAGATGGAACCATTACGGTTAATGGTGTGGTAACGGATCAAACATGTACCTTACAAGCTAGTGGTAATGGTAGTGAATATGCAACGGGCTTGAAGGATATAACAGTTGACATGGGCGCTTGGCCTAAATCATGGTTTACGCCTACAAATCAAAGTTCATGGTGGTTTATCATTAATTTGTACATAAAAAATGCTGACGGTACTGCTAACTGTGATGCAGCAACAATTGGAGCCCTTAAAGGGATACATCTCAGTGCGATTTCGCCAGATCACTTGGATACAGCCGATAAAACTTTATTAGTGAATCAAGCCAGTGGTGCCTCTAGTACAAATCCTATTTTTATTCGATTTCGAACGATGGCTTATGAACACGTGGATTTTTCTGAACCTTGGGGGAGGCAGGCGAAAAGTGGAAGAGTTTTTATGGTTGGAACTGATGCAATGTATCTAGAATACTATGTAGCATTTGTTTCCAAAACTGGAGTTGTCGATGCTCAAAATGTAAATGCGAAGATCAATTATACGATCCACTATAATTAATTTTTTGTGTTGGTTTTAGTAGAGAAACATAGGTTAGCTGATGATTGAGCAATTGAAAAATAATTAAAACTTTATGAAAGGGTAATTCAATGAAGAAACTGACTTTAGCAACATTGAGTACTTTGGCTTTAACTGTAGCGTCTACCAACGTATTTGCTGTAGATGGAACTATTACAGTGAAGGGCGCTGTGACGGATCAAACCTGTACATTACAAGGTGATGGTCGTTTTGGAAGTAGTGGCTTGAAAGATATAACAATTAATATTCGTGCTCTGCCTAAATCTTGGTTTCTTTCAAATCAAGGGCAATGGATCCAAGTCTTTAATCTGTTTTTAAAAAATGCTGAGGGTACAGCTAACTGTGATGCTGCAACAGGTAAAGCCTTTAAAGGGATTCATCTCAGTGTAACTTCACCAGCAACTAATCTAGATGCAACCGATAAAACTTTATTGGTGAATCAAGCCGAAGGTGCTTCTGCAACAAATCCTATTTTTATTCAACTTTTAACTGTATCTAGTAGTGGTTTTGTGCCAGTAGATCTTTCTGCACCTTGGGGGGACCAGGCGACGAGTCCAATCCTTGGTGATGGTACGGATGAGAATATTATATACGTATATTATCAGGCAAAGATGTTTTCTAAGACTGGAATTGTCGATGCTCAAACTGTGCAGGCAACTGTCAATTATACCATGCACTATAATTAATTTTTTGTGTTGGTTTTAGTAGAGAAACATAGCTTAGCTGATGATTCAGCAAGTTAAAAATAATTAAAACTTTATGGGTGTAATCCAATGAAGAAACTGACTTTAGCAACATTGAGTACTTTGGCTTTCACTTTGCCATGCACAAATGTATTTGCTGTAGATGGAACCCTTACGGTTAATGGTGTGGTGACGGATCAGACCTGTGTATTGTTAGCAAAAGGTTTTGGGGGTGGTCAGGCCAGTGGTGTTAAAGATATAACAATTAATTTTCCTGCTATGCCTAAATCTTGGTTTGTTATTCCAAATCAATGGCAAGGGATCGAAAACTTTAAGCTGTATTTAAGAAATGCTACGGATACAGGTCCTTGTGATGCTGCAACAACTAAAGCCTTTAAAGGGATCCATCTCAGTGTAACCTCACCAGATCACTTGGATGCAACCGATAAAACTTTATTGGTGAATCAAGCCGAAGGTGCTTCTGCGACAAATCCTGTTTTTATGCAAATTATAGCTGTACCTGGTGGTACTATAGTGCCAGTAGATTTTTCTGCACCTTGGGGGGGGCAGGCAAAAAGTTCCATCGTTGATGAGGGTGGTAATAATATATCCCTACACTATTTTGCAACGGTTCTTACTAAGACTGGGGTTGTAGATGCTCAGAATTACACTGCAAAGATAAATTATACCATCCACTATAATTAAATTTTTGTGTTGGTTTTAGTAGAGAAACATAGGTTAGCTGATAATTCCGCAACTGAAAAATAATTAAAACTTTATGGAGTTAATCCAATGAAGAAACTGACTTTAGCAACATTGAGTACTTTGGCTTTCACTTTGGCGTCTACCAACGTATTTGCTGTAGATGGAACCATTACCGTTAATGGTGTGGTGACGGATCAAACCTGTACATTACAAAGTGATGGTCGTTTTGAAAGTAGTGGCTTGAAAGATATAACGGTTAATTTACGTGCTTTGCCTAAATCGATCTTTAAGCCTGAAGTTACAATGACTTGGGGCGTGGATTTATACTTAAAAAATGCTACGGGTACAGGTCCTTGTGATGCTGCAACAACTCAAGCCTTTAAAGGGATCCATCTCAGTGTAACCTCACCAGATCACTTGGATGCAACCGATAAAACCATATTGGTGAATCAAGCCACTGGCGCAGGTGGTGCTTCTGCAGCAAATCCTGTTTTTATGCGATTTATAACTGATGATTTTAGGCCTGTAGATTTTTCTGCATCTTGGGAATCTCAGGCGAAAAGTTTACCTCGTAATAATGGTGGTAATATATTCGTACAATATTTGGCAGCGGTTTTCTCCAAGACTGGGGTTGTAGATGCTCAAAATTACACGGCAAAGATAAATTATACCATCCACTATAATTAAATTTTTGTGTTGGTTTTAGTAGAGAAACATAGGTTAGCTGATAATTCCGCAACTGAAAAATAATTAAAACTTTATGGGTGTAATCCAATGAAGAAACTGACTTTAGCAACATTGAGTACTTTGGCTTTCACTTTGCCATGCACAAATGTATTTGCTGTAGATGGAACCCTTACGGTTAATGGTGTGGTGACGGATCAAACATGTACCTTACGAGCAGAAGAAAATAGCATTCTAAGTGGTTTAAAAAATCTAACCGTTAGCTTACCCACGCTACCTAAATCAACCTTTACACCGTCAAATCGAGAGCCATTTATTATGGGCTTTAATATCTATTTAAGAGATGCGACGGGTTCAGACTTCTGCGACATAGCAACAAGAAGAGCATTTAGAGGTATACATCTTAGTGCGATTTCGCCAGATCACTTGGATGCAGAGGATAAAACTTTATTGGTCAACACCTCGGGCGCTTCTGTTGCAAATCCTGTTTTTATTCAATTTTATACGGTGGATTCAGTGCCTGTGGATTTTTCTGCGTCTTGGGCAGATCAGGCAAAAAGTACAGTTCAGCATCTTAGTAATCATACATTTGTATATTACCGTGTACAATATGCTTCCAAAACAGGAATTGTAGATGCTCAAAATGTAAATGCGAAGATCAATTATACATTGCACTATAATTAAATTTTTTGGTGTTGGTTTTAGTTGTGAAGCATAGGATAAGTTTACTGATGCTTCAGTAATGTAAAAATAATTAAAACTTTATAAAAGGTATATTCAATGCAGAAACTGACTTTAGCAACATTGAGTATTTTGGCTTTAGCTTTGGCATGTACAAACGCATTTGCGCTAGATGGAACCATTACGGTTAATGGTGTTATCACTGATGGGACATGTACATTAGGTGGTTTTGCAACTGGCGTAAAAGATATCACAGTAAACTTGGGTGCTATAAGTCAATCGGAGTTTACGCCTACACATCCAAAGCCAGAGAGGTATATCGGCGTTACTTTATCTTTAGTGAATGCTACGGGTACTGCTGACTGTGATGCAGTAACAAGTAAAGCGTTTAAAGGGATCCATCTCAGTGCGATTTCGCCAGATCACTTGGATACAGCCGATAAGACTTTATTAGTGAATCAAGCCAGTGGTGCTTCTGCGAAAAATCCTGTTTTTACTCAAATGTTCGCTGTTAATTTTGATGGTACTAACATAGTGGATTTTTCTGCCCCTTGGGGAACTCAAGCGAAAAGCCAAATTTATACTCAGGGTCCCGTCGGAGCATCCATAGCTTATGATGTGAAGTACGCTTCAAAGACTGGAATTGTCGATGCTCAGAATTACACTGCAAAGATCAATTATACATTGCACTATAATTAACTTTGGGTATGTAGATTTTAGCTGTTAAGCATAGGTTTGTTGAAGTGCTCTTTTTATATTTTACTGAGATTTAAATGAATAATTCTTTCAAGCGGTCGAGTATTTCCGTTATTAAACTCAATACAAGCATTTGCCATAGAATCAGGACTTATTGTGTTCCAGTCTATTTTGTAGCCGAGGTGATGCAATAAATTATGGATAAAAACCCTTTGAGTTCTCCCATTACCTTCACGGAAAGGGTGAATATTGTTTAACTGACCAAGTATAAAGCCAATATAAACTGCCAAATTAGAATCAGACATAGAACTCAGTGATTCATATTGAGTATTTAGTTCAGTGAACAGGTCTTGGAGCTGATCATAAATGTCGTCATGGTGACAAAATTGAGTTTGTCCCTTACAGATGTCAACTTTACGAACTTCACCAGCCCATGGATAAATTTCACTGAAAATACAACGATGGATAGAGGTATAGTAAGTTAGGTCCACAGGGAAAACAAAATAAGCATCATCAATGAGTTTTTTAATGGTTATGACAGTGAATTTATTTTCAATTAAATTTAGTTCCGACGTCGATTGAATACCATATGAATTTATGAGAACCCCATTTTCATATACATATGGATCACAACTGGCATCATAACCTACGGCATAATAATGATCGTCTAGTTTACTGCGATCACTCATTTATACTTACTTTCGAAGACCGATTTTGTATCGCAAATGCTAGTTGAGAGACTTCTTGAATAGCTTGTTCATATGAAATTAAGCCAGACTCTATACGCTGTAATCTATTTAGATCATCGCTATCAACATGAAGATTATCGACAGCCATAATTCCAATCACACTTTGACTATTGTTACTAAGAGCAACGACTTGGGAATGTTCTACACACTGATCAGCGACATCAGTGGATGTTGCGCTACGTGAATCTTGATTACGCACAAATGACATAATTGGCATTCTCAAAGCTCTCCGTCCAAATGTTGTATAAAATATATGCAGCATTATATCACGCACTGTATTTTTCGGTCAATTATTTAGAAATGCAAGGATTTTATAACTTTTTGTTTTTTATTGAGTATTTTGGGTTTTTTACTATTTAAAGTCAGGAGGTGTATGTTGAATATAAAAGGTATTGTTATATTGTATATCAAATATACTATCATATTTAGCATATAGTATGAGGTCTTAGATATGAGTGTACTCACTTTTATTCATGGTGCGACTGTTTCTGCGACCGATGTTCGTAAGTCATGGAGCAAAATTGTTCAAAGTGTCAAAGAAAACCATAAACCTGTTTTCGTTTGCACGAACAATAAGCCCGAAGCCGTTGTACTGAGTTTTGAAGAATTTCAAAACATGCAGGAAATCGTTGAAGCAGCTCGACGTGAAATGCTTGGACAACAGATGGTTGGTGATCTTTTGGATATTGCTGAGCTAACAGGTCGTCCTATCAAACATATGCGTTTAAATGCAAGCGGTGTGTTTGAGGAAGCAGAAGGGCAATAAACATGGCTGTTGGTGATATCTATCGGATTTTCGCTAGATTTGACTTAGATTCGCTTGAAGGGAAAGAACGATATACGGTTGAAATTGGTAAAACTCATTTCACTGTTGTAGTTTTGGATTCGATTACACGTCAGTACGAGGGCAAATCAGATTTTATTAAGTTGCACTACTATCCGATTCGAGATTGGAGACAGGCGGGTTTAAAAAAGGCATCTTATATTGATATTAGTAGCACAATCAGCTTTGATCTTCGGGAAATATTAAAAAGTGGAAAATATACGGGTCAGTTAAGTTTCACTGATATTGAAGAGTTGGCTAAGTTCATTCAAACCTACAAAAAACGCTTGGAAGCGTATAATAAAGCTAACGCTAAAGAAAACCCTTAGCAATAAAAAGCGTACTATTACGGTTTTTTTGTTTTGTCACTTGGCTTGTTGTATAAGTCTTTTTTAAAAGCATAGATCAATATAAAAATCCCTTTCATCTTCACTTTCTTGCAAATAGAGATAGCACTTTGAATAGCAATATGATTTTCGCCACACGATCATTTTTTGATTGATGAAAGAAATCGATTGAATATCATTTTATAAAAATCATAAGTGCTTTAATGAATATTCAGTCAATGATGTTGATGGGTAACACTTTGGATGGGTATAGAAGATCTTAATAAGGAAGCTGGATGATGAGGTCATTTATATGATTGCAAAATCATAAAACATATTATTTCAGTCAGGTTAAATCTATAATGAGAAAAATGCTTTTATTGATGTTTAGTCATATTTTGATATGTTGTAAATGGTGTTTAAAATTCAAATAAAAATAAATTTTTGATCATTTGTTTTATTTATGGTTATGAATTATAAAAATAAAATTTATACATGATTTTTTGTAATGAATTTGCATGATAAAAAGTAAACTTAAAAATATTGTGATATGGGGATATTTTTGTCAGCATGAAGTTTTATTTTAAATTGTTGGAAATTTAAAATAAAAATAAATATTAAAATAAGCTCTGGTTTGAAATAAGCGGAGTTTTAAAGTGAACAGCAACAGCGTTTATATATTTAGATCTATCTATTTTCGTTGAAATTACCATGTCTCCTAATGTGAATCACAGCAGCGTTAAATTATCGCATTTATTAAAGCTTTATAAGGCTGATTCAATGAATAAACTGACTTTACCTACATTCAGCACTTTGCTTTTAACGTTGGTATGTACAAACGTATTTGCTGTAGATGGCACCATTAGAGTCAATGGTGTTATCACTGATGGAACATGTATATTACAAGGTAGTAGCGGTGTAAGTGGTAATAAAGATCTAACGGTTACTTTGCCCACTGTACCTAAATCAAAGTTTAATACAATGTCAGTGTACTTTATGATGGAATTAAGAAATGCTGATGATACTGGTGTCTGTGATGCCGCAACAAGTTATGCCTTAAAAGGGATACATCTGAGTGCAATTTCACCAACTGACTTGGATGTAGATGATAAGACTTTATTGGTCAATAAAGCTGCAGATGTATCCATTAAAAATCCTATTTTTATTCAAATAAATACCGATACTGGTGTTGGTTCTGCTAGACAGGTAGATTTTTCTGCACCTTGGGGAACACAGGCAAAAAGCATTGTTTTTCATTTTGGTCTTCGTACATCCGTTACTTACTATGTAAATTACGCTGCTAAGAATTGGATTGTCGATGCTCAAAATGTGCAAGCAAAGATAAATTATACATTGCACTATAATTAAATTTGCTTCTGTTGTTTTTAGCTGAGAAGCATGCGTTTACTGAAGATTGAGCAATTTTAAATGATTAAAGCATTATAAAAGGGGGGATTCAATGAAGAAACTGACTTTACCCACATTCAGCACTTTGATTTTAACTTTGGCATGTACAAAGGTACTTGCTGTAGATGGCACCATTACAGTCAATGGTGTTATCACTGATGGAACATGCACTTTACAAGCTGGTAGTGGTGGAGTAAGTGGCGTAAAAGATCTAACGGTTAATATGCCAACGATCCCTAAATCAAGGTTTACTCCTTTATATCCAACATCAGTGGGTATCAAATTTAGTATGCAATTAACAAATGCTACAGGTAACGATGCTTGTGATGCAGCAACAACGAATGCCTTTAAAGGGATACACCTCAGCGCAATTTCACCAACTGACTTGAATGAAACCTATCAGAACTTATTGGTCAATAAAGCCATGGGTGCAGGTGGTGCTTCTGCTAAAAATCCTATTTTTATTGGAATAACCACAGAAAACTTTGAATATGTAAATTTTTCTGCACCCTGGGGGAGGCAGGCGAAAAGTGTAGTTTCTAGTGATGGGCGTGTAACGTACTATGTAGTACTTATTTCCGAGACTGGAGTTGTCGATGCTCAAAATGTGCAAGCAAAGATAAATTATACATTGCACTATAATTAAATTTGCCTCTGTTGTTTTGGGTTGGGAAGCACTTTTACTGAAGATTGAGCAATTTAAAATGATTAAAAATTTATAAAGGGGGATTCAATGAAGGAACTGATTTTACCCACATTGAGTACTTTGGCTTTAAGTTTGACATGTAGTAGCGTGTTTGCTGTAGATGGAACAATTACCGTCAATGGTGTTATCACGGATCAAACTTGTACATTGCAAGGTGATGGTGGTTATGCAACTGGTTCGAAAGATATCGTTCTTCCATTAGGTATTGTACCTAAATCGTGGTTTACGCCTACACTTCCAGTGCCAATGCGTTATGGATTTACGCTACAGTTAACCAATGCAGCAGGTACAGGTCACTGTGATGTGGCAACAAGCAAAGCCTTTAAAGGGATACATCTGAGTACAATTTCACCAGATGATTTGGATACAGAGGATAAAACTTTATTGGTGAATCAAGCCACAGGTGCAGGTGGTGTTTCTAAGGCACATCCTATTTTTCTTAAAATGCTGACTGAAAACAGTAGACCTGTAGATTTTTCTGCGGCTTGGGGAACTCAGGAGAAAAGCTTAGTGCGTATCAGTGCTGATGGTGAAACATTTGTACATTACATAGTCGCGGTTGCTTCCAAAACGGGGATTGTCGATGCACAAAATTTCACGGCAAAGATAAATTATACATTGCACTATAATTAAATTTTGTGTGTTGGCTTAAGCGAGGGGAAGTTTAGGTTTGTTGATGATTGAGAAAATTAAAACTTATTCAAATCTTATGAGATTTATTCAATGCAGAAACTGACTTTAGCTACATTGAGTGCTTTAGCTTTAGGTTTGACATGTAGTCGCGTGTTTGCTGTAGATGGAACTATTACAGTCAATGGTGTCGTGACTGACGGAACATGTATATTACATAGTGCTGGCGGTGATGCAAGCGGTACTAAAGATCTAACGCTTAACTTGCCCACTGTACCTAAATCAGGGTTTTATCCAAATGTACCGTTAAGTAAAAAACTCATTTATATGGAGTTACTAAATGCTACAGGTACGGGTGTTTGTGATGTAGCAACATCTAGAGCCTTTAAAGGGATTCATTTGAGTGTAAGTTCACCACCTACTGACTTGGATACAGAGGATAAAACTTTATTGGTCAACAAAGCCTTAGATGCTTCCACTAAAAATCCTATTTTTTTTCAAATTACGACTAGAGATGGGATAGCTGTAGATATTTCGGAACCTTGGGGAACTCAGGCGAAAAGTCCTGTTTTTGAGGGGGCTTATGCAGTGGCATATTTAAGTTATTATGTAGCATATATTTCTAAGACAGCAATTGTCGATGCTCAAAATGTGCATGCGGTCGTCAACTATACAATGCACTATAATTAAATTTTGTATGTTGATTTTATTGGAGAAGTTTAGGTTTATTGAAGATTGAGTAACTTAAAAATAATTAAAACTTCAAGAGGTAATTCAATGAAGAAACTGACTTTAGCCACATTGAGTACTTTGGCTTTAAGCTTGCTATGTACCAGCGTATTTGCTGTAGATGGAAAAATAACAGTCAATGGTGTGGTGACGGATCAAACTTGTACATTACAAGGCTATCAAGGTCCAGTAACTGGTGTTAAAGATCTAACAGTTAGCATGCCTGCTGTGCTTAAATCAGAGTTTAATTCTTCAATTCTAACAGCAAAGCCCAAATACATTCAGATGAGGATAACAAATGCTACGGGTACAGGGTGGTGTAATGCAGCAACAACTGCAGCTTTTAAAGGGATTCATTTGAGTGTAAGTTCACCACCTAATGACTTGGATACAACGGATAAGAGCTTATTGGTCAATAAAGCCGAAGGTGCACCCACTATAAATCCTGTTTTTATTCAAATACGTACTGGGAAGAATAGAATTATCGATTTTTCTGCGCCTTGGGGGACTCAAGCGGCAAGTGAAATTTTAATCAGTACTTTTTTTTCAGTCGTAGACTACTATGTAATGTATGCATCTAAGACTGGAATTGTCGCTCCTCAAAATGTGCATGCTGTTGTCAACTATACAATGCACTATAATTAATTTTTGTGTGTTGGTTTAGTGAGGAAGCTTAGGTTAGTTGATGATTGAACAACTTAAAAAATAATTAAAACTTCAAGAGGTAATTCAATGAAGAAACTGACTTTAGCTACATTGAGTACTTTGGCTTTAACTTTGACTTGTAGCAGCGTATTTGCTGTAGATGGAACAATAACAGTGAATGGTGTGGTGATTGATGGAACATGTGTATTAAAAGGTAGTGATTATAGCCAAATAACTGGCTTGAAGAATTTAACGCTTAAGATGCCTACTATACCTAAATCAAAATTTAAGCCTACAGATCCACCAGCTGAGGCCTTTACTGTGTTTTTAGCAAATGCGATAGGCGGAGCTTGTGACCTGGTAACAAGTAACGCCTTGAAAGGTATACATTTGAGCGCAATTTCACCAACTGATTTGGATGAGACAGATAAGACTTTATTGGTCAACAAAGCCATAGGTGCTTCTACTAAAAATCCTGTTTTTATTCGAATTTTAACTGCTTATAGTGCTGAAATTGTAGATCTTTCGGCACCTTGGGGAGTTCAAGCTAAAAGCCCAGTTTCTTATAATATTGGCTATGCTATATATTATCGTGCTCAGTATGTTTCCAAAACGGGAATCGTTGATCCTCAAACTGTGCAAGCAAAGATAAATTATACCTTGCACTATAATTAATTTTTGTCTGTTGGCTAAGTAGATAATCATGCATTTGCTGATGCTTTAGAAAATTAAAACTTAAAAAAACTGCAATTGATTGCGGTTTTTTCGTTTCTGCTTCGTCATATAACTTAGAACACATGAAAACACAGATTATTTTAACTGAGTGAAGTTAATGATTATCATTTAACCTTGGGTGGGTAGAGAATGTCTCAATCTTTATATCAGAATGCAATAAAGCCAGTTGCAATGGCTGTTGCAATCGCACTGTCTATGAGTGCAATCAGTATACAAACACATGCAAATAACGCTTCGCCTGTTGGCTTTTATCAAGTGCAAAGCGGTTCATTGACTAAAGCTTTAAACAGCTTGGCACAGCAAGCCAATGTATCGTTGTTACTCGATCCAGCAAAAACCAATCGTTATCGGGTAAAGACGATGAAGGGTAAATATACCCTAGATCAGGCTTTTGCATTATTGGTGCAGAATACCCCATTCCAGATTCAAAAAACTTCAGCAGGTTATCTACTTATTGAAAAGCCTACCGCGGCACAAACGTCTGTAGTCAATACAGCGAACATTGCAACAGGAAAAGCAGCAACAGGAAAAACAGCAACTTCAACCACAAATGCTGAAAACCAAATTTATCAGATGACTCCGATTGTGGTCGAGGCGGTAAAAAAAGACACCATACAATTTGGTCAGAGCGTGCTCAATCAAAAAGCGATTGATCGTTATCAGGCCAATAATGTTGCACAATTACTTGATCATATGCCCAGTGTTGGTTCAGCAGGATCGCCACGTCCGGGAGGGCAAACGATTAATATCTTGGGTATGGGCGGTGTAGCTGATGTACCCATTACCTTGGATGATTCTGTTAAAACCTTTGATAAATATCGACAAGGTTCAGTCTTTATTGAACCTGAGATTTTAAAGAAAATTACCGTGGATAAAGGACCACATAACGTTGAAGTCGGAAATGGTGGTTTTGGTGGTAAGGTTACACTGGAAACTAAAGATGCCACTGACTTACTGGATGATGGTAAAAATATTGGCGCATTTTTAAAATATTCTCGTTTTTCCAATAACAGCCAAAATACCTATACTGGCGCTGTATATGGTAAAGCCGACAATGGGCTGGTCGATGGTTTGTTTTACTATACCAACCGAGACAGCGGCAATGTAAAGCGACCTGATGGAACTGAGTTTTTATATTCTGGGCAAGAGCAAGAAACCTATTTAGCCAAACTGAATTTTTATCCTGCCGATGGTCACAAGATTTCTTTAAATGCCATGCGCAGTGGGCATGAAGGTTGGGAACCTTTTGCTGCCATGCGTGATCAAGATGCCGTACCAACTGAGGCAGATATCGCTAAATATGGTTATGATGAGGCTTGGAAACGTCGTTTGGTCGACCGTGATCAGGAAGATACCAGCTATTCTGCAAGTTATGAATTCAATCCAGATGCTAACCCATATCTAAATTTAAAAGCTGTCGCATCCTACTCCAAAACCTATCAGCATGATCTACGCTTGCCAAGTGTAACGGGTTCAGCGGCACTGTTAGGCAATGAAAGCTGGGTAACCTATACCAATACAGCATTAAAAATGAGTAATATCAGTGATATTGAAACAAAACTGGGCACGCATAAATTAAAGGTTGGCGCGCAATACCAGAAAATGGAACAAAACTCGCTGATTTATGATAAAAACAATGCCAAAAAGCCAGATTATAATTTTGGTTATTATGAACCGAATTATATGCCTGCTGGCGATCAGCAAATGCTGAGTGCATTTATTGAAGATCAATATCAGATTAACAATTTCGTGATTACCCCATCACTCCGTTATGATCATATTGAAAATAACGGCAAGCCAAATCGTGCATCACGATTTAATGATCCAGCAGCAGGGCATGATTATTCCAGTAAAACCTATACGGGCTGGTCGCCACGTTTGGCAATGTCTTGGAAACAGGCCGACTATATGACATGGTTTGCGAATGTGAGTAAAACATGGCGTGCGCCTCGCGTTGATGAACAATATTATGTGCAATCCGCAGCAACCACTGTTCCATCCACCAGTCGTTATTTAGTTCCTGAAAAAATGTTGGCGATTCGTGTCGGCAATGAGATGAATTTTGATGATGTGTTTAGTGATGAAGATCATCTGCAAGTGCGTTTAACCTATCATCATAATCGCGGGGGCGATGAGATATTCCGCAATCGCTCAACATTTTGTCAAGCACAGGCAGAAAATAATGCAAACACAGGAAAAGGTAGCGTAGCAGACTGTAAAGGCAATTATGATCATGGTTTTTATCGTAATGTGACCGATTACACCATCAAAGCCTATGAAGCCGAAGCTTTCTATAATCAGCCGACTTGGTTTGCTGGTTTAACCTATTCCTATATTCGCGGGCAACGTGATAATTCTCCTGTAAATCCATGGTTTGATCAAAAAACATGGATGACCAATATCCCACCGAAAAAAGCCACTGCGACTTTAGGGGTGAATGTGCCTGAACATCACTTAACTATGGGGTGGAGAGGGATCTTTGTTGCTGCACAAGACCGAAGCCTTTCAGATAATGATAAGTCGATCGCGGCATCTTCATTTTCATTACCTAAAACCAAGGGTTATTCACTACATAGCGTTTATGCCGATTGGCAGCCAATTGGTGCAAAAGGCCCGACGCTGAATTTCTCGATTGATAATTTATTTAATCGTGATTACAAAATGTATTTGGGTGAGTATATGACAGGTACAGGTCGAGATTATAAGGTGAGTATTTCGCAGAAATTCTAATGCGTTTATATTCAAAATTTGACATAGCGAGAAGTAAATTTGATTTAAGGATTAAATTTTACTTCTCGCTTTTTTATAGATTAGTTTTCTTATAAAAGTATATTTTTTAGATGATTTCTAAATGAGGTGAAGTCTTATAAATCATGAAATTCATAGCATTTGATAAAAGATAATTCATAAGACTGAAGAATTTGCACTGCCACATCTTATATTCAAAATTTAAATAGGTTTGTGTAGGCGATGCCTAACTTTTCGTAGGGGATGCAAAACCTTGCGCTGCAAACAAAGCAGTGCTTTGTTTTTGCTCATGGGCGAGGGGTACGTCCTGTACCCCCGCATTCCCGGACATAAGGGGCGACATCCATGTCGCCACACGGTAGGACAACTATCTAGGATTCAAGAATACAAAAACTTATTCATAGACAATAACTTCTAAAAGTTTATAAAAAAATAAGCTTCATTTCTGATCAATGACTTAATAGAAGTCGCTTGTATGAATAATTAGGTGGTTTGACTATAGATGATTTTTAAATGAGGTGAAGTCTTATAAATCATGGAATTTATAGCATTTTATAAAAGATAATTCATAAGACTGAGGAATTTGCACTGCCACATCTTATATTTAAAATTCAAATAGATTTGTGTAGGCGATGCCACACGATAGAACCACTATGTATGATTTAACAATGCAAAAACGCAGGTTAATTTATATAGTAGTCATGACATGGATTGATATTCACTGCTCATTTTTTCATTAACGCAAGGTTTAACAAATCACCATACATTCAAGTGACTAAAATAATAATTTTTTATCAGTAGACTTCTTTCATAAGTCCTTTTTAAATCAATAAATCAACATAAAAGTACCCTCATCCTAGCCTTCCCATAGGGAGAAGGAACTTTTAATACCAATATAATTCACTCCACATGATCATTTTTTGATTGATGAAAGATCTTTAGTGATTTACCGATCTCGATGCAATATATATCTATTCGGTTATGAATTCTCATTGAAAGATGATTGGACTTTGACCTCTATTCATTCAAAAAATACCTTCAGGCTAAACAGATAAATCACTGTTTATAAATGATCACCAGAGGATTGGTGTATTAGGATCTGTATAAAAGGGACGATGATGAATACAAATAAAAATAGTTCACAGAACGTAAATCAGGCTGGATCCACCATCGCACAAGCTGTTGAGGATCATGCATTGGTCAGTGTGCCCATGGCAGAGCGTCAGAGTGGGTTTAAACTGGCGATGAGTCCAATGGGCGTTGCAACAGCGCTGGTCATTTTTGCCGTTGGTGGATTTACAGTATTACTTTCAGGCTTTTGGATTGGGCTACTGGCAGGATTTATCGCAACCATTGTTGGTTATAGCATGGGTTATTACCTTGGAAAAATGACTTTTCAGACAGGTATGTCGAGTACGGTCACATCGCGGTTTTTCGGATTTGGTGTCAAAGGCTCATCACTGGGCGCAGCTATTTTTGCCTTTATGATTCTTGGTTTTCTGGCATTGGAAAGCGCCTTGCTGTATGAAGGAACGCTGTTGATGTTTAACTTGCAGGACACCATACTGGTCAAAATATCCCTGTATGGTGTACTGACCCTTGCATGGATTTTATTGGCGATATTTGGTCTGCAACTTGCGTTAAGAGTTTCAAAATACATGATCGTGATTACACTGGTGGTCACATTCTATATGATTTATCACCTTTATGCTGTGCGTGGTATGGACCCAATGCTGGTTTTTAATTCTACGGGTTCAGTTGCTGGTGGGTTCTGGCCAAAACTCAGTACGGCACTGGTTTTAATGGGGGCAACTGCGGGCACAATTGCACTGGTCACAATCGATTTTGCTAGATATTGCCGCAATACTCAGGATGTTAAAGTTCTGGCGATGGCTGGGCCGATTATGCAAAACCTGATCATGATTGTATTGGGTGGACTGGTGGTGATTGGTGGCATACCCGAAGTGGCTGAATATCTGATGCATCGTCAAGCGGGTCTGTCACCACAACAGGCGTCTGAAGCCGCTGCTGGTTTTGCCATGACCAATACCGGGGCATTTTTTGTGGTGCTTGCAGGCTGGGTTGGATTTGTCACCATTTATGCTGCACAGGCCAAAGCACAAGCGATTAATGCTTATTCTGGTTCACTTGCATTGGTTAATTTGTTGGATGCGCTGACTGGAAAAAAACCGGGGCGCGCCTTTATGGTGGTGCTTGGTAATATTTTTGCTTTGATGATGATCGGGGCAGGGATTCTAGGTCAGTTTGTCGCTTGGCTCTCCTATTTGGGTTGTATGACCATGGGCTTGTGTGGCGTGATGCTTATTGACTATTACTATGTGAGGAAAGGGCAGTTTTCATTGCAGACGGCAAAGGTTGAAAGCTGTAATTGGGCAGGCGTGATTACTTTGATTATTGCTTCGGGTATTGGGATCGCGTTGATCGCAAGCAAAATGTTTGAACTGGGTTTCTTTGTGACATTGGGCTTAACTTTCTTGATGTATCCTATACTCAGAAAATTGATGCCAGAAGGAACTGCAACTCATTTTGTCGAGGCTGATGTTGCACTGGATGCAGCGGATTGACACTCAAATTTTGTGCTTTTGAATTCTAGATGGTTATCCTATCGTGGGGCGACAGGGATGTCGCCCCTTATGTGTGGGAGTGCGGGGGTATAGGACGTACCCCTCGCCAAACGAAAGATTTTTGTAACTTTTCATCTCTGAAAAGTTAGGCATCGCCTACGCAAAGGTATTTAAACTTTCAAAGTAAAATGTGGCAATGAAAGCTTTAACAAAGCTCATCCTGATTCATTTTGGATTTTTAAATCCTTCCATTGCTTACATTCATTGTATTTCAAGTCGCTCAGCTACTTTCTCAAAGTAAGTGATCTATAGTTGTCGTGGTGTAAGTGGAGATTTTCGAATATTGAGCCAAAAATTTTATTCAACTAACGGGTATTCGCACTCAAAAGCCATGTTGTTATGAACGTGGCTTTTTTAATGCTTAAGCAATTTTTATTCATAATAAAAAGGTTATATATGAAGACTAAATACATGATTGGACGCATATAAACAACCTTGTTAACCTCATTTTATGCTTAAAGATTAAGCAATTATAAATAAAGTGAATATAAGGATATGGGACATGAATAGTAAATTAGATACTGAAAGTGTTGCAGTGAACAAGGACTATATTCCATTTACAGGACAGGAGTATTTAGACAGTCTCAATGATGGGCGTGAAGTATGGATTTATGGTGAGCGGGTAGAAAATATTACCGAGCATCCCGCATTTCGTAATTCAGCACGGATGATTGCCAGAATGTATGATGCCTTACATGCACCTGAAACCAAGGATATTTTAACCACACCGACAGAATGGGGTGGTTTTACTCATCGTTTTTTTCGTGTTGCCCATAATGTTGAAGAGCAAGTGGCTGCACGTGATGCGATCGCGGCATGGCAACGTATTTCATGGGGATGGATGGGGAGGTCGCCTGATTATAAAGGCTGTTTTATTGGAACACTGGGGGTAAATGCAGATTTTTATAAAGGTTTTGAAGAAAATGCACGCCGTTGGTATCGAAAAGCACAAGAAAAAACTTGGTTTATTAACCATGCATTGATGAACCCACCTGTTGACCGTGGTCTTGGCGCAGACGCTGGTAAAGATATCTTTATTCGTGTCGTTAAGGAAGATGAGCAAGGCATTTATGTGTCTGGCGCTAAAGTTGTTGCCACAGGCTCGGCTTTAACCCATTTCACATTTATTGCACATGTCGGGCAAGTGATGTTTCAAGATCCAGCATTCGCCCCAGTATTTATCGTACCGACCAATGCACCCGGAGTGAAATTACTTTGCCGCACCTCAAATGAGTATCGTGCAGCAGTGCTTGGCAGTCCATTTGATTACCCACTATCAAGCCGTCTTGATGAAAATGATGCCATTTTGGTATTGGATAATGTCTTTATCCCATGGGAAGACGTTTTTATTTATAACAATTTACAACAAGCAAATGCTTATAACACTGAAGCTGGTTATTTAGAGCGAGCCTCTTTACATGGCTGTACACGCTTTGCGGTCAAACTTGATTTTTTAGTCGGTACTTTAGCAAAAGCACTCGAAATTACAGGCGCAGACAAATTTCATGGTGTGATGTCTCAGATGGGCGAAGTGATTGCATGGCGCAATACCTTTTGGGCACTGTCAGATGCAATGGCGAAAAGTGCTGAAGCTTGGAATGGCATGATTCGTCCAGATCCACATCATGCAGGTGCTTACAGAGTCATCAGCCAATTGGCGATGCCAAAAATCAAAAATATCATTGAACAGATCGTGGCAAGCGGCTTGATCTATCTCAATTCCCATGCCGATGATTTTAAAAATCCCCACATTCAAGGTTATCTCGCCACCTATCTTCGTGGATCAAATGGTAAAGATGCGATTGAGCGTGTCAAAGTCATGAAAATGCTCTGGGATGCGATTGGTACTGAATTTGGCGCTCGGCATGAGTTATATGAAATTAACTATCTTGGCAGTAATGATGTGACCCGCCAGACCAATCTGTTTGCGGCACAGTCTAGAGGGATGCTCGATTATTGTAAGGACTTTGCTCAAAAAGCCATGGATGAATATGACATTTATGGCTGGACAGTTCCCGACCTGATCAACCCTGATGATGTGAGTATTTTAAATAAAAATTAATTCAGCAGCATGCGTCAATAGAAGGACCAAGAAAATGACAGTTGCGAACTTACAGCGAACAACACTGGGTGAAATGGTGAAGATCATGCAAGCAAACCAGACCGATGTGGATTTTACACCACTTGAATTTCGCAAGGCGATGGGGAAATTTGCAACAGGTGTGGTGGTGATTTCTTCTTGTCATGATGGACAAACCCATGCCATGACAGCAAATGCCTTTATGTCAGGTTCATTGGAACCCGCCATGGTGCTGGTTTCAGTTGGCAATAGCGCAGCATCACATGAAAAAATCAGTTTGGGTGAGTATTTTGGTATCAGCATTTTGCATGAAGATCAGATACAGGTCAGTAACCATTTTGCTGGAAAGCACGCTGAACATTTTAAGCCCGAATTTGAATATATCGCGGATTTTCCTGTGATCAAAAATGCTGCTGTTCAGGTGGTGACCAAACTACAGTTTAGCTATCCATGCGGTGATCATACCTTATTTGTTGGACTGGTCACGCATTTACAGCAACAAGACGGGGTAAAACCACTGGTGTTTCACAGTGGGAAATACGCTCAGATTGCAGGCTAACAGGAAAAGGAATTGAAATATGGTGAAACCCATTGAAATTGCTCAGGTGACGTATGCCGCGCCAGATTTGGCGGTCATGGAAAAGTTTATGACGGATTTTGGTCTGAGCTGTGTCAATAAAACTGATGAGGTGTTGTATATGCGGGGCAGTGGCGAACAACACCATATACATGTGACCTATCGTGCGGAAAAGCAGCATTTTATTGGTGCTTCAATCGAGGTGTCTTGTCTGCAAGATCTGACTGAACTGGCCAAACTTGAGGGGTCTTCAGCGGTACAGCTTTCATCTGAACTAGGCGGTGGCTATGAAGTGGTCATGCACATGCCAGACGGTTTTGAAATCAAAGCCATTTGGGGACGAGACAAACATGTTGATATCACAGAGCGTAAGGCTTTTGACTTAAACAATGCCACCTGTAAACCACGCTTGAATGAATCTATACGGGTAACGTGCAAACCTTGTCAGGCGATCAAACTTGGGCATTTTGTACTGCATGTCAGTCATCATGATGCATCGGTGCAATGGCTTCAGCAACGTTTTGATTTGCTTCCCTCAGATTACTTTGTCCCACCCGGTAAAGACGGGCCGATTGTCGGAACGTTCCTGCGCTTTAACCAAGGTGCAGAAAAAGTAGATCATCACTCGATTTTAATTTTGCAGTCAGACTGGGTGGGTGTACACCACTGTTCGTTTGAAGTGATTGATTTGGATGCTGTGATGACCGCACATGATTATCTTGTCACTCAGGGTTATCAACTGGATTGTGGGGTTGGACGGCATATGCTCGGTAGCCAGATTTTTGACTACTGGAAAGATCCCTTTGGTTTTAGGGTCGAGCACTATACCGATGGTGACATGCTTGATCAGCATGCACAGCCGATGAAATTCAACGGTACTGCAACGGAAACCACACAATGGGGCATGGCACCAGAACTGGAGTTTTTCCAGTAGGAGATCTTATGACATACGTATTAAAGGCTCCGACCCGTGAAAAACTGATGCGGGTGGGTACGGCGAATATTGCCAACGTTTTACTCAAACATGGTTTTAGTAACGTGATTATGCAGGGTATTTTTCCGATTAGTACGACTCAGCAACAATTGGTGGGACCTGCTTATACCTTGCGCTTTATCCCTGCACGTGAAGATTTGAGCAGGATGAGCAATTACAGTCGTGATGACAATCTGCATCGCCGTGCCATTGAGGAATGTCCTGAAGGGGCTGTACTGGTCATGGATGCTTTTGGCTGTACTCGTGGCTCCAGTATGGGAGACATGATGGCAGCCCGACTTAAATATCGAGGTGTTGCTGGGGTGGTCACCGATGGTGGCTATCGTGATTCTCCCGCAATTTATGCGGTGGGTTTGCCTTGCTTTCAGAAACACAATGCACCACCAGCAACGCCGATTGCATTGCATCCGATCTCTTTGAATGAACCAATTGGATGTGGTGGTGTTGCGATCTATCCCGGTGATGTTGTGGTGGGGGACGGGGATGGTGTGGTGGTCATTCCACAAGCATTGGTGGATCAGGTTGCGGATGCAGCATTGGACGCTTGCGAATATGAAGCTTTTGCTGCGATGCATATTCGGCAGGGAAGATCTATTTTTGGGCTTTTTCCAGCCACAGCAGAAAGTCGCTTGGAATACAACAGATGGAAAGCTGAGCAAAAACAGGAGCAACAAGAATGAATATCAATACAGGAACATTTAAAAGTTTGGAAGTGCTAGTCAATACCACTGAACTCAATGATGATGAATGGATTAATTTTCCTGAGTATGGATTTCGTCAGTATTTCCTTTGGAAGAATGTAGACACTGGTGGAACGATTGCACTGCTTGAATTTCAAAAAGGTGGCTGTATCCCGATCAAGCATATCCATGCGTCCAATCAGTTTATGTTCTGCCTAGAAGGTGAATACGAATATATCGATGTGGGTTTTATTCTGAAATCTGGCTGCTTTTATATGAACCCGAAAGACCATCCGCATGGCCCTACGCTGGCACATCAGTTTAGTCGACTGATCGAGATTTATGATGGTCCACATTATTACGAAAAGCCTGCATATCACACAGATGAAAGTATTGGTGATTTTGTAAAGAAAGAAAATCAAGAGAATAGGTTAAAACAATGATGAATATTGCACAAAAAAAATATCCAGAAGATGCACTGTTTGATACACAACAGGTGTTAAAAACTTTTGGTTTGGATCAACTGCATGCAGGTTCCTTTGGTGTAAAACAAGGCTGGTCTAGGCTTGAAGGGCGTGAACTTATTCATGCAGTTTGTCCGGCTGATAATGAAATAGTCGGGCAAATTGCAGCATCTAACGCAGAAGATTATGAGGAAATTATACAGGCTGCAGTGGCGTATCAGAAAACATGGCGCATGGTTCCAGCCCCACGCCGTGGTGAATTGGTGCAGCGTATTGGTCAGTTGGTACAGGAAAACATGCAGGCCTTGGCGGGTATCATTGCGCTAGATACAGGTAAATCTGTGATGGAAGCCAAAGGTGAGCTCAAAGAAGTGGTCGAGATGGCAACTCTTGCGACAGGGCAATCCCGCATGATGTTCGGTTTCACTTTACAGTCGCAACGGGTGAAACACCGAATGTATGATCAATGGTTACCACTGGGTGTGGTGGGGGTGATCAGTGCCTATAATTTCCCCGCAGCAGTTTGGGCGCAGAATGCTTTCCTCTCAGCCATTGGTGGCAATACGGTGATATGGAAACCCAGCCCTAAAGTCCCACTGACCGCAATTGCCTTACAGAAACTGGCCAATCAAGCCATGCTGGAAATGAATTTGGAAGGGGTTTTTTCTTTGTTTATTCCTGCGGATAGCGCTGTGGCTGAACTGATGATCCGTGATCGACGTATCAACATGGTCTCATTTACAGGTTCTACGGGTGTGGGTAAAAAAGTCGCAAGTATCGTAAGCGAGACATTGGGGCGTAAATATATGCTCGAATGTTCAGGCAATAATGGTTGTATTGTCGATGAAACTGCCGATTTACAACTTGCAGCGCGTGCCATTACTTTTGGAGCGATGGGTACCACAGGCCAGCGTTGTACCAGTACTCGTCGTCTGATTGTGCATCGCAGTGTCATGTATGAACTGATTGAATTGCTTAAACAGGCGTTTGATCAGATCCGTATTGGTGACCCACGTGAACAAGAGACCATCATCGGTCCACTGATTGACGCAGCTGCGGTAGCGCAATATCAGGCAACGATTCAGCGTGCTCAGGAACTTGGCGCTAAAGTGGTTTATGGTGGTCAGCGCATTGACCGCCCGGGGCTTTATGTCGAGGCATGTTTGATTACAGATGTTGAACCAGAATGGGATTGCGTACAGCACGAAACTTTTGCACCGATTGTATTTGTGATGCCATATGACGACCTTGAACAAGCCATTGCTATTCATAACAACGTTGCGCAGGGGCTTGCTTCAGGTATTCACAGTTCAAACCTAAGCAATATCGAACTGTTCTTGTCTGCGGCAGGAAGTGATTGCGGTATTGTTCGGGTCAATATGGGAACAACCGGGGCAGATGTTGGCGCGGCATTTGGTGGTGAAAAGGAAACGGGTGGTGGACGTACCGCAGGATCAGACTCATGGAAAGGCTATGTGCGTCGCCAAAGCGTATGCATTAACTGGAGTCGTGAAAGTGCTTGGGATTCACACATTCATCTTTCATCAGAAAAAGTGGGCTAGGAATATTGAGTTAAAAATATCGGGTTAGAAGTATTGAGTTAGAAATATTGAGTTATAAATATAAGGAAAACAACATGTTAAAAGAACGGATTATTTCTCCAACAGTCAAAGAACCCGCACCGGGCTTGTGGTCAAACTGCCTGAAAGTGGGCAATCAGGTATTTATATCTGGTATGACCGCACGGCAGCCAGATGGTGAAACCGTGCTGGGTGATGAATATGAACAGTCGCAAGTGATTTTTCAGAAAATTAAGGATTTAATTGAAGCCGCTGGAGGCACGATGAGCAATATTGTCAAAATGACCATCTTTGTCACCAATATCGCCAATAACACCGCCGTCTGGAAAGCCCGCAAGGAATTCTTTGAAGGCGATTTTCCAGCTTGTACGCTTGTGGAAGTAAAGGCACTGGCCAAAGCAGAAATCCTACTGGAAATTGAAGCGACTGCAATTCTGGGTTAATCCCTTGATTGGGGCAGTAACTGCTGCCCCGATGGTTTTTATAAATTAAAAAAATGAGGAATATCAGAATGTCAGTAGAAACACTTTTCCCAGTTAAAGCACCTGTCCTTATACCGATCGTCAATCAAACCAAAAAATTTCCAGTCAACCGTATCTTTTGTATGGGACGCAACTATATGGCGCATGCTGCGGAAATGGGGGTGAGTGTAGATAAATCGACACAATCACCTTTTTATTTTTTAAAAGATGCGGCAGCTTATGTTCCATCGGGCAGTGAGATTCCCTATCCACTCAAAACTAAAAATTATCACCATGAAATTGAACTGGTAATTGCAATTGGTAAATCTGGGGTAAATATTCGCGCAGATCAAGCTTTTGATCATATATACGGTTATGCCTGTGGTCTGGATATGACACGTCGTGATGTACAGCTTATTGCACGTGATCAGGGCAAACCATGGGATTTGGGGAAAAATTTTGAACAGTCCGCAGTGTTATCCGATATTGTTCCAGCGTCGGAGGTAACAGTGGATGTAAATGCGGTAAATATTGAATTAAGGGTAAATGGTCAAACGACTCAGCGTTCAAATACCCAGCATTTGATTTGGAATATTGCTGAGATGATTGAAGATCTTTCCACTTATTATGAGTTGCAAGCAGGAGATTTAATTTTTACTGGTACGCCAGAAGGTGTCGGGCCTGTGGTGGTGGGAGATCTACTAGAAGGTTCTGTTGAGGGCGTCGCAGAGATTAAATTGCAAATTCGCTAAGATAAAAGAATCGTTAAGATAAAAATCCAGAATTTAGACAATGGATTTTGGTTTTTATTTGATTTGAATGGGTTAAAACAATCAAGCCATCACCAATGGAATGACTTGATTATCGACTTAGAAAACGTAACGAGCGGCAATAAATGGAGCACTATGTAATGCATTTCTATAAGGGTCTTTTCGGTTATCAATCTGATACTTGTTACGGAAATATTCATAACCGAAACCAAGTTTAAGGCCGTCTTTAGCGCCAACATCGTACATATAATTCATCTGAAAAAGGGTGGCCGGTTTGGCATCCTCGTTAAAATAGCCTGGACCCGTACTGCCAATAAAGTCGACAAAACCATCAACAAAGCCTTTGTCATGTAAGGGAAAACCAAAGTTGGCCCACAGTGCATAGGTTGGATCGAAATTGAACCGACCACCAGTGAAATTGTTGTTTACACTTTCATAGTACCAGTCTGCGCCGACTTCAAAATAACCTTTGGGAACATTGAAATCCATGCTTAAACCCGCACGAGCTTTAGTTGGGTTAGGTTCCATTGCTGAGTTTTTCAACCCCTTATCTACCCTTAAAGTCAGGTTGATATCACGGATCAGTTTGTTTTCAATTTTATTGTCAAAAATTGAATTATAGGAAAAGTAACGACGATAGAACGCATAGTATTCAGTCGCGCCACCATCACCATTTGCTTTAGGGTCTTTGTCATTGGATAGAAAAATGTTAGCAACCAATACATTACGTCCATACGGATCACCACTTAAATGGGTGAAATTTAGAATGGTTTTGGATACCTGATCGGGGTTGGCAGGCTCTCGGTATTGGTTACTCCATGAAACACTTGCCTGATTGCTTTGCCAGAACTCTGCATGGGTGGTTAAACTGAAACAGCTTAGGGTCACGCCATATAAAATATGTTTGGCGATATTATGCTTTAAAGATTTAAAATACATAGATGCGTCCTTGATCTTTATATTCGAATTTTAATTTTGACTGAATCTATTTATGCGTCTATTTATATTTAAAGATTGATTTATAATAAAAGGGTTATGGATTTAATTGGCTTGTGAATGGTAATTATATATAGTGGAATTTATCTAAAATAAATGGATTTTATATTGGGGGTGATATTATGGCGAAGATTGATCATTATTTACGTTCAAACCTGAAATTAAGACATTTACAATTATTGGTGACGCTGGATGAGATGCGACATATTGGAAAGGTCGCAAATTATTTAAATGTTACTCAGCCCGCAATTTCAAAAACGTTGGCAGACTTTGAAGAAGGGTTAAATATCAAACTCTTTGATCGCACCACAAGAGGAATGTTACCCACAGAAGCAGGTGTATGTTTGGTGAAATATGCTAAAAAAATTCTAAATGAAATCGCTTCTGCACGAGATGATTTGGTGGCAATCAGTGAAGGGCGGGCTACCCGTATTGCCATAGGGTTGTTGCCCGCAGTTTCACTGTCCATTCTTCCAAATTTTATCGCAAGAGTGGAAAATGAAATGGTTTCCACAAGTATTAACGCACGAGAGGGCAGCTCAGACGTCTTGATTTCATTGCTTCGTACAGGTGAGTTAGATGTGATGATCGGAAATCTAGCTGCAAAGCCACTGGGCATAGAATTTAGAACCAAGCATTTGTATAAAGATCCGATTGTGGTAGTGGTGAAAAAAGGGCATCCACTGGTGACCAAGCAGGATCTCACTTGGACAGATCTGTCAGAATTCCCAATGGTACTTCCACCTGAATTTGCCACCACTCGAATTGTGATCGAAGAATTCTTACTGTGTCAGCAAGTCAATTTATCCAAACGTTATGTGGAGTCTTTATCCACACTGACCAATATCGGGGTGCTACTGGCAACAGAATCGATTGGTTTTTTATCTTTTCAACTTGCCGATTATTTTAAAAAAGCCAATCTTGTAGATATTTTACCTTTGACGATGAAAAATATTTATATTGATATAGGCTTAGTTTGGTATACGGAAAGAACATTAACTCCATCGCAATTGAATATTATTTCAATGCTTGAAGATACGGTTTGTATTAGTAACTTAAAATAATAAAAATGCTCCATTTAATGAATTAATTTAAATTATAATTCACATTATTTTTTTAGTGTTTAATCACCCTATTATTCCTGAAAATATTTTCTTGATGATGACCTATTTAGATTCAGCACAAAATAATAGGATGGCGTACAAGTTTCTTCGGTATCATCAGATTAAAATTTTATCTGACGGCTTTTTTATAACCTATTTCCGTGCAATCAGCACATCAACTGGGGCAACCGGAAATCGCACATTCTCTATGGTTTCAATGTGCTGACAACCCAGTTGTTTTAAGCTGCGATAAATATCGTCCTTTTGTGGAACGTAATTGCCTTGCATACGCATATTGAGATAATAGCTTTGAATACCTGCATCATATTGAGATGGGTCAATTTCTGCATGACAACAAATCAATACACCATTGGGTGATAGAGCTGTAAGCAGTCTTTCTAAAATTAAAGCATAGTCATCAACAAAATGTAGTACAGAAGAGCACCAAATAATGTCGTATTGAGGTTGAGGTTGAGGTTGAGGTTGAGGTTTTAAAGTTTGAAAGTCCAGAGTTTGAAAGTCTAAGCTTTGCAAGTCCGCAGCTAAACAATGTAAGCGTTGGTGTGCTGGATGGTTTGCTAAAGTGGGACGAATTGCCTCGATGACATGCGGAAGTTCTAAAAGGGTACATTCAAGTTGAGTAAACTTTTCAGCCAAATGCATCGCAACCCGTCCAGCGCCAGCACCAACATCAAGAAAATGCTTTGCTGTTTTAAATTCACGGACTACGTCAGAAAGCACATCTGCAATGTGAACTGTAACAGCGTTTTGTTCTTGGGCAATTTGTATTTGAGCCGCTTGTGCCCATGCAGATCCGATTGTTTCTGGTGTTCGAGATTGGGTTTGGAAATCACGAGAAAAAGACACAGAAAGTTGACCAGCAACAGACTGAATCACTTGTTGGCGATATAACAACGCATCAGCACAATACTGATCTGATATTGGATCAAAGTAGTCTTTAAGTGCTGGTTTAATACGATAAAGCATAGCTTGTCTGGTTGGGTCAAACTGGGTGTCTAACAGTTGTAAACTGGCCAAGAGCTGTAATAGATAATCGGTATTTTGCGGATGCAAAGCATGTTTCTTTGCTAAGACTGTGGCATCTTCAAATTGAAATAATGATGCAAAGAGTTTCTTTTCAATTGAAAAATCTAAGGCTTGCGCCTGTATTTGTGACAGGTAAATTTGCCAAATGAAATGTAAAGGATGAGGTTGAGTTAGTATTTGTACGGCTTGATTTAGAGAAAGATTCATTAAAAGCACCTTTTAAAATTACATAGGCAATGCCGAGAACATTCAGTCTAGACATTCGATCCAAAGATACGATATGATGACTCAATAAATGAGAATGATTATTATTTATTATATGCGGATTATAGAAAATACTATGCGGAATGAAGTTTCCAGCTAGATGGAGGATTGAGTGATGACACAATTACATCATCGTCTGCGGGTTGATGTAGCGCGTTCGGTTCAAGAGATCTCTTCACGGCAACAATGTATTGGCTTGCCTGAAGATTTTGGTTATTGCTATGCAGACACTTTACAGATTGAAGATGGATTGTTGATTAACCAATTACACTATTGTCCTCAATATGCATTAGAAGAAGAAACCCAAGCAACACACCCAAACCCCGTGATGGTATTGACGGTTGGATTACAAGGGTGCTCAAAATATCAGAGTAAGAATGCAGAGCAGCTCAGTTTTAAAGCGGACCATATCAGTATCAACACTTTTCCATCCATTGAAGGAATACGTCACTATCAAAAACAACAGACGGTTTCTCAACTTCGCTTGATTATGACTTCGGAATTTTTGAGTAAATATCTAAGCTCACAACAGCTCAAGGCATTATTTCTCCCAAACCATATCAACCCAATCGCTTTTCAGCCTGTTTCAAGGACCAGTAAAGTCCATGCTTGCGCATTGGCACATTCACTGGTACAGCGCGACAACCAACCACAACATAGCTTACAACAACATATTCATGCACTGAGTTTGTTATCAGAACAGTTGCCGTTCATTGCGCCTGATGAATCAGCAGTCTCATCTGCAAACTTGAGTATGCAGGATGTGCAAAATTTGGAAAAAGCCAAAGCTTTAATGATCAATCAATTAGATCAAGCATTGACGATGCAGTATATCGCCGGTGTGATCGGTATGAATGTATATAAATTCAAAGCCTGTTTTATCAAGCTGTATGGGGTCAATCCGACTGAATATTTATTGCAATTGAGGATGCAACAAGCCCACAGCCTCCTTGAGTCAGGTTTGCACGTGGCTCAAGTGGCGTGGCAGGTGGGCTATCAATATCCCAATAATTTTACAGTTGCGTTTACTCGTTTTTATGGAAAATCACCCAAAGCATTATTTGCAAAAATAAATCTAAATGACATGAGGAATGCGTAATGAAAAAAATATCGCTTAACTTGCAAGATGAGATTGCAGACACGCTACTGATTACCTTATATGCCAAATCCGTTGAAACGCAGAAAAAAAATCCCTTAATCAATGATCAAACAGCCTGTGAGTTGGTGGAAAAAATTGATTATGATTTTTCAAAATATAAAAACAAGAAGGCCACGTCGGTTGGTGTTGCATTGCGTTCAACACATTTTGATCAGAAGGTTAAAGACTTTATTCAGCTTCATCATTATCTTAATCATCAGCCGATTATTGTATTTGTAGGCTGTGGTTTAGATAGCCGTATACAACGTATCGGTAACAGTGCTGAACATGCTGAGTTTTATCAATTGGATATTGCTGAAGTCATTGAGCAACGTCAGCAACTGATATCCGCGCATAAAAATGAACACTTTATTGCAAGTTCAATGTTATCGACCACGTGGATGGATCAATTAAAAGAAACGCATCCCAATGGTCATTTTATGTTTGTGATCGAAGGGGTATTGATGTACTTCAATCAAGCCCAAAATCAACAGGTGTTAACTGCTTTAGCCGAGCGGTTTTCAGGTGCTGAAATTCATTTTGACATGCTCAATGCTTGGATGAGTACTAAGTCTGCTTTACACGATACTGTAAGTAAAACCAAAGCCACATTTAAGTTTGGTTTGGATGATGAAAAAGACATTGAAACATGGCATCCCAAACTTAAGCATGTGCGGACCTATTTGTTTAATCAATTTAAAGGTTGGCATCGAATGGGATTGATGCTCACGACACTAATGTCAATTGTGCCAAAACTCAAAACTTCTTCACGTATTGTCATATTTAAAATTAGCTAGTGTATTTTAATTTTACTTGATCGAGCCATAGATCAAATTTAAAAGTATTAACGTTAAATGATATATGGCTTGGTTTTTAGTTGGATTGTTAACAGATAATCTCCAAGTCTGTAAGCCACAGTCTCCCTTATTGAAATAAAATACTGATTAAAACCAGCGTGAGTAACAGGATATAACCTCGCTCATGCATTTGATTAGATAATTTTCCGGTCCATTGTATTGCCAATTTCATGCCTAAAAAGCCGCCTATAATCAACGCAATTAAAGCAGGGTAGTAAAAATAGCCAATAAAATGCGTGCCTAGATGTTGTGGTTGGATAATTTGCCCAATGATCAAGGTGATACAACCTGCAATCGCAACCGGCATACTCAAAGGATTGGCTAGGGCAACCGATGAAGACATATCCAAACCACAGCGACGGAACAGCGGAACAGTCATTACACTGCCTCCGACACCCAACGCGGATGCAATCCCGCCGATAAAGATTCCGCCTAGACCTTGTTCTGTTTTGGTAAGTACTCTTATTGCTTGTGGATTTGAGTGGGGCTGTTTAAATTGACGAAGCAGACAATCAAAAATTGTAATACACAAATAGAGCGCAAAAGCCCATTTTAACAGGTGTGATGAAATATTCAGGGTAAGTAAAGTGCCTAAAATTGCGCCAGCAGCAATCCAATATGCGATTGGAAAAAGATATTGTTTGTGTATTTTTCGCTGTTTATATTGCTGATAAGTTGCCAATCCAGAGTTGATCACCATCAACAATAATGAGGTGGCAACTGCACTTTTAAAAGCTAAATCATAAGCGGTAGAATGAATTGGATATTGCATACGAATTGTCGAATAAACCAAAGGAACAACAACAAAGCCACCGGCAAAACCAAATAATATGGTGAGTATGCCACTGAAAAATCCTGCAACCAATAAAATAAGATAGAGTTCCATACACAGAGATCTTTGAAAATAAATACCAGTTTAAGGATTTCTCGATTGGTAAAATTTGTTATATTCCGCATTTAATTACTCAAATCAGACAGGGATATGAAACAAATCTCGATTCATAGTGTTGAGCATTTAAAACATAAAATGATTGCGATAGAAACGCAGTATGCTGAGTATTATGTGTTGAAGATGCACAGCCATAAACGAGCACAATTACTTTATGCTGCTCAGGGTGTGATGCATGTAGAAACACCACAAGGAAACTGGATCATTCCTCCTGAAAGGGCGGTGTGGATTCCACCGCAAGTTCCGCATCAACTGACTTTGTTTAATGTTAAAACCTGTAGTTTGTATATCCTTCCTGAAGATGTCCCTAGGCAGATTGAATGTTGCGAAGTGCTGTCAATTTCACCTTTGCTTCGACAATTACTTTTAAAAGCACCCGCGTTAAATGAACCGCTTTCAAGACATGATGAGCTGATTCAAGAATTGATTTTAACTGAGCTGGCTATTTCCGAAAAAATTGAACTGCATTTACCTTTGCCAGAAAATAAAGCCATTTTAGAAATTTGCCAAAAGTTCTTAAAGCAGCCCAATATTCATTTATCACCCGAAGAAATTTCGACACAACTTTATATCAGCGAGCGGCATTTTAGTCGGTTGTTTAAAAGTGAAGTTGGGATGTCTTTTTCAAAATGGCGACAACATGCTTGTGTATTGTTAAGTCTGGAAAAATTAATTCAAAATCAGCCGATACAGCACATTGCTTATGATTTTGGCTTTAAAAATCCTGCTGCATTCACCACCATGTTTCATCGCGTTTTGGGTTTAAGCCCGACTCAATATATGAGTCATCTGCAAAATAAAACATCCAAATAAAATACATTATTGTTTTTGACCAATCGTTATAAAAAATAAGCCTAACTTATCAGTGATGTGATTGATACAGTCGAATTATTAGAAAAAGCATGTTTTATTTAAAGGGTTATTCCTTTCATACATAGGTCACTAAAAGGAAAGCGTAAAAAAATAGTGATAAATATAAATGAAAATGATTATAATTAAGCTTCAAGTTTTTAGGTCATTGTTTAATGCAGTTTAATAAATCCTCCCTCGCATTTTCAGTTTTTGCCATCATGTTATCCACCGCTCATGCTGAGTCAGAATCAGATATAACGCAAAATGCTGTAAGCAATAAATTGCCAACGATTATCGTACAAGCAGACAGTGATAAAAAAGCTTATGCAGCAAAAACAGCAAGTGCGGTATTGCGATCTAAAGCGCCTTTATTTGAAACAGCTCAGTCGATTAGTGCGATCACCAATCAGCAAATTGAACAAAAGCAAGCAAAAACAGTAGCAGAAGCCTTAGAAGGTGTAGCAGGCGTGACCTCTGGTCAATATGGACGAAGAGGCTGGGATGACTTTATTATTCGTGGACAAATATCCAGTTCACAAACTTATATTGATGGGTTACGTATCCAAGCATCGGATAATGTTTTACGAGCGGAAGATATTTCAGGCTTAGAGTCTATTGAAGTGGTCAAAGGTCCCACCTCAGTTGGTTTCGGTTTGGCGCTGCCAGGCGGTTTAGTCAATTTAACCACCAAACGCCCACAAGCAGAAACCGCTTACAAAGGCACATTAAGTTATGGAAGCTATGGTTTAAAAGAAGGTACATTTGACCTAAATTATGCCCCTGATAATCGTGCAAAAGGCGCTTTTCGTATTGTAGGACGGGTCTCTGATCAAGATGACCCGACTGACCATGTTTATTTTAAAAATCAATATATTGCTCCATCTTACAATTTTGATTTAGGCGATAAAGATGATTTATCCGTCATTGCCAGCTATCAATACCGTGAATACATCCGTCAACAGGGCATTCCTTATAGCAAAGGCGATTATAAAAAATACCCTTCAAGCCTATTCTTTGGTGAACCTGATCATGGTTATGACGTCGATGTTTATCGTCTTGGTGCAAATTATGCGCACTACTTTGACAATGCTTGGGTGTTTAAACAAAATTTTGCGGTTACCAAAACTGATACCCAAGGCAATCCGATATTGGCATCAGGTAACAGTCCTTTACCAGACATTAAACGTTCTGTAAATAATCAAGATAAGCAAGATACCAACTATACTTTAGACAGCAACCTGCAACGTAATTTTGATTTTGGAAAGATCAATTACGATGTGATGGTGGGTGTCGATATGATGCGAGAGCGTAGTGATTACTATCGTAGAAACGATACCATCAACTCTTTTAATGCTAACCATCCAGTCTATGGAATCACCAGTACCAAACTGGGCGCGCCAACACAGCAATTGACCTATAGCCAATTTACGGGTCTTTATCTACGCAATACAATTAAAGTAGATGATCACTGGATTATTGGATTGTCTGGTCGACACGATTGGACTCAGGTTGAAATTGACGATGTATTAAAAAATAGCAACAGCAAAAACTCTGACAATGCATTTACGGGCAGTGGATCGGTGATGTATCGTATCAATGATATGTTTGCACCATATATCAGTTATTCAACCTCATTTATGCCTGTAACAGATGCTGGTGAAAATGGTCAATTGTTGAATCCTGAAGAGGGTAAACAGGCCGAAGTCGGGGTTAAGTTACAAGCACTGGATCAGCGTCTACAAGGCTATATTGCCTATTATGATCTGACCCGTAAAAATGTGACTGAAACAGATATCTCTCAGAAATTCTCAATCCAAACAGGTGAACAAGTCACCAAAGGTTTTGAAGCAGAAATAGCGGCGGCACTCACTGATCAATGGAATGCCACAGCAACCTATAGCTATATCCCAACAGCAAAAGTCACTGAAAGTGTGATTGCCAGTGATATTGGCAAACGGACCAATCATGTACCTAAAAATGCCAGTTCATTATCCACCCAGTACTATTTTAGCCCAGATAAATTAGGTTGGAATATTGGCGCAGGGATTCGTTATCAAGGTTCTCGAACAGCACAACGTAGTACAGATTTTGTCTACTTACCAAGTTATGCCTTATTTGATGTAAATGCGGGTTATGAAGCCAAGAATTGGGGCGCAGGTTTAACGATTAAAAACTTATTTGATAGAGAGTATCTGGCAGGGACCACACCAAATGCACAATTGGTCAATTGGGGAGATCCTATGATGGTTCGTCTGAATGTGAAATTTAAATATTAACAGTAGCTTAGTTTAGATGCTATTTTCACTATTTGAATTTAATGCTAAGACATAAGCTTTATGGGTATTGGAGACAATACCCATTTTTTTCAGTATAAAAAGTTGGAATTAAAGATACTCGGATTTATTAGAATAATGGCTAATCGAGTAAAAACCTTAAGATATTCAATTTAGAACAACACTATGTCTAATTTCTACCATCGTAATAAAAACCATTGCTCCTATTGAGAAGTGATTAAAAAGCTTAAATTAAGATGCAGTGAATGATGTCGATTATGCAGAGATCTGCTTGAAAAGCATTTTATGATTACAGCAATTCGATTTAAAACATTCTATAATTCAGGCCTATTTATTTTGCTGTATTTATCTAAATTTTTTTATGTCTCAGCTTTCCCAATACTTTGCGCAAAACCAATTTTGTTGTTTGGTGGAATATTTGCCTTCGATGCAAGAGCTATTGCCTGTAGCAACACAGCTGGCGGGCTTTCCTGTATGTATGACTTTGTCAGATCGAGTACGTTCAGATGACGATATTGCACTATTAATTGCTGCACAATCTTATCCGCAGCAGATTGAAAAAGTATTGCACTATGCAGGTAAAGGTCGAGATATACATGATTTTAATCTGTTTCTAGCGCAAGCTAAACAACACGGACAGCAAAATTTATTGTTACTGACTGGCGATAAGTTAAAACATCATCATGATGGGCAAGGTAGCCATGCTCGAACACGCTATTTAGAATCGGTGAATGCGGTCATCGCTGCCAAACAACAGGGCGGCTTTCATATTGGCGTTGCTTTGAATCCGTTTAAATATAGCCAAGCAGAAAAACAAGCGCAGTATTTAAAATTACATAAAAAACTACAAGCCGGCGCTGATTATATTATTACCCAGTTGGGCTTTGACCTCGTGGCACTTAAACAAGCGCATGAGTTTTTAATTGAAGAAAACTATACACAAAAAATTCTTGCTTGTGTGATGCCGCTGACTTTAGCACGAGCGAAATTTATGCTGAAACATAACGTTGCAGGTATTGTGATTACACCACATATGCTTGAAGTGTTGGCTCAAGAACATGATTCTGATCAAACTGAAAATACTTATTTACGTTGTGCTTTACAAATTTTGATTTGTCAGCATATTGGTTATGCTGGTGTGCATCTTTCTGCGTGCCATAAAGCCGATGAGCAAGCGATTTTAACTAGTTATATTGAACAGTATCAACATCTTGATCTTAAACAATGTGAACAATTATGGACTCAATTATGGCAGCTTAAAACGGGCAATGAATTACGCCCAGCTGCTGTAGAAAAGTCTAAGCTGAGTAATTTGCATCAGAAAGTGAAATATCAATTTTTAGATACCATTCACAGTACCATGTTTAATTCCAGTTTGGTCAAAGGGCTGGGTGCTTATATTTTTAGTGCGAATTTTTGGAATAAAGCCCTTGCAGCAAAAATACTATTACAAGCGGAATATTTGAGTAAGCACTTTATTGTCGGGTGTGAGAGCTGTGGTCAGTGTCGGCTGGCTGAAACCTTATATATTTGCCCTGAAACTTGCCCTAAAGGTCTGGCAAATGGTCCATGCGGTGGCACACATTTAGACCGTTGTGAATTTGGGGATCGAGAGTGTATACACTCTATCAAAGCTCGATTGGCTGAAGAGGTCGATCAAATTCAGGTATTAAAAAAACAGCTGATTCCAACTGTACCGATAGAAGTACGTGGAACCAGCTCTTGGAAAAACTGGTATGTGAAGCAGTGATAAAGGGACGAGTTTGAATAAATTAATTTTCCTCGTCCATCGCATTGGTATAAAACTTTTCACCTAATTTGATTCGGTCACGACCGTTTTTCATACGCCAGCGATTGGTATCTCGCAGTGAATAAACACAGCCACAGTATTCTTGTTGGTAAAATTCTTCACGTTTGCTGATTTCGATCATACGATGTGCACCGCCGCTTTTGCGCCAGTTATAATCCCAATATTCAATTTGTGGGTAATGTGCGGCAGCTCGAATTCCACAGCCGTTAATTTGTTGCATATCTTTCCAACGCGATATGCCCAATGAACTGCTGATTAAACTAAATCCATGTTCGTGTGCGTAGAGTGCGGTTCTCTCAAAACGCATATCGAAACACATGGTACAACGGATGCCTTTTTCAGGCTCATTTTCCATACCTTTGGCACGTTCAAACCAATTGTCTGTATCGTAGTCACAGTCAATAAATGGAATATTATGCTTCTCAGCAAAGCGAATATTTTCTTCTTTGCGAATTAAATATTCTTTGACTGGATGAATATTTGGATTATAGAAAAAAATTGAAAAGTCGATGCCTGATTCAATTAAGGTTTCCATGACTTCACCTGAGCACGGCGCGCAACATGAATGCAGCAACAATTTGTCGTGGCCTTGGGGGAGTGTGAGCTTTTGGCGTTCCAGAGTCATGCTAAACAATATAAAAAATGAATAATCTTCTATTGTAAAAGTTTTAAAGTCTTGTGGTGCTTGAATTCACTGAAATGTTTTCAGTCTATGCTGAAAGTTTTTAAGGATGATATTTTAAATCGCCAGATTTCGTTCATTCAAAAATGGAGTGATTTAATTGTATGGATGAGTAGAAGTATCCTCAATGTTTTACGTATTATTTAAAAATGAATAAAAATAACAAATTTTAAATTTAAGTGAAAATAATTAAACATAAACGCCATCAATCCGTTATGCTATAGCCAGATCACCTTTAACATATTAATTTGGTAATGACGGAATGTTAGAACTTCGACATCTAAAAACACTCACTGCTTTACGTGAACATGGTTCATTGGTTGCGGCAGCAGGAGATTTGTGTTTAACACCTTCTGCTTTATCACACCAGCTTCGAGAGTTAGATCAATGGTTTGGTGTCGAAGTGGTGAATCGTCGCTCACGTCCAGTGAGTTTTTCTAATGTTGGTCAACGATTACTGAAACTTGCTGATGATATTTTGCCACAAGTGCAAATTGCCCAGTCTGATATTACCCGTATTGTACATGGGCAAACGGGACGAATCGTTTTCTCTTCTGAATGCCACAGTTGTTTTGATTGGCTTATGCCATTGCTGAATCAGTATCGTCAACAATACCCAGATGTAGATTTAGATTTTGCCTCAGGATTTGAAGCCAATCCGCATGAGTTATTACAAACTGGTGAGTTTGATTTATTAATTACAGCAGATCCAATTGCGCTAAAAGGGGTAGAGTATTTTCCAATTTTTGAATATGAATCGCGATTGGTGCTCTCAATCACGCATCCTTTGGCGCGAATGAAAGAAATTACGGTGCAAGAGTTGGCGGAAGAAACTTTGGTGACCTATCCAGTGGATAAACATCGACTGGATATCATGTCGAGATTATTTATTCCTGCCAATATTCAGCCAAAACATATTCGCACCACAGACTTAACTCAAATGTTGATTCAACTTGTGGCAAGTGGTCATGGTATCGCAGCACTGCCTGATTGGGTGGTCAATGAATATGAGCAAAAGGGCTGGGTGGTTTCTCGCCGTTTAGATTGTGTCGCGCCTGAAGGTTTACGTCGAACCTTATATGCAGGTTATCGTGTAGAAGAAAAAGAAAAAGATTATTTTGATGGCTTTCTCAAGCAATTGGATAAATTCTCGAAAAAAAGAGCAACGTATTACTAAAATGTATTATTAATGAGTCATCGTGTAGTACCTACTTGCTAAGTACCATGAATCATTTTAGCACGCGCTGACTCAGGTTGGTTTTGGCCTGAATGAGCGCGTGTTTTTTATCGTGTGTTTCCGCTATATTCCTGAATTATCTTCTTAAGCAGAATATGAGCAAAAACAAAGCTTGGCTTTGTTTGCAGCGCAAGGTTTGCCATGCCCTACGCCAACCTATC
Source organism: Acinetobacter sp. NyZ410 (assembly GCF_022828975.1). Classification (NCBI taxonomy): domain Bacteria; kingdom Pseudomonadati; phylum Pseudomonadota; class Gammaproteobacteria; order Moraxellales; family Moraxellaceae; genus Acinetobacter; species Acinetobacter sp. NyZ410. Next base: position 3,288,215 of record NZ_CP094620.1, on the reverse strand, counting down.
GACGAACTTAAATATTTTTGCGCTGTGTTGTTTCTTTGACAGGTTTCTTTTAGAAAAGGAATTTATTAGAGATGGCTTTCAATTAGAGACCGTTTATTTAGAGCGGATTTTTATTTAACACCTTTGCCATTTTTTAGCTCATTAATAACTCATTTTTGCTTTCGATGTCCTGAAATGCACTCTTATCGCACAAAATTAGTATTACTAAAGCCTAAAAACGTAATACTCAATTGGCACATCCTTTGCATCAAATAAAATTATAAAAAGTGATCTAGGGTTCCGATACTTGTCTAAAAGAGTATGTCTGGACCGAGAGTTCGCGGTTCGAAAGAACTACACGGAGGGATAAAAGCCCGGGAGGAAGTCAATAAACTATCCGAACAGGAGTGGCTATGCATACGACAAATTATCATGATCAACAGGTCATTTGGTCTGAAAAATTACCCGGTGGACATCACTGGTCAGGTCGCATTCCCAAAGGAAGCGTACTTCAATTTAAAGCTTTATCTGCCGATGCCAACGTCTCTTTATTTTGTGTGAATGCCCATGACAGACTTGAGCGTTTTAATATGCCAGATAGTTTAAAAGGGCAACATACTGCTTTTTTAACTCAAGGTCATGTGTTGTATTCCGATTTGGGGCGGGTTATGGCCTCAATTATTCATGATGATCATGGCTGGAATGACGCTTTGTGTGGTCCAAGTCGTCCAGAACAAATCCAAGCTACTTTTGGAGTAAAGACATTCCAAGATGCCCGAAATCAAATGATTCAAAATGGTCTAGATGGTTTGCTGATTGAAATGAGCAAATATTCACTTGGGCAAATCGACCTTAGCGCAACAGTGAATTTATTTTCAAAAGTGACCCCAGATGATGCCGGTGCATTGTCTTATATTGGCTCAGACAATACTGGGCAAATCATTGAACTGCGTTTTGAAATGGATTGTTTTGTATTCTTATCGGCTGCACCGCATGGTTTAGATCATTCAGCGCAATATGCCCCCGCTGATATAGAAATGGGTCTTTTTACCGCATTGCCCTTAACAGAAAACGATATTTGTCGAGACTCATGTCCGCAAAATCAACGTGTATTTGACAATAACCAGCGTTATTACGCGCTGAGTTCATCTCACAACACACGCATTTAAGGACAATCAGCATGAGCATTTTAACTTCAATCGAAAAACCTATTTTAGATCAAGCCTTGTTAAATGAAGTGTGTCCTGCGGGTGAAGCATGGATGGGCGAAGTAAAAAAAGGCCAATATTTCCGTATTGTTGATTTAGAAGGCAATCAAGCCGTCGATACCTTATTTATTTCAGCAGAAAACCCAGCAGAACGTTATAGCGCAACAGATACTCTGGCCATTAATCAGCATGTTTACCTTGAAAAAGGGACAACCTTATACAGTAATTTAGGCCGTGCAATTGCGGTGATTGTCGATGATAACTGCGGTCGTCATGACACCTTAGGCGGTGCCTGTTCATGTGAAAGTAATACGGTTCGCTATGCGCATGACACTTATCCTATGCACAGTTGCCGTAATAATTTTATGTATGCATTAGCCAAACATCCAATTGCACAAAAACATCAGTTAAACGTTCGGCACATCGGCCCCAATATTAATTTCTTTATGAATGTGCCTGTCAGCTCGGACGGCCATTTAACCTTTGCTGATGGTATTTCTGCCGCTGGAAAATATGTGGAAATTCAAGCAGAGATGGATTTGATCGTACTGATTTCAAATTGCCCGCAATTAAATAACCCATGTAATGGCTATAACCCAACGAAAATTCAATTGCTGGTACACAATGGTATGGGAGCATAAATATGTTTAATAAAGTTCTTATTGCCAATCGTGGTGCAATCGCTTGTCGTGTGATTCGTACACTTAAAAAACTTGGCATTGCTTCCGTCGCTGTTTACTCAGAAGCTGACCAAGATTCTTTACATGTGACTTTAGCCGACGAGGCATTTTGTATTGGTGCTGCACCAGCACAACAAAGTTATTTAAATATTGAAAAAATTCTAGAAATTGCCAAGCAAACTGGCGCTGAAGCAATCCATCCGGGTTATGGTTTTTTGTCTGAAAACGCGGAGTTTTGTGACCTATGTGAAAGTCAGGGTATTGCCTTTATAGGGCCAACCTCAAGCCAAATGCTGGATTTTGGTCTAAAACATACGGCGCGCGAACTGGCGATTAAAAGCCAAGTGCCACTGTTGCCGGGGAGTTCTTTGCTTTCTGGTGAATCAGAAGCAGTCACCGAAGCAGCACGTATTGGCTATCCTGTGATGTTAAAAAGTACTGCAGGTGGTGGTGGTATCGGTATGCGTTTGGTTTGGGATGAAGCTGAACTCAAAGACGCTTATCAAACCGTTTCGTATTTGGCCCAAGCCAACTTTAAAGATGCAGGTTTGTACTTAGAAAAATTTGTGCAGCATGCTCGACATATTGAAGTGCAAATTTTTGGTGATGGAAAAGGGCAGGTGTTGGCTTTAGGAGAACGCGACTGTTCTGTACAACGTCGTAATCAAAAAGTCATAGAGGAAACACCCGCACCGCATTTAACCGATGAGCAACGTGACTATATTCAAACTGTCGCAATTCAACTTATGCAATCTGTGAATTATCGTTCAGCAGGTACGGTTGAGTTTGTGATGGATACTGAAACCGAGCAGTTCTATTTCTTAGAGGTGAATACCCGTCTACAAGTTGAGCATGGCGTGACGGAACAAGTCTATGCTGTAGATCTGGTTGAATGGATGGTGACTTTGGCCAGTGGTGATTGGACAGCACCCACTGAAAAATTAGCGTCAAAAGGACATTCGATTCAAGTTCGGTTATATGCGGAAGATCCGATTAAACAATTTCAACCCAGCGCAGGCTTGCTGACCTATGTGCAATTTGATCAGAATGCACGGGTCGAAACATGGGTCGAAACTGGTTCAACTGTATCTTCATTTTATGATCCTATGCTTGCCAAAATCATTGTGACGGCGTCAGATCGAGATGCAGCGATCCAAGCCATGCAATCTAGTTTGGCAGATACACAGATTGCAGGAATTGAAACCAATCTGGAATACCTACAAAATATTATTGCGGGTGAGGTGTTTAATTCAGGGACACAAACCACACGCTTCTTAAATAACTTTGTATGGAAAACCCAAAAAATTGAGGTTTTACAATCCGGTATTCAAACCGCAATTCAGGATATTACTGGTCGTTTAGGGTATTGGGATGTGGGTGTCCCACCATCCGGTGCAATTGATCCTTTAAGTTTAAATGTCGCCAACCAACTTTTAGGCAATCCATATAATACTTCTGGATTGGAATGTACCTTACAAGGGCCAAGTTTAAAGTTTCATTGTGATAGTCAAATTGTGATTACTGGTGGCGACATGCCATCTAAACTGGATGGCGTACTGGTTCCAATGTGGCAAACCGTAAATGTTAAAAAAGGTCAGGTGTTAAAGTGTGGAACAATGAGCACTGGATGCCGAAGCTATATTGGGATCAAAGGTGGTTTCCATGTTCCCGAATATTTAGGATCAAAAGCAACCTTTACACTGGGGCAGTTTGGTGGGCATGCAGGGCGTAATTTATTAATTGGCGATATGCTTGCGATTACTGAATATTCATCTGATCAAAGCAAAAGTTTAGCCGCAGACCAAATCCCTAAATTTGCGCGTCATTGGGAAATTGCAGTGATGTATGGTCCGCATGGCGCACCAGATTTCTTTACCAAAAACGATATTGATAGATTCTTTAGCAACCAGTTTGAGATTCACTATAATTCCAGTCGTACCGGTATTCGTTTAATTGGCCCAAAACCTGAGTGGGCACGTGAAGATGGCGGTGAAGCAGGTTTACATCCATCAAATATCCATGACAATGCTTATGCAATTGGTGCGATTGATTTTACAGGCGACATGCCGATCATCTTAGGGCCTGATGGTCCAAGCTTAGGTGGTTTTGTTTGTCCAGCAGTGGTGATTCATTCTGAACTTTGGAAAATTGGTCAACTTAAAGCAGGCGATAAAGTTAAATTTATTCCTATCAGTTATGCGCAAGCAAAAGCCTTGGATCAAACATATCATCAAAGTCTTATTGCTTCTGACACAGATGCGGTAAATTTTAATCCTGTATTCCACGCGGAAAATGACACATTAGAAAATGCTGTTTTAGCCACACGCGTAGCACAAGCAGATTTACCGAGTGTGACTTATCGACCTGCGGGGAATAGCTATTTATTAGTTGAATATGGTGATCTGGTTTTAGACTTAAATTTACGTTTCCGTATTCATGCTTTGATGCAATGGGTAAAAGAGCAGAATATCCACGGAATTATTGATCTCACCCCGGGGATTCGTTCATTACAAATTCATTTTGATTCAATTCAAATTGATCAACTTGAGCTCTTGGAAAAACTTCAACATGCGGAAGCGGAACTGCCGGATATACACAATATGCAAGTGCCTTCACGGACCGTGTATTTACCACTGGCATGGGAAGATTCACAAACCCAATTGGCGACTGAGCGCTATACACAAATCGTCCGTCCTGATGCGCCGTGGTGCCCTGATAATATTGAATTTATTCGTCGTATCAATGGCCTAGCATCAAAGCAAGCGGTAAAAGATGTGGTCTATAGTGCCAATTATCTGGTCATGGGATTGGGTGATGTCTATTTAGGTGCGCCCGTAGCCACACCACTTGATCCGCGTCAGCGTTTGGTCACAACAAAATATAACCCTGCAAGAACTTGGACACCAGAAAATGCTGTTGGTATCGGTGGGGCATATATGTGTGTTTATGGTATGGAAGGTCCCGGGGGCTATCAATTTGTGGGACGTACCACACAAATGTGGAGCCGTTATCGTAAAAATGCCAATTTTGAAGCTGGCAAGCCGTGGTTATTACGCTTCTTTGATCAGGTTAAATTCTATGAGGTTTCAGAAGCAGAATTACTACAAATGCGTGAAGATTTTAAAGCAGGGCGTTTGCAACTGCGTATTGAAGAGGGTGTGCTTAATCTTAAAGAATACAATGATTTCCTTGCTGCAAATCAGGACAGTATTCATGCTTTTAAACAGACTCAACAAGCCAACTTTGAGGCAGAGCGCCGTCGTTGGCATGCCGCAGGTTTACAAGAATATGTATCTGAAAGTTTAGATACTGTAGAGGATGGTGAAGCGGTCAGTATTCCCGAAGGTGGTTGTGCAGTTGAATCACATATGCCAGGTTCAATTTGGAAAATCGAATGTGCTTCTGGAGATATTGTTGAAGAAGGTGCAACCCTTGCGGTGATTGAAGCGATGAAAATTGAAATTCCGATTGTTGCACCTGAACGGATGAAGGTAGAAGCCATCACCATTGAAAAAGGCCAGACGGTTAAGACTGGACAGGTGTTGTTTACCTTGGCACCTGTAGCCTGATTAAATAAAAAGAGCCACCTAAGGGTGGTTTTTTATTGACATTTTATTTAGAAATTAATAAATTGGCGTGAATTTTTAAAAAGCATAAATAAATGAGTGAAGAAGATTGTATAAAGTGGCATCCATGTATTAAGAAAATGATAAAAATTTTCGTTAGTTTATGGAGGTGGTTATTTAGTTTATATCCTATAGAAAAGTCTGAATCTAAAACTCCTCATGATATGTTACTGGATAGTATGAGGAGTACTGCTAGTTGTCGTTTTAACGCTTCTGTTAGGTTAAAGTATTTAAATAATTTCTCATTATTTACGGCAACTTATCTTTCTTTGGGATTGATTTTAATACCGTTAATACAGAATACAGATATTCATTTACATTTTTACCCAAAAGTATTAAATCTTATGCAAGTTTTTTTAGCAGTTGCAGTCTTAGTTTATTCAACAATTAATGCAACAGCTAGATATGATGCAAGATCAATTGCTTTAAATGAATGTGGAGATAAAGTAAAGGACTTAATACGAATTCTTAGGGCAAAATCAACAGAAAAAGATATATTGATTACTATTCAAGAGCGTTATAATGATGCTGTGAAAGATTCAGAAAATCATACACGTCTAGATTATTTGAAATATATGCTTGAAAAAACCAAAGATTTTCATATTACTGGTTTGAAGAGATTTTGGTATATAATAAAGTCATATATGCAATCTTTATTTCCATTCTTTTTACCAACACTAATGATTTTAATTGAGACTATTTTTATTCTTGATATGGTTGGAGTTACAGGAATTTTGCCAATGTATTTAGGTGGAGTCCCTCCTCAATAAAGATTATTATCAATTAATTTTATTAAAAAATCTAATAAATGTTTTATTTTTTTATTAATGATTTGGATCTAAATGAATTTTAAATGGAGTTTGTTGATTTTTAGCTTTAATGCGAAGTGTTATTTTAAGAAAAATATTTATAAAATATATTTTTAGATAAGCTATAATTAAATAAATCTATGATTTATAAAGTTCTTTCAAATACAGAACTTATTAAAAAAAATTACTAAATAGGGCTTCTCTATTAAAAAGTAAGTATTTCTGTAATTATCAATTAATCGCGCTATGCTTGTGCATTTAATTTATTTTTGCCCAAAAATCATCCATAAATACACGCTAAAACCAGCAAAAACGTGGTTAAAAACTGGCACATTTTCTGCATTGTTATATCAGTAATACAAAAACCTAATTTGGTAATACTGAGATGGAGTTGTGCTATGAATCATGTCAAAGCAACAGTCAAAAAAACACATCCGCTTAAAGCATTTTTTATTGATTTATTCAGTGTACGTGCAGGCGTATATATCAAACAAAACACTCAAAAAATTTCTGTCAACAAGGTAAAAGGATAAGTTTGTGGCTAAACAAAAGTTGGCTCGAATCAGCATTACTGTACCTGAAGCAACGCTAAATGCACTCGATCAGAAAATTGTTGATCAGCACTACGAAAGTCGCTCTCAAGCGATTGTTGACATGATTAATAAACACCTGATTGCGGAACAGGCGCAAGCAAATGAAGTTATGGTCGGCACTTTGACCATCCTTTATGATGCAGGACAAATGCCACTTCGAAATCAACTAATTGATTTACAACAACAGTTTTTAACACAAGTGATCAGTTCACTGCATATTCAACTTGATCAACAAAAAATTTTACAAGTCATGCTGATGCAAGGGGCAAGTTCTGAGCTTCGGCATATAAGCCAACAATTTACAGCACTCAAGGGTGTGATCAAAGGGCATCTAGAGCTGATGGATGCTGTGATGCCACCAATTCTGCAAAATGATTAAATCGGGAGTAGAGTGATGCAAGACTTATGGACGATCCAAGACTGGCAAAATGCATATACCAGTCAGCAAATCAAGATTGAGGGTTTAATCGATTATGTTAAAACCATTCACAATGACGATCATGCTTGGATTGAAATCGCATCTGCCACGCAAATTCAGGCACAAATCGAAGCGTTAAAACAGCAAGATATAGCTGATTTACCTTTATACGGTGTGCCATTTGCTGTTAAAGACAATATCGATGTCGCAGGGTTCCATACCACCGCCGCGTGTAAAGACGTTGAATATTTAGCAACCACAGATGCAGTGGTGATTGCCAAGTTAAAAAAAGCCGGTGCTGTGGTGATTGGAAAAACCAACCTTGACCAGTTTGCAACGGGATTGGTCGGGGTACGTTCACCTTATGGTGCGGTCAAAAATAGTTTTAATCCAGAATATATCAGCGGTGGTTCAAGCTCTGGTTCATCGGTTGCGGTTGCAAATGGTAGTGTGCCATTTAGCTTAGGGACCGATACAGCAGGTTCGGGTCGTGTGCCAGCAGGGCATAACAATATTGTTGGTCTTAAACCGACCAAAGGCTGGTTTTCAACCACAGGCTTAATGCCTGCTTGTAGAACAATTGATGTAATTTCTATCTTTGCTTTGAGCAGTGACGATGCTTGGACGGTTGCCAGTGTTATGCAGGGCTATGATGAAACAGATGAATATTCACGCACTCACCCCGCCAATGTTCCGACTCAGTTTTCTAAAGGGAAAATTGCCATACCCGCACAGCTTGAGTTTTATGGTGATAGCGAAACTGAAAAAGCTTTCGCAATCGCTGTAGAAAGAATTCAATCACTCGGCTATGAAGTTGAAAATATTGATTTTACGAATTTTAATGCACTTGCCAAAGCACTCTATAACGAGGCTTGGGTTGCTGAACGAACAGTAGCGGTCGAAAAAGTGGTAACACGCGAACAAGCACATCCTGTTATCGCTGAAATCATTGCCCAAGCAGATAGCTTTAGCGCCACCGATGCACTTCAAGCTGAATATAAACGCGCTGTATTGGCTCGAAAAATTAATTTGGCTTTACAAGGCTATGACGCATTGATGGTACCGACCTCACCCACGATTTATTCTATTGCTGATGTTGAAGCTGACCCCATCATAAAGAACTCACACATGGGGGCTTATACCAACTTTGTTAATTTTGCCGATTTAGCTGCAATAGCATTGCCCAATACAATTCGCGCAGATGGTTTACCCAGTGGAGTGACTTTTATCGCGCCTGCTTGGCACGATCAAGCTTTGGCAAATTTTGCCCAAAAATGGCAAGCACTGACAGCGCTTACATTGGGGAAATCTCAGCAGCATTATCAAAAAACGCTTGAGATTACTTCGAAAAATTCAGTCAAGTTAGCGGTAGTGGGCGCACATTTAACAGCGATGCCACTTAATTTTCAGCTCACTACACGTCAAGGGACTTTATTAAACAAAAACTATACCGCTAAAAATTACAAATTATTTGCTTTAAAAAATACCAGTCCAGCAAAACCCGGTCTGCAATCTGATGCAACAGGAACGTCTATTGAAGTTGAGGTTTGGGATATTCCATTGGCAAATTTTGGGGCAATCGTTGCAGAAGTTCCAGCGCCGTTAGGAATCGGTAATGTACAACTTGAAGATGGTAGTTGGGTTAAAGGTTTTATCTGCGAGGGCTATGCAATCAATGACGCTATAGATATCAGTCATTTTGGGGGGTGGCGTGCATATATACAGTCGCTAAATCAAACCAATACACAATTTACAGGCGAAAAAACAGGGGGCGTTTCTGTATGATCCATAAATCTTTATTATCAGTATCACTATTGTCTGCGATGTTGTTCGCTGGTTGTGACAACACAGCAAAAATTCCAGAAGCGAAAGAAGCTACTCAAGCTTCAGCAAATGCGAAAGCAATCACCATCGGTTATAGTGATTGGCCCGGTTTTGTGGCATGGCAGGTTGCGATTGAAAAAGGCTGGTTAAAAGAAGCTGGTCTCAATGTTGAGTTTAAATGGTTTGATTATTCAGCATCACTCTCAGCCTTTTCAGCCAATCAATTAGATGCGGTATTTGTCACCAATGGCGATAACTTGGTGACGGCGTCAGGTGGTACCCAAGGCATGATGATTATGGCGACGGACTATTCTGCGGGCAATGATGTGATTATTGCCAAAGATGGGATCAATAGTATTCAGGATTTAAAAGGTAAATCTGTTGGTGTTGAAAAAGGTCTGGTCGATCACTTGCTCCTTGCAACAGCAATGTCAGATCAAAAAATCCCAATCAATGAAATCAAATTGGTCAATTCTGCGACCAATCAATTACCGCAAGTCCTATCCAGCCCCGATGTTTCAGCGATTGCAGTATGGCAACCTGTAGCCAGTCAGGCATTGAAAGCGGTTGCAGGATCAAAAATCATTTATACCTCGAAGGATAAACCCGGTTTAATTTATGACACCTTGACCGTAAATATGAGTCATTTAACTGCACATAAAGATGAATGGAAAAAGATCCTTCAAGTGTGGGACAAGACGGTGAAATACATCAATGATCCTGCGACACATGCAGATGCTGTAAAAATTATGGCAATTCGTTCTGGGGTTGATCCAAAACAATACGAAACGATGGTGAATGGTACCCATTTACTTGATTTAGAAGCCAATCAAAAAGTCTTTAGTAAAGGCAATGGCTTTGATTCGATCTATGGCTCGTCGTATCACGTCAATAAATTCAACGTGGAAAATGGGATTTATAAAACTGAACAAAATGTCGATGGTTTGATTTATCCAACATTGTTACAAGAGCTGAAATAATGTTTTTTAAAAGAGTCGAATAATTTGAAAAATAGCCTAAGCATGTCTTGGGCTATTTTTTTAGCTGCAAAAGTTTTATTTAGAGCATAGAGATTAATCGCAAACTTTAAACAGATTTGAATGCTAGAGCCGCATTAGAAACTAAACAAATTTTAAAATTTTCACTTTAGTAGATTTGATAAAAAATCAGCAAGTTAAGTTTAAATTGAATAACAAGGGCATCACTTCAATCACATTAAAATATAAATATCTATTGATTATATTTCTGTGCTTTTTGAAAAAAGATGAATAATTAAAATTCCAATAATCATAAATATCAAACCGATGATTGCAGCTAAATCTAAGTGTTGTTTGTAGTAAAAGAAGCCGACTAAAGAGACTAAAATAATACCTGCACCCGACCAAAGCGCATAAGTAATACCAACAGGAATCGTTTTCATGGTCAGTGATAAAAAATAAATGGCAACCGCATATCCGATCACGGTGATGATCGATGCAGACAACTGACTAAAACCATTTGAGGCTTTCATGGCAGAAGTCGCGATGACTTCTGCCACAATGGCAATGATTAAATATAAAAAAGACATTGCTTGAAAATATTCCTTATAAGGCTATTTTTGCATGATGGAAAAGGTGATTTTCTTCATGATCAAACCAATTTTGGCTAGCAGTTGAAGTGCCCGTAAGTGTTGTAAAACAAAAATCTGCCTGAAATACATCAAGTGTGAAATATAAACGGCAATGTTCACCATCGATAATTCGCTGTTGTACCAGTGTGTTGTGATCAAGCTGTTGGAAATTTTCAAGATCAATCTTGCTTCCAACTTTGTCGGTGACAGTACTAAGATCAATGATCTGTTGATCAAAACTGATCGAAACCTCATAGTCTTGGATAGCTTCTAGACTGATCTGTTGCTTTGAAATAGCGTCTGATAACGTCTCAGCAGATTTAAAAGCCTGTTGTATATCGGGATGTCGAGACTTGGCAAAGGCAATAAAATGATCACAAAGGATCAAGCCGCCATCCGTAGGATAACTGGTATTTAACTCAGTATTTTCAATTTTAAATAAACGTAAGCCAAGATAAATGCCACGCGTCGCTTGTTGACGCCAATCCTCAACATAAGCATGGCTGGGTGAAAACTCGAGTATGGCATTGCCAATCGAATACAATTTGGCAGGTTCGGGCCATTGCACATGATTTTGATAATTACTGCTGAGATGCCATGAAAGCAATTGATTTTGAGCATCCCAAAGGGTATCGCCAACCCAACCTTGTCGTTCTAAAACGGGTGTTGATCTAGGGTCTTTTAAGCGTAAATCAATGGTAAATGTCTTGGATTGAAACCAATAGACGAGGGTGTTTTCATCGGTTAAACCATTGGCAAAGGTAATGCTCTTACGGCGGAAAGCACCCAATAAGTATTGGGGCAATAAGCAGGTTGAGTCATCCGTTGGTTTAAGTTGTGTACAGAGGTCTAATAAGTTCATTTCGACTCCTCATTTTGGTTTAAACCAAATGAATAAAGCGGGCGGGCATTTTCAAGTTGAATTTCGCCCCGTGCTACTTTTTCTTTGAGATACTGAAAGGTTTGTGCGGTTTGATTAAAAAGATGTTCACCACCTTTTAAAGGCGCATATTGTGCAGGCTGATCTTTGATTAAAGGCTGAATTACATAGTCATAATCACAAGAGAAGAAAAATGGGAATGAATAGCGTTCTTCAGCCACTTTTTTAACACGATGTTTGGTTGCTAAATATCGGCCATTGGATAAAATCTCCATCATATCGCCAATATTCATGACCAATGTATTTTCAAGCAGGGGGATATCAATCCATTGCCCCGTTTTATCAAGCACTTGTAATCCGGGCGCTGTGGGTAAGAGTAAAGTAAAACATTCATAATCGGTATGCGCACCGATACCTTCTTTATCCTGAATTTCAGGATGGTAAGGATAATGAATTAGGCGAAGTTGGCTGGGGGCTTTGGAAATATGTGCATCAAAATAATGCTCATCTAGACCTAGTGCCAGTGCAAAACTTTGGAAAATTTCATGCCCAACCGCTTTGATATGCTGATAATAGGCAGTGACTTGCTGCTTAAATATCTGGTCATCAGGCCACTGTGTTGGGCCAACCAAGGGGCGACGATCTGCTTGGCTCTGGTGATCATAATTGACATCATAGGCCTCTTTGAGATCATAACTTGTTTCAACAAAGCGTTCTTCACCGATCGGCACATAACCACTATGATTTTCTGATAAGCCAATATAATGCTGCATCTTAATGGCAGTATCTTGGGCAAAGTATTGCTGGGCAGTGTGATAAAGCTTTTGAAATAACTCAGGTTTAAATTGTTCTCCTGTTAAATATAAGAAACCAACATCTTTACATGCCTGATCTAAAGCGTGTGCGACCGTGAGTCGATCTTGAAGCTCAGGGCTGGAGAGTAAAGAAATGTCCACAAGCGGTAAAACATATGTGTTTGACATGAATATCACCAAGGTTGGCCGTCCAACAAAGAATTTAGCGATTTGGGTCGTCCCAAATGCTCTTAAAATCCGTTTGCTTATTGACCTGTACTGACTTGGGTCATACGCGGTATTTTGGGTAAGTCTTGTAGTGATGGATCAAGCTCATCTTCCTGAGCATGGACCAACTGATCCACTCGCGCTCTTAAATGTTGAAAAGCGGGCGTTGTCATAAGATCTAATGAACGCGGGCGTGGTAAATCTACTTCAATAATTTCTTTAATTTCACCAGGATTGGCTTTTAACGCGACAATACGGTCAGCCAATAAAATAGCTTCATCCATATCATGCGTAACAAAAATAATCGTGATATCAATGTTTTGCCATAAATCCATTAAGTGCTTTTGCATCTTCTGGCGGGTATGCGGGTCAAGCGCACCAAAAGGTTCATCCATCAATAAGATTTTTGGTTCATTAACCAAAGCTCGTGCAATAGCAACGCGCTGTTTCATTCCACCTGAAAGTTGATGTGGATATTGGTTTTCGTATTTGTCTAAGCCAATAATATTGATCCATTCCCGTGCATGGGCTTCCGCAGTCATTTGGCTGGCACCTTTCATTCGTGGGCCGAACATGACGTTTTCTTTAACCGTTTTCCAAGGAAATAGGGTGTATCCCTGAAATACCATGCCACGTTCAGGGCTTGGGCCTGTAATAGCTTCGCCATCGACCAAGATCTCACCACTATGGTATGGATCTAAACCTGCAATCACTCGGCTTAAGGTTGATTTTCCACAACCTGATGGACCGATCACACAAATAAATTCACGCTTATGGATTTTAAGATCCAGTTGATTTAAAACGGTTCGTTCAGTTTTACCATGTTTAAAAACTTGACTGAGTCGTTTGGTCTCTAAGATGACAGGGCGTGCATAAATTTTTTGAAAATATTCAGCTGAATTAAAAGTTGAGTCATTCATTATTTTGCCCCTGCTTTCCATGCGAACATACGCTCGCCCAATTTCATTAATAACACATCGCAAACCAGTCCAATCACCCCGATAATCAAGATCGCAGCATAGACATTGTCAAAGTTTTGATAGCGTGCTTGTTGGGTAATAAACCATGTAATACCTGAGGTGGTACCAATCAATTCAGAGACAATCAAATAGGTCCACGCCCAACCTAGCAAGACACGTAAATCACGGTAAATATCTGGAAAAGCAGCAGGAATCACCACATTGAATAGGCTTTTAAGCTTATTGGTTCCAAGGGTATAGCCCGCTTCAATTAAACCTTTATCGACCATACGGGTTGTATTGGCGATGATAAGGATTTGTTGAAATAGCGTTCCAATTACAATAATCGCGATCTTAGGCGCATCATTGATTCCGAGAATGGCAACAGCAAGCGCACCGAATGCAGGTGCAGGTAAATAACGGAAAAATTCAACAAAAGGTTCTGTAAGTAGCGATATTTTTTGTGAGAAACCACAGAGGATCCCCAGCGGAATACCAAAAATTGAAGAGATTAAAAAAGCGGAAAAAACGATTTTAATACTGTGCCATAAGCTTTGATGAAACCATGGTGTATCTGGTTGTTCTGGCGGTGTGGTAAATGCAGTCACCAAGGCTTTAGCCACTTCATGTGGTGCAGGTAAGTAAATGGGATTAACTAAAATACCTTGTGGTGGTGCAGAATGGTGATCGACCGCATTTTGTGCCTCACTATAGAACACACTTTTTTCAACTCGGCTGCCAACTTGAAAATACGAGACACTACCAGAATCTGTAATTTGCACTTGAGGGTGCCAAATAAAAGGTAAATAACTGACCGCACACCAGAGCAAAATAGGGATCAGAAAAGAACACAAGCTCAGTAATAGCTTGTTCTTTTGACCAATTTCCTTTGCGACATAACCCATATTTACCGCCCTCATTTTAGCTTGAGTATTACGATTATTGAAAAACGTAATATTTATTAAGCAAAATAAGTGCCATGAATAAACAGGAGGGATTGGATTAGTCTGAGTATTTCAGCAGCTCGTGAATACGAGGTGATCAATGATCTTTATAAGTGACTGGTAAAGAACTCAGTAGAGGCTCAATAAAAGGACAAGATAATCAAGAAATGGATAAAGTAGGAATAACGAAAAAGAAATAATCAAACAAGAGATTATGGATGGTAAGCAGTTGATTCACAAGTTCAGTGCTTAAGACAAACATCTAAATGCAATCGATAGCGTGATCAATTGAAAATTAAATCGTCGTTGTATCGAGGGGAATACAACGACATTTTAATCACGAAATACATATCAAATCATAAACTTCAGTTGAATATTTAAGCAGATCCAATTTTATTAGGTTGGCATCCGCTTAAAGTGGAAGAGGTTCTAAACCTTTGACAATATCACTAAATTCAGAACCATTGAGCCAAAATGATTTCTTTAAAAATAATGTGGTCATGATACTTTCAGCGATATCGCTATTGGTATTTTCACAAAATAAACCATACTGGCTGCCTAACACATTATTGTCTTCAATCAAACGAATATAGTAAGCATGTTGTTCGTCTGCATAACCAAGAATTGCATCACGTTGAGTCGCCATTTTTATGTCTCCACATAGAAAATCAATCAATTAAGTGCTTAAGTGGGATCAGAGAACTTATTCAAAAATATCAATAAATTAACAAGATGTCTGTATTCTAAATTATTGATTTATGATAAGTATATTGATTATCTTTGTCGTCCTTGTTCAAATAGATGTATCAAAACTGATCGATAGAGTTATTGTTATTCAAAAAAAACTTGCCGTCAACTTGAATTTGTAACTTTTTCAAGCTATATTGATTTTACAGGCTTTTATGAAGCATATAGGATAAATAATGTCTAAGAAAGTAGAATTTGAACACGGAGGTGCGAGAGCCAATGCTGGGCGTAAGGCACAGTTTAGTGAGCCGACCAAAGTCATCCGTGTCCCAGAGTCACAAGTAGATTTTATCAAAAACTGGTTACTGAAAAATTTCAAAAACGGCCAGCTCAGTGATTTAAGCTCTAGCATAAATATCCAGACCATTCAGCCTAAGAATGATAAGGTTTATCAGATTCCGCTTGCGACAGAACGAGTCGCTGCTGGCGTGCCATTTTCTGTTCAAGATAGCATAGAACAATCATTGGATATGAATGAATATTTAATTCGAAATGAGAGTTCTACCTTTATTGTTAAAGCAAATTCACTTTCAATGCTAGATGTTGGTATTGATATTGAAGATCCATTGATTGTAGATCGTAGTATTTCTGCAAAATCTGGTGATATTGTGATTGCACGTATTGATAATGATTTTACGGTAAAGCGCCTGATGATTGATAAACAGTTTGATCCACCGAAAGTTTGGTTAAAAGCTGAGAATCCAGAATTTAAAAATATTTATATTGAAGAAGGGCAAGAATTTGAAATCTGGGGTGTGGTAACCTATAACTTAAAACGGATGCGTTGATTGAAACAATCTATTCGGATAAGGCTGAAAGTCTTTGCTATTTTAAAGCAACATTCTTGTTGCTTTTTTTATGATAGATTAAAACGATTTGATTCAATGTCCAAATTTTAATGGGTAGGTCTATGTTTGGGATGTCGAATTATTTGAAAAAGATTCATTTCATCAAAAGTCTTTTTAGTTTTATGTCAAAAATATGCTGATGTTATGTTGAGCGTGTAAACGAATAGGATAAAAAATCCGAACGTTAACATTCTTTATCAAAAGCCTCAAAAAAACCAACCTAAACATAACAAGTATTCGGCATATTTTTTGCTGTTATTAAATGAACAAATTAATAGAATGGTAAAACAATGAGCTATCGAATTTTTCCTTGTGTTACTCAGCAAGATGCTGAGATTGTCGTTTTATCTTCAGGTTTAGGTGGGCACGCCTCATTTTGGCAACCACAAATTGAAACCTTAACCCAATATTTTCAAGTGCTTGTTTATGATCAAGAAGGTTGTCATGCAGATTCTGATGCATTGCCAACATCATACTCAATCAAAAATATGGCCAAACAAATTCTCGATATTCTGCATCAACAACAGATCAAACAATGCCATTTTATTGGACATGCTTTGGGCGCAGTCATCGGGGCAGAATTGGCGGTTTTGGTTCAGAATACAGATATATCATTAACCAGTCTCACTTTTATTAATGCTTGGGATGCGCTTGATCCGCATACACAGAAGTGTTTTCAGGCACGTATGACTTTATTAGAAAATGTAGGTGTTGAAGCTTATATACGGGTACAAGCTTTATTCCTATATCCGCCTGCCTATATCTCAAAACATATTCAAAAAATTCAGGATATTGAAAATTCTGGATTTGATGATTTTCCACCGATCAACAATGTATTGGTACGTATGAATGCATTGATGAATTTTAAAATTTTACCTGAACATGTCGCAGCTTTGTCGAAAACAGATGTGTATTATATTGCCAACAAAGATGATTTTTTAGTGCCATATCAAAAGAGCATCGATCTTAAAAAAGCATTGGGACATGGCGTATTGACACTGTTGGAAACAGGAGCACATGCATCCTCAGTAACGGAGAGTAAGACATTCAATCAGATTTTAATTCAAAATTTAGTAGAAGAGGTTTTATAAACCACAACCTAAATATGGATTCACATCAATTGTGCTTAGCGGCCACAACCTACAATGGCTGGTGAGATAAAGCAATCAGTGCTGAACAAATTCAGTAGATTTATGATGTAGTAAAAATGGGGCCTATTTCTGCCAATCGTTGTCCTGTACGATTTATATTTTTTGACGATATTTTAGGTCAAACTAGGATGAAAGCCAGTGCTTTCTTTAGAAAATGAAAGTTAGGAAAAAGCATAACAGCTGCTAATAGGATTATTAATATTGGTTATGTTGCTCATAAAGAATATATGCAAGATTGCCTCGATTAGCTGTTGAGGATGCTTATAAAATATTATAAATATTGATTTTGTTATAGTTATAATTGCGGTTTAAATTTTGATTTTTATTGGGTTATTTATTGTATTTAAATATTGGTTTATTAAAAGCCAATTGTTATGCCATCGAACCGCATTTTTATGCGGTTTTTTATTTTTTGTTCAATCAGATTTTAGAATTTTCAATGATCTAAAATGATGCATTTATGCACTATTTTAGTTTAATTTTTTTGCTTAAGAAAATCGTAAATTTTACCAAAAGGTAAAATAAAAAATAATAATTAAAATTTTTATAATAAAAACAATTCTCTAAATTTAGTGGCATGCAGTATGCATTGTTGATAATTATAAGCTGAGTGAATTTTTAATCAGATTTTTTTAGAATGTTTTTTGTCCAGTGAGGTTTAGCTATGAAAATTGGTGTGTTTTGTCCGATTGGAAATAATGGCTGGTTGCTTTCAGAAAATGCACCGCAATATAAGCCAACATTTGAGTTAAATAAACAGATTGTACAACGTGCAGAGCATTATGGTTTTGACTTTGCATTGTCGATGATTAAATTGCGAGGTTTCGGTGGTAAAACTGAATTTTGGGATTATAACTTAGAAACTTTTACATTAATGGCGGGTTTAGCTGCCGTCACCAGCAAAATTAAAATTTTTGCGACAGCTGCGACTTTGGTGATGCCACCAGCTATCGTGGCACGTATGGCATCTACGATTGATTCAATTTCAAATGGACGTTTTGGGCTAAATGTTGTGACGGGTTGGCAACCACCAGAATATACCCAGATGGGGCTATGGCCAGGGAATGATTATTTCTCTAAACGTTATGATTATTTATCTGAATATGTCGAAATTTTACGTGAACTTTGGGCAACAGGAACATCTGATTTTAAAGGTGAGTTTTTCCAAATGGAGGATTGCCAAGTTAAGCCTAAGCCACAAGCTGATATGAAAATTATTTGTGCAGGCCAGTCTGATGCGGGCTTAGCATTCTCAGCAAAATATGCAGATTATAATTTTGTCTTTGGCAAAGGGTTAAATACACCAACCGCCTACGCTGAAATTAATGACCGTTTAAAAATACATACCGACCAAACTGGAAGAGATGTACAAACCTATGTGCTGTTTATGGTGATTGCCGCAGAGACAGATCAACACGCCATGGCGAAATGGGAGAGCTATAACCAAGGCGCAGATCTAGAGGCGATTAATTGGTTAATGAACCAAGGCGGCAAAGATCAAACATCGGGTACAGATACCAATATTCGTCAAATGGCTTCAAGTGTTTCACCCGTCAATATCAACATGGGAACAATCGTTGGTTCTTATGAAAATGTAGCCAAGATGCTGGATGAAATTTCTACAATTCAAGGTACAGAAGGGATTCTTTTAACTTTTGATGATTTTATACAAGGAGTTGAGGATTTTGGACAACGTATTCAACCGTTGATGACTTGTCGCGAGGAGGTTGTTGCAAGCTATCAAAAACCAGCTCAACCCGTTTTGGAGAAAAGCGCATGACTATGATGAATGACGCTAAAGCTGTAGAACATCTGGTCTGTACAGATTTTACCGCGCATGCAGGAACCGGCAGAGTCTTAAAAGCAGAACCAGAATCAATTCAGCTTGCACCAGAACAAACGGCGCTTATTGTGATTGATATGCAAAATGCTTATACCTCAATCGGTGGTTATTTAGATTTGGCTGGTTTTGATGTTTCAGCCACTCAACCTGTGGTCGCCAATATTAAAAAAAGCATTGATGCAGCACATACCGCGGGCATCCAAGTGATCTATTTCCAAAACGGATGGGATGAGCAATATGTAGAAGCTGGTGGCCTAGGTTCTCCTAACTTTCATAAATCCAATGCCTTAAAAACCATGCGTAAAAATCCTGATTTACAAGGCAAGTTATTGGCAAAAGGGGGGTGGGATTTTGCATTAATTGATGAGTTAAGGCCTCAAGCTCAAGACATTGTGATCGAGAAACCACGCTATAGCGGTTTTTTTAATACAGCGCTGGACAGCATTTTACGTGCTCGTGGCATCCGAAATTTAGTTTTCGTCGGGATTGCCACCAATGTTTGTGTGGAATCAACCCTGAGAGATGGTTTTTTCTTGGAATACTTTGGTGTGGCGCTTAAAGATGCATGTTATCAAGCGGGTCCTCCAGCAGCGCAAGATGCAGCCTTATATAACATTCAAACTTTTTTTGGATGGGTGTCTGACACGACGTCATTTGTAAAGACTTTTAATACTCAACAGGCACAGCCAAATCACCTCACTTTCAGTCGAACGGCTTAATGGTTTTCAACAGATTATGTGTCTTGTGCCTTCTCTTGTATTGAAGTCTATGGCGAAGATGCTTTCAGGAAAAATAAAGGAATTCAAAATGTCGAAACAAGTTGTGATCCCAGCAGGTACGGCTAAGCCTCTTGCACCTTATGTGCCAGCAACCAAAGCAGACAATATTGTTTATGTCTCAGGTACGTTGGCTTTTGATGAAAATAATGATGTGGTCTGTGTCGGTGATGCCGCAGGGCAAACCCGGCATATTTTAGAAACCATTAAAAGCGTCATCGAAACTGCAGGTGGGACAATGGATGATATTACCTTTAACTCAATATTCGTCAAAGATTGGGCGGATTATGCCGCAGTAAATGTGGTCTATGCTGAATATTTTCCCAATGATAAACCCGCTCGATATTGTATACAGGTCGGACTGGTTAAACCTGAAGCCTTAGTAGAAATTGCATCTGTAGCACATGTGGGATAGAGCATGTCTAGATTTGTCTATGCGTTTTAATCATTTTTTTCAAAAAGAATTTTAACCTCGATGAACATTTGCGCATTGGGGTGGGAGCGTCATGATGCAAATGATCAAACAAGAAAGTGCACTTGCTGGTGAAATAATTGAGTTTAACACGCCGTGTGAAGCCAATGTCCATTTAGAAATCGATCAAGCTATCTTTAGACAAGGTATGTCTAATCTGGGTGCTGCGGTCAATGTGATTACCACCAAAGGCGATGCAGGGCAGGCAGGTTTTACCGCATCCGCAGTGTGTAGTGTAACGGATTCACCTCCAACTTTATTGGTATGTCTCAATCGGGCTGCTTCGGTATATCACATTTTTTCTGAAAATAAAGTTTTATGTGTCAATACATTGGGTTCAAATCAAGCCGAATTATCAAATCTCTTTGGTGGCAAAACACCGATGCAACAGAGGTTTGCGCAAGCTGAATGGAGTGAGCTGGTGACGGGTTCTCCCGTATTAGATAACGCCCTAATTTCATTTGACTGTGAAGTGGTATCCAGTCAAGTGGTCGGCAGCCACGATGTATTGTTTTGTCAGGTCAAAGCAATTCGTCACAACCCAAGTTTAAATGCGCTTCTATATTTCAAACGCAGTTACTGTGAACCTCAAAATGTATGTTGATCTCTCAATATGGGGACTTAGAAAATGGCGACAAAAGAACCATGGTTTACATCATTTAAACCATACACAGGAAATTTAGATCAAACCCCTGTGCAAATTGATGAATATTTACCTGTCGGAAAAAGTATCGTTTTGGGCTTACAACATGCTTTTGCAATGTTTGGTGCAACAGTTCTCGCGCCTTTGCTGATGGGCTTTGATCCCAATTTAACTATATTTATCACGGGTATCGGCACAATTTTATTCTTCTTGATGACGGGTGGAAGAATGCCGAGTTATCTCGGATCGAGTTTTGCATTTATCGGTGCTGTTGCAGCTGCAACGGGCTATGCAGGTGTGGGGTCAAATCCGAATATTGCCTTGGCTTTGGGGGGGACCATCGCTTGTGGTTTGCTGTATGCCGCGATTGGTTTAATTGTCATGAAGACGGGAACGGGTTGGATTGAAAAGTTGATGCCACCGATTGTTACAGGGGCAATCGTGATGATCATTGGACTAAATTTGGCACCCGTCACCATTAAAAGTGTTTCAGCAAATTCATTTGATACTTGGATGGCAATTCTAACCATTCTGTGTATCAGTGCGATTGCTGTATTTACCCGAGGCATGATGCGTCGCTTATTATTGTTGTTGGGTTTGGTCTGTGCATATGTCTTATATTTTATCCTTGCCAATGTAATGGGCTTTGGCAAAGCTATCGATTTTGCAGTCATCAGCAATGCTGCATGGTTAGGCCTACCACATTTTGTTGTACCGACGTTTAATGCCAATGCCATGCTGTTAATTGCGCCTGTGGCAATAATTCTGGTCGCTGAAAATTTAGGTCACTTTAAAGCAGTATCTGCAATGACAGGCCGTGATTTATCACCTTATATGGGACGTGCTTTTTTTGCCGATGGTGTATGTACCAGCTTGTCAGCTTCTGTTGGTGGGACAGGCATGACCACCTATGCTGAAAATATTGGGGTTATGGCTGTCACTAAAATTTATTCAACCACTGTCTTTGTGATTGCTGGGATCTTTGCCATTTTGTTGGGCTTATCACCTAAGTTTGGAGCTGTGATCAGTACTATTCCTGTTGCGCTTTTAGGTGGTGCTTCGATCGTGGTGTTTGGTTTAATCACAGTGGCTGGTGCAAAGATTTGGATTGATAACAAAATTGATTTCACTAAAAACAGTAGCTTAATTATTGCTGCGGTCAGCTTGATCATGGGGGCAGGTAATTTTAGTGTACATATTGGTTCATTTGATCTTGGTGGAATCGGTACAGCAACTTTGGCCGCAATTTTATTAAATCTATTTTTAAATCGTGGAGAAAAACAGCCTGATGAGATCAAGCTAGAATCAAGTGATGCTGAAAAGTCCATATCACAGTCTTCTTAAGGCGAAGGGATAAGATTGTGACTTCAAATGATTAAACAGCAGATTTTACCGTGAAAAGGGTGGCATTTATTGGTTGTGGGGAATGGGATTGCGTATGACATCTCATTGAGCAAAATTTTGTACACGAGTGAAAGTATAAAATCGTGATTTTGCAAAGGTCAATCACATGCACAAAAATTGGGACGCTCGCAGTGAGTTTGTAAAAAGCGCTACAAGCAGAGGTGATTTTTCCTTATTTGACTATAAACACAAGAACCGCATATAGGGGATGAATTCAAGCTTTAATATTGCAATTTTAAAGCGATTGTTGGGGAAATTCTGATTCATATTCATGGATGAAATTTATACAGATATTACGGGTTTTTATGGCGATGCCCTATGCGACAAATTTTGTCGCATAGGGCATTTTTCTATCTAGTATTTAATTCTCCAATAAATATAATAGAACCTGTAAGCACGATGAGATTTAAAATATGAAAGACTGGATTAAGATACGCGAAATTTTAAAAAATATTCAAAATCGACAAAATAAAAATCAGGCTATTTACTTAGTCGGTATGGTCGACTTAAACGAACTGGATATTTCATGGTTGATTGATGAAGACTACATTGAAATTGATGATGCTATTTCTTACTTAGACAATAGAGATATTGTTTTTATTAAGGATTTAACTTTTAAGGGTAAGAAATTGCTCTATCAGCTCAGTATTTAAATCTATTTTTTATAACAACGAATGAGGGCGTTTTATAACAATAATGAAGAATTAAAATAAATAATAATTTAATTTTTTAATTTAATAAAAACAAATAAAAGATAAAGCTTTATTATAATAATTTGATAAATATAAATAACAATAAAAAATATGATAATTAATAATTTTAATCCAAATCAATATTCAATTGTTGGTTTGGATTTTTTATATTCTGTAACCCCAAAATTGATGCTTTAGTCGCCATTCACGAATTAAAACTTGTTAATTTGTTGAACTCTCGTTAAAAGTAATGATGTGTTATACATTGGCAATAAAAAGGATTTTAGGATGAAACGTCCAAAGCATATTGATAAGGCTGAATGGGAAGCACGTTGTCAGTTGGCAGCACTGTATCGTTTAATTGCACACTATAGAATGACCGATTTGATTGATACCCATATCAGTTTACGTGTCCCACATGAGCCTGATCATTTTCTGATTAACCGCTATGGTGTGACATTTGATCAGATGAAAGCATCAGATTTGGTGAAGATTGATCATGAAGGGAATATTGTGGCCGATTATGACCAAGGGAAAATGGTTAATGTTGCAGGTTTCGTTATTCATTCTGCCTTGCACCATGCCAAAGATGATATTCACTGTGTTATTCATACTCATACGGCAGATGGGATTGCGGTGTCTGCACAAGAAAAAGGTTTATTACCTTTGTCGCAACATGCGCTGAAATTTTATAATAATATTGCTTATCATGAATATGAGGGCATCGCTTTTTCCACCGCAGAGCGAGAGCGTTTGGTTGAGGATTTAGGCAATTATCGTTGCATGATTTTACGTAATCATGGTTTGCTCGCCACTGGCAATAGTATTGCTAGAGCATTTCATGAAATTTATTTTTTAGAGCGGGCTTGTCAAGTTCAGATCAAAGCCATGAGTAGCTCGAAACTTCATTATCCGAGTAAGCAAATATGTGAATATACGGTCAAGCAATTTGAAAGTGATGCTGCTGAACCGATTATTCAGGCCGCTTGGAATGCTGCTTTATCATTGATTAAAGATCAGAAAAAAGATTATTGCGCTTAAACACTGCTGCTAACTTATTCAATAAGCTCGACATAAAAAAACCTCCATATATTACATACGGAGGTTTTTTATTGCATACGGATTAGCTGTTTAAATCAAACCAAATAAATTGGCTATCTTCATGTGCAGTGAGTGTTGAATCTTCGTCAAATAAATAAGCATCACCTGCTTTAACGACTTGACCGGCAATATCAATCTCACCTTCGATCACATGTACATAGTTAAATTTTTGGGTTGCTTTCACTTCAAGTGTGTGACCTTTTTCCAAATATGCCGCTTTAATTTCAGCATCTTGACGAATATGCATCGGCGCATTGTCATTTGGTCCCACAATCAATTGCCATTCATTTGGTGATTTTTTAGGATCACGTTCAATTTGTTGATAATTCGGTTCAGCATCTTGAACATTTGGAATCACCCAAATTTGTAGCATATGAACGGCTTCATCACCTTGGTTGATTTCACTGTGTTGTACACCTGTACCCGCACTCATCAATTGCCATTCACCCGCATGGATATGACGTTCATTTCCCATACTGTCTTTGTGTGAAATGGTACCTTTGAGTACACAGGTCAAAATTTCCATATTGTCATGTGGGTGAGTACCGAAACCTTTATGTGCTGCAATGGTATCGTCATTGATTACACGTAAAGAACCAACACCCATATATTTAGGATCGTACCAGCTACCAAAAGAGAAACTATGTTTGGTGTCTAACCAACCCATTTTTACGTGACCACGGTTTTCGCTGTGATGTAAAAAAGTATTCATCTCAAGTCTCCAATTCTTTATTTTTTAACATGAGTAAATATTAATATTTAAGTAATTGGGATGAAATAGCAAAATAGCAACATGTTGTTTTGTTTTTGGAACGATAAGGTTTTTAGCTTTTGCAATGAAAACCAGTGTATGCACACTGGTTTTCATTGCATCAAGTATAAGATTATTCTAAGAATTTAACCGTTACACCCGATTTAACTTTTTTACCTAAATCATTGGCATCCCAGTTGGTCAAACGAATACAACCATGTGAAGCTGTTTTCGAAATTGCAGATGGGTTTGGCGTACCATGAATACCAAATGATTTTTTACTCAAGCCAATCCAGATGTTGCCTACAGGGGCATTTGGACCAGGTGGTAATGATAATGGTTTTAAGTTTTTGCCTTGTACAAAGTTACTTGGCGAGTAACTATACCAAGGGTTGCGAGCAACACCGGTAACTTTATAGGTTCCAGTTGGCGAAGGCGTATCAGAACTACCAATTGTGGCAGGGAATGAGCCGACCATTTGGTTTTGCGCATTAAATAAATACAATTGTTTCGCACCTTTATGCGCCACAATTAAATGGATATTTTCAGGCAATTCGTTACGGATATTGGTGACAACGATTTTTTCACCAACTTTGTTAAATGTTGCTTTAGGATTAAGTTTCTTTAAGAACTCTTCATCCATATGGAATTTTTCACCCAACATTTCGGTGACACGGGTGTAGTACAAACCTGGCATTTTTGCTTGTAAAGCATAATCACGCGGAATTGATTTTGCATAAGGACCTTTTAGATCTTCAGCCGTTATCGTGTATTCCACAAAAGCAGGTTTATTGCCTTGTTGAGACACTAAAGCATCCCAAGTTTCTTTGGTCAGCTCACCCGTCGGTTTAATGCCATTCATTTGTTGGAATGAAGCAATGGCTTTCAGCGTATTCATACCGCTTGAACCATCAATTGCACCAGGTGAAGCATGTGCATTATTTAACATGACATGGGCACGGGCATAGACAGGGAATTGACCCTTGCCAATATTTTCGTACCATTGTGCATTGTTGATCCCATCTAAAGTCCATGATGCTTTCGGTGCATTAGGATTGCTTGCCGTTTTTGCAGTCGTGGTCTGTGGAGATGATGGGGCAATAGCGGTACCTGAGTTTTTATCCTCAGTTTTTTCTAAATTTTGTAGCGTGTTTGCAGCTTTGTCTAAGTCTTGTTGCTCTTGCTGGCTTATCTGTGTTTCTACACTTGAAGCAGAACTGTCAATAGCAAGTGGATCAATAGGATCTTCAACGGGAGCAGCAACTTTTTTAGGCGTTAGAGGTTGCTCAGCTGTAGATGCAGCAAAAGCTGTACCTGTTAATAAACAGCTTAAACTCAAAGCAAGAATTGAGCGAACGAACATGTAGATCAACCTTAAGAATTATTCATAATTTATGACTAAAAATCTGTGTAAGTATTGCAGAAATTATAAGGTGTTGCAGTATTTGTTTTGTGTTAATCATTTTTTTCTATAGACATTTTCTCTGTCAGCTGGTTTTGTTTTATTTTCGTATACCAAACGAAATTTAAATCAAAGCAAGCAAATAAAACTTTATTGAGAAAAATTTTCTAGAAATGGTTATGTAGCAGGCCTTTTTGCTATGATGGGGCGAATTTAATTTTTGATTGGGAAAGTAAATGACGACCTTAAAAAATGATCGTTTTCTACGTGCCTTATTGCGTGAACCTGTAGATACGACTCCGGTTTGGATGATGCGTCAGGCTGGACGTTATTTACCAGAATATCGTGAAACACGTGCGAAAGCAGGTGATTTTCT
Organism: Acinetobacter sp. NyZ410; assembly: GCF_022828975.1. Lineage (NCBI taxonomy): Bacteria > Pseudomonadati > Pseudomonadota > Gammaproteobacteria > Moraxellales > Moraxellaceae > Acinetobacter > Acinetobacter sp. NyZ410. Next base: position 3,261,458 of record NZ_CP094620.1, on the reverse strand, counting down.
TTCTCTTTGTAAAAATACAGAATTTGCTTGTGAAGTGACTTTACAGCCTTTGCGCCGTTATGAGCTTGATGCCGCAATTCTATTTTCAGACATTTTGACTGTTCCCGATGCTTTGGGTTTAGGGCTTTATTTTGAAACAGGTGAAGGTCCTAAATTCCATAAAACAGTTCGTACTGAACAGGATGTGGCAAATTTACCCAAATTCGATGCCAAATCTGATCTGGCTTATGTCATGAATGCGGTTTCAACCATTCGTTCAGCTTTGGGTGGTCAGGTGCCTTTAATTGGTTTTTCGGGTAGTCCGTGGACCTTGGCAACCTACATGGTGGAAGGTGGTTCAAGTAAAGACTTCCGTTTTACCAAACAGATGATGTATGCACAACCTGAAGTTTTACATGCTTTATTAGATCGTTTAGCCGATGCTGTAATTGACTATTTAAATGCTCAAATTGAGGCTGGTGCTCAAGCTGTACAAATTTTTGATAGCTGGGGTGGTGCATTGGCGCATCGTGAATATCTAGAATTTTCACTCAAATATATGCAGAAAATTGTTGCAGGATTAAAACGAGAGCATGAAGGGCGCAAAGTACCTGTGATCTTATTTACCAAAGGCGGTGGTCAATGGTTAGAACCAATGATTGCAACAGGTGCAGATGCATTTGGCTTAGATTGGACAACCCAGTTAAACGTGGCGCGCCAAACCGTCAATGGGCGTGCAGCGCTACAAGGAAATTTAGATCCAGCAACATTGTATGGTTCAGCTGATTCTATTGAAAAAGCAACCAAAGCCATGTTGGATGATGCTTATGCCAATGGTGAGAAAACAGGTTATATCGCCAACTTAGGTCATGGTATTACCCAATGGGTTGACCCTGAAAAACCAAAAGCATTTATTGACACTGTACACCAATACAGTGCCAAATACTTAGGTTAACTTATTGTTGTAAATGCATTTATGATCTATTTTAAATCATTATATGAATTTCTATTTAAGGCAGCATCGGCTGCCTTATTTGGTATTTTATTGCTGATTGCATTTGTCATTACGGCAAAGATGGGCAGCCATGAATTTTATGGTTTGTTTCGTTATGACTGTTTATTGTTTTATGCGTTGATCATTCAAGCCTGCCTATTGTATTTAAGATTAGAATCCTGGGCAGAAGCGAAAGTTATTGCTTTATTTCATATCATGGCCATGGGGATGGAAATATTTTTAACACACCCGCAAATTGCTTCTTGGCAATATCCGCAACCTGCCGTTTTTAAAATTTTGACCGTGCCTTTATTTGCAGGATTTATGTATTCGGCAGTCGGTAGTTTTTTTGCACGTTCACTGCGTTTGTATCATGTTTCATTTTTAAATTTGCCCAGTTTTGCCAATATGTTGAGTCTGGCACTATTGTCATATATCAATTTCATGAGCAAATTCTTTATTCCAGATTTTCGAAATGTACTATTCATTTGGAGTGTAGTGATTTTTTGGAAAACAAAAATTCGTTTTCAATTACAACAGCATGAATTTCAGCTTCCGATGTTACCAGTATTGGTTGTTTTGGCATTTATAATTTGGGTAGCTGAAAATATTAGCACTTTTAATAAAATTTGGTTGTATCCAAGTCAAGTGGATGCATGGCATATGGTGGGGTGGGGTAAGCTAGGCTCGTGGTATTTACTGTTACTTTTAAGTCTGGTTTTGGTGCTTAAGATTCTTGGAGATCGTAATAAAAAGGGTGAATGGTCACTAAAAAAGTACAATAAATAATTTCGTAATTGTCACATTTAGATTTGCATATCTAAATTTATGTGATAAATCTAAATAGGTGTAATCAAACTTACACATAATGGAAAATAACAATTTACATATGTTGAATTAAAACAATGCATATGAAAATTCTGGAGAATTATATGTTAAAAAAAATCGCTTTGGCTGCTGTATTGGCTGCGGGTTCAAGTGTTGCTATGGCTGATCCAGATGTGGGTTGTGGTGTAGGTTCACAAGTTTGGGCTGGTCAATCTGGAAAAGTACCGAAAATTTTAGCGGCGACCACCAATGGTCTTTTTACTAACCAATTATTAGGTATTACGTTTGGTACTTTAGGTTGTAATGGCAATGGTAAAGTGACTGCGCAAGTTGTGACCTTTACCAATGAAAACTCAGAAGCACTTGCACGTGATATGGCTGTAGGTCAAGGTGAAAGCCTAAACGTACTTGCTTCATTGTTAAATGTTAAAGATGCAGATAAAGCACGTTTCAATGCTGTAGCGAAGTCAAACTTTGCAAGTATTTATTCAGCAGAAAATCAAAATTCTCTACAAGTATTAGCGTCACTTCAACAAGTGATGGCAAAAGACGAAGTGTTAAAAGCTTACGTTTAATTGCGTCAAAAACCCTGCCTTGTTGCAGGGTTTTTTTATTTAAATTTTATCAAATATACATTATTGAGAAATGAATCGAACATGAGTGAACATTGAGCGAACTCTTGTATTGAGCTGACATTTCTTAATTGCGCAGTTTTATAATATATCTATATAAATTGATGATTGAATGAAATATTTAGCACTTAGTTTAAGCTTACTCAGTTCATTGTTTACCGTTCATTTACATGCGGAATCCGCTTTAGAGAATCAGCACGCATTAGAAAATGCGTTAAAACTGGCGCAACAAAAACAATTAGCCGGTCATATCACCTGGAAACGCTTACTTTATGCAGAAGATGCCTCTGCTAAAGATTTAAATCACCATAACACTAGTCATAAAAGCACAAACCAAAGTGAAGTCAGTTATTCAGGTTATTTTTTTGCTCAAGATGGTCGACAGAACATCCAAAATGAAATGAATGCAGATATCACTGCACTGTTTCAAGTCGCCGATGCCAATCAATCCATTCGTTGTAAATTTCCTGCACGTAGCCAATGGTTGATACAACAACTGAATATTTCACAACAACAATTACCCGTTGTGTCCTGTCCTGAGTTTGATCAATGGTATGGACAAATCAAACCCTACCAAGTGACCTTGATTTATGCGACTGATTTTATGGGTAATCCAAGCTCAATGTTTGGACATACCTTGCTTCGTCTCGATCCTAAAGATCAAAAGCAGCTCAACTTAGTCTCTTATGCTGTGAATTATGCAGCCACAGTAAACAGCGATGACAATTGGTCTTATGCATGGAAAGGGTTAGTTGGGAAATATCCTGGCGAATATTCTTTAATGCCTTATTATCGCAAAGTGAAAGAATATGGTGATTTTGAAAGCCGTGATCTTTGGGAATATGAACTCAATTTAAATCCTGAAGAAACTGCATTTTTGGTAAAACATATTTGGGAAATGCAAAAGGTCAGTTTTCCTTATTATTTTGTCAGTGATAATTGTGCCTATCGTTTATTGGGGTTGATTGATTTAGTCCGCCCAAGCTCGAATTTACGCAAGCAATTTACATATGCAGCGATCCCGATTGAAACCATTAAAGCCGTAGAGCAACAGGGATTAGTACGAGAAGCGGTATATCGTCCAGCGTTAGAAACACAATTAAATTCGCAGGTCAAACAACATGGTCATGCTTTGGCAAAAAAAGCCCATGCAATTGCGGTATTAGAACCACAACAGATGCAAGCAGCTATTGCTGATTATGATGATCAAGATCGCGCAAAAATATTAGAAATGGCCTATGACGATTTATATTTACAATTCGTTGCTCGTCAGGTCGATGCAAGCTTTACTCAACCGCGTTTTAGACAACTGCTAGGCTTACGTAGTCAAATCCCTATAGAGAAACAACGTTTAGCACCTGTGCGTCCCAAAGTTGATCCAGTCAATGGACATGATTCACGTAAGTGGTCAGTGGAAGCAGGTGAGGTTCAGGGTGAAAAATTTGTACAAATTGGTCATCGTCAGGCTTATCACGAACTAAAAGATCCGCAGGGTGGCTTTCGTACAGGCACGCAATTGTTGTTTTTGGATGGTGCTGCGCAATGGCGAGATGATCGACTTAAACTCGAACATCTCGACTTATTAACAGTAAACTCTTATAACCCCATTACCCCGTTTAAAATGCCAATAACATGGGGTTTTACTTTGGGCTGGCAGCAAGAAGCCATTCAAAATGGACAATTTAGTGACCAGCAACAACATGGCGTAGTCAGTGCAAAAGCCCAATCTGGTTATACCCTTGCAGATGATGATCGTAAGAATCTTTGTTATGCAGAACTACAAACACAGCTTCAAGCAGGTAGATCATTGGATAAAGGCTGGCGCGTTGGACTAGGACCAACTTTGGGCTGTCAAAATGTATGGTCAGATCGTTTAAACAGTATTGTTCAAGTCGAATTACCCTATTGGCAAGATTCAAGTGAGTGGAATTTACGTATCCAGAGCACACTGCAATATTCGCTCAATCATCAAAATTCATTAAACGTCAATTGGGAATACCAACAACAAAATCAACTTGATTGGCAAAAAATAGGTTTAGGTTTTGTACATTATTTTTAAAGATAGATCTGGCAAATCGGATTTTGAGAATGTTATTTCGAGAGTAGGGCTTTGAGAATGACATGTTGAGATAGGTATTAATCGATCGCAAGCCAAGGATGTTTATACAAGTAGATTATTGATTCTCATACTTAGAATCTGCTGCCAATTGTTTAGAAAAGGGCTTTTGGTTTTTATAAAGAAATGACCTTGGTACAGTTGCTTAACTGTATCAAGATAACCCGCATCGACAGCATCTTCCAACTCTTTAAAATCCGCATGAATTTCTGCCTGTATTTGATAGGTTCTTGCACAGATTAATTCGCCAACCTTATTTTTTAAATAAGAAATCTCAGATTTAAGCGTATTTAAGCTGATCTGTTCATCGCCATAGAGATAAATATGTAGCTGTTCTAGGGTTAAGCCCAAAGGATTTAGAATTAAAATACAGATGATTTCAAACTGCCGTGGCGTTAAAAGGATCGACTGATCATTGATCATTATTTTCTGTGGGACTGAAAATGCATGGATAGTTAAACGATTAAAGGGCTGTGTATATAATTTTTGTGCAATGATCTCGGCGCATTGTGTAACGGCCAATTGTCCAAAAATATTTGCTTGATTTAAGCTGTGAAATAAAACCACTTCACCACATGCTTCCCCTGATGTTAAATCAAGAATAGGCGCACTATAAATATAGTGATCTGGCTTTGTTTCTAAATTTTGATCTTGCTGGAATTCTGCGAATGGATCTGTATTGGCTGAACACCACAGTAGATTTTTTTGCAGATCTCTAATTTGTATAACAACAGCAGCGAGCAGCGCTGTGTTGAGTAAATCCTGCTGACATTGAATCAGTGCCAATTGTAAAGCTTGCTGGGAACGTGAGTTTGCTTGAGTAGGGGGCAAATTTTCATTTTTGATTATTGGCTTTTTAGCATGTGGTTTTGAGTCCATCGCATAATCCATTTATGCATATATACTAAATAATATCTTAAATTAAATAAACAAATAACAAAGTAAATAAAATATATAAATTTCATTATTTTTCTTTTAATTATTCAATTTTCAATAACTTTTTCCGATTCTCTAGTTTGGTGCTATTCAACTTTTCTCCTACCTTTGTTTGGTAGATTCATTTAAAAGCAGTTTTTAACAACTGATAAGACGTGATGTTCATGGGATTGAACAAAAAACATTGACGTCATCCAAGGAAAGGCACTTTTTTTGCTTATACAAAAGAAGGCAAATTAAAAAGGAACGATAATGGACGCTCGAAATGAACAATCAACTATCGTAAAAACAGAAGATTCCAAAGAATATTTTGCTCAACGAGAATTAAAAAAGGGTGCTGTTGGCTGGTTACTCTTGGTCGGTTTAGGGGTTGCCTATGTGATTTCAGGTGACTTTGCTGGTTGGAACTTTGGTATCGCTCAAGGCGGTTGGGGCGGTATGTTTGTCGCAGTGATTTTTGCTGCGATCATGTATCTATGTATATGCCTCTCAATGTCAGAAATGTCGACCATGCTCCCTACAGCAGGTGGTGGATACAGTTTTGCCCGTATGGCTTTTGGACCATTTGGTGGTTATTTAACAGGAACAGCGATTCTGATCGAATACGCTATCGCTCCAGCAGCAATCGCGACCTTTATTGGTGCATATTGTGAATCCTTATTTGGAGTTGGCGGATGGTTAATTTATTTAATCTGTTATTTGGTTTTTATGGGGATTCATTTAAAAGGTGCAGGTGAAGCACTTAAAATCATGTTTGTGATTACTGCGATCGCAGTGGTTGCAGTGGTGGTGTTCCTTGTTGCGATGATTCCTCATTTTAATAATGCCAATCTATTCGATATTGCAGTTGATTCATCTAAAGCCGGTGCGAGTAGCTTTTTACCCCAAGGTTATTTAGGGATCTGGGCAGCAGTTCCGTATGCAATCTGGTTTTTCCTTGCTGTAGAAGGCGTTCCTTTAGCTGCTGAAGAGGCCAAAAATCCAGCACAATCATTACCACGCGGTTTGATTGGTGCAATGTTGATCTTGGCTGCTTTTGCCATCTTGATTTTAATATTGAGTGCGGGCGCAGCAGGTGCAAGTGTACTTAAAGATTCAGGTGCCCCTTTGGTGGATGCGCTGGTTAAAGTATATGGGCACGGCATGTTGGCGAACTTTGTAAATTTTGTTGGCTTGGCTGGTTTAATCGCGAGTTTCTTCTCGATTATCTATGCCTATTCGCGGCAAATTTTTGCACTTTCTCGTGCGGGTTATTTACCGACGTCTTTATCATTGACCAACAAAAATAAATCGCCATATTTAGCCGTGATTATTCCGGGGATTATTGGCTTTTTATTGTCATTGACCAAACAGGGAGATTTACTGATTTTGATTGCGGTATTTGGTGCGACGATTTCTTATGTTTTAATGATGATGGCGCATATCAAATTACGTATTTCACAACCTGATGTATATCGTCCATATCGAACACCTGGTGGTATTTTTACTTCCAGTATTGCGTTGATCTTATCAATTGTCGCCGTGGTTGCGGGTTTCCTTGTTGATCCTAAAGTCTGGTTTATCGCTTTGGGTATCTATGTGGTCTTCATTGTTTATTTTCTTGTTTATAGTCGTCATCATCTGATTTCAGGCACACCAGAAGAAGAATTTGCCAGCATTAAGGCAGCAGAACAGGAATTATAATTATGAGTTATCGTTATAGTGTTGCTCAGCAACAATATATTTTCCAAGATTTAAAGACCTTAATGGCTAAGGCAACCCCATTACGTTCTGGTGATGAGTTGGCCGGTGTTGCAGCCAGTAATGCAACGGAACGTGTGGCAGCACAGATGGCCTTGGCAGAAGTCCCGTTAAAAACTTTTTTAAATGAAACGGTCATCGACTATGACAAAGATGATATTACGCGTTTAATTATTGATGAACATCGTGCTGATTTATTTGCGCCAATTGCGCACTTTACTGTAGGTGATTTTCGCAATTGGTTGCTGAGTGAAGATGCAACTTCTGAAAAATTGGCCAATTTAGCCAAGGGTTTAACGCCAGAGATGGTTGCTGCTGTGAGTAAAATTATGCGTAATCAGGATTTAATTCTGGTTGCAAGTAAATGTGAAGTGGTGACACAATTTCGCAATACGATTGGTTTAAAAGGTCATTTATCAACCCGCTTACAACCGAATCATCCAACCGATGATGTATTGGGTATTTCGGCCAGCTTATTGGATGGCTTGATGTATGGTAATGGTGATGCTGTGATTGGGATTAATCCAGCCACAGACAACTTACATAATTTGTCGGAATTGTTAAAGTTACTCGACCATATTATTCAAGAATATGAAATACCAACACAATCTTGCGTGTTAACCCATATCAGCTCAGGGATTCAACTTGCAGAACGTAATATTCCAATTGATTTAATGTTCCAATCCATTGCAGGCACACAACTGGCCAATGAAGGCTTTGGTGTTACCTTGGATTTACTTCAGGAAGGATATGAGGCGACTTTAGCACTCAACCGAGGCACAATTGGTCAAAATGTCATGTATTTTGAAACTGGACAGGGCAGTGCCTTATCCAGTAATGCGCATCATGGTGTGGACCAGCAAACTATTGAAGCACGAGCCTATGCAGTGGCACGTAAATACAATCCATTATTGGTCAATACTGTGGTTGGGTTTATCGGTCCAGAGTATTTGTACGATGGGAAACAGATTATTCGTGCAGGGTTAGAAGATCATTTCTGTGGCAAATTACTCGGTGTACCTATGGGTTGTGATATTTGTTATACCAACCATGCCGACGCAGATCAAAATGATATGGATGTGTTACTCACGCTATTTGGTGCTGCGGGAATTAACTTTATCATGGGAATTCCAGGCTCGGATGATGTGATGTTGAATTATCAAACTACATCATTCCATGATGCCTTATATTTACGTCAGTTAATGGGATTAAAACCGGCCCCTGAGTTTTCGGCTTGGTTAGATCAGCAAGGAATTTTGCACCAAGAACAACGGCAAATTCATTGGCCAAGCAGTATGCCAAAAAACTTTGCTAAATTATTATCATAAAAAGGAGAGTAAACCATGAAGCTCTCAAAACTTGAAACTTTTCCAAATGGTTTTCATGAAGATCCTTGGCATAAGTTAAAACAATATACTGATGCTCGTATTGCGATGGGAAGAGTAGGATGTAGCATTCCAACTCAAGAACTGCTTAAGTTTCAACTCTCGCATGCACAGGCCAAAGATGCTGTTTTTCACCAATTAGATACTGAAAATATGCAAGCTCGGCTTAGAGATTTAAAATTTGAAAGTCTCATTGTGGAAAGTAAAGCAACCGACAAAGAAGTATATTTAAAGCGTCCTGATTTGGGCCGTGAGTTATCTGAACAGGCTCAAACTCAACTCACGACTTATGTACAACAGCACCCACAGCAATATGATGTATGTATCGTGGTTGGTGATGGCTTATCTGCACGTGCAATAGAAGAGAATGCCATTGCCTATATCAATTCCTTACGTGAACAAATTGATGCTGAGGGCTGGAAACTGGCGCCAATTGTACTTGCAACAGGGAGTCGTGTGGCATTAGGCGATGAAGTGGCGGAAAGTTTTAATGCACCCTTATTGATTATGTTGATTGGTGAACGGCCTGGTCTAAGCTCACCTGATAGTATGGGGGTATATTACACATGGAAAGCGCGAAAAGGCAGTATGGATTCAAGCCGAAACTGTATTTCCAATGTACGACCTGCAGGGCTGAGTATTCAAATTGCCACACAGCGTTTAATGGCGTTGATGAGGAATTCATTTAAATTACAACTTTCAGGGGTCGATTTAAAAGATGACCACGTTGTTCCATTACAAAGCGATGAGCATCCTAAAAAATTATTATTCTAACGGCTAAATTTTTATATCTTGAACAAAGCAGTGCCTTGATGTTTAAGGCATTGCTTTGTAAATACTAGAGTATTTGTTCAAGCTTAAGTGTTGTGAAAACCTTTAAGTTTAAAAAATAAATCAAAAAACTAAATGTATTTCTCTGAAATATCTTACATTTAATTTCTGTTATGACTCGGCGTTTTTTATTGAATATGCTTGATGCAGCATTTCAGCAAAGCCTATTTTTGAACTGAAAAAGGCATTTGAACGACCCACTTTTTGCTCAATTTAGATCATGATGTTGATGGTATCGCAAGCATATATCGACATGCTTTGAGAGACTTATTCAATCAAAATATCATGAAATAGAGATGCAATGACATGTAAATGAGTCGAAATGACCTATGGAATTATACCCAGTTAAGTAAAATTCTAATAAGCGCACCAGCTAAATTAAAAAAATGATAATCAGCCAGAGGCAGGATCAACCATGGGCATTTTAAAAAAATTTATTAAATCGAGTGTGTATCATGAGCCATTACCTATTCGCCGTGATGTTAGATTTAATCTACCTGCAGAGCGAATCGCAGATTGGCATACCGCCGCAGGTCCAATTTTTACCGCATTGCTAAATACGTTTTCTATTGTCTTGCCTATTGGCGAACGCTTCTTTATTGATGCGGTAAGGGCACATCGTGATTTAGTCCAAGACCCAGAATTACAAAAAGCGGTGACGGCTTTTATTGGTCAAGAAGCAATGCATGGACGTGAGCATGAAGAATATAACCAAGCCTTATTTGCACGCTCACCGATTGCACCAAAATTTGAAGCATTGGTTTTAGAGATTTTTGGTCTGCTTAAACAACACTTACCTGCATATTTTTGGCTCAGTGGAACAATTGCATTAGAACATTTTACCGCTTTATTGGCAGATTCTGTATTACGGACACCTGAGTTATTTGAAGGGGCTGAAGAACATTATGCCAATATCTGGCGTTGGCATGCTTTTGAAGAAACAGAACATAAAGCCGTGGCTTTTGATGTATGGAATACTGCAATGGGGCATGGTCCTTATGCCTATGCTGTTCGTAGTTTTGGATTGGTGGTCGCAACGATTGTGTTCTGGGGCTTAGTGATCCCTGTATTCTTGACCATTGTTAAAGGAGAAGGGAAGTTAAGCGATTTATCCAGCTGGAAAAAGACCTATCATTATACCTTTGGCGGCATTGGTGTATTGAGAAAGCAATTGGGAAATTATATCGATTATTTCCGTCCAAACTTCCATCCGTGGGACCATGAGAACCGTCAATACATGCAACAAATGGAACAATTGATTTATCAATTGGCTGAAAAAAAATAATCAAATATCATATTTAAAGGATTGGCTGTGTGTTTGTGATATATCGCACAGCACATGATTTTGAACAGCTTATCGAGCAGTTCATCATGGTGATTTGCTCGACTAGCTTTAAATCTGTATGAATTAGAAAAAACTTGAGAAAAATGATTCAGCTCAATCATTGATACAAACTATTTAAATAATTTGCCTGCTTGCGAAAGGATCTTTTTGCCTTTTTGAGTGACTTCTAATGTGACATCTGGTGTTTCACTTGCACCTAAAACATGACGATAAACCACATATTGATATGTACCACTGTTAAAAATGTAGTGGTGATTGCCGCCTGAACCATCCATTTCAACACGACCTTGATTTAAAATCAGATCAGGTTTTGTCGCTTGCGACTGTTTTGTTCCCCAAGATGCATAACGGTATTTACCATTGGGCATAGCATCTATACGCACTTGAAATTTGGCGGTTTTAAACTGTAATTCAGGTGTTTTAAAATTTTTAAGTGATGAATGTAATTGAATTTTCTGTTGTGAAATCAATTGCGCTTTATATTTTTGTTCAGCATCACTACTGTAGTTGATGGCTTTAATTTTATGACCATCTAACCATAGTGTGCCACCATTGAGCATCACACCACGCCAACCCATACTTTCCCATTGTGATGGTTTTGAGTTGACGATCTCTTGAATAAGTTGAGTATCAAACACTTGGTTAAAGCGTTGTTTCATCTGGGTTGCATTGGCAATACTTGGGATGGGTTCTTCACGATGTAAGGGGTAGGTAATGTTGTTTGAAATCGCGGTGATATTTTTATTTTTAAATAATTTAATGACACTTTGCACATCTTTTAATTCGTTGGCATTTAGATTGTCGGCAAAGGCGCTAGTGGCAGTTAACGCTGAAATCAAGATCAGTAAATTTTTCATTTAAAATAATGGTATAAGGCTGAGATAATTTAAATCATATAGTTTTAAGTGGACAGTAAGTGAGTGTTTTACAAATATAAGCTATAAGAAAGCAAAAAATATAAAAAAGCTTATATTTGAACCCGCTGATCATCAAAAAAGTCACAAGTCTTAGTGGCTTAAACTTCAACCACAACAAAATATTTTTTAACTGCTTCAAGCACTTCAAATGTACCGATAAATGAAGGTGGGATAATTCCTGCTTCACCAGCTTTAATTTCTACAAATGATGATGTGTTTTTATCATGCAAACGTACAGAACCTTCAATCACCTGAAAAAATTCTTGTTTATTGTCTGCAAATTGAATATCCCAGGCACCGACCTCACATTGCCAAATACCACAATTCATATTGGGATGTTCATACAAACTTTGCGTGAGTCGTTTTGGATTTCCTTTAACCAATCGCTCTGCACGAGGATAATCGATAGTGGTTTCACTGTGCGTTAAACCATGACCTGCCAACCAAATTAAAGACATTGTAAAACCCTATCATAAAATAAAGCCTCAATAAAATGAGGCTTTGATATTTATATTGCTTACTGAATGATCAGTCTTAATGTGCTTCAGGCACGGCAGATAAAAACTCACGACGTGCTTCTTTATCTGTTTTAAAATCACCGACAAATGACACGGTACGTGTGGTCGATTCTTGTTTGCTGACACCACGCATCATCATACACATGTGCGCTGAATCAATGACCACCGCAACACCACGTGCTTGGGTAACTTCAGCCACTGCATCTGCAATTTGCTTGGTCAACTGTTCTTGAATCTGTAAACGGCGAGCAAACATTTCTGTTATACGGGCAAATTTAGACAGTCCTAAAACATTGCCAGAAGGGAGATAGGCAATATGTACACGACCATGAAAAGGCAATAAATGATGCTCACATAACGAATAAAATTCGATATTCTTTACCAAGACCATTTCATCATTATCAGAAGGGAAGACCGCATTATTGGTCACTTCTTCCAACGTTTTGCTATAGCCAGACGTCAAGTACGAAAAAGCTTTAGCCGCACGCATAGGCGTATCTTTCAGACCAGGACGGTCTAAGTCCTCGCCAACGGCAGTTAAAATATTTGCGTAGGATTGCTGCATAGACATAAAACGTGTTCACTTATACGGTTTGAACAAGGACGGCATTGTATCAGAAAAATGAATAATATTTTCTAATTACAAGATAAACCGACACTTAAGAGAGTTTTGATCATTTAAAACAAATGATCATGGATTTCCATTTGATTTTGGATTTCTTTCAGCACGTTTCAGTAAAACCAAAACTGCGCCTGTGCCACCTTGTTTTTCAGGAGCACTGACAAAAGCTAAAACATCACGATGTTGACGAAGCCAGCCGTTCACATAAGTTTTGAGTATGGCTTCTGGACCTTTGCCATGGACAATTTTAATGACATTTTGGTTTTCATCTTTTGCCATTTGAATGATTTGCAATACAGCAGAGCGTGCTTCTTCAACAGTACAACCATGTAAATCAACAGCTTCAAACCAGCGTAGATTACCAGCTTTTAAGTCTTCAAAAACTTTATGTTGTAGTGTTGCGATGCGATAGCTTAAAGCTGCCTGACTTGCAACAGGATTTAAAATCGCTTGAGTATCTGACAGTTCTGCATCATTAATTTCAAATGCACCTTCAGCCGCCGCGCGTTTGGCAAGGGTTTTTGCATCTGGTTTTTTGCGCAAATCACTACGCTCGATTTTGGCAATATTGCCGTTATCGAGTTTGGTTACACCGCCAAGTGCGGTTTTAAACAAATCAGCATCATCTAACTCTTCAGGTGCTGTTACTTGTGCATTCTTACTTTCAGGTTGCACTGCAACTTTTGAAGCATGAGGAGAAGTGATTTGTTTTTTGAATTTTTTTAATAAATCAAGCTGTGATTTAGAGAATGTGGAATCAGATTTACTCATAATTGCAAAAAACAGTAAATGGACGGTATTAGGCGCTCAGTATAGTCTGAATCTTGTCAAAATTGAACTGAATTGAATTCACACAGTTATATCTGCTTTGATCGTGACTTGAATGTTGGGAGTTGAAAAATTTATAGGGGTGATTGGGGAAATATGAAAACAGGGTGAGCGAACTCACCCTTTGACTTTTAATTACACTGTTTCAGGCAGACCAAACAACGCATTAAATGCATGATCAGGGCGTGGTTGCTTCATAAAGCTTTCACCCACAAGGAACGAATGAATATCGTGTTCTTGCATCATGCGCACATCATCTGGTGTTGCAATACCACTTTCAGTGATCAGTAAACGTGAAGGTGGAAGTAACTTCTTCAAACGCAATGAGGTATTTAAATCGACATCAAAGGTTTTTAAATTACGGTTATTCACACCCAGTAAACAACGCTCTGAAAGTTGCAATGCACGTTCCAGTTCAGCTTCATCATGAACTTCAACCAAAACATCAAGGTTCTGCTCAAATGCGGTCTTTGACATTTCTTCAAGTTGTTGATCTGACAAACAAGCCACAATCAATAAAATACAGTCGGCATGTAAAGCACGCGCTTCGATAACGCCGTAAGGATTAATCAAAAAATCTTTACGTAGCGCAGGTAATTCACAGTGACTACGTGCAATCTTAATATTTTCATCAGCACCTTGAAAGAAATCTAAATCTGTTAAAACAGATAAGCAGGCTGCACCGGCTTGCTGGTATTGTTGAGCAATTTCAGCAGGGTTAAAATTTTCACGAATGATCCCTTTTGATGGTGAGGCTTTCTTTATTTCAGCAATCACACCTGGGCGTTTACTGTATAAAGATTTGGCAAAACCACGCACAGGTGTTGCAGCTTGAGCAAGCGCTTCAACATCGTTTAAACTACGTTGTTTTAAACGTTGAGCAAATTCTTCGTATTTACGATCAACAATTTTACCCAACATTGTATTGGCAATATCCACCATGATAACGTCCTCTAATCCTTAAGCTTCATACTCTTTGAGTGTTTTGGTAAATTCAGACAAAATGCCCATTTTTTCTAAAGCTTGCCCACCATAGATAATATCATGTGCTAAAGCGACACCTTGTTTATAACTCTTGGTTAGACCTGAAACATAGATACCAGCACCTGCATTTAATGCCAGCATACTGGCTGCTTTTTCACCTTTTGCTGATTTCTTCTTACCGAGCGCGTCTTTGATTAATGCTAGGCTCTCAGCAGCACTATCAACAGAAAGTCCAGTTAAGGTTTGAGATTCAATATCTACATCTTCTGGCTGAATCATCCATTCCGTGATTTCACCATTTTTTAATTCAGCAACATAAGTCGAGGAAGCCAAACTGATTTCATCTAAGCCATCTTTAGAATGAACCACCATGACGTGTTCAGCCCCCAGTTGTTTTAAAACTTCGGCCAGTGGACGACACAATTCTGTTGAAAATACACCAATCACATAGCGACGTACCCCAGCCGGATTCGTAAGCGGGCCAAGGAGATTAAAAATACTACGGAAGCCCAATTCTTTACGTGGGCCAGCCGCATATTTCATCGCTTTATGATGGTTTGGGGCAAATAAGAAACCAACCCCTATTTCACGGATGCATCGTTCTGTCTGGTGCATATTTAGATCAAGGTTAATCCCGGCCTGTTCTAAAAGATCAGACGAGCCTGATTTAGAAGAAACACCACGATTTCCATGTTTTGCAATAGTTGCACCTGCTGCCGCAATAACAAATGAAGAGGCAGTAGAGACGTTAAATAGGTTTTGTCCATCACCACCCGTGCCAACAATATCAATTAAATGCGGGATATCCCCCACATCAATTTTAATTGCAAACTCACGCATTACACGTGCCGCAGCGGTGATTTCGTCAATACTTTCACCTTTTAAACGAAGTCCCATCATAAATGCACCAATTTGGGCATCTGTGGCTTCACCACGCATAATGGTCCGCATCACTTCCTCCATTTGAGGTTGAGTGAGTTCGATATTTTTAGTGATGTTATTTAAAGCTTGTTGAATATTCATTATCTTGTACTACGCATATTAAGCATAAATTTCTAAAAAGTTTTTAAAGATCTGATGACCATGTTGACTCAGAATGGATTCTGGATGGAACTGCACGCCTTCAATTGGCAATGTCTTATGTTTGACACCCATGATTTCTTCGATAGAACCATCTGCTTCATTGGTCCAGCAAGTGACTTCCAGACACTCAGGCACACTGGCTTGATCAATCACGAGTGAATGATAACGTGTTGCTGAAAATGGAGAAGGCAAGTTGCTGAAGATCCCTTGGTCACTATGATACATGTCAGATAAACGGCCATGCATCACCGTTTTGGCACGCACAATTTCGCCGCCAAAAGCCTGACCAATCGCTTGGTGACCTAGGCACACACCGAGTGTTGGAATTTTTCCTGCAAAATGCTGAATTGCAGGGATAGAAATTCCTGCTTCAGAGGGTGAGCAAGGACCAGGACCGATCACTAAGTACTTTGGTTGCCATCGTTCGATATCCTCTAAGGTCACGGCATCATTGCGAACAACTTTAACGTCTTGGTTTAACTCGCCAAAATATTGGACAATGTTATACGTAAAGCTATCGTAATTATCGATCATTAGAAGCATATCAAACTTAACCTTTTGAAATATATCGCTTAATGTGTAGACTGGATGTGAAGTTACTCACAATGTTACTCACTTTGCTAAGTGTCTATTTAAACAACAGCTTTTACAAAAAAGCCGCTATCTAAGCGGCTACTTTAGCAGATTTTTTACATTTTGTGGCTACAGCTTCATTAACATAGCTATTTAGCCAAAAACTTAGCACACCATCCTTTTGTGGAGGGGTTAGGACGCCATTATTTATTCGATCCCAAAGGGTGGGTTCAGAATAGCCCATTCGTTGCGCAAACTCCTTCACGCTTACTCTGCGTTCATCCTTAATCGATAAAGATCGCTTTAATTCTTGCATCTCGTTAAATATGGCTTGAAGCAGATCATTGTCTCTTTCTGATTTCATTTAATCTATCTCCTTCACTTCAGAACGAATCACATCTTTGCCAAACTTAAAATCGGCAGTTATGTTTTTCTTGCCATCATCAGTCCAGTTAAAAAATTCCATCTGCCCATTTTCCAGCCCCATTAACTCATGATTTGCTTTTAAGAATTCCAAACCAACAGCAAACTCTTTTAAACAATCTTCAATTCGATCATTTGGGATTTTGAAGAAATCAGATAGGGTTCGGATTTCGTAAGTTTTAGTCATCAACCTTCCTCCTTTTCTTCCTTCAACCCATAATCCTGTGTATCAATATCAGCACCACAGAAAGGGCAATTTGAAAAAACAGCATACTTACCTTTAAATTTTCTTGTACATACAGCAACTCGACTAATTCTTTCACCTGTTTTTAGATTTACTGAAAAGCGATTTTGTTCCAAAACTTCAGTACGAATTGCATCTAAAAGAGTAGTGCAAGGATTAACACTACGACCACTTTCAGTCTTTACGCAAAGTTCAATCACGCCACTTCTCCTAAACTCTTAACCACGGTTTCAGGTAAATCCTTTTCTGTTGGTCGCTCTTCAAGTGAGTCTTGCCAGTCGCCTTTGAATTCTGAAACATCACTAAGTTTAACTTGCTCACCATTTAACCATCTCGAACACCAACAAAGCATTGCTCCGTCTTTTAGCGGCTTACTTATAAACCCCATCTTTGCTTTGCTGTGGAATCCAGTAGCAATCCACTTCACTTCTTTCGGCACATTCGACCAGTCGTATTTAGTCATGACTTTGCTCCTGTGCTTCAATCATTGCTTGAATACCAGCACCAACCGCAAACGGATTAAATTTCTGTTTGCCTATTTTTCTAATTGCAGATTGGGTTTTTGATCCTTGAATAAGGGGGTATAATTCTAAATTCTGACAATTCTTATAAACAAATTTGTCAATTTCAGTCCATGTTTCACACATGAATCGAGTTAAATCCAAAACCCCACTTGGCATCAAAACAAACCCTTCAGGGGTGGCTTTATCAACAAATTTAATTTCATATTCAACTTTGAAATCTGGCACATCAGAATTTTCAGGCATCAATATCACTGAGTCACAGCCATTTTCAATAAATGAAAGACGTTCTTCATTTGAAGTGTCAATTGATAAGGCTATTACTCGACCATTTCTCAAGCCAACCAAAACAGGTTTTCTTTCCATCACAACCACCACGCCATTTGCCAAAGTTTTATATAAAGTTTTAGGAGGGTCATGCTACTAATCTCCCTCGTTTGCGTTCTGCATAAAGCTTTTTGTAATAAGCTTGGCAGAAGGGAATTTTGTCTTTGAATTTCTGAATGATTAATTCATCACGCTCAATGACTACAGTTGTTAAGCGTTCTCGAATATCAATTTCAGCAACCAAATTTATTAACTGTTCTTGATCTTCGTAAGGCTTTAAAAGTTCTTCAGGACATGGGAATAACCAGAAATCAATCTCTGCACGCTCACATCCGTAAAGCCACATGTAAGCTTGCATCTGAATGTCATAACCAGCTTTGATTGCTTTGTCTTGAGCTTCATCTTGAAAGAATGGGTGAGTACCAATATCCCACGAACATTTTGTGTCTATAATCAATTTATTTTTTAGATCAAGCACATCACATTCACCAGTGATCAAGTCATTATCAACTCGACCAACATGCTTTTGATAAGCACGAAACCGCATCTTTCCTGACAACTCAATTGCCATTTCTTCAAGCCAATTACCTTTTTGGGTGTACTGGTTGCCTGTGAACGACTTGAATGTGAATAAATCCTCTTTAACAATCGATCGGATTTCAGTTTTAGCTGTATCAGAAAGGCTTTCACCTTTCCTTTTAGGGTCGCCAATCAGCTTGTGAAGGCTTGAAGCACGGAATAGTTTCATCCTTGAGCCTCCACAGCGATTTTTTGAGAATCTGTTAATGAATAACCATTTAAGATGTACGCTTTATCAATTGCACCAGCATTAAGTTGTTCAAGCGCTGCATTAAAATCCTCATCGCTTAGGCTTGGGTTTGGTGCTTCAAGATTTGCCACAGACTCATTGTGATCAATGTATTCAAAATCATTTGATTCAACATCACGAACAATGGCTTGATCCGCCAATTGCGCTGTCTGCATTTCAATTGAAAGCGGTGCTTGCTTAGACAGTAGAAGCTTTGTTACTGTTTTGAGCGCCATAGCTTCAAAGTTATCTTTCCACACACCACCATATTTGAATGACTGGCTGTAACGTCCTGCATGTTTAGTCACATCTGCTTTGCTCATGTAAAGTTCAGCAGTAAAACCATTAAGCAATTTAAAGAAAGCCACATAGCCAATTGCTTCACCTTTATTCTCAACAGTCCAGTCAAACTCATAACCGAGCAGGGGATTTGCTGAGATCAATTGACCTTCAAAAACTGGTGTTGCTGCAATACGGCTGAATTGTCCTGAGCGTTGAGCTAACTGAATAAATCCTTTGTAGCCCATTTGAAATTGAGCTTCATTGCTTTCTTGCCAACGACCTTGACCATCTTTAAATTTGCGCTTGTATGGAACAATGTAGGCAAAACCTAGATTGTTATTGATTGGCAAATCAAGCGTTGCTGCCATCATTGCAGCATTAATCACTGTTGCAGGTACCGCATTTTTTAACTGTGGTTGATTGGCAACTTGCATAACAGAAGCTAAGAATCCTTGAGTTTTCTTGCCTAACACTTCTTCGAATTTTTTACGAATCGTTAAGTCTGAAACATAAGCCTTGATTGACTTGGGATCATGTTCAGCGATTTGATTTTCTTTTTTTACTGGTGCATTCATCTTTTTCTCCTAATTCCCAATTTTCTTGAAACAACCGCATGTACAAAGGAAAAACACACCGTCATTGAGTAATGAATCTTTCTTTTTGCTGACTGATCTTCCGCAGCCTTCACAAATGATGTAATCGACATATAGAACCATGATGTACTCCTAGTGACCGCTATAAGCGATCACGTAATTCTGATTCAAGTTGATTGGCTAAGATGCTTACATCTGATTGATCTAAATAATAATTTTCAGTTTGACCATTTTCGTTAAACACAGTGATTTCTTTGATTTGATTTAATTCAGCATCACGACCTGAAATGAATCCGTTACCATCTTTGAAATAACGTGCATCAAATTCGATTTCCAAAGTGAATTCATGGTTTGCTGTATGAACAACAGCATTTGATTCTGAGATTTCATCTATAACGAAAGGGGCAGTAACGACTTGTTGTTTTGGTTGCGTTGGATCTAAAACAAAAGCTGAGACTAATAAGGCGATAGCCCCTGTGCCTACTAGCATGTTTGACTTGATCTCGTTTAGCTTTGCATTCATACTTATCTCACTCTTTGAGTAAAAGCCCCGACGCCTGCAAGTGATGGGGCTTTTTTGTTTGTGTATGAGGTAAATATAAGAAAACTTAGTTTTATTGTCAATAATTATTCTAAGAAATCTTATATTTTTTAGAAAACTTATTTTATGTATGATTTAACAGACAAAAGAAAACCCTGCAAATAGCAGGGCGAGATAGGTCAAACTTAGTTATTACAGGTTATCCTTCAGTAACCTTGGTGTTGATTATAGGTTTTCGGTGTTACAGGTAAATGAAAACCCACGCTGGGTGGGTTGGATTAAAGCTAGTTGAGTATTTATGGTAGGTGAATTCTATTTCCTAAGTAGTAAAGACAATAAAAAGTAATAAAAACTAATTGAAACAGAAATACAAACAAAATAAAAGTTACAGTCATGTAGGTAATTGAAAACAATGTTGAGTTAACTATAACCAAATCTAAGCTATAAAAATATTTAATGATTGCACCAAAAATAAGCAAGACAATACTTAAAAAAGTTAAATAAGAAAAAGATTGTGCTAAAAATCTTCTTCGTGTCATCTTTTTGCTATCTTTATCAATAGGTGTGCTTCCAACCATATCTATATCCATGCCAGGATTATTAAAAGTTGAAATAGCTGCTAATGCTGCAATATAAAAGCCTGGCATAGTTTGTAGAAAATTTAAAATTATACTAAACGCATCATTGTAATATAGAATCGATTTACATGAAGTAACGCATACAAAGTTGAATTTATGAGTTAAAAATAAAAAAATGCACACTATTACTGAAAATAAGAAAGGAAATATCCAATCCATCCTATCCTTTTTCTTGTTTTCACTTGGGTTATCTTTCCAGCTTATCCAAAGATAATCGCATGGTCTAAGAATTTCTCTACTCATACTTTTCATCCTGTAAAGCTTTTAACTTTAAAAATATTTGTAAGCATAGAGTTGAGTTTATCTCAGGAGTTTCTTTCCAGTCTATAGGGGTGAAAGTGCGATGGTCTATTTTTATAGTTTTAGCCAGCGTAAAATCCAAAGTCTCCGCTGGAGTATATGTATGTGTTACAACTTCACCAAAGTCGTCCTTATATTTAATTCGATATTTGTGTTCAGATAAAGGGATTGGAGTGGATTTACTAAATGTTGACTCCCATAAATGAGTTAGCTTGGTCACTAAAGTAGTCTGAATTTCTTCTGGTGAAGTAACCTCATTTGGAATAACTTGTGGGTCTACTTCAAAATGGAACGAACTAGACGTGCTATGGAAGGAAGAGTGCTGGTCAGTCTTTGTTACTTGATGTGTATGAATTAGCTCTAGATCTTCAATTTTACCAAGCTTAAAAGCATTTAATACGGCATCACTAAAAACATTATCTATTGTTGCTTTAATTTTTTTAGGTAATCTTTGAAAAGCACCATTTTCATCTTTAAAGCCTGAAGGATGATCTTCTGAAAATAGTTTTAATACATCAGGCTGAGTTTTATGGTTTTCATAAATGAATTCCATTGAGCGATCAATTAAGACTCTTAAAAGATTTGGATTAACTCTTGATCCTCGTTCTCTTTCAATAGCTAATTTACCTGAAAATTTGTCATTATTAGTATGAATTACTATGTGCACACGTGAATCATCACCTTCATTTTTTGTTTTATTTGTAAGTCTAGTCTTACCCGTTGAGTTATCTGTATAGCTGCGATTCCTTGCATTTTTATCTGAAATAATTACCAAAAGACTGATATATTTTTTAGCTTCGTTTATCTCAATTAATTTGATACGTGAAATCAATGTATCTTCACTTAAAGGATAGTTGTACTCGCTGTAATTGAGCTTTGCAATCTCTTTAAATACTTCAATTATATCAATTGGCTGTACTGGTTCCTCTAGGTCCCTGTTAAAACGTTTAGCATTAAACCTAAAATCATGAATTGAAAATAAGACTGGTTTGCTCATAAATTCCTCTATTTCCCCGATCTTTTCTAAAGGACTGCGTCGGGTTCGCAGCTTAACTTTTTCTTATCTTTGATCTTCGCTTAGACTTGAAAACATATCTAACTGAATCAATAACTTCACCAACAAAAATACATTCTTCATCAAGTGGAATAATATTTGGTTTAAATTCAGGATTTATTGCCTGTAAATATCTTGAATTGTCAGTCTCAATAACTAAGCGTTTAAAAGTCGCCTCATCATGTTTTCTTACAACAATTACATCCCCAGATTGCATTTCATCATACTGAACAGTTGGGTCTACAAGGATGTAATCACCTTCCTCGAAAACTGGATAATTACTTAGCCCTTGAACTTTAAGATAAAAACATTTGTCACAATCATCAGGAAGAGGAAGCCACTCCTCAACACGTGACATATCTATTGCTTCAACATTCGTAAATACACCAGCTTGAACCCAAGAAAGAACAGGCGCCATTTTAGGGGCGATAGGTGCAACATTATGCTCGTTTTTAGGCTCACCACCTTTACCAGTGAGAATGTACTCAGTAGTTACGCCAAATTCATTTGCCATTGCTTCTAAAGAAGCAGCTTTTGGCAAATAACTATCCTTTTCCCATTCAGTAACAGCAGGCGAACTCACTCCTGCAATCTTTGCTAATTGCACTTGAGTTAATTTTTTCGAACGTCTAAGCGCACGTATGCGCTGACCAGCAGATTGTTTTTCCATATAAGTTATCTTACATATTGCTTTTATAAGTTTTCTTTGATTAAATACTAAGAAATCTTATTTTTAAGGTGTTAGTGATGACCAAACAAGAAGCATTAAAGTTGCTTGGAGTTAATGGCGTTGAGCTAGCTAAGCTTTTGGGAGTTGAACCATCAGCAGTTTATCAATGGCCAGAAAACAAAATCCCATTAGCTCGTGAATACCAAATCCGCGACTTAGCAGATGGAAAAAAACCAATTACTCGCCAACAGGTGGCATAGGAACAACTCATGACCAGACGCAAACCAAAAAAGGATGCATCTATCACTATCCACATGCCAACAGACCACAAAGAACAATTGTCG
Source organism: Acinetobacter sp. NyZ410 (assembly GCF_022828975.1). Lineage (NCBI taxonomy): Bacteria > Pseudomonadati > Pseudomonadota > Gammaproteobacteria > Moraxellales > Moraxellaceae > Acinetobacter > Acinetobacter sp. NyZ410. Next base: position 3,238,402 of record NZ_CP094620.1, on the reverse strand, counting down.
TCTTTGGCTGAAATGCTTCGAGCAGGACAGGGTGCTAGTGAATATGTGTACGAAAACTTAATCAAACCTCATCTCCAACAGTTGAAAGCTGAGACCAAGATTAAGCAACGGATCTTTGGATTGACAGAGAACCATAAAAACGATGAACAGTTCACAGATTTATCAGGTCGGAACGATCTGACAGACATTAAAAAAGCCTGATGGTCAAGATCAGGCTTCATACATTCATAACGAGATGGAAATGAATATGCATAAAATTTTAACAGACATTGAGCTACAGCGAAAGATTTATTTATTTCAAAAGGCAGTCGAAGAACACGCTGAAATGCGCTCACTTCCGACTGCTCAGTCTGTAGTAGTTGCAAAGGCTGAACTATGGGCATTTATACAAGGGGCAAGCGCATGAGCATTGATGCAACGAATTGGGCATGGCGTGCTGATGTTAAAACTGCTCCTCGTCGTGTTGTTCTGCTAAGCCTTGCTGATCGTGCTGGGGATGATCATAAGTGTTTCCCAAGCATCTCAAGATTATCTAAAGATACCTGTCTTGATCGCAAAACTGTGATGAAGGCTTTGGATGATTTGCAAAAATTAGGATTCATTTTTCACACAGGTGAAGTGCGTGGAAAAGGTGTAAAAGTTTATCAATTGGTCGGTGTTTATGGTCGCCACGATGAACCGCAAAACATCCCAAGCGATACCAAAAACGGTACTGGTGAAGATGATTCTAACAGTACCAAAAACGGTACACCAGACCAATCAACCAGTACCAAAAATGGGATAGGTGAAGAGGGTAACCAGTACCAAATTTCCCATCAACCAGTACCAAATTTCCCATTTTGCAGTACCAAAAACGGTACACAGAATCTCTCAGGGAATCTCCCAATGAATCTCTCTTGTCAACACGAGTGGATTCCAAATCAAAATCAGTTGATCGGAGTTCTTCAGCAAAAGGGTCATGGTCAAAATCTAAAATTCATTTTTGGATTACCAAGTTTTGAATTTGAGCTTGGAGCATTCAACGCTCATTTCGATGGTCAAGTTTTGTCTGATGCCAAAAAACTTTACAAGTTTGCAAATTGGATTTCTGACAAATTTGAACGTCATGTGAAATTACACCCTGAGTACATCGAAGTTTCTCAACCTGAACAATCACAGCAAGCACCAAGCACAGAATTCAAAGGCGTACGCAAATCATTCAAGGGGATGGACCAATGATTGAATTATTTTCTATCCCTGTTGAACAAGCGATTTTGTCTACTGTGATCGGTACTGAGCAGGGCATGGACGAGTACATTGAGCAGATAGATTCAAGTGATTTCTACGCAGCTCAACATCAAATTATTTGGTCTCATGTGAAATCACAGTTTGTGAAAGGCGAAGCGTATGACCAGGTGATGATTTGGGAATTAATTCGTGCTAATGCGGTTGAAGTCAATGCGGTTGATGAAAAATTCATTCTCAACTTGATGGGGTGTTACTGCCCTCATTCACTTTTACCAACACACCTTAAAAAACTTAAAGATTTTGCAACTCGTAGAAAAATTCAGGATGTGAGTAAGCAAATCGGTACAGTTGCTTTGGATATGGTTTCGTACACATCGGAAACCGCTTTAAATCGCGCACAGGCTCTAGTCAGTGGCTTAGAAACAGGTACGGTGGGCAATCGCCTTAAACATGCTCATGAATTCTCTAAGGACGCAATTAAGGAGTTTTTAGAGCGACATACAGCTTTGCATAACAACACGGCTTTTGATGGTGGTATTCGTACTGGATTCTGTGAGTTGGATAACAAACTGGGTGAAGTTGGCAAAGGTGATTTAGTCATCATCGGCGCTCGTCCAAGCATGGGTAAAACAACGCTCGCTCAGAACTTTGCAGCAGACATGATGGTCAACCAAGGATTACCAGTTTTGTTCGTATCAATCGAGATGTCAGGCAAGCAGATTGCACAGCGAATGATTAGTGGAATTGGTCAAATTGAGTTGCGAAAAGTTTTAAGTGGTAAGGCTCAAATTGAGGACTGTGGAAAGATCAATACTGCCGCAATGATCTTAGAAAAAGCACCTTTGATGATTGATGACAATGCTCGTTCAACGACTTCAACAATCCGTAGATCAGCACGAAAAGTGCAAGCTGAATATGGAAAAGTCGGGGCGATATTTGTTGATTATATCCAGCGTGTAACTCCACTCACTAAAAATAATTATGGTCGCTCTGACAAAGATATTGGCGAGATTTCAGGGGAATTGAAAAAGATTGCTCGTGATTTTGAATGCCCAGTATTTGCTTTGGCTCAATTGAATCGGAACCTTGAAAACAGACCGAACAAACGTCCAGTAAATGCCGATTTAAAAGAGTCGGGTGATTTAGAACAGGATGCAGACATCATTATGTTTATCTACCGTGATGAGGTTTACAACAAGGAATCCAAAGAGGCTGGAACGGCTGAAATCATTATTGGTAAAGCACGTAATGGTTCAACTGGGACAGTGAAATTAGCAACCGACTTAGCTCGCTCAACATTTGCAGATTTAAGTCCTAAATATTACGCAATGATGCAAGGGGAGTCGGTATGAATGCGGTTGAGTTTGTGAAAAAACATGGTTGGGAAGAAGCCAAGAAATTCTTGAATTTACCAAGTTACACGATAGACCAATTATTAATGCTCCAGTCTGGTCTAAATTGCAATGAATTGCAAAAACTAGTCGAGAGCTGGGAGTTGGTGAAATCAAAAGGAGGCATTAAATCTGCAAAAAAAGAAGCAGATTGTCTATTTGATAATGATATTGAAGGTCGTGCATTTGAAATTTACAAAGCCATTGAAGACGTGGAAAGCGTAGGGGAATCAGCATGAACACTATGGCAAATCAACAACTATTTGGTCTTGCTGAAAATAGGACAGATGTTTGGGCAACCCCTCAAGATTTTTTCAACAAGTTAAATGCAGTTTTTAACTTTGATCTCGATGTATGTGCTTTAGCTGAAAACGCAAAGTGTGAGCGATTCTTTAGTCCAGAGCAGAACGGTTTAAAGCAAGAATGGACTGGAACATGCTGGATGAATCCGCCATACGGTCGTGAAATTATTGAATGGGTTGCCAAGGCTGCATACACAGCAGAGCAAGGGCACACAGTTGTGGCTTTAGTTCCTGTGCGCACTGATGCACGTTGGTTTCAAGATTATTGTTTGGGTCGTGAAATTCACTTTATTCGTGGTCGTTTGAAGTTTGGAGGTTCCAAGTCAAATGCACCATTCGGCTGTTGTGTTGTGGTTTTTCGTCCGAGTCTAAATGATGTCGAGTGGGAAAGCGTAGGGGGTGGGGTGTGAGAAAAACCAAACAAAAACTATCAGCTACTTGGGAAATCATTAGCACTGCTGAATATGTTGATTCGCTTGATCGTGATGTGATTGACGATGATTTGAAGTTGATCTATCAAGGTTCATTTGTTCCTTTGCTTTTGAGTCATCGAGTTGAGCGTAAACAGATTTGGAAGGTCGCAATTAAAACAACCGCCAAAGCTGACGATGGAACACTTCATGAGCATGAAATGGAGTGGCAGTTCAACAAGCCAATGAGCATCAAAGAAGTGATCAATGGTGCTAAGCACATCAAGGTTGAACAGGGTGGAATTAAGGTGCGCTGGTCTGGTGTTTCTAAGCAATGGCTTGATGCTGTTGATCATGACTTAAAAGACTTAACCGCTGTAAGTGCATGGGCTACAGCCTCATGTGTGGGAATGGTGGAGGATTTAAACCCTGCTGCTGTTTTGTTCAATCGCTTAAATCAAATGGTGGCACTATGACAACTATAAACAACCTGACGATTGAGCAGATGAGAGAGATTGTGGATGGGGCGCCTGATTGGGCAATTTGGTGGTGTGTGGAGAAGAAGAAGTTTCTTGATTTTATTCCATGCTCTAAGTGTTTGGTTATTGAAGACCTCCGCACCGCCATTGCAAAACATGACGAAGATCATTGCAATCATGAATGGAATGACATGACGAGCAATGGTGATAAGTATAGAAGCTTAGTATGCAAACACTGCGATAGCACTAAGAACTATCTACCACTTGATGAAGACCACGTCACAGACATTCGCAATCACGTTAGCCCGAGTACGAAGGTGGTGGATTTATGAGTCTAAGTATCAAAGAAATTAGAGCTAACAAGCCAAATGGTACAACCCATTTCAGAACACCTCATTCTCGTAATTGTACAAATTACTATCGAGTTGAACCGCTTACTAAAGCTGTTTTGTATTGGAGTAACAAAGATGTTGGTTTTTGGATTAGAACAGATTTAACGATTGAAAAATTGGCTGATCTTGGAGCCATGCCGATTGATTATGTGCCAATTGATTGGGTTAGAGTTTTGGAGGCAGAACGTCATGGATAAGTTTAAAGAATGGTTTGCAAGCCAAGATTTCTACACAAACATGCTCTTTATTCATGGTGATGGCTTGTTTGTCAAAGATGGCGATGTTTATCGGGTGTTGCCAGTTCAAATGACTTGGGAGGTGTGGCAATCCCGACAGACTGAGGTTGAAGAGAAAGAAAAACGGATTACTGAACTGGAAAAGTCTGAATTTGCGTTAGCCAAAGTTAAGCAAATACTAAATAAGCACATTAAGACAAGGCTTTTAGAGTCAATCATTGTGCGTGAATTAATTGATTTGTTATTTAGCAACAAGGGGAGAGGCAACAATGCAAATTACTAAACCCCTCATCATCGGCATTGATCCAGACCTTGAAAAATCGGGGGTGGCTGTCTTAGGACAGTCATTCGAGCTGAAAAATTTAACCTTTGCTGAAACTGTTGAACTATTCCGCAGTCACCAGGATCAGATCAAGAAAGTGGTGATCGAGGCAGGTTGGATGAATAAAAAATCAAATCTACATAGTCGTATTGGTCAATCTAAGCGCGCAGGTGAGCGAATTGCTAAGAATGTAGGTGAGAACCAAGCGACAGGCAAATTACTTGTAGAAATGGCGAAATCTTTCGGTTTAGCAGTGGTTGAAGTAAGACCAACCAAAACCAAAAAGAATTCAGAAGAATTTAATCGCATTACTGGCTGGCAAGGTAGAACGAATCAAGAGCAGCGTGATGCAGGTATGTTGATTTGGGGGATGGGTTAATGCAATGGATCTTAGCTTTCTTCCTGTTCATTTTCATGATGGGAGTGAAAATATCTGATGGTGCGGTACTGGATTGGGTTTTCTTTATCGTTGTAGTGGGCATGTTTTTAGCAGCAATAGTGGCAGTACGAGTATTAGGTTAAGGGGCAATTATGAACGCAATAGCAGAGAAGTTTGAACAATTCGAGTGGTTGACTCATGGCATCACTGCTAAGTCACCGCAATTCGGTAGTGATGTACAGGGTACAGGAGAGAAACCATTGGATTATCAAGATCGCTTGGGTGCTATTGCGTCAATGGAAACCCAGTTAGAGAAGTCGATTACTTCGGTGATCATCTTTGGACAAAACAGTAAGAGTGATTTTGAGTTTGTACAGAATCATTTGGCAAAAATCATGATTGCAAATGCATTGAGTGATAAGCGTCGAGAACCAGAAGGGATTCAATTAGATTATTTGGCAGTGTTGATTGCTCGAATGGTAATTGATTTCTCTATTGATCCAGAACTTGAGAATAACTTCACGGCACAAGGTCGGTTGTATTATGCAGGGATTCGTACACATCAAATGTCAGTCGATCAGTATCGCAAGACATGGAAACAATACGAAAATATGATGGTTATTGCTTTGGAAACCTCTATTAAATGTGCTTCAGAAGCCATTGAAAAGTACAGAAAAAATACTTACAAAGATTTGAAAGCATAGGGATTCCATTATATCGGAAACTAAGGTATAGTTTTTCTATACTGGTCGTAATACGGTTCATCCGAGACCAAACAAGGTTCTTAGTTGGTAAGTTGGCTTTAACACCAGCCCCAACGCTTGGAAGCTTGGATTTTTGTTCGCTGTTCAGTATCTTTGTATTCCTTGCTGGTTGGTTCTTTTCGTTAAGAGCCATTCGAAACACCCTTAAAAAGTTTAGAGGAGAAGAATAATGATCAATTTTAATTGGAAGAGAGCGTGGAGAGTGTTGAGTGTGTTGTGGAGTGCAAAAAGCCTTACGTGATCGTGTGAACAAAGTATCTAAGTGGAAGAGCAGAATGGCCGCTCTGAGGTGAAAATCCTCCTCTCCACACCAAATTTTTTAAAGCCCACTTAAAAGTGGGCTTTTTACATTTCAGACCAATCAAAAGTGCTAAACTCCCACCGATAAATAGGAAAACACATGAATATTTGCGTTGGTGGCGAACAGAACGGTCAAGTTGTAGAGAAAAGTCCAAATGATTACTTTCAGCAGTCAATTGTTATTGGTGAAAAGACATATAAGTTTTGGTTTTCAGATAAAGTAAGTTTTCATGATGCGTTTGTCGAGGCTGAAAAGCTGGCAAGGCTGGGGTGAAATAAAGGGCGCTTAGGCGTCTTTTTTTTGCGCCATTGGTTTTAATGAATATGATAATATTATTAAACTTATGTAAAAATTAGAAATTAAAGATATGAATAATTTTATATGCTTTTCAACTTGGGTGGAAACAAATTCCGGCCAAATACAAATTTTAATTGGTATCTTAGCTTTTTTAGTTGCGGTAGTTGCACTATTAAAAATCTTGGATCAAATTAAAATTTCAAACAATCAAACACTATTAACAATTCGACAAATGGATAATTTCAACAAAGAAAGATTGTTTGATTTGAGACTTAAGTTAACTGGGCGAATAGGCGAGCATTTTAAAACAATAAATGCTCTTGCGGATGCCAATAATGGTGTTAGTCTTAAGTTACATGTTTTTTTAATTGAAATAGAAAATAATCACAAAGGCAGCTTAGATGCTATGAGGAGTGTTGCAGAAACTCATAGATCGCAAATAAAAGCTTATTGGGATTTAATTGGAGATAAATCTAAAAAAACAAATGAGCTCCAAAAAAGCTTAAATAATGATATGGATATTGAGTTTATTGAAAGTGTTCTTCTGGAGGTTGAACAAAATCAGATTATTTATAATTCTATGTGGGATGGTATAAAAAATATTGAAAAATCTATTGATGATTTTTGGTTGCCACTTAAAACTGGTGATGTAATGGAAGCTGAGAAAATTAAATACAAATTAAATTGAGTTATTGTTTGAGTTTCTCTAACCACCTCAACGGTGGTTTTTTATTGGAGGTATCTATGCTCCGAATCAAACAAATCTTCTGCCGTCACGTGTGGGAATATTCAGATTTCTTTACAGTGAGAGAGTGTCGGAAGTGTGGGAAGGTGGTTCAGGCTTAGTTCGCTATGCACACTTTTTATTATTTAATAACAATATGTTGTAATTTTACGCTCAGCCATTTGGTTGTTTGAATGTGGTATTATTAATCCTTACAAATAAGTAAGGTTAGTACAAATGCAAAAGAAATTAATTTTATGCTTAGGTGGTCCACTTGATGGAACTAAAATTGAATTTTCAGGAATTAAATTCAATCCTAACGAGTTAGATGAAGACAATATGTATTTTCTTGAGCGTGGAGTGGATGCGTATGGGACTTCTTTAGAAAATTACATATGGAATGGCGAATTTTCTTTATTTGAAAATTTTCTTAATTCTAGATTTCGTCAAATGTAAATTCACCTCTAACAACCCCTTTTTTAAGGGGTTTTATTTTGTCTTGGAGAAAGTCATGCGTTTAGGTCGAATTGTATTAGCAGCATTGGGTATGAGCGCAGCGTTTGCCGAACCTATTAAAAGACATGCCAGTGATTGGGATTCAATCAAGTGGCGAGAGCCAGTAAAAGGCAAATCAAAACCCAACAAGGTATCTCAAGCCAAAAGACGTAAATATAAACGTCAAGGTCGGTTGTGATGGATAGAACCGAAGCACTAAGCAATCTCAAGCGATATGAATCTGAGATCAGTAAATATCAAAGCCTATCTCGTGGTCTTATGACTCGTGATGAAATGATTGTTATTGATCGAAAGATTAGTCAGTTAAAAGAAAGAACTAAAGCAATTAGAAGTATGTTAAGTGTGGAAACATTATAATCCTTTGTTGTATTATTCAAAAATAATATCAATTGAACAAAATCATGAAATTTATATTCATAATTATTTCGGTTGTAAGCATAAGTGCTTGCGTAACTTTTCCTAAAAACTCAGTAGAACTTGAGTCGAAAAGTAAATTTAGATACGAATTCAACATTAACCGAGACTTGCCTAAAGTTGAAGAAAGTTTTGATACTTATATGAGTAAATGTCATGACAGCAAGAAACAACTGACAGTCTATCTTAATCACGCTCGAATAGGCCCTGAAATGGGGTTTGATAAAATTAAGGAAGATGGCCGAGTAAAATATTCTACATATTATGGTGGCGAGTTATCATCAAAGAAATACATTTGGAGTTTTGATTTATCTATTGATGGTGTTAATGATAATGTAACTAATGTGAAAATAGTTACATTTACTAAATTATGGGAAAGCCCATTGAATAATTTAAAAAAAATAGCCAATGGTGAAAGTAATTCTTGTTAGTTTTATAAATTGAATGCTTATCAACCTCCTTCGGGAGGTTTTTTATTGGAGATTCCTTTATGGAAGATATAGAACTTCCGAAAGGGAGTGAGCCACTAGCAAATCAGCAACATGAAAATTTAGCTCAAGCCTATGTTGAGACTGCAAATAAGAAGAAAGCAGGTGAAAAGGCAGGCTATACGGATAAATCAAATGCATTCCGAGCCATTTTAAGACCAGATGTTCAAGAGCGTATTAAGTTTCTACAAGAAGAACGTGCGGAAGAGCTTGGGATTGATGCTTATTATGTTCTTAAGAATCTAAAGTCTATTGCCGAGCGGTGTATGCAAGGTGAGCAAGTAACTGATCGTGATGGTAGTCCTGTATTTATTCAGGGACCCGATGAAGAATATGCAGCGCTCTATAAATTCGATCAAGCAGGTGCGAATAAATCCCTTGAGATGATTGGTAAACATCTTGGTATGTTTAAAGAAGAAGTGAAGTTGACGGGTAATTTAAAGATTCAAGCGCCAACTTTTAACATTGTTGGAGTTAAGCCAGATGGAGATAAAGATACCGTTTAAGCTGACTCCAGCTTTCGAGAATTTAAATACTTGTCAATATGATGCAATTGTTTGGGAAGGTGGGCGTGGTGGTGCAAAATCTGAAGCACTGGCACACATCGGAATTTTAGAATCGTATATTGATGATGGGGTGATTCTTTGTTGCCGCGAGATTCAGAAATCAATTGATGATTCAATCTATTCGATGTTGGTTGCCAAAATTTCTCAGCTTGGCTTAGATGAGCAATTTAAAATTCTCAAAGATGAAATTACCAACCTAATAACTGGTGCACGCTTCATTTTTGCGGGATTGAAGTCAAATATCACAAGCATAAAGTCAATTACGAAATTACGTGTTGTGCTTGTGGATGAAGCTGAAAATGTGAGTCAAAACTCATGGGATATTGTTAGACCAACGCCTCGTTATGGAAAGGTTAGAATTTATGTAGTGTTTAACCCGAAATTTGAAACTGACCCAACTTGGCAAGAGTTTGTAGCTAAAAAAGATAATCGAACTCTACATATTAGTATTGGTTGGCGTGACAATCCTTGGTTTCCTGAATCTTTAAACAATCAGCGTTTACGTGATGCTAGAGGTGATGCAGGTCGTTATGAGTGGATATGGGGTGGGAAGTTTTTAAAGCTTTCCGAGGCGTCAATATTCGGCAAAAAGCTTAGACAGCGTGAATTTGAAGTTGATGAAAGTTTTGGCGATCCAATGTTGGGCGTGGATTGGGGATTTAGTACAGATCCAGTTGCGACAATTGAAGCTTATGTAAAAGGACGCACTCTATACATTCGAAATGCAGCAAGTAGAGTGGGGTTGGAGTTGGATGATACTGCTGCTTGGCTTTATCGACACATACCCAAACTCAAAACCAATACATCAAGAGCAGATAACTCTAGACCCGAAACAATCAGCAAGGTTCAAAAGGATAAAGAATGTCCACTACCGTTGTTGAAAGCGTGTGTGAAGTGGTCAGGCTCAGTTGAGGATGGTGTGGTTTACATTCAATCTTTTGATGAAATTGTTGTTCATCCTGATGCTGATAATTGCTATGCAGAATTAATGGCTTACAGCTACAAAAAAGATAATTTCGATGAAATCACTACGGAAATCTTAGATAAAGACAACCACTATGCGGATGCATTGAGATATGCCTTGGAACCTTACATAGCAGTTAAACATGTTCAGAAAGTCAAAACTCGAAGAATTCGAGGGATGGCTTAAACAGTTTGCACCTTCGGGTGTTTTTTTATTGGTAATAATATGGCAGTTACAGATCAACATCCGCAGTACGCAGCGGTCAAAAAGAGTTGGCAATTGATGCGGGATTCAAGCTCTGTTGCTGGCGAAGAAACTATAAAAGAGGCTACAACCAAGTATCTACCAAAGTCAGCAGGTCAAATCGAAGCTGAAAAACAAAGTCCACTTGGTAAAGAAATTTATAATGGATATCTGCAGCGAGCTCAATATCCATTGTGGGTCCAAGATTCTTTGCGGACCATGATTGGCTTAGTTTCTAAACTTACTCCTGAAATTCAGATCAAAAGTAATTTGATGAAGCATTTAGAAGAAAATGCAACAAATGATGGATTCGGATTAAAGCAGTTATTCATTCGAATAGTTGAGCAGATTATTGAATTTGGCCGTTGTGGGCTTTACATCGATGTAGATGGTGATGGAAAACCTTATTTTGCTCTGTATGACGCACTGTCTATCATCAACTGGAAGGAAAACAGTGTTGAAGGACGTAAAGACACCACATTGGTTGTTTTAGAAGAACAACATAGTTCAGGTGATGATAAGTTTAGCCATAGTACAAAGACAGTTCAGCGTTCTTTAGAATTGAATGATGGTAATTTTGAAGTGTTCCTACATGATGGTGGGAAAACTGAAGAAAAAACACCAAAAATTGGAAACAATAATCTAGGTTTTATTACATTTGTTTTTATAGGTGCAACAAACAATTCTTCAAATATTGGATCAATTCCATTGTTATCGATGGCAAAGGCAGCAATTAAGTATTATCAATTATCTGCTGACTATTTTCAATCACTTCATCATACGGCTCATCCGCAACCATGGATTACTGGCCTATCGGATGATGATGAAATCAGTGTTACTGGTGTAATGGCAGTTTGGGATTTACCTCAGGGTGCTGAGTGTGGATATTTAGAGATCGAAGGCGTAGGAATTGATAAAACCAAAGCTGAAATGGATTCTCAAAAGAATGCTGCATTAGAAGCAGGTGCAAAGGTTATTGATACCAATACCCAAGAATCAGGTGAAGCACGTCGAGCAAGACAAGATGATCAGCATGCAAGCTTACACAGCATTGTGACTTGTGCTGCAGAGGGTATAGAACAGGCATTAAAGTACGCAGCTCAATGGCTTGGTCTGAATCCCAATGATTATGTGTTTACGGTTAAGCCTGAATTTTCCAATCAATCCTATGACATTAACCTAGCTAAGCAACTTTATGAAGGTGCTTTGGCTGGTAAAAACTCGTTCTCAACTTATTGGGACTACATTGCTACTGGCAAACTTCCTGAAGGTGGATATCAAGAAGAATTGCTTAAGGTTGAACAAGAAACTGAAGGCACACTAAATATGGGTTAGACGATGAACAACTCGATTCAAGAACAAGCTTTTCTCAATGCATTTATTCAGCATCAAACTTATTTGCACCGGGCATCGAGTCAAACTGTTAATGAAATGTGGCAGCTTTTAAGCAATCAATCAAATGAAATGGTTGTGAGACTTCGTGATTTGCTGGAAGAATTAAGCGATCAAGAGAAAATAGCCTTATCTGGTGCACAATACACAACACCAGAGCTCAAAGAAGTACGCAGCCTTATTGATGAATGGTTCCTAAGCTTGTGTGTCGCGCTGCCTGAAACATTTGCAATTACAGCAACGGCATTCGCAGTTTACGAGTCCATATGGTTATCCAAGGCGCTAAATAACCCAGTAAAAGAGCCTGATGGCAAAAAGTTGTATACAAAGATCAAGCATAAACCTTTAACTGGTGGCGCTTTAGTTGATAGCTTACTTGAAAATATTGCCACTACAGCTCGCCAAAAAGTTGAATATGCGATTCGAGATGGAATTAATTCAGGTCAAACGAATCACGAAATTGTTAAGCGTATTCGTGGTTATGACAAAACCATAGATGGAAAGAAAGTTCATTTTGACGGCTTGATTGATCAATCTTTTAAGGATGTTGATCGAGTTGTTAGAACTGCACGAAGCCATGTGTCGAATCAATCTTATGAGTCTACTTGGGATGCTTTAGGTTTTGAATTCTACAAGTTTTTCAGTGTGCTTGATGGCAGGACATCAATGCTATGTGCGTCATTAGATCAAACTACATGGCAAAAGGGTGATCCAAATATTAGACGACCACCTTTACATCCTCATTGTAGATCAACTTTGCTTGGCGTGGATGCAGATGGGAAGATTGCAGGATTACGACCATTTGTAGCTGATAATCGAGCAGTTAAGGATATTCCGAAAGATCAACGTGATGGCAAGATAGGTCAAGTTGATGCCAATACATCATATAAAAATTGGTTTAAGCGACAAGATGAAACCTTTCAGCGTAACTGGCTCGGCAAGACTCGATATGAGCTGTATAAGTCTGGCCAGTATCCATTGGATAAATTCATTGATCCATTAAGTGGTAAGCCTTTTACCATTGCAGAGCTTAAGAAAGTGGATGAAGACACATTTAAGGAGTTGGGATTGTGAAAGTAATTAGTCGAGGCACACCATCTGAATTGCAAACCTATACAGCATCATGTGGTAAATGTCACTCAGTACTTGAATTTCAAAAGAATGAAACTCGGGTAATGATTGATCGGAATGAAACAATGTATGTATTAAGTTGCCCTGTATGTCGTAATGATATTTGGATTGCATCACAGGCATTAAGACCAGTAATGCAAGGCACGGATTTTCGAGACAAGCCATACAATCCGAAGTAAATCAAATTCAAATCACAGCACCCAATCGGGTGCTTTTTTATTGCCTTGAGACAAGGTTTAACACAATCAAACGAGAGGTTTGAAAAATGGCTTTACCATTTGTAGTTGATTCATTAGATGCAATTAAAGAAGAGCATAAAGCACTTTATGTCGAAGTGGACGGGAAGTTTCGCTTAGATTTAGATGGTTATGAAGACCCTAAAGGGCTTAAATCTGCACTTCAAAGCGAGCGTGATGCTGCGAAAATTGCAAAACAAGAATTAAAGACTTTGCAAGATCAATTTAAAGGAATTGATCCCGAGAAAACACGACAATTGCTTGAAAAGCTTAGTCTTGATGAGGACTCGCGCCTGATTGCCGAGGGCAAGATTGATGAAGTCATTCAAAAGCGAACTGAAAAAATGAAGCAGGATCATGACAGACAATTGCAGGCTGAAACTGAGCGAGCAAATAAAGCGGAAGCATATGCAAACCAGTTTAAACAGTCGGTAGTGAAAGGCCAGATCGCACAAGCATTCAGTGGTGTAGGTGGTTTAGCGGAAGCTACAGATGATGTTACGGCCTTGGCTTTATCTCAGTTTGCTTTAGATGAAAAAGGCAATGCTGTGATGATCGATGCCAATGGCGAAACAATCATTGGGAAAGATGGCTCAACCCCATTAAGCCCTAAAGAATGGGTCGAAAGCCTGCGTGAAACCAAGTCTTATTTCTTTCCTAAAGCGCAAGGTTCTGGTGCACCAGGTTCAGGAACATCAACTAAAAAATGGTCTGACTATACAGAATCAGAACGTGCAGCAATTGCGCGTGAAAATCCAAACGCATTTCAACAGTTATTAAAAACTAAGGAAAACTAATTTATGCCAGCTACTCGTATTGCGGATATTTTTGTTGGGGATTACTACCAAACATTAGATCCAGTGAACTCACCTGAAAAAACGGCAGTTTATCAATCAGGTATTGTTACCAAAAACCCAGCTTTGAGTGATATTGCAAATAATGGTCAAGGCACTTCAACAATTTCTTATTGGCAAGATCTTGATGCCAATGAAGAGGCAAACGTCTCTACAGACGATCCGGATCAAAAAGGGAAAGTGGGCAAAGCATCGCAAGGCAAAATGCAAGCTCGAACCCTTTATCTGAACAAACCTTATGGCGTGTCAGATTTAACGACTGAGCTTGCCAATAGCGAACCAATGCAACACATTCGAAACCGTTATGGTAAGTATTGGGAGCGCCAATGGCAGCGTTATTTATTGGGTGCTGCGCGTGGTGTGATTGCATCTAACCTTGCAAATAACTCTGGCGACATGGTTATTGATGCAGGTGCAACGATGACTGCTACGGCAATGCAGGATGCAGCATTTACCGCTGGTGATGCAGCTGATCAGTTTGCTGCAATTGGTGTGCACTCTGTTGTTATGAAGCAGATGGTGCAAAAAGACTTGATTGAGTATGTGAAAGACTCTCAAGGGAACATCATCTTAACCACCTACCTTGGTAAACCAATCTTTATGGATGATGGTCTTACTTATGGCGCAAACCAGTACCTTTCAATGTTCTTTGGTACGGGTGCCTTCGGTTATGGTGAGGGCACTCCAACCAATCCAGTCGAAGTTCAGCGTGATGCCTTAGGTGGTAACGGTGGTGGTTCTGAAATCATCGTGGAGCGTAAGACTTACATCTTGCAGCCTGCTGGATTCTCTTGGAAAGGTGAAGAGGATCAAAATAAAACCCCAACAATTGCTCAGTATGCAAATGCTGCAAATTGGGAACGTGTCTTTGATCGTAAACTTGTGCCTTTTGCTGCGGTAATCTCAGGTACACCTTAATAAACTTGGCGGCTTCGGTCGCCTTTGTTTTGGAGAATAAAGTGAAAGTAATTTATACAAATACAATTCCTGAAAATCAACAACCAAATGCTTGCTACCGAACTTCATTTCTGGGTGTTATTTCTGCTGCAACTTCGGTTGAAGTGGATGATGAGTTCCCGAATGCTGAAGCAGTAAAACAAGCCTATGCGTTCTTAAATGCTCAGGCTCAATCAGTTCAAGTTAATGTGGGCATCACCCCAGAATTACAGGCTGTTGTTGATGAAGCAAAAGCTGAGTGTGAAAAAGTAGTTGCAGAACGTGATGAAGCTTTAGACCAGCTTAAAACATCAAAAGGTGAATTTATTGCATTCCAAAATGATATTGAAGCAATGAAAGCCCGTATCACCGAATTGGAAGCAAACGCCGATAAAACGGATGAAGAAAAACCGAAAACAACCAAAGCAAAATAGGTGAGTTATGAGTTTTGTCACTGAATCAGAAGTTGAGCAAGCGCTTGGGGATACTTGGAACAACCAAAGTGAAAGTGACAAGGCTCAACTTCTCAAGAAAAGTCGGGCATATTTAATCGCTCGAAACGTCAAAGATTATGAAAATGTTGACGATGTGCCACAGGATTTAAAGGATGCGTCCTTTGAGATCATTAAAGGCATTATTAATAAAAAACTCTATATTGATAAAGACCAAGAGCTTAAATCTAAGCGAGTCAAAGCAGACAGTGTTGAAAGTGAAAAGGTATACCAAGATGGCTCCAAATCAATAAATGCAGTAGAACAATACATTTTGGATTTGATTAAGCCTTATACCAAAAAGTCACGTGTTCAAATGGTAAGGAAACTGTGATGGGATTGAGAGATGAACTACAAACCGACATTGCAGAGGCATTTGATACCGATTTAGCTGACACCATCACTACTTTCACTTGCTCCAAAGAAATCCAATCTGGTGATTTTGACTTTGAAACACAGACTTATCCAATGGTGACTGTTGAGCAATACTCTGGACGTGGCGTATTTGGCTCATATAAGCGAGATTTGGTAAAGCCTATTGATTATCAAGTTGAAGATGTAAAAGCTACTGTGCTTCAAAATGAAGTAACTGGTGTGCCTCAGATAGATGATGTTTGGGTGGCAGGTGGTCAATTCAAAGTTTTGAGTGTAGGCAAAGACCCAAGTGAAAGTATTTTGGTTTGTCAGTTGCGGAAAATTTAAGGTTGACATAAATGAGGTTTATGCTATTGATAAGGTCAAAATTTAATGTATTTTATTACTAGCATGGGGGTTCATCATGGAAAAATTTAATAATATTTGTGCTGTGTATGATGGGAGTATATTAAGTAAAATAAAAATAATAAAATTACTTTCAAAACTCAATTCATTAGATATTTATAAATTTAGAGAACATGTTGAGAGTTTATTAATAAAATCAATTAATGAGGATTTTGAAACGACAAAACAAAAAATTGAAAATTTTTTTCAAAATTTCATTAAGTCTGACGGTGATTCATTAGAGTTATATATGGAAACCTCTTTGGTTCTTAGCCTTTATTACCAAAGTACCAATAGAAGTCAAATAAAAGAATGGGGGCTATCTATATATTTTAAAGATTTAATTGATAAAAAAGAATACATCCTGTCTGTAGAAATTATGAGTTTATTAAAGTTTCAAAAATTAAAGGAAACATCTATTTTAAAAACAAGAACTGAAGTGTCTCAACCTAATTTTAATAAAAAAGATATGGTTAAAGATATTGAATATATCATTAAATTATTGGACATAACTAAAGAGTCAATCAGTATAGATAGTCTTTCACTTAAGTTGAGTGAAAAATTAGAAAATATAAAAATAACACCTGATATGTTTGATCACGTTTTAAAATTGATTATGAAGGAAAATGGCATTTGGTTATAAATACAAACCCACCTTGGTGGGTTTTTTAATGGGTGAAATATGAGTTGGAACGGATTAAGACCATCACAATTCACACTCCAAGTATTACGTGATGGCTCAGAACTACAAAGAAAAATCACTGCTGCAATGCTTCAAGGTGTTGTGCTTAAAAGTCCAGTCGATACAGGGGCTTTCAGAGGTAATCATCGAGTTTCAATTGGTAGTGTGGATTACACCAAAGACTTTCAGAAAAAAGATACTTCAGGCACCACAACCATTGCAGATGGAATGGCTAAGGTACTGAGCGTTCAATTAGGGATGAGAGTCTTCATTAGTAATAATCTGCCTTATGCAGTTGCTCTAGAGAATGGACATTCTGGGCAAGCACCACTAGGAATTTATTCAATCACTTTCCAGTCAGTTACGAGTAGATATAAATGATGACTTTATCAGAGGCTGAATTGGCGATATACAAGCGAATAGGTCAATTTAGTGGTGTGGAAAAAACAAATCTTCGTATTGAAAATCAGAAAACTCCAGATGGCAAACCATTTGATCCACCATCAAATAAACTTTGGTGCAAAGTTTATATTCAGTATGGCGATAGTTTGATTGCAGGTATTGGAAATGAACCCTGTATTCGAGATATAGGCACTATTTCAATTCAATGCTTTGCACCAAAGAATTCAGGCACGATTGAAATGACAAATCTATGTGTTAAATGGCGTGACTTTTTACAATCCTTTGGTGTTTCCACTCTTGAAGTATATAAAGTGCATGCGCCACAAGATATGGATGATGACAATTTTTATGCAAAAATTTTGAGAGCAGAATTTCGAGTGAATTAGCGTATGAATATTAAAATAATCTTACTAGTAGGTTCATGCATGCTTACGCAATGTGTAGCCGCTGTAGAGATTAAACGTGAAAAGTTCTGTAATAATTTTCGGGATGTAGCTTTTGCAGTTATGCATAAAAGGCAAATTGGCGTACCTATGGAAGTTGTTAAGAGTGCAGCTAAGGATGGAACTAATACGCGCTTCATACCAGTTTTAAACCGAATGATTGATTATGTTTATACAACTGATGTTGCAGCTAATGAACCATCAAGGAATGAACTAAGTTATCAATATGCTCAAAATGAATTTAAAGCCTGCCTAGATGGAGACATACCTGAATTTAAAGAAATTGAAGACGAATAACCTTGAAACATAAGGGTTTAACTTTATCCACCTCCTTAAAGGAGGTTTTTTTATGCCTAAATTAAGGAGAACTTAATGAGTTCTGGAGCCAAACAATTAACCCGAATTGGTTTTGAAGCATCGCCTGGTATGATTTCAACAACCTGGAATACATTTGCATTTACCACTAATGGTTTAGATGCATCAGCACAAACCACCGAATCACAAACGATCAAAGATTCACGAATTGCAGCTGGTACTTTAGTGACTGGTATAGAAGTGCAAGGCGATATTGAATCTGAATGGGCTTATGGCATTCAAGATGGAATCTTAGAGCTAATTGCCTTCAATGCTTGGAATAGCAACGTTTTAACATTTGGGGGTACTACTCGAAAAACGCTTTCGATTATTCGCGGCTTTAGTGATATCGATAACTTCCAAGTTTTCACTGGTTGCCACATTAACCAATGGACTTTATCAATTCCTGATAGTGGCATTGTGACTTCTAAATTCGCAATTATGGGAATGAAGCGCACAGCTTATGAGGTTGCACCGACTGGTACGGTAACACCTGCAGTGGATGCAGTACCTTTAACTAGTCTATCTACCGGCGACATTCTTATTGATGGTGAAAAGAAACCAGGAATGTGCATCACTCAGATTGAATTAACCATTGATAATACAATGCAAATTCAGAAGTGCTTAGACTATGAAAATAATATTGCTGCAATCTTAGAAACAATCATGAAAGGCAGTGGTAACTTTACAATTGCATGGTCCAAAAACACTGCAGAACTTTATGAAAAACAATTCTTAAATGAGCCGATCGGCCTTGAATATTCATTGAAAGATACTGCAGGTAATAAATACACACTCAAACTACCTAAGGTTCAAGTATCTGCGCCTTTGCCAAGTGGTGGTGCTGGTGATGTATTAACTACTCAGTTTTCATTCACGGTCGCGGATGTTGCACCGACTCTTACACGTATTCCTGTAGTTGTGGGGCCTTAATCATGTTAATTGAAATTGAAGAACAGAAGACCATTGAATACGTTCAAGAATGGTTTGATTTTAAAGATGGCGTGAAATTACTCATTGCGAGTATTGATAAGCCATCGTTTCAACGTTCACTTGAACTTAATGGGATTCAAGCCGAGCAAGAGCTTGCAGGCATTAAGGCAGTAACAGATGAAGGAGCGGTTAAGGCCAAATTAGGTTTTAACCGTGCTGTATCACATCTGTTGCTAGGATGGGTTGGGCTAGTAGGTAAGGATAAGAAGCCGATCGAATACAGCGCGCAAAATGCAGAGCTGATTTGTACAAGCTCAAAGCAATCACTTGAAATTATTGTCTTCATCATGGAAAAGGCTAAGGTGATCCATAACTCTAAGACTGAAGAGATTGTCGATGAAGTGGGAAAGTCCTCAAGCACTACGAACAAAGAAACATCAAATGGTGCGAAGAAAAAACCGCAGAAGTCTACCAAAAGCTCGGCATAAAACCACCTGAGCGTTTAGAGCCAAGTTACACCGCAAACCATATCATTAAAGCCTTTAATCTAATTTCAAAGGCTCGACGCTTTATTGCCTTTCCACAGGGTGGTGGGTTCTATGACTCACTCACTCTTGCTGATATCAAAAGTTATTTTGATGTGTACGGTTGTGACTTGGATCGAGGGCTTTTTGTTGAGTGTATTTTTGCACTGGATGGGAAGCGCTTGAGTGAAGTGAATAAGTCATAAGCGCTATCAAATCAAAACTTCTAACAAAATTTAATTAGAGGTGCACGTATAAGAGAGAACAATATTCGTATGGTTTTCTTTATTCCAAAACAAAACCCCGAGAGTTCACAGCTCTTGGGGTTTTTGTTTCCAACCCACAATGCACACTTGAGGATTAGAACATATATGAATTATACCCCCAAAAACCAATTAAAGGTAGACGGAAAAATGAGCGAATTAGGTGCTGATAAAGCTAGTAACAAATTAGCAACTGCCGCAATTATTGCATCAGTATTATTTGGAATCGCGGCAGTGATTGCTGCCATACGCTGGTGGTAATAAACATGATCATCAAACCATAAAGCCGATCTTTTAAAAGGTCGGTTTTTTATTGTCCGCAATGCGCCCTTAGGCGCTTTTTTTACGCCTAAAGGAAAAGCCATGGCTGAACAACGCAGCACACTCATTATTGAAATTAGCTCAGAACAAGCAGCACGTAATGCACGTGCTTTAGATCGAGAGCTACAAAGTATCGAACGCACTGGTAATTACGCAACTACTTCAATGAACTCTATGTCAGTGGCAGCACGTCAGTTGGCAGGGTATTTGGCAGGGGTTGTGACTGTTGGTACTGCGATCGCTAAGATGGATACTTATACTGGTTTAAATAACAAACTTAAATTAGTCACTAAAAGCCAATCTGAACTCAATACTGCAATGAACGATACCTTCAAAATCGCTCAAAACACTGCACAAGCATGGGATTCGGTTGCACAGATCTATCAACGTTTTTCCGACAATGCACAGCGCTTAAACATTACTCAAGCCAAAACTGCTGAACTAACTGATACCGTTGCTAAAGCAATCGCAATTAGTGGTGGTTCAGCTGCTTCGGCCGAGGCTGCATTAGTTCAATTTTCACAAGCTTTGGCTTCCAATGTTCTACGCGGAGAAGAGCTTAACTCTGTTATGGAGCAAGCGCCTGGACTTGCAAAGGCAATTGCTCAAGGTATGGGAATCACAGTAGGTCAATTACGTTCAGTTGCTGCAGAAGGAAAGATTACAGGTGATGTACTTGTTGACGCTTTAACAAAAGCACGTGGCTCAGTAAATGAACTATTTGGCAAAACAGATTTCACTATTGCTCAGTCATTTACTCAATTATCCAATGCCGTTACTAAATTTGTAGGCGAGGCAGGTAAAGGAAGTGGGGCAGCATCTGCAATTTCGAGTTCTTTAAGTTCTCTTGCAAACAACCTAGATACAGTAACAAACATTGCCATGATCGGTGGCGCATACTGGTTAGGAACCTACATTCCAGCACTTTATAAAAGTGTGGCTGCTCAACAAACAAGAATTACAACACTTGTCTCAGAAGTTCGAGCTGAGCAATTAGCAAATGAAATCACGGCTCAAAGAACAGCACGTATTGCACATTTATCCACTATAGAGTTGGCGAATGCTGAAGCTCAATTAGCTCGTATGACAGGTATGGCACGAATAGCATATCTAGAGAAAACAGTTTTGCCGTTAAGACAGGCGAACACAGCCGCACTTCAAGCAGATACTATTGCTCAAAATGCTAATAACGCATCTAAATCCCTAGCTACTCGTGCAGGAACATCGCTAATTGGGGTTCTTGGTGGTCCAGTCGGTTTGGGTTTAACTGTTGCTGCGGTTGGCGCATCTATGCTCTTAATGGGGGATAATACTGAATCAGCTACGAATTCCCTTGAAAATCAAAAAAATACTGTTTCCGAATTAACTGCTGAATATGGAAAATTATCAACAGCCAAACTTGTTTCTGAAATGGATGAAATTGATAAAAGAGTAAGCGCTGCTGAATCTAAAATTTCAAAGTCCAAAAATGGTCTTTTGGGGATGGTTGCAGGAAATTCTGATTCTATAAGCAATGAAGAAATTAAGCGCCAAAATCTAATACTTGATCAGCTTAAAAAGATCGAAAAGGAAGGATTAAGCACTGCATCGGCATTACAGGCAATTGATGCTTCCAAACTATTTACTGATGGTGAAATTAAACAGGCTCAAAAATTCTTTGCAAAAATGGAAGAGGGTAACAATGAGCTTGCGCGTGGAACTGCTCAACGTCAATTAGCAAATAGCGCCCTAGATAAAGCTTCAGGCATCTATGAGAACCTTGCTAAAGAAAGCAGCAATCTCACTCTTGAGCAAGAAAGATTAACGTCTAGTCTAGAATCGGCTAAAAGTGGCTTTAGCTTTGTGTCTGATTCATTATTGCAGAGCGCTGCGAATGCTGGCGTGTCTAAGGATGGTATTGAGCAGCTAAAAAAATCTATAAATGCTTATAGTGCTGGCGCTTTATCAGCAACTGCTTTACTTAAGGAGTTTCAAAAATATATTCCAATCAAAGAGTCTGATCTGAAATCATATTTGCAAATAGCAAATAATGTCGAAGCACAGCAAAAAGCCTTAACTCTTAATGAAATCCAACTGAAGAAAAACAAGTCTATTCAAGATGGCTTAAATAAATCTCTTAGTGACTCAAACGTTACTGGAGCGAATTTCAATAAAGTTTTAGAAGATGGTACTAAAAAAGCTGTTGCTACTTCAGAGAGTGTTAAAGGATTAAGTGTTGAGATTCAGAAATTCATTAATCAGTCTTTAAGTGATATCTCTACTAATAGTGAAATATTAGCTTTAAGAGCAAAAGGCATTTCAAAAGAAGTTGCTGAGAATTATGTCAAGCTAAAAGAGGCACAAGGTTTACTTGGTAAAAATCAGCCTATAGATACAGGCGCCTTTAGTTTAATGATGGCGGATCTTTCAATTAAGCAAAAGATCAAAGATTTAGATGATCTACAAGCTAAATCCGAAAAAGATCGAACTAAAGAGCTTGAGAAGCAGCTTAAAGTCTTACAGGTCAACGAAAAAGTTAAGGCTAATGCTGCTAAATATGGCTTTGAAAATATAGAGTCAAAATACGCTATTTTGCCAGGGCTGCTTTCAGGCATTCATATGCAGGAATCACGAGGTAATGCTAATGCCATTGGTCCTATGACCAAGTATGGTACTGCAAAAGGTGGATTTCAATTTCTTGATGATACAGCTAAGCGTTTCAAATTGACTGGAGGCGATGTATTTGATTTGGGTAAATCAGCAGAAGCGGCCGCTAAATATCTGCAAATTCTCTACAAAAAATTCGGCTCTTGGGATAAGGCTATTTCAGCTTACCACGCTGGCGAAGGCAATGTAGATAAAGGCACAAACATTGGACCAGTAAACCGTCAATATGTTCAAAATGTAAAAGGATATATTGCAGGAACAAATGGTTTTGATGGCTCAACTAAAGACTTTGATAATTCTATCAATGATTTGGTTAAGTTCTTGCAAGCCAAGCAAGATATTGAACTGCAATATTCAAGTGGTGAAATTCAACGAAAAACTGAACATGAGAAAAAATTAGCAGATATTCAATCTTATTTTACAGGTGAAGCTTTGGCTAAATTTGAACAAAAAGAGAATGAACGATTTGCAAATGAAAATCGACTTGCAGAACTTCAATTTGATTTACAGGTTAATGGATGGAAGTGGACAAATGAGCAGCGAATTCAAAATGAAATTGACACTCAAAAAGTAACTATTTCTTTAAACAAAGAATATTCTGATATTCAAAAACAGATTGCTAAAGAGGAGGTTGATGAAAAATTTGCGTATGAACTTGAAAAGTCAAAACTTGCTAAAAATCAGCGTTTACTTCAAGCAACTGAATTTTACATGTCAGAGCTTCAACTAGCTAAGGCTAGATATGACATAGAAAAAAAGCTTATTGCTCAGAGCAATGAAGACCCAAAAGAAAAAGCTTTTAAATCGCAGATGCTTGAACTTCAAAATCAAGTTGATATGAATCGGCGTTTAAAAGATGCCTCTATGGGATGGGATTCTGTTCAATCCCAAATGAATGGATCTACTGGTCGATACCAAGTTAACCAAGATAGATTCAGCAGAATGGGCGCATCGCAAAATCTATTCGATACACAGATTGCAGATGTTGAAAACCAAGAGCAAGAACCAGGCGCTGATTTACAAAAATTAGCAGAGGTTCGTGAACAAATTTGGGCTGCACATAATCAGCGAATGATTGATATTGAAAATCAGTATCAAACCGATTCCTTGAATCTGCAATTAACTCAAGCTCAGCAGTTAACCGGTTCATTTGCAAATATGTTTAAAGGTATTCTTGGTGAAAGTTCAGGTGCATATAAAACAATGTTTGCTATGCAGCAGGGTTTTGCACTTACTCAAGCTGGTATGAATTTATGGTCATCTGTTTCTGATGCTTATGCTAAAGAACCAGGTACTGTATGGCAGAAAGTAGCCGCAGGTGCTAAAGCTGCTTTGGATCAGGGCACTTTCTTAGCAATGATCCAAGCTATTACACCTCAAGGTTTTGCAACTGGCGGACACATCACAGGCAAAGGCACTGGAACGAGTGATGATATTCCAATCATGGCATCCAATGGCGAGTTTATGATGAAGGCTTCAGCTGTTTCCAAACTTGGTTTATCCGCTTTAAATTACATGAATCAGACGGGTGAGATACCATTTCAGCGTGAATATCTTGGCATGAAATCTCACCATTTAGGTTCTACTCAACCAGATTTAAATGCTCAAAAATTCAAAAATGGAGGGCTAGTGGGAGTTTCACGAATTAGTGGTGATGATGTTGATAGAAGGCAGTTTCAATCTATTCAGCATAATTCCCCACGGAGCAGTGAACCCAATATTATCATCCAAGTAAGTATTACTGATTCTGGTGTTAATACTTCAGGTGGTAATACTCAGGATCAGCGACAGTTTGCTCAGGTTGTTGGTAATGCTGTACGAGCTGTGATTATTCAAGAGAAGCGTCAAGGCGGTTTGTTGTCAAAATAAGAATAGCCACTTCGGTGGCTCTATTCAAAATGTAATCAATTTGTTAAATTAGGTAAATATTAAAAAATATGAGACACCCTATGAAAAATGTTGTTTTACTGGGACTTTCTATAGCTACAATTTTTTTGGGTGGATGTGCAACTGCACCAATATCAACCTCACTTGCAAAAACAACTCCTAAAGATCGAATTTTAGCTTATCAAGAGAAATTAGATGGTTATGCTGAGGTTGAGATTACGCGTGATACTGGATTTTTGGGGGGTGGTTGCTACTTGAGCGTTCTTTTTAGAAATGAAACTATTGGACGTTTCGACACTGGTGAGAAAGCAACATTTTATTTACCACCAGGGCAATGGGCAATGGCTGTAGCAAGTGATCCAGACGGCAGGGGATTATGTGCTGCAGCAGGGTTTAATCCAGCATTCGAACAACAAAATATCAAGTTGAATATTAAGAATATATTTCGTATTAGCTCAGGGCCATATCGTAGACCTAGATTATTACCATTATGATTGAGTGTAAGTAATGAAAAGATTATTATTAATAGGGGTTCTTTTGTTTTCAGGACTTGCTAATGCTGAAGCACCATTTGGATTAAAAACAGGAATGTCATTAACAGAAGTAAAAAGAATAGCAGGGGATCCAATAAAAATTAGTGATAATTATTATATGTTTACAAAAACTCCAAAGCCTGTTGCAGGTTTAAGTAGCTATGGCATGTTAATCACGCCAAAGTCAGGATTATGTAAGGTTGTAGGGGTGGGAAAAACTTTAAATACTAATGTATATGGTGATGCAATAAAGTCTGAATTTTTAGATTTAAAGAATCTATTAACAGCTAAGTATGGAAAACCAACAAGAGATTATGATTTTTTAAGAGCAGGTAGTATTTGGAAAGAACATAATGATTGGATGATGGGATTGTACAAAGAAGAAAGAACTTTGACTGCAATGTGGGGTGTTAATGAATCAAATGGCATTGAAGATTTAATGCTGAATGCGATTGCTGATAGTGGAAATACAGGTTATGTGACGATTACTTACGAGTTATCAAATATTAATAGCTGTTCAAAAGAAAGAAAATCCCGAGATGCAAGTGGTTTATAAATAAAAGCACCCTAAAGTTCTTATTATTGTTAATTGAAAAAACCCACCTAAGTGGGTTTTCCTACTTTCGCCTAATGTTTATCCAAATCACTTCTGTTAGTATGATTACAAGAACTAACAAAGTGGTTACATTATGAGAAAAGTAGTTTTGTTTTCATTTTTGGCCTTGTCTGGCTGTGCTCAAGAAGATCCAAATAGTAAGCCTGTTTATGGTAAAGACTTAGGTTTGCCTGCTAATTGTAGAGCTTATGTTCAGGTTGCTGTGGATGAATGGCGAAAGGGAACTTATGACACAGAAACAACGATGAATGCAATTGAGCGAAATTGTGGTGAGCATGGAGCGCTGTGGGATTACAAACCAAATTAATATTAAGTAATTATACAGAGACTAAAATGAGCAATCTTGCATCAACAGTTATTACTACTAAATTGTCATGCGGTAAATTTGTTTGCAATGAAGGTTCAATTAGTGGATCTAAGAAAATTTGCGGAAAATAAGCAATGGGATTAAATTTTAGAAAAAGCATTAAAATTATGCCTGGTGTTCGTGTGAATCTCACTAAAAAGGGAGTTTCAAGCGTATCTGTTGGGAAAAATGGTGCAAGAGTTAATGTAGGTAAAAAGGGCACAAGAACTACAGTTGGATTACCAGGAACAGGGCTATCCTATTCGTCTTATTCACCTAGAAATAAACAAAGTAAGGTGAAGACATCACTTTCTTCAGATCAAGACTCTAGAGATGCAGGATCATTTAAGGGAGTATTTAAATTTTTATTAATTTTAGCTGTCATCGTGTTCTTTCTTTACTTGATTTTTTAATGCTAGAGCCTTTTAGAAAGCATCGTAGGGTGCTTTAGTTACGAAGAATTATGTCGCAGTGCTATTGAACAAAAATGTAAAGATGTTAAATTATACTCAATGTTAAGATATTTATAGCTTATAGCTTATAGCTTATTGGTTAAAGGGAGGGAGTTCTTATGAAGATTAATTCTGATTACACATTTTCTCTTTATATCACTGGGATTAACTTATCAGAAATTAACCCTCTAGAATCCGCAAAACTATTAGAAGCATTATGCAAAATTGTGGGCGCTAAGAACTTAAAATGGGGTGATATTAGAGAAGGTTCAGCTGACTATGCTGTAAAATTTGATCCAGAATTTCTTGAAGAAAAAATTACGTACGCTCATAAATCTATTGCAGACCAAACAAATGCAATAAAAACAATTACTGATTTTCTTACAAAATACCCAACTGCTAAGTCAGAATTGAGATATAAAGATTCTTCAAATGAGAGCTATATTCATTTTTATGAATTTAAAAAGAAAGAAGAGGGATTTACATTTACTCAACTTGAAGTGATTCGAGGTCGAGTTATAGGTCTAAAAGAAGGGACTGATAAAACAGACCATATTCAAATTAAAACAATCACTGGAAATAATGTAAGTGTTGCTATATCACCAAATTTGTCTGCATCTTTAGGTGCTAAGTGGAGAACGGAACACCAATTAGAATTTACAGGTAAGGCTAAGTATAAATACAGAAGTTATGACGATTTAGAATTAGTGGAATTTATTGCTGATAGTATTGATGAAATTCCCGATGGGCGCCTTTCTGATTGGATAGAAGAATTTAAGAATGCTGGAGATAGTGGTTGGGATAAGTTTGACGACCCTATAGATGAATGGCTTACGGAGCGTCATGAGTGATTGTTGCTATTGATAATTGTATTTTAGTTTCTTTAGTGTCAGAAAGGGCAGTTTATAACAACCTTGAGACTTTTTTACATCAAAATAATGCAACCTTATTAATCCCAACACCAGTGATAGCCGAATTTATTGCTATTGACCATAACAATCGTCGCAATAAACTTTTAACAATTTCTCACAACAAAGTTTTAAATGGTGCTTTTGACAAGAAAACTGCATTTATTTGCGGGGAGCTAGCTAGTAAATTAGATAAAGAATTTTTACGCACTGATAAACAAAAAGTTAAAGTTGACCTACAAATTATTGCGATTGCTTTGGCTAACAATGCTGAAGTACTTTTATCAGAAGATAGAGGAATAATAAATGCTGTTAAAACATTAGAGTTGAATTTGAAGATATACAAAAGAGATGATCTTAAAATAGGATTGGATTTATTTGATAAACAATAGAAATTTATAATAATTATTACAAACCACCTTCGTGTGGTTTCTTTTTAAACCAATAATTAGTATCTTGAACTAAATACTAGAGATATATCATGAAAAGCTTATTTATAATTTTCTGCTTATTGGTTTCCAGTTTTTGTTTTGGAGCAGATTCTAAGGTTCAAGTTGAGCCAAGAACTGTAGATGAAAATATGATTATAAAATGGATGAAAAAACCGATATTTAGAATCAATAATGATGAGTTGAAAGGTTATGATAGATATCTTGTGGTGAGGATTGAGACGGATGTTAATGGTTTTGTTAAGGTTGCTGAAATAAATAAAAGCAGTGGGCTTCAGGATCTAGACAACAAGATAATCGAGGTCTTTAAAAAAGCAAAAATATTTGCAAAATATCCAAATGATAAAATCGAAAATTTTCCTATTCGCTTAACTCAACCAGTTGAATTGAGCGTATCAAGAGTTCCGGAATATGCTGAGTATCCAGAATTTAATTTTAAAAATACTGACTTAAAAGGAAGTAATAGAACTATAACATTGAGTGTAGAGGCTAATGAAAAAGGTAAATTAACCAAAGTTAAGGTTACTAAAAGCACTGGAATCCCTGCTTTAGATGAATATGTTTTAAGTGAGTTTTTCAAAAAAACAAGTTTTAAGCCTTTAGTCATCAATGGAAAGCCTCAGCGCATATCAACAACTGCAGATTTTAGGTTTAATTTAAGATCAGCAAGTGATTAATAGTCAGATACTTATTCAGCATTAAACTTAAAACCCACTCAACCGAGTGGGTTTTTTATTGGACCCAATTTATGAGCAATGAAAAATTTACATTTCCATGTGATCTAGTTGGAAACTCAAGCAAACAAAACTTCAATATTTTGACTTCAAAATTTGGTGATGGCTACGAACAGAATATCTCAGTAGGCATCAACAATAAAAGGGGGGAGTGGCCATACAAATTCACATCTACCAAGGAAGAGATTCTTCAAATCAAAGCTTTTTTTGATCGACATAAAGGGGCTGATTCATTTCTATGGAATTCTCCATTGGATGGAGAGGTGAGAGTTAAAACAGATACAAGCTATTCACCGAGTCAAGTGGGTGGAATGATCTGGACTATTTCCACAACCTTTACCCAAGTTTTTTACCCTTAAATCTAATTAACTTCACACCCCACTCGTTGGGGCTTTTTAGTGAGAAAAATATGACAATTCAAACTGGAAATTTAGGAACAGCACCGAGTGGTGCAGGCGGTGATACCTTTCGCTCATTTGCCGCCAAGATGAATGAAAACTTCACAAATAATACGCATGCTGCGAGTCGATTGGTTGGTACAGCTGCTGGCAATTTAACGGAAATAGGCTTGGATGGTTGGACAGCTGGATTAACTACCCCTGCTTATGCTGGTGGGGGTGGTATTCAAAGTTTAAGGAACGGTATATCAAACTGGATTAATAGTCGCTCTGTCTTGGTGATTAAAGGGGATCTGATATGTGCTGAATTAGCAGGAGACTTTCACTTGGGATATGCTAGGCAGCTAACCGATAAAAGTTCTCTGCTATTTGATTTGGCGTTTTAAAATCCAAACTCTTTTGAATTCTTCGCTGATTATAAAATAACACAATGTATTTTGTAATATCTGCTTTAGCTTCATCTCTGGTTTTATAGTTGCAATGATGCACTAATTCATTCTTGAGTATGCCCCAGAAACTTTCAATCGGTGCATTATCGTAACAGTCCCCACGTTTGCTCATTGAACCTTGAAAATCACATTTTTCCAGTATCTTTCGATATTCATGGCTGCAATATTGGCTGCCTCTGTCCGAATGAATAATTAAGCCTTTCGTTGGTTTTTGATTACGAATCGCCATAGTCAGTGCATTGCAAACAAGTTGTGCGGTCATACGCTCATTTAAGCTATAGCCAACCACTTGTTTCGTGTACAGGTCTTTTACTGCTGCCAAGTATAACCAACCTTCAGCAGTCCAAATGTATGTAATATCGCTTGACCATGCAAGATTGGGCTTAGTCATTGAAAACTGTTGCTCTAGTAAATTTGCGTAGATCGCTCGATTATGATCACTCTTCGTAGTTCTTTTGAAACGCTTATGACGCTTACAATACAGCTGGTTGAGCTTTTTTATTTGACGTACAGCATACGTACTGATTTTGATACCTTGCGCTTGTAAATGCTTAGTTAATCGAATATAGCCATAGCTTTGTTTAGTTTCCTCATGAGCTATTTTGACCAAAATTGTCTGTTGATTTCGCTGAACCAATCTTTTATTCATGCCTCGTTTTAGCCAATCATAAAATCGTGACACTGAAACGTGAAGTAATCTAGCCATAAAGCTAATCGGGAATAAATATCTTTGCTGTTTCATATAGGCGTACCTTACTGACTTTCTTTCGCAAAGTACGCTGCTGCCTTTTTTAGAAATTCACGTTCCATTTCAGCTGTTTTGAGCTGTTGTTTGAGCTTTTTATTTTCTTCGAGTAAGGCATTTAGATCAGGTGAATATTGTTTAGTGCCTGCTAAGGTGCCAGTCTTTGCTTTATTATTCCAATTTGAAAGAGTTTGCATTGAAATGCCAAGTTGTCTGGCTGTTTCCGATACATTGCCTTGATTGGCTTCAATCAATTTTATTGCTTCAACTTTAAATTCTGCGGTGTAAGTCTTCTGTTTCTTGCTCATGGTAAACTCCTGATGAGTGTCTATAGTTTACCAAGTTAAAACCTCCTGTTTTCTCAGCACACATCAATCAGCCATGGCGAGGTATTCATATAGGTTGTGCAAATAATGTCGGAAACCCTCGTGATTTATATATAATTTGTGGGAATGATACTGATAAGAATTGGGGGCCAAATTATTTAATTTATAATTCAGCGAATACCACGGTGGATAGTAATGGATTTATCAAAAAGGCTTCTCCTATTATCAAATTATTTTCAGATAAAATTGAAGTAAATGAAGAGGCTTATGAGCAAAATCCAGTTTTTGAAAAAGTCGATGTTGGTCACTATTTTTTAAAAAATACAGAAGGCTTTTCAGATGATGGTTGGTATATCGAAATGCCAAAGGATGCCAATGGTAATGTTTTGGTTGCGGTTCAATATCAACAGCTTGAAGATAACACCATCGAAGTTAAAACCTTTGCCAAAAAGTTTGATGAAGAAACAGGTGATATTGTTCCGAATTTTGAAAAGCCTCGAGATATACCTGCTGGTCGTTGGATCGATATTCGATTAAAGGAATTACCAAAACCTGAAATTGAAATCTCTAACACACCACCTGAATTTCAACCAACAAACTTAGCTCAAGCTGTTGCGGAGGCATTGAAAGATGACACTGAACAGTGATTTTCAAAAGCTGTACGTAGATGGATTAATCACATTATTTGAATTAGATGCCAGCGCTTTAGGTGCTGGCGTTTTACGTTTCCATGGTCATATTTCATATGAAGACTGGGAAAAGATTTACGGCTCGATAGGTTCAAATGGGCTGATTGGGTCTGATACTGGTTTGATCGGTAAAGTTTTTGATGTTGGTACAGATAAAGTTTGGCAGCGAAACATTATATTCAATGGACAGACTTTTGAGCCAATGGCGTTGCAAGTTAGTGGCTTGGAAATGCGAAGTGATGGAAAAGCCTCAGCACCGACACTCAGCATGGCAAATAATATCAAAGGTATTCAAGGTGCGGTAACTGCATATTGTTTACAGTTTGGTGATTTTGCTGGTGCAAAGATCAAAGTTATTACAACATTAGCCAAATATCTTGATGCTGAAAACTTTAGTGCTGGGAATACCAGTGCGAACTCAAGCGAGAAACGTGAGCAGATTTGGTTTATTGAACAAAAGACTTCCGAAAATGCTCAGCAAGTGACTTTTGAACTTTCTAATCCAGTGGATTTCGAAGGGCTAAAAATCCCTACACGGCAAATTTCAAACTACTGCAACTGGGAATATCGAAGTGAAGAGTGCGGATATATCGGATCTGCAATGTTTACTGAAAAAGATGAATCGACAGACAATCCAGCTTTAGATCGATGTAACTACCGAACATCAGGCTGTCGTTGCCGAGAGAATGAGCTTCATTTTGGTGGATTCCCTGCATCTTCGATGGTGTAAATATGAAATTAAATAAAAAACTAAAAGCAGCGATTCTATCTCATGCTGAACAATGTTTCCCCGCAGAATGTTGCGGGGTAATTGTTTCAGGTGATTACATTCCATGCCGCAATGTCGCTGAAAAAGGTCAGTTTCAAATTCATCATGAAGACTTGGCGAATGCTGAAGATCAAGGTGAGATTCAAGCCTATGTACATTCACATCCCAATGCTACAGCACGTGCTTCTGATTTAGATTTATTACAAATTGAACTTCATGAAATGCCATGGGTGATCTGTGCTTGGCCTGAAGTAGATTTTCAAGTCTATAAGCCATGTGGTTATAAAGCACCACTCATTGGTCGTGATTATCATCATGGATATCAAGATTGCTATTCAATTATTCGTGATTTTTATAATCGTGAGCTAGGTGTTCAGTTAATTGATTTCGAGCGTAAAGATGATTGGTGGAGTGATAAAGACCATAAATCCCTTTATCTAGAAAATTTAGACGCAGCTGGATTTTATGAGGTCAGTGAACCTCAGTATGGTGACATGTTGGTGTGTAATGTTGGCCGTACAGAACACCCGAATCATGCTGTGATTTGGTTGGGAGATCAGTGGCAATTAAAGTCAGAAGAAAGCACTAGTTGTTTTGGTGGACCATTAATCCTACATCACCCTTATGGTCGAAAGTCAGTGCGTGAAATTTTTGGGCAACAATGGCAAGAGCGTGTTGTAAAAATTGTGAGACATAAGAATGCTTAAAACGATCAAATTATATGGCGTACTGGGAAAGAAGTTTGGTAAGGAATTTAAGCTTGCTGTTGAAAGCACCCGTGAAGCTGTAAAAGCGCTATCAGTCCAAGTGCCCGGCTTTGAACAATTCATGCTAACCGCTCATGAACAAGGGCTTACCTTTGCTGTTTTTCAAGATGATGAAAATATCTCTGAGGATCAGATTGATTTTGAGACTGGCGCCAAAGTTATCAAGATTGTGCCTAAAGTCATTGGGGCTGGTGGTGACAGTGGGGTTCTAAATTTAGTTTTAGGGGTTGTGTTGATAGTTGCTGGCTATTTTACTTTTGGAGCAACAACTCCTTATGGTGCAGCATTGATTGGTGCAGGTATTGGAATGTCCATTGGTGGTATTGCACAAATGCTTACCCCAAAAGTTGATGCACAAGATCAAAACCAAGATGGAAATAAGTCTAACAAGGGATTTGGTGGAGCAGTCACCACAATCGCACAAGGCAATCCAGTTCCGATTCTTTATGGTCAGCGTGAGGTTGGTGGATTCATTGTAAATGCTGGTCAATTTGCAGTAGATACTTTTAGTTCTGCAGATGCTGGTTTCACAGGCGGTGGCAGCAGTGGTGGGAAGAAATAATTTAAGAATATAAGCGCATTAAGCGCTTTTTTATTGTGTGGGAAAAAGTATGCTTAGAACAGTAAAAGGCGCTAAAGGTGGCAGTCAAAGCCAAAGACAACCCAAAGTTGCAAATGATACCACCGCTTCAAAAACCTATGCACGTTTACAATACGGTATGAGTGAAGGAGAAGTTGAGGGCTTAGCAAATGGCTTTAAATCAATCTTCCTTGATGACACACCAGTTGAAAACGATAGTGGTGCAAGAAACTTTCAAGATGTCACTCTAGATTTTCGCTCAGGTACCAATGATCAGGCATACATGGAAGGTTTTGAAAGCATTGCTTCTGAAACTGCTGTTGGTGTTGAACTTAAAAGTGATACGCCTTGGGTTAAAGGGGTTACCAATCTTAATCTCGATGCCGTGATTGTAAGAGTGCGCTTTGGGGCTTTAAAACAGCAAGACCCAAGTAATGGCGATGTCTCAGGTATTGTTATTGATTACTTGATTGAAGTGCAGACTGATGGGGGATCATGGGAGTTAATGCTTGATACTCAAATGTCAGGAAAAACTTCAGCAAATTATGAACGTACCCATCGTATCGGCTTACCAAAAGCCAATAATAATTGGTTGATTCGAGTCACACGTAAAACACCGAATTCAAGCTCTGAATATGTCAGCGATAAGATGTATATTCAAGCCATTACTGAAGTTGTCGATCTTAAGCTGGCCTACCCAAATACTGCATTGATTGGCGTGCAATATGATGCTGAAACATTCTCAAATATTGCCAAAATTGCAGTTGATCTAAAGGGTGTAAAGATCAAAGTACCAAGCAACTATGATCCTGTAGGCCGTACTTATGTGGGGATTTGGGATGGTCTATTTAAGCGTGCTTATAGTAATAATCCAGCTTGGATTTACTACGATTTATGCACCAATAAGCGATATGCACTTGGCAACCGTTTAACCGAGCAAATGATTGATAAATGGTCGTTGTATCGTTTAGCACAATATTGTGATCAGCTGGTACCGAATGGCAAAGGTGGTCAAGAGCCACGGTTCACTTGTAATGTGTATATTCAAAGTGCCGAATCTGCTTTCGATATTTTAAGCAAACTTGCAGGTTTATTTCGTGCAATCAGTTATTGGGATGGCGCATCGATCGTATGTGAGGCTGATTTACCTCAAGATGCTATTTTTACATACACATCTGCCAATATTATTGATGGCGTTCTTGGTATCAATTACACCGGTACGCGTGCACGTGATCGGCATAATGCAGTCAAAGTTGCTTGGGATAATCCACAAAATCGCTATAAGACAGAATATGTTTTTGTGCGTGATGAAAAATCAATTGCAGAGGCTAAAGCAGTACGCTTATTAGAACTAGAGGCATGGGGCTGTACATCAGAAGGACAAGCACAACGTACTGGCCAATGGGCTTTAAAAACAGAACAACTCGAAACTCGAACTGTCACATTTAAAGTTGGGTTGGATGGCTATATTCCATTACCAGGTAAAGTGATTGAACTTGCTGATGAGTTGTTAGCTGGTCGTGCAAATGGTGGGCGTATTTCTTCAGTCAGTACTGATTTAAAACAAATCACCTTAGATCGTGATGATGTTGTATGCCGAGCTGGTGACCGTCTAGTTGTTAATGGCGAGAATGGAAAGGCACAAGCACGAGTTGTATCAAGTATTGCTGGTCGAGTTGTTAGTGTTGTGTCAGCATTTGATAGTGTTGCGCCTGAAAATGTATGGGTGATTGATGCACAAGATTTAGCGACGATGAAATTTCGTGTTACGTCAATTACCCAAGATGATGAACATCAATTCACAATAACTGGTTTGCAATACAATCCATTAAAATTTAATGCGATTGATCATGGTGCATTTATTGATGATCGACCGATATCAATTATCAATCCTACAACTCAAGATCCTGTTGAATCAGTCAGCATTTCCAGTGAGCAAATGGTTCAGCAAGGAATGTCTGTTGAAACCATGGTGATCAGTTGGCCACAAGCCCAAGGTGCAACCAAATACCAAGTTGAATGGCGTAAAGATAACGGCACATGGTTAAAGCTACCCTTAACTGGAAATAACTCAGCTGAGGTTGCTGGAATTTATGCAGGGCAATATGAAGCGCGAGTATTCGCGATCAGTGCTTTTGATATTTCGTCCTTGCCAACGTATTCAGTTTTGACAGAATTGAAAGGCAAGCAAGGAAAACCGCCAAAACTCGCCTACATTCATGCTGAAGGTATTTTATTTGGCATGAAATTAACCTGGTTGTTTCCTACTGTTGGTGCACTTGATACTGCCTATACCGAAATTGAAGTTTCACCAGATAGCACCTCAAATATTGCTCAACTTGGTTTGTTTGCTTATCCGACTACTGTTCACACCATTCAAGGTATACAGCCAAACTTACGTCAGTATTACCGTGGTCGTTTAATTGATCGTATTGGCAATGTGGGTGATTGGTCTGATTGGGTCAGTGGTGTGACTTCTGCAGATGCTTCTGATGTGCTTGAACTATTGAATGATCAAATCTCTGAAAGTCAGTTAAATCAGGATTTGAAAACTAAGATTGATCACATTGAAAATATTGATACTGATATTTCAGGTCTTAAGACATCTGTACAGCAAGCGAAAGAGTCAGCTCAAAAAGCAAATGATGATTTAGCAATGGAACGGACTGAGCGTATTGACTCAATCAATTCAACCACTTCAAAGATCAATACTGAAATACAGGATCGAAAAACTGCGATCAGTGCTTTGGAAGATGGATTAACAAAGCAAATTAAAACAGGTGATGATGCTGTTTTAGAAGTAGTGGATACAGTTAAAAAATCAAGTGACCAAGGTTTAGCGGCAGCACAATCAAGTATTAAGGTTGTTGCTGATGATTTGAAACTTACTGCAGAGAAGACTGATGGTGTTTATGCGCAACTAAATCCAAAATTGATTGGATCTACATCTGATCTGATCGGCAATGATCAAGGTTTTGCAGGGACTTGGTCACTCCAATCAGCAATGATTGAAGGTGATCTAGCCCTTAGTAAACGAGTTGATACAACAGTTGCGCAAATCAATGATGTACAGGCATTGGCACAGCAAGAAGTTCAAGCGCGTGTTGATGGAGATAAAGCGAATACAGTTGCTCTAAATAACTATATTTCGAGTAATAATTCAGCCTTGTCTTCAGTACAGCAAAAAGCTGAAACTGCTGTAACACAATCAACAGCAAACAGTAGTTCTATTGAGGCATTAGATAGTCGCGTTGATGTTGCTGAATCTGATGCATCAACTGCAAAAACTAATGCAGCCAGCGCATTAAGCAAAGCAAATACTGCGGTTACTGATTCAAGTGCGGCAGCATCTATGGCGCAACAAGCCAATGCAACCGCAACTTCCGCAAAAAATACAGCCGATAATGCATTAACCAATTCTGCAACTGCTTTATCAAAAGCTGATGTGGCTGTGACGAATGCAAGTTCTGCTGTATCGAAAGTGGATGCTGTAGAAGCGAAGCTAGGCAATTATGCGACGACTGGTGCACTAAGTACTGTTGAATCGAAAGTTGTTGATGTTGACAATAAATTGACAGCAACAACAACTAAGATCGACGGTGTTTATGCCCAAGTCAATCCACCGTTGATCGGCTCTGAATCTGATCTGATTGGTAATAGCAGTGGTTATGCTGGTGTGTGGTCTGAACAATCTGCAGGAATCGAAGCAGATATGGCGCAAGCCATTCGGACGGATACAGTCCAAACAGAATTGAATGGTAATAAAGCTGCCGTTCAAGAAGTTACACAATCTGTTAATGGTCTTTACGCGCAGAAATTTATCAAGCTTGATGTGAATGGGAAAATTGCAGGGTGGGGTGGCGCAAATAATGGTGTTGAATCTCAATTTATTTTAAATTTTGATTCATTCGCTATTGGTAGTGGAAATAGCACAGGTTATTACCCTTTTATATTTCGAACTACACCATTTACTGATCCTGTTACAGGAACTGTTTTCCCTGTCTCAGCTTATCTAAAAGCTGCAATGATGGATTACCAATCAGTGAATACATCTCATATTGTTGATTTATCTGTTAAGACGGCCAAGATTGATTCTTTGGCTGTGACAACTGCAAAAATTGACAATTTAGCTGTGACAGGGGGGAAAATAGCAAACCTTGCGGTAGATACGCTAAAGATCAAAGACAATGCTGTGACTGTTCCTGTTTCGGCATTTGCTGAAGCGAATCTGACCATTGGTACAAGTTATACCACTGTGCAAACTTTGGCTGTACCAGCAGATATGGGCCATACGATCTTAACTTTTGGATCTGTATTTAGCTTTGTGGGTTATACATCGAGTCAGCGTTTACTGTGTCGAGTACTCAAAAATGGATCTGTCATCTTTGAAGATTTAGAAGTGCATTTTATTGATTATGCTTCTGTTGGTACAACGACTCAAAACAGTGGGCAACATAATCACAGTATAACCGTCAATGTTAGTGGCTCAATGACCGATTCAGGAAGCCATTCGCATTCATTCAATGGTAATACCCAAAACTCAACAGCTGGAACAATTTCGGGTTCTTCACATAACCATAGTTACAATGGATCGACCAACACAACGGGTTCACATAGCCATAATTTAAGTTTGTCGGGAAGTGCATCAATGGGTTTAGACGGGATTCATAATCACAATGTTGAGATTAGAGGCAGTGCTCGAAGTGCAGGAACCTTAAATATTTCAAGACATGATTCCACATTGATTGCGGGAACGTTTGAGCTTCAATTGCGCTCAGATTCTGGCGGCAATGTGAATGTATCACAGCGTTATATTCACGCAATGACGATGAGGAAATAATGGCATATTTTGCAGTGTATTGTATCGAAACAGGTGTCATTCTAAATGTTGTTGAATGCCCTGAATTTTTAAAGCAAAGAATACATCTTGATCCTGGTCAGGATGTTTTTCAAATAGAGGACCAGATAGAGCAACAGCGATATCTTGTCAAAAATCAGCAGCTGGTTGAAAACCAATATTATTTGAATTGAAAGCACCTATAAAGGTGCTTTTTTATTTTCTGGAGAAATAGGTCATGGCTGAACCAGCAACATCAAGCACAGCATCATTCGGTTTAGCAACAAATTTAGCAGGGGGATCAATGGTTATATATGGGGGATTATCTACTACCGAATGGATGGCCGTTGTAGGGGGGATTTGTGCTGTAGTGGGTTTAATCATTCAGCTTTGGTCAGCATATCGCAAAGACCAGCGGGATCAGCAATTACACAATAAACGCATGCATGGGAAAGACTATGAACAAGACTAAATACATAGTAATAGGTTTAGCAGCTTCGGCTGCTTTTTTTACGTCATTAATAAAGTATGAGGGCTATGAGCCAAAACCATATTTAGACAGTGCAAAAGTTGCAACGATTGGTATCGGCTCCACTCAGTACGAAAATGGTACTAAAGTCAAAATGACTGATAAGCCGATTACCAAAGAACGTGCAGTACAAATTGCCAAGGCTCATATTACAAAGGATGAAGTAGCATTTCGCAAATCTTTATCAGGCGTAAAGCTTACTCAAACTGAATATGACGTATATCTCGACTTTGTTTACAACTATGGTCAAGCAAACTGGAATAGCTCATCAATGCTTCGTAATCTCAAAGCAGGGCAGTATAAGCAAGCTTGTTCATCTTTACTTAAATACAAATACGTTGCCAAGCGTGATTGCTCAATCCGATCTAATGGTTGCTATGGTGTTTGGACACGCCAACAAGATCGTTATAGCAAGTGTATGGGGGTGCAATGATGCAAGCATTCTTAGCGAAATTTTATGAAACCGTCATTATTATATTGGCGGTTTTTTTATTGTTGGCCATTACGGCTTTAGGTGTTCAGTCATGGCGTGTTTATCACTTCAAAAGTGAATACACATTATTGAATGCAAAATACAAAACTGAAGTTGCTGAAGTTAAAGCACTGGCAGAACAAGCAAAAGCATCTGCAGCACTCAAAGAAAAACAATGGTCTGAACAACAGTTAAAAGCGGAGCAAAACTATAATGCCAAAATTAAACAAATTGAGTCTGATAGTCGCCTTGCTAGTGCCAGCGCTGACAGCTTGTCAAAGCAACTCAAATTTGCAAACAGCCGTTTGTCCAGTGCTCCCACAAAAACCATCATTGAGTACACAAATACCAACAGTGACATACTCGAAAAGTGCGTCACTGAATATCGAACAGTGGCAGAAAAAGCTGATGGACACGCAGCTGATGCAGAAAAATTGATTGAAGCATGGCCTTTAAATTAAAAGCCATGCAAGTAGATTTATTAAGTGCTTTTCTCCACAACTTTGCAACTATCATTAATATTGTTGTTACTGCCTACAACAATACTTATTTTCTGACAGTTTTCCACCAATGGCACTGTAGTAAAATTAATTTTTTCACTACTACAACTGTTGTTTAAAATAGCCAAGCACAAAACCAAGCTAGTATGAATTATTTGTTTGTTAATTTTACGCATTAATTGAACCCTCAATTTTACATCATTTAGATTTACACCAGGGCTCAGATAACAAGAAATTTGACATACAAAAAAAGTATGCATATAATTTCTTAAGCGTTTCATACATCGATTATCTAGTCGGCAAAACTATATAATCAATTTCTAAGCCCTAAAGTTTAGAACACACAAATTTCCACCTACTTCTAAGTTTGGTGGTCTTTTGCGTTCATGTGTTTAAATATACTATATATTTTTTTAAAGCGCATCTAAGTTTTTGGTTTTGTTCAGATTCTATACATAGTTAATATTTTTTTATTTTTAATATTAATCACTTACAGTCAACAACTCATCCCAACTAAAACTTACTTAACTTTTATCATCCCATTCTTTGTAAAATAATTCTTAGATAGCATGTCTCGACTCATAGACCACTTACGATCTTTAAAGTAACACGGACCTACAGAAATCTTAGCTTTGCCGAATTTTGATTGAATATCTTCATAAGCCTGCATCAAGCTTTCATTCTCAATTCTAGTTTGATGATCTGAAAGCAAGTCGGGGATATGATTTGATTTCAGAATTAACTCTGAATAAAACACACCGCATTTCTTATATCTGATGTCTGGTTTATAAATTCTTTCCAATAGTAAGTAAGCAACTTCAACTAAATCTAAAATGCAATCAGTTGGCTCAGCGAACTTATAAGTCTGTGCTTTGCTGTAATAAGGTGCGGATGCATCAAATGGATTCGATTGAACAAAAGCAGTAATAACACCACATAGAAGTTTTTCTTTTCTCAAACGCCCAACTGCATCTTGTACATACTTCGACATTGCTTCTTTTAAGTCTTGCAGCTCTGTAATTTTCACACCAAATGATCTGCTTGCAACGATCTGCTGCTTTGGCTTTGGCTGGTCATCGATTGGCATACATGAAATACCTTGCAGCTCTAAAACTGTTCTCTGCATACAAACTGTAAACATCTTGCCCATAACTGGCGGATTTGCTTTCGACAGATCTAAAACAGTTTTAATCCCCATATCATTCAATTTCTTATTCTGCTTTCTACCCACACCCCATACTTCACCCACTTCAACAAGTGACCAGAAATAATCACGATATTTCGGGTCCATAGTTGCCAAGTCACATACCCCGTTAAAACGCTTTCCTTTCTTAGCCATGTGATTAGCGATTTTTGCTTCAGTCTTTGATCTTCCTATTCCAATAGAAACAGGTAATCCAATCCATTGTTGAATACGTTCGCGCATGCCTTGGCAGTACGCAACAAGATCATAGTTATGTTTAAAGCTTGTCAGATCTAGAAAGCATTCATCTATGCTGTAAATTTCTTGTTCATGTGGTGCGACATAACTTGCAAGTATCGAATGAAATCGACGTGACATTTCAGCATATATCGCATAGTTGCTTGAAAGTACTTGAACGTTATTTTTTTGGACTACATCCTTTATCTGAAATAGCGGAACACCCATTTTAATCCCCATTTGTTTAGCTTCATTGCTACGGGCAACTGCACACCCATCGTTATTTGAGAGTACGATGACTGGGAGGTTATTCAACTTGGGATTAAAGAAGCGTTCACACGAGACATAGCAATTATTGATATCAATAAGAGCAAATATCTTTTCTTCATGTTTCATTTAAAGTTCTTAATAACTTTGGTGACAACACCCCAAATTACAAGCTCTTGTTCATTGCGGGGGAGGATGGGTTTGTATTCAATGTTTTCAGGTTTAAGCCATACTGCGGGCAAATTTCTAAGATCACTTTCATTATGAAAAATATCAAACAATTCATCATGAGACATGCGGTTTGTAATCATCATTCTTTTCACGGTGAAATCATTGTCAATGAATGCGATAACGATGTCTTGATGCTGTGAGCGAATACTTCTATCGACAATTAAATAATCATTTATATCAATTCCGATATCTTTCATCGAAAGCGACTCAACTTGAACTATAAAAGTTGCTTCTTTATTAGAAATAAGAAGGTCATTCATGTCGACAGTTTTATCTATATAGTCTTCTGCCGGGGAGGGAAAACCTGCAGCAATTTTGTTTAAAACAAGTGGAATTGAATACTTTGTAATTGCTTGGAAAGATGAGATTTTTGATATATCAGATAGACATCTCGCTTTAGAAGAATGTGCTCTAATATCTATAACTTTAGAGTTCTTCAAGTGATCTAGACTTGCATCTTTAAGCTTTTGAAGTTTTGCTTTTGAGAAGCCTGTATTTAATTTAATATTCATAAAAAATATCACTTGAATAAGTTACGTATTCAAGATTTTAAATGTAATAGTTTTTAAATTCAAATTTAAAACATGTGGATAAACAGCATTTATTTAAAAAAGGTCACTTTGTTTTGTTGCTTCAGATGAGTGGTCACGTGGGAAAGTGACAAACTCATCACGCATTTCAAAAAAATATTCATGTGCATT
The DNA here is from genome assembly GCF_022828975.1 of Acinetobacter sp. NyZ410. Classification (NCBI taxonomy): domain Bacteria; kingdom Pseudomonadati; phylum Pseudomonadota; class Gammaproteobacteria; order Moraxellales; family Moraxellaceae; genus Acinetobacter; species Acinetobacter sp. NyZ410. Next base: position 3,196,015 of record NZ_CP094620.1, on the reverse strand, counting down.
TTCTTTATCAACATTCAGCCAATCTTTCCGATATTCTTCTGGTATGACTATGATCGATCTTTTCTCATCATTTGGTGCATGAAATTGCTTCATAAAAGGGTGGTTGTCAGAATTGATCGTAAGCATTGAAAATGATCTGACTTTTGAATCTTTAATTACAGCATCATCGTAGATTGCAGCAACTGTGAAAGGCTGGCCGTCTTCGCGTTTGATTGTGTACCAGTGGCTTTTACCATCAATGTATTTGGGTTCGTAAAATTCCTGTACAGGTACGAGACAAAATTTGCTGTATTTCCATGCGTGTCGAAAACTCGGCTTTTCAGCGACTGTTTCTGTTCGTGCATTATATGTATAGCTACTAAACTTGAAATCTTTAGCCCAACTCGGCAGCAATCCAAACTTACCGAAATCTAAATCAAAACCCTTCATGATTATGGGTGCGTGGTAACCCGGATAAATGTGTGATTTTAGATCCAGCTCTAACTGATCGACTTCGACATCAAGTAAGGCGAGGGCATCTTTGGTGGGAATTTCATAGTTTGAGCACATTTCTTATTCTCGACATGAAAAACTGAATGCTGTGTATAAATACCATATCCCTTATATTTATAGAATTCAGTGCCGATTTGTAGCGTTTGCTTAATGTAGAAGTAGAGCCAGTTTTTCATTTTAAACTTACCAACTATCAACGATATCAGTCCAGTCTTGAATCATTTTCCTTCTTTCATCCAAATTTTGAGCATGATTATAAGTACCACGTACAATATTTTTATCAACATGGGCAAGTTGCATTTCAATCCATTCTGAACTGTAATTTTTTTCATGCAAAATAGTGGATGCTGTGGCGCGGAAGTCGTGAGCTGTGCAATTCAAGCCCATTGTTTTTAAGGCCTGATTGATTGTACTTTTGTTCATTACTTTAGACTTATTAAAAACCGAACAAAACACATATTCATCGTTAGATTGGATTTTTTGGTTTTTAAGAATCTCAATCATCTGTCTACTTAAGGGAACCAAGTGCTGACGGTTCATCTTAATATTTCGCTCACCTGCAAGAAGTTGATCTCTAGATGCTGGTGGTATAACTATTAATTCTTTTTCAAAATCTACCCATTCCCATTTTAAGCGACAAATTTCAATGGATCTCAACATAGAGTACATGAGTAATCGAATCGAGTTTTTGACCATCTCTGTGCTTTTAGATTTAGATAGTGCAGCATTAAACTTTGCACGATCTTCCATAGATAAAGGCTGAGCAGTTTGTTTAGGTGGCTTTTCGACTGTTTGCCCCAGAGATATAGCAGGATTATCTTCACACCTTAAATTAGCGATGGCGTAATTAAATATAGAGTTCACATACTGTCTATTTCTAATTGCAGTTGTTTCACCCGTGCCATGATTCATCTGTTTGCTTATACGCGCGATAGTGTCCTTTTGCATTTTCAGAACATCATAAGGTGTAATGGATCGAATGCTTTTATGTCCAAAAGCAGGAAATAGATCCCTTTCAAAAGCTTTTTCTACATCGCGTCTAAATGACTCTGATCGCTTACTTTCCTTGGTGCTATACCACTCTAGTGCAATTTCTTTAAAGGTGGACTCAGCAGCAAGTTTAGCCCTTTCTTTTTCTTCTAATTTATACTTTGAAGGATCAATATTTTTATCAAGCAAAGCTTTCTGTTCATTTACTTTTTGTCTAGCTTGGGCAAGAGTTACAACAGGGTATTCTCCCAAACTTAGCATAGATGCCTTACCAAGAAATCTAAATCTATAACGCCACAATTTAGAGCCATTCGTACGCACTTCCAAGCACAAACCTGAATGATCTGCGACTCTATACATTTTATCTTTGGCTTTTAATTGCTTGATTTTAGTATCACTTAACATGCTTGTGAGTAACTTTATTAAAATAGCTGTTACTCACTATCTTACTCACAAACCCCATTAATGTCACTTAGACCTATTTAATGCAATTTTATAGAATGATGTTCTTTAAGGTTTTGATTAAACTGTCGTTTTTATTCTATTTAATAGTATTTTATGAAATTGCTTCTTTTCGATCATTAGAAGCATATTGATACTAACCTATAGAAATTAATCAATTTATTTTGTTTGATGGTTTTGGATACCCGTTAGGTTACCCGTTTTGAAAAAAGTACCTAGTTACAGCACAAAATATAAAAAGCCTGCTAGTGCAGGCTATGATATCAGATTCTTGTTTAAATTCTTCCACTTTTTGCTTTACATAGGACTCATACCAGAACACATCTTTTTCTGAAATTCGATTCGGCTGTTTGATATTTCCTTTCTTTATTTCAGAGTAAAATTTTTTCTGACCATATCCGCCCAGTCTTCAATATATTGACCACACATTTTTTCAAGTGATTTGCAGTTATTTCGGTTAAGAATCATTGGCTTTTATCTTGCTTGGACAAGCTACAGCATATCGGGTGTGCTTAATTGCTACAGATCAAATGGGGGAAGATTAACCTAATATTAATAAGCAACGGCAGTTGGCTTTAGGTGTTGAATCTTATAAATGGCAAATTGTGAAGGATGATCGTGTGCGTTTAGATCACCAACATAAGCATGATAAAAGCTTCCGTTGGGATGCACCGCCTAGTGGTGGACATCTTGGTGAAGCTATTTGCTGTCGGTGTGTAGTGTTGCCAAATTATGATGATATTTGGGTAGATTTACTGTATATTTTGTAAGGTCAATTTTGAATTTTACATAAAAAAGTTTAACTATGAATATTTACAAAAATCTTTTAGTTTCATCGACTATTTTTATTTCAATTTCTTGTTTTGCGATACCCGACTTTAAAGAAAAAGATATACAAACTAGAACGGAACCGCAACTTGATAAATTTCTAGGCAGGAAAATGGACTTTTCAAACGGCTTATTGTTTAAAGATGAAGTACTTTCTAATATTGAATTGGGCGATGACAGTAAAAGAGTTGTATTGAACAAAGATAAAATGGATGTAACTTTTTTTACAGATCCTAAAGATAATTTTAACAAAATCAAGGCGAATATTGGCTTAGATTTCTATGTTAATGATATTAAACAACCTGGTGAATATAACTTAAATTTACATTGCCCTGTAATTCAAGAAAAGTATATAGAAGATAAACTTTTACATAATGAACAGGTAAAAAATCATGAAAAAATATTAACGTATAATTTAATTTTTAACATCCTAGAGAGCAAAGTTGTGGATCAGGGTTCTTTCTCTTTCAGTTTTAGTCCTAATGATGTTAGCCTACTTAAAATAGAAGAGACAGACACTGATAAAGAGCAATTAAGATTGGAGCATACTTCACCAAATAAAGAACTTTTAAGGATGAATATCCTAAATATTTGCCAGTTTATTGATTTAGATTTGCAAATGTTAGATATAAGTAGGAATGTTAGAACTGAAATTATTCCCCTTAAATAAACTTGCATAATATTATCTTAAATCCTTAGATAATAGACTTCTTTCATAAATCACTTTTTACTCAGTTCTAAATTATAAATACCTGCAATCAAATTGAATCTTAAGCCAAGTCTTTTCCCTCTATTTCGATAACGCTCTGCAAGGATTTTGAAAGTTTTTAATGTACCAAATACATGTTCAATGACTCTTCTTCTTTTATTAATTTCTCGATTATATGTTTTTAGCAAAGGATCTAATTCACAACGTTTTTTAGCCTTGCACGGTAACAAGCTATTGGGATATATAGCATAAATCCCTTGATAACCTTTATCTGCAAGAATAAATGAATTTGTTGGGACTAAATGCAGATTGCGTTTGAACAGTTCAAAGTCATGTACAGCGCCTTTGCTCATGCATAAACTTAGTATTTGCTGAGTTTTACAATGAATGATCGCTTGCACCTTAAATGTGTGAGCCTTTTTCTTACCACTATAGCTTTTCTTCTGTTTTTTTAGGCCTTTGAATTGGAATTTCAGTGGCATCTACGATCACTACATTCCAGTCTATACCTTCACCTTCAGCGATTCATTGACCCTTTGACTGATCAGAAATATACGTTGAAGCATTTAAAAGAAATGGATGAAAAGACATTTATGGATTCAGAGCTTTAAGTATAATGTTGCTAAATATTTTTAAAGAATGGACAAAACTTAAATGAAATTAATAATTTCTTTCTTGGGATTTTTATTTATTACTAATAGTTTTGCAGGGTCAGTTCAGTCATTTGAAGATGAATACTACAGACTGCAAACTAAGTTTATTGAAGCTCAAACTAATAGTAATGACGTTTATAGGTATCCTGACGGGAGTATGGTTACCAAGGTTGAGGATAAAATCAAAATTCAAGCCTCTAGAGATTGTTTAACATGGAAAGCAGAAAGAGATTTTGATTTACATATTGTAAATAACTTTAAAGAGTATGAAGCTGCAAAAGAGAAAACATTTTTTATTAATGCTAGTAAAGATGAGTGGCTAGACAATTTAAAATATTTAAATGGAAAGATAAACAATCCAGAGAATAAATGTATTTAATCTCAAATTAGAGAATGCCGCCGAATGGTGGGTTTTTTGGACCCAATTTATGAGTAATGAAAAATTTACACATCTCTGTGATCTAGATGGAAATTTAGGTAAGCAAAACCTCAATATTTTGACTTCGAAATTCGGCTATGGCTACGAGCAAAGCAACTTAGTAAGGATCAACAATAGCAAGGAGATAGTGGTCATATCAGAGAACGTAAAGCAAAGATGAGACTATTCAAAACAAAGTCGTTTTTGATTAACATAAAGGTGCTGTTCGTTTCTTTGTAATTCTTCATTGGATGGAGAGGTGTGAAATTAATTGCTGTACTTCTATTTACTATTACGAACAGCCTTAGAGAGGGCAAAGTATTCTGTGTAGTTAAGTGTAGGGGCTAAAAAACCAGTTTTAAATTCTACATGCCATGCTTTGTATTTGTAACCTATAGGCTTCCATGGTGATGAGGTATTAGACCAATATTCACCATCTCCCAAACTAACCAACCAAAAGTGGGTTAGTGTGATTAACAGGTATTCACAATCTAAGTATCAGATGTATATCTTATATTCATAGCTACACTAAAAGTGTAGTTACAAGGGGTTGCATGATCGTCAGATCCTTAGTAATTTCAGTTGTGGTGATTTCCACCATACCTGGTTCTCAGAATCTGAGTACCACCTTCAATTTAATCAAATTGAATTGGCAGTCTTAATCTGGCAACAACTGCCTTGCCATTTACTTTCGGAATATCAAACTGCCAACGTTTAACCGCTGTAAGCGCCAACCAACTAAATTCATCATTATTCCCAGATACAATTTTAGGTAAAATCACCATACCATCCTGATCTAAATAAAATTCTAACATTACTTTTGATTTTTGTGATTTATCAGAACCTATAGGCATTTCAGGGTGTGGTGCATATAATGGTTTAGGTACCGAATCTAAATCTTTCAACTCATAGATTTTTGTTTTTCCACGCTCTAAATTAGCCAATATTTGAGTTGTTGAGTGGCTATTTGATGTATCTCTATTAAACTGATTAAAATTCTGTTCTTTTGTGATCACTGACCAACTATGTTTACCATCTTTTTTTGCAGGATAAAATTTCCATGACTGTAAAGAAGCCTTCGCAGCTAAGCCAAATGATGGCTCACTGGCTGAAAGCACATTGGCTTGACGCACATTTCCATCAGGATCTATAACTACATACACCTTAGCTTTACCAGTAGTTTTCGATTTAAGTAGCTCATAGGGATAAACTAAAGGGGCTGCTATACGAATCTGCGGTGCGACATCATACTGTAAATCTGCTGGAAGGTTTTTTGATGCAGCAGGGATTCTAAAAGGATCAACACCATTACTTAAACCTGCTGACACAGAAAATTCAATGGGTATTTTCACAAAGCCGCTTTGTGGCTTACCATTAATTTTTTCCGGTTCAAACAGTGCCCCCATGACAGCTTGAACAGCGGCACGTTCTAAATCGGGGTGTGGTGAATCCAGTACCTCAACTTCACTAACTCTGCCTGTTTCAGTAATTAATACTTTAAGCAGCACTTTACCCCTATTACCGAAATCGCTAAGATTTTTAGGGTAGGTGATTTTTGGTCTTTTTATGTACTTTATAGGGGTATTATTAGTGGATAAGGTTTGCATTACCCCAACATCTGGCAATGACTCTGTACTAGTAGTATTTGGTATTACTTCAGACCAACCTTCTATCGTCAACAGCAATAGTCCCAATAAATAAATTCTTTTTATTACCATCTTGATATCATCCATTTTTGTTTGAAAGTTAAACTTAAAATTATTAATGCATTTAATCTCATTGGATCAATAAAATTCACAGGATTATTCCCCAAATAGAAGTTTTATACATTTTCAAATTAATTTCATTTTACTACATCCATGGTCAATTTGATAAAAACAACGGGTCAGTTGCATAAAAATATCTAAGTAGCAAGCTCAACACTTGCTACTAGATCATTTAAGTTTCTAAAGAGTGATTCAGGCAGTACAATGATCAACGATTATTGTTTAAATATGGTTACTTTTAAATTCCATCAAATAAAACATTTAATCAAATCTAAAATAAAATGCAACAAAAACGCAACTTTTTGTTATAAGTATTTGATATTTATATTTAATAAAGGGGGTTGGTGCGCCTTTTTTTTGATATATTAGCCTTCATAAAATAAGCAATTTTATATATCGTTAAAATCCTAATACAGAAATATACGATACGCAAAAGCATATGGAATTATAAAGAAACAGTTGATGTTTTAAGAATGATAATTAAGTAACTACTATGTACAATAAGTGGAGTGCTTTGAATGATGTGAAGAATAAGGCTTTTAAATAAGGCTTTTAAATAGGGCTTTATTTCTAGGAATAATTTTGGAATAAAAAACCACCAAAAAAAAAGACAGTATTAGTCAATACTTTAATTTAATAAAAAATAGTAGTTCACCACTGCTTTTGTTTTAAAATAAAGTCGCTATTGATGTTTTGCTATCTATTACATTGAATAACTCTAAATGGCTTTCTTTAAATGATTTTTTCTAAATCACTTTGTCTATATAATCAAAGCTAATTAAAGATGGGATAAAACAAATGAACAAAATAATCTGTATTCTGATTCTCAGTTGTAGCGCACTTTCAAGCTTCAGTCATGCCTGTGATCCGACTTCATTAGACTGGGAGAAATTTTATAAAATCTATGATTCAAATAAAAATGGTACTTTTGAACTTAATGAATTTTTAAAGGTTAAAGATTTTGAACCATATCCTTGGCCAGATGATAGACGGTTTCAAGGCAAAGATAAAAACATTAAATTATTTAAATATTTAGATGAAAATCAAGATGGAAAACTTGTAGAAGATGAATTTGTCAAAATTTACGGTTTATTACCTAATCCTTGTACTAATTGGCCTGATAAAGCTTGGTGGAAATTTTGGTAAGTGATTCAAAATATATATCCTAAGGTTCGTCAGAATAAGACGTTTTGTTTTTCTTCATCACGCGGAAAAGTGACAAACTCATCACGCATTTCAAAGAAATATTCATGAGCGTTTTCTTTATCAACATTCAATCAATCTTTGCGGTATTCTTCTGGTATGACTATGATTGAGCGCTTTTCATTGTCAGGCGCGTGAAATTGCTTCATGAAAGGGTGGTTGTCAGAATTGATCGTAAGCATTGAAAATGATCTGACTTTTGAATCTTTAATTACAGCATCATCGTAGATTGCAGTAACAGTAAACTGATCAACTTCGACATCAAGTTAGGCGAGGGCATCTCTGGTGGGAATTTCATAGTTTGAACACATTTGCGTTCATTCTTAATTTTCATTTTATCTTCTCTACATTTGTTATTATTTTAATCGAATCCATATAAGTATGAACGTATGCATATTGAAAGCAAACCTTGTCTCCATTTTTAATTATTTCGTTATTTTTAATTTTATTATGAAGATCAAATTGTGGAAAAATATTAAATGCCTCAACTTTATTTTCATCATTTTTAAAAGCAAAGTAGTCTTCCTTAAATCGAGCATTTATGGTTTTTACACCTAAAAAAGTACCGCATATATTTATTTTACTCTCTGAATTTATCGTGGAATTGATTCTAGATCTTGTAGAAAAACTGTCATATAACAAAAAAACAAGTATTCCAATAATAAGCAAAATAATAAATTTCATCTTAAATTTACCAACTATCAACGATATCAGACCAGTCTTGAATCATTTTTCTTCTCTCATCTAAATTTTGAGCATGGTTATATGTACAGCGTACAATGTTTTTATCAATATGGGCGAGTTGCATTTCAATCCATTCTGAACTGTAATTTTTTTCATGCAAAATCGTGGATGCTGTGGCGCGGAAGTCATGAGCAGTGCAATTTAGGCCCATTGTTTTTAATGCCTGGTTAATTGTGCTTTTGTTCATTACTTTGGACTTATTAAAGACTGAACAAAACACATATTCATCGTTAGATTGGATTTTTTGGTTTTTAAGGATTTCAACCATTTGCTTACTCAATGGAACCAAGTGTTGACGGTTCATTTTAATATTTCGCTCACCGACAAGAAGTTGATCTCTAGATGCAGGTGGGATAACTATTAAATCTTTTTCAAAATCTACCCAATCCCATGCTAGGTCTAGTTAGATTGGCAACAAACTATCAATTTAGAAGTTGCATCATTGGGGCTTGAAAGTCAGGGTATATTGTGGCATATTTTTGTTATAGTGCGCGAAGTTATAGTAATTCACTAGATATTAAGCTCACTTTTTAGTGAGCTTTTTTGTTGGTCAAATCTTTTATGATTAACCAACATTTAGCCAATTTATTAGAGTGAATATTCACTAACTTTAAACTTAATTACTAACAATATTTATATTTTTTGATTTATTGAATCACATAAGAATAGATAGAGATGATTGCAGATATATTTAGTAAAACTCTTGGCGGGTTAAGAAAAGATTATTTCATTAGAAATCTTATAATTGGTATTGTTGCTGCTGTACTAGCTTGGTTGATGATAGATACATTAGAGGCTAGAGCAACCACACCAAAACCATTCTGGAATTTAGTTATTATAAAAGGATTTTTTATATTAAATGGGCTGTTATACCCCTATGCAAAATATTTATATGATTATGTATGGGAGGTTATTACTGGAGACGCAGTTTACGTTTACTCTATCAATATCATTACAATATGGTTCAAGCTAATTGCAAGATTAATGTGCTTCTTTTTTGCATGGGTATTAGCTCCAGTTGGACTACTTATTTTATATTTTAAGAATAGTTAATTTTTTAATTAAGCCACTTTTGAGAGTTTTTTAATACTTAAAGATTTTTAGTTTAGTTAATTAGCGAATACCTGAATCCTAGCAATCAGACAGAATGCAACCCCTGAAATAAATCCGCAAAGTAGGGAGAAGATGATCCCGTAAAGGTCAGGCATTCGTTCGGGTCCACCATTTAACAGATAAATGTAGGCTAGAATGTAACTGGTGCAAGTAGAGTGCACCAAAGGCACAATCGTGCAGAAGATAAAGCGTTTATATTGCGAAGAAAGATAGCCATCGGTAAAACCAGTGTAAAGGTGATAGTGTATGTAAAGGGAAGCCCAAACATAAGACAGAGAAAAAACATCGCAAAGGCGCCACCAAGATCTCCTTGGAAAAGCATAACTGTACCGTATGCCATTCCAATGACTAAAGGAACAACCAAAGGGGAGATAGACACCCCCTGTTTCAGGCTTCCTTCATGCTGAAGTTTAGAGTTTTTATAATGCATATTCATCAATCGAATGCTTGTAAGATTAGCTTGTCAATTGTGTCACTTTAGCATTGCAAAAGGTTTTACAAAAGATTTTCAATTAGATCAATAAATTATTGAGATTTAGTAGTAGTCCCTCACAGTTGAGGCTTTTTTAATACTTAGAGGAAAGCTATGACAGACACAGTACAGGTTAGAAAAGACTTAGAGCTTTGCAGTGTTGAGTGATTGATTAAACCTAAGCAAGTCTTGATTTAATATCAAAGTTTGCTTTATAAACAGATTTACATATTTTGGGTTAGGGAGGCTATTTATTGGATGAAATATATATTTTTCTTAGCAATAATAGTGTCACTACTCATAATTATCTATAAACCTAGTATTCCCTCAGAAAATAAAGAAAGTAAAGAATTTGGTGGTGTATCAAAAAGTATGCTAAAAAAAAGCAGGTTGAATTTTGATAAAATAGAGAAATGCAAATAACTCTAGAAATCAAATGTCCAACCTGCCTCAGTGACAGTATAAAGAAAAATGGCATCAAAGTAGATGGGAAACAAAACTACCAATGCAAAGACTGCAAACGTCAGTTTATTGGTGACCATGCTCTGAGCTATCTAGGATGTAATTCTGGCATTACTCGTAAAATATTACAGTTAATGGTCAGAGGCAGCGGTATACGAGATATCGCTGAAGTTGAGCGCATTAGTATCGGTAAAGTCTTACGGACTTTAACTGAATCGGCCTATCAAATTCAGCCTAAACAAAGTCATTATGAATCTCTCGAAGTAGATGAATTCTGGACTTTTGTTGGAAATAAAAATAATAAACAATGGCTTATTTACGCCTACCATCGAGAAACAGGTGAGATTGTTGCTTATGTTTGGGGTAAGAGAGATTTAGCTACAGTCCAAAGGTTGAAGACAAAGCTTAAACAATTAGGTATTCACTACACCCGAATTGCAAGTGATCATTGGGACAGTTTCATCACTGCTTTTAAAAACTGCAAGCAAAGTATTGGTAAGTTGTTTACTGTAGGAATTGAAGGTAATAATTGCAAAATAAGGCATCGAATAAGGCGTGGTTTTAGAAGAAGTTGCAATTTCTCCAAAAAGCTTGAAAACCATTTTAAAGCCTTCGACTTAACCTTCTTTTACATCAATAATGGCTTCATTTAATGTCAGCATACTTTTTAAAACACCACCAAGAATTTCATAGACTAGGGACAGTACTAACTGAATGCCAGGGCATAGACCCACCCAAAGAGCTGGATAAGAGAAAGTATTACGATTATTGTAAATGCGTTAAGAATCCTGTTGATGCACGTAACAAGGAAGAAAAAGAGGAGAGTTGTATTGAAGATTTAAGAGGCGCGAATTAGTCGGGATTTTTGTTTTATTTTTGGAATTCTTTATATAAGAATTATGAGTGTAGAGTAAAAAGTATGCTCATTGCACGACAATAAAGCTAAAGGATATGAGGGCGGGCGATCCAAATTTTTCGTCAGGATTAAATCAAATTATATTAATTTGGGCTTGAACAATAATTTTACTCATTTTATTAAATCCAAACTTCCTTCGAGAGAACTTTTAATAGGTGATATCAATGGAAATTAAGCAATTGTAACCGATTTATTAAGGCTCTAAATATTATTGTTTTTATTTGGACTAAGCATCTCGGTCTATACTTCGAAAGCCTTCTATTCTCCATTTTGTTAGATTGAACAATAGAGCGTGTATATTTGAAGTTGAGGACATTGGGAAAAATAGGCTAAATTAAATAAGATGAAAGTTTTTTATGACATAATTCTTTCAATGAGAACAACTTTTAAGAAATCAGTATGACAAGACTTCACATCGAAAATAAAAAAAATGCTCATTTAACAGATGAGGCTCAAGAGTTGATTTGCTTTGCAAAAATTTGTGATATTAAATCTTGGGAAGAAGTCCTGAATCAGTATGTAGAACTAAAAGAGAAAATTGCTCCCAAAAAAGTTTTATTGCTGTTAGAAGATATTGGACAATGTAACTATACTTCGATGCATGCTTCTATGGGTGATGGGCTTTACTTTGATGTATCAGAATATATTGAAGAAGGTGAAAACGAAGATGCCAGTTATGAGAATGCTTTACCTTTTGGAGTTCAGTATCATATTGAACAACTCTTAAAGCCAGAGAATCATGTAAGTATTCGTGACTTGCATGGAAAATTCAGTTATAGCCATCAAGATCTCTCTACTTTAATGCAGATTAATATGCATCCTGAGAAAATTTTGGATGAATGTGTAGAGGTAAAAGTATTAAGGAATACAACTGAAACTCAAAAGTTTGCAGCACAGCTAAATGGCTATTTTAGTTGCGATCTCAATCCATTTGAGTCTTTTAGCTTAATTCAATTTTTAGATAAAAATTTTGGCTTAGAGTACATTGGGTTAGGTGCAAGTTTATTATTCTTTATTAAAACATCAAAGTTTACAGCAAGTAGTTTAGATGAACTATTTAAAGAGTTGGATAAAATTTATAGTTTTAATCAAACTATGAGTACACAGTTGAAAGAACATTTTTTAGTTCATGATTATATCATTTTACCCTATGTAGAATCATTGGAAGTATTTGTTTTAGATTAAGATAGTTGCTGGATATGATCGCTCAGTACAATATACACAGTTTGAAAAATCACAATTAAATGTATAGCCAAACCTCCCTCAGGAGGTTTCTTTTTAACCCTATTATTAGTATCTTGGTCTAAATTTATAATTTAGGATAGGTATGAAAAAACTAATAATATATCTCTCTACAGGATTTTTGTTACTTTCTAGTATATCTAGCTTGTTTTATAGTCTTGATTTGTTTGAAAATTACCATTCAAAGGGAAGAGAATTGCCAGATAAAATATATTCTGTACCCTTAGATAGCCATGGCACAGTTCAATATGTATCCAAAGATCAAAATAATAGAATCAATTCCTTTTTTTACATCGCAGGGCTTTGTTTTATATTTTCTGCTGGAGGATTGATTTGGATTCAAAAAAATAAAGTTGGCGGTATTTGAACTGGAAAACTTAAACCAGAATGCCTGAGATATTCTTAAAACAGTATAATCATAAGCACTGGAATAGCTTTTTGCATAGACGGTTTTTGTGCATTCTTCTTAGACTGGTTCCTTTTTATCTAAATTATTAGTATCTTAATCTCATTAATTTAGGGGCATCCCATGAAAAGAATAATTTTAATTTCTGGTTTATTGATTTCAAATTTTTGTTTTGGAGCTAACTGGATAGAGGTTGAGAATAAAGAGGGGAGTTCAGTACAAGTAGATATAGACTCAGTTAAATCTATATCTAGTCAAAAAAAATTGGCATGGACTAGGGTGATAAAAAATGAAGATAATGATTTGATAAACTCGACTATGAACGTTGAAGTAGATTGTTCAAATAAAACTCTTAAAAATAAAGAATTAATTATTCGTGCAAATGAAGAAGTAGTTTTCCAAAATAGTAAAATGAATAATAAAACGTATACTCCAAAGCCTGATTCGGGTGCTGGGTTAATTCTAAAAACTTTATGTTCATAAGCATCGAAATGCATTAGTGCATTGACAATTATGTAACATTCTAAGCCAGTGGTTTTACACCACCTAAAATGTTAAATTTTATCTATTTATAAAACACTAGTTTAAGTGAACTTTATATGAAAATTTTAAATATAATTTTAATTGCATTTTTATTTTGTCTTGGATCGAATGTTCAAGCTCAAGAAGGGCAAAAAATTACAAATGATACAACTTTAGCTAGGTGGATGAGAGCACCAAAAGTTTCGTTTAAAAATGAATTATTAGAAGGCTATGACAGGAATGTTGTAATCTCATTTAAAACTGACGCGAGTGGCAGGGTTGAACACGCTGAAGTGTTTAAAAGTAGTGGATTGGAAGAATTAGATCATAAAGTATTAAGGGCTGTTCAAATGTCTAAATTACGAGTTTGGAATGAAGGAGAAGAGAAAACCAATTATCCTGCTCGTGCAAAGCAACCTTTTCAATTTAATGTTTCAAGAGAAGCTAAATTCAACTATGAACCAAGAATCGCTGTAAAAAAATCAGATTTGGAGGGGGAAAATAGATCAATAACAATCTACTCAGAAGCTGATGACCATGGGAAACTTACCAAAGCAGAGATTACTAAAAGTAGTGGATTAACTAAATTAGATAATTACGTATTAAATGAATTTCGAGAAAAAGCAAGCTTTCAACCATTAAATATTAACGGCAAACCTTATCCAATTAAAAATAAAAAGGAATTTTATTTTTCTTTAGATTCTGCTAATGAAGGGTAGACTGTTTCTTTTCTGCAGAATTTAGTAAAACGAAACCCACTCTCCCGAGTGGTTTTTTATATTCTAAATCTTCAACAATTTTCATTAGTTAATTTTAAAAAAAATTGATAGTTTTCTAATATTAAGTCAAATAAAATAATAGAAACATAAGGGGGAATAAATAAAAAAACTAATTTTATTAGCAACTTTATAGCTAGCGCAAACCAATACACGCTAAAAAAATCAATTGGGATGCATAGCAATATAAGATTAATTGATCAAATGAAAACAAATTTATTCATGTTATCGATATTAATATACAAATGTTATTAATATTTTTTAATAAAACATTTAGTTTTATTAAAATTGATTGGCATTATTACTAAGCTAAAATATCACTTGCTTAGCTTGATTTTAAATTAAATTGTTGAAATTTAATAACATATTTTATTTGTGTTATCTGGGTTAAATTTTACTTGAGATTTTTTTTAATAACTATTCTTGTATTTTATACGCTTAATAGTATATTAAATTTGTACAAAATTTTTACAGCAAATATAGTGTTTTGTATTTTATTTTTAAATAAAAATGATAAACTGTTCACACTCTATATGGGGCCATGGGGGCTAAATGAAAGAAGAAATAAAAATCGCTATATTCGGTTTGAGTTTAAATGTGCTCGATGCAATTAAGCAGAAAATACGATCTATGTATGATGACTCACTTCAAGTAAGTTGGGCGAATATTGCTGACCCTCATTTAGATATTCTTCTTGTGAATGATATGTTTTTTAGTTCACCTACAATTCAAAATTTGGTCGGTGTCAAAAAAGTCCCTTATTTACGTCTGGTCAATAAGAATGAAAAATCAGGGCAAATAGAAGGAGATAAATTATATTTACCTTTTTCACCCTCAGATGAAATTCGAAAATGGTTTAAAGATCGCTATTTACATGTACCTGTCAGTGAGAAAACCGTCAATATTGTCAATCAGATTTCTAAAAAAGCCGATTTAACCAAGGTGGTTCCTGAGCTTTTTAATGAACGAAATGGCAATGTTCAAGTATTCGACTCAAAAGGCAACATTGCATTAGTCAATATACGCACACAGCAAGTTTGGATAGATCCATTACGAAAAGTACAAGGGACGGATGTTTCTTTAAATTTTACTTATGCAACTATGCAAATGGCACAGTCTGTGAGTACTTTTCAAGGTATAGAACTTAGATCTTGGGTGTGGAATTTATTGTGGTATTCAGATGATGTCAATATTCCAATCAATTCTAGCGATTGTTATAAACTGCTAGATTGGCCGCAACCGAATCATCAAAATGAACGGCAAATGGTTTTTAAAATAGCAGCGTGTTTTGAATTGGGAGCAAGTGTTTCCCAAGTGGCTCAGAAAACAGGCTATAGCAAAGAACAAGTCGCTAAATTTGTTTCAATTGGCATATTGACCAATGCGCTGAAAAAAATAGCGCTTGAAGATGCAAAACTGCATACTGAGGAAAAACAATCTTCAGGCATTTTACGTGGGTTTTTTGGTAAGTTAAGGAAAAAATTAGGGCTTTAAGTGTGTAAAAACATACAAATCAAATAAGGCTTTTAAAAATTAACCCTTAAATCAAGTTTGTTTAAACTGACACGATAAGTAAATCTATATCCAGTTTATATGATGCAGTGATAAGTTTAAAAAATAGGTGATGATGTGATCTTACAAAAGTATAAAATTGTTTTTGGCGGTAAAATGGGTGCTGGTAAAACAGAAGCAATCAAATCATTATCTGAAATTTCAGTCTTATCTACAGAAGCACAAAATACAGATGAGCAGGCACACAGTAAGGCATTGACCACTGTTGGGATTGACTATGGCGAAATCAAATTAGATGAAGGCGTTATTGTTGGATTATATGGTACGCCAGGGCAGGATCGCTTTGATTTTGTTTGGTCAGTGATATGTAAAGGTGCAATCGGAGCGGTCGTATTGATTGACCATACGCAAAAAGATGCACTTGAAGATTTAAAATTTTATTTTCAAAGTTTTAAAGAACATCTCAATAATATTGTGGTTGGTGTGACCCATATAGATGAAAATCCGCAGCATCTATTAAAATCGTATAAAGATTGGATGCAATTAAATCAATTGACCATGCCAATTTTTGCAGTAGACGCCAGAAAAAAAGATGATGTATTGATCATGGTTGAAGCGCTCATTGCAAGGGCAGAAGTTGAATTTGGCTAATTGTCGATATAGTAGATCGTAGATTATAAAATCATATTACTTTATTAAGGGCTGTATAGAACAATGTTAAAGGCGTATACAGACTGAATACGCCTTATTTTAATGCTTTTGAAATAAAAAATTGCCATCATCTTAAAAAATAGTCGATAAAAAGTGTTGTTCGCGTAATATAAGCACCAAGATAAAACATTTTATTCAGTTTGCACAAAAATAGTGCGTTAAAATTGTGCGTAATAATTTTAAAATGAGAAGTGTGTTTGAATATGGTGCAATTCTATTTGCACTCAGTATAATAGATGGAATTTAATCGTTGCTAAGCTTATTTTCTGATAAGAAATTCAATATTTTAGCAATTATTTTAAAAGTTGGTATGCTACTTGCTATATAAATACCAACTACTAACACGCACTTCACAAGTGCAACAAAAATTCATTGGAGCAAAATGAGCATGGCGAACAAGGTCCTTCAACTCATACAAGAAAGTGGCGCAAAATGGGTCGATTTTCGCTTTACTGATACTAAGGGTAAAGAGCAGCACGTAAGCTACCCATCAGACACTATCGATGAAGATACTTTTGAAGATGGTAAAATGTTTGATGGTTCTTCAATTGCTGGTTGGAAAGGCATTGAAGCATCTGACATGATTTTACGTCCAGATCCTGAAACTGCTTTCCTTGACCCGTTCTTTGCTGAAGCAACCATCGTCGTTACTTGTGATGTTATTGAACCATCTACTGGTCAAGGCTATGACCGTGATCCACGTTCGATTGCTCGTCGTGCGGAAGAATACCTAAAATCAACAGGTATTGGTGATACTGCATTCTTTGGTCCAGAACCAGAATTCTTCGTTTTTGACGAGGTTAAATGGGACATCGATATGTCTGGCGCTCGCCATACATTAATCGCTGAAGAAGCTGCTTGGTCTACAGGTAAAGACTACGAAGCAGGTAACTCTGGTCACCGTCCTCGTGTTAAAGGTGGTTATTTCCCAGTTCCTCCAGTAGATTCTTCACAAGATATGCGTGCTGAAATGTGTGCACGTATCGAAGACATCATGGGCCCTGGTCGTGTAGAAGTGCACCATCATGAAGTTGCATCTTGCCAATTAGAAATTGGTGTAAGCTTCAATACGATGGTTCGTAAAGCTGACGAAGTTCAACAGTTCAAATATGCTGTTTGGAACGTTGCGCATCAATATGCGAAAACAGCGACGTTTATGCCTAAGCCTATGGTTGGTGATAATGGTTCAGGTATGCATGTTCACATGTCCATCTCTAAAGATGGCAAGAACTTGTTTGCTGGTGATGAATACGCTGGTCTTTCAGAAATGGCGCTTTACTTCATCGGTGGTATCATCAAGCATGCGCGTGCATTGAATGCGATCACAAACCCTTCTACTAACTCGTATAAGCGTTTGGTTCCTCATTTCGAAGCGCCAATTATGCTTGCTTATTCTGCACGTAACCGTTCTGCTTCGATTCGTATCCCATACGTTTCTAGCCCTAAAGGTAAACGTATTGAAGCACGTTTCCCAGATCCAATGATGAACCCATACTTAGGTTTTGCGGCATTATTGATGGCTGGTCTTGATGGTATTCAAAACAAGATCCACCCAGGTGAAGCAGCTGATAAAAACTTATATGATCTTCCTCCTGAAGAAGAAGCTAAAATCCCAACAGTTGCGCATAGCCTAGATATGGCACTTGAAGCACTTGAAGCGGATCATGAGTTCCTTCTTAAAGGTGGTGTATTCACAAAAGAAATGTTGGATGCATACATCGAGCTTAAAACTGAAGATGTACGTCGTTTAAATACGACGACTCACCCAGTTGAATTTGATATGTACTATAGCTTGTAATTCGTTTTCGAATTTAAGTGATGAAAAACCTGCCTTGTGCAGGTTTTTTTATGCCTGAAAATTAGAAATTCAGCATTTTAATTTTAAAATTATGAGAGGGGAGAATTGTTAGTAGTGGTGTGTTTTGATTTTGACGATAAAAAGCCAGTTAAATAACTGGCAATGAATGAAATTTAAAAATATGCTTAGTGTGAACCCGTGATATTCTGTTGATATTTCACCATATATTGTTCACGAATTTCATTACGTTCATCAGATGTTGATGCTTTTTGCATTTTTTTACGCATTTCGTTGCGCTCAGCAGTGCTCATTTGCTGCCAAACTTCACGCATTTTTTGCTTTTCTTGTTCAGGAAGCTGAGTAAACCAATCCATGCGTTGTTGCAGTGCTGCACTTTGATCAGTCGGAATTTCTTTTAAATTTTGATAGCGCTTAATCAGTGCCTTTTGCTCATCCTCAGAAAGGGCATCCCATGTTTCATTGACTTGACTGTTCGCATCTTTAGAAAAAATCCAAAAACGTTCAAATCCAGCAAAACTTGTTTGTAGAAAACCAATAGCACAAAATGCCAAAGCTAATTTTCTAGCTGCCATGAGAATTTTTATCCTCACCAAATACCGATAACATGTCTAAATCTTCCATCATTTGAGGTGAAAGTTTAGGACTAATCACCACTTGTTGTGGGGTTTGTGATTCTGGTGATATATCAAAAGCATTGGGAATCACAACAAAACCAGTAATTGCCGCTGCAAGTGCAAAACCAGTCATTTTCCAGTGACCAAAACGTGAGGTTTGTTTATCTTGGATATGGTCAAGCACATTGTTCATCACCACTGCTTTATTGCGGTGATGACGTGCAGCTTCATCCAGTTTTGCCGTCACTTGTTTGGTGAAATCATCATTATTCATGTGATGAACCTCCATACGGATTTAAATGTGAGAGCGAAGTTCTTAGTCCTTGAATAGCTCTGTGATAATGAGTTTTTACACTACCTTCTGTACAGTTCATAATAGATGCAGTGGTTTGAGTATCAAATCCTTCCCAAGCACGTAACATAAATGCTTGTTGCTGGCGTACAGGGAGGCGGCTAATAGCTTCTTGAATTTCCTCAACGGTGACATCTTGATCTAGAAATTGAAGTGGATTAGGTGTGGACTCATCCACAATTTCCATAGCTTCTTCATCATCAGAATCTAAATCAATTTTTCGAAATAACGAAAATGGAGAAGCGCGTCGTGCTTCTTTGCGTCGCCAATCTTGTAATTTGTTATTTAAAATTGTATAGAACAGTGGATACCATTCTTCAGTAGATTTCTCAGCATAAGATTTATGTAAGGAAATAAATGCTTCCTGTACCAAATCCATCGCAATCCCATTGTGACCTTGGGTTGCATTTTCCATCATCACTAGGGCACGACCCGTCACGTCCTGCATGAAAAAACGCAGGCGCTGCTCACTCGTACTCGTTTGAGCACTTGCTGTTTCAGACTGTGACTTCTTTGGTGCTAAGTCCATAGAGATGGAAAATCCCGTCATGGGTACCCACCATTATTTTAAATTCATATCTCTATAACGTTAAAAAAATGGTTTGGGTTGACATGTAAATCAATTATTTTTTTCAGTTTAAATGATTTTTTCCAATAACGGGCAATATTTAAAATAAATTAACCTTATAGTCGTTGTCTAACCATTTCAAAGAAACAAATCGAGCCAGCAACTGCAACATTGAGGGATTCTTGACCACCGGGTTGCGGAATAGATACCGCTTCTGCGCGTTTAAGGGCGAAATCTGAAACACCTTGACCTTCATTACCTAAAATCCAAACACATTGTTTGCGCAGGTTTTTAGTGTAAAGGCTTTCTGCCTGATGCGAACTGGTCACATACACAGGAATTTTAAATTGCTTGAGCAGGTCTTCAAGGATCACGTTTTCATATGTGTGTAATGAAAAATGCGCACCCATACCGGCACGTAATACTCGCGGTGACCATAATGATGCAGAACCTTTGGTACAGACAATTTGTTCAATACCCGCAGCAGCCGCTGATCTGAGTAATGTACCTACATTGCCTGGATCTTGGACATTTTCAAGAATTAGCGTGTCTTCAGTAAAATTCAGTGCCTGAGTTGAACTCGGTAAATCCACAATGGCTAGACATGCAAGGCTGGTCCCAAGGGTACTTAAATCTTTGTATAAAGATTCACCGACCACAAACACGATACCTTGATATTGGTCAAGGATGCTGCCTAAATCTTCATGATCTAAGGCATGTTCAGTGGTGAAAATTGAATTAATTTTTCGACCTTTTTCTAACCATGCAAGCGTAAGATGGGTTCCCTCAAGTACAGTTTGTCCTTGTTTTTTACGGTAAGCATTTTGTTCAATTAAACCTCTGAGGTGTTTAATTTTGGGATTGTCTTTTGATTCAAGGAAAATTGTAGGCATGGGAGAGTACGTCCAAAAAATTAAGTAGGGTCTGTGATCATTCTATAAAGAAATTGCAACAGACCCTAGCTGGCGTTACTCCCTAAATAGAGAGTAAGAAAAGAGAAGAATTAGTTATGGTAGCCGGTAACAAGCTCAACTTCATTCTTAGAACCAATGATAACAGGAACACGTTGATGTAACTCAGTCGGTTGAATCTCTAAAATACGTGTACGACCTGTAGTCGATGCGCCGCCAGCTTGTTCCATTAACATACTCATTGGGTTGGCTTCATACATTAAACGTAGACGACCTGCTTTTTTAGGATCTTTAGTATCGTATGGATATAAGAAAATACCGCTACGACATAAAATACGATGAATATCACCTACCATACACGCCACCCAACGCATATTGAAATCTTTTTCACGTATAGATGTTTTACCTGCTTGTAGTTCATCAATATAACGCTTTACAGGCGCTTCCCAATGACGTTGGTTTGATGAGTTAATCGCAAACTCTTTGGTATCCGCAGCCACTTGAATATTTTCAGAAGTGAGCAAGAATTGCTTTTCTTCAGGGTCGTAAGTGAAGAATACAACACCCGCACCAACGGTCAAAGCCATCATTGTCGATGGGCCATAAAGTACATAACCTGCTGAAACTTGTTGAATCCCTGCTTGCATGAAGTCTTCAGCTTGCGTTACGGCATTTTGAGCAGGAAGGATAGAAAAAATTGTTCCTACACACATATTAATGTCAATATTACTTGAACCATCTAATGGATCAAATAAAACCAAATATTTGCCATTGTCTTGAGCTGGGGTAAATTCATCTAATTCTTCAGATGCGAGTCCGCCTACATTTGGATTGGCTTTTAAAGCATCAATCAAATAATCATTTGAAATCACATCAAGTTTTTTTTGCTCTTCACCTTGTACATTTTCATGTTGTGCACTCCCCAAGACACCAGCTAAAGCACCTTTCTGTAAAGCCTGATCGATGGTTTTACAGGTATTGGCAATTGTTTCAATCACATTGGCAAGTTCAGGTGTTAAGTTCCCTTGTTGTTGTTCTAAATATTGGGATAGGGTGCGATATGACATATCAGAGGTGCTCCAAAAGCGATAAATTTTTACAAACCAAATAATGGAGGCTATTTTAGATGAGTTCAGCACAAAATAGAAATTATCCTGTGTTATTTGTCGTGAAATTACCCTTGAAAGTATTTTAGAAAGTGTTATGTTGAATATACGTACAATAGCGTATAGGAGCACTGACATGACAACGACAAAGTTTGAAGCGACTCCGACTCCAAATGAAAGCATTGATTTAAAAGATATTAGTGCTGAAAAAGTGAAAGAAGCATGGAAGAATTACGAAGCTAAGCCTGAATTCAAGGAATTCAATAAGCATGACATGATTGAATCTATGCAAAGCCCCAAGCCAGATGAGTCAAAGGCTTAATCAATAAAAAGCGTTCATTGCGATATGAGCGCTTTTTTCTATTCATTTATTTTATATTAACTCCGAACAATAAATCTTCATGATAGAGATTGATCACAAAACAGACATTATCATTCCATTTAATAACATTGGTGAAGCGGAGTGGGATGTTAAAACTCGCCTAATTTTAGAATCTTTTGCTGATTTAAATGATGATGAGATTGCACCTGCAATTGATGATGAGCAAATTTTAAAACTTGAACAGCGTTTAAATTGTCGCTTACCTGAATCTTTAACGATCTTCTATCAACACTTTGGGATTGCTGATATTGGTGAACAATTGCAGCAATTTGATGATATTGGCTACTTAAAAGATATTTGGGCAAATGCACCGCAATATGCGCCTGAATTTAGTCAGGCCGATTTAGCAGTTTTACCTCATCTGATTACATTTAGTGATTATCTTGGTAATGGCAATATGTTTTGCTTTCATGACATCAGCAAAGAAATCTATTACTTTGATCATGACGACACGCCTTATTTAAGTAAAATATTGGACTGTGTGGATGACTATATTAAAGGTTGTCTGATTTTAGTACAGTCTGAGTTTTTTGCTGAAGCGCATCCAGATGAGGTGGATGAATGGGTAGAGGAACGGTTTATTGCGTTATTTAATGAGCAAATACTCAAGAAATGGCGTTATTAATATAAATTACCTTGAACATGCTAAGCAGTTTCTTATTTTACTGTACTAAATCAAAATTTTATCTTGAAATAGGAAAGCGCTGAATAAGAATAAGCTCTGGTAAAAATGCCCAATTGAATTGGGCATTTTTTATGGTCTATTTTAATAATGCAACTTTGGCATTATTTTAAAAGAGGAGGAACGGCTTCGTAGTTGATTTCAACACGGCGGTTTTCTTTCCAAGCCGCTTCATCATGACCAGCATTGATCGGCATTTCCTTACCGTAGCTTACTGCTTCTAATTGGTTTGCTTTAACACCATTGGTGATCAGGTAGCTTTCAACGGCTTTAGCACGACGCTCACCTAAAGCCATGTTGTACTCACGCGTACCACGTTCATCTGTATGACCTGTTAATGCCACTTTAGAGTTGGCATTGGCAATCAAGAACTGCGCATGTGCTTGTAGTGTTTGGTAGTCATCATTGGAAAGATCACTACTGTCATAATCAAAATGTACCACACGTTTTGCTAAAAATGCTTTATTGGCTTCAGTCACGCCTTTAGATGAAGCACCATTTAAATTTTGTGCATTTAAAGCAGCATCTTCACTTAAACCACTGGTATTTACTGTCGTCGCACTATTTGGATTGGTTCCTGACTCTACAGTGGCAGCAGGTTTACGGCTTGCACAACCTGTCATCACTAAGCTTGCTGCTAATAAGGGTAAAGCTAGATATTGAATTGACTTCATGTTGATCTCCGGTATTTCAATTTTAAATAAGTGATTTACATCTTGATTAAATTATTTAGGGGCCCAAGCAGGTTCACGTACTTCACCTTGTTCGCTTGGTAAGTTCATGCGGAAGCGACCATCTGTAGACATGATTGCCAATAAGCCACGATTACCCTCACGTGTTGCATAAACCACCATTTGCCCATTTGGAGAAAAGCTTGGTGATTCATCTAAACTTGTTGGTGTCAAAATATTGGTGATACCTGTAGAAATTTCCTGAATGGCAACTTTGTAGTTACTACCAGAAGGGCGGTGTACCAATGCCACATATTTACCATCAGCACTTAATGTACCACGTGCATTAAATGCACCACGGAAAGTTAAACGTTTGGTCGAGCCATCATCAAAACTATAACGGTAAATTTGTGCTGATCCACCACGGTCAGATGTGAAAATAAATGATTTTCCATCTGGAGCATAACGTGCTTCTGTGTCAATTGCGCTATCGTTGGTCATGCGCTTCACTTGGCGTGAATCTAAATCCATTTGATAAACTTCAGGATTTCCATGCATAGACGCAGTAAACAGCATTGATTTCCCATCAGGAGAGAAACTTGGTGCACCATTTAAACCGCGAAATGCAGCGAGTTTTTCTCGTGCACCTGTGGCTAAGTCTTGGATATAAATAGCAGGGCGCTTGGTTTCAAATGAAACATAAGCAATTTTTTTCGCATCTGGCGTCCAAGCAGGTGAGAGAATAGGATCTCTTGAACTTAATACTGTTTTAGGTTGCTCACCATCGGTATCTGCAATTTGTAAGGTATAACGAGTCTCTGGTGTTGCAGGGTTACGTAACACATAAGCAATACGTCCTGTGAAGTCGCCTTGAATCCCTGTAAGCGCTTGATAAATTGCGTCACTGATCATATGTGCCGCAGAACGCACACGTGATGCTGGAATCGAGAGCAATTCATTTAATAGGAATTTCTGCTTTTCAACATCATAGAGTTGGTAATGTACTGCCAATGAACCATCTGCATTGGTTTTAGAGTCACCTAAAACCACATAAGGAACCCCAGCCGCTTTCCATGCTTCTGCATTTATATTGTTTATGTTTGCAGTAGCAGGAAGATTTTTTGATGAACTGGTAAAGCGCCCAGAGCGATTTAAATCTTGTTCAACAATAGGGTAGATAGATTGATCATTACTAAATGGAATGATGGCAATTTTAGGTGCAGATTCAGGTGCTTTGGCAATTTCTAATTGCAATTGTGCATATGATGTGGTGATCAATGCTGGACTAAATGCAACAATAATTGCGAATCCTAATAGATGTTTAGGCATGATTTTCATTGGACTTCATGTACTCAAATATCAATTTTTAACTATGCTTAGCTTTGTAGCACAAAGACATGATTTTAATCTATATAAAGCATGTAATTGTGAACAAAAGATTATCATTGAACAGATTTACTAAAAAAATTAAATTCAAATTTATTACACCAATGAATTTCGTCTTGATCTTTGGGCATTGTAAATGGTGCAGTTTTAAAAATTACTTTTTTATTGATTTGACAACAATGTCATTGTTGCTGCCATTAAAATATATTATCTCGTGTTGAATAGAGTCTTATTCAACACGGAATTTGATGCGAATCACTTTTAATAATTGATTGAGCGATGACTGTTTAGACATTTCAAAAGGTGCTGTTTGCTGAATCGCCGTTTTGATTGCGTTTGAAAACGCTTCGCTGTCTTGTTCTGTGATTAAAATATCTTTTATATTCCCGCTGTCATCTAAGTAAATAATAACATCGGCATTTTCTTGGATAATTGTTAAATTTTTCAACTTTTTAACAATCCGATTGACTCTAGCGGTATTTATCCGCTGAGCCATTTGACTTTGTTGAAGTAATGCTTCTGTTGTTGGTACAGACGGTTTGTTTTCGTATGACGCAGAAGGTGGGTGTTGTTGCGTATTTACTTCAAGTATTTTTTCTTGCTCGATATTTTTTGCAAATAATAATGCAGTTGGAAAAAATAATGAAATTGCTACAAATATGGGTTTAACTCGCATTTGATTTTTCCGAGTGATTGTTCTTGCATTAAATTACACCCTGCCAAGACAGGGTGTAATTTTAAAATTATTTCACTGTAAAATTTGCACTAAAACTTCGTGCTTCGCGTCTGGCATCTGGATCAGATGGCATTGGGAAAGGTGCAGCATTGCGAACTGCTTGTTCCACACTTGCTTTTACATCTGGATCTGATGCATTGACAATGATCGAGGCCACAGAACCGCTATCCGTTAGTGTAACACGAGCTGTTGCCTTTTGACCTGTTGAGCCAGCTGGCATACGCCAAGCATTCCGGACTTTACTTTCGAAGTCCTTTTTCGCAGAAGATGCAACTTTTCTCGCTTCTGCCTTTTTATTTGCAGCAGCTTCTTTGGCTTTTTCAGCAGCAGAGGCTTTTTCTTCATCTAATTCGCGTGCTAGATCAGCTTTACGTTTTGCGTCCGCATCCGCTTTGGCTTTTGCAGCAGCATCTGCTTTAGCCTTTGCTGCAGCATCTGCTTTGGCTTTTGCAGCAGCATCTGCTTTAGCCTTTGCAGCAGCGTCCGCTTTGGCTTTTGCATTAGCATCTGCCTTGGCTTTTTCAGCAGCGTCTGCCTTGGCTTTTGCAGCAGCATCTGCCTTAGCCTTTGCAGCAGCGTCCGCTTTGGCTTTTGCATTAGCATCCGCTTTAGCCTTTGCAGCAGCGTCAGCTTTAGCTTTTGCATTAGCATCCGCTCTGGCTTTTTCAGCAGCTTCTGCCTTAGCTTTTGCAGCAGCTTCTGCCTTGGCTTTTGCATTAGCATCCGCCTTGGCTTTTGCAGCAGCATCCGCTTTGGCCTGTTGGGCCTTATCTGCGGCTTCTTTCCTGACTTTTTCAGCAGCTTCTGCTTTGCTTTTTGCTTCGGCATTGAGTCTTGCGAGTCTAGCTTTTTCCGCAGCATCCGCTTTGGCTTTTTGAAGCGCCTCTTGCTTGGCCTTAGCTGCTGCATCTGCTTTAGATCTTGCTTCAGCTTCAGCCTTAGCTTTCTCAGCAGCATTTTTAGCCTGCTTTACTTTTTCAGCTGCCTCTTGTTTGGCTTTTTCAGCAGCATCTGCTTTAGCTTGAGAAAGTTTTAAGGCTTTTTCTTGTGCTGTTTTAGCCGCTGCCATAGCCAATTGCTGTTCTAATGCGGCTGCCTTGGCCTGTTCGGCAGCTTTTTGTGCATCTATCGCCTTAGTATCTGGTGCATTATTTGCTTCAGTTGGAATTTCTGGTGCAGTTTGATCGGGTTCCGCTGTTTGCTGAGTATTTTCTGCAACCTTGCTATCTGCCGTTTCAGTGGCATCAGTTTCTACTAAAGGCTTGGGTTCAGGCGGTGGTAAATCTTCAGGCTTAATTAAAACGGTTTTAATTTGCTTGGGTGGCTCAGGTGGTTGACTTAAACCGAGAAAAAGTAAGCCAGTAATCGCCACCACATGAATACCTAGGGTAAATCCAAGTGCAATCGCTTTTTCTTTAGATTGTGGCTTTTGAATATTTTTCATAACTTACTTTACAGACTCTGTCAGTAAACCCACTTGGCTTAAACCAGCATCTTGCAGTGTAGACATGAGTTTCATGACTTCACCATAAGGGCGTGATTCACTACCATTGATCAAGACACTCAATTGCTTGTTATTTGCTTGAGCCTGTTGCTGATTTTCTGTAAGTACTGTTTTTAACTCATCTAAAGTTAAAACCTCATTTTTATGGTTTTTGTCTTCAAGTTTAATCGTACCATCTGCTTCTAAAGTCACGATGGCTGGTCGATCTTCAGATTGAATCGGATTATTGTTTGCTTGAGGTAAATCAACTTTAACACCCGTGGTAATCATGGGTGCTGTCACCATAAAAATAACCAATAAAACCAACATGACGTCGATATATGGAACGACATTCATATCACTTTTTAAAGGTTTTTTGACGCGTTCAAAACGTCCAGAACGTTGGATTGTCATTATTCATCTTCCTGTGTAGTTCCCACAGACTGACGTTGTAATAGCGCCACCATTTCTTCTGCAAATAATGCACGATCTGAATAAATTTCTTCGCCTTTTGCAGTGTAATGGTTAAATGCTAGTACCGCTGGTATTGCAGCAAATAAACCAATCGCAGTTGCAATCAATGCTTCAGCAATACCTGGTGCAACAGTGGCTAAGGTAACTTGTTCAACCTGAGCTAAGCCAATGAATGCACTCATAATGCCCCAAACAGTACCAAATAAACCAATATAAGGTGCGACAGAACCGATACTGGCGAGAGAGCTTAAGCCTTGCTCTAAACGACCTTGGTCACGACTGAGTCCTACACGCAAGATACGTTCAGTACCTTCAATCATCGATGCAGTTTCAGCATGACGTTTTTTAAGTTTTAAAAACTCACTTAAACCCTGATAGAAAATATCTTCTAAACCGCTTCGCTTAGAATTAAGCTGAGCATTGTTATATAAGGTATTGAGTTCAGCACCAGACCAGAAGATTTTTTGGAAATGCTCATCGCCTTGATGTGCTTTCTTATAGCCCATATGCAACTTGGCAATCAAATACCAACTAAAAACGGATGCGAGTACTAAGATTAGCATCACCAATTGAACCACAGGGCTTGCTTGTAAAATTAAATCAGAGATGTGTAAAGAAGATTCTAGTTGTGTTGCCATAGTTACATGTGCCAAAAGTATTTTTTATTCGTGAGCTAATTCTCGAAGAATTAAATCACGGATTTCGTCAGGAATTCTACGAGGTTTCATATCTGTACTTAAACATGCCAATTCCACCTCGCCAGAAGCAAGCATGATTTCACCACGATATATATTCTGTTGCAACACAAATGACGAAGCTTTACATGAAACTACACTTGCTGTAACAGTAATAAGATCGTCCATGAGTATAGGGCGAGAATATTTCAATGCAATTTTATGCACGACAAAATTGTAATCTTTTTGATGCCAATAGTGGTCAATACCGGATGCACGTAGCCATTCTGTCCGTGCACGTTCCATAAAGCGGATATGATTGGCATGGTATACGATACCGCCTGCATCTGTATCTTCGATATATACACGGATTTGGAATTCGAATTTATTACTCATGTTGCTATGCATTCCTGTGTTGTTTATTGCATATCTATCAATTGCTTGCCAGTATTTACTTGCGCTGATTCAATTTCAAATCAGTCAGTTAAAAAAACAAGAGCTTTTTATATTGCTGATCTGATTGCTTGATTGAATTTTACGATATTTATAAGTGAACCTATCAACTATACCAAAAGCATCTATGAGATGTTTTGAGAGAAACGGAAATCTACATGAACAGCAGACTGTTGCTTGAACAGTACGTGTATATAAGCTTTAGAGGCTATATTGTAGAAAAGTAAATTGATTTGCCCCACTTATAAATTTGCACAAGAGTTTAACCCTGACTTTGGCGCGAATTTTAGCACAAGGCATGCTTTCTCAAATGGCACAAGATTACAATCCGAATGAGGAGAGTAGGGCTGAAGGAGATTAGCTTGTGGATTCTGTTAATGAAGTGGTATCACTGAGTACTGTATTATCCTCACGACCATACTAAAAAGTTAAATTACAAAATATCGCGCAATGGTAAAGCAGCTGATACAGAAAGATTGATTGAAGCATGGACCTCTGAGTGAGGGCTTATTTAAATTAAATTAACAAATTCTCATGAAGTTTAAGAAAAATAGCACTCCAAGAATAAGTAAAACCCCAACCGTAATCAGTGTATATTTTAGATATTTACTCAGATATTCCCTTTTTATATAGTTTTGATAAAATTGTAATGTAGAAAAGTTTCATAAAATGTTAGTTTGTGTAACTAGTTTTAGCCAATTTTTATTTAATATTTCAAATTCTAAGAGCAAAAATATGAAATTTAAAATTCTATTACTTTTATTGTTAAGTTCTTCTGCTTTCGCAAATGAAGCTGATGAATGCAAAATTGTTGAAGAGACAGCCGACATGATCATTCAAATGCGCCAAGGAGGGATTGATTTAAAGAAAGTATTTGATGATACAAAGGATGGGTTAATGGAACATCAAGTTCAATTATTAGAGGACATGATTGCTGATGCGCTATCTAAGCCCGTGTATGTAACAATGCTAGGGCAGCAGAAGGTCATAAATGAGTTTGTCACTGGCTGGAAAAAATCGTGCTTAAAATCAAATAAGGTAAATAACTCATCCCAACTAAAATAATTTTGAGTAAATTTACCAAAGTTCATTTCATCATTTTCATGTTGTTTTTGAGCATGTTTATACTAATAGGTTGAAAACAATTATTAATATTCCTTATAACCTTACAAAGAGAAAAATATACATGTTTAGAAGAATAGTAATTTTCCTAGCTTCCTTATTATTTTTATTGAATTTAGCATTGGTTAATGCTGTAACAATTAATGGATGGAATCTATTAAATCCAACTGCTGTTGGAGGATCCATCTTATATGATGCGACAAAAGGCCCAGTTATGTCGTCAGTTTTAATTACTCCAAACGCATCGCAAGTTGCTAAAGTTTTACGTGGTGGCTAGCTGGATATGCGCTAACTTTTGCAGTAGAGCAATTATTAGGTGCTGTGGAATGGGTGCTAGATCCTGCTAATAACCAAATTAAATATTATCCTCCTAACTCAGAATCAGACCCTACTTATCAATGGGTATATAATGGTGTTTTATATAATTCTGCCACTGCTGCATGCAGTGCCTTTTGGAATAAGACAGGATTTGGTTGGACGTTTGTATCTGTTGATCGATCAGATAGGGAATATCCTGTTTGTGTTGGTTATAATGCTGAACAAAATAGATATGATGCTTATCAGCCTACGCAACGTGTTGCACGTATCGAACCTATTGAACAAAAAAACCTCTCCCTCATAACCGTTGCCCAACAAGTCATTGAAAATGCAGAAAGTGATAATCTTGATGCACAGTTTACTGTTTTAGCAGCAGCTACAAATATTTTGTCAGAGGCTGAACAGGATGATTCTAAAGCTAAACCAATAGCTGATGAGTTGGATAACAATTCTAAATGTCCAAGCGGTATTGTTAGAAATGGTAGTTGCTGGGTTTGTGATAAATCTCTATTTATGCCATACACTCGCGCCACAAGAGATGCTAAAAATGCTACAAGAGGGAAAAGTTGTAAGAATGTAACAGATACAACTGTGAAAGCAGCTAATGCAACTCTTTTTAGAAATTTAATCAATGCAAGAGTTCAAGAAAATGCTTGTTGGTTACCTCCTGATCCAAACCACGCTATTGCTTTGATTGATGCACAAAATGCCTTGAGTCTATGTGAAAATTAATTATGAATGCAGATATTAAAGATCAACTTGAGAAAACTTTTCCACCTTTTGAATTGGGTGAAAATCGCTCATTGTTAGAATGTGATTTTTTC
The DNA here is from genome assembly GCF_022828975.1 of Acinetobacter sp. NyZ410. Taxonomy (NCBI): domain Bacteria; kingdom Pseudomonadati; phylum Pseudomonadota; class Gammaproteobacteria; order Moraxellales; family Moraxellaceae; genus Acinetobacter; species Acinetobacter sp. NyZ410. The sequence continues at coordinate 3,165,043 of NZ_CP094620.1, read as the reverse complement.
GATACTTATTATTGTTATTTTGACCAAATTGATGATGATTTCCTATCACAAAGGCAAATGTCTACTGAAGACTTGTTTCTTAAAATTAACTTTGATTGGCCAGAATTTTACTTACAAATTGGACTTGAAGCAGCTCACTCACGTAGTAGGCCAAATGAGCGGATCAGAACATGGAAAGATGTGAGCTATGAGTATTTATATTATTTTGGACAAGAGTGTTATAGTTTAAGTTCGGAAGGTTTTAAATTCTATTTCCCTGCTGCGATTTATCACTTCCTAACAACTGATAAAAACAAGGCTTTTATGGATAGTTTTGGTGTTAGGCTAAATGCACGATGGGGTGAAGATAATCATGTTTTTAGTGAAGCTCAAAAAGAATTTATTATCAAATTTAAAAGGAAACATTGTTGATACTCACAATTTGAGTATCTGAAGATAACCACACTAAAAGTGTAGTCAATAAGGGGCTGTCAATTGTACAGGCCCTTTTTTAATCTTTGTGATTTCCAAAAATGAATAAAACTAAGTTGATTTTATCTCTTAAGTCTACTTATTAAGAATATTGAAAAAGTAGACCCATAGTAGACCAAAAATAGACTGCTAAATATTCCTAAATATTGCTTGTTAAAGTTGAATTTACATAACCAATTGAATATGTTGATTTAATATTTTGTTAGTTAATTCTAATTATTGCTTGATATTGTTGGATTTTATATAAATATTAGAATTTGGAATTCGAATTTATTACGCATGTTGCTATGCATTCCTGTGTTGTTTATTGCATATCTATCAATAAAGAACATAACGATATTCCTACAATTAATTAAAGCTCGTTTGTAAGAGGATCAATACTTGCTATGATCAATTTAAATGTCGGCTTATTCATCAGAAGATTATATTGAATAAGCCGTTTAAATAACTTTTTACAACGAAATCTTTTACATCCTAAAAAGTAGGGGGCATATACGTTAAAGTACGTCCAAGAATCCACAATAAGAATAAAACCAAGGGTAAATGGAAGACAAGCTGAGTAACTGTAAATCCAATAACATCTTTGGCTTTTAACTTTAAAATTCCCAGCATAGGTAACATAAAGAAAGGGTTAATTAAATTGGGTAAAGCTTCTGCTGCATTATAAATCTGAACAGACCAGCCTAAATGTACTTTTAAATCGTGTGCAGCCTGCATGACATAAGGTGCTTCAATAATCCACTTACCACCACCTGATGGAATGAAAAAGCCTAAAATAGCCGAATATAACCCCATAACAATTGCGAAAGTTTCTTTGGATGCAATCGATACAAAGAATTCAGCAATATAATGAGATAGAGATAAATCCTGTGCGTTCATAGCACTTGTCATAATAAAAGCAATACTTCCATAGAGTGGAAATTGAATCAGTACGCCAGAAACCGCAGGGACAGCTTTAGAAACTGCATTTAAAAAATTTCGAGGCGTTCCGTGTAAAGCAATACCGAGCATTAAGAAGATAAAGTTGTAAGTGTTTAAACTGGAAATGGCAATAATCGGATTGCTTTTTGTAAATTCATTAAACATCCAGATCAGACCTAAAACCACAATTAAAATGCTCAGAATAGGGGAGTTTTCCAGCCAGTCACCTGGGCGTTTTTTGCTTTGGACTTCGGTCTTTTCATCTTCAAAATGAATATCAAATTCATCAATGGTTTTTATGCTATTGCCTTTAGGTGCAGACCAGAATGCAATGGCAATTGATACGATAATCAATACGGCAGTCATAATCATAGACTGTGGTAAAAAGATCGTTTCAGTAAAAGGAATGATACCCGTTAAGTTATAAAGTGGTTCAGGTAAGCTTGCTTTGTTTGCCTGTAACTGGGCAGCGGAAGAACTAATACCCAGTGCCCAAGTTGCACCCATACCAATAATAGCGGCTGCGGCAGCTGCACGATAATCCATATTCAGCTCTTTACGCTTGGATAGTGCAATCACCAAAAGGGCAGTTAAAACCGTACTCATGGCCCAGTTAATCAGTGAAATCAAGAGACTGACGGTCGCTACAAAAACGATAGCATTCCTTCCAGATGTGGGAATCTGAGCCATTTTTTGGATCAGCATTTCGACGGGTTTAGATACTGAAACCACATAACCAACGACAATCAACATACACATTTGCATCGTAAATGGAATCAAACTCCAGAAACCATTGCCAAATGAAATTGCGACATCCTGAACAGAGGCTCCTATTCCAATCGCAGCTATGGCAACAATGATGACGCCTAACAGGGCAAAAATATAGGAATCAGGAAACCATTTTTCTGACCAATCACTGACTTTTATTGCAAATTTTTGTAATATATTCTGAGTGTTATCCATATTTAAATATCCTATTTATTCGATTATGAAACCAGTACATCCATGTTGAAAATATTGATTTTCGGGCGATAACGATCAATATCAGCGAGTTTGAATATTTGTATAAAAGACTCTCGAATGAGCTTTAGGTATATGCACTGTTAAATTTTTTCTAAACTCACATTCCATGCAAGTTCACTCAATTTGATTCCTTTTTTGTGTTGCTCAGTCAAGATTAGCAATTGTCCTTTTATTAAATTATTAACATTGAATTGGCTTTTTTATAAATTTAAAGTTTTAAACGTACAATAAGAAAAACTCATCAATCCAAAATGTATGCCAATCTGTATTTGCAGCGTGAAATAAATGATGTCAATTGAATATCCGTTCTATATTTCATAACTTCAACGCTCGACAAAGCCCATTCATTCCAAAATTATTTTTTTGTAATTGTTTAAATAACCAGCATGGTTATATGATGCTTTGGTGTTTTTATCTTTGAACTACTTATGAGCAGCCAATTGAGTGTAGGCGTTTATATCCGGAACTGATTGAAAAGGATGTATCAAAGAGAATTTTATAAAATAATAAAATCAAATATTAACAATAACTTATTTGTTTTAAATAACAAATTTTTAATGAGATTGATGTAATTAAATCAGCCTATTAAAACCAACAAAAGTTTTTTATTAAGTTTTAATTAAATTAATGTGTAATAACTCTTTACTATGCTTGTTGTTTTTTGTATGCTTTTTATTGCAAATGATAATTCTTATCATTCATATTTAGATGTTTTATTTGTTTTCAATTGTTTATGTCGTCCATCTACTGGAATTCTATTTATGAGTAAGTTTAACCTTCGTCCTATTTCAATCGCACTTTTAGGAATTACAACAACTTCAGCCTTTGCAAATAGCAAGGTAGAATCCGATGCTACACAACAACTTTCAACGATTGTTGTTTCTGCTGCGGGTTATGAGCAAAAACTAAAAGATGCACCGGCAAGTATTACTGTGATCACCGCACAAGATCTAAAAGGCAAACGTATAAACTCTATCGCAGATGCTTTAGTTGATGTAGAGGGGGTTGATGTCAGTCTTATGGAAGGAAAAACCGGGGGATTAAATATTCGGATTCGTGGTATGAGTGCGGAATATTCTCTGGTTTTGATTGATGGTCGCCGTCAGAACAGTACTGGAGATATTGCACCAAATGGTTTTGGTGAGTCAAATAACAGTTTTATTCCTCCAATCTCAGCAATTGAACGAATTGAGATTATTCGAGGACCAGCTTCTACATTGTATGGTTCTGATGCCATGGGTGGCGTGGTCAATATAATTACAAAAAAAGTTTCAAATGTATGGACAGGCTCTATCACATTAGAAGGGACTTTACTGCCAAACAGTTCTGATTTTGGTAACCATCGTGCAGCAGATGCTTTTCTTAGTGGACCCATTGTTCAGGATTTATTGGGAGTGCAGCTTCGTGCACGAAAGGCTCAACGGAGTCAGTCCAATGTGGGGTATCTCGATGTAAATGATAATTCGGTAGAGCTAAACAGGGGGGATAACCCAACCAAATCAGATTTAGAAACTATAGGGGCACGTGTAACATTTACCCCAACTAAACAACACGATCTCTCGGTAGAATATGAAAAAACTGAACAATGGTATGACAACAGTAAGAGTCAACTTGGTACGCTTGGTGCAAATGGTGGTTATGATAAATCGAAAGAATTTAATAGAGATCGGCTAACACTTGTACACACATGGCGCAATAAAATTGGGACCTTGGAATCAAGTATAAGCAATACTCAAACTGAAACAATTGGTCGCCTTATTCCCGCACGTGCTCAAGCAGGTTCAAATGTGATCACACCGCGTCTTTTAGAAAGTGAGGATACGATTTTTGATACTAAATTGGCCACTCAATATTTTAAAGGACACAATATTACCCTTGGTGGGCAATGGTGGGATGCAAGTATTAAAGACGGATTAAGGGTAAATAAGGAGGTGTCGTTTCAGCAATTGGGTCTTTTTGCTGAAGATACATGGGCACTTACCCCAGATCTAGCTTTAACAACGGGTTTACGTTTTGACAATCATGATACATTTGGTAGTTTTTGGACACCTAGAGCATATTTAGTTTGGAATGCAAATGACAATTGGACATTTAAAGGTGGCTATAGTGAGGGCTATAAAGCGCCTCGCTTAGAGCGCCTGACCAATGGGATTTATAATGTTGGCGGACAAGGACGAACTCCTCTTTTTGGTAGCCCAAATTTAAAACCTGAAACAAGTAATAACTTTGAGCTGGGTACTTATTTTAATAACGGTTCCAATTTTGATGCTAACATCACAGCATTTTTCAGTCAGATTAAAGATAAGATAATTAATGGACCAGTGGAAAGAACCTGTGATGCCAATCTTACTAAAGCTGACTGTGAAAAAGAAATGGCAAGACTTGGTACACCATGGCTAATGCAAGCTGGAGATACTGACAAACGTGCTTGGAATATTACTCGTCCGATCAATGCTCAAAAAGCAGAAAGCTATGGTATTGAAACAGGCTTAAATTGGGAGTTTGTACCGACTTGGAAATTTGGCCTGAACTATACATGGACGGAGGCAGAAATTAAGGACAAAGCGAGTGGTAATCCACCATTAAACGATACGCCTAAACATATGATCAATGCATCATTAAAATGGCAAGCGGATGATAAAATCCAATTATGGGCGCGAGGTGAATACCGGAGTGAACGTGCGCGTTTTACACCAGATTATTATAATAGTCTACCTCAAGTTAACCAAGAAGTTTATGATGCATTAGGTGATTATAAAGCATACGGTTTGATGCATATGGGATCAAATTTTAATGTAAATAATCAGTGGGATATTGCTGTGGGTTTATATAATGTCTTTGATAAAAACTTTGTTGATTATCAAAAAGTAGGCGCAGACTATTTTAATCGGTATAAAAATACTCAAGAAGGGCGCCGTGTTCAATTGAGCACAACGTTTAAATTCTAATAAAACTTATCTTCGATTAGCATTAGAAAAGCCCTATTTGTATAGGGCTTTTCTATATAAAACTATAAAATACACAAGGGAATATTGAATATTCCTTTGTATTGATTATTTTGGTTCAGGTGGTGTCATCCCAAATTGTAAATAGGCTTGGTTGGTTGCAATACGCCCACGAGCAGTACGCATAGCATAACCTTGCTGAATCAAATAGGGTTCAATCACATCTTCTAAGGTGCCTGAATCCTCAGCCATTGCTGCAGCTAAAGCTTCAACACCAGCAGGGCCGCCATCAAAACGCTCTAATAACATCGATAAATAACGACGGTCTAATGTATCTAAACCATCTTTATCAACATTTAACATATCCAATGCACGTTGTGCCATGTGTTGAGTGACTTCACCCGTACCTTTAACTTGTGCATAGTCACGGACACGACGTAACAAACGGTTAGCAATACGCGGAGTACCACGCGCACGACGAGCAATTTCTTTTGCACCGTCTGCTGTTGTGGGAACATTCATTAATGACGCTGAACGTGCCACAATATGGGTCAAATCTTCAACTGAATAAAATTCTAAACGTTGCACAATTCCAAAGCGATCACGCAAAGGTGAGGTGAGTAGACCTGCACGTGTTGTCGCAGCAACTAAGGTAAATGGTGGTAAGTCTAATTTTATCGAACGTGCGCCAGGGCCCTCACCAATCATGATGTCGAGTTGGTAATCTTCCATCGCAGGATAAAGAATTTCTTCAATCACTGGAGAGAGGCGGTGAATTTCATCGATAAATAGCACATCACCTTCTTCCAGATTGGTCAGCATTGCAGCCAAATCACCTGCACGTTCCAGTACTGGGCCAGAGGTAGATTTAAGATTTCCCCCCATTTCACGGGCGATAATATTGGCCAATGTGGTTTTACCTAAACCGGGTGGGCCAAAGATCAAGGTATGATCAAGTGCTTCACCACGACCACGAGCAGCACCAATGAAGATTTCCATTTGCTCTCGTACAACAGGTTGGCCTATATAATCATCCAAAGAGGTTGGACGAATGGCACGATCAAAATGATCTTCGGGTTTTTCAGCCCCACTGATTAAACGGTCTTGCATGAGTGTCTTAATCTGTCTTATTTATTCATGGATTTAAGTGCAGCACGGATAATGTCGCTTGCTTCAGTATAGTCTGCTTTCACGGCATTAATCAGTTTTTGTGCTTCCAAAGGTTTATAACCTAAAGATTGCAATGCCGCTTCAGCTTCTGCAACAGCAGAATTACCCGTAAATTGTATTTGAGTTGAAGTTGAATTACTCGGTGTGGTCCCTGTAGCAAAGGCTTTAAAGCGATCACGAAGTTCAATCATTAAACGTTCGGCTGTTTTCGCACCAACGCCAGGGACTTTAACTAAAGTTTTGACATCACCATTCTCAACAGTATGTACCAACATTTCGACACTGAGTGTAGATAGAATGCCTAAAGCCATTTTAGGACCGACACCATTCACTTTTAGCAGGGTGCGAAAGATGGTTTTTTCTTGAGCATTAGAGAAGCCATATAGCAATTGAGCATCCTCACGGACGGCTAAATGTGTCCATAAGGTAACTTTTTGACCTTTTTGTAATTGGCAAAATGTTGAGAGTGGCGTGTCGATCTCATAACCCACGCCATTTACATTTAAAAGTACGGTAGGTGCTTCTAAAGCTAAGACTTCACCAATAAGACATCCGATCATTGAGTTTGTTCACTTATTTGTTAATGGTTGAATAGTAGATGCCATTTGCTCTAAACGCAAAATTGCTTTAAGAATTTCTTTGCGATTTCGGGCAGATTTTATCCAAGCAGGTAAACGATTAAAATAGGTTTTATTGGTATTTAAATAAGTTCTTTGTCTAAGGTTTGCAGAAATATAATCTTTTAAACAGTTAATATGTTCTTGATTATAGGCGAAAACAAGTCCATTTCTTGTTGCTACACATAGTGTTAGGCAATAACCAAAATAAGGATCTGTATTGAAGCCGCGATTAAATTGTTTGCGTATATCAAATTGGTTAGGATAGATCCGTTTGGAAATTGGGCAAAAGTTGCAATTCAATTCAATAAATTGAGGAACAAAACTCTTTTTTGCATAGTATTGATGAAACTGAAATTTTCCACGTTTACAACGACAAGTTTCTTCAATATCTAAATAAACCCCAGAGAAATAGCCTAAGTTATTTTCCTGTTTGGCTTTTTGGTCAAATGATTTACAACAATTTTGGCAATTAAAAAAGGGTTGCTCGAAATCAACATCATCAATTTTTTTCGTATAGACGGTGGCATTTTTTAAACAAAATGGACATTCTACTAAAATAGGTTGCCGAGAAAATCTATTCAATGTGATTCCATCATCTACAAACCGTTTCATCAAAAGAATCCTACTTTATTACCTTGGAGTTCTTGCGCTAAGTTATAGGCTTGATGGTCTGAAAATTTACTCACAATATCTAAGACTTGCATAATATTGTCATAGTGATGATCACTAAAGCGTGCACCAAACCGTTCTAAAATAGACAGTAAACGACCATCTTTAAAACTTAATGTTTTATTCGGTGTCGTAAGGGGAATAAAAGCATCTAAAATATGCTGTAAACTCTGATGGGCAATAATTTCCAAACCTGATTTTTGCGGGTGTTCAAAAATTTTTTCACGGGCAAGGTTTTTTGCTCGATCAATCCCAATCTCAATATCTTCAGCACAGTATTGCAGTAATGAACCTTTTAGCTGGCCTGACAAAATTTGATAATGTTGTTTTGCGAAAGCAGTAGTTACTTCATCGACCAAACGTTTCATAACACGACCACGCAAAGCGGCAATTTTTTGTTGCCAAGTCATATATGGCATACTGAGTTCAGCGGGAACGCCATAATCTCCTAATAAATCAAGAAAAATAGGTTCAACTTCTTCATAGCTGAGCATATTGAGAATAATGCCGTCTTCTAAATCAATTAAGGCATAACAAATGTCATCAGCAGCTTCTAGTAAATACGTCAGTGGATGACGACACCAATGATATTCACCCAATTGAATTAAACCGAGTTGATCTGCAATCTGTTTAAGAATTTCTTTTTCAGCTTGATAACAGCCAAATTTAGCCCGTTTGCTTGCAGGAGTATTCCCTTGAGATTCGATGGTTTTAGAAAGCCAAGGATACTTTAAGTAAGCTCCTAACGTTGCGTAAGTAAGACGCATACCTCCATCATGAGGATGATAGTCAATTTTAGTAAGCAGTCTTAAACCTTGTGCATTACCTTCGAACTGTCGTACATCTGCTTGTTGTTCAGGGCTGAGGTCTTGTAAAAAATTTGTATGTGCAGCGTCATCAAACCATTCACGAATCGCATATTCACCAGCATGTCCAAAGGGTGGGTTACCGATATCATGTGCTAAACAGGCGGCTTGAATAATCGCCCCTACATCTGCTGGAGAGATCCAAACGGGGAGTTCATTTTGGATTTTTTCAGCAGCGAGCATTCCCAAAGAACGCCCAATACATGACACCTCTAAAGAGTGCGTAAGCCGTGTATGAATACCATCATGTTGGGTTAGTGGATGGACTTGAGTTTTACGATTGAGTTGTCTAAAACTTTGCGAAAATATAATGCGGTCATAATCTTTATGAAATGGACTTCGTGCCTGTTCTGTACTTTGCTTTTTACTACCTAAACGAACTGTTGAAAGGAGTTCTAACCAACGCATTTGAGTCATTTATCATTATTCATTCTTTCGTTAATCGTATGATGCCAAATTTATTGAAAATGTACTAGGGGCGAGCGACATAAGTTGTCTTGGTCGGTTTATATTTGAGAAATATTTTCCCAGTATTTTTCACCCTTATATTTAAAATAATTCACAATGAAGTTATAAAAGTTGGCTTCAACACTAAACCAATCATCTCTCGTTTTAATTGGATTCACGACAACAACAGAGCCATAATCAGGTTTTTCAGAATCAAGGCGAATTAAAAGCTGTTCACCATCACCTAAAAATTATCCAATAATACAATCGCCTGTTAATTTTTGATCTTTTTTATTCACTAAATATTGAGCAGTAAATTTTAGAATGATCAGTAAACCAATTTATAATCTAGATAGTCCAAACATTAGGAAAATTTCAATGATTAAAGTTAATATGTTTATCCCTATAAACAGTTAAAATGAATAAACATTGTCCTTGTATCATTAAAAAAAGAGTAAAGCATGAATAAAAATTTCTTCTTATTAACTATGATTATTCTATTTGCAGGGTGTAGCCCAACTGATAAAAATCTATCCAATCAGAACAAAGAAATCGAAACTCAGAAAAAGATTGAAGTGAGCAAAGCTGAAATTGAAGAAAGCATTCCTGCGAAGCCTGAAGCAGTAGATCAAGCTTTCGCGACTTTTGCTTTTCAAGAAACGCCAGATGGTCATCTGACAAATAATTGTATTTGGACAGATGATCCAAATGCGCAAAATAAACAGTATTGGAGCATCTTACCAAGCAGTATGTTGAATGGAAAAGCTAAATTTACAATAGAGGATCTTACACCTAGCAAGGTGAAAATTGGGCAACCAATTAAAAACTGCAACGAAGCTTATAAAAATGATGCGGCAAACTATGCGTATGCGATCAATAAAAGTGGCGATTTGGTTAATGCGGTGGCCCTCAAGCTTGATCGAATGACTCAAAATGCAGATCATACCTATACAATTGATCTGAATAAAAACTCGCATCCTGAAAAAATCTATGTGTGCTATAACATGGAAAGTTTAGATGTATTTTTCATTGACTCTGCATCTCAAAACCCATATTTAGAACATATCAATGTCCGATTATCCTATGATATTGATGGCGAAATCGATCCTGAGATTTCTTGTGGAAAAGTCTTTTATCAAAAAAGCGGAATCATTGCGAAAGAAGATCCTAAAACGGGTGAGTTTCATTATACAGCTCAATAATTCAATTGTTACGAATCATGTTTAAAGGCGAAAGTCAAAGTAAATCGGATATTTAAAACCAAGATTTCAGCGTTTTTTAAGTGGGATATGACTAGCTGAAATCTTGCTTTCACAGTAGAATATGCGCTCTCTTCAAGTCACATTGAGGTAGGTTGCCAAAACCTGCCCGTGGAGCCAAAAACAGCATGTTTATCGTTGCCGGTGCACCTGCACACTCTTCTTTTAAGCAAACACAACTATTAACACGCCTTGCGTCGATCAGTTCTGTTCAATCAATAGAAAGCCAATGGGTTTACCTTTTCGACCAAACGCTCAACGAGCAACAACAGCAATCTGCTTTACAGCTTTTAAACGATGGCGCATCGTTTGAAGTTCGTCAGGCTGCAAGTGACGAAGTCCAGATTTTAGTCACGCCACGTGTCGGTACAATTTCACCGTGGTCATCTAAGGCAACCGATATTTTTGCCAACTGTAATACACCTGTACACCGCTTAGAACGCGGTGTTTTGTTTACTTTAAAGGGGATTTCTGAAATCTCTGATGCAGTAAAACAAATTTTACATGACCGTATGACAGAAAGCGTTTTCAATAAAATTGATGACGCAACAGCTTTATTCTCTGAAACTGAGCCTAAGCCTTTAAACTCAATTGATATTTTGGGGCAAGGTAAAGATGCACTGGTTAAAGCAAACTCTGAGTTTGGCTTTGCCTTGTCAGATGAAGAAATTGACTATTTAACCGCAGCATTTAATAAGATGGGGCGTAATCCACACGACATCGAGTTGATGATGTTTGCTCAAGCAAACTCAGAACATTGTCGTCATAAAATCTTTGGTTCAGAGTGGACAATTGATGGTGAAAAACAACCATTATCATTGTTCCAAATGATTAAAAACACTTACAAAGAATCACCTACAGATGTTTTGTCAGCATATAAAGATAATGCTTCTGTAATTGTGGGTTTTGACACACAGCGTTTCTATCCGAAAAAAGATGAAGCTACGGGCCACCATATTTATAAATACAAGAGCCAAGCTGCTCACATTCTCATGAAAGTGGAAACCCACAACCATCCAACAGCAATTGCTCCATTTGCAGGTGCTGCGACAGGTTCTGGTGGTGAAATTCGTGATGAAGGTGCAACAGGCCGTGGTGGTAAACCAAAAGCGGGTTTAACGGGCTTTACGGTTTCTAACCTTAATATTCCCGGTTTTGAACAGCCTTGGGAAGAAAACTACGGTAAACCATCTCGTATGGCATCACCACTTCAGATCATGATTGATGGTCCTTTAGGTGGTGCAGCATTTAACAACGAGTTTGGTCGCCCTGCGTTAAATGGTTACTTCCGTACTTTTGAGCAAAATGTTAATGGCGAAGTAAAAGGTTTCCATAAGCCGATTATGATTGCGGGTGGTTACGGAAATATCCGTCCTGACCATGTTGAAAAAGATGCAATTCAGCCAGGCGATTTACTGATTGTACTGGGTGGCCCTGCAATGCTCATTGGTTTGGGCGGTGGCGCAGCTTCTTCTGTAGATAGTGGTAAATTGGGTGAAAACCTAGATTTTGCTTCTGTACAACGTGAAAATCCAGAAATGGAGCGTCGTTGTCAGGAAGTGATTGATGCATGTTGGAGAATGGAAGACTTTAACCCGATCGTATCTGTACACGATGTAGGGGCGGGTGGTGTTTCCAATGCAATGCCTGAACTTGTGAATGATCACGAATTGGGTGCAACTCTTGATCTTCGTAAAATCCCATCGCTTGAACCTGGCATGTCGCCAATGGAAATTTGGTCAAATGAAGCGCAAGAACGTTATGTGCTTGCCATCAAACCAGAATCATTAGAGTTATTTGAATCGATTTGTGCACGTGAACGTTGCCCATTTGCGGTATTGGGTGAAGCGACTGAAGCACGTCAATTAACTGTAAACGATCCATTGTTTGAAAACAAAGCAGTGGATATGCCAATGCAAGTCATGCTTGGTGGCACGCCACGTATGAGCCGTTCATACGAAACGATCCAACGTAAAGGTGACGAGTTCGATGCATCTAAAGTCGATTTAAAAGATGCGATCTTCCGTGTATTGAAAAACCCGACAGTGGCTTCAAAATCATTCCTAATCACTATTGGTGACCGTTCAATCACGGGTATGGTATCGCGTGATCAGATGGTCGGCCGTTGGCAAGTTCCTGTTGCGGATGCTGCGGTAACTACAACAAGCTTACAAGGCTATACTGGTGAAGCAATGGCAATGGGTGAACGTCCTCCTGTTGCATTGTTAAATCCTGCTGCTTCGGCACGTTTGGCTGTGGCTGAGTCCATCACCAATATCATGTGTGCCAATATTGAACAGATCAGCGATATTAAACTGTCTGCTAACTGGATGGCGGCCGCAGGTCAAAAAGGTGAAGATCAAGCATTATTCGAAGGCGTAAAAGCCATTGGTATGGAAATGTGTCCTGCATTGGGTATCGCAATTCCAGTGGGTAAAGACTCATTGTCAATGCGTACGACTTGGAATGACGAAGGCGAAGATAAATCTGTAACTTCACCAATGTCTGGTGTCATCACTGCATTTGCACCTGTGTTGGATGTTCGTAAAACATTGACACCTGAATTGAAAAATGAAGATTCAGTTCTGGTACGTATTGATTTATCTAAAGGTCAGTTCCGTTTAGGCGGTTCGATCCTTGCACAAGTGTATAAGGCAATTGGTTCTGTTACACCTGATGTTGATAACTTTGATGAGTTCAAAGCATTCTTTGCATTGGTTCAAGATTGGAATAATCGCGGTTTGATCAAGGCATATCATGACATCGGTGATGGTGGCTTATTGGCAACTGTTGCTGAAATGATGTTTGCTTCACGCTTAGGTGTAGCACTTGAAGATCAATCTAATGAAAGCTTATTTGCTGAAGAAATCGGCGCAGTATTGCAAATTTCTAAAGCAGACTGGGCAAGTTTGACAGATGAAGTTGCAACTTCTAGTTTAAGAGAAGCGATTCGCGTTGTTGGTACTGTCAATGATTCTGATAAATTGTCAGTGAACGGTTTGGTACTTGATCGTGCTGAATTGCAACAAGCTTGGACTGAAGTGTCTCATCAAATTCAACGTTTACGTGATAACGTAGAAACCGCTGATTCAGAATTTGCATTAATTGCTGATAAAAACCATAAAGGTATAATTGCATTACTAACATTTGATTTAAATGAGCCTGTTGAAGCACCTTATATCAATGAACGCCGTCCAAACATGATGATTTTACGTGAACAAGGCGTAAATGGTCATGTTGAAATGGCTGCGGCATTCGATAAAGTTGGTTTTAATACGGTTGATGTTCACATGAGTGATTTACTTTCAGGTCGTGTAGATTTAGACGACTTTGAAGGTTTGGTTGCTTGTGGTGGTTTCTCTTATGGCGATGTTTTAGGTGCTGGAGGTGGTTGGGCTAAGTCTGTGCTGTTTAATCCTAAACTTCGTGATCAATTTGAGAAATTCTTTAACCGTGACAATACTTTCTCTGTAGGTATTTGTAATGGTTGTCAAATGTTGGCTCAGCTTGCACCTCTTATTCCGGGTGCAGACAACTGGCCACGTTTCCGCCGTAATACTTCAGAAGTATTTGAAGCACGTGTTGTGAATGTGAAAGTTGAGAAATCTCCATCGATTCTTCTAGAAGGTATGGAAGGCTCTATTTTACCAATCGCTGTTGCACATGGTGAAGGTCGTGCAGAAACTTCTGCTGAAAACTTTGCTGCGTTAAATGCGGGTAACCAAGTAATTTTACGTTATGTAGACAGCTTGGGTAATGCAACTCAACAATACCCATTGAACCCTAATGGCTCTCCTGAAGCGATTTCTGGGGTGACTTCAAAAGATGGTCGTGCAACGATTATGATGCCGCATCCTGAACGTAATTTCCGTGCAATTCAGCACTCTTGGAAGCCTGAAGAGTGGACTGAAGATGGTGCATGGTTACGTATGTTCCGTAATGCGCGTAAGTTTATTGGTTAATTAGACTAGACCAATAGATTAAAAAAGCCCCGTAAGGGGCTTTTTTGTTTTTAAACTGATCAATATTTTCATTATCTCCACTCAATGGTGAGATTTATGCTGCCACGTGATAGCGGCACTATGTATGATTAAATAATGAAACATCAAAATGAGTTGATTTATATCAAGTTAATTATATAGATAAGTATAAGATAATTTTAGTTACAGTTTTAACGTTGGTTTATTTTTTGCATGTTATACATTGTCTATTAAAAGACCGATGTTTTGCCCCAAAGATGTTCCATGATGTAGCAAGAATGAGGTGATAAAATGATAAGAACAGTCAATTATTCAACAGCAGATAAGGTCATCCTTCGCCAAAAAGGCTGGAAATGGTTTAGTGTTATTTTAGCTGTACAAATGCTGATTATTCTCAGTGCGTATTTAATTGCATAGCTAAAGAAACGAGTACGTTTTCTGATTGATAATTTTAAATGCTAATGACAAAAGCCACTTTATTGTGGTTTTTGTGTCTCTGATAACAATATGGTCATGAGATAAATTCAAGAGCAAGCTATTTACATGTTTACTGTAAATAGCACTTTATATTTATTTTGATTTAGATGATTTTTCTGCTGCTTGTGCTTCTCGTTCAGCAGCTTCGGCAGCATCAGCGGCTGTTGCCGCTGCATCTAAAGCAGCGGTACTTGTTGAGATGTCGAAATCAACATTTTCAGGTTCTAAAGCTGCCTCTTGAACAGCATCAAAAGATACAATCTCAGCCTCTCCACCACTAGGAATGTATTTGGAAGATTGTGCAACATCCTCGTTTTTAGCATGTGCTTGACTTAAAAATATAGTTGATAGCATGACTGCAATTAAATAGCTGTTTCTCATTGGTCTTTCTTCTATGAAATCTAAAAATATAAAGGTAGCTATTTAATAATTTAAAGTAAATATAAACCGTCTTATGTGGCTCGCTTTTTTATGGGAATACAAAAAATGCCAGATGATGAAAATAAACAAAAAAAGTATTAATATGAGAGAATTAATTTAGAAAAATCAAAAAATTTAAATAGATGAGTTTATGAAAAGAAGCATATTTCTAATACCAATACTGATTTCTTTAACTAGCTGTTATCCGATATACAAAACACAGAAGCCTCAAGTGACTGTGACTGTTGTAAATGAGCAGGGAGTAGCAATTCCTGATGTAAAAGTCGTGTTAGTAACGGCAGTACATCCTGCAAAAATAGCTGATCAATATGATGAAAAGTTCACAAATAAATTGGGGATAGTGAATTTTGAAAAACGGGCCGAATGGAAAGTTGAAAGCTTAATGATTCATGGGATGCAAGTTTACGATTGGAATGTATGTCTTGCAAAAGATGGTTATTTAACCCAAGAATTTATTAAGATAGCTTCAGATTCAAAAATGAAAATAATATTGCTCAAAGGAAACAATCCATCAAGAGAGTTTCCTTATTTTTGTTAATTAATTAGAGAAAATCACAATTAATTTATAATAAAAATATCAAAATTACGGCTGTGTTGAACATGATATTGATTCTGCAACTTATCTAATTTTAAATCTCCAGCTTTTGCAAAGACGACCAATTTTTGCTTAGATTTAATTGCTTGGTTAAATTGTGAAAACTTCCAAAGATACTGCGCTTTGTTAGCTTCAAAAAGTAAGCCATCTTTAAGTTCAAGCGAGGAACTATCAGTATTTACTTTTGACCAATCTTTTACAACATAAACAGGATTTTTGAGATTCAATAAGAAAGGAACATCATAGAAATAATTATCATAAAAAATGATAGGTAGATTCTTTGGAATATCTTGAACAAAACTAACCTGATTTGAGTTAGATTTAACATCAAAGAATTGCACGCTACTACTTGCCATACTACATAGCAGCATCATGCAAGCAACAATAAAGGTGAAAAAATCAATTTTATGTTTTTTAAACAAGACGATTAAGATACCGCAGAGAATCATCACAATTCCTGCAACTGCGAAAATTTGATTTTTCTCAGCGGAGTAAAAGCCAATATCTCGATGCATGGTAAATGGGGCAACGACTAAGCTACTCGCCAATACAAATAGTAATGTTGGAAGTACATAAACTTGGAACTTGCTCAATTTATTTTCTTCAATGATTCGATTTGTCATAAGTGCGAAAATCATTGTAAATGGGGCAATTGAGGGTAAAATATAACCTGCAAGTTTCGATGGTGGGATCGAGAAGAACAACAAAACGGACAACGCCCACCAGACGAGTAAACTAAAAATAGGTTGGGTTGTTTGTGCGCGAATGGCGGTGCTCGAAAATTTGAAGCCATTAGCGAGTATGATTGGTAAAAAATTCACAAACAGTAAGGCAGCATAAAAATACCAACCTTGTTTATTATTAAATTCGCCAGAGTTAAATCGACTAAATTGTTGCTCAATAAAAAAGTAGTGTAAAAAGTTTGGATAATGTTGTTGAACGATAAATACCCAAGGCAAAGCAATTAGCGCAAATAACAAGAGACCAAACGGGTTTAAAACTGCTGGGATTTTTTTCCATTGTCCTATGTAAATCATCCAAGGAAGAATAACCATTCCTGGAATCAGTACACCAATTAATCCTTTACTTAAAAATGCACATGCACATGCAAAATAACCGAGGAATAAAATATTTCTTTTACCACTGAGGATGAAATCTGCAAAGCAAAATACTGTTAAGCTAATCCAAGATGCAACTAATATGTCATGATTAATGTATTCAGCGCAGCCATAAAATAATAACCCAGTTGCTAAAATAGCAGTCGAAATTTGGGCAATACTTTCATTCACATGTTTCTTAGTAAAAACAAATAAACTGACCAAAATGATAATGCCAGCAAATGCAGGAACTAGACGAGCAACCCAAACATGTGAACCAAATATTTCCATTAAACTTGCTGTTAACCAGTGTAGTAAGGGTGGTTTATGCATAAATGGAATACCATTTAATCGTGGTATTAACCAATCACCACTTTCATACATCCAGCGGCTAATATCCCCATAGCGTCCTTCATCTGGCACAGACATTGGGCGAATAAAAACTGAGATGAGTAACCAAAGTGATAAGCAAATCAGCAAAGTTTTAGATGAACGAAAAATAGGTTTCATGGCGCTTATCCTGAAAATTTAAAAGCAAAAAACTTGCTTAAAAAAAATGTAAAAATTGCTGTAATCACAATAGTTAAAATGATAAGAGTTGATAAGTTTTCAGCATGGAAAAAATGCTGGGTCGTGAGTAGGAATGCTTCGTTAAAGATAAAACCTAGACAAGCAACAAGTAAAAATTTGGGTAATACATGTATATGTCGAGTTTTTTGTGCATTGAAGGTAATAATGCGATGCCCAAAGTAGCTCACCCAAAATGCAATGCTGAACGCGATTAAATTCTCTAACGCAAGTGTTATTGATGTGAGGTGGATAAGCAGCATTAACACCAAATAATGTGTTAATGCTGCAGCGCCACCAACGATACAAAACTTTGAAAATGCATAAATATTTGAATTAACCATATTTTTAAAAGATTTTATTTTTATTTGAAGGTGTGTAATGAAGGTACTTCGTATTGGAGTATTTATTGGAAACAATATAACGAGGTCGATCTTTTGTTTCCGTATAAATTCGGCTGATATATTCCCCCAATATTCCAATAAATAATAATTGAATACCGCCCAATAAGCTGATTTCAACAATTAATGTTGCCCAACCTGGGACTTTTATACCTTCGGCTAAAGTCTCAAAAATAATATAGAAGCCATAGGAAACCGAAGAAAGTGCCAACAAAGCTCCAAATGCGATACACGCTCTTAATGGAAGATTAGAAAATCCTGTAAGTCCTGAAAGGGCAAGGTTAAATAAAGCCTTGAAGTTAAAGCTTGATTGACCATTTTTTCTTTCTAACTCAGAGAAGTGAATACCAATTGATTTAAAGCCGACCCACGCATATAAACCTTTCATATAACGGTTTTTCTCGGGAAGTGTTTTAATCGCTTCTACGACTTTTTCATCTAATAAGCGGAAATCGCCTGCATTTTCAGGAATAACGACTTCTGAACTTAAATTGAGAATTCTATAATAAACATATGTAAATAAACGTTTTAGCCTAGATTCAGTATTTCTATTGCGAATTCCATAAACCATGTCATAACCATTTTTCCAAAGATTGATCATGGTGGGAATAGCATCAAGAGGATGCTGGAAATCAGCATCGATCATTAAGGTTAGATTCCCCGTTGTATGATCTAGCCCTGCACTTAAGGCGGCTTCTTTACCAAAATTTCGTGACAGTTCTAAAATTTTAAGCGGATAGCGATCCAACATACTTTCAAGCACGGTCATGGTATTGTCTTTGCTACCATCATCAATCACGATGATTTCAAAGGAAACTTTTTGCTGTTCCAAGGTTGCTGCAAGAGCTGGAATAAATGTTTTTAAATTTTCTGCCTCATTATATGCAGGCACAACACATGAAATAAATGGTTCTAATCTATTCATAGCATTTCTACTCATAGCATTTGGCCTATTGGTTGGAGTTCAATATTGAAAGTTTTACAATCCCGAAAAAATTGTTCAGAGTTGAAATATTGGTACTCATCAATACGAGCATCTTGGATTTCGTCAAATTCTTTTGGTTGAGCAGCAGCAGGGTGGCACATGATCAATAACCCATTTTGAGCGGATTTTAGCCATTCATAATTCAGTGCAGCATAATTTTCATTCTTGAAATCATAAATTCCAGCAAAATAAGTATTCGTTTTGAAATGATTTTTTTGATTAAGTTTTAGTGTCTTTTTAGCACCAAGATATTCTAATGTTTTGCTTTTGAATTGATATTTTTGAACAGAAATGGTGTGATCTAGATTGCGAATCCACCCGTTAAAGTTTTTTTCTTTTAATACATCGATTAAAACTTCACGAATGACAGGAAATTGGTGGATATGTTGGTGTCCATCTACAAAATTTGGCTGTGTACCAAGTGCTTCAACAAAAAGTTCCCATTGCTGAATTATACTTGTTCTTATTTTTTCTTTATTTAAAGTTCTTGACCATGCTCTTAACATGAGTTCATTAAGTGGATAATAAAGGAAGTTGCTATGGTCAAAATAATGGGTAAAGTTAAGATGTAAACCAATTTCAATTGGATGATTTATCTCCGCTTTAAGCGTACGTAATTTATTTGCGTGTTTATGCCAAATTGATGATTGTGTCATACAAGATGTTGCTTGCAAGGCATTTTTTTTAAGAAGTACACATACGGCATGACTGATTTCATCATTCAATGCAAAATCATCAGCACAATAACAAATCATTTTCATGTGTAGCACTTCCAATTGTTTGTAGTGATTGAAAATTAAACAAAATTGTATTCCACATGTTCTTAGAACATATTGGACTGCTACTATTAAAAAAATGACTTAAAATAACCTGAATCGGAACTTAAAACGTTTTAAGCAAGAAAAGCCTAATCAACTGTTATAATCTAAGCTTTTGAAATTTATAAAAATATTAAAATAATTATTTATCTGCAGTTTAAGCAAGTATATGCATTTATTTTGTAAGTAAATTTACCGTTTAAATTTTGATAACCATAGCGTATAAAAAAAGCCACCCGAAGGTGGCTCTTATTTATCTTAAAAATTAATGTGTGGCATCAAAATTATAAGATTTTTGTTTTTCAGTATCGAATTTGCCTTCCCATTTACTAATCACGAGTACAGCAAGTGCATTACCAATCACATTTAATACAGTACGAGCCATATCTAAAATACGGTCAATACCGGCAATAAATGCTAAGCCTTCTAGTGGGATACCCACGCTGCCTAAAGTTGCCAATAGAACCACGAAAGACACACCAGGAACGCCTGCGATACCCTTAGAGGTAATCATCAGGGTCAAGACCAAAACAAGCTGTTGAGTGATGGTTAAATCAATACCGTAAAGTTGCGCAATAAAGATAGCAGCAATACTTTGATAGAGTGTTGAACCATCTAAGTTAAATGAATAACCGATAGGAACGACAAAACTGGTAATTGATTTTGGCGCACCATAAGCTTCCATTTTTTCCATCATACGTGGTAAAACGGTTTCAGAGCTTGCAGTGGAGTAGGCAAGAATAAGTTCATCTTTTAAGATTTTGATAATTGTCCAGATACTGAAACCACAGAATCTAGCCACAAAACCAAGCACAATAAAGATAAAGAACAGGATTGCCCCATAAACTAAAACAGCAAGTTTAATTAATGGTAATAATGAACTAAAACCAAAGTTTGCTACAGTCGCAGCGATCAAACCGAATACACCAAATGGTGCAAACATCATGATCATGTGAGTTACTTTGAACATTGTTTCAGAAACAGCTTTTAACACGTCAATTAACGGTTGCTTGGTTTCTTTAGACAATGAACCTAGACCAATACCGAAAATGACTGCAAAGAAAATAATCGGCAACATGTGCCCATCACCCATTGCAGCAAAAATATTCGGTGGGATAAGTGAAAGAACTGTATTCACTAAGCCATGAGCTTCATGGCTGACTTCCTGTGTCGTTTCTTTATATTGCGAAATATCAGAGGTTGTCAGTGTAGACATATCAATGCCTGCACCAGGTTGGAATACATTGGCAGCAACTAAGCCTACAATAATTGCAACTGTCGTAATAATCTCAAAATAAACAATGGTTTTTAACCCAAGTTTACCGACACTTTTACTGTCACCCGCATTGGCAATTCCTAAAATCAGCATGGAAAGCACAAGTGGAATTACAATCATTTTGATCAGATTAATGAAAATCTTACCCAATGGTTGTAAAAAGTTTGCAATGATGTCACCGCGAATTTCAGGTGCGTTGTGCAAAAAAGCACCAACAAGAATACCTAAGAAGAGCGCAATAACAATTTGCCAAGCGAGGCTAATTCTCATTTTCTTCATACTGAGCCCTTAAAATTCAGATTTTGGCGAAAAGGAAAACTCTATCAAAAAAACACAAAAGAAATCCCGCTAAAGCATGTGGGTGCATTAGGGTGGGAGATTCTGAGTATTCAGAGTATTTCGAAAATGGCCTATTCTGACGCTATTTGCGTCAGCAATACTAACTTTTTTATCAAAAACGCGTTCAAATGATTAAAAATAGTTCAGTTTGATTAAAAGATTCGATTTTATTGTTAATTTTAATTCATTATATAAATTAAATTTCACACAACTATTCTTATTTTTTATATGTTTGCGTTAGGCGTATATATGCCCATATCATCAAAATTCCTGTTAAGCATACGAGATAAATTAACTTAGGAATAATCACCTGAATCGGCACACCCATTTGATTTAACTGAATAAATAAATTAATCCCTTGAGTGGACGGGAAGAGGTGAGCAAAATACTGCATCCAAGTTGGCATTGCTTGCAGGGGCCAAGCTGCACCTGATAGTAAAAACAATGGAATTGAGGTGAAAACGATCAGATGTCCAGCACGTTCTGAAATATCTAGATAGCTGGCTAAAAGCATTGCCATTGCAATCACGCAACTAATAAAAATCGGAACGGAAAACAGCATGCCCCAGAAATTGCCACCTCTCGGGTAATCATTGATCCAGTAAGTGAAACCAAATAGATAATAGCAGCCGAGGCAACCAATCGTGAGTGCTGCTAGATAGATTCCAAAAAACTCAGCGGTTGTGGCTCGCCATCGTCGTTCACGATACCCCGCAATCAACATGCACAGACCTAGAACAATAGTCTGGTGAATGATCAGCGGTGCAATTGCAGGAAAGATATAACTGCCATATCCTGAAAGTGTGTTAAACAACGGGATTTGATGGATCGGAAGCGCGACTTGGAAATGTGAAATTTTGCCAAACCTTTCGGCTTGCTCTGCAACCGCATTTTCAATTGCAGTGGCTAAGCCTAAACCAATCTGTTTGGTTTTAAGAAAATAAGCACTACTGAGATATAAACCAATACCACCAGCCTCACCTCGAACCACACTATTGGATAGGTTCTCAGGTAATAATAAAATACCATCGGCTTTTTGCTCTTGAACCATCCGTTTTGCTTGTTCAAAATTTCCAGTAATTTCAGTGATTTTTACATTGTGACTTTTGGAAACTTCAGTAATGATGGTATTGCTCAGATAGCTTTGTTCTTCATCTACAATAATAATCGGCAAACTTTCAGCCGTTTGTGCTTTATAGGCTGTAGGATAAAAAATGCTATAAAAAAATACTGAAAGCACCATGGTGGTCAAAATAGACGAGTTTTTCCCAATATTTTTAAAAGTGTCTATATAGTATCGAGCGAGCTCTTTAAAGAATTTAATCATGTTTTACTCCTTTTAAATTTTTATTGAGGAGTAAACTTGATAATGCAAAATAGAAAATACAATATGCGGCAAGAATAGCTAGAGGAATCATCGAAATAAAACTAGGACTGCCAACAACCCATTGCTCAGTTTGTAATTTCGCATAAGGTGTATAGGGAATAATATTGGCCCAAAATTTGGTAAAAATTGGTGCATTATTTAAGGGAAGCGTTACGCCTGCAAAACTCAGCGAGGAGCCACCATAGACTGCAATAAATCCAAAAGTTTTAGATAAATTTTTAGTTGCGAGAACGACGGTACTACTGATCAGTGCATAGGCTGAATAAAGTAAGAACTGTCCAAGTAAAATCATCCATAGACTGCCAGCAATGAACCAACCTCGGATCACCACCAGCCAAAACAGCCATACCCAAGTCCAAAAACAGAAAATTAACACATAGACCATATTTTTTGCCAAAAGTGCATTCAATACAGATTTGTCTTGGACCCATTGATTTAAAGTGCCGTATTTCAATTCTTGACCCACTGCAAAAGCCACACAACAACACAGCAATAAGTGCAAAATTGCTGGAATCATAAAGGGTTCTAAGTAGAACTCATAACTGAGATTGGGATTGAACAGGGGAGAAATTTTTATATTTGCGGTGGAAAGTTCAGCATAAGGAATTTTATTTTCAAAATATGAATTTTTGGCAAAATCAGCAATGGCTTCAACTGTAGAGAGAAGCATTGCTGAAGAAATTCCATTACCAATACTAAAATAGGACTGATTAAAAGCAATACTGATCTGTGCATCTTGTGCTTGAACCATGCGTTGTTCAGCACCTGCTGGAATATGCACATATCCCCAAATCTTGGTCTGATTGAGCAGATGCTCAACTTCATTGGGATTGTCTGATACTGTGTAGATTGAAAGCGTGTGATTATGACTAAGATACTTTTCTATATTGCGACTCAGTTCACTCTGATCTTGATCAATAATTGCAATCGGTAAATGTTCAGCTTTTCCTGCATAAAACATACTACTGAATAAAATAATCACAAAGAGCGGGGCAAGTGTGACTAAGCATAAATCCCATTTATGCTTGAGCAAATATTGAAGCTCTCTTAACATGCCTGCCCACATGTTTATTGGCTCTCTTTTAATTTAAAGATCACGCTCATGCCTACTTTTAATTCAGGCACGGCTTCAGTGGGTGTAAGCTTGACTTTAAAACTACGAATATCATATCCACCTGTCTGACGTGTGGTTTTAATAGTTGCAAACTCACCTTCAGCATCTATATTTTTGATGTTAAATGACACTGTTCTATTGAGTGCGGGTATAAAACCATCTAAGCTTTTTGCTTGATAAACTTGGGTGTATTGATCTTCACGGACATTTAAACTGACCCAATTTTCTTCATCTTGAATAATACTCACAACAGGGACACCAATAGCCACCAGTTCTGAGGGTTTACCATAAGTTTTAGATACAGTGCCGTTTACAGGAGAATATAGTTTGGTTTCTGCCTCTAAAGCATTGGCTTCCGCAACAGCGGCTTTTGCAATTTCGACTTGTGCATCAGCCCCAGATTTTTGTTCAGCGGTACTGCCACGTTTTGCACGCGCATATTGCTGGTAAGCGGCTTCACTCATTTGAGTGGCTGATTGCGCAGCGGCATGCATTTCATCACGGCGTTGACGCGAAATTACCCCTTGTGCAAAGAGGTTGGCACCACGTTGATAGGTCGTTTTTGCAAGATTTTCTTGCGCTTTTACACTTTGCCAATTGGCATATAAGGTATCAATATTTTCTTGTTGAGAACCTCTGTCTGCCGTCGATTGTAAGGCTAAGGCGGATTGTAAACTTGCCAGTGCTTGTTGTTTTTTGGCAGCAATTTCTGGACTACTTAGAGTAACTAACAGTTGTCCTTTTTCAATTTTTTGACCATCGCTGACAAAGATGCCTTCTATCCGACTTGGAACTTTAGTGCTGACATGTAATGTTTCAGCCTCAACACGTCCTTGAACATCGACTGTTTTAGGTTGATAACTTTTCCATAGACCAAACGCAATCAATCCCAATAATAGAATTAAAATTATTGCGCCAATGCCCAGAATTGTTTTCTTTTTAGAAGGTTTTTGATCAGCGTTGATGTTTGTCGCAGCACTTTGTTCCTGTGCTGAGTCTCTGATTGGTGTCTGTTTTTCAGCTTCAATTTGATCGGCTGTAGGTTGTTGTGCTACAGCTGTATCAGATAAAGCAGTCGGATCTGTATTGTTTTGTGTATTCATTTCTGGATGAACTAAATTTTCATTTGATGAAATATCTGAGTTTGCATCAGCTTGCGAAGTTGAATCATTTTGTCCATTGTGATGGTCATGCTGTTTTGTCATTTTATGCTCCATCTTAACGAATATAATCTGTATTAGTTTGATTGACGTAGTCTTTAAATTGTTCAATAGAACCATGGCTTTGTAGCAAAGTTGCTAGAGAGAGTACGTATTTATAGGCATTGAGTGCTTTTTCTGTTTTGAGTAGGCTGAGTTGATTCTGTGCATCGATGACTTGAGTGGCGGTGCCCATATCTTCTTTAAATGATAATTGTTGGATTCTTAAATTCTCTAACACTGCTTGTTCATTTTGTTGCAGTAATTGATTGGACTGCTGTGCTGTGGCGAGTTCACTATAGGATTTGTAGATAATATTCTCAATCTCTTGTTGGGTGCGTGCTGTCATAAGCTCTGTTGCATATCTTTGTAATTCAGCGGCTTGGACATTTTTGTTTTTATCAATCCCTGAAAACAGGTTGTAGCGAGCAGCAACACCCACAATCCAGTTTTGGTTTTGATCTAAACTATATTCCCCAAACGCAAAAAGGGTTGGTTTTTTTGCGGCGCTCTGTATTTTGACATTCTGATTGGCAAGCTGCGTATCCATTTGCATTTTTCGAACTAGGCTTGAAGTTTCAGGATAAGAAGCAAGGAGTTGGTTGAGTGATTGGCTTTGCTGACGATTGACAAATAAGGGTGTCGTCAGTTGATCAATTTTGGATTTATGCAATAAATTTTGAAGTTGGAACTGACTGGCTTGTAAATTTGCCGAAGCATTTTGTTCTGAACGCTGGGCATTATTGCGCGCAACTTCAAATTGCATGCGCTGTCCTTTGCTAATAAATCCCTGTTTTTCAAGTTTGAGTGAATTGTCATAGTGTTGTTGCATTGCACTCAGATTGAATTGACTGGCATTGAACAGCTGTTGTTGTAATTGCACATTAAAATACGCCTGAATCACTTCAAAACGTTGTGTATCTTGCTGTTGTTTAGCATCGAGTTGACTACGTTCAACTTTTAAATTGGCAATCTGCTTTGTTGTCGAGGTAATCCCGCCAGTATAAATTGGCATCATCACAGAAACTGTAGGGCGAACAACTTCATCTTCAAGGACAACATTGGCTGTATCTGGAATTAAGCCAATACCACTATGAATTCCTTGGTTTAGTCCTTGTTTTAAAGGATCTGTGATATTCGATGGAATGTTCTGTTCAGATTGCCATTGATCAACCCGATCATTCACCCCTTGTGAAAGCGTCTGTTCCAGATTATTTTTGACCCCGTTTAGCGGAATATCTGTTTCAGTATGAAACTTATAGGCACGTACATTTAAATCGATGCGAGGTAGACCAATATTTTTGACAGCCTCTGCTTGAAGTTTAGATGCTTGATTGAGTGCTTGATTGGCTTGGGTGGTATAAGAATTTTCAAGTAAATATTGTTCTGCTTGTACATAGCTTAGATTTTCAGCAAAGGTGACAGATACAAAGACCGTATTTAAGGCTGCAAAACTGCTTACTTGTATCAATTTTGATAATGCTTTAAGTGAATAGCAAGTTTTAAATTTCATCTGAAAAATCATCAGCATTTGTTTAAATTTGAGACTATTCTAACCTTGAATGACTAGAATAAATAATCTAAATGTATACTTTAATATGTGTGGTTTTTGTAGTTTCGATCATCAGTATAAACCCGATTAAATTATAATCAAAACTATGATAATTCAATCAATAAATTGAATCTCAAAATATATCTAGGGAGAATAAAAATGGCAAGAATTACCGTTGAGTCTGTGGTCACAGCGCCAATTGAATTGGTTTGGGATATTTATAATAATCCTGAGGATATACAGCAATGGAATACCGCTTCAGCGGATTGGCATACAGTTAACTCTAAAAACGATTTACGTGTGGGTGGTCAATTTTCAAATCGTATGGAAGCCAAAGATGGCAGTATGGGCTTTGATTTTGCGGGCACATATACTGAAATTATTCCCCATAAAAAAATTGCCTATTCTTTTGGCGAGCGAAATGCTGAAGTTCAATTTGCACAGAAAAATGATGCTGTTGTGGTGAGAATTAGTTTTGATCCTGAAACGATCTATCCGATTGAACAACAGCAAGCAGGTTGGCAAGCAATTTTAGATAATTTTGCACGCTATGTAGAAAATAAAGTTTAGTTCTGCACAAACGTACAATACAAAACATTTCCACAGATTTACTTTGAGTTTCTGAAATTCGTTTAGATCAAAGTTGAGTGTTGTTGTGGAAATCTTTCTTTATACCTTGAGTGTGATGTATAGCCCCGGTCCTGTAAATTTCATTGGATTGAATTCAGGACTGCTTGGGCAGCTTAAACAATCCATCGGTTTTTTCATTGGGGTGGGTTGTGCAATGTTATTTCTATTTCTGACCTTGGGCTATGTTGGTGAGGCTGTTATTCCTCACCACTGGCTACACTATATTTCTTTGGTTGGGGCGGTGTATACCTTTTATATGGCTGTTAAAATGTTGACAGCCTATTTAGAAAGTACTGACAAAGCCGAACATCAACTGAGCTTCTTAAATGGTTTCTTAATTCAATTATTTAACCCTAAAGGGATTCTGGTTATTTTACCCGTCACGACAATTATGTATCCTGCTGCTAAAATTACAGGCGTGATGATTTTCGTTGTATCTTTGATCATTTCAATGGGTGCTGCTGGAGCGCCATTTGTATATGCTTTGGCGGGCAGGTTTTTAGGAGATAAAATTTCTGATCCTAAATGGTTTAATTATTTAAATAAAATTATGGCAATCATACTGATTGTTACAGGGCTTGGAATGCTACGCGATTTTATTATAGGAATGAATTTGCTGTGATGAAGCACCAGTTTGAAATGAATCTGTATGTATTTTACGCCTAAGGCAAGTGATTGATCTTTTTCCAATGCGCAGGGCTGAGCCCAAACGCTTGTTTAAAATGTCGGGTCATATGGCTTTGATCATAAAATCCAGCATCTGTTGCCGCCGCAACCAAAGAAGCCCCTTTGATTAAATTGATTTTAACTTTTTCCAGCCTCCGCATGGTTAAATAACGATGTGGGCTGGTTCCAAACAATAAACGAAAGTCGCGTGACAAACTCCAACGGTCGCGTCCAATATTTTTTTCTAAATCATCCAAGCTGATATTTTGTTCAGATACAGCATGAATAAATTCTCGAGCTTGTTCTGCTGCACGATAATCAAAACTTAGTCGTTGTGATAATGGTTGAACAGAAATTTCATTTAAAGCCATGGCCAGATCATACAGCGCATCTTCTTCTTCCAAGACTTCCATATGATTTTCGATGCTTTGTAGAAAAGTATTGGTGGCTTTAAATAATCGAGGATCTGTGCTGATCCCGTGTTGGATAAAGGGGAGAGGTTTACCCTTTAAAATAGATTGAATTTTTGCAGGTTCTATATACACCATACGATAGCGGAAACCATCTTGAGTACCTGATTCACCATCATGTTTTTCATCAGGATGCAGCACCATGGTCATACCTTGCTGGCTATGTTGCATGACACCTTGATAATGAAAACTTTGAACGCCTGAAAGTGTGCGACCAATGGCATAGGTATCATGCCGATGTGGTTCATAGGCATGATCATTAAAAAATGCTTCGATACGTTCAAATCGATCTGTTTCCGATGCTGTGCGAATCCAATCCTGATGATTTGATGCTGGCATTGAACATCTACCAATGAATAAAGTTTAAGCTGGATAAATTATAACTGAGTTCAGCTGATAAATTGAGTTTTCTATTGGTATATGGTTATGCGTAACGAATGTTCTAGTCTTGTGCAGTCAGCTAGAAAAGCAGGTAGATAACAAGTCATTGTTTTAGCGTTGTGTTTAAAAATATCAATGAGCAGTCTAACTAGAATATTTTGCTTCTCTCAATATCGATAGTTAATTGAATTATCAACTCTAAATCTCTAAACATATTGAAATATTGACTGACAAAGCTACTGCATGAAAGGTCGATTTGTGGTTAAATGCGCCTATTTCATTCGTTTCACTTTTAAAAAGGGAAAAATCATGCGCGCGTACAATTTCTGTGCTGGTCCTGCTGCATTACCTACTGCCGTTTTAGAAAAAGCTCAGGCTGAGTTATTGGATTGGCATGGTAAAGGCTTATCCATCATGGAAATGAGCCATCGTAGCAAAGACTATGTGGCTGTCGCTGAAAAAGCAGAAGCAGACTTACGTAAATTGATGAACATTCCAGAGAACTATAAAGTATTGTTCTTACAAGGTGGTGCATCACTTCAGTTTTCTGCAATTCCACTCAATTTATTGGGTAAAAATTCTAAAGCTGATTATATCCATACTGGGATTTGGTCAGAAAAAGCCACTCAAGAAGCGCAACGTTATGGCGATATCAATATCGTTGAAGCGGCAACAAGCATCAATGGAAAGCTTGCAATTTCTGAGCAAAGTACATGGAATTTGTCAGACGATGCGGCTTATGTCCATTATGCTGAAAATGAAACAATTGGCGGTATTCAATTTGCCAATATTCCAGAAACAGATAAACCTTTAGTTTCTGATTTTTCATCAAGTATTTTATCTGCACCATTAGACGTATCTAAGTTTGGTTTGATCTATGCTGGAGCACAAAAGAATATTGGTCCAGCAGGTTTAACTCTTGTGATCGTTCGTGATGATTTATTGGATCAAGCAAAACCTGAAATTCCAAGCTTGTTAAAATATGGTTCACAAGCAAAGAATGATTCTATGGTGAATACGCCAGCAACTTATGCTTGGTATTTGTCTGGTTTGGTTTTTGAATGGTTACTTGAGCAGGGCGGTGTAGACGCAATGTATAAAACCAACCTTGAAAAATCTAAACTGCTATATGGTTATATTGATTCTAGTGATTTTTATAATAACCCGATCGCACTTCCAAACCGTTCAATCATGAATGTACCGTTTACATTGGTAGATGAAGCATTGGATAAATTATTCTTGAAAGAAGCTGAAGAAAATCATTTGCTCAATCTTGCTGGTCATCGTTCAGTGGGTGGTATGCGAGCAAGTATTTATAACGCTGTACCTTTGGAAGGCGTACAAGCACTTGTCAACTTTATGGATGACTTTGCTCAACGTAACGGCTAATCTCACTTCAAAACATTTATGTAGTTGAACAGGACCTTAATTTTTCCTTGATTGAATAAACAGGGGAGGGGAACTTAGGGTCTGTAGACATTTCATAAATGGCTTGCGTTGTAGGTTAAAATTGAGCAGGCAAGGCATGAAACGAAGAGAATAGCGAGACTATTTTCGAGTTTCATAACGAAGGCTGAGATAATTTTAGCCACAACCCTTCGGGACTAGCGTGTTTTTTGCCGCTACGTCGTTACGAACTACTTATTTAGAATGACTAAATTTCGTATTTCGTGCCTAGTATCGCCTAAAAAGCACACGTAGTCGCAAACGTAGACGAATTGTCAACAGACCCTAAAGTCTTAGACATAAAAAAATCCCTCCAGAGTGAGGGATTTTTTTATGTGAGATAAATGTCGTAAAACATTAAGTCGTCGGGAATATGCCTAATATATGGATCATCATTGCAGCTAAAAACATACCTAGAACAAAAAAGCAGCAGGCTCCTTTATCCAAGCGTAAGTGAAAACCACTAACTTGATTGATTAGACTAGTCGATTGTTCAGGTATAATTTTCATTACTGAGCCTAGATTTTTAAATTATTGTTTAAATCCTATTGGTTCGTCGTATTTTTAACATAATTGACTGGTTAAATAAAGTGCTAAATTACATTATTAATATGTTGCGGCTTTTATTATCTCCCGATCAATAAAAATATTATGAATTTATAATCATGGTTTTGTGGATAGATTGTGGATAACTTGACTATTTTTTAGTCTTTATATGGATAATAATCCGATTTAGGTATAAAAACGAAGTCTATTTTTTAACAAGATCATGATATTTATTGGTTTAATTGTTATGCTTAAGCTGCTGTTTTTAAATTTATTTTTAAATTCGTTTTCTTGGGATTTTTCAAATAGGGGAATGTATTTATTATTTAAATAAACAGGCGATATTCTTCAACTTAAATAGTTTTAAAAAGGGCTTATTATTTAATTTTGAATTTAAACTGTGGATAACTGGTAAATTTGAATTCAAAAAGATAAAAAGTGAAGGGATCTATTTAGATATAATAGAAATGTTACAAAACATGTAATAAAAAAGCATGATGGGTTTTCCATCATGCTGATCATGTGTTTTTTGAATCAAGCAGCAGAATAAATGTTTGCTTGAATCCAGATATTACCGCGAATATATTGTCCAATTTCAAAATTTTTGAAAGCAAGATCCTTGGTTGCGATACGGACTAAGATTGCGGGTTGGTTCTCTTCAAGAATTAAAGTCACATCATAAAGGGTATAGTCTTGTTGCATAAACTGCATTTGAGTTTTACCGACCACTTTACCTTG
This sequence comes from Acinetobacter sp. NyZ410, assembly GCF_022828975.1. Lineage (NCBI taxonomy): Bacteria > Pseudomonadati > Pseudomonadota > Gammaproteobacteria > Moraxellales > Moraxellaceae > Acinetobacter > Acinetobacter sp. NyZ410. Next base: position 3,133,547 of record NZ_CP094620.1, on the reverse strand, counting down.
AAACCAAGCTTCATCCTCTTGCCCTAGCGTTTCTCCATAGAGGTATGCCACCATTTTAGAAAAATCGACAGTAACAGGCGCTTTATCATCTTCTGACTTCGCTTCCCATGCATCAATTTGCTCTTGAAGGTTCTCAGGTGCAATACCATTATTTTGTGACAGGATATCGTTTAATGCACGATGGTGTTTGATTGAAGCAGGATCATCAACAATAATTTGTTCATGGTCAGAAACTTTTTCAAGTTCATAGGCCCATGCATTCAGTTGAACTTTATATTGCTGATCTTGCAAATATTGATGGCCGTTTACACTGTACAAGCTGTCAAATGCATAAACTACGCTATTTGTTCCTACTTTTAAGCTAAGTACTGCTTGAGTATTGGTTTTACAGGTAATAATACGGTCAATAGAAGCATTTAATTGATAGGGACTTTCAAAACTTGGGAAAGCCGTTTTTACAGCTTTAGGTTTGTTATTCTCAACATCAATCACTTGACAGAGCTGTACAGAAGAACCGCTTGGACCTTGGATTAACCAAGTTGATACATCCATATCGCATTCTTTTGAACAAAGCCCCATGGGCATCACTGGTGCATCCAAAGCCAAACCTAACCATTTGGGCACTTCGGACGTTGGATTTTCAGTCAATAGACTCCAATGTTCGACATGGCTACCAAAATTCTGATCTTCTATGATAATTGTTTCAGGTCTGTTTTGATTGTTCATTTTCACGATTTTAAATGCCTCTCTTATGCTATTAAATCGAGGGTGATTGCTAGATTTCAAGTCCTGAAATGTAAAATCATAAGAAAAACCAGAATATTAAACTCAATTGCTATAAACCACGCCCGAAATTGTACTTTTAATCACCAAAAGCGAGATGCAAAATTTGATTGAATCTGAAAGTCGTTAAAGATTTGCACGATAAATAAAAGAATATGCATAGGACAGCGAAGCGGCATTTTGCTAAAATGTTGAAAAATCTTTATCAGAGATGTTGTGTGCTGCCATTTAAACTTTGGGTCGATGCAGATGCTTTACCTAAAATTCTTCGTGAAGTGATCTTACGTGCATCAGACCGTTATCAATTAGAAGTTACTTTTGTTGCAAATCAGCCTGTGGGCATTACGCCGTCTGTACGGATCAACTCAATTCAAGCAATGTCGGGTGCAGATCAAGCTGACCAAGAAATTGTTGATCGGATGGGTGAGCATGATATTGTGATTACTCAGGATATCCCTTTAGCGGCACAGGTCATTGAAAAGGGTGGTGTGGCAATTCACCCACGTGGAGAGGTGTACACTTCAGCCAATGTCAAAGCTCGCCTACATTTGCGTGATTTTATGGATACTTTGCGTGGTGCAGGTGTACAAACAGGTGGGCCACCACCGATTTCTGAGCGTGATAAACGTGAGTTTTCGAGTAGCTTAGACCAAACCATTCTCAAGCAGAAACGTAAGACTTCGATATAAGTTTAATTCATGCTTTGAATAATCATCTGCGACTGATTTTTTCCACCTTTTGAATGACTCGATCTTGCTTTTCAATAGATCTTCACGTTGCGTGATTAAGATTTAATTGAATTTGCAAAGATCAATGTAGAAATTCATTTTTAAACCCAGCACATTTTAATTCACATCCAGCAGTCATTTAGGAATCTATATGCCCTCCAAATCCAACCTGATGACGACTTATATTTTATTGGTCTTCATTTGGGCAAGTACGCCTTTGGCAATTGTATGGAGTGTGGCAGATTTACATATGATGTGGGCTTTGGTTTTGCGGTTTTTTATCGCCTTGCCGATTGCTTTAATTCTATTGCTGATTTTAAAAGTTAAATTACCGTTCAATAAAATTGCTTTACATAGTTATTTAGCCGGCTCATTTAGTCTGATTGGTTCGCAAATTTTTACCTATGCTGCGACCAGTTATTTAAGTTCAGGTATTATTGCTTTGATGTTTGGATTAGCTCCAATTATGGCAGGGCTTATTGGTCGTTTTGTTTTTGGTCAAAGATTATTGGGGATTCAATGGCTTGGGATGCTGGTTGCTGTTATTGGCCTAGCCATTATTTGTACCAGTAGTGGGGCAAGTCAACATGTGCATCCTGTTGGAATCTTGTTGATGTTGATGAGTGTATTTACCTATGCTTTTTCGATCTTTTGGGTAAAAAAAGTAAATGCAGATGTTGTTCCGATGGCGCAAGCAACAGGTTCAATCTTGGTTTCTACGCTGGCTGCAATGTGTATTATTCCTTTTATTTGGCAGTATGCACCTACGCATATTCCCGAAACCAAATCATTATTGGCGTTGATTTATACCGTATTGATGGCTTCATTACTGGCGATGTTTTGTTATTTTAAATTGGTGCAAAATATTAAAGCCACGACTTTATCATTGACGACTGTGATGACCCCGATGATTGCCATGTTTTTAGGTGCGATGCTCAATAATGAAAAACCGACAATGAGTGTGTTTATTGGTGCGGCGGTTTTGATCTTTGGACTAATTTTATACTTCTATAAAGATTTTAAAGCACGTCAATTGCTGGCTAAAAAGATTGAAAATTAGCATCGAATTTTTCTTTTGTTTTTAGATTTTATCCTGAGTGATTAACCTTAAACTAAGTTTGGATTCATGCTTTTTAAATAAGATGTGTTTTTAATTTTTATACTAAGTTAATCATGCTACTTACAAAATGATGAAAGCCAATATGAGTTATTTTAAATAAAGCACTTTGTATAAAATAGTATATTTACTTCACTATTTTAGATAAAAGCAATCATGATAATAATTGAAGATATTGAGATAAAAGAATAAAGATAAATGGCATAGGATAAAAATAATAACCAAAATGAGTTGAAGAGAAATGACGAAGCAGATCCGCTTTAACGCCTTTGAAATGAATTGTATTGCCCACCAATCTCCTGGTTTATGGCGTCATCCTTCAGATCGTTCGACAGAATATAAAGATATTGAGTATTGGACTGATCTCGCTAAAATTTTGGAAAAGGGCGTGTTTGATGGCATTTTTATTGCGGATGTACTCGGGATATATGATGTTTACCACCACAGTGCAGAACATGCATTAACAGGTGCAGTACAAGTCCCGGTCAATGATCCTTTGCAAATTGTCCCAGCGATGGCTGCGGTAACACAGAACTTAGGTTTCGGTGTAACTACATCAATCTCATTTGAACATCCTTATCCTTTTGCACGAAGAATCAGTACATTAGATCATCTTACCAAAGGTCGGGTGGGATGGAATATTGTCACCTCTTATTTGGAAAGTGGTTCTAAGAACTTGGGGCTAACTACGCAATTAAATCATGATGATCGCTATGATGTTGCCGATGAGTATTTAGAAGTGCTGTATAAGCTGTGGGAAGGGTCTTGGGAAAATGATGCTGTTTTAAGAGATAAGCAGTCTGGAATCTTTGCTGATCATACAAAAGTTCATCCCATTTTACATGTGGGGAAATACTTTAAAGTCCCCGGTATTCATATTTGTGAACCTTCACCACAACGCACACCTGTGCTATACCAAGCAGGTGCGTCAGCTCGGGGACAAAAATTTGCAAGTCAAAATGCCGAATGTATTTTTATTGCGCCACCGTCAAAAATAGCAGCTAAGAAAATTGTTCAAAGTATTCGTGAAAAATTAAAACAGGAAGGGCGAGATCCTTATGCGGTTAAAATTTATACCTTATTGTCAATTGTAACGGATGAAACGGATCAAAAGGCACAGGCGAAATTTAAAGAATATCAGTCTTATGGAAGTTATGATGGTGCTTTAACTTTGGTGTCTGGTTGGTCTGGTGTGGATTTTTCACAGTATCAACCGCATGATAAAGTTGAGTATATTGAAACCAATGCGATTCAATCGATGTTAGATGCTTATGTCAATGCAGATCCTAAGCGTATTTGGACCATTGAAGAAATTGCCCATTGGAATAGTGTGGGGGGAAATGGCCCTGTATTGGTTGGTTCAGCCCAAACGGTCGCTGATGAGTTACAACAATGGGTAGAAGATACCGATGTCGATGGTTTTAATTTAGCTTATATTCTTGCTCATCAAACTTTTATTGATATTGTAGATTTCATTGTACCTGAGCTACAACGCCGTGGTGTTTATCAAACAGAATATCGTCAGGGGACTTTACGAGAAAAACTATTTCAACAAAGTGCTTATTTGCCAGAGAATCATCGAGGCGCACAATATCGCAAAGACAATAAGAATAGCTTAGCGCAAGCAAGTTAGTCTAAGTCCAATTTTAAATAAGCATCTAAAATAATTGTTTATTGCATATTGATTGTGCTTATCCGTTAGAAATTAGTCCACATTATGTGGGCTTTTTTTATGATTTTAATAGTTATGAATTTTAATGATAAATTTATGATTTTGTTTTGAATAATAAATGCATTTATTCATATAAATAGTATAAAAAAATAGTGCTAGTTTAAATCCATGCTTATTTAAAAGAGTAACAACAATGACTGATTTAAACCAAAAAAACTTTTCTTCTCAGACAGCGGTTCCTTTGCAATTTTTTGAATTGAATCATGATGCACATGTTATTCAATCAGATGCGGAAGCTATTCAAGTGGCGAAAAATTTGGCCAAAGAATTTGCCAAAGAGGCATCACAACGTGATTATGAACGTCGTTTGCCGCTTGAAGAGATACGGCTCTATTCACAAAGTGGTTTATGGGGAATTAATATTCCTCAGGCATTTGGTGGAGCTGAAGTGAAATATCGTACTTTAGCCGAAGTGGTGAAGATCATTTCTAGTGTAGACCCTTCGCTTGGGCAAATTGCACAAAATCATTGGGCTTTTATTGAGCATCTCCGTTTAGATGCCAGTCTTGAACAGCAACAATTTTTCTTTGCTGAAATTTTAAAAGGTCGACGTTTAGGCAATGCGTTTTCAGAAAAAGGCAGCAAGACCGTTGCTGACTTAGAAACCAAAATACATAAAACATCCCAAGGTTATGAAATTAATGGTCAAAAATTCTTTGCTACAGGGGCTTTATTGGCACATTGGGTACCTGTCGTAGCAGTTAATGAAGATGGGCTGCCTGTGGTTGCCTTAACGCCACGAACCACTACAGGTCTGGAAATTGTCAATGATTGGTCTGGATTTGGACAAAGAACTACAGCGAGTGGAACTGTGTTACTAAAACAAGTTCAAGTCGATGAAAAATATATTGTGCCGATTCACAAAGCCTTTGAAAGACCTACAGCAGCAGGTGCGATTTCTCAATTTATTCAAGCCGCAGTAGATGCGGGTATTGCTCGTGGTGCAATTGATGAAACGATTCAATATGTACGCTTACATTCACGCCCTTGGATTGACTCAGGTTTAGAAAAAGCCAGCGATGATCCGTATACCATTGCAAGTATAGGGGAGTTAAAAATCAAATTACGTGCAGCCGAAGCTGTTTTAGACTTGGCTGGTGATGCAATTGATCAAGCAATTGCCGAACCATCTGAGGAGAATGCTAATCAGGCGGCATTACTGGTTGCAGAAGCCAAGGTATTAACAACTGAAATTGCCATTCTGGCTTCAAATAGATTATTTGAATTATCAGGTACTCGTTCAACATTGTCTGAATTAAATTTAGATCGTCATTGGCGTAATGCCCGTACTCATACTTTGCATGATCCTGTACGTTGGAAATTTAATTTAGTCGGTAATTATTATCTCAATAACATTCACTTACCACGCCATGCGTGGAGTTAAGAATAAAAATAACCAACAGATGGAGAGAAAAAATGGGTAACTTAGATATTCAAAACCGTTTTATTGAAGATTTATCAATCTCAGCAGATTATGAAAAGGTTGCATCAAAATATCGTGCAATTTTTGAAAAAATTGCACAAGGTGTCGTTGAACGCGAGCAACAGCGTATATTACCGTATGAGCAAATAGACTGGTTAAAACATGCGGGTTTTGGTGCATTACGTGTACCAGTCAAGTTTGGTGGAGATGGAGTGTCTTTACCTCAGTTATTTCAATTGCTCACTGAACTTGCAAAGGCCGATTCAAATATTGTGCAAGCATTGCGGGGGCATTTCGCTTTTGTTGAAGATCGATTAAATGCACATAAGTTTAAGAACCAAGAATTATGGTTTAAACGTTTTGTGCAAGGGGATTTGGTGGGGAATGCATGGACTGAAATCGGTCATGTAAAAATTGGTGATGTGATTACCCGAGTAACTCAAAATAATAATCAATTGCTGGTCAATGGAAAAAAGTACTATTCAACAGGCACAATCTTTGCGGATTGGGTTGATTTATTTGCCTATGATGAACGTACGGATCAGCATGTTATTGCTGCGATTTCTCGACATGCTTCTGGAGTTGAAGTACAGGATGATTGGGATGGTTTCGGTCAAAAAACCACGGGAAGTGGCACCTTAACGTTAAGCAATGTTGCAATCGAAGCAGACCATATTTTGCCTTTTGAGCAACGTTTTAAATATCAGACTGCGTTCTACCAAGTCATTCATTTGGCAACCTTATCAGGGATTGCACAGTCAGCAGTTGCTACATTTATTCATGAAGTACAAAAGCGTGATCGTATTTTTAGTCATGGCAATGCAGATTTAGTACGTAATGATCCACAGATTTTACAGGTAATTGGTAAAGCTTCTGCACAAGCCTATGCGAGTGAAAGCATTACCACACAAACTGCAGAGGCTTTGCAGTGTGCATATATCAGTCACTTTAGTGAATCCGAAGTAAAAAATATTCAAGCAAATAATGATGCTGAATTAGAAGCGGCACAAGGGCAGGTGGTTATTTCTGATTTAGTCTTGGATTTAACCAGTAAGTTATTTAATGCGCTTGGCGCATCTGCAAGTACAACCACAAAACAACTTGATCGCTTCTGGCGCAATGCGCGGGTCGTATCTTCACATAATCCAGTCGTATATAAGGAAAAAGTGATTGGTGATTGGGAAGTCAATCGCGAACCATTGCCTTTTGTTTGGCAAATTGGAACAAGCCCAAAAGTTGGCGCTGCCTAGAATTTAAATTTTAACCACCTTTAGTCCAAGGCTTGCTTATGCAAGCTTTTGATTTTTATAAAGACCATAAAGAACAATAATTATTGTACTCATGAGTATACAAAATGGCGGATTTGGTACTATGAGGAGAAAACAAAGTTAAGTAGATTAGTACAGCAAAAAACAAATACAACGAGGAAATCATGTCGCTTAAAGGAAAAACACTTTTTATTACTGGTGCAAGCCGAGGAATAGGGCGAGAGATTGCACTAAAAGCTGCACAAGATGGTGCGAACATTGTGATTGCTGCAAAATCTACACAAGAGCATCCTAAATTAGGAGGCTCGATTTTTACTGTTGCTCAAGAAGTTGAGGCGGCAGGTGGTCAAGCTTTAGCACTTCAACTGGATGTACGTGATCAAGATGCAGTTGCGCTTGCCATGAAACAAGCAGCAGCACATTTCGGTGGAATTGATATTTTAATTAACAATGCTGGTGCGATTAAACTGTCTGGCGTAGAGACGCTTAATCCAAACCGTTTCGATTTAATGTATCAGATTAATACACGTGCTGTGATGGTATGTAGTCAAGCTGCGTTACCGTACTTAAAAAACAGTGACAATCCACATATTTTAAATCTTTCACCGCCGTTAAACTTGGATGAAAAATGGTTTGCCAGCTATGCACCTTATACCATTACTAAATATGGCATGAGTATGCTGACTTTAGGAATGAATCAAGAGTTTGCCAGTTATGGAGTGAGTGTAAACTCACTATGGCCAAGAACGATTATTGCCACAGCTGCAATTGAGTTTTCTTTAGGCGGTAAGCAATTATTTAGCAGAGCTCGTAAACCGAACATTATGGCAGACGCCGCTTATCGTATTTTAAACAGTGAGAAACGTGCTTTAACAGGACGTTTGTTGATTGATGAAGAAATCCTACGAGAGTCGGGTATTACAGATTTTTCTGAATATCGCTATGCTGATTCTGAGGATGAGTTGATGGTTGATTTGTTTGTTAAAGAATAATTGCTGAGCGGATCGCGCCAATAATCCGTACCGATTTTAAAATCCTGGTTTGATTGTTTAAAATCGGTACATTAAAACATTGGAAATTTTTATAAAAAAGCAGAAGATATAATATTGAATCTAAAAAATGAGTGAGATGTAATTTCGTGTATGAGTTAGATTGTAAGTTGCTCAGTATTTTTTACTATATCTACAAGTTTAAAAGTGTTTCTGTTGCCGCAGATCATTTAGCGATGAGCCAACCTACAGTAAGCAATATTCTGAACAAAATTCGTGTTCATTATAACGATCCGTTATTTTTACGGATTGGTAATGAAATGGTGCCTACAGAATTATCTAAACAACTTTATCCTTTGATCAGTGAAGCACTGAGTAAAGTTGAAATTATTAATAATTTTAGTGTGGATTTTGATGAAACAGCATCTCAGCAACAATTTACAGTTGCGATGACGGATGTTTCTCACTTAGTTTTATTGCCTAAAATATCTCAATATCTCAAAGCACATGCACCACATGTCAAATTAAATGTTCGCGCTATCACTTCTGAAACCAGTTATCAGATGGCAAATGGCGAAATTGATTTGGCGATTGGTTTTTTACCGCAATTAGAAAATGGTTTCTATCAACAAAAATTATTCGAACAATTTTATGTGGTGATTGCATCTAAAGATCATCCACGATTAACTCAACAAAGCATGACCGTTGGGCAGTATTTGAGTGAATCACACATCGATATTGATGCGGGTGTGGGGCATTATCACATCGCCAATGAGCTGTTAAATTTGGACTTAAAGCGTAATGTATTGATGCGTATCCCGAGTTATCTTGGTGTTGGCTTGGTGGTGCAAGATACAGACTCGATTGCAACCGTTCCTTATTATTTGAGCGAAGTCTTGTTGTCACGAGGAAACTTACAAATTTTTCCAGCACCAATTTCGTTTCCGACTTATTCGATTAAGCAGTATTGGCATATGTCATGTCACCATAAAACCAGCCATCAGTGGTTAAGACATATGTGTTATGAGATTTTTAGTCAGGTGAACTCCATGCCTCTACCCAGTCAGTTATTAAGCCATGGCGATCAGCCTGAAGTTTAGAGGATTTTTTAAACTAAATAGCTTAAGAACAGTTATCCTTTTAAGATTAATTCGCTTGATGCTCTGAATCGGTTAGCTTATCAGGTGTCATCAATGCTTGATTAACATAGAGTTTGATTAAGCGTTCACGAGAGCCAATAGACTTTTGATAGTGCGTAGAATTTAACAATAATGATGCGCCATAAGTCACTGTCCAGATATAAGACAAGTAATCGCGGATTGACATACTACTGTTTAAGGCTTTGAGATGTGCTCCGAAAAGATCTTTAATTTCTAGAATACGTTGCTCACGTATGCTATAAAGTTCTTCGAATAAGTCTTTGAGTTTACGTTCATTATTGGTTAAACGCTCTTCAATCACATGCAGTAAAATTGTTCGATTCGAATTTAACATGTTATATAACATGTATTCGGATACATAGATTTTAATATCGTGATGATAGGCTTTAGAAATATCTAAAAGTCGTTTTTCATTCAAAATAATCAGTTCAAGATACAGCTGGTTTTTACTTTTAAAATGTTTATAGATTGTTCCTTTTGCGATATCAAGTTCAGCAGCAAGCTCACTTAACGTAATATCCTGATTATTATCAAGCAATAAGGTTTCTGCCATTGCTAAAATTTTCTCTTTGCGAAGAAGAAAATTCTGTTGGCGCACTGAACTCATTCTATTGATCCAAAACCGCTGATGAAGAACTGGACTCAGAGTATATCAGCTATTTTGCTGATTCAATAAAACTATAGTCCATCATATTCAATAAAATATTTATTTTTTTAATGTATTTAATAATTTAGCTTTTATATAAGTAAATTAGGAGAGATAAAATTTCAACGAACAATTTATAAAACTAAACTTAAGTATGGTCATACAATGAATATAAAGAAACTGTAAGAGATGTACCGTTTAAAAACATATTTAGTCAGCAACGACTTTACGAAAAAACCTGATCATTTGATCAGGTTTTTCTTTTTAATAAAGCTCTTAGAAATTAATCCGCGCGGCGCCAAATGGTACCTTGACGTGTATCTTCCAGTACTACACCTTGAGCAAGCAAAGACTGACGGATTTCATCTGCACGGGCAAAGTCTTTATTTTTCTTGGCATCTACACGTTGTTGGATGAAATCTTCAATATCAGCTTCGGATAACCCAAGTGCTTCTTGACCAATGTCTGATTTTAAAAAGTCATCTACATTGTATTGAACCAAGCCAAGGATATTGGTCAAGTGGCGTAACGTAGAATAATAAAGCGTAGATTGCGCTGCATTCTCTTCTTTAACCGCACGATTCAATTCTTTAATAATTTCGAATAAAACTGCAATTGCTTCAGATGTATTGAAGTCATCACGCATTGCTGAATTAAAGCGCTCGACGAGCGTTTCATCTAACAGGTCTGTGGTTTTATTGCCATAGACTTGTTGATACGCTTTAAATGCATGATAAAAACGAGAAAGCGTAGTTTTTGCTTCTTTTAGTGCAAAGTCCGAGAAGTTTACAGGGCTACGATAGTGTGATGACACAATAAAATAACGAATCACTTCAGGATGGAATTTCTCCATCACATCACGAATGGTAAAAAAGTTGCCTAAAGATTTAGACATTTTTTCGCCATCGACATTGATAAAGCCAACATGCATCCAGTAGTTTACATATTGTTCATCTGTTGCTGCTTCTGATTGCGCGATTTCATTTTCATGATGTGGGAATAAAAGATCTGAACCGCCACCATGAATATCGAAATGATTGCCTAAGCAGCAAGTTGACATTGCTGAGCATTCAATATGCCAACCTGGACGGCCATTACCCCAAGGTGAAGCCCATGAAGGCTCATTTTCTTTAGCATGTTTCCATAGCACAAAGTCAAATGGATGCTTCTTCTCAACTTCAACATCAACACGTTCAGAAGCGCCAGCTTGCATATCGTCAAGTTTACGTCCCGAAAGTCGGCCATAGTTCTTAAATTTTTCAACTTCAAAATAGACATCGCCATTTGCAGAAGGGTAAGCCGTGCCTTTATTGACAAGGTTACCAATCATATTCTGCATTTGATCGATGTAATCTGTTGCGCGTGGTGCCTCATCAGGTGCTAAGCATCCTAGGTTTTCGGCATCGTCATTCATCGCCTTGATAAAACGATCGGTCAAAGCTGTAATGCTTTCGCTATTTTCATTGGCACGCGCAATAATTTTGTCATCGATATCTGTGATGTTACGAACGTATTTAACATTCCAACCTTGGCTACGTAAAAAACGAATAATGTAGTCAAAAGCAACCATCACCCGAGCATGGCCTATATGACAGTAATCATAAACTGTCATACCGCACACATACATGTCGATATGTCCTTCTTTACGGGGAACAAATTCAACTTTTTTTCGTTGCTCAGAGTTGTAAAGAACAAATGGTTGCATAGGTTTTCTAAAGGCTTCAACAAAATGATGATTAATCTTAACCTAAGCTCCATATTTCATAAAGTTTTATACGTTATTTTTCTAAGAAAATGAAATTTATACATTTAGGAAAGCAGCCTATTGTATTGCTATGCTAAAATAGCAAAAATATTCCATTCGATATTCAAAACTCTTTATAGAGTTAAGGTTAGCCCATTTTGAATCCTGAAAATAAATCAAATCAAGTTGATTTTCAAAAAGTTGCACTTGAAACTTTACGCATTGAAGAACATGCCATAGAGATTTTAGCGACTCAAATTGATGAACGCTTTACGCGCGCATGTGAAATTATTTTACAGTGCCAAGGTCGTTTAGTGATTACGGGTATGGGGAAATCTGGGCATATTGGGCGGAAAATGGCAGCAACTTTCGCATCAACAGGCACACCATCATTCTTTATGCATCCTGGTGAAGCAGGGCATGGCGATTTGGGTATGTTGGTCAAAGGTGACGTGTTGATTGCAATTTCAAACTCTGGAAAGAGTGATGAGATTATGATGTTGATGCCACTGATTAAGTATTTGGAAGTGCCTTTAATTACCATCAGTGGTGATGACAAAGGACCCATGCCACAAAATGCAGATGTTGCGTTGACACTTGGAAATATCAAAGAAGCATGTCCATTAGGTTTAGCGCCAACCTCAAGTACTACTGCAACATTGGTATTGGGCGATGCACTGGCTGTGGCGCTATTAGATGCACGTGGTTTTACTGCAGATGATTTTGCAATGTCACATCCTGCTGGTGCATTGGGTAAACGTCTGTTGTTACATGTAAAACATTTGATGCGTACAGGCACTGATTTACCTAAAGTATTTCCTGATACACCTATGAATAAAGTTTTGTACGAAATTTCCAATAAGCGTTTAGGTTTAACCACTGTTGTCGATGAAAATGACACCTTATTGGGCATATTTACCGATGGTGATTTACGCCGTTTAATTGATAGACAGCAAGGTTTTGATGTGAACTTGCCTGTTTCCGCGGTGATGGTTCAAAATCCTTCAACCATTTCTAAAGAAGCACGTGCAGTTGAAGCTTTAGAAAAAATGAATGAAAAGAAAATTAGTCAATTTATTGTCGTTGATGATGCCAATAAAGTGATTGGTGTAATTAGTATGCATGACCTGATTCAAGCTGGAGTAAATTAATCAATGGCTTCTTATGTTTTACTGGAACAAGCGCGTCATATTGAAGCATTGGTTTTAGATGTAGATGGAATTTTGAGTGATGGTTTTGTGACGTTGACCAATACTGGGGATGAAATTAAATCCTTTGATATTCGCGACGGATTAGGCATGAAGCTGGTGCAAAAATCTGGAATTAAAGTCATCATTATCACAGGACGTAAAAGTAATATTGTTGAAAAACGTATGGCTGATCTGGGTGTGGATTTGGTCTTTCAGGGGCGTGAAGACAAAGGGACTGCACTTAAAGAAGCTTGTGCTCAATTCAATTTAGATCCTGAAGACTGTTTATATATGGGCGATGATTGGCCAGATCTTTCAGCCTTTGCAATCGCAGGGATGAAAGTCACTGTACCCAACGGGCATGTTGAAGTGCGTCGTCGAGCAGATTTAGTCACTCAGGCGATGGGTGGGCGTGGAGCTGTGCGTGAAGTCTGTGATATGTTGCTGATGGCAAAAGGCACTTACCAAGAATTACTTGAAAAATATACAGCTATACCGCATTAATAGCGTAAATTCAGATTGATCAAATGTTGAATGTAATTTATGGATACTAAGGTTTTATATGTGACTGCAGTTGTCATCGCGGCAATCAGTGGTGGCTATTACTATTACAGTGGGAAAGGCAAAAAGTTGGATGCGAATTCAGCCAAAAGCATGACGTATACTGCTGAGGGTATCCAGTTGGTCCAAACAGATGAAAAGGGCAATCTTTATGTTCGTGCTCAAGTGGATCGTTTAGAACAAGATTTACAAAGAAAAACTTCAACACTGAGTAACCTCAATGCTTCGATGTTTCATCAAAATAAAGTTGATTCAACTTTTTTTGCAAAACAAGCACGAGGATTTAATGACAATGAAAAAGTCGTTTTATCTGGACAAGTTAAAGCGACCAAGATTGGTGAACGAGGGACCATGGAATTTCAGACAGACGAGTTAACGGGGTATCCTAAAATACGTCAGTTTGAAACGACTCACCAAGTGACTGTTAATGCACCTGATGCAGAATTTATTAGTCAGGGTTTAAAAGCTGATTTAAACCAAGGTCAATATGAATTTGCACATATTCGAGGAAAGTATGTACCTAACTAAGCCTTTTTTAATGAAACAATCTTTCCTAATAAAAGCGATCTGCACTGCCGGTTTAATGGGCTTGTCTGCAGCAGCATTTGCATTACCGTCAGATCGTAATCAGCCAATCTCATTGGTTGCAGATAAAGCAACCTATAATGAAGCTGCGGGTGTAACGACATATACCGGTAATGTCATCATTGAGCAAGGTACAATGAAGCTTCAAGCTGCTTCAATTGTGGCTCAATTGAATAAAAATAAGCAAATTAGTACCATTACTGCCACTGGCGGCCCAGCAAAGTTTCAACAACAAGTTGATACGGCAAAGGGTGTTGCTCGTGGGGAAGCACAAAAAATTATTTATAATGCCGAAACAGGTATTATTAATTTAATTGGTAATGCTTATTTATATCAAGATGGAGCAAGTATTCGCAGCAGTTCATTAAAATATAGTATGAACAAAGGCGATATTGAAGCTTCTGGTAGTTCAAATAGCACAGGTTCAGCGAAAGGACGTGTACAAATTATTATCCCGCCAAATAGTACCAAGTCTTTCCCTGGAGCGCGTGATTAATGACAGCATCGAATCAGCCTCAAGTGCTTTGTATCAAACATTTAGCAAAAGTTTATAGTAAACGTTGGGTGGTCAAAGACGTTTCATTCAGTATGCAAAGTGGACAAATTGTGGGTTTGCTTGGGCCGAATGGTGCGGGTAAAACCACCAGTTTCTATATGGTCGTTGGTTTGGTGCGAATGGATAAGGGCGAAATTCATCTTGATAATGAAGATATTTCTGATTTAGCTATGCATCAGCGCGCACGTAAAGGAATTGGTTATCTTCCACAGGAAGCTTCAATTTTCAGAAAGTTGACGATTGCTGAAAATATCATGGCCATCCTTGAAACACGTAAAGATTTAAATAAACAGCAGCGCCAACAACGCCTCAAAGAATTATTGGAAGATTTTAAAATCACCCATATTAAAGATTCTCTTGGAATGAGTGTGTCAGGTGGTGAACGCCGTCGTGCAGAGATCGCACGCGCACTAGCAGCTGATCCAAAATTTATGCTTTTGGATGAACCTTTTGCAGGTGTCGATCCAATTTCGGTAGGTGATATTAAAGATATTATTCGCCAGTTAAAAGATCGTGGGATCGGGGTTTTGATTACCGACCATAATGTTCGTGAAACTTTAGCGATTTGTGAGCATGCTTATATTGTGAGTGAAGGTGCTGTGATTGCGGAAGGTACGCCAGAAGAAGTGTTGGCAGATGAAACCGTGCGCCAAGTGTATTTGGGTGATGATTTTACCGTCTAACCACTCAGATTTTTTTAAAAAGATGAAGGATCACCTTCATCTTTTTTTTTATTTTTTGAGACCAAAATTTTAAAAATTCCAATTTTGATTCAATATTTTATTAATTATTATTTCATTTAAATTTAACAACATAGTTTTAATGTGATGCTCTTCACATACAGAGAAATGTGTTACATGTTTTGTTTAAAATTTAATCTAAGTCAAATTCTTAAGTTTCTATAATACCCATAAAAATTAAATGGGAATTTATTATTTTTAAGCGCTATGAATAGTATGGGGATAATAGAATGTTCCGTTTTAAAAGGGTAAGACTATTAATAAAATTTAAATAAATTTATAAAAGTGATCATTGATAATGTTAGTAATGAATATAAAGTGATAATTAAATTTAATCACAATAAATTAGTAAAATAAACAAGTAAGATTTTAACTAAATGATAATTGCATCACAAAGTAATGGTTTTAAAAAAGATCAATCATTTAGCCATTATAGACAAGCACTGTTTTTTATATGTATATGTGATTTTAATATTAAAAATATACACTTGTGAAATTTATCTCACTTATTTATCTTTTTTGCATAACAGTAAATTATAAGACGGAAAAAATATTATGAAAAACATCACTATTTATGAAAAAGGAACAGCTAAGGTTCTCACTCAAGATTTAGTTAATAAACACTACTCAGTGTATAAAGTAAATCTTGATAGCGCAGAAATAGCCAAGATTGTAAAAGTTAATAATAATTTGGAGGTTTATTTAAAAAATGGAGAAAAAGTTGTTATTGATGATTTCTTTATTGGTGAAAAACCAAAAGAATTTACAATAGACTTCCGTCATAAATCAAAAAACGTACAATTTATTTGATCTTAAATTAATCAGCAAAATTATTTAATTCAAGGGATAATCCTTGGATGAAATTCAAAGATATTCAAAAATTATCAGACGTTAAGTTTCGTAGGCTTACCGGTGTTAGTTGGGCTACATTTAACCTCATGTTGGCCGAGCTAAATAAGCATTTACCTCGTCATATTGGTAAAGGACGACCGCATAAATTACCGTTGGAAGATCGCTTGCTCTTATGTATAGAATATTGGAGAGAATATCGAACATTTTTCCATCTTGGTATGAGTTACGGTGTATCTGAAACGAGTGCAATTCGTATCACACGTGTTATTGAAGATACCTTAATCCGTTCTGGAAAATTTAACTTGCCAAAACAACTTCCTAATCGAGATGAAGTGGATTGGGAAGTTGTTGTGATTGATGCAACTGAAATATTAGTTCAACGTCCAAAAAAAACAGAAGAAATGGTATAGCGGTAAAAAAAAGCGACATACCTTTAAATTTCAGCTATCTATGCACTATACAACAGGTGAAATACTGAGTGTATGTGGAAGTCATGGAAGCATGCATGATTTTAAAATATTTAAAAAAAGTATGAGGAAATTAAAATTTAAGCCCTTTTTTATCGTTGATAAGGGGTATTTAGGGATAAAAAAATTGGGTTTTGGATGCCTCATGCCATCTAAAGCAAAGAAAACTGAAAAATTAGATTCTGAATTAAAAAAGTTAAATAGAGAGATTGGTCGTAGACGAATTCAAGTAGAGCATGTATTTGGAAGGATGAAATGTTTTAAGATTTTATCTTGTGTATATAGAAATCGTCGTAAAAGATTAAACCTGCGGTTTAATTTACTTGCTGGCATATACAATTTAGATTGGGTGAAAGATAAACAATTAAATTGATTGAAAAATGATTTATGAAGGAAGTCTAATAGAAACTGCAGATGGAAAGCATTATTTACTTAACTTTCTTGAATTTGATGCAACTGGCACTGTAACTAAAATTGATTATTTAGGGATTACCGATTTTCAAGAGTATTTAGTTGGCCATCATAGTGCTGTACCTGCATGGGCATGGGTTGCAGCTGCAGCTGGGGCGATCGGAATTGCAGCAGCATCAGGGGGAAGTGGTGGCTCAAGCCATTCAGGAAGTGGTGATAAAACAGGACCAAAACTAAGCTATGATATTTTAGATAATCAGAAAATTAAAATCACTGCAGATGAAGCAAGTAAAATTACAATAGTCGATGCGAGTGGTAAAACAATTGGATCAGGACAACTAAATCAAGCAGGTGCGCTTGAAATTAATTTAACAAGACCTTTGGTTGATAATGAAAAAATTACTATTACAGCAACGGATAATGCGGGTAATAAAACAACTGAAACAATAAATGTGGGTGATGTTACAAAACCTGAAGTCGAAATAAATATTATTGATAATGATACTATTCAGGTCAATTCAAATGAACCTGGTAGTAAAGTTATAATTAAAAATGAAGCAGGACAAATAATTGCTGAGGGTGTAATTGGTCCTGATGGAAAATTAATAGTTGATTTAAATACGCCTTTAACTGACGGCAGTAAGATTATTGTTGACGTTATTGATGCCGCAGGGAATCAAACAGAAAAAGTAATTACAGTAGGTGATGTAACACCGCCAATTATTAGTACAACTATTCAAGATGCGACCCATATTCAAGTCACTTCAAATGAAGCTGGTCAAGTTAAAATCACGGATGGTCAAGGTAATGTAATTGGTACAGGTACAATTACAGGTAATAACACGGTTGATAATATTCAATTAACACGACCACTTACAGACGGTGAAACTATTAAGGTTACTGTGACAGATGGTGCTGGTAATCCAAAAACAGTTGAAATTACAGCAGGTGATGTAACTGCTCCTGTGATCACTACAACCATTCAAGACGCAACTCATGTTGAAGTTACTTCAAATGAAACGGGTCAAGTTAAAATCACGGATGGTCATGGTAATGTAATTGGTACAGGTACAATCACCGGTAATAACACGGTTGATAATGTTCAATTAACACGACCACTTACAGACGGTGAAACTATTACGGTCACTGTGACAGATGGTGCAGGTAATCCAAAAACAGTTGAAATTACAGCAGGTGATGTCACAAATCCACAATTTCAATCTGCGCATGTGGATAGTTCAGGAACACAATTAACCCTTACCTATAGTGAAGCGTTGGATAGTGCTAACTTACCTCCATCGAGCAGTTTTTCGGTTAATGTGGGTGGCCAACTTGTTAATGTGACAGGTATATCAGTCAATGGTAATGTCGTGATATTGACTCTCGGTACACCAGTGACAGCAGGTCAAGCGGTGACGGTGGGTTATACCGATCCAACCACGGCTAATGATCCAAATGCGATCCAAGATGCAGCTGGCAATGATGCGGCAACACTTCCACCGACAGCGGTAGACAATGGTTCGATTATTCCTGGTGGCGATACCACAGCACCGACCTTTGTCAGCGCGACAGTGGATCTATCGGGTACTACATTGACCCTGACCTATAATGAAGCGCTTGATCCATTACATCCACCAGTTGCAGGCGACTTTGCAGTGACTGCAGATGGTCAGCTTGTCCCTGTAACAGGTGTTGTGGTGGTGGGCAATAACGTGGTGTTAACCTTGGGTGCACCAGTGACTTTAGGTCAAGCGGTGACCGTGGGTTATACCGATCCAACCACGGCTAATGATCCAAATGCGATCCAAGATGCAGCTGGCAATGATGCGGCAACACTTCCACCGACAGCGGTAGACAATGGTTCGATTATTCCTGGTGGCGATACCACAGCACCGACCTTTGTCAGTGCCACAGTGGATCTATCAGGGACTACATTGACCCTAACCTATAATGAAGCGCTTGATCCATTACATCCACCAGTTGCAGGCGACTTTGCAGTGACTGCAGATGGTCAGCTTGTCCCTGTAACAGGTGTTGTGGTGGTGGGCAATAACGTGGTGTTAACCTTGGGTGCACCAGTGACTTTAGGTCAAGCGGTGACCGTGGGTTATACCGATCCAACCACGGCTAATGATCCAAATGCGATCCAAGATGCAGCTGGCAATGATGCGGCAACACTTCCACCGACAGCGGTAGACAATGGTTCGATTATTCCTGGTGGCGATACCACAGCGCCTACATTTGTCAGCGCGACAGTGGATCTATCGGGTACTACATTGACCCTGACCTATAATGAAGCGCTTGATCCATTACATCCACCAGTTGCAGGCGACTTTGCAGTGACTGCAGATGGTCAGCTTGTGGCTGTCACCGGTGTTGTGGTGGTGGGCAATAACGTGGTGTTAACCTTGGGTGCACCAGTGACTTTAGGTCAAGCAGTAACCGTGGGTTATACCGATCCAACCACGGGCAATGATCCAAATGCGATCCAAGATGCAGCTGGCAATGATGCGGCAACGCTTCCAGCAACAGCGGTAGACAATGGTTCGATTATTCCTGGTGGCGATACCACAGCACCGACCTTTGTCAGCGCCACAGTGGATCTATCAGGGACTACATTGACCCTGACCTATAATGAAGCGCTTGATCCATTACATCCACCAGTTGCAGGCGACTTTGCAGTGACTGCAGATGGTCAGCTTGTCCCTGTAACAGGTGTTGCGGTGGTGGGCAATAACGTGGTGTTAACCTTGGGTGCACCAGTGACTTTAGGTCAAGCGGTGACGGTGGGTTATACCGATCCAACCACGGCTAATGATCCAAATGCGATCCAAGATGCAGCTGGCAATGATGCAGCAACACTTCCACCGACAGCGGTAGACAATGGTTCGATTATTCCTGGTGGCGATACCACAGCGCCTACATTTGTCAGTGCCACAGTGGATCTATCGGGGACTACATTGACCCTAACCTATAATGAAGCGCTTGATCCATTACATCCACCAGTTGCAGGCGACTTTGCAGTGACTGCAGATGGTCAGCTTGTCCCTGTAACAGGTGTTGCGGTGGTGGGCAATAACGTGGTGTTAACCTTGGGTGCACCAGTGACTTTAGGTCAAGCGGTGACGGTGGGTTATACCGATCCAACCACGGCTAATGATCCAAATGCGATCCAAGATGCAGCTGGCAATGATGCAGCAACCCTTCCAGCAACAGCGGTAGACAATGGTTCGATTATTCCTGGTGGCGATACCACAGCACCGACCTTTGTCAGCGCCACAGTGGATCTATCAGGGACTACATTGACCCTGACCTATAATGAAGCGCTTGATCCATTACATCCACCAGTTGCAGGCGACTTCGCAGTGACTGCAGATGGTCAGCTTGTCCCTGTAACAGGTGTTGTGGTGGTGGGCAATAACGTGGTGTTAACCTTGGGTGCACCAGTGACTTTAGGTCAAGCGGTGACGGTGGGTTATACCGATCCAACCACGGCTAATGATCCAAATGCGATCCAAGATGCAGCTGGCAATGATGCAGCAACCCTTCCACCGACAGCGGTAGACAATGGTTCGATTATTCCTGGTGGCGATACCACAGCACCGACCTTTGTCAGTGCCACAGTGGATCTATCAGGGACTACATTGACCCTAACCTATAATGAAGCGCTTGATCCATTACATCCACCAGTTGCAGGCGACTTTGCAGTGACTGCAGATGGTCAGCTTGTGGCTGTCACCGGTGTTGTGGTGGTGGGCAATAACGTGGTGTTAACCTTGGGTGCACCAGTGACTTTAGGTCAAGCGGTGACGGTGGGTTATACCGATCCAACTACGGCTAATGATCCAAATGCGATCCAAGATGCAGCTGGCAATGATGCAGCAACCCTTCCACCGACAGCGGTAGACAATGGTTCGATTATTCCTGGTGGCGATACCACAGCACCGACCTTTGTCAGTGCCACAGTGGATCTATCAGGGACTACATTGACCCTAACCTATAATGAAGCGCTTGATCCATTACATCCACCAGTTGCAGGCGACTTTGCAGTGACTGCAGATGGTCAGCTTGTCCCTGTAACAGGTGTTGTGGTGGTGGGCAATAACGTGGTGTTAACCTTGGGTGCACCAGTGACTTTAGGTCAAGCGGTGACCGTGGGTTATACCGATCCAACCACGGCTAATGATCCAAATGCGATCCAAGATGCAGCTGGCAATGATGCGGCAACACTTCCACCGACAGCGGTAGACAATGGTTCGATTATTCCTGGTGGCGATACCACAGCACCGACCTTTGTCAGTGCCACAGTGGATCTATCAGGGACTACATTGACCCTAACCTATAATGAAGCGCTTGATCCATTACATCCACCAGTTGCAGGCGACTTTGCAGTGACTGCAGATGGTCAGCTTGTCCCTGTAACAGGTGTTGTGGTGGTGGGCAATAACGTGGTGTTAACCTTGGGTGCACCAGTGACTTTAGGCCAAGCGGTGACCGTGGGTTATACCGATCCAACTACGGCTAATGATCCAAATGCGATCCAAGATGCAGCTGGCAATGATGCGGCAACACTTCCACCGACTGCGGTAGACAATGGTTCGATTATTCCTGGTGGCGATACCACAGCGCCTACATTTGTCAGCGCGACAGTGGATCTATCAGGGACTACATTGACCCTGACCTATAATGAAGCGCTTGATCCATTACATCCACCAGTTGCAGGCGACTTTGCAGTGACTGCAGATGGTCAGCTTGTCCCTGTAACAGGTGTTGTGGTGGTGGGCAATAACGTGGTGTTAACCTTGGGTGCACCAGTGACTTTAGGTCAAGCGGTGACCGTGGGTTATACCGATCCAACCACGGCTAATGATCCAAATGCGATCCAAGATGCAGCTGGCAATGATGCGGCAACACTTCCACCGACAGCGGTAGACAATGGTTCGATTATTCCTGGTGGCGATACCACAGCGCCTACATTTGTCAGCGCGACAGTGGATCTATCGGGTACTACATTGACCCTGACCTATAATGAAGCGCTTGATCCATTACATCCACCAGTTGCAGGCGACTTTGCAGTGACTGCAGATGGTCAGCTTGTCCCTGTAACAGGTGTTGCGGTGGTGGGCAATAACGTGGTGTTAACCTTGGGTGCACCAGTGACTTTAGGTCAAGCAGTAACCGTGGGTTATACCGATCCAACCACGGGCAATGATCCAAATGCGATCCAAGATGCAGCTGGCAATGATGCGGCAACGCTTCCAGCAACAGCGGTAGACAATGGTTCGATTATTCCTGGTGGCGATACCACAGCACCGACCTTTGTCAGCGCCACAGTGGATCTATCAGGGACTACATTGACCCTGACCTATAATGAAGCGCTTGATCCATTACATCCACCAGTTGCAGGCGACTTTGCAGTGACTGCAGATGGTCAGCTTGTCCCTGTAACAGGTGTTGCGGTGGTGGGCAATAACGTGGTGTTAACCTTGGGTGCACCAGTGACTTTAGGTCAAGCGGTGACGGTGGGTTATACCGATCCAACCACGGCTAATGATCCAAATGCGATCCAAGATGCAGCTGGCAATGATGCAGCAACACTTCCACCGACAGCGGTAGACAATGGTTCGATTATTCCTGGTGGCGATACCACAGCGCCTACATTTGTCAGTGCCACAGTGGATCTATCGGGGACTACATTGACCCTAACCTATAATGAAGCGCTTGATCCATTACATCCACCAGTTGCAGGCGACTTTGCAGTGACTGCAGATGGTCAGCTTGTCCCTGTAACAGGTGTTGCGGTGGTGGGCAATAACGTGGTGTTAACCTTGGGTGCACCAGTGACTTTAGGTCAAGCGGTGACGGTGGGTTATACCGATCCAACCACGGCTAATGATCCAAATGCGATCCAAGATGCAGCTGGCAATGATGCAGCAACCCTTCCAGCAACAGCGGTAGACAATGGTTCGATTATTCCTGGTGGCGATACCACAGCACCGACCTTTGTCAGCGCCACAGTGGATCTATCAGGGACTACATTGACCCTGACCTATAATGAAGCGTTGGATAGTGCTAACTTACCTCCATCGAGCAGTTTTTCGGTTAATGTGGGTGGCCAACTTGTTAATGTGACAGGTATATCAGTCAATGGTAATGTCGTGATATTGACTCTCGGTACACCAGTGACAGCAGGTCAAGCAGTAACCGTGGGTTATACCGATCCAACCACGGCTAATGATCCAAATGCGATCCAAGATGCAGCTGGCAATGATGCAGCAACACTTCCACCGACAGCGGTAGACAATGGTTCGATTATTCCTGGTGGCGATACTACAGCACCGACCTTTGTCAGCGCCACAGTGGATCTATCAGGGACTACATTGACCCTGACCTATAATGAAGCGCTTGATCCATTACATCCACCAGTTGCAGGCGACTTTGCAGTGACTGCAGATGGTCAGCTTGTCCCTGTAACGGGTGTTGCGGTGGTGGGCAATAACGTGGTGTTAACCTTGGGTGCACCAGTGACTTTAGGTCAAGCGGTGACGGTGGGTTATACCGATCCAACCACGGCTAATGATCCAAATGCGATCCAAGATGCAGCTGGCAATGATGCAGCAACCCTTCCACCGACAGCGGTAGACAATGGTTCGATTATTCCTGGTGGCGATACTACAGCACCGACCTTTGTCAGCGCCACAGTGGATCTATCAGGGACTACATTGACCCTGACCTATAATGAAGCGCTTGATCCATTACATCCACCAGTTGCAGGCGACTTTGCAGTGACTGCAGATGGTCAGCTTGTCCCTGTAACGGGTGTTGCGGTGGTGGGCAATAACGTGGTGTTAACCTTGGGTGCACCAGTGACTTTAGGTCAAGCGGTGACGGTGGGTTATACCGATCCAACCACGGCTAATGATCCAAATGCGATCCAAGATGCAGCTGGCAATGATGCAGCAACCCTTCCACCGACAGCGGTAGACAATGGTTCGATTATTCCTGGTGGCGATACCACAGCACCGACCTTTGTCAGCGCCACAGTGGATCTATCAGGGACTACATTGACCCTGACCTATAATGAAGCGCTTGATCCATTACATCCACCAGTTGCAGGCGACTTCGCAGTGACTGCAGATGGTCAGCTTGTCCCTGTAACAGGTGTTGCGGTGGTGGGCAATAACGTGGTGTTAACCTTGGGTGCACCAGTGACTTTAGGTCAAGCGGTGACGGTGGGTTATACCGATCCAACCACGGCTAATGATCCAAATGCGATCCAAGATGCAGCTGGCAATGATGCAGCAACGCTTCCACCGACTGCGGTAGACAATGGTTCGATTATTCCTGGTGGCGATACCACAGCGCCTACATTTGTCAGCGCGACAGTGGATCTATCAGGGACTACATTGACCCTGACCTATAATGAAGCGCTTGATCCATTACATCCACCAGTTGCAGGCGACTTTGCAGTGACTGCAGATGGTCAGCTTGTCCCTGTAACAGGTGTTGTGGTGGTGGGCAATAACGTGGTGTTAACCTTGGGTGCACCAGTGACTTTAGGTCAAGCGGTGACCGTGGGTTATACCGATCCAACCACGGCTAATGATCCAAATGCGATCCAAGATGCAGCTGGCAATGATGCGGCAACACTTCCACCGACAGCGGTAGACAATGGTTCGATTATTCCTGGTGGCGATACCACAGCACCGACCTTTGTCAGTGCCACAGTGGATCTATCAGGGACTACATTGACCCTAACCTATAATGAAGCGCTTGATCCATTACATCCACCAGTTGCAGGCGACTTTGCAGTGACTGCAGATGGTCAGCTTGTCCCTGTAACAGGTGTTGTGGTGGTGGGCAATAACGTGGTGTTAACCTTGGGTGCACCAGTGACTTTAGGTCAAGCGGTGACCGTGGGTTATACCGATCCAACCACGGCTAATGATCCAAATGCGATCCAAGATGCAGCTGGCAATGATGCGGCAACGCTTCCACCGACAGCGGTAGACAATGGTTCAGTTGTTCTTCCGCCACTTAATGCTGTAAATGATGAGTTTGCATTAAATCTAGGTCAAGAAGTTCGTGAAAACCGTACAGAAGTTGCGGGTTCAGATATCGCAGTTGTTGATCTTTTAGGGAATAATGCTACTGGTCTAGATTTTTCAATTCCACAAACGACAGGAAGTGCAGGTAAGGCAACGACTGGTAATATTTCGGTCACAGTTTCGCAACAAGACCTGATTTCGGTCGGTGAGGCTGTTCAGATTGTTATTTATCAGCAAACCGCCAATGGACCAGTGGAGGTTGCACGTGGTAGTAGCCAAGGTGGAATTGTCACAGTTGGTGGTATTGGAATCATTGGTGTCGTGAATAGTAACGACTCAATTAAACTCGATTTCACTAATTTACCTGAAGGTAATTATACAGTTGCAGTTAAAGCAGATGATAGTGCTCTAACGACTTTACTCAAAGATGTTGCTATTAGTGATCTTGGAGGCGAAGGAGAAATTCTGGGGGCTTCAAATGCAGCAGCTATCGGAGTAGCAATTAATGCAGTACTTGGCCCAGTATTGGGTGCTCCAATTCTCGCTTTAGTCAATACAATCTTAATCCCTGTTAATACAATCGGTTTACCACTTTCAAGTGTAGTGAACCAGTTACTAGATGTATTACCAATTGGAGTAATTGATTATATTGTTAATGCTGCGGTTGCTCCTTTATTATCAAACTTATTAACGATTTATGAAAAAACAAATATTAGCGTAACGGGAACTGAAGAAGTTTTTGCTAACTATGCATTAACAGGCAATGTTTTTGCTGATAATGGCAATGGACAAGATGTAGTCAGTGGTGGTTCGATCATTGAAATAGATGGTGCGTCTGTTACACCAGGTACTGTTACGATTCAAGGAGAGTATGGAAGCCTTGAAATTAATACTCTAACAGAAGCCTTTACCTATACGGTGACAGCCGGAGAAGCAGCTCTTGGAAAAACTGAAATATTTGATTATAAGCTGTCGAATGGAACAACATCTGACACAGCTCAAATCATTATTAATATTGCAGGAACGCCAGCAGACCCAGGTGAATTAACACCACCAGATCATGTTGATCAGGTTGTTGCTCATGATGACCTTGCAACTGTTAAAAATTATCATGAATCCGCGGGTGATGATGTTGGTGTACATGGTCGAGCTTCACAATTATTGGGTGTAAATTTACTCGGATTAAATATCTCTTTAGGTAATACAGTACCATTTAATTTTGAAGTTGAAGAAAACAGCACGTCAAGTATTCATGTCAATGTAAGCGGTAGTGTTGTAAGTGCTGCGATAGGCGGTCTTATTGGTGCTTTATTAGGTACGGCAGATAAGTTTTTCAATGCTGTACTTGAACGTCAATATGTGGATGAAAATGGTGTAATACAAAAAGAACACTTCATCGTGGAAGATGCTGTAAAGCTAACTCCACCTGGATTATTGGGCATTATCTTTAATTATTCTGGTCAGATTAATTTAGATAATTTGCCACCAGGCGTTTATACCATCGCACTGCAAGAGAAACCAACGGATTCTGGTTTATTACAACAAATCTTGAATTTATTGGATTCGACAGCATCTGCACAGTTATTTGGTGGTGTTGAATTAACCATGCAAGACCAGACCAATAAATATTTAGGTTCAAGTACCATAGAAGGAAATGTAATTACAAGTGTGGATGGTGCAGATGAAGTAAATACAACAACATTTGTCACTAAAGTGGCCAATGAAGTGGGGGATCCTGCAGTCACATTATCAGGTGCAAACACGGTTGTGGTTGGTGCTTACGGAACACTTTATATTTCTCCAAACGGACATTATAAATATGTAAGTAATGGTAATCCTGCGGATATTGGTAAGGTAGATACATTTACCTATACGATCAAGGACTTTAATGGTAGTGAAGCGTCTGCGCATTTGAATATCCGTATCGATGGTGATAACTCTGGCGTGGTTTGGGATAATACAAATCCTCAAAATGATGTTTCTCTTCCAACCCCAATCATTCTAGACAATGCAGAGCATGTCGCTATTGGTGCTGTAACGAATGTGGTGCAAACAGTAAGTGAGACGACTCAAGGTGCTAGTTTTGCAGTGGCAGGTTCATTAGGTGGTGGTAGTGGTACTTATGTTCCGACAACATTTAGTGTGGCGAATACAGACTCTTCACATGTTGTAGTTAAAGTAAATATACCATCTGCAATTTCTTTATTACCTACGGTTGTTCTTACAATCAAAGATCAAAGTGGTACAGTTGTTGGTACGATAACCGGTAAGCCTCTTCTCAACGCACTTGGAAGTTCAATAACTGTTGACATGCCTAATTTAGGACCAGGAACCTATACAATTACGGCATCTGTGTCGGGTAATGTAGGTTTTGGATTTAATGCTACAGTGAGCTTAGCGCAAGACATTACTCACTATAATGAAATTGCCCCAGTAACTCCTGCTGCAATTACTGGCAATATGTTGACAGATGATACTTATAATCCATCTTATGCAAAATTCAGTATTGATACGGGGAGTGGCCACTTTGTTGAAGTGGGATATAATGGCGTAACTGTACAAGGTGAATATGGCAGTCTGTTCGTGAAAAGTGATGGAAGCTATGTGTATACACCGAGTGCAGGCGTAATTGGTCGTCAAGAAGTATTCGATTACAAACTCTCTGTTTTTGGTCAAGATCATATAGCATCTCTTACAGTAACTGTTGATGCAATAACGACTGGTGATGCTCTACGTAATACACTGATTAGTGGTGAACTGAATGATACCTTTACAGGTCATGCTGGTTCAGATGTACTTGTATATCATGTATTGGAAAGTGCAAGTGCAAGTGGTGGAAATGGTGTTGATCATTGGACAGACTTCCATTCTGGAAATGTGAACACTGATACGAATGCAGACATCATTGATATTTCTGATTTACTGATTGGTTTTAACAGTACAAATATCACAGCTGATTTAACAGCATCGGCAAACTATTTGAAAAACTATCTTGGTGTAAGAGTTGATGGTAATAATGTCACACTCACCCTAGATCGTGATGGTGCAGGAACTACGTACACTGGCAAAACTGATTTACTCCAATTGGATAATTTGGCGCAATCAGGTGCTGCATTTAACGGCAAAACTGAAGATGATATCTTAAAACTCTTGCTTCAAAATCATCAGCTTGTCCTATAATTTAGTGAGTGAATAGAAAAAACCCTAAGTTCGCTTAGGGTTTTTTATTGTCCAATGTATTTTAAAAGCACGTTATAATGGCAATATATTGAGTTTGAATGTTTTATTTTCATTATGGTTTATACACTTGTATCCGAAACGATTTTTGAGGAAGATATTAAAAAGAGTCGATTTCAAGCCATTGCAGCGTCTGTTGAAAATGAACAGCAAGTTAAAATGTTTCTGGAAAAACATTTAGATCTAACAACAACACATCAATGCTGGGCATGGAAAATAGGTCATAATGTTCGTTTTAATGACGATGGTGAACCTTCAGGTACAGCAGGTCGCCCGATCCTTGCGACCATTGAGGGCAATGATTTAACCAATGCAATTGTATTGGTCAATCGTTGGTATGGTGGCATCAAGTTGGGTACAGGTGGTTTAGTTCGTGCCTATGGTGGCTGTGCAGGGCAATGTTTGCTTTTGGCTGAAAAAATAGAACTGATTGAAAAGAAGAAAATTTATTTTCAATGCCAATTTAGCGAATGGTCAATTTTTCAGTATGAATTAAATACTCAAGGTATTGAATATACAGAACAATATACTGCTGATGGGGTTGAAGTTGAGGCATTATTACAAATACATCAAATTGATCCAATTAAGTTAAAAATTCAAGATGTAACGCGCGGGCGTGAGCAACTTAAATTGTTGGAAGACGTTGATGATTGAACAAGACCCATTATTGAAATATCGTGAACAACATAAGCATCGCTTAAATTATATGCCGTGGCTGTATTATTCACTTAAACCGAAAAATCGAGTTTGGGCTGAGCAGTGGCAGCAGCAGTATCAAGCGTATTTGATGGCAATGGAAACTGTTGAAATAGGTCAAAATTGTTTTATTTCACCATTAGCTCATATTTTTGCTGAGCCTGGTCGGAAAATTGTCATTGGGGATAATACTTTTATTGCGGCGGATTGTACCTTGCATGGACCGTTAGAGATTGGTAATGAAGTCGCGATCAATCATCATTGTATTTTAGATGGGGGCAAAGTCGGTATTAAATTGCATGATCAAGTCCGAATAGCTGCCTATTGTCATCTTTATGCTTTTGATCATGGGATGGATTTGAGTACTCCTGTTTATCAACAAGCTGTGACTTCCAAAGGCATTGAAATTGGTCAGGACGTCTGGTTGGGCGCGCATGTTGGTGTGAAAGATGGTGTAAAAATTGCTTCACATGCGGTGATTGGAATGAATAGTATGGTCACTAAAAATGTAGCTGAACGAGAAATTGTGGCAGGGAACCCAGCGCGTTTTATTCGTTATCGTGAATGAACGCACAGTTTGTACAAATACATAATTAAATTATGGAATTAATTACATAAAGTTGTCCAAACTTATAAAAACTTATGCTAATTTAAAATAATATAGACCCAAAGCTGTAAAGCTAAAGCGAGGTTAAAATGAACAGAGTAGTGGCTTGTATTGACTCTTCTCCGTGCATCAATGCATTGGCAGAAGCAGCCGCATGGATTGCTCAAAAAACTGGTCGTGAACTGGTTTTATTGCAAGTATTGGATTATTACCCTGCAAGTTATCATTTAGGGGAAATTAGTGGGGTAATTGGCTTTGAAAGTAATGCGATGTTACTTAAAGAGCTGGCTGAACTTGAACAAAAGCAAAGTGAGTTAGCACTGGATTACAGTAACAATTTACTCAAGCATATTTCTGAAATGATTCAAGAAAAATACAATATCACACCAATTCAAATTCAAGCCAAAGGTGATTTTCTCGAACAAAGCTTCAATGAATTGACTGAAGATGATATCGCTGTCATCGGTCGAGTGGGTGAGCGTTCAGCTGAGAAGAATAAAATATTGGGCAGTAATGTTGAAAACTTTATTCGTGGAACCAAAAGTACCGTATTAACTGTTGGGCAAACATTTAAACCACCTACACGGTTTATTTTTGCTTATGAGCTTTCAGAAACATGTCAAAAAATGCTAAAACGTGTTGAAAAAAGTGATTTGCTTAAACTTTTACAATGCCATTTACTCTATGTCGGTGATCATCCTGAAATTCTCAATGAGCCTGCGCAAAGTTTAAAAGATGCAGGTTTAGATGTGGTGGTAGAGTACCGTTATGGAGATGTTGCTGAAAATATTTTGGATTATCAAGATCAGCATCAAATTCAATTGATTGTTCTAGGTGCATTTAGTCATAGTAAAATTCATCAATTCTTTTTGGGTAGTGTAACGACCACTATTTTTAGAAACGCTGCAGTTCCATTGTTGGTTGCAAAATAAGTTTGATTTGAAGATAAAAGACAACGCGATTGAGCAATCGACATTGAGTCAAATGACCGATCAAACAGAAGAGATGAAATGCCACAAATAATATGATTTGTGGCATTTTTTTTGATTAAAAAATTTGATAAAAATATTGCATTTTGAAATGCAAGCACTTTTTCATGAACCATGAATTTAACTGGTTGAAAATTAATCGACGATTAAAAGTATTTTATTTTCATGGGTTTATTAAAGCATTATTGAGTTATCCACAATTCTACAAACAAGTTCAGGGGATAACTCTAAGAGAATGAT
Organism: Acinetobacter sp. NyZ410; assembly: GCF_022828975.1. NCBI lineage: Bacteria > Pseudomonadati > Pseudomonadota > Gammaproteobacteria > Moraxellales > Moraxellaceae > Acinetobacter > Acinetobacter sp. NyZ410. The sequence continues at coordinate 3,102,778 of NZ_CP094620.1, read as the reverse complement.
TGAAGCTACGATGGACTTGTTAAAATTTTAGCTATAAAAAAACTGCTATCTAAATAGCAGTTTTAAAAATTAAATCAGCATGCTTTATTTTACTATCGCAATAGCAAAACCATCATGTCCTTTGCTACCTACAGTTTGCAAAGCTGTACATGACAGAATTTTAGGATGGTTTTGCATGGCTTTATACATGTCACGGATCCCTTCAATACTTGGTTTGATGTTGTCTGGGTCAAGAATGTCACCAGCACGAATAACGTTGTCCAAAACAATCACTGTACCTGAATGCGACAGGTTTAAGCTTAATTCTAAATATTCAGGATAGCTTTGTTTATCAGCATCGACAAAAATAAAGTCAAAAGGTTCTGTAGCTTCAGGCAACGCTTTTAAAATATCAGCTGCACGACCACACTTTAATTCAACAGTTTGTTTGAGCTTGGCCTGATCTATATTTTCTTGACCTAAAGCAGCATGCGTATCACGACCTTCAATCGTTAAAATATAGCCATCTTCAGGTAGCGCACGGGCTAACCACATGGTGCTATACGCTGCAAAAGTACCTAATTCTAAAACACGTTTGCACTTGTTCATTTGAATCAACATTTGCAATAACATGCCTTGATTTGCGGCAACAGCAAGGTGGTCTGGAAATCCTTTATCCTCAGTGTTTTTTAATGTTTGTATGAGGATTGGATCTTCAGGAATTAAATGTGATTCGATATAGGCATCGATGTCTGACCACATTTGTTGCATGTTATACCACCTAATTGGAGTCACTTCATTTATGTAATGTGCATTTTAATCTTTTAATCGAAGAGTGCAATTTTAATAGAAACTTTTGAGTTAAATTTAATCAACTGGAAAAAATATAAATATATAGAGCGATACATTCAGGTTTTATTGTTTTAAAGAAGCCTGATCAACTTCTATAAAACATGGTGATGAAACTGATTTATGCGGCGAATAATGGGCTAAATCCAATTTTCCTTAATAAACGGCGATACATACTTGAACTGCGATCAGCAGGGAAGTGCGCCTCAATGGATAAATCTAAAGGTAGATATTCTGGTTTTTGTGTCTCAACGATCAAACGATCTTCTTCAAAGATTTTAAGGTTGTATTCGTAAGCATCTTCTATTGGTAAATCTTGATCATAGTTACGACAAATGGGGGCAAATAATCGAGTACTACGTGCTGTCATGGGCGAGGCAGCATTCATAATGACCTGTTTCGCTTGATTGGGGAAATGAATGGTTAATGTTGCGGTAAAAGGCAAATGAATTTCAAAATGGCGTAACCATTGAAAATCCGCTTGTCCTAATTGATCTAGACCAATTGGGTAACGACCTACACTACTGATATAATCAGCACTAAAACCATAGTCTGTTTCTTGCGTGGTGTAATCAGGCACTTCAGTATTCTCTGGATCACCAAAAGTTTCTGGATGTACCCATGCAAAATGAGCAACATCGATAAAGCCTTCCAATTGTCGACCAGCAAAGCATTTTAAATCGACTTGAGGACAAACCAGTTGTTGGTACGTGGTCTCATCCCAATGCGGCATGTTTGGAATATTGGCTATATCCTGTTTTTTTGCAAAAAGTGAACACCAGATTAATCCATAACGTTCAACAGCAGCATAGGTTTTTAGGTGGAAACGGTCCGAAATTTTATGATTCGGGTGTGCAGGTATACGATTACATTTTCCATTTTCACCAAAGCGTAAACCATGATAACGGCAAACGATACCTTGACCATCATTTGTTCCGATGCTTAAAGGAACACCGCGATGTGGGCAGGCATCTTTGGCAACAATGATTTCAGTATCTATTTTATAAATGACCAATGGCATATCCAGCAACATGGTTCCGAGTGGTTGCTCAGTAATATCTCTTGCTAATGCAATTGGATACCAATATTGGGCTAAGAGCTGCCAGTCATGTTCGGAGAAACTCATATGAACGGGGAGGTCTGGGTTAAAGTTGTTCAGTGTTTTGCTATTCATATTCAAATCTTTTAGGGAATGCTCATTTGAATATAAAACAATGCTGTGTTCTTTGAAATTTCAATTATTGTGTGGAATGATTAAGAAAAATAGAACACTTGATTGCATAGTAGGCATGCGCAGCGGCGATCATTTATATCTGCTTAGCTGTAATAATCTTTTAACATTTTTCCAAAATTTAATAAAAATGAGCTGACTACAATAAGTACAATTGAGAAACTGCTGCAAAAGAAAATAATTTTTTGATAATTTAACCTGCAACTATTCATTAAAGGCAAATAGTAGACCTGATACATTGAACGTAAGGTTTGCATGGTTAATATAAATAAACTGATGAAGCTAAAACTAATGACAATATTTTGGATCAGATTGTATTGGCTAATTTGTGCCAATAAAAAGTAAATAATCCAACAACTCATATAGATAATAAACGTGATCATGCTGGCTGAGGCTACCATTTTTAGAAAAGTTTCATGCCATTCTTTACGATTTAATCTGATCATTTAAATTGCTCTTTTTTATTTATTTTAAGGGTTTTTAGATAAGGAAATAAGGCTATCACGACATAGAGTGTCGCTTGAAATGGGTAAACCTTAATACAGCTTTTGTGACATACACATGAAATATTACAATTTGAATTGTAATATCCTCAAATTTAAAAAATAGAACACAGTTGTTTACATATTGAATTTAAAAGATTTTTAATAAAATCAAATGTGAATTATCAAATATCATAAAAGCGTCATAAAGCTGTAACTTATTTGTCATATTTTAAAATCAAAATGCAGTTATCCGAAAAGTACGACACAACAAGAAGTGGTGTACTTCAAAATAGCAGTTTATTTAAGAGAGAAAAGAATGCGCATTAATCACATCGCACTTGCATTAGCAGTTTCAGGGGCAGCAGTAGCAGCAAACGCTCGTGATACCATCCAAATCGCTGGTTCTTCTACTGTACTTCCTTATGCGAGTATTGTTGCTGAAGAATTTGGTAATACTTTCCCTCAATTTAAAGCACCTGTAGTTGGCTCAGGCGGTAGTTCTGCTGGTCTTAAACAGTTCTGTTCAGGTGTAGGCGATAACACAATTGATATCGCAAATGCTTCACGTAAAATTAAAGATACTGAAATTGCAGCATGTAAAAAAGCTGGCGTAAATAAAATCCAAGAAATAAAAATCGGTTATGACGGTATCGTTTTTGCTTCAAATGCAAGCAAAGCAGCTTATAAATTACGTCCACAACATGTATTTGCAGCCCTAGCAGCTGAATTACCATCAAATGGTAAATTGGTACCAAACCCATATACACGTTGGAACCAAATTGATAAATCGCTTCCAAATGAGCCAATTACTTTAGTTGTTCCAGCTTCTAACCACGGTACACGTGAAGTGTTCCAAGAGAAAATGGTTGAAGCGGGTTGCGAAACTTACGATTACTTCAAAAAGTTAGACAAAGATGCACAGAAAAAAGCATGTTCTAACTTCCGTAAAGACGGTAAAGTAATTGAAATTGCTGGTGATTATACTGAAACTCTAGCACGTTTAAAAACATCTCCAAGTGCGGTAGGTGTATTTGGCTTAGGTTTCTATGACCAAAACAAAGATAAATTACGTGTTGCGACAGTGAACAACGTTGTTCCTTCTGAGCAAACTGTACTAAATGGTACTTACCCTGTATCTCGTCCTTTATACTTCTATGTGAAAGGTGAGCATTTACAGTCAATCAAAGGCTTAAAAGAATATACTGAATACTTCCTTAACAAGAAAGTATCTGGTAAAGGTTCTAAGCTAGACAAAGCTGGTTTGATTTCATTGTCTGACGCTGAACGTGCAAAAGTATTGGCTGGTTTTAAAGCTGGTAAATAATAAAACCGCAATAATGGAGCTGATGGTGGGTGACTACCATCGGCTTTCCTTGCTAAGTAGAGTTTTTTCAAATCATTAAAATTGAAAAAACGGTGGAGAATACATGAATCTGCTACTCATTGGCGTGTTATTGGCTTTAATCGCTATCGCATATCAAATCGGGCTACGAAAAAGCCGAAGCCTAGCAGGTAAGGGAAATAACACTGCAATTTTACATTCACGTCCTGGCTATTATGGCTCTTTGGTGGCGTTGTGGTGTGGAATCCCAGCTTTTTTAATTTTGATTGTTTGGAACTTGGTAGAACCAAGTGTTTTACAACATCTAATTTTAAAAAATGTTCCAGCAAATATTGCTTCATCGCTAGATACAGCTGGGGTAGATGTACTGGTAGATCGTATTAAAGCAATTGCCTCTGGCTTTGGTGTGACAGATACGCCAGCAGCTTATGAGGTTGCAGCTGCAGAACAACTCTCAAAATTTGAAAGAATTGGCTCGTTTGCAAAGTTTGCTGTGGTAACTTGTGCTGCGATCCTTGGATTGATTTGGGCAAGAAAAAGAATTAGTCAACAATTTCGTGCACGTAACGAAGTTGAAAAAACCATTAATGTTGTTTTGATCCTGTGTTCAGGTGTTGCGATTCTCACGACTGTGGGTATTGTGATGTCGATGTTCAGTGAGGCGATGCACTTTTTCCAGTTTGTAAGTCCAATCGACTTCTTCTTTGGTACAGAGTGGAATCCTGGCTTTAGTACTTCAGGTAATGCTGAAGGAAGTTATGGTTTATTACCATTACTGTGGGGAACACTCATGGTCAGTGGTATTGCACTACTGGTTGCTGTTCCACTGGGTTTAATGATTGCAATTTATCTTGCTGAATATGCTTCACCTCGATTCCGTTCATGGGCAAAGCCGACAATTGAAGTTTTAGCGGGTATTCCAACCATTGTTTATGGTGTTTTTGCCATGATGGTGATTGGCCCAATCTTCAAATCAATTGGTGATTCTATTGGTGTTGAAGTCAATGCGACCAGTGCATTAACAGCAGGTTTTGCAATGGGTATTATGATTATCCCATTCGTATCTTCTTTGTCAGATGACATTATCACTCAAGTGCCACGTGCCTTACGTGATGGTTCTTTAGGTTTAGGTGCGACCAAATCTGAAACCATTCGTCAAGTGGTTCTTCCAGCTGCCTTACCAGGTATTACGGGTGCATTCTTACTTGCAGTATCTCGTGCAGTCGGTGAAACCATGATTGTGGTACTTGCTGCTGGTAATAGTCCATTGTTACATATCAATCCACTTGAAGCTGTTTCAACAGTTACTGTAACGATTGTAAAACAATTAACAGGCGACACAGACTTTGCAAGTCCGCAGGCATTGGTTGCGTTTGCACTGGGTTTAACTTTATTTACCATTACATTGTGTTTAAACATTGTCGCACTTTATATTGTGCGTAAATATCGTGAGCAATACGAATGAGTACATCAAATACATCTCCTGTGGATCAAAATGTATTTGATCCTCAAGCTGCCGCTGAGTTGCGAGAAAAACGTAAAGCTAAAATCGCCAGCTCATTGTCAAAACGCCATCGTAAAGAAAAGACCTTCCGTTTTGCTGGTTTTTCAGCAGTGATTATTGGTTTGGCATTTGTTGCAATTTTATTTGGAAGTATCTTATACAAAGGGTTGCCAGCATTTTGGCAAGCAAGTATGACTGTACCTGTGTATTTTGATCCAAGTATGATTGATGCTGGACCAAAACCAACACAAAAAGTGGGCGAATCTCCTGCTGTATTTCAAGAGCGTTATGTCGACTGGCAAACAAAAATGGGTATGGTTGATTGGGATGCATTGATTGTAAATGCAATCATTGCAAAAGACCCTGCACTCGAAAGTCGTCGTGATGATCTTTCAAGTATTTACACCAGTTCAGAAGCATATCGTATCCGTGATATGGTCTTTAAAGACCCAGCATTGATTGGTAAAACGGTAGAACTTAATTTCCTTGCTGATGCCAATATTGATGTGTGGTTGGCTGGTCATATCGATCGTTCATTGCCTGATGAGCAGCAACAACTTAGTCCAGAAGTACGTAAACTTTCTGATGACTTGGCTGCGAAAGGGATTATTAACCGTACTTTTAATACGCAAATGTTCACCAACCCAGATTCACGCAGCTCACCAGCAACAGCAGGTTTGGCTGGTGCATTTATGGGTTCATTGTTCATGATGTTAATTGTGATCGCGATTTCTATTCCATTGGGTGTAGCAAGTGCGATTTATCTAGAAGAGTTTGCACCGAAAAACTTTATTACTGACATTATTGAAGTCAATATCAATAACCTTGCAGCAGTTCCATCAATTGTATTTGGTTTATTGGGTGCTGCCATCTTTATTGGTTGGATGCATTTACCTATATCCGCACCTTTGGTTGGTGGTTTGGTCTTAAGTTTAATGACTTTGCCTACAGTAATTATTACCACACGTGCTTCATTGAAAGCAGTACCACCATCAATTCGCCAAGCGGCGTTAGGTATTGGTGCTTCTCGTTTACAAACAGTATTCCACCATGTATTGCCTTTGGCTCTACCGGGGATTATGACAGGTGCGATTATTGGTATTGCTCATGCATTGGGTGAAACCGCACCATTACTATTAATTGGTATGAGCGCTTTCGTTGCAAATATTCCAGTATCTCCATTAGATCAATCTACGGCTTTACCTGTTCAAGTTTACTTATGGCAAGGTAATGAATTACGTAACTTCTTCGAAGGGCGTACGGCTGCAGCCATCATTGTGTTATTGGCACTTATGGTCGGTTTAAACAGCTTTGCAATTTGGTTACGTAAGAAATTTGAAGTTCGCTGGTAAAAGAGGGCAGAATAGAGATGAATACTGTAGAAACTAAAAATTCCTTAAGACAGGATACAACCGTGAATTCTGAACAATCTCAATTTACATCGACTGATAGTAAGCAAAAGCAAGCAAGCACTTCTTTTGTCTCCCAGTTTGAGTCTTCGACACCGAAGAAAGAAAAAAATACAACTGTGAAACTTAGTGCTGAAGATGTGCATGTTTACTATGGTGACGCAGAAGCGATTAAGGGTATTGATCTTCAAGTTTATGAAAATGAAGTGATTGCATTTATTGGACCATCAGGTTGTGGTAAATCAACATTTCTACGTACCTTGAACCGTATGAATGATACGATTGATACTTGCCGTGTAACAGGTAAAGTGCGCTTAGACAACCAAGACATTTATGATCCAAATCTAGATGTTGTGTTGCTTCGTGCTCAAGTTGGAATGGTATTTCAAAAACCAAACCCGTTCCCTAAATCAATTTTTGATAATGTTGCTTATGGGCCTAAACTGCATGGTTTGGCCAAAGATAAGTATGATTTAGAAGAGATTGTTGAAAATAGCTTGCGTAAAGCAGGTTTGTGGGATGAAGTTAAAGATCGTTTAAGTCAGCCAGGTACAGGTCTTTCAGGTGGTCAGCAACAACGTTTGTGTATTGCACGTACGATTGCGGTAAGCCCTGAAGTGATTTTAATGGATGAACCATGTTCTGCACTCGATCCAATTGCAACAGCAAAAGTTGAGGAGTTAATCTCTGAGCTTTCTACGCAATATACAATCGCAATTGTAACCCACTCCATGCAACAAGCAGCGCGTGTCTCTGATCGTACAGCATACTTCCATTTAGGTGACTTAATCGAAGTGAACTCTACAGAGAAAGTCTTTACTCAACCAGATCACCAATTGACTGAAGCTTATATTACCGGCCGTTTCGGTTAAATCGAGTACTGATTAAGTCAAGTTTAGATGTGAAATTAAAGGGCCGAAAGGCTCTTTTTTTTATAGATAAAGCATATAAGCGTCTAAAGCAATGAATCAAATTGATGAGAATGGTGGATCAAAAACTATTAAAAACTTAAGCTTTAAAATAATGAATGGATCGTCTAAACCTATTCATTGATGAGTACTGAAATAGGGGGTAATACGGTTTTCATTAAGTCTTTTGAATAAAGTCTTTTTGTTTAAGTCTGGTATTGTTTGAATAAAACCAATCTATTGAGAATGGGTAAATTAGACAAATGCTTTTTTAAGAAATACATCATTTTAAGCTTTATGTATTAAACCTATTTTTCAGTTAGTGCCTCATTTTATATGCGAATAGCAGTTGATTGTTAGTTGTAATTTTCTGATCTACTCATAGTTGCTTTATATAAAAAAGGAGCTCAAAAGCTCCTTCTTATTACAAATATTGCTTATCGGATGTTTTTAATCGATTGGATCTTCACGATGTTGTTCAACTGCTTTAGCATCATAGTGTGCTTTACTCGGATGAGCGAATGCAGCAGCCAGTTTGTCTTTGTCTAAAGCATTGTCCCAACGTGCCACAACAATCGTTGCACACGCATTACCAACTAAATTGGTCAGTGCGCGGCATTCAGACATAAAGCGGTCAATACCTAGAATTAAAGCCATACCTGCAACAGGAACTGCTGGAACAACAGATAATGTTGCAGCTAAGGTAATAAATCCAGCACCTGTAACACCAGCAGCACCTTTAGAGCTTAGCATTGCTACGAGCAATAATAAGATTTGGTCTTGAATACTCAAATCGATATTACATGCTTGTGCAATAAAGAGCGCTGCCATCGTCATATAGATGTTGGTACCATCGAGGTTAAATGAATAACCGGTAGGAATAACCAAGCCAACTACGGATTTTTCGCAGCCTGCTTTTTCCATTTTACGCATCAATGATGGAAGTGCGGCTTCAGATGAACTGGTCCCTAAAACTAACCATAATTCATCTTTGATATAGCGAATCAGATCTGTAATTCTAAATCCATTATAACGTGCTACAGCACCCAAAATAACCAGAATAAAGAGCAAGGCAGTGATATAGAATGTCATAATTAAAAGTAAAAGATTTCCAATACTTTCAATACCATACTTACCAATTGTAAATGCCATTGCACCAAAAGCACCAATCGGAGCAAATTTCATCAGCATTCCAACTAAATGGAATACGGGTGCTGTAAGGTTGTTTAAGAAGTCTACAATCGGTTGACCTTTTTCGCCTACCGCAGCCAAGGATAAACCAAATAATACTGCAACAAATAGAACTTGTAGAATGTCACCACTTGTTAATGGGCTAACGATGGTTGTCGGAAGAATATTCAGTAAGAAGTCGACAATCGAAGCGTCATGTGCTTTTTCAGCGTACTCAACAACTTTCTCTGATTTTAATGATGTAGGGTCAATATTTAAACCTTGTCCTGGTTTAATAATATTGGCAACAATCATCCCGACGATTAATGCGAGTGTAGAGAATGTCAGGAAATAAAGCATTGCTTTACCCGTTACTCGTCCTACAGTTCCCATATGTTTCATGCCTGATATTCCAGTGACAACCGTCAAGAAAATAACAGGCGCAATAATCATTTTGACCAGTTTAATAAATGCATCACCTAATGGTTTTAAACTTGCACCAATATCTGGCCAAAAGTGTCCAAGAAGGATACCAAGTACAATGGCAAAAATAACCTGAACATAGAGGATTTGATAAAACTTTTGTTTTTTAGGGGGTAGGTGTTCATCGTGTGAGGAGATATCCATACTCAATCCTTATCCTTGATGTTGATAAAATTAAACATTTTTTAAAGAAATGACACGCAAATGTTCATAAATTTGAAAAATGTAATTATTCTTTTTAACGTGTTGATTTTAAATAGTTTAATCAAAATAACAAATATGTTATTTAGATAAAAAAAGCTAGTAAATAACGTAATATAAATTTATAAAATGTGTGATATATGTTTATTTGTATTATCTGTTTGATATAAACATGTCTATGTTTTTTTATGTGAATTTGTCATAAGAAAAGCCAGCAAAAGTTCTACCAAGTGGCATTTGCGTTATTTTCAAGATAAAGTCGCTGAATATGCTGAAATCAGCAAAGCTTAACTTAGATGTAAAAACTATTAATAAAATCTTAATTTATTCAAAACGCTTATCTTTACTCGAATTTTCATGCGTTTTTAAATATAAAAAAAAGCTATATATTCTATAACTAAAATTTAGTTATTGTTGATTTTAAACGTATAGATAAACCTTTTGATCATGCATCAAGTCGAAGAGAATTGAGTTTTGTCGAATTTTTCAAAAAGTGTATTGAAATTTAACTGATCCGTCCGCATCTTATTAGAAAAGCATTTCCTTAGATATTCGAGATTATAAATTCTATGTTATTTCATTTACCCAAAGTACCCGCAGAAATTCGCATCAGTCATTTAAATGCTCGAATTAATGAGCAAAGAAAAAGAATTGCTCAGTCGACTGCATCGAAATTGGAATTGTTTCAACTGACTCAACAGTTTGTAAAAGAAGCACGTGTACGTAAAAAAAATAATCAAAAAATCTATGTCTTAGATTTTAAAGGAGATGTACAGGCTTCAGCTGTAGAAAACTTAAGAGAAGAAATTACATTAATTCTTGCGACAGCAAAAGCAGGGCGTGATCGTGTCATCGTACGTTTAGAAAGCCCAGGTGGTATGGTGCATGGTTATGGTCTTGCAGCTGCACAATTGGTTCGTTTACGTGATGCAGGCTTTAATCTGACGATTTGTGTGGATAAAGTGGCTGCGAGTGGCGGTTATATGATGGCGTGTATCGCAAGTGAAATCGTCTCTGCACCATTTGCTGTGGTTGGTTCGATTGGTGTTGTTGCGCAAGTCCCTAATTTTAATCGACTGTTAAAAGAACATCATGTTGATTTTGAGCTATATACCGCAGGTCAGTTTAAACGTACTGTGACGATGTTTGGTGAAAACACCCCAGAAGGTAAAGCAAAATTTGAAGAAGAGTTACAACAAACGCATCAATTATTTAAGCATTTTGTTGAAAAATATCGCCCGCAACTCAATGTCGAAAAAGTTGCAACAGGTGAACACTGGTATGGTGAAGATGCGCGCAATTTAAATTTAGTGGATAAATTGCAAACTTCAGATGAATACTTGTTGAGCTTATTGCCACAACATGACGTATATGTGATTCAAACACGTCGTAAGCCAACACTTGGCGAAAAGTTAGGTTTACAAGCTGCACAAATGGCAGATGCCTTAATTCCATCCGTTGTGAATAAATTGATGAGTGAGATCACCAAGCTAAATTCTTCTTTGCCGATGTTTAAAGACGATAAATTCTAAGTTTTGATTATTCATTGACAACCTAAGGAGTAATTGGCGAAAGCTGATTACTCTTTTTTTATGGAAAAGTCTTTTCTTTATTCGCAAAAATGCTCAGAAAAAATGACCTCATGTGGTCATGACAAGTCCGTCAAAAATGATTAGCATGCTAGGGATCATAAAATCAAAAACTCAGATTGAAAGGAATACAAGACATGTTGGCATATGATGCAGATTTAGAACTTTTTCGTGATAACTTTAAACGTTTTATGAGTGAACACGTTGCTCCATTTTATGAGCAATGGGAAAAAGAAGGTTTAATGCCACGTTCAGTATGGTCATTATTGGGTGAAAATGGCTATCTTTGTGTTGATGTACCTGAAGCGTATGGTGGTTACGGTGTTCCAACTGAATATTCATTGATGTTGGTTGAAGAGTCTGCACGTGCAGGCTATGGTGCATTGTCTACCGCGATTTCATGCCATTCAGAAATTGCAGCTCCTTATATTTTGCATATTGCCAACGAAGAACAAAAACAATACTGGTTACCGAAAATGGTGTCAGGTGAAGTTGTGGGCGCAATTGGGATGACGGAACCGGGTGCAGGTTCAGACCTACAAGGGATGCGCAGTAGTGCGATTTTAAATGGTGACCATTATGTTTTGAATGGTTCTAAAACGTTTATTTCAAATGGTCAGCATGCAGATTTAGTAGTATTGGCAGCAAAAACTGATCCTCAAGCACGTGCAAAAGGTGTGTCACTTTTATTGGTTGATACACATCTAGATGGTTTTAAAAAGGGCACCAACCTCGATAAAATTGGTTTGCATTCTCAAGATACCTCAGAACTGTTCTTTGATAATGTTAAAGTTCCAGCAAATCAATTGTTAGGTAGTGCAGGGCAAGGTTTTGCCTATTTGATGCAAGAGTTGCCTCGTGAACGTACTGCAATTGCAGCAACGGCACTTGGTGCAATTCGTGGTGCAATCGATATCACTACTCAGTATGTACAGGAACGTCAAGCGTTTGGTCAGAAAATTGGCAGCTTCCAAAATACTCGTTTTGTTTTGGCTCAAGCAAAAATTGATGAGTTGGCAACAGCAGCATTCTATAACCAAAATTTAGCTTTATATAAACAAAGTAAATTGGATGTTGAAACAGCAGCGGCTTTAAAAAGTTTTAGTACGGATATGCAGATGAAAATCATCGACAGCTTGCTACAACTGTTTGGTGGTTATGGCTATATGACGGAATATCCAATTTCTCGTTTCTTTGTAGATGCACGTATTCAGCGTATTTATGGTGGAACAAATGAAATCATGAAAGAAATCGTGGCACGTGGCATCATTGGTCGATAGTGTATATGTAACAATAATATAAATATAAGCTGTTCATGTTTTTTATGAAGCATGAACAGCTTTTTTATTTTGATGGGAATATATTGAGAAAAATCAAATAAATATATTTAAAAAACAAACATTAAAAAGTAAAGATAGAGCAAACAACAATTGATCAAATACGTAGGTGTAGGTCTTGTTTGCTTGATTGGATTTGTACAATAATAAGTCAGTGGTAATGTGCTCATGTCTTATCTAAAAAATAGAATTGGCGAATGAAATAGATATAACAACGATAAGCTGTTTAAACTTTTAAGTGAAATTAAAATGATGGATCATGAAGTTTCTTTTCAAATTGAATCAACAGTCCAGCACTATTTGGGTGTTGGTGGATAGCATTATGCTCTTATTTCCAAATTACAATCTGAAGAAATAAAAAAATACATTCATCAGAAACGAAGCTGGGGTGCTGTACCTATTACTGTCACACTAGGTAAAAGTATCTGGAAAACATCTATATTTCCTGACAAGCAATCAGAGGGCTATTTACTGCCGCTTAAAGCAGAGATTCGCAAAAAAGAGAAGATATATTCAGGAGATCATATTTCTTTTTCGATTCTGTTATAAGTTTTAATGGGCAAGCTTTGAGTAGGTATATTTGACCACTAGTGAGGCTGTATTGAATAAGTCAACTCATATCGCTGTAAAACCCTTACAACGTGATTTTAGCTTAAACGTTTAGACCCATTGGTACAGGCAATGATGCGTGAATTAATGATTTCGCTTTTTGGATGAGCTTTTAAATTTTTATATTAAGCTTCAGTCGTAAATCCTTTTTAAAGCATAGATCAACATAAACGCTCCGTCATCCTAGTCTTTTCCCAAATGGGGAATGGGCTTTCAATACCCATATGATTCATGCAACATGATCATTTTGACTTATAAAAGAGATACAAAATTTCATAAATAATGTTAAAACTAATAAACTAAGCGCTTAATACATTTAAACATTCATTAATAAAGATAGGCAGTTCAAAAGTCGAGCGTGATGAAATATATAAATTGTTGTCGTTTACCACTTCGCGATCAAAAACCACAGCGCCAGCGTCTTTAAGTTCTTTGAGGATATCTTCAATTGAGGTTAAGCGCCGTCCAATGGCAATTTGTGCATCGATAAGCAAATGGCTACTGTAACAACATAAAAAAATAGGTTTTTGCGCATTGGCAAAATTACGTAAAAAATCAATAAATCGTTCATCTTCTTTAAGATGATAAGGGGAATATCCACCCGGAATCATCAGCGCATCAAAATCCCGAACAGAGATTTCATCAATACCTAAATCTATACTGACCGAAGATTTTCTTTGTTTGCTATACACAATATTCCCCGCAGACTTTTCAATATTGCGCACAGAATGGCTTGCAGCTCGAAAAGCTTCAACGGGATGATGATATTCCGCATCTTCGAAATCATGGGTAATGAGAACAGCGATTTTTTTATTCATATTCTATGACTCGAAATGCGCTTATGCTTTTTATCATAGAGCGCAATGCTTAAAATTCTATAGCTGCTTTGTAATTCATTTTGTGGTCAGAAAAGTTATAAAGTGATGACATTTTATTCAATATATAAGTTGAAAGTGAAACATTGAAAAATGCACTATTGCCCAACAAATTAAACTGAACTATTGTTATACTGTCAGTGGTCTAAAACATAGACTTCTCGTAATTCTCGACTTTAAAGGGCGACATAACAATGATCAACGATGATCAAAAAACGACTTCTCTAGATCTTGCTCAAATCCGTGAAGATATTGACTCTGTAGATCAGCAAATCCAACAACTTATCAATCGCCGTGCAAAACTGGCGGAATCAGTTGCTAAAGCAAAATTTGCAGCAGAAGAGAATCCGTTATTTTATCGTCCTGAACGTGAAGCACAGGTTTTACGTCAAGTTATGGAGCGCAATGAAGGGCCATTGTCAGATCAAACCATGGCACGTTTATTCCGTGAAATTATGTCTGCATGTTTGGCACTTGAAGCACCACAAAGTATTGCATTTTTAGGTCCAGTCGGCACTTATACCCATTCTGCTGTATTAAAACATTTTGGTCAGGATGCTGTGGTTCGTCCACTACCAACGATCGATGAAGTGTTCCGTGAGGTTGAAGCGGGCAGTGCACATTATGGTTTAGTTCCAGTTGAGAACTCATCTGAAGGTGTGGTCAACCATACTTTAGACTGTTTTAAAGCATCGCATTTAAATGTGATTGGTGAAGTTGAATTGCGTATTCATCACCAATTCCTGATTTCTTCAAATACTCGTAAAGACAGTATTAAACAAATTTATGCACATCAACAAACACTTGCGCAATGCCGTAAATGGTTAGATGCACATTATCCGGGTGTAGAGCGTGTTGCTTTAAGCTCAAATGCAGAGGCTGCACGCCGTATTCGCAATGAATGGCATTCAGCAGCAATTGCATCTGATGTGGCTGCAAGTATCTACGACTTAGAAGTTCTCCACGGCAATATTGAAGATAACCCTGAAAATACGACACGATTCTTGGTCATTGGTCGTGAAAAAGTACCACAAAGTGGCAATGATAAAACCTCATTACTGATTTCAGCACATGACCGTGCAGGGGCTTTATTGGAAATTCTTGCACCATTTGCAAAACACAACATTAGTTTGACCAGTATTGAAACCCGTCCAGCATTACCTGAAAAATGGGCGTATGTATTCTTCATTGATCTTGAAGGTCATGTGGAACAGGACAATGTTAAAGCGGCGATTGAAGATATTCGTCCACTGGTTAAAGAAGTACGTGTACTGGGTTCATATCCGATTGCTGTGCTTTGATGTCGTTGTGAAATAGGTAGTTCAAAATCGTTATGTCACAACCTTTATTTAAAAAAGTTGCCTTTATTGGACTTGGACTGATTGGTTCAAGTCTAGCCCGTGTGATTGCAGCCGAACATCTTGCTGAAAATGTTGTTGCATCTACACGCTCAAAAAAAACATTGGAAGATGCAAAAGCTTTAGGAATTATTTCTGCGGGTTTTAGTGATCCTGTAGAAGCGGTAAAAGATGCAGATTTAATCGTTCTGGCTTTACCCGTTCGCGCGACACAGAAAGTGCTTGAAACGATTCAAGCTTATGTTTCTGAAAACGCCATCATTACCGATGTCGGCAGTACCAAAGGGAATGTGGTGGCTGCGGCACATGCTGTTTATGGTGAAAATCTTCCTGTAGGTTTTGTACCTGGTCATCCAATTGCTGGTGCAGAACATACAGGTGTCCATGCTGGTAAAGTTGACTTATTTGTGAATCATAAAGTGATTCTAACGCCGTTGCCGAGCAGTGCTGATTGGGCAGTTGAAAAACTGATTCAGCTTTGGCAGGCTGCAAAAGCAGAAGTCATTTGTATGGATGTGGACAAACATGATGAAGTGTTGGCACATACCAGTCATTTACCGCATCTGATGGCATTTAATCTGGTCGAACAGCTTGCAAATCGTGAAGATAACTTAGATATTTTCCGTTATGCCGCTGGAGGTTTTCGTGACTTCTCACGTATTGCTGCCAGTGATCCGCAGATGTGGCATGATATATTTTTTGCCAATAAAACAGCCATATTGAAAGCAGTTGATGGTTTTGAAACGCAACTTGCGACATTACGTCAACTGATTGAAGATGAGAATTCACAAGCCCTGATGGGATTGCTAGGACATGCACAAGCGGCACGACAGCATTTCAATCATATGCTCGCCAATAAACCTTTGATGGAGAAAAATAAGGTGACACAACAATTTACCATTTTGCCGGGTGAGAAGACATTTAAAGGTAAATTTACCGTGCCGGGTGACAAGTCAGTGTCACATCGTTCCATCATGTTTGGTGCAATCGCTGAAGGTACAACCCACGTTACAGGTTTCCTTGAAGGTGAAGATGCTTTAGCAACACTTCAAGCATTTCGCGATATGGGGGTCAGTATTGAAGGCCCTAAAAATGGTGAAGTGACCATTCATGGTGTGGGTATTCATGGTTTAAAAGCACCCAAAACGGCACTGTATATGGGTAATTCTGGTACATCGATGCGTTTGCTTTCAGGCATGCTTTCAGCACAACAGTTTGACTCTGTGATGACGGGTGATGCGTCTTTGTCTAAGCGTCCAATGGAGCGTATAGCAAAACCTTTACGTGAAATGGGTGCGCAAATTCAAACCACGGGTGAACGTGGTACTCCGCCTGTTTCTATCACTGGCGCTCAAGCCTTGAAAGGCATTCATTACGATTTGCCAATGGCATCTGCGCAAGTCAAATCTGGGATTTTATTGGCAGGTCTATGGGCAGAGGGTGAAACTTCTGTGATTGAACCTGAACCAACCCGTGACCATACTGAGCGTATGTTACGTGCTTTTGGTTATGCTGTAAAAACGGAAGGTAATCGTATTTCACTACACGGTGGTGGCAAGTTGGTTGGGACAGAGATTCAAGTGCCTTCTGATATTTCTTCTGCTGCATTCTTTATGGTGGGTGCTGCCATTACTGAAGGTTCAGATATTACCCTTGAAGCTGTTGGGATTAATCCAACTCGTACAGGCGTAATCGAAATCCTGAAGCAAATGGGTGCAGACTTAACTGTTGAAAATGAACGAATTGCAGGCGGTGAGCCGATTGCTGATATACGTATCCGTGGTACCCGTACATTGAAAGGCATTCATATGCCTGAAGATCAAGTACCGTTGGCAATTGACGAGTTTCCATCTTTGTTTATTGCTGCTGCATGTGCTGAAGGGCAAACGGTGTTGACAGGTGCCGCTGAATTACGGGTTAAAGAGTCTGATCGTATCCAAGTGATGGCAGATGGTTTAAAAACCATGGGGATTGATTGTACGCCAACTGATGATGGCATCATCATTGAAGGAAAAGGTAAATCGGGCGACTGGTCTGCTATTTTCTCTGGCGGTGAAATTGAATCGCACCATGACCATCGTATTGCAATGAGTTTTTCGATGGCGGGTTTACGTAACTCAGGCGAGATCAAGATTATCGGTACCGAAACTGTAGCAACAAGTTTCCCAACATTTACTGAACTCACTAATCAGGCGGGGCTTCAGATTCAAGTCACCGAATAAATCAGTCCTTGTCTAATATTTGTATAATTAATTAAAAACAGCCAAGCAAATGCTTGGCTGTTTTGTTTATATTGCTTATTCTAAAACCATACAACTATAAAGCCTTTTGGATGAAGCAATGAGAACATTACAATTTACAGCAAACTGTGAGAATCATATTAACAGTCACAACCATGGTGAAAATGTATGTTATGTCACTCAGGAATACGTGACGACCTTGTTGTTAAAACAACTGTCTCAATATGGCTTTAAAGCGGAAACAACACACTCCGATGAAGACCTTGCTGTCAGCGTAGAAAATCATCCAATTGGTTTGGGGGTTAATTGTCATTTAAATGATCAAGGATTATTAACTTGTGAAATTTCAGCCCATGCTGATGAAGAGCAAGCATGGTTTAAGAAGATTGCAACCCAGAGCATGATTAAGCAATTGGCAAATGCTGTAGAAAATACATTAAAAGAAGATGATGCGTTTAGTGGATTTGAATGGAAAGTATAAGCAGGGCTAGAGAAGATACTTATGCAATTACAAACATTTATCGATAAATTTTCAGTAGATCAGGCGGGAAACACAGTAAGCCCTGAAACTGTAAAAAAATATCAAGCGTATTTACCTGAAGCGCTCTTAGAGCTTTGGCAAAATCATGGTTTTGGCTTCTATGGTAACGGTTTGCTACAGATCATTAACCCTGAGCTTTATCAAGATGTGCTTTGGTCATGGTTAATGAAAGATCAACCTGATATGACCCGATTACCCATTGCTATTTCGGCATTTGGTTTGGTGTTTTATTATCGTTTATTGAGCGATGATGGCGATGAGGATGTATCCTTTATCGACCCGCACAACTCGGATATTGGGGTAACAGCTTGGTCATTAACAGATTTTTTTAATGACTGGATTTGTGATGATGAGATCATTGAGCAATTTTTAGAAAAATCAGCCTTAGCAAAGGCACAAACTCAATATGGTAAATTAACTGATAATCAAATGTATTGTTATCTTCCTGCACTGAGATTGGGTGGGCGTGCCAGTGATCTCAATTTAGATAAGGGTGATGCAGCTACACATTTAGATTTTTTATATCAACTTGCTGTGAATAACTGATTTAAAAATCATTCAAAATAGATGTTTAGAAATGACAGTTTGATTGAGATAAAACTGTCATTTCTATTATGAATTAAATTATGCTATTACTCGACACGTAACCATGTTTGGCTACGACCTACTGCTGAAATACCGAAATATCCACGAAGAAATAGTTTCTTGCCATTTGGGCTGACTTTACCTTTTAAGCGATAGATTTTACCTGAAACTGGGTCAATAATTTTCCCATCAGTATAACTCACATGATCATCTGTCTTTAGCCCAGAGATTACCTGTAAGCCAATAATTGGCTTGTTGGTATAAGGTGCAGGGCAATTGGTGCAAAATTCTTTTGGGGTGTAGCCTGGGCGTGGTGTTGCTTTTAATGCTGTACCCGCATAGGTACCGTTACTTTGTTTTTCAATTTTAACCAGTCCCTTTGCTTCACCAGTTTTGTCATCGATATAACGCCAAGTTCCCACGATATCTTCTGCAAAAGCTGTCGATGTTAAAAATGCGATACATGCTGACCCCAATAAAACTCTCATCATTTCCCTTATTCCTTAAGTGGGTATTTTCTACTTTAAAATCATACTTATTTAAGGCGTTGATTATATAATGAATAGTTGGGTCATTTATTTACATAATGTGCCAATAAGTATGAAATTTAAAATGAATTGGCACATAAAGATAAGCAATTGATGAGCTTGTAAACTGGATTTAGCATAGCAGTAGCTTATGTGATGACACTCACCTTAAAAATATCATTGATTGCTTCAAAGTGAATTTCACAATCTAAGAATTTTTGAATCATTTCAGCTTGTGTCGTAGTGTGTTCACTGACAACTTGAGCAGTAAATGCACCGCCTTTACCTAAAGCTAAAGGCAATAAAAGTTGGTCTGCTAGATATTCGTCAGCCACAGCATCGCAAGCTAAAAAGGATTTAACTTCTTTGGCTAAATCATGCGCTACTTTTTCTGCACTTTTCTTCATTTCACCTAACGCAGAAAATACTTGTTGGTGGTGTTGGTAATTTAACACCACAAAAGCCGTATTCCCTTGACTAATCCCTTGAAAATTTAGTCTATTACGTTGGCTTAAGCTCAATTTGTTATGCAATACTTCCAGTTCACGATCCGCAATATTCTGTTGAATATTTAAAGCAGCGGCATAGCCATGTATTTCCAGTAATTTGCCTTTATCTAATACTGAATATTCAAGCTTATCTATCCACGGATAAGTTGTAATATTGATTTGACCTGCACCAATTGGAAAGAAACCAGCACGTTCGCATTCAAAGTCGACTTTTATTCCAAGTTTATGAAGAGCAGGTAGAAAACAAGACTCTATGAAATCTGCAGTCGGTGCCATTGGATTATGTGTTCCGCCGTGGATACTGATGTGACTGATTTCATTTTGCATCATCAGCGCAGGCAGTAGTGTTTGTAAAACCAATACTGTGCTGCCCGCTGAACCAATATGAAAATCATATTTATCCGCTTGAACTTGTTGGGGTTGAAAATATAATTTTTGTGAATGTAGTTCAGCACCTTCCACAATGGCATTACTGATGCGTTGTGATGCTTGTACACAGACTAAATGCTGTCGCATTAAGCCCGGCTTTTTACGCCCTGCACGAATATTCACAAGCTCAAATGGAATACCCGTTAACATAGACAATGAAAGGGCAGTTCTTAAAATTTGCCCTCCACCTTCACCTTGTGAGCCATCAATTTGGATGGTTTTATTTTTTACTAATGTGTTCATTTTGTTCTTCATCATTTCTTTCTAAATCATTCGGTTTTCGAACATGTTTTAAAAATCGTAATTCACTTACACTATATTGTTGATAATTATCTTGTGCCTCTGCTAATGAGATTGCATTTGCACCACTTTTTGAATTTGGATGAATATTTTGTACAGGATCATCTTCCCAAAAACAAACTGGATAAATCTCAAAGTCAAAATTACCCGAAGGTTGATCTCTCGTGTAATGATGACAACAAGAACAAGGGTAATTCATTAAAAATTCCTAAAAGGGGTGAACATACTGTCAGTGCATGGTGATGCTCAGTGCATTGTAACTTTGCTTTCACAAAGGTTTGCCTTGTACGTAGTGATGGGTTGATTTGTGCTTAAAGTTTTAAGCTAACCCGCTCGCTCATCAAGCCACTACACCTTATTTTCAATCCTGTGTTGTGGAGGTGGGGGATCTTGCACTCGCCCAGTATGTTCGGGTTTTCTCAAATGACGAATCACTTGAGATAAGGTGAAATATATTGTCAGTACGTGGTAATGCAGTGTGAATAGTTACTCTGATTCACAAAGGTTTAAGTGATGAAAGGTGATGGATTTGATTGGTGCGTTTCCGCTCTAAATCCGCTTCGCTGTCATTACCCAAAAATGATGCTGACTTTTATTTCAATCTATACAGCCTTAGATCTTGTACTCGCCCAATATATTTCGAGGTCTGATAGGGTAGGCCCTATCAAAGCTTTTAAATGATGGCTTTAAACGTCAAGTAAATCAACTTGCCAATTGGTGGCTTGTATCAATACATTCAAGTCGCGTAATTTGGCACTGATATCATCGGATTGTTTTTGCAATGATGATACTGGAATGACCTTATGCCATTTTATTTCACGTGTACTATAGCGGTCAGGCTCACGTTGTGTGTTGCTGATGGCAGACGTTAAAATTTTATGGCGCTCGACAAGCTCATCACGTTGAGTAAGTAAAGCCAATAATGAACGACCATCTGTTAATTTTGCCAAAGCATTAGTTTGATGAATGGCATAAACAAGTTTTTGGGATTCTTGAGTTAATGCAAATACTTGCTTTAATAACTCGTTTGGATCCTCGGATGGCTCATCACCGTCTTGTACCAATACGTTCGCATTGATACGTTGTTTTAATGAAGCGAGTTTCTTTTGTTGATCGCTTCGTAATAAGAGTGCTTCTGCAAGTTTCATTTTATTTTCCTTATCGCTTTTAATAGTCAATAAATATTTAACACAACGATTTCATATAAAGTTTGCTGGGGGTGTATCAACTGGGATTGATTCGGCAAATTCTATAATGTCTTCTAAAATTTGAATTTCATACCAAGTGGTCATGGAATTATAATCATCGTCTTCAGGTAGATCATAATTACAAAATTCTAAATAAGAATAATCCAATGCATCATCCTAAATTGAACATTCATGGCCCCAAGCTAAAGCCCAATAGCATTGTTTAGATTTTACAATCTAAACTCGCTAATTTATGCATCAACTAACCCTTTACACAAACAATCTGACTTAAGGTATAAACAACTTCCACCAAATCGCTTTGCGCTTTCATCACATCTTCAATTGGCTTATACGCAGATGGAATCTCATCAATCACGGCTGCATCTTTACGGCATTCTACACCTTTGGTTTGTTCAATCTGATCTTCCACAGTAAACAACTTTTTCGCTGCAGTACGGCTATGTACACGACCGGCACCATGCGAACATGAACAGAAAGACTCCTGATTTCCCTTACCTTTGACAATAAAAGACTTGGCACCCATTGAACCCGGAATAATTCCATACTCACCCAAACGGGCACGTACAGCACCTTTACGTGTCACCAGTACTTCCTGACCAAAGTGTTCTTCTTTATCCACATAATTATGGTGGCAATTAACGGCTTCAACTTTGGCATTAAATGGTTTGTTGATGATGATTCGTAAAGCTTGAACCGCAGCTTCCATCATTAACTCACGGTTTTTCATGGCAAATCGTTGTGCCCAACCCACCGCAAACCAATAATCATCAAAGTGTTCGGTACCTTCCACTAAATAAGCTAAATCTTTATCAGGCAGGTTAATAAAATGCTTTTGCATATCTTTACGTGCAAGCTCAATAAAGTGGTTACCAATCGCATTTCCAACACCACGAGAACCTGAGTGCAACATAATCCATACTTGTTGATGCTCATCTAAACAGACTTCAACAAAATGGTTTCCAGTTCCCAAAGTACCTAACTGTTTATGGTTGTTGGTATTTTTTAAACGGGGATGCTTGGCACAGATATATTCAAAATCAGTCACCAACTCAGCCCAAGCCTGATCAACACGTGCAGTAGGTGTATCCCATGAACCTCGGTCACGACGACCACGACCTTTGGTCATACCATGTGGAATTAAACGTTCAAGTTCGGTACGCAGAGCGTGTAAGTTATCTGGTAAATCTGATGCGCTTAGCGAAGTACGTGCGGCCATCATTCCACAGCCAATATCTACACCGACCGCAGCAGGGATGATTGCGCCTTTGGTTGGAATTACACTCCCAATCGTTGCTCCGATTCCTACATGTACATCTGGCATTACTGCCATCCATTTATAAATAAATGGCATTTGTGCTGTCTTTAATAATTGGTCTTTCGATTTCTCATCGACAGGGACACCTTTGGTCCACATTTTTATAGGAACACCTTTAGCATCCTGAATTACGTTATAAGTACGTTCCTGTGCTAAGGAAGTTTGTTTTTCGATTTGTTCTGCGACTAACATAGACATTGCTTTGATCCTTTTCAAAACCTGCCTGCCAAGCGGTTGCAAGCAGGTGATATTTATATACATCTCATGATGTATGCTCTATATATTGCAGAGAGTGTGCCAAGTTTTATGGGTTTGAGATTTTTATTTATAAATTATTGATTTATAATTAATAAATAAATTTAAATTTTATTTTAAATGTGCATTTTAAAAAAATATGCAAATTTAAATATTATTTTAGATAGTAATTTATCTATTTTTATATTTTAAATAAAATATAAAACAACCAATTCCTAAACATAATAAGAAAAGGAGGCTAAAACCAATTGAAAAGATGAGGCTTATTTGGGAGCCTTGTAAATATGTAAATAAAGTGATTGAAAATATTAGGCTATAAATACTACTAAGGAAATATCTTCCACAATGTGGTGCAAATTTAGTTGTAAAATAGCCAAGCCAAATAGCTATTGGGAATATTGATATAATTGAAAAATAATAAATTTTTGAGCAGGTTGGGATATCTTCTTGCTGGAAACCGCAGCCCAAAGTGAGTGAAAGTAAGAAAATGACATAGAAGAAAAATAAGAATACAAAAATTACTAAAGGAAATAAGAGGAAAGCAAACCAAGTACGCATTGTTATTATTCAGGATATCTATCATGTTACAGATTATAGTATGAAATCTAGCTTGGGAGAATTTCTTCTCCCAAGCTGAGTTTGATGAAATTTGTGAATCTTAATTTTTGTTCATATCCCATACCGTATTATCATCAGTTGGTTGATAATGTTCTTCGATATGGATTTTTAACCTCAGTGCGAGAGGATCATCTTCTAGGATTTGACTATGCCCATGTAAAAGTTTCAGTTCGCTTTTTTTACGACTTTTACTTGGCGGTTTTTCATGATAGTTCTGGCACTTCTTATACCAGTGGTTAGTTTCTAAATAGTACTTTTTGACTCTTAGTTTCTCTAAAGCAAGATCAAGATTGTTATCGTCAACAATAACTTGTATAGACATAATTTGCGTTTTACAGACTGACACCTGTCTTTGGTTTTAAGTTGAGTCTCCAAGCTAGCAAATTTTTTATTGATTCACAAGCATCGCTTTTAAACATGATGAGTTTAAAAAGAAAAGCAGGCACAAACGTTAAGATCAGATTTTGTGAATGAACACGATAGGAGGGCTTAAACCCTGCACTAAGGTATTACCATGTAATCCAATCTATATTTGTGACTGCTTATTGCGTAAATCTATTTATTATAATGAGAGTACATCAACAAAAGGCTGAAGACAGTCGTGGCTCTACCAACTGAGCTACTGTATCTTGTCATACAGGGTGGTATCGAAGCACCGACAAACGCGTAATGTAGTCCTCAAAGCATTTGATCTACTTTCATTATTGCATATACAAGATCAAAAAAAGTTGGTGTTGGATATGTGCAGTACCCGAAATACTGTGCGTGAGATCGCGATGTAATCCAACAGGCATTTGATCGTTTAAATATAGGTCACAAGTCCATCAACAAATTTGATTATAAGACAAACAATTCACCGCTTTTGCTTTAAGCGACTGTATATATACAGCAGAGGAATCTAACCTCTGATCTGTGAATTCTAATGTAGTCCTATGAGTATTTGATGGACTGATGACCCCAGCATATTTTCATATACTGCCCTACAAGTGAATCAACAAGTTTTTCAAAGACATTCGTGCCTTACCACTTGGCGACCATCATCGAAATGATGGGGTGGATTCGAACCACCGATGACGTCAATTTTAAGATGTAGTCCTTGAAGCATTTGATTCTTTTACTGCTTTACATAAACAAAATGTTAAAGACGTTTCGTTGCTCTATCCAACTGAGCTACTTTTCAAACTTGGAAAAGCGTGAAAAGGGTGGATTTGAACCACCGAACTACGCATTAAAGATGTAGTCCTTAACGCATTTTATGCGATGTATTTTGCCAACAAAGGTGTCGATAAAACATCAATTATTCAAAGTAATGTAGTTCTATCTGCATTTGGCAATTTCTTACTTAGCACAACAATTAAATATAGAAACAGCATAATCTTGAAATGTAGTTCCTATGGCATTTGTGCTTTTTATCTAACCCAGTCTTATCAAGTATGGACATTGTTAAATGTAAACACTTGAAGAGACTCGATCAAATTTGTTTATACATTCAGCTTGCATAAAGCTGAGTTTGTATAATATCTATTTTTTCAATTTCGTTTACCCAATGATCTGCATGCATTTCATTTTTGGCAAAACTTTCAATCAGTTGAAATACCGTATCGGAAAATCCACCGATATTCATCACATCGCTATGTTCAGGCATTTGTGTGGTGGTATAGGGTTGCAAATCAACACACACCAGTTTTGCAGCAGGGTTATGCTGTTTTAACTGTTTCCAATAATGCATCATCCCTGTTTTTCGATGTGATCTTGGAACTTGATCTGCCCATGATTCATTATCAGAAAAGTAAATTACCATATCAACTTTGGCATTTTCTTTCACTAACAGTTCCAAAGGCTTAGAGCAATCAGTTCCTCCACCACACATGCTGGCAAACTTTTTAGCCAAAGCAAAAATATCAATTTCTGAATTTTGCTGTTTTCCAAAATTTTTTCGTTTTAAATATTCCTGTACTTTGCTGAAATTGGATAATTGACGAACTTCAGTATCAAACGGCATCAAACGAATATTTGGATTTACATATTTAAATGCACTAGCAAATAATGCAGCAGCATCTACGCAACGCAACTGAGAGGTTGCACCCTGACGATAACCCGTCACAGAACTCGACATCGAACCGGAAACATCAATCGCAATCACCACATTTCCTTCAAGTTTCGGTACATTGGCGATGGCGCGCTGCATAGCAAACTTTAGCGCATTGGCAATTTCATGTGGCATATCCTCTGCAAGTGCTGACCAAGCCATCATCAATTGATATGGAAATACTCGACTTTTGGCTATGGCTTGCTCATCCATCAATTTATCGGCAATGATTTTTGTCATTCCTTTGATTTTAAAAACATCATGGCGTAAGAAGGTATTTAAGTTCATACGTAGCATTTGCCAAGAACCATTTTTTGCAATTTCGGCCCATTGTTTCGCATTCAAATTTAAATTGGTTAGAAGCTGCATCGGCACTTTAGGTACTTGTGTTGCTGTTCCCAATCGAAACTCTTCTAATGCTTGCACTTGAGTCGGTAGTTGGACAAGTTGGTATTCTTTTCCTAGGACATAGGCAAAAAAAGCATCGTGTTGAACTGTCTTTGGTTTTGGATGGGTCATTTTTAACACATCAGCAAGTGAAGGGCTGTTTCCAATATTGGCCGCAATCAATTGTTGATCCGATGCTGAAAGAATCCATTCATTGACCATACGTTTCGGTAATGAACCTAATGACTTACGACCAATCATTCCAGAGCGCATGATTTGAACAAAATTTCTCAACTGTTTTCCATTATCAATAATCAAAGGAAAAACTTGCTTAAATAATTCTGCATCAAGTTCAGAAAGTAAAGCCAATAACACCACTGGTGTATCTTTCATATGTGCCTTTTGGCGTGCATAAATTGCAGTTTTAGCCACAAATTCAGGCTCTACTTCAAGCGCTAGGTTTAGAATATTATCAAGTTGCACTTGTGCATTTTGATAAAAGGTCTGATTCAGTGTACCTGTTGCAGCAAGCTGCGCTAATGCGGCACGAGATTTTAATTTATATGCGCGACCACCAGCTTCGTTGTATTCAATGGTTTTTGGTTTTGCCTGTTGTTTAGAGGCAAAAATTGTCTTGTTCGCCATGACAGCATCCTCAAGTGATTTTTTAATTTCTTGAGATAGATATTGCAGAGAGTGTGCCAAGTTTTGCTTTGGAATGAATTTTTATTTTTAAATGACTGATTTTATGAGTTTAAAAGTTTTAAAAGTTCAGTGGTTGTTTATTTTTAAATTTAAAAGTTATAAAATAAAATATCTTTATTTATAGGTTTTTATCTTTATTTCTATTTTTAAAGTAAAAAATCAATGAGCCTAATGTTGTGCAAATAAAAAAGGACACTAACTCCAGCTAAAAGCAAAGTTAGTTGGGATATAGTCAATCTATTAAAAAACTCAGACACAAAAAGATGTTTTTTTAATTCATATTTTTAATTAAATTAATTGCATGGCGGAATAAACTATTTGAATATAAAAAGCTTGCACTGCCATACCTTACATTTAAAGTTTAAATAGCTTTTCGTAGGGGATACCAAACCTTGCGCTGCAAACAAAGCCGTGCTTTGTTTTGCTCATGTTGGACGAGGGGTAGATCCTGTCCCCCCGCATTCCTACACACAATGGGCGATATCCATGTCGCCACACGATAGAACGATCATCTATGATTCAACAATATTGCATAGCGTTAAATTGAAGTTGGGAAAATTACTTTTCCCAAGGTTTTCCAGAGCGAAGCTGTGTTAATTCGCCGTGCATATTTAGTTCATACTGACCAAAATCATCAGCAATATAAAAATTACCATGATAGTACTGGGCAATTTCATCACCAATGCTTTGCACACCTTGTGCATCGTGGTAACGGGCACTGAGATGGGTTGCAATTAAATTGGATAGCCGAATCGATTCGGCAAACTCAGCGACCATTTTCGCAGAACTGTGCATTGGAGCTGCACCTACTTTATCCAATACAGCTTGGGTATAGGTGGTTTCATGAATCAGTAGTGCCGCATCCTGACAAGCGTTGGATAGTAATTCTGGCTGGTCGTTATCTCCACCGACAATGGCGTAAACACTTTGAGTGTTTTGAATGAGAACATCTTGACTTAAGATGGACTGCCCATTCCACTCAATATTTTGACCTTGTTGTAGATCGCCCCAGAGTTTACCTTTCGGAATTTTGAGTTGATTTAAAACCTCAGTATTGAGTTTGCGCTGAGTTTGTGTCGCTTTAAAGCCATAAGCATAACTTGTCACACGGTGGTGTAAGTGATGAACGTCAATAGAAATATGCTCATCCAATTGCAATGGACTCGTCAATGTATTTACATCGATAAAATGTATTGGATAAGGCAGGAAAAGTTCAGTGAATTGACAGGTTACTTCTAACCATTGCTGAATTTCTTTGGGTGCAATCAGCGTGATTGGATCTTTACGTGCATTCATACCAGCACTTGCCAGTAAACCCATCAAGCCATAACAATGATCGCCGTGTACATGCGTAATGCAAATGGCTTTTAAATGTTGTAAAGAGAGTTTTGCTTGTTGAATACGATGCTGTGTACCTTCGCCTGCATCAAGCAATATCCAGTCTTTGCTTTTGCAATAATGAATCGCTAAACCTGACACATTGCGTGTTAATGTGGGCACACCAGAGGATGTCCCTAAGAATGTAAACTGTAACATGAGGAATTAAAACCTATTGAATATTTAAAATGTTTTCTATGATTGTTTTTACAACAAAGCAGGGTGGATTCCATCAAAAAAGTGTCGAATCAGACGGTGATGGGAGAAGTGAGTAAAAGCTTTGTACATCAATAGTATAGTCGCATTATATTCAAAAGAGAAACTGAGATTTTTAAAATATTAAAAAATGACGGTATAAACAATATTTGATTTTTGACAAAATAAAACTATGCTTTAAGCAAGATATATAAAATTATATAGATTTATAGAAATATGCAAAAATTTAAAAAAACAGTCGTGATTGGTTTTGTGGGTTCTACTTTAGATCAAGGGAAAAAACTTGATCGCTGGCAACGCTGGCGTCCCACCATGAGTTTGTTGATGCATGAAGATTTAGTGGTTGATGAGCTGGTTTTGTTACATGATCGCCGTAATGTCAGCTTAATTGATCATTTGCGACAAGATGCTTTAGAAATCTCACCACAAACCCAGATTACTGGCCATAAGGTGAATATCCGTGATCCCTGGGATTTTTCGGATATGTATGGTGCATTATATGACTTTGTAAAATCATATTCTTTTGATACTGAGAACAATCATTATCTATTACATATCACCACAGGTACGCATGTTGCGCAAATATGTTGGTATTTATTAATTGATGCGCATTATTTACCAGCCAAACTCATTCAAAGTGCACCTACAGGTAAACAACAACCTGAGGGTGAATATCGGATTATAGATTTAGATTTATCTCGATATGCAGCATTAACCCAGCGGTTTGAACATGAACAGTCTGAAAATTGGCAGCAGTTAAAAGCCAATATTGCCACGAAGAACCAAAACTTTAATCAAATGATTCAAGAAGTAGAGCTGGTTGCAACACGCTCAAGTGCGCCAATTTTGATTATGGGTGCAACAGGGGTCGGTAAGTCGCATTTAGCCAAGCAAATTTATCAATTGAAAAAGGAAAAATTTCATCTTTCAGGACGCTTTATTGATGTGAACTGCGCAACGCTGGTTGGTGATAGTGCGATGTCGACATTATTTGGTCATAGTAAAGGTGCATTTACAGGCGCTATTGCAGCACGTACTGGCTATTTAAAAAGTGCGGATAATGGCATTTTATTTCTCGATGAAATCGGCGAGCTAGGGTTGGATGAGCAAGCCATGTTGCTCAAGGCCTTGGAGGATAAGTCATTCTTTCCTGTAGGAAGTGATAAAGAGGTTCAGGCTGACTTTCAGTTGATTGCTGGAACCAATCGAGATTTACGTGAGGAAGTCCGTGCAGGGCGGTTCCGTGAAGATCTATGGGCTCGCTTAAATACATGGACCTTCTTTTTACCGAGCTTAAAAGATCGTGTGGAAGATATTGAACCGAACATCACCTTTGAGTTACAGCGTTTTGCTGTTGCGCATCAACGGCAGTTACGTTTTCATACCGATGCCTTAGAAAAATATTTAAAATTTGCGCAATCTTTGGATGCCAGTTGGCAAGGGAATTTTCGTGATTTAACTGCAAGCGTGACGCGTATGGCAACTTTAGCCAATGGCGAGCGTATTGGTTTACATGAAGTAAATGCTGAGATTGGCCGACTACAACAAATTTGGAATATTGCTGAAAATAAAGATGCTTTAACCCAATCGTCACTGATGAAAATTTTAAGTGCTGAACAAGTGGCGCAGATTGATGAATTTGATCGTATTCAATTGCAGGGGGTGATTGAGGTTTGCCAAAAATCGAAATCCATGGCCGATGCTGGCCGGCGTTTATTTTCTGTATCTCGTGAGCAAAGACAAACCACCAACGACAGTGATCGCGTGAAAAAGTATTTGGCGAAATTTGCTCTGAGTTGGGATGATGTGAACGGATAAATAAAGTGAATCATTCACCTTATTTATCCTAGAATTCTTTTTAAATTCAGATTTATGGCACAAGAAGAAAACGCGAAATTGCGATTCTTAACTGCTTTAAATAACCTGTAAAGAAATGGTTTGCACCTGGCAATACGGTAATTAAATGGCGCTGTGGTTTCGCCCATTCAAGCAAATCAGAGAGTTTAGTCGTCGGATCTGCTTCACCGTGTACAAATAGGATATCGCCTTTAATTGCTGGGGTAACATAATGACGCAGACCATCTACAGTGGATGTTGGTAAACCACATAAGATCACTTGTTGCGGTTTAATTTCATCAGGTAGCGCATGATAGGCTTTTGCCATTACATGTGCACCAAAACTAAAACCGCCAACATAGAAAGGTAGACTTTTGTGTAATTGTCTAACGTGTCTAATGACCTCTAGAATATCTTCAGTTTCAGCAAAGCCTTCATCATGGATTCCATCGCTTTGTCCAGAACCACGAAAACTTGGGCGATAGACCACACAACCCTGTTCAGAGAGGATTTGTGCAAGTAAAGCAGGAACTTTATGTTGAGGTGTACCACCTTGCAGTGGGTGAGGATGACAAACGACAGCAAAACCTTTTACTTCGCCCACAGGATAGTCAACAAAAACTTCAATTTTGCCAACCGAACCTTGAATGAACAGTTGTTCGGACATAATTTAAACGATCATAAGCAGGGAAGTGCGATAGTTTACCGATTCTGTTCACAGAAAACATGAATTGGAATTAAAATATCCCGACTGTTATAGTTTGATTAGTTATTTTTTGATCAGGAAGACCATGCTCGCCTTAATTTCCCCTGCTAAGACGCTCGATTACCAGTCAGCACTCCCGACCGATACGCACACTCTACCAAGACTGCTGGATCAATCTCAACAGCTTATAGACCTAAGTCGTAAACTCTCCGCTTCAAATATTGCCAGTTTGATGAGTGTCAGTGAAAAAATTGCCAATCTCAATGCGGAGCGCTTTCGTGACTGGAATGCTGACTTTAGTTTTGCCAATGCGCGACAAGCAATTTTTGCATTTAAAGGCGATGTTTATACTGGTCTGGATGCATATAGTTTGTCGCAAGACGATCTCAATTTTGCGCAAGATCA
Source organism: Acinetobacter sp. NyZ410 (assembly GCF_022828975.1). Classification (NCBI taxonomy): domain Bacteria; kingdom Pseudomonadati; phylum Pseudomonadota; class Gammaproteobacteria; order Moraxellales; family Moraxellaceae; genus Acinetobacter; species Acinetobacter sp. NyZ410. Next base: position 3,071,201 of record NZ_CP094620.1, on the reverse strand, counting down.
TTTACGCAGCTTATCTGGTCTATATGGCTTATTACGTCCTCTTGATTTAATGATGCCGTATCGTTTGGAAATGGGAATAAAACTTGCCAATACCCGTGGTCATAATCTTTATGAATTTTGGGGGGATCGAATTACCGATTTGATCAATCAGGATTTGCAACAAAGCGGCTCAACGTTATTGGTCAATATTGCTTCTGATGAATACTATAAATCGGTCAAGGAAGCAAAAATTCAGGCTGATATTATTAAACCAGTATTCTTAGATCAGAAGAATGGTAAATATAAAGTGATTAGCTTCTATGCTAAAAAAGCGCGTGGCTTAATGGCTCGATACATCATTCAAAATCAATTGAAAAAAATGGATGATCTTAAGTCCTTTAATACTGATGGTTATTATTTCGATGCCGAGAGTTCATTGAAAGGTGAACTGGTATTTAAGCGTGATGAGCAAGTTGCTTAAGTATTTCAATCGTTTAATGTATTGAAAGAGAGTTGGCTTGCTTAAGCCAGCTCTTTTTCAAAAATAATGTATTCATGACCAAGCGAATTTATCGCTTTGATTTGAACAAAATTAAACATATCTTTAATTAAATCAATTATTTGATGGTGGAAATCTAGCACTGCCACACCTTACATTCAATGTTTAAATAGCTTTGCGTAGGCGATGCCTCACTTTTCGCAGGGATTGCCAAACCTTGCGCTGCAAACAAAGCAGTGCTTTGTTTTTGCTCATGTTGTGCGAGGGGTACGTCCTGTACCCCCGCCCAACGGCGACATCCCTGTCGCCCCACGGTAGGATCACCATCTATGATTCAAAAGCACAAAAAATAAGCTTCATTTTTGATCAATGACTTGATAGAAATCACTTGTATGAATAATTAGCTAGTTTGACTATAAAATAATCTGCAGGTCTTTCGGTGATTTGTTTATGTGTAAACTCATCACCGAACATGGGATAACAACCAAAAATGTTGTATTAATATATAAAGTCTTAGATGTTCTATAAATATGATCATAGCTAAAACAGAAAATTACCCCAAACCATTCAATCAGTATTGGGCTGAATTTGCGAATCACATAGCAATCGAAACAGAGCAGTTTATTTTTTTACAGCAGTTGCTTGTTGCTGCTTATACCGAGCCACAACGTCATTATCATACGGTTCAACATATTGTCGAATGCCTTGAGTTATTTCACCAAGTAAAAGCGCAATTGAATGATCCTGTTGCTGTTGAGTTGGCAATTTGGTTTCATGATGCCGTTTATAATCCACAAGCAAAAGATAATGAACAACAAAGTGCTCAATTAATGCACAAGCATTGTGTGGGTATTTTAACGCAATCGGTCTTAGACAAAGTTTCTCAATGGATCATTGCAACACAAGAGCATCAACCGTCTAAAGAGCATGATTTAAATTATTTACTTGATATCGATTTAGCAATTTTAGCTAGCTCTGTTGAACGTTTTGCAGAATATGAACAGCAAATTCAACAAGAATACGCGTGGGTTGATGCAGAAATCTATAAAGTCAAAAGAGCAGAAGTTTTACAGCATTTTTATCAAATGCAACCTTTGTATCAGACTGAATATTTTAGAAAACATTTTGAGCAAAATGCGAAAGTAAATTTGTCAAAATTTTAAAAGTGAATTTATATCAGAGCAGAAATCGTTATTATTCGGTCTTTTATAAATTTTCTGATTTCATTTTTATAGTTAAATTTCATAACTTTAAGTATTTATTTTATTAAGAAACCTTAGTTTATATTTAGGAAAATATTTTGAACATTGTCAATATTTTGAGTTTATCAGGGCTTGTTTTCTTAAGCGCTTGTTCTCAACAAAATTCTCAGAATGCAGCTCCAGCGGAGTCTACGAAAAAAGCAGCGATTGCAGCAGATAATAATGACAAAGTTGATCGTGCAAAAGCTGATACAGGAAAGGCAAGCAGTGAAGTTGAAGTCGAAATTCCTACGACTGTTACTGAAGCAAAAATAGAGCATAAATCTAAAGGATTAAATTATCCTGATGAGCTTATACAGCAGGTAAAAAATGCACAGAAACATTGTAAGCAAGCTGTAGCGGTTGATATGAAAGATGTTGTTACGGTTGTGGATTTAATTGGGGATGATCAGCCAGAATATATTTATGAACCTGACTCGATTAGGTGTATTGAAGATGGTGTATTTAGAGGGCATGGGGGAGATCAGCTGGTGATCTATCAATCTAAAGATCATAAAACCATACAAGAAATTTTTAACAGTGCAGTATTTTCTTATCAGATTATAAATAATCAAGCCAAAGCTATCGTTCAAGTCGAAGTTGGTGGGGGATATTGTGGGCAAAACATGGCAGAAATTAGCCGTGCAGAAGCAATCAATTGCAAGCGTAATCTGGAATGGGATGAGAGCCTAAAACAGCTGAAGATGGGTAAGATGTATGTTGATGAACCGAAGGCTAATGCTGAATAAGTGCTATTCAATATAAATAGCACTTTAAGCAGCCAGTTATGCACGAATAATCATACAGGTCGCTGTTGCATGTGCATATAATTTGCCATCTTCATCGACCAGTTTCCCTTCAGAAATGGCCAGGCTTTTACTTAAATTAATCAACTGTCCAATAGCAAATAATTGCTTATTTTGAGGTACAGGGCGGCACATTTTTACATTTAAATCGATGGTCCCATAACCTACGCCTGCTTCTAGGGTGGTATGTACAGCACAGCCAGTTGCTGAATCTAAAACTGTTGCTGCAAAACCGCCATGTACGCCACCTAAAGGATTTAAATGACGCTGATCCGCTTTGACTTTAAAACTTGCATGACCATGCGAAATTTCATGTAAATCCATCGGGATGGTTTCACTAATCGATGCTCTAGGAATTTGTCCATCAACCATTGCTTGTAGAAATTCAAGCCCTGTCATTTCTTTTGGGTGTTTCATATATTTATCCTTTATATAGGGTTCTAAAAGAGAACTTAAAATAAAATATGATGTTGAGGGATTTACTGTCAAACTTTTTATTGAATTTGAACGATTGAGTTGATCTTTTTAATGTTCAAAATCGTAGAATTTTTCAATATGGTTGGATTGATGAATGATTTTTAAATCAATTCTTTCACCCGTTGCCCACGTGGCAATCGATGCTTGTAAGTCGACATCAATAATATCGAGCTCTTTACATAAGGTTTGATCACTTTCAATCACAATGAATTGAGGTGATTGTGTCTTTAGACACTTTGCAATATACCGTTGAATATTTTGGAGCTGATAAACATCTATAATTTTATAACGCATACTTTTCCAAATATTATATTTAAATTGTTGTATTGACTAATTTAGAGCGAATCATTTCGCTTTTCAATTAAAAAACATGCGTATGATGAAAAATATCTGTTTCACTATAATTTCACTACATCATTGTAGTATCTTTATGGAAAATTTATAAAACAAGGAAATCATTATGAAAGGGCAATGTGTTTGTGGGGCAACAACTTTTACGGTTGAATTAAAAAATCATGATGTTCATGCGTGTCATTGTTCAATTTGCCGAAGACAAACGAGCGGTGTAATTATGACGATTGATGTCGAACAGGGCAGTTTACAGTTTACTCAAGATCAGCACTTAAGCATTTATAATTCTTCTGATTGGGGCGAGCGAGGCTTTTGTAACTGTTGTGGTACAAATTTATTTTGGCGGACTAAAGACCAGAGTTATTGCAATATCAATGCATTTGCATTGGATCAACAGCCTCAAGATATAAAATTCGATATGGAAATTTTTATAGACAATAAACCTGAGTTTTATGCTTTTAACAATGAGACAAAAAAACTAACCGAAGCAGATGTGATTGCACTATTTGCCGGAACCACTGATTCTTAAGTGAGTTATTCACTGATTCTGATAAGACCTTAAGTTTTTATAAGACCAATAATTCCATGCCAGCCAATTTAAGATTGACTGGCATTTTTATGTGCTTGGACGCTGAGTTTAAGGTTTATAAAGCCCAAGTTCCGTCAAATGTAATCTTAAAATCCGTCTAAGTTCCAATACCGCTTCAGGTGTCTCTTGGATCGAATGACCACCTTTGATAATTTTCTCAGATACTGCGCCGTCCAAATGTGAGCTGGTATATGGAACGATTCCATCCGTCATCACGTTAGGATCGTTGCTATTGGTGATATTGCCCATAATTGAATGATAGATCATGTCTTTCTTTGGCATAACGTTTTCAGTCAATTTGGTGAAGTTTGAGCTATGACTTAAGTCACTTGGACCATTTTGAATTAGTCCATGCCCAACATCTTTTAAAAAGTTTTTTGCATTTAAATCACGCTCATCAATAGAATCAGCTAAGGCCCCTAAGAATGCACCTGGCAGCTTAATAATCCGACGAGCAGCCAAAGTGAACCAGCGATCAGCAAATGCAGTACCACAATGTGGTGCTGAAATAAAAATAGCACGATCAAAATTAGGCACAGATTGAATGGTCAAACGAGATTTGAACATTGGATCATCTTTAAATTTATCAAATTTACGATTGTTCAACATCTTTAAGGCAGGTTGCGTCAGATTAGCATCACTGACTAATAAGCGCGCAATAATCCCGCCCATACTATGCCCAATCAGTACGGCATCTTTAGCAGAAGCCGAATTTTGATTAATTGAAGCAAAACCTTGATTAATGATGGCATTGATCTGAAAACGGCTTTCTAAGATTGGCATATTGGTTGAATAAAAAACCTGCCAGACTTGATAGTGCTCACGTAATACATTGTCACCCATAATATCATTGGTTAAGCGAATCCACGCTTCAGGGCTACTGGCTAAACCGTGTACCAAAACAATCACTTTCTTATTGGGGTTATACGGTTCAAGCATATATAAATGAGGCATGGTCAGGCTTTGATCGCGATCAATTAAGCTCAAATAAGCCGCAATACCTAAGTTGTTTTGAGCCAGCCATAGACCATAGGGTGCTGAAAAGTTTGCAGCAAGCGGGTATTGTTTACCACCAATTTTTAAATTTTCAATGCTATAAGGGTCATACACATTCAGTTGAAAATTTGGATTATGTAAGATGTTCTGTAATGATTCATTTGCATTTTCAGGTTGCGCTGCAATACTGACCGATAAATAACGCGGTTGATGAATATTGGGATTCATGCCATTTTTGTATTTATAATCAAACGGATTCACAATATATTTGTTTTCTTCAGGTGCTGTCGTGTTGGGTAAAATTGCGACAAATTCTGCACCGAAACCGTCTCTACGGTTGATCGAACGTAATCCTGAGAAGTTTAAATTATAGCTTGAAACGAGATCTTCAAGTTCAATTTGAGCCAGTGCTGGGTAGCCATTAAAATTAATACGATAAGTGCTTTTGCCCACTTTAATTTGTTTTGCCACTTTTTGGTTTTTATTTCTTATGGCATATGTCGAAATCAGTTTGGCTAAGGCTTGATTATAAAAGTCACGTATCTGAACTTGTCGGTTGTTAAAAATACGGTCTTGGGGTTGGCGTTCAGTTTTAAACAAATAGGCATAACTATAACGGATACTATTATCTAACATCACCATTTGCTGATCTAAACATTGCTCATAGTTTTTCTGAGAGGCTTGCTGCTTTTCAGTGGATTGATGTTTTGAAAAAAGACTGACTTTACAATTAGATGAGTCACCAAGATTGATTGCTTTGGTTAAGTAAATTTCACTTGCGGTGGAAAGCAGTTGTTCATCTTGAATCTGTGGAATTTCGGCTAAATCAGCCACACATTTTTCGGGTTCATCTGTACACGATTTGGCTTCACGTCCAGTCATTGATAAAACATTTAAGCTGGCTTCACTCATTTTTGAACGTGTCAAAATGCTGTCACGTTCATTGGCAATGGTTACGTTCACCTTTTGATTTTTTACACTGACAACTTGGCATCCAGATAAAATCAATGGGCTCATTGCTAAAGCACAAAGCAAAATATTGTTTTTTGAGTATTGCATAATCATTAACTAGATCAATCTTTGTCTGAATCATACGTTAGTTTTATTCAATTTATAAACAAAAAAATAGACTGAATGTTCAGCCTATTTTTTCAAAAATTTATAAATTTATTTTGCCAGAGCTGGGTTTTTCAAAACCTGCCAAACGTTGTAACGACCTTGTTTTTCAATTTCTTGAATTAAACGATCAGCAACTTCAGCTTCTTCTGGGTATTTCACTTTATAGTTTTTCAAGGTTTGGATCGCATTTTTCTTTTGCTCCATACCAATAAAGTTGTTTGCAGAAGATAAATAGGCTTCTTGAACACCTTGTTTGATGGCTTTATCTAAATATGGAATCGCTTCTTTTTGACCGCCACCCTCAGATAAAGAGAAACCAAACCATAAGTTTGCTTCAGCATCATCTTTGTTGATTTTGAGAATACGTTGAGCATATTCTAGTGACTTGGTGGTATAAGAAGAACCTAGGTCAAGGTTACGTCCTAAAACACTGGCTTTAAATGCACGAATCAAAATATCAAAAGAAGCATTTGGTGCCGCAGCCAATTGGTCAAGCTGAGTAGAGACTTCTTTCAACTTGCCTTCAAAGCCTTTACGTTCTTTACGGTCACTAAATTGTGGTGGGTAATGACGTGCTTTACCTTCAACCATTTGCAAGAAATCATCAATGGCTGTGATGTCAATTTCATTGTTTCCAGCAAGTACTGCATATTTCATAGCACGTTGTGCGCTATTTACTGTAGGTACAATCAGTTTATTGGTATCTAAAATGATTTTTTGGCTTGGATTTGCAGGATCAGTCACTTCGAGTTTGTTTACAGGTTGAGCCGCTGCTTTTTTTAACTCTAATTCAAAAACTGGCGGTTGCGAGTAATCGAAAGGGTTTAATGCATAGAACGGAGGAGACAATTCAGGCTCAGTGTAAATAAACGGCTCGTTTGCATCTATTTTATTCTGTTGCTTGGTCGGTGTTGTTGAACACGCAGTAAGTAATGATGTTGCGAGCAATGCATATGCCAAAGGCTTAATCGTCATGTGTTTCTTCCATTAATTTATATTAAAAAACGTGCATGCGCATCAGTCTATGAAAAGACGTCTGAACATGCAACTTGATTTGGTTCGTATTATTAAAAATTATACATTACAGTCTATTGACACTTCATTTTGTGAAGTATTAGGAAACCTTATGCTTTCGATGAGTGGTTTTGTGCTTCACATTCACGTCTAACTTCTTCAATAATTTTGATTTCATCTTCACTTAAAGGCTGTTCAATATTGTGTTGTAAATTAAAGGTTGGGTCTAAAAGTGATAAACGTTGGCACAAACTATTGATGCGTTTTTCATTTTGTTCCAAACGATCTAACAAAACACGCATACCATCAAGCATAGGGTCGGATTGTTCTGGTACGGCTGCGTAGGCTTGAAATTCTGTGTTTTCAATACCACTGGTCATTTCTTCTGGACAACTTGGTTCTGGTGTAGTGACGATTTCTTTATCTTTGCTAATAAAGCGAGCAGGATTACCTACCGCCGTGACGCCATCAGGTACAGCTTTAGTCACCACAGCATTTGAGCCGACTTTAGCATTTTTACCGACCACAAAAGGGCCTAGGATTTTTGCACCAGCGCCTACTACAACACCGTCTGCTAAAGTCGGATGACGTTTACCTTTATTCCATGTCGTGCCACCTAAAGTCACCCCATGATACAAGGTGACATCATCACCAATTTCTGCTGTCTCACCAATCACCACACCCATACCATGATCGATAAAAAAGCGTTTACCTATTTTAGCGCCAGGGTGAATCTCAATACCTGTGGCAAAACGACTAAAAGAAGACAAAATGCGTGCTGAAGTTTTACAATCTTTTTCCCATAATTCATGGGCAACACGATGCATCATTAATGCATGTATCCCAGGATATGTGGTTAAAACTTCAAATGTATTACGCGCAGCAGGATCTCGCGCAAATACAGCTTGGATATCTTCTTTAAGCTGTTTTAGCATTAGTTTTGATCCTCATCTTTTGACTTTTTCCATGTACCATTATTTAAGGCTTGAACTCGGCTAAAAATGCCTCTTAATAAATGATATTCCATCTTATCTAATTGTATACGCCCAAATAATCGACGCAAGCGTAAAGGCAGTAAACGCGGGTTTTTAGGGTCTAAAAATTCGATATCAGCCAACATTTTTTCAATATGCGGATAAAACTGTTCCATTTGTTCGTGTGTGACCAAAGGTTCATCCCAATGCATATCTGCTGAATCTGTTACCCGCATCATTGCTTCAGTATCCAGTTTCTTATCAGCCAGTTCTAATGTTGCCATACGCATTTCATAGCACAGTACTTGAATGGCTTGGGCAACATTTAACACACCATATTCACTATTCACTGGTACGGTGACATGAAAGTTTGCCAGTGCAAGCTCTTCATTGGTTAAACCACGATCTTCACGACCGAAGACAATAGCGATTTCTTGCTGATGTTGAATAACCGCTTGCATAGATTTTTGCGCCGCAGGGCGTGCATCAAGCAAAGGCCACGGAATGGTGCGACTACGCGCACTGGTTCCAAATACGATATGACAATCTTTAATGGCATTTTCTAAGCTGTCGACAATTTCTATGTGCTTAATCAGATCTGCCGCACCCGCTGCCAAGGCATCTATATCTGGGTGAGGGTAGGTTTTAGGTGCAACGAGCACAAGTTTAGTTAAGCCCATTGTTTTCATTGCACGTAGAGCACTTCCGATATTGGCAGGAAGTGTCGTATTGACCATGACAATACGTACATGACTTAAATGCTGTGAAATCACAGCATTGTCGAAAATATCCATGAATATTCCAAAATATTAAGCTTTAAATTCAAATAGAGAGGTTAGGAGAATTGGCCTGCATCTGCCATATAGTCATCCATTGCATCATCCATACTCATATTTTCTGGCGGTGGTGCAACTTGAGTCGGTTGGGCAAGTCCACGATGATCCACGGCTTTTGCCGCTTTAGATTTGACTTGGTATTCAATATGAATAGATTCTTTACCAAAGTAATCACGTAATTTTGAAAGTAACTCATCCAATGGGGCAACTTTCCATTGTTGACCTAAATGTAACTCAGCAGTGGCATAGTCATAATCTAACTGGATCTGCATTGGAATGTGTTGACACATATCGACATTACAGAAAGGCAGTAAGATCTTTTGAATATCCGAGGCTAAAGTTTTCGTCATCACTTCAGTATTTAGTGTGATGGCAATGCTATTGGCACGCTTTTGTCGAATTTCATTGAGGGTGAATGCTTTGGTCAAACGACCCATAGGGCGGTCAAAACCTTCACGTTCATAAATTTCACCTTCAATCACCACCACTTTTTCATTTTGAATAATGTCTTTAAAGCGTTGGAAGCGTTCATGATTCGCAGAGACTTCGATTCGTGCTGTGCCGTCATCAAGGGTAATCATCATTCGATTTGGGAAATTGGCAATATCGACCACTAAACCAGCGAAAACAGTGGTTACACCACGACGAGTAGGGGTTAATTCATTAATTTTATTTGGAATAAAGGATTTTAATTCTGCACGATAGACATCAATTGGATGACCTGTCAGATATAAACCCAATGTATCTTTTTCACCTTTTAGACGCACTTCATCAGACCACGGTTTTACAGGTTTAGCTGGCTTACGTTGAACTTCTTCAACTTCACCAAATAAGTCCATAATGCCCGTTTCACGATTAGAACGCGCCTGTTCAGCGGCTTGGACGGCTTCTGGAAGTTGAGCCATTAAACTTGAGCGTTCAATTCCCAAACAGTCCAGTGCACCAGCGCGAATCAATGCTTCTAATGTTCTTTTATTGATTTTCTTCAAATCTACACGGTGGCAGAAATCGAATAAATCTTTAAAAGGACCATCTTGCTCACGTGAATCAATCACGGATTGCATGGCTTGTTCGCCGACACCTTTAATTGCACCTAAGCCATAAATAATGGTGTTTACATCACTGGCATAGAATTGGTAGAACGACATATTTACCGATGGCGGCAATACCACTAAGTTGTTGATTCGGCAGTCATCAATTAAAAATACAATGTTATCTGTATTTTGCATTTCCGAAGACATCACCGCAGCCATAAATTCTGAAGGGTAATGTGCTTTTAACCAAGCCGTCTGATAGGCAACTAAAGCATACGCAGCGGCATGTGATTTGTTAAAACCATAGCCTGCGAATTTTTCCATATAGTCAAAGATATGGTTGGCTGTACCTTCATCAATATCTTTTTTCGCAGCACCTTCAATAAAGGTGGCACGTTGCTTGACCATTTCCTCGACTTTCTTTTTACCCATCGCACGACGAAGTAAATCTGCACCACCCAGTGTATAGCCAGCACAGAACTGTGCGGCTTGCATCACCTGTTCCTGATATACCATGATCCCATAAGTGGGTTCGAGTACACTTTCTAACAGCGGATGTAAGTATTCAAATTCACCACCATGCATACGATGGATAAAGTCAGGAATAAGGTCCATTGGACCCGGTCGATATAAAGATACGAAGGCAATAATTTCTTCAAATTTACTTGGACGTGCTTCTTTAAGCATTTTTTTCATGCCCACGGATTCAAACTGGAATACCGCGGTGGTATTTGCGTCAGCAAATACTGCATAGGATTTAGGATCGTCTAAAGGAATGTTTGAAATATTTAACGGCTTATCAGATTGAATACGCTTATTAATATTTTGAATCGCATCTTCAATTACAGTAAGGTTACGTAAGCCCAAGAAGTCGAATTTTACTAAGCCCGCAGCTTCTACATCATCTTTATCGAATTGGGCAACCCGTCCTGTACCATCAGCTTCACACAAAATTGCCGAATAATCGGTGATTTTGGTTGGTGCGATGACTACACCACCTGCGTGTTTACCTGTATTACGGGTAATGCCTTCAAGCTTGAGTGCCATTTCCCAGATTTCAGCAGCATCGTCATAATCTGGGTTGGATGGATTGGTCACAATATCTTTAAGTTGTGGTTCAGCCTCAATAGATTCTTCTAAGGTGAGTCCTAAAGGTTTAGTCGGAATCATTTTAGAAATACGATCTGCCAAACCGTAAGATTTACCTAAAACCCGTGCTACATCTCGAATCGCACCTTTAGCAGCCATGGTACCGAAGGTTGCAATCTGAGAAACCGCATCACGACCATAATGGCGTGCTACATAGTCGATGACCTTATCACGTCCAGCGATACAGAAATCGATATCAAAGTCGGGCATGGATACACGTTCTGGGTTTAAGAAACGTTCAAAGAGTAGGTCATAACGCAGCGGGTCTAAGTCAGTAATTTTTAAACTATAAGCGACGAGTGAGCCTGCACCTGAACCACGACCGGGACCTACAGGAACCCCATTGTTTTTAGACCATTGAATAAAGTCCATGACGATGAGGAAGTAACCAGGGAAATCCATTTTATTGATAATGCCAAGCTCATAGGCCAGACGTTCATCATAAGGCTTACGAATTTCAGCCCAATCTTCATCACGTGTTTCAACAGGGTAAAGGAAGTCTAAACGTTCTTCTAAACCAATTTCAGAAAGATGCTCAAAGTAAGAATGGATAGTATGACCTTCCGGAATTGGATAGTCTGGTAGATCATGGAATCCTAAACGGAGTGAAACGGTACAACGCTTTGCAATTTGTAAGGTGTTTTCTATGGCACTTGGAATATCTGCAAATAGCTTAATCATTTCAGCAGAGGTTTTAAAATATTGCTCAGGGCTGTAATGCTTAGGACGTTTACTATCGCCTAGAACATAACCATCTGCGATACAAACGCGTGCTTCATGTGCTTCATAATCTTCTGGTCTAACAAAATGCACATCATTATGTGCCACAACACCAATATTATATTTTGCAGCGAGTTTAACCGCTTCTTCGTTGAAGCTTTCTTCTAATGGGCGACCTGTACGTGTCAGTGCTAAATAAACACGATTGCCAAATTTTTCGATCCATTGTTCTAACAGCGGTTCGGCTTTTTCAGGATAAGCTGCACAGAGCATTTCTCCGACATCACTATGTAGGCCCAAAAGTACAATGATGTCTTGAGACTGTTCAAGTACCCAATCTTTTTGTACACATGGAATCGACAGCTGTTGTCCTTCAATAAAGCCGCGAGAGACAATTTCAGTCAGACCACGCCAGCCTTTATTGGTCATTGCCAGTAAGGTTGCTTTATGGTTTGCATCATTTAATCGAATTACACTGCCGAAAATAGGTTTAATCCCTTTCCCCAGCGATTTGTTGTAAAACTTGACTGCTGCATGCAGGTTGGATAGGTCTGTAATGGCTAAAGCAGGCATTTCATCAGATGCGGCAGCTTTAATCAGATCAGGTATACGTACGATCGATTCTGTAATCGAGAATTCGGTATGAATACCAAGATGAACAAACTGCATAGACCTATCCTATATGAAACTGTCGGCTATTTTATCACGCTTAAACTGTGATGTGCTGAAATAAAACGTTCTGGATGAATTATTGTTTTGTATTTAAGTGTTTGAAATATATTTAAATATATAGAAATTTTTAATTTTGACTTTTAGTTGCATGATTAACCAGCAGTCAGTTTGAGTTGTGTGTTGATGGTCTTTTTTACATAGAAACGAATAATTTAAGCTTTATTTGAATAATATGGATTGAATGAAACAGGGTAATCCATTCAAGCTATTGTTATCAAATGAGACAAAGAAGCAGTGAAATTTTATCGGGTGATAAAAGGGTTTAGGATGCCTAAGGTGATAATAATAAAAGCCCTGACTATTATTCAGTTAGGGCTGTGTATATCTAAAAAGTTGGACTTATAAAGCCTTTAAACGTTCTGAACCAATCCAATGTTTAGAGAATTGATATGCTGCACGCCCTGAGCGTTGACCACGAGCTTGACACCATCTTAATGCTTCAGCACGAACATCATCAGCAAAGGGCATATCAGCTTTTGCTAAATAATGCTCCACAATTTCTAAATAAAGATTTTGATCCATTGGATAAAACGACAACCACATACCGAAACGATCTGATAATGAAATCTTTTCTTCGATGGCTTCTTGCGGATGCAACTCTTTATATTGCGGCACATCGACTTTGGTTACAGGTGTGTTTTCATGCATAAATTCAGGCAATAAATGACGGCGGTTACTGGTTGCGTAAATCACAAAATTACTTGAGCCAGATTGTAGCGAGCCATCTAACACACTTTTTAAACTACGGTAATTTTCATCTTCAGCATTAAATGCCAAGTCATCACAATAAACGATGAACTTTTCTGGGCGATCTTTAATAATTTTTTGAATTTCTGGCAAGTCAGACAAATCATCTCGTTCAATTTCAATTAAACGTAAGCCTTGTTCTGCATACTGAGTAAGTAAAGAGCGAACAATGGATGATTTTCCTGTGCCACGTGAGCCAGTCAGTAAAATGTCGTTGGCAGGTAAACCGTGTAGAAATTGTTCAGTATTTTGTAAAATTTTAGCTTTCTGACGTTCAATCCCTTTAAGATCATCCAAATGCATTGCTTTCGGGTTATAAATCGCTTTGAGTTGTTTATCGTGCCACCTAAAAGCCACTGCTGCAAAGTCAGTATCTTGTTTCTTTTCAGGAAGGACTTGATGTAACTGATCAAGAACAGTGGATAATTTTTGGATGATATTGTCAGGTAAGTCGAAAGTTGCCATATCCGTTCGCTATTTTCAGAAATTACAATGTGTGGTTGATATTAGCACAGTAATTTTATTGAGCTAATCTCAATAGGCGATAATTGGAATCTAAAGCAAGAATTAAATGACTTATGGTAATTGATTATCTGGTTATTTTTCAGCATAGTTTATCGACAGGTATTTAAAAGTGTCGGATTAAAAATCAAAGGAATATTAGAAATGTTATTAGAACTCACTCAAGATTTAAATCCGCATCAGGCTTATCGTATTAAAAAACTAAAAAGAAAACTGAAACATGCGGAAAACTATGAAGAGTGGAAATCTATAGCGTTAAAACTGGATGAAGAAACGGGGGCACAGGAGTGGAAGCTGGATAATACCTCACCATATTTTGATGCTGAAATTATTTCCCATCGGTTAAATTTATTGCGCCGTTACCGTCTGCAAAATCGCACCCAAGATTTGATGTATATCCTAAGAGAAGGATTTAGTCACGATGTTGCCAACATCGGGCATCCGATGCTATTTGCACATACCTATGTTGGAACTAAAAAAATAATTGAAGATTATATCGATGAAGTGAGCAATAGCTTGGCATTCATTGCTTCAGAAAGTTGCCAAGCCTTATGTCATGAAAGCAAAAGGAAGTTTTTTGAAAACTGTGAAAAGGCCTATGGTCAGCCCGCACTGATGTTTTCAGGTGGTGCAACATTAGGTTTATTCCATAGCGGTGTCTGTAAAGCATTAATGGAACAAGACTTAATGCCAAAAGTACTTTCTGGTTCAAGTGCTGGGGCAATCATGACGGCGATGCTGGGGGTAAATGAACCGGGTGAGATTCCAAACTTGCTGAGTGGTGACCAGTTTTATAGTGAAGCTTTTCACTTCCGAAGCTTAAAAGAATTAATCAAAGGCAATGGTGGTTTTGCAGATGTCCGATATCTTAAAAAGTTCTTGGTCGAAAATTTAGGTGATGTAACCTTTCAGGAGGCGTTTGAAAAATCAGGCTTAGATATCAATGTCACCGTTGCGCCTTATGATGTTTCCCAAGAAGATGTACGAATCATGAATAAATATACCTCACCAGATTTATTGGTCTGGAGTGCAGTATTGGCATCATGTGCTGTACCGGTTTTATTTCCACCTGTGCGTTTGATCAGTAAACGTTATGATGGTGTACATACTCCTTATTTGGCAAATACGCGTTGGGTAGACGGCAGTGTCCGCAATGATTTCCCCCAAGAGCGCATGTCACGTCTTTATAATTTGAATTACACCATTGCCAGTCAGGTTAATCCACATATTGTACCGTTTATGCAGAATGATGAA
Organism: Acinetobacter sp. NyZ410; assembly: GCF_022828975.1. Lineage (NCBI taxonomy): Bacteria > Pseudomonadati > Pseudomonadota > Gammaproteobacteria > Moraxellales > Moraxellaceae > Acinetobacter > Acinetobacter sp. NyZ410. The sequence goes on along the minus strand of NZ_CP094620.1, from coordinate 3,056,162 downwards.
GAACGTTACCGTAGAGATTTACTGAGTTGGCCTGAACGTATTGTGCGTAGTCAAGGACGCATGGCTGCAATGGGGATCATGGACTTTGCCAGAGGCCGTATGGGACGGATTCCTTCTATGCGTCGTTTACTCGATCACGGTTACGGTATTATTGACCAGCGCTACTATGGTGATGTCAATATTATTGGGGAGTATAGTCTGCGCCATTATAGCTATATGTTACAGAACCCACGCCCATATCTATTTAAGCTGTTGCAACGAGAAGGTGAGCGTGCAACTTGGCCAAAAATTTCAAGTATAGAAACACATGCACGTATTGGTAAAACAATCCAACATTGTCTAGAAGTTTTGAATCATCCAATGACGAAAGATATACCCGCAGAACAATTGACAGAAGTATGAGCCAAAGCAGAATTCTTCCGGTTGCATATAATTCAATCCAAAGTCAAAAATTTGGTCGTCGTGTTTATCAAATTCAGCAGGGACAGCAATTGTTTTGGTTGAAATTACAGCTCAAAAATTCAAATCGCTGTTATCAACAGCACTTTTTCAATGAGCTGAACTGTTATAGCGAGTTGAATGCATTAGAGACTGAAACTCAACCTGTATTGTTAAACTTTTCAATATTTGATCCATTTCAGCAATTTCAAATGGATGTAGAGGTCATTGATCAAGCTTTATGGGTGGAAGATGCCCCAAAGCTCTTTCAGGATCTACCTGATCAACTTAGCTTGGCTGAAATTGGTAAGCGATTAGTGCTCAGCTTAGATGTGCTTGAACATTTGCATGACTATGGTTATCTGCATGGTGATATCAAAGTTGAGCATTTTCGCGTTAAAGATGAGAAAAGTTATTTGATTGACTTTGAACAGGCTGTAAACACCGCTCACGACGCAAATTTAACAAATATCGCAACACATACAGCAACACCACGGTATATGGCACCAGAATTGTTTCATGCGCAACCAAAATCATTTCAATCCGATATTTATGCGTTGGGAATCGTTTGGTTGGAGTGGTTGACACAACAGCGCTTATCGGCAAAAAGCTATCAAGATTGGGCATTTTTGCATTGTCAGCAGTTAAATGTGGTGTTACCAGAGCGATTTAAAATTTTTGAAATGGTTTTAACAGCGATGTTAATGAAAAAAGCAGGGCAACGTTGCTCAAATATTTATCAAATAAAACAAGTATTAAGCCAAATTGTTTAAACAAAAAGCAGTATTTGCAACATTTGTTTTTTATTTAAACAAACGAGTGTCTTTTTCGAAAAAAGGGCTTGTCATAATAAAACGATCTCTATAATATACACAGCCATTGGGGACGTGGCGAAATTGGTAGACGCACTGGATTTAGGTTCCAGCGCCGCAAGGTGTGAGAGTTCGAGTCTCTCCGTCCCCACCAAGCATTCATTTTGTGGTACTAAAACAAAATGAAGGGTTATAGAGGATTGGTGTAATGGTAGCATGACGGTCTCCAAAACCGTTCGTCAAGGTTCGAATCCTTGATCCTCTGCCAAGTTATTTAAAAGACTACAGCGTTAGTTTTTATTCGGGGACGTGGCGAAATTGGTAGACGCACTGGATTTAGGTTCCAGCGCCGCAAGGTGTGAGAGTTCGAGTCTCTCCGTCCCCACCAAATTTAAAAAAGCATGATGAAAATCACGCTTTTTTTTATGCCTAAATTTTTATTCTAACTATGCTGTATCTTGATTAAAGGTTTTTAGAATTAGAATTTTAGCCAGATCAATAAAAAGACCTAAACGAAATCGTTTAGGTCTTTTCAAAGAGAAACTTCATTTAGACACTTACTAAGCTTTTAAGTGATCTTCAAATTCTTCACCGAGCTGCATTGCTAAGTTATTACCAGATAAATCACAAGTGACTAAACCATATTCTTTTTTAAAGCTGAAAGTAAATCCTTTTCCATCAGCTAAATTTTTTACTGAATAGCCTAATTTTTCTAACCAAATACGAAAAGCGATTAAATTCTTTGCCTTTACAACCTTTTTCACAGAAGATCTCCTTAATTCCTGCCTATAAATTTAATAGGGGTGATCATTAAATTTTTAAAGGGGAAATTTGATGAAACTTATTTTTTATATCAATATTTGAGCAATTTGAGAAATGAGGCTTTTGTATCAATGCGTATTTTTTTGCTGCCAATATGGATAAAATGTGAATTTAATAAAAAATATTAAAATAAAACAAAGGATTAATTAATTATAAAAACTGTGTTTGTAATATTTTGATGCAAAGATATCAGTTTAAAAAAGCAGAATTTTTCTCATTTTCACTGTGGTTAAATGTAAGTAAATTTAACAGAAGCATGGGGATTACAGCTGTACAGGATGATGTTGATCTAAGAAATCTAAAATATCGCCAAACAGTTGTGTCTGATCTTTACCTAAAGTCATGAGATGCCCAGTATTGGGATAACTTTTAATTTGTTTTTTTGTAGAATTCACATGATTATAAATGGTTTGTGCACTGGATTGATAATGTGCATCATCTAACTCACCATACAATAAAAAGATAGGTGCACGAATTAAAGAAACATCACTTATGGTTGCGGCAACAAATTGATGAAATGGCTGTAGTTGTATTGCTGCTTTATTTTCTAAGCTTTTTAAGTCTAAACCTGTATGAGTGTTTTCAAATTGGTGGAGATATTCAGCATAGTGCTTTAGTCGCTTAAAAAGATCATTTACACTTCGATTCTGTGGCGCAGACATGCTAATACATGCATCAATTGGAAAGTGCTCAGTGAGTTTTAACGATAAAATTGCACCTAAAGAAACCCCAATGACAGCAATATGCTTATAACCCTGATTTTCTAAGAATTGATAAGCATTATATGTATCTTGCCACCAATCCGCTGTCGTGTAATTGAGAAACTCATCAATCGTTAAACCATGCCCAGCGTAGCTAGGCACATAGCAAGTGTAGCCATGTTGATGCAGAAATTTTGCTAAGGCCTTCATATCTTGAACGGTACTGGTATAGGCATGTAATAACAGTACCGCCCGCTGCGAGGCTTTTAAAAACAGAGGCTTAGGCTGTCGCAGTTTAACATTGTAAAAACAATAATCGTGATTGCTTAAAAATGATCTTTCAATGCACGAATACGTGCAAATTCTTCAGCACTTTCAACACGTAAAAAGGGATTGGTTTCAAGTTCAAGTTCAATGGTGCTGGGCAAGGTGATTTTCCCTTGTTCACGAAGCTGTTTGATTTCTTCGGCACGTTGTTGTATCGCTCGGTTCTCTGGCTCGATATGCAAAGCAAATTGTGCATTAGAAAGCGTATATTCATGGGTGCAGTAAACTTTGGTTCTTGGTGGTAAAGCAGCAAGGCGATTGAGAGAGTGATAAAACTGTTCAGCAGTTCCTTCAAACATACGTCCACACCCCATAGCAAAAAGGGTATCACCACAGAAAACGCTGTCTAATGCATCAATAAAGTAAACGACATGCCCTAGGGTGTGACCTGGCACAGCAATAATGTCGATGTTTAATCCATGAAATTCAAATTGATCATCGTGTTGCAGCGGGTAGGTAATAAAAGGAATGTGACTTAGTTCAGCACGAGGCCCATAAACAGGGATATTATGATCTGCAATCAATTCTGGAACACCACCAATATGGTCTTTGTGCCAGTGTGTAAGCCAAATTTGTTTTAAATTCAGTTGATGCTCAAGGCAATAATCTTCAACCAGCGATGCTTCTGTGGGGTCAATTGCAACGACATCGTGGCTGTGACTGTCTTCGATCAGCCAAATATAGTTTTGTAATTGATTTTTTACATCTATGACGTGAATTTTAAATTGCATCGTTGAATTCCATATATATGCTGATACAAATTTAATAGTAAAATTAGGCTATAGACAAGTTGGAAAGCTGATTGTAGGCATATTTATGTGAAAACATATGTAATTCGGCTGTACGGCATTGTATTTGATTGAACAAACAAGTCTTGCGGTAGGTTATTCTTTTAGAGAATAGCATATAGACCAATACGCTATTCTCAATAAAATTTAACAGGTCAAGCCTTGGCTGATTTCTAATTTACTGAGTTTGCCATTTTTAAAACTAAAATCGACATAACTGCGATAGCCTGTTTCAAATTCAGCAGGATTTTTTAAAAACTCTTTGGCTTCTGACGCAGTTAACATTAAAACATGGGTGCCAGTTTTGGCACTGTTTGGAAAGTCTTTTTTAAATTGATTGATGCTATACAGATTGGTGATGGGTTTGTTGTTAATCAAAACGGTATCTGTCATCTTTTGTGCATTTGTCCAAGAAAGCCAGATTCGCCCTTTGGTCGTACCAAGTTGTTGAAAAGTATTTTTGCTTTTATAAAAAGCGTCAGATTTAATTTGTGGATTTTCTTCACTAAAAATGTCAAATGTTAGATTTTTTCCTGATGCAGTAGAGATTGAGTATTCATAGTTTCCTGTACATTCTGAAAATGTTTTTATGGGTTTTTGAGAGGTTTTTCCAAGCAATTTTTCAATTTGTGTTGCACTTACTGCTTGGTTGAGCTCAACACCATTAACTTTCACTGTGGTGGTGTAATCTTCTGAATGTTGCGCAGCAAAACTGCAAATAGGTAGCATAAGGAGTAACGGGGCGATGGTTTGGGTAAAATTATTCATTTCAAATATTTCTTAAGTTTTCTATAACTTAATCAGTTCTGAAGGATTGATCAAGAGCAGTTGATCAAATGAGTAGAATTAAAAAGGATCTATAAATTTTATAAGTATTTATGTCTGTAGCTAACTCAAGAAATAAAAAAATACCCTCAACAAGGAGGGTATGATTTTAGAACGAAGAACAACTGGAAATGGCAAGCAAGGATTATCGAAGCTTAGATAACCAATTTCCAAGACTCTGTACAATTTGTACAAGGATCAATAAGACAATCACAGTGAGATAAACCACACTTTGATCGAAACGTTGATAACCATAAGAAATTGCTAAATCACCAATACCACCAGCGCCTACAGCACCCGCCATCGCTGTTGCACCAATCAAGCTAATGGTTGCTGTGGTAAGGCTCAGGATGAGTGAGCTACGAGATTCAGGGATAATAAATTTAAAAATAATCTGCCAAGGCGATGCACCCATTGCCTGTGCAGACTCAATAATCCCTTCATTCACTTCAAGCAATGATGTTTCTACAAGACGACCAATATAAGGACCAACATAAATGGTCAACGGTACAATCGCTGCCCAAGTACCAATAGTTGTACCCACGATCGCTTTGGTAAGTGGGAAAACCGCAATCAATAGGATAATGAAGGGTAGGGAACGTAGCGCATTGACGATAGGATTTAAAATCTGATAAACAGCGCGATTGGGTAAAATGCCATTAGGGCGAGTGACCAACAAGGTAATTGCTTGAATAAAGCCCCAAATGGTACCAAACAGCATTGCAAAAATGACCATTTGAATGGTTTCTTGCATCGCTGTAACAAATTGGTCAATGCTTAAAGAGCTTTTCCAAAATGGTGCTGTGAGTGTAGTGAGCCATTGTACAATGAGTTCTCTCATAGTCTAACTCCTGACTGTTCCACCTTGACCCCATTTTTTTCAAAGAAATCTATGGTTTGGCGAATGCTTTCAGCATCTCCCAAAAGTTGTATAAACATTTGACCGATCACTGAACCATTAATTTCAGTCATATTGGCAAATAAAATATTTAAGCTGACATCAAATTGCTTAATTGCTGCTTGTACCACGGTCTCTTGCGCTGAGGTACCCAAAAATTGCAGACTATAAATACTTTTATGATTTTGATTTTCGAGATTGTTTAAGATATTAACAGGGAGCTGTTGCTGTAAAACGGTTTGAATAAAGTTTTTCGTCGTCGGGTGTTGCGGTTGACTAAAAATTTCTAAGGTAGAACCAGTTTCAATCACTTTGCCTTGTTCCATAACCGCAACAAAATCACAAACAGATTCAATTACATCCATTTCATGCGTAACCATGACAATGGTAATCCCTTGCTCTTGATTAATCTTTTTAAGCAAAGCAAGAACAGATTTCGTGGTTTGTGGATCAAGCGCAGAGGTTGCTTCATCACAAAGTAAAATTTTGGGGTGGTTGGCCAAGGCGCGTGCAATACCGACACGTTGCTTTTGACCTCCCGAGAGTTCATCTGGAAAAGCATCTTTTTTGTGCTTTAGATCAATAAACTCAAGTAACTCATTTAAACGTTTTTCACGTTGGTCTTTACTGACACCTAGCAACTTTAACGGCATTTCAATATTGTCAGCTACAGTTTTGGTTTGTAGTAAATTGAAATGCTGAAAAATCATGCCTATATTTGCACGTTCTTGACGTAATGCACGTGCATCAAGTGCCGTAAAGTCTTTTTGATTAATGATGACTTGCCCTTGGTTGGGACGCTCAAGCAAGTTAATCAAACGGATTAAGGTACTTTTACCTGCACCACTATAGCCGATAATGCCAAAAATACTGCCCGCTGGAATCTCAAGATTAATCTGATCCAGTGCACGTATGGTTTGACCTTTCAACTCATAGTGTTTTGAAATATTTTTAAATTCAATCATATCGTCAAAAACTATAGCAAAAAGAAAAAACAGGCAAATTCACTTTGCCTGTTTTATGAGGGTCTACAGACCTTTCATAAAAGAATGGTCAATAGACCTGATTCATTATAAAACTATTTTGATTCTGTAAGATAGCTTACAGGTTTATTCACATCAACTTTAGTTCCACCGAAGTGTTCTTGAACATATTTACCTACAGCAGGAACATGATATAACTCACCCACTTTTTTCAAAAGGGCGTCGTCTTTACGTGCATCTGCAACAGCAAGTACGTTGACATTCATTTTGGTTGTTTGGTCAACTGGCTCATAATAAACCGAATCTTTAAGCACGTTTAAACCGCCTTCCATTGCCAAAGTATTACCTAAAACAATTGCATCAACTTCATCTTTAGCACGTACCGCAGTCGCCATTTGAATAGGTTTGATGACAATTTTCTTCGCATTTTCAGTAATATCAGCAGGCGTGCCTTTAACTAAATCAAAGCCATCTTTCAATTTGATGAGACCAGCAGATTGTAAAAGTAACAATGCGCGTGATTCATTTGCGCCATCATTTGGAATAGCAATGGTTGCACCATTGGCAAACTCTTCAACTTTTTTAATTTTACTAGAGTAAATACCCATTGGCTCTAAATATGTTGTAGAGATTGGTGCAATTTTTTCTTTGTTGGATTGATTGAAAGCAACAAGATATGCATAAGATTGGAATGCATTGATATCGACTTCTTTGTTTGCCACAGCAGTATTCATTGCAACATAGTCAGTAAAGTTTTTAACTTCTAGTTTAATTCCAGCTTGTTTTGTTTCTGGTAATGTTGCGATATAGCGCCAAATATCTGCATCTGAACCTGTAGAAGCCATGGTAACGACTTGTTCTTTACCTGCATCTGCTTGGGCAGCATCATTTTTTGGAGCTTCTTGTTTTCCACAAGCAGAAAGAGTGAGCACAGACGCGCTAAGTAAAACGCCAAACAGCTTTTTCATGAATAAGTCCTAAGTAGCAAATGCAGTAGAATTTTGTCCTTTGCATTCTCGATCATTTAAATCGAATTTTTAACATTTTGAAAATAAATAATGCGGTGACGTACTTGTCTGATTGCGCTATCTATATTCTTTACATTTGAGGATTAGCAGTCTGTTTTAAAAGAATTTTAATTGTTTAAAATAGACTCTAAAGATTTGTTTATCATATCAATAAATGAAAATTATACATAGTGGCTGCGTGTTGACATTGGGTAGTGATGTCGTTGTTTGAATATCAATGTTTTTATTAATTTAATAAAGAAAACAAATGCTTTTGTTGAATGCTAAATGATAAATGTTTAAATTTTATACTTATTCATAATATATAAATTTTTTAGGATTTATTATCTTTTTTTTGAATAAGTAAAATAAAATTAGATCTGTACCTATAGCAGTACAGTGATAAACATTATTAGGGGTTGCTAGGCGAAATGGGGGGATTTTATTCAAACAGTGATTGACATTGACACCACTGTCATACTTTAGCATGCAGATCTTATCTAACTCAAAGAGATCGATAAATGAAATTAATCATCTTTCTTTTAAGCAGTTTTTTATTGCTAAATACTGCATATGCTCAAAATAATGTCTATATCATTCATGGTTATGGTGCAAATGTGGATGATCATTGGTTTAATTATCTTGAGGAAAATTTACAAGATAAAAATACTAAAGTTGTAAAGATCGCATTGCCGAACTCCAGCAATCCAAAGCTTTTACAGTGGAAGCAAACCTTAAAAAATAATATTGCTCAAATTGATCAGCATACATTTTTTGTTGCGCACAGTTTAGGATGTATTACGCTGCTTGATTTCCTATCTGAATCTGATTTTCAACAGATAGGTGGTGTTGTCTGTGTATCGGGATTTTCGAATAAATTGGTAGTACTACCTCAACTGGATTCATATATCACTGAAATAAATAAGGATTTTTCTTTTAAAAATAAAATATTGAATCGGAAAATGTTTATATCGAGTAATGATCAATATGTTCCAGCTGATTTAAGTATCTCGCTGGCAGAAAAATTAGAGTTTCCTTATGAAATTATTCCCAATGCTGGACATTTTCTAGCCAGTGATGGATATCGGGAATTTCCTCAATTATTAGATTGGCTTCAAATGGTCATTGGTGGTGTTGATGAGGTAGGTGATTCAAATGATTCAGCGCAAAATCAATCAAGGTAATTAATCTTATATTTATTATTCTGGAAGAGCATTACTCACTAAAAATTTACCAAATAAAAAAACCCGCCTAGGCGGGTTTTACAACTCAATCAGATTTAAGCATTTTCACGAGCAATTGCACGGTAACCAATATCTTTACGATATTGAACACCATCAAAAGTCACTTTTTGGCAAAGTTCCAAGGCTTTCGCTTGCGCTTCACCAATTGTGTTGCCTAACGCTGTTACGCAAAGTACACGACCGCCAGCAGTCACTACATCACCATTGGCATTGTTTGCTGTACCTGCATGGAAAATTTTCGCATCTGTCATTTGGGTATCTAAACCCGAAATCACGTCATCTTTGCTCGAAGTTTCAGGATAGCCTTTAGACGCAAGCACAATACCAACAGTTTTACGCTCATCCCACGCAGCTTCAGCGGGTAAGTTACCAGCAATACCGGCTTCTACTAAATCAACCAGAGAAGATTTTAAGCGCATCATGATCGGTTGAGTTTCAGGGTCACCAAAACGGCAGTTAAACTCAATGACACGAGGTTGCCCTTGCTCATCGATCATCAAACCAGCATACAAGAAACCTGTGTAGGTATGACCATCAGCCTTCATACCATCTACAGTTGGACGCATGACTTCTTTCATGACTCTGTCAAAAACATCTGCAGTCACAACTGGGGCAGGGGAATACGCACCCATACCACCCGTATTTGGACCTTGGTCAGCTTCAAAGATACGTTTATGGTCTTGTGACGTTGCCATGGGAAGGATGTTGTCACCATCAATCATACAAATGAACGATGCTTCCTCACCCTCAAGGAATTCTTCAATAACAACACGCGAACCTGCATCACCAAATTTATTGCCTGCAAGCATGTCATCAATTGCATCAAACGCTTCTTGATTGGTCATCGCAACAATGACGCCTTTACCCGCAGCAAGGCCATCTGCCTTAATTACGATTGGTGCGCCATTTTTTTCTACAAATGCTTTGGCTGCATCCACTTCAGTGAATACATCATAGAATGCTGTAGGAATGTTATGACGTTTTAAAAAGTGTTTGGCGAAAGCTTTAGAGCCTTCAAGTTGTGCTGCAAATTGGGTTGGTCCCCAAATTTTAAGGCCAGCTGCTCGTCCTGCATCGACCACACCATTTACAAGCGGTGCTTCAGGACCAACAATAATGAGGTCAACGGCATTATTTTTTGCAAAGTCGATAATGGCAGGGTTGTTGAGAATATCTAAAGCAACATTTTCACATTTATGTTCAGTTGCTGTACCCGCGTTTCCTGGTGCAACAAAAACTTTAGTGACTTGATCGTCTTGCGCAATTTTCCATGCCAATGCATGTTCACGACCACCACTACCCAAAACTAATATGTTCATCTTATGTATCCTTTTTTAATCCCTCCCAACCTCCCTTTATACAGGAAGGGGTATCACGAATTTAAAGAGTCCTGTAGTTCGTGACAAGTCCCTCTTATGAAAAGAGGGACTTAGGGGGATTTTTAAATAATGATTTATTGTGAATTAGTGACGGAAATGACGCATACCCGTGAAGACCATTGCAATACCAGCTTCATCTGCTGCTGCAATTGTTTCTTCATCACGCATTGAACCACCCGGTTGGATAATACATTTGATACCAGCTTTTGCAGCGTTATCAATACCATCACGGAATGGGAAGAATGCATCAGATGCCATAACAGCACCTTCAACCACTAAACCTGCATGTTCAGCTTTGATAGCGGCGATACGTGCAGAGTTTACACGGCTCATTTGACCAGCACCAACACCAATGGTTTGACGGCCTTTAGCATAAACAATAGCATTGGATTTAACGTATTTGGCAACTTTCCAAGCAAAGATTAAATCATCAATTTCTGCTTCAGTAGGGGCACGCTTAGTCACTACTTTAAGATCATCTTTAGTGATCATGCCGAGGTCTTGGTCTTGAACCAATAAACCGCCATTGACACGTTTATAATCGTATTGTGAAGCACGTTCATCAATTTTAGGAAGTTCGCCACATACCAGAACACGGACGTTTTTCTTTGCGCCAGTCACTTCAAGTACACCATCGGCAATACTTGGTGCAATAATCACTTCAACAAATTGACGGTCAACAATTGCTTGAGCTGTAACAACATCTAACTCACGGTTAAATGCAATGATGCCACCAAATGCTGATTCTGGGTCAGTTGCATAAGCAAGATCGTATGCAGCTTTAAGACCGTCTAACGATACTGCAACACCACATGGATTTGCATGCTTAACAATGACACACGCTGGTTTTGCAAATGATTTGACACATTCAAGTGCTGCATCTGTATCCGCGATATTGTTATAAGAAAGCTCTTTACCTTGTAACTGCTTAGCAGTTGAAACCGATGCTTCAGTTGCAGTCGATTCTACATAGAAAGCAGCGGATTGATGTGGATTTTCACCATAACGAAGATCTTGTACTTTATTTAACTGGGTATTGAAAGTACGAGCAAATTTGTCAGCTTGACCTTCTTCTTTACCAACACGTGCACCGAGGTAAGAAGCAATCATGCCGTCATACTGGGCAGTATGTTCAAATGCTTTAACCGCTAAATCGAAACGAGTCGCATAAGATAAAGCACCATCCGCTTTAAGTTCTGCAATTACAGTTTCATAATCAGTTGCATTTACGATGATCCCCACGGAAGCATGGTTTTTCGCAGCTGCACGAACCATTGTTGGGCCACCAATGTCAATATTTTCAATTGCATCTGCAAGCGAGCAGTCTGGTTTAGCAACAGTAGCAGCAAAAGGATAAAGGTTTACGACAACAAGATCGATTGCATCGATGTTGTGTTCAGCCATGACAGCTTCGTCTAGACCACGACGAGCCAAAATGCCTCCATGAATTTTAGGATGCAGTGTTTTTACACGACCATCCATCATTTCTGGGAAGCCTGTGTGCTCTGAAACTTCAACTACAGCCACATTGTTGTCTTTAAGCAACTTATATGTACCGCCAGTAGATAAAATTTCCACCCCAAGAGCAACAAGGTTTTGGGCAAATTCAACGATCCCGGTTTTATCAGAAACAGAGATTAAAGCGCGTTTAATAGTCATGATCTTCGTCAACAGTTTTTAAGTCTAGAGATTGAACAGGTAGGCAAAATATAGGTAAAAAAAATGCCCACGCAAGCCGTGAGCATTTTATCATTTATTCACTCATTAAACCGTGAGCTTTTAACTTTTTGCGTAAAGTGCCACGGTTCAGTCCGAGAATCTCAGCAGCGCGAGTCTGATTCCCGCGTGTGTATTCTAAGACAACAGATAAAAGAGGTTTCTCCATTTCTGCTAGCACCATGTCGTACACTTGTGATGGTTGCTCACCTTGCAATTGTGCAAAATAGTGACGAACTGCGCGATCTACGTGAATACGAAGAGCGACGTCAGATTGTGCAGTAAAAATAGGAGATTTGCTATTCATGCGAGTTAATCCGAAAATCAAAATATTACTTGGGTAAAGTAATATATAAATGTGGTCTAAAAAAAATCTGAGCTCCGTTTTAGATCCTAAAACGGTTGGCTCTAAAACAAGAACAATTAGCTTGCCACAAATCGTCGAGTTGAGTGAAAAATAAGCGTAACAATAGATTAATATTTGTTACAACACTCTTTTAAACAAAAAAATGTTCTACATGCGCGATATTGGATATAAAGCACATAACAAAACAGTATTTTTTTTGAAAAAATGCGAGGAGTTTGCAGGACAAAGCTTTCGTGGCGCGTATGATACCATTGTCTAAGAAAAAATGAGCAAGAAAACTACATTTTTTTTCATTTTTTTATAATTTTTTTTAATTTTAAGGGTGAATAATGTCTAATTGGTACTGATCAAAACTTTTTCTTGGCTCTGTAACAACAAATTTAAAAGGATATGGGCTATTTTTAGGAATACGCTTAATTCCAACTAAACTTTCAATCAGATATTGCTCAGGTGTAATCACATGTGTAGCAATGACCTTATTTTGAGCTTTTAAAGTGACTCTTATGAGGGGTAATTCTAAGCTTTTAGAATATTGGTTATTGAGTTGACCTGAAAATTGAGTCTCCTGTCTATCAAGTGCTTTAACTTTAAGATGACTAATCACAATTTGTTTATAGCGTTGATCAACAGTATCACACTGTAAGACGGCACAGGTTTGGGTAAAGACAGTATTCAAAAACGGATAACGATCAGTTAAGTTTGGATTAAACCAAAGGATTTGAAATAATAAAATGCTGAGCAGAGCAAGATTGATCAAGCTCCACGCCAGATAATAAAACGTACTTTTGGGTTTTACTAAATGTTGCCCGTGGTTATTTAAACCTTGTGATAGGTTTAAGCTTGGAATGTTATTGACGGGCTCATTGTTGAAATAATTCAAATTGTTTAAGTATGTTCTTAAATCAATATTGGAGTTTTCAATTTTACGATTAAAAATATCTAAAACATTGGTTTCGATTTGTCGTTTCGTCGTAATGAGGTTTTGTGCCTGACTTTGCACGACAGTCTCAGGATCGATCTTGGGTTGAGCAGGTTGACTGTTTTGTAGATGGATTAATGCATTAAAATTATGTGAACATTTCGGGCAACAAACCATACCCTGCGCAACAGTGAGTTGCGTAACTGATACTTTATAAACTGAAGCACAATTTGGGCATCGGGTTTGTTTTTCGGTCATAAATATTTATATTTTCATAGATTAAACAGCCTTACGCGACCCAGAAATTCTGCACCAGGTTTCTTCACGTTTCTCGACTTCTACTATATCAAAAAATTCAGAATAAATACTAGAAACATCAGTAACTTGCTCTTCAATTACGCCAGCAAGTGCGAACTCTCCCTCAGATTTAATCAAAGTTGAGAATTCTTTAGCAAGTGACATAAGTGGACCTGCAAGAATATTTGCAACCAAAATATCAGCCTGTTGGTTTTTAAATTCTGCATTGAACTCTTCAGGTAATCCAACATAAAGATTTTCAAGAACGCCATTCAGCTCAGCATTTTGTTTGGTCGCCAAGACAGCTTGTGGATCGATATCTGTTGCATAGACTTTCTTTGCACCTAAAAGCAGTGCTGCAACACCGAGGATGCCTGAACCACAACCATAATCAATCACGACTTTATCTTTAACATCGGTTTTGCCTAACCATTGTAGACAAAGGAAAGTAGATGCATGGTTACCCGTACCAAATGCTAAGCCTGGATCAAGTTTGATATTGACTGCATCCGCTTCTGGTGGTTCTATCCATTCAGGTACGATCCAATACTTTTCACCAATTTGAATTGGTTCATAGTAATCCATCCAAGAACGTTCCCATACTTGGTCTTCAAGAAATTCACTACGCATCGGTTCAGTTGGGAGTTGGGTGCGAATAAATGTTTCTAGTGCTGTTACATCAATGTCTTCGCCTTCTTCTTGCGCGTAGATTCCTGTAACAATCACTTTATTCCATAGCGGAGTTTCGCCAGGGAGTGGTTCAAGCAAGTCTTGGTTTTCAGCATCATCTAATGTCACGCTGACTGCGCCTAAAGAACTTAACAAGGTTTCAGTAAAATCAACTTGAGCTTGTTCTACAGTAATATGAATTTGTAACCACTTCACGGCAAAGACCTAAATCGTTTTCTTAAAGGCAGTATTGTAGCCGAAACTGGGAAGTTACGCTTATATTCAGTAGGAAATAAAAAATGGATGCTTAAGCATCCATTTTAGTTGAGGCACATGATGGCTTTATATCGCAGGTTCAGTTTCAGTTGCTGCATGTCTTGAAATTAAGGCACCAAAAATAGCAGCGAAAATATACATAAAGATTGAGTAAACCGCGGCAGGCATTGCGACAGTAGAATTTGCGATCACAGTCAAAGCAATCGTCATGGCTAAAGTACTATTATGAATGCCGATCTCAAATGCGCATGCGCGTGCTTGAGCACTATTAATACCGAGTAATCTTGGAACAAAGTAGCCAATAACCAGACTGCAAATACAGAAAATCACCGTGGCTAGGCCGACTTGAGTTAGGTATTCCATGATATGTGCACGTTCTTTGGTGATTGCCCCAATAATAATGAGAATCAAAAACACCACTGAGAAAATTCTTAAAGGTTTACTTAATTTTTCAGTAAAGTGTGGCGCATAATGTCGAATGAGCATGCCGATACACACAGGAATTAAAATAATTGCAAAGACTTGCAGTATTTTACTGAACTGCATGGTGATTTGTTGCCCATCATTCATAAAGTATTGAATCGAAAAGTTTACGATCAAAGGCAAGGTGAAGGCAGCAATGACCGAGTTAATTGCAGTTAAGGTAATATTAAGTGCAATGTCACCTTTAAATAAATAACTAAATAGATTGGCGGTACTTCCTCCAGGTGAGGCTGCAAGCAACATTAAACCTACGGCAAGCAAAGGCGGGAGTGCAAGCACCTTACAAATGATAAAAGCGATACCGACCAAAAGTACCAATTGACAGAATAACGCAATCAATACAGCTTTAGGGTGTTTAGAAACTCGCGCAAAATCTTTTGGAGTAAGTTCTAAACCTAGTCCAATCATAATAATGGCGAGGGCGAGGGGAAGCATTATGGTAATTATCCCTGAATCCATAGTTTCATCCTTTTTGTTGTTTTACATTAGGGTCTGTTGACAAATCGTCTATTTATTAAATGTCAACAGACCCTGATTCAATATGTGAATATTCCGTTCTCGATTTGAGTGTAATCGAAAGGTATCGAATTGAAAAATGAAATCTATGACTCAGAAATCTTCTTGAAAATATGTGTTTTAAATATATAGCATTAGGCCGAATAACAATTGATTCATCGTAGACGTAAAACTATATGAATACTGATATTAATCAAGTCTACGCACAGACTTGAAATAAAAAAGGTGCTCCATTTTTTAATGGAACACCTTTTTTGCTCATACATGCTATTTATAAAAGCAGGTATTTATAAAAGCACGTATTTATGCCTAAAGCAGATTATTGCGCTTGGATCGGATCTTCGCTTGGAGCGGCTTGACTCGGTTGCTCCATTGCAGGTTGTTCTGCTTGTGATGCATCATTTGTTGCTGGTGCATCGGCACTCGCTGGAGCAGATTGTTCTACAGCTGGGCGGTTTTCAATGGCTGGTTCAGGCGCTGCAGCAGCGGCAGTTGGGTTGCCACCTGCAGGTGCTGGGAAGCTAAATTGTAATTTACCATTTTCATTTGGTTCACATGTACCGTTAAAAGTTACACCTTTGTTGGCGTAGGTGACCCAGTCACCTTGTTTTTTCTTGGCACATACCTGAATTTGCTTTTTCACTTCGGCTTTGCTGGTGTTTTCATCAGCAGCATGGGCAAAACTAAATGCAACACAACTGAGTAAAGATGCTGTAATTACTTTAGACATGGTATTTTTCATCATGATATTCCTTATATATAAAGTCTCGAAAAAAATAATTTGTCCGTGTATTGTCTATCGTATCGTGAGTTTTTGATAAGTTAAATTCTATTTGTAGGGCAGTCATGAAACGAAGTGTCAATTTATGTTGCCTATGTATAAGAGATGTTTAATCGTTCATACGCATGATTGAGGGAAATAATATTTGTAAAACTGCCTAAAACTAGAAGTAAAATTTTGCTATAATTTCCTGTCATTCTTTTATCTCTCATTTATCACTATGCATTATCCTAAAGTTTACGATGTCATTGTTATCGGTGGCGGTCACGCAGGTACGGAAGCGGCACTGGCTGCGGCGCGTATGGGTCGACAGACTCTGCTTTTGACTCATAACATTGAGACTTTAGGGCAGATGAGCTGTAACCCAGCCATTGGTGGTATTGGTAAATCTCACCTTGTTCGCGAAATTGACGCCTTAGGTGGTGCAATGGCATTGGCTGCAGACAAGGGCGGTATTCAATTTCGTATTTTGAACTCGCGTAAAGGCGCAGCTGTACGTGCAACTCGTGCACAAGCTGACCGTATCCGTTATAAAGCCGCGATTCGTCATACACTTGAAAATCAAGCCAATTTAGATATTTTTCAACAATCTGCAGATGACTTAATTGTTGAAGGCGATACGGTTAAAGGTGTAGTGACCCAAATGGGTATTCGCTTTGATGCGAAAACTGTGGTGTTAACCACAGGTACATTCTTAGGTGGCGTGATTCACGTTGGCCTAAATAATTCTTCAGGTGGACGAGCAGGCGATCCACCATCAATTTCGTTAGCAGCTCGTTTACGTGAATTAAACTTGCCAGTAGGTCGTCTAAAAACTGGTACACCACCACGTATTGATGCACGTTCTGTCGATTTTTCTGTGATGATTCCACAACCGGGTGATTTCCCATCACCAACCATGTCATTTATGGGGGATGCTTCGATGCATCCTGAGCAAGTTAATTGCTATATCACGCATACCAATGCGCGTACTCATGAGATTATTCGTGGTGGTTTAGACCGTTCGCCGATGTATACCGGGGTGATTGAAGGTGTAGGTCCACGTTATTGCCCATCGATTGAGGATAAAATTCATAAATTTGCAGATAAAGATTCGCATCAGGTATTCCTTGAGCCAGAAGGCTTGGATACACACGAGCTTTATCCAAATGGTATTTCAACATCTTTACCATTTGATGTGCAGTTTGAGTTGGTACGCTCTATCCGTGGTATGGAGAATGCACACATTCTTCGTCCAGGCTATGCAATTGAATATGATTATTTCAATCCGCAGTCTTTGAAATTCTCACTTGAAACCAAATCGATTAATAACTTGTATTTTGCAGGTCAAATTAACGGTACAACAGGTTATGAAGAAGCTGGTGCACAAGGTTTATTGGCGGGCTTAAATGCTGCACGTCGTGCGTGGGATCAAGAGCAATGGACGCCTAAACGTGATGAAGCGTATATGGGCGTTTTGGTCGACGATTTGATTACCTTAGGTACCAAAGAACCGTACCGTATGTTTACCTCTCGTGCGGAATATCGTTTGATGCTTCGTGAAGATAATGCTGATCAACGTTTAACAGCAATTGGCCGTGAAATGGGCTTGGTTGATGATGAGCGATGGGCTTCTTATTGTGAAAAAATGGAAGCAGTCGAAAAAGAAACAGGTCGTTTACAACATCTTTGGGCTGCACCGAACAATCCAATGGGGAAAAAATTCGTTGAATTGACAGGCGCTGATCTTTCTAAAGAATGTTCTGCAATCGATTTACTTAAACGCCCAAATATCAACTTTGCACAAATTGCTGAATTAACCGGTTCTGAAGTATCTGCATTTGTCGGTGAGCAGATTGAAATTGCTGTGAAATACGAAGGTTATATCAATCGTCAGCAAGAAGATGTTGCGCAAATGAAGCGTTTGGAAGATACCAAAATTCCAGCTGATTTTGATTATGATATCGTTTCAGGACTTTCTCGTGAAATCACTATGAAACTGAAAAATGTATTACCTGAAACATTGGCACAAGCCAGCCGTATTCCGGGTGTAACACCTGCTGCTGTTCAATTGGTGATGATTACAATTCGTAAAAATAACCAAGCGAGAAAATCAGCTTAAGATGTTGAATTGTAAGAAACCCGCTATATGCGGGTTTTTTATTGTCTATAGCAAAGGGGAATTTTTATTGAAAATATATTGTCATTATGACAATATAAAAAGTAAATAGGTTTTAGAGTAAAACATGACAAAACAAGATCAATTAAAAGGTGCAATCTATGGTTTGTTAGTAGGTGATGCTGTAGGGGTATCATATGAATTTCTCTTAGCTGAGCAGTTACCAGCCTATGACCAAATTGAAATGCTCCCACCGAATAATTTTGCAAAGACCTATCCTCATATTCCAGTAGGGACATGGTCAGATGATGGCGCACAAGCTTTATGCCTTTTGGATTCATTACTTTATAAAAATAAAATGGATACAGAAGATTTTATGAAACGTATATGCAACTGGTATCAATGTGGTTATATGGCTGTGGATTTTCAAGTATTTGATGTTGGAGTACAAACTGCTGAAGCCATAAGAAACTATCTGTCTGGTGTGCCATTATTACAGGTTGCAAATAATGATGTACTTGCAAATGGCAATGGTTCATTGATGCGGGTATTACCTCTAGCAATTTGGCATCAAGGTTCAGATATACAGTTGATTGAAGATGCTTATGCGCAATCACATGTCACACATGCGCATTTACGTTCTAAAGTTTGCTGTGCTTTATATTGTTTATGGGCAAGGTCTATATTAAATGGTTTGGATATTGCAGCTGCTTGGTCTGATGCAGTGACAAAATTACGTGCTTATTTAAAAGATAAGCCAGATGATCTAGAACAACTAGAATATTATATTCGACCTGATGAATTGGAAAAGGGAACAGGCAGTGGTTATGTGGTTGATTGTTTAAAATCGGCTAGATATGCATTAAAACAAACAACATATCAAGATGTCATTAAAACAGCCATTGCATTTGGTCGAGATACAGATACAACGGCTTGTGTCGCAGGAGGAATCGCTGGATTATATTTTGGTTTTGATTCAATTCCAGAATCATGGTTAGCGCAGCTCAGAGCTAAAGATTTAGTTGAACCCTTATTGACCAAACTACTCTCCAATGTGCCAGCTTAAAGGCAAATATTTATGTAAATCAAAGGAAAATCTTAATGATGACCCTTTGATTTTATAAATTCTACAGGCCAACTTGGCCATCTAAGTAATCATCTTTTAATACGCCATCTAGTTTTATTTTACTAAAGTTAAATGTAAACGTTTTTGGATTAAATTGGATGTTTTTTAAAGAGTCTGCTTTTACTTTGGGTGATGGGACAATATTTGAATAAATATTAAAGTGTGATTCAGTAGCCTGATTATCAATGGTTTTTATATATAAGTTATCAAATGGGCTCAAAGAGCTTGACCAAAACTCAATGATATTATGATTTGTAAAAGAGATTTTAAAATGTTTTCCATTAAAGTTGGTTGAGCTGTTATTTAGGGTGTTATATAGCACAATATTATTTTTTATATCAGTTTTTTCAATATTTTGAATTTTTATAGGTGGTTTGGATAAGGTACCTGAAATTTTTCCATTGAGTTTAATTTCTATTTTCTCTGAAGTATCTTCATTATATAACAACGTGTTGTTGAATGTAGCATAACTACTTCCTGAATTTGGATCGATTGACATTGTTATATTCTTACAACCAGTTCTATAAGAATAACAGATATATTCAATAGGATTCGTTATGGAGGTAACATCCATTAATCGAGTAATTTCAGGTTCTTTAGTGAGATCTTGTTTATCAAAAAGTACGCCAACTATATAGCTGTGGTTTTCATTCAATTGATTTTTTGCATTGAATTGAAATTCATAATAATTGTAACTTAGTTCATAAGTGCCTACTTCATTCAGATTTGGAGCTTCAAAGCTTTGCATTACTCTATATAATGGCTTCGTTTGGTCTTGAGTTTCAACATTTGCTTGTAATGAAGTAATTTGATTATCTTTAGTAATGAGTAACTGGCTTTCAACTTTATTTGGCGGGAGTTGCTCAGACGGTGAATTGTTATTATTGGAATCATTTCCACCACCACAACCTGTTAAGTACAAACTTGTTATTGATAATATAAGCATTTTTTTAATCATTGAATATTTCTCATTGGTTACTTTTGATTTTTAATCAAGTGTAGTGTGTTTAACAGATTTAATAAACAGATCCAATCTAACTTTATAAAAATAACTCCTAAACAGAATTGATGAAAAACAAAGCAGTTTTAATTATTTTTCAGTTTGCAAAATCATGGTTATAGTCAATTTACATTCAAACGAGAGGTGAACATCATGACAATGAAATCGATCCGCTACAATAGTGCTGAACTCGCGTGCTGTAACATGTGATGTTTAACATACTCCAATAAATCCCATGTCTTGTGGACATGTAAAAATGTGATATGGGTTTTATATCAGCGCAAAAACAATAAAATTTAAAAACAACAATCAAAACAATAAATCAAAGAGCCGAAAGGCTCTTTTTATTTTGATTGTTTTCGCTTGGATGAAGTCGATAGATTATTCAATTTCATGTACCGCATTAAACACTTCAACAGGCTCAATTCGGACGATCTTTTTACCAAAACTTCTTAACCACCATACCAGTTGTGAGGTAAATGGAACCACAGCACTGACTTGATATAACTCTTCATTCAGTTGTTCAACTTTTTGTTCTTTACTCAGTTGGCTTTCCGTGAAGTATTGTGCATCATCTTCGTGCATGACTAATTTTAATTCAACATTTTCGGTCGGTCGAGAAAAGTCGACTCTAAAGCCTAGCGCACCAGAATCGATATATTCATCAATATCGAATTTGACTGGGTGTAAAGCACGTAAATCTAAAACAGTTGCAGATTTAAAACGATGTAATGCAAAGGTCTGAACTTCTGTCTTGTCATGACGCGTACAAATCAAATAAATAATTGCACCTTTTTGAACCAAACCTAAAGGATTTAGAGTATAGGTTTTTTCTTCACCCTGATAACCACGTGCACGATAGACACATTCAATTTGTTTATCTTGTAGTAGTCCTTCATAAATGGCTTGCTGTGCATGTCTTTCCACCAGAGGTGGGATTACTGGTTGGCTAGCAGGCACAATTCGAACACGGTTAATCCATTGTCGAACATTGTTCTGCGTAGAAAGGCTACGCCGTGCCAAATCGAACCAAGGGTTCATTTCATCAATTAAACTCGGTGGAAGCAGGTGTTTTAAATGTTCTTCAACCATCATAAACGTGACTGCTTGCGAGCTGGTCATATGCGGCAGACTTTGAATCGGGGCATCTGAACGCCAACGCCAGCCTTGTGGTACGGTTTTGTTACTCTCGATCGGAAAGCGTTGAGCAATTTGATTTAGATCACGCTGAATCGTACGTAAACTGATTTCGATCCCTTCACGTTCTAAAACTTCTTGTAATTCACGTGTGCCCATCCACTTCCCCGTAGAGAGTCGGGACAGGATTTGCCATTGGCGATAGAGGCTATTGGAAGTTTCTTTTTCTTGTGCAGACATGGTTTGGTATCAATGGAATCGTGAATGTTTAAGGGAAATAAATCAGCTACACAATAGAAAATTAAAACTGATTCTGCAAGTTATATCCTGTGACTAGTCGCTTAGGTGTTGAAAATATTAGCTAAAAAATTTTGAAACAAGTTCGATCAAAACTCACATTGAGTGCAATAGCAAACAATGAATTAATAAAACTGAGCCAGAAAGATTTAATTGTACAAGTGAAGAATACAGGATATGGCGATTTAATAATATTTTGGCATTGATATTGCATTATTAAAGAAGCCATTAGAGAAGATAAAAAGAGGTTTGTATGCTAAAAGAAACCATAGATACAAATTCAAGCAATGAGAATTATGCAGATCGCTTCGCTTTGCCAATTGCTGAGGCAGAAGAAAAAACTGAAACGACGAATCAACAACAGATAGGAAATATTCAACAGGCCATTAATCTAAATATCGATGCACAACAAGCCTCACATCATTTACTTAAACAGATGAATTCGGTTTTTTTTAATGAAATGACGGATGATCACGTTCTTTCACCCGAAACTGCTGAAAAAATCGAAGATTGGTTATCTCAACACAGCATTTACCAACTTGAAAAACTCAATGAAACAGCCAAAGCGCATTTTTTATATCAAGGAATTACTTTTGCAGTTTATGGTGAAAAATCGGGAATTGATCGCACCATACCATTTGATTTAATCCCACGTGTGATTGCCAAGCAACAGTGGAACAAGGTTGCAGCAGGCTGTACACAACGTATTCAAGCCTTAAACCTATTTTTAGCGGATATCTATAATCAACAAAATATTTTAAAAGAAGGTTTAATCCCAGCAGTACAAGTGCTTTCTCATGAAGCTTATCAACCGGTGATGATGAATCATCGCTTGAATGGAAATATTTACAGTCAAATTAGTGGAATTGACATTGTACGGGACTGCAAAGGTGAATTTTTTGTCTTAGAAGATAATCTACGTACGCCTTCAGGTGTGTCCTATATGCTTGAAAGCCGTAAGATGAGTCAAAAACTTATGCCTGAATTATGCAATCAACACGTTGCCAATATTGAGTTGTATCCTCAATTGTTGCGGGATGTTTTGGCTGAAAATTCAAAAGTAGATTGCCCCACAATCGTGGTTTTAACACCAGGACGTTATAACAGCGCCTATTATGAACATTCATTTTTAGCAAGGGAAATGGGTGTGCCATTGGTGACATCACGTGATCTTTTTGTTGAAAACGACAAGGTTTATGTGAAAACTATCCGTGGGCGTCAACAGGTTGATGTAGTTTATAGGCGTTTGGATGATGGTTTTTTAGACCCATTAAGCTTTAGACCTGATAGCACTTTAGGTGTTGCAGGGCTAATGTCTGCTTATTTAAGTGGAAATGTGGTGATTGCTAATGCACCTGGTACAGGCGTTGCAGATGATAAGTCGATTTATCCCTATGTGGATCAAATGATTGCTTATTATTTAAATGAAAAACCAATTTTGTCCAATGTACCGACGTATCAATGCCGTGAAGCTGAAGCTTTGGATTATGTTTTGGCAAATCTGGATCAATTGGTGGTAAAAGAGGCTCAAGGTTCAGGTGGTTATGGGATGCTCATCGGTCCTAAAGCAACTGAACAAGAAATTGACCTATTTAAAATGAAGTTAATGGCTTCACCCTCTGCGTATATCGCTCAACCCACCTTAAATTTATCTGTTGCACCAACACTAACTTCCCAAGGAATTGCTGAACGTCATATTGATTTACGACCATTTATTCTCAGCTCACCAGAACGCATAGAAATTGTTCCAGGTGGCTTGACTCGTGTTGCGATGCAACAAGGTTCACTGGTGGTCAACTCATCACAAGGTGGTGGAATTAAGGATACATGGGTAATTGATGAATATTCAATTTAGCCCCACCTTCAAATAATCCCAGCCAAAGGAGAGCAAACATGATTTTACTCAGTACCAATGCACAGAATATTTTTTGGTTAGGACGCTATTTAACCCGTATTCAATATTTGTGTAGCCAATTTCCATTTAAAACCAATGAATTGGCTTTAGACTATGCACATGCTTTTTGTTTACCCGCATTTGATGCAAGTTCTTTAAATGAATTGATTTTAGACAATGAGCAACCTGCATCATTTCATCAGCATTTTTTATGTGCCAAAAATAATATTCATGATTTACGTGGGGTGATTTCAGCACAGTCCTTTGCCGAATTAAATCAGTTATTACAACAGGCAGAGCAAAATGCTGGTTTTATTTGTGATGTTTGTGAAGAGTGTAATGATGTATTGGAGGCAGAGGATGATGAATTATTGTTTCTATTTTTTAGCTTAGGGCAAAAAATGGAACAATTTGATCGTCAATTGCGTCTGAATCAAGATAAATCAGTGACTTTGACACAATTGAATCATTTGATTGATCGTTTAGATCAACATGGTATGTGTAGTTTGCCTGAAGTTTGGGAAGAACTAAAAAACCAACCAGACCGTATGAATTATTATCATTTTAGTGACCATATTGACTCATTATTTGAATTGGATCGCTTATGAAACTGATGATTAATCACCAAACGCATTACCAATATTCTGAATGGGCAAAAAATAGTATTCAGTATATCAAGATGACACCACAGTCTAATTTGCATCAACAGGTGACGGGTTGGCATGTCAGTGTTCCCGGTGAAAAACACATTAAAAAAGATGCTTTTGATAATGTTTGGTTGACCAGTTCGCAAATTGAGCCTTATCAACAAATGTCCATTATGGCGCAGGGGATTGTCGATATTAATGTAGGCAATCAATTTGGTATCGAAGATCAGGTATCGCCTGTGGTTTTTTTACAGCCAACCACTGCAACCTTGTGCAATATAGAAATGATTGCTTTTGCTGAACAGTATATAACGCATAAGCGTTGGGCGAATTTCCAAAAATTAGCAGAAGCTTTGTTGCAACATATGCCCTATATCAGCGCAAGTACTACAGTAACGCATACCGCAATGGAGTCTTTTTCAGCACGGCAAGGGGTATGTCAAGATCATAGTCATGTCTTGATTGCGATGGCGAAAGCATTGGGGGTACCAGCTCGCTACGTTTCTGGTTACTTATATGTAAATAATCAATCGCATTTGGCGAGTCATGCTTGGACAGAGATATTTTTAGACGGTAAATGGCATGTTATTGATGTCAGTAATCAATTATTCCGCCCAGAATCACATGTCTATGTGGCGATTGGACGCGACTATTGGGATGTTGCACCCGTTCGTGGAGTAAGAGAGCAAGGTGGCACTGAAACCATGTACTCTATTGTTCAAGTGCTTGCATGTTAGTGGTGGCAATGGTAAATAGTGTGAATAATTGCAGAATGTGATTAATCTCAAATTTAGTTGTATAGGTAGTTTCATGACGTATTGCTGTGCTTTAAGACTCAAACAAGGTTTAGTATTTATTAGTGATACCCGAACCAATGCTGGAGTCGATCACATTTCTGTATATCGAAAACTTTATACGTTTGGGGTAAAAGGCGAACGCTTTATTTGTATTCAAACTTCTGGCAACCTTGCAACGACACAAGCGGTGATTGGACATTTAGAAAATCATTTGGCACTTAAGCAAGAACCCAATTTGTATAGCGTGAATACGATGTTCGAGGTTGCAGGATTGGTTGGGCAAACCCTACGCAAAGTCATTGCTGATGTCACTGAAGATACTCAAGAGCAAAGTAACTATTATTGTAGTTTATTGGTTGGTGGCCAGATCAGTGGAGAGGAAATGCAGCTTTATAATATTTATCCGCAAGGTAATTTTATTTCTGCAACCAGTGATACACCTTATTTTCAAATTGGTGAAAGTAAATATGGTAAACCAATTTTAGATCGTGCCTTAAGTTATGATATGCCTTTAGATGAAGCGTTACGTTGTAGTTTAATTTCATTTGATTCGACTTTACGTTCAAATGTATCTGTTGGTATGCCATTAGATGCGATGATTTATCTTAAAGACAGCCTAGAGGTACCAAAAGGCAAGCGAATTAACGACAGTGATCCTTATTTTCAACACATCAGCAAACAATGGTCTGAAACTTTAAAGAAAGGTTTGCAAGATTTACCTAAACCGACCAATGATTATTTTGAATAATACTCTATGTGCTTTAAAGCGAGTTTAATCTCGCTTTTTTTATATTAAAAATTATAAAGAGGTCGCATAAATTCAATTCTATGTTTCTTTTATTCTAAAATTTATATCGAGACAATTGACTAGGTGGATCATGATTTACTTTGTGTTTTTAATGATAAATATATATTAAATCACTGTTTTAAATTAAAAAAATTAAAGAGCACAGTTGCTATGTATGTACTGTAAAGCAATCCGAATAAAAAAATGATAAACAATTAAATAATAAAATGTTAAGACTTGTATGATCGCAAATAATTGTTTATAAATAATGAAAGTTAAAAATAGAAGAATTACATGACTTTTCAATTATGCTATGCAAGTAAAACAACTTCACCCCATCATCAAATACTCAATGATTTAAGAGATATTTTAGGTGAAGCGAGAGATTTTAATATACTTCATCAAGTTCAAGGCGTTCTGTATTTTGCAGATGAGCATTTTTTTCAATGCCTAGAAGGTGAGGAAGTGGTTATCTTACATGTATTGGAAAAATTGCATAAAGATCCAAGACATCATCAGATCAAGCTGTTTAGAGCAGGCCATGTTGAGCAAGGGCATTTTTCACAGTGGTCTATGAAATACGTGAGACGAAATGGCAAAATTCAACAATACTTCGAGAGTAAGGGTTATAACCATTTTCGCCCATTAAGTTTAGATGAACAGGATATCCCGACATTACTTAAACTACTCTATGAGATTGAACAGCCAGAAGAATTTGTCTGAAATCTGAAAACTCTTAAAAAATCCAAGCGATGGCTTGGATTTTCATCTTGAATCGAGAACGCGTGTTTAAAGTTTTTTACGGATAGGGCGAGCACTCATACGACAGAGTAACTCATAACCGATCGTACCATTGGCAGCAGCCACATCATCAACCAAACGATCTTTGCCCCACAGTTCAACGACTGTACCTAGGGGGGCATCTAAGCCAGTGACATCAATTGCGATCATATCCATTGCGACACGACCAATGATCGATGCCATTTGGCCATTGATGCTGACATAGTTTTGTTGAGGAAAAGCACGCGGATAACCATCCCCATAGCCTATTGAAACAATGGCGATATCCATTTTATTTTTTGAGACAAATGTAGAGCCATAACCTACAGATTCACCTGCTTGAATATGATTGAGTGCAATGATTTCAGCGGTAAAGCTCATGACAGGTTTAATGTCTAATTCAGCAACGCTTCGATCTGCAAAGGGAGACGCGCCGTAAAGCATAATACCTGGACGTACAAAATCAAAATTCAGTTCAGGCCATTTAAAAATAGCAGCTGAATTGCAGCATGAAGCTAAGATTGGTTCACAAGCAGCTTTTACCTGTAAGAATTGATCTTTCTGTTGTTCATTTAACGGGTGATGATCCGCATCCGCATTGGCAAAATGCATGGCCAGCACACAGGTAAAGCCTTCTGCTTTGAGTGATTGAATCACTTCAATAATTTCAGCCACCTTAAAACCCAATCGGTTCATACCACTATTGAGTTTTACCCAGACTTTTAAACCTTTGTCGATATATTGTTTTTTATGTGCACGTAACCATGCCAATTGTGGCTGATGATGTACAACGATTTCAAGGTTATTTTCAAGAACACTAATCATTTCATCAGCGCTGAAAATACCTTCGATGAGAGTAATCGGTTGTTGATAGCCTAATGCTCGAATCTCTAAGGCTTCAGCAAGGCAGGCGACACCAAAGGCATCAGTCGCATTTAAGGCGGCTAAACAGTCCTTGACGCCATGTCCATATGCATTGGCTTTAACCATACTGACAATTTTAGCGCTTGGTGCAAGTTGTTTGACTCGGTTTAAATTATATTGCAGTGCTTCACTGTCAATATAAACTGTTGCTTGACGCACCCTAGTTACTCCTGAGGAATGGCAAAGATTGAATAATGCTAAATCGCATAAATAGAGATAAAAGCATAACTTTAAAAAAGTGCAGCTTTAAAACGCTAAATATTGTAGTCCTATCAGCTTTAAATAAACATAAACATTTGTGTTTTTAATGGTTTATTGATTTTGTATCGATAAAATTTTTGTTAAGCGCTTTGCACATAATTTGTAAAGATATTGCACTTTATTTTTTAAATAAAATCGTACATTTTATATTTAAATTTAAGGATTTATTTCGGAGGGTATATGGGAACATGGTCACATGAACCATTTGGAAATGATACTGCAAGTGATTGGGCCTATGAGTTTGAAGAGCAAGATGGGCATGTTGTCATTGAACAAGCTTTTGATGAAATGATTGATATGGCAACCGAAGAGTTTATCGATGCCGATATTGGTTGTATTGCGCATGCTGCAGCAGATGTTTTAGCTAAATCATTTGGTGAAGGGATTGAAGAAAATGAATATTATCCTGAACCTGTAGAAAAATGGCTTGAACAGAATAAAAACAATGTCAATTATGCGCTTATTCCCAAAGCCTTGACTGCATTATTATTATTGACCAGTGAAAACTCTGAATTGGATGAGCTTTGGCAAGATTCAGATGATTATGATGAATGGACTAAAAATATTGAAACGTTGAGAGAGACTTTAAGTTCCAAGATTTGAAGATTAAAATCTCACCTCAACAGCAGTGTTAAATGATGCTAAATCTATTGATCAGCATTATTCTTCATCTTGATATTGCGCATAATACTCAGGCGATAGATTACTAAAGCGCGTGTATTGACCTTCAAAGGCTAAACGCACAGTCCCGATCGGGCCATTACGTTGTTTACCAATGATAATTTCAGCTGTGCCTGCTTCTTTCGACTCTTTGTTATAAACCTCATCACGGTAAATAAACATAATTAAATCGGCATCCTGCTCGATTGCACCTGATTCACGTAAGTCGGACATTACCGGGCGTTTATTTGGACGGTTTTCCAGAGAACGGTTAAGCTGTGACAGTGCAATAACAGGGCACATCATTTCCTTGGCAAGGGCTTTTAAGCTTCGTGAAATTTCACCAATCTCACCGACACGGTTATCACCCATGCCTGGTACTTTCATCAATTGTAGATAATCGATCATGATACAACCCAGCTTGCCGCCATGTTGTTTGGCAATACGTCGTGCACGTGCTCGAAGTTCCGTTGGTGGCAGTGCAGATGAATCATCAATATAAAGATGTTTTTCTTGTAGCTGTAAAATGGTTCCTGTGACTTTAGACCATTCATCGCCATCAAGCTTACCTGAACGTAAATGCCCTTGATGGACTTTACCGTATGCTGAAATGAGACGCATGGCGATAGAATCTGCTGGCATCTCCATAGAGAAAACCAGTGCTGGCAGATCACAGTTAAATAACACACTTTCTACAAGGTTCATGGCAAAGGTTGTTTTACCCATCGACGGACGTGCAGCAACAATGATCATATCACCAGCTTGCATACCAGAGGTTTTATTGTCTAACTCCATAAAACCTGTGGTTAAACCAGTGATATTGCCTTCCATTTGAGAAAGTTCATTTAACTTGTCAAAAACATCTGCAACAACTGAGGTAATGGCTTTTGGCCCTTGTGCTTTGGCATTATTATTATGTTGTTCTGCAATAGAGAAAATATTGGTTTCAGCAAGATCTAGAATTTCACTGACTTCACGACCTTTGGTGTCATAAGCATTTTGCAGGATTTCATTGCCTACTTTAATCATGCTTCTTAACGTTGAAAATTCTTTGATTTTGCCCGCATAGGTTTCTAGGTTGTAGAAACTTGAAGGTGAATCGGACATCAATTGCATTAAATATTCTTCACCGCCAATTGCATCAAGCAAGTTTTGCTTAATCAGCCAATCGTTGACTAAAACTGCATCATATGGAGAGTTTTCTTGTGCCAGTTTTTCGATTGCACGGAAGATATATTTGTGACGTGTTGCATAAAAATCAGTTTCATTCAAAGTATCACTGACTTGTTCAAAAGACTCAGCAACCGTCATCAATGCAGCCAGTACAGCTTGTTCAATTGCCAAGTTATGAGGAGGCGTACGAAACTCTTTTAACTGAGCATTGTCTTTGTTTTTTGCATCAGTGCTGAAGGGATTCTGTTGAGCTGTGGCAGTTGCCTGAGACATATAAAACCTTGATTTTTAAATCGTGCAAAAACATTATTTACGTAATGTACGTGTGTACTGAAGTACTCACTTATCTTAATGCAAAATACTAAAAGTATCTAACAGTAATACCGATAAGTAGGGGAATGAATCAACTAGAAACAATTTCAGCTGATCCGAGGTAAAATTTAAAGATAAAAAAAGAGCATACAAAAGTATGCTCTTTTTTTCTGCAAGAAATTACTCAGATACGATAGTAACGAGAACTTCAGCAGTAACATCATGATGCAATTGGATTGCGATGTTAAATTCGCCAGTGTGACGAAGTGCACCGTTCGGTAAACGAACTTCAGCACGGTCAACTACAAGACCAGCATTTGTTAACGCGTCAGCGATATCACGAGTACCGATTGAACCGAATAATTTACCTTCATCACCAGCTTTCGCAGTGATAACGATGTTTACTTCGTTCAATTGGTCAGCACGTGCTTGAGCAGCAGCTAAAACTTCAGCTTCACCTTTCTCAAGTTCTGCACGACGAGCTTCAAATGCAGCAGTATTCGCTTCAGTCGCTGCAACTGCTTTACCTTGAGGGATAAGGTAGTTACGGCCGTAACCAGCTTTAACTGAAACTTTATCGCCTAATTTACCAAGGTTTTTAATGCGTTGTAATAAAATAATATCCACGGCTCAACCTCACTTATGATTGTCAGTGTAAGGAATCAACGCTAAATAGCGAGCTTGTTTGATAGCAAGCGCTAATTGACGTTGGTAACGAGCTTTAGTACCTGTAATACGGCTAGGAACAATCTTGCCGTTTTCAGTGATGTACTGTTTTAAAGTGTCGATATCTTTGTAGTCGATGTACGTAACGTTCTCAGCTGTAAAGCGGCAGAACTTGCGACGACGGTAAAAACGTGCCATTGATGTTCTCCTTATGCTTCAACAGAATCTTGAGCTTGTTGTGCTTCTTCACGTTGAGCTTTACGCGCACGTTTTTCTTCAGCACTCTTAGCGAGTAAAGATTCTTCAGTGATTGCGTTTTCACGACGGATAATCACGTTACGAAGGATTGCATCGTTATAACGGAACAATTCTTCTAATTCATTAAGCGTAGTTTGGTTACATTCAATGTTCATTAAAATGTAATGCGCTTTATGGATTTTGTTAATTGGGTAAGCCAATTGGCGACGGCCCCAATCTTCAAGACGGTGAATTTGACCTTCAGCATCTTTGATGTGAGAAATGTAGCGTTCTACCATTCCCACAACTTGATCGCTTTGGTCTGGGTGTACCAGAATTACGATTTCGTAGTGACGCATTGTCAGCTCCTTACGGTTTATACAGCCCCAACCTTAAAAAGATTGAAGCAAGGAGTCACAATCAGCATAAACTTTAAACAACAGTTTAAAAGCCAATAGATTGTGCCGCAAAAATTGCGAGCGCCTATTATAGGAAAGTTTGCGCGCAAACACAATTTAATATTCAAATATTTATTGGAATAACCACTAAAATTTTACAGACCCGAGATTGAATTTCATCTTGTACCTATTTAGATTAAAAATGAATAAAAATATGGATCGCTAAAATGACAAACTACAGCGCTGAAAAACTGGAAACCATTGAATCTTATATCGAAAACCCTACACAAGACTTCTACTTTGATGTTTTTGATGGTCGTTATGACATTGTCATGGTGGTGGATTGGAGAGAAGAGGATGATGCAATTATTGGCTATTGTGAAAATATTTTAGAAACTGGACAATTGTCTGCTGAACTTGAAGATGCTGATAATCAACAAGGTTTTAGCATCACAATTCATTATGGTGAAAAATCATTGTTGATTCCTTATCAAGGAGAAGGTGCTGATCGTGATACCACACTACGGGCACTCAATGAAATTTTACAACCTGAGTATGAAATCCGTTTCTGTAAAGCTTCTGATGGTTCCGACACATTAGAATTTATTCCACTTCCGAAAAAATTATGGCATCAACTGGATATGAAATATGCGGGAAAAATGGATGCGTTATTTGCTCGGTTTGAGCATGATTCTGTTTTTTTTGGAAGTTAATTGGGTCACTCAATTAGAAGTTAAATTGAATAAAAACGTGAATTTATTGATTAGATTAATTCATGATTTATTTTGTGGTAATAAAAACACCACAAAACCCTTAAAGTTTGGATCAGTATCAAATTTAAGTTGCTGATCCCATTTACCATGTTGTACCAAGCCAATTTTATAAGGCAGTTTCAATGTTGAAGCCTTAGTTAAATAAGTCTGATAATTTGAAATAGTCGTAGTGCCTTGATAGGTTTGAATCACCATTTCATCAATATTTTCTCTAAATAGCCTAAGTGTAACTGGATCACGCAGATTGGCCCAATCCATCAAACTGGTGATGCTGAGTTGATAATGCTGTGGTAACTGCTTTCTAAGCTGTTGTAGAAATAAGCCATACGCTTTTAAATTTTTAGTTGGTGCATCAAAGTCGATTTGAATACCTTGAATGTGATTGCCTGCGCTTTCCCACTGTCGGACGCGTTGTAAAATTTTTTCTATTTCAGCGCCTTGCCAATTTAAATGATGATTTCGAAAAACTAACCATACTTTTTGATGTGGAATCTTAACCACAGAAATGCCTTGTTGGATCAAGATAGATTGGCTGGAATTTTTCTCCAGCCTAACTTCACCTTGTAAAATATAGATTTCCTTTGCTTTACTTAAATAAGGCGCAGACTTGATATTTCCCCAAATCCAAAAGGTATCATAGTCATTTGCATTGACCTGATCTGAGGCTGTTGCGGATTGACTCGGTTGACACGCCATTAATCCTAAACAACATTGGATTGTCAGTAGAACCGAGAAAATCTGTTTAAGCATGAATCAACTACCAATAATATTTTAAAGATTTTGCCCATGTGGTATTTGGATAGTCACGTTTAATTTGTGCGTACCATTGTTTGCGTGTGGATTTTGTGGCCTCTTTTCCACCACAGACATTTATACTACTCGGCGAATAACACATAACAGCGCGATAAAGCGCATAAGCTTGTAATTCACTTTTAGAATTCGATTTAATAATTTCTTTATAGACCTCACCACGACTAAAAGTTTCACCTGTAAAGGCATTTTTCGGCTGGCTAAAACTTGGACCATAGTAATAGTCACCATAAAAACTTTCTAAAGCAGTGCCTTGATTACGCATATATTCGCCTAGGCATAAACGATAAGTTAAATTTTTCGGATTTTTTTCTAAGCCAGCTGTTAAGGTGCTTAATTTAGGGCATTTGAGCGTTGGTGTAATTTCATGACCATTCCAAACAAAAACTTCGAAGTGGGGTTCTGACTTATAAGCTTTAATTTTGCTGTTGTATGCTTTGTATTCTGAGGCATCTTGAGGTAACCATGTGGTATATGCTTTATTGAATACCGCATAGTTTTGACTCATTAAGCTTTTATCTAATAATGTATATAAAGCCAGATTCTTTTTATCAGCTGAACTGTCTTTGGCAGTAATGATACTTTCTAAAGCTTTGACATCGGCAATTTGAGTAATGAATGCTTTCTGTAAGCTTGCTTGTTTGATTTTTGAATGATTTCCTAAAAAGGCATTTTGGTTATTGGTGTTTTTATAGTGAATCGCTAGGGCGACTTCTGCCAAAGCTTTTTGATAAGGATTAGCAGAAATTGCGAGTAAATGATCCCAATATTGTTCAACCAGATTTTTATCACTACTTTTTTCAAGAATGACCCCTTTAAGCGTATATTGGCTGAGTTCTAAATAATTTTGAATGGAATTGGGTTTTTGTTTCGGTAAATAATTTAACGCATCTTGCGGTTTTTTCTGAATAAAATATAAATGAACGGCTTGTAAATAACGGAACAACTCAGGTTGCTCCTTAAATACAGGTTTTTGTGCATTTAACTCGGACCAGCTAATTGGCCGGTACTGCGTAGAATCACTCTGACGCATATACATCAGATCATAAATGGCTAAAAAGAAAGGATCGTTGAGTGTTTTTGCATTGAAGTTTTCTAAACCAAATACCTTGCGATCTATTTCGGCCGCCAATGTGGACATGTCGAGATTGTAATAATCTGATCTGGGGTGATCCATCTGCCAAATCATCTCTTTGACTAGCGCATCTTGTTGATTGGCAATCCAGTAGCCTCGGCGTAAAAAACCTCTGGCACTGGCTACGTATTGACCTTTAGGGTAAAGCTTAAAATAATCAGTAATGCGATTAAAAAAAGTTTTAAGAAGCGCTTGATCAACTTTTTGAGTATCTAAATCACCGTAAGTTCCTAATGACTGGCTATACAGCTCATTTAATGATGTGCGGATCAGCATGTATTGAGCGGTTTCTTTTAACCAAGGGTCATCAACTTGGCTTAAGGCTGTAAATATTTTAGTTGCTGAGGAATAGTTAGCTTTGTAAAATAAAATGATCCCATTTAAATAAGAAGCATACTGTTGAGCGGATTGTGTCCATTGTACATTGACCGGAATCAATGGAATAGTTTGTTGACAATCTTTGATCTGATTACGTTGTTCTAACAAGCTGCTTTTTTCGTTTTGAGATATTTTCTTGTGATTTGAAACTTGTTGAAGAAAAACTTCAGCACCAGATTTGAGCGTTATACAGCGCTCATCATAGACGTGATCATTTGCATCATAAAAAGCACGTTTGTTTGGAATCTTATTTTCAGATGCTTGAGTTAGTTCGGTAGGGTAAAAAGGGACTAAGCCACTAGACGTATCCCATAAACTCATTTTATCAACTTCAAATGCTTTGATACTTGCTAAACCTTTGTCACTTAGCAGTAGCATCATGTTGGTTCTATTGTCATTGGCTGGATAGAGTATGGGGAGATTTAATATACGATATTGATTGTTGTTTAGGTCAAAAGTTGGTGATGCGATTTCTTCTGCAGCGCCAGCAAAGCTAGAAGTAGGGTGAACTACCAAAGGTAAACCGACAAGAAAGACATATTGCAGTGTTTTATTTTTAAAAAGCATAAAGTGCCTATCGTTATAATAAAAATTTTAATATTTTAATTTTATTTATGCAGATAAAAAAAAGATAGAGAGAACTCTATCTTTTTTTAAAACAGTGGCAAATGAGGTGCAGGGGAGACATAACTAAAACTAAAGCTCACACTGAGCGCTGTAATTAGAATGACGGAATACAAAAAATATTTTTTTGCCCAGACCTGATCATTTTCAGCTTTAAATCCAATAATCGATAAATATACCCAATAGGCACATAAAGCATTAAAGGTAATAAGGAAGAAAATGTTGGTATAGCCAAAACAATACAATCCATTTAAAACTGCAGCAAACAGAATAACGTAAATTAAACTTTCAACTTTCGTGCGAAAAATTGAACGGGCTACAGGTAAAATTGGAATATTTGCATTTTTATAATCATCAAATCGATAGATTGCAATTCCCCAAGAATGTGGCATTTGCCAGAGTGCATAAGCTAAAAAAATCAGCAAAGCGGCAACATCAAATCCGTTGGAAACAGCAGTATATCCAATTACAGGAGGGCTTGCGCCAGAAATACTTCCAATCACAGTTTGGTGAATGGTAGTACGTTTACTCCAAAGACTATAAAAAATCACATACACAACAAAGCCGAGTACAGCAAAGCCAAATGCGTAGGCGTTGACAAAAAACCACAACAAAGCAAAGCCAATTAAACCGAGCACAGCAGAAAAAATTAAAGCAACTGTTGGGCTGATGGTTTTTTTGACGAGCGCACGATTCATTGTACGTTGCATTTTTTGGTCAATGTCTTGGTCAATGACATTATTCACCACACAGCCAGAGGCAACGACAAGCGTAGTACCTAGTAATGTGATGAGAAGTAAAAGGAAATCTACAGAACCTTGAGCGGCTAAGAAAAAGCCGCCCAAAGTGGTAACGAAGTTACCAAAGAGAATTCCTGGCTTAGTCAGGAATAGATATTTTTTCAACATGACACCCTAGAGCATCATGTTTGAATGTAAGTAGTTCATGATCCATACAGAACCAATTAAGAGAACTGCAATCGTCAGAATCGTATAGATGAATGCAATCACATTCCAGCGTTGTTCAGAAGATGAATTCATGTGCAAGAAGAAAACTAATTGTACAAGAACTTGAGCAATCGCAGTGATCGCAATCGTTGCAACAACTGCACCACCAGTCATTCCTTTCATCACCATCCCGAAAGGGATGATGGTCAATACGACAGAAAGAATGAAGCCGATAGAGTATTGTTTGATGTTTCCGTGCGAAGCACCAGCAGCATTATGATCATGACTCATTATAAAGCTCCCAGTAAATAAACTACGCTGAATACACAGATCCAAACGATGTCAAGGAAGTGCCAGAACAAACTTAGGCAAGCAAGACGACGTGTATTTGGAACAGTCAAACCATTTTTCTTGATTTGAACCATTAACACGATCATCCAGACCAAACCAGATGTTACGTGGATACCATGCGTACCTACAAGGGTAAAGAACGCAGATAAAAACGCACTGTGGGTAGGACCATGACCAGCGTGAACTAAATGATTAAATTCATAAAGTTCCATACCGATGAATGTTGCACCAAAGAGCCAAGTGATAATTAACCACATAAGCACTTGGTTGACATTTTTCTTGTAAGAAGCAAGTACCGCAAAACCGAAAGTCACAGAAGAAATCAAGAGAGCAAAGGTTTCAACAAGTACGAAACCTAAAGACTCACCAAATAACTCTTTTGGACTTGGAGTACCAGGCGGAATATGACTGCTTAATACAGCGAACGCGATGAAGAGTGTACCGAATAAAATCAAGTCACTCATCAAGTATGTCCAGAAACCAAAGACGGTGATGTCTGTATCATCGTGATGATGATGTTCATCGTGTCCGTGGTTGTCGTGATGAAGTACTTCAGCCATATCCTTAGTCCTTCTTCAAGTGTTTTTCAAGTAAAGCATAACGCTCGTTTTCGATACGTTCTACTTCAGCAGCTGGTACGTAGTAGTCCACTTTTTTAGTGAATGAACTTACGATGAAGCTGATAACAGCACCAAGGAAAGTTGCAACGACTAACCACCAGATATGCCAGATTAAAGCGAAGCCCATTGCTGTAATGAACAAGGCAATAACAAAACCAGCAGCACGGTCAGTTGGCATATGAATATCTTCATATTTCTCAGGGCGTGCATACGCTACACCATTCTCTTTGTCATTCCAGAAAGTATCAATACCATTGATTTTTGGAATTTCAGCAAAGTTATAGAACGGAGCAGGGGATGAAGTAGACCATTCAAGTACACGACCATCCCATGGATCGCCTGTGTTGTCCATGTTGTCGTGACGTTGTAAGAAACCAACAATAACTTGCATTAAGAAACAAGCAATACCGATTGCTACAAGCACAGCACCAAACAAAGCAATTGCTAAGTATGGGTCCCATTCAGGGTTGTCATATGTATTCAAACGACGTGTCATACCCATGAAACCAAGGATATAAAGTGGCATGAATGCAAAATAGAAACCAAAGAACCAGAACCAGAACGATGCTTTACCCCAAGTTTCATTTAACTTCCAACCAAACATTTTTGGCCAGTAGAAAGTGATACCTGCGAACATACCGAATACAACACCACCAATAATTACGTTATGGAAGTGAGCGATCAAGAATAAAGAGTTGTGTACCAAGAAGTCAGCTGGTGGAACAGCCATCAATACACCCGTTAAACCACCGATACCGAAAGTCACAAGGAAGCCAAGTGTCCAGTACATTGGTGATGTAAAGGTAATACGACCCTTATACATAGTGAATAACCATGAGAAGATTTTCACACCAGTAGGAATCGCAATAATCATGGTCATGATACCGAAGAACGCGTTAACGTTGGCACCAGCACCCATGGTAAAGAAGTGGTGTAACCATACCACGAAAGCAAGTACTGTAATCGCAATCGTTGCATACACCATAGACTTGTAACCGAACAACGTTTTACGAGAGAACGTTGAAACGATTTCAGAGTAAAGACCAAAAGCAGGTAATACTAAGATATATACTTCTGGGTGACCCCATGTCCAAATCAAGTTCACATAAAGCATTGGGCTACCGCCAAGCTCATTGGTGAAGAAGTGGAAACCGAAGTAACGGTCTAGCGTTAACATTGCAATTGTTGCAGTCAATACTGGGAAAGATGCAATGATCAATACTGCTGTACAAAGTGCAGTCCAAGTAAAGATCGGCATGTCCATAAGTTTCATACCAGGCGCACGCATTTTGATGATGGTAACAAAGAAGTTAACACCCGTTAAAAGCGTACCTAGACCAGAAACCTGGAGTGCCCAGATATAGTAGTCAACACCAACACCAGGAGAATATTGAATGCCAGAAAGAGGTGGATAAGCCATCCAACCTGTTGCAGCAAACTCACCTAATACAAGTGAAACCATCATCAAACCAGCAGCACCAGCAAATAACCAGAAGCTCACAGAGTTTAATAATGGGAATGCAACGTCACGCGCACCAATTTGAAGTGGTACAGTGATGTTCATCATACCAACAACAAGACCCATTGCTACGAAGAAGATCATGATTACACCATGTGCGGTGAAGATCTGATCGTAATGGTCTGGATGTAAGTAACCTTCACCGCCACCTTTTGCAAGGAACAGTTGAAGACGCATCATGATTGCATCTGCGAAACCACGAAGTAGCATCACAACAGACACAAGGATATACATAATACCAATTTTTTTATGGTCTACAGATTTAAACCATACATTCCAGAGGTAACCCCATTTTTTGAAATAGGTGATACCGCCGAAAACTGCAATTGCACCAAGAGCCATAATGACCATTGTTACAAGTACAATCGGCTCTTTAGGGATTGCATCCCAATTGAGTTTACCTAATAACAAAGACATGTCTTATTCCCCTACAGAAGCAGTTGCATGTTCAGCACCTGCATGTTCAGCACCTGCATGGTCTGCACCATGGTAGTTGCTCATGTAAGTGTTGATAATGCTTTTGAACAAGTCAGGCGTAACTGAAGAATAATAAGTCACAGGATGAGGCTTAGTAGGGAATGGACCTTTACGTTCAGCTTCGTGTGCAGCTTTAAGTTCTTCTGGAGTATGCGCATTGTTCAGCATTGCTTCAATTTGGTGTTTAGAACGATCACCATCTTTGAGCGTAGCAAATTCAGTCGCATCAAGCGTGGTTTTTTGGATCGCTTCAGGATTAATTGAAGTACCTTTACCTGCTTTAATAGCGTCTACCCAAGTGTTGAAGTCAGCATCTGAAACAGCATGAGCTCTGAAACGCATTTGCGTAAAGCCATAGCCGCTATAGTTTGCTGAGAATCCACGGTAGCCATCTGCTGGACTTGGATGTTCTGCAAGCATATGTAACTTAGTTTGCATACCTGCCATTGCATAAACCTGACCTGCTAACTTAGGAATGAAGAATGAGTTCATTGTAAAGTTAGAAGTGATTTGAAATTCAATTGGTTTATTGACTGGGAAACGAACTTCGTTAATTGTAGCTATTTGTTGTTCAGGATAGATAAATACCCATTTAAATTGTTCAGCGACTGCTTGAATTTTTAAATGTTCTTCCATCTGACCTTGAGTATTCGTTAATGGTCTGTAAGGGTCATATTTGTGTGAACCCCACCATGTTAAATACGCAAGAATAGCAATAATAATACACGGGATACCCCATACTACAATTTCAATCGCAGTAGAGTGTGCCCATGTAGGTTTATAGTCTGCATCTTTATTTGACGCGCGATATTTCCAACCAAACCACAATGCCATCAAGATCGAAGGAATTACGACCAATAGCATTAAGTAGATCGCAGTCATCATCAGGCTACTTTGACCTTCAGCGACTGGACCTTTAGAGTTTAGAAGTACTATATCACCACCACACCCAGTTAAGAGTGCGGCGATCGCAGATAAAGACAATACAGCTAAAGTCGTTTGTCTCATTTTACAACCTCGGTGAAGAGTCCCATTCCCTATATAAATATGGGATAGCGATTAAAGTGCCGCATGATTGAAAATGACTATTATTTCTAAATAGAAAACATTCTCAATGATCTGACACCGCTACGTTGTAGGGCATTATGCCTCATATCGTCAAACTTAGCTATACATAGAGGTTGAATATATTGATGTAAAAATACCTGATATTTTTAGTCGGAATTATAAGGAAAACAAAAACATAAATTATTATTTTGTGCTTGGCTAGCGATAAAAAATGGCGGTATAACCGCCATTTGAATTATTCTGAAAGATCAATAACTTTGGTTTTAGAAATACGATCATGTAATGCATAATTCTCTTTAGAGAAAAACATGAACAAATCAACAATGAAAATGATGGCAATCAGAGGTAATACGCTCATAACTTGAGACAGGATAAGAAATAAAAATGAACGAACAAAAAATCCTCTTAGCGACCCTGGCAATTGATTGGTATTGACATCAACAATCTGCAGTTTGAATATTTTTTTACCAATAGATTGTCCAAATTTGGTAATCATAAAGCATTGAGTGATCAAGAGAATAAGTACAAAGACCATCAGAGCAATATTCAGATAGGCTGGCATACTTTGACTGATCATTTCAGCAATTTTAACTTGGTTGTCTACTGAAAAACCATCTGAAGCAACTTTGATTGCATCTTCAGGCATAAAATAAGCAATAGCGATGAATTGGGGTAAAAACAAAAGGGCAAAATCGATAAGTTTGGCTGAGATTCGTTTACCTACAGGTG
Source organism: Acinetobacter sp. NyZ410 (assembly GCF_022828975.1). Lineage (NCBI taxonomy): Bacteria > Pseudomonadati > Pseudomonadota > Gammaproteobacteria > Moraxellales > Moraxellaceae > Acinetobacter > Acinetobacter sp. NyZ410. Next base: position 3,015,289 of record NZ_CP094620.1, on the reverse strand, counting down.
CCGCTTTAATGATTTTTTTTGTACTTTTTTCAATTTTTATATTGGTGATAGCAGGATTTTGTTGACGATCAATTTGTTCGTTGTTTGATGACGTTGGTGTGACATAACCAATAGGCTCATAAACAAGTTTACCTTGTGTAAGTTCACCAAGCGCTTTCCATTCCGTTAATCCTTGATGCCAAGCTAAATCTGTTAAAAGTACTTGCTGGCTTGCAAGCATTTGATTCAGTTGTTCAATTGAATACGGACCAGCTTGTTGGTTATTTCTCGCCAAGTAAATTTGCATAAAACTCAATTCTCAAAATAAATCTAAAAGTACAAAATTGGTAGATGAAAATGAACATAACCGCAACTTTGTTCACCTACTTTTTTAAACCACTATGTATACTAGATTTTTGAATGTATTAACATTAAATTTACACGAAATCTTAAAATATCAAGAAAAATTAACCTATTTAGCAGCAGAGGAGTGACTGTAAAACTTGGTTCAACATTCAAACACAGATGTGAAAACTGAATACACCAACGATATATCGAATATTTGCATCTACGTTAAAAACTACCAATCTTAAATCTGATATTTCATGGAATATTAAAATCAAAGTTTAAAAAATATACATAAAAAAGACCCTACTAGAGGGTCTTTTTAAACAGCTTTGATTAAGATTGTTTAATCTTTTCTTCAGCAAGGAAGAACCAAGTATCTAAAACTGAGTCTGGGTTTAATGAAACAGATTCAATACCTTGTTCCATTAACCATTTTGCAAGATCAGGGTGATCAGAAGGACCTTGACCACAGATACCTACATATTTACCCGCTTTACGGCAAGCATGAATTGCCATAGAAAGTAATGCTTTTACTGCTGGATCACGTTCGTCAAACAAGTGAGAAACGATACCAGAGTCACGGTCTAAACCAAGTGTTAGCTGAGTTAAGTCATTTGAACCGATAGAGAAACCATCGAAGTGTTCAAGGAATTGTTCAGCAAGTAATGCGTTTGTTGGTAACTCACACATCATGATCACTTTAAGACCGTTTTCACCACGTCTAAGACCGTTCTGAGCCAATAACTCAATAACACGTTTCGCTTCAGATACTGTACGTACAAAAGGAATCATGATTTGAATGTTGGTTAAACCCATTTCATCACGTGCTTTTTTCAATGCACGGCATTCGAGTTCAAAGCAGTCACGGAAGTTATCAGATACATAACGACTCGCACCACGGAAACCAAGCATCGGGTTTTCTTCTTCAGGCTCGTAAAGCTTACCACCAATCAAGTTCGCATATTCATTCGACTTAAAGTCAGACATACGAACAATTACTGGTTTGTCAGCAAATGCAGCTGCAAGGGTAGAAATACCTTCAACCAATTTTTCAACATAGAATTCAATCGGTGATGCATAACCAGCAGTACGTGCCAGAACGGCCGCACGTGTTTCGCGTGGTAGGCTGTCAATGTTTAACAACGCTTTTGGATGCACACCAATCATACGGTTGATGATGAATTCTAAACGTGCAAGACCAATCCCTTCGTTTGGAATTTGAGCAAAGTCAAATGCACGGTCAGGGTTACCTACGTTCATCATAATTTTGAACGGAAGTTTAGGCATAGATTCGATCGAGTTACGTTGAATTTCGAAATCTAACGCACCTTCATAAATAAAGCCTGTATCACCTTCAGCACAAGAAACAGTGACTTCTTGACCATCAACAAGCACTTCTGTTGCATTACCACAACCTACGATGGCAGGAACACCAAGTTCACGGGCAATAATTGCCGCATGACAAGTACGACCACCACGGTTAGTTACAATTGCAGCCGCACGTTTCATCACTGGTTCCCAATCTGGGTCAGTCATGTCAGATACAAGAACATCACCTTCTTGTACTTTGTCCATTTCTTTAATTGAGGTAACAATACGAACTTTACCAGAACCAATACGTTGACCAATTGAACGACCTTCACAAAGAACTGTACCTTTTTGTTTAAGGAGGTAACGTTCCATTGTGCCGACATTTTCACGGCTTTTTACCGTTTCAGGGCGTGCTTGAACGATATAGATTTGACCATCATCACCGTCTTTTGCCCATTCGATATCCATCGGCGCTTGATAATGTTCTTCAATGATCAAGGCTTGTTTAGCAAGTTCTTGAAGCTCTAAATCATTTAAAGCAAATTGCTGACGATCTGTTTTTTCAACATCAACAACCACAACAGATTTACCCGCAGCACCTTCTTCACCATAAATCATTTTTTGGTGTTTAGAACCAAGATTACGGCGAATAACGGCATGTTTGCCATTTCTTAGAAGTGGCTTAGAAACATAGAATTCGTCAGGATTTACTGCACCTTGTACAACCATTTCCCCTAAACCGTAAGAAGCAGTAATAAATACTGCTTCACGGAAACCAGATTCTGTATCAAGTGTAAACATTACACCTGCAGCACCCGTTTCAGAGCGAACCATACGCTGAATACCAGCAGAAAGCGCAACAATATCATGTGCAAAATTTTGGTGTACACGGTAAGCAATGGCACGGTCATTATAAAGTGAAGCAAAAACTTCTTTAATTGCGATAAGAACGTTGTCAATCCCACGAATGTTTAAGAAAGTTTCTTGTTGACCCGCAAATGAAGCATCTGGTAAGTCTTCAGCAGTTGCAGAAGAACGTACCGCAACAGCGATGTCAGGATTACCGTTAGAAAGGGCAGCAAATGCTTCGCGAACTTCAGTCTCTAGACCTGTAGTAAGTGGAGTTTCTACAATCCATTGACGGATTTTTGCACCAGTTTCTGCCAGTGCGATTACATCATCAACATTTAATGCTGCAAGTTCTGCATTGATTTTAGCATTTAGGCCACTTTGCTCTAGGAATTCGCGATATGCATCAGCAGTCGTTGCAAATCCACCTGGAACCGATACGCCAGCATTTGCTAAATGACTGATCATTTCCCCAAGTGAAGAGTTTTTACCACCCACGATCTCAACGTCGTGTTTACCTAGTTTTTCCAGACCGATTACGCGTGCTTCCAAAGTTGTTACTCCACTTATGCAGTATTAATCACTATCTTGGCATGAAATTATAACAAAAAACTTAGCATTTTGATTCAACTAAGTGATAGTCATGTAAGATGGGCTTACTATAAAGATTATACATCGCTAAGACAAATGTTTGAGGAGATTTTTAATGTCAGAAAGTAACCAAATAAAGCGGAGCGTATTTTTTATTTCTGATGGTACAGCGATTACGGCTGAAACCCTTGGGCATTCATTATTAGCGCAATTTCCTCATGTAAAGTTTGATATCCATATTATTCCCTATATTACCTCTGAAGAAGCTGCAATGAATGTAGTCGAAGAAATCAATAAAAGGGCGGATAAAGATGGTCAACAACCTTTGGTATTCGATACTTTGGTTGACCCTTATGTTCGTGACATTATTAACACTGCAAATGCTGTAAATCTTGATGTTTTTGAAGGGCTTATTAGTAAGTTGTCAGACGTTTTAGGTACACCACCTACAACTTTAGTCGGACAAACCCATGCTGTGACGGATTCTGAGTCGTATAAAGCACGTATTGATGCTGTTCATTTTGCTTTGGATAACGATGATGGGGCACGTACCCGCCATTATGACAAAGCAGATTTAATCCTGATCGGCGTATCGCGTTCTGGTAAAACTCCAACTTCAATTTATTTATCTTTGCAGTTTGGTATTCGAGTTGCAAACTACCCATTGACCGAAGAAGATTTAGACGATAACCGTTTACCTGCGGTACTGAAAGAACATAAAAATAAACTATTTGGTTTGATGATTGATGCTGAACGTCTCGTTGCCATTCGTTCTGAACGTAAAGCCAATAGCCGCTATGCGAGCTTTTCGCAGTGTCAGATGGAGCTACGCGCAGTTGAAGGAATCTATATTTCTGAAGGGATTAAATATTTAAATGTTTCAGAGATGTCGATTGAAGAAATTTCAACACGTGTTTTGCAAATGACAGGTCTTAAACGTCGTATTGGATAATCCATCATTATACTTTTTGGTGTGTGTTGTGGTTTAACAACAGTATTGAGCTGAATCAAGGTTTGGCTCATTTTCTTTTATGTTTATTATTTTTTATAGTGTGATTTGTTATATGAATAAGATATTAAAAGTAAGTTCATTTTTCATACTTGTAAGTGGACAAAGTATATTTGCACAACAAACCAATGCTGAATCATTGAGCAACTTTGAAAATGGGTTGGTTGAAAAATATTATCAAAAAACCTGTTCAGGGCGTGCTGAATGTGATCAGTACAATGAAAAAATTTCCAATGAAATTGAAAATAAAATAAAAAATGATTCATCGAGTTTTGCATATTCGTTTGCAAAACTCGATGAAAAAAATATGCTGGATATCCATTACAGCCCTGATCGAAAAATCAAATTTTATACAATGGACGTTTCTGCTGGGGGAACGATGAGAGAACCATATAGTTTAATTCAGGTGAAGCGAAGCAATGGTTTGGCGTCCCAAGCGTTAGCTCAAGTGGGATTTATCGATAAAATTGCGCAAGTCAAAATTAAAAATCAGGACGTTTATTTAGTCACCAGTCTATTTATTAATAGTACTTGTTCAAGGGGCTATCGCATTAACTCCTTTATATTGAACAACGGCAAATTTGTCGCGCACCCCATTTTTGAAACCAAGACTCAAAAACTTGATTCAATTGGTGTTGAAAATGATTGTCAGGAATGGGAGCGTTCTGCTGAAGATTTTATCCGTATCTCAAAAGACTTAAAAAATATTGATATATTGGTGGTGAATGCTTCAGGAAAATTGACCAATAACTATTTACGTTATCAAAAAGCTCCACAGGGTTATCGTTACAGTGGTGTGGTCAAATAATTAAATAAAAGAGGCCTAAAAGCCTCTTAAATTCAAACCTTCTCAAACTATTATTCGTAAGTGGTAATAATCACATCCACTAAATGTTCAATTCCTTCCATACTTTGTACTGCATTTTCAGTAATTTTAACGACTGGCCAAGTGATTAATTTACAGTTTTTATGTTGTAATGCTGTGTAGTAAGTATCTGATTTTAAAAATACTTTACTCTTTAACGCAGAGTTCGGCATCAACTGACGTTTTAACCATTGTTCCTGAACTTGCGACTCTAGATAACGAATCGCCAACATTGATTTAACACGATGATTAAACAAACGACGATTTTTGATAATCAAAGGGTGCGAAATTAACTTTTGAACCCCTTTTTCAGTTTGCGGTAAAATAAAAGCGGGTGTGATTTGAAACACTTTTACAAATTCAGCACTGTTTAAAACGTGGCTAAGGTGTGTGACTGTAAGTTGATTTGCACCAATAATTGCCACGTTTAAACCGGTAAAATCGGTGAGTTTAATCTCAGTAGATGCAATAATTTTACCTTTATAATGCTTAAAAAATTCCGGCTGATTTTGAAAAAAACCTTCATTTTGACTCTTTTTCCTATCGAGCATATTATTTCCTTTTTATACTAATTGGTCGCAGTGGGTTCTGACGTTAATTGATATATCCAACTTGGGACTTTAGGTAAAGACTTTTCAGGAATCTTGTCAGTCACGCTAACCATGGCATCAATCGGGATATGGAACCATTTTTTATTGCGATCTACTACATTTTTGCCATGAAATTGAATGATTTGAAACCACGGGTTACGGCGTCCTTCCACTGTTCTTCCGCCAATTTTCGAAAATTTATTCATTGCTGCATATAATTTTTCTTCAGGAAGCCCGAGCTTAATGACGTTGTCACGCATTTTATTGATTAATGGTAAGTAGGCCAAAATACCCAGCATCAAACGTGGGTCGATTACTCGTGCAGCCATTTGGGCAAGCTCAATGACGCTTTTATTGATCCCTTGTGCTTCCATTACACTGAAACCCACACCTAAATGCCGTGCTTCATCGCCATTAATCAGTTCAAAGGCTTGGTGGCAAACTGGATCATCTACAGTATCCAATAAAAAGGTACATAAAGCGCCATCCAAAGCCACTTCAAGCATGGGAATCACTGCGCCTAAAATATAAAAAGGCATTTCATCGGCATAGGTATCTAGCCATTCAATAATCAAGCGTAAATTTTTATTTGGTTTAGGGATATCACCATCTAACATTCCCCAGCGTTTCATGAGCGCCATTTCTGCATTGGCATGGCGTTGTTCTTCGGCATGAAAGATGGCGTACATCTCCCGTAAAGTTGCCGTTGGCGCTTTTTTTGACATTGCTGAAAATGCACGGGCACCTACATGCTCAATCCACATCAGATCTGCCATAAAGTCTTTAAGTTTTGGCCATTGTTCAGCTGTAACCAGCTCACGGCCTGGTGCATCCCAATCAATATCGGATAAAGTCCATTGTGTGTTTTTGACTTTATCTAACATTTTTTCTAAGTCAATTGAAGCCATAGCAAATCTATCAAAAATAAGGATTTCATTGCATTTTATTTAATATTTCTGTGAATCAATTGGCAAAGATATTCATTGTGGAATGATGAAAAATATCAACCCAGTAATGGTTTGATTTTGAATGTGAAAATTTAGCTAAGTGATTGAGATAAAAAGAAAGACTTGTCATAAAAGGACAAGTCTTATCATTTGGAGCAATAGATTGTTTAACAATTAAAATTTATCTTCTGGTGTTTCAAGTTCTTTAACTTCAACTTGTTGAACAGGGTGGGGCTGAGGCAATTCAGGCTGTGAATTTGTTCTGAGATATTCCAAGTCTCGAATATTCTTTTGTACAGCAACAGCGCCGAAGAGGCTAAGTAAAAAAGCCATGATATAAAAACCTTTCTCACTGAGTGCCATGGTCGCATTCCATAAACCCAATGCGAGCAGAACGATACAGATCACCACTGAAGCCCAACATAGTCCATAATAAATTGCTGTGACTGGCTGACCTTCAAGTTTATCCCGAACAACTTTTTGTAGTGAAACAGCAGAAAATAGACCATAAAGGATCAGGATTAAATAATAGCCTTTTTCATTTAATAGAATTTGTGCATTGAATAAACCGACACAGTAGGCTGCCGCACCAGCAAGTAAAGCCACCCAACTGACTGCAATAAAAGCAGGGGTGGGTTTATTGATATATTGGTTCATTGTTGTTCCTTATTACTATTTTACTGATTTTTCTATGTTCTATTATGCTGATTTGAAATGAGATGGCAAATCTTTTCAATTTATGAGAGCTAATTCAAATAGAGTTTAAGTGTGGGAAATAATAAATAGTATTTTAAATCAATTGGATATTTCAGCTATAGAACAGTTAAATCAAAAAAAACCAAAATGAAATTTGTCATTTCATTTTGGTAAAGAGGAAAACATGATTGATTTGTATTATTTTTTTAAATCCATCAATAAACTAAAGTTGTCTAGGCGCTTCTGTGTATCATAAATATCGCAAGTGAAAATAAATTCATCTACCTGATATTTTTCTAAAAGTTGCTTTAAACCGTTCTTCACTGTGTCTGGTGAGCCAATTTGCGCCATACCTAAGAAGTTTTGTACTGACATTTTCTCTGATGCTGACCATCGGCCTTCCATTGTTGCTACAGGCGGTTTCAGTTTTAAACTTTGTCCTGTCAGTAATGCAAGAATACGTTGATACACACTTGTGGCTAGATACTCTGCTTCCTCATCGGTTTGGGCGACCACAGTAGGAACCCCCATAGATACAAACGGTTTATCTAAATAGGCGGATGGTTCAAAATTGTCACGATAGAGCTGAATGGCTTGTCCTAACATTCTCGGTGCAAAATGTGAGGCAAATGAATAAGGAAGCCCCAATTTAGCCGCCAGTTGTGCGCTAAAAAGACTCGATCCTAAAAGCCATACAGGCACATGCGTACCTTGTCCTGGTGTTGCTTTAATTCTTTGCTGAGGCACTGCATCGGCGAAATAGCTTAAAATTTCTAAAACATCTTGTGGAAATTGCTCTTCAGTTTCTTGACGGCCACGTCTTAATGCACGCATGGTGGTTGGATCTGTTCCGGGCGCACGACCTAAGCCGAGTTCAATACGATTTGGATAGAGTGTTGCCAAGGTACCAAACTGTTCAGCAACCACTAAAGGTGCATGGTTGGGTAACATAATCCCTCCCGAGCCCACTTTAATATTTTTTGTATTGGCTAAGATGTAACCCAGCAATACAGCAGTTGCGGAGCTGGCGATACCGTCCATATTATGATGTTCAGCTAACCAAAGGCGATCAAAGCCTAACTGTTCTGCATGCTGAGCAAGTTGCAATGCATGCTTAAGTGAAAACTCAACTGTTTGATCTTCTCGAACAGGTGCGAGTTCTAGGATAGAGAACTTCGTATTCTTTAATGCGGTATCTGTTAAAGACGACATTTTTAAACTCGAAAATAATATATATCGAAATAATACGATATAAGTGTGCAAATGTATATCGGAAATTGTCGATATTTGGTGGTTTTGATGTTGATTTTATTATCCAAAAAAATTAAGCACCCGAAGGTGCTTGATTTAAATAATTGGATATTAATTTTGGACTGAAATTAATTTTTCCAGTTATTCCAATGATTCTTGTTTTTGTAGTGACCATAATGATTGCCATTGTCTTTACGATAGCCACGGTCATTATAGCGATAATCAACATTACGGTAACCGCCACGATCATATCGATCATTGTAACGTCCATAACGGTTGTCATAGCGATCATCATAACGACGGTCGTCACTGACTTTTTGACCTAATGCCGAACCACCTGCAGCACCAAGACCTGCGCCAATATAGCCACCAGTTGAAGTACCCGTCACATTACGACCTACGGTATAACCACCAGCACTACCTAAAGCACCACCGATGATCGCACCATTACGGTCACGCTTATTTGATGAAGCGCCTGCGCCAACACCACCACCGATTGCAGAACCAATCATCGCGCCTGTTGAACCACCCATTTGTTGGCCAATCGCAGCACCCACCACACCACCAAGTGCAGATGTTAATGCTGTATTGGTTGAGTTGCCTGCATGTGCAGTCGTCATCATTGTTGCTGCAATTACAGTTGCACCAAGGATTGCTTGTAATTTCATTTTAAACTCCTGATCGAAGCTTCTTCGAATTCTTTATCTTGAGGCTAGAATAACGAAACATTTAGCAATAATTATGGATTTGAATGTAAGCAATTTCTGTGTTTTGTGTGTGGATTGTATATTTGGCTGATTAATTTATTCATATTATGTGAATATTAAACTTAATTTTAAGTAAAACCTTATTTTGTACAAGTAATATTAAGCTATGAATCATTACTTGTAGTTCTACAAGATTGACAGTTTATCTAAGATGAAACAAAACAAAAAAGCACCCGAAGGTGCTTGATATCATTCACGGATCATTTAGTGATGACGGCGGTGTTTTTTGTAGTACTTTTTATTGTACTTACGTTGATCTGCATGGCGGTCTTGAGAAACTTTTTTACCGAGAACCGAACCACCCGCCGCACCAGCAGCAGCACCAATATAACCACCTGTGGTACCACCCATATTTTTACCTACGGTATAACCACCAACACCACCTAAACCACCACCGATTGCAGCCGCAGTACGGTCTTTTCTATTGGTTGATGCTGCAGCACCACCTGCACCACCCACTGCTGAACCAATCATTGCGCCAGTGTTACCACCGATTTGTTTACCTACAGCAGTACCAACGACACTACCTAGAGCAGAAGTTGCTGCAATACGTGTTGAGTTATCAGCATGAGCACTTACTGTAAATATTGAAGTTACTGCTAATACAGTACTAAATATGATCGTATTAAATTTCATGTGTTGCTCCATGTCCTTATCTGGACAGTTCTATCTCTATTCGATGTGGCAAATGTAACAAAAATTTTTCCAAAAAATGTGGAGAGGGATCTGAAAATTGATAGCGTTTGGTATCTGAATGTATGTTTTCTATTAAAAGTGATTTTAAAACACCCATATTAGTCAACAAATAGCATGAATAATGGAGAATAAAAGCATCTAATCAAAAATCATGCGGATCATCTTGTTATAAATTCTACAGCTTATCTTGATGGTGCTTATATAAATGTGTCATTTAAATGGCAGAATCGGTAAACTAGGCACAATTTTAGAATTTTCTTACCAATTTTAAATGGGCTGTTATAAAGCTCAATGTTTTTTGGTAAGGCTTAGCTTGAGAATGTATTTAAAATGAAAGAATCGTTACGTTTACGATTAGACCAACTTTGTGATCGACATGAAGAGTTAGAAGCATTATTGGCAGATGTTGAAGTTATTTCAGACAATAAGCGTTTTCGTAATTTGTCCCGTGAGCATAATGATTTATCAGAAATTACTGATGTTTGGAAAAAGTACAAGCAAGCTGAAGAAGATATTGAAACAGCAGAAGCAATGTTAACTGATCCGGATTTTAAGGATATGGCTGTTGAGGAAATCAAAGAGAACAAAGCTTTAATTGAACAACTTGAAGCTGAGTTGAATATTCTCATGATTCCTAAAGACCCAAATGATGCCAACTCGGCATATTTGGAAATCCGAGCTGGTACCGGTGGTGATGAAGCTGCGATTTTCTCGGGTGACTTATTCCGTATGTATAGTAAATACGCTGAAACTCAAAACTGGCGTATTGAGATCTTATCTGAAAATGAAGGTGAGCATGGCGGATATAAAGAGATTATCTGTCTAGTGAATGGTGAAGGTGTTTACGGTCGCTTGAAGTTTGAAAGTGGGGCGCATCGTGTACAACGTGTTCCAGCCACTGAGTCACAAGGTCGTGTACATACTTCGGCATGTACTGTGGCAATTCTTCCAGAAGTTGATGTAGACACCACAGTAGAGATTAATGCTGCGGATCTACGTATCGATACTTACCGTGCTTCTGGTGCGGGTGGTCAGCACATTAACAAAACTGATTCTGCTGTACGTATTACCCACCTTCCAACAGGTACTGTGGTGGAATGTCAGGATGAACGTTCACAGCATAAAAACAAAGCAAAAGCCATGGCGTTACTGGCTTCACGTTTAGAGAATGCGAAACGTGCTGCAGCCGATGCAGCAACATCCGAAATGCGTCGTGATTTGGTGGGTTCAGGGGATCGTTCGGAACGTATCCGCACATATAACTATCCACAAGGTCGTATGACAGATCACCGTATCAATTTAACTTTATATAAGTTAGATGCAGTAATGGAAGGTGATTTGACTGAGCTACTTGACAGCTTACATCGCGAATATCAAGCAGATCAGTTGGCGATGCTTGCACAACAAAATGGTGGTTAATGAATATTGCACAGGCTTTGGCCTTACGTGGAGAAGCTGAAAGTTATGAGCGTCAAGAAAATGCTTGGTTACTTGAGCATATTTTAAAAATTGATGCTTTTGATTTGTCACTTAAATCTACGCAAGAATTAACTGCTGAGCAAGAACAGCAATATGTTGAGGGTCTAGCGCGGATTGCTGCGGGTGAACCCTTGGCTTATGTAACTGGCTCACAACCATTTTGGACTTTGGATTTAACCGTTACCAGAGATACTTTAGTTCCACGTCCAGATACTGAGGTTTTGGTTGAAACGGTTTTAAATCTTGATTTGCCTGAAGATACTCGTATGGTTGATTTAGGTACGGGTACAGGTGCGATCGCATTATCGCTGGCAAGTGAGCGTCCAAATTGGTCTATTATTGCCACAGATATTTATGAACCGACTTTAGAAGTTGCTTTACATAATGCTGAAAAGCATGACTTGGGGCAGGTCAAGTTTTTTCTAGGAAGTTGGTTTAAAGCTTTGAATCGTCAATTTTTTGATGTGATAGTTTCTAATCCACCTTATATTGATGCTGCTGATGAGCATATGCCGCATCTTGCTTCTGAGCCTGAAAGAGCTTTGGTTGCTGAGCAGCATGGTTTGGCGGATATTGAACATATTGTTCAGCAAGGTAAAAAATGGTTGGCGACTCAAGGTTGGATCGTACTTGAGCATGGTTATGATCAAGCTGAAGCGGTACAAAACATTTTTAAAGGTGCTGGTTTTAAACAAGTCAGAACCGTTAAAGACTATGGCGGTAATGATCGTGTCACACTAGGTCAGTGGCCAAATTAGTTTTGCATTGCTATATCTAAAAAGACTTTGTTGGATTGCGGAGGTTGCTTATCCAACAAAGTCTTTTTTATTGGCGAATAAAAAGTATTAAAAGAATTCGCTGTATTTTAAAGCTAAGGGGGGAAATATAGCCTTTAGAAAAACCAGCTAAGTCAAATTACTTTTCACCAATTGAATCGGCTCTAAGAGTTTTTCACCCAAAGAGCTGTGCATTTCTCTTTCAATTAAACGAGTAATTGAATCTAAAGGTAAATCATTTTCTTGTAGGCCAAATGGTTCTTCAAGCTGAGCACTCAAAGCATCTAGTCCCAAAAATAAATAAGCAATTAAACTGACGATGACGGGTGTCCAAATCCCTAAACTTGCTTCTAAACTAAACGGCAAAATCAAACAAAAGCAATATACTGTGCGATGTAATAAGACTGAATAAGAATAAGGCAATGGGGTGGTTAGAATGCGATCACAGCCAGCCTGAATATTACCCATAGCAACAATATGATGATTTAAACCTTGATAGATAATGTCAGAAATTTCACCTGATTTAAGTGATTGCACTAAAGATTTTTGGATTTCTTCTAAAACAAATTGTGCAGCATTAATGTGGTTTGCCAGTTGGCTAAAGCTTAATTCATCTAAATCAACTTTATTTTTATAAAATTCAATGGACTGATTTTGATTGCGTAAACGATTTCTTAATAAACGGGTAAATAGCATTACACGATACATTAAAACTTTACGCTGGTTTTCTTGTAAAACATGTGTGTCACGAGAAAGATGGCGTGAGGTTGCAATCAAAGCACCCCAGAGTTTACGACCCTCCCACCAACGATCATAACATGCAGTATTTCTAAAGCTTAAGAAAATAGAAAGGATAATCCCGAACACGGTAAACCCAATTGCAGGTACAGCAGGAATTGTAAAATAGTGATGTGATGATAGGTAAACCAGAACTGTCGAGATCAGCACAACAAAAGTTAATGCGGGTAAGACTTTGGGAAGAATGGTGCCGTGCCAAGCAAAGAGAAGTGCGAAGCTGTTACTTTTATCACGAATGATCATACTGTCTACCTAACTATTACTGCGACAGTGTTTCATAGAGAAAAGCAGAAATGCAAGTTGCAAATAAGCAATTTAAAAAATACGGCTGATCAAAAGCCGTATTTTGAACGGTTTATGTTCTCCAACGTAAAAACCAGTTTTCAATCAATTTCATCAGATTGTCAGTGAGTTTACCGAGAACAGCCAGTAAGATGATCGCAATAATCACAATATCAGGTCTTGAGGTTTCTCGACCATCACTGAGCAGATAACCGATACCTTGTGTCGCTGCAATCAGTTCTGCTGCAATCATAAACATCCACGCTAGGCTTAAACTGTTTCTGAGTCCAACGAGAATTCCAGGCGATGCAGCAGGCAGAACAATTTGGAAGATACTTTGTAGATAGGTCAGACGGTATACTTTTGCCACTTCTAACAACTTTGAATCAACACCATGTATGGCAGATACGCTATTGGTATAGGTAGGAAAGAATGCACCAATCGCAATTAAGGTAATTTTTGAGGCTTCATCAATGCCTAACCACAAAAGCAATAACGGAATCCAAGCAAGACTTGGAATAGATTTGATCGCTGAAAATGTAGGTTCTAAAAATTCTTCAATGTGTTTGTTTAAACCCACTGCAATTGCAAAAATGAGCCCCAATAAGCTACCAATAAAAAAACCTAAAAAAACACGCCAAGTACTGGTATAGATATGGGTCAATAAATCACCTGCGGCAAGCTGTTTGAATGAGTCAACTAAGCTACTTGGGGCAGGGAGCAGATAAGACTCAATCCATCCAAAACGAACTAAATACTCACATAATAAAATGAGCAGCAACGGAAGTGTAATTCCTTTTACCCATTTTAAAACATTGGCCTTAACGGCAGGTTTGTTTAAACTCGCCTGCGCTATACGTACATTTGATTCGCTTTGCGTCGATTGAGTATGTGTAGACTTTGTCATTACTTCTCAGCAACCTTGTCAATGACCTTTTGTGCATATTTGCTGTCAAATAGTTGATCTACAACTTGATTTACATTGGTGCCTTTTCGAACCAGTTCCTCTTCAGTCAAAATAGTGCCTGCTTTCTTTAGCGCATTAAGCTGTTTCGCGGTTGGAATGTTTTGATCTAGGTTAGTTCGGCTCAATTGCAACTTCGCCACTTCAAGTGGCAATTTTGCTTCACGTGCTAATAATTCTGCAAGTTTATCTGGATTGGCTTTTGCCCATTTACGTGCTTGTTCATAAGCTTTAATTACAGCCTCAACTGCTTCTGGGCTTTGGGTGCTAAATTGATCTTTTACACTTAACACGCTGTAACTATTAAAAGCGATATTGCGATAGAGCAGTTTTGCGCCTGATTGCAATTGTGCAGATGCCATCAGTGGATCAAGACCAGCCCAAGCATCTACCTGACCACGTTCTAAAGCTGTTTTCCCATCTGGATGTTGTAGATGTACCAATTGCACATCGCGTTTATTTAACCCGACGGTTTCAAGTGCTTGAAGCGTAAATAAGAATGGGTCTGTCCCTTTAGTTGCAGCAATTTTTTTCCCTTTGAGGTCTTTTAAGGATTTGATTGCTGAGTTTTTAGCAACCACTAATGCAGTCCATTCTGGCTGGCTTTGGATATAAACCGTTTTAATCGGACTGCCATTGGCACGACTCAATACTGCTGCTAAACCCGCGGTAGAGGCGAAATCGATACTGCCACTGTTTAAATATTCAAGTGAACGGTTACTGCCTTGGCTAAACACCCATTTGACCTCTGTTTTGGGTAAGGCTTTTTCTAACAGCTTTTGTTCTTTAACCACTAAACTTGTTGGGGCGTAATAGGCGTAGTCTAATTTCAATGTTGTTGGGATGGCTGCAAAAGAAGACATTGCGGTTAAGCTTAAGGCTAAGGTGGAAACTAAGCGCGTCATTTTTTTGCTAAAAACGTTCATACATACCCCATAAAATTCAAAGAGAAACACAGAGCTAGATATGTATATTTTTTAGGGTGAAAGTACAAAAAAGAAAAACAGATATTCACTTCTTAAAATATGAAATGTAAAAAATATTGATTTAACTATATGAATAAATTTATTTTTTTAAAGTATGCATATTTGCTTGTTGAATAGATGATTATTGAAATGAGTTATAAAAAAATATTCTAATTAAATTTTAGTCATTAGACATAAAAAATGCCTCTATACAGAGGCATTTTTGGATTGGGCAAATTAAACTGGATAATCTTCCAGACTGTCTGCAATTTCAACTTGGTCTAATGCATTGGTTTCAAGTGCCAGACAAAGCGCAACAATTTTTGCAGTATCAGCAATGTTTTCTTTTTTCATTGCTAAGCCTGATTGAATTGCATCTAATCGCTCTTGGTGAATATCAAGCGCTTGTGCGACTTCTGCAGCATCATTGGTTTTGAAAAAATCATTCATGGCATGTTCAAAGTCATGATCTGAAGCTTTTAAAATACCTTCGATAAGCTCATCTAAATGTTCAGTTTGAGCAGAAAGGGAATGGATAAAGTTTTGAACTAGATTTTGCTCTAGTACATCAATCATCTTAATCATGTTAGTGACCTAAAAGTGATTAAAGGGGAGGAGGGTACCACAGGAAATAAGCAGAAAACCTGCTTTAAATTGGGTAATAAATATACCATTATTGATTAATTTGCAACCTTATTCAGATAAGCTGTAAATATCGAGCTTGTCTTTATATTGATATATCTTTTATTATAATTTTGATTTTAAATAAATTTTTTAAAATATTATCTTTTGCATTAACAATGCTTTCAATGTTATTTGAGTTCTCTATAAGTACCTGGACTTACCCCAGTCCATTTTTTAAATGCCCGATGAAATGCGCTGGCATCCTGAAAATTCAACAGCTCACTGATGTCTTGTAAGGTATGTGTGGTTTTACCAAGCAGTTCAATCGCCATATCTCGCCGTATATCATTTTTGAGTTGTTGGTAACTGCTGCCTTCATTTTTTAAACGGCGTTGTATGGTGGCTTCTGAAATATTGAGCTGCGCTGATAGTTCACCGAGTTCTAACCATTCAGCAGGAGCAATAGAAAGTAATTGCTTGCGAATCATTGAACTTAAAGCCAAAGGATTCTTAAATCTTAATAGTAGATTTTCAGGGGTGTTTTTAATAAAACCATACCAAGATTTTTGATCACGTTTGATTTGAATGTTTAAGTAGTTTGCATCGAATTGCAGATAATTCTCATCTGCTTGGTAAGTAATATTTTCACAGAATCGAACGCGATAATCGCTGTCATCTTCAGGAGGCGTGCATTTTAATTGTAATTGATTGAGTAAAATTCTTTGATCTGCTAACCAACAGATCAAACTGTGAATCAACATAATATAAGTGGCATAGCAGAACATACGCTTAGTTTGTAATTTATCTGTAATGACAATGTATGCATAATTTTCATCAATAATCAGTTTGCTGGTGAAGTCATCCAAGACAAAATTAAAATATTGCAAAATTTGTTCAATCGCTGTCTGTAGGGTATCCGCTTGCATGACCATTTTAGACAATAATTTATAACAACCGCGTCGCATCTGATGCGAGTCCATGCCAAAGAACTCATCATTCATATGGTCTGCTATTTTAGTCCAAAGTTTTGCATAAGCTGAAACAGCAATACTTGATTTGGTTGCATGAAATATTTCCAGCGGTATCTCTGCATCATGCAAAATCTGCTGTATATCATAGCCCTTGTCTTGGGCACTGCTCAGCGCCTCATGTACCAGTGCAATTGAAATTGTGCCTTTGCTTTCACTGAATTGTTGATTGTTCACAGTGTATTCCATTATCTTGTGAGACGTGTTTTGTGACTAAAGTTTTCCAAAAAGATGTTTAAATTGTCCAAATACATCATACAGGATGCAACTTTTGGAAATTGTACTCAAGCTTGACTATGTTTACTCTGCATCTTAAGTCGAAAGTGGGTTTAATTCATCATTTAAACTGCTCAATTCAAACAATGAACTAGGAAAATAAAATGAAAATTGAAGGAAAAGTTTTTGTTGTGACTGGTGGTGCATCTGGATTAGGTGCAGCGACAGCCACACATTTGATTGGTCAAGGTGCGAAAGTGATCATGGTGGATATGAATCACCAGCTTGGCGAAGAAATGCAGAAGCGCTTAGGTGAAAAGTCCAAATTTGTTCAACTTGATGTGACCGATGAAGTTGCTGTTGAACAATTCTTTAAAAATGTGGAGCAGGATTATGCTCAATTAAATGGCTTAATTAATTGTGCAGGGATTGGCCCATCTGCCAAAGTACTAGGTAAAAATGGCATCCATGCTTTAGACGCATTTCAAAAAGTATTGAATATTAATGTCGCAGGAACATTTAACATGCTGCGTTTTGCCGCAGATGTCATTTCTCGTTATGCGTTACCAGCAGGTGAAGAAGATCGTGGTGTGATTATTAACACTGCTTCAGTGGCTGCGTTTGATGGCCAAATTGGTCAATCCGCTTATGCTGCATCTAAAGGTGCTGTTGTTGCAATGACATTACCTTTGGCGCGAGAACTTGCGCAACATGCCATCCGTGTGATGACCATTGCACCAGGGATTATGGAAACCCCGATGTTGAAATCATTACCACAAAATGTTCAAGATGCGTTGGGTGAAATGGTGCCTTTTCCTAAACGCCTTGCGAAGCCTGAAGAGTTTGCACAGCTTGTTGGTCATATTTGTGAAAATAGCTATTTAAATGGTGAAACAATTCGATTAGACGGCGCAATCCGTATGCAGCCAAAGTAATCTGGTCTAATCCGCCTGCTTATTTCTAACTTTGCTTTAACGTAAGCAATAGCAAACTTTTAAAAAATTGAATATTGCCTGACATGATCTAAACCATCATGTTAGGCAGACTTTAGCCTAAATTTATACAAACAACGAGATTTTGATTGGTCGCTGATCATGATTGCAGTGATTTAAAATTTAAAAGTGCTGAGAGGGATGCTCAAATGATTCTCAATGATGAACAAAAAATGGTTCAGGAAATGATGCGAAATTATTCGCAGAATAAACTTAAACCCACAGCTGCTGAACGTGATAAAACTGCAAAATTTCCTCATCAAGAACTCAAAGAGTTGGGTGAACTGGGTGCATTAGGCATGACCGTGTCTGATCAATGGGGTGGCGCAGATTTGGACTATATTTCCTTGGTGACGGCAATTGAAGAAATTGCCGCAGGAGATGGTGCAATTTCAACCATTGTCAGCGTACAAAATTCTTTGCCTTGTGGAATTATCCAAAAATATGGGACAGACCAACAAAAACAAGATTACTTAATGCCATTGGCAACAGGTCAATGGCTTGGCTGTTTCTGTTTAACGGAACCACAGGCGGGTTCAGACGCAGGTGCTTTGCTATGTAAAGCAGAACGTGATGGCGATTCGTGGGTAATTAATGGAACCAAACAATTCATTACTTCTGGACAGCATGCGCAAGTGGCGATTGTATTTGCAATTACGGATAAATCCGCAGCAAAGAAAGGCATTTCTTGTTTTATCGTTCCAACCAATACAGAAGGTTATATCGTTTCTCGAATTGAAGATAAAATGGGACAACATTGCTCAGATACCGCAACAATTGTTTTTGAGAATTGTCGGATTCCTGCTGAGAACATATTAGGAAATGAGGGTGAAGGATATAAAATCGCCTTGTCGAATTTAGAGTCAGGTCGCATTGGTATTGCCGCTCAATGTGTGGGAATGGCACGAGCAGCATTGGATGCTGCGGTTGAATATGCCAATCAGCGTAAAGCTTTTGGAGTGGAGTTGGTACAACATCAGGCTGTGGCATTTCGCTTAGCCGATATGGCCACTCAAATCGAAGCAGCACGGCAGTTGATTTACCATGCCGCAAGTTTAAAAGATGCAGGTTTAGCTTGTCTAAAAGAAGCATCAATGGCGAAGTTATTTGCATCTGAAATTGCTGAAAAAGTCTGTTCAGATGCGATACAAATTCATGGTGGTTATGGCTATGTCGCTGATTTTCCAGTAGAGCGAATCTATCGAGATGTTCGAGTCAGCCAGATTTATGAAGGCGCTTCCGATATTCAACGTTTAGTTATCGCAAGAGCGGTGATTCAGTAAGTTCAATTGTAGATTAGCGCATCAAAATTCTATCTCAAGACCAGCTTCGCACTGGTCTTTTTTATTTTAAAGCCTTCCACCATGACAGCAAAAGCAGATGTTCAAAAACCGCAATACAATTGAGGTATTTGGAAATTGTGTGTGATTTCTAATCATGGTTATCTATAAGTATAGGAACACATGTTGAATGATTCAACATTTTTAGAAAAGCTAGAAAGCAAAATATGGAACCGCACATCGAGATGATTTGTGCTGAAAATACAAGGATATTGCCATGAAAACATTGGAACAAGCCTACCAAGAATTCGATTATGAAAAACTAATCAATGAGCAACTGGTTGGCAACCCACAGTCAATCAATGCCTATATCGAGTGCTGCGAGCGTTTTGTCGGTTTAAACAAAGTGGCTTTGATCTGGGAAGGCAAAAACGGTGAGTCTTCACAATGGACCTTTGAGCAACTGGCACAAGCATCAGGAAAATTAGCCAATTATTTACACTCGCTAGGCTTAAAAACAGGCGATTGTATTGCTGGCTTATTACCACGGACTCCAGAATTATTGATCACTATATTGGCAACTTGGCGTATCGGAGCAATTTATCAGCCCTTATTTACCGCCTTTGAATCAAAAGCGATTGAGCATCGCGTAGCAACAGCCAATACCCAACTGATCATCACCAACACTGAACAACGTCCAAAATTAAACGGGATTGAACTTCCACATATTCTGACTGTTCATCCACAAGATTTTGCAGTAACAAAGGATGCAGATTTTTGGCAAGAGCTAGCAGGTCAATCAGCTGAATGTGCACCGGTCATGTTGAGTTTTACTGATGATTTTTTAATGATGTTTACCTCTGGAACAACAGGTTTGGCAAAATCGGTTCCAGTACCATTAAAAGCGATTTTGGCCTTTAAAGAATATATGCGTCACGCCGTTGATTTACGTGAAGATGATTCATTTTGGAACCTTGCGGATCCAGGTTGGGCATATGGTCTATATTATGGTATTGCTGGCCCATTGGGATTGGGACACAGTATTATCATGGATGAATGTGCATTTAGTGTCGACCATGCTTTGGAAATTATTCAAAAATACCAAGTCAGTAATCTTACTGGTTCACCAACAGCATTTCGTATGTTCTTTGGCTTTAAAGAAAAATTTAATGCTTCAATCAAAGCGCATTTACGTGCAGTCAGCAGTGCGGGTGAACCTTTAACACCTGAAGTAATTCATTGGTTTAATCATGACTTAAATGTCAATATTTATGACCAATATGGACAAACAGAATTAGGTATGGTGATTGGTAACCATCATGCTTTAGCACATGCAATAAAAGTCGGCTCAGCAGGTTTTGCTAATCCTGGTCATCGTTTTGCAGTGTTAAATCAAGACAACCAAGAAGTTGAACGAGGTGAGATTGGAACGCTAGCAATTGACTTCTCTCAATCGCCACTCACATGGTTTAAAGGTTATGGTGGAAATAATCGTAAATCCTTCGTTGGTCATTATTACTTAACTGGGGATACGGTTCGTTTGAATGAATTAGGTGGGGTTGATTTTATTGGTCGTGCAGACGATGTCATTACAACTTCAGGTTATCGTGTTGGGCCATTTGATGTAGAAAGTACACTTTTGGAATGTGTTGAAGTTTTAGAATCGGCCGTTATTGGTAAACCTGATCCAGAAAGAACAGAGATCGTAAAAGCTTTTGTTGTGCTCAAGCCCCAGTTCACGGGTTGTCACCAATTGAATACTAAATTACAAGAGTATGTACGTTCTCGATTATCTAAGCATTCTTACCCACGTGAAATTGAGTTTGTTGAAAGCTTACCCAAAACATCTAGTGGCAAAATTCAACGTAATTTATTGAAGCAACAAGAAGTGGCTAAATTACAGCAAATGCAATTGCAGGCTTAATATCTTTTAAAGTTCCATGCTTTGCACCCGAAAGGGTGCTTTTTTATGATCAGCATAAGATCTCGTATTTCTAAGGTCTTTATAACAATTTTAGTCCACTTTACCTGTGATTTTTTTTGTCTAAATAATAAATGGATCAAATAGAATGATTCAAATTCACGATATTGTCATTAATAAAAATTAATCTGCTTTAAATTTCAACAAACGTTAAAAATTATGCAAAATTTAAAACCACATACACTTTGTTTAAGCCTTGCACTATTGGGCTGTTCATTTCCAAGCTATGCACAATTGATGTTTAGCCAATATATCGATGGTACAGGAAGTAGAAAAGGATTAGAAATTTATAATCCAGATGCATCAACCGTCAACCTTGCTGATTATCAAATTCAGCTATATAGCAATGGTAAAACAACTCCTACAACTGTTGATTTACAAGGAACACTTGCGACCAAAGCCAAATTTATTGTGGGCAGTACTGAATTGCAGGTAGAAATTGGTAATAAATTAAATCAAGTTGCAAATGCTTTGTCATTTAATGGCGATGATGCTTTGGTCCTTGTGTATAAAGGAACAGCTGTAGATCGTTTTGGGCGGATTGGGGAAAGACCTGCAAGTGGCGGTTGGGGGACCACAATCACCAGTGCTGGAAATAGCCTAAGCAGAATAAAAAATAAAAATGATGTCAGCGCTGTAGATCCAAATAGTGCCTTTGATTTGGACAGTGAGTGGAGCAAATGGTCAGATCGTAATGCATTCAGTAGCTATTTAGGTACTGGTACAACGACTCCGCCAATCACTGCAATCAGTTGTAGTACTGCTGATACTGCAATTGCAGATTTACAATCTGCGGCACAAAACCAACAATATGTGGTTCGAGGTGTCATTACTGCGGATTATCGCTATCAAAATGGTTTTTCAGGTTTTTATATTCAAACTCCTGACAGTAAAGCTAAAGCAAATTTAAGCAATGCGATCTTTGTCTATCTCCCTGCTGCAAGCACAATCACTGGCGGTAAAGTGGGTGAAGAAGTGATTCTGAAAGGGCGTTTAACCAATTATGAAAATCAATTGCAAATTGATCAATTGAGCAGCAATATTCAAACCTGTAATAATCAAGCCGCAAGTCTGGTAAGTTCTACTCCGATTCAACTGCCATTTTCAAGTTTAACCGATGCTACAGGCAATGCACCTAAGCGCTATCAAGGCATGTTGGTGAAAATTCCTCAAACCTTAACGGTTAGCGAGAATTATGATTATGGTCGATATGGTCAATTGTCTTTAAGTTTGGGACGTTTATATATCCCAACCAATTTATATCCTGCGAAATCCAATGAAGCGGTTGCTTTAGCAAAACAAAATCTATTGTCTAAGATTATCTTGGATGATGGTTATAACAATCAAAACAGAACACCATGGTTGCCACAAACATTTAATGCGGCAAACACTTTACGTACAGGCTATCAGCTTAAAAATGTTGAAGGGATTTTGGAATACCGTTTTAATGCTTGGCGTATTCAACCGATTCAAAACAAAGCTTTGCCTGAGGTTGTCAAAGACAGCAATTTGCGGAATTCAACCGTCTTGGCAAAAGAGACTAAACAGGTTCGTGTTGCCGCATTTAACGTCCTAAATTATGACAATTCGCCGCTGATTGGTGTTAAACCAGATCGTGGTGCAAACACCGAGACAGAATTTAATCGTCAACATGCCAAAATAGTCAGTGCGATTAAAACCATTGATGCAGATGTTTATGGCTTAATGGAAATTGCCAACAATGGTTATGGCGAAAAAAGTGCTGTGAATTACTTAACCAAAGCTTTAGGTGCAGATTGGAAATATGTCATCCCACCGAATATGGATAAGTTAGGTACTGATGTGATTGCAGTTGCGATTATTTATAATAGCAAACGTGTAAAACCTGTTGGTAATCCTGTGGTATATGATGATTTGACACAGAAAAACCGAGTCACGATGGCACAAAGCTTCCAAGCGGTAACGGGAGGAAAAACCTTTACTGTTGTACCAAATCATTTAAAGTCTAAAGGTAGTTGTCCTGACGATAAAACTTCACCAGAAGCAAACCAAGGTGATGGTCAAGGCTGTTGGAATCCGACTCGTGTTACTGCAGTACAAAAATTGATTCAGTGGATTGCAACCAACCCGACCAAAGCTGAAAAACCAAATTATTTATTGGTCGGGGATATGAACAGTTATGCCAAAGAAGATCCAATCTTGGCATTTGAAAAAGCCAACTACAAAATATTGCTAAATGATGAAAAAGTAGGGCAAGGTAAATCTGCATATAGCTATGTCTTTGGTGTGGCCAGTGATGCAACCGGGAATGGTGGTGCGGGTAATTTAGATCACGCAATTGCAGATGCAAACTTATACCCAATGGTTAAACGTACTTTTGCATGGCATATCAATGCTGATGAACCAACAGCATTAGACTACAATGAAGAATATAAGACTGAAGAACAAATTGCTTCTTTCTATGCGCCAGATGCTTTCCGTTCTTCTGATCACGATCCGGTTATTGTTGATTTAGATTTAAATGAATCAAGTGGTACTACAGGTGGGCATAAGAGCAGTGGGGGCAGTACGGGACTGTGGTCTTTATTTGGACTGATGTTGCTTACAGCGAGCTCAGTATTAGCGCGTTCTAAAAAGAAATCCTAATACGCTGATATCTTTTTAAAGAGAAACTAGATCACTAGTTTCTCTTTTTTTATGCTTTTATAAAACTATAGAACATAAAAAATTGCACCAACTGATTTAAGACTGAATCTCTTCATAGATCAAGCGAATGAGTGGTCGAAATTCTATTTCATCCATCCAAATCATTCAGTTTTATCTTTCAACGGTACTATGGCTCGGATCACGGTAAAACCCTGCTGAGAATGGATTTCAAAACTACCTCCAATTCTTTTTACTCGCACTTGCATACTCTGCAAACCCACATGCAAACCAGCTTGAACCTGATCAACTTCAAAGCCAATGCCATTGTCTTGAATGGTTAAAACGAGTTGTTGTCGTTCATCTTCAACCAACGAAACTTCGACATCAGTTGCATGGCTATGTTTTACAATATTGGTTAAGGCTTCTTCTGCGACACGAGAAAAGGTTAAACAAATCAATGCAAGCGGTTTATGTTTCCATTTTTCTGCAAAAATCCAAGTCGATTCAATCTCCATTTCTTCGAAAATTTGTATAAAACGATGACGCAATGGCGCAACCCACATCACTGGGCTTTCTGGTATTTTTGCCCCAGCACTGCTTCCTGAGTCAATCACTTGGCGTAAGTCATTTCTTAACAGTTTAAACATAGAGATCACTTGCTGTTTTTCAATATGTTCACTGTGATCCAGTATAATCATCGAGCGAACAATTGAACCACCTAGTCCATCATGTAATTCATGAGACAGATTTAGACGCTCTTGCAACCGCATATTATCAATTTCGAGTTGGTACTTTTTATCTAAAGATTGTTCTAAGTCAAACGTGACTTTTTCAATAGTTTCTTCAAGGGTCTGATTAAATTTTTCAATACGTCCAACATTTTGTGAAATACGATAAGCCAAGATAAACGAAATTGCTAAGCTGGTAATTGGTGCGGCCAATGGCGTCCAATAGAGCGTCTGATCCAGATGATGGATCATGCTATAAAAATCATGAACAATAATAAGTAAATAAATGAGGAAAATAAACGCAAGCAGGAGAATGTCCATCTTTCTACGTTTAAAAGCAATCCACTGGAAAAACAAGCAGTTAAAAATAAATACCATGCCAGAATAGAAAAAGACAGAGGATAAGCTACGTTCTAGATAATTGATCGGTGTCAACAGCAATGCCGCAATCGCGATTGTAGAGGTCAATAAAAGTAAACGTTCTAAATACGGATAATGGCGATTGGCAAAACGCCAAGCAAATAAACAGAGGCAATAGGTATATCCAACTAAAAACACCAGATTTAGACGTGCTGTTAAGATACTGTCGGTAAAAGGAATAGGAATGGTCGAAATAATATTATAGGCAAACAATACCCATAAAAATGAAGTTAAACCAAACCACCCAAAGGCTTTTTCTTGGCGTCGAAATAGCCAAATGGTAAAACCTGTAGTTCCCACCACAAAGGTAATAATAATATTGATAAAAAATAAAGTTCGCCGTTCAAAAACCAACTGATCCTGTTGATTGGCGATATCTTCGGCCTGACCAAATTTAATTTTTCCTAGGCCTGAATGTTGTGATGCAACCCCTACAACACGGACTAAAATTTCATTTTGTTGGTTTTGAATAGATGTAGCAGGAAGTACCCAATACCTTGGCATATTCCAACTTCTTGACAATGGCTCTACTAAGGATTTGTCTTTCCATAACAGTTCATTATTGCTATAGACAGCTCCTGCAATATTGATCCGTTCAATCAGTAAGGCGACAGGTTGATTTTCCTGATCACACTGATATTGCCATTTGATTTTATACCAAGCAGTGCCTGTGTAGTTTTTCCAGCGCGTTTCCCAGTCATCTGGCAAGGTGACTGTTTTCCATCCCTGTTGGGGAACCTGTTCAAGATTTGCAAGCGCTTGAGCAACTTGTATGCTTTGGATTTGAAAGTGGCAGGCTGCATCTGTTGTATTGGACTGACCTGTTAAGGCTGCACCAGCAAAAGCAAAATGCTGGGTCAAACTTAGCATAAGACCGAACAACCCGATTAATTTTAGAATTAGTCGAGTAATCCTAAGTTGCGTGCTGTATCGATGGCTTTGGCTCTGTTGCATACCGCAAGTTTCCGATAAATATGTTTAATATGAGATTCAACGGTATAACGGGATAAATTGAGTTGATCTGCAATTTCCTTATTGCTTAAGCCTTGAGAAACCAGTTCTAAAATTCCCAATTCTCTTTTGGATAATACACTGTCCTGATCAGTGACTTTCTGACAGGGTGCAGTTTTATTTGAATTATTTTTTTCATTAAAGTGTAGTTGTTTTAAAATTTTTTGAGCAATAAATGGATCAATCGGCGCTCCACCACGTAAGACACTTTTGATCGAAAGAGAAACTTCTAAGTCATCTCTTTCTTTGAGCACATAGCCTGTTGCACCTGCACTTAGTGCATTGAGGATCGCATCTTCAGTGCTCCATGCAGAGATCACTAAAATCATGATGGTTGGATCATAGTTTTTTAAAATTTCAATAAACTCAATTCCATTACCATCAGGCAAGCCCAAATCAACCAATGCAAAAGAGGCTGAGTGTATACTGAGTTGTTCTTTGGCTTGAGCTAAACTTTGGGCAAAACGTAAATCTGAAATTGAGTATCCTAGATTAATTAATATGTCAGTCAGTCTTTTTTGTATAAGCGGCTCATCTTCTACGATGATAACTGGAACAGGTAAACTTAACTCATTGTTCATGATGTAAAAAACTCGCCCATGTCTATTGGACTTAGTTTTTCAGATATTGATGGCTTTATCTATACCTGATAATAGGTATTTTTAGTATTTAATTCAGTGATTAGGAATGAATATTCAGTTTATTACAATCGCGTTTTAACGCACTTACTGAGTATCAAAAGATGCCTAAAGTCAATTTATTGAGACCAAGTTAACTTTTTGAGATAAGGTTATTGAGACAAGTTAAGTAAATATTCAAATTTTAGTAGATAAAAATCACAATTTAACAGCAAAATATCGGTTATATTCGCTGAATAATGGATTATTTTTATAATGGATGTAGCTTACGATGATTAAATTCCTTAGAAATTTGGCAGTGATACAATGCATTGCGATTACCATTTTGGCTATTGTTCTTTACCTGTATTAAACGCTGATCATCACTGCCTTAAGAAAAATAAAGCTGTTTATTTTACCGCACTAAATTGAGCAACCAAGCTACGACTTGCTTCATTCATCCCTATAATTTCAACCTGAATGTTATTTTGCAGAAACTTGTTTTGTACCTGATTGAGCATACTGACAGAGGTAATATCCCAAATATGGGCATGGGTTAAATCGATAATGACATGATCAACAGATTCATTAAAATCAAAAAACTGAAAGAATTTTTCTGAACTGCTAAAGAAAATTTGCCCAAAAATTTCATATTTACGGGTCGTGCTGTTCAATAGATGAGATTGGACACGGACTGCATTTTCTAATTTATTGACCAAGAAAAGTGCAGATAAAAGTACACCAATCAACACGCCTAAAGCTAAGTTATGTGTCATCAGTACAATGACCACCACCGCAAGCATCACGCTATTGCTTTGTTTGGGATGTTTTGAAAAATTTTTGACTGAGTCCCAGTTGAATGTAGTAAAAGCCACCATAATCATAATTGCTACCAGTGCAGCTATTGGAATATAAGACAGCCATTCTTTTAAAAAGACCACTAAACACAGTAAAAAAACACCTGCAACCAAGGTTGATAAGCGAGTTCGTGCACCAGAAGACACATTGATAATCGATTGCCCAATCATGGCACAACCTGCCATACCCCCCATAAACCCACTGACCATATTGGCGATGCCTTGCCCACGGCATTCTTTATGACGATCGCCTTCCGTTTGGGTCACTTCATTAACAATCGTGGTGGTCATCATGGTTTCGAGTAAACCTACGGTGGCCAAGGTGATGGCATAAGGAAAAATAATTTTTAAGGTATCCAAGTTAAGTGGAATGTCTGGAATTAAAAACAGTGGTAAAGTGTCTGGAAATTTTCCTAAATCACTGACTGTACGCATATCCGCACCCAAAAATAAGGCTGCTAAACTCAATACAATAATGCACACCAAAGGTGAGGGAATGAGTTGACCAATTTTGGGAATGTAGGGGAAAAGATAAACCACCCCTAAGCCAAAGGCGACAAATAGATAAGCCGTCAAATCCATACGTTGTAATTCAGGAATCTGTGCCACAAAGATGAGAATAGCCAACGCATTAACAAAACCATAGACGACAGACTGTGAAACAAAGCGCATCAGTTTTGCAACTTTAAAATAGCCAGCAAGAATCTGAAGAATTCCAGTCAAAATTGTGGTGGCAAATAAATACTGTAAACCATGATCTTTGACGAGAGTAACCATCAGCAACGCCATTGCGCCTGTGGCTGCGGAAATCATTGCGGTACGTCCACCGAAGAAAGCAATGCTCACAGCAATACAAAATGATGCATACAGACCGACTTGTGGATCTACGCCTGCAATTGCAGAAAAAGCGATTGATTCAGGAATAAGTGCCAAGCCTACGACCATTCCAGCAAGTACATCTGTACGAATATTGGAAAACCATTCCGCTTTTTTTAGACTAATCACTATAAACCTTTCATCATTCTTTAAAGATGCGTATGTTAAAACATCTCTTAGTGAAAAAGCAGTTAACTTTGACTTGAAAAAGTCTTCATTTTGTTGAATATTCAAGTTATAGCTGATTTTATAAATTTATGCTTTTTGCAATTTTATGTTTTACGACTTGAAATTGTGATCTGAGCCATTTACAACTTAAACAGTCATATAACAAGGATTAGATATGAAATTATATTATTCACCAGGTGCATGTTCTTTAGCTGCCCATATTTTACTCAACGAAATTAATGTTGATTTTGATCTAGAACGTGTTGATTTAAAAACGCATAAAACAGAAAAGGGCGCAGATTATTACGAAATCAATCCAAAAGGCTATGTACCCGCATTAGAAATCAATCCAGGTTTACTTTTGACTGAAAATGTTGCAGTACTGCCTTTTATTGCACAACATGATCCTAAACAGGATTTGATCCCACCATCAGGTTTGGGACGTGCTAAAGTTTTAGAATGGTTGGGTTATTTAAACTCAGAGTTGCATGATGAATATGCCGTCTTCTTTGACCCAGCAATCACTGAAGATGAAAAAGTACGTGGCTATGCAACCATAGATAAAATGTTGAAATATATAGATGACTATCTTGCAGAGTCTGAATACGATTATTTGGTCAATGACCGCTTTGGTCCTGCTGATGCGTATTTGTTTGTACTGACAAATTGGTCGAATTCAATTCATCATGATCTAACGCCATTTACCAATATTGTGGCATTACGCAATAAAGTCGCTGAACGTCAATCTGTACAGATTGCAATGCGTGATGAAGGTTTAATTCCTTAAGTATGCTTGAATCGATATACAAAGCACCTACGGGTGCTTTTTTATTGAATTGATTAACGTGAAATGGGCAGAAACAGGGAAAGGTGTTTATTGTTGATTTTTAGTCAATAATGTTTTGCTTATTTTTGCGTTTTTTGCGATAAAAATAAGTTCTATAGTTGCGCCATAAATCAAGCGTATTGGCAAAATATAGGTAAACAATGAGTAATATCTTAATCGTAAATGGTGCGAAACAGTTTGCACATTCAAATGGTGAATTAAACGATACCCTAACTGCTTTGGGTGAAGAGGTGCTTAGCGATTTGGGACACCGTGTAAAAGTGACACGTACCGATGCAAATTACGATGCTCAAGAAGAAGTAGAGAAATATCTCTGGGCGGATGTTGTGATCTATCAAATGCCAGGTTGGTGGATGGGTGCACCGTGGACCATGAAAAAATATATTGATGATGTTTTTACCACTGGTCATGGCAGTTTATATGCCAACGATGGTCGTAGCCGTTCTGATGCCGCCAAGAAATATGGCTCAGGTGGGTTGATTCAGGGGAAAAAGTATATGTTGTCGTTAACTTGGAATGCACCCTTGCAAGCTTTTGATGATCCTGAGCAATTTTTCCATGGTGTTGGTGTAGATGGTGTGTATTTACCTTTTCATAAAGCCAATCAATTCTTAGGAATGCAAAGTTTAGAAACATTTATTGTCAATGATGTGATTAAGGCACCACAAATTGCGCAATATGAACAGGCATATCGCCAACATTTACAGCAGCTTTTTGCTTAAGCAAATTGGAATTTTGAGTATCTCATTTAAAAAATTTAAGGAGTCTAAAATGTTGACCATTGTCGCTGAAATCCGTGCATATCCAAATGGATTACACAAAGATAAAATTATCCAAGCATTTAAGAAAATTACCCCGACAGTATTACAAGAGCAAGGCTGTCATGGTTATCAGCTATTGGTTGATGCTGGTGTTGATGTAAGTTATCAAAGCAAGGATTCTGATTTGATCGTGATGCTTGAAAAATGGGAAAATATTGAGCATCTCAATGCACACTTACAAACTGAGCATATGCAAGCGTATCAACTTGAAGTAAAAGAGCATGTTGCTGATGTTAAAATCCGTATTTTAGAACATGGATTTTAAAGTTAATTCACTATTATGAGGTTCATTCTCGCTTTGGGAGAAGGCTAAGGGGGGGGGATTCTTTTATGTTGAATTATTGTTTTTAAAAAATAATTTATAAAGACATCTATCATTGAACATAACGCCCAAAGTTGATTTGCTCAAGTTTGAGCAAAGGTGCTTTCTTTAATTTTGACCAGGATATTTTTGGTGTATTTTTGCGATCAAGTTCTTGCGTACTTGTGACATTTTTGATTTTCCCTGTTAAAAAATTAGTACTTTCAGTTCGACTGTCACCTGATGGTATATCGAAATAATGTAAATCATAGCCGATCAGATCGAATGATGGGCTTTGATAGCGGAAAGTATAAATATTATTAAAGACCTCCCATGAATTACAACGAAACGAGTAATTTAATGTGATCTTAAGTTGTCCATTCTGGATGATTGGTGAATTGTCTACAATCAATGGATCGATAAGGCAAGGGCGTTCATTGTTGCTTTCTCTAGGGAGTGAAGAATTACTGGTGATAAGGCGGTAAGTTTGAGCGTCTTTAAATAGAACTAATAATTTTCGCTCATTTTGGTTAAGTAGAAGATTTGCTGGCTTTTTATGATTGAATTTATTTTTAACAATATTTACGGGATCCGTATTTTCAATAATCAGCACCATATCTGCTTGTTGATCACCATTTAAGTCACCTTGAACTTTACTTAGTATTTTCCAATCTTTAGGCATGAAAGCTTGAACATCAGCTCCAGTATCGGTTTCTGCCCAAACTAAGCTTGAGCAGACTGTTAATGTAAAAAATAGAAGTAATAGATTGTTATTTTTTATGGTTTTCTTCCAATTCACTGAATCGTAAATTTGTTGTTAAATTTACGCCTATTTTTAGGCATCTCTCCAAGCGATCACTTTTGATTACCTTGTCTTAGCTAATTTTTTATGGCAAATATCGAGTCCTCTTCGATACCTTTATTCTCAGAATAATATGGCATATTTATGAATCGTTGGTAGATACGAAACGTGTTTTATTCAAACTCGCCGTAGTCTTTAAAATTGATCTGCTCAAGTTTAAGTGAATAACTGTTCTTTAATTTGGACCAAGAAACTTGCTTAGCTTGATCCTGATTTTCAAACTCACCACCACCTGTAGTGTTTTTAATTTTACCTGTTAGAAAATTGATACTTTTCGCACTGGTTTCACCAGATGCACGATGGAAGTAATCTGTATCGTAACCAATCAGCTTAAAAGACTGGTTTTGATAACGGAAAGTAAAAGCATTGTTATAGACAGACCATGAACCACAACTGAGCCAATAATGTAAATTAATTTTAACTAATCCATTTTTGATGGTGAGTGGATCGCCTTCACTTAGAGGGTCAGCAAGACAAGGTGATTCTTTATCTCCCTCAGTAGGAAGCGAGTAATTACTTGCAACAAGACGATAGCCTTGAGGGGCTTTAAATAAAATTAATAACTTTCGATTGTTTAAATTCAGCTGAGGATTACCTAATCCCTCATTTGTCACAATATTTTTTGGATCCGTATTTTTAATAATTAAAGCAAGATCTGTAAGCTTATCACCATTTAAGTCACCTTGTACTTTACTCAACACTTTCCAGTTTTTAGGGATAAATGATTGATAGTCAGCTTTGGGGTTGGTGTCTGCCCAAATCAAAGTTGAGCATGTTGTTAATGCACAAAATAAAATTAATTCAGTTTTGTTTTTCATTATTTTTCTCCAATAAATTGAACGCTAAAGTTATGAATCAATTCTTCACTATCCCAAGGAATATTCTCCAAAGTATAGCTTGTCGAAGTTCTCAGTGTTTTCCAAACAATTTTGGATGGCGTTTCAACTTGTGCAAAGATATTTGGCGTTGTGGTCACTTTGGCTTTGTTGCTTAGAAAGTTAAGGCTGGTTTCTTTTAGTTTGCCACTAATTTTATCTAAATCATAAACATCAAATCCAATGAGATGGAATTGATTGTTCTTTAGTTTAAACCCATAGGTATATATCAAGCCATACGTATTGCTACAGGATGACATGGTATTGAATAACACATCTAAGC
Source organism: Acinetobacter sp. NyZ410 (assembly GCF_022828975.1). Lineage (NCBI taxonomy): Bacteria > Pseudomonadati > Pseudomonadota > Gammaproteobacteria > Moraxellales > Moraxellaceae > Acinetobacter > Acinetobacter sp. NyZ410. The sequence goes on along the minus strand of NZ_CP094620.1, from coordinate 2,982,714 downwards.
GTTGATTTTTTATCGTCAATGAGGAGTCATCTAGAGCATCTTCGATACAGAGTTCTTCTGAACGATAGGTCCAGTTAGGAATTTGTCGACTTAGCTTAAGTTGTAATTGTTGACCTTTTTGAAAAAGCACTAAAAGCTTTCGATTGTGCTGATTTTCATTTTTAGGTTGGATGATGAGGGCAATATGCTTTTTACCATCTTGATTCAAATCACCTTCTGCTTGAGCAAGAATTTCCCAATTGTTTGGGACAAATTTTTGTAATGAGGTAGAAGGCTGATTTGCAAAGCTTAGCGATGAATAAGCGCTCAGGAGCAGGGCGGTATTTATTATTTTATTCATGATCTTTCTCAATGAATTTATCAAGATATTTTGAGCCTAAAAGGACTTCGGAAAATCCTTTTAGGCAATTCAAACGATTATTTAAAGAAATAACCTGTTTCTGGTGAACTCGCATTTGCCATTCGTTTACGTGGCATACGACCCGCCAAATAGGCTTCACGTCCAGCTTCAACCGCTTTTTTCATTGCTGACGCCATTAAAATTGGATGATGTGCAGCGGCAATCGCGGTATTCATCAATACGCCATCGCAACCTAATTCCATTGCAATTGCGGCATCGCTTGCAGTACCTACACCAGCATCAACCAAAACTGGCACTTTGGCATTTTCTTTAATAATTGAAATAGTATGCGGATTTAAAATGCCTAGGCCAGAACCAATTAAGCTACCTAAAGGCATGATCGCAACACAACCCATGCTTTCAAGTTCTTGAGCCACAATAGGGTCATCCGATGTATACACCATCACTTCAAAACCATCTTCAATCAATGTGCGAGCAGCATCAAGTGTCGCTGTTACATTTGGATAAAGGGTTTTCTCATCACCTAATACTTCCAATTTGACCAGGTTATGGCCATCTAAAAGTTCACGTGCAAGCATACAGGTACGTACTGCGCTATTGGCGTCAAAACAACCCGCTGTGTTCGGTAAGATGGTGTATTTTTCAGGTGGAAGGATTGACAGTAAGTTGGGCTGATCTGGATTTTGCCCAATGTTTACTCGGCGAATCGCTACTGTCACAATTTCAGCGCCACTGGCTTGAATTGCTAAATCAGTTTCTTGCATGTCTTTGTATTTACCCGTACCCACGAGAAGACGAGATTGAAAAGTACGAGAACCGATAATAAGAGGGGAGTTTTCAGTAGGAAAATCTAGCATGGGAGAGCTCCAAATTAGCCGCCACCGACAGCGTGAATGATTTCAATACGGTCTTTTTCAGCAATAGGGGTAAGTTCAAGTTTACTTTTGGAAATGATCATTTCATTCATTTCTACGGCAAAGCGTTTACCTTCGAGTGAAAGTTCCTGAACCAGTTGTAAAAGATTTTGGCAAGCGGTTTCTTGAGGCTCACCATTTAAGAAAATTTGCATATACATTCCATTCGATTGCGCAAATTGTGATGTCTAAAATCAAAATAATTTTATTTAGCGTATTTCAATGCATTCCATGCAAGGGCCAGCCAACCTGCAATCATCAGTGCTCCACCAATGGGTGTAATTGCACCTAAACCTCGTGGTAAACCCAGTGCCATGACATAAAGCGAACCGCAGAAAAATAAAATACCAATTTGGATGAGTAAGAAGCTGGCTTTGATTGGAAGTTGTGGGATGACTTTACTGAGAATAGCCAGTGCCAATAGGCCCAGTGCATGGTAGAAAAAATAATCAGTTGCTGTTTGCCACCATGCCAACTGAGCTTCAGTTGCGTGAGCTTTTAAACCATGTGCGCCAAATGCACCTAAGATTACTGCAAGCGCTAAATTCAGTGCTGAAATTGCAATCCACATAAGCCAGTCATCTGCATAAATTTGCGCATAACATTAACACAATTTCGAAGCGGGATTAAAGGCAAAATCTATTAAGAATAAAGATTTGACAAAAATATCATGCAAAATAAAAGGGCATGTCGCCCTTTTATTGAAAATATAAATTATTGGTCTGGTATGCAGACAGTTTTGGAGATTTAGTTGGATGACATGGCAACTTTAATTTTGTCCATGGCATTTTTTTCTAACTGACGAATACGCTCAGCAGATACATTGTACTCTGCAGCCAGTTCATGCAAGGTCGATTTATCATCATCTAACCAACGGCGCTGTAAGATGTTGCGTGAGCGATCATCTAACTGTTCCATGGCATTATGCAAAGCTGAAGTACTTTGTTCTTCGTAATCTTCTTCTTCGACTAAACGAGCAGGATCATAGCGGTTATCTTCGAGATAAAGCGCTGGTGCAACATGAGTTGAACCTTCGTCATCGTCATCACCTTGAGCTTCAAAAGCAGCATCATAAGCGGTTAAACGACCTTCCATTTCCAAGACTTGTTCTGCTGTTACATTTAAGTCGTTGGCAATTGATTGTGCTTCTTCAAGTGTAAGTTTTTTACTTGATTTTTTTAGGCTACGTAAATTAAAAAACAATTTACGTTGCGCTTTAGTGGTCGCAATTTTGACAATACGCCAATTGCGAATCACATATTCATGAATTTCAGCCTTAATCCAGTGCACAGCAAAAGACACCAAACGCACGCCCATATTGGGGTCAAAGCGTTTAACTGCTTTCATTAAACCGAGATTACCTTCTTGAATTAAATCACCTTGTGGCAAACCATAGCCCGCATAACTGCGCGCAATATGCACCACAAAACGTAAGTGAGACATCACTAACATTTTCGCAGCATCTAAATCTTGATCGTAAAAATAGCGATCAGCTAACTCTTTTTCTTGTTCAGCTGTCAAGATTGGAATCTGATTTACGGTGCTGATATAAGCACCTAAGTTAACACCTGGTGCAGATAAGGACAGGGGCATCAACTGATTGCTGCTGTCACTCATGGGTTCTCCTTATAGGAATTTCGTTGTATAGCTAATGCATTCATCTTAATTCGAATATTGTACATAAGTAAGGAAATTTGGGTATCGAAATGTAAAAATATATGCAAATTTGCAAAAAATAATTTGAATTGAAAATAATTAAGATTCAATTAAGTAATGAAATTCATGCTCTGATCTTTTAGTCAATTGGCAAGAAATCTTGTTGATCTCGCAATAACGCGTAATATCAATTTCACTGTGCGGATCAGAGGACATTAAAAGAAATATTTGATGAGGCAATGCTCTTTTTAATTCACGCTTTAACATTAATAGAGGCATTGGACAGGGTTTACCCATACAATTTATTTCAATTGCTGTCTGACCTAAAGGTTCATTCATTTTTTGGCAAGGTAACAACAGGGTTATGGAACGCATATTTTACCAAGTTTATTGAAACACCCCAACAAAAATTGGAAGATTCTTCAACAAATAAAAAATAATCGTGAAGCTGTTTAAAAAACACGCTTGATATCGAAAATAATTATCAAAAAAAATTCTATTAATTGTCATAAACCCATGTTAAGCTCGTTGCGTATTTAGGATTTATCAGAAACAATTCTTGTTTTGAAACCCTATTACAAGATGGATGTAACCGGGATTTTGTTAATAGTTTTACAGAATGATTACAAGCTTTGAAATTAGAAAATATTTTAAAACTTTGTTTGCTCTGCTGTTTGCAACACCGGGTGGTCCCTTTTTCTTAATAACTGAGGATTAACTTATGACAGCTCGTGAACAAGGCGTAGTTAAATGGTTCAACGACACTAAAGGCTTCGGCTTTATCCAACGCGCAGGCGGTGATGACGTATTCGTTCATTTCCGTGCTATTCAAGGTGACGGTCATCGTTCACTTCGTGACGGTCAACGCGTTGAATTCAGTGTTGTGCAAGGTCAAAAAGGTTTTCAAGCTGAAGAAGTTCAGCCTTTAGACTAATCTTAAATTTTTAAAATTTAAGTGGCGCTCCAATTTCTTATAAATTGGGGCGTTTTTTGTTTATAATGGGCGCAATTAAAAGTGTCTACAGTTAGAGCTCGTATTTATGTCATCAGGTTTCGAAACCCTTAATTTACATCCGCAACTTAAACAAGCGATTGATGCTTTAGGGTTTAAAGAAATGACCCCAATTCAGCAAAAAGTATTGAAATATACTTTAGCAGGTCATGATGCAATTGGTCGTGCTCAAACCGGCACAGGTAAAACAGCGGCATTTTTAGTCAGTATTATTAATGATTTGCTCACAAACCCAATTAAAGAACAACGTTTCCGTGGTGAACCACGTGCATTGATTCTTGCGCCAACACGTGAACTTGCAATTCAAATTGAAAATGATGCAAAAGATTTAGTCAAATATACCAATCTAAATGTCGTGACTTTGGTTGGCGGCGTTGATTTTGATAAGCAAAGAAAACAACTGGATCAAGGTTTTGTTGATATTTTAGTGGCAACTCCTGGTCGTTTAATTGATTTCACAGAACAAAAAGAAGTTTGGTTAGATCAAATTGAATTTTTGGTGATTGATGAAGCTGACCGTTTATTAGACATGGGCTTTATCCCATCAGTTAAACGGATTGTGCGTTTTTCGCCACGTAAAGAGCAACGTCAAACCTTAATGTTCTCGGCAACATTTAGCTATGATGTTCTCAATCTTGCCCAACAATGGTTATGTGAGCCAGTTACAGTAGAAATCGAACCAGAAAAGAAAACCAACGCTGATGTTGAACAACGTGTATATGTGGTCGAAAAGAAAGATAAATATCGCTTATTGCGCGAAATTTTGGCAGATGAACCCATTGAAAAAGTGATGATCTTTGCCAATCGCCGTGATCAAGTACGTAAACTTTATGATCATTTAAAAGCAGATGGTTATAAGGTGGTGATGCTATCAGGTGAAATAGCGCAAGATAAACGTTTGAAAATGTTAGATCAATTTAAAAATGGTCAGCATAATATTATGATCGCAACGGATGTTGCTGGCCGTGGTATTCATGTAGATGGCGTATCTCATGTGGTGAATTTCACTTTGCCTGAACAGTCAGATGATTATGTACATCGTATTGGTCGTACAGGTCGTGCAGGTACACAGGGTGTAAGTATTAGTTTCTTGTCTGAAGATGATGCATTTAATTTACCAACTATTGAGAAAGCGATTGGGCAAAAATTGCCTTTAACGCGACTAGATGGTTATTGTTAAGTTTTTTGTTTCTTTATCGAATTGTGTTTAAAAAAACCCACTTATTTAAAGTGGGTTTTTTATTGGCTATTTTAGTTTAGACGGCTAAACGGATTAACTTGCTTTACAGCTAAAGGTCAGTGTAGTTTGATAGTCAGTATCTTTTTCAATACCGTAGTTTTTGCCCATTACTGAACCTAATACGCCTGCTGCTGCAGTGATCATTTTTCCAGTCTGTTCATCGACGACACCTTTTAAACTGCCATGGTATTCAGTTTTTTCATCCACTAAGACTGGTGCACCTTTTTTACCGCAAGCCTTGTTTGCTGCAGTAATGGCATTATTTTTTGCGGTAATTTGGTCTTTACCTAAGCCAGTGACTTCATACTGGTTATCTGCTTTTTGAATCGCTAAAGTTTGTGTTGGATTTGATGCACACGCAGTGAAGAGTAACGCTGAACTAGCAAGTAAAGTGATCGTTGTTAATTTATTCATATTGATTCTCAAATTCCTGTACTAAAAATTAAAAAGATACTGCTTTTAAATTAGTTATAATTTGAGCATAGAATGTGGGCTAAATATTGAGAAACATGTATAAATTTTGCAGTTTTTTTTAAGTTTATTGATGATTTGGCTTTATTTTCGAAGCCAAAGGGTATTGAAGGCATTTTTTGCGAGCAATCATGCTCATTGATAACCTAACAATAAGTTGTATGCAATATTGACAGATGCCAAGTAAATTTTGTCGGAGATAGCTTAATGATTTTAGATTATGCTAATCTTGAAACAAGTGAAATTAACCAGATAATAGATAGGTCAATGTCAGATTTAAACTTCAAAGCAGTACATGACAATATTCATCAACGTCAATCGATTGGTCATTTGGTTGAACCTGCACCTTCACACGCACAACTGAATATTGCATTTAAAGCCGCTTTAACAGCACCTGATCATCATCGTTTAAAACCCACACAATTTATTGTCGTGGATGTTGAGCAACGTGAAGCATTTGGTGCATTACTGGCACAATCTATTGCTGACTTAGGTGAATTAGATCCAGCCCAAGTTGAACGGGTAAAACTTCATCCTTTTAGAGCGCCTATTTTGGTGCTTGCCGTGACTAAATTTCAGGATCACCCTAAAGTGCCTTTTTTTGAACAAACGCTGAGTTCAGGGGCTGCAATTGAAAACTTTTTATTGTCGATGCAGGCACAAGGTTTCGCAACTATGTGGCGGAGTGGGGCTGTGGTCGAATCTAAATTATTAAAATCAGCACTGGGTTTAGCTGAACGAGATTTAATTTCTGGCATTATTTATGTTGGTACAGCGGCAAAAACGATTGCCCCGCGTGCAGAGATTGAAACAACACAATATGTTCATTTTTGGCAAGCTTGAGTCAAAAAGTTATTGATATTTTCAGATTGAAAAAATCATTGGGTTATTAGGATAAGCATTTTAGGATAACAATAAATGTCGGATTTACAATTTAAAGATTTAGTTGAACCTATTGTATTGGGCCAGAAAACAGCGTTGCGTTTGACTGTACTGGGTGGTGGTAGTTTTGGTACAGCAATGGCAAATACAGCAGTACGTAATGGTTGTGACACCATGATTTGGATTCGCGATGAAAGTATCGCAGCTGAAATTAATGCGACTCATGTCAATAAACGCTATTTACCTGATTTTCAATTGGAGGCGGGTTTACGTGCTGAGTCAAATTTAGAAGATGCAGTGCGTGATCGCGATATTATTCTGGTGGCAATTCCAAGCCATTCTTTTCGTGATGTTCTACGTCAAATTAAACCTTTTATTAGCGCACAAGCCGTTGTTTCATTAACCAAAGGGATTGAAGCAAAAACCTTTAGCTTTATGAGTGACATCATTCGGGAAGAGCTTCCTGAAGTTCCTTATGGTGTTCTTTCAGGACCTAATTTAGCCAAAGAAATTGTTGCAGGACAACCTGCAGGTACCGTAATTGCCAGTGATAGTGAATTAGTACGTTATGCCGTACAACAAGCACTGCACAGTGCCTTGTTTCGAGTATTTGGCAGTGACGATGTACATGGTGTCGAGCTGGGTGGCGCACTTAAAAATATTTATGCTGTTGCAATGGGAATGGCCGCTGCTTATAAAGTTGGGGAAAATACCAAGAGTATGATTTTAACCCGTGCCTTGGCTGAAATGAGTCGCTTTGCAGTTAAGTTGGGGGCAAATCCTTTAACGTTCTTAGGTTTGTCTGGTGTGGGTGATCTTTTCGCAACCTGTAACAGCCCGTTGAGCCGAAATTATCAAGTTGGTTTTGCCTTGGGTTCTGGAAAGACACTGGAACAAGCAACCTCTGAATTGGGACAAACCGCTGAAGGGATCAACACCATTGTACAAGTCAATGCACGTGCAAAGGAGTTGGATGTCTATATGCCAATTACCACTGCATTGTATGAAGTTATTTTTGAAGGTGCGCCACCACTGAATAGTGCCGTTTCTTTGATGAAGAATGGGCATCGTAGTGATGTAGAGTTTGTGCTTCCGCATAACGAAGTTTAATCGTGTGTTGTTGGCACAATATTCAAAACTTTAGAGATGGATTTGTAACAAAGCCTCGTTATAATCAGTGCAGTATTAAAAAGGAAATCTTATGCAACTGACTTTGGTGCGTCATGGTGAAGCAGCTCCACCCGTCAATGGGGTGGACAGTAAACGGCCTTTAACACAACGTGGGCATTTACAAGCACAACAAACGGCTAATTTTTTAAAAGAAATCGTGCAGCCGGATGTATTTGTTGTCAGCACTTTATTAAGAGCACAAGAAACATTGGCGCACATACAAACGTACTTCCCGAATATATCTGTATTGGTCTGTGACAAAATAAAGCCAGATGATGATGCAAAATTAGCAATCGAATGGTTGTCACAATTGCCATTTGAACGTATTGTGGTGGTATGTCATATGAATGTTGTGGCACATATTGCAGAACAACTGACACATGAGCATTTTAATCCTTTTGCCTTGGCAGAGGCTCGTATTTATGAGCAAACTGTGATTGCAAATGGTCTATCTACACAAGATAAAGCCTTTATTCCAACTGTATAAAAGCATTGTTAAAAGAACTTAACGGCAGAAAACGATAAATGTTGTACTTATGGATGCCTGAAGCCAATGGGGTTTGGCAGTGGTCTCGAGGAAGTGATTGGACTAAATCTTCGAGCCTAGAACAATTAATACAAGATATTAAACTTTACCAAGGTGAAGAAGCTGTGGTTTTCTTCCCAAGTCGTGAAGTGCAAATTCTTCAACAGAAATTCAGTAAAACTCAATATAAACAATTGGGTGTAGATGGTGTCAAATATTTATTAGAAGAATATGTGATTTTGCCGATTGATCAGATGAAAGTGTTTTCACACTTTCAACAACCCGATCAGGTTTCAATATTGGGGATTCATCAATATGCTGTCACCACAATGCAGCATTCCTTGTCATTGATTCCGTTAAAAATTGTCTCTTTATTACCTGACTTTTTGATGCTGCCTGTACCAGAAGTCGGACAGACGATTTTGGCCAATGTCAACGGACAGTTATTGGTTCGAGAAGGCGAGTTCCTTGGTAATTCGATTGATGATCTGAATGTATATTTGGATTTCGCTGATCGAGAGAAAAGCTATTTATATAGCGGATTGACAGATGAGCAAGCGGTTAGCTTATTTGTGATTGCTACAGCGGATCAGCGTGAGCCTTTTGATTATCAATTTAGTGAAATCAAAAAACCGAAACTACATCCTTATAATGTATTGCCAAAAGCCAAGCAAGCCAATCAAGGCGTTTCTCGTTATTGGCAAGCCTGTGCAGTTTTGGTGGTTGTTTTGATCATTGCGCAATTGAGTTACGATGCTTTGCGTTGGATTAAACTGAAGAAAGTTGCGGATCAAACTGCTTTGATTGCAGTGGATCAGTACAAAAAATGGTTTCCAAATGAGCAACGGATTACAGAAGAGTCTGTAGAACGTCAGTTTAAAAATAAATTGGCTTTAAGTCAGAGTGCAAATACCCAAGCTTTACAATTACTCAGTCGTGTTGGGCCAATTTTAATGCAGCATCAGATTATTGCCAGTCGTGTAAATTATGATACAGCAGTGTTAAATATGGATCTGGTGGCGAAAAATGCTGAAGGCTTACAAACCTTGGTGACACAACTGAATCAACAAGGCTTTAAAGCAGAATTAGGCAATGTTCAGACGCAAGGTGCATCTGTCGTTGGTTTGGTGAAGATACAATAATGAAAACAATGGAAAATGTGCAAAATCGACTGGATGTATGGTCTGAGAAAATCGCAGAGAATTTAGAAAAAATATCTCCACGTGAACGTGTCATGGTTATTTTCACCACGATTTTTGTCATTGTGGCAATTGTGGGTGCGGCGTTGTGGTACACCCATAAAGCTGCCGAAAAACAGCAAGCACGTTTAAATCAGATGAAAGATCTTGTGGTGTGGATGCAGAGTAATGTAGTGACCATGAAGCCTGCAGATGATTTGGCCTTAACCACTGCAGATAAAATTCAGCGTGTGGCACAACAACAAGGGCTTTCGGTTGCCTCGCAGCAAGTGGGTGAGCAATTTCAGATTATTGCACAACATCAAAACTATGCCGTTTTAGCTAACTTTTTAACCCAAATTGCCCAAATGGGTGTGAGTTTGGAAAAGATGGAGTTAGCCAAAGAAGGTGGGCAGATTAAATTAACAGCGACGGTACAGTAGTAGTGAAAATAAACACAGTTCAAGCATAGCCTTTTCAACATACTGTGCCTATAATATGGCAACTTAAAAAGCAGTAGACTTTTGTAGCTATGATGTATTCACTTGCTCGCCCTTTGTTGTTTTCTTTAGCACCAGAGCGTGCACATGAACTCACATTATCCATGCTTAAATCTGCCCATAAAATGGGGGCGATTCGTCAAACTGTTGCTGCCAAACCAGTCACTTGCATGGGAATTGAGTTTCCAAATCCAGTTGGTTTAGCAGCAGGACTGGATAAAAATGGCGCTTATATCGATGCCTTAGCGGGTTTAGGATTTGGTTTTATTGAAATCGGAACCATTACTCCTAAGCCACAAGAGGGCAATCCCAAGCCACGCCTTTTCCGTATTCCTCAAGCCAAAGCAATTATTAACCGTATGGGGTTTAATAATGATGGTGTGGATCAATTGGTTGAGAATGTTAAAGCCGCAAAATTTAAAGGCATTCTTGGTATCAATATTGGTAAAAATGCCACCACACCAGTTGAAGATGCAGTTTCCGATTATTTAGTTTGTCTTGAAAAAGTTTATAACTACGCATCTTATATTACTGTTAATATCTCATCTCCAAACACCAAGAATTTACGTTCTTTACAAAGTGGCCATGCGCTCACTGAACTTTTGGAAACACTCAAAAAAACGTCAGTTAGAGTTGGCAGAAGAATTGCAACACTATGTTCCTTTAGTGTTGAAAGTTGCACCAGATCTAGAAGCTTCAGATATTGAATTTATTGCATCACAATTGTTGCAGTTTAAAATTGATGGATTGATCGTGACCAATACAACATTATCCCGTGAGGGGGTTGAAGGTTTGCCATTTGGTGATGAAGCGGGTGGTTTATCAGGTGCGCCCGTATTTGAAAAGAGCACGGCATGTTTGGCGGCTTTTTCAAAAATTTTACAAGGTAAAATTCCTTTGATTGGTGTTGGTGGAATTTTATCTGGTGAACAAGCTGTTGCAAAACAACAAGCTGGTGCAAGCTTAGTCCAAATTTATAGTGGTATGATCTATACAGGTCCTACACTCATTAAAGACTGTGTTGACGCTATGATTTAAAATATGAATACCTTAGACATTATTATTCTGATTCTATTGCTCATTGGAGGGCTAAACGGTTTGCGACAAGGATTCGTGAAAGCCTTTGCGAACTTGATAGGATGGATTTTTGCACTGATTGTCGGTGCTAAATATGCCAATATCATCGCACCTTCAATGTCTGCACTCAGTCAGGATCCTGTGGTGCAGAAAATTGCTGCATTTGCTTTTATTGTCTTGGTGATTATTGTTTTAACATGGATTGTCACAGCCTTACTCAATCAGATTTTAAAAACTTTAAAACTCGGTCCGTTAAATCGTTTAGCTGGAAGTGCTTTAGGGACCTTGAAAGGTCTGTTCATCGTCCTCATTACTATGCAAGGTTTAGGGCCGTGGGTTGAAAGTTCTCCAACGTGGAAACAATCCAAATTCATTCAGACGCTGTTACCATTTGCACCTTTGGCATCTGAAATCTCTAAAGATGCTGCAAATGAAGCATTACATCATATACATTCAGAAGATCGTTCCGATGATACTTCTGTAACTAAGGCTGATCGATCATCGGATACTCAAAGCGATGAAAAATCAGCACATTCGACAAAGAATCCGTTTTATTAGTCCTAGCTGGTCTGCGAGGTAGTTATGTGTGGAGTCGTTGGTATAGCAGGTAAAGCACCTGTAAACCAAATGTTATTTGATGCGTTGACGATGTTACAACATCGTGGGCAAGATGCGGCTGGGATTGTGACTTGTCATAATGGACGTCTTTTTCTAAGAAAAGATAATGGTATGGTACGTGATGTATTTCATACTCGCCACATGCGCGCATTACTCGGTAACTATGGTATTGGTCACGTACGTTATCCAACTGCTGGTTCTTCAAGTAGTGCAGAAGCGCAGCCTTTCTATGTAAACTCACCTTATGGGATTACATTGGCGCATAATGGTAACTTAACCAATGCGGCTGATATTCACGATGACTTATTCAAAACTGACTTACGTCATATGAATACGGACTCAGACTCAGAAGTATTGCTAAACGTTTTTGCTCATGAATTGCAAAAATGTGCATCATTAACGCCAATGCCTGAAGATATTTTTCATACAGTTAAACGTGTGCATGAGCGTTGTAAAGGTGCTTATGGCGTCGTTGCAATGATCACAGGGCATGGTATCGTAGGTTTTCGTGATCCGAATGGTATTCGTCCACTGATCTATGGTTCGCGTTTAACTGAAAATGGTGAAACAGAATATATTATCGCTTCTGAATCTGTTGCGATAACCGCGTTAGGTTTTAAAGTAGAACGTGATATTGAGCCTGGTGAAGCGATCTTTATCAATTCAAAAGGTGAGTTCTTTTCACAACAGTGTGCGGCAAATTCGCGTTACCGCCCATGTATTTTTGAATATGTCTATTTTGCGCGTCCAGATGCAACCATCGATGGTATTTCGGTATATAAAGCACGCTTGAAAATGGGTGAAACCCTTGCGAAGAAAATTCTTCGTGAATGGGGGGATATGCATGACATCGACGTGGTGATTCCAATTCCAGATACGAGCCGTACTTCTGCTTTAGAATTGGCGAATATGTTGGGTGTGAAATTCCGTGAAGGTTTCATGAAAAACCGTTATATCGGTCGTACCTTTATTATGCCGGGTCAGCAACAACGTACCAAATCTGTTCGTCAAAAACTCAACCCTGTAGAGCTTGAGTTTAAAGGCAAGAACGTTTTGTTGGTTGATGATTCGATTGTACGTGGTACCACTTGTAATGAAATCATTCAAATGGCACGTGATGCGGGTGCGAAAAAAGTCTATTTTGCCTCTGCTGCACCGATGGTGAAATATCCAAATGTGTATGGTATTGATATGCCAGCAAAAGCAGAGTTGATTGCTTCACATCGTAGTGTTGAAGAAATTCAGGAGATTATTGGCGCTGATCGTTTAATCTTCCAAGACTTGGATGATTTAAAAGCGGCAGTAAGAACCAGTAAAGTACCTGTTATTCAAGATTTTGATTGTTCAGTATTCGACGGTGTTTATGTCACAGGCGATATTGATGAGCAATATTTAACTGATCTTGAGCAAAGTCGTAGTGATACTGCGAAAAAAGAAAAAGATGGTTATATTGATGTCAATATCGATGCAGCATCTGTGGATTTAAGCGGTATCAAAGAAGAAATGTAAGCAACTTTGATTTACATTGAGAAAAAGCGGGAAGTTCCCGCTTTTTTCATTTATAGTATTTTGCAATGTAATGAGGAATTTTACATTGAAAGATGTCAGTCATTATTTGATAAAAAACAAGAATATGTTGTGGTCTGCAAGTATTTGCTTACTTGCGGTCATTTTGACCATTTTTATTCTAAATACTGTTTTAGGGTTGCTGGTTCACTATGTGGACCCAGATCAAGAGATCTGGTGGAATATTCTCAGTCCTTACTGTGTTGGTTTGATCATCGTCATCATTGGTTGGTCAATCGCATATGAATTTTATGTGTTCCGTACAGGTGGTCACTCACTTGCAAAGCAATTAAAAGCCCGCCGTTTAAGTCAAATTGAAAGTACTCCAGAAGAAAGTGTAGCATTAAAGCTTGCAGATAAATTTGCAGAGACTTTTGAGATTGATGCACCTACATTGTATGTATTGCCAGATGAAGTCGGAGTCAATGCTTTAACTGCTGGGTTTCATCCAAGAGATACGGTGATTATTCTGACCTGGGGTGCATTACAGAATCTGGATGAATTAGAGCTTTATGGTTTATTGGGGCATGAGTTCAATCAAATTCTATCCGGTGAAGCACGCGAAAATACCCGACTTAAAATTTTATATAGTGGTTTAATTACCTTTAGCCAGTTGGGAAGTAAAATTGCGAAACAGGGTTTTAATCGTTATAACGCCAAGGGAAATCAGCATAAATTTGAAACCAGTTTTGTCGCAGTTGGTGGGGTGATTTGGCTGCTCGGCAGTATGGGGATTTTAATTAATCGTTTGATTAAATATTTTACTTTGGGTGGTCGTACTTTTTATAACGATTATAAAACTAAAAAATTGTTGCTTAACAATGCCAATGTACAAACCTTATTGCGTATCTATGTGCATCATGCAGGTTCTCAAATTTATAGTGAGTTTTCCGAAGCCATTGCGCATATGTGTTTTGCCAATTCCTTAAGTCCGCAAAGTTGGTTAAATATCCATCCAAGTATTGAAGACCGTATTTATGAGTTAAATCCAACACTGTTACAGGATCTACAGCTGGAAAATTTAAAAAAATTACGTAGTCAGCCTTTATTTAGTTTGTTGCGTCCTTTGGAAGAATCAACAGGGGATGTTTATAACCCGTGGGTATCTCCACAGCCTTTACCTTTATTACGCTTATCTCCAATTAGTTTTGCTTTAAACGATGCGATTAAACCTTTAAATCCAGAAGTACGCCGTCAAATTGAACGTTCTGACTTGATTCAGCGTGCTATGCAAACTGCAACGGGTTCTCGTGAGGTGATGGTCGCAATCTTAATGATTCGACAGTATCGCGAGTTTATTCCGTCTGATGCGGAGGTAAGTCGTGCCATTATTGACTCACTTTTAAATTTAGATGGTCGGGTACATATTCAAATTTTCCATGATGCCTGTGAAAACCTTGGTAATATGCCTGCGACCAGTGCACGTCAATTCGTCACCAAGTTAGCGAAAATTATTCAAGAAGATGGCGAGATTGGTTTGTTGGATGCATTGCTGATTGAGCGTGTAAAGGCTGAATTGCATTTGCTGCCGATGCACACACCGTCATCCTTGGAAACGGTGAAGCCGCAAATTGTGCGCTTGATTGATGCCTTGCTGCATGTACAGCAAATTAACAGTGCCAATCAGCTTGATGTACGGTATGAGATTTTAGAACGGGTTTTGTCTAAGGATGAGTTAGAGCTGTTTGAAGAAATCTCAGATGAACCTATTGATTTGGGTGAAATCTTAAATGATATTGCAGGGTTGTTATTACGTGATCGCCTCAGCATTTTAGGTGTGGCTGAAATTTGTTTGTGGAATGATCGAATTATTACCCAAGATGAATTAGATGTACTGCAATTGCTGTATTGGCGACTAGGCTTTGCCACAGATGATATCGTAGATCAAATGCAGAAAAAGAACAGTGTGATGATTATTTAATAAGGGTAAAATGAGTTGTGGAAAAAGTAATCTTAGTAATGATAATAAAAGAATTAGCAGGGAAATACTAACACCACTTGATCTTAAGCGGTGTTAGAAAAAACGCTGAATTAACTCGCCATCGCATCGACAGAAAGCTCAGCCACTGTTGGCTTGGCTTTTTCTGCTTTTAGACCTAGCTTATTAAACAATTGTTTGTCTTTGCCTTCACCAGCATTTGGTGTGGTTAATAATTTTTCACCACTAAATAGCGAGTTTGCACCTGCCATAAAGGCTAAAGCTTGGTCTGAGTCAGTGAGCGATTCACGGCCAGCAGAGAGGCGGATATAGCTGTGTGGCATGATAATACGCGCAACCGCAATCGTGCGAATCCATTCTGTGACATCAAGTTTTTCAACATCAGCAAGTGGTGTGCCTTCAATTGGAACAAGCATATTAATTGGTACAGATTCAGGATGAACAGGCAGGGTTGCTAATTCATGTAATAAACCAATACGATCATTACGATTTTCACCCAATCCAACAATACCGCCACTACAGACTTTCATCCCAGCATTACGGACATGATCCAAGGTGTCTAAGCGATCATCAAAAGTACGGGTGCTGATGATATGTGAATAGTATTCACGAGATGTATCTAAGTTATGATTATAATAATCTAGGCCTGCTGCATGTAAACGTTCAGCTTGTGATTGGTTGAGCATACCCAGTGTCATACAGGTTTCTAAACCTAATGCTTTAACTTCGCGCACCATTTCGAGGACATAAGGCATATCACGCTCATGTGGGTTTCGCCATGCTGCACCCATACAAAAACGCGAAGAACCTGATTCAATGGCTTCTTTTGCTTCACTGATTACTTTATCAACTGCAATACGTTTTTCAGCTTCTAATTTTGAATCATAGCGTGCAGATTGCGAACAATATTTGCAATCTTCAGGGCACTTACCAGTTTTAATTGAAAGTAAAGTACTGACTTGAATGGTATTGGCATCAAAGTGTTCACGATGAGTTTGCTGTGCTTTGAAAACTAAGTCTAAAAAAGGCTGTTCATATAAAGCTTGAATTTCTTCACGAGCCCAGTCATTACGTACTGTCATTAATTAAATCCATGATAATCATTATCTATCCCTGTATATAATACATAATTCATACCAATTCCATAGGGCAAAAAAGTCCAAATACGATGGTATCTTACGATTAAAAAGATCAAGAGTATAGAAAACTAAAATTATAAATATAGTTGCAAAGTTAACCACATTCCTTGTGATTTACTCACAAAATTTCAACTTTAATTTTTATTAACTTCGGTGTATTGGTGATTAAAATATTCAAAAATTACGAACTTTGCAACGATCTGAAAATTATCACTCGGCACAATTTAAGGGCATCAATGGGCTGAAATTTGGTGTTGTTTAGCATTTTGCTCGGTAATAGCCCAATCAATATGGACTTGCACAACTTCATCATGTAAGGCTCTATTTTGGGTCAATGCTGCAATAATTTGGGCTGAATACGGTGCATTACCTAAGCCAATTGCAATATTGCGCATAAAGCTTTGAAAGCCTGTACGTCGGATGGGGCTACCCTCAGTACAATTGAGGAAGGTTTGTTCATCCCATTGCCATAAATCCAATAAGTTAATATCGTCTAGGCCATGACGTGGGTTAAAGTCTTCAATCGAAGCTTTTTTGGCAAAACTGTTCCAAGGACAAATCAGTTGACAGTCATCACAGCCAAAAACACGGTTACCAATACCACGTCTTAACTCTTCAGGAATGATTCCCTTATATTCGATGGTTAAATAGGCGATACATCTGCGCGCATCCAGCATATACGGCTCAACAATCGCTTGAGTTGGGCAAATGTCGATACAGGCTGAGCATGAACCACAATGATGCGTTGCTGGTTCATCAAAGGGCAAATCAAGCGAAGTAAATAATTCACCTAAAACAAAAAAAGAACCCGATTTTTTATGAATCAATAAAGTATGTTTACCAGTCCATCCCATACCCGCACTTTCTGCCAATGATTTTTCAAACACCGGCGCTGAGTCGGCAAAGGGGCGGGATTCAAACGGACCAACTTTTTCTTTAATGAGGGTTGCCAAGGTTTTTAGCCGACCACGCATGATTTTATGATAGTCACGTCCACGTGCATAACGGGCAATAATTGCTGCATTGGGCTCATCTGGTACATAACGCGGTTTTGGTGTTTCCACCAAATAATTCATTCGCACACAGATGATACTTTTTGTGCCTGGAACCAGTAGTGTTGGATCCGCTCTTTTTTCTAAATTTTCTTCTAAAAACTTCATATCGCCATGGTATCCGCGTTTTAAATATTCTTTAAATCGTGGTAATTCAGCTTGAGCATCAGGACGAGCAATGACACAATCAGCAAAGCCCAGTTGCAAAGCCTGTTGTTTGATCCAAGATTTTAGTTCTTGAAGATCAAGCTGTTGCAAGGGAATGGATTGCGAAGTTAAAGTTGCCGACATAATGAATCAATGCGCTATAAAATAGTGAGAAGAAAAGGACAGAATGATGCATCAGCAAGTTTATCACAGCCGTGAAATACAAGCATGGGAAGCGCGTTGGTTTGCTCAGCAAAATAGCGTTTTTGGTTTAATGCAACAGGTGGCTTGGTCGATTGCGCAACGCTTAAATATTTTGTTTCAACAAGCTTCTCCCTCAATTACCACTGTTGCACTGTGGTGCGGTGCAGGAAATAATGCTGGTGATGGCTATTGTGTTGCTCATTATTTGCATCAATACGGTTATCAAGTCGAAATATTTGCAACTGACGCAGGGCATTCTCAGCAGTTAAAGGCGGCAATTGAATTAGTACAGACAGATAAAATAAAAATGCATCCATATTTTAATATCCAAAAGCGCTTTGATTGTCATATTGATGCACTGTTTGGTATTGGTTTAAACCGTGATTTGGACGATCCATTGCAAGCGATTATTCAACACTATAATGCCCAATCAGGTTTAAAAGTAGCCATCGATATTCCAAGTGGTTTAAATGCCAATACTGGACAGCCATTACCTGTTGCGGTAAAAGCAGATCAAACATTGACTGTTTTAGGCCTGAAAGCGGGCTTGTTTACGGGGCAGGGTCGAGAATATGCGGGTCAAATTGAGCTCATTTCAATTGTTCCAATAGACCCAGAATTAAAAGCGGTCGCACAGTTGTCGCCCACCCAGATTCAATTGCCACAACGCCAAGCGTTCGGCCATAAAGGCAGTTATGGGCATGTTTTGGTGGTCGGTGGGCATGCAGAGATGGGCGGTGCAGTCATGTTAGCTGCTGAATCTGCATTTAGTGCGGGCGCAGGAAAAGTCACGATTGTATGTCATGCCAAACATCACACAGCAATTCTGGCACGCTCTCCTAACATCATGCTAAGAGATATCAATGCTTTAACTGATGTGGATATTCAAAATTTATTAAGCCATGTGGATGCTGTCAGTTTTGGAATGGGTTTAGGGCGTGATGCTTGGGCGAAACAACAATTTTCAAAATGGTTTTCACCCATTCATTTAACCCCACAGCTACAAGTGGTTTTAGATGCTGATGCTTTATGGTTTTTAGCTGAACAAGCTGTTCAACTCAATCAACGAACTTACCTGACGCCTCATCCAGGTGAGGCTGCTAAATTATTAAATTGCTCAGTGGCAGAGATTGAAAATGATCGTATTGCTGCGATTCAAAAACTTCAGCAAAAATATTCAGGACAATGGGTACTTAAAGGTTCTGGAAGTTTGATTTTAGAAAAGCATCTATGGATCTGTACTGCGGGGAATGCAGGCATGGGCACTGGTGGGATGGGAGATGTTCTTGCAGGAATGATTGCCAGTTTAAAAGCACAATTTGATGAAAATATTCACTTACATGAAATTGTCACCTTACATGCTTTGGCAGGTGATAGGCTCGCAAAAAACGGTATGCGTGGTTTACAGGCCCAGCAAATGCGTGATGCTGTGTATTATGTGGTCAATCATTCATTGTCAGGAGTGAGTATATGATGAAAGCGGTTAAATTGTTAATTCGTGGTAAAGTTCAAGCTGTAGGCTATCGTCGTTGGTTTGAAAAAGAAGCCTTACAATTGGATTTAAAAGGCTATGTGAAAAATCTAACTACAGGCGAGGTTAAAGCTGTTGTGGTCGGAGATGAACAAGCGATTTTAAGTTTGATTCGTCATTGCTATGTTGGGCCTTTACGTGCTGATGTGAGCAGTATTGAACAACAAAACCTGAATCATGATTTCGACTATACTGATTTTAAGATGATTCGTTAAAGAGATCATTTAAAATAGCAACCACATACTGATATAAATCAATATTACCTATGATAATCAACAAAATTTTATTCAGCTGTATTTTGATGTGCGGTATTCATACTGAGCTTGTCGCACAACCAGTAGACGCTGTGATGAATAAGAATAAGATTGTTTTAAAAGATTTGGACTTTAAAACTGTGATGAAATCTTTTTATCAACAGCAGATCCAATATGTCAAAATCCCTCAATTAGATCAGAGCAATATACAGTATGTCGGGATTAAAAATGCCGAATATACCCATGTCTTCGATCGTGATGATGCTGTGATTGTATTTAGTCCTGCGAGTGCTTATCAAAATGCTCAAAATGAGTTGCGCTATCTTATAAGTACAACAGAAGTTTCAATAGATAAAAATAATCAATTACTAAACTTTTGTGGTGTATGCGCAACATTTACTAAAGTCTACCTGTTTAAGAAAAATGCTTTAGGTCAATTTGAGTTAGTGAGCCAGAGTCAGAATGAAAATAGTTGGATGAATGCAGATTTTAATTATTTGCCTTATCCGACTGAAAATATAGTTAAAAATATTCGAAAAATTGGTCCTCGAATAAAAGGCTATGTCGAAGAACAAGCGTATAGTCGACAAGGCTATTCAACGAGCACGCTCTATATCATCCCATTTGATGAAAACCCTGTAATGGTCAAATTGGAAGTTGCAGAAATTGGGAATGACAATGAAGTGACAGGAAGTGATAAAATCTACAATACACAAGCTGATTATCGCTTTTTAAGCACTGAGCATGATGGTTTGTACGATATTGAAATTCACTATTCTGGTACGCAACAAATCTATGTTGGTGATATCGCTAAAATTGTGCCTATAAATGAAACCCATGTTTATCAGTATAATGAAAAACAGCAGAAGTATATTCGAGTGAAATTACATGATTGATAAATATTTAGTTGTTGGAATTGTATTTGCTGCGTGTTTGGTATTGATCATTTATACCCAACTCGATAGTGGAAAAAAAGAAGATAAGTCTTTGTCATTCAAAGCAAAGTTACAAAAGGAATTTCCAAATTATACCATTCTTGAACGGAATCAAAACTTTATAATTTGTCGAGAAGGGAGTAATCCACGTATCCCTGAAGAGTTGGTATTGATTCGTGTTGATTCAGAACAGAAGAAAAATCTAAGAACTTCTGGAAAAATGTTAATTGCAACCTATACGAAGCAACCCAGCATTCGTGAGATTCGAAAAGATACTTTGCCTTATTTAACTTGAGATGGGCTCTACCATCTCAATAAATAAAAAACCTTTCAGATCATCTTGGTGATAGCGATAACTTGTTGATGATTGCAATAGCTTGGACTTTGACATGGGTAGAGTGAGGCGTTTTGGTAGTGTATATAAATTAACGTCGACGACTACTATTACGACTCCGCCCACGAGCCATACCGCCTAAAGCATTCAGTACAGCTAATTTGCTCATACTGCCAGAAGCATGGGCATGGCAAATTGCTGCAGCGAGTGCATCGGCAGCATCTTGTTGGGGTTGAATTGATAAGTTAAGTAACTTCATTACCATCATCTGAACTTGTTCTTTGTCTGCAGCACCATAGCCCACAACAGATTGTTTAATTTGACGGGCCGTATATTCTGCAACTTGTAAGTCTAAATTGACCAATGCTGCAATTGCCGCGCCACGTGCTTGTCCAAGTTTTAAAGCGGAATCAGGGTTTTGTGCCATAAATACTTGCTCTACAGCAGCTTCTGTAGGACCATGAAACTGAACAATACGTTCAACTCCAGCAAAAATTCGTTTGAGTCGCTCAGGCATTTCTGTTGTTTCAGTGCGAATTGTACCAGCATCAACAAAAGTAAGTTTTTGACCATCTTTTTCAATGATGCCATAACCTGTTAAGCGTGAACCGGGGTCAATTCCAATAATTAAGGGCATAATACTGCTTATCGTAAGTCTTGCTTCAATTATATGATTCTAAAAATGAATTGTAAGTAAAATTTTAACTTAGTTGTATAATCAAAGTACACAACAGTATTATGTCCCTTAAGCACAACGCTAGGGTGCTCATTATTTATAAAATCTTTGTCAATAAATCGCACAAATACATAAAATCGCTGTCAGAACACAAAATTACCCTTTAAAAATTTTTAACTGCCCATATAAATGATAGAAGCAACGAAATTCATTGTTTTTATATGTGAATTTTCAAGCTCACCTTTAATTTATCTTTGAGATGCCTTGTTTCGATGAAACTTTTTCCTATTATTTTAATTGGTACGATTCTTGAAATTGCTGTATGGATTGGTGTGGCTCAATTCATTAGCGGTTGGTACGTATTTTTCTGGTTTATCATTGCTTTTGTAATTGGTTTAAACTTGTTGCGTTCAAGTACCGCAACAATTATGCCGCAATTACAACAAATGCAAATGACAGGAATGATGGGAAATGATCCTGCAATTGCCAAAAAAATGGCGACAGCATTTGCGGGCATTTTGTTGATGATTCCAGGTTTAATCACCGATGTCTTGGCGTTACTGGTTATTCTTCCACCTGTACAGAATGCAATTAAAAATGCAGGTATGAAATATATGGCGAAAAAGCAACAAGCCATGATGAACAATATGATGGGTGGAATGGGGGACATGGGTGGTGCTCAAGGTCAAAACCCATTTGCAGATTTGATGCGTCAAATGCAGGATATGCAAAACCAGCAATCTGGTGGGCAATATCGTGATTCAACCATTATTGATGGTGAGGCGCATGAAGTTGAACCGCAGCATAAACAAATTGAATTGAAAGATGTAAATAAAAAATAAAATATAGTCTACGATATTGAATAGAACGCCGAATCAATGATTCGGCTTTTTTATGTCTGAAATCAACGGAAGCAAGCATAATTTCTTAAACATATTTTTGATCAAACGATATAATCACTGAGTCACAATTTCTAAGATTCTATTATGTCGATGTTATTGACCATTTGTGCACTACACTTTGTTGCACAGTTGAGTCCTGGTCCAGATGTATTACTTGTCGCTAAAAGCTCAGCATCGACAACACGTGCCAATACTGTAAAAATCATTTTAGGCATCTCTGCTGGTGTGGTGGTATGGGTTACATTAACCTTGCTTGGTTTTACGGTTTTATTGGAACAATGGCCATGGATTCAACAAGTCTTGATGCTGATCGGGGGCTTATTCCTTGCTAAAATGGGCTATGCAATGTTGAAAGGAGGCATTGCAACACTTAAACAAAATACCAATTTAGATGGCGTGATAGAGCAGCCCCCTAAAAACTATTTTCTATTGGGCCTTTATACCAATTTAGCTAATCCTAAGATTGTGATTTATTTTAGTAGTGTTTTTTCATTGGCATTGAGTTCAACAGCAGGTGCAAATTTAAAACCGCAGTTGGCAGTGATTATTCCAATACAAACATTTTTAGTTTTCAGCCTGTTGATGATGATCATGTCAATTCCTAAAATTAAACGCGTTTATCAAAAATCGGGAAGTTATATCGATATTGTTTCAGGAAGCTTTTTCTTATTATTTGCCATTTTCCTTTGGGTCGATGTCTTGAAAATGTTTTAGTGGTCGGGATGTTGTTGAGGATTTACGGGTTGTTGTTGTGACTGTTGATCATTGCGACTATCGTTTTGATCTTGAGTGGCATAGCGATGTGGATCTAAGGTTTTAATATTATTTTCAGATTGCGTGTATTTACGACTGCGATTTGCACGCTCTCTTAAACCGCCTTTTTTAATCAGCTGTACCAAAATAATCTCCAAAACAATATCTTTAACTTTACAGATTATAGCTTGAATCAATGTAATACAGAATATTGAATGAATGATCCACAATTTGATAGCTGTTGATTTATAATCACTTATTTTTAGTATTTAAATTTAAATTATTGAATTTATGTAAGAATATATTGAAACAAATTTGTCTTGTCAAAAGATACGAATCATGTACACTAAAAAAAGAAACAGATTTTTTACATTACATATATGGATATAATTGTAGTGTAATAATTAAAAACAATAATAGCGCCATAAAAGGAGATCTGAATATGATTCTACAATATCATTGTGCTTGTTGTGATGAAGCGGTCAGTTCAACACAAAAAGTTTGTCCAAAATGTGGCTCTCAACATATTAAAAGCCCATATGGATTATGGACGTTTTGTCTGGTTGCTTGTTTGATTGCAGCAGTAACGTTTAAAGTGGGACATATTTATTTGCAAAATCACAATACAGAAACCCCAGCACAAGTTTCTTTATTGAGTGTGTTACAGCCAGATGCTAAATCAGATGGTCAATAATTCATGTACGTGTAGATGGTAGATTTAATTCTATAAAGGTTTGATTTTTTTAAAGAACAATAAAATTAGATCATGCTAATGATTAAAATAAACAAACCATTAGAGCTATTTTAAGTTATAAATATCGATAAGATATTTAACATATAGATATTCAGTGGAGTAGAGGAGGAAAAATTTTGAGGTATTCATCCCGATAACATTAATTCAATAAAAAAGCTCGCATTTGCGAGCTTTTTTCAGATTTAGATCTTAGGCTAGCATTACAAATTTGCAGAAGCTTTAAGTGCTTCAACTTTATCTGTTTTTTCCCAAGTAAATGCAGTATCTGAACCTTCACGACCAAAATGACCATAAGCAGCGGTTTGCTTATACATTGGTTGAATCAGGTCAAGCATACGGGTGATACCGTATGGACGTAAGTCAAAATGCTCACGAACCAATTGGATAATCAATTCATCAGATACTTTGCCGGTATTAAATGTGTTGATCGAAATCGAAGTTGGCTCAGCAACACCAATTGCATAAGACACTTGAATTTCACATTTATCCGCCAAACCTGCAGCAACAATATTTTTTGCAACATAACGGCCTGCATAAGCAGCAGAACGGTCAACTTTTGATGGGTCTTTACCCGAGAAAGCACCACCACCATGACGCGCCATACCACCGTAAGTATCTACAATGATTTTACGACCAGTTAAACCACAGTCACCCACTGGACCACCAATCACAAATAACCCTGTTGGGTTGATGTGAAATTTAGTACCTGCATGGAACATTTCAGCAGGGATAATTTTTTTCACGATTTCTTCAATCACAGCTTCTTTAAGATTGGCTTGTGAAATTTCAGGATCGTGCTGAGTTGAAAGAACAACTGCATCTAAACGAACAGGTTTGCCATTTTCATAGGCAAAGGTTACTTGGCTTTTTGCATCTGGACGTAACCACGGTAGTGCGCCGTTACGACGTAATTCAGCTTGTTTTTCCATTAAGCGATGCGCATATGAAATCGGTGCTGGCATCAACACATCAGTTTCACGGCTTGCATAACCAAACATTAAACCTTGGTCACCTGCACCTTGGTCTTCTGGTTTCTGACGGTCTACACCTTGTGCAATTTCAGGTGATTGTTTACCCACCATGTTAATCACAGCACAAGTTGAACCATCAAAACCTAAATCGGTATGGTGATAGCCAATTCCATTTACGGTATTGCGGACAATAGTTTCAAAATCGACATTTGCAGTCGTTGTAATTTCACCTGCAAGAACGACTGCACCAGTTTTTACTAATGTTTCGCATGCAACCCTAGCGTATGGGTCTTCTTTTAAGATTGCATCCAAGATAGCGTCACTGATTTGGTCAGCCATTTTATCTGGATGGCCTTCGCTCACAGATTCCGAAGTAAAAACAGCATACTCGCGCATGAAAGTCCTATCACAGTAATTTATAAAGACGCAATATGTTACATCGACTTCAGCCTGAGGACTAGCATTACCTGACTAAAATGCATGAATTAAATTCATTTTCATGTGTTTTTAATTGATATGCTCATTAGAAAAATTGATAAAAGATTATGATTGAGTCCTGTTTTCTGGAAAATTTGCAAAAGCAGGGCGATTTTCATTCAAGTTATCATGACTTTTTATCGTGTGAAACGCTTTAGCAATATCTTGTTCTATTGAATATTGATCAGCATGAAATTTTCAAAATTTAGACTGAATTGGATGGTGAAAGAGTATCCGAATGTAACTGCATCGCTTAAATATAATCAAATTTGTTTTGCTGATGTTGAGATGTTCGATGTGAATAAGAAAAAAGACCGTTTTTAACGTTGATTTAAGACTATTCGGTATATTTTTTAATTAATTTGCAACCTAAGCGGATAAATATAGACTTAAGTCTTTACCCTGATCGCTTTTTTTAAGACAATACATCCCAGTTTTTGAATTTTCTATTCATCTTCCTATATTTTAATTTATTGGACTCTGATTTATGACAACCCCGCTGAATGAACGTCGTATAGCTAACGCAATTCGTGTATTGGCTATGGATGCTGTGCAAAAAGCTAATTCTGGACATCCAGGTGCTCCAATGGGGATGGCAGATATCGCTGATGTCGTATGGCGTGAATTTTTAAACCATAATCCAAGCAACCCACAATGGGCAAACCGCGACCGTTTTGTATTGTCAAATGGTCATGGTTCAATGTTGCAATATGCTTTGCTTCATTTAACTGGTTATGATCTTTCTATTGAAGATATTAAACAATTCCGCCAATTACATTCTAAAACTCCTGGTCACCCAGAATTAGGTTATGCGCCAGGGATTGAAACGACAACAGGTCCACTTGGTCAAGGTGTTGCCAATGCTGTAGGTTTTGCACTTGCTGAGAAAACTTTAGCGGCACAATTTAATAAACAAGATATTCAAGTTGTAGATCACTTCACTTACTGCTTCTTGGGTGATGGTTGCTTAATGGAAGGTATTTCCCATGAAGCATGTTCACTTGCTGGAACATTAGGTCTTGGAAAACTCGTTGTTTATTATGATGACAACGGTATTTCTATTGATGGTGAAGTAGAAGGCTGGTTCTCTGACGATACAGAAGAACGCTTTAAAGCTTATGGTTGGCAAGTACTTCGTGCAGACGGTCATGATGCAGATGCAATTCGTGCTGCAACAGTTGCTGCGCGTGCAGAAAGCTCGAAACCAACTTTGATTATCTGTAAAACGATTATTGGTTTAGGTTCGCCAAACAAACAAGGTAAAGAAGATTGCCACGGTGCGCCACTAGGTAATGATGAAATTACATTAACTCGTGAAGCATTGGGTTGGAAAGAAGAGCCGTTTGTTATTCCTGCTGATGTTTATACAGCTTGGGATGCAAAAGCAAAAGGTTCAGCTTCAGAAGCTGCTTGGAATGACGTTTTTGCAAGCTATGCTGCAAAATACCCAACAGAAGCGGCTGAGTTAAAACGCCGTGTGAATGGTGACTTGCCTGCAGAATTTTTGGCACAAGCGGATGCTTATATTGCTGAAGTGAATGCTAAAGGTGAAACCATTGCAACACGTAAAGCAAGCCAAAATGCGATTCAAGCATTTGCACCTTTACTACCTGAAATTTTAGGTGGTTCTGCTGACTTGGCGGGTTCAAACCTTACACTTTGGAAAGGCGCGAAAGGGGTTGAGTCTGATCCTGCGGGTAACTACGTACATTATGGTGTGCGTGAGTTTGGTATGACTGCAATTGCCAATGGTGTAGCATTGCATGGTGGTTTCATTCCTTATGTAGCAACCTTCCTTATGTTTATGGAATATGCTCGTAATGCAGTTCGTATGTCTGCATTGATGAAACAACGTGTGATCCATGTTTATACTCATGACTCAATTGGTCTAGGTGAAGATGGCCCAACCCATCAACCTGTTGAGCAAATTGCCTCTTTACGCGGTACACCAAATTTAAATACATGGCGCCCATGTGACACAGTTGAAGCGTCTATTTCTTGGAAATCTGCTTTAACACGTAACGAAGGTCCTACAGCGTTAATTTTCTCTCGTCAAAACTTACCATTCCAAACACGTACTCAAGCTCAGATTGAGAATGTTGTGAAAGGTGGTTATGTATTGGCTGAAGAAAAAGGCGAATTAAAAGCGATCATCATTGCGACTGGTTCAGAAGTTTCATTGGCGATGGAAGCATATGCACAACTTGACGGTGTTCGTGTAGTGTCTATGCCATGTGCGGAAGAATTTGTGAAGCAAGATGCTGCATATCGTGAAGCAGTATTACCATCAAATATCCGTGCACGTGTTGCAGTTGAAGCTGGACATGTAGATTACTGGTGGAAATTTGTAGGTTTAGACGGCAAAGTTATTGGTATGTCAACTTATGGTGAGTCTGCACCAGCCAAAGATTTGTTCCAATTCTTTGGTATTACCTCTGAAGCTGTTGTTGGCGCTGTAAAAGAATTAACTGCTTAATTTTTGCATCGTTTTAAATATGGAAACGCCCCGAGAGGGGCGTTTTTTATTTGCATGTGTTAAAGCGAAATTTATTAAACTCATTAAAAACAGAGGTTTATAAATTGTTTTTCATTCTATTAAAATTAAATTACAATTAATTATGAATTCTAGTGCAACAAGAGTGCAACAAGATGGCGACTTTTCAAAAGAGAAATGGAAGGGTAACAGCAACAGTTAGAATCAAACCCCATCCACCTAAATCTAAAACTTTTGATACTGCAAGAGATGCGAAAGCTTGGGCAAAAGAACTTGAAGTCACCTTGAAAAATGAAAAGGTGCAAAATTTTGAACATATAGTTTTTAAAGATGCATTGATTGAATATCGAGAAAATGTATCTATAAATAAAAAAGGTGCATCCCAAGAAATCACTAGAATAAATTACATCCTTAAAAATATGGACTGCTCAAAGGCCTTAATAAATGTCGATAAAGAAATGCTTGTTAAATGGAGGGAGTTGCGTTTAAGAACTGTTAAGGGAGCAACTGTCCGCCGTGATCTAATCATGCTTCAAGGATTCTTTGCATGGTGTATAGAGACTAAATTATGGTTAAGTGATAACCCACTGAAGGAAGTGTTACTACCAAAAGAGTCAGAGCATAGAGAGCGTGTTATCGCTCAAGAAGAAATGGAAACCTTAATACCGCACTTAAATGACGAATTAAAAGCCTTGTTTATTCTTGCGCTTGAAACAGGTATGCGTCTTTCGGAAATTTGTGGTCTTGAATGGAATCGTATTTTCTTAGATCAAAAATATTTAAGATTAACAGCAACAAAGAACGGTAGACAAAGAGAAGTCCCATTGAGTGCTATTGCATTAACAATATTTGAAAATATTAGTGATAATAAAACAGGGAAAGTTTTTAAATATTCACCGAATGAGGCAAGTCTAGCGTTTCATAATGCTCGATCAAAAGCTGGGTTAGAGGGTTTTACTTTTCATGATGCAAGACATACTGCGGCAACCCGAATTGCTCTAAAGTTGCCGCTGTTGGATCTATGTAAGATGTTTGGTTGGTCAAACCCTAAAAGAGCTATGGTTTATTACAATCCAACTGCTACCGAGATTGCATCGCGTCTTTAACCGCTTTAAGGGAATATTTTCCTCTAACGCATTTCAATTTTGATTCTTCGGAAAGCTTCTTAAATAGATGCCTGGTCAATCCGGGTATCTTTTTACAAAGCTGATCAATATTCAGTAGTTCGTCATCTTTCTCTGCAAAAGCCTCAAGCACAGCTTTTCTGCAAACTCTGTCAAGCAAGGATTCAAGTTCGGATTCTTGCATGATTACCACCTTAGTTTCACTCATTCCACACCTTCCAAGATTTCCATAAGTTCAACTAAGCTTTGTTTAATGTCTTCCTTTGATTTAACGTTCACGCTTTCAAGTAGATCTAAAGTCGCATCACGTGCACTGTTGATAATGAAAAAACCGTTAAATTCATCTTCCTCAAGTTTTCGCGCATTCTCTCCGATCTTTCTCAGTTTCAGAGCAAGTTTGTAACGAGATTTTGGCTCAAATTCAGGGTTTTCTTTATCCAGTCCGCGAGATAATGATCCAAGTTGACACATAAGTTTAGATGGTTGAGTCATGTTGATCTCCCTTAATAATAGGATTGGTTGAGTTTTTATCTTTTAAAACTTTAAAATGTCTTTGTGTTGCATCGATAACAGTTGACCATTTAATTCCACGTTGGAAAGTTAAACTACCAACACGGGCAGGGGCATCTAGCACTGGATCTTTGCGCTCAATTGTTGCTATCTCTTTCAAGTGTCGGATTTGTTCACGATGTAAAAGAACAATAGAACAACGAGCATGATCTCTAAGCTCTTCAATGCTCATGCTGTTAATGTCGTATGAAACCATCTGATCAGCACTTTCAATTTCAGCTCTTAGTTCAGGATCGTTTGGATCGAAAAATAGAGTGATGACTTGCATCGATTTTTCAAAATTTATCAAATCACCCATCACGCTTCACTCCGTCCATTAATCGGCATAATTAAACCCTTGGCACCTGAATAATCATTGCCATAAAAATAAATATGGGCAGGGGTGTCTATACCTGTTGGTTTTAGATATGTGTCATCTGGATTAATTGCACCCAAAAGCTTGTTTATCTTCTGAAAGTCAACCATGTGCTTCCATTGAAAATGTGGTGAAGCGCCTTTGTATTGCATTCCATCATCTTGAGGAATCATGTAGTGCCACTCTGCAGGGAATATCGATTCCACAGGGGTAAATATCTCTGGATCAATGTCATTTACATTCAATGCCAAACCATCGACATGATGAACAACTTCAACAAAACAATTTGAGTGTGTTTTATCTAGTTTTTTCTCGAGGTTTTTAATCGCTTTTAGCGGAATTGTTAAAGGCTTTTTCAGTTTTGGTAATTCATCATATTTGCAGTAAAAAACACGTTCTGCATCTGTAGCCACAACATGGCCATCAATTAAAGTGACACCATTTAAGTATTTACGTGGGTCATTTTTAGCTGAACAAATTGAAGCTGATTGCAGTAAGATCCACGGCAAAATTAATCTTTTCATTCTGGTGCTCCTAGATGTTCTAAAAATTCTGCGTAAAGTTGTTGTGCTGGTTTATTGAATTTCCAGTTAGGAGCGATTTTCACGTTCCTAGGGAATCTTTTATTTATAACGTAGCATTGAAACTCGAAAGTTCCACATGGGCGAATAACGCCTTTATAGCCAATCTTGTGAAGCCAGAGGACAAAGGCGAGTTGTTTAGTTTTGATTGGCAAGTTAGAAAGGTCAGTCATTGGCATCACCATTCTTTTCAAGCGTAGCAACTCGCTCTAAATGCTTTTTAATCCAAGCATTCCAGTATTTATTTTCATTTTTGTTTTTTACAGCCATACTTGCACAAATTGCACCTTCAACTCGCATAAAAGTCTTATCTGGAAATTGTTTTTGCAATTCCTCTTTGAGTTGAAAAGCTTCTTCTGCGGAGTAAAAAGGAGCATCCCATTTACCCATTGGATGAACGTCGCCCTCAAAGGTGACAGCGAAATAATGAAAATATCCTTTACATTTGAGTGCGTAATCTAACCAAGCTTGTGATTGTGGAGGTAAGGAGAAATGTTTAGTCATTTGATTTATCCTCACTTTTAGAACCTTTTGCTATTTCCCATTCGTTTTTAAATTGTTCAGCCATTTGCTCATAATGACGATGACGTTCTTCTGACAAATAATCATACATTTCAGCGTGTTTTATTAATGACATAAAATGATGTTCTGAAAGCAATTCACCTGAATTGACTCTAGATTGAAGATCATTAATACCTCTGCGGAGAAACTCAATTGAGGTATTCATCCAAGCCATATCACACTCTGCCAAGGAATAAATATCCAATAAGTCACCAGCATCATAGGTTTTGGCTGGTAGTTTTTGTGAGTGCGCTTGACTAATATTTGTCTTTTGGTTCATAATGAATCACCAGTTATAGCAATGCGTCTCTGAAATTTTGGTAGAGGACAGAGAAAAGCATTCGGTTTTAAAAATAGCTCCACAGTGTGGGGCTTTTTGTGTTTGTGTAAAAAGGTTAACTTTTATTAACTAAATCGTCAATAGTTATTTTAAGGTAATTTTTGTAGACATAAAAAAACCTGCATAAGCAGGTTTCTAAAAGTTAAATATTTTTCTATTTTTTTATAATTTGATAATATTCTATTTACCAGTGTTCTATTTTATCAATCTTCCAAACCCATCCAAGAATCTTAAAACCTTGATTGTTTATATCTTCTTCTGAAAGGATTTCTTCAGGGTATTCTTCTTTATTATCGCTAACAATTCTTACTCCTCCATTTGGAAGCCTGTAAAGTCTTTTACATCTATAAATATCCCCATGCTCAATTGCAAAAATTCGCCCATCCTTTATTTGTGTTCTATTTTCATCAACATAAATCAAGTCACCATCATTAATAGTAGGTTTCATTGAGTCATCCTCAGCAGGTGCTGAAAAAGCCTTATCTCTATAGATACCTAGCCTATCAAGCAACTCCCTTGGAACTCTCATAGCCCCTCGATCACAAGAATTCACTTCAACAAGTGAACCAGAACCACAAGCCAGACGCATTGTTTTATAAAATGCAATTTCAACTTCATCTGCTGAAAGAGGCGTGGATTCATCCCAAACCACAACATTGTGATGATTTAAATGTGATGATGCTTCTTCCCCATTTAGTAACCATTCCTGAGTAGTTCCTAAAGCCTTAGCAATTTCAATTAATGCTTGAGCCTTTGGTATAGCCTCACCACGCATCCATTTAGAAACGGATACTTTCGAGTTTCCAGTGATATTTGCCAAGTCAACTTGCCTGATATTTTTTTCAAGCATGAGCTTTTGCATCCTTTCATGAAGAGACATTTTGTGCACCAGAAGAATTAATAGTTAACTAATATTAACACAAATACTTGAAAATAAAATCCCTGTGAGTTACCTTAAGTTAACCAGATTGAGCAATTAAAGTTAACTATGAATATTGGCGATTTAATGACTTTCTATAAATGTAAGTCTAAAAAAATGCTTTCAGATGAGATGGGTGTATCTAGAGTTACTTTGTGGAAATGGGAAAAGCAGGGCATCCCATACAACACTCAAGCAGCATTGCAGTTAGAAACTAACGGGAAATTATTAGCAGATCATAATAGTAAATCAAAAAATTAAACCGCCATCTGCTGACACAGAGGCGGTTTTACATTTGGAACAAACCAAAATGAATAAAACGATATTAGCACAAGATTTAGACAATGCAAATGATGACCAATGGTGGATTGATCATGATGCTTATGCAGATGCACTTGAGGAATTTCTCTCAATCGAAGTTGAGTTGCAGGATGCTTTGGGCGTGGTGAGAAAATGCAAACCAGGTGAGGGCGCTTTCATTAGTGACATCCTTGAGGATCTGGAAAGAAACAGGGCTGAGTTTGGATTGCTTAACCGATTCAAATCAGCACATAAGAATATGATTGAAGCGAAGGCGAAACTTTAAGAGGGTTATCATGCACTATTACGAAAGAAATATTGGTGATTACCATCGCAAAGCTGGGCGTCTTAATATTCTTCAACATGGCGTTTACAACTTGCTCATTGATTCATGCTATGACCGTGAGCGCTTTCCAACACTGGAAGAAGCTATTGATTGGGTGTGGGCTGAATCTGAAGAAGAGATTGAAGCTGTAAAATTTGTGCTTAAAAAATTCTTTCAACTTAATGAGGGTGGGCAGTATGTGCAAACACATATTGAAGAGGATCTTAATCATTATAAAGGATTTCTAAGTAAGCAATCTGAAAATGGTAAAAAGGGTGGACGCCCTAAAGGTTCTGGTCGTAGAAACACACCAAACAATGGCAATATATTGGATAATCGTAGCTTAAATAATGAAAGCCAAGATAACCCAACAGAAACCCAAAATAACCCAGAAAAACCCAAAGAAAGCCACTTAAAGCCTAAACCAATAAACCATAGAACCAATAAACCAAAGAACCAAGAGAGCGCTCAAAAAAGCGAAAATCAGGAAAATTCTCTTGATCAAGTTTTAAAAGTTTGGACACCTGATGTAAAACAACTCAATGACTGGTTAAAACAATCTGGTTTGATGCCAATGACACCTGAATTGATTAATCAAATCTTGCCTGAGATAAACGCTTACTATCAAACCAAACTTGAATCTGGATCAATTAGATCAAATCAGATGTACTCAAACTTTGTGAAATGGGTCAAGCGTGATCCACGATTGTATATCCAGACTCCAGATGATCAACCTGCTGAAGAACAAGATTTAATACCACCACCTGAAATCAAACCAATACCTGTGAAGTATGGCCAAGGTCTGGGAGGTGGTAAGTGAATACCCAATTTAATATTTCAGGAATGGTTGAGGACCAGTTGTCCGATCCAGCTTGTGAATTGGCTTTCTTGGTTTCGATGTTCACCTACCAGGAATGCTGCGAATTAATCCCTCTGGCAAACGAGTCAATTTTTACAATCCAAACCCATGTTGTTTTATTTCGTGCTATGAAAAAACTTCATGAAAAGGGTGAACCGATTGATGAAGTCACCATCATGAGTTCCTTGAAAACATTAGGCTCTGAAAAACAGGGAGTAAACGAAAAATACATTTTGGATTTATTCCAGAATGCACCTGTCACACTGAGCAACAATGTTTCAGCCTATTTGAAAACATTGCAAAATTTAGTAACTCGTAGACAGCTCAGAGAGGCGGCTATTCGAATTCAGAAGATCGCCAATGATTTGAGCAATGGTGAGGCTGATGACGCAATAGCAAGGGCAAATAGCGTATTGAGTGATATTGGTACCGGCATCAGTGACGATGATCCAGAGCCTTTAATTAACTCATTGGTTGATCTCTATGACGAGGTTAATAAGATCCAGATTGAGAAGATGGATGGAAGTTATGCAGTACGTGGTGTGAATACTGGTTTTATTGCACTTGATAATAAAATCGGTGAAATCCAAAACGGTGATTTAGTCATTGTTGCTGCACGTCCAAGTATGGGCAAAACGGCATTTGCACAAAACATCTCAACTCACATTGCGACCAATCTTGTTAAGCCTGTCTTATTTGAATCGATTGAGATGAAAAAGAAAAAAATCTCAAGACGTATTACCGCAGCGATGGGTAGTGTTGAATTAAAAAGAATGCAAAATGGAGCCATGGAGCCAGATGATTGGACTGGTTTTGCTGATGCTGTAAAGCTTATGCAACAAGCACCATTTGAGATTAAAGATGGCGTTGTGACTCTTGCTGATGTACGACGACATGCTAGGAAAACCAAAGCGAAATTTGGCACATTAGGGGCTATTTTCATTGATTATCTACAATTGATAGCAACACCTCACTTAAACCCAAACATATCCGAACATGAGCGTTTAACCGCAATTTCCAAAGGTTTAAAAAATATCGCCATGGAATTTGATTGCCCTGTATTTGCCCTAAGTCAATTAAGCCGTGATGTTGATAAGCGACCAAACAAAAGACCTGTTATGTCCGATTTACGTGGATCTGGTGCCATAGAGCAAGATGCTGATGTAATCCTATTTCTTTATCGTGATGAGTATTACAACAAGGATAAATCTCAGTTTAAAGGGATGCTTGAGGTTATTGCCTCAAAGGTACGTGATGGCGAAACAGGCGAAACATTCTTGTTCTCAGAACTGCAATATAGTCGCTTCTCAAATGTTTCAAATGAAAACTTGGAGTATTTCCAAAAGCAATTGGCAAACGTTGATCAGAATCAGAAATTTAAATCCAAGGTGGCTGGGATATGAACATGACAAACAATGACCAAATTTTAAATGCTGACTCAAAGGTGGCCTAATGAACTCAAAAATTGAAATTATGGACTGGTCTAAGCTTACCCTTGAAGATTGGTTTAAGCAGTATGGCGCATGGATCTCGATTAACCGAATGCGTGGAGGGCATGAGCCTGATCAACTTGAGATAAATCAGATATATTGGTTAGCTCGTGAAAAAGAAGCAAAGATAAGACCTAACTCAAAACAGGTAATTATTGAGATCAGTGATTTTGAAGCGCTGCAGGTTGAGAAAATGATCTATGATTTAAAGCAATCAAAAACAATATGTAAATTTGCAAAACCTGCAGTTAATCTATTTATTGAAAAATGGGTTTGTGGTTTAAGTTTGGATCAGATGGCAGAAAGATTTAAATTGAGTCGCAGCTCAATCAATAGCATGCTGTATGCGGGCGAGTTTTATTTGGCAGGTCATGACAAAAGGTTAAAATTAAATAAAAAGTTTGCGTTTAAATGAAAAGTATGAAATATTGGTTATAGTTGAAAACTATGCGTTAAAGACACATAGAAAATTAAAGCTCATTATTAACTTAATGAGCTTTTTTTATGCCTAACATTTAAACCAATCTTAACTCTTTTGCATGAGCTAAAAGGGCTTGTTTTACCGCTTTAGAGCGATTGTCACCGTAATGCGCCTGTAGCGCAGTTAAGGCATCAAAAACATCTTGTTCTTTCTTAGAGATAATAATCGGTGAGATTTTATCTAGTGCTTTATTACGGTAGTTATCAGCTGCTTTGAGTTGAGCATTTGAAGTCTTTATTTCTGACATATTGATTATCCTTATGGTTAAGCTATAATCAGGAGAGCAACCCCTTTCGAGGTTGCCGTTATCTTAGTAGGCTGACCGTGAAATCATTACCAAGATAACTAGAAGAATGATTATTAAGTATTTCATCTTCTAAGCTCCTGAGAGTTATTGTTTTGGTAACTTAGTTACCGCCTCCAAGTCTTGAACTGCCATTCTTGACTTGTTATAAATATTATATGCTAGCATATATGTATATGCAAGCATATAATTGAGAAAAGCTCACTTTCAGTGGGCTTTTCTTACATTTATATTATAGAATTATCCTTATTAAACTGGGGGTAGTTATGTTTGAAAATCAT
This sequence comes from Acinetobacter sp. NyZ410, assembly GCF_022828975.1. NCBI lineage: Bacteria > Pseudomonadati > Pseudomonadota > Gammaproteobacteria > Moraxellales > Moraxellaceae > Acinetobacter > Acinetobacter sp. NyZ410. Next base: position 2,946,491 of record NZ_CP094620.1, on the reverse strand, counting down.
AAGAAAAATCAACATTTCATTTCTGTAGCAGAACAGAGATTAAATGCCAGTAATACAGGCGTAGCAGGAAGAGATAAAGCAAAAATATTTTCTTTTGAGGTTGTGGATAGGGCAAAACACATAATTAAGCTAACTGCGCAGGGAGAAATTAAGGCTGTTAAAAATCTATATTTTATAGATTTATACACATTCGAATTAATCAGTTTAAGAGACAGAGCCAATTTAGAAGATTTATTTACCAGAATTGAACAACATGCTTCAATATCCACTAATGAGATTTTAGATAATTCCTCTTTTAAGTTTGAACATTTTATGAATGTTTTTAAATTAAAATTATTAAATGTATTCAGAAATCCATATTGTATAAGTTTTACTTTACTTTGTTTTGACAACCTTATTAATATGGAACCTGTAGATAATAATTTAAACAAATATTTCTCCAAAATAGATACCCATAACTATCCAGTAGATATGATGCAGAGTTTTGGAGTATCAGAGCATGATTATAAAAAATGGTTAAAGGTTATATTTCTTCTGACTGTTCCAATTAAAAAGGATTGGTATCTACTCGATGAAATAGCAAATAACTTTTTTACATCTAAAGAGAGCTATCATCAAATTAATTTATTTACATATACAAATCAAAACTGTTTGTTGTCTGACCGAAGTTTTATAAACCTAACACCGTTAAGCAACTTTAAAAATGACTTATTTTTAGGCTTTAATTTACGTAAAGATGCATTTATGTATATTCACTTTATCAGAGAAGATTTGGGTAACCTTATAAAAGAAATGTATGGCGCTGATGGTGATAATATAGTCAAAAGGCTCAATGAAGCTGGTATTAAAAAACTACAAAAAGGAATGCAGATAAACAAGACGGTGGATAATTACGAAGCATTAAAAGCCTATAATAGGCATGTCATTTTTCAGTGTCATAAAAATATATTTTCAGCAAATAGTAGTGTGTTAGTCTGAAATTATAATTGTAATTTAGAACCCCACACTGTTGGGGTTTTTTAATGCCTAGAGGAAACTATGACAGACACAGTACAGGCTAGAAAAGACTTAAAGCTTTGCAGTGCTGAGCTGTCTAAGTATCAGAACCTTAGCAGAACAGGATTAAGACACAGTGAATTAATCGTAATAGACAATGTGATGATTCGATTAAAAGAACAGATTAAGAATTTGAGAGTTGTGTTGAGTGATTGATCTTACTTGGATAAGTTGATAATTTATTGTTTCTAAATTAATTATAGAGAAAGAAATAATGACTGATCTTGAAGCAATAACACTTAAAGAAATTGAACTACTTAAAGCAAAGGCGGCAATTGCTGTTGCAGTTATAAATCATGTTCAAGCAAGTACTTTAGTTGCTTATCCTAATGAAGGATTCAAATTAAATATGATCGACACAATTAAGCAGGTACAGGCAACCTTAGAATAATGTAGCAAAGAATCCAAACCTCCTTCGGGAGGTTTTTTATTGGAGATTCCTCTATGGAAGATATTGAGCTTCCGAAAGGGAGTGAGCCCTTAAAAAACAATCAACATGAATTGTTCTGCAATGAGTATCTATTTGATTTAAACATTACTAAAGCCGCAATTAGAGCTAAATATAGTGAAAAATCAGCAAAACAGCATGGCTTTGTTGTATTTAGTAGACCAGAAGTAAAACAAAGAATTGAGTTCCTTAAATCAGAGCGAGCAAAGCAATTACACATTGAGCAGATAGATGTTCTTCAAAGGCTTTGGGCTATTGGTACAGCTGATCCACGCGAACTAGTAAAACACAAATTAGTAAATTGTCGTTTCTGTTGGGGTGAAGATCATCAATACCAGTGGCGTGATGAAGCAGAATTTGAAAATGCTTTACAACAAACGATAGTTGAAGAAAAAGAAATTCAAAAAGAAGATCCAGATTACCGTTGTAATTATCCAACCGATGTTGGTGGGTATGGATTCCGTAGAACTAAACCACCTCATCCTGAATGCCCATCATGTGATGGCGAGGGCAAGGGCTATTTGCATCTTGAAGATACTTCAACTTTAAGTGAATCAGCTCAATTATTGTATGCAGGTGCAAAGCAAACAAAAGAAGGCATTGAAATCAAAATGCATGATCAAATGGCTGCTTTGAAGTTAGTAGGTCAACATATGGGCCTATTTAAAGAAAAAATTGAGCATGATATTTCTGATCCACTTAAAGAACTATTGAACAGAGCAAGTGGTAATACATTAAAACCGAAAGGATAAAACCATGACACCAGACGAGCTAGAAAAACTCTTGTCTGACCCGTGGCAACGTCTTACAAGCGGTTTTTTATATCAGATACTTATTAAGGGTGATGAAGATACAGAAGGTCTTAAAGCTCCATTCATGCCAAATGAGCATCAATTGGATTTTATGAATAACCTTTGGTATCGCAACATTATTCTCAAGGCGAGGCAGTTAGGTTTCACAACACTGATAGCAATCTATTATTTGGATTGCTGCTTGTTTGGTGAAGGTAATATTCGTGCTGGTATGGTTGCTCAAGACCGTGATTCAGCCGAAAAGCTATTTCGTGACAAAGTTAAATTTGCCTATGACAATTTACCACCTGAAATTAAAGAAAGATTTCCTTTAGCTCGTGATAGTGCGAGCGAGCTTTTATTTGCTCATAATAACAGCTCAATTAAAGTCGGCACATCAATGCGCTCAGGAACTTTGCAATATTTGCATGTTTCAGAGTATGGCAAGATTTGCGCTCAATACCCTAAGAAAGCCAAAGAGGTTAAAACGGGCTCTATACCTGCAGTTTCTCCAAATGGGATTGTAATTATTGAATCTACTGCTGAGGGTGATCATGGAGATTTCTTTGATATGACCGAAATTGCTAGAAATAAAAAAGACAGTGGTAAGGAGTTATCGAAAAAAGACTACAAATTCAATTTCTATCCTTGGCATGGTGCAAAAGAGTATCAGCTTGATCATCAAAATATCCATATCACAGATAAAGAACATGAGTATTTTGACGGCATTGAGCAAGAATGTAATGTAAAAATTACTTTAGATCAAAGGGCTTGGTATGTAGCTACACGTGATAGCGATTTCAGTGGATCGTCTGAGTTGATGTGGCAAGAATATCCATCAACCCCAGATGAAGCATTTAAGAAATCAAAAGAGGGGTGTTGGTATACAGAGCAATTCCTCAAAGTGCGTAAAGAAGGACGTATTTGCACTTTACCGATTAGGACAGACGTTCCTGTTAATACCTTTTGGGATATTGGTAATTCAGACGGTACAGCTATTTGGTTTCATCAAAGAGTGGGTATGCAAGATTTGTTTATTGATTTTGCTGAGGGATGGGGCGAACCATATGAGTATTTTGTCAAAATAATGCAATCCAAAGGCTATTTATGGGGCAAACACTATTTACCTCATGATGGTGCTCACGCAAGACAAGGCGAAAGTAAAAATTTATCTCCTCAACAAATGTTGAAAAACTTGGGGCTAACCAATGTTGAAATTGTGCCGCGGGTTTCTGAGTTACTTCATGGTATTAACCAGACTCGTAATGCCCTAATGAATGATGTTTGGTTTGATGTTGACCGTTGTAAAAACGGCTTAACACATATCGAGAATTACACACGTAAATTTAATGCTCATGCTCAAACATATACAAGTGAGCCAGTCAAATCAGACGGGCATTCTGAAGCATCTGACGCATTTAGACAGTTTGCTCAAGTACGAGATCAAATAGGGCGTGTCGCTAAAAAATCCCCACCTCCACCACTTGCAAAACGGACAACATTGTCATGACAGATGAAAAGAAAAAAGACACTGATATTCTTGGACGTGTGCGCAAGCTTTGTGATGAAGCCGAGGATTATTGGGCTGATAATTACAAACTGGGCAAAGATGATCGACAGTTTGTGACAATTGATAAAGCGCAGTGGAGTGAAAAAGACCGTAAAGAGCGAGAAAATGACGGCATTCCAACACTTACTTTTAACGTGCTTAGAACCTATTGCAAACAACAAATCAATTCAGCTCGGTTGAATCGTCAGCAAATCAAAGCTGAACCTGTTGATGATATTGCTGATCCAGCAATTGCGAAAGTTTTTAATGGATTGTTGCGTGACACCGAGATAACCAGTGGCGCTGATAATGCCTATGATGCAGCAGTTGAGGGCGTGGTTTACGGTGGCATGGGCTTTGTGCGTATTCACGTTGATTACGTTTCACCTGATAGCTTCCAACAAGAACCTAAAATTCTCACAATCCATAATCCAGAGTCAGTTTATCTTGATCCGATGAGTAAAGAACTAGATGGCTCAGATGCTCGCTATGTTGTGATTAAAACATGGTTGCCAAGGGCTGACATTATCGACCAATACGGTGAAGATGCCGCAAGCGATTTTGATGATTCAATTCAAAATAGTGAATGGCTCAATCACGATGATAAAACGGTATGTGTTGCTGAAATGTTTGAGATTCAGCGAAAATCAAAGACTTTGTATTTATTGATTGATGGCACAACCACATACAATAAACCAGATGATGTATCGCTAATTGAAAAAGAGCGCGACAGTTATGAAGAGAAATGTTGGTGGTATAAGCTTACTGGTACAAAAGTTTTAGAAGATCGCGAATTTATTGTACCAATGTTGCCGATTATCCCGGTATATGGAGATGTGACTTGGGATGGTGAAAAGCGTTATGTGTATTCAATGGTGCATTTTGCGCGTGATCCTCAAAAGCTCTATAACTTTTGGAAATCGTCAGAAGCTCAACAAATTTTAGAGGGATTGCGTAAGCAATATATGGTATCTGTTGAGGCATCACGTGATTTGCCTGAATGGGCGAATCCTAACGGTTATCAAGTTTTACGCTATAACCATGTTACTGATGAAAATGATGTGCCGTTACCTCCACCTCAACAAATGCCTTCATTAACTGCTTTAAACGGCATTTTAAATGCAGCAGATGGAGCCAAGCAAAGTATTGAGCAGATTCTCAATATGCAACCTGCAGCAATGGGGAGTGATGAGCGTGGTCTTTCAGGTAAAGCCATTGGTATGCTGCAACAACGTGCCGATGTGAGCCATTTTCATATCACTGACAATTTGAATAAATCACTTGCTCAGGTTGGCCGTGTGTTGATTGGCGTTTATCAAAAAGCCTATTCAGTGCAAATGGTGAAACGTATAACAGGTGAAGACAATAAAACTGAGCGTGTTCAACTAAATGCACCTGCGCCAATGCAACAGCAAGGGCAAAAAGTTGATGGTGTAATTGATGGAATTTTAAATAATTTAACAGTTGGTCGTTATGATATTCGTATGTCTACAGGGCCAAGCTTTATCAGTCAACGTCAAGAGAATAAGCAAGCACTTACAGAATTATTGCAGTTTGTTCCACAGATCGGTCAAGTCGCACCTGACTTATTGCTCAAAGCTTTTGATGACGGCAATATGCTTGAAGATATTGTTGAACGTATCAAAAAATCTCTTAATCCTGCCCTGACACAAGATGGTGAAGATCCGCAGCTACAAGCATTAATGCAACAATATCAGCAGCAAATGCAGCAGCTTCAACAAGCATTGCAACAAGCTCAAGCACAAGTTGAGGATAAGAACGCAGAACGTCAAGCTAAGTTTGAGATTGAGAAACTCAAAGCAGAAACAACGCTTGCTGTAGCCCAAATTAATAATGTAGCCAAAGCTGAATTGGAAGAGCTCAAAGGTGCAATCAATCTGATTTTGCAACATATGCAACCGCCTGAAGAATGGCTTGATACCAATTCACACAATCAGCCACCACCCGAACAACAGACTTATCAAGAACCGCCACAAGATGGCGGTTTTTTAATGCCTCAAGATCAACAAATGCTTGAACAGCAGATGTTAGAGCAGCAGGCACAGCAACAAGAATTCGCACCTGATGACGGTCAAATTGGGATAAATGCGCAAAACCTGACTGTAGATGAACAAAACCCCGAACTTGACGGTTTTCAAGGCATAAGTGAGCAGTAGTATGGAAGATTTAGAGCAAACAACAGACAACACTGAACAAACCACAACACCAGTAGAGACAGAGCAATCTGAACAGACTCAAGGTGATGGCAGTGAAGTCGAATTAACAGAGGAACAGCAAGCCGAAGCTGCCCAAAAAGCAGAAGAGGAAAAAGCTACTCAACGGCAAAGTGCGATTGATAAGCGTATTGCAAAACTAACTTGGGAGAAAAACGACGCAATTCGTAAAGCTCAAGAGTTAGAGCAAAAGTATGCAAGTCAAGCTCAGTCTGCTTCTAAAGAGCCACAATTGCATGAATACGATTCAATCGAAGATTATGCAAATGCAATCTCTAAGTTCCAAGCAGATAAAGCACGGCAGGAGTACGCAAGCCAACATGAGCAACAACGTAATGATCAATTACATCAAGCTCAAGCGTACAAACTTGAAGTAGCTGAAGCAGAGTTTTTAAAAACTCATCCTGATTATCAGCGTGTTGTTGGTGCACTTGTTCATATTAGTGGTGGGGAATTACCAGTACAACTAAGCCGAGCAGTGCTTGAGTTGGGTGATGCTGCGCCTGCTGTGCTTTATGAACTAGGTAAAGATCCTGTTGATGTTGTTGAATTGCTCGATATGAGTCCAACACAGCAATTAATGAAGCTTGGGGAAATCCGAGCAACACTTAAAAATAGTCCAAAAACTCCAAAAATCCCTAATGCCCCTGCGCCAGTGACTCCACCAAAGGGTGTGGCAAACTCAAAAAAAGATCCATACAAAGGATCTGATGAAGAGTTTTTGCGCAGCCGTGGTATCAAATAAGGTAATTGAAATATGTCAAATAATGTTTTAACGCATGATGTTGTAGCAAAAGAAGCAGCAGCAATGCTAATTGAAGAATCTGTCTTTATTAAATCGATCAACCGTGGTCGTGAGACAGAATTCAATAAAGATAAAGCGGGTTATAAAGTCGGTTCGCAAGTTCGAATCAAAATCCCACCAGTGCCAATTGTTACTGATGGCAAAGAATATAACGGGGATGATGCGGACCTAAACGCCAAAGAATCAACACGCGTTTTAAAAGTTGATACTCAAAAACACGTGTCTTTGGAATTTGGTGCAGCCGAACAAACATTAACCTTAACCGACTTCAAAGATCGTTTTTTAAAGCCAGCTATCCAGTCTTTAGCAACTACTGTAGATGCTGATCTACTTAAACGTGCAATTGTGACTGTAAACAACAGCACATTGATTGGTGCAAACGAAATCTCACCGCTTGCACCTTTTGGCCGTGCACGTGAAATGTTGGCACGCTCCTTAACGCCTGCAGCTGGTCGTATTGCCTTACTGTCATCTGAATTTACCAACGGCATCGTTGATACGTCAGGTACATTATTTAATCCAAATGCTGAAATTGCCAAGCAATATAAAGAAGGTTATGTAGGCCGTGCACGTGGTTTTGACTTTGTTGAGTCTGAGCATATTTACCGTCAAGTAAATGGTAAAACATCTGAGATTACTGTTAATGGCGCTGGTCAAACTGGTGGCTTATTGACAGTTGGTGGTTTGGCTAATGGCGATGTGATCAAAGCAGGTCAGGTTTTTAGTTTACCTGGTGTTGAAATGCTACATCCGTTAACTCGCTTATCTTATGGCAAGCTTATGCAGTTTGTAGTGCTTGAAGATGTAACGGCAGGTGGTGCAACAGCGACATTAAAAATCTATCCTGAAATCACACCTGATTTAGTTGGCGGGACCAAACAAGCAAATGCCAATGTTTCAGCATCTCCTGCAAATGCTGCTGGCTTAACTTTCGTTGGTGCTGATAACGATGTTATTGATCAGGCGCTTTGCTACACAAAGGACGCTTTTAGTGCTGCTTTTGCTCCATTGAAAGTGCTTGCAGGTTGCGAGGGTTACTCCTTTAACACCGAAACAATGGCATTGCGTGTGCAAACAGGTGGTAACTGGGTAAGTGACTATGAGGGAACACGTATTGATGTTCTTTATGGCTTTACCATGGTCCGTGGTAATCATGCCGCGCGTGTAGGCCGTATCGATTAATCAACAATATAAATGACAACACATGCCCCTTAATTGGGGCGTTGTCATTTTTGGAGTATGTAAAATGCGTGAATTCCCAAAAATGCTATATGTAGGTTCGACTCAATCACATAAGCATCAACTTGCACAAAATGAAGATCATGAAGCTGAATTACGTGAATTAGGTTTTGTTGATTTTACTGATTTAGAAAGTGAAGTTGAGCAAATGTCGAGTGGCGGCATGCTAGGTGGTGCATCAAGCGAAGATTTTAAAAATGCTTTTGTACCCATTGAGCAATTTGATGCAGTTAGTGAAGAGCTTGTTCAAAAAGAATTACAGCTCAATGTTGCCCAAACTGAGCGTGATGATTTCAAAGTTGAAAATGATGATCTCAAAGCTCAATTGAGCAAAGCACTTGAAGAAAACCAACAATTAAAACTGGTCATTGATTTATTCAAAGCTGAAACAGTGAACGCTACAGATGCAGTCGATTACAACTCAATGACTTCTGAGCAATTGCGAACAATCCTTGATGCTAAGGGTATTAAGTATTTAGCACGTGACAATAAAGATACTTTGGTAGGCTTATTAAGTGTTTAATAGTATTTAGAATTAAAATCGACCTGTTTAGTTCACAGGTCGATGGCTTAGATTGATTTATTTATAATTTTGTGTTACAATGCGGACCTAAAATAAAAAAGATGTTATATAAAAACAATAAATGTAAGGAGATAATAAAATGTTAATAATTAATGAGTTAAATTTAAACTCAAATGACAACAAGGATTTAATTACTTTAAAAGCAATGATTATACATGATAAGATTTATTTTGATGCTTATCATGCAAGTGACTTTGCTATTATTAATTTAGGTAGTTTAAAAGATGATAGGATTGATAATCAAATTTTTTTAAACTGTTTAAATAATTCAGAAGATATAAAAAACACATTGATTAAAATTTTAATATTTTTAATCGATACCTTTAAGATTAAACAACTTAAAGTAACTGGTATAGATGATGCTACTGATATTTTAAAAATGGATATTGTATTAAGTTCACTTTTAAATACAACATTAGCATCGTTTGAATTAATTAAAGACTAAGATTTAAATTAACATCTTTTTTAACCACTCTCCGGAGTGGATTTTTTTGCCTAAGGAAAAGCTGATGAAAGTTCGTGATTTAGTCCATGCCTCAGCGCGTGTTATTGGCATCATTGCGTCAGGCGAAAATATGACAGATGCTGAGTTGAGTGATGCAGTATCCTCTTTAAATATGCTACTGGGGCAATGGTCTACATCACGAGATTATGTGTATTCAACTCAAGATATTGAGATCAACCTAAATGGTAATTCGTTGTATCAAGTCGAAGCAAAACTGATTACAGATGATGCCAAGCTCAATGACGAAGAAATCAAAATCTATCGTGATATTGCTCAAAACAAGCCTAAAAATTGCATTGAGTATACCAAGGTGCTGAATGGCTATGAGTTGCTTGTTCCCCAAAAAATCACAGGAAAATTAACGATTCAATCTTTGATTAGTCCTCAATTTCCACTCAAAGCGCTTGATGATATTAAAGTACCAAATGGGTATTTTCGCGCAATTAAATACGCTTTAGCAATTGAGCTTGCACCAGAATATCAATTACCGATTACTCCTGATGTTCAGCAGCAATATCAGCAAGCTATGCGTATTATGCATCGTGCACAATCTACACCAACACCAGTAAAACCAGATCGAGTATTGATGGGTATTAGCCGTGGTAGACATTGGGGGCATTATGATTAAATTGCTTTTGGTTGGTCCAGCCTACAAAATGCAATCTCAAAGTATTAGTTGTCAAAATTGCATTAACTGGTATCCGCAAACTATTGAATATCCAAACGGCTCACGTGTAGCAGCATTGATGCCTACACCAGGTCTAAAAAAATTATTTACTGGTGAAGTTGCCGCTACCCGTTGTCTATTTGTTTTATCAAATGGTGCATTGATTGCGGTAATTGGTAAAAAGCTATACCACAGCAAATCAAATAAATTAGAACTCACTGAGATTGGTTTAATCAGTGCCCTTGGTACAGTGCGAATTGCAGACAACGGCCAAGTTGCGCTTATTGTAAATGGCACATATACCTATGCGCTTGATCTAAAGAAATTAACCTTAACGCGTTTATCTGGCTCAACGATTCCACGCTCAACACATGTTTTATTTTTAGATGGTCGTTTTGTGGTGAATAAAGCAAATACAGGTCAATTCTACTGGTCTGATTTGTATAGCACTAAAGTAAATGCGTTATCGTACGCAACCGCAGAATCTACACCCGACAACATCACTGCAATTGTGACATTTAACCGTGAATTATGGTTGTTTGGTGCGCAAAGTGTAGAGCGTTATTACGGTACTGGTTCGAGTAATTCTCCGTTTTCTCGTTTGTCAGGCGGTGCAATGGCTTTTGGTTGTCTTGCTCCTGATAGTATTGTTTCTCTCGCTACTGGTGTGATTTGGCTAGGTGTCAGCGAGTTTGGTGGCAATCAAATTGTGATGAGTGGCGGTGGTATTCCTGATCGTATCTCGACTCATGCGCTTGAAGAGGAGATATCCTCATTTACCAAGACTTCTGATGCTTCTGCTTATGCTTATCAGATCGAGGGGCATGTTTTCTATGTGATTTCGTTCCCATCGGCAAATGTGACGTATTGCTTTGATGTTTCAACAGGTCTTTGGCATCAACGCTCTTTTACCAATGCTCAGGGCTTACATGAGCGTCATCGTTCTCAGCATCATGCTTATTTCAACAATACCCATATTGTCGGGGACTATCGAAACGGTAAATTATACCAACTCGATAACAATACATTCACTGATGATGGTGAGTTGATTTTACGTGAAAGAACAGCTCAAGCTGTGATTACTGACAAAAAATTGACTCGTTTTAGTAAGTTGGAAATTGTGTGCGAAACTGGGTTTAATTTAGAGAATGTGCAGAGGATTGATCCTGAACCGCCTTTGATTATTATGTGTAATGATGAATCAAATAGCGTTCGAGTTGCTATGGCAGCTAAGCAATCTGAGGTTCCTTCAATCGCTGCTAGAACTTTATCAAATACAAATAATCCAATGGATTATTTTGAGTTAAGAATTGATGGTGAAGTATATCCATTTGATCGACCTATACCAGAGCATATACAGCTAGAGCCTTCATTTTATCCACTCGTTTTTTTACCAGAAGGGTATGATTGGCTTAACGCATTTCAATTTATAAATCTTAATAAGGATTCGACCGCTAAAATTGAATTTCTGTCAAAAAATCCAGAATTATTTATTTTTGCGTGGGATAACTCGACTGTTGTAAATAATTTTTCAGGAACACATTTTGGAGCGTGTTTAGCAACAAACAAAGAAGTGGATCCTGAGCCGGGATTTGATGGTCCAGATTGGTTTGTATTAAACAATGTGACAAATCAAGATTTATATATTGATGATGTTCTAGTTGCAACCGCAAAAGATTGGGATACTCAATGGGATTATTTAACTCGCTTACAAAGAGTATTTTCTAGTAAAAATATTGATTTACTCTTTGTTGGTGAAATTAATAATAATATTCCTGCGATATATTTACGCAATGAAAAGATTGCATCCACAAAGATTTCATTCAAAAAAAATGGCTATGTTAAAGGCACTATTACATCACCAGATGAAAATGTTAACACTTCATTTGTTGAAAGTGATGATGGGGTGACTATCCAACTTGGTAAACAATTTACTGAGGATTTAATTTACAAGCCGAGTGAAAGCAATAATTTCTTTGCATATCAGTATTATAGTGTGAGTGACTTTAGTAAAGCTCAAGCGATGATGCAGATTTATATCAACGATCAGCTTTTTGTAACTAACGCGAATGATCCTTTTTACCACTCTAAAGATTTAGAGAGATGGCACGGCATTCGAGCAATGTCTAAAGAATTTTATGAAGATCCAATTCTTGAAAATATCAATACCTATGTATTTGAGAATATGACAGAAAAAGAGATCAAATTAAGATTTAGATATTTCACCCCACTAGGTTGCCAGAGTACAAAAACAGCTTTAAATGATTCTGCAAATTATTTAGAGCGGAATTTATGTATTGTTCTTGCACCTCGAAAACTTGTTGTAGATGTTAAAGACAGGCCATCTTACGCAATTAATTTAAGGTATGAATTTAGTCGTAAATATCCTGTGTATTTACAAAGCGACCTCGTCGTTGAATACAACATCAAATCAGACTTAAAACCTTATGTAAATATTGAGGATTACTTTACAGAGCAGTATCCAACTAAAATGTGTAATGCGTTGTGTAATATGGATCCTAATTACAGCCAGTTTGATCATGTTAAAGCTTCAAGTATTTTTGTTGGTGAATTCCCAAGAAAACTCATAAAAGGCCAAGAGGGATCTGGTTATGAGAATAGATGGGGAGCACCAATAGAAAGCAACAATCAGTGGATTTATGACGTTTGGGGTAGCAATGTTACTGTGAATTTAAATATTGAATCTGAGGTTTATGGATTGGGCGGCGCAGGCGGTAATATCGTTGATCGCTTAACAGGCAACTATGACTTGAATGGGCAAAATGGTTTTGCTCCAATTAGTAACTTTGATGAAGATGTAATAGTCAACTTAACAGTGAAATCAACAGGTAGGATTATTGCTGGTGGGGGTGGAGGCGCTTCATTCCCAACTGGTAAATTAAAGGTTGAGTTTAGAGAAAGACATACTTTTGAAAACTCAAATGAATGGACTGAATGGACTGATTGGCAGTTCGATAAAATCACAGGCGAGTTTTACTTATTTGGTGGTACTGGTGGTTTGCCTAACGGAATAGTGGGTAATTACAATGCGCCTAATGATGATTTCCCTTATGCATTGTCAACAATTTCAAATGAGTATGCTTTTACTGATTACTTGAAAAGCAAAATGCCAATTCCTAAGTATGCTTTTGATTTTAATAATGAGGAAATGGCAAAGTTTAATTCGGGGTTACCTGGAGGCTTTGCTAAACGATCCGTAAAATCTCCACCAGATGATAGTGATGGCCTTCCTTTTGTTATTAACAATGTTATGGAAAATAGCGGACTATACCAGAGGGAGTTTAAACGTAAATGGGAGGACTTAAGGAATGATCAAGCTATGGGTGGTTTGGCTGGTAAGCTTTGTCAAGGTGGCAAATTGGGTAAAATTATAGTCCACAATGGCGGCAAAATACTTACAGATGATGCTAATGATCTCGATATAGAATATCTTTAGGAGCGTTACATGGAACCACTTTTACAACTGAATTGGTCAGACGATAACGGTCATACATGGTCTGATACTCGCTTGATCCCATTAGGTAAAAAAGGTGAGTATCGTAAACGTGTGATTGCTCGTCGGCTTGGCTCTGGTCGTGATCGAGTCTTTCGGCTCAGATGTTCAGAGCCAATCAAGATCGTCATTATTGAGGGGATTTTGGAATGAGCCAAGGCATTCCCTCAAGGGATTTACTCGTTGATAGAAACGGCCAGATGACTACAATCTGGCTTATTTTTTTTGAGCAATTGTATTCTGTTTATTCAAACTCCAATGAGAATAATACGGAATCAATTGCACAGATTAAGAAGATTGCAGATCAAGCACTTGAACTTGCTCAACAATCAGAATCAAGTAATCAAGCGCAACAAAAGCAAATTGATGAATTGCATAAGTTGATTACTAATTCAGCTGGTAATTTTGCAACTACTCAAGATATTACAGCAGTCAATAAGCGAGTAGAACAGACCGAACATGAATTACAGCAATTACAACTCGCTATAGATAATTTAAAAAAGACTTTTGATGATATTCAAAAGGAATCAAAAGGTAAGTTTACGGATCTTCAAGATCAAATCAACAACTTGGCTAGATCCGCATTTATTGAGGCGCCAGTAGATGGAAAGACCTATGGGCGAAAAGATTTAGAGTGGGCTGAAGTCGTGGCAGTGAAATTATCATTGCCATTTTTTTTGACTGATGGAACAAGACAAAGCATCCCATTAACAAGTGATTTTCAACTTCCATTTTTCTTATCAGATGGCTCTCAGCAAAATATTCAAATGGTGACAGTATGACAATTCCCTTAAAACATAGGCCAGATGGTTTGGGAGAATTTGAGCCTAATGATGTTGTTCCCATCGAGTATGGCGGTACTGGATCTTCAACATTATTGGGTGCTCAAAATATTCTAGGCATTACAGACAAATTAGATCGTTCTGAATATATCCAACATTTCAAAGGGGTCTTTAATAGTTATGCAGCTTTGACTGCGGCATTGCCAACTGCCTTAGATGGTGATTATGCTCATATCGACTCAGGTTCTGGTTTCGATCGAATGGTCGCTATTTGGGATAGTTCAGACAATAAATGGGTAATTAGTCAGGCAAATGCAGGAGCCAATACAGATGAAGTACCTGAAGGCAGTCAAAACCTATATTTTAAAAACCAACGAGTTTTAGCAACGTTTCTTGAGGGTTTGGTTGCAGGCACAAATGCAGAGATATTACCAGCTGATAATGTGATTACTGCATTTCAAAAGTTACAAGCGCAGATTAAGGCTTTAAATACTGTTTGGGTTAGGGCTGATACTATTGGCACTTTCAACACATCAACAGGTTACGGTAATGGGCAAATTAATGGAGCACCAGCATATTTAGAGTTTGCAAAAATCAACGGTAATTTATGGGTACGCGGTTTTATAAAAATACCGTACGGCAATGGTCTGGCATATACACTTACTGATAAAACTTATAATGTTTTAACTCAAAACGATTCAACGTCAGTAATTTTGAGTTTTTTTATGTATCTCTCTCCATCTCCTACGCGAATTTGGCTCAGATCAAACACGAAAGTAAGTGATCAACAGACTGCTTCAAATGCAACACAAACTTTTGTTATACCTGATAACTCTACTGAAGGTGTCTATCACATCACAGCTCAATGCTTAGGTAAATTGGGAATATAAAGAAGGAGTCAATCATGGATCTACTCAATGCTTTAATTCATCAAAATGAAGTGAACTCAAAAGAAAATGAACCACTCGATTATTATAAGAAAGCGTTTGATTTACAGAAAAGTTTGTTTGAACTTGAGCAATTAGACATACCTGTTGAACACCATTTTGCACCTGGTAATTATGCGCGTGAATGTTTTTTACCAGCAGGCTCAGTAGTGATTGGAAAAGTACACCGTCATGCTCATGTGAACATTATCTCAAAGGGCAAAGTAACAGTTGCAACTTCTGAAGGGCTTCATGAATACGAGGCGCCATTAACCTTTATCAGTGAACCTGGAGCGAAACGAGCTTTGATTGTTCATGAGGATACGGTATGGACCACAGTACATCCAAACCCATCAGATACACAGGATCTTGCATTGATTGAATCCGATGTGATTGTTCCTGAGAGTGAAGTTGAAGCATTTATTCTAAGTTTGAATCAGGAGAAAATCACATGTCATGGGTAGCAGCAGGTACCGCAGCAGTATCAATCGGGAGTAGTCTTTATGGAAGTAGTAAAGCAAAAAAGGCTGCAAAACAAGCCGCAGCACAACGAGCTCAAGCAGCGAATCAAGCTGCAGGTCTTCAAAGTGAGGCTTATACAAATGCTGGAAAATTACAGTCTGATGCATCTTTAAAAGGTTCAGGGTTATTAAGTCAAGGCTATCTTGATTCAAATAGCAACCTCACTGAAGGATATGACAAAGCTAATGCGACCTTAACCAATGGTTTAAATTCTGCATTAGGATATCAACAACCTTATGCAAATTTAGGTTCACAGGCGAGTGGTTTACTTTCAAAAGGTTTAGCTGATGGCAGTTTGACACGTGGATTTAACATGGCTGATTTTAATGCTGATCCCGGTTATGCATTTCGCAAACAACAAGGTATGGATGGAATTCAATCTAGTGCAGCCGCAAGTGGTGGATTGCTTAGTGGTGCAACTCTCAAAGCATTAAATGGTTACAACAGTGATCTTGCAAGTCAAGAGTATCAAAACGCTTACAACCGCTTTGGTAATGATCAGGCTAACGCATTTAATCGTTTAGCAACGACCACAGGAATAGGTCAAAGTGCAGCAAACAATATGAGCAATATGACGTATAACAATGCTTCTAATATTGCTGGCAATCAAACCTCACTTTCTCAATTAATTTCTCAAGGATTACTTGGATCTGCAAATGCTAATGCAGCTGGATTAACTTCATCTGCGGGCTTTAATGCTGATGCGCTTGTAAATTCTGCAAATGCAAAAGCAACAGGAATTTATAACGCTGCTGGTGTCAATGCTAATAGCACAATTCAACAAAGTAATATTAACAACCAAATGCTGAATGATGTTATTAAAAATGGTTCGGCAGGTATTGGTGCTTTAGTTGGACGCTATGGTGGTGGTGGTAAAACTTCGTAAGGTGTAAATATTATGGCGACTCAAAATCCAATCCCTGTTTATTTCAATCCTGAAATTGGCCCAAAATATCAAGGCCTTTCATTTGAAGACATAGCAAACTCTTTTAACAATGGCCAACAGTTCAGTAATCAGATTCAACAACAGCAGCAAAAGGGCATTTTAGCTCGATTGATCGCTCAAAATACTGGTGCAGATGGTCAAGTTGATTTAAATAAGTCTTTACAGTCAGTACAAACAAATCCCAATCAGAGATATCAACCTGAAATGGTTAATACGTTGTCAGGGATGATTCAGCAACAAAATGCAGCGAAATTGAAATCTCAGAATGATGCTTTAACACTTGATGCAGATTTAAATAAAAAATATGCTGAAACTGGAAAACTGAAACAAGAAGGTTTGGGTAAGGGCCTTGAGAATAGTGAAAAGAAGCTAGGGGCTATAAATCAAATCTTTCAAGCTGCTGCTTTAACTGGGAGCAAAAACAATGTTTTATTGGGTTTGAATGGTGCACTTAAAAGCGGTGTTATTGATCCTGATACCTTTAATCAGCAAAAGCAAATCGTTGATTTAATGTCTCCTGAAGATATTAAATCTTATGCTTCAGGGATTAGCTTTGGAAATGCCAAGGATCCAGCAAGCATTCTCTATCAAACAGCTAATAATCGTGAAGATAATCAAACTAGTCGAGAAAATAATGCTGCAACAGTTGGCGCATCGATATACTCAACAAAAGTTGGGGCAGAAACTGCTGATAAAAACCGTGTTCAACAAGCAACACAGTTCACAAAAGAACAGCAGTTGCAAAAATGGCTAGCAGTAAATAAGCCTATAGGCACTGAAACAGGTAGTGATGGTTATTTATATGCAATTTATCCTGGTGGTAAAGGATTTAGAGTTCCTGATCAAAATGGTCAGCCCATAAAAGCAATTGCTAAAGGTAATGGAGCCATGTCTACTACGGCTCAAAAAGAGTTATTTTCGACTGCTGATGCAATCACCGCAGGCACTAATGCAATTGCGAATTTACAGGACGCTTTGAAATATAGCGCAAAAGCTTACGATGGTTTAGGAGCTAAACAGCGTGCTTCAGCAAGAGGATTGGTAGGCGGAGGAAGTGAAGAAGCAACAGCAACAGCAATGCTCGACAATATTGTAACGGGTAATGCGCTGGAAATGCTTAAAGCTACTTTTGGAGGTGCGCCAACTGAGGGTGAAAGGGCTATTCTGCTTCAGCTTCAAGGTTCGGCAAATATGCCTAGATCACAACGCGAAGCAATTTACACTCGAGCTTTGCAAATGGCTGATACAAGAGTTAAGTCTAACCAAGCTAAAGCCGAAAGTTTGCGCAATGGTAGTTTCTTTAGCCCAACTACGTCAGAGAATAAACAATCACAAATGTTATTCAGTCTTTTTGATTAATTTGTGTGCTATATTTTCTTCATAATATGAGGGGAAACTATGAAACATAAAATTCTAAAAATTGTCATATTCTTAGTTGTGTGGGCTATCATCTATTGGATTGTGGAAAGTAACTTTTGGTTTATTTCTTTTCTTTTTGCCTATTTATTTGTTTACTCAATTGGAAAAGATTCTCTTATATTTTTAGCTAATGAATTTGACAAAAATCACAATGCATTAGCTGATAATGTTAGAGATCTATATGAAGAAGTTCAAAATCTCAAGCAAGATAAAGAAGCTTTGGAAATTGAAGTTTATGAACTAAAAAATCAAATATCTGAAATCAATCAATCAAGGCACTAATCTAAAAATGGATTTCGTAACTCAGATAAAATGTGAAATAAAAGCATTGTTAGATTAATTGTTTCATATATACATGTGATTTACTATTCATTTTAAACCGACCTACTAAAGGTCGGTTTTTTAATGGTCGGAGAAAAGTATGAATCGACAACAATACGAAAATCTGCTCAACAATTCCAATGTTCGGAAAATGCTTGATTTGATCGCTCAAACAGAGGGTGTTAAGTGGGGGTATAACACTTTATTTGGGAATCAAAAAATTGACAATCTTTCTGTGCACCCAAATTTAAAAAAACAGTTCACACAAACTAATGGTAAGACTAATTACACCACGGCAGCAGGGCGATACCAATTTATTAAACCTACTTGGGATGGCTTAGTGAGTCAGCTAGGTTTGAAAGATTTCTCACCTCGATCACAAGACATTGGAGCGATTGCGCTACTAGCGGAAAATGGCGCACTTCCGTATGTATTGAAAGGTGACTATAAGACGGCTGTACGTAAATCAGGTGGAACTTGGGCATCTCTGCCGAGTTCTAATTATGCACAACCAAAGCGCGGTTGGGATTTTGTGAATAAGCAATTAGGTGGTCAAGTTGGTAATTTTGAAAACCAAACAGCACAACAACAAAAATTTAAACCTGATTTTATAGATTTAAAAAGTGTTGGAATTGGTCATCAAGAGCAAACCTTTCAGCCCAAAATGATTGATTTGTCTACAGTAGGAATTGGCAATCCTAAGCAAAGCAATTCATTCCAACCTGAATTTATAGACTTGAAAACAGTCGGGATTGGTTAATATGTCAAGTGAATCACTTAAAGCATTTATTGCTAAAGAAAGAACTTTGGGAACTAAAGATCAAGATATTTTTTTAAAGATGCTTGATACGCCAGCGTTTCGTGCAGGTATTGAAAAAGGAAACCATCAGGGCCTAACAAATAGGCAAATTGCTGAGGGTATTGGTCTTAAGTTGCCAGAACGTAAGGCTGTTGATGTTGAACAGAACAAAAGGGAAGCGTTGCTTACAGAAGGTAAAAAGGCAGGGAAAACGCAAGCGTGGGAGTCTGCATTACTTGGTGTTTCTGATCTAGGTGCAGGGGTTAAGCAAGGTATTAACTATGCTGCTGATACCATCAGTAATGGTCTAAATAAAATTGCTGGCACAAATTTAGATGCTCAATCTTATGACCGATTTACTCAAGAACGTAAAGATATTGAGGATTGGCATAATATACGTCGTGAGGCCAATGAACAAGGTTTTGATTTGGCTCGTCTTGGGGGGCAAGTTGCAGGCACCGCACCCTTGGCTGCATTAGGGCGAGGGTATCAAGGCGCTAAGATTCTATCAACGGCAGGTGCTAAAGTTGCAGGTCAAAATGCATTAGTTGGCGCAGGAATTGGTGGGGCAAGTTTTGCTGGGGATTCAGATTCTCGATTAGCTCATACAGGCTTTGGTGCAGTTGGTGGCGCAGCTGGTGGAGCTATTGGGGAGAAAATCGGGCAAGGTTTGGGGAAGGTGATTCAGACAACTAAAAATGTAAGTTCTCGCTTTTCAACAACGCAAACGAACCAATTGCTATCCCAAATCAATCAAAAACTTGATGATGCTCTGCGACAAAACGGTTTATCTTTAGGTGAATTATCTTCAGATATTGCGAATGGATTGCGCCAAGACGCGTTAAAAGCATTGCGTTCAGGTAATGATTTAAATCCGACAGCTGTAGCAAGAAAAGCCGTAATTGACCGATTGGGATTGAATGGAACAAAAGCTCAAATTTCAGGTGATGCAAAACAATGGCAACAGCAAGCAGAGCTAGCAAAAATCAATGGTGCGGGAGATCCTCTTCGAGATAAATTTATTGATGATAATGTTCAGCTTACCCGTTTGCTGAATGAGGTTGCTGATAATACTAAAGGAACATCAGTAAATAGTTATGGCCCCATGGATGACGCTCTAAAATCTATTCAAGGTCAACTTAGTCAAAACAAGGATTATATCCGAACAGCTTATAATTCAGCACGTCAAGCGCAAGGAAATGAGGTTAAACTCGGAGGCGCTGAGTTTGTCAGAGAATCAAATAAGATTTTAAAAGACAATTACGCTTCAATGAGCCTACCTTCAAGTGTTAGGGCAATTCTCAAAGATATCGAAAGAGATCCTGATCAATTTACATTGGGTAAATCTGAAGAGATTATTAAACGTCTTAATAAGGAACATAGTTCAAGTTTAAAACTTGATGGCACAGCTTCAAGTGAAACTTATGCTATCGGGTTAGTACGCGATGCATTGAATAATCGCCAAAACACAACACTTCAAAATCTTTCAAATCAAAACAACCCTGCTGCTCAACTATATCAGCTTGGACGTCAAGCGCATGGCTTTAATGCTCAACAAATTGAATCAATGCCATTGCTTCAAGATGCGATAAAGGGGGTGGAACCTGATAAATTGTTTAATAAACGTATTCTGGGTGGAAATGTAAATGAATTAAGTAAAACGATTGATTTATTAAAGAATGTCAATCCACAGGCTGTAAATGATATCAAGCAACAAGTCGTTGAATTCATTAGTCGTAAATCGATAAATAGTAATGGGCAATTTAGCCCGGCAGGCATGAAAAGAGCTCTCGACAATTTTACTGACCGTCGAATGTTGACGATGTTTACACCTAAGGAACTTGGTCAAATTAAAGATATTAGCAAGGCTGCTGATTATTTTATTACACAACCACCCCATTCTTTTGTCAACAATTCAAATACATCTGCGACTTTAGCAAATCATTTTATGAGTTTATTAAAGCTTCCTGGTGCACGTATTGCTTTGAGTGCAGTTAAAGATGTTCCTGATAGCATTGCAGTTTCAGGAGCAATGAAGCCCTCACTTGCAGGAGAGGCAATTCCAGCGCAAGCAAATCAAGACTTGATTGATCGGTTGACTCGTGCAGGCTTAATATCAGGATCTAACCTACCAAACCAATAACCGCCGAAAGGCGGTTTTTTAATGCAGGTTCAAAATGACAGCATACCCATTAACACCAGTGCGATATCGAGCTTTTGACAAAAACGGACAGCCTTTAATTGGTGGTCAGGTTTTTGCATATGAGTCAGGAAGCACAACAAATGAAAAAAATACATACTCTGATAAGGGTATGGAAAGTTTAAATACATGGCCTGTAATTCTTGATGATACAGGTAGCGCATCGATCTACATATCAGGGGATTACTTTTTTCAAGTCTTAGATGCTCAGGGCAATTTGATTGAGGAAGGTGACGGCATTGCTGATGCTGAATCAATTGCACAAGCCTTGATTGACGGCAACTCAGGCAGTGCAAGCAATATTGAGCAACGTGTGACCGATTTAGAGTCAGCGCGTGATGAGCATACAGACCAGATCAATGACCTACTTGACACAACCGCCGATCTACAAGAACAAGTTAAATCAGAAGTTGAAACAGATCGAGACGCAGCGATAAAAGCTGCTGTTGATGCCGCAAAGACTGCTTTAGCTGAAGCGTTTCAAGAAAAGCTTGATGGGTTAGCAGAACAATTTGGTTTAGACCTTGAAAAAGTCAAAATCCCAATTGACGGCATTTATATCTCACTTACTAATGTTGATCCAAAAACGATACTTGGATATGGGTCATGGCTGGCAATATCTAAAGGCCGTGCAATTGTTGGCTTATCAGATGTCGCAGGTGATCCAAACTGGACAAAGACTGTTGGCAGTACCTTTGGTGAATATGACCACATATTAACAAAAGAAGAATTGCCAAAAATCACTGCCAAGGCGGTAAAGCTTCAGTCTATGTACTGGCAATATGGTCCGCAAAAAAGACCTGATGAAGGTTTTATTCCTAATTGGGATGAGGCTAATTCGATGTCTGGTGAAGATAAAGCGCATAACAACGTACAACCAAGTATGGTTTTTGCCATTTGGAAACGAACTACATAATAAATTCGGGGGTTACATGTCTGAACAAGCGTTAGATACATCAGCTACAGCACTTGTAGCAAGTAAAGCTGTTGGTTATGGGGGATCAGTTTCAGGCGTTCTATCTGCTTGGCTTGGCTCGGTAGATATAGTTGTTTGGGTAAGTATTATTGTTGCAATTGGTGGTTTCTTAATGAACTTCTACTTTGCACGCAAGAAAGATAAACGTGATGAATTAGAGCACAAGGCCTATATCGCATCACTTCAAATCAAGGGGAAGATTGATGTTAAAGAAGACTAAAATTTCAGTGATATTACTGGCAGCTTCGGCTGCTTTTTTTGTGTCCGTAAAAAAGGAAGAAGGCTATACAGCTTACCCTGTAATCCCAGTAAAAGGGGATGTTCCAACGCAAGGGCATGGATCTACCGTAAAACCTAATGGTGTACCAGTAAAAATGTCTGATCCACCTATTTCTCGTGATACAGCAGACAAATGGCTCAAAAATGATGTTTCAAAACTTGAAGTCACATATAAAAATCTTCTGAAAGGTGTGAAATTATCTCAAACAGAATATGACTTATACCTAGATTTTTCTTATCAATACGGCATGAGGGCTTTTAGTAACTCATCAATGCTTCGTAATTTGAAAGTTGGGCAATACAAACAGGCATGTGCATCTTTACTGAAATACAAATACGTTGCAAAGCGTGATTGCTCAATTCGTTCAAATGGATGCTATGGCGTCTGGACTAGGCAACAAGATCGCTATAACAAGTGCATGGGGGTACAGTAAATGCCAATAGCCATAATTCTATGGAAGTATAAAAAATGGATCGCAATTGCGGTCTTTATTTTTTTATACCTGGTGCAAATTGCTTACATCAATCATTTGGCCACAAAGCTTAAAACTGCCAAATCTGTTTGTAATGTAAAGATTCAAAAAATTAAAGATGATCAACAAAAGGTATTGATCGAAAAACAAAACAAAATAAACAAAGTGAGCGCAGATTATGAGCAACTTAAATCAGAACAACGTGTCAAAGTCGAAACAGTTACACGTGAAGTGCAAAAGATCATTGAGCGTCCTGTGTATCACAATGTTTGTATTGATGCTGACGGCTTGCGTATCATCAACTCACTTATCCCCGACGATTCCAGCTAATCTAATGTTACCTTGCCCCAAGCTCTTAAAACTTGAGTCAGGGCAGGGCAAGGAAATCACACTTTGGATCATTGATACAGTTGCTAAATACAATGAGTGTAGTGCTTTGAATGATGCGAAGAATAAGGGATTGCTATAATTTTTTTATTCGACTTTAAGATTTTTAATTATTGGTTCAATTTCATTATTTCTAAGAGTATTTGCTAGGCCTATTGCCTCTGATTGCATTTCATACCAATCTTTAAGGTTTTCGTCTAAATAATAAATATCATCATTCAGTAAGTAGATTTCATTAAATTGTAATAAGTAATCATTATAGGTTAAATACTTTATACTTAAATTACCTGAAGCAATTGAATATGCTTGAAACTGACTATAAAGGCTATTAAATACAATCTTAATTTCACCTATTGAATTTATTATATTATTAAGATACTGCATATTATTATCAGTTTGCAGTGTTATTTTGTTTACAGGATAGTCATAATTTTCTATTATTTCATCAAGTTGCTGTAAATACTGTTGATGAATTGATAATTTTTTTTCAAATTCTGTAAAATTTTCATATACCTGAAGTCCAAAATTATTAATTATTTGCTTGTTGTGTTGATCTTTCCAGTCATTAAATAGTTTAGATGCAATGAAAGCTGCAGTAAGAGTTGCAAACCCACCAAAAAAACTAGCTGTTATTGATAATGCTTCTTTTAAGGGATAGTTGCTCGAATCAGGATCAATAAGTACAAAATAGTAAGATGCCCCAAATACAAAAAGTGAAAACATACCTACTACCAAAATAGCTGTCTGAACAGAGTCTTTTAAAGTCATAATTAAGTGTTTAAAAATATTTGATATAATTATATGTCAATTATTAACTGTCAATAACCCATCACAACCAAAATAATTCTGAGTCAATTTCCCTCGACTCATGCTCCATTTACGATCTTTAAGAAGGCACTGCCCAATCGCTAGTTTCTTATTAAATTTTTCATAAGTTAGTACTAAAGTAGCCCAAAGATTGATTTTTTTTAATTGCTTGAACGAATGTTTTGGTTTTTAATTAATTTTTAGATTGACCTAAAACGAATGTATTCGATTTAAGAAAGATTATTCACCTTTGAGAAAATAATATGCAGCAAATAAAAGTCCCTAAAATTTTTATTTCTTATAGTTGGTCAAGCCCTGAACATGAAGAATGGGTATTAGAATTAGCTGAAAGTTTAATGGCGGATGGAGTAGATATAGCACTAGATAAATGGGCGTTACGAGAAGGTGATGATCCGATTATTTTTATGGAAAGTATGGTTAACGATCCTACAATTACTAAGATAATAATGATTATTGATGGAAAATACACAGATCGTGCAAATCAACGCCATGGGGGAGTTGGAACAGAATCTACAATTTTATCGCAGGAACTATATAGTAAAAGAGATAAAAATAAAATTGTTGCTGTCATAGCAGAACCTGATGCTCCGAAACCAACGTTTTATGCGGGAAGACTTCATGTAGACTTATCAAATGATGAGCGATATGCAGAGGAATATGAAAAATTAGTACGTTGGGCTTACGATAAATATAAGTATGAAAAACCTAAAATTCTTGGTAGTGCTCCAAGTTTTATTGTGGCTGAAGATGATCAAGTAGCTCTATTCACAAATACTCAATACAAAATGGCTATTGATGCCTTAGAAAAAGGTAAAAATAATGCAAGTAGCTTGGTAAGACAGTACCTTGATAAGCTTCATTCTGAGCTACCAAAATTCTCTGTTTCAGTGGAAGATAAAAATATTGAAGCGACATTCATTCAAAAACTTGAGCATTTTAAACCTCACTTGCAAGAGTTTAAAATGATTGTTAACACCGTTTGTACACATTCAAGTGATTCTAAAATTTTTAAACATTTTCGTAGTTTTTTAGAGAATCTATTAAATTTACTAATATTACCACCAAATCAACCAGGTCGATTAACAGCAGATTTAGAGTTATTTAGCTTTATTAATTATCAAATATTTCTTTCATTAGTCACGATTTTAATAAAAAATGAAGAATTTGATGAACTTAAAGAAATTCTTGAAGAACTCTATATGTTGCCAGAAGATTTTCATGATAGATATATATTACAAAAAAAATATAAAAACTTCAGTATTTTTAATCCACAAAATTATGATTTTATAGAAAAAAACATAAGACCAAGATTTTATTCGCCTTTAGGTGAACTTGTAAAAGATTTTTCAGATAATTCAATTATCACCTTTGAAGAAATTTGTGAGGCGGATGCATTTTTATATATAAAAACATTGGCAAACGGTATGCAAGACAATGAGTTTTACTTAAAAAGATGGTGGCCTCATGTGTCTTTTTATATTTCAAGACATAGAACCCAAGCTTTAAAGGTTTTTGTTAAATCAGAAAGATCAACTTATTTTGATGATATTAAGAAAGTATTAAATGTCACAAATTTACAATTCATCGAAGATGCATTAAAAAATCAAGGGGATTTGTATGGCTCAAATCCATTCATTCCAACATGGCATGGCTCATTTGTTAAATTTGACATGAAAACATTAACCAATTTGGAAAAATTACATAAGCTATAAATTTTACTATTCTTTAGTTGTTATCAACTATTAGTACAGTACATAGAATGTGATTAATATATTATCACATACCATGCTCATTATTTATGTTGAAAAGTGATTCAGGCAGTGCAACGATGCGCAATTATTGTTAAAATATGATTACTTTTTAAATCCTTTAAAGTTTAAATTTAATATCTTAAAATATTTAGTGCAACAAAAATGCAACCATCTATTCTAAGTTGTTGATTTATATGGTGTGAAATCGCCCCGAGAGGGGCGTTTTTTATTGCTCTGCATTCACTTTTTTAAAATAAAAAATAGAAACCATGTATTTAAAATTAATTTTTCCTGAGAAATATGAAGGATAACCTTAAGCTATCTAAAATAGATCAGCATTATTTAGTTGAAAGAAGCGGGAATTGACTAAAAACACCATCATTGATAACGGTTAGGCGGTGTTTATTTCCCTACTGGTTTTTTTACGTGGTGTGCTGAAACTAAATTATGATGATCATCACGAATAGTAAAAGATATAGAGTTTCCTAGTGAGAGTGATCATAGGGAAAGCGTGATAAGTTAGTTTGAGCTTGATAAACTAACCCTTCAATTGAGTGATGAATTAAAAAAATTGAATGTTTTTATAAATGATATTAATCAAAAATTAGAAACAGTGTGTCATTCATTTTAGTTTTGTTGACATGTGTCAACATGTGGTCATATAATTTATTTAAAATAGGTGTAACTATGGATAAGCATCCTAATAAGCATATTCGTGAAGCAATCGAATATGCAATTGAAAATGGGTGGGATGTCGTGGAGTCGGGTAAATCATCACATGCATTTTGTAGACTACGTTGTATAGTAGGGCATACGGAGCATCAAATGAGTGTATGGAGTACGCCTAGAAATCCAGAGAATCATGCAAAGCAAATTATTCGTAATGTTAACCAATGCAATGGAGAGTGAACAATGAATACTTATCACTTTACAATTGTGATTCGTGATGCACGTCCAAATATAGAAAATTTAGAAGATAAATTATTTGAAGCTGGTTGTGATGATGCTTTGATCTGTAGTTCAAATAGTACTGTTTATTTGGAATTTGATCGCGAAGCGAGCAGTGCTGCTGAGGCGATTAATTCTGCATTTGAAAACATTCAATCAGCAGGGTTTAACCAATTAGTTTTGGAAGAGAATGGGGTTGCCTCATTATCTGAAATGGCTGAGCGTGCAGGATTAAGTCGCCAAGCTCTATCACTATATGCATTAAATAAACGAGGTGATGGTTTGTTTCCTACACCAATATATGGCGTATCTACTAAATCTCCTTTGTGGTCATGGCCAGAAGTAGCAACTTGGCTTTTTAAACAAGGCAAGCTTGCTAAAGATCAATATGATGTTGCCCAAGTAAAAGCTTTTTCATCTTGATCAAGGCATAGGCATATTCTTTTAGAGTGGACAAGGTTATGGTAATCCACTAGATATTAAGTTGACTTTTTAGTGGGCTTTTTGCTTTTTTTATCGTATAAAAATATTTTCAATAATAAGGTACTAAAGTGTTTATAGATTTAAAAATAGTGTAAGTCTTGGCAATCAGTTTTATTTTAGCCGAATATATTGGGGTACAAAACCCCACTCAACTCTAGATGTTGGTGGGGGGTATTATTTTATAAATTTAATATGGATTAAAATAACATTGAGCTATTAATTGTGCTCGATATGGACCAGCTAAATGTCCTGAATGAGAACCTGTTAATGGTAATGTTTCATATGCAATTTGATTTAACTGACTTGGATTTAAATTAAGGTTTTTAAGTTGTTTTATTGCTTTACAGTCAGCATCAATTTCAGGATTCATACCAGGTGGTTGAAAGTTGGTTGCATGGACGCATTCATGTGCGAGCCAAAACACTTGCATTAATGGAGAAAAATTATTCATTACATTTGGGTTTAGAACAATTTGTGGTGGATAATTTTTTGCCATGCCGACATCAGGTAGATTTGGATTTAAATAGATAGGTACGAGTTGCCCATTGTTTAGTGAACAAGTCCAAGGTTGTCCAAGAAGGTTTAGTGAATAATAAGGGTTGCTACGTGCGGATGTGGTGAGCAAGAAGATTAAACTAATAAAGATAGAGATTATTGACACAATTTTAATTTTATTCATGATTATAATCCTTTAAGTATTATGGTTAAATATTACTCCATTTTTATTTAAAGTCATTAATAATTATAGAATTTAAGTAAGTGTTTTTATGGGAAATAACATGCCAAATTGTCCCTAGCTCACTTAAAACGAAATCAAGAACAAGGTGTAGAAGCTGTTTATAAAAGCTCGCATTTGGATCGACAAACTGCAAGTTGGTTAATGAACAAAAAAAAGTCTATCAACTATGCAGATCCATGTTTTTTTAATTCTTTAGAATTATGGTTGGATTCATGGGGGGATATTAAGTGCTATATTTAAATATAAGTTTCTGAATTATAAAGTATAAAAACTCCCAAATTAACACATTTTTATTTTATGAAATTTGTTTGTAAATTAAGTAAATTTTAGTGGCAGTTTTTTGCAATAGGTATATAGTTGTGCCATTCATTGGGTATTCATGAAACATAGTGATACATATCCCAGAAGTGAGGAAAATATGAGCCTTTATGAACAAATTAGTGATGAAATTACCTTGATGGACGCAGGTGAGCAAAAATGGATTGGGCAAGATTTGCCACTTGAATCTATGGTTGCCGTTGAGTTGCTGTTACAAGATTTTCAAGAAGACAAGTTGATTAAGATCCGCCGTAAAAACCATGAAAAACAATCTGGTTTAAAGCAAGTCGATCGTGTCTTGGTTGAGAAGTTATAAGTTTAAAAGCCCCGAAAGGGGCTTTGATTTTTATCGTTTGTAATTTTAAGAATTAATCTTCATCTAAATTAACAGCTGAAAAAAATTATAATAATACAATCTATGATCAAGGAAATGCTAACTGGGTCAGAAAATGGATAGAGGGCATTGAACGGGGTATTTATTAATAAGAATACCTGATCCTCTTGTTAAAAAATGAGGGAATTCTTATTCAATACCCAACTCTGTCTGAATTTGGATATTTGAAGTCAATAATTTATGAACAGGGCAGCTTTCTGCAACTTTTAGCAGTCGTTTATGTTGCTCCTCGGTAAAATCACCTTTAAGAATAATTTTCCTTGAAATATTATTTTGACCTGCTTCAGGATCGCCCTCAGGATTTAAAGCTAAATCTAATTGAACATGTTCAATTTTAAGCCCTTTATGATTTGCATACATTTCTAGGGTGACCACAGTACAAGCGCCTAGTGCTGATAATAAAATTTGAATTGGATTCGGTGCAGTATCTTGACCACCTTTATCGCTAGGTTCATCGGCATACCATGTATGTCCTTGTGGATTGGTGAGTGTTACACGATAAGCTGTTTGTGTACTTTGTGCTTGAGCAATATTTGCCATAAAACATTCATCAGATAAAAAAGACCAGTACTATAAATATAAAATTTCCGTAAAATGGTCTAGTGTAATTTATTGAACTTTAAATTTTAGTTTTGAATTTAGTTTCTGATATATACATGGTTTAATTGAGTTTAATAAATTAAAATTTTATAAAACAACATTTTATATTGATTTTTAAGGACTTGATTAAGTTTTAAAAACGCTCATTATAGAATCGTTGCATATATGCAACATATCGTATTATCAATAACAATGAATTTATACGGGAAGTGTATAAACTAATATCCATTCGATAGCGAGAATATAAAGATGAACTTCAAAGCATTAACATTGGGTTTAGCCGTAGCATCAGTAGCAACTTTTAGCATGGCAAAACCTGTAGATTACAAAATTGATCCAACACATACTGCAACAGTATTTACTTGGAATCATTTCGGTTTTTCAACACCTTCAGCAAACTTCAGTGACATCCAAGGTACGATCTCTGTTGATAATGCAAAACCAGCAGACTCATCTGTCAATGTAACTATTCCATTGTCTAGTTTAAATACCAATGTTGCAGCATTAGATGAGCATTTAAAAAATGCAGATTTCTTTGATGCTGCAAAATATCCAAACATCACTTTTAAAAGTACTAAAGTTCAAGCTTTAGGTAAAAACAAATACAAAATCACAGGTAACTTAACCGTGAAAGATGTGACTAAACCTGTTGTTTTAGATGCTGTTTTAAACAAACAAGGTGAGCATCCAATGACTAAAGCACAGTCAATTGGTTTCAATGCAACGACATCATTTAATCGTTCAGCATTTGGTGTTGGAGCATATGTGCCAAATGTAGGTGATAAAATCACTGTAAATATTACAACAGAAGCTTCTGTAGCGAAGTAATATTTAAATAGATTAAAGGCCTGTAAAGTTAGTTTAACATGCTTTATAGGCCTTTTTTATCGTCAATTATTTTTAAATGGTGATATTTTATTCTTCCAATACACATTTAAATCTAATTTCTGTCTTAGGGAAATTACCTAAAATATACGGAGACTTAGCATCAATTGTTTCTAATACCTTAACTGCTTTGCCCGTTTTTTTACATTCAGAGTAAGCTTCTTTCATTGCTTCTGCTTTTAATGTTCCCATGCCGGTGAATCCTGATGCAGCCTGACGCGATACCATATAAGTATTGCTTCCCATAGGTACAATACCTGAGTTCGCAGCACAACCACTAAGTACTGTTACTCCAAACATGTAAAGTATAGTTTTAAATTTGAATTTTTTAATCATTTAATTAAGCCAGTATTTGTAAGTGGTTAAATAA
The DNA here is from genome assembly GCF_022828975.1 of Acinetobacter sp. NyZ410. NCBI lineage: Bacteria > Pseudomonadati > Pseudomonadota > Gammaproteobacteria > Moraxellales > Moraxellaceae > Acinetobacter > Acinetobacter sp. NyZ410. Next base: position 2,915,754 of record NZ_CP094620.1, on the reverse strand, counting down.
TACTGCATAAGATTGAATTCAATAAAGAAAAATTAGATGAAGTGTGGTCTTCTCACTAGAGAGGGCTTTAGTTGTTAACTAAATTTTTTGAAAAAATTAAATTTAATTATCATTAATGTGTAGATTTTTACGGTTTCTTATTTGAACATTTAAGTTTGGAGCCCAATCTAGCTTAACTAATAAATCCAATTGATTGTTAATAGTATTATTATGTTTAATATCACTATAGATTTTTAATTGGGTGTTAGTATTATTATTTAAAAAATTGGCTAAATATTTTATGATCTGAAAAAAGATCAGGAATATAGTTTGATTTCTGAACGTAGGTGATAAAATCACTGTAAATATTACAACAGAAGCTTCTGTAGCGAAGTAATATTCAAATAGATCAAAGGCTTATAAGGTTGATTTTACTTGCTTTATAGGCCTTTTTTATCGTCTATTCCTTATTCAATTTAAGATATTTAAATAATCATTACTCACTATGATTTGCTCTAGAGGCAAAATCAGCTATTTTTCAGTCGTTGCAATTCTTTTATATTTTTAAATTTTTTCTAACATTAGCATGATACTGCTTATATAAAATGCTAGACAATTTCCTGCTGGGAAACTAACGACTATTTCGAACTGCTCTAGAAAAACTACGGTCGTCTGTGTAGTTAATGGTCGGTGCAAAAAAACCAGTCTTAAAGTCGACATTCCATGCCTTATATTTGTAGCCTATAGGTTTCCATGGGGATAATGAACTTGACCAATATTTACCATTAGATGGGGTATTAGGAAAAATATGAGTATCTAATGTAGGGCTAGTTGAATCATCAGCACAGTTAGCTGGAGCTTTTTGCCCATAAGGTAATTTTTTCATTTCAAGTTCATGATCTTGTCCATATTGTCTCCTCTCTTGTTCTGGTAATTGTATTTGTCCTATTTTTCTCCAGCCAGTACTACATTTACGAATTGTTATTAATTCTTTTATTTGGGGAACACGCCAGTTATTTTTACCTTCAAATCCACCATTTTTATTCATTTGATTAAGATAATCTTGTGCATCTTCCCAGTTTTTAAATTCCAAAGGATCACCCTTACAAGTTGAGCCTGTCCATGATTGCCCAATTGAACAACGCATCCAGATTAGACCTGTTGCAGGGTCACGCCATTGCCCAGATTTGCTTAATTGCTCATCCGTTTCTGCGTAAACACTCATGGTGCTTGTTGACAATATTAATAGCAAGGATGCTGGAATTAAGCTTTTACGCTGCTCAATACAAAATTTAAATTGGTTAAAAATATTCATTTTGTCTTAGTGCTTAAGGAATAGTTCTCTTTAATTTACTTTTACTTTCCTCCAAAGTAAATGTAGAAAAGACCGAATACCGTATTATCGTTGCCTTGATATATTTCATAACTACATTGATGAATATCGAGCGATGGTAAAGCAGCTGATATATCTGTTTTAACTAGGCTTTTTATCACCTAGTTAAAAGTTGAATCGATCTAATCAGTACGGATATCTAAATATTCAATATAACCAGTACCTTCAACTGCACGATCCTTGAATGTACCTTTATATTTATAGCTCCCTGCATAGCCTCCCGCCATACCATATTGAAAATCAGCATTTGTTCGACCATCAATATGGATTAACGGGTTTCCATTATCATCATTCACGCTCCATGAGAAAGTACGAACTAAACGCATTGATAAACCATTCGGGGTTATAACGCGCTGAGCTTCAAATGCATGGACATTAAAATTAAATCCATTTGAATGAATACTGCCATGATCATCTGTAGAACGAATATATACTCGACGTTGCAATACCAGATTTAATGGACCAAGGATTTCTACAAGTAGGACTTGAGTTTTCTCATCGATATTTAAAATATGATAGGTAAAATAATTGATATATAAATTTACATCTACTGCACGAGCATATTCATAAGTACAAAGTCCTTGAACTGTGGTTTTCTTACCTTGATATTCAAGAAATCCTTCATATTTACATAATAATGCCCAGTGATCATATAAACCCAATGACATTTGTACAAATTGGGCAATTTTATCAGTCGCATGAATCTTTAAATCAAAATTGAAATCATGACCTTCACGCTGCGCATGAAAATTTGGATATGTACCTTCAAGTAACACGTCATGACCAAAACTTAAAGATGAACCATTGCTTTCTAATACACAGTCATTTTCTACACTATAGCCATTAAAATGTTCTTTTGTACCTACTGCGGTACCGATTAATACGTTTGCAGTATCAAGCGCAGTAGTTTGGATCAAATGTTGATTCCGAAAAATTTTTACACGAGGTTGGCCAACCACAATTAATAGATTCAAAAAATTAAATGGTGCTTCAAGATTCGGAATCATAACCCCATAATGAACGCAAGAATACTTTCCTTTTGGTGTATGCGTTGGCGTATTCACATCAAAAGGTCTTCCGTTGATTGTCTCTGAACGATCGATAAAATGATGTAAAAACTTTGGCGCAGCAATGTGTTTGGGGAATAATCGTTTCATCAAAATGATCCTTAATACTTTATTTGTTAAAATTTACAGTTCTATTGAGATGCCCTGACGAGTACTTTTTATATCCAATGCACTCTTAGAGGTAATTTTAAGATATGATTTTGCAAATATTTTCTGTGATGTCTTGTTTAGGATTATTTCAAGATTTTGAGGTAGTTTTATTCCTAGGGGATTGCTTTCTTTAATCGAAAGCTCAGTAAAAACACGTGTTCCCATAATATAATCAAACCACGGACGTGTAACACACCAATTGGCATTTTGATTACTTGCCATATGATGATCATAGTGCCAAGGAATCCGTTTACGCGCGTATTCTGGGTCTAGGTGAGATTTTGCATGTACACGCCAATAATTCCAAATCCCATAATATAAGCCGGCAGTAAAAAATGGTGCAATGGGTAAAAATACAGTTGAAACCGCGGCTAAACCTAACAATGCGGTTTTTTCATTATAAATTTCTGCATTTTTAAACATAGATCCACGATATCCTTCATCATGAAACAGATCTGTTCTGGCACGTTTATGATGTGCTATATGTGTGAAGAAAGGGCTATTACGGTGTTTACTTGGAAACTCATGCAACCATACCTTATGTGCATACCATTCAAATCCATTCGCAACTAAAAGGCCAATTGGAAAACCTAACATCTCTGATCCTTTTCAATTAAGAAATAACCATCAGTGTAGAAAAAAACAGCTCATTTCTTTTGACCGAAAAGCTAACTCGTTAAATGTCATTAGAATCAAGTTATAGTGAAAACTTATTTTTGCTTGCGCTGGCGATAATGGGATGGCGTTTCATTTGTCCAACGTTTAAAGGCACGTGAAAAGGCGGAAGGCTCAGAAAAACCAAGTAAATATACAACTTGATCTATGCTTATATTGGGATTCATCAACAGCTTTTTTGCCATTTTTTCACGATAAGTTGCCAAAACTTTTTCAAAAGTCGTGTTAATTTCTTTAAGATCTGCACGAAGTTTTCGGGGCTGTAGCCCTAAATGTTGGGCAATTAATTTTAGATCTAATTGCCCTGATTCTAATAAACCAGAGCTGAGTAAGTTTTCTATATCATTAATCAAATAATATTTATCGACAACTTTTACCTGCTGTTTAGCTACCTGCTCATGTATTTTTAATAGCATTGGTTCAGCCGATGCTGAAGCTAAACTCAATATTTCCGCATCAAAAATTATACAGCCGTATTGCATACCTAAACGAGTCGGGCATTTCCAGATACGTTGATATTCATCTAAACTCGCGCCTTCTTGGTAAGGCAACCATATTTCTTTGGGATAAAAATGATTGTTACTGATATAGTTTAAAAAATTAAGCATAACGCATATGGCACATTCTAGATAATGACGAACTGGGTGCTGAAGATTCGTGATCATTGCATTTTGATTTTCAATGTGTAAATGAGCCACAAAAGCATCGGTAAAAATTTTCTGATAACGTAACGCTCTTTGTAAGCCGTCCCCAAATGTAGGACTACTCATAAAAATGTATTCTAATATTTCGCCTCTAAAAATCGGAAAATGTTCACCTACATGAAGTCCGATATCCTGATCAGCACTGATTTCTTCAGCTATTTCCCAAAAGCGTTGTTGGGTCGAATTATCTCGCCGAATGGTTTTGTCAGGTGGTTGTTCAGATAATCTTATTTGTGAAAATATCCGATTTGCGTCCAAATTCATTTTATTTAGAGTGTGATATGTTAACCAGAGGAAAACACCAGAATCACTAGATTTGCTTTGATCCATAAATCAAAAATACCGATTTCAACAGATACAATTTATAGTCGTAGATCAGGCTACAAGCGTATAAAAGTCATCAAAATTTAAGCTTGTTTTATCATCTTAGAGAAAGCCATTTGACTGTTCAATGTCATTGCGTGCTAATTTTAATTATTGTTCTACAATCTAATTTAGCTATTCAGCAAATACGCCTAACAACCTTTTTAAAAAGTCTTTTATTTATGAGCAGCCTTTTCAACTAGTCGCTTAAAACTAGGGCATTGCAAATGCGATGGTGCAGGGCAGTCACCTACGTGACGAAGTATGTCACGGAGTGCGATCAATTTATGAATTTGAAGATCAATCTCATCGGCTTTTTGGTGAATAACATTTGTGGAAAGATCAAGTGCACCACGACTATCGAACATTGCTGCGATTTCTTTAAGTGAAAAGCCTGCTGATTTTCCCATTGAAATCAAAGTGAGTCGTAACAGAACTTCAGAAGAGAATTGTCTACGTAATCCATGCCGAGAAATTGAGAAAATCAGACCGATTTCTTCGTAATAGCGTAGTGCTGAAGGTTTAATTCCACTTTTTGCTGAAACTTCACCAATATCAAGAAATTTCATACTTGACCTCAAGTCAACTTGAATTAGTAGTATGTGCTTAAACACCACTGCTGACAAGAGCGCAACATGACAGAGCAGACAGAATCATTAACATTGACAAACAAGACCCAAACTGGAATCACTATCACTTTGGGGTTATCCATGCTATTGGCATCGCTGGGAACAAGCATTGCTAATATCGCATTACCCACACTAGCTGAGGTCTTTTTACTGCCATTTATTCAAGTACAGGCTGTTGTAATTGGATATCTGATCTCGTTGACGATCACGGTTGTGATTGCTGGACGCTTAGGTGATCGATATGGATGTAAGTCTATGCTGATCGTTGGACTGATTATATTCAGTTTGGCTTCACTGCTATGTAGTATTGCACCCAGCTTATGGATATTGGTTGCTGCACGATCATTTCAAGGAATAGGTGCGGCATTCTTAATGACACTTGCAATGGCACTTACACGTCAGACCGTCAGTAAATCACAGTTGGGAAGAGCAATGGGAATGCTTGGAACAATATCTGCTTTAGGTACAGCACTTGGACCAGTGTTGGGCGGGTTTCTGATTGTCGTGAGCGGTTGGCAAAGCATTTTTGGATTACAGTTTATACTTGCCGGTATCGCGATTATTCTGGCTAGGGTACTGCTGCCTAATGATTACATTAAAAAACAAATTCCTGCACTAACTTCTTTGCAAACAGACCAGAACATAACACCAAACCTTATGGTTAATTTGTTGGTTGCTGCTGTTATGATGACCACACTTGTCATTGGACCTTTTTATCTCAGTCTTGGTCTAAACTTGGATCAAATACAAGTGGGTTTGATTATGGGGATTGGGCCAGTGGTTGCTATCTTAAGTGGGATTCCATCGGGTCGACTTGTCGACCGTTGGGGCAGTCGCTATATCGTCACTATAGGATTGATTTTTCTGATTATCGGTAGCTCGATGCTCGCTATCTTACCGAAATTGATGGGTATAAGTGGCTATATCATGCCGATCATTATTTTGACTTCGGGTTATCAGCTGTTTCAGGCAGCCAACAATACCATGACCTTGGCAGATGTTCCCAAAGCTCGACAAGGGATGGTATCAGGACTTCTTAGCTTATCTCGTAATATGGGCTTAATTATCGGGGCTTCAGTGATGGGAGCTATTTTTTCATTTGGTGTTGGCACAAATCAGCTCACTCATGCAACGGCTTTAGCAATCATTGATGGGATGCAACTTACCTTTATCTGTGCTGGAGCATTGATGGTTGTGGGCTTACTCATCAGTTGTGTCTCATTTCGTAGATAATATTGATCAGAAGGGCTTGTAGTGCAATCGTATAAAATGAGCCAAATTCAACAAGCCCTCAAAAGGAGGGCTTTTAAGTTTCTATTGTCCCGTCCTAGATAAGGTTGACACTTTCTAAACTTAAATTTGGAGAGTGTAATGAAAACAATAGTTAAAAGAACACAAAGAGATTACAGCTTAGCTTTTAAATTATCAGTCGTAGATCAAGTTGAAAAAGGTGAAATGACTTATAAACAAGCTCAGAGTAGATATGGTATTCAAGGGCGTTCAACTGTTTTAGCTTGGTTAAGAAAGCATGGTAGATTAGATTGGAGTCAAGGCACCCCATTACGTCATGGAGAAAAACAAATGTCTGATCCTTTACCACTCACACCCGAACAAAGAATCAAAGAGCTTGAACAACAGTTATATGAAACAAAAAGAAAAGCAGAGTTATTTGAATCCATTATAAATATACTCGAACGAGATTACGGAGTAAGCACTACAAAAAAGCCACAAGGCAAGCCATTAAAGAAAAACAAGCGATAGGTTTTAGTATCACTGAATGTTGCCATTATCTTGATATCACTCGACAAGCTTATTACAAACAATGCCAGCAATCGAACCTAAGATATAGATATGAACAAAATGTATTAAAGCAAGTTCGACAAGAAAGAATGTTTCAGCCTCGTATTGGAACAAGGAAACTCCATTATTTACTGAATACGATAATAGGTATCACTATTGGTAGAGATCGATTGTTTGATTTACTCAGAGATCATCGTTTATTAGTACAACCTAAACGCGCATATCATAAGACAACAAATAGCCACCATCGTTTTCACAAGCATCCTAACTTGGTTAAGTTTGGAATTGGGCAAGTGATACCACAGAAACCAGAGCAACTTTGGGTTGCAGATATAACCTATCTTCCTATAGAAACAGGAGAAGCTTATCTGAGCCTAATCACTGATGCTTGGTCTAGAAAAATAGTGGGTTATCATGTGGATGACAATTTAGGTGCGGAAGCTGTTAGCCAAGCATATATCAAGGCATTAAAGGAACGTAAAGCACCACAATATTCACTAATTCATCATTCAGATCGAGGCATACAATATTGTTCAAAGAAATATCAGGAATTACATCAGAAACATAATATTCGATGTTCTATGACCGATGGATATGATTGTTATCAGAATGCTTTAGCTGAAAGGGTCAACGGTATATTGAAGAATGAATATTTACTTCATAAACCAAAGAATCTTGAAGAAGCTAGGCGAATGGTTGCAGAGTCTATAGAAATTTATAATGTCCGTAGACCGCATATGTCGCTAAAATACAAAACGCCCGATGAAATGCATCGAGCGTTTGTATGAAATAAGTGTCAACCTATTTCAGGACTAGACATATTTTTGTTTGGTTTCAATTAAATCACTTAAATCATACCCTAAGCTTTTAGCATAATTTAAATATTCTTCAGTCGTGGCTGGATCAAGCTGTTGAGATCGACTGAGTAACCATAAATATTTCTTATTGGGTGTACCGATCAATGCAACTTGATAGTTTTCATCCAGCTTTAAAATCCAATAATCACCACGCCCTACAGGTAACCAACGAAGTGCTTTTGGTAAAAAACTCACTTTTAATTTGGAGTTTGTAGGCGCGTTTTGTACAGATGCTTCGCCAATCGATTGTTGAAGCTTGCCATTTTTATCGTAACAACGATTATCCACTTTGATTGAGCCATTTTCATTTAAGGAATAATCAGCAGTAACGTTATAATCGCATTTCTTTTGAAAATACATTGGCTTGCGTGCAATTTCATGCCAAGTACCCAGATACCTCTTTAAATCTACATTTTTAACGGTTTGAATCTTTTCATTTCCTGCATAAGCAAATGCCGCAACACTCAGTAATGCTATTCCACCGACGAGCGTTAATATTTTAAACTTGTTGTTCATGACATAGCCCTATATTTAAGTATTTAATATATATATTCATTATGTCGCGCCCGATGCGGGGATATTGTAATTTTGCTTACAAGTCATGTAGCTTTTTCATGTAAAAATCCCTTCTAAGCAGTCCAAGTTGTCTTTTTCTTGCGATAATTTCATCATGTTGGTAGGGCAGAATTTCAACCAATTGATCAACAGTTAAATGGTTGTTTTCAATCAGAAAGCAATCTTGATCTGTTGACCAAGCAGAGGATAACAATTGTTTTCTGTTTGGCTTATTTCTAGGGGACATGGATTAAATTCTTTACACCTTGATGGCTGATAATCAATAAAACTAAGAGTGATCGAATTTTAACGCTCTGCACTTTTAGTTAATCAGATTCGATATGTTTTATATCAAATCTTGATTTTGTTACTTAATCAAGATTTTAATACGTACTTTAGTAAAACTCAAATTTTAATTGTTATCGACAAATTGAGCGGGGGATAAAAATAGTTTATGCTCAGTTTAATCTAAGAACAATGAAGCAGATTTATGAAAAAAATAACAATGGTATCGTTGCTGATGCTTACAGGTTGTATTACACCAAATCCACATAGTTTGGTATTGATGCAGCAAAAAAAACAAATTGAAGTCATGCATGAGCAATTGGACAATGAAAATACCAGTAATGAGGTAAATAGAGCATTATTATGTGGTGAATATGAGCGTGTCTATAAAAAAGAATACCTGCCTGCTTTAATGAAATTAGACAAATCTATGGGACAAGAAAAACCCAAACAGTATTATTTGGACGAATTAAATAACACCATTACTCAATATTTAGAACTGAAAAAAATAACCTGTTAAGGCTTTTTAGTTGGTTCAGTATTTATGCTAAGTTTCTTCCATTTTCTGATTTGAACTCTAAAATTGGTAAAAGGGGCGACAGTGTTGATATGAATCCATTTATACAATGGCCAGTTGGCAGGTGTGGTTGCCCATTTACGTTGATTTATTTTAAATAGTTCTTCATCTGTTAGATTTTCAATCCAGTCTGTGACTTCTTTGACCCGTTTAGACAATAACTGAGTATTTTCTTTTAATGAATACTGGGCATAAGTTTGATAAAAATTTTGATATAGACTGGCTAAGTTATTCCATTTATAGCCTTCTTTTGGCATTGAAACGGGGAAACCTGCAAGTTCTTTACTTTCCCATTCTAATAATAAATTTACCCATCCCAATTGATAGGCTAAGTTTTGGGCAGGGGTTTTATCTACAGCCGCAATTTTATGATCTTTTAAGTCTTCGGATATTTCTTCAAATTCTGTTAAATATTGCTTTAATGAATTATTGATTGCAACAATCAGTTCCTGTTTAGATTGGTAGGTTTTCATCTATTCAATATTCCCAAAATAAATACAATACTGTTTATATTTAATGCATGTTTAGATCTAATTTATTTTAACGATGACAATGATGGAGCAACTCATTACCGTAGTGAATATACAGTAATGAGTCTGAAATTTATGCCAATAGAAAATCAGTCATTCCAGAAGGCGTGTCTATTGTTTATATTCTGCAGCGATTATTCAAAATTATTTAGTAGCAGCTTGCTCATCGCCTTGTGCACTTCTAAACAACTTCCATTCATCAACCACTGTTCCATTTGGAAGCTTACAATATCCTACTTCATTTCCTAAAGCATCTTTTTTAATCTGAGATTCTCCTCCCATTTTTTGACAATACACACTTGCAGGATTGGCCATGCCAAGTGGTTTAGCATTCTGATTATTTACTTCAGGAGTAGAGCAGGCAGAAAGAAGAGTTGTCATGAGCACAGAAGCGCCAATATATATTTTATTCATTGCAAACAAAGTCTTGGTTTTAAAGTATGCAGTATAAATAAATCAGCAAGCTTTAATGTATCTACTCTGTATAATCCTGTAGCTCAAACATAATGATCAGGTATGATTTAGTGTAAAATATTAAGTTTGATTAAATAATTTTGTGTGAGAATAAAGAATATCTTTTTAATGTAAATGCTATGGTCAGTTAAATATAATAATCAGTTAAATATAGGCAATGCAGTATTGATATTACATTTCGAGCAACGCCGTATTATGGGTGAAGAGTAAATACGTTATAAAAAGCACGAAACAGAAAAGTCTATTTCATGCTGATATAGATAAATAGATTATACATTTAAGTGTTTGATAAAATGCTCTAAAACCAGTGGTGATTTTAATTCAAGATTTACTGCAAATTTTTCATTTTCAGCTCGTAAATGAGGAATATTTAAGCCAGCTTTGCGTAATTCACACGTATGACCAATCAGCCATTTTTCCATATCGTCTGCCGCAACTTCGACATGGAATTGTAACGCCAAGATATTTTGCCCAACTCTAAACGCCTGATTTGTATAAATTGCTGAACTGGCAAGTAATTCAGCCTGTACAGGTAAGTCAAAGGTATCACCATGCCAATGTAAAACTTCGGTATTAACCAGCGGTAATAAGGGATTATTTTGAGCTAGATTTAGTTTTAATTGACTCCAACCAATCTCTTTTTGATGGCCTGCATACACTTTTGCACCCAAAGCATGTGCAATCAATTGTGCACCTAAGCAAATGCCAATTGTGGGTAAATTCTTGGCCAAACGTTGTTTAAGATAAGCGATTTCATCATTTAAAAAAGGATAATCTTCTGTTTCATAAACGCCAATTGGTCCACCTAGAATGATGACTAGACCTTCAAACTCAAATGCTTGCTTTAAATCATCCATACCCGCTTCAAAATAACGTATGCGATAGCCCAAATCATAAAAAGTGTCTTCAAGAATACCTAAATCTTCAAAAGCTAAATGTTGAATGGCATAGATTGTCTTCGGCAAAGCGTGTGTGGAGGAAGTCATGGTTTTATAATGATTTAACGAGAATATTGCTAATTTATACTAGATTGTATTGACTTGAAAACTAAATTTATGCTGCGATTTGCAACATAGAATAAATACAGTGTTTGCTTGATTCCAAAATGGTCAATTTAACCGAATCATCAGAGATACTTCGCGCTATGAGTATAGCACCCACCAGTTGACACAAGACGCCCCAGGCTTTTTCTTCACTTCCGAGACGTTGAGCAAATAGGGCATGACCGCGCTGTAATTCTTGTTGATAGCATTGTTTAATCTCCTGATCAGCGCGCGCGACTTCAGTGGCGAGCGTTGGCAATACACAACCATAATCCGGATGTTCAACATGCGAGAGGGTTAAGTAACGATTGAGTTCAAATTCAATCCATAATTCAGCCTGATCATGAGGGTTGTTTTGCCACATCTGAATGCTATTTTTGAGTTCGTTTTCAACCAATGCTTTAAACAAATCTTGCTTGGAAGAAAAATGTGAATAGAATGCACCACTGGTTACGCCAGCAGCTTTCATAAAGCCATCTACACCGGTTGCAGCAAAACCATCTTTTTTAGCAAGCTGCCCACTGATTTTTAACAGCTCTTTTCTTTTTTCTTCTTTATAGCCAGATTTGTATCGCATATTTTCCTCGATCAAATTTTTTCTTGACGCTCTAGTTAAACTATAACATAGTAATCGTTATAATAACGATCGTTATGCAAAAAGGGAAGCATGATATGCAAGATGAAATAACAACATCAAATCAGAAAGTTGCATTGATTATTGGAGCTGGTGATGCAACAGGTGGTGCGATTGCGAAACGTTTTGCCAAAGGGGGATATATTAGTTGTATGACTCGTCGCAATGCTGACAAGTTACAACCGCTGATTGATGAAATTGAACAGGCAGGTGGGACAGCATATGGTTTTGCATCAGATGCTCGAAAAGAACAGCAAGTTATACAATTGATCGAAGAAATTGAAAGCAACATTGGTGAAATAGAGGTATTGGTTTTTAATATCGGTGCCAATGTTCCATGCAGCATCCTTGAAGAAACCGCGCGTAAATATTTTAAAATATGGGAAATGGCGTGTTTCTCCGCCTTTTTAACTGGTCGTGAAGTGGCGAAACGAATGGTAAGCCGACAACGCGGGACATTGATCTTTACTGGCGCGACTGCTGGTCTACGTGGTGCTGCTTATTTTTCAGCATTTGCAGGGGCAAAGCATGCACTTAGAGCTTTGGCACAGAGTATGGCGCGAGAACTTGGTCCACAGAATATTCATGTGGCTCATGTGGTAGTTGATGGTGCAATTGATACAGATTTTATTAAAAATAGTTTTCCTGATCTTTATGAGAAAAAAGACCAAGATGGTATTTTAAATCCTGAACATATTGCTGAAAATTATTGGCATCTTGCCCAGCAACCACGTGATGCATGGACACATGAGCTAGATTTACGTCCTTGGATGGAAAAATGGTAAGTCACTTTATATTAGTAAGTTAATTAATGGTTGCGAGTTGCTATAAGTCATGTTGTATAAGCAGGTGGCTTTATCTTTGTATAGCGAGAGTACATCTGGATGATTTAAGTTTCTTCTAGAATCATTTTTACAGTAGTACGATAAAAACATGATCAGTACAGTTAAGGAATAACACTGAATGAAACAGGTAGAATTTTATTTTGATTTGGGTAGTCCATATAGTTATTTAGGCTTTTATCAGATTCAAAAAATTGCAAAACAAAATCAAGCGCAAGTGATTTGGAAGCCAGTCTTGCTTGGTGGTATTTTTAAAGCCACAGGGAACAGTAGTCCAATGGCTGTACCAGCAAAAGCCAGCTATTCGATGATTGATATGGGACGCTGGTCAAAACTCTGGAATATTCCAATACAAATGAATCCCTATTTTCCTATCAATACTTTAAATCTGATGCGGGTGATTACAGCGGTTCAGCTTTATCAAGCTGAAAAATTCTTAACAGTGTTAAACGCTTTATTTGATGCAATGTTTGGACATCCACGTAATTTAAATGATATCAATGAACTTATTAGCTTACTTCAATCATTGGGTTTTAGTACAGAGCAGGTTCAAACTTGGCTTTCAGATGAACAGGTTAAAGCCCAACTAAAAAATATCACAGAAGAAGCCATTGGGCGTGGTGTTTTTGGTGCACCGACATGGTTTATTGGCGATGAAATGTTTTGGGGCGTTGATCATCTTCACTTTGTTGAGATGGAGTTGGCTAAATCTTGATCAATAAGCTTTTAAATTCTGATTCTATGATTTAGATACTAGCATGAGAGAATTGCGTTGCATTGTGCTGCAGCTAGCCATGCAGCACAGCTATTCTACAGAAAGCCAAACTACATCGAATCATCAAAATATTTGATGAAGAAACGCTAATCGTAAATATAGAGGATTAAACATAATAATGCTGTAATAGCGCAAGGATCAGTGCCAAAGTGAATACGGATAAAAGTGTTTGCATGCTGATGCTTGCTGCCATTAATTGATGATCGCCGTTTAACAGTTTGGTTAAGATATATGCGGAAGATGCGGTTGGGATAGAAAAGAAAATCATGATAGCAATCACGGCGGCATGACTTAGCTCAAAAAACTGCAAACAGATAAAGGCAATAAGTGGGATCAGCAATAATCTGAGTAGGCTAATGAGCAAAGACTTTTTCAGATAAACTCTGAGGGTCGAAAACTGAATTGCTGTTCCTACACATAATAAGCCCAACATCAGGCTACTACTTGAAAAAGCATTTAACAGATTTGCAAAGCCAGACCAAATAGGGATGTTTAAAACATTAAATGTAATTCCCAATATACAAGAGCTGATCAGTGGGTTTTTGATTAAAGACCAGAAAATATTTTTAATGTTCAGTTGATCTTTATCTGTCAGAGAAAGGATCGAAATAACATTAACCAAGGGAATTGCTATAGCAAGGATATTTACCAAGATACTTTTGATTTCAGCATGATTGAGTGTTGTGGCAATCGAGAGTCCGAGATAGGTATTAAAACGAATCAAGCTTTGGACATATACACCGATTTGGGCAATAGGTAGCGGTTTAACTTTGCAAACAGATAAACACCAGCAATGATCATAGCCATAATGAAAAAAATGACCGTAAGAATGCTGTTGAGATGCCCCATATTCATATCTGCATTTGCAAGAGAACTAAACAATAAGGCTGGAAATAAAATATAGTAATTGAGCTTTTCTGCGCCATTCCAGAATTTTTCATCCAGTATACGTGACTGGAACAGATAAAAACCTAAACCAATCAGGGCAATGGATGGGAAAAGAATAGTAATCATTTGTAGCATGCTGAACGCTCTATGCAGAACCTAATTCGACCAAGTCCTACCCACTGATTTTTTCATCTGTAAGCTAAACCCAAGTAAACTTTAATCAAGAATATGACTTATACCTATTCATGGTAAAATGAGTTTTTACTCATGGATAGAGTGGCGATGACATTTACTCAACTGACTATTTTTGCCATGTTGGCTGAACAGAAAAGCTTTACTGTCACAGCGCAGCGTTTGCAAATTTCTCAATCTGCGATTTCTCATGCAATTAAAGGTTTAGAACAAGATTGGTCAGTCACATTGTTTTATCGCAATCATAATGAAGTTGAGCTAACTGAATCGGGTATACGGCTTTTAGTGCATGTGAAAGAAATTTTGAATATTTCTAATGTGCTAAAACAAGAAATCTCCGATATACAAGGATTTCATTCTGGAACTTTAAGAATTGGATCTTTTGGTGCTTCATCTTCTAATGTATTGATTCCCTTAATTCTAGAAAAATTTAGTTTAAAATATCCAAATATTGAAGTGTTTATTAAAGAAGGAACGGACAAAGATATTGCTCAATGGATTCATGACCGTACTATTGATGTTGGATTTGTGGTTTTACCTGAAGAACGTTTTGATACTTTTCCTGTGATTGAGGATATTTTTGTAGCACTTATTCCCAAATCCTATGCACGATCACAACAAAGTGCAGTTCGATTGGATGAATTGGTAGAACATCCTTTTTTAATGACCTCAGCAGGCAGCCAAAACCATGTGACAGAGATGTTTAAAAAAGCCAATCTGAGTCCAAAAATTAAATGTTATTTTTCTCAAATTTTGACCATTATTAATATGGTGAACAATGGTGCTGGTGTTTCAATTGTCGCAGATATGGCCTTGAATAAAGAGTTGATGACGCTGTTTCCCAATGTTCAAAAATTACCTTTATCACCCAATATCAAGCGGTCTATTAGTCTGGCAGTGAAGAATAAAAAACAGATGAGTCCAATTACACAGGCATTTATTGATATTGCACAAATGGTTTAGCATTTTATCGTGAGCCTTTGGTAAAAGAACAAAAGAAGAGTATAAGCACAGAGAATGAATGATTTGATTTATAAATTCATAGAACGTCCTAAAACAGCATTTATACTATGTGGCTGTGTTGCTAACCTATCCTTATGGGCAATCAGCCATATCAAAAGCTTTAGCATTTTATGGGTACTCGGCTTTTTCGTTTTTACTGCATTTTCTGCATTGGCTTTGTCTGTATATTTGATGGAAATTGTTGAGAAAAAGCCAAGATACAAAATCTACTTTCAACTGTTGTTTTACACACTTTTGATCATTTTATATTTAGCATTGAATACTTATAAATCTGTTTTAGATCAGAAATTTTTTCCACGAAGTTTAGTGATGTTTGTGGTTGTGTTTTTCACAATGTCATTGATGGTGAATTTAAGAGTTGTGGTGGGATATAGTTTCGAAAATATTAAAATGCTATGGAAAAGGCGTAAGTAATTTTGCTGCTGATCTCAATATATCTGATTTGAACGTATTGGTTTATGCAACTAAACAAACAATACTAAACAGGCAATAAAGGAATGTGTTGATGGATTTAGAAACATTACAACGGCAAATCTGCAAAAAATATGAGTCAAAATATATCGAATTTAATTTGTCGGATAGGGTTGCAATTGCATTACAGAGTCTAGGTCAACAACCGATTTATGCAGTTCGAGTTGCGCTTAAAAAACCAGACAATGTTTCTTGGTTTATTCACTGTGGAGAATATTCTTCCGCTGATGATTTTTATCAACCGCTGCATGCCTCGCATTTACAGCAACATTTACCTGAAATTTTACCTTATTTGGCGCTTGAGCACGGTTATCATGTCATTATTGATGAGCATGGCTATGAAGATGTTTGGATGAATCCAACAACCGACTAAATTTAGCGAATCATCGCAATCTGTATAAAATAATGAATGAATTGATAGTGATAAGAATTAAAAAGCATCTTCATCATGACCAAAAAAAGCGAACCGAAGTTCGCTTTTTTAAAGTGTAAATCAACTATTAAACTTAGAAGAAGCCCATTGCTTTGGTTGAATAGCTAACCAATAAATTCTTGGTTTGTTGATAATGATCGAGCATCATCTTGTGGTTTTCACGGCCAATGCCTGATTTCTTATAACCACCGAATGCAGCATGTGCAGGGTAGATATGGTAGCAGTTGGTCCATACACGACCAGCTTCAATCGCACGACCCGCACGATAAGAGGTATGCGCAGAACGCGACCATACACCAGCGCCTAAGCCATACATCGTATCATTGGCAATTCGGATTGCATCGTCATAATCTTTAAATGTTGCGACAGAGAGCACGGGTCCAAAAATTTCTTCTTGGAAAATCTTCATACTGTTGTCGCCTTTGAAAATGGTAGGCTCAATATAGAAACCTTGACCGACTTCCTGACGATCGCCGCCACCTGTAAGCAATTGAGCACCTTCAGCACGGCCTGTTGCGATACAGCCCAAGATTTTGTCTTGTTGCTCTTGAGATGCTTGAGCACCAATCATGGTGTCTGTATCTAGAGGATGTCCAGTTTTGATGCGTTTTACACGTTCAACTGCCATTTCTAGGAATTTATCGGCAATACTTTCTTGAACCAAGGCACGTGATGGGCAAGTACATACTTCACCTTGGTTTAAAGCGAACATAGCAAAGCCTTCAAGCGCTTTGTCTAAATAATCATCATCTTTATCCATGACATCTTCAAAGAAGATGTTTGGTGATTTTCCACCAAGCTCAAGTGTCACAGGAATAATATTTTCAGTTGCGTATTGCATGATCATTTGACCAACAGCAGTTGAACCTGTAAAAGCAATTTTAGCAATACGTGGATTGGTTGCCAGTGGGCGACCCACTTCAACGCCGTAACCATTGACAATATTTAAAACGCCTGGCGGTAAAATATCTTGAATGAGTTCAGCAACAACTAAAATACTTGATGGTGTTTGTTCAGCAGGTTTCAGTACAATACAGTTACCCGCTGCAAGTGCTGGTGCAAGTTTCCATGCTGCCATAAGAATAGGGAAGTTCCATGGAATGATCTGACCAACTACACCTAAAGGCTCATGGAAGTGGTAAGCAATGGTATCTTCATCAATTTCTGAGATACCACCTTCTTGTGCACGTAAACAACCTGCAAAATAACGGAAATGGTCAATTGCTAAAGGAATATCAGCTGCCAATGTTTCACGAATTGGCTTACCGTTTTCCCATGTTTCTGCAACCGCTAGTAATTCTAAATTTTCTTCTAAACGATCTGCAATTTTCAGCAGTACATTTGAACGTGTTGTTGGAGATGCTTTGTTCCATGAAGCTTTGGCTTTATGTGCTGCATCTAATGCAAGTTCGATATCTTCCGCAGAAGAACGTGGAATTTTGGTAAAGGCTTTACCATCTACAGGAGAGACATTATCAAAATATTGCCCTTTAACAGGTGCTACCCATTTGCCATCAATAAAGTTTTCATATTGGGCTTTGAACTGTACTTTTGAACCAGGCTGATTTGGATCTACATAACGCATAAGAGTATCCCTTTACTTATATTCATGATCATTCATGATGTGTTTAATATGGCATGTATGAACAATGATTGTTTACATGATGGTTTGAGCATAGAGAGTCAAAGGTAGGGAAAAGGTTGGATGAAATCCAAGACACATTTGCGCTATGCTTTAATCTTTGGCAATATTTTCTTGTTTATTGAAAAATTGCTAAATATTGGAAAAAATTGGTTTTATTCTAACGCTTTGGTATGAGTTGTGTTGACTGAGGTTAAGCTCACTGTGTTAATGTGCTAGAGTAATTTATAAGCAGGTCCGCTGGATAAAAACAACAGAGAAAGGATAGGATATTTTTTAACGAATTACAGAGGAAGTAGCGTATGTTAAGCCAACAAGAGTTATCAAATAAACGGAGTTTAATTGAGCAATTACGCCAAAGCAGTAGTTTGTCTTTAAAACATGCTGATCAACTCGGTCAGAGTATTGCAAGTTCATGGCAACGTTCCAACTCAGCTGCGATTCCCAAAGATCGTGATGCAGCACCCTTGATGAATGTAAAACAAGAAAGAAAAACACTGTTAGAAAAAGCAATCGAACATTGTCGTGATGAATTAACCCATATCGCAGAACAGTCGGCAATGGTTGCTGCGGTAGGGGATATTGGCAGTACCATTATCTGGTCAGCCGCAAGTGGGCAAATGCGCAATGCCGCAGAACGTGTTCATTTTATTGCTGGTGGGCAATGGCGAGAAGATTTGGTGGGAACCAATGCTTTGGCACTGTCATTAAAAACCCAACAATCCAGTTGTGTGTTTTCTAACGAACATTTTATGTCTTCTGTGCATGACTGGGTTTGTTATGCCTCTCCCATTATAGATCCTTATTCCAAACAAGTTTTAGGGGTGATTGATCTGTCAACCACATGGAATCATCACAATAGTTTGGGATTACTGGCAGCTGAACGCTGTGCCTCAATTATTCAATCGGCATTGCTAGAGTTTCAGCAACAACATTTATTTATCCGGGCTTTTGCTGTGCCACAAGTGTTGTTCAATGGCAAGATTGTGGTACTGACACCACGACAAATTGAAATTTTGACCATTCTTGCGTTGTGTCCACAAGGGATGAATCTGGAAAATTTACATCAAGCGCTATATGGTGAACGAAAAGTAAGTGTCGGCACATTAAAAGCTGAAATGTCGCAACTGCGCGATATCTTGGGTGGCATGTTGGGTTCACGGCCTTATCGTTTATTGGCACATGTTGAGGCAGATTTCTTGCAAGCAGAGAATGCTTTAGATGCGGGTTATACCGAATCCGCTTTAAAATTATGCAAAGGTGTATTTTTAGCTAAAACTGAAAGTCCTTTTTTATCTGCATGGCGAGACTGCCTTGAATCACGCCTGAGTGAAGCGATTTTTAAAGCCAATGAAACAGATGCTTTATTAAAACACCTTGCACATTTTCCAGAGGCGATTGATGCCGTTGAGCGTCTGATTGAACTTACACCAGTCGGGCATCCTGCTCATCAAATTCTAATGAAATATAAAGATGAACATTGATTTTGCAGGATACTTTTAACTGATCATTCGCTTGTAAAGAAGAATGAATTGGCGCTTTTAAAGCTGTTTTTGGGCTAACCAAGAAAAAAGTTGATGATAAACTTCTTTTCTGACTTCTGGTGCCGATAAGACCAAGTCATGCAGTCCATTTTGAATGGTCATGACATTAACGTCGCCCTGTATTTTACCTGCATCCCTCACGATGTCTTTGACCTCTAAAATAACATCAGTGCTTTGAGCATCTCGGTTAAATTTCTTGGGATAGGTCGTTTTGTGAGAATGCATCACTAAGGTTGGTACATTGATCTGTACACCTGCATGAATTTCTTTTTGCGCTTCAAAAATTGCATGTACAAAGCTTAAATATACTTTGGGGTAAGTTGGTTTTTTCCACTCTAAGCTGAAATCCCATTCGCCTTGCAAATCTTTATGCAGACTAGTGACATACCATTTATTTAATTCACTTGGAAACTTTAAATTAGGTAAGCGTTTACCCAATGCGCTGAGTTTGGGGAGGGCTAATTTTTTCTTCCAAGCAGGCATATTAAAGTCATAAAAAGGACTATTGCACCATAAGGCTTGAATAAGGGGGTGTTGTGGATAATGTGCTGCATATAATGTTGCGATCAATCCACCTGTAGAATGTCCTGCCAGTAACACCTCAGTGTGGCCTTCCTGACCAATAATCTTTAATGCTTGTGTGATTTCTTCATCATATTCATTCAAATTTAGAACATAATAATATTTTTGATGTGGTAGGTAAGAACGACCATATTTTCTTAAATCAAGTGCATAAAAATCATAATCATGTTGATTAAATTGTTCAGCCATTTCTGTTTGAAAGAAATAATCGATAAAACCATGGATATAGAGCACCGCTTTCTTGGTCGCTTGAACTGCTTGTTTGCGTACCAAAGTCGCAATGACTTTACCATCATAGTCATCTGTTAAGTTTAAGGTTAGTTTTTCATAACCTGTACCAAGGATATCAGGTTGATATTCAGTAGATTGAGTGGTCATAGCATATTCCTGAATTTATTGAAAAATGAAATCCGAAAAATTACAGATAGTCTTTTACCAGCGCATAGGATTCATCATATAGTTTTTGTGCCAATTGCATATCTTTAGCTTTGCCTGATTTAAACGCAGGGGTTTGCAAACTCACATAATCACCATTGCGCTTTTCCCATGATGGATCAAAAGCAATTTTCTTAATTAATTCGGCAGGCTTAGATGGTGGAATAAGACCAAGTTTAATTATTGCATATTGCCATTTGGGTAATTCACGATAAATCTCAGAATCTACGCCACCTGGATGCAATGCATTGCTGGTGACATGACTTCCTTGTAGTTGTTTGGCAAGGATATTACTAAACAGCAGATTGGCTAATTTACTATTGCCATAGCTCAATACACCATTGTATTTTTTCACTTGATCCGCGTTAAAATTCTCAGGTTGGATACGACCTAAAAGATGCATCATTGAAGCCAAATGAATTACACGACCTTGTTGGGCTTTTTGAACCAATGGAAGAAGTTTCAATGTCCAAAGAAAAGGCCCCAGATAATTTATCCCAAACTGTTTTTCAAAACCATCAGCTGTGGCCTCAAGATCAGGTGTCATCATGCCAGCATTGTTGACTAATACATCAATTTTTTCATATTTGGCAATAATTTCATTGGCTGCTTGGTTAATTTGTTCAAGACTATTTAAATCAAGGTGAATCACGTCTACCTGACCTGTACCGAATGACTCTAAGTGTTGCTGTGCTGTTTTTGCTTTTTCTGGATTACGACAAGCAATGATCACATGGTGACCATCCTTAATAAATGTTTCTGCAGTTGCAAGCCCGATTCCAGTGTTTGCACCCGTGATGATGATGGTTTTACTTGTTGTTGTCATTGCTGAAATAATCCGCTGATGTTTTAAGCATCATAGTCATAGATTGTGACTTTATCAATATATCTGACAATAATGATTGTCATTTTTTAATAAGCGTATAAAAAAGGAATATTACCTAAGTAATATTCCTGAGTATCAAGCACACTTCATTGAATTTGGCCTAAAACAGTTGTCAGGCTGACATAGAACCAAAGAGTATCGTTTTACATTGCTGATTCAAAAATTTTAATGACTTGAGCATCAGTTGCTTTACGTGGATTTGTCAACATACAGGCATCTTTTTGCGCATTTGATGTCATTACTGCATGATCTTCCGCTTTGACACCCAGTTCAGCTAAGCCAGAAGGGATACCAATAGATGATGATAACTCACGGATTGCATCAATCGCAGCAAAAGCAGCCTCAGTAACGGTTAAACCCTCGGTATTGACACCCATTAATTGGGCAATTTTTGCATAACGGTCAGGACAAGCAATTAAGTTAAACTCACACACATGCGGTAATAGAATTGCATTACATACGCCGTGTGGAAGGTTATAGAAGCCACCTAATTGATGAGCCATTGCATGTACATAACCTAAAGATGCATTGTTAAATGCCATACCTGCTAAATATTGTGCATATGCCATCGCATCACGTGCTTCAAGATTTTCGCCATTGGCAACAGCAGGGCTTAACCATTCGCTAATCATTGAAATGGCTTTTTCTGCACATGCATCGGTAATTGGGTTTGCAGCAGTTGAAACATAAGCTTCTACAGCATGAGTTAAAGCATCCATACCCGTTGCAGCAGTTAAAGCAGCAGGTTTTGCAATCATGAGTTTAGGATCATCAATTGCAACAAGCGGGGTACAACGCCAGTCAACAATCGCCATTTTTACATGGGTATCTGTATTGGTGATAATACAGAAACGAGTCATTTCAGAAGCAGTTCCCGCCGTTGTATTGATTGCGACAAGCGGTGTCATTGGGACTTTACTTTGATCAATCCCTTCATAATCACGAATATGACCACCACCTGCGGTGACTAGGCCAATTCCTTTTGCACAGTCATGAGAAGATCCGCCGCCTAAAGACACAATAAAGTCACAGCCATTATTGTTATATTCATTTACGCCATTGTGTACATTAATATCTGTCGGGTTTGGTTCTGCGCCAGGAAAAACATGACTGTCTACGCCAGCTTCTTTGAGATAGTCAACAATAATGTCTGCAACACCAAATTTGAATAGGCCAGCATCAGTGACGATGAGGGCTTTTTTTGCCCCTAAATTTTGTGCTTTAGCGCCGACTTCTTTGGCACAACCTGGACCAAAAAGTGAGACGCAAGGGATGTAAAAACCGTTTGTTTGATCTGCTATATTTTTAAAAGCCATGGTGCGATTCCTTCTACCATTGTTATTTCATCATTCCAGAAAGGTGATGATCACCTTGAGGTTGAGTATCAGTTTTGAGGGCTGGATTGAATACCTACTAAACACCTACCAAATTTTAATCATGCAAATTTTAAATTAAGTATTTGATATTTATATTTAAAATAAAATGATGAAGTTTTTCTTTATAATTTTAAGCTGAAAATCAGGCTTTAACGTGAGTTTTGATTAAAAACGACAAAAACAGATTTTATTTGGTATTTTTTGCTTTGACAGATCATTTTATTTTTAAAAAGTGAATCGTTGCTTTAAATTTCGGGGATAAATTTTTAAATCCATCAAAATAGACTAAATTATCAATTTATGAGAATGTGTGTTAATAATTAAAAAGTGAAAATTATGTGAAAAATTTGATATTTCTATACTAGGTCAGTATGGGCTTAAATAGACTTTTTAAATATACCTGTACTGTTAATTTATGCTAAATGATAAAAATAACATAATGATATATATCATTAATAAGTATTATAAAAAATTTAAAAATAAAAATACCAATATTTTTTTTGGATGAGTGTAAATGCTATTGATCAGAATTTTATACATAAATATTGTTTTTTATGTATGTTTTTTAAACAGGTTGCCACGGTTCGGTAATCTCATATTTTAAGGATAAAAAATGAAAAAAATATTAACGTTAAAAAATATTGCTATAGCAACTTCATTATTCGCGATTACCAGCACGAGTTTTGCGGGGGAGTATAAACGCTTTTCAGTATCTGCAGGTTGGTTACATGTCATGCCTCAAGGAAAAGCCAATCCCTTTAATATTAATACCAGTGTTAAAAATGGTACCAATGCAACAGTCGGAAGTATCTCTACAACCAGTTTTTTAAACTCAGTTGATCCTAATGCGATGGGAGAAGACTTAGGCGGAGTGCCATTTAATCAGAAAGAGGTGTTAACTGAATTTCTCAATGATGCCTTTATGCAAACCTTATTGACTGATGGTAAGGGTAATATTTTGCCGGAGGTCGCAGGAACCGCAAATATTCATGGCTTGGAAAATTGGCAAGCAAAGGGTACAGGGCTCGAAGTCGATGACGTGGATACGCTGGGCTTGATGCTAAATTATTACATCAACGACAATGTTTCTTTGCAACTCATTGGTGGGATTCCTCCAAAAGTGGATATTAAAGGTAAAGGGGAAATCTTGGCACCGCTCACAGGATTAGCCACTTCGCCAAATGAGTTGGTTAATATCTTATTTCCAGATGGTATTGGTTTAAATCAAGCAATCCCAATCACCAATTTAGGCAATAAGTCTAAAGCAGCATCGGTACGTGCTTGGACACCAGCGCTGGAAGCGCAATATCAATTTGGTCAATCTGGTGTCAATAAATTGCGTCCATATATTGGGGTAGGGGTGATGTACTCTCATTTCACGGATATTAAGTTGAACTCACAGATCAAAAGTGATCTGGTTGCAGCGGGACACATGATTCAAAACGTTTTAGATGGAAAAGCTGGGGCTGCGTTAGATGGCAAACCTTCCAGTGCAAATCCTTATGTAAGAGTTAAAACGACTGATGCCATAGCACCTATTGTAAGTCTGGGCGCTACTTATGATATTAATGAAAACTGGTTTGGTGTGGCTTCTGTTTCTTATGCCAAGCTCAACAATCAGGCAAAGATTGATGTTGTTGATGCCAAGACTGGTAAGCGACTGATTAATTCCACGACAAAAGTCGATATAGATCCATTGATTACTTATGTTGGTGTGGGGTATCGCTTCTAAAATCAACACTATTTTCCCTAAGAATAGTGAAGATTTTAAATGGTTAGCTTCGGCTAACCATTTTTTGTGGTCTATGTAAAATCTTGTTAGCGATATGTAGATTGACGAGCAATAAAAAAGCATCCATTCAGGATGCTTTTTTGAAGGTATGGTACAAATCAGAGAACTTATTTCTCTACGATTGCAGTTACACCTTGACCACCAGCAGCACAAATCGAAATTAACACACGACCTGAACCTTTTTGGTTAATCAATTTTGCAGCAGTTGCCAAAATACGACCACCTGTTGCTGCGAATGGATGACCAGCAGCTAAAGAAGAACCTTTAACATTGAGTTTGCTACGGTCAATTGAGCCCAATGGTGCATCTAGACCTAAACGTTCTTTACAGAACTTAGGATCTTCCCATGCTTTTAAGGTCGAAAGAACTTGTGATGCAAAAGCTTCATGAATTTCATAGTAGTCGAAGTCTTGAAGTTTAATACCCGCACGAGCCAACATACGTGGAACAGCATAAGCAGGTGCCATCAATAAACCTTCTTTCTTATTGACAAAATCTACAGCAGCAGTTTCAGTGAATGTTAAGTACGCGAGTACTTCGTGACCATTTGCTTTCGCCCATTCTTCAGAGGATAAAAGCACTACTGAAGCGCCGTCTGTAAGTGGAGTAGAGTTACCTGCAGTCATTGTTGCAGTATCACCTTTACCAAATGCAGGTTTAAGCTTAGCCAATTTTTCAACTGAAGAATCAGGACGTAAGTTATTGTCTTTGTCTAGCCCCATAAATGGCGTGATCAAATCATCGAAGAAACCTTCTTCATATGCTTTGGCCATTTTTTGATGTGAAGATGCAGCAAGTTCATCTTGAGCTTCGCGAGGAATACCCCATTCTAAAGCAGTAATCGCTTGGTGATCACCCATAGATAAACCTGTACGAGGTTCACCATTTTTTGGCGCATCCATCAAGTCTTTAACATTAATTTTAGCTAAGGCTTTTAAACGGTCTTTACCTGTTTTTGCAATGTTTAATTCAAGCAATGCTTTACGTAAGCCATCACCAAACGCGATTGGTGCATCAGAAGTGGTATCTACACCACCAGCAATACCCACTTCAATTTGGCCTAATGCAATTTTGTTTGCAACAAGGAAAGCTGCTTGTAAGCCAGTAGCACATGCTTGTTGAATATCATAAGCAGGGGTTTCAGGGGCAAGTTGAGTATTTAAAACACATTCACGTGTCATGTTGAAATCACGGCTATGTTTTAGAACTGCACCAGCAACAACTTCACCTAAACGTTGACCTTGAAGGTTAAAACGTTCAATTAAACCGTTTAAAGACGCAGTAAGCATGTCAATGTTTGACGCTCGGAAATAAGGGCCATTTGAACGTGCAAAAGGAATACGGTTACCGCCAATAATTGCTACGCGACGTACAGTGTTTTGACTCATAATTTTATCCTGCTGACCAGAAGTTTGAGTTTTAGAAGATGAAGCTGTTGTAACTTTTTTTGCCGTCGATGCCGTTGCTTTGCTACGTGAAGCAGCTGCTGGTGCACGAGTCGGTTTTTTAGTCGTGTTGGCTGCATTGGCATTTGTAGAATTTGTGTTGCTACTTTTACTCGTACGAGTACGAGGTTTTGATGTATTTGACACAGTTTCTTGTACAGTGCTTTCAGCGTTTGAATTTTCTTGAGTTGTTTTGCTCATAAGGCTTTTCCAAGCATGTTCGCAATATTCTTAGTGCTTACATTAACATAATTGGCTATGACTCGAATTGACTATAATGACATTTGCATATTCTTTCAGGTCAAGTCATCATTTTGGCAACTCAAGTATGATTTAACTGAAACTTATGGGTCATAGAGATGATAGCGTTGTTGACGATTCCTCTAAGCCTTGCGCAAAGACCAACGCAAGCCATTTAAGAAAGCGCAACACAGCTAAATATCTGAGATTATACTGAAGTTAAAAGATAGCTTAAGCCCCATACAAAATTAATTTGATGAGAGATAAGAAACATGTCTGACCAATACCAAGCATTTGCTAAATCTCCAATTGGTAAATTTGTCATAAAAAATTTAGGTTTACCATCACCAATCCAGCTAGACCGCTTTGAGTCAGCCACTCCTGTCGTTAAAGGTGCTGTATTATTTGGTGCAGCTCCAAAGAGTCATTTCGCTGGTGAAGTTGCGCAGGTTCTTAGTAATATTCACGCCAACACTTATGCAGGGAATAACGCAGAGTTACAACAAGCTGCGGCAAAATCTGGTTTGAATGTCGGCGCTTTTAATGAAGGCGATAAAGAATCAAAATTTAAAGCAGTGATATTTGATGCATCAGGGATTCAAAGTTCAGAACAATTACATGAACTACACAAGTTTTTTAATCCTGTTGCCCGTCAAATTGCAACATCAGGCCGTGTAATTATTATTGGTTTAACACCTGAAACTGCACCAACGATTAAGCAGGCGATTGCACAACGTGCATTAGAAGGGTTTGTTAAATCGGTTGGTAAAGAGTTTAAGAAAGGAATTGCTGCTGATCTTATTCTGGTTGATGCAGATGCTGCACAAAACTTGGAATCAAGTTTACGTTTTGCAATTTCTCCACGTTCAGCATACGTATCGGGTCAAGTGATTCGCGTATCTAAAGGTGATGTGATTGATATCGATTGGGCAAAACCGCTTGCAGGCAAAACTGCATTAGTAACAGGTGCAAGCCGTGGTATTGGTGAAGCGATTGCACATGTATTGGCACGTGATGGTGCACATGTAATTTGTTTAGATGTTCCACCACAACAAGCAGACCTAGACCGTGTTGCAAGTGAAATCGGTGGTTCTACACTTGCAATTGATATCACTGCTGCTGATGCTGGTGAAAAAATCAAAGCTGCGGCAGCTCAACAAGGTGGTTTAGATATCATCGTACATAATGCGGGTATTACACGTGACAAAACTTTGGCAAATATGAAGCCAGAGATGTGGGATCTGGTGATTAATATCAACTTATCTGCTGCTGAACGTATTAACGATTATTTATTGTCAAATGATGGTTTAAATGCAAATGGTCGTATTGTTTGCGTATCTTCAATTTCAGGTATTGCCGGTAACTTAGGTCAAACCAACTATGCTGCATCAAAAGCAGGTGTCATTGGCTTGGTGAAATTTACTGCACCTCTGTTAAAAAATGGTATTACTATTAATGCTGTAGCGCCAGGTTTCATTGAAACTCAAATGACCGCGGCAATTCCATTTGCAATCCGTGAAGCAGGTCGTCGTATGAACTCAATGAGTCAAGGTGGCTTACCTGTTGATGTTGCTGAAACAATTGCTTTATTTGCATCTTCAGCATCTACAGGATTAAATGGTAATGTTGTGCGTGTTTGTGGTCAAAGCTTATTGGGTGCATAATCACGCATAACTGAAGTCCTGTTTCGTTTAGGGGATTATGGCGAAGAGATTATTTGTGTATTTAAATAACACTCTCGCTGGCTTTCTCTTCAACGAAATCAGGATGTTTAAGCTGTATCATCCGTTAATTTCCAACTGAAATGTTGGATTTTTTAAATGTTGAATAAGAATTAATTTTTCAAAGGTCCAGTATGAATACTCGCCATTTTAGTCAACTTCCTAAGCCATATTTAGCTTATCCAAAAGTGATTCAGGGTTTAATTTTTAAAAAGCCAAAAGGTGAAAAAGTTCTACCGCAAGTTGAATATGTGGTTGATTCATTCAAAATTGATCCAAATCATTTAAAAGCATATAACGAAGTGTGTGGTTTTAAAAATAATGGGTATATTCCCGCGATTTATTTAGCTGTTTTATCGCAAAGTTTACAAATGCATATGATGACCTTTGAAGCATTTCCTTTTGCAATCTTAGGCTTGGTGCATATTCGCAATCAAATTAAGCAAACACGTAAAATTGGGGTCAATGAACAGCTGACTTTATCTTGTCAATTTGGTGAGTTAAAGCCCCATGATAAAGGGGTTCAGTTCGATTTCATCACAACAGCCAAAGTTGGCGGTGACGTGGTCATGCAAGGATTAACCACCTATCTAGCACGTCAAAAGACCGATGGTTCAGTTACAGAAAAACCAAAAGATAAAAAAGAACCAGATTATCAAGTTCAGGCGGTTTGGGAAGTTTCTGAAAATACTGGTCGTCGTTATGCTATGACATCAGGCGACTTTAACTTGATTCATATCCATGCATTAACCGCAAAAGCATTTGGTTTTAAACAAGCGATTGCTCATGGGATGTGGAGCAAGGCTCGCGTTCTCGCTGGGCTCAACTTACCAGAAGCTTATGAAGCCGATGTATTGTTTAAATTGCCGATGTATTTACCTTCAACAGTAGAATTTTTAACTGCACAAGATGGTACAACAACTGACTTTTTGATTCGTAATCAAAAATCACAAAAACCTCATGTTTCTGGTGTGGTTAACGCTTTATAAGATAAAATATAAAGCCTGAGTCGAGATGATTCAGGCTTTTTTAATTAAAAAAGTTATGATTAAAAAAATAGGATAGGGCAATGAGCAGTTTAACGGACATTATTTTTGCGAGTACGAAAAATTATCAGGGCTATGTGGATGAGCGTTTTCAAGATCTCGCTGTTCAATTTAGTCGTTTGCAGGATGGTCGTAGCGAAAATGGTGGTGCTGCTTTAACTGTTTATTTTCAAAATGAAAAAGTTGTCGATATATATACGGGTAAAAAATCAAAAACTGAGCAATGGGATGAGCAAACTTTGTCAGTGTGTTATTCCACAGGGAAAGGTGTACTGGCAACACTCGCGCATATTTTGGTGAGTGAAGGTTTCTTAGACTACGATACGCCTATAGTCAATTTTTGGCCTGAATTTGCTCAAAATGGTAAAGAGAATATGACACTGCGTCATCTTTTAAGTCATCAAAGTGGCTTATACGATATTCGCAATATTATTGCTGGTGCCGTTGAAATGGCAGATTGGCAGCATATGCTCAAGGTCATGGAGCAGGCCACACCTCGTTTTGCTGTAGGAACTGATATTGCATATCAGGCATTAACATTTGGCTGGTTGGTGGGTGGTGTTTTAGAGAAAGCAACGCAACAATCTTTAACACAGTTAATGCAGAAGTATTTGATTGAACCCCTACAACTTGATGGTGCCTATTTTGGTGTGCCTGAATCTGAGCTAAATCGTGTGGCGCGTTTAATTCAAAAAGCAGCACCTGTACAAAAAACAGAAACAAAATCCAGTAAGAGCAAAGCCAAGAAGCATCATAAAACGTCTTTTTCCGATAAATTGGTTGAATTAACTGGACAAAATCCGCAAGATTTTTTAGATGCTATGGTACCGAAAGGGATGCGTGATTTTAGTTTCTTTAGTGACCAAGGGCTTCAAGCAATTATTCCAGCGGCCAATGGTGTATTTAGCGCCAATAGTCTTGCAAAAGTTTATGCCATGATGGCAAATAAAGGGGTTTGGGAAGGAAAAGTTTTCATTCGCCCTGAAATATTTGCAGAGTTAAGTCAAATCCAATCGATTAAACGAGATCGCGTGATGCCAATTCCTATGAAATGGCGTTTAGGCTACCACCGTGTGATTAGTATGGGTAAACGTGCCAAGCAAGGCTTTGGTCATATTGGATATAATGGTTCTGGGGCGTGGTGTGATCCACAACGAGAGCTTAGTTTTGCCTATACTCATAATTTTGCCATTGGTTCAATCACCGGTGATTATCGTCTTTGGGGGTTGACCCAAGAAACATTGCGTTGCGCCGACGGTTTACTTAAGGGAAGTAAAGGCTGGTTCTAAATATTAAGATCAAAGCGATTGAAATTTTATAGAAGATCAGATGGCTGAGTCTTATAGTGCAAAAGAATTAAAAATAAGGACTTTAAACAGCGGTATATAGATTTATCAATATTTTCTTAGGCAAATAACTCCATTTTTAGAATGGTTTCGACATGATGTTTAAATGAGTGTTGGTTTAGACCTTTTAAGCCAAGTTGATAGATTCCTTCTAAACCACAAACAAAAGCAATCAGCCGCCAAGCAATGTCTTGGCTGCTGCTGGCTGTAGCAATTTTAAATTCTTGTTGGCTGACGCCATGTTCAATCGCAGTAACCAAAGCAACATGCCATTGTTCCATCGTAATATTATAAGCTTTTTTAATTTCAGGATCTTGGTCGATTAAAATCTCAGCTTCATTCCAGAGTCGTAAATAGGGTTGAGTTAGTTCAATATTTTCAAAGCCTAGCAAGAGAGATAAACGCTCAAAACTACTGTCGGTTTTAATTTGATCTTCTACTTCATTGAGTTGATCCATTAATTCAATAAAAACTTCGGCCTTTAAATGCGAACTTGATTCAAAGTGATGATGTACTTGTCCTGTTGAAACTTGTGCTTCTGCGGCAATACGGCGCACAGTTAATCCATTCAATCCATCTTGTAATGCAACACGCTTTGCTGCATCCAAAATCATATTACGACGTTGTTCTCGGTTTAAATAGTTCATCACTTTTAATACAACAAAATTTACAAAACAAATATTAAACAAAGTTGGACGTTTGTTCAAGTCTGGTTATAATGATGAAACTTGAACAAGTGTCCAACTTTAATTAGGTGTGTTATGTACCGCAATTGGGTGATTTTGGCAATCATCGTTTTAATTTATTTACCGGTTTCAATTGATGCAACGGTTTTGCATGTTGCCATCCCAACATTGAGTGCTGCCTTATCACTATCCAGTAATGAAATGCTCTGGGTGATAGATATCTATTCACTGATCATGGCAGGTTTGATTTTACCCATGGGGGCATTGGGGGATCGTATTGGTTTTAAACGGCTGATGCTGATTGGTGCTGGTATTTTTGGAGTGGCTTCTCTCATGGCTGCTTTTGCGAGTTCAGCCTATATGTTGATTGCTGCCCGAGCATTTCTTGGTGTAGGCGCTGCCATGATTTTACCTGCAACCTTGGCAGGTGTTCGCAATACCTTTTTAGATGAAAAACAACGTAATTATGCTTTAGGTATTTGGGGAACTGTCGGTGGTGGTGGAGCCGCTTTTGGTCCACTTTTGGGTGGTTTTATTCTGGAACATTTTTCATGGGGAACCGTGTTTCTGATTAATGTGCCAATTATTATTTTGGTCTTGGTATTGACCACATGGCTGGTGCCAAAGCAAGCAGTACAAACCAAACAACCTTTAAATCTATTACAAGCGCTCATTTTGGTCACTGCAATCTTAATGCTGATTTATTCGATTAAGACCTCTATCTATGCGTTTAGCCTAGGGATGATTTTGATTTTTGTGCTTGGATTGGGATTGTTAGTGGGATTTATCCGCCATCAATTGAAAACAACCCAACCGATGATCGATTTTAGTCTGTTTAAGAATCCTGTGATCTCAACCAGTATTGTGATGGCAATGGTGGCTATGATTGCATTAGTTGGTTTTGAGCTACTGCTTTCACAAGAGTTACAGTTTGTGTATGGATATAGCCCATTGGAAGCAGGTTTGTTTATTTTACCCTTTATGATTGCAATTAGTATTGGTGGACCCTTTACCAGTATTTTAATGAATCACTATGGTTTAAGACCTGTAGCAACTGTTGGGATGCTGATGTGTGCCTTATGTTTCTTTGGTTTGGCCATGACCAATTTTGATGTTGATTATATTCAAGCTTGGGTGTGGATGGTGCTGATGGGGATCAGTGTTGAAATCGCGTTATTATCTTCCACAGCAGCTATTATGTCTGCTGTACCTCCACAAAAAGCAACGGCTGCTGGTGCAATCGAAGGCATGGCATATGAGTTAGGTGCAGGTCTTGGGATTGCGATTTTTGGACTATTGCTATCTATATTTTATGCGCATTCGATTATCTTACCTGATCATTTACCGCTGAATATCGCAGCTCAAGCAAGTTCTTCTATTGGTGAGGCATTATTGCTGAGCAAACAATTAGAACCTGCATTGATGCAACAGGTAAAACAAGCTGCTTTTGAAGCGTTTATTCATTCGCATAGTAAAGTCTTGGGTATTTCGGGTCTGATGTTCCTAGTTTTATCTGTATTTGTTTGGCGTGCTTTACCAGCAAAGAAACAGATCGCTGTCTAGAATATTGCACATAATTTAAATTATGCGCTTATTTTTTATATTTGGATTTTACAGTGTGAAAAAATGAGTTTGATGTACCGATTGAAAAACTTTAGCAAGCTCAAATTGTGATTTAATCAACACTGCCACGGCAGTGTTTTTTTTAGTAAATTTGCTAGTGTATATTTTTAAATCTATTTAAGAGATAGATAAACTTTATATTGTACAGGTGTTGTGTTAAAAACAATCAATAATATTTTTGACTTTAATTAAATGATTAAAAAAGAATTATCAATTACAGAGTTATTTGGAGTATTGTCTGTCGTAGCATTAAGTATATCTGTCTTTTCAAATGCTTTTTTCTACTATTCCTTAGATGCAGTGTGGGTAATGTCTATTTTATCGCCTACCTTCTATATTTTTGAAATATTAAAAGTTTTGCTTTTGATGTCTGGAGTTATTGTTTTAGTTATTTTTTTAATGGAAACATTCAAATGGTTAATTAAGAAATCATTCAATTTTAGACAGAAAAAACGCTTTAAACTATCAACAGACCCAGATCAAACGGATAATACTTATCAAGCAATTATTCAACAGGATAATTCATTCCACTTTTGGCAAACCATTTTTGTTATTGCTATTGCTTCAATAATTGTTTTTTTATTAACAACATTTGGCCTTATCAGTATCACTTCAATGTTTTGGAATTGTGTCCTAATTGGGCTTACATTCGGGATATTTACAAATAAAGAAATAAAAAAAGATAATGAAATCAAATTATTTATTCTGATCGTATTTGTTGCTTTAACGACTTGTTTCTCAGCGCAAATAAAGCTGAACAATCTTGAACAATTGCCAATGGCTAAATTAAAAGATGAGAAAAATAGTACGGGTTGGTACATTTTGGATGCAAGCCAAGATAAGCTAATTTTACTTAAACACGATTCAAAAAAGGTGATTAGAATAGCAAAACTCGAAGAAATTGATCGAATTATCTCTAATAAAAAATAACTCTACAGTTCTTCATTCACTAATCAGCAAAAAAACAGTATCCTTAGACCTGTAACTAGGAGCTTCCATGTATCAGGTACTTGCACGTAAATATCGCCCACGTAACTTTAATGAATTGGTCGGACAGAATCACGTTTCACGTGCACTGACCAGTGCTTTAGATCGTGGACGTTTACACCATGCCTATTTATTTACTGGAACACGCGGGGTGGGGAAAACCACGATTGCTCGAATTTTAGCGAAATGTTTAAATTGTGAAACAGGGGTAACTTCTACACCTTGTGAAGTTTGTGCAACCTGTAAGGCGGTAAATGAAGGGCGCTTTATTGACCTTATTGAAATCGATGC
Source organism: Acinetobacter sp. NyZ410 (assembly GCF_022828975.1). Lineage (NCBI taxonomy): Bacteria > Pseudomonadati > Pseudomonadota > Gammaproteobacteria > Moraxellales > Moraxellaceae > Acinetobacter > Acinetobacter sp. NyZ410. The sequence goes on along the minus strand of NZ_CP094620.1, from coordinate 2,881,773 downwards.
GGCATCACGGACAAAAGTTGAAGACACACGTGAGTTGCTGGATAATGTGCCTTATGCACCGACCCAAGGGCGATTTAAGGTATATTTGATCGATGAGGTACATATGCTTTCGACGCATTCATTTAATGCGTTATTGAAAACATTAGAAGAACCGCCTGAACATGTAAAATTTTTATTTGCCACAACAGATCCACAAAAATTACCAATTACGGTGATTTCGCGTTGCTTGCAATTTACATTACGTCCATTGGCTGTAGATGAAATTACCCATCACCTTACAGATATTTTAAATAAAGAAGAAATTTCATCAGAGCAAGATGCGATTTGGCAAATTGCTGAATCTGCCCAAGGTTCATTACGTGATGCATTGTCTTTAACTGACCAAGCAATTGCCTATGGTCAAGGTGCAATTCATCATCAAGATGTCAAAGAAATGCTGGGTTTGATTGATAGAACCATCATTTATGATTTGATCTTGGCAATTCACCAAAACGAAAATGCACGTGTCAGCCAATTATTACTACAATTTAGGCAACAGGCTTTAGATGTTTCATTGGTTTTAGATCAGTTTATTTCGACTTTGCATGAGTTGGCAATGTTGCAATATTTGCCTGATTTAAGTCTAAAATACAGTGCTGAAATTAATCAAAAAATTATGCAGTTATCAAAAATTGTCTCTGCACAAGATTTACAGCTTTATTATCAAATTGCCAGTAAAGGTAGAGCGGAGCTACAACTTGCAGTAACACAAGAGCAAGGCTTTGAAATGACAGTATTGCGTTTACTGGCATTTAGACCGATGCAAAGCAATGAAATTGTAGTCTCTCAAGCTCAACAACCACAAAACAATCAGAATATCGATCAAGTTGTTATTTCACAGCAACCGCAACAAGCACACATTCAGCAAGAGCAAATTCAGCAAGAGCCAGCTCATCAACAGCAGGCTCAGCAAGTGCCTGTTGAAAAAAACAGTGAACAACAAAATGCTACTTTGAATGTGAGTTCACAACCAGAAACTGACGCGCCAGTAGCGGAGACACAGCAAGCGCAGGTTGAGGTCAATTCGCAGCGTGTAGTGAGTGATTTAGATCCAGCTTTTGACCAAGTTGAAGATCAGCAAACTCAACAGCAAAGTGTTGACCATGAACCGAGCAGTGATGACTATTTAGATGACTTTACTGAGGAAGTACAACAAAGCGCTGTGGTTGAAGCAACGGCTCATAATAGTCAAGGTGTTGAAGCGCAGCCGCCAATTGTTCAAGAGAAAATTGACGTAGAAGATGCAGAACCAAGTTTAACCTTGTTTGGTGCTGAGTTGAGTCAACCGAAAAATACCACGTCTCCGTCTAGTCCAAATCAAGATGTATTCTTTTTAGCACCTGAAAATCAGGATCAAAATGTTGAAATTGATTTGGTTGAGCCTATTCATTCTCAAACAGATACTCCAGCTCAAGTTTCTAATATTATCCCTGAAATAGAACGTGGATCTTGTTCTGAGGAACAAACGCCACAACAAATACTTGCCTTAAAATTACAGGTCTTAGAAGGTGAGTGGACAGTTGATAAATGGGAGTATTGGTTTAGAAATAGCTCACTTTCTCCAGCTGTTCAAGAACTTGCACAGCATGGGTTAATGACTGGGGATGTGGATGGTCAATCTATTTTTCAAATTTCACAAAAATATGAAAAATTACTGAACCAAGCACAACATGATCTTGAGGCGAAATTAAAACAGCAATGGCCGAGTACTTTGTTTACGGTGCAATATGGTGAAGTTGAATCGACCACACCTTATATGATGCAAAACGAGCGTAAGCTTCGAGCTTATGATCGTGCCAGTGAAATGCTTCAAAAAGAGCCTTTGGTCAAAAGCTTAATTGAAGCATTGGATGGAAAGTTGGAAAATATTCAGCTTAAAGCCTAATTTTAAAAAACATCTAGATTAAATAACGTTTTAAACAAGCTCAATTTCACTGGAATTGGGCTTGTTTTTATTCCACTGTATTTTGCCGAAATTTAGGCAATATTCACAATCCTTTTCTGCCTGTGCCAAGGTAAATCATTTTAAAATCTCATCAGGTTCTCAATTTATATAAGAATTTTAATTCAAATTATAATGATCAATCTGGCATTTATAGGCGTTGTTATGCTGAAAATCACTTGTTTTAAATATTTTTATGGTTATAATTGCGGCAACTTTAATTAGCGGAGACCCTAAGTGGCAAATTGTTCATCGAGGCGCTGTAGTTTATATACAGCCATTATTCGTATCTGAGCAAGAGTGCACTGCCTTTAGGAGAGCTGTCTTGCAATGAGACAGTTATAATCTGATTTTAAACTACATCCCCATTTTGACGTGAAACAGCTCAATTTTGACTTTAATCAGTTCAATTTTGGCTTGTTTTTGTGCGCACTTAGATTCATACCGCCTCAGCAATGAGGATTACGGATGGTAATCAATCAACTTTGTATGATAGAAACAGTACTGATTACGGGCTGCTTTTTATTACTTATTATTCATAAATCAGCATATGCCGATCCTGTATTAATCACAGATGATGCAAGTGTTGCTGATCTATATACTTGCCATTTTGAAAGTAATATAAACTTTTATAAACATCAGGAGGTTAATTCCAGTTTTTCTCCAGTATGTGGCATTGCCAAAAATTTGGAATTAAGTTTTCAACTGGATGATCATGTTCAAAATAAGAATCGTCATGATGTGATATCAGGTCAATTCAAACGTAATTTGAAAGCAGTGGAGTCAAATAGTTGGGGCGCTGCCGCATCCTTAACAATAAGCCGAAATATGTATGGTGATGACCACACTAGTTGGAAAGTGAATCTCCCCGTAACTTATTTATTACTGGATGATCGGTTATTTTTAAATGGCAATATCTCCTATGAACATCAGGGCAATACTCAGTATGTTTTAGCTGCAATTTCAAGTAATTATTGGATCAATGCTAAAACTTCGCTCAGTGCAGAAATCTTTAATCAAGATCATCAGTCTGTATTTTTTCAAACCGCATTTGGTTATGAGTTGATTCAAGATTTTGTCAGGGTCCAAGTGGCTTATGCAGATCGATTTGACCACCATCATGATCGCTGGTTTGGGCTGGGAGCTGAGTTTCTCACCAATTTTAAGCTCATAAAAAAATCATCTAATTCAATTCCTGTTCAATAGGAAGAAGTCTTTATTGCCAAAAAAGGAGAACATTATGCTTCATAATCTATGGCAACGTTTATTTTCTAATTTCATCAAAAAATATCATATTCAACACTTATTTGAACGTCATCGTTCATTTAAAGAATTACATCAAGCCAGTTATGCCAGTGAAATTAGTAAAAAGCTTTCACAAAGTTTGATCAATGCTTCCTATGTAGCTTCAGACCAATTGCTCAATCATTTAAATACAACAGAGCAAGGCTTGTCAGCAAAGCAGGTTGAACAGCGACAAGAACAATTTGGATTAAATGAGCTTGCGCATGAAAAACCACTGCCGTGGTGGAAGCATCTTTGGTATGCCTATCGTAATCCATTTAATATTTTACTTACCATTTTGGCTTTGGTGGCTTTCTTTACCGACGATATAGAAGGCACAATCATTATTACAACCATGGTTGTACTTTCTACGGTACTGCGCTATTGGCAAGAATTTAAGTCAAATAAAGCAGCCGCTGCATTAAAAGCAATGGTAAGTAATACGGCTACTGTGATTCGTCAAGTTGATTGGGATGATCCAGACCTTGAAACCTTGCAATATGACCTAGATCAAGGATCTCAACAGGTTGAACTTGCGATCCAAGATTTGGTTCCTGGTGACATCATTTTACTATCTGCTGGAGATATGATCCCTGCGGATTGTCGAATTATTTTTGCAAAAGATCTGTTTGTTTCACAAGCGTCGATGACAGGTGAATCTATTCCTGTAGAAAAGTTTGCTGATCAAAAAGATCACACCCTGCAAAATGCATTGGAACTGGAAAATATTGTTTTTATGGGAACCAATATTGTGTCTGGTTCTGCAAAAGCGGTGGTGGTGAATACTGGGACACAAACCTATTTTGGCGCATTGGCACACCGAGTATCCCATGCAGATCGTGCAACGACCTCATTTCAAATGGGGGTAAATAAAGTCAGTTGGTTATTGATTCGATTTATGTTGATCATGGCGCCAGTTGTATTATTTATCAATGGCTTTACCAAAGGCGATTGGAGTGAAGCATTGCTGTTTGCTTTATCTGTAGCTGTGGGTTTAACACCTGAAATGTTACCGATGATCGTGACCTCAACATTGGCCAAAGGTGCAGTATTTTTATCTCGTAAAAAAGTTATCGTTAAACGTTTAGATGCGATTCAAAATTTTGGCGCAATGGATGTTTTATGCACTGATAAAACAGGTACCTTGACTGAAGATAAAATTTGTTTATCACAACATGTCGATGTAAATGGTAAGACATCACAACGTGTACTGGTACAGGCTTACTTAAATAGCTATTACCAAAGAGGGCTGAAAAATTTACTGGATGCTGCAATTTTGGACCATGCAGCACAAGACTTACAGGATCTAAATTTTAAATTTAAAAAGCTTGATGAAGTACCGTTTGATTTTGTGCGTCGACGTATGTCAGTAGTAGTCAGAACCTTACAGGGTAACGCACGTATTATCACTAAAGGTGCGGCAGAGGAAATGCTGAAAGTCTGTTCGCACGTAGAGATAAATGACAAGATTGAGTTATTAACGCCAGCCCATCTTGAGGCGATTCAAGAAAAAATACGTCAATTTAATCTTGAGGGTTTACGTGTTATTGCCATCGCGTATCGAGATTTTAGTGGTAGATCAGATGACTTTTCTGTCGCAGATGAAAGTAATTTGATTTTAACTGGATATCTGACTTTCTTGGATCCTCCTAAAAAATCTGCTGCACCTGCTTTAGCTCAATTGGCAGCGCATGGCGTCAATGTCAAAGTGCTTACCGGTGATAATGAGTTTGTTACGCAAAAGGTCTGCAAAGAACTTGGTCTGGACTGTGAACATGTTCTTTTGGGTGGGCATGTTGAGAACATGACTGATGAAGAACTAAAATTTGCCGTTGAATATACACAGGTATTTGCCAAGTTAAGTCCTGTTCACAAAGAACGTATTGTGATGCAGCTGAAAGAGAATGGACATGTGGTTGGATTCCTAGGCGATGGAATCAATGATGCGGCTGCGATACGCAGTGCTGATATTGGAATTTCGGTTGATACAGCAGTGGATATAGCCAAAGAGTCAGCAGATTTAATTTTACTTGAAAAAAGTTTAATGGTGCTTGAAGAAGGCGTGCTAGAGGGACGACGTACATTTGCCAATATGTTGAAATATATCAAAATGACGGCAAGTTCAAATTTTGGTAATGTTTTTTCGGTATTAGTAGCTAGTGCTTTTATTCCGTTTTTACCAATGCTACCGATTCATTTGCTGGTACAGAACTTACTTTATGATGTATCACAAATCGCCATTCCATTTGACAATGTTGATGATGAGTTGATTGAAAAACCGCAAAGCTGGAAACCAAATGAAATTGGACGTTTTATGATTTTCTTTGGGCCACTCAGTTCGATCTTTGACATTTTGACCTTTGCTCTGATGTGGTTTGTATTTCATGCAAATTCACCAGAACAGCAAACCTTGTTTCAATCCGGTTGGTTTGTCGTAGGATTATTAACACAAACGATTATTGTGCATATGATTCGTACAGAAAAAATACCATTTATTCAAAGTCGTGCGGCAATGCCTTTGATGGTCATGACTTTGGTCATTGTGGCTGCTGGTATTTTCTTACCAATGGGGTCTTTTGCTGAGTACTTAAAATTACAAGCTTTACCATTAACTTATTTCTTATTTTTACCTTTCATCTTGCTTGGCTACATGCTGGTTGTGCAACTGATGAAAAAAATTTACATCCGTCGTTACGGGTGGTAATGGAGAACTCCAATGCAACTCCAATTCATGCAACATCTAGAATTAGCGAATATGCTAGATACCTTGATTAGTTTACTTGGCGCTTTTATTTTAGGGGGGTTGATCGGGTTTGAGCGACAGTATAGGCAGCGTACAGCAGGTTTAAGAACCAATGTATTAGTCGCACTTGGCGCTGCTATATTTGTTGATATTGCCAATAACTTAACAGGTGCTGATGGTTCAGTACGGGTGATTGCTTATGTAGTTTCTGGCATTGGATTTCTTGGCGCAGGGGTAATCATGCGCCAAGAAGGGAATATTCAAGGGCTCAATACTGCTGCAACCTTGTGGTGTTCTGCTGCTGTCGGTGCTGCGGCAGGTTGTGACCGTTTGGTGGAAGCAATATTAGCGACGATATTTATTTTGGCAGCCAATACTTTATTACGTCCTATTGGGCATATTATCGACCGTAAACCTTTAAATGTTGATTCGGAAATGCAACATGAAATTTATGTGGTTTGTCAAAAAGAGCACAGTAAATATGTCATGGATGAGCTGAATAAAGCTTTAAAGCGTTATCATTTTCCAGCCAAAGATTTTGATGTAGAACCGTTTGGTGAACAAGATGTGGAAATTAAGGCGATTTTGATTGCGAATTCCGTTGAGGAAAAAGAAATTCAGCCAATTATTGAAATGTTAAATCAAATGCCTGAAGTGAGTCAGGCTTTTTGGGATCAAAATACCTTGGCTTAAAATGATGTTTATTTTTAGGGTGTCGGAGCTAAATAGTCTTAAGTGTCAATTTTTTAGGCTTAAACTATATAACGTGAGTTCGACTTAACTATATCTTTAACTTATTGAAAAGCAAGGATCTTGACGGAGTCTTGCTGAACTGTCATTCAATTTCAGGATCAGCCTGCGGCTCGCCCTACTTTTGTTTCGGCAAAAGTAGGCAAAACCATTGTCATCCGCAAAACTCGTCGACGACCAGAAACGCATTCAATGAATCGCAGAAACAATACTTTAAGAATGAAGTCCTGCCTCAGACAGTTGCGGATGACGTTTCCGCGTATCATATTTCATCAAAAACTTATATCGAACTCAGGTTGTATAGTCTTGCAAAGCATCTCGCATTTTTTGTGGAATCGGGGTGCTTTTCTTTGTCTCACGTTCGACAAATACATGTACAAATTGACCTTGTGCTGAAGCTTGAGTTTTACCTTGTTTGAAAATAGCCAGATCATAGCTCAGTGATGAATTACCAATTTTTGCAATGGCGACCCCAACCTCAATAATTTCTGGATAGGTGAGTTCTTCGAGAAAATGACATGAAGAATTTACCACCAAGCCAATGATGGGTGAATGGTGTATATCAAAGTCTGTTTTTTGGATCAGGAGCGCATTTGCCGCAGTGTCAAAATAACTATAATAAGTCACATTATTCACATGACCATAAATATCGTTGTCTGCCCAACGTGTTTGGATAGGGAAGATAAAGGAATATTGGGTACGTAATTTTATTTCTGGTTTCATTTGGATTATTCATTCAAATAGATAAAAAATTAACAGCGCTTTTTCGTGATCAATCACCAAGTCAATGCTTTTCAAGATTTTATAAACAAGTAACTTTATAGATGAATTTTGCACTTGTTTACAAGTGTTTTAGTTAAACATTTATAATCAAGTGTATGCAATAAAAAAGCTCATTAAGTCTAACCTAATGAGCTTTTGCAATTTAGAACTGATTCAGTCTAAATTGATTAGAAACGATAACCAAGACCTAAATAAGTCACGATTGGTTTAATCTCAATGCTGCTTTGGCCTGAAATTAAAGTAGTTTGTCCAGCTGGCGTTGTACCATTAACATTTAATTTTGCTTTTGTTGTTAAATGCGCATATGAAACAGAAGCAGTTGCATACCAATTTTTGTTGATATTGAAATCTGCGCCAAGGATTGCAACAGGTGCAAACGCGTCATCAACTTTAACTTTACCTAGTTCTGGATTGTATCGACCAAGTAAAGGATTGGCTTTTAATGCATCATTGATTGCTGAATCAGTCTCAACATTTGAGAAATGAGCATACATCAAGCCTGCACCTACATAAGGACGGATCTTGTTGTTGATTGAACCAAAGTGATAACGACCAGAAAGCGTTGGTGTATAAGCATCTGTTGTTGCAGCTTTATCAAATTTATTTAGATCAACGACAGTAACACCATGAACTTTAATGCTACCTTTACCAGCAAGCTCCATTTCAGGAGGAGCGCCTAAAGTTAATTCAAGCGAAACATTGTCATTGACAAAATAATCAAGCATTAAGCCTGCGGTATCCGCATTTTGTACCTTAAAGCCTGCATCTGGGTTATTGGCTTGTATATTCGCCAATGGACCTAAATAAGGACTATTACCAGTTTTACCATTTACGCCTTGTCCTTTACTTTGAGGCATAACATGTAACCAACCAGCAGAAACACCAAAAGTTTTACCATCTGAAGTTGCTGCGTGAGAAACGTTGCTTAATCCAAATGCTGCTAATGGCAGAATTGCTAATGTAAGTTTTTTCATAGAATCATTTTCCAATACTAGTTGTCTTAATTTTCCGATTAAGATCTGTCGCGATTTTAGAGTAATTATTTTAAAAATTAAATAAAAATTAAATAAAAACTAATTACTAGCTAGTCATAAAATAAACGTTTAATGGGTTAATGGTTTGATAATTAATCATTTTTAAATAAAATCTTTAAAAAAACTTTAAGTTCGATTGATTAAAAAATATAACAAAACGAGGCAATAAGATGGTTTTTTTCATATTTTGAGAATAATCAAGTTTAATTTTAATGCTGTATTTTTACAAGATTATAAATTTTGTTCAAAATTTAGGTCGATTTGATCTGATGCAGGCCGCATATTTCAAACACAAATTATAGGTCATATGATAGATATTTTGATACTTTTAAATAAAACACTCAGCGAGTATGTCTCAATTGTACTCCATGTTTATTCAAGATTATTCATAAATTAAAAAATGATCATGTGGTGTGAGTCATATTGGTATTGAAAGTGCCTTCTCCTACTGGACATAGGTATCTACACAATTAAATCTATTTAAGTTAAATTGGAGAGCATGCTCTCCAATTTAACATTCCACACCTAGATAACCGATTAGTTAAACGCTACGGACGTCTTGTAAAACTTAATATGAATCCACTTGCTTCATTAGCCCCAGCGCTTAAAGATATTGCCTCTACCCAAAAGACTAGCTTTGCTACAACCCAAGCAGTTTGGCGTTTCTTAAATAACGAAAACGTTTCATTTCAACAACTCAATCAGCCTCTTCAAAAACTTGCGTTTGAACAAATCGCTCTATCGAATCACCACTATGCCTTAGTTGCTCATGATTGGTCTCAACTACAATATTTCAAACATAACAACAAGTTAAATAGATTCAAAAGAACACATGCAAGTGACAAAGGCTATGAATTACAAAGCAGTTTATTAATTGATGCTGAAACGGGTTTACCCATTGCACCATTAGATCAAACTTTATGTGATGCTACTGGACGTTATTCAACATTTACTGATGGGCATAAAATAAAAGAAACCCATTTAAACGCACTATGTGAACAAATCGAACATATTGAGTCTTTACCAATAGAAAAGAAACTCGTACATATTATTGATCGTGAAGGAGATTCAATTGCTCATCTTAGATTATTGAATCAACAAGAACATTTATTTCTTATTCGAGGTAAAGAAGGAAATCGTGTTGAATATCAAGGAGAAGATGTTAAGTTAAGGGAAGTGTCAGATCAAATACCAACTACACAAACCCATACAATTCAATATAAAGGGAATTGCGAACAACTCTATGTTGGTGAAACTCAAATCAGTATTACACGTAATGCAAGACCAATGCAGAAAGACGAAACGGGAAAAAGAGTTCCACCACAAAAGGGAAAGTCATTAACCGTTCGACTGATTGTAGTTGAAGTTAAAAATAAGCAAGGAAAATCACTTTCTCGTTGGAGCTTATTAAGTAATGTATCATCAGAAATACCAAGTATAGAATTGGCAACTTGGTATTACTGGCGTTGGAAAATAGAAAACTATTTTAAGTTGTTAAAACAGGCGGGCCATGACATTGAGTCATGGCTACAAACAACTCCGCAAGCGATATTAAGACGACTGTTAATTGCAAGTATGGCATGTGTATTAACTTGGCGAATACAGCGAGAAAATGATGAGAAAAATTCAAGAGTTAGAGTCTTTCTAACACGTCTATCAGGAAGGCAACAAAAAAGAGGAACAAGGGAAAGTGCACCTGCAATTTTGGCTGGTCTGTCAATATTACTGAATACACTACAATTATTATCTGAACATTCGGTGGATGACCTTAAGCTGATTGCTGAAATTGCATTAGAATCTCTACAAAAAGATGTGTAGATACCAATGCCTACTGGAGGAAGGCTAGGATGAGGGCGCTTTTATATTGATTTATGCTTTTAAAAAGGACCTATGAAAGAAGTCTATTTAAAAGTGCATTCAATAAATCAATGCATGATCAATGTTGATAAATTTTAATAAATCGCCTGATAAATTTTTAATGCATCTGCGTGGAGTAGAGGCCTTGGATTATTTTGTAAAAGACGGGTTTGTAGCATTGCATCGGATGCCAATCTATCGAGTTGCTGCTCGTGTACATTTAAATCGCGCAATTTCAAAGTCAAACCACTGTGATCTAAGTGTCTCTGCATATGATCAATAAATAAGTCACATAAGCCTTCTGTACTGCCTTTACTATAAGGATCAAGCCATTGCATTAACTCTGCATAAAGTGCTTTTGCATCAGGCGCATTGAATTTTAACACCTCCAATAAAACTAAAGCATTAGTATGTCCATGTGATAAATGAAAATGACCACCTAAGGGGTATGCTAAAGCGTGTACAGCACCTACAGGAGCGTTGGCAAAAGCCTGCCCTGCAAGCATAGAGCCAACCAGCATATTTTGACGAGCTGCTAAATTTGTACCATCCGCCAAGACCAATTTTAAATTTTTATTTAAAAGTTTAAGGGCTTGTTTAGCAAGCATGTCTGCATAAAAATTCTTTTTAATTTTAGAGGTATAGGCTTCAATGGCATGCACCATCGCATCTATGCCTGTTGCTGCTGTGATATGTGCAGGTAGGCCTGAGGTAAATGTTGCGTCTAGAATTGCCACATCGGCATATAAAATGGGGGAAACGATACCTGTTTTGGTGGTTTCACCTGTAGTGACAATTGAAATGGGGGTGACTTCAGAGCCTGTGCCCGCTGTGGTTGGAATAAGAATTAAAGGAAGGCGAGGGCCTTTGACATTATTGACCCCATAGATTTCCTGAATACTTTGTGATTGCTTTGGATTTGCCAATATCGCGATGAGTTTGGCAACATCCATAGAGCTACCACCACCAAAGCCAATCACCACATCTACTTGATTGTCTTTGGCGAATTGAACTGCCGATAAAACAATCTGCTCTGCTGGGTCTGCCTGTACATCGGCATAAATTTCATAGTCTAAATTGCATTGCGCTAAAATTTTTAATAGCGGCAAATGCAGTGCATGTTGAATCATGCCTGCATCTGTCACGATTAATGCTTTGTGGTATTGATTGCCTAATACTGTGCTGAGTTCTTGGATTGATCCTAAACCTGAAATAATATTGGCTACAGTTTGGAATTGAAAATGACTCATATGTATTATCCTTAATCTATCATCACAAATTAAACATTATTGTTTTAAGGTTCTATAGGATTCGCCTGCTAAATAACTTAACATAAGACTTTATAAAAGAAATGATCATTTGAGGTTGTTATGTCATCCAAAATGCCATACAAAGTTTTATGTGTGTGCTTAGGAAATATTTGTCGTTCACCCACAGCAGAGGTGGTTTTACGACACTATTGTGATGAAAAACGATTAAATGTAGTTGTGGATTCCGCTGGAACGAGCAATTATCATCCAAATAAATCACCCGATAGTCGCAGTCAAAAACATGCAATAAAAAGAGGCTATGATCTTTCTGGATTACGTGCTAGACAATTAAAAATACAAGACTTTTTAGAGTTTGATTTGATTCTTGCCATGGATCATCAGAATTTTGCGGATATCCAGCATGTGTATAACCAAGCCAGCAGCCAATTTGGTCTTGCTCAAATCAAAGCTAAAATTGCTTTAATGAGTGAGCATGATCGTGTTTATCCACAACAGGCGCTTCCAGATCCTTATTATGGTGAAGCTGATGGATTTGAACGTGTACTTGATCAGTGTGAATCAAGCAGTTTGGCTTGGGTACATGTGTTTCAACAACAGTTTTAATGCAAGTGATTGAAATATTTTTAGGAAATAAATTTAAGTTATGAATATTGAATCACAGGTTCAGCTCAAACCCTTTAATACATTGAGTTTGAACTCGATTGCATCACATTATGTCAAAATACAATCTATCGTAGATCTTCAACAAGCGTTGCAGTTTTCTAAAGCACACGATTTAAACGTTTTACTGCTTTCAGGGGGCAGCAATATGATGCTGCCTGAGCATATTCATGCGCTTGTAGTTGCTATAGATATACACGGTATTGAATTTTTAAGTGAAGATGCCGAAAGTAAAACAATCAAAGTGGGTGCAGGGCAAGTTTGGCATGACTTTGTATTATGGACGACAGCGCAACAACTTTATGGTTTACAGAACTTGGCTTTGATTCCGGGCTTAGTCGGCGCATCGCCTGTGCAAAATATTGGCGCGTATGGTGTTGAAGTCGGTGAATTTATTCAATCTGTAGAAGTCTACGATCGTCAATCAGCACAGACACTTTCAATTCAAGCACAAGATTGCCATTTTTCTTATCGACACAGTATTTTTAAAGATGATCCAGATCGTTATGTGATTACCCATGTAATTTTTAAATTACTTAAACATGCTGATTTAAAAGTAAATTATGGGGATTTAAAAGATGCAATGATGGATGATATGAGTGCTGAAAACTTACAAAAGCAAGTGATTCATATTCGTCAAAGTAAACTCCCAGACCCAAAAGAATATCCAAACGTGGGAAGTTTCTTTAAAAATCCGATTATTAAGCAACAAGAGTTTTCACAATTAATTGCAAAATTCCCTAATATTCCACATTATCCTCAAGCAGGGAATCACGTTAAAATTGCAGCGGGTTGGTTGATTGATCAATCAGGTTGGAAAGGTAAACAGCTTAATCAAGTGGGAATGTTTCATAAACAAGCGTTGGTATTGGTGAATTATGCCGATGCAACATTGACAGATGTACGCGCAACATATCAGGCAGTACAAAAAGATGTTTTTGAGAAGTTTGGTGTGCACTTAGAGCCTGAACCTGTGCTTTATAATGAACTAGGGTTAATCGAAAACCATTAAATTGAGTAAATATATGGTCAAACCGCATTGGATGGTCAGATTTCTACGAATAATTGCCATATTATTTGTATTATTCGGCTGTTTGGTCGTTTTTTGGTACACGCCATTTTATTCGACAATGATGGTTAAAATCCTGAATAGCATTGTTCCAGTTGAAGTGAATCAGGTGGCAGCAAAGAGCCAGCAAAATGCTGCACTTTCGGAGGCTGAAAACTTAGAACCTGGTTCTGACTTATGGATTGCTCGACAAGCCTATCTTAAGTTGATGGATGAAGCGATTAAGAGTAAAAATGCTCAGGATTTAATGTTACTTCAGTTACGATATAAAGCCTTGCAGGAAAAAATTGCTGAAGATCAAAAAAATGATGATGAAGAACAAAACAAACCGGTAATTCCATTGGTGTCTGAACATGCTGCATCAGAGGTTGTTGAGAATCAATCGAACGATGTGGTTAAAAACTTATTGGATTTAAATAGTGAAGACAATAAGGCTTTAATGGATGAATATTTAACATTCTTAAAAAAACATAAAATTGATGAAAAATTACTTCAAGAAAATTCACACACATTGGTAAATGAATTGTCAAGTTCACAAGTACAAGAAGATCTTGAAAGTTTGCCTACCAAAACCAGTGAACAACCGAAGCCAATCAGTCAACCTTATGCAATTGTAGTCTTGGGCGGTGGTTTAACTTTAGATAAAAATCAAAAAGACATTATTGTGAATGACTATACCAAACTAAGACTTGAAACAACCTTAGCCTTAGAAGAGAAAGTTAAACTTCCTATTGTGCTGAGTGGTGTAGAAGCACCCTATATGCAAAAATGGTTATCTGAGCGCGGTGTACAAGCAAAACTATTAGAAAATAGAAGCATGAACACCTGTGAAAATACACGCTTCAGCTCATTGCTTTTACAGAAGAAAGGTGGTGCACCTACAGTCTTATTAATTACCGATCGTTACCATATGCCAAGAACGCGTCGTTTATTTGCATTAAATGGGATCGAAACAATTCCTGTCAATGCACCCATGCCAACTCAATTAACAGCATGGCAGCCTAGCAAACAAAATTATGATCATAGTCGTAGAGCCAATTATGAAACTTTAGCAACAATCCGAGATATGTTGTTTGGTTCGAGTGGCTGTAGAGAGGTGCCTTAATGGCAGATATTCCATTTTTAAATCCAACAATTCTAAAGCAACTTGACTTACCTATACCAAGTCGAGATACAACACCACAACTATTAGAAGCCTTAAACTTAAATCGTGAATATATTCCAAATAAAGAAATAAAATCTTATCAACGTCTTTATGGCTTTGATCAACTGGACTGTGTGCAATGGCAAGGTTTTATTGATATGCCGTTGTTTAAACTACACGTGCAAGTATTTAAACCCAATATAGATAAAATAAAAGGCACTGTATGTTTGTTGCATGGCTATTTAGAACATAGTGGTATTTACCAACCAATTGTGAAAGAAATCCTTGAACAAGGGTTTAGTGTGATTACTTATGATTTGCCTGGGCATGGACTGAGTAATGGTTCGCCTGCAAATATTCAAAATTTTGACCATTACCAACAAGTGTTACATGCGGTCTATCAATATGTAAAAAATGCAGAGCAGCTTCCTAAGCCGTGGTTGGGAGTAGGGCAAAGTACAGGTGGTGCAATTTGGATGCATCATTTACTTAAGTATGCACAAAAACGTGAAAATCCAATTGTGGATCGGGTGTTACTGCTTTCACCATTGGTCCGACCTGCAAAAACAGCGTGGTGGCATAATTCTATTGGTCTAGGAATTATTCGCAGAATTAAAAGAGAAGTCCCTCGGCACTTTAAAAGAAATAATCACAATCCTGAGTTTTTAAGATTTGTACGCCTTAAAGACCCGTTACAACCTCGAATGATGGGAATGGATTGGATTTTGGCAATGTCAAAGTGGATGCTGGAAATGGAAGCCTATCCAAAGTGCCGCATTCCGGTTTGGTTGGCACAAGGTGCACAAGACCAAACTGTAGACTGGAAATATAATATTGATTTTGTACGTCGACAATTTAGATTACAGACCTTATTGATTCTTGAAGAAGGCTCGCATCAATTGATTAATGAACGTGCTGATATACGTGCAGCATTAACAGGATTAATTCCTGCGTTTCTACATGCACAATCTTCTGGTGATTATTTTGAATAGATATAGGTTGCTTTTAAGCTGAATTTCTCAAAAATGCCTAAAAAATAGGTGAACTATGCGGTTTTTTGAATATTTAGATTAAAAAATAATCACACGATGCATTTTGTTGAAAATAGGGCTTGCGCTGGTTTAAAATCTGTATAGAATACGCAGCATCCCGACGCGATACAGCAAACGAACTTAGCTTAGAGGGTTAAGTTGTTAAATGTTTATTGCGTCTTATTTATCACTGACGAAGTGATAAATTAATCATTAAGAGAATATGAAGAACAACTTGTGTGGATTTTTACTGATTGATTGATCGAAATATTATCATTGATTGATTGGTTTAAATTACTCGAAGTTTATTTGAGAGAATTTGTCAGTACATTGATGAGCCAGAATTGTGACCTTAAGTCACTAATGATTTTTAACTGAAGAGTTTGATCATGGCTCAGATTGAACGCTGGCGGCAGGCTTAACACATGCAAGTCGAGCGGGGGAGATTGCTTCGGTGATTGACCTAGCGGCGGACGGGTGAGTAATACTTAGGAATCTGCCTATTAATGGGGGACAACATCTCGAAAGGGATGCTAATACCGCATACGCCCTACGGGGGAAAGCAGGGGATCACTTGTGACCTTGCGTTAATAGATGAGCCTAAGTCGGATTAGCTAGTTGGTGGGGTAAAGGCCTACCAAGGCGACGATCTGTAGCGGGTCTGAGAGGATGATCCGCCACACTGGGACTGAGACACGGCCCAGACTCCTACGGGAGGCAGCAGTGGGGAATATTGGACAATGGGGGGAACCCTGATCCAGCCATGCCGCGTGTGTGAAGAAGGCCTTATGGTTGTAAAGCACTTTAAGCGAGGAGGAGGCTCCTGTAGTTAATACCTACAGTGAGTGGACGTTACTCGCAGAATAAGCACCGGCTAACTCTGTGCCAGCAGCCGCGGTAATACAGAGGGTGCGAGCGTTAATCGGATTTACTGGGCGTAAAGCGTGCGTAGGCGGCTTTTTAAGTCGGATGTGAAATCCCCGAGCTTAACTTGGGAATTGCATTCGATACTGGGAAGCTAGAGTATGGGAGAGGATGGTAGAATTCCAGGTGTAGCGGTGAAATGCGTAGAGATCTGGAGGAATACCGATGGCGAAGGCAGCCATCTGGCCTAATACTGACGCTGAGGTACGAAAGCATGGGGAGCAAACAGGATTAGATACCCTGGTAGTCCATGCCGTAAACGATGTCTACTAGCCGTTGGGGCCTTTGAGGCTTTAGTGGCGCAGCTAACGCGATAAGTAGACCGCCTGGGGAGTACGGTCGCAAGACTAAAACTCAAATGAATTGACGGGGGCCCGCACAAGCGGTGGAGCATGTGGTTTAATTCGATGCAACGCGAAGAACCTTACCTGGTCTTGACATAGTAAGAACTTTCCAGAGATGGATTGGTGCCTTCGGGAACTTACATACAGGTGCTGCATGGCTGTCGTCAGCTCGTGTCGTGAGATGTTGGGTTAAGTCCCGCAACGAGCGCAACCCTTTTCCTTATTTGCCAGCACTTCGGGTGGGAACTTTAAGGATACTGCCAGTGACAAACTGGAGGAAGGCGGGGACGACGTCAAGTCATCATGGCCCTTACGACCAGGGCTACACACGTGCTACAATGGTCGGTACAAAGGGTTGCTACCTAGCGATAGGATGCTAATCTCAAAAAGCCGATCGTAGTCCGGATTGGAGTCTGCAACTCGACTCCATGAAGTCGGAATCGCTAGTAATCGCGGATCAGAATGCCGCGGTGAATACGTTCCCGGGCCTTGTACACACCGCCCGTCACACCATGGGAGTTTGTTGCACCAGAAGTAGGTAGTCTAACCGTAAGGAGGACGCTTACCACGGTGTGGCCGATGACTGGGGTGAAGTCGTAACAAGGTAGCCGTAGGGGAACCTGCGGCTGGATCACCTCCTTAACGAAAGATTGACGATTGGTAAGAATCCACAACAAGTTGTTCTTCATTGATGTATCTGAGGGTCTGTAGCTCAGTTGGTTAGAGCACACGCTTGATAAGCGTGGGGTCACAAGTTCAAGTCTTGTCAGACCCACCAAGTCTACTGAACACAGAAGAGCAGATATATTAAGATCTTAAGCTGGGGACTTAGCTTAGTTGGTAGAGCGCCTGCTTTGCACGCAGGAGGTCAACGGTTCGACTCCGTTAGTCTCCACCACTAATTAAAGACTAAGTGATTACAGAACTTAGTAAGCCGATAGCTTATTAAGTTCTGTGATTTATCACAGTTAACTACTCGCTGACGAGGCGGTAGTGAATCATTAACAGAATATATTTGAGTTGAAATAATTGTTTAAACTCGTTTTAGTTGATGTTAGCAAGTAATTGTTAATGTTGAATGAAATGAGCACTAGCGATAAAACTGAATCAAGCGTTTTGGTATATGAATTAAATTGAAGCTGTATGGTGATTAAGTTCACAGGCAACAAATAGAAGTGATTAAGTTCACATTGTTGATCCTCCTTGTAGGGATTAACGACTGTTTGGGGTTGTATAGTCAAGTAATTAAGTGCATGTGGTGGATGCCTTGGCAGTCAGAGGCGATGAAAGACGTAATAGCCTGCGATAAGCTTCGGGGAGGCGGCAAATATCCTGTGATCCGGAGATTTCTGAATGGGGAAACCCACTTACCATAAGGTAGGTATCGCATGATGAATACATAGTCATGCGAGGCGAACGAGGGGAAGTGAAACATCTCAGTACCCTTAGGAAAAGAAATCAATTGAGATTCCCTCAGTAGCGGCGAGCGAACGGGGATCAGCCCATTAAGTTATATGTGTTTTAGCGGAAAGCTCTGGGAAGTGCTACCGTAGAGGGTGATAGTCCCGTACACGAAAGGGCACATATAATGATGACGAGTAGGGCGAGGCACGTGAAACCTTGTCTGAATATGGGGGGACCATCCTCCAAGGCTAAATACTCCTGACTGACCGATAGTGAACCAGTACCGTGAGGGAAAGGCGAAAAGAACCCCTGTGAGGGGAGTGAAATAGATCCTGAAACCGCATGCATACAAGCAGTGGGAGCCAACTTGTTTGGTGACTGCGTACCTTTTGTATAATGGGTCAGCGACTTATATTCAGTAGCAAGGTTAACCGTATAGGGGAGCCGTAGAGAAATCGAGTCTTAATAGGGCGTTTAGTTGCTGGGTATAGACCCGAAACCGGGTGATCTATCCATGAGCAGGTTGAAGGTTGGGTAACACTAACTGGAGGACCGAACCCACTGTCGTTGAAAAGCCAGGGGATGACTTGTGGATAGGGGTGAAAGGCTAATCAAACTCGGTGATAGCTGGTTCTCCCCGAAAGCTATTTAGGTAGCGCCTCGGACGAATACCATAGGGGGTAGAGCACTGTTTCGGCTAGGGGGTCATCCCGACTTACCAAACCGATGCAAACTCCGAATACCTATGAGTACTATCCGGGAGACAGACTGCGGGTGCTAACGTCCGTAGTCAAGAGGAAAACAATCCAGACCGCCAGCTAAGGCCCCCAAATTATAGTTAAGTGGGAAACGATGTGGGAAGGCATAGACAGCTAGGAGGTTGGCTTAGAAGCAGCCACCCTTTAAAGAAAGCGTAATAGCTCACTAGTCGAGTCGGCCTGCGCGGAAGATGTAACGGGGCTAAAACTATATGCCGAAGCTGCGGATGTATACTATGTATACGTGGTAGGGGAGCGTTCTGTAAGCCGATGAAGGTGTATTGAGAAGTATGCTGGAGGTATCAGAAGTGCGAATGCTGACGTGAGTAACGACAAAACGGGTGAAAAACCCGTTCGCTGAAAGACCAAGGGTTCCAGTCCAACGTTAATCGGGGCTGGGTGAGTCGACCCCTAAGGCGAGGCCGAGAGGCGTAGTCGATGGGAAATTGGTTAATATTCCAATACTTCTGTGTAATGCGATGAGAGGACGGAGAAAGTTAAGTCAGCCTGGCGTTGGTTGTCCAGGTGAAAGGCAGTAGGCATGCATCTTAGGCAAATCCGGGGTGCTCTATGCTGAGAGCTGATAGCAAGCTAGTTTACTAGCGAAGTGGCTGATACTATGCTTCCAGGAAAAGTCTCTAAGCTTCAGTTACACAGGAATCGTACCCTAAACCGACACAGGTGGTCAGGTCGAGTAGACCAAAGCGCTTGAGAGAACTCTGCTGAAGGAACTAGGCAAAATGGTACCGTAACTTCGGGAGAAGGTACGCTGCTGACGGTGATAGGACTTGCTCCTTGAGCTATTGGCAGCCACAGAAACCAGGCCCCTGCAACTGTTTATTAAAAACATAGCACTCTGCAAACACGAAAGTGGACGTATAGGGTGTGATGCCTGCCCGGTGCTGGAAGGTTAATTGATGGGGTTAGCGTAAGCGAAGCTCTTGATCGAAGCCCCAGTAAACGGCGGCCGTAACTATAACGGTCCTAAGGTAGCGAAATTCCTTGTCGGGTAAGTTCCGACCTGCACGAATGGCATAATGATGGGGGCGCTGTCTCCAGCAGAGGCTCAGTGAAATCGAAATCGCCGTGAAGATGCGGTGTACCCGCGGCTAGACGGAAAGACCCCGTGAACCTTTACTGCAGCTTGACATTGAACTTTGATCTTACTTGTGTAGGATAGGTGGGAGGCTTTGAAGTAGTGACGCCAGTTGCTATGGAGCCATCCTTGAAATACCACCCTGGTAATATTGAGGTTCTAACTCTGTCCCGTTATCCGGGACGAGGACCATGTCTGGTGGGTAGTTTGACTGGGGCGGTCTCCTCCTAAAGAGTAACGGAGGAGTACGAAGGTGCGCTCAGCGTGGTCGGAAATCACGCGTAGAGTATAAAGGCAAAAGCGCGCTTAACTGCGAGACCCACAAGTCGAGCAGGTACGAAAGTAGGTCTTAGTGATCCGGTGGTTCTGTATGGAAGGGCCATCGCTCAACGGATAAAAGGTACTCTGGGGATAACAGGCTGATACCGCCCAAGAGTTCATATCGACGGCGGTGTTTGGCACCTCGATGTCGGCTCATCTCATCCTGGGGCTGAAGCAGGTCCCAAGGGTATGGCTGTTCGCCATTTAAAGAGGTACGCGAGCTGGGTTTAGAACGTCGTGAGACAGTTCGGTCCCTATCTACCGTGGGCGTTGGAAATTTGAGAGGATCTGCTCCTAGTACGAGAGGACCAGAGTGGACGAACCTCTGGTGTACCGGTTGTGACGCCAGTCGCATCGCCGGGTAGCTATGTTCGGAAGGGATAACCGCTGAAAGCATCTAAGCGGGAAGCCTACCTCAAGATAAGATTTCCCTAGGACTTTATGTCCTCTAAAGAGCCGTTGAAGACTACGACGTTGATAGGTTGGATGTGGAAGTGCGGTGACGCATGAAGCTGACCAATACTAATTGCTCGTGAGGCTTGACTATACAACACCCAAGCAGTTGTATACGAACTTCGAAAGAAGTGAGCATCATTTGATTCATAAAAGATCAAACATACTTGATTTAGTTGTAAAGCTAGTTAAACTATTCAACTCAAATGTTCTGTTAAACTCATTTGGTACGAAGTAAGGCATTTAAATAAGACCCGAACAAGTCCATAACAGTTTGCTGGCGACAATAGCAAGAGTGAACCACCTGATCCCTTCCCGAACTCAGAAGTGAAACCTCTTAGCGCTGATGGTAGTGTGGGGTTACCCATGTGAGAGTAAGTCATCGCCAGCTTTTAAATTTAAAACACCCCGATCTCTAGCGAGAGCGGGGTGTTTTTTTATGCGTGGATAAAAATAATAAATAGTAAGAATAAGATATAAATTTTGCTGTTTCACTTCCTCATCAAAATATAGCAAAGTAGGATAGAGTTAAGACTAACTATAGTTATTGGTTATTTAGGCAGAATAGAAAGAAAAATGACATTTAACGGAAATAGATAAAATGCACTGCTTTAAAACCTATCTATCCTCCAACATATTTCCTTATTTTTATGAAATTTTCTTTCCTTCGTTATAACTTGAAAAATGGAAGCATCAACTGAATAAATTTATGCAATATACAGTGAAATGAATTGAGCTTAAAATCCATTTTTATTTCTGTTAGGTGTTCTTATGCAATGGGTGGTCGCTGAAACATATTCATTCCCTTACGAGGCTCAGATTGCCAAAACGCAATTAGAAGCAGCTGAAATTCCAGCACGTATTGAAAATGAACATACTATTAATATGGATTGGCTCTACTCTAATGCTTTGGGTGGTGTGCGACTGTTAGTTCCTGAAAGCTATGCAGAGGAGGCTAAAGCATTACTTGCCCAAGATTTTAGCCAAGAATTAGAGCAACAGTTTGGAGCAAGTGAAAGTTGCCCTCATTGTGGTAGTCGCGATATACAGCCATATACCGAAGGAAAACGTCCCGCTTATTTGGTTTTTCTATTGCTTGGTTTTCCGCTCTTTTTTTATAAAAATGGAACGAAGTGTAAACAGTGCCAACATTTTTGGCGTTAGTGCTCTATTGGAAAATCGGCAAGATATTTTAAATAAGCAAACTTTAGATCAAATAAATTACTTACTAGAAAATATCGTAAAATTTGATCAATAAAAGCAAAACATCATTCAACAGGATTTTAAAGTTGAAGGGATGGTTAAAGAATATGTGGATTTTCATATTGAAGAATTAGGTGATGATTACTTAGAAAAAATTGGGATTTCTAATCCATCAACTGATTATGGTCAAAATAGATCATCAAGGTCATTTGGACCATCTAAATTGGGAAAGTTGAAATATAGAGCTAAATCTAACATGTTCATATTTTGCTAAAATGAAACAAAGGCTAAGCTTTAAGCTTGATATATTCTGTGTTGAGTTTATATGCTTATTTGTACAAGTATAAGTAATTAATATTTGCTGAAAGCTGAATCGTACAATTTACAAATAATGGATCAACATGGATAGAAATACTCCCATTTATGTTTCTTTAACAGGTACAAATAGCCATCAGATAAAAATTCCTGCTGGGCAAGGAAGCTTCTCAATTGGTCGAATCGGCATGGACAAGAAAAAGTTTGATGTTCTTGTTGAAGAAAATGCTGTAATCAATTGGGATGCTTTTAATACTTTTTATACGCCACATGGTCAACAAAATGTGCATTTGCATCCTTATGGAGATTGGCCAAGATTTTTTTATTATTGGGGAAATGATCAGGGGTTTATTGAATGGTCGAAGAAAAGAGTGATAGAAGATTTTTCTTGGCGACCTACGCAAGCAATTTGTCTAGATTTAAGTCATGCTCAAATTCATAACTTTTCAATCAAAGCAGATCAACATCCAATCACATTAGTTTTAAATCATGCTGATGGTGAGAATAAGAAGGGGTTATATTCGCTTCATTTGGCTGGTCATATTGAGCATTTTGAAATTATTACCACAGCAGCATATCCCCATATGAGAATAGAGCCAACGACATACAAAGATCCAAGGGTATCGGCATACCATCTTCCTGTTATGAAAAATTTAGCGGCAATAACTTCGTTAGATTTAGCTGTTAAACCTTTAGGTCAAGCATTTGATTGTGAAAGCTTATTGCAGTTTCCTAATTTAAAAAATCTAAACTTAACTGGGAATATAACCAATACAGCAAGTCTAAAACAACTTCAGCAACTTGAACGTATTGGAATACGCTATGCTGTAAATTTGGAAGGCTTTCCAGGTTTAAATACATGGGAAAACTTAAGGTCCTTCATTGGATGGAATATTGATGAAAAAACAGGGAAAAGGTTAAATGCTGAATTAAAGCATTTAGTTAAAGAAAAACAATTGGATTATTCTTCGGTGTCTAAACTGAGGAGTTCAATATGGTTTACCACTGAATATGGAATTCCATTTGAAAACTGGGAAAGCAATAATGCAAAAATTGCGATCAAAGCATATAAATCTGCTTTAAAAGAAATCTCCAAGGCGAAGACAAAACAAGATGTGAAAGGGGCAATTATTGAACTTATTGAGATAATTAATACATTGCCCAATATTGAAACTGTTGAAAGAGAAGATACTGGTCTTGCTGTACTGCAACTGGTTGAAGCTTCAACATTCGATATAGATCAACAAACAGTGAATGCTTGGTTTGATGAAATACGAGATTTTTAAAATATTCTGTTGTTAAGTAAAAAACGGCAAGATTTCTTGCCATTTTTTAAATTAGGATTAGAAGCTATATCCCGTAACTTACGATCGCCACGACGATTTTTCTGTCGTTGCAAAATATATTCAGCTTTTAGTTGAATCGATGTGGAAGGAATTGCATATGCAGAGGAATCTATTGAATTATCCGTGCCACACTATTTAATCAATCCACTTCAGTATACCTAAAAAGCGGATTTGGTTGCGCTTGGCGGATAATGCTATGCTAGCAGAGGCTTAAAATCAGGCAGTAAAATAAATGATAAAACAGCAAGAAAGACTGAGTCCATTGCAAGTTGAAAACCTATTTAAAACTTTAGCACAGCGTTTTCAGCAGCATACAGAACGACATGCACAAATGAGCTGGGATTCTGTTCAGAAACAACTTTTGCTTTGTCCTGAAAAGTTATGGGCTTTACAACAAATGGAAATGACTGGCGGTGAGCCTGATGTGGTTGTTTTACCGAACTCAGAAGGTGTGTATTTTTTTGATTGTGCAGTTGAGTCTCCAAAAGGACGGCGTAGTCTGTGTTATGACCGAGAGGCATTACTCAGTCGCAAGGATCATCCTCCTGAAGATACGGTGATCGACTGGGTAAATAAGCATGCCTTAGCACTAATGACTGAACAACAGTATTATGCTCTACAGCAAATATTCAATTTTGACTTAAAAACATCCAGCTGGGTCGAAACTCCAACGATATTACGTCAGCAAGGTGGGGCGATCTTTTGTGATCAGCGTTATGGGCGCACATTTACCTATCATAATGGTGCTGCCTCATATTATGCGAGCCGTGGGTTTCGAACCTATATCAAACTTTAATTGTTAAAAATTGACAGCGTGAAATCCTAAGATTCTGTCGAGCTTGTTTGTATTTTTGGTGTTTATATATAACTGCTGTTATATCCTACATATTGATATTTAAATTAATGATTTTCAGTTTTGGTTTGGGGAGCTGTATGCCTATCCAACCATGACATTCATGTTGCTAAACGAAAGATCTGTCATAGATGATGAAATGATATGTGCGATATTTATAAAGGCGCTAAATTGATATGATGGTTACTCAGCTAATGAATATGTATTTTATAAAATGAGCTTTTGAATTATTGAGTCGAAAAAAAACGGCAAGATCACTTGCCGTTTTTTATTAAAGGGTCGGATTAGAAGTTATATTCCATACCTAAACCAATAACAGTTTTCTTTTTCTCTGGTGTAGATGTAGTTGACCAATCACGCTTTTGTTGACCAACAACACCGTAGAAGCGAGCTTGTTTGTTGATGTTGTAATCAGCGCCAATCCCGTAAAGGTCTTGTTTACGATCATCACGGCCATCTAGTTCTGTCGTTGCAGAAATATATTCAGCTTTTAGCTTAATCGGTGTAGAAGGGATTGCATATGCAGCAGTGATGCCATAAGCATTTTCTTTCAAGCCTTTGAACGATGTTACTGTAGTACCAGAAGTGGTTGCAACAGTATCATCAGACGGTTTAGCAGTTTGCCATAATGCACCAAATACTAAGCCATCAAGACCCGCAGGTTTCAAGTCTACAGAACCTGTAACACGGATTGCGTCAGAGTAGATTGTGTTGCTACCTAATTCAGAGTTATATGCATTATATTTAGATGCAACACCGAAGTTACCTGCAACAGCAGCAGCAAAACCGTAGTCTTTGTTGTCATAAGTAAGTGATGTAGAGATACCATCTCCGAAACTATCACGGCTACCTTTTTGACCTTTAGCATCATTTTTTAAAGCAGATGATTCTTCACCTTGCTGGAACATGATGTTGAAAGCTAAACCAGCCAATAATTTTTTATCAGTTTCAAAACCGATCACGTTTTTTAAACGATCTTCACCAACTAAAATCGCAGTCATATCGAGTTCGTTGTGATCGTTGAAGATATCTTGGTTGTTACCAGCAGCATTTTTGAAATATGAATCAAACTGACCAACTTTTAACGTTGCGATACCGTCTGATTTAATCCCCACGAAACGGTTACGGTTAGTGAAAGCATCGCCATCACCATCAGCACTGATTTGCCATTCTGCCAAGTAAACAGCAGACAATTTATCTGTTAATTTCTCTTCGCCTTTAACACCAATACGAGAAGCGTTAGAGTTTACTTTAGTTACGCTTTCGTCTTTAAAGCCATTCTTATCAATTTGATCTAAAGTTACGTTGAATTTACCATACAATGTTGGCGCTGCTTGAGCTGCGCTTATGCTAAGGGTGGCGATTGCTGCAGCGAGTAGCACTTTTTTCATTGAGATTTCTCCAAAACATGTTCAATGGGTTTGCAGTTACTTTTTTTATTCAGTAAGTGTGGGTTTGTGCACTACTTACTAACTTGCATGCAGTATCTGTAAACTTTGTTACATATCAGTGAAGAAAAAATGACAATTTAATGACGCGAATTTAACATTTGTGTAATTTGAATAAAAAATGAGGCTTGATTAGCCCCATTGATTCTAAAAAGGTTTTTAATTAAGCCAGTGCAGCCTTAATTTTTTCAGCAAACCCTTTAATTTTTTCCTGATCACCCATTTGAATAGCATGACGACCTAATTCATGCACCGAACTCGGAATCAAATGAAAGTGTACATGAGGTACAGTTTGTCCAGCAGCAGCTCCAGAAAGTTGCATCAATACAATACCTTGAGCATCCAAAGCTGTTTCAATTGCTTGTGCTATTTTTTGCACAATCTTGATTGTATAAGCTGCAATTTCAGGATCTAAGTCGAGCAATGTCACAGCTGGCGTCTTCGGAATAATCAGGGTATGCCCATCGGCTTGCGGCATGATATCCATAAATGCAAGCACATGATCATCTTCATAAACTTTAATTGCAGGAAGTTCACCACGTAAAATTCGTGCAAATATATTCTGATCATCATAAGCCATGTTTATTTCCTTGAAGGTGTGAATGTGATTATTTACAGTTCAATTCTTTCTGACGTTCCTTGATAGAGTCAAGTTTTTGCTGCTCTTTTTCAGAAAATTTAGGCTTACTTGTATAACAATTGTCATTATTATATTTTGCTTTTGCTTCAGGATCTTTAAAACAGAACCCTTTTGATGCATAAATGACATTGTAATCATCTTGCAATTTTTTACATTCTTGGGTGTTATCAGCAAAAGCGTGACTAGCGACTAAAATAGATAAACTAGAAAGTGTAGCAATTACATATTTATTCATGATACGACCTCGAAATTGACATATTTACATGTCACTTAATGTGATTATAAGGTTTAGTTGTGATTATTCAATGACGAAAAATTAATCTAATGTAATTTTGCTCCATGATTCATACATTTTTACCGCGGTAGAAAAATCGCTATCAGGCTCTGAAAGACTATTGGCTGCGGTAATTAAGCTTTGTGTTAAACCAAGAATAGGTGCTGATAATCTTGCATCACGAACTAAATCAATGGCAATACCTGTATCTTTTGCCAATAAGGGTAAAGCAAAGGTCAGTGGAAAGCTACGATTGAGGATACGTTGCGGTAGTGCAGTTTCAGTCACACCACTTTTACCACTGGATGCATTGATACAATCAAGCGCTTCATTTAAATCTACCCCATGTGCTTTCAGGGTGGTAAATCCTTCAGCGGCAGCACATAAATGAACCGCCATCATCATATTATTTACAGCTTTTACAGCAAAGCCTGCACCAGAGTCACCAACACGTTTAATTAATTTACCCATCGCTTGCATTGCAGGTAGGGCAATTTGAAACGCTTCTGCCGCACCGCCGACCATAAAGGTCAGTGTTGCATTTTCAGCGCCAATGGTTTGACCACTTACAGGTGCATCCAAGAAGTGAATATTATTTTTGAGAAGATACTCAGACTGTTTACGCGCAGCATCAGGTACACCACTGGTACAATCGACCCAAATCGCGCCATTTTTGATCTTTAAATCTTGGATTAAATCATCGATATCTTGGCTGGTCGGTAAACATGAAAAAATAATATCAGCTTGCACCGCTTGATCGAGTTCGACAGCTTGAGTACCAAACTCAGTTGCATGTTGCTTGGCCTTTGCAAAATTTCGATTCCACACATATACGGTATCAAAATGTTTGGGTAAATGTGCTGCCATACGATAGCCCATTGCGCCTAAACCAATAAATGCAACTGTAGTCTTCATATCTATCTCTTAAATTTTTGTCGATCTTTGTTCTAACCATCTGGACAGTGTAGGCCAAAATTCATCTGCACTTTTTTGACTAGACATTAGCCCTAAATGTCCCCCAGGAATAAGAGTAAACGTGACATCACTACTCTTTGTCAATTCGCTTAAAGGCTTAACTGCATCTGCGGTGACCATTTGATCATTTTTTCCAGCCCCAATCATCAATGAACAGTCGATATTGCGAAGTTCAATTTTGTGGTTACTGAGCTGAATTGCCCCATTTTTCAGTGGATTTTGCAGCCAAACATTAAATAACATGTCTTGATTGACACCACCGGGGTAATCCACCATGTGATTTAAAAAATTTCCAAGGGTAGCGTGTTCATGTAAGAGCTCTTTGTCGTCTAAATTTAGCAACAATTGTTTATGTCCCTCATACCAACCCTTTGGATCTAAAATCTTAAAGCCAATGGCATTGAGTAAACCTGGGGTATGGATCAGTTTTTTCGGTAAACCACCTTTATATAAAGTATCTTTCAGTTTTTGATTCTTTATAATCAGATTATTTATTTTTTGATAAAGTTTACCGATACCGCCCGATGCATAACTGTCAATTGGGCTGGCCAGTATAATTAAGTTTTTAACATAATTGGGTTGACGTAATGCCGTGTAAAGTAATACAAAAATGCCGGCCATGCTCCAGCCATGCAATGAGATTTGCTCACTTTGAGCATGTTCTCGGATTTTATTAATGCATAGCGGCATAGCTTCATCAATAAAATATAAAAAGTTTAAGTTGCGATCTTGATAACTGAGTTTTCCCCAGTCCAATAAATACACATCATAGCCTTGTTCGGTAAAATATTTGATAAGTGAACGATAAGGGTAGAGGTCGTAAATTGCCATATTGATCGACAATGGTGCTGTAAAAACCAAAGGTTCCTTAAATTTTTTTTCAGCAGCTGCGTAGTAACGCACTTTGGTTTGATGATGCTCCGCAATAATTTCATAAGGGGTACTTTGAGATAAAACCAATGACTTACCATTGAAGATACGTGTGGTTAGATTCTTCAATTTGGATTTGCGCTGTTGGAACTTAGCTGATACTTGTGTCATAAGCGGTGATTGTCTCATTTTTATGCAGATTTAAGCGAAGTGTATGTGATAATTTACGATTTTACCTTGACCTTAAATACATAGGGCGCTCAAAATGTTGGCAATATTTTACAAAGGCAGTTTTTGGACTGAGTAGTTGAAATGAGCCAGCACGACGACATTGAATACCAACTTGATACTTTAGCGATTCGTACAGGTCATACACGCAGTTTTGAAGGTGAACATAGTGAGCCAATTTTCCTCACTTCGTCATTTGTGTATGAAAATGCAGCGGAAGCAGCAGCAAAATTCTCTGGTGCTGAACCAGGTAATATTTATTCACGTTTTACCAATCCAACTGTAGCAATGTTTGAAACGCGTTTAGCTGCACTAGAAGGTGGTGAACGCGCTGTGGCAACAAGTTCGGGTATGGCTGCAATCATGGCCGTTGCAATGTCGTTCTTAAAGGCAGGCGATCATGTGATTTGTTCACGTGCTGTTTTTGGTTCTACAGTTTCATTATTTGAAAAATATGTCGCTAAATTTAATGTCGCAGTGACTTTTGTTGATTTAACTGATTTAACTGCTTGGCAAGACGCGGTTCGTCCTGAAACTCGATTACTGTTTGTTGAGTCACCATCAAATCCCTTGGCTGAAGTCGCAGATATTCAAGCATTATCAGATTTAGCACATGCAAATGATGCTTTATTGGCGATTGATAATAGTTTTTGCACACCAATTTTACAGCGTCCATTGCAATTTGGCGCAGATTTAGTGATTTACTCTGCCACCAAATATCTAGATGGACAAGGTCGTGCACTGGGTGGTGCTGTGGTCGGTAGTCACAAATTACTTGAAGAAGTATTTGGTTATGTTCGTACCACTGGCCCATCGATGAGTCCATTCAATGCATGGGTCTTTTTGAAAGGTTTAGAAACCTTAAGACTGCGTATGAAAGCGCATTCTGAAAGTGCACAAAAAATTGCCGAGTGGTTGGTTGCTCATCCAAAAGTGGAAAAGGTTTATTTTGCTGGCTTAACAGATCATGTTGGGCATGAGTTAGCAGCCAAACAACAAACTGGTTTTGGTGGAATCGTTTCTTTTGAAGTAAAAGGTGAGCGAGAAGGTGCTTGGAAAGTTATTGACCATACACAATTTATCTCGATTACAGGTAATTTAGGTGATGCTAAGTCAACAATTACCCATCCAGCAACAACGACTCATGGTAAGCTTTCTCCTGAAGCAAAAGCAGCAGCGGGTATTCGTGAAGGTTTAATCCGTTTGTCTGTTGGCTTAGAAGATGTCGATGATATTATCCGTGACCTTTCTCATGGATTAGATTTAATTTAAGATAAGCAAAATTTGCAAAACAGTTTCTTTCATTTTCTTCTAAGCTTTTAAAAAACTAGTCATGAAAGTGCAAGACAGAGATTTAATTTAGGACTTTTGTTCGGAGTATTTTATGAACATTAATATGCTTATGCAGCAAGCGCAACGTATGCAGAAAGATATGGAAAGCAACGTTAAAAAGGCAAAAGAACAACTTGCCCAAACTGAAGTGAATGCTGAAGCTGGTGGCGGTTTGGTAAAAGTAACAATGACTTGCCGTAATGTTGTTAAGCGTATCGAAATCAGTCCAGATTTGTTACAAGACGATCCAGATATGATTGAAGACTTGATTGCAGCAGCAATGAATGACGCGGCTCGCCAAGCTGAAGTCATTACAGAAGCGAAGATGAAAGAAGCCAATTCAGGTATGGGTTTACCACCAGGTCTTTCAGGTTTGTTCTAAGGAATCATAGGTGTTTAGCGACCGTTTTGATCAACTCGTACAAGCTTTACGAATCTTACCCAGTGTTGGGCCGAAATCGGCTCAACGTATGGCACTCCATCTGATCATGAAAAATAAAGAAGGTGCTATTGGTTTGGCGCATGCGCTAAATGAAGCAACTTCCTATATTCATGAGTGTAGTGTTTGTCATTCTTTAACTGAAAATGAAGTCTGTGATATTTGTTGCTCAAATGATCGGGATGATCAGCTGCTTTGTGTGGTTGAGTCTCCTGCAGATGTAATGGCAATAGAACAGTCTGGTAGCTTTAGAGGCAAATATCATGTATTGGGTGGGCATTTGTCGCCATTAGATGGTATTGGTCCTGAAGAAATAGGTATTCCATATTTAGTGCAGCGTTTAACCGATGGTAAAATTACTGAAGTAATTTTAGCCACCAATGCAACAGTAGAAGGGCAAGCGACTGCGCATTATCTTGTAGAAGCGACAAAACATTTGTCTTTGCAAATGACACGAATCGCACAAGGTGTTCCACAAGGTGGTGAATTGGAATATGTGGATAGTCATACATTGAGTCAGGCTGTTCATAATCGCATGAGAATGAAATAGCGATCTTAGACTTGGTACCATTTAGAGTTTGTTGAACTTGGATGTTTAGCGCAAATGCGATAACGATTAAAAGATCAACAAACTCTGTCTCATTTAAAAATTATTTACATTCAATCTAAATTTTTTAGGTAAACTCAAGCTAAAGCAATGATTAGCCATGTTATTTATTACTTTAAAATATACTTTTATTAAGTTGTAAAACCTATATATAAAATAAATATTCACAAGAAACTTTATTGAAAAATAAGGTGTTTACGGAGAATTAGTTTAAAAATATTATATTTAAATTTTATATATTAAGGTAAAATCATATTTCATTTGAATGTAACATTTTGACTTAAACTGACATGTTTCAATTTATTAATCAACAGACCGATCTCGAACATGTGTTGAATTTGATGCAACATACTTCGACTTATGGTCTAGACACTGAATTTATTAAAGTCGACACACTTTGGCCAAAACTCGGTGTATTCCAAATTAATGTCAATGGTCAAGTATTTTTGCTCGACGGCACAACCTTAAATTTAGATCGCTTTTGGTTTCAACTTTTTCAAGCTCAGCAAAATATTTTTCATGCTTGTGGAGAAGATATTGATCTCATTTATCATTATGCAGATCAGAAAAATCTGAAGAATGTCTTCGATACCCAAGTGGGGTTGTCTTTTTTAGGACATGGTCTACAAGTCAGTTATCAAAATGCATTGAAATTGGTGTTAGAGATTGATATTGATAAAGATCAAACACGTTCAGATTGGCTGGCTCGACCATTAACAGATGAACAAATGAATTATGCAGCCAATGATGTTTTATACATTATGCGTCTGGCTGAAAAAGTAAAAGCAGAATTGGTCGAGAAAAGTTTATACTCACATGTGCTTGAAGATTGTCAAAATTTAACCTTTGAAATTGCTTCAGAAACACCGAAAGAAAAATTATATTGTGATATTGGTAATTATCGTCATTCCAGAAAACAATTGATGCAATTGCAACAATTAAGTGTTTGGCGTGAAGAAATGGTTAAGGCACTCAATCAACCACGTAGCTTTATTCTAAAAAATGCCACGATGATTGATTTGGTTGAAGTTAATCCTAAAAATAATTTTCAATTGTCCTCTGTGAAGGGAATACGTCCAAATATTGTGCGTGAACATGGAAAAACAATTTTAGATTTATTGAAGTTTCTGCCTGAAACCGATGAGTGGCCACTGCGTATTGCACGACCAATCAAGCATTCTTCTCAGGGAATTACCCTTGAGGTGGATGAGTTAATTTCTCAGGTTTCATTTGAAATGCAAGTACCTAAAGAAGTACTTATGCGTAAAAAATGGTTAAATGCCTTGTATCATCATGTGGTATTTCATGGCAATGAACAGGATTTACCCGGTTATTTGTTGGGGTGGCGCTATGAATTACTTACCCAGCCACTTATCCATCTGTTACAAGAAGATATTAAGTTTTTAAGTATGCAGATGAAGGTCAATGAATAGCGGCTGTTGCTGCCCTTGTTTAGATGAATAATCATCAATAGCCAAGCAAGCTTACTGCGTTATTGTTGATCAAAGATTTAGCAATTGGACATAAATAACGACTGATGCGTTAACTTTCGATAATGTATCCGTCGTTTTTTTCATGTATGCTGTCAACTAAGTTTTACTGAAGCTGTTGTTTAAAATGCATTGTGATATTTATAAATCGAGCAAAAAAGATGAAATGTATCTTTATGTGGCTCGCCCAAATCATCCAAATACAGACGAAAGTGCGGATCCCTTAGCAGCTCTTTCTGAGCCACTACGTGTTGCCTTTGGTCGTGCAACGCATGTAATGCATCTTGAACTGAGCGAAGCTCGACCTTTGGCACGTGTAAATGTGTTACATGTAATCGATTCACTCAATACAAAAGGCTTCTTTATTCAAATGCCGCCAGAAGGTTTAATTAACCCAAATGCGGTTGAACCAGAGGGATTACGTGGTGCTTGATCAGTTATCAGGAATATGGGCAAATTTTTTAGATCTATTTGATGCTATCCCAGAAGATAATATCGCAATAACCGTCTATATTCTTGGGACGCTGTTGATTTTATGGTGCTGGTATTCGATTTCAAAACGATTGCCATCGCCACTTGGCGGTATTACATGGATCATTGTATTGGCCGTTCTTGCAACCCCGACCATTTCTGAAGGACCAAACTCAGCGATTGCGCCAGCAATATTTGGACTGTTATTTGGAATTCTGACCAAGGATTCACCATTGATTTGGTCAAATCTTGCCTTAATTACTTTTGTCATGGGTATTGGTTTAGTCATTGGATTTTTTTGGTCTAAATACAAAACCACGAAAAATACCCAAGCAAGAGCTGTAGCAAAAAATATTTCACCACTTTAAATAAAAAATAAAGGTAAGTTATGTCTGTCGATTCTCAACAATTCACAGGTACTGAACAGTATATCGCAACGGATAGTTTAAAACTGGCTGTAAAAGCAGCTCGAGCATTGCAAAAGCCATTATTGGTGAAAGGCGAACCTGGTACAGGTAAAACCTTATTGGCTGAACAAGTTGCTGAGAGTCTAGGTCTTAAATTAATTACTTGGCACATTAAATCTACAACCAAAGCACAGCAAGGTTTGTATGAGTATGATGCAGTTTCTCGTTTACGTGATAGCCAGTTGGGCGATGACCGTGTTTACGATATTAAAAACTACATCAAACCAGGTAAGTTGTGGGATGCATTTACCAGCGAAGAACGCTGTGTATTGTTGATTGATGAAATAGACAAAGCAGATATTGAATTTCCAAATGACTTGCTACATGAATTAGACAAAATGTCATTTTTTGTCTATGAAACAGGCGAAACCATTACTGCAACCCAACGTCCGATCGTAATCATTACTTCAAATAATGAAAAAGAACTGCCAGACGCATTTTTACGTCGTTGTTTTTTCCATTATATTGAATTTCCTGATGAAGCAACGATGCGTGAAATTATCGCAGTTCATTTTCCAAATATCTCTGGAACATTGGTTTCAGAAGCATTACAAGTCTTCTTTAAATTACGTCAAGTGCCTGGCTTAAAAAAACCACCTTCAACATCTGAATTGATTGACTGGTTAAGTTTGTTAATGGCAGATGATATGCCAGAAGACATTTTGCGTAATCATGATAAATCAAAAGCGATTCCACCTTTATATGGTGCATTGATTAAAAATGAGCAAGATGTACAGTTGCTTGAACGCTTAGCCTTTATGTCACGTCGTTAATGAGGAGATCGCAACATGTTTGTGCGATTATTTTATACCCTCAGAAAATATGGTGTTCCAGTTTCAACACGAGAACTCATTGATCTCAACCAAGCAATTAGTGAAGGCTTGGTTTTTGCTGATCAAGATGATTTTTATCAATTAGTAAAGACTGTCATGGTCAAAGATGAACGCTTCTTTGACAAATTTGACCGTGCCATGAAAGATTATTTTGAAGGTATTCATACTTTTGATATTGATGATCTGCTCAGCAAAGTTCAAAAACTTCCCAAAGACTGGTTTGATTTAGAGTTACTTGAAAAACATCTCACACCTGAACAACGTGCTGAATTGCTGAAAGCAGGTTCGCTTGAAGAACTGATGAAGATGTTGGAAGAACGCTTGCGTGAACAACATAAAAAGCATCAAGGTGGCAACCGAATGGTCGGCACAGGTGGAACTTCACCGTTTGGTGCTTTTGGTGACCATCCTGAAGGCGTGAGAATTGGCGGCCCGAGTCGTAAAAATTCAGCAGTAAAAGTTTGGGAACAGCGTAAGTATCAAAATTTGGATGATGAACAAATTTTAGGTACTCGACAAATGCAAATGGCTTTACGTCGTTTACGTAAGTTTGCTCGTCAAGGCGCTGCAGAAGAATTAGACATCAACAGTACCATTTATGAAACTGCCAAACAGGGCATTTTAGATGTACAAATGGTGCCTGAACGGCGTAACCGAATTAAAGTTTTGATGTTGTTTGATGTAGGTGGGTCGATGGATTCACACATTGCTCAATGTGAAAAATTGTTTAGTGCGGCAAAAACTGAATTTAAAACCTTAGAATATTTTTATTTCCATAACTGTCTATATGACTATGTGTGGAAAGATAATCATCGTCGTTCTTCTACCCGAATGAATACATGGGATTTATTCAATACCTATGGTAAAGACTATCGTGTAATTGTGGTGGGTGATGCAAGTATGGCACCTTATGAGCTGAAATCGGTCGGTGGTTCTGTCGAATATATGAATGATGAAGCTGGGGATGTATGGTTACGTCGCTTACGCAATCATTTTGAAAAAACAGCATGGTTAAATCCAGAAGAGCAAGGTTATTGGCATTACACGCAAACTATCGCATTAATTAAACAATTATTTGACGATCATATGTTTCCAATGACCCTGAAAGGTATTGAGGATATGACGAAATATTTATCACGATAGATTATTCGAAAGCAAAGTTGTTATTCATAAATTCAACGGCTGATTTATTAAATAGGGAAAGAAATGGATCATCAAATAAATGGTATTGCATTACCAAATGAACAAGGCTTTTTTGGTGAATATGGTGGTCAATTTATTCCACCTCATTTAAAAGAAGCAATGGATGAAATCAATGTCGCATATGAGGAAATTCGTAAAACGCCTGAATTTCAAAATGAATTGGCTGATTTATTTGCCAATTATGTAGGTCGCCCTAGTCCTTTATTCCATGCAAGACGCCTTTCTGATCAATTGGGTGGCGCACAAATCTATTTAAAGCGTGAAGATTTAAATCATACAGGTGCACATAAAATTAACCATTGTTTGGGCGAAGCTTTGCTTGCCAAATATATGGGAAAAACCAAAGTAATCGCAGAAACAGGTGCTGGTCAACATGGCGTTGCACTTGCAACCGCATGTGCTTTGGTTGGCATTCCATGTGAAATTCATATGGGGCAGGTGGATATTGAAAAAGAGCATCCCAATGTTGTGAAAATGAAGATTTTGGGTGCTAAATTGGTTTCAGTCACTCAAGGTACTGCAACACTGAAAGATGCTGTAGATAGTGCATTTGAAGAATATTTAAAAGACCCTAAAAACTTTATTTATGCGATTGGTTCTGTGGTTGGACCGCATCCTTTCCCAAAAATGGTACGTGATTTCCAATCTATTATCGGCAATGAAATTAAAGTTCAAACCCAAGATCGCTTTGGCGCACAACCCGATTATGTGGTTGCGTGTGTAGGCGGTGGCTCAAATGCAATTGGCGCATTCACGGCATTTTTAAATGATGCAGAGGTTAAACTGGTTGGTGTGGAACCTGCAGGTCATGGTCTGGATACTCAACAGCATTCAGCAACATTGACTTTAGGAAAGCCAAGTCAGATTCATGGTATGGCTTGTTATGTACTAGAAGATGAACAGGGCGCACCATTGCCTGTGCACTCGATTGCATCTGGTTTGGATTATCCGGGTGTAGGCCCTCAACATAGCTTCTTAAAAGATTTAGGCCGTGTGGAATATTCAACAGCAACTGATCAAGAGTGTTTAGATGCGTTTATGACCCTTTCACGCGTAGAAGGGATTGTTCCTGCATTAGAAAGTTCTCATGCTGTGGCGTGGGCAATTCGTGAAGCGCCTAAATTAGCGAAAGAAATCAAAATTGTTGTAAACCTTTCTGGGCGTGGTGATAAAGATGCCGACTATGTTGCTGAAAAGTTAAATCTAAACTGATAAAAAATTGATTTGATTTAAAAACCTAGCTTTGGCTAGGTTTTTTTATTTTATCGTTAAATTTGAAATTCAGTCTTAGCTTTCGTTTAATGAACTCGATTGTTTATCCCCATGATAAATGAAGACATGCAACTTAAAGCTGGTGATTATTTCTATTATCTAGAAATTTAAAAAAAGGTTTTACATGCAAGCTGAGTTGCCAATTTTCTATACACAATAAAAAAACCCTCCACATGGAGGGTTATATTTTTATAATGTCACTTAACCTGAAATATATTGTCTTAACTGTTCAATCAATTTTCGTTGATCTTCCATGGTGGCTTTGACTAAATCACCAATAGAAACAAATCCAACCAACGTTTCACCTTCAATCACAGGTAAATGGCGTAAGTGTCCGTCAGTCATTAAATTTAAACATTCTTCAACCGTATGGCCACGTGTCACAGAAATCACTCTAGACGTCATAATTTCAGCGACCGTTGTATGGTCAGAGGTACGCTGCATAAGGGCAATTTTACGCGTATAGTCGCGTTCTGAGAGGATTCCGACGACCTTTGTATCTTGAGTGACAACCACAGCACCAATACCTTTGTTTGCCATAAGTGTAATGGCTTCTAATACTGTGGCAGAGGGTGAAATCGTATAAATTTCACGACCAATCTTATCTTGGATTACTTGTGCTACTGTCGTCATAATTATTCTTCCTTTTCTAGGGTGCTTACCAATCTGCACACCTTTAACTTAACTGTATTTTTTAACTTTGCAAATACTTTGCAGTCATAAAAATATAAAGTTTATTTTTTACAACAATTTTAAACCACTAAAAATATATCTTCGCCTTTAAGCCGGTTGAAATTGAACATGACTATGGAAAAAGAAATGTTCCATTTGAGAAGTTGAGAGTTTAAATTTTCGAGATGAAGAATTAAACAATGCAGGCATGATATTGAGCCGTGTTAATGTAGGTAACAGCGATTCTCTAAAATCTTTAGGTGTTATTCTGCGAGGGGTGTAGTGAGGCCAATGAATCTTTGCATATTGATGGGCTTGAACAGCGTTTAGCCAAAAAGGAAAATAAACTTCATTTGAACCAGACTTCATTGCCCAGCCATCGTGGTAAAGTCCCCAAAGTACACCACAATACATGAGTGATTTTAAAATAGAAATTTTAATAAACAATTCATTCGAAATGGGTTGAAGATGAGTATACTTTTTCATAATTAACAATCTTATTTAGTACATTGCCTATTGTAGTTGAAATTCTTATAAGAACTGTTGGTGCTTTATGCTCAATCGTAAGCATTTATTAAAACAATAAAAAATGTATTGAAAGCGTAATGATTTATTAAAAATAAAAAGAATAGGGGTTAAAAAAAACGCCACCTAGGTGACGTTTTATTATGCTTGCATGGTTGCCATCTTTTGCCAATATTGGGCTTTTAGAGAATCACGTTCAACGCGGAAACCTTGGTAGTAAAGTTCTGCAAGAAACATTGCTGCTTTACCATGACCCGCTTTCGCCGCATCTTCTAATGCTTTTACCGCTTCTACAAAGTTCATTTCACACTGGATTGTATTTACAGCATCTGCATAAACATGTTCTAAGTCTTGGTGAGAGATTTGATGAATCATATATAACTCCTTATTGTAATTATGATCTTTTAACATAGCTCCCCAACGGAGCTTATACTTAACTAATCTAACTTAACTTTATTAAACTAATATTACAATTAGCCTTGTTTGTCAAGCGATTTGAAATCTATGCTTGACGAAGATAAGATTACATGATTAAACATTAATCAGAAATAATATTTATTAAAATCAATATGAGAATTAAGACAAAGGGAGAGCAAAATGACAAACACTATAGATGGCTTTATTTTTGATGTACCCGCTGCTGAGTCTCAGATCGTAGAATTAGCTCAGTATCACCGTAAACAACTGGATGAGGCAATTTATCATCAAGAAATCCATCTTGGGGATTATTGTTTAGCCCAGCGTAAACGCGTGTACGATTATACCCGAAACTTAAATCCAGTGCAAAAAGCAGGCTTTTATCGAATCTATGATGGTGAATTAAGGCGTCTTGCTGATGATGATGATTTGCATCCTGCACATGCAGAGGGGGGAGTGAGTATCTTTGCTGTCAGTATTGCTTTGGCAATAATCGCGATTATTTTATATTTCGCATTCTTACGTGCAACGATCCTTTAATTGGCACGATATAGAAATGATTCACGCGTTATTTAACTTGGCTCAAGCCCTTTTCTTGAATAAGAGAACAGGGCTTTAAATTTCATATCGACAGGCGATGATATCTGTGGGGAGAATATTTAAGCGCTGTCGTTCTCGCAATTTTGATCTTAAAGATCATCTTACAGCCGATCTTCAGCTGTCTTGAAGAAAGCCCTATATTTTTATGGTCAGGATGATAAACTATCTGTAATTAGAGGTAGTTCATGCAAAAATTCAAAGATTATTTTCAAAAATTATTCTATTCATTTCCTGTGGAAAAAATCTTGAATTCTTTTGTTGTTGTGATCATCGTACTGATGATTTTTCTTGCAACATTGGCTTTAACACGGCCAATTAATCCAGATCAATACAAATATGTGATGCAATTTTCACAACAAGCCGCCAATCCTAAGACGCAAAAAATTGCCAATCAATTGCGCCGCCAAGATCGTATTTATGTGGTTGAGTATTTACGTCTACTACGTGCCTATCATTTTGAAAATCAACAAGTAAAACGATATCCTGCGGTAGATAGTAAAGATCCGCAATAACTGATAATACTCATTTGGTTGATTCCGCTTGCGGACGAATTGTTTTTTGAATGATCAATGTCGGGACATCTGGCATGGCTTGCGTATCCACTTGCTTGTTTTGATTTGTACTGGATTGATCTGGGTTGGCTAAATCAGCACTTAACATGTCTTTTAATTCATTCTGATCCAGTGTTGGTGCAACAACAACCAAGGTGAGACGATCCGCACGAAGATGTTTTTGAATGGCTTTTTGAACTTGTTTGGTGGTGACTTGGCTCAATTGCTTTTGATATTGAGTCAAATAATCCGCAGGAAGTTGATAAAAACCAATCGATGCGATTTGGGCATTGATATTGGCATTGGAACTAAAGGTCATTGGGAAAGAACGTAACATGCCTTCTTTGGTTTCTTCGAGCTGTTTTCTTTGGATTGGATTTTTTACAAAATCACGTAAGGCTTGATGTGCAACTTTGATACTGTCCATTAATTGATTTTGTTCAGTGGAATAACTCAAACTAAAAAACCCCTGAGCCAATGTGGAGGTCAAATTACTATACGCTCCATAGGTATAACCCCGTTTAACCCGAAGTTCTTTCATTAAAATGGAATTAAATCCGCTTCCGCCAAACATTTGATTGGCAACTTCTAATGCAACACGATCAGGATCGCTGCGCTGAATAGCCAAGTGTCCCATCATCACGTTGGCTTGTGTTGAGTTAAATGGAATGTAATGGATATTAAAATCACTTTGATCTTGTGGTTCAGGAAGTGCTTGTGCAGCTTCACCTTGGGTTAGATTTTGACTGATTAAATTGGCCAGTTGGGTTGCATCGGCTGCAGTTAAATTACCAGTAATCGCAATATTCATATTTTGGGCGACAAGCAGTTTTTGTCGATAAGCCTTAAGTAGTTCTGGGGTAATTTTTTTAAGGCTGCCATTGGTCCCTACAGTGGGTTCGGCATAAGGGTGTTGTCCATATAACGCACGATAAAAGCGAATATTCATAATCCGATTTGGATTTTCTTGGATTTGCTTTTGTCCAACCTTGGTATTATTTAGCACAAGATTTAAACCTGATGGATTAAATTGTGCATGATTCAGCACATGCAACATGGTATTGATGGCAGGGTTTAATTTTTCAGGATCTGACAAGACCCGAAGTCGAACCACAAACATATCACGGTACGCGGTAACGCTAAATTGAGCGCCTAATCCTTCAAATGTAAACGCGATTTCTTTTGCTGTATATTGATCTGTACCTTCAGTGATCAGTTTGGCTGCCATATTTGCCATACCATACAAACCTTTTCCTAGTGCTTCATCCTGTGACGAACCTGCATTAAAGGTGAGTTGAATATCCACAATAGGTAGGTCAGTGGCTGAAACAAACAGTGTTCTGACTTTTTGGTTGTTGGAGAGGTCTTGAACAAAGGGCGCTTGGTATTGTTGATGTTTATCTAAATTTTTTAAGCTTTGTAAGGTTGAATTTGCCTTAAGTGCTGAATCATCTATAACCGCATCCGTTTCATCATGATTGTCTAATTCAACCTCTGCATGGTTAAGGGGGGAGTAGAGTAAGCTGATGCACACAAACAGGGGTATTTTTATCGAATAGGTCGAGAATGGATTAAAATTCATGAGAGATCCTTTTTTATTCTTTTGTACTTTCAGGCATTAAATACAAACTACTCAGATTGGCTTTGACAAAATAAATATTGGCAATTCGTTGTAAATCTTGTGGTGTGACTTTGTCATAATGTTTGGGTAATTCATCCATTAAACGAAAACTTAGGCCGTTTACTTCCAAATTCCCAATCATATTGGCTTGTCCACCAATATCATCCTGACTATAGATTAAATTTGAAACGAAGTTGTTTTTGACACGATCAAGTTCAGCTTGATTGACCAATTCTGTTTTAAATAAATTCATCTCTTTTTCAATCGCTTTTTGTGCCTCATCCAGAGAAACATCATCACTTGGGATCGCGGAGATCATAAATAAACTGTCGCCGCGATTATAGGGGTCATAACTGACACTGATTGCAGTCAGCACTTTTTTATCTCGAATCAGACGGTCTTGTAAGCGTGCGGAGATTCCGCCATCCAGTAAGGACTGGATAATGGTTAGTGCGTAAGCATCTTGTGGGTTTTTTGCTGTGGCAATGGATTTGACATTCCAAGCCATAAACAAGTTGGGGACTTGTACTGGCAACTGCACTTCCATGTGCCGATACCCCATTCGATCAAACTCTAAAACATCATTACGGTCAGGAAGTTCCTTTTTGGGAATTGCCGCAAAATATTTTTCAACCTGTTTAAGTGCCTGTTCTGCATTGACATCTCCCACAATGACCAAAGTCGCATTATTGGGGGTGTACCAAGTTTGATACCAATGTTTAAGATCATCCAGACGAATATTCTGTAGGTTTTTCATAAAGCCAATCACCGGTTGACGATGGTGACTGGTTGGATAGGCGATCCATTTAAAACGTTCGTAGGCTAGATTTCGTGGATTATCATCAGTCCGTTGTCGTCTTTCCTCCATCACCACTTTGATTTCAGGATCAAAGTCTTGTTGTTTGAGGACCAGATTTGTCATACGGTCTGCTTCAAGTTCCAAAGCCAATGGAAAATATTTCTTGGGGTAAAGCTGATAATAGTTGGTGTAATTTGTATATGTGGCGGCGTTGGTGCGGCCACCATAAATTCGACTCAAGCGTGCAAACTCATCATCAGGAACTTTTTTGGTTCCTTTAAACATCATATGTTCGAGCACATGAGAAATACCAAGTACATTACCAGACTCATCACTACTTCCCACGCCGTACCAGATTTGGGTCATAACAATTGGTGAACGATGATCTTCACGGATAATCACTTTTAAACCATTTTTCAGTGTGGTTTCAAAGGTGGTCCTAGAAAGTTGGCTTTGAGGCGCTGCCTGAAGTTGCGTATTTACCGTGTTAAAAGATAAAAATAAAAGTGGCGCAAGGATAACTTTGGATTGTCTAAGAAGATTTAAGAATTTAGATTTCAGAATATACACAGATAACCCAAAAATTTATTTTAAATTTAGAACTATTCTTAAAAAATTAATGATTTAAAGCAAGGCTGGAATGTTGCATTTTGGTTTGCTTGTTTTATCGCTGCTTTAACGCTAAAAATGATGCAATCTATGCTAAACTCATTCTTTTTTAACGCTATGCTTTTCAAGGAATCGGCATGCAAGAACAGCAAAATAAATTCTTGATTGATGCGGATATCGGGGATGACGATGTCACATTACCTAGTTTACCAGCCGTCAATGTGCCTATTATTGAAAATAATGTAGAAACACCTAAAACGGAACCTGTTCAAACTGAGAGCCAAGACGCACAGATTGAATCGGCAGACGAAAAGTCTAAAGGTGGCTTTTTTAGCCGCATGAAAGAAGGTTTGACCAAATCACGTAAAAGCCTTGCCGATGGTATGGTCAATATCCTGATTGGTGGTAAAGAAATTGATGATGAGTTGCTCGAAGAAGTAGAAGAGCAACTTTTGGTTGCTGATATCGGGGTAGAGGCGACTAAAACCATTATTGCGAATTTGACTGAGCGTACAGAACGTGGTGATTTGATTTACTCACATTCATTGTATAAAGCGCTACAAGAAGAGCTGGTTGCTTTACTTGCACCTCGGGTAAAACCATTGCATATCGATCCCAATAAAAATCCATTTGTGATTTTGGTGGTGGGTGTAAATGGTGTGGGTAAAACCACCACGATTGGTAAATTAGCCAAACGTTTACAAGGTGAAGGCAAGAAAGTCATGCTTGCGGCAGGAGATACCTTCCGTGCAGCGGCAACTGAGCAACTTCAAATCTGGGGTGAACGTAACAATATTGCTGTCGTGGCTCAAGGCCATGGTGCAGATAGTGCTTCAGTCATTTTTGATGCTTTTGAAAGTGCACGTGCCAAAGGTGTGGACGTTTTAATTGCTGATACAGCAGGGCGTTTGCATAATAAAAGTAACTTGATGTCTGAGTTGACTAAAGTAAAACGTGTGATGCAAAAAATTGATGCAACTGCGCCACATGAAGTGATGTTGGTGGTGGATGCAGGTACTGGTCAAAACGCGATTAACCAAGTTGAAATGTTTGACGAAGCTGTAGGCTTAACAGGTTTAACCATTACCAAATTAGATGGAACAGCAAAGGGTGGTGTGTTGTTTAATATTGCCAGTCGTACTCATGTACCAATTCGATATATTGGTGTGGGTGAGAAGATTGATGATTTACGTCCATTCTCTGCAAAATCATTTGTTGCTGCACTGTTTGAAACAGATAAGTAATTTAGAAAACTATTTATTTTAAATGAGACTCCGCTTTATGCGGAGTTTTTATTTTATTCGTTTCATAAAAGATCTTTCATAAATCAAAAAATGATCATGTTGAGTGAATCAGATTGGTATTGAAAGTCCCTTCTTCCTTTGGGCATAGGTATCTACACAATTAAATCTATTTAAGTTAAATTGGAGAGCATGCTCTCCAATTTAACATTCCACACTTAGATAACCGATTAGTTAAACGCTACGGACGTCTTGTAAAACTTAATATGAATCCACTTGCTTCATTAGCCCCAGCGCTTAAAGATATTGCCTCTACCCAAAAGACTAGCTTTGCTACAACCCAAGCAGTTTGGCGTTTCTTAAATAACGAAAACGTTTCATTTCAACAACTCAATCAGCCTCTTCAAAAACTTGCGTTTGAACAAATCGCTCTATCGAATCACCACTATGCCTTAGTTGCTCATGATTGGTCTCAACTACAATATTTCAAACATAACAACAAGTTAAATAGATTCAAAAGAACACATGCAAGTGACAAAGGCTATGAATTACAAAGCAGTTTATTAATTGATGCTGAAACGGGTTTACCCATT
Source organism: Acinetobacter sp. NyZ410 (assembly GCF_022828975.1). Classification (NCBI taxonomy): domain Bacteria; kingdom Pseudomonadati; phylum Pseudomonadota; class Gammaproteobacteria; order Moraxellales; family Moraxellaceae; genus Acinetobacter; species Acinetobacter sp. NyZ410. Next base: position 2,836,972 of record NZ_CP094620.1, on the reverse strand, counting down.
GCACCATTAGATCAAACTTTATGTGATGCTACTGGACGTTATTCAACATTTACTGATGGGCATAAAATAAAAGAAACCCACTTAAATGCACTATGTGAACAAATCGAACATATTGAGTCTTTACCAATAGAAAAGAAACTCGTACATATTATTGATCGTGAAGGAGATTCAATTGCTCATCTTAGATTATTGAATCAACAAGAACATTTATTTCTTATTCGAGGTAAAGAAGGAAATCGTGTTGAATATCAAGGAGAAGATGTTAAGTTAAGAGACGTATCAGACCAAATACCGACCTCACAAACCCATACAATTCAATATAAAGGGAATTGCGAACAACTCTATGTTGGTGAAACTCAAATCAGTATTACGCGTAATGCAAGACCAATGCAAAAAGACGAAACGGGAAAAAGAGTTCCACCACAAAAGGGAAAGTCATTAACCGTTCGACTGATTGTAGTTGAAGTTAAAAATAAGCAAGGAAAATCACTTTCTCGTTGGAGCTTATTAAGTAATGTATCATCAGAAATTCCAAGTATAGAATTGGCAACTTGGTATTATTGGCGTTGGAAAATAGAAAACTATTTTAAGTTGTTAAAACAGGCGGGCCATGACATTGAGTCATGGCTACAAACAACTCCGCAAGCGATATTAAGACGACTCTTAATTGCAAGTATGGCATGTGTGTTAACTTGGAGAATACAGCGAGAAAATGATGAGAAAAATTCAAGAGTTAGAGTCTTTCTAACACGTCTATCAGGAAGGCAACAAAAAAGAGGAACAAGGGAAAGTGCTCCTGCAATTTTGGCTGGTCTGTCAATATTACTGAATACACTACAATTATTATCTGAACATTCGGTGGATGACCTTAAGCTGATTGCTGAAATTGCATTAGAGTCTCTACAAAAAGATGTGTAGATACCAATGCCCTCTGGGAGAAGGCTGAGATGAGGGGGATTTTATGTTGATTTATAGTTTTAAAAAGGACTTATGAAAGAAGTCTATACTTTACGATGTATACGTCTCATGCTCAATTTTAACCTACAACGCCAGCCATTTATGAAATGCCAGCAGCCCCTAAATTTGCGTTTTATATTCATTCAATTTATAACTTTTGATTATTCTTTTTTATGGTAGTATTGTATATACGCCATTGACGTATATCGTGTATGTTATTCATTGAAACTAGTATTTTTACTAAACAAATCAAAGATCTTGTGACTGATGATGAATATCGTCAGCTTCAACAAAATCTATTGGTACAACCTGATAAGGGTGATATTGTTAAAAATGGCGGTGGTATCCGTAAAGTACGCTGTGCTCAAGGTGATAAAGGAAAAAGTGGTGGAATACGCGTGATCTATTATTGGGTTTCAGAGGATGATCATATTTTCTTTTTAGTCGCGTACCCTAAGTCTGTAAAAGATAATTTAACGGATAAAGAAACAGCAATTCTGCGCCAATTAGTGAAGGAGCAACTTCATGGATAACAATTTATTTGATGACCTTGTTTCTTCGATTAAAGAAGCAGGAGAGATTAAACGTCAAGAGATTCAAGCAAGTCGAGTCACTGAACTTGAATTACCTGATATTAAAGCAGTACGTGAGAAAACAGGTTTAAGCCAAAATGAATTTGCTGCACGCTTGCATATTAGTCCTCGCACGCTTCAAAACTGGGAGCAAGGTAGACGTTATCCGACTGGTCCAGCTGCGACTTTAATCCGTATTCTAGATACGCATCCAAGCCTAATTTAAAATTATAGACAATAAAAAGTCCGATATCCTGTCGGACTTTTTCGTCTGAGTTCGATATAAAATTTTTAATGAAATATGATACTCGGATATGTTGGTGGTACGTTATTGGAAGAAGGCATCATAAGAATGTCATCAAGTTGTACTTAATGCGATGTCTAGAATCATCTGTCCAGATTTGCAATATTTTTACCACAAAACAAGCAATGAAAAGTATATAGGATATTTGCCATATTCTTATCGTTGAAAAGCTCAAGGCAATAGGCTGAGTTTAATGGTAAATTTTAATTGAATTGTTTGATTAATAAATACTTTAATTGCAATTTAAAAAGGGGACCACATAAACACAGTAGCATTTAAAAATGCCAGATTTCACATATTGTTCTAAATATAGAACACATTGTTATGTATATAAGCATGACGAAACTAAGAATGATGCAATACACTCAAACCATGTTAAATAACACGACCCATTTGGTCATAGAAGGATTAACACCATGTCATTTTTAAATCAAATCAAACAACGCCGTACAATTTATGCAATTGGTAGAGATTTAAGCTTAGACCAAGCGAAAATTGAAGAAATCATCAAAGATGCAATCAAGCATAGCCCATCTTCATTTAACTCACAGTCTTCTCGTGCTGTGATTTTATTTGGTGATTCACATGTTAAATTCTGGACAATCGTTTTAGAAACTTTACGTAAAATCGTTCCAGCTGAAGCATTTGAAGGAACTTCGGGTAAAATTAACAGCTTTATCGCTGGTGCTGGTTCAGTGTTGTTTTATGAAGATTTAAGCGTGATCAAAGCTCTACAAGAACAATTCCCATTATATGCTGATAATTTCCCAGTATGGTCTGAGCATTCAACAGGTATTGCACAATTTGCAACTTGGACTGCATTGGCTGAAGCGGGTATTGGTGCATCTTTACAACATTATAATCCAATCGTGGATGAAGAAGTGGCAGCAACATTTGATGTACCTGCTGACTGGAAACTTCGCGCACAATTAGTATTTGGTTCAATCGAAGCACCAGCGGGCGAAAAAACATTTATTGATGATGCAACACGTTTTAAAACTTTTAACTAAGTGAAGCATTTAGTTTTAAGCTAAGGTCTATTGCTTATTTAGCTTAGAGCTTGCTATTCAAGAAACCTGTTTAGAATGAAAATTTTAAACAGGTTTTTTATGTGCAGTACGTTATCCCTGCTTGTCGCGAGATAATAGATCGACGCTGTAGGATTAAATAATCTAAAAACGCATAAGTGGTTTAAAAAAAATATGTGATTCCATCTTGTTGCTAAAGATTCTAATCATCTAAATTGAAACAATAAGATGAGATTTGAACAAACAGAAAAAAATATAAGTGAATCGAACAATTCTTTACACAGAATTATGGATTGGTTTTATCGACATTTAGCGCTATTCATGGCTTAATCTTTGCTCAAGGAATAAAAGTGTATAAAAAAATGGGGAAATTAGGGTTGATTCAGCACTTTGGTCTAATTTAGACATTTTAAAAAATTTATACACTGTTAAAAAGCGATTTAAGTTGATGATTTAGTTGATGGTGTTGCTGTATTTTTGATCATTATTTTTTAAGTTAATGTAGCTATTTTTTTTAATTAAAATGATCACTATTTAGCAATGTGATAGTACTATTCAGCATGGTTTAAATCGGTATACTAGAAACTCTTGTTATAAAAAGTAGCAATATCAGGAAAGACAATGACTGCACGTATTCAAAAAGGCAAGTTAGCGATTGCTAAAGAACTTTACGATTTCATCGAAAATGAAGCACTACCAGGTTCTGGTTTAGATAGTGAAACATACTGGAAAAACTTTGAGCAAGTTGTTGTCGATCTTAGCCCTAAGAATAAGGCGCTTTTAGCAAAGCGTGACGAGATTCAGGCTAAAATTGATGAATGGCACCGCAACAATAAATTTGAACTTCAAGCTTATAAAGCTTTCCTAAAAGAAATTGGCTACTTATTACCAGAAGTAGAAGATTTTCAAATCAGTACAGAAAATGTAGATGAAGAAATCGCATTATTGGCTGGTTCGCAGTTGGTAGTACCTGTGCGTAATGCACGTTATTGCTTAAATGCGGCAAATGCACGTTGGGGTTCTTTATACGATGCGCTTTACGGTTTTGACGTGATCTCTGAAGAAGGTGGCGCGGAAAAAGGTAAAGGCTATAACCCTGTTCGTGGCGATAAAGTTATCGCATTTGCTAAGAATTTCTTAAATGAAACATTCCCATTGGCAAATGGTTCACATGCAGATGCAACAAAATATGCTGTTGAAGGCAAAAAACTTGTTGTAAGCCTTAAAGATGGTTCAACCTCGACTTTGGCGAAAGAATCACAATTTGTTGGCTTTAATGGCGAAGAATCTGCACCTGTTGAAATTGTACTTTTAAATAACGGCTTACACGTTGTTATTGAAATTGATGCAAATAGCCCAGTGGGTAAAACTGATGCGGCGGGTGTTAAAGATCTTGTTTTAGAAGCTGCTGTTACTACGATTCAAGATTTGGAAGATTCGATTGCTGCTGTAGATGCAGAAGAGAAAGTAGAAGGCTACCGTAACTGGTTAGGTCTAATGAAAGGTACGCTTGAAGAATCAATTGAGAAGAACGGTAAAACCGTGACGCGTACCTTGAATAAAGATCGTACACATAAGAACTTGATCGGTGGTGAAACAACACTTCATGGTCGTTCATTGATGCTTCTTCGTAACGTTGGTCATTTAATGACGAACCCTGCGATCCTTGTAGATGGTGCTGAAATCTACGAAGGTATTATGGATGCTTTAATTACACCATTATTGACTTTCGCAGACATCAAAGGGCAAAACGAAAACAAAAACTCGCGTAAAGGGTCAATGTATATCGTTAAGCCAAAAATGCATGGTCCTGAAGAAGTTGCATTTGCTGTTGAATTGTTTGAACGTTCTGAACAAGCACTTGGCTTACCAGCGAAAACGTTGAAAATCGGGATCATGGATGAAGAACGCCGTACATCTGTAAACTTGAAAAACTGTATTGCACAAGCGAAAGATCGTACTATTTTCATCAATACTGGTTTCATGGACCGTACAGGTGATGAAATTCATACCTTTATGGAAGCAGGTCCTTTCGTTCGTAAAGGCGAAGTGAAAAGCCAAATTTGGTTCCCAGCTTATGAAAACCGTAATGTGATGGTTGGTCTACAAGCAGGTTTACGTGGTAAAGCGCAGATTGGTAAAGGCATGTGGCCTAAACCTGACATGCTTTTAGACATGTATAAAACCAAAATTGAACATCCAGAAGCAGGTGCAAGCTGTGCATGGGTTCCTTCACCATCAGGTGCTGTGATTCACGCGATTCATTATCATCAATGTAATGTTTCAGCACGCCAACAAGAGTTATTGAAAACTGAAGCGCTTCCGTTAGATGACTTGTTGACACCGCCTTTAGCCACAGATACAAACTGGACTGAAGAAGAGAAGACCAAAGAGCTTGAAAATAACCTTCAAGGTATCTTGGGTTATGTTGTTCGTTGGGTTGATTTAGGTGTGGGGTGTTCTAAAGTGCCAGACATTAACAATGTCGGTTTAATGGAAGATCGCGCGACTTTACGTATTTCTTCTCAGCACGTTGCGAACTGGTTACGTCATGGTATTGTGACTAAAGCGCAAGTTGAAGAAGTTATGCAGCGTATGGCGAAAATTGTTGATGAACAAAATGCCAATGACTCTGAATATAGCAACATGGCACCTGGTTTTGACGGTTATGCATACAAAGCTGCTTATGATTTAGTATTCAAAGGTGGCGAACAGCCGTCTGGTTATACTGAGCCATTATTGCATGCGTATCGCTTAAAGTTAAAAGGCTATACAGGTGATTAATTTTATCGTCTAATTTATCCTATTAACTTATCAATAAAGCCTCTTCGGAGGCTTTATTATTTTTATGGTTTATTTTAAATGTTGCTTTGCTTTCATATATAAAATTTGTAGACGTGACTTTGAGTTTTCAGCCAATAAGATAAAATCTCTGATACAATTTAACGGAATTAATCATTAAGCTGAATTATAAATGACATCAATTCTGAAATTAGATGCGCTGAAAAATGCTGAAGTTGCGAGTACGCCTTATCCGTATTTTGTGGTTGAAAATGCTTTGGCTGATAGTGAAGTCCAGGCCGTAATCCAAGACTTTCCTAAAATTGAACAGGGCGGAAGCTTTAACATCGAAGATGTAGAAATTAAACCTAATTTTGATCGTTTTCTAAAATCGTTGGATACACCAGAATTTCGTCAAATTTTAACAGATAAATTTGATGTCAATGTGATGGAACATCCGATGATGATTACTTTACGTGGTTATTCTCGTCAAAAAGATGGGCGGATTCACAGTGATTCAAAAAGCAAATTGTTGACGGTTTTGATCTATTTAAATGAATCTTGGGATGCGCCGAATGGACGTTTACGCATTCTCAACGATGATAAAGACATCAATAACTATGTCACTGAAATCAATGCAGGTCCGGGCTCACTGGTTGCATTTAAAGTAACTGACAATGGTTGGCATGGCTATATTCCTTATGAAGGGCAACGCCAATCTATTCAAATTAACTTTTTGACCAGCGAAAAAGCCAATGCAAAACATAAGTTTTTCCATGGTTTAAGTGCCAAAGTGAAAAAGATTTTTGGATAAAAGTTAAGTGAAGGGGGTAAACTTCGGTTTATCCTCAATTGAAATCGCGTGCTGTCTCAAGTTTTTATCAATGTCTAATATTCTTATCAATGGATAGCGCGATAGATAAATTCAACAATTATAAATCAATATTTTAAATCTTATTATTATGTGTGCTAATTTTAAACCGATCAGCTTATTACAAGTTCAGCAGCTTGGCTTACCCGCGATCCCTTTCCTCTATGAAGAAGAAATATTCCCAAGCTTTCAAACGCCGTTGTTATTTAAATCTGATCAAGGGATGGAATGGCGTTTAGTTAACTTTGGTTTAGTGCCAAAATGGGCTGAGGACAAAGATGCTGCAAAACATACTTATAACGCAAGAAATGAAACCTTGATGGAAAAACGCAGTTTTGTCGAGGCTTTTAGCAAGTGCCAATTTGGTGTGATCCCCGTGACAGAATTTTATGAATCCAAGTATATCAATGGTCGACCACAACGGTGGGGTGTGCGACGTAAAGATGGTCAGGCTTTTTATATTGCTGCACTGTATGAGATTACCCGATTAAAAACCGGTGAAGTTGTTCGTTCAGCCACCATGATCAGTATGGATGCCCACACCCACCCGATGATGAGTGAATTTCATGAACCTCGAACAGATAAACGTTCGGTGGTGGTTATTCCACAGCATCGACTTGATGAGTGGTTGGGCTTAAAACAGCCCAATATTTCGAGTTTTATTGAGGGTTTCCCTGTGGCGGAGTTTGAGTGTTTTTATTGCCCCAAAGTATCAAATAACAAAAACTCGCCACAGTTGAACATCTTTGATGAAGAATCTTAACAATTAATGTGCAAGATTCTTAAAGATGATTTTTAAATTTTCCATGGTTTTTTTCAATTTGTAGTGGTGTTAAACCGTCAAATGACTGTTCAAGTACAACACTCATTAAATCATTAATTTTATGGGTCATTTGTTGCCCAGATTCTGTTAAATGTACCCGTGTAATACGTGCATCGTTTTCACAAGAGTAGGTATCTACAAAGCCTTCCTCTTTTAAGCGATAAACAATTTTGGTTGTTGTCGACATTTTAGAAACGATCATTTCTGAAAGCTCAGAGACACTTGCATCTGGCTTGGCTTCTAAAGCAACCAATAATCGTCGTCTAGAGTTGTCTACCCCATACTTTTTAAGTACGTGATCTAAATTTAAAACATACTGAGAATGAACTTGAGTGATCCAGTAGTATGGGAAATTTTCGATGTTAAAATTTTCAGCAGCGGGTAAAAATTTTGCATATTTTTTAGTCATTTAGAGGTCCCTGTTTTTTGTAATTATTGCCATATATTAAGCGCTAATCATATTTTACTTTGAATACTTGAATCAATATGTGATAGATCACTTAATGAAAAAAACAAGTAAAATCGACGAAATGTAAATTTTGCTTGAACTAAACTTAAGTTAAAGTATTCAGTAAAGGCATTGTATAACTGTCTTAAATTAGATAAAAAGTAGTAATACCTTGCGTAAATTTAGTCGCTTCTTCATGCAATTTGGAATGAACAGAGTTCATTCTCTAGTTGTTGGTGTGGAATCGAAATTTTCAAAACAACCGCAAAGGTTATTTTTATTGAAAGTCAATGAATGTCCTTGTGTCATAATGGTTCATCCTATGTATTTCAGCTTGCTCAAGTATGAAAATTACCAAGTAGATGTTGTGAAAAGCAAGCTTATTAGTTAAAAAAATTAACATCTGATGTTATTTTAACTGAAAAATAAGAAAAATCAACTTGGCTTTACTGTTAATAATTTCCTTTGATTACGTCATCATGGCGATAAATCTAAATATTTCCTCTCTAAATGCCCATATATCCGATTGAAAATTATTAATTAAATTAAAGCGATTTATACCTTTAAAAGGTAAGTAGCATTTAATAACTATAGTTATACACAATTTATATTGAAAAAAGCTAATGACATTTTTGTAAGATTGAGTGAAAAATAATTTGAATAAGATGAATCGGCATGTGTAATGCATTGAGTTGGGCATACGAGGGCAGGGATGAACTGCAATTCGCCCGTATGGTGAAGTTATCCATAAGAAAAATCTTAAATAAATGTAAAATTTTTGTGAAAAATAATTACAACCGCAAGATATTGTGCATAATTAAGCTAATTTAGTTGAAAAGGTTTCATTCATGGATCCGTCGTCGTGTAGGTCAAATTTATTTTTCTCCACTTTATATATTGATAATAATAAGCAGGAGCTCTAATAATGGAATTTTTATTAGACCCTGGAATTTGGGTTGGTCTTTTAACCCTGATTGTTTTAGAAATTGTACTGGGTATTGATAACCTCGTTTTTATCGCCATTCTTGCAGATAAACTTCCTCCTGAACAACGAGACAAAGCACGTATTATTGGCTTATCTTTAGCCTTAATTATGCGTCTAGGCTTGCTGTCTATCATTTCGTGGCTGGTCACATTAACCAAGCCTTTAATCGCCTTTGGCGGGTTGTCTTTCTCAGGTCGAGACTTAATCTTATTATTCGGTGGACTGTTCCTCGTTTATAAAGCCGTCACTGAATTACATGAAAAAATGGAAGGCAAACCTGAGGTTAAAAGTTCAGGTGCAGTTGTTTATGCAAGCTTCTGGGCAGTAGTGGCGCAAATCATCGTTTTAGACGCTGTATTCTCTCTTGATTCGGTGATTACCGCGATCGGTATGGTCGACAATATCTACGTGATGATGGCCGCTGTAACGATCGCTGTGGTTGTGATGTTGATTGCGTCTAAGCCGTTAACCGCTTTTGTCAATAAGCATCCGACTGTCGTGATTCTATGTTTAAGTTTCTTATTGTTGATTGGTGTGAGCTTAATCGCGGAAGGTTTTGGTTTCCATATTCCGAAAGGCTATATCTATTCAGGTATTGGCGTAGCAATTTTAATTGAAGCCTTTAACCAGTTTTCCAGCCGTAATGTTGAAAAGCATCAGTCGAAAACACCATTGCGTCATCGTACCGCAGATTCAATTTTAAAATTGATGGGAAGCAAGCTGGATGCAGATCTATTACAAAGCCCTGAAGCTTTAGCTGCTCAAAAAGCCTTTGGTGATGAAGAACGCTATATGGTTGGTGGTGTACTGACCCTTGCTGAACGTTCAGTTGCCTCAATTATGACGCCAAGAAATCAAATTTCGTGGATCGATCTTGAAGATGATGCGGAGAGTATTCGTCAGCAAATCTTGGCTGTACCACATAGTTTATTCCCAGTATGTCGTGGACAATTGGATAAAGTAGTTACGGTTGTTCGCGCTAAAGAGTTAATTGATGTACTGGATGAACCAGAGCAATTACAAGCCTTGCTTAAACGTAGTCGTCCAATTTTTATTTTTGAAAAAATGAAAGTGATTGACGCAATCCATACCTTAAGAACGTCTAAAGGTTCTTTGGTCTTGGTGAGTAATGAATTTGGCAATATCCAAGGTTTGATTTCTCCATTGGATGTGTTTGAGGCAATTGCGGGTGAGTTCCCTGATGCAGATGAACAGTTAGAGTTGATCAAACTGAATGATACAACGTGGAAAGCATCAGGTATGCTTGACTTGTATCAGCTTGAGTTGGAACTTGGTATGTTGGATCTGGTCCAAGAAGACTCAGGTTACTTTAGTGTAGCAGGTTTGATTTTAGACAAAACTCAAGGCGAAGCAAAAGTAGGTACTCAGATTGAACAAGAGGGCATTTGGTTTGAAGTCATCGAAATGGATGAAAATCGAATCAAGACGGTAAAAATTACCCGTCCAGAGCAATTTTGATCACTATTTTGCGATTAAATCGCAAGCAGATATAAAAAGCTAAGTAGAAAAATGCCTCATTGATGAGGCATTTTTTTTGAATAAAAAGAGCACTTAGATAGGATTACTTATCTAAGTACTTAAAACTAAAAATTAATTAAAAATATTTTGTGTCATTGTTGGCCATAAATTTTGATGTGATTTCTTAAACATCAACATATGACCAATGGCTTTATGACCTGTATCTTTCGGTTTAAGCTCTATCATTTCTGTGCTGGCTTTTGGATATAGGCGAAGTAAGTCTTTGACATTGGCTTCAGTGGCGATCTCATCATCCGAAGACCAATACACCGTAATTGGGCATTGAATTTCGTTGTGATAGTCCTCGAAAATCGTTTTACCTATTGCGTTCATCACATAACCGGGTTTACTGCAAAATTCAGCCCATTGTTTTGCAACATTTTTGGGTAAATTTTCCCCCATGCCTAAAAACTTGGTTGCACCATAACCTTTGACTAAGCTCGAAACAGGAAAGATCATCTTAAACATGACTGGCGCCATACGTTTGGTTCGCCCTTTAAGTCCTTTTACATGTCCTGTAGAGCCTGAAATTGCAATCACTTGTGCCACTTTCTTATAGTTAGAAACAATGCCTAATAATTGTCCGCCAGCACTATGACCTAAAAGTATAACTTGTTGTTTTCCTGTCTTATTCAACAAAGTTTCAATGGCTGCTGGAATATCCAGTTGACCCCAGTCTTGGATACTTGCTTTGGACTGACGAAGAGGACTATGTAAGGATTCACCTATACCACGGAAATCGAAGACCAGCACATCTGAACCTTGTTGAGCAAGCCACTCTATAAAATGATGATAAAAACCTTGGGTAATCCCTGTTGCAGGGCAAACCAAAATAGGCAATCGATGGGTTGATTGTTTTGCCTGATAAAAACGTGCAGTTAAGCTATAGCTATCTGCACAAGTTATGGTTAAATTTTCAAATGTATTCATAACAATTCAATGAGTATGCTTTGATGATTACTTTACATAAGTTCCAAAAAGAAACTTGATCAAAGTATGACTTATGAGTCAAAGCTAATCTAAATATTTTAAGCTGTTGGAATTAGGGTGTTTTAAATGGATTTTGCGGGTTTAGGTTTGTCAGTAAAGTTAGCTTTAATATTCAGCGGGATTTATCTATGGGTAGGTATGCTGACAGGGGTTTGGAAATACTACCAAATTAGTCGATCAGAAATGGCCCGAGCGCATTATTATGTCGATATCGCACATCGCAGCAGCTTGCTTTATGCTCCAGCCACTTTGATTTTAGCGGTAATGGCCTATTGTTCAAGCTGGACAGAAACCACAAATTTGATATTTGTCTTGATCAATTTATTCTTTTTTAGCTTTTCAATCGCTAGTTATGTTTTGCATGGTTTTTTAAAAGATACGACCAACCAATTTAAGCAACCACACCAATTAGGAACCATGCAATTACCGAAAATATTGTTACGTATAGCAATGCTGTTATTGGTACTCGGGGAGATTGTTGCGACTGGAGGATTATTACTTGGTATGTTGATTACTTTGTTTTAATCAATCACCTTAAATAAAGCCGCTCAACTTTCAATTCAAGATATAGCTGTGTTGCAATTGCATAGGCGATGGGCGACATCCATGTCGCCACGCGATAGCAACACGCTGTATGGTTAAACTCAATTTATTTGAGTAACGAAAAACTTCCTCCTTTTTCAAAGGTGAGAAGTGTTAACTTCGCAAGGGGGAGGATTTAAAACTCTGTGTCGAAACGTCACAAAGGGGAGGATTAAAACCCCTAAGCCGAATCTTCACAAAGGCGAGGATTAAAAAACCCGTTAAAGCAAATGTTAGATTGAGTGATTGTGCTACGAAAAAGAAGAAATATTATACTTTTCAGTATGTTGGTTTAAAAATTAATTTAAAAATATATGACAGATCTTCGGCTAAAAGACGTCATGAGAATACTATTGGAAAGCTGAATGAAATGTTGAGATTGGCGTTATTGCTTATTTTTCTGTATTTTTTGTTCTGATATTTTTCTGCTTTTCTTGTTTAAGATGGATGCATGGCATCCATCTTTTATTCTGTAATCTTCGCGAGTTTACGAGATTTATGGTCGACTACATCCCAAACATAGAAGGCAGCAGAAACGACTAATGCATAGGCAAAAAATTCAGGTTTTAAATTGCCTTGAATGAGTCCATGAATAAACAGAGTCACTAAAAGTGCAAGTGTTGTACTTAGATAGATGACCAGTTTTGTATTTGTCTTCAAAGAATTAATGAAGACTTGCTTATTGAAATGTATTGATAACATCCCCATTCCTCCTGTCTGCTCGACAAAAACCACATTGTTTTAGTCTAGATTGGTTTATTCAGTTGTACCATATCTAATTATTATTTCAAGAGCAAATACCTCTATTATTCAAAATAATTATGACATATTTATTACAAATGATGATTATTTTATAAAAAATGAAAATATGAGTGATTTTTTATATAAATGATGTAATTGTTGTGGAGTTAGTGTGAGCCAGTTATCAAAATAAAATACAATAACTGAATAGGTCTTGGAAGCACTTTCGACTAAAGTTGATAAAAAATTATGCAATATTTATGCAAAAATCGAAAAAAATGACTATTTTTTTCAAAATAATTCGATTTTGACATGGAGAGCGTTTCATTTATTGAAAAAATGCAACAACGCGACTGAATTTATCTGTGTTCAATGAAAATTAAGTTTTAGTATTTTTTAGCCAAAAGTTTTTTATACATAGCGCAAAGCTTGATGCGATCTATTCAGGTGCATTGATCACATGCTTGAAGCACTAAGATGGATCAAACAACGCTTTAAAAATTGTGTCGCAAACAATAACGGCCTGTGGGGTAAACATGACAATTATTGATCACTGTTAAAATAAGATTTGGGTAAAATCAAATTTTAAGGATGATAATTAAAAAGCTTTATTTTTTAATTTTATCAATTACGACACAGATGATTAACACGATCAATGATGGGATCACCCATGCTAGATTCTGTTCATTTAAGGGTAAGTTTTGAATCATAAAAGGTAAGCTGTCTTTAAAGCTTGTGACTTTAATTCCTTCAATAAGACCAAATAGAAATGCAACGCCAGTAACAGGTGCGATAACCGTGGTTGGGTGATTGAATTTACCCCAAAAGAAGCTTAATAGAATGACCACAATTGCCGGTGGGTAAATTGCACTGAGTACAGGGACTGAAAAAGCTATTAGTTTGGTTAAACCTAGATTTGAAATCACCAATGAAAATAACACTAAAATAATCACTAAAACTTTATATGGGATTTTCGTGAGTTCAGAGAAGTATTCAGCACATGCACAGGTTAAGCCAATCGCGGTAACCATACATGCAATAAAAATCAAACCTGTCAGGAATAAAGAACCTAAGTCACCAAAAGCATGTTGAACATAAGCATGCAGGATCACTGCGCCATTTTCAGCATTTGGAGCAGCATCATGACTGCCTAAACCAAGTTTAAATAAGCTGAGATAAACCAGCGTTAAACCTACACCAGAAATCAAACTTGCAATAATTGCATATTTGGTTACGAGCTTTTTATCTGTTACACCACGAGAGTGGATGGCATGAATAATCACAATACCGAAAACCAAAGCGCCTAAAGTGTCCATGGTTAAATAACCATTCACAAAACCTTCAGAAACAGGGCTGGTAGCGTAATTGTTGATCGCAGGAGAAATTGAACCAGTTGGGATCAGAAATGCTGCAATACCTAAAATTGCCAGTGCAATAATTTTTAGCGGTGCAAGAATATGACCCACTGTATCCAATAATTTATTTGGATAAAGAGAAACTAAAGTTACAAATGCAAAATAGATAACACTATAAATAAATAATGCTGTACCACCATTTCCAAAGTATGAGGAAAAACCAATTTCATAAGAAACAGTTGCAGTACGAGGTGTAGCAAATAATGGCCCAACCGAGAGATAACACACAACCGTCAGTATTAAACTTGCGACTTTACCTAAAGGCGAGCTTAAAATCGCAATAGAACCTTCAGTTTTAGAAAGTGCCATAATGGTAATAACAGGTAAGCCTACAGCTGTGACTAGAAAACCTAGCGCTGCGAGCCATACATGTTCACCGGCTTGTTGAGCAACAATGGGTGGAAAAATAATATTGCCTGCCCCAATAAATAAGGCAAAGGTCATAAAGCCTAAAGCAATAATATCCTTTGTACGGAGATTAGTCATAAACTGTGGTTGAAAAAGCAAAACAGCGATTTTAGTAGAAATAGCTTATTTTTTGTATTTTATTTTATGGATAATATTCCCGTTTTTTATAAATTTTAACCAATTAGTCATATTGATTATATTTATGTGGATGATTCACAGTTAATTTTCAAAAATTGAAAAAATCAAAATTTTCAAAAAATATAGAATAGATAAAATCATCATATGGAAAGATTATACTTATTCTAAAATTTATGTGCTTGATTTTGCATTTTTATTGAATAAGATAGGCGGTAAATTGCCCTAAACGTATTGAAAAGGCATATAATATTTTTTCACTTTTGCGGACAGATCCAATGAAAGCTTCTACAGTCACCATTAAAACCGAACAAGACCTTGAAAAATTAAGAGTGTCGGGGCGTTTAGCTGCTCAAGTTTTAGCAATGATTGGTGAATATGTGAAGCCGGGCGTGACGACTGAGTATTTAGACGATATTTGCAATGATTTTATTGTCAATACGCTAAAAGTGATCCCTGCAAATATTGGATATTATGGTTATACCAAAACCACCTGTATTTCTCCAAATGAAGTGGTCTGTCACGGTATCCCATCAAAACATAAGGTTTTAAATGATGGCGATATTATCAATATCGATGTTGCGATTATCAAAGATGGTTATTTTGGTGATACCAGCCGTATGTATTATGTGGGTACAGTTAAACCTGAAGCGAAAAGACTGGTTGAAACGACTTATGAGGCAATGGTGGCTGGGATTCATATGGTCAAACCCGGTGCAACACTTGGGGATATTGGTCATGCGATCCAACAAGTTGGGCAACGTGAAGGTTATACGATCGTTCGTGAATATTGTGGTCATGGGATTGGTAAGATTTATCATGAGCAACCTAACGTATTACATTATGGTCAACCCGGACAGGGCTTAGTGCTTAAAAAGGGTATGGTTTTTACCATTGAACCAATGATTAATGCGGGGAAATCCAGTGTCAAAGAGCTGAAAGATGGCTGGACTGTGGTTACTGCGGATAAGTCATTGTCAGCACAATGGGAACATATGGTTGCTGTCACAGATACAGGATTTGAATTGCTTACACCTTGGCCTGAAGGCACTGGCAACTACCCTGAGATTTAATCTTTAGACTTTGGTCTAATGAATGAATTATGCTCAGCGATTTATTGTTTTTTTATCTTTGAAAATGAGATTTTTCTCACTTTATTTGCTGGAAATGTGGATCTTTTAGGGGATATTTTCGTTTAAGAAATATCCAATAAGTGTTTTTAAGTATTGGTTTAAATATTAACCAATCGCTAAGATAGCTTCCAGATTCTCGCTGTAGTTTCTATTGTTGTTTCAAGCTTTCTAGCTTACCCATCCTAGGGTAAGCTTTTTTTTGTCTATCGCTTCTCGATTTGCTTTGATTCGACGATTGAAAATTTAAAATAAGATGAATGAGCCTCCATTCATCTTATTGATAAAAATGCTATTTTTTAAGTTTAAAGTTTAAAATAAACGAAACAGCGAAGCCAAATAGTAGTCCCCAAAAAGCGGAACCAATCCCAAAAAACTGAACACCTGATGCACTGAATAAGAAGGTGAGCAGTGCGGCTTCACGGTCTTTGACTTCATGAAATGCAATCGCAATATTATGACTAATCGTACCAAACAAGGCGATCCCCGCTAATGCCACAATAAAAAGATGTGGAAAAGACATCAATAGACTTGTCAATGTTGCCGCAAATAGCCCCATCAAAATATAAAAGAAACCACAGCTCATGCCGGCAATATAACGCTTCGCAGGGTCTGGGTGAACTTGGTCATCCAGACTGACAGCAGCACTGATTGCGGCAATATTTACGGTATAACAGCCAAATGGTGCAAGCAAAGTCTGCGCTGTACCAGTCCAACCAATAAGTTGGTTAACATGGGGTTTATAGCCATAACTTTTAATCATCGCAATCCCTGGTAAATACTGAGATGCCATATTGATTACAAATAAAGGCAGTGCCAATCCGAGAATTGCAGACCATGTGAACTCAGGTGTCATCCATACTGGTTTTGCCAATCCCCAATGTAAGGTTGGAACATGAAACTCCATAAAAAATGGACAAATGATGATTCCAGCGATCACGGTAATCACAATACAATAACGAGCCCATAGCCGTTTAGTTATGATATAAACCGCCAAGAGGCTGAGAATAAATGCCCAGTCGTTTTGCATACTGGCAAATAGAGCAATACCAAACTTGAGTAATACGCCTGCCAGCATGGCACTGGTCAAACTCTGAGGAATATACGAAATAATTTTTTCAAATATACCTAAAAAGCCTAGTGTGGCAGTCAGTAAACCACTCACCAAGAAAGCACCAATGGCTTCATAGAGTGAGTAGCCGCTGGCAGTGGCAATGATGAGTGCAAGTGCAGCGGTTGACCATGAGGTGGCAACAGGATATTTGAATTTCCAAGAAAGAATTAATCCTGAAAGACCTATACCTAAACCGAGTGCCCAAAACCAAGAGGTAATTTGTTCAGGGTTTGCGCCAAGTAATTGAGCTGCTTGTATAACGAGTACAGCCGAAACACTGATACCAATTAAGAAGGTAATGAAACCTGCAAATATAGCAGGTATAGAGAAGTCTTGGAGTAACTTTTGCATGATCCTTTGCTTTTAAATTTGATTGAATGGTTGAAAATGCAACCATCATACATGGATCATTTTAAAGCTTATAGGGTTAATTGGAATTAAATAGCAAAAGGAAAAATAAAATTGAATAAATTATCATTTTGGGAGAATTTGGCTTTTTTAATCTAGAACTGTTTTAGTTGAAAACAATGTCTAGATAAGCTATCAAAAACGCTGACTCAAGAATATAATTTCCCTTAATGAGTATTTATAATCAAATCAATTACACGGAAAAATAAATTATTTGATTATAAAAAAGCTTGCAATGCCACACCTTACATTCAAAGTTTAAATAGCTTTGCTTAGGCGATGCCTCACTTTTCAGAGATGAAAAGTGACAAAAATCTTCTATTGAGCGAGGGGTACGTCCTGTACCCCCGCCCAACGGCGACATCCATGTCGCCCCACGATAGGATCACCATCTAGAATTCAAAACTAAAAAATGAATTGATAACCAACATTTTCTCAAAGTTCATACAAAAACATAAACTTCATTTATGCTCAATGACTTGATGCAAATCACTTATATGAATAATGAGGTGGTTTGACTATAGATTACCCATTGATAAAGATTAGATATTGCCTTGAATAGAAAGCGCAGTTTATCCAAAAGAACGATCCAAAAAAGAATGCTTTTAATCGGGAGATTTATTGAGCTAAATCAGCTTACATCGTTGAAACAGCGAGCTTTATTCCAAAAGCACAGAACAGTAAGCCTACACAAGCAACACAACCTGCAGCAATTTTGTAGCGTGTATTGAAAAAAGTGGCGAGTTTAACCCCTGAGAAGATCAAGATCGTCAAATAACTCATACTGATGATTTGCAGAATCACTGAAAGTGCCGCAAAACTTAAAGCAGGGTAAGGGTAATCAGGATCGACAAACTGAACAAAGAACGAGAGATAAAATAAAATTGCTTTTGGGTTAAGTAAGCTAATGGTTAGTGCTGTTCGAAATGGATGAAATTGTTCGTTAGTTGCAGTATTCGATGTATTTGTTTGCAGCGTTTGTGGTTTGCTCTGCCAAGTTTTTATACTTGCGATCAGTAAACGAATACCAAGATATGACAGATAGCTTGCACCTACAACCTTGAGAATGATAAATAACCAAGGAAAGGCGTGTAGTAAAGAGGCAGCACCTAAAACAGTACAGAGAATCAGGATTAAATCTCCTGTAAATACGCCTAAGGCACCGATATAGCCCGTTTTAATCCCAAATCGAGAGGCAATTGACATCACATACAATGAGTTGGGACCGGGTAAAATGACGATAAAAATAGTCCCTAGTATATATGTCACAATATCGGTAATACCAAACACAACATTCTCACTGTATAAGAAAAGCGAAATAAAAAAGCCGAGCGTTTATGATAACAAACTCGGCTTTAGAGTGTGAGCGATTTTAGTGCAATTTTAACCAAAAGCGCATCTACAATTTAGATTTATATAAATCATTCTAAATACATAGATTAGTCAATAAAATCAGCATCTAGGCCAAAAGATTGACGCAATAATAATGCAAGTTGTTCACGCGCTTTGATAAAACCGTCAATCCCGCTTTGCAATAATTGGAATGCCATTAAATCAGCTTCCAATTGTTGTTTAAATTCTGTTTTAGAAATCTCTTGATGTTCTTGAGCAGTCTGGTCCGTGTCTAAGCTGAGTTGAGAAACCACATGACGTTGATCATTTTTCAATTTTTCAAGCAGACCCGGTGCAACGGTTAAAAGGTCACAACCTGCTAAACCTAAAACTTGGTCAATGCTACGGAAGCTTGCGCCCATCACTTCAGTTTTGATTTGATGTTGCTTGTAGTAATGATAAATTTGTTTAACAGACAATACGCCTGGATCTTTCTCAATTGGATAGCTTTCTACATTTTCAGCTTTTTTAAACCAATCTAAAATACGACCGACAAATGGAGAAATCAAAGTAAGATTGGCATCTGCACAGGCTTTGGCTTGGTGTAAACCAAAAAGCAGGGTTAAGTTACAATGAATGCCTTCTGCTTCTAGCACTTTCGCTGCCTGAATACCTTCCCATGTAGAGGCAATCTTGATCAGAATACGGTCTTGGTCGATCCCATATTCTTTATACAATGCAAGTAGCTCTTTAGCCTTGGCAATGGTTTCTTCGGTATTATAGGAAAGGGCTGCATCCACTTCTGTTGAAACACGACCTTCCACAATATTTAAAATTTCGACACCCAGTTTGACGGTGAGAATATCGATGGTGCGTTCGACGAGTGCATCTAATTCATAACCTTCTTTTTTTGCTTGCGCATAGGCATCTTCAATCAGCTCACGACTTTCAGGCTGTTGTGCTGCTGCTGTAATGAGTGAAGGGTTAGTCGTTGCATCCAAAGGGCGAAATTGTTGAATTGCGTTTAAATCACCTGTATCAGCAACGATAGTGGTTAAGCGTTTTAATTGATCTAATGCAGATTGTGTCATTACCGATTATTTCTTAGTTAAAATATTTGTGATTTATTTATAACACAATGCGATTTGAGCAAAAGAGGAAAATGTACTGAAAGGCCTATTATTTTGTATGAATTCTTTGATTTCGAATGTGATTAATCAAAAAACGAGCAGCTGAGCCTAAATTGCTCTCACGACTCCAGACTAAGTCGACAAAATATTCAAATTTTGGTGTGAAATCGAGCAAATCTAAGATTTTTAACTTATGTTTGAGCTCAGGATTTTCATTAAACATTTCTAAGGGAAGTACACCCCAACCCAGTTCTTTTAAAATTAAAGCACATGCTGAATGGTGATTGTCTGTCCGCCAATAGTTTTTAGAATAAAGCAGTTCGGGTTTAATGGTTCGATCACGACTTGCCACGACAATTTGTCTGGATTGTAGAATTTGTTCAAAAGTAACTTGTTTATGTGCTGATAATGGGTGATGAATAGCTGAAACAGGGACCAAGGCTTCTTTTTTAAATTCGACAAATTGCTCACGGCTTTCAAGTATTTCACGTTCAAACATCAATGCCAGTTGAGCCGTCTGATTCATCAGCATTTTCAGCGCATCTTCTTGTGGTGCGGAGAAGATATTAATTTCTAAAGTTGGAAAATGCTCTCCCAACAGTGCAATGTATTCAGCCCAGTCTGTATGCAGTAATTCTGAAACCACCACGATATTTAATGAGGATTCCAAGCCTTCGCTAAGTGCAATCGCTTGTTGTTTCCACTGATTCATTTCTACCAGTAGTTGCTCAGTTTTTTCATATAAGCGCTGAGCTTGAGGTGTGGGGATTGGTTCTCGTCCCACACGATTAAAGAGTTTTAGATTTAAGTCTATTTCCAAGTTGGCGATAGACATACTGACAGCGGAGGGGACTTTGCCAAGCTGTCGGGCTGCTGCTGAAAATGAACCTGTTTCCATCACCGTTTTAAAGATGGTGAGTTGTTCTTGGTTAATATTCATGCGCTTGGCACCATTCTGTTTAGTTTTCCAGTTATTAAATTTACTCCAATTCACGCAACCTTTCAATAAAATTGAAAGAACCTGACTCGATTGATCAATATTATAAAAATATAATGCATCCATCGAATCAAGAAAGAGTAGTTTTAAATGATGATTTCCAAAAGAAGGGTTATTCATGCATTAAGCTATGAAGTCATCCTGTTGGTGATCATAGCGATTGCATTAAGTTTTATTTTTGAAGTGCCAATGGAAGTTACTGGTGTATTAGGTGTTGCAATGGCCGTGACTTCAGTGGTTTGGAATATGGTGTTTAACCATTTCTTTGAACAATTTGAACGTAAGAGAAAACTTAAACGTACCATTGGTGTACGTATTTTACATGCCATTGGTTTTGAGGGTGGTTTGATGTTAGCCACGATTCCAATGGTTGCTTACGCAATGGATATGTCTTTGTGGCAAGCAATTTTATTGGATTTCGGAATGACCACCTGTATTTTGGTGTATACCTTTATTTTCCAATGGTGTTATGACTTGATTGAAGAGCGTATGGGGGCAAAGCCTGTACATTCTTAATTAAGTCTGCAATGTTTTTATTTTAAATTTTAGTGAAAATTTCAAATGTGTTGCGATAGAGATCCCCTTAGTTTTATTGAAAAGTAAGGGGATCTTTTTTTATAAAAATTTAATTGAATCAATTTTCTGGAAAAATTGTTTGATTATAAAAAAACTGCAATGCCACACCTTACATTCAAAGTTTAAATAGCTTTGCGTAGGCAATGCCTCACTTTTCAGAGATGAAAAGTGACAAAAATCTTCTGTTTGGCGAGGGGTACGTCCTTTACCCCCGCCCAACGGCGACATCCCTGTCGCCCCATGATAGGATCACCATCTATGATTCAAAAGTACAAAAATGAATTGATAACCAATTGTTACTCAAAGTTCATATAAAAACATAAGCTTCATTTATGATCAGTTGCTTGATAGAAGTCACTTGTATAAATAATTAGGTGGTTTGACTATAAGGAATAAAAACTAGGTAAAACATAATCAATAAAGATAAAACCCGTTACACGATCACAGCTCAGTTTAAACAAACTTTTGCAAAAGATAATTGGAATTCAATTTGTTTTGTAAAATTGTTCGCCTACAATAACAAATCCAATAATATGTAAGAGATGGATTGAGGCAAATATGGTGCAGACAGTTCAGGAGCAGCTGCCACATAGACACCAGCTTGCTGCTCAAGAATTACTTCAGGTTTCAGCAAATTTAAATAAGATTTATCTTGATCAATTTGACTATTTGTCCGAGATTACTGCGCACAACTTTTTCCAGTTTGATCCACAGCAGCATAAATTCAGTCTGGCAAATCAGTTACTCAATATCTACTTTGATGAAGAAAAGGGTTTAATTTTTGCTTTAAATTTTGAAAAGTTACCGCGTTGTTTAGAAAATAAAATCAATATTAATCGTTTTGTTCAATATTTCTCAGAAAATATTTATTTTTATACAACAAAATATCATGAGATACATCCAACTGATTTAAAGACCAAAGCCCAAATCATCCGCCAAACGCTGATTGAGCAGGTTTTCGAGTGGGTGGATGGTGAAAATCGGGTAGAGCAGTATTTATATAATATTAGTGAAGCAGATGCAGAGCGTATTGATCAAATTTTGCTGCACTATGAATATTTTGATTATCCCTATGTTTCTGATTTTGCCAAATATGGTAAAGCGATTCCTTTAAGTGTTGAAATTAACATTAAGCATTTAGTGCTGATTAATTCTGTATTGGGTCAAGAGTTTTTACCGATTCAGTCATTGCTACCCAAATTTCAACAGGCCATTTTTTCTTTAGATCAGTTTATTCCAGCGCATTATTTGCGTATTTTAAAGATTTTTCACCCAGAATCATTACGCTTACACGAAATCAGTCAGTATTTTGCAAGTTATCAACTACTGGCTGTACATGCTCAAGAACAACCGCAAATGCTTGCTTATGCAAAATATATGAAACGGGGCTTTTGGCAATATCAGGATTTATTGAGCAAGCAGCACTTTTTACAAAAAGATGCTGAATATTGGGAACAGGATCAAGTTCCACAATTTCCAATTTGTAGCCTTAAGCGCACTGCAAATTGGCTATTTAAACAAGATGAACAGGTCAATGATTGGATGAGTCGACATATAAAGGATCCCAATGTCAGGATCACGATCACAGCATTAAGTCTGATTGATACTTCAAAGATTTATCCTGAAGTCACTATAAGTGTTTTAAAGTATTTTAAAAATATTGCAGCGCGGCTATTTTTAATTGAATGTCATTCCTTTGCAATTACAAATGAATGGCAAAATCACCAAAAGAACAATCGTTATAGTTTTTTAAAAACAGAGATTGAAAATAAATCGAATAAGAAAATAATTTCTAATTCTTATTTATATATCGAAGAATGGTTGGATTTCGCTGCGTTGATGTTAGCGGATCAACCACAGATGTATAAAAAAATATACCTTAAGATAAATCGTATCATTCAAGCATTTATGCTGTTTGTACAACACATTGCTCAGGGCTTGCCTAAGCAACTGATTAAATTTATTGATCCGCAACGACAACAACATGCTGAATTTTTTATTCAGTTGCAAAAGCACAATATAACAGTCGATGATTTCCGTAAAAAACTGAAACACATGCAGATCGGTCGTGCATCTAACCATAGTATTTACGACAGCTTTGTTTTGGATTATGTGATGCATTTATTTAATGATCATCACGATATTGAGCGGAATGTCACTTGGTCTGGTCTATATCAGCAAGCACAGCGTTGGCATCAACATCATTATTTTGTTGATACCTTGTCGACACTTAAAGAAAAAATAGATGTAGAGCATTGGGATCGCGTTGCACCAATGCAAAAGATTTATTTTGAAGAGTGGTGCTATGAGGAACTGAATAGCTTAAAACGAATTATTCAAGAGTCGCTAGTGTTTAAACACTGTTTGGCATTGTCCTATTGTGCTCGGATCGTAGATCGTGAATATGTAGCATTTCATGTATCGAAAGTTGATGATGCGACTCAGGAAATGACTTTAGGTTGCTATTATAAATTAGGACGTTTGGTCTTTGATCAATTGCGTTTACCCAATAATCATATTCCTGATGAGTTTTATATATTGAAAGCTCAAGTTTTTATTGATGATGTAAATCAGCATTTAAAATGGAAAAGCAGTATTCAACCCAATGAAGAATTGGGAAACTTATAGTTTGATGCAGATCATTTTTGAGTGAGCGACTTGGCTTTAATTCACTTTTCATGATGCATTTGGCTTAACTTTTTATGCAAAAATCGTTAGGCTATAGCCGTCCCATCCTGTTTAGGTAATTCAAGGCTGTTATGAAACAAGAAACTGCACTCAAACTTATGAAAGCGGGTGAAAATGTCTTTTTGACTGGATCTGCTGGTGCAGGAAAAACCTATACGCTTAATCAGTACATCAATTATTTAAAAGCACGCAAAGTCCCTGTTGCAATTACAGCATCTACGGGGATTGCAGCAACACATATGAATGGCATGACGATTCATACTTGGGCAGGCATTGGGATCAAAGATACGCTGACGGATGATGATTTAAAGCGTATGAAAGAGCGTAAATACTTAAAAGAGCATTTAGAAAATGCCCAAGTCTTGATCATTGATGAAATCTCAATGTTACATGCCAAACAGCTTAATTTAGTCAATCAAGTTTTAAAATATTTTAAAGAATCTGATGATGCTTTCGGTGGTATTCAAGTGATTGCAGCCGGAGATTTTTTTCAGCTGCCGCCTGTAGGAAAAAATAGCGAACTAAATCGAGATAAATTTTGTTTTATGTCAACCGCTTGGGTTGAAGCAAAATTTCGTGTTTGCTACCTGACAGAGCAGCATCGTCAAGATGATTCGGCATTGAATGACGTACTCAATGCGATTCGTGCCCAGAATATTCAGCCACAGCATATTCAAGCGCTACAAGATACCCGTAATCAAGACATTGGTGATACCTACACACGCTTATATACCCACAATATGGACGTGGATAGTATCAACTTTCAGCATCTCAATGCGATTGAAGGCGATGATCATCAATTTGTAGCGGTCACAGATGGTAATGAAAAGCTGATTGAGACATTGAAATCTTCTGTACGTGCACCTGATGAGTTGACGCTTAAAAAGCATGCCAAAGTTATGTTCGTTAAAAATAACTTCGATATGGGCTATATCAACGGTAGTTTAGGTGAAGTTATTGGTTTTGAAGAAGACGATGAACTAGGAATGTTACCTAAAGTCAAAATGACCGATGGTACAACCTTGTTGGTTGCGCCAGAAACATGGTCTGTTGACAATGAAGGTGGTAAAACCATCGCCAGTCTACAACAAGTGCCATTACGGTTAGCTTGGGCGATTACTATTCATAAATCACAAGGGATGACCTTGGAAGCCGCGGAAATCAACTTAAGCCATACCTTTGAAAAAGGTCAGGGTTATGTGGCTTTATCCCGGCTTAAATCGATTCAGGGTTTAAGATTATTGGGTTTTAATGATCAGGCATTGGAACTGGATAGTCTTGCAATTAAAGCAGATCGTCGTTTTCAAGAGTTATCCAGTGAAGCCGAAGTGCATTATGCAGATTCAGATTTAACCACACAGCACAATGCCTTTATTCGTCATTGTGGCGGGACGTTAAATACCACTGAAATTGAACGTAATGAGAAGAAGCTGGCGCGTAATAGTGGTAAAACTAATTATGCTTCAGCAACACTTGATGAAACACGTGAATTGTTTGAAAGTGGCTATGAGATTCAGGATATTGCGGTTGAACGTGGATTAACTCCTGCGACAATTATCAATCATTTGGCTCGTTTACATCGAGAACAAGGTTTGGATATCTCGATTGCAAATCCTGGTGAAGAAGTTGTAGAAAAAATTCGTGTGATTTATAAAAAATTGAAGAAACGCCAAGATCCAAGTCATTTTAATGATGATGGTGCGATTAAATTACGTCCAATCGTTGATTTAACCAGTCCAAAAATGGGCTATGATCAAGTACGTTTGGCATTGTTATTTGTTGAGTGATAGATGTTTTTAGTGATGAATTAATGGCTAAATTTGAGAAAAAATTATTAAGTCCACGTTTAGCTATTTTGTCTAAATGCAAATATTCTAATAGTTATAATCTCAGCTTTCAGTTGTGCCCATTTTATTATGCGTATGAATTGATATAGTTAAACCACCTAATTATTCATACAAGTGATTTGCATCAAGTCATTGGTCAGAAGTGAAGCCTATGTTTTTGAATGAATTTTTGGAAACTATAGGTTATCAATTATTTGTTTTTGTTTAATAGGACCTCCTAAAAATTTGGTAGAGTAGATTATGATATAGTTGTTAGATAAGTCTTTTTAATATTTCTAATATTAAATGGATGAGTTAATGCAGAATAGTCACTTACGAAACTATCTATTTCACGAGGAATAAAGTTACTGTCAATAAATAATGTAATATTTACGTATTTCCCATTATCTAAATAGTCCATTTGAGTTTTACTTGTTGTGAGACTCCCGAAATCAGTGATTTCATCTTCGGGATAGATAATTTTAAATGATCCCATCCTTCCATCATTCATAGGTAAGGAATAGCATTTATTCAAATCAGTAGGAATTTTTATTTTTATTGGTGAGATGGCAATTAAACTTTTAATTATAAAAATCTCATCCATTGTTAAGGGTATCATAATTAATCCTATACTCAATATTATTTAGATTTCATATATTTAAAATGCTAAAATATTTTTATACAAGTAAATTTTTTAAAAATAAAAAATGTTTTAACTGCGATTTATTGAATAATATTATTTTTTTGTATGAGTTTTTCTTTTCAAAGTCACGTTATCACTCTTTTATGAGAGCTAAGCTGTTGTCAGTTTTATTGAACAATATAAAAATTTAAATATCTAATCTTTTTGCACCTATGATTTCACTAAATTAAATATCGAGATAAAATGTTAATTTAGCGTTAATTTTACAGTTTTTTTATATGTTAATGCTATAATTCTTATCAATATCTAGTGCTTTCAAACGGTTAATACCATGCCACAAATGTTTATTGATTATTCTGACAATATTCAAAATTTAGATAAAAAGAAATTGATGTTGGGCTTAAATCATGCACTGTTTGATACAGGTTTAGTGGGGCAAGCACATGATATTAAATCCCGTATTCAATCAGTTTCGGATTATTTGATTGGCTTTGGGGATGAAAGTGGCGAGCAGAGTAATCAAGCATTTATTTTCGTACGTTTACAAGGTCTAAGTGGTCGTACTGAACCACAAAAAGACTTAATGACTGAAAATTTATCGCAATTTTTACAGTCATTTGAAGATTATTCTGCACAGGGTTTAGAAATTCAGCTCTGTGTAGAGTTTGCTGAAATGCCACGAGAAATTTATAAAAAAGTTTTCGTGCAAAAATAATCAGCTTGGGGCTTAAAAGATAAGCCCCAATCTTTTACTTATTCATTTCTAAGCTCGCATATTGCTTTAACCAGTTTTGGATATCGCGCTTGTAACTCAACACCATTGAGTAAATCTCTTTCAATCTCGCCAGCTGCAAAATCATAGTGATGTTCTGGATATTGTAAATATACCGCATCACGAATCTCAGACTCTTCTTCATTTTCATGATGAACGCTATATGCCTCATCAGCAACATAGAGTAGACCCTCAGCCCAAGTATCGCCTATATCAAAACTATATTTTCCGCTAACAAAGTTTTGAATATCTTCTTGTATGTCATCAAAGAATTCCTTACCTTTGAGGATTAACCAACATCTAAAATAAATAAAACCATCATCTGATAGATAAGCATCGAAATTGAAAATACCATCTTTTTCAGTAAAATCAGATTCTAAAATTGTCGAGAGTTCTGCGATTTCAGCACTATAGAGTTGTGAGAGTTTGAGCTGGAGTGTTTTTTCGAAAGTAATCAGTTGTTGTTTATCTAATTGAGATAAATATTGCACAAGATCTTGTAAATGCTGGTCAATATCATAGTCAGACCAGTGAGCATCTTTGTTATGATTCGACTGGTCTATTGCGTCCCAAAACAATTTTTCTTCTTCTCGTAATGACATCAGTGATTCCATAGGTTTAAGCTTAATTTTAATGCTAAAAAGTAAATTTATATGTTTAGTCTAAAGACTTAAAACTTCTATGTCTGCATATTGCCAAATTTTATCTGCACTCATTTGATATATTTCATCTAAAAATGCGACATTAAAGCTTCCAACAGCTTGGGCTTTTTCAAAAGCCAGTTTTCCTGCAATCGCAAAATGGATATGTGCAGAGATTGTTGCATTCGTGGCTGTTGTGACTGCACTATACGCAGCAATTAATGCCCCTAAAGCGCAACCTGTTGCCGTGACTTTAGGCTGTAAATAGCTTCCACCATTGACCTGAATCACGCTATTGAGCTGTTTAGAAAGGATAAAGTCAGATTCACCAGAAATTGCAACACATTCGGTATGGGTTAAAAGTGCTAAAGCCTGTAAATACACTTCATTGCTTGACACAGTACTGTCTACACCTTTGGATTCAACTTGATTACCTGCAAGTGCACTGATCTCTGAGGCATTACCACGAATAACAGTCGGTTTAAGCAAAACCAATTGATCAACCATTTCACTGCGCCATTTGAGAAATGCACCATAACCAACAGGGTCGAGAACCCACGGTGTATTTTTACTTGCTACAGTTTGTGCTGAAATTTGCATGGCCTGCATTTGTTCAGAGGTCGGCGTTCCCACATTGATACTTAATGCCGCAGCAATAGAAGCAAAGCTTTCCGCCTCAAATGGGTTATCAATCATTGCAGGTGAAGCCCCAGCAGCCAATAAGACGTTGGCTGCATAATTTGCTGCAACACTGTTGGTAATACACTGGACCAAGGGCTGTTGAGTTTGCAACTCAGTCCAAGCATCCACAACTTTTTGTAAAATGACATCAGTGTGGGTATGAAGTTGATCCGTTTGAGAATGTGTAATATTTTCAGGATGATTCATAAATGCTCCTTACTGAGTAAAGTAGTGGTCTTGGTGTTTGCAGCTGCGACAAAATAATGTCACATAATTTTGTGCATCATACTCAACCGTTAATTCGTTTGAGCCACAATACATACAGCGCTTTTGCGAATAGAAATTTAAGCGTGGTTCAATCTTTTTCCAAGATTTCCACACTGGTTGAAAGAAGATACCTTCATCGTAGCCTAAAAACCGATAAAACAGGATTTCACTCATTCTACTCAATGGAATATTTGGTGGGCGTGGTAGGGTTGAGGTTTCCCATTTTTCAGCAATTGCACGTTCTCGATATTGTTGCACTGTTTTCTTGAGAATATTGGTATTAATAAAATTTTCGTTACGAACTTGTAGCGCCTTTTTTTGATATAGATATTCAAGCGCAGTCTGAATGAGATAGAAAATTTGCCCAACAGCCAATGTGTCGAGTAGGTGGTAACAGAAGATTTGGAAGTTTTTATTGCCCGAAATCTGGATACCCCATGTGCGGCAATAATGTTGGGTAAACTGTACAATTTCTTGATACAGCACAACATAGAGCGCATTTTTGACTTCTTCGGATGTTTTAAATGGGATACCTTGGCTTAGATTTTCATAGAACCAGTGGCGTAGTTGTGTTGCGATACTAAACATACTCGGTTCGGAATAACCATCCAAACGGACATTGATATAGTATTGATGTGCATCATCACTAAAATCTTTGGCAACAAATACATTGTCTTTAATCAGTTGATTGAGAAGTTGACTTTGGAAATAGTAATTGGGGGTAATTGGGTGATATTTAATCACTTCCCAATCAATAAACTCTTGATGGTTGGTATTTTCATGCACCTGATTGTCTAAAATACTCAGTAAAAATAACTTATGTAAAAAACTGAGTTGGTCTAAACCTAGTTCAAAATTATCTTTTTTCTTTAGCTTACGGGTTTCTTGCAAGCGAGTTTCTTTAATCAGCTTACGTCGTTTGCTTTGGCATGTTTCACAATGACAGTTGCGTTGATTGTTTTGAAAAACTTGATGATTGCAATGGCTACATTGGTGAAAACTAACTTCTTTCTCAAATTCTTCAGCTTCAACATAATACATACTTGCCTGACAAAGCGGGCAAAATGTACTTTCATCCAGCTGTTTTTGCAGAATTTGAAGCATAGAGATAAATATATAAATTATTAAGGACTTTTCATTATACACATCTATATAGATGAAAGCTGATTGCTTAAAATGAATGTATTATAAAATATACATATTCGATGATGATTGAACCCATTGTATGATTATTCAATGATATTCAAAGACTAAATCTCAACGAGCGAATCCAGTTGAGTGCAAGTTTAGATGTTTCGGAATGGGATCATTTTCTAATCTTTCCATCTGGTATGCATGTAGAATGCCGTTATGGTATTTTCTTGCTCAAAGCACTTAAAAATATTCAAATTGATCCGATTGAGAACCGTTATATGGGGCGCCTCGTTGCGTCAAAACATATTGACCATTCAGAATTATTGCAGGATAAAATAGCGCAGTCTGGTTTACATTATTATTTTGAAAAGCAAATATTCGTAATCCCTTTGCAAAAGTAACAATGTGGGGCTTTGGGGAAATGAAGCTTGTATGGTTTATCAGTTTATATGGTTTAAATGCGGTAAATAGAACGTATCTATTGATTCTATTTACCGATAAAAGGTGATTTAAACAATAATTCTAACGCTTAGCTGCCTTAATAAGCAGCAGGGCACGGTAATTCAGAATCCTCAAAATGCTCCATTTTAGCCTGAAGCAGTGCCTTGGCTTTTTTAGCTGGAACTTTGTGCTGTCCTAGCATTTCATATTGTTTTAAAAGCGCAGTCACTTCACTGGTTTTTAAAGGAATGCCTTCACAAGTCATAAACATCGCAATAACCTGATGATCTAACTTCGCTTTATCCAGCATTTGCATCGTTTTAATGTTTTCAACACGGACTATATGGTCTTTAAAAATCATGTTGCACCTCATTTTTTGTTGAGTATTTTTATTGTGCGATATACACAACATTAAACAAGCAAGAACTGTGCTCAAAATGTAGTCGCTTTGAAAAAAGTGTAATGTTGTGCATCGTGGGGTTTAATGCTTTATCGTGCGCCTACAGGTTGGTATAAGCCATTTCCTCTACCAATCTCTGCTTGATAGATGGGTATCCATGGCGCAAAGAATATATTTTGTTTCCATTCATTTAGCACATTGAAACCATTACGTGCAATCGCAATACGATGTTGTACATTGGCCAGATTGGTTGCGGTGAATGGTGCGCGTATAATCAGATAGGGAGTGAAAATTAATTTAAATTTATTGATACCCACAAAAATATCACCACGTAAGCCTAAGTTCTCTAAACTCAGCGAGAGCATAAAATCATTAAGTTTAGCAAAATCACGCATTAATGGCTTATCCCACATCGGTTGTAAAATTTTCTCCTGTTCATGAATGCCAAAGCTAATGGCTGCATTTGTAGCCAGTTTTTTAAATTTTGATGAATAAATACCTGATCTAAGCGCTTCTTCATCCGCGATTTTTTGTAATTGAAATGCTTGTGTCAAGGTAGATCCGTAGCCAGTTAGTTGTTGCGCTAACACCAAAGCATCATAGTGTTGATGCATAATACTGAGTCTACCAATATCTGCCATCACATTGGCTTGCCCATTAATTAATTCATTATTGGCTTGGGCAATAGTGGACTGTAATGTCGGTACATTCATCCCCGCAATAATGACACTTTGACCATTGGTGACATTTAAGGGATCTAAAGCATTGGACAATGAGAAGGTTAATGCATACGTTGAACGGACATCATTGGCTACAAAAATCCCCAGATTTGGCCAGAAAAATTTTGGGTTATTACGACTGAGTGCATCGTAATACATCAAAATAAAGGCATTGGTCGCCAACACTATTTTTTGTTGTGATTGATTACCATAAGTATTTATCGCCAATTGTTTGACCGTTGAAAATTGTTGACGAATTTTGCTACGTATACTTTCATATTGTTGGATAGTGGAGGTAATAGATGGGTCGTATAAAGTGGTTTGATTATTGGCAATGTTGTAAAGTTGCTGGTACAGATTTTTTTCAGATGTGTTGAGGTTACGTTGTGCCATATTGGCGTTCATATTGTAGGCAAGTTTTGACAGTTGTGCAGGACTCGCTTGAGTGGCATAGCTGGTTGCTGCCATTGTTTGTGTGGCATAAGGTACGACAAAAACAGTTGTAATACCGATGATACATCTCGTTAAGATTGCTTTAAATCTGGATATGGTTTTCTTATTCATGGGGAACATCCTGTTAATTTGTTTTTTAGAATTATGCTTATTTTGAATGTGTGCTATTCAAATGCTGTAGTTATAAATAAGAAAAAATAATTTTAAAATGTGCGTTCAGGACAAGCAGATGAATGGTTTTTCCAGTAAATGATAAAATTATGTGATAAGTAAAATGAATATAGTTTCATTATAAAAATCAGAACAAATCGCCATTGTCATAAAACTGTCATCACGACATTGCATAGTGCAATAAATTTTACATATTTTTGACATAAGAGTAGAGCAATATGGCTTTTAAATACGGCGTTGCTGCATTAGCTTTAATGCTAAGCGGATCAGTTTTTGCAGCAGTCACCTTATCTGCGCCAGAAGAAATTGTAGTATTGGCGGTGAACGATCAAGAAGTGAATTCAGGTTTAATCCGTAAAAAGAATGAATATAAAGTCGATGCAGGTCAAGTTGCGGTAAGTGTTCGTTATCAACAGTATTTTGAACATTTAAATGGTGAACATGATATTTTAAAGTCGGGTGTGGTTACAGTGACTGCGCCAGATTTAAAAGATGGTCAAACTTATAAAATTGCTTTAGTGAATCCGCCTCAGCGTTTTGAAGATGCAAAAAAATATGCAGAACAACCAACGATTGCGATTTATGACAATAAAAACCGTCTCGTGGTGCAACAGACTGGTGTAAATACTGAAGCGAAGCCTTGGTTAGGTTCTGGTTTATTTGGCAAAGTGATTGATTTAACTTCAAGTAACAAAGCGCCAGTAAATCAACCAGCAGCTGTATATGCAACAACGACAAGCCAATCACCAGCAGCAACCACAGTTAGCAAGACCACTCAAACTGTGAGTGACGCCAATTCAGCAGATCGCCAATTGATTCAAATCTGGCAAAATGCAACTAAGGCGGAACGTCAGAAGTTTATGACTTGGTTAGCTGAGCAATAATTTTAAGTAAATCTGAAAGACCATTTCGATGGTCTTTTTTGTGTTATAACAACGTGTTTTTTTGAAAAAAAGAATAAAATGTTTGAAAGTTTTTTGATCTCAGATGATTTTCTTTATACAGTAGCGATCATTTTTACCGTTATTTGCTTATTTGCTTTTAGCTGGATTCCATATCGAGCTTATCGTATTACAGCACAACTCATTCAAAATAAATCTAATATTTTCCATTTTATAGCTTTCTTTGCTAGTTTAGGTATTTTATATATCTGGTCAATCTCATTTTATAAGCTGATCTTTAAATGTATTGCGGGAACTGCCCAAATGCATTGTTCGGCTAGTCGAAGTGGGGAATTGCTAATTCTCATTGAGGTTGCCTTATCACTGGTCATTTTTGAATTGGTCTTATTTATATTTAAGTTTTTAAAAAGCAAATTGTATGCAGCTTAATTTTAGAACAGCACGAATATCCGACATTACAAATTTAGTTGATCTGATTAATTCTGCTTATCGACAACAAGAAGGTCGTAGTTGGACCAGTGAATCAGAGATTGTCACGGGAAATCGAATCAATGCCAAGCAATTAGAACAAGCCTTGGCTCAGGATAATTTTCAGTTATTTGTTGCTGAATTGGATGAGCAAATTGTCGCATGTATTGGTTTGACTTTTACCCAATATGATGTGGAAATCGGCACATTTTGTATTGCAGCTACATTACAAAATCAAGGTATTGGCAAATATGTTTTAGATTTTGCTGAACAGTATGTTCATAACAAAGTTCTATCCAACCATTGCCATTTTACGCATTTCGTTATGTGGGTTTTAAGTTTACGTCATGAATTGATTGCTTATTATCAGCGCCGTGGCTATGTACAAACGGGTGTAGTGGAGGATTATCCTTTAAGTGCAAATGTAGGCATACCTGTTGTAGATTTGCATTTAATCGAAATGAGAAAGAGTGTTACGAGTAGCATTTCATCCAATTAAAATAAAACCCTGAATAAATCAGGGTTTTATTGTTTCAAATTTTGGACTTAGCTAAAGAACCAAGTGTAATAGCCCCACAGCATGAGTGGCCATGCGACATAGGGGCTAAATAACCATTTCCATAACCAAAACTGTGGTAGAAATCCGACCCCATGTATAAAGCCACCTGAAATACCAATCATCACCATCATGAGCGCACTATGGTTATAGTGGCCATTGGCATCAAGCATTGCCCCAGGGTGAATTAACAATACCGCAGCAAGAGGCAATGCCATCAAAAACGAAATGGCCATTGCAAACTTATTCGGCTTTCTTTGTTTTGTTGTCATTGCGATCTCTGTCATGGTTTATTCCTCATCCAAATCTTGATGATGTTCAATATAGAGTGCGCTTAAAACACCTGCAAAACACGCCATCAAGATCCCAAGAATCCAAGCGAAATACCACATAAATATTCTCCTATTTGCTTAGACACAGCCTTAGTACAGGCTGTGTGAGTTATCTTGAACATGTTTGTTGGTGATAACGCCCCACATTTTGTAATAACACCATGTGGTATAGATTAAAATAATTGGCACAAATATAGAAGCAACCACAGTCATTACTGTCAATGTATTCTTACTTGAAACCGCATCCCACATGGTTAAACTTACAGTTGGGTTAATACTTGATGGCATTAAGAATGGGAACAGTGCAAAACCAGCAGTTAAAATTGAACCCGTCACCGCTAAGGTAGAACCTGTAAAGCTGACGCCAGCTTTGTTTTTACCAGCACCAAAGATAATCAGGATTGCGCCAAGGATTGCAGAAATAGGTGCAAGCATGGTGATTGGGTAAATTGAATAGTTATTCATCCAACCATGGTTACCCGTTGTTAATACTTCTTTCGCAAGTGGATTGGCAACAGCATTGGTATTAAATGGTTGTACCAAAGTATATCCTTCGATGCCACCAAAATATAACCAAGCACCCACGCCCAAGAAGGTAACTAAGAAGAGAATACCCATCAATTGTGTTGCTTTAGCAGAACGTTGACGTAACACACCATCTGTACGCAGCATTAACCATGCGCCACCATGTGCACAAAGCATCGACAAACTTACAATACCGCAGACCAATGCAAATGGATTAAGCAGGGCAAAGAAGCTACCTGTATAAGTTGAACGTACAGTCTCATCTAAAGTAAACGGGACGCCCAAGAACATATTGCCAAATGCAACTCCAAAAACCAGCGCAGGTACAGCACCACCGATACATAAGCCCCAATCCCAAGAATTACGCCATTGGGTATTTTG
This sequence comes from Acinetobacter sp. NyZ410, assembly GCF_022828975.1. Lineage (NCBI taxonomy): Bacteria > Pseudomonadati > Pseudomonadota > Gammaproteobacteria > Moraxellales > Moraxellaceae > Acinetobacter > Acinetobacter sp. NyZ410. Next base: position 2,801,706 of record NZ_CP094620.1, on the reverse strand, counting down.
CAGTTTAGAGCGATAGTCAAAGCCAACAGGTCTAAGGAAGAGTGCAAATAAGACCAGTAAGAGCGCCCAATACATACCTGAGAAAGCCGTTGCATAAACCATAGGCCAAGCAGCAAATAGTGCGCCACCCGCAGTCACGAACCAAACTTGGTTACCTTCCCAATGCGGTGCAATGGTATTGATTGCTGCACGGCGTTCATCATCAGTTTTACCTACAAATGGCATCAGTGCCATTGAGCCCATATCGAAACCATCAGTGAGGGCAAAGCCAATCAGTAGAACACCGACTAAAACCCACCAGATAATTTTGAGAAGTTCATATTCGATCATGATTGATTCTCCCCAGTTTGAGCTTGCTGAGCTTCAAGTTTCTCGAAGTGATATTTACCTGTATGTAAAGAGCTTGGTCCTAAGCGTGAGAATTTGATCATTAAATACATTTCGATAATCAATAACACCGTATAGAACGCGGCTAATGCAATGATTGATCCCCATACATCGCCAGTACTTAAACTTGAGACAGAGAGATGTGTAGGTAAAACTTCACCAATAGTCCACGGTTGACGACCACCTTCTGCTACATACCAACCTGTTTGTGCTGCAATCCAAGGTAATGGTAGTGCAAACAATGCAAATTTAAGTAACCATGGTTTATTTTCTGCATTACGTTTTGCCACAGCAAATGTTGCAAGGATAAACAGGAGTAGCATCAAGAAACCAGAAGCGACCATTGCACGGAAAGAGAAGAACAATGCGGTTACATTTGGAATGGTATCTTTTGTTGCTGCTTGAATATGTGCTTCAGAAGCATCTGTTACATTTTCAGTATATTTTTTAAGAAGTAAGCCATAACCTAAATCTTTTTGGTTTTCTTTGAACGATGCCATCAGTTCAGGCGAACGGTCACCAGCACGAAGTTTTTCGAGTTTGCTATATGCCACCATACCATTACGGATACGTGCCTCATGTTGAACCATCAAGTCTTTAAGTCCTGTGACTTCTTTATCGAGTGAACGTGTGGCAATAATACCCATTGCATACGGGATTTTTATGGCATAGTCAGTACGTTGTTCTTCCTGATTTGGAATACCAAATAAAGTAAATGGCGCAGGTGCTGGATGTGTTTCCCACTCAGACTCAATTGCAGCCAACTTGGTTTTTTGAACATCACCAAGCTCATAACCAGATTCATCACCCAATAAGATGACTGAAAGTGTAGACGCTAAACCAAAGATTGCAGCGATGGCGAAAGAGCGACGCGCAAATGGTAAATCACGTTTTTTCAATAAGTAATAACTTGAAATGGCGAGAACAAAGATTGCACCAGTGACATAACCAGCAGACACCGTGTGAACAAATTTCACTTGAGCTACTGGGTTAAAAATCAAAGCACCAAAATCGACAAGTTCCATACGCATGGTTTCAAAATTAAATTCTGAACCGACAGGATTTTGCATCCAACCATTGGCAACTAAAATCCATAATGCGGATAAATTCGAACCCAGCGCAACTAACCATGTCACACTTAAATGTTGAACTTTTGAAAGGCGATCCCAGCCAAAGAAGAATAAACCAATAAAAGTTGATTCTAGAAAGAATGCCATCAATCCTTCAATGGCAAGTGGCGCACCAAAAATATCACCCACATAGTGAGAGTAGTACGCCCAGTTTGTACCGAACTGGAATTCCATGGTCAGACCAGTGGTTACACCTAAAGCAAAGTTAATACCGAAAAGTTTGCCCCAGAATTTGGTCATGTCTTTATAAATTTCTTTACCAGAAATCACATAAGTGGTTTCCATAATGGCAAGAATAAAAGCCAGACCTAGAGTAAGTGGTACAAATATAAAGTGATACATCGCGGTCATTGCAAATTGGAACCGCGAAAGATCGACCACGCTTTCAGAAATCATCAACGTGTCTCCTTGATTTGGGAAGGACTGCCAGCAATACGCTCAGCAACTTGGTTATCAAAATCTTTAGGAATAGTCGGCGCATCAAACCAGATATGTTTGATCGTCATTAAAAGGGCAATCTTAATTATTAATATGACTGCAATTTCTCTGACAAGCCGACGGTTTAAATCGTTAGGTTTTAAGCTCATGCGTTAAGCCTATTATTTAAATATGCTTATATTATTAAACAAAACGCAACAAGAAATAAATAGATAAAACAGTTAAAATAAAAATATATTATTAAAATGATATTAAACAATAACTTAAAAATTTGTTATGTTAAAAAATATACTAATTTTTATTCATTTTAAAGTTGATTAAAACACTTGTAATTAATAAAAATAAAACCTAGTAAAATGGTATTGTTTAGATTTTATTAAACCAACTAAATTAGTTTGAATTAAATTTGATGAAAAATTATTCCGATTAAAAAGGTTGGTTTAAATTTTTGTTGAGTTTATTATTTTAGAAAAATTCCAATTGAGTAACAAATATGGGGGGGAACAATTATCGTGATTTATGCTTAAATTTTAGTCATAATTAAAAGTTAAAAGATGTTTCTATTTTGATAGTTGGGTATTTATTTGATTATGTACAACTTCATCTATATTTGGATTTTTGCTGAAGTTCAATGATTTAAATTCTTGTTCATTTTATCTAATAAGTTATAACTGATTGAGCTGAAAGGAAATCACCATGAAATGTTTAATTGTTATTGCTCACCCTGTAACTGATAGCCTTTGTCAAAGCTTGGCGAAGACCGCAATAGCGACTTTAATTGCCAATGGTCATGAAGTTGTGGTTGAAGATCTGTACGCCTCTGGTTTTTCACCCGCACTGACAGATGAGGAACGTCAAAGTTATTACAGTCCTACATTTGATCAAACAGCTGTCAAAGAGAATATAGATGATTTACTTTCCGCAGAAGCTTTAATACTGGTCTTTCCGACTTGGTGGTTTGGTTTTCCTGCAATACTGAAAGGCTGGTTTGATCGTATTTGGGCTCCTGGAGTTGCTTATGATCATGCAAACGATTTGGGTGCAATTCAACCTAAACTCGACAACCTCAAATACACATTGGCGATTACTTCATTGGGTTCAGCTTGGTGGGTAGATCGTTTGGTACTTTGGCAACCAGTAAAACGCATATTGAAAATCGCATTATTGAGTACCTGTGCACCAAAATGCCATTTTCAAATGTTGTCCCTGTATAAAGCTGAATCGCTTACTCAAGTTCAAATTGCGTCATTTTGTGCACGGATTGAAGCTAAAATTGCAACTTGGCCAAAATGAGGGCAAGTTATGATTAGATTCAGCTGGAGACGTAATAAAGGTATTGGACGTGCTCAACCGGGTCAGACTTTTAATACTGATCTGAACTAAATAGATGATTTGAGATCGAAATTTTCTTGGCAATATAATGTGATTTTCTAAAACGTATTAAGATGATTTGCGATTGAAATTCTAATTCACCAAATTCTGGTTCGACTTGGATATAGTGCAGTTGTCCATTTTCATCACGGACCCGTGCTTGAGCTGAAAACCCAGGTCGTGCATTACCACTAGAGACTGTGGCCAACCGTCCAAGCAAGTCAACTTGATTCAACGTAACTTTAGGTTTTATCACCTGATCCAAACAATGAATCATAAACACGGTGAAGAAGATTGCAATTACCAATGCGGGTAAAACTACATAATACCAAGCGGCAAATACTTGTTTGCTTGCAAAGATAGAGAGCTGTAAAAAATAGCCTGCAAAACTAAAATTCAATAATAAAAAAACGAAAATAAGTACTTTGGAAAATTTAACTTGTAACAGAGGCGACTCAATGAGCCAGTCTGGTGAAATTTTTTTCAGAAAGGTACTTGGCCGTAAGCCGATATAGTAGCCAAAAGTTTCTGCCATACTCAGCAGAATTAAAGCCAAGACACTGAGGTGAAAGGGCATTAATTCATGTTCAAATAAGAATCCAAGCATGGCAGTTTCCAACCTTATTCGTCCTCGATGTAGATACCACCATCTGAATGGACTGAAATATTCACTTTTTCAAGTTTATCACCCAGACATGGTCCTGAAATACATTCACCTGTTTCAACTTCAAACAAAGCACCATGCGTCGAGCATTGAATATATTCGCCGTCTTGATCTAAAAACTGATTTTCCAGAAATTCCAGTTCAGTTTGTAGGTGAGGGCAGACATTTTGGTAGGCATAAAATGCGCCATCACGTTGAGTGATAAAAATGGTATCGCCAGTCATTGTGTCAAACGCACGTGCCTTACGCTCTTCAATTTCATCGGTCATTGCAATTTTTTCAGACATTTATGCACATTCCTTTTTGAACGTTTCGAGTAGATTTGCGTAGTCTGCAACATCTAGGCGTGGTCCAAACTTAGACACCACTTCGCTTGAAATAAGAATAGCAAGTTGTGCCGCGGTTTGTAAATTTTCACCATTATTTAAAGCATATAAGAAAGCACCTGAGAATGCATCACCAGCACCATTTGCATCGACTGCATTTACTTTACGACCTTGAACATAAAAATGTTGTTTTTGTTCTGCGACTAATGCACCTTTTTCACTGAGTGTAATCACCACATCAGTGCTTAGTGTTTTTAATTGATTCAGCGCAGCTTCTACAGAGTCAGTTTCTGTATACATCATGGCTTCTTGTTCATTACAGAAAATCAGATCTACACCATCATCGATTAATTCATTTAGACCTTGGCGTGCATATTGCACCATTGCCGGGTCAGATAGGGTTAATGCGATTTTAACCTTGTGATCACGAGCAATTTGACGTGCTTGTTTTACGGCTGCGCGTGCTGAATCACTTGTAGACAAGTAACCTTCGATATATAACCATTGCGCTGTTTTTAAAGGTTCAAAATCCATTTGTAGATCTGAAAGTTCGGCGGTAATGCCAAGATAAGTTTGCATCGTACGTTCTGAGTCTTCACTGACCAGAACCATACATGTACCCGTAACACCTTCACTGATCGATTTTTTCGACGTTTTGATGCCTGCATCATTTAAACCATCGAGATAAGTTGTGCCTAGATCATCATTTCCAACACGGCACGCATAAAATGCTGAAGAACCTAATGCACTGAATGCCACTGTGGTATTGGCAGCTGAACCGCCAGATGCTTGACCTTTATAATTTTGACTGGCTTTTAAATTATTGTATAGCCGAGTTTGAGATTCACCATCTGCGAGTTGCATGGTGCCTTTTTGCAAATTTTGTTCAGCTAAAAAGAGATCTGATACTTTAAATTCTTGGTCAATGAGCGCGTTACCAATTGCAAAAAGGTCAACTGTAGCCATGTTCTTCATCACATCAATGTTAAAAACATAAAGTTTACACGAATGCTCAGCTTTACAGTAGTTTGTTGAAAAAATTTCAATTACATTTGTCAAATATGGTTTGTTGGAATTTTACAACCTGCTTGTGCTGAACAAAACCTGTTTTTGAGACGATTATTGCTTAGTTTAAGCCATTGTATTGATCAGTGTGCGTGATTAAATTAGATTGTTTCCATGTGATTGATTGAGATCGCTGGGTTAGGTTTTGTTGAGAAATAAACATAGGCATCAAGCTAAAACTGTCTACAAACCCTAAAACATATTGGAGGTTGAGTGAATATTTTAATTCAACAGGTAGATCAATTGCCTGCGCAAATTCAAGATTTAGCCGTAGTTGCTGAAAAAGAAGGGTTTCATTTTATTCAACGTTTGGTTGATGAGTTTCAGCAAGGCAGCAATAGATTTAATCGACATGGTGAATTTTTATTGGTTGCGTTTGATGGAGATAAACTGGTTGCATGCGGTGGTTTAAATATTCAAATCAGTGAGGATGGTGATACAAAGCAGAACTCAGAAACTCAGCATAAAATTGGTCGGGTACGCCGTTTCTATGTATTGCCTGAATATCGCAAAACTGGATTGGGTAAAAGTTTATTGCTCGAACTTGAAAAAAGAGCAAAATCTAATTTTTCTGCCTTGTGCCTAAGTAGTGAAAAAGATGCAGCGCCATTTTATCAAAAACAAAATTATGTTTTTGTCTCAAATCACCCAAATTATAATTACTTTAAATATTTAATTTAGTGAATTTGGAAATCCCTTGGTCTATACCTCTAACTCTGAGCAACAGCATCATTTGAAAATGGTGCTGCTGAATTACAACGATAGGCTTTAAGGTTATGTTTATTTTTGGAGATTATTGGTGTTGGTCTGCAAAAATAGTTTTCGTGGTAAAAATACTAAAAAAATAGCCTAAGCAATTCTTTTCTATAAAACTTCTCAAGCTAGATAAGACATATATCCGCTTTGGTGAAATCTTGATAAGCGCTAAATACAAATGATGACTCAGTTTTTAACAGGGTAAAGTGACTTTTATCACGTTTTTAATTCTATTTTAAGTCGAAGCATAGAATATAGCTTTTAACGCATAATTGCTGAATAAATCTAATGAAGCAAAATGATTTAGATGTACTGATTTCTAAAGTTCCACAAGTCACATTACTGTTTTGGATCACCAAAATCTTTGCAACCACTTTTGGTGAAACGGCTGGCGATGCTGTTTCAATGTCACTTAATTTAGGGTATTTGGTCGGTACCTTTATCTTTGCTTTTATCTTTATCGCTTTTGTCTATTTTCAAATTCGTGCTAAAGCTTTTCACCCCTATTTATATTGGTTTACCATTATTGCAAGTACGACAGTGGGCACGACACTAGCAGACTTTGTCGATCGTTCACTGGGTATTGGTTATTTAGGTGGAAGTACGTTATTACTCAGTTTGGTATTGTTGACTTTATATGCTTGGTACAAAGTCGAAGGAACAATTTCACCACATATCAATCAGCCTCGTGCAGAACTGTTCTATTGGTTAACCATTACCTTTTCACAAACTTTAGGTACTGCATTGGGGGATTGGTCATCAGATACAGCAGGACTGGGTTATAGCGGTGGGATTGTGCTGTATGTGGTTTTGATTCTCATCGTCATCGCCTTGTATTTATTTACAAAAACTTCAAGGGTTATTTTGTTCTGGAGCGCATTTGTGCTTACTCGACCATTAGGCGCTGTGGTTGGTGATTTTCTGGATAAACCGATTGATCATGGTGGATTAGCCCTGAGTCGTTTCACTGCATCGGCTGTATTATTGATTGCAATTTTTATCTGTATTTTTATTGCTCAGCGTTGGGATACAGAAAAAACATAGGTATTACTAATTTAAAAATATTGAGTTAAAAAGTTAAGTTTACAGTGATGATCGAATCCTTTGATCATCACTTTTTTTATTTATCGCATTGCGTATTCTTGATATTTCAGCAGCCAGTCACGGTTAATCCTGATTGATTTACTAAGAATTAGTGTTAGGAATGAATCGCATTTATTTAAGTTTCGGTTATACTTGAAGGTATAGATAAACATTTAATATTGGAGATCGCATGACTGTAGATGTCACTGAAACCTTATCTCAAACTGTTCATCCTGCGTTTCAGCTGGTACGTCAACACCATGTAGAAGCTTTAGACATTTTAGTGTCTGAATATAAACATAAAGTGACTGGTGCAATGCACTACCATTTAGCAACTGATCACGACGAAAATGTGTTCCTTGTTGCTTTCCGTACTCAACCGATGGATTCCAAAGGTGAGGCACATATTCTTGAACATACAGCATTGTGTGGTTCAGAGAAATTCCCAGTACGTGATCCATTCTTTTTGATGATTCGTCGTTCATTAAATACTTTTATGAATGCGTTTACAGCAGCTGATTGGACCGCTTATCCATTTGCAACCCAAAATAAAAAGGATTTCCAAAACCTTTTGGAAGTCTATTTGGACGCGGCTTTTGCAGCCAATTTAAATCCATTGGATTTTGCTCAAGAAGGTATTCGTATTGAGTTGGAAAATGGTGAGCCTGTTTATAAAGGCGTGGTATTTAATGAAATGAAAGGGGCAATGAGTTCACCTTCAGATCAGCTTTACCATCAGCTTGCACATCATTTGTTCCCGAAAACGACTTATCATTATAATTCTGGTGGTGATCCGAAGGATATTCCTGACTTAACTTATGATGAGTTAGTGGCGTTCTATAAATCACATTATCATCCAAGTAATGCGGTATTTATGACCTTTGGTGATGAGCCTGCTTATAAACTACAAGAACAATTTGAAAAGTTGGCGTTGTCTAAATTCAGCAAAGGTGAAACGATTTACTCTAAAGAAGAGCAAAGACTAACAGCACCGATTGAAGTACAAGAAACCTATGCTGTTGATGCAGAAGATTTAACAGACAAGACTTATCATATTTTGTCTTGGTTATTGCCAAAAACCAGTGATGTTAAACTTCGTCTGGGTATGCGTTTGGTTGAAGGAATTCTTTTAGAAAACTCTGCTTCGCCGTTGCGCCATTATTTAGAAACATGTGGTTATGCACAGTCTACAGGTCCAATCATGGGTGTAGATGATTCTAACTATGAAATGACGTTCTATTGTGGAGTTCAAGGTTCAAATCCTGAGCATACTGAAGAATTTAAAAATGGCGTGCTTAATATCCTTCAAGACGTTGCTTCAAAGCCTATTGATAAAGACATGGTCGATGCGATTTTGCATCAAATTGAATTACATCAACGTGAAATCAGTGGTGATGGTACGCCGTATGGTTTAACACTGATTCTCAATGGTTTGGGCAATGCAATTCATCATAATGATCCAATCCATGCTTGGGATGTAGATACTGCCATTGCAGAAGTAAAAGAAGAACTCAAAGATCCGATGTGGTTATCCAACTTGATTCAAGTTCATTTATTGGATAATCCGCATCGTGTACAAATGACTTTAGTTCCAGATGCAAATAAATCTGCTCAAGAAGCAGAAGATGAAAAAGCACGTTTAGCGAAAATTGGTGAGGCTTTGTCAGAAGCAGATAAAGCTGAAATTATCGCACAAACTGAAGCTTTAAAAATTCGTCAAGAAACTCCAGATGATTTGAGCTTATTGCCTAAAGTCGGTTTGGAAGACATTCCAGCTGAATTGGCCATTGTTCAAGGTCAATTGCGTGAAGTGATTTGCAATGGGGTAGATACACCATTAAATCTGTACCATGCAGGCACAAATGGAATTTACTACCAACAAGTATTGATTCAAATACCAGATCAAATTGTAAAATCGCCTTATTTTAACTTACTGTCTGTTCTCATGGGAGAAGTAGGTGCGGGCGAATATGATTATCTTGAACTTCAGCAGTTACAGACGGCTGTTAGTGGCGGTTTGGGAATGGGTGCTTCGCTTCGTTCTAAAACCGATGACAAAGGTCAAATCAGTGCATGGTTGACTTTAACAACCAAATCTTTAACGGATAAGTTTGATGCGATTCAGTTGCTTAAACTGGCTTTTGAGCAATTACGTTTTGATGAAAAAGATCGTATTATCGAACTTTTACAACAACGTAAAACACGTTGGGCTTCTCGTTTATCGGGTTCTGGACATAGTTATGCCATGCAAATTGCCTCGCGTCATATGAGTGCGTTGGCAAAACGCGATTATGACAATACAGGCTTAGGCGCATTGAATTGGCTAGGTGATTTGATCGCAAAAATTGAAAAAGATGATGCGGCATATGATGCGTTTATAGATGAGTTAAAATCAATTCATAAGGGCTTAATGCTTGCACCAAAACAATTTTTATTGGTGTGTGAAGAGCATCATTCAGAGCGTTTAGTTGAAGAAGTGCAAACGGTTTGGGATAAACTTGCAGTTGATCAATCTCCTGTATATTTAACGCAAGTGGCTATGGATGAGAGCAATGCAGATCAAGCGTGGTTAATTCAAGCCAATGTTCAATTTTGTGCTTCTGCTTACCAAGCTGTAGATGTTGCCCATCCAGATGCAGCGCCGTTGATGGTGCTTGCAGGCTATTTACGCAATGGTTTCCTACATAGTGCTATTCGTGAAAAGGGTGGTGCATATGGTGGGGGCGCAAGTTATGATGGCAATGCTTGCTCGTTCCGATTCTATAGTTATCGTGATCCACGCCTTGCAGAAACTTTCCAAGACTTTGAAGCAAGTTTAGATTGGTTGTTAAATAAAGAGCAGCACGATTATCAGCTTGAAGAAGCCATTCTTGGTCTGGTTTCTAGTATGGATAAACCTGGTTCACCCGCAGGTGAAGCCATTACTGCATGTTATGCATTGCTTCATGGACGTACACCTGCGTTTAGAAAGCAATTACGCGAGCGCTTATTAAACGTTACTATTGACGATCTTAAGCGTGTCACACAAACTTATTTACTTGAGCAAAAGCCTGTAAGAGCTGTAGTCGCTCCAGTTGCCAAAAAAGAAGTGTTGGAACAATTAGGTTTTGAAATTAAGAAAGTAAATTAACCCTATAAATTCTTTCTGGAGAATTCTATGTCGTTCAAAAATTTTGAACGTACACCATTGAATCTGAGCATCTTAATGATGCTCAGTTTTGGTTTGGTGACCATTGCTCATGCAGATGATACTGCACAAGTGAATCCTGCAAGCACGCAAGCCTGTGTTGCACTCGAATCTAATGCTGACCGTTTGGCTTGTTACGATAAAATATTTAAAACACCTACCGTTGCTCCGCAAGTCTTGGTGTCAGAGCAACGTGCTGCTTTAGATATTCAAAAAGCCAATGTTGAACCTGAAACTCTCAAAGATAAAATCACCCAGAAAGCAGAAAATTTATTTGCCATTCATGGTGATAAAATTGATCCAAATACCTCATTACTTGATCGACGTTGGGAGCTTTCTCAAGACAGTAAATTAGGTACGTGGAATATTCGCGCGAATCAACCTGTTTATTTGCTTCCTGCATTTTGGACCAGCAAGAAAAATGAATTTCCGCAGAGTCCAAATCCTCAAAACACCGTGGATGAAGATCAAAATTTAAAGTCAATGGAAGCTAAATTTCAGATTTCTTTAAAAACCAAAGCTGCCGAAAATATTTTTGGGAACAATGGTGATGTTTGGGTTGGTTATACCCAATCGTCTCGCTGGCAAGTTTATAACAGTGAAGAGTCTCGTCCATTTCGTGAAACAAATTATGAACCTGAAGCAAGTTTGATTTTTAGAACCAATTATAATTTATTGGGTTTAAATGGTCGCTTACTGGGTTTAACTTTGAATCATCAGTCAAACGGGCGTTCTGATCCGCTATCACGTAGTTGGAATCGGGTTATTTTAAATCTTGGTTTTGAAAAAGATAATTTTGCCTTGATGGTACGTCCGTGGTATCGCATCGAAGAAGATTTTAAGGATGACAATAACCCTGACATTAAAAATTATATCGGTCGTGGTGATTTGACTGCATTCTATCGCTGGAATGACAATGATTTTTCTTTGATGCTACGTCACTCTTTAAAAGGTGGGGACGATTCGCACGGCGCAATGCAATTTGATTGGGCGTTTCCAATTAAAGGCAAGTTACGTGGGCATTTTCAATTGTTTGATGGCTATGGCGAAAGCTTGATTGATTATAATCACCGTGCGACTTATGTCGGTCTAGGTGTTTCGTTAATGAATTGGTATTAATCATTTAAAATAGCGTTGATTGGCTAGATTTAAATAACAAGCTGTCTTTATATGAGGCAGCTTTTTTGTTTTTGATTATTGATTTATAAGGAAGAGTTGTTGTTTTATTTGGATAAGTAAGCGGAAAGCGCAAGAGTGCTATTTGCAGTATAAGATGAGGGATAGCCTACGCAATGCGATTAAAATTTTAAAAGTAAAGTGTGGCATTGCTAACTTTTTATAATCAAATAATTTTTACATATTATTGATTTAATTTAAAATATTAATTATGAAAAAATTATATTCTTGAGTCTGAGTTTTTGACTGGTTGACTATATAATAAAAAACCACGCTATTTTTAACGTGGTTTTTTATAATTTGGCTATTTAAACACTTTATTTACGAAGTGCTGACTGTTGAATCTTCATCTTCTGTGGCTTTTGGTTCAGGTTCAACTAAAAAACCACCAGTCTGTCTATGCCATAAATGTGCATAAATACCATTTTGTGCGATCAGTTCCTCGTGAGTACCTTGTTCTGCAATTTGACCTTGATCTAACACAATCAAACGATCCATTTGTGCAATGGTTGAAAGACGGTGAGCAATCGCAATCACAGTTTTATTTTGCATTAACTCATCTAAGCTTGATTGAATTGCAGCTTCAACTTCGGAGTCTAAAGCACTGGTTGCTTCATCCAAGATTAAGATAGGTGCGTCTTTTAAAAATACACGTGCAATGGCAATACGTTGACGTTGACCACCCGAAAGTTTTACTCCACGCTCTCCGACATAAGCATCATAGCCAGTACGGCCTCTTAAATCTGAAAGTTGCGGAATAAACTCATCTGCTTTGGCTTTTCTTACTGCTTCATACATTTCTTCATCAGTCGCATCAGGGCGGCCATATTTGATATTTTCCGCAACTGTACGATGTAATAAAGAGGTATCTTGGGTCACAAGCGCAATATTTTTTCTTAAACTGTCTTGAGTGACTTCTTCAATATTTTGACCATCAATGGTAATTTTTCCATTATTGATGGTGTAAAAATGCAAAAGTAATTGAATTAATGTGGATTTTCCAGCGCCTGAACGTCCCACAATCCCAATTTTTTCACCCGGTTGAATGTTTAAATTAAAGTGATCAATGACTTTTTTGCTGTTATAAGCAAATGTGACATCGCTAAATTTAATATTACCTTGAGTCACAACAAGTGGTTTGGCATCTTCTTTGTCTTGGATATTAATCTGACGACCTAAAGTTTGCATACCATCTTGAATTGTGCCGACATTTTCAAATAGGGCAGAGGTTTGCCACATCATAAACTCAGCCATACTATTGAGTTTAAGAATCATGGCTGTTGTTGCTGCAATCACACCAATCGCTGCTTGACCCTGTAACCATAACCAAACAGCAGTACCTAATACCCCAAAGAATAAAACGGCTGTCAGCAAATTGATGCAAAGTTCATATGCAGTGCCTAAACGCATTTGTTTGAACACTGTACGCATAAACTCTTTCATTGACTCTTTTGCATACTGGCTTTCACGGCCTGCATGTGCAAAAAGTTTTACTGTCTGAATGTTGGTATAGGCATCGGTTACACGTCCAGTCATCACCGCACGCGCATCGGCTTGTTCTTTGGAAATTCGTCCTAATCTTGGAATGTAATATAATGCCGCACTGACAAACAACGCCAACCATAATAAAAGTGGAATCAAGAGAATAGGAGAAATTGATCCCAACACGATACTGATGGTAATGAAATAGATGACAACATAAGTCACCATGTCGCCCAAAATCACCCAAAACTCACGTACTGCTAGCGCAGTCTGCATGACTTTGGCAGATAAACGTCCAGCAAAGTCATTATGGAAGAAGTCTAAGCCTTGGCGTAGCATTAGATTATGAAATCTCCAACGCAAACGCATTGGAAAACTACTGTATAAAATCTGATGTCTGATAATGGATTGCATACTGGCAAAAAAGATATTTGCCAATAAAATACAGCTTAAAAAGATCAAATTTTCACGATGATTTACTAAAAAGTCTTGAGGTTTAGACTGTGTTAACCAATCGACTAAATGTCCGATTTGTGAAAAAAACAAAGCTTCAAAACTTGCTGTTGCAGCAGTGAATAATATTAAAATCAATAAATAACGCTTAACACCAGTCGCAGCTTGCCAAACAAATGGAAAGAACTTGGTGGGTAATGGTTCGTTTAAACCTTTCGACGGATATGGATCTACTAACTTTTCAAACCATTGCAGCAACATAAAATCCTCGTGGAAATTTTATAGATTGATTAAATTGTAAAATATTGAAATGAACTTACAACCTGAACAGCTTAAATTATTTTAAGGCAAATTCAGCAGAAATTGGGAGAATAGTGGGGTAATGTAGATTGTATAGTTTTCGTGGAAATTACACCAGTTATTTATATCGAATAAAAACGATTTATAGTATAGCCAAAGATAATTAAAAAATTATTGTACTTTGACAATCTAATCTTAAATTGCACATTAATCTTCTAACACTTTAACAATCATAAGAAAGTAAAAACACTGCTCGAATGTTTTTTATATGAGTGTTCAATTCTTAAAAGAAACTTTGCCTTTCTATAAGTACTATATTAAAATATAGATTACAGTCTATATTTCTAGGTTTCGCATGTGGACAGTCATTACAACGGATTTGTTTAATGAATGGCTTGAACAGCAAGATGATTCAACACAGGAAAAAGTCTTAGCTGCATTGGTCGTTCTACAACAGCTGGGGCCAAGTTTAGGTCGCCCTTTAGTTGATACCGTAAATGACTCGAAATTCATGAACATGAAAGAATTACGTGTTCAACATAGAGGTAAACCACTAAGAGCCTTTTTTATATTTGATCCATTACGACAGGCTATTGTGCTTTGTATTGGTAATAAGGGCGGTAAAAAGCGTTTTTATAAAGAGATGTTAGATATTGCAGAACAGCAATACGAACTTCATCTTTCAACCCTAGGAGATCAATCTAATGGCTAAAACCTTACAGGAACTATTGGCTAGTCGCTCTCCAGAGAGTCAAGACCGAATTCAAAAAATGGCTGATGAACTACGTTTACAAACGCAGCTGCATCTTATTCGAGAAGAATTAGAGATTTCGCAAAAAGAATTAGCTGAGATACTTGGAATCAAGCAGCCTTCACTTTCAGCAATTGAAAATCGTGGTCATGATCTTAAAATTTCAACGATAAAGAAATATGTTGAAGCAATGGGGGGGAAGCTTCGCATTGATGTAGAGCTTCCAACAGGAAAACATATTGAATTTAATGTTTAACTGTTGAAAATGGAAGCAATAAGCTTCCATTTTTTGATAGGAATGAGCACGATTATGCTGAAAATTATCTAAACTTAAATTTAATTGAGTCTAGAGCTGTGTTCAAACGCTAGATGTCTACTTTTTTATTTTTGGTTTTAAATCATTTACAAAGAGTATCAATCCAAACAGTATTGGGCTACTCAGTATACATAAGGCCACAAAAGAGATGCTATTGCCATAATTTACACTGAATAAAAATAAAGCCGAGATGATCAACGTAAACGCGATAACTTTTACCAATTTCACATGTTGTACTAAAACAGACAATTTACTTTTCTGAGTCTTGGTAATCTGCTTTGAGCTGATCAAATATAAGCTATAACTGGCAATCAGGATCAGGAGAAATGCTAAGGTCAATATCATGACACAGACTCCTGCGCTGGTTTTTGTTCCAGCTTTTTCTTGATCTTCGCCACAGCTTTGTTTTGAATCGGTGTGATTCTTTGATGTAAAAAAATCGCTAAAATGGCAAATAACCAGATCATTAAGTCCACACGTAAAAATAACCAATAATCCTGTAATGAATGAATATATTGATTAGAAATCAGATAATAGAGATTTAAAATAGGCAAGGCTAATGTCATGGCAATTAGCAGCTTGAGCTGAGTTTTCCAGAGATATTGTTGTTTTGTGCAAAGCGCAATAATAAAACTGAATAACCACAAAGTAAAAAATGTATAGACTTCATAATTTGGTGTATCTGCTTGAAGTTGCACAAAACGATTGGCATATAAATAACCCAACATCGCAATGGGTAAACCAATAATCATCGTGGTATTGAGTCGGTTTACCAGATAATGCCCAAAGTGAAAATGCTCATTTTTCTTTTGTAATTGTCGTTTTAAACTCCAGAGCAATAAACCAGAAGCAATCATTGCACAACCTAAGAGGCCAGAGAAAAATAAGCCTAAACGCAATAAAGGTTGGGCAAAATTCGCCATATGCAGCCCGTACATACTGGCATTTAATGTTGCAATTGCACTGTTATTACGGGTATTCCCAATTAAAGTACCAGTAGCGCCATTAAAGCTAAGTTGTGCTTGATTACGTGTAATCGAATGATCTTCTAAGGCAGTAACCGTGAGCTTGGCAAGCTGTGTATTGGGTTGATCTACGGTAATGTTATCAATATTCGTTTTTCCCCATTGCTGTTGGGTTTGTTGCAGGAAATGTTGAATAGATAACATATTCTTCGGCTGTGCTTGTTGAGACTTGTTTGCAGTTGATACATGACGAATTTCATCAAAATACTGATATGGATTATCTGGATAGGCTTTTTTCATCCCTGCGGGGAAAAGCAGATAGAAAAAGATCGCCAATCCGGTAAATGTAATGGTTAAGAAAAAGGGCAATGCAATTACCGAACTTACATTATGAAAATCTAAATATGAACGCTGGCCTTTAAATGCTCTTAAGGTAAAGAAATCGGTAAATATCTTTTTATGGGTAATAATGCCTGAAATCAAGGCTATAAACATAATTAACGCTGCAAAGGTGACAATCAAACGCCCAATAGAATAAGGCATTCCATAAAGTTGGTAATGAAACCCATAGAAGAAATCACCGCCTTGTGTGGCAGAAAGACTCAATTCTTTACCTGTATTGGCATCTAAAGTTTTACTTTCATAACCACCATCGGCTTTTTGCCAATAAACTTTATTTGCAGGGGTATTCTGATTTGCAACGCCGATATACCAACTTTTTGCATCTGGGGCATTTTTTTGCAAATAAGCAAACGCAGACTGTATAGCGGATTCCTGTTTGATTTGCATACTCGCGAATTGTGGTTGCATCCACATACTAATTTCATGGCGATAATATGTTGCAGAACCTGTCAAAAAAATTGCAAATAACAGCCAGCCGAAGGTAAGCCCGATCCAAGAGTGTAACCATGCCATAGATTGACGAACAGATTTATGCATGAGTTAACCTATAAACTTGGAAAATAGGAAAAAAGTAGCGACCAGAGCTAGGCTGATCAGCGTAAGTTTCTTTAAAGAATGAATACAAAAGCTTAGAATCACAAAAATAATGTAAAAAATAAGTGCACTAAATGCCGCCAAATAAATAGATTCAGCTTTGGCAAAATAAGGATAAAACACATCAATTAAAGTTAAAGATACTAAATAACTGCACACATAGCCCATACCAAAAGCCAGTATAAAACGATAGAGCACTGATAAAGGGTAGAGCATAAGCTGCATAACGATCACTTTCTTGCAATTGAAAACGCCTTAATCCTAAAAGATTAAGGCGAATTCAGATTAGTATTTAAATTTCACTGCAACATTATAGTTTGTAGATGGGCCATAAAATGCCTGACCATCTGGAAAGCTATATAAATATTTTTTGTCTGTTACATTGTTTGCATTTGCTTGAAGCGAAATATGCTTATTCAACTCATAGCTGGTCATCAAATTCACTAAAGCATAAGCATCTTGGGTAATTGTACTCTTTACAGTAGAGTCATACAGCTTGGTTGCATCTTGCCATTGTAAGGCTGCGCCAATTTTCAGTTTAGGTATAGCTGGAATGGTATAGGTGGTTAAAAGGTTAATTGTTTGGTTCGGGTTGTAAGTACGTGCTTCTCCACCATTTTTTAAATCTTTTAAGCTAAATTGGCTATAGCCAAATGCCAGATTCAAATGATCTGTTAATTGTCCAGCCAGTCCAACTTCTACCCCTTGAGAGCGTAAGTCACTGGTTTCAACTTTTCGATTGAGAGGGTTTCCATCAGAGTTACGTAAAGGGTAATTACTTTGTTCTGTGCGAAACACCGCCAAAGTTCCAGTGAGTTTGTCATCTAGCCATGAACTTTTAATACCTGCCTCATAGCTTTCACCTTCAACTGGTTTGAGTGCTTTATTATCAGTACCCAATCCAGATTGTGGGCGGAAAATAGAGGTATAGCTTAGATAACCTGTGTATTCAGGGTTAAAGTTATAGGTAATGCCAGCATAAGGAGATACTTTGTTTTCGTCATAGGCCATTGATGAACCGTAACTTTCACCTTCACTTTTAGCTTGAACATAATTTAAACCGAGTAAAAGTTTTAAATCATCGTTTAAGTGTAGTCGTGTTGCCGCATATACAGAATTGAGCTTTTGTGTATAGTTTGCCGCATCACTAAACGCTGACCAAGTGACTGATTGAGGTGTCCAGCTTGCCCAGTCCGTGGTCTTATTATTATTGATATTACTGTCATTAATTGTGCCTGAGGTTTGTTGATCATACTGTTTATTTTGTAGATAACTATAACCTAACGTCGCTTCATGCTCACGGCCAAATAATGAATATGAGCCTTGTAGATTTAAGTCGGCAAAATGACTTTTTAGATTTTCTTTTCCACCCCAAGCGGTAAGCGCTACACCCGCTCCATTTTGATCAGGATAACCATAATAATAGAGTAAGTTACTGTTGTGATCAGTTTGGGTGTAGTTATAACTCAGCTTTGCTGTCCACTTGTCATTAATTTTTTGCTTTAACTCAGCAAAAGCATTTTGTGACTTGTTGTCCCAATAGGCCCAATCTGGATTGGGATTATAATTACGCTCATAGGAAAGTTGTTTCCCATCTGCACCGAGAAGTGGTAAGGCACCCCAATTATTTGCATTAGGTTTGTTCTGTTGTTGGCTATAACCGACAGTCAATAACGTGCTATCACTTAAATCCGCATCAATGATGCCAGAAAATCCATTTTTCTCAGATGAATAACGATCTAGATAAGAATCCCCAGTTTGCTCATAACCCATCAAACGTCCGCGGATGCTACCTTCTTTGTTGAGTGCACCTGAAACATCTGCTTCATAGCGTTGGGTATTCCAAGAGCCATAACTTAGCCCAGCATTCGCTTGAAATTCTTGGGTAGGGCGTTTACGGATATAATCGATTGTTGCGCTTGGATCACCAAAAGCATTGGTTAAAGCATCTGCTCCTTTAATCACGTCAATACGATCATAAAAATATGTATCAGGATTGGTATTATTATAATTCTCTGTACACGACAAATTTCACAGAACCCTTATCCTATCAGGGTTCTGCCTTCTTAAAATTGCCAAAATTTCCTTAAACTCTTCTTTTTTCCCAAAACCAATTAAACGCTGAATCGCCATTTGAACATAGTCTAAACCATAGCGAAATAAACTCATTGAGAGTCGTCCATGCTTCTTTATTTTTATCACTTTTTTTTGATCATGTTGCCATTCACCCGTTAAGTAACACCAACAGAAGCTTATAGCTAACACCGCAATCAATTTTTTCACTCGTCTAGGGTCTGTCAAGCGCGTATTTTCAAGATTAAACCCGCGTCCTTTGAGACAACTGAATAAGGTTTCAATTTCCCAGCGTAATGCATAATCCTGAATAGCATTGGCATTAAACTGAGGAGAAACGACGAGTAAAAGCTCTCCATTTTCTAACTGTAGTGCACTTATATATAGTTTCACCCGACCAACCAAAATCCGTCGTTTACGACATTCAATTTGACCAACTTTAAGATGGCGAAATAAATCACTAATTTTATGATTCTTTCCTAAATGATTGGTGACAATGAAGTTTTTTTAACACGAATGCAGAAGTTGATGTCTTGTTCAATTAACCATGTAAACCACTGCTCACCGATAAACTCTCTGTCTGCGAACACATTCACAATACGGTCTTTACCAAAAATGGCTATAAAGCGTTGAATCAAAGCAATGCGCTCTTTCGTATCTGAATTTCCACGTTTATTAAGCAATGTCCAAAGGATAGGTATCGCTATTCCACGATAAACGATTGCGAGCATCAGGATATTAATATTTCGTTTTCCCCATTTCCAATTGGTTCTATCTAAAGTCAGTTGCACTTGGTCGAATGAAAACATATTGAAAATCAACTGAGAAATTTGACGATAATCAAAATACTGACCTGCAAAGAAGCGCTGCATACGTCGATAAAATGATTGTGGTAAGCACTTGATGGGCAAGGCTTTAGATGCAGAAGAAAGATTACATGTTTGCTTTAAAATAATCACAAGCATGATGAGCGCAAAGCACTTTAAATGTGACTTGTTCCATTTTAGATATTTGTTTAAGATAAGATATAACTCATTGAGATGTGTCATAGTATTCGTCGTTAGAAAACAATTATTATGACATTATTTCAATGAGTTATCTATTTTTGTCGTGTACAGAGATTATAATTGTAGCTGCTAGAAGGGAAGCCGACGCCATCAGTTAAAATATTTGAGATTTCAAAACCACGAGCGGTGTAGGTTGAACGTTCGGTTTCCTGATTGCTGACAGTAATACCGGGAGTATTACTTAAAGCTTCACGTGCACTATTGAGCGCAAAATCATTTAATTGCTGACGTGTCACTACATTCACTGTTTGTGGTGTTTCTTTGATAGGAATATTCAGCTTGGCCGCACTTGCTGATTTTTTAACGATATAAGATTTTGATTGTTCAGAGCTTAATTCAGTTTGATCAGTTGTGGCTTGAACTGAAATTGTGGGTAGATTTTCAATATTTTCAGCAAAACTTTGCTGAGCACTGAATACTGCTAAACTAAGAATAGAGAACTTAAAACTGTGTGGGAGAGAATTCAACATTGCTTATCTTAAATGATAATAATTATCGCTTAGTTTATTATTTGTAAGAAGTGCTTACAAGCATCGTGCAATTGAAAATATAAATAGAAAATAAAATAACGATAGAAAATTAGATGAATTGTTTTATAAATTCACCTATTTGCCATAGCAGTATCCTGTTTTGACTATTCACAATTAAATCTGATGAATATGCTATCATGCAGTTATAGTGCTGATCAGGAAGAATATCTTGCAAAATCGAAAGCTTAAAATTGGAATTGTCGTAGGTGAGGTATCAGGGGATACTTTAGGCGCAAAACTTATTCGTCGTTTTCGTGAACAGGGTATTGATGCTGAATTTGAGGGGATTGGTGGTCCTCAAATGATTGCAGAAGGATTTAACAGTTTTTATTCAATGGATATTTTATCTGTGATGGGAATTGTTGAAGTGCTTAAAGATTTAAAAAAATTATTTGCTGTACGTGATGGTCTAGTCGAAAAATGGACTGCCAATCCTGTAGATGTTTTTATCGGTATTGATGCGCCAGACTTTAACTTACGTCTTTCAAAAAGTATAAAACAGAAAAACTTGCCGATTAAAACGGTGCAATATGTCAGTCCATCTGTATGGGCTTGGCGACAAGGACGGGTCCATGGTATCAAAGCCAGTATAGATTTAGTACTTTGTCTATTTCCTTTTGAAAAAGGCTTTTATCAACGATATGAGGTACCAGCAGCCTTTGTTGGGCATCCACTGGCAAGTCAATTGCCATTACAAAATCCAATTTTGGATGCAAAGCAAGAGCTTGGTTTAGATATCAGTCAAAAGCATATTGCCTTGTTACCAGGAAGTCGGCGTGGTGAGATTGAACGACTTGGACCGTTGGTTTTGGATGCAGCAAAAATTCTTTATCAAAAATATCCAGATTATCAGTTCCTGATTCCTGCCATTAATGATTTACGCAAACAACAAATTCAAGAATTATTAAAGCATTATCCAAGTGACTTGGTCGCAAAAATTCATTTACTGGAAAATACCGATAAAGAATCAAAAATTGGTCGTCAGGTCATGAATGCTGCCAATATTGTAGCTTTGGCATCGGGGACAGCGACACTTGAAGCATTATTGTTGCATCGTCCAATGGTGACTTTTTATAAGTTGAATTGGTTAACCTATGTGATTGCTAAATTTTTAGTGAAAATTCCGTATTATTCATTGCCGAATATTATTGCGGGTAAAAAAGTGATTCAAGAGCTTATCCAACAAGATGCTACAGCAGAAAATTTGGCCAATCAAATTGAAAAATTAATGAATATTGAAACTGCACAAATTCAGGTGATGCAATTGATCACCATGCACAAGCAACTTTTGGCTGGAAATAGTGAAGATCCAGTTCAGGCGATTTTAGCAATTTTAACAGCTTGATTTTCAATGCTAACAACCGATTAAGTAAATATCCGTTTGCTTATCGAGCTGCTGGAATACTTTGTAATCAGTTTAGAAAACCTTTAACCAATAAAAACTCCTCTAAATCTAAGATAAAGAGGAGTGTATATAAATCAATTTCGGGGTTGGGGTGTAAAACTATTCCGCCCGAACTTTAAGCTCATAACCTGTATATTTACGAATATTGATGACACCCGTATCCATAATCAAGTATTGACCTTTGATTCCTTGTAGCTTGCCGCGAATGATTGGGGTTTTGTCTAAATTGTGCGATTTAACTTTTTCAGGATAAATATCGACAGGGTAGATAAATTCACGGGGTAATTCATTTTCTAACAATTCAACCGTTTCATTAAACTCAAGATTTTGCGCAAACTCATCGCGAATGCTTTGAATCTTTGGGGAAAACTCTTGAACCAATTCATTACGAATTTCAATTAGATCAATCGGTTCAGCTTCACCTTTAAGTAGTTTTCGCCAATCCGTTTTATCCGCAACCTGTGTACCAAACATGACTTCAAGTTGACCTGAAAGACGGCGCGAACCGACTTTTAAAATAGGCAATGCTTGGGTCGCCCCTTGGTCTAACCAGCGTGTTGGCATTTGACCTAGACGGGTAATCCCCACTTTTAAAGCACTTGAATTTGCTAGATAGACAATATGCGGTTGAAAGCAAACCTCATGAGCAAAATCATCTTCACGGCAAGTACCTAAATGATAATGGCAAGTTTCAGGCTTCATGATACACATGTCGCAAGATGCCTTGGTTTTCATGCATTTAAAGCAATGGCCTTGCGAATAAGACTTTGGTGTTTTTGCGCCACAAGAAACACAATAAATATTTCCTGTCGCTTCAATCTCAATTTCCTGGCCTAAACTAAATGGTAGCTCGGTTTCTGAGCGATCTAATATAAATTTATATTCAACATTTGCCTTATGTGTTTGTTGATCAGTTACACTAAGGTCTTTAAGACCTGCATGCATTTTATGACAAATGCCTTGTAGTTCCATGTTTAATTACTCGCTTCAAAAAAGGTGCAGTTATGGCTGAGCAAAATGTCATCACTTCAATGCTAGACGATTTATCGCAAGAACAGCCAATTCAAACTGCATTGTGTATTGGGCAAAATTTGGCGCAATACCCTACAAATTATTCAATTCAATGGTCCTATTTTAACGTATCTGAGTTTTTAAGTCTGCCTTTTACGCAACGATATGATTTAGGATTTGTACTTTTAGATACAGATGAAATGTCTGGGATCACCGATTTACAAAAATCCCAGTTATTGGTCAAGTTGCGTGATTTACTGGCAAAACGAATCGTCGTGGCATGTCAGCTAAAAGATGAGCAGTTACTCAGATCGCTTGGTTTTACCCAACTTATTGATAAAACTTTACATCAAAATGATTTTGCACTTTGGCAGTTTAATATTTTGACCTATAAACATGTACCAGATTGGTTTAATTCTAAGTTTTGGGCCAATCCAGAAAACTGGAATAAATTTCGTTGGTAGTGATTTTATTTTGGTTATAAACCAGTCTTAAGCTATTGCAAAATTTAACAATTCCAATTTTGGTGAATAGGATAAAGCCAAGTATGCTGTACTTGTCTCATAAAACTTAAAAAAGGAAAACTCATGACAGATTTAACCAATATTGTGGAAATTCTGGCAAAACAAGCACTTGGCGGACAACAACAATCACAAGGCGGGCTAGGTGGTGGATTGGGCGGGGTACTTGGTTCAGTACTCGGTGGCTTGGGTGGGCAGCAACAACAATCACAAGGTGGATTGGGTGGCGTGCTTGGTTCAGTTTTAGGTGGTTTGACAGGTGGACAACAACAACAAGCACCGCAAGCGGGTGGTTTTAATGCCTCTTCTTTATTGATTGCAGTTGTGCCATTGGTCTTGGGTTGGATTCAACAAAATGGTGGTCTACAAGGTGCTTTAGCTAAATTGCAAGGCGCAGGCTTAGGTGGGCAGGTTCAAAGTTGGGTCGATCCGTCACAAGGAAATGGTGCTGTAAATGTAGAGCAAATCCAGAGTTTATTTGGTGTTCAGCAAGTTGAACAAGTTGCTCAACAAGCCAATGTTCCGACCAATGAAGTATATGG
This sequence comes from Acinetobacter sp. NyZ410, assembly GCF_022828975.1. Classification (NCBI taxonomy): domain Bacteria; kingdom Pseudomonadati; phylum Pseudomonadota; class Gammaproteobacteria; order Moraxellales; family Moraxellaceae; genus Acinetobacter; species Acinetobacter sp. NyZ410. The sequence goes on along the minus strand of NZ_CP094620.1, from coordinate 2,777,711 downwards.
TGCAATCTCTACAGTATTACCGCAAATTATTGATTCACTCACACCACAAGGTGATGCAACAGATCACACTGAAGCCAATGGTGATATTCAAAATGTCATGAATTTGGTATCAGGCTTTTTAAAGTAAAATCGAATATAAAAATGATCAAAGCCAGTCAATAGATGTTGACTGGCTGATTTAAATTAAGGCTGTGGGTCATCGCCAATTGCTTCGCTACTTTTTACGTCGCCATTCTGTTTCTTTTTAATGTATTTAATTTGCCCATATCCTTCAGCATACCATTCATCCAATGTTTCATCTCCGATTTGAGAAATGAAATGACATGCATTATCAAACTTTAAAGTATTGTCATCATTGTCAATTAAAGTCAGATCTTCAAATCCTACAAATACTAAGTCAATCGTCTTATTATTTTCAGACTTATCATTGTTATCCATTTGCGATTCAATGACTGCGTTATAGGTCATTTGGAATTTTTGCTGTGGTTTAAGATTGGATGGGAATGTTGGAAGCGGGGCTTGATAGGTGGTTTTTACCAGCACATCATTTGGATTTGATCCGAGCGCAGCAATACCATAGTCCAAGTTTGCAAGCATGGTGCGGCCAGTTAAATCGTAGATATAATCTGTACGCACACCTGCGCCTTGTCTAACGATTGCTATTGCATTCTGATTGTTGAAGGTTGTAGGAACAATCTGTATTTGTGTTTCTTCATTGTTGTTCAGGGTAAACTGTTTGTTGGGTTCTAACTTAAAACAATCATCTGAATTGGCTGCTTTATGTGCTTTTTTAACCGCTGGGGCTTCTGCTTGATGTTCAGAACTGTCATGCGGTTTATTTTTAGAGCAAGCAACACTAAAAATAGAGAGTAAGCTAATTACAACAACAGTTTTCTTCATTTTTACCCTAGACGATAAAGTTTAAATTTCACGAGGCTATTTTTCACTATGAGCCAATAAAAAACAACCATATTCTTACGAAATATGGTTGGAGTAAACTTTATATTTATGAGTTGCTTATTATTCAGCTAAGACAGTTTTGTCTTCCTCTTCATCATCTTCAGCAGAATCCATACCTAATTCTTTGAGTTTGCGGGTTAAAGTATTACGCCCCCAACCTAAAAGTTCAGCAGCATGACGTTTACGACCACGGGTTTGTTGAAGTGCTGCGATGATCAAAGTACGTTCAAACATTGGGGTGGCAATGTCTAAAATTTTCATTTCACCATTTTTAAGCTTTTGAATTGCCCATTGCGCCAGTAACTCATCCCAATGATGTAATGCAATACGATCAATACCAGCTTGCGCTTGACCCTGATCATCAGATTTGTTGATTGGAATTTGTTTTAATTCAGACGGCAAATCTTCTGGATAAACTTCACGCCCTGTGATCATTACAGTTAACCAGCGGCAGGTATTCTCGAGTTGACGTACATTGCCTGGCCAAGGCAGTTTTTGAATATACTCTTGCGTTTCTGGGCGTAAAATTTTCGGACTAACCCCGAGTTCTTTACCCGCGCGTGCCAAGAAGTGTTGCGCCAACATCGGAATATCTTCAGAACGATGAGCAAGTTTAGGGATGTGAATACGAATGACATTTAGGCGATGATATAAGTCTTCACGGAAACGCCCATCATTGACCAACTTTTCTAAATCTTGATGTGTTGCTGCCACGATACGAACATCAACACGAACTGGAATATGACCACCAACACGGTAGAACTCACCATCTGCCAAAACACGAAGTAGACGTGTTTGGGTTTCAAAGGGCATATCACCAATTTCATCTAAGAATAAGGTTCCGCCATTGGCTTGTTCAAAACGACCTTGGCGTTGAGTATTGGCGCCAGTAAATGCACCTTTTTCATGGCCAAATAATTCAGTTTCAATCAAATCTTTTGGAATAGCGGCCATGTTTAACGCAATAAATGGTTTACTGCTTCTTGGTGAGTGGCGATGTAAAGCGTGTGCAACTAACTCTTTACCTGTTCCAGATTCACCGTTGATCAATACAGTAATATGCGATTGAGATAGACGTCCAATGGCGCGGAAAACTTCCTGCATTGCAGGGGATTCACCAATAATTTCCGTAGATTGAATCGGGGTAACTTTTGCGGATTCTTGTTGTTGCAGTTTGTTGATATGCAAAATCGCACGATTCACCAACGCAAGTGCTTCATCAATATCAAACGGTTTTGGTAGATATTCAAAAGCACCTGTTTGATAACTCGATACTGCAGATTCTAAATCTGAATGTGCTGTCATAATAATCACAGGCAGATCAGGATAGCTTCCTTTGACTTTTCCTAGGAAGGTTAAACCATCAATGCCGGGCATACGAATATCAGTGAGAATGACATCTGGCGCATTGCTTGGAAGTTGATCTAAAGCAGATTGTGCTTCTTCAAAACTGGTGACATCGAAGCCTTCTTCTTTAAATGTTTTTTCCAAGACCCAACGCATAGCACGGTCGTCATCGATCACCCAAATTTTATTATGCGACATGGTTAGACTCCCAAGGTAGATATAAGCTAAATACTGTTTTTCCAGGAACGGATTGGCATTCAATCATTCCGTTGTGTTGATGCATGATATTTTGTGCGATGCTTAAGCCAAGCCCTGTTCCTTTGGCACGGCCAGTCACAAGTGGATAAAACACGGATTCTAAAATTTCTTCAGGAACACCGGGGCCATTGTCTTCAATATCAATACGAATGGCTGATTTATTCAGTACGCCATTAATCGTCACCAAACGTTGGATGCGTGTACGCAACATCAGTTCAGGTTGATGATCAATAAAAAACTCACGATTCTCAGTCATCGCCTGTACTGCATTGACACTGATGTTGAGCATCACTTGAATCAGTTGGTCGCGATCCGCTTTGACATCAGGCAATGAAAGGTCATAGTCTCGTGTGATTTTAATTTTTTTCTTGGTCTGATTTACAATTAATGAACGAACACGTTCAAGCGGTTCATGCACGTTGACCAATTCGTAGCTCGGGAGCTGACGTGAACCCAGCATGGTATCAGCAAGGTTTCTTAAGCGATCGACTTCACTGATAATAATATCGGTGAACTCTGCGTACTGTGGATCATTTAAACTACGAGCAAGCAGTTGAGTTGCACCACGAATTCCACCTAATGGGTTTTTGATTTCATGTGCAACACCTCGAATCAGCTGTCGTGCAACTTGGTGTTGTTGAATCAGGTTTTCTTCTTTAGAAATTTTAAGCATCCGATCAATCGGATTTAATTCAATTAATAGTAATGGGTGATAGGGTCTTCCTGTATTTAACTGCGAAACAGAATAATCAACATGCATGTCTTTAAAGTTAACATTGATAATCGCTTCACGGCGTGTATAGGCTTGACCTGTTTTTATTGAGTTGTTTAATGCTTCCAAGGTATTAAAGCTATCATTTGGTGCATGTAAAATATTAATTACTGGCTGACCTGCCGCACGAAGCAAGCTAATATCAAACAATGCTTCGCATGATGAATTAAGATAAAAAATATTTAAATTACAATCGACCAAAAGAATTGCAGTGGTTAAATTATCCACAAGCAATCTATAATCAATTGTTGGGTATTGATCCATTAGCAGAGCTTTCCTGTCTTTAAATAGCGCAATGGCATCTGCACCTCGTTTTCTATTTTCCCGAACATGGGTGATTGAATCGGTTAAATCGTCCTGATATAAAGCAAGATGCACGCCAACTTTTATATACTGCGCAGTTTTCTTACATGAATGATAAAAATTGCGCATTTACTGCGCTTTATTCACGTGTAAAAACCAGCATTCATATTACGCTATCATTATATTGTTCCAAAATGGTGCATTGTAGTAATTTAATTATTTGATTGGATGTATTTTGGTGCATTATACAAAGAGTGCAGTTTCCACCTGTTTTTATCTCTTGAAAAGTCATACAATACGCGGATTATAGTGGAGCGCAGATTCATGAAGTCCCCCAAAGTCGGTTTTGTATCTTTAGGTTGTCCTAAGGCATTGGTAGATTCTGAACGCATTTTAACGCAGTTAAAGACTGAAGGTTATGATGTTGCATCAGATTATGAAGGTGCTGATTTAGTTGTTGTGAACACCTGTGGTTTTATTGAATCTGCAGTACAAGAGTCTTTAGACGCAATTGGTGAAGCCATGAGCGCCAATGGTCGTGTGATCGTCACAGGCTGTTTGGGTAAAGATGAAGATAAAATTCGCCAGATGCATCCAAATGTCTTAAAAGTGACAGGTGCTGCGGCGTATCAAGATGTGATGGAAGCTGTCCATCAGTATGTTCCAGAACCACCGAAACACAATCCTTTTGTAGATCTTGTACCTGAACAAGGTATTCGTTTAACACCTAAACATTATGCTTATTTAAAAATATCAGAAGGCTGTAACCATCGTTGCACATTCTGCATTATTCCAAGCATGCGTGGTGATCTTGTGTCACGTCCTGTTGGCTCTGTATTAAATGAAGCACAGGCGTTAAAAAAAGCGGGTGTAAAAGAAGTCTTGGTGATTTCTCAAGACACCTCCGCTTATGGTGTAGATACCAAATATAAGCTTGATTTCTGGAATGGTCAGCCTGTTAAAACCAAATTCTATGACATGTGCGAAGCGCTCGGTCAGTTAGGAATTTGGGTGCGATTACATTATGTTTATCCATATCCACATGTGGATGCGGTGATTGACTTAATGGCACAGGGTAAAATTCTTCCGTATTTAGACATTCCTTTTCAACACGCCAGTCCGCGCATCTTAAAATTGATGAAGCGACCAGCTCATAGTGAAAACACCTTGGAACGTCTAAAATTATGGCGTGAAAAATGTCCTGAATTGGTTATTCGTTCAACATTTGTTGTGGGTTTCCCTGGTGAAACTGAAGAAGATTTTCAAATGTTATTGGACTGGTTACAAGAGGCGAAACTTGATCGTGTGGGTTGCTTTACCTACTCACCTGTAGAAGGCGCAACAGCCAACGATTTGCCTGATCATGTTCCTGAAGAAATTAAGCAACAACGCTATGAACGTTTTATGGAAGTTCAACAAGCGATTTCTGCTGAAAAACTGCAAAGTCGTATTGGTCAAACCATGACGGTTTTAGTAGATGATCTTGAAGAAGAATTCCCAGTCGCAGTTGCACGCTCTTATGCAGATGCACCTGAGATTGATGGTAATGTTTTTGTTGAAGATATTGATAAGTCAGTGATTAAAGCTGGTGATTTACTTGAAGTCGAAATTACAGATGCAGATGAATATGATTTGTTTGCCAAGTTGATTCGCGTTAAATCAGCTTAAGTGTTGCCGATTTAGATTTGATTAAATACGAATAAAATTGTAGATATAAGTATTGGAGTTTTGTGATGTTAGATTCTAAAAAGCCACGCTACGAGCGAATTTTGCTGAAACTTTCGGGTGAAGCGCTTGCGGGTAATAAAGACATGGGGATTGATGCCCAAGTCTTAGATCAAATGTCTTTATCTATTGCTCACTTGGTTGGTTTGGGTGTGCAAGTGGGTATTGTGGTTGGTGGTGGTAACTTATACCGTGGTAGTCAATTACAAAAAGATGGTTTGGTTGGCCGTGTAACGGGTGATCAAATGGGTATGCTTGCTACGGTAATGAATGGTTTGGCATTACGTGATGCTTTGGTTCGCCGTAATATCAAAACCCGTTTAATGTCAGCATTGCCAATTGGTGCAGTAGTTGAAGCATATTCAAGCCGTGATGCAATTCGCCACTTAACTCAAGGTGAAGTGTGCGTATTTGTTGCTGGAACAGGTAATCCGTTCTTTACAACGGATACAGCAGCATGCTTACGTGGTATTGAAATTGAAGCAAACCTTATTTTAAAAGCCACTAAAGTTGATGGTGTCTACAATAAAGACCCAAGCAAATATGATGATGCTGTTAAATATGACCATTTAAGCTTTGATGAAGTTTTAGATGAGAAACTTGGTGTCATGGATTTAACTGCAATTTGCTTATGCCGCGATCACAATGTGCCACTTCAAGTATTTGATATGAACAAGTCTGGTGCTTTGCTTTCTGTGGTAATGGGCGAAAAAGAGGGCACTCACGTTACAAACTAATGTACGTGGGTAGTAAAGCTCTTTATACTACTGCAATTTTAGATTAGGGTGTATTGACACTTCGCCTGTTTATGAAATGTCATTAGACCCCATACACATTTAGATAAATAAGTAAGGAAGATCATATGATTAACGATCTTAAAAAAGACGCAGAAGACCGTATGAATAAGTCATTGGAGTCTTTGGAACATGGTTTTGCAAAGGTTCGTACAGGTCGTGCGCATCCATCCATCCTAAATGGAGTTATGGTTCCTTACTATGGTTCTGACGTGCCGTTAAACCAAGTGGCTAACGTGGGTGTTGAAGATTCACGTACTTTGTTAGTTCAACCATTTGAACGTTCAATGGTTTCTGCAATTGATAAAGCAATCCGTGAATCAGATTTGGGCTTAAACCCAGTAACTGCTGATGCGATTCGTGTGCCAATGGCAGCTTTGACAGAAGAAACACGTAAAGATATGCAGAAAGTTGCACGTAACGAAGCAGAAAATGCCAAAGTTGCGATTCGTAACATTCGTCGTGATGTTTTAGGCGATATCAAATCATTATTAAAAGATAAAGAAATTTCTGAAGATGATGAACGTCGTGCAGGCGATGATATCCAAAAAATTACCGATAAATTTGTTGCTGAAGTGGACAAACGTCTTGCTGCGAAAGAAGCTGAATTGATGAAGGTCTAAGATTTAAATGACCACATCTGAAGACAACCATCTTCCAAAACATGTTGCCATCATCATGGATGGCAACAATCGTTTTGCAAAAAAGAAACAACTGCAAAAAGGTGATGGACACCGTGAAGGTAAAAATGTCCTTGATCCGATTGTAGAGCATTGCCGTAAAGTTGGCGTTCAGGCGCTTACTGTGTTTGCTTTCTCAAGTGAAAACTGGAACCGACCGCAGTATGAAGTTGATTTGTTAATGAAATTGTTAGAAGACACAATTCATGAACAAATTCCACGGATGGAAAAATTCGAAATTTCGTTGAGATTTATTGGTGATCGTAGTCGGCTTTCTCCAGAGCTACGTGAATTAATGTTGCATGCTGAACAAAGGACTGCTAAGTTCAGTAACATGACTTTAACAATTGCGATTAGTTATGGTGGTATGTGGGATATCGCAGATACTGCACGTAAACTTGCGCAACAGGTTAAAGATCAACAAATTGATGTGAATCAAATCAATACTGAGTTATTTGCACAACAAATAAGTTTGGGGGATTTGCCACCCGTGGATTTATTGATTCGTACAGGCGGTGATTACCGACTGTCTAATTTCTTACTGTGGCAGGCTGCATACGCTGAGTTATATTTTACTGAGACATTATGGCCAGAATTTACAGTGCAAGAGTTGGATCATGCGTTCAATATTTTTTCAGGGCGTGAAAGACGTTTCGGAAAAACCTCTGAACAAATTCAACAAGAACATATAGAGAATTTATAATGTTAGAGCGGATTATAACCGCATTGGTATTGGTGGCAGTTGTACTGAGTTGTATGTTTGCAACAAAATCTCAATATCCAATGTTAGTGTTAATGATTATCGCAGCTGGGGCAGCAGGTTATGAGTGGTTTAAACTCATGCCACATGAATCTGACCATGTGAAGAAAATTAAAGCTGCTGGATTCGGTGTATTGACCGCTTTTTTTTCAGGGTTAGCATTATATTTTAATGATTTGGCGCTTATTCTTTGGAGTGCCTCTATTCTCACTTGGTTGTGTAGTCTGTATTGGGTAAAACATTATCCTGAATATGATGGCTGGTACAATATCACTTTAAATATTGTTGGCTTGGTTTTAATCAGTGCCGCAGTTACCGCTATTTTTGAAGTTTGGAAAAGCTCTCCTTGGTGGTTGATGTACCTGTTCCTGTTGGTTTGGGGCGCGGACAGTGGTGCATATTTTGTTGGGCGTAAATTTGGTAAGCGTAAACTTGCGCCAGATGTGAGTCCAAACAAATCAATCGAAGGCTTAATTGGTGGGATTGTCACTGTTGCGATTGTGATCATCGTGGTTCAATCGATTTACCTACATTTAACGCTTCCACAACATATTCTTTTCCTAGTTTTGTCTATTGTGACTGTGTTTAGCTCTGTGCTTGGCGACTTGTTTGAATCTATGATCAAACGTCGTGCAGGAATTAAAGACTCAGGTCGTATCCTTCCAGGACATGGTGGGGTGCTTGATCGTATAGATTCATTGCTTGCTGCGGCTCCATTTTTTGCGGCTGGCATGTATGTTTTAAAACTTATTGGTGTAGATTTATAGATGTCACAATCTGTTTGTATATTAGGTGTTACAGGTTCTATTGGGCGCAGTACTTTAAAAATTTTACAACAGCATTCGGACCAGTATTCAGTTTTTGCAGTGACTGGATTTAGTCGAATCAAAGAACTCAGTGAAATATGCAAACAATATCGACCGAAATGTGTTGTTGTACCATCGGATAAAGTAGATGAGTTACAACAGCTACTTGCTATACATCATATTTTTGATATCGAAATCCTTACAGATGAAGCAGGGCTTATCACCGTATCGGAACATCCTGATGTAGATGTGGTGATGGCAGCAATTGTTGGTGCAGCAGGATTGTTGCCGACTTTAGCTGCAGTGAAAGCAGGTAAGCGCGTTTTACTTGCCAACAAAGAAGCCTTGGTGATGTCTGGCGATATTATGCTTCAAGCAGCTAAAGATCATCATGCTTTGTTACTGCCTGTTGACTCTGAACATAATGCTATTTTCCAATGTCTTCCGCAAAATTATTTACAGATTCAACCCAATGGTGAGCCTCAATTGGGGGTCAAGCAAGTTTTGTTGACTGCTTCAGGTGGCCCATTTTTAAACTTTAGCTTAGAACAATTAAAAACCGTAACACCAGCACAAGCCTGTAAACATCCAAATTGGTCGATGGGACAAAAAATTTCGGTAGATTCTGCAACCCTGATGAATAAAGGTTTAGAATTGATCGAAGCATGTCATTTATTTTCAATTAAAGAACAATTTGTTACAGTTGTTGTTCATCCACAAAGTATCATTCATTCAATGGTTCAATATGTGGATGGTTCAACTTTGGCTCAAATGGGTAATCCTGATATGTGTACGCCGATTGCGCATGCACTTGCATGGCCTGAGCGGATTCAAACACATGTCCCGCCTCTAGATTTATTTGTCCATTCACAACTCGACTTTCAAGCACCAGATATTACGCGTTTTCCATCGCTTAAACTGGCTCGACATGCTATGCAGGCGGGCGGATTGGCACCGTCTATTCTCAATGCTGCCAATGAAATTGCTGTAAGTGCTTTTTTACAGCAAAAAATTGCATTTTTACAAATTTCACAAGTGGTTGAACATACCTTAAATCACGTTCAAAATGGTTTGGCAGATTCGATTGACACGATTTTGCAGACAGATCAACTTGCGCGCCAAGTTGCTTCACAACGCATTACACAATTGGGAAGCTGATCATGAGTGTTCTATTTATCATTGTTGCTGCCATATTCCTACTTGGTCCGCTGATTGCGATTCATGAATTTGGGCATTATTGGGTTGCACGTAAACTCGGTGTAAAAGTACTGGTTTATTCGATTGGTTTTGGTCCAACTTTGTTGAAGTGGACATCGAAAAAATCAGGCATCCAATATCAACTTTCTGCATTACCACTGGGTGGTTATGTCAAAATGTTGGATGAGCGTGAGGGGAATGTTAGTGCGGAAGATTTGCCGTTAGCATTTAACCGTCAGCCACCATGGAAGCGTATTGCGATTGTTGCTGCTGGTCCATTGATCAATTTGATTTTTGCAATCGTCCTATTTTGGATTCTATTTCTACCTGCACAAGAGCAATTAAATACTCGTGTTGGTGCAATTCTACCCAATACACCTGCTGCAACAGCTCAAATGCAGATTGGCGATAAAATTGTTGCTGTAGATGGAACAGATGTTAGCACTTGGGAAAAACTCAACTATGCCATCGTTGATCGTGTTGGTGAAACAGGTCATATCGATGTTCAGGTTGAGCGTAATGGTCAGCCGCAGAGTTTTGCTTTACCAATCAAGAATTTCTTAAAAGACCAAAGTCAGTCACCATTTGATGTACTAGGTTTTACCCCATATCGTCCACAGATTCCTGCAACTGTTTATAAGTTAAGTAGTGATGGCGCTGCGATTCGTCAAGGGATGAAAGAAGGTGACCAAATCATTTCAATCAATCAGGTGAAAATGAAAGATTGGTTTGATGTGGTAGATGTGGTACAAAAATCACCTGAAAAGTTACTTAAAGTTGATGTGTTGCGCCAAGGGCAAATTGTACATTTACAAGTAATGCCACAAGGTAAACGCGATAATATGGGAAATGTAACAGGTATGTTGGGTGTGCAAGCACAGACTGATAAACTGACAATTCCTACTGAATATAAACAAACAATTCAATATAATCCTGCTGAAGCTTTTGTTGTTGCTATTGAAAAGACCGGGCAACTTTCAGCAATGATTTTGAATTCGATGGTGAAGATGGTACGTGGTTTAATTGGCTTAGATAATTTATCAGGTCCAATTACCATTGCAAAAGTCGCCGGTCAAAGTGCTGAAATGGGGTGGCAAACATTCATTTCATTTATGGCTTTGATGAGTGTGAGTTTGGGGATTTTAAATTTATTGCCTATCCCGATGTTAGATGGCGGTCATTTGGTTTATTACATTGTTGAAGCAATTCGTGGTAAGCCTGTTTCTGAACAAATACAATTGGTTGGGTTAAAAATTGGTATGGTACTGCTTGGTAGCATGATGCTTCTTGCAATATTTAATGATTTTATGCGTTTATAACGCAATTGTGGATTAACTTACTGGAAAATAATAGGCATGCAGCACTCACATTTATTTATGCCATTAGCGCTCGTTAGTGCGATGGCAGCTGTACAGCAAGTACAAGCGGCAGATGAGTTCATTGCACGTGATATCCGTGTGGATGGCTTGGTTCGTTTAACGCAACAAAATGTTCTTGCACTTTTACCAATAAATAGTGGTGACCGTGTCAATGATCCTGCAATTGCGGATTCAATTCGTGCTTTGTACGCTTCAAATCTTTTTGATGATATCCAAGCATCTAACCAAGACGGTGTCTTGGTGTTTAAAGTGATTGAACGTCCAGTAATTTCAAAAATTAATTTCAAAGGCAATAAACTAATTCCGAAAGAAGCTTTGACGGATGGTTTAAAGAAAATGGGCTTGGCCGAAGGCGAAGTGCTTAAAAAATCTGCCTTACAAACCTTAGAAACTGAGTTAGAGCAACAATATGCTCAACAAGGTCGTTATGATGCAGATATTAAAGTTGAACAAGTTGCTCAACCTAATAACCGCGTTGAATTGAATATCAATTTTAATGAAGGTAAGCCTGCAAAAGTCTTTGATATCAATATTATTGGTAATACCGTATTTAAAGAAGACGACATTAAACAGGCGTTTGCGGTAAAAGAGAGTGGCTGGTTATCGGTTATTTCTCGAAATGACCGTTATGCACGTGAAAAAATGTCTGCAAGTCTAGAGTCGTTGCGTGCGCTATATCTCAATAAAGGTTATATCAATTTTGATATTAACAGTTCAAATTTAAATCTTAGTGAAGATAAAAAACATATCTTTATTGAAGTTTCAGTGAATGAAGGCGAGCAATTTAAATTTGGCGAAACTAAATTTTTAGGTGATGCACTTTATAAAACTGAAGATTTAAAAGCGCTACAAATCTATAAAGATGGCACAACGTATTCTCAAGAAAAAGTCAATGCTGTAAAGCAGTTACTACTTCGTAAATATGGTAATGCGGGTTACTACTATGCAGAAGTAAATGTCGTCCCTGAAATCAATAATGAAACTCATATTGTTGACTTAAATTACTATATTAATCCTGGTCAACAAGTGACCGTGCGTCGTATTAACTTTACCGGTAATACCAAAACTGCGGATGAAGTATTACGTCGTGAAATGCGTCAAATGGAAGGTGCTTTAGCAAGTAACGAAAAAATCGACTTGTCTAAAGTTCGTTTAGAACGTACTGGTTTCTTTAGTAAAGTTGATGTTAAACCTGTTCGTGTACCGAACTTACCAGATCAAATGGACTTGAATATTGATGTTGAAGAACAACATTCTGGTACCAGTACATTGGCTGTAGGTTACTCTCAGAATGGTGGTATCACATTCCAAGCAGGTTTAAGCCAAACCAACTTTATGGGTACCGGTAATCGTGTTTCTATCGATTTATCTCGTTCAGAAACCCAAGATTATTATAACTTAAGCGTGACTGACCCATACTTTACCATTGATGGTGTAAGTCGTGGTTATAACATGTACTACCGTAAAACTAAGTTAAATAGTGATTATAACGTTAACAACTATGTGACGGACAGTATCGGTGGTGGTGTTACATTTGGTTATCCAATCGATGAAAACCAAAATATTAGTGCAGGTCTAAACATTGACCAAACCAAAGTTACTACTGGTGCTTATGTTTCAACCTATGTACGTGATTATTTGTTAGCACATGGTGGTAAGCAAACCGAGACAAGCACTTATTGTGCAGGCTCATATAAGTCACAAAAAGATATTGATCTTGGACAAGGGAAGGAACCACCAAATCCACTGCCTGAAGGCTATGATGTAGCAACGAACTGTGTTGATGATAAATTTAATGCAATGACCTTAGATGAGTATGGAAGTGCCTTTGAAGGTAAGTTCTTAACGTATAATTTAAATTTGGGTTGGTCATATAATACATTGAACCGTCCAATTTTCCCTACTAACGGTACCTCACATCGTGTCAATGCTGAAATTGCATTGCCAGGTAGTGATGTTGAATATCAAAAAGTAACTTATGATGCACAGACTTATTTCCCATTAGGCCGTGATTTCGTATTACGTGGCTATGGTAAGTTAGGTTATGGTAATGATTTACCATTCTATAAAAACTTCTATGCGGGTGGTTTTGGTTCAGTCCGTGGTTATGACAACAGTACATTGGGTCCAAAATACCCTGGTGTGACCTATAACGAAAGAAAAACCAAAGACTATGACCCTGAAGAAGTTGGTGGTAATGCTTTAGTACAATTCGGTACAGAATTGGCTTTACCTGTTCCATTTAAGGGTGATTGGGCGCGTCAGATCCGTCCGGTGATCTTTGCTGAGGGCGCACAAGTCTTTGATACAGACTGTAGCACAGCGACTGGTGATCTTTATCTAGATGGTTCAAAAACACCAATTAATGCAAAACAGTACTGTAAAGACAATAATGATTTTGACTTTGGTAACATGCGTTATAGTGTTGGTGTAGGCTTTACTTGGATTACCATGATTGGCCCACTTTCGTTGAGCTATGCATTCCCATTGAATGACAAACCGGGCGATGAAACTAAAAATATTCAATTCGAGATTGGTCGTACTTTCTAAGTACGATCTTTTTACGAGATTTAACTTAATATAAGGAACAATGATGAAAACAATGAAAATGGCCATTATGGGCTTAGGCTTGGGTTTTGCTGGATTGGTTCAAGCGGCAGGTTTTGGTGTAGTTGATCTAGAAAAAGTTGTAGAAAGTAGCACCTACTTAAAGCAACAGAATGCAAGTTTAGAACAATCGGTTAAACCGCAAACCACTAAGCTTGAACAAATCACCAAAGATATTGAAGCGTTGAAACAAAAAGCACAGGCCCAAGGTGCAAATGTTCAGCAAATTAATGCGCAATACCAAGCAAAAGTGAATGAATTCCAAACGATTCAGCAAGGTGTTCAGGCGAAAGTACAGAGCACAATTCAAAACACCAATGCAACTTTTGAGGCTCGTGTAAAGCAAGCTGCTGAACAATTGCGCCAAGAAGCTGGATTAGACTTTGTTTTGAATAAAAATTCAGCACTTGCTTATGACGCAAAGAGTGATTTAACTGCTAAAATAATCCAAAAGGTTAATGCAATTAAATAATCAATGAAATCAAATCGTTTTCATCTCGATGAATTAGCTCAGCTTGTACAAGGTGAGCTAATTGGTCAAGCCAATTTTGTTTTAGATGGGCTTGCAAGTTTAGAACACGCGCAATCCAATCATATTTCTTTTGTAAATAACGACAAATATTTGAATGAAGCTCAAAATTCTAAAGCTGGCGCTTTGATCGTCACGGCGGAGTTAAAAGAACAGCTTACAAATTGCCAGAATTTTATTGTTGTTGCCAATCCCTATCTCGCTTTTGCGATTTTAACCCATCAATTTGAAGTTAAAGTAACTAAACGGGGTATCGAAAGTACCGCGCAAATCTCTCCTTCAGCAATTATTGCAGATGATGCTTATATTGGTCATTATGTTGTGATTGGTGATGATTGTGTGGTGGGTGCAAATACAGTTATCCAATCGCACAGCAAAATTGATGATGGTGTTGAAATTGGCAAAGACGGTTTTGTCGATTCTCATGTGACTATTACAGGCCAAACAAAAATTGCAGATCGTGTTCGGATTCATTCCAATACTGCAATTGGTGGAGAGGGCTTCGGTTTTGCACCTTATCAAGGAAAGTGGAATCGTATTGCTCAATTGGGTTCTGTACGTATCGGAAATGATGTACGTATAGGTTCAAATTGTAGTATTGATCGTGGTGCTTTGGACGATACAATCATTCATGACGGTGTCATTATTGATAACCTTGTGCAAATCGCCCATAACGTGCAAATTGGCGAGAATACTGCCATTGCAGCCAAGTGTGGTATCGCGGGTAGTACGATTATTGGCAAAAACTGTGTTCTTGCAGGTGCTGTTGGCATCGTAGGGCATATAAAAATCACAGATAATGTCACAATTACTGGAATGTCAATAGTCACAAAAAGTATTTCTGAAGCAGGTTCTTATTCTTCAGGTACTGGACAGTTTGAAACAAATCATTGGAAAAGAACGGTTGTGCGCTTAAGACAATTAGCAGATGTGCCATTGACCAAACTGGTGAAACAAATAGATCATATGCAGGCTCAAATTGAGTCCATTGAATCAACTTTAAAGTCGCGTAAATAATTATGACTGAGTCTAAATCTCTACCTTTTACGGTTCCTGAATTACCAATGCAAACCCAAACGATTCGCGAGTATTTGCCACATCGTTATCCATTTTTGCTTGTCGATCGTGTAACTGAAGTTACAGAGAATGGGATTGTAGGATACAAAAACGTTTCAATTAATGAAGAATTTATGCAGGGTCATTTCCCTGGCTATCCAATTATGCCGGGTGTTTTGATCGTTGAGGCGATGGCACAAGTTTCTGGTGTGCTTGGTTTTATCATGAATAATGAAAAGCCAAGACCAGGTTCTTTGTTCTTATTCGCTGGTGCTGAAAAAATACGATTTAAAAAACAAGTCGTACCAGGTGACCAACTCGTGCTAAAATCTGAATTACTCATGCAAAAACGTGGCATTTACAAGTATTTATGTACTGCCAGTGTTGACGGCGTGGTAGCAGCAACCGCTGAAATTATCATTTCTCATCAGAAATTAGAGCAGGCATGAGCAGTAACGACTTAATCCACCCAACCGCTATTATTGACTCTTCTGCAGTGATAGCACCAGATGTCCAAATAGGGCCATATTGTATTATTGGTCCACAAGTGACGATTGGTGCTGGTACCAAACTTCACTCACATGTTGTGATTGGAGGCTATACACGTATTGGTGAAAATAACGATATTTTCCAATTCGCAAGTGTAGGTGAAATTTGTCAAGATTTAAAATACCAAGGTGAAGAAACTTGGTTAGAAATTGGCGACAACAACAAAATCCGTGAACATTGCAGCTTACACCGTGGCACTGTTCAAGATCGAGGCCTAACCAAAATAGGAAGCAATAACCTATTGATGGTGAATACGCATATTGCACATGATTGTTTGATTGGAAATAACAATATTTTTGCAAATAATGTCGGCATCGCTGGCCATGTCCACATTGGCGATTTCGTCATTGTGGGCGGGAACTCAGGTATCCATCAATTCTGTAAGATTGATTCTTATAGTATGATTGGTGGTGCATCACTGATTCTTAAAGATGTTCCTGCTTATGTCATGGTCTCAGGCAACCCTGCGCATGCCTATGGTATGAACGTTGAAGGGATGCGTCGTAAAGGTTGGTCTAAGAATGTGATTCAAGGCTTAAGAGAGTCGTTTAAATTGATCTATAAAGAGAATTTAACCACTGAACAAGCCATTGAAAAAATTCGTCAAGAGATCCTTCCAGAAGTTGAAGAAGTCCAGTTATTGATTGATTCAGTATTAGAATCTAAGCGCGGTATCGTGCGTTAATTGTTAAAAATATCAATAAAAAATGCCTCTATTGAGGCATTTTTTTTGGTCTAAATTGTGAATAAGCGGATTACCCTTTTTTGAAAAAACCTGCTTCTTCTGATTTAGGGTAGGTGCTTAACAGTTTGCTTTTATAGACATTTGCAGTTTGTGTATTCTTGTTAACATCTTTGGCAATACTATAAAGTTGGTATAAAGCACGCGGTGCTTTAGACGAGTTTGGAAATTTAGCTACCACGATTTCATAGTTTTTCTTGGCTTCATTATAGTTTGGTGGATCAATTGCCAATTGAAACTCAGCTAACCAAAAATAAGCATTTCCAGTATAAATACTGTTTGGGTAGTTTTTAATAAAGTTTTGCATAGGAGCGATGGCTTGTTTTGCACCGCCTTTTTTATAGGCATCTAAAGCAATCGTATAAGCTGCTTTTTCCAGTGCAACAGGATCACTGGTATTGTTGCTACTGTTGGCCGATGTTGCTGGATTTTGAGCCGTTGTTGGTGCCGAGCTATTCGTTGTAGCTTTGCTTGCTGTGGCTGTTTGATCTGTTGCGGTTGAACTATCGACAGGTGCATTTTCAGTAGGTGCTTGTTCTGGTTGATTGCTTTCAGGTTCAAGTTTCTGATTGAGCAATTCAAGACGCTGATCTAAATCGGTATAGCGGTTGGTGAGTTCTTTGTTTAGTTGATCAATGGCATGATCTTGTTCTTCAATCTTGCCACGTAATTCACGAATTTGATTTTCTAATTGTTGATTCTTTTGTATTAAATCCCAATTCATATTTCCAGCAATAGGTGCTGCTGAATTCGCTACATCATTTCGAGATGATGCAGTATCACTTAATCCACGAGATTCTATAGGGATTGCATATAAAGATGCTGAACTGAGTAAAGCAATAGAAAACAGGGCATGCTTTTTTAGCATAATTTAAAATCCATCAAAGTCAAAATTTTTCAAATAGACTGATATGGGCTATTTGAAAATCAATAATTGTTATCATTAAAAACGGCTAGGGGCGGAATTGCAAGATGCTTTTACAATCTTCAGCTAATTCTAATGCAATATGAAGCTTTTTTTGTATTTTAACACCTGCAATCTATGAAGTAGCGCTGAGATAAAATTCAGTAGAATATTGACTGATGCTTGATAATTTTAATGGGCTATTGAAAAGAAAAGTTAGAATTACTGTTAAAAATTAACCATATTGATGATGAAATAAGCAAACGAATGAATAACTTGAGAAAATCACAATGTTTGGCTTGAAAGAAAATAAAAAATCTCTATACTCTGTTCTTGCAATGGTAGCCCTGCTGGTGGTTTCGCAATTGTACTCTGAAAACCCCGCCAGGACCGGAAGGTAGCAACGGTATCAGAAATACGATGTGCCGAGATTTTGCTAGTAGGGCTGCCACCAGATTTTTAAATCTACCAATAATAATAACTCAAGATATCCATTCGATTTATATCCTACATTTTAAAACCATCTCTGTTATTTAATTCCTGAAAATTTTATATTTTCAATCTTTAGACCATCTGATTTAATTCAATTATCATTTTTTAGTCGTGACTAAAGATCTATCACTCTTATTGAGCTTTAATATTGAAAATACGCGTATAGTTTTATGGATGAATGAAATGATAGCTTGTACAGTGCTAAAAGATATTGGATCTGCTTAGAATTTATAAGAAATCAAAAGTGAGAAGGGAATTCTATCAATAGATTTTCAGCCTAAGATTCTCAACCTACCGTTTAATGAAAAGTTGATCTTGAATTGTATCGACTGACCATCATCAATCATCATTTGGTTTTTTTGAAATTGCTTTCATAATCGCATCCATTTCAAAACCACGATATTGTAAAAAGCGAATTTGTTTGGCTTTAATTTTTGGATCTTTGCTGACCTCTGTACCATATTTTTTAACTTTCAATTGGTAGGCTTGTTCATACCAATCAATTTCTGCAATATCCTCTTGTACTAAGGCTCTATCCAGTTGTTTGGCGCGTAAAGCCAGTTTGATTCGATTCGGGCCTTTACCTCTACGGACTTGGCTACGCACAGTCATTTCTGCCACACGTTGGTCACTTTGGTAGTTATTCGCTGACAACTCATCAACTAAAGTTAAAACCTCCTCTCGGCTCTGCGTATAGGTCATCAGCTTTTCAATTAGATCAGCTTTGGAATATTCTTTTCGAGTCAACACCGCAAAAGCATAAGAACGCAAACGTGTACCGGTTAAGCCCTGTGGTTTGGGTGCAAGATCCTGTTCCGCATTAAAGGCGTGCTCATCATTTGCAATGCCAGATTCAGGTTCTGCAGGTTGAGATGTAGAATGCTGATATTCTGTTGTTTCCTGTTCACCAAATTGCTGTTTGAGTTTTTGGTAATCTAACAATTTGGGAAATTTTGCTTGGCTCATAACTATTGATAACAATCTATTTATTTCAGAGATAAATACTAGTTTAGCTTTAATTCATTTTTTTAACAGTGCAAATGCTATACGGATGAATTTTCATCCGCCTAAATAGTAAAGAATCTAAACCAGTATAAGAGGGGGAGATAAACAGATATCAGGGTTTAGATTTTTATTTAAAGCGCTTCATGTCGAAGCTTAATAACGCCTAAACTGGCTTACCGATACTATCCGTTTCTATTTGATCAATGATTCGAATTGATTTAGGACGAAGATAGCGAGGAGTTTGGCCGCTAATCCATAATTGTAATTCTTCAATATTGAGTATCTGGTTGAGAATAATGTCTACTGCCAAGCATTGTCCAAGATCAGCATCATCTATAGCATAAGCGTGTGCAAATTTGATTGCGCTATGGGTATATAAAATATTTTCCAAATCAATCGGGTAAACATTTACACCACCGCAAATTAACATATCATCAGAGCGACCTTTTAAATAATAATAACCTTTAGCATCTTGTACGGCTAAATCACCGCACTGTAGCCATTGATTCGGTGTAATTGACCAAGCACATTTGCTCCATAAGATACCGATATTGCCATTTTCTAAAGGCTGACCTGTAGAATCGGCAATTTTAATTTGTACACCTTGAATAGCTTTTCCTATACTTTCAGGATTTCGTTTTAAATCAGCTGTTGTTGCCAAGAGGTTAATTCCACTTTCAGAGCTGCCATAGAGATTGAACAGTTGTATCTGAGGATAGTGCCGTAGGGCATGTTTGACTAAATTCGCACTTAAAGGCGCGCTACCTGTAATGATGTATTGCACTGAGCTCAGAGGAGCGTTCAGTTCAATTAAACGGTATAAAATAGTGGGCACTAAGTTTAAACAATCAATTTGATGGTGTTTAATCAGATGCTTGGCAGATTGTGGATCAAAACGTTTTTGCAAAATCACAGTTTTATGAAAGCTCAGCGCCATCAAACTCGCAGTTAAACCTGCCGCATGGCACAATGGTGTCATCACAAAAATTTGCTTAATTTTAAAAAATTTTAGTTTTCTGAGCATGAGGTCTAACAAAGGTAAACTTTGTAGTGGTTTAGATTGCCTTGTCGCAACTTTAGGAATTCCTGTTGAACCAGAAGAACAGACACTTATTTTATTAAAATAAGTCGGTTTTATACGAAATTTCTGCTGGGTACTTGGTGCAGGAATAAGCGTAAAATTTTGGATATTGAGTGGAGTAAATACATCTAAACTGCCAATAAGATGCAGTTGTCCCTGCTCAATTAAAGCTTGAAGTTTATGCTGTACGAGGCTGGGGTTAACGATAATGATATCTTTACCTAAACGGCTCAGTGCAAACAAGGCCGCCAAGCTATCTAGGTCTTGTTGCATCATTAAACCAATCTGTTGCGGAAGTTGCTTTGGATTATGGGAGTTTTGCCATTCACAAATAAGTTGATCAGTTCTGCATTTTAATTCTAAAAAGTTAATTTGATGATCATCAATAATAAATGCTGTTTTATTTTTTTGAATACGCGTCTGTGCATCTAAAATACTATATAAATGAATACCATGTTGAGTAGTGCTATAGCATAAACTTATGCACCATCTTAACCAAAAGATCCATTTCATCTTATAACTTTCGCTTGAGTAAATGTTTATAGAAATAATAAATCGGTGTGATCAACAATATTGAACCAATCTGTGCAATTCCTAGCCACCATGGTTGCCATTGTCGTTTACGATAAATTAGGCACGCAAGAATCGCTTGAGCAGCGTCTTTTGCTTGCATCGCTGGCATTTGTTGATATTGCTTGGTGGGTAAAATCATTCGTGTACGGACTAAGGGCAAGTAGACTAAGCCTGCGTGTACTTCATGAATCGCCAATTCTGGTTGAATGGCAAGAATCCACTGTTGCATTGCGGTTTTCGAAGCTTGATAGGTTGACCAAAATGGCGGGGCAAACAGTTTGGTATTGATGGTTGAAACCACAATAATTTGTCCTTGCTTGTGTTTTAAATCACCTAACAATAAACGGGTAAGTTGAGCAGGGTTGATATAGTTAATCGCAATGGTTCGATCGATATCCTGTGGGCGATCCAAGCTATCCCAAACAGAGCGCTGAATTGATTTTCCTGCATTATGGATCAATACATCAATCTGAATATTACGTGCTGTTAGGCTTTGAAAAATATGTTCTGCGGCATCTGATTGATATAAATCTGCACAGATGATTTCAATATGGCATGAATAAGATTCTAATTCACTTTTGAGTTGTACAAGTTTATCTGTACTGCGTGCAATCAGCACAAGCGAGCATTGTGTATTGGATAACAGCCTTGCACATGCTTCACCAATCCCAAAACTTGCCCCTGTAATTAAAATGGTTTTATTTTGAAAGTGTTGTTTGAGTTTATTTTTTTGAATTCGTGGAGCTCGAAAAAATAAAAATTCAGTGATTGTTCTGATTTTTTTATACATAATAATGAAAGAATCTGATTCATAACGGCTTTAGCTTAGTTATAACTGAAATTTATATTAAATCAAAACGACTGTTGTTTAATTTGGTTTTAAGCATAAAAAAGCACCTCGAAAGGTGCTTGATATACTTAAAAATAAAGTTTGAATTTAAACATCTAAAAAGTCAGGCTCTTCTTCTTTCTCTTCTGCTGGTGCGGCATTGGCAGTAGTCAAAAGCTTTTCACGAATCATACGATCAAGTTCTTGAGCCAATTGAGGGTTTTCCTCTAAATGTCGAATGACATTGTTTTTACCTTGACCGATTTTGTCGCCTTGATATGAGTACCAAGCACCTGCTTTTTGTACAAGTTCTTGTCCAACTGCAAGATCAACCAATTCACCTAAGTGATTTACACCTTTGCCATACATAATTTGGAAAAGTGCTTCACGGAAAGGAGGCGCCATTTTGTTTTTTACAACTTTGACTTTGGTTTCAGAACCTACAATTTCATCGCCTTCTTTAACTTGTCCAATACGACGGATATCTAAACGTACAGAAGCATAGAACTTCAATGCGTTACCACCAGTTGTGGTTTCAGGGCTACCAAACATCACCCCAATTTTCATACGAATCTGGTTAATGAAGATAACCATGCAGTTTGAACGCTTGGCATTACCTGTGATTTTACGTAAAGCTTGGCTCATCAAACGTGCTTGTAAACCCATGTGAGAGTCACCCATTTCGCCTTCAATTTCGGCTTTAGGGGTTAACGCTGCTACAGAATCGACAACGATCATATCGACTGCACCTGAACGAACCAACATATCTGCGATTTCAAGTGCTTGCTCACCATTATCTGGCTGTGAAACTAAAAGGTTGTCTATATCTACCCCAAGTTTACGTGCATATTGTGGATCTAAAGCATGTTCCGCATCTATAAAGGCACATGTTCCACCTGCTTTTTGGCATTGCGCAATGGCTTGTAGCGTCATTGTCGTTTTACCAGAAGATTCAGGACCGTAAATTTCAACGATACGACCTTTTGGTAAGCCCCCAATACCCAATGCAATATCAAGTGTTAAAGAGCCTGTAGAGACTGCTTCAACCGCTTGAACAGTGTTATCACCTAAGCGCATCACTGTGTTTTTACCAAATTGCTTCTCAATTTGGCTCAGTGCCGCATTCAGTGCCTTGCTTTTGTTATCATCCATCTCGTAAACCTCAAACGATGTAATATCACTAATATCTTAAGTGGATGTCATTAAATTTGATCTTTCGTCCACGGCAGTAATAGTGACAGAAAATAAAAAATGGTTCTATATTAAAAAACATTAGTACGACATAAGATGTCGTACCCAACCTAAACGAATTCAGTCATCATCATAGGACCAAGATTGGTCAAATTGTTGATCATTTTCTTGTTTAAATTTGCTAATTTGTCGTCGATCTTTTTTACTTGGTCGATGATCAGGGCGCGCTAGATTATGCAATTTTCTTTGGGATGAAATCAACTCTCTACGTGCCACACTCACCTCAGTTTCTTCATAAAGTTGTTGGGCAATCGGTGCGCCGCCACGAACAACGGAGAGTGCTTTAATCACTACCGTTTTACGATCAAAACCTTGTTGTATGGTGAGCTCCATTCCAACGCGAATCTCTTTTGAGACTTTAACACGTTCATTATTATGATGAACTTTACCACCCTCGATTGCATCTTTGGCAATAGAGCGTGTTTTAAAAAAACGTGCAGCCCAAAGCCATTTGTCTACACGCATTGTTTCAAGTTGTTGTTTCTCAGGCTGTTTTGACATCGACATCCTTATGTTCTAAATCTGTTGACTGTAAGTTTGCTAACGCTAAGTTTTTCAGTAAAGGTAAAAGCTCAGTTAAATGATTAATTGCAGGGTATTGCAATTCTAAGTGATGACGCGCAGCACGACCACTGGAAGGTTGGGTAATCGTAATTAAGTGCGCTATACCAAACTTTTCAGCACCTTTTAATACTGGGATAGTGTCATCCACGAAACATGCATTTTGTGGATCAAATGGATGCTTTTGCTGCAGGATTTGCCAAAACTCAATAAACTCTTTGGAATAGCCAATTTCTTCACTACTGATCATTACTTCAAAATAAGGGCTGAGATCAACATTTTCAAGTTTAAGTTTTAAGCCAGCACAATCTGCATTGGTCAGTAACCAACAACGATAACCTTGTGCTTTTAATTGTTTTAATAATTCAAAACAGCCCATTCTTGGGGTGATTTTATCTTTAAAATCATATTGTAACTGTAGGACATCAACCCCAACTTTTTCAGACCAGTATTTTGAAGAATACCAGCAGAGGGTATGATTATGTTGTTGATAAAATGCATTTAGAATGTTTTGACTGTGCTCTAAACTACATTGATGGGTTTCTGCATGCCGTTCAGGGAGTTTTGTGTTCCAGATCAGATCATCAAAAGCTAAATCAAGGAGTGTACCGTCCATGTCAAAAAAGATGATCGGTTTTTGCATTCAAGGAACTCCAAAGTTTTTTAAAGTTTAACAAAGACTCTATGAACGTGTAAATTTTAATAAGATAAATGTGAGATGATGAGCAGGAAAACTCACCATTTGCGGATTTCTTTTACTTATCACTAATCGCTTAGCTATGCTCTCAAAATTTGATCCAACTACATATATTACAATTTAAAGCGCTAGATCTAAATGCTATAACACTTAGATCCAAACGATATAAATGAGACTTAAATGAACGTATTAGATACGATAAATTCTGAATTACATCAAGCAGCGATGCTATTAGATAATATTTCAGGAAAAATCCAAGAAGCACCAGAATTGGAAAATAGGGAAAATATTTTGCTTATCGGTAAAGCGCTCAGTCATATTTTTGAACTGCAAAAAAATATATATGAACATAGACCCGATTTAAAAAATATTCATGAACAAAACAACGATTAAAATTCAAAGCATCTGAAGTTTGAATTTTAAAGTTGTGAGGAATTATATAAATACAATTAATGAAAACAATATGTTATTGGTTAATTCATCCATATTAAAATGGATTTCATTGGATAAAATTTTAAATAGGTTGAATAGACTTGGACTAATCTAAATCAAATGAAAATTTAGAAGTCTATATAGTGTTCAAAAAGCATATCTAATCTCAGGATATTTATTAATTAAAAGCTATTGTTTTCATGCACTCAACATAAAAAAATGGTAGGCTTGTGGACAAAAATCAGACATCCTACAGGTCGGATCAATGTTTATTACCACTCAAGCACCACAAGATGAACAAATTTTAAAATTAGTTCCAGTTTTGGCATCTGCAAGTCAAATCTTGCTCGAGGAATACCAAAATTATTGTGCTGGGAATGCGTTTAATATTGATAAAAAGGATGATCAGTCACCTGTTACTCAAGCTGACCTAAAAGTGAATGCTTATTTAATTGAACAATTGGCGAAAATCACTCCTGAAATTCCAGTGCTATCAGAAGAGAGCGATTATTCTCAACGACATACATGGAATATCTGCTGGATGTTGGATCCTTTGGATGGAACCAAAGAATTTATTCATGAACGTGATGAATTTACGATTAATTTAAGTCTAATTCACAACCACCAAACCATATTTTCAATCATTGCTGTACCGACAGAGCAAGTGATGTATTTAGGATATTTAACAGAATTGCCTTATAAATATTGCTTTATTCATCGTACTTGGGAACGTTATTGTAAGTTTAAAGCTGTAGAGGAAGATGCAATTCAAATTGGACTAAGCCATAGCAGTAAAAATCCAAAGTATCAGCAATATATTGATTATATTGAACAAGAATCGCCTGTCATTAGACGCGAGGCGGGCAGTGCCTATAAGTTTTGTATGATGCTTGAAGGCGAAATTGATATTTATCCAAGATTTCATCCAACCTCTGAGTGGGATACCAGTGCAGGACAAGGATTATTGGAAAGTATTGGTGGCGGATTACTGAGTTTAGCTGCGGTTCCTTTTACCTATAATCAACGTGATACCGTGTTAAATGATGGTTTTATCGCATTTCGGAATGTCGAAAATAAAGAAATTGCTTTAGAAGCATTAAGCAATGTGAGCTTTTAATCTGATATACATATGCATTTTATAGATAATTTAACACTTTGATATTGGGTCTGTTGACAATTCGTCTATGTTTGCGACTACGTGTGTTTTTTAGGCGATACTAGGAACGAAATACGAAATTTAGTCATTCTAAATAAGTAGTTCGTAACGACGTAGCGGCAAAAAACACGCTAGTCCCCCGCTGCGCCTTGCGCTGCAAACAAAGCAGTGCTTTGTTCTTGCTCAGGGTTGTGGCTAAAATTATCTCAGCCTTTGTTATGAAACTCGAAAATAGTCTCGCTATTCTCCTCGTTTCCTGCCTTGCCTGCTCAATTTTAACCTACAACGCAAGCCATTTATGAAATGTTAACAGACCCTAGATTGAGCGCTTGGCTGCATATGTTATAGTAAGCGTGTATAAAAATGAGTTTTAAGTTGATATGGCCTTAGATTTATTGCCGAACAGTATGCTAAAAGCAATAGATTTATTGCCCGATGCGAAAACACCTGTAACTTTATTCACGCGTCATTCAATTCGTGAGGTTGTGAATGGGCAGGGGCTGGCAGGTTATGATCTGCAATTAACTTCCCAAGGTCGTGATCTAGCGCAAGCTTGGGGCTGTTATTTGATTGAAAATACGGATCGTGTGATTCAACACTGTATTTCAAGCCCCATTCAGCGTTGTGTTGATACCGCGGCTTTGATGATTCAAGGCGCTGACGGAATTTCTCCTTATCCGAATACCCATCATATCGAAATTGTAGAAAAGGGCTTATTGGTTGAGCCGGGAAGCTTTGTGCTGGATATTAAACAGGCCGCTCCCTATTTTAGAGCACAAGGTGCTTTAGGTTTTATCAACAGTTTTGTAAATAATGCCTTACCTGGTATGAAGCATCCGATTACGGGTGTGGTGGATGTGCTTGAATTAATCTATGAAACACATCCTACGCTAAACAACGGTATTAGTTTGGCTGTGAGCCACGATACGATTCTTGCTGCAATTATTGCGGTGATTTCAAAACGTACCTATATCAGTCAAAGTGATTGGCCTGAGATGATGGAAGGTCTATTTGTTTGGTTTGAAGGCGAGCGTTTTGCAGATAGTCATTTAAAATGGATTTGGCGAGGTGAACGTGGTGAATTGTCGATACGTGAGTTTCAGCAATAATTGGATCAAATACAAGAAGAAGATTAAATAGCAGTGTATTCCTTACACAATGGGCGGCATCCTTGTCGCCACACAATAGCAATAACATGTAAAAAGAAAAGTCTTAAGTTAGTAATGCTATTGCTAACACTATGTTGTAAGCAGACTTGGTGTGGTTAAATAACAACCTAAAACTCAATAAATCCATAAAATTAAAATTTAGGGCAATACGCCATTTTTATATTTTTTAAATAAAAATCACATGATTATAAACAATGTGATATATTTAAATGGTTGAAATATATAATTATTTTAATTTAATCTCAGAAACTAGGGATAGAGATAAGTCGTTATAAATATGGGGAAGATATGTGATGCAATTACGGTTTAAATATTTAACAATTTGTACGCTTTCAGCAATGCTTATCGCATGTGGAGGCGGTAGTGATAGCCATTCTACAAATGATCAGCCATCGAATATACCGCAAAACCCTGGCGATGGTACAAATGAGTTACCTGGAGATGGTACACCAGAAACTCCAGACAACGGTTCAGGGGGGGCAAATGGTGGTACGACTTTGCCTCCAGAGAATGGTTCGGGCGGTTCAAATGGCGGTACGACTCAGCCTCCAGAGAGTGGTTCAGGTGGCTCAAATGGTGGTACAACACAACCTCCTGAAAATGGTTCGGGCGGTTCAAATGGTGGTACAGGCACAACACCACCTGTAGTAGAAAAATATCCAGAACCAGTTAAAAATAAAATCTCAAGCAGTGTATTAGGCTTTTATGATTTTAATGCACAGGGTGGAAATCGCTTATTACGCAATGATTTAAATGGTGACTTTGCTGCAATGCTACAGTTTGCCCAAAGCCATGTGGTAAATCCGAAGAATAATGAACAGGATAAAATGCCACGCTTAACAACGCAAAAAGATGCATTGTTGTTGGTTACACCTTTGGTTTCAATGGGGGATGTTGATAAATTACAAGCGGAAATTTATCAAGGTAACCAACTGATACGTACTGTAAATCTAAAAGAGCCTTCGCGTCTTGCTGCTTCAGATCAATCTAATCAGGATGATCGAGCGCGGGTGATGTACTCTAAACAGGCATGGTCAGTAGCATTAAAGTGGGATGAGGTACGTTCAGGATTATCCATCCGTATTATAGACTCTGTAAACAATCGCAGTGGTTCTTTAGCTGGGGCAGATATTGATTTTGCAGCACCAGGCGAGTTGGTGGTGCAAAGTATTCGTTTAGGTTTATTGACTGATGCACCTAAATCCAATGGTCACTATATGCTGTTGGAACCTGAAAAAGCAGGAACCGATTATTTCCAAACCATCCCTGCTGCAAAAATGATTGTCAGCAAATACGATGAAATGAAGCTTAATCGGGTCATGGTTGCAAGTGGTGTCATTTACGATTCTGTCAGTGCAACCAATGGTGGTGTCTATGATGGAGATATGCGTGAAAATACTGCTAAATCAACATTTAGTGTTGGAATTAACTTAGCGAATTGGGGTGTCACCAGTTCATCGATGCAAAGCCAAGAGCAACCACAAGTGACTCAAAGTGTGGTGATTCATCATGCCAGAGGTAAATATGCCAATGGTGAGTCCAATCACGGCTTAAGTGGTGGAAATGGTATTTTGACATTGATCGATTCGGTGGGGAATGAATTTAGCCATGAAATCGGGCATCACTATGGTTTAGGGCATTATCCTGGCTCAGTCGAAACAAGTGGAAGTCCTACAAATTATTTCTGGTCTGCACACCATGCGGATAGCGGCTGGGGATATATTGCATTTCGAAATAAAATGCGTGGCAATTTAAATTGGGGCAATACCAATTTAGGTGATGGCAGTAATGGTGTACCAAACTTCCAAAATCTCTATGCTTATGGTTGGGATGCCATGAGTGGTGGATCTAGCGCTAGCTCGATTTCCAAATATACCCACTATACTGGTTATAGTATGTGGTTAAAAATTCAACCTGCTTTTGATAAATACGTGTGGGATCCAAATTCTACGACAGGTTATAAAAAATGGAATGCAGCAACACGTGAAATGGTGGATGCACAACCCAAAACGCCAAACTCAGGCAATGTTTGGTATAACAGTGCCGATGGTAACTTTTTAAAACCACGGTTGTTTAGTGTGCCTGTTTATACGATTTTAGGTGGCTATGATCCAGTTAATCAGGTGGGGATTATTTATCCTGCGGCACGAGGCAATTGGGGCAATGTCTTTAATCTACCTCAGGCCAACACGGCTGGCACAGCTGCAAGTTGTTGGTTAAATGTGCAGTATGCCAACAAAGTAGAAAATATTGCACTTGCACCACAACGGGTAAATTCAGGTAGCAATGCCAATAAGTTCCATATCAACCTTGCACAAAGTGATACGCCTCAAAATGTTGATCTCTACTGCCAAAAAGCAGGCCAGCAAGCAGTGAAATTGTCGAATATCAATATTCCAGTCACTACACAAGCAATGGCACCTTTTGTTTCTATTGGTAAAGAAGCAGAGTATTCGGCATTAAGAACACTTGAAATGCCACAGCTCGAACAAGCTTTGCTGAATAATAAAGGTAAAGAGGTGGTCAGCCTAGATGCGGATTCACGCTTATTATTTGACTCTTATCGTCAATTTAAAACTGAATTGTCAGCGGACGCGCAAACAGAAATGGTCCGTTATACCCAACAGCAAATTAAACTTTATCGTTTAAATCGCTGGATAAATGCATATCGAACTGATCTCGAAAGTGGCAATGTTGAAGCGATTGAGGCATTTAATCAGTTTGTGGCAAAGTTGGAACTAAGCAATGATTTCAATTTAAACCATGTTTCCAGCATTAAAAACGGGACAAATTGTCTAAAAGTTGAAACACTGGCTAATGGCAAATTGAATGCCTATATCAGTGGTAAGAGTGGCTGTACGGATGATGACACTGAACAGTGGATCTACGATGCAATGGGTAAAATCCACAGCAAAAAATATATGGATCAGTGTTTAGCCAATCAGGGTGGTGTGATTAATCTAAGCTCATGTAACCATGATGCAGCAAGCCAAGTGTGGGCGATGAATGCCACACTGCAACGTATCGAGCAAGGTTCAAAATGTTTTGATTTGGAATATGGTTATTTAAGCAATAACCGAGCACGTTTGATTAGTTATAATTGCGGTACTGGTGGGAATCAAAAATGGACAAATCTTACTGCCAATAACAGTTTGATTTTGGCTGCAACCCGTGCTGAAAATTTAGCTTTGATCAAGCAGCTTCTAATCAAGTAACCATTGATCAAGTAAGCAAATCAAAAATTAATTTATTAGAATATAAAATAAGCGCCATAAGGCGCTTATTTTTGTTCATGTTGATGATTTTACTTAAATGCATCAATGATTGGACTGTTGTTATGTTGGTTTAAGAAAACTGATCCGCATTCATCAAAGAGTGTTGTAAATCTTCAGTGGCTTTACGCCCTTGTAGTTGTAAGGCAACGGCATGTATTAAACCGGTCCAAGTTTCATTAGGTTCCCAAATTTGATGCATCAACTCTTGTGCGGTTGGCATATCGATATCCATATAATATTGGCGATATAAATACATCAAACAACTCACCCGCATATTTTTTGCACAATGTACCCAAACAATTTTTTCCTGTACCAAATGCGCGATCAAATCTAACACAAATAAGCATTGATCATCTGCTGGTGTATCCCAATGGATTGGAATTTGAATGTAGTTGAGCCCAAACTCAGCACAGATTTTATCTTCATGTTCAAGGTGTAAGCTGGCATCTGTAAATGCCAGATTGATGATTGTATCTACGCCGTATTCTTTAATCTGTTTCAGTTGTTCAGCACTCGGCTGACCTGAAGTCAGTAAATGTTCGTGGACAAACTGGAAGTTTGCGATTTGACAGAGTTCTTGTTCAAGTTCGTTCATAGCATTCTTACAGAAAATGTTTAATAACATCATAAACAAAAACGCCATCTATGTAGATGGCGTTTTTATATTAATTAACGATTTGGTAAAATTTCTTTTAAAGCTGCATCCATTTCCAGAAGCGCTTTTTCAGTGGTTTCCCAATCGATACAACCATCAGTCACCGATTTACCATATTCTAAATCAGCCAGATTTTCAGGAATATCTTGGCGTCCACCTTTGATATGGCTTTCAACCATAATGCCGACAATAGATTTATTGCCATCTAAGATCTGTTCAGTGATATTTTTCAACACAAGCGGTTGTAAATACGGATCTTTATTTGAGTTGGCATGACTGG
This sequence comes from Acinetobacter sp. NyZ410, assembly GCF_022828975.1. NCBI lineage: Bacteria > Pseudomonadati > Pseudomonadota > Gammaproteobacteria > Moraxellales > Moraxellaceae > Acinetobacter > Acinetobacter sp. NyZ410. Next base: position 2,746,887 of record NZ_CP094620.1, on the reverse strand, counting down.
TATCAATCATGATTTTATTGCTGACTTTGGCTTTTGCTAACGCATTTTCCGCTTCAGCAACAGAGCCCGCATCATAGTTCGGCTTACCATTACCACCACGTAATACAACGTGTGCATAAGGGTTACCGCTGGTACGAATCACTGAAACTTGGCCTTCGTTATTTAAACCCAAGAAACTATGACCATGTTTAACAGACTGCATGGCATTGGTTGCAACGGTTAAACCACCATCTGTACCGTTTTTAAAGCCTACAGGTGAAGAAAGACCAGAAGACATTTCACGATGCGTTTGGCTTTCCGTTGTACGTGCACCAATCGCAGACCATGAAATAAGATCTTGGTAATATTGTGGTGAGTTTGGGTCAAGCGCTTCAGTTGCACAAGGTAAGCCTTTATCGTTTAACTCAAGCAATAGTTTGCGACCTAAACGTAGACCTTTTTCAATATTAAAAGAATCATTCATATCTGGATCATTGATCAAACCTTTCCAACCAACGGTTGTACGAGGTTTTTCAAAATAAACACGCATGATGATATATAAAGTATCTTTTACTTTTTCACTTAATACTTTTAAACGATTTGCATAATCATGTGCTGCAACAGGGTCATGAATAGAACAAGGGCCAATCACAACAAATAGACGTTTATCTTTACCATCTAAAATATTACGAACAGTTTCCCGACCATGAAGTACAGTTTGGTAGGCATTTTCATTTAATGGTAATTCAGCTTTAAGTTCCGCTGGGGTTACCAGCGTTTGAATGCTTTGGACATTCACGTCATCAATATCTGATTGAGTAATTGGATTTGAATTTAATGTATTCATTGCCGTCACTGGGTATTAGAAACATACAGAAAGTATTTTTAGTGGTCAGAATATAACACGAATTGGCCGAAGTTTTGTCATAAATAAATCATTAAAACTTTGCGGTCAATTCATAATTATTAGTTATCAATAAAAGCTTAATTTTAAACCTGTGGTTGTTGGACGGATGGCGTCACCATTGCAGCCTGTGGTTTTTCTACAGGTTTGGATTTAACTGGGTTTAAGATAAAGTTAATACCCAAGGCAAATAGGGTGATCCCCAAAACCTTGCGAATCATTTTTTCTGGCATTTTAGAACTGATCAAGGTCCCCACCACAATTGCAGGAATTGAGCCCACCAGTAACCATCCAAGCAGATGAAAATCTACATTGCCAGATGTCATATGCGCAAACCCAGCAACAGAGGTTAACAAAACAGCATGTACCACATCAGAACCGATGATACGAATCATTGGTAAATTGGGAAACATGAGGATCAGCGCCATGATACCAAATGCGCCAGCACCTACAGAAGAAAGGGTCACGAATACACCCAGTACAATCCCCATAATCACAACATAAGTACGTTTGCCTTCAATGTTGAAATTATTGGCCTCATGAAAATCTTGCTTTTCTGCACGAAATTTAGCAAAGAATTTTTCAATTCTAGAACGGAACACAATAGACAAGCCTGTTATGGTCAGCATAAAGCCTAACACCATGGTTAAAATGGCTTTGTAGTGTGTTGAACTGCTGAGGTAATTGTCTAAAACCCAATGGGTGATAAATGAAGCTGGGACACTGCCCAAGGCTAACCAGAGAACAATCGGCCAAACAATATTGAGTTTTTTAGCATGAACCATTGAGCCACAAAACTTAGAAATAGCCGCATAGAGTAGGTCTGTTCCGATTGCGATGTGTGGTTCTATTCGAAATAAACTAATCAGGATGGGGGTCATAAGAGAACCACCGCCTACACCAGTAATACCTACACAGAAGCCGACTAAAACGCCAGCTAGAATAAACTCAACAGGACCAAACATGACTTATATTGCCAGATATCAAAAAACAGGCATATCTTATGACTTTTTTGTATAAGTGGTTGTCTTGATTGTTGATTTACTTATGCAAAAAAATGCTAAAGTCTTTTAATTTTAGCGTAATGCAAGTTTTTATATCTATCTAATTGATTATTATTCTAAATTTTGATGGGGTCTTTTTGATGAATCAAAAAATGATCATTTGAATTGAATCATATTGGTATTGAAAGTTGCTTCTCCCACTGGGAGAAGGCTAGGACGAGGGTGCTTTTATGTCGATTTATGCTTTTAAAAAGACTTGTGAAAGAACTTAATAAATATACTAATTATTAAATAAAAATTAAGATCTTAATAGGATTTACTCAGCAACTTCAACGGTTAGACCATAAGTAAAAATTTCACTTTCTGGCTTTTTGCTATTGTCAGGATTAGCCTCTGGATAAGAAGTCGTAATCAAATAAATTCCAGGTTTTTCAAATTTAACGTCCACTTCACCTTTTGCATTGGTTTTTACATGAGGTTGTTCACGTTGCGCACTGGTTTCATAACTACTGGCGCCTTTAAACACATCAATCTCAAGGTTTGGTACAGCTTTGCCATTGAGTAAAATCTGCGCTTTTAATGATTCACCAGCAAACAACTCATTTGGATGAGTAAAAAACTTAACTTCAAATCCTTTATTGCTGACTGCTGGAACAGGGCTTGGTTTGCCTTTGGTGACAAAGCTTTCAGCAATAATATTGTTTTTAACTTCTAAGATTTGTGCGTTTGCAGGGACTTGGTCTGCTGAAACTGAACGTGGCGGTTGTGGTGGTGTTACTGGTTTTTTTTCAACATCGGCTTTTGGTTGTTCTGGTTTAGGCGCTTGCATATTTGCATTTTGTGGACGTACAGGGCGGATACGTAACCAACGACCATCTATAAGTGCATATTTACTACTATTCCCTAAAGCATTATCTGTACGGATACGGTAAGTCCCTTCACTTGGAAGATCAAACTCAGCAACATTAAAGCGTTTTAATTCGGCAGCAGGGTTTATTTTTATTTGCTGACCTTTAGGATCTGTAAGGAGATAGCTGGTTTTAAAGTTAATGCTGGGAACAAAAAATTTTTCAAGGGTCAGTGAACTCTGGAAGCTTACATTTTGAGATGCGCTGGTATCAAAAATTTCAGGGAGAATAAAAGGGCTGATGGTATGTGCAGAACCAACTACGGGTAATGCAGATAGCAAGGCAATTTTGAGCCATTGATTCATTTCAAGCGTCCTGTAAACTTAAGTTAAAATATTTTACATAATGTACTTGATAACAAGTATCATTATCAATATTATTTTAACAAAATTCAGAGACTATCCGTATGTCCTCATCAAGCAGACGTTCACCCTCAACTCGTGCCGTATTTCGTCTTTCGCCTCTGGTCATGGCATTAGCACTGATATCTCCACTGCATAGTTATGCAGAAACAGTGCAGGTTTCTGCTACAAGCAATAACCATGTTGAATTGGAAAGCCATCATTTCCATCGTGATCATGTTTTGGGTACATCTTTAGATGTGGTGATTACTGGAACTTCGCAACAAGAAGCTGCACGTGCAACAGCTGCAATCGAAAAAGAAATTTCTGATTTGAATCAAGTGTTATCAACTTGGCAAAATGACAGTGAAATTTCGCAACTCAACCAACAAAAGCATCTCACAGCATCTTCGGATTTGTATCAAGTCATCGCTGCATGTGAAGCTTGGCGTGGTAAAACCTGTGGCGCATTTGATGCGCGTTTAGGCAATTTGATTGCAATGTGGCAACAGGCCAATGGTGTGATTGAAATTGATCAAAGTACACGTGATCAATTGCTTTCGCAGTTGCAAGACAACAGTGTTCGCTTGGATGAAAAAACAAAAAGTGTGCAAATGGATAGCTCTGTTACTTTTGCACCAGATGGCTATGCAAAAGGCTATATTATTGATCGAGCTTTAATTGCAGCACGTCAAGCGGTCCCTAATTTAAAAGGCATTTTACTGGATATTGGTGGTGACATGCGCGTTTGGGGAACCTCACCCAATCAAGCGGGTTGGAATGTTGGTGTACAAGATGCCTTTAATCACTATGACAATCTAGCACCAAGCCAAGTTTTAAACTTAAAAGACCAAGCGGTCGCATTCAGTGGTCAGGGTTATCGTAGTCTGGCGGGGCAATCTCATCTTTTAGATCCACATACCGGTTTGCCAATCCAACATGTTGAGCAATGTGTAGTTGTTGGAAAATGTGCTGCGGATGCAGATGCTTTAGCAACAGCCTTAACTGTGATGAAGCCAGCAGAAGGCATGCAACTGATCGAATCTTTGCTCGGTTATGAAGCTCAACTGACACTATCAACGGGTGAAACGCACCAAAGTACAGGTTGGAATGCTTTGGTTCAACTGCCACAGCAAGCAGATTTTCATAATGTTGCAGCAAATGCTTCAGCAAAATGGCCCGCAGGTTATCAAGCGGTGATCGATTTGGTTATTCCCAAATTGGTTGTGGAAAATTATCGTGCACCTTATATCTCGATCTGGGTGACCGACAGTGATAAAAAATTAGTGCGGACACTTGCAGCTTGGGGCAAAGACCCGAAATGGATTAATTCAAACTATGTATGGTGGCGCCGTTATGGTCGTCAAATAACGAACTTGGATGCAGTTGCTAAACCGTCACGCCAACCGGGTAATTATAAACTGGCTTGGGATGGTAAAGATGACAATGGTAAAACTGTAGATGCAGGACAGTATCAAATACATGTTGAAGCTTCACGTGAGCATGGTGATCATTCTTATCAAACTTTTAACTTGGACGTAAAAGCAAAAGCTTCCTCTCAAAATTTACCTGCACAAAAGGAAATAGGTGTCGTCAAACTGAATTTCCAGAAAGTGAATTAATTTGCTGACTATGCCTGTTCGGATAAGCGTTTTGATAAAAGTTTTGATGAGAGTTTAATTGTGTATCAACGTCGAGATTTTTACCGCCATGCACGTTATGTGCATGGCTGGTTATCAGCTTTTGCCTTTATTGTATTAATCTTTTTTGCTGTTACGGGATTAATTTTAAACCACCCTGAATGGTTTACCCCTGCAACAGATGAAAATACTGAAACGATTACTTTACCTGAAAATGTCCTGACTCAAATTAAAGACCAAGAGAATCCAAGCACTCAAATCGTAGATTATCTACGACAACATCATGCAGTCATTGGTCGTTATAAGAGTGGTGAAGTCATGGACAATGAAGTCATGATTCATTTGGCAAGCCCAGCAGGTTCAACAGATATTTGGGTCACTTTAGACAATGGTCAAGCTGAAATTACGCTTAAACCAGCCTCTACCGTTTCATTGATCAGTGATTTGCACCGTGGAAAAAATGCGGGTAAAGCATGGACTTGGCTGATTGATATCAGTGCAATCATCATTACGATCTTATCATTGGCAGGCTATATCCTATTTTTAAGTATTAAGACTCGCTTAAAAACATATCTTTTCTTGACGGTATTTAGCTTAGCGCTATTGATGCTTCTGGTTTGGACAGTGGTATAAAAGGTTAGAACAATGACACATGCTGTACTGACTGTACTTATATTTTTAGCAATCTTGTTTATATTTCATGGCATTTTTCTGTTGCTTTTATTGAGACCTCAATCAAAACGCAATTTAGCTCAAAATGCAGATGAATATTTGATTGTATATGCAAGTCAGTCAGGGCAGACAGAAAGTTTTGCTTTGCAAACAGCCCAGCAATTGTCTGCTTCAGGTTATTTGGTCCAGTGCTTGAGTATTGAACAGGTGAATGCTGCTTTATTCAAGCATGGGACAAAGATTTTATGGATCGTCAGCACTTATGGTGAGGGGGATGCACCAGATTCAGCACGTCATTTTGTTGAAAATGTAATGACAAAGTCATTTGATTTAAATGACATTGAGTATGCTGTGTTGGCTTTTGGTGATTCGCATTATGCAAATTTCTGTAATTTTGGTAGACAATTGGATTTATGGTTAACTGAAAACCATGCACAAGCTTTATTTCCCATGATTTGTGTTGATCAACTGAACCCTACAGGTCTGACGGAATGGCAAACTCAACTTAACCTAGTTTTGCCGCAATTTTCCGTTCAACCTGTTCAATTGACACAACATCCATTTCATTCTGTAGTGTTATCTGAACGCCATTTGTTAAATCAAGGCAGTTTAGGGCATCCAATGTATCATCTTGTGTTTACCCAAGTTGAAGCATTATGCTGGAAATCTGGTGATATTCTTGAAATTCAATGTGCCAATACAGATTCACAAATCAAGGCATTTTTAGATCATTTTAATCTTCAAAACTCCAGTGTGCTTCAGGCTAATCACCCAATAGAATTATTGCGGTTTAAGAATTTACGTTCATTTGATGCCATGCAACATTCAACGGCATTTGAGCAATGGTTGGCACAGGCAGAAGACTTACCGATTCGTGAATATTCGATTGCCAGTATTACATCGCAAAATCAGATTGAGTTGGTGGTCAGACGAGAAGTTCATCAAACAGGTTTAGGGCTGGGTTCAGGCTATCTTACCCATGCGCTGGCTTTAGGTGAGCAAATTTTTTGTCGAGTTCGTTCAAATCCCGCATTTTATCTGGTTCAAAATGATCGGCCTATTATTCTGATTGGAAATGGTTCTGGGATAGCAGGCTTGATGTCACATATTCGGCAACGCGCAGAATGGTCTTTTCAGCAAAACTGGTTAATTTATGGCGAACGTCAGTACCAAGTTGACCTTGGCTTTGCAGATCAATTGAATCTATGGCAACAACAGTCTGTACTACCGCAAATTGATTATGCGTTTTCACGTGATACAGATAATCAGAAATATGTACAAGATTGTGTATTGGAGAAATCAGCACAACTTAAACAATGGATTGAGCAAGGTGCATCAATTTACATTTGTGGTAGTTTAAAAGGGATGGCACAAGGGGTTGAAACAGTATTAATCGATATTTTAGGTGAAAATCAGTTTGAGCAGTTGATTGAACAAAAACGTTACTTACGTGATGTATATTGATTGCGTGATGTTTCTCATTTCTATATAGATGATTAAAGTAGCGAATTAAGAATAGTCTTATGAAAGCAAACTTTATAACTTATGGAAATTATACTCTTCTATAAAAATGAATATGTATGATTGAAAAGCTTGCAATGCCACGCTATTCTCAAAAAATATTCACACCAGTACCAGATGTCTAATGTGAATATTTAAGCTGATAAAATTTATATCGCAATACCTTTATATTTAGCTGCCCAAGGTTGTACTTGTTCTAATTGTGCTGCCAGTTGTAATAACACATCCTCACGTCCAAAAGGTGCAATAAATTGTGAACCTAAGGGCAGATTATCTTTATTCCAATATAAAGGTACTGACATGGCAGGTAAGCCCGTGATATTGGCCAATTGGGTAAATGGAACCCATTGCAAATTATTTTTAATCATCTGCTCAACCAGCTTACCTTTTGCCAGTAAGTGGGCTTGATCAACTTTGAGCAAGGCTTTTAAAATCGGAACCTGCCAAGATGGTGTTTTTACCTCACCATTTTTAGGTGCAACTGAGGCTGTAGACGGAATCAGAAATAAGTCATAACGCTCAAAGAAATGGTTCATTTTTGCAACATAAACACCCCAGTTATTGAGGTTGTTAATATAGTCCACAGCAGAAGCTTTGGCACCAAATGCGGCAATTGCCAGTGTATCTAATTCAAAATCTTGATCTGTTGCGCCAAATCGCTGTTTGACTTGATTGACTGTATAAGCGCATTGACTAAACCATGTGGTAATAAAGTCTTTGGCAAGAGCCATACCGTCAATCTGAGGGGTTGCTTCTTCAACAATATGTCCTAAAGATTCTAAAAGTTTGGCTGTTTTTTGAATGGCTTGTACTGCATCTTTTGAAACTTTGGTTCCAATTGGGGAAACAGTGGAAAAGCCAATTCGCAAACGTTTTGGGGCTTTTTCAATAATGTCCAAGTAGCGTTCAGTTGGACTTTGGATATTGAAAAGCGCCGTGCGATCTGAGCCTTGAGTGGCATCTAACATTGCGGCACTGTCACGGACTGATTTGCACAATACATGTTGCATCGCAGCCCCATGCATTGCTTCACTGATTTCAGGTCCCCAAGGTGTACGTCCACGACTTGGCTTTAAACCAAATAGGCCACAATACGAGGCTGGAATCCGAATAGAACCGCCTCCATCACTCGCACCTGCAATTGGTACGATACCTGCTGCCACGCCAGAAGCAGAACCCCCTGAAGAACCACCACTATTGTGTTTTAAATTCCACGGATTTTTGCAACTGCCCCAAGCCTCAGGTTCAGTGATACCTTTAATGCCAAACTCTGGCGAATTGGTTAAACCAAAAGTAACCACGCCCGATTTTACCCAGCGATTGACGATTTCTGAGTTTTCTTTAGCAATATATTTAGCATTTTTAAATGCTTTAGAACCAAATGAAGTTGCGACACCCGCATATTCTTGGTGTAGATCTTTGAGCAAAAACGGTACACCTGAAAAGGGACCAGTTGCATAGTTTTGGGTATTTTTTAATGCCTGTTCATAAATCGGAATAACGATCGCATTAATTTTAGGATTTACCTGTTCAGCACGTTGAATTGCGATTTCTAATAATTCATGTGCTTGTACTTCTTTGTTTTGAACAAGCTGTGCTAAACCGATACCATCATATTGAATATATTCTGAAAATTTCATAGCTTTCCCTTGCTGTTCTGAGTTATTGGGCAAATATCTTTTGGTTTTGCTCGATCGTGGTTTCTAGACAAAGTTGATTTCTACCTTTTTCCTTGGCTAAATACAAAGCATCATCAGCCCGTTTAATCAGCTGTTGAAAAGGTATGCAATAGGGTAAAGTCTGATAACTTAAGCCAATACTGACGCTGATATTTAAGCTACGCTGATCATCTAAATGAATCGGGGTATTAAAAACGCTATTACAAATTCTTTGTGCAATGGCAACACTTTGTTCTAAAGATAGATCTTTTAATAATATAGCAAACTCTTCACCACCTAAGCGACCAAATAGATCATTCGCACGAATTTGTGCTTTGACTTGATGGGTAAACTCTTGCAAAACATAATCACCAATCACATGGCCATATTGATCATTAATTTTCTTAAAATGATCTAAATCTAAAACCAAAATCGTGACACTGTGTGCTTGTTGCTTTTCAACATCCTCAGCAATGGTACGTTCACTTTCTTCATAGAAATAACGACGATTGAGTGTGGTGGTGAGACCATCATGAATGGCTAAGTATAAGATTTGGTGATAAAGTTTTTGGCGATTTAAACTGATAATAGCAAGGGTTAAAGGCCCTAAAGCCAACATCATTAAACCGATGCGTACAGACAAAGTAGTACCCAAATAGGCATCTGGAGATTGAGCGATATAATATGCAGTCAATGCATTATAGAGCAGCATACACACGATACAGTTAATGATAGAGACAAAGAATAAATTATAGCTTAGTGCAGCCCAGACCAGTGCTGCAATGGGGAACATAATTGCACCAGGACCCAGAAAAAAATGGGTCAGAATGACCGATAAAATCACGCCCAACAGTGGAAGAAATTTTTCGTACTGAAAAGGCTGTTGTTTAAATTGTTGGATATGGCTTTGAATGGTTTTTTTATCTGGGATTGCCAATATAATCGGTAAAAAGGCAATGACATTGAGGATTTCTCCCGTCCACCACATCCCAAAATCAATCCAGATTCTATCCATAACCATAAAGGTGTTTGGTAAATAAGGGACCGTTAAACTTGCGACGATTGGTGAAGCTAAACAACCGCCAAAGGCACTGATTGCAAATAAGTATAAAAATGTTAGGCCTTTATTATATTGTTTATAATCCAGTTTAAAAAAACGAATCAGTCCTAATGTGACCAAGGCGTGAGCTAGATTGGCCAGAGTCAGAAAGAAGGTGATTAAAAATGAATTGCCAGTAAGCAGATCTGCGAGCATAAAGGCGGTAAATGCGCCAATCCATCCCCCTATATTTTTTAAGCGATGAAACCTTAAAAAAAGTCCAAGTAAAACAGCATTTGCGGGCCAAAAAATGGCAAGAAAGGATAAGGGTCTACCAAATATTCCAGCCAATGCGCAGACAAAAATAATCATTGCAATAATAAAAAATGCAGAGATGTTGTCTTTAAGCGTTTGACTTAAATATGCGATAGCTCGAGGCAATTTTCTAACCTATTCTAAAGAGGGATTAATCTCTAAGCCAATATTCTATCTGGCTCTGCTAAGGTATTAATAAGTAATCATATCTATTTATATCGATAAATCAATAGTTTTAGTTACCTTAATTCGGGCTCGTCACAAAAATGTTTTTGCCTAGACTAAACAAGAAAGATTGTTCATATATGGTTAATTTTACATGTTTTATTCTAAATCTATGCTAATTTATGTCTGATGAAATATTACATACAGACTTGGTATGAAAAAAACAGCACTTATAATTTCTTTATTGCTTAGCCTTTCACCTTTTGCGAGAGCTGAAACAGTTCAACCTCAAGCAACCAATCCTACGACTGTGGCTGCAACCAATACCACAAGCACAATTCGTATAAATACTCGCCCTGAAATTTTAGGCTTATGGGGCATGGAAATTCCAGAAAATAAGAAATGTACAGAATATTATAATTTTCGCGGTTCCAATGAAGTGGTTGTGAATAGTGCCAAAGAGTGGTCAATCGGTCTGTTTGATTATCAGCCTTCACCTGATAATACGCTGGAAAAGCCACCTGCATTAATCATGCAAATTCGCTATGAAAATAATGAAACAGATTGTTCGGGGCGTAAAGAAGATCAGTCTGGTGAAGTTACCCAATATTTTGTGAAGTGGATTAATAAGAACACCTTGAATTTTTGTATCTCTGACAAAGGCGATCAGTGCTTTGCTACTTTACGCAGAGTCTTGCCTTAAGTTGATTTAAAGCATCAATGCTTGGCTAAATAGTCAAGCATTTGCTTTAAAATAAAAAACCTCTGATTTTACAGAGGTTTTTTATTGGATTTTTTACTGGATTAGAGGATGCATATTAAGCATCTTTTTCATGTCCTTGAACTTGTTTTAACAAGTGTTTTTCAAGGTAGTGAATATCCATTGCTTGTGAACAGAAGTTTTTGTCTTCAAGGATCAGATCTTTATGTAATGGAATATTGGTTTTAATTCCAGTCAAGATCATCTCATCCAAGGCTTGTTTCATACGGGCAATCGCAGTTTCACGATCTTTACCATAAGAAATCAACTTTGCGATCATTGAGTCATAATACGGAGGAATGCTATATCCTTGATAGATATGAGAATCTAAACGGATACCTGCACCGCCTGGCGCATAGAATGATTCAATTTTACCTGGTGATGGTAAGAAGGTCGACGGATCTTCTGCATTGATACGGCATTCAATTGCATGACCTTCGATTTTAATATCTTCTTGTTGAAGATTTAAACCTAGACCCGCAGCGATACGTAATTGCTGTTCAATAATATCTACACCAGTCACTTGTTCAGTCACAGGATGCTCAACTTGAACACGGGTATTCATCTCGATAAAGAAGAATTCACCATCTTCAAATAAGAACTCAAAAGTACCAGCACCACGGTATTGCATCAACTTACATGCATTGACACAGGCTTCAAGAATATGCGCGCGCGCTTCTTCTGGTAAACCTGGTGCAGGTGCTTCTTCAAGCACTTTTTGATGGCGACGTTGTAAAGAGCAGTCACGGTCATATAAATGAATCGCTTGACCATTACCATCTGCTAAAACTTGTACTTCAACATGACGTGGTTTTTGCAGGAAACGTTCCATATAAACCGTATCATCACCGAACCACATTTCAGCATCACGTTGTGCAGCTTGAACAGATTCAAGTAATGTATCGACACGTTCAACAATACGCATTCCGCGACCACCACCGCCTGAAGCAGCTTTTACAATCAGTGGGAAACCAATTTCTTTGGCTTCAGCCAACGCATTGTTGGGTGTCACAGCATGTGCTGAACCAGGAACTGTTGGTACACCTGCTTTACGCATCGCCGTAATTGCAGAAACTTTATTTCCCATTAGACGAATATGTTCAGGACGCGGTCCAATGAAAATAAAGCCTGAGTTTTCTACAATTTCTGCAAATTCAGCATTTTCAGATAAGAAACCATAACCGGGATGGATGGCATCTGCGCCTGTAATTTCTGCTGCGGTAATAATGGCAGGAATGTTTAAATAGCTTTCGCTACTCGCACCTGGACCTATACATACTGCTTCATCACAAAAACGTAAATGCATCAAATCTTTATCAGCATCTGAATAAATGCCGACAGTTTTGATTCCTAAAGTTTTGCAAGCTCGAGTGATGCGTAACGCAATCTCACCTCGGTTTGCAATTAAAACTTTTTGCAACATATCAACCCCCGAGGTATTACGCGCGGTAGCGGAATAAAGGTTGACCGAACTGGATTACATCACCATTTTTTACTAAAATTTCTTCAACTACACCACTTTGTGTTGCTTCAATCGGGTTCATAATTTTCATTGCTTCGATGATCCCGAGGGTTTCACCTGCAGAAACAGTTTGACCTACATTTACAAAGGGTGCTTCACCAGGACTTGGCGCTGAATAGAACACACCAACCATTGGAGACGTTTCTACTGCACCACGAGAGGCAGCTTTAACTACAGGCGCTTCAGCGGTTGGGAGGGCAATAGGTGCTACACCAGCAGCAACCACAGGATTACGGCGAGTTAAAGCAATCGATTGATCGCCTTCTTTCACTTCAATTGCCTGAAGATCAGATTCGATCATCAAATCGATGAGCTTTTTAATTTTGCGAATATCCATGGGTTCGTATTCCTAAATTATGATTGGGTTGAAGATTTAAGTTTTTCGATGGCGAAATCAAGTGCAAAAGAATAGCCTTTGGCACCTAAACCACAAATGACGCCAACGGCTTTATCTGATAAATAAGAATGATGTCTAAATGCTTCACGTGCATGAACATTAGAAAGATGTACTTCAATAAATGGAATCGCAACGCCAAGTAGGGCATCACGTATAGCGACTGAGGTATGGGTCAGCGCGGCAGGATTAATAATGATAAATTTTATGCCGTCTTGTTGTGCTTGGTGAATACGATCGACCACAGCACCTTCCCAGTTGCTTTGAAAAGTATCTAAACTTATATTGGCTTGACGTGCTTGGAGACTCAATTGTTGGTTAATGTCATCCAATGTGAGGTGACCATAGACCTCAGGTTCGCGCTTTCCTAGCAAGTTTAAGTTTGGTCCGTGAATGACCAAAATGGTCGAACTCATTGAGAGTGCTCCAATTCAAAAGTCGCAAAAAAAAATTGCAAGATGTCTGCAAAGTTTGCATATTATGGCATATTTTTCCACAAATACTTTATATTTTCTTTGAATCGTCGCGGAAACGCAGTGCCTTGTATGGGCTATATAATGTTAATTTTGTCAGTAAATGGCAATGTTAAAATATGACATTTTTAGCAGATGTTTTACAGAGACTTTATTTTAAACTGAGTGACCAAAACTATTCATTTGATTTGTGTAACAGCCATATGACTATCGTCAATAGATAAGATCTCACTACAACGTGTTGTATAGCTTGGAGATCGATTTTGCTGGCGCATTTTCCATGTTTCTTGGTTGGAATGATAACCCACTTGTATACAGTCTGAGCCAAAGCGTTGTTTCATACTTGAGAGCGTATCCATAAGTTGATCACGTTGCTGAATAAAGTCTACAGGATGCCATAAGTCATTGATGTGCTGGCTTTTGCTATGCAGTGCTGAGAACATCACAGCAACTTTTACATACTTTAAATTTTCTTTAAATAAAACATCAATTTGCTGTAATGCTGACTTGGTTAAAATCATCAAATCGTCTGTTGCATACATCAAGCCAATGACACTACTTTGTGCCTTTTTATAGGGCGCCTGTGCAACTTTTTCATATAAGGAAACATGCACAACTGCACACAGTTGCCGTTGCTTGCTGAGTCGTTGATGTGCACGATTGACATGGAAAATAATGGCTTGTTTGATAATCTCAACATTGTTTAGGGCAGATGCAAAACTGCGTGAGGAAAGGATGCGTTTGGAGGGAATGTTTGCATCGTCCAATGCAATGCAGGATTGACCTTTTAGCTCACGAATGGTGCGCCCAATGACCACTGAAAACTCGCGTGCAAGGTAATGTTCATTGGCAAAAGTTAAGTCATAGCAATTATAAATATTATAAGCTTGTAAGCGTTTGCTGGTTTTACGTCCAACGCACCAGACTTCTGCAACACTGGTTTCAAGCAGTAGGCCTTCAAAACTGCATAAATCTAAACCAGTCAGGTCACAGACGCTATCAAAGCCTCTACGTTTCTTGGCAAAATTGTTGGCAAGCTTGGCTTGAGTTTTACTATAGCCAATACCAATGCAACAGGGCAGACCAAGCCATTTTTGGATGGTTTTGATGAGTTTTCTACAATAATCCTGTAGATCGAATAAGTCTTGGTAAGAGCTGAGATTGATAAAACATTCATCAATAGAGTAGGCTTCCAAATCCTCATCTTTAAAAAAAATCTTTAAAATTTTAAAAAAACGATCTGAAAAATCACCATATAAAGCATAGTTACTTGAAAAGGCGAGTACCCCAGCTTTTTTAGCTTGTTGTTCAACTTCATGCCAAGGGATTGCCATATCTATGCTTAACGCCTTGGCTTCATTGCTTCGTGAAACGACACAACCATCATTATTGCTTAAGACGACAACGGGCTTATTATTTAAACTGGGGTTAAATACGCGCTCGCAACTGACATAACAATTGTTAATGTCGATCAAAGCAAAAATTTGTTCGCTCATGGGCTGTCTTGAAAAAGTTACAAATTCAAGTGAAATATTAAAAGATGTTTAAAATAAATTCAAATCAAATCTAGTGTGGATTTGTTCATCCTTTGGGCTGGATGATTAAATCGTTGGTGTGGTGAGATGCAAAACTGACTAAGCACTGTTGAGCTTCGTAGTGGTTTAAGTAATTTAGGTAAAAAGAGCAAATAGAGAAGTGGTTCTTTTAAAAGGTATATCTTAAATTGCAGCTTACAATGTCGAAAAATGAAACATCTCAATCCTTGTATAGAAAACTGAGAGGGCTAAATTAACAGTTGTCGTCGATTTGTACGGCATATCCCAATATTGAAAAGGATGGATATGAAAATGGCTAATCAACAACATAGTTCTCAACAGAATCAGCAACAGAATCAGCAACAAAACCAGCAGAATGACCAACAAGGTCAACCCAACCAATCTAATCAGCAGCAGAAGCAACACAGTCAGCAAGATCAACAATCAAATCAACAAAACCAGCAAAAGCAACAATCCAACCAACAGGCTCAACAAAATCAGCAAAGCCAACACAAGCCTCAGCAAAAATAGGGCTTTGAACTCATCTTAATCGTAGCTTCTAAATGACAAAACGCCTCAATTGAGGCGTTTTGTCATTTTAGCTATTTTGAATTTTAAGCTTCTTCATTTTTAAGTGTCTTGATTTTAAGCTTACGTTGTCGATTACTTAAATCGTTTATTGCTTTCATCAAGAATTTTATGAAGACCTTCATTTATATTTATACATTGATTAAATTGGGCAAAATGGTGTATTTCAGTGTTTAGTGCGCTAAAGAAATGCGCTGGGTCTGCAATAGTATGATTAAGATGCTGGGGTTCAAGATGTAGGCTGATGACTTCAAATTGATTTTTTGCCCGATGTGCTTTGCAATCTATACGTCCGACAATTTGATCCCCATATAAAATAGGTAAACAAAAATAACCAAATACACGTTTAGGTGGTGTCACATAACATTCCAAACGATAATCAAATTTAAACAGGGTATTTAAACGTTCACGATGTATTACCAGATTGTCAAAAGGAGAGAGAATTTTTACTTTTAACTCAATATTCGGGATCTGTTCTAAGGCATCGGTTTTGATATAAAGATTTTGACTCTCTTTGTCACTATTGCCGAATTGAGCTAAAGTGGTGATCACACCTGCATCTAATTGTTCATTGACGATGTCACGCATTGCCTCACGAATCTTTTGCCCAACTTTTAAATGCAACAATTGCTTCCATGCAAACACGCCATGTGCACGGAGCGAGGTATTGAACAAGTAGCGGGCATATTCCTCTAGTGTAGGAACACTCAGATCAAGATGACTTGGGATACAATATTCGGTCAGTTGATAGACTTTTTCCATACCATTACGTTCAGAAATCATCAAATCGCCTTGCATAAACAATTGCTCAATCGAACGACGCGCTAAACTTGAGTTCCACCAGCCCCCCGAATTTTGTTTATTGCCTTGTTCAATGTTGCGTAATCGAATACTGCCTTCAGCTTTCGCCCGGGCTAGAATCTCATTCATAAAAGCTTGATCACCGCGATTAAAATAACGATGCTCACCATTTCTAATCGATGTCATATGAGGAAGTGCATAGCGATAATCTTGCATTGGTAAATAAGATGCTGCATGAAACCAATATTCAAAAATATGCTGCTGTTTGACCAGTTGATTTAAGTGACTTTGCTGATAATCTGGAACACGGCTCCATAAAATATGGTGGTGGGCACGTTCTACCACAGAAATTGTATCAATCTGAACATAGCCAAGATGTTCAATCGCATGGCGTGTTCCAGATAATCCTGTACCAAAGGAAGCAGGTGAAATTAGGCCTTGATGAGAGAGTGCTAGACGTCTTAATGATTCAATCATAACAATTATTTTTTTAACCTATTTTTAGTGAGTCTTGGTTGCCATGTGGGTATCGCAAATGAAGCTTGAAGATGATTGGCACAAACAAAGGCTATGCCGTTCAATGATCATTTTAATTTTTTAAGAATACAAGTAACGACACCCCAAATCATAATTTGTTCTTCACTGTGTGGATGAATATCTGGAAAATCAGGATTTTCTGCTTTGAGCCAAATATCATAAATTCCTGTAGATACTTTAACTTGCATAAAGCGTTTGACTGTAAATTCATTGTTGATTAATGCCAAAACAACATCGCCGTGTTCAGCCTCTAGGCTACGGTCAATTAAAATTTCATCTCCAATTTCAATACCTGCATTTTTCATTGATAAGGAGTTAACTTTTAACATAAAGGTTGCAATAGGGTTATGAATTAAGTGTTCATTTAAATCAATTTTCTTTTCAGTATAGTCTTGAGCGGGTGATGGAAAACCTGCTGCAACGGTTTCCAAAGGATAGGGAATACAGATGTTGCTACGAAATTCAATTGTACGTAAATCTTGCTTTGAGATAGGCTCGATAATAGAAATAAGAGAATTGATTGTCTTAAAATTTTCTCTTACAGAGCGATCACTTAACTTCGATGGCGGAGTCAAATTTGGCGGCATCACGATTCACCTTGAAAATGTAACATAATCAAGTTTAACAAAATAAACGCGTGATGCAAGATTCTTTTGGTGAATTGATTGTGATTGTCAAACTGTCAGCTTACAATTTAACAAAATCCAATCGCTCGGAAATGTACATGTTGCAAGATTTTGTAGAAGAACAGAAATTAGTGTGTGAAGAATTTGACTCTCGATATATCAAAGTCAATGAAACGGATCTCGTGGCTATCGCTAAGCAAACCTTAAATAAAGAACCGATCGTGGGTTTGCGTAAACAGCCAGATGCTGAAAACGTGTCATGGTTTATTTATGGTGGTGAGTTGGAAGAGGGGGAAGATTTTTTTGATGTGATCAGTGTAAAAGAGCTTGAAGAAGTTTTTCCTGATGCGATCCCTTATCTGGCTTTGGAACAAGGCTTTAGATTTATGATAGATGCTGATGAATACGAAGATGTATGGAAAGCAGATATTTTATAAATAAAAGGTTTGCTTCAGCATGATCTATAGATTTATTTTGAGCCTCTGCAGTATTTTTCTGAGTAGTGGATTGAGCACGCAAAGTTTTGCTGAATCATCCACGCAAAAACTTACCCAAGAACAGTATGACCAACGTATTCAAACCTATACTGATCAAGTCAATGCAACTAAACATATCTTGGATGAAGCGCATAGCACGATCACTGCGATTGAACAGCATCAAGCATTTTGTTCACGTTTAGATGCTTATCAAGCGATTGCTAGGATTTCGAAAGAAAATTTAGAACTTGATACGGCCAATATGATGTTGATGATCGCCAATAATTTTTTAGATCGACAAAAGCAAAGTATTGAGAAGTCAGGAATGACACTTGAGCGATTTTGTTCGATTAAGAAATAAACAAAATGTCATTTAAGCCTTATTTTAGTCAGAAAATGATATTTAATTGGCTGAAAATGATAAGTTGTTTTTAAAAAAATGATCAATAATAGACGCATTAAAGCAGTACAAGATTTGATTTTCCCTGGTCTGTATTTTGTGTGGCTTTAAGCGTCAATCGTATGATTGACGCACCCTAAACTCGCTTAATTGCGAGTTTTTTAATGCATTTTTTTATGGATTTTATTTGCCTGAATATCGGAAAAAGACAGCAAGACGATTAAAAAGAAAATAACCACTCAAAAAAGAAACAGAAAAATCAACCAGTATTCGTTTTTGCGTAGAATTTTAAAAAGAAGAAAAGGACAATTCAAGATCGTGGATAAAGCCAAACAGGCTGAAGCACTTGAACAAAAGCTGAAAATTTTGCTATATACTACAATCATATAAATAAAGTGAGTCATTCATTTTATTGATGATTTTTTATGATATGCAACAAGCATTGCCACAATATTTTTATTTTGCGCAGATGTTGTTACTGTAAGATTGTTCGCATGAGCAGTATAAATTTTTTAATATCATTTTGTCGTCAAGAAAATATGGATTTGTATGAATTCACTGATCAGTCAAATCGTGAGGATATGTATTGAATAAATTCTTTAATTAATCAAGTGATTAATCTATCTGTTAATTTTTTATTTAAAGGATTTTTATGAAACCGATTCGCGTATCGCCATCTCTGACTTTAGCTTTGTTACAAGCGCGAGAAGCTACAATGATGCATTTTAGACCGATTTTAAATGAAATGGGTTTGACTGAGCAGCAATGGCGTGTGATTTCTGTACTTTATCAATATGATGAACTTGAAAATAACCACTTGGCTGATTTGGCATGTATTTTAAGACCCAGTCTAACGGGGATTTTAAATCGTATGCTTGATCAAAATCTGATTAAGAAACGAAAAGATCTACATGATCAACGGGTGAGTTTGATTCAGCTGAGCGATGAAGGTAAAAGATACTTTGAGACGCAAGCGGTGAAAATGGAAGAAAGCTATACAGATATTCAAACACAATATGGTGCAGAAAAAATCCAGCAGCTTATGGAATTGTTAAACGATCTCTCTAAAATAAAACCACGATAAATTTTAAATTATCAGATTTCAAGTGAAACAATGGTTTAGGGATTAAAGTATAAAATTGCATGTCACTCAATTCATTTTAAATATGCAAAACACCCTAATCAAAAATGAGTGGGTTTTAATCACTCATTTTTATCACTGTTTAATCAAATAACTTTTTAATGTCTTTCGGTGCGCCTTGCTGGCTTTGAATTTCACCTTTTGTATCTTTCCATACCATTGCTGGAGTAGCATAAAAACCGTATTTATCCATGAGTTTGGTATTTTCATCTAACTTTTCAGATAACGGCTTAGGAATGCTTTTCATTTCCACCAATTTATTCTTACCGTTGCTTAAATTGTATTGTTTAAAAATTTCTGCAGGATTGGCATTGTTTAAAATCGTTGCGGCTTGTCCTTTGCTGCTTGGGCGAATGACCCCAACCATAATATGACGTAATTGAACTTTTCCTGAATCTACATAGGGACGTGCTTGTTGCCAGAAGGTATGGCAGTAGGGGCAGTTTGGGTCATTAAACACATAAACGACTTTTGGCGCATTGCTATTGCCGTCTTGAATCCAAGTTGATTTTTCTAGGCTTTTCCAAATTTCATCTAATACGGCACCTTTAACATGGGTGTTAATCGCTTCTTCGGTTAAATTTTTTCCTGAAGTATTAAATAGGTCACCGACGATATAGTGCTTTTGATCTTTTGAAATAAAGATTGTCGATGGATACTCATCTTTATAGCCCGTCCAACCTTCTAAACCCTCGGGGGCATCTATTTGCTTAACAAAGTTATAACCTTCTTTTTCCAATTTATTTTTAAGGAAATTTGCATCAGCAGCAAACAAAGAGCCACTTAACACCAAACCAAGCGAATAAATACCGAGTGTTTTTAAATCAATCATCAAGATGACTCCTAAGGTTAAAAGCAATAATTCTTTAATCAATGCCAATGAAATAGATTATTCCGAAACTATCCTTTGAACTTTTTGGTGAAGCGCAGCATGGGTAAGTTCCCCCATATGTGTATCGATTAATTTGCCTTGTGCATTAAAAAATAAGGTGCTGGGTAAGCCAAACATTCCCATTTTTTGTGCCGTTACGCCGTCAAAGTCCAGTAAAGTCCAATGCAAATTAAGTTTTTGTTGTTGCAAATACATTTGTACAGTTTTGGCATCTTCATTTTGATTAATAAAGACAAATTGCACATTGGGATATCGTTGTTGAGCATCATTTAACACCGGCATTTCACGTCTGCATGGTGGACACCAACTGGCCCAAAGATTAATTACTGTGGGTTTGCCGAGGAATTGAGTCAACTCAACATGCTCTTGTTGAAGATTGACTAAATTGACTTGAGGAAATTGTTGGTATTGCAATTGTACCTGTTGATAGAAATATTGCCCTGAAATGAAAAACAGGGCAAAAGCTGCAAAGCATAGTGCAATAAAGCTTTTCTTTAGAGATCGATTTTTCCAAGCCATCCATAGGCCAGCACATGCAATTCCCACATAAAGATGAAAACCTTTATCTTGAATCTTCAATATTTCAATTGGATGCTCTAAATAAACATCTAAATTGAGTAAGACAAAGCCAAGTCGTGCAGATAACAAGCCAACCAAGAATGCAGACCAAATCGAGTCTTTAAACGCAGACCATTGTAAATTTGAAACAGCAAAATATTGAAAGCTAAACTTTCCAATTACCACACTCATCAGTATCGCAAGCATGAGGATGGTTAATCCCCATGGCAACATAATCGGTCCTAAATGAATTGCTTGTGCAGTGATCATGGAGAGTTTGCTTAACGTCCTGTGTGTATTTTTTCAGTTTGTTGAATAAGTTGTGGTGCTGAGAAGGTACCTGTAAAGCGCAATTCACGGATTTCTTCTGCATTGCTATTTAAAAACAGCATGGTTGGCGGACCTAAAATTTCACGTTGTTTTAAAATGATGTCTTGTGAGGCGTTGTATTCCGTTAAGTCTAATTGGATGAGGGTGAAGTTTTTCAATGCCTCTTGTACATCGGTACGTGGGAATACCTCTTTTTCAATCGGTTGACACGCCACACACCAGTCCGCATAGACATCAATAATGATGGGTTTGCCTTGCTGTTTTGCATTGATCAAAGCCTGTTCTAATTGTTCAGCGGTGGTCACTTTATTCCAAACTAAATGTTCTGTTTGGCTATGTTGAATTTGATAAGCAGAATAACTTTGTTGAATATTCCAAAAACCAGCCATTAAACTGGCTATTGCGATAATGGCAAGAATAACTTTATTAACCGTTTTTTCACTGTCACGTAGAGCAATAAAGAGATAGATTGCCAATGCAATACACAGCAAGGCAAAAATTGCAGCATAGACAGTCGAAGGCAGCATAGGGCGAATAAAGTACAATGCAACCATCAGCATAATAAAGCCAAAACTGACTTTAATCCGATCCATCCATTTACCTGGTTTTGGTAATAATTTAGAACCAAATACACTGGCGATAAATAAAGGTAAACCGATACCTAGACCGAGAATAAATAAGTACAAGCCACCTAATACAGCACTTTGAGTTTGTGAAACAAATAGTAATGCGCCAGCAAGTGGGGCACTCATACAAGGGCCAACAATAAGTGCTGATAATGCACCCATAACCACAGCACCGAGCACTGTCCCAGCTTTTTGATTATTTTGCAGATGACTCAATTTATTGGTGATGAATTGCGGTAAGTTTAATTGATATAAACCAAATAAATTTAAAGCTAATACAACAAATAAAACTGCAAATAATGAAACGATCCAAGGGCTTTGGAACCAACGTTGAAAGCTATAACCAATTTCAGCAACCACAATCCCCATAATGGCGTAAACCACTGCCATACTCACTACAAAGCACAAGGCAATCACAACAGCTTTATAGCCTTTCGCACGCTGAATGATGATGCCAGAGAGAATTGGAATAAGTGGCAGCGAACAGGGTAAAAACGCCAGTAAAATACCTAAACCGAAAAACACCAATAAATTTAGAAATAGAGAGTCTTTAGACAATAGTTTAAAGAATGATTGATCATCATTCCATTGTAATGACGATGTATTGTTTTTAGTGCCCGTATTGCTGTTTAAATCAGCAGAATTTTCCGTATCTGTAATTGCATTGCTACTTGCAACAGAAGCATTGGGGGCGATTAGATTTGCAGTGTTATCTGCTTTATTGACAGTTTTTTGTCCAAGCTGAGTGGTTTGATCATCCAATACTTTGTTTGGAACTGGTTCTTCAGCAGTTGAATTGGCTTTAGTTTCAGCGTTTTCTTTGAGCTTTTTATCTTGAGCTGGGGCAGTAGCAGGCTGATTGAGTAATGTGCTATTTGAATTATTATTGAATAGGTGCTTAGACGATGTATTGCTTTGTGGTAATAAGCCATCTGCATCAGTTGCAATAGTTTTCCTTTGTAATGGATAACATAAGCCATCCGCAGAACAACCCTGATACATCACTAAATATTGTGAATTTGGTTTGACTTGAATCTGTGTAGTCACATTTTCATAATGAACTTCTGTTTTCCCAAAAGTTGGATCATCTTTGATATGACCTTTTGGGAGACTTAAAGGTACAGCTTTATTGTTGACTGTTACTTTAAATTGATCATGATAAAGGTAATAGTGAGGTGCAACTGTCCATTTCAATTGTGCTTTATTTTCTGAAATTGATTCAGCAGAGAATTGAAAAGCTTGATCTGGGGGGAGAAACTCAGGATTTGCGTGGCTGATGGTACTTAGACTCAACAAAGTAAAACCACATACACTGAGCAAGGTTCGCAACTTCATAATTCCATATCTTTGTTTCATTTACAGCCATTATCCATAATTTCAGATAAAGAAGGCATTATTCTAAGTTTTTCTTTGTAAAAATACCGTTAAAAGCATTTAACCCCATTTTGCTTAAGTTTTTGAAAAATTTGTCCATCATCAGGATAGAGTCTGTCGAATTGGGTCATTTTCTTGGTTTTTTTGCTGGTGTAATTGACATTGTAAAGCACAGCACCTTGATAAACGATTTCATAAGTTCCTGTTTCTTTCTGATTGATTATTTCTTTATAGAAATCGTGAAATTCACTTGGTCTACCTTGTGCTGTATCAACAGCATCATAGTGGGTAAATTTTAACGAGATTTTTTTCATATAAGGATAATATTGAACTGTTTTGACTTTTGGAAATTCTTCCTCAGAAATAAGCAGAAGGTTCGGGTTTGTTGACAATTTGTCTACGTTGTTTTGACTTTCTTTAAAGCAAAAATATGGGGTAGTTTGCTTTGCATAAACAGGCAAAGAGAGAAGACTCATTATAGTTATAAATAGCCTAAGCAATTTCATATATTTTCCTCAAAGTTTTTGTTGTTATTATTCATAGATTTTTCCAGCCATTAAAATATCTGCAAAAATTTTCCATGGGATGTGCTCTGGTTGTGGCTGTTGGGTATTTGCATAAAAACCTTCCATATCCTCCACCCAATTGTGCATTGCTGCTAAAAAGCTTTGCAGATCTTTATTTTCCCATTGTTGAATATTTTCAAGATGATCTTGTTTGAGATTATCTAAAAATGTTAAAAAATCTTGTTTGCTTTTTATTGCATTAATTTTCATAAGCATCATTTCTAATTTACAGGATAAATTGTTGTATAAATATAGGCCATCTCGCACGTTTTTTGCATTCCAACAATTGAAATTAATTTCAACTAGACCCATATAGAAATTAATCAACAGTACAGAACAGACACTTTGTGAAATTTGATTGATGATCAAGCTCACGATAACAAGTCGAAGCTCAACAATAGGATTAGGACATCATATGAATATCGCGGCAAACCCAGTAGTTGAAGCAGATCAAACTATATATCTAAAAGATTATCAAAAACCTTCATATGTTGTAGATTCAATCAATCTCGATATCCAAGTTTATGATGACCATACCAATGTAAACAGCAAATTAGTCATGAAACGCCAAGCAGCAGGAGATATGGTATTGCTTGGACGCGATCTTGAGCTTAAATCAATTTCTATTAATGGTAAGCAGCTTACTGAAAGTGAGTATAAGCTTGATTCTGAGCAATTGGTGATTGCCAATGCACCAGATGAAGCCATCGTTGAAACATCTGTGGTCATTCATCCTGAAACCAATACACAACTCGAAGGATTATATCTTGCGGGGAGTGATTTATTTGTCACTCAAAATGAGCCAGAAGGTTTCCGTAAAATTACGTTCTATCCTGACCGTCCAGATGTCTTATCTGTGTTTACTACTCGTGTAGAAGCCGATAACAAATATCCTGTACTTTTGGCAAATGGTAACTTGATTGAAGCGGGTAAAACTGGTGATGAGCGCCATTATACCATTTGGGAAGATCCAACCAAAAAACCAGCTTATTTATTTGCCTGTGTGATTGGTGATTTAGCGGTTTTAAAAGACCGTTATACCACTTCAGAAGGTCGTGATGTGGCTTTAGAAATCTATGCAGAAGAAAAAGATATCCCAAAATGTCATATTGCGATGGAAGCGTTAAAGCATTCTATGCGTTGGGATGAAGAACATTATGGACGTGCATACGATCTAGACAATTATATGATTGTGGCAACCAGTCAGTTCAATATGGGTGCAATGGAAAATAAAGGCTTAAATATTTTCAATACATCATGTGTGCTTGCTGATGAAGAATATACCACTGATGCCGCAATCATGCGTGTACAGTCTGTGATTGCTCATGAATATTTCCATAACTGGACAGGTAACCGTATTACTTGCCGTGATTGGTTCCAATTGTGTTTAAAAGAAGGCTTAACAGTTTTCCGTGATCAGTCTTTTTCAGAAGATTTACAATCGGCTGCAGTACAACGTATCGACGATGTTGCGGTGCTTAAAGCGCATCAATTCCCAGAAGATGCAGGCCCATTATCGCACCCGCCACGTCCAGATCATTTTGTAGAAATCAACAATTTCTATACCGCGACAGTGTATGAGAAAGGTGCGGAAATTAACCGCATGATGTCAACTTTATTGGGCAAAGAAAAATTCCGTAAGGGTACCGATGAATATTTTCAACGTCATGATGGTCAAGCGGTCACTGTTGAAGATTGGGTTGCTGCCTTAACTGCGGGTTCAGGTGTCGATTTATCTGCATTTTTAATCTGGTATAACCAACCAGGAACGCCAAAGCTTGAAGCGAAAGGTGAATATGATGCGAGTACTCAAACTTATCGTTTAAGCTTTAAACAAAGTTTAAAACCCCATCCTAAATATCCAAATTTAAAAGCTGTACCTATTCCTGTGGCTTTAGCACTGTTTAATGCAGAAACAGGTGAGCAGTACACCTTGCATTCTGAGGCTTTATTTGAGAATGGGGTAAAAGATGGGGTGTATTTGTTTGATCAAACAGAAGCAAGCATTGAATTTACAGGCGTGACCGAAAAGCCTGTAGCATCTTTATTACGTAATTTCTCAGCACCAGTAAATCTTGAATTTAACTATTCAGATGAAGAACTTGCCTTCTTATTGCAATATGAAACCAATGGTTTTAACCAGTGGCAAGCCACACAGACTTTGCTTGAGCGTATTTTGCTTGATGGTCATGATGCTCAAATTTATGTAGATGCAATTAAACAGACCTTACCTAGTGTAATTGAAAAAGACCCACTATTGGCGTCACGCTTATTTGATGTACCAAGTGAAGGTTATTTGGGTAGTCGCATTGATCAAGATTATAATCCTTTGATTGTAAATGAAGTACGTGAAGCCTTGTTGAATCAATTGGCTAAAGTCTTGGGTGACTTTGTTAAAGAAACATATTTATCACTTGATCCAGATTCACAAAATGAATTTTCACAAGCAATGGGTGTTCGTGCTCTGAAAAATATCATGTTGAGTTTTATGGCGCGTCAGGGGGATACCGCAGTATTTGATTTGGCTTATGCACAGTATGAAAATTCTGTGAATATGTCTGAGCGACTTGGGGCACTTAAAGTATTGGTATGGAATGATGCTCCACAAGCAAAAGCAGCCTTAGCGGACTTCTATAAGCGCTTTAAGGATGAAGCATTGTCATTAGATCAATGGTTTATGATTCAAGCAGCGCATCCTAAAGCAACGGCTGAAACGATTCAGTATTTAACGTCACATGCTGATTATGATTTAGGTACACCTAACCGTATTCGTTCAGTGAGTGGTGGTTTAAATGCCAATCCTGTCAATGCATGGAGTTTTGGTGTTCAGCATTTTGTCGATTTGGCGAAGTATTTGGATGAGAAGAATCCAATTGTTGGCTCTCGTTTACTCCAAGTCCTTACACGCTGGTATACATTAGCTGAACCACAACGAAGTGAAGTAAAAGCCGCACTTGAAGGATTAAAATCTCAAGTGAAATCAAAAAATGTCAGTGAAACCTTAAATAGTATGTTAAGTGTTTAATGGCTTATAATTTTTTGATTTAATTATATTTGTAATGCTATTTCTCTTATTTTTATAGGAGAAATAGCAGGTTTAAGAGTTATAAAATTATTGAATATTTAGATTGATTATCTATCTATTCTTTAAAAGTCTCATTTAGAGCCTGTTGTACAGCATCTACACGTGACTTACAGGCTTTATATGCAGACATGGATTCTTCCACAATCTTCATCAAATTATCAATATCAGGTTCTTCTTGAGATTCTAATAATTCTGCATTTTTCTTTAGAACGTCATAACCTTCTTTAAACGTTAAATCTTGTTTAGCCATTGCTTAATACCTGTGTCACATTTGCGTTGATCGTACCATCCAATAACTCTACTTGGATGTGATCAGTTGAAATTTGTTGAATAGAACGAATGGCTTTACCATCACTACGCACAATAGCATAACCTTTGGCCATGACATGACGTGGATTTTGCAAAAGCGTTTCACGCATGAGTGATTCAACTTGATTGGATGCCAATTTAATCAGTTGCTGTGCCAGATACTGAACAGTACCTTTCATCAAATCTAAGCTTTTATTTGCTTCATTGATCTGCCCTTGAGAAAGCGTTTTAATGACTTTGATGTACTGATCATTCTGGCTTTGATAAGCTGTGATTTGATGCTGAGATAACAGTTTAATCTTATGTAGAGAATCTAGCACATCTTGAGTGCGCTCTACGATTAGATTTCGAATACCTCCAATCACTTTACTCGGTGTATCAAAAGAACGGTTTGCCACTTCATCTAAAATGGTTCTATCTTTTTCATGACCTATACCTACCCAGATCGGAACAGAGCGTTTGCAGAGTAGCGCAGCGAGATTGTAGTCATTGAGATAGGCCAGATCATTTACTGCACCTCCACCACGAATAATCACAATAAGATCTGGTGGTGTATTGAGGTCTTTCGCCCATTGTCGTAATGCGTTTGCTAAAGCTTCAGAAATACTTGTTGCCGCAGTATTCCCCTGAAACGTTGCTGAATGATAGACAAAATGACAAACCCCAGCTTGATCGAGAGCATCAGCATCTTTCTTAAAGTCACCCAAGCCAGCAGCATTCTCAGGAGCAATGACGAGCACATTTTGAATATCAAATGGGGCAGGCAGTAATCTATTTTTATTGAGTAGACCTTCGCTGGTCAGTCTTTCTAAAATTTGTTGATAACGCCGTGCGATATCACCTAGGGTATAACTTGAATCTATTGCTTCAATATTGACTGAAAAACCGTATTGGGGACTAAATACAGCTTTCACTTTAATCAGTACATTGAGATCGCGAGAGAGTTCAACACCACTTTCACGTTCAAACTTTAATACCGTTTTGGCGGCAGAGAATTTCCAGATTGTTGCCTTACAACTGGCAATGACTTTATCAGTATCTTCTTCCTTTTCTGCAAGCTCTAAGTAGTAGTGGCCGCCCTTGATGCTTAGATTTCTAATCTCAGCTTTTACCCATATTGCTTCATCAAAAGTTACACGTATAACTTCTTGCACAGTTGCAAGGTATTCACTTAAGGAAAGCTGTAAGTCAGACATACAAAGGCAATTACGGTAAATTTATCTAAAATAGTATATAACATGGTGGCTCAAGGCGGTGAAGATATATTGATCTTATACATCGGATATGGCATATTTTTATGATGTAGACGGGCGTTATCGACATCTACTTAAACCAAATTATTTTTTAGCCTTTAAAGTAAAAACACAAGTGAAATCATTAATATTTATTAGCTTTTTTTTCTTAGTAGCTTGTACCAGTTATGATTTAGAAAGTAATCATGCGCATTGTATGGGATATGGAGCAGATGTCAGTAACATTACATCAACAATGAGTGATTATGATCGCTTTAGATATCAGAGTCAGAATGGGATGAGTATGCTTAACAGCAATACACTCTCACCGAAGATGCGAACCGATTGTTATAAAGTTGACCCGAAACAAACCAAATAACTGAAAGGCTCATCAATGGATGAGCTTTAATTTTATGTAAGCTAAATTTATTCTATAGAGCATTCAAAAAATTATAAATTATGAAAAAAATCCTTTTTTTATTTCTTTTATGGATATCACAGCTTTGTTATGCAGATCCAATAATGCCAATTTTTGATAAAAAATTAAATATAGAGAGATTCAAAGAATATTTTGATCGTGATCATACGCGGTATCCTGGAAATGATAAATTAATCGCAGAACGAGAAACAGATTTAGATCAACCTAAATATAAAGTGATTGTTACTAGAATAATATTTGGTAGAGAATATGAGCTTCAAAATTATATCAAAATGATTGGTTATCACGACTGCGAAGCTAGAAAAATTTTCTTGTATGCAGGATATTATGATTACAATGCAGATCTTACTGAAACTTATAGAACTGTGACTAAATTTCCACAGGGTAGTAAGTTGATTGAAGATGCTTGTTTAGATAAATAAACTTTAAAATTTCATTTAAAGAGAAATTCTCATACATCATAATCAACTGATATATTATTTTAATAACCCACTTCCCCAAAAAGTGGCTATTTTCTAAAAGTATTTTTTGAAAAAAAGTTTATCTAGCGTGAAAGAATCCGGCTTGTTTGTAAAAATAAAAAGTAAAATGAAAATATAAAGCAAATCATGGATATAGAAAAACCAGCTTATCCAAGTGATCAAATTAAGACCCGGCGGGATTGTATAAATGCCAACTGTTACAAGTGCTACAAAGCAAATAAAGATCAATATAAGGCTGGTTAACTGAGTAAATAACCCTATGGTTAGCAATAGCCCGAATACAAATTCAAATAAAGAAACAATGATAGCCGTCACTTCTGGAAAAGGTATACCTGCCGAAACAATCGTTTCCAACATGATTTGTTGATTTTTCTCTACAAATAATTTGTTATAACCCGTTGTTAGGAAAAATAAACCGATCGAAATTCTGGCTAATATTAAGGCGAAGTGACTAAATTTTGGCGAATTAAATGGATTTTTAAAGAGAAAACCAAGCATGTGTCTATGATTCTGAAAATTAAAAAATATCTTAATAATCTGAGTAGATTTTTTAAATGTAAGCATTGTTGGTGAGTGTATATAATTTGTCATCTATACTGATTTAAAACTTTGCTAAGGCTGTGGGAAATGTTACCTAAGTTTCACAAAATACACATCAAGAAGTCCATACTTTGATATGGTGTATTTTTAAGCAAAACTGAGCGAAGTATGAAAATATTTTCAATTTTAAGTTTAGCTATGTTGATCGGCTTAACAGCGTGTCAAAAAAGAGATACAGATACACAAAAGCAAGATCAAACAACAACGCCACATTCAGTCGATAAGGACCGTTAATCAATCAGCCCACTTGATACAGTGGGTTGATTGATATGAGTGTGAAGGCTATTGATATAGCATGAGATTCCTAGATTTTTTTCAAAACAATGCTGTATAATTTTTAGACTTAAGAAAGCTATAGAGCAATTATGAATCTAAATACTTTATAAAAAATTTATTAGCCTCATTTATTGGGCTATGTGCGTTGGCTGGAATAGTTAAAGCTATCTTTCTATACAGCAGTGATTTATATGAGCAAGCGCTAACTGTTCTTGTAGTAATGATCATGATTCTTGGATTGATGATCGTTGGTTATCTTAATGCTGTTACTGCAATAGGCAGTAAAATCAAACAACCCTTTTATTTACATTTAATTTTAGTGGCTTTTCTTTTTGTAACCGATTTAGCTTTTGGTAGTTCAAGCATTACTGAAGTTATTTTGAGAAATTTGGGATATTTTGCTGTATTACAATTAGGGGTTTACTTTTATATGAAACGAAGTGCTCCGAAATTATTGCTGAATTAATATTTTAATAAAATAATGAATAAATTAGCCTCTTAATGGAGGTTTTACGCTATAGAAAAGTGGGAGAATTATTAATTTTAAAGCAAAGTTTTATTTAGAATTTTATATCTAATTCAAGTAATTTTTAGGCTTTCTCTATAAGAAATCATACTGTAGGCATAAGCTAAGATAGCCGAGTAATTTTCTTTAATGATATACAACCGTCTCGTTCTAATTGGCAATGACAGCGCTTATCTGGGCTTAATACATTCTATTCATTGATCAAAGAATAAAACTAAATATTTAAATTAAAACAAAATTCAAGCTTAAAATGTATAAGGTTCTAAGTGATTGTTATAATTTGTGTAGGCAACAAGTAGTTATTCGCAATAAGTGGTTGGATTGCTCTAAAGCGCTATGTTAGAACTTAACTTCCATATTTATTCGAGATTAAACATGAAAAAATTATTATTAATTTCATCTTTTTTAGCTGTTGTTTTTGTTGCTGGGTGTAGTGCAAAAGACAAAGATAAAGCGACATCTCCTGATAATGAGGTAAGTAGTAGTGCCGTTGCTGTTGATACAAATGAGTCAGCTGAAAAAACGGTAAAATATGAAACCGCTGATAAGAAACAATTTACACTTAAGACCAGTGATAATTTTGTTACAGCGACATTAACGGATAGCGATGGAAATAACTATTTATTGAAAGAAGTACCTGCTGGAAGCGGTATGCGTTTAGAAGGTGACAATGGTGTTTCAATTCATTCTAAAGGCGATGAAGGAACCATTGAACTTGCTAAAGATAAATCTTTTACAGTGAAAGAAGTTAAATAGAATTATGACGTAAATAGCCCCACCATTTGGTGGGGTTTTTTATTCGTAGTTCATCAATCAAAAAATGATCGTATTGAGTGAATCATATTGATGTTAAAAGTTCTTGCTCCCTTTGAGCGAAAGCGAGGATGAGGGGGTATTTAAGTTGGCATATCATTCTAAAAAGGATTTATGAAAGAAGCCGAATAGGTTGAGAGAAAACAGTACAGATTAAAATTAAACACTTTAAAACCCACTCAAAAATAAGATATTTACGGGCATTTCATTATTTATGCACTTGAATAGACCGACTAATTGTAAACAATAGGCGCAATAGCTATTGAAATGAACAAATTAAAGTAATTTTACCGTGGCATGAAATTTGCTGAAAACACCTTTGCAATATTTTTATTTTTCAATTATTAAAGGTATTTTTATGTTTAAGCACACGGTTCTTTCACTGTTTATTTTCAGTGCTATCAGTACTTCAGTCGTTCATGCTGAAAGTTTTAATGTTCTTAAGCAATTATCCAATAAGCCGGTTCAATTAAAAGACGGTGAATACAAAGGCAATTATTATGTACCTTCGACTTTAAACACGATTACTTGGGGTTACTTACCGAATAAAGATGCCAAGCCTGTGATTTCTGTTCCGTCGGGGAGTGTGGTAACTTTTGATACAGTTTCACATGAAGGTTTACTTGAAGATCAAGGGCGGGATGCGGAAAAATTCTTTAAATCAAAAGGGGTGAAAGATGAATACATTTTAGATGAAGCAAAAAATATTACAAAATCTTCTCTAAAACATGATTTTCATAAAGATGGACCTCATATTGTGACTGGCCCAATTGAGATTCAAGGTGCACAAGCTGGTGATATTTTAAAAGTAGAAGTCATTAAAGTAGAGCCTCGTGTTCCCTATGGCGTCATTTCAAATCGTCATGGTAAAGGTGCTTTAGTGGGCGAATTTCCTAAAAGACCTCAACAAGAAAATGCTTCGGCTGAACATCCTGAGCGATATGGAAACGTTTCAGTGTTTACCCCAATAGAAAAAAATGCCAAGGGTGAATATGAGGGGGTACTAAAAACACAATCAGGTAAATCGATTCGTTTCCCACTAAGTCCGTTTATGGGCATTATGGGGGTCGCACCGAATACATCACAGCCAGTTCATTCAGTACCACCAGCGATGTATGGCGGTAATATTGATATAAATGAGTTAGGTGCTGGATCAACTGCATATTACCCAGTACAAGTGCCGGGTGCATTGTTTTATACAGGTGATAGTCATTTTGCCCAAGGTGATGGCGAAGTTGCATTAACTGCATTAGAAGCTTCAGCAAGAGCAACATTCAAGTTCACTTTATTAAAAACAGGCAAAGATAAAATCCCGGGCAAAGAAATCGTACAGCCATTAGCAGAGAATGCTGAATTTTGGATTACACCAGGATTAGATGAAGATTTAGACGAAGCAATGAAAAAATCTACACGTGAAGCGATTCGTTTTTTAAATCAAGAATATGGTATTGATGAAGCGATTGCTTATGCTTATCTAAGCGCTGCTACTGATTTTGAAGTATCGCAAGTGGTCGATAAGACCAAGGGGATCCATGCCAAAATACGTAAAGCTGACTTTAAAGAGTTTGTTGAAGACGCTAAATAAAACTAGAGCTGCTTAGGGTCTGTTGACATTTCATAAATGGCTTGCGTTGTAGGTTAAAATTGAGCAGGCAAGGCATGAAACGAAGAGAATAGCGAGACTATTTTCGAGTTTCATAACGAAGGCTGAGATAATTTTAACCACAACCCTTCGGGACTAGCGTGTTTTTTGACGCTACGTCGTTACGAACTACTTATTTAGAATGACTAAATTTCGTATTTCGCGCCTAGTATCGCCTAAAAAACACACGTAGTCGCAAACGTAGACGAATTGTCAACAGACCCTAATTAAATATCCTTGAAAGTGAGGTCGTGTATTCAACTTTCAAGGATTTATCATTATCTTTGAAATGATATAAAGCTATAATCTTTTCGTATTTATTCGTGTTGATTGTTTTCCTGCAATTTATTCATTTATGTTTTCAAACGATATTTAGTCGTTTGTTATCGTGGCTTTCGATATGTGACATCAATGCTAAAGCGCTTCAAACATGAAAAATCATGTTTATTTAAGCCTTAGTTATAGCAATTTAGCGGAATGAGCTTTAGACACGAATCATACTTTTACTGTTTATATCCTCCATCCAGTCATTTAAATCCAAATCATTGGTAAATGAATGTTCACCATCAATCTTAAAGACTAACAAAGAGTCATGAATGCTAATAATACTCGCTAAATGCTGGCGAATGATGTTGGCTTCATAGTTGGTATTGATCAGCCAAGTGGAAGGGTTCACCCGGATCGAAGCATCGTAGTCACAGATAAGCTTATGGACTTCATCATAATGATGTGCTTGTGATGAGTTTAGAATAATCAAATAATTCATATTAACAACCTCCATAAAAGAGATTTCGATAAAATAACTTTTATTATGAAATGTGATAAGTATCACGATTTATTCAATCTAACACCAAAGCAATTTGATCAATTAAAAAAATGTCAGACAATCTAAAGCTGAATTTTGATGATGTGTTAGATTTTTATTATTGTATTGTTCAAGAAAATTCTTAGTGGATATTCCTTTTGTTACACAATAAATAATCAAAAATTTTAAATACTGGCTAAATTGAAGTATGATTAAGTTTAAAATATTTAAACAATAAGCTCATCAAAAGATGGGCTTTTTTATCTTACTCTCTCTGTGTTATAAAGTTTGAGGCTTAAAATGCTGGTTAAAATAGAAGATGGTTTTTACCTAAATTCACTGCATATTATCGCGATACATGTTTCTAAAAATATGATTACGCAAAATTTTTCTATAAGTATAGAATATACACCGCACAATCAAAATGCCAATGGTCTATATCATAAAAAGTGCCAGACCAAAGCTGAAGCGGATTTATTTTTGCAAACGCTACATCAACAAATCGCGCAAATATAAATTAAAATTCTTTTAGTTATTTTTGCATTGAAATTAAAAGAAAAGGAATTCATTTTTTAAGCTATATTAGGCTCACAATTGAATGTATCGATAATGTGAAAATCACAATGATTGAACATTTTTGAGGTCAAAATGCATAAACTGAAAATTCTTATTTGTACACTTTCACTATTCACACTGTCTGCCTGCCAAAATGTGCAAAAAAATAACAAAATCATTGCCAAGGCATTTGATACTTCAACACATTTTCAACGCTATCTGATGGATAAACATGCGCCAGAGAATGTTATTGTTACCCATAATATGACTTACCAAGAACAACCAAAACTCAGTTTAGATCTCTATCAGCCAAAAGATATTCAACAATTTGAAAAGCGTCCAACAGTGATTTGGATTCATGGTGGTGGTTGGATTTCAGGTGCTAAAGATAATGCAAGAGGATATTTTAAACTGCTTGCAGCACAAGGTTATAATGTTGTTTCTGTGCAATACCAATTTGCACCGCAAGCAATTTATCCAACGCAGTTGTACCAAATCAATAATGCACTGCGATTTATCCAGCAAAATGCAAAACAATACCATATAGATGCTAATCAATTATTTTTAGCAGGGGATTCGGCTGGAGCCAATTTAGCCAGTCATTATGCAGCGCTTCTCACTAACCCAAATTTTGCCAAAGAATCTGGAATTACAGCCTCGATTCAAGCTTCACAACTTAAGGGTTTAATTCTGCATTGCGGAATTTATGATATGAATGCCTTTATCAATACAGCACCAGATGAAATCAAACTGATTGAATGGGGGGTAAATAACCTTGTTCAAGCTTATACAGGTAATCAAAAAGATAATCCTGAATATTTAAAACGTTTATCACCTATACAACATCTTACCAAGAATTATCCGCCTGTATTTATCAGTGGAGGGAATAAAGATTTTCTCACAGATACGCAGTCCATTCCTTTTGTAAAAGCGTTGCAAGAAAAGCAAATCCCTGTTCAAGCTGTTTTCTACCCTGAATCAAAAGAATGGTTGGTCCATGAATATCAATTTTTCTTGGGCAAAAAGGCGAGTCAGCAAACGTTTGATCAAACTATTTTGTTTTTGAAGAAAAATGTTGATTCAAAATAAACTCAAAAAATAATGATTTAAACTGAATTGTCATAAAAGCATGTTATAAAAAATAAAATTGTAGCGAGAAATGAAAGATGGAAATCAGTGTAAAGCAAATCAACAAGCGTATAGATGAATTTCAAGAATCAAGTAAGAAAGCATCAACTTTAGAAATTGGCTATAAAACCTATGCCAAATTAATGAATGAAGATAAATTTGCAGATGCCCTCAAGAAAGATCCGCATAACACAATGGTTCGTTACTACAAAGATATAAAAATTAAATTGGTCACAGAAAAACATCATTTTGAGGTGAAATAAGCTTTTTAATAAATAGAATAACAATTTTTAAAATTTACAACTCAAGGAATGAGTGTAAATTTTTTTATCATTTTGCATGAGAAAAAGTAATATATCTTTTAAACACTTAGTTGATCCTATAGTGATCACTTTTTGCCTTATACACTTAAAATTTAATATACATAAAGCATTGGTATGCGCGCTTATTGTTAAACACAACTTGTAACACTTCTATCTAAATCCTTCATTTTTTTAATTTTATTTGAAGAGTGTATCTAAATATTTCATTTTTTTGATTTTTTTATCATATGTTTAAAACATTAAAAACATAGTTTGTTAAGATAATTTAATTAATTCGGGTAATTTTTTATCAGCGGAGTTTGATGTTTATTCTTGTGATATGGGTATCAAAACCTAAAGAATAACTGAATAAAAACAACTATATGATAATATTTATCATTTGGAATGGCTCATTTTAATATCTATTTGTGCTGTAAAAGTAGACGTTTAGACTCATTTTTTAAGTGTTTTTTAATTTAAGCAGACTTAATGATCTTACAAATTGTGACAAGATATATTAAAATAGATTTTGGTTTATTTTGTGACGAAAATAATGGAAATTTTAAACTTTATAAAGAGTTTCAACACGGTAAACACGTATTTAATTTTGGCGGTCATTGCCTTGTTGTTTATAATTTCATTTTTCTATTTTATTCATCCTACCTGATTAAGTAGAAAATTGAAGAAAAAAGGTGAGTATCATATTGATAACTCGCCTTTTTTTATAAAATAATTTTTATCAAAGTGAAATTGCTTATTATTCATCAAATTTAATGGCTGAGATTACAAATCGCTAAAGATTGTATTGTAAATTGAATTTATATAACATACCAATCAAATGGTATCTTTTGATGAATTTATGAATTCTATACTTTTTGCCTATAGTTTATTGGCGGTCGCTATCATCGCTGAAGTAACAGGTTCAACATTCTTAGTGAAATCCCAAGGTTTCACAAAGTTGGTCCCAAGTTTACTGGTGGTATTTTTTTATGTGATTTCTTTTTATTTACTGTCTCAAGTGATTAAAACGATTCCATTAGGTATTGCTTATGCAATTTGGGCTGGTGTCGGTATTATCCTGACTGCTTTGGTGGGTTATTTCATTTTCAAACAAAGCTTAGACTTTGCTGCAATTGCAGGCATTGGATTAATTATTTCAGGTGTATTGGTGATTAATTTATTTTCAACATCAGCAGGACATTGATAAAAGCACGAAGCAGGTAAGATTTGAGTATGGATAAAATTGTAGAAAATGCTTATCAACGTAAAAAAGATCCTGAAGGTGTTAAAAAATTAATTTTAGCCAACACGATGAGTTTAGTTGCTGAACACGGTGTAAATGGCGTGTCGATTCAAAGTATTGCAACACGTTCAGGTGTAACGAAAGGTGGTGTATTTCATCATTTTGCCAATAAACAAGTTTTGATTGAGGCCATGTTGGAAGAATTAATCCAACAACTGGACCAGCAAGTCAGTCTAGCAATTGAACAAGATCCAGTCACTTATGGCTGTTTTACACGTGCATATATTGCTGTCACCTTAAGTTCTTCATTTGGGGTCAACACGGTATGGAGTGCTTTAAGCATGACATTGATGACTGATAAATCTTATAGTGAGAAGTGGGATCAATGGCTGACACGGCGATTGTCTCAACATGCTGCAACGGATGATTCTGCCACATTAAAAATATTACGTTATGCAGCGGATGGGGCATGGTTTGTAGAAAGTCTCTCCCCAAAAATGCAGGATGATTATGAGGAAATTAAACAGCAATTGTTATTAAGGACTTATCCTGAATAGTGATTCATTTGCTCAGATTTTTAAGCAAAACCAATAGCTGCAAACTAAAATAACGTTCCTAAATAAAAAAAACCAAGTCAAATGATATTGACTTGGAATGGAAAACTTTTTTTAAACTGGGTTAAATCATTGCTTTATGATTTATTCACTGCCTAAAGTCATCAAACTTGCATTTCCGCCCGCAGCAGCAGTATTGATGCTGATCGCACGCTCAATAAGTAATGGTGCAAGTGGGATAATTGTATTGGCATCCGCTAAATGAGTTATGCCAACAATTGCGCCTTCACGTTGCGCAATCACAGTCTGTAATTCTTTTAGACCAGCACCTTGATGTAAAACTGCCTCAAACTCTCCAACAGTCACATCATTGATCATCGAAAATTTTTGTTGCAACGCTTTTGGCATACTTTGAATCATTTTTAAAGCAATCGCATCGTCACTTAAAATACAGACTTGCGCATTGAGAGACAAAATTGCATTAAATTGATTCAGCAAAGCCTGTTCTTGTTCTGCGATTGCCAATATCCGATGACGTGATACAACATGATATTGATTCAATTCACCTGTTGGACCTGGAAGCTCATATAAGGCAAGCGGTGATTGATACTGATGCATAGCCCAT
The DNA here is from genome assembly GCF_022828975.1 of Acinetobacter sp. NyZ410. Lineage (NCBI taxonomy): Bacteria > Pseudomonadati > Pseudomonadota > Gammaproteobacteria > Moraxellales > Moraxellaceae > Acinetobacter > Acinetobacter sp. NyZ410. The sequence goes on along the minus strand of NZ_CP094620.1, from coordinate 2,708,526 downwards.
TGCGCATAGTGCTGTTTTGCCCAAGTGTGAAATTCTGTTTGAATCTCAGATGGTTTTAGATTGAGCTGTTCCGAAATATTTTTTACAGTACCAAAAGGGCGATTGGGTAGGGCTGTATGCTGCATCAATTTATATAAATAAATCGGACCACCAGCTTTAGGCCCTGTTCCTGACAAACCTTCACCACCAAAAGGTTGTACGCCTACAACGGCACCTACAATATTACGGTTAATATATAAGTTACCCACTTCCGCATGTTCAATGGTGGTTTGAATAGTTTCATCGATACGTGTATGTAAACCCATGGTTAGGCCATATCCTTTTGCATTGATATGTTCTAACAATTGCTTTAATTCACCATATTTATAGGTAATAACATGCAATACAGGTCCAAAAACTTCACGTTTTAAATCATTCAGATTTGGAAGCTCAATCACTGTCGGGACAATAAATGTGCCTGCATTTAGATCAGATGTTGGTGTTTCATAAGCAAGTTGATGTATTGCATAGCCTTTGCTCCGCATCATTTCGATATGTTTTTCAATATTCTGTTGCGCTTCACCATCAATCACTGGACCTATATCTGTTTTAAGCAAAATAGGTTGTCCAATGTTGAGCTGTTGCATGGCACCTTTAAGCATCTTAATCAAGGTTGCTGCATTGTCTTCTTGAACGCACAATACTCGGAGGGCAGAGCAACGTTGACCAGCGCTATCAAATGCTGAATTTACTGCATCAATTACGACTTGTTCTGTCAGCGCAGAAGAATCTACGATCATCGCATTTTGGCCACCCGTTTCAGCAATCAAAGGAATCGGTTGACCTGTTGGACTCAGGCGTTGTGCTACGGTTTTTTGTAAAATCTTAGCAACTTCAGTGGAACCTGTGAACATAATGCCTTGAATACGCTCATCTTGGCTGAGTTTTGCCCCAACTGTTTCACCACGACCAGGAAGTAATTGTACTACTGATTTTGGAACTCCTGCTTCCCATAAGATTTGAATTGCTTGTGCTGCAATTAATGGGGTTTGTTCAGCAGGTTTAGCAATTACGGTATTTCCTGCAACAAGTGCTGCTGAAATTTGTCCAGTAAAAATTGCAAGCGGGAAGTTCCAAGGGCTGATACATAAAATTGTACCCAATGGGCTGAGTGTGCCATTATCCTCAATGCTTTGCATTTGTGCTGCATAGTATCTAAGGAAATCAACGGCTTCACGTACTTCAGCAATACCATTACTATAAGTTTTACCACTTTCACGGCACAGTAAAACCATCAGTTCCTGAATACGCGATTCCATAATCGTAGCAGCTTTGAGCAATAACTCTGCACGAAAATCTTGAGATGCATTTTTCCAATTTTCAAAAGCTTGATGAGCGTTATCTAAGGCCAAATCGACTTGTGCTGTTTCTGCTTCGATCACATAACCAACTAGATCTGAATGATCAGCTGGACTACGGATTTCTTGCGAATTTATTTCAGCTAAGTCTTGTAAATCAAGCTGATCGACAAGGCTATAACTGTTCCACTGGTGTTTTAAATAGTGTTGAACAGTTTGATTTAAATCTTGTAATTTACTGTCATCAGCTAAGTCTAAACCTTGAGAGTTTTGGCGTATGCCTTGATATAAATCATGAGGAAGCGGAATAGCGGGGTGTTTTAACCCGACTGCGTGCTCTTTTTCTGCAGTATGTAAAATCTCTTGAACTGGGTTTTCAATCAAGTCTTCAATTTTAATATTTTTATCTGCAATACGGTTAACAAATGAGGTATTCGCACCATTTTCCAATAAACGTCGAACCAGATAGGCCAATAAGGTTTCGTGATTACCGACAGGCGCATAAATACGACATGGAACCCCTAATTTCTGATCTGAAACCTTGCCTACCACTTGTTCATAAAGTGGTTCACCCATGCCATGTAAGCATTGGAATTCATATTGACCAAGATAATATTTTTGTGGATCTGCTAACTCATAAATAGTGGCAAGTGTTTGCGCATTATGTGTTGCAAATTGCGGATACACCTGATCAGGCGCAGCCAATAGTTTTTTTGCACAAGCAATATAAGACAAATCTGTATGCACTTTACGGGTAAAGACTGGGTAGTCAGACATACCGTCAATTTGTGCTTTTTTGATTTCACTGTCCCAGTAAGCACCTTTGACCAGACGAATCATTAAACGTTTTTGACTACGTTTTGCCAGATCAATAATATAATCCACCACATAGAAACAACGCTTTTGATAGGCTTGGATCACAAAGCCTATACCTTTCCAGTTTGCCAGTTGTGGCTCAAAGCATAAACGCTCAAGTAATTCTAAAGACAGCTCTAAACGATCCGCTTCTTCTGCATCAATATTGAGACCAATATCATAGGTCTTAGCTAAAAGTGCTAAATTTAAAATACGAGGATAAAGTTCATGATGCACACGTTCGGTTTGAGAACGTTGATAACGTGGATGTAAAGCCGAAAGTTTAATTGAAATTCCAGGGCCGGTATAAACATCTTTACCTTCAGACGCTTTACCTATGGCATGAATCGCTTGTGTATAGTCTTCGAAATAGCGATCTGCATCGTGTTCAGTCAGTGCTGCTTCACCAAGCATGTCATAAGAATAACGGAAACCTTTGTCTTCAAGAGTTTTGGCATTGTCCAAAGCCTCTTCAATGGTTTCACCAGTAACAAACTGTTCACCCATCATACGCATTGCTGCATCAACTGCTTTACGGATGATGCCTTTACCTGTACGTGCTAAGAGCGAGGTGAGGATCCCCGAAAGGCTGGTTTGTTTAGGTGTTTCCATCAGTTTGCCAGTCAGCATGAGTCCCCATGCAGCAGCATTGACAAACATGAGATTACTTTGGCCTAAATGATCTTTCCAGTTACCTTGATTAATTTTATCGCGAATCAATAAGTCTCGGGTCGCACTATCAGGGATACGTAACAAGGCTTCAGCCAAGCACATCAATGCGATGCCTTCTTGTGAAGACAATGAAAACTCTTGCAGCAGACCTTGTACGATACCTGCTTTGCCTGACGAACTTTTACGGTCACGTAAGCTATGCGCTAAGTTAAATGCAATGTCATAAATTTTCTGATTCATTTCTTCAGAAATTTGACTGTGCTCAAGTAAGTTTTCAACGCATTCCGATTCAGTACGACGCCACGCATGATTGATTTCTTCTTCAAAATCAGTTTTGTCTTTAAATTCGGTAATGTAATCCAAACTTGGAAGTAGGTTTGCATTTAAAACTTGAGGCGAATCCATATTCATTGTCAACGTCCTGTGACTAGCAAATATTTTTGTTGAGCAGATGGGTTTATATAATTTATGATTACAGAATATTTAGTGAATAACTCACTATAATTTGAATAATATTTAGAGAATTATTCTATGGAAAGTGCTTATTTAAGCTTGGATCGTATAGATATTCGGATTTTGGATATTTTGCAAAAAGATGGAAAAATTTCCAATATTAAGTTGGCTGAAAAAGTTAATTTATCCCCAACAGCCGCGCTTGCTCGGGTGCAAAAATTGACAGGAGAAGGATTTATTTTGGGCTATGAAGCAAAACTAAATCCGAAAATGTTAGGCGCTAATTTTGTGGTATTTGTTGAGATTCTTTTAGACAAAACCACACCCAATGCTTTGGATGCTTTTTCAGATGCAATCGTACAATATCCAGAAATTATGGCATGTCATATGATTAGTGGTGGTTTTGATTTTTTAGTGAAAATTCGGTGTGCAGATATGGAGGAGTTCCGTCGTATTTCAGGGCAGGTCCTGTGGCAATTGCCTGGGGTAAAGGAAACGCGTAGTTATCCAGTGATGGAAGTGATTAAAGACAGTTCACAATTACATTTAAATTTTAAAGCGAAAGTAAAGAAATAGAAAAGGGGCATGAATGCCCCTAACTCTAATGATTTATTCAAACATTTGAATTTACATATTTTTCATTTCACGGTTATAAATTTGCTCAGCATTTTCAAAACGATCAATTACTTCTTTTTCAGGGGCTTTGTCCATTAAACTGACCACAATGATGCTGATGAAAGAAAGCACAAAGCCTGGCACGATTTCATATAAACCAGTATGCGCCATGGTGTTTTTCCAAACAATTACGGTTACAGCACCGACAATGATACCGATCAATGCGCCATTTAAAGTCATACGTTTCCAAAACACAGACAATAAAATAAGCGGACCAAATGCTGCACCAAAACCAGCCCATGCATAAGCCACTAGACCAAGTACCTTACTTTCTGGGTTAAATGCCAAGATGATCGCGAGCACTGAAATGGCTAAAACCATTAAACGACCGACCCAAACCAACTCATTTTGTGAGGCTTTTTTACGAAGAAAAGATTTATATAAATCTTCAGTTAAGGTACTTGAGCATACCAAAAGCTGACAGCTTAAGGTACTCATGACAGCGGCTAAAATAGCGGCTAAAACAACACCAGCAACCCATGGATTAAATAAGATTTTGGTTAATTCCATAAACACTGTTTCTGGATTTTTTGCCACAATTGCAGCTGACGGAATATCAGGATGTGCTTGGAAATAAGCAATACCAACATAACCTACAGCAACAGCGCCCGCTAAACATAGAATCATCCACGCCATACCAATACGACGAGCATTAGGAATGGTTTTCACTGAATCTGCTGCCATAAAACGGACTAGAATATGCGGTTGTCCAAAATAGCCTAAGCCCCATGCCATTGATGAAATGATGGCGATAAAACTGACCCCTTGGAACATATTTGCTGCATGTGGACGTGCAGTTTCAATCAATTGATTGACATGTTGTAAATCACCGACTGCCAAGAAAGTCATAATCGGTGCCAACAGTAATGCAAAAATCATCAAGCCCGCTTGAAATGTATCCGTCCAACTGATCGCAAGGAAGCCACCAATACACACATAACTGATGGTTGCAATCGCACTGACCCAAAGAGCAGTGGTGTAGTTCATAGCAAAAATACTTTCAAATAAACGTGCACCTGCCACCATGCCTGAAGCACAGTAAATACCAAAGAAGATTAAAATGACCAGCGCAGAAATGATACGGATCACTTTCTTTTTATCACCAAAACGGCTGGTGAAATAATCTGGTAATGTTAATGCATTATTTTGTATTTCAGTATGGACACGTAAACGGCCTGCGACCAAATACCAGTTGAGCCAAGCACCAATAATGAGCCCGATTGCGATCCATGATTCAGATAATCCAGTCAGGTAAATTGCACCTGGGAGTCCCATGAGTAGCCAGCCACTCATATCCGATGCACCTGCTGAAAGTGCAGTGACAAAACTCCCTAAACTTCGACCTCCCAAAATATAATCTGAGAAATCGGTGGTTTTTCTATAGGCATATAAGCCTATACAAACCATTGCAATGATATAAAAGATAAACGTGACAACTGTGGGGTTGAGTGAGTCCATATTTAATTCAGTCCTTGTGGAGTAAATCTCCAAGTTTTATTTTTTATCGCATAAGTTTCACGAGCGAATTCTTTCACACAACTAAAAAATATCGCTGTGATTTTTATAAGGTGATTGTGCAAGATTTATGTATCCGATTGTAACTTTAGATACAAATGCAAAAAATCAGCAATTTATATCCAAAAAAATTCTACTGGGAGTGTTTAGAGACTGTGGGATTATACTTTACGCAAAGTTACATTGTTAACGTTTAATTGATAATTCCATAAAATTGTTTATCGAAATGACATATTTTGCTAGTACAAAAGCAGATAAGAAGGAATATTATTGTAACTGCACAACTATAGTGCATAAATATATAATGAGCAGATCACATGGAAACGGTTCAACCTGAAGTTACAAGAATAGAAAAAGATTTATTGGGAAGTAAAGAAGTTCCTATAAACAGTTATTATGGTATTCATACAATTCGAGCTTTAGAAAATTTTAATATTTCTAAACATACCGTCGGTGAACAAAGCTTTTTTATCCGCGCTTTGGCTCAGGTCAAAAAGGCCTCGGCACAAACCAATTTACAATTTAATAAGATTTCTGAAGAAATCAGTGTAGCGATTCAAAAAGCAAGTGATGAACTGATTGAAAATCCGCAAAATTGGAAAGATGCTTTTCCATCAGATGTCTACCAAGGTGGTGCAGGTACATCGATTAATATGAACACCAATGAAGTCATTGCCAATATCGCATTAGAGTCTTTAGGTTATGCGAAAGGACGTTATGACATCATCCATCCAAATGACCATGTCAATAAATCTCAATCGACCAATGATGTCTATCCCACCGCATTACGTTTAGCAACTTACTATTCACTGGATTTGTTATTTGAAAAAATCAATAATTTGATTAGTTCACTAACATTAAAATCTGCTGAGTTTCAGTATGTGTTAAAAATGGGACGGACCCAGTTACAAGATGCTGTCCCAATGACATTAGGACAAGAGTTTCATGCCTTTGCAACATTACTCAAAGAAGATGTGCGTTTAATTAAAAAAACCCGTGAACTTTTATTAGAAATTAATTTAGGCGCTACTGCGATTGGTACAGGCGTAAATACACCACATGGTTATGCTGCGCAGGTCAATGAAAATTTAAAAGCCTTAACAGGTTTAAACTTAATTGGTGCAGAAGACTATGTTGAAGCGACCAGTGACTGCGGTGTATTTATTATCCTTTCAAGCACCTTAAAACGTTTGGCTGTAAAACTCTCTAAAATCTGTAATGACTTACGTCTATTAAGTTCTGGTCCAAGAACAGGTTTATGGGAAATTCGCTTACCTGAATTACAAGCTGGTTCATCGATTATGCCAGCGAAAGTCAATCCTGTGATCCCAGAAGTCGTCAATCAAGTTGCATTTAAAGTGATTGGTAATGATTTAACCATTACCTTTGCAGCAGAAGCGGGCCAATTACAGTTAAATGTGATGGAGCCTGTGATTGCACTTACCATGAATGAATCAATTGAGTTACTGATCAATGCGATTCAAACCTTGGATGAGAAGTGTATTCAAGGTGTGGTTGCCAATGAAAAAACCTGTTTTGATGCTGTAATGCGTAGTGTCGGAATTATTACCTTACTTGATCCAATTTTAGGTCATGCGAAGTGTGATGAAATTGGGAAGCAATGTATTGCTGAAAATAAAACCATTCAAGAGGTTGTACTTGAACAAGGTTTATTGAGCCAAGAACGTCTAGATGAAATTTTCTCTTTTGAAAATATGATTTCAGAAATTGCAGTACAGCCATATGAAGAAATCGGTAAAGCAGGCTAATTGTTTGAATTACGCCTGTTGATCCGTGTAAAAAACGCTGATAAATACAGCATTTCGGTGCTGTATTTTTATGCATGGTAAAAAAAGTAAAGTTTCTTTATAATTCAACAAAATTTAAAATCACCAACAAAAGTCAATAATCTATGAATAATAAACATTTAATTCTCGCCTTAAGCTTGGTACTTCTTTCTGGATGTGCAAAAAAATCGGAAGAAGCTGCTGAAAGTTCGGCGTCTGCTCAAGATGCACAAGTTGTTGCTCAGGATGCTGCACAAGCGGCTGATGCCGCAGAAAAAAGTGCTGAACAAGCTACTGAAAATTCTGTTGATACCACACCTGTGACTGAACAAAAACCTGAAACTATTTTAAGTACCGATGTCAGTCAAGCAGAAAAAGCACGTCGTATGGTGCGTGAAGCTCAGGTTAATTTTACCGCCAAAGATGTGGTTAAAACTGCTTTAGAAATTGATAAGCTCACTTTTCAAGCGGGTGGCTTTATAGAGCAGAAAAATATCAGTTTTGATGTACTCGATGTAAAAACACAAAAAATTGCGGATGGTAAAATCCGAGTTTTTGAAAAAGTTGATCCGCATGCGGAGATCATTGTCAGAGTACCGAGTGATAAAGCTGCGGTATATGTCAATCAGTTATTGCCATTGATGTACTTTTTAAATCAACAACAATATTCTGCAAAGCGGTTTGAGTTAAAGCTTTTAGAAGAAAAAATTGGACAAACTCAAACTGTACCTAGTGATACAAAACAATCACAGCTGAATGAAATTTCCCGTTTAACCCAACTTGAAGTTCAAGATCGGGTGCGTTTTAGCACGATTAGTATTGCCATTAAGCAACCTGCAATGGTGAGAGAAAGTCTGGATGTTGATGTTGCTGCTGTGGCACGCTTAAACGGTGATAATTTTTGGAAGCGTGCTTGGGAAGGTGTTCAATATGGCTGGCAATTTATTTTGGATTTATTGGTTATTTTAGTCACCATTTGGCCACTTTATTTACTGGTATTTCTTGGCTTGATTATTTATCGAGTGATTAAGCCTTTAATGAATAAATTATTTGATGATTCATCTTCGACTAAACCTTCTAAAGATGTGAAAAAAGATCAGAGTAATTCTACAGATGACAATGCATGATTTTACTTAGTGCTATGCTGTAATTTTTAAAGCCAGTGCAATTGCACTGGCTTTTTAATGTGTTGTCAGTTTTTCAAAAAGCTGTTGCATCCCTTCAGTCGCACTCATTTTTAAACATTGGTATTGTTGGGGAACACGCTCATAACTGGCTTGTGGATCAATATAATACGCATCACTGTATTCTGGAATCTCGTGAATCAAACCTGCCACAGGGTAGACGGTTAATGTGGAGCCAATAACAATAAAAATATCAGCATCACGGATCATCTGTACTGCTTCTTCATACGCAGGAACCGCTTCACCAAACCAAACTACATGAGGTCGAAGTGGAAACCCTTCAGGACATTTATGTTGTTCTAGGTCCAATTGCCAACCATCTATAGGATAAAACTCATTTGTGTACTGCGCATTGGGTTTAGAACTTTTAGCAAGGCGGATATTGCCATGTAAATGAATAACCTGTTGGCTTCCTGCACGTTCATGTAGATCATCAATATTTTGAGTAATTACAATGACATCAAAATGTTGTTCGAGTTGAGCAATGATATCGTGTGCTTGATTGGGCTGAGCATTGAGAATATGTTGACGTCGTTCATTGTAAAAACGTTGCACCAAGGCAGGGTTACGCCGCCAAGCTTCAGGTGTAGCCACCTCTTGAATATCATAATTCTCCCATAAGCCATTACTATCTCGGAAAGTGCTGATTCTACTTTCTGCACTCATTCCTGCACCTGAGAAAACTACAATTTTTTTCATAGGATAAACAATTAAAATTTTTAAAATCCTAACATAAATATTGTGAAATATGAGTGAAACGTATTTTCTTAGAATTAATTTGTTATAAAATAACAGCAAGTCATACTTCGATCATTTCGAATATTTTTTATAAAAATCAAATGCACTAGAAATAAGTCAAAATGGAACAGCATGGAAACACGTGATATTGTCAATGCCCCTGAAGTGAAAAAAACAATTGTAGAGCGTAGTCAACGCCGTAAAGATGATCCAGAAATTACTCAGTGGTTTGAAAAAAAATTCTTTGAATATGTGATTAAACAATTCAATCCAGTTTTTTATGTAAATTCGGTCTCTGCTTGGAAAATTTGTCAACTTCCGCAGCCTATTCCTACATGGTTTTTGAACAAGCTTGAACAACAGCCAGAACATCAGATGTTGTATGTTGATCCTTTACATGAACAGATTTTGGAACTGGAAAAGCCCATTTTAGAGTTTTTAAATTCGCGTTTAAAAAGCAATTTAAAAGGCAAATTCATGAAAATGACCTATGAGCAAGTGTTAGACGCTTGGCATAAAGATCATGAAGCAATGAAAAAGCGATTAGAAAAAGGGCAATGGGACAGCAGTGAACAGGCAATTGATGAAGTTTTAACTGTAAATACAGGCAAATTTATTGAAATTACGGCAACAGGAATGTTGTTGCGTAAGGAAATGGCATTTGAATCACGTTATATGCAGCACTGTTTAGGACAGTTTACCAACCTGATTGAATTGAAAGATGGCTATGGTGAATATTATGTAACGCAAAAAGAGCAGGGAATATTTCGTTATTTTAGCTTAAGGGATTCAAGCAATAAACCACATGTTACCATCAGTTTAGAATGGGATGGTGAAGTGTGGTGTATTGAGCAGATTAAAGGTAAGCAGAATCAAGCACCAGTTAAAAAATATGCAGATGATGTCTTATTATTTTTAAATCATATTCTACCAAATAATAATCATAACCCAGATTGTTTAAGCATGGGGATCGTCTATGAACCTGAGATAAATGAGGGTTCAACGGATCATGTCAATCAAGCCTTGTATTTCTATTTTCATGAATTGGATGATCCTTGTAAAATTGAAACGTTATTGATGAAAAATCAACATTTATTGGAACAATATGATCATCAAACCCATGTGATTCAGCATCTTTTGCTGGGACTAAATCGTCCAGAACATATCAGACACCCATCAGAAAAATATATAGAAGAGATCGTTGCTTATACAAATCAACAGCAAGCTGAGAAAAAATTTGATTTAAAGGTTGAGTTAAGTCAAGCAAAATCAAACAAATCGCTGTGGAGCGTGATCTTTAAGCCTTATTTCTGGTTGATTCAGACTTTATATGGTTTAAGCAAGATTCCATTGCTGGGCTGGATGATTAAAATTATCGTCTATATCATTGCCTTGCCTTGGGTGTTGTTTAATTTAAAGCAGGACAATCGTAAGCAATGGATGCTTGCAACTGGTGATCTGATTTATTTTCGTAATCATATTCAATGGTATCAGGTGGATAGCTTAACTTTAGCGCATTTTGAACAGCATCCAGAAATATATAAAAAACATTTAAATCAATTGTTAAATATCAAACAGAAAAAAGTAGGCTCTAAAGAGAAACAGATTCGTTATTTTTTAAATCAATATTTTCAAATCGCTCAATTAGAAAATCTTTATTCAAGTAGTGAATTTGGTACTGCAAGTTATTTAAGAGATATTCTGGTGTTTAGCCATATTCAAAAAATATTGACTATACGGTTATTGGTGCAGTTCTATGAATTACAGGAATATGATGCATGGCAATATATTGTTGCTTCATCGAAGATTATTCAAGACTGTTGTTCTAGCTGGCAGGATATGGGCGAGAAATATGTCGCAGGGCGTGAGCTGTATTTGATGTTTAAACATTCAGATTTTGAAAATTATGATCGCTCTGCAAAGCAAGACTTACACTTATATCAATCCATATATCCCAATAATTGGTCACTTTATTCATGGAATATTGATTTATTCTCAACCCATAATAAAAACAAAGTAGCTGAATGATGATTAAATCTGAATATACCCATGAAGTATTTCGTAAAGATATTCATTGTCCGCAAGGTTTATTGGAAAATAAAAACTATGCAGAATTGGAAAATTTTTTCAATGTGTTATGGCAAAGTCGAAGTCATAAATTGCCGCAGCTTTGGGAAAATGAATGGTTTGATCAGCCCAAACAAATGTTTAAGGACATATTCTTAAATCACGGCATAACAGCATTAAAACATATCAATGAATGGCATTTGGCTTTTCCAGAAAGCTTTTTCCCTTATATTGTTCGTGTGCGTTATTGGGCTTTTTGGGCAGCTGAATATCGTGGGCAAGAATGGTCAAGCAATGTTACAGATGAAATGTGGGATTGTGCAAGAGAGGCGCAAAAGCAATTGTATGCTTCTGCAATGCAAGCTTTTGCATTTAGTGCGGAGACATGGACAATTGCACTGCATTTATTAAATTCGGCAGTTCACTTGGATGAACCTGAATGGTTTGCAGAGTGGATGCTTAAGCGTCGATATCCTTCAAATTTAGTCCATAAAATAAAACCTTCAGCCCAAGCAATGGCGCAAAAAAGTGGCTTAAATCAAGATTTAAAAATTGATTTACCCCAAGATGTGCCTCAACTTTTACAAAAATATCTAAATTTGAAAGAAGAAATTGATTTACCTCAAGCAGATGCCGCCTTTTGGTTAAAAATATTTATAGAAGAATCAGGTTTTGGCTTGCTTGCAGTAAGAGATTATTGCTGGTATCTCTTGCCACGATGGGGACACGATCATCAGGCCATAATTGATTTTGCTCAGTCGGATTGGTGTCAACATTTTAGCGAAATCGAAAAAAGTGAATTAAATTATATCGTGTGGTTTGATACGCTTGATACAAGTTTTGATAAAGATCAAACACTTGAAATAAAAAAATATATCCAAAAAGCCCAAGCAATCTTAAAACGCCCCTTAACGGAACGTAATCGAGCAGTCATCTATTTAAAATTGGCATATTTCTATTATCTGTTAGATGAAAATGATCCAAGAATTTTATCTTGTTATCAAAATGCTGCAGATTATCCTGTATTTGATGAGTATGAGCTTGATCGCGCAATTTATTTTTGGCGACATAATGCTCAAGATTCAGATTTTCTAGGCCGAATTGCATTGTCCAATCGGAAGCGTCTTGCCAGTGCTGCGGTTCTTTATGGTTTTCTATGCCAACATGGTTGGTCTAGTGTTGAAAAAAATCCATTGGTTGCTCAATCTTGGTACGAACAGGCAAAATTATTAGAAGCACCAAAAGCTTATCCTGAAGGGCGCTACTGTTGTTTTTTCCGTGTCGCAAACAATTTTGATGATGATCACGGCTATATTTTTATCATTGATTTATTACATCAAGGTGCAGATTTAGGTTTTGTATATTGTTGCTTTAGCGCGGGTTATATTCATTCTTTGGCTGAACATGCCTTATATGATGTGAATCAAGAACTGTATTATGCAAAAAAAGCAGCAGACCAAGGTCATTATATTGCCATGTATAATATGGGCATACACTATCTAAATTTAAGTATGGATGAAAACCAATCTCAACCTAAAGAATATTTAAAAAAGAGCTTAGGGTATTTTGAACAGAGCCGATTAGGCTTAGAGAAGTCGCAACAAGATCATCGTTATATTAATTCTGATTTGCTGAATGATCTGATTGATATTTATGTCACGCGCTTATTTAATTTTAGCTATTATCCTGAAATTGCAGAGCAAATAATTACAGTTTTAAAAACAAAAGCATATAAACGCCATATTGCTGCAATGTGTGCGATAGCAAGACTACATTTTGATCTTAAAAATCGACCTCATTATTATGACTATGCTGAAGCAGTTAAGTGGTGTCAGGCGGCTTATCTACAAGATCCAGAGCATGACCTTGTCAAAGAGGTTTTATATGAAATCATGGGAAATACCAAGCGCAGTATCAAAAAGTATAACCAAACAATTACCAATATCACTGCTTCAGACATACCTGGACGCCAAGATGTTTTAATTTAGTTGATTTCTATTGATTTATTATTAACACATAAAGTCTAAGGATTTGATCCCTCTAAATTTAGAGTATCAAAATAAGGGCATAAAGCGCATGACATTTAGAAGGGTGAGCGGATTCTAATGTCATGATTTATTTTTAAATTATTCAATAAATTTGATTTGTTTAATGAAGTAAAAAGATTCATCTGCACTAGGACCAGCAACTCGATCTGCATTTTTTTCAAATTGAATATCTGCTTGGACCTTTTTTTCAATATATTCCTTTTTTAAAATTTGACCGCCTGTTTCTTCATCATGGTCAAACCATTGCCCGCACTTTTGATTGCAATATGCGTAAATGGTTTTACCTTGGGTATTTTTTAACAGCAAACCATTGTCATCAACACCACCGCCATTGGTTAGTATATAGTTTTGTGTTTTAGCATAGGCAAAATGACTGATTGAAATACAGGTAAGAACAAACAATATTTTTTTCATCTTTTCCTCAAGATTTAATAAGACTTTATTGTATATACACGGATATTTTACAACAAAAGACATGTATTAAAAGAAAAGGTCTGTAAAAACAGACCTTAAAATACTGAGCTTAATGATCATGGTGTAAATATTTTGGCTGTTTAGGGAGTTGCATACTACAGAAAAGACAAATAATCAGCATGACAATCACGTAAACAAAGAAGCTATTCTCATGACCGAGATCTTTTAACTTTAATGCAACAGCCGGAGCAGAACCACCAAAGATTGCATTACCGACTGCATAAGCAAAACCAACTCCCAAGGCTCGAATATGTGGCGGGAACATTTCTGCTTTAACTAAACCACTAATTGAAGTATAGAAACTGAGTAACATCATTAAGAAGATCAGTAATAATGTTACGATAAAAGCTGAACCACTAAAGTACGGCATCGCAATGACCATGACAGGATAGATAAAAATGGCACAGCTGCTACTAAAGAGCATCATTGAAGCACGACGACCGATTCGATCTGCCAGCATCCCGAACAAAGGTTGCGCACACATAAATACAAATAGAGCAATGGTCATCATATAGCCGACCGTTTTATCGGCAAAACCAAGGCTGGTGATATAGGTTTTTGAATATACTGTGATGATATAAAAACACAATGAACCCGCAGAGGTATAACCAACAACCAGTAGGAACGTATTCCAGTTCTTGCTGAGCAATTCTTTTAAACTGCCTGAACCCTCTTTTGCACTATCATCTTCAGATAAGGTTTCTTTTAAATGTCGACGTGCAAAGAATGAAAGAATGGCAACGACACCACCAATAACAAATGGAATACGCCAGCCACCATCCATTAATTGTTCTTTAGACATAAGGGCCAACATAATCACGCCTAAAAGGCTTGCTAAAAGTTGTCCACCAGACAGCGTGACATATTGAAAAGAGGAATAGAATCCTCGTTGACCTTTTAAAGCAACCTCGCTCATATAGGTCGCAACAGTACCATACTCACCACCTACTGAAAGTCCTTGTAACAGACGTACAGCCAATAATAGAAATGGTGCTGCCATACCGACTTGATCATAAGTCGGGAGTGCTGCAAATAAAAATGAACTGATCGCCATTAATGTAATAGAAATGATCATGGATTTTTTACGTCCATAGGTATCGCCAATCCAGCCAAAAAGCCAACTGCCTATGGGCCGCATGAAAAAACTAGCAGCAAAGACGCCCCACACATAAATTGCTTTTGTGGAGTCATCCATATCTGGAGCGGTTAATGCGTGGGTGAAATAGGTTGCGAATGCTGCATAAATATAGAAATCAAACCATTCCACCAAGTTACCAGAAGCAGCCCCAACGATAGCCATAACACGATTACGTTTTTCATGTGGCTGATAAATATGTGTTTCAGTCATAAAATATCCTTATTATGCTGCTACGGTTTTTATGTCTTGAAAATGTGAAAAATCAAATTTTTTGCATTTCAAACTGTTTGGATTTTGCATTTTGCATTTTGCATTTTGATTTTAAGATTAAACGATTATACAAATACGGTATTGGTACAAAAAATACACAGCTTAATACAGCTATATCTAAAAATTAATGCACGAATGTTCTTGTTTTAATTTGCGTAATATGAGAATTTATTGATTAATTGCATATTGTAAAAATGAAAAAAATAAATAATTATCAAACTGGGTTTTAGATAGATTTACTTATTATTTAACTTAATTTAAATGAAAAGAACCCTCAAAAGTATTCCGTATTGTAGTTGAGAAAAAATATCTAATTACGATTAGGTGAAATCACATCAATTCGAATGAGACAAATTAGAGAGAAAGAAAATACAAGAATATTTTCAAATGACCAAAGGGCAGATTGATTATCGGCATAATTGACTTAATAAGTTGAAACAAAATGAGACACAATTTATCGTTTTAAAAGCGGCTGTAGACAAGCCTGTCTAGACATTTTATTAAGCTTTTTAGTATAATTCATCACATTCTAAAATTAAATAATAAACTATGTCTAACAATATTTACACTGCTTTAGAGCAACTGGGACTTGGCGCGCAAAAACGTGCGATCCATGTTCTATTTTCAAATTCATCTTTAAATGATCAAGTGTTCCTGCAACGTATTGATGGGACACATACACTTAACTTAGGCCTTAGCCTACAATTAACTTGTCTATCTACATCAGCAAGCATTGCTCTAAAAAACTTTATTGGTAGTCAAGTGGCCGTGGATATTGTTAATGACAAATCTGAGCTGAATCGAATTTCAGGGATCGTAACCAAAGCCGATGTAGGCGCCAGTGACGGTTCTCTTACAATTTATCGCCTTACAGTAGAAGACCCCACAGCACTTTGGAAATATCGTAGAAACTCCAGAGTGTTTATGAATAAATCTGTTGTTCAAGTTGTGGAGGTTCTATTTCAAGAATGGCGAGAGCGAAGTCCATTGTTTGCTTCAAGCCTGACTTTGGATAAAACTGCCTTAACCAAAGACTATGATGTTCGACCATTCATCATGCAGAGCAATGAGCGCGATTTTGACTTTATTCAACGGTTGTTGGCTTCTGAAGGGATAAGTTTCTTAGTCGATGAAGCACAGCATAAGGTTTCTAGTTCTTCAGAGCAGATTCAACCACAGAAACTACGCCTAATCGATCATAATGCGCAATACAAAGCACTAGATCGCCGTAGTATCCGTTTTCACCGTAGCAGTGCTGTAGAAAGACAAGATAACATAACGGCATTTACTGGTTTACGTTCCATTCAGCCTACGGCTGTACATGTACAAAGATGGCAAGCGGATGCTTTAGAACAAGAAGAAGGTGCAGGTTCAGTTCTTACTAAGCATAAGCATTCAGACAATCAGAATGTGGCAAGTTTAGCTTTAGAACAGGCATTTCATGTCAGTCCTGCATGGATACAGGACTTAAAAGGTGAAGATGGTGTAACCAAATCTGGTCATGTCCAAATTGAAAAGCTCAATGAAAACTTGAGTAAATATTTCGATCTACAAGCCAAAAAATTTACTGCTATTTCTACAGTAAGAGATGCATATGTGGGGTATTGGTTTGAATTTAATGAACATCCTGAAATAGATCAGCATTCAGGTGCAGACAAAGAATTTTTGATCACCTCAAAGACATTCTATAATCAGAACAACTTGCCTAAAGACCTGAATGATCAAGTGACAGCATTACTTAAACAAAGTCATTGGCAATTGAACAATATCATCACCAATAACAAAGATGAACGTCAAGCCAATCAGCTTGTATTGCAACGTCGAAGCATCGACATCGTTCCTGAATATAACCCACTGCAACAACGACCTACCACACATCCACAACGAGCAAAAGTTGTCGGGATGGAGGGCGAGGAAATTCATGTCGATGAATGGGGACGTATCAAAGTACGCTTCTTGTTCACTCGAAATGAAGACCATACCCATGATGGCGGTGCAGGTTCAAATGACAATGATACAGATTCGGCTTGGGTCGATGTACTGACGCCTTGGGCAGGAGAAGGCTATGGTGCACGATTCTTGCCTCGTATTGGAGAAATTGTGGTCATTAATTTCTTTGATGGCAATATCGATCGACCGTATGTCGTGGGGCGAATTCATGAAGCACAACGTCATCCCTCCAAATTTGATCATAAAGGCAAATTGCCAGATACTAAAAAATTATCAGGAATAAAAAGTAAGGAATATAAAGGGAGTGGCTACAACCAACTGAGATTTGATGATAGTACAGGACAAATCAGCGTCCAACTGCAAAGTAGTCATTCAGCAAGCCAGCTGAATTTAGGTAATCTCAGTCACCCTAAAGAAACTGACACCAGCGAGGGTCGTGGTGAAGGCTTTGAATTGCGTACAGATCAGTGGGGAGCGCTTAGAGCTAAACAAGGCTTATTGCTTTCTACCTATTCGCAAGATTCAGCGAGTGGTCATCATCTTGATGCACAAGAGACCAAATCACAGCTTGAATCTGGTCTGAATAATTCAAAAGCGTTAAGTGAGGTTGCTAAAAATCAACAAACCGCCCCTTTAGAAATTCTAGATGATCTTAAGCAGTTTATTGAACAAATCGAACAGCAAAGCGAAACTAAGGCAAAAGCATTTAAACAAGCTTTAATGATTTTGACTTCACCCAATTCAATCGCCCTTGCAAGCAATGAAGATGTACATCTTTCAGCAGATGGTCAAATTAGTCACAGTGCAGGCGATAGTATTAACCTAAGTACTCAAAAGAACTTGTTAGCTCATGCACAAAGTAAAATCAGTTTGTTTGCAGCACAGGAAGGTGCCAGATTCTACGCAGGTAAAGGCAAGGTCGAAATACAAGCTCAAGGAGATGGGGCTGATTTGATTGCACGTAAAGGGATTCAAATCATTTCAACTGAAGATGCAATCTATATTACCAGCCCTAAAGAGATTAGATTAGTTGCAGATACCTCAGAATTAAGAATCAATGGCTCAGGTGTGTTTGCCACTACTGGTGGTTTGTTTGAGAGTAAGGCGGGGCAGCATGTTTTGAAAGGAGGTAGCAATTTATCTGCAATCGTACCTGTCTTACCTACAATTAACGTATTGCCAAAGGAATTGGAACTAAAATATGTTTATGAGGATTTAAAACCCGTGGCACAGGCGCCTTTTAATCTTATTTTTTCTGATGGTTCTTCTCTAGAAGGTATATTGGATGCTGATGGATATGCCAAGGTCACTATCCCAGGCGATAAAATACAGCCAAAAGTTTATTATGGTTTTAGTAGTGTTGAGGCAAAGCCTGATAAAGAGAAAGTAGATAATCCATTTAAAGATAAAAAAGTGATGAGCATAACTGAAGCAGAACAACTAATAGAACAATACAATCAACAAGAATTAGATGCATTGTTGGATGATTATTTTCCTGATGAAATTGAAAGTATGATTAATGGGGATACTATTGAGTATGATGATCATGTTGGTGATTATGAAGAACAATTACTAGGGCAAGAAAATAATCACAATGACGAAATAGCTGATGATTTAGAAGAAATATTATTAACCAATTATTCAACTTCTAGATTAGAACTAGGAGATGAAAAATGAATACTGCTGTAGCGAAAGCAACCTCACAAACTGTAAGAGTCACTGCTAAAGGTGAAGAATCAGCAGCTCAATGGATCAAAGGTGTGCTTGATGGAAGTGGTTCAAGTCCTGCACAAATCATTGTTGCAGTGGTGATTGGTTGTATTCCTTTTGTAGGCCAAGGGGTCGATGTCGGGAATGTTATCGTTTCGGTCATAAAAATTGCTGAAAAGCCAGAAGATAAAGATAATTGGTTTGATTTGGTATTTAACCTAGTAGCTTTTGTTCCTGTAGCTGGTGATGGCTTAAAAATTGTTTTTAAGCAATTACGCTCAGGTAAAGCGATGGGCGCAATTTTAGATGCAATCCCAAGTAAGACTATGCGAGGGAATGTAGATAAATGGTTCAGGAATTTAAATTGGAATGCTTACACAAAAGAATTACAAAATACAAGTAACAAAATGATAGATGGTTTAATTGATGTTTTTGACAGTTGGATGACTCGGGCGGTATTGGGTAATGCAAGATTAAAGACCTTAGTGACCCAATTAAATCAAATGAAAAGAGTTGCCAATCAAAAAATTGAGATGGTGATGAAAGAAATGCAAGCTGCTCATGCAAAAGCAATTGCAACCCCTTATCCAAATACCACTGCAAAAGCTCCAATTGTTACAAAAACGCCAGCACCTACACCAGTAGCACAGGCTAAAACACCTGCAACTCCTACCCCAACTCCAAAGGCAAAAACACCATCAACGCCAGCACCTAAAAGTTCAAGAAAACCGAATGAAAAACCAGCACCTAAAACACCACAAAATGGGAATGTACCTAAAAATACAGGTGGTAATAGAGTAAGCCCAGGTAGGAAAAATACTTCAAATCGCCGAAAGCAATTGAAAAGAAGAAAAAGATCAAATAAAGAGTTGGGTTCAGGTGGTGAGCATATCACGGATTACTACTATGTAAGACGTATGAAGAGTCGATCTAAAATCAATCATGATGGCGTGCTTTATGAATATCATGATGATGGTCACAATGGTATAGACCATGTTTGGCATAGCTTAAGATTGGGGCACAAGTATCGTGTAACAGACAGTAAAGCTACTAATGCTCTAAGTCATAGAGCATTAATGACACCCAAAGCCGCAATGATGGCGTTAAAAATGGGGTTAGATGTTTATATGTCTACAGATCAAGATTATAAAGTTAAGAACACAGTAGGTACTACAGTAAGTGATGGTGTTCAGATGTCACATTTATGGATTTCTCGAAAAATTGGTTCATCTAAAATTGTTCCTTCACATAGTTCACTCTTGCGAGAAATCAGAGCGTGGGAGCGTGTACAGTTTAAAGCATCTGTTGAAAAAAGAAGAGGTCAAAGCTTTGCTATTAAATGCCCTTATGATAGAAGCTTGGTTACTATTACTGGCGATAAATTTGACCATCATGAAAAATGTAAAGGACTGGATAAACCTAAATGCACTAGAACTGTAACTGCACATGGCGTTAAATTAGAATTTGTTTTACCAAATGACATGTTGGAGCGATAAAATAATGTCAATAATAGTAAATGATCAAACAATAGATTGGCAAAAATGGGAAAACTTAGAGGTCAATAATGATAAATATTTCAGAGATGGTTATCTATCAATACAAGATTATCACGAAAATTTTGATGAATTATTAAATGGATTATATACAGTTGTAGATGGTTTTAGTAATTATAAAAATGATTCTAAATTTGGTGGATATATTGCATCTGGAAGAAGACGTATTATTGATGCTTTAGACTTAATTTCTTTGCAATATTCAGCTGGGGGTGACATAAACTTTATAAAAGAACTTTATCCTTATTTACTTCATTGGACTGATGAATACGCAGAAACAAGCCATCTCTATAATTTGAGTCCTGATGCTGATGGGCGATTTGTATGGCATATTGCTTTAAATACAGAGGATTATTGGTATATAGCATTACGTTTGATTTGTTTTGGTTTATTGACTGGTTATGCAAATCAAATGGGTCGCGTAATGCCAATTATAGATTACACAGAGGCTGTGCCAGAAGGACAAGATAAAGATGGCTTAATTGAGCGTTTAGTTGCCCCTTTTATTTCTGATAGAGGCGTTCCTCCAACTGAAGCAAGGCGACATTTACCTTATCGAAAATTAATCAAGGTGTTTGACGCAGAAGAGGGTATACGTCCTGAACTTATGTTGCAATATTTAGAAGATTGGTATGATGCTAGTCGTCGAGAACCCTATCATGATCAGCATCCTCAGCCTGATATAAGATCAGGGATTAGTTATTATGGTTATTGGTCATGGGAAGCTGCTGCAGTAACATGGTTATTAAATATCGATGATACAATCTATCGAGAACATCAGTTCTATCCAAAAGACTTGGTTGATTTTGCTAGAAAACAAGCTGAGAATCCAACAGCTGAAATAATAATTGAACGAATTAAAGTAAAAGGTGGAGAGAAATGTTCCAAAACTGGTTATTGGACGACTCCCGCTAAACCTGATACACGACCTTACTTCACACAAGGTGAAATATTACCAACATTATCAGAAACTGATTGGGGTGAAGTATATTGGTATTTTGATGGTGAAAAGTAAAATTTTGAGTTAGTAAAACCATCTATAAAAATATGGTTTTCTTTTTAGTTAGAATAAAATAGTAATGAATTACATATGATAATTATGCTTAATTTTGAAGTAACTAATCGAAAGTGATAATGCACTATTATAATATTCAGCGTATTCATACTCTAAAATCTGAAGGATAAAACTCATGATTAGTTTTATCTGTTTCTTAGTGGGATTACTTAGTTTTTCTCACTTTAGTGTACTCACAATATTAGTTTTTAGCTTAATCACTCTCTACTTATATCGAGTATGTTATTACTTTAACTTTCAAAAACTTCAAACTTACTCATCATATCTTTATGGTGGATTGAGCACAGGGTTAATTTTAAGATTAGGTATTTATTGTTGGTTAAGTCAAAACTATGTATTACTGATAATTATCCTACCAATAATCGGGGTTCTCCTGATTGTGGTTTATGAAGAATTATTTAAAAAACATTATTCTCTTAGTCTTATTGCTTTTGGGGAAAGTGAAGAGCTTTGTACTAAAAAACCAGAGATTAAAAATGATTGTGCGAAAGTATATTTGCAGTTGAAGGACAAAAAACCAAATCCAAGTAGTTTTTATACCTTTAGTCCGAAAGAAGCCTATTTGCTTGAACAATTTAGCGCTTTGCATTTTTTTGAAATTTTACGTAATAATCATCGTCAATTTTTAGATGGTTTAGAGGAGTTATTTGAAATATATATGCATAATCTTCCTTATAACTTAAGAGATTTTCCTTTACCTGAACGTGCAGATATTAATTGGGGTGGTACAGTCTTACCAAACTTTAGGTCCACGATGGATCGGATAGAATATGCTTATATAAAAATAAAATCAGGTGATTTTACTTATCTAAATTGTGTGGGGGAAATTCGTTCGAATGACAAGGGTCTAAGTGAATTTTCTCCACATTGGATGGATGATCTACCTAACGATAAAGTACGACAATGTTGGGATTATTATTCAATTACAAATCGATTTGCCTCAATTATTAGAAATTCTTACCCAAAAAATTGGGATATGGGTTTTCTTGAAGCCGAATTTCCAGAAGCAGCTATATTTCAAGGAATTGATGTTGATTTACCAAGCTCTTATCCAATATATCGGATAAATTTTGAAATAACCGTTAAATCTAATGAGAAAGTAAAAACGACAGGGATTTATATTTGCAAAGAAGACCAGAAGCGGATTGAGTTTATAGCTTCAAGCAAAGAAGAGGATAGAGGGTGGGGAAGTGTAGTACCAATCGGGGTGGATCCAGACACATATGAAACATTGTATGCTGAAGTGAATTGGATATTAATTGAAAGAATTGCTGATGAAGGTGGTTCAGATAATTCTTTGGATGTTGAAAATATAAAGGCCTTATCAAGCCAAAGTTGCCCAAGATCAGGATATTGGTGGAGTCCAGCAAACAAATCTCAATCTCGTTATTTTGAACAAGGAGAAATTTTTCCAAAAATTGAAAATAGTGATTGGGGTGTAACGATTTGGTATTTAGAGATCACCAATAAGCAACAGTGAAATATTTTAAGATTTAACTGCCAGAAATGACGCTTTCATAAAGTGAAACTTGGTTATATTCCAGAACGTCGTATTACATAAAAATCCCATCGAACTGCGTGGGATTTTATACTGATTATTAAGTGAATATATTGGTTTATTGACTTTGCGGCGAGTCTTGTACTGGGGTTGGAATGACAGCCTTTGATTGTTGTCGAGTTAAAGTCAAGTGTGCGATCATGCCAATACAAATTCCCCAGAAAACCGAACTAAATCCTAAAAAATGCATACCTGATACAGTGGCAAGAAAAGTAATGATGGCAGCATCTCGTTGTGTTTCATCTTTCATTGCAATACCAAGATTGGTGGTAATTGCTCCGAGTAAGGCCAATCCAGCAAGTGCCGCAATCAACTCTTTGGGAAGTATGCTAAATAGCATCACCAAACTGCCTGCAAATAATCCACCTAGAATATAGAAGATGCCATTAGCAATACCTGCGATATAGCGTTTTTCTTTCAATTCATGCGAATCTTTACCCGTGCAAAGTGCAGCAGTAATCGCTGCTAACACAATCGTGATTCCACCAGTAAAAGCCACAGCAATAGAGGTGATACTGGCTATGCTTAAAATCGGTTTAGCAGGTGTGTTGTAATGATTCAGTTTAAGAATTGCCATACCTGGCAAGAACTGACCCGTTAAACTGACAATTGTAAGTGGAATTGCAAGATTCAATGTAGAAGACCAGGTCCATTCTGGACTGATCAGAACAGGAACTGCCAATGAAAAATCCATTGGTACTGGATTGATTTTTCCAAAGATAAAACTGAGCGTAATACCTGAAAATAATACCCAAATTATGGCATAGCGGGGTGAAAAGCGTTTTGCCAATAAAAAACAGATCAGCATACCAAAAACGACATAGGGCATTGTGTCAGTAGCTTTAAACAGACCTAAACCAAACTGGAACAGAATTCCAGCCATCATTCCTGCTGCCAGCCCTTGTGGTATCCATTTTAAAAGTTTATCAAAAGAACCAGTAATCCCAATGATAAAAATAATGATTGCAGAAGTAATATAGGCTGCAACAACTTCATTGAGAGAAATATGCGGAAATAAAGCCACCAAGAGCGCCGTTCCCGGTGCTGACCATGCGGTAATAATCGGCGTTTTAAACTTAATGGATAAAATGATTCCAGTGATTGCCGCGCCAATAGAGCTCCCCCAGATCCATGATGCCATCATGGTTGAGGAAACATTGGCTTGTTGAGCGGCCTGAAAAAAAATGATCATTGGCCCTGCATAAGAAATCAGTACAGCTAAAAATCCTGCAACTGTCGCTGACAAAGACCAATCTTGTTTTAACGTTGTGAACAGGGATGCCATTGGGCAAAGCCTCCATGCATTGAATTTCAATGATCCTGCTACATAAAAAGGAGACCAGTTTTAACCCTGATCACCACCACCTACAGGAACAATAGTACCTGTCATATAAGAGGATTCATCAGACGCAAGAAATAATATTGCATTGACTTGTTCCTGAATCGAACCATAACGGCCCATAAAAGTGCGATCAATGGTTTGATCTACCACATCTTGCATCCATTGTTTTTCATTTTCGGTCAATGCCATAGTATTACGAGGGACTTTACGTGGAGGTGCTTCTGTACCGCCAGTCGCAACAGCATTAACCCGAATACCATCTTTGGCATGTTCAAATGCAAGTGCTGTGGTTAGACCATTTACACCACCTTTGGAGGCTGAATAGGGCACTCGATGAATTCCACATGTTGCAATAGAGGATACATTAACAATGGTACCTTTCTGATTTTTGATCATTTCGGGCAGGACTGCTCGACAACACCATAAGGTTGGAAATAGTGAGCGATGCACTTCTTTGATGATTTCTTCTTCAGAAAACGCTTGAAACGGTTTCATCCAAATTGCACCGCCGACATTGTTAATCAAAATATCAACACGCTTATAGCGTTCAATAGCTTTAGCAACGACAGCTTGAGCACCCGCTAAAGTTTCCAGATCTGCATTGACGGTGATTGCATCACCGCCATTTTTGTTAATTTCAACAAGCACGTCTTCGACATATTCTGAACGGTCAGCCATAACCACATGCGCACCTTCCGCTGCCACTTGTAGGGCGACACCACGACCAATACCTTGTGCGGCACCAGTAACAATGACAACTTTGTTTTTAAATCTTTGGCGATCTGACATTCTTCTCAGCTCCTGAACAGTACGATTTTAGTTTGCAGAGAATTTCTCAAATAAGAAGTTTGCAGGTTTAATCCCTTCAGTATCCAACCAGCCTCGAACAGCTTCAACCATAGGAACAGGACCACATAAATAAACATCGACGTCACCGCCATTTAGCCAGTCATTGTCAATATGACCTGTCACATAACCTTTGCGTTCATGTGTTGATTCAGCATGTGCAACGACTGTACGGTATTCAAACCATGGCAGTTTATTTTGCAGTTCATTGAGCTTTTCAAGTGCTACAAGGTCAAAATCATTGGTTACTCCAAATACTAAGCGTACAGGGTGTTGTGAGCCTTTGTCTTCAAGCACTTGTAACATCGACATAAATGGTGCAATACCTGTACCGCCTGCCAACATAACGACAGGGCGAACTACATTACGAAGGTAAAAACTTCCAAATGGACCAGTAAAGGTCATTTTGTCGCCCGCTTTGGCATTTGCACTTAAAAAGTCACTCATCTTTCCATTTGGAACATTACGTACCACAAAGCCTGTTAAGCGATTTCCAGGTTTTGAACTGAATGAATAAGAACGCGTTTCAGTGGTTTGTGGAATTGCCACATTGACATACTGACCTGCAAGAAAATGAATATCGGGTTGGCCTTCATCTAATTGAATATCAAAAGTGATGGTGGAATCAGAGAGCTTTTCAACACGAGATAATGTACCTTGAAATGCATGAATTTCGGTTTTGCATACTTCAGATGAAGCTTGAATCTGAAATACGGCATCAGAAGTAGGTCTACATTGGCAGGCCAAGATATAGCCTTGTTCAGCTTCTTCTGGTGTTAAAGCATCTTCAATATAACTTTCTTCAGGCATGTCAAACGAACCAGATTCACAAAAAGCACGACATGTACCGCAAGCACCATCACGGCAATCTAAAGGAATATTGATTTTCTGGCGATATGCTGCATCAGATAAAGTTTCACCTTGTGTAACTGAGATAAAACGCGTTACGCCATCTTCAAATTGAAGAGCAACATTGTGGTTTGACATGGCTGAAAATCCTATAAAAATCTTTAAAACTTTTGAGTGCTTTAGCCAACTTTCCATTTGGCTAAAGCAAACACCTCATATTTTTGTTTACACAACTCGAGATAAAAAATTAGAGGTGGTAAATATCGATGACTTGGTTGATGTAGTCATTTTTTAACACCACATATTTATTCAGAATCTGTGGTTGAGTAGCAGAAAAGTCGATGACATAACGAGACATACCAAAGTAGCTATAACTGTTTTTGTAACGAAAACTCAGCGTATTCCAGTTAAAGCGGACTGTGACTTTGTCACCATCTCTTTCGATAATTTCAATATTGCTAATATTGTGGCAAGTGCGTGTATCAGGCATGGTTGCTGAAGAACGTTCAGTTTTAATCCGAAAAACACGGTCTTCCAAACCTTGACGGTCAGGGTAATAAATCAAAGAAATTTCAGACTGAGGATCTTCGGTCAAACGATCATCATCATCCCAAGCAGGCATCCAAAAACATGCCGAGGGTGAGTAGCAGGCCAGCCATTGATCCCATTGTTCATCATCTAAAAAACGTGCTTCGCGGTAGAGAAATTGCGCAATATTTTCTAAAGAAACTTGATCGATGTTTGCTGTTGCATTCATGCTGTTGCTCCTTGCTGAGATGTTTCTTGTTGAGCAAGATTTTTTTCAGATTGAATGGCATGTTTCATCATTTCTAACCAGTATTGATGTTGGGCAAGATACAAGCCTTCATCTTCTGTTTTAATACCACTCAGTTTAGGTTTTAAACCAATTTCATTGGCCGCATCATCCGGTCCTTGAATCCAGTGTTTTGATCCACGGCACATGTCATTCCATTCAAGCTCAATACCAGCATAACCGGCTTGACAGGCACGGAATTCTTCAAGGTCATCTGGAGTTGCCATGCCCGAAGCATTAAAGAAATCTTCATATTGGCGAATACGTCGTGTACGTGCTTCAGGGCTTTCACCTACAGGTGCAATACAGTAAATCGTCACTTCAGTTTTATTGACTGAAATTGGACGCAATACACGGATTTGCGAACCAAATTGATCCATGAAATAGACATTTGGGTAAAGGCATAAGTTACGTGAACGTTCGATCATCCATTTCGACATTGGCGCACCGAATTTTTCAGTATACTCATCAGCTTTTGGATAATTAGGACGATCTTCAGGGTTTGCCCATTGAGTCCATAACAGCATATGTCCATGCTCAAAACCGTATGAACCGCCACCTTGTTTGCCCCAAGCACCTGCACTCATTGCACGGACATTGTCATTTTCTTGCTGTTTTTCTTTACGTTGCTGTGTGGTCGCTGCATAGTTCCAATGTACAGCCGAAACGTGGTAACCATCTGCACCATTTTCAGCAGTCAGTTTCCAGTTACCTTCATAGGTATAGGTTGAAGCACCACGTAAAACCTCTAAGCCTTGCTCAGATTGGTCGACAATCATGTCAATGATTTTAGTCGTTTCACCTAAAAATTCTTCTAAACTTGGTACATCTGGATTTAAACTGCCAAATAAGAAACCTTTATAGCTTTCAAAACGTGCTACTTTTTTTAGGTCATGTGAACCTTCTTTATTGAAGCAATCTGAATAACCAGCATCGCTTGGATCTTTAACTTTGAGTAGTTTCCCAGAGTTATTAAATGTCCATCCATGGAATGGGCATGTATAAGTCGCTTTGTTACCACGCTTATGCCGACAAAGTTGTGCGCCACGGTGTGAACACGCATTGATCATGGCATTTAATTCGCCATTGCGATTACGCGCAATCATAATGGGCTGACGCCCCATAGTGGTGGTGTAATAATCGTTGTTATTTGGAATTTGGCTTTCATGTGCCAAGTAAACCCAGTTGCCTTCAAAGATGTATTTCATTTCTAGGTCAAAAAGGGCTTGATCTGTGAAAACAGAACGATGAAGTTTAAATTCACCCGTTTCAAAATTATCGACTAAGAGTTCGTCAATCCGATCAAGATGGCTGGTATTTATAACAGGAATACGTGGCATATGGGTTCTCCGACTTTCCAAATGAGAGGAAGTCCCCGAAGTGCTGCAATAGTGCAAACATTTCGGTTCCGTGCGTGTGGGTTTAAGCGCTTGCGCGACGACGATCTACTTCTGTAGATGGTGCTTTAGGTTGTTCTTTTACCAGTGCTACATTGAATGAAATACGTTTAAATGGTTTGTTGAGACCATGACGGGCAATTTCAACTTCATCACTGATATCAATAGCTGTTGCCACTAAACCATCGCGTGTTGCAAAAGCAAAATCATCCCAAAGGTATTGATCACCTTCGATGTTGAATTGTGTGGTTAATTTGCGATAGCCGAGTGCAGATACGAAATAATGCACATGAGATGGACGGTTACCATGGCGGCCTAATTTGTTCAGTACAAACTGAGTCGTCCCTTGTGGTGGACAGCCATAGCCAACGGGCATAGTGGTTTGTGCAACATACTGACCATTGCTATCAGTCAATATGCTACGGCGTAGATTAAAATCTGACTGCGATTTATCGAAGAAAGAGTAATTACCTAAACTGTTGGCATGCCAAATTTCAACTTTAGCATTTGGGATAAGATTGCCATCTGTGTCAGTTACTGTACCTTCAATAAATAGGGTGTCGATTTTATCACTCTCTGAACCATCGTCCATACGAGAAAAGCCGACGGCCTCAGGTGCTCCAGCGACATATAATGGGCCTTCAATGGTGCGTGGTGTGCCGCCTGTGATACCAGCTTTTGCATCTGCTTCATCAGCACGTAAATCCAAATAATGTTCCAAACCTAAACCCGCTGCTAAAAGACCAAGTTCATTGGCTTGACCTGCATCGGTAAAATATTCTAGGCCTTTCCATAATTCACTTTGTGAAATGTCTAAATCTTCAATGGCTTGAAACAAGTCAGCTAATAAACGTACCACTACTTGTTGTACACGTGTATCGACTGCACCTGTTGCAGTGTCTACATTCATTTGTTTGACCAAAGTATCGATTTCTTGACGGTTCATACTAGATCTCCTGCAGTATGCGTGGTTTGGCATTGCATACGAAAAAAATCGTTTGAAACTTTGCTGCCCACTTTCCATGTTCTTCATGTGCGAGATTTAAAGCTTGAACTGATAAAAGTGATTCATTGGGCTAACAGAATGAGATTCTTTGGCTGGCTGTGAATATCAAAAGTTTTACAGTCTTGCTTTACATCTTGCTTTTGATATACCTTAAAAGAATGGATGATCGCTGTCTAAGATCAAATTTGCATTTTTTTATATCTTAAAGGTATGGAGTTTGAGATGGAACTCAGGCATTTGCGCTATTTTGTTGCTGTTGTAGAAGAACAAAGTTTTACCAAAGCAGCAGAAAAGCTTTATATTGCTCAGCCTCCACTGAGCAGACAGATTCAAAACCTTGAAGGTGAATTGGGTATCGCGCTTTTTGAACGTGGAAGCCGTCCGTTAAAAACCACAGAAGCAGGACAATTTTTTTATCAACACGCTGTTAAACTTTTGTCTAATGCCGAAGAAGTAAAGTCCATGACCAAGCGAATTGGCTTGATCGAAAAAACCGTAACCATGGGGTTTGTGGGTTCTTTATTGTATGGTTTGTTACCCAAAATCGTTTATATGTTCCGCCAACAGCAGCCACATTTAAAAATTGAGCTGATTGAAATGAGTACCAAAGATCAAATTCAGGCGCTTAAAGAGGGACGTATTGATGTTGGATTTGGACGTTTAAGAATTTCTGATCCTGCCATTAGGCGAGTTTTGTTGCGAGAGGAGCCGTTAATGTTGGCTGTCCATATCAGTCATCATCTCGCTACAGATTCTAAGGGTACTTATTTTGCCGATATTGAAGATGAGAACTTATTCCTTTACCCAAGTCATCCTAAGCCTAATTTTTCCACTCAAGTACGTCATCTGTTTTCCGAGCATGGTCTAGATCCTAAAAATCTAAAAGAAGTCCGAGAAATTCAACTGGCTTTGGGGTTGGTTGCTGCGGGTGAAGGCGTATGTATTGTGCCTGAGAGTGCAAAAACCATTCAATTGCCGAATTTAATCTATATCCCATTGTTAGATAGCTCTGCAAAAAGTCCAATTTTTATGGCAATACGTTGTATGGATGAAAGTGAAAATATTCGGTCTTTATTTGATTGTATTTATCAGGTTTATGATTTAGAAGGCTTTCAATATGATCGTGCGAGCTTTACGACCATTTATTAAACCGCTTTCATCAATCAAAAAAATGATCATGTGTCGTTAATAAATTAGCATTGAAAGTTCCTTCTCCCTTTGGGAGAAGGCTAGGATGAGGGTGCTTTTATGTTGATTTATGATTTAAAAAAGGACTTAAGATAGAAGCCTATTCAGTTCAATCATTGAATGAAAAGTAATTTATAGATGTTATTTTGCGTGAAAAGTAACATATTGAAAAATCAGAACAAGTCGATTGATTTGTTCTAATACTCTAAAAATATCGAGATAATCATTAAAATAAAAAATAAATCATTGAAAATATAAAGCCCGATTTCTTTATTAATTCTTTTAACCTATTGTTTATTCATTAAAAAATATTAAACCGACTTTTAAGGTATGGATATATATGCAATCGGTTTTGGACAAAAAATAACAGCTGCCTCATTGTTTGAAAAAATTTCGTAGCGTTTCACCGCAGGAGGCAAAAGTGCAAACGAGTAAACTAAATATTAATCGCATCGTGGATGAAGCAAAATTCACCCCTTTTCATTGGGGCGTTCTATTGTGGTGTTTATTAATTATTATTTTTGATGGTTATGATCTGGTTATTTATGGCGTAGCTTTACCTTTATTGATGCAAGAGTGGGGATTAACTGCTGTACAAGCAGGCTTGCTGGCCAGTACAGCACTTTTTGGCATGATGTTTGGTGCAATGAGTTTTGGAACACTGTCTGATAAGTTGGGCCGTAAAAAAACCATCATGATTTGTGTGGCTATTTTTAGTGGATTTACTTTTCTCGGTGCATTTGCATCAACCCCCGTTGAATTTGGGATTCTCAGATTTTTAGCAGGACTTGGTATTGGTGGTGTGATGCCGAACGTGGTGGCTTTAATGACTGAGTATGCGCCTAAACGTATACGTAGCACACTGGTCGCTGTGATGTTTAGTGGCTATGCCATTGGTGGTATGACCTCTGCCTTGCTGGGTGCTTGGCTGGTGGTCGATTATGGTTGGAAAATCATGTTTTATATCGCCATTATCCCATTCTTGGCTTTACCACTTATTTGGAAGTTTTTACCTGAATCGTTGATGTTTCTAACTCACCAAGGCAAGACCGATCAAGTGCGAGAAGTGGTACAGAAAATTGCACCACAGCAACAGATTCATGCATCGACTCAATTTGAATTAAATGAAGTCACTGCTGGTGATGAAGCACCGTTACGTGCATTGTTTCAGCAAGGTCGTCGATCAAGCACATTAATGTTCTGGATTGCTTTCTTTATGTGTTTATTGATGGTTTATGCACTCGGAAGTTGGTTGCCTAAATTAATGATCCAAGCAGGCTATTCACTGGGTGCAAGTATGATCTTCTTATTTGCATTAAATATTGGTGGCATGGTTGGTGCAATTGGTGGTGGTGCTTTGGCGGATAAATTTCATATTAAACCCGTATTGACTATCATGTTTACAGTTGGTGCGATTGCGCTCATTTTCCTTGGTTTTAAAAGCCCACAATTCATTCTCTATACCTTGATTGCAATTGCTGGTGCTGCAACCATTGGTTCACAAATTTTACTCTATACCTTTGTTGCACAATTTTATCCAGCAACAGTACGTTCTACAGGTATGGGCTGGGCATCAGGCATTGGACGAATTGGTGCCATTGTTGGGCCAGTCTTAACAGGTGCATTGCTGACCTTAGAGTTACCTCACCAAATGAATTTTCTTGTTATCGCTGTTCCAGGATTTATTGCAGCACTGGCGATATTCTTTGTGAATTTAAATGCTTCAGTGGAAAAAACTCAAACGGCCGAAGCACCAACAACTCAACAAAATATTGTTGGAAATACAATTAACTAAGCTCGTAAACCAAACTCACTCACTGAATTGCTATCTCAGCCCGATTCATGAAGATGACGGCTGCTCAATAAATACGAAAATTAAACCGTAGAGAATAGGATGATTTCTACAATGCATATTTTTAAATACAACATTATTTTGGTGTCAATGGGATTACTTAGCCTAAATATGGCACATGCAGATTCGATGACAGAAGTTGAACAGTTACGTAATGAAGTTAAACAATTACGTGAAATGATTGAACAACAGCAACAAGTGCAAAATAAGCAAATTGTGGCATTGGAAAATAATGTTAAAGCGGCACAGGTTGTATCGCAGGCAAAGGATCAAAGCTTTGCACGAACAAAAGCAGGTGCAGAAGTAACACTATATGGGAATATCCGTGCGGATCTATTGTATCAGTCGGAAGGTGGAAGTGCCGATCGACTGTATAATCAGATCAATAGCGTACCGCTTAAAGGCCATAATGAAAGTAGTGATCAATTAAAATCGACACTTGCCGCGACTCGTTTAGGTTTAGATTTTAAAACTGCTGACAAAGATATTTCTGGAAAAATAGAAGTTGATTTCTTAGGTGCGAATGATGGACTTAGAATTCGCCATGCCTATTTTAATTATGGTCAGTGGTTGATTGGTCAAACATGGTCTAACTTTGCAGTGCCTGATTATATGCCAGAAACAATTGATGCTTTAGGTTATGTAGGGGGCGCTGTTAAACGTGATGCACAAATTCGTTATACCCATAAATTTAATGCAGAAACACAGCTGGTAACGGCTTTGGAAGATTCCAAAGATGCCTTATCGAATATGCGGATCCCGGTTTTATCAACTCGATTAAATCAATCATTTGCTGATCGAGCGGGTGCATTGAGTTTGCGAGGCATGGTTAGTGAAAAGAGAACAGTTGCTGATAATGAACTCGCTTGGGGTGTTGGACTTGGAGCAAAATACGATATTTCTGCAAAAACCACACTTAAAGCAGATTATTATCATGTTAAAGGTGATTCCAGTTTAGTGTCATGGACGAACCAAGGCTTTGCTATAGATGCCAATAAAAATATCATGGCGCTGAATCAATTTGACTCAATCACTGTGGGGGTGACGCAACAGTTTAACTCACAATGGCGAGGAACATTGGGATATGGCTATATGAAAGCGGATGAAAATCAGGATTATATTCGATATTTGAGTGATCCGACCAAAGCCAATAAAACACTTTGGCAAGCTTGGGCCAATGTATTTTATAGCCCGAAAAAGCCGTTAAGTTTTGGTCTGGAATATGTTTATGGTGAGCGTAAAGCCTTTGTTGCAGCACCTAATGGACAGGATACAGGTGAGGACAATCGTTTTAATGCGGTTGCGATCTATAATTTTTGATAAATATTTCTATTAGTCTTCTTACGAAAGTAGGCTTTTAGAGGATATTAAAATGAGGTGAAGTCTTTAAAAAAATATCAAACTTATATCATTCTATAAACGTTAATTCATATGGTGATAAAGTTTGTACGGCCATACCTTGCATTTAAAGTTTAAATATATTTGCGTAGGCGATGCCTCCCTTTTCAGGGATGAAAAGGGACAAAAATCCTCTGTTGGGTGAGAGGTACGTCCTGTACCCCCACCCAACGGCGACAGCCATGTCGCCTCACGATAGAATGACCATGTATGGTTCAATAATGTATAAAGCTGTTTAATTTATATGATGATCAATATATGGATTAGTATTAAATAACGACTTTAAAAGCGTTTTTTAAAGATAACGTGAGTAATTTGATAAAAAACCTCTTTTAATTTGATTTAAACGAGGTTTTTATATTGTTTGTTATTCGTTTAAATTAAGCGGATTCTTTTAAAAATAAACGGATTGCTTGGCTAAATTTCACGGGTTCAGTAATAAGCGGGGTATGCCCTGAACGTTTAAAAATAATATTTTTCGCATTGGCTAAACTGTCAGAAATTTGCATTTGACCTTCAGCAGGATAGAGCGATGACTTTTCCCCAATAAAGAATGTAGTTGGACATTCCAATTGTGAAATTGCCTGACGATAATCTTCATCATGGTTGAGATAATTATCGATATACCAAGTTAAATAATCCATTCGACGGATAGGTAATAAATGTTTTTGTAATTGAGGATGTTTAAGCGCCAAATTAAACATAAATGGGCTTAATTTATTACTGCCCTGAATTTTAATAAAATTTAACCAAATTTGAATCAGTTCAGTTCGTGGTTCAATCGGTAATTCATCGACAAAACGATAATTTGAATATTGATGTAAAAAATCAGAGAAGTCTTTTAGCAATCTTTTAATTTTAAAATACTTTTTCCCAAATAATCCAAACTCCCATGTTTCATCCGTTGGGATTTTAGGGGTTTGATCAATGTGTAGATAAGCTTTGAGTTTTTCAGCCAAATTGCCATATTGCATCCCATGCATGGCAGTGGTTGCTCCCATGGAATAACCCATAAGAATAAAATGATCTAAATTTAACTGGTCAATTAAGCTTTCAAGATCACGCCAATGGTTGCTAATCGCATCGATTTCTTGAGGGATCTTACAGGTTTTAGAGCCACCAAATCCGCGCCAATCTGGGATATAAAATTTATAATGTTTAATATTAGGCAGTAAAAAGGGAAGCCATTGCCAACTATGCATACCTAAACCAGACAGGACCAGTACAGGTTCACCCTGACCAATTTCACGGACAAATAATTTTTCACCATCTGGCATTGTATAGTGTGGCATGCAGTTTCCTATGAATTCTCTTTATTCTCAAACGCTTTAAGCTGTGGAATGACTTGGTCGAGCCAGTTGATCCAGCCCATTTCTAAGTCTATACCCAATTGTAAAATCATTTTGTGAATATATAAAGTTCGATCCAGTTGCTCGATTTGTTCAAAATCTTTGGAAAAAATCTGGCGGTATAGTTTTAAATTTTCACGATGTAATTCTAAATGACGCTCAAGTTCAGGTAAAACAGTATTTCCACCAAATTGTGCTTCTGCCCGTAAGCGAACCATAATTTCTTCACGAAGCTGTGCAGGCTGGCCTTGTTTGACCATCCAGTCAGCCAGTTCGACCCGTCCAAGTTGCTCAACTTGATAGGTTTTTTTACGGCCATGATCAGACTGATCTTCAAGCGTGGAAATCCAGCCTTTCTTTTGCATGCCGTTAAGTTCACGGTAGATTTGTTGATGCGTTGCATTCCAGAAGAATCCCATAGATCGGTCAAAGCGTCGCGCCAATTCAAAACCTGTACTTGGCTTCTCTATCAGACTGGTCAATAAAACATGGGCTAATGACATTGTGTAATATCACATCAACAAAATGAATATAAAGTCATTATGCAACATGTTGCATAAAAATCAAATCTCGATTATAAATACTCACACTATGCAACTTGTTGCATTAAACAGATATGAAGTGTCATTTAACAGATTGATAGCTAGCGAAAGCACGCCAAGGGAGTTCACATGTCTAATTATCCGCATTTACTTGCGCCTTTAGATTTAGGCTTTACCACATTAAAAAACCGTGTATTGATGGGTTCAATGCATGTTGGACTAGAAGAAGTTCAAGGTGGCTATGAACGTATGGCTGCATTTTATGCAGAACGTGCAGCAGGTGGCGTTGGCTTAATTGTGACGGGTGGTATCTCACCCAATGATCATGGGGTAACATTCTTTGGCGGTTCAAAACTGGATCATTTAGAAGAAGCAGAAAAACATAAGGTCATTACCAAAGCTGTGCATGATGCTGGCGGTAAAATTGCATTGCAAATTTTACACACAGGTCGTTACTCGTATCAGCCTGAAAATGTTGCACCATCTGCGATACAAGCGCCAATCAATCCAACTAAACCGCATGCTTTAACTTCAGCAGAAGTTCATCAAACCATTGCAGACTTTGCCAATTGTGCAAAATTGTCACAAATCGCAGGTTATGATGGTGTGGAAATCATGGGATCAGAAGGTTATCTGATCAATGAGTTTATTGCTGCACGTACCAATCACCGCGATGATGAATGGGGCGGAAGCTATGAAAACCGTATCCGTTTCCCGATTGAAATTGTCAGAAGAACACGTCAGGAAGTGGGCGAAAACTTCATCATTATCTATCGTTTATCTATGCTGGATTTGGTTGAGGGTGGTTCTACACTTGAAGAAGTGATTCAACTTGCGAAAGAAATTGAAAAAGCTGGTGCAACCATTATCAATACAGGAATTGGTTGGCACGAAGCACGTATTCCAACCATTGCCACCAAAGTACCGCGTGCCGCATTCACTTGGGTGACCAAAAAATTAAAAGGTTCGGTCAAAGTTCCTTTAGTGACCTCAAACCGTATCAATACACCTGAAATGGCTGAACATGTCTTGGCTCAAGGCGATGCCGATATTATTTCGATGGCGCGCCCAATGCTTGCTGATTCGCACTTTGTATTGAAAGCTGAACAAGGCCGTGCTGATGAAATCAATACTTGTATCGGTTGTAACCAAGCTTGCTTAGATCATATTTTTTCAATGAAAATTGCAACGTGTTTGGTCAATCCTCGTGCATGTTATGAAACTGAACTTATTTTTAAAGAATCACCAGTTGCTAAAAATATTGCTGTAATTGGGGCAGGTCCAGCGGGACTTAGTTTTGCAACATATGCAGCTGATCGTGGACACAAAGTTACAATCTTTGAAGCATCTAATCAGATTGGTGGTCAGTTTAATATTGCAAAAACCATTCCTGGCAAAGAAGAGTTCTATGAAACTTTACGTTATTTTAAACGTAAAATTGAATTACAACCAAATATCAAACTGGTACTTAACCACACTGCAAGCTATGAAGAATTAGCGGCTGGTGACTTTGATGATGTTGTGGTGGCTACAGGTGTAACGCCTCGTCATTTAAATATTGAAGGTATCGATCATCCAAAAGTTTTGTCATATATCGAGGTTTTACGTGAGCGTAAACCTGTCGGTAAGAAAGTAGCAATTATTGGTGCAGGCGGTATTGGTTTTGATACTGCTGAATATCTTTCCCATGAAGGAGAGAGTGGCAGCTTAAATCCACAAAAATTCTATGATGAATGGGGAATTGATACATCCTATGAACATGTGGGTGGCTTGAAACAACCTGAGATTGAACAATCTCCTCGTGAAATCTACTTACTGCAACGTAAAGCCAAATCTGTTGGTGCTGGTTTAGGCAAAACAACAGGTTGGATTCATCGTACAGGTTTAAAACATCGTCATGTCAATATGATTCCTGGCGCAAGTTACGACAAGATTGATGATCAGGGCTTACATATTACGGTTGGCGACAAAACCATGATTTTAGATGTCGACAATGTGGTGATTTGTGCAGGTCAAGAACCCTATACAGCAATGTTTGATCAACTCCAAGCTGATGGAAAATCTGTACATTTGATTGGTGGTGCGAAAGAAGCGGGTGAGTTAGATGCGAAGCGTGCAATTCGCCAAGGTGCTGAATTAGCAGCTGTGATTTAAAAGGATCAACGCTGTTTGAACTCCTTCTCTTTAAGCCATGTGCAGTGTGAAGCATGCTGCGAGAGAAGGGATTTTATGAATGATCTTTAAAAATAATGGACATAAATTCAAAGTATTTCAAATCAAAGGGATATAAAAAATGAGTTATACAAATACCAAGCCTGCAATTCAAAAATGGCACAACATGCTGGAAAGTCGAGACATGAGTCTTTTAAATGAATTATTGGCAGACGATGTGGTCTTTCGTTCACCTGTGGCTTATAACCCCTATGAAGGTAAGCAAGTGGTCTTTTTCATTTTAAGCAATGTGATTCAAATTTTTGAAAACTTTACATATCATCGAGAATTTTTTACAGAGGATGAGCAAAGTGTTGTTTTAGAATTTTCTGCCAATGTGGGTGAAAAAAAATTAAAAGGTATTGATATGATTCGTTTTAATGAACAGGGTCAAATTGTTGATTTTGAAGTGATGATTCGACCAAAAAGTGGTTTAGAAGCATTGGCTGCTCAAATGGGGCAACGTATGGCCAGCTTTATACCTAAGGCCTAATTGTGTATATACTGCAATAAATAAAATTAAGTGTGAAAAATTTCTTAATTTTTAAAATGATGATGAGTGATAAAAGAGTTGAGGTGGAAAATGTCTGTATTACATAAGTTTACTGAGATTAGCCAAGATTTATTGGATCAAGTGACAGGTGCTGAATTACCAAAGCTGTATTTTAATCAGCAAGGAAAAATGTCTGAGATCATCAAGAAACTGCCTCAACTACAGGATAAATACCGTCCTACACCATGGCTCAGTAATACCCATGCCCATCTGTTATATTTTGATTTAATTAAGAAAAAATCCATTAAGCTTGATTATGATCGAATTGATCAGCTGACCATGCAAGATGGTGGGGTCACGGCAATTGCTTGGTATGGCTACGATTTACCACAAGAAACCCCAACCATTGTTATTATGCATACGATTACAGGTACACCTGACAGTATGCGTGAATTGGTCAAAGATCTCCATGAATATACAGGATGGCGTATTGCATTATGTCTACGCCGTGGGCATGCGGGCTTACCTATGCCTGTTCCACTAATGTCGATTTTTGGTTCAACCTCTGACTTAAAAGAGCAATTGGCTTCGATTCAAAACACATTCCCACAATCTGATCTTTATGCAGTAGGTTCTTCCGCGGGTACAGGCCTACTTGTGCGTTATCTTGGTGAACAAGGCCTAGATACACCTTTTAAAGCTGCTTTTGCCATGTGCCCTGGTTATGATACTGAGCTTGGATTTCAAAATGTCCATCCTTTCTACACCAAAGTCATGACCAAAAAATTGTTTAAGGCATTTATTAAGCCTTATGAGCAAACCTGGACACCATTACATTCTGTACAAAATGTTCTACAAACGAAAACTCTACAAGAGTTTCAGACTGAATATTTTGAAATGGCTGGTTTTTCAGATTATGAAAGCTATTCAAAAGCCACCAATCCAATTTATGTATTTGAAAATGTTAAAATTCCATTAATGATTCTAAACTCAGAAGATGATCCTGTTTGTTCAATCAAGAATTTAGAGCCATTTAAAGAAACCATTCAAAATATGGATAATGTTGTGGTGGTGACAACCAAAAAGGGCAGTCATTGTGGTTTTTATGAAGGTCTTAATACCAAATCTTGGGCTTCACGTTTAATGGCTGATTTTTTAAGACAGTATTCATGATGATACGCAGTATCAATAAATATTTATTTAAGTTAAAAATTGGCAGATCAAACTATTATTATTTGATTTGTCAGTTTTAATTGCTCAACTGGGTGTTTTATTGATCCTAAGTTGCTAGGTTAAGATAAATATTAGACTTCTTTCATAAGTCCATTTTAAACACAGATCAACATAAAAATTCCCCTCATCCTAGCTTTTGCCCAGTGGGAAAAGGCACTTTCAATATCGATAGATTCACTCTACATGATCATTTATTGAAGTAAGAAAGATCTTTATTTAAAATAAAGGCTTATTTAAGCGCTAAATAATTCCAAACAAAATTTATCTTTTGCGAGTAAATAATATTGCTACGAACGATATAAATATCTTGAAAGAAATTATAACCATCAAGTATTTTTAATTTATTTTCATTTATTTCTTCTTCAATCAGTAAGCGAGGTAGCCAAGCTACACCTAAGCCTTGTAAAGCCAAGGCTTTTAAGTCACTGGCATTATCCGTTTCATATAACGTTCGGTAATTGAGTTTACTTTCTATAATTTTATCTACGCATTTTCTCAGATAGGCTTGTTTACTATAGGCCAAAAGAGGGAATGTTTGATTGAGTTGGTAATTAGGCAATCCATTTTTACTGGCTGTAACAGGTACAATTTGCATATTTACAATTTTATGATAGGTAAAAAGTGTGAGATCCAATTGTTGTAAAGTGAGTTGATCACAATAACAAATGAGAAAATCACAAGAACCTTCTTTTAATAAATGTATCCCTTGTTGCAGATTTGCAGCAATAATTTCTAACTTTAGATCATTATAGTCTGAGTATAGTTTTTGAATAAATTTGGGAAAAAACTGCGTGATGAGTGAGTGTGATACTGCAAATTTAATTGAGAGTTCATTATCTTTAATGTTTTTTTCTAAATATTTTATTGTTGTATCCATTTGGTTCTGAATATTTTTTGCTGTAGAAAGCAAGACTTGACCAGCATCTGTAAAATCAATGTTTTTACTATAACGCTTTAAAATTTGAAACCCTAACGACTCTTCAATATTTTGTATTCTACGTGTAAAAGCAGATTGAGTGACATGACGTATAGCTGCAGCTTTAGAAATGGATTTTTCTTGGTCTAATGCAAGAAGATCCTCTATCCACCGAATTTCAAGCGTCATGTTCAATCACCAATAAATATTTAACTCAAGCAAAGTATAACAAGTGATATGCAAAAAATGCATACAGATATATTTTTTTACATTGGTCAAGTTTAGATTGTTTCACCTAAGATGAATTGATTATCTTCGTAGAGTTACATTGCAAATGAACATTGAAATTAAAACGAGAACTGAGAAAGATTTATTGGGAATGAAAGAAGTCCAATTTCATTGCTATTACGGTGTACAAACATTAAGAGCGGTTGAGAACTTTAACCTAAGTGCGCATAAATTAAGTCATTTTCCTATTTTTATTCAAGCGCTTGCTATGGTGAAGTCTGCTTGTGTAGAGGCTAATTTTAAATTAAATAAAATTGAAGAAAATAAATATAAAGCGATTCAACATTCATGTCAGCAATTAATAAATGGTTCATACCATAATCAATTCCCTATTGATATGATTCAGGGTGGGGCAGGAACTTCTACAAATATGAATGCAAATGAAGTTATTGCAAACATTGGATTAGAGTTTCTTGGTCATGCAAAAGGAGAATATCAATATCTACATCCCAATAACGATGTAAATATGTCTCAATCGACCAATGATGTATATCCAAGTGCAATAAAAATAGGTCTATTATTTGCATTGGATCATCTCAATGTTCCGTTTAAAAAACTAATTGAAAGCCTCAGTCGCAAAGCTGAAGAGTTCTCTGATATCTTGAAAATGGGACGTACTCAGTTACAAGATGCGGTACCGATGACATTAGGGCAAGAATTTAGTGCTTTTGCGCATACCTTACAAAATGATTTGCAAAAGTTAAATCATATTATGCCCGATTCACTCAGTGTGATTAATTTAGGTGGAACAGCAATCGGTACGGGAATTAATACCGAGGTTGAATATCGCTTAAATGCCATTCAAGCTTTATCAGAAATCACGGGTAAAAACATTTCAAGCTCGCCTGATTTGATTGAAGCAACTACAGATATGGGTGACTTTGTACTTTTATCGAGTTTACTCAAACGTACTGCAACAAAGTTGTCTAAAATCTCTAATGATTTACGTTTGTTATCGAGTGGACCGCGTACTGGTATAGGTGAGATACAATTGGAACCGCGCCAGCCCGGTAGTTCAATCATGCCAGGAAAAGTAAATCCAGTAATTCCTGAAGCGATGAATTTGGCGTGCTATCAAATTATTGCAAATGATTTAGCAATTACTTTGGCTGCAGAAGGTGGTCAACTACAATTAAATGCGTTTGAACCATTAATTGCACTTAAACTATTTGAATCTATTGAGTTATTAGGCAAAGCGATGCAAATGCTGAATGAAAAATGCATCCAAAATATCCGTGCCAATGCAGCGCATTGTCAGCATTTAGTGGATAACTCAATTGGTATCATTACTGTGTTAAACCCATATTTAGGTTATGAAACCACTACACGAATTGCAAAGATGGCAAATGAATCTGGGCAGAGTGTCTTGGCTTTGATCAAAGCTGAGGGATTACTTTCAGATGAAATTTTAGCAGATGTACTTGCTGTTCATAATATGGTTCAGCCAAAACAACATGCGGCTTAGTTTTTAAAAGCTACAGGTACAATTAAACTCATTCATGACTTATTATAAGAAATTAAGTTTTATATGGCATATGCAACTTAATACTTATGTAGAGTTATAAAAAAAGGGAAATTATCATTTCCCTTTTTTTAGCGATGCAAAATCTTAGTTTTTCAAAGCTGGTGTAGCAGCAGCGATGGCAGCGGCAACAGCATCATCTTCAGATTGTGCTGAACCAGAGCTTGCTTTTGGTGCTGGTGTTTTGGTTTGTGCAGTTTCAGTTTTTACTGACTCTGCTTTTGCAGGCTTCGCCTCAGTCGCAGCAGGTTTATTTTCCGCTTGTGCACTTGGCATAGTTGCATGGGCTTCATGCGTTGGTTCACGGCGAATTTCAGTGCTTGTATTTGCTGTTTCTGTGCGTTCAACTTCTACATGTGTCGGAATTTCGACTTGTTGCGCATTATTCTGTTCAACGCTTGGTAAGCTTTCAAACTGTGTAGGTTCAGAAGTCGCAGGTTGAGCAGTTTCAACTTTCTCTGGCTCAGCTTCTTTAGGCTCTTCTTTTTTTACACAAGCAGATACCAAAAGCGCTGTCGCAATTGCACCACAAATTAAAAATTTCTTATTCATAATGACTCAAAACAAAACGTATTAAAGAGATGTTACTTAGTATAACAGCAAAATGATATTTAAAAATCACCTTATCAAGTGCTAATTTTTTATTGGAAATGCTGATAGAATAGCCAATTGTTTATTGTTCTATGAATTGATGTGAATTGACTTTGCTTTCTTGGTACAAGGTAAAGTAAAATCGCACAACATTGTAGGCCAATTTAGGCTCCATTGTACGAGAAACTTAATGACCCATTTTATATTCGTAACTGGTGGTGTTGTATCATCACTAGGTAAAGGTATTTCAGCTGCTTCAGTTGCTGCACTTTTAGAAGCCCGTGGTTTAAAAGTAACCATGGTCAAAATGGATCCATACATTAATGT
This sequence comes from Acinetobacter sp. NyZ410, assembly GCF_022828975.1. Lineage (NCBI taxonomy): Bacteria > Pseudomonadati > Pseudomonadota > Gammaproteobacteria > Moraxellales > Moraxellaceae > Acinetobacter > Acinetobacter sp. NyZ410. The sequence goes on along the minus strand of NZ_CP094620.1, from coordinate 2,665,303 downwards.
CGATCCTGGGACTATGAGCCCATTCCAGCACGGTGAAGTATTTGTCACAGAAGATGGTGCTGAAACTGACTTAGATTTGGGTTATTACGAGCGTTTCTTACGTCGTGCCAAAATGACCAAATTAAATAACTTTACTTCAGGTCGTGTTTATCAAGACGTTTTAAATAAAGAACGTCGTGGTGATTATCTCGGCGGTACAGTACAAGTTATTCCACATATTACGGATAATATTAAAGAACGTGTTCTTCGCGCAGGCGAAGGTTATGACGTTGCCATTGTGGAAATCGGTGGCACAGTAGGTGACATTGAATCTCTCCCATTCATGGAATCTGTACGTCAGTTGATGGTTGAGCTTGGTCATAAACGTACCATGTTGATGCATTTGACTTTATTACCTTATATCAAGTCTGCTGCTGAACTTAAAACCAAACCAACTCAACATTCTGTTAAAGAATTATTGTCGATTGGTATTCAACCAGACATTCTGATTTGTCGTACTGAACATGATGTTGACGCAGATACCACCCGTAAAATTGCACTCTTTACAAACGTTGAAGCGCGTGCTGTTGTGGTGTGTAAAGATGCACGTTCAATTTATCAAATCCCACGTACATTCTATGAACAAAACGTTGATGATTTAATCTGTGAACGTTTTGGTTATGACAGCTTGCCTGAAGCCGATCTTTCGGATTGGGATCATGTGGTTGAAGCATTATTGAATCCAGAGTACACAGTTCGTGTGGCGATGGTGGGTAAATATGTTGAATTGCCAGATGCATATAAGTCTGTCAATGAAGCACTTTTACATGCGGGTATTCAAAATCGTGTCAAAGTTCAAATTGACTATATCAATGCTGAAGAGCTTGAAAGCCAAAATCCAGCTGAAGTATTAAAAGGTATCGATGCAATCTTGGTTCCTGGCGGTTTTGGTGAACGTGGTACTGAAGGCAAAATGCAGGCGATTCAATATGCCCGTGAAAACAAAGTACCTTTCTTGGGTATTTGTTTAGGTATGCAATTGGCCGTGATTGAATTTGCTCGTCATGTTGCTGCTATGCCAGAAGCAACTTCTACAGAGTTTAATCGTTCAACAAAATTCCCATTGATTGGTTTAATTACTGAATGGTTAGATGAACGTGGTGAAATCCAGCATCGTAGTACTGAGTCAAACCTTGGTGGCACAATGCGTTTAGGTGCACAAAAATCAGAATTGGTTGAAGGCACTAAAACACGTGAAGTTTATGGTAAAGCGGAAATTACTGAACGTCATCGTCACCGTTATGAAATGAATGATCGTTTCATTCCTGCAATTGAACAGGCAGGTATGAAAATTTCAGGTTATTCGACAGCGCAGCATCTTGTTGAAACTGTAGAAATTCCTGAACATCCTTGGTTTATTGCTGTACAATTCCACCCGGAATTTACAAGTTCACCACGTGATGGACATCCATTATTTGCTAGTTTTATCGATGCCGCTAAAAAGCAGCACCAAAACAGCAAGTAAGTATGTAAGAACTTAAACTAGGAAGTTTAAATGTCACAATTAAAACCACAAGAAATTGTACGTTTAGGCGATATACAAATGGCAAATCACTTGCCATTTGTATTATTCGGCGGCATGAACGTACTTGAGTCGAAAGACTTGGCTTTTGAAATTGCAGAAACGTATGTCGATATCTGTACTCGTTTAGAGATACCGTATGTATTTAAAGCCAGTTTTGATAAAGCCAATCGTTCAAGTTTACATTCGTTCCGTGGCCCCGGTTTGGAAAAAGGCATCGAATGGTTAGGCGACATTAAAAAGCATTTTAATGTTCCGATTATTACCGATGTTCATGAACCTCACCAAGCTGCAGCTGTCGCTGAAGTTGCTGACATTATCCAGCTTCCTGCATTTCTCAGTCGTCAGACTGATTTGGTTGAAGCAATGGCGAAAACTCAAGCCATTATCAACATCAAAAAAGCACAATTCCTTTCTCCTCGTGAAATGAGCCATATTCTAAACAAATGTTTAGAAGCGGGTAATAACAAGCTCATTTTGTGTGAACGTGGTACGTCATTTGGCTATAACAACTTAGTTGTTGACATGCTGGGTTTCGACATTATGAAAGAAATGAATGTGCCGGTATTTTTTGATGTCACACATGCATTGCAAACACCGGGCGGTCGTGCTGATTCAGCAGGTGGTCGTCGTGCGCAAATCACGACCTTAGCACGTGCGGGTATGGCAACAGGGCTTGCAGGTTTATTTTTAGAAAGTCATCCAGACCCTGAAAATGCAAAATGTGATGGTCCTTGTGCATTACGTATGTCACAGCTTGAGCCATTTTTAGCACAGTTAAAAGAATTGGATACCTTAGTTAAAGGTTTCAAAAAGTTAGATACACATTGATGCGCTTAGAAAGCATCTTATTTTTAATCAACTGAGGAATTATTCATGAGCCAAATCGTTGACATTCGTGCACGTGAAATTTTGGACTCTCGTGGTAACCCAACCATCGAAGCAGACGTAATCCTAGACTCTGGCGTTGTTGGCCGTGCATGTGCACCATCTGGTGCTTCAACTGGTTCTCGTGAAGCTTTAGAACTTCGTGACGGTGATCAATCACGTTACTTAGGTAAAGGTGTTCGCACTGCAGTTCAAAACGTAAATGGTCAAATCAAAGACTTATTAAAAGGTCAAAACGTATTTGAACAAAAAGCGCTTGATGACAAAATGATTGCGCTTGATGGCACTGAAAACAAAGAAAAATTAGGTGCAAACGCAACATTGGCTGTATCTTTGGCGGCTGCACGTGCGGCTGCTGTTGAGAAGAAAACTGAATTGTTCCAATACATTGCAGATCTTCGTGGTCAAACAACTTTGTCTATGCCTGTTCCAATGATGAACATCTTGAACGGTGGCGCACATGCGGACAACACTGTTGATATTCAAGAATTCATGATTGAGCCTGTAGGTTTCACATCTTTTGCTGAATCTTTACGTGCTGGTGCTGAAATTTTCCATGCTTTGAAATCTGTATTGAAAAAGCAAGGTTTAAATACAGCAGTTGGTGATGAAGGTGGTTTTGCACCTAACTTACGTTCTAATGAAGAAGCAATTACTGTTATTCTTTCTGCAATTGAAACAACTGGTTATAAAGCAGGTTCTGATATTATGCTTGCGCTTGATTGTGCATCTTCAGAATTCTACAAAAATGGTCAATATATTCTTGCGGGTGAAGGAAACAAAGCATTCACAAGCAACCAATTTGCTGACTATCTTGCTGGGCTTGTTAAACAATATCCAATTATCTCAATTGAAGATGGTTTAGATGAGTCTGACTGGGAAGGTTGGAGCTATTTAACTTCTATCCTTGGTGATAAAATTCAATTGGTCGGTGACGATTTGTTCGTTACAAACCCTAAGATTTTACAACGTGGTATTGATGAGAAAGTAGGTAACTCTATCTTAATCAAATACAACCAAATCGGTACTTTGTCTGAAACTTTAGATGCAATCTATCTTGCTAAAGCCAATGGTTATAGCACTGTGATTTCACACCGTTCTGGTGAAACTGAAGATTCTACAATTGCAGATCTTGCAGTGGGTACAGCAGCGGGTCAAATCAAGACTGGTTCACTTTGCCGTTCTGACCGTGTTGCAAAATATAACCAATTGCTTCGTATTGAAGAATTGACTCATGCTGCTTATCGCGGTAAAGCTGAGTTTAAAGGTTTAAATTAATATCTTTTATTGATTTAAATTAAAAAAAAAGCCATTCTTTTATTTGATATAGGGAATGGCTTTTTTATACGCTAAAAATAATCATGAATAGTCTGTTTTAAGAGAAATTTAATATCATGTAATTGATTGATAATAAAATTTAAGGTAAAAATTTAATTAACTTAGTTTATTGAAAAAGGAAATTTATAATAAATAATATCGCGATATGTGAGTTTTTAGCATAAAGATAATTTTTAGAGTTTTACTTACAAAGTAGATTGTTGATCACCCACTTATTTTTTATAAAGAAAGAAAAGTTATTTTGTTCTAGTTTTGCAGTTTTCGCATAGTTTAGTGTTCTTCATACAAAATATTTGATGTATATTAGCATCTTAATTTAATGCTGTTACTCAAGACGCAAATCCATGTTAGAAGTCTTTAAAACAACTTCAAGTAAAGTGATTGCAGTACTCGCGATTTTAATCGTTGTGGTATTACAATATCGCTTTTGGTTCGGTGAGGGTGGTCATTTCCCTCATCAAGCTTTACTACAGCAAATTGAACAGCAAGCTGAAGTCAATGCTGAGTTAAAAGAACGCAACCGAATTCTTGCTGCCGAAGTGTATGATTTAAAAAATGGTGCTGAAGCCATAGAAGAACATGCACGTTTAGACCTCGGTCTAGTCAAGCCACATGAAATTTTTGTACAGATGAGTACCATCAGTACCCATTACAAACCTATTTATACCGATCCAAGTGTAGATTTAAGAACCAATGAAGATGACAACGAACCTGCACCAGAACAACCGTAAAATTTGGGCAATTGTTCCTGCGGCTGGCTCAGGGCGTCGTTTTTCAAAAACCGAACTTAAACAATACCAAGTCATCCAAAATCAAACAGTGTTAGCGCATACCATAGCGCGTCTAAACGATTTACCGCTTGCGGGTTATGTACTGGCTGTTGGTGAGCAAGACCATTATGCGCAAACATTGCCATTAAAAAATAAACATTTGAGCCATTTTTGTTTAGGTGGTGCAGAGCGTGTTGATTCGGTTTTAAATGCGTTGCGTTATTTAGAACAATTTGCGCAAGCCGATGATTTGGTTTTTGTACATGATGCAGCTCGTCCTTGTGTAACACAACAATGTCTTGAAAATTTAGTCGATACCGCAATAAACCTGAACAGCAGTGCGATTCTTGCAATTCCTGTAAGAGATACTTTGAAGTGTGTTGAAAATCAGCAAGATATCAATAAAACAGTCAGTCGAGATCAATTGTGGCAAGCACAAACACCACAAATTTCTACCTTTTCAAAGCTTAAAACAGCAATCGAAACTGCTTTAGCGAATAATATTGTCATTACAGACGAGGCGAGTGCATTGGAATATATCAATGAACCTGTCAAAGTGGTCATGGGGCGTTCTGATAATATTAAAATTACTTATCCAGATGATTTGGAGTTGGCCAAGTTAATTTTGCAATCGCAGCAATAAAACAACGAAAATAAAAATAATTATGCATTGATTGATTTTCTCAACCGCTATTTATCTCTATAATTTGACCAGATTAAACTAGGTTTAAGATTTGTATTCATGACACCATCGCCACAGTATAAGTTTTTACGTCAATCAGTCAGAGATGGTTTAAGTATTAATCAAAAAGTTTCAAGGTGGGACAAACTACACCTTGATCCTTGGTTATTGGGCTTTTTAATTATCAATGCGATTTTGGGTTTATTGATGGTCTATAGCGCATCTTCTGAAGATATGTCTATGGTCATTCGACAAGCCGTGAGTTTCGGTGTTGGTTTTGTTTTACTTTTTATTTGCGCACAAATTCCACCAAAAGTATATCAAGCGATTAGTCCTTGGTTTTATTTGTTTGCAATTTTGTTGTTGATTCTGGTTTTATTGGTCGGTGATGTTCGATTAGGCGCAAAGCGCTGGCTGACTATTCCAGGGATTGGCAGTATGCAACCCAGCGAATTTATGAAGTTTGCCATGCCATTGATGATGGCATGGTATTTTGCACGTAACCCGTTGCCGCCTAAGTTTAAACACATTGTAATTGCTTTGGTCATCATGATGGTGCCTTTCGTATTGGCGTTGTTACAGCCAGATTTGGCAATTGGTATCGTGATTGGTGGTGTGTTTGCTTTGTTTTTAAGTGGCATGTCGTGGACTTTAATTATTGGGACCTTAGCGGCATTGGCACTGGCTTTCCCTTTAATTTGGACTTTTGTATTACAAGCTTATCAAAAGAAAAGGATTATGACCTTATTTGATCCTGAGTCAGATGCGCTTGGGGCAGGATGGAACATTATCCAATCTAAAATTGCGATTGGTTCAGGTGGAATGACTGGGCGTGGATTCTTAGAAGGAACACAGTCTCAGCTGGGTTATTTACCTGAACATCATACTGATTTTATTATGTCGACCTATGCAGAAGAATTTGGCTTTATTGGGGTATTCTTCTTATTTGCACTTTATACCGCAATGATTTTTAGATGTATGATCATTAGCTTAAGCAGCTTCCATAACTATGGCCGTTTATTGGCAGGTACGATTGGTTTGTCTTTGTTTTTCTATGTATTTGTAAACTCGGGTATGGTCAGCGGGATTTTACCTGTGACTGGTGATCCATTACCGCTGATGAGTTATGGTGGATCAGCCGTGATTGCGTTATTGGCGAGTTTTGGTATTGTTATGTCTATCCATACGCATAAATAAAATCTTTGCAATTTAGAATTTCTCAATCTAAAGCTATTCCTTCTCTTTTTTAAGAGAAGGATGGTATCAAACATAAATAAAAATATTTTTCTTAAAATTAAATCGCTTATATAGTCAACCTGTCGAAAACTTAGATACAAAAATACAATTTCTCCTCATTAATAAAGACCTTTCATAAATCAAAATATGATCCTGTGGAGTGAATTATATTGGTATTGAAAGTTTCTTCTCTCTGTGGAAGAAGGCTAGGATGAGGGTGCTTTAGTTTCAAAAGACATAAGCTTTATTTATGATCAGTGACTTGATGGAAATCATTTTTATAAATGATTAGGTAGTTTGACTATAGCTTGCTGATAGTTTAAAAATCATGTGATATTGTTAATGATTTATCTATTTAAAATCGAATTAAAGCTGACATTTCAACATCAAATCGGTATTGCTAAATCTGTTCTAAGTGCTAAATTAAAATAGTCATATAAATTATTTCTCTAACTACATCATTTTTATTATAAGACGATTAATTCGTATAAGGTTCGGTTCAGTATGCATATCATCATCATGGGGGCAGGTGTTATTGGTACAACATCCGCCTACTATCTAAAACAAGCAGGTCATGAAGTCACTGTGATTGATCGACAACCCAATGTGGCTTTAGAAACCAGTTTTGCCAATGCTGGGCAGATTTCTCCGGGTTATGCATCACCTTGGGCTGCGCCAGGTATTCCACTAAAAGCATTTAAATGGATGTTTCAACCACATTCACCATTGGCGATTAAGCTAACAGGTGATATGCATCAGTATCAGTGGATGGTCCGGATGTTAGCTGAATGTAATATCAATCGCTACCAGATCAATAAAGAGCGAATGGTACGAATTTCAGAATATAGCCGTGACTGTTTGGATGAGTTACGTGCAGAGACCAAAATTCATTTTGATGAACGTCAACTAGGCACATTACAACTTTTTCGTAAACAACATCAATTGGATGTGGCAGGCAAAGATACTGAAGTTTTAAAACATGAAGGTGTACCCTTTGAGTTGTTGGATAAAGCTGGGGTTATCAAGGCTGAACCTGCTTTAGCCCATGCAACAGTTGATTTTGTTGGTGGTTTGCGTTTACCCAATGACCAGACAGGCGATTGCCAAAAATTTACAACAGAGTTGGCAGAACTTGCAGCCAAACAAGGGGTCAATTTTTTATTTAATACGGTAATTGAATCAATCGAAAAAGATGCTGAACGGATTACCGCGATTCACTTGAAAGATGGTAGCAAAATCAAGGGAGATGCTTATGTCATGGCATTGGGCAGTTATAGTCATGAAATGCTCAAACAATTGGAGATAGATGCACCTGTATACCCTTTAAAAGGCTATTCAATTACTACCAAAATTGTTGATCCGGCACTTTCACCGGTTTCTACAATCTTAGATGAGTCTTATAAAATTGCCTTAACCCGTTTTGATGATCGAATTCGAGTAGGGGGTATGGCTGAAATTAATGGTTTTGATCGCTCTTTAAAATCTAGCCGTGAAGACACTTTGCTTATGGTTTTACAACAATTATTTCCAAATGCAAGTGACATATCAGATGCACATTTCTGGACGGGTTTAAGACCAGCCACGCCAGATGGAACCCCGATTGTTGGTAAAACAAGGTATCAAAATCTATATACCAATACAGGGCATGGGACCTTAGGTTGGACCATGTCATGTGGTTCAGCAAAATTATTATCCGATATTATTTCTGGAACCACACCACAAATTGAATATGATGATTTGAATGTGTTCCGATATGACTCAGTGAATCACTAAGACGATTGTTAAGGCGATATGAATCAAAATCACCAAGTCGCAGAACAGGAAATTTCATTTTCCAATGTACATTTTTGGCATTGGTTTCTGCTTTTACTTCGTGGTTTTGATGAAGAAAAGGAGTTGAATTTAGATGAGGCGATTCAGGAAGCGGTTGGTTTAGATCCGTATAGCAAGGAATTGGCAGCGTGGTATCAATCATTTTTACCCAGTGAAAATAATACCATTCGAAATTATCAATTTTCCATTAGTGCTGATATTCGGGTAGATATCCAGTTTACCCATGAGCAGATTAATTATTATCTCAATGATCTATATATAGGCAATCTGGGTGGGCACTTTGAAGCATGGTTTTTTACGCTAGAAGAACTTTTGAGTTTTCAATTGAATGATCAGCATTTCTTATTATTGTTAACGATGTTGGGTGTTGAACCTCAACAGACTTTAGAGGCTAAAATTCAAATATCAAAAAGATTAAATAACATTCCGTCATTTCAAGGGCAACAAGATTACATCGCAAATTGTATTGTGAATGGTTTAAAGATGAATCAAGAATTTTATCAGGATGAACAAATCGGGATATTAAATCGACAAAATCATAGTATGCGTAATGTTGAGTTATATCCTGATGATTTGGAACATATAAAAACCATTAATCTTATTTTAAAGCATGAATAAATATGAAAATAATAATAAAAGCGTTGTTTACCGCGATTAGAAATGGAGAAATGAAAAACATTCGCTGTAACTTTGCAAGATGTTCGACAACTTTTCAAGAATTGACAAAGCTTGATGCTGACTTCAATCAAGCTACAACAGAGCCAGAGTCGCTGAACAAGTTAATCGCTAAGCTATTTAATTCTTAAGCAATTTAAAGATCTTAATTTTTAATTTAAAAATTAGAGAATAATTGAACATATTTTACTTGTATTCGAACAAATTCATGGCATATTAATTGCTAATACAAGGAAAGATGATTGCAGGAGAGAAGTCTCTTGTGGACTCGCCGAAGGAGCAACGACCCCGGAAACTCTCAGGCAAAAGGACTGTAATCATTGTAAAACCTCTGGAGAGAAGTCATTCTATTGAAAACAAAAAAGAAATGACTCACCGAAGGGGATGGTAAAGCCTAAATAGTTTAGGTTTTTATCGAAGCTCTCAGGTACACATGACAGATGGGGCATACATTGACAATGTAATAAAAAAATATTGCATTTCAACGGAGTGTGCGTATGTGTCATGTCGTCATTATTGGTTCTGGTATTACAGGTGTTACCTCTGCCTATGAACTTGCTCAATTAGGTTATCAAGTTACTGTTATTGATAAACATTTATTTCCCGCAATGGAAACATCTTTTGCCAATGGCGGGCAGCTGTCTGCATGTAATGCTGAAGTGTGGAATCAAAAATCCACTGTGTTAAAAGGCATTAAATGGATGGCGAAGAAAGATGCACCATTATTGCTCAATCCATCTTTTGATTTGCACAAATATGCATGGCTGGTCGAATTCCTTGGCAATATCAAACACTATGAAGCAAATACTCAAAATACAGTGAAAATGGCACTTTTAGCGCGTCAAAGGCTATTTAATATTGCTGAACAAGAAGGCATTGATTTTGATTTAGAAAAACGTGGCATCTTACATTTCTACCATTCTGAATATGATTATAAAGTGGCAACTAACGTCAATGCGCTGTTATGTAAAGGTGGTTTAGAACGCCATGCCGTGACCAATGAAGAAATTAAATCCATCGAACCGAGTTTGACGGGTGAATACTATGGTGGTTTTTATTGCCCAGGTGATGCAACTGGTGATATCCATAAATTTACCACTGGACTTGCCAAAGCGACTGAAAAATATGGGGTAAAATATTTATTTGGTATGGAAGTCGTTAATGTAGAACACACTGCCAATGGGGTAAATATTCAATATCATTCGAGTGTTGAAAACATGGAAGGTAGTTCAGTAGCAGTTGAACAACTCAGTGCAGATGCCGTGGTGATTTGTGGTGGTGTTGGCAGTTACCAATTGGCCAATCAATTGGGCGATCGTGTGAATGTTTATCCTGTAAAAGGCTATTCCATCACCGTACAATTAGATGATGAAAAAAGTATCAATGGCGCACCTTGGGTCAGCTTGCTCGATGAAAGTGCGAAAATCGTCACGTCACGATTAGGTGCCAATCGTTTACGTATTGCTGGAACTGCTGAATTTAATGGCTATAATCGAGATATCCGCTCAGATCGTATCCAACCTTTAACAGATTGGGTCAATAAGAATTTCGATATTTCAACCGAGCATTGTATCCCGTGGGCGGGTTTACGTCCGATGATGCCGAATATGATGCCTGTGGTAAAACGTGGAAAACGTGAACGGGTATTTTACAATACAGGGCATGGGCATTTAGGCTGGACGTTGTCTGCTGCAACAGCTGTGATGATTAGTCAGGAAATTGCAAGCTCGCATCCGATTTAATCGTATAGGCAATACTTTGGTATTTGCACTCTGGTGAATGTCCATATTTACCAGAGTGCTGGTAAAATTATTAGGTGTGTTATGAATATAGAATCAACAACGCAAAAGCACTGGCATGAAACGAGTTATGCAAAGTTAGTTGAATCGATTCAATATATTGCACAAAATTATCACGATGTGTACGCCTTGGCCTTGTACTATTATTGTGATGATGATGAACCTTGTTTTCCCAAAGTTGAGCTGAACTTTAATACCATTGAACAGTTTGAGTCGCAAATTTCTGAAGCTTCGAGTCAAGCTGAAGCGAAATGGAATTATGCCTATTGGTTACAACAGCCGTCTTGGGATATTGGTGGAGAGAATGATCAGCTTTTGGCACAATGGTTTGAGCAAACACCATTTTATTATTCTCAAAAACAGATGGAATATGCTGAACAAGAAGATGATGCACTATTTAATGAACTTTTAGAAAAAGGCGAGCAGTTTGCTCAATTGTTTATTACACAAATAATCAAAATGGTTCAGCAATTATTTTCTGAAAATATTCTTCGCGATACATTTGGGAAAAATCTTCCAGTCATTATTCATGAGCTTGAATATTATGAAGAACCCATTTCGTGGACCAAAAGAGCCAATCCAAGTGCATTAATCAATGAATTTATGGATGCCTGTGAAAGTGATTTCTCTTAACAAAATATGCTTATGATTCAATGCTGAGGGACGTGATGTGCCCCACAGCACTTATTGAGTGGAAGCAAGCACTTTAAACGTTATAGACGAGTAAAGACTTCTTCTTGGGTCAAACGAGACTTGGGCAATTTTGCATTAAAGTCAGTATCACTACGATAACCGAGTGTCATAATCACAGACGGGACCAAATTCTTTTCAATTAAGCCTAATTCTTCAGTCAGAATATCTTCGTCAAAACCACCGATTGGCGTTGCATCGATACCTTCAATACCTGCAGCTAACAGCATTTGACCCAGTGCGATAAAGGTTTGATTTTCCGCCCAGCGCTGAATATCACCTTTTTCATTGCGATAATAAGAGACATAGCCTGTACGACTGTCTTTTTGACCTTGTCTGGCCTTGTCATCTTTAAAGCGGCCACTGAGATCATCCTGCTGAAGTAAATTACTCAGGTGCTGTTCTGTAATATCTGCTTTGGTACAGAATAAAATCGTATGTGATGAATCTAAAACCTTTGGTGCGTTGTAGCTATATTTACCGACTAAGGCTTTGGCAATACGTTGTTTAGCTGCATCATTGTCAGCAATAAAAAAATGCCAAGGCTGGATATTGATTGACGAGGGGGTTAAACGCAGGATTTCAAGTAAACGTGCAAATTGTGCTTGAGGAATCTTTTTAGAAGAATCATAAGCTTTTGTGGTGTAACGTGTTTTTGCTACATTTAATACATCCATAAGGCGATCTCATATATCGTAAATTTTCGATATATTGTATGCTAAAATCGCGAAATTTGAATCTTCAAAACGTAAATAAAGGTGAAAAATCATGATTTTTAATCATGGGTAAAGTGATTTTTATCTGAAATAATCCATTTAATAAATTTCCAATCCGCATTTTCATCCACTTCTAAAATCATTGCTTCAGATGTTTTTTCGCGCCAATCCCCTAAAACAATTCTAGTTTTACCATTTACATCATGAATTTCAGGGCGATGGGTGTGACCATGAACCAACAGGTCGACATTATTAACTGCTTTTTCAACAGCTTGCTGGTTAACATCCATAATTTCATAGGATTTATTTTGTTGAGATTCACGGCTTTTTTTACGAAAACCGTTGGCAAGTTTTTGTCTAAAACCAAGTGGAGTACTTTTTAAAAGTCCTAATACAATCGGATTGCGAATAATTTTTTTAAATCGTTGATAAGAAATATCATCGGTACATAAAGCATCGCCATGTTCAAGACGAAATTTTTTATCACCAATGTTAAATGTATAAAATTCAGGAAGTAATTTACCATTAAACTGATTTAAAAATGTTTGCCCTAAAGCAAAATCACGGTTACCCACTTGAAAATAAATTTGATTACCAGCTTGCAAGGAAAATTGTTTTAGATGCTCAATAATTTCATCTAACCAAGGCGCAGTATAATCATCTCCAATCCAAGCATTAAACCAGTCACCGAGAATAAACAGTTGCGTATTTTGATATTTATAGTGTTCTAATAAATCAAAAAACCCTCGAACCAGTCGAGGGTGTTCTGGTGACAAATGTAAATCAGCGATAAACAGATAGGTCACTTATTTTTCCTATTTAATAATTCTCCCAAGCTTGCTTTGTAAAGGGGACAGTATCCCTTTATTTAAAAGTCAGCTTCGGGAGGATTTATAAATTATTCAGAGATAATTTTTGCAGATTCAATCACAATGTTTTCTAAAGGAACATCAGCATGATAACCACGGTTACCTGTACGAACGCCTTTGATTGCTTCAACGATGTCTAAACCTTCAGTTACTTTACCAAATACTGCATAACCCCAACCTTGAGCAGTTTTACCTGTATGGTTAAGGAAAGAGTTGTTTTTTACATTGATAAAGAATTGTGCAGAAGCAGAGTGAGGCGCTTGAGTACGTGCCATTGCAATCGTACCTTCGTCATTGCTTAAACCATTGTCCGCTTCATTTTCAATTGAATCACGTGTGGTTTTTTCTTTGAAGTTTTCATCCATGCCACCGCCTTGGATCATGAAACCATCAATAACACGATGGAAGATTACGCCATCATAAAAACCATCACGAACATATTCTAAAAAGTTAGCAACAGTTTTTGGTGCTTTTTCAGAGTTAAGTTCAAGAACAATGCGTCCTTTGTTGGTGTTTAATTCGACTTGAGGAAAACTCATTCTATAATCTCCTAATCATGACTAAAAATGTCATGGGTTTTTGGTTGAGAGAAGCATAAGCAAACTGTAAACTACATAGCAAGTAAAAATGTGAAATTCTTTTGTTAAAAAAGGATAAAATCACATTTTCTATATTCAATTTTAACTTTTAGAAGTGATTTATCAACTATGAAGCCAAATGATGTTGTTTCAGAACTGCCGAAAACCCCGACAAATAGTCCAAGCCCTGTCGATAATGCGCAGCAAGAACAACAAGCGGGCTTAGATTTTGTACGCCAAGTCATTACAGAGGATTTGGCAGCGGGCCGTACACAAAAAGTTGTTACACGTTTTCCACCTGAGCCAAATGGTTATCTACATATTGGCCATGTAAAGGCTATTTGCTTAAATTTTGGCATTGCTCAAGAATACGATGGTTTGTGTAACTTGCGTTTTGATGACACCAACCCAGATGCTGAAGAACAAGAATATGTTGACGGTATTGCCAATGACGTAAAATGGTTAGGTTTTGAGTGGAATGGCGAACCTCGCTATGCATCAAGTTATTTTGACCAATTACATACTTGGGCAGTTCAGTTGATCAAACAGGGCGATGCTTATGTAGATCTACAAAGCCCAGAAGAAATTAGAATTAACCGTGGTAATTTTGTCGAGCCAGGTAAAAACTCACCTTATCGTGATGCATCTATTGAAGAAAACCTTGCTCGTTTTGAAAAAATGAACAATGGTGAGTTAGCTGAAGGTGAAGCAGTATTACGTGCCAAAATTGATATGACATCACCAAATGTACATATGCGTGATCCAATTCTATATCGTGTACTTCATTCAGAACATCACCAAACGGGTGATAAATGGAAAATGTACCCAATGTATGACTATGCTCATCCATTGTCAGATGCGATTGAAGGGATTACCCATTCATTATGTACTTTAGAGTTTCAAGACCATCGTCCATTTTATGATTGGGTGGTTGAGAAAGTGCATTCACAATCAGTTCCACGTCAGTATGAATCTAGCCGTTTAAATATAGATTATACGATTACCTCTAAACGTAAATTACGTAAATTGGTAGAAGGTAACTATGTTCATGGTTGGGATGACCCGCGTATGCCAACTGTAGTGGGCATGCGTCGTCGTGGTTTTACCCCTGAAGGGTTACGTGAGTTCTGTAAGCGTGTAGGTGTATCTAAAACAGACGGTATTGTTGATGTGGCTATGCTTGAGTTCTGTATTCGTCAATCTCTTGAAAACACAGCAGCACGTGGTATGGCTGTTTTAAATCCGCTGAAAGTAACTTTGACTAACTTGCCAGCAGATTTGGACTTAAGCCATGCACGTCATCCAAATGTAGATATGGGCGATCGTATTATTCCTTTAACCTCTGAAATCTTTATTGATCGTAAAGACTTTGAAGAAGTTCCACCAAAAGGTTTTAAACGTTTAGTTCCTGAGGGTGAAGTACGTTTACGTCATGCTTATGTGATCAAGTGTGATGAAGTGATTAAAGATGCCAATGGCGAAGTGATCGAGTTGAAATGTTCAATTGATCCTGAAACTTTAGGTAAAAACCCAGAAGGTCGTAAAGTGAAAGGCGTTGTACATTGGGTTTCTGCGTCGAAAGGGATTCCGGCTGAGGTTCGTGTTTACGATCGTTTATTCACCGAAGCTGCACCAGATGCAGATGATGATTTCTTGGCAAATTTAAATCCAGAGTCTTTAACGGTACTTCAAGCGGTGATCGAGCCTGCTTTGGCCCAAGCGCAACCAGAAGATCGTTTCCAGTTTGAGCGTGAGGGTTATTTTGTTGCGGATCAATATGATCATACAGCAGATAAACCTGTGTTTAACCGTGTCTTAGATTTGAAAGATAGCTTTAAACCGGGTAAATAATTTTATTCAATCTTGAATAAAATCATGATTTAAGACCTAGCTTCGGCTAGGTCTTTTTTATGCTGTTTAAAATTGATTGAGGAATACTATAGAAAAGCGATATAGTAAATGCACAAATAATAATCAGGACAAAAATATGTCTTCCCAATTTGATTTTGTTACGGTCCATATTAAACCTAATGTTCATTATAAAGGGCGATCAATCAGTTATCTTATCGAATGCAAAGATGGTTCGAAGAAAACATTAGGGGTCATTTTACCCACAGAGAAACCTTTAACTTTTGAAACGCATGTGACTGAGCGCATTGAGATTGTCTCTGGAAAATGCTTGGTTCGGATAGCAGATCAAGAAGAAATGGAAGTCTATAGTTCTGGAGAGTCTTTTACTGTTCCTGCAAATAGCCGTTTTAGTCTGCAATCCAGCGAAGTTGTAGATTATGTTTGTCATTTGGAATAACGGATAACGTTAGCCAAATCATCATTAGAATTCTTTAAAGTAATCCTGTAAATACTCAATAAAAACTTTTACTTTATCAGAGATTAATTTTTTATCGGGAATAACAGCATAAATAGCAGTGGGTTCTATCATAAAATCAGGAAGCACATGAACCAGTTTTCCTGAATCTAAATCGTTTTTGACATGCCAAAGTGAGTGATTAGATATGCCGAGCCCTGCCAAAGATGCCTGACGAATCCCTTCGCCTGAGTTGGTAATAAAATAGCCATTTACCTGAATATCTAATCTTCTATTTGGGTTAGCATGATCCACAAAGTTCCATGTATTGCTGATGCCTTGTTGATGACGTTGCACGATACAACGATGTTGCTGTAAATCCTCTAAACGTTTCGGGATACCAAATTTAGCGAGATATTCAGGTGCAGCACAAAGTAAGCGCTTATTGATAGCTAATGGTTTTGCGATGAAAGAAGAATCTTGTAGTTTGCCAATGCGAATCGCAAGATCCATGCCTTGACTAATAAGATCTACATTTTGGTCATTTAAATCTAAATTGATTAATAATTCAGGGTGTTGTTTTAAAAACTCAGCAATAACCTGAACCAGTATCTGTGTTCCAAAGGTTGCGGAAGCCGTGATATTGATGCTTCCTGAAAGTTTTTGATCTTGAAGCTTTAAATTTTCGGTTAATGTCTGGAAACTATCGAGTAGTGGACGTCCTTGCTCAATCAATATTTTGGCTTCTTCGGTCAGACTCAGTTTCCGTGTCGTGCGATAAAAAAGTTTAAGACTGAGCTGATTTTCAAGCCTTTGCACTCGTTGACTTGCCACTGAAACTGCAATATTGGCTTCTTTTGCCGCTTGGCTGATTGAACCTAAATCTGCGACACGTAAGAAGAATTGAAAGTCTTGTGTATTCATTTTCCATAAAATCGAAAAAGTAATTCCTTATTATCCTGATTTTTAAAATAATACCAAGTTGTTATTTTGTGATGAGACACATTATTCAATCAAGGTGAATGATCATGAAATATAATTTTTTAGGCAATTCTGGTTTAAAAGTATCTGAATTGGGATTTGGTGCTGGAACCTTTGGAGGAAAAGGTCCTTTATTTTCTGCATGGGGACAAGCAGGGCAAAAAGAAGCCAACCAAATGATTACCACATGTATAGATGCAGGAATTAATTTCTTTGATACTGCCGATGTGTATTCAGACGGTGAATCTGAAATAATGCTTGGAATTGCATTAGCGCCTTATCGGCTCAATGCGATTATTTCAACTAAAGTTGCGCTTCGTAGCAACGAGCAAGTGAATCAGGTTGGCTTTAGTCGTCATTATTTAATTCATGCAGTAGAACAATCATTAAAACGCTTAAATACAGACTATATCGATGTTCTACAGTTACATCAGTTTGATAGCTTTACTTCGCTAGATCAGCTTATGAAAACTTTAGATGAATTGGTCCGAAGCGGAAAAGTTCGTTATATCGGGGCATCTAATTTTTCAGGCTGGCAATTGATGAAAGCGCAGTCGATTGCAGATCGTTATGGTTATGAAAAAATGGTGGCACATCAGGTGTATTATTCATTGATAGGTCGGGATTATGAATGGGAGTTGATGCCTTTAAATCATGATCAGCATATAGGTGCTGTTGTGTGGAGTCCTTTGGGATGGGGACGTTTGACAGGTAAGTTTGATCGTGAGCATCCTTTGCCTGAAAATAGTCGCTTACATGAAACAGCACAATTTGCGCCACCTGTAAACGAAGAATATCTTTATCGGGTGATCGATGCCTTAAAACAGATTGCATTAGAAACAGGATATTCAGTCCCACAAATTGCTTTAAAATGGCTGTTAACACGAGCTACAGTTTCGACTGTACTGATTGGTGCTCGAAATCAACAACAACTGCAAGATAATTTCATTGCAAAAGATCTAGTGCTTACGGATTTACAATTACAGCGTTTAAATCAAGTCAGTGCGGTTTATCCAGCATATCCATATTACCCGTATTGGAATGGTCAATTTTCAGAGCGCTATCAGCGCATTGTTGAATCATCACTTATTCAAACCTAATCCGTTAAATTTGTTAACAAAAACATGATACTGATTACATAGCACTTATGTTATCAGTATCACTTTGTTATCCATATAGTTCTATATAAGCTTAGAAGAGTAATAAGAATGAATCCAACCATTGAAACTCAAATGTTAATTCGTAAACCTGTCTCTGCGGTTTTTAATGCATTTATTGATCCTGAAATCACTTCAAAATTCTGGTTTAGTCGATCTACAGGCCCGCTAAAAGAAGGCAAAATTGTGCAATGGAGTTGGGATAAGTATCAAGTCAGCGCAAAGGTTATGGTATTTAACATTATTGAAAATAAATTGATTCAAATTACTTGGGGTGAACCCAAAACATCGGTAGATTTTATATTTGAAGAAATTAGCCCCGAGCACACCTATTTAAAAATTAGAAATTACGATATTTCACTACAAGGCTCTGAACTGATTCAATTTATTATCGATGCGACTGGGGGATTCACCACAGTGCTGGATGGTTTAAAAGCTTATTTGGAGCATGGAATAGAACTTAAACTGGTTGAAGACAAATTTCCACCATTTTAGTGGTGATTTAAAATTAGGGCTTTGCCTAACGTCATATGATAAACCTAGCTGAGTATTTTACTTTTTAGGCTGTTGTTCTTTAAGTGATAAATAGGTTGGAAGTTTTAATTTTGACTGGGCCCTGAGTTTCATTTTTATATATAAGACCAATGCAAAACAGGTGGTTGCAACTGTTAAAAATAAGCCATTCATATAGGTCATGATTGAACTGATATAGCCAATCGTGGTTAAACGGTTCATCATTTTTACCACTTGAGGACTACTTTCAACCCCTGTAATTGCCCAACTACACAGATGTTCACAATTATTGATAATCAAATGATAGCTGTTTTCGTTCATACGTGTACGCATACGTCGCACCACATGACGACCAGAAAACTTAGGTTGATCATAGTAACGGACACGGATCACTTTACCATGTGAAAATTTTTCTAGTGAAGTGATTTCGATTGGGCGTTTTTTTACAAAATGTGCCAGCCCTGAATAATGTATAACACGACCTTTTCCAGCATAGATTCCATGATGGCTATAGCCAAAATGTTTGACGATTAAATGCGCACCTAAAGGGTATTTAGCTATTTGTTTTGTCTGCATATTCCACTCAGTTCAAATAAAGTGTACACATGTATTTAATTGAAAGGATAGTTTGATTATAACCATGCAAAATGAATTTGATAGCCCTTAAAGTGATAATTAAGTAAAAAAATGCATTAAAAGTGCTAATTAGCCTTCATTATTCAATAGATCACACGATAAAATATAACGCTTTGCAGGGGATGTTATGAACTTTAAAACAGGGGTATATGCGCTGATAAGCATGATGGGATTGAGTGCACTTTCCTTTCAAGTCAATGCCAATACTGACTATATCAAAATAATCAAAGACAAGAAGGTGATCGCAGATGCTGTTCGTATCGAAGATCTGGATCAGCTACAACTATTTTTAAAAAACCAACAAGGGCAAACCTATAAAAAGTTCGCAGCTGTGCAAAAAGAGCGTAAAAATTGTCAGATCAGTTTTGCCATGAATGCAGGAATGTATCACCCTAATTTTGCACCAGTAGGCTTGTACATTGAACAAGGTAAACAACAAATAGAATTAAACCAACAAAAAAACAAATTTGGTAATTTTTTTATGCAACCCAATGGTGTGGTTGCTTGGAACAATAAACAAGCTGTGATTAAAACCACAGAGCAATATCTTAAATCTAATTTTAAAGCTCGCTATGCTACACAATCTGGTCCAATGTTATTGATCAATGGTGAGATCAATCCAATTTTCGTTAAAAACTCAGATTCGTTAAAAGTTCGCAATGGGGTGGGAATTAAAAATAATCAACTGTATTTCGTGATAAGTCGTGGAAAAATTAATTTTTATAATTTTGCTGATATTTTTAAGTCGCAGCTTAAAACAGATCAAGCTTTATATTTAGATGGCTCAATTTCAAGTGCATTTATTCCACAAGCGAAAAGGAATGATCAGACTTATGATTTAGGCCCAATGTTTATTTATAGTGAAGCAAAAAATTGTGACGATTAAAATGTGAAAATTAAAGTTTTAGTTTTTATTTACAGGCAAAAAAATGGATGCCTGCAAACAGAAGCATCCATTTTGTAGATCAAGGATAAATTACTTAACCATGCCAATGATTGAAGACTGTGCTTTACAGGCTTGAATAGCATCTTCTTTAGATAACTTTTTAATTTCTTCTTCAAAGGCTTTTTTCTGTTCTTTTAGTGAATCTTCAGGAATGCCACTTTGTTTTGCCAAGTCTTCCATATGCTTCCAAGATTCTTCACATTCCTTTGGCATGCCACCACATGCGGTTAAGATAGTGCCTAAAGCGAGAATTGGAATTAAACGTAATAATTTCATATTCTGATCCTTTAATTTAAGTTGGTTTTTTACTGAGGTTTATTCATATTGATCATTAAAATTTATAGCGTATACAAATGACGAAAAAATGAATTTGTCTTTGAATAAAAAGAAAAAGACTTCATTCTCAAGTATATACACTAGAATGAAGTCTACGCTAAAAAAAATTTTAACAAGATCATGCATTGAGCATTAGAAACGGTAACCTATTTTTAAACCATAACCTATGGCATTGTTGTCACGATAATCGCCTTGTTGGGCGATCTCAGAAGCACCGGGTACAGGAATGTAATAGGTTCCATCTTGTGCCGTGGCATCCCCAATCCAAATATATTTGATACCTCCTGCGATAAAGTAATTGTCAGCAGGGTTGTATTGAACACCTAGCCCTAGGCCCCAACCGCCTTTGGTAGGATTCAATACAGAAGCAGGATTTCCAGTACCTGAATCCCATGAAACATCAGCCGACGCAGCCCATTTTTGTGTAAATTGATGTCCTAAACCCACAGTGATGCTGTATTGGTCTTTTTGATAGTCATCCAGATTAAATCCGCCAGCATATAGGCCTTGGCTTAACTCAGCTGTTGCCAGTTCGGTGAGTGCACCAAACTGTGTTGGACGGATTCTAAAATCTTTCCAATTTACCCAACGCGCATTTAAATATGCCAACGTATCTTTATATACACCAGTTTGAAAATCTAAATTTACCGATTGTGGCGTGTTGATTTCTGTATCTTTATCAGTGGTGAATGCTAAAGGTTGTCCAAAAATGGTTTCTTGAGCACCTATTTTGTGCTTGATTTTAGAACGATAAGTCACTGCTGCTTTTAAAGCAATTTCAGGAATCTGAAAAGCAGCACCAGCAAGCCATCCAACAGCACTATCTTGTTTAAAGTTGGCATCATAGCCATTAAACACACTCATCGAATTACCACGTAAAGACACTTTACCTTTGACTGTCTGGTATACGCCACCGCCGTAGAGGTTAAAATGAGCATCTGGCTGAAAACCAAATAGCATCGCAATATTTTGAGTATCAACATCCGCAAGGGTACCTTTCATACTGATTTCAGTATCAGAGAAGGTATTATTGCTACGTAAAGGATATTCGATTGCAGCACCATAAGGTTGATCATAGATGAGCCCAAAGGAAACTTTTGGCGCAATTTGCAGTTTTAATGCTGCATTATAGTATTGATATGATTGTGCCATATCACCTGTACTCAGATCATTGCTGCCTGCATTGACTAAATCAGGTCGATTTCGGACTTTGCCTGATACTTTCGGGTCAACTGCGGCAATACTGGCTTCGAAATAATTCTTGTCTTCAAGAAACGCCAGTATCGATTGTCCAGATTGATCCATCGCGGCTGCATGAGTATAAGCAGTGGGTAAAATGCTGAGGATACTGAGAATGAGTGATTGAGTTTTCATGCTTTTCTTTCCTTGAATGTTTTTTTTATTTCGCATATAAAATTCAGACAAAACTATAGTGAATAATAGAGGTTAAGCTATTAGTTTATTTAAGTTTTATCTGAAAGCTTTATGATTTTAGTGAATCATTTTTACTGGATTTAATAAAGGGGTGTAATGACCAATTTAAGGGGGGATTATCGGACAATTCATATGTGCATTGTCTTAAGAAGTTGCCTTAGATCATTGAATAATATTGAAGGATCAATCGTTGATTTAAAAAAGATTATTTTCCAAAAAGAAGTAATTTAAAAGACTGCTTTGATCGATTAGGAATTGATAGATCAGCAATGGTGCAAAATAACCACAACAAGATCTGTAAGTTCATCAATGATTTATTAAATATTGAATCAAGCGATCTGGGTGGATAGCTTATTGCTGCAAAATTTATTAGTATTTAATCTAAATTACCTTGTGGTATCAGCAAGGGTACACTATTCGCTGTCAGGTTATTTGGAAAGGAATTTACGTATCGCTATGAACTATAAAAGATCCTCTGTCATGGAAGAGAAAATGCAACAGAACCGCGAGATGATTTTATTGTCTGCACGAGAACTGGTTGCACAAGGAGGATTTAAAGATGCACAAATTCAAGCGATTGCGGATCGGGCAGGCGTTTCAAGTGGACTGGTCTATCGTTATTTTGAAAATAAAAATCAGGTATTGATTGAAGTTTTAAATGCGGCGATTCATATCGAAGTCAATATTCTCAATGATATTGCACATACCCAACTCAGCGCTGTAGAAAAACTAGATCGCGCCGTTACAACTTTTGTAAAAAGGGCAATGAATAGCCCTCGACTGTCTTATTCTTTATTATTTGAACCTGTCGATCCTCAATTTGAGTTAGAACGTTTTCAAAGCAAGCAATTGATTAAAGAAAGTATTATTAAAATTTTGACCGAAGGACGTCATTCAGGTGAGTTTATTTTTGAGGATTTAAACACCACCGCATTGTGCATCGTGGGTGCAATGACTTTTGTTGTGATTGAACCTTTAAGTATCGCCAAGACCAAGCGTTTTGATAAAAGCTATAAAGAGTATTTTGTAAAACAAATCGCTGATTTTTGTTTACAGGCAGTGAAAGTCAAACATCCTCAGGAATAATATTAATCATCATTGCAAGGCTTAAAGAAATGGCAAAGGACTTTAATAATCCAGTTGTAGTTGAAGGATATGATGCACATATTCGTAAATTAATTCCCGGTTATGAACTGATACATTTACAAGTCCATGCTGTATTAAAGAGCTATGTATCGACTCAAGCGAAGATTTTAGTCGTGGGATGTGGTACAGGTTATGAACTGCAATATTTGGCTGAGCAATTTCCTCATTGGAATTTTATAGCAATAGATCCTGCAGCAAATATGATTGATAAAGCCAAACAACATATAGCAGATTTAGGGCTTTGTTCTCGAATTCAGTTTATACAAGGTGATACATCTGTTCTTAAACGAGTCGATGTGAGTTTTGATGTGGCTTTGGCTATCTTGGTTTCACATTTTGTTCCAGTTGATGCAAAAGCACAATTCTTAAAAGATATTGCAAATCACCTAAGCAATACTGGTCTATGTTTAAGTTATGAGTTGATGGAAATTTCGAATACCAAACAATTACAAGCTTTAAAAAATCTGAGTTTAGCAACCGGATTAACAGAAAAACAGGCGCAACTTATGACCGATCGTATTGAACAAGATTTTGCTTTAATTTCTGTTGATGAAATGAGTGCTTTGTATTTGCAAGCAGGTTTTAAGCGTGTGGAAAGTTTTGCTCAAGTATTGAATTATCATGGTTTTATTGCATTTAAAACGGACTAAGAAAAACCTCTAAGTAATAACTAAAAATCATTTTTTGCTTTAAAGTAAATCAATTAGTCATATTTCTATGAGCTATATACGCTTATAAAAAAGTTCCTTATCCAAATGGTTGAAGGAACTTTTTTATTGTGGATGATCGTCAAAGCTTAAAAGATTATTTCTCTTTGCTTTCTTTTTCAGGTTCTTTCACCACATTGACATCATACAAATGCGCAAAGGCTGAAAGTAAACGAATTTTAGGATCTGCATTTGAAATCTTAATGCTTTGATCCGCTTCAAGTGTGATTAATTTCTCCGCAACAAAATAATCGACAATTTGTGTGATTTCACTCTCAATCTCAGACTCATCCCATTTTAAAAAGAAGGCTTTTTGTATAAGTGGGTATTGTTCGATGACTTGGGTATATAAATCAGATTTTGAAATCTCAAATTGCTGCTGCTCTGTTTCAACACGCAATACTTTGGCAATCAGTGCTGGCAGGATAAACGTGTGCAGAATGTTATTACTGAAATACTTAAGCAAGCCCACCTGTATATCACTGACTTTCACCCAACGTTCATTATCATGCTCAATCAATTCAACTTGTTTAAGCTTCATGGCATATTGAATGATTTCTGTGTTGGAAAGCTCAGTGATTTGCATACGCTCATCATAACGATGCTGTTTGAGTAGATTACGGAATTGTTCTAAACGTACCAATACTTCACGCTCTGCCAAAGCATGCGTTGGTGCATTTAACAAGACCAGAGAAATCAAACTAATAGGATTAATCACCACGGCTTTATTGATATTTTCCAAAATATCAAATGCAACATCATTGACCGTGGCTTTAACAGACTCAGGCATCTCTTCATGCAAAGCAACACGTTGTGGAGCATTGTTCTTTTTTAAGATATCTTCAAGGAAAACCGGTTCACCTAAATTGACATGGACAACACCAAAGACTTTTTCAATCTTTTGAATAGATTTAAGTAGTCCAAATAGTGATTCAGCTTGTTTTTTCTGTCCACCCAGTTCTTTTATGTATGAACTGCCTTCGATCAGTTTTTCATATCCAAAGTAAGTTGGAATAAAGGCAATCGGTTTGCTATTTCCACGCAAATAACTTTGGATGGTCATTGCGAGCATCCCTTTTTTAGGCGGCAATAAAAGTCCAGTACGAGAACGACCACCTTCAATAAAATATTCCATCGGTGTATTTCGATTGAGCATACTGTAGATATATTCTTTAAAGACAGCGGTATAAAGCGCATTACCATTAAAGCTACGTCGAATAAAGTATGCACCTGCACCACGCATCAGTTGCCCAACCACTGGCATATTTAAATTAATACCTGCTGCAATATGCGGAACCATCAAGCCACGGTTATAAATCACATAAGACAATAACAAATAGTCAATGTGGCTGCGATGACAAGGGGTATAGACAATTTCATAATCTTTGGCAAGTTCACGAACCGTATCGAAATTATGTACTTCGATACCGTCATAGAGCTGGGTCCATAATTTAGTTAAAGCAATTTCAGCAAAGCGTAAGGTTGAATAAGAAAAATCAGAGACGATTTCATCGAGGTATTTATGCGCGAGTGCTTCGGCTTCATTAATGCTGATTTTTTTATGAATACTTTCATTGAGAATGGCTTCTTTGACCGCATCACTCACCATGAGTTTGTTAATCACATTGCGACGATCTGAAATATCAGGACCAAGAATTGCTTCTTTATAGCCATTAAATTGTTTATTGAGCTCAGTCACCACATAATGCGCTGGTGAAAAATTGGGGGTGAGTTCAATGGCTGAGTCAATTAACTGGCGTAAAGAAACTGCTTGATGGAATTCAATATAATTATTACGGCCATACAGGGTAATATTCAGTGCTTGTTTAATGCCCGTTGGTTTAGCCCAAGCATCGGTCATCAATGCTTTATACCAGCTATCTTCATTCTCTGGTGCACGTCCCCATAAAATCGTTGTTGGTACTAAAAGCACATCTTGCTCAGGATGTTTCAATAAATATTCGACTAAGCGAATAATTTTATCTGGGTAGTATGCAGAAGCATTGCTTTTTGTTGGTTCTAAAGTGATAAAACGATCATCTTCCTGATAATCTGCCCCTAGATTAAGTGGCGCAAAAGCAGGGCTGAGTTTTCTTTTTTCTGTTTCATTGTCGATCAAGACTTTATTTGAAGTTGAGTCGTCTTGAATGACATAACAAATCGGAAAATTGGCTGTGTTTGGATCATTAACTGTATTTTCAAGTGTTTTTGTATCGCCTAAAACTTGTGGGCTGACGATTTTATCTAAGATTTTTTTTGTAAATTGACGATAAAATTTTTGATAAGCATTGCTTGCCATAATATTCTCTAAATATGAGTCATATCGTTATTATGCTTGAAATAATATACAAATATATAGTTTGATTTGACGACAAATCGGTCAAACACTTTGCCTAAAAACTAAACTTATGATTTTTATCAATAAACTATTTCGATATTGGTATAATTAAATTCAGTTACTCAATATCAAAGTTTCATAGAAAAGCATTATGATAGATTGATATAAATTCATTTAAATTCAAGGAAAGGTCATGTCTACAGATCCAAATTTTCCAGCAACTGAAAACTTAGGGATTGCTGTTTATTCTAATAATGCTGAGGCAATTGGGAATACACCACTTATTCGTATCAATCGTCTTATTACAGGTGGCGCAACGGTCTTAGCAAAAATTGAAAGTCGTAATCCTGCTTTTTCTGTTAAAGATCGAATTGGCGCTGCACTTATTGCAGATGCAGAAGCGAAGGGGCTTTTGAAAAAAGGCATGCATATTGTAGAACCAACCAGCGGAAATACTGGTATTGCATTGGCATTTGTAGCAGCGGCAAAAGGTTATGCGATCACTTTAACTATGCCAGCAAGTATGAGTATAGAGCGCCGTAAAGTATTAAAAGCGTTGGGTGCAAATTTAATTTTAACTGAGCCCGCAAAAGGTATGAAAGGCGCAGTTGACGAGGCAGTACGTTTAGCAACAGAACAACCTGAAACATATTATTTACCGCAACAATTTGAAAACCCAGCCAATCCTAAAATACACGAGACAACAACTGGTCCTGAAATTTGGGCTGCAACAGGCGGTAAAGTCGATATTCTTGTTGCTGGTGTCGGAACTGGCGGTACCATTTCAGGTATTTCAAGTTATTTTGAAAAGGTCAAGCAGCAAGCGATTTACTCCGTTGCTGTAGAACCCGCAGATTCACCAATTATTGGACAAACCAAACGTGGTGAAACTTTAACGCCTGGGCCACATAAGATCCAAGGGATTGGTGCAAACTTTATTCCGAAAAACTTGGATTTAGACTTAGTTGATGAAGTTATTGCTATCGACAACCAAGAAGCGATTGATTTTGCCCGTCAAAGTGCCACTCAAGAAGGTATTTTTGTCGGTATCTCTAGTGGTGCGGCGTTAGCTGCTGCTGCACAATTAGCTGCTCGTCCTGAAAATGCAGGCAAAACCATTGTGGTGATTCTTCCAGATGCGGGTGAACGTTATTTGTCTTCCGTTTTGTTTGAAGATATTTCAGCAGATTAAGTTTGAATTAAATCGTTTATGTCTATGTTGTGTATTGTTGTTATAGACTAAAAAATAAACCCGCTCAAGTATCAGCAAGAGTGGGTTTATTTTATTGATATTCAGTTTCTATTCTTAAATTTTATAATGAAGACTTTAACTGCTTTTCATGTTGTTTGA
This sequence comes from Acinetobacter sp. NyZ410, assembly GCF_022828975.1. Lineage (NCBI taxonomy): Bacteria > Pseudomonadati > Pseudomonadota > Gammaproteobacteria > Moraxellales > Moraxellaceae > Acinetobacter > Acinetobacter sp. NyZ410. The sequence continues at coordinate 2,637,818 of NZ_CP094620.1, read as the reverse complement.
CTTGTTTCGCGTATCGTTTACCTTGGCGTTTCATTTTACGATTTGTTTGGTAATTTGTGGGTCCAACATTGTAGTAGGCTAAGGCCGTTTTCCAGCTTCCTGCACTTTGATTATATTTTGCCAAGATCATGGTGCCACAGCGTACATTGGTATATTCATCAAACAAATCACCAGGGCAGGCCTGTTGCCAATAACGCGGCATGATTTGGGTAAGCCCAACAGCACCAGATGGAGAGGTGACATAACTCCGATAGCTCGATTCTTGACGGATGGTTGCTGCGATCAGTAAAGGATCTACATCATATTGATCTGCGCTTTGTACAATCATTGGGGATACACGATTGGCAACATCGGGAGAGACAGAATAGGCTTTTTGGATTCCAGTCGAAAGTTTAGCAGCACGTTTTTGCACAGAGCCGCCACCCAAAGACGAACATGCTGTGATCGCAAGTGTTAAGCCTACTGCAGAAATTATTTTTAACTGATACTGAAAATTCAAAATAAAACCAATGCTATGTATCCAAGATTGCCCTGATGTTAAGTAGCTGATTTAAACCTGTCAATCTATGAAAATTGGTAGATTTATTCGTGATTTGTATCTTAAGCTGTTGGTTGCTTGCTATTTAGGCGTTATTTCGTCATTTTTGCTTGTTTTTTCTGTAACATTATTGCCAACATTAAATGCAATGGATTCTGAGCAGTATATTGGACTTCAAATTGTTGATTTCCATTGTGCTGGTACAGAGCATAAATTACTGGAATATTTAATTTATTTTCTTCAATCACATTTGAGTCTTTATCTAAAAGTTCTTTGGTCATATCTGCAAGTACATTGGTGCTAATCTCTTGTTGAATTACACCTTGGCAAATATATTGTGCACCTTCAAAACGATCAGTAATCAAATCGATTAGATTTTGTGAATCCTGATTGTCTTTATCAGCCTGTAATTTTTCCAGATTTAATCGCTTTATTTTAGTTAAAGTGATTCCTTCTATAGAAGGGATGGTTTTTGTTGTTTTGTTTGCATTTGGATTAAATTGTTGAGTAAGTTGATTTAATTTTGATCCAAAACTGATATTTACCTGACTTGAGTAGAGTTTTTTTACACGATCAGTCACTTGTTGATTATTACATTCAGACTGATTAAATAAACTGCACCCTTGCAGACCAAAACCTACACAGAGCATTGTAAATATTATTTTGTAATTCATCTATATCTCTCACAATCATGTTTATTCACTAACTCCACCAATATCTTAAAATATGAAAGAAGATAGGTGCAGAAAAGCAGATAGAATCAATCCGATCTAACATCCCACCATGACCATGAATCAACTGTCCCCAATCTTTGACACCACGGTCACGTTTGATGGCTGACATCACCAAACCACCGAAAAAGCCAAAGATACATACAACCAGTCCTATCAATGCAGCTTGTAGATAGCTAAATGGAGTAAGCCATGCCATAGCAACACCTAAAGCTGTGGCTAAAACAATCCCACCCACTAAGCCTTCAACTGTTTTTGATGGTGATAAGACCGGTGCAACCTTGTGCTTTCCAAAAAGCTTACCACAGACATATTGCAAAACATCGGATGCTTGAACGACCATAATCAGCCAGATTGCTAACCAAATCGGTTCACCTTTAAAACCATTTAGTTTTAAATTGAGTAATGCAGGAACATGGGAAATACAGAAAACACAGACCATGAGTCCCCATTGAATTTTAGAACTACGTTCAAGGAAGTGTTTGGTATCTTCTTGTTTTAAACTAGCAATCGGAATCAGTAAAAATACATAAAGTGGAATAAAAATTGAATATAAGCCGTACCAGTCGATATAGATCAAATAATATTGATAGGGAATAACAAAATAAAAGGCGATAAGTAAAGGGAAATAATCACCACGCCGTGTCGGCAATAGACTGGTAAATTCTCGTAGAGCAAACAGGGAAATAATCCCAAATAAGATAATAAATGCAGTTTGACCCAATAGGATTGCTGCGCCAATGACGATCAACATCACCCACCAAGCATTGATTCGTGCGTTTAAATTATCAATCACTGATGAGGGTTTTTGCCCAGCTTTTTGCTTGAGAATAAAGCCCACGCTAGATGCAAAAACTAAAATTCCCGCAAAAATACCAAATAAAAGATAGGTTTTATTCAGATTATCTAAAATCATTGATTCTCAACCTCTTTTAATTGTAATAGCTGCTTCTGTGCATAATCTATAAATGTGGCTTTATCCATTTCTAAATGTTGTTCTAAAGGAAAGCCAAAGCATACGGTAGACAGTAACGGCAAAGGAACAAAAGAACCTTTTGGCATGACACGTCTTAGATTTGAAATCCAAACAGGGACAATCTCAATCTCAGGAAATTGTTTATGTAAGTTATAGAGGCCACTTTTAAAAGGTAACAGCTCAAGATCATCATCAAGATTTCGAGTACCTTCAGGAAAGAAAATAATGGAATAACCCTGAGCAAGAGCGTCTTTCACAGGTTGTAAAGGGTCTGCATTATCTTCGCGATTACGTTGAATCGTGACACCATTAAAGGTGTCTTTAATTAAAAATTGTCTAAAGCCATCTTTCAGCCAATAATCTGAAGCAGCAACAGGTTTAGTTTTACGACGCATCAGTTTTGGAAGTGAAGACCACAATAAGATAAAGTCGATATGACTATTGTGATTGGCATAGTAAATACGTTGTTTCATCTCAGGCTGACAACCAACCCATAAGCTACGAGCACCAGTTAAGAGTCGTGCGCCACGGCGTGTCAAAAATGCGATAAAGCGAGCAATAGAGTGTGATGCTAAATTTCCATTAGATGAATCTAAGTGTTGAGTCTTTTGTTCTAAAGACGGTTTATTGTATGACTCTTTATCTTGTTCGGAACGTTGTTCAGGTAGTTGATTCATTCTCTAAGCCGATTGATATTGAAGCATTTTATTGTGGGGCAAGCTGTATAATAAGATGATTAAAGTACAAAATTCTACTTTTTAAGTGACTAGAATAAAAATATAACCAACCTTAGTTTTGAATAAAAAGTAAAAAGCTTGGTCTCCATTTACAAATTTATCATTTCTGTTTTTTGAATCATAGAAGAATTTTATAGCATTTCAAGATCTTCACTGCTGAGAAGCTGAGAATTTTCTTGATTTAAGATGATTAAAACCATCATACGATAACAATTGAATATATCAGCTAAAACTGTATCAGTTGAGGTTAAAATCGCTTTAAATAATTCTAGAAATCAAAATCATTAAGACCAGATATTGTATCAATAATAAAGCAATTTGAAGTTTTAAAAGTTTAAAACATCCTGCAAAACGCTGTGACCAATCACGACCTGCTTTGGATGCGGGCATCAATTTCATACTCATTAGGGTTTGATCAAATTGCAGGGTTAAGTTTTCAATAGATTCAGTTTGGGATTCTCGTGCAATCATTTTAATGAGTTGAGCATCAAACTTAACTCTAAATGAGAGGTAGTGATGAAGCCCAGATAATAACAATGTAATGACAATGAACGTCCAAAACTCAAAGGATTGCCAGCCTTTGAACAGGATGGCAAAAATAGATAAGGCAAAAGCCAAATAACCTGAAAGTAATATAGCTGTGGTTACAGACAACAGTTGCGCAACCACATAAAAATTCATTTTCATGGCGCTAAACCTTTCAGTTTTAGATGGTAAATTTCTAATTCTTCAAGTTGAGCTTGTTTTAATACCACCCAAGGGCGAGCTTTACGAATAATGTTTACCATTTCATCAATATTGGCATCTTGGTTTTGTTGAATCAGCCAAGCGGTGAGTACAGCGCTACTTCTTGAATAACCTAAGGCACAAAAAATCAGAATATTTTGGGTAGAGCTTGCTTCAAGCTTTGACATCAAATTATTTAATCGTGCTACGGCTAACTCAAGCTGATTGGCTTGTAATGGAATCAGATCTAGACTGAGATATTGCTGATATGCCGTTGCTTGGTTTAACGGTAACTCAGCAACACAATCAAATATTGCATTGTATTGGTGGTGATCTTGTTGTGTTGGAATTCTTCCAATATAGATTTTTTTAAGTTCATGTTGAATGATGAAAGAATCTTCGGGATGCTTTTTGGTCCAAACACGACTATTAAACCAAGCAAAGATTAAATAAGGCGCAAGCAGTATTTGTGCTGCAACCGTCATTTTGCCATTTTCTTGTTTTTGAAAAAAATGTGGACGTACAAAACTATAGCTATGTGCAACGATAAACAGGCTCACGGCAGGGTAAATTAACCACAGTCCCCATGATCTAAACTCATAAGCTAAGATAAAGAAAATTACTGAACCACATAGGTAATAACTGCCAAGCTTTAAATGTTTTGCTGTTAACAGTTGAAGTCCATCTTTTCTAAATGGGGATTTTACTGAAATTGGAAATAACCATAAGCATAAAGCACCAACCAGTATTCCTGTAGGAAGGTCAATAAAATGATGCTGCCATGTGGTGAGTACAGAGATTCCAATCAGCACACACCAAAAATCGACCAAATATTTCCATGTCCCTGATACATGGCGACGATAGAAATCCCAAAGGATAATCAATAGAACAATATGTAATGAGGGCGCTTGGTTAAAGGGTTTATCGAAGCCCATGAGGACATCAAACCATAGACCGAAAAAACCATCTAAAGGTGGGCGTTCAAAACTAAACTTTAAAGGAAACAGTAAGAAGCAACTAATCGAAATAACTTGCGCTAAAAATAGCCTAAGCGCTTGTTGTTTAAGCTCAAACTTGTTCCAACAAAGCAATAAGGAGAGACCATAAAACAGGTCAATTGACCAATACGGCACAATCGTCCAAGCCCAAAGTGGAATATGCTTTTCCCAAGCAAAGACAATACTTGGGACATCACTCAGACCTGATGCATATTGATTTGCAAAGCCATAAGTGAGGAAAAAGAAAGGCGCAAGAAAAACTAAGCAAAGTACGCCCCATTTCCAAGTCCCAGTTTCTTTGATGAGTGTTTGCATAAAACATCCGTAGATTTTTATTCTATTTAAATTAAAAAATTGGTGACTTAGATTGATTTATATCAAGTCACCAACTGTGAAAGCAGAAATTTTATAGCTTTTGTGCGACTGAGACGGTAAATATTCCAAACTCATCAATACATTGGTCGACCTTTTTAAAGCCAGCAGCTTCAACAAGCGCATCCATTTCCGCTTGAGAGCGTAAACGCATTACCCATGCATCACCTTCACGATGTGAGGTTAGTGCACGCGCAATAAATTCTTGCTGTGGGTGCCAAATTTGACCGGTATAAATCAAATAACCATCTTTAAGGATTGCTTTACTTAAGCCTTCAAGTGATTGACGGAGCAAATCATTGTCAGCAAATAACTCATATAAACCCGAAACCACGGCAAGTGATGGTTTTGGTTTAACAGAGGCCAAAGACTGTGTATCAAATGCATCCGCTTGAACAAATTCAGCGATGTCATTCAGTCCACGTGCTGCAATCATTTGCTGACCAGCTTGTACATTGATATCGTTATAATCACGCAATAAAATCGAATCTGGTCGTTTTGGTAGTTGAACCACAGCATCTAAAATATAACGTCCATGACCAGATGCAATATCCATAATTCTTAATGATTTGCGTTTTTTAATCAGAATATCTGCATATTTCTGAACCAAATGTTCAATGTTCTGTTTACGGACACGGATCCCACGCCAACCAATCGCATTTAAATACTGGCGGTCAATGATTTTGCCTATAGGATTGCTACTTTCAGATTGATTACGATAAACAAAATCTAAAGTACTTCCAGAGTCATAGCCTGTGTCTTCACCAATTTTTAAGCCTTTAGATAAATGGCTACCAATTTTTAGATTCTTTTTGGTGATTTCCCAAAATGCATTCTTCATTGATTTAGCGGGTAATGGTGAACTGAGATCTTCAGCAATAGCACAGCTTGGACCAATTTTGTCCGCATTTAAAACGTCTGGTGCTTGATATTCAACAGCAAAACATTGCTGGATAAATCGGCGTATTTTCTCTGTTGCTAAATGGCGATCTTTTTCACCTAAAGTATCGTGAAAGAAGCCATCTAAAATATGTAATTCTTTTTTAGGATGCGGAAGCTTTTGGTAAAACTCACGTTGCGGTTTTTGAAAAACCACAAAATCTGAACCTGAGCATAACACTTGAGTCGGCACAAAGATATTTTGTGAATCTGCAACAATTCGCTTAGAGGCATCATAGAGTCCAAGCAACATTCTCACCGAAATGGCTTTAGCAATTTTAGGATCAGTATCATAGCTTTGAGCACGTTCTTCATCATGGGTCAGCATTTTGGCTTTAACATAACTTTGGATGAAAAAATTACCGCGAATTTTTTCCATAACTCTTAAACTAGGTTCGGCAAATGGCACATAAAGCTTAATATCAAAAGCAGGGGAAGCGAGACACAAGGCGCGAATTTTAGGCGCATAATCATGTACCCATGTAGCGGCCAATACCGCACCTACACTTTGTGCAACTACAGCAATATTCTTGGCGTCGATACCATAGTTTTCTTCAATATGTTGGACAAAATATTGAATATCTTTTACACATGCTGAGAAGCTAGGTGCATCACCACGTTCGCCAGGGGAATCGCCGTGACCGCGGGCATCCCATGCAAAGAAATCAAAATCACTTAAATTGAGTTCCTTGACCAAATGCGCCATACGTCCTGAATGTTCATGTCCACGATGAAACAGAAGAATGGCTTTTTTTGTTTCGCTCGGTGAGTTGGTTGCCCAATGTTGATAAAACAATTCTGTCCCATCATGACTCTTAAAGGTGTGATGACTGTTGTTATACATACGAATTTACCCTAAATATGAAACTGTTTTATAAAGCTGTTTTTAAGCTATTTTTAATTCGGTTATAGATGGTTAAACTAAGCAGCAGACCAATTAAAATGAGTATGCCATTACAGATTAAGCCGAGAAGTTGTAAATTTGTAGTGAATAATGGCAAGGCGACGATTACGACTGTAATTAGACTAAACCAAAATGCACGGTCACTTTTTCCCATTGGACCGTCATAACGACGTTCTTGCCCAATCAGTGGCGCCATTACGCCAGTGTATTCACTTAGAATTGCAAGGAAAGCAATCAATAACAGTAATTTTGCATTGATAAAGCCAAAAGCAATCAAGCATAGATAGAGTGCTGTGTCCGAAATAACATCACACAACTCATTGTAAAACGCACCTAAGTTGGATTGTTGTTTAAATTCACGGGCAAGCATTCCATCGATGGCGTTGAAAGCCATTCGTAGCAGCATCCACAAGGGAAAGAGCAATAACCACCCATTTACAGCATGATTCAGATAATACTGGTATAGAAAAAAGCTTAAACCGAGCGATATAAACATCGCTAATAAGGTGACTTGATTTGCCGTGATTCCGATATTAAAAAGCTTTTGAACAAAAGGGCGCAGTAAGTTTTGAAATGCTGGTTTTAATTGATAGATTGATGGCATTGTTCTAGTAATATAAGGTATATGACAGGATTTTAATCAAGTTTTCCATGATTTTACAAGTATTAATTTTCATCATTTAAATTTGTATTGTTATTTTAAAATTTATATAAATAGTCCTATAATTCAAATGTCTTCTTAATTTTGATCTTGTTTATTCTATGACGCCTGCTTGCAAAGTTTTAAAATCAAATAAAATTGAATTTTCAATTCATGAATATGAACATGATGTAAATGCAAAAAGTTTTGGCTTAGAGGCTGCTGAAAAATTAGGTTTAAATGTTGAAGAAGTGTTTAAAACTTTGATGGTGACAGATGATAAAAATTATTTTGTTGCCATCCTTCCAGTGAACCATCAATTAAATTTAAAGAAAGTGGCGAGTGCTTTTGCTTGTAAAAAACTACATATGGCTGATCCTAAAGATGCAGAGCGTTTAACTGGATATTTAGTCGGTGGAATCAGTCCTGTAGGTCAAAAAAAGCGTTTAAAAACGGTGATTGATGCTAGCGCAACAGCATTAGCAATGATGTATGTCAGTGGTGGTAAACGTGGTTTAGACATTGGGGTGAAACCTCAAGACTTAGCCAAGGTCTTGAGTGCAAATTTTGTTGATATTGTTGATGAATAAGAAGAGTTTCTTGAGTTAAATTTAAAAAAGCTGTTATTCACTATATTAGTCACAAAAATATTGACTCCACTAAGGCAATAGAACTGAAAATTAAAGACCACGATTACAGTCATTCATTCAAGATATGAACCACCTTTGCGGTGGTTTTTATTGTATAGATGAAAGTGGAACAAAATTAAGTAAGCAAAATAGGTGGTAGTTTTAAAACCTAAATACTCTTTTCCATATTCATCAGATTTTGGACGAACAAGCCAAACTCTCACATTTCTAGCTAGCGACTACACACGTTATTTTAGTGTTATGTCTGATTGCTGGGTGGTCGCTGTGCGAATAACATCATCAGATTGATCATAGCGAGATTGGCACACCTGAATGGTGTCCATATTCTCGACAGTCCAGTCGTAGAGCGCGTTAAAAGGCAATTTGAGTGATTGACCAAGTGGCGTCAAGGCATATTCCACGCCCAGCGTTTTCCCATATATAACGGTGCGTGTCACCATACCATTGCGTTCTAACTTGCGAAGCGTCTGTGTCAATACACGTTGGGTAATACCATCAAGACGCCGTTTGATGGCGTTGAAGCGACGTGGTTCATGTAACACCATCAAAACCAGCATTGACCATTTATCTGCGATTTGATCGAGAATGGCACGGCTTGGGCAGTCGGCACGGTAGATTGGATCGTGATCAGGGTTCATAGGTATGCTCCAAGATACTTAGGATGCTTAAGGTACGTAATTGACACTAAGTATACATAAGATACCATGATTTCACACAGCTAAAATCAAGGGTATATGATGACCATTCCAACTTATTCCACACTTCACATTGAGTATGATCGAGGCGTGGCGACTGTCAGTATTAACAATCCACCAGTTAATGTATTGGATGTTGCATTGATGAGTGATATTCGAGCTTTTCTTACTCAGGTACGTGATGACCCACAAACACGTGTAATCGTGTTCCAAAGCGCCGATCCTGAGTTTTTCATCGCTCATGTAGACATGACCTTAATTGATGAGCCAAACGCTTTTGACCAGTTCGCAAAAGATCTACCTAATGGATTGAATCCATTTCAGGCTTTAGGGGAGATGATTCAGGCACAGCCGCAAGTGACGATTGTTAAGCTCGAAGGCTTGGCGCGTGGTGGCGGTGCTGAATTTGTAGCAGCAGTGGATATGGCATTTGCTGCTATTGGGCGTGCTGGCCTCGCCCAATGTGAGGCATTGATGGGTATTATTCCTGGCGGTGGTGGTACTCAATATCTTTCACAGCGTATGACACGGGGGCGTGCATTAGAAGTAATTCTTGGTGCTGAGCTGATTGACGCTTTGCTAGCCGAACGATATGGTTGGGTAAATCGTGCGCTTCCGGCAAATGAGTTAGACGCTTTTGTTCATCGCATTGCCACAAATATTGCAGCTTTACCTGAAGGGGTCATCGCCGCTGCAAAGAAAGCAATCCCACCTGCGGATTTAAGCGAAGACTTCATTCGAGAGCACAAAGCATGGGCTGGTCTGTTTGCGCGTCCTGCTGCTGAAAAACTCATTCGTGGCGGCTTGCAGGCAGGTGCTCAAACAAAAGTAGGTGAACAGGATTTAGAGCAGCTACTCCGCGATTTATCTGCATCCTGAGGTCTTGCTGCTGTCTATATTCTGCTCTAGCTCATTCCTGATGTTTGCAATCGAGAAATACTGCCCCCCACTTTTTAAGTCTAGCGCAATTTATATAATTGAAAGATGATGACAAAATTTTGAAGTATTGATCATCTATAGGGAATAAGCCATATTTTTGCTACAGTGAACCAAATTAAGATCATCTATTTACTAGGCCTCGCATTTGCGGGGTTTTTAATGCTGAATAAAAGGAAAACTTGATGGAATTGCCCAATATCATTCAACAATTTATTGGAAACAGCGTTTTAGAGCCAAATAAAATTGGTCAGTCCCCATCGGATGTTTATTCTTTTAATCGAAATAATGAAGCTTTTTTTCTTAAGCGATCTAGCACTTTATATACAGAGACCACATACAGTGTCTCTCGTGAAGCGAAAATGTTGAGTTGGCTCTCTGAGAAATTAAAGGTGCCTGAACTCATCATGACTTTTCAGGATGAGCAGTTTGAATTCATGATCACTAAAGCGATCAATGCAAAACCAATTTCAGCGCTTTTTTTAACAAACCAAGAATTGCTTGCTATCTATAAGGAGGCACTCAATCTGTTAAATTCAGTTGCTATTATTGATTGTCCATTTATTTCAAACATTGATCATCGGTTAAAAGAGTCAAAATTTTTTATTGATAACCAACTCCTTGACGATATAGATCAAGATGATTTTGACGCTGAATTATGGGGAGACCATAAAACTTACCTAAGTCTATGGAATGAGTTAACCGAGACTCGTGTTGAAGAAAGATTGGTTTTTTCTCATGGCGATATCACGGATAGTAATATTTTTATAGATAAATTCAATGAAATTTATTTTTTAGATCTTGGTCGTGCTGGGTTAGCAGATGAATTTGTAGATATATCCTTTGTTGAACGTTGCCTAAGAGAGGATGCATCGGAGGAAACTGCTAAAATATTTTTAAAGCATTTAAAAAATGATAGACCTGACAAAAGGAATTATTTTTTAAAACTTGATGAATTGAATTGATTCCAAGCATTATCTAAAAATACTTAATTGTCTTTTTACGTCGCTAAATTTTAAATAAATAAGTGAAGAGAGTTAGTGGAGCCACTGATTTAAAGTTTTATATCACCAATAAATCTAAATTTTGGTTTTTAAAATGAACTTATTTAAAATAACTAAAACTGTTTATTAGCTTAACTTGTGATTTAAGTTTTTTTGAATATAAAATTGTTAATTTATTAGCTTTACAAGTTTATTTAAATTTCATCGTGCAACATTTTTAACTAATTTTATTATCGATGGTATTTTTTTGTCTGCTTTTCTTTTCCTAGTCTTTTATCTATCTGCCAGCCATATAGTATTTTATTAAATTCTTATGGGAAATGACGAATGTTAAATTATCTTAAGAGCTTTAATAATATCAATACTTATTTGATTTTATCGATAATTCTGCTGTTAATCATAATATCTCTAGATTATTTCTAAACTGAATGAATGTTTATAATGAGTGATTCATATTGCTATTGAAATCGCCTTCTCACTTTGAAAGAAGGCGAGGATGAGGGGCTTCTATGTTGATTTATCGTTTTAAAAATATCTTATAAAAGAAGCCTAATGTGTTTTCTTATATAGGTTTAAACATAATTGTTGTATATCTTAAATCTAATTGATCTTATAATTTTCCTTTATTTTTTTGTATTGTTTTGCAGGTTTAAAAGTGAAAATTTCTAAAGGATTATTGAGTCTCATCAGCTATGCTTGTTTAATCATCAGTTTTCCAGTGATTGCTAAAACCAACACAAGTTTAGTTTCACCTAAAAAAGGTGTGATTTGTGATCAATATATCTGTGTAAATAACAAAGGTGTATCAAAATCACTTACGGCTCAATATTTAGGAACCCAAAAAGCGAATAAAGTTTTCTCACAAGGCAATTTTGATCACTCTGCATTTACTTTCTCAAATGGGGTGTTCTGCGATACAAATACAAAACGATGCCATATAGATCGATATTTCGACAATGGACATCGAAGTAAAGTTAATCAAAAGATAACAGATCAGCTTTTTAATAATAAGTAATTCTTTGCCATAAATCGGCTAAAGAGCTTACCCGCAGATGGGCTTTTTGATTGTTCTTAAAATTTTTAGAATGCTGTGTTCTATTAAATAAGATTGTATAAATCTATATACATGTTAATAATTACCAATAGATTTATTAAATCATTCCTTCTTCCCCCTCTGAATTGGAATTTTAATTTGTCTAACAAACCCTTCAATCGAAGGGTTTGTTTTATAAAAATTATGAATTTCGTCATTTCATCAATTACTTATGCTTTTTGTAAAATAATTCATGTTTTTGTTTAAAAATGTGACTTGTTTTGCTAAATTCCGCTTGGATTTATTGAACAGAAAAGTAATGAACATGAATAAATATTTTGCAGAATTTATTGGAACATTTTGGCTGGTTTTTGGAGGGTGTGGTAGTGCAGTACTTGCTGCAGCATTTCCAGAATTGGGTATCGGTTTTGTCGGTGTTGCACTCGCGTTTGGTCTCACTGTACTGACTGGTGCTTACGCATTAGGTCATATTTCAGGTGGACATTTCAATCCCGCAGTAAGTATCGGTTTATGGGTTGGCGGTCGTTTTAATGCAAAAGACTTAGCACCATACATCATTGCTCAAGTCGTAGGCGGTATCTTCGCGGCATTTATATTGTATTTGATTGTACAAGGTCAAGCAGGATTCACTGGTACGGGTGGATTTGCAACAAATGGTTTTGGTGATTTATCGCCTGGAAAATATTCTTTGCTTTCTGCATTAATAATTGAGATTGTCTTAACTGCTATTTTCTTAATTGTAATTCTCGGTTCTACAGATAAACGTGCACCAGCTGGTTTTGCACCTATTGCTATTGGTTTGGCATTAACTTTGATCCATTTAATCAGTATTCCTGTCACCAATACTTCGGTCAATCCTGCACGTAGTACAGCAGTGGCTTTGTTTGCTGAAACGGCTGCACTGAGTCAATTATGGCTTTTCTGGGTTGCACCAATTGTTGGCGCTGTGATTGGCGCTTTAATTTATAAATGTTTTGAGCAAAAAAATTGCCAATAGCATTAAAGATCTTTCATAAATCAAAAAATGATCATGTGGAGTGAATCATATTGGTATTGAAAGTTCTTTCTCCCTTTGGGAGAAGGCTAGGATGAGGGTGCTTTTATGTTGATTAATGGTTTTAAAAAGGACTTATGAAAGAAGTCTATTATCAATGCGCCTAACTCTAGACAACATCATAAAAACCTCCCTTGGGAGGTTTTATCATAGCTGAGATTAGATTTAAATAATTGAAACTTCAGCTAATATTTTTTGAGCTGTTTCATCGCCATTTAAATATGCGCCATGAACCGTACCCGCATATTTCAAGCTACAATGTTCGCCAGCGAAGAAGATTTTTTCTTGAATTGGTTGATGCAACACTTTAACAATATCCTCACTGTGCTTTAGTGAGGGAAAACTAAAAGAACCATAGCTATAAGGGTCGGCACCCCAACGTGTAACGATGAGTTTTTTAGGTGTATGGGGAATATTGTTAAATTGTTTCTGCAAGTTACTAAAAATAAACTTTGATATTTCATTATCCGCTGAATTATCAATAAACTCAGATTGCTTTCCTCCAAACAGCATTAAATAAATTGGTTTTTTATAAATTCCAGATAAGTCTAGAATATTAAAACAACCAAGCTCATTCCAATAGAAATCACTTATCTTGTCTATCGGCATTTTGGATCTAAAAGAAAGTGGTTGTTCTAATTCAAAAAATACTTTATTGAAGGATCCAAATCCAATATCTTGAATAGATTGAGTATAGTGATGAGGTAATGCAGGATCAAACGCGATATGATTTTTCTTTAAAATTCCAAGTGGGACAGTAACCACTACACGGGAACCTATGTAAAAATTATCATTGGAATCAATAATTTTGACATAATCATTTTCACAGATGATTTTTTTTACATCAACATTGAATTGAATGTCGATTTTTTTTGAAAGCACGTCTATAACTTGGGCATAGCCATTGGGAAAAATAACTTCATCACCATCAAAATAACCTTCGTAATTTTTGTAATTTGATGAAAGTAGCTCAAGATTTGTCGCAAATGGGTCATTTGCTATTCGGTTGAAAAAGTTAAATAATAATTGTTTAAGATAATCTTCTGAAAATGTATTACCTGAATAATGTAAAGAAGAAATTATTTCTTCAGTCGCCTTGAGGGCCGATTGCGTTTGTGTTTGAGAAAGTTGCTTTTCTATTTCCTCTACATAAGATTCAAACTCTTGGACTTCTTTGTCAGAAAATAACAACCCATTTTCATGAAAATATTGCGATTTGTCATAGTTAAATACAGTTGTTGCTATATGATTCTCTTGGGTAATTTCCCAGATAGGATTACCTTCAACGCCATGAATCCATGATGCACCTAAATCAAAAACATCAGCATCAGATTGCAATGAATCTATGCGCCCACCTGTGCGAGACCTCGCTTCGAGTATGGTAACTTTTTTACCATTTTCTTGTAATTTTTTAGCGCATGCGATTCCTGCTATCCCAGCGCCAATAATAATAATCGGTAAATTAATATCGCTATGTTCCAACATAAAAATCTATAGCTCAGTTTTGTATCTAAAATTAAGATAATACACCTTATACTTCTCAGATAAAATTATTTGATTTTTATTTTAAAAAAAACAATAAATTATATTTTATCACATTGATTACAGGTTCTTTAGAATGGATGAAACTGTTGAATAATAATCTTTTAATATGAGCTTTTTTTGTTTTCGATAAAAGCGCCAAGTAGGATGAAATTAAAGTCATGCTTATGCGACCAATGCGTGCGATTAAAGGCTCCTATTATTAAAAATAAATATCATATAATCGACTTCTTTCATAAGTCCTTTTTAAAGCCATAGATCATCATAAAATCCCCCTCATCCTAGCCTTCTCCCAGAGGGCATAGGTATCTACACAATTAAATCTATTTAAGTTAAATTGGAGAGCATGCTCTCCAATTTAACATTCCACACTTAGATAACCGATTAGTTAAACGCTACGGACGTCTTGTAAAACTTAATATGAATCCACTTGCTTCATTAGCCCCAGCGCTTAAAGATATTGCCTCTACCCAAAAGACTAGCTTTGCTACAACCCAAGCAGTTTGGCGTTTTTTAAATAACGAAAACGTTTCATTTCAACAACTCAATCAGCCTCTTCAAAAACTTGCGTTTGAACAAATCGCTCTATCGAATCACCACTATGCCTTAGTTGCTCATGATTGGTCTCAACTACAATATTTCAAACATAACAACAAGTTAAATAGATTCAAAAGAACACATGCAAGTGACAAAGGCTATGAATTACAAAGCAGTTTATTAATTGATGCTGAAACGGGTTTACCCATTGCACCATTAGATCAAACTTTATGTGATGCTACTGGACGTTATTCAACATTTACTGATGGGCATAAAATAAAAGAAACCCACTTAAATGCACTATGTGAACAAATCGAACATATTGAGTCTTTACCAATAGAAAAGAAACTCGTACATATTATTGATCGTGAAGGAGATTCAATTGCTCATCTTAGATTATTGAATCAACAAGAACATTTATTTCTTATTCGAGGTAAAGAAGGAAATCGTGTTGAATATCAAGGAGAAGATGTTAAGTTAAGGGAAGTGTCAGACCAAATACCAACTACACAAACCCATACAATTCAATATAAAGGGAATTGCGAACAACTCTATGTTGGTGAAACTCAAATCAGTATTACACGTAATGCAAGACCAATGCAGAAAGATGAAACGGGAAAAAGAGTTCCGCCACAAAAGGGAAAGTCATTAACCGTTCGACTGATTGTAGTTGAAGTTAAAAATAAGCAAGGAAAATCACTTTCTCGTTGGAGCTTATTAAGTAATGTATCATCAGAAATTCTAAGTATAGAATTGGCAACTTGGTATTACTGGCGTTGGAAAATAGAAAACTATTTTAAGTTGTTAAAACAGGCGGGCCATGACATTGAGTCATGGCTACAAACAACGCCACAAGCGATATTAAGACGACTCTTAATTGCAAGTATGGCATGTGTATTAACTTGGCGAATACAGCGAGAAAATGATGAGAAAAATTCAAGAGTTAGAGTCTTTCTAACACGTCTATCAGGAAGGCAACAAAAAAGAGGAACAAGGGAAAGTGCTCCTGCAATTTTGGCTGGTCTGTCAATATTACTGAATACACTACAATTATTATCTGAACATTCGGTGGATGACCTTAAGCTGATTGCTGAAATTGCATTAGAGTCTCTACAAAAAGATGTGTAGATACCAATGCCCAGAGGGAGAAGGGACTTTCAATACCAATCTGATTCACTCAATATGGTCATTTTTTGATTTATTAAGGATCTTTAATTTATTGAATTTAAATGTTTTTTATGAGTGTTTATCGTTTTTAATATTATTTCCCTCTAGCTAAATATATTCATAACTTTGCAATTTTGTTACTGATCAATATTTAAAATATTTTTATAGGAATATGCACTGAGGAGATGGCGTAATCAAACAGGAATGAGTTCTTTTAATTTATCTAAAAAGTATGATTGAAAACTACACTTGATTCTACTAAAATAAAAAAACTTCATTGGGGAGTAGCCGCTTTTTACCTCAGGTAAAAAGGTGATGGTCAACATAATTGCTTAAACTAGCATGGTCATCATAGCAAAGAACCAAATGATCCTCCGATCATAGATTTCTTTTTGTTGGCAAGACCTTTGATTTATGACTCTGCTATGGCTAGCAAGAGTAATAAATCATTGGTAATTATTGCTAGCCAGAGAAATTATTATGATATCTGCTTTCCTAATCTCTCTTGCTGTAGTTGCTTTATCTGAAATGGGAGATGAGACCCAATTACTGGCACTACTGCTTTCTGCACGATTCCGAAAACCTATTCCTATTCTAATCGCTATATTTCTTGCGACACTGGTAAATCATGGTGTTTCTGCCGTACTCGGGCAGTGGATTACGACTGTTCTTAGTCCGACTGTCTTATTGTGGATTGTTTCTCTAGGATTTATTGGGATGGCCGTATGGATGTTAATCCCAGATAAGCTAGATGATGAATCTGGAAGTATCGATAAGTGGCAAAAATACGGTGTCTTTGGCGCAACCTTTGTGCTTTTCTTTTTGGCAGAAATTGGTGATAAAACTCAAATAGCGACTGTGGCATTAGCTGCTCGTTTTGACAGTATCGGCTGGGTAACTGTAGGTACCACCTTAGGAATAATGTTGGTGAATGCTCCAGCCGTATTTATTGGTAATAAACTTGCAGAAAAACTTCCAATTTCACTCATTCATAAAATTGGCGCACTTGTCTTCTTAATTATTGGTGTTGCAGCACTCATTCAACATTACTTTTTCTAATGACAATGAAACGATTTAATCGAATACCAGTAAGCTGGCAACGCATGTTTTTTATACCGTATCTACTTGCACTACCACTGATCACTTTACTGTTATTAGGGTTAGCTGGGAGTTGGTCGGATAGTGTTCGTTTGGCATTTTTATCACTACCAGGGTGTTGGTTGTGTTTTCAAGTCACAAAAAAATCAAATTTATTTTGGAAATTATTTTCAATCGTTTGGTGGTTTATTTTTATATTTCATTCCAGCTTACTCTCAGTAAGTTGGCTGTTGTTCAATAGTGATGCTGAAGCATATTCAATTATTGAATCTATCGCGAATACAACATTGAATGAAAGTTTAGAATTTTTTCAACTGCATCTTGGTTTTTTTATTCTATTTGTTGGCTTTATTTTAAGCGTTTTGATTTTATATTTTTTTATTTTATTTAAATATTTTAATACGCGTGAGTTCCATGATCAGAAAGTACATCGATTAGGACGTTATGCTATAGGTTTGTTATTTCTACTGTGTACTGCCAGCTATGCGATTAAGCCTTCAATGGCTTTACATCCATTGCCATTTTGGTATGGATACTATGGCAAAATTCAAGATTTCAAACAGCGTATTCTACAGCATGATCAGATACATAAAGAATGGACATTGAATGCAGAACAGCGCTTAGATTTTAGTGGTCAATTGAATAAAAGGCAGACACATACCATAGTTTTAACTGACAGCATTACCAGTTTTAATTTTGGATTATGTGGCTATCCACGAAATACAACACCTGAGTTAACTCAACGGAGTGACCAATTCAAAGTCTTTTGTCGTGGTTACTCACCAGCGTCATCTACTATTCAATCTTTACGTTATTTGTTTAATGATGGTACGCGAAATGCAATGGATGATCATGCCCCTGAAAATATTATGGCATACGCTAAGGCTGCAGGTTTTAAAGTTTATTGGATTAGTAACCAAGATGATGTTTATATCTCTTCACTTTTTGCCTCATTTGCAGATGAAGCTGTTTTTATCAATAAAAAGTCAGGTCGTAGTAGCACGTCATTAGATGAAAATATTCTGCCCGCTTATAAAATTGCATTGGATGACCCAGATCCTCGTAAGTTGATTATTCTGCATCTCATTGGTTCACATCCAAATTATAAGTTGCGCTACCCAGAACAATTTTCTAAGTTTAATGATTCTAGCAATGATGAGGTTGAAGAAAAGCTTGAACGAAATGAGATCAATCACTTAATTCAGTTAAAACGCAATGAATACGATAACAGCATACTTTACCAAGACTGGGTTGTTGCAAAGTTATTCGATCTTTTAATTTCCACACAATCTGATTTTAGATCTTTTACCTTTTTATCGGATCATGGTAATGAAGTCGGGCATGCTAAAAACTATGCTGGGCATAGTGCAAATACTGAAGCTGGCTACCGTATTCCAATTATTATTTGGTATGATCATATGCCGACTAAAGGAATAGTCAGTGAAAAACCAATTGATGCCAGTGACCTAGATCGATATGTATTACACCTCATGGGTGCTCATGATCGATTGGATCGTAAAGAAAAATTGTGTTGGTTAGATCAAACTTGTAATTTTGTACCTCAGTTACTTTGGCATTCACCAAAATAAACAAGCGATATTATATTAGCTTTGGACAAAATTTTTGCTAAACCGCATCGCTCTGATTGATTGGGTCAGATTTGCTTCGACAAGATCTAAATGAAATAGCATTTTAAAGAAGCGACACAATTCACGGATATCGTTAAACCTACTTTTTATTTTTCCATTAGAAATATCACAATAAATCAATAAATAAGCCTTAGATTAAAATCTGCTAGTGAAGTTGTAGATCAATAAAACTTGCTAAATAATCTCTTAAAATGAAAATTTCGATGAAATTTCTCAATTCTAAATGAGAATATTATCATTTATTACAATTGAAAATTTTAAAATATAAACCATAAGAAAAAGACCAATTCATCATAAATCTTCACAGAATCATAGTGTTAAACCTGTATAGACAAGCAGGGTATAACATTGCATTCTTAAATGAGAATGATTATCATTATTTTGTGTTAAGCAGAGCTACACGATCCAAGAAAAACATAAATCAAATTTCTAGATCTTTTTAGTGCAGTAAAAAGTCTTGTACAGAGGATATGGTCAGATGAAAGAGCTTGCCAGCCGATTGGCGATGCAGCACCTAATCAATGCATATTCACAAGAAACTGGGGGTAGAATTTTACTAGAAAAGTATCAGCAAAACTCTACTCAACTTGCGTTTAGCCAAGGCTTGACGTTGTTAATGATTCCACTGGAATCCATCCAATCCCAATTATTTGTACCGCTTGCATATACGAGTCTTGTAGGGCGGCATCGAATAGAAAAACTGCCACAGATTTTTAATAAAGGACAAGTGCAAAGGTTTAGTCCAATTGCAATTGTGTGCTTACTTCTGGAAGAACTGGTACGAAACGCTGTTGAATCCTTAGATTCAGCATCATTGGTTGAAAAATGGATACAAAGCCGAGATGCTTTAGCTGAGTTTTTAAAGCAGCGTCAATATGATTTTGACCAATTAATTCAAGCCAAACAAGATTTCATTCAGACAGAACAAGCACTGATTCTTGGGCATAGTATGCATCCAGCGCCTAAGAGCCGCACAGGTTTCGTTCATGAAGATTGGTTAAAGTTCTCACCAGAACATAAGGGTCAAACACAACTGTATTACTGGTTAGTTGCACCAGAATATCTGGCAGAAAGTGCGACATCAGATCAGCCAATTACTAGCCAACTCATAAAGCATATGCAATGGTATTTGAGCGAAGCAGAATTAGATTTAATTCATACACATTCAAGCTATAAATTATTGACATTGCATCCATGGCAAGCACGTTATTTACAGACTAAAGACTGGTATAAAGAATTAAAAGCTAAGAAAAAACTGATTGATTTTGGTGAAAAGGCTTGGCATTTTTCAGCAACAACATCCGTGAGAACATTAGTCAGCTATTCAGCACCTTGGATGGTGAAACCGTCACTATCCGTGATGATTACCAATTCCATCCGAGTCAATTTAGCCAAAGAATGTCATCGTGGAGAAATCACGCGTCAACTTTGGCAGGGGCGAATAGGTCAGTCGATTTTAAAATCTTGTCCTACATTGAAAGCAATAAATGACCCCGCATGGACTGCGTTAATCATCGATGGAACCATTGTCAATGAAACGATTTGCATTTTCAGAGATCAGCCATTTGATCGACATCAGCAAGTGTCATGTATTGCCTCCTTATGCCAAGATCATCCAGCAAAAAATTTAAATCGCTTTGATCATTTATTTGAACAAATTGCACAGGTAGAACCGCAACTAAGTATTGAAAAAATTGCTTTAAATTGGTTTGAGCGATTTTTAGAGATCAGCTTAGTTCCCTTGATGTATTTGTATCATCACTATGGGATGGCATTTGAGTCACATCAGCAGAATGTATTGGTTGAGTTGGAAAATGCGTATCCTAAGAATTTATGGCTCAGGGACAATCAGGGTTTTTTCTATATCGAAGAATATGCTACTGAAATATTAAAAGAATTCCCTGAGCTTGATGGGAAAGCACAGGCTGTTGGTCACAAATCTTTGGTTGATGAACGGTTCAGTTATTATTTTTTTGCTAATACTTTATTTGGCATGATCAACGCAATTGGTGCAACAGGGAGTGTTTCTGAACAGCAACTCATTGATCTATTACGAGATAAATTGATGGAATTATATGTACAGTATTCTGACAGCAGTTTATTACAAGGCTTATTGTATCAACCAACCTTGCCATATAAAGGGAATTTACTCACGCGTTTATATGAGCTGGATGAACTGATTGCGCCAGTAGAACAGCAATCAATTTATATTCAGTTGCCAAATCCTTTATATCTAAAACGGAAGGATGCAATTTATGCTTGATTTTATTGCTGTGGGTTTAGGACCGTTTAACTTAAGTTTAGCAAGTTTGTTACAACAAAAATCAAAGCTAAAATATTTGTTTTTTGAAAAACAAGCCCAGTTTGATTGGCATGCAGGAATGCAGCTTCCAAATAGTATGTTGCAAGTGCCTTTTATGGCTGATTTGGTCTCTATGGTAGATCCGACCAGCCCATTTAGTTTTCTCAATTATTTAAAAGCGCAACAGCGACTCTATAAGTTCTATTTTTTAGAACAGCCACATATCCCTCGTAAGGAATATAATCATTATTGTCAATGGGTTGCAGAACAAATTGAACATATTCAATATTTATCTGTGGTCACAGAAATTGTGCCTAAATACTATGGCTTTGAAGTTTTAGTTATACAGGGAGGAATTCATCAACGCTATAGTTGTCGAAACATTGTATTGGGTGCAGGAAATGTGCCTTATATCCCACAATGCATGCAGACATTGATTCAAAGCTATCCTGAGCGATGTAAACATTCAGCACATTATCTAGAACATCAGCCAAAAAAATTACAAGGCAATGTTGTGGTACTGGGATCAGGGCAGTCTGCGGCAGAAATCTTTTTAGATTTATTCGATCGTCAGTATCAATTTGATCAGGTGTCTCAACCGAAATTCAATCTCAATTGGCTGACCCGAGCCAATGGGTTTTTCCCTATGGAATATACACCATTAGCTTTAGAACATTTTAGTCCAGACTATAGTCAACATTTTCATTGCTTTGATGACCTTAATAAAGATTTGCAGTTGAGTAAACAGTCACTTTTATATAAAGGAATCAGTGCGCAAACTATTCGTGAAATATATAAGAAACTTTACCATCGACATCTTGCTGGAAATGATTTGGCGACGCATTTACACAGTCAGTCCAACCTAATTGATGCTGTTTTAACGGAACAGGGGAAAATTAGACTGATTTTCCAAGATCGGGTGACATTAAATCAGTTCAGTCTAGATAGCGATTATGTGATCTGTGCTACAGGCTATCGCTGTCCTGAATTTAAATTTCTAAAGCAACTGAAGCCCTGGATTAAAACCAATCCACAAGGACATTGGAATATTTCAGCAAATTATGCTGTCGAATATGCTGGCATTGGTGAAATTTTTGTTCAGAACATGGATATGCATAGTCATGGTGTTGGTACGCCTGATTTGGGTTTAGGCGCTTATCGTGCGGCAACAATTGCAAATCAACTCATAGGTTATGCACTGTATGACTTAGCAACAGCCCCACAATGTTTCCAACATTTTGATCCTTTGCAAAATCCGCAAGTCCAAGTGATCCAGAAAAACATCACAACACAACATCATGTGCATGCTCAGCATGTTGAAGACTTGGTTAAAAATGTGAATTTTAAAGCCCAAAGCCTCAATACACAACATTCTCAGCATCAACAAAACCATCAACAATATTCGAATACTGAGAACAGCTTATGAGTTTTGCACAGTTACAAATTAATCAGAACCAATGGCGAAGTGCAGGCCAACGCTTGATTGAAATGGCAATCGCTGAGTTTTTATATGAAGAAATTATTCAGGCTGAAAGCTTGGATAATGATGTATTTCAATTGAGATTGGATGACCGAATTTATCAGTTTAATGCACAACAATACTTATTGGGGCATTGGCATATTCAAGAAGGTTCAATACGTGATTTAACTGTCGATACCAGAAGACCCGCTTGGAATTTACATCAATTTATTGCCGCTTTTTCCAATCAGGTTGGGGTTAAACCCTTTACCAAAGCCTATTTGATTAAAGAGATGAACAATACATGGTTGGCCGAAGCTCATGTACTGGATGAAAATCGACTAACAAGTGCAGCTGCATTGACTGCACCGCATTATCAAATAGAAGCGATGTTGCGCGGTCATCCTTGGTTAATTATGAGTAAGGGGCGAATCGGTTTTGGTTATGATGATTATTTGAACTCAGCGCCTGAGATTTTACCTAGAGTCAAAGTGTTATGGCTGGCTGTGCATCGAGATTTGGCAGAATTTCGTTCTACCACTGAATGGTATGCAGGGCAATTATATTGCCATGAGTTTGACGAGCAGGAATTGCTAGAATTTCGCGAAAAAATGCAAAACCTTGCTTTAAATTCAGAGGATTATTATTTAGTTCCTGTACATGCTTGGCAATGGCACCAATGGATTGTGCCAACTTATACCAATGAAATTGTAGATCAAAAAATTGTCGAACTTAAAATTGGACAGGATAATTATGTACCAATGCAGTCAATTCGCACTTTATGTAACACATCAGATGCACAACGTCATTACATTAAACTACCAGTGAGTATTTTAAATACCGCTGTTTATCGAGGATTGCCTGCTCAAAGGAATTTAGCTGCGCCCGCTGTTACAGCGTGGTTAAAAAATATTTTAAAACAAGATGTGGATTTACAAAAAACGGGTGTGGTGTTTTTAGGCGAGATCGCAACTTTGACTATTCAGCAACCTTGTTATGATCACATTGAAGGTGCACCTTATCAATTCAAAGAGTTATTCGGCTGTCTGTGGCGTGAAAGTGTAGATCCATTTGTTGAATATCATCAGCAGGTTTTATCGCAAGCTGCTTTATTACATCGTGATATTCAGGGGCTTTCCATTTTAACGGTGCTTATCCAAGCTTCAGGATTAGCCCCATTGGATTGGTTAAAACAATTTATTAGCGTCAGTATTCAGCCGCTTCTGATTTGCCTTTATAAATACGGCCTTGCATTTTCCCCGCATGGTGAAAATACCATGTTAATTCATGAAAATGGTGTACCTAAAGCCATGGTACTCAAAGACTTTATCGATGATATTAATCTTGTCGATGAAGATTTTCCTGAATTGGCGGATCTTCCTGACGAAGCTAAAATTTTACTGAGACATTCTGCGCAAGACCTCAGTCACTTTATTTTTACAGGTTTGTTTATGGTGCATTACCGCTATATCTGTAATGTATTTCTACAGGATTTCCCACAACATCATGAAATTGAATTCTGGCAAACCGTATCCTATGTAATTGATGAATTTCATCAACAGCATCCAGAATATTCAGCAAGAATTGAAAAGTTTGCAATGTTTAGAAATCAATACCATAAGGTTTGCTTAAACCGTGTTCGTCTATTTACCACCAGTTATCACGATGAAGCACAACGCCCCGTACCTGTAATTCTAGATTTGATTGCAAACCCTGTAAGCCCAGAAACCTTAAACAGTTGGATAGCACAATTTTCGCCTGCGCCAGCATGATAAACCGTGCTCGCGCAGACTAGCTATGTGTCTGTATAGCACTTTGATTCAATACAAATTGAAAGCACGATAATCTAACAAATACAACAAAGGTGACAGTGATGAAAACGTTATCACAGCAATTGCCAGACTTTTATGAATACTATGAAAACAGCAACACGTTTTATTTACGTCAAGTGAAATACCCTGATGATATGGCTTTATTACACAAATGGATGCATGAACCACATGTGATTCCGCAGTGGCAACTGAATAAATCAGAAACAGATCTGAAGGTCTATTTTGAAAAACAATTGGCTGATGATCATCATCGTTTATTTATCGTTGGAGTTGATGGACAGGATGTGGGCTATGCAGAAATCTATGAAGCTAAACGAGATCGATTAAGTCGTTATTATATTGCGCATGAACTGGATTTGGGCTGGCATTTGCTGTTTGGTGAAAAATCGGCCTTTGGTAAAGGCTATCTTAGAACAGTAGCGCGCTTATTAAACTTTTATATTTTTGAGCATGCGAACTCGCTGAAAATCGTAGGTGAACCCGACTCGACAGTTAAACCCTATGCAGCAGTTGTAGAAGAAATGTGCTACGAAACTCAGGGTATTCTTAGGATGCCAGAGAAAGATGCAATGTTATATTATTGTTTTAGAGATACTTTTTACCAAAAATTTGGTGAATACCTAGTCCAATCTCAGCAATATTTAGCACAAAAAAAACAATATAAAATCCAATAAGTTGAATTTGCCTTATGAGTTATCAATCTATACATATTCAGATCAAAGAGATGATTTTTTGCAAAGATGTCTCAATCGTTGAATTTCAGTTCTGGTTGGCTGAAATTGAAACATTTCTATGTCAGCAACAAAATTTTGTTTTGGTGATGAGGAGTGCAAAAGGTACAACATTTCCAGAGGAATACCGTCAAATTCAAGCGAATTGGTATAAAAAAAATAAAGCCAATTTTTTTAAGTACTGTGTAGGTTTAGTACGGATCGCCTTAGATCAAGCCGATCAAGTACGGCTCAATACACCTGCGCTACATGTTGCATGGCAAGTTCCATATTATGTGACATTAGATCGCGCTGATGCATTGCAATGGGCTGTGCAGAGGTGGCTATTATGCAACGCATAAATAATTTAACCAAACAATCTGTCACTCAACAGATTTCCGTACTTAGTTTAGGTGTTGTGGTAGTTTTATATTTGGCCCATGCCTTGCCTTTATATTTTTATAATGTGGCATTGCCTGCGATTTTAAGACATCAAGGCGTAGATCTACGCTGGATTGGGTTATTGTCACTGCTTTATATTCCTTGGGCTTTCAAATTCTTTTGGGCACCACTTATTGATCGTTTTTATATTAAAAAATTAGGCAAACGAAAAACGTGGTTGCTGTTCACTCAAATTGCTTTGGTTTTAGGGATTATTGCGCTTGCATTGACTCAGTTTTCTTATGGGTTACTGGCCTTTGTCATTATTGGTTTATGGATATCGAGTTTTGCAGCCACCCAAGATATTGCCATTGATGGATATACCGTTGAAGCATTTTCACCACAAGATTACCGCTTTGGCAGTATGGCGCAAAGCATTGGCGTTGCACTTGGCAGTATGCTCGGTGGTGCTGCAACACTTTGGCTATATCAATATTATGGATGGCAAACAGCACTTATCTGTTTAGCAAGCTTAACCGCTTTGACGATGTTTGCAGTTTTTCAAATACAAGAAAAAAACACTGAACACATGATGAAAAGCCCACCGAGTTTAATGCGAGCATTTAAACGACCTGAAATTCGTTGGGCATTACTTTTAATTGTTTGTTATCGCTTTGTAGAAGCCCCCGCAATGGCAATGCTCAATCCAATGCTGATTGATCAAAAATGGTCACTTTCACAAATTGGTGTGTTGATGTCTGTGGTAGGGGCTGGTGTTGGATTGCTTGCAGCCGTTTCTGCTGCATTGCTGCTCAAAAAGCGAAAGGCGACCCAATTACTGCTATGGGCTGGCTGGGTGAGAACACTGATATATGGACTCTTAGGAATCGCTATTCTGTTCGGATGGCTAAATCAGTGGCAGCTTTTGCTGGGGGTTTTTGTGATTGCATTCCTTGCAATTCGTTATATCGCAATGACTTCTTTATATGCATATTTCATGCAAAGTAGCTCAAAAGCGCAAGCAGGGACCGACTTTACAATTTTGGTGTGTTTTGAATTGCTGGTCTATTTTATTGGCGGGGCTGGCTCAGGTTTTCTTGCCAAATCATTAGGTTATGGCAATTTTTATATTGTTTTAGCTATTGCATCTGTAGTGAGTTTGATTCTCTCACAACTCATTATTTCCAAATCACAAAAAACTCTAAGATCAGAGATGTTGTAAGGGATAAATCATGAAAAGAACATCAATTCAAATACAACTGACGTGTTTAAGTTTGGCTATTGCGACACAGATTTATGCGCAAGAGCCCACGACTCAAAAAGTTGAAAATACTGGGGCAGAGGTAAAAAGCCTAGCGCCAATCGTGGTCACAGCAACACGTTCTGCAAAAAGTATTTCAGACATTGCAGGGACGGTATATCGCATTGAACGTAATGAAATTGAAAAACAAGCCAATGCGGGTAAAAGCACGGCAGAAATTTTAGGGCTATTGGTTCCTTCGCTCACGCCCAATACTGGTACAACTTCTAATTATGGTATGACCATGCGCGGCCGTGTGGTGCAATATATGATTGATGGGATACCACAAACAGGCTCATGGGATGGATCGCGTCAGCTCAATAGCATTCTTCCTTCAATGATTGACAGAATAGAAGTTGTGTCTGGGGCAACGAGTATTTATGGCTCAGGTGCAACTGGCGGTATTATCAATATCATTACCAGAAAAGGCGGTGACAAGCCTTTAAGTTTTGAAACCAAACTGGGGCTAACCTCTGGGAATAATTTTAAAGGCGATGCCTTGGCTTATGAAGCTTCACAAAATGTTTCGTTTAACCAAGAACGCATCAAAGGTAATTTGGGTGTTGGCTATGTTAAACGGGGGGAAATTCAAGACAGTCGTGGCGATCGTATTGGGCCTGAGGTTGCGCAAACAGATCGTCAAGATACCCAAACCCTTGATGTCAATGGACAACTCACTTGGAACATTTCAGATCAACAGCACTTAACTGTTGGTGCGCAATATTATAATGATGAACAAGACAGTGATTATGGACCTGATTATGGTCAGGGTTTATCTGTCATATTTAGAGGAGCTACACCCAGTTTAAAAGCATTAAAAGGCTTACAACTCGAAGACCAACCTAGAACAAAACGCTGGTCAACGCACGCCCAATATAATCATAATGATGTATTGGGGCAAAGCTTAACCTTGGAAGCTTATTACCGTAAAGAGCAGGCAAGATGGTTTCCAACCGCAGTAAGTTTACCGCATCCGCAATTACCTCTTCCTACTAGAAGTATTCCTGCTGTGATGCAGTCTAATACGGATATTAATATTTGGGGATCACGTTTAGCCTTACAGAAAGATTTTAAAGTTGCAGATCGGGCTTTAGGGTTAAGTTACGGTTTAGATTTTGAAAATGAGAAAAATGGTCAAGAAGGGCAAAGGTATGATACTAATACTTTTATTGCGAGTAATGGCTTAAATCATAAAGCGACAAAAAACTATGCGATGGGACCAGATGTTCAAATTGCAAAACTTGGGGCATTTGTTCAAGCGAATTATGCAGTTACGGATCGTATAAATATACAGGCAGGTGTGCGTCACGAACGAATTAATAGTGATGTCAGTGATTCTACCCCGTACCCTGAAAGTATTGTCGCTGACTTCGATCCTAGCTATACGGCGAAAAGTTTAAAAGGTGGTGAAGTAAAACATAATGCGACTTTATTTAATTTGGGCGGGGTTTATCACTTAAATGATACGCAACAAATTTTTGCTAATTTTTCTCAAGGCTTTAGTATTCCAGACGTACAACGGATGCTGCGAGATGTTCCAGCAAGTTTTGTTGTGACCAGTAATAATATTGATCCGATTAAAGTGAATAATTATGAACTCGGCTGGCGTTTACAAGAGCAAAAGGGACTCAATCTAGGGCTGACTGCTTTTTATAATGATTCTGATAAATCTGTGAGGTTTAATGCTGCCCCAAATTTTAATATTGAAGTGATTGATACTGATGAACGCATATATGGTTTGGAAGCCAATGTAAAATATGCAATTTCAGATATGTGGAATATGGGAGGGACTATTGCTTATACGCGCGGTCAATTTAAAAATATACTCGGTGATTGGCAAGAGCTAGATGCTACACGAGTTTCACCACTGAAAGGCACGTTATTTTCAGAATGGCAATTTGCAGATAATATCAATTTACGCGTACAGACTTTAGCAATTGGTGGTACAGATCAGGCCGCTAAAGACTATGTCAATCCATTAAATGACCGCAGTATTCGAAAACCCGCTGAGATTAAAGGGTTTGCGATTATGGATGTGATCACCAGTGCAAAAGTAGGTCCAGGCAGATTAGGCTTTGGCGTTTATAATGTATGGAATACAGATTATAAAACAGTGTTTAGTCAAGCAGTTGCGCCAACCTACGGCGCCATTTCAAGTTTGGCTGCACAAGGTCGTAGCTACGGTTTAACTTATACGCTGAAGTATTGATCCAGATAAAGCCTCTTTAAAATTTGAAAGAGGCTTTTTATTGAGTAATATCTCGATGAAAAAACTGAAGCGTGGGTAATTATATAAATCCAATAAAAATTTTCCTAATCAGTTAAGACTGATATTTTAGGAGATTCAAATGAATAAAAATAATGATATTTGGATGATGGCAACGCTGCTCAACGGGATCAGCTTATCCATGATTTTACCTTTACTCGCACCTCTTATTCGTCTATTAAAAATCTCAGAGCTTCAGGCAGGTCTGATGGTGTCTGCCAGTGCATTGCTGATGAGTTTGACTGCAATGTGGATTTCTAAAAAACCAAATCTTCAAAATCATTATTATTTATTGAGTATCGGTTTTATTGGAATGAGCATAACTTGGGGACTATTTTCAGGGGTATTAAGTTATGGGCTAATGTATAGCATGCCAATTGGACTACTTTTCACTTTATTATTGCTTACACGAAGCAGTATTGGCTTTTTTATGGCAATGCCGCAAATCGCATTACAAAGTTATGTGATGACGCGATATATAGATGAAACGACACGCAGTCAGAAGATGGCAAGCTTTGGTGCCTTAAACAGTGTAGGGCTAATTTTAGGGCCATTTTTAACCACATTACTCATTATTTGGGGAATACTGATTCCTTTGTGGCTCGCCGTATTGCTTTTGACTGTCATGAGTATGCTGATAGTAGGTTTATATCAACACAACGAGGAAAATGCTCAACAGTCACATTCAAAACGTCATGATCCAAACCATTTGCCTTTAACCTATCATTTTGATGAAGATCAGCATTTTCAAGACGCACTTTTACAAAAAGAGATTTCTCAGCAAGATTCTAATCATTCGCAATTGGTTCGTCTGAGTGATGATGATCTAAGAAAATCGATGATTTGGTTGATCCTTGGATTTAGTTTATATATTGCGATTATTACTCTGAATTTAACTGCAGGTTTTTATATTCAAGATAAATTTCAATTCAACATTCAGCAAAGTGCCCTCTATTTTTCCCAATGCTTGTTGATTGTGGGGATTGTTTCGGTCTTGATGCAAATTGCGATTTCTAAATGGTTTAAATGGTCTTTAACACAGCTTTTAATGGTCGGATTAAGCACGATGTTGGTTGGGCTGATCTTGTCAATTTATACCCAGCAGATCGTGATTTTTCAGTTGGCTTATGTGTTTTATGGTATCGCTGTGGCATGTCTAATGCCTGCATTTACCACAGGTGCATCACAATCAGTTTCGATAAATTTGCAAACTAAAATTGCTGCTTTATGCACCATGGCGCAAGCGCTCAGTTTGGTTGTTGCACCATTAATGAGCACAGGGCTGTACCAACTTAACATTATCTTCCCTTATTATTTACTGCTTGGTATTTTCTTATTGCTGTCTTTTTATTTTGTTGTTTTTAAATGGAATAAATAGAGGATGGTCATACCAGTGTCATGTTCTTTGATTAGTTTGCCTGCATTAAATCAAATATGACATTTCAATGATGAAACCATTTAAAATTAAACATTCGCTAATCATTTGTTTTGCTTCAGGACTATTTTTAACAGCCTGTAATAATGATCATGATGATAATTCAGCTGTTGTCGTCCCACCTAAAGTTGATACATCACTATATTTACAGACCAAACAACCCTATCAACCCCAGCAGAAACTAAGCAGTTATGAAGCAACGCCAGCAGGTTATCGTGCAGTTTTTACAGAATTAGTTGCTCGACATGGTTCACGAGGTTTATCGAGTATTAAATATGATTTAGCTCTATACAACATGTGGTTAAAAGCAAAACAGGAAAATGCCTTAACGCCATTGGGTGAACAATTGGGTGCTGATTTAGAAGCCATGATGAAAGCCAATATTTTATTGGGTTATGGGGTGGAAGGTATACGCCAATATGGCTATGGCAACGAAACTTCTGTGGGTATTAAAGAACATCAGGGTATTGCCGATCGTTTATTACAACGCTTACCACAATTGTTTAATCAAGCCAGCCAACAAGGTAAATCTGTACAGATCGTCAGTTCAGGTGTGGATCGTGCGGTGGACAGTGCTAAATTTTTTACCAATGAATTGTTGAAACAGCAACCAAGTTTAAAGACTGCAATTACACCAGCAAGCTATCAAAGCCTCAACAGTACCTCTATACCAAGTATTGTCGATGGCGGGGTAAATCGCTTTCATCTGTATTTTCATAGTTTAAATGCACAAGACGATTTGGCCAATGTCAAAACGGATTTAGACAAAACAGTCTATGCGGCTAGTTTAAAATATCAAGATTTTGAAGAGAATGACGTTAACTTAAAACAAAAAATTAAAACATTGAGTGCAGATTCTAATGCGCAAAAAATCGCAACAGAAGTATTAAGCCCAATTTTTAAAACAGCGTTTATTCAAAAAATTGGTCAAACTGGCTATAGCTTTAGTAATTCAGGATCATTCACTGTAACAAGCCCTAAAGGTGAACAGATTACTGAAAAAGGAAAGGGGAAAAATACCATTGCCAGTGCAGTAGATGCTGCTGCTTATGTGTACGAGTTGTATTCAATCACTGGCGGAATGCAAGACGAGCTTGGGGCGACAAATTTTAAAAAATATATGCCAATTGAAGCGGCTAAGTTTTATGCGCAATATAACGATGCCAATGATTTTTATAGTAAGGGCCCAAGCTTTGATACAGGCAAAGCTGTAACAACAGATATTGCCAAATCACTCAAACAGGATTTATT
This sequence comes from Acinetobacter sp. NyZ410, assembly GCF_022828975.1. Taxonomy (NCBI): domain Bacteria; kingdom Pseudomonadati; phylum Pseudomonadota; class Gammaproteobacteria; order Moraxellales; family Moraxellaceae; genus Acinetobacter; species Acinetobacter sp. NyZ410. The sequence continues at coordinate 2,605,935 of NZ_CP094620.1, read as the reverse complement.
TAAACAAGTTGATGATGTTATGAGCAATACACAAAAGAATGTTGCTGTATTAAGATTTGCTCATGCTGAAATCATAATCCCTTTAGCCACCAGCTTAGAGTTAAAGGGGATGATGCAATCTGTGCCCTTGACGCAGACGTTTAATTATTCAAATAGTGCGTGGCGTGGTGAAGATATCTCACCGATGGCAGCAAACTTACAGTGGGATATTTATCAGAATTCGCAAGGGCAGACTTTGTTAAAAATGCTCTATAACGAAAAAGAGATTGCTTTTAAAAAAGATTGTGATTATGCCCGCTATAAAGCAAACAGCTATTATTATGATTATTTAAAGTTGAAACAATGTTATAGTATTCAATAGATTGCTATAAAATTTGAGGGAGAACGGGTTTCTCCCTTTTAATCTGTTTATAAAAAGGAACACTGTGAAATTCCAGCAACATACGATTCAAGCTGCTATTTTTGATATGGACGGTACGATGCTGGACACTGAACGGCTTAGGTTTGATGTGTTAAAACAAGCGTCTTTGGAAATCATCGGTGTAGAATTTAGCTTAGATTATTTGATGCAATGTTTAGGGCTTAATGCGTTAAGCTCAGAACACTTAGCACAAAAGTTTTATGGTCAAGATATCCCTTACCAACACATTCGGCAACGTGCTGAACAAATTGAACTTGAGATAGTTTTGTCGCAAGGCGTACCAGTGAAAGCTGGGCTTTTAGAAATATTAGCTTATTTGCAATCTCAAAATATCCGATTGGCTGTCGCTACATCTAGTACCCGAAAAATTGCTGAAAAATATTTAAAACTTGCAAAAATTGATCATTATTTTACCTTGTTGGTCTGTGGCGATGACGTGATACAAGGTAAACCACATCCAGAAATTTTTAACAAAGTCTGCACGTTATTAAATCTAAATCCGCAACACAGCTTGATGATTGAAGATTCTGAAAATGGGATTACTTCAGCAGATTTGGCTGGGGGAGTAACGATTTTGATTGAGGATATTAAAGAACCAAATCAGACCATGCTGGCGAGAGCAGATTACTACTTTGAATCTATGTTGGATTTTTATCAGGCAATCATAAAATCTGACTGAATAAAATTCATTTTCAATTGAACAACACTCAGTCAATTCAAGATTTAAACATGATGATTACGTGCTTTAATAGAAGCATTAAAATTAATGTGAATTTGATGTGTTTTTAGATTCTCAAAGTTTAACAACTCCAACTGAGACACATGATTATCCCGAGTGGCACAAAGGGAGAAAACACTATGCCTTATGGTATATCGAAATTCATCATCCTGAATTATTAGCTTATTTAAGCGATTTAACAGAAAAATTCTCAAACTATTTATTGCACCCCAACACACGCCAATTTCATATCACATTATATATTTGTGGCTTTCTAACCGAAGATAAAAAGCAATTTGATGATGATTTTATCCAAAGTAAATTTCAACAACAGCTTAAAATTTTGAGCCAAAACCAGTTAAATAGTTTTAAATTAACAACAGGAAAAATAAATAGTTTTAGCAGTGCTTTATTTATAGAAATTCAAGATCACGGAAATAGCCTAAGCAATATTCGACAATTATTATCCCATTCAAGCCAAGAAATTGCTGCTTTAGATTATTGTCCGCATATCACCTTAGGTTTGTATCCAGCTGAATTTAAAGCGCAACAAATATTTAAGGCTATCGAAACGATTGATCAAAAAAGTTTTGAAATTGGCATTGATCAGCTTAATTTTGGTATATATCAAGCACAAGTCTTACAGGGGCCTTTAGCTACGTTACATCAGCTTATACTCAATCCAAAAAAAACAGATGGATCTTGGGAGTCAAATTTATGTTGCAATTAATCCTAGGTGGCGCGCGTTCAGGCAAAAGTAAATTAGCTGAACAGATCGCAAAAGACTCAAATCTACAAGTTATTTATATTGCTACCGCGCAAGCGTGGGATGATGAAATGCGACAACGTATTTCACACCATCAGACACAACGACCTGATGCATGGCGGCTGATTGAAGAACCACTTTACCTAGCCGATTGTTTAAAACAAATAGATCAACAAGAACAAGTGATTTTGGTGGATTGCTTAACCTTATGGATGAGTAATTTATTGATGCATGAGGACTCAAATCTTCAGCGCATCGAATGTGAAAAAATGCTGAAAATTCTACCTACATTAAAGTCTAAAATTGTTTTAGTTAGCAATGAAACAGGACTCGGTGTTATACCAATGGGTGAAATAACCCGAAAATTTGTTGATGAATCAGGACGTTTACATCAACTATTAGGTCAAATAGCTGATAAAGTAGTGTTTTGCATCGCAGGTTTTCCGATGTTATTAAAAGGATAAATATTGTGATTTTTATCATATAAACTTGTGCATTTTAACGATTAACAATGAATTTTTAAAATACGAGATGGAGAGCAACAATGAATTGGTGGTTAGAAGCATGTAAAGTGCCAAACGCAGAAACAAAACAACAGGCTGAAGAACGTCAATTACAATTGACCAAGCCAACAGGCTCGCTGTCTGTTTTGGAAAATGTCGCCGTGCAATTGGCAGCTTTGCAAAGTAATTCAAAACCGAATGTAGATAAACCTTGGATCACGATTTTTGCAGGTGATCATGGGGTAATGGCTGAAAATATTTCAGCATATCCGCAAGCTGTAACGCGCCAAATGTTGCAAAACTTTGCAACGGGTGGGGCTTGTATCAGTGTGATTGCTAAAGAATATGCTGCGACTTTACAAGTCATTGATTGTGGCACAGTGGGTGAGGCTTACCAATATCAAGGCGTTGAGCGTCATAGTATTGCTCAAGGGACTGCCAATTTTGCTCAACAAGTGGCAATGACTGAGCAACAATGCCAGCAAGCCATGGCGCTGGGGCGTGAGAGTGTAGAAAAAGCCATTGCACAGGGTGCTTCTATTTACATTGCTGGAGAAATGGGGATTGGAAATACCTGTTCCGCTTCTGCGATTGCATGTTTCTTATTAAATGAACCTGCTGAGCAACTGACAGGTGTAGGCACGGGGATTCGTGCTGATCAGTTGATTCATAAAAAAAATATCATTCAGGATTCACTTGAGTTACATAAAAATTATGTTGAAAATGATGCATTTAAAGTTTTGTGTGCTGTAGGTGGCTTAGAAATTGCTGCAATGACAGGAGCTTATATTCGCTGTGCTCAACTCGGGATGCCTGTAATTGTCGATGGCTTTATTAGTTCTGTGGCGGCATTAGTCGCGGTACGACTCAATCCTGAAGTTCGACAATGGATGTTGTTCGGTCATCAGTCTGCTGAATATGGGCATCAACGCCTATTACAAGAGTTGAATGCTGATCCATTATTAAAGCTTAATTTACGTTTGGGAGAAGGCAGTGGTGCGGGTGCTGCCTTGGGTGTGATTAAGTTGGCATGTAGTTTACATAACAATATGGCCACTTTTGCAGAAGCTGCGGTAATTGGCGAGAAAGTTTAAATTTATTCATAATTCAAAAAGAGCATATGCATGAAATTGAGGATTGATCTATTACGTCACGGGGAAACTACGCTGAATCATACTTTGCGTGGTTCGACTGATGATGAATTGACAGAATTGGGCTGGCAACAAATGCACCAGACCATTTCCTATGATCAATCCTCTGTGCAAACGCAATGGGATTTTATGTTTAGCTCGCCTTTAAAGCGCTGTTTCTCATTTGCACAGAAACTTTCTGAACAAGTTCAAATACCACTGATGCAAGATCACAGACTACAAGAAATTCATTTTGGTGATTGGGAAGGTATTTCAACACAGCAGATCTATGCAAAAACGCCTGAGTTATTAGAAAATTTTTGGCAATCTCCGACACACTTTACCCCGCCAAATGCTGAAAGATATTTAGATTTTCAGTATCGAATTAAGCAAGCATTACAAGCGATCAAAGAGCAGATGCTGGTTACACAAAGCCAAACAGCTTTGATTGTGACGCATGGCGGTGTGATAAAACTTTTAAAATGTATGGCGCTACAACAATCTCTTGATGATATTTTAAAAATGTCAGCAGAACTTGGGCAATTAAACCGCTTTATGTTGGACAGTGAAACCATGCAGTTAGAGTTATTGGAGGACAATAGATGACTCCATTTTTTATTGCATTGCAATTTTTAACGATTTTCCCTGTTTATTTAAAAAATATGCCTTCGCCAAAACAAAATGGTCAGTCACTGCTATTTTATCCAGTGATTGGGCTTTTGATTGGTTTGGTTCTGTTTGCCGTTGCCAGTTTTCTACATGTTTTGCCTGTAGTTTTACTCAGTACCATTATTCTGGTCATCTGGATTTTGCTCACGGGTGGCTTACATTTAGATGGTTTAGCGGATACTGCGGATGCTTGGGTCGGTGGCTTTGGTGATAAAGAAAATACCTTAAGAATTATGAAAGACCCAGCATGTGGACCGTTTGGTGTGCTGAGTTTAATTGTTATCTGTTTGATTAAATGGTCTGCACTGTATGTGTTATTACAGGAACAACACTATACTGCTTTGATTCTATTTCCTATTTTAGGGCGTTTAACACCATTATTTTTATTTCTGACCACTGAATATGTCCGTGAAAAGGGCTTAGGCTGGTCGATTGCTCAATATATCCCTAAAACTTGGGCAATGATCATTTTTGGTATCAGTTTATTGGGTGCGGGTTATTTTGTCTGGGTTGGTTTAGTGACGGCGACGATTTTTATTTTGACCTTGATTTATCTACGCTATAAGTTTATTCAACGAATCGATGGGATTACGGGTGACACCATTGGTGCCAGTATAGAAATCGCAGAAACCGTCTGTTTACTCTGTTTTATCATTTGTGGTTTTTATATTTAATCAGATAAAAAAAACCGAAGTTTTTAAAACTTCGGTTTTTAAATTGATTACTTATTTATGTTTATCTACTCATTATTTATCAGTAAATAATTAATAAGATTTTGATTTATATATCTATGCTAATCAAAATTAGAATTTTTTCTCTACACTGAACAAGAAGCTTGGAATAGCATCATTGACCCGAGCTTCATATAAAGCACCATCACTTTGATTATTTAAGCGCTCTTTATAGTCTGTACTCAAAATATTACGAGCACTCAGTGTTGTTGCCCAGCCTTTAGGGAAGCGTTTTGTCGCACTAATATCCACATTTACACGTTGATTGGTTGTACGATCATAGGGAAGATTGTCTAAAGCACGGGTAAATTCAGGCGTGTAGCTTAGATTAATACTGCTTGCCAATTGCCAAGGCTGGTAATTGTATGAAACGCCTGTACTTGCTGTATAAGGGGCAACATCACTGGCTAAACGGGTATTATGGTCGGTATCTTCGATTTTGGCGCGTACCGTCGATAATTGTCCATTCAACATAAATGAATGACCATTTTCGGTTTGTTTTAAAGCATAGCGACCTGAAATTTCTACACCGTAGGTTGTTGCTTGGTCTTGGTTATACGGACGTTCAACAAAGCGTGTGCCTTCTTGACGAATCACTTTTTCGATATAGTCATCAATATCTCGATGAAAAGCCGTAATATTTACGCCACCTGCAGTCGTGTTATAACCCAAGGTTGTTTCCAGTGCGGTGATTTTTTCAGGTCGAAGATTGGGATTACCACCACGGTCTGGGTTATTGATAGAGCCTGCATCAGCATCTGTTGAAATGGAAACAGTCGGCATGAGATTGTTACTATTTGGACTTTTAAAGGCGCGACTAACATTGGTTTGCAAAGACCATTGATCGTTAAAGTCTAAACGGTGTGCAAGCACAGGGCTGAGGTTTTGATCACTGTATTCAACCAAGCCTGAACGTTCTAACCATTCCTGACGTGCGCCCACGGTAAGCGTTTGACGTTTTGAAAACTTCCAACTGCCTTCCAAATAAAGTGCGTAACGTTGCTCATCTAATGTATCAGCAATATTGCTTGCTAGCGCATTAGCACGCGCATCAAGTCCAAATTTTACTTGTTTGCTTTCGTCAAACTTGCGTACCCCATCATACGCTAAGCCGTATTCATTCACAGTTTCATCAATATAAGAACTGTATTGATTGGAACGAGTGGATTCAGTTTCATTTTGCTTTTCAATAGACAAGCGGACTTTGTCTGAGTCACCTTTATCTTTACGCTCATAGCGGGTATTTAAACGAATACTGTCATTTTTATCATTTTGAACTTGATTACTGCTAGAGCCATCACTTTCATTCTTACGATAAAAAATTTCTGAAACCAGTTTTTGTTGATCATCAATTTGATATTCAACACGTGGTGAAAACATGGTATTTGTACGATTGGTAGTGCGTATTTGTTGGCGTGTACCATTTATATTTTCAATTTCCGTGCTTGATTTGCTGTCATTCCACATTTGATTGGCTGAAACACTGTAAATCCATGCACCATCACGCCCATCTGCTTGTACACTGATATTTTTACGCTGTTCTTCTTTTTGATCCGATTGGGTGATGCCATATCCTAATTTAACATTGCCACTGATTCGAGCATCGTCTAAGGGTTCTTTTAAAATGATATTGATCACTGCGGATGAGGCAACTGAGGCTTGAGCTACACTAGGTTGTTTGGTGATTTCAATTCGTTCAATCATTTCAGGCGTAATTGAGTCAACAATAGACATACCACCACGTGGTCCACCTTGTACGGCTTCACCATTAATCAAAAATACTGGTGCGCCGCCACCACGAAAACGCATGCTGCCTGAACCGCTTGATCCACGTGGTCCTTGTCCAGGTGTTGGCATTTGAAAACCTGCTGCACGTCTTAAAGCATCATTGACCGATTGATCGCCGAATTGCAGCATTTCTTCACGTGTCACAATGGTTTTAGCGACCGCACTGATATCAGGATCTTTAGCAGGTGTTTGTTCAGCGGCAAAAACCAAGGTTTTTAATTGTTTTGGTGATTCATTTTCTTTAAGTTGAGTCGCTTCAGTGGTTTTATTTGCAGATATTGTTTCATCATTTGCAAGGCTTGCAGAGGTGATGGCGAATATTGCAAGGCTTAAAGTACTCAATGTACCCCAGTAAAGTTTTGTACGGTGCATGTTGCATCGTTCCGTTTATGTAATTTCGCGTAAGATTAGCGCACAATTATGTAGAAATTTTGAGGAAAAGTGCATGGATGAAAAATAAATTTAATGCTGAATTTTTTTTATTTAAATCAAAAAAAAGCCTAATGATTGAAGCATTAGGCTGATGAAATTTCTAAAAATATAAACTGAAAAATAGAACAGGGGATTACCACATCAAGTCATCTGGAATAACATAAGCAGCATAAGGATCTTCCTCATCTGTCACTTGTTCATTCTTCTCAGAATTATTGACAATAATAAATCCAGTCATTTTTTCATTGATACGTTCACCCAAAGCTTTGGGTAAAATTGCGTAGGCATCATTATTGTCATGTGCAATTACCAAACTGCCTGAAACCAAGGCATTATAAACTTGCTGATTGATATAGATTTTCTTAACCGAACCATCGATAAACTGATAGACCGCATCGCCATCTGTATCTTTGATTTTATGTTGACCAATCATTTGGATAATTGAAGCTTTTAAGGCTTTTTCATCTAAAATGCGTTGTTTCTCTTGATTCAGCGCTTGGTCTTTACTGATTTTCTCTTGTTTGTCTTGTTCAATTTTAGCTTTAAGCTCAGCTTCATTACTCTGACCTGTACGTTGCTCGTGCTGTGCCTGCTTTGACAATTTCTTTGCTTTTTTATTATCCACTAAGCCAGCTTTGAGTAACTGTGCTTGCAATGCGTTTTTGACCATAACAATAACCAACCATTAAATGTGTTTCGAACCATGCCGAAAATAATTAAACCAATACGTTAAGCTGAGTATTAAACTTAATCCAGCAGGGATAAGGAATGAATTTAATTGTAAATAAGGATACACGATACTGGCAATCAGCCCACCCAGAATAAATCCGCAAAGAATCAATAAATGTAATGTGACACGGCGCTTTTCAATACCGAGTCCCCGAAAAAGATAGCCTAAAGCCAGACCAAGATCGGTTAAAACCCCTGAAAGATGTGTAGTGCGAATAATCGTGCCTTTATAGTGGCTGACCATGGCATTTTGCATTCCCATTGCGGTACTTGCCCAAAGTAAAGCATATTTGGGATAATAAGGAATAAATAACCAGCAAAGCAAAATAAACACACTGACAAGACTGAGTGGAACACCATATCTACGACCCAGTTTAAAATTGCTATTGCCTAAAATAAAGCCACTATAACTTGATCCAATCACATAACTGAGCATGACCAAGAAAAGGTAAAGCACATGATCATATTGTTGATGAATCAGTGCTTGCGCAAATAAACTGGCATTGCCCGTCATATGAGAGATGGATTGATGAAGCACGGTAATCAAACCAAGCACATTAATTATGCCTGCATTGACTGCAAGCATAAACGCACCTAGTTGAATCCAAACGGGCAAATACTGTAGAGGCATAATTCCTTCTTTTTATTCATATACCTTGTATATTACTTTTTAGAAAGATCAACTGCTGCTGTAAATAAGACATCAGTCGAGGAATTCAATGCTGTTTCTGTTGAGTCTTGAAGCACACTAATCACCATACCAATTGCAATTACTTGCATTGAGATTTCTGAAGGAATACCAAATAAACCACAAGCCACGGGAATTAACAACAGAGAACCACCAGCAACACCAGATGCACCACAAGCCGTTACCACAGAAACTACAGATAAGATCACCATAGTGACGATATCAACTTGAATACCAAGCGTATGCACAGCAGCGAGGGTGAGCACGGTAATTGTTACCGCTGCACCTGCCATGTTAATTGTTGCACCTAATGGGATCGCAACGTTAGCCGTAGTATCATTTACCCCTAAGCGTTTTGCCAAATCAAGGTTTACTGGAATATTTGCCGCAGAACTACGGGTAAAGAATGCAGTGATTCCACTTTCTCTTAAGCATTTTAAAACCAAAGGATACGGGTTTTTACGCATCACAAAACCAACAATCAAAGGATTGATGACGAGGGCTACAAAAAGCATGGTACCAATAAGTACAGCAATTAACTGGGCATAGTTCTTTAATGTCTCTAAACCTGCTTGTGCAAATGTTGCAACAACTAAGCCAAAGATCCCCACAGGAGCAAAAGCAATCACCACACGAATGATGGCATTAATTGCATCCGCAACATCTGTAATCACTTGTTGAGTGGTTTCTGAACCGTGACGAAGTGCTGCACCTAAGCCTACAGCCCAAGCTAAAATGCCAATGAAATTTGCCTCGTGTAAAGCTGTTATTGGATTGGTAATAAAACTAAGGAGTAGATTTTTTAATACTTCTGCTACGCTACCCGGCGGCTGTAAAGTCACTTCGCTTGCATGTGCAAAAACCAAAGTACTTGGAAACAACGTGCTTATCGTAATGGCACTAATCGCAGCCAGTAACATTCCAATTGCATATAATCCAAGAATTGGTTTTAAGTTACTCGCACCTTCGCCGACTTTAAAGTTAGCGATGGAAGAGAGAACCAAGACAAATACAAGAATTGGTGCAATGGATTTTAATGCTTTAATAAAAAGCTCGCCTAAAATAATGAAATATTGGGCTGAATTGGGGAATAGATACGCAACTATAAAACCAAGAATAATGGCAATAAGAATACGAGTAACTAAACTTAAACGTGCTAGGACAGCAAACATGTTGAACCTTTATGCCTAAACTGGTCTAAAATCGATGAACAAGCCGCGTATTCTATACCTAAAAGCGAAAACTTAAATAATACAATTTCGCCATAAAAATTAAGATATTAAAAAATATATAGCTTTTTCAGCAATCATAATAAAAAATGTTGATAAATTAAACGATTATTTAACTAAAAGTTTGAGCATCCAATTGATGCATGGCTTGGTAATGCGTTAAATAAATATTTCCACTGAGCTGTTTAATTAAATTGGACTGTTTTAAACGATCCATGACTGGACCTTTGACTTCCGTGAGATGCATTTGAATTTTTAATTTATTTAAATCACTGTTGATTTCTTCCAGAGTTTCTAAAGCACTTGCATCAATATTACTAATACTTGAGCAATTGATCACCACATGATGTAGTTCTGGGTGTTTACTGACTTCTAAAATGATAAATTCTTTTAAGGTATTGGCATTTAAAAAACTTAGATTTTCATCTATACGAATAGACACAATATTGGTACTGGTCAATACATCATGTCTTGAAATATTGCGGAAATGTTGCGTGCCTTCAACTAAGCCAATGACGGCAATATGCGGACGGCTAATACGCCATAACAGCAATAAAAATGTAGAAACAATACCAATAATCAAACCTGTTGAAATATCGATACACAACACCCCAAAGAATGTGACCCACATGGCAATCCCATCGGCTTTGGAATAACGCCATGTTTCGATGAAGGGTTTAAAATCAACCAATTTCCAAATGGATACCATAATGGTGACAGCGAGAATCGCCAAAGGAAGTTGTTTAAATAAACCGGTAAAATATAAACTCACAATCACGATAAAAATTGAAGATAACACACCAGCCATAGGCGTTTTTGCGCCTGCATCTGCATTAACCACTGTACGTGATAAACTGCCAGTCACAGGAAATGCTGACGTGACACCTGCACTAAAGTTGGCTAAACCCAGTGCAATCAGCTCTTGATTACTATTGAGCTCACTACGTTGTTGAAATGCTGTGGTCTGTGCAATAGAAATAGATTCGACAAAACTCACCATGGTAATCATGGCTGCACCGGGTAAAAGTTGGATCACCAAATCCCAACGCCAGTAAGGCATGGCAATTGCTGGAAATCCCGAAGGAATCTCCCCCACGGTTTTGATACCAAATTGATCTATATGCAGGAAATGTATTAACGTAATCGAAATAAACACCAGAACCAAGGGCAGTGCTTTCACCCAGAATTGTAGAGAATGTGCATAAGATTGGCATAACTTAGATTTAAAAAAAACGGGGATGTAAATCAAAAACAGAATCGCACAGACACCAAAAATTAAAGTCTCAATACTGGTAAAGCTAATGTATTGCCATATGCTTTGAATAAACTCGATAATATTGCCTGATTTTAAGGGAACATCGAGCATAAACTTAACTTGGCTGAGTGCAATCAATACTGCGGATGCGATGATAAAACTCTTAATCACAGGATGGCTGATTAAACGGATTAAAAAGCCGAATCTAAAAATTCCCAGTAAACTTGAAAGTATGCCGACGAGAAGTGCCAATAAACATGCTGCTTGAATATATACAGGTGAACCCACCTCATAGAGCGGTTCAAGCGTAGCAAAGGTCATCATGGAAATCAGTGCAACAGGACCAATAGAAAGCGTTGGACTGCCACCCACAATGGCATAGATGATCATGGGTAAAATACTGGCATATAAGCCAGTCACAGGAGGCAACCCAGCAACCATGGCATAAGCCATACCTTGAGGTACAAGCATTGCAATGACGATTAAAGCAGCAAGTAGATCAGCCCTAAATTTAGGGACATTATAGTCTTGCAGCCATTGCCATGCAGGGAGTATTTTACTGAGTTGAACTTTTGGGGCAGCCATTGGAACTTCATTAGCATATTTTCATATATATTATGCAGAAAAAATGCTAAGAAAAATAGCGACAGCTAACTTATATACTGAATTGTTTGTTTTTATTTTAAATTTATATAGACGCTAAGATGTGTATTAAACCTGTGGGCAATACAAATCATATAAGGTTGTTAATACCACTGTCAGTTTTTGATCTTTAATAGAATAATAAATTTGCTTCCCATCACGACGTGTTGAAACAACATCACTTTTACGTAACATCATCAATTGTTGAGAGAGCGTCGGTTGATTAATCTGAGTTTTTTCTTCTATTTGCGAAACATTTAACTCTTCTTGAGCAAGATGGCATAAAATGAGTAAGCGATCTGTATTGGCTAAAGATTTTAAAATAGCCACGACTGATGCAGCTGATTCACGCATTACATCAATTTCAAGATCACTAGACATCGGTAGGTTCCATCCATTATTTAATACAGTATAACTGTGTCAGTGCATGTCGTATGGCTTTTAGCTTATGTTTTTTGATGAATTTCTAAATCAATTTTGTGAATATATCTTCACATTCTGTTTTAACTTTCTACAGAACTAGATTTTCTCTGTTTACAGTTGAATAAATAGACAAAAATAAGTGATATGTTAAGATGTAACTACAGCTAAAAATAAAGCTGAGGATATTTGACATGACGACATTTACAGCAATGAAGACGACATTACGTGAGGAAGCAACGATTCCAGTGCTTGCTATCGATGCGTTTAGTGCGGCATTTAATCATGCAAGTCAGTCAAACGCTACAATCACTTATGTAAAAGATCAACAGCTGGTTCAACAAAACAATGGTGAAATCAAAGTTGTTGAAGATTTATCTTCTGCCTATGTGGTTCCCAAGCTTAAACACAGTGTGTTAAAACGTAAAAAGAAACAAGAGGTGATGGCATAACTTTATATGCGACAGCCGAGAATAAGAATGTTTGCTGGTCCAAACGGATCAGGTAAAAGCACAATTAAAGACTATTTAGCGCCCCATCAGATTGGGGCATATTTAAATGCAGATGAGCTTGAAAAACAATTATCTGCGACTCAAAGTTTGTGCTTAGATGATTATCATCATGATTTATCTAGCGTAGCGTTACTGAAATTTTTAAAACAAAAAAAACGTAAAAAGAATGACCAAGTCGTGCCGCTATTATCCTCAAAACCACAAATTGTGGATGGACTCATTGTATTTAACCGAGATGAAATTGATTCCTATCTTTGCGCACGCATTATCGATTTTATTCGGATGGAATTTTTAAGGTTAAAAATGAGTTTCACTTTTGAAACTGTGATGTCGCATATCAGCAAAGTAGAGTTTCTACGTGAAGCCCAGAAACAAGGCTTTAAAACGTATCTGTACTATGTGGCAACCGTTGACCCAAAAATTAATATTGGACGTGTGCAATATCGGGTCGCTACAGGTGGTCATGCTGTACCAGTGCAGAAAATCTGTGAGCGCTATTACCGCAGTTTAGATTTATTGATGTTGGCAATTGAAGCCTCAGATCGTGCATATATTTTTGATAATTCAAGTCACGGTGAAAAAGCAGCTTTTATTGCAGAGATCGAAAAGGCTGAAGTACTAAAACTAAATCCTGTTGTAGAGCATTTCCCTAAATGGTTTGTAGACAAAGTATTGAGTGAATTTAATTAATTTTAAGATTAGATCTGTTTGATAAACAAAAAATCATATTGAGTGAAACATATTGGTATTAAAAGTTTCTTCTTCGTTTGGGATAAGGCAAGAATGAGGGGATTTTATGTTGATTTATCGTATTAAAAAGGATTGATAAACGAAGTCTATTGGTAAAATATTAAAAATTAAAATAAATTGTAAGTTATTGATTTTATTCTTAAATATGAATAATACCATTCAGGGATTTAAATCAAAATTAAAAATTAGGCTGTGCAATTCGTAGCTAATCATATAGAGAGATTGTATTTGCAGTTATGCCTTTGATTTGCATATTTCTATATATCCTTATCTGAAGATGAGGTTGATTAATTTAAATAATTATATATTATAAAAACATATATTGTATGGGTTTAAAGCAATGCATGATTTTATACTGGCCTTTTTGGGGGGAGTCCTACTTGGGCTGGCTGTAGTTGGCTACTTATTTGTAAATGGTCGTGTTGCTGGGGTAAGTGGTCTAATTGCACAAGTCCTCAATCCACACAGAATTTTTAAAACACCCGCTTTGTGGTTTTTATTGGGCTTATTCAGCACACCATTTATTTATAGAGTGATTTTTAATCCTGAAATCGTGATGCTAACGACAAGCCCAATTTTACTTGTCATCGCAGGTCTATTGGTAGGCTTTGGCACACGATTAGGATCAGGCTGTACCAGTGGTCATGGAATTTGTGGGATAAGTCGTTTGTCTAAGCGTTCAATTGTCGCAACCTGTACCTTTATGCTGGCTGGGTTTATTACGGTGTATGTGATGCGCCATGTGATTGGAGCTTAATCATGAAAAATATCTTTGCATTTATCTTTGGCGGGCTATTTTCTGTAGGTTTAATGCTCTCGGGGATGTCGAATCCAGCAAAAGTCATCGGTTTTTTAGATATATTTGGCCAGTGGGATCCAAGTCTGGCTTTTGTGATGATTGGCGCAATAGTCGTTGCATTTATTCCTTTTCAAAAAGCGATACGTGATCCTGTAACTGTGTTTAATGAAGTGATCGAATTACCAAAAAATACCCAACTCGATACAAAGTTAATTGCAGGCGCTTTCATTTTTGGTATAGGTTGGGGAATAGCTGGAATTTGTCCAGCACCAGCATTTACATTGATTGGTTTAGGTTATTATCAAGCCCTATATTTTATTGTTGCCATGCTGTTTGGCGTATTGATTCATCGCAAAGTGACAGGAGCATAATTTTTTATGAATCCATTTGTACAAGATTTTTTTGATGAAGCCAGTAATACCTTTAGTTATGTGGTGGTTGATCCTGCAACTCAATACTGTGCCATTATTGACAGTGTATTGGATTATGATGCGTCATCTGCAACAACATCGACAATACATGCAGACCATATTATTGAGTATATTCAAAAACATCAGCTTACAGTGCAGTGGATTCTTGAAACACATGTACATGCAGATCATTTAACAGCTTCGCAATACTTAAAAGCACAATTAGGTGGTCAAATCGCCATGAGTGAAAAAATTGTGACTGTTCAAGATATTTTTAGTCAAATTTATAATCTTGATTATCAGGCTTTAAAAGCACAACATTCCTTTGATTATTTATTTAAAGATCATGAGATTTTTAAGATTGGTGAGTTAGAGGCATATAATCTCCCTACGCCAGGTCATACCCCAGCTTGTTTGACCTATGTGATTGGTGATGCAGCCTTTGTTGGTGATACTTTGTTTATGCCTGATTATGGCACAGCGCGTTGTGATTTTCCAAAGGGCAGTGCGGCACAACTTTATGATTCTGTAATGAAAATTTTTAACTTAGCAGAGCATACTCGGTTATATTTATGTCATGATTACCTGTCAGAATCACGCCTAGATTATCATTGCCAAACAGACATTAAGAGCCAACGTGAAGAAAACATCCATATCCATACAGGGGTAACTAAACAAGCCTTTATTGCGATGCGGGAACAGCGTGATGCTACATTGGCTATGCCGAAATTGATCCTTCCAGCCATTCAAATCAATATGAATGCAGGTCAATTTCCTGAACCTGAAATAAATGGTATTCGTTATTTAAAATTACCTTTAAATTATTTTAGGTAAATTGCTTAAATTAAAATGTATTTATTAAATGATAATGATTTGAATTTTTGTTCAATAATTATGCGATTTAATCACCATGATTATTTATTTAGTTTTTTAAAATAATTTTCTTTAATATGCTTGAAAATTACGCAATGATTGATTTTTTTATGAATATTGTTAAGATTATTGTAAATAAGTGCAGAACTCAAGCATGGAATTGAGTCTCTTTAGAATAAATCATAACAGGGGGATTTTTTCTCATATTACAAAATATAAAATTTATTTATCAGGTTGATATTTAAAGATAATTTAAATAAACATAGGTTTGTCATAAATTTGAAACATACCTAAAAACTTAAAAGAATAGATTTTATAAACATTATTGTATACAATTTAAACTTATTGGTTAAAGTGTGACTTATATCACATGGTTTTTTTAAAAAAATAACGACTCGACACTTGGGTTATACAAGAAGCTGTGGTTATTTAAAATACATATAAGTTTGAACAATGGTTTATCTTAATTTTTGCGTTGATAGATAGGATTAATTTATGGCAGGCATTTATTTACCTTTGCATTCGAGTTTGAATCAGGTGGGTTCATTTCCAAAGTCTATAACTCCTCGATCTGCGCAAATTTTGAATGAAGTCAAAGAAGCATTAGATCTGATACCCCACCTTATTTGGGTGACAAAATTGGGGATTGGCTATTGTAATACCCCATTAAAAGAATTTATTGGTGTAGATACGCACAATATTTGCGATTCCGATTGGATTAAATGCTTACATCCTGATGATGCAGAACATATCTATAATATTTGGATAACAGCGCAGAAAACTGGTCAGCGTTTTGAAAAAGAATGTCGTATCCGTCATGTGAATGGCGACTATCAATGGTTTTTGCTGATTGCTCAAAGTACGGTTTATAAACAACAGTTTTTTGATTGGACCATAACCTGCACCAATATTCATGAACGTGCAACGTTATTACGTGAAACCAGTGAGTCACTAAAAGCCAATACAGATATGCTTGATGTCAGTGTCGACTGTATCAAAATTATTACACCAGATGGTTATGTGTCACATATGAATAAATCTGGTTGTATTGCATTACTAGGACAAGAAAAAGTAAAAACTTTTGGTATGGAATGGCTTGGACTATTACCACCAGAAGTGCGTGAGCAGGGTAAAAAAGCCATTAAAGAAGCGGCAAAAGGGAAAAACGCCAGATTTGCAGGTAAAAGTGTCTTTGGTAATTTAACCATGTATTGGGACAATATTTTAACCCCAGTTGTCAATGAAAATGGTCAAACCACCAGTATTTTATGTGTTTCACGAGATATAACCAAACAACGTATTGCAGAAGAAAAACTCAGAGTGATCTGTGAATTTGATGAAATGACGAGTTTGATGAATCGTCGTGCATTTAAAAGAAGGCTAAAGGTATCAATCTCTAAAGCCAGAGAAAATCGAAGCAAAATTGGATTGTTACTGATTGATTTAGATCATTTTAAACATATTAATGACACATTAGGTCATTCTGCTGGTGATCATTTACTTAAGGTTTTATCTAAACGCCTTGCGCATTGTTTAGATGAAAATGCCTATATCTCAAGACTCGGGGGTGATGAGTTTGCGGTGGTGATTGACCATGTAGAAAGCCATGCACAGATTGAGGCTGTTTCCAAAAAATTATTACAACAACTCGATGCGCCTATTACTTATAGCGGTAAATTGCTGAACGGTGGTATGAGTATCGGCGGTTCAATTTATCCGCACGATGCCAAAGATGGCTCAGGATTGTTGAAATGTGCAGATGCTGCTTTAAATGATCTTAAAGAACGGGGTCGTGGCGGTATTCGTATGTTTGGTGTAGACATGTTTGAAATTGCCCAAAGTAAAGCCAAGCAATTA
The DNA here is from genome assembly GCF_022828975.1 of Acinetobacter sp. NyZ410. NCBI lineage: Bacteria > Pseudomonadati > Pseudomonadota > Gammaproteobacteria > Moraxellales > Moraxellaceae > Acinetobacter > Acinetobacter sp. NyZ410. The sequence goes on along the minus strand of NZ_CP094620.1, from coordinate 2,588,613 downwards.
AATACAGCGCGCCAAATTATCCGTAACAATCAAATTGAACCATTTTACCAACCTAAAGTGAAACTGGATGATTGCTCAATTATTGGTTTTGAAGCATTACTCAGATGGCGAGATGTAGAGGGTAATGTTTATTTACCTGCGACTGTTGCTGAAGCATTTAATGATTTTGAGTTAGCGACCAAAATCAGTGAAACCATGCACGATAAAATATTTACAGATATTTCTCATTGGATCAAGCAAGGCTTTAACGTTGTACCGATTTCAATCAATGCTTCACCTGTAGAGTTTATGCGGGATAATTATGCCGAAATTTTATTAAAGCGCTTAACCCAGTATGCCATTCCACATCATCTTGTTGAAGTCGAAATTACTGAACATGTTTTGGCTGATCGTGGCTATGAATATGTCATTCGCGCGTTAAAAAAACTTAAACAAGAAGGCGTGCGGATTGCCTTAGATGACTTTGGAACAGGGCATTCATCGATGACGCATATTCGTGATTACCCTGTAGATAGTTTAAAAATTGACTATAACTTTGTAAATCGTATGCATGAAGAAAAGTCAATTAAAGCGATCGTAGAAGGGATTGCAAAATTAGGTCCAATCCTTTCTTTAGATATTATTGCAGAAGGGATTGAAACGATTCAGCAGCTTGAAAATTTAAGAGCCGTGGGCTGTAAATTTGGCCAAGGTTTTTTATTTAGCCAAGCAATTTGTGCTGAACAAGTGCAAGAAATGTTGCAGTGATGGGCTTTGGATTAACAACAATGATTGGGTTAAATTGTGCCTTAACTCAATCATTTGTATTGCATACATAAAATATAGAAAAACTTTAAAAAAGGGCTTGAAAAGTCTACAGACTACAGGTATTGTAAATTCAATATAGATTTTTATGAACGACATAAAGATGAAAAAGCAACCTGCAATCGCTACTTCTTATTATTTCTGGCAATTCTTTAGATAATTGCCTGAAGTCGTTCGGGCAATGAATTGGTTGCCCATCAAAGTTAATACCTGATCGGCAACACCGATCAGGTTTTTTTATATCTGAATGTTAAAAATATTTTGAATCAATTAAATGTAAAGATTTTGGAGAATGTCATGATGAAATTTAACTACGTATACTTTAGCAACTTTTATTGGACTTACTTTGGTCTAGTGAAAAACCTGATCGCCCATTTGAATAGATCCCATACGCTCAAATAAAAGTTCGGACTTTGTAGAGTCCAAAGGAATACATCATGAATGCACTAAATATTGCTTTACAACAAAATCAAACCATAGAAACTCAACTCAGTTTGCCTTATGAGTTAAAAGAAAAATTTGCATTAAAACACAAGCTTGCTTTACAAATCGCTGAGCAACGCCAAACAATTGAAAATATTCTCGATGGTACAGATGATCGTCTGTTGGTGATTACTGGCCCATGTTCTATTCATGATGAAAAATCCGCATTGGAATACGCAGATCGCTTAATACAATTACAAGAAAAAGTGTCAGATCAGATCTTTCTAGTGATGCGTGCATATATTGAAAAGCCACGTACAACAGTGGGATGGAAAGGGTTTTTATACGATCCAAATTTAGATGGATCTGCCAATATGCAATTGGGCTTAGAAAAATCACGCCAATTGTATTTACAAATTATTGAAAAAGGTTTGCCAATCGCCAGTGAAATTCTAAGCCCTATGGCAACTGCATATTTTGATGATTTGTTGGCTTGGGGTGCAATTGGTGCACGGACCAGTGAATCACAAATTCATCGTGAAATTTCAAGCCATATGCCTTTTAGTATTGGCTTTAAAAATGGGACAGATGGCTCGATTCAAATTGCTTTAGATGCAATTCAATCTGCAAGTCATCCTCATCAGTTTCTAGCCATGGGTCAAAAGGGATTGCCTTGTATTGTACATAGTCATGGTAATCCTTTAGCACACATCATTTTACGTGGTTCAAATAAGGGCACAAACTATGATGCAGAATCGATTCAGCAGATCCGCCAACAGCATCAAGGGAAATTGCCCGCATTGGTGATTGATTGTAGTCATGGTAACAGCAGTAAAGATCCTTTAAAGCAACCGTTGGTTTTACAGCAAATCATTGAAGAAAGACATATAACCCATGTACGTGGTGTAATGCTAGAAAGTCATTTGGTGGATGGTAATCAAAAAATCTCTTGTGATATGACTTATGGTCAATCCGTTACAGACGGTTGTTTAGGTTGGAATAAGACGGAGCAATTGTTGTTGGATGTTGCAGAGCAGCTTTCGAAACAGGAGTTGTTGCAGACGGCTTGATGTACCTTATTTTCCGTTACGATATAAACAAAAAGATCAGACTCATCTGATCTTTTTGTGTTTAAACATTATTTTTAAGCATTAGGATTTTAAAAATTAAAGCCCAGCTTCATATTCGCTATTGCTGAGTAACTTTTCAACATCTGCAATATTGTCTGGTTTAATCTTATAAATCCAACCTTTGCCATACGGGTCGTCATTCACAAAATCTGGATCATCTTCAAGGGCAGTATTCACTTCTACAACTTCACCCGAAACAGGCGCATGAATATCAGATGCTGTTTTAACGGATTCAACTACACCAGCCTGAGCGCCAGCAACCACATGGCTACCCACTTCAGGCGCTTCAACGTAGACTAAGTCGCCTAAAGCATCTTGAGCATGGTCAGAAATACCAGTAATCACAAGATCACCTTCAATTTTTACCCATTCATGTGTTGCTGCATATTTCAAATCTGAAGGATGATTCATAATGACTCCATTAATCAATTTATTTTTGGCACGAGTTATACAGGTTTTTTAATCAAAACAGAAAGCAGAGATACTGATAAACTTATTCATCGAAACAAATAATCATGATAAATCACATTATAAGTATGGGTCTTTGCGCCAACTACTTGGGCTACGACCACTCCAGCGTTTAAATGCACGACTAAAGTTTGCAACATCACTATATCCGAGTTCATCTGCAATTTGTTCCAGTGTATAGTCAGTACGTGACAGTAACGATGTGGCATGGCGATAACGTACTTCATCTACCAGTGTAGAGAAAGAAGTACCTTCTGCAGCCAACTGACGCTTTAATGTACGGTCTGACATATGCAGACGATCTGCGACATTTTCAATACTTAAATAATGCTGTTCCGAATGAGTCAAGATATCACGTACACGCATTGCCAAACGACGTCTTTCACCCAAAGCTGAAAGTTCTGCTTCACATTGATTAATCGCAATTTGACTGGCAATCGGGTCAGCATTGACCATTTTTAAGCCCAAGTAGGATTTGTCAAAACTTGCAATGAGATGCGGCTGTTCAAAACGCATATTGTATTGCTTTGCCAGTTTCTCTATGTATTTGTCAAAACCATCAGGCTTGGGAAAATCAAAATCGATATCGCCATGCAAATAATCAATACCAGTCAAAGCTTTTGCCATGGTCATAATACCAAAGGTTAGCCCCATCACAATTTCTGTACGTAACGGTTCGATTTCGATATCACATTGCAATTGAAGTGTGGCTTTTTCACCAAAAGTAGAAAAATACAATTGTAGAAAGGGCATACGCAACTGGATAAAACGGTTGGCTAAAACAAGCGCATCGGTAATATCGTGTGCTGTCATGATGGCATAACCAATAAAGCCATGAATGGAAATACGCATTTGTGTACCGAGATGAAAGCCTAAGGTACTTTCACCTGTGAGTTTTAATGCGTGTTTAATCAATTCATTGGCAAGTGGTGTTGGAATCCGACACTCAGGATCTGCTAACTGTTCGCTTGTAAAATTAAAAGGTGCGAACAGTGTTTCTGCGCTATACCCCCAACGAGAAACAATATCTAATAATAATAGTCCATAAACACCAGGAATTCCCTGATCTTGGCGAGCTGAGACTGTTTTCATGTGCTTTCCATTGCTCTGAACATTGTTTTTACTTGTTTAATCATATTGTCATGATATGGAAAAACCCTTAAATATTGTAAGACAAATTTAGGATTAATGTGCATCAAAATTGCGCTTAAATACCACAATTTTAGTGGTTGAAATCAGCAATACATCATCATCTTGATTTTTTGCTTGTGTTACATAGGTCACAATTGCGCGATCATTTTTGGTTTTAGACGGCTGGATAGATACAATTTCGACATCGACATGTATTTTATCGCCCACACGCGTGGGTTTTGGCCATCTTAAACTTGATTCTGAACCAATTAAGCCATAAGCAACAGGGAAGCATTCAGTCCAAAGACGCATGGTGACCGCTGAGGTATGCCATCCACTTGCAGCAAGTCCTTTAAAAATCGGGTGATCTTTGGCTTTTTCAGCATCAGTATGGAAAACTTGCGGATCATACTTATGTGCAAACTCTAAAACCTCATCTAAAGTCATTTCGTACTCACGACTTTTAAAATGATCACCAATATTTAAATCTTCCAAATACAACATTGTTTATACATTCCCTTAATTTCACACAATACTCATAAATGATGATGTTCTACGCATAAAAATTAAATTATCTAAACTTTTTCATTGTAAATCACCATTAAGCAATTTCAATGACTGTTTTGCCAATCATCCATTTTTTTAAGTCGCATTGAAATATCACTCAAAATATCGAGTGATTTAGACCATAATAACATTGTGTAATGTCCTGAAAGTAATGGAAATACGACCAAAGTGAATTGAGTAAGCTTATAGCATGTTAAAGCAATGTTTTAAGCATCCAAACTTCACAAACATGACTATGACCGGTATTACCTTTAGGTTGTGATAAATGCTCAAAACCTAACTTTTCATAAAGTTTAATGGCTTGCCAGAGATCTTGAGTGGTTTCTAAATAACAAGACTGAAAGCCTTGTTGTTGTGCAAATTCAAAACACTTTTCTAAAATTTTCTTAGCAAATCCTAAACCACGAAGTTCAGGCAAAAAATACATCTTTTGAATCTCTAAAACAGTTGCATCACCTTGTAATGGTGAAAGACCTCCGCCACCAACAACGCGACCATTTGCATCCTCAATAATCCAATATTGGGCATTGGGTTGAGCATATACCTGATATAAATCATCCAAGATCGGGTCGGCTACAGCAAAGCCTGATTCAGGTGCTAAGCCAAATTCTTTAGATACCTCACGAATGACTTGCGCGATCGACGGATTGTCTTGTATTTGTATCGTTCTAATTTGGTACATAAGTAAATGAAAATAAAAAAGGTAGAATTTTTATAACAAAAATTCTACCTTTTGTGATCAGTTAAAAATTCAACTGATCAAAACTTTACCACTTGAATCGTGGTAAATAAGTAAATTTACAGCTCTTGCTGCAATACTATTTTAATTCACTCGAAGATTTACCCAATTCTCGACGGGCAATAATCAGCTGTTGAATCTGTTGTGTTCCCTCAAAAATATCTAGAATTTTTGAGTCACGCGCCCATTTTTCTAATAATTCATCTTCGTTATAACCCACACTGGCAGCCAGCTCTACACATTTTAAAGTGATTTCATTACAAATACGTCCAGCTTTAGCTTTGGCGATAGAGGCCTCACGAGAGTTTGGTTTTTTGTTATCTGCCATCCATGTGGCTTTTATGGTGAGTAAGCGTGCAGCTTCCCATTCTGCCTCCATCCGATAGATTTGCGCAGCCAAATTGGATGTTTGCAAATATGGAGTAGCATAATCGGGATCTAGTTCATCTTTAAAGATTTCTTTAATCCGTTCTAAAGATGCTTTGGCACAACCCACTGCCATGGCTGCAACAAGTGGACGGGTATTATCAAAGGTTTCCATCACCCCCGCAAAACCTTTGGCTATATCAATTTCTGCATTACCGAGTAAGTTTGCCCCAGGGACACGGCAGTCAATAAAACTAATTGCCGCTGTATCGGATGCCTTAATGCCAAGTTTATGTTCAAGGCGTTCAACTTTCATGCCGGGTGTACCTTTAGGTACAACAAAAGATTTAATTGCAGCACGGCCCAATTTCTTATCTAAAGTTGCCCAAACCACGACTGAGTCAGCACGTTCCCCAGAAGTGACAAATATTTTTTCACCGTTCAGAATGTAATCATCACCATCTTTAGTTGCAGTTGTACGAATCGCAGCAGAGTCAGAACCACAACCAGGTTCAGTAATGGCCATCGCAGCCCATGTCCCCTTAAAACGCTCAAGCTGTTCATCATTGGCGACGGCAGCAATCGCTGAATTGCCTAGCCCTTGACGAGGCATGGTCAGCAGTAGGCCTGTATCGCCATAACACATTTCGATCACACCCAAGGCAGTCGACATATTGGTGCCATTTTTATTATTGCTGTCGATATCGCCACGTTTATTGATTGCAGCGCCAGCATTGAGTCCATCACCACCGTCGTTCATACCATCCAGTAAGGAAGCCAACATATCGAGTTCTTTGGGATAAGCATGTTCTGCTTTGTCGTATTTACGAGAAATTGGGCGTAAAACATTCAATGCAGTTTCGTGTGCTTGATCTAAAAGCATCTGGAATTTTTTTGGATTTTGTAAATTCATGATTTTTATCCTTTGTCTTCTAAGTTAGGCGTGTAAGCCAGAATGTAGAACGGCTGTTGCACGTAAGTCGCGGTACCAACGCTCAGCTGGATGTTCCTTGGTAAAACCATGGCCACCTAAAATTTGCACACCATCTGTAGCAATTTTCATGGATTTTTCTGCACAAAGTAGACGGGCTAAATACGCTTCTCTATGGAAGGGTTGTCCTGCTTCTGCAAGACTGGCAGCATTTAAAATCAGCATACGCATTGCATCAATTTCAATCGCCATATCTGCGATCATAAATGCCACGCTTTGGCGGTGTGAGATAGGCTCACCAAATGCAGTACGTTCATTGGCATATTTGATACTGTATTCTTTAACCGCTTCACAGCTACCAACAGCCATTGCACACCACATTAGATTGCCTAAATCTAAAAATGCAGGGTAATTAAAATCGTCGTCACCTAGACGTTGGGCAGGGGTATTGTCAAACTTCAAAGTTACCGTTTCAGTTGCTTTTAAACCCATTGCCGGTGATTTTTTCACTGTAATACTTGGGTCTCGCTTTACAACGAAAGCATCCGCTTGACCCTTAAAGTCTGCACTAACAAGGAATAAATCTGCTGTTGCACCCAATAGCACTAAAGTTTTTTCTCCAGTAATGCTGAATTGTCCATTGTTGGCAGTCGCTTTGGTTTTTAAGCGTAAGGGATTAAATGCTGGGGTTGCTTCTTGTACCGCAAAAGTGGCTTGAATATCGGTATCATTGGCAAAATTTGCTAAATAAACAGATTGAACTTTTTCAGAACCCCATTGTGTGATTGCATTGATGACACTAAAAGTAGAGAGCAGACCTGCAGCAAGTGAAAAATCACCTTTAGCCAAGCGTTCGGCAATTAAAATATTACTCACAATATTTTTTTCAGATGCAACACCGCCTAAAGCTTCAGGCAGTGCATAGTAATTTAGTCCTAAATCGGTACTGTGTTGCCAAAGCTCAACTGGAAACTTTTCGTCGTGATCCGCTTGATGGGCCAGTTGATAAAGTACTTCGGACGCAAATTGATCCATGGCATCCACCGTCATTTGCTGTTCTTCAGTCAAACTCAGATCAAATAGGGACTTTTGCTGATTGGGCAGACGTTGTTTGGTTACATTTGAATCTGATTTAAATGCTTTTTGTGTTGCACTTAAGGTTTTAAAACCAGCTTTAGAACCTTGATAAAGTGATCTTTCGATAAATTTGCGCAATTTAAACTGATCAAGTAAATCACTACCTGCAATTTTTGTAATTAGATTTAAACCCAAACCTTGAGCTTTATTTACCATATTGGTCATGCCGAAGTCCCTGTATTTTAGTGTCGGTATACAACAATCCTGACATGCATAAAAATAAAAAACTATGTCAAAGCTGACAAAGTGATTGACCTTAGATGAATGGTAGAGTAGATGATATATTTGTTATTAATATTCTGATTTTTATTGTTTATTTTTAAATAAAAAAACCCAACATTTGTTGGGTATTGGTAAAAGTGACATTTTTAAAACGTTTACAATCTCGTTTAACCTGTATGAAAACTAAAAAGATTAAACAAAAGGTACAATCATTTTACGAACATTGGTCTTTGCTTCAATCACCGTCATAAATGTATAAGCACCAATAAATTTACGACTGATAAACATAAATTCTTTTGGTGGAATACTGAAGTAACGTGAAGCCATTGATTTTGAAGCACGTTGCATCACACGGCTATGTAGCTGGCTTTTTTTCCAGTCATAACGGTTATGTTGATCCATCACGCCAGCAGGTAAATCTGGGTTATTTAAAGGTGTACTAAATGCTTCTGTTGCCAATAAAAATACTTTTGCCATATCGGGTTTAATGCTTAAAGGCATTGCATCAAAGAATTCATAGCCCGACATCGCATTGACCATTGCTTCTGCATCGTGGTTATAACCCGCTTTGATTAAATTACAAGCTACGCGAAGTAATTGGTCATCGAACTGACGTATAGCTCCAAAATCTAACAAAATAATTTTATCTTTTATCTCTTCACCATTGCCCAAACGAACAAGATAATTACCAAAGTTCGGGTCGGTTTGCATTTCGCCCCACTCAAACAATTCACGAACTGCGATTTCAAGTGATGCTTCACCTAAAAGATTACGTCGCTCTTGTGGTAAAGACAGCATGACAGGGCTGTTGATGGGTACACCACGTTCAAAGGTCATGCACAGGACTTGATTGGTACAATAGTCATCAATAATTTGTGGCACGCCATAACGTGGATCTTCTTTAAGTCGCTGGCCAAAACGACGGGTTGTTGCCGCTTCAACTTTATAATCAACTTCACGATGCATCATTTCACGCACTTCATCAAACCACTGATCGAACTCACGGGTTTGTGGCACCATACGTGTCAATTTAAGCATATTTCGAAATAGGCTCATATCTGAGTCGATGGCGTCGGCTACACCAGGATATTGGATTTTAAGAACCAACTCTAATCCATCTGACTTACGTGTTGCACGGTGAACCTGAGCCAGAGAAGCTGTACCAATCGGCTCATGATCAATGGTGAGATCGTTGAGTTTTGAACCCAATTGACTGACCAATTGCTCTTTAATCGCAGGCCATGCAAGGGCAACTGTTTGATTATTGAGGGTGTTTAATGCTTGAGTAATTTCTTCAGGTAAAAAATGCTCGCCATAAAGCGCCATCATTTGACCGATTTTAACAATTGAACCTTTTAGCTTGCCAATTTCTTGAACAAGATAATTGGCTTGTTCTTTCATAGCTTGTTTACGTTTTTTTTCTTTTTCTTCTTCACTTGAAAAGATTGAACTCGCACTTGAAGCTGCCCAGCGTGTACCTGCCAATAATGATGCTTTTGCAATTGATAAGCGACGATCCATTGATGAGGTTTTTAACTGTTTGAGCTTTTCGTTCTGATCTGACATGAAGATAAAATCCTTTATAAGAGATTCGAAAAGATAAAAAGATGACTAATTGTAAGGAATATTACATGGAATGACTGTATTTAAACAGTTCAATTCGCTGAATGGGGGAATTAAATTAATTCCATCAAAATAGCCTAAGCAATATTAAAATTTACATTCTAAATTGGATTTTAAGCGCTTTGCGGAGTATTAAACCCTGCTTATTTGAAGCAATGTAATGAATGATCAGATCCTTAACGCTTTGATTAGTAAAGCCCAGTGCATAGCCTTTAACAATGATAATGCTGGGCAAGCTAAAGAAAAAATATTTTACATCGTCTAGAGAAGGTGCTTCGTAAACACCTTGTTCAGTGAGAGTTTGTTGAAAAAATTGCTTTTCAATTTTGACATTTGGAGTGGATTCATCATCCCACCATGACTGACGCATTGCCATGAGGTTATTATGTTTGTAGCTCATAAATTGACTAAATTCATAAATATTTAAAAACTTGTTGTATATATAAAGGTGAAATGACCCAATTTCAAGTTAAGTGCTCAATCTCAGCAATTTTGCCACAAATAAGTTTATATTTTATAACCAAGCAGATTGATTTGTTTTAAAAACATACAACAATAGGCTTGAAAATAAACCTAAAAAACGAGTGATATGGCAAAACAAAGCTGATTGTTTTAAATCAAGTTTTAACAATAATTTATCTGCAATGATTGTATTTAGTTTCAAATCTTTTACACTCTTTTACATAGGCGATTGTTGCTAATCAGTGCCTGAGTTCTTTGGATTAAAAGTTTTTGAATTAAAATAATGATTTTGGGATAGGGGAATTGGATGTATTTAAAGTATTGGGGTATCAGTTTAGTGGTATTATTGCCGATGCACACGCAGGCGATCGGTTATAGCTCAGATTATTTAAGCTGTATGAATTCGGCAGGTTCAAGCTCGGCAACACTTGCCAGCTGTATGAAAACTGAGTTGAGTAAGCAAGATGATCGTTTGAAATCATTATTTAAACAGACACTGGACCTGTATACAGACAAGCAACAGAAAGCTCAAAAGAAATATCAGAAACAATGGTTTAAACTTCGATATCAGCAGTGTGATGAGTCGAATAAATCAGTTTCTGATGATTATAAAATGAAGTATTACAATTGTGCCCTCAAACAAACAGTCAATAGAGCCAATATGTTAGAGAAACAAAGCTATCGTTTATAGTGCTTTATTGCGCTATAAAATAATTGCTAAGTAAATTGTCGTAAAGCATTATAAATGTCATGCAAAACAAGGTATCATAAGGCGTTTAAAAATATGACCTTGGAGAAACCTTAAGTGGATCGACCGACTATTAGCCCTGAACATTTACAGGAAGCTGCTGAAAACCTATCAACAATTCGTGATTTTATTCGTTTTGGGGTTACAGCTTTACGTCAATACGATGCACATTTGGGTCAAGGTACAGAAGATTATTTCGCAGAAAGTTCTGCCTTGGTTTTACAAACGCTTTCTTTGGAATGGAAGGCGGATGCTGAAATTTTAGATTCAAAATTATTGCCAAGTGAAAAAGCTGAGTTTTTAAATCTACTCGAACGTCGTGTAAATGAAAGAATTCCAACCTCTTATTTACTTAACCTCTCTTATTTCTTTGGTAAGCCATTCTATGTTGATGAGCGTGTGTTAATTCCTCGTTCACCAATTGCTGAATTGATCGAAAACCGTTTTGCACCTTATTGTTTAGATGAAAATGGACAAACGCGTGCAGGCGTGAATAATTTACCTGAAAACCCAAATCCAAAAACACCGCAACGTATCTTAGATATGTGTACGGGTTCAGGTTGTATTGCGATCGCGCTGGCATATGCATTCCCTGATTCAGAAGTAGATGCAACTGATATTTCTAAAGAAGCATTAGAAGTGGCTTCTATTAATGCTGAGCACCACAATAAGCAATATCAGGTGGCTTTGCTTGAGTCAGATTTGTTTGCCAAAATTCCAGCTGAAAATCAATATGATTTGATCGTTTCAAATCCACCGTATGTGGATGCCGAAGATATGGCTGATCTTCCAGATGAATTCCATCATGAGCCTGAACTTGCTTTAGCTGCGGGTCAAGATGGTTTGGATTTAGTTCGAAAAATGTTGGCTCAAGCTGCTGATTATTTAACTGAAGACGGTTTAATCGTGATTGAAGTGGGTAACTCAGAATGGGCAATGAAACAGAATTTTAATACCATTGATTTTTACTGGTTACAGTTCCAAAAAGGCGGTACAGGCATTTTTGCTTTGACTGCTGAACAATGTCGTACATTCCGTGATTTATTTATTCAATCTATTCAAGCTTAAGGAGTCGTAAGCATGGCAGGTAACAGTATTGGACAACTCTTCCGTGTAACGACTTGTGGTGAATCTCACGGCGTAGGCTTGATGGCAATTGTTGATGGTGTGCCACCGGGTCTTGAATTATCTGCTGAAGATTTACAAATTGATTTAGATCGTCGTAAACCAGGAACGTCTAAGTTTGCCACTCAGCGTAAAGAGCCAGATGAGGTTGAGATCATTTCTGGAGTTTTTGAAGGTAAAACGACAGGAACTTCGATTGGTTTATTGATCCGTAATACAGATCAAAAATCTAAAGATTATGGCAATATTGCGCAAACTTTCCGTCCAGGCCATGCAGATTACACCTATACGCAAAAGTATGGTTTCCGTGATTATCGTGGTGGTGGTCGTTCAAGTGCACGTGAAACGGCGATGCGTGTGGCAGCGGGTGCGATTGCAAAGAAATTTCTTTTTGAGAAATTTGCGATTGTGATTCGTGGCCACGTGACGCAAATTGGTACAGAAAAAGCACAAGCTTTAGATTGGAATGAAGTTCCGAATAATCCGTTCTTCTGTGGTGATGTCAATGCGGTTCCACGTTTTGAAGCGCTGGTGACATCATTGCGTGAACAGGGGACCAGTTGTGGTGCAAAGCTTGAGATCCTTGCAGAAAAAGTACCTGTAGGTTGGGGTGAACCCGTATTTGATCGTTTAGATGCTGATATTGCCCATGCCATGATGTCAATCAATGCGGTGAAAGGTGTTGAAGTTGGTGATGGTTTTGCAGTTGCAGAACAATTTGGCCATGAAACCCGTGATGAACTTAGCACAGATGGGTTTTTAGCCAATCATGCTGGTGGTATTCTTGGTGGTATTTCTTCAGGCCAAACCATCCGTGTAGCGATTGCGTTAAAACCAACCGCAAGTATTACTACACCGGGGAAAACCATTAATCTAGATCGTGAAGATACAGATGTACTGACCAAAGGTCGTCACGATCCTTGTGTGGGCGTGCGTGCGACACCTATTGCTGAAGCCATGCTTGCCATTGTATTGATGGATCATTTTATGCGTCATCGTGCACAAAATGCGGATGTGGTTGCACCATTTGCACCAATTGAACCTAAATAGCAAATATATTTGAGATAAGAGAGGGTATTTTAGTTTTGAAATACCTTTAATTATTAGAGTAAATTTCAAATGATTTGTTTTTTTACTTAATAGAGTTATTGCTCAACAAATTTAGCTGAATGATCTTGGATTCATTATTTTAAGTTAAAGATTTTGAGTTAAAAAAACCAGACATTTTGTCTGGTTTTTTATATCTATACTTGCTCAGTCTTATTGAGTAACAATTTGACCTGTATAACCCTTTAAGAAAGTCAGGTACGCAGAAGACTGTTGACCATCTGCCTTTAAGATTGAACGTTCAACATCACCCTGGTTGGTTACCAATTTAAGTGAGATTTCTTTACCATTACGGAATGAGTTAAGAAAGCTGACTGGAACATTAATCGAGTTTAATGAAACTGTACCCGCGTATTGTGTCGTGTTAATGGTTGAATATGTATATGGCTGACCATCCACTAAAAAGACAAATTGGGTAATATCATATTTTGTTGGATTGTTAATTTCTGCTGTGATTTTAAATCCATCACGGACTTCATCTTTCCAACGCATAGAAAGTTCAGGGCAAACTTCATTTGCTTCACAGATTAAAGGGCCTTTTGTAACAACTCTTTCTGGATAAGAGCCAGCACAACCCGCCAAAGTTAAACATGCTAAAGAAGAAATTACCGCAAATTGAAGTTTCATACCGCTTCCTAATAAGTTCATTTGTGTTATTGATATGTTGATAATCTATGTAAAATTTACCGCTTTTTAGTTAAAAAGTGAATTAAATATTTCAGTAATTTGTATTTCAGTTAAGACATAGCATAAATCTTAAACAAAATTTAAGATTTTTAATATTTCCTTTGCAACATTTTCAGTTAATTGATTTAAACGAGTCAACGGCGAACCTTCGATAAAATATTTAAAATTCAACAATGTGTTTTGATAATAGATTGAGATAAAGAAAGTACCTTCTGGTTTTTCAATACTAGCACTACCACCAGGTTTAAGTAAGCCCGTACAACTGACAATGATATCTGCAGCGCTAAAGAGTTTTTTCCCTTGAACTGCCATTGCTTTCGTGACTTCAACTGATTCAGCGCTATATTTTTCGATGAGGGATGGATCAACTTGTAAAATTGAAATTTTAATAGAGGGGTCGTAGCTGACTAAACCGCCTAATAAAATATCTGCACCACTGTTTTTATAGATCGAAAACTGGCTGGATAAATAACCAGAACTTGCACTTTCAATAAATGCGACTGTTAAATTCTTTCTTTCAAGCAGATCACAACATTGTTTTAAAAGCATCGGTATGGCTCTAAATTAATTATTTATATTCAATAATTTAACTATAAGTGAATTGAGGGAATTTGCAAGAAAAGCAAATAAAAAATAAGCATATTGAGCTATGAATTTAATTATTTTTGGATATTTTTATATATAAATCAGAATATTAGCTTATATCGTTTGTTAAAGACAAAATTAATCAAAAGAACGCTGAGTTGAAATAAGTTTGTCATATTCATTTGCCATAATGACGGCACAAAACAACAAAAGCGAAGAATAAGCATCAAATAACAATCACAGAAAGTTAAAAGAATAATCAGCGTAAAGTCTGTAAATATGCAGTCAACCCACTTCTCAACAGGTGGGTTTTCCTTTTTTGGGCCAATTGTAGAATTACTATGCAATATGATGAATTTTTATATTTCAAACGCGTCAAAAAGTGATATAAATAAAAATAAAGTGCATATGAAAATGGAGTGCGAATGATGAAAACGACTGTTAAGTATGTTGTCTTAAAAAGTAGAGAATATCAGCTTGGCACAGCCTTATTTGAAGAAAGTATTGAAGCCGAAGGAAATTATTTTGATCAAATACCTGAGGTCATCCACTATCAAAATCATAATTTTAAAGTAAAGTCCAAAGAACTTAGCCGTAAGCAAATTTTTGATGATTTTGAAGAATCTCAAACCATTTTAGTCAAAGTTATCGCGGTTTAATAATTTTCCCAAGTTATCTTTGATCTGGACATTGCATAAATAAAACCCAGTTTAGCTGGGTTTTATTTATTTGGTTTTTAGGGACGTTTGACAATTCGTCTACAACGCAAATCATTTATAAACTGTCAATAGACCCTAAGCAATCACTGTTTAACAATCAATACAGGAAGTTTGGTTTGACCCAGTACATCTTGCGCAAAGCTACCTAAGAAAAACTTCTGGAAGCCTTTACGCCCATGTGATCCCATGATAATTAAATCTGTATGTAATGATTCAGCAGTTTTAATGATGGTTTCAGCTGCAACCGAGTCTCTCACGACTTGTGTATCAATTTGAACACCTTGCTGTTCAGCCAATTGTTTGGCTTTGCTCAAACCTTCTTCCGCATTTTTAATTGCTTCTTGAATGTAATCTTTTAACATATCTGGCGAATAGTAAAAATCAGCAGCAGCAAAAGGGTCTTCAGCAACGACACTGATCGCAGTGACTTTGCTTCCAAAGGCTTTGGCAATCGCAGCAGCATGTTTTAATGCAGAAAAAGAAATGTCAGAACCGTCAACTGGGACAAGAATATTTTGATAACTCATAATCACACCTTTTTAATTAACATTTCAAATAAAATTAAGCTTCTTCTTGGGTAGATTTAATAATCAACACAGGCAGTGGAGAAATCGACAACACTTCTTGTGCAACACTCCCTAAGAAGAATTTTTTCAGACCGGTACGTCCATGAGAACCCATTACAATAAGGTCCACATTCAGTTCATCTGCAACATCTAAAATTCCAGTAGCAGGAGGAACTTCACGCACCACTTTGGTATCTACTGTCGTTACACCATGGTGAACTAAAGTTTCTTGAATATCTTTTAAACGCGCTAAAGCATTTTTTTCAGCTTCAAATAAATATTGAGTTACAGCAGGCGCTATTTTATAAAAATCGACGCCTTTAAAAGGATCAACTGCGATCACACTCATCACAGTAATTTTACAGTTAAAAGCAAGTGCAAGTTTTTCTGCATGTTCAAGTGCAGCATAAGAAATAGGAGAGTCATCTACAGCAAGAAGGATGTGTTGATAAGCCATTATAAGTTTCTCCCTTTTTTGTCTGATTATTTATTTATTGATAACACATTGCGCTGTTAGTCGCAAATTGTCGATAAGAATTTTAGTTGATCAAAAGTGTGTTATTTCAAGCTTTTGTGAAATACACATAATTTTATTATGGTTTTATTTTGTAACGTTTAATTGTTCTTATTTTTTATTGAAATCTCGCTCATGTAAATTTGATCTTAGGTTTTAGGTTTTAGGTTGGTGTTCTAAATAAGATGCAGTTTGAATTCTTACGATTTTAAAAACTGGCATGATAAATGCTTTAATTTAATGCAAACCGATATTTATGAATAAAATTTTGGCATCAATTTGGAACATTTTAAATCGAGTGCCATAGATAAGTGGATCAGTATGAAAATTTATACGCAACGTCTAGACTATATAGAGTCAAACATTGAGGCTGAAAGTATTGAATTGACTTTTGATACTCGGCAAAAGAGCCGTTTTCGTGCAACTTTAAATAATGGGCGCGATATTGGTGCGGATTTACCACGTACAGGCATTTTGCGTAGTGGTTCTTATATTGCAACTGAACAAGGTGAAGTGTTACGTGTAGATGCCAAAGCTGAAAAATTAATGCAAGTTTCGGCGCTGCATAGTTTTGACTTACTTAAAGCTGCATATCATCTGGGAAATCGCCATGTCCCATTAATGCTTACTCCAACAGCACTTTATTTTGAACCTGATCATGTCCTTGCAGAAATGATCCAAGGTTTAGGGCTAACTGTAGATGAAGTTGAACATCCATTTGAACCTGAAAGTGGGGCATATGCACAACATCAGCATGATCATCGTTTAAGCCCGATTAAGGCTTTACATCATGTCCATCACTAACGCATCGCAACTATTAAGTCTATTGACCCTGTCATCGACAGCCTTACCCATCGGTGCATATTGCTATTCGCAAGGGGTGGAAAGTGCGATTGATCAAGGCTTGATTCATGATGAAGCAAGCAGTATTGCTTATTTTGAAGAAGTGCTGGAAATGTTGCTGGTTAGGTTTGAACTCCCCGTTTTAAAACGTCTGATGCAACATTATTTAGACGAAGCTGAATTTTTAAATTGGGCTAACTTTTATAAAGCGAGCCGAGAGTCGAAAGAATTACGGGCTGAATCTCAGCAGTTGGCATTTTCTTTGAATGCTTGGATTCGTGATGTTTTAAAACAGCAACCTGAGATTAAAAAGCAGTTTGGTTTTGTCCCTGTTTATGCACATTTATGCGGAACATTAAAACTTAATCTGGTGGATGTGCTGACAGCATATAGCTTTACTGTTTTAGAAAACCAAGTGCTAGGTGCGGTTAAAACTGTCCCTTTAGGGCAAATGAGTGGTCAAAGAATTTTGTGGCACTTACATGACTTAATTCCTCAAGCGGTAGTGCGTGCCTTGGCCTTAGAAGATGACGAGTTAAGTAGTGCCTTGCCCAATTATGCGATGTTAAGTATGTCGCATGAAACTTTATATTCACGATTATTCAGATCATAAATGACACGTTTCATTCGCTATTTTTTATTGAGAATGAAGCATAGAAAAGGAAAAAATGATGACAGAACGTAGCCCTTTACGTGTTGGAATAGGTGGTCCTGTTGGTTCAGGTAAAACAGCATTAACCTTGAATTTATGCCTTGCTTTACGCAATAAATATAATATGGCAGTTGTGACCAACGATATCTATACCAAAGAAGATTCTAATTTTTTAACTCGTCATGAAGCGATGTCGCCAGAACGTATTGTTGGCGTTGAGACAGGTGGATGTCCACATACTGCAATTCGTGAAGATGCCTCAATTAACTTGGCTGCAATCGATGATCTTTGTGAAAAATTTGATGGTTTAGAGCTGATTATTATCGAAAGTGGTGGCGATAATCTAGCGGCTACGTTTAGTCCCGAATTGTCTGATTTAACCCTTTATGTGATTGATGTTGCAGGTGGTGAAAAGATCCCACGTAAAGGTGGTCCCGGCATTACCAAGTCGGATTTATTGATTATAAACAAAACAGATTTAGCCCCAATGGTCGGTGCAAATCTCGATGTGATGGATCAAGATGCAAAACGCATGCGTGGTGACAAACCTTTTCTATTTTCAAATATGAAAACTCAAGATGGTTTAAAGCAAATTATTGAGTTTATTGAAAAACAAGGTTTATTTAAAGCTTAGCGTAGAGATTAAAGCTTATTCGCGATATTAAAAATAATTGTATCTATTTGAATTGAAAAATAATCAAAGGAGAATTCGAATGCGTTTTTTTAAACACAGTCTGATGGCATGTGCTGCATATTTACCTGTATTGGCTTTGGCTCATCCTGGACATGATCACCATAGCGGTTTTTGGGCAGGTTTTATTCACCCATTTACAGGTTTAGATCATTTGATGATGGCAATCGCATTTGGTGTATTGATGTGGACGGCAAATCAACGCTGGAAGCTTTTCGGCTTGATTGGCTTAGCTGTAGCGATGGTGATTGGCTTTATGATCGGTAGCCAAGGATTTATTCCAGCGGCAGTTGCTGAGTACGGCATCATTGCGTCATTGATTTTATTGGCTGTTGCGCTTTGGACAAAAACAAATCAAGTTTTACCTATCGCAGCAGTTCTATTGGCAAGTTTTCACGGCGTTGCACATGGCGCTGAATTAGGCCAATCAGGTCATGCCAGCTTACTGATTTTAGGTATGGTGACAGCAATGGCATTGATCTATGCGGGTGGATTAGGCATTGGTGCTTTTATCAAAAAGTACGTTCCATATGGCAAAAAAATTATTGGTACTTTGGCTGCAATCGTTGCCGTTATTGGTTTGGCTTAATGTTTAAGCACTTAATTGCGGATTTCAATTTATAAAGGCGGTCATGATAAGTTTAGTGGAACATCTTCCTGATCAGCGCCTGTGGTATGCCAAACTCGAATTGGGTTTTCAGGCTCAAACTGAGCGAACGGTATTGACGCATCGTAGACATTTTGGACCTGTACGTGTGCAAAAGATGCTGTGGCCAGAAAAAACTGGAATTTGTCATGCGATTATTGTCCATCCGCCTGCGGGTATTGCAGGTGGTGATCATTTAACATTTGAGATCAGTGTAGATACTGCTGCCCATGCCTTAGTCACAACGCCAGGTGCTGGTAAATGGTATCGGACCAATGGCAAACAAGCTTATCAACATATCCATATCTCAGTTAAACACAATGCTGTGTTTGAATGGCTTCCACAAGAAACCATGTTATTTGACGGTGCCAATGCTCACTCAGAAACCTTGATTCAGCTTGATCAGACAGCAAGCTTTATCGGTTGGGATATGTTGGTAATTGGTCGACAAGCTCGAGATGAAAAATTTCAATCTGGTGCTTATCACAGTCATTTTAAATTATGGCGAAATCAGCAATTACTGGTGGCAGACACACTGAGTTTTAAAGGCAATGATCGTTGGCTCAGTTCTTGTCTAGGCATGAATAATCATGCCGTTATGGGCAGTTTATGGGCAGTTCCTCCTGAAAAATTCCGAGCAAACATTTATTTAGAGGCACATATCGATTTAATTCGTGAGTTGATGATGCGAATGGATATGCCTGTAAGGTTAACCTTATTGGGTGATGTCATTAGTGCACGTTTTTTAGGCGATGATGTTCGACATTGTCATGATGCCTTTGCTGCAATTCGTGCCAGATTAAGGCGATATTGGTTTGATTTGGATGAAGCATTTCCACGCATTTGGCGAACTTGATTCATTCAAAGATCACCTTTTAGAAATAAAATCTGCGTGTTTAATTTAAAACTGAGCACATATTTTGCATAAAAAATGTGAGAACTTTAGGAAATACATATGGAACTCAATCCTACTGAAAAAGACAAACTGCTGATTTTTACAGCGGGTTTGGTTGCAGAACGTCGCAAAGCACGTGGATTAAAACTCAATTATCCTGAATCTATTGCATTTATTTCCGCAGCACTGCTTGAAGGTGCGCGAGATGGAATGACCGTCAGTGAGTTGATGCATTTTGGCACCACCTTACTCAGTCGTGATGATGTGATGGAGGGTGTGCCTGAGATGATTGCCGAAGTGCAGGTAGAGGCTACTTTTCCAGATGGCTCGAAGCTCGTCACAGTCCATCAACCGATTGTATAGAACACTTCTTCAAAATTAGGATAAGCATATGATCCCTGGTGAAATTATTACACCTGATTGTGATATTGAAATGAATGTCGGTCGTGAAGTACTGAAAATTTCAGTATCAAATATAGGTGATCGGCCGATTCAAGTGGGTTCACATTTTCATTTTTATGAAGCTAATGATGCTTTGCAATTTGATCGTGAACGTGCCAAAGGTTTTCGTTTAAATATTGCGGCTGGTACAGCGGTTCGGTTTGAACCGGGGCAGCGACGTGATGTAGAAATCGTTGCACTGGTCGGAAAACGTGAAGTCTATGGTTTCGCAGGGCGTGTGATGGGTAAGTTGGACTAAAAGGATAATCAAAATGAAAATGTCACGTCGAGCTTATGCTGAAATGTTTGGTCCTACCGTTGGGGATCGAGTACGTTTAGCAGATACCGAACTTTTTATAGAAGTTGAACAAGACCTCACCACCTATGGTGAAGAAGTTAAATTTGGTGGTGGTAAAGTTATCCGCGATGGGATGGGGCAATCTCAATTACTTGCAGCAGATGTTGCAGATACGGTGATTACCAATGCATTGATTGTCGATTGGTGGGGAATTATTAAAGCCGATGTGGGATTAAAAAATGGGCGAATTTGGAAAATAGGTAAAGCCGGCAATCCTGATATTCAACCTGATATTACCATTCCATTAGGTGCGGCAACTGAGGTGATTGCCGGTGAAGGACAAATTCTTACAGCAGGTGGTATTGATACTCATATTCACTGGATTTGCCCTCAACAAGTTGAAACAGCGTTAATGTCAGGAACAACGACCATGATTGGTGGTGGTACTGGTCCTGCTGCAGGAACATCGGCAACAACGGTAACACCGGGGCCATGGCATATTTCCACCATGCTGCAAGCCATTGATGATTTACCTATGAATATTGGCTTATTGGGTAAAGGTAATTTGAGTCAACCTGAACCGATTGCGGAGCAGATTAAAGCAGGTGTGGTGGGGTTGAAATTGCATGAAGACTGGGGTTCTACCCCTGCTGCAATTGATAATTGTCTAACTGTGGCAGATGAATATGATGTACAAGTGGCGATTCATACCGATACTTTAAATGAAAGTGGGTTTCTTGAAGAAACACTGGGGGCATTTAAAAATCGTACTATTCACACTTATCATACTGAAGGTGCGGGTGGTGGTCATGCACCTGATATTTTAAAAGCCATTGGTCAAGCAAATGTTTTACCATCTTCAACCAATCCAACCCGCCCCTATACCATCAATACCATTGATGAACACTTAGACATGCTCATGGTCTGCCACCATTTAGATCCAGCGATAGCTGAAGATGTCGCATTTGCTGAGAGTCGTATTCGTCGCGAAACGATTGCAGCAGAAGATATTTTGCAAGATCTCGGCGCAATTTCAATGATGTCTTCTGATTCTCAAGCCATGGGGCGTGTGGGTGAGGTGATTTTACGTACTTGGCAAACGGCGCATAAAATGAAAGTGCAACGTGGACCATTAGAAGGCGATAATCAGTATCATGATAATAATCGGGTGAAGCGTTATATTGCAAAATATACAATAAATCCCGCCATTACTCATGGTTTAAGCCACGAAATTGGTTCTATAGAAGAAGGAAAACTTGCTGATTTGGTGTTGTGGAAACCCGCGTTTTTTGGGGTAAAACCATCGATGATCATTAAAGGTGGAATGATTGCGGCAGCGCCAATGGGGGATATTAATGCCTCAATTCCAACACCACAGCCGGTACATTACCGTCCAATGTTTGGAGCGTATCCAAGAGGCGTGCATAATACCTGTATTACTTTCTTGTCACAGGCCGCAATTGAACTTGGTGTTGCTGAAAAATTACAATTAAAGAAGTTAATTTCACCTTGTAAAAATACCAGAAACATCACTAAACAAGACATGAAGCATAATAGCTATTGTCCTGTGATGGATGTGCATCCTGAAACCTATGAAGTTCGTGCAGATGGTGTACATCTAACTTGTGAAGCTGCTGAAGTATTACCAATGGCACAGCGTTATTTCTTGTTTTAATTTTATGTTTATCAACAGCAACAAGAAGATAAAACTCCTTTCTTATGATAAGAGCGGAGTTTTTCTATTTAAAATCAATAGATCCATACCCAATGCAACCAAAGACAACTTTATTTATTCAAAAAGCTATGTTTAATATTGGGTGGTATTGGTACAGCGATATAACCTTTTCCTTTTTTTTTGAGTTTTATTGATGACGCGATTTTGGTCTAAATTTTTTTCCAAGTTATTTTCTATGTTGTTTTCAAAGCCATTGAATCAACAGCAGCGCGAATCGAATAAACATAGGGCTGATTATTCCAATTCAAATATCGGTGTCGCTATTGATTCTGATACGAATGTCATTGGCTTTGCACAAGATCAAATTACTCATGTAAGTCCTCAAGGCGTGGATTTGATTTGTGGTTTTGAGGGATTAGAGCTTAAAGCTTATGATGATGGTGTTGGTGTGTGTACCATCGGTTATGGAACAACGATTTACCCGCATGGAAAAGCTGTTCAGTATGGTGATACTTGTACCATTGAACAAGCAAAAAACTATATGCAATATGACCTTAGACGTTTTGAGCAAGCAGTAACTGCTGCTGTAAATGTGCCGTTAAATCAAAATCAGTTTGATGCGTTGGTTTCATTGAGCTATAACATTGGTATTGGTGCTTTTAAAAATTCAACTTTATTAAAATTATTGAACGCCTCTGATTATCACGCTGCCAGTGATCAATTTGATGTTTGGATCAAAGCAGGTGGCAAAACAGTACAAGGTTTAGTAAACCGAAGAGCAGTAGAGAAACTCTTATTTAACTCATAATTTTAAAGCTCTTTGCTAAATTAAAAAATGCTCATCTGGAGTGAATCATATAGCTATAGAAGGTTCCTTCTCCCTTGGGGGAGAAGGCTAGGATGAGGGGGCTTTTATGTTGATTTATGATTTAAAAAAGAGCTGATGAAAGAAGCCTTTTGAAAATGAAGATGATTTTTAAAATATCAAAAAAGAGAAAAATATAAGGGCCAATTTGATGATTAGAGTATTAAAAATAGCAATTTTTATTGCTTTTATAGGGATGAATAAATTTGCGTATGCTGATGTGCGGTCTGAATTAAATTTAATAAGCCAAGATTTATTAATAGCATGTAAAAATGAAGATGATTATAGACCAATAAAAAACTTGAATAACTTCTTAAATGACTCAAAAGGAAGTGATATTCATGTATATGATCTTATGTTTATATTTAATTCAGATTTTTTACTTTTTATAAAAGATAAAAATTGTGCTTTGGCAGCAAGTAAATTTTCAGCTAATGGTATTTCAATTAAAGAAAAATATTTTAAAGATAAATATGATATAGAGAGAATGTTGAATAATGAAGTTTATAGGCAAGCAGGTTATGCTAATTTAATTGAGTATTCTTGGACGATGGATAACCAAAAATTACAACAAGCTCAAGAAAATTTTAATATTTATTTAAATAGAAATATTATTTCAAAAAATGAGAAAAGCCGATGTGGAGAGTTATGTAAAGATTATGTATATCTAAAAGAAGATCATGGATTTTATCTTCCTCTTCATTATGTGGGTATTTTAATGGCATATCATGATCTATTTCAACATCATTATAAAAATTTAAAAAAAACAGAACAGCAGATCACACAACTTCAAGAAATATTTGATTTAACTAATGATTTTGAAATCAAATATATAAAAAAAACAGGTTTAAATTCTTTCCCCTTCGAAGTTGCATCAATTGAAAACTTTAAATTCATTTTTAAAATTGATGACCGAAACATTAAAAATATTTTCTATGCAAAACTAGATGCTTATATAAAATATCGTATTGAAAACAATCTTCTTGATGATCGCATGATAGAAAATATATATGAGATTTTAAGCAAAGAAAGCAGATACTTGTACACAAAGGTTGAATATCTAGGTACACATGAGACTAAAAGCAAAAGTGTAACAAGTTATCAATTAGGTCAGCACATTTATAGTTTTATAGTTTCAGACAATAAGTTAAAACTAATTATGGAGCCGATAAATTTTTCTAACCAAAATTCTGGATGATTAATCTTCAAAAATGATGATTGAAATATGAGTTGTAAATTGATTGACTAAAAATTATTGATTATTTTCAAAATAAAGGTGAGGTAAGAGAATTTTATGAGCATTTATTTAATCCGTCATGCACAAAGTTTAGGTAATGTAAATGGTAAAACTGAGTCACATGCAAGTATTCCCTTAACCGAATTTGGACATGAACAGGCGCAAAAACTTGTTGATGTTTTACCTCCAGCAAAGCAAATTTTTATCTCGCCATTCCTCCGTACACGTATAACAGCTGAACCAATTTTATTACGAGATCAGATTACCCCTCAAGTTTTGGATATTCAGGAGTTTTCTTACTTATCTGATACGCGATGTAAAAATACCACTTTAGAGGAACGAAAACCTTGGGTAGATGATTATTGGAATCAAGCAGATGTGAACCTAGTAACAAGTGAAGGCGCTGAATCTTTTGCAAATTTTTATCAACGCGTTACGGACTTTATTTCACACTTGGATTCATTAAAAGCGCATTATCAACATGATCATTTACTGGTATTTAGCCATGGTCAGTTTTTACAGTTATTGAAAATGCTGGTTGAGCAAAAGAGAGAATTATCGTCACAATTAATGCGTGATTTTCGTTATGCATTGTTAAATCATCAATTAGACAATACAGAGTTTTTTATTTTTAAATAAAATGAGATTAACAGCATGAATTTTATAATAAGAAAAATTGCTCTATTGACGGTTTTTACGTTTATACCTGTATCTATATATGCAGATATTGTGGCTTTAAAGTCAGATTTAACTCAATTTGCGCAACCTCTTGAAACACAATGTAAGAGGCTTGAAAACTATATGCCTCTTAACATGTTGCATAAATTCTTAAATCGCTCAAATTCTGAAAAAATAGATGTGTATTCGATGGATGTTATTTTTGTTTCAGATTTTTTGGGTTATTTAGAAGATAAAAATTGTGCTTTAGCGGCTTCTGATTTCACCATATCGGGAGTTAAAATTTTGAATCAATATCGTGATTTATGGGAGAAAGATTTACCAAAAGAGAGAAAAATCTTGAGATATGAAACCTACCTTGCAGCAGGTGATGCAAGTTTGGTGAAATATAAATGGACGCATAAGATTCAATATCTAGATGACGCGTATCAATTTTATGCACAGTACTTAGTGACCAATGCAATCAGTCAACAACAAAAACAACAATGTGGGAAAAAATGTGCTGAATACTTAGCTGATGTAAGTAAGATGCAATACTTTAATCTGTATGATTACGCGTCTATATCCTATGAATATCAAAAACTTTTTCGTGATATCTATGAACAATATTCACAACAAGATGCAAATTTTTCAGACAATCTCGAAAGTCTGAATCTGGTTTTTGAACGTACTGATCAATTTGAAGTGAGTGCAATTAAAGCCACAGGATTAAGTTCAGTAAATAAAGAGGTGGCTTCTTTAGATAATTTTGATCGCATTTTTAGTTCTGGTGATAAAAAACTTATAGAACTTTATACAAAACGTTTAGATCAATATCTACAAAATAGAATCCAGCATAAATTATTAGATGCAGAGATGACGGATAAAATTTATCAATTTTTGTTAAAAGAATCGAATGAAAATAATACGATGATTGTACGTACTCAGCAGGAAAGTGCTCTTCAACCTAATCAAAGTTTTCAAATTGGAAAACACCACTATATTTTCAATGGAAAAAGTCATCACATGCAGTTAACTTTCCAACCCGTTGACTAAAACATGAGTGAGATTGGCACAAAAACTGCTTGATCATTCACACTAAAAAATGGTGATTGAAAAGTTTAAAGGCGGTTTGAGTGAGTAAAACTTATTTACGTGGGCAAGACTTAATAGACCAAATCCAAAATACTCCCTATTCACGAGATCTCATTGGCTATCACGGTGAAGTACCTAAAGTAGCATGGCCTAATCAAGCCCAAATAGCAGTACAGTTTGTCCTTAACTATGAAGAAGGTGCTGAAAACCATATCGAACATGGTGATGCCGGTTCTGAACAGTTTTTATCTGATATTGTGGGAGCAGCAAGTTTTCCCGACAAACACATGTCGATGGATTCGATGTATGAATATGGTGCTCGTGCAGGATTCTGGCGTATTCATCAAGAGTTTAAAAAGCGTAACTTACCCATGACCATATTTGGAGTGGGCATGGCACTGGCACGTAATCCATATATTGTGGAAGCCATTCAACAAGCCCATTACGATGTGATTTCACACGGACAGCGTTGGCTAAATTACCAAACTATAGATATTGAAACGGAACGTCAGCATATTGATCAAGCGATCAGCATTCTAGAAACCTTGTTTGGCACTACACCAATGGGGTGGTATACAGGGCGAGATAGCCCAAATACGCGTAAATTATTGGCTGAATTTCCACAGATCAAATATGACTGCGATTACTATGGTGATGATTTGCCATTTTGGACAAGCTTAACCAATTTACAAGGCCAAAGTCGCCCGCACCTGATCATTCCATATACATTAGAAAGTAATGATATGAAATTCTGTGCGCCTGCTGGTTTTAACAGTGGCGAGCAATTTTACCAATATTTAAAAGATGCCTTTGATGTGCTTTATGCAGAAGGTGAAACTGAGCCGAAAATGCTATCGATTGGCATGCATTGTCGTATTCTGGGACGTCCCGGTCGTTTTAAAGCATTACAACGTTTTTTAGATTATATCCAGACACATGAAAAAGTCTGGATCTGTCGTCGTGGTGATATCGCTGAACATTGGTTTAAACACCATCCAGCCGCATAATTGTCGCTATGAGGATGTGGCTTTTAAGGTAAGCACTTTAATTTTAATTGAATGAAGTAAAGCGCGTTGCAAAGTTTATATAAAAGTGTTTGAAAATTTTAGCGAACTCAAGCATAGGTATTATTCGTGAAAATAGAAGAATTTAATCAAGCATCATCAGAAGAGCTTACAACCTTGCTCAAGCATTTTGTGCACATTCAACGTTGGTCAGATGAAATTTTGTCACAACGTCCATTTGGTAGCACTCAAGCGTTAATGGATTTTGCAAAAGCACAAGCCTCAACTTGGACATGTTTAGAGGTTGCAAATGCATTAGCGACACACCCACGGATCGGTGAAAAAAAGGCTCAGGCTGTGCTGAGTGAAAAAGAGCAAGCATTTTCCAATCAAGAGCAATCAGCAATAAAACAGAGCACTGAAACACAACATGCTTTATTGCAAGGCAATATTACTTATGAAAAGAAATTTGGTCATATTTTTTTAATTCGTGCTATGGGCTTAGATCAGACTGAAATTCTACAAGCACTGAAATATCGTTTATTAAATGATCCTGAAACAGAACAGCGTATTGTTAAACAACAACTTGGTGAAATTGCAATGTTAAGACTCAGTCAAGAACTGAGTGAAGATGAAAGCTTAAATGATTGATTGCATTAAAATAATGTTTAGAAAGGAAATAACATGATCAGTACCCATATCTTAGACACGCATCTCGGTAAGCCTGCCGTAAATGTCCTGATAAAATTATTGGATAGCCAAGACAATATTGTTGCAGAATCAAGGACCAATGAAGATGGACGGGTAGCAGATTTTAATTTAAGTGGAATTAAAACAGGGAATTATAGTTTGGTTTTTTATACTGCTGAATATTTTGACCGTTTAGCCTTAGCAACGTTTTTCCCAAAAGTTGTGATTCATTTTTCAGTCCTTGATTTGGCACAACATTATCATATTCCTTTATTAATCAGCCCATTTGCTTATTCCACATATCGTGGAAGCTAGCTTTTGTAGAACTAGATTTATAGAACTCGTTTTTTCATGATTTTAAAGCCCATTGATTTGGGCTTTTTTTTTTGAAATTTTGACCAAGTGTAAAAAATTGGCTTTGTTTTTGCTTATTCACGCAGGTGTTTACCGCTATTTCTGATGGGGAATTTATACAATGAAATTAACACAATTTGCTGCGCTTTCAACTTTCGTTTGCACCGCTTTTAGCACTCATGCTGCGCCTATTTGGCAAGACTTTAGCATTACTGGATTATATGGAAAAAATTATGAATTAATTGCTCGGGAAGATGACCAATCGACCATTACTTTTGAATATGCAGCCAAATTAAAATATGGGGACTTCTTTGCATTTGCGGATCGTACCAATAATGATGTTTCAGGCAATGAGACCTATTTTGAAGTTTCACCACGATTGAGCTTAGGCGCGATTTCAGGGCATAAGTTGGAAGCAGGACCTATCAAAGACGTTCTCATTGCCACAGCATGGGAAGGCGGTGAAGGGTTTAACAATTATCTGTATGGGATCGGGGTAGATTTGGCGATTCCATATTTCCAATATGCACAATTAAACTTTTATAAAGCAGACAATTACAAGAACACAAATGATGATTATCAGCTGACTTTTGTTTTTGGTGTGCCTTTTAAAATTGCATCAGAAGATTTTCTTGTTGATGGTTTTCTGGATTGGTCAACCGCTGAAGATGATCATGCCAGTGAGTTAAACTGGACCACCCAGTGGAAATGGAATGCGGGTAAACATATTTCACCGGATACGAAATTGTATTTAGGCGTTGAATATTCCGTTTGGAATAATAAATACGGCATCTCAGGCAAAGATGAAAATAATGTCAGTGCTCTAATTAAATATCATTTTTAAAATGATCTTTATCTGATCATATTTTTAAATGCATGAATAGGATTGAGATAAGCTTAAGATCATTTTTCCAAACCAGCGCAACACTGAGTGATGCTGCACTGGTTTTTTAACAACATAGGGTAAAATCTTATCTCAGTACTTCTCAGCACTTTTAGAGGAATGTTTTGATCCATGTATTTTTTATTTGCTGTTATGAAATGGTGATTATAAGGTCAGGACAATATTTTCATTAAATTGAAAAACATCACAATTGTGACCCTCACCAATCCGATCGATTACAGCAAAGTCACTGGGTGCTTCAAGCGTCAATAACGGATGATGCCAAGTGCCTGCACGATAGTTTACAGCCTGTTGGCCATTGCTTATAAAGGCATAAATATGATCAAGATCAGGTTGATCCTGATCTAAAGCCACTGCAACAACAACCAAGAAGGATTGACCTTGCATCGGGATAAATGCCTGTGAACCGATTGGATGGCGTTCAAGCATTTGAATTTCGCAAGGCACTTGGGTTTTTTGAATATTACGGAAAATACTTAATCCGACTTCAGCATTAGTCGCTTGAGCCAAGGATAAAGCATGATAGCGTTCCGTATGCGCGCCATTGATATGGAAAAAGTCATTGCCAGCACAGGCAATGACCTCACCAAATGCGGCAAAAGCTTCAGCAGTTAATGGCTGAATTTGAATATATTTCATAAAATCACTCTGCAATTTTACCCCATAATCGGATACGGCTAATGCCACCGTCTGGAATCATATTGACACGAATATGTGAAATTTTTTCATGTTTTAAAATGTCGGCTACATAATCATGAATATGATCCATTTGCATATCCTGAGCATTGAGTAGAAATGGCCAAAACATACTTTGCGGAATTAATTGTGGATCAGTCGCATTTTCAATATATATCGCCTGAATCGATACTTGAGCGGGGAAATTGCCTTTAAAATGTGCGGTATCAATTTCAATTTTTTCAATTACACCACTTTGACCGAGCGCCAAAATACACCAGTCAAATCCAGGTGCACGGCGGCGTTTGGTTTCCCAACCATCACCCATATTGATCCCACGATTCGGATTGATCAAATTACGAGGATGGCCAAAATGGGCATCACTATAGGCAATCACGCGTCCACCATTTTCAAGTGCCAGTAAATCTAATGTATGTTGGCGATCTTGGATCTGTATTTGCACTTCACCATAGACGCGAAAACGTGCAATGCCACCATCAGGAAAAATATTTAAGCGGACATGGGTAAAGACTGCTGAATTTTTAATGTCAAAAATATGATGTTGGCTTGGTCCAAGAACAGAATTGTCTAGAATGGGCTGCCATAGTGCATTGCTTAAGTCCCCATTTGGTGCATAACAGGCTTCAATTGAAGCAGAAGCAGGGTAATTCCCCGTAAAAAAAGTGGTATCAATATCAAATGCTGTAATTTTTCCAGCAACACCTAATTTAACAATTGCCCAGTCATAGCCTGCATGGCGTTTACGGCGGGTTTCCCATCCATCCATCCATTTGCCGTGATCATCAAATTTATCTTCTACAAAAATGGGTGGATTAAATTGCAACATTCGTTGTGCTTCTGCAAAAAAATCATCTGAACATTCAAGTACTTTTGTACCAATTCGGGGATCTGCCAAATTGCTGTATTGTTGCAAATGTGCAGGAAGCTCAAAACTTGGTGCAAGTAAAGTTGCCATATTTATTTACCATTAATATTACGATTCATATCATTTTATTGATTGATATCAGTGTTTAAAGTTTAATAAGCACTCATAAAAACAATATCTTAGCGTCCTCATCATGCATAGCCTATGCCAACTTTGCTTAAGGAATGTTGTGATTTTTATATAAATGGCACGTTTTTAGCATTTTAGTCATAAGTGTTAAAGAAACAGACAGAGGAGAAATAGATGGAGATTACTATTATCGGTGCAGGTATGGGGGGATTAACCGCAGGTATTGCACTAAAAAAATTCGGACATACGGTCACCATCTATGAACAAACTGAACATATTCTAGCTGTAGGTGCTGCTATTTCTTTATGGTCAAATGGTGTTAAGTGTTTAAACTATTTAGGCTTAACGGATCAAGTTGCTAAACTTGGTGGTCGAATGGATCATTTAGCCTATATCGATGGCTTAACTGGTGAGCACATGACTCAGTTTAGTTTAATGCCTTTGATTGAAGAGGTTGGGCAAAGGCCTTATCCAGTTTCCCGTGCAGACTTACAAAACATGTTGATGGATGAATTTGGCCGTGACGATATTCATCTTGGGAAAAAAATGGTTGCATTAGAACAAGTAGATCAACAGATAAAAGTTCAGTTTGCAGATGGCAGTGAAGTCACCACAGCATTGTTAATTGGTGCTGATGGAACACATTCGCTGACCCGCCAATATGTGCTGGGTGAGCAGGTTGAACGTCGTTATGCAGGTTATGTTAATTGGAATGGCTTAGTCGAAATTTCAGATAAATTTGCCCAAGCAGATCAATGGACCACCTTTGTTGGAGAGGGAAAACGTGTTTCGCTTATGCCAGTGGCAGAGCAACGGTTTTACTTCTTTTTTGATGTGCCATTGCCTGTAGGTTTAGAAAACAGTAAAGCCCAATATAAAACACTCTTTAAAAAATATTTTAAGGACTGGTGCCAGCCAGTTCAAAACTTAATTGAAGCGATTGATGAGCAAAAAACCAATCGAGTAGAAATTCATGATATTGAACCTTTTACCCAGTTTTATAAAGGACGAGTGGTGATTATGGGGGATGCAGCTCACAGTACTACGCCTGATATTGGTCAAGGCGGTTGCCAAGCCATGGAAGATGCAATTTACTTAGCACGCGCTTTGCAAATCAATACATTAGGCTTAGAGGATGCGTTAAAACGTTATCAAAATAAACGTAATGAGCGTGCCAATGAGCTGGTATTACGTGCACGTAAGCGCTGTGATGTGACCCATATGAAAGATGAGGCCGTGACCGAAGCGTGGTATCAAGACTTACGTCAAGAACAAGGCCCACATATTATGCGTGGCATTATCAGCAATATTATCGGAAATCCTTTAGATTAAATGTTGCTAGGTCGATGCTGAATTTAAATTACTGAATCTAAATTCAGCATTGGAAATCTAATGCTTTTGATTCATATATTTAGGGAGTTATTGCTAGTCATCACTCAGCCACACGTCATTGCTTTGTTGCTTAAGGGTTATTGTTCATGTATTACAACATAGCTAAAGCTGATTATTGATAAGGGATCAACTTGAGCTTAAATACTTCGATTTGTTCAATAAGATGCTTAATCATAATTTGCGATACGCGTGAAAGTTGTCGTTTTGGCGCAACACATAAAGCCAGTGTTAATGGATATAAACCCTTTTCTCGAATCGGCTTAAAAACCAGCTCGTCACGCTCTAAATATGGATATGCATCAATAAATGACAATAAGCCAATGCCTAAATTCTTTTGAATTAATGACATAATCATTCGAATGTCATTACAATCTAAGTGCTGTTGTGGGCTAAATTTATGGTGCTTATACAAGGTCTGCACATAATCATGAATAATTAAAGGAGCGCCAGGAATTAAGTGTTTATCGTTGATACTATCTGACAAATAAACTTTCTCATTTTTTGTTAAAGGGTGATCTTTAGGTAAGACAAAACCGATTGGGATTTCGACAAAAGATAAAACCTCTAATTGATGATGGCCTTTCGGGTTTAATAAAACTCCAAAGTCAATTTCAGCGTCCATAATCATATTTGACACAGTTTCACTATCTTGGATATGAAAATTAAAATTAATCCAAGGGTAGTTGTCATACATATATTGAATTGAATCTAAAACGAAGCCATCACTAAGTGCAGAAATCAATCCGCAATCAATTGTTCCCCGAGAAAGCCCTTGGATTTCATCAAAACGATTACGGGTTAATTGAAATTCTTTTTGCCACTTAATCAAATCCGCATAGAGTAACTCTCCAGCAAGTGTCAGTTTTAATCCACTGGGTAAACGTTCAAACAGATCAATGCCAAACTCTTCCTCAGCGAGTGCGATTTGACGATGTACCGCTGATACTGAAATATAGAGTTGATCTGCTGCTTTTCTTAAGCTGCCTGTCTTGGCAACGGCAATAAAATAATCAGAAAATCGCGAAAAAGTTGTATTCACAGGCATATGGGCTGTCCATTATTTATATTTCACGGACTTATTCCTAAGCAATGAAAATCAAGGAAATTTAAAACTCGCTAAAATCACAGATCACTAAGCGATTTTTATGCCAAGGATGAGTTTTTTCTAAAAATAATTTTCAGATAGCTGTTCTATTTTTTAGAACAGGATAAGTAAAACATTCTAATAGACAGAATTAGACAAAATTCGTAATTTAAAACTCAGCCATGATTTTAGCTGAGCAACATGCTGAAATCACAGCATAAGATCATGAAATTAAATATATTCTGTGAGTTTTGTATGAATGCAATTCCAGTTCTGAACTTGTTTAGTCAGCCACAATGTAGTGGTTTTGAGCCTAAAGACTGGGAAATACTTGCTCAGCATTGGTATCCTGTCGCACGTGAGCAAGATGTCACAACAGACCCACAACAAGTACAACTCCTCGATGTGAAAATGGCACTTTATCAAACTGAAAGTGGTGCGATTCAGTTGGTGCGTGATATTTGCCCGCACCGTGGTGTACCACTCAGCAAAGGTTGGGTGCAAGGTGAAGAGATCGTTTGTCCCTACCATGGCTTGCATTACAACACAGCAGGTCAATGTACAAAAATTCCAGCGCAGCCAGACCTGACAAATATCTCAGAGCGCTTTAGTCTCACCAAATTTCCTGTAGTGTTAAAATATGGTTTGGTTTGGACAAGTTTATTTAGTCGTGATGCAAGCCATGCAAACTTTCCAATATTGGACACTTGGGATGATCCTGAGCATCAGCCCATACTGCCGCCATTTGTTGACATTGCGGGTTCAAGCGGGCGGCAATTGGAAGGCTTTATTGATGTCGCACATTTTGCTTGGGTACATCAGCAGTCTTTTGCTGATGCTGAAAATCCTGTCGTACCCAAATACACCACCGAGCGTACAGACTATGGTTTACATACTGAATATGTCAGTAATGTGAGCAACTACCCGCATGGCTTACAGCATCTGGCACCAGAGGGTTTTTTATGGAAACGAATTTTTGATGTTTACCCACCATTTTCAGCGGTGTTAAAGGTTGAATTTCCACGCGAGGGTATATTGAAAATTTTAAATGCCTGTTGTCCTGTATCACATAACAAAACTCGATTATTTGTACCACTCACCCGTAATTTTGATACCACAGGCGATTTGCAGGCAGTTTACGATTTTAATGCACAAATTTTTGCAGAGGATCAGGACATGGTAGAGAGTCAAAAACCAGAAGAGCTTCCATTAGATATTACAATGGAAGCACATTTTGAAGCAGATCGTTCATCTACAACTTATCGTCGAATATTGGCAGAATGGGGGCTAAGCAAACGCTATATTGTATAAATTTTCTTTATAGCATCAGGAGCAGTCAATCTTTCTTTTTGACGGATTCAGTGCTCTTTTGGATTTACAATTGAATCCATGTGGTTTTTAACTGTGTAAATTTATCAATCGCATGTAAAGATAAGTCACGGCCGTAACCTGACTGTTTATATCCTCCAAATGGAGTACTGACATCTAAAGCATCTACTGTATTAATAGAGACTGTCCCGACTAAAAGCTGTTTAGACAGAAGAATTGCTTTCTGAATATCTTGGGTCCAAATTGAGGCAGCTAATCCATAAATGGAGTGATTGGCAAGTTCAATTGCTTCTTCTTGGGTATCAAAAGTGGTGATTGAAACCACAGGACCAAAAACTTCATCATGGAAGATTTTAAAATCAGGATTGACACCCGTTAGAATGGTTGGTGCCACATAGGTGGCTGGATCTAAAGCAGCATCTAAATCAAACGGAATAATATGAGATTGCGCACCTTGAGCCTTGGCTTGATTAATAGCTGCTCTGACATTATCCGCATGTTGACGATCAATTAAACAGCCCATCGTAGTATTCGGATCTAGTGGATCTCCAATCTTAAGTGTTTTGGCTTTGGCTGTAAATTTCTCTATAAATTGTTGTGAAATGCTTGTTTCTAATAAAATCCGTGAATTTGCCGAGCATACTTCACCTTGATTATAAAATGCACCAAAAATCGCCTTATCGACCGCTTTATCTAAATCAGCGTCAGCAAAAATGATATTGGCACTTTTCCCACCGGTTTCTGGCCAAACAGGTTTCATATTGGATTCAGCAGAATAAGCCGAAAACTTTTTTGCCGTTTCGGTCGATCCAGTAAAGACTAAACAATCGACATCTGGATGTCGTCCAAGTGCTTGACCCGTGATATGTCCTAAGCCAGTAACTACTTGTAATACACCATCTGGAATGCCAGCTTGTTTTGCGAGTTCAGCGAGTTTTAATGCAGTAAAGGGTGATTGTTCTGCGGGTTTTAATACAACACAATTTCCTGTCGCTAAGGCAGGTGCAAGTTTCCAACTTGCCAAATCAAGCGGAAAGTTCCACGGGACCACAGCAGCGACAACGCCTATGGGTTCACGACTGACCATCGCCAGTTGGTCTACACTTGTAGGGGCAATTTCATCATAAATTTTATCAATAGTTTCTGCATACCATTCAAAGCAAGATGCTGCACCTGGAATATCAACATGCAGTGAATCCTGAATCGGTTTACCTACATTGAGGGTTTCAAGTAAGGCAAGCTCTTCAGCATTTTCACGAATAAGTTCAGCGAGCTTTTTAAGTATTTGCTTACGTTCACGCGGTGCTAACCGAGACCAGACACCGCTGTTAAAGGTCTTTCTCGCATGTTGAACTGCTTGTTCAACGTCATTGGCATCACATGCTGACATATCGACTAAAAACTCAGCGGTGGCTGGATTTGATACTTTATAGGTCTGTGTCGTATTTACAAATTGTCCAGCGATAAAAGC
Source organism: Acinetobacter sp. NyZ410 (assembly GCF_022828975.1). Lineage (NCBI taxonomy): Bacteria > Pseudomonadati > Pseudomonadota > Gammaproteobacteria > Moraxellales > Moraxellaceae > Acinetobacter > Acinetobacter sp. NyZ410. The sequence goes on along the minus strand of NZ_CP094620.1, from coordinate 2,552,646 downwards.
ACAACTTGGCAGTGTTATCTGCGCGCGTTGTTCTAGCCAATCCTGTTTTAGTTTCATTCATCTTCCTTAAAATTTTAGCGATAGAGTAGGTTTAACCGTATTATTTTTCGCCAATTTTGTGAATTTGTTTTATACAAGCCTTTGGTTTAGAAAAAACAAATTAAATAGACTTCTTTCACCAGTCCTTTTTAAAACCATAAATCATCTTAAAAGCGCCCTCATCCTAGACTTCTCCCAGCGGGAGAAGGAACTTCACAATACCAATATGATTCACTACACATGATCATTTTTTATTTATGAAAGATCTTTAAGGTGTTGCTTATTTTTTAAACTAACTTTTTAAATCAATAGTCGCATCTTAGCGCTTAATATGACTGAGCAGGCGTTCAAAAAATGCATCACATTGTTGCATCTGTGAGATTTCAATATATTCGTCTGGTTTATGCGCAACTTGAATAGAACCTGGGCCACAAACGAGTACCGCAGAATTTAATTGTTGATGAAATAATCCACCCTCTGTACCAAATGAAATCTTCTGTAATGCAGTTGCTGGATCAAGGAGGTTTTGTAAAAATTTGACCGCTTGAATTGTAGTTGAGGTATTCAGTCCAGGGTATTGGTTGATTTCCTGAAAACTGACAAATTTTGCATAAGGGCTTTGCTCGATATATTCAAAAATTTTCGCTTGAACTGACTCCGTATCTTGTTCTGCAACATTACGAATCTCATAATCTAAAACACATTCATTGGGAACGATATTTAAAGCTTTACCACCCTGTATTTTCCCGACATGTACAGTGGTATAAGGCACATCGTAGTCCATATCGACAATTGGACCTTCTGCGATCTGTTTTTGTGTTGTGGTAATGGCCTCAACAACATTTTGAGCACAATAAATCGCATTGACATATAACGGGGCTAAAGCGGAGTGACCTTCTTGTCCACGACAAATTGCTTTAAATACTGCTTTGCCTTTATGGCCTGTGGCAATATTCATACTGGTAGGTTCACCAATCACACAAAGCTCTGGTTGAATAATTAATTCAGAGAGTAGGCCAAGAATTCCGCGTACACCAATACAGCCAATTTCCTCATCATAGGAAAGGCACAGGTGCAGTGGTTTAGCCAATTCTGGCATTTGTGCTGCTTTTAACATGGCCTGTATCGCGCAGGCGATAAAGCCTTTCATATCAGCTGTACCACGACCAAAAATTTTATCGTCTTTGATTACAGCATGGAAAGGTTCGGTGCTCCACGCTTGTCCTTCAACTGGAACCACATCGGTATGTCCAGAGAGCAATATACCAGCTTGGTCTTTAGGACCAATACTTGCCAATAAGTTGGCTTTGGTCTGCTCTGGATTAAAATTTAAAGTGATACTGATTCCCGCAGGTTCAAGTAAGTTTTTGACGAACATAATCAGTTCTAAATTACTTTTGTAGGACGTTGTATCAAATGCAACAAGTTTTTTAAGTAATTGAATACTCGACAGATTAGACATCTGAGGAATCCTTTTGTGTTTGGACTTTTATATAGGGATCGTAGAAATGCGGCGAGCTCATGCCCGAAATAAAGTGATCAGAGATAAAGCTTTTACAACGACTAATGAACGCTTCTACAACAATATTTTTGGGTACATTTTTCGGTGTTGCAATGCCGATATACATCGGGCGATGTTCATGCGCAATACGAATACGGACCAGACGTTTACCATCAAGGCTATAGGTGTTTTTCGGGCGAACATTCAAAATCGTGTAGCCAATATTATTGGCAACCATTGAACGAACGACATCGATATTTTTTGAAGAACGCACAACATTGGGCGTAAGATTTTGAGCTCTAAATAATGATAAGAAATATTCATTGCTAAAGGGCATGTCTAAAAGAATCATCGGGTACTGTGAAAGTTCTTCTAAGCTTACAACAGGCAATATTGCTAAAGGGTGCTCCTCACTGACCAATACATGAGGCGGCAATTTCGTTAAAGCTTCAAAATGAATAATATTTTCATCAATATTGAGATCGTAAGTTAAAGCAAGATCAATATCATTACGTATAAGCGCATTTAGAAGTGCTTGTTGATCATCTTCGTAAAGGTCTAAAGAAACTTGCTTATATAAGTTGGAAAAACCATTGATGATATCGGCATAGATCATCGGGGTAAAAGCAGGGAAGCAGCCTACTTTTAACGGCCCACGTATGGAACCAGAAAATTCTGCCGCAAGAGAATATAAACTTGAAGCTTGGTTTAAGATCTTCTTACATTCCAACATCACACTTTTACCAACAGTGTTGAGGATTAAGCCTTTGGCATGTTGGCGAATAAATAATTGGGTTTGTAATTCTGATTCAATATGTGCGATTGCGGCAGAAATAGACGGAGAGGATACATGTATCTTCTCCGAAGCGATAATGATGCTGCCACATTCAGCTGTTGCAACAAAGTATTCCATTTGTCTTAAAGAAATTCGATTTAACACTTTGGATACACCTCCATTGTATACCCTCGAAAAATTTATTCATTTCCTGGAACACCATAGCTGCGAGCATTGATCGGGTTTAAAGCTCTTAAAACATAATCATCAATTTGCGGTTCATATATCTGCCATAGTGCGATAAGGTCGGAAATGGGTTGATCTGACCAGTCCACGCGTAAGTCAACAATCGGCCATTCCAATTTGTCAACAACCAAAAGACCAGCAGAATGTACTGCTCCTGCTTCTCCACCAGCCTGTTTTCCTGCGTCTAATGCATAAAGTAAACGCTCAGCTAAAGCGCCTTTACTTTGTTCGAAGTGTTTGAGCATAACATGAGTAACATTCTCATTTGCAAGTAAATTACCCGCACATACAGCATGTTTCCCTATATGTTGTGTATAAATCCCTAAGCTATTTGCTCCACTATAGGCAAAAGGCTCATTCACGGCGTCAAGTAAAGTTAATTGGCGGTAATCAATAAAATCGGTATTTTTAGTTAATTCTGTAATCGCATTTTTAGGCGATATATTATATTTGGTCATTTCAAGTAAAATGCTGGCCAATTGAGGATCAGTTATATTTTGACTTGCTGCAACACCAATCCCAGCTTTGGCACGTATACATCTTGATGCAACGGCTGGAGAGGAGGAACTAATTGCTGCACCGAACTGTCCTGTTTCACTACATCTCGCAATAATTGAAAATGTCATATTTCCCTCACATCTTGATGGTTTTTAGTCTGGAATAACGGCAATTGCATCAACTTCGACAAGCCATTCTGGACGTGCCAAAGCGGAGACAACGATACCCGTTGAGACAGGGTAAACCCCTTTGAGCCATTTACCGACAACACCATAGACATCTTCACGGAAGCGTGGATCAACGATATATATGGTAATTTTACAAATATCTGCCAATTCTCCCCCAGCTTCTTTGAGTAGCATGTCAATGTTGTACATCGCCTGTTCGGTCTGACCCTTGACATCACCTATCGCAACACTTTCCGATGTATCCAGATTTTGTCCAATTTGACCGCGAAGAAAAACAGTTTGCCCACGTGCAACCACAGCTTGGCATAGGTCATTGTCTAAATTCTGCTCTGGATAAGTTTTCTTGGTATTAAATGTTCGAATACGGGTATGTTTCACAGCTCAATCCTCAGTTAATTATGATGTTTCTCTAGTATGCTTACTTCGTGAGCACTCACAATTTGTGTTTTCCTTTCTAGTAATTTACTTTTTCCGTAGTAATAAAAATAATTTAAAAAGAATTATAGTCTGGCATATATTTTCTATTTATTTCATGTGCTTAGTGTGTGGCTTCAGATTTTTTGATGCATTTGTTTTGGATATTCTATTTTCGCTTTGCTGCTCGGCTCCCTATATTTTTCTTAAATCATGTTTTGCGCAGCTTTGATATTTCATTTTTTAACAAGAAATCTGCAGCAAACACATACTGCCAAACACATGTGATTGGCAGTAGTTGGTAAATGTCTATTCAGCAAAAAAGTTGTTGTTGCAAGGACGTTCCTCGATCTGACAAGGGAAAAAAGATGAGTTTAGATAAATTAGAAATAGATACCGTTGTGGTTGGTGCTGGCCAAGCTGGAGTCGCGATGAGTGAGCACCTGACAGAGCTTAAAATTCCACATGTGGTATTAGAAAAAAACCGTATTGCAGAAGCTTGGCGTACACGCCGTTGGGATTCTTTGGTAGCGAATGGACCTTGCTGGCACGATCGCTTTCCCAATATGGAATTTGATCTTGATCCAGATAGTTTTGTACATCATGACCAAGTTGCTGAATACTTTGAAAAATATGCCAAGCGCTTTAATGCACCGATTTATAGCAATGTTGAAGTTAAAAAGGTCCAAGCAAATGCGCAAGCTGCGGGTTTTATCGTTGAAACCTCTAAAGGCACTTTAACAGCACAACGTGTTGTTGTAGCAACAGGGCCTTTCCAAAAAGCCATTATTCCTTCTATTGCGCCTCAGCAAAAGGGTTTATACCAAATCCATTCAGATCAATATAAAAATCCACAACAAATCCCTGAGGGTGCTGTTTTAGTGGTGGGTTCAGGTTCTTCAGGTATTCAAATCGCAGATGAATTAAATCGTGCTGGTAAAAAAGTCTATTTGTCTGTGGGAGCGCATGAACGTCCACCACGTGTTTATCGTCAACGCGATAATGTTTGGTGGCTCGGGGTGTTGGGCGGATGGGATAGTGTTAAAACCGATACAGGACCGTTGAAAGGTTTGGCTGTGAGCGGTGCACATGGCGGGCACTCCATTGATTTTAGACGTCTCGCACAACAAGGTATTACTTTACTGGGAATGACGATGCAATTTGAAGCTGAGCGGGTTCGTTTTCAAAATGATTTGCAACAGTCATTGGCCGATGGCGATAAAGCTTATTTTGAGTTTTTAGATGCTGCAGATGCCTATGTTCAGCGTACAGGTATAGATTTACCTGAGGAACCAGAAGCTCGGATTATTTTAGATGATGCTGCATGCATTCAACAGCCTATTTTAGAGCTTAATTTAGCACAAGCAGGGATCACTTCAATTATTTGGGCCTCTGGCTTTGGTTTTGATCATAGTTGGTTAGAAGTCAATGCTTTTGATGCAAATGGGCGGCCCAATCATAAGCTTGGTGTCTCAACAGAACCCGGTATTTATTTTATTGGTCTGCCTTATTTATCTGGGCGTGGTTCAAGCTTTATTTGGGGCGTTTGGCATGATGCAAAACGCGTGGCAGGCCACATTGATATTCAACGTCAGTATTTAAAGTATCAAGATAAAACTCAAAGAAATTTAATCGATAAAGAAGAAAAAACAGCATGAAATAAGTTTTTAAATTTCCAGTTTTAATGCCCACTCTAGGAGGGAGGAGCACATGACAGGCAAGAACAATCAGCAAGGAAGTCGTTTAATCGATCAGGCAAAAAAGGTAAATGAAAAACAGTTAACTTTGTTTAATTTAATCGCTATTGCGGTTGGTTTAGTACTATCGCAAGGTGTGATGGTGATTATTTTGCAAGGATTTGGCTTAAGCGGAATAAGTTTTTTTATTCCGTTGATTATCGGATTCTTTTTAGCACTGAGCTATGCGACCTCTTTTGCAGAGTTGGCATTATTAATTCCTAAAAGTGGCAGTATCAGTGATTATAGTCTAGTTGCAACAGGGCATTTACCCGCAATGCTTTCGGTGTTTTGTGGTTATATTTTGGTGGCGATGTTTGCTGTTTCAGCGGAACTGATTTTAATCGATGATGTAATCAAAAAAATATTTAAACTGGATGTTCCCTATTTTGGCATTGGCTTTTTGATTTTATTTATTTCAGTGGGTTTAAATCTGCTGAAAATTGATATCTTCTCCAAAGTTCAAAATACCGTAGCTTTTGTCATGGTGGTTTTATTACTTTTGCTCGGTATATTTGCGATCAGCGGCTGGGTTTATCCGCATACACAAGTGGTTGATTATACAATTACTTTTGATACAAATACCGTGGCACTGGTTGCGTTGGCTTTTTGGGGATTTGTCGGGGTCGAGTTTGTTGTTCCGATGATCGAAGAATCCAAAAATCCCAGTAAAAATATTCCAAGATCAATGTATATCGGTTTAACCACGATTTTTATCACCATTTCTTTATATGGCGTGGGTGCACTGTATTTCTTACCCCAAGAGCACTTGGTTAATTCTTTGACCCCGCATATTGAATATGCAACGGCGGTATTTGGCCCGACAGGCTTACTCTTTATTGCGATTGGTGCTTTATTTGCCACCTTAAGTACCTTAAATGCGACTTTAGCTGCCTTACCGCGTATGTTGCAGGGCATGGCAAGCAATAAACAAGTGTTATCAATTTTTGCCCGAGTCAATCAGAAGAATAATGTGCCTTGGGTGGGCGTTGTATTTGTTGCTGTCATCATCATGATACCAATGCTGTTCTCACAGAATGAAACCGAAGTGATAAAGGTGCTGTTAACAGCCGCATGTATCTCTTGGTTGATCGCTTATGTGATTGCACATATCAATGTGATTGTGTTGCGTAAACGCTACCCACAGATGGCAAGACCTTATAAAGCACCATTTTATCCATTCCTGCAAATCATTGGCATTATCGGGATGGTACTTACGATTTTCTATGCTGTGCCTACCCCAGATTTGAGAGTCAAAATATTTACTTGGGTCGGAATTGTGATTGGTTTTACCACAATCATCAGTATTCTTTGGATCAAATTGGTGATGAAAAGACAACTCTTTCAACCAGAATCCATCGAAAGTTTGACCAAATAAAAGCAGAATTTTAACAAGGAGTTATCTTATGAAGCAGTTATCAACAACAGAAATTACAGAAGTTTGGAAAAAAGATAAAGATCACCATATTCATCCATGGACTGACTTTGCAACTTTTAAAGATGAAGGTGCCATGATTCTTGCACACGGTGAAGGGTGTTATGTTTTTGATGCTGAAGGCAATAAATATCTGGATGGTATTGGTGGTTTATGGTGTGTCAATGTGGGTTATGGGCGTCAAGAAATTGCCGATGCTATTTCAGAACAGATTATGCAAATTCCTTATTATTCTGCATTTGGTCACCATACTTCGATCCCCGCTGCAAAATTATCTGCAAAACTGGCTGAACTGGCGCCTGGAAATTTGAATCATGTGCTGTTTGGCTGTGGTGGCTCAGTTGCCAATGATACAGCGGTACGACTTATTCACTTTTATTTTAATCAACTTGGTCAACCAAGCAAGAAAAAATTAATCTCGCGCAAAGATGGTTATCATGGCAGTACCTATATCAGTATGTCATTAACAGGGGTTGAGTTTGACCATATCGGTTTTGATATCGATCGTGAATTGGTCCACCAGATTTCATGCCCCAATCCATACCGTAGAGCGGAAGGTCAAAGCTTAGACGCGTTCTGCAATGAAAAGGTACAAGAGTTAGAAAATAAAATTTTGGAATTGGGCCCAGAAAATGTCGCTGCGTTTTTTGCAGAACCAATCATGGGTGCTGGCGGTGTTATTGTACCTCCACCGGGATATCATAAAAAAGCCCTTGAAGTGTGTCATAAATATGGGGTTTTATATGTGTCCGATGAAGTTGTGACTGCGTTTGGACGCTTAGGGCACTTTTTTGCTTCAGAATCCGAGTTTGATATCGTTCCAGATATTATTACTTGTGCCAAAGGCTTATCTTCAGGCTACTTACCTTTAGGTGCAACGATTATATCTGATGATATCGCAAAAGTGATTGGCAAACCTCAGGCGGATGGAGCGTTATTTACCCATGGATTTACCTATTCTGGTCATCCTGTTTCTTGTGCAGCGGCATTAAAAAATATTGAAATTATCGAACGTGAAAATTTACTGCAACATGTCAATGATGTAGGCCAATATTTTGAAGATCAATTACACACATTGGTTGACTTAGACATTGTCGGTGAGGTTCGTGGTAAGAAGTTTATGATGTGTATTGAAAACTTAGCCAATAAGAAAACCAAGGAACTTTTCCCAAGCTCAGTCAATGTCGGTTCTCGAATTGCAGATTATTGCCAGAAAGATGGATTAATTATTCGTCCAGTTGGCCATATGAATATTATGTCGCCACCCTTAATTTTAAATAAACAACATGTAGACTTTATCATAACAACTTTACGTAAAGCGATTCTGAGTACGACAGATGATCTTAAACGTGAAGGTTATTTGTCTAGTTAAACTTGCAGATAACTTTAGGCAAACAAGTTAAGCGGTTTATGGCCCCTAAACTGAATAAAAGTAGCGGGGCCATTTACTGAGTTGATCATTCAATATGGATTAAATGCAGCTTAAGCTGTTGAATGATTGCTTAGATGGTATTTATTTAAAATGCTTGCAGATCGGCAAGCATTTAATTTAATACACTGAATAGTTTGTCTTTTAATTGTTGCCAATTTGTCGAAATCCAACACACTAAAGAGCCTGAAGTCACCAAGATCACGCCATACCAAAACTCTGTTGGTAGATTGGTTTGTAAGATAAACATTGAAATCAAAGTTGAGATGACTGGACTAAAATAAGATAAAGTCACCAAAATCGTAATATTGCCTTTGATAATGCCGATATTCCAAGCGGCATAGCCCAAGGCCATCACCACTGAAACAATGCCTAATAATCCTATTGTTGTAAGTTCAACTTCTGGAATTGCATTTAAACTCAATCCATGTGACCACAAGTATTTAGTCCACAGCACTATACTGATCGCCACAAAGAAAAATGAAATTGGATTATGCCCATCACTATATTTTTTGGTAATCACACAATATAAAGACCACAGCGTTGCACCAACAAATGCCAAAATATAACTGATTGGATTTTCGAGAATATTGGATAAAATATTGGACCAAGTTAAAGCACCTTGTCCAGTTTGAATCAAAATAATTCCACTTAAGCTGATGGCTAAACCGACAATAACAAAGACATTAAATTTAATTTCTTTAAAGAGGATCAGCATCGCAACAGTTAAGCCCGGCCACAGGTAATTGACTAGGCTAACTTCTATGGCTTGTTGGGCGGTTTGTGCCAGTGCAATGGCATAAGAAAAACATAATTCATAAATAACAAACAGTAAGGTAGAAAAAATCAGATATTTTTTTGAAATTAATTTTAAATTTGGGATTTTAAAAAATATTAATAAAATACACGTGCTCAGTGTATACATCAGCAGCACAGCCAACTCAGCGCCCAAACTAAAACTAATTTTTTTCAATAAACCGACAATGGAAGACCATTGTAAAATGGCACTTAAACCAATCAGGGTTGCGAGATTTTTTGACATATTGGGCTTTAAAATCTGAGGATTCAGATTAAGGTAAGTAATGGAACAATTATAGCTTAGAATTCTGCGATTATTTTTAAAATATCACCCAGCATAAAACAAATAATATGTCAGGATAAGCTCAATTAAAAAACAGCGGATTTAAGCAAAATTTGATATTTGGATAAAAAATTAGGTATTAAAAATGATAAAAAAGCTTTGTTTTTAGTTCAATTTTTTATATAAACATATGCATAAAGATTAAAAATTAACGAGACATTCAACAGAGATAAACAAATGAGAAGATTACCCGTATATTTATTATTAGATACCTCAGGTTCGATGCATGGTGAACCGATTGAAGCCGTTAAAAATGGTGTTGAAATACTGGTTTCTTCACTCAGACAAGATCCTTATGCGCTCGAAACAGCCTATTTGTCTATTATTACCTTTGATACTCAAGCCAAACAACTGATTCCATTAACTGAAATTGCGATGTTTCAACCCCCTCAATTACAGGCAACAGGGACTACACAGTTGGGTGAAGCACTGGGATTACTGGCAGATAAAATTGATCAGGAAGTGCAAAAAACCACACCTGATACCCGTGGTGACTGGAAACCCTTAGTTTTTATTATGACAGATGGTGCACCAACGGATGATTGGACTAAAGGTTTTGCAAAACTAAAACAAGCCAAGACGGGGATGATTATTGCTTGTGCAGCGGGGCATAATGCAGATAGCAGTATTCTCAAACAAATTACAGAAGTTGTGGTAGAACTTGCAACTGCAGATTCAAATACCATTAAAGCCTTCTTTAAATGGGTTTCTGCAAGTATTTCTACAGGTAGCCAAAAAGTAGATGCAGGTCAAAAAGAAGTCACAGGTTTAAATGATCTTCCACCACCACCACCTGAAGTGAATGTGGTTCTATAAAAATAAAGGAAACTAGCATGGCAATTACATTGGCGAAAGGTCAAGGACTCAGCCTTGAAAAATCTAAACATGATTTAGAACGAGTGACGATTGGACTCGGTTGGGATATCACTGAGCAAAAGAAAGGCTTTTTAGGCGGATTATTTTCGGGTGCAAAGAGCGAAGAACACGATCTAGATGTGGTGGCATTTTTATGTGATGCCAGTGGAAAAGTAAAAGATCTGGGCTGGAATGCCGCAGGTCAAGCCACACTCGAAAATAGTGATGTTATCTTTTTTAATAATTTAAAACATCGTTCAGGGCAAATTTGGCTGACTGGAGATAACCGTACAGGTGCTGGCGACGGCGATGATGAGCAAATTATTGTCAAATTAAATAGCTTGGCAGCTGAATATCACAAGATTGTTTTTATTGTGCAAATTTACAATGGTGCAAAAAATAATCAGCATTTTGGTCAGGTGAAAAATGCCTTTATTCGTGCTGTCGATGGTACTGGCAAAGAAATGGTGCGTTTTGATTTATCAGGTATCGGTCAATATGATCAACAACGTTCATTATTATTTGCTGAACTGGTCAGAGAAAATAGTGGTTGGAAATTTAATGCGGTCGGTAATGCATCACCCGCGGATAATTTCGTGGAATGGTTAAAAAAATATAGTTAAAAAATGAGAATATAATGCGCCGTTTACCTGTATATATTTTATTGGATACATCTGGCTCTATGCGTGGTGAGCCAATTCACTCGGTGAATGTGGGCTTGCAGTCGATGCTCAGTGCATTAAGGCAAGATCCTTATGCGCTTGAAAGCGTGTATTTAAGTGTGATCACTTTTGACATTGAAGCAAAAGTTTATTTGCCGCTTACCCCTTTGGATCAAGTTCAAATTCCCGATCTAGATGTGCCGAATGTGGGTGCAACATTTATGGGGGCAGCACTGGAATTACTGGCACAAGAAGTACAACAGAATGTGCAGAAAAGTAGCAATGATGTTAAAGGCGATTGGCGTCCGTTATTGTTCTTGATGACAGATGGTTCACCCTCAGATGTCTATGCTTATCAGCAAATCGTTCCCACAATTAAACAGCTTAATTTTGCCACGATTGTCGCTTGTGCTGCGGGGCCAAAAGCGAAAACTGAATCTTTGCTACAATTGACGGATCAAGTGGTTGTGTTAGACACCATGGACTCAAATAGTTTTGCCAGCTTCTTTAAGTGGGTTTCTGCAAGTGTGGTTGCTGGTAGCAGTAGTGCAGGAGTATCCGATTCAATTTCTTTACCACCACCACCCGCCGAAATTCAGTTGGTTTTATAGCTGGCGATTACGTGACGATAAAAATGTTAAATCAAACAGATCAGCGCTTATCTGTTTGATTTAGCTATTTGAATAATATGATAAAAATAATGTAGGTGAAGTTATGCGCCGTTTACCGGTATTTTTTGTTCTTGATTGTTCTGAATCAATGGTCGGGCAGCCGCTTGAATCAGTTCAAGAGGGTGTGGAATTTATTTTAAGCAGTTTAAGGAAAGATCCTTACGCACTTGAAACTGTATATGTTTCAGTGATTGCATATGCAGGGATTGTCAGAACATTGGTCCCTTTAACTGAGTTATTTGCCTTTAATCACTTTAATTTGCCCTTGGGTGGTGGGACTCATTTGGGTAAAGCTTTAGATCATTTGGGTCAGGAAATTGATCGTTATGTGATGAAAACCACCAGTGAAGTCAAAGGCGACTGGAAGCCAATGGTCTATATATTTACCGATGGTCGTCCAACCGATGAATATGATCAGGCAATTCAACGTTGGAATGCCAAATATGCGCATAAAGCGACGGTTGTCGCCATTGGTCTAGGTGCAGATGTTGATTTTTCTGTGCTGAGTAAGATCACTGAAAATACCATTTCAATTGATCAGATCAATCAAGAATATGTCAAAGGTTTGTGTAAGTGGATCACAGCCTCTGTAGTGTCACAAAGTATCAGTATTGGTAGCCATCAACAAAAAGATGACCTGTTGCCGATTGATGAGCGTTATATGCGTTTGGCAAAAGATGCATTATCTCTACAAAAAAATAAAGCCGATGATCACTGTGCGATATTTGTCGGTCGTTGCCAAAAGATGAATAAACCTTATATCATCAAATATATACGTAATTTACAGTACAAAGGTCCAGCTGATTTAAATATCAATATCTATAATTTTAAGTTAGATACCTGTAGTGCGATATCTGAGGAGTATTTTACTTGGTCAGATCATAATGCATCCAATAAGCAGATCAATACAGCCGAACTCGATGGTTTCCCTGAATGTCCACATTGTTTTTCTGAGACCGCTTTTGCGGTATGTGCATGCGGTAATTTGATGTGTTATGACGGCTATCGGGAATCTGTGGTTTGTCCGTGGTGTCGTCGACAAATCAGTTTTTCTTCTGGTGATGGAGATTTTGATTTAACCCGTGGGCAAGGTTAGGCTTTATCGGTTGATGTGTTGATACATGATTAAAGCATTGCTGCATTGAACAATATTAAAAATCTATATCGCTTAACGCTTAAGTGCATCGTGATTGGTGAGTGACCAAGTGACCAAGCAAATAGAATAGAAAAATGAGTAGAGGGTAAAATGGACAGTGATGTATGCAAATTAAAGCAAATTTTGGAACAAAATCCTGCTGATTTCAGTGAGGATTTTTCACAATTTTTATTAAGTGATCCACAAAATCTCAAACAACTTTCAAAACTCATCAACGAATTGGAAAAAGTGAAGATAGCTGCACCGCGTTTGAGCAATATTCATGAAGCTGATTTATTGGATAATGCATCTGCTGCACAGTCTCAGCATGAAATTATAAGCTCGGATACAACTCAAGCCACTGTACAAAAGAATGTTCAAGAGCAAGCCTGCCTTAATCAGCAAACTGGAACCAATCAACACGCTAGAGTTGATGACCAAGTCAAGCTTGATGAAAATATTCAACAAAATTGTGCTGAGCCTTTAGTCGATCTGGATCAATTCCACACATCATCTGAAAACACCAACTTAGTTGGAGCAATTTCCGAAACGCAAAATATCACTTTAGATCTTCATACAACATTGCAACTGGCACCGATCCTACAAGTTGAACAGCAAGTTGTTGCAGATCAAGTCGAGCAAACATCAGCCTTTGCAACTGAACCCAATTTAGTAAACAAGCTGACAATTGATTCTGAAAATATAAGCTCAACCCCTGAAATAATATCTTCTGAAACTGAGAAGAATAGATTAGAGATCGAATCTGTGTTTAGACGAAGTAAATATGAAGACATTAAATTTCAGGTTGAAAATGCCCGAGTTGGACAACACTATCAATCTCAAATTTCAGTGATTTCACAACATGATGTCAATCAATTAACATTCAAATCTGAAAGCTTTAAATTTCCAGATAGCAGCTTTTATTTCGATGAAGCCACACAATGTATTCGTGGTGAACCACTACAAGCAGATTCAATCGAATTTTCTTTTCAGTTTATTGCTGATGGAGAAACACGCTCCGCCCAGTGTCGGTTGAATGTCATTGCAGACCCACGCAGTTTATGGAAAGTCATTGAACCTGAGTCTGGGCAGAAATTTAGTAAGTCGCATCAGGATCAAGCCTTAATTGATGCCGTGGACTATAAAATTATCGCTGCAAGTCGTCGTGGCCGTTCACATGAACATGCAGGCTTATTTAGAGATGACGATTTTTCTATTACCTTAATCGACAATACACCTTGGTCGGTTTTAACTGTGGCAGATGGTGCAGGCAGTGCGCAATACTCCAGAGAAGGCTCTCGAATTGCGGTAGAGATTGTTGAAAATGAGTTTAAAAACTATTTAAACCCACACACGGTTAAAAGCCTGATTGCTGATTTAGAAAAGTGGCAAGTGGGCAGTCAGGATGCTGAAACTGTTGCAGTTGCCAAGAAGTTAAATGAGCAGTTTCATCATGTATATTATGAAATTTATAAATCAATTATTAACCAAATCAAATTACAAGCAGAACAGATTGGGGCAAATACTAAAGATTTTTCAACCACATTGCTGGTTGCGGTCGTATGTAAATTAGCTGACAAAACCTTTATCAGTGCATTCTCAGTGGGAGACGGTGCAATCGCAGTATATAGCGAGGACAATGTGCGTCTGATGAATGTTCCAGATGGTGGTGAATATGCAGGACAAACCAAGTTTCTAGATCTGAGTATTGCAACAGAATTTCCAAACCGTTTAAAAATAGGCTGCTTTAAAGATACCCATGCGATTATGTTGATGACAGATGGTATTTCAGATCCAAAATTTGAAACAGATTCTGGCTTATCCAATTTTGACAAATGGCAAAGTTTATACCATGAACTGGATCCGTTGCTACAGAATGAAGCAGCTGATATAGCATTGTTGGAATGGATGCATTTCTTTACAGCTGGGCATCATGATGATCGTACCATGGCCGTATTATGGAATAAGCATTCAACAACATCTGTATAAATAATGTCTAAGTATTTGAAGAATATAGTGTAAGGTGGCAAGTATGTCAGCAAAAATTATTAAATGTACAACTGTTGATGGACGTGAAATTGAATTTGTAGATGAAATTATCGGTTCAGGTGCAATGAAAGATGTATATTTTTCACCTGATCGTAGTTATGTGGTGTGCTTTTTCAGTAAAGAAAAGAATAAGTTTTATGAATCTAAAGCCACCTTTGAGCAGCAAAAAGATCGTTTAAAAGAAATTGTAGGCAATAAGTGGCAAAGTATCTTTAATGGGATTGGTGGGGATTATTGGAAGAATATTTTCTGCTGGCCAGATGGTTTAGTTGAATATAATAATTTGCTTGGGATTACCGCCCCAACCTATAGAAAACAATTTTTCTTTGAATATGGTTCAAAAAACAATGATTTTCTGCAAATCAAAGGCAAAGAAAAAGAAGGGAAATGGTTTGCAAGTGCAAATAACCAAAACAGATTTCTCGACGATAAAGAAAAAGGCACTTGGCTAAATTACCTTAAAATAGGAATTCTAATTTCTCGCGCAGTACGCCGTATGCATGCTGCGGGTTTGGCCCATTCAGATTTATCTTATAAAAATATTTTGGTCGATCCTGTTTCTGGGAGTGCCAGCGTTATCGATGTTGATGGTTTGGTGGTACCTGGTAAATACCCACCTGATGTTGTCGGTACTCCTGATTTTATTGCGCCAGAAGTGGTACGCACCAGTCATTTATCCAAGGATAATCCCGATCGTTATTTACCCAGTATTGCAACAGATAAACATGCTTTGGCGATATTGATTTATATGTATTTGCTCTATCGACATCCGTTACGTGGTGGAAAAATTCATGATATGAATGATCCGCAAAAGGATGAAACGCTGGGAATGGGTGAAAAAGCGCTGTTTATTGAACACCCAACAGATCATAGTAATCAGGTGAAACCAACTCAACTTAAAGTCAGTCAGCAACCGTGGGGGGATCCTGCAAAAGTACCTTTTACAGTGACTGGACCGTATTTGTCTGAGCTCTTTATCAAAAGCTTTGTCGACGGTTTACATGATCCTGCCAAGCGCCCCTCAGCCAACGACTGGGAAACAGCTTTGGTTAAAACAGTGGATTTGATTCAGCCGTGTCATAATCACCGTTGTGGTCAAAAGTGGTATGTCTTTGATAACTCTACTAAACCTGAGTGCCCATTTTGCCATACGCCGTTTAAAGGAAAATTACCCATTCTCAATTTATACTCAGCACGGCAGCAAGGTAATTTTAGACCTGATAATCATCGTTTAATGGTGTGGACAGGCCAATCTATTTACGCATGGCATACCAATAATATGATTGCACCGAATGAACGCTTGACCGCGGAACAGACCAAGCGAAAAGGCTATTTCGTCTTACATAATGATGTATGGTGGTTGGTTAATGAAGATATGCCTGATCTTACCGATGTTGCCAATAAAACGCAGATTCCGATTGGCGGTAAAATTGAATTAAAAGATGGTGTTCAAATTTTATTTTCTAAACAAGATGGTGGTCGTTTAGCTGTAGTACAAATGGTTGAAGCATAATTTGCTGCTTCAACCTCTAATCAAGGCTTATACCACCAATATTTTGTCATGTGTTGAACACGATGATTTGACCAAACCAAAAGTTTTATATCTGAGTAAAATCATTTCAGCCCAGTTTTTATGGGTTGCAGGTTCGATCATTGAACCATGACATTTAAATACACTTTTAGCATCGTGGGCTAAGATTAACTGAGCCTCATGAAACTCTTCTGGTTGAACTTGCAAGGCATGATGGATATGACCAATTTGAGCAGGGTGAATTGCCGTTTTGGTATAAATTCCATTATTCATGTCTTGTTCAAGCTCTTGCATCAATAGCTGTGTATTTTCAAAATGTTCACAAACGGGCGAACTCAGCTGAAAACCATTGGGAATAAATAATCCCGCCAATTGTGAAATCAAAATGCCCACAGGCGTTTGATAAATCGTGGTGTTTTTGGGTCTACGCAGATTTAAACAGGACAAGAGGTCATTGCCACCAATCCTTAAACATAATGTTTTATGAAAGTCATATTTAAGGGCTTGGTAAAGTTCAATATTGTGTGCCACATCAAAGATTTCTTTGGTTTCAAGCGTAGGCATATATTGTAAATTGGCTGGTAATACATTCATCCAGTTTTTTAGATTAAATACATTAAACTTAGGCAAAATCATGCCATTAAATGTTTGATTTAGGTCCCAGTCGACAATGTGCTTTGCCATTTCCATATTTCTAGGGCGGATAAAAATGGCAGGGGCTTTTAAACTGGGTTCATCTAGTCGTCTTTGCAATAAATGTTTTAAATTCACCATCGCCGTTTGAACATCTGATTCGAGTACAGCATCTTCAAGGCATACCGCAATTGATTTAATCTGCGGAAATTTAATTCCTTGGGTAACTTCCCACAATTGTTCATGTGTTGCTGGAATATACATGGTCGCGCCAAGTTCAATGGCGTGTAAAAGTGGCTTCATTTGTTCTTCTCTACTTTTTTTATCAATGTTGCTGCGTGATAAGGACCTAATTTTGTTCCCAGAATATCGACTGGAATATTTCGCTCACGTGCAAAGTGCAATAATAATTGTACATGAGGATTAGATTCGTCTTTTAATAAGATTCGCTCAGGTACGCGTCTTAAAACTGCACGGGTTGCTTCAGCAATACTGGGTTTTATATGGTTAATATTTTGAATCGCATATTGTGCTGCAATCCAGTCAATCGTTTCTGCACATTGCTGCTGTTGTACTAAACGAATTTGATTGTTCCAGTTCACCTGTTTATCCGTTGGGTTTTGTTCAATCAACAGTCGTATTTTCTCAATAAAATTAACAGAAAGGTCATAAGGTTTTAACTGATCATAGATCAAACAACTATGCCATTTTTGTGTCTGGTAGCAATTGTTTCGGGCATCTTGCTGTTCTATGCTTTCTTTTAAAATCGTCCGAGAAGTCAGTCCAGAGATCACTGAACCCAATATCCCAAATGGAATCAACCAATCATCTGTACTGGCACTTAACCAAGAATAACCACCCAAATCAGACAGGGTAACTAAACGCGGGATCTGCCAATTTTCATCAAAGAGCTCAGGAATGTCTTGTAGATTTTTTGTGAGTTCTTTGCATATTGCGCCTTTACCTGTCCAGCCATCTACAAAAACGATATTTTCAGCACCATGTTGTTCAATAATCGCTTGCAGTGCAGCAAAGTCGACACCACGATCACGAATAATACTAATACCATAGTGATAGCAAGACTGATGCTTTTCAAGGTAATGCTTAAGTAAAACACCTAAAGGAACACCAGCACGAACTAAGCTCACCAAAACAATCTCTTGTTTGGGAAAACGTTGCATCAAACTGTTGCCAAGTTTCTGAACTTCTTCGGCAAGGCGCTGTGCACCTTGTTCAAAGGCATGCTGATAATGTTGCATCTGTTCATCCGTTGGTGGATGTTCAGCACTGATCATTTGTGAATAGTGCATTTTTCCTGACTGAATCAGATATTCTTTTTCTTCAACTGCAGTGGGTTGAATATCATCAATCTGCATCAAAAAAGTGACATCTTCGGGACGATATGAACCGTGAAAGCCAAGTTTACTCAAGATTGGATTGAGTGGTGTGATCAATGCATTAGACATGACCTAAATATCCTTTAGTGTCAAAATCATGGCTTAAATGGGTATTGAGAAACTTATCTAACTGGCTGCTTTTTGGCATTCCAAACCAATCACAACAGCTGAGGAATCCAGCATCTGATAGACTATCGCCCCAACCTAAAATAATACGTTCTCGCTGTGGATCATGTTTTTGAATATAAAACTCAACCGCGCTTTGTTTGCTGACATGATGTGGAATAATCGCCAGATTATTGCCATTGATATGGATATAGCATTGTTCTAGTAGCGTTTTAGGTAATTTTTCAACAAGCTGATCTAAAAATAACGCACCAGCTTGCTGTTGCTTTGCAACAGAATAAATACTCAGTTCATTTTCAACCAAGGTCCAAGTTCTGACTGCACCCAAATCTTTGGCATAGTCATGCAAAGCATCTGGCAAGTCAGTCAGTATGCCATTGAGTTGAATTTCATGTTGTTTTTGAAGATCAAACCAGTCTGTATCCGCGGCTAAATTTTGATCCAAAATCGTGCCACCATGGGAACAAATCGCACCATATTGAAAGGGGATTTGTACACGTTTAAAGCCTTCAACTGAACGAGCAGTCACAGGCACAACTTCAGCAGATTCAAGCAACCAATTCAAAAAAGACTGCTGTTTTGGGCTCATATATGAAAGTGGTTGTCCTGAAACATCCGTAGTCACCATCTGATGTTGTGGTGTCGGTTGTTGTTTTCGATAAGTTTGAAATAAAGTGTCATCCAAGTCGACAAAGACCAAAGGTTTAGGGTTCATAACTGATCACTTCCAAATTTTTAATTTGTTCAAACAAGCTTGGGTCTACACTATCTTGATGTGTTTCAATCACCAAAAGCACCCGATCAAATTCTTGATGTTTTACGTTATAAGCAAAATTTTGGATATTTAACCCATAATTATCATGAAACTGGCAAATACTTTTTATCGCATGTCCTTGCATGATCGGTGAACGGGTTGTTGAACTAAAATAAGTTTCAGCACCTTGTTGTTCCAACTGTTCTGCAATAAGAAAAGGGATCCAACTAAACTCGCCTGAACCGAGTACAAGTATTTTTTCGCCTGGATGATTGAGGTGAATATGTTCCCATGGCGTACATTCTAAATAACCTGGCTCACGCCCCCAATTATTTGGTGCAATAATTTTCTGTGCCTGTTGCTCAGTGGAGCTGACATTGGGCATATTAACCTGAATATTGTGTTGATTCGCTTGCCACTGCCAATTTCCTTGCAATAATGAAACCACTTCCACAGGGATATCAAGCTCATCCGTTGCAAGACTGTGTTCGGCCCAGTTCACCAACGTGACCAAGATCACGCGTTCAACTTGCTGCAAACCGGAATTGGTTAAACTATTGATCAGATTTTTAAAGGTTTTCCCTGTTGAAATTTCATCATCAATTAAAATCAAAGTCTTTGAATCAATCACTTGCTGATGTTTAACTGAATCGTGGCTGCTTAGAATAAACTGATCTTGTGCATGACTATGTTCTTCTAGAAAAAGCCCCAATGTTGGTAAGGTCGATATAGGGTGTCGTGTTGTGGTTAAGAAAATCGCATTTTTGCCATGTTGTTTTTTTAATTCACGATAAACCCCAGCACCTAAACCGACGGCTGTTTCAGCCATACCAATGACACAAATTGGCCCAGCTAAATCTGTAGGCACTAAACTGGCTAAATCGCTATAGCTACGCTGCATGACAGAGGGTGCAACAGGAATATGTTTCCCCAATACTTTGGAAACAAATAAAAATGCTCTTTTAGGATTAATTCTTTCTGCAAAATCTAATAAATCATCTAAAGCCCAGTGGCTATGTTGTTGGTTAACTTGAACAGTGATTCGCCCACGACTTAAATCTATATGCTTCATCTATATTACAAATCCAATTTTATACTATGGGCAATCGGTAAAGCTTTAACAGGCGATTGTTGCGGTGCTCGAACTAAGTTCAAATTTAATTTTTCAGCAATCAGTTCGGCAATCAAATTGACTCCCGTATGTTGTGTATAAGCAAAACCACCAGCAGGGCGTGGATTGATCTCAAGAATATGCCATTGCAAGCTTTCATCTTGTTTAAATTGGATGTTAATTAGTCCATCACATTGAAAATAATCGACTAAATCTATACAAATTTGATGACAAGGATGTTGCAAAAAACACTCTTGAAAATAAACATGTTTGATTCTAGTTACTTGAGCAATGATCTTTCCTTGACTACAAGCAATATCAACTGAACATTCTTGCCCAGCCAAATACGGCATAATCAGATATTCAACAGGCTCTTCCTGTTGATTATATGCCTCTATAAATTGCTGGGTATTACATTTGGTCGGTGAGCTAAAGTTTTTAAAGTACGACACATGATTCTGTAAACGGACAAAACCCGCACCATAAACCCCATAAACAGGCTTAGCGCAGATCTCACTATGTTGTAGCTGCAATGTTTCAATAGATCTTTTCAGCGTTTCTGTGGAATTTGCTAATAACGCTGGAATGACAGATAAATTTTGCGCTTCGCAATGTAAGGTAAACTGGTATTTATTGTTCATCAACTCATGCTGTTCTGAGCTGAGTGTACCAGTAATCAACTGAATAGCATGTTGTTCAAATTGGGCTCTAAACGGCTCAATATGTTGGCTGTGCTTTCCACAGAAGAGCAGTTGAATATTATGTTCAATACATTGTTCTAATAACCATTCAGCGCTCTTTGAAATAGCAGGTTGCTGAAGATAAACATCAGCACTTAAGGCAAGTTCGGGGCGATTACGGCTATGAGAACAAAATATAGTCAGTTGTTTTGATATATTAGAACTTTTCAGTAATTGAATCATATCATTTTGACAGGAATAACACTCGGCGATCCAAATTTTATATTGCTGTAGCACGGCTAATTTAATCTCAAATTTTTATAAAGAATAACGAAGTTTTTAAAGCGATTAATCTGATGCGCTGGAAAATATAACAATTCCCCGTAGTGATACAATATTTAATTTTAATATTTTGTAAAAGTAATCAAACCCCAAGAAAAAAAACACTGAAACACTTGAGATTAGTCATTTTTATGGTAAAACATAACACATCTATTTTTATTTGTTTTTTATAAAGAAAGTTAATTTAAAAAACTTCATTTGAATAACATATGATTTTAAACTCATTTTATCAAAAAGCGATAATATATCTATAAAGTGGAGGGTTTATGCAGCTGGTTGCTGGTGGAAATATTCAAATACCTGCTCAGGATATTGAAATTTGTATTAAAACAGGTTTTTCATCTGACATTGAATTAGATGTTACTGCGTATTTACTGGCCCAAGGCACGCTTAAAGTGCGTGGTGATCAGGACATGATTTTTTATGGGCAACGTCAAACATCCAATCAAAGTGTGGTTTTGCTAGAATCGTCATCGAAGAATCCAAATCTCACCAAATTAAAAATCAATACTGCACTTTTAGATGCACAAATTCAAAAAATCGCCATTTGTGTCACGATCAATGAACCAAACACCATTGGAAATATTGTTCCGATTGATATTGAGCTTTATGCAGCACAACAGCGTATTGCGACTGCACATTTGGACACTCGCAATAGAACTGAAAAAGCCTTAATCCTTGCCGAGATTTATTTACATAACAACCAATGGAAGTTTCGCTTTGTTGGCCAAGGATTTAATGGCGGATTAAAGCCATTGGCAGAAAACTTTGGTGTTGTGATTGCCGATGAAGTGAAAAATACTACACCTACACCTACACCTACACCTACACCTACACCTACACCTACACCTACACCTACACCTACAAATTCAAATTCAAATTCAAATTCAAATATTAATTTGTCTAAAATCAGACTAGATAAAAACAATTCAACCATCAATTTAAGCAAAAAAGGCAATGGTTTTGGAAAAATTTCAGTCAATTTAAACTGGAATAAAAGCCAGCCCAAATCCCAATCATTTTTTCAGAAACTATCGGGTTCAAGTGCAATAGATCTGGATCTTGGCGCGATGGTACAACTTAAAAATGGTGAAATTGATTTAGTACAACCGTTGGGCAATCGTTTTGGTCGTTTTGAGATCAAACCATTTATTCAGCTTGATGGCGATGATCGTACTGGTTCATCTGTACAGGGTGAAAATCTGCACATTAATGGTAATCAGTGGGATCAAATTGAGCGTATTGTGATTTATGCTTATATTTATCAGGGTGCTGCGCAATGGGCAGCAACGGATGGCGTGGTCACCATTAAGATCCCAGACCAACCCGAAATTGAAGTTCATTTGACAGATGGTAATCAATTGACAACATGTTCTATTGTAGAATTAAAGAATAACAATGGCACTATACAAGCCAACCGAGAAGTTCGTTATTTTAAAGATCAAAAATATTTAGATGAACATTATGGTTTCGGTTTCCGATGGACACATGGTTCTAAAAATTAATCGACTGCATATATTTGAACAACCAATGCACACTGCAATAAAGTAGAGGAAATATAAATGGCAATTTCATTAAACAAAGGTGGCAACTTATCTTTAAGCAAAACTGACCCAAGTTTAAACCAAGTTTTGGTCGGCTTAGGTTGGGATGCGCGTGCAACTGACGGAACAGATTTTGACTTAGATGCTTCGGCATTTTTATTAAGTGAAAGCGGTAAAGTCCGTGGTGAACATGATTTCATTTTCTATAACCAAACCCGTTCACCTGAAGGTTCTGTTGAACATACAGGCGATAACCGTACAGGTGCGGGTGATGGTGATGATGAAGCGGTTCGTATTAATCTGGCGAAAGTACCTGCAGATGTTCAAAAGATTGCGATTACAGTTACCATTCATGAAGGCGAGAGTCGCGGTCAAAATTTTGGTCAAGTTCAAAATGCGTTTATTCGCGTGGTAAATGATCAAAGCAATACTGAAATTGTTCGTTTCGATTTGAATGAAGATTATTCAACAGAAACTGCCATGATTTTTGGTGAATTATATCGCCACAATGGTGAGTGGAAGTTTCGAGCTGTAGGACAGGGTTATGCTGGCGGTTTAAGCGCAATGTGCCAACAGTTCGGTATAAGCATCTAATATAAGAGTTCAATGGATGAAACATTTTCGCTTTTCGATTCTTTTTACCATCATTTGTTTAGCAATTTCAGCGTATTGGGGTTTTACACATGGGCCCCAAGCCGGCTTAATGGCCATGTTCAAGGCATTGGCAATTACTGCAATTCTTGCAGTAATGGAAGTTTCTTTATCATTTGATAATGCTGTGGTAAATGCTTCAGTACTTAAGCACTGGAATCATTTCTGGCGAACCTTATTTTTGACAGTCGGTATTGTTATCGCTGTATTTGGTATGCGTTTAATCTTTCCATTACTCATTGTTGGCGTCACTGCAGACATGGGGATGATAGAAGTCGCAAAACTCGCGTTGAACGATCCAAAAACCTACTCTGAAAAACTCATGGCACACCATGCTGAAATTGCAGCATTTGGTGGTATGTTCTTACTTTTGGTGTTCCTTAACTTCTTATTTGATGATGAAAAAGATGAGCATTGGTTCCATTGGTTGGAGTCAAAACTCGCTGATCTAGGCAATATTCAAGCGATTTCAGTGTTTATTTCATTATGTGCATTATTGGTTATGGCTAATTTTGTACCTGAATCTTCTCGCCTTGTTGTAACTATGGCTGGGATCTGGGGAATTGTGGTGTATGTCGGTGTTCAGGTGATCGGACACTTGCTTGAAGGCGGTTCACATGATGATGAGCAAGAACCAGCGACTGAACAAACCAGTTCAAATAATGGTGCACCAGTCACAGGTACAATTATCAAAGGCGGTATCGGTGGCTTCTTGTATCTTGAAGTACTTGATGCGTCTTTTAGTTTCGATGGTGTAATCGGTGCTTTTGCAATTACCAGTGATGTGGTAATTATTATGCTGGGCTTGGCAATCGGTGCAATCTTCGTGCGTTCGATGACGGTTTATCTTGTAGAAAAAGGTACACTTGATGCTTATGTTTATTTAGAACATGGCGCGCATTATGCGATTGGTGCACTTGCATTCATCATGCTTGCAAGTGGTACAGGCTTACATGTACCTGAAGTCGTAACAGGTCTGATTGGTGTTGCGTTTATTGTTTGGGCAGTGATCTCATCAATTTCTTATAGTAAAAAAGAATCTCTTGAAACAACAACTGACAAAGGAAACTAAAAAATGGCTATTAATTTATCAAAAGGCGGTAACATCAATCTGTCTAAAACAGCGCCTACAATGAATAAAGTAGACTTAGGTTTAGGCTGGAATCCTCGTGTTACAGATGGTAAAGCATTTGACTTGGATGCTGTTGCTTTTCTGACTGGTGAAAATGGCAAAGTTCGTTTAGATGGCGACTTCATCTTCTTTAACCAAAAAACTTCTCCTTGTGGTTCTGTCAACCATAACGGTGATAACCGTACAGGTGACGGTGATGGTGATGACGAAACAATTTCAGTTGATTTATCTAAAGTTCCAGCAGATGTGGCTAAAATTGTATTTGCTGTAACCATTCATGAAGGCCAACAAAATGGTCAAAACTTCGGTATGGTCGACAAAGCCTATATCCGTGTAATCAATAAAGATAGCAATGCAGATGAACTTGCACGTTTTGACTTATCTGAAGACGGTAGTACAGAAGTTGCGATGATCTTTGGTGAATTATACCGTCATAGTGGTGAGTGGAAATTCAAAGCAGTGGGTCAAGGTTTTAACGGCGGCTTAGGCGCTTTGGCTGCAAGTTATGGTGTTGCAGTTTAATTTTTAAAATCAGTACTAAAAGATTTATCTTTTAGTACTTGAAAGTGATTCGGTTTAAATCGGTTCATTTATGGACACAGTAAAAATTATTTTCAAGTACTAAATAGAGAACAACAATGCAATTCATCACTGGCCAAAAACTGGCACTTCACCAATTGTTGCAGACAGAGACACAGTTTAAAGTAAGTGTACAAGTTCAAGCACCTTTTGAAATCGATATTTCTAGTTTTGGTATTGCGCCAAACGATAAACTTTTCCATGATGATTATATGACTTTCTATAATCAGCCACAGACTCCGAAAGGTGAAGTTCAATATCAGCTTCAAGGGAATATACATAATTTTACCTTTGATTTAAACAAGATAGACGCAACACGAACGTCACGTTTTGTTATTTGTGCAACCTTAGCCAATGAACAGTCTCAAATTCAAAATATACAATCGATTCAGGTTGAGTTAGCTAATCAACAGGGTCAGGTTGTTGCCAGTTATGTTTTAAATGGTTCTAATTTTAGCCAAGAAAAAGCTGTGATGCTGACTGAGATTTACTTTAAAAGTGATGCTTGGCGTATCGCTGCAATTGGTCAAGGTTTTAATGGTGGCTTAAAGGCTTTGGTTGAGCACTTTGGGGGAGAAGTTGAAGAAAGTGCAGCAGCTACTCCATCAACAGCAAACCCATCCATAAGCAATAGCGCATCTACGATTGATCTGAAAAAGAAAGTGGTATTGGATAAAATCCAAAATGCAGCACCGCATTTGGTAGACATTACTAAAAAATCTTTGATCAGTTTAGAAAAAAACAATTTACTCGATGTAAAAGCTCGTGTGGCTTTAGTGCTAGATTATTCAGGTTCAATGCACCAACAGTATATTAAAGGTGATGTGCAAAAAGTACTTGACCGAATTATGCCCTTGGCAGTCAATTTTGATGATGATGGCAGTTTTGAGTGCTGGGCATTTGCAGAAAAATCATTGCGATTAAGCGATGTTACCTTGAACAACTTAGAAAATTTTGTCAATACAGATCAAGGCGGTCATCCAAAGTGGAAAGCGGGTGCACGTTACAATAATGAACCCGCTGTACTTGAAGCCGTGATCCAGTATTTCACCCAAGAAAACCCATCTCACTTACCCGTTTATGTGGTCTTTGTTTCAGATGGCGGGGTCAGTGAAAGTAAAAAGATTAAAAATATTCTTAAAAATGCGTCCAGTTTTCCTATTTTTTGGCAGTTCGTGGGTATCGGCGGCCGTAACTATGGTGTGTTGGAACAACTCGATACCATGGATGGGCGAGTAGTAGATAATTGCAATTTTTTTGAAATGAGCAATATTCAAAGTATGCCTGAAGCACAACTGTATGATGCGCTGCTTCAGGAATTTCCACTGTGGTTAAAAGAAGCGAAAAATAAAAACATTATTCGATAAAGTGAGGACAATCGATGGCTAAATTTGAACTTGTAGGCAGTCCAGAACCATTTCTATTGGTCGATTTGGTACAGGGAGAAAAAATATTTTGTGAATCTGATGCAATGGTCATGATTGAACAAAATTTAGAATTAGCAGGGAATTTACGCGGCGGCTTATTTCAATCATTTATGCGTAGATTTACCACAGGTGAATCGCTGTTTCAGCAAGAAATCAAAGCATCATTTGGTCATGGACAGTGTCTACTTTCTCCAAACATAGATGGAGATATGCAAATTCTTAACATTGGCCCTCAGCAATACACTTTATCTGATGGGGCTTTTGTTGCAGCAACAGAACATGTCAATGTTAAAGCCAAGATTCAAGCAAATTTAGGTGGTGGATTTTTTGGTGATACAGGTGGTTTTGTGGTGATGGAATCATCAGGCCAAGGACAACTGTGTATTTCTGGTTGTGGCACCTTGATGGAAGTCGATGTAAGCACTCAGAACGGAGAAACCACCATTGATAATGGCCATGTTGTGGCATGGGATTCGTCTTTAAGTTACAACATTGGTATGCCAAGTTCACAAAACCGCGGAATTGTTGGAAATCTTTTAAATAGTTTTACCAGTGGTGAAGGTATGGTGCTTAAGTTTAGGGGTAATGGCAAAGTCATTATTTGTTCCCGAAATCGCAAGAGTTACCTCACATGGTTATCTTCAGCTTTAAATTTAAATAGAAACAATTAAATCTATGAGGGAAACACATGAGTATTAGTTTAGTAAAAGGTCAAAAAATCTCTTTAGAAAAAGGTGATGGTTCATCTTTGACCAAAATTTATCTTGGTGCAGGCTGGGATGTGGCTAAGAGTGGTGGATTTTTAGGTGGTCTTTTTGGTGGCGGTGGTGGTGATTCAATCGACCTTGATGCGTCTGTCATTATTTTTGACGAAAACAACCAACCACTTGATGCAGTATGGTTTGGACAATTAAAAAGTAAGGATGGCAGTATTTGGCATTCAGGGGATAACCGTACAGGTGCTGGTGATGGCGATGATGAAGTGATTCATGTTGATCTAACCAAAATTCCACCACAAGTCAAAGCACTGGTTTTTACAATTAGTAGTTTCCGTGGTCAAACTTTTGAAAAAGTTGAAAATGCATTTTGTCGTTTAGTCGACTCAAATACCAATACTGAAATCGCAAAATATAACCTTTCAGCCAAAGGTAATTATACTGCTTTGATTATCGCTAAAGTTTATCGCCACAATGGCGCATGGAAAATGTCTGCAATTGGCGATACCTGTAATGGTAAGACCATTCATGACATGCTTCCTTCGATCATTCCAGTGCTTTAAGCGCGGCTGTAAAAATTTTTAATCAACAAAGCCATTTCTAGAAATGGCTTTTGTTTAAAGTATTTTCAATCTTTCCATTCTAAAGTTATCAATTGTGTAAAATAATTCTATAATAGCGTCCATTATTACTGACCTCAGTTGAGGTTGGTTCGTTTTAAGTCAATTTCTTCTCCGTGATTCGGCTTATTTTTCAATATTTAAATTTTATGTGTCCATGCCAACACATAAGAATATTTAGGTGCCCACATGGAAATCAAAGTCAATTACCTCGACAATCTTCGACAAGAAGCCAAGTTCGATGACTTTACAGTAATTGCTGATCAACCCATTCGCTATAAAGGTGATGGCTCTGCGCCGGGTCCTTTCGATTATTTTCTTGCATCATCTGCTTTGTGTGCTGCTTACTTTGTCAAAGTATATTGTGCAGCTCGTGATATCCCGACAGATAATATTCGTTTATCTCAAAACAATATTGTCGATCCTGAAAACCGCTATAAACAAATTTTTAAAATTCAGGTTGAACTACCTGCGGATATTTCGGATAAAGATCGTCAAGGTATTTTGCGTTCGATCGACCGTTGTACCGTTAAAAAAGTCATCCAAACAGGTCCTGAATTTGTTATTGAAGAAGTTGAAAGTATTGATGCAGATGCACAAGCATTGCTCATGCCAAACTTAGCACAAGAAAGCTCAACTTATATTGAAGGTAAAGATCTACCTTTAGAGCAAACTATTGCCAATATGTCAGAGATTCTGGCAGGTTTGGGAATGAAAATTGAAATTGCCTCATGGCGAAATATTGTTCCAAATGTATGGTCATTACATATTCGTGATGCGCAATCTCCAATGTGTTTCACCAATGGTAAAGGTTCAACCAAAGAAAGTGCTTTGGCTTCGGCATTAGGCGAGTTCATTGAGCGTTTAAATTGTAATTTCTTCTATAACGACCAATTTTGGGGTCAAGACATTGCCAATGCTGAGTTTGTACATTATCCAGATGAAAAATGGTTTAAACCAGGACCAAATGGAGCGCTACCTAAAGAAATATTGGATGAATACACATTAGAGATATATAACCCAGACAATGAATTGTTAGGTACACATTTGTATGACACCAACTCAGGTAATACTGAGCGTGGGATTTGTTCATTACCGTTTGTACGCCAATCAGATCAAGAAGTTGTATATTTCCCATCAAATTTGATTGAAAACTTATATCTAAGCAATGGTATGAGTGCAGGAAACACCTTAGCCGAAGCTCAAGTACAGTGTTTATCTGAAATTTTTGAACGTGCGGTTAAACGTGAAATTTTAGAGGGAGAAATTACACTTCCAGATGTGCCAAAAGACGTTTTAGCAAAATACCCGCGTATTGTTGAGGGCATTAAAGGCCTAGAAGAACAAGGCTTTCCAGTCTTGGTTAAAGATGCATCGTTGGGTGGTGAATTTCCAGTGATGTGTGTCACGTTGATGAACCCACGTACAGGCGGCGTTTTTGCATCGTTTGGTGCACATCCTAAGCTTGAAGTTGCTTTAGAGCGTAGCTTAACCGAGTTATTACAAGGTCGTAGTTTTGAAGGTTTAAATGATTTACCTAAACCAACCTTTAGCAGTAATGCGGTGACTGAACCGAATAATTTTGTTGAACATTTTATCGATTCAAGTGGTGTGGTGTCTTGGCGTTTCTTTAGTGCAAAATCAGACCATGACTTTGTTGAGTGGGATTTTAGCAGTGCAGGTGAAAATGCCAATGCTGAAGAAGTAAAGACCATGCTAAACATTCTTGAAGAAATGGGCAAAGAAGTCTATATGGCAGTCTATGAACACTTAGGCGCGACAGCTTGCCGTATCATTGTGCCTGATTATTCTGAAATTTATTTGGTTGAAGATTTAATTTGGGACAATACTAACAAAGCATTGTTATTCCGTGAAGATATCTTAAATCTTCATCGTTTAGATGATGAACAACTTGAAGCTTTAGTTGAACGTCTTGAAGAAGTTGAAGTAGATGATTACACCGATATCGTAACTTTAATTGGGATTGAATTTGATGATAATACTGTGTGGGGACAACTGACCATCCTTGAGTTAAAACTGTTGATTTATCTTGCTTTACAACAGTTTGAAGAAGCCAAAGATTTAGTTGAACAATTCCTGCAATACAATACCAATACTGTAGAACGCGGCTTGTTCTACCAGTGTATGAATGTAATGCTTGAAGTTGAACTAGATGACGACATGGATTTAGATGACTATGAAGCGAATTTCCGTCGTATGTTTGGTGATGAACGAATGGATGCAGTTATTGGTTCTCTAGACGGCAGTATGCGTTTTTATGGTTTGACTGAAACCAGTATGCAGCTTGAAGGGCTTGATCGTCATTTAAGACTTATTGACAGCTATAAGAAGTTACATAAGGCACGTGCTAAAGCTGTTGGCTTAGCAAGTTAAACGCATTTTACTTTAGAACATAAGTGAAATACCCAAGATTCGTCTTGGGTTTTTTATTTTTAAAAATAATACAATATTTAAAAAATCACTCAATCAAAGGATTAAGTTTATACTGATGATGAAATGGGCTATCCCTAATATCTCTTATGAATAAGTGAATGACTAATCCATCAATAAATTTTGATATTTATCAGCTTGTGTTCTTAAAAAATCCCAGACCAATTTTATACGTGGTTCATGCTGTAAATCGACTAAAGTTAGCATCCAAAAAGTATGAATAAAACGAACTTCATCTTGTAATACCTGTTTAAGTTCTGGTTTATTTTCTGCCAGAAACTTCGGCAAAATTGCCAATCCTGCACCTGCACTCACAGCAACTTGTTGGGCCAAAATACTGCTACTTCTAAAATTTGCATTGAGCTGTAAGGGCAGACGTTCTAAACAATACAGTTCAGGACTGTAAATTAAATCGTCAATATAGTTTACAAACTGATGGTTTTTTAAATCTTCAAGTTTTTTAATCGCTTGAGTACTTTCTAAATAGCTTTTACTGCCATAAATTTTAAGACAATAATCGGTTAAACGGGTAATGATATAAGGTCCTGACTTAGGACGATCTATGGAAATAACAATATCAGCTTCACGATGCGACAGCTTAATCATTTTTGGAACGGGGATAAGATCAATCGTGAGTAAAGGGTATTGTTTAGACAGTTCTGCCAATAGCTGGGCTAAAAATGCTGTTCCAAAACCCTCAGGTGTGCCAATTCGCACATGTCCTTGTAAAGGTAAGTTGGGCTTTTCAATTTGCAAGAATGCTTGTTCCATTTGCTCGACACGGGGCACCAACGCCAAGCCTTCCATAGTCAGTTCATAGCCTGTGGCTTCGCGTCTAAACAACGGCGTTCCTAAAGCTAATTCTAGCGCCTGTATCCGTCTAGACACGGTACTGTGTTCGACCCCAATAATACGAGCTGCATTGGTTAACGTCTTGGCACGCGCTAAAACTAAAAAAAACTGTAGGTGATCCCAATCGACTTTCATTATGTATGACATCCTTGTGCATATTTGCACATTCATTGTGCGTTAATTTCTATTGGTCATCTATATTTTCTTTGTTAGTTTGATTTGAAACAGCACTGATGAAAATACTGCTTTTGGCTATTTTCTAAGAATGTAACAACAAAAAATATTGCCTATGGAGAGGTTATGAACACAATGTCAAATATTCATTCGACGACGGCTAAATTATTAATTAATGGAAAATTTACCGAATCAAATACTACTGAATGGCAAGACATTCTAAATCCAGCGACCCAAGAGGTGCTTGGTCGTGTCCCAATGGCAACTCTAGACGAAGTTGATGCTGCAATTGCTGCTGCACAAGAAGCATTTAAAACTTGGCGTTTTACACCAATTCAAGCCCGTATGCGTATCATGCTGAAACTGCAAGATTTGATTCGTGACAATATGAAAGATATTGCCCGTGTTTTGACCGCAGAACAAGGTAAAACCTTGGCTGATGCAGTAGGTGATATTCAACGTGGCTTAGAGGTAGTTGAACATGCTTGCTCAATTGGTACCTTGCAAATGGGTGAATATACTGAAGGTGTAGCCCGTGGTGTAGATACTTATACCTTGCAGCAACCATTGGGTGTATGTGCTGGAATTACCCCGTTTAATTTTCCTGCCATGATTCCACTGTGGATGTTTCCAATGGCGATTGTTTGCGGCAATACCTTTGTACTTAAACCGTCTGAGCAAGATCCATTATCGACCATGATGCTGGTTGAATTGGCATTACAAGCGGGCGTACCTGCTGGTGTACTCAATGTGGTACATGGTGGCAAACAAGTGGTAGATCGTCTATGTACGCATCCAGACATT
Source organism: Acinetobacter sp. NyZ410 (assembly GCF_022828975.1). Taxonomy (NCBI): domain Bacteria; kingdom Pseudomonadati; phylum Pseudomonadota; class Gammaproteobacteria; order Moraxellales; family Moraxellaceae; genus Acinetobacter; species Acinetobacter sp. NyZ410. The sequence goes on along the minus strand of NZ_CP094620.1, from coordinate 2,520,348 downwards.
AAAGCCATTTCATTTGTAGGTTCAACAGCGGTAGGGACGCATGTCTATAACTTAGCGGGTCAGCATGGTAAACGTGTGCAATCGATGATGGGTGCAAAAAACCATGTCGTGGTCATGCCAGATGCCAACAAAGAACAAACCTTAAATGCTTTAGTTGGTGCTGCATTTGGTGCGGCCGGACAACGTTGTATGGCATTGTCTGTTGCTGTCATGGTCGGTGAAACTAAAAACTGGGTGGATGAATTGGTTGAAAAAGCCAAAACACTGAAAGTCAATGCTGGGCATGAACCGCAAACAGATATTGGTCCCGTGATCTCACCCCGTGCCAAAGCTCGCGTTATAGATTTGATTAATAGCGGTATTGAACAAGGTGCACAACTCTTACTTGATGGTCGAGGCGTACAAGTCCAAGGCTACGAAAATGGCAATTTTGTTGGTGCAACCATATTCAATCAAGTCAGCACCGATATGCGTATCTATACTGAAGAAATTTTTGGCCCTGTATTAGCCATTATTCATGTTGATACGCTTGAACAAGCCATTGAATTGGTCAATGCCAATCCGTTCGGAAATGGTGTGGGCTTATTTACTCAAAGTGGTGCAACAGCGCGTACTTTCCAAAGCACTATTGATATCGGCCAAGTTGGGATTAATATTCCAATTCCTGTGCCGGTTCCATTCTTTAGCTTTACCGGGTCAAGAGGTTCAAAATTAGGGGACTTAGGGCCTTATGGTAAACAAGCAGTGCAGTTCTATACTCAAACCAAAACCATTACCAGTCGTTGGTTCGAAGACACACAAGAAAAAGGTGAAGTGAATACCACCATCAGCTTGCGTTAATATAGGAGTTCAAGGATGAATATTGCATTTATTGGTTTAGGCAATATGGGCGGTAAAATGGCCCATAATTTACTCAAAGCAGGCTTGACGGTTTATGGCTTTGATTTAAGTGATGTTGCAATCGCACATTTCACCGAAGCAGGCGGAATTGCCTGTAATAGTCCACAGAAAGCAGCAGAAAATGCAGATGTCGTAATCACCATGCTGCCAGCCGCAAAGCATGTTAAAGAGGTGTATTTGGGTGAAAATGGGGTACTTGCTGTGCTTAAACAAGGCAGCTTATGTATCGACAGCAGTACCATTGATCCACAAACCATTAAAGACATTGCTGCAATTGGTGCAGAGCAAGGAATTCAAATTTGTGATGCACCTGTTTCAGGTGGCACGATCGGGGCTCAAGCAGGTACGCTAACCTTTATGGTAGGAACTGATGATAAAGCCTTTGAACAAGTCAAATCTGTGCTTGCACCAATGGGTAAGAACATCGTGCACTGTGGTGAAGTGGGTGCAGGACAAATTGCTAAAATTTGCAATAATCTCATTTTAGGCATTTCAATGGCCGCAGTGGCTGAAGGCATGGCGCTAGGGGCAAAACTCGGTATCGATGCACAAGCGTTGGCAGGCGTAATCAATAGTTCAAGTGGTCGTTGCTGGAGCTCGGAAGTGTGTAACCCATGGCCGGGTATTTCTGCAAATGCACCTGCTGGACGTGGTTATAGTGATGGCTTTGCCTCTCAACTGATGCTTAAAGATTTGGGTTTGGCTGTTGAAGCCGCAGGCCAAGTCAAACAACCTTTGCTTTTAGGTGGTTTGGTACAGCAGCTTTATCAGCAACTGTGTATGCAAGGTAATGCTCAACTCGATTTTTCCAGCATCATTCAGCAATATTTGCCTAAAGAAACTTAATCATCAATCGAAACATCGTCAATTTCACCACCGATGGGTGGTGAAAAACCAATAGATTCACTCGTGTCATGAATAACAATAAATCCAGGCCGGAGTATATAATATGTTGAATTATCAGGATGTTGCTAAAACATTTAATTTAGATGATGCGGTTAAGGAAATGCTCTCAGGTTCAGTCGATCAACTGAATGCCTGTTATGAATGCTGTGACCGACATGCAGAAGCAGATCGCGAAAAAGTTGCCCTATATTGGCAAGCTAAAGATGGACGTAAAGAACAATACACCTTTGCTCAACTGAAAAAATGGTCGAGTCAGTTTGCCAATTTTTTAAAGTCACAGGGTATTCAAGCTGGTGATCGTATCTCTGGTTTATTACCAAGAACTCCCGAATTATTGGTGGTGATTCTCGCTGCTTGGCGAATTGGTGCAGTTTATCAACCGCTATTTACTGCATTTGGCCCAAAGGCGATTGAACATCGAGTTCAGCTGGCAAAAAGCAAATTGGTTGTGACCGATATCGGCAATCGTAGCAAACTGGATGAAGTTGCACAGTGTCCACAAATTATGACTGTCGCTGATCAACAGGGTCATGCTGTACAACAAGGTGATTTAGACTTTTGGAAAGAACTCAATCAACAGGCTGAGCAATGCGATCTGGTCATGCAAAGCATTCAAGATCCATTTTTACTGATGTTTACCTCGGGTACCACGGGGCCTGCAAAACCTTTGGAAGTTCCACTCAAAGCCTTAATTGCTTTTGGCAACTATATGAAAGATGCGATCGGTTTACGTGCAGATGATGCATTTTGGAATATTGCTGATCCAGGTTGGGCGTACGGTTTATATTACGGTATCACAGGACCCTTGTTGTTAGGTCATGCCACTTTGTTTTATGAAGGTGGTTTTAGCATAGACAGTTTATGTCAAATTATTGATGATTATAAAATTACCAATTTGGCAGGGGCACCTACAGCATATCGGATGATGATGGCCGCAGATCCCACTCAAATGGCACAATTAAAGGGTAAATTCCGGGTTGTGAGCAGTGCTGGTGAACCTTTAAATCCAGAAGTTTTTCGTTGGTTTAAACAAGTGCTTGATGCGCCTATTTTTGATCATTATGGACAGACAGAGGTGGGTATGGTGGTGTGCAATCATCATGGTTTAAACCATGAGGTCCGTGCAGGCGCTGCTGGTTTTGCCAGCCCAGGTTATCGTGTTGCTGTGGTGGATGATCAAGGGAATGAGTTGCCTGCCGATACCGCTGGAATTTTAGCGGTAGATATCAGTCGATCACCGATGATGTGGTTTGGTGGCTATAAAGAAAGTCGTAAATCACCATTTATCAAAAATTATTATTTAACTGGTGATACTGCTGAATTACATGCAGATGGGAGTATGAGTTTTGTTGGACGTAGTGATGATGTGATTACCACCTCTGGATATCGTATTGGACCTTTTGATGTAGAAAGTGCATTACTTGAACATGAGGCAGTGATTGAAGCTGCTGTTGTTGGAGTACCTGATCCAGAGCGAACCGAAATCGTTAAAGCTTTTGTGATTTTGGCAGAAAATAAAACACCGTCTGAGGAATTGGCTGAACAACTTGGGCAATTTGTTAAAAAACGTCTGTCTGCCCATGCTTATCCTAGACAAGTTGAATTTGTCACTGAACTACCCAAGACCCCAAGTGGTAAGATTCAACGCTTTTTACTACGAAATCAAGAAATTGCTAAACAACAATTAAGTGTATAAAGCCAGTAAGGACCATCCTAGACAAGCTAAACTTGCCGAATGTAGGATGTTAAATGATGCTAAGGAATATGAAATGCAATTTACTGAAGAACAATTATTGATTCAGGACATGGCGAAAAATTTCGCCCAAGAACAAATTAAACCAAATGCTGCGGAATGGGATAAACACAGCATTTTCCCCAAAGAAACCTTGTCACAAATGGGGCAATTGGGATTTATGGGGATGCTAATTTCAGAGCAATGGGGTGGTTCAGATACTGGTAACTTAGCCTATGTCCTTGCACTTGAAGAAATTGCGGCAGCAGATGGTGCAACCTCCACTATCATGAGTGTACATAATTCAGTTGGTTGTGTTCCGATTGCTAAATTTGGTAGTGAAGAGCAAAAACAAAAATATTTAATGCCTTTGGCACAAGGTGAAATGATAGGTGCTTTCGCATTGACCGAACCGCATACAGGCTCTGATGCAGCAGCACTGAAAACTCGAGCTGTCAAAGATGGTGAGGATTGGATCATTAACGGCGCAAAACAATTTATTACTTCAGGAAATAATGCTGGTGTAATTATTGTATTTGCAGTGACCGATCCAAGTGCTGGTAAAAAAGGTATCAGTGCCTTTATTGTGCCACGGGAAACTGCGGGCTATGAAGTGATTCGGACTGAAGAAAAACTGGGATTGCATGCTTCAGATACCTGCCAAATTGCATTGACTGATGTGCGTATACACAAAAGCTTAATGTTAGGTCAAGAAGGTGAAGGGCTCAAAATAGCACTGTCTAATCTGGAAGGCGGTCGTATTGGTATTGCTGCGCAAGCCGTGGGTTTGGCACGTGCGGCCTTAGAAGAAGCCAGCAAATATGCCAAAGAACGGATTACTTTTGGAAAACCGATTTTTGAACATCAGGCAATCGCTTTTCGCTTGGCCAGTATGGCAACAGAAATCGAAGCAGCTCGTCAATTGGTCCATCATGCTGCACGTCTAAAAGAAGCAGGCAAGCCCTGCCTCAATGAAGCCTCTATGGCAAAATTATTTTCCTCTGAAATGGCAGAGCGTGTCTGTTCTGCTGCACTACAAATCTTCGGCGGCTATGGTTATTTAAAAGATTTTCCAATTGAACGAATTTATCGTGATGCACGTATTTGCCAAATCTATGAAGGCACCAGTGACATCCAGCGTTTAGTGATTGCGCGAAGTTTATAAGTAGAGTTAATCGCTGTGTATCAGATGATGAGATAAAACGGATAAGGAAATGAATATGCAATTTGAAACGATTTTATTGGAAAAACACAAAGGCGTAGGTTTAATTACACTCAACCGCCCAAAGGCTTTAAACGCATTAAATTCAAAATTAATCCAAGAAGTAAATTTAGCTTTAGATGACTTAGAAAAAGATCAGGATATTGGCTGTATGGTGCTGACTGGTTCAGAAAAAGCCTTTGCCGCTGGTGCTGATATTAAAGAAATGGCGGAATTAAACTTTCCCAATATTTATTTTGATGATTTTTTTAATCTTGCCGATCGAATTGCGCAGCGCCGAAAACCTTTAATCGCAGCTGTCAGTGGCTATGCCTTGGGTGGTGGTTGTGAGTTGGCACTGATGTGTGATTTTATTTACTGTGCGGATAATGCCAAATTTGGCTTACCTGAAGTCACTTTAGGCGTGATTCCAGGCATTGGGGGTACGCAGCGTTTAACCCTTGCCATAGGTAAAGCTAAAGCGATGGAAATGTGTTTAACCGCTCGACAAATGGGGGCAATTGAGGCAGAACTGAGTGGTTTAGTTGCCCGTGTGTTTAGCCCCGAAGAGCTTTTAACCCAGACTTTAAGTGCTGCAGAAAAAATTGCTGAAAAATCATTGGTGGCGACAATGATGATCAAAGAATCAATTAATCGTGCCTTTGAAGTGAGTTTGGCGGAAGGTTTACGTTTTGAACGACGAACCTTTCATTCAATTTTTGCTACTTTGGATCAAAAAGAAGGCATGCAAGCCTTTGTTGATAAACGCCAAGCCAACTTTAAAAATCAATAACAGGATGAAGATCGGATGAATACTGAAAATCATTTAATTATCGAACAGAATGCAGCGCTGGGTGTGATTAGCTTAGATCGAGTGTCCAGCCTGAATGCACTGACTTTGGATATGATCAATGGTATCCGTACACAAGTAGAAACTTGGCAAAATGATGCTGGCATTCAAGCGATACTGATCAAATCCAATAGCCCAAAAGCATTTTGTGCAGGTGGTGATATTCGTTACCTTTATGATTGTTATCAAAATGGTACAGATGGACATAAAGGCTATTTTATTGCTGAATATGACATGTTGAATAGCATTCGCGCGTCTAAAAAACCTATTGTGGTATTGTTAGATGGCTATGTCTTAGGTGGCGGTTTTGGTCTGGCACAGGCCTGTCATATTATTGTTAGCAGTGAAAAATCACGTTTTGCCATGCCTGAAACGGCGATTGGTTTCTTTCCTGATGTTGCAGCAACGCATTTCTTGTCACGTTTAGATGATATTGGGGTCTATTTGGCAACCACAGGCGACCAAATCAGTAGCAGTGATGCCTTATATTTAGATTTGATTGATTATCATGTTCCTAGCCAACAGTTTAATGCCTTACTTGATGCATTGAGCCAATCAAGCAATTTAAGCAAAGACCATATTGAACAGATAATTTCTAAATTCATTACCCGCCCTGTAGAAAGTGAACTCAGTGCATCGGTTGAGAACATTCGTAAGCATTTTGGCTTTGAAAATTTACAAGATATTGAAAAAAGTCTTGAAAATGAAAAAGACCAACAGCATCAAGCCTGGGCAAGCAAAGTCTTAAACACCTTGCAACAACGTTCTTGGGTGGCGAAAAAGACCAGTTTAAGACTGCAATACTTGGGACGGGGATTGTCATTACAACAATGTATGCAGCTGGAACGAAATTTACAGGATATCTGGTTTGAACATGGTGATATTCTTGAAGGTGTTCGCGCTTTAATTGTCGACAAAGATAAACAGCCCAAATGGCAGCAACAGAATGCAACGCTAGATAAAATATTGGCTGAATTAGGTTAATATCTTTAATGTGTATATCAGTTCTGTTTTTATAAACATTCAGATACTTTTGAAATAGCAAAAAAGGAAATCATGCGATTTCCTTTTTTCACGATGATCAAAATCACCTATAAATCAATCTTATCGTATATAGCATTGGCTTTCTCTGTGATTGCAGTCATATGGATTGCACCATGAATCATTCCTGCTAGAAAATGAAATTCCACTGAGACACCAGCATCTCTCAATCTTTCTGCATATTGTTCACCATCATGGCGCAGTGGATCATATTCACAGACAAAAATTGTTGCCTCAGGTAAGCCTTGTAATGACTGTGCCAGTAGGGGGCTCACCAACTGATTGGTTTTGTCAGAATCACTATTTAAATATTGATCCCAACAATACGCCATTGTTGCAGTGGTTAAGCCATAACCATCCGCATACGTTTCATAGGATTTACCCTGCATCGTGGCATCTAAGGCTGGATAAAACAGCAGTTGTTGACTAATCTGGATTTCTGGATGCGCTTTTGCGAGTAAGCATGCAGCTGCTGCAAGGTTAGCGCCCGCACTATCACCACCCACAGCAATACGATTTTGATCAAGCCCTAAACTTAAAGCATGTTCTTGAATATAACGAAGTGCTGTAAAAAAATCTGTCAGCGGTACTGGAAATTTAAATTCAGGCGCTAGGCGATAATCCACTGAAAAGATAACATGCTGTGTTGATTCTGCCAGTAAGCGGCATGAACGATCCCATGCATCTAAACTCCCCAAACACCATCCGCCACCGTGGGCAAATACTAAAGCTGGGTTGCTTTGTAGCTGCACCAAAGCATAGGGCGTATATACCCGAACTTGGATTTGAGCTTGATCAGAAGTTGTGACCCAAAAACTGGTTTGATAGCTGGGATCTTGCTCAATACCTTGCTGTTGTATGATGTCCTGATTTACCTGCGCTCTTAATTCACAAAGTGTATTGGCAGCGGTTGCAACAGGTCTAGCGTTAAGCCAGTCTGCAATTTGATGATCTAAAGACATCTTATTGCTCCTGTTGTAGAAATTCTAAAATCAGGGAACAAAACGCTTCGGGTTGTTCCTCCATAATAAAATGACCACAATCTTTGACAATTGCACTGGTTAAATGTGGTGCAACTTTTTTCATGGTTTCATAAGGTGCATCATTGGTTGCCTGTTCTGCACCAATTGCCAATACAGGCATTTCTAGATTTTTAGTTGCGCGGATTTTATTTTGACGAATGGTTTCGGGGATTGAACGATAGTAATTAAAACCAGCCGTTAAACGTCCCGATACCTTATAAGCCTCAATATAAGTTGCAGCGGCGACTTTATCTCTATGCCATGACCACTTATCAAAAATATAATTAAGATAAGTTTCTTCACGTCCACTAACCAAAGCTTCAGGTAAGTCCATCACTTGATTAAACATGAAATGCCATAGAAAAATATTTTCATCAGCTGAAACAAAAATAGGCGGTGGCGTTGCCAATCCAGGAATAACAGCTTCAGTCACAGCCAGAGAAGTGACAGATTGGGGAAAATCAGCTGCAAGTGCATAAGCAACCCACATCCCGATATCGTGACCAATCACTGAATAAGTATCATGTCCAAGTTTTGACATTAAGCTGGATAAAATTGTCGCAATTCGCCCCGTATCATAACTTCCATTCAGCGGCACAGAATATCCTGTCCCCGGTGGATCTACAGCAATTGCCTGATAACCGTTGGCCGCCAAGACGCTCATTACATTTCGCCATGCGTACCATGTTTGCGGCCAACCGGGGATAAGTAATACAACAGGACCACGGCCTGTAGAGACATAATGAAGTTTTTTACTGTCTATATGGATGTAATGATGCTGAAATTGATCGACTAAATTTTCATGTGTTGTAATGGTTGTCATAGTGAATTCCAATCGCTGCCTTAGATACCCAAAAGTTGATTTATTTGCAATTGATTGACAGGCGCTGCGGCAAAATCATCAAAGGTTTTATCAGTAACATGAATAATATGTTGTTGAATAAACTCAGCACCTTCACTTGCGCCATCTTCTTTATTTTTTAAACAACATTCCCATTCCAAAGTTGCCCAGCCCTGATAGTCGTTATGTGCCAATTTTGAGAAAATTGCTTTGAAATCAACCTGACCATCTCCAGTAGAACGGAATCGACCTGCACGATCTCCCCAATTTTGATAGCCCCCATACATCCCTTGGCGACCTGTCGGGTTAAACTCCGCATCTTTAACATGGAACATCCGAATAAGATCTTTATAGATATCGATGTATTCCAAATAGTTCAGTTGTTGCAGGATAAAATGACTCGGGTCAAAAAGAATCTGACAACGTGGATGGTGTTGTGTCCGTTCTAAGAACATTTCAAAGGAAATGCCATCATGTAAGTCTTCGCCAGGATGAATTTCGTAGCACAGATTGACATTATGTTCATCACAAGCATTGAGGATCGGCATCCAACGACGTGCAAGTTCATCAAAAGCGGTTTCAATAAGTCCAGCGGGGCGTTGAGGAAAAGGAAAGATATAAGGCCATGCCAGTGAACCTGAAAAAGTTCCCATATCTTGTAAACCTAAACGGGCAGATGCTTGCACAGAAGCCAACATTTGTTGTTCAGCCCATTGAGTTCTAGCTACTGAATTTCCATGTAAATGTGAAGGTGCAAAAGCATCACATAAAGCATCATAAGCTGGATGCACAGCCATAAGTTGGCCAAAAATATGCGTTGTCAACTCACTAATTTCTAAACCATTATTTTGTAAAATCCCTTGTATTTCATCGCAATAATCTTGGCTTGTGGCTGCTAAATTAACATCAAATAAACGCTTATCCCATGCTGGCAGTTGTATGGCCTTAAAGCCTTTATCGGAAACCCATGCGGCAATGCCCTCTAAATTATTAAATGGGAAAATATCATCACTGAATTGTGCGAGATGAATACTTGGACCTTTGATGGTTTGCATAGCTAAACTCAATTTGTTGTCGATCGACAAACAATAGGCTTTCTTTTGAATAAAAACAACAAGTTTTTAAAAAAGAATCTAAAAAAGGGCAGCCTCTCCAACAAATCCTATTGATTTATTTGCGAAATTTATTTTTTCGAATGATAATAAAAAACACTAAATCGGATTGAAGCGTCGTTATGGCTGGTAGACCAAGAGAATTTGATAGGGAAAAAGCACTGATTCAAGCGCGTGATTTTTTCTGGCAACATGGCTATGAAGGGACTTCGATGTCAGATTTAGTCGAGGTCTTAGGTATTGCTTCAGCGCGTATTTATAAAGCGTTTGGCTCTAAAGAAGCGTTGTTTCGAGAAGCTGTTATACACTACGAAGAAAATGAAGGCGGCTTTGCGATCCACGCTTTACAACAAGCAAATATTAAGGATGCGATCAGTCAATTATTTCAAGATGCAATCAAACTCTATACCCAGAATAACCATTCATATGGCTGTATGGTTGTGTCATCTGCAAGCGTATTAAGTCAGGAAAATCAAAGCCTTTTAGACTGGATGAAGCAACAACGTATTGAACGTGGTCAAAGTCTGGTTAAGCGCTTTAAACAGGCGAAAGCAGATGGACAATTATTAGAACATGCTGACCCTGAAATATTAGGGCAATATTACGGACTAGTGCTACATGGATTATCCGTTCAAGCTAGAGATGGTTATTCAGAGCAAATGCTTGTGCAAATCATCGATTTTTCCCTTAAGAATTTAGATCAATATCTGGTTTCATCTTCAAAAGCTTAGACCTAGATCAGCAGTAACAATGTATAAGTGATGAATATTGACTTGGAATATACATCGTATGATTGCGACATATTTTGTTGAGTTTTAAGCCTTGCTTTACGGCGAATAAATGGGCGTTTCATCACTTAAAACGGGCAATATTGAATAGTTTTTAATTGATGAACAAATTAAACTTTAATATTATATTTCAATAAATTATAAAACTCCATGAGCTAGGTTTCATCCTATTCAAAATAGCACTAAGAAATATTTTATCGATTTAACACGAGATAAATTAAACATAAAAATTAATCTGAAAAAATCTGTTTTAGTCCATTTAAAATCGATCAATTTAAGCACTATTTTTTCTGGTAAACAATTCTATCTTGACACAGCTAAAATATTCAATATATAGTTAGCCACCATACTATATGGTTAAATACTAAATGAATCTAGAACAGAAATACACTGCGCTTTTGCATGAAGCGCAACGCCGTAAAATGGTAGATATTGAAAATTTACGCCTTTGTTTTCAAACGCTTTCACTCGCTTCAAGTATTGATCGAGACTGTGCCGCACAGCTTGCGCCTTATGGCTTATCTGAAGGGAGATTTGTGCTTTTATTTCTCCTTGATGCAGCTAATGATGCTGTAGCGCCTAAAACTTTAGCTGAACAAGCGGGAATTACCCGTGCCACAGTCACTGGACTACTTGATGGCTTAGAACGTGAACAATTGGTAGAACGTCATGCAGATCCAGAAGATCGTCGCGCGTTATGTATTCGACTGACGGCAAAGGGCAAGCAAGTCGCAAAAACTGTGTTTGATCAGCATAGTCGCTGGATTGCCAGTCTGTTTGTTGGTTTAACCCAAGCTGAACGTGAACAATTAACAGGTTTACTTGAGAAAGTGACGAAAAATCTTGTTGATAAGCGCTTATAAAATATTTATATAAAAATCTTTTTAAATTATCGGTATAAAACGTTGAATTAAATCAAGGAATAATCATGAATCACTATCTCATTGAACTCTATACACCAAATGCAGTTTGGCAAGCTTTACCTACACAAGAGCGCCAACAATATTTGGCTGATGTTGGCGTGGCTATGGGAGGCTTGTCTAATCTGGGTGTTGAGCTTTTAACACTCACCGAGATTGATACTGCCGTTGATCAAAGTAGTCTTCATCGCTTTATGGGGATTTGGCGCTTTCCAAATCAACAGGCACGGGATGCATTGTTAACAGGTATTCAAGCAAGTGGTTGGTATGACTACTTCAATCATGTAAATGCTGCAGGGGCGGAAGGTGATTTCCAGCAACATCTTGATGCTTTAGCGAAGTTTTAAATTTTCTTCTAAGATGCTTATTTATTTTCAAGTTCATATCAAAGTGTTCTTTAAAGCTTAAATATCTTATAGAAATGCTTGTTCAATGAGAAAAAATTGTGAATACTCAGCAACATGTACAGCTTATGCTATATTCATGTTGCTGTTTTTTACCAATAATTTAAAATGCCCGCTATTGGCTCATTACGATGTCTATAAACAGTGAATTTTTTCTTTAACCTTATGTTTTATCTGAAAGCACAGTGGTTTTTAACTATTTCACATGAAATTTTACCTAAATATTAAGATCGAGATGCAAGATTTTTTTAAGTCCAAAGGGTTAAAGATGAATACATTTTAGATAAAGAAAAATTATTAGCAAATTGAATCTAAAGCATGATTTTCATAAAATGCCCCCAAACGTTATAACAAGGCAATTGCAAGTAAAGGCACAGAATCTGGAGATATTTTAAAAGTATGTAAATGAAGACTAATATAATAAAACATTTTAATAGTAAGCCACACTGAACTCTATTTAATCTAAAGTTCAATATTATTTTTATTAAAAATTCAGATTCAAAGAAAATTATTTAACGTTACTAATTTAGTGATTTATTATTAATATAAGTTTAAAAAATTATTATTTATGAAAATATTATGTATTTTATTATTATTGATTATAAACCATCAATAAGCAGATGTTTTTTATAAGTTTATTAAATAGAAAAAATGTAATTTTATGAACTTAATTCAAATTCTAATTGAATTCTATAGCTCACCTCATAGTATATAAATACTAGTTTGTGCTAGTACTTTAATATTTAAACATTTAAAAAGGGTAATAGCTTATGAAAGAGCTTAATGCAATTGAAATTAACGAAGTAAGTGGTGGTGCTGGTGGTGACTTAACTGGTGCTGTACGTGGTTTTTATGAAGGAGCAGCAGTTGGTGCGATCATTGGTGGAAAATTTGGTGGAGCTGGCGGCTTCGTCATTGGTGGAATAGCTCAACTCGTTGGATTAGTTGGAGGTGGAGCTTTTGGTGCCGTATGGGGGGCTGGTTACGGCTTAATCTTTGGTGAAAAAGCACTTATGGAAGCAACACGTTATGTTCTTGATAAAGCTGGTGGTGGAGCAAGACTTTATAAAACCTTAACTTAATTTTATATGCACTAGCATAAAGCTTAAGTTCATAGCTTTTGTTAGTGCTTCATGATTAGTAAATCGAAAATTTCATTTCTGTTTTTGTTCTGTTCACTAATTTTCAATAATTTTATTTTAGATTAATTTGAGTAAAATTCCAGCATGAAAAACAGGCTATTTCGTAAAGAAGCAATTGAAGCTAAACAAGTCAAATGGGTTGGAGATATTATTTTAACCCGACCTATTTCTTTTACTTTTCTAACAATTGTGGGTTTTGGAATTTCGATATGTATTATTATTTTTTTAATTTTTGGGAGCTTTACAAAACGTAGTACTGTTCAAGGCCAACTTACACCTATAAATGGATTGGTAAAGGTTTATGCTTTGGAATCTGGTATTATTTCAGAAAAAAAAGTATCTGAAGGGCAAAAAGTAGAGCAAGGTGATATCTTATATGTTATATCAAATGTACGTTATGCCCCTCAAGGAGATGTTCAGAAGGCCATTAAGGAACAGATAATAATACGAGAAAAATCATTACAAGATGAAAAAAATAAATATAACGCTATTCATATAAATGAAAGAGATGAACTGAAAAGCAAAATTTTATCATTAAGAAATGATATTTCAAAAATAGTGGATTTGATTAAAAGTCAAGAGCAAAGAATCATTTTGTCCCAAAATACACTGCAACGTTATCAAGATTTATTAACTCAAGATTATATTTCTAAGGATCAATTTCAACAGAAAAAAGAAGAGTTTCTAGATCAAAAATCGAAATTACAAAATTTGGAAAGAGAAAAAATTTCAATTTCAAGTCAATTAGAAAGTTTTGAAATTAAATTTAAAGTATTAAAAAATAAACAGACAAATGATTTATCTCAATTAGATAGACAAATTGCCACGACTCAACAAGAGTTAACAGAGATTCAGGCTAAGCAAAAAATAGTTATTCGTGCCAGTGAAGCTGGCATTGCAACAGCTGTTTCTGCAGAGGTTGGTCAACAAGTTGATACCTCAAAACCCATGCTAAGTATAATTCCAGAGCATACTTTGCTTATCGCGCAATTATATGTACCTAGTAATGCAATTGGCTTTATCAAACAAGGCGATAACGTTTTACTACGTTACCAAGGATATCCGTATCAAAAGTTTGGGCATGCGACTGGTACAGTCAGTTCTATTTCAAAAACCTCCCTGTCAAGTCGCGAATTAAATAGTATTGGAGATCTAGGATCGGCGAATATTCGCACTCAAAATGATCCCATTTATGTAGTGAAAGTATTATTAAAACAACAGGCAATTGAGGCTTATGGCAAACAACAACATTTGCAGGTTGGAATGCTATTAGAAGCAGATATTCTACAGGAAAAACGTCGACTTTACGAATGGGCACTAGATCCTTTGTATAGTATTACTGGAAAACTTTAATATGTCTATAATTGATAATTTAGCTTTTGGCTTTGGTGCTCGCCTTCCAATAATTTTACAAACGGAAGCAACAGAATGTGGTTTGTCATGTCTAGCAATGATTGCGAATTTTCATGGTTATAAAACAGACTTATCAACTTTACGTCAACGCTATTCTATTTCATTAAAAGGCAGTACATTAGCAAGTTTAATTCAAATTGCTAATGACCTTAATTTAGTGACTAGGCCTTTGAAGTTGGATTTAGATGATTTAAATCAATTAACACTACCATGTATTTTGCATTGGGACTTTAATCATTTTGTAGTGCTAAAAGAGGTTTCACGAAAAAATATTATAATTATGGATCCAGCCTATGGAGTAAAATCTATATCTATGAGTGAGGTTTCAAAAAGTTTCACTGGTGTAGCTCTAGAACTTTGGCCAAATACTAATTTTGAAAAAAAGGAAGAAAAACAAAATATTAAGCTTTGGGGGCTAATCGGTAAGGTTCATGGCTTATGGCGTTCCTTAGGTCAAGTTTTACTATTAGCCTTTGCTTTAGAAATTTTTGCTCTTATTAGTCCATTATTTATGCAATGGGTTGTCGACTATGTGATTTTATCAGCAGACCGTAATCTATTACTGACATTGGCATTGGGTTTTGGCTTGCTGATGTTTTTACAACAACTTATTACTTTATTACGTTCATGGGTCCTAATGTTTATAGGAACAAACCTGAGTATTCAAGGAAGGGCCAATGTTTTTAGTCATTTAATTCAACTACCTGTGCAATATTTTGAAAAACGCCACCTTGGAGATGTAATTTCCCGATTTTCATCTGTTGATACTATTCAAAGTACCTTAACAACTGCATTTTTAGAAGCTATTTTAGATGGTTTAATGACGGTTTTCACCTTAGCGCTAATGTTTATCTATAGCCCTAAACTAGGTTTTATTGCATTAATAACTATGGCTTTATACGCATTAGTTCGCTGGATATGGTATCGACCGTTAAGAACAGCATCTGAAGAACAGATTATTCGTGCAGCTAAACAAAGCACACATTTTATGGAAACCATGCGTGGTATTAAAACTATTAAATTATTTCAGCGACAAGATAACCGCCGTTCGACATGGCTAACATTACTTGTTGATCAGATTAATGCTGATTTAACCACACAAAAATTAAATATAATGTTTAATTTCACTAATGGCTTATTATTCGGCATAGAAAATATTTTAATCATTTGGTTTGGCACAATACTAGTATTGGATGGAAACTTCAGTGTAGGTGCTTTAATGGCATTTCTGGCGTACAAAAATCAGTTTGGTAGTCGAGTTAGTTCATTAATTGATAAATATATTCAAGTAAAAATGCTTCAATTACAAGGTGAGCGATTAGCTGATATTGTTTTAAGTGAACCAGAAAATTTAAACGGAAATGGTCGTGAACTAAATGATCTACAGCTTGAACCTAGTATTCAGGTAGAAGGCTTGCAATATAAATATTCCGAGCATGAGCCTTTTGTTTTACAGGATATTAATTTCAAAATTACAGCTGGGGAATCAGTAGTATTTGTAGGCCCCACCGGCTGTGGTAAAACTACATTATTAAATATTCTATTGGGAGTATTACCCTCTACTGTGGGAGAGGTGAAGATAGGAGGTAAGTCTATAAATGATTTTGGTGTAAATACACTACGTCAAATGGTTGGCACTGTTTTACAAGATGATGTTCTGTTTTCAGGATCTATTGAAGATAATATCAGTTTCTTTGATACAGATATAGATACTGATTGGGTTATAGCATGTGCCAAAATTGCAGCAGTTGATAAAGAAATAGAAGCTATGCCAATGGGATATAAAACACTTGTTGGGGACATGGGTACTATACTATCAGGAGGTCA
Organism: Acinetobacter sp. NyZ410; assembly: GCF_022828975.1. Lineage (NCBI taxonomy): Bacteria > Pseudomonadati > Pseudomonadota > Gammaproteobacteria > Moraxellales > Moraxellaceae > Acinetobacter > Acinetobacter sp. NyZ410. The sequence goes on along the minus strand of NZ_CP094620.1, from coordinate 2,504,249 downwards.
AAAGCAACGTGTGCTTTTAGCAAGGGCTCTTTATAAAAAACCAAAAATTTTGTTTTTAGACGAATCGACTAGTAATTTAGATGTGGTTAAGGAAAATGAAGTTAATAATAATATTAAAGAATTAAATATTACTCGCGTTATGATTGCTCATCGCCCTGAAACAATTGCTTCAGCTGATCGTATAATTACATTATTTGCAGGTAGAATTGCTCAGGAAATTAATAAAATTACGATTGAAAAAAATATTGGTGATAAATAATGAAAAAAAATATTTCATTTACTTTAATATTTATTCTCTTTTTCTCTAATTTTTTATTTTATACAAATGTTATGGCTAAACAGCATACATCAAATATTGATATTTATCGAACACAGGAAAAACTTTCTGAAAACCCTGTTACCTCATCGTACGCAATGAATTGTATTTTCAGACAGAATAAAATGGAGAAAACTATAACGCTAGCAGAAGTAATCGAGCTAACATTATGTAATAATCCTCAGACGAAACAGGCTTGGGCCTTCGCAAAAATGCATGCTGCCCAGCTTGGTATAGCCAAATCCAGTTATTTACCAACTTTACAGACATCTTATAGTTACACAAGAGATTCTGGCGATAATTACTTTAAAAATAATGGGCAAACTCGAAAGTTTCTTTTAGACGCTAGTTGGTTACTTTTTGATTTTGGTAAGCGCAAAGATAAAGTGAATCAAGCACAATTTCTTCTTGCATACGCATATGCAAATCAGAATGATGTATTGCAAGAAACATTTTTAAAAGCTGTCCAAGCTTACTATAATTTAGCTTCTATACAAGGCATATTGACTGTAAATATAGAAGCGCAAGAGGAAGCTAGGCAAAACTATTTAGCAGCGAAAGCTAGATATAAAGCAGGAGTAAGTACTCTTGCAGATCAATTACAAGCAGAAACTAACTATGCGAAAGCCATTTCCGCACGAATCAAATCACAAGGAGAGGTACAAATAGCTAAAGGAGAACTTGCAATCTTAATGGGACTCGCTGTCAACACATCTTATGATATACAAACTGAATTTCCTCAATCTCCTGATGAACTATTGGCTTCTGTAGATGATTTGTTGAAAAAAGCCCAACAAACACACCCAAAATTATTAGCAGTTAAAGCACAGGTTAGTGCAGCAAAAGCAGCTTTAAACGTAGTGAAAAAAGAAGGTTTACCAAGCATATATTTTATTAGTACTGGCGAGAGTACACGTAATAATGGAACATCTTTATCTAGTTTTAACGAGAATAATAATATTAATTGGGGGGTAAGACTAACTGTTCCTTTATTCGAAGGTTTTAGTCGACAATATCGTATTAAGCATGCTCAAGCAGAATTAGAGTCAAAAAGCGCAGAACTAGAACAAGTTGAACAGCAAATTAATTTAAACGTCTGGAAAAATTATTATAATTTGATTACAGAAAGTGACAATATAAAAGTAGTAAATATGCTGGAAGATAGTGCTACACAGTCATATCAAGTGACGCAGGGCCGTTATAAAGCTGGTGTTTCTAGTATGTTAGAACTGATGAATGCGCAAAATGAACTTGCAAATGCGAAACAACAGAAAAATGCTATTTACTCACAATGGCAAGTAGCTCGTATGCAATTGCTAGCTAGCTTGGGAGAACTTGATCTATGGGGTTTAAAACCTAAGTAGAGTATGGAATAAGAGCAAGAGAGATTAAATACTTGTATTTATAACTATTCAAACCCCATAACTCCGTGAATTATAATTTTAAAATTCACATTGATGATCTGTGACAACAATACTGTTACCAATTAAAACTCAATCAAATTTATTACAAAAATTATTGAGTGGATAAAACTGCATATCAAAATCATTTATATATTTAAAATATCGTATAGAAATGCTTGTTCAATCGAAGAAAATTGTGAATACTCATGCGCACAAATTTAGGCTGTAAGATTATCTTTTGGGGTTAGACAATTACTGTGAAAACGTATCCATTTTCTCGTTTACAAAAAGCACTACTGGCAGTTGGTTCATTTTCATGTCTAGGGCTAAGTTCAGCATTGGCGCATGCTGATACTGAAAAAGATACACAGCAACTTAAAACGATTAAAGTAAGCGTTCAAACAGAAGAAACAACACCAACTGCTTATTATCAACCCAAGGTAAATTTATCAGGATTTACTCAGCAAAATCTTGCTGAGATCCCTGCATCTATCAGTACAGTCACCGCGGAACGTATCGCTGACCAACATGCAAAAACCCTGACGGATGTTGTTAAAAATGATGCAGCAATCGGTGATGGTTATGCGCCCATTGGTTATTATCCAAACTTTATTATGCGTGGTTTTGGGTTAAATCTTGGATCAAGTTATTTACTCAATGGTCATTTGTTGCGTGGCGAGCAAAATGTAGCGCTTGAGAACAAAGCACAAGTTGAAATTCTAAAGGGTATGAGTGCGATTCAAAGTGGGATGTCAACACCGGGTGGTGTCATCAATTATGTCACTAAACGTCCAGAAGACATTCGTGCTATTACCGTTGAAGTAGATAGTCATGGCGGCAATCGTGTTGCAACTGACTTGGGTGGCTGGTTGGGAGAAGAGCAGCAGTTTGGTTATCGACTGAATCTGGCCAAAGAAGAAATTCATCCTTATGTTGAGCATGCAGATGGGCAGCGTTTGTTTGGCGCTTTGGCGTTAGACTGGAAGATTTCAGATCGCTCTAAATTAGAATTTGACATTGAATCACAGCGTCAACGTCAGCGCTCAGTCGCAGGTTATCAGTTACTGGATGGTACGACCGTACCCACTGGGGTTAAATGGGATCGTTTACTTGGCTATCAAAGCTGGAGTAAACCAGTAACCAATGAAAGTCTAAATGCCAGCTTAAAATATGTTTACCAAGTCAATGACAACTGGACCACAAATCTATCTGCTTCACAAAGCCGTGTCGTGATTGATGATTATTCAGCATTTCCGTGGGGTTGTTATAGCAGTACTTGCCAAACGACAGGTTTAGGTAATACTTTTGATCAAAATGGTAATTATGATATTTATGATTTCCGTAATCCAGACGACAGCTTCTTAACCAATCAATTTAAAGCAGGATTAAACGGCAAGTTTAGCACAGGGGCTTGGCAGCATAAGCTAAGTTTAGAACTCTCGCATACAGGGAAACGGCATACACAATATAATGCAATCAACGAGCCTATAGTTAAGGGTTCTGAATCCACAGGAAATATTTATAATGATTCTATAACGTATGCGCCTACTGATAAAACTTTAGCTACACATTATAAATCATTAGACAGTCAACAAACTGCACTGAACTTACTGGACCAGATTGACTTCAACACTGAATGGTCAGTTTTGTTGGGCGGTAAACTGATGCATTTAAATGAAAATGCCTATGATGTGGATGCAAACAACATCCGAGAGACCAATTTCAATCGTTTCTTGCCGCAGTTTGCGTTGATGTATCAACCTTGGGAACATACCCACCTCTATGCTTCTTATGCCAAAGGCTTAAGTGATGGCGGACAAGCCCCTTGGTTTGCTACTGGTATTCCAGATCAAGGTATTGAAGGTAATGCTTTTAAAACTTTAGCACCGATAAATTCAACTCAGTATGAATTGGGTATTAAGCAGCAGTGGCAAACTTTACTGTTTACAGCGGCATTGTTTGATTTAATCCAAGACAATCAATACACCAACGCAGACAAATACTTTGTCACGGATGGTAAGCAACATAACCTTGGCTTAGAATTGGGTTTACAGGGACGCTTAGGGCAAAATCTAGATATGACTTCTTCTTTAGCTTTAACTCGTTCACGTTTAAAAGAAATACAAGTGGCTAATTATCAAGGTCATCAAACTCAAAATGTACCGAGTGTCCGTTTTGCCAGTCATCTGTCTTATCGAGTACCACAAGTAGATGGCTTACGTTTACTGGCTGGCATGCAGTACAGTAGCAGTAAATATGCCAATAAAACGGGTACAGTAAAAGTATCAGGCTATAGCGTGTTTGATGTAGGTACAGCTTATAACTTCCGTGCTTATGGTTATGACAATACACTTCGATTCAACCTTGATAATGTATTTAATAAAAAATACTGGCGAGATGCGGGGAGTTTCTTAGGCGATGACTATTTATTTCTTGGCGCACCACGTACTGCACAACTCTCGTGGACTGTGAGTTTTTAAAGAAACTTGCTGAGCCTATTGGTAATTTAAATTGAGATGTAAACTAAGTTAATATTTGACGGTTAGATAATTTAATTAACGAACCGTCAATAGCATCTCATTTTTTATTAGCGTAGAAGTTACCCATGTTATAATAGAGAGGCAGTTTTATTAAGGAACTTTGTGATGCTGAATGTGAATGAAATTCCACATAAAGGGTTGAAAAGATATATAGCGAAACTTGCACGTCAAAACCATATAAGCTATATAAACACTGGAAGTAGTCTATTGGCTCAAACGATTACTCGTTTAGCTGATGATGATGTTAAACCAGACGAAACTGAAAAATTAGTGATTGCTTTACGTCGAGCAAATGTGATCGATGGTTCACAAATGTTGATTTTGCTTGGCCGTTATTTTGATGAAACTCAACATGTTTGATCCTTTTAATGATTTTGAGACAAATGGTTATTTACGCAATTTCAGAAAAGATAAAAATTGTATTTTAAAAACCAAAATCTAAAAAGTGATCTCAATAAGAAAAATAGTGTTGTATAGACAAGGTTCTTAAATATTTTATTTAAGTCTCAAATAAATTTATGAAACTAAGCGTGATATTTAAAACACTCTTCAAGAGATAGAACAATAATTTAGTTATATCAATACTTTAGAATTTTTCAAAAAGTCCTTTTTTAAAACTATAAATTAACATAAAATTCCCCTCATCCTAGCCTTTTCCCGTGGGGAGAAGGAACTTTCAATGCCAATATGATTCACGCTACATGATCACTTTTTCATTTATGAAAAAGATTTATTTAAATAAATATCAAAAAATTAGATAGTATAAACCTAAAAATATAAATTGGATTTATTCTAAAAAATAACCAATCATAGAATTCTAAGCAATTTAGTAAGGAATGCTAAAAATGGACAAAAAAATTAGAGTTGCTGTGATTGGTGGCGGTATTGCTGGATTAGCACTCATGACTCAATTGGTCAAAAATAAACATTTAGATGTACATCTCTTTGAATCCGCATCACAGTTTTCCGAGATTGGTGCAGGGATTTCGTTTGGTGCCAATGCAGTTAAAGCCATTCAATTATTAGGTCTAATTCAAGAATATGAATCTATTGCAGATCAGGTAAAGGCTCCATACACCGATATTTGGTTTCAATGGCGTAATGGTTATACCGATGAGTATCTATCCGCATCGATTGCGCCACAAGTCGGACAATCTTCGGTACATCGTGCAGATTTTCTTGATCGCTTAATTCCCTTAGTGCCTTTAACAAATGTACATTTTAATAAACGTGTACAAGAAATTGAGGCAGATGAAGAACAAGCGACAATTCACTTTATCGATGGTCAACATATTACATTTGATTATGTGATTGGTTGTGACGGGATCCGTTCAGTCGTCCGAAACCATGTGCTTGACTCTAATCAATTAGCACGTGTTGAACCTCAGTTTTCGGGGACTTGGGCATATCGTGGAATTATTAAATTTCAAGATTTTAAGCAAGCCATTGCAAAACTGGGAAATGATGCAGAAATTGCCGATGTACCACAAATGCTTTTAGGGAAAGATAAACATATCTTAACTTTCCCAATCCGTCAGGGTGAAGAAATTAACATTGTTGCGTTTAAGTCAGATCGCACGCAAACCGTATTAGCAGAGAATACACCATGGACATCGCCTGTTTCAAAACAAACGATGCTGGCTGATTTTGCAGACTGGAGCGAGAGTTGTAAGGCATTATTGGACCTGATCGACTCACCAACCATTTGGGCATTACATGAAATTCAACCTTTAGAAACCTATAAAAACAAAAGCAATAATGTGATTTTGATTGGCGATGCTGCTCATGCCATGTTACCGCATCAAGGTGCTGGTGCCGGACAAGGTTTAGAGGATGCTTTGATTTTAGCTAAATTATTAGAAAACCCTGAGCTGACATCTGAATCTATCAAAGCTGTATCTGAAATCTATGAGCAAGTTCGATTAGCGCGCGCCGTGAAAGTTCAAAATACCTCGCGTGAATCAGGTGAAATCTATGAGCTATATTCATCGAAATATCCTGATTTTGAATCAATAGGCCAACATCTGGCGAAGCGTTTTGACTGGTTGTGGCAGCATTCGCTTGAAGATGATATTCAGACAGCCAAAGCAGCATTAGCAAAACAACTACAGCACACTGAAATGACGACTTAAACAACAAAGATTACAAACAGGACAATATGACCAGGGAGGTCTATTATGCAAATCATAAATGCAAATGAAATTATTGATCATGCCAAATTAAAAGCCATTCATTGGCGGGTGATTTTACTCAGCGCATTGATCATTATCTTTGATGGTTATGATCTAGTGATTTACGGTGTTGCTTTACCCAAACTGATGGCAGAATGGAAAATTGACAGTATTACGGCTGGATTTCTGGGCAGTATCGCCTTATTTGGGATGATGTTTGGTGCAATTATTTTCGGTAGCCTGAGTGATAAATTAGAAAGCTATGGATTTAGCCGCAAAAAATTAATTATTTTATGTATCTGTTTATTCAGTGGTTTTACTTTACTTTGTGGTTATGCCAATAATCCACAAAGTTTTGGAGTCTTTCGGTTTTTGGCTGGTTTGGGTTTAGGCGGGGTCATGCCAAATGTAATCGCCTTGATGACTGAATATGCACCTAAAAAACTACGTTCAACCTTGGTTTCCTTAATGTTTAGTGGTTATGCAGTCGGTGGGATGTGTTCAGCTTTATTAGGAATGTGGTTAGTCCCGCAATTTGGTTGGAAAATCATGTTTATTCTAGGAGGCACACCACTTTTACTTATTCCCATAATCTGGAAGCTGTTACCCGAATCGATTGATTATTTGGTGCGCCGTGATAAAACTGACCAAGCCATTGAGATCCTTAAACAAATTGACGTCAATATTACCTATACGTCTCAGACTCAAATTGGTCTTCATCAAGACAATCAAGCTACCTCTAAAACTCCGATCAAGGATTTATTTGCAGAAAATCGTGGAATGGTGACACTCTTATTCTGGGGCAGCGTATTTATGGCGCTTGTACTGGTCTATGCTTTAGGTAATTGGTTGCCTAAATTAATGGTAGAAGCAGGCTATGATTTATCGACCAGTCTGGTTTTTCTATTGGCTTTAAATATTGGGGGAATGCTTGGTGCAATTTGTGGTGGTTATTTAGCGGATCGTTTTAATCTGGCAAAGGTATTATGCTCACTGTTTTTAAGTGGCGCGATCGCATTAATTTTACTGAGTTATAATTTACCAATGGTCATTCTTTATTTTTGTATTGCGGTTGCAGGTGCGGCATCAATTGGTGGGCAAATCTTATTATTGGCGTATATGTCTCAATTTTATTCATCCAATATTCGTGCAACAGGCTTAGGAATGGCTTTAGGTGTGGGGCGCTTAGGTGCAATTTTAGGGCCAATCTTATGTGGTTGGTTGCTAAGCTTAAGTCTGCCAATTAATTATAATTTTATCGCATTATCAATCCCTTGTATTATTGCGGTAATGAGTGTTTCAATGATTCACTTACAGTTGAAAAAAACAAAATTGGCGGTGAAAGCGCTACAAATCTAAAAGTAGAGTAGGGAGGTCTACCTCCCTCATTCAATAGAGATATTACAATTGATTGATCTAAGTCTTATTAAAGTTTTTATTATCGTTTTTGAAACTAAAAATATTAGTCATGCAGCTGAGCGCCTCAATTTAAGCCAACCTTCTGTCACCTACAATCTAAATCGCCTACGTAAATTTTTAAATGATCCTTTATTTGAACGAGACAAATTTGGGGTCAAACCGACCAAGTTGGCACAAAGTTTATACCCAAGCTTTAGACAAGCAATTACCGATATTGAAATGGCAATTACAGCATCTAAATACTTTGACCCAAAAACCTCAACTCGGATATTTCGTTTAGGCTTATCTGATTTGGGTGAAATATGTTTACTACCTTCTTTAATTCAATACCTTTCTAAAGAAGCACCATTTATTAAGGTGGAAATCGAGGAAATTCAATCGCATAAAGTAGAAGACTGGTTGACTGAAAGTTTTTTAGATGTTGCTGTATTCAATAGTAGTTATACCGTTATGCCTAAAATTGAATCACGTAATTTATTTGAAGAACGCTATATGTGCATTGCGCATAAGTACCATCCACGTATCAGGGATACACTGAGTTTAGAACAGTATTTTCAAGAAAATCATGCTGCGATTAAATCTTCAACGGGTCATATTGAAATTGATCAAAGGCTGAAAGAACTGGGCTTAAAAAGAAAAATCATGCTTGAGCTTCCTCATTTTAGTGTTTTACAAGATGTTGTGACCAGTTCTGAATTATTAGTGACTTTGCCTTCTCGGGCTGCAAAAGTATATGCGCGTAATGGTGATGTCAATATTTTTGAATTACCGTTTTCAGTTAAACCGTTTAATGTGAGTGCCAATTGGTATAACCATCGAGATGACATAGAAGCCAGAACATGGTTTATCCAAACCCTACAAGAACTTTTCCAATCGCTATAACGCCGTATTCTTATTTGTAATGCGTTAAAAAACAGCGAATAGAGCCATAACTTATCTGAACTACTTTTTATTTGAATGAGAGTTTTGAGTAATCAGCACTAAGAATTAAAAATCTATTTATCTTGTAAAAAATAGAATATCATTCCAATCATAGATAAATCAGTGACTCATTTTTTTAATTTCTTATATAAAGTGGACTGCATGAAATTACAGCTAGATAAATACGATCGTGGGATTTTGGAACTATTACAAAAAGATTGTACCTGGGCGATTGGCGATATCGCAGATCGTATTGGATTAAGTAATACAGCATGTTGGCGACGCATTCATAAAATGGAAGAAGAAGGCATCATTCGCGCTAAAGTTGCTTTATTAGATCGTAAAAAACTAAATATCAATGTCATTGTTATGGTTTTTATTAAAACAGCACAACATAATGCAGAATGGATTGAAAAATTTCACAATCATATCCATACAATCGATGAAGTTATAGAAGTGTACCGAATGGCTGGAGAGACTGATTATTTGTTAAAAGTCGCTGTACCCGATGTGCTTGAGTATGACAAAGTCTATAAAAAAATAATTCAAATTTCTGGCCTTACTGACGTGAGCTCCAGTTTTGCGATGGAGCAAATTAAGTATACGACTGAATTACCTTTAAATTTTCTTTGATCATTGATATTTTTCCATAAAAATTAAAACAAACCTCTTGATTCAGGCGATTAGAAAATATATGGGGCATTCTAAGCTTCTATCCAAGCTGTAACTTAAATGTAAGGAACAGCAAGAAAATTAAACTTTCAAATATTCAACAGCAAAAATCATACGCCGTTAATGGTTTAACAAGAGAAAAATACCAATTGATCACTATAACCAGCCATTTTTCCTCGCTATGGCAACAGCTTCTGTACGAGAGTGTGCATCCAGTTTAGAGTGTATACGTCTAAGATGGGCCTTAACCGTTGTTACTGCTAAAAAAATTTTATCTGCAATTTCTTGATTACGTAGTCCTTCAGCGGCATGACTTAAAATTTCTAATTCTCGTTTGCTTAAAGCTTCATAAAATACATTTTTCCTATTTGGAGGTGTTTCTTTGATTGTAGAATAATCGACTAGCGAAATTAAAATTTCCAAAATTTTACGAGTATTTGAATCTAGATGAAATGATTCACTATATTTTTCATAAAAAGCATAAATTAATTTATGCATAATAGGGCCTTCATCTAAAAAACTTCTAAGGTACTTTTCATTACCAATATCTAACAATATGCTTCTTAAACAATCAAATGCTTGTTTCTGATTATTTTCGCTAAAATAAAGAGTAGAAAGTATCATTTTTAATTTAATTGCACGTCTTTCATAAAGTAAATTTTTTGTATGTTTAATGAAGTCTTGAATTTTTCCCTCATGCTTTTTCCCGTCACTGTGACTTATATCAATTCGCCATATAAGCATTTGAGGGGTATCAAGATACTGAGCTGGCATATAAAAATTATCTAGCGTATGCCAAATATCCCAAGCAATGATTTCATTCAAAATGTTCCGCGCAAGATAATAATCTTTATTCAGCCAATGTATTCGCGCTTGTTCAAGGAGAGCACTGGCCTTAACACGCATAAAGTTAAAATCTGCTCCAATATATTCTAGTTCTTTAAGACAACATAGTGCTGCTGTTTTGTCATGATGTAATGAATATTCAATTTTAGCGGATAGTGTATAGGCAGATATTAATGCATCTATATGACCATTTTGACGTGCGTAGGCAAGACAATTTTTGACTAAACTTAATGATTCTTCTAATTGATTTCTTTCATATAAAATTTCAGCTAAAGGAACTCCAATCATTGCTTGACCACCAGCTACATCATTTTGATGATCTCGCCAGCTACAATTATAATTTGTATACAATCGAATATAAGCCTGATTTAAATGCCCCTGTTGTAACTCTATACATGCTTCATTGTATTCATAAATAGTTTGTATAAAAGTATTTCTATTATATCGAGAATTATTGATAACTTTATGAATTATTTTTCGAGCATAATCAATTTTGTTATTTGCGATTAAATAATGGGAATAAATTAAAATAAAAAAATGATTCAACAAGCTATCATATGTATTTAGATCATTATAAATTATTTTACAGATAGCAAAACTTTCCTCGATATGATCAGTCATTGTGAGCCATAAGCAATCTAATATTTTAGTTTCAATATAAGATAGCAATTTTTGCCTTTTCATTTTATCAATGACATATTTAGCTTCAGCATAACGACGATTTAAAATTAGAGCTAATGTATATGCTGTTTGTAAGTGTTGCAAATTCTCAAAAATATGGGCTGGTATTTGATCCAAACAGCGTAATAAAAACCGTATTCTACCTTTTTCTAGCAATTTTTGGCTATGTAGAGTCAAAATCTCGATGCACTTGCCAAACGCTTTTGCTAGTAAATAGTGTTCAATCGCTTCAATCGGTTGGTTTAAATAAAGTAGACGCTCTGCAGCACGTAAATGCAGTGATTTAAATTTTATAGGGTATAAACTTTGAAACTGATTCCGTAAATAACTTAAAAATAAACCATGGAAGCGATATTTTTCATGTTGCTGATCCATAGGAATAAGAAAAAGGTTTTTTTGCTCTAATTGTTTAAGTAAATAAGCGCTATTATTTATTTTGAGCAACCAATCACAATCGGCCACAGAAAATTGCGAGTAGACACTACAATTCAATAAAAAATCCTGAAGATTATTGGGTAATTGATTTAAAATTTCTTCGCTTAAAAAATGATTCAGTTCACTATGATGAATTGAAAACTTCTGAATCTGTGTATGTAGAGAATGTCTCGAAGTTAACGTTAAACCGAATTGCTGAATAGCAATAATCCAACCTTCTGTTTTTTTGAGTAATAAATTAATTTCATTTGGATGAAGCTGAAATCCATAATTGTTTAGGACCAGCTTATTTATCTCATCTGCACTAAAACTGAGTGCTTCTTGAGTAATTTCTAGTATTTGACAATGAATACGTAATGAGGCAATTTTTAAAGGCAATAACTGGCGGGAGCTGATGATAATTTGGCTATGTAAGGGTAAATAATCTATGATCTGCTGTAAAAAATTGAGCGTTGATACATCATAAATATGTTCTGCTTCATCCAAAAAAATTGAAAAAGGTTCTGAATACTGAGTAATATTTTCAAGAAAATTACTATTAAAAGCTTGATTAGTCGTTTTAAACCAAATATACGATAAATGTTGAATAAAATGATTGAAGTCATTGTCTGCATTATCAAGCGTCATCCAAATGACTTTACGATATTTCTTTTGATGAATATAAATTTGGCTTAAAAATGCAGTTTTACCAAATCCAGCAGGTGCCATCACAGAAATCAATTTAACCTTGGTATTTTTGTTTAAATGATTAAATAAGTGAGTTCGTTTAATCTGTGGTTTTATTGATATTGGTGGAATGAGCTTTGTCATCAAAATATTGTTATTTAAGCTTGTATTTGAAAAAAGATTGTCCATTTTCTCACTCCTTGAAAAAATAAATCTTTAGAACACTTACAATGAGGCAAAGATCAGTCATTACAGATTGATTGCCTCGAAATGAGTTTTAAAATATTTCCTCAAAATCTTCTTTAGTTGCACCACAATCTGGACACATCCAATCATCTGAAAATTGATCCAGAGATGTTCCTGGTGCTATCCCGTCTTCAGGAATTCCAACTTTTTCGTCATAAATAAATGAACAAAATCGACATTGCCATTTCCTTGGTTTTCACCCTGATGCAATTTGGTATCTTCATCAAGATGACAAAAAAATGGCGAAAATAAACCTGAGAAAAAGGTTGGTTTTTGTCATTACGTTTTTTTGATTCGTTATTTCTACTTGGCTAATGGCTAAAACTTAAGGCAGGTAAAACTATAAATTAGTTCTTTGTGATGAATAAATCAGAGCCACCTTTTGTTAGCTTGCCTTTTGTTTGTTTTTAATCCAGTTATTAAAAAACAATAAATTTTCTGAAACTCATATGAGTTTAGCTTCTGGCTTGGAAATAAGGCCATAAATAAAAGGATACGTTTATGAATAAAATTTTAATTTTAGCAGCAAGTGCTTTTCTCGCTTCTGCTTCTTGGGCAAATGATTCAATTCAAGGCACAAAGTGGAAGACCATTGATGATAAAACTGGCAAACCCAAATTTCTTATAGAAATTAAAAAAGTAAAAGACAATATCTATAATGGCAGTATTGTAGATGTCTTTGATCTAGAGAACAAATTGACTTGTAAAAGTTGTAACGGTAGATTAATGGGAAAACGCCTACAGGGTACAACCGTAATTAATAGTTTAAAATTAGTAGAAAGTGGAAAATTTAAAGATGGAAAAATTTTAGATCCTGATTCTGGTCGTATATATAGCTTGGAAGGAGAATTAGTTGAAAATGGGCAAAAACTAAAGCTTCGAGGCTATTTAGGAATTTCAGCATTGGGTAGAAGTCAAACTTGGCTAAGGGTTAATTAAATAAAAACTCTCCCATACCGATTCTGGGTGTTGCAAATTTAGTTCAATACCTAGAATTAAACTTTCTCAATAATCGTAATTTGAATGCAATCTTTTTTGTCATATTGAATTTGCATGCCATATCTCGCCTGAGTGGTTATTAATGCATGGCATAGCGTCGTCATCATACGTGTACTTATAGATCCACAGGATTCACCAAGGGCTAATGTTCCACCATGAATATTTAATCTGTCTGGGTCAGCCCCTAGAACACTCAACCAAGCGAGAGGTAGGGGTGTAAAAACCTCATTCATTTCATAGAGATCAATTTGATTAATGGTCAATCCGGTTTTTTCAAGTGCATTTTGTGTGGCAAAAAATATATTTGCATCGATGTCCTTGTGGTTGGACTGCAAGCTATTCATATACAAAATTCGTGCGATTGGTGGCGTTTTCAATAATTTCAAACCTCGATCATTAGCAATGATTAATCCAGATGCACCATATGTATTGGAACTGATATGTTTAGATGTCATCGGGATATCAGGTAAAATAGTCGGAGATTTAGTAAAAAAAGACCAAGACATATATTCAATTATAGATTCATCTTGAATACGCATATGGGGTGCATAGGAATTATTAAAGTTGTGTAGCATTGGAATGATTTCAGCTTCGAATTTATTTTCTTGCCAAGCATTGAGTGCCTTAAAGTGACTATTAAAGCTATAATAATCAAGCAAATCTCGATTTAATCGATATTTTTTTAATAATTCCATGGCATAGCTTAGTTGCTTTACTGAAAGCATATGCACGTTTTGATCTAAAGCAGTATCATTTAAAAAAAATGTAGATTTATTTGCATGGTTGGGTACCCATGTCTGCTGATCACAACTGAGATGATTTTCGACTCCTGATGCAATAACAATATCGTGTGTTTCAGACATTACAATCTGTGCTGCATAGTGTAACGTTTGCTGTGCAGTATTATGTTGATATTCAAGCCTATTTACCAGTTGCTGCGGGGAGAGTATCGAGTGTGCTAAGGCGTCATTTATAATTTTTTTGATATTTGAATTTGGATGATTTACGAAACCGATTAAAACACGCTCAATAAATTTAGGATCACATTTAGTTTTTATAATTAATGAATTAAAAACAAAAGATAATAATTCACTTGATATAAATGACGAAATTATTCCATGACTTAAGCCGTTAACTGTACGCGTTGCAGCAATAATATAGGCTTGTCCCATCTTAACTCCTTAATTGCCAAAGTGGCCAAATATAAAATTATATAAACATTTTTTTTAAATACATCGATCATATGGACTAATTATAATAATTAAGATGGCTTCAATTTTAATTAAAATTTTAAAAACAGATGCTTACAATCTATTCAAAGCTCTTCATTTTAGATTAGTCCTTTTTGACGATGTGCATTTTTTTTTATCATTCATAGTAAAAAATAAGGAAAATTAGCACTGTCAATCACTGCAATATCCATAACTTTACTGTATTGAATCAAGACATTTTCAGTCTCTTGAGGGTAGATGTTAACTCCAGCAGCAATAATTTTGACCAATACTTCTTCATCACCTGGATTTATCGGTATAGAAATTGCAGCAGTACTCGTAGAACAAGGCATTGAAGTAACTGTTCTTGAAGCAAATTCAAGGATATGTCGAACTATTTTATCCAACGCCATACTGAGCATGGTGTTGAAATAAAAACGAATATTGGGATGAGTGAAATCCAAGGGCAGCACCATGTAGAAAGTGTGTTATGCGATGATGGATCTAAATTCGATGTAGATGCTGTAATCACCGGCATCGGTGAGATACCGAATGTAGAATTAGCATTAACTGCAGAACTAGAAATTGAAAATGGAATTGTCGTAGATAAATTTGC
The DNA here is from genome assembly GCF_022828975.1 of Acinetobacter sp. NyZ410. Classification (NCBI taxonomy): domain Bacteria; kingdom Pseudomonadati; phylum Pseudomonadota; class Gammaproteobacteria; order Moraxellales; family Moraxellaceae; genus Acinetobacter; species Acinetobacter sp. NyZ410. The sequence continues at coordinate 2,489,107 of NZ_CP094620.1, read as the reverse complement.
CTGTACTTCCAACATAGATATCGTTGCAGCTGGTGATTGTAATTTCTTTCCTAGCGACTATTTACAACGATCAGTTCGATTGGAATGCTTAGCAAATGCAGTTGATCAAGCCAAGACGGCAGCAGCTACACTCAGTGGAAACTCAATCCCGCATAGTGCATTACCATGGTTTTGTTTTGAACAATATAATAAACGTTTACAAATAGCTGGTGTAATAGATCACTATGATCAAGTCATTATTCGGCAGAGTTTAGCAAATGGTGGATTTTCAAGATTATACTTTGAAGGTAATCTGCTAAAAATGGCAGTCTGCGTAAATTCAGCAAAAGATTTTATTGCAGCAAAACAACTGATTGTACAAAAAACTGTGCTTGATTTAAACGTAGTTCAAACAGAGTCTGATTTAAAAAAATGTATGCTTAAAAAATAACCATAATTTCATTGTCATTCAAAAAAAATATACCCTACAATAAAGATATCGGAAGAAATTATCATTATTAGAATAGCTATAGAGAATTTTTAAATAATGATAAATTATTTATGGAAGAAATATAATGCTTTCAGCAAGCCAAGGAAGGCACAATAAGAATGAAAATATTTATATTCATTCCTGTTTTTATAAAGTTCGGCAATCTATAGAGAATATCCAGCTTAATTTCTTATTTGCACCAGGTGGTTATGGTAAAACATCAGTTTTGACATACTGTTTCGAATATTTCGAGAAAATAAGTAATGGTATTTGCTGTATTTGGCTAGATGAGATAAATTTTGACCCAAAGCAAAGAGGTTCCTTGTTGGCCGCCTTAAGTCTTTTTTTTAATCATCAATTGGAACAAGATTCAACGATTGAAAAAATTTTACACAGGTATACTTCAGGTGAATGTTATATCTTTATTGATGATTACGAAAAAATAGAGTGTGCTCACTTTAATAATTAAATTGATAATTTATTAGATAACAAAAAATTTAATTGCCATGTGATCATTGCATCACGTATATTTCCAAAATTTAGAATATCTTATTTAGAGCTGAATCAGAAAATTAAAATATTTAATTCATCAAGTTTAAGCTTTAATAGCACCGAAGTTTTCGAGTATTTAGATACCAACATTTCAGCTAGTCAACTTGAATTTGTGTTTAATAAAACACAAGGATGGCCATATGCCATATCCATTTGTAAGGATTTATTAAATAACAAAGACAATGCACGAAAGTTATTTGAGCTTTCGGGTGAGGATTATGTATTTTCACAATTCTTTAAAGAACAGATTTTAGATAATTTGGATTCTGATATGCAAGAATTCCTGATTGGTTTGTCTACTCTTGAAACGGCGAATGCTGAACTTTGCAACTATGCATTACAATTTACTGATAGTAAATCTAGATTAAAACAGTTATATCATAGCGGAGCATTTATCGAAAATACAGATCGAAATAATCGAGAATTTAGAGTTCATCGACTCTTGCGTGAATTCATACTCAGTCAACAAGTTAATAATAAGTCAAAAAAAATACTTGTTCGAGCATCAATATGGTCAATTAGAAATCAATATTATAAAAAGTCTGCTTATTATGCAAAATTAAGCCAAGACCATCATATTCAAAATATAGTTATGGACAAAACCAGTGAAATTTTAGCTAAGAACTTAGGTGAATTACCTACAGTGATTAATTGGTTCAAGGAGTTAAAAGATGAGAAATATTTTAATTGGAATAAAATAATTTACTGGCTGGCATGGTCGCTCGCACTTTCATATCAATGGGAGGAGTCAAAACAAAGAGTAAATGATCTCAGACTAGCTTTACAAAATGATCAGTATCTAAATGAAATAGATTTTCAGTTTTATTCTGCTAAATTAGATTCGATTGAAATTGTCTTATTAACATTTCAGGATAAACGCCAAATAAGTTTAGAAAAATCAAAAATTTGGTTTAAAAAAAATAAAAACACCGATAATTTTGATAAGGCAGTTGTATCTTGTGCAAGTTACTTAAGTTACAGATTGAATGTTGAATATGATTTAGCTCAAAAATCAATCAACTATGCACTACAAGTGATTAGAGATACAGGCAGTATATATGGTGAAATTTGGGTTAATCTACTTTACGGCTTATTTCTTCTTGATTGTGGTCTATATAATCGTGCACAAAAAATTTTAGAAAGGCAATTTTATAAAACAATTGAAGAAATAGGTGAAGATGCTTCTATTTTACCTACAATTTCACAATTATTATCAGCAATTTACTATGAGGTCAATCAAATTTCAAAAGCCCAAGAATATGTTGAAATTGGATATAGAAATATTAAAAATCATGGTTTAGTTGAAACAGCATTCGCTGGGATATCGACTTCTTATAAACTTCAAAAACGCTGGGCTGACATACAAAATTTAAGAGAGAACCTTCAAGGTATTATCTCAATTTATCCGAAACGGCTGTATATATTACTCCAGTACCAGCAAGCTGAATTGTATTTGCTTTCAAATAAAACTGAAAAAGACTTTAGTTGTTTAAATAACATAGATATTAGAGTGGAGGATAGTACTGATCAGTGCGCAGAAGTTAAAATTTATCATAAATATATCAATATATTAATGCAACTGAATGAAAATAACTTCAACTTAGTGTCTAAACTTCTCCATGAGTTTCTTTATGATAATCAATTGCAAAAAAACCAATTTTTGTTCAGTAAAATTTTAATTTTAAAATCATTTATTGCCTTAAAATATGAAAACAATAACAAAGAAGCATTGGAACGGATTAAACATGCTTTATTTTTGGCTGCTGAAAATGGGTATTTTAGAGTATTTATTGATTTTGAAAAATTTTCTATAGCTTCACTTCAATTAATTAAGAGCTCAGCATCTACTTTAGATGAAAATTATAAAAATTTGCTCAATGAATTAAGCAACCATCTTTGCTTAGATGATGAAAGTGATCAGATTAAATTTAATAGAGCAGCTTTCTCAAAAAGAGAATTAGAATTACTGCGCATGTTAGAGTCAGGTTTAAAATATCAACAAATAGCAGATGAGCTTTTCATTTCACTTTCAACTGTAAAATGGCATATTAATAATATTTACATAAAATTAGGTGTAAAAAATAGAACCGGGGCATTAGTTATTGCTAGGAAATATGCATTAATTTAAAGAAGAGTCTCTCTTTTTTTGAGCAAAAAACAAAAATATTGGATTTATCTCATCATTAAAAATTTTTAATAAATTAGTTCTTTTTGACGATACAAATTAATTCAATTTTGTCGTCAAATATTCATTCAAAATATTAAAATCTATTGGATGGATCCATGAAATTAAAAAATTATATATATAGTTTAGCTATATGTGCTGTATCTGCACAAACTGTTTATGCCAGTTCCTATTTTAAACCAAGTGATAAAACAGATTTTAAACGCTATTCGATTTCTATCGGCTGGTTGTATGCAAAACCCTTAGGTGATGCAAACAATATAAATAATACGACCGCAATCGCAGCAGGCAGTACTTATAGAGTAGGTGATGTCTCAACCCAGAATATTCTGGGCGCAATTGATCGGCAGAGTAAAACTTGAAGTGCGACATAAACCACCTAATTAATTTAAAGGGTTTATGGAGTATATAAAATTGTCATACCATCATCTTAACTTTGAAGATCGTACTGCATTAATGCTTGAATCAAGAAAAGAAGGCTTTTCACCCAGAAAATTTGCTGAACTTATTAAAAGACATCCTAGTACGATCTATCGTGAACTTAAAAGAAATAGCATCAATGACGTTTATCAAGCCCGATATGCTTCTGATCACACCTTCGCTAGACGTAGACGTGGTCATAGAAAACTCAAAATCGATTCAATCCTTTGGAAATTTATTGTTGAAGCGATCCGTTGTTTATGGTCTCCTCAGCAAATAGCAAAGCGTTTAAAGACATTTCCTGATTTGGATCAAACAATGAATGTAAGCCATACAACGATTTACTCAACTATACGAGCATTACCAAAGGGTGAGTTGAAAAAAGACTTATTATCCTGTCTGCGTCATGAAAATAAAAAGCGAAAAGCTAACGGTGAACCTAAAAAAGATTCTATATTACAGGATATTAAAACTATTCATGAGCGCCCAGCCGAAGTTCAAGAAAGAAAAATACCGGGTCATTGGGAAGCCGATTTAATTAAAGGTAAAGACAATAAAAGTTCGATAGCAACACTTATTGAACGAAATACACGGCTCTGTATCTTGGCAACATTACCTGATGCAAAGGCAGAATCCGTGCGCAAGGCTTTAACTGAAGCTCTGAAATATTTACCTGCAGAACTGCGTAAAACGTTGACCTATGACCGTGGACGTGAGATGTCAGAACATAAAAAACTCGAAGAAGATTTAGGCATAGATGTATATTTCTGTGACCCACATTCACCCTGGCAAAAAGGCACATGCGAAAATATGAATGGTTTAATTAGGCAATATTTACCTAAAGGGATTGATTTAAATCAGGCAGATCAGCATTATTTAAATCAAGTTGCCATGTCACTGAATACTCGTCCTAGAAAAGCGTTAGATTGGCTTACACCATTAGAGAAGTTTGCTCAGCTTGTTGATTATCATAAGGCTTTTGAAACTGTCGCACCTCATGTTTGAATTCGCCATCAGTCAACGACTCAAGGGCAACAAGCACATACGGTAATTAGCACTATACAAGGCCTAGGCATATCAAGCCTTTCAGCCGATTTAAGTGGTACTGCTACTCTAAATCAACCTTCTAATTGGACTAGCCCTAATACAGGCTTGGAAGTTGAAAACATTAATACCATGGGTATCATGTTTAATTATTATTTAAATGATAATATTTCGTTTGAGCTTAAAGCAGGTATACCACCTAAGGTTAAGGCAAAAGGAATTGGTCAGGTATATGCTCCAGTTATTGGTCAGGTTAATTTGCCACCCACATCAACAGCACTTATTGGTACAAATAGTATTCCCATTTCACAACAACTCTATATAACGGATCTTACCCAGTCCAAATATGCAATCGATACTAGAGTTTGGATGCCCGCAATTGAAGCCCATTATCAGTTTGGTGTAAGCGGTATTAACAAATTCCGTCCATATGTTGGTGTTGGCATACTATATGCCTATTTAGAAAATGTAAAAATCAATTCAGGTATTGAAAATGACCTTATTCTTGCTGGTCATCGGGTTCAGAATATTCTCACCGGTAATGCGGGAAATAGCCTTGCTGGTATAAGTTCAGATGCCAAACCTATTATTAAACTCAGCACTAGAAATGCTTTTGCGCCAATATTTAGTGTCGGATTTAATTATGACTTTAACTCGAATTGGTTTGCCGTAGCTTCATTATCTTATTCGAAAATGGATATTGACGCGAAAATTGATGTAAATAACCAAAATAACAATCAAAATCTGATTTCAGGAAAAGTTAAAATTGATGTTGATCCATTGATTAGTTACATGGGTATTGGCTATCGCTTTTAAAAACAGAACATTTATAGGTATTAAAGGGAAACTATTCAACTATTATCATTTTAAAAAATGAGTGCAAGTACGGCATTTGAATATGGATTATTAACAATGGTTTCTTCAGATGCAGACTTTGAGCAACGAGTAAAAGAAAATGCAACTTTGTTGGCAAATCAGCCTTTGCCTGCACTCAATAATATTCGCCAATTACTACTTTCTAGCCATCAAAATAGTTTGGAAACTCATTTAGAGCTAGAAGCACGAGCGATTGCAGCAGTTAGTTTCGATGTCACCGTTAAGGAGGCTATGGCTGCATTTTTAGAAAAAAGACCTCCAGATTTTAAAAAAGTTTAAAACGCTACAGATCTCTATATAAATGAATTTAGACCTTAATAGGTAAAGTTGCGATTTTAAGTACTGCCCACCCGCAATGGGCGGTCTGACGAATAGCGAGCAATAAATAATAGAAAAAGTGAATTGAAAATAAATATCAGATATACAAACCCTCTTTTTTAAGCAAATGCCACTTAAAAAATTATTCGAGATAAAGCAATAAAGATATCAACCAGCCATATCATAAATATTTACCTTATTATCTCAATATGGAAATAAAATTCCTTTTATATACTAAAATTTGGATTGAAATTCTAAATTTTTAGAAAAATAGTGATTTATTTAAAATAAAAATTCTATGCATTTTATCTATCATTGGTTGTAGAAATATTTGTTAGAAATCATGTTGGTGCTGCTATGAATCACTTTTGTACACAAGTCATAAATTTGGGAAGAACCCCTCAACGTTTTGATGGTTTGGTGAATACACCTGTTTACCGAGGCTCAACTATCGTCGTCGATAGTTTTAAAGAATGGGAAGATCATAAGCAAAATGGCGGTGTTTATAAACATTATGGCCGTTTTGGTGCTGCTACAGCAAAGTCTTTTGAAAGTGCAATTAATACATTAGAAGGTGGGGCAGGATGCATGGTTTTTCCATCCGGACTATCGGCTTGTACGCATGCATTAATGGCATTCGTTGCAGCAGGTGATCACGTTCTGATTGCTGATAATATTTACGGGCCAACACGAAGTTTTGCAGACAGTATGTTGCCCAAACTGGGAATCCATGTTGAATACTTTAACTCATGTGACTTAAACGAGTTAAAGAACAAAATTAATCAAAAAACCAGTGTGGTCTTTGTAGAGTCACCAGGCTCAATTACTTTTGAAATTAGCGATATTGCTGCAATCTCAGAAATAAGCCATGCTATGAATGCCAAGGTTTTAGTGGATAACTCTTGGGCAACGCCATTGTTTTTTCAACCTTTAAAACATGGTGCAGATGTCTCAATTCAGGCTGTCACAAAATATATTGGTGGGCATTCTGACATTCTCATGGGGACTGCAACAGCAAATGCAGCATCCATAGAGCAATTAAATAAAGTTGTACATTTTTTTGGTGAAACGACAAGTCCAGATGATATTTATCTAGCATCACGTGGATTACGCAGCCTAGCCGTCCGCTTAAAACAACATGAAGAGAATGGCGTGATACTGGCTCATTATCTAAATGAACATCCAGCAATTGATGTTGTAAATCATCCAGCTTTAGCAATGAATCCATATCACAAGTTATGGCAACAGAGCTTCTCTGGTTCTACAGGCTTATTTTCTTTTTATTTAAAACAAAACAATCCGTGTTTTGTTGAGGCTTTCTTTGATTCTTTAAAGCTTTTCCACATCGGCTTGTCATGGGGTGGATTTGAAAGTCTGATTTTGCCAGTTGGAACGCCTTATCGTACTCAAAGTCATTTGCCTAGTCGTGGATATTTGGTGCGCCTACATGCGGGGCTTGAACATGTAGACGATTTAAAAGCAGATTTGGATGAGGCTTTGGCTATTGCGCAGCGTGCGATAGCTTAATTTCATTATACATTATAGTAAAATGAGACCTTAAATATCCAATATAGCAAGACTATAGAAGAAACCCTCTAATAAAATAGAGGGTTTAATTTAAAAATGGATTAAAAATTATAACGAACACTTAATGTAGCATTTCTTGGTGTACCCCAATTCATAGAGTTTGCACCAATACCTTCGTAGTATTTTTTGTCAAAAATATTGTCAACGTTCAGCTGAAGCTTAATATTTTTATCAACTTGATAGCCTAACATCGCACTAGCAAGTACAAAAGCATCTTGATCTATACGTGTATTTCCAGTACCCGTATAGTATTTACTCTTGTAATTTAAACCTAGTCCAGCACTCCATAGATCTACTTTATATTTCACAAATAGATTAGATGCTGTGCGTGAATTGGTTGTATTAACCTTTACACCTTTTGCATCTTTTGCTTCAAAATTAGCAATACCAAAATTAACGCCCCAGTGATCATTAATTTCCCCATCTGCTTCAAATTCAAAGCCTTTACTCTCTACTCCATCTACACCACGATAAGCTTGCTCAGTGGTTAGTACACCATTACGAACAATAAATCCTCCTGGTATTGCTTCAGCAAAATTAGATTGTTCAATGCGGAATAGTGATAAAGCTGTATTTAAACGTCCACCAAACCATTCACTTTTTAAACCTGCTTCATAGTTTTTACCATTCGCAGGATCTAGATATTGATCATTTACATCTTTACGGCTTTGCGGTTTAAATATGTCTGTATAGCTGACATAGACTGAGTGATCTTTTGCAAAATCATAAATAGCACCAATATAAGGTGTTACTTCATTGTTAAATTCACGATTGCCTACACCATTTTCAGACTCATATTTCCAATTAGATAAACGTGTACCTGCAATCACTTTTAATGGATCGAGAATTTGAAATTTACCAGAAATATAAGCCGAAGTTTGAGTCGTTTGATTCAGAGCATTTACACCATTCAAAATGACAGATTGAAGTAGTGGTTGTGCCATATTGTTATAGTCGAGCGGACCGCCTAAATACTTCTCAACTTCATTTTTAGTATTGGAACCCCCAAAAATATCCTTGGTCTTCTCATTTCTATTCCATGAACCACCAATAATTATTTCTTGTGGGCGGTTAAATAGTGTAAAAGGCGCGTTGATGAAAAGATCAATGTTATTTTCTTCATTCCTTGCTTCAGAGCCATATACTGAAACATTATCTGTGATTTTACCTGTCTTAGGATCAGGTTTATTTTTCAGTGGGCTGGTATTGGTTGCTTTGTTTACTTGCCCTCCAGTGTAAAGCAGAAGGGTATTTACATCTTCTTTACGAAACGTATATGCAACATTTAAATTAACATCATTGAATAAATTCTGTTTTAAATTGGCGAATACTGCTGTGGTATTTACATCCCAAAAAGTCCAAGGTGTAGTTACCGTTAAGCTTCGATCAAAGTTAGTACGACTTCCATCATCATAAAATGCTGGAGTGCCTCCCCAACGAATACCATCACGTTGTAACTCTTGATAAGTTGCACCAAGTGACATACTGGTTTTATCACTCAAATCGTAATCAATCGCACCATAAAATACATTGCGTTCCTTTTCATAAAAATCCATAAAGGATTTTTCATCAGCATGTTTGACGAACATACGTCCACGAAGTGAACCATCTTCGTTCAGTGGAGTAGAAATATCCGCAGAGCTACTCCATGCATTCCAAGAACCGAATGAAGTGCTCAGATTACCCGTCAATTCTTTTGCATTGGCATGTTTACGGACCATATTCAGCCCCATTGCAGGGTTACCAGCACCTGTGGTAAGTCCATTTGCACCTTTAACAACTTCTACACGATCATAAATATCTAAATCAAGGTCACCTGCACCTAAGTTTGTGGTACTCGGCATTCCATCTATTAAATAGTAATCGACCTGAAAGCCTCGAGCGTAAACAGACTGACGTTCATCGGTACGCGAGGTTGAAACACCTGTAATGGTATTCATTAAATCTTGAAAAGAATCAATGTTTCGGTCATCTAAATATTCACGTGTTAAAACTTTGACAGATTGAGGTGTTTCACGAAGGGATAAGTTTAATTTTGTTGAAGTATTTGTACTTTTGGCTGTATAGCTTTGAGTTCCTTCTGTAATCGCTGAATTTTCACTTTCTGCTTGTATTTTGATTGTTGGTAAAGCCACTGTTTCTGTTTTTTCTTCCGCATAAACAACAGATGGAATAGTTAAAGCCATAGAAAGTACTAGAGGATGCATTTTAAATGCATGTCTCAAAGGGAAGAAGTTGTACATAAGATTAATTCCATAATAAAAAATGCGCGCTATCGGGTTTTCTGCCTTTCTATTGCTTTGAACCTGTTACGGACGAAAAGCGTTACAAAAAGTAACATATGGATAATTAATTATCAATAATGATTCTCATTAAATTATATAAATCATTATTCTTATTATTTACATATGAAATATATAATTAATTTTGTTAACAAGTCATGTTTTTATAAAAGATTTTGAATTTTGTTATGCTGTATAGAATAGGGTGAAAATTGCGAATTTATTTTTTATAAAGAAAAACAGAATATCTTTTTAAATTAACTATGAACTTAAAAAATATTTTAATATCAACATACTAAGCCTCATCTTCAACACGAGTTTAATCAGATGCTTTTGGCTGATCAAATTGAGTAAATAGCCAATGATGAACTTTCGATAAGGCTTCAGCACCAACGGTATGACGTGGATAAACGACATAAAATCCTGTTTCCATGGCTAACTCCTGTGGAAAAACTTTAACCAGTATTCCAGACGCTAACTCTGAGTGTACAAATATTGGATGGGTTAAAGTAATTCCTTGAGCAGCAATAGCAGCATCAATCGCAAGTGCAGTCTGATTAAAGCGGATATTTTTAAATAGATTTTGCGTATTCTTGAATTTTAATTTCTCAATAAAATGCGGCCAAAGATTATGTGCATCATGTAATAAGGTGAACTGGTCTAAGGTGCTGATCTCTAAAGATTCCTGATTTGATAGCTTAAGTGACTTGATTAACTCAGGACTTGCCACCGCAATAAAGGTGTCTTGCAACAGTAATTCAGTATTTAAACCTGTACCAAATGGTGGTTTACCATAACGAATTGCCAAATCAACAGCATCATTTTGAAAGTGGGAAACTCGTTCTGTAGCCAAAATCTGCAAGTCAATATCAGGATGAGATTGTCTAAATTGATTTAATCGAGGAATTAACCATTTCGCTGCAAAAGTTGGTGTAACACTCAATGTAATCTGCTGATTTGAATGGTGAAACGATTGAGTTGCCTCAAAAAATAAACTAAAAGCCTGAGTAATGCTCGCGGCATATTTTCGACCATTAGCTGTTAAGTTTACACCTTTCGAATGTCTCTCAAATAACTTTATTCCCAATTCTTCTTCTAAATGACGGACATGCTGCGCAATTGCACTTTGAGTGACATGTAACTCTTCAGCAGCGAATTTAAAATTTAAATGCCGACTAGCGGCCTCAAAGGCCTTTAATGCGTTCAAAGGTGGTAAGCGATTGAGTAGCGTCATACTATAGTTTTTCTACATTCAATTAAGAGAAAAAGTCAAACCAGATCAACGGAGCTTAATGCTATTCTAGTTACAGTATTCATATATATTCGATCATGAAACATTTAGAGGATAGCACAAATGACTGTAGAAAAAGTAGCATTAATCATGGCTGGTGGAAGTGGTATGGGGGCAGCCGCCGCACGAAAATTACATCAAGATGGCTACCATGTGGGTATTCTTTCTTCTTCAGGTAGAGGAGAAGAGCTTGCTAAACAACTCGATGGCATTGGCGTGACAGGTACCAATCAATCTACAGCTGATATCAACAAGCTGATTGAGCAAACATATCAAAAATGGGGAAGGATTGATGTTTTAGTCAATAGTTCAGGACACGGTCCACGTGCACCTATTTTGGAAATCACTGATGAACAATGGCATTTAGGTTTAGATACTTATTTAATGAATATTATTCGTGCCACTCGCTTAGTCATTCCGATCATGGAAAAGCAGAATGCAGGGGTGATTATCAATATTTCGAGTGCGTGGACATTTGAACCCAGTGACTTGTTTCCGACCTCAGCTATTTTTCGTGCAGGACTGGCTTCGTTTACTAAGATTTTAGCGGATCAATATGCGGCAAAAAATATTCGTATGAATAATATCTTACCAGGATGGATTGATAGTTTGCCTGAAACCGAACAACGTCGCCAATCTGTGCCGCTACAACGCTATGGTACCAGTGAAGAAATTGCTGCAACTATCAGTTTTCTTGCTTCACAAGGCGCTGGTTATATCACAGGGCAAAATATTCGTGTAGATGGCGGTATCACTCGTTCAGTTTAATTCATGATGATGACCTTAGTTCAGCCTTATCAATCAATTTATAAGGCTGAATACATTAATTACAGGACAAAACACATTTTCTGCTAAAAAACGGCTTTAGTGATAATAGAAGATTTAGAAAAGTCATAACTTAATGACTCAAAAAAACCTAAAAGCAAAACCAGTGATGGCTTTACTTTTAGGAGAGTTAAATAAAATGATCTGCATTAGCAAAACTAATTTTAAGGAACAATTACAAAATCAGGATTTGCTATTGCAAAAACAGCTTCACGGTCTGCAACTGGCGGATAAATCCATACCGTATTAATTTCTTGCTTAATTTTTTTCGCCTCGTGACGCACAAATTGAACTTTTCGATCCCATCCTTCAGTGTAAAGTGCTCCCCATGGGCCTAAGTCGACACAAGTCACATACTTTGGTTGGCTATACACATGTAATGGCAAATCAACCAATTCTGCCGCGGCATTGTAACCCGCTACGCGGCCTAGGCTCATAGCATGCTGACATGACATCACGTTAAAATTACCTAAATTGTCGGTTGGAACTTTTACAGTATCACCCGTCACAAAAATATTTTTTGTCTCTGGTGCATGTAAATAAGCATCACCTAAAATACGACCTAAATTATCTTTTTCACCTACAATTTGTGAGGTCAACGAGTTCGCTCGCATGCCCGCAGTCCAAATGACAGTTTCTGTTTCAATTCTTTCGCCGTTAGAAAGTGTTACTCCAGAAGCATCAAGTGCAGTAACGCGTAGCCCAGCTTTACCTTCAACGCCGAGTTCGCTAAGAGCTTCTCGAATTACCACTGCAGCTTCGTCACCCAATGCTGCGCCAATTTCTGCTGATGAATCGACTAAAACCACACGAATATCAGTTTCAGCTAAAATGCTACGCAGGCGTTCAGGCATTTCAGCAACTGTTTCAAGCCCTGTAAGTCCACCACCAGCAACGAATACGGTATTACGTGCCGCACTTACAGGCTTATTGGCTAAACTTTTAAGATGCTGATCTAGTTTTTCAGCATCTGCTAATGTGCTGACACTAAATCCATAGTCTTTAAGCCCCGGTATAGGCGGCATATAGCCAGTACTTCCCGTTGCCAAAATAAAACGGTCATAACTTAAGCTTTGTTGATCGCCGTGGATCGTTGTAATCACAAGATTTTGGGCAGTAGTATCAATTTCATTTACCCAGCCAGCCACATATTTAACGTCAACGACATTTAATATGTCTAAAATATCAGGATACATATTTTCAAGTACGGCTTCATAAAGACGAGGACGAATATCAACATTCGGACTCGGGGAAACCATCAGCACTTCAATATTTTGTTCTTGCGCAGCCAAATGAATTGCTCGTTGTGCGGCAAGTGCAGCCCATAAGCCAGCAAAGCCAGAACCTGCAATAATAATACGCTTACTCATTTGATTATCCTTTTGATAGGTTTTTCGGACATGTAAATTCCAGCTCATCCCAAAATTTTGGGTGAGCGAATCCTTTCTCTGACTGTCCGAAAAATCTGAGAAGGCGTTTAAAACGTTTAGAGAAGTTTTACCTTAGGGATGAAAGCCCTATAAGCTCATTAGTCGGGCGTATCCCGTGATATTTTACTTTTCCGCATTTTTGCTGTTCTTCCTTCAATGCGTTCATTGATCCAGCCATTTACATCACTAAAAAAAACGTCGGGTGCATAACGGCCAAAACGGTCTGCAATATCACCAAGTGTATGAGCACCTAAAGCATCTCGCATGGCTTTTTCAGCCTGTAGCATAACTGCATGCACTGCACACACACCACTGGTTGCCCAATCGGGTGGGGCATTGTTAAAGACCGCACATTTTCCACGTACTTCTTGGCATTCAAAAAGCGGTTTTTCACCTTCAATTGCATTCACAATATCGAGAAAACTGATTTCGTGAGCAGATCGGGCCAGTAAATACCCGCCACGAACACCTTCTTGTGCCAAAACAAGTTTTGCCTTTTCAAGTTTAGGAAATATCTTGGCCATAAAGCTAGGAGAGACGCCTTGCAATTCAGCTAAATCCTTACTACTCAATGGTTTATCTTCATTATTTACAAGAAAAAGAAGACAGTGAATCGCATACTCGACACTACTAGTGATATAAGCCATTTCATTTCATAATTGATCAATTACAAACACAGACTAATGCAGTCAGTGTTTTAAGTCAATAATAAAACTAAGACAAAGTTAGTCCTAGTTTTATTAAAAGAAAATATAGAGGAAAACAATAGAGCTATATCACTGAATTTAAATACCTTTAAATGAGAATTGAGGGACATAAATAATTTAAAATGATTGAAAAAATTACGAACGCCACCAATAATTTTCGACATTTGGCTGGTTTAAGTTCAATACTTCACCCATTTGAGGCGTACTAATCGCTAAGTCGTTTTGATGAGCCAAAGCCACAATTCGTTCAAATGGATCGTCCCAAGCATGAAGCGCCAAGTCAAAAGTCCCATTATGGACAGGTAACAAATGACGTCCTTTTAAATCGATATGCGCTTGTAAAGTTTGCTCAGGTTGCATGTGAACATCTGGCCATTCTGGATCATATGCCCCAGTTTCTAGCATGGTAAGATCGAAAGGACCATAACGATGTCCAATCTCTTTAAACCCATCGAAATAACCAGTATCGCCACTAAAAAACACCCGTAGATCATTATCAATAATCACCCACGATGCCCAAAGCGTTGCGTTGCTATCACCCATACCACGGCCTGAAAAATGATGGGCAGGGGTAGCAATCAGCTCAAGACCATCCACATGGGTTGTTTCCCACCAGTCAAGTTGCTGAACCTTTTCTGCTGGCACGCCCCATTTAATCAATGTGTCACCAACACCAAGTGGTGTTAAGAAGTGTTCAACTTTGTCTTTGAGTTGGATTACTGCATGGTAATCGAGATGGTCATAGTGGTTATGCGACAAAATCACGCCTTTAATGGGAGGTAAGTCCGCAATGCTAATCGGTGGTTGGTGAAAACGCTTTGGGCCAATCCACTGAAAAGGCGAGGCACGCTCAGAAAAAACAGGATCGGTTAACCAGAATTCATTACGTAATTTTAATAAAATGGTCGAATGCCCAAGACGAAATAGAGAACGGTCTGGGGCACTCATGAGTTGTTCTTTTGATAAACTTAACACAGGAATTTCTCGGTTTGGCACCGTATTTTTGGATTTGTTAAATAGAAATTTCCACATTAAGCCTAGCGTTTTTCCGAAAGAATGTGTGTGCAGATTCGGCCGTGTATTGCTATATTTCCCATTGTATTGCTGTGATGACATGAAGGGAGAAGGCAAGTCTGTTGCGTTTGAAATTGTCATTTTATTTTCCTTGAGTGGAACAAGCTATATCTGTAAATAAGAACTTGAGATAAGTGCTTATTTTGATTTATTTAAATGAGCATTTAATCACTCATTAATTAATTTAAAAAAATAAGAATGCTGCACATCCTTACTTTAGTCTTTATCTACATTGAAACTGCATGCCAAAACGCTTCAAAACCTGACTTCCGATAAAGATCAGCTTGAGAAGTGTCTTGGGCAATAAAGTTGAGTGTGACTTCGGCAAGTGCACCCAGAATCGAACCGATAAACAAGGGTGGATAATCTCTTAATTTGCCGTCATCAATATGTTCTTGAATAGTCTTAGTAAAATCACAAAAAGTTTGCATGCCAATGTGTTTACTCTGCTCTGTAATTTGTTCTGAAGTCGACAACTGTGCCATCACTTTACGTTTGAGTGGGGCATCTAAACTCCAGTCCAAATAGCTTTGCCAGATATAAAACATTTGGGTTTGTAGGTCTGAGTTGTTCGGATAATTCAACATTATGACCTGACGCAGTTCGGCCTTTAGCGAAAGGTATAATTGGTTAAGTAATTCCTCTTTATTACTGAAATAAGTAAATAAAGTACCTTCTGCTACACCAGCGACTTTAGCTATTTTTGAAGTAGATGCACGCTCTCCAAGTTCTGCCAATGTTTCAATAGCAGCATTTAAAATTGCATTACGTTTATCTTCACTACGAGGACGGGCCATAGATAAATATATTAATTGAGTGATTACTCAATCATACATAAAAATAGACAAAGCGCAAGATATATATTTAAAAAGGGATGGGCTTTTCAAGATCACAAGCTATAGATGCATCACATAGACAGGGCCACACAGCAAATTTAGCGCTTTAATTAATAGTCATAATTATAATTTCGGCAACCGATAAGACGCGAGAAATTATTGATCACTGTATGGAATCACGTGAGTCAGGTAATGCTTCTATAGAATAGAACTATTTTTAAGTCTTTGATCTATATTTTAAAATCTAAATCACGGACAACTTTTCAGAGATATGTGTAATCCTGAATATCTGCTGTTACAGCATGTGTAAATTGCTAGATTATCTCATCAGATTGTTTCAGTATAGATCCAGACACTCGAATTTACAGGACAATCATCATGATATTGAGATATCGTATATTTTTAAAATATCTTTCTATTTTAGGTTTTGTGGCAAGTTCTGCTGTGACTAGCGTAGCTTTCGGAAGTTCCGAGCAGGCATGGAACAAGCATGATCAGGAAATAAAAGCGGCTTGTATAAAAGCAAGTCAACTTAAAAATGCCAAGACAGTAAGCAATGTCATGCTGTTTGATGATCGTGTTGGATATTCGGCACTCTTGATTCAAGGAAAATATCCGCAAGCACATATGAAAAACAAAACAGGGCAAGAACTGTGTTTATGGAATAAGACATCGAAGAAAGCTTATTTAACTGAAGCAAATACGAAAGTACATTGAAGTCATAACCATACAAAATCGAGTAGCGATCTGATTTCAGCATAACTTATATTATGTTACTTGGGATACTCAGCAACTTGAAGATAATTTTACTGATTCAAGTTGCTGAACTGTAGCAACAACAGCATTGTGTAGCCACAGTCTCTGATATTCTATTTAACTTATGTTCACATAGAATTTATTTCATAATTAAATTTATTTTTAATAAACAATAAATTTAATTACTTAGAGCACTAAAATAACAATTTATAAAATATTTGGTTCATGAACCTAGCTATGAATACATAGTTTCCTACTAAAAAGGTCTTAAGAATAGACTAAATTTGTCTATGCTGAGTCAGGGTTTTGATAGCTACGATTTCTGTTTGGCTTTTTGGTGTAAGACATACAAATATAAGCTTTCTACTTTTTCACGTGCCCATGGGGTGGTACGTAAGAATCGCAATGATGACTTAACACTTGGATCTATGCAAAAACATCTAATTTCAATTTTACGACTTAAGCCTTCAAAGCCATCGTAGTAATCTAATAATTCATCCAAAATGTCAGCAAGTTTTTTGCCGTGTAGAGGGTCATTGGAGGCGTTCATAATAAATCAACCATATTTTGGGAGACCACCATTATAACCTGAGCTAGTTGAAAAATGAGAGGGTTGGAATTTAAGTGTAATTAACATAGAAAATTACGGCTTATTTTCTAGTTAACTTTTTTCTAAATATAAATTAGTCAAATTCTAATAATTAGGTAGCCATTGCAGGACATTGCAAACAACATGTGAGTAGACAACCTACATAATATTCTATTTAACATAATATACATTATGCGAAGTTGGTATAATTAAGGTATTGATAAGTAATGTCTTGTTTGCATTTCTGAACATTTAGCGTCAAACAATGCAAACACACAAAGACCTAAAACCGTAATAAATACGAACTCTTTCATCACTTAGCAACTTGCTGGTGGTTTGGTTTAACAACTGGCTTAACACTAAAAATCTGCATCTGTGCGCCAAACTTGGTTTGTTGTTCTGTGAACTCAATTTCGACTTCTTGGGCGTTGTCTGCACACTCTTCTAAAATCGCTTGAATCTGTTCAATTGGCATCATCCCTGGCATTGGCGTTAAATTGTATTTAACTGGTGACAATACGGTCGTAGATAAAAATGCTCGTTCTTTACCATCTTTCTCAGAACGGTAAATTGAGGGTAAAATTTGGCGTTTGTTAAATTGAACTTGCATGGTTAAAGCCTCCTCAGGCAACTAAATGTAAACGCTCATTAGGCGTGTATGGTGAAACTGGAATTTGATAATCTGGTGGCAATTGGTCGCACATCTTGAGTTCTAAAAGACGTACAAATGGAATGACCTTGCCATTAGGATTTTTATGTAGGTTTTGGAGGTGTGAACGACTGATACCACAGCTAATAAGTTCTCTTTCACGTTTATAAAATCGTGATTCAAGGTGACGAGATTTAACTTTGATATAACCATCGATACGTAAAGAACGATAAAAATCGAGTGCGTTATAAGCCTTTGTATAACTTGGATTTCCTTTCTTTGTATAAGAAACCAATTTAGATTTAAGGAGATGTTCTAATTCATCATCACTAGCGAAGTTCATGTACTCACCCTCCATTGTCTTAAGGATTGGGTCAAAAGCTACGTGCCAGAGGCGTAGCAATAAATCTGGCTGTTGTTTCTGCAACTCTATAAGTTGCCAAATGTTTGTTGGATAACCATTTTTGGTTAGATAAGTCTTAGAAATCCGAGCTTCTTTACGGATAATTGCATTAGCAAAAGGCAAAGCATCATGCATAGCACATACAAGTACTTTAGATCGTGGACAGCCTTTATCGGCTAGTTTTTGAATTTTATTTAACTGACTTTTTACTTCTTCGAATTTGCCGTAAGCCTTTGGACGTACACTGGCACCATCATTACCCCAAGAAATATAGTTGTTATATTTAACTTCTCTAGCTTTACGGTGACCCGATGCAAGACTAGCCATATAGTCCAATACTGGTTGAACCATATTCTGATGCGGAAGCCTAAATAAGTAAGTCGTATCGAGACATGAAAGCTCAGTGTTAGGAACATCAAGAATGGGTGCTAGTTTAGGGAAAGCTGTAAGCAACATACCAATCATGTGATATGTACCAAGTTCAAGTGAATCAAAGCCATAAACATTATGACCTTGCAACAATTTCAAAGGTGATCCTTTAATCTCAACGTATGGCGGTGTGTTAGTTGTACTTGTATAAAACTTAATGGCCATATCAGTAAAATCACTTGGAAGTGATTCATATGGGTGATAAAGCTCCCCTGTTGTTGTATTGCCATCATCATCTTTACTGACATGTCGAGTCGCAGCAGGCACACCATAATCACGAATATCACCGTTAAACCAATAACGATTATCGAGATTACATACGTGTGTCGGAATGATCGGAATCATTAAACGCTCGAAATCTAGCATGATAAATCACAAATTCATAAATCACTTTTAACACATAAAAACATAAATCACATATGAATTCAATCACAAATCACAAATTCATTTAGAATTAAGTGATTTTTAAAAGGATTATCAAATGGCTAAGACATTTCGCTTTACAGATGAAGAAGAACAGGCTTTGAATGATGTGGCTTTGCGGTTAAATAGAGATCTAGTTAAAGCAGGAAAAAAGCCATTGAGAGATACAGAAATCTTCCATGAGATTATTAAACAGACACTACTTGAAGGGATAGTTGAAGTAAGTAGAGATGGAATGGTTAAAGTCGAAACAAAAAAATAAATATATTGATCAAAATATAATCAATATCTGGATTAAATGATAAAGTTTCTCATCTTCCCTGTAAGCTCCGTTATATATAGCTCATAGAGGAAATGACAAAAAACTTTGGACAGTCAGGCACACTATTAGATAGCAGTGTGCCCTTTCTCAAATCTTGTTCTGCTCTGCTCAATCGAGCGGTCGAACGTCCCTCCTCCCTTTCTCAATCACAGGCAGAACAAGCAATGGAAAAAATTATTATTTTAATAATTGCCTTATCTATAATTTTTTTAATTTATAAACTCAAAAATAAAAATTTAACGCTAAAAGAAATAGCAAAAAAAACCTTTCCAAAACATATAATTATAGAAAAGTTCGACACGGTAATGATATGTGAAATAAATCATAGAAATGAACCAGACGAACTGGCATTTCTTAGATTAAATACAAATAGACCAAAGACAGTAAAAAAAGAAGGAAGACGATTAAAAGTTGAATATCAAAAAATACCGACAAGCACAGAGCTTAAAAGAGATTTAAAACAAGTAATTAAATGACTGCTTTCGCATAATGCGGATTGATGTTAAATGCACTGCATTTTCGCAACTCGAAAATATCATTTTCTGGCCGGGAAAATGTCATTTTAAAAAGTTGCAGTGTAAGTAACATAATCACGCAGTTACATTATGCGAAGTTGGTATAATTAAGGTATTGATAAGTAATGTCTTGTTTGCATTTCTGAACATTTAGCGTCAAACAATGCAAACACACAAAGACCTAAAACCGTAATAAATACGAACTCTTTCATCACTTAGCAACTTGCTGGTGGTTTGGTTTAACAACTGGCTTAACACTAAAAATCTGCATCTGTGCGCCAAACTTGGTTTGTTGTTCTGTGAACTCAATTTCGACTTCTTGGGCGTTGTCTGCACACTCTTCTAAAATCGCTTGAATCTGTTCAATTGGCATCATCCCTGGCATTGGCGTTAAATTGTATTTAACTGGTGACAATACGGTCGTAGATAAAAATGCTCGTTCTTTACCATCTTTCTCAGAACGGTAAATTGAGGGTAAAATTTGGCGTTTGTTAAATTGAACTTGCATGGTTAAAGCCTCCTCAGGCAACTAAATGTAAACGCTCATTAGGCGTGTATGGTGAAACTGGAATTTGATAATCTGGTGGCAATTGGTCGCACATCTTGAGTTCTAAAAGACGTACAAATGGAATGACCTTGCCATTAGGATTTTTATGTAGGTTTTGGAGGTGTGAACGACTGATACCACAGCTAATAAGTTCTCTTTCACGTTTATAAAATCGTGATTCAAGGTGACGAGATTTAACTTTGATATAACCATCGATACGTAAAGAACGATAAAAATCGAGTGCGTTATAAGCCTTTGTATAACTTGGATTTCCTTTCTTTGTATAAGAAACCAATTTAGATTTAAGGAGATGTTCTAATTCATCATCACTAGCGAAGTTCATGTACTCACCCTCCATTGTCTTAAGGATTGGGTCAAAAGCTACGTGCCAGAGGCGTAGCAATAAATCTGGCTGTTGTTTCTGCAACTCTATAAGTTGCCAAATGTTTGTTGGATAACCATTTTTGGTTAGATAAGTCTTAGAAATCCGAGCTTCTTTACGGATAATTGCATTAGCAAAAGGCAAAGCATCATGCATAGCACATACAAGTACTTTAGATCGTGGACAGCCTTTATCGGCTAGTTTTTGAATTTTATTTAACTGACTTTTTACTTCTTCGAATTTGCCGTAAGCCTTTGGACGTACACTGGCACCATCATTACCCCAAGAAATATAGTTGTTATATTTAACTTCTCTAGCTTTACGGTGACCCGATGCAAGACTAGCCATATAGTCCAATACTGGTTGAACCATATTCTGATGCGGAAGCCTAAATAAGTAAGTCGTATCGAGACATGAAAGCTCAGTGTTAGGAACATCAAGAATGGGTGCTAGTTTAGGGAAAGCTGTAAGCAACATACCAATCATGTGATATGTACCAAGTTCAAGTGAATCAAAGCCATAAACATTATGACCTTGCAACAATTTCAAAGGTGATCCTTTAATCTCAACGTATGGCGGTGTGTTAGTTGTACTTGTATAAAACTTAATGGCCATATCAGTAAAATCACTTGGAAGTGATTCATATGGGTGATAAAGCTCCCCTGTTGTTGTATTGCCATCATCATCTTTACTGACATGTCGAGTCGCAGCAGGCACACCATAATCACGAATATCACCGTTAAACCAATAACGATTATCGAGATTACATACGTGTGTCGGAATGATCGGAATCATTAAACGCTCGAAATCTAGCATGATAAATCACAAATTCATAAATCACTTTTAACACATAAAAACATAAATCACATATGAATTCAATCACAAATCACAAATTCATTTAGAATTAAGTGATTTTTAAAAGGATTATCAAATGGCTAAGACATTTCGCTTTACAGATGAAGAAGAACAGGCTTTGAATGATGTGGCTTTGCGGTTAAATAGAGATCTAGTTAAAGCAGGAAAAAAGCCATTGAGAGATACAGAAATCTTCCATGAGATTATTAAACAGACACTACTTGAAGGGATAGTTGAAGTAAGTAGAGATGGAATGGTTAAAGTCGAAACAAAAAAATAAATATATTGATCAAAATATAATCAATATCTGGATTAAATGATAAAGTTTCTCATCTTCCCTGTAAGCTCCGTTATATATAGCTCATAGAGGAAATGACAAAAAACTTTGGACAGTCAGGCACACTATTAGATAGCAGTGTGCCCTTTCTCAAATCTTGTTCTGCTCTGCTCAATCGAGCGGTCGAACGTCCCTCCTCCCTTTCTCAATCACAGGCAGAACAAGCAATGGAAAAAATTATTATTTTAATAATTGCCTTATCTATAATTTTTTTAATTTATAAACTCAAAAATAAAAATTTAACGCTAAAAGAAATAGCAAAAAAAACCTTTCCAAAACATATAATTATAGAAAAGTTCGACACGGTAATGATATGTGAAATAAATCATAGAAATGAACCAGACGAACTGGCATTTCTTAGATTAAATACAAATAGACCAAAGACAGTAAAAAAAGAAGGAAGACGATTAAAAGTTGAATATCAAAAAATACCGACAAGCACAGAGCTTAAAAGAGATTTAAAACAAGTAATTAAATGACTGCTTTCGCATAATGCGGATTGATGTTAAATGCACTGCATTTTCGCAACTCGAAAATATCATTTTCTGGCCGGGAAAATGTCATTTTAAAAAGTTGCAGTGTAAGTAACATAATCACGCAGTTACATTATACGAAATGATATATTTTAAGCATTTGATATGTATAGATATTTTTAGATTTCAACCTTAGTGGCTTTGTTGATTTCATTTCTAAATGCTTTATCTACAGCACGTTCATCCAGTGGTTTAGACGCTGTAAAATCCAAAGCAACCAATTGAGCCACTGGAACTTTACGACTCACATCAAGTCTAAAAATCAATTGTGCTTCGGCTGGCAATTTCTGACCTTGATAATCATAGAAAAATTGAGCACCTTTGATTTTGTACTCTGTTGATTTCATGCCAATCGCTCCAGAAGCAATTTCTTCCTCTGTAAATGGCTGTAAAACTGTTACCACAGTATTTGACCAATCTACAGATCGACCATCTGCAATCATGTTGCCTTCAGATTTACGAATACCTGCGATTGTTAAAATTGGTTGATCAATAGCGCTCATGCTTAATACTCCTAAGCTATTTTGTAATTAAACTGACTCTGTGGTTCTTCGTACCAGTCAGGCAGTTGTTGATTGAAGTCGATCTCAACGAGCTTCATGAACGGAATGATGTTTGATGCCTTCTCATCATGAAGGTTTTGCAAGTAAGCTTTTGAAAAGCCACATTCACAAAGTTGTGAAAGCAAATTGTGGAATTGAGATTTGCCATAATTGTTTTTTACTTCTTCAATGCCTTTTTCTCGAATTAGGCAATACATGGCAAATAGATTTCTAACTTTGGTCGGTGAAGCTTTACCTGACTTTGTAATAACAATTTCAGAACTTTCAATCGCTTTCAGGACACTTGTATCATCTGTTAATTTCATAGATTGACCCCTCAAGGCATCAAAAATACTACTTGTGGCTTTAGTCCAAAGTGTTTGTAAAAGGTTTGGGTTTTGACGTTGAAACTTAATTAATTCAAATAGATTAGTCGGTATACCGTTACGTTCTAGCCAACGTTTCTTTAAACGTGATTCAAAACGAGCTAGACCGACAGTCCAGTTAATAAGACGAATATCAGACATGACTTCAACGACTCGCATCGCAGATTTATTATTAAATTTAGCGAGTTGCTTTTGTTCTTCGAATTGCGCAAGAAACTCATCATATTTTAAATAACACTTATGATTAACGAGTCGTGAAGTCTGACCACCCCAATAAACTGTTGAGTCATAACGTTTATTACTTAAACGTGTTTGACCGTTAGAAACATTTGATAAAAATTGAAGAACTTTATTCGCTGTAAATTGATCTTTTAATCTCGCTGAATAAGTTACATCAATATGCGAAACCCAAGCTTTAGGCACATCAAGCATTCTTGATAAAAGCGGATAAGCAACATCTAAGAAGCCAAGCATCTCAAAAGCACCCTGCTCTATATTGTCACTTCCAAATACATTGTGACCTTGCATTAATTTCGCAGGACTTGCCTTAATCTGAACGTAAGGTTCATAGGCTGAATCAAAAAATACTTTTAAAGCCATACCAGTGTAATGCGTTGGTACAGATTCAAACGGATGAAATAAAGCTGATGCAGAAATGGTCCCATCATCATTCTTATTCACCGATCTTGAAGCTAGTGGGATTTCTAAACTATGTGGATCAACATCTATAAAAAAATAACGTCCTTCGGCATCTACTGAATAGAAGCTCGATTCAAACGGTATATTTATACAAATATGATCTAGCATCGCCAAAAATCCACATGCATGCAGTTATGCAACAAGCGAAAGTTAACACAAATATGCAAGTATGCGCAATACATGCATGCAAAAATACATGTATGATTTTCCACATGTTGATTTTGGTATGAAAAAAATGGTTCAAAGCGTTCGAATTAACGACCAAGAGCAAGAAATGCTCAGGAAAAAAGCAGTTGAATTAAACAAAATATTAATTCAAAAAGGACAACAGCCAGTTAGAGACAGCGAGTTAATACATATTCTAGTAGAAGAAGGTTTAGAACTATTAGAAGTTAGTAACAGCGGTACTGTGAAAATTATAAAGTAAGGTGAAAATTCCGAAATTTCGGACTAGAGTCCACCATTAGAAAGCGTGGACTCTCCTACTCGTCCAAAAAATCCATGATTATGCCCTTTTCATAGTCATGAAATTTACGTAAATGACTGTAGAGCTGTGAAAAAACTAAGGTTCTTCCGCAGTATTGGCATGTGACATATTTATTAGTTAAATCATTGATAAATATATTATCTAAATTATTGATATTATTATATTTTCTTTTATGTGACGTATTTCGCATAATGTAGATTGATGTTAAATGCACTGGTGTTACTTGCAGATTGTAACATCATTGACAATGTGCAAAAGTTGTTCAACTTGAACACATTGTCAATGACGAAGCAAGTAACATAATCTGAGATATTATGCGAAATCAGTCTTGTAAAGATTTAATAAAAAATACAGCAGAAATAGAGGCAAATAAAATAAATGTAGCAGTAATCGCAACAGACAGAAATAAATAATAAAGTGTCATATTTTGAAAATAGTTTAGAAATCAATCATAGAACCAATTTTATAAAATAAATATAGACCAATACTTACGACTATAAAATAAGCTAAATATAGCATTATTATTTCTCCAGAATGACCGAACTTTTAGCTTAACAGACTTCGCTAGTTAAACTAAAACTCCGATCTCATAAAAAGCATTAAGATTTCACTTATTGATCAATAAAAAGAAAGAATAACAAGAAAAGTAAGCCCATGAATTTCCAATAATAATGCCTAAAGTAAAAGCTAAAGAGATCAAAACTAGAAATAATTGCATGGGAAAAAAATGCTTAAATGCAGTTCTAACATGATCATCATGTTTTTGGGTTTTATGCTCAGAATGCATTGTTAAACCCCGCTAGGTCATTAGCACCATTCGTTACTTTAGCTTGTAGATGAGGTTCTACTTGATTATTAGCCTTTAGTTGTTCATTTTCTTCGGTTTTTGGGGGATTTTCATTATTTTTAACCTCAATATTTTTAATTTGGCTTGCATTACTTTCGGGCTTTTTAAAATAGTTATAAGGACGATCATTGTTGTCTATAAGTCTTTTACAATCTTCGCTAGAAACTTTTAGCTTCGTGCCTTGTTCTGTATAAGCCTGATATTTGTTGCCAAACTTGGTACAACCTGAAAAGACAGGTTTTGAGGTAATTTCATAACTTACATTTTCTGCAACAGTGTTGTAAGGCTTTGAAGCATCATAAATGAATACGGTGTTTACAGTACGTTTTGCTTGTCCGTCCGCTAAAAATTGAGGATCGTATGCTTCTCGACATTGGCCAGGAGTCCAACCGAATTGTTCAGTGCATGACTTAATTTTTTGCGCTAATTCAGGCGATATTTCATCCTTATTTGCTGTTTTATCGTTCGCATAAGGATTTGAATCTTTTGCAGTATTTACTTTATCCATAATACCTGCTTGATTATCTTTTCCTTTATTAAAAATGGTTCCGCCTGAAATACCGTCATAGATAAGATAGAAACCAAATAATAATCCACCTGCGTAAAGCAATAATTTTTTAGGTAGCGTGACTTTATGAGTGTGCATTGTAGAAGATGTATAGAGCTTATAAATTTTCTTATCGTATGAAAATCTAAAAGTACGTTCAGCAGCTCTTTTTTTGCTGAATGAGTTAGGGTCTACAACAGCATAAGACCATACATGCACATAAGCTTGAGGAAGCCCCCACGGTCTAAATAAGTGATAATGCTGACCGACTACAGCCCTAACTTCTGTATGAATCAGCACAGGGAATTGTGTAATGAAATAGATATCAAATCCACGATGACGATGAACTGTTAATTCAGAAACAATATCGTTTTTATCACGAACATTCTTATAGATCGGACGGTTCTGTACTTCATCATAGAAAATAATTGAGCCATCAGGACAAGTACGCCAATCGTCAGGACTTTCTAATACATCTTCAATTCTAAGTCCGTTTATATCTGAATAGATTTGGCGTACTGGAGGAATCATCTTGAACTTTGTATCACATACCTTATTCGCAAAATTTGAAATTAAGTTATATGAAGTAGATAGATAGTAATGATCAGGTGTAACTTTATCTGAATAGAAATCTGAAAAATCGTAATGATTAAAACAACTGAAATACTCTAATAATGTAATTTGCTGTCCATCATATTTATCTAAAGCTAGTCGTATCTCTTTAAATAGATTCTGATTGCCTTTAAATTCAGCTAAATCAATTGTAATTAGCTTATCAGCATGATTTGAAAGTAGTTCCAAATTATGAATGTAATAAGATTTTGCCAAAGGTAAATTCTTTTTATTTGCTTCATCATGTTTAATTAATTGCATTGTAGCGAATAAAGTTTTGCCAACGCCCGGAGGTGCAGTTATTAAATTAATCATTTGCCACCTTTCTTTAAAAAGAGTTGTTGTGAATTTTGAGCCATAGCTATTACAAGAGCTGTTAAAACTGATTGAATGTAAATATCTATGCCCGACATATGTATAAGTGATGCTCCAAATCCTGAAATACCGCCAAGACTTGATATAAAATCTGATATGTATTGTTCTAAATAAAATTTATGTATTGAATAAGATGCGAGTGTAATACCCGCACCAGTGAGCACACGTGAGAGCCACCCATCTTGTGATGATTTAGTGACAGAAGCCAAAGCTGACCAAAATGACATTAGTTTCTTCTCCCAACGATTAATGAAGCTGTATATAGACCAAATGCAATCCAGAAAGCTTTCATACCTCTAGCGATCTCACATATATAAATAGGGCTAATATCTGTTTGTATGGTTTCAAACGGTATATGCAAAGAAATAGGCAATGACGGACAAGTGTCATCACCGATTGATACTTGAGGCTTATTAACATTTTCGGGTTCATCATCAATATCAACCTCTGTATCTTCTTTTTCGGGTTCTTCTTCTTTGAAGTAATCTTTTATTTCGTCATAAGTTTTTTTTATTTTTTCTTTAGCATCCGCATATTCTTGCTTTATGTACTCCCAAAAACTTAATTCTTTTTCTCTATGTTCGTCCGTCTTTTTGGAATCATCTTGGTATTTTTCATACCATGCACACATCACAGAAGCCCACTCACAAAATGCGGGTAATTTAAAAGTACCTTTGCCAGTTTCAGGATTCACTTCAGTTGAACCTTCTGGTTCTGTTTCAGGAACTGGGACAGCACGATCTAAAGCATCAGAAGTAGCTTGCGGAGCTTT
Organism: Acinetobacter sp. NyZ410; assembly: GCF_022828975.1. Taxonomy (NCBI): domain Bacteria; kingdom Pseudomonadati; phylum Pseudomonadota; class Gammaproteobacteria; order Moraxellales; family Moraxellaceae; genus Acinetobacter; species Acinetobacter sp. NyZ410. The sequence goes on along the minus strand of NZ_CP094620.1, from coordinate 2,461,204 downwards.
TCCGCCTGCAGTTGAGTTCGGATTATATACAGTGGGTAAAATTTGAGGTGCTTGTGGAGAATTGTTAATTTTATCTCCAAGTTCTGTTTCAGGAACAGGAACATATTTAGGCTCAAGATCAGGATTATAGTTTGGATTTTTTTCTCTAAATATTTGACCGCTTAAACTCGGAGTTGTGTCATTCTTCCAAAGGCCCTTACAATCTATCTGTGTAATTGAAGTCATTGAACAAGTTATATTTTTCATTTCTTGTAATTCAGCACAGCTTTTTGAATGAGCAATGGCAAGCGTAGTCGTTGAATAGTATTGTCTAGAACGACACTTTGGGTCTGATGAAGATTGATCTACATTTATGGGTACCCAAACATATTCAACGCTAGGATCAACAACTTGAGATTCGACACGTTTTTTTACAATGCCGTTATCGATAATCCATCCTGCACCCTCAACAACTCCATATATTAAAGCGCCAGCTACTCCAAAACGAATCATGCTTGCGACTGTTGAACCTGTTGCAGATGCAGTAACAGGAACTCGTGCAGTTCGACGCATTGTTTTTTCAGCAATTCTGTCAAGGGTGGTTGCTTCAATTACTTTTGCTAAAGGGTCATAAACAATTGTTTTAACGTTATAATTTTTCCCAACAGCATAAGCTGTAGAAAATGAATTAAAATAAATGACAAATGAAATTAATACTTTAATGAATATTAAAGCTATATCTTTAACACGATAAGAAGTGTAATTAAAAAATAACATAGCGGTTTTATCCAAAAAAATATTGATGCTACTTGTTCAGGTTCACTCATTACTTCACGCTCCGCTCGGTTTCGCGCGTCTACGCACGTACCAGCGGAGCGCGAAGTAGTAAAGAAAACCGACACTAGGTCGGTTCAATTTGTTAATTAATTAACCGCTATTAACTGTACGTTTACCATATCGCCAAATCAGTAAGCCGATTAAGACAAGGATTAAAGCACCGTACATTGCTTTTTGAGAGTTAAGAATTGATGTAACCTCACCAGTTACACCCTCCAAAAACAGTTGAGCGATTCCAGTACCTTCCGCAGCGTTTGCAGATGTAGTACCAACTAACGCAGTACCCAAAACGGCTGTACCTATGCCGTATTGTTTTAAGTTGTTGCGGAAACGTTCAAACCAAGTTTTTTCATGAACAGATTGAGTTACAATCTTTTCAACATTTTCTAATTGCCCCATGGGATTCTCCTTTAGGCTTTTTTTAGAATTAGGGAAATTAAGCCGTAACTAATTGAACCAATCATGATTTTCATTAAAGCCACTGAAAGCATGTCTGATTGCGATTGTGTTATTGCAAAGTATTCCCACCAGTGTTGGTTAGCCGAAGCCAACGCAGTTAGGCACTGATTTAATTGTTCAGTTGTTTGATCAGTGCCCATTCTTTAGCCCCCACACTTCGACATGTGAAATGGCAAATATTGTCGGTGAAATAATGAATAACAATTTGGGCATTCGACTTGATTATCGCCCTGTATTGCTGTTATATTTCTAATCATAATTTCACCTAAGTTATTGATTTATTTACATATTATACATTATACGAAATGATATATTTTAAGCATTTGATATGTATAGATATTTTTAGATTTCAACCTTAGTGGCTTTGTTGATTTCATTTCTAAATGCTTTATCTACAGCACGTTCATCCAGTGGTTTAGACGCTGTAAAATCCAAAGCAACCAATTGAGCCACTGGAACTTTACGACTCACATCAAGTCTAAAAATCAATTGTGCTTCGGCTGGCAATTTCTGACCTTGATAATCATAGAAAAATTGAGCACCTTTGATTTTGTACTCTGTTGATTTCATGCCAATCGCTCCAGAAGCAATTTCTTCCTCTGTAAATGGCTGTAAAACTGTTACCACAGTATTTGACCAATCTACAGATCGACCATCTGCAACCATGTTGCCTTCAGATTTACGAATACCTGCGATTGTTAAAATTGGTTGATCAATAGCGCTCATGCTTAATACTCCTAAGCTATTTTGTAATTAAACTGACTCTGTGGTTCTTCGTACCAGTCAGGCAGTTGTTGATTGAAGTCGATCTCAACGAGCTTCATGAACGGAATGATGTTTGATGCCTTCTCATCATGAAGGTTTTGCAAGTAAGCTTTTGAAAAGCCACATTCACAAAGTTGTGAAAGCAAATTGTGGAATTGAGATTTGCCATAATTGTTTTTTACTTCTTCAATGCCTTTTTCTCGAATTAGGCAATACATGGCAAATAGATTTCTAACTTTGGTCGGTGAAGCTTTACCTGACTTTGTAATAACAATTTCAGAACTTTCAATCGCTTTCAGGACACTTGTATCATCTGTTAATTTCATAGATTGACCCCTCAAGGCATCAAAAATACTACTTGTGGCTTTAGTCCAAAGTGTTTGTAAAAGGTTTGGGTTTTGACGTTGAAACTTAATTAATTCAAATAGATTAGTCGGTATACCGTTACGTTCTAGCCAACGTTTCTTTAAACGTGATTCAAAACGAGCTAGACCGACAGTCCAGTTAATAAGACGAATATCAGACATGACTTCAACGACTCGCATCGCAGATTTATTATTAAATTTAGCGAGTTGCTTTTGTTCTTCGAATTGCGCAAGAAACTCATCATATTTTAAATAACACTTATGATTAACGAGTCGTGAAGTCTGACCACCCCAATAAACTGTTGAGTCATAACGTTTATTACTTAAACGTGTTTGACCGTTAGAAACATTTGATAAAAATTGAAGAACTTTATTCGCTGTAAATTGATCTTTTAATCTCGCTGAATAAGTTACATCAATATGCGAAACCCAAGCTTTAGGCACATCAAGCATTCTTGATAAAAGCGGATAAGCAACATCTAAGAAGCCAAGCATCTCAAAAGCACCCTGCTCTATATTGTCACTTCCAAATACATTGTGACCTTGCATTAATTTCGCAGGACTTGCCTTAATCTGAACGTAAGGTTCATAGGCTGAATCAAAAAATACTTTTAAAGCCATACCAGTGTAATGCGTTGGTACAGATTCAAACGGATGAAATAAAGCTGATGCAGAAATGGTCCCATCATCATTCTTATTCACCGATCTTGAAGCTAGTGGGATTTCTAAACTATGTGGATCAACATCTATAAAAAAATAACGTCCTTCGGCATCTACTGAATAGAAGCTCGATTCAAACGGTATATTTATACAAATATGATCTAGCATCGCCAAAAATCCACATGCATGCAGTTATGCAACAAGCGAAAGTTAACACAAATATGCAAGTATGCGCAATACATGCATGCAAAAATACATGTATGATTTTCCACATGTTGATTTTGGTATGAAAAAAATGGTTCAAAGCGTTCGAATTAACGACCAAGAGCAAGAAATGCTCAGGAAAAAAGCAGTTGAATTAAACAAAATATTAATTCAAAAAGGACAACAGCCAGTTAGAGACAGCGAGTTAATACATATTCTAGTAGAAGAAGGTTTAGAACTATTAGAAGTTAGTAACAGCGGTACTGTGAAAATTATAAAGTAAGGTGAAAATTCCGAAATTTCGGACTAGAGTCCACCATTAGAAAGCGTGGACTCTCCTACTCGTCCAAAAAATCCATGATTATGCCCTTTTCATAGTCATGAAATTTACGTAAATGACTGTAGAGCTGTGAAAAAACTAAGGTTCTTCCGCAGTATTGGCATGTGACATATTTATTAGTTAAATCATTGATAAATATATTATCTAAATTATTGATATTATTATATTTTCTTTTATGTGACGTATTTCGCATAATGTAGATTGATGTTAAATGCACTGGTGTTACTTGCAGATTGTAACATCATTGACAATGTGCAAAAGTTGTTCAACTTGAACACATTGTCAATGACGAAGCAAGTAACATAATCTGAGATATTATGCGAAATAACATGAATTAAGAAATTGATATACATACTTTTAATACTTATAAAATTTAAACCTGAGCCACGCCAATCTCAATTTATTAAGACTTAAAAGCTATCAATCCATCTAGAAATGAATTTTATCTCGATGCATCTCTACAATCGTTAACCAAGCTTTGGTTGCTGGACTCATTGCTACAGTCGTATTCCAAGCCATACTCAATGTCCAATGTAATTTAGGCTCATTAAGGATTGCTGAGCAAAACTTCCCTTGATCTAACTGATCACAATAAATTTTGGGCAATATGGCGATCCCCATATTAAACTCCACCATTTTGGTGATAAAGTCCCACTGGCTACTTTTACACACCACTTTTGGTTCAAAACCTACAGAATTTGCAGCCTGTATAATCATCTTATTTAATGTAAAAGAATCAGCGTAAAGTAAAAAAGTTTCTTCTTTAAGTTCATGCAAATTTACTGAATCTCGTTGATTCCAATGTGAATTTTTCTTAGCCAATAAACACATTGGTGAATCTATCACAGGAATTGCCGCAAAACTTGGTCTTAAATTACCGAGTAAAATCCCAACATCAATACTTTTATCAGCAATTGCTTCCTCAATACCATTGGCACCAACTTCTAAGAATTTCAATTGAATATCAGGATGATTCTGATGAAATAAAGCAATTAAAGGACTGAGTAATACCGAACCTAATGGTGGTAAGCCTATGGTTAATTTACCTTTTTTTAACTGCTGTACTTGATCTATATTTTCAAATATTTGCTTTTGTTCATTTAAGATATTTAAAGCGTGTTGATAAATTAATTCACCAATATAGGTAAGTACAACTTCCCTTTTTCTTCCAGCTTCACCTTTTTTAAACAAAGCTGTGCCAAGTTCTTCTTCTAAATGTTTAATTGATTTACTGAGTGTAGGCTGTGTCATAAACAAACGATCCGCAGCCAAAGTAAAACTTTCGCAATTGACGATTTCTACAAAAATTTTAAGATTTTTAATGTCCATCAATTATTCCAAAAACGCATAATTATGATTTAATTATTCATAATATACTGTGATGTTTGCAACTAAAATAACTCATCTTTTTAAAATATCTGCAATAAAATGTCTACGCGTACTCAAAGCCATCGAATTTCATCAATTTATAAAGTCATTTTGCAAATTGGGCTTTTAATTTTGATTTGGTGGATTGGTTCAATCATTCAAAAACAATTTAATTTACCTATTTCGGCAGCTGTGATTGGCTTATTTATGGTTTTGATTGGGCTCATGACAGGTATTTTTAAGTTAAATTGGATTAAATCAGGCTCAGATTTCATTCTAGGTGAATTGGTGCTATTTTTTATTCCTTGTTTTATCGGGTTAATGAAATATAAAAACCTATTTATCACTGAAGGTTGGCAACTGATTGTTGTGGTTGTACTGGGTACAATTTGTGTGATGGTATTTACTGCTTATAGTGTGCATATAGGTTTTAAACTAGAGCGGAAGTTGAAACAACGTCATGTTCATAAAACCGTACATGTATTAGAGGGAGATAAATAATGTCTGCCATTTCAATATTTTGCCTAGTGATCACATTAGTCGCGTATGTGTTGGTCAAAAAACTTTATCGTAAATTTCCATATTTAATTTTATCTCCAGCAATTTTGGTTCCGATTGTTTTAATCACCATTTTACTGTCAGCACATGTTTCTTATGATGCTTATATGCTTGATAGTCAGTGGATTATATGGATGTTAGGGCCTGCAACTGTTGCCTTTGCAATCCCAATTTTTGAATATCGCCAAATCATTAAAGAACATCTCATTTCAATTTCTATGGGCGTGGTCATTGGTATGCTTGCTGGGATGATCAGTGCATTCTACCTTGCTAAATTATTTCATTTTGACCAAACAACAACCTATAGTCTAATGGCACGTTCAATCTCTACACCATTTGCAATGGAGTTAACAACCCATATCGGCGGTTCTGTTGAACTGGTGATTTTATTCACCATGATTACTGGGGTGACTGGTATGTTAATTGGTGATTTGGTATTGGGTGGATTAAGACTGAAATCAAGCTTTGCACAAGGTGCGTCTTTGGGTAATGCAGCACATGGTTTTGGTACAAGTAAAGCTTATATGCGTGATAAAGATGAAGGTGTTATTGCCAGTTTAACCATGGTTTTAGCTGGAATTTTTATGGTATTGGTTGGACCTTTTATTGTACACCTTATTGTTTATTTACTAAATTAACCCGTACAGTATCGATTTGGATGTTCTGAATCTCTTTTCTGCAAAGAGATTCATTTATCTTTGAATCGTTTGTAGTGTTTTAGGTAAAAAATTAATCAATAGCAAACCAAGCAAGGCTGAAAGTCCAGCAATGATAAAAATATATTCTCCTGATAATTTTTCCCAATATTGCCCAGCTAAGATGCTGCCGGATGCAACGCCAAGTCCCCACATGGTACTGTATAGTGCTTGCCCTCTGCCCTGTTGTTTAGCTGCAAAGTTCTGCAAAATGACCCGCATTGCAATAATATGAAATAAACCAAAACTAAATGCATGAAAAGTTTGAGAAATAAATTGAATAATGAAACTTTCTGAAAATAAACCTGCCAAAATAAATCGAATACTGGTCATGATTAAACAAAGTGCGACTAAGCTTCGCCATGAAAAACGATTTAGGAAGAAATTTGCATAGTTAAACATGATAATTTCAGCAATCACCCCAACTGACCATAAAAAGCCAATCTGAGTTGTACTGTAACCAGCAAGCTTTAAATAATTACTATAAAAACTATAAAATGGTGCTTGTGCAAAAAGCATAATAAATTCAATGATAAAAAATGAAAAAACCACTGGTCTTTTTAGAATGGGAAGCAATGGGTCTAATATTTTTTGTGCACTCGGTGCTGTGCTGGGTTCCTTAATCGAAAAGGACCAAATAAAAGCTGTAAATGCAATACATAACAACATCATTGGTAAATATTGAATTGCAATAACTTCTAAAATCGCTCCGATACTAAATACGCCAATAATAAATCCAATAGAACCCCATTTTCTAATTTTCCCATACAATGCTGTATGTTGATTACCCAGCCAAAACAGCGTTACACCTTCAAATTGCGCAAGTATGGCATTTTGAAAGAAGCTAAAAATCAGCATCAGAAATGCAATCGATTGCACATTGTTGGGAATGATAAAAATTAAAAACCAGATCGTAGCTTCCATCCAAGTTGCCACACGAACCCACAACATTCGTTTGCCTGTTTTATCTGCGATAAATCCCCAAATAAAAGGTGCAAATATACGGGTTAAAATGGCTATAGAGGACAGTAATCCGATTTCTTGATAATTAAATCCTTGATCTTGAAGATATAAGCTCCAATACGGTAAAAAAGTTCCAACTATTGAATAATACCAAAAGTAAAATCCACTCAGTCTGTATTGGATTGGCATAGCTTGCATATCGTTGCATTCACTTGTATTTTCAATATGTTACCACAATAAATGGTTGTAGTGGATTGCTGCCATTTGTTTACTAGTGACAAAAAATAGCCCTTACATTGAAGGGCTATTTTTTTGAGTATCTGTTAACGAGTTACTCGATCCCAAGCATCTTTTACTGCATGCTTTGCTTCTTCCCATTTTAAACGAGACTCTCTTTTGGTTTTTTCCCATTGAAGCTTAAGATCAGCTTCAACTTCTTCAAACTTTGTTTCATAAGGGTAATTGCTTCTAGAAGTGTACCCTAGCTGATATGCATCACGATAATCACGATCGTAATCTACATTATCATATAAGTTAATCGTGTCTTTATAATAAGGGCGAGTGTTGTAAGTTTCACGCCAATAAACATCTTCATCAGTTGGATTTACAGCTTCAGAAATGCTTTTTCCAGCTAATCCGCCAACAACTGCACCTACTACTCCACCGACTGCAGCACCTACAGGTCCGCCAACAGCTCCAATAGCTGCACCACTTACTGCACCGCCTGCGGCTCCAACACCTGTCCCGATTGGGTGTGCTCCTGGCTCACCGGAAATTGGATCGGCATTCAATTGGTCACGTTGTTCTTTACTGAGATTCTTAACTACTTCGTTATCTATATTAGAATTTGACATATTTAATCCTCTATTTTGATAAAAGTTATTAATTCAATTAATCAATCAACGATAATCCATCCTAGATTAAATATTTTTATTTAATATTGCTATTTGTTATAGTTTCAAGAAAGGTTTGTACAAAATAAAATTAACTAAATTAAAATAAACTCAGCTCAAAACCCCAGCTCTATTGAGTATTGTCGTTTTAGAAATTCTTAAATAAATAACATTAAATTACAATACAACACATTAAAATCTTACCGTTAATTATTTAAAAATAAAGCATTACAAAACAAAATCTTACAGAAACAATTTCAAACACCCCATTAAGACCAAAAAAAATAAAATAATCAAAAAAACCTCAATAAAACTTATAAATTATAATTACATCACAAAAAAACAAATGAATAAAGCATAACAAAATTAATTAATTGAGGACAGAATCACATTATTTTTTAATTTTATATATTTATTCAAAAATGACATTTATAAATTAAATAAATCTATAAATCCTACATTATTAACTCAACAAAACTTAAAACTTAAAAATACTTACATCACTAATTTTTAAATGTCTTAGACTGATATTTCAACTTGAACAATAGATGGGCAAACATTATGAGTAACGTTAATGCAAACGATATTAAAGAACATGCTTCAGTAATTGCTTCATGTGGTACACAGATCGGTAAGGTTGACCATCTTGAGGGACAAGATTCAATTAAATTGACTCGAAGTGATGATGAACATAATGAACATCATCTGATTCCATTAAGTTGGGTGAGTGAAATTAAAGATGGAAACGTAATTTTGAATAAAAATTCAGAAGAAGCAAGAAATGCGTGGCAAACATTATAGCTTTTACCTAAAGTAATTTGATATTTCAAGAATGCCAATCAATTTGATTGGCATTTTTATCTTCAGTGTTTAGCAGATTTTAAAAGTACAAAATTATCAAATTTAATATAATGGGTCCTAGATGAATTAGCCCTCACTCAGATGACTATACTTCACTCAATCTTTCTACATCAATTACATATTCATCAGTTGCTTTCACATTCCTGTAAATTATGAGATATTATTAAAGTAATTCAAGAATTTCGTAAAATTTGTATTAAATTAATTTTAGATAGTGTTTAAAGAACATAAATTATGAATGCAAAAAAAATTATACAGCGCAATTTTCCTCACAATGACTTATATGAAAACTTATCATTTATAGGAAAGTTGCACGAAGAAAAAATATGGGATATGGAGGAATATTGGCTTTTAGAATGGGGAATTTATAATATTGAAAGAAATTCATCTGCTATATTAGATTGGGAGCTATTTAGGATTTTTAGCTTAATTATGCTTTCCATAAGCTCACATTTAGATATGAATGACTCCTTTAAAATAGGGAATTTGGAACTACCATTGATATATGAATTTAGGGAACGAACTCAACTAGTATTTGAGGGTTATTTCTCCAAAATAATGCCTAAGCAAATTTTTTTTGAAAAAAAGAATCCTTTACTATCTTCTTAGTTCATCATAATTAGTGTTATATGAAACTGCCCTCAGAGTGAGCGCTATGCTTCACTCAATCTTTAAAGATCAGCTTACTATAAAGATTGAGTGAACCGAAACAGCTGAAAAAGTGACAAAACAATTAATATGATTTGATCATTTTCAAGTCTGCCTTATCGTACTAAATTTAAAAAAGTTTAAATCATTGATGAACTAAACTTGTTTTGTCTTTATCAATATATTTATCATATTCATGTTGATACTTTTTAGCTAAGTTTAGTTTTTCATCATCTTTTAAAATTTTACCAGATTGCTGGAAAAATTTATGCTCTTCTTCATCTAAATGATGATGTACAAGCTTTCGTAGCTGATTTGCTATACGTAACCAACTCGGATTATTGAGTTCTTTTTCAGTAAGTTGCTCAAGTAGCTCATCAATTTCGTGATGCTCAGACAGAGCATGTCTTGTAATATTCAAACCTGCATCTGTCATCATAAGAGGTATGTAAAAATACCTGTCTTCAGCCACTGCATGTGCAAATAATTCATTTTTCAATAATGAGAAATAATGCTTTCTTTCTTCTGAGTTGCCACTGGTTTCAATTAATTTATCAGATAATTCTCTTTGCTTTTCATGACTAAATTTTAAGACATCAAATATGGTGAGTTGCTTACTATGGCTCATACTTTTATCCTATCGAAAAATTTATTTAATATTCAATCTTAGAGGATAAACTCATATTTATTATTGAACTCTTGTTTCAATAGTTTTTTAATTGTAATAACTGTTTATATTGTACGATCTATGAAATTCAAAAAATCATTAAGAAACCTAAATTGAGGGTATTTTTCTTCGCTGCATTCAAAGCACTACTCTCATTGTATTTAGCAATATAAAAACCATTCTTAACTCCTTCACCTTTACTAGAGTTAAGTAGAAAGGCAGAAAGTAAATTCACATGACCAAACTGGTACCTTAAAAAATATTAAAAGTGTATCTTATGGCAATACCACATTAAAAATACACTCTACTACTTCTTTTTAAAATCTTAGGGGTAGAGTTTATGTCTTTTCAACATCATTCTAATGATTTTCTTCCCCCCATTATGGCTGGTTTAATTTCGGTCATCGTCAATTATGGTGGTACCTTTATTTTAATTTTCCAAGCTGCGCAGATGGCTGGTCTTAGCCCTGAACTCACTGCCTCATGGGTGTGGTCTATTTCTATTGGGGTTGGTATCACAGGAATATTATTAAGTTGGTATACCCGCGAACCCATTATCACTGCATGGTCTACGCCTGCCGCTGCATTTTTAATTACGACGCTTGTAACCGTGCCATATTCCGAAGCAATTGGCGCATATTTACTTTCTGCACTGGCATTTGTGATCTTGGGAATTACGGGCTATTTTGAAAAATTGATTGGTCTAATTCCAACGGGTATTGCATCTGGTCTCTTGGCAGGTATTTTACTGCAATTTGGGATTGCAGCCTTTACCAATATGACAATTGATCCTTTTTTGGCGATTTCATTATTTTTTATTTACCTGATCACCAAGCGTTTTTCTGCAAGATTTGCCATTATTAGTGTCTTGATTTTTGGCTTTATTTTCTTACTTTTACAATCACGGATTGATTTCTCTGGATTTGAACTAAAATTAGCCTCGCCTATTTTTACCACACCAACTTTTTCTATAAACTCGATACTGAGTGTTGCTTTACCTTTATTTTTAATTACCTTAACAGGACAATATATGCCAGGTTTACTGGTTCTTAAAAATGATGGTTTTCACACCAATGCTAAACCGATTCTTATCGTGACAGGCTTAGGCTCGTTCCTCATGGCTCCGTTTGGTTCACATGCATTTAATCTTGCTGCGATCACTGCTGCAATTTGCACTGGAAAGGAATCCCACGAAGATCCATCAAAACGCTGGATTTCAGGGATTGCTGCAGGTGTGTTTTATATTCTTGTTGGAATTTTTGGTGTAACGTTAGCAGCTGTTTTTGCAGCGTTTCCAGTCGCTTTTATAAGCACTTTAGCAGGACTTGCATTATTAGGTACAATTGCTGGAAGTCTTGCAAATGCGATGAGTGATATTGATGGCCGAGAAGCCTCACTCATTACCTTTCTCGCAACGACGGCCAATATCAGTTTATTTGGTGTTGGGGGTGCATTTTGGGGTTTGGTTTTAGGTCTAATTTCATATCTAGTACTCAATGGAAAATTCAAAACCAACACACTTTCTTGACCATAGTGGACTAAAGAACTGGTAGTGTTTATAAAACAATTATTTATAAACAGCATATTACCTTTAAATATGCTGTTTTAATTTATTCAGAGTCTAAAACCTCATTCTATAAACCCAGAGATCATTTGATTGACTACAGCCGGTTTTTCAGCATGTAACCAATGCCCGACTTGTTCAATGACTTTAACTTGACTATGACTAAACTGGGTTTCGATTGCAGAAAAATGTTCAGCTTTTGAAATATAGGGAGAGTTTCCACCTTTAATAAACAATGCTGGAATAGGATTCACCTGCTGATTTTCCCAGCTTAAAATATCAGCATAATGATTAAATAAAGCTTGGACATTAAACAGCCATTTTCCCTTACTGAATGATTTTAATAAAAATTGAATCACCATTTCTTCTTTTAAATATTGACGCATAATCTCTGTTGCTTCTTTACGAGATTCAATTTGTGCATTTTCAACCGCAAATAAGGCTTTAAAAATTTGATCATGGTGATTTTCTTGATATGCAAAAGGTGTCATATCCAAGACAATCATTTTTTGCATACGATCTTGCGCTAAATCTGCAAGTTTCATTGCAATTTTTCCACCCATAGAATGTCCAATCGCAATAAACTTTTCAATATTTAAATGATCAAGTGTTTGCAAAACATCCTGAGCCATCAATTGATAATTCATTTCATCTGAATGTGCAGAATGGCCATGATTTCGAACATCAATTTGTAATAAGTTGAATTTGCCTTGAAATTCACGTGCAATAATGCCCAAATTACTTAAACTTCCAAATAACCCGTGAATCAATACCAGTGTGACTTTTTGAGTTTCATGGCTATCTTGAGCTTGATCGTATTGATAATTCAGTAACATTAAAAACCATCCAGAATTTAAATATTGCGCTTGCACTATGATGACAAGAAGAGAAATGCAGAACAATAGTTTTATCATTCATTAACAATACTGCGACCTAAAAACAATCAATATCTTAGCTATCTCTCTTTCAATACCGCACTTGATACACTGTTTAAGTTTTATCTTATTTATCCTCTATTTTGTAGAGAATACACATTTGGCTATAAATATAGACAAATGTGCGATGACCTTAATCTAAAGTTGAATAAATAATAAAAAATAAACCTCAATCTACTGTTGAGTCGGGGTTTGAATTACCTATATTATTAGACTTGATTTTTTCGATTGATTTAGGACTTTAGACCATGTTTCAACATGTAGATCCTTATGCAGGTGATCCAATTCTTTCTCTAATGGAAGCCTTTGGTAAGGATGAACGGACACACAAAGTAAATTTAAGTATTGGTCTTTATTATAATGAGGACACAATTGTTCCTCAGTTAGACGCTGTAAAAGCGGCTTTGAAAAATATTGAACCAAGCAATGATAAGGTAAAGCTTTATTTACCGATGGATGGTTCAAAGTCTTATAACGAAGCAACCCAGAAACTGGTTTTAGGTGCAGATAGCCAAGCACGTAAAGATGGTCGTGCAGTGACCATTCAAACCCTAGGTGGTTCTGGTGCACTTAAAGTAGGCGCAGATTTTCTAAAAAAATACTTCCCTGAATCTGATGTTTGGGTGAGCCAACCGACGTGGGAAAACCATATTGCAATTTTTAATGGTGCAGGAATCAATTCACATTTCTACCGTTATTTTGATGCAGCAACCAATGGTGTCAATATTGAAGGCATGTTAGAGGATTTACAGCAAATCCCTGCAAAAGGCATTGTTCTTCTTCACCCTTGTTGCCATAACCCAACAGGCGCAGATTTAACACCTGCTGAATGGGATCGTGTAATTGAAGTATTGAAAGCACGTGATTTAATTCCATTCCTAGATATTGCTTACCAAGGTTTTGGTCAAGGCTTAGAAGAAGATGCTTATGCAATTCGTGCTTTAGACAAGTCTGGATTGAATTTCATTGTTAGCAATTCATTCTCTAAAATTTTCTCACTATATGGTGAACGTGTTGGTGGTTTAAGCTTTATTTGTGATGACCAAGCAACTGCACAAAAAGTTTTAGGTCAGCTTAAAGCAACTGTACGACGTATCTACTCAAGCCCTCCAACGACAGGTGCCTTAGTGGTTGATAATGTATTGAATGATGCAACATTAACTGAAAAATGGCATGCAGAACTTAAAGAAATGCGTGAGCGTATCATCCAAATGCGCGAATTATTAAAAGCAAAATTAACCGCTGCTTTACCTGGTCGTAATTTTGATTACCTTACAGAACAACAAGGAATGTTTAGTTATACAGGTTTAACGGCTGAACAAGTGGATATATTGAAAGATCAATATGCCATTTATTTGCTACGTAGTGGCCGTATGTGTGCAGCGGGCTTAAATTTAAAAAATATTGATTATGTAGCAACATCTGTTGCAGACGTCATTAAAGCAACTGTTTAAATAAATTAATAAGCGTTGATTGATTCAATCAACTGCCACTTAACTCCCTTTTCATAAGGGAGTTAAGTTTTTGAGATGATTCTTTTTTAATGAGCATTTTAAAAACTTAACATTGACATACAGATTTATTTTTATACAATAAGCATTCTTATCCCCCCTTCTTAAAAGAGTAACGCCAATGAAGTAAGTCATTTTCTCATCATTATTTATTTAATTTTTGATGTGCAAAATAGATTCTACTCAAGGCTACACTTATCTTTTGGTTCTGATACCGTCTTTACGATAAATTAAATAATCTACTGTTATTTAAAGCTTTTATTACATACTATTTTGTGCATCCTCTATATGAGGATCATTGAATGCAACAAGCATGTATTATTTCAAATTTGAGTTTGGCATTCCCCACTCAAACAATGTTTACACAACTAAATTTTGTGCTTTTTTCAGGGCAAACTTCTGCTGTGATTGGCCGTAATGGTTTGGGAAAATCATTACTTTTTAAACTATTACACCTACAACAGCATTCAGATTTAGCCTATTCAGGGCAAATTGCATGGCATATCCAACATGATTATTTAGCACAATTACAACGATTAAATGCCAAAACCATAGCTGAAGCTTTAGACATTTCTTATCTACACAATGCTTTTGAGCGTATTGAAAACAGTAGTGCCAGTTTTGAAGATTATGATTTGGTGGAAAACTGTTGGGATTTACCTCAAAAATGGCAACAAATTTTAAGCAATGCACAACTGCCGCTTGATTTAAATTTTCCCATACAATACCTAAGTGAAGGTCAAAAAACCAAGCTGGCTTTGTGTCGCTTATTTCTAAAACAAGATCATTATCTACTTTTAGATGAGCCAAGTAATCATTTAGATGCCATGGCAAGAAAATGGTTAATTGAATCGATTCAGGCACATAAGGCGGGAGTTTGTATTATTAGTCATGATCTTCAATTACTGAATCAAATGCAGCATATTTATGCTTTAACCGCGCAAGGTTTACAACATGTTTCGGGAAATTATGCTGATTATGTTCAACAGCACCAACAACAAATCCATGCCTTAACTCAGTCTATTCAACAAGAAAAACGTGAATTTAAACAGTTAAAGCAACAACAGCATGATAGTTTAATGAAAGCACAAAAACGTCAACGTAAAGGTGCTCAATTGCGTGACTCGAACTCTCAAGCCAAGATTCTACTGGATTTTAAAAAAGAGCAAGCTGGGCAAAGTTTTGGGAAATTACGTGCACAGCAAATTCGCCAAGCTGATGAAACACAAAGCAGTTTACAGGAGAAACAAACAGCTTTAGAAAAAATTAAACCACAACGATTTGACTTCCAATTTCAATCATCTAAACAAGGTGAAATATTAAGAATTCACGATTTACAATTGCCTTATGCCACCACACAGAACATAAAGTTGTCACTCCAAGCCGGTGAAAAAATCCAGCTTAAAGGTGCAAATGGCGTGGGTAAATCCAGCCTATTAAAAATGATTGATCAATCACAAAGTACTGAAATTTTCTTTACCGGACAAAGTTTATATTTGGATCAAAATTTTAGTTTACTCAATGATGATTTTTCTGTGATCGAGAATTTAGCGAAATTTAATCCAGATATACTGGAGGTTGAATGGCGAAATTTATTAGGTCAACTGCGCATTCGTCGCGAAAAAGCACTCTTAAAATTGGGGCAACTCAGTGGTGGTGAAAAACTTAAAGTTGCATTACTTGGAATAAGTCAGCATCATCAAAATATTGATTTATTGTTATTGGATGAACCTGAAAATCACTTAGACATCGAGTCACGAGAATTACTTGCACAAGCCATTGAGCAATTTAAAGGTGCTGTCATTCTGGTCTCTCATGATGATTGTTTTGTTAAGCAATCTGGAGTAAATGAAGCATATTTACTGAGTTAAAAAGTAATACTTCATTCTGATCATTTTGGAAAACTTTCCGCCAATGGTTTATTGCCCATATGGCGGATTGCACTGTTCAAACTAAAAGTAAACCTCCAATCTACTCAAAATATTTGCAGTGTTAAGTTTCCCCATATGTAAAATCCAAATATTATTTTTGCTTCTCATCTATGAGCTGAAAACATAATTTATCAATGTTTTTCGTTTTTGGATGAAAAGCTGAGAGGTTAGATAACACGATAACAGCCGTCTTATCCTCAACATTTATTGCCATTGAAGATGAATAGCCGCCAGTTCCGCCATTGTGCCAAACCAAATCTTTTCCATTTTGTGATTTCAACAAATGCCAAGCTAAACCGATTTTCATATCTTTGTTCATTTCAAAGGTCGGTGTACGCGTTAAAGTCAATTCGGTATTTTTAGGATCGAATTGTGCGATTGCAAATTTTGCTAAATCCTCTGTGGTTGATAATAGCCCGCCAGCACCAAACAAAACGTCAAAATCCCAATTTGATACGATTTGTCCATCAGGATTTTGCCCTTTTACTAACTTAGTATCTAGATTTTGCGAGTTTACAAATGAATTTTTCATTGTGTATTTATCAAAAACTCTCTTTTGTAATAATGTTTGAAAGCTTTTTCCTTGTGATACGCCAAGCGTATAGCCTAATAACCCCGCCCCTAAATTGGAATAAACATATTTTTTCTCAGGCTCATTTTCAATTTTCAAACCATCTTTAAGATATTGTTCAATCTGACTTTTACCATAATCTTTGTAGGGATTACTTTGATTCGATAAATCTAGATTCTCAGGTAAGCGTGGTAAACCGGAAGTATGATTAGCCAAGTCTTTAAAATTCAGTTGAGTGTTATTTTTAAATTTTAAAGATGGATAAAATGGATTGATTTCATCTGTTAATTTAATTTTTCCTTCATCAACAAGCGAAGCTAAAACGGTCGATGTAAAAACTTTGGTAATAGAACCAATTTCAAAAACCTTATTCTGGTTTTCAATCGGTTTGATCTTGCCATCAGTTTTGATAACCCCATAATATTTCACCTTTTGATTCTGAACGACTGCAATAGAAAGTTGCGTATTATTTGGAAAATTTTGGCTATTCGAAAAAATGATGTCTGAGATTTCTTTTGGATAAGCATTAAGCGCATTCACAGTATTACTACTATTTATCTCTTTTTGGACTTCGTTAGGCTTCATAATAAGTCCCTTGATATGATTTTCTTGATCAAGCGAAATATTGACCGTTAACACCATTTTCTCAAATTTGGTTTTATAACTGACATAACTTCCTTGTTGATCGCTGAGAAATTCTTTGCTTTCAATTTTTCCTGCCTGAGATTTCAATCCTGAGAAAAATTGCTTTGTCTTTTCAAGCGACAATGTCTTTTTCATTTCAGCAGAAAATTCATCATAAATTTTTTCATACTGATCAGCATTATAGTTGTTTATAAAATTATCCATGGCAATTTTATAGTTTTCATTCTGAGCAAATATTGAATTTGATATCAAAATCGCAAATAGGATTAAAAATAGTCTTTTCATAGGGTTTTAATAATAGCTAATGAATTGAAGTCTTGTGCTCTAACGCTACACATCCAAAAGTACAGCTTAAAACATAACAAAAAAACTGCTTTAAGCAAGTATTATCTGTCATTCAGTAGCAAAACATTGTTATTTTAGTCTTTTATAATGATTGTTCTGTGTCGAATAGATGAAGCGAGTTTGTTAAATTAAACTTTAAAATCATGATTGAATAAATCAATATTTATTCAATCATATAAGACTTAAATTTGTGTCATTACCCACAAGTCGCTTGGGTAATTTTTTTGGTCGCAGGATCTACAGTTACCGTCACACGTTCAATACGATAATCCATAGTTACTCCTTGATTTGGCGCAACTTTACGTACGATTGATGCCTGTGTAAGCTGCTTAATTTTGGCTTCAGACATATCATTTTGACCAATCAATTGAGTCGCGCGTTCAGCAACACATGTGGTTTGAGTGTTTTGTGCTGTTTGATCTGACGTTGCATTGGTTTGAAGCGAAGAACATGCTGATACGGTTAAAGCCATGATACCAAGACCTAAAATTGCAACATTTTTCATAAGACGACCTATTTTGATTTTTTGCTTTAAAGCTATAACATAACAAAAAAAGATAAGCTTAGAAAATTAATATATAAAACTCATACATTTATCATGCAAATAAAAACCAGTGATACATGATGTATCACTGGTTCTTGGTCGTGCTCAGTATTTTTTAAGCTTAAAAGTTAATCACTGTACGGATCGATTTACCTTCATGCATTAAATCAAATGCTTCATTAATTTTATCTAAGCCCATTGTATGGGTAACAAAAGGTGCAAGTTGAATATCACCTTTCATTGCATCTTCAACCATACCCGGCAATTGTGTACGGCCTTTTACCCCACCAAATGCGGTTCCTTTCCATGTACGACCAGTCACAAGCTGGAACGGACGGGTAGAAATTTCTTGACCTGCACCTGCTACACCAATGATGACTGATTGTCCCCACCCACGATGAGCACATTCAAGCGCTGAACGCATCACATTGACATTGCCGATACATTCAAATGAATGGTCTACACCCCAACCTGTCATTTCAACAATCACTTCTTGAACAGGTTTGTCATAGTCTTTTGGATTAACGAAATCAGTCGCACCAAACTCTTCTGCCAACTTAAATTTTTCAGGATTGGTATCAACAACAATGATCCGACCTGCTTTCGCTTGACGCGCACCTTGTACAACAGCCAGACCAATACCACCTAAACCAAATACAGCAACTGAATCGCCTTCTTGTACTTTTGCTGTGTTATGGACTGCACCAATCCCTGTCGTTACACCACAACCCAGTAAACAGACATGTTCAGGATTTGCTTCTGGGTTAATTTTAGCCAATGATACTTCAGCAACGACAGTATATTCACTAAAAGTTGAACAACCCATATAGTGGTAAATAGGTTCACCATTATAAGAAAAACGTGTCGTTCCATCAGGCATAACCCCTTTACCTTGTGTCGCACGAACGGCTGTACACAGGTTGGTTTTGCCTGATTTACAGAATAAGCATTCGCCACATTCTGCCGTATATAAAGGAATTACATGATCCCCAGGTTTTACTGAAGTTACACCTTCACCTACTTCAACAACAATACCAGCCCCTTCATGGCCTAAAACTGCTGGAAATACGCCTTCTGGATCATCACCAGATAAAGTAAATGCATCTGTATGACAAACCCCTGTATGGGTAATTTTAACAAGGACTTCGCCTTTTTGTGGAGGAGCAACATCAATTTCCACAATTTCTAAAGGTTTTCCTGGACCAAATGCAACAGCAGCACGTGATTTCATAGCTAAATATCCTAATAGGTTTGTGTTTTAACAGTTGGACTACAGTAACCTTTTTCTCTTTACAGATTCAACCATTAACTTGATGATATGATTTAGTAAAATTTAAAGTACTCATTGAAAGAATGAATCATTCAAAGACTTCACTTGCCTTCGTTATTTTGGCTTTTTCAATCACTGGATGTAGTTTACCTATGAATCAACCAGAACAAGAACAACAAGTTAAAGTATATGCAGAGCATTGGATCAATGAACCTCAAGCAAAACAGATGCTTACTCAAGGGCTCACTGCATATTTAGCCATGAATGATGCTTTCCAAAGTATCGCGTCACGTATCCACCTGATTCGGAAAGCCAAATATACACTTGATTTACAATACTATATTTGGGCAGATGATTTTATTGGCAATTTAATGCTACACGAATTGCTTAAAGCTGCTGACCGCGGTGTAAAAGTACGCTTATTAATCGATGATCAAAACGGAACAAAAATAGATCAGCAATTAAGTGCATTGCTGACACATCCAAACATTTCGATCAAATTATACAATCCTTATAAATTCCGACACTTTCGTGTAATGGATTATATTTTTAGAATGAACAGAATCAACCATCGAATGCACAATAAATTAATTATTGCTGATGGTGCAATTGCTGTGACAGGTGGACGAAATATCAGCAGTGAATATTTTGATGCCAGTGAATCTTTTCAATTTACCGATATGGATATTTTATTTTTTGGTAAAGCAGTCAATCGTGCAAATGAGGTTTTTACCGATTTTTGGAATTTTCAATTAAGCTATCCGATTGATCAATTTATTGATAAAGGTTCTGAACAAGATTTATTAACTTTGCGAAAAAGCTTTGAACGACTTGAACAAGCTGAACATACGACAGATGAAAAGGTAAATCTTGAGCAGAAAGAACTCGCCAATGAGCTTAATCAAAATAAAATCAATTGGGCTTATGCCGATTTTCTGGCAGATTCTCCAAAGAAAAGTTTAGGACAAGCACACGGCAATGAATTAATTTCACACCAAATTCACCAACATTTGGGTGATCCCAAACAAGAAATGGATTTGATTGCCGCTTATTTTGTTCCTACAAAAAATGGGACGGATTTCATCAACCAATTCCCTAAACAAAATGTCAAAGTCAGAATTTTAACCAACTCCTTTATGGCAAATGATGTTGCGCTTGTCCATGCGTTTTATCAAAAGTATCGAGTTGACCTGCTTAAAGGAGGCGCAAAACTTTATGAATTTAAACCTTATATAGAACGCAATCGCCGTACTTGGTATGAGGTCCTTACAGGAAATATCATTCCGAAAAAAGGCAAAAATAAATCCAGTTTGCATGCAAAATTTATCAATATTGATGACAAAGTCTTTATTGGTTCATTTAACCTTGATCCAAGATCATTCAATATCAATACCGAAGTTGGACTGGTTGTTCAATCAGATCCTTTACAAGAGCAAATTTCAAATCTATTGGATCAAACCCTATTTAGGGTTGCTTATGAGTTAAAACTTAATCCACAAGGTGAGCTGATCTGGCTAGATCATCGTGCGGATGGCAAAGTGATTGAATATAAAGTTGACCCTGAAACAACACGATTCCAACGATTTGTCATGTATAGCGTCTCATATTTACCACTTGAATGGATGATGTAAGTTTAGTGTAATGACAACGCATATACCAAACGTATTAAATATTTACTGCTATAAATAACACTCAAACAGACAGAGCCCTTTGATCTCTTTAACCAGTTCTATGTCAGTAAAGCCTGCATATTTTAAGCTTTGAAAATGTTCATGTTTCGACATAAACAAGTCATTATTGCTCATCGCATCTGATGCAAAAATATGGTCACAGACCAAATACAGAGCATCACGTTTTAATAATGTCTTTACTTGTTGATGAAATTGATTTGCATAGTTTTTATGGCGTAACTCATGTAAAGCTTGATGAATAATAATGGCATCATACTGTCCAAGCTGATCGCGCCAATCTTCATTTTTAAAATCAGCAATCAGATATTGCACTCTGTCTAACTCAGAAGAAATTAGCTTACTTTTAGAAAGCTCATGCATTGCATCAGAGAAATCTAGCGCTGTATATTCAATATCAGCACACTGGGTAAGTAAATGTTTGGCAAGAAAACCAGGACCTGAACCTATTTCTAAAATATTGAACTGCGAGTTTTGATCAGTTTGATAGTGTTTCTCTTTGGCTGCTTTTTGAATTAAATTCACATAATAGTCAAAAAACTCATACCGCCAAGGACGTTTTTCATTGGCTTCATTTGCCCATTGCAAAGCATCTTGCGGATTTTTTAAATCAATTGGACTCGGTACATCCTGAACACTCATTATAATTATTCCACTGAAATCAATATAAATTTGCTTACTATTTAGCCATATTCTAAAGCAATAAGGAAAAGGATTTTCGCTAACTTTGTAAATTATTTATTTTTAACTGCTGAATTGACATTGCCAAAATATCAAAGACCTTTTTATCCACACATTGTGCAACATTAAAGCGCATGAACTGTCCTGCATTTTCAGCTTGACTAAAAGAATTACCCGGCGCAAGAATTACGCCCTGTTTAAGACATAACTTTGATAATTCCGCTGCCTGTATACCATCTGGCAATTTGCACCATAAAAAAATCCCTGCTGTTGGCACAATCCACGGCTTTATACCGAGTTGCCCCAACTTTTGCATCATTTCATTGCTGACTTTAAGCAAATGTTTCTTTAACCAATCTAAATGTTTAGGATAACTGCTGTCCATTAAAGCTTGATAAATAATTTCTGCATTTAAATGACTATTGCTAAAGTTGGTCGCAATTCTTAAATCTATCAATTGATCAATCAGTTCTGACTCTGCAATGATATAACCGCAACGAATTGCTGCTGAAAGAGTTTTGGTAAAACTGCCAATCTGAATGACATGCTTAAAACCTGCTAATGAAGCATAACGTGGTGCTGGTGTATATTCAAAATCAGCAAAAATTTCATCTTCAATAATCAATAAATCAGTTTTCTCAACCAGCTTGGAAATTTGATAAACCGTTTGTAGCGAAATCGTGGCTCCTGTTGGGTTATGAATCCCTGAATTGGTTAAATAGATTTTTGGCTTTAAATTCAGTGCTTGTTCAAATTTCTCTACATCTGGTCCCGTTTCTGTAAACGGAATTGGAACGGCTTTTAAATGATGTGCCTTAATCAAGGCCCGGAAATTAAAATAGCAAGGATCATCAATCAAGATCACATCACCTGCACTAAGCAAATGTCTAAAAATTAAATCAATGGACTGAGTTGCTGAATCAGTAATAAGAATCTGATTCAATTTAAATTTTAAATCATACAGTTCTTTTTTTCTGGCAATAAATTTACGTAACTCCAAATGTCCATGCGGTGTTGCATAATCAGTAAGCATGATGATTTCAGATTTGGCAGCTTGTTTTAACGCTTTACGGATCGATTGCTCAGGCATCCAAGTGGTCGGTAACCAGCCACAACCCGGTTTTAGCACATCCGTCTTCGCCTCTAATGACTGCCTTGAAATCCATAAGGGATCTATTTCACGTTGATACTGTATTTCAGTATCAATCATTTGCATCGGTTCGGCTTTACCTAACACATAGTAACCAGAACCAAGACGAGATTCTAAAACACCTTCCGCAACTAATCTGGCATAGGCTTCAACGATCGTTGAAACAGAACAATTTGTTTGTGTAGCAAACTGACGGACTGAAGGTAAGCGTGAACCTGCAATCAAACTTTTATTCAAAATTTGATTTTTAATCATCAGCACTGTTTGTTCAATTTTAGTTTTTGCCATTTAAAACCACATATTTTAAAGATAAGAAATCTGAGAAAACTCGTTAGATTGAGTAGAATTGTACTGGTAAAAATAGCATAACAGTTATTTAAAATTGTACTGTAGTGTACATATATATTTCCAGTAAATAGCGATTAAATCATCATAAATTGACTGAGTAATTGATGATGGATAAAACAAATATTGGCTGGCTAAATGGTTTTATTGGTGTAGCGATTTTTGCTGGCTCTTTGCCTGCAACCCGTATTGCTGTCATGGGGTTTAGTCCAGAATTTTTAACCACAGCTCGGGCAGCCATTGCAGGAAGTATTGCTTTAATCTGCCTGTTTATTTTACAGCAATCAAAGCCTTCTTTTGCCCAATTTAAATCATTGGTTATTGTGGCTTTAGGTGTGGTGATTGGTTTTCCATTATTTACCGCATTGGCTTTACAAACAGTATCCTCGGCACATGCTATTGTTTTTGTTGGTCTCTTGCCTTTATCGACTGCAATTTTTGCAGTTTTACGCGGGGGTGAAAAACCTGCTACACAATTTTGGTTATTTGCATTAATTGGCAGCGCCATTGTGGTTGGATTTATGTTTTATGAAAACCGTAATTTAAGTTTTAGTGTGGGTGATCTCTATATGCTTGCATCAATTGTTGTCTGTGGACTGGGTTATGCTGAAGGTGGAAAGCTTTCAAGAGAACTGGGTGGATGGCAAGTGATTTGTTGGGCTTTGGTGGTTGCATTACCCTTGATGCTTATCTCAAGTCTATATTACCTACCATCAAGCTTTGCAAATATTCATTGGCCTGAAACAATTGGTTTAATCTATGTGTCGCTGTTTAGTATGTTGATTGGCTTTATTTTTTGGTACAAAGGCTTAGCGTTGGGCGGAATTGCCAAAGTTGGACAAATTCAATTGGTACAACCGTTTATTGGTTTAATGCTTTCAGCGGTTCTATTGGGTGAGCATGTAAGTTTTGCAATGATTGTTGTTTGTTTTGCAGTTGTGATCTGTGTTGCTCTGGCAAAACGATTTGCATAGAAAATGCAAAAGCTTAAGCATTTATTGACTATATATGTATATCGATTTAATCAAGTACAATGGGATAAATGCCTAAGCTAGAACAAAAACTGTCAATTACAGATATTGGGACAACCCAATATAACGCTTATAGGAACCGTATTCTCAAAAATGATCAAACTGACTTTTCCATTGATACTTATAGTGAATCATTTAAAGAAAACATTCCTAACAATAGCAAAGCATGTTTACAAGCAGTGAATAGCAAACGTTTTTTCTGGTTGAAATCGATGATTCTTGGTAAATTTTCAGATTTTCCCGGTGTTCGTTTAAATATCGAAATTGGTGAACTACGTATCGCCACTGCTGAAGAATTAGCAATGATTGAACAGCGTATCAAACCACTCTCATGGACTAAAGGGAGCCAATTGATTTGGTCTAGTTTTACCCATGTTCGAGATTTTAATGTGACTGGTTTTAAATGGATTCAATACCCAACTATGATGCCAAATCATCAGCTTTAAACTTACTTAAAGTAAGCCTATTTCTTTAAATAAGTTCTTATATGCCTCTGCCTTCTTATCCAGTGCTAATGGATACGCTCTTGATGAAGAAGGCATCCGATATAAACATATCTCTCGTTCAGCAAATATAGCTTGTGAGGATTGGCCTATCTGTGGCTTTTCAGTTTCTTCAGGCATAGATAACATCAGGGTATCTGTTGCCTTATCTCCAGTGGTCATGATGCTGTTACATTCAGGAATTTGCGCTAAAAGCTGTGATAGGTCTGTGGGGGTTTTAATCTGTAGGAATTTATCTGAGGCATTTCCTTTTAAGCGAATAACTTGATACGCCGTATCAAAAATTGCGATACCTTTTTCGATTAAGAACTCACGAATACGTTGTTCCTTAAAATTTTTATTAGGCAAATCTAAAAAGTGATTTTTATTTTCAAAGAAAATAAGCCCAAAAATCCGCCACATATCATTTTGATAATTCGGATAATAAAAATCCATCTTCCATCTGCTTTGAGGCGGTGGAAAGCTACCAAGCATCAATAGCTTGGCATTTGCAGGAAGAAATGGTTTGAGTGGGTGGGTTTCTATTTCGATATCAGTCATTTATTAAAAGAACCAAAGTTTATAATTTAGTGAAAAATTTTAATGATTTTATCTGGATTTTAATTTTTTACCTATGCCTTTTGGTATCTCTAATTTGTACTTTCAAATTTTTACAGAAAATTCGGGATATTCCTTTTTATACAGCACATTCAATTTGTTTATCTAATAAATGCTATTCCATTTTAAAGCTTGCTTCTTATCAGAAATAATCTATTGAAACAGGATGATTTGTGAATTGTTTTAACCCTCTATAAATAGAGGGTTTTTCCATAAATATGGAATAGAAAATTTCAATTCATTTTCTGGGGCTGAACATATAAATTTTATTTTGATCCAAAGGTATTAAGCAATGAAACCACCATCGACACTTAATTCAGCACCACTAATATAACTCGCCTGTTCACTCGCTAAAAATAAAACAGAATTCGCAATATCAATGCCCTCGCCATATCGACCTACTGGGATATTAGGCAGTAATAGGCTTGCTATTGGTCCATCTATAGGGTTCATATCAGTATTGGTTGGACCAGGATGAATGGTATTAATTGTAATACCTTTAACGCCAAGCTCTCTGACTAATCCTCGTGAAAATCCTGTGATTGCACCTTTTGTAAGAATATAAATTGATGCTCCACTAAAACCAGAATAATTGACCATCGTACTGCCTATATTTATTATTCTTCCGCCTTTCCCCATGTGTTTTAAACTTTCACGAGTGGCCAAAAATACCCCCGTAATATTGACAGCTACCAATCGCTCGAAAGCACTGATTGATACTGACTCTAGACTGCCTAAATGACTTATTCCAGCATTGTTGATTAATATATCGATTTTATGGAATTTTTTAGCGACATCTTCTATCGCTTTGATTAGCATTTCAGGATTTCCTGAATCTGCCTTTATCGCTATGGCTTGCCCACCATGAAACTCGATTTCTTTAATCAATTCTTCAGCTTTGATTTGCGAAGAATGATACGTAAAAGCAACTATAGCGCCATGGGCGGCTAACGTCTTGACAATTTCAGCACCAATACTTCGCGACCCACCGGTAACTAACGCAACTTTTCCAACCAGCGATAATTTATTTAACATTTCACATTACTCTTTCATTAAAGTCTCCCGACTATAAAATCAGTACTCATTGTGAAGTAGAGTGCTTTTGCTATAATCTTTTTCAAGTAAAAATTGAAAATAGAATATGGAAACGCTGTCTAATCTCGAATCATTTATAAAAAGTGCAGAATATGGAAGTTTTTCTGCCGCAGCACGACATTTAGGCCTAACACCTGCCGCAGTGTCTCGAAATGTAGCGCAGTTAGAGCAAAATTTAGGTGTTCGGCTTTTTCATCGAAGTACCAGAAATCTTAAATTGACGGAAGATGGTGAACACTTTTTTATCAGTATTCGAGACAGTTTAAATAGTATTCAGACAACTATTTCAGAATTTAATGTTGATTCGAGCAAGCCAAAAGGCATTTTAAAAGTCAGTTTAAGTGCTGGATTTGGGATGGAATATATCCTGCCATTGATGCCTGAATTTATTAGCAACTATCCAGATATCAAACTTGAGTGGCACTTATCTAATAGACAGGTCAACTTAATAACAGATAATTTTGATGTGGCAATTGGAAGTGGGATTAAATTAGGTCAAGGCATTATTATCAGACCACTATCCCCACTGCACATGATTATTGTTGCCTCACCTGATTATTTAAAACATAAAACACGGCCCAATCATCCAGCGCAAATTTCCGATTGGGATGGGATTGTCATGAAATCTCCTCAAACCGGTAAGTTACATGAATATCAATTTACAGGTCCAAATGAACAAGAGTTTTACCTTAATTTAAATGAAAAACTTATCGCAGATGATCCAAGTGCATTACATCAAGGCGCTGCTTTAGGATTAGGTGTTGCTGCGATATCCACTGCTCATGCAAGAAAATATATAGAAGATGGAACTTTGATTAGAATCCTACCTGACTGGTATGCAGATTTAGGAAATACCAATCTTTATTTTTCTAGCAAAAAACACATGCCAGCAAAAACTAGATGTTTTATTGATTTTATCGCGCTTAAATTTGAACAGCTAAAATTGAATCAACAACTATCTGCTTTGAATATGGGAAAAAACATCACACTTTCAATTAAAAATTAGTTTTATTGGTGGATTTTCAACAAATCGGAATAACTGTTTCAACTGTTCTGTAGCTACAAGGGACGCTTCAATACAACAATAATGTATTGATCAGTCGTTAGATACGACCCCTATCTATAGCAATGTTGGAGATCTATTTATGAATACTACGAATATACAAAATACTGAAAATCGTGAAATAACAGAAACTTTAGCTGTTTTAGAAAGGCATTTAAATGCTTTCCGCTTAGGTGATGTAGACTTAACAGTGCAAGACTATGCATCTGATGCCATCATTATCAATGGAACCGATACGGTAATACGTGGTACCGATCAGATTCGAGAAACATTTATAAGTGTATATCGGGATTTTTTCCCTGAAGGTACACGCGAAATTAGTATAGAAGAAAAAACAGTCTATGGTGAAGTCGCCTATATTCGCTGGTCAGCGCCTAATGCAAAAATGGCCACGGATACGCTGATTGTGAAAAACAATAAAATCGTGGTGCAAACCTTTGCTTGTCATTTCGGTTAACGAATCTCAGAAATAAATACATGTCAGCTGAATTTAAATTAGCCAATACATTCTATCTAGACATTCCCAAAATGGATGAAATACTTCTTATTTTAAGCAATGAGCACAAGGCAAAAATCTGAGTGACACTGTTTTTTTTCATCCATTCTGCGGAAGATCATCATTTAGGTAAGATTATGCCTCGATCACCCCATATACAGAAATCAACTGATAACCCCTCTGAAACAAAACCTTATACCCTGGCATGGATCAGTATTTTAAGCTTTTTAACCTTGCTCGGCCCTATGTCAATAGATATGTATTTACCTGCATTTCCTGAAATTGCAGTAGAGTTTGGTGTGACAACCAGTGTTGTGTCTTCATCATTGCCCGCATATTTTTTAGGTTTAGTCATTGGTCAACTTGTTTATGGCCCGATTAGTGATCGATTTGGACGTAAACCACCGCTATATTTTGGATTAACTTTATTTGTGATCGCATCTGTTTTGTGTATTTTTACCACACAAATAGATCAATTGTTAATGACAAGAGTATTGCAAGCTTTAGGTGGTTGCGTTGGGATGGCAATGGTCCGTGCAGCGATTCGTGATCGATTAACACCTAAACAGTCTGCAAGAGCTTTATCCAGCATGATGCTCATGATGGGACTCGCACCAATTCTTGCACCGATATTGGGTGGATGGCTTTTAGTCAATTGGGGATGGCAAAGTATTTTCATTTTCCTTGCCTGTTTCGGTGTCATCAATATTGTTCTTGTGCATTTTTATTTTGAAGAAACACTGAATGACGATAAAAGAAAATCTCTTCATGTTGGCGATATTTTTATCAATTATTTCCATGTTTGTCGGGACAAAAGTTTTTTAACCCCTACACTTATAGGTAGTTTGTCTTATGCAGCATTCTTTTCTTATATTGCCGCTGCACCAGCGATTTTCATTGATCAATTCCAGATAAAACCTGAAAATTTTGGTTATTATTTCAGTATAAATGCCGCTGGCTTGATTATTTTCTCGCAAATCAATCTTCGTCTGATTAGTCGATTTAGCCTTATAAGAATCTTATTACTTGGTATTCTAATTCAAGTGATGAGTGCGATTTGGCTATTTATCTCGCCTCGATATGATTTGGTCAATCTATCCTCAACCATGCTCGGATTGTTTAGTCTTGTCGCAGGTCTTGGATTGGTAAGTGCAAACAGTAATGCATTGGCATTATCTCAACAAGGTCAACGTGCTGGTACTGCAAGTGCACTTCAAGGTGCTATTCAATTCTTAATTTGCTTAATTGTGGTACCGATCAGTCATACTTTTAATTTTAATCCACTTATGAATCTATCAATGATTATTATGCTTTGTACAATGTTGGCATTAATTCTCACAATGATATATCAGAAAAAGTTCCATACCATTTAAGACATCGCTAATGATATTGTGTAAATTGGAATAAACAGGAAATACAAACCTCAAACGCTCAAAATCAATACAGAAAATGAGCGTTTGTAACTTTGTATTATCTTTTAAAAATAATTACTTGAGCCTGTAAATTACTTTTCTATTTTAGGGAAACTGATAGATCTTTTAAAATGTTCATTATCTGAGTGCAATTGATAAACAAGCCTGCTGGATCAGCTCTATTACTGAAATAACGATTAAGTATAAAAACATTTGCAACTTGTAAAATTTCCTTTTTGATCAACATAAACATGGCAAGTTCTTTCATGAATACCATTGTTATATAGACGAACCGTTAAATGTAAATGCTCGTCAGTATTAGATGTGTGCGGGCCTGCCACAGCCATTGCTCCGGAACGATCTCCCTTTTTCATTGCATAATTTTGCACAGTAGGGCAAGAATTAACCACACTAGAGGCTGTTCTTTTTGACATAGGAATTGTACTTACAGCATTCCAATTTGATGAAAAATCCAAATATGCTGAGAATACTGCAGAGCTCGAAAATATTGTGATAAGTACTATAGCTTTTTTAATATATGATTTTAACATTCTATATTCCTCATATTATTAATATTAAACTTCTTGCATTAGTTAAAAATTAAAATAGTAATTATCTATAAGTTTTTATTAAGCTTAAGGACTACTAAAATCAAATTTAAGCAAGAAGTCTATTAGTGTTATTAAAAAATTATGACAATGGAATTATTTCACCTTCGGCTGGTGCTGTATCTGAGCCTTTTCCTGCTGTTCCTTTATCCGCAAGAAATCTAAATTCGGCTGTCCCTTTTTCGGTCTGTATAGTTCCCCCAATAGTAGACTTCCGTCATAAATCAAAAAACGTACAATTTATTTGATCTTAAATTAATCAGCAAAATTATTTAATTCAAGGGATAATCCTTGGATGAAATTCAAAGATATTCAAAAATTATCAGACGTTAAGTTTCGTAGGCTTACCGGTGTTAGTTGGGCTACATTTAACCTCATGTTGGCCGAGCTAAATAAGCATTTACCTCGTCATATTGGTAAAGGACGACCGCATAAATTACCGTTGGAAGATCGCTTGCTCTTATGTATAGAATATTGGAGAGAATATCGAACATTTTTCCATCTTGGTATGAGTTACGGTGTATCTGAAACGAGTGCAATTCGTATCACACGTGTTATTGAAGATACCTTAATCCGTTCTGGAAAATTTAACTTGCCAAAACAACTTCCTAATCGAGATGAAGTGGATTGGGAAGTTGTTGTGATTGATGCAACTGAAATATTAGTTCAACGTCCAAAAAAAACAGAAGAAATGGTATAGCGGTAAAAAAAAGCGACATACCTTTAAATTTCAGCTATCTATGCACTATACAACAGGTGAAATACTGAGTGTATGTGGAAGTCATGGAAGCATGCATGATTTTAAAATATTTAAAAAAAGTATGAGGAAATTAAAATTTAAGCCCTTTTTTATCGTTGATAAGGGGTATTTAGGGATAAAAAAATTGGGTTTTGGATGCCTCATGCCATCTAAAGCAAAGAAAACTGAAAAATTAGATTCTGAATTAAAAAAGTTAAATAGAGAGATTGGTCGTAGACGAATTCAAGTAGAGCATGTATTTGGAAGGATGAAATGTTTTAAGATTTTATCTTGTGTATATAGAAATCGTCGTAAAAGATTAAACCTGCGGTTTAATTTACTTGCTGGCATATACAATTTAGATTGGGTGAAAGATAAACAATTAAATTGATTGAAAAATGATTTATGAAGGAAGTCTAGTATATAGCTGTAGATCACCACTAACGGAATAATCATTTTGACTATTATCAATCTCAAACTTTAATTTTACACTCGATTGACTCTTAGCTATTTCAAACATTTTATTAATAATGGTTGTAATCTGTTCTTCATTTAATCCACTTTTCTGCATATTTTCAGTTGTTTTATCATAAGAGGCTGATGCACCAGCACTCCAAAATGACCAAATACTGAGATTGGCACTTGCATGTGTTTTTTCATACTCTTTAAATTCTTTTTGAGTTGATGCATTTACCATACTTAGAACCAAATCATTTAATTTTTTTACATCTTCAGATGTAATAGCCATAACTTTTATTTTTGCCTCTAATGTGCCTTTTGTATGTGCAGAAACTGTATAGCTTAAACCTGTAAAAGATCCTGTACCTTGAGCCTTAACACTAAAGCCAGTAGATGTCGATGGAGTATCTGTTGCAGTTGCTGTTAATACAGACCCTTCAGGAAACGTAATGGTAATTTGTGATTCATTTGACATTTTAACCTTCCATTTTTCGAAAATAAAAAATTAATATATCTAGAATAATAATAGATAAATATACCTAGAATTGGGTATATAGTATAAGAGTCAACATTAAAATAATCCATCACTTGAAGATTTTAATATTTCAGATGAGTTAAATTATCTATCTTGATATAGATATTAAATCAAAGCACCCTTTGAATGAAGCTAAAAGGATCCAACTTGTTAAGGGTGCAATTCATTTAAGTATTTTAAATACAACTTACACAATAAAAATCAGTAGCCATTCGCGCTTAACTTAACTCTCATAGGTTCTGATTCAGCTTGAACCATTTCTTTTACTTCATCAGTTATTTCAATACCCATTTCTTGTAACATTAAGAACGTAAGTTCTGAAGTGCTCTCTGCAAAATCTTTGCTATCTATTAACATTTTAGGTAATCTTGTGTTTTTAGGAAAATCTGGAAAGAATTCATAAAAATCCTTTTTATTTTCAACGCCTAAATAAATAAATCTTCGCCATTCATTTGTTTGAATGTCGCGTACAAAAATAACGTCCGCCTCAGTCAGCATAGGCTTTTTGAAAAATTCATCTTGTAATCGCATAGGAACAACACAAATTTCACCTACACTGGAGATATAATTTAACTTTGGTTTTAAAAAGGAAGAATCTATACTTTTATAAGAACCATCTTTAGCTAAATCCTGTATTGTTTTAATGTCTTCTCTATACTCAGCATCACTGATCCAGTCAGCTGAAGAAAAGGTTTTTCCTTGATGCTTGGATTTAAGTTTACGGTCATATTCAATCTGATCATAAAATTTTAGAACATCATCAAGTGAACCATTTTTTAGTATTTCGACTTCCTTGTCAGCTTGCTTATTAAAAATCTCATAGCTTTTTTCACACTGTAAGTTCTCTGCAAAGGAGAAACTTGATGCTAAGGTTGTTAAAGCAATAATGAATATTTTTTTCATGAAATACCCTCTTAATATTTTGAGGATAAGATACTCAGGTTGAGATCAGAAATAAACCTTACAAAAAATTTATTTAACACAACACATTAGCTGATTTTTTCAACTTGACCACTAAGCTATTATTTTTAAATAAATTTTAACAACATCCTGACAAGACTATTTTGCATCAAATCTCTTTATGACGGGTCAACTCTTTATTGCTGCTGTGATTACTGGCTTTAAAAAATTACTAGAAATTTCATATAGAACAAAGCTTTAATCAATATTCTTAGTTCTAATAAAAGTCGTTACATCAATTCCACCCGTATAAAAAATACAAAACTTGGCGATGTGCTGTTTTTAATCGGAAAGTTCAAATAAAATCATTAAACATCTTGAATTTGTAACAATTTCAAGATATGGTAATAAAAATCATTGCATATCTCGGTAATATATTTGATAGTTAAGGTTCTTTAAGATTTATCTAAATATTAACTGACTTTATACAACCGAAAACTTTTTCTTAACATTAAAAATCAATTCGTTATGAACATTAAACTTTTTACAGCATTATTCTTGATCATTGCCCTGTCTGCTTGCAATAAAGAGCCTGAGCAGCATGCAACTGCGCAAACAGATCGACCAACCCTCACTGCACAATTTGAACAATCAGATGAAATGATTAGTAAATATCTTGATCAGCTTGATGATCCAAATACAACATTGGATGATAAGACCAGAATCGTATGTCAAGATTATCCTAAAGAATACAAATCGAATTACATGCCAAATTTACTTAAATTAAATCCTGAGAACTATACTGAAGCTAAATTACTTTCAGACTTAGATATTGCTTTAAACTATTACAAAGAAAAAGAAAATATTCAGTGTAAAGATACAAAATAGTGATTTTAGTTAATTAATTTTTTTCTAGCGAAATCAATAAAGCAATATTTTATGAATGGCGTTGATACTTTTTTGAATCGTGCTTTTAGGCTTTTATTATAGTCAAAGATAGAGATTTGAACGTTGTATTAGCTAAATTTGCTAAAAATACACTGTGAAATTTGTTTTGCCCAAATTTGATAAATTTCCTGACTTGGGTGAAAACCATCACGTGCCATTTGTAAATTTAAAGTTTTAAAATGGGCTAAATCAAAACGAATCAATTGATAATTGATTTTATTTTCGATGAAGTGGGCTAACTTTTGATTCATTGCACTCGAATATTGTCCAAACAGCCATCCCAGTGGATTTGGTAATGCTGGAAACAGATTCATTGGAGGAACACCCGTGACTAAAATCATCTTTGGTAAAAACTTAGCTTCAATTTCTGTATAAAGCCCCCTTTGTTGCTGAATCCATTTTTGTGGTGAAATGAGTTTTGTGACATCGTTTACTCCCACCGATGTAATCACAACATCAAACTGTTGATTGTCTAATTGCTTGGTTCTTTGCAAAATTTCTAAAGTGCTATCTCCTGTTTTCGCTTCTAATTGATAAGTGACTTCAAAATTAGAGGCTAATTCATCGAGTACACATCCCAATAAGGCTTCACGTTGATCTTCAACCCCCACACCTGCGGCAGCAGAGTCACCCAAAATTAAAATAGATAGTGCTTTTCCTTGTCCTATAACACCTTTTCGCAAT
The DNA here is from genome assembly GCF_022828975.1 of Acinetobacter sp. NyZ410. Taxonomy (NCBI): domain Bacteria; kingdom Pseudomonadati; phylum Pseudomonadota; class Gammaproteobacteria; order Moraxellales; family Moraxellaceae; genus Acinetobacter; species Acinetobacter sp. NyZ410. The sequence continues at coordinate 2,426,692 of NZ_CP094620.1, read as the reverse complement.
CCTTGAGGTTCAGCTAATCGGGGTGTATTTTTCTTGACGCGATAACCTTGAAGGATTAATGCGGGAACGAGAACAATGGTAGAGATTTTTAAAAGCATATTTGAGTACCAATCCAACAAAGCTATCTCAAAATCAGTCAGAGTCAGATATAGCTTGTCGCAATATTAAAATCATAAAGTTCAATGTCGATTTTACTTAATTGTATGGCCAAGTTGCTATTGGACTAAATCAACAAAATTTAAGGCAAAAGCAAATATGAATGTACCAATAAACTCAAAAACTAAAACCGCATACTTTCTACTTTTGCTCATCAAATAGGCATTATAGGTCCCGATTAAAATAATACCAAGATACATTAACTTTTGAATATCATCCATTTGCATCAGGCATTGTTGAATTTCACAGTGCTTTTCAAAAAAGAAGAGATACAAGATACGCGCAAGAAAAACTAAAAAGCTGGTCAGGAAAAAACCCAATACGATAAACATGTTAAAATTCTCATTATTTTTTATCCAGTTAGATTTTAAAGCTTTATCTATGCAATGCAATAAAAAAGACCCTTGATGGGTCTTTTAAAGCTAAATAAAGCTCAACCGAGTTTATTCACAATTTTTAATGGCAATATTTTCATGGCTAGTCCTATCGGCAACCAAGGCCATTGTGGTACATAAGCTTTAACAGGTTGTTTTTCAATTGCTTTAACCAATAAATGAGAACCTGTTTCAACATCGACCTCAAACGGTAGTTTTTTTGCCCCTTCATTAATTTCAGTACGAATATAACCAGGGAAAATCGTAGAAACTTTAATTTTCGTGTCAATTAACTCAGCACGTATTCCTTCCGCTAAAGCAGCCACACCAGCTTTACTTGCGCCATATGCGGTCAAGTGTTTAGGCATACCACGAAGTGCACTCATAGACGAAATCACAACCAGATGACCAAACTTTTGCTCACGGAATATTTCAACAGCAGCTTCACACTGTGCCAATGCAGAAATAAAATTGGTTTCTACAGTTGCACGGTTAATCTCAAATTTACCATTGCCAATTCGACGACCATCACCAACACCTGCATTGACGATAATACGATCGAGCTTACCAAAGTCTTGCTTAAATGCTCGAAAGACTTGAAAAACTTGCTCATAGTTGGTCACATCTAAAGTTTTGGCAATCACTTTGATACCATATTTAGACTCCAACTCTTGTTTTAAGCTTTCCAAACGCTCTAAACGACGCGCACAGACCGCTAAGTTATAACCTTTTTGTGCAAATTCTCGTGCCATTCCTGCACCGATTCCAGAACTTGCGCCTGTGATTAAAATGGTTTTTGCCATGACAAATTCCTTAAACTGTTTTTATATTTCTAAAAGTGCGACTTTAAATCCACGTCAATAGTTGCGGATCTTCAGCCTTAATAAAATGATGTTCATTCAAGCTCAATAATTGCGGTTCATTTCCCACCAGTCGTAATGTGGTTAAACTGGTATTGGCAATTGCCCAATTCAATGCAAAGGTTTTATTGGCGCTTAACTCCAAGAGTTTTCCTGCAACAACTGAAATAACACCGCCAGAAGTAAATACGATTGCATAGCGAGGTTTGGTTTTCACCAGCTCATCACATAAATTCTGTAAAGCCGTTTCTACACGGTTTTTAAAATCTGGCCAAGATTCGTCATACTCATGGTGATATTCACCACCAGTCCAACGCTCAATTGCCCCTTCAAAAATTTTTGCCAAATAGGCACGTGGACTTTTTTCTTTGGCAACATCCTGTTTAAGTAGATGCGGTTGATTAAAACGCGGATCATATTGAGCAAAAACTTGTTGGTGGTTAAATTCATTCCAATGATGGTCAGTCACAATTTGAGCATCGGAAAAACTTTCAGCCAAAGCAAAACTTGCTGTTTGCTGATGGCGTAACATTGAACCTGCAACCACATAAGGCTCTTCTTTCAAAATTTTATCGAGATATTGCCCCAATAGTTTGGCTTGTAACTCCCCATTGGGTGAAAGTTTGTCATAACTCTCTGCACCAAATGACGCTTGTCCATGACGAACGAGGTAGATTGTGGTCATTTTCCTAAAATTTCCTTAAATTTTTCAAGATATTTCTGTGCAACTTCATTGGCTTCAATTTTTTGTAAACCGATAAGTTTTAATGCACGAATATGTAAGGCATGAATCACAATCCAAAAATCTTTAAAAGCAGGATTATCTGTTTGTTTATGATAGTAACGATAATAAATTTGCTGTGCGATTACAGCTAAACGGAAAATACCAAATACTTCGTAGAATGCCCAATTATCGGGTTTTAATCCGGTTTTTTCTAAATAATATTCAACCACTTCTTTACGGGTAAGCATCCCTTTTAAATGTGTAGGCTGGCGACGGGTTGATTTAAAAATTTGGTTTTCTGTATCTTCCACCCAATAGGCCAAAGCAGAACCTAAATCCATGAGAGGATCACCAATGGTTGCCATTTCCCAATCCAATACACCAATCACTTGGGTTGGGTTTTTAGGGTCAAGAATAACATTATCAAAACGCCAATCATTGTGAATCAAACACGTGTTTGAGTCAGCAGGAATATTTTCATTAAGCCATTTACGTACAAATTTAAAACTCGGCACATTGATGGTGTGCGCCTTTTCATAACGTGCATCCCAACCTTCAACCTGACGACGACAATACCCATCACCTTTTCCAAGTTTTTCGAGTTCGGTGCCTTGATATGGAACTTGATGTAATTCAATCAGCTTGTCTAAGACATTAATACACAATTCATGCACTTGCTGTTGAGTAAAATTCAGTTCAGGGGGCAGTTTGGCACGCGGGATAATACCTTCAATGCGTTTCATCACATAGAAGTCACAACCGATTACAGATTCATCCTGACACAGCGCAACCATTTCAGGAAGAACTGGGTAGTATGGTGCAAGCCATTTTTGTACATGATATTCACGCGCCATATCATGTGCAGATTTCGCCTTTGTCCCTTTGGGTGGACGACGTAAAATTAAATCAGCATTGTCATATTTTAAACGATAGGTCCAGTTTGAAGCTCCGCCAGAATATTGAGTCACTTCTACATTGCCTGAAATTTCAGATCCATTTTCAATGAGCCAATTTCCGACAGCACGAATGTCCAGCTCCTCTCCTTCACGTATACTTCCACCAATATCAATGACTGACATATTATTTCCCTGAATCTTATGTTTTAAACCATACATCTATAAAGAATGATACTTTTAACTAAAAACTTCATTTGCTCACTACTTTATATATAACACCTCTAACATAAAGCAGTTATTTTTTATCAGCAAATTGTTATTTTTTACGCGAGCCATAACCTCGTTTTTTTAATTCTAATTTTGCAATCATCCCTTTATGCACTTCATCTGGGCCATCCGCTAAACGTAAACTGCGGGCTTGAGCAAAGAATCCTGTTAAAGGTGTATCTCGTGATACGCCCATGCCACCATGAATTTGAATAGCCATATCAACTACTTTTTCAAGAACTGAAGGTGCAACAACTTTAATGGCTGAAATCTCGGTAAGCGCAGCCATAGTCCCTTGAGTATCCATTTTATACGCCGCATACAGGGTTAACAGTCGTGCTTGATCAATCGCAACACGAGCATCTGCCACACGTTCTAAATTTCCACCTAATTTAAGCACTTCTTTACCAAAAGCAGTTCGACTCATTCCTCGATCAATCATTAATTCTAATGCTTTTTCAGCAGCACCAATGCATCGCATACAATGATGAATACGACCCGGACCTAGACGCCCTTGTGCAATTTCAAACCCTTGTCCAGCACCACCAATAAAATTACTAACAGGTACACGAACTTGATTAAAACTAATTTCGCCGTGTCCATGTGGCGCATCATAATCACCAAACACGGGTAACATACGTTCAATGGTCACGCCTTGAGTATCCACAGGCACTAAAACCATGGAATGCTGATGATGACGATCTTTGCTTTCATCAGGTGTATGCGCCATAAAGATAATAATTTTCGCATTTGGATCTCCCAAACCTGAAGACCACCATTTACGACCATTCAATACAATTTCATCACCATCTACCACTGCAGTCGCCTGCATATTGGTTGCGTCCGATGAAGCAACTGCTGGTTCAGTCATACAGAATACTGAACGGATTTTTCCTTCTAATAGCGGCTTAAGCCATTGTTGTTTTTGTTGATCTGAACCATAACGCCATAGCACTTCCATATTGCCACTATCTGGAGCATTACAATTAAATACTGTGGGTGCGATTAAACTACGGCCTGACAGTTCTGCGATATGGGCATATTCCTGTACAGATAAACCTGCACCCAAGACTGGGTCTGGTAGAAACATGTTCCAAAGTCCAGCAGCTTTTGCTTTATTTTTCAGGACTTCAAGTTGTGCTGGCCATTGCCATTTTGTCCAATCACCGCCTTGATTCAGATGATGGACTTCATTCCAAAAATCAGCTTCTACAGGTTCAATTTCATTTTTAATAAAGGCTTTGGTACGTTCTACAAATTCTTGCGCACGTGCTGAAAGTTCAAACATGCTTATCTTCCTGTAAATATATGGATAAATATTTGAATAGTGACTCTTTACTTTACCTTAGCTGAAAACCTATTATGAACCAAATGATTTAATTCAATACCTCACTATGAATATGATTCATAATAAAACTAATCTTGATATGTCGATTTTCAATCATATTGATATTAATTTATACCCACTTTTTATCACCATTTATGAGCAAAGAAATATTTCAAAAGCGGCAAAGATTTTATGCATTACTCAGTCTGCTGCAAGTCATGCTTTACAAAGACTTAGGCTGCATTTGCAAGATGATTTATTTGTTCGCGCTGGGAGTAAAATGCTGCCTACCCCTTTTGCTGAACAGATTTATCCATCTGTACAAAATGCTTTATTTGCTTTTCAAAATATCTCCAAACAAAAACAACAGTTTGATCCCAGTTCAGTACAAACCTTACGCATTGCAATACATGATGAAATTGAACCAATTATTTTTCCCAAATTGATTCACCATTTCCAAAAATTGAATTCAACCATTCAGTTTCTAAGTACCAAGCTTGACCGCAAAAATGTAATTGCTGATTTAGCTGCTCAACAAGTCGATTTTGTCATTGATCTAGAACAAAATTATGGTGATAAAATTAATTATCAAAATTTGGTTCAAGATCATTTTGTGATTTGTTCTCAGCATACAAATATCAATTCTGAACTGTATTTTGCATCACCTCATATCGGTGTTTCTTCACGCCGTACAGGTTTGCTTTTAGAGGACATATATTTAAATCAAGCGCAATTCCGCCGTCAGATTTTTATGCGTTGTCAACATTATTCAACTGCTCTACAAGTTTTAGCACAGTATCCTGATGCGATGTTAACTATTCCAAAGCAAATACTGGCACATTTACATGTTGATCAAAGTATCAATATTTTTGAGCATCCAATTGATCTACCTGTATTAAATATGGGAATTTATTGGCAGGGTGCGCTAAATGAAAATTCTAGGCACATTTATTTAAGAGAAGAAATTTCTCAAATTTTTGCTTAGGCTATTTTATAAACGATTGATTTAACATGCGGTTAAGCCGCTTACGTACGATCATCCCTATTCTTAATGATTTTCTTCATTCTAGTAGGTGAAATTAAGCCACTTATCTATTCCATTCGACATTTCATACATTGAACTCAAATTATAAAAATAAGACATAAAATCCATGTTAACCATGATAATATACATTTTATGTCATGTTTTGGATGATGTTGCGATGAGAACTTCGGCGCATAATTTTATGCTTGATGGTGTGGAAGACATGTTGACTCAAATTGGGACGAATATCAAAAAAGCCCGACTTCGACGTAATATGACCATTCATGATTTGGCCAACCGCATTCATGTAGATAACCGAACGATCTCACGTATGGAAAAAGGTGATCCAAGTACCAGCCTAAAAAATGTGATTTCAGTTTTAGTGATTTTTGGCCTTGAACATACCCTAGGCTCACTCGCGAATCCTGAGTTGGATGAAGTTGGCTTGGCACTCGAAAATCGTAATAGTTCAGTACGTGCAAGATTAAAAAAACAGTCTGTGATTAGTGATGATTTCTGATAGGTAAATGAACATGGATGAAGTTAAAGGATGTTATGTTTTCATAGATACAGGCTCCCAGCCAACAATTGCTGCACACTATTCTTATGAAAAGCCGGTTTATCGCTTTCTTTATGGTCAATCATACTTACAACGTGCAGATGCCTTCCCTTTAGATCCACTTAATCTAAGCTTTCAGTCTTATAACAAACCATATGAAACTATTTCTAAAGATGGTTTTGGTGTACTTGCAGATGCAACACCAGACAATTGGGGTAAACGCTTAACCAATGCCTTACACCGTAGAACACCATTAAATCAATTGGAATGGTTACTCGCTTCACAAGGAAATTCAGTCGGCTGTATTGTTGGAAGCTTGTCTAAATCGCATATAAAAAACAATTCAAATATCATTCAATATGCAGAATTAGAAACCTTTATACAAATTACTGAACTCATCGAAAAAAAACGAGATCCGTTTGAGATGAAACTTGAGCAACTCGAATTAAACAAGCTGTTATATAATGGGGCTTCAATGGGCGGTGCCAGACCCAAAACCCTTGTGATGTATAAAAATAAAGAATGGATTGCCAAATTTAATAAAAGTGATGATTTGTTTGATACCTGTAAAGTTGAATATGCTTCGCTGAATATGGCACGAGACATGGGGCTCAATACATGTAATGCCGAACTAACAGAATGTGCCGGCCGCCCTATTCTCTTAGTTGAACGCTTTGATCGAAACTGCCCTGAACGTAAAAAACACTATATAAGTGCCAATAGTTTGCTCAATATTCAGAAAATTCGTATAGGAGATCCTAAAATGTCCTATATGAGTATTGCCAAAGTCTGTAGTCAGATTTGTTTTGATGCTATCAGTAATCAAAAAGAACTCTATAAGCGGATGGTGCTGAATGTCATGATTAGCAATACTGACGATCATTTAAAAAATCATGGTTTTTTAATGTATGACATGAAAAAGCAACATTATGCTTTAAGCCCGCTTTTTGATGTTTTACCACATGGTATGCCAAGCTCATTTCCAAATGAACATGCTCTGGTTTTAGGAAATGATGGACGTTTTGGAAGCTATGACAACCTTATCAGTCGTAGCAATGCCTTTGGACTCAACCTAGATCAAGCCAGAGAATGTATTAAGGATGTCCGTGATGTTCTCGCAAATAGAGAAAAATACTTGTTAGATGCGGGTCTTAAACCCACAGAAATTCGTCAATTAGAACCCTATTTCTATTTAGATATCCTCAAAAACTAAAGTTCAACAATGCCAGCCATTTATATACTATGGATAATGAAAACATTGATCAGAATGAATCGGTATTTAACCATTCATCTTGGCAAGAAAATGATCCAAACATGACATAAAATCCATTTTAAATTAGATAAAGTACTTTTTATGTCATTATAAAAGAGAAAATCTAATTGCATTTATATAATTTTGCTTAGGCTATTTTGTTGTTTTACAATGTCCCTTAGTCTAACTTTTTTGCGATAATAAGCTCAAACATCAGAAAAACCTCTTGCTTCGGTATACATGATCAAGATCGTAAATCAAAAATAATTGTTGTTATAACATGAGACCGAATACGATCTGTTTTATTCATCTATTTTCCAGGCGTGATGAATACTGTTAAGCAATCTTTGATTTAATGCTTGCTGATGTATTTGCCATTGAGCAATTTCGATTTGCGTCGGCTCTTGTTGCCCATCGGATTCACTTAAAAACCTTTTCAATCGACTTTGATAATGAAAAGCTGAGACATCTCCAGTAATATCGGCTCCGATTAGACGCGCTGAACAAGTTTGAATTAGATCCTGCAAATGTTTTTCTAAAAAGTGCCCTTGATCCCAATTGGTCATCACCACATCTTTAGACAACACATCCTTATCTATAGATAAATATATGGGTAGATCAATTTTTTGTATTTCATTAAAAAAATCTGACATTAATTGGTCTGGCTCATCATAACCATGCCATGCATGTTGTGCGCCAATCCATTGGGTCCAATTCGCCTTTTGTTGAATACTCCAATAATGCAATTTGCCCTTATATAAAGGAGACCAATGGTTTTCCCATGCATGTTTTAAGCTAATATCACTTGAGCTGATGCCGATCACATCGATCCGGGCAACCTGTGGCAATTGACTGGCCCAATACACCCATGAACCACAGTGTATTCCAAACGGATAACGCATATTGTCAGGGTGATTGTCACAAACAATTAAATGAACAGGTTCATTGTTTGTTATCCGTTTTAAAAGCAGCTGGGTTATATGATGATAATCACCACTTCCCATAAATACACAACCCAATTGATCTGATGGAGGTAATTGCTCGGCTAGATAATCTTCAAGTTGCTGAAATTTTTTCCAGTGACATCCAAAACGGATTTGTTCTTGCCAACTGGCAAGATCGATGTTTTGAGCAGCATTCGAAATCTCGACTGAACCATCAAAATTGAGAACAACATGTTGCCTAATGCTATTCATGATTTTGACTCCTGCATACTTTCATGCCAATGTGCATCTGCTTCAAACAAATGGCGTAGTCGTCTGAGTACAAATCTTAATATAGGTTGTTTAATCCATACTAAATGCCGTGTAAAAGTAAACTTAGCACCCAACTGAGCCTTTACTTCTGGATCTGTCCAGCCAGCAATATAAAATTTTAAATGATGTTGTTTGGCATAATCCAGATTGATGAACCAACTGATAAAATAAAGATTATATTCAATGGCTAAGGGATAATTTAAACCAATATATTTATCAACAAGATTCCCTTGGTACTCAAAACAAATGTTATATCCCACTAAAATTTGCGCTTTCCAATACAAAAAAACTTTGCCACCATTCTCAGCATCTTGCAAAATTTCATCAAAAAACTCAGCAGTGAGTAAGTCAAAGTGAACCTCACTTTGATTGTAAACATTTAAAAATAACTGATATAACTGCGCTCGAAATGCGTGCTGTGTAAATTGTTGTGCACCTGTATCGAGTATCTCAACCCGTAAATCGTCTAAGCTTTTCAACTTGCGTTTCAAATTTTTACGGCGGCTTTTTGAAAATTTTGCTAAATAATCTTCTCGATTTTCAAAATCAATTGGCACATAAGCCAAAGCTTGCCCTTCTATCGCCAGAAAACCGGCACGCTCTGCAACTTCAATGAATTGCTGACTATAGAGATTCTCCCGCGCAGTTAATAAAGGCGAATTTATCGGTAAATCTTTAATAATCGTTAAACTTTGCTGGCCTATACGTTGCTTGAGTTGTTGCAGCAAATTACTGACCGGTAAACTACTGATAAGCGGGCTATATTCGGTTACTGTCGTTCCAATAAAACATGTTTTTAAATGCAAAAACCGACCCCAATATGAATAACCTAATGTAGATTCAATGCGTTTTTTTACAGGAAGATCTAAAGTCGTGAGTAGATTAAAATCTGTTGTAAAAAAAGTTAAAAAATCGCTTGAATCATTTACATCAAACATCTTAGGTGGATGCTGAATAAAAGCATCTACCAGTGAATGTGGTTCCAATTGATTGAGATCGGTTTGCATTGTCATAAATTCAACCTACTGAATCACAGCTCTTTTTTAGCACGTAGTAATAACTGCTCTAATAAAACCATTGCTTGATCAATTTCAGCACGTGAGATTTCCAAGTTTGGTGCAAATGTAATCACATTTTTGTAATAGCCGCCCACATCCAAGACTAGACCACATTTTTCACCTTGATACTCCAAAGTACCTGAAAGACCAATATCTACCATTTTGTCCAATAATGCTTTATTTGGAGTAAAGCCATCCACTTGACATATTTCTGCACGTAAAGCTAAGCCTAACCCATCAACATCACCAATTTCAGGATGGCGTTTCTGTAGATCTTTTAAGCCTTCAAGGAAATATGCACCACTTTCCATAATTTGTTTTTCATAATCTTTCTCGGCCAGCATTTTCATGACTTCAAGCCCCACTGCCGTACCCAATGGATTTGATGCAAAAGTCGAGTGCGTTGATCCAACAGGGAAAACTTCAGGATTAATGATTTCTTCTTTTGCCCAAACGCCTGCAAGCGGATTTAAACCATTGGTCAGAGCTTTACCAAATACCAATACATCTGGGGTAATACCGAAATGTTCAAACGACCACAATTTACCAGTACGATAAAAGCCCATTTGGATTTCATCAACAACCAATAAAATTCCATGCTCATCTAAAACTTTTTTTAACTCTGGATAAAAATTCATAGGTGGAATGACATAACCACCTGTTCCTTGAATCGTTTCAATATAGAAAGCGGCAAATTCACTTTCGCGAACTTTAGGATCCCAAACACCATGATATTCATTTTCAAATAAGCGTTTAAACTCAGCCACAAGTTTTACTGCATACTCTTCAGCTGTCATCCCTTTAGGACGTCTAAAAGGATATGGGAAAGGGATAAATTGAGCACGTTCACCAAAATGACCATAACGACGGCGATAGCGATAGCTTGAGGTAATTGAAGAAGCCCCTAAAGTTCGACCATGATAGCCGCCTTCAAAAGCAAACATACGGCTTTTACCATGACAGAAATTTCGCACCAATTTCAATGAATCTTCGATCGCTTGTGATCCACCAACATTATAGTGAATACGTCCCTTTTCGCCGGTCTTTTTCAACATATCTTCGGCAATGACTTTGCTCAATTCAATTTTAGTTGGGTGTAAATATTGGCTGGCAATTTGAGGTAAGGTATGAATTTGATTAATTAATGCTTGGTCTAGGCGTGGGTTTTTATAGCCAAAATTAACTGCTGAATACCACATTTGCAGATCAAGAAACGGTGTGCCTTGGTCATTATAAACATAGCTACCTCGACAATCTGTAAAAATATTAGGCGGATTGACATAATGCACGGTATCGCCATACGAACAATATTTGGCTTCATCCGCCAAGAGCTGTGCTTCATCTAATGGTTCACGTTTTGTCATGGCCTGACCTTCTGAAAAAAGATGGTTTTCTTTGATATTCATGTTGTTACCTTTTTCGAGCTTTTAATTGATTCAGTTTTGTTTTGAAACAAAATCTGAGTGGAGAAATGAGTTACATTCAAAATTTATATTTGATGCCGATGGATGGATAAATATCTGTACGTCGGTCAATCATTGGACTATTTGTTTGTTCCTTTGAAAGAAAATCGACGTTTAAAGTGCCAAAAGCACTCCAATCTTTTGAAATCTGGTAATCAGCTGCCATCCCTAAAAAAGGATGAAAGCTTGAGCTGGGTTGATAAGAACTGATACCTGTGCGTTGGGCTTCTAATGAACTTACGCCATAGTAATATCGGTTATATTTAGCATTGTTCCATTGCACGCCGATTTCAGGATAAAAAGACCATTTACCACGACTGATTTCGGCCAGATAAGATACTGTGGCAATCGTGCCCTTACTTCGAGAAAGTACGTCTGTTCCAATCTGGGCCTTAAAACCCCCAAATGGCGTTATTCGCATATAACTACCACCCGCCATGACTGACCATTTACGCCGTTGTAGTCCAGTCAGCTCCCCACTCGGGTCATAACTGCTGCCATCGTATGCAGCATTTAACCGCAGTTCATTGTGATCATCATTTAAAAGATAAACACCGGCTTCATCGCCTTCTAAATAAACGCGACCGTTATCATAGAAAGCTGTAGGTAATAAGCTCTGATAGGTACGTTTTCCTTTATATGGCTGAAAATCGACAGTGTAATTTGCACCAATACTTAAAGCTGCAGGCTGATCATCATTTGCATATACATAGGATGAACTAAGTAGTATTCCGATAATCGGCACAAGTTTCATGGGTTTTAAATGATTGTTCATATTTCGGTCCATTCAACGCATTTTTATAATGACTTCAAATCTGAAATCAGCATATTTGCGATGTGGGCTAAATATGAATTTGCTTTCTTATGCGAATCTTAAAAAAAAGTAAAATTCCATTAACATTGTTTTGTTTTGTGACCCGAAACTTAATTCAGTCAAAAATATGAATTTTAAATTCCTTCAATTTGAGGCGATAAAAAAATAAGTTATTAATTTTTATTAAATTAAATAATTTTAATAAATTACACTTTTTTACAATACAGCAACGTCATCTTTTTGCCACTAATTTCCCATAAGATTTAATTAAGAATCGAAAATTAATTTATGTGACAAGTTTATTAAAATAACAGTGGTAAAACTTATTATGTTCCTGATAAGCCCGCAACAGAATACGACCTCACAAAACCTTTGGCATATATTATGTGATTTTGATGGGACTATTAGTTTAAATGATACAACTGATCATTTATTGGAAACTTTTGCCTTAGATGGATGGCAAGCCATTGAGCAGCAATGGGAACAAGGATTGATTGGCTCAAAGCAATGTATGCAACAACAAATCGCTTTATTGCATATGAATCAACAAGCGTTTTATCAATGTTTAGATCAAATAGAAATTGATGCTGGTTTTTTAGATCTGGTGCAATTGAGCGCCTTACATAACATACCACTGACCATTGTTAGCGATGGTTTAGATCTGGTGATTCAATATATTTTATCTAAGTATAATCTTGGGCATCTTCCAGTTATCGCGAATCATTTGGTTCAAGTAAATGAATACCAATGGCGATTAGAATTTCCAAATACCAATTTAGCCTGTAAAAGTGCAAGTGGCACCTGTAAATGCAAAATTGCTGAGATGAATCATCAGGCAAATATTATTTTAATTGGCGATGGTCGTTCAGATTTTTGTCTTGCCGAAAGTGCAAATTATGTCTTTGCAAAAAAATCCCTGATTGAACATTGCCGCGAAAAACAAATTTTATATATGCCTTTTAAAAATATTACAGAAATTCATCAACCTTTAGAAAAGTTATTGATGAGTGATTTTGAACTTGATCCAACGATTATGGTGCTTGCATGATTAAAGATAACTCATTCTTCATCAATGGAAGTCGTACTGGTGTACTACTGATCCATGGTTTAACAGGCACACCTAATGAAATGCGTAGTGTGGCAAAGCCCTGTCAGCAAATGGGCTATAGTGTCTTAGCCGTACAGCTCGCAGGACATTGCGGAACAATGCAAGACTTAGTCCAAACCAAATGGGAAGACTGGTATTCAAGTATTTGCCAAGCTGCTGAAGAATTAAAAAAGCATACTGATGAAATATTTGTCATTGGATTATCTATGGGCTCGTTATTGGCACTTAAATATGCTTCAGAACATCCAGTTTCTGGAGTGATTTGTTATAGCCCAACTTTTAAATTTGATGGTTGGAGTATTCCACGATGGTCAAAAATACTCGCCCCTATCGTTTTACCCATCGTTTCGCATTTAAATATTTTTAAAAATAGTGCCTTTGATGAAACTGAGCCTTACGGCATTAAAAACCAACAATTGCGTATGCGTATTCTAGAAGCCATGAAAAGTGATGATAGTAGTAAAGCTGGATTGCCAGGTAATCCTTGGCATTCACTTTATCAGATGCAACGCTTATCCAAAAATGTTGGTAAAAATTTATATAAAATTACCGCTCCGACGCTTTGTTTACATGCATTTCATGATGATATTGCGGATAAAAAAAATAGTCAGTTGATCTATGACAAAGTATCGGGCCAAAAACAATTAATTTGGCTTTACGAAAGCTACCATATGGTCACGATTGATAACGATCGTAAACAAGTCATTGAAGCATCATTAAATTTCATCAAGCAACATCAACAATTGGCTGTTATTTCCAACCCTGTAGAAAAGTCAGCTGAAATAAGCACTGTTGAAGCGAATCTAAAACATGGTGAACCTGCGTGAATTTAGCTATTGCTGCTGTCTGGTTTCTAACTATTGTCATTGATACTGTCGGTCAACTGGCTTTTAAGGCAGCAGCGTCAGAAAATACTCAACATGATGGCATTGCACATTGGAAAGCAATGGCAATACGTCCCTGGATTTGGATTGGTATCACCAGTTATATCATTGAGTTTTTCACTTGGCTTATTTTCCTTTCCTTAGTCCCATTGTCTGATGGTGTGATGTTAGGCAGTATCAATATCGTTGTCATCCTTATCGCTGGGCGTTTATTTTTCAATGAAAAGCTCACACGTAATCGACTGATCGGTGTCATCTTAATTAGCTTAGGCGTCACTGTTGTGGGATTAGGCACATGAAGTTATTTTATATCATCGGTTTTATCATATTAATGTCTTTTGACACCTTGGCCCAAATCAGTTTTAAATTTGCGTCCATCCATGCAATGCCACTGACTTATGATATGGCTTGGTTAATCCGTATCTTGAGTCATTATTGGATTTATGGGGCAATTATTGGCTATATCGGGGCCTTTTTTACATGGATGACTTTACTCAAACATGCACCTGTTGGACCTGCCTTTGCTGCATCACATTTGGAGTTGATTAGCGTCACGCTTCTGTCTATATGGTTATTTAATGAACCACTCACCTTTGCAAAAGTACTAGGCGCAACACTGATTTTAATTGGTGTACTTTTCTTAGCAAAAGATGAGTCAAAACAACATCTTTCAACCAATGAAGTACTGAAGTAAAACCACCCCCTATTTGAACCAATACATAGGAATATGACTTACGACATCTAAATATGAAAAAAGAAATCCCACCGACCAATGGCCTCACGATTAATTTTAGAGATCTGTTTCCTTCTGCTCGTCAAACAGATCTATCCACATATCTAAGCCATTTACTCAATATTCCTCAACCGAGTTTAACTTGCTCAGGTACAGTTGCTCTAATTCTTGCCTTGCAAACGCTAGAAAAAAGACAGCCACAACGTAAACAAGTCATTATTCCAGCATGGACATGTCCGTTGGTGGCACTGGCGATTGAGAAAATAGGATTAACGCCCGTTCTATGTGACATAGAAACCAATAGCTTAAATTTTGAAATTCAACAACTACAACAATTAACCAATGCAAATACCTTGGCAATTGTGGTGACTCATTTTGCTGGTCTAGTTTATGATTTTAGCTTAGTCCAAGAAATTGCCCGACATTATCAGACCTTTATCATTGAAGATGCTGCTCAATCTATGGGTGCTAAAACCCATTATCAAAGCGTAGGGCTAATTGGAGATATTGCATTTTTTAGTCTGGCTTTTGGCAAAGGACTAACCAGTGCTGAAGGAGGTGTATTGTTTAGTCGGGATCTAGAAATCAACCAGCAACTTTATGAAAGTTCCTTAACACTACCTCTGCTCAAGCAATGGGAGCTGAAACGTTGTTTGGAGTTGATGGCGTATAGTTTGCTTTATCGTCCTGCAACTTTAACATGGCTCTATGGCAAACCTTTGCGTAAGGCGCTAGAAAACCATGATGAAATCACAGCTGTAGGTGATAACTTTGATCTCGACAGTATCCCTATTCATCAACTTGGAAAATGGCGCAGTCAAGTCGCAGCACATGCCAGTACACGCCTTCCACTACATTGGCAACAAGCAAGACAGCGAGCTAAAAAGCGTATCTTACAATTAAGATTATTGCCAAACTTACATATATTTGATGAACAGATAAATACTCAGGCAACTTTTCCCTTTTTGATTTGTTTTGTAGAAAACGAAAGATTATGTCAAAAAATATTAGATGAACTTTGGTGCTCAGGTTTAGGCATAACCAAACTTTTTGTACGTTCAATTTCCCACTATCCAGCGTTATCGCATATACATGCCGATACGCCAAATGCAACGCGCTTCGCAGCACAAAGTTTTACCATTAGTAATTCAGCTTGGTTAGAGGATGATGATTTTCAAATTATTTTTAAAGTACTAGAAAAAATTCTAACCACATAGAATTAAGCCCAATCTGAGTAACATCTATTTAAAAAAACAATTTACCTTTGTCACGTCATATAACCCATTCAATAAAAACCAAACCGTTTTCACCCTTGGCCTGATTTAATCAAAGATGATCATTTTTTGATTGATGAAAAAAATTTATTAATTTGTTAGAAGCCGCTTATATACAGATTATTTTTATTGTCGATTCGCTAAAACAAAAAATTAAATAAAAAATGAGGAACATAGTTCCTCATTTTTTATTCAGTAAAACCTTAGTAGGCCAATTGAATCAACATTCTAAAAAAACCAGCAATAATCGCCAATGTTAGAAATCCACCTAGCCATAACACGACAAACCATTGTGTTTGAGATAGTTTCATACTTGCTTACCTCATTTAAAGCTTTAAATTTTTACCCTGCTGCATGTTTAGTCTTGATTAGGCTATTTTTTACTCAAGCCAAAAGACTAAACATGCTACGTTTAACCTTAGTGATAACCTTCATCACCGATTCGAACTTTGTCTCGGAACACCCAATACGAAAGCCCGGTATAGATCAAAATAATTGGAATTAAAATCAATGCACCAATTAAAGCAAATAATTGGCTGCTCTGTGGCGCGGCAGCTTCCCAGATAGTCACTGATGGCGGAATCACATAAGGCCACAAACTGATGATAAACCCAGTATAAGCAAGGAAAACCAAAGCCAAGGTATAAAGGAATGGACTCAATTCATAACGCTTTTTACATGCGCGAAGCACAAGAAAAGTAAACAGCACTACCAATATTGGTACAGGACTAAAATACATCAATTGTGGTTGGCTAAACCAACGTGCTGCAATTTCAGGATGCGCCATCGGGGTATAAATACTGACTGCGCCAAAGATGACAAACAAAGCAACGATTAATTTAGGCATCAACTGATACATACGATCTTGTAAATCAAGTTCAGTTTTAAAAATTAACCATCCACAACCCAGTGCTGCGTAAAGTACAACAACACCAATACCTGTAAACACAGTAAACGGCGATAACCAGTCTAAACCACCACCTGCATACATATGGTTTTCAACTTTAATCCCTTGGATATACGCACCAAGAATCATCCCTTGGAAAAAGCTGGCAAGAATTGATCCACCAATAAATGCTTTGTCCCATAAATGTTTGGTTCGATTGGCTTTAAAACGAAACTCAAAAGCCACACCACGGAAAATTAAAGCAATCACCATAAGGATAACTGGCATATATAATGCGGATAATACAGTGGCATAGACCATTGGAAACGCCGCATATAATGCTGCACCGCCCAATACCATCCAGGTTTCATTACCATCCCAAACAGGTGCAACGGTGTTCATCATCACATCACGTTCGTGTTGATCTTTAACAAAGGGAAATAAAATCCCAATCCCTAAATCAAAACCATCTAATACTACATAGATGAATACACCAATGGCGATAATGACAATCCAAATCAGAGATAAATCAATCATTATTTACGCTCCTGTTCATTGGAATCAACGCTATCTTCAACACTCGTCAATGGACGTTTAGAGGCCAAAATAACCGCTTCTTCACTATGCGCTACACTTTCTGGTGTGGCGTAGATAAATTGTGGACCTTTGTGCATCAATTTCAACATATAGTAAATGCCGATGCCAAATACGATGCAATACACCACAACGAAAATAATTAAAGTGAGGCCGACTTGTTCCGCAGAAACTGGAGATAAAGCATCTTTGGTCCGCATCACTCCATATACCACCCACGGTTGACGACCAACTTCTGTGGTAAACCAGCCTGCAAGCAAGGCAATAAATCCTGAAGGTCCCATAGCAAAAGCAAAACGGTGTAACCATTTGTTTTCATAAAGCTTGCCGCCTTTGCGTAGAAACAATGCCATCACGGCGAGTAGAATCATCAACATGCCCATTCCAACCATGATTCTAAAGCTCCAGAACACCACAGTAGAATTAGGACGATCTTCAGGTGCAAACTCTTTTAAGCCTTTTACCTCACCATCCAGCGTATGGGTCATGATTAAGCTGCCAAGATTTGGAATACCGATAGCATATTTAGTTTCTTCTGCTTGCATATCTGGAATACCAAACAGATATAGCGGCATGCCCTCACCTTTATTGGTTTCCCAATGCCCTTCAATCGCTGCAAGTTTAGCAGGCTGGTGTTTTAAGGTATTTAGACCATGATTATCACCGATGAGAACCTGTAAGGGTGCAAGGACCAGAATCATCCACAATGCCATAGAGAACGATTTTTTGATTAATGCGTCACGGCGTCCTTTTAATAAATGCCAAGCAGCAGTTGCAGCCACCAGTAAGGCTGAAACAAGGAATGCTGCCGCAGCCATATGGGCTAAACGGTAAGGAAATGAGGGGTTAAACACAATTGCAAACCAATCTTGCGGCACGATAATCCCATTTTCGATACTAAAGCCTTGTGGTGTTTGCATCCAACTGTTTGAAGATAAAATCCAAAACATTGAAATACAGGTACCAATCGCCACCATAGCCGTTGCAAAGAAATGCGCCCGAGGACCTACGCGCCCCCAACCAAAGAGCATAATGCCAAGGAAACCAGCTTCTAAGAAAAATGCACTCAGCACTTCATAAGCCAGTAATGGACCAGTTACCGAGCCTGCAACACGTGAAAATTCACTCCAGTTTGTTCCAAACTGATAACTCATCACCACACCAGAAACCACGCCCATCCCAAAAGCGACAGCAAAAATTTTCACCCAAAATTTAAATAAATCTTGGTAAACAGGATTTTGAGTTTTTAGCCAGCGCCATTCAAGCACAGCTAAAAAGCTTGCAAGCCCGATAGAAATTGAAGGAAAAATAATATGGAAAGAAACAGTAAAAGCAAACTGAATACGCGCCAATTCTAAAGCAGTTAATCCTAGATCCATGACATCACCTTATTGATTGGTAAAGTTGGTAAAGATTGAGTTTTGAATACATTGATAAACATTTTTTGTTGTACAAACTCAGCATACGCCTGAACATTCAGTACAATCTGTTGTTTTCTTTTTGCTGTATTTTTAAACAATACTAAAAATAGCATGCAAAGGCTGCTTTCCTGCAAATCGAGGAAATTTTGAAAAATCATGATCATTCTCTACACAATAAATTCGAAATACGATCGCATGGCTTTAAAGCCTTTATTTAAAAATGCTAAACCTATGGATCGGTGAATGTGTTATGCAAAGACTACAGGTGGGGCTCGCCCTTGAGGAATCAGAAACAGGCGTTGTAATTGAAAATAGACATGCTGAAAGTTTTCAACATAAGCTATTAAACGTACTTGAATACGCACTAGGATTTCTTTTACGCCAATTTCTGGTGGCATCACTAAATTGCCATATACCACACAATACTGACATTGATGGTTAATGTCATGATGATCATGACCTGAGCTGCTTACTTGCTGGGCTTGATCTAAATGCAAATAGTGATGAATAAAACTAGATTCTTGCTCATGATGAAGATGTGCATGTGTTGGTCGCAATAAAGCTTGAGTGATGTCTTCACAGACCGGAGCAATTTGATACTGCTCAGGTAATAACGGCTGTAAAAAAACCGCAAGCTGTAAAAATACTGTTGCAAATGCCAGCAACAGACCACTGCTTCTTAACACAATTGATTGCTCATATTGAGAGAGATAGAAAAAAGTATAAGTATGCTTTTAACTGTAGATCTTTAAATTGAAATAAAGAATCAACTGCATAAAAACCAAGCATATCACTCAACTTTTCTAGTTTTACTATAGTACATTTAAATTTTAAATCAAAGCCTCTTTAGCACTTTTTTGGAAATCGTTTTCTTTTTTAATGATTTGTTTATTATATAGCAATGATCAATAAAACTTAAAAAAGCATCCATCATCGCCTCAGCTGTTAGTTCGTAAATAGCACCAGCTCAACTTTCAAGCTAAATTCAATTGAAAAGCTGATACTCGACGACTGAATCTATAACGATATTCTAAGGGTGTTAAGCCGGTTTTCTTTCTAAACAGTCTACGAAAAGAAATTGGGGCCAGATAACCGACACTTTGTATAATTAGATCAATAGATTGATTAGCATTTTCAATAGCAAAGCTTCTTGGCTGAGCAAGCCAAGAAGCTAGAGAAAATAAAACAATTATTTAAACACTTTAAAACGCACAGCATCATCGATATAGGCTTTTTCAGCAGCCTCCGCTTCAATTGAACCAAACACCAACTGTGCACGAAGTTTCCAAGTTTTGGGTATATCCCATTCCGCATGGACTTGTTCATCGACAATTGGATTGTAGTGCTGTAAAGATGCACCAATGCCCTCGCTATTTAAGGCTGTCCACGTTGAAAATTGTGCGATTGCTGTAGAGTGTTCAGCCCAAATCGGAAAGTTTTCTGCATATGCTGGAAATTTTTCCTGTAAGTTTTGGATCACATCTAAATCTTCAAAGAAAAGAACGGTACCAAAGCCTGCGATAAAGCTGTCCATTTTAGTCTCTGTTTTTAAGGCACTTGCTTCATCTTTGGCATAGGCTTTGAGTTGAACTTTTACAAAGTTCCAGAACTTCTCATGTTCAGCATTAAACAAGATCACTGCACGAGATGATTGCGAGTTAAAAGAAGATGGGCTTTGCTTGATCGCTTGCTGAATCAAATCAGTAAGATGATCAGGAGATTGATTAACATGACGTCCAATCGCATAAATTGTACGGCGTTTATGAATTAAATCTAAAAAATTATTCGACATTGCTGAATATCCTTGGATATATCCTCGGGGAAATCCGATACTTTAAAAAAGATTATCAAGATATTTTAAAAAATCATAACAAGTATGAATTGATTAAAATCAAAAGTATTACAACATAAAAAAACTTGCTAGAAATATCTACTTTTGTCATATGTTTCTAAGCAAAAGTGAATTAGCAGAAATATAAGGGTCTGTTGACATTTCATAAATGGCTTGCGTTGTAGGTTAAAATTGAGCATGAGATGTATACATCGTAAAGCATGAAGGATAATAGCGAGACTATTTTCGAGTTTCATAACGTAGGCTGAGATAATTTTAGCCACAACCCTGAGCAAGAACAAAGCACTGCTTTGTTTGCAGCGCAAGGCGCAGCGGGGGACTAGCGTGTTTTTTGCCGCTACGTGTTACCTTGCGAAACGATGTTTCTCATCATTTAGAATGACTAAATTTCATATTTCGTGCCTTGTATCGCCTAAAAAACACACGTAGTCGCAAACCTAGACGAATTGTCAACAGACCCTAAGCAA
This sequence comes from Acinetobacter sp. NyZ410, assembly GCF_022828975.1. Taxonomy (NCBI): domain Bacteria; kingdom Pseudomonadati; phylum Pseudomonadota; class Gammaproteobacteria; order Moraxellales; family Moraxellaceae; genus Acinetobacter; species Acinetobacter sp. NyZ410. The sequence goes on along the minus strand of NZ_CP094620.1, from coordinate 2,405,443 downwards.
CTCTTCGACATAGAAATCACGACATACACCATCCATCAATCAACAATCAGAAGTTTTATCCTACAAACGCGTAATAAAGAAGATTGAATAAGAAGTACCAGCATTTAAAATTAAATCATAAAGACTTGCTAAATGAATGACCTCATTTAAATCATTGTCATCATGCTTAAACAACTGCCGAATAAAATCTAAGCATTAAAAATGTTTCCACTCAAAATTTAGATATCGCAATTGGTTAAAAAATGAAAGTTTTAAATATATTAAGTATCATCAGTTCAATATTTATTCTATTTTTTATGTTTTATACGCTTGGGCCTACAATTTAAAAAACTTAAACAGATGAATAAAAAATAAAAGGCAGTTTAAAACTGCCTTTTATACTTGAATTTGATTATTTCAATCTATTGCTTATGTTTGACTAGAAATTAGCATTCAGCACTTTGGCAGGTACAGTATTTTTCCAAATATCTCGCAAAGTAGGTAAATAGAATTTTTCACCTAACTCAACCAATTCAGCGTCAATCAATGCATGTGTTTCATGCATAAATAAGTAGTCCAGTTCAACCGTAGACAATTGTTGCTGCTTTTTTGCAAATTCTTTACGTTTGGCTTGAGCTTGTTTAAGCAGTTGGTCTGCGAAATTTTTATTCTTATATTGGCTAATCGCTTGTAAACGTAACTCAATCACACCCCAACCTGTAAGGAGTTTCTTAAAAATCTCAAAATCTTCAGTTGTAGATTCCCAAGTCATTTTATCCAAGTCTTCATCATCAGGAAGTACTGGGAGTAAAATTTCCATTACACTTGGAAAAATCTTTTTGAAATTTAAAATAAATTTAACAGGGTGCTCACCAGGGTAATCTTTAAACTGCACATTTTCCTGAACATCTGTTAAATAAATTGATAACATTTAAAAATCCTTAATTAAAATACTGTTTACTATAACGTTATTGATCATCTTGCAGCCTAAATACAAAATAAAAATAACATGAAAACAGCGAAAGAAATGCATTCTAACAATTATGACAGTTTATTCAATGCCAATTGCAGTATTCACCTGTTGTCGATCAAAGATATTGGTGGGCGAATAAAGCTGATTCTTGTAAAGAACTAAACTTGATCAAACTCAGTGACCAAAAACTCGATTAAAGCTTTTACCGATGGTAATAGGCCTCTTCTAGAAGTATAGGCCAAATGAATAAGCTCTGGCATCGGTTCCCACTCAGGAATCACTTTAACCAGTCTGCCCGCTTTTAAGTCTTCAGCAATAATTAATTCCGGTAGTTTTGCAATTCCCAAGCCATCTAAAGTCGCTAAATGCAATGCACTTAAATCAGTAGTGGTTAGTCTAGGCTCATCCTTAACCACATATAGTTCATTATTAGAATTATAAAGATCCCAATGATATTCAAAGGACAAAGACTCCATCATTAAAATAGGCAATCTTGTTAATTCTTCTGGTGTTTTAATCAAGAAATGTTGATTCAACAAATCAGGGCTTGCGACAATAAATTGTTTTGAAATGGATAGGCTACGTACAATCAAATCACTATCTTTTAAAGGTAAGGGTCTGATTCGAATTGCAACGTCATAACGTTCATTAAACAAGTCTACCTTTCTATTTGTCGCTTCCACATGTAATTTAACTTTCGGATAACGCGCTAAAAACTTATTCAACATTTTACTGACATTAATATGCAATAAATTTGTAGGGCAAGAAATTTTTACAATTCCAGTCGGCTCTGCGCTTAACAGTGCGATTGCCTCATCAGCTGATTCAGCTTCCACAAGCATTGCTTTACAGTGTTGTAAATATATGTTCCCGACATCTGTAATCGAAATTCTTTTGGTGGTTCGATTGAGAAGTTTTACTCCTAAACGGTTTTCCAATTCCGCAACTCTTCGACTTAACAATGATTTGGTCACACCCAACGCATTACTTGCAGCTGAAAAACCGCCATATTCAATCACTTTGGTAAAGTAATACAGGTCATTTAAGTCTTTCATCATATCCTCCTTAAATATCGCAACTGTTCTCTATATAGGAGAATATGTCATATAAATAGCATAATTCAATATTTGTCCTACTGTTAGTATTAAAAACAGCAAATGATTGCTTAACTAAGGATATATAAAATGTCTACTCCAGCTAATTTTAATGGCCAAGCCCCAGTGATTGATGTAAATGATTCCGTTATGCTGTTAATTGATCATCAAAGTGGTTTATTTCAAACCGTTGCTGATATGCCAATGACAGAACTACGCCAACGTGCAGCAGCCTTAGCTAAAATAGCATCATTATCAAACATGCCTGTCATTACCACGGCCTCAGTTCCTCAAGGCCCCAATGGCCCACTGATTCCTGAAATACACGCAAATGCACCCCATGCAAAATATGTCGCACGTAAAGGCGAAATTAATGCATGGCATAATCAAGAGTTCGTTGAAGCAGTAAAAGCAACAGGTAAAAAGACCCTGATTATTGCGGGTACGATTACCAGCGTGTGTATGGCTTTTCCAGCGATTAGTGCAATTGCTGATGGCTATAAAGTTTTTGTTGTGGTTGATGCATCAGGTACGTATAGCAAAATGGCACAAGAAATTACCTTAGCACGTGTGGTTCAAGCAGGTGCGGTACCGATGGATACAGCGGCGGTTGCTTCAGAAATTCAACAAACTTGGAACCGTGAAGATGCTGCTGAATGGGCTCAAGTGTACACTCAAATCTTCCCTGCTTATCAATTACTGATTGAAAGTTATTCAAAAGCACAAGAAGTTGTGACAAACAAAGAAGTACTTGATTCAGTACGTAAATAATTTTAAATCAATGATGATTTTAGACACCTTTAGAGGTGTCTAAATCTTTGTTATGACGCAATAATGACTATTTTCATTTTGTTGCTACTTCAAGTTTAGAGAATAAATCATGTCTTTAGATTAAAAAAATTAATGTACATGATCCGCCTCCTTTTCCGCTGCCTCAAGTGCGGCAGATTCATTGGCAACATCATTGACCCATCCATAGCCATTTTTCATCAAAATGGCATAGGTTTTACCGTCTGCTGTAATCGTACCCATGGTAAAATTGTCTTTAATGGTTTGAGTAATATGAAACTTCTCACTATTTTGATCTCCTCCTTCTAGTGAGCCTGACCAACTGACAATATCTTCATCTGGATCTACCTCTATACGTTCTATAACGGCCTGTCTATTTAAACCATAACCTGGCACATTAAATACGATTTGATCGCCGACATTCTTCGCCTCTAAGGTATATAGATCATTCCTCAGAAATATTCGCCCATCTTTTTTTTGTGTATCTGTCAAAGGAACAGGATTATGCATAGACACGGTATCAACAGTACTCAAATTGAACATCTGTTGATTGAAAATTCCTGCACGTAATTTGTCTTCATCTAGCGATACAAGTTTACGGCGAGCATGGCTGTCTTTTATACGTTGCAATACTTGTGTTTCGGTTAGTTTTGTATTTAGCTTCGGTGAATTCACTTGATCGATTTGTTCATTTTGTTTAGACGCAATCGCTTTAGCTGTATCAGCTGTCTCCTGTTGACCTGAGATGAACCAAGCCAACAAAGAAACCACCAAAACAGTTAAAACAACGGAAATAATGAGATATATCCGTTTATTCATTATGGATTAACCGCCACTAAAAATTTTGAAATGGCTTCAACATTCTCATTAATTTTTCTTAAGCCATCAAATTTGTCAGTTTCACCTAAACGCACGCCATATTCAGGGCTATAGATATCAGGGCTTGAATATAAGCCAATTTGATTTCCACCCATAATAGTACTGCCTAAAGGATGACCAAATCCCCAGTTATAACCTGTGGTTCGATCAAAGCTATGTCCGAGTCCCATGTTATGCCCTAATTCATGCCGCATTGCGGTGATACCACAACCATAATTATGTGATCCGATCATATTGTACTTACTCGGTGTACTATTTATATAAGCTAAACCGCAACCCGAATGATCTGTAATGGTATATACCGCGTCAGCACCTGTTCTGGTTCTTTCCGCTTGTACGGTGGCATCTGAACGCCCTAAATTAATCGCATCACCGAGTGTCGTTCCAGGGATTCGATAATCCAAGTATCCAACTTCTTTGTAGTAGGCTTTTGCTTGCGAGTTTTCAAGCGCTTCATTGGTTAATCTAAGTGCTTCACGGGCTTGAATTTTTGCAGCAGTTGCACCGAGTTTGTCATTGACTACGGGACTATTCACAAGCAGCAAATCAATCTGATAACTATCGGTGTTCCAAACACCATTGTTAAATACCAAACGGATTTTATCGCCTTTTTTTAAGCTTGCACTAATGTTGCTACCTGAAACTGTAAACGCTGTATCCGCAGAATTAGATAAGATAACCTTGTCACCAGACTGAGCCGCTGGCAAGTTTACAACAGGTGCCCATTGCGCATTATCAGCGGTTATTTCAACAACAGGGGTTTTAAATGTAAAGCCTTGTGCAGCGGTGTTTGCAGTGAATACGGTTTTAGGAGACGAAGCCAACACCCAATACGATTTATCTGCAATATAAATGAACTCGTAACGATTGCCCTTGTTGAGTTTTAGGGTTGCGGTAGTATTGGTATTTTCATTTTCAATCACTGATTGCCAGCTTGCAGTTGAGCTAACAATGATACGATCTCGGTCGTTTGCTGTTTGCGGTAATTTTAATGAAGACACCCACGCCCCATCAGCAAAACGAATTTCTGTTTTAGCTGCAGTTAAATTTTGCAAAGCTGTATTTAATGCCGCAGTATTACCATTGATCACATTGATAATACGTGTCGGAACAGACAGTGGAACCCATTTACTCAGTTCTTGATTATATTGAAAGATATATGCATCATTTTTATTGACAACCAATGTACTTGGAAATAAAGCATTTTGTGAATTAATTTTGGAGGATTTAAGCGCATTAGACTTAACCACAAGGATCTGGCCATTCTGACCTGTTTGCGGTAAATGAATTGTCTCAGCCCAAGCAGCATCACTTAAAACATATTGCGCCTGTGATTGTTGAAATACTGGAATAGTATTGCCATTTTTTTCAGGCGTAAAATTGGCAGTTTCAGGCGCATAAAACTCCCATTTTCCATTACTAAATTTAAAACGATAACTGTTTCCAGACTTTAGTGTGAGAACGCCTTTTTTTTCAATATTTACATTACTTAAATCAATATCACTGTCATAACCCGCAGTTGATTGAATTGTAATTAAGGCACCTTCTTTTGCTACATTCGGTAAGGAAATATTCTTTACCCAATTGCCATTGGATACACTAAATATCAGATCATCATAGCCTGTTGGGATGATTCCACTCTGGTTATTCTGGTTTGGTGATAGTGTGGTTGCGGCTATGGCAAAAGTGACCATACCACTTGTAATGAAGACTGTAATAACTTTTCTTTTATTCATGTTATACCTGAGTCAATATTATAAAGTTGAGCTGACACTATAAATTAATTTTTATTGAAAAATAAAATTAAAAATTGTTAATAAAATTGATAAAACCAACAGCAACCCTAGGTTTCATTAAATTATAAGTATCTTATATATAAGCAAAAGTAAATATTACAACCCAAAAACAATGCAGAACTTATAAAATAAAACTTAGTAAAATCATCAATATAAACCAATCAATAATTCGTGAATTATCTTTTTTTTGTTGAACAATCGCTGAATTCAAATCTCAGTATTGCAATATAGAAATTTGATATTTCTATAGCTGATTCAACCTATTAAAATTATTTTTATATCATCTAATCCACATTGATTTTCACGTCTTTATTTTCTGGATTTTTAAATTAAGAAATAACAATATCAATAACTTAAAAAAATAATATTAAATTTCTAAAGCAATATTTTCTACTCAAAAGAGTAAAAATCACAAAAAAAGTGTCCTCAAAGGATATGGTCGCTAATTATTCTAAATGGTAAAAACTTTTAATCGCTTAACAGTTTCATGTTGGATAACCACAATGATCACGGAAAGTCATCAAATTAAAGCAAGAAAAGTATATTTCGATTTTTCTGAGTCTTCTGTATGTTGGATGCCAGATGATCCACTCTGTTCACATATCGCCAATGGTATCAATATGCTTTTGCCTGCGGGCGAGTTTTGGTTCTGTCGAGTATTTAATAAAACCCTTCCACATATTAGCGATGAAAAATTAAAACAAGACGTTATTGGCTTTGTCCGTCAAGAAGCTGCACATGCACGCGCACATGAAAAAGTACAAGACTTTTTAAGAGAAAATGGCTATGACATACAAGAACCATTAAATCGTGCCCATCTTGTTTTCAACATTCTATTAGGTGACAAACCATTAGGAATCCCTTTTTTAAAAGGGAAAAAATTTGACGAATATTGGTTAATCTTTCGTGTAGGTGTTATTGCAGCGATCGAGCACTTTACAGGTACAATTGGGCAATGGACACTTGATAGCAAATCTTGGGATAAAGCAGATCCAGCTATGGCTGATTTATTCCGCTGGCATCTCGCGGAAGAAGTTGAACATCGTTGTGTCGCTTATGATTTGTTTGAGCATTTATTACAACAAAAGCTAGGTTTTTATGTTTCCAGACAAATCATTATGATGGGAATTTTTCCGCTTTTTATTTACTTCCTCGTTGATTTTGCTCGCAGTCTTGGTCAACAAGATACTGAACATCAGCACATCCAAAAATTAATGCGCCGTGGGTTCTTTGCTTTTATTCGAGAGTTTGAAAAAACTGCAACTAAAACAGATCACCTACCGACCATTAAATACTTATGGAAAGCCACTCTACGTTGGACCTCTCCAAAGTTTAACCCAATTTATGAAGGCGATACTGAGCAGGCTTTAGCCTATATGTCACGTTCACCTGCTGTTCAGTATTTTGAGAAAACGGCGTTCAATTAGAGGGTCATCACATAATAAAAGTGACCATAAGGCTCGGAAGAAACATGGTTAATGCGAGTCCTATAACTCCTCCAAATTCAAAATAAAAAAGCACCTTAAGGTGCTTTTTTAAACGACTGATGCTTTCTCAATAAATCATCAAAAGTATAGTCGCTTATAACTCATTATTTCGCGTTTGGACGTACCATTTTTTCAGGTTGTACCACTTCATCAAACTGTTCAGCCGTGACAAAGCCAAGTTCTATCGCGACTTCTTTTAAAGTCTTATCTTCTTTATAAGCCGTTTTAGCAACTTTAGCAGCATTTTCATAACCAATCACAGGATTCAGTGCTGTTACCAGCATCAATGAATTATGTAAGAAGTAATCAATTTTTTCACGATTTGGCTCAATTCCTACAGCACAGTGTTCGTCGAAGCTGTTACATGCATCGCCAAGCAATTGAATCGACTGAACAAGATTATATGCAATCACAGGCATATAAACATTCAGTTCAAAATTCCCCGCTGCACCTGCAAAATTAATCGTGGTGTCATTCCCCATCACTTGCGCAACCACCATGGTCATTGCTTCACATTGGGTTGGGTTGACTTTACCTGGCATGATGCTTGAACCTGGTTCATTCTCTGGAATACGCAACTCACCCAAACCACAACGTGGTCCACTTGCTAACCAACGTATATCATTGGCAATTTTATTTAAACTTGCAGCTAAGGTTTTCAATGAACCAGAAGCAAATACAGCAGCATCACGACCAGCAAGTGCTTCAAACTTATTTGGATTACTGATAAATGGCAAACCCGTCAGTTTGGCTAATTCTTCCGCTGCTTTGTCTGCATATTCAGGATGCGCATTTAAACCTGTACCAACAGCTGTACCACCAAGTGGTAACTCATAGAGCCACACCAAAGCCTGTTGTAAACGTTTTAGTCCATGATCCAGCTGTGAAACATAGCCACTGAATTCCTGTCCTAATGTAAGTGGTGTTGCATCCTGTAAATGAGTACGGCCAATCTTAACAATATCGTCAAACGCTTCAGATTTGCGATGTAAAGTGTCTCGTAAGCGTTTTACTGCTGGAATAAGCAACTCATTGATTTGTACCGCAGCAGCCACATGAATCGCTGTTGGAAATGAATCATTGGTAGATTGTGCACGATTGACATGATCATTCGGATGCACTGGCTTTTGCGAACCTAATGGATTACCTAATTTTTGATTGGCAATATTGGCAATGACTTCATTACAGTTCATATTACTTTGCGTACCTGAACCTGTTTGCCAAACCACCAAAGGAAATTGTGAATCCCATTTACCTGAAATTACTTCATCGGCAGCATCGACAATGTACTGTGACAGATCATGCGGAATTTGGTTTAAGCTGGCATTGGTTATTGCCGCTGCCTTTTTGACCAGCCCCATCGCTCGAATCATCGGGCGCGGCATATGTTCTGTACCAATTTTAAAGTTTTCTACGCTTCGCTGAGTTTGTGCGCCCCACATTGCTTCGCTTGGGACTTCAACATCGCCCATTGTGTCATGTTCAATACGTGTTTGCATTTTCAACCTCTTCTTTATCCATATCTTATTTTCAAGTTAAAGCTTGTTTTGACAACATCTGCGTAAAAACACCAGCTTCAGCGAAGCGATTATGCTAAACAAATCAACCAAACATGTAAATGATAATTATTTACAATAATCATCTATTCTGGATTTTTATCGATTGTTTAAGGTATTTTGATAAAAACGCCATTCATCTTCAATCATTTGTTTAAGCGAGCGCTGTGCTTTCCATTTTAAAACCTCAAAAGCTTTTTGGCTGGTAGATGCAACCTGATCCAGTTCATCTAATTTATACACCGCATCAATTTGATGGATTTGACTCGCCGTAACCTCTTCGATCAAGTTGATCAGGTTTTGTATCGAACTGACAGGACCTGCAATATCAAAACTTTGATAAACATTGCCCTGCTCATGTAGCCAAAGAATAGTTGATTTAATTGCTTCACATACATCAAGTACATGCACAAAGCTACGCTCAGTCGTTTTATCCGCAGTCTCTGAATTACGTTGTATTTCAATTAGATCACGTTGTTGAGCTGCAACTTGTAAAGCCAAAGGGACAACATTTTTAGGTAGTGGTGCAACAAACTCACCCAAGACGCCATGCTCAAATGCACCGACGACATTTGAAACCCTTAAAATGGCAATTTTCCATTCTTCATCAGTTTTAAAGGTGTCTTTAATGATTTCTTCAATCATTTGCTGAGATTTTATATAAGGATTAGGGTAACTATAATTAAATGCGGTTTGTTCATTCAGTTCTAAACTCGATTGCGCATAAACCATAAGGCTAGAAAGATGTACCAAATTTCTGACACCAGTACGCTGCATCGCGCGTAATAAACTCATAATACAACTGAGATTGTCATTATAATATTCAAGTGGTTTTAGGTTTGACTCTTCAATAGACTTAAAACCCGCACAATGCACAACGGTATCTATTGAATATTGTTCAAATACTTTATTTAAAGCGGGGGTATTACGAATATCAATTTTGACAAAGGTAATATACATTCCTGTAATAAATTCTAAGCGCTCTAAGCATTGCAGATTGGCATTGGCTAGATTATCCACAATGACGACCGCTTGCCCTTGAGCTAGCAAACTTAAAACCACATGCGAGCCTATAAAGCCTAAACCACCAGTCACTAAAATCATTGTATACTACCTATCATTATCAAGTTTGAATGTTGCAAACTGTCCATTCTCCAAGTGAATCGCCATCAAATGAGTACTTTATTACTAATCACTGCAGCACCGACTTCAATCCATGCATGGCATGCATTGGGTTTAGCTCAATCTCTGCAAGCTGAAGATCAAGAATTTCGTGTTTTCTTTTATCAAGATGGTGTACAAGTTGCGAACAACTTGCAATGGGTTCCTGACGATCAACGTAATTTATCTGTAGAATGGCAAAAACTCTCAATTCGACTTCCTGTCTGTGTGAGTGCTGCATTAGCGCGGGGGATAACAGATCAAGAGAATGCCAAACGTCACCAAATTCCAGCCGATAATCTTGCAAAAGGCTTTGAACTTGTGGGTTTAGGCGAACTTGCAGATGCTGTTCAATCTACAGATCGTATCATTCAATTCTAAGTTGATCATCCCATTAGCGTGTTGCATTTAAAAGGTAATTTGTGTGAATACTGTGCTCGTTGTGATAACCCAAGCAAATTTAAATACATTGCAGGTACATGAAAGTTTGTCAGCAACCATGGTGCTTGCAACTTTTGGCAGTAAAGTCAAAGTGTTACTTAAAGACGCTGGATTAAGCCTACTTAAATCAGAAATGGCTTTTAGCCAATTAAATCACGTATTTAAGCTTGCTTCAAATCTGGTCGATAGCTTTGAATTCTATGATTTAACACCAGTTTTAGTAGAAAATATGAATAAATCATCGACTTTTGTTACTCAATCACAACAAGAGTTGGAATTTGTAGAACTGAATGCTGAATTTATTCAGTCTTTTGATCATGTGTTGTATTGGTAAGCTGTGGATGGAAAGTTTAAATGTCAGATAAAACGCTTTATTTAATTCAATCTTCTTTTATACATACAGACCATATATTGAATCAGTTGGATCAACTCTACGGTTCTCATGATCACATTGTTTTAATGGGTGATGCGGTATTGTTTGCAGCAGATCAGCGCTTAACAAACAGACAGAATCTTTATCTTCTTGAAAATGATGCTGAGATTTTATCAGAATCCATTCCTGAAAATTTTAAATCAATTTCTTACCCACAATTTGCACAGCTAGTTTTAGACTTTAGCCGTTGTATCAGTTTAAAATAGTCAGTTAGGTTGTAAATTTATTTCGATTTTTTAAAAATCAATCTTTGATGTTTTGTTGATCAAAAGTTACATTGTTTCTGTTGTTTTGTTTAGGCGGTTTTATGAGTTTAGAATTAGACCAAGACGGTCACTTAGTTGATTATACGGTTTGGAATGAACAGGTTGCTCAAGAGCTGGCACAGAGTTTAGAACTCGAGCTTACACCTTGGCATTTCGAAGTTTTATATGCAGTACGTCAATTTTATACCCAGTTTGGCCACTCTCCTGCAACTCGTCCACTGATTAAATTTTTAATGAAAACGATCAACCCAGCAATTGATAATGCTGTTTTACAAGACAAGTTTAATACAGGACTGGTTGCCCGCCATTTAAGCCGTTTGGCGGGTATCCCTAAACCTGCAAATTGTTTGTGATCAGTTCGTAAATATTAATTCGTTTAACTTAATATGAGATCAACCCCATCAATATAGCGAGTAAATATCTAAACTGGCTATAGCGTAAATTATTTCACTTTCTTCCTGAGAAAATCCCATTGGTATTTAAAAAAATATTTTAATGTTTGATTTGGATTGACTGCAGTTTTATTTTTTAAATTTACGCCATCCGAATGATCATAATCTAAAAAATTAGCTGTAGTACCCTGTATAAATTGAAAGCTCGATCCTTTGGCTGTAATTTTCTGTGATTCAAACAAATGATCTAATCCAAAACGATGCCCTAATTCATGTACCACGACTTGATTAAATATATTTTGAGGACAGTTAAATAAGGTAACGCTGTCACCACCAGCACCAACTGCATTCTTTATCTCTACAGTTGTTACGAAAACATAATTTTTAGTCGCTAAGTTTTTATCTTGATATTTTTTATAAAACTTACTTAAGTCACTTAAAAAATAACCCGTGTCATTTATATTTAATTTATTCAAAGATATATTAACATCATCGTCTTTGCTACGATATTTGTTTAAATCAAATGTTGGGGCATTTTTTATTTCTACATTAATTAAAGCTTGGTTAAATGAGTTATGCTTCAAAAAATTTTCATAATCATGTGAACGGCTTGGTTTTTTTCCATCAGTTATAACGTCTACAAAGATAACCGATATAGTAGGAATCACGGCATTATGATAAAGCATTAGCTTCCCAACTTTCTCTTGGGTCTCTCCTTTTATTGCTGTTACAATGATTTCTTCATGTTTTTGCAAAGCACCTGTGCATTTAATATTCACTATTTCTGAAGCTAAATAATAAATCTCTTCTTCTCTTTTAGTATCTTCGCCTAAATCTCGGGTCATTTTTTTGGCGTAAATAAAATCTTCGACACTGAACTCTGCTGGTTCAATAATAATATTCGGATTTGAAACTTCAAACTTAATCTTTGTTCCATCATTTTTTAATGAAAAATTATTTTCTGAATCTAATAGTCTCAACTCTAAATTAAGCCTAACCCCTTGATTGACAGGATTAGAACTATTGCTATCCCCTTGTGAGCTTGGGTAAATTGCTAACCATGCAGGGATATATTCTGTGCCAAATGGGCTAATTTTGGTAATTTGGTCTTGGGTATATGTCGCTTTTAATGATTGTATCGAACCACTGACTAAAGCAACTTTGTTTCCAAATTTTGTTGTTGCATTCGGTCTATAGTTGGTTAATTTTTTAAAGTATTCTGGTCTGTACCAATCAAAACCATAACTTCCATCATATATGTTATCTTCACATCTTCGAAAATGAATCGTAAACTTCTGTAGGCACGTATCACAAGTACTTCCGACTGTTGGGCTTGAACCAATTCCCATTCGATTACTCCATATTGAATATTTTATAAATTATTAAAATTTTGCATCAGTTAAATAAGTATATAAAAGTGAATGACTTGATCAAAATTATCTGTTTAAAAAATCGCTCTATTCTTTATCAAGCAATAATCCTTATTTTCTAAACTAAGATTACAGTTACTGTTTTTCATACTTTTACTTATTAATTTAAATTATATATTTTTTAAATTGAACAATCACATATTTTATATCTTGTTAACAAAAATCAAAAACAATATCAGTAATTAAAAGTTCAAATTACTTGCAACGCTTCATCTAAACATTTTCACCAACACTAAAGATAATGAGTGCACATGTCTTTATATTTTTATGATATTTACCAACAACTTAATCTAAAATTAGTTCATGATAAATATCGAAAATCATCTAGGGAATAGCAATCAAGCTAATTTTTTCTGCGCTAAGTATTGGAAAAACGCAGAGCTAACGATTGGCTTCACCTGTCTTGCATTCACCGCCTGCTGACATTCTGAGCATACCAATATCGGAGTAAACTCATGACCACAAACGGTATGTTGATACACCATAGGTGCACCCAGCCCCTCATCCATCCACTTATCCGCCCATGCCACCATGGTTAATAAAATAGGATATAGATCTAAGCCCTTTTCAGTTAAGCGATATTCATAACGCTCTTGTCGATCGACATAAGCCACTTTAACCAGTATTTCATGCTCAACCAAACGTTTTAGCCGTTCAGACAATACATGTCTTGTCACACCTAAATTTTCTTGAAAATCATCAAAACGACGTAAACCCATAAAAGCATTACGTAAAATAAGCATGGTCCATCGATCACCCAATACAGATAATGTACGCGCAATTGAACACGGTTGATTGCCTATTTCTTCCCATTTCATACGAAGTTCCAAATTACATTTGTAAATTTAAAATACTAATTAGTGAATACTATGAAATAAACAGAAAAAGAAAGATAGTATTTCAGGGATTTTTTTTATATTCATTAAAATTGAGTGACAAGTGCTTATGCTTTAACAAGGATGACTCACAACTAAAAGTAGCGTTAGTCAACATTTAAAAATGCTGGAATATTTTTAATGCTCAAAAACAATAAAAGCCCAATTCTGGGCTTTTATCTTAAAATTAAATTTTACTTATTCAATAACTTGTCCACGACACCAAATTTTTTGAAAATGCTTGCTCGGCGTTTTGGATAAATACTGGCCTTATTTAAATCACCTTTGTAATGATCAAATACACGCTTATCCATAATTTTAAACCACCACGACGGGATCATCGCTGGCAACAGCATACTTGCATAACCGCTTGGTAATTCAGGTGCTTCATCAAAGTGACGTAACGCTTGGAATGGGCGTGTCGGAAAGGCATGATGATCTGAATGACGTTGTAACTGATATAAGAATAAATTCGTTACGATGTTGTTATTGTTCCAACTATGCTCAGGCATTGTGCGTTCATATTTGCCATTTTCATCTTTTTGGCGCAACAAACCATAATGCTCAATATAATTGATGATCTCAAACAACGTAATACTATAAGCTGACTGGGTTGCCAAATAAGGCAAAATACCTTTACCAAATAACCCGACCATAGATGAATGGAATGCTGCGGTCATTGTCCAGCCTTGCAATAACTCATTATCTTTAGACCAGAATCCAAGACCCTTACGTTTAAGACGGTTGGTTTCAATTTCAATCGCTGATTTAAATGAACCAATGACGGTACGTGGTAAAAACTCATAGAGCGTTTCACCCATTTGCGATGAGGCTGGATCTTCAGGCGTTGCAGCGCGTTTATGGTGTCCATAAGGATGTTCGATACGGAAATGGTTATAACCTGATGGAACCAATGCCAAATGCGATAAAATATGGTCCATACGGTCATGCTTATGGCTTAACTCATGTGCTGTGTTAATGGCAATACCATTAATTGCACCCATTGAGATACCAAGCAAAATCTTATCTAAAAGAGATGTTTGTTTACGTCCCACCAAATAACAAGCATATACATTGGCAACATATTGAATCGGAATAAAGGATTTGACCAAACGTGAATAATACGGATCTTGCTCAAGTAATTTTACATCTTCACTGGTCGGATTGTTTTTATCCTTACCGATCAATGAATCTATGGCTGGAATAATCACATGCAGTACCAGTGGCCCACCCAATGCAAAAACTTTTTTCAGTGGCTTAGGTGCAACATGATATCCCGCTAAGATTCCTAACCCAATCACTGGAAGTGATGGGCTAATCATCCAAAGATAACGCTTTTTATCAAGTGCCAAACCTGACTTTGGTTTTAATTGTTGCAATTGCTGCTCTGTCAGTTGAACTGGTGCATTCATGGCTATATCTTCCCTATCTTTCTACTTAGTTATATATTTATGTAAAATTCAACTTAAAGACAGTTGTAAGCGTCCATAAAACCTATGAAAAAGTCTTTGGCATCTTCAACATAGAGTTTGTCCTTTGCGCACATGTTTTAATAGCATGAAACATTTTTATTATTTGAGAACAGGAAATTTGAACTGAATCTATGGATGCTTTAAGTAAAATTTTTGATGATATTCATCTCAACCATTCAGAATATATTTACCTTCAAGCTCAAGGTGATTGGTCGTTTCAGAGTCCAAAACAAGATGCCGTGATCGCGCATATTGTTCTGTATGGAAATGCTTATTTAGAATTTTCACCCAAAATGACTGCTGCACTACAAACCGGCGATATGTTTTTAATTCCAGCAGGATTAGCACACACGGTAAAAAATCATTTAGACACGCAGTTAGTTGAAAGCCTCAATATAGAATCACTATTTGATGGATTAAGACAAGACGCAATTGAATTTGGTCAAGGAAGCTCAGAAAAGACCCTTATCCTTTCTGTACGATGCCATATGAATGCAATCATGGCTCGTCCATTGATCAATGCACTGCCACCATATTTGCATATACAAAATGCCTTAAGTGATGAGGCACCTGAATGGCTTAAAATTGGATTATATTTTGTTTCTGCTGAAACCCGTAGAACCATGGCAGGTAAAAATAAAATTATGGACCACGTCGTCAGTATTTTGATGATTGAGTGTGTACGTGACTATATTGAGCAAATGCAAGATCACAATAACTGGTTAAATGCCCTTGTACATCCTGAACTTTCAAATGCACTTGCAGCCATTCACAGTCGTCCAGAACAAAGCTGGACCGTAGAAAGCTTAGCTGAAACCTGTTGTATGTCGCGTTCTAAATTTGCCAGCTTATTTAATCAAATTATTGGGGAAACACCTTTAGCCTACTTGCAACAACATCGCTTACGTCTTGCCAGCCAGCTAATCAAACAGGGACAACTGCCTATTCAGCAGATTGCACACCAAGTGGGATATTCATCTGAAACTGCATTTAGTCAGGCATTTAAGAAACAATTTGAACTTAGCCCAAGCCAATATCGCAATCAGATCTAAAAAAGATTAGAGACATCCGCTAATCACATCTTAGTGATATAGCTTCTGTACTCACGATATATTCCATTTCACATAAAAAAAGCGCCGAGGCGCTTTTTTTAATCCGAGAAGATCAATTATTTAATTTTTGCTTGAGCTTTTAAATAACGCGAATAATCATCTAATAATTGTTCACCACGGAACTTCTGATACATTTGCGTAAGTTGCTGAACTTCAGCTGGATCCATCTGAGCAGTATCTACTTTTTTCACATTCGCTACAGCCACAACAACTAACTCATTTGGCAGCTTGGCAGTGCTGACAGACCACATGCCTGCTTTAGGTACTGGCTGGCTAAAGGCAACGCGCTCAATCTCACGCTTAAGGCCTTTTGAACGTGTGAATGTTCCCGCATGGACAAAATTAGACTGATATTTCGCAGTAACCTCTTGAGCCGGCAATTTTTTGAAATCTGCAATCATGGCATTTAATTTTGCATGGGCAGCATCAAACGCTTTTTGTTCAATCAATTGTGCTTTTACACGCGCAGTTGCTTGCGCTAAAGGCTGTACACCTGCTGGATGATACTTACGAACTTTAACCCAGACAACATCACCATTGGCTGTTTGGATATTACTTGAAGCCGTCGTATTTCCGCTTTTCACATCGTCATTAAACAGTTTAGATTTAACAGCAGGATCAGCAAGAACTGGATTGGTTGTCGTTAAATTCACATTATTTGCAGATTGAACTTGAACAGTCTTCACTGCTTGTGAAACCACATCCAATGCATCACTGTTAACCACTTGCTCATTTAAACTATTTACAGTGTCTGAGAAATAGTTGGCTGATTTATTCTTTAAAACCTCAGCAGTCAATTCAGCTTTTTTCGACTCAAATGATGGCACTGAATCTACTGGTGTATTCACTTCAATCAAATGATAACCGAATTGAGTTTTAACAGGCTTAGACACTTGACCATTGCTTGTTGAGTTCACAGCTTTATCAAAATCATCACCAAAAGCACCTGGTG
The DNA here is from genome assembly GCF_022828975.1 of Acinetobacter sp. NyZ410. Taxonomy (NCBI): domain Bacteria; kingdom Pseudomonadati; phylum Pseudomonadota; class Gammaproteobacteria; order Moraxellales; family Moraxellaceae; genus Acinetobacter; species Acinetobacter sp. NyZ410. The sequence goes on along the minus strand of NZ_CP094620.1, from coordinate 2,388,356 downwards.
CATAGGCAGCAAGTGCACCACCTTTCGCTTTAGAATCAGGGTCTTCTGAATATTGCGCAGCAGCTTGAGCAAATGACGTACCTGCCTGAATTTTTGCATACACTTCATTTGCAAGTGCAGCAGCTTGCTCAGGCGTACGAGAATCAGTCGTGATCAAAATATGTTTAACATCACGCTTCAAACTTTGCTTATATTTTTCTACAAACTGAGTATAAGCTTGTTGTAATTCAGCATCAGTCACTGCCGCATTTGGCTGTGTCAATATCGCTGGGCTGAGCACCACATAGTCCACATCCACTGAAGCAACTTGTTTAAACTTATTTTGATGCTTGTTGTAATAATCCGCAATTTCCTGATTGGTCACTTTAACATTGGCTTTATAGTCATCAAGTTTAACGCTTGATAAGAATAATTCACGTTGTTCAGATTGCAAATTGGCAATTTGCTGGATATCCAATTTACTGATCAGTGCATTATCCGAAATTGTAGAGCTCAAAATGCTTAAGGCAAAATCTTGGCGAATATTTTGGATAAATGCTTGGCTAGTTAAACCCTGTGAACGTAAATAGTTTGCATATAGTGTATTTGAAAATTTACCATTTTCCTGAAAAGCAGGAATTTGTGCAATTTTCTGTTCAATTTGAGCATCGCTCAAAGTCACACCTAACTTATCAGCTTGTTGTCTTAAAAGACTTTGGCTAATTAGGTAATCAAGTGCTTTATTTGCAATAAATTCTTTGTTCAATAAAGACTCATCCCCATGTATAGCAGGATTTGCCAATAATTGATCTGTATAGCCTTTTGTAACCGTTTCTAACTCTTTTTTAGAAATATCTTGACCATTAACAGTTTTAGCTACGTCTGCTTTTTGCCCACCGCTGAAATAGCCTTCAATACCAACCACAGCAAATGGCGCTAAAAATAACACAAGGAGAACTTTACCAAACCAGCCCCTTATGAGAGTGCGAAACGATTCCATGAGTATTCCAATATTATATTTCGTAAGGATTCTAACTGAAATTGTGAAATGAATGAACGAGCAATCACTGATAATTTAATATATTTCATAAAAAACGCGCCACAAAGGCGCGCTTTTAACAAGCTCAGATTAAGCTACTGAGTCTTTTAAGCCTTTACCAGCTTTAAAGCTAGGTACTTTGCTTGCTTTAATCTGAAGCTCTTCACCAGTTTTAGGGTTACGACCAGTACGAGCAGCACGGTCTTTAACACTGAATGTGCCAAAGCCGACTAAAGTCACTGTGTCGCCTTTTTTAAGCGCTTCACCAATTGAAGCAATAGTCGCATCTAATGCTTTACCAGCATCGGACTTTGACAATCCCCCTTTTTCTGCAATCGCATCGATTAATTCTGATTTATTCATGAAGATTACGTCCTCTTATATCGTTTGTTTAAGTTCCAAGGCTGTAGATCAAAGGCCATGACGACTTTATAGCAATGCTTTGGGGGGAAACGCAAGACTCCAAACACGCTTTTCACAAAAATTACGACTAAAATTTACGATTTTTTTGGATTAATGGTAATTATTTCATTTTTTTTAGCAATTGGTCGCGTAAGTTCTGGTTCTCTTCAGCCAATGCATCGACCTTATTGTGGAGTTGCAGGATCAAGTTTTCCAAATGCTGAAGATCTTTAGCAGTCACTAAACCAATTCTGTTTAATGAATGATTTACACGCTGATCTAAAAGTTTTTCAACCTTGTCTTTGGTTTCTGCAACTGACTCTTTGGTTTTTTCAGTGACTTTATTGACTGTCTGATCTGTGACTTCAACTGTCTTGGATTCAAGCTCCTCACCCACCTTGACTAAAGAATCAAAGAGTTTATTGCCTTCTTCTTCGGCTCTGGAGAATGCTCCCAACCCTGCCAACCAGATTTGTTTTGTATATTTTCTGAAATCTAATGCTGACTTTTTATGATTTCTAGGCTTTATTTGAGATTCATCAAATTCATTTTGATCTTCATAAAGATCCGTTTGTTCTTTGTTGCTCTTTTTCATATCTTGCTCCATTTACCCCAAACTCCAGCGTGTAATGACCTATATGACCAAATTATGTAGAAAATATTGCTATATTATCAAATAAAACTATTGAACCTTTTGCTAAACTGTTCTACAAAGCAAAGTAATTGTTTTAATGTTAAGGAACACTTGGCAATTCGACAATGGTTATTAAGATAATTTTTATATCATTGTTGAAATATTGTGTTTCCAGTCATGGATGAGATTGTTTCAAATTTATTTAGAGATCGGACTCTCTGTTTTGCTATAGGAATTTTTTATGAATGAATCGCAACAAAAGCAAGGTCATTCTCGTTTGTTGCTAAACATTGTCATGATTATATTGGAAACCATTTATTCTTTCGTATTAAAACATGATCGTGTTGTTCGCTTACAGGCAAAAAAATTCGTCGGACAGCAGATTACAATTAAAATGAATAGTTATATTCCTTATTTTGACTTTTATGTTCAATTTACAGATCGTGGTATTCTTTTTGATTTACAGCCTCCAGAAAAAGCCATTGACCTTTCTGTGAGTAGCACACTCATCGATTTCATCCAAATTTTTGTCTTTGCTAATCGTCGTAGCATGAAAAAAATGCGTCTGGAAGGCGATAACCTGCTCAAGGAACAGTTCCGTGATCTAGTTGTACACTTAACTGCCCCTAAATTGCTTTCAGACTGGAAGCAATGGTTAACCAATCCAGATGATGACAGCCAGACAAAAGCATCAAAAAAACGCATTGCCCCTTTGCTTGAAAAGATTGATCAGCAACGCTCTAAGATCAACACACTCCAAGTTGAAGTGAAACAATATCAAAATCGTGTTAAACGCTTGCAGCTCAATCAACAACGTTTATATACGGCTTTAGGCGTATTGGGCTTTCTATTTATGGCATTAGTCGTGTATAATATTTGGCAAATATTTTCATAAAATTTGAACAAAAATTGAAATTTTCCAGTAATTTTTGTTCAAATAATAAATTCTGACTAAATTAGTCAGAATTAAACTTAAAAATACTTGACTATTTTAGTCAGGATTCATAAAATTCATACATCTAGTCTAAAACATGTGTATCGAATCATGCGCCTAACTACTCGCGGTCGCTATGCAGTGACTGCACTACTTGACTTAGCATTGCAGCCACCTGAACAAACGATTACGCTTGCAGAAATTGCAACCCGCCAAACGATATCTGTCGCTTATCTTGAACAATTGTTCGCTAAACTTAAACGTCATGGCTTAGTTTCAAGTGTTCGTGGAGCAAATGGCGGTTACCACTTAGCGCGCCATGCTGAAGAAATTACTGTCTTAGAAATTATTGAAGCTGTAAATGAAACCGTTGATGCGACTCGTTGTGACCACAAAGGCAACTGCCAAAATGGTGCAATGTGTTTAACTCACGATTTATGGCAAGAACTCTCTCTCCATATTGCCGATTATTTAGCTAAAATCACCCTTGCGGATTTAGTAGCTCGTGACAACGTACAAACCGTTGCGGTTCGCCAAAATTCAGCACCTCTTGATTCAGCCCTTTTATCGGTTACAGGTATTTGACATGAAACGTCCGATTTATCTTGACTATGCAGCAACTACGCCTGTTGATCCTCAAGTAGCAGAACGCATGATGGAGTGTTTAACCTTTGATGGTACATTCGGTAATGCTGCTTCTCGCTCACATGCTTATGGATGGCAAGCTGAAGAAAAAGTTGAATATGCACGTGAACAAGTCGCAAATTTAGTAAAAGCTGATCCACGCGAAATTGTCTGGACTTCTGGTGCTACTGAATCTGATAACCTTGCCCTTAAAGGTGTTGCTCAGTTTTACGGTTCTAAACGCAAACACATCATCACAAGTAAAATTGAACATAAAGCAATTTTAGATACTTGTCGTGAATTAGAAGAAGAAGGTTTTGAGATTACCTATCTTGAACCTGAACCTAAAACTGGTTTAATTACCCCAGAAATGGTTCAAGCTGAACTTCGTCCAGATACGCTACTTGTTTCATTGATGATGGTGAACAATGAAATTGGTACTGTGACAGATGTTGCTGCAATTGGTGAGTTAACACGTGCCAATAAAACCTATTTCCATGTAGATGCTGCACAAGCTGCGGGTAAAGTTGAAATCGATCTTTCTACCATGAAAGTTGATTTGATGAGCTTCTCAGGTCATAAGGTTTATGGACCTAAAGGCATTGGTGCTTTATTTGTACGCCGTAGCCCACGTGTTCGTATCAAAGCACAAATTCATGGCGGTGGTCATGAACGTGGTATGCGCTCAGGTACACTTGCAACCCATCAAATCGTCGGTATGGGTGAAGCATTTGAACTTGCTGGCAAATCTTTACAAGCTGAACAAACACGTTTACGTGTACTCCGTGACAAACTCTGGAACGGTTTACAAGATTTAGAACAAGTCTTCTTAAATGGCCACCCTGTATACAATGTTGCAAACTACTTAAATGTTAGCTTCAACTTTGTTGAAGGTGAATCATTGATGATGGCGTTAAAAGATGCTGCTGTATCTTCTGGTTCAGCATGTACATCTGCAACACTTGAACCTTCTTACGTACTTCGTGCCCTCGGTCTTTCTGACGAGTTAGCACATAGTTCAATTCGTTTTAGCTTTGGTCACTATACGACTGAAGAAGACATTGATCATGTAATTAAGATTACTAAAGCTGCTGTTGAGAAATTGCGTGAGCTTTCTCCGCTTTGGGATATGTACAAAGAAGGGATCGACTTAAATTCAGTTGAATGGGCTGAACACTAAGTTCCTTGAAATCAAAACGCGGCATTTTATTGAAAATCAGTAAAATGCCACCAAATTAGATTGTAGAAATACATATTATCAACGCTGACCCCGAGGTTTGGAGAAGCAACATGGCTTATAGCGAAAAAGTAATAGATCATTACGAAAATCCTCGTAATGTTGGTGTGTTGGATAAAAATGCAGAAAATGTTGGTACAGGTATGGTCGGTGCACCTGCATGTGGCGATGTAATGCGTTTACAAATCCAAGTGAATGACAGTGGTGTAATTGAAGAAGCTCGCTTTAAGACTTATGGCTGTGGCTCTGCAATTGCGTCTAGTTCACTCGTAACCGAATGGTTAAAAGGTAAAACGCTTGACGAAGCACAGGCGATTAAGAATATCGACATCGCAACTGAACTTGCACTTCCTCCTGTAAAAGTACACTGTTCTGTACTTGCAGAAGATGCAATTAAAGCTGCTGTTGAAGATTACCGTAGCAAGAAAACTAAAGCCTAATATCTGTTCGTCAAATTTAGCAGATGATTTTTTAACGGAGTTTTCATGATCAATCTAACTGAAAATGCTGCAACTCATATCAGCAATTACTTAAAGAATCGCGGTAAGGGTGAAGGTATTCGTCTTGGTGTGAAAACTTCAGGCTGTTCTGGCTTAGCTTATGTACTTGAGTTTGTTGATGATATCGACACTCACGATCAAATGTTCGAGCAGTTTGGTGTAAAAGTTTTTGTAGATCCAAAAAGTTTGGTTTATCTCGATGGTATGGAAATGGACTATGTTAAAAATGGTCTCAATGAAGGCTTCGAGTTCAATAACCCAAATAAAAAAGGTGAATGTGGCTGTGGTGAATCTTTCACTGTATAATCTGCCCTGCTTTTTCTCATGTTAAAACAGTGTCTTGCACTGTTTTAATCACATTTAATTACACCGTTTTCCTGTAAAACATCGTGGATGAGTATCTCCCATGAGTCATTTTGAGTTGTTCGATCTCCCGGAAGCACTCGATATTGATTTAGCGACATTAAAAGCTAATTTCCTAAAACTACAACAGCAATATCATCCTGATAAAGCTGAAGATAAAGACAAAGCTTTGATTAAATCAAGTGAAATTAATCAGGCATATAAAGCTTTATCCAATGTAGACAGTCGTGCTGCTTATCTACTCTCACTCAAAAAGCAAGATCATCACTTAGATCAATCAATTAGTGATTTTGAGTTCTTACAATCTGCTTTAGAAATTCGTGAGCAGCTTGATGAAGCAACCAATACTGAACAATTGCATTCTTTAAAAAAAGAAGTCCAACAATGGATTGATGGCTTAGTTCGTGAATTCAAAATTGATTTTGAGGATGAAGATTGGGCTGAAGCACGTGACACTGTGCGCAAGTTACGATTCTTTCAAAAAGTCATGAATGATATTGATAAAGCCGAAGATCAGCTTTTAGATGATGAAGATTTTAGTTTAGATGATGATTTCTAAATTTTAACTTTCATTATATGTTTTACCCGAATTTGTTTTTAGTTTTTATTTTAAGGATGTGACAAATGGCACTCTTGCAAATTGCTGAACCAGGACAATCAAGTGCGCCACACGAACACCGTATTGCGATTGGTATCGACTTAGGGACAACCCATTCTCTTGTTGCTACGGTATTATCAGGCAAAGCCAAAGTACTGAACGATGAGCAAGGTCGCGTGTTACTTCCTTCTATTGTACATTATTCTAAAAATTCAACCGAATATGGCGATGCAGCAAAACCGTTTATTACTGCTGACCCTAAAAATACCATTGTTTCTGTTAAGCGCTTTATGGGTCGTTCTAAAGCAGATGTTAAATTTCAACACCCTTACACGCTTGCGGGTGCTGACAATGAAATGCCAGCATTTGAAACAGCGCAAGGTCGTAAAACACCCGTAGAAATCTCCGCAGAAATTTTAAAACAACTGAAAGATCGCGCTGAACAAAGCTTAAGCAATCCGGTGAATGGCGCTGTGATTACGGTTCCAGCCTACTTTGATGAAGCACAACGCCAAGCCACACGCGATGCAGCTGAACTCGCGGGTTTAAATATATTACGCCTGCTCAACGAACCTACCGCTGCGGCTGTTGCATATGGCTTGGACCAAGAGAGTAACCTAACAACAGACCGCAACTATGTCATTTATGATTTAGGTGGTGGTACATTTGATGTATCTATTTTGCGTTTTTCTCAAGGTGTGTTTGAAGTTTTAGCCACAGGCGGTCATACCGCACTGGGTGGCGATGACCTAGATCGCCTTATTGTGAAATGGGCAAAAAAACAACTCAATATTGAAACTTTAGATGATGCAGAATATGCACATTTTATCGTTTCTGCGCGTAAAGCCAAAGAAGCACTCAGTGATGCAACCTCTGTTGATATTAAAGTTCTAACACATCATCTCACGCTAGATCGCACAACATTTGAAGAAATCATTCAAGTGGCATTAGATAAGACGATCAATGTGTGTAAACGTGTCATGCGTGATGCAAAACTTGAACTCGATGATATTCAAAATGTAGTTCTTGTTGGTGGCTCAACCCGCTCTTATGCTGTACAGAAAGTCGTGCGTGAAGTATTTAAGCAAGAACCACTTTGTACCATCAATCCTGATGAAGTTGTGGCGATTGGCGCTGCGATCACTGCGAATCAGCTCATTGGAAATTCTAAAGATGGTTCATTACTGTTAGATGTTACCCCGCTGTCACTTGGCCTAGAAACCATGGGCGGTTTGGTTGAACGTTTAATTTCACGTAATACAGCCATTCCTGTTGCACGCCGTCAAGAGTTCACCACCTATCAAGACGGTCAAACCGCCATGCTGATCCATGTCTTGCAAGGCGAACGCGACTTAGTTGAGCATTGCCGCAGCTTAGGTCGTTTTGTATTACATGGTATCCCACCAATGACCGCGGGTCAGGCACGTATTGAAGTCACTTTTCAGGTCGATGCAGATGGCCTGCTTACTGTTTCAGCCAAAGAAACCACATCAGGGGTCAATGCGCAAATCGACATTAAACCCTCTTATGGATTGTCTGAAACCGATACTGAACGTTTGCTTTTAGAAGGTTATAAATTCGCTGAAGAAGATAAAAATCTTCGTCATCTCAATGAAACTAAAGTTGAAGCACAGCGTGAACTTGAAGCCTTAACACAGGCATTAAAGATTGACTCCAATCTGCTCAGTACTGAACAACTGACTGCACTCACCCAAGCCGCTGAAGCTTTAAAAGCTCAGCTTGAAACAAACGATATCAAATCGATTGAGCATGCTGTTGAACAGTTAAAAACTTATAGCGATGCCTTTGCTGCAGAACGTATGAATCAACACATTGATCATGCACTCAAAGGCACCAAGCTTGATGATTGGTCTAACTCAAACTAATTTAAGGTAACGACTATGCCACGTATTAAAGTACTACCTCATGCAACAATTTGTCCAAATGGTGCTGAGTTTGAAGTTGAACCAAACGCCAATCTGTGCCAAAGCTTGCTCGATAATGGTATTAAAATCGAACATGCCTGTGACATGTCTAAAGCATGTACCACTTGCCATGTAATTGTACGTAAAGGCTTTGATGAGCTCGAAGAGATGGATGATGTTGAAGCAGACTTACTTGATCGTGCTTGGGGCTTAGAACCCGATTCGCGTCTATCTTGCCAAGTTAAAATCACAGACGAAGATATGGAAGTTGAAATTCCAAAGTATACAATTAACCACGCTTCTGAAAACCACTAAATTGCTTTTCATGTAGGCAAAAAAACCACTCTTTATGAGTGGTTTTTTAATGTCTTGATAATTTTTAATGGCTTAGGTATTTAATTTAATATTTAAGGATTTTACAAATAATTTGAGTTGACTTCATCTTCAATATTAAGCTTTGCAACGCCTTGAGAGTTAGTAAGTTTTTGCTGAACCTTGATCCGTTCTACCATTTTTTCCAATACTTCAACCAGCTCTGGGTATTCAAAGTTTTGCACTTCTTCTAAATTCAACACCAAGTGGAAGCCTTTATATTCATAATCAAACCATTGTTGATTTTCATTCTTGGTCGCTGAATATTTTTCCATCACTTGCCAAGTGCGCACCTTACCTTGAATCCCTTTTAGCTCAATCGGAGTTTTTGGTGCACAGAGATAATCGTTTTTAATCAGCTTATAGGTTTCATCTGAAACCAAAATTTCATCAATATCCGCAGCATATTGCAAACGCGCTGCTAAATTGGCATCACGCCCCACAATGGTATACGCCATACGATGTACAGCACCGTAGTTTCCAACGTGGCAATAACCGGTACTGACCCCCATACGAATATGTAAAGGTGCATAGCCCATTTTCACCCAACGTTCACGGAGAAATTTCATTTGCTGGCGCATTGCAATGGACATATCAATACAGTTTTTCGCATCCTGCTCCACACCTTGTGAATCAGGATCACCAAAGAAAATCAGGATTGCATCACCCATAAATTTATCAATGGTTGCACCATATTGTTTGGCAATTTCAGTCATATGACTTAAATAGTCATTTAATACAAAGGCCAAATCATCTGGAATCAAAGTTTCTGATAATTCTGTAAATCCTTGAATATCAGAAAAGAAAACTGTCATCTTTTTACGTTTATATTCAATCTTGGCTTCTGTATCACCACGCATGATCGCTTGCCAAAGCTGTAATGGCGCATAACGACTGAGTTGATTTGACAACTCAATATAGCGATTCATTTCATTGAAATAGGTGTTTTTCTTGGTTTCTACACTTTTGATACGGCGATTTTGATAATAATTTCCGATGTTTACAAACAAAATGATGCTAATAAAAGACAGGACTGATAGCTCTGGGCTGGTTTGCTGAAAATAATCATAAAAACCAAAGATAAAAATAATATTGGTATAAAACACAACAAAGGCAACTAAAATTGCCAGAGAGCCCATCATAAATGAAATTTTGTTGTTAATCGCTGTATAGATCAGTGCAAATAACAATACAAAAGTTACCACGAGGCTTAAATGTACAGCAGCCAATGCGGTAGAAACTACGATGACATCAATTAAGAAATAGATGTTTTTCCGAATTTTAGAGCCATATGAATATTCTAGCCAGCGCGATAGCTTAGGGCTAACAATAAAAATAAAGCCTATAAAAAAAGGAACATAAAATTGATAATTTGCAATTGGGGAGGTGAAATAATAAACCATGACCACCAAAGCAATAATCAAATACCCCATAAATCGCTGGAATATCTCAAATTGCTTTGGCTCTTTATCTAACATACGTTCAAATGGCAAAATATTTTACCTCGAATGTCATTTTATTAAACACTTCCCTTGTGCTGTTTACACTTAATCCATACGCCAATCGAATGGCATCTCACCTTGACCACGTAACGCCAACATCAGTGTTTGACGCATGTGAGCTAATACTTCATTGCTATAAGGAACTGCTTGCAGGCCAAATACAGGTTTAGGCCAAGCTACATCATTCTGATAACGAACTACATGATGAAAATGTAATTGCGGAACCATATTTCCAAGTGCAGCGACATTCATTTTATCTGCACGAAAAACACGAGAAAGCTGACTAGACAACCAGCTTGATTCACGTAAAAACTGCTCTTGGTCAGCTTGACTTAGTTCATATAACTCAGTGATACCAGGAACACGTGGAATAAGAATCAACCACGGAAATTGCATATCATTCATTAAACGACATGTTGAAAGCGGAAAATCGCCTACAAAAAAAGTATCTTGAGCAAGTTGTGGATGCAAACTAAACATATCTTTATAAATGACGCAAAATTAAAAGGATGGCTAATACTAACACATCGGTTTTCGTGTGAATATTGGTTATCTTGTGTTTTGGTACAAATAAACACAGTTTGTTTTGAACCTGATCACAATTACACTTTAAAGAATCACAGAATTTTTTCAAGTGATTTACCTGAAAAAATTCATAAGCACTTTTAATCTCAGATTGAGCATTTTTTAAGCTCAAAATCCTGATAAATTAACGCTTTAATTCTGTCAGTAAATTGTTTAACAAATCCTGAATAAACTGAATTCGCTTGTCATTTTCTTCAAGCATCACCATCACTTTTAAACGTTGTCCACCTTCCATACGGAACCATGTTGGATGCTTCTGCATGAGTTGAATAATACTGATCGCTTGTACAGGTGTATCAGGTGAAAATTCAATCACCCCACCATTAGCCCCAATATCAATTTTGGTAATTTCTAAGGCTTCGGCCTTAACCCGAATTTGATGAACACTAAACAGTTGTTTTACTGGTAATGGCGGCACACCAAAGCGATCAATCAGCTCCATACGGATATTGTCAAGTTTATCCTGAGTATCGGTATTACTAATACGTTTATAGAACATAAGACGCTGATGTACATCACCCAAATATTCATCTGGGATCAAAGCAGGCATATGCAGGGTAATTTCAGAAGTAAGTGAAAGTGGTGTATCAAAATTAGGGGTCTTGCCCTGTTGAATTGCTTTGGTCGCTTTGGCTAACATTTCCATATATAGGCTATAACCAATTGCATTCATTGAACCGCTTTGTTGTTCACCCAGTAATTCACCAGCACCACGAATCTCTAAGTCTTCCGTAGCCAGCATAAAACCAGCGCCAAGATTTGAAGCTCTTTGAATGGCATCTAAACGTTTTTCGGCATCACCTTTAAGGCCTTTAATCGATGGCACCATCAAATATGCATAGGCTTGATGATGGGAACGTCCAACACGACCACGTAATTGATGTAATTGTGCTAGGCCGAGTTTGTCTGCACGTTCAATAATAATCGTATTGGCATTGGGAACATCAATCCCCGTTTCAATAATTGTTGAACAGACCAGCACGTTAAATTCTTTGTGATAGAACTGTTGCATGATTTGCTCAAGTTCACGTTCACGCATTTGACCATGCGCAACCGCGACACGCGCTTCAGGTACAAGTTGACGAATATTTTCCGCAGCGCGTTCTATGGTATCTACTTCATTGTGCAAGATATAAACCTGACCACCACGTAACAATTCTCGCAGAATTGCCTCTTTCATGGTTTCATTGGTTTGTTCATTGACAAAAGTTTTGACAGCTAAACGACGTGCAGGCGGTGTAGCAATAATTGAAAGATCACGCATTCCGCCAAAAGCCATATTCAATGTACGAGGAATTGGTGTTGCAGTTAAGGTTAACATATCAACATCTGCACGCATGGCTTTGATACGCTCTTTATCACGTACCCCAAAACGATGTTCTTCATCGACAATCATTAAACCTAAGTTTTTAAACTGCACATTTTCCTGAAGAATTTTATGTGTGCCGATGACAATATCAACTTTACCATCGATTAAATCATCAATGGTTTTGGTATGACTTTTATTGGTTCCAAAACGCGAAAGTACCTCTATACGAATTGGCCAATCGGCAAAGCGATCTTTAAATGATTCAAAATGCTGTTGCGCCAATAAGGTGGTAGGTACTAAGACAGCCACTTGCCTATTATTTTGAACAGCAACAAATGCCGCGCGCATCGCCACTTCCGTTTTACCAAAGCCAACATCACCACAAACCAGTCGATCCATTGGTTTGGCTTGTTGCATATCATATAAGGTCGCTTCGATGGCATTGGCCTGATCCAGTGTTTCCTCATAAGCAAAACCACTGGAAAATTGCATATATGCACTTTGATCCAGCTCAAAGCTAATCCCAGGTTTAGACTGACGGCGTGCTTGAATATGTAGCAATTCAGCTGCCACATCATGAATCTGTTCAAGTGCTTTACGTTTTGCTTTATTCCATGCATCTGTACCCAATTTATGTAATGGCGCTAAATCAGGATCACCACCACTAAAACGGCTAATCAGGTGTAGATTGGTCACAGGAACATACACTTTTGCATCATCTGCATAGTTTAATTGCAGAAACTCATAGTCTTGTTCATCAATATTTAAGGTGACTAAGCCTGCATAACGCCCAACACCATGATCAATATGCACCACTGGCGCACCAATATTGAGTTCCGTCAGACTTCGAATCAGAAACTCTTCTGAAACCTCTTGTTGACGTTTTCTACGGCGCTGTACTACACGGTGTTCATACAGTTGGTTTTCAGAAATAACCGATAGATCATTGCTGATGACCAATCCACGATCCAAAGGCGCATTGGTAATCGCGACAGAGAAATTAGATTGTTGAAATACAGCAAAACTTTCAACAACTGGAATTTCACCTAAACTTGCACGTAAAGCATCTTTTAAAGTTTCACGGCGTCCAGCACTTTCAGCCACCAGTAATACAGGATGATTGGCCTCATCCACATACTGCTTTACTGCTTTAAATGGTTGGTCTTGTTTAGGGTCTACAGGCAATCGTGGTGGTAATTCAACCGACAAATTGATACAGCCTGCTTTTAATTCAATGGCTTCTGTTGAGGCAATAATTCTTGAAAATTGATTTAAATACTCAAACAGTTGATTCGGTTGTATAAAAATTTCTTCAGGTGGTAATAGCGGTTGATCAGCATTATGGCGTCGGTCTTCGTAACGACGCATCACATCTGTCCAAAAACTCAACAATCCTTCGTCAATGTGCTTATCTGTAATGACAATCGCATTGCTTGGTAAGTACGATACCAAACAACTTTGTGTTTGCATGGCTTGCTGTGAAAAGAATAATGGGAAGTAGAAATCTAATCCTGGAGAAGCAATGCCTTCTAACACATCTTGATAAATTGGGTTTTTCTTGGGATTTGCAGTTGGAAAACTTTCTGCATAACGGTCACGAAATGTTGAACGCGCTTCTTTTAACGGAAATTCTTTTGCAGGAAGTACGGTAAAACGCTCTAACTTTGTTGTTGTTCTTTGGGTTTCAGGGTCAAAGAATTTTAAACTGTCTATTTCATCATCAAATAAATCAATACGAATAGGTGCATTTTGCCCAGAAGCATAAATATCCATGATGCTACCACGTACCGCAAACTCACCATGGTCATAAACGGTATCAACCAGATGATAACCCGCCTGAACCAGTTTTAATTTTTGTTGTTCTAATGCAAATTTCTGACCAACGCGTATATCAAAATGCTCACCCAATACCCATGATGTAGGGGCAACACGTTGTGCCAAGGTGGTTGCAGAGACTAATAAAATACCTTTTTGTGGCATATTGGAAAGTATCGACAGTCTTTCAGAGACAATATCTTGGTGCGGAGATAAACGATCATATGGCAATATCTCCCAGTCTGGAAATATTGTTGGTTTTACCCCATAAAATTCTAATTCACTTTCCAACTGTCCCAAGTGCTGATTATTTTTTGCAACCAATACAAAGAGCTGATCCGATTTCTCTGCGATCTCCTTAAACAATAAGGCTGCAGATGAACCGAGCATTGTGCCAATCCAACGTTTTTCGCCTGCTTTCAGTTGTTTTAAATTGAGGTCAGAGATTTCTTGTTTAAACATAATCGCATAGGGTCTAAAAGACATGAGCAATAGTTTAACATGATGACTTTATTCAGTTGAGTGATTTTGTTTATTCTATTTATCTGTGCAGTGACTCAACAGCAGCATTTTCTTCATCAGGATAGAATTCACATCAGCCTCAAGACAAACTCACAGGATCGTAGACCTGTGGAAGCTCTTGCAAATGAATTGAGAATAGTCATTTGTATAACAGAGAAAAAACTAAGCAACATCACACATTATTCTTTGGTGAAATATTCTGATTCCACTAAATGTTATCCATGCCTTAAGTTGATTTATTTTTCTCGTTTAAACGCTTTATAATAATCATTGAGTTTTCGAATAATTTCTTTAAATTGTTTTAAATTTTCTTCTGTATTGCCAAGTCGTTGCACATAGTTGTTTGTCGCGATTTCTAAATCAATCTTTTCATTGATCAAAATTGTTTTATAGAACAAAGCCTTTAAATCATCAAAATTATTGAGTTTTCGGTTAGAAAAGTATTCCAGCCGTTCAGATAACTCACGATTTAAAACAATACCATCTACAATAAAACCATGCTCAGCATCAATTTGAATATTATTTTCTTGTAGAAAAACTTGTTCAGGACCGTTTTTATTACCCTTAAATAATGCTGTAATTTTATCAAACATCACTAAAACTCAATCAAATCAGAGACTCATCATAACAAAGATGACAAAAGTTCGCAGTAAAAGGCCGTTTTAAAACGACCATTTACCTGAAGAACATAAACCATCAGCGTTATTCGTCACCCAAATCATCTAAGAAGTCGACAGTAGGTACAAAGAATAAGGTTCCAGTCACTGCTGTACTAAAATCTAATAAACGATCTAAATTACCCTCTTCATCACCTTGAAACATATGCTCTAACATTTGTCGAGTCACACTAAATTTGCGTGCATAACCAATAAAGAAGGTGCCATATTCATTTTTAGATGGATTTGAAAACGGCATATTTGCACGCATGATTTTAATTTCATTACCATCGGCATCGTGTGCCTTACTCACTACATTGTGTGCTGTTTTAGGCTTTACATCATCACTCAGTTCAACATCATTAAACTTTTTACGTCCGATGACTTTTTCTTGTTCTTCATCACTGAGCGCACGCCACTTGTCCATATCATGCATATATTTTTGAATAAATGCATAACTGCCACCTTTAAAGTCTGGATCTTCATCACCCACCAGTGCATATTCAGCTGCAATTTCAGGCTCTGGGTTTTCTGTCCCATCAACAAAGCCAATAATCGCTCTACCGTCAAAATATCGAAAACCATTCACTTCATCCACTGGATAACTTACGGCTTTTAATTGCGTATTGATCATATCGGCCATTTCAAAACACAACGCTTGACGATCAGCACGAATATGGAAAAACAAATCGCCTTCTGTTGAAACAGCCGTATATTTTGGCCCTTTAATTTCTTTAAACTGTTCTAATTCTTGTGGTTTAGCCTGATCAGGAAATAAACGCTCCCACGCATTTGCCCCAAATCCCATAACCGCACTAAATTGTGCATCTGGATAACGGTTGGTTAAACTACGTGTTAATGCTGAAAAATTTGCTGCAAAATCGATTACTGTATCTATTACTTCAGCCCCAAGCCTTAATCCTAAAACAATAAATAAGGCATTTTCCCCTGGACGATTTATAACAGGTTGAATTCGAGTTGAAGTCATAATTTATCTCAAAATATTCTATTGGTTACAATCTAACATAGGCTGTTTTAAAGCTTAAGTTTTTATCGTTAACAATCCACTAATTCACAATATTTATATGGATAGAAATGTTGCGAAAAATGATTAAAGCAATCAGTTTTGACTTATTTGTTCAGACACCTCTATTGTCATTATTTTTAAAATTACTTTGAGTAATAAGCATAAATTTTAAAACAACTGTTTTTTTCATCAAACATAATATTCAAATGCTGCAACAAAGTACGAAATTGGTCTGTTTGATCTAAGACCAAATCATCGATCAATCTTCCCCTCGGTTTGCTCAGCATAGGCTTTACCATTAAATATTCAATTGCAATAAATACAGGCATGGCATCGTGATAGAAAGGATGCCAATCACCTAAATACCATGGAATTTTCTTCACAAATTGATCTTCAGCTTGTAGATCTTTATTTTCAGTCACCAATTTAACAATAAATGCAGGTGGAAAATCCAAGTCTGTCATTGCATGCAGAAGTTTGAGCCATTTTGAATCACTCATACAAGATACCAACTGCCGTTGATGCACGACCTGCTGAATTTTCAAAATATACTTTATATAGCCTTGGTCAGCCTTTAAAGTATTTATATGATTTCGATATTCAAGATAATTTTCTTGTAAACCCACATTTATCCTTCAATTAAAAGCACCTATGTTAGGTGCTTTTAACACATAGAGTTAACCATATTGTTTCTGTAAATAAGATACGATTGCTGCTGACTCAAAGAGTTTTTCACCTGTATTTGGATCTTCTAAATAAGGCACTTGAATGTCTTGCTTTGCGCGGCCCATAACTGGAATAATTTTTTCACGTTTGCCACCGACCAAAGGAACATATTTACCGGGTTTTAAACGTAAAACTGCTGGGCCTAGATCTTGCCAACACTCTTTCGCCACATTATGAAAAATAAATGGAATTTCTAATTCAGTTAACACAGCACGTACAACACGTGTATAAGGACTTGCTTCAAACCCCCATAATTCCAATAATTGCGCTGGACTTGCACGATCAACAATTTTTTTATTAACCCAAACCCCGCGTGCACCATTAATAATGGTTCCCACCATAGCAACCGTTGGGTATTTAGAATAATGAGAATATTTCTTTGGTGTTTTGCCTGTTTTACCATAATGCTTAAATAAGTAATCAACAATCTTTTGCGATTCGTACATTGCTGTTCCCGTATTTTCATCAATGAAATACGGAAAACGTAATTTCCCCCCCTTTTCTTTTACAACCTGACGATATTTAGTCCCACCTTTAGGGCATGGATAGACTTCATAATCCAAATTGAGCAAGGTCATTACTTCTCGTACACGGCGGCAAAATGGTGAACCTTCAAACTCATATAACTTTAAAGCCTTTTCTGGCTGGTTTGGAAACGGAGTTCCTGTTACACCACGGCCTCCCTCAGTCAGTGATGAAGCCAAAGCTTGTACAACTTTAATTTGATGATGCACCATTTTATACCCCCTAGATGATTGTTTTCGCTTAAATAAAGCTTTTTATAAATCCACTAATTTTTCTTTTGAAACCACAATGCCATTGTTATCTGCATAGATATATTCACCAGAATTGAAAGTGACACTACCAAAATACACAGGAATATCGACCTCACCTATGCCTTTACGATTGCTTTTTTGTGGAATTGAAGCCAATGCATGGACACCTAGATCAAGTTCAACTAGTGCATCTACATCACGTACACAGCCGTAAATCACTACACCATTCCAGTGATGCTTAACCGCTGACTCTGCAATCATGTCACCCATCAAGGCACAACGCATGGATGCTCCACCATCGACAACCAAAACCTTGCCTGTTCCATCTGTAGCAAGTAACTCTTTCACTCTTGAGTTATCTTCAAAACACTTGACTGTCACGATTTGACCACCAAAGGTTTTACGCGCCCCATAACTTCTAAAAAACTTGCCATCTAGAGATGGAATCAAGGTTTGGATGTCTTGGTCTGGATGATCATCTAATAAATCACAAGTTACAAAAGGTACTGTAGTCACGTTATCACTCCATTATTTGCTATTTTGTATACGCAAATTATCATAAATTTCAATTTTTTGAGTTTGTGTTTGAGCAGCCTCGACCATAGTATGAGCCACTTGTTGTGCTGTCACTGGCTTATATTTAAAAGAATTGGGTACCAAATGCGAAAATTTACTATACAGCTTTTGCGTTACGTCTTCTAAGAATCGCTTTTCATTTCGTTCGCCAAGGAGTAACGATGGGCGAATAATAGAAAAACGATATAAGTTCAACTTTTGTATATAGTCCTCAAGTTCACCTTTCACTTGATTATAAAAAATTGGCGAGCTGGCTTTTGCCCCCATCGCACTGACTAAAAGTAAATGAGTTTCAGTCATTTCAAATAAATCTGCAAAATGCGCATTGATCTCAAAATCAATATTATAGAAAGCTTCTTTAGAACCTGCCTTTTTAATGGTCGTTCCCAAACAACTGAATGCATGAGTGTAACCGCTGACATCTTGATCATTGAGTAGAAGGAAGTCATCCAATACAAATTGTTCAACTTTTTTAAATTTTGAAAAGTCGGGATTTTCTCGTCGCACAACAACTGTAATTTTTTCACAATCAGTCAATAAATCGAGCTGTTCAATGAGACGCTGCCCCACTAAACCTGTTGCTCCAATCACAATCGCATTTTTTATCGAATTAGTCATTTTTTAAACAATCTCCTAGATTTATTACTAATCTAACGTTTTATTTCAAATTTTTCTTCAACAAAAATGTTGTCAAAGCATGTCAACACTTGACTTTACTGGCCTCTTTAATCACAATATGGCACTTGTTTACGGGCTGGTGATAATCCTCTGATGTGGTTTTCAGATGTGGTTTCAGCCCGCCCAGACCCATCTAATTCAAGGAGTGCACGAGTGGCAAACTCTGCTCAAGCAAAAAAACGTGCTCGTCAAAACGTTAAAGCACGTAAACACAACGCAAGCTTGCGTTCAATGGTACGTACTTATATCAAACGCACAATCGCTGCTATCGCTACTGGTGAATATGCTGCCGCAACTGAAGCTTATAAAGCTGCAGTTCCAGTTATTGACCGTATGGCGGATAAAGGTATCATCCATAAAAACAAAGCTGCTCGTCACAAGAGCCGCTTGAATGCACAAGTTAAAGCGTTAGCTAACTAATTTTTGCATGTGAAAAGAGCCCTTTAAAGGGCTTTTTTTGTAGCTAAAATTTGACTATAGCGCTTTAAAATCGGAAAACATCAAAACTTATCTACCACCGCATCAATATTTCTCAGTAGATAGATAAGTAAGAGTTCTAAACAATAAAAATAATTACTTTGCTAAATGTGAAATTAAGACTGTTGCAGTAGATAAAATACCTTCCTGACGGCCAGTAAAACCCAATTTCTCTGTGGTTGTTGCTTTAACACTAATTTGAGTCACATCAACATCTAACACATCTGCAATACTTTGACGCATTTCCAAATTGTGTTTGGCTAATTTAGGCCGTTCACATGCCACAGTAATATCAGCATTATTTAATTTATAACCACGGTCTAAAATTAATTGATAAACATGTTTTAAAAGTTTACGGCTATCCGCACCTTTAAATTCAGCATCTGTATCTGGGAAATGTTGTCCAATATCCCCTAAAGCCAATGCACCCAATAAAGCATCACATAATGCGTGTAATACGACATCACCATCAGAATGTGCTTTTAAACCATGCGTATGTGGAATTTGAACGCCTGCCAAAGTTACAAAATCACCTTCTTCAAAAGCATGTACATCCATTCCCTGCCCAATACGAATCGGTATGATCATTCTTAGCTCCTTTTGCAGTTTTTAAAATTTAAAAATCTTGTATTCGTACTTTCTCTTTCGCTATAGTACGTATGCAAACATTGTGAAAGTATAAGCGATCATGCTGTTGAATACAGAATTTAATCAAATTAAAACACTCTTGTCTGGTCTCATTTTGAGCTGTATCAGTACATCAGCTGTTTACGCCCTGCCTCTTGACTGTAAGCACCAAGATTCATCACTTTTAAAAAAGTTATGTGGTTCGCAGTATAGTGAACTACGCGCTCAATTAAACGAGAGCTATCTCACTGCATATCTGGTCACAGATGCACCAATACGCTTAATCAATGATACACATCGTTTATGGCTCAACCGTTTAAGTCAATGTAAAAGCAACGATTGTTTTAAACAACAGTTCGATATTCGCCTAGAAGACTTAAATTTTTACACTTCAATGAATCAAAGTTTAACCCAACATTTCATCAAATATGAACATGGTAAAATTTCGAAGCAACCCGCCCATTTACAAATCCATCAACTGACTAAAGATCGGATTAAA
This sequence comes from Acinetobacter sp. NyZ410, assembly GCF_022828975.1. Classification (NCBI taxonomy): domain Bacteria; kingdom Pseudomonadati; phylum Pseudomonadota; class Gammaproteobacteria; order Moraxellales; family Moraxellaceae; genus Acinetobacter; species Acinetobacter sp. NyZ410. Next base: position 2,367,974 of record NZ_CP094620.1, on the reverse strand, counting down.
GTTGAAGGCATCGCCTACCGAAATCCCAATAACCGTAAAGATAGTCAAATTGTCTCATTGTTGGCTTACACCACGCCTGAAAAAAAGAATCAAATTTTGGACAATGAACATGACTGTAAATATGTGCTTAATTTCCAAAAAGCAATTTTGTCTGTGACGACAACACAAAAAGGCTGTGAGCGCTTTACTGGAATTTACCGTTTATATGATTAAGATTTATCATTAAATTTGGCAAAATCATGAATATAAAACTAGCGTTAAGTGAAGAAAGATTAAAAATATTATCTGAATGTATGCAGAATTATGATGTGGGTGCTGATACAGATGAATGGCCTAACAATATCATTTCGCGCTTTACCAGCGTTTATAATGATGGGGCTATTTCAAAGCACAATATCCCATTGCAGCATGAAATTGATTCCGATGAATTAAAACTTTGTCAAAAATTGAGCGCTGAAATCACCAATATCATGGCAAATGTTGAAGTTGGCATGGGTTCAAACTCGGGTGATTATTTTCAAGATTTTTATATCATGCATTCACACAACTCAGCTAGCCAAAAAATTACGCCTCAACTGATTCAACAATACTTTGCCAATACTATTTTTCCTTTGGCGAACATTACGACTGAACCGCTTACAACCAATACACAGTGGTGGGAAGAAGTAGAACAAGATGGTGAAGAATCTCCAGCAGAATATTTTCAGCCTTGGCACAAGATGATGGATTGGTTTGCAGCACAACACGATTTTATCGACTGTGCATTTGTTCGAATTGGTGACTCAGCACTTTTAGAACAAATCAATTCGGATGATTACCCGAAAGGAACAATCATTACAGGTTGTGTCTTACCTCGACTTGCATTGGGCTTAACCCAGAATAGAAGCTTGGTTGGAATCTTTGGATATGTTGTACACAGTTAAGATCTAACACCCCCAGAGCTAAAATAGAAATAAAATAAGGTATAAACATGACTCAACTGTTAATTTTAGACCAAGTCTCACAACACCTTGATCAAACCTCTTTTGGCGGTCTTCCTGTTAAAACGATTGGCTTACAGGTTGAATGGCCTCACTGCACAAATTGTAATGATGCAATGCAATACCTTGGCAAAGTAAAAACTGATCTCGGTTTAGAACTGATCTTTATGTGTAGCCAAGATCCAGGTATGTGTGATGACTGGGATGCAGACGTTGGTGGCAATAAAGTGATTGTCATTACAGAGGTTCAAGCTCTCGAAAAATTCCAACCGTTAGAACCTGAAAATACCTTACGTGAAGCGGAATATGGCGCCAAGATTTTCCAAGATTCGCAAGTAGAATATTCACAATCACGTGAACTTTGGCAAGGGCCCAAGAGAGAAATTTTAGGTCAGCTTTCTGGCCAAGCTGAGTGGCTGCAAAATGATGAAACACCAGAATGTGATTGCTGCCAAAAGCCTATGCGCTTTGTTGCTCAACTAGAGACTGGACCTGATCATAGAACTGAGATGAATTTTGGTGGAGGAGGTTCCGCCTACCTATTCGATTGCCCTCAGGGTAAAACTGCTAAATTTCTATGGCAATGCTAGCCTCTACCATGGATATATCTAATGGATAAAAAAGTCATTTCCAAACTATTACAACGTCAGTTTTATCCCATTTTAAAAGCACAAGGCTTTATAAAAAAAGGCGATGTATTTAGGCAGGTTGAGGGAGAAGTTGTTCGAATCATCGATATACAACACTCCATTAAAAGACATTGTTTCCAAGTTAATCTCGGTATTCACCTTATCCCATTAGGTGAATATGTTATGCGATGTACAGGTAAAGCTTTAGATATTGAAAAAATGCGTGATTTCGATTGTGCATGGCGTAGTTCGATCCTACCTTATTTAATCAATGATCATGACAACGATTGGTCATATACCTCAAATGAACAAGATGCTAACGAAATGGTGCAATTTCTAGTATCTGAGTGGAATCGTCAAAGCCAAAATTTCTTTAATGGATTGGCACATTGGCCTGAAGATTTTCTCAAGAAAGCGCATCAGGCCTGTATAAATCCCTTACATCCCGCACACATGTGTACCCTATGCTATGTAGCTGGTGCTGCTGGTGATTTACAATTGGTCAAGAGGCTCGCTGAGATTGCAATTGATGCTGTTCCAGAACGAGCCACCTCATTAAAAGAACGATTGGCATCATTTATCCAAGATCCAAGTTCGGCAATTCCGCAAATTATCGATGAATGACGAAATGAAGCTGTCAAATGCGCTAGTCACCAAATTGAAATATTTGTTATATTTTCTAACAACTTTCACGATCCGATTTAAAGTTTTACGCTTTATTTCCTGACTTAATTAACTTATAAATAACTATATATAAATAGTCTGATGACATATTTGTTGTAAATACCGAACACCAAACAATAGAGGATCAAAGGTGTTGCTATGGATTTGAACATGTATCTCACCAATAAATTTAAGAATTTTAATGAGTTTCTAGAAACGCATTGGCATGACTACCCCAATAAATACAAAGAAATCCAAACACTGCTGTTTTTTCAAGCCTATACCACTAAGCCACTTTCTGAGAAATTTGAAATCAATATTGATCAGGCCTTAAAGTATCCAACCTTAAGATATTACTTTCAACAGATTGAAAAATATATCCATATACCGCCCAAGCAACTGTTTCCTAACTCATTTCATCGCCCTTATGAACATATTTTAAATGAGTTTAAATATTTAAGCTTTTACCAAGAAGCTTTTGAATTTCACAAAAACTTAGAAAAAATAAGAAATACCTTTAATAAAATTTCCATTCCAATTGCCAGTCATGCTATTTACACAGAAATTTTACAATATCTCAATTTGAGCTTTGAATACCTTGCTGATCCAAACTTAGCCAACGAGTTAAAGATTAAATTAATTTACCAATGGCAAGATATTCATAATTTAGAAACTGTTGCCGCATATAAATCATTAGAAAAAATTAAGACCACACTCAATCATTATCGGCAAAACTCCTGTTCAGAGTACTATTTTAATTTAATTCAACTGGGTGAAAATCAACGGATTGAATTTAAAGAACGTACCACAGACCTATTAACCAACCGCAAATCAGATAAATGGGTCAAAGCGTGCTTTGCATTTATGAATACCCGCAATGGCTATGTCTTTATAGGCGTTGCTGATGATTTAACCATTGTAGGGATTGAAAATGAACTTGCGGAACACTTTAATAATTCACTCGACTTAATGAAGCGGAGTTTGATTGATAAACTGGCGCACGAAAGTAACAAAATTTCAAATATTTATACCACACTAGAAGAAATACAGATTCAAGGAAAAACCATATTGGTCTTTAAATGTAATAAATCGGACCGTCCGTTGTATTACAAAGGCGAATTGTTTATGCGCACCAATGGACAAACAACACGTGTTCCACCTGAACTGATTGAAAGTTTTCGTGTAGAATTTTATTGTTAGCATTCAATAGTTAAAATCTCTACCTAGAAGAATCAAAAATATGAATTATCCTCAGTTTAAATATCATCCCAATGCATACAAACTTGATCTGTTTGAAAAAGAAGATGGCATTTGTTCAATTTGCAATCAACAACGCGATTTAAAGTACGTATGTTCTTTCTATAGCGTAGATGAACCCGATTATATCTGTCCGTGGTGTATTGCCAATGGTGCAGCAGCGCAAAAATACGATGGAGAATACAATGACTATTGTGGCATTGAAGGTGTTTCTTCAAACCCAAATGATCCATCCGAAAAAATCAACTCTGAATTTTTAGATGAAATCTGCTTAAAAACGCCAAGTTATCATAGTTGGCAACAAGAAGTTTGGCTGGTGCATTGCAATGAACCATGTCAGTTTATCGCTTATGCGGATAGTGAAACGCTTAAACCAATTTGGGATGAGGTCAAAGCCGATATCGAAGAAAATGGTTATCCAGTAGAGCTTATCCAAGATCACCTCAGTATCGACGGTGATTTAACAGGCTATCTGTTTCAATGCATTCATTGCCAACAACATCGCTTGCATATAGATTGTAGTTAAATACATAATCAAAACTTATAGGTCAAACCTTATAGCTTTGGCTAAGTAACTGGCTTAAATGCTGTTTAATGCCCTGCCATTCATCTTTGATTATGCTGTATATAACAGTATCTCGGACAGTTCCATCTTTTCGTAGCGCATCTTGACGTAACACACCATCATAATGCGCACCTAGACGCTCAATAGCACTTTGACTTTTAATATTGCGAATATCCGTCCTTAATACAACCGAGTTAGCTTGTAGTTTTTCAAATGCATACTCAAGCAACAACAACTTACAACTGCTATTGATATGACTGCGTTGTGCTGATTGTGCATACCATGTATAGCCAATCTCAACACGGCGCACCTCCCAAATAAAATCACGAAAACTGGTGGTTCCTACAATACGACCATTTCGCTGATTTAAAACAACAAAAGGTACGCGTATTCCCAAAGATTTTTGTTCAAGTGCCTTGGCAATATAAGCCTTGATCTGAGAATAATGTGGAACCGATGTATATTCCAATTCCCACAAGCGGCCATCTTTACATACCTCAACTAAAGCATTTTCATGTTCTATTTGTAGTGGTAAAAGCTGCACTTTATGGGTTTGTAATGATGTATAAAGCGTTGAAAAGATATCTTGATTCATAGCAATTACACCAATGTAAAGAATGCTCCTCCATTGTCCGCTATGTTTTTGAAAGTTTTATGATCAAAATATGAAATCACCATGACGATCTTTCAAATGATTTCAAAGGCATTTGCATGCCCTTGAATCGAATATAATTCAACAAAATAGTTATTTTTTATAATGTGCCAACATGTCTTGTAAATGTGCTTTTACATTGTTCCACTCACCTTGAGCAATACTGTACAACACCGTATCTCGAATCGTACCATCTTTACGCATTTGATCACCCCGAATAATGCCATCTTTTTTAGCACCTAAACGTTCAATGGCTTTTTGGCTTTTAAAATTAAATTGATCAGTCCGCAACGCCACGGTATTGGCTTGAAGTTGTTCAAAAGCGAACCCTAATAGCAATAGTTTACAGCTTGTATTGACATGGGTCCGTTGTGCCGATTGTGCATACCATGTATAGCCAATTTCAAAACGTTTTACGTTTAATAAAATATCGTGATAACTGGTCGTTCCCAAGACTTTCCCTGAACTTTGCTCTATGACAACAAAGGGATAACGGCTGCCCTGTGCTTTTTGGATTAGTGCTTTTTTAATATAATTTTTAACTTCTGTGTAATGTGGTGTAGAGGTAATTCGTAAATTCCACAATTCACCATCACGACACGCTTCAGCGAGTCCTTGCTCGTGTTCAAAAGACAGTGGTACTAAGCGAATATTATTTAGTTGTAAATCTAAATGAATAAATAATTGTTCAAATGCATCCATCTCATAATATCCACCAAGTTAATCTATAAAGTTACCGTTTGATGTCATTCTAAAGTGATCAGCATCAATCGTATTAACAACGAAGCTTTCTTACTGTTAAGTCATTATATTGCCAAGGCTAAACATACCACTCCAGCCAAACCTAAAACCAGTCCTAGAGCGGTAATCACTTTAAGCTTTTCTTTAAAAATTAACAGCCCTGCAATGACCCCAAATAACACCACAAGGATATTCATCCCTGCAAAAACGATGGCTGGAGAATCTTTTAATAAAATATGCGCCTTGACATATAAAGCAATATTGGCAAAATTTATGATCCCCAAGGCCAAACCAGCAATACAGTTCTGAAGCTTCCACTGAGTTTTTCGAATCAGTAAGTAACCGACAGATAATAGGAATGAACAGATAAACATCAAGGTTAATGTAACTGGAAACTGTAAGCCCAAGCTGGTTGTATATTTCAATAAAACATCAACCAAAGCATAACCTACCCAAACACTGAGTAAATAAAGGATCCCTTTCTGATTGAGGGATGAATTTGATGGGCTCGACTGGGAAAGTACAATACATAAAACTGCCACGATACCTAAACCAATACCAAGCATTTTTAATTGGTTAAATTGTTCTTGGAATAAAAAATATGCAGCCAATAATGATAAAACCACAGATAATCGCTGTGCAATTTCAGTTTTTAAAATTCCTGCACTATGTAATGATTTTGCTAGACATAAAAAAATACTGGGTAATACAACGCCTAAACCAAGAATCAACCACCATGGTGTATTTGAGATTGAAATATGGGCCAAATCAGGCTTAAACCAAATATAGCTCAATACACTGGCGATTGCGTAATTCCAAGCAATCATTTGCAATGCATCAAAACCTTTTTGTTTGGTCCATTTTAAAAGCATTGAAACCAGCACACTACAAAGTGCTGCTGAAAATATGAGTTCCATAATTTACTTCTTATCTTACCAATCACTGCAAAATTTATGCGGAACCGAGTCCCTATGATTCAAGAAAAAGCCCACTAGTATGAGTGGGCTTTTAGGTGATCAACAACCATCAAAGATTATTTATAACGATCAACCATTTTTTCTAAAGAAATTGGGCGAATCTTGTCTGCATTGCCCGCAGTACCAAATGCTGTATAGCGATCTACACAGATTTGTTTCATTGCTTCAACAGTTTCACCGAAGAATTTACGTGGGTCAAATTCACTTGGTTTTTCAGCCATCATACGGCGCATTGCACCTGTAGATGCTAAGCGTAAATCTGTATCGATGTTGATTTTACGTACACCATGCTTGATTGCTTCAACCAATTGCTCAACTGGAACACCATAAGTTTCTTTGATGTCACCACCATATTGGTTAATGATTGCTAACCATTCTTGTGGTACTGAGCTTGAACCATGCATAACAAGATGAGTATTTGGAAGTGCCGCATGAATTTCTTTAATACGGTCAATTGCCAAGATATCGCCTGTAGGTGGACGAGTAAACTTGTACGCACCATGAGAAGTACCGACTGCAATTGCTAAAGCATCAACATTGGTATCTGCAACGAATTGACGAGCTTCTTCAACAGAAGTGAGAAGTTGAGAATGATCAAGTACACCTTCTGCACCAACACCATCTTCTTCACCAGCCAAACCTGTTTCAAGACTACCCAAACAGCCAATTTCGCCTTCTACAGAAACACCACATGCATGTGCCATTTCAACAGTACGACGTGTTACATCAACGTTATATTCATAAGACGTTGGTGTTTTACCATCTGCACCTAAAGAACCATCCATCATTACAGATGAAAATCCAAGCTGGATCGAACGTTGACAAACATCTGGGCTTGTACCGTGATCTTGATGCATTACCACTGGAATATGTGGCCATTCTTCAATTGCAGCTAAAATTAAATGACGTAAAAATGGAGCACCTGCATATTTTCGTGCACCAGCAGAAGCTTGCACAATTACAGGTGAATTTGTTGCGTCAGCGGCTAACATAATTGCGCGCATTTGTTCTAAGTTGTTCACATTAAACGCTGGAACGCCGTAACTATGTTCACCGGCATGATCCAAGAGTTGGCGCAATGAGATAAGAGCCATAATATCCTCCCAAGTAATGCCCCATATTCTACATGTTGCTTTATTTCAATTCAGCAACAATATTGACTATTTCATAAAAAATCCCCGCGTTTGCGGGGACTTTTAACAAATAACAACATTTAGAAAGATTATTGAGCTTTAGGTGCTTCTTCTTCAGTCGCTGGCGTAGCCGCATCTGCTGGAGCATTTGCTTTTTCAGCAGCTACATCTGTATTTTTTTCATCCAAAACAGGTTGATCAAGCGCATCAATCACAGCTTGTTGTTCTGCAGATGTATTTGCTGATTCTGCTGAAGTAGCTTCAGAAGAAGATGTTTGTTCTGAGGCTGGTGCTTTTTCTTGTTTAGAACATGCAGTAAATGCCAAAGGAGCAATAAGAAGTGCTGCAAGTGTAAATTTAAATTTCATCACATTTCCCAGTGTTGGTGATTGGATTGGATCTAGTTTATTGCAGTTATATTTCATTTTTATTACTTTACAATGAATCTCTCAGATAAAAAAGGCTGACACGAGGTCAGCCTTTCATATAAACGTCACAATTAAAATAATTTTTCAATTAAGCACGTTCAAGCAATACCGCTACAGCAGGAAGTGTTTTGCCTTCAACAAATTCAAGGAATGCACCACCACCAGTTGAAATATAACCAATTTTGTCTGCAACTTGGTATTTATCAATCGCTGCCAAAGTATCACCACCACCAGCGATAGAGAATCCTTCAGATTCTGCAATCGCCAAAGAAAGTGTTTTTGTACCTTCGCCAAATTGATCCACTTCAAATACGCCAACTGGACCATTCCAAAGGATCGTTTTAGACGTTTTTAAGATTTCAGCAAAAGCTTTCGCAGTTTCAGGACCGACATCCAAAATCATGTCATTGTCTGCAACATCTTCAACTTTTTTTACAGTTGCTTTAGCATTTGCCAATGAACCTAAGAAATCTGCAAAATCGATTGCAGATGCATCTGCCACAACAACATCGGTTGGAAGTGGAACTGATACTTTTGCCGCAATCGCTTTCGCTGTGTCAATCAAATCATGTTCACACAATGATTTACCGACATTGAAGCCAGCTGCGGCTAAGAATGTATTGGCAATACCACCACCAACAATCAATTGATCACAAATATCAGAAAGTGAAGTTAAAACATCAAGTTTAGTAGAAACTTTAGAACCAGCAACAATTGCAACCATTGGTTTTTCAGGTGTTTGCAACGCACGACCTAAAGCATCTAATTCAGCTGCAAGCAAAGGGCCCGCTGCTGCAACTTTTGCTAAGCGTGCTACGCCTTCAGTTGATGCTTCTGCACGATGCGCTGTACCAAATGCGTCCATCACAAATACATCACAAAGCGCTGCATATTTTGCCGAAAGTTCAGCATTATTTTTCTTTTCACCCACATTGAAACGACAGTTTTCAAGTAATACCACTTGCCCTGCTGCAACTTCAACACCATCTAAATAATCTGTAAATAATTTAACGTCTTGACCAAGTGCCTCAGTTAAATAAGCTGCTACAGGAGCTAATGATTGTTCCGCTTTTGGCTCACCTTCAACGGGACGACCAAGATGAGAATACACCATGACCGCAGCACCTTTCTCAAGTGCCAATTTAATTGTCGGTAATGCAGCACGTAAACGTGCATCACTCGTAATCACACCATTTTTAACAGGTACGTTTAAGTCTTCACGAATAAGTACACGCTTGCCTGCTAAATCGAGGTCAGTCATACGCTGAAAATTCATGTATAGCTCTCTTATAGATATTAAAAATCGCGTAGATTCTAAATGATTACACAAAAAAAGGTTAGATACTTTTGTAGAAAAGCTGTAGAAAAGTTGAGATTTGATTATTATAGGGCGAACTTTTAAATTCTATACGCTTATGTCTTTTCATCCCGATCCTAAAATCAATGGTTTAAATGTCTTAGGTGAACCTTTAGCAAGTTGTTGTTTTTCTCCAATCACAGGTTATTTTCGTAATGGTTTCTGCCATACAGCAACAACCGACCTCGGCCAGCACACTGTATGCGCTGAAATGACTTCAGAATTTTTAAATTTTTCACAAAAAGTGGGAAATGACCTAATTACACCGCTGCCAGAACACGGCTTTCCGGGACTACAACCTGGTGATTTTTGGTGTTTATGTGTGACGCGTTGGGTTGAGGCCTATCAAAACGATATGGCACCTCGTGTAAAACTACAAGCCTGTCATCAAGCTGTTTTGGCGTATGTTCCCTTAGATCTCTTGATGGAATATGCAGTATAACTAGGCATGAATTATTCAAAGATGAATCACCCTGAAATTATTTTGGCTTCATCGAGCCAAACCCGTAAAGATTTAATGAATCGTTTGCGCTTAGACTATCATTGTATCTCTCCTGAAATCGATGAATCACCACAGGGTGAATCTCATGCCGATGATTTGGCTAAACGCTTGGCTTTTGAAAAAGCCCAAGTCATTGCACAAGATCATCCAAATGCAATTGTGATTGGGTCAGATCAGGTGGCTTGGCGTGAACATGCGCCACAAGATTTTATTGGAAAACCTCTATCTGTAGAAAAAGCCATTCAACAGCTACAAGCCAATTCAGGCAAAAATGTCTTTTTTAGTACTGCCTTAAGTGTGCAACATTTGGCTTCAGATTTTGAACAAACCTTGGTCGAGCATTATCATGTGAAATTTCGTGACTTAACTTTGGCTGAAATTGAGCGTTATATCGAAATTGATCAACCTCTGCATTGTGCGGGTAGCTTTAAGTGTGAAAGTCTTGGTATTGGTTTATTTGAACAAATGATTGGGCAAGACCAAACCACTTTGATGGGTATGCCAATGATTCAGTTATGTGTAATTTTAAGGAAGTTGGGAATTCAACTACCTTAATCATAGTTTTTGATCATTAATTTTCTATGAGTTTAAAGGTGCTAGCATTATTGTAAATTTACCCAGCCTTTTACTGTTGAGGTTTTTTCTGCTTTCCATACACGTTTAGAGGAAAACCCTCGAAAATTAATGTACATACTCCAACTGCTCTCCAGCACCCCTGCTTGATAGTCTAATAAAACATAACCCTCTTTAGTTCGATTACCATCTATCAGTCCCGTATTAGATCGAAATTGAATATATTGATAAGGAACTAAAAAGCGAAGTGTTCTTTCAGAGTTGGACTTAACAATAAAATAGTTGGGATTGCTTAAAGTAACATCAAATGGTCCTACATTTTTTAAATGTCAGAATTACTTCTAAACCTTCTTTTTAGGAATAATATTGGTTGACCCATAAAAATCAGCAACTTTAACTAAAAGGTGTCTACAAAATCAGTGGCTATTCATAGTTTCTACTAAAATTTACATAAATAGATTGGAATAATAACTGAAATAAGCAAGAGTACCTTGCAAATTTCTATAAATAACCAAGAGTTGATATCAGCAGTTCTAGGGTAATTAGCTAGGTAACCTCACTCTAATCTCTTATTCTATAGATCAAAAAAGTGCTTCATTGGGTGCATTTGCTGATGAAGTATTCTAATAATAAAAATATTTTGATCTTGGATGCGATAAAAAACAGCATGTTGATGATGATCATGCCGACGTACACTCGCTCCTATTTCTGCGCATTCATACCCTATTAGTGGTGAAGTGGCTAAAAGGTTAAATGTACTCTCTAAATGTTCAGTGTACTTATCAGCTTGCATGACACCAAAGTTAAGCAATGTATATTCATAAATTGCTGTAAAGTCTTCTACCGCCAAATTAGATAGTTTATACATTGTGTTTCAGTTTAACTTTGGCAGCTATATCTTTTAAGTTGAGATCACTTTCTCCACTTTCATCACCCGCTTCAATAGCCCTTCTTAGAGCCATCGCTTGATTCTCTTGGTGTTCTAATAACCGTAATGCTGAACGCATAACTTCACTCGTTGAGCCATAACGCCCCGATTCAATGAGTCTGGTGACAAACTCATCAAGTTGTGAGCCAATAGTTACACTTGTTGTTCTAGGCATAAGACTCTTCTTTTGTGTTAATAGATAACACAATTTAGCATGTATAGTGGTCAATTAAAAGAGAGTAGGCACTCCAATCTAATTTATTTGTGTAATCGCTTATTTATTGCCGTAACTGATACTAACGACTAACCCAAACTGAGTAATCACCTAATCATAATCAATTATAATATATTAAAAATCAATTATTTAAAGTTTATTAATTTGCATTAAAGCTTTAAACCATATAGTTACTAAAGAAAGCCAAAACACTCTTCTTTTGGATTTTTTGTTAAAATAGTCATTGATATTTAGCTTTCAACATTTGCTGGTGGGTGTTGAATCACAACTACACTGTTAAATTTTAACTTTGGTAAAAATTATTATTTAAACACAATATTCCAACTCATATTAGGTGTCAAAATATGCCGCTCATCAAAATTTCATCTTATGTATCGTTTTCCTCACAAAATGTTATCTTATTAGTCGTATTTTCATGAAACTGGTTGTCGCGAAGCTATCTAACTATCTGTTTTATAGAACACACCGATGTCAGCTCATGTGTCGCCTGACGTGAAATCCGATACTTTAAGCTGTGCTTCATCAATCAACCAGCTAATATTTTCACTTCTCATCAAACGAGTAAGGAAATCTATGTCTCGTTCATTATAGTGCTGTTGGGTCTTCTACAGTCAGGCGAAAAATTGTAAGAGATCCATCACTTGCACCCACTTCAGCTTGGGTCACAATCCCTGAAATTCGATTGAGTTCAGATTTATCATTCACAATACCCACAGCCACTTGGCTACCGATAAATTTCTTTAAGGAAATATTCATTGACGTAGACAAACAAATCAGTTGTAAACTGACCCCATTGTTAATGGCATGTGTTCCATCAATACGTTGAAGGAACACTTGGGCTGTCAAATCAGGATTGCTAAACTGGATATGCAAAACTCGTTTTTGGGCAGATAACCCAAGTTGCTCTAAAGCAGAGTAAATATTATTCGACATCAGTTATTGTTAAGTTTTCTAAATCTTACTCAGTAGACTTAAAAGTTTATTTGTTTATCTATACAGATCTGTATATATCTTATTTGTTATTTAAGTAGCAATAAAGTTAATTAAACTTCATAAGCGAAACCGATTGATTCAGCTTGTAGCAAATCGTAATTTCAATTTGGATGATTTGGAAACAACTCAACTTTTGAATGTATATGTAACAAAACCTGCTATCAACATTTAAAAATTATGGTTTAGAAATCAACTTGCACCCTTTTACTTAACATAAGACAATAGCCATATTATAGATTCAAATTTGCTTAGGCTATTTTCATGTCCCTACCTTTAGATGTTCTTGGCGGAATTACTGCTGAACTATTCCTCTCAGAATACTGGCAAAAAAAACCTTTATTGGTTCGTAATGCTTTACCTGAAATTGCCAATATCCTTGTTCCAGATGATGTCATGGAGCTTGCTCTGGATGAAAACATCACAGCACGCCTGATTAAGCAAAAAGACAAAGATCCAAATCAATGGTCAGTAAAATCATCACCACTCATCAAAGGTGATTTTCAAAAAATGCCAAAGCTTTGGACCTTATTGATTCAAGCTGTTGATCACTATTCATTTGATTTAGCAGAGCTTTGGAAGAAATTTCCTTTTATTCCACAGTGGCGTCGTGATGACATTATGGTCTCTTATGCTGCTAAAGGTGGTTCTGTAGGTCAGCATTTTGACTTTTATGATGTATTTCTTGTACAAGGTTATGGACACCGCCGTTGGCAACTTGGACAAATGTGTGATGCTGAATCTGAATTTGTTGAAGGACAGCCGTTAAAGCTACTTCCAGAAATGGAGATCAATTTTGATGAAGTTTTAGCGCCAGGCGATTTACTTTATGTCCCACCAGGATTGTCGCATTACGGTGTCGCAGAAGACGATTGCCTAACCTACTCTTTTGGTTTCCGTATGCCAAATATTGCCGACATGATGGACCGTGTCAGCGATAAATTTGTCGAAGACCAGCAACTACGTAATCCGCTTATCGACATCTTACGGAATAAACAAAACCCGATTGGGCAAGTGACACAAGTTGAACTCGATTATTTAAAAACTGAATTGTTGGCAAAATTAAATAATTCTAAAGTGTTAGAAGATGCCATTATGAGTCTAATGGCTGAAGCAAAGTACCCTGAAAATATTCCAGATGCTGAAGCGATTGGCACTGGAGATTTAGAAGAAGTTCTTGAACAAGGCTATTTACTACAAATTGAGCCAGCCTCTCGATTAATTTATCTTGAACAGGATCATGAATTATTATTCTGGGCAAATGGTGAATCGATCTGTATTTCTGAACAATTTGCACCCCATTTAAAGCAGATTGCAGATGGACAAAGTGTCAAACTCAATCATGAATTGTCTGATGATGAAATATTAGAGGACATTGCTGGATTATTAAATGAATCTATCTTGATGCTTGTTCCAACTGACGAATAAAATTCGTAATCTAACTCTAACAATGTAACTGTCTAGTCCTGAAATAGGTTGACACTTATTTCATACAAACGCTCGATGCATTTCATCGGGCGTTTTGTATTTTAGCGACATATGCGGTCTACGGACATTATAAATTTCTATAGACTCTGCAACCATTCGCCTAGCTTCTTCAAGATTCTTTGGTTTATGAAGTAAATATTCATTCTTCAATATACCGTTGACCCTTTCAGCTAAAGCATTCTGATAACAATCATATCCATCGGTCATAGAACATCGAATATTATGTTTCTGATGTAATTCCTGATATTTCTTTGAACAATATTGTATGCCTCGATCTGAATGATGAATTAGTGAATATTGTGGTGCTTTACGTTCCTTTAATGCCTTGATATATGCTTGGCTAACAGCTTCCGCACCTAAATTGTCATCCACATGATAACCCACTATTTTTCTAGACCAAGCATCAGTGATTAGGCTCAGATAAGCTTCTCCTGTTTCTATAGGAAGATAGGTTATATCTGCAACCCAAAGTTGCTCTGGTTTCTGTGGTATCACTTGCCCAATTCCAAACTTAACCAAGTTAGGATGCTTGTGAAAACGATGGTGGCTATTTGTTGTCTTATGATATGCGCGTTTAGGTTGTACTAATAAACGATGATCTCTGAGTAAATCAAACAATCGATCTCTACCAATAGTGATACCTATTATCGTATTCAGTAAATAATGGAGTTTCCTTGTTCCAATACGAGGCTGAAACATTCTTTCTTGTCGAACTTGCTTTAATACATTTTGTTCATATCTATATCTTAGGTTCGATTGCTGGCATTGTTTGTAATAAGCTTGTCGAGTGATATCAAGATAATGGCAACATTCAGTGATACTAAAACCTATCGCTTGTTTTTCTTTAATGGCTTGCCTTGTGGCTTTTTTGTAGTGCTTACTCCGTAATCTCGTTCGAGTATATTTATAATGGATTCAAATAACTCTGCTTTTCTTTTTGTTTCATATAACTGTTGTTCAAGCTCTTTGATTCTTTGTTCGGGTGTGAGTGGTAAAGGATCAGACATTTGTTTTTCTCCATGACGTAATGGGGTGCCTTGACTCCAATCTAATCTACCATGCTTTCTTAACCAAGCTAAAACAGTTGAACGCCCTTGAATACCATATCTACTCTGAGCTTGTTTATAAGTCATTTCACCTTTTTCAACTTGATCTACGACTGATAATTTAAAAGCTAAGCTGTAATCTCTTTGTGTTCTTTTAACTATTGTTTTCATTACACTCTCCAAATTTAAGTTTAGAAAGTGTCAACCTTATCTAGGACGGGACAAACGCTTAAATAAAGCCTGAAAATTCAGGCTTTATTTCTATCAATTTACTTTCAGCATAATTTTAAGAAATAACTCCCTCATCCTTGCTCAAGCTGATATTTGAGTGAGCTTGAGGACTTAACCAAAGTAAAATTAAACACTTCATCCCACTAGAGATAAAGACTTTGCTGTGACTTTATTGTCCTTTTATCAGACTATTTTTTCTCATAGTTTTCGATAAACTCCGAAATCTATTGTCAATATTTTTTGTCGTTCAAGTTTTTCAAAAAAGTCTAAAGTACTACTAAAGGGATTAACGAAGTATTTTGTTAAGTGATTGAATTCAACTGTTGTCTTGAGAAAATTATAAAAGAAATATGGGTCAAGATTGCCAATACTTTCTTTGTTTCCAAGCGAAACTTCAAGAATTTGTCCTGTTATTAAATTCTCAAACATACAGTGTTCTCCATGCACAAAAAAAGACCAATCTTCCGATAGCGTTTTTTGTCCATTTAAAAAATCAGCATCTTGTATTTCGTAATAGTGTCCTGCGTTAATTTTTTCTTTTTCAGGCTGGTCTGTTTCTGTAATTAATTTATCAATAAGCACTTCAGCAATGGCTTTATAGTTGTCCATTGCTGTTAATAATTCCTGTTCTACATCAGAAGTAAGGTCGATCATATAATTACTGTCAAAATTTCAAAGCTAAATAATTAAAACTTATCAAATAAAGCCTGAAAATTCAGGCTTTATTTCTATCAATTTACTTTCAGCATAATTTTAAGAAATAATTCCCTCATCCTTACTCAAGCTGATATTTGAGTGAGCTTGAGAACTTAACTGATGCTTTAATGTCTCATTTTCCTGCTTTAGATTTTTTATTTTAAAAAACTGGAAGAACAGCCCGATATAAGCAATAGCAACGATCACAGAAACATAAATGGCTAAAAAACTGATACTAGGGTTTAACAATTTTGTCAGAAACTCTTCAAACATTTTCGATTCCTTTTTGTTTTCATCGCATATTGAATAAATATTTCAGTTAAATTAACTCAAATTGTTTAGAAAATAAATCATTCAATTATTAATCTAGAACCATTCTCAAGTCTAACAAATCATTACTTGAGCTTTTTCATCAATTTGGGCAATTTAGCGCTATATAAAGAATGAGATATTTACTTCATGGCAAGTCCTGCTCAAGCAATTCGACATCAACTTCTCAATACTTTTTTCTCCCGTTATTCCGTTTGGTTCCTTTGTATATTTGTATCTTTATATTTGACTTGGATTATTTTCTTTAACGAAGGTCATTATATTTATTACTTTTTTTCAGATACTGTACTGAATTTAGCTTGGATTATTTCATCCATATTGGCCGCAATTGGCTTTGCCGATATCATCCAAACACAGCATTCTATTTTAAGAAATTACCCTTTAATGGGACATTTCCGATTTTTCTTTGAAGATATACGTCCTGAAATTCGTCAATATTTCATTGAATCTGATGATGATGCCTTACCTTTTTCACGTGCACAAAGAAGCTTAGTCTATCAACGTGCTAAAAATGAAAATGCAGATAAGCCTTTTGGTTCAATTATTGATGTCTATCAAGATGACTATCGTTTTTTAACCCATTCGATGACACCCAAAACACCTGCTGATTTTAATACATTTAGAATTAGTATTGGTAATGATCAGTGCTCACAACCTTATAGCGCTTCGATCATGAATATCTCAGCAATGAGTTTTGGTAGTTTGAGTGCAAATGCCATTCTTGCTTTAAATACTGGTGCAAAAAAAGGCAACTTTTATCATGACACAGGTGAAGGCAGCTTAAGTCCTTATCACCTTGAACCGGGTGGTGATATTGTTTGGGAAATTGCCAGTGGCTATTTTGGTTGCCGTACTTTAGATGGTAAGTTTGATCCTGAAAAATTTAAGCAACAAGCGGCTTTGCCTCAGATCAAAATGATCGAAATCAAACTATCACAAGGGGCAAAACCAGGGCACGGCGGTATTCTTCCTAAAGATAAAATCACCAAAGAAATTGCCGAAATACGCGGGGTTTCTATGGATGTGGATTGTATTTCTCCAGCAACACATTCTGCTTTTAGCAACCCTATTGAAATGATGCATTTTATTCAGCAATTACGTGAGCTATCCAACGGTAAACCGGTTGGTTTTAAATTGTGTATCGGGCAACCTTGGCAATTTATGAGCATTGTAAAAGCCATGCTGCTGACCAAAATCACCCCAGATTTTATTGTAGTTGATGGTTCAGAGGGCGGTACAGGTGCTGCCCCTATTGAACTGATTGATCATATGGGTACGCCTTTACGTGAAGGCCTGCTATTTGTAAACAATACCTTAATTGGCGCAGGTTTACGTTCGCAAATCAAGATTGGTGCAAGTGGTAAAATTATCAGTGCCTTTGATATTGCCAGTACGATGGCTATGGGTGCCGACTGGGTCAATTCTGCACGTGGCTTTATGTTTGCGGTGGGTTGTATCCAAGCACAAAGTTGTCATACCAACCAATGTCCTGTTGGCGTTGCAACACAGAACAAAGAACGTCAAAAAGCACTTGATGTGCCATCTAAAGCAGACCGTGTGTTTAGTTTCCAAAAAAACACCTTAAAAGCGCTTGCGGAAATGATTGCTGCAGCTGGCTTACAACATCCTGCTGAGATTAAAGCACATCATTTGGCACAACGAATTAATGACCGTGAAATCAAAAACTATGCTCAATTGCACTTTTGGATGAAAGACGGCGAATTGCTCAGTTGTGAAAATAAAGATGAAGAAAACTTCTATTTTAGAATGTGGAACTTAGCAACTGCTGAACATTTCTAATTATTTGCAAGCGAAATTTCATTAAGGAGATCATCATGATCTCCTTTTTTTATATCTAGCATTTATATAGTTAAAAGAAGCCTAATCTTCTGTTTTTGATTCTTCCGCATTTTTTAAGTTTATATTGGCTTTTATTTTTACTCAAACACCATTTTAATTTAAACAATATTTAAGCAAGATATCTTAAAACACATCAAGAATATTTGCGGATGAAATTTCTAAAACACATAATCACCACCACTATCCTTACAACGTCATTACATTGTTATGCAACTGTCGGTGGTGGACAAACAATAGAAGTATTGGGTTATGAAGCAAAACAACAAAAACTTTATCTGTTAAGACACTATGAAGATGAGCGTGGGCGCTTGCCGCAGTTATACTATTATCAGCTCAACAGTAAAACACCTGACAAGTTGATTGAAGTACAATCGTTATATATCAATCCCAAAACGCATCAAATTGACTATGATCAAGATGCTATCCAGTTTGAAAAAGACCTAAATAAAATTAAAAAGCGTTTAACACCGTTACTTATAGGAAATGCCAATACTGCAAAAGTTCAGATCATCAAAAATCAAACCAAAAAAATCAGTGCATGGTACGATGATTCGCAGAAGATTACAGAATATAAAACCACATACAACCTTAAATCAGCATCTCTGCAAAGTCATAACCAAGTCGCTTTAAACTATGGCAATGCAGTGAAGATTTCTCAAACTTATAGTGTACCAAAACAAAATAAGCTACTGATTGTGGTTAAATATTTCGGCATTCCAGAAGAAACAGGCTATGATGTTGAAGATGCTATTTTGCTCTTACCAATACAATAATGAGGATAAATCGTGTTAAAAATAATCACATCAACGCTCTTACTTAGTTTTAGCGCTCTCGCTTTTGCAAAAAGTGATAGCAATATTTCACTTGAAGTCCTCGGCTATGATTCAGATAAAAAAGCGGTTTTAATTCTTGAAAACTCAGCAAGCTATGACATTCCAAAAGTTTATCGCTATTCACTGAGTGAAAAACGCTATGATCTGCTCAAATATGATGAAAATTTTACAGGTATTACAGATCAACAAAGCTTTCAGCAAAAACTTTCAAGCATAAAGACTCAGCTCAAACCGCTAAAAAAAATCGCGCTTCAAGACTTTAACGTTAATCTACTCGAACAAAGACCTTCTGATACTGAAAGCTCTGACTCATTTAAAACAATTTATGGCTCGATATTTACAATATCCAGTCCGCAATATCAAAGTATTCAACAGAATTTAACCAGTTACAGTCCAGAAATTAAACTTAAACAGGCTTTTGAACTGCCAAAAAACAAAGGGGCGCTGATTACTTTTGAATCACTCAGCTTACCTTTTGATGAAGGATATAGCCGTGAAGAAGCTGTTGTTTTATTTCCTACCGGTCAACTTCCCCAATAAATAAAGCCTCTTAGGAGGCTTTATTTTTACTGCTTTTATCAATCTTGATTAATGGACTATGCTGCTGAACGTTCAGTGATCGGTACAACTTTACGGAGCTCTGGACCAGTATAATCTGCGCTTGGACGAATAATACGATTGTCAGCACGTTGTTCCATTACATGCGCTGCCCAACCCGTAACACGAGACATCACAAAAATTGGTGTGAATAGTTTTGTTGCAATATCCATGAAATGATATGCAGATGCATGGAAGAAATCTGCATTACAGAACAATTTCTTCTCACGCCACATCACTTCTTCACAACGTACTGATACTGGGTAAAGCACTGTATCACCAACATCTTTTGCTAAACGCTCAGCCCAAATTTTGATGATGCCATTACGTGGGTCATTGTCTTTATAGATCGCATGACCAAAGCCCATGATCTTTTCTTTACGTTCAAGTTTACCCAGCATTTCACGCTCAGCTTGTTCTGGAGATGTCCAGTTTTCAATCATTTCCATCGCAGCTTCATTTGCGCCACCATGCAAAGGACCACGCAGTGAACCAATTGCGCCAGTAATACACGAGTGCATATCAGACAATGTTGAAGCACATACACGTGCAGTAAATGTTGAAGCGTTAAACTCATGCTCAACATAAAGAATTAATGAAACATTCATTACTTGTTCATGTAATTCATTTGGCTTTTCGCCACGTAGTAAATGCAAGAATTGTGCACCGATTGAATCGTCATCGGTATTTTCTTCAATACGTACACCATCATGACTAAAACGGTACCAATAACAAATGATCGCTGGCAAAGTTGCAAGAATACGATCTGCCACATCTTGCTGTTGATCAAATGATTTTTCAGTTTCCAGATTTCCTAACATTGAAACCCCTGTACGCATCACATCCATTGGATGTGAATCAGCAGGAATACGTTCCAACACTTCTTTTAAAGCTTGCGGTAACTGGCGAAGTGATTTTAATTTGGCTTTATATGTCGCCAACTGTTCTGCTGTAGGCAATTCACCAAAGAAAATAAGGTATGCAACTTCTTCAAATTGGCAATTTTCCGCAAGGTCTTGCACATCATAACCACGATAAGTTAAGCCTGCGCCACTCTTACCTACTGTAGAAAGTGCTGTTTTACCTGCAACTTGACCGCGCAATCCAGCGCCTGTAAGTACTTTTCCTTCAGCCATTTTATTATTTCTCCTGCGTGAACAGTTTGTCTAGGGTGTTTTCGAAAGTGTGATAATCAAGGAATTCGTAAAGTTCTTTTCGTTGTTGCATGCTATCCAGTACATTAACTTGTGTACCATTTTCACGAATTGAACGAAAAACTTCGAGGGCTGCTTTTTGCATTGCACGTGTTGCAGACAATGGATATAGCACCATGCTGATGCCCTGTTCAGCTAACTCTTGGGTGGTGTAATAAGGTGTATCACCAAACTCTGTAATATTTGCAAGAACAGGGACACCTACTGCATCACAGACTGTTTTATACATGGTAATGTCGGTCATTGCTTCAGCAAAGATCGCATCTGCACCCGCCTCGACACATGCACAAGCACGATCAATCACGGCTTGCAAACCTTCTTTTTGCAATGCATCTGTACGTGCCATCACAACAAAGTTTGAATCTGTTTTTGCATCAACTGCTGCTTTAATGCGATCAACCATTTCTTGTTGAGAAACAATTTCTTTATTTGGACGATGGCCACAACGCTTTTGTGCAACTTGATCCTCAATATGGACAGCTGCCGCACCCGCACTAATCATTTGTTTAATTGTCCGTGCAATATTAAATGCACCACCCCAACCTGTATCGATATCAACAAGTAATGGTGTATCTACACGTTCTGTAATACGACGAACATCTTCCAATACGTTGTCTAAGCTGGTCATCCCTAAATCAGGTAAACCATAAGAATAGTTTGCCACACCAGCACCTGAAAGATAGATGGCTTTATAACCCACCTGTTTCGCCATCATCGCTGCATAAGCGTTGACTGTACCAATGATTTGTAATGGTTTTTCCACTTCTAGAGCTTGTCTAAATCTTAAGCCTGCAGACGTCTGTTGTGTCATATTCCCTTCCACAGTGGTCACTTGTTTATTGAGTTTTGAGTATAGCCATAATTTATATTTCGCATATGACCATTTAGGTATATTACTCTAAAACTTTAGTCAAAGAAAAATGAATTTTGATTCATTTTTTCATTTTTATGCACTTTTTTTAATCATTTTTTCCAATAGCACGTTTGCTAAGAAATTTATTGACATCTTTGATATAATAGTGACAACCCATTTTTCCTCAGTAATTTATGAACGAAGATTTAGCACAAGTTGAAGCTACAGGATGTGATTTTCCACAAACTAAACGTGGGCATGAGCGTCGCTTGGCATTACTGATTAGTGCAAACGATCTTTTTTTAGAGCACGGTTATGATGCGGTATCTTTAGATGACATCGTGAATCATGCAGGCGGATCAAAAGCCTCGATTTACAAATATTTTGGTAGTAAAGAAGGTCTATTTACAGCGATCTGTGACTATCGTCGTGATTTATTCTTTAAAGATATCTGCATTCCATTTAACCCCGCGTTGAATGAGCTCAGAGCATATTTGATCAATACCTTGATTAACTTTTATAAGCATATGATCATTCCGGAAAATATTGCTTTTATACGCTTGGTCTTAGAACGTTCACAAAAAGACCCTCAATTGGCCGTCTATATTCATGAAAAAGGACCAAAGCAAGTACAACACTCTATTGCATGTGCCTTGGAACGTTGTGTAGAAAATCAAATATTAACCTGTGCAAATCCTTTATTTTCAGCACAATTTTATTTTGGAATTCTTAGAAATTTGGAATGGCGAATTTTAATGGGGATTGAAATCAAAGAATCTGATCAAGAAATATTCAATTGCGTAAGTTATTGTGTAGATCGCTTCTTAGAGGGCCATCAAAAGGTCTAATTTTTTTGCGTTTTCATATTCATATAGTATATTAGCTGATTCTCCTTTTTATTTTCATCAACCACCAACAATGAATTGTTGGTCAATTTCCCTATTGGTTTTGACTAAACAATTATTGTGGAGTAACCATGGCTCTACGACATTTTCTTACTTTACGTGATTTATCCACTGCTGAACTTAACCGTATCATTGAACGTGCTCAAGAGTTAAAGCGAAAACAACACAACAACGAAGTATTTCAACCCTTTGTTGGAAAAGTCATGGGGATGATTTTTGAAAAGTCGAGTACCCGTACTCGTGTATCTTTCGAAGCTGGTATGAGCCAATTTGGAGGCAGTGCAATTTTCCTTTCATCACGCGACACTCAATTGGGTCGTGGTGAGCCAATTGAAGATTCTGCACGTGTGATCTCGAGCATGCTTGATATCGTGATGATTCGTACATTTGGTCATGATATTGTTGAACGTTTTGCTGAATATTCAACAGTCCCGGTTATCAATGCATTAACTGATGACCACCACCCTTGCCAGTTACTTGCGGATGTACAAACATTTGTTGAACATCGTGGTTCGATCAATGGTAAAACTGTGGCTTGGATTGGCGATGGCAATAATATGTGTAATTCATATATTGAAGCTGCGCATATGTGGGGCTTTAAGTTAAAAATCGCGTCACCGAAAGGTTATGAACCAAAACCTGAATTTCTTTCAGAATTTGCACATTGCGTAGAACTTTTTGAATCAGCAGAAGACGCAGCGGTCAATGCAGATCTGATCGTGACGGATGTTTGGGCAAGTATGGGCCAAGAAGAAGAACAAAAAATTCGTGAAAAAGCGTTTGCTGCGTATCAAGTGAATGAAAAATTAATGGATTTAGCACATCCAGATTGTCTATTTATGCATTGCCTACCTGCACATCGCGGTGAAGAAGTTTCTGAAAATATGCTGGATCACAAAAATGCTGTGGTTTGGGATGAAGCAGAAAATCGCCTACACGCACAAAAAGCCTTAGTTGAATTTTTAATCAATGAAAATTTAAACAAAGACTAATTTGTTTTGTTTTAAGATAAATAAGCACCAACTATGGTGCTTATTTTTTGTTTCAGTATAATAAAATCCATATTTTTAATATGTGTATAATTCAAATGAAATTTAAAATAATTTCTTTATTCGCAATGTCAGTGTACATGCTCATTTCTCAAAGTAGTTATGCAACTGAATTAGATGATTATTTGATTCAAAAGAGTTTGGTTGGACAGGATTATAAAATTTTAGATCAACAAAATTTAGATGATGTTTTAACTGCGTTAAGTGAAGAAGACTCTCGCGTGCTGCCTGTACAAGTCGACCAAAACACAGTGATTGAGAAAATTCATATGTATCATGATCATGTTGATTTGCAAGGTTTAATTACATCTAAAGATTTTAATCAGTTTTCAAATAGTATGGGTAAAGAAAAAACTCAGCAACTTTTGATGGAAGGAATGCTTGAAAATTGTCATTTACTTTTTGAAAATGAATTCCAACGCCAAAATCCTTATTATGTAAAAATAAAACTGATGTCTGAACAGAAAGCATATGAGCTAAAACTCAAAAATGAGCAATGCAAATTTTAATTTGTAATAATATTGTCTTGGTGCATTGTATCAGTTCACATTTTGTCTAAGCAGATTCGGTTTTTTTTCAAGTTGATCTAACGATTAAAAAATTAATATTTTTTAATCGTTTAAGATTAAGACAATTTTCAAAATTTTAACTATCTGTAACAATTTTGTCATGTAGAATACTTACTATGCCCTTCAAGGTCGTTAAGACAGTTTCAAATGACGCAGATCATGCCCGCTTCAAAAAGTTTAACCACGCCTGAATTTCAACATAGCTCTAGCAGCTATATTAATCGTGAAATTTCCTTACTGGAATTTCATAAACGTGTGTTAGCCCAAGCAAAAGATGAAACTCATCCTTTGCTTGAACGATTGAATTTTCTCATTATTTTTTCACGTAATTTAGATGAGTTTTTTGAAATTCGTGTCGCTGGACTAATGAAACAACTGGACTTCAAAACCATTACCACAGCGCCAGATGGTATTCCAAACGAAGTCATTCTTGAGCAAATTTCACATAACGCACATCTTGCGATTCAAGAGCAATACGACACCTTAAACCATGTGTTATTGCCTGAGTTAGAAAACTATGGCGTCAAATTCATCCAATATAATGATATTTTAGAAAAACACGCGGAATGGATTAAAAATTACTTTTTTAAACAAGTACAACCTGTTGTAACACCAATTAGCTTAGATCCTGCTCACCCTTTCCCGCGTTTGGTCAATAAAAGCTTAAACTTTATTGTCACCTTAGAAGGAAAAGATGCTTTTGGTCGTCAGATTGAACTGGCCATTGTACCCGCACCTCGTTCCTTACCGCGTGTTGTACGCTTACCAAACGAGCTCACAGACGGCGCAGAACATTACATTTTATTGTCAGCCATTATCCAACAGCATATCAGTGATTTATTCCCCGGCATGACGGCAACGGGATGCTATCAATTCCGTGTTACCCGTAATGCTGACTTAACGTTGGCAGAAGATGTCGATGATTTGGCAGTCGCATTGAAAGATGAATTATCTTCACGTCGTTTTGGTCGTGCAGTTCGTTTAGAAATCGCAGATAATTGCCCAAATTCAATTAATAATTATTTACTAGAACAATTTGATTTAGATCCACAACATCTTTATCAAGTGAATGGTCCTGTCAATTTAACACGTCTGATCACTGATTTTGATATTCCAGAATTAAGGTTTAAGCCGTATCAAGCCGTTATTCCCAAAGCCTTAAGAAATTCAAATAAAATATTTGAAATACTAAGCAAGCAAGATTTGCTATTACATCATCCATTTGATTCTTTCCAGCCCGTTATCAATCTACTCAAAGAAGCGGCAAAAGACCCCAATGTTTTAGCAATTAAACAAACTTTATATCGTAGTGGTCCAGACTCAGAAATTGTACAAGTGCTGGCAGAAGCTGCTCGCAATGGGAAAGAAGTTACAGCGATTATCGAATTACGTGCGCGTTTTGATGAAGAATCCAATATTATCGTCGCAAATCTTCTACAAGAAGCTGGCGCAGTTGTGGTGTATGGTATTGTCGGTTATAAAACCCATGCCAAAATGATTTTAATTGTGCGACGTGAAATCGACAAACTTAAACGTTATGTACACCTTGGCACAGGCAACTACCATGCTGGAAATGCACGGATGTATACCGACTATGGTTTACTGACTACAAATGATGAAATTTGTGAAGACGTACATAAGATCTTCCAAGAGCTGACAGGTATGGGTAAATTGTTAAAGTTAAAAAAACTCTTTCATGCCCCCTTCACCTTACACTCTCAGCTGTTACATTTGATTGAGCAAGAAACAGCACATGCAAAAGCGGGTAAAAAAGCCCGTATCATCATTAAAGTCAATGCATTGACTGAACCTAAGCTGATTACAGCTTTGTATAAAGCATCTCAAGCTGGGGTTAAAATAGAGCTGATTATTCGTTCGATTTGTTGTTTAAGACCACAAATTGAAGGACTTTCGGAAAATATTAAAGTTCGTTCTATTGTCGGGCGCTTCCTAGAACATACTCGTGTTTATTATTTTTATAATGATGCCAATGAGGACTTATACTGCGCAAGTGCTGACTGGATGGGTCGAAACTTATTTTCTCGGGTCGAAACTTGCTTTCCAATTGAAGATAAAAAGCTTAAAAAACAGATTATTGAATATGGGCTACTCAGTTATTTAAAGGACAATATTCGTGCTTGGGAACTCGATGCCAATGATCAATGGCATGCAGTTCAACCTAAAGATGATGAAAAACCTTATATTGCGCAACAGGTGTTGATGCAACAACGGATTATTCCCACTACAGCGTAATTCTTTCATATTGTTATTATCAATAATTCATAACAACCCTCCTTAAAAAGGAGGGTTTGAATGATTAATGCGGCATTGCAGCACCCTAATCAAGCTATTACTTTGATTGATCCTATGCGTTGATTTCAATATTCTTTAAAATCAGCTGACTATAAGCCAATACCCTCAATAACCCCTTGTTGCTTTAACTGTAACAATTCATCATCTGAACAAAATTCTTCTAAAATCGCTTTGGTATGCTCCCCTAAGCGTGGCGGTGCATTACGATATTCAACAGGTGTTCCTGTCATTTTAATCGGTGAGCCAATCACATTAAAATCAGGATTATCTGTATGTGGAATATTGACCACCATTTTACGATATTGAATTTGCGGTTCATCTAAAGCATCTGCAACTGAATTAATCACGCCAACAGGTACTTTCATCGCATGAATTGCATCGACCCAATGCTTCGCGGTATTTGATAAAAAATATTCAGACAACAAAGCAACCAATTCTTGACGATATTTCACCCGATCTTGATTACGGAGATAGTTTGGTTGATCTAACAATTCAGGTTTTCCAATCGCAATACATAAATCTTTAAATTGTTTATCATTGCCACAGGCCAGAATAAACTCCTTATCTCGCGCTTTAAAAGTCTGATAAGGCACAATATTGGGATGATGATTGCCCATTCGTTGAGGTGCGATACCTGAACTTAAATAGTTCATACCTTGGTTGGCGAGTCCAGCAACCTGTACATCTAACAACGACATATCAATATACTGCCCAACACCTGTTTGCTGACGAGAAATCAGTGCTGCCTGAATCGCAATTGTTGCATATAGCCCAGTCTGAATATCAACCACCGCCACACCAACTTTTTGTGAACTTGCCCCTAACTCTCCTTCTTTCTCGCCAGTAATACTCATCAAGCCAGACATACCTTGAATGATAAAGTCATAACCCGGTTCTTCTGCACGTGGCCCATCTTGACCAAAACCAGTGATAGAGCAATAGATCAATTTTGGATTAATATGCTTGAGGGTTTCATAATCCAATCCATATTTTTTCAATGAACCTGCTTTAAAGTTTTCAATCACAATATCTGCAGTTTTCACCATGTGTTGTAGTAATCGCTGCCCATCCTGCGTTGCCATATCAATTGCCACTGAGGATTTATTGCGATTCGCAGATTGATAGTATCCAGATTCTCGTGTCGCTTTACCCTGTTGATCAAGCATCCACGGCGGGCCCCACATACGGGTGTCATCACCAACTTTAGGGCGTTCAATCTTAATCACTTCGGCGCCTAGATCTGCAAGAACTTGTCCACACCACGGACCTGCCAGTACTCGACTCAGATCTAAAACTCGAATTCCTTGTAATGCACCCATATGTTTACCTCTATGTCAGGAGTAAGTGAATACTCCTCAATTTTACGATTTACTGAATCTGTTTAAACAAGCGTTGACTATTGTTGTTGTGGGTCATATTGACGATCTTTGATAAATAAGCCAGGCAGTACCCCTGCAACAAAGTAAGCTGCGCCCATCACGATAAATGCCGTCATAAATGTACCTCCCGAAGCAAGGAAACCAATGGTTGCTGGGGCAATAGCTGCACCTACTCGCCCAATGTTATATGCACCACCAATTGCTGTACCTCGGACATCGGTAGAAAATGATTCCGCCATATAGGTCGCATTTACGCCATAAGGAATGCCATATAAGAAACCAAAAGTGATCAATAAGTACAAAATATTGTCTGGTGTATTAAAGATAATAATCACAGGTAAGAAGACAGCGCTGGCTATGGTACCGAACACAAATACTGCACGACGATTAAATTTATCTGCCAAATATCCCGCTAAGATCTTGCCTAGAATCATCGCTGTATATGAACCCACCATATAACTGGTCATGTTTTTAAAGTTCATATGCACTTCTGTTTCTAGATAACTTGGCATCCAATTGTTGATTCCGTAGTAACCAAATTGTAAGAAGAAGGCCGTAGTCATCCACAATAAAAACATTTTACGGTGCTTAAAGTTGGCAAAAATTTGTTTATAAATACTGCTACTTTTTGCTTTCTCGGGAACTGTGGCTTCAACTGGTTTCTTGCCTTGAAGCTGATTGATTTTGTTGAGCTGCCAAGACTTTGGTTCAGGTACAAAGCGTTGCAAGAAAATATTGATGAATGCTGGAATAACCGTGATAAAAAACAAGACTCTCCAACCATGATCAGGAATAATCGCACCTGCTAATAATGTAGCAACAATATATCCAACGGTTTGCCCGGTTTGTAATGTACCCAATACCGTAGTTCTATATGTTGTAGGAACATATTCAGCCATAAGAGTATTGCATGCCATATAAAGCGCCCCAATCCCTAGTGCACCAATAAATCGTAATGCCATAAATTGTTCAAAACTTTGGGTAAAGCCTAACAAACATGTTGCAACTGAGAAAAACGATACAGAATTGGCAATGGTACGTACGCGGCCAAACTTATCACAGGCCCATCCACCTAGAATCCCACCAATCCCCATACCTGCCAGAGAGGCACTGCCTAAGGCGCCAGCCTGAAAAGTAGATAATGCAAACTCACCTTTTAAACTGGTTAAGCTATAGGACAACAACATGATATCTACGCCATCGACGACCATAGCGAAATAGGCGAATAAAAGTGCCCATTTCCAAGTATTTGGGCCTATTTTTTCAAAGGTTCCAATATTGGATGGCATGGATAATTTTGTTGAAGTTGTAACTGATCGAACATCATTGTTCATTTTTCCTCTACCTCATTTTCCCAAATGAGTCATCGGTCACTTTTTATCTTTCTCTCTACTTATTTCTTTGTTATTTTTATTGCATCAATCTAGAGTTAAGTATGAGAGTTAAAAGAATAATCAGATATTTTTCACGATGAATCCTTTTATCATTGATTTATTTTTACCTTAGTTTTTATAAAATTTAAGGCAAAAAATCCTACAAGGGATGCTAGATTTAAGCATCCCTGTTTTAAAACAGTTGATTTTAGTTACTAAAGGCAGCAATACCAGTTTGTGCACGCCCGAGAATTAAGGCATGTACATCATGGGTACCTTCATAGGTGTTGACCACTTCCAGATTGACTAAATGACGAGCGACACCGAATTCATCACTGATGCCATTACCCCCCATCATGTCTCGAGCAACACGCGCAATATCTAAAGCTTTACCACAATTGTTGCGTTTAATCAGTGAAGTGCCTTCAACAGAAGCAATGCCTTCATCTTTCATACGACCAAAACGTAATGCGATTTGCAGCCCTAAAGCAATTTCAGTTTGCATATCTGCAAGTTTCTTTTGCACCAATTGATTCGCAGCCAATGGGCGTCCAAATTGTTTACGATCCATCGTATATTGATGTGCAGTGTGCCAGCAAAACTCTGCCGCCCCCATCGCGCCCCATGCAATACCGTAACGTGCACTATTTAAACAAGTAAATGGTCCACGCAAACCACGAATTTCAGGAAATGCATTTTCTTCAGGGACAAAAACATTGTCCATCACAATTTCACCAGTAATCGATGCACGCAAACCGACTTTGCCATGAATCGCAGGCGCAGAAAGTCCTTCCCAACCTTTTTCTAGGATAAAACCACGAATTTCACCGACATTGCCTTCAGCAGAAACTTCTTTGGCCCAGACCACAAATACATCAGCGATTGGACTATTGGTAATCCACATTTTTGCGCCAGTTAGACGATAACCACCTTCAACCTTTTTGGCACGGGTGATCATACTGCCTGGATCTGAACCATGATCAGGTTCTGTTAAACCAAAACATCCAATAAACTCGCCAGTAGCTAATTTAGGTAAGTACTTTTGTTTTTGCTCTTCAGAACCAAATTCATTGATAGGCACCATCACCAATGAGCTTTGTACACTTGCCATTGAACGATAACCCGAATCTACGCGTTCAATTTCACGGGCAATAAGACCGTAACTGACATAGTTTAGACCTGCACCACCGTATTCTTCAGGGATTGTCGGTCCCAGCAAACCTAGCTCACCCATTTCACGAAAAATAGAAGCATCTGTTTTTTCATGGCGGAATTGTTCCAAAACTCTTGGCATCAGTTTGTCTTGTGAATAGGCATAAGCAGCATCACGAATCATGCGTTCTTCAGAACTGAGTTGCTGTTCCAATAAAAATGGGTCTTGCCAGTTAAATTGAACGCGTGCCGTTTTTGTAGAATTAACCATTTGATTCATAGCATCCTTTGCTGAACATATCTTGTTGTCTTAGTAGTGATGTTAGGTGTGAAAATTCATACTTTCAAACGATTAATTCTCACTCAGATATTCCATTTACGCATATCTTGTGTTTTTATAATATGGCTCGCTCAATGACTACGGTTCAAGTATGCGGGTATTAAACGAGGCTTTTTAACAGATTTTTATCATCTTTACATCCTCTTATAAATTTCCATTCGAGATAAAACCAAGTGGTTTGATGGAAGATTCATTACATACATCTGCTTTGCTTTAAGTTCTTTTTGCTAGATATGAATAGATTAAATTTAGTCTTAACTAAACTTTGATATTCAAGGAATGAATATGCGTAGAATGATTCCCTCATTACAATCATTGATATGTTTTGAAGCGGCGGCCAAGCATCTAAGCTATACCTTTGCAGCTCAAGAGCTGCATCTTACTCAAAGTGCCATCTCTCGCCAAGTACAACAACTCGAAGATTTTTTAGGACTCAATCTATTTAACAGAACACGGCATGGCGTTGAATTAACACAAGCGGGTGAACATTATTATAAAAACATCAAAGCTCATTTATTGGGTATTGAGCAAAGCACACTCGATTTAATGAGCCATAAAGGTTTAGGCGGTACGCTAAAATTAGGGGTTGTACCGACATTTGCAACACGCTGGCTGTTACCCCGACTGTATAAGTTCAATGAAATATACCCTGAAATTACCATTCATTTAGAGACCAGTACCAAACCCTTTTTATTCAGTGAGCATATTTTTGATGCAGCAATATATACAGGTACACCTGCGCAAATTGAAAATTGGCCAGGTGCAAAAGTCCACTATTTAATGAATGAAGATGTTGTTCCTGTGTGTTCTGCTGAGTTAATTTTTAAGCATTTTCCAGAGCTAAGAGGGCCTTCCGGAGATTTACGTCGAAGCTTAACGGCGGAAGAGATTGCCACGCTGCCCTTACTCCAACAAACCACACGCCCCTATATTTGGAAAGAGTGGTTTGAAGTTTCTGGTTATGAGCATCCTTTTGCATTAGAAGGACAACGGCATGAATTATTTTCGATGCTTGCGGTGGCAGCCATACATCATATGGGGGTTGCACTTATTCCACAAAAACTACTGGAAAAAGAATTGCGCTCAGGTGATTTAATTATCGCCTCAGAAATTAAGCTAAAAGGTTCACGTGCCTATTATTTTGTCTATGCAGAACAACAGCAAACACCTCTCATTGCTAAATTTGTTGAATGGTTATTGGCAGAAGTTGAACAATCACAAAGTACTTTTTTAAAATAACGCGATTTCAAGTTAAACAATAGTTTGTTGAAGATTTATAGAATGCAGTTTAGCTTCTATATTGTGATGAAAAAACTCAAACAGTAGGAGATGAAAGGAACAGCGCCTACAACAGAAAATACAAGCCTACTCCGCTATTTTTAATACCTATACAGCATTTTTAATAAGGATAGGCTAAAGAAACAAATGAATGACAACCGATCTTAAAATTTAAGCGCTAAATCCAATATAACGATAAAAATCTTGATCCCCTACAACACCTAAGCTTGTTTTATAAATCAGGTAATGAGGATAATTACTCTCAGATAATTCATTGAAAATATTCAATCCCTGATCATCATGAGCATGGATTTCATCGACGTTACGGGGCATGGTCGCTTCAAATTCATCGGAAATATATTCAAAGCCCAAATCCATCGCAATAAACAAGGTATGTATACACGGTTGTAGATATTGTTCTTCATTCCAATCAATGACCGCATGTTGGCAATGTGGGCATGTAACATTTTCTTGAGAATTTTCTAAAGTGATCAGTTGAAATGGCATACGCTTTGGAACAGAATAAAATTGTATTTTAAACGAGTTAGGGAAATTAAACACTCGTTTTAGATAAATCTAAAACTGCTTTTCATATTTTATAAATACACGAAACAAAGCTAAGGATATTATGTCAACGATTGAAAAAGCGATTGCTTTAGCAGCTCGTAAACACGCAGGCCAAAAAGATAAAGCGCAACAGCCTTATATTTTTCACCCTCTGAGGTTGATGTTCAAAGTTAAAACACCCAATCAACAGATTGTTGCTGTATTACACGACATCTTAGAAGATACCGACACCACTGTGGTCGATTTAATCTCACTTGGCTTTAGTCAAGAAATTGTCGATGCCGTTGTTGCCTTGACCAAAAAAGAAGGTGAATCTAGAATCGAAGCCGCCTACCGTGCAGTAAAAAATCCAATTGCACGTGTGGTAAAACTGGCAGATGTTGCTGATAACATGGATATCACCCGTATTCCACATCCGACCACTAAAGACCTTTTAAGATTAGAAGAATATAAGCAAGTTCAAAATATTCTCATGACAGGCAATGCCTAATCTTAGAAAATTTTCACAATTAACAAGTTGACTTGATGCAACAATTAAGTTTAATAGTGCGTCATTGTTGCAATTATGGAATGTATTTATGCTCACTGATTTGGATGACTTTTACTGCTTTGGTTTGGTTGTAGAGCATGGGGGATTTAGTGCGGCTGAACGTGCAACGGATATTCCTAAATCCAAGCTCAGTCGCCGTGTATATAATTTAGAAGAAAAATTAGGGGTTCGTTTAATTCAACGAAGTTCACGTCATTTCGCAGTTACAGACATTGGCATGAATATTTACCGCCATGCCCAAGTGATGATGAATGCAGCACAATCAGCACATGATCTGGTCGATCATCTCAGTGAACAACCACGTGGTGTGATTAAAGTCAGTGTACCTGTGACCGTTGCGCAAAGTGAATTGTCAAAAATCCTTCCTGACTTTTTAAAAACTTATCCTGAAATCAGAGTACAACTTTTAGTCAGTAATCGTCGAGTAGATATCATCAATGAAGGTTTTGATGTTGCCTTGCGTGTGCGCGCAAATCTGGACGATGACCCGAGCTTAGTGCTGAGAAAGTTTGGACATATTGAACAGCACCTTCTTGCAAGCCAAGCCTATTTAAATGAATTTGGTATGCTCAAAAAACCAGAAGATTTATCTGAACACCGAATTTTAAGTATGGTTGATGAGCACTTAGATCAACAAATGGTGTTACATGATAGTGAAAATCAACAGAAAAAAATTAAAGTTAACCCGATACTCATGGGATCGGATTTAATGATGCTGGCAAAATTAGCCAGTCAAAATTGTGGTATTGCTTTACTTCCAGATACGATTGCTAATGATTTTGTCGCCACAGGTGAATTGGTTCGTGTCTTACCTGAATGGAAAGCACCGCACGGGATCTTTCACGCTGTTTACCCTTCTCGCCGAGGCTTACTCCCTGCGGTAAGAGTCTTTATTGACTATTTGGTTAAGCACTTAAGTAAGTGTTGAGTAACTTATCTTCATCGTCACTTTGATTAAAGAATCCTAGGATTATTTCAATAGACAAACCGATCTAAATAAATTGACAAAGATGGACTGCAATCTGGTGTCCATCTGGTGCTATTTTTGATACCATCGCTACTGCTTAATTCCAATGTTTTTCTGATTTATATGACTTCATCTTATCAACAACAGCTTGATGCCAAAATTGAACGAATCCAAACTCAATTCGCAGAATTTAATCCACCTTCGTTAGAAGTATTTGCTTCACCTGAACAAAACTTCCGTATGCGTGCAGAATTCCGAATTTGGCATACTGAAGATGATATGTTCTATGCCATGTTTGAACGAGATGAAAATCAACAAAAAACTGTTGCTCGTATCGATGAATTTCCGATCGCAGATCAAAGTATAAATCAGCTTATGCCAGTTTTATTGGCTGAGCTAAAAGCCAATTCAATCTTATCAAAACGGCTTTTTGAAGTGCATTTTCTAGCAACGCTCAAGGGCGAAATGCTGGTTTCATTGATTTACCGTGCGCCACTGAGTGAAGAATGGGAAGTTTTAGCAAAACAATTGGCTGATAAGCTGAATGTTAAAATCATTGGTCGCAGTCGCGGACAAAAAGTTGTCTTAACCGATGAATTTGTTGTTGAAGAATTACAAGTCTTTGAGCGTAAATTTCAATATAAGCAAATTGAAAGTAGCTTTACTCAACCCAATGCACAAGTTTGCCAAAAAATGTTGCAATGGGCGTGTCAGTCCGTTGCAGGTAAAAATAAAGACTTACTCGAATTGTACTGTGGTAATGGTAACTTTACCCTTCCCTTATCTTTGAGTTTTAACCGTGTTTTGGCAACTGAATTAGCGAAATCTTCGGTCTATGCGGCACAGTGGAATATTCAACAAAATCAGATCAACAATATTCAAGTTGCACGCCTGTCAGCAGAAGAGTTTACTCAGGCCTATAACGGCGAACGTGAATTCCGTCGTTTACAAGAAGCAGAAATAGACATTCAGGGCTATGAGTTTGATACAGTTTTTGTTGATCCACCACGAGCAGGGATTGATGACGATACCTTAATGCTATTGCAAGGTTTTCAACGTATTCTTTATATTTCATGCAATCCAGACACATTACATGATAATTTAAAAACCTTGCTTAAAACCCATAAAATTGTGAAATTTGCGATGTTTGATCAATTCCCCTACACCCATCATGTAGAATCTGGGGTTCTTCTCGAAAAAATTTAAACAATTTATTACAAGATTAGACTGCCATGTAAATTAGCATGGCAGCTACTTCTTTAAATTATTTATTGATATATCATTAAGTTATAAATCATTTAAAACATGGCCTTTTAACAAACCGTTTAAAACATATCAAATCATCGAAAAAATCAGCCTATAACTCGACCATCTATTTCGCTCAGATCTTGTATTTTATTAAAAAACGGCTATATTTCGAACTATGTTAGGTTGTGTATGAAGGCTCTATGAGTTTTTGGCAAAAGCTGTTTACGGCTGAAGATACATTGCAAAATGAACATAAAAATCAAATTGCATGTGTTGAAAATGATTGCTCTTGTAAATCCAATGATCAACTTTTATCAGCGTTGATGAAAGCGACAGATCAGGATGTAATTACTGGGATTAAAAAGGTACTTATCTCTAGAGGTTTCAGTAAAAAAGAGTTAAACCAATTACAGCATCCACCTATTCAATAGTCATGGATGACCGCTAAGAAAGAAAAAGCATTCAGTTTACTGGATGCTTTTTTAATTCCAATAGAACAACTTTTGATGTTTTTCCTTGGCTTGTATACAATTATTTCAAAGAATAGATAAATGCAGAATCAACAATGAAAATTAAAATTCTAATTTTTTTATTATCACTCAACGCTTCAATTAGCTATGCAGATATCAACAATGATGAGATTCAAGCCATAGAAGATTTAAGTGATCAAGTATTGGCAACCAAAAATCTAGCCAAACTTGAACCACAGATTAAGGCTCAAATCCAGAAAGCCCAACCCAATGTGCAAAAACTGTTAAAAGCCAAAGACATTGAATATAACGATTCTGTCTATTTACACAACTATGCGATTCTGACTTCTGGATACGCTGAATATTTGCTTGAACAACACTGCACCACGCTCTCTCAGCCTTTTCAAGAACTTACTGAGCAGGCGTATTTTGCGTTAAAAAAACGTGATCCTAACGATACAATCGCAATCAATAATTTAGGGTTATTCTACGCGCAAATGTCGGTGTATTATCGGAAAAACATAGACCCAACGCCACGTCTAAACTATTTGCTAAAGGCTGAACAACTATTTGAGACCTTAATGAAGTTACAACCAGACAATGAGGAGTATGAGAAAAATTATTATGCTGTACTCAGTGACAAGCTGATGCTGTTACAGAAATATCATCGTGATGAGAATGAGCAAAAACGCCTCATCAATATACTTAAAAAGCCTTTATTTCACTATTTATCTGATCCCAATCAAGCTTTCGATGCAGGAAATTTTATTATTTTAGCGCAACAGTATTTTAAATATCTCTATCGTGAAGACCCGAAACTTGCTGAAAAATGGTTGCGTGATAATCAGGCTAAAATTGAAGCTGTGGTGAATAAGAATCGTAAGCAAACTCAGCGAGAAAAGGAATTCCTCGCTGAATTCTATGCGCTGCTTGGTCAAACGGATCGAGCATTGTCCTACTTAAAACAATTAGAATTTTCTGATGAGAACAATACAGAACCATCCTCATTTGAAAATGAACCCAATCTTGCCAATTTAAGGCTAAATCCTGAATATCAGAAATGGTTTAAACAATATAAACAGGATTATGCTGCATATCGTAAAGCAATTCCCAAAGTATGTAAGATCAATCAACTTGAAACAATACAAGATACGTTAGAATAATGCTGTTGGAGACTTAACGAATCAAACCTTGCGGTTGCAGAATAATCACCAAAGCCCCAATGATTACAATACATCCACCAAACAAATCCCAGCGAGTTAAGCTGACTTGATCGACAAATTTCAGCCACATCAGTGCACTAAAGATATAGATACCGCCATATGCGGCGTAAATACGCCCTGAAGCAGCCGGGTGCAAGGTTAATAGCCAAACAAATACCGCCAAACTTAAAACGGTAGGTATCCATAACCAATGACTTTTATTTTGATTCAGAATCAAATAAGGAAAATAACAACCTAAAATTTCTGCAACAGCTGTGACAAGAAATAATAAAATCGTAGTTAAAATTTTAGTAAATGCAATGTCCATTGATACTCAAAGAATAATCATGAAGTTAGAGTATATGTGATTTTCACACGAGCTAAGCAATAAAATTTTGAGCAGACTAAAACAACTAAGCTTTTATCTATAAATTGTAGTTGTTGTTTGCCTCATCCACAAAAGCATACATTTTTAAAATATGTTGATGAATGTGCCTTGTTTAAAATAGGATAAAATATCAGCATCTACATTTTTTGGTTTTTTATGGATGAAAATAAATCATTTCGTGTTTAATTTCTTCATTTTCCTCTGGCTTAGCCAAAATGTAGATGCAGCAACACTGAGTCTTCCCCTGTGGCCCAATAGTGCAACACTGGCACCATCCAGTGAACAATATACGATAAATAAGCATGGTGCTATTGAGTATATCACCTCTCCTCAACTGCGCGTATATTCCCCCAAACAGAGCAATCACATCGCTATTTTAGTTATTAGTGGTGGGGGTTATGCCAGAGAGGAATTGGCCAAAGAAAGCACGCCAACTGCACAGTTTTTACAAGAACAGGGATTTACCGTATTTGAATTAATCTACCGCTTACCTAATCAGGATGGCAATAATCTGCTTGCGCCCTTTCAAGATGGCCAAAGAGCCCTGCGTATCATTCGTTATCATGCACATCAATTCAACATTGATCCAGACAAAATTGGTGTATTGGGTTTCTCCGCAGGTGGGCATTTAGCTGGAATCATTGCGACACAATGGCAACAACAATTTTCGAGTTTAAATGATCCGATTGATCAAATTTCCGCTCGGCCTAATTTTGTGGCGCTACTCTATCCAATCATTAGTATGCAAGCGCCGCTAGATCATACCCATGCTTATAAAAGCTTATTTGGATCAAAACATGATTTAGCCAAACAAATCTTGTTTTCAGTAGATTTACAAGTCAAACAGAATACACCTCCAACCTTTTTAGCCCACGCCATTGATGATCCGATTTCACCTGTTCAGAATAGCCTCAATATGCAAACCGCTTTGCAGCAACACAAGATCGCTTATGAATTACATCTTTTCAAAAATGGTGGACATGGTTGGGGCTTAGGCAAAGCCAATACTGAAACAACACAATGGCCGACATTATTCTTAACTTGGTTAAAGAAAATTGATATTTTATAAGCGTCTAATTCAAAAAAATAACCCGCAATCAATGCGGGTTATTTTAAAGCTCATTCACAACTATGCTGGTTCAGCAGTCTGATCTTCAAAGACTTCTAATGTAAGCCCTACCGCCTTACCATTTTCTTTCTTCACAGAGACAGCAACGTTACCACCATGATCTGCAAGCTCACCAAATAGAATCATCTCAGCAAGTGGTTTCTTCAAATGTTCTTGAATCAAACGTTGCATTGGGCGAGCACCCATTAAACGGTCATAGCCATTCTCAGCCATCCAATCGCGAGCAGATTGATCAACTTCCAGTACCACTTTTTTATCATCTAACTGCGCTTGGAGTTCGGTTAAGAATTTATCAACAACAGACTCAATCACTGTGGTAGGCAATGCTTTAAACTGAATTACACCATCTAAACGATTGCGGAACTCTGGTGCAAATGCACGTTTCATCGCTTCTTGATTGTCATTACTATTGTCTTGCTCAGTAAAACCGATACTGTTACGAGAAATACTTTCAGCACCGATATTGGTAGTCAATACAATAATCACATTACGGAAATCAGACTTACGTCCATTGTTATCGGTTAAAGCACCATGATCCATAACTTGTAATAACAAGTTAAAGACATCTGGATGTGCTTTTTCAATTTCATCTAATAACAAGACACAGTGCGGATTCTTATGAATCGCGTCAGTCAGTAAACCACCTTGATCATAACCAACATAACCTGGAGGCGCACCAATCAAACGAGAAACCGCATGACGTTCCATATATTCAGACATATCGAAACGAACAAGCTCTACACCCAACAATTTTGCCAATTGCTTGGTCACTTCTGTTTTACCAACACCTGTAGGACCAGCAAAAACAAAACTACCCACTGGTTTATCTGGCGCTTTCAAGCCTGCACGTGACAGTTTAATCGCAGAAGCCAAAGCTGTAATCGCTTCATCTTGACCAAATACCACACGTTTAAGATCACGCTCTAGATATTCAAGTACCGATTTATCATCTTTAGATACTGTTTTTGGCGGGATACGTGCAATCTTCGAAATAATATCTTCGATATTTTCAACTGTAATCAAGGTATCATCTTGTTCAGCTTTTAAACGACGCTGTGCACCAGCTTCATCAATCACATCAATCGCCTTATCTGGCAAGAAACGATCATTAATAAACTTAGCAGACAACTCAACCGCTGAAACTAGCGCAGTATCTTCATATTTAACATGATGGAAATCTTCAAACTTGCTTTTCAAACCACGCAAAATATCAATTGTCTCTGAAATAGAAGGCTCATTCACATCAATTTTTTGGAAACGACGTGATAGTGCATGATCTTTTTCAAATACTTGACGATATTCTTGGAAAGTGGTTGAACCAATACAACGTAAACTACCATTCGCCAACGCAGGTTTGATTAAATTCGATGCATCCATGGTACTGCCCATACTTGAGCCAGCACCAATGATCATATGAATTTCATCAATAAATAAAATTGCTTCTGGTTTCTTTTTCAAAGCATTGAGAAGCTGTTTCAAGCGTTTTTCAAAGTCACCACGGTATTTTGTACCTGCAACCAATGCACCAATGTCTAAACTAAACACTTCAGCAGTCGCAAGTGGTTTAGGTGCTTTACCATTCACAATCAACCATGCCAGACCTTCAGCAATGGATGTTTTACCCACACCAGGATCACCCACAAGCAATGGGTTGTTTTTACGTCGACGGCAAAGAATTTGAGCAGTTCGTTCAATTTCTTTTTCACGCCCGATTAAAGGATCAGTTTTGCCTTTTTGCGCTTCAATATTCAAATTCAAAGTATAAAGTTCAAGTGGTCCAGCATTTGCTGAAGCATTTGATTCACCTTCTAAATCATCAGATTCTTCTTCAACTTGAATTTCTTCTTTACGCGCACCGTGTGACAAATATTGGGTTAAAGTCAAACGATTGATTTGATGTCGTTTTAGCAAATAAACGGCAAAAGAATCTCGCTCAGAGTACATCGCAACCAGTACATCTGCACCCTCTACTGTGCGATCACCGCCACTTGACTGAACGTGGAAAATTGCACGTTGTAAGATACGGTCAAAACTTTCAGTTGGATGAGGGGCTTGGTCGTTGTTTTCTCCTAGTTTAGGGGTATGTTGTTCTACATACTCCTCTAACTCTTTGCGCAAACTGATAATTTCAGCACCGCATGCTTTTAAGGCATTTACCGCTGAATCGTTATCAAGTAAAGCCAATAATAAATGTTCAACCGTAAGAAACTCATGTCTCTTTTGACGAGCCATGCTAACAGCCAAACGGAGTGAAACTTCTAATTGACGACTGAGCATGAAACCCCCTTATTCTTTTGGCTCAATCTGACAAAGCAATGGATGACCTTGAGATCGAGCGTAGTTATTAACTTGGTTGGCTTTAGTCTCCGCAATGTCTCTTGGATAAACACCAGCTTCACCTTTTCCTTCATAATGTACTGTTAACATTACTTGAGTGGCTTGGTCAAGATTCAAAGCAAAGTATTGTTGTAAAATTTCAATAACAAAGTCCATCGGAGTGTAATCATCGTTCAATAAAACGACAGAATACATCGGTGGTCGCTTCACTTCAGGTGGTGCAGTTTGTACTGCAACATCTGCTTGATCATGGTCTGGATGGTTTGGATCTTCTGAATTACTTATACGAATACTCAAGTGCCAATCTATAAATCCTGAATCACGGAATGATGATTTCACTTCATTTAAACTCATTTGACGTTTATTAGTTCGCATATTTTTCAAAATACTTATGATTTATTGAGAATTAGCCGCAGCTTGAGGAACCTCTGCAGCAAACGCTGCTGCACTGTCTACAGCTTGCCCACGTGACCAACTAAAGCGTTTAACCACTGGCGTGGCACCATTTAGACGGATTTCGATAAATTGTGGATTAAAGCCCTTAGGCATGGTCCAACGACCAGTTAAGCGCTCATAATCAGTAAAGTTATAATTCTCATCTGCCATTGGCACTGTTAACACCTCAGTACCGCTAATCAAACGAATTTCAACAGAACCCGTCGCACGTCTTGGACTGACTTGAATAAGATCAAGCTGATATTCATAAGCGTTTTCTGGTAATGGCTTAACGGCCAAGTTTTGAATGGTTAAACTCAAACCGCCACGTTGTTTTAACACTTCACGATAAATCGCACTCATCACATCAACTTGTGATTTTTCAGCATTGGCTTTGTTCAATGACTCTAATAAATCGTTAGAGTTCGAAACAGCCACGTCTCGTTCCTGTACAGCAGCATTTAGGCTTTTATTTAAATTAGCCAGCGTTGTTTTTTGTTGCTTCACAACTTCTACCAACTGTTCTGCATCTGCATCAAAACCGACTACCGTTAGCCCTTGGCGATGTCCAACCGTATAACCTAAAAGTACACTGCCAGCACATAATACAACCCCACCGATCACCAAAGGCATATTCCCTTTTAAAAAAGGCTTTTTCGGTGCTTGAGCTGGTTGTGACGCGGTATTTGTTTCTGTGTTCTGCATCATCATCTCTAAGTATTATTGATAGAATCAAAACACACATTTAACCGCAAAGTTATATGTGTGTGAAGCCATAAAGCGTTTTTTATGGTAATAATCCGATACCTTGTAAACCAGCATCTTCAGCAAAACCAAACATTAAGTTCATATTTTGTACAGCCTGTCCTGCCGCACCTTTGACTAAATTGTCTTGAACAGACAAAACAATTAACTTGTTCGGATGCGGTTTATACAGTGCAATTCTGAGTTGGTTTGCACCACGTACAGAACGTGTTTCTGGTGAACTATTTGCAGGCATTACGTCTACAAATATTTCATTTGCATAAAATTTTTCATAAAGACTTTGTAAATCTGCTGCTGCACCTTGCTCTGTCAAATCAACATAGATTGTACTGAACATACCACGAATCATCGGAACCAAATGCGGTACAAAAAGAATCTGATCAAATACATTTTTTTGACCCGAAATATTTTCTAATGCTTCTACAATTTCAGGATGATGACGATGTCCAGCAACGCCATAGGCTTTAAAATTATCTGCATTTTCAGAATAAATCATGCCTAGACTAGCTTTACGCCCTGCACCTGATACACCCGATTTCGCATCAATGATAATACTTTCTGGTTTAACCAATGTTTCAGCTTGCTTAAAAAGTGGCGCTAATCCCAACTGAACAGTTGTTGGGTAACAACCCGGGTTACCGACAACATTGGCATTTTTAATTTGTTCACGATTAAGTTCAGATAAACCATAAACAGAGTCTTTCAGTATCTCTGGGCAGGCATGCTGCATCCCATACCATTTTTCAAACTGTGCTAAATTCTGCAAGCGAAAATCAGCGGCTAAATCGATAACTTTGGTATTTGCTGCCAAAAGTTGTTGTGCATGCTGCATTGCCACACCATGTGGGGTCGCAAAAAACACAACATCACATTTTTTTAATTCATCAATGTTTAAATCTGAATACTTAAGCTCGGTGTGCCCACGTAAGCTTGGAAACATATCATCTACACGGCGACCATCTTCGGTACGTGATGTCAGTACATTCACTTGAACATTTGGATGTCGTAGTAAAAGACGCAACAATTCAACGCCTGTATAACCTGTTCCACCGACAATACCCACTGAAATCACGTTTTTTACCTCGATTTAAAAGTATCCATTTTGTAGTGCTGTAGTATGACAGGAAGTTGATGCTTTCTAAACTATTTTACTGGGTTTTTATGATATTTTAGCATTATGACAAAGTTAAATTCACATAAGTTCGATTGATGAATCTTGCGCAATACAGTTGCGCCCTCTACGTTTGGCAACATACAAAAGTTTGTCAGCAGCTTCTATACCACTCGCTAAATTACGATGTCTCACTTGTGTTAAGCCAAAGCTGGCTGTCAATACGATGGATTGAGTTAAAAATTGCTCAGTTTCAATAGCAGTCCGCATACGCTCAGCAATTTTATAGGCATAATCGAGATCTTCAACTTGTAATAAAACAATAAACTCTTCACCACCAAAACGCCCCACTAAGCCCTTTTCAACGACATGCTGACTAACAAGACGACCTACGCTTTGCAAAATCTGATCACCGACCAGATGCCCATGGGTATCATTAATTTTCTTAAAATGATCGACATCAC
Organism: Acinetobacter sp. NyZ410; assembly: GCF_022828975.1. Taxonomy (NCBI): domain Bacteria; kingdom Pseudomonadati; phylum Pseudomonadota; class Gammaproteobacteria; order Moraxellales; family Moraxellaceae; genus Acinetobacter; species Acinetobacter sp. NyZ410. Next base: position 2,324,225 of record NZ_CP094620.1, on the reverse strand, counting down.
ACATCAGCAAAAAATATTGTTTTTCTGGCAAATCGATTAAATTGATTTTAGCTGCATCATAAAAGCCACGGCGATTGAGTAAATGTGTTAATGGATCTCTAGAACGTTCATCATTTAATTTTAAAATAATGTCTCGTACTAATGTCCCTAAAAGTACGATCGCAAACCACATGCTCAGGATAATACTGGCAGCAAGCATCATTAACCACCATACTGAATTTACAAGCATGCTGGCTTCAATATTTTTCAAAAACAAGAAAATAATAATGACGCGGACAAAAGTATATAAAACAATAAAAAGGTAAGAATAATCGACCAGCTTATTTAACCAATCACTTTGCTTATCATCTTTAAAAATAGATACTAAAACTAAGGATTCAACTGTGGCAATGCTCAGGTTTAAAATTAGCATTCGCATCCATAGCTGTTCATCGACAAAAGAATAATAGACCAGCAGACATATTGTGATAAGGATCAAAATGAAAGCCACTAAAGTGTGCGCACTGGCTTTCTTTCTCAATGCCATAGTATATGCACTGGCCCATGCACCAAATAGGTATAAACCACCAACAACAGGGGCAGAGAATAGACTTCCGTCATAAATCAAAAAACGTACAATTTATTTGATCTTAAATTAATCAGCAAAATTATTTAATTCAAGGGATAATCCTTGGATGAAATTCAAAGATATTCAAAAATTATCAGACGTTAAGTTTCGTAGGCTTACCGGTGTTAGTTGGGCTACATTTAACCTCATGTTGGCCGAGCTAAATAAGCATTTACCTCGTCATATTGGTAAAGGACGACCGCATAAATTACCGTTGGAAGATCGCTTGCTCTTATGTATAGAATATTGGAGAGAATATCGAACATTTTTCCATCTTGGTATGAGTTACGGTGTATCTGAAACGAGTGCAATTCGTATCACACGTGTTATTGAAGATACCTTAATCCGTTCTGGAAAATTTAACTTGCCAAAACAACTTCCTAATCGAGATGAAGTGGATTGGGAAGTTGTTGTGATTGATGCAACTGAAATATTAGTTCAACGTCCAAAAAAAACAGAAGAAATGGTATAGCGGTAAAAAAAAGCGACATACCTTTAAATTTCAGCTATCTATGCACTATACAACAGGTGAAATACTGAGTGTATGTGGAAGTCATGGAAGCATGCATGATTTTAAAATATTTAAAAAAAGTATGAGGAAATTAAAATTTAAGCCCTTTTTTATCGTTGATAAGGGGTATTTAGGGATAAAAAAATTGGGTTTTGGATGCCTCATGCCATCTAAAGCAAAGAAAACTGAAAAATTAGATTCTGAATTAAAAAAGTTAAATAGAGAGATTGGTCGTAGACGAATTCAAGTAGAGCATGTATTTGGAAGGATGAAATGTTTTAAGATTTTATCTTGTGTATATAGAAATCGTCGTAAAAGATTAAACCTGCGGTTTAATTTACTTGCTGGCATATACAATTTAGATTGGGTGAAAGATAAACAATTAAATTGATTGAAAAATGATTTATGAAGGAAGTCTAATGTTAATTGTTGGTTAGACATAAAACTTTGTGCAGCTAAAGCAAAAGACGGCACGATATATCCAAGACCCAACCAAAATAAATAAGTAGGTGCTTTAAAAAAATAATGGCAGATCAAAAGTAAACTGCCCATTAATATCAGGCAGATCGGTACAATCAAAATAAAGTAATGAGTATCTGCAAAATTCACGTCTGATATCTTTATGATAAGAAATAGGAAATATTGGCAAGTCGCCAAGTTTAGTGTATTTTTTTATTCACTCCCAACTTATGCTTAAAATAATCAGACTATTTTGTAATTTAACTGTTTTTATTAAGAAATACTTTTAAGGCATTATACCCTTACTTAAAATTTATGATGATCAATATACACACGCAGACTATTCAATGACATTGTCATAAATCTATCAACTTAAATGTCTAAGAAAAATAGGTTTCGTTCATCAGTCCTTTTTAAGACCTAAATCAACATAAAAACCTCATCCTAACTTTCGTCCAAAAGGAGAAGCAACGTTCAATACCAATATTAATAAGTTCACTTGAGCGCTGTTTGATTTATGAAAAAATTTGATGATAAGGAAACAAACCTTTTCATTTTAATTCTCGTTTTTGGCATAAAAGACTATTCAAACAAATTCAAAGAAAACGGTCTTGTCTTGCTAAATGATCTATGCATAATAATTTAGAGTAATTACTCTAAAGTTAACAAAAGGACGCATTGGTCATGATTGGATCACGAGCGTGGATGAATACAAGTAATGGAAAACTTAGCTTTAAAGAAAAAACTCAGCTTATAAAACAAGTTCTAATCCCTGTCACATTAAACTATGGCAAAACATTTCTCAAAGCACATCATGATTCAACTTCATTTACACTGGATAATTTTCAGATTCCTGACACAGCAATTGTCAAAGAAGCGATGGACGAATTAGAGCAAACAGCCTCTCAAGCGATCATCAATCATTCTTGGCGGAGCTATTTTTGGGCTGTTGCTATCGCCCACACCAAACAATGGCAATTTGATCAAGAGAGTCTTGTTATTTCATGTTTGATGCATGATTTAGGACTGGTTAATCATTTGGATCAATATGCATGTCAATGTTTTAGCTTTGAAAGCGCCTTAAGAGCTGAAACACTCTGTAGCAAACACCATTATCCCGAAGACAAAATGGTTAATATTTCAAATGCGATTTGTTTACATATGAATGGCAGTTTAGATGAAAGTGATCACAGTCTTTCTAAAGAAGTGCTATTACTACAAAAAGCCACTTCCTGTGATGTAATTGGGACTGATCTCTACTTATTTTCAAACAGTTTTAAAAACCAAATTTTAAACCAATATCCACGGGTACATTTTAATTCAGAAATGCGTAAACTTATCTCAATTGAAGCAAAAGGAAACCCTCAATCACGGACTGCTTTAATGCACAAACTCGGACTTTCAAACATGATTCAAATGAATATTTTTAAGGACTAAATCATGAAAAATACCTCTTTTACCCAAAAGAATATTAATTTTGGTCAATATCCAATTGTAGTCGATATTTATTCAAACCCTGAAAACAGCCATAGTGTTATTTTGCTGGCTGCGCTAGGCATAGCAATCAGTAAATACGAGGTGCTCATTACCGCTTTAAGCCAAAGTGGCTTAAATGTTATTGTGGCTGATTATCCACATTGTGGGCGTAATACTCCGCCTGTTTCAGCAAAGATTGATTATGGTTATGCTGATTTACTCAATGACTTTATTCCTCAACTGGAAAAGCTGGCCTTAGAACTAAACCAACAAGTTCCAATCTTATTTGGACATAGTTTAGGTGGACATTTAGCAACACTTTATGCACAAAATTATGCAAACAAAGTCATTGGTGTTGCCACAGGCAATATCGGTTTAAAAAATTGGGACTTAAAAGGTAAAATCAATATTTTAAAAGCAGTCACAGTGATCAACGCCATGATTTTAAAAGATGGTTATTTTGCAGGCTATAAAATTGCTTTTGGGAATAAAGAGACAAAATCCTTAATGCGTGATTGGTCTAAAGTTATCTTTACAGGAAATTATGCACATATTATTGGGCAAGAAAACGTGGTGAATAACGCTGCCTTATTTGTCTATTTAAATGGCGATGATTTTGCACCAATGTCTTCAATGCTTGGCCTCAGTGGTTATTTTAAAAACCCACAAATAAACACGCTGGATTTAACCCATAAAACCCAAGGCAATCAACATAGTGCATGGATTAAACAGCCTGATCAAGTCGTCGAAATAATTATAGAATGGATCAATAGTTTTACTGAATAAGTTTTGCCTTTGACATCAAAATATATCCACCTTCTTCACTTTCTCCAGTGCTGATTGCTTCCCAGCCATGACCTAAATAAAAAGACAAAGCTTTTTTATTTTCTGATAAACATTTGAGATAGCCTGTACCCGTAAACAGTTGTTCTGCTGCGTGTAGCAATGCTGTTCCTACACCCTGATTTTGAGCATTTGGGGCAATAAATAGATGATGTAAAAAGTTCTCTTGCAGAAAAATAGATGCAAATCCCAAATATTCTTGGTCTTTTTCAGCCACTAAAATCATTTCATTTTCGGTATATTTTTCAAAATCACTCAGTCCCCATTTTGAAGAATCTAACCACGACCAACTTAATTTTCTGGTATTTAAAAAAAGTTCACTCAATGGTGCTCGGTCATGATTTTGAAAAGATCTGATGTGCATCACTGTACCTCAATTAAAGTCCTTATAACCTTAGCTTATTTAAGCCAGCCTTATTTAATCTAACGTTATTGCTCTTTCTCCAATCACCTCAACAATGCGCAATAAATAACCATCTGGATCTTGAACTAAAAATTGCCTTTGCCCATGCTCTATATTTTCTGCACGGTACCAACGTTCTTCTAACGCTTCAAACAGCGGCCATTGTGCGACATCCAAACGATTTAAAATACTGTCGAGTTGGTCTACTTCAAACTGAAAGTTAATCCCTCTTCCCAATGGGTAGGCCAATACTCCTGTTAACCATTGCCCTTGTTGTTGTTGCTCCAACATAAACTGAACACCATCAAGTTCCACATAGATAAATTTTTCTTCAGCCCGTTGATACATTACAGAAAAACCCAGTATTTCCACCCAAAAATGATAACTTTTATCTAAATCGGTGACGATCAATTCTGGAACCAATTTATTCCACTGCATTTAAAAATCCTACTTAATTCATTAATTTTTTAATATTCAATATGTTGCAAAATATTTACAACCTTTCCAAATGGATCTTTGACATAGAATCGTCTAACACCCCAGTCTTCATTGGTTAAGGGATAGAGAATGTCTAAATCTAATTTTTTGGCTTTTTCATAAAGTTCATCCACATTGTCAACCTCGATTGAAAAATCGGGTACATCTGTTTTATTTCCCCCTTCCGAAGCAATACTGATTTGTGGATGCATGATTTCCTGACTGGCAAATGTTTTGATCCAGCCGTGATCCATCACCAAATCCATCGCTAAAAAATCACCATAAAAAGCTTGGGCACTGGCTAAATCTAAAGCTTTAATATTACTTATGATTCTTTTTACACTCATACGCTTTTCCTCATTTTTTTGTTTTAATGCAATCTAGAAATTTAATTATTTTATTAGACCCACCACCAAGGCATTACGCTACTTTTTAAAACTTTACGATGCTGCTGATAGTGTTGATCATGCTTTTCAACTTCAGACCAAAAAGCAGCGCTATGATCAAAATGTTTGGTATGTGCCAATTCATGTACACAGACATAACGGGTAATTTGTTGATCACATAAAACCAAGGCACTATTGAGCATAATATCATGACGGGCTGTACAACTTCCCCAACGCGTTTTCGGGTGTCGAACAGCACACTGTCCAAATTTTAAACGGGTTTCATCACTGACTTGCTTTAAATAGATTGGTAAATAATGCTTTGCATAAGCAATCACAAAAGCTTTTAAGTAGCTTTCAGGCTGACGCTCGCTGATAAATAACTGATGCTTTTGCTCATCTAAAATATAGCTATTTTTCTGAGTTTTATAAATAATTTCTAAGGGCTGTTTTAAATTAAACAGTTGCAAGCTTGTCGGTAATATCTGATCAACTTGCTGTATTTTTTCCTGCTGTTTATGCCATGTCTCAATCATCCATTGTTCAGACTCGTGTAAAAAATGCTGAATCTGACGTTGGGTACAATATTTGGGCACAGTTAGGCGAATCTGCGTGGGTTCAACACGTAAACGCAAGCGTGTTGCACGTGCATGATGTGTGATTTTTATTTCAGGAAGATTTGCCATCTTAATACGCTTATTTTTAGAATCTCCCCCAACGCTTACTTAAAAAAGGTAGGTAGTAAACCTCGTCTTTACTCAAGCAGAAGTTAGGGGAAATTTTTTCTTATCCTGCGGTACGCTCTTCAATACCATCATTGGTGGCGACTACAGCGACATCAGCTTTATTGATCGCAAAAATACCATTACACACCACACCAGGAATATCGTTAATGGTTTTTTCGACCTCTAATGCATTCAAAATATTTAAGTTATACACATCTAGAATGACATTACCGTTATCCGTTACCACACTTTCACGATAAACTGGGTCACCGCCTAAAGATACAATTTTACGCGCAACTGCTGAACGTGCCATAGGAATCACTTCGATAGGCAATGGAAATTCACGGCCTAATTGATCGACCCATTTCGAGTCATCGACAATACATACAAACTTTTTCGCAATAGATGCCACGATTTTTTCACGTGTGAGTGCAGCACCACCGCCTTTAATCATATGTAAATGACGATCAATTTCATCAGCACCATCTACATAAGCATCTAAACCACCAACATGGTTCATATCAACCACTTCAATGCCTAATTTCTTAAGACGTTGAGCTGTTGCTTCTGAACTAGCTACGGCTGCTTCAAGTTGTAACTGAGGTAATAATTCAATTAAGAAGTTCACTGTACTACCAGTACCGACTCCCAAAATGCCCCCTCTTGGTAAGTGTTTTAAAGCGGCTTGGGCTGCAGCTTGTTTTTTCTCGTCCTGGGTTGCATAAAGGCTCATGACATCTCTCAATAAAATTTCAATTTCCTGCACATTTTGCATAATTTTAAAACGCAAAGGTACAACGGTTTGTTACAATGAGCGCTCATTTTAAACTGTTAGATGGAAAATTAACATGCTGTCTCGTTTGGTTCGACAAATATTACAGGCAACGGTGTATGACGTTGCAATCGAAACCCCACTCGAAGCAGCGCCACGAATTAGTGAAAAACTAAACAATAACATTCGCTTTAAACGCGAAGATTTACAACCTGTCTTTTCCTTCAAACTACGCGGTGCGTATAACCGTATTAGTCAATTACCGAAATCTCAGTTGGAACGTGGCGTTATTACTGCTTCAGCAGGTAACCATGCTCAGGGCGTGGCTTTATCTGGTCAAAAGTTAGGTATTCGCGCCATTATTGTGATGCCGAAAACCACCCCTGACATTAAAGTTCAAGCAGTAAAGCGTTTGGGTGGTGATGTTGTGCTTCACGGCGACTCATTTGATGTTGCTAACAAATATGCCATTCAACGTGCAAATGACGAAGGTTTAACCTTTATTCCGCCTTATGACGATGAACTGGTTATGGCCGGCCAAGGTACAATTGCCAATGAAATATTGCGTCAATGGCGTGATGTTGAATATGTATTTGTTGCTGTGGGCGGTGGTGGTTTAATTGCTGGTGTAGCAGCATATCTTGGTGATGTTGCCCCGCATGTCAAAGTTATTCCTGTCGAATATGATGAATCTGCATGTTTAAAAGCAGCATTTGAAGCCAATCAACGTGTGATACTCCCTTCTGTAGGCTTATTTGCAGATGGTACAGCCGTTGCTCAAATCGGTGAAAAGCCATTTGAAGTCATTCAACTACAAAAATCTGATAACTCAGGTCCAATTGTTGAACGTGATGTGGTACTGGTCAATACAGATGAAATCTGTACGGCAATCAAAGACACTTATGATGAATGTCGTAGTATTGTTGAACCATCAGGTGCTATGGCGCTCGCTGGTATTAAAAAATACGTCGCGGCACACGGTCTTGAAGGCAAAAATATGGTGTCGATTGTTTGCGGTGCCAACATGAACTTTGACCGTTTACGTTATATTGCTGAACGTACCGAACTCGGTGAACGTAAAGAAGCCATTTTTGCAGTAACCATTCCAGAAGAAAAAGGTTCTTTCCTGAATTTCTGTCGTGCTTTGCAAGGGCGTAATATTACGGAATTTAACTACCGTGCCAGTGATGCATCTGCCGCTCAAGTCTTTGTCGGTATTAGCTTAAAGGCAGGTGAAAAAGAACGCCATGACATCTATGAAGCAATGAAATTACATTATGATGTCGATGATTTATCGGATGATGAAGTTGCAAAATTGCATATCCGTTATTTGATTGGTGGTCATGCCGATATTGCCAATGAACGTCTGTTCCGTGTTGAGTTTCCAGAACGCCCAGGTGCTTTATTAACATTCTTAGAGCGTCTTGGTCCAACCCATAACATTAGCTTATTCCATTATCGTAATCACGGTGCAGCAGAAGGACGTGTTTTGGTTGGCTTGGATGCAGAAGATGCGGTACAGAACCCAGATGGACTGATTGAGACGTTGGAAAATATCAATTACCCATATCAAGAAATTACCAATAACTTAGGTTATCAACGTTTCTTAAAATAGAAATAGCTTCAAAATAGAAATAGCCTATAAATTTTTTATGGGCTATTTTTTTATAAAATCAGAACAATTCGAAAAAAGTTAACTTAATAGACCGCCATATTTAAATCACCATCATCATTAAATGCGTCATTAAAAGCATCCACAATCTGATTTAATTGTTGCTCATCTTGTGTGGGCACAAGCATCCAATACGGATTTTCACGATATATAACCAATAAAGAAAGCTGATACTGATTTGCAACCAGTTTAATTTGATCAAAAATGATTTCTTCTGTTTGTTGCATTGCGTCCATTTGATCAGCTAATGAAACATCATCATCTTCATCGTATTGATCAAATACTTCAGCTATTGCGACTTCGATTTCATTTTGCAATTGCTCAGCATCAATATTGTGCTGGTTAAAGTAGAAATCGTTTTCAATTCCATTGTCATAATATTCTTTTAATTCAATATAATGCAAGAAATCATGCTGTTGATTTATCCATTCACTAAAACTATAAAATTCAGTATCTTGAGGAATTTGTTGTGCATTTAGCTCGGGAGTTAAATGTTGAAGTAATGAATATATTTTCTGTGACATGGATATCCCTCTATTTTATTATCAATATGTTGAATTAATCGCAAAAAACTAAGTCGATCTTGAACAATCAAATAATGCGTAATGTTCTATACTGACATCTTCATCATGAAATTGTTTGTTAAAACACTTGCAGAACTTTTCAATTTTATATTCATGATTTGGTACGATCAACCAATAATAATCTTCAGCATAAATCAGCAACAGTTCATGATCATGTTGTCTGGCTTGTTTTAATATTTCCTCGAATACAACATCATAAACCTGATCTTGAACATTATAATAGCGCCCAATAACATCTTTGTGTACTTCATAATGATCAAATAAAGGCTTCACTCTTTCGCGAATTTGAGTTTGAATTCCCAAGCTATCGACTGCATATTCATGAAAAATCGCACAACGCTCAATCTCATTTTCATGAAATTGCATACGGTCAATTTTCATTAAATATCCACGAAATCGCCCACCAAACTTTTCAGCTTCGATCCAATTGAGGAACTCGACAAAACGTTTACGATGTTTCTTTTTGGGAATATCTCTTTGCTCCAACGCTGGGAACCAATGTTGGAGAATTTTAAAAATTTTCTTATCATCCATTTTTTTATCATCCATTTTTTATTCTTGGATCGAAAGCTCAATCTTGGCTTTGCATTTTTAAATTTCAAAGCAATGATATCGGATCAATTTTAAGTTTTTATGACATAAATCTGGTTTTATTTACATTTATCGCTTTTTATTCTCAGTTTGTAGATTGGCGTTGCAATACTTTAAAGATAAAATATATAAAAATTGAATATGATCATACCAACACAAAATCAGTGTCGGGATAAGGACTTTGTAGAATGGCGCAATTCGCTGTCATCGGTTTAGGCAGTTTTGGTGAAGCAGTTGCACTAGAACTCACCAACTTAAATCACGATGTAATAGGTATTGATACATTAAAGAAAAATGTAGAAAACATTGCCGATAAAATCAGTCATGCAGTTATTGCAGATGCTACCGATGAACATGTGTTAGATGAACTGAATATCAAAAATTGTGATGCCGTGGTGGTTGCCATTGGTGAAGATATTGAAGCCAGTATTCTATGCGTATTGCATTTAAAAAATTTGGGTATCGAAAAAATCTTTGTAAAAGCCAAATCTAAATCACATCATATGATTTTGTCTCATTTAGGCATTACAAAAATCATTCACCCTGAAGAAGACATGGGGATTCGTGTTGCGCAATCACTCAGTTATCCAATGGTGAGACGTTATATGGCATTAAATAATGATCGCTATATCGTCAAAATTGAAATAGGTGCAAATTTACAAGGCGCGCAATTTCAAACGGTCATGGAAAATACCCCCGAAATTACAACCTTGTTATTACAACGCGGTTCACATGTACTGTATGATATTGCACCGGGGACGATTTTACAGGAAAAGGATATTTTAATTCTTGAAGGTCCTGTAGAAATGTTAAGACAATTTTCGATTCGTTTCTTATAGTTATAACTATGCGTTTATCTAAAAAAGAACTAATCAACAAAAAACACAACAGTATTAATCTCAGTCCACCGAGCTTACTTGCTTTAGGTTTTTTAAGCTTTATTATCATCGGAACATTGTTACTTAAACTTCCTTTTGCTAATCAAGGCAATTTGACATGGCTAGAGGCCCTGTTTACTGCCACGTCTGCTGTAACCATTACTGGGCTGTCTGTCGTCAATATTGGCGACTCCTTAACCACTTTTGGTCAAGTTGTGGTGATGATCCTGATCCAATGCGGCGGCTTAGGTTTTATGACGTTTGCAATCTTAGCTGCTTTGAGTCTTTCCTCAAAAGTTGGTATTCGGCAGCAAGTTATGGCACAGGAAACCATTGGTCAAACCAGTTTAGCCAAAGCAACCTTTACAGTAAAAGGGGTTTTTCTTTACTCATTGTTCTTTGAAGCGATTGGTACAGGGATTCTAACCATGGCTTGGTCACATCACTACGACCTTGAACATGCATTTTTCTACGCACTGTTTTATAGTATTTCTGCGTTTAACAATGGTGGATTTTCATTATTTCCCAATAGCTTAATGAGTTTCTCTGACCAGTATATGGTGACATTTACCATCAGTATGCTGTATATCATCGGTGGGATTGGTTTTGTTGTGTTGATGGATATTAAAAGAGCCAAGCGTTGGAAGAAACTCTCTACCAATAGTAAGTTAATTCTGTCTACGATTGCGGGCTTAAACCTTTTTGCCTTTATTGTTATTTGGGCAATAGAAGCGTCCAATCCTTTAACACTGGCTCCAATGTCTGTTGGTGATCAAGCTTTAAACGCGTGGTTCCATGCTACCGTACCTCGTTCATCAGGTTTTAACAGCTTGGAAGTCAGCAGCATGACCAATGCATCAACCTTAATTACCATGGTATTGATGTTTATTGGTGGTGGTTCTTTAAGTACTGCTGGTGGAATTAAAGTCGGCACATTTATTATTATGATTTTAAGTGTCATTACCTTCTTAAAACGTTCAGATGAAATTACCATTTTTGGGCATTCTGTTTCTCATCAGGCCACCTTTAAGGCAATGGCGGTCATTTCAATTACTTCACTGCTGATCCTGATTGGCTTTTTTACTCTACTGATCCTTGAGCCTGATAAAAAGTTTTTAGACTTATTATTTGAAGCCGTTTCTGCAGCTTGTACTGTCGGCTTATCACGCGGAATCACTGAAAATTTACATGCTGGCAGCCAAATTGCTTTAATTTGTCTAATGTTTGCTGGACGCTTAGGACCACTAACACTGGCTTATTTGATTGCTACACCGAATAAAAGTCGTGTTCGTCATCCAAATACTGAAATTCAGGTGGGTTAATTGTTTTTAGTCATCAGACGAATACAACTTAAATAGCTTTGTGGGATCATTTTAATCTTATCGCATATATCTAATATTGGCTGAGACTCCTTAAATAGATTGCTCAGACAATCCTTGCAAAATGCATACTGATGACAGTACCACCCATAAAAAAGCGATCTTATCAATGATAGGATCGCTTTTTTACATCTTTCTAAGAATGATTATTCTACTTCTAACTCACTATTGCCTTTAATCAAACGATGCTCTGACTGCAAATATTCATCTGATTGCATTTCGAGTAAACGAGAGCGTGTACGTTCAATTTCGAAAGCCAGCTTCTCTCCGTCATAAATCTCAATAATCGAGTCTTGAGATGTCAGTAGCAGTTTTACGCCACGGTCATAAAACTCATCTACCAGATAAATAAAACGACGTGTACCTTCTGACAACAAATCAGTTAAGTGCGGAACATTACTCACTAAAACAGTATTATAAATATTTGCAATTTCAATAAAGTCCGATGGGCTACGCGGTTTCATACAGAGTTCTCTAAACTCACACCACAATACATCTTCTGTATGGCCTAAAGTTTCAACAACACGGTTATTAATCGTAATTGGTTCTTCTGACACTGTCTGCGATGTGGTTAATGCATTAAAACGCTTTGCCATCCAGACTTTATTGTCATCTGTCAGTGGCGATTTAAACAATTGCGCTTGTTTTAATACCCGTAAACGATAGTCAACACCCGCATCAACATTCAATACCACACAATGTTTTTTTACCATTTCAATCGTTGGAATAAAACGATCACGATGGATTCCATTTTTATATAAACCATCTGGGGCAATATTGGATGTGGCAATCAAGGTAATGCCACGGGTAAATAATTTTTGGAATAAATCACTGAGAATCATTGCATCAGTTACATTTGATACAAAGAACTCATCAAAACAAATCACCACAGCTTCTTTATAAATTTGATCTGCAACGATATCTAAAGGATTACGCTGTCCAGAAAGCTTGTTTAACTCTTTATGCACAAATTGCATAAAGTGATGGAAATGCATACGGGTTTTACGGCGAAAAGGAATCGAATCGTAAAATTGATCCATGAGCCATGTCTTTCCACGCCCTACACCGCCCCACATATATACACCTCTCGGTGCAGTTTGACGGCGGAAACGACGAAAAGCTTTTTTTGATGCTTTATAACGATTGATCAATTCTTGCCATACCCGCTCCAACTCATGTACTGCTTGAGCCTGAGCATCATCTGGTAAAAACTGTCCAGATGACAATGCTTTTGCATAACGCTCAGCGGGTGATACGGGAGTAAATGCTGTTGAAGTTGTATTCTGATCTAACATATCATTTTGTTACTTTTAAAGGCTAAAGGAAGTATATCGAATATTCATTTTTGATAAATAAAACTTTGGGATAATTCTAACTCTATATCTCATATCAGCACTACCTGTTTATTTACCATATTGACGCGGGCTTTGCCCAAACCAACGTTTAAAAGCATGATTAAATGCAGCGGGTTCTGAGTAGCCGAGTAATTCCGCAATCACCTCAATTGAGTATTCCTTATATTCAATCAAGCGCAAAGCTTTGTGCTTAATCAGCTGTTCCCGAATTTGTTTATAGCTGGTATTTAATTGCTGCAACTGATGGCGTAAGGTTCTTTCAGGCACATTCAACGCCTGAGCCACTTCGGCCATCGAAGGAATAATCCCTTGCTGTAATTCCAAATAATCATTTACCCGTTGAATCAACGGCGCAATTTTCTGTTCTTCGGCATTCAATCGCTCGATTTCAGCAATACACTTGGCTTCGTAAACCCGATGTGTAATTGGATCTGCGGATGGAATCGGCAGTTGCATCACATCTTCATTGATCCAAAAAGCGGCTTTTTCACAATTAAAATGTAAATCTGAACCGTAATAATCATGATATTGCTTTAATACACTTAAATCCTGAGGCTGCTGAAAGGGTAACTCGATTCTCACGCTGGGCGCTGTAAGTCCCATCATTTTATAAATATCATCCAGAAATTTATAAGTTCCAGAGATTTCATATTGCGCTCTCAACAAACCCATTTCTGTTTCTAAATCTACAGGCTTATAGGTTAATGCGACTTGATGATCGCCTTTCTCAAGCCCTAAGACACCATATAAATAGGTTAAACCCTGATAATGCACACCATTTTGAATCGCATCACCAACATTACTACATGTCACCAAGAGCATAAGCAACGGGCCATAGCCCGCTAAAGAATAATGCTGGCCGATAAACAAGCCTGTTTCTGGCTGTACACCCTGCCCAATCACTTTTTGTATATCCCACTCTAAGCTGGGATGAATGATAGAGCTCGGATCAAGTGCATCTGCTTTGATCCCAATACTTGCAAGTCGTGAATCTACATCGATTCCAGCATTACGCATACCATGAATTAAATACATTAAACCGAGAATCGAGCGTTTCATTGGATCATCATTTGATTTCTACCCAAACTTTGTACTACAAAGTCGGTTTTTTGCAAATTGCCGAATATATCAATTTTTGTGTCAGTGCAATCATATTTCAAGCGCTGCATTTCCGATATTCTATGCAAAACTGGAAAAGTCAGAGCGAACTAAAATGAGTACAGCCCCTACGACTGAAGTAAAAACTCAATCAACGCAAGTTGCAATTATTGGATCTGGATTTGGTGGTTTAGCCATGGCAATCCGTCTATTGCAAGCCAATATTCATGATTTTATCATTTTAGAAAAAGCAGATAATGTTGGTGGTACATGGCGTGAGAACCAGTACCCAGGTGCGGCTTGTGATGTTCAATCACATATGTACTCGCTTTCCTTTGCAGCAAAAACAGATTGGTCAAAACGTTATGCCGAAGCGCCTGAAATTTTTGACTATATACAAGATTTAATTCAGCAATTCAATTTAAAGAAATACATCCAATTTAATCAAGAAGTGGTGTCTACACGTTATGATGAGCACAATTTCAATTGGCATTTAACACTAAAAAGTGGACAAAAAATTGATGCTCAATTTGTTATTTTTGCATCAGGGCCATTGCATGTACCACAGATTCCTAAAATTAAAGGGGTTGAAAAATTCAAAGGTGAAGTTTTCCATTCATCACACTGGAAGCATGACTATAATTTAAATCAAAAAAATGTAGCATCCATTGGTACTGGTGGTAGTGCAATTCAATATATTCCTGAAATTGCTGCAAAAGTTCAAAATCTTTATGTATTTCAAAGAACCCCTGCTTGGGTGATTCCTCGTGATGAACGCGCCTATAATGCACTTGATAAAAAACTATTTAGTCGCTTTGAATGGTTTAGAAAATTACACCGTGCTCGTTTGTACTGGTCAAATGAATCACGTGTCGTCCCCATTGTAAAACCACAAATCATGAAATATGGTCAGAAACTTGCTGAAGCTTATATAAAATTCCAAGTCAAAGACAAAGAAATCGCCAAAAAACTGACCCCTGATTATATTATGGGCTGTAAGCGCATTCTGATTTCCAACAAATACTTTCCAACATTTAATCGTAAAAATGTCGAATTAATCACCGATGGAATTCAGGAAATTACAGAAAATAGCATCATCACTAAGGATGGCAAAGAACGTCAAATTGATTGTTTAATTTATGGTACTGGTTTTATTACAGACCCACGCATCTATTTAAAATCATTCGATTGCTATGGTGAACACGGCGTTGAATTAAAAACCGCATGGAAAGACGGTGCAGAAAGTTTTTATGGGATCAGCACCAAAGGCTTTCCTAATCTATTTCAATTGCTTGGTCCAAATACCGTACTGGGTCATAACTCTGTAATTTTCATGATTGAATCTCAAGTGAATTATATTTTGCAATTGATTCAAATGGTTGCAAAAACACAGACGCAAGCGGTAGCGGTAAAAGCTGAAGTACAAGATCAATTTAATGAAGATGTACAGCAACAGCTTGCAGGCACGGTATGGCAATCAGGCTGTGTCAGTTGGTACCAACAAGATGGCGGTAAAAACTTTGCATTATGGCCAACCTATACCTGGAAATTTTGGCTCAACACCCGCAAAGTAAACCCAGCAGATTTTCGCTTATTAGGCCGTGAGCAAAGTGCCAAGCAAAAGTCAAAAGCTGCATAAACTTGCTTGATATTCTTCTATAAATTTTCAACCGCTTTTCTTCGCTTCGACTATAATAGATAGGTATCCATTGCCTATCTATTTTTTCATGCAATCACTTTGGCTTATTTTCCAACTTTTATTTTGTTTATGTTTAGGGTTTATTTTAGCCCGCAGAATTCCACAATCCATTGAAAAAATAGCTTTTAAAATACTGCCTTATTTTACCTATATTCTTTTAATTGCGATTGCAATGGAGTTTTCTCAAACAATTCATAATATTGCCAGCCCTGCACAGATTCTCACCAGTTCAATCACAATTGCATTCACCACATCAATGGGTGCATTTTTTTGTTGTTATCTAGTATTTACAGCGATTGGCTACAAACCATCACAAGGTAAAGTTTCTGCTGAATTATTGATGGGTTCATTACTCAACATCAGCTATGCATTTATTGCACTAGCTGTAGGTTATGGCTTAGCAGAGTTGGCCCACCTTTTCCATGTTCCACTACATGTCAGCACATGGAATTTACTTTTAGTTTACATGTTACTGATCGGCTTGGATCTGGCTTACTCGCCACTGGATCGTTCTTGGTTAAACTGGAAAATTATGCTGGTACCGATTGCCTGCGTGATTGGCTCACTATTGGGTGCTGTTGCGGCATTTTTCTTGATTCAAGACATCAGTATGAAAGATTTAATCATGCTATCGCAAGGTTACGGCTTCTATTCGATGACAGGGATTGTGGTGACTGAATTAAAGAATGCCCATCTGGGAAGTATTGCGTTAATGAACGATTTATTTAGGGAGATTTTTGCCATTTTATTTATGTATATGATTGGATGGCGTTATCCACGTTCAGCAATTTCTTCTGCTGGTGCAACCGCAATGGATGTCACCTTACCTATGGTGAAACAAGCTTGCGGCAATGATTATATTCCACATGCAATGGTCAGCGGTTTTGTTCTGTCAGTATTGGCGCCAATTGCGGTAAGTGTTCTGGCTGCACTTTAAAATTAAGTGCTGAATGTGGCATCCATCGTGCTTTATCTGACAAAATAGTAATACTGATCAATAGAATCACTGGAATAAAAAGTTTTTTAAACTTCTGAAAAAAAGATCTAGTAGCGCAGGTACACTACAGTGTATACACAGCAATTTTTATTATATAAATTAAAGAAATCACCCTCTTGATCAACTGAAAAAGAGGGTTTGTTTTTATAGAGTCGCTAAAATATCTTGCAGGGTTTTACTTGGATGTTCAGATTGAGTAATTGGACGACCAATTACTAAATGAGTAGAACCGTCAAGCATGGCCTGCTTAGGCGTTACAATACGCTTTTGATCATCTGCATTTGCACCAGCTGGACGAATCCCTGGTGTTACCAAAGCAAATTCAGCACCCAAATCCTGACGTAACATTTTGGCTTCCTGAGCCGAGCATACCACGCCATCCAAACCACTCTGTTGCGTCAATTTAGCCAGACGTTTCACTTGTTCAAATGGCTCTATGTCTAAACCAATATCACGCAAGTCTTCACGTTCCATTGAAGTAAGTACAGTAACCGCAATCAATTGAGTTTTATAGTTACCTGCTTTTAAGCGTTCTACGCAAGTTTCCATCATTCTACGCCCACCTGAAGCATGGACATTGACCATCCATACGCCCAAATCAGCCGCAGCACAAACTGCCTGCGCAGTTGTGTTCGGAATATCATGAAATTTTAAATCGAGGAATACTTCAAAGCCCTTATCATGTAGTGCTTTCACAACCAGAGGGCCTTCATGGGTAAATAATTCTTTACCGACTTTTAAACGACATAGTGATGGGTCAAGCTGATCAGCAATTGCTAGGGCGTCATATTGGCTTTTTGCATCTAAGGCAACAATAATACTCACGAATCTCAGTTCCATCACATAAATTTGCGCTCATTATAAAGTGATTCACGCCATGTACAAAGCCAGAAAATCGACTTCAGCACAAAACAATCAACTATTCTTAGATCTTGCTCATAATTTATCTCTGCTCTGAGATCAAAATTGCACGTGTGTCTTGCTCCAGTGCTTCAAAAATATGCGCTTGATCTGCTGGATAGGAAATATAGTCCCCTGCTTGAAGTAACTCAGCACTGTCTAATAAACCGACTTTGGCAGAGCCCTGCATGATAATAATATGCTCCACACTGCCAATAGGATGCGGTTTACTGCAACGCGGCTCACCCGGTTGGGTTGTAAGCATATACACGTCTCGTCGTGCATTGGGTGGGCATGTCGCCAACAAAACAGCCTGATAATTTGATATTTCAGAAACAACTGAAGCGCCCTCGCCATAACGAATCACTTGTGTAGCTTGGGTTTGTGCTTCCATAAGTTTGGCAAATGGAATATTTAAAGCCACGCAAAGTGCCCATAAAGTTTCTAGACTCGGATTACCCTGCCCAGATTCAAGTTGCGAAAGTGTGGATTTCGCAATGCCTGCACGTCGAGCAACTTCTCCCAAAGATAATGCAGCACTTTTTCTTTCTTTTTGCAGATTATTTGCAATGATTTCAATTGGTATAGACATTACCCTTCCAAAAAATACGATCGTTCGATTTGACGAACAACAATAATAAAACTATTATAACAAATGATCGTTCACTTTATCGAACGATCTTATTACCCCAAGCAAGGCTCATCTCAATGAAGTATAAAGAAATAAAAAATTTACCCAAGCCCCTGATAAAATCAATCATGATTCTCTGCATCGCAACCGCATTGATCGGGATTTCATTAGGTACGCTTGCAGTCAATTATCAACTGCCGATCTGGATACCTTTACTACTTTCAATCTGTGTCTTGGCTGGTGCTGCCGAGTTTACTTTCATTGGCATGATTGCTACTGGAAGCAGTCCGATTACAGCTGCGATTGTCGGATTACTGATTAATTTACGACATCTGCCTTTTGGTTTAGCGATTACCCATTTTATAGAAAAAAATAAATTAAAATATTTTGCTACACATATTATGAATGATGAAAGTGTTTTATTTGGTTTAAGCCAATCTTCAAATGAACTAAAACTGAGTGCTTATTGGCTGTGCGGTATCGGAATTTTATTTGCTTGGCCCATAGGCGTTTTAAGCGGTTATATATTGGGAAGTCATTTAGCTTATGCAAAATTACTGGGTATCGATACGATTTTTCCTGTCGTACTGTTTGCACTTACCTTTAAAGCATTAAAAAGAAAATCTGCTCGAAAATCGGCAATGACTGGTGCAGTCATCAGCCTCGCTACTTTTCCATTTCTACCCTTAGGGATTCCGATACTTATGTCATTATTTGGCTTGCTTGTAGGAAGAAAATAACATGCATCAGCAATTTATCATTTTAATCGGGATCATGCTGCTGGCGATGGGGACTTATCTGATCCGATATGCAGGACTTTCACTCGGCCAATATTTTACGATCACTCAACAACGCGAGCAACTTTTTAATGATGCCGCAACAACTTTACTGTTTTCTATTGCGATTCTCAGCACTTTTTTTGAAGGTGCGGATTGGGCAGACTTAGGCAAAATCATGGGGGTATTGGTAGGCTTATTTCTGATTTGGAAAAACCACTCACTTATCACGACAATTGTAATAGCAATGCTGGTCACCACAATATTCCGCTTTGCTGAATTTTTCTGGTTAGCCCAATAGAATTGTTAAAGCTTACAAAAAGCGTTTTACAACAATCAAAGCGCTTTTTTTAACAGCATAATGCAAGTATTACGCATGCTTAATTATTGATTAAAGATAATGTTTTAATCTCTATGCTTATTTTTTATGGATACTTAATCAATCAATCTTAAAGCGCTTAAAATTCATTTTATATTTGATCATTGTGAAACACGTCACTCACTCCAACAAATAAAAAAACAAAACACAGTCTTCTATTTATCATTCTTTATGCTTACAACAGATAAATTCTTTTTCATATATTTAAAAACCTATAAAAACTTAAAACAATATTAAATTAAAATTATATTTTTCTCATTCATTGCATCCATGTTTACACTAAATTTTTTATTTTTAATTTATCTATCTGCGCTATTTCTAAATATATTCTTTATAACTAAACAAACATTACATCATAACTAAACAATCAATCTCTTTGATAAATCAAAAAAGTAATTATATTAAGTGAAGCAAAGTCGCATTAAAAAACCTTCTGTTTTTAAAAGCAATCTAGGATGAACGCGATTTTATGTTGATTTAAGCATTTAAAAATAATTTACAAATAAGCTAAATAAATATTAAAGAAAATCCTTTAAATTCAATCTTATAAAATTTATTGATGAAAATGATCAATTACAGTGCAGCGTATTAAAATAAAATCCAATATTTAATTAACCATGATAATAAATTATTTTAGAAAATCTTAAAAACATACTCACGCTTAATATAAGCAGATCAAAATAATTTGCTATAATATGACGTTATTCACAAAAAGTGACATTTTTTGTCACTTTTTGGTAAACAGAACCAAATTTTCCTTTAATTAAATAAACATGTTAATTATAAATATACTCTTGTATTTAAATAATAAAAAACAAATCTAAAACAAATAACATTATATTGTGCTTATAAGATAAAAATAATGTGATATTTGTCTCTTTTTTTCATTGTTTTTATTTAGGAAAAATTTATAGTAGCCCTTATTGTTTAGCTCCTAAACACTTCCCCTTTATTAGGAAAGTACCAGTAAAGGGCAAATCAACGCAGTATTGAGAGAAATTCTATGAAAAATATTCAATTGGGTTTAGCGATCATTGGCTTAGGTTTAGCATCTTCAACAGTTTTTGCGGCTGCTGATGGTACAGTAACAGTTACAGGTAAAATCGTTGATCAAACCTGTACAGTTGGTGGTACTGCTGGTAACTACACTGTTGTTTTACCGACTGTAGGTAAATCAACTTTAGCGACAGCGGCGACAACAAATGGCGACACTAAATTTACGATTAATTTAACAGCATGCCCTGTAGGTAATGTGGGTGTTTATTATGACAATACCAATGCAAATATTAATACTGCAGGTCGTCTAAACAACACCGTAACCACTGGCGGTGCAACAAACGTAAATATTCAATTATTAAACTCTGCAAAAGCAGTGATTGACCTAACTAAAGATCGTACAGGTCAAAACATTGTGACTTCAAAAGAGGTGGTCCCACATGTTTGAACAACTAAAAGCTTATTTATAAGTGATACTCTGCTCTAGTTAAGCTACCTTATTTTGTTGTGGTAGCTGGTCATAGTAAAACTCATCTGGAGTCATTTTGTCCAGACTCGAATGAGGTCGTTTCAAATTATAAAATTCAAAATATGCGTTTAATTGCTTCTTCGCATCCAAAACATTGCTGTAGGCTTTGAGATACACCTCTTCATATTTAACGCTCCGCCATAATCGTTCAACCATCACATTATCAACCCATCGACCTTTACCATCCATACTGATTTGAATGCCATTTGATTTCAATACATCAATAAATGCATCACTGGTAAACTGACTGCCTTGGTCTGTATTAAATATTTCAGGTCGACCATATTTTTCAATAGCTTCATTTAATGTTTCTATGCAAAATGTAACCTCCATACTAATCGATACTCTATGCGCAAGTACCTTGCGGCTATGCCAATCAATCACAGCACATAAATAAACAAAGCCTTTTGCCATAGGGATATACGTTATATCCGTAGACCACACTTGATTACTGCGCTGAATAGCCAATCCTTTGAGCAGATATGGATATTTGCGGTGAGCTTGATTAGCCTGGCTTAAATTTGGTTTGCAATATAACGCATTAATGCCCATTTTCTTCATTAAAGTACGTGTATGACGTCGTCCTATATGATGTCCTTGACGATTCAACAAATCACGCATCATCCGGCTACCTGCAAAAGGGTATTGCATATGTAACTCATCCATACACCGCATTAGCTTCAGATCTGATGCACTCACAGGTTTTGGGCGATAGTAATAACAACCACGGGAGACTTTCAGCAGCTGAGCTTGCTTAGATACTGAAATCTGAAGTGAGTCATCGATTAACTTTTGTGGTTGAAGCGGCCCAGTTTCTTCAACACACCTTCTAAAAAATCAATTTCTAATGCCTGCTCACCGATTTTTGCATGTAGTTTTTTTAGATCGATGGGTGGTTCTGTTGGAGCTTTTGATTGATCGAAAGCTTGCGAGGAAGCTGAAATCAGTTGATTTTTCCAGTCGATAATTTGGTTTTGATGAACATCAAATTCAGCACTCAATTCAGCAAGTGTTTTTTCTGCTTTAATCGCAGCAAGTGCTACCTTAGCTTTAAAATCATTTGAATGATTTCTTCTTGGTCTACGTGCCATAAAATACTCCATATATTGATGTTTATAACATCATTTGGGGAGCAAAATATCACTTATAAGTGTTGTTCAAATTTCCTGATCCACCTCTAAATGTTGCAACTGCAAACGGTTCTGCAAATCTTGATTTTTATGCACGTTACTATGCAACAGGTGCAACAACTGCTGGTGATGTAAGCACGACTGCAACTTACTATGTTGTATATCAATAATTAAACATTTGGGTCTGTAAGTTTTTTAAACAGGTCTGGTTAATTTTCACATCTTAACCAGACTTGCATCTCCCCAAGGGTCTTTCAATGAAAAAACCATTTTTTATTTCTAGCTTGTTAATGCTCAGTACTTTGATCACATCCGCGCATGCTGGTATTGTGATTACAGGTACCCGTGTAATTTACCCAAGTGATAAAGAATTTGTATCTGTGCAATTAACCAATGTAGGTGATCAAATTGCATTAGTACAATCATGGGTGGACAGTAAAGACATTATTGCAGATCCAACCACAACCCAAGCCCCATTTATTGTTACCCCTCCGATAACGACGATTGAAGCAGCGAAAGGACAATCTTTACGCGTCATTTTCAATCAAAAACAAAAGCTTGCTACTGATCGAGAAACATTATTTTGGCTTAACGTGCTTGATATCCCTGCCAAGCCAACAGCTGAAGCAAATTATTTACAATTTGCGATACGTAATCGCTTAAAACTGTTTTACCGACCAACTGGCATCAAAATGGAACAGCAACAAGCGTTTCAAAAAGTTGAAGTACAGCGTGTAAACAGCCAACTACAAATCAATAATCCAACACCTTATTACTTAAATTTTGGTAAATCGAATCTGGTTTTAAAAAATGGTACGCCAAGCGAAATTAAAAATCTAAGCTTTATAGAACCGTTTTCAAAACAACAAATTGAGGTCGAAAATTTATCAGACGCTAAGTCCGTACAGCTTTATTTAATCAATGACTACGGCAGTTTATCGACAATAGAGAAACAGTTTTAATCTAAATTATTGGGAGAATTGTGCTTGAAACATTTCACACTTAGGTATAGTGTTTTGGCGCTAAGTCTATATCTATGCAATCAAAATGTTATAGCGCAAGCACCACAATTCGATAATAGTTTTTTATACGGCCAAAATTCTAAAACCATTGATCTTGAAAAGTTTGTTTCAAGCGATAAAGTCGCGCCAAATGATTACATCCTCGATATTTACCTAAATGATCGTTATATCACCCGCTCTATTGTGCATATTTCAGATGATCCCGAATCACCTGAAAAGCAACGTTATTGTATTCCACGCAGTACTGTTAAGCAGCTTGATTTCAATCATAAACTTATCGATTTAGATAAAGTCACTGGTGACTGTATCGATACACGCTTAATGAATCATGTCGTGTTCTGGAAGCTGAATATAGCGGAACAACGAGTGGATGTTTCAAGCCCTCAATCGATGTTAAATGAACGACCATTTGGCTATATAGATCCATCACTTTGGGAAACTGGTGGAAATAGCGCTTTTCTCAAATATTACTACAATTACTATAATTCAAATTATGGTCAGGACAATAAACAAGATTCTAGCTTTCTGAATATTAATTCTGGTATCAATATTGATGATTGGCAATTCCGTCATTCTGGTAGTACTAGTATGGGAGACAGCAATCATTCAGGCCAATATACCAGCTATGAAAACAAGCTTATGCGAGTACTACCTAGTTTAAAAACTCAGCTTACTCTTGGTGATTTCTATACCAATACCAAAACCATCAATAGTAATTCGAGTATCGCCATTCGTGGGGTACAACTTGCCAGCGATGACAGAATGCTTCCGGTTTCATTGCAAAGTTACGCACCCACAATTTCAGGTTATGCAAAAAGTAATGCTTTAATACGCGTTCGCCAAAATCAACAAATTATTATGGAACGCACTGTTCCTGCCGGCGCATTTAATATTACAGACCTCCAAACACCTGGGACGGGTGGTACATTAAATGTAGATATTATTGAAGCAAATGGTGAAATCCGTAGTTTTGATTTGCCTTATAATAATTTTATTCAATCTATCCGCGCAAAGCAGTATCGTTATCAAATTGCAGCAGGTACTTTTCGTCAAAATAGCAAATCCTATGATGAGAAGTTAATCAATGCATCTTTTGATTATGGATTAAATGATTTTATCTCAGTGAGCAGTTCAGCGCTGGTCAGTGATCATTATCAATCCTATATTCTAGGAACCGCGTTAAATACCAAACTCGGTGGTATCGCTTTAGAAAGTAATTTTGTTAAAGCAGATATTAACCAATCCAACCAAAATTTAGACAGTTCTTTGCTTACGCTGCGCTATAACCTTGCTCTAAACGGTGCAAAAACAAATATCAGTTTAAACAGTACTGTTTATGGAAATGATCAATATTATTCCTTCGATGAAGCTATGCAGAATCGTTATATTCAAAACAACAGTTCTGCATTAGTACTTAATGGTCGGCCCAAGTCATCAAACTATATTCAACTGAGCCAGAACCTAGGTCATCAGTTTGGTGCTGTTTCAGCCAGTTTTTCACAGTATGAATTCTGGCATCAAATCAATACACAAAAATTTTATCAAATTAGCTATAGCAATAGTTATAAAGGCATCAGTTACTATGTGGGTATGCAACATACTCAAAATGATCAATACAAGTTAGATAAAGACACTCAATACTTTGTGAATGTGAATATTCCTCTATCGTTTAAAAAGAAAAATAGTAATTTACGCCTAAGTAGTGAAGTCTATCCAGATAATAATGCACTCAATACCAATCAAGTCGGCATATTTGGAAATTTAGGTGAAAATCAGCAGTTCGGCTATAACTTCAATTATTCAAATAGTAAAGATAAAGATCTCTTCAGCAGTTCTTTGAGTTATCGAACCAATCCGGTTTATTTAGCATCGACTTATGCAACCGACTTTGATCAACAACGTCAATACTCTTTACAAGCTCAAGGTGCAATTGTTGCACATCAACACGGCATTACCTTAGCCAATGATTTAAATGATACTTTTGCAATTATTCATGCCAAAGGTTTAGAGGGAACCAGCCTCTCCAATGGAAATAATATTAAAATTGATCGCTGGGGCAATGCGATTATTCCCTATCTAAATCCTTACCAATACAATAGTATCAACTTAAACCCAAATACAATTCCATTAAATACCGATGTTGATGCAACCCAATTGCAAGTTGTACCTAAATCGAACGCAAGTATTTTAGTGGATTTTAAAGCGTTAAAAACCACAAAAGCCTTAATTGAACTTAAACACGCAAATGAAGTGCTCATTCCAATGGGTGCTCAAGTGAAAGATGCTTTGGGTAATGCAGTGACTACAGTAGGACAAGGTCAGCAAATTTTTATGCAAAATATAAATCCTGGACGCTATAGCGTCTCTTGGAGTAATACTGATTCTTGTCAATTCGATATTTCAAAAGAAATATTGCAACAAAGTAAAACTCAAATCCCTTTTGCAAGCTTTAGCCTAAATTGCAAATAAGCACGGAGTAATTTTATGCTGAAATATAAATTGTTATTTATGTTATCTACACTCCCTGCAAGTTTTGCAGTATTTGCAGATTGCAGTGTAGGCAGCAATTTCACCAGCGGCTATAGCATGCCAACGATGAATGCCAGTACCATGAATATCAATAAATATGAAGGGACATCAGTACAGTCCAATGTATATTCCCGCGAAGTTGCTTCAGCAAATTTTGATATTTTCCGTGTTTACACTGGATGTACTGTTGGCACAAATAGAACCATTTTTGGGAATGTTTTTGCTGCCAATGTGACTCCTTATGATGCCAATATTTCGCGTTTAAATGCTTACCCAGCTTTAGGGATTAAAGTTGAAATGGGCGATGCACCGGCGAGTGGTACATTAAAAACACTAAATACCACTGAATTAGCAATTTATAGTTATAGTGGTGATACGCATGGTGTAAAAATGAGGGTGACATTATATGTTTTACCTAGAACATCAACAATGACCTCATACCCCACAACGATCAATGTTTCGAATCTAAGAATAGCAACCATCAGTTTAAGACGTGTTAGTGATAATGTTCTTATTCCTGCAAATACACAAATTCCCGTATATTTAAATGCAACAGTCAATATCTCTGAATCCACATGCTCACTGAGTCAAAGTAGCTACACCATTGCACTGCCTGATGTTAGTGTACGAAACTTGGGTTTAGTCGGAAATGAGACCGCATTAAGCTCAAGCAATACAGCAACCCTCAGTATAAATTGTGCAAATTTAAATGATGGCGCAGGTCGTGAAATAAAGGCTTATACCACGGATGCCTTAAATCAATCCAATGCAACAAATATATTAGAGAATCAAGTCGGTGCAGGTTATGCGACCGGTGTAGGTATTCGTTTACGTGATAAAAATAATGCGATAATTAGTCTAGATCCAAACCAATCAAAGAGCACCAACAAATGGACCTTTGGTAATTTAAGCACTGCTCAGCTGATTCAACATGTGATTAAAGCCAATTACGTAAGAACAGCAAATACGGTGACACCTGGTCTGGTCAGATCTCAAGCTTATTTAAATATCGTATATGATTAAAAAATAGCGAACTTATATTCTTTTATTTGTTTGATGATATTGAACAAAGTTTTTGATGTTGAATAATCGACACAGTCAAAAATCATTACCAACAAAAAAGCGCTTTACACTGATGGTAAAGCGCTTTTTTATCATAATGATTAAAGCGTATTGATATTCTTATTTTCTGGTTGAATATCTAATACTGTCTTTTCATGACGAGCACTTGCGGCAGCTTCAGCAGCGGCCAATTGTGCTGTCTGTATTTGTTCTTTTCGGAGATGATCAATATCTTTACGAAGACGCTTAACTTCCCATGCGTTTTGGAATACACGGAAAACCTGTACACCAAGCAACAATCCAAGAACAATCCCAAGCACTAAAGTTAATAGTAGCAATAACCCTAAACGCATTGCTGGTACTTGAGTAAACAATAAATCTACAGGTAGTTCAGCTGGATTCTGCAAGACTAATGCTAAAGCATAACCAAAGACTACCAGTAGTAATGCAACTAAGAAATAGCGCATACTCACCTCATTCGAATTTTATTAATTAGCAGATTCGTTTACTGCATCACGGAGTGCTTTACCAGGTTTAAAGTGAGGTACAGCTTTTGCTGCAACTTCTACTGATTTACCTGTTTTAGGATTACGACCCACACGTGGCTCACGGTGATGTAAAGCAAAACTACCAAACCCACGAATTTCAATACGGTCATCTGAAGATAATGATGCAATCATTTGATCGATCATAATCTTAACTGCTTCTTCGACTAATGGCTCTGCTAAATGCGGATTTTTAAGAGCAATTCTTTCTATTAAGTCAGACTTATTAAGTGCTTCAGTTGTCATTTAAGACCTCATTAATTTTAATGCTAATTGATATACACCAGATAATATCCTTTTTAAATACAAAAAGGTAGCGCAGTAATCATATACTACGCTACCTTTTACACTATTTGAATAAAAAATATTAATTAATTACATTAAATAATACTTCTTAACAATCACTTAGTGGTTCATCTGTGCTTTGATCAAATCACCAATTGTCTTAGGACCATTGTCTTGACCAGTAGGCGCAGTTGTAGTTTTCAAGTTTGCTACAGCTTCTTTCTCTTCAGCTTCGTCTTTTGCTTTAATCGACAAGTTGATAGAACGTGATTTACGATCTACATTGATGATTTTAGCTTCAACTTCTTGACCAACTTCTAAGAATTTAGTTGCATCTTCAACGCGATCGCGGTTGATTTCAGATGCTTTCAAAGAAGCTTCAACTTCGTCAGCTAACTTAATTGTTGCGCCTTTAGCATCAACAGCAGTTACTGTACCTTTAACCAACGCACCGCGTTCGTTAGCAGCTAAGAAGTCATTGAACGGATCGCTGTTCATTTGTTTGATACCAAGACTGATACGGTTGCCTTCAGCATCTACAGACAAGATAACTGCTTCAACTGTATCACCTTTCTTGTAACGACGAATAGCGTCTTCGCCTTGTTCGTTCCAAGAAATATCAGACAAGTGAACTAGACCATCGATACCGCCAGGTAAACCGATGAAGATACCGAAGTCAGTGATAGACTTGATCGTACCAGAAACTTTTTCACCTTTGTCGTGTGACTTAGAGAACTCTTCCCATGGGTTCGCACGAGTTTGCTTGATACCCAATGAAATACGACGACGTTCTTCATCAACTTCAAGAACCATAACATCAACTTCATCACCAATCTGAACAACTTTAGATGGGTGGATGTTTTTGTTAGTGTGATCCATTTCTGAAACGTGTACTAAGCCTTCAACGCCTTCAGCGATTTCAGCAAAACAACCGTAGTCAGTTAAGTTTGTAACACGTGCTTTAACGATAGAACCTTTAGGATAACGGTTCATGATCGCTAACCATGGATCTTCGCCTAATTGCTTAAGACCTAAAGATACACGATTACGTTCTTTGTCAAACTTAAGTACTTTAACAGTAACTTCTTGACCCACTTCAACAACTTCTGAAGGGTGTTTGATGCGTTTCCAAGCCATATCTGTGATATGTAGAAGACCATCAATACCGCCAAGGTCAACGAATGCACCGTAATCAGTAAGATTTTTGATCGTACCAGTAACTGTTTGGCCTTCTTCCAATTGAGAAAGAAGCGCTTCACGGTCAGCTGAAGATTCAGCTTCCATTACAGCACGACGAGATACAACAACGTTGTTACGTTTAGCATCAAGTTTGATTACTTTGAATTCTAACTCTTTGCCTTCAAGGTGAGTTGTATCACGAATAGGGCGAGTATCTACCAATGAACCTGGTAAGAATGCACGAACTGGACCGATGTCAACAGTGAAACCGCCTTTAACCTTACCAGAAATAACACCAGTAACGATTTCGCCGTCTTCAAAGATTTTTTCAAGTTTAGTCCAAGTTTCAGCACGTTTCGCTTTTTCACGTGATAAAACTGTTTGACCCATACCGTTGTCAAGCGCTTCAACAACAACATCAACTTCATCGCCAACTTGAACTTCAAGTTCGCGTTGTTCGTTTAAGAATTCTGAACGTGCAACAACACCTTCAGATTTAAGGCCAGTGTCAACAGTAACCCAGTCAGAGTCGATGCTAACAACGATACCTTTAATAACGGCACCTTTGTCGATATTGAGAGTTGATTCGCTTTCTTCAAAGAGGGCTGCAAAAGATTCGGTCATGATATACCTAGTAAAGTCAACGGTCTTGGATCAGACAAGGCCGGTTTAGTTAAGCCATCCACATAGTCCGTATAAACTGATCAAGCTATGCTTTGGCTAATATTTGGTTAAATATTCTTTATTTAGCTAAATGTAACTCGACATAATCAGTCATCAGTTTAAACACTTCATCGATGTTCATTTCTGAGCTATCAATGATATAAGCGTCTTCTGCTGGCTTGAGTGGAGCGACTGTGCGTTCCATATCTCTTTTATCTCGAGCTTGTATATTTGCTAAAATGTCGCTTATTTTAACATCCAGCCCCATTCCCTGCAACTGTTTTACACGACGCTCTGCACGGGACTCAGCTGAGGCAGTGAGATAAATCTTTGCTTGTGCTTGTGGAAAAATAGAAGTGCCCATATCACGCCCATCGGCAACCAAGCCAGGCAACTGGGCAAAAGCATGTTGTCGATCTACCAATGCCGCTCTAAGCGCTGGAATTGCTGCGACTTTTGAAGCAAATTCACCAACGCGTTCAGTACGAATCGTTTGTGAGACATCTTCACCATCCAACAAAATCATGATTCCGTTGTCAGCACTCTTAAATACGATATCTAAATTTGTTGCAATCGTCACACTTTGTTGCAATACAGATTCAGTGTCTAATGCGTCCAACAATTCTTTTTGATGCAATGACAATCCAAGCAAACGATACAGCGCACCAGAGTCTAATAAATGGAATTGATAGTGATGCGCAAGCTTTGCTGCAAGTGTTCCTTTACCAGAACCACTTGGCCCATCGATTGTGATAATTTGAATTGTCATTGAATTTCCAATTAAGCTACAGACTTAGCAAGTTTCTTAAATCCAAGTGTAATCGCTAGTTTAAGCTGTGCAAGTATTAATTTACTCACAAATGGTGCACGTGCTTGTAATTCGATCGTATAGTCAACACGCGTTTTGTTTGCAGCAAGCGCTGTAAACTCAATAATTCCAATATGATGTTTAATCAATGGATTGTTAATTAACTTATATTCGATACGTTTATTGACATCCAGATGCGTAATTTGCTCTTGAATCGGCTTGATCGGACCGAACCCCATACGACGGATAGAACCCAATCCATCTGGGCGTTCAGGATCAGCAGCATCTTTTACCCGTACAACTTGAATGGGAGCAAAAGCCACATTATAGGTTGAATGTTTTGATAACAAGTCAAAGACCTGATCGATTGGTGCATTAAACTCTTGTTTTACTTGAATAGAATTCATTGTTATACCCTTTTAAACTTTAACTATATTTTTAAAACCCTTATTTTGACAATTTTCATTGTCACTAAAATCTTGTGTATTCTAGATCATTTTAATGAGTCATTTAAGGTCTTTTGTTGTAACTTTAATTGTTTTTTTTGCTCACGGCGCATTTTAAAAAAATCAGACAGTTGGCTTGAGCACTGCGTTTGTAAACAACCACCTTCAAACTGAAATATATGATTGTAATAGCCAATCTCTAACAGTTGACGACTACTGATGAGTGAACCCGCTTTAGGTTCGGTCGCACCAAAAACCACACGTTTGATTCTTGCATGAATTAATGCGCCGACACACATGGTACAAGGTTCAAGTGTAACGTATAACGTTGCATCTTCTGGTAGGCGATAATTTTCAATCTTTTGACACGCATTGCGCAGTGCCTGAATTTCCGCATGGGCTGTTGGATCATGCTGAGCAATCGGTTGATTATAACCTTCACCGATGACTTGGCCCTGACTTACAATCACAGCTCCTACTGGAATTTCACCGATAGATGCAGCAAATGCAGCTTGCTCTAAAGCCAGCTGCATCCATTGTTGATCTATGTAGTGTTGAGTTTCTTCAGTCATACGACCTTAAATAATACCGTACTGACTTAGCAACGTATTCCAACTGTCAATTGTTGTTACAGGTGGGTTTTTCGCAAGGATTCCACGCAATGTTCGCGACTCAACCTGTTCCCACTCTGGTGATAAATCTTTATCCACCAAGCGTGCGCGTACACCTTCAACAAAATCAGGATGACGAATTTTCCAATCAGAAATTTGTTTTTCTAACTCAAAAACCTCAGACCACGGATGAACTTGACGTCCCCACTGCCATAACAACCAAGTAATCGCAGCAGTACTTGGTGAACCTTTTTGTAGATTCTCACTGGCTTGACGCAACCAATCACTACGCGCATCACTTAGACCAATAATCGCTTCATAATCATGTTCAAAGTTTACACCACGACAAACACTATGAATCACATCCAAAGAGTTTTGCAACGGTCCAGGTGAAACAGGACGATGTAAACTATTTAAGGTGTCATCTAAAGCACGGAAATCGCCAGCAGGATAATGATCCCAATCGATATCAATCAGTTTCTGTAAAACCACATCACGTTGGGCATCACAAATATGGGTTGCCCAACCAATCCCATAACCACCCGCTGCAGTCATGATCGATCCAGTTAAACCCGTAAATAAACCAATCGGACCACGATCTGCTAAGAAACGTGTAGCACCTACATCTGGGTATAGACCGATATTCACTTCAGGCATAGCAAGACGCGAATACGGTGTAACTAAACGGAAAGGCGCTGCCATGAATAAGCCTAAGCCACCACCCATGACATAACCTTCACCCCAAACCACTACAGGTTTAGCATAATTATGCAACAGTAAATCTAAAGCATATTCGGTTTCAAAAAACTTATTGGCTGTTTCAACTTCATTGTTGATCACCAATTGACGCAATTTACGAACGTCACCGCCTGCACAAAAAGCTTTAGGCGTGGTTGAATCTAACCAAATTGCCTTAACTGAGTCATCATGATGAAAATCCTCAAACAGCTTCAATAATGCCGCAACGATAGATTCATCAAGTGCATGAAGCGACTTAGGACGATTTAAGCGAATAATTCGCCATCCCTTTTTCGCTTCTTCGATAATCAGATCTGGGTGATAATTATTTATTTCGGGAGAGTTTGTCATGCGTCCAGCTGCCAGTCGATTGGCTCAATGCCATATTGTTTCAGATAATTATTTGTTTTTGAAAAAACCTTACAACCAAAAAAGCCACCACGATTTGCTGCCAATGGAGATGGGTGCGCAGCTTTTAATACCAGATGCTTCGTTTGGTCTATACGTTGTCCTTTTTTCTGAGCATATGCGCCCCAAAGTATAAATACAATGTGCTCTCTATGCTCATTCAACACATCAATCACATGATCTGTAAAATTTTCCCAACCGCGTTTTTGATGTGATGTCGGTTGCCCAGCTTCCACTGTCAACACACTATTTAAAAGTAATACACCTTGTTGAGCCCATTTGGTGAGATCACCATGACGGGATACAGGTACAGCTAAATCTGTATTTAATTCATGAAAGATATTACGTAAAGACGGAGGCAATGCAACGCCTTTTTGTACGGAAAAACTCAACCCATGCGCTTGATCAGGACCGTGATAAGGATCTTGTCCTAAAATCACCACTTTTACATGATTCAATGGCGTTGTGTCTAATGCATTGAAAATAAGTGAGCTCGGTGGGTAAATGGTTTTATTTGCATTTTTTTCAGCAACTAAAAAAGAACGCAAATCATCCATTTGCTGACTCAAAAGAAACTCAGCTAAACCTTCTTTCCAACTTTGATCTAACCGAACTTGATTTAATTTTGTTTGTTCGAGTTCAGATAATTGCATCAACTTTCATCCTAAATTTCATTTTCCTAAAAATTTATTTGTCCTAAAGATGGATTTCACTCAAGAATCATCATTTAAATTTTAACCTGTAAATCCACTTCAGGGTTTTGAAACGGAATGCCCTGTTTCAATTTTTCATACATTTCTGCGTCAGACCATTCAGATGTGACCTGCTCAGAAAAAATAATTTTATCCAGACTCAACAGTCCCATCTGAGCATTTTCAATATCTTCTTGAAAACTTTGCGCATAACCTGTATCGGTTTCATGCACAATCACAGAATAGACTTCAACATCCCCTTCCCCATTTTGGGTAATGGTTGATTTTAAAATCTGTTGCGCGAGGAAAAAGAATATCCGTGAAAACTGTTCAGCTGATGGAGAAACTGGCAAAGCCACCCAACGAGCACTAAAAGTTTTACACGCCTGAATATATTCAGGGTTATCTTCTTGCCAAAAACAGATCGCATGGTCAAAACTGTCGAAAATTTCTTTGATTACACCTTTAAGCAAGCCAAAGTCATATACCATTTGACCATGATCAAGTTTTGAAGCTTTAAGTAGTAATTCAACTTTATAGCTGTGCCCGTGTATAGACCGTTTGCAACGATCTGACGTGCAATTCCGCACAATATGTGCATTTTCAAACTTAAATAACTTACGAATTAACATGAGCCAAATTTTATAAACAAATCGGTAAAGAATCTCGATTATAAAGCAAAACTCGAACCCTGAGCATTAATTTTCACGTTGATTGCAATTAGCCAAAAGGATGATCTGCTTTTTTAGGCCTATTTAGCTTATCGAATCATGTTTAGTCAATCAACCAACCTTTTAACTACCTTTTAACTATCTTTTATAGTTATTTAAAATCATATAGTTAAAAAAATATTCACTGAAATTTTCAAAATGGTGCAAGGCTACGCGAATAAACATAAACTTGTGATTTATCATTACGCATAAAGCGTGTAGTAAATTGACGCTTGCGATTGCTTAAAGATACTTCGATCTTGGCTTTAAAATAACTGGATGTTACTCCAAAAATCTTGTCTGCCTCTGTTTTGCTTGCAGCTTCCAAGCTGTCAAATGGTGCGATTTTCATTAGCTCGCCCACATTGGCAAAATGCTCAAGTTTTTCTTGTCGCGCTTTTAAAGCTGTTTGTACGCTATTTACGTCTAGTTTCTCATCCATGGCTGCCAAAACCATTGCAGGTGCAGTATTGACATTAATTTTTGTTGCAATATCAGGCAGTGCAGATATATAGGGTGCAATTAAATCATACTTCTTTTCTTCAAAACCACGTACTTGTTTAAGTTCTTCAACACTGGAAAATTTTCGATTTGCAGCCAAATATGGTTTAGGCAAACCTTGGTAATAACTTGTTTCAGCGCCATATGAACCTATGGTTTCATTGTCTGGATCTTGCCAATCAATCACTGCTTGAACAGCATCAGCAGGTAAACCGACACGAACCAAAAGCTTAGAAAAATATTTCTGTGCCGCGTCGTTGGGCTTACCTTCATTATTTAATAAACTGTTTAAATTGAATTTACCTGACTCATCTTCCAACACACCTGTGACATATCCATCTTCAACCGGAAATGCTGGCATTGGTTTTGCCCATGTTTCTTGTAAGTAATCTGCCTCTTTGCTGTTTTCGCTGTCTTGTACCAATATCTCAGAATAAAATGCTTCCGCACTCTTTGCATAAAAAAGTGCTTGGCTTTGCCGTTTTAAAAACCCTGTACTTTCATTGGTGTAATTTTGACGTTTAGCAATCGTCGCAGCAATGATGGTTGCCAAAGCGACCATCACTAAAATCGTAATTAATGCGATACCTTTTTGCTGCTTTAATTGCATGAATGATTTACCTAAATTTATTGATCCGCATCGACCACAATACTGATTTAATTAGCTGCGCCGTTATTGATCAGATAGTCAGAATTGAGCAAACTAAAAATCCATTCATATTCTATATCACGAATCGTGACTTTAATTTTAATCCCACGCGGTAATTGCCTATCATTTTTAATCATATCATTTGGCCAACGATCTAATTCTGTTGGATTTAAAACATCAATACGATACTGATCCACATCTGCCAATAACACACTCGACAAGGGCTGTTCTGAATTATTTCGATTTAAATTTGAATATTTTAACCGATAAAGTTTTTTCTCTTGCGCATTGTAAACATATTCAATTCGTTCATAGGGTGACAACCCCTGTTTAAGCGGGTCGGTTACACCTGTTTTACTGAAAGAAAGTTTTTGATTATCTAAACCTAAAGCAGGTTCAATTTCCTCACCACTTCTTGCAGAAATCGGAACAATCTGTAAGGTATCACGCTGAATCTGTTGATACGCACCTTGTAATTGGCCTAAATTTTCCTCATGTATGACATTACGATCTTTAACTTTAATCAGGTAGTCAAATATTTTCCAGCCCAATGCTGACAAAACAGCAAAGATTGCTATGGCCACCAAAAGTTCAATTAAGGTAAAGCCTGTGCTTTTCTGTGCATACACAGTTTGATTTTTTTTATGCTTGATTAGATTCATCATTATTTTTCTTTGATCGGATAATTAAAGAACACCATATTGGTAATCCCTGCTTCTACTTTACCCGTATCAGGATTAAAAAGGCTCACTTGCACATCTATTTTTTGTACATTTGGGCTCAGTGTAGATTCTGCTTTTTTATCTACCTGCCAAGTTTCACCTTGTGTGGTGACTTGTTTGGATGACGTTCCTGACAGCCATTCACGATTAATCATCATCATTGAGATTTCATTCTGTGCAACAAACTGAGCCTTGGTTCGTAAAATCGCATTGGCTGTCGACTGCGTATATTGCATCGCGACTTTGGTCAAAGCCATTGCTGCGACTGCAAAAATCGCCAAAGCCACAACTACCTCAATTAAAGTAAAGCCTTTATTTTTCTTCATCTACTTTACCCAAATAATCAACTCGAATTACCCCACCCACTGGCTTTTGCTGATAATACATTTGAATTGTGACAGGTTTGACCTCACCATTTCCAAACCAAATCAATTTAGGTGCATTATTTCCCAAGAGTTCTGAGTTATTTGCATTTTGGAATTGATGATCTTCCGTTTCAATAGAAAATGAAACGTATTCTGGCAATGCTCTTTTAGGAAAGTCCGTCACTTCTTTCCATGGTTTATTGTCAACCACTCGAATACGTTGCTCAGCGTCTTCTTTGACTGGAATATACTCAATAACACCATACTGTGCAGCTGCAACATCGGTAGCATTGTGTAAATCAAGTGCATAAATACGCGCTTGATCATTGGCTTCACGATTAATCTGCTTTAAATCGAGCAATAACATCTCACGTGCTTGCATAGCTTTACGCTGATCTACGCCATCAATATTTAAAATGATCAATGAGGCAATAATACTGATGATGACGATCACCACCATCACCTCAATTAAGGTAAAACCTCGCATTTTTTGAGATGATCGTAGATTTTTCATTGCAGCTAAGCCACCTGTTCTGAGGCTTGTGGATGTTTTGGCACAGCCAATGCCTGATCAATCAATGCGACACGTAAGGTATCTCGACAACCTAAATAACGCTGATAGAAGCTGGAATTCAGTATCGCTGCTCCACCATGCGTAATTGACCAAATCGAAGCCAAATAATCACGTACCGACATCAAACTTTGAATCGATTCTAGATAGCTCTCTGTCATGCGAATAATGATACGTAACCGTTGTTTACGCACTTGATAGAGTTCGCTAAATAAATGATGGATGCCTTGTCCAGTGGTGGATAATCGCTCTTCGATCTGATGGAATAACACTGCACGTTCAGGATGATGTAAATGGTGCAACATAAAAAAAGCCAAATGCTCAGGAAATGCTTTTTCAGTATCACGTACCATTTCAAGTAACATACGTTCATTACGAATGATGAGCAGTATATACAACTCATCTTTACTCTGAAAATGCTTATAAAGTGTTCCCTTGGCTAGATCTAATTCTGCAGCTAGGGCATCCAATGTCATCCCTGCTTCACCATTTTCTAAAAGCAGTTGTTCAGCAACCTGAAAAATCAATGCTTCTCTTGCTCTAAACTGAGCCTGTCGATCCATCTTCACCCGATAAACTCTCTTGTTAATTCTATCCGTTAATAAATTGACGCACTTCTATTGATTGCTTTTTAAATCAGTGCTTTTCAATCACTTTTGTTGAAGCAGATTTTCAAAATTTTGTGTGGTAATGAAAGCAATCTCTTCAAGCGTTTTATCATATACATCACTCAGCGCTTTGGCTACATAAGGAACGTATTTTGGTTCATTCGGTTTGCCACGATAAGGCATCGGTGCCAAATAAGGACTATCCGTTTCAATCAACAAGCGATCTAAAGGCACTTGCTTAGCAACATCTCTTAAATCTTGCGCATTTTTAAATGAAACAATTCCAGAGAAGGAAATATAGTAGCCACAATCTAAAACGGCCTTTGCAGTCTCCCAATCTTCTGTAAAACAATGCAAAATACCATGTGTTGATTTTTCAGCCCGAATAATATCTACGGTTTCATGCTTTGCTGAACGGGTATGCACAACTACAGGTTTTTTAAGCTGTTGCGATGCGTGAATATGTCGTGCAAAACAGGCTTTTTGTTCAGCAATAAATTCAGTACTATGAAAATAATCCAAGCCTGTTTCACCCAAGGCCCAAACTTTTTCAGCTTGCGCCAGTTCAACCAGTTTTTCAACACTTGCACGTTGCATCACAGCTGGATCTTCACATGGGTGTACACCGACACTATAGCCCACATCTGAATGTCTTGCGGCAATTTCTGCAAGTGCGATATGGTCATCCAAATCTACAGAAATCCCCATAAACTTGGACACACCAGCATCTCTTG
Source organism: Acinetobacter sp. NyZ410 (assembly GCF_022828975.1). Classification (NCBI taxonomy): domain Bacteria; kingdom Pseudomonadati; phylum Pseudomonadota; class Gammaproteobacteria; order Moraxellales; family Moraxellaceae; genus Acinetobacter; species Acinetobacter sp. NyZ410. Next base: position 2,286,124 of record NZ_CP094620.1, on the reverse strand, counting down.
CTTGTTGTAATGCGGCATCGAGATCCCCAGCATAAGGTTCAAGATTTAACATGGTTAAATGGCAATGCGTATCAACAAACACAGAAATTCCTAAATATTGAAAATTGGCTTACATTGTAAAGCTAGGACGGTCCAAAGACATACTGCCTGCGAGTAATTTTTCTGCTTCCATTTTGTAATAGATGCCTTTTTCACCAGTAAGTTGAATTGCAAAACCTTGTGGCTTAATTCCATTTTGCTTTTGCGAAATCCAAATGACTTTCCCTGTTAAAGGAACTTTCTGTGATTGATCTGGCAAACCTGCCAATACAAACACTTCATCGCCCATTTTTACAGGATTCTTTGATGGTACAAATAAGCCACCGCCTAGAATATAAGGCATATAACTGGCTTGTAAAGTTGCACGATCATTGATGTTGACTTGAATCAAACCGCCCATACGTGGTTGCATGATTATTCCCCCTGAATATTCAAATTTTATGTCACATTCATTAACTGAATCGACAATTGATCAATAATTAGATTTGTTTGTACATTTTGATCAACTTTTAGCTTCGATTGTTGTAAATCTTCATAAATAGAGAACAAGCTTTGCAATTGATACTGCGCAGCAAGCTCATCTAATTGCAAATCTGAATTCTTTACAACTTGATTCAGCTTGACACAAATTATATCTGACAACAAGTATTCAAACATTTGTAAAAAATCATAAAAGCTCAGTTCTTTATTCCATTTTGAAGCAAACTGTAAAGGCATGCTTTTTTGACTGACCAATTTTTGCCAATCTTGTAAAAACTCCCCACGTCGGTTTAACCAATCTAGCTCAGCAAGCGCCAATGCTTGCAATGGCATATTATTGGATAAATTCATCAACAAGTTAATTTTAGAATGCATTTCAGCAGGTAAATGTTGTTGCAAATATTGTTCTGAAAGCGTGGGGCTAATACGATCCATGGCAAAGTGCTGTAATCGACTACGAATCGTTGCTGGGAGCTTTAGATAATGTTCCGCAAGTAAAATAATCTGTACCCGATCACCTGGCTCTTCTAGCGTTTTTAATAATGCATTTGCAGAAGCAATGTTTAAAGCTTCTGCAGGTTCAATCACAATAACGCGCCAACCATCTACTGTTTGCTGCACAAATGGTAGTAAATCACGGATCTTCTCGATCTTAATTTTCGCGTTTTGCTTCTTATTCTCTTCATCGGTCGTGATATTAACATAGTTAGGATGGGTATCCGATTTGAGCCACTGGCAACTTGCGCACTCGCCACAAGCAGCTTGTGGTGTTTTATTTAAACACAAAACCCATGATAAAAAATGTTGGGTAAATGCATGTTTACCACAGCCTTTTTTACCATAGAACAATAAACCATGCCCTAATTTTGGAAAGCGACCAGTTAAGGTTTCCCATGTTTGTTGCTGCCAAGGATAAACCTGAGAATTAGAAGCATCCATGAATCAAAAACCTAAATACAAGTGAGGTAAAAACAAGTGACGCAATATAAATAACGCAAGACAAACTATTCAAAAACCGCTACATCTAAAGCGTTTAAACGATCCAAATCTGCTTGAGTATCAACACCAGGTGGTAAGTTTACTTGTGCGATATCAATCGCAATACGATGTCCATTTTCTAAAACACGTAATTGCTCTAAACTTTCCAACTGTTCTAAAATCCCCATATCCCAAGTGACATATTCTTGTAAAAGCTTGACACGGTAAGCATATAAGCCCAAATGGCGATAAGCATGCTGATGTAGCTTTTGCTCAACCTGTTTAACACCCTCTCGATCGTAAGGAATTTGTGCACGACTGAAATAAAGCGCTTCGTTGAACTTTGACATCACCACTTTGACGATGCTGTCACGCTGAAACTCGTCAAACTGATGTATCGGCTCACATAAGGTCGACATTGAACAATCCGCTTTCTGTGCCAGCAACTCAGCAACTTGAATCACCAATTGTGCAGGCAACAAAGGCTCATCCCCTTGTACATTCACAATAATATCCTCAGCATCCCAACCTTTGACCCGAGCAACTTCACTTAAACGGTCTGTGCCCGAAGGATGATTCGGATCAGTCATCACAACATCCACACCTTCTGCTCGGCATAGCGCTGCAATACGTGGGTCATCTGTCGCCACACAAAGATCATCAAATCCCTGTACTTTTTTTGCTTGATCGACCACACGTAAAATCATGGCTCGCCCATGAATTTCTAAAAGAGGCTTACCGGGAAGGCGTGAACTGGCAAAACGCGCAGGAATAACAATATGTTTCATCAAATTAACCTTGTATTAGATCAATACCAAGTTGAGTAAGTTGTTGGTTGAGCAATAGATAACATTCATCAGACAAGACCGCTCCCACCGGAACCACCCAAATCTCACGACTAAATGTAGAATGATTTTTCAATAATGGTAAAAGCTTTACCGCATCTTTTTCAGTGGTAATAATTGGATTGTTATCTTCAAACTGCAAATCATCAATTTCATAATCATAATGGTCTGGAAATTCATGACATTGAAATTGAGTTACACCAATACTTTCCAAGGTGTTATAAAAGCGTTGCGGAAAACCAATTCCAACGACTGCATAATAATCAAGTGCAGGATCAAACTGTTCAGATTGGTCAAAACTTGGATTTAATAGATAAGGTTCAGTCACTTCTAAATGCATATTGAGAGCTGAATGCGGCTGATGCGCATGCTCAATCACGGTACCGTGTTTTAAGCGGCTCACAGGCTCGCGTAAATAACCTTCAGGAAGTAGCTTCTGATTGCCCAAACCTCGGTTATTATCCAGTACAATCCATTCGATTTGACGCGCCAAAGCCCAATGCTGTAAACCATCATCACTGATGATTAAATCAAGTTCATAATGTTGCAGTAGTAACTCAATATTGGCTTGGCGATTACCACCCACCACCATGGGAACCTCAGTAGACTGAACAATCAAACAGGGTTCATCGCCCACTTGATCAGGCACAGAATCTAAAGTAACCAGTGCAGGGAAAGGCCCTTGCCCCCCATAACCACGACTAATCACGCCAACGCGAACATGGTGATGTTGCAAATATTTCACCAACTGGATCAATAACGGTGTCTTTCCACTCCCGCCCACAGTAATATTTCCAATAATCATCACGGGGACAGGTGCTTGATAGGTTTTTTTTATACCTTTTTGATACAGTTGCTTATTTACCGTAAAACCGAACTGATATAACCATGACAATGGCCGCAATGCAATCAACCACTTGGACTGTTTATTCCAAGCATCTTGAATGATTTGCGCAATAGACATGTTCGATTATTCCTCAAAGTTACGTTCATACAATTGATAGTAAGCGCCATGCTTCGCCAATAACTCAGTATGAGTACCTTGCTCTATGATACGCCCTTTATCCATAACCACAATCTTATCCGCTTTTTCGATCGTGGATAGACGGTGAGCAATCACTATCGTGGTTCGATTTTGATCAAGCATCGCTTCATCAAATGCTTTTTGAATAAAGTGTTCAGACTCATTATCCAAAGCACTGGTGGCTTCATCAAGGATAAGAATTGGTGCATTTTTAAGGATTGCACGTGCAATGGCGATACGTTGACGTTGACCACCTGAAAGACTTAAGCCCTGCGCACCTAAAGGTGTGTCATAACCTTTTGGTAACTCCATAATAAAGTCATGTGCATAAGCTGCTTTAGCAGCGGCAATAATGGCTTCCTCAGAGGCTTTTTCTAATTGGCCGTATGCAATATTTTCACGCACTGTTCGATCAAATAACACAACTTGCTGGTTGACCATCGCAACTTGGGTACGCAAACAACTGAGTTCAATATCTTGAATAGGCAGTTGATCTAGATAAATCTGCCCTGCACTAATTTCTTGAAAGCGCACTAACATATTCACCAAAGATGACTTACCAGCACCTGAACGCCCAACCAAAGCAATGGTTTGGCCTGCTTGTATGTCTAATGAGAAATCATCAATCCCTTTTACATTATTTTTATAAATCAAAGACACATGATCAAACTTAATATTACCCAACAATTTTGGCGTTAAAGTTCCAGTATTTTCTTCTTGAGGCAGGTCTAGAACTTCAAATACAGAATATGCAGCCGCAATACCACGTTGTAATTTTTCATTGATATCTGTTAAATTTTTAATAGGCTTCGCCAATAACCCAGCTGCTGTAATATAAGCAACAAACTCGCCAGCTGAAGTATCGCCTAAAATTTGTGGACGTAATGCCAACCAAATAATGATACCTAGAGCAAAAGCCATGACCAATTGTACAAGTGGACTATTTAAGTTTTGTACAACCACCATTTTCAAACCACGTTTTAAGTTTTCTTCTGAAGACTTATAGAAACGTTTTTGTTCATTTTCCTCGCCAGCAAAGCTTTTGACAACCGCATTCGCACTGACTGTTTCTTGCACAATATGATTGACATCCCCCATGGTATTTTGCACTTGAATAGACAGCTTACGCATGCGTTTTGAAGCTTTACGCACCAATAAACCAATAATCGGCATAAAGATAAAAATACACAAGGTTAAACGCCAATTGGTATACAGCAAATAACCCAATAAACCTAAAGCAATTGCACCATCACGAATTAATGTTTTTAACGATTCAGAGGAAGCTGCGGTTAACTGCTCCACGTTATACATGATTTTTGCAGTGATGTGACCTGATGAATTATCCAAATAATACTGTGCGGGTAGTTTTAACAGTTTGGCATAAACTTCTTGACGAATACTAAATACCAAACTTCTTGAGATGACTGCAGTAAAGTAGCCACCCATAAACAATCCTAAGCCACGGAAAAAAATCAACAAGATAATTAGCGCTGGAAACCAATCAAGATCTCCACGATTACCATCTTGAATTGCATCAATAATATATTTAAGTAATTTCGCTACAGAAACTTCAGTTGCCGCATTTACGCCAAATCCAATAATAACGAGTAAGGCTGCCCCCCAGTACGGCTTTAAATACGCCAAAAGACGGACATAGACCTTAAAATCTTGATTCACTAATTAATAACCTCGAGATGGAACTTTGGTACTGATATTGATGTTAACGAAACCGAGCTGTCCTGCGACATCCATCACTCGTATAACATCTTGATGCGTCGCTTTGGCATCTGCAGCAATCACAAACATCAGATCACGATTGTCATTTGCTGCTTGCTTAATTGCAGTACTTAAATCAGCCGACTCTTTACTCGAAAGTGCCTGCCCATTTACTGCATAATGCCCTGCCGAGTCTACCATGACTTCAATTTTATTTTTGTATTCTTTTGGCGGAACACCTTGTGCATCCGGTAAAGAAAGATTGATCCGACTTTGCTGGTTAAAGGTGGTGGTCAGTAATAAAATCACCAATATAAATAACAAGCAATCAATCAATGGCGTAAGATTGATATGAATATCTTCAACTGTTCTGCGTCTAAATTTCATGAAACACCCCTAAAACGGATTTAACCAGCTTTCTTTTTTTCATTTTCAAGGTGTTTCTGAAAAAATAAGGCGGCATGAAATAAAGTCGACTGTTGCTCGAGTTCAGCCACATATTCCTGAACTAGGCGCTGAAAATAACGGTAGGCAAATAGTGCTGGAATAGCAATTACCATACCCGCAGCTGTGGTAATTAATGCCTTAGAAATACCTGGAATCATCATGGTTGGATTGGCATTCGTACCTAAATCAATCACCAAAAAGGATTCGATAATCCCAATCACTGTACCCAATAGTCCCAATAACGGTGCAACAGCGCTCAATGTACCTAAGAAATTGATATTTTTTTCTAAATATCCAATTTCGCGCGAAGCAGTCGCTTCCATCTGAGCACGTGCAAATGCCTCGCCTTGAGCGTAAGCATCAATACCATCTTTAAAAATATAGCCCAATGCCGTTTGGCAAACCGCTTGATCTTGTTCCATTTCATCTAAAACATCGTCAACATTGCGGCCTTTTTGCATCATAAGCGACTTAGGTAGAACTAAAGATCGTTTCAGCCGTATAAATCTCTCGATTGAAATCGCAACAGTAAAAATTGAACATAAAACCAATGGCAGCATTAACCAACCGCCGGCTTTAACAAGTTCCCACATCTTTAGTTCCCCAAATTAATTAAATCGCTTAAACATTATTGTTCTGGTAAACAGATATTTAAAATTCCATCTAACTCATCAAGCGAGTTATAACTGATGACCAGCTTGCCTTTACCCTGTTTGTTATAGTCTAATTTTACACTGGCACTAAAGCGCTCTGACAGTTTCTGAGTCAGTTGTTGCACATCTGGCGCAAGTGGATCTTTAGATTTTTCCTGCTTTGGCGTATTCCAATCACGCACCAACTGCTCGGTTTGACGAACAGACAAACTCTTATCAATCACGATTTTTGCAATTTGCAATTGATCTTTAGCTTTTAGGGTCAATATCGCACGAGCGTGCCCCATGTCTAACAGGCCTTGTTGCATTAAATCTTTAATTTCATCTTCAAGACTTAATAAACGCAATAAATTACTTACGGTAGTCCGTGCTTTACCTACAGTGTCTGCAATTTCTTGATGACTTAAGCCAAATTCTTCATGAAAGCGTTGTAATGCCAGTGCTTGATCAACTGGGTTTAAATCTTGACGCTGAATGTTTTCGATCAATGCCAAGGCAATCGCAACTTGATCGGTCAAATCACGCACAATTGCAGGGATTTCAGTCAAACCCGCCAATTGAGCAGCACGCCAGCGACGTTCACCTGCAATGATTTCATAGGGAGTTTCGTCATTTTCAATCGGACGAATCACAATCGGCTGCATTACACCATGTTTTTTAATTGACGCTGCAAGTTCTTGTAAATCTTGCTCACCAATAAAACGACGGGGTTGATATGCGCCGCGTTTTAATTGGGTTACATCCATCTGTTTTAATTGGCCATGATCCAATGCTTGAACTTCAAGTTGTAATTTTTCTTTTTGGATTGAACCTAATAATGCATCTAAGCCACGACCCTTTGCCAACCCTCTTTTTTTCACGGTCATGCTTTATTTCCTTTTTTCACTTTACTCTTTTTCAACATTTCAGCTGCTAAATTTAAATATGCAATTGCACCTTTAGAGCTTTTCTCAAAATAAATAATCGGTAATCCATGTGCTGGCGCTTCGGCCAAGCGCACATTACGCGGAATCACTGTATCATAAAGTTTCTTACCAAAATATTGTTCTAATTCGGCAGAAACATCACGGGTGAGTGCATTACGTGCATCATACATGGTACGAAGCACCCCAATAATTTCCAATTCAGGGTTTAACGCCTGTTGAATTTTATCAATGGTCTGGGTCAGATCTGCTAATCCTTCTAATGCATAATACTCACATTGCATTGGAATAATCACTGCATCGACTGCGGCTAAAGCATTGACTGTAATTAAACTTAAACTTGGTGCACAATCAACAATAATATAATCAAAGTCTTTTTCAATTTGCTGTAAAGCGTTACGCAAAATAAACTCACGTCCATCTTGCTCTGCGATTGCCAGTTCAACACCTGCCAAATCACGATTTGAGCCAAGCACTTTATAACCGACTTCAGCTTTACTAATTGCAGTTTCAATCGGCACTTCACCCAGAAGTACATCGGTGACTGAATACAACAAATCATTTTTTTGAATACCAGACCCCATGGTAGCATTACCCTGAGAGTCCATATCCACCAATAAAACACGCTTTTTCAACACTGCCAAAGAGGCAGCCAAATTCACGGCTGTCGTGGTTTTACCTACGCCACCTTTCTGGTTTGCGATAGCAATAATTTGAGCCATGGTAACCCCAACCCTTAGTCTGTTTTAAATCTGTTTTAATAAAAGTAAATGACGTTGTTCGTCCAACCGAGGTACATGCAATTCAATAATGTCACAACTCCACTTGTCTTTTAAAGCATCAACTTCTTCAGTGGGAATCAAACCTTTCATTGACGCAATGATACTGCGTTCATGCATATAAGGTTTTGAAGCTGTCACAAAATCTGTCAATGAAGCAAATGCACGACTGGTGATCACATCAAATTGCCCTAGATCATGGATACTATCTTCATTTTCTACACGTGTCTGAACTGCGACAACATTTTTTAGTTTTAAATCTGCAATAAACTGTTTCAGAAAACGAATTTTCTTACCATTTGAATCCAACAAAACACATTGACGTTCAGGTTGGCACAGTGCAATGATCATCCCTGGCATACCCCCGCCTGTACCAATATCGAGTAAACGACCAGCGGGTAAATCATTTAAAATACTTAAGCTATCCAATAAATGTTTAACCAACATTTCTTTTGGATCGCGAATCGCCGTTAAGTTATAAGCTTTGTTCCACAGGACGAGTGCATCTTGATATTGTAACAATAATCCTAATGCTTCATCACTAAGTTTTAAGCCAAGCTTTAGACTGCCTTGCTTTAACTCTTGAAAAAATGGATGCATGATCAAATAACATCTCTAAAAAGTTAGCTGAAAGTATACCTATTTCTCGCCCGTGGAACAGTAGTTAACGATGAGTTAATACGCACTTAAGCGTATTTATCCTCACTTAACTATACTCACCCTGTCTTATTTGCCAATCCAAGGCTGTTAAACGCTCAGGTGTACCCACATCAACCCATGCTGCCTGCATTTTCTCAGCCGAGATTTTACCGTCTAGCATGCCTTGTTTAAGCAAGGGTGCAAGCGGTCTTTTACCCTGTTCCAGACCATCAAACATTTTTGGGTTAATCACAGCGACACCACTATAAGTTAAATTTTCACCTTGCTGATTTTGCTCAAAGGTATAAGCACGACCATTTGCCAAGGTAAAATCGCCCTGAGGATGCTGTTCAGGATTATTGACAAAAACCAAATGTGCAAGATCATCGGCAAGATTGATATCTAATAATGATGCAAAATCAAAAGTGGTCCATACATCACCATTGACCAGAATAAAAGGTTGATCACCGAGAAGCGCTAAAGCATTGATAATCCCACCTGCGGTTTCCAAGCCCTCATCTTCACGCGTCCAGCGAATAGTCACACCAAATTGTGAGCCATCACCCAAGGTACCAATCAGAATATCCGCTAACCATGCAGAATTAATCACGATTTCAGTCACACCAATTTTTTTTAATTTTTCTATATGCCATACAATCAGTGCTTTGCCGCCAACTTCTAATAAAGGCTTTGGCTTATAAAGGGTCAAAGGTCGCATTCTATTGCCGAGCCCCGCAGCTAAAATCATTGCTTTCATGCTGCAATCACCTCATATACACCATATTTTTCTTCAAATTTTGGTAAAACCCGTGCATGAATAAAATGCATAAACGGTTGTAATTCTGGGTAAGGTTTTGATTCTTCCAATAAATACCACATGACACGAGGCAAGTCTTTGAGATAACCAGATTTACCATCACGCTCAAACAAACGCACAAAAATACCTAAAATTTTGATATGGCGCTGAATTGCCATAAAGTCAGCATCTTGTTTGAATTGATCAAAATCACGATCTTGCTTGGCAGATTCAGGTAACAAGTCATAAAACACTTTAAACCATCCATACACACGCTCAGGACCCCACTGTACGTAGGCATCACGGGTAATCGAAATCAAGTCATAGGTGTCCGCACCAATCACTGCATCTTGAAAATCAATCACGCCTTGGTCTTTCTCAGCTTCAAGAATCATCAGATTACGACTATGGAAATCACGATGTACGATTACTTGAGGTTGTGCCAAAGCTGCATTGGCAAGAATAGCAAAAGTTCGTTTAATTAACCCAAGCTCTTCATCTGTTACTTGAATAGCTAATGATGGCAACAACCAATCCGTTAACAATTCCATTTCTGAGATCAGCTTTTCATAGGCATATGCTGGCAAGTGCGATGAATCAGCAGCAATAGACTGCAACTGCACCAACTGCTTAAAACTTTGCGCATAATGTGCATCTACCGTTTGATCATTCAATTGTGTAGATAGCAAGACATCGCCAAAATCTTCAAGTAACAACAAACCTTGATCTAAATCCTTGGCAACAATATGAGGTACACGCACCCCATTTGTGTCAAAGAATTCATCAATCGCAACAAAAGGACGACAATCTTCCTTCTCAGGAGGTGCATCCATAAGCATAAATGTTTTATTATTCAAGGTAATTCGTGCATAACGACGGAAACTCGCATCGCCTGCTAAAAAATTGATTTCAAATTGATCTGAACTGAGTACAGATGTTAACCATGTTTGTATCAATTGTTCACGTTGTGTATTCATTTGCAATTTAATCTAATTCAGGCTGAATTTTTGAAGTGCTAAGTGTAGCTACTTATCGACTTTTTCTCTATGATGCGACAATAATTAATTGCGATTAGCATATTTGGTTAACGAGACAAATGAAGCATCAGTTTAAATTTAATCCTTTAGCGACTGCTATTTTGACACTTCTTTGTGGAAGTTCAGTATCCAGCTATGCTGAATCGACAGACACTGTTTCTGAAGTTAATAATAAGCAACTGAATGCAGCCATCAAAGAAAGCTTTGCAGGGCAAAATTTCTTTGAACAATATTATGTGGACAAAAACTCACCTGAAGCACAGGTACGTGATTTAAAAAATCCAAGTACCCGTTATTGTGAAGGTGTCTGGGTTACACCTTTTAGCACTCAAGCTAAATCAACAAACCCAGAAGAAGCGTCATCTGTGATTACCGCAGATAATGGTTATTACAATCCCAATGGTGACTCTTTCCTGTCTGGTGATGTAGTCATTGATCAATCTGGACGTATGATTCGTGCCGATGAAGTGACCATTGATAAAACACAAACTTTCGCCAAAGCGAAAGGCAATGTACAAATGGCACAAGGTGGTATCATCGCGCAAAGTGATCAGATTGATTACAACCTGAAAGATGAAACTGGGCAGCTAAATAATAGTTTCTATATTGCAGAATTGACCCACGCACATGGTCATGCAGAAAAAATAGAAAGAACTTCGCCAACCAATATCGTCCTTGAAAATGCCACCTATACCACCTGCCCACCCGATGAAAAACCCACTTGGAAAATTCAGGCCAATAAAATTGAATTGGATCAAGACACTGGTCGAGGTGTAACGCGTGGCACCAAACTCTATGTTAAGGATGTGCCTGTACTCGCAGTTCCATATTTTAACTTCCCGATCGATGACCGCCGTACTACAGGGATTTTAAATCCTAGTTTTGGCTTTACCAATGATGGTGGTTTTGAACTCGCAGTTCCCGTTTATTTAAATTTGGCGCCCAACTATGATGCCACCATTACACCACGGCTGATTACTGACCGTGGTCTTATGGCTCAAGGTGAGTTTCGTTATTTAACTGAGAACTTTGGTGCTGGTAGCGTTTGGGGAAGTTACTTACCTTCTGACCGTGATTATAATGATGAAGATCGTAAAGACCTGCATTTCCTACACAAGTGGGATATCACTAAACAATGGTCAACCAATTTAGAATATAACTACGTTTCTGATAAAGATTTTTTCTCAGATCTAGATAACAACCCAAACACTCGTACAGAGCTGAACCAACGTCGCGCATGGGAACTCAACTACAATCACGGTATTCCAGGCTTAAAAGCTCAACTTAAAGTTGAGGACTTCCAAACCCTTGATAAAACCATCAAAGATGTAGATAAACCATACGCCCGCCTACCTCAGTTTTTACTGAACTATGTCGCTGGAAATCCGCAAGGTTTGGAATACGAATTTAACAACGATACTGCGTATTTCCAAAAAGACATCAATGATGCCGATTATAACAACCAGCCAAGTGGTACACGTTTATATAACCAATTTGCGACACGTTATAATTTCCGTAATCCATGGTCTTTTGTGATTCCCGAAGTCTCTGTTCGGAGTTTAAATACTTTCTATGATCAAACCACTGTAGATCAACTTAATTTAAATAACCAAAGCCAAGATAGCAAAAATAAATCCGTTGTTGTTCCTCAATTTACCTTGGATACGGGTCTAACTTTTGAAAAGGACGGAAAATTCCTCCAGACCATTACACCTCGCGCTTTCTATGCGTATGCACCATATAAAAATCAAACAGGTTATCCAAACTTTGATTCAACTACAGCTTCTATCAGCTATGATCAATTGTTTAGCCCATACCGCTTTTATGGACATGACCGTTTAGAAGACAATAACTTTTTATCTCTTGGTTTAAGTTATAGCTTATTTGATACAGTCGGCTTAGAGCGCTTAAGAGCCAGTATTGGTCAAAGTTATTATTTTGATGATCGAAAAGTTACTTTACTCAACAATACAGATGATTTAGACAGAGAAAAACATACTGGTCCTGTGCTGAGTCTTTCTAGCCAACTTTCACAAAACTTCACACTAAGTACCAATTCAGCGTGGATGTCAAATGGTGATAGCGCTCAACATGACTTCCAATTGTATTATACAGGCCAACGCGGAAACCTTTATAACGTTGGTTATTTTTATCGCAACAACCTCCCTGACCGTCAACGTGCATATGATCAAGCAGTTGCATCATTTATACAGCCTGTAAAAGACAACTGGCGTATTATGGGACATGTTCAATATGACCTTGACAACCATGTCGCACGTGAATATTTATTGGGTGTGAATTATGAATCTTGTTGTTGGGGAATTTCCGTCTATGGTCGCTCGTACTTTAATGATCTAGATGACGTTTCTCTTCCTGATACAAAGCCAAAACGCGCAGTGATGGCTGAGATCACACTAAAAGGACTTGGTGGTTTGAACAACAAGTTAAGTTCATTACTTGAAAATCGTATTTTAGGTTTTGATTAAGCTAATCAATCTTGGACATATTAATGAAGACGCAAAAATTTAAAAAATTATTTAAAGCATCAACCTTAGCTTTACTCATCTCCACCTCGGTATCAGTTTATGCTGCTCCGCAGGACCAAATCATTGCAATTGTTGGTTCTACAGCAATTTTAAAAAGTGATTTAGACCAAGGTGTTGCTGAAGCGACACATCGACTTCAGGCACAAAAGAAAGAAATCCCACCACAAAACATTCTGCAACAGCAAGTACTGAGTCAGCTCATCACCCATGATGCACAGCTTGAACAAGTGAAGAAGTATGGCTTAAAAGCAGATGAAAAAAGCTTAAATGAAGCCGTATTGAAAGTTGCCCAACAATCTGGTGCAAATTCTTTAGAAGCTTTTCAAAAAAAATTAGATGCTGTTGCACCGGGTACCTATGAATTACTGCGTAACCGTGTTGCAGAAGATTTACTCATTCAACGATTGAGTCAACAACAAGTGATGTCTCGTATCAAGATCACTGACCTTGATGTTGAAAACTTCTTAAAATCACCTGAAGGTCAAGCTGCTGTTGGTAGTCAAGTCCATGTACTACATATGCGTATTTCAGGAGAAGCGCCTGCAAGCGAGTTAGAAAGTATTGCAAAAGCAGTCCGTACTGACTTAAAAGATAGCAATGACGTTAAAAGCATAGAAAAGAAATTTAGCACAGCTCAAGTTAAAGTTGATGGTGCTGATATGGGCTTCCGTCCGCTTTCAGATATTCCAACAGATCTTGCTGCACGTGTTACTACCCTTGAGCCAGGACAAACCACTGACTTAATTCCAGCAAAAGACGGCGTTCATGTTTTAAAATTATTAGAAAAAAAATCGAATGAGCAAAAAGCTTTAGTTCCGCAATTTAATACGCGTCATATTTTGATTAAAACATCAGAAGTTGTTAGCCCTGAAAATGCAAAGCAAACCATTGACAGTATTTATAACCGCTTAAAAGCGGGCGATGATTTTGCTACGCTTGCTTCAACCTATTCAAATGACCCTGGTTCTGCTCGTGATGGCGGAAGTCTTGGCTGGGTAAGCCCTGGCATGATGGTTCCTGAATTTGACAAACTCATGCAGAGTTCACCAGTCAACGAAATCAGCAAACCATTTCAAACTCAGTTTGGCTGGCATATTCTCCAAGTTACAGGCACACGTCAACAAGATATGACCTCAGAGTACCAAAAGCGTATGGCTCGCCAAATTTTAGGAGAACGTCAATTCGAATCAGAATATGACGGCTGGTTAAGAGAGTTACGTGCAAATACTTACATTGAAATCAAAGACCCAAGCCTAGATCCAAAGAAAAATGAAAGTTAAGTCTATGCTAAGTCGTTAAATTAAAAACCAGTGCTTTTGCACTGGTTTTTTTCTCTCTAAATTTAGCAGCACCAATAAAAAAGAGACGCCAATTTGGCGTCTCTTTTACAATCGTTCTTGTTAAATCAAGAAATTAACGATTGTTTTCATCTTCTTGTGAATCTTCAAATTTTGTTTCGCCGCCAAAGTCAGTACCTTGACCGCCGAAGCCACCTTGACCACCGAAGCCACCTTGACCACCGAAGCCACCTTGACCGCCGAAGCCACCTTGGCTACCGAAACCACCTTGACCACCGAAACCGCCTTGTTGACCACCAAAGCCGCCTTGTTGACCACCGAAGCCACCTTGACCACCGAAGCCACCAGCTTGACCGCCGAAGCCGCCAGCTTGACCGCCGAAGCCACCAGCAGCGCCTTGAGCACCAGCAGGAGCACCAGCTGGACGTGGATTACGTGCAGGTACTACAGTTGAAATAGCATGCTTATAAACCATTTGGCTTACTGTGTTTTTCAACAAAACAACATACTGGTCAAAAGATTCAATATGACCTTGTAATTTAATACCGTTTACAAGAAAAATAGAAACAGGAATACGTTCTTTACGGAGAGAATTTAAGAACGGATCTTGTAAAGTTTGACCTTTAGACATTTTATACTCCAAAAAAAATTAAAATCAGCGCAAAAACTACCTTTATTTTTCAATTAAAATTTATAAAAAAGGTAGTTGTTAAATTTTGCTTTATCCGTATAAGTTTCGCAAGTCTTCTTGTGCTTGGTTTATCGTAAAAAAAGTTTGAAAAGAGTGTGTTTCTTGCAAAGATCGTAACCATGTGTATTGACGTTTTGCTAATTGTCGTGTCGCAAATAGTGCTTTATCCTTCATTTGACGCTCACTTTCTTGACTCAAATCACTGTTTTTTAAAAAATCTATCGCTTGTCGGTATCCAACAGAGCGTGAAGAAGGTAAATTTTCTTCGAGATCGTATTTTTTCATAAGATTTTCAACCTCATTTAAAAATCCGATTTCCCACATTTTTTCCAAACGAAATTCAATTCGCTTGTGCAGCTCTAGGCGATCAGGCAATAAAGCATAATTATGAAAATCATATCGGTACGGTTGATTCTTCGGTTGTTCCGCCTGTAGTTGAGTAATCGGACGACCAGTAATTTTATACACTTCTAAAGCGCGAATGATTCTTTGCTTATCACTGACTTTAAATTTTTCACCTGCCAATACATCAACAGATTTTAATTCATCATACACCGATTGCCAGCCTTCCGTTTCACCTTTTAACTCAATCGCAGCACGAATCGCGTAATCAGCACTCGGTAAATTTGTAGAAAGCCCCTCAAGCAACGCTTTAAAATATAGCATTGTACCGCCAACTAAAATAGGTGTTTTACCGCGTGCATGGATATCATCAATCAGTTGACAAGCATCCTCGACAAATTCAGCAGCGGAATAAACCTCAAGTGGGGTAATAATATCAATCAAATGATGCGGATAACGCTCCTGCTCCGCTTTGGTTGGCTTTGCTGTACCAATATCCATATCTTTATAGACCAAGGCAGAATCTACAGAAATGAGCTCATAATTCCCATGATCATACAATTCACATGCCAAAGCAGTTTTACCGCTTGCGGTTGGTCCCATTAAATTGATGACGGGCAATTGATTTGACATGTACAACTACTCTCCTCGAGCAAATAATTTATCTAATTGGGGTAATGGAAATGCACGCCATGTTGGTCGACCATGATTACACTGACTGGCAAATTCTGTGTGTTCCATTTGACGCAACAAAGCATTCATTTCGGAAAGACTCAGCATTCGATGAGCACGCACTGCACCATGGCATGCCATGCCTGCTAAAATTTGATCACGTTTTTGCTGTAGCGCCTGCGCTTCATCATTTGGATCTAAATCATTGAGTAATTCAGGTACCAAGGATTCAAAATCTGCTTTATGTAAAATCGCAGGCACACCACGTACAATCACTTGATCATCACCATATTGATCGATTTCTAGGCCTAAGCGTTCCAACTGTGGTTTTAAATCATCAACACGGGTTGCCTGCATACGGGTAATCGAAATGACTTTAGGAATAAGCAACTGCTGTGAGGTCCAAAATTCTGGTTTATCCCATGCAGATTTCATTTGTTGTAGCAAAATACGTTCATGCGCTGCATGCATATCAACAATAATCAGGCCTTCCGTATTCTGTGCAAGAATATAAATTCCATGTAATTGCGCTATTGCAATTCCCAACGGATATTCATCAACCTGATGGGCCTGTTTATTTTGAATCTCTTGTACAGATCGCTCATAGGACGCTTGATCTGTTAATTCTTGATCAGCATCCCCAGACTCACGTAAGGGGGCTAAATAGCTTTTCAAGGCGTTATTGAGTTGCTGAGTACCACGATACTGCTGTTGTGGTTCATAGTGGGAATAATTGACTGTTTGGGCTTGTGTATCACTAAAATCTGTTAAACCACTATGCTGTATAGACCCATCTGAATTGCTTCGGCTATTTAGATCACTTACATGTTGCTCAGTTGGTACATTGCGATGTAAAGGAAATTGTTCCTGATAACGTGGCTGCGCTGGCAATGCTTGATTTTCTGTTGCTCCATCCTGCTTCATTGCAGAAGATAAATCCGCAGTTGCAGTTTGGAATTGAGATAAGGTGTCTTTAGCAAAATGTCGCACAAACTCATGCACTTCACGCTGGTTGAGGAAGCGGATTTCATGTTTAGTTGGATGCACATTCACATCAATATTTTCAGGATCAACTTCTAAAAACAGCAAATACGCAGCATGTTGATGCCCATGCAAAATACCATCGTATGCCATACGCAAAGCATGAGAAATGGTTTTATCTTTGACGATACGACCATTCACATAGACATATTGCAAATCGGCTTGTGCACGCGCATCTGAAGGATGTCCTAACCAGCCTGATAAACGCATACTAATACTGTCTGCGTCTA
Organism: Acinetobacter sp. NyZ410; assembly: GCF_022828975.1. NCBI lineage: Bacteria > Pseudomonadati > Pseudomonadota > Gammaproteobacteria > Moraxellales > Moraxellaceae > Acinetobacter > Acinetobacter sp. NyZ410. Next base: position 2,268,948 of record NZ_CP094620.1, on the reverse strand, counting down.
TCCAATAAGCATTTTCAGTGAATTGGCGACCTAATAATTGCTGTACCCGTTGAAATCTTAACTCACCACTATCTGCAATCGGCAAATTAAGGCGAATATTGTCATTATGTTCTAAAACAAAGCGGATATCGAAATGCGTAAGCGCCATTCGACGTACAATTTCTTCAATATGACCAAATTCAGTACTTGGTTTCTTTAAAAATTTACGCCGCGCAGGCACATTAAAAAACAAATCCTGAATACGGATATGTGTACCTTGTTGGGTTGCTACCGCTTGAATATCTTGATGGTCAAATGCTGTACCATTAACTTCCAGTTGGTAACCGACACCTGAATCATCCTGACTACTGGTTAAGGTTAAACGCGAAACCGCTGCGATTGAGGCAAGCGCCTCTCCACGAAAACCCAAACTCACAATTGCATGTAAATCTTCAGCAGATTGAATTTTACTGGTTGCATGACGTGTGACTGAAAGTGCTAGATCCTCAGCGTGAATACCTCGACCATTGTCAATAATTTCAATCAGGGTACTGCCGCCATTTGCCACACGAATAATCAGCTCAGTCGCACCTGCATCAATCGAGTTTTCAAGCAACTCTTTTACTACAGATGATGGTCGCTCAATCACCTCACCTGCAGCAATTTGGTTGGCCAGTGCTGGATCTAAGTTTTGGATACGTCTTAAACTGATATCTTCGCGTTGCATTCAATTAACCTAAAAATTTAAATAAATTAAAATATATGATGGGCTTAAAATGCTGAAAACATTGATCAAGTCAACGCTTCAATCAATTCAGCAGAAATACTTTCAATGACCACTTCTCGTGCAGCTTCATCTTCTGTTTTTAAAATGCGAATGACATGATCTGGCTGTGGAATTTCATCACCGCCCTTAGAAGGCCATTCAAACAAGAATAAAGCATTCTCGACCTCTAAATAATCACGAATACCCATCAATTCAAGCTCATAAGGATCATTTAAACGGTATAAGTCAAAATGAAACACCTCTTTCGCATTGATATTATAAGGTTCCACCAAGGTATATGTTGGACTTTTAACCGCACCCTGATGACCTAAACTTTGCAACCAATAGCGTGTAAGTGTGGTTTTACCTGCCCCCAAGTCACCGATTAAATAAATCACGCCTTTTGCAATATGTTGAGCTAACTTTTGTGCCAACATTTGGGTGTCTTGTTCATTGCTCAGACTTAATTTATATGAATATTGCATAACGCTCACGACATGATTCAAACCAGACAATATGATAGCATTGCGTGACTTTAAAACCTATGTTGCATTGTTTAGAAATCATGTTTTGATACTTTCCAACACGCTTAGACCACTCACTTTAAACTTATCTGCATAAAAAATACGCTTATGAAACCCGCCACCCCTGTTTCAGAATATCAACCGCCAATGAGAGATGGTGTAACTGCATCAAAAGTTTATCTCCCCAAGCGAGCAGATTTACCTAAAAATTTATTCAGTTATTTATGTGAGCATTTTCCACATATTTCAGCCAATGAATGGCAACAACGTTTTCAAGACCAACTCATCATCGATATGCAAGGTCAAGCATTAACCGTTGATCAGCCTTATCTAGAAAATACCCATCTTTACTACTATCGATTTCTCCCCCATGAAATTCATGTGTCATTTCAAGAAAAGATATTGTTTGAAAATGAAGATTTAATCGTGGTAGACAAGCCTCACTTTTTAACCATCAGTCCTTCTGGGCAATATCTACAAGAAACCTTATTAGTTCGTTTAAAAAAAACCACAAACAACCCAGACCTTACCCCAATCCATCGCTTAGATCGGGAAACTGCTGGCGTTGTATTGTTCTCAAAACGGTCTCAAACACGTGGTTTATATCAACAAATGTTTGCTGAGCGACAAGTCAAGAAAACCTATCAAGCGATTGCTCAATTCAATGCTAATTTAAAATTTCCATGTGCTGTGGACTTGAGAATGGAAAAGGGCGAACCCTTTTACACCATGAAAGTTGTTGAGGGAAAATCAAACTCATATACCGAAATTGATCTGATTGAACACAATCAAATTTGGGCAAAATACTTATTAAAGCCGACTACAGGTAAACAACATCAATTACGGGTGCATTTAAATTGGTTAAATATTCCAATTAAAAACGATCCTTTTTATCCGCAAGTTCTACATAAAGATGCTGCTGATTTTTCACAACCTTTACAGCTATTAGCCAAGAAAATTGAGTTCCTTGATCCGATTACACAAGCCGAATATTGCTTTTGTTCTGACTATGAATTGACACTGTAATTTTGACGTAATGACAAATATATGACTTTTTGACGATTAAGCATTGAAATTCCGAAAGCTTTGATTAAAATAAGCATTCAAACTCAAATTTTGTTTGGTCACTATTCATGAGAAAAACCGAAGTCTATCAAGTACGTCTTGATTCACAAGAAAAAAAACTAGCATTTGCTGTTTTTAAACAATTGGGGATTACGCCTGCACAAGCAGTTCGACTGTTTTTTAAACAAGTTGTCATTACAAAATCCATCCCTTTCGCCATAGAAAATCAAAATATCAATATGGATCAGTTATTCAAGCTGAGAAAACTTAAGCAAGACCAACAAAACGGACAACTGAATTCTTCTGTTGATTTAAATGATGACGATGAAGATCTATTTGCAGAGTTAAATGCCATCTTGGGTGAAAGTGACAAAAAATAACACTGTCGCATTTTTAAACAAATAATTAAGTTTACTTTTCTATTTTTTGGTTATGCTCTTTTGCAAAGATAAAAATCATTGCAAGGAGTAATAAATGATCGTTAGACGAGCGACCAAAGAAGATTTAAATCAACTTGCTACTTTATTTGATGAATATCGCCAATTTTACGGTGCATCTTCCAATATCCAACAGTCCTTTAATTTTTTAAAACAACGTTTTGAAAATAAAGAAAGTGTTATCTTCATCCATGTAAAAGATGATGTTTTTACAGGCTTTGTGTTGTTATACCAAGGCTTTTCATCTGTTTCCTGTTCAAAGTACTATATTTTAGATGATGTGTATGTAACACCTGTTTTTCGTCGACAAGGTTCTGCCAAACAACTGATTGATACTGCAATTCTGTTTGCACGCCATGAAGATGCGCAACGAATCAGTTTAGAAACCCAGAAAAACAATTACCATTCACATCAGCTCTATGAGCAAATGGGCTTTGTTAAAGACAATGAATTCCAGACATTTCATTGTTTCCTCAAGTAGTTTTTTACAATGCATTTTTTAATCAATTCAACATAGGTTTCCACATCTTTGCGAATTTAAGTACATTGGGTATCGTATCCTGTGAAATAGGAAAAACCACAGCACAGGATTTTTTAGCATCCAATACTGTACTTTCATGTCCTAAATAACACTTTAATTGAGCAATTTTATCAAATTCTTTTTGATTCACCTTGACCACAACTTTACGAAAAGAATGTTCTAACCAATTTTTATAACTTTCAGCATCAGCATCTTGAACAAATTGTAAGTGCGCAGCCAAGACTGCATGCGCAACAAGGGTTGGAACCATAAAGTCTGGCATTTCATCTAAAACAGCAATATAGAGCTTTAAAGCCATGATCAAATCACTATTTGTTCATTTTGACTATTTCTAGCAGCATTCACCTGATCTTCTGTCAAATAAACCCACTCACCTTCAACTAATTCTTTGAGTGCTAATTGCCCGACTTGTGCACGATGCAAGCTTTCAACCTTATTCCCCACAGCAGCCAACATCCGTTTGACTTGATGATAAACCCCTTGGTGCACAGTGATTTGTAATGCATATTCAGCCAAGCGCTGTACATCTGTTGCTGCAAATGTACCCTTTTCATTGCGTAATTCTACACCCTGTTCAAGTTGTTGAATCTGATCATCTGTAATCGGATCCGCTGTTTGTATTTGATAAACTTTAGCCACATGCTTTTTAGGATGAGTCAATGCTTGCAAAAACTGTCCATCATCCGTCAGTAGCAATAGCCCCGTCGTGTCCTGATCTAAACGACCAACAGTTTGTAAACCACGGTTCATAAGGACATCATCGAATAAATCAAAAACACTAAAATGGTGTGTTGATTGATGGGAACATTCGTAGTCCTGCGGTTTATTTAAGGCAATATAGACTTTTTCACGGTATTGAAATGTTTCGGTATACACTGAAAATACTAGGTTTTGAGTATCAAGTTTAAATTTGGGGTCAGTAACAACCTCGTTTTGGATTTGAATTGCACCATTTTTAATGAGTTGTTGGCAATGCTTACGTGAGCCAAAGCCTTGTGATTGCAACATTTTTTCCAAGAACATAAATCAATACCTTAAAAATTCACGATACATTTTAAAGTATCATGAATTGAAACCCAAACAACATTCAGGCTTTTTTAGCCTTATTGATTAATCAATAGATGCTTTTATCAGGTATTAAAGATAAATGACTTATGTACAGCAACACCTGCTAATGCCCCATCTGCGACTGAGAAAGCAACTGACCCACCTGAACGGGTAATATCGCCACAAGCATATATCCCTTTAAGATTGGTTTCTTTCATGGCTGTGGTTTGAATGGCTTCACTATATTCATTTACATCAAGCACTATCCCCAGTTTTTTAATCCAAGGCGCGCTGATACGCATAAAAGTGGAGACGAATAATCCATCTAATTGAACCTGCTCACCATCTTCAAAGACTAAATCACAATGATTGTGTATTTTGACAATTTTGCGTGTATCCAATTTCACATTTCTTTGTTTAAGCTGCTCAAGTGTGACGGGATCTAATTCAGCTTGTGAAATTACATCATTTAAAAATAAAGTGGTATTGCCCCAGTCGGGCAACATCAATGCCATATGAATCGAATGTAGACCTGAACATAACATTCCAAGTGTTCCAAGATTTAACTCATAGCCATCACAGTATGGACAATGAAAAATGCTTTTCCCCCACCGTTCTGCTAAACCATCGATTTCAGGCAAATCATCTTGAATACCTGTAGCAATAATTATTTTTTTGACTTGAATGGTTGCAAACCTGTCATCGGCTTGGTCTATTTGAACCTCATATTGCTGTCCGACAGCGCCCACATCGGTGACGGATGCGTTAATACATGACAAAGTTTGGTATTTGTCTAACTGTAATTTTGCATCACGAATAATTGCTGCTGGCGTATTGCCATCTTGGGTTAAGAAATTATGAGAATGTTCAGCAAAACGATTACGACGCATGCCTGCATCAATCATTAACACTTTTTTTCTAGCACGAAGCAATGGTAATGCTGCGGATAAACCTGCATAACTCCCACCAATAATTACGACGTCATAGTTCATTTTCAACACCAATAGGTAACTTTTAAAGTTACTATATTGAGTTATTTTTATAATTGCAACTTTTAATGTTACAATTAAAAAAAGAGCGTTGACTAAAAACTATGCGTAAAGACAGTAAGCTTTCTCGGATGTTGCATGTGCTATTACATATAGCCCGTGAAAAAAAACCGTTCACCTCTGAACAAATTTCAATCATGTTAGACACCAATCCTGTCGTAGTACGTCGTACCATGTCTGGTTTAAAAAAAGCAGGCTTTGTGCATGCAGACAAAGGCCCCGGTGGTGGCTGGACCTTAGTACAAGCTTTAGAGGAAATATCTTTATTTGATATTTATCAGGCTGTTGGAGAACCTACTATTTTTGCCATTGGCAATGAACAAGAAACACCCAACTGTCTGGTTGAATTGGTGGTGAATAAAGCTTTAAACCAAGCCATGCAAGAAGCACAAAACATTTTAATACAACAACTTAAATCAACAAATCTGTCTAAACTGGCCCAAGACTTTGAGTATGAATGGAATTTATTGGGTGCTGAAACTCAAAAATTTATTGTTCACTAAATCCACACTCGACTGAATTTAAATGTGAATCATTGCCAGACAAGGCAAATTCACATACCGCTTTTTAGTATAATGAATGGATATATTAATTTTTAATGCTGAATATTGATGAGTCTTTCTAGTCTAGACCTAAATTTAATTGTGCTCCTTGTTTTATTGGCCTGCGGCATTTTTAGTCACAATACTGCGGTCACCATTGCAGCTGGTGTTTTGATCATCTTTAGAATCACACCTTTAAGTGAATTTTTCCCATTACTACAAACCCACGGTTTAGAAGTCGGCATTATTATTTTAACTATTGGCGTGCTTACTCCAATTGCCAGTGGCAAAATCCCCGGTGATGTCATCTTAAAATCATTTATGCACTGGAAATCATTAACAGCCATTGCGATCGGTTTATTGGTCGCATGGTTAGGTGGTCGTGGCGTTTCTTTAATGACCAGCCAACCCAATGTCGTTGCAGGCTTATTGATTGGAACAGTTGCTGGAGTTGCATTACTCAGAGGTGTTCCTGTGGGTCCTTTGATTGCTGCAGGAATCCTATCTTTACTGATTGGAAAAACTTAAAGTTTTTTAAAATCACCAATTGTGTATCTAAAAATCATGTGCTCGCTGAACTTTATCAATGGACTTACTTTCGCCAGTAATTCTATTGATAAAGCACAAATTTAGAATTTTTCACACATCATTGATCATCCTTCCACTGCTTTAATAAGATTAATTTTTTAAAATTTACTTATTATATTTGGACTCTTGCATAAGTCCTTTTTAAAACCAAAGCTCAGCATAAAATCCCCGCATCCTAGCCTTCTCCCAAGGGAAAAAAGAACGTTCAATCCCCATACAACTTACTTTCCATGAACACTTTCTGATTTTTAAAAGATCTCTACTCATTAGATAAATAACAATCTGTTATCATAAAATAAGTGAACAAATCACCGTTTTCAAAATAGAAACTCAAGATATTTTAATCAAACAATTACAAGTCATTGCTACGTTTGATTTTTTCTTAGCCCATTCATCGGGTTTATCATCTGGTATAAATAAGCTACTATATAAGCTTGTATAAAAATACTTTTTAAAAATCAGAATCAATACAGAAACATTTCTAGATTGGTTCACCTTACCATTTTTTGATTTGCTCAAATAAAATGAGGCACCATATTGGACATGAAAAATAATGAAAATTCGATAGAAATACAGTCTTCTACGCTGCAATCAGCAAATTATAAGACACAAATGCAAAGCAACATTGTCGATCATAATGGAAATACTTTATTTAGTAATGTTTATCCAAATCCAGACAAAGAGACACTAATTTTATTGCATGGAGGACCAGGTTTTCCAAGTGATCTCTCTGCCGTTGCCGATCTTTTAAAAGATCATTTCCAAGTGATCACATTTCATCAAAGAGGAACCCAAAAATCTCCTTGTCTTGATAAAGACTATTCTATGCAGGCTTATTTAAGCGATATAGAAACTGTTCGAGAGTTCTATAAAATCAATAAGTTTCATTTATGGGGCCACTCTTGGGGTGGACTTTATGCACAAATCTATGCTGAAAAACATCCCGAAAACTTACTCAGTCTTTTTTTATGTAGCCCAGGTTCAGGTACCAATACGCAATGGAAACAAACTGAGAAAGAAGTCATGCAACTCAACAAGTCCAAAACAAGTGCTTGGGCATGGACAAAAATGGGATTAAATAGCCTTTTAGGCGCACTTGGAAGCGATGAAGCTTATAAACGTCTCTTTAAACAAGTCATGAAAAACTATAATGAAGGATTTATAGCAACAGATCATTCAGATCTCACTGATGATTTTGATTTACTGAAAGCAGAGCCGATCAATAAAACCAGACCTGAAATCATCAAGTATCCACTGTTAACTGGATTAGAAAAACCAGATTTTAAGATTACCATTGTCTATGGGGATCAGGACATTTATACAACAAGTAAAAACTTCGTGATCAATCGATACCCTACAGCACATTTATTTACACTTTCAAACTCAGGGCATATTCCTTGGTTACATCATCCAGAGGCTTATAACGATGTAGTGAGGAATCATTATCAGTAATGAGTTATTATCAGCGCTAATATGTATAGCTCAAACCTGATCTGACAGTTACCGATATTTGATTGAGACTGTCAGGTTAAATTTGAGCTACATTCAATTCATAAAATTGATAAATGCGTGTACATAATGATTGCAGATACTTTCAATGCATATACTCAACATAAATGATATTGATGAGATCCAAACCTCACTAAAACTTATTCCCTATCAAAGATCTTAAATTTCAAGTGTTTAGATTAATCATTTTTCTAGAACGTTTATGTTCATACATTTTAAGGTCTGCAAATTCAATCAACTTATTGAGTTCAATACCATCTTCAGGAAATAAAGCCAGACCTACACTTGCACCCATGGTTAATTTGACATTTTCAAATACAAACGGTAATCCACACGCCTCAACAATACGATTCATGACTTTTTTTGCCAGCTCTTGATCGCCAAGACTACTTAATATCACTGCAAACTCATCACCACCTAAACGCGCAACCAAATCATCGTGTCGGGTAATATTGACGATACGTTTACCTATTTCTTTTAATGCCTCATCACCTAAACGATGTCCATATTGATCATTGATTGGTTTCAAACCATCCATATCAATGATCAAGATTCCAAGTAACTTTTGTGTACGTTTAGCTTGTTCAACACCTTGTCTTAAACAATCGAGGAACAAGGCACGGTTGGCAAGTCCTGTTAACTGATCCTGTGTCGCAAGCTTATAGAGTTCTTGAGCACCAAACTTACTGGCATGATACATTGCTGCAGCAATCAGCTCAGACATGAGTGTAAGTAAATTGATATCACTTTCTTTAAAGGCATTTACCTGTTCTGAATAAATTTTTAATACACCAATCGGTTCATCACAATGAATTAGCGGTACAACAGCCATAGAACGCAGTCCAACCCGTCTACATGCTTCACGATCTACCCGCTCATCAGTTTCACTGTCTTTGCAATATAAAGTCGTATTCTGCGCAATACAAAGCCCTGAAAGGCTAGAATCCATCTTTAAGCGTAGGCCTAGAAATTGATTTGCACCATTCGAAACGGCACGATAGACCATATCACCTTCTTCAGCGAGCTCTACAATTGCACCTTTTGCATGGGTAATCAATTGAACTTGCTCTGCCACTAAGGTCATGACAGCATTGATATCTAAGCCTAATTTTGCAATTGCTGTCTGTGTTTGAATCACTGACAGTAATTGTTTTGAGGTTGGTTGTTTCGTTTTAGACATACATCATCCTAGACGAGTGTGATCCAATTTAAGTATATAAGCTCAAACTCTACACTGATGAAATAAATGCAAGTGTCTAGCGCTGACTTAATTTCAAAGCTTGAACACGTAAAATATATCAAATACAGAGTTTGTGGCATACATATTATGATGATTCATATTTAAAGTATATTACTGTGTTCATTAAATTTTTGAGTAAAACTTCAATCCGTTACATCCTTTAAGCGTTGATCTCGCTCAAATATTCAATTCCTCATCTAAGTGTTTTTGAAAGTTTAAAGTCACTAACAGAAAACCTTAGTCTAAATCACGATTTATTGCAGCCATATGAATTGTATAAAACAGTGTGAGATTCAAAAGAATAATGATCAAACTGATTTAAATACAAAAAAAACAGCCACTTTTTGTGGCTGTTTCCCAAATGCCTAAGTCATCACATCGCTTTTTCTAACAGAACATTTAAAAGAACTTTGTAATGGTTTGAATAACAACGGCATTCACAATATCAACAAAAAATGCGCCAGTTAGAGGAATAATTAAAAATGCTTTATGCGATGGCCCATAAGTATTAGTTACAGCTTGAATATTGGCAATAGCAGTCGGTGTTGCGCCTAAATTTACCCCACACTGACCTGCACACAATACTGCTGCATCATAATTTTTACCCATAACTCGGAAAGTAACAAAAAACAGATATAAAGCAAGAAAAACCGTCTGAACGATCAGAATGATCACCAATGGACCAGCTAAATCAGCAAGTAACCACAATTGCAAAGACATCAAGGCGATAGCTAAAAATAAAGCCAACGAGGCATTACCAAATACATCGATACAACGGTCAAACAGTTCAATTTTAAATACATATTCCAGTGTATTCCTTAAAAACACCCCACAACCCAATGCCCATACAAAAGTCGGCAACTCAAACCATTGTCCTTTGGCAACACCGGTCATGAAATTAGCAAAGACGATACACAGTGCAAACATTCCTATGGTTTTAACCGCATCATCAGCGGTAATCAAACGGGTTTTTTCTGGATATTCAAATGGCGCTGTTTCAGCAGATGGAGGAGCTTGCATACGCGCTGCAGATGGTGCTATTTCTTCAGCCAATTGATAACGACGAATCAGAAATTTTGCAACTGGACCACCCATCATTCCACCAATGACCAGACCAAATGTCGCACTCGCCATTCCTAAAACAATCGCACCTTTGATACCATAATTTTCTTCAAAAATACTGCCCCATGCTCCAGCTGTACCATGCCCACCAGTTAAAGTGACGGATCCTGCAATCAAGCCAATCAAAGGATTTAAATCGAGTGCGGTTGCCAAACTTATCCCAACAGCATTTTGCAGTAGCACATAAATCACTACGCAGACCATAAAAAGAAGCAGCGACTTGCCCCCTTCTTTTAACTTAAGCAGACTTGCACTCAGTCCAACAGAAGTAAAAAACATCAACATAAAACTTTGTTGAATATTGGCATTAAAATTTACGGTTAAATTAAATTGCTTAAAAAGCACAAAAGTTACAGCGGCAGCAATTAACCCACCCACGACAGGTTCAGGAATATTATATTGCTTCAATATACTGATCTTATTTACAAGAAAATAACCAATAAAAAGAACGGCTACAGCAATTGCAATCGTGCCAAAAATATCAACATTAATGTTCATTGTTAACCATTCAAAACTTTTATGGCGTTATTAATACTTAAATTACTCAATAATTCATTAAAAAATATGTAAAAAATAAATTTAAAACTCTTATTCGGCTATTCGTTGTTCAAAATATTTAGAAGAATTTTCATCATTATATAGATTGAATTTATCGTTGTTATTGTGAAGCACTCAGCGCAAATAAAGCGAGCATTGATTCGTCTCAGCCAAATTAAGAATGGATAGTGCTATGCAGATGATGACTACGGATCCAAGATAATTCACTACTTATATTTTTATAAATGACGGTCACTCATCTTCATTTTAGGGTCAATTCATTATTAAAAAAATTTTCACGCTGAATCAATTGACTCCATTCACGATAGCTGTACAACTTCAAATTTTCGACTTTATTACCTGTTAACAAATAACGCCCATCCCATGACAATACTTCGCGACAATCATCAGGTCGAATTTCCGAAAATTTCGGTAATTGAAATAAATGCTGTTCTAAAATCATTCCTAATTCTAATAGCTCTTTGAGAGTTTTCACATTTTTGGGAATCATTGAAAACAAAGGACACAAAGTTAAAATCTCTGCTACGATTTCGATTGGTTCTTCATACAAATCATCTAGACACCAGTTTCCATCCAAAGTTCTCCAGATATAGATATTCCAATGTCCTATACCAATACTTAATGTTTCAGGATCGGCATCAGGTTCTTGACAATACACTTGATATTTTAAAGATGCTGTAGACACGATATTCATTTGAGGAAGTTTTAAATATGAATAATTTTGAAAAACTTCCTCAAAAAATGATTGCAATCGGTTTTGTAAAATATCTAGACCTAAACTTTCAGAAAAAATACTCACGAATTTAGCTTTCTGCTGTTCTGAAAGATTAAGTTGATTCATCTAAATACTCACTCAGGTAACTTATAACCGCAATTTGGACAGAAACAATACTTGTTTTTTTCTCTTTCCAATTCCTGTTCTTTACGTTCACGAATCAGTTGTAAAACAATATCTCGCGTCTGTTCAGCAGATAAGCCAACATCTCTACGAATATCATCAATCTTGTCTTCATCATGAATAATGTCAATTTCACAGCTTTCTAACAGATCTCGAAACTTTAACTCCAGTTGTTGCTTTCTTAATTCCAACTCATTGGCTAAACCATTTGCCAAGATACCAGCGGGTAAAGCAGCCAATCCAACACCGAGTATGGTAATCAAAGCACCAAGGAAACGTCCAAGTGGGGTAATTGGCGTTACATCACCATAACCCACAGTAGTGAGCGTCACCACCGCCCACCACATAGATGCAGGGATTGAGCTAAAGACATCGGGTTGCGCACGACCTTCGACAACATAAATGCCTGCTGCCGCCATCACGATCATAATCACCAAAATAAAAATCACGGCTTGAAATGAACCCTTTTCACGTTCTATAACGCGCAGTAGAATCTGTAATGAAATAAAATATCGGGTAAGTTTTAATAAGCGCAGTAAGCGCAGAATCCGCAAAAATCTCAAATCAATATGTACAAAGAAGTTGATATATGCTGGTAAAATCGCCAGTAAATCGATAATCGCAGCACCACTGGTCGCATATTTCCAGCGTACTCTCCACTCAGAATCAAACGGTTCTTTTTCTGCAACACTCCAAAAACGTAAAATATATTCAACGGTAAAGACAATGATTGAAAAATCCTCAAATGCATCGAAGTAAAGCTGATAGGCTTTATAAACATCATTGATTGACTCTAAAAGTACCGCGACAACATTACCAATGATTAGAAAAATCAAAGAGAAATTGATCGCACGACTAAACCACGTTTCATAATCTTCATTATGCAAATTGTCATATACAAATTTTCGGAGTGTGTACCAAGCTGTGAATCGCATGCATTATTCTTTATTTTAAAGATAAATCATCTTAATACTTCTCGATTTAATTGCACATCTTCAGCTGCTTGAGTTTACAATTTTGTTGATTATTTTGACTGTTTAAGCATCGAACTCAAAGTATAAATATATCTTATTCATTGTATAATTTTTTGTTATACAATAGGGTCTGTTGACAATTCGTCTATGTTTGCGACTACGTGTGTTTTTTAGGCGATACTAGGCGCGAAATACGAAATTTAGTCATTCTAAATGATGAGAAACACTGTTTCGCAAGGTAACGACGTAGCGGTAAAAAACACGCTAGTCCCCCGCTGCGCCTTGCGCTGCAAACAAAGCAGTACTTTGTTCTTGCTCAGGGTTGTGGCTAAAATTATCTCAGCCTTCGTTATGAAACTCGAAAATAGTCTCGCTATTCTCTTCGTTTCATGCCTTGCCTGCTCAATTTTAACCTACAACGCAAGCCATTTATGAAATGTCTACAGACCCTAAATAAGATTACAATGTCTTATTTGAATCATATGCAATTTGTGAAGGCGCGGTTGAATTTTATCGTTTTAAAGCTATTTTTATAATTTTTTTAAAGCGTAGAATAAGGTCGCGGACAGTATCGTTAAAGGCACCCTTTCCTCTAAAGATACTATCCGCTAAATCAAAGCCAGTCTCCCAAATGTCTTTGATTTGATAAGTTTATTCTAGCGTTCTACTGAATAGAATGTTTCCCGTATTTAATATAAATCTCCAGTATTTTCGGAATGATTTTTCATATATTCCATTATTCTCGAAAATATTTTCTGTGGTAAAGCTCATGAATGAAAGTCAGTACACTTTAGATAGGATTGATCGCAAAATTTTATCGGCACTTCGAAAAGATGGTCGTTTAACGGTCGCTCAGCTCTCTGAACTGGTTGGGCTCTCCTCTTCGCCATGTTGGACACGTGTTAAACGTCTAGAATCTTTAAATGTCATTGAAGGCTATACTGCAACCATAAATGCCAAAGCCATCGGGATTAATGAACTATTTTTTATTGAGATCACCTTAGAACGTCATGATGACGAGATCTTAGAGCAATTTAGTGATGCACTTAGTCAAATGCCTGAAGTTGTAGAAGCGCATTTGGTAACAGGTGATTATGATTATTTGGTCAAAGTTGCGGTGAAAAATGCTGAACATTATGAGCGCTTTTTACGTAAAAATTTATATTCAATGAAAGGTATTCGTCATACCCGCTCTATTTTTGCTTTACGCCCTTTAAAGCTTGAAAATAAATCAGACCTCATGATGATTGAATAAGCAAAAAAATCTTAAGAAGAGTTTTCATATTGAGGCTGGAAAACTCTTCTATTCAGTGTATTTTTTAGCCAATTTAAAGTTACAAAAAGCTTAACACCTACAAAAAATAGTACTTTAGTCTAAGACTTTTTTGAATATTTATTACACAAAAATACTAATCAAATTTTAATCTGATTGTTTTTTGTACACATCTTTACAAATTTAAAAACAAATTATTTCATATATTTAAATCATTTACGAAAAAAATCATTACACAAACTAACATTTATGTAACTTTTCTACATTACAATATTATTAAAACTTGATGAAACAGGAAATATATGAAGAGATTTTTTAAATACCTACTGATTGCCATCGGGGTTATATTTGTTATTGGATTGATCTTTTTATTCAGACCAATTGCTTCTAAAAAAGTCAACACAACAGCAGATGAACCAGTTGTAGATGTGGTACTTGTTGGTGGCGGTATTATGAGTGCAACCTTGGGGACTTACCTCAATGAAGTTGAACCAGACTGGACCATCAATATGTATGAGCGTTTGGATCAGGTAGGTCAAGAAAGTTCTGCAGGATTCAACAACGCAGGAACGGGACACTCTGGCTTTATGGAAATGAACTATACCCCTGAGAAAGACGGTAAAGTTGATATTAAAAAAGCCATTGATACTGCTTCACAATTTGAAGTAAGTAAACAATTCTGGGCTTATCAGGTCAAAAATGGCGTGCTGGGTCAACCAAACAGCTTTATTAATCCTGTACCACATATTGCCTTTGTTTGGGGCGATAGCGTGAACTACATGAAAAAACGTTATGAAGCGATGAGCCAAAGTCCAATGTTCGAAGGATTAAAATATACTGAAAATCCTGCTGAAATTAAGCAATGGGCGCCTTTAGTTATGCAAGGCCGTGATGCAAACCAAAAAGTTGCTGCAACACGTATGGACGTAGGTTCTGATGTAAATTATGGTTCAATTACAACCCAATTAATTGATCATTTGAAAAAACAACCTAAATTCAAACTTGAAACTTCATCTGAAGTAACAGGTATTAGTCAAAATGCAGACAAAACTTGGACTGTATCGTTTAAAAATCTAAAAACCAACACAACCAGCCATGTTAAAACTCGTCATGTGTTTATTGGTGCGGGCGGTGCTGCGATTAGATTATTGCAAATGACAGGTCTGGAAGAGACTAAGCAATATGCTGGCTTCCCGATCGGTGGTATTTTCTTGATGACAGACAATCCAGCTGTTACATCGCAACATACTGCAAAAGTATATGGTAAGCCTGAATTAGGTGCACCTCCAATGTCTGTACCACACATTGATACTCGTTATGTTGATGGTAAAAAGTATGTATTGTTTGGTCCATTCGCAACCTATTCAAACAAGTTCCTAAAAAATGGTTCTCAGTTTGATTTGATTGATGCGACCAACAAAAACAATGTGATTCCAATGGCAACCATTGGTATGGAAAATCTGGACTTGGTGAAATATTTAGTCAGCCAAGTGGCAATGTCTAAGCAAGATCAGTTCAATGAATTGAAAAAGTATTATCCAGATGCAAAAATTGAAGACTGGACTTTAAGCCAAGCTGGCCAACGTGTTCAAATCATCAAAAAAGCACCGGGTAAACCTGCAACACTTCAATTCGGTACAGAGATCTTCACCTCTAAAGATGGTTCAATCACTGGCCTTCTTGGTGCTTCACCAGGTGCATCAACCTCTCCATACATTATGTTGAGCTTGATGGAAAAAGCATTCCCTGAGCAAGTGAAAGGTAAATGGAATCCAAAATTGCATGAGATTGTGAAGTCTTATCAACAGGATTTAAATACCAACCCGGCTCTGCTTGATCAAGTGCGTACATATACCAGCTCGACTTTAGGTTTAAACTACACACCTACTCGTAAAGCTGCAAATGATGCGACAGCCGCTGCTGCACCTGCTGTAGCAAATGCACATTAATTTTCTTGTGTAAAAAAGATGAGCTACGGCTCATCTTTTTTATGGCTGAATATCTCATTTTGTGTTTTAATACAACCAGTATGAGATGAGCCTTATATAAGTATAGAGTGATCTATACGACTAGCCCCTGAATAAGGGGCTTTTTATTGTCTGATCATTTGATCAATAAGTTAAATGAGTATTATTATTTTAAAACGCAGTTAGTATATAAAAGTGATAAATTTCAAAGACACATACCGGGTTGATTTCAATTATATCAAGTTAGATTAAATTGCTTAAAATCATTATGCATAATGAAATAACTATAGAAGCTGAAGATCAATCGTATAATATTAATAAATATGAGATATAGAATTAGGACTTATTTTTAATCAAGCTATGTATAAGCTGTTTTAAATTATCTTGAATATCTTTAGGCAGTTGTATAAATAGTGCATCTATGGGCATCTGATCCCAGTTCTCAGCAATGTTTTCATCATCATCTAAGCTTTCTGCCAATAAAAACAATTGCGCTACAGTGCAATTAAAAGCCCCAGCAAGGTACTGGAGTATTGCAGGACTGTACCCTTGATTGCCATTCTCAAGATTGGAAATATTACTTTTTGAAGTATTGGAAAAATCGGCTAATTGCTGCTGAGTCCAGCCTTTCCGTTTTCTCAAATAACGTATTGCATGACCTATATTCATTCTTTGATATTAGCTTAACAAAGTATCTTAGACGTATTGCAATGCAATATATTCTGCACCATAAGTATTGTTTTACAAAACAATAGTTTTGCAATACAATACCCATTGATTCACTAAAACTTAAAAAAATGATGACGTATTCTAATATTATTCAAAATTTATCTGCGGATTTAGCAAGTTCATTTGCCTTGATTCAAAGTATGCTAAAAAACTATTTTATGGATTTAAATATTTTAGTGGTTAATAAAGATGAGTTTGACTACTTCTGTATGGCATTATTATTTACCATATGTTCAAAAAATCTAAGCAATGATGATCAACAACTCATTTTATCTGGTTTTAAATACTCAGAATATGCAAAAATAAAAGTTAATTATTATATTGAGTATTTTAATTTAGATTCATCTTGTCTTGTCGATGACCTAGAAATCAACTCACTAACAAATGCATTATTTGATTCTGTAAACACTGATTTTGATTCATCGAGCATCAATCATTATGTCGTTATTTTAGATTTTAAAAATATGATGGCTGATATTTTAAAAATGTATAGTTAAAAATTATTATTTTTATCAAAAAATATCTGTACTAAATTCCTAAATGAACAATATACAATTGCCCCTTTGAATCAATGACTTGTTTAATACATCCTTTCAGTTGGTCAAACTGGTCGTCGACCACATTATATTTCTGAAATATTAATTTTTCTTGCCCTTCAACAAATTTATAAGTATATCCTTTACTAAATTTTAGAAATTTCGGAGATAGTTTTATAACATTTACAATACTGCTGATTATGTTATATGCGACTAAGGCCCCTTCAGAATCAATAATCGTTATACCATAGTAATTTAAACCAGTATGTCTAATCTTTTTAGATGGATTATAAGTTGGTATCTGTTGTAAAAAAACATAATTAGATCATCATGTATAGATACATCATAAGGTACTTGATTAACCAGTTGCATATGATCTTCATATGCATATGTTTCTTTATTTAAAACAACAAAATCATGTACTTGAGCCGTTTCTCACCAGTTTATATAAAATTGATGCAATTCCTTTACCCTATTATATAAACCATTCGAATATCATTTTAGCCATTATATTTAAGTAAATAGCACATATAAGCTTTTTTATACATAAAACTAAGGGCTGAATAATCAGCCCTTAGTTTTAACTCAATTCAATCTATTTTTCAATAGATTAGCTTAATTGAGCAGCAGCAATTTTCTTAGTATCGATGTCTTTAGCAGCATCTGTATACTCGCCCATCTTGTCGAAGTTCAAATATTGATAGATGTCAGCAGACATGCTGTCGATTTGAGCAGCATATTGTTGATACTCTTCTGGAGAAGGTAATTTACCAAGTACCGCAGCAACAGATGCAAGCTCAGCAGAAGCTAAGTAAACATTTGCGCCTTGACCTAAACGGTTCGGGAAGTTACGTGTAGAAGTCGATACACAAGTAGTGTTCGGAGCTACACGTGCTTGGTTACCCATACATAATGAACAACCTGGCATTTCAGTACGCGCGCCAGCTTTACCATAAATGTTATAGAAACCTTCTTCCATCAATTGATGCTCGTCCATACGTGTTGGTGGAGCCAACCATAAACGAGTAGACAATGAACCACCTGGTACTTTATCAAGTAATTTACCAGCAGCACGGAAGTGACCAATGTTCGTCATACAAGAACCAACGAACACTTCATCGATCTTAACGCCTTGAACGTCAGAAAGAAGTTTAGCGTCATCTGGATCGTTCGGGCAGCAAAGAACTGGTTCTTTAATGTCAGCAAGGTCAATTTCATACACTTTAGTGTATTCAGCATCAGCATCAGCTTGAAGAAGTGATGGATTCGCTAACCATTTTTCCATGTTCTCAACACGGCGCGCCATAGTACGTGCATCGCCATAACCTTGAGAAATCATCCACTTCAACATGGTGATGTTAGAGTTCAAGTATTCAGCAACTTTCGTTTCAGAAAGTGTGATTGAACAACCAGCAGCAGAACGTTCAGCAGAAGCATCAGAAAGTTCGAATGCTTGCTCTACAGTTAAGTCAGTTTCCATTTCTGTTAAGTCGATTTCTAAGATACGACCAGAGAAAATGTTTTTCTTACCTTTTTTCTCTACAGTTAAGTCACCCGCTTGAATCGCGTAGTAAGGAATTGCATGTACAAGGTCACGTAGCGTGATACCAGGTTGCATTTTACCTTTGAACTTAACAAGTACAGACTCAGGCATATCCAACGGCATAACACCAGTTGCAGCAGCAAACGCGACAAGACCAGAACCCGCTGGGAATGAAATACCAATTGGGAAACGTGTATGTGAGTCACCACCAGTACCAACTGTATCTGGAAGAAGCATACGGTTTAACCAAGAGTGAATAATACCGTCACCTGGACGTAATGAAACACCACCACGGTTCATGATGAAATCAGGAAGCGTATGTTGCATTTGAACGTCAACTGGTTTTGGATATGCAGCTGTGTGACAGAAAGATTGCATCACAAGATCAGCAGAGAAACCTAAGCAAGCTAAGTCTTTCAATTCATCACGAGTCATCGGACCAGTCGTATCTTGCGAACCAACAGTCGTCATTTTCGGTTCACAGTAAGTACCTGGACGAACGCCTTGACCTTCTGGAAGACCACAAGCACGACCAACCATTTTCTGAGCTTGAGTAAAGCCTTTACCAGTGTTTTCAGGTTGAACTGGAACACGGAATAAAGTAGATGCTGGAAGACCTAAAGCTTCACGCGCTTTAGTTGTCAAACCACGACCAACGATTAAGTTGATACGACCACCCGCACGAACTTCGTCAAGAAGAACAGGCGTTTTCAACTCAGATTCAGCGATTTGCTCGCCTGCTTTAAATGCAGTGACTTTTGCAGCAGCATGATCAATTTTAAGAACGATTTCATCGCCCATGTTCATGTTAGCAACATCAATTTCTACAGGTAACGCACCAGCATCTTCCATTGTATTGAAGAAAATTGGAGCGATTTTAGAACCTAAGCAGTAACCACCGTCTTTTTTGTTCGGGATGTGAGCAATGTCATCACCAAAGAACCAAAGCACTGAGTTAGTCGCAGATTTACGAGAAGAACCCGTACCAACAACGTCACCAACATAAGCAACTTGGTTGCCTTTTGCGATGAGTTCTTTGATTTGGTTTAATGGACCAACTTCACCAGGAACTTCTGGGTTGATACCATCACGTACGTTTTTAAGCATTGCATTTGCATGCAATGGGATATCTGGGCGGCTCCAAGCATCTTGTGCAGGAGACAAATCATCAGTATTTGTTTCGCCAGTTACTTTGAAAACAGTAAGTTTGATTTCTTCTGGAACATCTTTACGGCTAGTAAACCATTCAGCATCAGCCCAAGATTGCATAACGGCTTGTGCATTTGCATTACCCGCTTTGGCTTTTTCAGCAACGTCATGGAACGCATCAAATACAAGAAGCGTTTTTTTCAATGCTTCAGCAGCTAAGCTTGAAAGTGCAGCATCATCAAGTAATTCAACCAAAGGTGCTACGTTATAACCACCAAGCATAGTACCTAGTAAGTAAACCGCACGCTCTTTAGAAACCAATGGAGAAGTCGCTTCACCTTTAGCTACAGCAGTCAAGAAAGCAGCTTTTACATATGCAGCTTGGTCAACACCTGCTGGAACACGGTTTTCAAGCAAATCTACTAAAAATGCTTCTTCACCCGCTGGTGGATTTTTTAGTAATTCAACCAAGTCAGCAGTTTGAGCATCGTCAAGTGGCTTCGGTGGGACTCCGAGTGCGGCACGTTCTGCAACGTGTTGGCGGTAAGCTTCTAGCACGGTGTAATTCCTCTTTTTAAAAATTTACCTGTGAATTCCTGCTTATTAAAGCTTCACAGGCAATATGGACTGTCAAATTTTACTAAAAATCAAGCCAAAAGTTAATGCAATGAGCGTATTAATTCGTGATGACCATTATTTTATAAATAAATACTCATCACTTTTTGCTTCATTTAACTACAGATCTACACAGTACGCTTTCATCAGACGTTTATGTAAATTATTTCTCAAATTAATTTGAAAAAGCTCTAAAAATATTATCTTTGTAAAACATGAACTTCACTTTAATAAGATTGAAGTTATGTTTACCTTGCCTTTAGACTGTTTCAGCCATAAAAAAAGCAACATATGTTGCCTTTTTTTTAGAACAAAGTACATTCCACCTTAGTGGACTGTCGTACTGTCTACATACTTTTGGAATTCCGTACGACAACCTTCAAATTTCATTTGCACTTCATCTTCATGAAACATTGAATGTTCAGTACACGCAAATGAAATTTTTACTTGGTATAACTTCGCTCGTTCATCAATGACTTCCTGAAAAAAAACTTGATCGCCTAAACTCAGCACATAATGACTTCCGCTAATCACAGCGACACCATTGTCATCTTCTAAGAGCAAATCTGCATTATGTAAATAAGCAACTACTTCCATTGTCTCACTCCTATGCTACTTTTTATTTTCTATTTCTATAGTGTATATATGCTTTTCAATTTTTATGCTAATCATTTTTTGTGACGAGGTTTGACGATTACTTATATTTTTTCGATAACTCAACATAAAAAACCATGTCATCGTGAACTTCATGCCAAAAACACACATAAACGATTTAAAGGGATGGACACTCAAAAGTGTGCATGTCTTGACCATTCACGATTCGGATTTCTAATTTACACAAATCGTATTCTTTCATTGTCTGCTAACCAAGCATATCGCCTGCTGTAGTGCTTTAAGCCATAAAAAAACCGCTCCTTAGAACGGTTTATAATCTGGCATTTTTGTCGGATCATGGGGGGTATTTAAACACTGTTCAAATGCTTCGTTCTTAAACTTTGCTTGAACTGCATCTTTATCCGCTTTTAGCTCTGCATCTGATAATGCATAGACTTTCTCTAAATACTCAAGTACAAAGCCCTTAGTTGTTGGATCAGTGACTTTATTTGCATATTCAATTGCTTCTTTCTTGGTAATCCCATTTTGACGATCTAAAGTAATAGAACGTGCAGCATTACCAATACTGGTACAGTAACCTTTCCAAATTTCTTCAGGAGTTGCAGGCTTTTTCTCAGTACAACCCGCCATCAATAAAACAGTGCTTATCGCACCTAAAATTACGAACTTCTGCATTAAAAAATCTCCAATTCCACACTATGATACTTAATTTTTCAGTAAATTGGAGAGTTTCTTGCTTTGAAATCTTACATTCCTCGCCAATCCACACGTGCATTGCGCTCAGTGGCGTAAATTCTTTTCACGTATTGCCCTAAAGGCAGTTCTAACAAATGTTGGCTAAATTCGGTAAATTCTTGAGAAATATTTTCTGCATATTCCTTTTCCCATGGTGTCGCAGGTAATTCTAATAACGGTGCAAGGATTGAACATACTGAAATATCTGCCAAACCAAGACGATCGCCAACAAAATAACGGCAACCGTTATCAATCAAAATCTTATTTAAACTGTCGATAGTCAGCTCTAAATTGTATTTAGATTCTTCGACTTTTTCTTTGTCCAATTGATAACTTTTTGAAACCATGGTTTTTAGAATAGGCTTTGAAATTTTTTCAAATTGACGTAAATAGCCTTTTTCACCAATCATAATTTCTAGCGGTTCATCGCCTTCTGCTAAAGCATGTGCCAATCCCCAACGACGTACATGAATACCTAGCTCATTGGCGATCAAATCAATTTCTAAGGTTTTTTCACGAAGCGTGTGATCTGTACGAAGCAGTCGATGTTCAGGATAAACGTCATCTAAATACAATGCGATTTGAGTCGACCCCGCAATAAAGCGTTCTCCATCTTTTAAAATAGGCAACTTGTTTTGCCCTGTTTTAAGTTGTGCAAATGCACGATGGACACCTGGGATTAAATTCTGCGCAACAAAATCCAATTCTTTATGATCAAGCAACCAACGGGCTTTTTCACAGTAATGCGAGAGTGGGAATTGGTACAACGTACGCATGTAATCTCCAAATTATTTTTTTAATTAAAAGCTTAGATAAATCTAAAAGTTAAGATTAATCCTGAGTAATCTTGTGTACTTTAGACATTCATCGCTTGAATTACAATGTACTTTTTACTTCAATCGCTCGTCATATGACCCAATGCTTATTCTATGGTTATATCAGTTTCTTTATTCTTTATTCGTGATAGGAATAACAAAGCTGCTTCAGACTAAGAGCTCGACCAGAGGAATTCAAAACAAGTTATAAATTTCAATTATTTAACATATATTCAATATTAAAAAACTTTGCGATTTTTATCCTAACAATATTTTTAGATAAGTTAAGCACAATAGTTCGTTTAATTTTTACCGCAATATTGCTTAGCGTTTTGGTATCTATTGAAAGGTGCCAATATGTCTAGTTTGAATTCTTCTACCTCAGCCTTTGTGATCCAAAACGATCAACAAGCAATAAATGCAGCTTACCAAGTTGCTGATTTTGCTTTGGTAGAACGAAATATACGTGATCAACAACGAATTTTACCTGTTGATGTCATACAAGAATTAAGTCTCAAAGGATTAGGCGGAATTCGTATTGCCAAAAAATATGGTGGCGCTCAAGTTTCAAATAAAACCCTTGCGCATGTTTTCCGTATTTTATCCAAGGCAGATGCCAGTGTTGGTCAGATTCCTCAAAATCAATTTGGCTTGTTAAATGCCATTGAGCATATTGCCAATGAACAGCAAAAACAGTTTATTTATACTGAAATTTTAACTGGTAAACGGCTTTCTAATGGTGGCCCAGAACGCAATACCAAAGATACCCGCACCATTGAAACACGTTTAGAACAGATCAATGGTCAATACCTTTTAAATGGTGAGAAGTTTTATTCAACGGGTTCATATTTTGCCGATTGGTTGGCGATACGTGCAATTCACCCAGATGGTCATATTGTTTTAACGATTATTGATGCAAAAGCTGACGGTGTTGAAATTGTTGATGATTGGGATGGCTTTGGACAACGTACAACAGCAAGTGGCACAGTGCGTTTAAAGAATGTTGTGGTTCATCCAGATCTTATTATGGATGAAAAACCACTTGCCGATGCGTCAAAATATCGTGGTGCGTACTCACAACTGATTCAGGTTGCGATTGATGTGGGCATTGCAGAAGCTGCATTTGCAGATACTTTATCTGCAATCCATAAAGCGCGCCCAATCATTGATGCCAATGTGGATAAAGCCAGTTTTGAAGCATATACCCTACAAGAAGTCGGTAAGCTCAATATCTTACTCGATGCATCGATTTTATTGCTTGATGAAGCCGCAGAATATTTAGATCAGTTAGATTCACAAGACATCGTCAGTCCTGAACAAGCCAGTAAAGCCTCCATTATCGTTGCTGAGGCAAAAGTGTATGCCAATGATGCAGCACTACTTATTTCTGAAAAATTACTTGAATTGGGTGGTAGTCGTTCAAGCCTAGAAACTCATAATCTCGATCAACACTGGCGTAATGCTCGTGTGCATACCTTACATGACCCTGTGCGTTGGAAACTTCATGCCATTGGAAACTATTACTTAAATGGTACGCAAAATCAGCGCCATGCGTGGATTTAAAGTTAAACGACTTTGTTACTCATCAGGGAAATATTATGACAACTTATCAAGATATCAATAAAACATTGGATGTACACAATCATCCCTTTGCGCAAGCACATATTATTCAAAATGATCAAGAAGCTTTAGAAATCGCGCAACAGTTGAGTCAGCAATTTAAACAAAATGCGGTACTCCGTGATGCTGAAAGAATTTTACCATTTGATGAGGTTGAAGCTTTTAGTCAATCAGGGTTATGGGCGATCACAGTACCGCGGCAATATGGTGGTGCAGAAGTATCTAGTCACACTGTTGCTAAAATAATTGCATTATTCAGTGGCGTAGATGGCTCTATTGGTCAAATCCCACAAAACCATTTTTATGCATTGGAAGTATTACGTAATACGGGTACAGAGCAGCAAAAGGAAAAACTCTATAGCGAAGTACTTCAAGGCGCACGTTTTGGCAATGCCCTCGCTGAATTTAAGACCAAGACTGCTGCACAAAAGCATACCCAAATTAGTCAAACTGAACATGGTTATGTGGTCAATGGGGAAAAGTTCTATTGCACGGGCAGTCTATTTGCCCATCGCATTCCGACATTAGTCCGTGATGCTGAAGAACGTGAATATTTAGCTTTTATTTCTGCCGATGCACAAGGCTTACAACGTATCAATGATTGGTCAGGCTTTGGACAAAAAACCACAGGCAGTGGCACCGTTAAATTCAATCAAGTTTTTGTGGAATCTGAATATGTCATTCGTTTTGACACCGCATTTTCTGAACCCACCCTCGTTGGGCCATTTGCACAAATTATGCATGCTGCGATTGAAACAGGCATTGCGCGTGCAGCATTTGAAGAAACGATAGAACGGGTTAAAAAAGCGCGCGCATGGATTGATGCCAATGTAGAACATGCAGACCAAGATCCACTGACCATTTATGAATTAGGCCGTGTTGCTGCGGATGTAAGAGCAAGTGAGGTTTTATTAAAACAAGCTGCTCAATCTATTGATGCAGCAAAACCACAACCTACAGTTGAAAATATTGCCAAAGCCTCACTAGATGTGGCTAAAGTCCGTGCACACAGTACTGAAACAGCATTAAAAGCCTCATCCAAGCTAATTGAACTTGCGGGAAGTCGCGGTAGTCAACGTGCCGATGGCTTAGATCGACATTGGCGCAATGTACGGGTACATACACTGCATGATGCATCACGCTGGAAATATTATTTTATTGGAAACTATGTATTAAACAACATCCTTCCACCACGCAGAGGGACATTGTAATGACAAATACATCTCAACATACAGCACCTAAAAAACAAATCTTACTCAATGCTTTTGACATGAACAGTGTCGGCCATATCAATCACGGCTTGTGGACCCATCCGCGTGATGAATCTCATCGTTTTAATGAGCTCAATTACTGGACTGATCTCGCTAAGACCTTGGAGCAAGGTTTATTTGATGGGTTGTTTATCGCAGACATTACTGGTGTTTATGATGTCTACCAGAATGGTATAGATTTAACATTAAAAGAGTCGATTCAACTGCCGAGTCATGACCCATCTACCCTGATTTCAGCAATGGCAGCGGTAACCCAAAATCTAGGTTTTGGCGTGACCGTAAACTTAAGTTATGAAACACCGTACCAATTCGCACGGCGCTTCGCGAGTTTAGATCATCTGACACAAGGTCGGATTGGCTGGAATATTGTGACGGGGTATTTGGACAGTGCTGAACGCTTAATTGGGCAAAAAGGTTTAAAAGATCATGACTTACGTTATGAACAAGCTGAAGAATTTTTAGAGCTTTGCTATAAGTTTTGGGAAGGTTCTTGGGAAAATGATGCGGTACAAAAAGATAAGCAAAAGCGTATTTTTACTGATCCTAAAAAAGTTCATCAAATTAACCATCAAGGGCGCTTTTATCAAAGCCAAGGTGTTTTCCAAGTCTCACCTTCACCACAGCGTACTCCTGTGCTCTTTCAAGCAGGCGCTTCACCACGCGGTTTAGCATTTTCCACACGTCATGCGGAATGTGTCTTTATTGGAGGTGATCAACCTGCAAAAATCAAACAACAAGTGGATAAGATTCGAGAATTGGCTGTGCAGCAAGGCCGTAATCCAGAAGATATTAAAATCTTTGTGGGAATCACAGTGGTTACAGCAGAAACAGATGAATTAGCTCAAGAGAAATTAGCTGAATATGCCCGCTATGCAAGTCCAGAAGCAGGTTTAGCACATTTCTCAAGTTCAGTCGGTATCGACCTATCCAAAT
Source organism: Acinetobacter sp. NyZ410 (assembly GCF_022828975.1). Taxonomy (NCBI): domain Bacteria; kingdom Pseudomonadati; phylum Pseudomonadota; class Gammaproteobacteria; order Moraxellales; family Moraxellaceae; genus Acinetobacter; species Acinetobacter sp. NyZ410. The sequence goes on along the minus strand of NZ_CP094620.1, from coordinate 2,242,308 downwards.
ATGCTGATGATGAGGCCATCCCATATCAACAAACCAATAGTATTGCTTCAGTCAATAATAAATTTAAGGAAAACCAGATCACGCCTAACGATCTTAAAGCACAGCATCAACTCGGTGGTCGTTATCCACTGATTGTTGGAAGTGGTGAAACAATTGCTGAAAAATTAATTCAGTTGATTGATGAAACAGGTATTGATGGTTTTAACCTGACTCGTACTGTTGCGCCTGAATCACATCATGACTTTATTCGTTTTGTGATTCCTGAACTGCAACAACGTGGCAGATTTAAAACCAAATATGAAAATGGTTCTTTACGCAACAAAATCTTTAAACAGGGTGATCATTTAACCCAACAACACCCTGCTGCTGATTTTCGATGTCAAAACTCAAATCATAACAACAGCATCGAAACGGCAGATCAGCAAAAGCAAACTGCCTAAATATCCTAATCAGCAAACATGATGAATTGAATAATTTCACTTTAAGGGGTGTCACATGACTCAAATAAACTCACCTGCAAATGGTAAGCCATCCAAAAAATCAGGCTCCAAGAATAAATTTATTTTGCTTGGCGTGATCATTATTGCCGTGATTGCAGGACTTTTTTATTGGAACCAACATAAAAAAGCCGGTTCAGAAGAAATCACCATTGGTATTAGCCCACCCTTTGCCAAGCCTTTACAAGTTGCAGCAGAGGAAGCCAAGAAACAAGGGATTCATATTAAACTGGTGGAATTTTCAGATTGGAACACACCGAATATCACACTGAATCATGGTGATATTGATGCAAACTATTTCCAACACCAACCATTTTTAACCAATGCGTTAAAAGAAACTGATTTTAAACTGAAACCGATTGCCACAGGTGTTGCAACTCATGTGGGTTTGTATTCTAAAAAATATGATTCTTTAGCGGCGGTACCTGAAAATGCACGTGTGGTGATTCCAAATGACCCAGTCAACCAAGGTCGCGCACTGTTGCTTTTACAACAGGCAAAACTCATCACCTTGAAAGATCCAAATAACCACTTATCAAACTTACAAGACATTAGCTCAAATCCTAAAAACTTTAAATTTATTGAAGTTGAAGGACCTCAAACTGCGCGTGCTGTAGATGATGCTGATTTAGTATTTAGCTACCCGCTTTATTTACGTCTTGCAAAAACCATTGATCCAAACAAAGCATTATTACTCGATGATAATACCAATACACGTTATGCGATCTTGTTTGTTGTAAAAGATGACTATGAGCAAAAGCACCCAGAAAAAGCCAAACAGTTAAAAGAGTTCATAAAAATTTACCAAACTTCAGACAAGGTCAAACAGGCTTTAAATGATGATATTGGTGAAAATTTATGGTTCCCTGGTTGGAAATAAGGAATAACTCATGTCCCAAGTTTCCAAGCTCAAAAAAAAGAACCTGCTGATTGGTCTTGCTGTTGTCATCGTATTATTAGGACTTTTTGCCTATCGTTATGTACAAAATCAACAAAAGGATAATGTACTCACGATTGGCATTAGCCCACCTTATGCCGAATTACTACAAACGGTTGCCAAAGAGGTAGAGAAAGATGGTATCCATGTCAAACTGGTCGAATTTTCAGATTGGCAAGCACCCAATGTTGCGGTACAAAACCGTGACATTGACGCTAACTTTTTCCAACAAAGTGTTTTTTTAAAGAATGCCATTAAACAAACCAATTACGATTTGCATGCTTTTGGTACAGGTAGCGGCAGTCATGTTGGTTTATATTCAAAACATTATAAATCCTTAGCGGCTTTACCTCAAAATGCTCGTGCTGTCATCCCGAGTGACCCCGTCAACTCTGCGCGTGCTTTGATCTTGTTACACCGTGCGGGGTTAATTCAAATCAAAAACATCAACAATGAACTTTCCACACTTCAAGATATTGTTTCAAACCCAAAACAGTTGAAGTTTTTAGAAGTTGAAGGTCCACAAACAGCTTTAGCTTATGATGATGCAGATCTAATTTTTGGTTTTCCGCATTACTTAAATATGGCAAAAAAAGCCGATCCGCATAGTGCCCTGTTTTTAGATCCCGTTGATAAAAAGTACGCCATTCTTTTTGTGACACGTACCGATTATCAAGACAAAAATCAAAAGTTAGAGAAATTTATTCAAGCTTTCCAAAACTCACAGCAAGTTCGAGATATTTTAGATAAAGATTTCGGCAAAGATATGTGGTTTGCAGGCTGGAAATAAGGAGAATAGAAATGGTGAGTTTCGGTTCGCATGTTGATTTTTCAGTCCCTCATATCAAAATTCGTGATTTGAATAAATACTATGATGGGCAAGATCAACAGATCCATGCATTAAAAAATATCAACTTAGATATCCCTCAAGGCAAGATTTTCGGCATCATCGGTAAAAGTGGCGCAGGTAAATCTTCCCTAATCCGAACCTTAAATGGTTTAGAAGGTATTTCTGAAGGCAGTATTCATATTCATCAACAGAATTTGGCTGAACTCAGTCATGCTGAATTGATTCAAACACGTCAAAGAATTGGGATGATTTTTCAGCATTTTAATTTAATGTCTGCCAAAACAGTTTGGGACAATGTGGCATTGCCTTTAAAAATTGCCCATGTCGATAAAGCTGAAATTGAAACACGTGTTAACGATGTTTTAGAACTGGTCGGTTTGGGAAATAAAGCACATAACTACCCTTCACAACTGTCTGGTGGTCAAAAGCAACGTGTTGGTATTGCTCGTGCGCTGGTACATCATCCTGAAATTTTATTGTGTGATGAAGCAACGTCTGCACTTGATCCTGAAAGTACCTCAGTGGTGTTATCCTTGCTGAAAAAAATCAATCGAGAATTGGGGATTACCATTGTTTTAATTACCCATGAGATGCAAGTGATTCGTGAAATTTGCGATCAAGTGGTGGTAATTGAACATGGTGAAATCGTAGAGTCAGGACAAGTCTGGTCCGTGTTTTCACAGCCTCAGCAGAAAATCACACAAGAATTGTTAAACCTAGAACAACTCGATTTGCCCTTTCCAGTGCATACAGCGTTGCAACAAGATTCAACCCATAGCATTTTAAAACTACGTTATGAAACCGATCCAAAAAACTCACCTGATTTAGTTGAACTTTTTCAGGTTTTTGAAAAATCGGTACATTTATATCAAAGTCATATCGACAATATCCAAAACCATTTGATTGGAACGCTGATTGTCGGTACTGAACAAACCCATTTAGACCTGCATAATTTACAAGAAAGGTTAAAACATCAAATTGCGCAAATAGAGGTACTTGGCTATGCAAGACCAACTCATTGATTTATTGCTGACAGGAACCATAGATACCTTACTGATGGTTGGCGTATCTGCCTTTGTTGCTTTTTTGATTGGCTTACCTTTGGCGGTAATTTTGGTCAATACATCTGAACAAGGGATTTATCCATCTAAAAAGATTAATCATGCATTGGGCACGGTGATTAATATTACCCGATCGGTTCCCTTTTTGATTTTAATGGTGGCGCTGATTCCTTTAACCCGATGGATTGTCGGAACCAGTTATGGAGTCTGGTCAGCTGTTGTTCCCTTAACTTTAGCAGCGACACCTTTCTTTGCCCGTATTGCAGAAGTTAGCTTACGTGAAGTCGATCAAGGTCTAATTGAAGCTGCACAAGCGATGGGCTGTAATCGTAAGCAAATCGTTTGGCATGTGCTTTTACCTGAAGCGTTACCCGGCATTGTGGCAGGTTTTACAGTTACAATTGTCACCATGATTAACTCCTCTGCAATTGCGGGTGCAATTGGTGCTGGTGGCTTAGGTGATATTGCCTACCGTTATGGTTATCAACGCTTTGATATGCAAATGATGTTTGCTGTGATTGTGGTCTTGGTGGCTTTGGTTATGATCGTTCAAGCATTTGGTGACAGTTTGGCAAGCCAGTTGGATAAGCGGAAGATTTAAGTTTTTCCAATTAACTTCATTTGCATCAATATAAATAAAATAGATTCCGCTTTTGCCTTGTTGAATTATACAAGGCTCATCCATCTGTAGGGCGACATGGATGTCGTTGTTGGATGCAGGACAGTAACTTTACTTAATTTGATCCACTTATAAAAATCATATTAAAACTATTGTCACTCCCCTAGAATGCTCATTTTGTTCAATAAAAGTGCTGATCTCAGGCAAATATGTAGCACTTGATATATTTGAGATGATCTGATTTTAAAACTTATAGGTCGCAGACCTGACTTTGTCATGGCTTTCATGTAAAATCATCCGCAATTTTTATATAACACTTTGTGAGTTATTTCATGGGTTTTAATTGCGGTATTGTCGGCTTGCCGAACGTTGGTAAATCTACACTTTTCAATGCATTGACTAAAGCTGCTATTGCTGCGGAAAACTTCCCATTCTGTACCATTGAACCAAATACAGGTATCGTACCTGTACCTGATCCACGTTTAGACAAATTAACTGCCATTGTTAAACCACAACGTGTTATTCCAACTACGATGGAATTTGTGGATATTGCAGGTTTAGTTGCAGGTGCATCTAAAGGCGAAGGTTTGGGTAACCAATTCCTTGCAAACATCCGTGAAACTGATGCAATTGCACACGTTGTACGTTGTTTTGAAGATGAAAACGTAATTCATGTAAATGGTAAAATTGATCCATTAGATGATATTGCAACGATTAATACTGAACTTGCACTTGCTGACTTAGAAACCGTAACGAAAGCAGTTACCCGTTTGGCAAAATCAGCTAAAAGCGGTGATAAAGAAGCGCTTGCAACAAAAGCAGTTTTAGAAAAAATTCTACCTTTACTTGATGAAGGCAAGCCAGCTCGTGCAGCTGATTTAGATGATGATGAACGTAAACTTGTGCGTGGTTTTGGTTTAATGACATTAAAACCGACCATGTATATCGCAAACGTTGCAGAAGATGGTTTTGAAAACAACCCACATCTTGAAGCTGTGAAAAAGTTAGCTGCTGAGGAAAATGCAATCGTTGTTCCGCTTTGCAACCAAATCGAAGCTGAAATTTCATTGTTGGATGATGAAGATCGTGCTGAATTCCTTGAAGCATTAGGCATGGAAGAACCAGGTCTAAATGTGGTAATTCGTGCAGGTTATAGCTTACTTGGCTTACAAACTTACTTTACAGCGGGTGTTCAAGAAGTTCGTGCTTGGACTGTAAAAGTGGGAGCAACTGCACCTCAAGCTGCGGGTGTAATCCACACTGACTTTGAAAAAGGCTTTATTCGTGCAGAATGTATTGCATATGATGATTTCATCCAATACAACGGTGAAAACGGCGCTAAAGAAGCAGGAAAATGGCGTTTAGAAGGTAAAACTTACATCGTTCAAGATGGTGATGTATTGCACTTCCGTTTTAACGTATAAACGGATCTCATGCTTTAATGAGACAGGTTGAAGACTTCTTCAACCTGTTTTTTTCGTCATAGAATCTTTCGCTGGTTTTCGTTTAGTTTATAAATGTCTGACGAATATTTAAAACTTGTTTTCTAAGTGCAGATTCAACGATCTATTGATTAATTTGTGGACCATCTCGATCATTCATCTCATCTCTATAAGGTCAGCCCTGTTTTTTAATGAAATACGTATTCAGGTTTTTATAAAAAATTATCAACATTTAAAATTATAATATTCCAGTAAATATACAAGATATTTATTTACATCTTAAAACGCGCCAAACGTCTATTGCTAAACCCTGCCTCAATTCAGCATCTCTATTTTGAAATCAGCTACACAATAATAAAGTTAAGTAGGTTGCACTTTTGATGCTCATATATAATAATGATAATTATTAGCATTATCACTATACTTAACACCACAGGATTGCTTCATGGCTTACTCTCTACCACAACTGCCTTATGCATACGATGCACTTGAACCTAATATTGATACAAAAACAATGGAAATCCACCATACCAAACACCATCAGACCTATATCAATAATATCAATGCCACAGTTGAAGGCACAGCATGGGAAAAGTTGTCGATTGAAGAACTGGTTTCAAAAGTGAATGAAGTTCCTACTGATCTTAAAAATAGCGTGATTAATAATGGCGGTGGTCATGCCAATCACTCTTTATTCTGGACAGTAATGAGCCCTCAAGGCGGTGGAGAGCCAATTAAACAAATCGCTGAAGCAATTGACAGAGATATTGGTGGTTTTGAAAAATTTAAAGAAGCCTTTACCAAAGCAGCACTGACACGATTTGGTAGTGGCTGGGCATGGTTAAGCGTAACCCCTGAAAAGAAAGTCATCGTAGAAAGCAGTGCCAATCAAGATTCACCACTGATGAATGGCAATATCCCGATTCTGGCTTTAGATGTCTGGGAACATGCTTATTATTTAAAATACCAAAACCGTCGTCCCGAATATATTGCGGCATTTTATAATGTTGTGAATTGGGAAGAAGTAAATCGCCGTTATTTAGAAGCAATCCAATGAAATACTATACAGACCATATGACGATGCCAATGTTCAACTCTATACTGATTAAAAAAATAAAATTTTATATTGGTTGCGCCATTTTTTTCTTTGGTTTAGTGATATTTATCAAAGAATTCTTATTCTAAAATAAACAAAAATATAGAAGTCGATACCCTTTAAGCCAGTTTAAATTACTGACTTAAAGGGTTTTATCTTGATTTGGATTGGTTATCTTTCAGATTATTTCGCGTGTAAAGCCTGTAATGATTTTTCATCCATTGCAGTACGTTGCTTTCTGGCTTCTGCTAGCATTTTTTCTTGTAGATCTTTACGAAAACCCAGCAAGAATACAAATTCAGCCAAGACAAATAATGGACCAATCGCTAAACCAACTAAATCGTCAACAAATGCAGGTTTTTTCTTTTCATAAAAATGCCCTACAAATTGGAATACCCATCCTACAACAAAGGTACCAATGCTGATACTTAGCCAAGTTCCCATGCCTAATTGGGCAATTTTATAGGCAAATGGATAGGCCACTGCATAAATAAGCAACATTAAAAAGCCGAATGATTTATCCAGACTTAAATAATAAATCACACTTAAAACCAGTAGAATCAATGCCAAAGTGATTTCAAAACCCGAAAACATCACCCCTGCTCTAGCCATTAAACACATAATTGAAAATACGATCATCGGAATACCAATAAAATGCGTAAATACATTTTTATGGTCTAAATGATAAGCTGCGTACTGGCTAAGAAGTTGTTCTAATCTGTTCATTTTCAGCGTCCTTGTTAATCTCTTCATTTCACTATATAAAAACGCTAAGATAAAAGTTGTCGTCTAGCTGACAAGTTGAATTGATTTTTCATTTAAATTTGCAAAGAAGTAGATAACAACAGCTTTCACAATAAATTTATTGATACATTATGCCCAGTGACTCTGTCATATTCACGCTAAATTGTTGCTCTTAAAGGAGGATTGTAAATGGTTCTACTCTGCGCTTATCGCCACTGATTTTATCTAATGTAATTTCTACCCTACTAACTATGCAGTTAGATATATTTAGAAAATCAAAGCAAAGATTAACAATGATACATAAAAGGATATATTGTGCTGAATTCAACGGACCTTGAATTATTATCAAAGAATTTATGGTATTCACAACTGCCTATTCCTTTTCAACAATTGATTCAACAACAAGCCCATTATCAAAAATTTGAGCGTGACCAAGCGATTTTCAGATCTGGCGATCTATTTAATGGTATCTATGCGGTCTTAGATGGTCGGGTACGCTTAGGCTATATTGATATTGAAGGAAATGAATCCGTTGCTGCTATTGCAGAACCGATTATGTGGTTTGGAGAAATTTCTTTGGTGGATCAGCAACCACGTTCTCATGATGCCATTGCTGTTGGAAAATGTTTAATTTTACATTTACCCAGCCAAGCGATTCAGAAAATTCTAAATGACTATCCACAATATTGGTTCCATATCGCCCAATTAACCAGTCAAAAACTTCGCTTTGCTTTTTTAGAACTCATTTCAATTCAAACCCAGCATATACAACAACGATTGGCTCAGCGTTTGATGTTTATCTTAAACGGCTACGGCAATCATATCCGTATTGAAAATAACATCATTCATTTATCTCAAGAACAATTGGCATTGCTGCTCAAATGCTCACGTCAAACTATTAACCAAGAATTACATTTACTCGAACAACAAGGTGTTTTAAAAATTGCCTTTAAAAAAATAGAAATATTAGATATCAATCAATTACATTCTATCGCCCACTCACTCGGCCAACTCTAATTTAACATATCACTTTTCTACTTTTAGACAAATATTAAATTCACCTTAAACGGCTGGAATATATAATCATTTTATAAATAAAATATACAAATTATTTATTCTACTTTGTGAAAAATACAATTATATTTTAGCTAGGCGCTAATGCCATCTTAATAAAAGTTGAAATAAATGAAAAAAATCACAACATTGCTCACAGCGGGATTATTCACTGTACTTAGCGCTTCTGCATTTGCATGCCCTAAAGGTACAACATTGGTTGGTGGTACAGGCCCAAACCATAAAGGCGGCAAATGTGTTGCGGCAAATCCTGCAGCTCAAGCGACTCAAAAAGCGACGGCTGCAAGTACAAAAGCCAAAGCTGATGCAACTCAAGCAAAAGACAAAAGTGTAGCTGCAACCAAAGCTGTTGAAGCGAAACCGAAAGAAGCAGCGACAAAGCTAAAAACTGAAACTGCTGCAAGCAAAGCAAAAGCTGAAGCAACAACCAAAGCAGTAAAAAATGACGCTGCTGCAAAATCAACTGCTGCCAAAGACAAAGCAGTGAAAACTGCATCAACCAACCCATTAAAACCTTAAGTAACACTGAACGTACTTAACCTAGATCTGTATCAATAAAAAATGGCGCATATTTGCGCCATTTTCTAGGGTCTGTTAAAAAATATTATTATTTGCTTTGGTATTACCTAAACTTGGATTTTCAATTGCATCTTTGCACTGGGCTTTATCACGTTCATATTGCGCTTGATTTTTTTGCATTTCACCATCTTTTTCCAATGTCGATCTTGCCCAAGTATCTAAACTGGTCATGGCCTTACGACACAACGCGTATTTACCTTCTGTCACCGAATCGGTCATTTTGACATTGATACGCCAGTCTGTACTGAGTTTCCGTAAAGGTTTACGTACATTGTCTTCAATCAAATTTAATTGCTTACGATAGACAAAGGGCTCCACCTGATTAATCAATTTCCATGCTTCGTTGGCATAGGTTGTCGCATCATTGGTTAGTTTTGGCGCAGCTTTAATTTCAACTTTTTCTTTAGGTTCAGAAGATGAATTACCACATGCTTGTAAACCTAAAATACCTAACACCAAGGTCATACTCAATAATAATTTCGACTGATTTGCGAACATAAAGTTACGCCTAAATAAACATTTCGCTACTATGCTAGTAAATTCGGGTAGAATACACAATCTTGATTTTACCTTTTGTTTTACTCTCGTTTTAGGTGTCCTGTGTCAGAGCACAATCCCTCAGTCCAAACTGCTGGCTTTTGGCAAGGCGCTAAAGACAGTCAAGCCATCATCTTTACTTATCTGCCTGTATCTTTTGCCTTTGGTGTATCCGCGACCCAATTTGGTTTTAGTGCATGGGAAGCCTTATTTCTGTCTTGCTCTATGTACGCTGGTGCTAGCCAATTTCTTGTGGTTGCATTATTGGGCAGTGGTACATCTATTTGGATGACAGCACTTACAGTCATTGCACTGGATATTCGCCACGTACTTTATGGGCCAGCCTTACAAAACCTGATTCAAGACCGTTTAAACCTAAAAAAGACCGCAGTATGGGCATGGGGTTTAACCGACGAAGTTTTTGCGGCTGGAATGATTAAACTTTCCCAACGTCGTCAAGAATGGTCAGAGTCTTGGATGCTCGGACTCAGCTTGTTTAGCTGGATGTCATGGGCCTTGGGTTCATTTTTAGGTGGTTTATTTGCAGATCAAGTCAGCGACTTGCCGCAATTTTTACAAGCCGCTTTAGACTTCTTGTTACCTGCATTGTTCTTAAGCTTCTTACTGGCAGCTTTTGAGAAAAAACATACTTTTGTGGTTGCTGTATCTTTAGTGGTTTCCGCATTGGCCTGTTATTTTATCAACATGTCTGCTGCAATTTTTATTGGTATTGCATCTGGGATTTTAGCGGGATTATTTAAACATTATGTTTTAAAGCAAACTGATGAAGTGAGTATTTAAAATGGATTTACAGATTATCTTGGTGGGGATATTGGTCGGTATTGCAAATTTTGCTTCACGCTTTGGTCCATTCTATCTGCTGCAAAAAAGCCAACAACACACACAATCTCGTGGCGCAACATGGTTAAAAATTGCATTAGGCAGTATCGGAATTGCAGCAATCAGTTCAATGTTAATTGTCGCCACTCTCCCACCATTGATCGAAACGCCAAATAAAAGTTTTGCGATGCTGGTGGGCTTTATCGTACTCACAGGATTGTATTTTAAATTTAAAAGAATTGTTTTAGCGACACTTACAGCAGCATTGGCCTATGGTTTGGTCTACACCTATCTGTAGTTTTGTTGTTTGAAATATATTTTAATGCATTAGCAAATCAGCGTTTAAATTTAAAGTCTCTAGGATTTAAAATGCTTTTATCTAATCAATTTACAATAATAAACTATGTAAATTAATTAGTTGTGTATGATTGCTTTCAAATATAATATTTAAAATACGCAACTCGATATGTTTATCGCACACTTACCTTCTGGCTATATCTTGGCTAAACTTTTACTCAAGAAATTTAAACAGACAAAAATCACCAATAAAGCTTTTTTTACGCTGATTATGCTTGGTGCAGTTTTTCCTGATATTGATCTATTCTATTTCTATTTATTCGATCATAGGTCGGTACATCACCATAAATATTTTTTACATTGGTTTTCATTTTGGATTCCAATCTTTCTAATCGCTTTATGTTATTTCATCCATTCTAAATACACGGCTAAACCTGCCCTGATGATCAGTCTTTTTTCGGGTGCTGCCCTGCTACATATCGGCTTGGATACTTTTGTAGGTGATGTTTGGCTTTTTGCACCGTTTATTGACCAACCCTATGTGTTTTTTGAAGTCAGCTCACGTTATCAGCCGTGGTGGCTAAACTTTATTCTGCATTGGTCGTTTTTTGTAGAATTATTGATCTGCCTCATTGCGTTGATTCTATGGGTTCGTAAAAAGAATTAATTAAAAACTCTTAATCAGTTTTCTTGCGCAAATTCAAAGCCACTTCATTTGTAGTGGCAAACCACCGATAAGCTAAAAACTTTATAAAAAAATCTGTTAGACAATATCATTATTTTATGTCAATCAGCCCTTAACACACGCCTGAGTTCTGCTATGCTAACAGTCCATAAGACAAGCATGGAAGAATAGCATGAGCGTTACTATTGGTACCCCACTTCAATCATCTGCATTTAAAGTTTTACTATTAGGTTCAGGAGAGCTTGGTAAAGAAGTGGTGATTTCATTACAACGACTTGGTGTCGAAGTTCACGCGGCAGACCGCTACGAAAACGCACCTGCCATGCAAGTTGCTCATTTCTCTTATGCCTTAAACATGGCAGATGCAACAGAATTAAAAGCTTTAATTGAAAAAGTAAAACCCAATCTTATTGTTCCAGAAATTGAAGCGATTGCTACTCAAGTATTAGTCGAAATCGAACAACAAAATATTGCAACCGTGATCCCTTCGGCAAAAGCAGTGAATTTAACCATGAACCGTGAAGGGATTCGTCGCTTAGCGGCGGAAGAACTTGGTTTACCGACTTCCGCTTACCGTTTTGCCAATACTTTAGAAAGCTTCCGTTCTGCATGTGATGACATTGGTTATCCGAACTTTGTTAAACCTGTAATGTCTTCTTCTGGTAAGGGGCAATCTCGTGTCAAAGAATATGCAGAAGTAGATGCGGCTTGGGAATATGCTCAAACGGGTGGTCGGGTAAATCAAGGTACGGTCATCGTTGAGTCACAAATTGACTTTGATTTTGAAATTACCTTACTCACTGTACGTTCGAAAAACCCAGAAACAGGTGAGATTGAAACCGCTTATTGTGATCCAATTGGGCATCGTCAAGATTCAGGCGACTATGTAGAAAGTTGGCAGCCTCAAGCAATGACTGAAACAGCTTTAAATGAAGCCAAACGCATTGCCAATAAAGTCACTGTAGCACTTGGTGGCTGTGGAATTTTTGGGGTAGAACTGTTTGTAAAAGGTGATAAAGTATGGTTTAGTGAAGTATCACCGCGTCCACACGATACAGGCTTAGTCACACTTGCATCACAATTCCAAAGTGAATTTGAATTACATGCACGTGCGATTTTGGGTTTACCTGTCAATACTGAACGGCATAGTATTGCTGCAAGTGCTGTAATCTATGCAGGTATGGATGCAAACAATCTTTTATACTCTGGCTTAGATCTTGCTTTGCAAAATCCTGCTACAGACTTACGCCTGTTTGGTAAACCAGAAGGATTTAAACGTCGTCGTATGGGCGTGGCAACAGCGCGTGCTGAAACAACAGACCAAGCACGTGAACTTGCACAAGAAACGGCTGCAAAAGTCACTGTTCATTTAAACAACTAGCCAATATATTTGCGGACAAGACATCCATGATCAACACCTCTCCTCTGTTGGAATATGTAACTGATATACATGACATTAAAGCGATTAATCAATGGCGTAGCGATGTCGAACAACAGTTAAATGAGGCCTATGATCATGGTACAACGATACGCGAAATTGTGCGTACCCGTTCAAATGTGGTGGATGAAGCCCTTATGTTTCTATGGAAGCATTCAGGGCTAGATCAAACAGATCTCGGTTTATTTGCTGTTGGTGGCTATGGGCGACGCGAAATGTTGCCCTATTCCGATGTCGACATCATGATTCTTTCAGAAGAAGATCTTTCTCCTGAACAAGAACAAACGGTGACGCAATTTATTTCCACACTTTGGGATGTGGGGAATTTTAAACCGGGTGTCAGTGTACGGAGTATCCGTAGTTGTTTTGAACAAGCCACCAATGATCTTACTGTGGCAACCTCGCTGATTGAAGCGCGATTAATTATTGGCAATCAACATCTGGCAAGATGGCCTCGTCGTGTCGTTTCCCAAACTTGGACAGATAAGACGTTCTTTGATGCCAAGATGGATGAACAAGCGCAACGCTATGCGCAACATAACAATACTGAAAGCAATTTAGAACCCGATATTAAAAATGCACCCGGTGGTATTCGGGACATTAACCAAATTGGCTGGATTGCTAAACGGCATTTTCGGGTCAATCGTATTTACGACTTGGTTCATTTGGGTTTTATTTCTGAATTTGAATTGGGCGTCCTAGAAGAAGCTGAAAACTTTCTTTGGGAAATCCGCCATCATTTACACCGTTTAACCAAACGTGATGAAAATCGCCTATTGTTTGATTATCAACGTGATATTGCAGCTAAATTTGGCTATACACGAGAAGATGATCATCATCCAAATTATCCAATTGAACAGTTCATGAAGCGTTATTATCGTACCGCGCAACAGGTTTCGACCTTAAATGAAATGTTATTGGCTTATTTTAATGAATCGGTGATTACCCCACGTTTACCCGACTATGAACGTAAAATCGAAAATATTAACGAACATTTTAAATTGGTTGATGGCAAGCTTGCCGTTCAACAACATAAAACCTTTTCCGAAAATCCAAGCGCTATTTTAGAGATTTTTTATATCTTGGCGAATCGCCCTGAAATCGAGGGTATTCGTGCACGTACATTGCGTCTTTTGACTTTAGCAGCAAAACGCATTGATCAAGCATTTCGTGATAATCCGACCCATCAAGCATTATTCATGGCGATCATTCGCTCTCCATATCGTTTATATGAAACCATGGTGGCAATGAAACGTTATGGTGTATTAGGAAATTATATCCCTGCATTTGGGCAAATCATGGGACTGATGCAATATGACTTGTTCCATATTTATACCGTCGATGCACATACCTTACTGTTAATTCGTAATTTAAATCGTTTTAAAGAACCCGGCTTTGCCAAAGACTACCCTGTTGTCAGTTCTGTATTTCAACGCTTAGTCCGCCGTGACATCGTATTCCTTGCTGCATTATTCCATGATATTGCCAAAGGCCGTGGTGGAGATCACAGTGAACTTGGCGCCGAAGATGCAATTGAATTCTGTCTTGCGCATGGATTTACTGAGCGCGAATGTAATCTGGTTGCTTGGCTCATCCAAAACCATTTATTGATGTCGATGACCGCACAGAAAAAAGATATTTCAGATCCAGATGTGGTGAAAGAGTTTGCTGAAAAGCTTGGTGATATGGAGCATTTAGATTATCTCTATACGCTGACGGTTGCCGATATCAATGCCACCAATCCAAAACTTTGGAATACATGGCGCTCTTCTTTGATGCGTCAACTCTATACCCATGCGCGCGATGTAATTCGTTCTGGTTTGGGTCGTCCTGTTGATTATCAAATGCTGATTGAAGATACCAAATTCTCTGCAAGCGAAGTCTTGGTAGATGAGTTTCCACTTGATCAAGTTGAAAAGGTTTGGCAAGAGCTTGGGGACGAATACTTCCTTAAAGAATCCGCAGATGAAATTGCATGGCATACCCGCGCGATTTTGCAACACGGCGACAACCCTGCACCATTAGTGCTCATGCGTGCGCACCGTAAAGCAGCACAAGATGCTGTACAGATCTTTATTTATACTCAAGACCAACCCAATCTGTTTGCCACCACAGTGGCAATTTTGGATCGTATGAATCTGGATGTCCAAGATGCACGGATTATCACTGCAACCAAAGCCTTTAGTTTAGATACTTATGTGGTCTTGGATCGTTTCGGTACCTTATTAACCGATCCTGAACGTGAAGAAACAGTCAAACAGGCGTTAATTAAAGCCTTAAGCGAATCAGATAAATATCCGGGTTTGATGCAACGTCGTATTCCACGTCAACTTCGCCACTTCGATATTGAAAATACCGTGGATGTAACACTTAACGAAGCTTTGCAGCAAAATATGGTAGAAATCTCTACCCTCGACCAACCGGGCTTACTTGCACGCGTTGGGGGTTTATTTATGATGCAAGGTTTAGACATACATTCTGCTAGAATCGCCACGCTGGGTGAAAAAGCAGAAGATATTTTCTTTGTCACCAAAAAAGATGGCACCCCCCTCACTGAAGCTGAGGCTGAAGTCTTTACCGCAAAATTAAAAGCGGCATTAGATGAAGCATCCAATCAAATCTGTGGGCAACATTAATCTTACTTTCTATCGTGGTAATTGTTTCATGAACTCTAGTTTGTCTTTATTACATCCTTATCCATTTGAAAAGTTAAGCCAGCTTTTTCAGGATGTAAAACCTGCAGATTTACCTTTGATCCCACTTTCAATTGGAGAACCAAAGCATCCTGCTCCTGAGTTTGTGAAGCAAGCGATCATTGATAATTTTCAGCACCTTTCAACTTATCCAAACAGCAAAGGTTTACCAGAACTTCGTGAAAGTATTGCTCAGTGGCTAACCCGTCGTTTTAAACTGAATGCAATCAGTGCCGAAGATCATGTCCTTCCAGTAACAGGTACACGTGAAGGGATTTTCTCTTTTGTACAAGCCTTGATTAATCGTGATGACGCACCTTATGTGGTAATGCCTAATCCGTTCTATCAGATTTATGAAGGTGCAACACTTTTAGCTGGCGCCAAGCCATACTTTGTTAACTGTACCGAAGATAACAATTATCTCGGTGATTTTGATGCTGTACCTGCTGAAGTTTGGGAAAAAACTGCACTTTTGTTTGTTTGTACGCCGGGAAATCCTACTGGTGCGGTACTTTCAAAAGCACAATTTAAAAAGCTAATTGCACTTTCTGACCAATATGACTTTGTGATTGCCTCTGATGAATGTTACTCAGAATTGTGGTTTGATGAAGCACCGATCGGTTTATTGGAAGTCTGTGCTGAATTAGGTCGTGACGATTATAAAAATTGTATCGTATTCCATTCTCTGTCTAAGCGTTCAAACCTACCGGGTATGCGCTCAGGTTTTGTTGCTGGGGATGCAAACTTACTTAAACCTTATTTAAAATTTCGTACTTATCACGGCGCTGCAATGCCAGTCCAACATCAATTGGCTTCAATTGTTGCTTGGAACGATGAAACACATGTTGAAGAAAATCGCAGACTGTATCGTGCCAAATTTGATTTGTTCCAAAATGAACTCGGTCATCTTTTAGCATTACAAAAGCCCGATGCTGGTTTCTATTATTGGTTAAAAGTCGATCATGATGAAAACTTTGCCAAAATGTTAATGGAAAAAGCCAACATTAAAGTTTTACCGGGGCGTTATTTGTCTCGTGATACTGAACAAGGCAATCCTGGTGAAGGTCATGTTCGTATGGCATTGGTCGCAGATATTGCTCAATGTGAACAAGTGATTCAACGTCTAAAAACCATTTTATAAAAATATACTGTTATAAAAAAATGCCCCAAATTTGGGGCATTTTTTTATGGTGTTTAAAAATCAAATGCCGCACTTAACATGAATGTACGAGGTTGCCCAGCAACCAAATAGCCGTTCTCGGTATTGGAGCTACTATTGATGTTGTCGAATAGACCAACTGATGACCAATAGTTTTTATCGAAGACATTATTTACACGGAAATTAAAAGTTGTCGGTGTCTGCCCCAACTGAGTTTTATATGTCGCGCCAAGATCTAAAGTCGTCCAATCACCTACTTTCAATTTATTGTTTAAACTCGCATAAGTCGAACCTGTATAAGTAACTTGAGCATTTAAAGACACATCTTGAACTGTTGGCAATTTCCAATCAGCACCAACATTTGCTTGAAATTCTGCAACACCCACTTCCTTTTTATTATCGTAGTTAGCATTACCTGTATTTTTTTGCTTTGCATCAATCCAAGTTGCACCACCCAACACTTTTAAAGAATCCGTCAATTGACCAAAAGTATTGAGTTCAACACCACGATGTACATATTTACCCGCATCACTAAAAACACTGTTTTCAAGTACTGCACGCTGCTTATCGATATCAAACAAACTTAGGCTTGCGCCAAACTGATCATTTTCATATTTGGCACCAATTTCTTTTTGTTTAGCAACGAATGGTTTGAGTGTTGTAGTTTCTTTCGTCGTTGAATTGGTATTACTCAAACCTTTAGCTAAAGATTCAATATAATTTGCATAAACCGAAACTTCAGGCAGAATTTTATAACTTAGCCCCAAAGCAGGGGTAAACTTACTTTCATCATACCCACCTGATTTAATTGAAGTTCCATAATTATAATTTTCTTGCATGATGGTTTGATAACGTCCACCGAGCATGACTGTTAATTTATCATCTAAGGCTTTGAGGTTATCGCCAATGGCAATACTTCTTAAACGCGTCCGAGTCGTTAATTTAGGTGTATCTAAATTATTCCCAAACAACGCATTTTGTGAATAAGCAGGTTGATCATACTGGATTGGATTATAGATATTGTTGGCTAACGTATTGTTATAGTCCATCACATAAGCATTGCGGGTGTTCTGTTGAAATGCCGATGCAGATAGCACTAAATTATGTTCAATTGAACCTGTGTTTACTTTACTACGCACACCAACTTCACCAGTATTGACCATATCTACACGCGCATTGTCAAATCGATAAATGGTTCCCGCACCTGTTGTCTGATTGGTCAATGTCATATTTGCTAAACTGTTTTGCTCTTCGCCATGTCGAAAACCATAAGCAGCATAAGCTGTTAAATTATCTGCTAAATCATATTCAGCACGATAACTTCCGAATACATCCTCTTCATTTGAATACGTCCATTTTTGTGCAAAGTTATCTGAGCCATCAATTGCTTTCGGAATCTCGGTAATACCCGCGCCTAAAGTCACGTTTGGACGAGTCGCTTTTAAACGATTATTCACATAACCCATATCGCCAGAAAGACGTAAACGATCACCACGGTAATCCAAACCTATAGAAGCTAAGCCTAAAGATGCTTCTTCATTATCAACAGCAGTATCACCGCCATGATATGCTGTGTTTACTCGTACGCCGAATTGTTGATCTTCACCAAAACGGCGAGAAATATCATTGGCAATATAACCGCCATTAAAGTCCGTACCTACTGTGACACGATTAAGTGGTTCGTTACTTGCACGTTTCGGCAATAAGTTAATTGCACCACCAATCCCACCATTACTTGGCATTGCTCCATTTAAAAATGAGGATGCCCCTTTTAATACTTCAACACGTTCAAACAGCTCTGCAGGAATATACTGACGTGGTAAAATTGAATATAAGCCATTATAGGCTGTGTCGTCTGAGCCCAAGTTAAAGCCACGAATATAATAATTTTCTTGGAAATTACCAAAACCGCGTCCGACACGAACACTTGGATCCGCTTTTAAAACATCCCCAACACTTTTTGCTTGTCGCTCTTGAATATATTGATTGGTATAGCTGGTTAGATTAAACGGTGTATCTATATTTTTCTGATTGCCAAATATCCCAACTTTACCACCAGAAGCCACCTGTCCTCCAGCAAATGCTGGCATTAAACCCTCTGCTGATGCATCTGCACTTGCGACTACTGTAATCGTACTCAGTTGTTTTGCATTACCATTGCTCGACTGAGACAATGAAGCATCTTGTTGTTCAGCATGCGCAATTGCAGCACTTGTCGCCACTGCCATCATCACAATTAAGGGTTTAATTTTTCGCATAGGAGGCTCTAAAACAGTCATCTAAATTAAGCCGCCATATTAAATGATAATCACTCTTACTTAAACTTGCTTTCTCATTTTATAAGCGTGATTTTTTAAATAAAAAAGCAATATCTCATGGTATTTATTTATTAAAAAATATTATAAATTGTGAATGGTCTTGTAGTTTTTATACAAAATTATGCTGATCTTGATGGTTTCTATATTAAAAACATATAAATAATTTTAACCGCTCAAGCCATCTAATAATCAAGGCCTTAAAACAACAATTATCACTAACTTCAACGGCCTCTCTATAGCAAAATTTAACCGCTTAACTTTCAAAAAATCACATTAAGCGCTGTATTGCAACTTGACCAAACATAGAGCCTTTAGAGATACTCAACTTATCTCTACTCATTTAAAAAACTAAAATGAAATCGCATGACCCAATGAAAAAAAAGCGCATAAACTCAAAACTCGGGATCATTATTGCAATTATTTTTATTGTGCTAATCGTGGCTTTTATTGGATGGAAATCTTCAAATAAAAAGCAGCCTTCTCCAGAAAATGCAGCAACATCCGCTTCTAGCGCAAAACCAGCACTGACTGTAACGGTGATACAACCCGAGCTACAAAACTGGAAGCAAAACTTTACAGCCAATGGCAATATTGCTGCATGGCAAGAAGTGGTGATTGGCAGTGAACTTTCGGGGCAACGAATTACCAAAGTCAATGTCAACGTTGGAGATAGCGTACAACGTGGGCAAGTTTTGGCTGAAATTAACAGTGAAAGTATTCGTGCTGAATTGGCGACAGCAAAGGCCAATTATGCAGAAGCGAAAGCTGTTCTAGATGATGCCAGTATCAATAATCAACGTATTCAACAACTCAAAAATACTGGTGCAATTTCACAACAAGAAGCGACAAAATACCTGACTTCTCAAAGTACAGCACAAGCCCGTTTAGATGCTGCCAAAGCCCAAATTGACAGTAATCAGCTTCGTTTAACACAAACCCAAGTGATTGCACCCGATCATGGGGTTATTTCAGCACGTACAGCAACAGTTGGCTCATTGGCACAAACAGGGCAAGAACTGTTTCGCTTGATCCGTGATAACCGTTTGGAATGGCGTGCCGAAGTAACCTCGACAGACTTATATAAACTTAAAAAAGGCATGACAGCGCATATCACCTCACCTGATCCTAGCCGTTCAGCCGTTTCAGGTAGCGTTCGGATGATTGCACCAGTCATTGACCCGCAAACACGTTATGGCTTGGTCTATGTGGATATACCTACCACTGATGCTGTTCGTATGGGTATGTTTGTCAAAGGTGAGTTTGATCTAGGCGAAAAGCCAGCACTAACAGTGCCTCAAACCGCAGTACTTTTACGTGATGGTTTCTCTTATGTGTTTATTGTCAATAAAGATAATCGAGTAACTCAACAGAAAGTCACACTTGGTCGACGTTTAAATGATCGTGTTGAAATTGTTGATTTAGCAGCAAACACTCAACTGGTTGCATCTGGAACAGGATTCTTGTCAGATGGTGATTTAATCAAACGTGGGCAAGCGATTCCAGATACACCATTGACCAAACAACTCGTTAGCACGCAGGAGAAATAACATGAATTTCTCCGCTTGGTCGATTAAAAATCCGATTCCCGGTATCTTGCTTTTTATCATGCTTGGTTTAGCGGGTTTGATGTGTTTCCATTGGATGAAAATACAACAATTTCCCGATATTGAATTACCAATGGTCACGGTCACAGCGGCTTTACCCGGTGCAGCACCGCCGCAACTGGAAACAGAAGTTGCACGTAAAATTGAGAACTCGATTGCAACTTTACAAGGACTTAAAAATCAATATACCAATATCCAAGATGGTGTAGTCACCGTAACTGCAGAGTTTCAACTGGAAAAACCACTGCAAGAAGCTGTTGATGATGTCCGTAATGCGGTTTCACAAGTACGTTCAGATTTACCCGCAGATCTTCGTGATCCAATTGTCAGTAAAATCAACCTTTCAGGTTCACCAATTCTCACCTATACCATTCAGTCCCCTCGTATGGATGAGGAAGCGTTGTCTTGGTTTGTGGATTACGATGTTGCACGTGCAATGTTAAAAGTCAAAGGCGTTGGTGCGGTTTCTCGTGTAGGCGGCGTCACGCGTCAAGTTGATGTTGAATTAGATCCTGAAAAACTCTTAGCATTAAATGCCACAGCAACAGACATCACCCGACAATTACGCCTTGTTCAACAAGATGCATCTGGCGGACAAACCAAAATAGGCGGCAGTGAACAGTCTATTCGTACCATTGCCACAGTAAAAACTGCTGCTGAAATTGCAGCAATGGATATTGCCTTGAGTGATGGTCGCCATATTCGGCTGGATCAAGTTGCTAGCATTCGCGACGGCATTGCTGAACGACGTTCTGCTGCACTGTTAAATGGCCACCCTGTGATTGGCTTTGAAATTACTCGCAGTAAAGGTGCAAGTGAAGTTGATGTTGAAATCGGAGTAAAAGAGGCACTTGAAACATTAAAAGCGGCGCATCCTGATATTAAAATCACTGAAGCATTTAACTTTGTAAATCCTGTGGTTGATAACTATAAAGGCTCAATGTCCTTGCTGTATGAAGGCGCACTTCTTGCAATCTTGGTGGTTTGGTTATTTTTACGAGATTGGCGTGCCACGATCATTGCGGCTACTGCCCTGCCTTTGTCCATTCTACCTGCCCTAATTGGCATGTATTACTTAGGTTTTACTTTAAATATTGTCACACTGTTAGCCATGTCGTTGGTTGTGGGAATACTGGTCGATGATGCCATTGTAGAAATTGAAAATATCATACGGCATCTTCGAATGGGGAAAACGCCTTATGAAGCGGCCATGGAGGCAGCCGATGAAATTGGTTTAGCCGTGATTGCCACCACTTTCACCTTGATTGCAGTGTTCTTACCCACTGCCTTTATGAGTGGTATTGCAGGTAAATTCTTTGTGCAATTTGGCTGGACAGCGGCTTTGGCTATTTTTGCCTCACTTTTGGTGGCACGCTTACTGACACCTATGATGTCAGCCTATATTCTTAAACCTTGGGTTGGCAAAGTTGAAAGTCATCATGACAACCAAGTATTAGATGATCAAAGCCAAGCAATCAAAGATCATGGTGATCTTGAACTTCAACATGATCGTGCCAAAGATGGTCGGGTGATGCGCGCCTATATGCGGATGGTGACTTGGTGTTTAAATCATCGTTGGATCACCTTAAGCAGTGCCATCATATTTTTTATTGCTTCACTGATGCTCATTCCATTACTCCCTACAGGCTTTGTTCCACCACCTGACACTGGGCAGACCCAAGTGCGTGTCGAGCTTCCACCAGGTTCACAATTTCCAGATACCTTAAAAGCAGCAGAATACGCGCGTAGTTTAATTAAGGATCATCCTGAAATTAAAAGTGTCTATACCACGATTGGTGGTGGTTCAGCAGGTACAGATCCTTTTGCGGGTGGTGCATCAAGTGAACCAAGAAAAGCAACCTTAACCATTCAAGTCACAGCACGTTCAGACCGTGCTGCAAGTTTGCAAAAAATTGAAAACGACTTGCGCCAACGTTTAGCTCCATTGCCTGGTGCACGGATTCAAGTCGGTATTGCAGGCAATAACAGCCAATATCAAATTGCCCTGTCAGGTGATGACCCAGATGTATTAATCAGTACAGCACGTCAAGTAGAACGAGAAATCCGGACTATTCCAAATATTGGTAGTATTACCTCAAGCGCAGCATTGATTCGCCCTGAATTGGTGATTCGCCCTGACTTTGCAAAAGCTGCGGATTTAGGCATTACCACACAAAATATCGCTGAAACTGTGCGTATTGCCACGGCGGGAGATTTTGATCAGAATTTGGCAAAATTAAACCTTTCGCAACGGCAAATTCCGATCGTCATCAAACTGCCCCTGTCTGCACGTCAAGACCAAGACCTGATTAAACGCTTGATGATTACAGGCAGTAAAGGTCCAGTGATGTTAGGCACCATTGCACAAGTTAATATTGAAAGTGGTCCTTCACAAATTGACCGCTTTAACCGTTTACGTAACATCAACTTTAATATTGAGCTCAATGATCAGCCTTTAGGCGATGTTGCGGCTGCTGTAGATAAACTTCCAACCATCAAAAACTTACCTCCGACGGTAAAACGTACCAATCTGGGTGATGCCGATGTGATGGAACAGCTCTTTGCAAGCTTTGGTTTAGCTATGCTCACAGGCGTATTGTGTATCTATGTGGTCTTGGTGCTCTTGTTTAAAGACTTCTTACAACCAATCACCATTTTAGTAGCATTGCCTTTGGCACTGGGTGGTGCGTTTGTGCTACTGCTTTTAGCAAAAAGTAGTTTTTCGATGCCAAGTTTGATTGGCTTAATCATGTTGATGGGAATTGCCAGTAAAAACTCGATTCTTTTGGTCGATTATGCAATTATCGCCCGCAATGAACGGCAGTATTCACGTATGAATGCGCTCTTAGATGCCTGCCATAAGCGTGCACGACCGATTATTATGACCACTTTAGCGATGGGCGCAGGTATGTTTCCGATTGCGTTAGGAATAGGTACAGATCCAAGTTTTAGAGCACCGATGGCAATCTCTGTAATTGGTGGACTGATTACCAGTACCTTCTTGTCGTTATTGGTTATTCCTGTTGTGTATACCTTTATTGATGATATTCACAACATGTTATTTAAGCCCAATAAAGCCAATAAATCGAAAGAAGCAAGCGTATCTCATTCTTGATTTTTAAAATTGAATGAGATGACAACATAATGTAAAAGAGAAAGCCTATCTAGATCTTTATTAGACTTCTTTCATAAGTCCTTTTTAAAACCATAAATCAACATAAAAGCGCCCTCATCCTAGCCTTCTCCCAAAGGGAGAAGGAACTTTCAATACCAATATGATTCACTCCACATGATCATTTTTTGATTTATCAAAGATCTTTATTAGATAGACATTTTTTTATTTGGGCTAATTTTATTTGATTAATTCAGCAACAAAACTGCGGCAAATAAGCCAAAGCATAAGGATGAAAGATAATAAATATATTTGATTTTGGTTTTAAACCAATGCATAGCTTTATTTTGAGTCATCAATCGCACCAGAAACAAGTTCCAGATCAAAACTACACTCACCATCCACAGACAGGTTAAAGTCAGTTGAACAACATTATAGTGTTGATAAATTGCCATAATAATACTGCTATAAAACAGAATATTTTTAGGATTTAATAAACTCGACTGTATCCCCAGTAAGACATATTTTATCCATGCAAAAGTGGGTTTATTTTGGTGCTCTAGATGGTAATCCACTGTTAGCTTAGCTTGTTGTGCAAATATGAAACACCGATAAGACAAATAACTTAAATAAGCAATACAGCCCCATTTTACCAACTTTAAAATTTCATCATCGAGTTTGCCAAGAAAAAACAATGAGCTCAAAATAAGACCAATCACGGCAACATTTCCCAAGACGATCCCTAAGCAAACAGCCCTCGCTGCATGTGGTCCATTTCGAAACAACGAAGTTAAAATAAGAAAAAAATCAGGGCCCGGCGAAAGCAAAGCAATGAAATGGGTGACAATCACAATAATGAACAGTTGCATTACTCGATCCAAAAAATATTTAGATAAGCTTAAATATTTTTAGAACCTATTATCTTGTAGATAATTGCGCAGTTAGAGCATGACAAACTGAGCTTGAAACTGCTTTGGTGTGATTCCAGTATGCGATTTAAACACATGATGAAAATGACTTTGGTCTGTAAATCCCAAATCATGTGCAACTTGAATAATTGCTTCTCCAGACTTCAAACGCTTTCTGGCTATATTTATTTTTTGATTTAATTGATACGCATGTGGTGTTAAACCAAAATTATTTTTAAACAAGCGAATAATGGCATAACGACTAATCCCGAGGCTTTGACTGAGATCTTCTAAAGAAAGCATCTGTTTACTGTGATTCATATCATCAATTATTGCACCCAAATGCTTTTGAAAATAATCAGACTGCTTTAATAAGGTAAATTCAAAATTGGGCAATAATATTTCACTCAGCACTTCAATTAATTGTTGTTGTTTGAATAAAATCGATATGGTTGGATCAAATAACAGCTGATTTAACTGCGTAAATGCTTGGTATATATGTGGGTTTGTTAAAATTTGTGGTTTTAGCAACGGAATATGATGAGGATAAAGCTGCTCAATATCTTTGACTAATTCTGAAACGAGTTGAGCAACCCAATGTGCATCTAAATGCATCATCTGATAACTCCATGCTTGATTTTCCAGTGGATTACATGCGTGTTCCACCTCAGCAGGAATGATCACTACGCTTCCTGTTTGAATTTGCTCCTCACTGGCAAAATAGCTACTAAAGCGGCTTATCCCACAATCTACAGCACCAATCGAAAAGGTCGGATGGCTATGTGATTTATAGCAAATACGGCTTTGACATGCCCTACGTGTTTCGACATAGGGCATTTGCGGATCAGTCCAAAATTCAACTGCAGTGTCTAATTGCATCATATCCTCAGTCTTATTTTGGTCTGTACAACAGGTTATTCTGCTAAAGCTTTTTCAATATCCTGTTCTATATCCTCAGGCTTCGTGGTTGGTGCATAGCGGTTAATCACTTCACCTTTCTTATTTATTAAGAATTTGGTGAAATTCCACTTAATGCCACTGCCGAGTATGCCCTTACTGTTATTGGTTAAATAACGGAATATCACATGCGCTTCAGGTCCTTTTACATTCACTTTAGCGAACATTGGAAAAGAAACACCATAATTGCGTTGGCAATAAGCGCCGATTTGCTCATTTGTACCGGGGTCTTGTCCACCGAACTGGTTACAAGGAAATCCTAAAACTTCAAGACCTTGGTCTTTATATTTCTCGTAAACCTTTTCTAATCCTGCAAATTGTGGAGTAAAGCCACATTTACTTGCAGTATTTACAATCAATAAAACTTTTCCTTCATAATCAGAAAAAGATTTATTTTCACCCTCTAACAGCTCAGCCTCAAACTGATAAATGTTGGTCATGGATACGTTTCCTCGTCGCCTTTTTCTTGTGATTTTAATTCTAAAGAAGCGGAATTTACGCAGTAGCGTAAGCCCGTTGGTTGTGGTCCATCTTCAAATACATGCCCCAAATGAGCGTCGCAATGATGGCATATAATTTCTACACGTTCCATACCATGCGAATGATCATCTTGTTCTTCTATAACAGTATTATTGATCGGTTTAAAAAAGCTCGGCCAACCACAACCACTGTCATATTTGGTTTCTGAAGAGAATAATTCTTCCCCACAACATCGACATACATAGGTTCCATGCTGCTTGGAATTCCAATACTTTCCAGTAAAGGCAGGTTCAGTGCCCTTTTGTCGAGTGATTTTAAATTCCTCTGGTGATAACTCTCTTTGCCATTCTCGGTCTGTTTTATTGAGTTTTCCCATCATTAAACTCCTTTAAATCTTTGACATTCAATGTCATGCTTCAGTACTTCCATATTTACGCTAGAGCTTGGAAAATTTCTAGCTAAATTTCAACATAGATTGTGATATTTCAGTAATCTATTTTTTTAACTCAAAATAATTGGATAAAATTATGTCCGTTTTAGGTAACACAACCCCACGTGAAATCAAGAAATCGTCAAAGCTAGAGCATGTTTGCTACGACATTCGTGGACCAGTGTTACGAGCGGCCAATGAGATGGAAGAAGCCGGTCATAAAATTATTAAATTAAATATCGGTAACCCCGCCCCGTTCGGCTTTGAAGCCCCGCAAGAAATTATCAATGATGTGGCTTTAAATTTGCCTAATGCTGTCGGTTATACAGATTCAAAAGGAATCTTCCCTGCGCGTAAAGCCATCTGTCAGTATTATCAGCAAAAAGGTATCTTAGATTTACATGTCAAAGATGTGTATATCGGGAATGGTGTATCTGAACTGATCGTTATGGCGATGCAAGGTTTATTGGATGATGGCGATGAAATGCTGGTTCCAATGCCGGATTACCCATTATGGACGGCAGCCGTCAACCTATCAGGTGGTACAGCGATTCACTATAAATGTGATGACCAAAACTACTGGTATCCTGATATGGCGGATATGGAAAGTAAAATTACCCCAAATACTCGTGGTATTGTGGTGATTAACCCAAATAATCCAACGGGTTCAGTCTATCCGCGCCATGTTTTAGAACAGATCGTCGCATTAGCAAAAAAACATGATCTAATTTTATTTGCAGATGAAATTTACGACAAAATTGTGTATGACGGTATCGAACATGTCTCTGTTGCAGCATTAGCAGGAAACCATTTATGTGTTTCTTTTAATGGTTTATCTAAAGCCTATCGTATTGCCGGCTACCGTTCTGGTTGGATGGCGATTACGGGTGATAAGTCACGTGCAATGGATTACATCGAAGGCTTGGACATGCTTGCCTCAATGCGTTTATGTGCCAACCATCAAGCCCAATATGCGATTCAAACTGCTTTAGGTGGCTATCAATCAATTAATGATTTGATCCGCCCAGGTGGTCGTTTATATGAACAACGCAATATTGCTTGGGAAATGCTTAACGATATTCCTGGCGTGTCGTGCGTAAAACCAGAAGGTGCAATGTATTGTTTCCCTAGGCTAGATCCTGAAATCTATCCAATTGAAGATGATGAAAAATTCATGTTAGATTTCCTCAAAGCTGAAAAAGTTTTACTGGTTCAAGGTACAGGTTTTAACTGGCCTACACCTGATCATTTCCGTGTGGTATTCCTCCCCGCAGAAAATGAATTACGTGAAGCAATGAACCGCTTAAGTCGTTTCTTGGCAAAAATGCGTTAATCTTTATAAAGTAAAGATAAGCTCAAAAAGGCATTCAAAATTGAATGCCTTTTTTATTGCTCAAGCATCTGTACAACTAAAAACTTAGTCATTGACGTTATATTGCACAACATCTTCATTGAATGCTGAAAAAACACACTGGCAAGCACTTTATCCAGTTTTAATAGTATGTAACTATAAATTTGAGTGATTATTTGAAAAATTACATTTTTAAATAAGTATGGGCAACAGCTCAGTATTTATATAGATTGAAAAACTGGTACAAAAAATGCTTATGACCAGAACAATGATTGAAAAGGATAGTTTATGAAAAAGACGGTTACTGCACTTACACTTGCAATTGGCATGCTTTTACCCTTTACGAGTTATGCAAAAAATAATGTCGTTGTCGTCGCAACTGGCGGTACGATCGCGGGTGCTGGAGCAAGTTCTACAAATAGCGCAACATATACTGCTGCGAAAGTTCCTGTAGATGATTTGTTGAATGCAGTTCCGCAAATTCAAAATCTTGCTAATGTTACAGGCGTACAGGCTTTACAGGTTGCTTCAGAAAGCATCACTGACAAAGAGCTTTTAACCATTGCACGTAAAGTAAATGAATTGGTTAAAAAGCCTGATGTGAATGGCGTGGTGATTACCCATGGTACAGATACTTTAGAAGAAACTGCTTATTTTCTAAGTCTTACGGTTCATACAGATAAACCAATTGTCGTTGTTGGTTCTATGCGTCCACCTTCAGCGCTTTCAGCTGACGGCCCTTTGAACCTGTATAGTGCTGTTGCGCTTGCTGCCGCAGACAGTGCCAAAGGCAAAGGCGTTTTTGTGTTAATGAATGATGATATTTTTGCAGCACGTGATGTGTCAAAGACCATCAATATTCATACCGATGCTTTTGTCAGCCAATGGGGTGCTTTAGGTACACTGGTTGAAGGTAAACCTTATTGGTTTAGAAACGTTGCAAAACGTTTTAACAATAGTTCTGAGTTTAATATTGAAAACATTCAGGGTGATGCGTTACCAATCGTTCAAATCGTTTATGGTTCAGGCAATATGCTTCCAGATGCCTATGTGGCCTATGCGAAAGCGGGTGCTAAAGCCATTATTCATGCGGGTACAGGTAATGGTTCCGTTGCCAACTATATTGTTCCGACATTAAACCAACTCCAGCAACAAGGTGTACAGATCATTCGTTCTTCACGCGTTCCACAAGGTTTTGTGTTACGTAATGCTGAACAGCCTGATGATAAATATGGTTGGGTGGTTGCTCACGATTTAAATCCGCAAAAAGCAAAACTTTTAGCCGCTTTGGCACTCACTAAAACCAAAGATGCAAAAGAAATTCAACGGATGTTCTGGGAATACTAAGTTTAATCTTTGAATCAAGCTTAATACTTGAATCAACTTTAAAACCAGCACAAAGTTAAGCGTGAAACTATGCATTAAACCGTCAAATAAATTTGGCGGTTTAATTTTATCTTGAATGGATAATGATTTAATCCGCTGTTAAATCCAATTGATCAAGGATATAAAGTGTATTGCCATCGATGATAGTTTTATCTTGATCCAAATACTTTTGTTCCAGTACCCCATCTGTTTCAGAAAAAGCATAATCATCATCATTGAGCACTGCTAAATGCTGTTCATCAATCACCCATAGACCTTCAATTTTATCGTGCGGATACTGTAAACGCGCAACCAAATCCACCACTAAGGTTTTTTCTACCGGATAGATACCCTGTTGAGCCAGACCACTCCAGCCTGCTGTTAACACATATTGTTCTAAGGTTTGTTCCGCTATCAACAGGCCGAATTGTTCATCTTGCCGAATCGTCGAAGTTGGCTTTAGCTTTTCCAAATCAGTGGCATGTTGCAAATTGATTTTATAAATCCGTTTAAATGCTTGAGAATTATCTTTATAGAAATCATCATCACGTTCTGCGACTAGAAATTGAGTGGAACTCAAGGCTGTAATTGCTGTATTTGAATAGGTCTTTGCACCCCCTTCTTGTTGATACAAATACTGAGAAACGACTTTGCTTTCTAAATCAATCGTCACAATACGCACAAGATCTGATTTGCTTACCGATGCATCGGGATTGCTCATGGTGGATTGCATGATGCCCACCAGCTTTTTTTGATCAGGTGTAATGGTTAAACCTTCCATCCCTCGATTTTGGCGTCGATTGGCATATTCTTGGGGCAATAAATACCCCGATGTTCTGCGCTCATCTAAGACATAGGCATTGATCCGGTCGATTTCCAGCCCATCTGCATTAAAATGCACAATATGAGGACCATATTCATCACTGACCCAGAAAGTACCATCTTTGAGTGCAACCAAACCTTCAGCATCCAATCCAAATTCATCTGTGCCTATGGCTAATTTCTTGCCATCTTGGTCATAGGCGATTTCTTTACTTGCACCAAAATGCTGATTAGGCAAACCAGTAATATTTCTGCCCGTTGGATCTTTTAATAAAATTTCTTTTATTTTCTGAATAGTTCCATCTTTTTTTAACTCAAATAATCCAATTTTAGGGGTATAGTCAGGCTCTAAAAAGATTTTGCCATGATCCTGATTGACGTTATACGTGGTATTCGGCCCACGATCTGTAAGTGCATAGAATTGATACTTTTCTGTAGGGTGTGCTGAAATTTCTGAACCAAACCCACCACAACGAACCTCGATAAAATGGCCTGGTTTTGCACCATCAGGAATATTGTGAATGTTTAAAACTTCATAAGGTAAACGCACGCCTTGGCTAAATTTTTTATAAAGCTGAGGATCTGTACCAATATTGTTTGGGTGGATATGCTGTTCAGAAGACAATAAGTCCATGTTCCAATCTCATTTTTTAATATTCTGATTATTTTTTATCATGAAATCAGATAAACCACAGTAAAAGAAATGCGATAAACTGTGTAGAAACACCTTCAAAGTCAATATAAATGAAAAGATTTTTCGCCCTATCACTGATTGTTTGTTCTGCATCGCTACAATTGGCATATGCTGGGACGACGTTTAAAAAAGTTTCTGAGTGTCAGAGTGATTATTTTAATGGCGATTATTGTTCTAAAGCCAATCTTGCCAAATATAAAAATGCGCTTAAAACAATGCAGCCCAATTTCGATAAAAAATATATTTTACTCAATACGGGAACTCCAGATTCTTTAGAAATGGTTGCTTTAGATACCCAAACGGGTATTGCCTATCCACTCAATTATCAGTTTACGGGTTGGGAAGATAATGAAGGCAATGTCAAAAAGAAGCCCACTTATACATTTTCATTGAATGATGCCAAATTATGCTTAATGGGTTCACAATTCGATGGTGATCACCCTGGCACACATGAAACCTATAGCAATATTAAAAATTGTTTTAGCATCAATCATCAATATGGCCATACAAACTTTGAATCAAATTACGATGATCAGGTTCAATATCACTATGATAACAAAAGCAAAACATGGAAGCCTTATTCGCGTTAAATTTTAGATCCATAAAAAAAAGAGGCTTTCGCCTCTTTGCTAAATTTAACAATCCGTTCAATATCGGACTTAAACTAATTCAGGTTTCGTCAATTCAGTCATTGGCCAGCGTGGTGTTGTCGTCACCGATAAACCATCTTTTTGTCCAGCTTTTAAACGCTGATAACCTGCAAACGCAATCATTGCGCCATTATCTGTACATAAAGCAGGTTCTGCATAATAAACTGTTGCTTTAATTTTAGCTAAGTCTGCTTCTAAGCGCTCTCTTAAACGTTTATTGGCACTGACACCGCCCGCAATCACCAAACGTCTTAAACCCGATTGTTTTAAGGCTTTAATCGACTTTTTAACCAAAGTATCCACTAAAGCTTCTTGGAATGAAGCTGCAATATCTGCATCACGTTGTTCTTCACCTAATTTTTTTAACTGCACTGAAACAGCAGTTTTTAGACCACTAAATGAAAAATCTAGCCCTTGATGCAACATTGGACGTGGAAATTCAAACGCGTTTTTGTCACCTTGTTCCGCCAATTTTGAAATATTTGGACCACCCGGATAAGGTAATTTCAACATTTTTGCGACTTTATCAAAAGCTTCACCAGCGGCATCGTCAATCGACTCACCTAGAATTTCGTACTCACCTATTGCATGTGCTGCCATCAATTGAGTGTGTCCACCTGACACTAATAATGCGACAAACGGAAATTCAGGTGGATTTTCGGATAATAATGGAGCAAGCATATGACCTTCCATATGATGCACGCCAATTGCGGGTTTATTCAGCGCAAAAGCCAAGGTGCGACCAAATAATGCCCCTGTCATCAGTGCGCCCATTAAGCCAGGGCCGCGCGTATACGCCACTGCATCGATCTCTGATTTTTTTACACCGCTTTGCTCAAGCAACTGATTAATCAAAGGAATTAACTTACGAACATGATCACGAGAGGCCAACTCAGGGACCACACCACCATACTCTGCATGCAATTTAATTTGACTATATAACACCTGTCCTCTTAAGCCGACTTCATTGTCATAGAGCGCTAATCCTGTTTCATCACATGAAGTTTCTAAGCCCAGAACGATCATTAAATTGCCTTTTACCCATTTCAAAATATTGCTAAAGCTATTATAGACTTGTGGTATGAGATGTAAATGAGTAAAATACTGACCTTCACTTGTGATCTAGGGTAATTCGACCCTGATCTTATCCATAACTTAATGAGGATTCTTCATGCCACAAGTTAAATTGAAAGAAGGCGAACCAGTAGACGTAGCTATCCGTCGTTTCAAACGTTCATGCGAAAAAGCTGGTGTTTTAGCTGATGTTCGTAAACGTGAATTCTACGAGAAACCTACTCAAGAACGTAAACGTAAAAAAGCTGCTGCTGTTAAACGCTACCAAAAGAAATTGGCGCGTGAATCAGTACGTACTACTCGCCTTTACTAAGATTAATTTGTGATTGATTGACTCACCTGGACAGATAAATGACTACTTTAAAAAACCAAATAACTGATGTTTTAAAAGCAACAATGCGTGCTAAAGAAATGGGTAAGTTAACGGTAATTCGTGGTCTACAGGCAGCAATCAAGCAAATCGAAGTCGATGAGCGCATAGAGCTTGACGATACTCAGGTTCTTGCGGTCATTGAAAAGCAAATCAAACAACGTAAAGAATCGGTCAAAGCCTTTGAAGGTGCAGGCCGTGAAGATTTAGCTAGTAAAGAACAAGCCGAAATTGAGGTGTTATCTCAGTTTCTACCTGAAGCTATGTCAGAGGACGAGCTTGATTCTCTCATTGCGCAAACTATTACTGCGCAAGGTGCAACTAGCATGAAAGATATGGGTAAGGTGATGAATTCTCTACGTCCGATCATAGCCGGACGTGCCGATCCAGCACAAGTTTCTGCAAAAATTAAAGCAAAACTTGGCTAAACCCAACGTTCTTAAATCTGAATTTCTGTTTGATTTGGTCTATTTAACAACTTAAATAAAAATTATTTTGCAATGAAATAGTTTCTTGTTAAATAGCCCAAAATCGTCAATCTACAAATCTCACTTCATTTATTTTCTATCTGATAATGGCAAATATCTCTAAAGCCACCATCGACTGGATTCTGTACAGATTGATATTGAATATCTTTAAGCAAAAACCCTGCTTTTTCACATAATTTTCGTGCCAATATATTTTCTACATCGACATAAGCATTTAAACCCAAAAAATTCCATTTCGAGAATAAACTACCTACAAATAGTGTTAGCGCTTGTGCCATATAACCTTTTTGTTTAAATTTTGAGTTTCCCCAAAACCCAATAGATGCAGTATTTTGCAACCAATCAATTGCATGGATATCGATCACCCCTAAAAAATCATCAGTTTCTTTTAAACGGATAATAAATACAAAGTTCTCTTTATTTAACAACGCCACCAAACGAGATTGGCAGAATGCCATTGAAGCTGGCAAATTAGGCTCTTCCAATGCCCATGCGAGACTTGCAGGAAACTTTCTAAGCTCGGTTAAAGTATTTTTTATTGCACTATATAAATCTTCAGCATCAGATACTTGAATGATGTTGAGAACAATCTGCTCATTCTCAATTTGAAATTGGGTAAAATCCATAAATGATGTGGCTCAGATGTAAGATGTTAAAGATAAACCTATTTCAAATCACACTGAATATTATATTTTTTTAGTAACTGCATTTCAGGTGACAACATCACTTTATCAATCACATTTTGTTTGGTCATAGATTGCGCTGATGGTGGGAGGTATCGACGATTTTCATCTGTCGTTTTATACATATCATCGACATATTTTTTAACAATGCCACAGAATTGTGACTCTTGTTGC
This sequence comes from Acinetobacter sp. NyZ410, assembly GCF_022828975.1. Classification (NCBI taxonomy): domain Bacteria; kingdom Pseudomonadati; phylum Pseudomonadota; class Gammaproteobacteria; order Moraxellales; family Moraxellaceae; genus Acinetobacter; species Acinetobacter sp. NyZ410. The sequence continues at coordinate 2,208,280 of NZ_CP094620.1, read as the reverse complement.
GGGTTAAACTGACTCAATTTAGGATCTAGACTACGCAAAAAAAATTTCATGTCGGCACTGTATTGCGTCGAAATACGCTCAACTTCTCGAACATAGCTTTCTGGTACTGCTGCAAATGTTGAGTGAGCATAGAAAAAAATGCTGCATGCGATTAAAATTTTCTTCATGTGAATCAAATACTTTATTATAACTTTAAGTGATTTTAGCTTAACCTGTTCACGCAAGAATAGAAAGTAAATTTTCTTTAATGGTACATTTAAAATCACCCATTATTTTTAGTTTTTTAACTCAAGCTTTAAGTTCTTTAAATCTTATTTTTAAATTTTTAACTTCCGCTCATCTTGCATCACTTTTAAGCGTGTATCGATACGGGCACTCATCGCATTGTTCTCTTTAGCCAAGCGCTTGGCATGTAAAAGTGATTTAATTGCATTTTCTTCATCACCAGACCAATATTGAACTTCCGCCCGATTTCTCAGCACATTGACTGTACGCATTGGATTCTTTTTATCTAAATTTGCCGCTTGTTGTAACAGTTGCCAGCCAATAATATCTTTATTATTTTTATTCACAAAACGATTAACCAATTGCTCAGCTTCTTTGGGCTTCTGCTGTCGAATATAAACTTCGGCTAATTTATAACTTAATGCACGATTTTCTGGGGTTATGATTTGCTTACTGATGATGGTTTGATAGGCATCATCTAATTTATTTCGCCCTAAATAAATATCAGTTTGAATCAAAGTAACCAAAGTATGCTCAGCGTTGACCTTCTTGGCTAAATTCAGCTGCGTCTGCGCATTGTCATAATCACCTTGCAGCAAATAAAATTCACTTAAAGCCAATAAACCCGCTAAATTATTCGATTGTGCTAAAGCCAGCAATTGACGGTCAGTGGCTTGTCCCGAAATCACTGCGGTATACCATTTAATAATATCAAAATCAGATTGCTGAGCACGAAAAGGAACTTTTGGAAATTGATTTGCCCTTAATCTGGCTTCACTCATACGCTCTGTTGTTAAGGGATGGGTTAACCAAAAATCAGGTAAAAAACTTAACCGACTGGTAGAACGATGCATGGTTTCAAAGAAATCAGCCATACTTTCTGGGTCATATCCAGCCCCATACATAAACTGCATCCCGATCCGATCAGCTTCACGTTCTTGATTTCGGCTATAACTGAGCTGCTTGTCCATCAATGCAGCTTGTGTACCCATCATCACCGCACCACCAATATCACCATCCGCTTTGGACGCCAATGCAGCGCCAACAATGATTCCAGCAAGCGCCAACAAACCTTGACCTTTAAATGCTTCCTGTGAACGGCTGTAATGACGTTGTGTGACATGGGCAATTTCATGTCCCATTACACTGGCAACTTCATCCATGTTACTTGAAGCTGTAATCATCCCACTATTTAGGGCAAACATGCCCCCAGGTACTGCAAATGCATTGATCTGAGCATCTTTAATCACCACCAAGCCTACTGGCTGTGAAAGCTGGGTCTGACTGAGAATTTTTGAAAAAACCAGCATAAACTGATCTTCCAGCCAAGGATCTTGCAGAACTGGCATTTGCTGTTGCACTTGACGATAAACTTTTTCACCAATGGTTTTTTCTTTTTGTTGATCAATAAACCCCACCCCACTGCCAATCTCAGGTACTTCAAATTGAGTACTATTCTGAGTTTGCAGAAAATCATCAGCTGAGCTAATTGAAGTGCTTAAGCAGAGACAAAGGCTGAGGAAGGTCTTGTTCAATTGATCGTCCCAATTATTTTAATATTCTAAATATAACATTGAATTTAGTACAAATTCGCAATGAAGTGTTAGGTGGCTGTAAACACTTCATATGTAATTTGCATTGTCAGCAAACATTCAACATCAACTAGAAGTTTTCATTGACTAAATATCTTGGTGTGCGTTGTTCCAAAGCATCGGCTAAATTTTGAAAAGCCAGTTCCGCCATTTTCTTGCGCGTCTCGGCGGTTGCTGAACCGATATGCGGTAAAGTCACGACATTATCCAACTCAAACAATGGCGATTGTTGCAACGGTTCTTTTTGGTATACGTCTAGACCCGCAGCAAAAATTTGGCGGTTCTGTAAAGCCTCTGTTAATGCCTGTTCATCCACCACCGAACCACGTGCAATATTGACAAAAACAGCATGCTTTTGCATCAAAGCAAATTCTTGAGCACCGATTAAGGCTTTAGATTGGCTATTTAAATCTACCGCAACCACAACAAAATCAGCTTGTTTTAACAGTGCTTCAAGACTTTTATATTGTGCATTAAACTGTTGTGCAACTTCGATTTTTTCACGGCGATTATGATACACAATATTCATATTAAAGCCATAAAATCCACGTCGTGCAATTGCCGCACCGATATGACCTAAACCGATTATTCCTAAAGTTTTACCAAAAATTTCTTGACCAAATTGTGTCGCATTGACTGTACGTTGCCACTCACCTTGTTTGGTCCAGTGATCTAAACTCGGTACTTTACGTGCAGCACTCATCAACAAAGTAAAGGCTAAATCCGCTGTCGTTTCGGTTAATACGTGTGGTGTATTCGACAACCAGATTTTCTTTTGATTTAAATAATCAACATCGTAATTATCATAGCCCACACTGACAGAGGAGATAATTTTTAATTTTTCTGCAGTGGCTATATTACTTTCATTAAGCAAACGACCCGCACCAATCATTGCATCTGCATCAACAACCGCTTGACGAATTTGTGCATTGATATCGCCTTGCTTAGGATTCAATACAACCAACTGATATTTTTCTGCTAATTTTGCTTGAACTTCTGAGTCGATTTGACTAAATACAACCACTTTTTTATTCATATCCCAGAAAACCTCTCAGTACAGATCTTGAAAACTAATTCAGTTTATTTTGCATAAATTGCCATAGACGGCGTTTTAATAAAGGTTGCTCAATCATCTCTTGTAAACTTGCCAATTCAAACATTTCAGTATTGTTTAAATAAGGCAATTGACCAAGACTGATGACTTTACGCTCTTGCCTTAAAGCATCAACAAATCCTTGGATATACATCGCAGCCCCTCTTCCATCTTGAAGTTGCAACATTGGAAAAGGCCATTTTAAATCATAAAACTGACCTACAAGCGCCTGCTGTATATTGCCCCATAGCGTGAATTGGTCAGCGCTGATTTGAGTACAATCGACAAAAATGACACAGCTTTCAATGCAATAGGCTTGGATTTCAAATGGCGCAATTTGTAATGCAGGCTCAACAGTAAAGTTTGTCTGTTGCTGAATTTGCTCAGGTGCCGAAACTTCTTCAGTTTGCTGTGTTTCTGGATTGCGTTTTAATAAAGAAACTTCAGGCTGATGAGCTTTTTCAATCTGTGGCGGCTGTACTTTTTGATTTTCTAATTTTGCATCTGATTGAGTTGAATACGTGTTCAACTCAGGCACAACAGCAATATCCTGTTCAACTTGAGCAATATCACGGTATAGCGCATTTTCATAATGACGTGTTTGAACATCAACCTTGGGGATCCAAAGCTCTATTCCCATCGTAGCCAAAATGCTACGCTGATGTTCTGATACATTCATATTCATTATGGATTCAATACACACTATTCAAGCTATATTTTAGCTGTGTTTTGCCTTTTTTGTCGCACTAATCAAAGTAAAAAAACACGATAAATTAAATTTAAACGCAAGAATATGTTACATGCTGATTTTAGCGACAATCATTGAGCACCAATTCACTATAAGGATGTGATTAAAATTCCGTACTTTGCCGTAAGATACATCCCCTGACGAATGATATCTGTACCATTGGCATGATGAACTTTGAGTTCTTGAGTCAACACATCAAATTGAAAAGCATCATAACAATCTTGATGTTGGCATAACCAATTTAAAGTATCAGCAAGATGTTCATCGACAATATAATTTTCAGCTAAAAAATTTTTAGACATTATGATTCAAAGACAATAAAACAAGAATAGGGTTATTCTAACGTAAATTTAACCATACTGAAAAAACCAAGACAGCCTTAAACAATAAAATAGAACAATCATAAGCAATCAAACAATGACATCTATCAGCATAAGATTGAATGAATCAGCTTGCAAAACTAGATTTTTATTATTTTCATTTAGAGATATAACGCTTTCTAAATATCACCATATTTTATCCAATGATCATAATATAGTGATATTTTGAGATCGCTTCTAGAAAATTAATGATGAGCACCACACTTACGGCACTCTTTAACCACAATATTATGTCCAATTTCATATTCAAAACTGTGGATACACAATAATTTTCTGATTTTTTGAAACATTCTAAAACTCCTTTTAATATCTCACGTCAATATAGTTTCATCCTAAAACATCAATGCCTTAACAAGACATGTAATATGTTTAGCACATATACATATATCTGAGTAATACTTTTCCCTAGTTCTTTAGTCTGATACCCCACATTTCTTGATCAAATTTTCAAATCGTGATAATCGAACTAAGCTATTGTTTTTTATTGGTTAAAATAATAAAAATGTTGCAAAAATATATTGTTTTTAAGCTTGATTTAATCTGACTTTTATATAGGATGAAATGATAGCTTTTTCTATTTAACAATTTTTTTCACTTAGAAAGCTTCTGAGAAAAATACAATTTAAGCCTATCAACAAGATTATAAAGGAATTTTATATGCAAGGACGTATGATGCAGCAACCATTATTAATCAGTAGCCTCATTGAGCATGCTACGCGTTATCATGGTGATACTGCGATTATTTCAAAAAATACCGATGGCACGATTACAAAGACAGATTGGACACATGTAAGTGAAAACGCGAAACGCTTTGCCAATGCACTTGCTGGACTGGGTTTAGGCTTAGGCGACCGAGTTGCAACGATTGCATGGAATAATCATCGTCATCTTGAATCTTGGTATGCAATTTCCGGAAGTGGCTTGGTCTGTCACACCATCAACCCTAGACTTTTTCCTGAACAATTGATCTTTATTATCAATGATGCTCAAGACAAAGTGGTGTTATTTGATAAAACCTTTTTACCGCTAATCAAAGCAGTGAAAGCCCTTACCCCTCATGTCGAACATTTCGTTTATCTGGGTGCTTTTGACCAAGATATTGCCGATGCCCTCCCAGGTGTTAAATTCTATGATGTGCTGATTGCAGAACATTCTGTACAGTACGAGTGGCCAAATTTTGAGGAAAATACCGCAAGCTCGCTTTGCTATACCTCAGGAACAACGGGCAATCCAAAAGGCGCTTTGTATAGTCATCGCTCAACCATTTTACACACCTATGCGATCGCACTACCCGACTCACTAAATTTATCTGCAAAAGATATTATGTTACCTGTGGTTCCCATGTTCCATGTCAATGCTTGGGGTACACCTTATGCCGCAGCAATGGTCGGTTGTACATTGATACTCCCGGGGCCGGGTTTAGATGGTGCCAGCTTAGTACAAATGATTGATGAATATAAAGTCAGTATTGCGCTCGGTGTACCAACGATTTGGCAAGGCTTGCTTGCCGCAGCAAAACAATCTGGTAGCGCTCTTGAAAGCCTTAAACGCAATGTCGTTGGCGGTTCAGCTTGCCCACCTGCGATGATGAAAGCATTTAGAGACATCTATCATTGCGAAACTATTCATGCATGGGGCATGACTGAAATGAGCCCATTGGGCACAGGCAACCAACTTAAAGCCAAACACCTAAATTTAAGTGAAGAAGAACAATTTAAAGTTCGCTTGTCTCAAGGTCGCCCACCTTTTGGCGTAGATTTACGTATTACCGATGAAGAAAATGGCACACATGAAGTTGCTCGTGATGGACATAGTACGGGGAATCTGCAAGTCAAAGGCCATTGGATTATTGAATCTTATTATGGCAAATCTGAAAAAGCGTTAAGTGCTGATGGTTGGTTTGATACCGGTGATATCGCCACGATTAATGAGGACGGCTATCTGCTGTTAAGTGATCGTGCCAAAGATTTAATTAAATCAGGAGGTGAGTGGATTTCTTCTGTTGAACTTGAAAACATTGCCATGAATCATCCTGAAATTGCGATGGCTGCTGTGATTGCAGCAAACCACCCGAAATGGGATGAACGCCCAGTGGTGATTGCGATTAAACAGCAAGGTAGTCACATTACTGAGCATGAACTATTGGATTACTATGCAGATAAGATTGCGAAATGGCAAATCCCAGACAAAGTTATTTTTGTTGAATCCATTCCTTTAACAGGTACCGGTAAAATGTTAAAGCGTGATTTACGTGAACAATATGGTGATGTGCTATTAACTGAATAACGCCATTGAAGCGTGTAACGCCTTCCTCAAATCAGTTTTGAAAGCCCAATATTTCATTGGGCTTTTCTACTTCTAAAAAATTAAATATTCAACCCATGATCAGTCTTAAACAATCAGTATAAATCAGCAAGACAAGTGCAATATAAAGATCTTTAATATACTCGCCTATTGGCTTTTAATAGCTATGTACAAGATCTTTGCGCTGCTCACATTCCAAGCATTTTACGATGCGCTTTGTTTAGCTCAATGATTCATCTCATTTGATTTAAGCATAAAAAACTCGGATCGTAATCCGAGTTTTTCAATATTGATCAACTACATTTCAATACCGATTGCATTTAAAATGTTTTATCCATGGCTAGAATCTCCAATGATAGAACACATCAATGGCTTTTTCTAAAGACTGGCTAGCTTCCAGATATAAACGTTTATTCATTTGATAACGTAAAGTCAGTTTATTCACTGGTGTAAATACCCCCACACCATAGCGAATATACAAGTCAGGGGTAATATAACCCGTCAAACTGACCTGCGTATCATCCCCAGTCCCTTGTGCATCAAAAGACAAACCACTTAAACCAAATGTACGTCCAATTTGATTGGTAAATGCGCGCGTTCCCCCTAGCCCCAAACTGATCCCTGCTGCTGCAATCGTATTGTTTACATCCGATTTAAATCCTTCAGCATTACTTAAGCCACTAGAACCTTCATTAATACGTCCTGTAATTAAAGCATTCATCGCTTCCTGATCTGACAAACCAGCATCATTATAAACTTGAATATTTGGACTAGAAGCTGTGCCTGTAATACGTAGACCTACGGTACTTCCAGAAATACTCTTATTGGTATCAACATCCAATGTAGGATTAGACAATGGACCATTAAAACGAGCAATGGCACGATTTAAGTCTAAGCGCTGACCATAAGCTTCAACGGTTACTTTTTGACTGACACCAATCGCACCATTGGCACGCATTGCAGTTTCCAAACCACGTTGAGAAAGGTAAAGACGGCCCACCAATGGAATACGACTATTAAAGCCTTGGAAAATAACTTTATCGCCCAAGTTTACTGAAACATCTGCACGTATAGACCACGGCTGTGCTGCTTTAAGCACTGCTAGCTGATTTTGACCTTCTTTTACAATACGGACATCAGGTGACACATTGACTACGGTTGCACTGGATTCAGGCATTGAAATTAATGCACTAGGTACATCAACTTTACCTTTAACCGTAAGTTTCTTACTTAAAGGTAAAGCATCCAATTCAATATCAGTATCGACAACTGCAGTGATCAACGGTGCTTGACGAATCAGCAATTTATCGCCATTGAGACGTAATTGTATATGTGGATCATTTTTCCAATCGATACTGCCATTAATTTTACCGACACCACGACCACTGTTAAATGCACCATTAATTGTTGCAACGTCTTGACGAATTGAAGTGTAAATCTGAACATTATTCAAATTCACAGGCAGTGAAATCATACTAATTTCACCATTTTTCAAGCGCATTTCACCATCAAACAATGGTTGTGTCAGCGTACCGTTAATTTTTCCTGCAAGTGATAAAGTCCCATCAAGCTTACGTACATCAGCAATAAATGGTTTTAAGATTTTCAGCTGAACTTCATTAAATGCCACCTCACCACGCATCGGCTTAGACTCGACATATGGATTGACAATGACACTGGCATAACCTGTTCCAACATTCGGCGCTTTTAAATCAACACGCAATAGCAAACCATCTTTTATGCTTTTTGCAATTACGCTGGCTTCGTCATAGTTCATTGAAGTTGAAGGATCATTCGGATCTTCTGCCGCAATACCAATTTGCCCATTACGAGTAACCAGCTTGGCATCTAATTTAGGCTGTGCACCTTTCGCCCATGATGCTTTTGCATAACCATTTAATTTCCCCGTCAGTGCCAAACCTTCTGGCATAAACGCAGCAAAATCATTCAGATCTAGGTTTTTAGTAACAAAAGAAACATTACCATTTTGCTGACTTGCGCGGATCGGTTGATCAAAACACAATTGGCTTTGCTGACTTGACCAACAATGCTGCCCAACATATAACTCCGATTTTGACGCGTTAAAAATAACCGGCGCATTTTGTTGTTGTAATAAGTGCGCTCTTACTGAGTCAAACTCACCTTTTTGAATCTGACCCAACCAATCATTTTGCGCATTAAATCCACCTGCAAGCTGCACATAGAACTTAGAATAATAGTTCCATGCCTGAAGCTGTAATAAATGTGCTTTACGTGTGCCAGAAAGTGTAATCCCTGCATGCTGAATCTCACGGTTTCCACTGCGCAAAGTATCCATTTGCGCCACCATTTTCGACGCTACAGTTTCAGAAGTTGGTAATTCACCTTTTAAGCTTAATTTTTTAATGCTTAGGCTATCATTAAAACTAAAATTATCGACTGTGAGGTTTGCAGTTGCACTCAGACGTGGCTGTGCTTGTAGATTCAAATAACCATATGCTGTGCCACGTAATCCCGGATAAAGCTCATATAATGCAGGTGCATTGACTTTTAATCGTAGATTCTGTGCATTTCCTGTCGCTTGAACTTGGTTATTGGCATAAGACAAAAATAAGTTGTTGGCTTCAAATTGCTGTGGCATCAAGCCTTTTAAATCAGAATTTAAAACAACTGCAAGGTTACCTCGTCCTCTTAAGGGTTTGTTATTGATCATGCCTGCAATATTCAATTGTTGAATATTAATTCTCTTCAGACGATCTGACCAATTCCCCTGAGTCTTCACATTCCCAGAAACTTCACCACGGACAGAAGAAACAAAATATTGTGGTTTAAAACGCACCAAAGATGCGTTGATATCCCAACCGATGCCATTGCTGATATGCACCAAGCCATTGGCTAAGATTTTTCCAGCAACACCATCATGCTGTAGCTCAGATATTTTAATTAGCTCTGGTGTACCTGCAACTCTGATCTTTAACAAGCCACTGCCTTGTTTTAGCTGTGACGCATTTAATGCCCCGTCATAATTCACAGCAAAGCCTTTAAACGCTCCACCAGCATTAGCATCATTGAAAATAACTGCGGCTGTACTTTTACCTGTCAATTGGATTGTTTCAGGGTTGGCTTGATTTGCAAGTCGCCCAGTTAAATTAATCGCATCAAAATTAATCAATTGTTGATTTGGTTTTGCATAACCATTGGCTTTTATCTGCCCATTGATTAAATCTACTGGTGCAGTTGCGACAATACTTTGTGGATTAAAATCTTTTGCATTGAGTAAGGCATTCCATTTTAACTGGCGTTTTTCAGTAGGTAATTCAACAACTGCGTTTCCAGATAAACTGCCTTTCGTTGCCACATATTCAAATGCTGGTACGTGTAAATCATTGCCTTTTAGGTCTAACTGAGCTGTGTATTTGCCCTCAGGTAAACTGCCTTTTTCATGTTGACGTACAACGGTTGCCACATGAATATTTTGCTGATCGTCAACCAGTGCAACTTCAACCTGACCTTGTTCACTGCTCAACCAGCCCACATAAGGCACTGCTCGGTCAATATTTTCCCAGTTAACGCCCAATAACATCGGTTCAGGCTTTTTACCCTTTTGTTCAGCTTGATCTAATTTAACGTTCCAAGCTTCATATTTATCAAAATCAACATTGGCGGTTAAATGCATGCCTTGTTTTAATTCGCCCACTGAACCAATTTTGGCATCAAGGGAAACAGGTAAAAAGTCTTGAATCACTTGTGGGATAATTTTATCTTTTGGATTGATTCGATCTAAACGGCCTTGCACATCCCAATGCACATGATCTTGCCAGCTGACCAAACCTGCAAGATTTAAAGCACCACCCATCAATTGACCATTTAAATTATTAATATTCAACTGATTGGTTAAATCGGTATGTGCTAAAGCGGTATATTGACCTTGTGGGATATTTTTACCACTAATGTCTGTATTGATATCTAAGCTTAAGCCTTTAACATCGCCTTGAAATTTCGCCAAGCCATTTTTAGACAGTAATTCTTGTTCCTGCAACAACGGCCAATGATAATCTTTAAAAACCAAAGCACCATTCATTGGAACATCATGACGCATCGGATGGATCACTGCCCAACCCGTTAAAAGATCGGGCGTTTTAGTCGCAACACCTGCTTTAATTGTGTCGAGTGAGCCACGCGCATGTACATAAATATCTTCAACATTTAAACTTTTTAAACTTGGGATCCGCAAAATTGCCTTGGCATTCAGCGGATAATCGCCTTGTTTAAAGTTCATATTACCTGTCGCGTCTTTTACAGATAAATAGCCCATGTCCATTTTAGAGTTTTCAAACTTCAACTCTGTACCCGACCACAATGCATTTTCTAAATGAATATCGTTAAAATCAATTTTTGTAGAGGCAGTTTGCAACTGCATATGATCTACATTCGCTTCATCTAAACGTAAAACAAAGGGTAACTTGATTTCGCTAAACTTAAAGGGTTCATCGCTTGGTGGTGTTTTGCTGATAATTCTTAAATTGTTAACATCAGCATGGCTCAAATGAATTTCTTTATCTAATATTGCGCGCCAACCCAAGGAAACATCCGCACGATCAATTTTGACATCAACCGCAGCGAGAGTGACCAAAACATTTTTAAGTATGATCCCTTGAAGCAAGTTACCGCTTTCATATTGGTAATCAATAATTTTCTGGCTTGAAGCAACCCGATCCAATAAAAACTTACTGCCTTTATCGGTACTAAACATCACAGCCAATGCAGCAATCAATAAAATAATGACCAAAAGCAATGACATCAGAATATTACGCAATATATTGCGCTTCTTCGGTGTCTGCTCTTGCTTTAGTTGATCATTTTGCTGTTCATTTTGAACATCTTGATGTTCTTCATCAGCCATAATATTTCCAGTAATTCTCTTATATTTTTAGTTAATTAAAGTTGTGAACCAATAAAGAAGTGCAGTCGAATTGGGCGAGCAGGATCTGAAACACCTGATGCAACATCAATTCGAATCGGACCAATTGGTGACTTCCAACGGATTCCTAAGCCTAAGCTATATTGGGTATCGTTACTAAATGATTTATCGTAAGCATTACCAAAGTCACTGAATATTGCGCCACGCCAACCCTCTTTAAATTGGTAATTGTATTCCACTGAACCGACAGCCAAACCTTGACCACCGACTTTATAGCCATATTCCGTTGGGGATAGACTCTTATAATCGAAGCCTCGTAAACTCTGATCCCCACCAGCGAAATATCTTAAATTATAAGGAACTTGTTCAAAATCTTTGGCAAAAATATAGCCGACATTCAAACCACCAACCACCTGATGATTATCATTTTGACCAAAAGAATATAAACCTTTCCAATCTGCACTGGTGATCGCCATATCTGTATCTGAAAGTAAAGACTGACTGCCAAGCTGAATTTTATAGCTTTGCTTATATCCGCGTGTTGGATTGATCCGATTATCACTGGTTGTTTTGGTTGCTTCATAACCCAACAACAATGATTGCTGTTCTTGATTTGAACCAGGAATTAAAAAAGCATCAGGAATATTGGCAATATCTACAGGACCATTTTGAGTAACACGGTCTAAACGGTAACGCACGCCAAGAATATGCTGCCACTCTTTTCTGGAACCTTTAATAATACGGTCTACCCCAGCTACCGCAGATTCAATGACCAAATCCATGTCATTACCAATACCATCACGGGTTTCTCGTTCATAACCCGCAACCAAACTGAAGTAATCATTTAATGGATGTTTATAAGGAATGTTATAGCGAGCATCAATGGCTTGACGAATTTGTGATAATTCCATATTGGCATCAAAAGAATGCCCTAAATGGTTGACGATCGCACGTCTATATTGGCTACGTAAACGTACCCCTGTATCAGTCCCATAACCAATACCTGTTTCTAAACTGTTTAAGCGATCCGCATTTAAAGTCACAATCACAGGAATCTTTTTATTCTCACGTGCCTGATCTTTTAATAGATCATCATCAGATTCTTTTTCTTTCTGTTGTGCTTGAAGCTGCTTTAAGTTCGGATTGACTTCTTCACCTTGCGTTCCCGCAAACTGATTTTCATTGACCACATTTTGGGTTACTTCTTTATCTGACAAATGCGCTTTATCGGCATTGGTTTGCGCAGACAATGTCGTTTCAGTGATTTTTTGCTGATCTACTAAAGCTTGCAGATCTGCGGGAAGCTCAAGTGGTTTTACGATTGCATCCGGTTTAATCGCATCAACCAAGGTATAGTTAAAATAACGTGAGTTGGTTAAGTTATTGGCCAAACCATTGACACGCCATGCGGTGTAATCCGCACCATCTTCCCACGGCGCTAAGGTTTTTAAGATTTTTAAATCGATCGGAAGTGGCTTAGAAGGATCACTCATTCTAAATTCAACATCTTGCAATTTATAACGATCGCCCGTTTCGTACTTTAAATCAATTTTGGCTTTGTTTTGCGGTTGTTCAACTTTGACATCATGTAAACGCCAATAACCATCAAAAAACCCGTTATTCGATGCTGCATCTACTATTCGGCTTTTGGTAGACTCATAAGCACCATGATTGAGAATATCACCTTCTTCTAAATCAGGAAGTACGCCAATAACTTGGAACTGTGCCAGTTTAGCACCTGCCCCTGTAAACTCGATATTTTGTTCAGTCACTTTGACTGGATCATGTGGGGTGACTTTGACCCCTAAATGGGTATCATCGATTTTAGTAAACTTAAATTCTGCATTGTAATAACCTACTGCTTGGGCAGCTTGTACTGCCAGTGTTCTTAACTGCGGCACCGAGCCATTAAAGTCAGAATATGCTTCTTGGGTAAAGGTTCCTAATTTTGCTTTTAAGTTAGTTGCAAGAACCGTAGGCGCCCCCGTCACGGAAACACTGATTTTTGGAATTGGTACGCCGTTGTCTTGCGGCCCACGGATTTTATTGACTAAACTTTTAAAGAAACCAGGTTTAGCCTTTTCTTCATCGCTATTACTCTGTGTATTATCAACCAAGGTTTTACCCGATTGATTTTCCTCTACAGAAATTTTATTGTCCGCACGAATCGTTTGTATAAGCTGATCAACATTGACTGGCGCTTGCGTAATTTCATTCAATTCTTGCTGGGTCGCATTAGTCACTTCAACTTGAGGTGCTTTGGTCACCCCATTACGAAAATTCTGCGCATCCGTTTTTGCATCTTCTGCAACTTTATAAATTTCATTTGCTAAAGACTGATCCACAGCAACAGCAGGTAACTCTTCAAGATCTTCAAATTGGATCGGCTTAAAATCATCTTGCACCCCCATATTTTTTTCTTGTTGCTCAAGCATTTTAACGCTATCGACTTGATCAGTTTGTTGAGCTTGTTGAATTTTCTGATCTAACTGGTCGATCTTTTCGTTGGGTACACCTTGTTGAATGGCTGCTGATTCTAATTGTTCTTGAGTATTGCTGATTTTTTCAGAACTTGTACCGATGGTTTCAGAGCTTGATGGCAAGTTCTGATTGCTTTGTATTTGATCGGCATAACTGACAGGGATCGCAAAAACACTTAAAAAAACACTTGAACATATCAGTTTATTGATATGATAACGGTCAAAGTGTAAATGTACACTATGTGAAAGCACAGATTTTTTAAAATTAATTTTTGCTGGCATACCAAGCTCGAATGACCTAAATTTATTTGTAGAAAGATCAATTATTAAAAATCTTTCAAATACCCAAACCAATTGGTTTTACACATGATTTAAGTTAAAAACATGATACATGATTTTGAGAGATAGTTACCATTTCAACACATTTCTTATATATAACTAAATGAAGTCGTCTACAATGGAAAAAAATGAGCATATTTTAGGGACCCGACGTTTTTTACCGATGTTCCTTACCCAGTTTTTTGGCGCCCTGAATGATAATGTTTATAAACAATCATTATTACTCGTCATTACCTATGGTTGGATTCATCATCAGTCTGCCAATATCAGCACACTCAACAATCTCGCTGCGTTATTGTTTATTCTACCCTATTTCATCTTCTCTGCGACCGCGGGTCAAATTGCAGATAAATACGAACGCTCATTTTTAGTCCGAAATATTAAAATTTTAGAAATCATCATCATGCTGATCGCCTCGGCGGGTTTTTTATTGGGCAATCTTTGGATTTTACTCTTCGCCTTATTTTTAATGGGTACGCACAGCACTTTTTTTGGGCCAATCAAATATGCGATTTTGCCTGAAATCTTAAAACCCAATGAATTGATGTCTGGTAATGCCCTATTTCAGTCAGGTACATCAATTGCAATTCTAATTGGGATGATTTTAGGCGGTGCAGTTATTTCGCTGTCACAAGGCAATATGATCTGGATTTGCTTAACCATCGTCTCTATTGCAGTGGTGGGTTATTTATCCAGTCGTTTTGTCCTTAAACAGTCTACTTCAAATGAAGATTTAGAAATCGATTGGAATTTCTTCCGGACCAGTTTCCAAACCATTCGTTATGCTAAAAGTTTACCGTTAATTTTTATCGTACTTTTAGGCAATTCTTGGTATTGGTTTTATGGTGCAACATACCTCACCCAAATCCCCCAGTTAACCCAGCAAAACCTGCATGCCAATGAAAATGTCGTTAGTTTATTGCTTACCTTTTTTTCTGTCGGCATTGGTGTAGGCTCGTTACTGTGCCGTAAAATTGGCGGTGCTGAGGTGAATATCAAAATGGTACCGCTTGGTGCAGTTGGCTTAACGGTATTTGCGCTCTATTTAGCAGGCAGTTTGGCCTTTGTTCCAGAACGAACGGGTGATCTGATTGCAATTCCTGATATGTTTAACTCAGGGGCAATTTATTATCATGTCATGCTTGCGGTGACCTTATTGGGTATAAGTGGAGGTTTTTATATCGTTCCCCTTTATGCCATGATGCAAGCCTATGCCCCAAAATCACACCGTGCGCGTGTGGTTGCGGCAAACAATATTTTTAATGCAATATTCATGGTTTCATCGGCAATTTTTTCTATTCTCATCTTAAGTATTTTGAAAATAGATATTAAAATCTTATTCTGTATCACAGCTGTGCTGAGTGCTATTTTTAGTACTTGGTTATTAATTCGTTTAAAACCATTAATAGCGACAACTCAGGTTTCTTTGGAGGACTAATATGCGTCAATATACTGGCATCGATAAATTGATCAATTCATTTGACCAAGCTTTAAGAAGTTTAGTACCTGGTGCAACTTCGGCACAAAGAAGCAATCCGTCCAATGCAGTCGAAACCAAACTGGCTGTCAGTGAAGCACGCCATGTTGCAGGCTTAATGCGCGTCAACCATAGTGGTGAAGTCTGTGCTCAAGCGCTTTATCATGGGCAAGCATTAACGGCCAAACTTCCAAATGTACGTCGTGAAATGGAATTTGCAGCAATTGAAGAACAAGATCATTTGGCTTGGTGTGAAGATCGTTTAAAGGAACTCGACAGTCATACTAGTTTGCTGAATCCTGTATGGTATGGTCTTTCTTTTGGTATGGGTGCGCTTGCTGGCATTGCAGGCGATAAATACAGTTTAGGTTTTGTGGCTGAAACTGAACACCAAGTCAGCTTACATTTACAACACCATATCAGTCAGCTTCCAGCTCAAGACGAACGCTCACGTAAAATATTGGTGCAGATGAATGAAGATGAACTGCATCATCGTGATACAGCATTAACTGCTGGTGGTATAGAGCTGCCTATTCCAGTAAAGATCACCATGACTGCTATTTCTAAACTGATGACCAAGACCAGTTATTTTATCTAATTTATCTAACAGTATGATTTAACTGATTTACAAGCCCACTTGCTGGCCTTGTTTTTTAGCATTTTACTAGGGTCTGCCTAACTCACATTTTGATGTAGCAATGTGGATTAAAATAAAAAATTACTCAGCATCGCCCAAAAGTAATTTAGCTGTATTCGGTGCCAACTTTACAGTTGCAACAGGCAATAAAGATGGATTAAGCGGATATCGAGTTCCATCAAATTTCAACATCACTTGTCCATGCTTTCGGCTATAAACCAGCAATTGCTTCCAACCATTATGCAGATATGTTGTGGCGTAAACTGGCGTATCCACCAAGGTTGTTTTACTTAAAAAGTCAAACTGTTGATTGGGTTTGCCTTGAAAGATCAGCATTGTACAACCACCGGACCCACACCAATCTTGTCCTTTTAAAAGCACGATGGCTTCATCTTGCCCATCTTGATTGAGATCATCAAATGCCACATCCAATAAAGCTTGATCTTGTGTATAAGCATTCACTTTTTGCTTAAGATTGTTATCTCGCTGTTGTAAGATTTGTACTTCACTTACAGCTTGTGCTGGTGTAACGGATTGTTCAGGTAAATGGCGACATGCACTGAATAAAAGTACGCAACTGAATAATGCCAAGGGCTTAAAATACATTGTTTTTAACCGAGTTATTTTAAAGACTATAAAATGATAACTGGAAATTGATCTGTGGAATGTGTGAATAATGCATCTTCCCAAAGATCATACATCGGCACTTTAACATCCAACGCCAAGGGTAGTTTCTTTGGATTAAATTGCATTGCAGTTAAATGAGATCCCCATGCAATGAGATCAATATCCAAGGAAATTTGATGTGATGGGCGTACACGACCTGAGTCTGCTTCCATCTTTTTTAATAAAGATAGCATTTCATCTACAGACAGCTGGCTTTGAACCAAACATGCAGCATTCCAATAATCTGCACCAATTCCATCACGGCATGGAATTAAATAGATTGGAGAAAATGACACCATTCCCAAAAGGGCAATCTGAGCAAATGCTTTTTGAAAATTTTGTTGTGGATCGCGATTACTCGCTAGAGCTAGGGCGAATATCATTTCGGTGTCGTTCAAGACGAATTCCTACAGAATTGGCTTGCGGGATAATGGCAGGCTTACGGATCGTAATCATAATCGATTCAATAGGCGGAAAGGTAGAGAAAAGCGTATTCAACACCAATTTGGCTGCATGTTCGATCAATTTTGGCGCAGCATCCTGAATCACTTTGGCAGAAATTTCACAAATTTCAGCATAGTTCAACGTATCGACCAATTCATCTGAGTTAGACGCTTGTTCTAAACTGGTTTGAATGTGGAGATCCAACATTAAAGGTTGGATAATTTGCCGTTCCCAATTGAAGCAGCCAATCACCGTCTCAACTTTCAACCCTTCAATGATAATTGCATCCATGACGTTTATAAATTCTCAATGTAAATAAAAAAATGCCCTTTTAAAAAGGGCCAAGTAAGATTTTACAATCAAACTCAACCAGCTTTTCACAAAGGGAAAACATCTATATCAATGTTTTAACAGCGACACAGGATCAATATTTTGCACCATCTGTAAACGTTGGTCAGCATAAATATCGGTATATGGCGCAAGAACACGCATAAAACGATCAAAATAAAGCATTTGCTTAAATAATAAAGCGAAGTCACGTGGGAAACGAATACCATGACGCTCGCCCACACCCACCATGTCCATCATGATGTCATTTAAATCCGATGGATTAGACGTCATAATTTTTTGTGGATCTGCAAGCAGTACTCCACTAAATAAACGTTCTAAATCTTCTGCCAAAACCTGCGTATCGACTTGAGTGCTGGTCATGCCCATACCCAACATATTTTCAGCCATCAATTTGTAATCAGTCTTTTGCAAAGCATCCATAAATGCCATACATGCTTGCCAAACTTCAGGTTTTAACTGCCCAACGATACCAAAATCAATAAAACCAATACGGCCATCTTCAAGCAACATTAGATTACCTGCATGCAAATCGGCATGGAAAGACTGGCATAACATCAAACTACCAAACCAAGTATTCATGGCGGTAATCAGCACTTGAGATGGATCTTTCGCGACCTTTCTCACCACATCAAAATCAGTCAATGGCACACCATACAAGCGTTGCATGGTAAGTACCCGACGTGTTGAAAATTGATGATAGACCTTTGGTGCGGTTGCTGCGGTGTTTTGCGACACATTAAGATAATTCACAAAATCATCTAAATTTTGTGCTTCTTCAATAAAATCAACTTCACGTACCATCCGAGTTTTAATTTCATCAACAATATCTGCCAATGAAGCGAATTTTACTTTTGGAATCGCTTTTTCCAACACCTTTGTTGCCCAGTGCAATACATTTAAATCAGTATAAAGAATAGTTTCTACACCTGGTTTTTGCACTTTAATTACAACATCTTCACCGGTCACCAATTTGGCCGCATGAACCTGAGCAATAGACGCTGAAGCAAGAGGCTTTTCATCAATAGATGCAAAGATTTCACTTAAATTACGTCCAGCAAACTCTTGTTCCAACACGTCCTGAACATAGCTAAATGGTAAATAAGGCGTTTGATCTAAACAGCCTTGAAACTCTTCAACATATTCACGAGGAAATAAAGATGGTGTGCTGGCAATAAATTGACCCAATTTAATATAAGTTGAGCCTAATGATTCAAAGGTTTCACGCATCAATTTGGCATTACTTGGTTTTTCAGTGGCGTATTTAATGCCAGCTTTGGCAGCGATGACAGCAGTTTCCCCAACTCGGGCAACTGAACGCAGACCATCTAAAAAGATATTATTTTTCATAATGTCAACATTAAATTGAATTTGTATAAGTGTAGCAAATTAATCAGCATTTGCAGTATGGCTTGCCTGACAGTTTGTACAATCTCTATCTTTTTCAAAGGCTAAAATTCGTTGTTTCATTGTTAATCCATCCCAAATCATCAGTTTTTGTTTCAGTGGGGTTTTCGCCAAACCTAAATATAGAAGTGCATGATGTGCCTGTAAACTTGCCATGACATTGGGTGTAGTGGCCAATACACCAGAGTCAGCACAACGCAGACTTTCATTATGCTGTTGCGCTTTGGGAAATAAACATTCATAACAAGCTGAATCACCGTCAACCATAAAAAGCTGACCTTGGAAACCAATCGCGGACGCACTAATCAACGGGATATGCATTTGGGTACAGATATGGTTCACTAGATAACGGGTGGTAAAGTTATCGCAACCATCTAAGACTAAATCTTGCTGAGCAATCAATGCTTGCGCATTATTTTCATCCAATTTACTGGTATAGCTTTCCACTTGGATAAAAGGATTAATTGTTTGTAATCTCTTGGCCAAGATCTCCGATTTATAAAACCCGACATCTTGCGCAACATAGGCAATTTGTCTTTGTAAATTACTAATTTCAACCGTATCAGCATCAATCAGACTAATTTTTCCAACACCTGCTCGCGCCAACAATTCGGCAGTGGTACACCCTATTCCACCGCAACCAACAATCAGTACATTGGCGAGTTTTAATTTTTCCTGCGCCTCAATATCCCAACCATCCAGCAGAATTTGACGGGAATAGAGATGCATTTCAGATTCTGTAAGTTCTAGATCGTGTTCAAGCATGGGTGGATAAACTTTTCAATTTTAATCAGTATAAAGTAAAAATTTTATAGAGGAGCAATAACTAAAAATAATCTTTAATCCTTTGGGTTAAGTTTTAGCAATTCGCTCAATGTTTTCAACAGGTCATTTGCAAAATCATCATGATATGGTTCAACACAGTATACAATCAGATTTAAACTGTTTCATTTTCCATAACCTAGCGTTTTATGATATTTATTCTCAAAAATGATTCAAATATTGAAAAACTATAAAAATCAATCTACATTAATACAGAAAATTTTTTCAAGCTGGATAAAAATATGGAACTGGATCGTTACGATAAACAAATTTTAGAAATTTTAACCCATGAAGACATCAATCTAAATGAATTGTCAGAACGTATTAACCTATCGGTAAGTTCTGTCCATCGTCGTATCAAACACTTGATCGAAACCGATATCATGACCAATCTAAAGCGTGATATTAATTTTGAAAAATTAGGCTTTAAATTACATGTCATTTTACAAATTTCCCTAAGCAAACATGACACAGATACCTTTGCTAAATTTTTAGAAGAACTCGAAAACATCCCAGAAGTGATTAACGCCTTTTTAGTCACTGGGCAAACCGCTGATTTCCTTGTCGAAGTTATCGCAAAAGATATGGAGAATTACAGTGAAATTTTACTCAAACGGATTGGTAAAATTGAGCATGTGGTTGCACTACATTCAAGCTTTGTGATTAAAGAATATAAACGCGTGTTTAATTGTACTGGCCTACTCAATCGAATTTAAATTATGTATTGAACCAGTTTAGTTTCTACACGATGAATAGAATGCACTTAAAAGTCTACGAAGCAAAGCTACTCTCATTGGTCTTAAACATTGGTTTTATGATGTTTTAAATAAGTAAAATTTAAAAATCAAAGATATCAGATTGTATTTGAATGGGTCTTTTTATGAGATTTTATTTTGCCGAAGAATATCAACCACAATGCAATGCACGGTTTGCGTATTATCAAACTCAAATCAAAGCACTTTTAACCAATGCAGAGATTGAGCACATTGGCGCCTCTTCGATTCCAAATGCAATCTCTAAAGGAGATTTAGATATTTATATTGCAGTGGATCAATCTGAATTCAATGATGCAATTCAAAAACTTTATGGCTTAAATTTTCAAGAAAAATTAGCAACACTGAGAACGGATCAACTGTGTATGTTGGAATCACTTAATGGTGATGATGTCGCCTTTCAATTGGTTGTCAAAGGTTCTGAATTTGAGTCATTTATTCAGTTTAGAGATAAACTCAGACAATCGCCTGAACTAGTGCAAACGTACAATGATCTAAAAAAGCGTTGTGAAAATTTAGATATGATCGATTATCGGATTAAAAAAAATAAATTTATTTCCGCAATTTTAAATCAGCAATAAATTCTCTCAATAAAAAACGCACCCAAAGGTGCGATTAACATTCAATTAAATCAATATGTTGCATTTTTGTTGCACTCAATATTTTCATTTATTAAATTAAAAAAATAATCATGTTTTATTAAAAATTTATCATTATTGCACTGCCTGAATCACTCTTAACCAGATAAGATTTATTACTGATGCTCAGATTGTCAGTATCCGTAATGTTCTCTTTTAAATTCTGTACGAATTCCAGTAAATTAAGATTAACAAAATTTAAGACTACCATAACAATTTGGGGCAAAATTTTGCCCATTAAGCTGAAGGTTAGATAGATTCATTTGTAGGGGAGCAACATTTGATAAATTTACATTTCCAATATTTGCATCAAGTCCATTTCCACTAATAATTCCACCAAGATCATTGGTTCTAGCAGGATATTGCTGTAAATAATCTCCAGCTTTCGTAGCAAATTGACCAAGCAATGGCTCAATACTTAATTTTTGGGTTGGTTCTACTCGACCTATACTGATAGGATCTGCAAGTGCTAACCACCAACCTGGCTGTGCAATATTTAAGGATTCAGAACCTGGCCACAATAAACTCTGATTTTGTAAGCTTAAAGATGCAGCCGAATTCACCTGTAAGCTATGAATAAAGCCAAGAGCTTCTTGAAAATTTACAGTCGCTTTCGCACCACTTACTGAACCACTCATTTTGATATTAGTAAATTGACGCCCTGTTGGTGCTGCTAAACAAGCTGGAATTAAAAAAACCGTGTTTTGACATCCTGTTATCTTAGCGTCTACGGGATTACCAGCTGTGTATACTGCTGTTGTGGTTCCATTTGCATCAAAGGTTGTTCTACCTATTGCTGGATAATCATTTCCTGTCCCTAAATTGATAGTTGGAATATCAACAGATGCAGATAAACCAACTGATGTCTTACGATTTCCTACAACAACAATTTGGGAGGTTTCAAAAGGAAGGTTATTCATTTCTGGAATACTGAATCCCCCTCCAGTTGTGATGAAACTTGCATTTGCTAATCCAATTGCAACTAAGTTGCCTTTAATTGGATATGTAGCTAGATTCATAAACTGTGCAGCAGTATCGGCATATCCTTTAATTTTACTTTGTTCTGCAACAGTAGTACCAATACCTGACTGTACTTTCATGTATCCAGAGAAACTATTTAGTCCATTAGCAACAGATGAATTTTCTGTTCCCAAAGTCATCAGACCTAGTATTTTCTCGGCACTCAGCCTCAATCCTACCATTTCTCTTGTTGATGACTGACCAGGATTTTTAATTGCAAACTCAATGAAAGGGTTGGTTAATTTTGCACTCGAACTTGCTCTACCAGAATTAGTATCAGAAATACCACTTAAACTTAAATTATCAATATCAATGTCACATCCACCAGCCCCGTTCAATCCCCCACAACCTAGCTGTAATTTTTTAATATTAGCATTCAACTCTAGTTCTGCTTCCAAACCTAAGCGATAAAAACCGATATTCTGGCTACCGCCAGTACGCTGTCTTTCCAAGTTATCTGAATCATTAGGTGCAATAAAAGACATACTCATTAAAGCCTGACCAGTAGTCGCTGACATTTCACTTTCTGACATAGGTTGAAAAGTTTCAGAACTTGCATAAACTAAATGGTTGCTAAAACAGATTAACCCCAAAAAAGCATTTGATAAAAATACCTTTTTCATTATAAAAATCCTTTTTTCATTGTAAGAATACTTATTAGTTTAAAAATTCAAACAATTACTTTTATTAATAATTGCAATGTAATTTTGATGTAATTGTATACTTTTTTTTATTCTTCTCAAACTCTTTTTAATTTACCTAAACATTCTAATGTATAAAAATTTTGACTATTGAAGACTGTGGTCCATAACTAAAAAGAGAACTCCAGCATTGCCCACCGTGAGTGGGTTTTCATCTCAAAATCCGATCTTAAATTCACCATACGCAAGCTTTATAATTGTTTTGGCAAAATTTTCAGTGTTAACTAAAATCGACAGTGCATCAGAAATTTCATTCAGGCTAAAAGAGTATTCAAATCGTCCAATTTCCATTAAATCTTTGATTGATTGATCAACAGAAGCAATATTGATCTCATCTTGTTGAAGGATTTTATTTAAGTAATTTAAATTTAGTCAAATGAAAAATAACTTATAAATTATTGTTTTTTATTTAATAAATTAATTTTAAACACGTAATAATAAAAAACGCACCCAAAGGTGCGTTTTATCAACTCAAATCAGACTTAACTGTCTAATTCAGCCAATACTTCATCTGTGAATTCAACGTTGGTATATACGTTTTGAACATCATCAAGATCTTCAAACATATCAATCATTTTCACAATGAGTTTTGCTTGATCCACATCAGCAATCAATGCTTTTGTTGATGGGCTCATAACCACTTCTGCATTATCAGATTTTAAACCAGCAGCAGTCAAAGCATCTTGTACATCACCAAAACTTTCTGGTGTAGTGATCACTAAGATTTCATCTTCGTTCACTTCGATATCTTCAGCGCCAGCTTCCAAAGCCACATCCATGATTTTGTCTTCTAAAGAAACATCTTCAAAAGTAATCTCACCACGTTTGGTAAACAAGTATGCCACTGAACCCGCAGTACCTAAGTTACCATTGGTTTTAGAAAAACAATGACGTACATCAGGCACAGTACGATTAAGGTTATCTGTCATGGTTTCTACGATAACCGCAACACCACCCACACCATAACCTTCATAAGTGACTTCTTTTAAATCATCGTTGTCTTCACCACCAGCACCACGTTGGATAGCACGGTTGATCGTGTCACGTGTCATATTCACTGAAAGTGCTTTTTCGACAACAGCACGTAGACGAGGGTTACTTCCCACATCAGGACCGCCAAGTCTTGCTGCTGTGGTTAATTCACGAATATATTTGGTAAAAACTTTACCACGACTTGCATCTTGTTTTGCTTTGCGATGCTTAATATTGGCCCACTTGGAATGACCCGCCATGCGAAATATGCTCCTGTAGATTGGCTTTATGCCATATCAAATTGCGGCAATTCTACCATAAGCACTTTTTTATGAGAAAGTGCTTATTTTTTAGATTTAATGCAAATTAAGAATTTTTTGCTTCAGGAATCACAATATCGAGCCCTGTATGTTGTTTATATAGACGTTTAATTTCTGCTAAGTCTTGATCTAGATCTGTTGGGTAAATTTTACCAAAGATTCCACCCTGTTTTGTTTTTGAGTTTGCATACATCAAAACAATAGGAACACCAGCTGCTTTTGCGATATGCCAAAAACCAGTACGGATCGGTTTACGTGCTTGCCCACGTTCTGCGCGAGTCGCTTCTGGCGCAATCACCAAATTAAATTCTTCATTACTCTGAAACAGATCAACCATTTGTGAAACGATGTCTTTGTTTGACTTTCGATCTACAGGAATACCACCAATTTTTTCTAAAATCGGTTTCAATGGCCCTTTAAATAGTTCTTTTTTAATTAAAGTATGGATTTTAATGTCATGAATTTGAAAAATTGCTAATGACAATACAGCATCCATCATGGATGTATGTTCAAAACCGATAATGACTTGTTTTTTTTCTAATACACTTTGATCAACTTCATATGACCAACCTGAGAGCTTAAAAGTAAGTTCTCCCAACATCTTTTTCATAAATACCTAACATCATAAAATCATAATTTGCGAATTGTCCGAGTAAAAGCTTAAAAAGACAATCTCTATTGTGCTTATTTTTTACATTTGTATATTTATTTTTGTCATTTTAAAGACTTGTTTTGCTATACCGAAATGGGTGATTAAAATGTAAAGTCGTTAAATGCACCAATGTCATCTAACTCACTTTAGAACAAAAATATAAATTCTTCATAAAAAACATTCATATAAATCATAGTCTCAGTAATAAAACTCAAATCAATATTTTTTATCTTGTTAAAATCATTTAGACTTTAGTCTTAATTGCGCCATAAGCTCCAAAATTTTATCTGCAAAAGGATTGCAATATGTTGATGCCTCTCTTTGGCGTAAGTGCCTTAGTCTTTGTTTTGATTTGCACATGGAGTGTATTTGAAATTTATTTAGAAAAACGAAAAAAGTAATACTGCATATTATTCCCGCTCAATAGCCACAAACTTCGCTAGATCATCGTTAAAAGCACTCGATTAATTTTCAATTGTGGTTAAGTTTCTAATCATTCGACTCTATTTCAGTCATTCTCACCAAAAAATAAATCAGAGTCATCAAGCATTAAAACTGCTTCTAAAAATTTCGCTCGACAAAGTTAAAAAATCACTTTAAATAGATACACTTAATTAAGTACTTCTAAAGCATATAAAATAAATGGGGATCTATGAATAATTTACTACATATCTATGCATTTTGTGTGGTTTTGCTTTTTTTTAAAATGCTTGCAATCTCTTGTTATCAAGGATTTTATCGTATAAAGAATAAAGCGTTTAAAAATACCGAAGATGCTAATTTTGTCAGTGTTCAAGCCAGACCTGAAGAACTACCACAAGTGAGCAGAGCCAGCCAAGCTTGGGCAAATGATCTAGAAAATATTCCCGTGTTTTGGGTGCTTGGAGGGCTTTGTATAGCATTAAATCTTAGCAGTGATTTTATTGTCTGGATCTTTTGTATTTTTACGATTGCAAGAATCACACATACAGTCACCTATCTCAGTGCAATTCAACCATGGCGCAGTATTTCTTATGCTGTTGGAATAATCTGCCTTATTATTTTGGCAATTCAAATCGTAATCACATGTATTGCATTTTAAACAAATGCAAATCAATAGGCATTAACTGATATTTTTATGCTTTATTCGCTGTTTTATAACCGTTCATTTCTTTATAAGTTGTATTTTATAGCTAGGAAAATAATACAACTTATATCAATAATTCATCCAAAATATCCTATGAATAATAATTAAATTTAGATTTACTAATTTATCTTATAATTTTTTCAATATAATCAAAAGTAAAGTAAATTTATCAAAAAGTAAAACTATGTCACTATTTTGTAATACTTTATTTATATGAAAAATATAATTAAAAATACATTATTTTCAAACAACTCTATGATTTTATGTTTTTTATATTACTTTTCAATCATTATTTATTAACTTTTAAGTCTTAATACCATTTTTAAATTAGAGTTTCTACTCTACTTATTGGTTGTTTTATGTAATTTTAATAATCTCATTGTCAAGAAGACAGTGATTGTATTTAAAAGGATGAATCAAAGTGAAAATAAAAAAGATCTTTCAAAAAGCCATCGTTACTACCTCACTCTTGTGTATTGCCGGAATAAGCCAAGCTGAAGATTTTAAACGCTTCTCGGTTTCTTCGGGTTGGTTGCATATGTCATCAATGGGGAAAGCACAACCTTTTAGGATTAATACCTCTGTGGGTAATGGTACTAAAGCTGCTGTGGGGGTAATTACAGGCCAAACCATTTTAAATAATGTCGATCAATCTCGTATTGATGCAATGGATCCCAACCTAATTAGCTTGCTCAATGCACCAAGTAATGAAGAAGGACGATATTTATTTGATGACCTGCTGGATGTAATCATGGCAGACGACCCAACCTTAATCGACCAATTAACAGGAATTGCTGAAATCAATGGGATTGCCAATTGGTCAGCGGATGCTGGTTTGGAAGTTGAGGATGTAGACACGCTAGGTATGATGTTTACTTATAATGTCACTGACAATGTTGCCGTTCAATTGATTGCAGGGATTCCACCAAAAGTTGATCTAAAAGGAAAAGGTACTGTCTATGCACCCTTTTCAGCAACATCTCAGCCACTTCAGGGCTTAGTAGGTGATTTGTATTTAAAAAACAATCTTTTGATTACAGATTTGGATAGTTATAACACTGCTGCATCTGCTAGAGCTTGGACGCCTGCCATACAAGCGCAGTACTATTTTGGTAAATCTGGTGTCAATAAGTTCAGACCATTTGTAGGTGCTGGTTTAATGTATGCCTACTTCAACGAGATCGAAATCAATTCAGGGATTGAAAATGATTTGATACGTGCTGGACATATGATTCAAAACATTCATGATGGTAAAGCAGGTGCTTCTCTAGAAGGAAAGCAATCAAGCGGCAACATGAAAGTTAAGGTAGATGCTACTGATGCCATTGCACCGATTGTTACTGCTGGTTTTACCTATGACTTTAAACAAAACTGGTTTGCGACTGCCTCTATTTCGTATGCGAAGTTAGACAATACTGCAACCATTACAGTCCTCAACACCAACAACAATGCAAAGCTTATTCAGGCTAAAACTAAAATTGAGATCGACCCACTAATCACTTACCTTGGTGTAGGTTATCGTTTCTAAGTCTATCTGTTAAAACCTGCGGCCATTACAGCAACTTAAATACTGTAATGGCTTCATTTATCATTAATTTCAAAAAATTACCATGTATAAAATTTAATTCATTAAGTAATTATTTTGGCTGTCTTGTAGCCTTTTCATTTCAGACCAAGACTCACCTACCTATTTCATATAAGGTAAATATTCAAATCACATTTCAATAGGAAAGTATCAAATGACTTCTATCAATGTTGAAAGTATTAAGAATCATACCGATGTTATTGCGTCTTGTGGAACCAAAGTTGGTGAGGTAGATCACCTTGTTGGAGCAGACCAAATTAAGCTGACCAAACATGGCGATGGACATCACCATCTCATCCCAACATCTTGGGTTGGTGAGATAAAAGGCGAAAAAGTTATCTTAACTAAAGATTCTCAAGAGGTTAAAGACACTTGGCTAGAAGTATAGATTTGGCCTATTACAACTGAGTTATATTCAATTTTATAGGTGTCTCGTTCCGAAGTAGATTGACACTTATTTCATATAAAACGCTCGATGAATTTCATCGAGCGTTTTATATTTGATTAAATCTTATTTTTTAAGACTTTCGTATCTTCATCTAACCTTAATTGGCGTTGTCTTTCGCCTTCATTGATAAGATCAAGGCGTTTGCCCCAGTATTGAATTGCATATTGATATTCACTCTTTTTGCTTGTTGATATATTTTCTATTCTAGAATTTATAAGTAGTAATATGGATAATGACTAACGGTGTAATATTTCAAATAACCCTATAAGTAAACTTTAAAAATCATCTTTAGGATGCTCTCATTTAGTTTTTGGAAATTAATAGTTTATTTAGCAAATAAAAAATCCACCGAGATGGATTTAATCAGTTAAGAATGCTGCGTTTTTCTTTTCCCACCACCATCCTGCTTATTTACAGTCGCCCAAGCAATACGTTCTGCATCTTCATCTGAGCGACCTTGTTTTTTCTCACTTTCATAAATATGTTGTGCTTGTCTTTTCTGCTTTGCTGTATATGCTGATTTATCACCTACAGACATAATCACTTCTCCATATAATGTTAAATAAAAGCATTGTTTTTATAGCATGGATTATTTTATTCGCTGTTTAGTGTTGTAAGTACTTGTGAATTTAAACCCTGCTTGTTTATTTTAACTCAATATATAATACCAATTAACACTATGTTTTTATTTTAAAAATAACTAGCCATTATTTTAAAGCAACATTTCATTTAATACTTAATCTTTCATTTAATCTACATTGATCACTTTTGAACAACATTTATTCACACAGTATTGATGAGATTAGTCCACCATATAAATTAATCACTTGATAAATCTTAGAGGTTAATATGCAACATGATAACAACCCATCAACCGCTCAAGAAAGATCTGAAAAAGCACAAGAAAAGCGTAGAATCCCTAAATATATTTTACTCTTAGTGGGTCTATTTTTAATTGCGATTGTGATCTATATGCTTGCGAGCTGGCAGGGCTAAGTTAGAGTAATGTGCAGCTATTTTTAAACGACCTATTTTTGATTGTATTGTATAGTCCATAATTGATCTTGATTGAAGAGGCTTTACATTGAGGTAATCCATAAAAGCTTGGTTTGCTATAGCTACTGTAGACTTCTTTTTCTCGATATTTAATTGTTGTTGCTGCTCTAATATTTTTTGCTTTTTATGGTTGGGATTTATTCCTTATGCCATTTGTAGCAATTTCCCCTGTGCTAAGTCATGCGCTTTCCCTAGACTGATATTTCCATATAATCCAAAGTCGTGTGCACAGATTTACCAAGAACTTTCTTTCAGCGATAGTAAGTTTTATCGCTGTTATGTACACGTACAACAAAGCCAATCAACTCCTTGTCTCGATAAATCGCAGATCTAAGCTCCAATTGATCAATAAATGTCTTTGTCAGCTTTACTCTTGGTGTTGACCTATATAGAATCTCTAGCTGTCGCAATGCTAAACACTATATCAAGCTATTCTCTACAGTCTACTTGTAAAAAAAACTTGATAAACTCTAAAATCTTAGATAGTATTGCACACGTTCCAAGTAGTTGATAATTAATCAATTCACTTGATGAAGGGCCTGTAGCTCAGTTGGTTAGAGCAGCGGACTCATAATCCGTTGGTCCCCAGTTCAAGTCTGGGCGGGCCCACCAATTAAAACAACCACTTAGGATGATTATCACCAAGTGGTTTTTTTGTGCCTACAACCATGTAAGCATTATGTAAGCAATAAAAATAATTATGGAATTATCTAAAAAATGAAAAACTGGCTCTACTTCTACATTAAATACGTTTTACAAATTGGTGTACCTTTCAAACAATATCAAGGCTATGGTATTTATAACGAATTGTTTGTTTTTTGGTTGGAGAATAAGAAATGTGCTCAAACTATGAAATTCCCACCAGAGAAGCCCTCGCCTTACTTGATGTCGAAGTTGATCAGTTAGAGCTTGATCTAAAATCACATGTTTATCCCGGTTACCATGCCCCGATTATTATGAAAGGTTTTGATTTAGATTTTGGCAAGTTTGGGCTTTTACCTCAATGGGCCAAAGATTTCAAATTCAGCTCTTATACTTATAATGCCCGAACTGAAACTGTCGCAGAAAAACCAAGCTTTCGACACGCATGGAAGTACAGCAAATTTTGTCTTGTGCCTGTGCAAGAATTTTACGAGCCAAAATATATCGATGGCAAGGCTCACTGGTACACGATCAAGCGTGAAGATGGTCAACCGTTTACAGTTGCAGCGATTTATGATGACGCAGTGATTAAGGACTCAAAAGTCAGGTCGTTTTCAATGCTTACGATCAATTCAGATAATCATCCATTCATGAAGCAATTTCACGCCCCTGCCGATGAAAAAAGATCAATCATAGTTATACCAGAAGAATATAGGAACGATTGGCTAAACGTGGATCGTGAAAACGCACATGAATATTTCTTTGAAATGCGTGATGAGTTTGTCACTTTTCCGCGTGACCATTCATCGGATGAGACAAAACAAAGTGACCTATTTTAGATCAAGTATGATTATCCACAGCTTTTAAATTTGAAATTTTAAAACATACAAACTAAACTCTTGAATATGTAACGTAATCAAGTGGTGTTTTTATGGATATTAAATTAGATGACGGCTCATCAAAAGCTAAACTTCAAAGGCTTAAAGATGCAAATCTAGATCACTTGAAAAATTCAAAAGTTATTGATATCAAATCATATTCATCTAAAGCGCCATGTCTGTCTGACATATCAAGAATATCGTCATTTCAGGCAATCACGAAGTATTCTATTCCACTTGTTTTAAACAAAATTGCTGCAGGTTTCCCCTCCCCGGCAGAAGACTATATAGATAAAACTGTCGATATGAATGATCTGCTTATTTCAAATAAAGAAGCGACATTCATTGTTCAGGTTGAGTCTTTATCAATGAAAGATGTAGGTATAGATATAAATGATTATTTGATCGTTGATAGAAGCATACGTTCACAGCATCAAGATATTGTTATCGCATTCATTGATAATGATTTCACTGTAAAAAGAATGATGATTACACAGCGAATGTCTCATGATGAATTGTTTAATATTTTTCATAATGAAAATGATCTTAGAAATTTACCAGCTGTTTGGCTCAAACCTGAAAACATCGAATACAAACCAATTCTCCCCCGCAATGAGCAAGAATTAGTAATTTGGGGTGTTGTCACAAAAGTTATTAAGAACTTCAAATGAAACATGAAGAAAAGATATTTGCTCTTATTGATATCAATAATTGCTATGTCTCGTGTGAACGGTTTTTTAATCCCAAGTTGAATAATGTCCCTGTAATCGTTCTTTCTAACAATGACGGTTGCGCAGTTGCCCGTAGCAATGAAGCTAAACAAATGGGGATTAAAATGGGTGTTCCGCTATTTCAGATAAAGGATGTAGTCCAAAAAAATAACCTTCAAGTACTTTCAAGCAACTATGCGATATATGCGGAAATGTCGCGTCGATTTCACTCAATCTTAGCCGGGTATGTTGCACCACACGAACAAGAGATTTACAGCATAGATGAATGCTTTCTAGATCTGACAAGCTTTAAACATAACTATGATTTGGTCGAATATTGCCAAGGCATGCGCGAACGTATTCAGGAGTGGATCGGATTGCCTGTGTCAATTGGAATTGGCCGTAGTAAAACCGAAGCCAAAATCGCCAATCATATGGCCAAGAAAGGAAAAAGATTTAATGGGGTGTGTGACCTAGCGACCATGGATCCAAAATATCGTGATTATTTTTGGTCGTTGGTTGAGGTCGGTGAAGTATGGGGTGTAGGCAGAAAGCAGAATAAAAAGCTTAATGATATGGGGATTAAAACTGTTTTAGATTTATCAAAATCGAATCCACCTATCATGGGAAAAATGTTCACTGTCTGCATACAAAGAACAGTGTTAGAGCTTCAAGGCATTTCTTGCATGCCCATCGATGACCAACCTAAGCCAAAGCAGCAAATTGTAGCAAGCCGTTCATTTGGTGTGAAAATCACTGAGCTGCAAGACTTAAAAGAAGCAATGTCAAAATATGTTCAAGATGCAGTTGGTAGGTTGAGAAAAGAAAAACTTCTATGTGGTGTTATTACTGCTTTTATTCAATCAAATCCTTTTGATGCATCCGTGCCGTATTACAGCAAAGCTCAAACTTATAAGTTTGCAGAACCCACCGATTGTGTTCTTGATCTTGTTGAGGTTGCTTACTTACTACTGGAAAGAATTTATAAACCAGACGTCAAATATAAGAAATGCGGTGTGTTTTATTCAGAGTTAATTCTGAAATCAAATCATATCCCCGACTTGCTTTCAGTTCATGAAACAAGAGCACTAAATGAAAATTTAATGCAAGCCTATGAAGAAATACAAACAAAGTTTGGCAAAGCAAAGATCTCTGTAGGTCCGTGTTACTTTAAAGATCGTAAGTGGTCTATGAGTAGAGATATGTTGTCTAAGAATTTTTTTACAAAGAATGGGATGATTAAAGTTCGATAAATATTTAGATAAATTCAACTTACTCATTGAATAATGTTAAAAGAATATGCGAGAAACGTTAATAGTCACAAAAAAACCATGATGGTGTTTTAAACTCCATCATGGTTTAATGTAAATTATTTATACTTATGTTGAAGTACAAACTATTTTCCTTAAGCCTTATTATTTTAATATTTCTAACAAAACCTATGTCACAATGTCTTTAGGTAGATTAGATTTAATTTGCATAATAAAAGATCTAACCATAGCAGTATACTCACTAGAACTATCTGCTTCCTGTGTTACCAAGTCGTTATAAATATTTTGTCGAACAGACTGAGGAAGGGACAAATTAATAGTATTTTGGAATATCAACTTTATTTTTTCCAACCTTTCTAGTCTTCGCTCAACTAAATCATCTCGATTTAATTTCAATATGCTTTCAGTACATATACCTATTGTGTTTAAACCTACAACTAAAGTACCTGCAAATAAAAAACTTTTTTCAGGATCAGAAACATATGGATCTTGAATATGAGTTAGCAAAGGATCTTTATTAGATTTATATTGATTACATATTTCACATGCTAAGGTTAAATTATTCCATTCAAATCGTTTAGTTTCATCTAGAGACTTTGGAAAAATATGCTCAATATCTCCATGGTGAACATGTCTCAATTTACTTTCACAGTATGCACACTTTCCATGAGTTTCTTTAACTATTTGATATTTAATATCTTTATGATTATATCTGGATTTCAAATAGGCTGAAGATTCTACGCCATTAGCAATATTTTCTAGATGTTGTCTTGTCCATTCGCTACCATTATCAATAAGAATTTGAGGCTCATTAAGTTTATTGATCTTAATCATGAACTTTCCCTTTAACAACGGTGTTTAATGCTTCTGGATAAAACTCTCCTAAACCTGCTTGATTTAATAAATTTCGTAACCGCTCCAATCCATCAGTCTTAAAGTCTTCTACTGTAAAACTAGAACAAATTGTCTGTAAATCATCAGCAGCCCATTTAGGGAGAGTTACAGGCACTCCTAAAACATCACGTAAGATCTCACTTGCTGTGGCCGCTTTTTGATTAAGGTCTAATTTTTGAGACACAACTTTTTTTATAGCTTTGTTTTCATCATCATGAAAATTTTCATATTTTAATGCGTACACATTCGATTCACGAATAGATGAAACGATAAATGGGCTATGTGTTACTACAATAAATTGGGCATTAGGGAATGCTCTAACAAAATCATTGAGCAGAGAGCGCTGCATAGATGGATGCAAATGGTTTTCGGGTTCATCAATTGTGATAACAAATTCTTTTTTATCATGTGAATAAAGAAATATTTGCCACGCTAAATCAATAATAGACATAATGCCTCCAGAAGAAGCATCTAATAAAAAATCACCAGAATCAGTTTCTAAGACAATATCAGGCATTCTAATACTTAAATCTTTAAATCCTAATTCATCAGGCAAAATCTGCTTTAATATTTCCTTAAAATCATAAAATTGTTTTTCAATTTTTTCATTTTTTTGTACGAATTGATTTCCTGGACCAAATGCTGCCATGGAAACTATAGCTTCTTTCATCCTATAAGTAGGAGAATGTTGCGTATAATTACTAGTAAATAAACTTAGAGTTTCTTGCAGATAACTATTAAAAGCTTGTGACGCATCCATAGGATTAGTAGGAATGTTTTTCAATCTTTCATATCTAGGTACAGGTCGATGAGAGTTAATGTGCACTCCATCAATCTGTAATTGATTTTCTATATGTAGTTCAAACTGAACGTTTTCTTGTACCTGTTGATTAACAAAAATATCTGCTATAACATTGTTTGAATAAATGATTTTACCTAGTAACTCACCAGAATGATGATAATTACTTTCATTTGATTTCTTTAATGGTTTAAAAAAAGATTTATATTGAAAAACACCTCGTTCTTTAGATAAAAATGGCGTCCCTAAAAATGGATGATGCCATCCAAAATGTTTAGATAATAATTTTAATATTGTAGATTTACCTGCACCATTTGCACCGGTAATGATTGTCACGTTAGGATGAAAGTCAATGTCTATCTTAGAAAATTGTCGCCATTCTGTAAGAATAATTTTTTCAAATTTCATTTTGAAGCTCTCTATAAAAGATATTTTAATAACTATATGAATCTATTTATTTTACATTAAATTAATATTATTTTTTTAGTCTTTTATAGATCATAACTATTTAGCAGGAAATCTCTTATAAGAATTAGCCCTCACTCAGAGGGCCAAGCTTCCCTCAATCTATCTGCATCAGCTGCGTGTCCATCAGCTTTTTCTGCCACTGTTCGATATTCAGTGATGCAGTTTTCGAGTATGTCACTGTTGGCAATGGTGTACTCAATGATGGTTTCTTTGGTAGCACTGGACAAGCGACTGCTTGCAACTTTGAGTTGCTTTGACAAGCTGTCAGCACTGGCACTAGCAAGACGACTATCAGACTCAATTTGTTTAATTTTGGCATTATAGTTTTGCTCCGCTTTTAACTGTTGATCAGACCATTGTTTTTCTTTGATTGCTGCAGAAGATTTTGCTTGTTCTGCCAATGCTTTGGCTTCAGCAACTTCTGTTTTGTATTTTGCATCCAGCAATGTAAATTCACTTTTAAAATGATTTACGCGCCATGATTGGATGCCAAAAGCCGTTATGGCCAACAATAAAAAACCGCCAATATAATAATGACGGTTTCATAAAATTTCGCTAAGAATGCTTGCATTACTGCACCCCTATACACTTGCTATAACGATCTTGTTGGCGTGTCCAAACACCATAGCAACCATTAGATCGGATTGAGCAATCACGCTTGGCAACGTATTTGTATTTAAGTAAAGATGAACAAGCTTGCATATATTGCTCTGCTTTCAAATTACGAAGCATCGATGACCCACTCCAATTTGCTTGACCGTAGTTGTAAACGAAGTCTAAGTACAGATCATATTCAGTCTGAGTAAGCTTCACGCCTTGTAATGACTTACGAAATGCTACTTCATCTTTAGCTATGTGAGCCTTGGCAATTTGAACTGCACGTTCTTTATTGATCGGCTTGTCAGTCATTTTGACTTTTGTGCCGTTTTCATATGATGTGGACCCAATACCGATTGTTGCCACTTTTGCACTATCTAAATATGGCTTTGGCTCATAGCCCTCATACTTAATTAAAGACGTAAAAAAAGCAGCACCGGCTGCTAGACCAACCGCCCAAACTTTAGTTTTTGACATTGCATTCGTCCTTTAATTTTAAGATTCGTAATTGATGTTCTGCTTTACGCATTTCGTGCTCTACTTTTTCACGTCTATTTTTAGCTATCGCAAAGTACAGCTGAATAAATAAGCCTATCAATGCCACGCATAAACCGCCCCAAGCGATTACATCAACCTTGGCCAAGAATGCGAAGAATGATGTAGCACCACTTGTAACTGTAACTTTCTGAGTAATTGCGACCGCACTCGCTTCAATTGCTGCCTGTGTTTCAGACATGTAACCCCCTATTTTTGGCAATAAAAAAGCACCCGAAGGTGCCTGTATCTGATTAATTTCATACTTCTATCTGAACCACAGTGCCCTCCGGTGCGGATCTTTTGATTTCATTATTTGAGATAAATACTCGATCACCAGTTTTGTATTCAACTGAACTGGTGCACATCACTAGACCTGAGTTATCAGAAACCAATACTTTGTAATTTGGGTGATTTGATGAAGTGATTACACCAACGAATTCAGGATTCTGCGGCAACAAAGCTAGAAATCTTGTGTAAATATTACTCATTCACTATCCTTTCAACACTTATTGATTGATTGACTGTTGAATAGGTAAAAGAAACACTTACTGAGTCAACAATCCCCCACCACTCACCATTAAATACAATAACTTCACCTGGCACACATTCGCCTATTTCTTCAATCAGTGGTAATTCAAAATCATGACTTTGAACTTGAGCTGACTTTGCTAACTTTGCTTTACCAAAACCACCCATACTGACAGCATTAAAAAGAGGATTACTAACAGGCTCCAACAAGACATCTCCTGCAGTATCTCTTCTTTTGACCTGCCCAACATTCCCATTCCTTGGATTGGTTAGTGTGATTGCATTGAAATTGAGTAACTCCTCATAACTATCAGAATGTTTTAAAACCAAACTTTCAGGCAACAAGCGATCATAATCTAATGTCTTAAGTTTCTCCCAAAATGCTTTTTTATATAGTGGGCGAATTGAAAGTCTATTGTCTTTCTTTTCACTATATATAAATCCTCCACCAGCTTCAGCGATAAGCTTAATCGCATCTATTGGAGGAAGATTTGTATAACTCAGACTCTCAGTTTCAACAATCCAACCAAGATCATCGATTAACTGCCAATCCAGAACAACATCACTGTTTACTCGATCTAATTCCGCTTGAACAAGTTGAACTGATGATCTTTCATTTTCTTGAAGATATGAACGAACAGGTGAATATTTTGATTCAAGCAAAGCGGTTTGACTTCGACCAGTCAAGGTGAATGTAATCGTTGGAAATTGGCGACTGCGAGAATATTCCTCATACATCATGTGATGTACTGAACCATTGACTTTGATCTCTAAGATATCGAATTTTTCAATTTTCGAGATTTCAGTTTGAGGAACCAATAAGCTATATGACCAACACCATTGGCTTCGGTCAGTGCTATAACTGCCACTAATGACTTTAATTTCTTCCCCAGTTCGAAGACTGACTACAGATATATTGTTCACGATGTACCACCATTTTTTATTTTCAACTTGAGGTAGTGAGGGTTTGGGTTTGCAATGATCAACATCAAAATTGAGTAGTATATTGCTTCGCCTTACATTTGATCTTTTGCAACAAAAGTTTAGATTAAACTTTTTGCTCTTCGTATCGGGATTTTCAGGCTTTGGCCAAGGATCAATTTTAGATTTTCGATAGTAAATTGAACTCGCTATCTCCCAATTCAATGCGTATTGAGAAATAATCTCTAAGCCATCATCCCAATGAAAGCGATACACAGAAGTAATTTTTTGTGTAACCTCATGAGAGAATGTTAGATTTTTGCGCTTTCTAACAAGCTCTTTCCATTGATCATCAATATTTACTCTCAAGCTGATTGCTTGTTCTTGGGAAAACAGAAGATTTAGATATCGCTTCTCTGTTTCATTCCAAGCTGTATTTAATGAATTAAGTCTTTTATAGGTTTCATCAAAATCGGTTTTGAGTGCAGTGTTTATCGAAATACCACGCTCAAAATTCAAATCTCTTGAAAAACTTATTTCTATACTTGGGTCATAAGAAAATACTGAACTTAATGCTTTTAATATCGGTTTTGAGAACCTTACCCTTTCGTTAAATAAAATCGCTGAAGCAACTAAATAATCAGTTTTAAGCTCACTAAAGACACCAATATTAAAATTAATATCAAAGCGAGCTGATACACTTGCATCAAAGTGAGTATTGATTTCTGAATTTACGCTACAAAACTGGCTAATTTTTACAGCTTCAATATTCGAAATAACTGAACTTGAAATGAATGAATTCAGTTGAGCTAACTGACCATTTTGAGCTAATATTTCAGCATCTAAACTAGTACTTAATACTACTTTTAATTGATTAAAAGTATCTACATGGGTGAATAATAATGAGGAGAATGAAGTGTTAAAAACTGCATTTAATTCAGCCTTGTTAAGCTCATTCTCTCCAAAGTTTAAATTATTTGTCCCAGTATCTTGCTTTGAAAAACTCAGTTCGACATTGGTTTTTCTTTGCGGTTGGTACTTCGACACATGACCACCTCTTTATACAGGTAATGGAGTGGGCTTTAAAACAATTGAATTTAACATGAGTGTTGATCCTTCAATTAAATTTGGCTCCGCTATGGTTATATCTGTTCCCACTAAAAAATCTGTAACTGCAACTCCAGCACCGCTATAAAGCCTAGCCCATTTTGCCGCCCCACTCTTCACTACTAGCGCTGCATCAGTCTGATTCAATTCTATGCTATCTGCATTTAGCTTTTTAAAGCATGGCTTTGGAAGTGACAGAGTAACAAGCCTTTTGCTTTCATCGGCAGCTATAGAAACATTCACTGGTTTAGTATCACTATAAAAAACAAAGGTAGCAAATGCGCTACCTTGATCCAAATATTCAGTAATGGCTTTAAGCTGAATTAACCCAACTTCAATAGATGTAAAATTCATTGAATATTATCCCCTGTTGCTAAGTTATATTCATTATCAGGATCAATAGCTACAACATAATTTGCAGAAGTGTTTGATCCAAAAATAATGTATGAACCGTCCTTTTTAGACTTGGCTTGACTTAGCAACTCTCCTGTTTCCCTGTCATAGGCTCTTACTTGACATGAAATTGGTTTATTTAATTTAGTTGTTTTCCCATATATTAATGAAAGAGCTCTACTTGCTTTAGCCAGCGCAATATTCCTGTTTAAGTTCATAAATCACCTACCTTAAAAATGAATGCTCCCTCATTATTTGCTTGCGCAACTTTTTTAAGCAAAAAACACTCACTCTCCTCAACAAAAACATGCAAATCACCATAGCCGCTGCTTGAGGTTTGCATGCTATAAAGTAGCGGGTACGCCCCCATATATGAATTGTATGAAGAGTGAAGCATAATTTTGCTAAAATAAATTCCTGCTTCAGGGTTGGTGAAAACTAGATACCCTGATCTCATTATAGTTTCATCTGTAGCCTTACTAGGCAAGTAATACTGTGGATACGCTTGTAAATCTTGACTATAGGTGCCGCTATTCGTTGTCATTGTAATAGTGTTTGGGCTCCAGCTATACCGCAACGGATTGCTATTAAAGAAGAATTCACTTGAATTCGCAGCTACATTTCTCATATGGGCCAAAAGAAACGGAACTTTAAACCCCTTTTTTTCGGACACTCCAAATCCATACAAATAGGTTGCAATAATCTTAGAAGTATTGGTTTTATTTATAGGAGTAGTTACTATATAGAAAGAACTCCCATTCCCCACCACAACCCACTCGCCTTGAGTCATGGATGGTGAAAACGTTTCATTAATTTGGCTCGATGGTGCCGATTCACTAATAGCGTGATACCATTTCGCCCATCCATTAATTGCTGATGTGCCAGAACCAGTCCCAACCCAATTTTTATTAGGATTTGAACTGTCAAATGGGACTTGATTTCCACTAAAATCTTCAATTCCATTACATGATTCTAAAATTCCAACTTTTGCGTATTTAGCATAAGTATCTGTGTATACTGGATCTCGACTATTATCTACACGCAAGTAATAGGGGTTTGCAGTTTTATCTTTTGCTTGAAATACAGCTTTCTGTGTTCCAGCAAATGCTTTAGTCCAGCCTAGTGATGCTAATTTTGCAGAAATTGTTCCTGTGACAGTCTGATCTGGTAAATTAACAATAAATTCAATTTTGTTAGATGTAATTCCAGGAATTTTGAATTCTTTATTTAACTCTGGAATTGTTGAGCCATTAAATTCAATAACTTGGAATTGCTTAAAGTTATGATTTGAGCCAAATGTTGCGGTCCCAACACCATCTATAATTTTTAAGTTTGACACGAGCTGTGAACCAAATCC
This sequence comes from Acinetobacter sp. NyZ410, assembly GCF_022828975.1. Taxonomy (NCBI): domain Bacteria; kingdom Pseudomonadati; phylum Pseudomonadota; class Gammaproteobacteria; order Moraxellales; family Moraxellaceae; genus Acinetobacter; species Acinetobacter sp. NyZ410. The sequence continues at coordinate 2,168,025 of NZ_CP094620.1, read as the reverse complement.
ACTAATAAGGCAAGCATCAAGTACATCAATTAAACCTCCCCATGTATTTGTTAATTGTGGGGCGTTTGTATTGTCGAAACTAAACCATTTAATATCTGTATTTGCCATTATATCGAATCCATAAAAAAGACCGCGAATGCGGTCTTTGTAAAATACGCTTAGATCTCTCGATCAATATCACCACGAAGCATGATTTGAAACTGATCAGTTAATTCTGTCGGTTCTGATTGTTTAACAGTACGTATCACCCAAACTGGAAACATTGCTGCATGAGTATCAAAAAACACCACATTGTTATTTAACCAACCTGAGCCCCACCCTTCTTTTTTGATTTTGAAGTACGGAACACCTGTAACTGGGTTAATTGGTTCACAATCTGTATTAATATTTGCTGTGCCAATTTGTCCAGAATATTGCCCAATAATTCGAAAATTCGTATTGTCTGTAAATACCAATGCCCAACGCTCTTGAATAGCCCCCTTATTGGTTGTTGCAATCGGGTAAAGCGCATCATTATAACGAGCTGAAATTGGTGCTCCTGTTGGCTCTTCAACCCACACATTACCCCACGTTCCCTGTGAAAACATATTGGAATAACGTGCTTGCATGTCACCAATAACCAACGCAGAACCGACGATTGTATTTTCAGCACTGTAATTGTGGGTCAATGGCTTGGTGAAGGTTACCTGTCCACTGATCTGCACATCTCTAATTAGCCCCATATCTTGATAGCGATATTTGATATTTAAAGGTGGTGTTAGAGAATTCAAGGCAAAATCACCGCTTAAAGTGACTTCGCCATAGTCGTGATTCACGATATACATATCAAAAGGAACCTTCACGCCTTTACTATCTTGAAGCTCACACCAAGAAATGCGCTTATCATCTAAAATATAGGTTTTGCCCGCAATGTGATCGGGCATCACCATAGATTTGGCAGCACTGACGATGCCAATATCACCAACTCTGAAAATAGGTACACGACCATTCGGGGGCAAGCGTGTTGCGGATAAACCTAAAATCGATGCATCAAGCGGAATATAGGTATAAGCCACGGCATTGTATTTCACCGAGTCAGGAACAACCCAAACAGGTACATTAATGTACTTCTTATTCAGTTCTTCATATTCTAAAAGTACGTCATACCAGTCTTTAGCTTCAATTCCCGGTCTATTTGCTGCAGTGATTTCTGTTTTTGTATAAAAGAATATATCTACAAATCCAGTTTCATAATTCACAGAACCATGTGCTTTTGATGTTTCAACTTTTCCTTGCTCATCAAACTGCAAGTTTAAAGTGCCAAATTCAACAGTGCTCAAAACCACAGTAACTGAAGATGGTCGAACAGGGATAACTGGAATTCTAAAGCTTATATGATTGATTTCAATTGCATCTGTAGTGGTTGTTAATGACTGTAGAGAAACCGTGCTTTCAGTTAAAGGTGTCCAAGAATCAATTTCAACCATACCAGTGCCATAGTTCACAGAGCCAGCAGTAATACCTGTATTAGTAGAATTATTGATATTTCTATAGATTATTCCATCTCGATCAAGATAAACATCACTCCCAAGCTTAAAGCGTACTGAATTTGTCAGCACCAGTTCGGTAAACTGGGGTGTTAAATCAATTTTAAGTTTATCTGCAGTCATCTGCTTGACATTCGGACTTATATCGGGAGAATCACGATATTTAATATTAATGTTAGTTGGAAAATAAGGTCTTAATTTCTTCTTTTCAGAAGCTATTGATTCAGTTTGCGGTGAATAAAAACTCATGATTAATTACTCGCAAATACTTGAGGTGTATACATTTTTTGATAAACCATTACTTCTAAATATGGCTTTATCACGACAACACCTGAGCTGTAATTGATTGTTCCGTGAATATTGCCTAACTTGTCGTGTAAGTTACCTACAGTGTTATCAACCTTGGAATCTGTCAGGACCAATTCACTCAAATTCTGGTTAAGCTGATCTTGTAACTCCATTCTTAATTCAATACTACCTGGTTGAAGTGCATTACCTGTTCCCACATTAAAACTTAACTCTTGCTCAACAGTAGGAGTGATTATTGCGCTTTGATTTAATGGGAAACCCGTGTTGTAGTTAATTGTAAAAACTGTGCCCTTTTGGGGTAGGACTTTGGGTATAAATCTACCAACTCCAGTTGCATAGTTTATAGATCCCGTTGCATCTCCATTAAACTTGCCCTGAGCATTACTTGTAGCGGTTTTCTCAATGTCACCTACATTCCACTTCACGACAACACTATTTGCTGCAACGGCTTCACCCAACAGTAACTCGAATGAAGGGCTTTCAAGAGTTAGATTTGAGCGTACAAAAGTTGAAATCGGTGTACACCACAACACCAGAATATTACTCCCCACGTCCGCAAGCTCACCTGTAGTCAGTAACCATGATCCTGTTTCATAATTGATTGAGCCAGATCCAATAGACGTTGCACCAGCTTTAAGTTGCCCAGATCCATCGTCTTTAAGTTCATAAAACTTACCTTTCACCATGAATGACACAGAAACACTGCCTGGTGCAGGTGGAGGAATTAAAACTCCTGTCCAATTTGATCCTTGATTATTTTGTGTCACTTGAATCGATTGGCTTTGGGTGTTTTGTAAAGGTGTCGAAGCTGGCTTAAATGCAATGTTTAAAGTCGTATTCCCTGAACCTGCAGCAGTGGTCCATTGAATCAAACCTTTTTGATAATCGATCGTTCCCACTTGAGTGCCAGCATTAGTTTTTAATAATCCACCACTATCGTTTACTTGTTGATTAAATAGAGAAAAACTTAGAGTAGAAGGCATGATGCTTGAACCTAAGTAAAAATTTTGAGATGGTGAAATAACAACTTGATAGCTTGCAGATACAACTCCATCATTACCTGAAACTAAAGTAGACTTCTCACCTGAAGCATTTACATCAATGATCGCTGTTTCGCTTTGAGCGCTAGGGATAATCTGAGTAAAAACATCTTTTACATTTATTGTAAACTGGCCTAATTGAGCATCCTCAGTAGCTTGAGTTGAAGAGTAATATTTACCCGTATCAGCGACCAAAGAATCATGGATTTCTGTTGTAGATTTTTGGCCTGCATACCAGTTTTTTGCAGATAACCCTATAAAATCAATTTCTAATGGGTCGCTAATACTATAGGTTGCAATCTTATATTCAATCTCTTTTTGATCAATAACGATTTTTGAAATACGGGTTTCAACTTTTAGTATTCGAACATATTGCTCATGGCTATTTATAAGCCCACCATTTGAAACCAATACGATCGCATCACCCACATTACTTTCTATTTCACTGGTAAACATACAGACCTGAATCTGTTTCATACCCTGCCAAAGTGTATCTAGTGGCGTTCCTGCAATTTGAGTGCCCTTTGATAAATATGACTCAACTCGATTTTGCGCAGATTTACGTTGATCCGTATAACTTCCAGTGCTAAATAAAAGTGCAGAAACAGCAGGATCTTTAGGATTCTCAGATATAAACACGGTTGATCCCATCAATAAATCAGTATCAATAGTTGTTACCGCAGGAAATATCTTTCGCATTGATACATCGCCAAGGCTTCGATCTAATTCTGAAATATCATTAAACAAGTTGTTACTCTGTCCATCAATGATGACTTGCCCATTGTATTTACCACCCCCGTCATCATTATCACTTAAGCGCTCAGATTCATATAAAACTAAATCTTTAGTTTCAATCGGCATCGTTTATCTCCAAAAATCTTAGTGTCACGTTATATTCGTCATCGTCAGAAACAGTCGGATGCTCAAGCACAGGATTTGCTTCTATTGCTTTATCTTGATGATTAAAAACTACTTTAAACGTGCGCTTGTCATGAAAATAGTTAAATTGAAGTTCAAATTTTTCTGGAAGAATTGACCAGTCTTTTAACTTGCTAACAATATGTCGTTTAAGCCATGCCATGTTTTTATCAGCTATCAAAGTAACTGGACGACCCGATTTCTTTTTACCCTCCTGAATAATCAAAGCTCCGTCTACTGCGCGATCTTGTTTTTGCTCAATAGGATTCCAGTCAAATTCATCAGACCATAAAAAACCGTCAGACAAAGTGACGGTTTCTGAAGTTGAGATACGTTTTAATTTCATGTTTTAACCACTCTTTTTAAGTGTTTCAAGCTGTCTAAACAGTTCATTCAATGTGCCTTCTTGACTCGCATTTCCTATCAAAGAAACATCCTGCCCATTAAAATTAAAACTATATTTAACTGTTTTGCTTGGATCAGAATTGCTTGAAAGCGCAGCTGAGGTATTCTTTTGAGTGTCTGCATAAACATTTGGCGCCAATGCTTGCATTGTAGATTGCCCTTTTCCGTCAGAATAACGCTGTAATGCTTGTTCGATATACCTTGAACCGTCATAGCCTGCTAATCCTTTCTTTCTTAGCTCTTGATACAACATACCTGAAATATCCGTAAGCCCACCAAGACTGCGATTCTTTTGCAGAACGTCTTGGTCTTTTGCGAGTGCGGTACCAAAAATATTTTGAGCAATTGACTCAGCTTGAGCATCGTCATAACCCATTTTTTTAAGCTCATCCCGGACATAACTCTTCGTATAGGATGTACTTGAAACAGCATTTGATTTTTTGGATTTTTCTTCTTTCGTTTTGGCCTCTGCCTCAGATTTTGCACTTAAAGCCTCATTCCATGCATCAATTGAATTTTGAGCCTCTTCTCTGGCAACCGCACCCATTTCACGATAGGCACTTGTTACACCGCTTGAAACAGTTGAAGCATGAGACGAAGCAGCTTTATTCATTTCATCATAAGACTGTACAACTGCCTTTCCTGTATCATCAATTTGAACAGATAAACCAAGTGATGCAGCTTTTGCTTGAGTATGAGCAATTACAGCTTGATCACCTGAAGCAATCGCTGCTTGAATGGTTCTTTCATAAGCTTGTCTTAAACTTTCAGCCGTGGCTTGGCCACTACTTTGAATGGTATTAAAATCTGCCAAAGCTGATTGGGCTGCAAGCTTTAACTGTTCTTTAGTTTTAATCCCCAGACGTTCAAATGCTTGCTCAACAGGATTAAGATCACCTGGTAATTTCTGAACAACTTGTCGGATGGCTTGCACTCCCATTGCGACCTGTTCAGTAGATAGTTTTCCTTGTACACCAAATTCTTGAAGTTTTGATTTTGCATAATCAATTTCAGTTTGTGACTTTGCTGTTTCTAACCATTTTACCCACACTTGATATGTGACTTCGCCAGCTTGCTTGCCCTGAACACCCAAAGCTGTGAGATTTTTTGAGAAGTTAACAACATTTACTTCCCCAGCTTTGAACTTTTCTGAAATTCTACTTAATAGAATATCTAAGTCTAGATCTAAAGCAGTAGCTGCTTTCCTTGCAACATCAACGGAAGATTTCAAACCTGATGCAACCTCGGCTGAACGCGATTTTCGAGCTATATTTAATTCTTCTTCCTTTGTGTTAATAGCTGCCAATGCATCTTGCGCAGATTTTAAAGCATTTAAATCCCCAGTTTTTCTGGCTTCTTCAAATTGCTTTGTTAAGCTAATTCTTTCAGCCGCACTACTCTTAACAAAAGTTTGATAATCCTCCTCAGCTTTAATTGATTGTTTCTTGGCTAACTCGATAGCTTTTGCATTATCTTCAGTTGCCTTTTTTGCCTCGAGCATTGATGTAACTACAACCTTACCTGATGCCTCTAAAGTCACCATGTAACCTTTACTAATTAAATCAGCTTGCAATACACCATCCATTACACCTTTGTTAGCTTGAATGGCTGCTTCAGCATATGTTTGAACAGCTTTTAGTTTTTCATCCTCACTTGCTTTTTTACCTGTCGTTTCAGTTTGTTGGTCAGCTAGAATTTGATCAAGTTTCACTTTTGAAGAAGCAACAGCTTCTGCATCTTTTTGTTTTTGAGTTTTAGAAATTGACTCAAGAGCTTCAATTCCTTTGGATTTAAATTCTAGTGCTCCTTCTGAAGCTTTTTGATAATAGCCTTGAGCTTTTTGAGATAATTCTTCATATTCTTTTAAAGCGGCATCTTTGTATTCACCAAAAAGAAGTTTAGATTTCCAATAGGTAAATGCAGCAGCCACATCATATACAGCACCAGCCAATAAACTAATACCAATTTTTAGACCACTAAATCCATCACTTATAAAGCCAATTACGACATTTAATGCTTGAAATAGTTTGGTTAGACCGTTGGTTTTATCGGTTAAACCATCAACACCACTTTCGAAATCAAACACACTTGAAAGTGCCGTATTAAGTAAATCAAAAGTGACTTCAAAAGTACTGCCTAAAACACTTCCTATATTTTTTAATGCTTCATAAGCTGAAAGCAATGCAGTTTTTAGTGCCTCAATTGTTGCAGGGTCAATTTTTTTAAGTTGATCACCAACCCAAACAAATCCCTCCCCAATGTCATAAAGCACAACATCTAGATCTTGAATATTATCGGCAAGTATTACAAGCCACTGAGCAACGGTAGATGAAGCACCATTTGCCTGATCCATTTGACCAATTAGAATCTCCCAACTTGTAGATATTCGTTGTAAAGCATTACTGATCGTTGTTGGGAATTTATCATATGTTGCTTGCACTGATACGGATTGACTTTGAAGCGCCTTTACTACACGTTCAGAAGAAAGCTCGCCAGCTTCAGCCATCTTGCGAAGCTCACCTGTAGTTACACCTAAGCCTCTAGCTAAAGCTTCAGCTAATCCATAACCACCTTCCATGATGCTGTTAAATTCTTCACCTCGAAGAACACCACCTTGCATTGCTTGAATAAATTGAGTGACTGCACCATCTGCAGCTTCTGCTGTGCCACCACCAATCTTAATCGCCTGGGTAACCGTCTTTGTTAGTTCTAACGCTTGTTGTTGCGTCATCCCCATATCTTTACCCACAGTGTTTAAACGAGTGAATAAATCAGCTGTTGTGGTCAGATTTGAATTGGTAGCTAAAGCAACTTGATGGACACCAGCCATTGCTTGGTTAAAGTTACCACTATCTTTAGTGGCAATATTTATACGTGCTGATAAGCTTGTATATGAATCGGCAGCCTGAGCTATTCCTTGTACACTTAGGCCAACTCCCACAGCAGCCATTGCAGCAACTAGTGCATTTACAGCGAACTTAGCACCATTCATTCCCTGCTGTAAGCCAGTAGTATTGGCTAACAGGTTTAAGCGAAAATCCATTGATCCTGAAGCCATATATTCCTCAACTTTTTAGCAGGCAATAAAAAACCACCCGAAGGTGGTTATTGTTTTTATGTATAAAAAACGTATCAAATAGGATAGGTAAATATACAAGTAGGTGTATTTTAAGTATTAAATTAAAATACTTGCTTTAAAATACTTAAAAAAAATGGGGTACTCATCATCATTTGTGCTACTTATAACAATACTCAGTTAAGATTAAAGAATTGTTCATGTACTTTGAACTTAACTCGCTACTCAATTCTGATTTAAACTTATTGTCTCGCATAAAATCTATGAATCCATCTACACCATAGTCAAACGACTTATAGAGGTTCTGCTTAATAGTCTCATCACAATAATTGGTAGTTTGTCTTACTTCTAAATCTCTTCGTATATTTTGTAATTCCTTAACAGGTTGAGCCAAGGCCATTCTAGGCGTAGATGCTGCGATCTTAACTGCATCAGCCCAACGTCCAGCTAAATCTGAATAGAATTTTCTACCTTCGCTAGAAATTTTTTCAGATTCAATTATCTTCTTTGCTTCATTTTGATCAATATCGATTTTTGATTGAATCTCTTTTATTTTAAGATTTAGTTCAGCGGTATATTTCTCATTCTTAATTTTTTGCTGTTGATCAACCTCAGCTTGCTTTAATCGTGCCATATCCTCTTTATTACTTTTGTTGATAAAATAACCAACAAATAAAACAATAATAATTAGAGCACCTACAAGGTATTTCACAATTAACGCTCCCAAACAATTCTAGTTATAACTCCACCAATAACTGTAAGCGTGTACCTCACACCATCAATCGTATAGTGGTAATCTGTAGCAAAAGCTAAACGCCCGTTTGCATCCCTTGTTTTATATTCATAAGAAGATTCAGGATTACCTAGTGTTTGAATCATATTGCCTTGAGAATCACCTTTACTCACAAAACTATTTGATGATCTAACACTTTGTGCTTCAGTAGCAGCATATATATTGGTAGAAGCTAAAAATAAAAAAGCTAAAAGTAATTTTTTCATGATATTCCCCTCATTATTTGAACAGAATATATATTGCTTAGAGGTTGTGCAATGTGAAATTCAGAATTTATTCATACTATCTATATACTTACTAAATCCATTTTTGTCAGCGTGATAAGCAACACGCATGTTATTTCCCATGCTTAGCAAGCTATTTCTTTCATTTCGTTGTGCTGCCTTGAGGTACTCTTTAAAAGTTCCAAAGCTATAATTTAAAATATCTAAATGTCTATGCCCTTTACTTATTAAAAACTGAAATGAATCAAACCAGGTGTAGTTCTCTTTAGAATCGATTTTCTTATTATTTTCTTGGTTGAAATATGCATTGTTTACCCTGATCACGTTTTTAAATAGCTCAAGTAACTCGCCTTCATTTTCTAATAATTTAGGATCTAAATCTGAAACATTTGTTGCTAATGAAGCAACCATGATTACTTGAAATTTAAGTTTTTTAAAAACATCAGCAAATACTTCATCACTAAAATTATTGTTAAACATAATTCTAATTGGCTCAGCAAATTCGGACCACTGATCAAAATCTTTCATTAAAACTTGTCGAATTTCAATTTCGTCATTAAATACTGATCTGTTTGAAGCTAAGAAGAACTCATTCATTTTTAATCCTAAACGCAGGCACAAAAAAAGACGCTTATGCGCCCCTGTGCCTGTTGTCTTAATTACGCTGCTGGAATTGTCACAACATGGCCATATAAACCAAGTGTAGGATCTAAGCCTTTTTCAGTGTCTGAAAGTGATTGACCTGAGATTTCGTATTGACCTAACTCTTCATGGATCAATGGGAAAGTTGTTTCAGGTGATTTTTTAGTACGCCACAAACGTACAGCAATATTTTCACCTGTTGCAGTATTAATTCCTTTAAAGAACAACTCGTATTCTTTATTGAATTCACTCGCGATCGTTGTGTGACTTACTTTACCAGTAGTGAAGCTGGCTGTTACTGGGTCCGCAATTAACTCATTAAATGTAATCGTACCAAATACTGCATCAAGCGTATATTTATCAGCTGCGATCGTCGTAGATCCCGTTTTAAAAGATACTTGAGTTAAGTTGTAGCCATCAAGTTTAATTTCTTGGCCTACTTTAATTGTTCCAAGTCCTTGGTCTGTAACTGTAACACTGGCAACCTCCGATTTCATACCTGACAAGATGTATTGCAGATTTACTTCATCTACTTCTTCAAGTTGCCCTTTGAAATTAACACCTGTTGTCTTGGTTAATACAAAATCGGTGGTCCGTTGTCCTGATGTGCTTTCTTGGTGTTCAACTTGGTCTGTAGTGATTTCAAGTTCGAATTCAGGAACGTTACCAAGATGACGCATACCCCCAGCAACACCATTCGCAATCTCAGATAGATAAAATTTACCCTGAAGCGAAATATATTTTTTAGCCATCTGTTTTGACCTCTTTAGCTGGTTTTGTTTGTGCAGATGGTTTCACTTCTTCAATGATCTTATCTGCTTCTAATCGTTTAATTTGGTCATCTGAAAGACCACCAATAGTGTCACCTTTTACAAAGCGGCCTACAGGCTGTAAAGCTTTATATGTTTTCATAGTCACCATGATTTAATCATCTGTGCTTCAAATAAGAATGGGAAAAATGCCCGTCCTGCAGTTGTCTTACCTATAGGCACTCCAGCATCCACACGCAGAAATCGTTTGTATCCGACAATCTGCGGTTGGTAACCTTGCATTGCCGTAAGAATTTTTCTGATATATGGGTCAGCTAATTGGCGAATCGACATAGTTTCACTAAGTTGAGCTGATGCATCAGAAACACCAAGCGCGATCAACCACTGTTGATAAATTGCATTGGCTTTGCCATCTCCTGATGTATCAGAGATGCGGTCACCAACATAGATAATGCCTATACCCACATCACCAATAAGACATTCAAAAAGATCATCCACATTGAACGGCGTAACAACTTCATCAATATCAGGTAGTTCAGTTTTAATACGCTTCAAAATATCCTCTTCAAGCGCAAAATAGTTATCAATGATTTGCATCAGTTAAAACCTTGTATAAATATTCTTCAATTTCAAAGAGAATTTCTTGTGAATCATCAACAGAAATTCCCATAAATGGACGAGGCGGAATATAAACGGACTTAACCTTTACCCAACCACCTGTTGGTGTTTTAAAAGTTAAATACTTACCTGATTTTGGTTTAATCGTGCCCCCAAAATGCAAAATAGGTGCATATTTAACATTTGTTCCAACACTAATCGTATTACCCTGAACCTTTGCGATAATTGAATTATGCAATCGACCAGTATCACGTAGAGTTTGCCCACCTTGGACTTTAGCTCGCCATGACTTTTTCCAAGGCTTATCATCAGTACCAATTCCTGTGCGAATTCTTTGTTGCACATTAAATTCGAGAATATCTGAGATATCCTGCCAAAGTCCCGATGGATCCTCTACACGATCAACAACTCTTCGCATAAACTCCTGCAACTTATTTTGACCATGCATCTGTATAGAGTCAGTCATATCAAATACTCGGCATGTTATCTAAAATACAGTCTGAGAAAACTCCCCCTTTATACGTTGTACCAATTGGCATAGTTTTCGGTGATGTATCTGCAATAGCCGTCTCTTCTTCACCAGATTCATTGATGATTTTGATCGTCAGAATCCCCCGACCTACTGATACTCGCTCTAGAAACGAAATTGCATCTTCATAGCGTTGACGCACTTCTTCACTAGCCTTCGTCTTCCAAAGCAAGTATCGGGCAATATCACAGATATAAATTTTGAGATTTTCAGGAACTTCAGGTAATGGGATTGGATACTTCAAACCAATATATCCGTCGGCAATATTTGAAGCATCTTGAATTGCTGATTTAACAGACTCATTAGTTGTTAAAGCTTTTTCTAATCTACTGATCTCTAACTCACCGAAGCGCAAGACGAGATCTTCACGACTTGCATACTCAGACATATATCACCTATTTAGCTGATTCCTTTGGCTTCGCAGCAGGTTTGTTATCTGCAGGTTGAGATTTTTCAAACTCGGCAACTTTAGCTTTCAACTCTGCATTTTCAGCTTCTGCTTTATTTTTAGCTTCTGTAAGCGAAAGTTCATTTGCTTTCAACTCTGCATTTTCTGCAGCAAGAATAGCCATTTGAGATGCATAGCTATTCTCTTTAGGCTGTTCAATGGCTTGCTCTTCTTCAATAGCCCCAGATGCTAAAAGGGCCTGAAGTTGTTTAGCTTCAAGCCCTTTGATTTCATCACCCGGTCGAAAGTGACCGATGGATTGTTTTGCGATGAACTTTGGCATGTAATTCCCCTTATACAAATCCATGACCACCCACCAAGCCATTTTTGTTGTTTGGCACGGCTAGAGGTGATGATTCAGCAAGAAGCTCAATGCTTGATGGATTCTTTTTCTGATCTTGTGTTAAGAAGAATTCAAGTGCTTGACCGAATGCCTCAAGATTTTGGATGGCGCAATGAGCAATCCATCCATTTGCATCATTGATCATTCCGAAGAAATCTTCAGGAATAAAACGACCTGCAGCACCATACATATTATGTTGAACGTCATAAGTCCAGATTTCAATATTGTCGACAGTTCCACGAAATTGAGGTTTATCTTTATGATCAAAAGAAGGTGTTAGCGGAACACTAATACCTGCAAATGGGGCAATAAATTTTTCCTTGAACTCAGGATCTTGTCGCATTGCATTAAAGACTTTAGAGCTCGTCACAATCATGTGAGGGGAACTACCACCATGCTCGATTGAAATATCAATCATGGCTTGCAGATCATCCATCACTTTGGCACCAACTTGTCCCCATTTAATCAATGGAGAAAAATTACAAGCAGGGTTACGGCGATAATCGACTTCATATTTTGGAAAATCCGCTGACGCAAATGTTGTTTTTCCATAGAGAAGAACATCACGCGCAATCAACAATTTACGATTTTCAATGGATTGACGTAAATAAATTGCTTTCTGAGCTTGATCAATAAGAAGAAGATCTGCATCACTTAAACGATTGGAACCTGTTGCAATGATCCCATGTTGACGCAATTGGTTGACTAAAGCTGAATCCTGAATTGTCGCAGGGGTTACCGTCATCATTGGTTTTAGATAAGCAGGTTTAACAAAATCTACTTGCGCTGTTTCAGCTACATCAATAGGTCGAGCACCTGTGCTTGGGGTTACAAACGGTGCTAGTGGGGTAGCTGTGTTTAGCTCACCTACTGGAACAACTGTCTTATTGTAGGCAACACGTTGAGGATAAAAGCGATCTATAATCCAAGTGTCCACTTTCTTCATCTTGTCAGTGATTAAAACCAATTGAGGAATATCAAGTAACTCAACAGGGGCATTTTGAAATGTAAAAGTTTGGCTCATTATTAATTCCCTACCACTTTTCGTAATTCAATTTTGTTTTTCAATGCTTGTGCTCGCACTGAGTCTATTTGTGCAGTGGTTAAAGAAACGCCATTAACCGTGACCACAGCCACATCAAATGGTCCTTGCACGTATAAAGGCATTTCAAGATTATTTGCTGCGTGGTATGTCGATTGATCTTGAGAAAAATCTTCAACCACAATCGCATCCCAGTCGCCTAACTTATCTCCCGTAAAAGTAGGATGAGTAACCATGTTATTTTCATCAACATGAACTAAGTCACCACGCTTATAGGCAATTCCTGAAGTTGGCTTCGCATTTTCTGTACGAACCCCATTACCGACAATGAGTTGACGGCTTTCGATTTTTTCTGTAATTGTCTTACCCATGATTAATCACCTTTTTATTTGGCTGCAGCAAATTTATTAAATGCATTATCAAGTGCTGAACCTTGTGCTTGCCCATTTCCACCCTGCCCACCATTCGCTTGATGACTGAATAAATGAGCAAATTGATTAGAAATATTATTTCCCTTTGATTGCTCTGTAGGTGGTTGTGTACCTGCTGAAAATTGTTTTAATTGCTGAGATAAGAAATTAAAAGATACGTCATCCATATCTGTATAGGACTTCTTTTCTTCAGCGCTAAATTGCTTGTTTAGAGATGTTTCCAAAGCTGCAATATCATCAGCACGTTTATCAACTTTGAACTTTTTAAGTTCATTTTGTGCCGCGTCGCGCTCTTCTTCAGCTTTCTTTTGAGCGGCTTTCGCCTGTTCGAGTTCAGTCACGTTAGTGTCCTCTTTGTTGAAAGTTTTTGATTTTGGGTTGTGGTTTGCTGCTACGGCGTTTGTATTATCATCAGCACCTAATGCACAAAACGATACTTCACGAATGCGACCACTACGAAAAACAGTAATTGGCCCTTGATGAATTTTTCCATTTACTGCGACCGATGCGCCTGCTTGAATCTCTTCTATTGCAGATGGCTCGATACGAACAGACATTTGCCATGGAAAACCATCATCTGAGTCTTGAGCAACCTGAGTACCAAACTCATTACTCATCAAATCACCAGTAACCTTTAATCCTGTTTGATGATCTATGGAATGTGTATTGATTGCGCCTGCTCTTTGACTGGATCGGTGTTCCAGTAATGCAGGTATTCGACCTTTTAACTGCATTGAATCAAGATCAAAGATGATTCGATCCCAAAACCAGTGGTCAGTAATAACTTCACCGCTATAAGCGACTCCTGAAAACGTTCTTTTCTTTTTGCCATCCTCAGCACTGTCAACACTCAGTTGCCCGAGCTGGAAACAATACTGATTAGGCTTTTCAACTTCTGGCATTTTCATGCTCCAATAAAAGACCACCTATTAAGGTGGTCTTGAATTTTCAATAATTTAAACACTGTATATTGTATTTCGGGCTATAAATAACCGAGTAGCTTTCTCTTCAGTGCGCTTGAGTATGATTGATTCACTGGTCACATCAACCACTTGTAGATTCAAATCAGGTGCTAACAGAGCACCATCTAATCCTTGAATTTTCGATAGATCAATTGCATGGCCTTTCATATCCAAAATTGTGATTGTTTTACCTGCATTTTCAGCTGTTTTAAACAAAGTAGGTGTTTGAATACCGATCACATTATCCTTCTGCAAATTGAATGAATCAAAACCTTTGATATTGTTTCCAGTGATCTTATTTTTAAGGTTCTTTGCAAATCCAAGCATTGATTGAAATGAATCATTCATCCAATCCCAAATAGATTTAGATTTTCTATCAGTGCCTTTCTTGGTTACAGCATCTTTCAATAGTTTGGTTAGATTCTCATCTTCAGCTGCAAGCTCCACAACAAAGCGCGGTGCAGATGGTGCTATATCTTTGCCACTATCAATCACTGTATCTAAAAAATCATCTAAGATTTTTCGGTTAGATTCCTCAAGTGGTTTAAATGAATCAACAATTGCTTTTTCAACATCTTGCTCAAGCAAAGCAGTATTCTTAATATCAAGAATTTCAGATGTGTATGGAAGATCTAAAAGATTGTCTGCTATTTTTTGATCAAGCACTTCATTTAAATTCGAGCCCCAAGTCGCAGGATTAAAACTCCAACCTAAATTGCGTGCAACTTCTGGTAGATCTTCATCTGAGGTAATACCGTATTTCTCTGCTTGCTTCTTAGTTAAAGCAATTACATGGCAACGACACATAAAATCCCACGGCGGGTAATACAGAGTCCAAAGTGGATCATCAATGTGCCTAATGATGTTGTTTAACTTAAGGTGAGTTGGTCTTACCCGGCTATCATTAATCGCAACATACATCAAATATGGTCGTGATTCCTTGTTAGCCTGTTGCTGTGTCCATCTCCCATGTGCATAGGCCATCTGCATGTTAGTACGATAGATATTTGCTAGATGATGATCTGAGAGATCAATGCCCTCCTTAGCTATAAGTTTCTTAAACTCATCAAAAGTTGAACCATCTTCAGTTGATTTATTTACCAGCTCCAAAACAGTCTTGATTTGATCGATAGAAGCCAATCGACTTACTGTAGCTGAGTAATGCCTTGTTTTAAGATCAAGCAAGTAAAACTCTTCAGGTAAAACGACATTGCGACTGCGCGCATACTTCAAGGCTTCTACATAATCAGTCATGTCTATTTTCCTTGCCTGGCATGTATATATCCCATCACATCAGACATAAATAATGCTCTCGACATCGTGAGTTCGAAATCTTCCACTGATGAACCTTTAGTTGCTGAATACAACTTAGATACCAAATCGTTTGTGTCCGCTGATTCAGATACGATTAATTCAAGTTCTGATTCAGATAAAAGAACCTTAGACTGATTTTTAGCAATATCTTCAAGCTCAATCTGCTCAGGCTTTAAGTTTTGACTATGAGCTTTAAAATTGAATGAATTTTTAGGGAGTGCATGAAATTGAGGAGTAGGCAAAGTGTTGGTTTCACTTGCAACAGCCACATCACCGTCAATCAGATCATATTCACGTTGGAAATACTGATTCGTTAAATTTGCCCCAGCATTTTTAAGTTTTACATCACGCTCAGCTTGATCTGCTTTTAATGATTTTTCATCACCAATCACTACCGTATGACGTTCCCATCCATTCAATGCACATAGTGCATCTATGATTGCTTGAATCGTCGATGTAATCATTCGAATGTCAGCATTGACTTTATTGTTTTGGACTTCTAAGTGAACCTCTCCTAGTGCTCTAGATCCTGCACCATCTGTACCACTCGTAAGAGTTTGTCCCAATACAACTTTTTGAATGCTTCTCTCAATCTTCTTATCAAATGATTCAAAGGCCGCAGATCCACCATTACCACTTGAAGCAGATGAAAGTAACTCAACTGATTCATTGTTGTTTATCGATAAAACAGAGCTTGCATGAGCATTTAATAATGCTGACATCATTTCTTTGACTTGTGCTGATTTACCCAATAGCAATGGATTACCAAAGCGCTCAACAAATTTAGCCCAAAACTTAGTCGTTCCATTTTTAAAAAACCACAACCAGTACAAACGACTGAAAAGTGCCTCACCTAACGGATTCTCATAAGTAGGCTTACATTGAGTTAAAAAATGTTTGAATTGTTGATTACACTCAATATCACGATTTTGATCATTAAAATTTTGCAATAGTAATAATCTTCCATCATTCTTAGGATCGAACCATTGCATAGGCTTTACGCCTATCCATTTCCATCCAACGAAAGGCGTAATCACATCACCTTCAACATGTAGCATATCCTTATCATATACAGCTTCAATTACCGAAAAACCGTACCACCGCGCATTCTGAGTGCCTAAAACTAACTCAGACCACCATCTGGTCAATTGTTGAATCAGAATTTTGGTTTGAATACCGTCTTTTACACCGCTTTCAGGGTCTAGTCTAAACGGCGAACTCTCAAGTTTATCCTGACGCTTTTCGACACACTGATAAATTTCATCATCGTACATCAACACAGATAAACGATGACGAGATACGCCAGCCTTTCTTAATACTTCATCAACATCTGGCATACGTGTTAAGAAGTTTAAAAATGCTGTTTCCGCTTGTTGAGTGTATAAATGCCCACCAACAGATAGAGGGCTATCTACTTCCTTTTTCTTACTTTTCTTAGCCATTTTAGCCTGCCATTGGAGGTTGATAATTCAGCATGACTGTTGCCTCTTCGACTGCATCGATTAAGGTATCAACTTGGTCATCATGATCGTGAGTCATCGCAGCATTGAATGCCTCACACTCTTCAGTGAAATCAGCAATCCATTTTGAGTTCATTGGTAGCATTACGAACCGGTCTTCTGGTTTATTTTCATAGTCATGTTCAAGTGGTACCTGTATATCCATAAAGCGAGTCAATTTATCCGTACCGCGCTGCACAGGTAATACTGGAACACCTGAATAAGTACCTAGATTTTGAATAAGTTGAGTTCCATGGGCTTTATCTTCGACCTTCATCCAGCGGATTGGTCTTAACTCATAGGTATAATCTTTGTGTTTATCGATAAACTTCTGCGCCTGACGGTTCATTTCAGGGGCTTCCCATTTACCACGTAAAAGATCTATCAAATAGAGCTTCCCATCAATCCCAAGCCCAACGAGTAGAAAGACGGTATAGTCGTTATGCTCTTTAGTTTTTTGAGCTGTATCGACATAGATTGCACGCCACTGTAACGGCGGTAATTCTTTGTAATAACCGAACCATTCTGCTTTGATTAAATCACCACCTAATTTCTTAGGTTGTTGCTGGTATTGACTGCCAAATGTATATCTAGAAACGATTGCACCATCTTTATCCTTGCCACCTTTCTCAAGTTGCAGTAAGGAATTTAATGATTCTTTTTGTGGCCAATAGCTTTGTCGGCCCTTTTCATCCCTTTCAACATTTCTAGGGACAAGCATTTGAATATGATTAGGCAGTGACTGAATGTATTCATCATCAATCAAAGCGGGAATCGAAACTTGAGCCCAATCCCCTGGTACATTTCCAGACATAACGAAATTTGTAGGATCTTCTGAATGAAGACGCTGCATGATCATAATGATTGGTGTTCCTGACTTTGCTTTTCGTGAATTGACGGTGTTAAGAATTTTTCGATTAGCCTTATCTCTTGCAGGCTTACTAAATGCGTCTTCAGGCTTTAACGGATCATCTAGAATGATGCAGCCAGTAAAACCATCATCAGCTAAGGTCCCAGCACGGCGACCCGTTACCTGACCACCCATTGAAGCAGCATAAATATGTCCTGCTTCATAACCATCTACAGTGGTTTTCCAGCTTGCCTTAGCATCTGTGCTTGTCGATATATTTGTCTTCCACATTTGCTGGAAATCATCTGATTTCACTATGTTTCGAGCTGTGGATGAAACATCCTCCACCAGCGACTGAGAATAAGATAAATACAAGAACCTTGAGCGTGGATTTAAACCAATACCCCGTGCAATTAGATTTGTAGTTAATTCGGTTTTACCAGCACCTGGTGGAACGTTAATAACAAGGTTTGCAATGTTACCCTTAACTACCTCATCTATAAGCCAAGCAACATATTCATGGTGCCAATTCACAATGAACTTAAACCCCATTCTTGGTTTGAAAAAACGGCGTGTGAAATACAAATGCTCTTGCTCGCACAAAGTCTTTTCTACATGTGTTTGCAGATTCATTTAATACTCCTCTTGTGCCCTCCTAACCGCTTCATTTACTTGTTCTTGGGTAGCTTGCACTAGAGAGGTTTGAAGTGGCTCACCTCCCTTACCAGTGATTTCTTGACGATTGGTATATTTACCACCCACATCTTCTGCAGCTTGTTTAAGAATATTTAAAGCAGCTACTCGATTCTTTGAGTGCTTTTGGTATTGATTCTCTAATCGTTGAAGTCGCACTGCTAAATTTGCTATAGGAATACTTTCAGGTTTACCTAAAAACATTTCACGCGTCTTTTCAAAATCTTTTTTTAATTCTTCACTCAGATTCTCGCCAGCCCGTTTTGTTGGGTCATATTTTTCACATTGCTGTTTAGTAACAACTACCCCGTATTCTTGGTTGACGAGCTCTACTGTTTCAGTTGGTGTGTTAAATACGGCAAGTGAACGAACTATAAAAAGTTTTACCTCTTTTTTTAGTGCCGCCATAACCTTTATCCTGTCAACCTACGTCAACCAAAATAGATAAAAAAAATCCCCTATTAAGGGGGTGCTTGATAAATAATAGACCTCTTACAAAAGTCAAAAAATGATCAGGCGTCAATGTTGATTTTATTAAGTTTCATCAATTCTAAAGCTATCATTTATCCAATATTTCATTACGGCAGGAAACAATTTCTGAAAGTTTTCAACAGTTAGACTTTTCGAAAAATGTTTCCTATCCTCCTCAGTTGTGCACCCAAATTCCCGCATCACCGACAAAGTAAGTATGAGTGTCCTCAACTTCAATATTATAAACCGTCATGGTGAGAGGGCCTTCACCTTCACTCCATTCTACTGTATCTGGGTCGCGCCAATGACCCTGTCTAAATCCATAAAATTCAGCATCTTCTCGATGTTCTTCTGGAGTCTGATCAATTAAACGTTGTTCCCATTCATGATCATTTATCCAGAGTTTATCAATTATTGGTCTATAGGCTGGGTCACTGTAGTCTCTCTCACCTGTGATTAAATCAATAAAGCGTCCTCCTGATTGCCCAGTCTCATCACTATAGTCAACAATATAACCAAAACCGGCTTTATTCGTTTTTAGTAACGGAGTTATGCCTTTATATTTACCATCATAACCGCCTCCACCATAGCTAATAAATTTGTTACCATCTTTAATCACCATAGGATCTTGAGGAGTTAAATTTTCTGCTGGTAACCAGCCTTGATTAATTGTCCAAAATGGGTGACAAGCTGTAACAAATAATGAAGATGGTATTGCCTGTTGATCTAGAGTTCTTCTTAATTTAAAACGCTCTTTAATCGGTAGCTTCGGATCAACGTAGTGATCAAACTCCATAAGGAATATTGGAACATTATCTGTAGTCGTGGTTTTACGAATTCGTTTATAAACAAGTTCACCACTACCATCTGCAGCCTTAGATAAAACTTTATCTCCAACCTTAAGTTGTTCAATAGCGATAAGCCCTTGCTCAGTATGTACCATAGTGCCCGCAGCAAAACAGGTATGTGATTTATTATTGTCCCCAACGTTACTATCCTTGATTGGTACTACCCCCCTGTCAGTTTGAACCAATCTACCTCCATTAAAAGAGGTTTGGTCAGGTATTATCGAAGCTTGTACTTTCTGATAATTGATTGTTAATTTATTTTTTTTCATCTCTAACAATACCTATTTAAACATTAGAACAATCCAAAAAAACGCTTTTTAGGTTTAATCAACTCTTCTATGACGATTGTAATAATCAGGGTGTTTTCATTTTCAATTCTTGCACCTTTAAAATACTGGTAAAAAGTTTTACTTGGATCAACCATATTAAATTTTACATTGGTATCAGTAAACTTCATTAATTCTTCAGCTAAGGTTTTCATTAATAAATCATCATTGGGAAGAAAACCAAGCTTTTCATTAATCTTATCGATTGCGTAATAAGAGTCAGAGCCCCTTTGCATTGTTTCAACTGCATCTGGAGTCACAGCAAAAAGTTGGTGATTAGCAAAATCAGTACCGCACAATTGATGTAAGAATTCTTTTAGTTCAATCAACTGTTGGTCACTAAGTTGTTCTAAACGTGAGGTTTTCAGGAAGTGAGAATGTGAGGTTATTTTCCCAGTATAATTTATCCAGTTATCAAATACTTGAGCTTTAATCGTCCCAGCTAAAGAAAGATATTCACAACTTTCAACATCATATTTCATTAATAAATCCAAAGATCTTTTAAAGGCGATTATTTAATAAATGCTTTACAAATACAATCTCATTTTTTCTATATAAATCAAACTCAAATGATTTTAAGTCCAGAAGTTCAAAAATTAGAAATTAATTTGAATATTTCATTTAATCAAACATGTTCCACAGCACTTGGAAATATTTAAATCTGATACAAACGGCGGGTTATTAGCGACTTCTACCATTCGCTTGACGTTTTCGCTTGCTCCCCAGCGTTTGACAACGCCTATAAACTCTTCTACATCATGGCCAGCTAAATAATGCTTAGGTAAGCCTGTATGATCGCTGTAAAGGATTTCCCCATCCTCATCACGCTCTACACCGATATGGTAAAGCTCATGCTCAATCAAAGCACAAAATTCACGGTCGTTCGCACGTTCACAAAAACTGGCATCGACAGTTATTAAATAAATAGGAACAAATCCAAACCAGTCGCGCATTTGCTGCTCTTGCCGAGCTTTGCGCCATCCCCCCTGGTTAAACATCACCTTTTCACACTGGCCTAACACCATCCGTTTTTTAGCTACGGCGGCAGATGACGCCCAAGCGAAAGCTAAAAAGGTTTCATCGTCGTGTAATAGCTCTGCTATGTGGTCATGGTCGGGATTATGAAGTGTACCGCCAAGCATAAGAAAGTTGTTTACCACCCATTCTTTTAGATCCACGGCAGGTGCCAAGCGAATCGCTTCTTCTTCCTCAGCTTGATCAATAAAATCAGTCGGTGGAAATGGTCTGATCTGTTCCATACATCACCCATAAAAAAACCCACAATCTTGGGGAAGCCTGTGGGTATAAAATTATATAGGCAATTGGGGAATTACCTATACCAAGTATGTTACTAGGAATTAAACGCACTTAAAATAGCAAATTAAATCATGTAATAAAATTTAACAAAGGATATAAAATATTAATCAAATTTATTACTGATAAATTTTATAACGTAACCAGATAGGATTTGATCAGGATGAAAGCGCTCAATCTTATAGCCCATATCTTCAGCCAAATCATATTTGTTAAATGAATTTGCTATCTTCTTACCGCCACGACCCATTGCCCAAGGGCTACCAACTATTTCAATGAGTAAATTCAGTTTCACAATATAAAAATCAAACCGCCAATTCCGAGTTGATTCGAACTGAAATTTACGGCGATAACCAATTAAGTACTCTTCTAGTTCCTGAAATAGAGTTTCTTCAGCTTCTAAATACTTTTGAGTTGCCTTAGGTAAAGGTCTTGTTCTAAGTTTTGTTTTAAGTGGCTTCTTTTTAGTAAGGTTGGTGTATTGGTTAATTTCCATAAATAAGACCCAATAAAAAACCTCCCGGAGGAGGCTTATTTTAAATGACCATCTGTATAATATTTTTCCACCCTAGCCCTTATTTCAGGATCTACATCTTGATCTAGATAAAAACAATTTCTATATTTTTCATGAAGGTAATGTATGAATTTCTGTTTATCTGGAACTGTAAGAGTAAGCATAATTTGTGCAGCAGCAGTCACTAGATTATTAGATTGCTTCATTAATATAATTTGCATCTCATCTTTAACACCCATAATGCCTCTAGTAAATGACTGTTTACCTGTATGCACAAAAGAGTTTAACTGCTTAAGATGGTATTTTTTAAAGTCGCACAAATGATCTATAACTGGCTTTGCAGGTAAATTTGCTTTACTCAATTTATCTAACATTTCAGTAAGCCCAGGACAAGTATCACTTATAAACTGCTCTTCGAATGTGTTGCTAAAGTTCAACTTTGAAACTTGGTTTTCTGATGCTAAGAAAAATAACCAATAAGCACGAACAACAGATTCAAACTGAGCCCTAAGCAGAACCATAGCTTGAATAGGTAAATTAAATGCTAAAAGATTATTTACCCCAATCCCATGGTCAAAAGAAATATAAATACACTGTTCTACCAATTCCAATCTTGGCCCACAATCTACTACATCGCTGCAAATAATTTCTTCTTTGAGTTCACTAATCATTTCTAGCGATGATTCAAAAAGTTTTATTTTATCCATTTAAGTTTTATAAGAATAATGACTTGTCTATATTAATATATTTTTCAGCCATATATCCACACATTCGACCTCTTACATTCTTAGACTTTCCTCTAGATTGCGTATGCATTCATTAATCGGCTTCACTCTCAACTCACACTGATTCTTAAACGCCCAAGTGGAATTGAGATGATTAAGTGAGAGTAAGCGTGCTTTATCTTCTTCGAGTAGTTTGAGGTTCTTTTGTGCTTCGACTCGATTCATCACAACCGACCTTGACGTTTATACTTACGTCTTTTGGCTTGAGATACCTTGTTGGGTTTTGATTTAGTTTCTTGGCTTGGTGAACGAAGAAAGACTGGTGAATAACTTGTCAAACCTGAATATGTAGCACTCATGCCTAAACTACTAGCAGCCAATCCAATCAATGAAGCAATTTTTGAACGCATGACTTTCTCCAAGACAAAATAAAACCCCTTTCGGGGCAAAGTAAACGTAGCTAAAGGTTCTGAATTATTTATTTAATTCAGCCTGATACAGCTTTTCTTTAAGAAGATAGCCTTCCAGTTGCCAAATCTTGTTACGGGAATTTTCGTACGCAATCTTTTTGCCAATTTCAGGATCAAAGTTTTCAGGACTTGCACATGCAGACTCACCAGTAACTGTGAAACCATTCTTTAAAATCAAAACACAGAAAGTTAATGTTTCAAGTTGCTTATGCATCCCAATCAAGGCTGTCGTATTTGGATCAGCACCCCATTGTGCATTTGCAGCTGTAAAGAAATATTTATCAACAATCACACTATCAATAAGATCAGGCGTTAATCGTGGTGCGTTCAGACCTTTGTCTTGAATTTCTTGTTCAATTTGCTTTTCGTTTGGCATCTTTACTTTCCTCTAGGCATTAAAAAACCCCTCGGAAGGGGTTGATATTCAAAATTAATATTAAACTTAACTTTATTTCAGTTTATATAAATCCGATTTGACACACTCAATTCCGTCTAAATCAACAAGTTTTAAGACTTTTTCTACTAGATCATGAAACAAAGGACTTGCTGTAGGCGAAATATAGATTTTTTTAACCAATTGAATGACATTAATATCTAAGCAAAATCCATCTTCATTTATTCTTTTCAGATTTTCTTTAGAGGGTATTTTGTGATTTGGCCAACTTAAACATTTTAGTCCATCATTTAAAACAAATAAGGCTCTGAATTCATTTTCATGTGCAAAACTTTCTCGCTTTTCAAACATTGGTTTTAACCAATTTTTTGGACTAGGTTGAGAGGAATGATTTATGTAATCCACTTTTTGTAAATACAAACAGCCAGTTTCTACTTCTTCATTATTTTCGTCCAATGTTACTGCTAAATCATTTACGGTACTACAAATAGCAATACAGTCTGAAGTAGCACCATACAATTTCCACATAGCCGCTGATTCAGAAACACCCAAATACCAACAACTTGCATATGAGTTCAAAGGGATTAACTCTAAACCATTAAAATGACTCGAGACTAAAGATTTATGTTCATCATCTCGAAGGTTTAAATCGGTTTTAATTTCTAGGTAATCTTTTTCCACTCCTGCTTTATAGGCATCCCTAATGTATCCTTCATAGGGGTCTTCAAATAAATCAATTCGTCTAAAGTAAAGTCTTTGATTAATAATTAAATCTAAAAATTTAGTAAAATCCATGTATCGCCAAATTTTAGTATTGTTATCTAGCTTGTGATTTTGTAATTCAGGTATAACTTTCATGCTAACTTCTACATTTTCTATGTAGATTAATTATACATAAATCCCGAAATTAAAAGATAAAATTGGGAGTATTCAATAAAAAGACGCCTAAGCGCCCTTTATTTCAACCCTGCCTTGCCAGCTTCTCAGCCTCAACAAACGCATCATGAAAACTTACTTTATCTGAAAACCAAAACTTATATGTCTTTTCACCAATTACGATTGACTGTTGAAAGTAATCGTTCGGGCTTTTCTCTACAACTTGACCGTTCTGTTCGCCACCGATGCAAATGTTCATGTGTTTTCCTATTTATCGGTGGGAGTTTAACATTAATGTTTTTATTGATTCGTCTAAAATATAAATTAAAGGAAATGTATTCCTATCGCAAAAGCTAGCAATATCAAGGATAAAAACAAATATGTATTAATACAATTAAAACTTTTGATGAAATTCCACATAAAACACCCCAAAAAACTTGGCGCATTTTACATAAAACCAACTATAATGCAAACCAATTCTTACTATACGTGGCAAAAAAAGCCCACTTAAAGTGAGCTTTTAAATAGTAATCACTTATGTGATAACTAGTTGGGTTATCCATACATGGATTTGTATTCTTCATCCATCAAAACCGAAACAAAATCATCATTAACTACAACCCATCTATTGACTGGAACTAGAAGCATTTTGCCTTCTTGTAATGTAATAATGAAGTGTTCTGGATAATCAACACTCATTGCTAGATCAATACCCAATGTCATTGCAGCATTTAGAATATTCATGTTCTGTCTAACAAAAAAGGATTTCATTATCTCACCAAAAAAATACCCACTAGAGATGGACTTAGTGGGTTTGAAAATCAACTTTTAAACTGTGTGGATTACCATAACTTCGTCCACTATAGCTGAAATATGCCATATACATTGATCAAGGTCAAGCCAATAAAAACAAAACCAAAATCAATTATTTCATTTTGATTGATTCAGCTATTTGTACAGCGGATAGAGCAGAACCGAAGAAAACAAATACTAAAACACCTATTGTTAATGTGATGATAAAGCAGTATTCAATTGCTATTTTTCGATCTATATCCCATATATCCATTACCATTATTTTATCTGATGTTTTTACTACAGTTGGTAGTTTTGATTTTATGTAATTTTGGAATGCTCCAACAAAATCTTTGTAACTACAAACTATCCATAATGCGAATAGTGCCCATAAGAAAGATGTAAAGCCATAAAATACAAAAGTTCTAAATTCTATTGGTAATTGTACAGCTCTATATAAAACTAACAGTGAAATTCCACCAAACAAAATTTGGGAAAGTACTGTTGTCATAAATTTATTAAAAGCATCTCGACCTTCTCCTAAAATAAACATAAAACCTCCAAAATAGTTATAAATTTCAATATTTTAAAAAATGTAATACTTGCAAGTATTTTTATAAGTTATTTTAATTTTTATAGTTTTTCAATTGATTAGCACCCCCTTTGAATAACAAAAACAATCAAAAATACAACTGAAAAACAATAATATTTTTGCTTTAATCATAAGATAAGGCGCCTATTTTTCGAAATCGGCGCTTTTTATTTTTACAAATCTTTTTTATTTTTTTCTAAATTTTATAAAAACATATCTGCTGTGCAACACAGCTAAACCACATCTAACATCAAATTTTGCATCAACACCCGTTCTTTTTTCAGTTACCATCTCTGACCAGGAGCAACTATAAAAATATCTACTGATCACGGCATCCATCCAATCATCCAATATTTCAGATTGCCCTTGTAGGTCTAAAATTAAACGTTGTACGGCTCTTGCTTCATTGTCATTGATTTCGCAAGTAAGGCGTGTTTTTCTAGGTTTTGGCTGTTCAAAATCATCTAACATGTAACCAGCAATAATTTTTAATTTTTGCTCTGCATTTAACTTTTTATATTTCTTTACCTTTACAGCATTATCCATTGCCACAGCGATCGGATTTACACTTTTTCCTGATTGAGATGTATTGATATATAACCAAGCACCAAACTGGTATAACCAGCCTTCTAAGTCAAAACGGGACCAATCAACTGCCTGTAAAATATGTTGTGATGCAACTACAGTACCCATCGTTATAAATCCCCTACCATTGCTTCTATCTGTTGAACCGCTAAACCTGATTTCACTTGCTCTGTACTAAACCGTAATACCTGGTATCCCATTACCACAGCAGCATTGTATTTCTCCATGTCACCGATATAACCTTTTCCTCGTGTATGACGCCCACCGCTCCATACACCGCCTTCAACCTCAACCAATATCTTCTTGCCCACAATGTGAAAATCAGCACGCCACTTACGTTTAGGATGGAATTTATATTCTTGCTCAAAACCAATTTTCAAAACTCGTAATTGGTTGGCCAATGTTGATTCACCGATACTTTCACCTTGATGAGTTTTAACTCGAGTACTGCGCTTCGAGTTAGATTTCTTCTTGGTTCTACCACCGCAAAGTTTTTGGTATTCAGCGATTGAGATACTTTCCACCTACGCAGCACCTCTGCCCTTAGGTTTAAATCCAACTGCCTGCAGATGTGATTTCCAGTTTTGGAGTTCATTTGGATCTGAGAGTTTTGCAGCAATGCGGCTTGCTAGTTTTTCAAAGGATTCACCAGGCATACTGAATTTATCGATGACATCAGGAAGTTGAGCAAGTTTGTTTGCAAACACGTAAATCTGTTGAGGTGATGAGAAAAATACTAAATCAGATTCACCGCTTGATTTGCCATTTTGCGCTTTGTCGTATTTGTGACGGTTTTTCAAAAGAGTGTCAGCAAAGTGGTAAATCAAAAGATCATCACAAAGATTATTTCCAGCATTGAAAAGTTCGAATGCTTTTTTCTCGCGTTCAAACCAACTTGCTTCGATAATCGACTTTGGCACTACCGTGGGATCGGCTTGATCTAATTCAGAACGAAGTTTTTTCAAACAAAGCCAGTCTTTTTTATTTTTAGATTCTAATGAGAGATTCCTTGGGAGGTTCTGTGTCCCAAAATTGGTACTGGTCTCGGTACCAATATCGGTACTGGTTCCAGTTCCATTATTGGTACTAGTACCGTTTTTGGAACCAGTGCCTAAATCAACACCAGTGTCATTTTTGGTACTAGTCCCCTTTTTGGTATTGGTATCTGAACTATCTTCACGTCCAAATACACCAATTAATTGATAGACTTTTACGCCATTCCCTTTAATTTCACCTGTAAATTTAATCAACTTTTTAAGCTCAAGTTCGTCTAAAACTTTGATAATCGTTTTTCGATTTAAAGTGGTGTCTTTCTCTAACCGTTTTAAACTTGGAAAGCACTTATGGTCGTCACCAGCTCGATCAGCAAGTGATAGAAGTACTAGCTTTTGACTAGCACCATCTACAGTTGTTTTCCAAGCCCATACAGTTGCGTCAAGGCTCATAATTCACCGACCTTAGGCTTTACGTACCCACCAAATGAAATGACCTGTTCAGCTTTGATCAAGCTCGTAATAACCTGATGCGCTAACCAAATCGTGATCTTGAATCGATAAGCCATCTTTTGGGCCAATTCTTCCTTGGTTACAGCTGCATTCTCTTCGTTGTAACCACGCATTCTTAAATTTCCTTTTTTGATGTCATGAATGTGGTCCAACAAAAGCAAAGTTGGTTCATAAAATGATTGGATTTCCTGTGTCTGCTTATGCTCAGGTTTAATTTGAAAATGGCTATTCATGGAACCTCCGCAATCGATTGCTCGATTTCATCTAAACGGCGTTTATGAAATAGCTCTGGCAAAGTGGCTGTACGTATATCAGCTTCCTTTACCAACTTACCGCTTTCTAACCAGTAATGATTGTTCGGTTGATACGCTTCTACCGTTTGTAAGTCTTTTATTTTGATGTGATTCAAATACACAACCACATCGCCATTCATGTATTTGCCTGGCTCTTTTTCTTGTGCTAGATTGATGTCCATTCGATACTCCGAAAAGTCGTTTAGGGTGTATTGGGTACGCGGTGAATTACGGGAAGCCTGATCTGATACATCAGGCTTCTTCTTTAAAATGAGTGAAATTTGTGCTAAATTTGAACTCATATTCATTCCACCTCGTTATGGATATAGGAAAGCCTGGGATATGAGCCTCAGGCTTTTTCTTTTTCAGGGCCTGATGTATATCTTTTCATTTGTTTTAAAGCTGCTTGGTCTACAGCTGTAGCCAATTCAATTAAATGCAATGTCAATTGATGGATCTCTTCATATTCTTGTGGTGTTACTACACCATCCTCATACGCTTCATATACAGCTTTGTTAGTCTTTCCTGACTTAATGTTGTGCTGCATCATTGCTTCAAAGATTGACAATTCGTGGTGTTTACTGCGGTCACATGTCACAGGAACTAATGCAAAGCCAAGTTCATGAGCCCAAATTTTTAAAAGCGCTGGGTTTTGGGTGTAATAAAGAATTGCTTCTAACTTTTTAATACTGGGTAAATGGTTGGGCATATTGATATTTGCGTAATTGCAAATAGTGTTGTGCGAATCACCCAATACCTGCGAAATATCTTTGGGCGTGAAGCCTGGTGTATTGCTTATCATTTGCCAGATTGCGTTTTGAGCTTCTCGGCTTAAATTGATTTCCATATGTGAATCCTTTTATTTCTTCACGTTTATTAATTTTTCTGCCTAAGAGATACTTAATAAAGGGGTTGGATTTTGATGTCTGATGTAATTGAAGTCAGCATCTGGGCAAAGCAGATCACAACTAACCAACCCATTGCTCTCTTTATCAATCTTGATCGCAAGTGATGCGCTGCATTTGCTGTTGCCGTACATGATTTGGTTTAAGTAACCCACCGTTGTTGAGCACTGCTTGGCAAAAGCATCTTTTCCCTGAGGAGTAAGATTTGCTAAAAAAGATTTGAGTTGATGTGTGTTTCTAGAAGACATCTGGATCTCCTTTTTGGTTATATTTAGTAAATACTAATTTCAATCATTAAATATGTCAACACATATTTAGCAAATGCGAATTTACTTTTTACTAAAAACTATATGAAATATTACCCATGGATATAACTGCTTTAAGACGCACAAATTTGCGCACAGCTATCAATGCTGTTCTTGCCTCGAAGGGGTTTAAGTCAGATGTTGCTTTTTGCGAACACTATGACTTAAATCCTAGCCACATCTCTCAACTATTAAATGGGCATGGTAGTTTTGGTGAAAGAGCTGCTCGAAATTTAGAGCGCAAGGTTGGCTGGGAGGAGGGTTTGCTGGATAGAGATCAAGCTAAAGCTGAAAGCTCAGCACATTTCAAAAAGCTAGATATCGAAGCGTTCAAAAAGCAATACAACATCCCCGATAGTGAAGATGCTGTTTTATTCTCCAATGTTATTGAAAAGCCTTTAGTTATAAGAAAAAGATGGGTTCCAGTTAAAGCCTATAGCAAGATGGGTATGGACGGTTTTTTCACAGATATGGGATATGATGGCAATGGTGGGGATGGTTATGTTCCAACCCACTCTGCTGGCGAGAAGGCCTACGGTATTAAAGGTACTGGTGATTCAATGTATCCAGCGATCCGCAATGGCTGGTACGTTGTATGTGATCCAGATGCCGAGCTAACACCGACTGAATTTGTTCAAGTTTGCTTAAAAGATGGGCGTTGTACGATTAAAGAATTCATTGGAATAAACAACAATGTTCTTAATTTACTTGCAGTCAACGGCGGCGACAGGTTGACTTTTGACATGGATGAAGTTGAAAGCATCACAGCTATCACTGATATTGTCCCACCAAGTCAACACAAACAAGAACATCCAGACGCTAATTAACATAAACTGCGAACCCGAAGCAGTCTCTATAATAGATCGGGAGGGGGAAAATATGGCTGTTAATATTAGATTTGATTATTATCATTTGCGAGCCGATAAATCGCGACTACGCAGAAAAGATAATGCTCAGTATTTTTTTGGAGAAATTTCAATTTTAGATTTTTGCCAAAAACTCGAATCATATTTAACGCTCAATAAAAAAGACTTTAATATTCATGGAAAAATAATTAAAGAATTTAATAGTGGTAAAAAGTGGATAAAATGGGTTTCAATTGACAAAATTAAAGATGGTTATAAACTTTTATTTACTTTTAATGATTTAGAAGTTGATCCTCGAATACTTGAAAATGCGAAAAATAATGTTTTAACTCAAAAAATTCCAAAAGAACATGGTCTTAGAACACTATTACATGTAATTATAAAAACGAATCCCGTATCAAAAACAGAATCTAATTTATGTGTTCAAGCAGTTGCGGGAATGAGCTTTAAATTTCTACCTGCTCTAATAACTGAACTATTTAATCTAATCTATCCTGATAATTTTTGGTCTGCGAAAGATCCAATGAGTCAAGAAAATATTAAGTGTAAACCTCAAGTCGATATTTCGGCTGTAACTACTAGTAGCATCATTGAGGCGGTAAATCGTGGTCTTCTTCAGAGTATTACTCTAGTTGAGGAAACAAAAGTTACTCAATCCTTTGATCAAAATAGTGTATTAAAAAAACAGACTAAGAGCGTTGGGATAACTGTTGAGGATAACCACTCATTTTTAAGTAAGCTCACTCCTATAACTTTTAAAAAATGGTTAGATCAGACAAAGAATAACTATAAAAAAGAATTTAGTTCGTCACCAAAAACCTATCTTATGATCAAAAATCTTCATAATGATAGTGAAACTAAGTATGAGTTTATTGATGATGTAACATTAGGATTAACCAAAAGAGCTTATCTTAATTGGGCAGATCGTGATATAAATACGATCAATGGATTGGAATCTGAGCAACCAAATTCAATCAGACAATGCTTCGCAATTATGCAGTCTAATTTTTGAAGTGTGTTAAATTTTAAGGAGGTCTTATGTTAAATCAAGCGATTAGAGTGTTTGATTTTCTTAAGATAAAATATCCTGATAACTCTCATTTGAAGGCAATATTATATTTACCTCTAGGATTAGCATTGGTGTTTAGCATTCTTTCAACATGGGGTGCTTTTAATCTAAAGAACGGTAATTATTTTACAAATGAACGTTTTGGAGATTTATTTACATTGTTAGCAATATTGCCGGGGTTTTATATTGCTTCATTGTCTGCAATTGCTGCAATTAATAAAAGAGCAATTGATCGAATCATTAATGAGAAAAACGCCCCATATATCTTAAAGATAGAGCCAGACCGTTCAGAAAATTTTAAACAAAAATTAACTAGACGTGTTTTTCTTACAATGCTTTTTGCTTACCTAGCAAGTATAAGTTTATTGCTAGCTTTAACCTTGGCTCTTTTAAGATTTTTATTTTTCTTAAATCAAGATGTTGGTCTGATAGAGTTTGTATGTTCAGATACGTTAGCGATATGCATTTATTTCCTTGTTAGTTTTATACCCTTATTTTTTATTTTCCAAATTTTAATTCTCACTTTAATTGGTGTTAATTATCTAGGATACAAAGGACTGGTTGATAACTAGGCATTTCAATGTTGTAAAACCCACCTTGTGTGGGTTTTCTTTTGGCTTTTAAAACATAAAAATAAATTTATTTGCTAAGTATTTAGTAAATACTATTGACATTATAATTAGTAAATACTAAATTAAATATCACCAGACAATAAAAAAGCACATTGGACCTCTAAATCAAATGTGCTTTTACTCAATGAGTGAGATTAGTATGAACACAAATCCAAATTCTATCAACCCTGCTGTTACACATCGTGTACAGCCATCCAGCTTTATTAAAGTAGCAGCAATTAGTGGTTTATTCACTGTTGGCGTTATAGGTCTTGCATACGACCAAAAAGCCACTGAATACAAACCTGCAGTAGTTATTCCAAACACTGCCCCTTCTTCATATAGCATCCAAGCTTTAAAGGTCATTTCTGATTCATCTGGCCTGGCCGTTATAAAACTTGATAGCTTCTTACTTAAAGTTAGCTTTGATTTTGAAACTCATCCCGATAACTACGGAGTTCCTGGTTCCGAATTTACTGCAGTTGATATCACCAACTTAGCAATTGATGAGATCCACGACATTAACGGCAAGGAATATAACGACTTCACTGATTACAACGATCACCGAATGATTAATCAAATTATTGTCGGATATATAGAACGTAATAAATTAGTGGAGGCAATCTAATGAATACATCTACTCCAAAAAAATCAGAATTCATAAGCGATGAAAACGGCGAGTTCCGCATGCGTATTTATTCATCTGAATATATACAGAAAAATGGCGAAATTTACCGGGTTAGTAAATCAGGCTATTTGTTTCTTATTGAATTCGCAGAGCACTTAGAGAAACCTTGGATTCTTATAAATTTCGAACGTGAACGCAAATTCCAAAAACTTAAAGCTAAAGCTGAATTATTCAACAAACCTTGCTTTAAGCGCACTCCATATTCCGCAAATCAACGCATTGCTCACAACAATGCTAAATATAATTAAGGGGTTAATACCATGGCTCTAAATATTATTACACCAGCTCAACCTATAGTAGTTAATGCAATTAAGGTTTACTTCTATGGTGACCCTGGTATGTACAAAACAACACTGGGTATGACTGCAAATAAACCTTTAGTTATTGATGCAGATAAAGGTGCTTATCGTACTGGTGCAAATCGTCGCGGTGATGTTGTTGTTGCTGAAAGCTGGATGGATATTGCAAATATTACTGAGGCAGATTTGGCACCATACAATACAGTGGTATTTGACACCATAGGTCGTGTGCTTGATTTAATTAAATCACACCTTGCTAACAATAATAAAAATACTAAGAGTGACGGTTCGTTAAAGCTAAATGTTCAAGGTGTAGCTAATAATATGTTCAGCTTGTTTGTAAATAAGCTGATTGGTTATGGCAAAGATGTAGTTTTTATTGCACATGCAACTGAGGATAAAAACGACACTTTAACTCTTGTACGTCCCGATTTAGGTGGTAAGAACCGTCAGGAAATTTATCGCCTTGCTGATGCTATGGCTTACTTGGCAGAGGAAACAGATAGCCGTGGTAATTCCAATAGAGTTCTTAAGTTCAAAGGTGGTGAAGGCTTTCATACAAAGGATTCAGGAAATTTGGGGAATGTGATTGTTCCTGATTTACGTAAACCTGAAAATTCTCAATTTATGGCTAATCTTATTCAAGCGACCAAAGATCATCTAAATACCTTAACACCTGAACAACAACAAACCATGAAGCTTCAAATGGAATGGGAGCAATGGCAGAAATCTTGTAGCGAGGCTCAGTACCCTTCTGAATTTAATGTTCTATTAGAGGGTTTGGACCAGCAACACCCATTCTTTAAAGATATGTGGGAATGTATGAAGCATTTTGCGTATCAAATAGGCCTAACCTATAACAAAGAAAAGAAAAAATGGCTGGAGTTGGAAGTTTTACCTTCAATCATTTCAGATGCACAGCGCGATGAGCTTCAAACATTTATATCTGAACGTGGTTTAGATATTAAAGATATCTGTGAGCATTTTGGCTTAGATGCACTCACCCAAATTGAAGCAAGCAAACTGGAAGCCGTTAAAGCTGAAATCGATCAAATGGCTAAAACGAGTATGTCTGCATGAGCGCATTAATTTTAGATACTGAAACCAATAGCTTAAATGGCTATCCAATTGAAATTGCACATATCTCCTGTTCTTTTGAACAAGGGATATTGCGGATCGATGGTAATTCGGCCTTTGATGAGTATTTTTCTTGCCCTGAGCCTATCGAATTAGGTTCCATGGCCACTCACCATATTTTGGAAACTGATATCACAGGCAAACCAAGTTATGAAGTATTTCGCTTACCAGAGAATACAGAGTACTTGATTGGCCACAATATTGATTACGACATTCAAGCAATCAAGCTTTGTGATCCATCAATTAGTGTTAAGGGTATTTGTACATTGGCTTTGGCTCGAATGGTTTGGGATGAATTAGAAACTCATAACCTTACAGCAATGTATTACCACGTTATGAGTGCTGATTTAGAAAAAGCTCGTAAGCATTTACGTAATGCGCATAACGCTCGCTGGGATATTTATTTCACTGGTGTGGTTCTACAAGCAATCGTCGAAAAGCTTGCAATTAAAGACATGAATTCACTTTATCAAATGTCTGAAATTGCCCGCATTCCTAAGCGTATTAACTTTGGTAAACACAGAGGTGAGCTCATCGATGAGTTACCAGATTCATATATTGATTGGCTACTCAAACAACCCGAACTGGATCCATATTTTATCAAAGCTTTAAAAGGACAAAAATAATGCATACTTTTAATGGTGTTGAAGCAATATCTGCATTGCAATCAGGAAAAAAAGTTTTATGTCGCCATATTGGTGGATTGCTAGATTTTGATGAGCTAAATCAATTCCCTGCTACAGTGTTTTTTACAAATGATCATGAATTCTGTATTAAACGAGAACATCTAACTTTAGCAGATATTCAATTTACTAAACCTGTTCAACCGCATGATTTAGAAACTGGCCAAGAAATTTTTATTGTGATGCCTACCTGTATTCTCCGTACTAAGTATGATCATGAACATGGTGATATTTGTCTAAGCATAGCTAATGGCTTCGCTCAGCTTGACGAAGAAAATGCGAAATTACAGCTGCAGGCGTTTGGTAAGACTTTTGGCAATATGATCACAGAAATTGAAGTCAAAGACGGTTTTAGTGAAAAGCCAAAAAAAGCTAGAAACACCAAGAAGAATGTTGAGCAAGAATCGCCACAAATAGTGGAGACAAAGCCTGTTATATCTATAGAAACCGAATTGCAGCTTTACCTAGATGGCTTGCGTGCCTGCTCTACTGCTGCTGAGGTTGAAAGCACTTTATTGAATGTTGATAAGGTGGATTTTTCAGCAGAACAAATTCTTGAAATTACGATGACCAAAGAAAGCAAATTAGCTGAATTTAGCCAACCTACCACAATCGTGTCTCAGGAAAATTTGACCACCTCAGAAGACTCATTAATTACAGATGTTAGTTCGCCTGTATTGCATCCCTATCAATCTGTTCTTGATGAGTTATTAGAGCGATTAAAGATAGTCAAAACTCCTAAGGAAGCCAACGCCCTTTATAAATATACCTTGCACTGGACTGAGGAAGAGCGCAAGCCAGCTATGGATGCTATTCACAAACGTTTAGCTGAATTCAACCCACCAGAAAAATCACAATCATCATTAATGGTAAGGATTGAAGAAGCCAAAACTTTAATTGACCTTTCCAAACTTGAAGAAGAAATAAACGAATGTGATCCGCTAATTCAGGAACGTTTAACAAGCTATGTAAGTCAACGGCGATCAGATTTGACAATGGCAAGCGATACACCGTGGGAGATACAACAATGAATACACCTATAGATTTAAATTCTATTTTATTTGCACAACTTGATCGTTTAAGTAATCCAGATCTTAAAGGCGATGACCTACAAGCGGAAATCCAAAAAGCCGGTGCAGTTGAAAAAATCAGTAAACAGGTTATTGAGAACAATAATATGCGCTTAAGTGCTGCCAAGCTTGTTGCTGAACATAAGGGATTGAAAAATGTCGATCCAATTGAAGTTCCTCAAAATCTGATTGGGTGATTTATGTCAAAAGGTATTGCGGTTAAATATACCCAAGCTCAATTGGATTTTATTAAATCAAATTCCATCTTGGGGCGAAAAGAGTTAACTGAGAAGACTAATGCCCTATTCGGTACATCTTTCAGTGTTGAACAAATCAAATCCCTTTGTAAGAGAAAAAAATGGAGCACAGGTAGAACCGGTTGCTTCGAGAAAGGCTCTAAACCGTGGAATACTGGTACCAAGGGCCTAACCAGCGCAAACAAAACTAGTTTTAAAAAAGGCCGTCCCACTTGGAATGCTAAGCCCATCGGCTATGAAAGAATTTGCTCTAAAGATGGTTATGTCCTGGTTAAAACATCTGAGCCAAGCGTGTTTGAATTAAAACATAGAATAGTTTGGGAAAAGGAAAAAGGCCTTATTCCTGAAGGCTATGTTGTGGCCTTTAAGAACCAGGATAAAACAGATTGTCGAATTGAAAATTTGATTCTAATGAGCAAGGCTGAAATGGTTAGATATAGTCAAAGCTATCATGAATTGGCTACACCAGATAGCAATGAATCCTGCCTATTACTGGCTAAGATCAAAAACTTGAAACATCAATTACATAAGCAGGTGGACTGATGAATCAAACAGTAGTGAAGACGAAAAACCTACTTGCTTTCAAAATTTGGTTGGAAAAGCTTGGCTATGAAGTTAAAAATCTCAAATTTAAAGGTTTCACGGCCCGCACTAGCGATCGTGGAATCAAAAAGAAACATCACTATGTATTGGTAACAGATGCCCTAAATGGGAACACTGCTGCTTTCGAATTAGGTAAGGAATTCGAGGAGCATTTAGCTTCACCCGATTACATAACAGCAGAGGTAAATCCTAATGGAAATATTTCTCTTGTTGCTTGAAATCATGATTTATACGAACAGTTTAGTAATTATTAAATTTGAAATGTGGAGTTGGTGGGATGAATTCAGCTGCAGAATTAAAAAGACATAATGAATCACAGGCATTTGCACAAGCCAAAAGAACGGATAGTTGAGGAGAATAGTATGGGAGCAATTAAACTAAAGCCTGAAGAAAAATTAGCCCAACTCATTAATTCAGGCGCTAGTCTTGTAAGCACCACGGATGCAGCAACTATACTTGGTTATAAGCCAAACACTCTTAGAGTCTGGGCAAGCCAAGGTAAAGGTGATTTAAAACCTGTAATGACAGGAAATGGCGCTAAGTGGCGATTGACAGATATTCGAAATTTGGTAGGGGCTTAAAGCCCCTTTTTTATATTTATTTTATTAATTATTTTCGAAACCTCACCCACATTGATTATATGAAACATTGAAACTAAAGATGTAATTGATGCTAACGAGAAAATTACGGTGATTAATATGTATGAACTTATAAAATTTAAATCACTTTTTCCTGTTGAAAATGTCTCTAGGTACCAGCTGTAAGTTTGTATAAGATAAACTGCAATACACCCAAAGATCATATACAGAACACCCCAAAAAGCTCCCTTTTTAAATAATACTTTTTCTGTATATTTACAGCTAATAACATTATCATTTACCTCAAAATACCTTGAAGTCCTTTTTAGTTTTGAAACTAAATAAAAGTATTCAGACGCATATTTTGTTGTCAAACTATCAGTAATTTCTAGTGGTAGATCTACACCATCGTTAAAAGATAACATTGCAGTTTTTTTAAGTAATTCGTTAGTTTTTATACTTGGTGGGATATTTATAAAATTTCTATAATATGCTTCAATTTCTAAATATTTCTTTCCTGTATCTTTTTTAGAATTTGTTGATAAAAAATAAGATAAATACGTATATAAAGCAGCAAATATACCTGGGCAGAGTAAAACTTGAAGTGCGACATAAACCACCTAATTAATTTAAAGGGTTTATGGAGTATATAAAATTGTCATACCATCATCTTAACTTTGAAGATCGTACTGCATTAATGCTTGAATCAAGAAAAGAAGGCTTTTCACCCAGAAAATTTGCTGAACTTATTAAAAGACATCCTAGTACGATCTATCGTGAACTTAAAAGAAATAGCATCAATGACGTTTATCAAGCCCGATATGCTTCTGATCACACCTTCGCTAGACGTAGACGTGGTCATAGAAAACTCAAAATCGATTCAATCCTTTGGAAATTTATTGTTGAAGCGATCCGTTGTTTATGGTCTCCTCAGCAAATAGCAAAGCGTTTAAAGACATTTCCTGATTTGGATCAAACAATGAATGTAAGCCATACAACGATTTACTCAACTATACGAGCATTACCAAAGGGTGAGTTGAAAAAAGACTTATTATCCTGTCTGCGTCATGAAAATAAAAAGCGAAAAGCTAACGGTGAACCTAAAAAAGATTCTATATTACAGGATATTAAAACTATTCATGAGCGCCCAGCCGAAGTTCAAGAAAGAAAAATACCGGGTCATTGGGAAGCCGATTTAATTAAAGGTAAAGACAATAAAAGTTCGATAGCAACACTTATTGAACGAAATACACGGCTCTGTATCTTGGCAACATTACCTGATGCAAAGGCAGAATCCGTGCGCAAGGCTTTAACTGAAGCTCTGAAATATTTACCTGCAGAACTGCGTAAAACGTTGACCTATGACCGTGGACGTGAGATGTCAGAACATAAAAAACTCGAAGAAGATTTAGGCATAGATGTATATTTCTGTGACCCACATTCACCCTGGCAAAAAGGCACATGCGAAAATATGAATGGTTTAATTAGGCAATATTTACCTAAAGGGATTGATTTAAATCAGGCAGATCAGCATTATTTAAATCAAGTTGCCATGTCACTGAATACTCGTCCTAGAAAAGCGTTAGATTGGCTTACACCATTAGAGAAGTTTGCTCAGCTTGTTGATTATCATAAGGCTTTTGAAACTGTCGCACCTCATGTTTGAATTCGCCCTGCTAAACAAGACATAATCGTTAAAAATAAAGTTATATACTCAAATGATGAAAATGATGGAAATAAATCAGGCATTTTTGTCTCTCATGTTATATATCTTAGCTTCTTCTAGAATCCAATTTTCTATTTTTGTATGATGCATTCTCAAAAGATCGACTGGTCTATCTTTATAATGCTTCTCTGCTGTGGCACTTGGCTTATGCCCCATAATTTGAGCAACCACACCAGTTGGTATATCTAACCACTCTGCTAAGTTTGAAAATGATCTACGCAAATCATGGATAGTAAATTTTGGTAGGCCCTTTTCTGCGAGAGCTGCATAATAACTGTTTCGAATATCTGTAATATGTCCTGACTCTGATAGCTCAGACCAAAAGACAAAATCTGACTCAGGGTGTTTTGGCAATTGTGATAAAAGCTTTTCAACATAAGGAGTCATCGGGATAATACGATTTTCCTGCTCTACTTTGTCCCAAATGCTTATTGTTTTCCATTTAAAATCAACTTGCGCATAGGTCAAAGAACGCATTGATTCAGAACGAGGCCCACATAAAATACTAATTTGTAGAAAAGTTTTATGCATTATGTTTGGGATTTCATTTACAGCTAAAAACCAATCTTTTAATTGATTGCGCTGCACAGAATTTTTTACAGGCTTCAAAACTGGCACTGCTCGACGCACTCGTTTGGCTTGATGCACTTTAGCATCGATCAAGTGCATATATATGTCATGCTCTTGACACCAATTTATACAAGATCTAGCAATTCTAAATCCTAATGCTGCCCTTCCAGGTCTTGATTCTGCTTCCTTTGTTTGCCAAGCAATCAATGTATCTGATGATACCTTTACTAGTGGCACATCAAGTATTGAAGCCAAAACCCCTGGTATTGTTAAACCTTTTCCGCGTACTTTTTCTTCACCACCACGGTGTGAAAGATCAAGATGATCTCTAAGGTGCCTCTCCGACCACAGGTGCTTATTTGCGGTAACATATTCAAAAAAGACATCACCAAAAGTTATTTTTTCATTTTGCTTTTCTTGAGCAAAATTTTCATTTTTCTGATCTTCTTCAGCCTTGTTTCTTCTTGGATCTATCCCTTGATCGCAAAGTTGCTGTAAGCGTCTTGCTTCTTTTCGTGCATCATCTAGTGACCAGACATTTACATCACCCACAGTTATGCGTAAACTTTTGCCTGTAACTCGACTTTGAAAAATGTAAGATCTATTCTCGTTTTGGGTAACACGCACAGAAAGACCCGGCGTATCAATATCCCAGTAAAAAACTTGATTCCTACCTTCTCCTGGTTTTTCTAGCTTAGCTACCTTATTTGTTGTGAATTTTAGCTTCATTTGCTTACATCGAACTCTGTGTAAGCGGTATGTAAGCAAATTAAATCAATATCAGTCAACACTGATAAATACAGATATCAAGTAAACAATTAATATTAAAGATAAAATATAATTTTAATCAACACTCGTAAACAGTAGTAAACTCGAAAAATTCAGGACTCATAATCCGTTGGTCCCCAGTTCAAGTCTGGGCGGGCCCACCAAATAAGACAACCACTTAGGTGCATTAATCCTAAGTGGTTTTTTAATATCTGCTTCTTTATTAAGTTATCTATAAACAATTCAATAGGCTTCTTTCATAAGTCATTTCTAAACCATAGATCAACACACTCCTTGATTCTAACCATCAATACCAATATAAATCACTCAACATGATCATTTTTGATTTATGAAAGATCGAATAAAATGCGCATTAAATTTTTACGCAAAGAATAATAATATATGCAAGACTAGTACTACGCCTACATAAAACAACAGCTATATTTTATCAATGAGAATGCGATGGTTAAGCTATGTGGTCAATTAATCTGTGTGTCTGAACAAGAATTAAATATCGTAATCAAGTATCTTCCAGAATATATCAAGTTAACCAGACAAGAACAAGGTTGTGTTTCTTTTGAGGTCAAACAGAGTCAAAATCTCTTAATTTGGGATGTCTATGAAGTTTTTGAGAATCGACAAAGTTTTGAAAACCATCAACATAGAATATCAGGTTCTGTGTGGGGAATTAAAACCCAACATATTCAAAGATTTTATGAAATAACCCTCGATTAAAGGGCTATCTCAAAAAATTTAAACTCTGCCTAGCCTTGCCCTATTACTTATTCCAACTCTTTTAATATCGCCTCATTAAAGGCAGGAATATCATCTGGACTACGCGATGTAATGAGTACCCATCCACCTGTATTACAACGATGAACTTCTTCATCTACCCAATTTGCACCAGCATTCTCTAAATCTATGCGAATACTTTTATATGAAGTCAAATTTTTATCTTTAATTCTTTCTGCATTGATTAAAGCCCATGGTCCATGACATATGGCAGCAATCGGTTTCTTATGTTCTGTAAAGGATTGAATGATTTTCTTAGCATTGTCATCAATTCTCAATTGATCGGCATTGACCGTTCCCCCTGGAATAACCAGCAGATCATAATCACTTGGATCTACTTTTTCCAAAATCGCATGCGGACTATATGACACCGATTTTTCATCATCATGAACTACGGTTCGTACATCTTTTAATTCAATTGCAGCGTGAATGCTTTCTATGCCCTTGCTCGTCAAAAAGTCTAAAGGTTTTTTAAGCTCATCATGCTCAACGCCAGAATTTGAAGTGATGAATAGTACTTTTTTAGTCATTTTCTTACTCCAACAATACGGTATATTTCAAGCTAACAAAAAATACGATTGTAGATGTACAAGTTTTAGCTTCTTATTGTTAAATGTTTTAGGATATTGTTTTAAGGCTTGTTAGATATCCTTTTTGTTATTCTATCTATACTGCTATTAAGCAACCTATGTATCAAACGATCAAATAACACTACAACAAAAACTACAGAAAAGACCAAAAATTATTCATTCAAAA
This sequence comes from Acinetobacter sp. NyZ410, assembly GCF_022828975.1. Classification (NCBI taxonomy): domain Bacteria; kingdom Pseudomonadati; phylum Pseudomonadota; class Gammaproteobacteria; order Moraxellales; family Moraxellaceae; genus Acinetobacter; species Acinetobacter sp. NyZ410. Next base: position 2,126,205 of record NZ_CP094620.1, on the reverse strand, counting down.
AATGGCATAACTATTGCTTTTTCAAGTGACCTTTTAGTTATGAATCTCCTCAATGAAGCTCATTAAACGCTCTTTATTTTTACAAGTAATGATTGCATTGGTGATTGGCTGTTTATTCGGTTACTTTTTGCCTCATATTGCGATCAATTTTCAAGTGTTTGGTAATGGCTTTGTCAAACTTGTCAAAATGTTGATTGCTCCACTTATATTCTGCGTCATTGTGTTAGGAATCTATGGTGCAGGAGACTTAAAAAAAGCTGGGAAAGTGGGAATAAAAACGCTGATTTATTTTGAAATCATGACCACTATCGCTCTAATTTTAGGCTTAGCCGCAGCCTATATATTTAAACCTGGGCATGGTATGCACGTGGATATTTCGACTTTAGATGCGTCCCAAATGACCAAGTACAATGAAAATATCCATGCAGTTACAGGTGTATCTGATTTCTTTTTAAATATGATTCCTCAAACTGCTGTGGGTGCATTTACGGGGAATGATATTCTGCAAGTGGTTGTCTTTTCAATTTTATTTGGCGTTGCATTATCTATGCTGTCTAAAGATGTCAGTGAACCTGTCGCCTCTTTTATCGATAAAATATCTCAAGTTATCTTTAAAATCATGTCCATTATCATCAAATTGGCCCCTATTGGCGTTTTTGGTGCAATTTCTTTTACCGTGGCAAAATTTGGAATAGAAACCTTACTTAATCTGGGCTATTTGGTCTTAATTTATTATGTAACTGTGATTTTCTTTGTGATCGTCATACTTGGTCTGGTATTAAAATTCTTAGGCTTCAATATTTTTAAGCTCATTCGCTATTTTAGAGAAGAAATCACCATCGTATGTGGAACATCATCTTCTGATTCTGTGCTACCGCAAGTGATGTATAAACTAAAAAAATTAGGGATAAAAGACTCCACGGTAAGTCTGGTCATTCCATCGGGCTACTCTTTTAACTTAGATGGCTTTTCAATTTATCTCACCCTTGCTGTTGTATTTATTGCACAAGCGACAGGCGTTCATCTAACAATTTCAGACCTTATCATGATTCTTTTAATCACCTTGTTTACCTCAAAAGGAGCACATGGCATCCCCGCATCAGCGATCGTTGTACTCGCTGCGACCTTATCCAGTTTTCCTGTTATACCGGCCATTGGCTTGGTATTGATCCTTTCAGTGGATTGGCTGATTGGTATTTTAAGAGCAGTAAGCAACTTGATTGGTAATTGTGTCGCAACTTTAGTGATTGGTGTATGGGAAAATGATGTTGATAAGAAACGTGTCCATCAAATGTTAGATGCCCCAAACTGGGCAAAAAGTGAATTGGGCAGTTAAAACCGAAATTAACACATAGTCATGGTAAAAATTAGAGTTTTATCTTACAGCAAAACCAACGCGCTATTACCAACATACTATAACCAACAGAATACGCTTTAGATAAAATCATTTAACGCTATCTTAAGCACACATATTTCATAAAAACCATTTCCGCATTGAATCGCTGAAATAGTTTTTATGAATCATGGCATTTACTTAAACTAAAGTCCTCAATCGAAGACCTCTCCAGAAAGCACAGCAAAAAGAATCGTACTGATCATCATGACGGATCATTTGATATGGCTATGCTGTCATTAGCCATATGATAATGTGCCCATAACACAACCACCAACACCATACCTCCTGCGCATAATGCAACGAGAAAACCTGATCTTAGCCCATAGCCATCAACCATCTGTCCAGAGATTGCTGCGCCTAGTGCCACGCCAACATTTAACCCAGCCAGTAACCATGTCATACCTTCCGTCAGGCGATGTTTTGGCACAATGCGCTCAACCAGTGCCATTGCGACGATCATCGTCGGTGCAAAAAATACCCCTGCAAGTAAAACACTACTTGCCAACATCGTAATACTATTCACCCATAATAAGGGTAATGTACTCGCTGCAGTTGCCACGCCTCCGAATAATAAAAGATGCTGTAAAGACATTTTCAATTTAACTGCACCAAATAATAAGCCAGCTAAACATGAACTTAACGCATATGCAGAAAGCACCAAACTGGCAGCTGCAGGCTGACCAAGATGTTCAGCAAAGGCGACACTAACGATATCAATCGTGCCTACAATGATCCCCATTCCAACCATTAACAATGTCAGCAAGCGTATCTGAACAGGCATAGTGATTGAGCCTGAACGCTTATGAGTTAAATCTTGTGTGTCGATTTGGGGTTCTGTACCCCGTTGTAACACCAGTAAAAATACACCGATAATCAACAACAATGTTGCAACCAGTAAACTTGCTTGTGCTAACACTGCTACCGATAAACCAACAGACAATGGCGGACCGATAATAAAGGTGACTTCATCTAGTACTGTTTCTAGTGAGTAAGCGGTTTGTAATTGAGCTTGTCCAGCATATATTGCTGTCCAACGCGCCCTTACCATGGCAGATATACTGGGCATAAAACCCGCCAATAATGCCCCCACAAACAACGTCCAATCAGCAGCCTGCCACCATGAAGCAAATACCAATATCAATAAACCAATACTGCTGATCGTTGTTACGATAGGCAGTATGCAACTTTGTCCATATTGATCAACTAACTTTGATACTTGTGGCGACACTAAAGCGTATGTCAATACGAATACCGCAGACACGGCACCAGCCAGCGCATAGCTCCCCCTCAGTTGAGATAACATAACAATGATACCAATGCCGGTCATCGGTAAGGCAATCCGAGCCAATAAGCCAGCCAAAGCAAAACCTTGGGTACCCGCGACACAAAATAGTTCTCTATATGGACCAATCATCAGACTCTCCTGAATACAATCTCTTGCAAACATATAAGGATTCAGCAAAAATACATACACTTCGTATGAATAAAGCATACATTCATACGAAGTGTATGTAAATAATCATACGAAACGTATGTAAGGAGAAGTTGATGGTTCGTCGTACACGTATTGAAATGGAAGAAACCCGTGCTGCACTGATCGCAATGGCTCGAAAAGTCTTTAGTGAACGCGGTTATGCCGATACCTCAATGGATGATCTCACCGCACAAGCAGGTTTCACTCGTGGTGCGTTGTATCACCATTTTGGTGATAAAAAAGGATTACTGGCTGCAGTCGTCGCACAAATCGATCATGAAATGGATCAACGTTTAGATGTGATCTCCGAACAAGCTAAAGACATTTGGTCAGGATTTAGTCAGCGTTGTCATATTTATCTGGACATGGCAATAGAATCAGAATATCAACGCATCGTACTGCGCGATGCACGAGCGGTATTGGGTAGTGCATCTATAGATTCGCAACAACACTGTATTGATTCGATGCAAAGACAGATAGCGCAACTTATCCAGCAAGGAATCATTGAGCAAGCTGATCCACAAGCACTCGCCTGCTTAATTTATGGCAGTTTAGCTGAAGCCGCGTTTTGGATAGCTGATGGTGAAGACCATAATCAAAGACTCAAGTCTGGAAGAACAGCACTAAACCTTTTACTCCGCGGGTTATTGATTAAAGTAGATCAATAAAAGTTCTGATTGCTATGAGTACAAGCATTAAATTGAAACTCGATATTCAGAATAATAAAGTCAGAGAATTAGGATCGATATCCCTATTGATGACTTCAATTTAAGATAGTTTTTAGCTTAAACCGATCCTGATTTTAACCATGTATCTTTTGTCTGCTATACGATAAATTAACTGTAATTTTGAATTTTCGAGGTTTTTTTGAACTGGAATAATATAGAGATCCATTTTTTTCAAGTTGTTTTAAAACCATTTACATCTTTAGATGCTGATGAGGTATTTCAGTATATTACTCCCACCTTGACTCGATATATGGCTTGGGATCTTCCGCAAAGCCGTCAAGAGTTTGATGAGATTTGGCATAAATGGCTAGAGAATATTAAAGATGGGAATGAGTTAATTTTCGTCGTCAGAAACATTGCTAATCATGAGTTTCTTGGCCTTGCAGGATTGCATCAAATACAAACGGAAACACCTGAATTAGGCATTTGGATTCGAGAAGATCGACATAAGTTAGGATTTGGTAAAGATGCGGTAACAAGCATGGTTCATTGGGCTTCAGTCAACTTGAGTTTTAAAAATTTTATTTATCCTGTAGCTGTCGAAAATTATGCCAGTCGCCATATCGCGGAATCTTTAGGTGGGGTTATTTCTGAGTATAAAAAGAAACCTAAATATGATTCTGTAACCTATACTATTCCCCCTCATACTGAATAATACAAAAGATAGATTAAATTGTTTATGATTTATTGATGCAGGATATAGAGCATCTTTGCAGTTTTATCATCAACTCTCGCGGTAATAGTGGCATTTTCATGTAAAAGCCGATACGATAATGAGAATTATTGTTATTTATATGGAATAAATCATGGCGCTGAATGCACATCGCACTTTTATTCAAGTGAAAGAGAAAATATATCTAGGTCCAAACTATGTTCGTATTATTTTTGACTGTGCAGATGTAGAGAAATTCAAATACACCAGTATTGGTGATAACAATAAAATTTTTATTCCAAGGCATGATCAAACTGCGATAGAAATTCCTGATTTTGATTTTAATCAGCGTAAATGGATTGTCAGTAATCCTGAGATGATGCCAGAAATTCGGACTTATACCCATCGAGATATTGATTTAGTCAACAAAACCCTAACCATCGAGTTTGCAATGCATGGTACAGATACCGTGGCTTGTCACTGGGCAGATCGTGCTCAACCTGGAGATCAAATTGGCGTAACCATGTCTACTGCCGCTAAAAATTCAATCCCTACAGGGCTGAATCATTATCTCATTATCACTGATGGGACTGGACTTGCAGTTACTCAAGCGATCTTAGAAAAATTAACAGCTGATGCCAAAGTATATGTCATTGCAGAAGTAGCAACTGTAGAAGATCAAATCGAACTACATACACAAGCTGATTTAGAGCAAACATGGCTGTTCAATCCGAACCCGCTTCAGCAAAGTTTATTGGCTGACGAATTGTTACGCCATCCTGAATTCATTAATCTACCAGCAAGCCGTTTTGCACATATTACCGCCGAACTACAAGCCGTACGGGCATGTCGTAATATCTTAAGAAAGCAAAGTGATTGGGGCAAAGAAGATTGCTATGCCTGTTCTTACTGGCAGATTGGGAAAGCAGATAATGAACGACAGTCTAAAGTGCTAGATGATTAAGCCCAAAGTGAATAAATGATCAATCCCGAAATCTGATTTATATTATTCTGAGTAGATGCGTTAAAACCTTATAAACTAGGGTTTATAAGGTTTTTCATTTAACTTACTCAACAATGAATATCGGTTTTTAATTCCCGTTTAAAATTTTTTCTAATAACGCTTTTTTTCCAACTCGATGTAAATTCAGTGCCAACAACTGCCCCTCATAAAAAGAGTCTTGCATAATAAAACAACGATATTCATTGATTTGATCTGTTAAACGATTGACAAGGTCTTCTGGACAATGTTCAACTAATTTTTTAAAGGCTTGATAGGACTCTTCAATTTTTCCAAGTTTGTATGCATTTAAGCACCATTCATATAGTGACCAAAATTTATAAATATCTTTCTTTAAAAATAAACGATTACCTTCCGGCATTTTTATTTCACTGGCTTGTTTGGCAAAACAGTAAGCCAATTCAGGATGATGATCCCAACTATGCCGTCTAGCCAAATGATACCAACACTCAGCTCTATGTGGATCATGGGCTATTCCCATCTGCCAATACGATAGTGCATCTTTGTAATTTTTTTCACTTTCATAAAGTAAACCCAATTGCTCAAAACTACAGTATTTTTCATCATACCAACCTGTATCTAATTCAGCCCGCTTTAGATACCATTCTATTGCTTTATCTATCTGTCCTGCATCTTTATATGATTGTGCACAATAGAATGCATAACGTGGTAATAAATCTGGATCATCACCAGAGATATAAGCCATTTCAAGGATTTTGGCATCTTTTAAGTATTTGTCTTTATCTAAACTCCGATTACCCTTTCGACCTGAAATAACGACATAAGCGCCTTGAACTTCCCCTACCTCTTGCTCATTTTTATTTTCTAAATATTCATGTAAAACACCGCGCCAATGATACTGAGCATTATTTTTAATAATGAGTTTTCTTAAATATTTTACCGAGAGATCTTCATTGGAAAGTTGAAAATAATAAGCATCTTTCTGTAAAGTCGGTAGACTTAACTCACCTGTTACTGAATCATCTGCATCAAAAATAAGAATGTAATCACTTTTTCCAAGACAAGCTTTTAAAGCAATATTACGGTTATAACTAAAATTTTGCCAAGCTTCATAAATTATCTCACCTTGAATATTTTTCGCTTTAAAAAAGTTTTCGATAATCTCTGGTGTACGATCACTAGATCCAGTATCTGAGATCACCCAGTAATCCAACTTAAAATGTTGACATATATTTTCTAATGTTTGTTCAATGATATGACTTTCATCTTTTACAATCATATTTAAGCAAAGTGTCATATTTTTTCTCTTTGATTCTATTTACATACTTCTATATGAAAGAAACCTTGCATTGCAAGGCTTCTTGATGGATTTCTTTTAAGAACACTTAAATACTAGAATTAGAAATTCACTTTCCAACCAATATTTCCAATGAAATCGCTATAGTTATTACTACCCATCTGATATGAAAGATTAAACCATGCATAACTGTTTTTGCTTGTTTGCCCTTCAACACCAAATTTAACTTCACCCAAATTTGAGTTGCCAGAAATACCATAGTAACTATTATCTAACTTCACAAGTTTGTCTTCAGAATTATAAATCCAATTTAATGCGACGTATGGGCGATAGTTTGAGCTAGCTGCAATATCTGTAGGGACCACAAGAAAGGCTTTTGCTCCAAGACGAGTTTGAATATTGCCCTTGCCTTCATCAATTAACGTACCTGTAGATTTTTCTTTAAATGAATCTAATCGAACATCTTGGTAAATAAATTGACCTTGTGGTTGAATCCAATAACTAACGCCTTCACTTTGTCCAAGTTTATAGCTAGAACCTGCTTCTATTGAGGCCGTAATTCCTGAAGAATCATATTTTTCTGTTCCAAAATCTTGTCCAGATACTTCATTTTTAAACTTACTCCACATTGCCCATGTATCGACATATGCACCAGTTTTTTCAGTCGGATTTTCAAACCAGGTTCCATATAAACCAAAGCCATAACCATCGAGTTTTGAAGATGATTTGTAATTTGTAATTGATGATTTGGAATCACTGCCTGCATTACCATAAGCAGCCATTAAGCCGACATTATATTCATCTTTTTCGCCAAAGTTTGCCAAACCTAAACCTGCATGTAAAACATAATGATGACCATCGGTATCAATCTGTCCAGATTTATCTTCAAATTCATTATAGCCCCCTACAGCTCTTAACCAGAGTTGACCGACATCATCTTTATTCATATTGGTGTATTCACTTGCACCAATACGATCTTCTAAACGATGGACAAATAAGTTATTGGCAATATTGGCATTAAAAGTATAACTACCAACCTCTGGGCGAATGACTGGTTGATGTGGACCTGTACTGCCTGTTGGACCAGTTGCTCCTGTATCCCCAGTTGCACCTGTAGAACCTGTGGCTCCAGTATCACCCGTTGCACCTGTAGAACCAGTTGCGCCCGTAGAACCTGTGGCTCCAGTATCACCCGTTGCACCTGTAGAACCTGTGGCTCCAGTATCACCTGTTGCACCTGTAGAACCAGTCGCTCCAGTATCACCCGTTGCACCTGTAGAACCTGTGGCTCCAGTATCACCAGTCGCTCCGGTAGAACCAGTCGCTCCGGTAGAACCCGTTGCACCGGTAGAACCTGTGGCTCCAGTATCACCCGTTGCACCTGTAGAACCTGTGGCTCCAGTTGCACCTGTAGAACCAGTTGCGCCCGTAGAACCTGTGGCTCCAGTATCACCCGTTGCGCCCGTAGAACCAGTCGCTCCCGTAGAACCCGTTGCGCCCGTAGAACCTGTTGCACCCGTAGAACCCGTTGCACCTGTAGAACCAGTAGAACCTGTGGCTCCAGTAGAACCCGTTGCACCTGTAGAACCAGTCGCTCCCGTAGAACCCGTTGCACCTGTAGAACCTGTCGCCCCAGTAGAACCTGTGGCTCCAGTATCACCCGTTGCGCCTGTAGAACCCGTTGCGCCCGTAGAACCAGTCGCTCCAGTAGAACCAGTCGCTCCAGTATCACCCGTTGCGCCCGTAGAACCCGTTGCACCTGTAGAACCAGTTGCGCCCGTAGAACCTGTGGCTCCAGTATCACCCGTTGCGCCCGTAGAACCTGTTGCGCCTGTAGAACCTGTGGCTCCAGTATCACCTGTTGCTCCAGTAGAACCCGTTGCGCCCGTAGAACCCGTTGCACCTGTAGAACCTGTGGCTCCAGTATCACCCGTTGCGCCCGTAGAACCTGTTGCGCCTGTAGAACCTGTGGCTCCAGTATCACCCGTTGCGCCAGTAGAACCCGTCGCTCCAGTATCACCCGTTTCACCTTTCATATTGAAACTTTCAAGATACCAGTCACCATTCGCATGCTTATTTAACAGATATTCATAGCCGCCTTTTACAACACGGCGTTGTAAAAGAAATTCACCATTAGATGCACCATCGATGTCATACATCAAAATGGATTCTTTTCCAGTTGGATCAACCAGATTTAAGTTATTGACCCAAACCCAATCAATACCTTTATCAATCACATTACCCGTAATTTTGACGTTATCTGTATATGATTTACCATCTACACCTAAATCACCACTCTGTCCAAGACCCGTTAAATAAGAGTCCATTAGCCAAGTATTATTTCCAGTTGTATAGTCGCCAGTAATGGTTAATTTGTCTCCAGCCACACCATTAGCCAGATCAATTTGAGAGTTGGATGCAACAACGTTTCCTTTTAAGTTAAAAGCAGATTGTGTATTTGTAAGTAGATTACTGCGATTCACATCATGAGCAACAAGTTGTGAATTTATTAAATTTAATGTTGTAAAGTTCGCTTGAGTACTATTTCCATTCGCTTCCAATTGCCAAGTCGCGTTATTTTTTAAATTGAGATTTAAAGTAGAGCTGTCTGTTTTATTTACAAGTCCCTGCATATATCCGTTTTCAAAATGATAATTGACTTGGCTTGGCGTTGTACTTGCTCCTTGAACATCAATCAAATACGCATTATTTCCCGTATTAGAAATCAGTGATGTGTTATCACCTCTAGCAGAGAAAATATAGTTTTTTTGGTTTGTTCCTACAGTAATTAAACTTGCCGTACTTGTAGCTGTTTTATTAATGATTAAATTATTAAATGTTGTAATTGTTTGATCTGTAGCTTGACTTGAATTACCACTAATATTAATAGCTTCCCTGCCTGCTTTAATCTCAGTACTAGAGGTAGCGGCATTGGCATCCAGTAAAGCGCCCTGCCAAATAATATCAATTGCAGAATCATTAAGCGCTTTAGTCGTATCTATGATCATTTTTCCTTTGGAGTATAAACGACCTTCGCCTGTACCAATTGCTGCTGTTTTCCCTAAACGAATAGCGTTTGCGCGAGTGGATGTACTCTCAATACTGATATTGCTATTATTTAAATGAACTTCTGGTACCATGCCACCTTGTTCAGAACCAGAAATATAAATTCCTATTGCATCATTTTTTTGATTTTTAATATCAATGTTTAAATCTTTATTCACCTCTACATAGCCAGCAGCACCATTACCAGAAGATTGTGGTGCTCCTTGAATTGCACGAATACCGACAACTAACGGATAATTTGATAAAAAGGATGGGTTATTATTTGCACTCATTTTAATATTTAAATTATCAAATATAGCTTTGGACCTCATCCCATTAAAAGCAGCTGTTTCTGCAGAATTAACACTTGACCCCACAACTACACCATAGTGCTCAAATCGTTCATTAAATGTTGGCCCTTTGGGTAAATCTAGCATGGTAAGATTCAATGTACCAATAGTTGAAGTACCCCCATGCGATACTCCCAGTCCTATTTTTGCAATATTATCCCCATTTGGATTGCTACTATTACTATCTAAATTTGTAATCGTGAGATCGAGTTTTTTCCCAGCGGCATTAAAAGAAGATGTAAAATTAGGTGCAGTTCCATAGACTGAAATCCCCCCCGATCCCTTGAGTGTTGTGGTTAAATCATTGGTCAGCGTTATGCTTCTGTTGGCATTTTGGCTATAAACTAAAAACCCCGTATTCCAAATACTTGTATTTCCTATTTCAGGTAAAATAGTAGATACCTCACAGTTAATATTTGCTCCAGTATTATTTGTATTATTAACCGTAACAGAGCCATTTGTTCCTTGCGTACACTCTACAGCTAAACTCGCTGAGGAAATCAGAACACCACCAATCAATAAAGTCACTTTCGATGATGATTTCCCTTTTCTCCCAAGCTCTGAACATACTACCCAAGCATTTAGGCTTACATTCCATATTAGTTTATAAATTCTATTCATGTGGTATTTCCTTGTATATTATTCTGTGATGTATTTTGCATTTTATAATTAACATATCAACAAAATAAAAACAACACAAATCACATACCACTATAAAATCAACATAAATTACAATTGCTTATACATGAATAAATTATACCATTTGATAGTATTTTCAAATAAAATAGAAAGCTGAAAAAATAAAAAAACTGTATAAGATTTATTCAAAAAATAAACATAAAACCTTTGCCTGTGTAAAGAGTGAAGACCTTAAATCATAAGCATTACAGTGTTTAAAATAGACAGCACACATGTTTTTTGTATTCATGTAATCGCTCCCTCTTTTGAGACGTATAAAGATTAAATAAAAAATTCGGGAAGAAATAACTGTTGTGGCGCCGCTCATATAATCCATAGCAATACCATAGACAAAGCCAGCTAAACATCAAAACCAAAACTATATTATTCAAGATCCAGCTATAGATACAGGCGATATCATTAATTTAATCTTTAAACCGTTTTCTCATTCATATAACGCCAATATCGCTTTGGTACATATTGAATATGTAGTTTAATGTTTTTCCGCGCTGAAATATTTACACTGTTAAAATAATCTTTCCAAAGCTGATCATATAGAACCTCTTGATGATCTAATTCAACACTAAAATCTTGACTAGAACCTTGATGAATCTTTTGATCAATCTCTAAGACATTCATATTGACTTGATGAACCTGTCTTAAATCATAATAGATACCAAAATCTCGTTTTTCATCATAAATAAGCCAGCGCTGGTCTTGATATCTGGCTTTAAAATGCTTTTCGATCAAAGGCAAAACATTGAAATCTGGCTTAACCAAGCTTAAAAATAATTCATCTTTACATTTTTTAAAGCGAACAAAAGCTTCCATACGGTGCTTTTCTCTTCCCACTTGTTTGGCCCATTTTGACAGTGCCAAAACATCTTGATGACCAAAATCTCGATCAATCGCTTTTTGAGCGAAGAATGCATAAACACTAAAATTAAACAGATGTTGAAAAGCATCTTCCTGTTCAGATAAAAAAGTATAGTAAAAGTTACGTAACCCACTTGCTGAAACTTTTAACTTTAGGCCTTGCCAAACTCTGTTGGCTTGAGCGTCATTGGATTCAACAAAAATCGTTTCATCAAATAAAGCGGCTTGAGTGTTGTTTTCACTTGAGACAATGACATCAAACTCTTTAAATTGAAATGCACGAAATACACAGCACAAAACCCCTGTCATGGTCCCATCAAAAATATATTTCGCCATTTAGAATAACAAATCCAACTGGGGTGAAAGTTGTTGAGTATATTTTGAATGTCCTGTCTGTAATATTTTCTGGCGAATTTGGCTGGGTAATTGATCTTTTAAAAATGGAGGGGTATCAGCACAACGAATAAAATGCATTGCCCTGTTATACGCAATTCCCAGTTTTTTGATTTGATCAATATGAATTTTACCAAAGCGACGTGCTTGAACAATCTTTTTAGCTGAACGTACCCCAATTCCAGGAACTCTTAAGATCATCCGATATTCAGCTTGATTGATATCGATAGGAAATTGTTCAGGATGACGTAATGCCCAACTCAGTTTTGGGTCGATATCTAAATCTAAATTTGGATGCGTTGCATTAACAATTTCATTTGCTTCAAAGCCATAAAATCGCATTAACCAATCCGATTGATACAATCTATTTTCACGCAGTAATGGCGGTGCTGAACCCACTGAAGGCAATGCTTTTTCTTCATCATTAATCGGAATATAGCCCGAAAAATATACCCGTTTGAGTTTAAATTCTTTGTAGTGATGATCAGCCATTAAGATAATATCCTGATCCGTTTCATTATGTGCGCCCACCACCATTTGAGTTGTTTGTCCTGCTGGAACAAACTTCGGCACAGTTTTTATAATTTTTCTTTCATCTTTAAATTGAATCAAACGATCTCGAACAATGCCCAAATCTTTTTGCACTTCATCATGGGTTTTTTCAGGAGCAAACTTTTTAAGGCCTTCCGCGGTAGGCATTTCTAAATTGATACTCATCCGATCTACATAAAGCCCTGCCTCATGGATAATCTCCTGTGAAGCACCTGGAATCGTTTTAAGATGAATATAGCCATTAAAGTTTTCTTCTAATCGTAGCTTTTTAACGACTTGTAGCATGCGCTCCATGGTATAGTCTGCTGACTTAAAAATTCCTGAACTTAGAAAAAGGCCTTCGATATAATTTCTTCTATAAAAATTAATAGTTAAATCAACAACTTCTTGTACCGTAAAAGCAGCTCGTTTGACATCATTAGAACGGCGAGAAACACAATATGAGCAATCAAAAATACACACATTGGAAAATAAGATTTTAAGCAGCGACACACATCGACCATCTTCGGTATAACTATGGCAAATTCCAGCCCCCGTATTGCCTAGCCCAATGTCTTTGTTTTTACGGTTACTGCCACTGGATGAACATGACACATCATACTTCGCAGCATCTGCTAAAATTTGCAGCTTTTCTCTAATACGCTCTGTCATCACTCACACCTAATTTTCCGAATGAACTTTAGTGATTATATAAATTATGAGCGGTCAACAACGGCGATTTCTTTATTGTTGCGACATGAGCTGTCGTATAAATTTAAAGCGTTAAATAGAAATTATTGTGCTAGAAAAAACCTAAATTATTGCCCATTCAATTGAATGGGCAAATAACTTAAGCAGAAACAATTACATTTTTAAGCTTGAGCGGAAAGTGGAACACCAAATAATCGATCAAAAGACCAATTAAAAATAAAGGTATAAATTGGAATGATAACAATTAAAGCCGCATCTAATAAAAATGCCTCTAGAAAACTAATATTCATCCACCATGCAATCAATGGAATAAGAAAAACTACTAAGGTTAATTGAAATCCGATCGCATGAGCTACACGGCGTTTTACTGTACGTTGACGTAAAGTTTGGCGTTTTTCCCATGCTTCAAAAATTAAGTTATAAATAAAGTTCCAGCTCACAGCAATCGTGGTAATCAGGAAAGCCAAAGGCCCTGTATGGGTTAATTGTGTACCCGAAAGTAGTGCCAGCCCCAAAGAAGAAATACCCAGTCCAATGATTTCATAGGTACTTACATAAATTACTCTACGTTTAAGACCTTGCATAAACTTACCCAAACAGATTTTCAAAAAAGCCATTTTAATTTCAGTTATAATAATAGATAAAGACAATAGCTTTCAGTTTGACTGATACCAATTATGAATTTCACCAGCGAAAATATAGAATTATTTGTAAAAGTACTGGATACAGGCTCTTTTTCTGCTGCGGCTCGTGCCTTAAATCGAGTACCATCAGCCGTCAGTATGGGTATCGCAAATATTGAAGCAGAATTAGGCTTACAACTGTTTGAAAGAACACCCCGCAAAGTGATTCCAACAGCGTCAGCACTTGCCTTAGCCCCACAAGCAAGAATCATCTCAGAACAATTAAAACAATTAAGTAAACATGCTTATGAACTGTCCTTAGGTTTGGAGAGTACTTTAAAAATAGGTGTTGTATCGGATGTAAACAATCAAAAACTTTTACAATCTATTGATAAACTTGCAGCAAAATACCCACTGCTCAATATCGAAATCATTACTGCACCACAAGATGATATTTTGCATTTACTGTATTCAGAACAAATCACAATTTGTTTAGCGGGTTCAGGGCAACATATTAAAATGCAAGAACATTTACAGTTAGTCAGCATGGAGGTTGTTGTTGCAACGATATCTGCAAATCATGCTTTGATGAATCAAGCAGTTCATCCTATTTATATCGAGGATTTGGTTAATGTTCGGCAAATTGTTGTTGCGAGTAGTGCGCTTGATATTGCAGATTTGAGATCGGTAATTGCTGCATCTTATTGGCGAACCAATGATCTACAAACGGCGATTGATATGGTTGAGATCGGCTTAGGATGGGGAAATTTCCCATATTCATTGGTCAAATCACATATTGATGCTGGGCGTTTAATCCAAATTGATTTTAAAAATACCTACAATCAACTTTCTGTTCCGATTTATCTGATTTGGTTAAAAGATAAAGCGCTACCTAAAGCATCCCGTGAATTAATCGAGTTAATTAGACAAAGTCTAAATGAACATAACGACGTATTGAATAACAAGAATAGTCTTTGACTCAGTGCTCGATAATGATTTTATTTTATCCAGTTTTCATTGTAAATTTATTAGAATTGAATGAAATTCTATAAAAAATTTGACTTGCGAAGCTCAGCACTTACAATACGCCTTTTAGATTTCTAGTATTACCTAAATCATGTCAAACGATCAAATTGAAGCACAAATTGTAGAATTAGACAATTTGCAAGAACACCGTGAAATTGTGACATTTATGCGTAGATCGTCACCGCTCAATACTTCACAACGTACTGCGCTTGAACAACATCGTGATTTAATTTTGGAATACCCTGTCGGCGATTTACGTCAACACTTTGAACATCCTGAACGCCCACTTACGGTAGAAATTGGTTTTGGTATGGGCCGCTCTTTGGTTCTGATGGCAAAAGCCAATCCTGAACGTAATTTTGTTGGAATCGAAGTGCATGTGCCTGGTATTGCGCAATGTGTTTATGAAGCAGGTATGGCAGAAGTTAAAAACCTCCGTGTTTTAGATGCAGATGCAATCCAAGTTCTGCGTGAAATGCCTGACAATAGTATCAATACAGTTCAACTTTATTTCCCTGATCCTTGGCAGAAAAAACGTCATTTTAAACGCCGTTTTGTTTCTCATGATCGTATGCCATTGGTTGAAGAAAAACTCGAAATCGGTGGTACATTCCATGCTGCAACAGACTGGGAACCGTATGCTGAATGGATGCTCGATGTTTTAGACAATCGTCCTCGTTTAGAAAACTTAGCAGGCAAAGGCAATAGCTATCCTCGTCCTGAATGGCGTCCACAAACCAAGTTTGAACGTCGTGGTATTGAGGCAGGTCATAAGATTAATGACTTTATTTTTAAGAAAATAAATTAATCCAAATCACCCTCCTTCTAAATTTATCTATAGCATTAAATATCAAATATTTAATGCTATTTTTTTGTCTAATGTTGTCTATTTAAATTGGACTCATCCTAAAATATTTTAGCTAGATTTTTTATGCTAAAAGTTAAGCTTTGTTCCCAATGCCAAGACCCAAGCATTGTTGACATCATGTGTTGCACCAGGATGAACGATATATTGCAGGCTTGGGCGTAACATCAGCCATTTTGTTGGATAATAACTATAATTTAATTCAATATTATATTCGGCATCAGCATTAAATTGTTTCTTGTCTTCTGCAAAACGATCATTGATATGAATACGATTAAGCGCAAAACCCAAATTATCCTCAGCTCGGCTGCTTATCACCCCATAATACTTTAAACCGATCTGTTGAGACTGATCCACCTTGTTGGTGGTACGGCTATGGAATGTAAAATTGGCAAAACTATGTAAGCCCTGCTTTCCTACACCAACTGAAGTAAGTTGCTGGTCAAAATTAAACCAAGCGCCATAAGTATGATTTTGTTGCTGTCCCGTCCGTATATCCTTTTGATTTTTAGCTTCATCTGCGCTGTTATACATTGCACCTACACGATAAGTCCCTGCTAATCCATTGATCAATGATTTCGGTTGCCAGATCATCTCTATGGGAATGGTGACACCATCGGCGTGATGGGTACTCAGATTCCAGCCATGACGTTCTAAAGCATTTTGAGGGTTATATTCATAAACGCCGATTTGTACGGCCAGATCTGGGTGAAATTGATATTTTAAACGACCACCCCATTGAGAAATTGGAGAGTTATACCAAATTCCGCTTTGCCATTTCCCCATTTGCGCAGCACAAAATGAATTATTTTGAAATTCACAAGACATCACATTGAAATCGGTACCCATTCCCAAACGCCCTAATTTAATACTGAGCCCCTGTTGTTTAAAGTTTTTCTCCAAAGAAAACTCGGTCAGTCGACTTTTACTGTTGCCACGACCATAATTTGCTTGAACATTGGCAAGCTGTGGTGCAGATGGATCAGAAATATCTTCCAAAGATAAACTTTGTCCTTGTCTTGCTGTGATTGTTACTTTTAATGTCATCCCCTCCCAATTTGCCAGCTTTTCTAAATCTAAAGTTGAACCAATTAAAAATTGACTGGCATATTTAGGATCATTCCCCGAATTGTAGCCACCATCGGCTAAATAAGCGCTGTCTACAATCAAGTTTGCATCTAATTTAATCCCTTGCGTTAAAAGTTCAGTCCGCATCCCCTGCCAATCACCAAACAAATAAGGACTATTTTTGTCTAAGCTTTGTTGAGCAGCGTGCAACTGCATACTGAGCATTGAAACAAAAGGAATCATACATTTAATTAAATTTGACATAGGTTTACCTTAATTTTGCAAAGTCCATAATTAAAATAAATGACAGATGCTGGCTTTGCTGTTTGACAAGACATGGCTTAATTTTTGGATTTTTCAAAAATGTGGATGATGAATACGAGTTAAATTAATCAAGGTTTGATTTAACTAAAAAATGATTGTTCCAATAAATATTTGAAGGAATTTTTAAGCGCCGACATGGTCACAATAATCATGACAAAAACACCATCAAGCATGATTACTCATTGAAGTTTATTCATCATTAAGCCACTAGCTTGGTTGGACAAATCTTTGCTGGGCTGCGAGATAAGACAGATACAACACGGGTGCGACAAAGAAAGCGACACTCCAAAAATCTAGATACACATATAAAAAAGCACCTAAAAATGCGCCAATCACAAACCCCACCACAATGCTGAAACTATGCTGTAGCTTTTGCATATTGTTAGGGTTCCGATCTCTTAAATAATTAGAAATATCTATACCTAACTGTGTTGTATTTCCCGTCATCATGGTACTCGGACTAATATGTTTAATTAAGGTTTTACTTGAAGTGTTACGAATAGCTAAGGCGATCAGCCCTAAACCACCTGTAATTGCGACAGTGACACTATTGGCATCTTTAAACGGTTCAAAATATAAACCCGTAAGCATAAACCCAATTAAAAAAATTGCTTCCCCCAAAAATAAATAACTTAAAGTGGTATGTTTCTCTACGCTGCGATCAATCCAATATTTGGTAATGGCAACAGTCAGAATAAATAAGGGAATTGCCCCAAGCTTAATCCAAATCCCAGGCCCACCTTTGACCCAAGCAGCACCAGCTAAGACTAAGTTTCCTGTGACATGCGCAGTAAAAAAACCAAACAGTGCGATAAAGCCAATGGTATCAATTGCGCCACCCACAATTGTCAATAACAAAGGATCTCGACATGTTTTCCAAAACCCACTCGGTGGCGTCGTTTGTATATTTTCCATGTTCTACTCGTCATTCAATAATTAATTAGAATTAGGATCTGTCAAAACCTAAGCTTTTTTATAGTTGTCCCGATTGATGAAAATCATCAGTAACAAAACTGGGGGAAGCAAAAATAACCATAGCAATGCAAATTTATATACGATTGCAGCAACTGCGCACCCCAGTGCAAAACTCAACATGGTTGGGAAAATTGCAACAATACTCTGTCGAATTTGCAGTCTTTTTTCCTGAGAAGGTTTAGAAAAAAGCTCAGCAATATTTAACATCAATTGCGTTGTAGCACCCGTCATCACAGTTGTTGGTGATTCTTTCGTCCAATGGATACGATGCATCGCATTTTGAATCGCCATAGCCGCCACTAATAACATACCGACAGAGAAACTCATGACGGTATCGTATTTAGGAAAGGGTAAATAAAAATAGGAGCATACGGCGACAATACTAAGAAGCAAAAACATCAGCTTGAGAAAAAACGCATATGAACTGTTTTGATGGCGGATAAACTTTTGATCCAACAATTTGACCGATAAAACTGTAATACAGAACATCGGTAGTGCTGCCAATTTGGCCCAAGCACCTGTTTGGCTCTCGGAGACTAAAGCCGCGCCTAATGTTACAAAATTACCTGTCACGTGGGCAGAAAATAAGCCATGCAATGCGAGAAAGCTTGCAGTATCGACATAGCCTGCATTGAAGCTCAATAACTTACTTAGTCTAAATTGCATCGTTTGCCCCCTTTCTCCTGTTATTACTTCACCCTATCGTTAGGATAATAAGTTTTTAATCATTGGCATGAGTTGTTCGCCAATAACCATCCCCAATAAACCGCATAGGGCCACAAAAGGCGGGGCTGGAGATTTCACATTTAATAGGTAATACAACACGCCAACCAACAACCCAACGGCCAAAGAGATCAGATAGATTTTCATAAATTTCTCCCCAATAAAATTCCACCTAGTTTCAGATGGAATTTTTTAGGTTGGTTTTAAAAAGCAAAACAAGAACAGCCTAATGCGCCCCAAAATGATTTTTTATCCTGATCATTGATAGGAACGTCAAGCATCCATGCATGCGAATGTCCATGCATGCCACAGCTGCTAGAACATGCACACACTGCTGAATCTTTTTGTAAGGGTTGTAAGGAAGGCGCATTACGATTTTCAAAGTGGCGCCACTGCCCGCCAAATCGCTTGACTGGTGACCAATCAGGCGATGCGGGTGGAATCGGTGGATCTTGTTGCTTAAATTCGGCACCCGCATAGACCACTTTACCGTCCATCACCGTCATGACTGATTCAATAAATTGAATTTCATCGCCCTCAACAGAAAGATAGTCATCTGAAAGTACAACAAGGTCCGCATGTTCACCTGAGACTAAAGCGCCTTTATTACTTTGCTCGCCTGAAAACCAAGCCGATCCTTTGGTCCATAGTCTTAGCGCTGTCTGACGATCAAGTAAGTCTTTCTCATCATATAAAGCAAAGCCACCCACAGTTTTACCTGTGGTTAACCATGCCAAACAGACCCAAGGATTGTATGATGCAACACGCGTCGCATCTGTTCCTGCTCCCACTGGCACACCCAACTCAAGCATTTTTTTTACCGGAGGCGTGTCTTTGGCTGCATCAGCACCATAACGCTGAACAAAGATTTCGCCTTGATATGCCATACGGTGTTGAATGGCAATTCCACCACCAAGTGCACCGATCCGTTCTATGTTTTTTTCTGAAACCGTCTCTGCATGGTCAATAATAAAACGGGTTTCAAATGGCTTTTTACCATTGACACGTTCAAAAACACTGAGCAATCGACTAATGCTTTCATCATAGGTGGCGTGAATTCGAAACGGCCATTTCTTCTCAGACAAATGTTCAACAATGGCTTCTAATTCCGTTTCCATTTTTTCTGGAAGATCTGGGCGAGGTTCATAAAAATCCTCAAAATCACCAGCTGACCAAGTCAGGTTTTCCCCCGCACCATTCATCATCAATAATGCATCGCCATCACCGGGAAACGTCATTTCTGTCCATCGTTGATAATCTTCTAACTCTTCACCGGCTTTTTGTGCAAAGAGGTTATAAGCAATACGAACGGTCATTTGATCTTTTTCATGCAATTGATTGATCACTGCATAATCATCTGGATAGTTTTGCCCGCCTCCTCCGGCATCAATCGCAGAAGTGACACCGAGTCGATTTAACTCACGCATAAAATGTCGGGTAGAATTCACTTGATCTTCGACAGGTAATTTGGGTGCCTTACCTAGTGTTGAATACAGAATTGCAGCAGAAGGCGTTGCCAATAATAAACCTGTTGGCTCACCTTTTTCATTGCGTTCTATTCTACCCCCGGGTGGATCAGGAGTATCTTTATTAAAACCTAAGACATCTAATGCTGCTCTGTTCAGCATTGCGCTTGCATATAAGTGCAGAATAAAAACTGGAGTATCAGGTGCAGCTTTATTGATTTCAGCTAAAGTTGGTAAACGCTTTTCTGCAAATTGGAATTCAGTCCACCCACCGACAACACGGACCCACTGTGGTGCTGGCGTATTTTCTGCCTGCTCTTTGAGTAAGTTTAAAGCATCTTTAACAGTCGGTACCCCTTCCCAACGCAACTCCATATTATAGTTAAGCCCGCCACGGATAATATGGAGATGGCTATCATTTAAACCGGGAATAACGCGACGACCATTTAAATCAATCACTTTTGTCGAGGCTTTGGCCAACTTCATGATGCTATTTTCATCACCCGTGGCAAACACTTTTCCGTCAACGATCGCAATTGCAGCTATTTCTGGTTGTTTCGGGTCGAGTGTAGTAATTTTGCCGTTCTTAAGAATTAACTGTACATCTGTCATGATCATCTCCATGTAGATGAATATTTATATCCATAAGGTTTATTTTGCTGACACAGGTGCAATAACTTCATGTTGCGTTGTGGTTCTTTCTGGCGCTTTATGTACCATAGTATATGCATAATCTACGCCCATACCGTATGCACCCGAATGTTCACGCACAATGTCCATCACTGCATCATAAGTTTCACGATGTGCCCAATCACGTTGCCACTCAAGTAAAACTTGTTGCCAGGTTACAGGAACCACGCCTGCTTGAATCATCCGTTGCATCGCATAATCATGTGCTTCTTTTGAAGTTCCACCTGAAGCATCGGCAACCATATAAATTTCATAATCACCTTCCAGCATCGCGCCAAAAGCGAATGTAATATTGCAAACTTCAGTCCATAAACCAGATACGATAATTTTTTTACGATGATTGGCTGCCAATGCATCACGAACCTTTTGGTCATCCCATGAGTTCATAGAGGTTCTTTCGAGCAAAGGTGCTTCA
This sequence comes from Acinetobacter sp. NyZ410, assembly GCF_022828975.1. NCBI lineage: Bacteria > Pseudomonadati > Pseudomonadota > Gammaproteobacteria > Moraxellales > Moraxellaceae > Acinetobacter > Acinetobacter sp. NyZ410. The sequence goes on along the minus strand of NZ_CP094620.1, from coordinate 2,104,917 downwards.
GGGAACATATTTAATAATTCTGGAAAAGTGTGTCCCGAAAAACTTTCTGTTTCTACTGTTGTAATGGTGGTTGGAATATTAAAAACCTGAGCGGCTTTAGCCAACCCCACCACATTATTTTTTAAAGTTTGACGATCAATCGACTGTACGCCAAAAGCCATTTGTGGTTGTTGATCAATAAAGATGATTTGACAGTTTTGAGGTGTAAGTTGTTCTAAAAATGCTTTATTCATTTTGATTCGCAACACATTTATAAAGGAATTTATATAAAAGCAAAAATACACGTAAACCACTAGACACTATTTTAAATACAAACTGTATCCTAAAAAGATACAATGATTGATCAGCATAGGATGATGCGTTACTTTAATCATTCAAGTGAAGAGTACTTTAAAATTAAATGGATAAATTAGACTGTATCAATACGTTTATTAGTGTCGTTGAATATGGAAATTTCAGCAGTGCATCACGTCACTTAGGCATTACCAGAGATCAAGTTGCGAAAAGAATTTGTCATCTGGAAACTATTTTTAATACAGTCCTGTTCATCCGCAATACCCGCAAAATGGATTTAACTCATTCAGGTGAAAAATTTTATCAACACTCTAAAGTCATTATGAGTGAGTTTGAATGGGCAACCAGTGACTTTACCCATGACCAGAAATATCCTGAAGGTAAACTCAGAATCAATGCACCTCATTCATTTAGACATGCGCATCTTACCGAGATCATTTCTAAATTTATGACACAGTATCCCAACATCAAAATAGACTTGTTTCTTTCAGATAAGTTCTTAAATATCAGTGAAGATCAATATGATATTGTGCTCAGAATCAGTCAAGATATTGATCAGCGTAATGCCCACCTGTTTAGTACCTATCATCGACATTTTTATGCAACTACAGCTTATTTTGAAAAATTTGGCGTACCCAATACAATTGATGAGTTAAAACAGCACAGTCTATTGTTGTATTCACAAACCGATTCAAGCACTAAAATTGTGTTGAGTAAGAATAAAAAAGAAGAAACTATTTACTGTACGCCAAAATTGACATGCAACAGTGGCGATTTCCTTTTAGATTTTTGTAAACAAGATCAAGGCATTATATTTTTGCCCGATTTTTTAGCCAAAAAAGATCAAGATGCCGGAAAAATTATGCGTTGTTTAGAGGATTATCATTCAAAGCAACTTTATTTTTATGCAATTACGCCTTCTCAACAAAAGATTCCAAAAAAAGTGAAGCTCTTTTTAGATCATCTCAAAAAATATTTATCTGATCGCTAATATATAAAGCTTTAGACCAGACTTTTACCTAAGAACTAAGTATTCACGGCTCATATTGTATCTTTATACAAGACATAAAGCAGTTCAATAAAGCGTTGTGTATGCAAATACTCAGCATCTAAGCTTGCAAACTTGACAGAGATTTGAATTTTGGACTAAACACATTGTTCTGTAATCGGGTCTGCATATACTCAGCATAAACCGATAATTTTTCATAAATATGTTCAGAATAAAACATATCTTCGACTAAGTTTTGCGCTTGAGCTAGATCATAAAGACCTGATAAATTTAAAATTTTAGCATTTATTTCTGAAAATTTACGACATAAAGCCACATGAAAATCATCTTTATATTTAAACAAAAGCTTCTGCATATTTAATTTATGATCATGATGATCTAATCGCAGATTTAGACCATCTTGATCATTTTCGGGATTTACCAAGAAAATTCGAACCTTAAAAAAACATTCTATTTCAAACAAATAATCTGGATTGATCCGCTGATCTGTAATTAAAAAGATACGATCAACTTCTGCCTGAGTCAGTGCTTTGAACAACTGAAAATAAACAAATTCCTGCGCATCCCATGTTTGATCTTGTAGATCTAAAAATAAGTTTAAACTTTCTAACACGACATCATCCTTGGTCAAGTTCATGGTTTTTTCAACCTGATAATAAGGTTTTAAAATATCTTGAACTTGTGCAGTCAGAAGCGTTGAGTAAAGCACTGTTTGATTTAAATTCGCCAAAATAAACGGTGAAAACAAATAAGCCAGACTTAAATGATTTGAAGCAATTGCAGATTGGATAATCGCTGTACTTTTCTTTTTTGAAAATTCACGTAAGACTTTGGCACGCAACAATGTTGCTTCTAAGTTTACAAATCTTTGATTGAGATGCTCTATCACATTTTCAGAGCAACCATGCTCACATAAAACTTGTGTGAGCACATTCAACTGAGTCGTCACAAACATATCCCTGCCTCATTCTATACTGCATCGCGTGCGACTATTTTGGAAAGAAATCAAAAAGAAATATAGCCACAAAATTTTAGAAAAAATATATAACAGATAGAGCTGTGCTGATTGCTTCTGTTATAGTTATTTTAAATACCCACTTGCATTGACCTATGTATAAATCTGAACAACTGGCCCATAGCCTAAAATTATTGATTGAAAATGGGACGTGGAAAGCACATGAAAAGTTACCCTCACTACGTCAACAGGTTGAACAGTCAGGTTTAAGTCTGATTACGGTGATGAATGCTTATCAAGAGCTCGAAGCGCAAGGTCTGATTTATTCAAAAGAAAAGTCAGGGTATTTTGTTGTAGAACAAAGCTCAGATCACCCGACTACATTACATGTGATTAATGAAACAGTTGAAATTAACTCCGTTGTTTTTAAATATTTAAAATCAACCCAGTCTGAACACATTATCCCTTTAGGTTCTGCCTTTCCCAATAGCCAATTGCTCTACTCCGCTAAACTGATACAAACGCTTGGACAACTTGCTCGACAACGGCGTAGCTATGAACAAACACCCAGTCTACCACCCGGAAATTATCAACTGAGAAAAATTATTGCTCAAAAATATGCTATGCAAGGCATCCCCACGGATCCATCTGATATTGTGATTACGTCTGGAGGTTTAGATGCATTAAATCTTTCATTGCAAGCACTTACACAAGCTGGGGACTATATTTTATTACAGCAGACGATTTTTTATGGGGCATGGCAAGCGGCTGAACGACTTGGATTAAAAGTAATTACCATCCCAGAACATCCTGAACATGGCATTGATTTAGACGCATTCGAACAGGCAATTTTAAAATATCCAATTAAAGTATGTTTGATGATGTTAAACGGTCAGAATCCAATTGGCTTTACCGTGAGTGATGAAATTAAATTAAAATTGGCGAAGTTACTCAACCAATATCAGATTTATTTGATTGAAGATGATGTCTATGAAGAACTTTACTATGATCAGAAAAAACCCCTCTCGATGAAGTATTTTGATCAACAAAATTGGGTACTACATTGTTCTTCTTTTTCCAAAACATTAGGTGCAGGTTTTCGTATCGGTTGGGTCTATGCAGGTAAATTCTCTGAACATATTCAGCACACTCAACTTATGAGCACCCTTTCAGTCAACTCATTTATCCAAAATGCCTTAGTTGAATACCTCTCTCATCGTCATTATGAAAAACATTTAAAAACTTTACGATCCACCTTACAACGCTATAAAAAACAATATTTTAATTATTTAAAAACCCATTTACCTGAGCAATGTCATGTCAATTATTATCCTTCAGGGTACTTTTTATGGATTGAATTGCCTGAACAAGTCGATAGTAATGAGATCTATCAGCACATGTTAGAACACGGTGTTAGTGTCGCGCCGAGCAGCTTATTTAATATTAGCAATCAACAAAATCACTTTATTCGGATGAATTGTTCATTTGAAATGAATGAAAAGATTCAAAATGCATTAAACCAATTGATTTATATTATTGGTAAATCAGTGACGACATAAGCTGAATTTTTATAACAGATTCATCATTGCTTACTTATCTGTTATAGTTTTTTTCTAATTTTTTGTATCTACAGTGTGAATATGTTTCTATCCATAATGAACCTATATTAAGCAGAAAGAGATTTTGCGATGAATGATGACAAAAGCCCTAAAAAACCACAATATGCTGATAGCTCGATTTCAGACAAAGCTTTTAAACGCATGATCATCTGGTTTTTTATCTACTGTAGCCTGTTTTGTATTGGTGTTATTGTCACAATCGGTGCAGATCACGCTGCTTTAAACTAGATCTCAATTGATTTCAAAAGATACGATTGATAAAACACTCACTTAATCAAGTGAGTGTTTTTTCTGTATCTGTTGGCTTAAAAGTGTATAGGCATCTTTAAGATCTTCCCGCCCCATATCCTGTAACATACGCTGATGCATATCTAAAATATTCACATCTCCACGTCTTGCAGGACCCGTCTGCATTGTTTCAGGATCATTTTGAGTGGCTTTTTTTGCTGTTTCCAAAATTAATGGATACAGTAAATTAAAATCGACCTGCTGTGCATCGACCACTTGTTTAGCCATGTCATAACAATAATTTGTAAAATTACAGGCAAATACTCCTGCTAGATGTAAGCTCAGCCGCTGCGCTGAATTATATGGATAAACCTGATTACTTAGACTATTTGCTAGCGTCGTTAAAATAGACAAATCTTCTTGCAAAGCCGTTTCAATAAACAACGGGGTATTCTGCCAATCCACTTCACGTTCAAAGCTAAAAGTCTGTAAGGGATAAAAAACCCCAGATTTTACATGGTGTTCAGTCAATATATTGAGATTGGTACTGCCAGAAGTATGAACAATCAAAACATCCGAAAGTTGTGAATGAATCGTTTGGATGACTTGAGCAATGGCCTGGTCACTTACCGCAATAATTAATAAATCAATTTCAGGTTCTATACAATGCACAGCATCAATAGCCTGAGCATTCACCTGCTGGGCTAAGCGTTGTGCATTGTTTAAATCACGACTATAAATCTGAACAATATGATGTTGTTTTGACAATGCTTTTGCAAAATGTGTAGCAACACGACCTGAACCAACAATACTAATACGCATATCAACATCTAAAACTTTAAATATATGTACAGCATGCCAATAAAAAAGGGATGAATCAATTCATCCCTCTCAGATTATTTTGATGACTACATCAATTTAAGGCATTGTTTAAATAAATAATTCGCTCAGCGGTACGTTTATTAAAACACTTGGTATATTGCATCTCTTTATTTTGTTGAGACATCGCATCATCCCAATATTGACGTTGTTGCTGATAGGTTTCAATTTCACTGTCTGGAATATCACCAAAACTTTTCTGTGAAATGACTTTACAATCAACATCACGTTTTTCAAACCATTCTGTTTGATCTTGCTTAAATTGTGCTTTTTGTTCATCACTCAAACTATCCCAAGTCTGGTTTAAACGATCAACTTGTTTGAGCTTTTCTTCATCTAGCTCTTTTTTACGGATATCCATGGCTTTTTGTGCAAGCGCTGTTTGCTCTGCATTTTCAATTTGGTTGACCTGCTCGCGTTCACGCATATCTTTATTTTCTTTCATATAGGCTGCGTATTGCACCGCTTTTACCGTAACAAAAGTTACCCCTTGAATAACTGCATCCTGATTAAGCACATCAAGGGTTAAACCATCTTTGTCTGTTTTCACAACATTGTAATTAAACTTGCCTTTTAACTGATCATTGGCTAGTACCAATTTAGATTCACCAGCTTCGATATACTCACGTATACTGCGATAGCCATCACCTTCACATCCCTCCTCACAATCTTGCCCAAATTCTGCATATGAATTTTCAGCACGCTGTTGTAAGCCTTTCGGGAATTGAACCACTAACTGACTTTCACATTCCAGTTGATTGGTTTTAGACGAGTCTTCAGTAATCGTACGAACATTCTTCACTTCAAACTTTAAAGCATTGTTAATTTTCTGAAGTAGTGCTTGGTCAGCTTCATAACCAGAATTTTTAATATTGTCTGCGACTTCACGCGAATACTCATCTTTCAAATATTTCTGAATTTGATTGATATTATCTTGATTGGTACAGCTCCACTCTGCAAGTTCAGCATTACCTTCATCTTTTTTCTTTTTGAAGTAATCACAGCCTGACAGCATCAAAGTACTAGAAATTGCAGCAATCATAAATAATGGGTTTAATGATTTATTCATTGTTTATCCGATCATATTTTTATGTGGCTCATTTAACCAAATAATTGAAGAATTTTCGAGTAAAAAATAAAAAGCTTCTGGATATTCAGAAGCTTTTTATACAATTTATGCCTGTTTTAGCACCGAACATACCACTTTAAAAGATTATGGTGTCGTTGCACCAAGTACTTCAAACTCAATACGACGGTTTTTAAATTGCCCTTCTTTGGTTGAATTATCTGCAATTGGATTGTCTTGACCATGTCCTTCAGCAGTTAACTGTGAGGTATGTACGCCCTTTTCAACCAAATATGCAACAACCGATTTTGCACGTTTTTCAGATAATTTTTTGTTTGAATCCGCATTCCCAACATTATCGGTATAGCCTTTAACCACGAGTTTTGCATCTGGTAGTTGTTTTAACAAATTCGCTGCTTTATCCAAAATCGCTTTATTGGCTTCTGGAATACCTGAAGAACCTGTCGCAAAATTAATTACCTGTAAATTCAATGCAGCTGCAATATCATTTACATTGGCTTTATCTGCCTGAATGCTTGACAGTGCTTGGTCTGCTTGTGAGTTACTTGTATCTACATTTGCAGCACTGCTTGTTGCAGCTGCATTTGCATCGGCTGTTTGCTCTACAGAAATATGTAGATTAGGAGCAATAGCTTTTAACTCATCTGCCAATTTTTGTGCTTGCGCTAAATCTGCTGTTTGAATGGTAAGTTGATCACCGATCCAAGCCAATGAAATGTTTGGAATACCTTTAATTTTAGCCAACACCTGATCTACAGCATTTTGATCCGGCAAATCAGCGGCATAAGCACTGCTGGCTGTGAGTTGACAATGATCGGTTTGACCAAACACAGAGGCAATACTGGTTTTTAAACTGTCCAATAAAGATTGACTGCTCGATTGTGCCTGACAACTTGCTAATTTACCTTCAGCATCTGTTGAAATTTGCAGTTCAGCGGCTTGCACATCAGCAACAGCTTGTGAAGCTCCACTGCTTACTGGATCACCCCCTACTGGTGGTTTGCTACTGCATTGTTTAAATAACAATGCGGCCAATCCTGCAATCACCAACAAAGCAATAATTGGCAATAACCAATTGGATTTTTTAGGTTCATCTTGGATCGAATTTGTTGTGATTGTAGACGTATCAAGGGGTACTGGTGTTGGAGATACACTTTGTACAGGTATCGGTGCCACAGGTTCTACAGGGGGAATAACTGCCTCAGCCACGGGTGCAGCTTGAGTCGTGGCTGCGAAACCAAGACCACCTACACTTAAACCCAATGTGGCAAATAATCCTGTTGCCCAAGCTGGCAAAGCATCCTGAATATTGTTCCATTGCGCTTTGATAAAATCAAAAATTTCATGCTTATCATCTGAGCCTGCTTGATCTGCAAGCAATGATAAAGTTGGAGCAATAGAGTGGTTTAATGTGGTTTCAATTTCTTGGGTTGGTGCATTGCCCGCAACCAGTCCTAAAAAATGTGTGACTGTTTCTGGTTGATGACTGAAAATATCGCCTAAGCGAGGATTTAGATTTTGTTGAAGTGTATTAATAAGTTCTGGTTTTGATTTTAAAACAGAGAGGAGAATGGGATAAAAGGCACTTAAAGCACCGATTTTTTCATCTTGAAACTGAAGATCACCCTGTAAAACTTTTGTGGTCACCCGTTCTTTTAGAAGCTCAATAATATTCATAATTTTGGACACTCCGATTTCATTGTTGTATTTGTCACATTAAAAATCATTTTATTGATCATTTTTTATTCTAGTGATTAAGTTCTAATAGTTATAATAGCTTTTTGTAGCACAGCGTGTTCAATATCTATTTGAAAAGCCAGCTTATGCTGGCTTTTTGTTTCAATTTTTGCGCTTATGTAAATTTTACAGCTTATGCAGTAAACGTTTGCAGTACTTTACCGACCATTTTTTGATTGATTAATGGCGTATTTTTTCCATGAGATAAAATACTGTCATTGTTAACAACCCATTCTAGATCTGGATCAACCAAAGCCCAACCCGACTCTTTGACCCAACGATCCGTCATATTGGCCACTTTTGCAGGGGCAAGCGTAACTTTTTCAACCCATTCTAAAGGTTCAAACAAACTTTCACGAACCAATTGCACCCCAAAAGACACATAGGTATCAAATGCGCTAATACCGGGTAAAGTCTCAGCAAAAGGTGCTAATTTCGCAGAACCACTCAAAGGTTCATGATGGGTACAAATCGCATCAATCACACCGTCTTTGACACCTTGACGCAGTAATTCTTTGTCTTTTTCAGCACGCAATGGTGGGCGCACATGTGCCAAAGAATTAAAACCATCAATCAAGTGTTCTGTTAAATGCAATTGATGCATTGCAACATCTGCCGTCACAGGCAAACCTTTGCTTTTTGCAATTTTAATCAACTCTACAGATGCACCACTTGAAAGCAAACCAAAGTGCGCTTGGACACCTGTTGCTTCAATCATCAATAGGTATTTCGCAATAGCAACTGTTTCAGCCAGTGCTGGAATCATCGGTAGTCCCTGACGTGAGGCAATAAACCCCTCATGTACACAACCATCTTTTGCGATCTGGTGCTCTTCTGGATAAAACACCACGGTCATGTCTAAACCAGCTGCATATTCCAAGGTACGCAGAACCACATCATCATCTTTAAAAGTTGCATAGGCGTTTGAAACGGCAGTACAACCACCCTTTTTTAAACCTGCCATATTTGCGGGTTGTTTACCATTTAAACCTTGAGTTTGCGCACCAATCACTTGTAAATGAATACCACCATCTAACATGGCTTTTTCTACAAGTCCATGAATCAAAGCGCCATTGTCTTGCACGATTGGCTTTGAATCAGGTGGAGTAAATACATGCAAAATACCATTTTCACGTGCCGCTTTACCTTCTGATTTCAAGGTACCATGCTGTTGCTGACCTGGTTCACGTAATCGTGCACACAAATCCACCATGGTCGGTATCAACCATTTTCCTTGTCCGTCAATGGTATCTACGACATTGGCAGATGATTCGACTATTTTTCCATGTTCAACATAAACCGTTTGTACAGTGTCAATTTTTTTAATTGGGTCTAAGACACGTACATTTTCAATTTTTACACTACTCATGACTTTATCCTTAACCTTAAACCGCAATTGCTTCTAACAAACCTTTCTCTTGCAACTGACCTTGCATTGCCAAAGCCAAAACAGCCATTCGCACTGCAATACCATTGGTCACTTGATGCAAAATTACCGACTGTGCACCATCAGCAATACTAGAATCAATCTCTACACCGCGGTTCATCGGTCCCGGATGCATAACAATACAATCAGGTTTAGCCATGGCAAGCCGATCTTTATTTAAACCATACATTTTGTAAAATTCAGCTTGTGACGACAAAGCTGGTGAATCAATACGTTCATTTTGAATACGTAGAGTAATGATCACATCACAGTCTTTAATGCCTTCATCCATTTTATTGAACAAGCGAACGCCTTCACCATACTCATCAAAACCACACGGAAGCAAAGTATTTGGTGCAATTACACGGATATCTTTACAACCTAAAGTCTGTAACGCTGCGATATCTGAACGTGCAACACGCGAATGCTTAATATCACCAATAATCGCCAGACTAATGTCTTCAAAATTCTTTTCCGTTTCACGGCGAATGGTTAACATATCTAACATTGCTTGAGTTGGATGAGCATGACGCCCATCTCCAGCATTGATGATTGCAACATGCGGACAAACTGTTTCAGCAATAAAATGTGCTGCGCCTGATGAAGAGTGGCGTACAACAAAAATATCTGCTGCCATCGCTTCGAGGTTCCATAGTGTATCGCGCAATGTTTCCCCTTTTGAAGTACTTGATCGTGCGATATCAATGTTCAATACATTTGCAGATAAGCGTTTTGCAGCCGCTTCAAAAGTAGTTCGTGTACGTGTGGAATTTTCAAAGAATAAGTTCATCACTGTACGACCTTCTAAAAGTGGTGTCGTTATCAGTTGATTTTGATCATTTATAAAGGAATGGGCTGTATCTAGAATTTTGGTGAGGGTTGCTTTAGAAAGACCTTCGATGGTCAGGAAATGCTTTAAGTTTCCGTCATTATTGAGTTGAATCTGACTCGGTGTATGCAATGCCGCCAAGTGCATGAGAGATTCCTTAGAGGTTAAGTTAACGTATTATACAGATTTTCTTTTTCTTTGGCAGTTGAAGTTTTGGACAAATAGTCATAAAAGTCAGCGATCAAATTTTAAATTTGATCTGCTTTAAATCTGCCAGTTTGAGCGTTAAGTTGATCAATTTTTCTCGAAGTTGCTGAATCATATTGAGGTAGTCAATATCTGATTGATCTTTTAACAGCTCAATATAAGCATCTATTCTCAGCAAGGCTTGATTACGCCATTTAAGTAATTCTGCTATTGGATGATACTTCTGTGAATCAAAATCATGCAGTTGATATTCCGATATTTGTATATTGGTTAATGTCACATCATATTCATTTACATGTTTTAAGCACTTTAAGGTATCTTCTAAACGAAAGCGGATCTCGTGTTCACAAAGAAATTTTAAATGTGGCAAATCCTGTTGAGCAGCAAAATATTGTGCCAATGGCAGAGTAAAATCCTCATAAGGATACCAACGCCCGTGCGCACAGGAGATCAATTCTTTATATTTTTTCTGTTCAATCCACAGTTTAAACACAGCAGCCTTTGCCTGATGATAATGACTTAATCGCAGTTCAGTTTGCTGTTCCGACTCATCAGCTGTACCCACGTAAATCATTTGGTTGTTTTTTAAATATTTGCTAATTTCTGCATTGAATTTCGTATAACTCAAGTGATTGTCTCACAGCTTATCCTCAGCTTAAAAATACTATAAATGAGTTTTAATTTTAATCACACTGTATCAATTAAGCTCTAACGCTATAGTTAGAGCTTATTGCCCGACTTATCTCAATGCACCAATATAGTGATGTGAAACTTGTGCTCGATAAATTTCTTCTTCTGTTGCACCAGAAACATATGCTTCCTCGCTTTGTTCAACTTGGGTTGTCGTTACTGTATTCACAGAGGAAGCTGGTTGTTCCTGTTCTAATAAATGCTGTAAGCGCAAGGCATGACGATTTAATTCTGGATCTTGAGTCGCCAATGACATATCAATCACATACTGTGCATAGCTTTTATTATCCACTAAATACATCACATCAATCACACGCCCTGTCACACGTCTTAATCGCGTTAAGATTAATGCCCCAATGGAAAACGCATCTGCATGTGCAATAAATCTGCTGTTGTTAAGATCTTGCATAGAAATCCCCGTATTTATTAATTCATTAAAAATTCAATTAAATTTCTGAGCCAATACGATGAATAATTAAGCAAATTGTGTACCAAAATCACGCCATTAAATGAATTAATAATGCATACACATTATTCTCTATTTAAAAGTTTACCGACTAGAACTCAACCCACATATTGAGGACCTTTAAATAGATCTAGAAATTGCCCCGTATGCACTTTGCGTTCATCATGAACTATATTCAATCTGTCAAAAAACTCAGACACAAGAATATAATTTCTCTTAATCAATATTTTAAATTAAATCAATTACATGAGAAAAATAAATTGTTTAATTCTAAAAATCTTGCAATGCCACACCTTATATTCAAAGTTTAAATAGCTTTGCGTAGGCGATGCCTCACTTTTCAGAGATGAAAAGTGACAAAAATCTTCCGTCGTGCGAGGGGTACGTCCTATACCCCCGCCCAACGGCGACATCCCTGTCGCCTCACGATAGGATCACCATCTATGATTCAAAAGTACAAAAATGAATTGATAACCAAGAGTTTCTAAAAGTTCATACAAAAACATAAGCTTCATTTATGATCAATGACTTGATGCAAATCAGTAATACCTCAAATATTTCAGAGCTTTGCTCAATGTTTCGATTTTTTTGCTTTTTAGTCATTTGACCTAGCCGATCAACTAAAGCATCATGATTATCAGCGACACTATTCTGTTCAATACATCAGTGCAATTGTAAAAATAAATCCATGTTTAAGCCTTACATTGAATGTAAGAAAGTTAAATCAAATTTTAATGATAAAAATAGCGCCAACACATTTCCAATGAAATCAAAATTAATAACACACCCATCACGATATTAAAAAGACGCGCCCGATTTCCTGTATTTAAAAAACTTGCTAACTTTTCACCAGCAATCCCCCACAGCAATAAAGATAGATAACAGACAACAAAATAAATCGCTACAAAAACCAATAAAACAGCATGGATATGCCCCGTTGAAAATAGCCCTGTACCCGCCACTGCGGCAATCCATGCTTTAGGATTTAGCCATTGCATCAATGCACCTTGTATAAAGGTTGGTATTTTTGCTTCATCATGGGGTTGACTTGAGATAACAGTCCCTTTTGCACGTAGAATATTGAGTCCAATCCACAACAATAAAACTGTACCCAAGATCGTGATCACATCAAGAAGTACAGGATAGATCACAATCATTTGATACAAACCAAAACAGACTGATGCCAATAACAAGGTAAAACCAATGGTCGCCCCTGAAATAAATGTAAAAGTTGCTTTTACACCATAATTCATACTGCTGGTTAAAATGGTCAAATTCACAGGTCCCGGTGAAATCGACATAGACAGCGAAAAAATAAACATTGAAACAATAAGACTGAGCATTTTTTAAAATCGTTATTTGATCTTATCTACATATTGATATTTGAATATATTTCAAGCAAAAAAACCGAATTTTTAACTGAATTTAGTACTTTTTATAAAATTTCGGACTTAAAAGGCCATTCTATAAGTTTTCGTCATCAAAATACGCTAAAATACGCGATTGCTTTTTTAATGTCTTTGGAAATATTCATGAATTCGAAACCACGTCTTTCTACATATTGGGTTACCTGTGCAGATGGACTAGAAACCTTACTGCAAGAAGAAATTCAAGGTTTAGGGATTCAAGATATTGAAAAATTTCCTGGGCGTTTGATCTTTAAAGGCAAACTCGAAGATGCATACCGTGTTTGTATGTGGTCACGTTTGGCTTCTCGTGTACTAACACCGATTCATGTTCATGAACTTGAATTTACCCATGACGCACGTGACGTTGCAGAAGAACTTTATGAAGGTGCGATCAATTTTGATTGGTCACTTATTTTTGCACCACAAAGTACTTTCGCAATTCGTCTTCACGTAGAACGTGATATTAAAGTCAACACACAGTTTGCGACTTTACGTGTTAAAGATGGTGTGGTTGATTCCTTCATGGAAGCTGTAGGAAAACGTCCAAGTATCGACATTAAACAGCCTGAAATTACTCTGTATGTGCTTGCTGGAAAAACTGAACACACCTATTGTTTAGATTTATCTGGAGATTCTTTACATAAGCGTGGCTATCGTCGTTTTATGACAGATGCGCCGATTAAAGAAAACCTAGCCGCCGCTATCCTACAAAAAGCACAGCTTAAACAACGCAATCCAGAAATTATTCTTGACCCAATGTGTGGTTCAGGAACCTTTATTATTGAATCATTGATGATCCTAACTGATCGTGCACCTGGTTTGGTGCGCCGTTTTGGCTTTAATGGCTGGAATGGGCATGATCATGAGTTATGGATGTCGATTAAAGCTGAAGCAGCTGAACGTCATAAAGTTGCCCTAGAACAACCTTTACCTAAATTCTATGCCTATGATGCAGATTGGGAAGCAGTAAAAGCAACCAAACAAAATATTATTGCTGCTGGATTTGAGCAACAACTGGATCAAATTCAAATTGAAGAGCGTACTTTAGCAGATTGGCCTGATTTCCAAGCTGAAGGCAAAACTTCATTTATTGTCACCAACCCACCTTATGGTGAGCGTTTAGGGGAAAAAGCCTCTAACCGAGCTTTATATCTGGGTCTGTCAGCACTTCTACAAAAGAATTTCCCCAATCAACATGCTGCCGTTATCGCAGCGGCTGTTGAACAAGCTGATGTATTGGCATTTAACAATCCACAAATCTTACGTTTAATGAATGGTAAATTGCCAATTTATATTCGTTTTGGTGATATTAAGCCAGCAGCTGTGGTTAAACCTTTCCTTGCAGATTGGCAACCTCAACAATTTGAAAAAATTGAAGGTGCAGAAGACTTTACCAATCGTTTGCAAAAAAATATGCAAGCTTTGAAAAAATGGGCTGTAAAAGAAGATATTTATTGTTTACGTCTCTATGATGCAGATTTACCAGACTTTAATGTCGCTGTAGATTTGTATGGTGATCGTTTACATGTTCAAGAATATGCACCACCAAAAACCATTGACCCAGAAAAAGCCAAAAAACGTTTTAACCTTGCTTTGGCTTCAATCCGAGCTGTGACTGGTTTAGGTCGTGATGCGATCTTTATCAAAACTCGTGCCCGTCAAGAAGGTAAAACTCAGTACGCAAAACAAAGTACTGCATCTAAACGTTTTATTGTGCAAGAAGGTAAAGCCAAAATTTTAATCAACTTGACTGATTATCTGGATACTGGATTATTCCTAGATCACCGTCAAATGCGTCTACGTATTGCAGCTGAAGCTAAAGGAAAGCATTTCCTGAATCTGTATAGTTATACCTCTACAGCAAGTCTACACGCTGCTTTAGGTGGTGCTGCAAGTACGACAAGTGTTGACTTATCCAATACTTATCTAAATTGGTCTAAAGAAAACTTTGTCTTGAATGGCTTAACGGTTGATCACCCAGATGAACAGCATCAATTCTTCTCAAGTGATTGTTTTGAATGGTTAAAAGAAGGTCATGAACAATATGACATGATTTTTATTGACCCACCAACCTTCTCAAACTCAAAGAAATTCTACGGTACTTTTGACGTGCAACGTGACCATATTTCTTTACTTAAACGTGCAATGAATCGTCTAACCACAGAGGGAACGTTGTATTTCTCAAATAACTATCGTGGTTTTGAGATGGACGAAGAAATCGAGGCAATGTTTGATGTACAAGAGATCACCAATGAAACGATTGGCTTAGATTTCAAACGTAATCAAAAAATCCATAGAGCATGGAAAATTAAACACTTCCCTGTTTAATCATACTAGACCTCGGGCTTATTTATAAGCCACGGGGTCAATTTCATGTCCTATATAAAGTGTGACACGATCTTGGGTTGTAATTCGAACATCATGGCGTTGATATGGATTATAGCCAACCTCAATTATTCTATATTTTTCAAGTGGTTTTAAATATTTATCCCCAGGTTGATTTGGATCTGGGTCTTTTTTCTGCCACTCGAAATCAGTTAATACAGTAGAATAAATTTCATCTTTTTTAGCATCGTCTGACCTTTCCTGAGCAACTTGTTTATGCAGGTTATTTTGCTCTTCGACAGGTTGTTGTGCATTATCCTTGACAGCTTTAATAATAATGGGTGACAGTTTAACCACACCTACAGATTGCTCCGCAAGATCTTGATCATCTAATTTATCTGCCAATGCCTCTATCGAACTAAATGCCATCAAGAGAAAACCGAGTATTTTTAAATAATCAGATTTGTCCTTATCTTTGATCATCATGATCAACTTTTCCTTTCTTATTATTCCTCATTGAAAAACTATCAATTTTTGACCGTTTTTTCAATAAATTCATGAAAAACCCGATAATAGGTAAAACCTAAATAAACACGCATAAATATCTGATGATTAAAATAATATGATGAAGAGCCAAGGCTATGCCGATTGCTGGTTTGGGATGGTTTATAAATCTATGCATCCCTAATAGCTCTGGATGCTTGATTGGGGGAATTAAACAGGCACTAAACCTTTGCATCAATTCTATGATGTGTAGTGTTTTCCCTATTATGCGAAAGTCTTAATGTGGCATTCTGCTGCTCAATCAACCTCATTTCCCCTTCTCAAGTGCTATCCATCAAGATTACTTCCCCTTGCACCAATGCTTACACTTATGTAGAACGCGAAAGTCCTACTGATCGGAATCTGTAACACGCAAAAATATAAATGCTTATCCAATAAAAAAGCCAACCACCTTACGGTAGTTGGCTTCGGTTATACTGCTGGATAAATTAACTTAATTTTAATTTACCAAAATCAAGTTGACCATTTTCAGCACTGATTAAGATGGTATCACCTGCTGTAAATTGACCGGCAAGGATTTGCTGAGCCAATGGATTTTCAACCTGTTGTTGAATTGCACGTTTAAGTGGACGCGCACCATATACAGGATCAAAACCAGCATCAATCAGAATATCAAAGGCCTGATCATCGACTTTCAATCCAATGTCTCGTTCAGATAAACGTGAACGTAAACGATCCAATTGAATATCCGCAATGCCACGAATTTGTGATTTTTTCAACGAGTGGAACACCACCAATTCATCGATACGGTTAATAAACTCAGGACGGAAATGTTGTGATACGGCATTCATCACCGTTAAACGAACATCTTCATCACTAGCACCTTCACCGAGTTCACGTACATCACTTGAACCTAAGTTCGATGTCATCACAATCACGGTATTTTTAAAGTCAATCACACGGCCTTGTGAGTCTGTTAATCGACCATCATCCAACACTTGTAATAAGATGTTGAATACATCTGGATGGGCTTTTTCAACTTCATCAAATAACACCACACTGTACGGTTTGCGGCGTACTGCTTCAGTTAAAACACCACCTTCTTCATAACCCACATAACCCGGAGGCGCACCCACCAAGCGACTCACCGAATGCTTTTCCATAAACTCTGACATATCGATACGAATAATCGCATCATCACTGTCAAATAAGAAGTTACCTAAAGCCTTGGTTAACTCAGTTTTACCCACCCCTGTTGGTCCAAGGAATAAGAACGAACCACTTGGACGATTTGGATCAGATAAGCCCGCACGTGAACGGCGAACTGCATTTGAAACAGCTACTACAGCTTCATCTTGTCCCACCACACGGTTGTGTAAGAAATCTTCCATATGAAGCAATTTCTCACGCTCGCCTTGTAGCATTTTTGACACAGGAATACCGGTTGCAGCACTAACCACTTCTGCAATTTCATTTTCAGTCACTTTGGTACGAATCAGTTTCGGCTCTTCATTGACTTCCGCAACCTCTTCTTCATTTAAGCGTTTTTGCAACTCTGGAATCACGCCATATTGCAAACGACTTGCTTCTGCCAAATCACCTTCACGTTGCGCTTTTTCAAATGCAGTACGTGCTTTATCAAGTTCGATTTGCGCCTGATTTGTACCATCGACTAGACGCTTTTCTGCAATCCAAATTTCTTCCAAATCACTATATTCTTTTTCAACATCTGCAATTTGTTTTTCCAAATGCTCAACTTCAGCTTTACTGACTGAATCTGCATCTTTTTTCACCGCTTCCAATTGCATTTTTAATTGGATTAAACGGCGGTCTAAACGGTCAAGTGGCTCAGGTTTTGAGTCAATTTCCATTTTGATACGTGATGCTGCTTCATCAATCAAATCAATCGCCTTATCTGGCAATTGACGATCTGTAATATAGCGATGTGACATTTTCGCGGCTGCAATGATTGCAGAATCGAGAATTTGCACACCATGATGCGTTGCATATTTGTCTTTTAGACCACGTAAAATTGCAATGGTGTCTTCAACACTTGGTTCATCCACCAGAACTTTTTGGAAACGACGTTCCAAAGCTGCATCTTTTTCAATAAATTGGCGATACTCATCCAGTGTTGTTGCACCGACACAACGTAATTCACCACGTGCCAATGCAGGTTTTAACATATTACCTGCATCCATTGCGCCATCACCTTTACCCGCACCAACAAGCGTATGTAGCTCATCAATAAACAGGATGATTTCGCCATCAAATTTAGCTAAATCTTTGAGTACTGCTTTTAAACGTTCTTCAAACTCACCACGGTATTTTGCACCAGCCAACAACGAGCCTAAGTCTAACGATAAAACACGTTTACCCTTTAAGCCTTCAGGCACTTCACCATTGATAATACGCTGTGCCAAACCTTCCACAATCGCTGTTTTACCGACACCCGGTTCACCAATCAATACAGGATTATTTTTAGTTCGACGTGACAACACTTGGATGGTACGACGAATTTCTTCATCACGGCCAATTACAGGGTCGAGTTTGCCTTCCGCAGCACGTGCCGTAAGATCTACAGTATATTTATTGAGTGAATCTCGCTGATCTTCATGGTTATTTGCCATAACTTGTTCGCCACCTCGAATATTTTCAATTGCTTTGCGTAGTTTGTCAGTTGTTACACCTACACTGGTTAACAATGTTTTGGTTGCACCTGTTTCAGCAAGTGCCAAGATCACCCAATCCGTAGATAAAAATTCATCTCCGGCTTTTTGAGCAAAACTGTCTGCCAAATTAAGCGCACGCACAGCTTCAGGATTTAAATTGATATCCCCAGTTGGTGTTCCAATTTTTGGCGCGTCTGTTAAGGCTTTTTGCAGTTTTGTTTTTAACTCAGGTAGATTGGCGCCTGACTGTTGCAACAGGCTAAGATTGGATGGTTCTTCCAATAAAACAGAAAGAATATGAATACCCTCAATTGCGGTATTATCATTACCCATTGCCTGAGATTGTGCATCAGATAAGGCTTGCTGCAGGCGGTTCGTAAATTTTTCAAATCGCATTCTTGTTATTCCTCACAACAAATTTTGTACTTGAATAATAAATGGGAACGTTTTTTTCGATTTCAATAGCAATAGTGAATTAATTTATATATTTTTCAAAAGCTTACCAAAACACTTGGAATAGATTTCAGTATTAATATCTGTGCTGAAACGTTATTTTTCAAGTAAGATGATAGAAAAATATAGAAGATTAGTTTTTTAAGCGTTTGTATTTTCAACGATATGCTTTTAGAGTAAGGAGTATTGAGAGATTTTAGTATAAGAACAATGTTGACTTTCGGTAAATCATTATCTGTATTAATTGCAGCATCTGCACTGTATGCCTGTGGCTACAAATCGCCAAATAGTGAAAAATTTCCGCACCAACATATCCAGCAATTAACACCGAATATATCAGGCATAGAATTCACATGGTTTAAAACGTCTGATGATATGAATAGAAAAGCCATCAATGAAAATTTTATTGTCTACAATTGCCCTGAAAGTCATGTAAAACAGAACCCTGTAAAGAATTTTAAAATATGTACTTACGATCTAAATCATGATCAACAGATTCAGCCTCATTTCATTGCTGCACAAACAAATCAATTGATCGATCAAATTGTCACCTTAAATCACAATCACTTTCTCATCACTATAAAAACCTTTCAATCTGGTGTGAATGATCCAATGCAAGCTTATTTGTTCAATGCACAGACACAAAATTCAACGGCCATGACTTCATTTTCCTATACTGCATTTGCTCAGACAATTTTAGAGCAAATGGTGCAAGAAAAAACATATCAAAAGAAAGTCTTAGAATATGGCACAACGGGTTATTTTGATCCTCAATATATTTCGGCCAAAGCAGCCGCACAAGCTCAAAAAGAACTTAAACAACAGCAGCAATCTGTAATCGAAAATTTCAAAGATATTTTTAGAGACAAGCCTGAACAACCAAAACGTGATTTTTCACCAGATGATTATACTGCTCAACCTGCCGAACCTTTTAATTTAAAACTAATTCAACAGTTAAAGCTTTATCTACAACAGCACCAAGCAGAATGTTATTTAATTCTTGATCACGAAACACAGCTCTTAAAAACACCACAAAGTTATCTCTATAGTCGCGATTTTTCCAAATTTCTGCCGCAGTTGGAAGATGAGATAAGACTGCCTGAATGCAAAAAGCCAGTAGAGTTATCCACTGTAAATACCAAATATCTAAAATATCAAAGTATTGATGACGTTCAAGGTTCAGGAAATCATTATATATTCTGGTTTACACCGATTGGCTATGATGTATTTGAAATCAAACAACATGGGCAAAATAAACAATTTAAGCTGCCCATTGACACTGCTTGGATATATCAAATTAGAAATAAACTGATCATCTCGGTTGATCAAACTTACTACATCATTCCACTTTCTGAATGAAGCATTTTAACCGCATAAAAATTTTAAGCCACGCAACCTATTAAGCTTTCAATGCATTTACACTTCTGACTTGGTTGCAGAACTTTGAGAAACCGCACTATTTGCTGCAACGCTTTGAGTAATCCATACATTCCCACCGATTACAGCGCCTTGACCAATAGTAATACGCCCAAGAATAGTTGCACCTGCATAGATCACCACATTGTCTTCTACGATTGGGTGACGTGCATATTCTTTCTGTAAACGCCCAGAATCATCAATTTCAAAACGTTTAGCACCAAGCGTTACGGCTTGGTAAATCCGCACATTTTTACCAATAATACAGGTTTCACCAATCACCACACCTGTACCATGATCAATAAAGAAACCTTGATCAACTTGTGCACCCGGATGTATATCTATGCCAGTTTTTGAATGTGCAATCTCAGCAATTAAACGTGCCAACAGTGACAAGTCTTTTTTATAAAACTCATGTGCAATACGATGGTAAATAATTGCCAAAATACCCGGATAACACAATAAAACCTCATCGACACTTCGCGCTGCTGGATCACCATCATAGGCCGCAATCACATCTGTATCTAAAATACGGCGTAAATCTGGTAATTTTTGCGCAAATTCACTGACGATACTTTGTGCCAATACCTCAATCACATCAGCATTTTCGTTGTGCTTTTTATATTTATAATCATAGGTTAAATTGAGTTTGACTTGCTCCAATAATGAGTGCAAAGTTTTCTCAAGTGCATGTGCAATATAAAAATTTTCACTTTGTTGGCGTAGGTCAGGTGGCCCCAGTCGCATGGGGAACAAGATGCCACACAGATCATTCATGATTTTCTTAATTTCATCTTTTGAAGGTAATTCCCTACCGCCAAAGTCTTTTAAGCTTTTACGTTGAGTACGCCATTCATTTCGAGCTTGTTGTAGCTCATCCACAATATTGGGGATATTCCATTGGGTCATATATTTACCTACTGAAATGACTTTTCACAATCCATGCGCTTAACATGAAATTTTATTATTCACTTTGAATGAACAGGGTCTGTTGGCAATTCGTTTATGTTTGCGAAGACGAGTGTTTTTTAGGCGATCCGAGGCACGAAATACTAAATTTAGTCATCTAAATGGGTAGTTCGTAACGAAGTAGCGGCAAAAAACACTCTAGTCTCTCAACTACGCTTTAGACTGCAAACAAAGCAGTGCTTTGTTCTTACTCTCGGTTATCGTTAAAATTATCTCAGCCTACATTATAAAACGCAGAAATAAGCTGGCTATTCTCCTTATCCCATGCGTTACGACATATACGCCTCATGCTCATTTTAACCTACAACGCAAACTATAATATGAAATGCTAGCAGACCCTTGATACTATTTTATTAGCAATCTTGTAGATAAACATTCTTCGTATAAAGATATCTTTAAAAATCATTTAAACCTTATTTCAAAATAAGAATAAGCAATTCAATTTTTATTAATTTATTGAATATATAAAATCATTATAGTTGTTATCAATACATCTGATACATGATGACTTAGACGTGATTTAAGTCTGAAAAAAGGCAAATGAAATGACAAGTTTAAATCAACAACACTTTACCGAATTAACAACGGCTCAAATTGAAAATATCTTTGAACAAGCAAAACAACGTGTTGAAGATCATTATCTAGAATTTACGGGAACGATTTTGCCTCATGAAGCATGGGCTTTGTTTAAAGCAGGACATGTGGTGATTGTCGACGTACGCACCAACGAAGAACGTAAATTTGTCGGCTATGTAGAAGATACCGTGCATATCCCTTGGGCAACAGGAACTGCGCTGAACCGCAATCCACGCTTTGCCAAAGAACTTGAAACTAAAATTGGAAAAGACAAAATCATTCTACTGCTTTGTCGCAGTGGTAAACGTTCCGCTGCTGCTGCAAATGTGGCTTTTAATGCGGGTTTTGAAAATATTTACAATATTGAACAAGGCTTTGAAGGCGACCTTGATGAAAATGATCATCGTGGTTCTTTTAATGGATGGCGTTTCCACAACTTACCTTGGCGTCAGGAATAAGGCTTTTGCTTTATTCCCTTTATGATTTTTTATCAATCCTCGAAAATGGCAATAAAACGCACGCAATAAACCTCAAATTAATCCAATAAATATACAGCGCAATTAAACCCCAAGAGCAAAATTTTTACTTTATTGGAGAAGATAACAACAGCATTTTTAAATCAAACCAGTAATCAATAATTAATTTCCAATACCACCAAGGATTAAAACATGGCTAAGAACCAAGAAGTCACACGCCAAGCGTTGAATGATCAAGCAGCTCGTCAACTTGCCAATGCGACAAAAACAGTACCACAACTCTCCACCATTACACCACGTTGGCTAACACATTTATTGCAATGGACCCCTGTTGAAGCGGGTATTTACCGTGTCAACAAAGTCAGCAATACCGATGACATTCAGGTGGCGTGTACACAACGTGATGAAGCAACACTTCCACAAACTTTTGTCGATTATGAAGTTAATCCACGTGAATACTTTTTAAATGGTGTCTCTACAGTTCTGGATATTCATACCCGTGTTTCTGACTTATATAGTAGTCCTCACGATCAAATCAAAGAACAGTTACGCTTAACCATCGAAACTATTAAAGAACGTCAAGAAAGTGAATTGATCAATAATCCTGAATACGGCTTATTGGCAAGTGTTGCAGATGAACAACGTATTTCCACTTTGACAGGTGCACCCACACCAGATGATTTTGATGATTTATTGCGCAAAGTTTGGAAAGAACCGGGCTTCTTCTTAGCACATCCCGATGCGATAGCTGCTTTTGGACGTGAATGTACCCGTCGTGGTGTTCCACCACCAACCGTAAGCCTATTTGGTTCACAGTTCATCACTTGGCGCGGTATTCCACTGATTCCTTCAAATAAAATTCCAGTTGAAGACGGCAAAACCAAAATTATCTTGTTACGTGTCGGTGAAAAGCGTCAAGGTGTTGTTGGCTTATTCCAACCAGGTCTTGCAGGTGAACAGGCACCGGGCCTATCTGTACGCTTTATGGGCATCAATCGTAATGCAATCGCCTCTTACTTAATCTCCTTATATTGTTCTCTTGCTGTGTTGACAGATGATGCACTCGCTGTGCTCGAAGATGTGGAGGTAGACAAGTACCATGACTATCCAACAACTTACAAATAATCAAGCCACTCCAGATATTTCTTCTGATCATATTGCTGATGCACCCATCAGTGAATCTGTCATTGCTCAATTGGCTGCTGAATTTTTTTCGGCTTTACCCAAACAAAACCCACAAGGTTTTAACTTTGATCTACCCGATCAACGATCTCAAGGTGTTAGCCATCAACCACAGCCTAAAGATCCTATTGCTGCATTGTCTGGACGTATACCTGCCATTGTGCAACAGGCAAATTTAAATCCAGATTCTACACATCACTATGTAGAACCGACCGCCGATCATCCTGAGCGTAGAATTCTATCTTCTTCGCCCATCGTTGGTGGTGCAAATACTCCTGATCCATTTGCTATCGGACAAAAGCTAGATTTGTCATTGAATCCTACACCAATCACACAACAGACTGCTCCATCAAACCTAACAACGACTGCGCCACATCAAACGCAATCGAGTTATTACTTTTTGGATCTGCCTCACCCTGAAGTTGCCAGCGCCCAAACAGTAAATACAAATGTGGCTCAAACTGATGTGCTTAAAAATCCATATGCGTTTGATGATTATCATGTGACAGATGATCAGCAATTAAAAAGTGTATTACAAGATCGTAATGACAAACCTGCAACAGCAGCATCTGGTTATTATTTTCTTCAATCACCTTCCATTGAAGCTGTTCGTCCGCATTCAGATGTGCAAATACCAGCGAATACTCAGAACTATCAACCCATTGATATTTTGCAAATCCGTCGGGATTTTCCCATCCTACAAGAGCGTGTAAATGGTAAGCAATTAGTTTGGTTGGATAATGCAGCCACCACCCATAAACCTCAGGCGGTCATCGATCGAATTTCATATTTCTATCAACATGAAAATTCGAATATTCACCGTGCAGCACATGAACTTGCAGCACGGGCCAGTGATGCTTATGAGCATGCACGTGATGTTGTTGCTCGCTTTATTGGGGCCGCTTCAGCAAAAAATATCGTCTTTGTTCGAGGTACAACAGAAGGCATCAACTTAATCGCAAAATCGTGGGGTAAACAGAATATTCAAGCGGGAGACGAAATTATTGTGTCCCATCTTGAGCATCATGCCAATATTGTGCCTTGGTACCAACTCAGTAAAGAAACTGGTGCAAAACTCCGTGTAATTCCTGTAGATGATACTGGTCAGATTCAGATTGAGGAATTTGTAAAATTGCTCAATCCTAGAACCAAACTGGTTTCAATTACACAGGTTTCTAATGCCTTGGGTACTGTAACGCCTACTCAAGAAATTATTGCATTGGCGCATGCAGCAGGTGTGCGAGTTTTGATTGATGGTGCTCAGTCTGTTTCGCACATGCCCACCAATGTTACTGCCTTAGATGCCGACTTCTTTGTGTTTTCTGGACATAAAGTTTTTGGCCCAACGGGTATTGGCGCTGTCTATGCCAAGTCTGAATTACTTGATAGCATGCCTGTATGGGAAGGCGGCGGAAATATGATTCAGGATGTGACGTTTGAGAATGTGGTCTATCAACCTGCACCAAATAAATTTGAAGCAGGTACAGGGAATATTGCTGATGCTGTTGGCTTAGGTGCTGCTTTAGAATATGTAGAAAGTATTGGAATCCATAACATTGCACGTTATGAACATGACTTGCTTGAATATGGTCAACATGCACTACAAAGTGTTTCTGGTCTACGTCTGATAGGTACTGCATTAAATAAAGCCAGTGTGATGTCTTTTACACTAGCAGGCTATGAAACGGAAGAGGTCGGGAAAGTACTCAACCAATATGGTATCGCCGTGCGTACAGGGCATCATTGTGCTCAACCGATCTTACGCCGTTTCGGTGTTGAACGTACGGTACGCCCTTCTCTTGCGTTTTATAATACCACTGAGGAAATTGATTTATTGGTTTCAGTATTACATCAGCTGCGCCGTGCTAAACCTTATAAATCCTAATTTTAAACTTTAGCGTTTAATTTTTAGTTCTTAATGATTTTATTGATCGATCATAATCACATGCTTAATTAATTAGGCATGCGATTTTTCGAAGTGAAACTCGTATAGTCCATCTTTAAGACTTGATGCTTTGATGAAATTAGTGATTTAAAAATACTCTACTTATAATTTAACAATCACATGCTTGAGCATCTGAATAAAAAAGCGAGATACTACAAAAAATTAAACCTTGTATGTTATTTATGCCTTCAATCAAAAAACTTTTCCTACTATCTAGCTTAATTATAGCAACTCAAGCCTTCGCCTTACCTCAAGACTCACGTCGTGCAGGTGGCATAGCGGTTATTCCTGTTGCTAAAACTGTGTTAAATGTCACTTACCAAGATAAACCTGTCTTGGTCGTGGATGGTGAAAATTCAGTAAACCATATTGTTTTTGGTATTCCGCTTTCAGCACCATTGGGTACACTGCAATTACAGAGCTCTACAGGCCCAATTAATATTGAAGTGAAGCCATTTAAATATGCTGAGCAGCGCCTCAATGTAAAAAATCAGGATTATGTCAATCCAAATCAAGAACAACTTGATCGTTATAGCCAAGAAGCGAAAGAACAAAACAGTGTTTACAGCTCTTTTAGCCCTGCTCAATGGAAAGACTTTCCAAAATTCATTAGACCTACAGCAGGAAAATTTAGTAATTCATTTGGTCGTAAACGTTTTTTTAATGGTGAAGAACGTGCTCCACATTCTGGTTTAGATATCCCTGCCCCCATCGGACAAAAAGTTGTTGCGCCAGCTGCGGGAACGGTGGTTGCGACAGGCAATTATTTCTTTAATGGGAATACCGTCATGATTGATCACGGACAAGGTCTGATCAGTATGTTTTGCCACCTCAGTAAAATCAATGTAGAAAAAGGGCAAATCTTGAAACAAGGTGAATTATTGGGATTGGTGGGTAAAACAGGGCGAGTAACAGGTCCACATCTACACTGGGGAATGAGCTTAAATAATGCCAGAGTTGACCCACAATTATTTTTATCACCTTAATTTAGCAAGAAAAATGCTAAGAATCCGTTGAACGGTTGTTCCAAAAATGCTTATTTTTGAACAAATACACATTTTGTAATAATTTATTTTTTTTAATTTTGATCGGATAAGTCACCAACTTAAGCAGCCAAAACGCGTTAAAAAAAAGCCAATCTTTTGATTGGCTTTTTTAAAATTAATTCAGTTATTCCGCGGAAATAATTTCAAAATCATGGGTGATTTCAACACCACCATCGGACAGCATTTTACTTGCTGAGCAATACTTTTCGGCTGATAATTCAACAGCTTTAGCTACTTGCTTCTCTTTTACATCATGCCCTGTTACCACAAAATGTAAATGTATCTTCGTGAATACAGCTGGAATCGTGTCTGCGCGATCCGCTTTGAGCTGACAAACAACATTTGTTACATTTTGCCTAGATTTCTTTAAAATGGTCACAATATCGAATGAAGCACACCCACCAAGTCCCATTAATATGAGTTCCATAGGACGTGGTCCACGGTTTTCACCACCATATTCAGCAGAACCATCCATCACAATTTGATGACCACTTTCTGATTTTGCTTCGAAAGCAACATTCTCTAACCAATGAACGCTAGTTTGCATTGCAACTACCTAAAAAAAGCTATAAATTTACGGGGTACCTGTACACTAGCATAAAATGAGTTGATAAGGAATTTCATCTCTACTGCTTCTACGTGACGAGTTCAATTTAGATCAACAGATCTAGTTATTATCCAATTCGGAATTTTTAAGCATGTCTTCTAATTTTGCACAACTTAGTACAGATGCTTTGTCTCCTGGTCAACTACCTGAGTCAGTCAAAGCTTTGCTCAAAAGAGCCCACATCAATCGTTTTCCAAAACGCTCAACGATTATTGATGCAGGTTCAGAGTCAAAATCACTGTATTTAATTTTAAAAGGTTCAGTTTCAATTATTTTACGTGAAGATGATGAGCGTGAAATTGTTGTTGCATATTTGAACCCTGGGGACTTTTTCGGGGAAATGGGATTATTTGAGCAAAATCCACAACGTACTGCGGAAGTAAGAACCCGTGACGTATGTGAAATTGCTGAAATTTCATATGATAATTTCCACGAAATTAGTAAACAATATCCTGACTTAAGTTATGCTGTATTTGCACAACTTGTTCGTCGTTTAAAAAATACAACACGCAAAGTAACTGACCTTGCATTTATTGATGTATCTGGTCGTATTGCGCGTTGTTTAATTGATCTTTCAGCACAGCCTGAAGCGATGATCTTGCCAAACGGCCGTCAAATCCGCATTACTCGCCAAGAAATTGGTCGTATCGTGGGTTGTTCCCGTGAAATGGTTGGTCGTGTTCTAAAAACACTTGAAGAACAAGGCATGATCGAAACCGACGGTAAAGCCATCCTTATATTTGATGTATCTTTGGAAGAATCTAATTTTTCTGAAGACGAACTAAGCACAGATGATGAATAAAGCTTGAGAACAAATTTGAGAATTTAATTCCTTAAAGAATTATGTTGAATGGGATAAATATCAAATATTGTTAAAAAGTTAAAATATAGTTTAAAAGCAAACTCCCGAGTTTGCTTTTTTCATGTTGCGATAAATACACAGAGAATTACTGTGAGCTGGTCTCATGACCATGTTATAAAACAAGACCAAGCTAAAATGAGCATTTTATAAAAGAATCAGATAACTTTATCTTATTTTGATAATTAGAAACATTCTTTCACTTAGTTATCAAATTTAAATTACGTTATTATTCTCATAAGATACTGAATATTAATTTTGAAGGACATAAAATGAAGTCAAATCGTTTAGGGCATTCTGATCTTGTGGTCCCTGAAATTTGTTTAGGTACCATGACCTTTGGTGAACAAAATAATCAGAATGAAGCATTTGAACAACTTGCTTATGCACTCGATCAAAATATTCATTTCTGGGATACTGCTGAAATGTATCCCGTACCCCCTAAACCAGAGACACAGGGGTCGACTGAAAGCATCATTGGGAATTGGATTGCTCAAAACGGTCAGCGTGACAAACTTATCATTGCCACAAAAATTGCAGGCCCCCAACAAGGTGGTAGTCAAATTCGTGATGGGCATACCAAGTTTATAGAAGCAGAAATCAGTAGTGCTATTGATAGCTCGCTCAAGCGCTTACAAACAGACTATATAGACCTTTATCAACTGCATTGGCCACAACGCCCTGTTAACTTCTTTGGCACGTTGGGCTACAGCAATCAGCTTGCGGCACGTACACAAGACATCACCCCGCTTGCTGAAACCTTAGAAGCACTCTCGAAAGAAGTTAAAAAAGGGCGTATTCGTCATATTGGCTTATCCAATGAGACACCTTGGGGTACCTTAAAGTTTTTACATCTAGCTGAACAATTGGGCTTAGAAAAAATAGTGAGCGTACAAAACCCTTATAGTTTACTTAATCGTACTTATGAAATTGGGATGTCTGAGATCGCACAACACGAGGGCGTTGGCTTACTCGCTTACTCCCCCTTAGCCTTTGGTTACTTAACTGGAAAGTATCGCCACGGCGCACGCCCTGAAAAAGGACGTATTACGCTTTTTTCTCGCTTTAGCCGCTATAGCAATCCACAAAGTGATTGGGCAACTGAACAATATGCACAGCTTGCAGAAAAACATGGTTTAACACTTACCCAATTGGCTTTAGCATTTATTAAACAACAATTTTTTGTGAGTAGTACCATTATTGGTGCGACTACGCTCGACCAACTAAAAGAGAATATTCAGGCCTTTGATACCCAATTGTCTGAAGAAATTTTATTGGAAATAGATGCGATTCATCAGCAGCAGCCAAACCCCGCACCTTAAGTACTGGTTTTAAAACACGTGTTGTTCTACATTGTTTTCAATAAAAAAGGATGCATAAGCATCCTTTTCTATTCGATAGGTTTTATCAAAAAACTTATCTTCCGCCTCGCGCAGTATAAACTGCCATTGCAGCAGGTAAATTCTTTTTCATTGCATTGATACGATTGACATCAGATGGATGTGTTGACAGTAATGCAGAACCTTTTCCTCCACCCTGTTTCGCCATTTTTTCCCACAAGGTAATTGCCGCTTGAGGATTATAGCCAGCTTTCGCCATCATCATTAAGCCGCCCTCATCTGCACGACTTTCTAAACTACGTGAGTATGGTAAGCCTACCCCGACTTGGCTTCCCAAATCGAGCGCCGCATTGCCTAATTCACCAATTTGGCTGCCTGCATAAGATTTACCAATACCAACTGCAAGATTGGTCAACGCTTGCGCACCTAATTTTTGTTTAGAATGTTCCTCTAAAGCATGGGTCATTTCGTGGCCCATCACCGCAGCAACTTCAGCTTCAGATAAATTGAGTCGATTTACAATCCCTGTGTAAAAAACCACTTTACCACCAGGTGCAACATAAGCATTGATTTCATCTGACTTAAGTACTGCCAATTGCCAGTCAAATCTTTGACCCGTTTGGTTCATTTGATCAGCAAAAGGTTTTAATCGAATAAATGCTGCATTCACTTTTTTATAAGTTGCAGAAGTTGTATCTAGAGTCTTATTCAAACGTGCTTCTTGCACTGTTTTATTAAAGCCTTGTGTTGCATTTAAATTAAGCGTTGCAGAATCAGCACCTGCCATATCCGCAATAGTTGAGCACCCTGAAATTGAAATGGCAGTCGCCGCACAAAGACTAAGCATTAATTTATTGTTCATTATAATCAACTCCATGGAGAACAAATAAAAGCATTGTGGATTATATGCAAATGTTACATAAGGATAAATCAATAAAATCCATTAATTCATATTAATTATGTAAGTGAAATATCACAAAAATTGAATTGCCAACCAATATATGAGACAAATTACATTCAGCGTCAAATATATGTTTTTCAATGGAATAATCTTTTGTTCTAAATATTGATCATTTCTTTTGATAAACAAAAATGCATTCTGGATCAAAATAATAGGAACCAGTACGCATGCAACCATCACACTCAGACCAAGCAATGCATTATTGATGATATTCAGATCATTGGTTTGAGCCTGAATAATCAGCATTGCGATCGTTGGAGCACCGCCCATAGCAAAAATCAGAGAATAAAATATCGTGCTCGATATATTCTTTTGCATCCTACAAACTCAATGTGTATCTAAAAATACATTTTAACAAGCTAAACTTGAAAACCTAGTCTAATTGATATCGACTTTAGTCTTTTTTAGCTGTAAATAAAAAGCCCGATTTACATCGGGCTTAGCGTTCTACAATCAAATTACTTTTTAATCACAGATTGATAGATTTGCTTTGCTTCAACCATGTTTTTGTTTAAATCTGAAATACGGTCGTTATTTGATGGGTGTGTTGAAGTGAACTTCTGTACTCCATTATTACTGCCGCCATCGATCTTGTTCATTTTTTGCCAAACACTGATTGCTGCTTCAGGATTATAGCCAGCTTTCGCCATAAGCATTAATCCACCACGGTCAGCAGATGACTCTAAACTACGTGAATATGGCAAACCTACACCATATTTACTTCCGATATCTAAAGCTTGAGTGCCGACTGAGCCCAATTTATCGCCCGCATAAGTTTTGCCCATTTTCACAGCAAAATCTGTAATTGCAGTTGCGCCAGCACCACGTTTAGAATGCTCTTCTAAGGCATGGGTCATTTCATGTCCCATAATGGCAGCAATTTCAGCATCAGTCAGTTTCAATTGATTGACAATACCTGTAAAGAACACAACCTTACCGCCAGGCATGACAAATGCATTGAGTTCATTGGATTTAAGCACGCTCAATTGCCAGTCAAATTTTTGACCCGTTTGATTTGCTTGATCAGCAAAAGGTTTCATCTTTAAGAAAACAGCATTGACTCGTTTATATGTTGCAGATGTTGTATCAAGTGCTTTTTGTGCCTTTGCATCTTCAACAAGAAGTTTATAATCTGCTGCTGCATTGAGGTTTAAAGTCGCAGAATCATTACCCGTTAATTCAGCAACAGTGGTACACCCTGTTAAGCCTATAGCCAACCCTAAGCCAAGTAATAGTTTCTTGTTAATCATTATTTTCACCAAATTTCATAGATCTTATTGCAAGCTTCAAAACGAAGCTCAGCTCTTAGCGGCTGAATTATGTTGTATTTTACAAAAAAAATCAAAATATAATCACACTTTATTTAAAACACCTAAAAAGAATAACAAAAAAAGCTCCCGAAGGAGCTTTTTAAAGATTGAATCAATTAAGCATCAAATGGATGACGCATCACAATTGTTTCATCACGATCTGGACCTGTTGAAATGATGTCGATAGGACATTCAATCAACTGCTCAATACGTTTTACATAGTTAATTGCATTTTGTGGCAATTGATCCAATGATTTCGCACCAAACGTAGACTCAGACCAACCAGGCATAGTTTCATAAATTGGTTTTAATGTTTCAAATGCAAGCGCATCTGTAGAACCCACACAACCTGAATCCGCAGCTTCATAACCGATACAGATTTTTACTTCTTCCAAACCATCTAAAACATCAAGTTTAGTTAAGCAAATACCTGATAATGAGTTTACATCTACAGAACGACGTAAGATTTCAGCATCAAACCAACCACAACGACGCTGACGACCAGTCGACGCACCGAATTCTGAACCCACAGTACCCAAATGTTTACCAACTGCATCGCCAACATCATTGGCAGCATCATAAACAAGCTCAGTTGGGAATGGACCTGCACCTACACGAGTTGTATAGGCTTTGGTGATTCCCAAAACATAGTCAAGATGCAATGGACCAAGACCTGAACCAGAACTTACCCCACCAGCAGTAGTGTTCGATGAAGTTACATACGGATATGTACCATGATCGACATCAAGAAGTGAGCCTTGCGCACCTTCAAACATGATGTTTGCACCATCTTTACGATAGTCATGCAATGTTGTAATCACATCTAAAACTAATGGCTTAACCACTTCGCGCCATTGATCACAAAGTGCCAACACATCTTCAACTTTAACTGCTTCAACACCGAAGAATTGAGTCAATTGGAAGTTATGGTATTCAAGAAGCTCTTCAAGCTGTGCTTTAAGATGTTCGCCACCACGAACTAAATCCGCAACACGGATCGCACGACGCGCTACTTTATCTTCATAAGCAGGACCAATACCACGACCTGTTGTACCGATTTTGGCATTACCACGTTTCTTCTCACGCGCTTGATCAAGTGCAATATGGTGAGGAAGAATCAACGGACAGTTTGGAGAAATACGCAGACGTTCACGAACGGGTACGCCTTCTTTCTCAAGAATATCCATCTCTTTGATCAATGCTTCAGGTGAAAGTACAACACCATTACCAATTAAGCAAAGTACGTTTTCACGTAAAATACCTGATGGAATGAGGTGAAGAACTGTTTTCTTACCACCAACGACGAGCGTATGCCCTGCGTTATGTCCGCCTTGATAACGTACTACCGCAGCTGCTTGATCTGTGAGCAGGTCAACGATTTTACCTTTACCTTCGTCGCCCCATTGGGTACCGAGTACCACAACACTTTTGCCCATAATAGCCTCATTACATCATGCTGTTAAAATAGAAAACCAAATCGAATGACATGAACATTCAATCTGATACTTAAATTGTTTCGATTTTCCACTCACCTGCAACATTCACCATCTGGTGGGTTGCATTTGGAACTGAGTTTAAATCGTCATTACCCAATAACTGAATTACACTTAAACCTTGTTGACGTGCTACGGCAATCGCATCCAGCAAAGTGGATTCGGTACCTTTCGGTGCAACCACTTTTTCAATCTGCTGACGTTGACCCGCACTTAAGGAATACAAGTCACAAGAAAAGCCTGTTGCAGGACGCGCGCGTCCAAAGTGTTCACCAATACCATCATAACGACCACCTTGTGCCAACGGTGCAGCACGGTTCGGTGCATACACGGCATACATTAACCCAGTGTGGTAATGGTACGAACGAAGCTCTACAACATCGATACCAATATTGAGTTTTGGCCAACGTGCTTGAATTTCTGTATATGTTGTTTTAAGTACCTCAAAAGCATTTTTAAATGCTTCATCAGCAAAAATCTCTGCGCTAATATTCGCTTGCAATGCATCCAGATCACTTGCATAACGACCTAAAGCATAAAAATCAGAACCGAATTCTAAATCTTGAGTGAATTCAGCAAGTTCTGGTAGTGCTTTGCGCTGATACAAATCAGATAAGTGGCTTTCTGTTGATTTGTTTAAACCCACATGTTTTACCAGACTTCTAAACAGTCCTACATGCCCTAAATCAAGATGGATACCATCAGCTAAACCCGCAGTATTAAGCAGATTGAGCATCACGTCGATCATTTCAACGTCTGCGTCAATACTGTCTGAACCAAATAACTCTGCACCTAACTGAAGTGGTGCACGCGTGGTATTAAAACCTTGTGGTTTAGTATGAAGTACAGTTCCTGCATAGCAGTAACGCGCCACACCTTGTACTTGATGTACATGGGCATCAATACGAGCCACTTGTGGTGTCATATCGGCACGCACACCAAGTAAACGACCTGAAAGTTGGTCGATGACTTTAAAAGTGGCTAAGTCTAAATCTTGATTCGATTCGGAGAGAGAAGAAAGAGATTCGATGTATTCGATGAATGGCGTATACACCAGCTGATAACCTCGTGATGCGAGGAAATCTAAAGCTTCACGGCGCAATTTTTCAATTACTTGCGCTTGCTCTGGTAATACATCAGCTACACCATCAGGTAATAACCATGTCTCTGAAATGGGCATGTTGTAAACCTAAATCCTGTCAGCGCGGAAGTAATCCGCATAAAAAAATCGGGAACACACCCGATTTCTCTTATTTTAGCACGATCATCTGCGCCATGCATTAATAAAATAACTTTTGATGCCTAGATAATTTGACCACTTATGCATAATTTAGGCAAAAAACCATCTATTACACACTATCCCACTTCAATTCTTTGTATTTATTTAACTTTTCACACAAGTGTTGATTGCTATTTGCGTTGTTGAAAATATAATTTATTCGTTTAGAAAAACAGCATCTATTTAAAGCAACTGAAATACTAAAAACTGGGGAAGTATGGAACTACATAGCAACTTATATTACACGCATCCAAATACGGAAATCATGCAAAAGCTAGGCCGTTTATTTCAAGAGCATCGCGGTGAACAAGATAGATTTATTGCTGTTGCAGTTGAGCTAAACTCACAATTGGGGCAAGAACTTGCAAAAGATCTTTTAAATACAGTTGACAATATTGAGTTTGATTTGGGTCCTGAATCATTACACGCTATTGCAGGCTATTCAGTTGCCCATTTTGTGCATGGTTCTTCGGGTGATGAGTTTATCGAAGCAATCCTACTTTTCTTAAAAGCATTGCTCCCTGAAATTCACACACTGGCTTGGGGTTGTGGAGATGATGACCCGTGGGAATTCTGGTTTAAATTTGAAGACGATGAATTGATTCGCGAAGATGATGAACCTTTCAATGATCCTGAACAAGATGACGAAATAAAATCCTCCATTTATACATGGTGGCATACAGGTTTACCTGAAAAAATCAAAGAAGGTTTCTTAAACCAAGCATAAATTTTTATTCAGATTTAAAGGGAAGTACAAAATCGAATCGCTGTACTTCCCTGTTATTTTGACTCTTTCAACTATTTTAAATAGCCCTCAATAGTGACCACTTGTGAAAACATTTGAAAGGCTGACAAACAGGCTGTTTGTACATCTTCTGCCTCAACCGTTCTGCCTGAATAGCTCAATGGACGCGTCGCTGTCGCATCTGCAATGATCGTCGGTTGATAAGCGAATTCTGCTGCTGCACGTGACGTCGCATCAACACACATATGCGTCATCATGCCACTAATCACCAATTTATCAACATTCAGTCGCTCTAATTCTGCTTTTAAAGTGGTTTGAAAAAAGCTATTGGGATAGTGTTTTTCAATCACAATTGAATCGGTCTTAACGCGTAAACCCGAATGTAGTGCTACACCCGACGTTCCTGCTTGAAAAAATGTAGCATTAGGTTGATTGGCAATATGCTGTATATAAATAATCGGCTGCTCACGCTTTATAAATAGATCTTCCAAACGATTGATGTGTTTTAAAGCCTGTTCCGCACAGAACAACTCCATCTTCCCTTGAGGAAAATAATCGTTTTGTACATCTATCACTAATAATGCTGTTTGACTCATGGTGTATCCCTAACCCTTGTGTTGATGTTTTTATAAGATTAATCAAAACAGCTGGCGATTTGCAGTCACTCATGAAAGAATAATCGATTAGAAACTTTCAAACTGAAAATTTGTTCAATTCACTATGTTGCCAAATGACCCAATTGATCTCAAAATTTTAAAAATACTAAAAACTGATTCTCGCTTAAGCAATAAAGAGATCGGAAAATTAGTACACCGTACAGGGCAAGCTGTAGGAAGTCGCATTGCGCGAATGCAAGATGAAGGAACGATTCAGAAATATACGATTACGCTACAGCATCAATCTACACAATTTATACGTGTGATGATGCAGAATAATGAATTTGAACAGTTTGAAGCATTTATCGCTCAATTTGAGTCAATTGAAAGTTGCTATAAAGTCTGTGGTTCCGCTTGCTATATGCTGGTTGCGCATTTTGATAGTCATGCAATCAATTTATTTATCGAGCAACTCTCTGAATGGGGACAATATTCAGTAGATAGTGTCGTAAGAGCAATTGAAACTCAGCCTTAATTTTTATACCCAAATCTAAATCATGTAAGAATAACAAATGAAATCTTCAGAAAAAACATTACGCGAACATAGTAAATTTCTAAGTTTAGTACTTCGACATCAACCAGAAACCATTGCAATCCAACTCGATTCCGAAGGCTGGACGGATGTACATATCCTTTTGCAGCAAATGATCAAACACAAAAGACCGCTTAAACTCGTAGAGTTGATCGAGATTGTTGAAAGCAGTGATAAAAAACGCTTCCAGCTCGCACCTGACCAAAGCAAAATCCGCGCAGTACAAGGTCACTCTAGTGCTCAAGTTCAACGTGAGTATGCTGCTATCACGCCGCCCGATACACTTTTTCATGGCACAGCAACTCGCTTTGTCGACAGCATTTTAGAAAAAGGCTTAATTTCAGGCGAACGTCATCATGTGCATTTATCTGCTGATTTAGTCACAGCACAAAAAGTGGGACAACGACATGGCAAAGTCATCATTTTCATATTAGACACCAAACAGATGCATCAAGATGGTTTCCGATTTTATTGTGCTGAAAATGGGGTTTGGTTGACGGAACAAGTGCCGATAAAATATTTAAAGTTATTCGAAAACGAATCAAAAAACTAATCCAGCGGTAAGGCTGTGGTCTGTTTAATCTTCTGTAAAGGGATTTCAGTTTTGACATTCTGGATCCCTGGAATTTTATTCAAATGATTAATTTGAAATTTACGATATGCCTCTAAATCAGAAACCACAATACGTAAGAAAAAATCACAATCACCTGCCATAAGTTGACATTCAACAATTTCAGAAATATTCATAATGCTTTCGATAAATTGATTGACCGCTTGTTCATCCTGACTCTTTAACCAAATTCGTGCAAAGACTGTCAAACTAAGATCTACTTTGTGTGGATTGACCAATGCAACATATTGGTCAATGACCCCCTCATCCTCCAGTTGCTTTACTCGTCTTAAACAAGGTGAAGCGGATAAACCTATCTGTTCTGCCAATTCATTATTTTGTAGTTTTCCATTACGTTGTAATGCACACAGAATACGCCGATCTATCTGATCCAATTTCATAAAATTATTTCTAGCAGATAAAACTAAAAAATAACATATTCCAGCAATAATATTGCAAAAATTATTTTACAGGCAGCAAGTTTAGCGAAATATAGCGAATCATTTGGCATAAAATAAAAATCACCTTGTTTTAGCGACCATTGAGCGACTCATGTTAAGTTTTAAGAACACTACGACTGAACTGACCTATTCAATTGAATTTAGAGAGTTTGTACGTGGGCTTAAAACCTCTATTCCAATGCTACTGGGTATTATCCCTTTTGCACTGGTTTTAGGAACACAAGCAGCGCAAAAAGGATTTTCTGCCTTAGAAGTTCCATTGTTAACAGGACTCAATTTTGCTGGTGGTTCTGAGTTCGCCATTATTGAAGTTTGGACGCAGCCTCCTCAATTATTGTTTTTAATTCTGATCACTTTTCTGGTCAACAGTCGCCATATTTTAATGGGCGCAAGTTTAGCACCCTATATTCGACATTTGCCCAATCGCAAAGCCCTTCCATTATTATTTTTTATGTGTGATGAGAGTTGGGCCCTTAGCATTACGGATGCACACAAACAAAACCCTCGCAATCCCTATGCAGGATTTAGTGTGTTTTTTTATATCGGCCTTTGTTTTGCGTTATATGTGATGTGGGTGGTTTTTACCACGATGGGAGTCGGCATTGGTTCTTTCCTTGGTGATGTCACAAAGTTTGGTTTTGACATGGCATTCCCCGCAGTTTTCCTGGTGCTTTTACGTGGAATGTGGAAGGGCTTTAAACCCGCTCTGCCTTGGTTGATTAGCCTGATCGCGGCAGCACTGGCCTATTATTATCTACCCAAAGGCTGGTATGTATTGATTGGTTCTATTTCAGGAATTTTTGCTGCTTTTTTACTGATTGGAGATGAAGAATGATTCATATGACGACATTCATCGCCATTGTTTGTGTAGGATTAACAACCTATTTAACTCGAATCTTAGGTTATTTACTGTTAAAAAATAAACACCTCAGCAAAAGAACCACGCGAATTTTACAGGTTATTCCCGGCTGTGTTTTGATTTCAGTGATTGCCCCCTACTTTGTTACGGACCAACCAGCCAACTTGATTGCAATTATCATCACACTGTTCGCAGCTTGTTATTTTTCATTATTGCCCACTGTACTGATCAGTATTATTGCAACAGGGATCTTGCGATACTTTATGCTTTAAGTGATCTGAATAGCCAATATCCCTGACTTGATGCAATTCAAAACCTCAATTAAGGTTTTGAATTTTGCTGTAATATTTTAATTAATTCAGCGTTTTGAAACTCAACTTGAGTCAAACGTGTTGAGGTATTGTCTAAAACTTGCTGCTGTACATGCATTTTTTTAGCCAAATCTTGCATAATTTGTAAGGTCTGTTTGAGATGTTGCTCTTGTGCATGGATCTGTTGCTCATGATTCTGCACATGCTTAAGCCATTCAAGGTTTTCTTTCTTTAACTTTCCCATTTGCCAAATCACAAACATCATGGCCAGATAAAGAATCACAATAACCAAATATATATAAAACATCATTCACCCCCAACAAAACACGTCAATCTTCGTCTCGATTAAACTCAAGTCATTAAAGTTATTTTAAAGTGATAAATATTAGATTAATAAAATGATTCACACAAATCTAGCAAGCGATTTGCATAGCCCCATTCGTTATCGTACCAAGCAAACACTTTCGCCTGTTGCCCCACGACCATGGTTTGAGTCAGATCAACAATCAGTGAATAAGGTGAATGATTAAAATCACTTGAAACCAATTGCTCATCTGTGACAGACATAATTTCAGCATAATCATATTTTGCTGCTTGAATTAAGGTTTGGTTAATTAAATGAGCTGTTACTGGCGCTTTAGCAATAAATGTTAAATCAATGGCGGCAACATTAATTGTTGGTACGCGGATTGAAAAACCATCAATACGGTTTTCCATTTTGGGCATGACTTGTTTTAATGCACCCAAAGCAGAAGATGTAGTTGGAATAATATTTTGTCCTGAAGCACGTGCGCGGCGTAAATCTCGATGTGCATGATCCAATACAGATTGATCCGCAGTGACCGCATGGATTTCAGTCATTAATGCACTGTCAATTCCAAATGCATCATCAATAATTTTGACCAAAGGAACTAAAGCCTGTGTGGTACATGACACACCCGAAATAATTTGATCACTAGCTTTAACATCATGATGATTTACCCCATAAACAATGGCAGCATCAACAGTATCAAAAGGTGCTGCACCGATAATCACGCGTTTTGCACCTGCTGTTATATGCTGCGTTGCAGCAGCTCTTGATCGAAACAGCCCTGTACATTCTAAAACAACATCAATATTTAAATCTTTCCAAGGCAATAATTCAGGATTGGCTTGTCTTAAAATTTGCACTTTCAGTTTAATTTGTCGCGCGTCAATCGACATATAAAGCTGTCCATGTTCTTGTACGATATTCACTGCACCGTCAAAGCGACCATGGGTAGTATCGTATTTAAATAAATGAACCAGCGTTTCAACATCTGCAATATCGTTAATGGCAACAATTTCAAAATGGAAGTTTTTCGGATTTTCAAACCAAGCGCGTAATACATTCCGTCCAATTCGCCCGAATCCGTTTATTGCCACACGTTGCATCAGATGTCCTTTTACAGCCAAACTACTTTATGCGCTATATGTTATAAGATTTAGCGTGACTACTGTTAGAATATGCTTTATTTAGTCATAAAAATTTCTCAAAAATAATTTTTTGATTCAGCTAGGATAAAAATAAATGTATCCATCCATTAAAAATATTTTTAAACTAAATCAATTATTTTATCTTTACTACATGATTTTACTAGCCTTTCTATATACACAACCAACACATGCACAAAATCTCTATTCAAACTGCTCAGAAACACTGACTCAACAACTCATTCAAAAATTCAACTTAAACACACAACAAAATTTAGATGCACGTTATCCTGTATTCCAAACCTGCTTAACGATCAGTAAACACCAACAGATTATTGCAATCAGCAATCCTGTTGCTATGCAATCTGACTTTGCGGATTATGATTTAAATTTATATTTGATCGATACCGCATCTTCAAAAATTTTAAATCATTATACTTATCCGAAAACCGTCTCTTCAGATGCCAGTCAGTTTGAAAATTTAAAATTTGATATCAATCCTTACTCTAAAACTCCTGATACTCATGTTATTGGATTGGCCTTAACTTATGGGCATTCTGGGGGAATGTATTATACAATTCGTGAATTAAAACTATTTCAAATCAATTCTGCTAAAGTTCAGCTCGTTTTAGATAATTTTATGACTAATTTTTCAGGTGGTAATACGCCGTCTATATGTGAAAATAATGCACAAACCGAGACTCAAATTTTGCTTAATCCCTTAAAACAGCAAAGTCATGGTTTAGCAGATATTCAATTAACTGAAAAATCCGAACGTATAACACTTGATGAGAAAAACTGTAAAACACACCGTATCGTCAAAAAACAAAACCATATTATGAAATTCGATGGGAAAAAATATCGTTTTAAACATCTTAAATTTTTAGACTTTGGAATTTGATTAAATTTTGCAATTAAAAAGGTTAGATCATGAAAAGATTACAAATTGTATTAAACACTGCACTGCTTTTGATTGCTGGAAATAGTTTTGCAGCACCTTACCAAACTTGCTCAGAACAATTACAAGACTCTTTAATTCAAAAATTTAAACTAACCAACCCACGTTTTGCCAATACTGAAGCCAAAACATATCAAAGCTGTATCCATTTAGACAATCAACAAAAAATTCAGCTTATTGCGATCAGTCAACCGATTGCTTATAAATCTTATGATGATATGGAACATGATCTATATTTATACTTAATTGATTCTTATCAGGGTAAAATTCTGCAAAAGTATAAAGCACCAGAAACTTTTTACTCAGATGCAGATCATTATGATGGTGCACAACTCCATACGACCCGTTTTTCAACATTAACTGATATTGATGTCGTGGGAATTGAAACTTCATCGTCGCATCAAGGTGGTTTCACTTATAGTCACAGTAATTTAACTTTATTTAAAGTTAATCCTAAACACCCCATTAAAGAAATTGGCGGTATCAGTATGAATGATAGCGGCGATGAACGAATTGGAAACTGTCCAGAGAATAGTAATTCAGAGGTCAGAAGTATCCTCATTTTATCAAATAAAACGACACATGGCTTACAGGACATGATTTTAAAAGAAACCAAAAACCAGACCAAAACCAACTATAAAACCTGCACTTCGGTGAAAAAACAATATAAGCAACAACAAACGCTTAAATTTAATGGTCAAGTATATAAATTTCAGCATCATAACTTTTTAAGTATTGATCCTTTTTAAGCAAGCTTAAATCCGATAATGGCAATGTGGCTATGTTTTAAATTTATACAACCAAAATTTACCCCAGACGAAAGTTGAAAATGTATAGAAATACCAATAATTCACCTTAAAATCATTGGTGGACACTACATTTTCCGTTATACTTTGGCGTTTTTAAAAATAAGCCCGTGTGGTGACTGAGCGCAAAAATCAGACTCAGCAACGCACTTTTAGCCAATACGAAAATTAAGGAGTGACTTGGTTGTGAGTACTCGTTTTATGACAACTGCTGAAATACGTGAAGCATTTTTGCGCTACTTTGAATCGCAAGGACATACACGTGTCGCGTCAAGTTCACTTGTACCTGCCAATGACCCTACTCTGCTTTTTACCAACGCAGGGATGAACCAGTTTAAAGACTGTTTCCTTGGATTAGAAAAACGTGACTATGTTCGTGCAACGACGTCGCAAAAATGTGTCCGTGCAGGCGGTAAGCACAACGACTTAGATAATGTCGGTTATACAGCACGTCACCATACATTTTTTGAAATGTTAGGTAACTTCTCTTTTGGTGATTACTTTAAGCGTGACGCGATTCGTTTTGCTTGGGATTTCCTTACAGGCGAAGAATGGTTAGCACTCCCTAAAGATAAATTATACGCCACTGTTTATCATT
The DNA here is from genome assembly GCF_022828975.1 of Acinetobacter sp. NyZ410. Taxonomy (NCBI): domain Bacteria; kingdom Pseudomonadati; phylum Pseudomonadota; class Gammaproteobacteria; order Moraxellales; family Moraxellaceae; genus Acinetobacter; species Acinetobacter sp. NyZ410. The sequence goes on along the minus strand of NZ_CP094620.1, from coordinate 2,062,681 downwards.
CAGATGATGAAGCGTTTGACATTTGGAACAAAGAAATTGGCTTAGCTGCAGATCGTATTATCCGTATTGGTGACAATAAGGGCGAAAAATACGCTTCTGATAACTTCTGGGCAATGGGTGATACTGGCCCATGTGGTCCTTGTTCTGAAATTTTCTTTGACCATGGCGATCATATTTGGGGTGGCTTACCGGGCACACCAGAAGAAGATGGCGACCGTTTTATTGAAATCTGGAACAACGTTTTCATGCAGTTTAACCGCACTGCTGATGGCGTACTGCATAATCTTCCTGCACCATCTGTAGATACAGGCATGGGCTTGGAACGTATTTCTGCTGTTTTACAGCATGTCAATTCAAACTATGAAATTGATCTGTTTCAAGACCTATTAAAGTCTGCTGCTGAAATTATTGGTGTTGATACATCTGAAGCGGTTGCAACAGCACAAGCAAACAATAAACCCATTGAATACCCTGCTTCACTTAAAGTGGTCGCAGACCATGCACGTTCATGCTGTTTCTTGATTGCAGATGGCGTTAACCCTTCAAATGAAGGTCGTGGTTATGTATTGCGTCGTATTATTCGTCGCGCAGTACGTCATGGCAATAAAATGGGCGCAACGGGTACATTCTTCTACAAAATGTTGCAACCTTTAATCGATGCCATGGGCACTGCTTATCCTGAGCTTGAACAACGTCGTAATGTGATTGAAGCAGCTTTGATTCGCGAAGAAGAATTATTTGCCAAAACGCTTGAACAAGGTTTAAAGCTGCTTGAAGGTGAGTTAGCCAACCTCAAAGGTAAAACCATTCCGGGCGAAACCGTCTTTAAACTTTACGACACTTATGGCTTCCCTGCTGATTTAACCGCAGATATCGCACGTGAACGTGAACTGGAAATTGACGAAGCTGGTTTTGAAGTTGAAATGGCAGCACAACGTCAACGTGCACGCGATGCAGGCAAGTTTGCTGTTGACTATAACAGCATTGTGAAAGTAGATAGCGAAACTCAGTTTGATGGCTATGAAGCAACTCAAGGTCAAGGTCAAATTATTGCGATCTATAAAGATGGCGTACAAGTTGATGAAGTCGTTGAAGGCGATGAAGCACTAATCGTATTGAACCAAACACCGTTCTATGCAGAAAGCGGTGGTCAGATTGGTGATACAGGTCTGTTCAAAAACGATACTGGTATTTTTGAAGTTCAAGATACTAAAAAATCTGGTGGCGCGTTTGTTCACCAAGGTATCGTGACAATGGGAAGCCTAAAAGCGACTCAAAATGTTGAAGCAATTGTAAAAGCAGATCTTCGTGAAGCAACTGCACGCAACCACTCTGCAACTCACCTTTTACATGCTGCTTTACGTCAAGTATTGGGCGAGCACGTACAACAAAAAGGTTCGTTGGTCGCTTCTGACATTTTACGTTTTGACTTTGCCAATGACCAACCAGTGACATTCGAACAAATTCAACAGGTTGAACGTATTGTAAACCGCGAAGTGATTGCAAACACCGCCGTTTCTACTGAACTTTTAGACATCGATGCTGCCAAAGAAAAAGGCGCAATGATGTTGTTCGGTGAAAAATATGGTGATGAAGTTCGTGTACTTTCTATGGGTTCAATCCAAGATGAGAAAAATTTCTCTATCGAACTTTGTGGTGGTATCCATGTAAAACGTACTGGCGATATTGGTCTGTTTAAAATCACTTCTGAAAGTGGTGTTGCAGCAGGTGTTCGCCGTATTGAAGCTGTTACAGGTACCAAAGCGCTTGAAATCGTTCAAAAATTTGATGCAGATATTTTGCATATCAACGATTTATTAAAAGCACAGAAAGATCAAACTGTTGAAAAAGTTCAATCAACGCTAGAAACAGCACATCAATTGCAAAAACAAATTGAGCAATTGAATCAAAAATTGGCGAATTTCCAAGCCTCTGATTTAATCAGTCAAGTGACGGAAATTGCGGGTCGCCAAACACTTATTGCCACAGTTCAAGGACAAGATGCGAAGTCTGTTCGTCATCTTCATGACAGTGTCAAATCAAAATTAGATAATGCAGTGATTGTGCTTGCGGCTGTAGAAGGTGACAAAGTTAGTCTTATCGCATCTGTAGCTAAAGATTTCACTGCAAATCTAAAAGCGGGTGACATCATCAAACACTTAGCAACTGAGCTTGGTGGTAAAGGTGGTGGTAAACCTGACTTAGCACAAGGTGGCGCGCCACTAAACGAGAAGTTTGAACAAGTGATGGCAGATTTAACTGCTTGGCTTGCTCAAAAATAATACTTCACCTTTTGTGTAACTGACCCTAATGCCGATTAGGGTCATGGCTTATATGGAACAACTATGGCATTAATCGTTCAAAAATATGGCGGTACTTCTATGGGTACTCCCGAGCGCATTTTAAATGTTGCTCGTCGTGTAAAGCGTTGGCATGACCACGGCCACAAGGTTGTAGTGGTTGTATCCGCAATGAGTGGTGAAACAAACCGCTTATTGGCTTTAGCGAAAGCCATTACCGAAACCCCTGATCCTCGTGAACTAGACCAAATGGTGTCTACGGGTGAACAGGTAACGATTTCAATGTTAGCAATGGCGCTCAATTCAATTGGTGTTGAAGCTAAGTCACTCACAGGTCGCCAAGTCGGTATCAAAACTGACAGCGCGTTTACCAAAGCCCGTATCGAATCTATTGATACAGATGTGATGACAAATCATTTGGATGCAGGTCGTGTCATTGTTGTTGCAGGCTTCCAAGGTTTCGACATTGATGGCAATACAACAACTTTAGGCCGTGGCGGTTCTGATACTTCTGGTGTTGCACTTGCTGCGGCATTAAAAGCAGATGAATGTCAGATTTATACAGATGTGGATGGGGTTTATACCACTGATCCCCGTGTTGCACCTAAAGCAAAAAAAGTTGATCGTATTTCATTTGAAGAAATGCTTGAAATGGCATCTCTCGGTTCTAAAGTATTGCAAATTCGTTCTGTTGAATTTGCAGGAAAATACCAAGTGCCTTTACGCGTATTATCAAGTTTTGATAATGACAATGATGGCGCATTCGACGAAGATTTCAAAAACAATGTCGGAACACTAATCACTACTGAAGCGGAAGACAATATGGAACAGCCAATTATTTCTGGTATCGCATTTAACCGTGACGAAGCTAAATTAACAATTTTAGGTGTACCTGATGAACCAGGTATTGCGTCTAAAATCTTATCGCCTATTGGTGCTGCAAACGTTGAAGTGGATATGATCATCCAAAACGTTGAAGAAGATGGCACAACTGACTTCACTTTTACCGTGAATCGTGGTGAACTTAAAAAAGCCAAAGCAATCCTAGAAGAAACGGCTACAGCGATTGGTGCGCGTGAAGTTGCTACGCGTGATGACATTGTTAAAGTGTCGATTGTTGGCGTTGGTATGCGTTCTCATGCAGGTGTTGCAAGTAAAATGTTTACTGCACTTGCAGATGAAGGGATTAATATCCTGATGATCTCGACTTCTGAAATCAAAATTTCTGTGATTATTGAAGAAAATTACTTAGAACTTGCGGTTCGTTCACTCCATACAGCCTTCGGTTTAGACCGTGAACATGGCGAATCGAGTGCGCGTGCATAATTTTTGATCAAATATAGCTACTTATTCGCTGTTTTGACCAAGAAAAAATCAGAGCCACTATAGTGTTTTCTATAGTGGCTCTGTTATATTAGTTTTGAGGTTTTAGAGAAATTTCAATAGAGCAATGTGAAAATGAAAAACTTGTCACATTATTCTGTTAAAATTATCGGTGCTATTTAAAGTTGTGTTTTCTAGTTTTTAGAAATTCATCGCAGGTTTAGCGTTTAAGCAAGGAGATAAACATGCTGATTCTGACCCGCCGTGTCGGAGAAACTTTGATGATTGGGGATCAAGTCAGTGTTACTGTGCTTGGTGTTAAAGGCAACCAAGTTCGTATTGGTGTAAATGCCCCAAAAGAAGTTTCTGTGCATCGCGAAGAAATTTATCAACGTATTCAACATGAGCGTGCTATGCACGAGCATTTGCAACATATTGATCAAGATTATCAGCCTTCTTTTGAAGATGATAATTCGCAAAACACCTATAATCGTTAAGATTATAGTGGTTTTGGAAACTAAAGCGGCTTTTAAGCCGCTTTAAATTTTTATTGATCAGTAAAAAACATCATCCGTTTTATTCAAGACCTAGTGCTTTTCTGACTGGTGAATAGCTACGACGATGTTGATCAATCACACCATGTTCAGCAATGGCTTCAAAGTGTGCTTTGGTTGGATAACCTTTATGTTTTGCAAAACCAAATTGCGGATATTGTTTATCTAATTCAACCATTTCATGATCACGCGTTACTTTGGCCAAAATACTTGCCGCACTGATCTCAGCATGTAAAGCATCCCCGCCTACCACCGCATCACAGCTCATGCTTAAGCCTTTAGGAACTTTATTGCCATCTACAAGCACATGTTCTGGTACCGTTTTAAGTGCCTCTACAGCACGTCGCATCGCCAATAATGAAGCTTGTAAAATATTCAGTTCATCAATTTCTTGATGTGTTGCTTCAGCAATTGCCCAAGCAATCGCTTTTTCCTGAATTTCAATGAATAACTTTTCACGTTTTTTTTCAGTTAATTTTTTAGAATCATTTAAGCCTTGAATTGGCTTGTTTGGATCTAAAATTACTGCAGCCGCGACCACAGAGCCAACCAATGGACCTCGTCCTGCTTCATCTACACCAGCAACTAACATTTTCTTTCCTATCATAAAAGAAGCTCAACAGGTTTTATCTGAGTTTATACATCATCATCTTGAAATGATGACAGATTGAAAGCCCTTTTCTTTGTACATAAATTCAATCGGCTGATCAAAATTTAGAATATTTTGCTTCATGTGAATGACGCCATATAAAGAAAACAGCATCACTCCTAAGACCATGAATTTATCAATATAGAAAAATCTGTATCAATAAATTCATATGTCTTTGATACTTTAATGCAATTATCTCATCGCTTCCGCAACACATGCATTAATTGTTTTTGTCACCACATTTGAAACAATCGTAGCACGTGCTTGAGGGTCTAAAGCAGCTGTTGCCAAATCTACAGTGCTGACACTTTGTGGTGCTTTTTCACTGACACAACCACAAATTTCACTTTGTACATTGTTTTTCTGATCTGCAGTCATGACTTTTGTTGCAGTCTTCCAAGCAGGTAAATTATTCAGTTCAGTTGTGCATTTCGCATTGATCGCAATTTTAAGCGCAACACCACCTAACTGCTGAGTTGTTGACGCTGCTGCAGCACCTGTTGGGTCATTGGTCGCGCAAGCCGATAGAGCTAAAGCGATTGAAGCAAGAAAGACAACGCGTTTTTTCACAATTTTTTCCTTTTTATGAGATAAAGCTGGACTATTTTGCCTAAACTTATACTTGGATTAAACTAAAAATTTGAATAATCACCTCATTAGACGCTAAATGGATAAATATTTCACAATTATTGCTTTAAGCGTTGCAAATTTAAAACAATACGTTGAGTTTTTAGAACTGATTTCTTTTAATAAAATCCATATTATAAGCACTAAATTAAATCGGAATCTGTGTCATGCAACAAAAATCACAATACTATACAAGGACAGCACAATGGTTGCATTGGATTATGGCAATCATCTTTATTACCGCTTGGGTCATTGGTTTTTATAGTGGCAATTTTTTAAGCTATGATGTCGATGGGCCGTTTAAAGGTGATGTCATTACCTTACATAAGAATATTGCATCGGTGATTATCTTTTTGGTGATTATCCGCATCTTTTGGCGTTACACCCACCCTGCACCTGAACTACCTGAAACCATGTCACCATTGATGAAAACTTTGGCTCATTTAGGTCATTTGGGTTTATATTTCATGTTATTGGCATTGCCAATCACAGGATGTTTATTTAGCTGGAGTGCTGGTCATCCCGTACCAGTATTGTACTTATTTGAGATTCCAAGACTTGTACAAGATAACCCCGATTTAACAGCGATTGTAAAACCTTTACATATTTATATTTCATGGGCTGCAGGCTTACTTCTTGTCGGACATGTTCTGGCCGCGCTCAAACACCATTTCATTGATAAAGACAATGTATTGAAAAGTATGACACGACAAGGTTAGTCGAATATAAATTAAAAAATCTAGCAAGGCACATCAAAACGGTGTGCTTTTTTATATTTTTATTGTGGTTTAAATTTATGCTGCTTAAATTCTAGATCTTTACTTTAATGCTTCCTTTGCACAACCTTTTAAACTATTCATCACCGCTTGTTGAATCAACTTATTTTTTGCAGCTTCATTAAACGTTGCCATAACCAGCTGTTTAGCAGGGACATCATTCAAAGCATTCTCACTGACACAGCCACAGATTTTTTGCTGTGCATGTTGCTGTTGTGCAGCTGTCCATAAAAATGAGGATACTTGCCAAATCTTTGACGCTTTTAATTCACTGGCACACTGCTGTTCGATTAAAGGTTTTAACATCTTATGCGTAATCGTTTCTGTACTTGAATCAGCACATGCAACAGTCACAGGTAAAATAATGAATAAGGTTAAACTTGTTAAAAATTTCATTCTATTTTCCTCATGAAAAAAAAGCAGTGTTCACACACTGCTTTTATAGGCTTAAAGAATATAGCTTGATTTAAGCCAATTGATCAATTTGATTGTTCCATTTTTGCTTTTCTTCATTTGAAATAAATGATGCTTCAAATGAATTTTTTGCCAATTGCTTTAACTCTGTATTGGAAAGATCTAGCGCTTCAGCAATCGAAATAAAATTATCATTCATATAGCCACCAAAATAAGATGGGTCATCTGAATTGACAGTCACATGTACACCTTTTTGCAATAAACGGTGAATATTATGCTGTGCCATATCATCCACCACACATAATTTTAAATTGCTCAGTGGGCAAACAGTCAAAGGCATCTTTTCTGCAATTAAACGTTGCATCAGTGCTGGGTCTTCTTCTGAACGCACCCCGTGGTCAATACGGTTTACTTTTAATAAATCTAAAGCTTCCCATACATATTCAGCAGGCCCTTCTTCTCCCGCATGCGCAACCACCAAGAAACCTTCTTTACGTGCTTGAGCAAAAACTCGTTCAAACTTAGCTGGTGGATGCCCAACTTCGCTTGAATCTAAACCTACAGCAATAATTTGATCTTTATATGGCAAGGCTTGCTTTAACGTTTCAAATGCTGCTTCTTCACTTAAGTGACGTAGGAAACACATGATCAAATGAGAGCTTATACCCAACTTTGTTTGAGCATCATCGCATGCGCGCTGTAAGCCATTGATCACCGTTTCAAAGGCAACCCCACGGTCGGTATGTGTTTGTGGATCAAAGAACATTTCAGTATGTACAACTTTATCCTCTGCACATTTTTCAAAATATGCCCAAGCTAAATCATAAAAGTCTTGTTCATTGATCAGTACATTGGCACCTGCATAATAAATATCAAGGAAAGACTGTAGATTATGAAAGTTATATGCTTGTTTGACTTCTTCTACAGATTTATACGGGATATCAATTTGATTACGCTGAGCTATCGCAAACATCAGCTCAGGCTCAAACGTGCCTTCGATATGTACATGGAGTTCTGCCTTGGGTAAGGCACGAATAAGTTCTAATCTATTCACGTTTTTCCTCAAACTTATTAAATTAAATTTCAATCATCCAAATCGCTTGGATTCATTTCAATCTGATTAAAACAAAAAAGGGTGCAAACTTGAGTTTACACCCTTTTCTTACTTAAATTTATTAACCACCAAATGCAACGAATTTAATCACCCAGAGCACAGCAATGATCCAAACCATATATGGAACTGTTTTGGCTTTACCTGTAAATAATTTAACCAATGCATAGCTGATAAAGCCCATTGCAATACCGTCTGCAATAGAATAAGCAAATGGCATAAATACAATGGTTAAAAATGCTGGAACTGCCTCGGTAATATCATCCCATTCAATATTGATGATGCCTTGAATCATCAACACACCAACGAATAATAATGCTGGAGCAGTCGCAAATCCAGGAACAGATTGAGCCAGTGGTGCTAAAAATAAACACGCTAAAAATAAAATACCGACAACAACTGCAGTTAAACCTGTACGACCGCCTGCAGCAACGCCCGCAGATGACTCAATATAAGGCGTTGTTGATGATGTACCCAAAGCAGCACCGGCAACAATTGCAGTTGAATCTGCAAATAGCGCTTTTTTCAAACGTGGTAATTTACCGTCTTTCAATAAGCCAGCACGATGTGAAACCCCGACCAATGTTCCTGTTGAGTCAAATAAATCAACCAAGAAAAATACGAAAATCACGCCGACTAAACTTACCGTAAATAAGTTTTCAAAATTCATTTGCATGAATGTTGGTGCAATAGAAGGGATTGAACCAACAACCCCTTTAAATTCATTTAAACCTAAAGCTGTTGCAATACCAGTGATTGCTAAAATACTGATAATAATTGCGCCACGAATTTTATAGTGGTGCATAATCACGATCAGGAAAAAACCCAATAAAGTCAGTAAGACTGTAGGTTGTTTTAAATCACCCAAACCCACCAAAGTTGCTTGATTTGCAACAATAATGCCTGAGTTTTTCAATGCAACCAGTGCAAGGAATAATCCAATACCACCACCGATTGCAAATTTCAATGACATTGGAATCGCATTGACAATGGCTTCACGGATTTTAAACATGCTAATTGCGATGAAGACAAGTCCGGAAACAAATACAGCAGCCAAAGCGGTTTGCCATTCAACGCCCATACCTAAACAAACGGAATAGGTAAAATAAGCATTCAGCCCCATACCTGGTGCAAGTGCAATCGGATAGTTTGCAACAACCCCCATGACCAAACAACCAATCGCAGCGGCCAAACACGTTGCCACAAATACGGCGCCATGATCCATACCTGTTTCTGAAAGAATCAATGGGTTAACAATGATGATGTAGCACATTGTTAAAAATGTCGTTAAACCTGCCAGTATTTCGGTTCTAAACGTTGTTTTGTTTTCGCTCAGTTTAAATAAGCGTTCAAGCAAACCCGCTGAAGGATTTGGATTCGTCATTGTTGAGCCCCTGTTAAGTTTGAGCTATTCGTTGATAAAATCGAGTTCATTTAAAAAAATGCTAAATGCCGTCAATTAAGGCCATAATTCAGCATTCAATAAACATACCAAAATGACATTTCCGATAAAAAACTTGAATTAAAAAAGCTGCAGATTAGCAGCTTTCGTTTTCTAGAAGGTTTAACGGTCGTTATCGATTACATATTACAAATTATAACATACAGTTTAAATAATTTTATCAATCTGACGCTTTTAGTCATCCAATTCATGTGAACTCAGAAGTTTAATGCTTTAAGGATATACAGTGCCTAAATCAAATCACAGTATTACTTACTTTGAGATGATTGTGATTATTAGGATTAGACTCAATTTTCCGAATGGTTAAATTCGCATCTTTGATAATATCTTGCATTTCTTGTTGTTTTTTTTGTTGCGAATCGACATAAGAAAAATAGCCTAGAAATATCACACTACTCAACACGAAAAAAGTTACAAGCTTTACCATTTCAAAATCAAATCAAGGTATAAATTTCGCTGATTATACACATAAACGTGACATAAATAACACTTTAACAATAAAATTGTCTGACAAATCACAAGTATTAACTTGCGCTTTCATAGTGCATACTAAATTTTAGAGCCTGCTATACATCTAAAATGGTGCTATTTATTTTAAATAATGATTAAAAAACAACATTAAACTTAATCAATCAAAGACAGCTTTTAAATACATAAAGTTTTCAATAACAATAGCTTAGACGGCTTAGCTTACACACTTTAAAATGCATGTAAGCTTTTAAAGTGTGTAAGCTTTTAAATCAGTAATGTTTAAATACGCTATTCAAAGATTTAAGCCAAGTCACTTAAGTTTTTACATCGTGCCTTCAACTTATATTGCCACCTAAGGCTGCAATCAGTTGGGCTGTATTTTTTAACTGCAACTGCTTGAGCTGTAAAGTTGCCTGTTCCGCCTGTAAGGTTAAATTCTGTGCTGTAACCACCTCTAAATAACTGACTAAGCCGGCATTATAGCGACGAGTTACAACTTGTTCATTTTCTAAAGCAAGTTTAAATAGTTGAGCCTGCTCAGATTGTTGCTGTTTAAAACTGGATGACTGTAAAAGCGCGTCTTCCACCTCTTTCCAGCCCGTTAAAACAGCCTGTCTATACGCTGCTGCTTTTTCAGCATAACTCGCTTGTGCTTGTGCAATCTCAGCCTTACGTTTTCCACCGTCAAATATCAATGCCGTTGTTTGTAAGCCCGTTGACCACAAATACTGTGGTGCTTGAAACAGTTGACTCAACACGCGGCTATTTAATTCACCGGTTAAACCAATACTGAGATCAGGTAACCATGCTGTTTGAGCCAAGCCCAATTGGGCATGTGTTGCCGCCAATTCACGTTCAGCACGGATTACATCAGGACGCTGGATCAGCATCCGACTTGGTAATTGAGTGGGTAATAGTGGAACTTGAAAGTGCTGTTCCTGTTTGGCCAATTGAAATTGAGCAACTGTTTTACCTTGTACCACAGCTAAAATATTTTCTTGTAAATCACGTTCCCGCTGGGTTTCTATCTGCTGGATTTGCACTTGCTTGAGCTGTGTTTCAGCCTGTATCACATCCGCGCGCGCGATCATCCCTGCAATATATTGGTTATTTAAAATTTTGACGGAACGCTGATAACTGTGTTGGGTTTGTCGTAAAACATCTAATTGTGCATCCAGTACTCGGATATTCCAATAGGTTTCTGTGCCCAATAATTGTTGATTGAGTTTAATTGCGGCTAAGTCAGCCTGTGAAGCCTCTAAATTTGCCTGTTGCCCTTCAATCGCTTTAGCGACTCTGCCCCATAAATCAGGAATCCAACTGACCTGAACACCCGTCGTAAATTGGTTGTTTGGCGTACTGTCCTTTGTTCCACTCCGTTGTGCAGAACCATTTAACTTTAAATTTGGCAAACGGTTAGCGCGTTGCTGCTCAAGTAAGGCATTGGCTTGTTGATAGCGTGCTTCAGCTTGTTTCAGACTCAAATTTTCTTGATTCAATTGTTGCATCAATTGACTGAGAATAGGATCTTGAAAGATTTCCCACCAAGTGTTGGCATTGACGTCTAAGCTCGAGGTTTTTTTCCAATTTAGAACAGCATATTTATAATGATCATCCGTTTGAAGGACTGGCACTTTATATTCAGGTGGATGCAACACAACAGTAGAATTGCATGCAGTCAATATCAAGAACACACTAAGGCACATGACATTTTTAACGATTAAACTCTGCATTATATTTTCCTATTTACCTCAATGAAGTGCGTATTTATTTTTTAATTTCAAACAAGATTCAGCACATTTTTCCAACACCAAATACAAGACAGGCGTTGTATACAACGTCAACAATTGACCCAAGGCTAAACCACCTACAATGACCACCCCCAAAGGCTGACGTAGCTCTGCCCCTTCTCCCCAGCTAACTGCCAATGGAATTGCACCCAGCAACGCTGCGGTATTGGTCATCAGAATTGGACGGAAACGGAGAGCTGCGGCAGACAAAATAGCCTGATATGCAGTCTTGCCTGCTCTTCTTTCTAATAAAGTAAAATCAATTAAAAGAATGGCATTTTTTACAACAATTCCGATCAATAAAAACATGCCCAAGAGCGCAATTAAGGTGAATTGGAAATTAAATAACCATAAAGTCAGCAAAGCCCCCAAAGCCACTGCGGGTACTGTCGATAAAATTGTCAACGGATGAACCAGACTTTCATAGGTAACCCCGAGAACGATATAAATAAGTAAGATCACCACACAGACAAGTAACGGCGTAGATAAACCAGCCTGCAAACTTTCTGCCTCGACATCTTTATCTGTCATGATAAAAATTTCATTGGGTAACATCACTTCGGGTAAAACACTACGAATAGCTGCATCCGCTTGTTCATAGCTATAGGCTTGTTTAACCACATAACCAATCCCCATTGCGGCATATTGGTTGCGTCGATAAACCCGATCATTGGTAATACCATAAGACCATGTGGCAAAATTACTGAGTGGTACAGCAATACCTTGTTGGTTTGGAATGCGTACATTTGCCAGCGCTTCAGGATGTTCAGTAAAGTGTTTATCGACTTCCATCACCACATAAAACTGTTGGGTTTGATCATAAATAGTCGAAATTTGGCGCTGTGAAAATGAGTTATTGAGTACGCTTGAAATATTGTCTATATCCACACCCAAACGACGTGCTGCTTCACGGTCAATGTCTAAAGTCACATGCTGGGCACCTTCATCGCCCATGGTTTCAACTTCTTCTAACTCTGGAAGCTTCTGCATTGCCTGAGCAACTTTAGGTACCCACTGACGTAGCAACGCAACATCATCAGATTGCAGTAACAACAAATAATCTTGCCCACTTCCACTTGAAAAGGGATCATCCAATTCTAGCTCCTGTTTGACTTGTGCAGAAAAAATCGCACCTGCCAGCCATGGGGCATTTTTTTTAATTCTATCTACAATTTCATGTGAAGATTTGCCATCTCGCTCTGCTTTGGGTTTTAAACTCACCATTAAAAAAGAATTGGTGATTCCGCCAGCACCACCAGACGTACCAATCACATCTTTGACTGCGGGATCCTTTAATACACTTTCACTAAAGGTGGCGATTTTAGGCTGCATAATTTGAAAGGAGAAGCCGTCATCCCCCCGAATAAAAGCTTCAACCCGTCCAGTATCTTGCTCAGGTAATACCCGTTTGGGTAATGTTTGATAGACATATACAGAAGCAGCGATTGCACCGCCCCATAGCAGAATGACCAAATAACCATGTTTAATCATCCATTTCAGTGAATGTAAATAAAGCTGACTCAAGCCTTGCATCAAACGATGGCTATAGCGATATAAAGCCTGATGTTGATAACGCTCCAATGGTTTTAAACAGCGTGCAGATAAACTTGGCGTAAGGACAAGGGAGACAAATACAGATAAAATAATGATAAAAATCAGTGTTAAAGAAAACTCCCTAAATAATCGTTCGATCACACCACCCATAAATAGCACTGAAATAAAGATCACCACCAAAGCCAAATTCATTGCCAGCAAGGTCAGACCAACTTCTCGAATACCATTTAAGGCAGCTTGTATAGGCTGTTCACCTTGTTCTATATGACGTTCTATGTTTTCCAAAACCACAATTGCATCATCAACCACAAGTCCAATTGCAACAATCACCGCCATAATCGACAAGTTATTCAATGAAAATCCAGCGAGATAAACCAGACTGCATGCGCCAATCAAAGTCACCAGCAAAGCAATACTTGGAACAAGAGCACTTTGCAGACGACCTAACATCAGTGCGACCACAATAATCACCAAAAGCATGGAAAATAATAAAGTATCCCTCGCCTCATTTAAGCCTGCCCGAATAATTTCAGATCCATCCATCACTGTGGTCAGTTGCGAATCTGCTGGAATTAATCTGCTTAACTCAGGTAGTTTTTCTTTGATCTTTTCAATTGTGGCAACGGTATTTGCATTGGGCTGACGGCTGATTTTGATAATGACCGCGGGTTTACCATTGTGAAAACCACTTACATAACGGTTTTCGACCGAATCCTGTACCTCAGCCACATCTTTTAAACGAACAACTGTCTGACCATTTTGATGTACGATCAAATTGGCAAAATCACCCGCTTTTTTTAAACGACTTGGAAGCTCAACTTGCCAACGCAACTGTTCAGTTTCAATTACCCCTAAGGCTTGTACTGTATTACTTTTTACAATCGCTTCACGAACTTGCTCCAAAGACACCCCTTGTGAAATCAAGGCATTTGGATTGAGCCGAATCCGCACAGCTGGCATAGACGCCCCGTCAATGACAACTTCCCCAACCCCATTAATTTGCGCAAGATTTGGCTGCAGTTGATTGCTGGCAATTTCATAGAGTTTGCCCGCAGAAAGATGTTCTGAACTCAATGCCAAATAAAAAATTGGACTCTGGCTTGGATTGATCTTGAAATATTCAGGAGGGCTTGGCATTCCAGAAGGCAGCTGTGACATCGCAGCATTGATTGCAGCTTGGACCTCTCTGGCGGCTTCATTGATGTCAGTGTTTAAATCAAAATGCAAAACCACTTGGGTTGCGCTTTGATTACTTGAAGAATTAATCGCTTTTACCCCTGAAACGCCCATCATGGCACGCTCTAATGGCGTCGCCACGGTGGCAGACATACTTTCAGGACTTGCACCCGGTAAACTTGCTCGCACCACAATCGTTGGAATATCTGCCTGTGGTAAAGCGGCTACAGGTAAGCGGAAATAGGCCAATACACCCAATAATACAATTGCGATTCCCAGTAAAATACTGGCAACAGGTCGGTGAATAAAGGTCGAGAGAAAGGTCAAAACTCTCTCCTTGTCGTATCATGATCTGTGGGTAAATCATCTACAGATAAATCTGAATTGGTATGTTGCAATGAATATTGCAGACGATCAAAAAATAAATAAACCACTGGAGTCGTAAATAACGTCAGGACTTGGCTTAAAATCAAACCACCCACCATGACGATCCCAAGAGGCTGACGTAATTCAGCCCCTGAACCCGATGCAAGCATCAATGGAATTGCCCCAACCAGTGCCGCAAGTGTGGTCATTAAAATTGGGCGAAAACGCATCAGTGCGGCTTGATAAATCGCTTGCTGTGGTGACAATCCGTCATTACGTTGTGCAGCCAAAGCAAAATCCACCATCATGATGCCATTTTTTTTGACCAGACCAATCAATAAAATGATCCCAATCAAGGCAATCATGTCCAACGGCCGATTAACCATAAACAATGCCAACAAAGCACCAATTGCAGCAGATGGCAAGGTAGAAAGAATGGTTATCGGGTGAATAAAACTTTCGTACAGAATGCCTAACACAATGTACATGGTCACTATTGCTGCAATCACCAACCAAAAAGTATGTTGTTGCGAGTTCTCATAGGCAGCGGCTGCACCTTGCAGTTTTACTTTGACTTCTGTTGGTAGATTTAGACGCTGTTGTACGCGATCAATCGCTTTGATCGCATCCCCGAGCGCGACCCCTGATGCAAGATTAAAAGATACCCCATTGGCTGGAAATTGTGATTGCTGTTGCAGAATAATAGGCACGCGTTTTTGCACAATATTGGCAACAGAACTGAGTAATATCGGTTCTCCTTGCTTATTGTGAATATAGGTTTGCCCTAAAGCATCTATACCTTGAGTGAATGTTGGGTCAAGTTCTAAAACAATACGATATTGATTAGATTGCGTGTATAAAGTTGCAATCTGGCGCTGCGCAAATAAATTTTGTAAAGCTAAACTGATATCTTCAATGTTTAAACCCAAACGTGCTGCAGCATCTCGATTGACATCAATAAATGCTTGTAAGCCTTGTCCACCCTCTTCACTGGTGACTTGGGCAAATTCAGGTTGTTGTCGTAAAGCATCAACAAATATAGGGGTCCATTCGGCTAAATCTGTCGTTTTAGCAGCGCTTATACTTAGTTGATATTGAGTACGACTAATTTTATCTTCAATACTCAACTCTTGTACTGGTTGCATCCAGCCTTGAATCCCTTCAACTTGAGCGAACTGTCCTCTAAGTCGTGCCATAATTTGATCTACAGGATCTCTTTCAGCATGCGGCTTTAGATTAATTAAAATACGCCCATTACTCAGTTTTGGATTATTGGTATCTATACCAATAAATGAAGACAAACTTTCCACAGCAGGATCTTTTAATATCTGCCCCGCGAGTGCTTGTTGACGCTCACTCATGGCTTGGAATGAAATATCATCAGGCGCTTCAGTCACCACCTGTATGACCCCACTGTCCTGTACAGGGAAAAAGCCTTTGGGAATCATCCAATACAGCAGACCCGCTAAAATGACGGTACTCAACATCACCGCAAGAGTCAGTACTTGATGCCGAAAAACCCACTGTAAAGCTTTACCGTATTGCTGGATAATTCGGTCTAGACTCCAGCGACTGTGTGAACTGGGATGTTCGGCATTTTTTAATAAATATGCGCACATCATTGGCGTCAATGTGAGTGATACCACCAATGAAATTGCGATTGCTGCTGCTAAAGTGACAGCAAATTCATGGAACAGACGCCCAACCACATCCCCCATAAACAGTAATGGGATTAATACTGCGATTAGGGAAATCGTCAGGGAAATTAAGGTAAAGCCGATTTCTTTAGACCCTTTAAGCGCGGCTTGCAATAAGCTTTCGCCGGCCTCTCGATGTCGTGCAATATTTTCCAACATCACAATTGCATCATCGACTACAAAACCTGTCGCAATGGTGAGTGCCATTAAAGTCAGATTATTGACAGAAAAGCCTAAAAAATACATGACGACAAAAGTACCAATAATCGACAGTGGTACGGCAATGCTGGGAATAATCGTAGCGGATAAATTTCTTAAAAATAAAAAAGTCACCATCACCACCAAGCACACGGCAAAAACCAATTCTTTTTGCACATCATCAATGGAGCTGCGAATACTCTCAGTTCGATCGGTTAACACTCGAATTTTGACATTTTCAGGCAGATTTTTTTGTAGCTCAGGCAATATTTGCTTAATCTGATCTGCAACTTGAATCACATTGGCATTCGGTTGGCGCTGTACATTGACCAAGATTGCAGCTTGACTGCCTGCCCAAGCCGCCATATAGCGATCTTCGCTCCCTTCTATGACTTTTGCCACATCTCTAAGACGTATCGGTGCGCCATTGTTCCAGCGTAAAATTAGATTTTCATAATCTGCAATCGAACGAATTTGATCATTGGCATCCAACATGGTGGTGCGATATGGTCCATCAAAGCTGCCTTTGGGTTGATTTGCATTGGCAGAATTAATTGCGGTTCGCACATCTTCAGCACTCATTTTATAGGCAGCGAGTGCCGCAGCATTCATTTGCACGCGTATTGCTGGACGTTGCCCACCCGCAAGGCTAACCATCCCGACACCTGAATGCTGAGAAAGCTTTTGTGCAACTCGGGTGTCCACCATGTCGTAGACTGTTGTTAAAGGTAAAGTTTCTGAGCTGATGGCAAGGGTAATCACAGGAACATCAGCCGGATTTACTTTACGATAAATCGGTGGTGCTGGTAGATCATTGGGTAATTTACTGCTGGCGGTACTGAGTGCTGACTGTACTTCTTGTTCAACGACACCAAGCTCTGCGCTCAGTTCAAACTGCAAGGTAATAACAGATGCGCCCACTGAACTACTGGAAGACATTTGCTTTAAACCAGCAATTTTGCCCATTTCTCGTTCGAGTGGTGCGGTGATTGTGCGTTGTACCGTATCGGGATTGGCACCAGGTTGAAAAGTATAGACTTGAATAATTGGATAATCGACCTGTGGCAAGGCAGAAACAGGTAGCAATCGCCAAACCAAGAAACCACTCAACAGCAGTGCTAACATCAATAATGTGGTTGCGACTGGACGTAAAATAAAGAACCGTGAAATATTCATGATTTATCCAGCAGTTGGCTTGGCCGTAGAAATTGGCTGTTGATTTTCTGCAACAATTTGAACTTCTTTGCCTTCCGAAAGACGATCAATTCCTTCAAGTACTACTTTTTCGCTCCCCTTTAATCCGTCTAAAACTTCAATTTGACCATTTGAGGTCACCCCCAGTTTTAACATGCGAATTTCGGCTTTGTTTTGCGGATTGATAATATAAACATAGCTGCCTTTTGCACCATGTTGTACGGCATCACTTGGGATACTGATTGCATTTTGAATGGTTTGAGTCTTTAAACGCACATTGACAAACTGATTTGGAAATAAAGCATCATCCTGATTTGTAAAAATTGCTTTTATTTTTAAAGTTCCAGTACTGATATCAATCTGATTATCTATTGCTTGTACATGCCCTAGCGCAAGTTGTTTTTGTTCTGTTTTATCCCAAGCACTTGCCAACACCTTATCGCCATTTTTTAAGGATTGACGCAGATTTACTAAATGGTTTTCTGCCACTGCAAATTGCACAAAAATTGGATGCACTTGAGTGATACTGACTAAACCAGCACTTTCATTGGCTTGAATAAGGTTGCCAGCATCTTTCTGTCTAAATCCAACCCGCCCCTCAATAGGTGCATAAATTTTAGTATAAGACAGCTGTAGTTTTGCAGCATCTACTTGCGCCTTGTTCGCCTGTATCTGACCTTTAAGCTGGTTGACCAGCGCCAATTGCTGTTCTACTTGTTGTTTCGCAATCGAATCTTGTTTAAACAGCAATTGATAGCGCTGCAACTCTGTTTCAGCATTATGCAACTGTGCTAAATTCTGCTGCCGTGTTCCTTCAGCCTGTGCAAGTGCAACCTGAAATGGCGCTGGATCAATTTGTGCAAGGAGCTGTCCTTTTTTTACGGTTTGCCCTTCTTTAAAATAAATCTGCTGTAAAACCCCAGCAACCTGACTTTGTACATTCACAGTATGCGTAGGAATGACTGTACCAATTGCTTTGATTTCAACCTGTAAATCTTGTCGTTGTACTGGCACAGTTCGTACGGGTACAGGTTTACTCCATTGGCTATATTCCTCTGCGGGTTTGGATGAGGTTTTTTTCCAATAGAAGCCTGCTAGTCCGAAAATAATCAGCAGCATAAATCCAATTAAATATTTAAACTTACGGCCAATAAAACTTTTTTTTGGGTTTACATTTACAGATGGCTTACTCATAAAAACTCTTATTCATACAGTCGCAGAACGATCAAAATTTACAATTGCGAAATAAATAAAGTGAAATTTCAAAGTTATTCATCATTTATCAATTAGATAATAATGTGAAATTTCACAATTACTAACCCCCATCTCATTAATAATCAAGAAGAAATAGTCTTTTAGATCGCTAATTATCATGTTGCATTTTGTAATTCTTATTATTGCATTTAATAATCATTATCACTATCATTATTTTCAACACCTCCTTTAACCAATAAAACTCCATGTTGTTGGCTTTTCAAACAGGCAACGCTTATGAATTTGAAAGTACAAAAGCAGCAATGGTTTGATCATATTTATCAAGACCATCAAAATACTTTACTTTTGTGGTTCAAACATAAACTTCACAACCATCACCACTCTGAAGATCTTAGTCAGGAAGTTTTTTATCGTGCATTAAAAGTAACTACTGTTTTGAAAATATTAAAGAACCCAAAGCATGGTTATTGGGAATTGCGAAACACGTGATTATTGATCATTGGCGCCACCAACAAGTTGAACACTTATATCTAGATGCACTAATACATACACCACAGGATGGCTATCCATCTGTAGAACATGAAATATGTATTCGAGAAAGTGTCTATCAAGTTCAACAAACGCTAGAAAAGCTACCCGAACGCGTCGCACAGGTTTTTTTATTATCACAAATGGAAGATATGACTTACCGTGCAATCGGTGAAAAACTTAATATTTCTGAAGCCACAGTAAAACGAGATATGAAACAAGCTTTTTTAGCCTGTTCTAGTATTTATACTACGACATTTAACTCATAATCTTTTTACTTATAAAACAAACGATTCAATAAAAATAAGTAGATAAAGCCGATTAGGTATATTTAAAAATCCATCTCGAACTTACATGACATCGATCTATTGATCATACAAATAGTTATAACCCTCTCCCCTATTCGCGCCTGCTCGCTATTGTTGTTACATCCAACGATATCTCTCATTTAAATCATAAAAAAATGAGCTTTTTTTAAAATAAAAACGACTAAGTAGATGAATATGACTCATACGAGAATCTAATGAAGGAACATCAAAGTAAACATGCATTAGCAATTGCAATTCGAACTGCAATTTGGGGCGGATCTATTTTTTTAATACATGGATCTGTAGTTGCAGCACCGAACCCATCTGATGGCCAAGAACAAAACTCTACTCAGCTTCCTACCATCACTGTATCTGCCAATAATACCAATAGCCTTACAACCGAAGGCTCTGGTTTATATACCGCTAAAGCTACTACCGCATCAACAGGCTTGGCACTCAGCCTAAAAGAAACACCGCAATCGGTTAGTGTGATGACCCAGCAAAGAATGCAAGATCAAAACCTTACACAACTGACTGATGTTGCAAACCAAGTTGCAGGATTAACCGTTAGCCAGTCTGGAAATGTAGGTTCCGATACTTCACCAATTTATTCACGCGGTAAAAGTGTAGATAGCTATTTACTTGATGGTGTAAAACTCCTAAGTACCTACTCTTCTATTTTTCAAAGCCAAGACACTGCACTTTTCGATAGAATTGAAGTGGTACGAGGAGCGACAGGTTTAATGACTGGTGCAGGTTCCGCCAGTGCTAGTATTAATATGGTTCGGAAAAAACCATTACAAGATTTTAAAGCATCAATCAGTACAGATCTTAGTTCATGGGATTCATACCGTTTCGATGGCGATATCTCAACACCTCTTAATCAATCGGGTACGCTTCGTGGACGTGCTGTCGTTGCTTATCAGAACTCGGACTCATACATAGACCGCTTCAATGAAGAACGCAAAGTGGCCTATGCGGTTGTTGACACTGATTTGTCAGATAAGACTCAAGCAAGTCTAGGCTTAAGCTATCAACAAATTTATATTACTGGACAAGCTCGTGGTGGTTTGCCTGCTTTTTATAGTGATGGGACACGAACAAACTGGTCGCGATCAGATTCAGCAGCACCCAGTTGGTCTTACTCAGATCGAACAACCACTTCACTCTTTGCCGATGTCAATCATCAATTTAATGATAACTGGAAATTAAAGGCTTCATTAGCACGTATCATTACGGACTCAGATGAATTAGTTGGCTATGCAAGTGGTGGAACACCCAACAAACAAACTGGTAGTGGGGTTTCGATTTATTCTACTCACTGGGCTTATAAACCAATTCAAGACTTGTTTAATGTCAGCTTAAACGGCTCATTTGATTTATTGAATCAAACCCATGATGTGATCTTTGGTTCAACATTAACCAGAAGTGAAAATAGCCAGCCGTACTTTACCAATTGGTGGATTGATGGTTGGAGTGGAAATATTGATAATATATATAAATGGGATGGGAATACACCGGAACGTCCAAATAACCCTGCCGTAGGATGGACCAAAGAAAATAATACAAGTTCATCATTTTATACCGCAGCTCGGTTTAAATTAAGTGATGATTTAGCACTGTTGTTGGGATCACGCTTAGAAAATTGGAAGTTAAAAAAAGAAGACAATAGCTATGAGAAAAACACAATTACAATAACCAATCGAAAAGAAGAGAATAAACTGATCCCTTATATTGGCGTAGTTTATGATCTCAATCAAAATTGGTCTGCTTATGCAAGTTATACAAATATATTTTCTCCACAAGATCTAAAAACAAGAGCTGGGGATTATATAGACCCATTAGAGGGAAATAGTACAGAACTTGGAATCAAGGGTGCTTTTTTTGACAATCAACTTAATCTAAGTGCAGCAATCTATGAAAATAAAGAAGATAATTTTGCGGTCGCGATTCCTGAACAGCCAGATGGCTCGCATTTAGCACCTGATGGATCTCAAGCATATATAGCAGAATCTGGAACCAAGAGTCGCGGTATTGAATTAGAAGCCACAGGAAAACTCTCAGATACTTGGCAAATCTCCTCAAGCTTTGCCCGAAATTTAAGCCGAGACCGTAATGGCAAGCTATTAAACTCTAATATTCCAAGTAATACTGCCAAACTTTATACAACCTATAAACTTCCTTATCTTAATGAAGCAATAACCGTTGGCGGAGGTATTCGTTGGCAAAGTGAAATTCAATCAGCAGATCAGAAATTTACCCAGAGTGAATACAGTGTTGTTGATTTAATGGCACGTTATAAAATAAACAATAAATTAACAGCCAATCTCAATATAAATAATCTTTTTGATAAAAAGTATTATTTAACAACAGGTAATAGCTACTACGGTGCACCAATTAATTTTAGAGTGGGGTTAAAATACGATTGGTAATTCTGAAGTCTATTTATAATTAGTTAAACATTAGACTTCTTTCATAAGCCCATTTTAAAACATAGATTGAGATAAAATCCCCCTCATCCTAGCCTTCTCCCAGTGGGAGAAGGGACTTTCAATACCAATATGATTCACTCTACATGATCATTTTTTGATTTATGAAAGATCTTTATTGATTTAGCTTTAAATAAACCAATGAGTTAGATGAAGAGAAAGTTAGCTTAAAGGGGGCTTTCTCTACAAACTCAAATGTTATCAATATAACTAAAATTAACTCCTCTGCTGGTCTAGTAGTAAACCTCATCTATTGTTTTTCCATTGATTGTTAAACTACCTATATGGCAGTGAACGATCCCAAGAAGACCAACCCAGAACAGAAATATTTCTAAGCTGCCTATATGGCAGTGAACTTTGACATGCTGAACCCCTAAATTTAAAAAAGTTTCTAAGCTGCCTATATGGCAGTGAACAACAGATTCGCAAGTAACTGAACTAAATCAGTTTTCTAAGCTGCCCATATGGCAGTGAACAATCACGCTTGATTCAGGCAAATTAATGTTGATTTCTAAGCTGCTTATATGGCAGTGAACTACATTCTTCTGAGCTAAGTTCTCCAGTAGTCTTTCTAAGCTGCCTATATGGCAGTGAACTTACAACGGCTTTGGATATTTTGATAGCAGATTTTCTAAGCTGCCTATATGGCAGTGAACAGAATCTGCGACACAGGTAATTGTTACGCAGCTTTCTAAGCTGCCTATATGGCAGTGAACTCCCAATCGAATACCTCACTCAAGGCGAACTTTTTCTAAGCTGCCTATATGGCAGTGAACTTGCTCCTGCTCTTCGCGCCGCGCCAATGCCTTTTCTAAGCTGCCTATATGGCAGTGAACGGGCAATACCTCATCTGGTCAGATTGATGCTTTTTCTAAGCTGCCTATATGGCAGTGAACAAGCAATTGCAACAGGTTTAGGGGTGAATATTTTTCTAAGCTGCCTATATGGCAGTGAACCATCGCAAGTGTGACAGTTGGATAAACACCAATTTCTAAGCTGCCTATATGGCAGTGAACGTCCATCTGAGATGTTTTATCCATACGAATAATTTCTAAGCTGCCTATATGGCAGTGAACTCGTGAGTTCTTCAACATTGCATTCGTCGTAATTTCTAAGCTGCCTATATGGCAGTGAACTTGGGGGCATTATGATTAAACTGCCTTTAGTTTTTCTAAGCTGCCTATATGGCAGTGAACCTTGAGCAACCTCTAAATCTAATGTCATGGGTTTTCTAAGCTGCCTATATGGCAGTGAACCTGGAGAGCTTTCATCAGAAGAATGCAGAAAATTTCTAAGCTGCCTATATGGCAGTGAACATCAAGTTAAGAATGATTTGTCCTCATTGTGATTTCTAAGCTGCCTATATGGCAGTGAACGACAGAATTGATTCTGTTGATGATCTATTTCATTTCTAAGCTGCCTATATGGCAGTGAACTTTTAAACCCAGCACCACCTTTTTCTAATAATTTTCTAAGCTGCCTATATGGCAGTGAACTCTGTCTAAAACCCATCTTGATTATTTCGAGTTTTCTAAGCTGCCTATATGGCAGTGAACGCTCGTCAATGTAAGCATGCCTAATGCTTTAATTTCTAAGCTGCCTATATGGCAGTGAACGTGCGGCCACAAGATCGCCACGGAAGAGGGCATTTCTAAGCTGCCTATATGGCAGTGAACAAGTGATGCGCGTTGGTTACGTCGTACCCGTTTTTCTAAGCTGCCTATATGGCAGTGAACTATAATTTTAAATCAAAAAATACGCTGATAACAGCAAGTTAAATATAAAAACCATAAAATACCCAAAGTTTTTTAAAAAATATATAACCTACTGATTTTATTAAACTATAAAATTATCAAAAAAATATTGGGGGAAATTTTTGGTGCGAACAAAAAATTCCTAAATACTGAAGATCATTCTTTACTATTTTATATACAGCACTTGATTCATCGAAATAAAATCACTTCCTAATAAAAATACATAACAAAAAACCATCCGAAGATGGTTTTTCTAACGCATGATTTATTAATTGAAGTGAAGTCAATCTTCATTTCAATATAATTGATTAAAATTTAAAGGTTGCACCTACAAATACTTTTTGACGCTCAACGAAGTATGCATCTGCACCATTTGACAATTTTTTATCAAGTAAATTAGTAAAACCACCACGTACAGTGAGCTTATCATTGACTTGATAATTGCTTGCTAGATTTACAATCGTATGCGGTTTTTGCATCGTAGGAGTAGCACTTTTATCAGTTAAATATTGCTTACCTAAATATTGCGCAGACAATTCTACATTGAGTGGATCTATCGGTTGCCAATTTAGGGCTGAATTTACCGTTAATTTTGAAGTGGTCAGTAAGGTTGCACCAGTATCTTCATTTTTTGCTTTTAAGAAATACGTTGCATTATTATTCCATTTTAGATTGTCTAAAACTGGGAAATTTACAACCATTTCTAGACCACGCGTTACTGCATTTTGAATATTTTCATTTCGAGTAAACCAAATACCACCTTCGTGACCTAACGGCGAATAAGTGATTTTATTTTTAAAACCTGTATGGAAGAATGTCAAACCTAGGTCTGTACCAAAACCAGTATAATTTACACCAATTTCATAGTTTGTGCTTTCCTCAGGCTTAAGGTTTGGATTACCTGTCATAAAGCAGCTACCACCCGTATAGGTATCTGGCTTTTGCTTACTGTCATACCAAATTTTACCTCTTAACCCATTGCAACCATTTCCACCAGATTCAGTTGCCCCACCAGGAGATGATTCTTTCACAGTTGGTGCACGAAAACCTTTTGCGATCCCCCCTTTAATCACAAGATCATCCATTGGACTATAAACTAAATAACCTCTTGGACTATGATGCTCACCATATTTATCATCATGATCTAAACGATTCCCTACTGTTAATGTCAAATTATCGAGAAGTGAAATATTGTCTTCAAGAAATAATGCCCAATTTTTATTATCCACCTTAGGGTCGGTATAGCTTTTCCCATCCCAACTGCCACCAGGTAGAGTACCAATCGTATCAGTATTGGTTAATTCTTGTTTTTTCCATTGACCGCCAACAGTTAAGACTTGCTTAAACATTAGCTCAAATGGCATGGTTAAGCTACCCTCAACAATCAATTCATTTGATTTACTCGTAACCTTATTAATACTTGAATCATAATCATTGTAATATGCGCTTAACTTAGATTTACCAATTGCCCACTCACCATCATGCGATACGCTAAATGAATTATGTTCTAATTTTTTAGCCCCCCAACTAGTCTCCTGTTCTGCACCTGTTTTGGCGTTAATTTGAGAACCTTTTTCATTCTTTTGGATACTGTGCCCTGCTTCAAAACTGAATGACTGTTTATCTGTTGGCTGATAATGCAACATCGCATTGTAATTTTGATCTTGAGAACCTGTGGTTCCGTTACCTGCTGAATATTTCTTATCTGCCTCTCGTTCAGTCATCCCTGCCGTCAAGCGTAAACCTAAGGTGTCAGTTAATGGACCAGCAGCCATGACACCTGTTTGTATAGAAGTGCCTAAATCAGACGAAGTTGTTGGCTGAGTATAATTTAAAGTGACATTACCGCCCCAAGCATTGGGAATCTTCTTAGTAATAATATTAATTACACCTCCCATGGCATCTGAACCATATAAGGAAGACATTGGACCACGAACGACTTCAATTCTTTCAATCATATCGGGTGTAATCCAGTTTAAATCCTGACGACCTAAATCTGGACGATAACTTACATCTCTTGAAGACCCGATG
Organism: Acinetobacter sp. NyZ410; assembly: GCF_022828975.1. Lineage (NCBI taxonomy): Bacteria > Pseudomonadati > Pseudomonadota > Gammaproteobacteria > Moraxellales > Moraxellaceae > Acinetobacter > Acinetobacter sp. NyZ410. Next base: position 2,036,694 of record NZ_CP094620.1, on the reverse strand, counting down.
CGTTTACCATCAACTAAAATCAATGTGTAATTGTCTGGTAAACCACGCAATTTAATCTTAGAACCTTCCTTCGAAGGACTAATTCCACCTGTTACCCCAGGAACTTTACTCAATAACTCTCCAAGACTACCCACAGGTTGTTTTTCGATATCTTCGCTTGTAATAACACTAATACTTGCTGGTGCTTCTTTAACATCTACTGCCTGACTACTCGCAGTCACTACAATTGTTTTTAACTTTGTCGCATCTTCAGAAGTATCTTTTGCATATGCTGAAATTGACATTGCGGTGAGTATAGAAATTGACAGCGTTTGAAATCTTAATTGTTTATTCATGTTAATACGCAACTTAAATTAAGGAGGAATTGTGAAAGAATTGTTGCGTATTGTATTTGAGCAAAACCTCAAATGCAATTGCTAATAATAATAATTATCATTTATTTAATTTTAATTTATGGTCAATTAACAGAAAAACACTTAATCATAATCATATGAAAAACAATGCTATAAAGGTCAAAACTAAGCTGAAGTTTTGTCAAAAAAGAATTCAAAAAATCTATTTATCGTATTGTTTCTAGGCTTTATTTTCAAAAAAGAGCTTACAAGCCATAAAACGGCCTGTAAGCTCTCTTTTGCTTATTTACTCAATATCATCAAGCTCAAATTGGTCAGCTTTACAGAATCAAATATATTAAAAATTTATAAATATCAAAATCATCAATAATTAGTACAACATTTTTGATCAATCTTACTCAGTTTTCTCTGATTCAATATAAATAAGACCCGCTTTTCCCCCTAAAAAGCACAGTCCCATTTCTTGATAAAATTGATAATTTAAATATTACTTTTTTGGTAAAGTCGGTTTAGTCGCGTAATCAACACCATGCTTTTCTAAATACTCACGAATCAATTGGCGAACCACTTGTGAAGGCTTTAGATCCTGACGGTTGCACAATTCTTCAAAAGCTTCCTTTTTGTTCGGGTCTATCAAAATAGTTAATCTTGCTGTTTTATTTTCCATATCCCCAATCTCTTAATTTATTTAGAAATAGAATTCTAATAACATTTATGAGATTTTCAATGATATTTTTTTATTTTATGGTATTCATATTTATAACTTTACATTCATAGACTTAAGTCGACTATTTCACTCAAGATTTAACATCTTTATATAGCCTATATTCGGGCTGTATTTATATGCTAAATATGCATTCTATTTTCTTAGTATTGATGATTTAAAATGGCTATTACATCGTATCCAATATAATAGCCAATTGCTGCTTTTAAGAAAAATCTAACTCTTTTTCAAAAATTCGAAGTTCATGTCTTGCCATCGCTAAGTTCGATTTTTGGCGATCCAATACTAGATATAAAAATAAATCGCTATTCTTTTCAAGTGGACGTAATAAATGGTACTGCTTCCCGAGTGTGATCAAAACATCATCAATCGTATCTTTCAAATCTAGTGCTTTTGCTGTTTTAATTTTTGCTCTTAAAACTTCCGTATTTCCAGCAGCAGCAAGCTCTAAATCGATCCCCGTTCCTTGAGCGGCAAGTGATAATCCGCTTGTATAGTCGACAAGTGCTGCTGCTGTGAAGCCATCAATCTCAGCCAATGGATTTAAGTCAATTTTAGCCATTATTTTTTACCCCTTTTTTTCAATATAAGATGATTTATATAGATTTATAACACTATATAACAACATAAAAATATCATAAAATGATAATAAAGTATTATATTATTATAATAATATGTGATTTTTTTAATATTTTTCAGCACCTTGACACAAAAAAGCCCTCCAATGAGGGCTCTATCAAACTTTTGTACTTTTTAACTCAGTGCTTACATCCTTATAGTAGAATTAGATCTTGCTCTTTTAGCGACTTTGATAATTTTTGTTTGTTTTATTTTTCTTAGGCAAATAGTAAATAAGAAACCAGAGAAAATAATTACAGACCCAAAATATCCAATTAATTTTTAAATCCAACACCATGATTGCATAGCATTTTTTGACAATAAAAAACAGCCAAAAGTACTCTTACTCAAAACCACAAAATTAGTCGTCATTCTGCTTGAATGATATTTTCATTTGTTTAAAAACCAAGCCCGATGCGATAAAACCAAGGCATCCAATAACGATAAACTCAACAATAGCTTCCGTTAAACCGAGAACAAAAAAAACTATGGATAAGACTACCGATACAGTAAAAACGATCTTCCCAAACATTAGAATTAAGCCACTTTAAAGATCAATGTTAATTTAACTATAAAATCATAGTATATAAGTTTTATGAAATTAAATAAGTAACTATAAATTTCTGTGTAATCGTTACTGAACTGAGCTCAATGATTGTCTATGTTTTGGATTTGTAGTCTTGCTTTAATCCGCTTTATTTTTATAGCGTTAGATGAAAATCCTATTTTTAGAAAAAATCTGAATAAATTATCAATCTATTAAATTTAACTGCCCATCCGTTATTTTTAAATTAAATGAAGTTAAGAATTTAGTAGTTCTGTTCTTTTGAAGATGAATCCTTGGGTTTATATCTATCAACTTCAATACAAACATTATGCACAATCTGAAAATACGCCAAAGTTAAAAGACGATATCGGCAATAGCTGCAGAATCATGATAAAAACACTTTTTTATCTCAAATTTTAGATGCACTTTTCATGTAAATCCGTATTGATGATCAGGAAATTATTGACCTTGTCATGATAAAATCTTTTTTTAAAAGAAATTCAAAAATCGTTTGGAAGAATTTTTCATGAAACTTATAGTAATTTTATCTACTTTTACGGTTTTACTTTCCGGTTGTGCTGCAATGAGTGTTGAACAATGTAAAACTGCAAATTGGTTTAACGTTGGTGAAAAAGATGGCGCTGTTGGAAATAAATCCCACATAGATAAATACTATTCCTCTTGTAAAAAAGCCAATATTATTCCTAGTCAAAATCTTTATGAAATGGGTTACCTAAAAGGTTTAGGGGCTTACTGTCAACCTGAAAATATCTTTTATGAAGCTTTAGAAGGTCGCGGTAATTTTAGAGTTTGCCCTGCAGAGAAACGTGAATCCTTACGTCATTATTATCAAGTGGCCAGTAACTTTTATCATGCGAATTCAGAATTTAATACTTCACAAAACAATCTAGATTACTATCTTGGAAAATTAGACAGCAAAGATCTATCTGCCAAAGATCGCGACGACTATAAAAAGAAATTATCTGATCTTCGTAGCAATAGCAGTCAAGTACGCTCACGTTATCAAGACGCACTTCGGAATCTGGAACGCTTTAAAGCTGAGCATGATCTCTATTAGTTTTAAACAAAGTCACAAACAACGACTCACGAGCGATTTCGAACACTGCTTTGGAATAAGTTATTCGAATAAAAAAGCCTCACATCACTGTGAGGCTTCCCCTTAATTTTGCGCTGATTAAGGATTATTGTATGTTTATTCACTATAATGAATTAACAATCACAGTTTTACTAAATAACGTGAAATGTGTCAATTTTAAATCATAGAATAAACATACTTTTTCAACTATTCACCATCATTCAATGATACAGACTTGTTTTCTTAATGGACTATCTCCTGCAAGATCGTCATTAGATGAACCAATACCATGTGTAATGCCATTTTCATCATAAAATGACAAAAATGTATAAGTTTTATTTTTATCACAGTCTACATAATTGATCATTTTCATATACTTAAAAGAATTACCCTGCCTATCCTTAGCGACTCTTAGCATAACTGCTTTATATTTAGGCTGGTCCAATTTCGGCTCTCTTTTTACAAGAAAAAGCGACTTTTTTATTTTAGATGTATGTTTATCATCTAGCTCTTTTTTAAACTTTTCAATATCTAATTTTTCTTCAAGAAAAGTTGGTTTTATTGGATCAGCAAAGCTAAATTTCGAATTCAATATAAGAAATGCCAAGAGAATTTTTTTCATCATTGATTTAAGTGTCATCTGCAAAAAAGTTCAATCACTTAATTTAAAACCCCAACTTTTGATGGGTACATTTGCGAATTAATTTTAAAGACTTATATCAATATCAATGTTGTCAGCAATATCAGAAACAATATCTTTACTCGTATTCACAATCAACCGACCTGTTTCCAAGATCAGATCAACGGCATCCAAAGGATTGATCGAATTCACGATATCATTCATTACGCTAGAATCTTTTTGCTCTGGTTGAGATTGCTGTTCTAAATCTTGATTTTCTAAATTATTCACTTTGTTCTCCCATAAGCCTCGCATAAGAATTCCACAGTGAATTCAGGGGCTATCGACTACATCACACAATAGCAGAACTATGCCATATTGCCTTTACGCGGCCAATAGCTGACATCTATTCAGTGACTTAATCCTGCAAGTGCAGAGTCTTAGATTGATCTTGTTGATATGTATCTTATTTTCGACATATGATTCAACCCACAATAAAACGAGACAGACTATTGAAATGATTTTCATCGTTGGGACTGCCTTGATTGAAAAATTAAACCCTAGAAAAAAGTAAAATTTGGTTCGTTTAGGTGATGGAATAAAGTTGTGGTTATTTCCTTCAGGAGACATTAAAACTTACAGTGTTTTAATTCCAAAAAACAGAAAATATTTTTTCTTTACCTGCATTTTTGATACTCACCTTGTAGCCCGCTTTCTTAAATTCTTCACCCAGATTAACGATGTCATGTTGTGCGAAATCTGTAGTGATATATTCACTTACAAACAACTCTCCTTCATCGGCTTTTAATCTAATTTGTGTTTTCAAAAATCTTTTAAGCTGCTCAATTGAAAAATATGGCGCTTGATTGGAATCTGTTTTAGTCTCATTCATTTTAGGTATTGGCATTTAAAAACTCACACTCGCAAAGTAAAAAAATATTATGAACAGCTTAACTTTGAATTGAGTATAAAAATTGAAATATCATGTATTCCATGTCATTTCATTTACATGATTATTTTTTAACAACTTTTAGACAATGATGACACACCGCCAACTCTCCGTCTTTACAATAATGCGTATCAATCACACGATGAAAGCCAAACATACATTTTAATAACTGGATCAAAATCTATCCCTCCATAAAGTAAAAAGCCCATCTCAAGATGAGCTTTTCCATTGAGCAGTTTTATTTTGGAAACCATACGCCAGTTGGCACATTTCCCAACAGGTGTACCAGTAAAGTTAAGGCAATAAATACGGAAAAGAAAAAAACGATGTTTATTGATTTGTCTATCATGATTTCACCCTCATTTTATTGTTGTTTCTTTTTTATACAATAAATTATGTAAAATATCAAACAATTTAAGTAACTTAAAATATATTTTTTACCATTTGTTAAAATAAATTATCAAACAATCAGAATAAAAAAATCATGGATTATCCAAAATGATCACCATTTCACTGTAACCCAAATGCAGCAAGGCAAAATTAAAAAATATAAAAAAAGACGCCTTAGCATCTTTCATTTATATGAAGTTTATTTAAACAATAATATTTAATTTTTTAAGTAAAAAATTTTTAATAATTTCATTCTCATCTAATAACATCAGTTCATCAGATACCCAAAAAATATAAAATACGTTTTTAAACTGAATCTTTCTTTTAAAATAGTTTGTTGTTGAATTGGGTAATTTGCCTTTTACTTTAAAAGACTTTTTATTATCATTTCCTAGCAACTTACTTCCATGCCAGGGACCGCCTATACAAATATTCATAAGAATTAATTTTAAAGATGTTGTTCTGAATTTACATCAAATCTATAAATAAACAACCCATACCTTCGTATAAATTTTAAGCAAAACAATAATAGGCCACATCATTGGATCAAATAGCGCATTATTTGAACTCCAATGATGTCAAGTTAGAAAGCAGAACATCCGTTTACAGTAGCTATTCCAAATATGAATTCATTCATATTTATTAAAAGTGTGCTTAAAATCACATTAAATCCTCAATATTCTTTCAATAAAGCTTAACTATTCAGCTTTCCATCGATACTAATATTCATTTTTCAAATCGTTTTATGCTTTTAGATAGAAGCCAGATACTTATCATTTATTGATTAGGCTAAAATTAATAAACCCACCTAAAAAGTAGGTGGGTTTATTAAAGACTTAAATACCAAGTCAAAGTGAAAAGCACAACCTTCTTCACTGGTTAAATTTTACACAATTCATATTAAGATTCAAGAAAATATTTTACCTTTTGGTAAAGCTTGATATATGTATCGTAAATTTTATGTAACAGGCTGCTTAAATACTTAGCAAATCGCTTAAGGATTATCGGTCTAAGCGATCTAAAGCTTAAATTTTCATGGATTACAATAACCACGCGCTTGATTCAAATATGTCATATCACACATATAAAAACTGGATTCAACATATTGATTAAATATAATAATTTATAATTCAAAAACGTAGCCCGATAAATTTTCCAATCGCTCCGTAAGTGAAAGTAAATATGAAATATTTAGAGGAATAAGCCTATTACTATAATACTCATACATAAAGTCATTCGCTTTTTAAAATTTTTTTAAGCTTTGGTTATTTATACTTATACGATCATTAATTGGGTTTTGACAAATGATTGACAATCTCACCTATTTTGCAAAAGTTATAAGAGCATATTTTGTCTCAGATAAGCAATATTTAACCAAACGTTTTATTAATAAACTTGGTTATATTCCCAATTTTGATCAACCCAAAAGTTTTAATGAAAAAGTTACAGCAAGAATGATTTTTGAAAGAGATCCATTACATACCTTATTGGCTGATAAATTGGCTGTAAGAGAAGTGATCAGCAATAAAATTTGTTCCTCTCATCTAGTTCCATTGATCGGTGTATACCAATCTTTCAATGAAATTGACTTTAATCGACTGCCCGATAGATTTGTTTTGAAATGCAATCATGATAGCGGCAGCGCAATCGTCTGCAATGATAAGTGTCAATTTGATCAAAGAAATGCGCAAAACAAATTAACGCATCATTTAAAGCAAAATATGTATTTCAGGAAAAGAGAATGGCATTACAAAAATATTAAGCCATCAATTTTAGCTGAGCAATATGTTGAATTATTGATTGACCAAGAAACTAAATTAACCATTACCACATGTAGAGTCCATTGCTTTGAAGGTCAACCCAAATTTATCGAAGTCGATGTACAAGATAGTCTCAAAAATGAATATTCAAATATTTACGATACATCGTGGACACTCCAACCATTTACAGTTGATTTAAAAAGCAATAGCCCTGCATATTTAAAGAAACCAGCTCGGCTAGGTATTTTAATTGAGTTATCACAAACGCTCTGCCTGAAATATGGTTATAGCCGAATAGATTTTTTGATATCAAAAAATAATATCTATTTCAGTGAAATAACCCTAACACCTAATGCTGGAAGAATGGTCATTGAGCCCAAAGAGTGGGATATGAAACTTGGTAGTTATTGGCATTTATTTTAAAATAATGTAAAAAATACCCACAAAGAGCTGGACTTGTGGGTATATAAATCATAAAAAATGAGTAAAACACACACGAAGTTTAGTTCAATAAACTATGACTTATTGCATGTAGTCTTTGTATCGCTACACAATAAATTTAAACTCAAATTTTCCTTTATAATCAATAGTATCTAAATAATCTTTAATGTCATGTGCTATATTCTTAAAGGTTTCTAAAACATCACTTGGTGGATCAATAACGACTTCAATTTTATAATTTTCATCTTCTTTTTTTGTAGTATGTGTATATACGCCATCACAACTCATTTTTAATTTTAGATAATCCTCTAGTGTTTTAGTTAAATGATTTGTTACCAGCTCAATTTTTGAAAATTTGTGCATATCCCCTCTTTCCTAAATCACTAGTCATAACCAGATAAAGAATCTCGTATCTCCCCAATCAAATACTCTTTAACTTATCAGAAAGACCAGTTATCCAGACGTTGGTGCTTAAGTTACGATTCACTATATCGTATTTTATAGATATACTAATTCAATCTTAGGTTGAAAATCAACTACTATTCTTTTGAAATTTCTACTATTTTGAGATTTAATGCCAATAAAAAAACAATTTTAAGTTATTTCCCCCTTCTATTCTTATATTTCCTAGTATATTTATACCCATGTAGTTCTTAAAAAAGATCTTTCATAAATCAAAAAAGTGATCATGTTGAGTGAATCAGATTGATATTGAAAGTTCCTTCTCGCTTTGGGAGAAAGCTAGGATGAGGAGGATTTTATGTTGATCTATGGTTTTAAAAAGGACTTATTCAGATGTCTAAAGTATAAAACTAAAAGTCATATCTACAATGGTTGCAACTGTTCATATTATTTTACTTAGCCTTAATCTAAGTGCGAGCCAGTCCATGTATGACCTAATTTAAGTACAACCTAATCTAAGTTTGATGAATAAACATGAAAATATTTTATCTTCAAATGACAACAAAATCAAAAATGTTATTGATTTAAATGAATTAATATTTAGAAAACTCAGAATAGTGATTTTAAAACCAATGACAATAAATCATTTATCATCATGCGTTCATCTATTTTCATACAAGACTCATTTAGAGACGATTATAACAATATCTTAAAATTCTTATAACCAATAGACACTTAAATAAAAATTACTGATTAAATTAAGAAACTGATAGACATTTTTTAAAGTTTTTTAAATGAATACTTTTTGTTTCATAACATTTCCAGCATATAAGTCTATCCATAAAAGTGTTATAGTATAACAATTCAAAAAAGAGCTTTTCATGACAAATCCATATATCAATAGCAAGTTCTATATTTTAATTTTGGTCTTATTTATATCAATTATGACCACTAATGTAATCCACAATGACTTTTCAGACACCTTATTAACCATAATTAACTGTTTTATCATCATAAAAATATTACATGTATTGTCCATTCAACTTTTAAACACAATCTTTAAAATTTGCAATCCTTAATTCATTTAAACTATATAGTTATATTTATTCAATATAGATAAATAAAATGACATACAGCAATGACCAAAATATTTAAAATAAAATACTTATAAGTACAAATAAGTTTAGGAAATGCTAAAATCGTCAATTTAATTTTTATAGAAAAAAACCCTCAAATGAGGGCTCTTATACACTTCTTCTTAGTATCCAACAGTAAAACGTTGATTAATATGGTTGTTATTTTCAATTTCATCAGATAATGCTATTGCAAAATCTTCAGCTGAAATTTTACTGCCGTCTTTACCAATTATAAGTTCATCTTTGCCTAAACGAAATTCTCCTGTACGTTTTCCTGGACCAAACTCTGCCGAAGGTGATATAAAAGTCCATTCAATATCATCGACTTGTTTAAGTTTTTCAAGGAAATTTACAGCAGCTTCTGCTTCAGGTTTATACGCAGCAGGAAAGTCATCTGTATCCAATAAGCGTACATTTTTGTTGGGAATAGTCAGTCCACCAGCACCACCAACAACCAAATAACGCTTAACTTTAGAATCCCGAATTGTGTTAATCAATGCATTCGCGTCTAAGCCATGAAAAGGAACAGCACTTATCACAACATCTTGCCCTTTTAGTGCTTCTACAAGCGCTTCATGATCATTTAAGTCCACATCTACGGATAAGACACGCTCTGTATCTGGTACTTTATGTGTATTACGTGCGATGGCTTTAACGTAATGACCACGTGAAACAAGCTCTTCTAAAATACGTGAACCCGCCATACCTGTTGCACCAATTAAAGCAATCTTCATAATCGTTCCTCACTTATTTAAGATAATTCAAAAATCTTAATCAAATAGCTTTATAAACCATTAAATATAAAACTTATAATGTTTAAAATTTTATAAATAATTTACACATGAAATAATTAACAATTTATAGATTAAGATTAATAATCCATTATCACCTAAATAGTTTTATTATAAATCATTAGTTAAGTTTATTTTCTGTCAAAATCATGTAAACATTGTCACTTTTTAATAGCTCTCATGTATAGGTATTTATTTTAAGTATAATGATTTTAGTAACTGGGTTTCACTTGAATAAAGTTTATGCCTTATTTTAAAATATACCTATTAAGATGGCTGAGTTGCCTTAGCTTCCCCCATTAAAGGTGGTCAAGAAACAGAAAAACGTTATGATTATTCACTTCGGGGATCTAAACACGCAGCCCTAAATTTTTGCATCTTTAAAAACTACCATGAGTGTAGCATCTTATATTCAGGATGTAGTTTTGATTAGTTAAGTTATTTTATGAGGTGACTCTTAATCACTTTAGACCGATTAAATTAAGGCTAAAATTATAAAAATGAATTGGGAAGCTTAGAATATTTGATTCAACTGCTTCTCATCATTTGTCGTTGCTGGCGAACTAATCCTAGCTGCATCTTTCTCTCAAGTATTTCTTCTTCAGAGAATGATAAAGAATCTTTTAATATTTCAATAGGTAATGAACTATTTTCAATCAAATAGCAGTCTTGATCAGTTGACCATTCTGAAATCAATGCTGCTTTTTTTCGCTTATGTCTATGATGCATATAGATACCCTTAATCAAAAAACTTATAGATTTATTTGCCGATCAACCCATTCCAAAAATTTATTTTTATTATTTATTTCAGGTGCGTTGACTATTACTATATTTTTTTTACTGCCAAATTTACCCGAGATTTTGTTTGGTTTCTCAAAATTGAACTCATCATCTGTGCCCTCATTTAAAGCTCTGAAATATTCAGCGATCTTCTCAAAATTTGTTTTACTATTAAAGTCAGGTCTTAAAAGTAAAAAATTATAAATTTGTTCTAAAACAAAATCATAGTTAATATTTTTCATAATGTGCTCAGTTCAAATTTATTTAAATGATTTAAGTACTTTCAAATTAATTATATCTAACGATAGAATGACTAAATTCTATCGTTAGATGATTTATAGTGACTATACCCTTCCACGTGAAATAAAACCAATCACTGTAAGAATAACAGCGACAACCAATAGAATAACTGCAAAATCTTTTGAAAGACCTGCTACACCACCAAATCCTAAAAGACTCGCTATAAGTGCTATTACAGCAAAGATAATCGCCCAACGAAACATACTATATTACTCCCTAAAATATATTCTGATTTAAAATAACACTATAAATTAATATTTTAATCCAAGTGTTATTTTATGTGATTAAAATGTTCTAGTTTATAATATTTACAACTCAAAATAACATTAACACTTAAATCCACCAATTAAGATCAACTTTGAATAAAAAAATAAAAAGTAATCATTAAAACTTACTTTTTATATAATTTATTAAAAATAAAAAATCGATCGACACGTGTATCCTTTAATTTCGGCATAATCATTTTTATAATCATTAAAACAGTGCAAGAAATAAAAAGCATGACGATGACTTCAACAGAATAACTTATCATGAATAAAAGGCTATAGAATCCTAAGAAGTAAGATAGACTTAGGAATACCTTTTGCAAATAAATTGTGATGAATACCCCATACAGTAAAGCTGATAAAAACAAGTTGAGTTTTTTATTCATCCCCAATTGATCAAAAATAATAATAAGCAATGAAATACTTAAAACAGAGACAATAAAAATAACAATATTTTTTAAAATTTGCATTTCATCCTCTCTCATTTCATATTTATAAAAATGCTCCCCCCTTAGTTGTCCAACTAAGGGGGAAGACTCCCCCAATACACAACACTTTTTATTCAACACATCATTTTTATAATGAATTATTTTAATTTAAGCGTTAGCGACAATCACCTTAAATTAATATTCAGATTTATAATAATGATGAGCACTTGTGGTGTATCTAGGCAGTATAAATAATATGAAATTTAGCGATATAATCCATGGCTTACATGATTGTGAGAAATTTCGTACATTTGTACGTTTTTTAACCACACGAAATTAAAAATATATTTATTAAATCTATTATTTTCAAATATTTAATTTTAACAATAGGCTAAATTTATTTTATAAAGTAACAAAACACTCAAACAGTGTTAAAAAACTTTACATTTCCTGTTTCGACCCATTGGTACGATTTGTTAGCTTTTGATTAATTATCAATGTATTGTAGTCATCGTTACTAATCTTTCTATGTGAATACATAAAGCTTATTAATAAAATTAAAGCGTTAGCACTAGTTCGAAGTAATTATTTATCGTGGAAGCCTTCTAATGGAATTTGTAAGAGTTTTATATGCAAGTAAAGCTACGAGTACTCATCCAGATCTTAAGAATGATTTGATAGAAATTCTTAACACAGCTGTTGATTTCAACTCTCGCAATGAAATCACAGGTGTTCTTTACTATGGACATGGATATTTTGTTCAATGTCTTGAAGGGCATAAAAGTAAGGTTGATGATCTGTTTTATAATCAAATTTTAAAAGATCAACGTCATCAAAATTGTGAAATTTTATATTACGAAAAATGTGACATAGCTTTGTTTAAGCATTGGAATATGAAATTTGCCCCTGTCAATAAAAGACTTGGTGACTTTTTCCTAGAAAATCATCGTGATGATTTCAATCCATTTCTTCTTTCTAGTGAGACAATCCCTTCTTTTATCGACCTTTTAGCTGGGGAATACGCTATTGAGCCATATAATTTTGATATCAATGAATAAGGTTTTTTATACGAATCTACGCAACTTGAGGAAAGATGTATGCTAATTCGATTGTGCTATGCGAGTACTCGAAATGAATTAGCCAATGACCTTATTGAAGATTTAAATGCTATCTTAAATACTGCGCGTGATTTTAATGGAAAAAATAAAATTTTTGGTGTTCTATACTATGCCAATAATCATTTTTTTCAATGTCTTGAAGGTGAAAAGTCTATAGTTCAAGCGTTATTTCAAAGTATAAAAAATGACGCTAGGCATAATAGCATTATTGAATTTGAAATCATGGATATTGACAAAATTAGTTTTAAAAACTGGTCAATGAAATACGTGCAAAAGTGCTCAAAAGTTGATTTATTTTTTAATCAGCTTGGATATGACTCATTTACGCCAGCTGCCCTCAATAATGCTCATTTAAATAGCTTATTAAATGAGCTTTTGAAAGAAAAGCAAACTCGAGTGCGTAAAAAGGTCGGTTTAAATCAGCGAGGAATCTCCTCTTTTCTTTAAATATCAAATGAGAGGGTTATGGACCCTCTCTTTTAAAGAATTTTAGAGTTTGACCGATTGACTCGCACCCAGTTGCTCTGATTCACCAGATATAGATGCTTTCACTAATTTAAAAAAGCGACAAGCTTCCCAGCGCCATTACAAACCGAGACTAATTAATGAATGGATTAATCTCTTGATGGCCGCTTGTTAAGTTTTCACTTTTAATTTCCTATACCTATAGAGATGTATTGTTACCATCCCTAAATAGATAAAATTAAATCGTTTTTTACATTAGGTTCATGTTTTAAATTATTATGAAAATTATTTATCTTTAATATAATTAAGTTTTATGAGTAATTCATTTTATTGTTATTATTAATACTAACTACTTTAAAGTTACAATTTTTATAATTAATATTTACGTTTATTCTTGCATGATCAAGTTCATCCCATAATTCAAAGTAAAAAAATTCAGATGTGTCTGAGTAAATCCAAAACCATAAAGTAGACTCATCTTTTTTGACTGGGTCATAAATACTATCTTTAACTTTGACAAGTTTATGTAAATGAAATTTATCATCTTGAAGTACTATTTCATGAATACTCAATAGTGTGATTCCTGCAATTTAAAATCATTTAGACTATAACTCATTTTTATTTCTTTTTTTTATTATGATTTTTTTAAAAATGTAATTTAATGATTAAATGTACATATATCTTTATATATGTAAGTTAAATTTAAGGTAGGTTTGAAGCACCTTAGTACTTAACTTAAATACGCCAAGCATTGCTACATGATCTCGATATTTTTATTTTGTTGCTAACTTATTGCAAACATGTTGAATATACCGCCTTTTTCTGAATTCACGAATAATAGAGATGCAACAAAAGCAAAAAAAAGACTTATAAGCATTTGATTCGCTTATAAGTCTTTGAAAAATATATGGTAGGTATATCCAGACTCGAACTGGAGACCTCTACGATGTCAACGTAGCGCTCTAACCAACTGAGCTATACACCTGAAGTGCTGAGAATATTATTCATTTTTTAATAAGATGACAAGCCTTATTTCTTCACTTTTAATGCATTCGCACACTCTTTAAGCAATTTCTTGATATTTTGAATATCCTGTTGATTTTCATTACCTAAATAGACAATTTTTTGAAAAATCTGATTCACTTGTTCAAACAGATGGTTTTGTTCAGTCTGCAAGGCTAAACGCTGCATCCATTGTTGAAAGGTTTCTGACTCTGCTTTTTGATCAACCTCAGATAATTGATGATTAAATTGAGCAATGATTCGCTCAAGCGCTGACATTTCACGAGTCCGCCAAAATTGCGTCACACCCCAATAGATCAACAGTAATCCAAGAATTCCAAAAATTAAAACCAAACCATAACTATAAGCTGATGTTAAGCCAAGCTTCTTCATCCAGCCACTTTGCTTCTCTGCATCGTAACCGACAACCTTACTCTGCCATTGAAAACTAGCATAGTCACTCCAAACACGCAGCGTTCTAAGCAGCGATGAATGCTGAAAACGCAAATTTGAATAACCCGCATCACCAAAAATCGAACGATCGTCATTCATCACATTTTGCATACCACGATCAATACGCATCGGTGCAATGATGGCCGTTGGATCAATGCGTTGCCATTGCCCGTGTTGATAAACCTCAGCCCAAGCATGTGCATCTAACTGACGTACTTCCCAACTTTGACCATCAGGAGACAGCTCACCACCTTGGTAGCCTGTGACTACACGCGCTGGAATTCCAACATAACGCATAAGCAAGACAAAGCTTGAGGCATAATGTTCACAAAACCCCTGCCGAGATTGAAACAAGAACTCATCAACGCGGTTATTCCCCAACCTTCCTGGTGCAAGTGTATAAACAAACTTTTCTTTCTTGTACCAGTTCAATACATTCTGAATATAAGCTTCAGGATTAGACTGGCTCTGCTGATACAGATTTAAAGCAAACTTCTGAGCTTGTAGATCACTCTTTTTCGCATAACTGAGGTTATTTTTCAGCATCATCTGTTCAAAATGTGCATCCTGAATATCTCGAACCCGATTCCCCACCCACTGCAATTCAATTGGCTGGGTACGCTGTACCAGTCGTTTAGGTGTAATCGACCAGTCTTGGTGTAACTCAAAACGCTGTTCTATTGGAATCGACTTTTCCAAACCGGTAATCCATTGCTGACTTGGATCACTGGCCAGATATTGATAATGAAATCCATCAATCTGCCCTGCGATCTTGGAATAAGCTTTTACCTGTTTATTGGCAAACTCACTTGTCCACGTTGTACCATCATAACGATCAAGCACCATCGCTCGCCAATACAGCTCATTACGATTTGGCAATTGCTTCATATTGCCAATAATTCGAAATGCCAATGCACTTGACTGTGAAAGCTCAGCAATATCACCCGGTGACATGTGATCACTCAATCCCGTTACCGCTTTATTATTGGGAATGGGGATTCGCCAAAGTGGTGGCAAACGCGGGAAAAACATAAACAGTAAAATAAAGAATGGCAAAGCCAAAGCAATAAATTTAAGAATATGCAATGAATCACTTTTAAGTGACTGAAAAACCGGTTGCTCTATTTCAAAATTGGCGATTTGTACACGATACAGTCCAACCAAACAGCTGATTAAACAACATAAAACCAACAGTGCCATCCAAAAGGCTTGACTGTGTAAAAATAAACTGGCACTGACGAACAAAGCAAAGTTAAACAGAATAATAAAGTCACGCTTTGATTTGGTTTCTAGTGCTTTCGCAAATAAAAATGTGGAGAGAACCGCTGTACCTGCTTCTACGCCTAAAAAAGTGCGGGAATCAAAGTAAATGATAACTAAGGCTAAAAGTGCAAAAACTAATTTTGGGGTTTGTGCAAATAATCGATGCAGATTATAGACTTGATGTTTATTGGTTTTGTCATAATACAGCGCCAAAGCCACGATATTCATGAGGAATAAAATAGACAATGCAATAGGCATATAAGCCAGCTGTGCCAACCAAATCAAACTCAGCACAACTAAAATTGAAATTTGTATCGATTTATTCATTGTTCATCCTCACGCTTGCGCCAATAAGGTTTTGATATGAATATAGTGCTGTTCTCCAATCCCATTTTCAGTTTGTGCATGCGGTAAAATAATGCTGTACGGCGTTTCCGTCTGATGACATCGATCGACCAACTCCATCATAAAACTCAGCTTCTCTTCATGGTCTGCGCTTGGCATTTTGCTATATTCAATTTGCATCGCATGGGTATCAACCAAATCATCGAATTGCTTTACAAATAATCCTTGTCCACGCGCGGCCTGTTTCCAAGAAATGCTTTGCAATGAATCACCTGATTTAAAAGTCCTTAACTCTTTAAATTCATCTAAATCAGGCTCACCTGTATTGGAATAATTCTGCGATTGATGCTCTAAAGACTTCGCTTCAGGGGCAATCCAGTAACTTTCAGTTAAATAAATATAGGTCCATGCTCGCACTAAACCAAGCGGATATGTGGAGTAAATTTGAATTGGGGGAACTGAAAATTCACCACGTTGTTGTGGGATAAAATTCAATTCAAAACTTTGTTGTTTTTCTTCAAATAGAAAAGATTGTAATTGTTCATCAATTTTAAAGTTTAAAAACTTAGGCGTAGCACGATCTTGTTGTAGGTTAATTCTCACCTTAAAAGCTTCATTGACCTTACCCACTTCATCGACAACCACATCTAATGTAATCGCATGTAATTGTTTAAAACTGAGATAGAAACTAAGACATAAAATTGCACTGATTAAAAAACAAAAACCAAGAATTAAATTGTTGGCATAATTAATCCCAGCGATAAAAGTAATCAAAATAAGAACCAGATATAAAAAACCCTGCTGGTACATAAACACCAACACTTGGTTTTGTTTCAGTGTACGGGTTCCTGTATAGCGAAACCGAAGATGCAGCCATTTAACAAATCGTTGACCTAACATAAGCGTTTCCAATTAGCCCTTTACAGGAACTTTTTGCATAAGTGCTCGTGTCTCAGATTCACCTAATCCTATACGATGCGACACCACAGCAACAAACACTGCTTGTACATCATCTGCAATTACAAATTGTCTTTTTTCAATCAAGGCATAGGCTTGTGCTGATTTTTTTAATGCCAATAACCCACGTGGAGATAAGCCATGACGACCTTTACGTGTTTCTTCTGCTAGATCAAGCATATATTCAAAAACAACATCGTTCAATGTAATTTGATTTACCACACATTGTAATTGCAAAATTTCCTGATGTTGGAAAATCGCTTGCAACTTTTCAATCAAATCATGGCGCGAGCTTTGCTGCAATAATAGTTTTTCTGCTGCGCGTGATGGGTAACCTAAAGACAGTCGCATCAAGAAACGGTCAAGTTGTGATTCAGGCAAACTATAGGTTCCACTTTGAAAAAGTGGGTTCTGCGTTGCAATCACCCAAAATGGTTGTGGTAAAGGGTAACGTGTACCATCTATAGTGACATTGCCCTCCTCCATTGCTTCAAGCAAAGCACTTTGGGTTTTAGGGCTACAGCGGTTAATTTCATCTGCAAGCAGAATTTGGGTAAAGATTGGACCATGTTTAAACTCAAATTGATGCTCTTTTTGATTAAACATATTGATCCCAATCACATCACTTGCCAGCATATCATTGGTAAACTGAATCCGTTGAAAATCGAGACCTGCAAGACGAGACAAGCTGCTGGCTAAGGTGGTTTTTCCAAGTCCGGGTAAGTCTTCAAAAAGTAAATGTCCACCAGCCAATAGACTACAGAGTGCCAGTTTAGTCTGATGACTTTTATCTAAAATAATTTGGTTGATTTGACTTAAAAAATCATCAATTTTTGGGTAAAACTGAGTGAGGTCTAAATTTGATACAGTGCTATGTTGTTCTGATGCTTTTACTTGTGTTGTTCCCCAAATCACCTTTTATTTCCCCAATAAAATTATTGTAACTTCCTTAACATACACGGTTTTAAGGAATACTCAATCTTGACTGCGATAAATCCTTATTTTCATTTGCTGAATACACTTCAAAATTTATAGCTTCCCCCATCAACCAAAATTTTAAACTTTTAATTTTGCGGCATGTTCTAACTTTGTTTTTAAATCGTGCGCACCAATTGAAAATTCACTTCCTGAAATTTCAGCCTGTTTAATCAATTCGATTAAGGTTTTATTGATAGGAGCTTGTTTACCTAGCTGTTGGGCGAGCTGAACAACTTCCCCATTGATCCAGTCCACTTCTGTTGTTCGCCCTGCCATTAAATCATCTTGCATAGATGAACGCGCCAAGGGATCGATCGCCAACATTTTACGGCTTAATATTTTAAAAATGAAATTGGGCAAACTGATTATTTTAGGCAATAGATGTGCCGAAATTGCTGTGAGTTTTGCTGGCTTAATTTGTGCTAAATCTAAGAGATATAACGTTTCTTGTTGCGCCATAGCAAGGCATTGTCGATATTGATAATTAGACAATTGTTGTTTTAATGGTAGCTTTGACAAAGCATTGATTGAATTATTTAAATTCAGCAAAATTTTTGCCCATTGCACCGCAAGCATATCCTGATCAAAAACAATCTCTAATTCAGCTTGTTTAAAAAGCTTGGCTAAATCCTGTTGCTGTGCATACGCTTTCACATGCAACGCACCAGATGTCCCTTGATGAAAATGCCCAACTTTTTGAACTGCAACATTAAAAGGCACCATACCTTCTAAAATCGAATGATGTTTTAAAATCTGCTTTAAAATTGGAACATTACTCAACCCGTTTTGAAAACTCACAATATAGGGTCTGTGTGCGCCCAAGTTGTTATAAAGTTCCTTGGCAACTTGCTCAGTCGCAGCCGATTTACACATACAAAAATAATATCGGCATCTGTGACTATTTTAGGATCAACACTAAGCTGTAAATCTTTTGCCGCGATTTTTATCGTTTTACCAGTATAATCTGTCAGTTTTAAACCAGACGTCCTCAATTCTTCATATACACGAGGACGTGTAATAAAGCTCACATCAGCACCTACCGCTGCTAATCGACCGCCAATATAACATCCAATACTACCCGCACCATAAATACAGATTTTCATAGCAGTCTCCTTTTTATTTATATGTATTGCATGATTCTAGCGGAGTTAGGCTTTGCCAACTGTCAGTTATACGACAAGTCTAATCATGAAGTGTGCTGTTATTGCGTTAAACCGATAAATCACTTCGCTCATCTTAAATAGAAACGGCACCCAAGTGCCGTTTCTATTTAAGCTTTAAATCAACTTATCCCTTCCATCAACATGGACACTTCTTCATTGTTCCACCAGCCGTTGGATAGCGGGCATCTACACAATAGCGATGAAAAGTCTTTTCATCCATTGCATCCATATCGGGATGATGCTTTTTCATATGTTCCAGATAATTTTGATAATCTGGAACACCCACCATCAAACGGAAACTTTGCTGTAAGCGTGTCCATAATGTTGCAATTCTAGACCAATTTTTAGGATTAAAAATTAGCTCCTTTTGCGACATGATGGTCATCTTGATGATTTTATAAATCACCGTTTTACCACCTTGAGCAAATTTAAGCTTCATCACTCACCTCTCACTCTATCTGCAATATCAACTTAGTGTGATTTAGAAACAGACACTTCTTCAGGATCTGCATACACCGCTGGAGCTTCATTTACTGTTGGTGTAGGACTTGCCAATGCACGACGAATTGCGCCAATAGCAGCAAACAGCATCACAATCGCAACAATCATAAAGAATGCACACAGTGCAGCATTGATTTGATTGGACAATACAATGGTTTGCATTTCTTCAAGTGTTTTGGCTGGTTTTAAAATTTCACCATTGGCAATTGCTGTTGAAAATTTATCTGCCTGAGCCAAGAAACCGATCTTAGGATTGGTATGGAAGATTTTTTGCCAACCCGCAGTCATACAGGTAATGAATAAGAAAATTGTTGGGATAATGGTAACCCATACATATTTCTCTTTCTTCATTTTAAATAAAATCACTGTACCTAAGATCAAAGCCATTGCCGCAAGCATTTGGTTACCGATACCAAACAAAGGCCATAAGCTGTTAATACCACCAAGTGGGTCGACTACACCTTGATAAACAAAGAAGCCCCATCCAGCGACAGCAACCGCTGTACCGATCATATTCCCCACAAAGTTGTGTGAGTTTTTAAGTGCTGGAACAACGATACCCACCGTATCCTGTACCATAAAACGGCATGCACGTGTTCCTGCATCGACAGCAGTTAAGATAAACAGCGCTTCAAATAAGATCGCAAAATGATACCAGAACGCCATCATTGAACGATTATTAAAAATATCCGTGATGATGTGAGCCATACCAATTGCAAATGTTGGCGCACCACCAGTACGCGAAAGAATCGTACTTTCACCCACTTCTTTTGCCAGCAAGCTCAAAGTTTCAGGTGTAACCACAAAACCAAGTGTACGTACTGCTTCTGCTGCGCTTTCTACCGTAGTACCCAATACTGCCGCTGGCGCATTAATCGCAAAATAAACACCAGGTTCAAGCACTGTTGCACAAATCATTGCCATGATTGCAACAAATGACTCCATCAACATACCACCATAACCAATGACACGAATATTGACTTCGTTATCAATCAGTTTAGGTGTAGTTCCAGACGAGACTAAGGCATGGAAACCAGAAATCGCACCACAAGCAATGGTAATAAATAAAAATGGGAACATAGATCCAGCAAATACAGGACCAGTACCATCAACAAAATGCGTAACAGCTGGCATTTTTAACATTGGCATTGCAACAATAATACCCACTGCTAAACCTGCAATTACTCCAATTTTTAAGAATGTTGATAAATAATCACGCGGTGCTAATAACAACCAAACAGGTAGAACCGAAGCCACGAATCCATAAATGATGAGTGCCCAAGTAAGTTGTGTTCCAGTTAAGGTGAAAAATGGTCCCCAATAAGGATCAGCAGCAACATTTCCACCATAAACAATTGCAGCCATCATCAACACAAAACCAATGATAGAAACTTCTGCAATCTTGCCCGGACGGATATAACGCATATAGATGCCCATAAATAAGGCAATTGGTATCGTCGCTGCAATACTAAACACACCCCATGGACTATGTGCCAGTGCTTTCACTACCACCAGTGCCAATACGGCAAGGATGATAATCATCACACCTAATGCACTAAGCATCACCACCACACCAGCAAATGAACCCAGCTCTTGCTTTGCCATTTCACCAAGTGAGCGCCCATCTCGTCGTGTAGAGATAAATAAAACCAAGAAATCCTGAACTGCACCAGCAAGAACAACCCCGACCAAAAGCCAAATTGTTCCTGGTAGATAACCCATTTGGGCAGCAAGAATAGGCCCAACTAATGGCCCCGCTCCTGCAATAGCAGCAAAATGGTGACCAAAAAGTACATATTTATTGGTCGGGACATAATCCAAGCCATCTGCTAAACGATGTGCTGGCGTTAATCGCCGAGGATTCAGTTCAAAAACTTTGGTCGCAATAAATAAACTATAAAAACGATAGGCGATGCTATAGACACATATCGCTGCAAGCACTAGCCAAACCGCATTGACATGCTCACCCTTGCTGACCGCAAGTATTCCAAAAGATACTGCACCAATTATGGCGACAATCACCCAGATCAATTTTGATAAGGGTGATGATTTTGTTTGAATATTTTCCATTAAAACCTCACATCTTGATTACAAAAAGCAGTTCCATTGTTTTTATAAAGCGTAATGCATTTCCGTGACTCATTCCTTGGTGACTCTACTCCTCATTTTTTTGTTTTCATCTAAGACTTTGGCATTAAAACTGGTCTGAATATGTACTATTAGCATGACATCACAGTGACTTAAATCGCGACTTTGTTATTTTTATCATCAATGTAATCATCTGACTCTCTGACTCTACTATTAATTATAGGCTGTCGATCTACGACTTTAGTCGAAAATTTAGTCGATGTTCGCTATTTTTATAAAGGCTTGTACTTTTAAAAAGCCGTATACCAATTCAATCTATGCGCAATAAAAAAGGGATGATTTTCATCATCCCTCAGCGTCATCATTTTTCAATAAAATGATTAAGCACGCTCTAAGTAATCACCAGTACGGGTGTCTACACGAACGCTTTCTTCTTGCTGTACAAATAATGGAACACGTACAACTGCACCTGTTTCAAGTTTAGCTGGTTTACCACCACCACCTGAAGTATCACCACGGACACCTGGATCAGTTTCAACGATTTTCAATACAACGAAGTTTGGTGCACTAACGTTTAATGGAATACCATTAAATAGCATAATTGTGCATTTTTCGTTTGAATCGTCTTTTAACCATTTTGCAGCATCGCCCATTGCAACTTTATCAGCAGCAATTTGTTCGAAAGATACTGGATCCATGAAGTTCCACAATTCGCCATCGTTGTAGAGATAATCCATTTCTACTTCTACAATATCAGCTGCTTCTAAAGATTCACCTGATTTAAAAGTTTTTTCTAATACTTTGCCAGATCTTAGGTTACGTAGTTTTACACGGTTAAACGCTTGACCTTTACCTGGTTTTACATATTCGTTTTCCATGATTGAACATGGGTTACCATCAAGCATAACCTTTAGGCCAGCTTTGAAATCATTTGTAGAATAATAGGCCATGAAAGGCACACTCCGAACTTACTAATTTAAATCTCTACTGCGATGCTATCAGCAAATCACCCGATTTGTGACAGTGATCATTCCAAACAGCAAAGAATGTATTTTACATTTTTCGTATTCTAAATGAGCAATACATCGTGAAGCAATGAAAAATTACCCATGTTCGGTCAGATTGAGGGTAAAATCTTCGATTCATTGGTGATTCACAGCTGTTCAATACAAATCAGCTGTACTGAAAGCATTTTTCCAGTGAAACATTTCAGATTGAGCCTGACAGATTCAATCTGAACAAGCAATACCATCCGCTTTCCCCTATCTTCAACTATTTATCGCACGTGGCATGTTAAATTACTTATATCAAGAGCAAAATTGGCAATCTCAACTCAGTGATTTAATTACTGATCCATTAGAACTGTTAGAAATACTCGAACTTTCTAAAGCACAGTTATTGTCTGGTGCAATCCTTGCATCTGGACAATTTAAGCTACGTGTGCCCCGTGCATTTGTCAGAAAGATGGAAGTTGGCAATCCCCTAGATCCACTTTTACTGCAAGTTTTACCACATCATCTGGAAATGGAAGAACACGAAGGCTTTGTTACAGATCCGCTTGATGAAGAACAAGCCAATCAAATTCCTGGGGTTTTACATAAGTATAAATCACGTTTTTTACTGACCCTCACTGGTGCATGTGCCGTGCACTGCCGTTATTGCTTCCGTCGTCATTTTCCATACCAAGAAAATTTACCTAAAAATGAAGACTGGTTGAACATTAAAGGTTATTTAGAAGCTCATCCTGAAATCAATGAAGTGATTTTAAGTGGTGGCGATCCATTAACTTTATCTAACCGAAAATTAGCCACTTGGATAGAACGTCTAGAATCTCTCAGTCAGATTAAGATCTTGAGAATTCATTCACGTGTTCCAATTGTAATTCCAGAAAGAATCGATGAAGAGCTGGTTTCTTTATTGAAAAACAGTAGGCTACGTGTAATTCTAGTGGTACACTCGAACCATCCTGCAGAATTAGATAATTTGACTTGTGCAAAGTTATCTCATTTAGCAAAACAAAATATTCTTGTGTTGAATCAAGCCGTTTTACTTAAAGGTGTGAATGATTCTGCACAAACTCTTGTTAATTTAAGTCAACGACTTTTTGAAGCACAAATTTTACCGTATTATCTTCATGTTTTAGATAAAGTAAAAGGTGCTCATCATTTCGATTTAGGGGCGGAAAAAATTGATCAGATTTATAAGGATGTATTGGCCAGTTTACCGGGTTATCTAGTTCCTAAATTGGTTCGAGAAGTCGCGGGAGAAAATAATAAAACACCGCTGTTTGGAGTCACAACCTTTTAAGAGTTGAAATGCTCATGATAAATAAAGAAATTTCAGAAATTTTTCAAAATATCACGGTTCTACAACGAGAAAGTCTAAGTTTTGCAGAAAATTCGGTGGCATCTGTCAATGCATGGGTGGCCACACTGTCTATTATGCAACTTGGCGATACCTCAGAGTCGGTCTTAAAAGCGATTTGTGAAATCAGCGAGCTGGATTGTAGCGAAATGCTACGCTTTGATTTAATTCAAGTTTTACACCCAATTACCGAAAGCATTTTATCAAGCCTTGAAAAAAACATCTTAAATCAAGGTCTTTCTCAAAATGCGCGTATTGAACATATTATTGATTTATCCTCTAGAATTCGTACCTATTTTGCCAACGTCTATATCAATATTGTGCGAAGAAGTCATCAGACACTGGTTTCAAATAAATTCTCATTTTTTAATTTTAAACAAAAACGAAATTTACAAACAGCGCGTACACTTGCAACCTTTTATGCTTTAGAACAACTTGGTTTATTGTTGGTTCAACAGCAAATGCTCTACAGTGGTCCATTGACCCATCAATGGCTCACCACACATCATCTTTATGAGCTTGCGGTTAAAAACCAAGAATTTAATATCAATATCAACCAATTACAAGGCACACATTTTACCATTCAAAATATCCAGCAAGCCTATGCACAAGTGCTGCTTTTGGATATTTTTAATACGCATCAGATTCGCCCTTCAGAAACACAAGCGCTTTATCAATGTACTTTTGATTGGGTCAAACTGATCCAAATTTTACCAAGAGAAACCAGCTTATCGCGTTATGTGATTGATGGCTCTAAAGACGTTCCACCAATTTATAATCGCAAACAACATGCGAATTTCCGTACTTCTTTATATATTTCTACACAGAATCTGCTCGAACATATTAATTCAACGATTCATAAAGACGAATATCTGTCTAAAAATGAACAAATCTATTTATCTGCTGCGTTAAAATTTCATGTGCAAAATGTCTTGGGTACAACAACTGAACGTCAACATGAGCGTTATGAATACTCCGCACAACTTCAAATTTGTTTTAGCTTACAAACTGCACACTTCTATTTATCCAAAGCTAAGAATTTCTATGAAACACTTAATTTAAATAATAATTATGCATTTCAGTCTGAGTCCAATATTCATTCATCGATTTCAACAGGCTCAAGCACAGCATCGAACTTAGGACAAATCAAAACTTTAGACCGTGAAGCAAAACAGATCTATCAAACCCAAGTACTGGATATTAGTGTAAACGGTTATCGTATTCGCTGGTCAGATGAAACCCCACGAAATTTACGCACGGGTGAATTTATCTTGGTCAATGAAAGCCTCAATGACAAATGGAAAGGTGCGATCATTCGTTGGATCAAACAATCTGTTAAAAAAACCTATGAAGTGGGTTTAGAGGTTTTAGCTCAAGACATCTACCCATGTGCGGTAAAAGTTCCAGCGGATCGTTCGACGATTAACTACCACCCTTGCCTTATGGTTCAAGTGCAAAATTTAAATGAATCCAACGTTTCTATTATTTTGCCAAATTTACCGTTCTTCAAAGAACAGCAAGCAATTTATCTACGTTTAGACACTGAAGAAATTAAGGTGTATTTAACAAAAACATTGTTAATTACCCAGAGCTTTATTCAGTACGAATTTGAACTGATCAATGATGAAGAAAATGACCGCATTGATCAGTTCATTCAACACCAATCTGCCAATTTGAATAATCAAGATGTATGGGAAGCTTTAAAGTGAGAAATTTATTATTATCGAAAAAATTAAAACTCTCTGAAACTAGATTACTCATTATTGATGATAACCAGATTCGTTATAATCAAATTATTGATCTTTTTCAAAGTAAGAATCATCAAGTACAAGCACTTTTATTGGATGATTTAAAAAGTTTTGAAAAACAACTCAATACTTCATGGGACTTGATTATTTTTGGCCGTGCTTATGACATCAAGATTGAGCAAGCCATTACCTTAATTCAAGCCTCTGCTGATATTGATCTGCCTGTTTTGTTCTTAAAACCTGAAGATTATCAAACCAACCAATATCAGTCCTATATTCAAAAAGGCATCTATGATGTTGTTAATTTAGAATATACCGATCGTTTTTATATTAGCCTAATCCGTGCGTTGTCATATAGCCGTACCTTGCAAGCGAAAAAGCACCTTTTAAACGATCTTGAAAGTGCAAAAAATCAAGCTCAAGCCTTGGTTGAAGAACAACATAAAGCGATTGCCTTAATTCAGGAAGGTATCCATACCCAAGCCAATGCTGAATATTTAAAATTGTTTGGTCTAAAAGATGAAGCAGAAATTATCGGATTGCCTGTATTAGATATTTTAAAACCGAAGAATATCAATGATTTTAAACAACGTTTTAAAAAGATTTCTCAAGGTAATTTTGATTTAGCACGTTTTGAAATTGATACACTGAATAGCAATGCTAAATCTGAAAATCCATTAAAAATTGAATTTCTTCCTTCAGATGAAGAAGACTGTATTCAAATCACCATTGAGATCAATTCGGCAAGTCAAAAACCGCAAGCACAATCATCCGAATCAAATAAGAAAAACATCAGCGCTGTCGCAACTAGTTTGCAAAAAATTCAGTACGCTTTAATTAATCAACCTGCCAAATCGAATGCATTGGTACTGTTTAGCTTTGCCGCTTGTCCTGAGAATATTTTAACTTCTCCTTGGAAAACAGCCGTTCAATACTTAGAAGGCTTTAAAAACTTTATTCAAGAACAAACCAATACCACGGTATATCAAATTGATATGTTGTTGTATGCAGTGATTTTACAAGCTGAGTCTGACACCATTTTAGAATCTCGTATTCATGGGCTGCATGCTTTAGAAAAACCTCAATTATTGGAAATTGATGGTCATACCTACCCACTGAATATTAAGATTGGCTATTCAAACATACAGCAAAACAGCTTTACAGAAGCAAGTTTTAACGACGTTTTAGAACAAGCTTATAATCATCGTCTGGCAAAAAAAGACTCTGTATCCGAGCAACAATTAACGGCGACTTTACAAGACACTAAAATTGAATTGTCATTGCTTGAACCCAAATTAGATCAAGCAGAACCGCTGCAAATACAAAGTAACTCCATTGAATTTGCCCCGAAACCTCAAGTTGAAAATACAGCTGTAGAGAAACCAGTTCAAATTCAAGAAACGCCAGCGCCACATATCTTTAAAACCTCCGCGATTCTTGGTCAAATTGCCCAATCGCTTGAAAAAGGTGAGATTCAGCTAAAATACCAACAGCTTTATGACAAACAAGATAGCAATTTAAATACTTATGAAGTCAGTAGCGGTTTTATTTTTGAAAATCAGTGGAAAAAAGTAAGTAATTTAATTGATTTAGATGATGATATTGAGCTTTCAATTAAACTAGATCGCTGGATTTTAGTTGAAGCATGTAAGCAATTACATAACTTTATCACTCAATATCCAGAAGCAAAATTAATCGTCAATTTAAATCGTCATGTGCTGTTCCATGACAAACAGTTCCCTGAGCTTATTTCTAAACTATTGACCATTGTTGGAAGCCGCCAATCTCATCCACTGATTTTACAATTTGATGAGGAAGATATTGCAAAAAATATCTTAGAAACTCAAAAGCAAATTGGCGTTTTACGTGATCATGGTGCCGAAATTTCAATTCGACGTTTTGGTTCGAGCATTTCAAGTGAAGCCATCTTAAAACAATTGGATGTGAGCTTAGTAACGCTGGATGAGAAGTTTACAAAGCAGCTCAATAGTGATGCGACTATGACGCAATTCCAGCACACCCTTGAAAAATATCATGCAATCAAGCCAATTGAATTACTATTGAAAAATCTAAATGATATGAACTCTTTTGCAAATGCATGGAATGTAGATGTCAGATTCTTGCAAGGTGAATATTTCCAGAAGAAACTGGATCACTTGACTGATGTTCAAGATCAATAAAGCCTAATACTAAAAAAGGTTGAGCATTTAAAAT
The DNA here is from genome assembly GCF_022828975.1 of Acinetobacter sp. NyZ410. NCBI lineage: Bacteria > Pseudomonadati > Pseudomonadota > Gammaproteobacteria > Moraxellales > Moraxellaceae > Acinetobacter > Acinetobacter sp. NyZ410. Next base: position 2,008,435 of record NZ_CP094620.1, on the reverse strand, counting down.
GCTCAACCTTTTTAAATCTATCACTTAGTCTGATCCTGAAATAAATCAACACGAGATAAAATTCAGCAACAAAAAAACGGGCTAAAGCCCGTTTTTTATGTTTTGTCGTATTAACGCTTAACAGAACGTGACATACCAGCAAAACGTTGTTTGAATTTATCAATACGGCCGCCAGTATCAACATTCTTCTGTTTACCAGTATAGAATGGGTGGCAAGCTGAACATACGTCTAGATAAAGTGTTTCTTTACCTAAAGCTGAACGAGTTTCGATAACGTTACCACATGAACAAGTAGCAACTAATTTTTCGTATTTTGGGTGAATATCGGCACGCATGGTCGATTCTCCTAAGTTAAGAAAGGTTTAGCTGTCATCGCAATTAACCACTCTCAAAATCTAATAAAACTTTGAGGAAAGCAGATTTAAATTAAAAACCAGCAGGTTAACACCACAACAGACCATTTCTTTTGGCCCACCGAGACTATAAGCGTCAGAGCTAAGCACAACAAGTGGGCAAGATTATACTCGAAATATTTATAAATTGCGAGCCAATCGATTAACAATCAATACTAATTTATTCGTCAGAATGTTTTTGCTTTGACCAGTAGTTTGCAATCACCCCACAAACCATTAACTGGATTTGATGGAAAATCATAATCGGTAACACAATCATACCTAAAGGCTGCCCAATAAATAAAATCTGCGCCATAGGCACACCACTGGCAAGGGTTTTCTTCGATCCACAGAAGAAGATTGAAATCTGATCTGCTTTGCTAAATCCAAGCCATTTTGGAACATACAACGCCAATAGCATAATTATCGTAAGTAGAATCGAACATGCCAAGGTGAGATAAATCAATGTAGATAAGCTGACCTGATGCCATAAACCTGCCACCACTGCCCCACTAAATGCACCATAAACCACCATCAATATCGAGCCTTGATCAAAAACTTTGACGATCTTTGGCATTTTCTGCATCAATGGAAATACATAAGGGCGTAATACCTGCCCTAGAACAAATGGAACCAACAACAACAAGGTGATTTCGATAATAGACGAGGTTGGATCGTAATTATGCTTAGATTGACCGAATATAAATATGCTCACCAAAATCGGAGTAATAAACATACCGATCAGGTTTGAAAATGAGGCACTGCATACAGCCGCTGCCACGTTCCCTTTTGCAACTGAGGTAAATGCAATTGACGATTGTACTGTCGAAGGCAAAAAGCACATAAACAGAAAACCCCAATACAACTGTTGACCCAGCAAAGGTTCAAGCACAGGTTTTGCCATGAGTCCCAATAAAGGAAAAACCAAGAAGGTAAAAGCAAAAACCAATCCATGCAATTTCCAATGCAAAATCCCCTCAATCACGGCTTCACGTGATAATTTTGCGCCATGTAGGAAAAATAAAATTGCAATCGCAATTGTGGTGATTTTTCCAAAGATAAGCGCTGCCTGACCTGAAATCGGTAAAATAGAAGCTAAAACCACCATCGCGATTAAAAGTATCGTAAAGCGATCCAATGCTAATAATTTCAACATTTTCATAAGCAACGTCCTGTATTTTAAACATGAAAAAGCCCAGTAGTTAAATTTTACTATCGGGTAAAATTCAATCTTACTGAGCGAAATAAATAAAGCTACTCATTTGGCTAAATGTTCACTATTTATTTACGACACATATCAAGTTAATTTAAGGTCTATTAGACTTCTTTCATCAGTCCTTTTTAAAACCATAAATCAACATAAAAGCACCCTCATCCTAACCTTGTTCCATAGGGAGAAGGAACTTTCAATACCAATATAATTCACTCCACATGATCATTTTTTGATTTATGAAAGATCTTTATTGATATGTCTTTGCCAAATAAACAATAGCCCCATCACTTTTAAATCATCAATTATTTCGTGCATCTTGATCTTGTTGGATCAATTCAATTTTATAACCATCTGGATCTTCAACAAAAGCAATGACTGTGACACCACCTTTCATAGGACCTGCTTCACGTACCACATTACCACCACGTGCTTTGATCTCGTCACAGGCTTTATAGGCATCGTCGACACCAATCGCAATATGTCCATAAGCATTACCTAATTCATAACTTGCAGTATCCCAGTTATGAGTAAGTTCTAACACGGTATGATGCTCTTCATCACCATAACCCACGAATGCTAAAGTAAACCGCCCTTCTTCATAATCACGTTTACGAAGTAATGTCATACCGAGAACTTCAGTATAGAACGCTAAAGATTGTTCTAAATTGCCTACTCGTAACATGGTATGCAACATGCGCATGATTTATTTTCCTGTTTGATCAGATATCATCTGCCAATATAGGCAATACAGTTCAATATTTCAATTTATCTATATTTCAGCTGCTCAATGATGCCGTCTTCTGGATTATTTTTAAGCAATAACCGCTTATTTTAGATAAACACTACAGCTTTATCTTTCGAGTAAGCTGTTTGAATGTGTTAGCAATCCAATGATTCAAACCACCTTCCGATAAAAAAGCCTACTTTATCTATAAGATAAAATAGGCTTCTTGTGATCATCATAAAGCTATCTTGAGTAATTCAGTCGCTTACTCGATAGATTGACTCACCTTTTGTGCTTGATGTTCTCGCAATAATTTTCCTACCCATAACACAAGTAATAGGATCGGAATACCAATTAAGGTGGTCATTAAAAAGAATTTAGGATAACCAATGTGGGTAACAATTGTTCCAGAATAACCACCTAAAATCTTAGGTGTAAGCGTCATCAATGAGCTAAAGATCGCATATTGAACTGCTGTAAATGACACACTGGTCAAACTAGACAAGAACGCAATAAATGCTGCACCCGCTAAACCAGAAGCTAAATTATCGACAACAATGGCAAAATACAGCCAACCAGAACTATATTTTTCAATCACTTTCCCCTTAATTTCAACGGCTGCAGAGGAATCCGCTTTGATCACTGGAAGTGGTTGAATATCCACATCGATATCACTTTTTATCGTTGTTAATTGATAGCTTTGTTGAGTACTTAATGCTGCTTGTGCGTGTTGATAATTGACCACCGCTATCACGTTTTTTGAGCCAGAAGCATATAAGGCTTTACCGTCAATCGCACCACTAAACAAACCATCTTTATCTAATTTTGCAGGATATGTTTTGCCATCAAGTTTAAGGGTTATCGGCTGATCTGGATTAAGTTCAGATACAGGTATTCCCGCAATCTGCCCCTTAACCACAATACTTTGCTTCGCTTCTGTTGCAGACAATTGATTGTCACTGGTAATAGGCAATAATTGAATTTGGGGCTTAGCATTGTCTTTTAAATAGGGCACCGTATATTCATTCGCGACAGCCTGTTCAACCAATGCTGCTTTGATATGAATGGTATTTTCCCCTACCAAATCCTGACGAGGCACAGAAACTTTCCAATAGCCGACTTCATCAGGTTGAGCTTGAAATTTCTTATCGCCAATCTGTACAGATACAGCTTGCATCGGTGCACCAGATTTTACCAATCCAATAAAGATCAAATTGGTTGAACTTGCCAAAACTGCACCGACAAACATCAATTTCATAATGTTCATGCGTTGTGCAAGTAAGCCACCTAAAAAACCACCCAATAGGCTAAAAATAACCCCGTAAATTTTAACGGCTTCTGCAATTTGCTCTTTGGTGAAGTTTAAATCTTGATAGAAAACATTCGAAATAACACCCGCAATAATGTCTGAAATTCGATAGAAACCGATCAATAACAGTAGAACCAATGCCAGCTTTACCCCATAACGCTTAAAAAAATCAGCAATCGGGTTAACCCAAGTCTCATAGGCCATCTTTTTATTGACGACACCAAAACGAATCAACGATGTTGCAACAAGAATTGCACCAAAACCTGAGCCTAAAAAGCGTACCGCTTCCATTAAAAACTTCAGCAAGTTGTCTTCGACTTTCCAAGTCGCTTGCAGATATTGAACCATGTCATCGGAGTAAATATATAAACAAACAAAACTCGCCACAGCCAAGATAAAGACCAAAACTAAACGATAGTAATCAATATTTTTATAGTGTTTATCAACTCGATTAACCAAAGGTTCTCGGATCACTAAAGTGGTGATAATGCCCACTAGCATCACCAGCGCCATCGTTAAATAAGTATATTTCCACGCTTCATAAATATAGTTCCCTTTTGCAGTCCCCAAAGAAGCAGCAAGAAATAAAGCCCCCGCACCAGCGAGAATCATCCCTAAACGGTAACCTGCGTTATAGGTCGATGCCAACACCGTTTGCATCTCGGTTTCAGCCAGCTCGATTCGATAGGCATCAATCACAATGTCCTGTGTCGCTGCGGAAAAACCCAGTAATACCGCCCCCACAGCCATTTGGTAAATATAACTTTGGCCCAAAGCGGGATCAGAAAACGCCATAATACAGATCGCACAGATAATCAGTACTTGTGCAATCAACAACCAAGCACGGCGCCGACCCAGTTTTTTGGTGAGTATCGGGACGGGTAATTCATCAATCAGTGGTGCCCATACAAATTTAAAAGAATAGCCCAGCGCAGCCCAACTAAAAAAAGTCACTGCACTTTTTTCAATTCCGGCCTCACCTAACCATAAAGATAAACTTGAAAAAATGAGCAGAATAGGAATACCTGCTGAAAACCCAAGAAAGAGCATAATTGCAGCACGCCGATCGATAAAAGCGGCAAAAGCAGATTTCCATCCATTTTTTGCTGTGGAATTCTGCTCAGCTGATTGCTGAGATAGTTGCGTTGTCATTGCGTTGTTATTTTCTGAAAAATGAAATAGTGCTATTCAACCGCTTAATGCTTAGAGTTTCAATCACTTTTATGCAACTGATGAGCGCTTTTACAGATATTTCCGCTTTTGGCGCTTGATCTTTACCCCCAATCCTGTATACCTTTAACTTTTCAACCCATATAAGTTTTGGATTTCACCTGTGACCCAAAGACACGATCAATTAAGCTCTACTACTGTTTCAATTACGACGACTGCAACCCCAATACAAAAAACTGAAACGATTTTTCCATCTGCTTTTGATCAAACGGAAATTCAAAACACGTTGACACAAACCGCACTAAAATCAGAACAACTGACGCATATCCCTAATCTGAGCAAGATTCCTACCTCAACCAAGCGAATCAAGCCTTTAAATAATTTCTTAGGGCAAGATCGCGCCAGAGCCTCTGTAGAAGCAGGAATTGCTTTACCTTATTCAGGCTACAACATTTTTGCTGTGGGGACGGCAGGTCTTGGCAAAAGAACCATGATCAAGCGTTTATTACAACAGCATGCCAAAACCATGCAAACGCCTGATGATTGGGTCTATGTTTATAATTTTAAAAATGCGCGACAACCGATTGCACTGCGTTTTCAAGCGGGTCAAGGCAGTAAGTTTCAAGCTTTAATCCACCAAGCATGGCAAACCATTCTCAAGCAACTTGAACGTCGCTTTAGTGCTGAAACTTATCACAATCGTATTGAACGTATTCGTCAAATCACGGGAAATGAGCAACAACTCGCTTTGGTTGAACTGACCAAAGAAGGCGAAGACCTCGACCTAAAACTGATTAATCGTAACGATGAACATATTTTTGTGCCGATCCATGTCAAAGATGACAAAGTATTGGAAATGTCACAGGAAGATATTAATGCGCTCGACAGTAAACAACGCGCAGAAATTAATTCCAATATGCGTTATATGGATAAAAAGCTTGAACGGCTTGGTCTTCAGTTAGGTGATTTGGAAGATGATGCACGTGATCAAGTTTCTGAATTGAATCGTGATATTGCCAAACAAGTGGTGATTCCTCGTATAGATTTGATTTTAAGTAAATTTAAAACCGTACACGGACTCGATCAATACTTAAAGCATTTTGCTGCAGATATCATTGAAAATGTTGAAACGATTTTAGATCAAGAAGGCGAAGAATTCTCTCCTGCTTTATTTAATCGGGTTCCTTCACGTTACCAAGCCAATGTCGTGGTCAGCAATAAGCCAAACTCTGGTGCACCAGTTATTTTTGAAGACTTCCCAACACACTATAATTTACTGGGACATGTTGAACAGCTGACGCAAAATGGCACCATCACCACTGACTTTACTCTGATTCGCCCAGGTTCATTGCATCAAGCCAATGGTGGTTTTTTAATTTTAGAAGCAGAACAGCTGTTAGAACAGCCTTATGCATGGCAAGGGCTAAAACGTGCATTAAAATCAGGACAATTAAAGCTGTCTTCTCTTGAGCACATGCTGACTTTAACTGGCAGTATTTCAATTGAGCCTGCATCTGTGCCACTCAACTTAAAAGTGGTTTTATTGGCAGAACCTGAAATTTATTATGAAATTTTAGAATTAGAGCCAGAATTAGGCAGTGTGTTTAAAATTCGTGCTGATTTTACCGATACCCTGCAACGTAATGATGATAATGAACAAGCCTATATGCAACTGATTGCAGACTATGTTCAACAAGACAAATTACTGCCTTTTGATCGCTCAGCATTGGCGGCATTACTAACAGATTCAAGTCGCCAAGCTGAAGACCAGAGTTCATTGTCTTTACATGCTTTGACCCTAGGTGACTTGATCCGTGAATCTCATCATCACGCTGCACAGTCAGATGAAAAGTTAGTCACCTCTCATCATATCAACACTGCCCTAAAACATCGTCAATATCGCTTAGGCTATTTAAGAGAGCTTTATTGGCAAGACTTGTCACGTGGTACGCAACTGATAGAGACACGCGGCCATCGTTTAGGTCAGATCAATGCTTTATCCGTGATCCACTATGCTGATGTTGAATTTGGTCTACCGTCACGCTTAACCGCTTCTGTATACCAAGGTGGTGGTGACATTTTAGATATTGAGCGCAGTGTAGAACTTGGTGGTTCATTACATGCCAAAGGTGTCTTGCTGATGTCGAGCTTCCTAAAAGCCCATTTTGGCCGTGAACAGATTTTGCATTTCTCTGCTGCCCTCGCCTTTGAACAAAGTTATGGTCAAGTGGATGGTGACAGTGCCACGGTTGCAGAACTATCTGCATTGATTTCCGCAATCTGCCAATTACCTATTGATCAATCGTGGGCGATCACAGGTTCGATGAACCAATTGGGTCAAGTTCAACCTATTGGTGGGGTCAATGCAAAAATTGAAGGATTCTTCGATGCTTGCAAACTCCAAGGATTGACAGGCAAACAAGGGGTGATTATTCCACGTCAGAATATGCAGCATTTAATGCTTCGCCATGATGTGATTGAGGCTGTCAATGAGGGACAATTCCATATACATGCAATAGACACCATTGACCAAGCTTTAGAAATCCTAATGGCACGTCCTGTTGGAACATTAGATAAAAAAGGGCGTTATACCAAAGGTTCAATCTATGCAGCAGTGATGGCACAGCTTGAATATTGGCAAGCCTTGGAAGATGGTGTTGAAATAGAGCACAAGCCAAAGAAAAAGAAAAAAAAGAACAAAGGGAAAAAACCGAAAAAGGCAGAAGCTGAATCAGCAAGTATCATTACTGACGAAAACCAAGCTGAAGTTGCAGCAAAGCAAAATAAGCGCAAGTCAGATTAAATTGCTTCTTGGTTAGACCTTAAATAGACAAAGCTTTGAATATTCAAAGCTTTGTCTTATGTATTTGGGTGGTTTACTAAATATCAAAACCCAATATGCAAAAAAACAAACATTGAAACAGCGCATCAGTCATGACGTAATCTCGTCTAGGCTGCAGATCAGCATAGCCAAGCGAAAACAAAATAATCTTAGCCAATAAAAAAGCACCTTCCGGTGCTTTTTCTACATCATCAACTTATTAAGCATCTGGTGCTGGGCTATATTGTTCAATCAATGGCTTTAATTCACCATTTTGGAACATTTCTAGCATAATGTCGCTACCGCCAATCAATTCGCCATTAATCCACAATTGCGGGAATGTAGGCCAATTTGCAATTTGTGGCAAAGTTGCACGAATATCTGGATTTTCCAAGATATTTACATAAGCAAATGGACGACCAATTTGGCTAAGTGCTTCAACTGCACGTGCAGAGAAACCACATTGTGGAAATTGCGGTGTACCTTTCATATAAAGAAGTACTGCATGTTTAGCTATTTGATCGCGAATTAACGCTTCTGTATCACGCGCTTGTTCAGTCATTGATTAAATCCTCAACTCATCTGCCTGCATTATACCTAAATCCACAATAAAGAATATGTCTAGACGATTATTTCCAATTTTATTTATATTAAAGCTTTAAATCTTGTGCATATTTTGGTTAGATAATCCTTTACCCTTTCCACTCCTAACAGATAAGAGTTAGTTATGAATAACATCACCCTCGCTCCGGTACAAACTGATCAACCTTCACATTTGATGCCTGTATTCAGCCGTCAACCGATCAGCTTTGTCCGAGGACGAGGTTCTTATCTTTATACTGAAAATGGTACTGAGTATTTAGATGCATTGACGGGTATTGCTGTGTGTGGCTTAGGACATGCTCATCCTGTGCTAGCAGAAGCTATTGCAGAACAAGCGGCTACATTAATCCATACCAGCAATATTTACGAAGTCGCTTGGCAAACTGCAGCAGCGCAAAAGCTGGCTGAAGTTTCGGGTATGGAAGAAATCTTTTTCTCAAACAGTGGTGCAGAATCAAATGAAGGTGCAATTAAAATTGCACGTAAATTTGGTCACTTACAGGGTGTTTCTCACCCAAAAATCATTGTTGCGGATCAATCATTCCATGGTCGTACCCTTGCAACGCTTTCAGCTACGGGCAATAAAAAGGTTCAAGAAGGCTTTGCACCACTGGTTGAAGGCTTTATTCGTGTGCCTTTTGGCGATGTAGAAGCCATTGAAGAAGCCGCTATTCAGCATCCTGACATTGTGGCAATTTTGGTCGAACCGATCCAAGGTGAAGGTGGTGTCAATACCGCACCTCAAGGCTTTAGCTACCTTGAAGATATTCGTCGTATTTGCAACCAACATAATTGGTTAATGATGCTAGATGAAGTTCAAACAGGTAATGGCCGTACCGGTAAATACTTTGCTTATCAACACACCAATATTATTCCAGATGTTTTAACCACAGCAAAAGGCCTCGGAAATGGTTTTCCAATCGGTGCTGTGATGACACAAGGTCGTGGTGTTGGAGTACTTGCTGCGGGAAATCATGGCTCTACTTATAGTGGTACGCATTTAGGCTCTCGTGTTGTCTACACAGTGATTGACTTGATCCAAAAAGAAAACATCGTTGCAAATGCTGCTAAAATTGGAGCATATCTGGTTGATCAGTTCCGTGCTCAACTTGTGGAGCAAAATGTGATTGTGCGCGGTTTCGGCATGATGATTGGTATCGAATTACCTAAAGATTGTGCCGAATTAGTAAACATTGCACGTGATAAGCATCATTTAATTATTAACGTTACTTCAGGCAATGTGGTGCGTTTACTGCCAGCTTTAAATATGAATCATGAGCAAGCAGATGATCTATTAAAACGCTTAGTACCTGCAATTAAGGAGTTCCTTGCCTAATTGTGAATAAATGCTTTAAGAGATTAACCCGTTAATCTCTTTTGGTTTTGTCATGAATGCTTATCAAATTGCAGATATAGAAAAGCCGCTTTAAAGCGGCTTTTTTATTAGAACTTATTAGAATTAGAACTTTATGAAGCTTCTTGGAAAATTCTACCACCAGGCAACTGGCTAAAATATTGTTTCAAAGCATCCAAACAACGATGAATTTTCATCGGCTGCTGTTCACGCTTTAAGGTCACAGCACTTAAAGTGAAAGTTGGTAATTTCCACTCAGGAAGCACTTCAACCAATGTTCCGTTCATTAATTCTTTTTGCACATCTAAATAAAGGATTCGCGCAATACCATGCCCATGTTGGCACAATGATTTTGCAACAAATACGTTATTTGTCTGAAGACGATGCTTCATTTCTAAATTAACAACTTCACCTGTTGCACCATGCTGAAATGAAAAATGTTGAGAATTTTTCATGATATTTATCGGAATCAAATCATGATTCTGTAAATCTTCAGGACGTGAAATAGGCGCTGTTTGATTTAAATAACTTGGCGATGCAACTAAGATCTGATCGACTCGTGCAAGTGGCATACAGCTCAAGTTATTCGCATCTTCGATTTTTGAAGACATGCGAATAGCAATATCTATACGCTCTTGAATCAAGTCGATATATTGGTTATCTGCTTCAAAATGAACCATCAAACCTCTATGTGCAGACATCCAATGCGATAAAGCAGGAACAACATGTGTTGCCCCTATTTCCGGGGTTGTCGCAATACGCAAATCCCCAACTAAATCATCGCGCAACTCATTAATGCGGATTTTTCCACGCTCTGCGGCAGCGAGCATTTCTTGACAACTGTGGAAAAAAGCTTGACCAGCCTCAGTTAAACTCAGCTTTCGCGTAGAACGATGTAGAAGTGTCACTTCCATTTCATGTTCTAGAGATCTAATTTGCTGACTAACCGCACTAGTCGTAATGCCAAGGTCACGCGCGGCACCACTAAAAGAGCTTTTTTCAACAACACAAGCAAATACACCCATTGCCCGAAGTTGATCTAACATAAATTTCCCTCTGAAATTATGAGCTGTTTCACACTTTTTTGTTCAAAACAACTCATTGTATTATACGAAGAAAATTACACTTTGCATTAAAATATTTAATTTATTGGTAAAATATTTGCTGGGTTTATCGGTTTTCCATCTAAACGTACCTGAAACTCCAACATGGTACTGCTAGCACCTGAAGATCCCATCTCTGCAATCTTCTGTCCTGCTGTCACAGTTTGACCACTTTTCACCAACATTTTGCTGTTATGAGCATATGCAGTAATGTAACCATCGATATGTTTTACTAAGACAAGATTACCATATTCTTTTAATCCATCTGCAGCATAAACCACCTGTCCATCCGCTGCGGCAAAAATTGGATCACCTTGATTCCCTCCAAAACGTATTCCTTTAATATTATTCGCAATATTATAATTTGCAATAACAGATCCATTTGATGGTTTTACCCATCTCAATTGGGTTGATTGTACTGTCGTCGTCGTTTGTACAGGCGGCGGCGTTACTGGCTGAGCCGTCGTTGTACCAGTTGGCGACGTCGGCTGCTGTGTTGGTAACTTAATCGTTTGACGTTGAATTTGCGGTTCATTGCTCGTCAACGGTTTCGTTGTAGATCGAGTGACATTGCCCCCACCTTTTTTCAAACGTAATGACTGACCTACATAAATTCGATAAGGCGCGGCAATATCATTCATTTCAGCAACACTGAGATAACTCAAACCATAACGCATAGAGATTGCACTTAGGGTATCACCAGAACGAACTGTGTAATAGTCAGGTGCAACAGCATAACGTGTAGGGTTATTAATTTGAGGCTTCGATGCACACCCAGTCACCACTATGGTAGAGGTGATTGCTATTGTGGACAAAATGATTTTCATCCATCGCTTAGGCATTTGAATTGGAAGTGTTGATCGAGCCAAAAGCATTGATTTCCCTCTCTACAATCTTAAAATTTAAAAATATTTGCTTAAGATTAGCAAAATACACACGTATTTCACTGTTTAACAGTGCTTTTTCACAAAGTTATAACACTCATACATCAAAATGACTATGTGAGAGTTGTGATTGTAGTGTTTCAAGAATTGTGTAATTGGTTGCATCCATCTGAATTGGCGTAATACTGACGTAACCATTGGCAATGGCAAAAAAGTCAGATTGCAGGTTTTGTGCGTTTTTTTGGGGATCTGTCACCGCTTCACCCGCCAAACCAATCCAATAGACTTGACGACCACGCGGGTCAACCTGACTGGTCATTGGTTTTGATTGTATACGACGACCCTGATACGTAATTTGAGCCCCTAAAATTTCTGCGACATCTGGAATATTGATATTTAAGATATGTCGTGGAGGCAGCTCGGGTAAGCCTTTGGCAATAAAGCTATAAACCCAATTTGCGGCTTGCGCATAATCTTCAGGGTTGTCATAGGAACGTACGTTACTGCCTGCCAATGAAACTGCGATTGCTGGCTGTTTCATTAAACGTCCTTCAAATGCCGCCCCTACGGTTCCAGAATAAAGGACATCGTCACCTAAATTCGCCCCACTATTGATTCCACTGACAACTAAATCAAACTCAAAATCAAATAAACCATTCATGGACAAATAAACACAATCAGCAGGTGTCCCATTGACTGCCCACATATCTGGTGCAACTTGAATCGGTCGAAGTGGACGATCTAGGGTTAATGCACTTGAATAACCACTGCGCTCACTTTCTGGCGCAACAATAACAACTCGACCTAGAGGTCGTAATGCTTTTGCTAAAGCTTGAATACCTGGTGCAAAAACACCATCATCATTGGCAATTAAAATATTCACTAAAAGGTTCTCTGACTAAAAATTATTAAATGACTACTGAGTAATTTAATTCAAATTTATTGAACAATTATATATAGTTACTTACTCAATTTTAAATCTAATTTGTGACTATAAAGATGATTACACGTTCTCTTACTCATACTATTTCTATCGCACTCATCACACTTTGTGCACAATCTGCATTTTCAGAAACATTAACTTCACAAGAATCTGATCGAATTGCGAAAGAAGATATTGCCGCAACACAGGTGCTTGCCGAAGTTTGCCCAGCGTTAATTGGAAACAACCCTGCATTTCAAACTAAAATTGCAAGTTTAACCCAAACCTTATTAAAGGATTTGTCCAAACCTACAACACTGACTCAGCTTCAACAAGATCCAGAATACCAAACTGTACTCAAAGAAGCACAAATCAGTGCCAAAGAAGTTGATCAAGCTGAACACAAAGCAGTATGTGCAGATGTACTTGAACTTCCACACTAAAATAAGATAAAAAACCTCCCCCCCAATGCGATGTTAAAAAATCCTTTTTTGACATCTTTTGCATTGTTCAGTGTGCGAAAATTTCAAATAAATCTACAACATCGATACACTTTCTCTATATTTTTCACAGTTTTTACGTTTAATCTATGCAGATTCTTAAATTAAAAATTGATTAGGTTATTTATGCGTATGACGTTAAAAATGCTTACATTAAGCCTTGTTTCAGCAAGTGGTTTATTTATGACCCATGCTTTTGCCGCATCTGACAAAATCGAAGTCACCCAGCAACAAGTCTCTAAAGAAGAATTGGCTGCAATTTATGTATTGTCGGATATCTGCCCGAGTCTAATCAAAACAGATGCTGCATTTAATAAAGGTTTTGATCACTTGCTTAAAGACTATATGCCAAATGACAAAGATCCTAAAGCAACCTTAAAATCACTTGCCAAGCAAAAAGATTTCCAAAGAGCTTTAAAAGAAGCAAAAAGTGATGCTAAAAAAGCGGGTGATACTGAAAACACAGCAATTTGTAATGACATTAGTAACTATCAGTCATAACGATTTCTGCAATTTATCCAACAAATATTGAATTAGTTACAATAAGTAAGAAATAAGCCGACTTTCCTTATAGAAGTCGGCTTTGCTTTGCCCTAAAATGCTAGCCTGTTTGTGCTCATATAACGATTGGAACGACCTAGAATGACTCGAAAAAGCGCCATTGCTGCATTATTACTTTTACCTTCATTTTCTTATGCAGCAACCGTCTTAACCACTCCGCCAGAATTAAATAATAAATCGTATGTCTTAATGGACTATGAGACAGGTCAAATTCTTGCATCGAAGAATGAAAATGAAAAATTAGCACCTGCTTCGATGACGAAAATGATGACGAGTTACATCATTGAGCAAAAACTTCTTAAAGGCGAACTGACCGAAAGTGAAAAAGTTCGCATGAATGAGTCTGCATGGTGTCGTGGTAGCAGTACTGAATCTTGTATGTATGTGCCGTTAAATGGTACTGCAACAGTTTTAGAAATGTTACGAGGCATTATTATCCAGTCGGGTAATGATGCATCTAAAGCAATGGCTGAACATATTTCAGGTAATGAGGGTTCATTTGCCTATGCAATGAACCAAGAAGCCAAACGTGTAGGTATGGTCAATACACACTTTATCAATGCAACGGGTATGCCTGCTGAGGGTCATTACTCAACTGCAAAAGATATGGCGGTACTTGCTAAACATATCATTCATGACAGTTCAAAATATTATCCTATTTATTCTGAAAAAGAATTTACCTTCAACGGGATTAAACAAGGTAACCGTAATGCCTTACTGTATACCGACCCAAGTGTTGATGGCTTAAAAACAGGTCATACCGATGAAGCAGGTTATTGCTTAACCACATCTTCAAAACGCGGCCCAATGCGTTTGATTTCTGTGATTTTTGGTGCACCATCGATGAATGAACGTGCCAGCCAAACACGCTCATTGTTAGCTTGGGGTTATTCAAACTTTGAAACAGTCAGTGTTCAACCTGCAAATCAAGTGCTTGCTAAAGCAAAAGTTTATTTTGGTAAAGAAAATGATGTACAAATTGGTTTAGCTGAAAACTTCAATGTGACCATGCCTAAAGGTCAAGCCAATGCCATCAAAACACAAGTCACTGTTCAACCCAACTTAAATGCACCATTAAAACAAGGTCAAGTTGTTGGTAAATTAACAGCAACTTTAGATGGTAAAGTGATTGCTGAAAAACCATTAGTGGCGTTAAAAGCTGTAGAAGAAGCAGGCTTCTTCTCTCGCTTGATCGACCATATCAAAATGTTCTTTAGCAACTTGTTCTAAGTTATCCGCTTAAACCTAATATTGAATTTATTAGACTAAAGCACAGGCATCCTGATCACAGATTTGGATGCCTTTTTAATTTATACTCAGTAAAAATACACTGGTTAAATTTTGCTTTTGACATGGAAGCCAACATGAAAAAAAATATTCGTTCGTATTTAGGCCATCATCCTAAAATTGATTCAACCTGTTATATCGATGATCTCTCAGTTGTAATCGGTGAAGTAACTTTGGCGGAGAATGTATCGGTTTGGCCTTTTGCGGTGATTCGTGCTGATGTCAATCACATTAAAATTGGCCGTTATTCTAATGTACAAGACCATTGCATGTTACATGTCAGTCATAAAAATGATGCTAAACCCAATGGCTCACCTTTAGTGATTGGAGAAGATGTGACCATTGGACATCATGTCACCTTACATGGTTGTACCATTGGCAACCGGGTTTTAGTGGGAATTAATACAATTGTTCTAGATGATGTGGTGATTGAAGATGATGTCATGATTGGTGCAGGCTCACTGGTTCCACCGCGTAAGCGCTTAGAAAGTGGTTATCTCTATGTAGGAAGCCCAGTGCAAAAGGTTCGCCCTTTAACTGACAAAGAAAAGGAATTTTTGCCTTATTCAGCAAGACACTATGTCAAAGTAGCAAATCATTATTTAGAAGCGAACGATTAACCATAGGATTAAAGCAAATACCTAGGCATGCTTAAAAGCGTACTTGTTATTTAAATACATGTTGCTCAAGTAAATCTAATTCCACTGAACTACAGTGGAATTAGGCATTACATTTTGGATCAAACCGCTATTCAGAGACCTTGTAGTATTTGGTTAATTCTTCAAATACTGGTGCTTTGACATTGTCTTTTAAAATATAGCGGGTAATCACACCTTGATCTGTATGTATTTCCATAAAGATATTTTGCGAGCCTTTGAAGTCCCCCATTAGGTTGACTGGAATAAGCACGCTGTTACGAGAACGATTTGCTTTAAATGCAAAATCAATTTCAGTTGGCCCAATCACATTAAATGAGTGACTTTTTGCACCATCACTAAATACAACTTTTTCAATATTATATTTGGTATAGGCGCTATTTAAGCTAAGTTTCACCTTTAAAAAGTCTTTATGTGTCTCATTCCACACCACAGTGACGATTGGACAAAGTTCACTTGGCTGGCAAATTAATAATCCCTGTGTACCTACATTTGAAGTGGCGTCATTAGGATTTGAAGCACACCCAGTGATCAGTAATACACCTAAAGGTATACATAATAATTTCTTTATCATACTTTTTAAATCCTATTGTATGCCCAAGAATTGGAATGGCTAAGCGATCTTAAAACAAGAACTGGCTTTACCTGTATAAAACGTTGCTTGATCAAGCCCCAATTCAAGCTTTTTTGATTTGACTATCTTTTATAGCCAATGTCTTTTAATTCTATCCAAAAAACATTCGACGATACAGTAGATTCAAACAAATAAAGTCTTTTATGTTTGAGTGGTGTACATCCGTAAATAGCGAATGTATTTAATTCTGTGTTGGGTATTAAGTCCAATAATCATACAAACATATCGCGTATTACACTTAACACATCTGCACATGAATATTCTAGTCGTATATTGAGCTGGATCGATAGAGCCAAATACATCAGTTTATATAGTAATTTTTATGTGAAACATTCTGACCTATAACAAGCTGATATAAAATAATAGATTAATCAGTTAAAGCGCTGAGATTTCAGCTCCAAATGCAAGATAAGCAAACTTGCCCAGAAGTATTTTGAGCATATTGTGGATACATCTCCGCTTAGGATGATCAAAGAAAATCCGCATGAACATAGCCACCACGTGCTAAATTTTGTAGAATAATGCTTTATCTCCCTTGGTGCTGGTCATGACCGCTTGGACACCCCACGTTACTGTTGCAACAGTTGTAGAAAAAGATGGAAAATTTCTTTTTGTAGAAGAATATACCGAAGGTGTAAGCCATACTGTGTTCAATCAACCCGCCGGGCATGTTGAATGTGGTGAAACTATTATTCAAGCTGCGTTACGTGAAACCATGGAAGAGACAGGATATGCAGTAGAAATCAATTCATTACTGGGGATCTATACCTATACCCCACCCATGTTTCCAGACCGCACTTATTTTAGATTTTGCTTTTTAGCACATGTGACTGAATACTTTCCAGACGCACAACTGGATACAGATATCATTGGTCCACAATGGATGACACTTGAAGAACTGCTTGAATCTGCTCGCGCCAGAAGTCCTTTGGTCATTAAAGCTGTACAAGATGCACTTTCTGGGCAAAAATACCCACTTTCGCTCATCTATGAGCACCAAAACTCTCCTTTAATTTCAAATTTGGATGCCTAATCCTATGCAACAACGTGTCATCGTCGGTATGTCGGGTGGTGTAGATTCATCTGTTTCTGCTGCACTTTTACTTCAACAAGGATATCAAGTTGAAGGGCTTTTCATGAAAAACTGGGAAGAAGATGATGGCACGGAATATTGTACCGCAATGGATGACCTTGCTGACGCACAAGCGGTGTGTGACAAAATTGGGATCAAACTTCATACTGCAAATTTTGCAATGGAATATTGGGATCGCGTTTTTGAACATTTCTTAGCAGAATATGCCGCTGGTCGTACACCAAACCCAGATATTCTATGTAATAAAGAAATTAAATTCCGCGCATTCTTAGATCATGCTGTTAATTTAGGCGCGGATTTTATTGCAACTGGACATTATTGTCGTCGTGGCGAAACAACCACCAATTCAAAAGGTGATCAATATGCGCCTTTATTACGTGGTGTAGACAATAACAAAGATCAAACTTATTTTCTTCACGCGGTTCATGGTCGTGAAATCAATAAGACCTTGTTCCCTGTTGGTGAGATTGAAAAACCACAAGTACGTAAAATTGCGGAAGAACTGGGTTTAGCCACTGCCAAGAAAAAAGATTCCACTGGGATTTGCTTTATTGGTGAACGCCGTTTTAATGACTTCTTAAAACAATATTTACCGGCTCAACCCGGGAAAATTGTCTTAGATACAGGAAAAGAGGTTGGTGATCATCACGGCTTAATGTACTATACGCTCGGTCAGCGTGGTGGTATTGGTTTAGGTGGACTCAAAGGCGCAGAAGAAGGTGCTTGGTTTGTTCTACATAAAGACATCGAAGGTAATCGTCTTGTGGTTGGACAAGGTCATGAACACCCACTGATGCAGAGTACCATTTTATGGTCTGAAACAATTGACTGGGTTGCAGGTGAACAAGCCATTCCAGACACAGGTTTCCGATGCACGGCAAAAACTCGTTACCGTCAACCTGATCAAGCATGTACAATTTATAAAGATGCAAACACGCCAAATGGTGTTCGTGTCGAATTTGATGAAGCACAGCGTGCCGTAACACCGGGACAAAGTGTTGTTTTCTATGTCGATGAAGTCTGTTTAGGTGGGGGTGTGATTCATCATACCAATGCACCAAAACCAGATTTTATTGAGTAATGATTAAAAATTATTTAAAGGAATTTAGGCATGGTTGAGTTGCCCTTTCAACAGCCTCAAACTTTGAATCAACGCCAAAACCGAGCTTTGGCGTTAGCAGCTGTGTTTCAAGCAACACAGCTGACGCATATGACTGCAATGTCAGGGCGTCAAAGTATTGGTGAAAGTGGTAATTTCTATTTTGAACAGCTCATCAAAGCCAGCCTCAATATCCGTGCCACTGCCAATTCATCAGGTCAAACTTTAGACTTCTTCAATCAATTGGCAGACATTTCCTTAGGTTTAAAAGCTTTAGAAAGTAGTATTATGCAACCTTTCTCGACATCACCGAAATCTAGAATTCCTAAAATTGCCAATGCAAAACTGCCAATGACTTATGCCATGTCATTATTGGCCTTGGAAAAAAAAGTTTATAGCAATCCAAAGTTTGTTGAAATTATTGAACAATCTCAACAAAAAATATTAAAACAGCTGTCTTTTTTTGATAATAACTATTTACATCCAAGTATCATTGCCAATTTAGCGCAAACCTATGTCGACACTGCTGGTCAAATTAACCCTCGAATTCTAGTCCGTGGTAATGCAGAAGCCTTTAAAGACTCTGCACATACCAATCGTATCCGTGCCAGTTTATTCACAGGCTTACAAATGGCTCACCTATGGCGTCAATTAGGTGGTAGTTCATGGAATATGATCTTTAGCAAACGTAAACTTCTTCAAGATATTCAAGATCTTGCTCGATTACAATATCAGGTTGTTTAATTTGATACTGTTCGAGTTACGCCATTCGCTCTAATTCCAAAATTTAAGGAATCTTTATGAACGCTTTAACCGCACTTTCTCCACTAGACGGACGCTATGCAAGCAAATGTGATGTATTACGCCCTTACCTCTCTGAGTTTGGTCTAATCCATGCTCGTGTGACTGTTGAAGTGCGATGGTTACAAGCGCTTGCAAATCGTCCTGAAATCACAGAAGTTCCAGCTTTTTCTACTGCAACCAATACAGCTTTAGATGCCATTGTTACTCAATTTTCGGAAGATGATGCTAACCGTATTAAAGAAATTGAACGCACCACTAACCATGATGTAAAAGCGGTTGAATATTTCTTAAAAGAAAAAATTGCACATATTGATGAGCTTAAAAATGCAGGCGAATTTATTCACTTTGCTTGTACTTCAGAAGACATCAACAACCTTTCTCACGCTTTGATGTTGAAAAATGGTCGTGAAGTGTTAGTTGTTGCTATGCAACAAATTGTTGATTCTATTGTGGCTTTAGCTGAAACACATGCAGAACAACCAATGCTATCACGTACCCATGGTCAAACTGCGAGCCCAACCACTTTGGGTAAAGAAATGGCCAACGTTGCATATCGTTTAGCGCGTCAAATCAAACAGTTTAAACAAGTTGAATTATTAGGCAAAATTAATGGTGCGGTAGGTAACTACAACGCGCACTACTCTGCTTATCCTGAAATCAACTGGCCTGCTCACTCGCAAGCATTTGTTGAATCACTCGGTTTAAGTTTCAACCCTTATACAACTCAAATCGAACCACACGATTACATCGCGGAATTGTTCGATGCTTTACGTCGTTTTAACACAATTTTAATCGACTTTAACCGTGACGTTTGGGGCTATATCTCTTTAGGCTTCTTTAAACAACGTTTAAAAGAAGGTGAAGTCGGTTCTTCTACAATGCCTCACAAAGTCAATCCAATTGATTTTGAAAACTCTGAAGGTAACTTGGGCATTGCCAATGCAGTATTAGCCCACTTAGGCGAAAAATTACCAATTTCTCGTTGGCAGCGTGATCTTACAGACTCGACTGTATTGCGTAACATGGGTGTTGGCTTGGCACAAAGTTTAATTGCTTTTGAAGCATGTTCAAAAGGTATTGGTAAACTTGAGCTTAATGCAACACGTATTCTTGAAGACCTTGATCATGCTCAAGAAGTATTGGCTGAACCAATCCAAACTGTAATGCGTCGTTATGCAGTTGAAAAACCATATGAAAAATTAAAAGCATTGACTCGCGGTCAAGCGATGACACGTGACATGATGGTTGATTTTGTCAATGGCACTGAACTTGAAGCCGTACCTGCTGCTGATCGCGCACGTTTGGCTGAAATGAGCCCTGCGACTTACACGGGTAATGCTGCGGATCAAGCCAAACAAATTAAAGATTTGATTGATAAAATCTAAGCTTTTAATCTTCTAAAAGACCTAAAAATGCGAAGCCAATGCTTCGCATTTTTTTGCTTTTTGATTACAATGCGCAGTAATAATTTTTAGAAAATACCATAATGATTTATCATGCCTTAACAAAAAAACATTGGCTTGTTCTTGCTATTCTTGCAATCGCAATCATTCTTGCCAGTATCAATCCTTTAGAATATCCATCCTACATGCTGCATCAGATTGGCACCTTGCTCATGCTGATTGTTCTATTTTTCTGTTTAAAGAAAATAGGGCTGACATTTTCATCATTTTTATTGTACATCCTCTTCTTGGTGATTCATGTGATTGCTGCACATTATCTTTATTCTTATGTGCCTTATAATGATTGGTCAATCAAATACTTACACTTTGATCTCAATCAAGCAATGGGGTGGACACGTAACATGTTTGACCGCTTTGTACACTTATTCTATGGCTTATTTCTTTACCCATTTTTCTACCGAATTTTCCAAGTGTGGTTACCAAGCTTAAAGCCTAAAACCTTATTTTTATTGGTCATTCAATTTGTTATGGCAACCAGTTTATTTTATGAATTGATTGAATGGTGGATTGCCATTGGCCTATCCCCAGAAGAAGCTGAAAACTACAATGGGCAACAAGGTGATATATGGGATGCGCATAAGGATATGTTCTTAGCCACCATTGGTGCAATCATAACAGGATTAGTCGCTTTAAAAGCTACGGCAAAAGAGAATCATCCTCAAGAATAAGGCCTCCCTCCCTTCCAATATACTCACTTAGCGATCAAGTTCTTGGTGAGTATAAAATCAACTGAGTTTTACTTTTGCAATCTCTGTTTATTCTCTAAGATATCGGGCAAACTGCGCTCGATCCAACCAATCAAATAGTTTAATTTTTCAGCCGCTTGTGCACCTAAAATCGTCAATTGATACTCTACTTTGGGTGGTACTTCAGGGTAAACCGTTCTCAATATAAAGCCATCTTGTTCAAGCACTTTTAATGTCTGTGCAAGCATTTTTTCGCTGATTCCCTCAATTCGATTACGCAGTTCGCTAAAACGTTGTACGCCATCATTTAAACAACGTAAAACCAATACAGACCATTTGCTAGTTAAATGCTCCAATATTTCTCTAGATGGGCACTGACTGGATAAAACTTGACCAATTAAATCACTTGAAGCATAGATGCTCATAAATTCTCTCTACACAGTAATTAGCTTACTTTTAGGTACGTACTTACATATAGTAAGTTTAATGATTATGATCATAACATCAAGTTTAAAAAACATCCAATTTAAATCATATTTAAAGGTGAAATTATGAAAATCGCAATTACAGGTGCAACGGGCCAACTTGGACAATTGGTGATCCAAGCCTTACTTCAACATACTGCCGCTGAAAATATTGTAGCGCTGGTTCGAAATATAGATAAAGCACAGTCGCTTAAACAACAAGGGATTGAACTTCGCCTATTTAACTATGATCAACCTGAAACATTGATACCTGCATTAAACCACATAGATAAATTACTTTTAATTTCAGCCAATGAAATTGGTCGTCGAACGCCTCAGCATAAAGCAGTTATAGAGGCAGCTGTCGCAGCCAAAGTTGAATACATTGCCTATACCAGCTTACTCAATGCAACAGATAACCCACTCGGTTTAGCACAAGAACATCGTGAAACAGAAGCTCTCATTCTGCAAAGCGGTTTGAAATATACTTTTTTACGCAACAATTGGTATAACGAAAATTATCTTGGCAACGTTAAGCATACTGCGGAAACAGGAACACTTTACGGCAGCGCTCAAAATGGAAAAATCAGTTCAGCTTCTCGTTTAGATTATGCCGAAGCTGCGGCCAAAGTCCTTGCTTCTGCAGGTCATGAAAATAAAACTTATGAGCTTGCAGGTTCAAATCATTTTACCCTTGCAGATTTAGCCTCTTATATCGCTTTGGCATCAGGTAAAACTATACAGTATCAAGATATCAGCCCAGAAGATTATACTCAGGCACTGCTTACGGCAGGGTTACCCCAAGCACTGGTAGCAGTTATTGTTGACGCAGATGTACAGACTGTAAATGGTGCAATGTATAGTGAAAGTAAAGACTTGGAACATTTGATTGGTCGTAAAACAACGCATATTCAGGATCAGGTTAAAGCTTTATTTTAGGTATTTTAAAGATGAGCATGGGCTTAAATACAAAATTTAAGCCCATGCTCTACTGAGTAATTAAGGATGAATATTTTTGATAGGAAAATCGATATTCATCTCCAGATCTGCGAGGGACTGTCTTTCTGTGTTGTACATGGTTGCACGGAACACCGCAATTTTTTTCATCGTCATTGGATCATTAATATTCAGTATTGGCTTAAGTTTATGCTTAACATATAAATGAATCACTTCATCAAATTCTAAATAAACAGGCCCATCAAACATAATTTTGATCGGAACTTGATAACGTCGTTTTAACTTAAATGGCACCGAAAGTTTAATCGGAATATCCACTTTTAAAGGAAATTGAGGCAACAGTTTATTTTGATAAACCAAATCCGTGGTTGTTTCTAATGGCATTAGTGTTTCAATTTGAATATCAGTCTCATAATCAAGCTCAACCTCAATCGGCGTTGTCACAACAAAGCTTAAATTAGCCAAATATTTGCCTTTTAAAGGTAAAGCCAACTCACGGTCAATCGTCAACTCAGTATCTAAAGCGCCTTGTGCATGTGTTTGTAAATAATTCCCCACATGGATTTTTGTCGGTAAAGATTCCGACAATTGAATTTGTGCGCTTTGTGCAGAAACCTGCATTGAGGCATGAATATTCAAATATAACCAAACGCACAGTGCAATGAGCAACACGACGCTGATAAAAGTGAACAACAAATTTCGTATAGATTTAAAGATCCACATTTCCATACCACCCTATTTTAAAACTTCGGACTGTGGTTGTTGTGGTTCTACTGGCGGATGATCGCGACGTGATAGCCTTAAACTATTGAGCGGAATTTTAAGCTGCCCTTTTTCAATTTTTACCGGTAATGTATTTTGAACATCTACTGTTGCTTGAAGTGCTGATTTAATTGGAACATTGAGGTGGCCTTGAATTGGAATATTGGTTTTTAATGTCGCATCAAGTGGCACATGTAAATTTTCTTTAAGTAAAACCTTTACAGGCGCATCAAACTTTAAATGAATATTTTGGTTGAGTGGTACTTGTAAATTAATCGGCACATCCATATGAATCGGGATGTTCCCTTTTAATGGTAAAGTAATATCTTTGCCTAAAACAGTGACTTTAACTTTGGTATCAATCGGCATATCCTGATTGATTTTGATCACTTCATTCACAGGAATTGTGGTTTGAATTGGGACTTCATTGTCAAAATACACATGTGGGGTTAAGGTTTGTGTAATCGGTAAGTTTAGCTTTTCATGAATAGGAATTTCAGCTTTCACTTTTCCTTTGACATCCACATCTAATGCGTCATGAATTTGTACCTTGGCTTGTAAAGGCTCTTTTAAATCGATACGTACAGCTTGATTTTCAAGTGGAATATAAATATTAAAATGTTTAAATACCCAGATTGCAATCAACACACCACACACTGTAGCAATAAGAATAAAGGCAACTCCTGCCATAACTTGCTTCAACTGCAAAATCCTGTCCTTAATTTTTATCCTTAATTATTTTTTATTTTAAATACTTATGTGAATTAATATGCGTTTTTATGTATAAAAGTCGAAGAATTTTGTTTAATTAATAAACAATTGATATTTAATCTACGGATTATTTCGAAAAATCAGCTAACCAATAGCACTGCACAATTGCTGTATTATTTTTATACTCAACACTCACATCACCTTTTTCATGATTTTGATTGAATTTTAGAGTTTTAAATCGCTGCTTTGCTGTTGTAGTACTCAGATCAAAATATAAATATTCATTGTATTGTTGCGCTGGACGACCAAAACTAAATTCTATTTTGCGAATAGGAATGTCAGCATAAGTGACATTTTTTAATTTATAAGTGGTTGAGTCATATACCTGTTTATCCACATATTTTACATCAATCGTATAGTATCCAAGTGGTGCAATCAGTTCTGTATCTTCATTATGAAAATCATATTGCTGCCGAATTGCACAGTTTTGTTCAAAACGGTCTTTTAATAAAGGACGTAATTCTAGGGATTTGGCATGTGTAGCTCCCGTTAGCAGTAACAGCATGCTCAGTAATATCTTTTTCTTCATGTGATTTTCCATTGATGCAAATTACTTTATATAAAATAGCTTTTATTAGACTTTTTGCATTAGTCAAAAATGAGCATTTAATACTTGTATCGTTTTAAATATTGATGAAACCATCGATAGTCTTTCTATCTTAAGGCATCACCTAAGCGAAGCAATTTAAACTTTAAATGTAAAGTTTGGCATTGCCAACTTGCTCGTCATACACCTATTTCTATGTGATAGTAAAAGTTTCATCACTTTTAGAAATCATCCCAAAACTTAATTCACAATAACGCTATTGATGTCCATTTTTATCAAGCCAAGAACAGATAGCAATTGCATCACTCTTGCCCTCTCCAGTCATTACAAAATTTGCAGCTTTAGCTGGTTGCTGTATATTGCTTTTAATCTTATTAAATTGCTGCTTGGCTGAAGCCGTTGGAAGATCAAAGTACAACGTCTCACTCAAAGTCAAACCACGTCCCCATAAAAACTCAATTTTATTTACGACTAATCCCCTATAAGTCGTATTTTTTAAACTAAAATTTCTGCTGACGTAAGCCGCTTGCTCTTCTACTTCATCCTTAACCACCTGATTCATTAAAATTGCCTGAATCTCATCATCATGAGTATAAAAATCGAACTGTTGACGAATCGCACAATTTTTTTCAAAACGATCCTGCAACATAGGTGTTAAATCAAGTGCAGTATTTGCTGATGCACTTGCCACAGTTAATGAGCCTATAACACCTAGCCCGAAAATAGATAAATTATTGTTCATTTAGCTTTTCTCTAATTTCTTAATCAATTTTTTTAGTCAAATTGCTGAGATAACTGGTAATTTTCATTTGAATTTAACCATATATCATCAATTTTGAATATAAAAAAAGGAGCTTCATTTGAAGCTCCTTTTCGACGACTCTTACAAATTATGCATTTGTTTCAGCCGGTACTTTCGGATAGCTTACGCCACATACTTGTTCAGCAATACGCAATACTTGGCAGCTATAACCAACTTCGTTATCGTACCAAACGTAAGCTGTTAAACGGTTACCAGAAGTAATTGTTGCTTGTGCATCAAATACACCCGCTGTACGCGAACCAATAAAGTCAGACGATACAACTTCTGTAGAGTTGGTATAGCCAATTTGACCTTGAAGGTTAGAGTTGATCGAGATTTGACGAATATATTCGTTCACTTCTTCACGATCTACTTCTTTCTCAAGTGTTAAGTTAAGAATAGCAAGTGAAACGTTCGGTGTTGGAACACGTACTGAATTACCTGTTAATTTACCTTGTAACTGAGGTAATGCTTTCGCAACAGCTTTTGCAGCACCTGTTTCTGTAATAACCATATTCAGTGTTGCAGCACGGCCACGGCGATCCGCTTTGTGGTAGTTGTCAATCAAGTTCTGGTCATTTGTAAATGAGTGAACAGTTTCCACATGACCATTAATCACTTTGTATTTGTCTTCTAACACTTTCAAAACTGGTGTGATCGCGTTAGTGGTACAGCTTGCAGCAGAAATGATTTTGTCTGAATCAATGATGTCCGCTTGGTTAACACCAAACACGACATTCTTCATGTCACCTTTACCAGGCGCTGTAAGCACAACACGACTTACGCCAGGACATTTAAGATGTTGAGATAAACCATCGATATCACGCCATTTACCTGTGTTATCAATCACTAGTGCATTGTCGATACCATAAGCTGTGTAATCAACTTCAGCAGGGCTAGACGCATAGATCACTTTGATAAAATTACCATTTGCAATGATTGCTTCATTTTGCTCATCAACAGAAATCGTTCCTGCAAATGGACCATGAATTGAGTCACGACGTAACAATGAAGCACGTTTTTCTAAATCACCATCAGATGATTTACGTACAACGATCGCTTTAAGGCTTAAACCACGGCCAAGACCTGATTGGCTAATGATTAAACGCGCTAAAATACGGCCAATACGACCAAAACCATAAAGAACAACATCTTTAGGCTCAACTTGCGCAGGACGACCTTCTAAAGATTGAACAGCTTGAGCAACAAATGCATCAATATCGCCGCCCTTTTCTTTGTATTCAACTGCAAGTTTACCTAAATCAACTTCAGCAGAACCAATATTATCTAATTTCGCTAAAGCTTCTAAAATAGGGAAAGTATGTACAACAGAAAGCTCAACATCCATCATACGTGTACGACGGTGCGCTTTAAGGATTTGAATTACTGAACGGTTCACTAAAGAACGACCGTACACAGAAGTCACAATGTTTTTTTCACGGTATAATTGACCGATTAATGCAATCATACGTTCCGCGATTTCTTCACGGTTTTTCCAGCGACCTTGGTGCTCTGCATGTAGGGCGATGATAGTGTCTTTGCTCACAGATACGTCCTCTATTTATGTATATCTAGACATGGATTTTTAAACCCCATAATTGTAATGTAATTCTCATTTAGTTGAAATCAAATCGTGATACATTTTTATAATATTTTGTCATACTGGCTATTTTATTTTAAATTATGCCTTGATCTCTAAACAATATTTCAGCCATTTTAGTTTTTTGCATCTATGTAGATTTTTACTATTGATATTGACTTTACCAGCGGAACTGGAAAAATAAAGTAGATTAGAACAAAATTAAACCAGACAAAAACAAAAATAAAGCTGATATTGTATCGTTAAAAACCCCATTATCGCGCTCAGTCTGAGCTTTCTACTCAGTCCCTAACACGCGCGTTAATCATCATTAATCGACGCATTAAACTCCTCCAAATCAAAATCAGCTAAATTTTCAGGCAGCTTCATTAAATAAGGAAAGCGAATAATGCCATTGTCCCCTGAAGGAAATGCGTAATGGCGCTCCAATTCACTCATTGAAGTCAGGCTTTCAAACTCAATAAATACACTATATTTTGCTAAACCTTTAGGAACAGTTAATACCTCTAAATAGGTTTGTTTTTTTATCAACATTGCGGCATGGTTTGCTTGAACAATATCCTTTTCAACTTTCCCGCCTTTGATCATTTTTTTTAACAGTGAGCCTTCTACTTCATGTTGTTCATTCTTTAATTGCTTAACATAGCTGTCTAAAGCCCTATAATCCTTCACTTGCTCAGCGATAATTTCTTGAAGTTTTCTAATCGGTTGTTGAGAGCGTTCATGCATCACTTGCCACTCTCGCTGACTCATTGGAATAAAAATTTCATCTTTACGCTTTTCCAATAGCTTTAGATATGCCAGCAAACGATATTCAAACAGTTGTACATGAGAATTAAAAAATAATGCGGGTTGTTCTTTAAAGTCACGATAATGCGATAAAATTTCAGAAAATATTCGATGCACACTCATAAACAAATATTCAAATTCTTCAATATGTGATAAATCACTTTTAACCGCATTTCTTAACGGCATCAATATATTGGCCGTGAGCAATTGTTCAATGGTTTTGATATGATTTTGTGCAACAGTATCACTATTTTTCCCCACCATTCCAAGTGGTTCCATTAAAAATGGCAAGAGTTTATTTTCTGTAAAATCCTCAAATTCTTCTACAATTTCAATCACATCCCTATGAACTTGATGCTGAATTGTGACCATTTTCTGAATCAAAAGATCAGTGCTATCTCGATATTCACTTTCACTCATTTGATCGGTATCAAGTACCAAACCCGTTACATAGACCTGATTTTTATATTCAATATTTTCTTCAAACAAAAAACGCCGAATTGAATAAGGATTCTGTTCAAAATTTTCAATTGGTGCGATTAAATAGATAAATTCAGAGGTTTTAACAATATCAAACTTACGAATCCGTTGTTCTCTTAAAATAAAATACTTAAAAAAAGGACGTTTCATTAATTCAGATGATTTGGTCAATAAGGGCTTAAACCAATAGCCCAATAATTGTTGTTTAATAAACACTTCAATAATAAAACATTTAATTTGATCAGAAGTTAAGTTACGGATACCTGCTGGCGCTTCAATATTTATTGTGCGGATCAATTTCGCCACATCTTGTAAAAAAACACGGCGAATCAGTAATTTCTCTCGCTGCAAATTTAGATGATCATCCACCGAAATCAAATCAATTTGATACAACGCATTTTCTAAATAGTCTGCGATCTGAATACTATCGGTAATATTTTTTAACCAATTGATTGAGTTGCTCAATTTGGTTGCAATGGAACGCATTCGCTCATTTTCAAAGCTATATTTTAAATTTTCTAATGAATTTATGATTTTAAATTCGAAGCTGTTATTGCCTTTGTTCCATTGAATTTCTTTCGGTCTTAAAATTTGACGCTCAATTTCTTCACGTACTTCGATATTGGCTTCATCAAAAACATCACACAAAACCTGTTCCCAGTTTAAATCGGTACTAGGCTCTAATTGCAATAAGGTTGCCCGTGTTTGATAGGGAATTATTGTTGTGTTCATAATATATTCAGCGTTTTTCTACTTAAAAACCAAATTAAAACATGGATTAATGAGATAAATTTAACACTTTTAAAAATTATAGTCCAACAATTATCAATTTATTTTCTTTTGATTAACTGATTCTTTCGTCTAATTTCTCGATATTCAAGGCTAAGTTTTTCCGTTTATTGTTTTGTTGATAGAGATGCCAAATCCCTTCCAATACCAAAACCCCCACAGCACACCAAATTGGAATATAGGTAAACCATTCATCTGCTGAAATAGATTCACCCAACGCCAAGGATGCTAAGGCCAACAAAACAGGTTCTAAATAACTTAACAATCCAAATAAGACCATCGGCAAATGACGACTCGCTAAAATATAGCTTCCTAAACCAATCGCACTCAGTATTCCAAGCCCTGCAACCACAACGATTAAAACGGGTGCATCAGCAAATTGGCTATATGCATCTAATCCGGTTTGCGTGAAATAAATTGCGATGGGAATGCAAATTAAAATATCCCACCAAAAGCCACCTAAATTATCGGTTTTAATGGTTTTTCGAACCAGAAAATAAAGCGAATAGCCCAATGCAACACTGAGGGTTTCCCATGCAATACTGCCCAAACGCCATAATTCGTGCCCTACCCCAAGAACAGCAAAAGCAACGGCAACCATCTGAAATTTTGATAATTTCTCTTTATAAAAAATGCTACCAGCAAGGACGAGAACCAAGGGTAAAAGAAAATATCCAAGCGATACTTGTAAGCCCCGCCCATTCATCGGCCCCCAAAGGAAAAGCCAGAGTTGGAAACAGGTCAAGATAGAAGTGATGATCAATAAAAGTAATAAAGCAGGTTGTTTGACCATTCGACGGTAAATGGTTTTGACATGAACAAAATCACCGCTCAATAACATAAATAAGGTCAGGAACGGTAAAGTGGCAATAATCCGCCAACCAAAGGTTTGTTGACTATCTAGATCGCCCAGCAATTTGGTATAAAAGTATAAAACCCCAAATGTTACAGATGCCAATACAGACAATACGACGCCCTTAAACATCTGTCGCCTCACGGTGATTTTCAAATAAATTCTTAGGCATTATAAACATCTTCACCCAAAATTAATTTGAATATTCAATTATTTTTCCAAACTCAAGATTTGCAAATATCGAAATATTCAAAATATATCGGCTTAAATTTCTGATTATTCTTGCGCGTTCTGCTTGGTTCGTATCAGATCTTTTAAGTTAAAACCAACAGTCTGTGCATAACGAAGAAATTCAGTTACTTTTGTTTCATCTGGATGAGGGTCTCTAGACAGCAACCACAAATATTTTCGCTTCGGTTCTCCCACCAAAGCCATTTGATAGTTTGAATCAATTTTTAATACCCAATAATCACCACGGCCCACGGGCATCCAACGAATCGCTTCTGGAATAAAACTCACTTTAAATTTTGAATTAAATGGCTCATTACTGATAAATGCTTCACCCAATGAACGTAATTCTTGTCCATTTTGATCTACACATCGATTATCAACTGCAACATTGCCATATTCATTCACGGTATATCGTGCAGTCACATCTGACTTACAATCTTTTTGAAAATACATTGGTTTACGGGCGATTTCATACCATAGCCCTAAATATTGACCCAATTCCAATTTTGGAATCGCAGCTAAAGTCGAATTTTCCGCATAGACTTTTGGATAAAAAAAGCTGGAAAAAACCACCCCGAATACGATTATTAATTTTTTAAAGTCATAAGAATTGGGTAATATTTTGAATAATTGCACCTTATACCCTCAGCATTACTTTTTACTATTTATTATAAAATAATCAGAAATTTAAACTTAGACTGTAGCTTTATGTATCCTTGTTCAAACTAAAGCTACAGCAAGTACCAAAGTGTAATCATCCCACAAAGAGACAATTACTTTAACATTCTGGTTTTTAAACGCACAATTTCGTCACGTAATCGCGCAGCTTGTTCAAATTGTAACTCTTTAGATGCTTTTAGCATTTCTTTTTCAAGCTTGCTAATGTGCTTCGTAAAGAGTTTTGGATCAGATAAAATGTGACGTTCATCCGCAGTTAACGCCTGATGCTGGTCACTTATACCTGCTTCAATTTCATCATCACTGATCACTTCACCAGTATCAATTTCTTTAATTGCTTGACGTACAGCACTGCGCGGAATAATGCCATGCTCTTCATTAAATTGAATTTGTTTGGCCCGACGACGATCAGTTTCATCTATGGCTTTCTGCATCGAATCAGTTATACGGTCAGCATATAGAATCGCCTTACCTTTTAAATGACGAGCAGCACGACCAATGGTTTGGATCAATGAGCGTTCAGAACGAAGAAAACCTTCTTTATCTGCGTCAAGAATGGCAACCAACGATACTTCTGGCATATCCAGACCTTCACGCAACAAGTTAATCCCGACCAGAACATCATGTACCCCTGTTCGTAATTCGTGAATAATTTTGACACGCTCAACGGTATCAATATCTGAATGTAAATAAGCCACCTTCACCCCATATTCTTTTAAATATGAAGTTAAGTCCTCTGCCATACGTTTGGTTAAGGTGGTGACTAAAACACGTTCATCGAGTTCTTTACGGATATTAATTTCTGAAAGCACATCATCCACTTGAGTCAATACAGGACGTATTTCAATTTCTGGATCGACTAATCCAGTTGGACGTACTACCTGCTCTGCAACTTGTTCAGATTTTTCCAGTTCGTATTTCGCAGGTGTTGCACTGACATAAATGGTGGTTGGAACAATACGCTCCCATTCCTCAAATTTCATCGGACGGTTATCCAATGCACTAGGTAAACGGAAACCATAATTGACCAAGTTTTCTTTACGTGAACGGTCACCTTTATACATTGCCCCAATTTGTGGAACAGTCACATGCGATTCATCAATAATCAGTAACGCATCATCTGGGATATAGTCAAATAATGTCGGAGGTGCTTCACCCGCTGGACGACCAGATAAATGCCGTGAGTAA
Source organism: Acinetobacter sp. NyZ410 (assembly GCF_022828975.1). Taxonomy (NCBI): domain Bacteria; kingdom Pseudomonadati; phylum Pseudomonadota; class Gammaproteobacteria; order Moraxellales; family Moraxellaceae; genus Acinetobacter; species Acinetobacter sp. NyZ410. The sequence goes on along the minus strand of NZ_CP094620.1, from coordinate 1,976,246 downwards.
TTTTCAATACCATTGGTATAACCCAATTGTTGCATCATTTCTAAATCATAACGGGTTCGTTGTTCGATCCGCTGTGCTTCAAGGAGTTTTTCATGTTCTTTAAAGAACACTAAACGATCAGCCAATTCATCACGAATCGTTCCAATTGCACGCTGCAAATTGTCTTTTGGCGTTACATAATGACTTTTGGGGTAGATTGTTATACGTGGTGCTTTACGTACCATTTTGCCTGTAATTGGATCAAACCATCGAATTGAATCGACTTCATCATCAAACAACTCAACCCGAACTGCATGTTGGTCCGATTCAGCAGGGAAAATATCGATAATTTCGCCACGAATACGATAGGTACCACGTAAAAATTCCAGCTCATTACGGGTATATTGCATTTCAACAAGTCTGCGGATAATGTCATCACGACTAATTCTATCCCCTTGTACAATATGCAATAACATACTCATATAAGCATTGGGATCACCCAAACCATAGATCGCGGATACTGAAGCGACAATAATCGCATCACGACGTTCTAATAAAGCACGCGTAGCAGAGAGACGCATCTGGTCAATGTGATCATTGATTGCTGAATCTTTTTCAATAAAAGTATCCGAAGATGGTACATAAGCTTCAGGTTGATAATAGTCATAATAACTGACGAAGTATTCAACTGCATTGTTTGGGAAAAATGCTTTAAATTCGCCATATAATTGTGCAGCGAGGGTCTTGTTATGTGCCATGACAATGGTTGGACGTTGGGTTTGTGCAATCACATTTGCCATGGTATAGGTTTTCCCTGAACCCGTTACACCGAGTAGAAGTTGGTCGTGAAAACCTTTATTTATGCCTTCGACTAATTTTGCTATTGCCTGTGGTTGATCCCCAGCAGGTTGATAATTTGTAACAAGTTCAAAAGGTAAATTTTCGCTCACAGTGTGCTCTTAAATATTTGTATAAAGAAAATGCATTTAGGTTAAAAGAGTATACAAAAATATTGATTGTTCTGCTAAATGATATATATTCACAAAAATTCACTCAAATAAAAATTTAACGGAATACTCATGAGCAATAAATTAATTAAAACAATCAGCTTGGTATACTTGGCTTTAGCAACACAGGGCTGTGGTGGTGGAAATTCTTCTTCAACAGGGAGTACACCAACATTACCTCAAGCAAAACAAGATATTTATGTATTAGGAAGTAGTAGTCTGGAGTACATGAATAATGCCTTAACAAAAACAGCAAATCTAAATAATTATAACGTAATTAATTATGCTAAAGGTGGAGAGTATTTGTATAGTATGTGTTTAAGAGTCGGAGCATTTCCTGGAACAATCAAATTTAAAAATACTCAAATAGTACTCAATACAAAAAACTATCTGGATGCTGATTGGCCAACAGATTTTTATTTAAAACCATTCGATGTGAAAATAAATAATAATTTAGGTCAAATCGGCATTGATCAAAATGGTTATTATTTTATTCCAAAACAAGTTAATGATTTTTATGTGGACAAAAATATTTTCTATCCAATCCAAAGTCTTTTTCCAAAAGTTAAAAATAATTCAATTTTTATTGTAAACCTAGGTAAAAATAATTTACTAGGCAATGACCCTACACTAAGTACAACTCAATATGTTATTGAAAAGTCTAATCAATGTATCAGTTGGATCGATAAAAATTTAACCAGCAATATCTTAGTTGTAGGTTTTTTTACATCAACAAAACCATCTCTTAATCTTATAGATAAAGTTAATATTGTTAATAATAGTTTATCAAATACATATACAAATCATTACTTTAATATCAAAAGCTATATGGAAGGAGATCAAATTTGGAAAGATACAACGATTACACCTAGCACATTTGATTTACAGAGTCAAAAAAATCAAGCTGTACCTATGAGTCTATCTAAAGATGAAGTGCATGTGAACGAAAAAACTAACTTAGCACTCAGCAGTAAACTGATCCAGTTTATAAATAACAATTTTAAATGATTCTTTCATTCATGCACAAAGAATTTTCTTTACATAAAAATAGTAATTTTTATAACAAAACACAAAAAAGTTTTGTTTAGACATATTGCTCTTTGGTCAAAGTATACAATTAATATAAAAGACCCTTTACAATTCAAAATAGCGAGTAAGTAGAATTAGCAACCATCACAAATTTACTACTCGCTATACATCATACAATGCTGAATAATTGACACTCTTTTAAGTTTAAGAACTCTCAACTTAAGCTACAATATTTTTATCAAAAATCTAGTATTTGAAAATCGATCAAGTGAAATAGTTTGAAAATACATTTATTGCTACTATATTCATGGTGATCTAATTTAATCAATAATTACTGCTGATTCAATTCATAGTATGCAAATGATCTTATATTTAGTCTAAAAACTAGACATCAGTGAAACTAAAATTTTATATAGCTTTATGTCATTGACTCAGAATTATTAAGCAAAGCAACCGAATAAATCCGTCAATGCCCCACCCAACAGCAACCAATTAAAAATAAGCACAATAAATCAAACACTTAAAACATAAAACTTTTATATACTTAAAATAATTTGGATGAATGCAATCGTTTTAAATAAACAAAAAAATTAACTTACAGTAGTCATAGCCATCCTATCTATTTGGTTACCCTTAAGAATTATCGACATAGTCTATTATTTTTATGTTTTTTTATGTAAAATGTAATAATTATGAAATATTAGCTGCAAAGTATGATTTTATCAAAAAAAATTATTGGGTTAGACTTACTTCGATTTTCTATGGCTTTATTGATGGTTTTGTACCATATCCAAGGTTTAATAAATGATTCTATCCTAAATGAACTGATATTTAATGGTTTTTTTGGTACCAGTACTTTTTTTATATTATCTGGATTTATTCTAACACATGTCTATTATCGAAAAATTGAAGAAAAAAAATTTTCGAATACAAATTTCTTACTCAAAAGATTTTCTGCTTTATACCCTATTCATATTTTCACAATGTCTATGGCTATTATTACATTCTTTTCATTAAGTATTATTACCAAAAAATCATTTCCTGCTGAACTTCCAATTCAAGCATTACCATCAATCCAGTCAAATGAGGTTATGGAAATTTATTTTATTGATATTTTTAGATACATAATAGAAAGCATTACTTTGATTCAGGCATGGGACTATCATTTTCTATTTCTTAATCCAGCGGCATGGTCAGTTTCTGCATTATTTTTCTTTTATTTGACATTTCATTTTTTTGTTAAAATTCTGAAAAATCAAAAAAATTTTGATGGCTTTTTGGCTTTTTTCACTCATTCCAGCTATTTATTTTACATATACTCAAAATTTCTCTTCAGATATTATTGGTCTAATGCACAGAAATCCACTTCTAAGGCTTCCTGAATTCATTGCAGGCATTATTTTTTATTTGATTTGTTTAAATTCAAAAATATACTCAAAAAAATATCAAATCTTTTGTCTGTTTTTTGCTGGATTTGGATTTTTCCTTATGCATTATCTAGTCAAAACAGCACCTCAGCTATGGTTCTATCTATCACATAATGGGTTGTTTTTATTTCCACAGCTAGCGTTGATTTATTGTTTTTTAAGCATTAGCTTTAATAATCATAAAATCACGACCTTAATTGAAAGATTAGGAAAAGCTTCACTATCGATTTATATGTTACATCTTCCTTTGCTCTCTATTTATTTTATTCTTTACAAATTGATCATTGCAAGCACACAAGTTTCAACTATTAGCAAAATTATTGAAACTGCAAAAAGCATTGATCAATTAGATACGATTTCCACTCTGATATTTATTATTCTACTTATACCAATCAGCCTATATCTTCAGGAAAAACTTTTCACTCCAATCCAAGTTAAATTATCAAATAAATTAATTTGGATAAAAACTATGTTAAATCATAAAGAAACTTAATTTAATGAACAGGGAAATTTTCCCTGTTTGCCACACTCCCATTTTCACGACAAGATAAACAATCAAAAGATGCTATACAAACTTATGCATAATAATTTGTAACAAGTTCAAAAGGTTGATGTTCACTCACAATAATTCACTCTTTAACCAATCGGGAAGAAGCCACAGTAGTTTAACAGAAACCAATTAAACCCATACATTGACACCTATTCTAGATGGGGCTTTTTACACAATATTCAACAAATACCTTGACCCTTTTTTATTTCAATAGCAACATGGAAACAAGCCAATTAAAAGATTGAAAAACATGACATATCACTATCATGATGAAAGCATAATCAAAACTTTGCCAGAAGATACTGTGTTTGTTTTTGGTAGTAATATGGCGGGCACTCATCAAGGCGGTGCGGCAAAAACAGCACATTTACATTTTGGCGCAACCAAAGGTGTTGGACGTGGCTGGGCAGGACAAAGTTTTGCTATACCGACCATGAATGAACATTTACAACAAATGCCACTTTCGCAAATTCAACACTATATTGATGATTTTAAAATTTATACAAAAAATCACCCGAAGATGAAATATTTTATTACGTCGGTGGGTTGTGGTGTTGCAGGCTATAAAGTCGAAGAAATCGCGCCGATGTTTAAAGGTATTTCACGCAATGTGATCTTCCCTGCTTCATTCCGTCCATTTGTAGAAAAAACCTTGCCTAAGCTCACGCAAAAATTACTGCATAGTTTTTTAACTGATGACGTCATATTTAGTTCAGATATAGAGCAAAAGATTCAAAGCTTAGATTTAACTGAAGCTGAAAAAAGCCTTGCTACGATTATTCTCAATACGCCAATGTATCCTAACGACAGTAATGGTCGAGATCGTATTTTTGAAATACAAGATATTCTGCACAACTTAAATGGAAAAATATTTGAATTTCAGTCTAATTCAGAAGGTTCAATGATTTTTGGAGGGGCTATTTTAGCACTTTTAGAACTTTATAATTTAAATGAAACAGACTTTATTGCAGTATGGACTGGTCAGCGTACTATTGCTGCACCAAAAGCAGAACATCGGGCTAAAAAGTAAAATGCTTTGATTATTTTTAATTGAACAACTATTTATGTTAAGTTTTTACTTATGCTATATAGTTAAGATTAAATTAATAAACAATTTTTTGGAAAATATATGGAGCAAATGGATTTAACAATATTTGATTTGTCTCCAATTGCCATGTGGCTACAAGATTTTAGTGGTATAAAAAAAATATTTGATGAGTGGACTGCGCAAGGTATTTCCGATATTAAGCAACATCTATTGGAAGATACCAACCGTTTAAAACCCTGTTTGGCGGCGATTCGTACCATTCATATCAATAAAAGCACTCTGGTTTTATATGAAGCGCATGATTTAGCAGAGATTTTAGAAAAATTTCCGGAAATGCATACAGAAAATACTGAACTCTTACATATCCAGTTTTTTTCAGCGCTTTGGAATAAAGAAACAGATTGCTCAATTCAAGTGGTCAATCTTAGCTGTAAAGGCAAAAAAATTGATATCCAACTCAGAGCCAATATTTTAACGGATGCCAAACAAAGCTGGGATCGAGTTTTATTAACCACGGAAGATATCTCTCAGTGTCAAAATGCACGTCGGATTGCAGAATCCCTATTTTTGCATTCGCCCACTGCCCTCTGGGTCAAAGACTACAGCAAAATAAAATCATTATTTAATCAATTAGTAGCGAATAATGTCACGGACTTAGATCAATATATTCAGCAAAATCCAGATTTTCTATTTCTTTGTTTTGAAAGCATCCGATCAGTGGGTGTAAATCAAGCTTTACTGGACTTATTTAATGCCGACAATGAACAACATTTTTATCAGCATTTAAATCATATTTTTAGAGAGAATTATCAACAAAATTTTCACAAACAATTATTACACTTATGGAATAATCATCATCAACTTAAACGAGAATGTGAATACCAGTCAATCAATGGAGATTTGCTGCATGTACTCGAACAGTTTGTTATTTTCCCAGATTCAAAACATAACTGGGATACCGTGCAAATTGCCTTTACCGATTTAACTGAACGAAAAAAATTAGAAGATCACCTGCAACATGCCAATAAACATGATCAATTAACGCAGTTATATAATCGAACATTTTTTATCGGTGAAATTCAACGCTTACAATCTCAAAAAATTAATTCGCTGTCATGTATGTATTTAGACATCAATGGTTTAAAAAGAGTGAATGATTTACAGGGACACCATGTTGGCGACTTACTGATTCAACGTTTTGCACACCTGTTAAAAAAATCCACCATCAAAACACCTTATTCTGTTTCACGCATTGGGGGTGATGAATTTGTGATTCTTATGCCTGAATCAAATCATCTGCATATAGAAACATTACTGAAGATCATTCAACAAGAATTAGAGATAGATCGACTGAACAATCCTCAACATCCAATTCATGTGGCGATTGGTTATGCGACAACAAGCCATTATAAAAATATTGATGATTTATTAAAAAAAGCAGATCAAATTATGTATCAAGATAAGCAAGCATATTATTTATTAAATACGGATTAATGTCTTTTAAGAATTAAAGAAATTAATTGAAATTAACCAACATCAATGTAAACCCAATAAAAGGATAACCAGCGATCATAAAATACAATAAGTAATAAATAACTTGGATTTTATTATTTTATATCGCTCTTTTTTAGGATATATTTCAAACATTCTAGATCACCGCTCAACACACGAGAATCTTATAATGGAATTTTCTGATTCTTCTATTTTTGATATATCACCTACCCCGATGTGGATAGAGGACTATAGCGAAGTAAGAGAACAATTTAATCAGTGGAAAGGCCAAGGAATCACAAATCTTCAAAGCTTTTTAGAAGAAAATCCAGATCAGATTACGGCTTGCGCACATAAAATTAAGATTCTACATGTCAATAAAAAAACCTTAGATTTATTTGAAGCCAGAAATCAGCAACACCTGTATCAGAACTTAAATATTATTTTTCAGAAAGAAATGCTGCACTCACATATCAAAGAGCTGGTTGCACTTTGGAATGGAGAAGCTGAGTTTTCAAATACCACAGTCAATTACACGATTTCAGGCAAAAAATTAGACATCAAATTACGCGGTATCATCATGCCGGGTTCAGAAGTCAGTTTAGACCGGGTTTTAATCACCACTGAAGATATTACGGACTATCAAAATGCGCGCCGTTTAGAAGAAAAAAATCGCCAACTGGCAGAATCTCGCTTTATTTACTCGCCTACCTCGTTGTGGGTTGAAGATTTTAGTCGTGTAAGACTCCGCATAGACCAACTCCGTGAAATTGGTATCGAAGATTTTCGCACCTTCTTAGATGTACATACCGACTTTGTAAACCAGTGTATCGAAGACATCATCTTATTGGATGTCAATCAAGCAACCCTTGATTTATTTAAAGCCAAAGACAAAGAAACCCTGTTTAAAAACTTAAACAAAGTATTTGCAAAAGAGATGTATCAGACTTTCCGTGAGCAACTGATTGAACTCTGGAATGGTAAAATTCATCATCAACGTGAAGCTGTAAATTATGCATTGGATGGTTCAGTACGAAATGTATTGCTTCAATTTACTGTTTTCCCAGGTTATGAACATGACTGGAGTCTAGTGCAAGTTGCATTGACTGATATTACTGCACGGAAAAAAGCAGAAACGTATTTGGAATATTTAGGAAAACATGATGTTCTGACTAAATTATTCAATCGTTCGTTCTATACAGAGGAAATTAATCGTTTAGAGCGTGGTGTACTGCGTCCGACTTCAGCCATTTTTATTGATATGAACGGTTTAAAAGCCATCAATGATCAGTTGGGTCATGATGTCGGTGATGAATTGCTGCGACGAATGGGCAATATTCTGACTCGCACCATTGCCAATACAAGTTATACCGCTTCCCGTATTGGTGGAGATGAGTTTGTGATTCTTATGCCTGCGGCAAATGAACAGACCGTCGAATCGATGATTATGACCATTGAAGAATTACTCAATATCGACAATCAATATTATTCGTCACAGCCTATTAGTATTGCCATTGGTTATGCAACAACATCTGCAAATGAAAGTATAGACAATATGTTGAAACGTGCAGATTTATTGATGTATCAAAAGAAAAAAAATTATTATGAATATGTCACGGAAATGTTAAATGGTAGTGCTTAATATTCCACAAGGATAAATGCTATAGCGTTAAGTAAACGATTCTTTTTAATTCTTATTATAAAAATAGGTGCATCAAGCACCTATTTTTATATCTCAAACACTTAGCGTTTTCCCATCGAACGGCGTGTACCACGAGGTGGCATCCAAGTACGATCTGCATATTGCTCAGGTTTAGGACGGACGTTGTTGTGGGCAACATCATCATCATTTTCTAAAGATGATGGCATTGGAAATGGTAAATTCACCAATGGCTTCTTTTTGGGAGTATTTTGGGTGCTCATGTGATTCACTCAATTTTAACTGGCTATATTGTACGTAAATTTCAGCTTTGATGCGAGTGCTCTTAAACTTTCGCTTTTATTTGTATTCTCTTGATACATTAATTTCTGCTTTTGATGAATATTTATTGAATTTGCATAGATATTAGACGACCAAACATGAAAAATTAGGCTATGATAATGTGCTTTTTATTTTTTTAATCCCTATAAGAAGGAATAATGCCGTGGACGTACGTCTCTCTGATCGTGTAAATGCCATCAAACCGTCTCCAACGCTTGCTGTTACCAACAAAGCTGCTGAATTAAAAGCTGCGGGTAAAAATGTAATCGGATTGGGCGCTGGCGAACCAGATTTTGACACCCCACAACACATCAAAGATGCTGCTATTACAGCGATTAACAACGGTTTTACCAAATATACCGCTGTTGATGGTACACCAGGCCTTAAAAAAGCAATTATTGCGAAACTAAAACGTGATAACAATCTTGACTATGCTGCAAATCAGATTTTAGTGTCTTGTGGTGGTAAACAGTCTTTCTTTAACTTAGCACTTGCTTTGTTAAACAAAGGTGATGAAGTCATTATTCCAGCACCATATTGGGTAAGCTATCCAGATATGGTGATCATTGCTGAAGGTGTTCCTGTCATCGTGAAATGTGGTGAAGAACAACGTTTCAAGATTACACCTGCTCAACTAGAAGCTGCGATTACAGACAAAACACGTTTGGTGGTTTTAAATAGCCCTTCAAACCCAACAGGCATGATCTACAGCAAAGCTGAGCTTGAAGCTTTAGCAGAAGTGCTCCGTAAATATCCTCAAGTTTATGTTGCTTCTGATGATATGTATGAGCCGATCCGTTGGGATGATGAGTTCTACAATATTGCGACTGTAGCGCCTGATCTTTATGAGCGTGTTATCGTGCTTAACGGTGTATCTAAAGCATATGCAATGACTGGATGGCGTATCGGCTATGCAGCAGGACCTGCAAAATTGATTGGCGCAATGAAAAAAATCCAATCACAATCAACTTCAAACCCAACTTCGATTTCACAAGTTGCTGCTGAAGCTGCATTGAATGGTCCTCAGGATGTACTTCAACCGATGATTGAAGCATTCAAACGTCGTCATGATTTAGTTGTGAATGGTTTGAATGAAATTCAAGGGATTAGCTGCTTACCTGCTGATGGCGCATTCTATGCTTATGCCAACATTCGTCCTTTGATTCGTGCAAAAGGTTTAAAATCTTGCACAGAATTCTCAGAATGGTTGTTGGAAGAAACTGGTGTTGCTGTTGTTCCTGGTGATGCTTTTGGTTTAGGCGGCTATATGCGTATTTCTTATGCAACTGCTGATGAAGTACTTGTTGATGCACTTGCTCGTATTAAAAAAGCTGCAGATTCTATTGACGGTATTGATGCAGCAATTGCTTCAATCGCAGCTGAAAAAGCAGCACAATAATACTAGTTGGTTTAAATAAAAAATGGGTGTATTGATTACACCCATTTTTTTATCTTTGTTGATCTTACTTATCAACAAGCTTCTATATTTTTTGTAAATCAATCTTTGAGGAGCAAGCCCGTGGTATTGTCTCCATCATTTCCAGTACCGTAATGATCTATACGTACAGTATCAACTTGCACAGCAGATGTGTTTGCCACATAGTACTTTTCATGATCGACTAATAATAACCCTGTGGTATTGTCTCCATCATTGCCTGTGCCATAATGTTCAATTCGCGGCTCCTTATTTTGATCAAGCTTTGAATAAGGCACCAGTTTTATTGGCTCTTTCAATAAAAGACCTGACGTATTATCTCCATCGCTACCTGTACCAAAGTGATCAATGCGTATTTCTTGCGTATTTTGATGTGATGCAAAACTTAAACTTGAAACACTACAAAGACCAATAACAGCTAATCTGATTAAAGTTTTCATGTCATTCTTCCCATTGAGATATCATTTCATTCTAGAGGCCGAAACTATACAATTCACGGTCTTGGGAATTACATTTATGACATTAACCAATCTAAGCAAGTCTTTAATAAAAATCTAAAACCTAGCCTAAATCTTTAAGTTTTATTGCTGTTCCAGATCAGTTTGGCTAAGTACAATTCAGTGTTAAAGCGCGTTTTAAAGCATAAAAAACTAAAGTTGATCATTTGTATTTATAGATCACTTTGTATCAATGACGCTCTAAATACTTTCGGTGCGCATCCATATGTTTGTGTAAAAGCACGAGTGAATGCTGCTTGTGAGCTATACCCTACTAATTCAGCAATTTGAAAGATATTTTTGTCTGTCTCTTTTAGAAACTGACCTGCCAGTCTCATCCGCCAATTTTTTAAATATTGAATTGGTGAAACTCCCACCAGTTCTACAAATTTTTTAGCAAAACTTGAACGTGATTGATGGGTGGATTGAGCCAAATTTTCTACATCCCATGCATAAGCAGGACGATCATGCAGCAAAGATAATGCTTTACTAATCGTGGGATCACGTAAAGCAACAATCCAGCTTTTATGTTCAATGGTTGCCTTTGCCAACCAAAACCGTATTGACCATACCAATAGAAGATCAATGATACGTGAAAGCATCACTTGACTACCAAGGCTAGGATATTCAAGCTCAAGCTTTATCGCAGCAACAGTCATTGGCACCCATTCTGCAATTTTATCAGTATCATTGTGCGATGGGACATGGATATAGTGAGGCAACCCCTCGATTATGGCTTCGCCATAAATTCCACTAAGTTTAAAAATACAGCTAATCACAGCGGCTGCTTGGTTTTCAGCATCCAGCAATTCAATCGTGTGTTCTCCAGCCGAAGGTAGAACAATAATATCCCCTGCTTTTAAAACCAGATCTAGATTAGTGCATGCAACTTTAAGTCTGCATGTCGCCTGCTGAACGATATGGATATATGCGTAATCCTGTTTAAAGCTTAACTGTTGTTGATCTGTAAATCGTGCGAAGTCATAGATCTCACCAGATATTTTTGCAAACTGATAAATATCAAAGAATATATCCGTTAAAGCACTTTTTTCAGCATATTCATCTCTCATTTTTTGTCACAATTCCTAAAAAGTGTTTCTGCAAAAACATTGGTGTTTCTGTTATTGTTAAAGTGAATTTAAACATGAATAATCGTTTATAGAAGCTTTTTTGAGTATAAAAATTACATCCTATATCTATCCAATCTTTATACAGAAAGTCTTCAATCATTTAGCTCAACAAATACAATAGCATTTAGCTAGGAGACACACATGAGTAATAAACCGACAATTATATTCGTACACGGATTTTGGGGAGGCGCTGCTCATTGGAGTAAAGTGGTAACTGAGCTGGCTCACCGAGGATATGAATCATTACGTGCAGTAGAACTCCCGCTTAGCTCACTGGCTGAAGATGTTGAACGAACAAGAAAAATGATTGCGCAAGTTAAAGGAGATGTGCTTCTGGTTGGTCACTCATATGGTGGTGCTGTAATTACTGAAGTTGGCAATCAAGCAAATGTCGTAGGTCTGGTTTATATTGCTGCTTTTGCACCGGACTCAAACGAAAGCCCTGGCGGCATTACTCAACAACATTTACCTGAGGCTGCACCAAACTTAGAACCAGACAGTGATGGTTATCTCTGGCTTAAAGCAGATAAATTCCATGAAAGTTTCTGTCAGGATTTAACCAAAGATGAAGGGTTTGCAATGGGTGTCACCCAAAAAGCGCCAGTAGCAAGCACTTTTGCCGATACGATTTCAACGCCAGCATGGAAAACGAAACCATCTTGGTATCAAATCTCGACTCAAGATCGAATGATCCACCCTGAAAATCAAAAAATCATGTCGGCACGCTTAAATGCAAAAAAAGTGATTTCGTTAGATGCAAGCCATGCTTCTTTGGCATCACATCCAAAAGAAATTTCAGCCTTGATTGAGGAAGCTGTCAGTTTTCTTGCTCAATAAATGATGAATGAATAGAGGGAATCGAAGGATTTTCTCTATATCTTAGACCCATTTAAAATTTAGATTTATTGAAATTCAATTTGGCTATATAAATGTCTAAATTAGAATTCAGTAAGAAGACTGCTTTTGTACGGTTTCAATTCCTCAAATAGAAATAAAACCTCTACAATATTTTAAAACCGATGCTCCAGCTTTAAACTAACATTATGTTTACCATAAGAATATAGCCACTCTACATTGCTGTTATTTTGATTATATTGATAAGTGAGATTAGGTGTTAAACCATAAAAAGCCCAGCGTGGTGCACTTAGAATTAAAGTATAATTTTGTTCAAAATCATGTCGTCTAGCCTCCAACACTGGAGTAAATTTATCAAATTGACGCCAACGGAAAGAACTAAATAAATTTGCGTTAAAACCTGAGTCAAAGTTTTTGGAAAGGCCTAAACGCACGCCTTGTTGTTGATAAGCCGTAAAATATTGTTCTTGGGTATTATGGTCGACAAAATCCAGCCCGCCAAATAGCGTCCAGTTTTTCGGTAAAATTTTCCAAAAGGTTGAATAGACAGAATATTCCAAACCATCTTGGCCTTTATACTGGGAATAATTTATATCCTTCATTTCGGCTTCTAACTTGACAGCTTTGTCGTTGGAGATAAAACGCATCCACTCCCCCCTTAGCCCATAGGCACTATAGAGTGGGTCGTGGGCATAGTATTTATGTTCAAATACGGGTGCAATCAAGACTTGATTACGTTCGTTGTAATAACTATAACCCGCATTTAAATTAAAAGTTAATTCATTATAATCAGTCTGCTCTGGATAAACTTGACCATAGAATAATCCACGCAATGCAATGCCATGTTGTCCAGAAAGCGACCATCGTTTAGTTAAGGTGGCTTCATAATCCAAACCTTGCGCACTGATCGCGTCAGGTGTGCCACGCTTTACTTGTTCAATAGGAACGACCTTCTTAGTCTCAGGGTCAATGCCATAATACGTAATGATGTCGTATTTATCGGAAGCATTATTAACATTACTGGCATAACGTGAACCAAACGCCAATGAACCATGCCATTCATCTCGTTGTTTAAGCCCTTTGAGATACATCTCTACGGTTTGACCAATACCGTGGGCAGCGGGATCTGTAGACAGAGCAAGTTGAGATTGAATCTGCTGAAATAACTGTTGACCTTGCTGATTTTTTTGTTGTTCAGTATAGACACGAGCCAGTTCAAGTTGAGTCATTAAATTATTGGATTGAATCTCTAGACTGTGTTTTAGTTTAATCTCAGCTAAACTTAAATTCCCCTGTGTTCGTGCCATGACGCCCTCAGCGAACTCAGTCAAAGCCTGGTCATAATTTGGAAATTTTTTATATTTTTCAAGATAGCTTAAAGCCACTTGCCATTGTTTTTGCATCACTGCCAAGTAAAGTGCATATGCAACTTCTGCGGGTTCATCCTTAACCACATATTCTTGACCTTGTATGATCAGATTCGGTAATGCTTGTGTGTTCTTAGGGTCTTCTGATTTGAGTAGTTTCTTATCATTTTGATATTGCTGTTGGCTAATTTCCTGATTTAACCTGATACTGGTATCATCCGCTGCATAAACACATTGTCCACACTGCAATACGGCACCAAGCAATACTATTTTTTTCATCTATAAACTCACCAGATAGAATAAAAAAAGAAAGACTTACCGAAGTAAGCCTTTCTCATTTAAATCATTATTTTTTTCCACCAAAAGCAACGTCATGCACATTATTGTTAAATGTTGCAATTCCAGCTAAGCTGCTTTGGCTATTATAGAATTGACCTGAAACTGTCCCTGCACCAGCTGACGGATTAGTCGTCCAAGATGCATTTGAACCACTAATCGTTGCGTCGTTATTAATTGTTGCAGTACCCAAATTAAAGGTACGTGAACTATCGCTCAATGAACCCGTTAACTGTTTGGTTGCAAAGTTAGCGGTAAAAGTACCTGACAATAAATTAGAGCCATTATAATTATTGACACCTTGAACACTATAATTTGCAGTACCTGTAGACGGTACGCTGGTATCCGCATCTTTACCATTGTAATAAACAGTGTGTGTTGCTGGATCAACCGTACCTAAACGCTTACCGCTGGCATCTTTGGCTTCGGCATTCCACTCACCAAACCAAACGTCTTGTGTAGGCACTTGTTTATAGTTAGCATAACCAATCCCAGCATGAGACGCTGGAAGCCCAGGTAAGTACGGGCTTAGACGTACAACGCCATTGCCATCTGCATAGCCGTTAAAACCTGAGAATGCAACAATTGCACCGTTATAAAGAGTGTTAACACCAAAACCAACACCTGAGTTTGGATGAGTCGGTCCAAGTGAACCTGTAGAACCAACTACAATATTACCAATATCACTTGATTCACCTACAACAGCTGCTTGTGCAACACCCACTAAACCAACAGATAGTAAAATAGCCAATGAGATAGATTGAAGTTTCATTTTAAGTTCCTCTATATGAGTTTTAAAGTTTTATCATTAAGAATAAAAATAAAAGTCTTAATGATTATCATAAAAATAAAACATGTGCTGCACTGATTTTAATTTTTAAATTCAAGTGTAAAATCAAGGAGTACGTGTCTTATTTTCCACACATTTATTGCACACCAAGTGCAATAAATTTGGTTAATTACCTCTAAGTTCCTTAAAACTTATGGGTAATGCTTAGCTTAAATGTTCGACCTGGTGCTGCAATTGCCGAACGAGTTAATGGATCAATATAGAATTCGTCAGTGAGATTAGTCCCCACCAGTTCAAATAAGGTGTCTTGTTTAAGTCGATAATTGATATAAGCATCCACAATGGTCATTGAGTTCCATGCCAAAGGGGTATTGGCGTAATAACTCATCTCTATATCGTTATAGTTTTTCGTTTCAGGATTTTCATACTTATGGTGATAACTCGCACGAGTTCCGACTTCAAGTTTTTGATCAAAGAATCGTCCACCAAGTGTTAAATTAACTGAATATTTTGGGGTTGCCATACTGACTAAATATCCGCCTACAAATCCATCATCAACACAACGATTTAATAAAAACTGGTGGCTCGCCCCTAAAAGCATCGCTGAGTTTTCATCACAAACTTTATTTTTAAAACGATAATTGGCACTTAAGTCAGTAAAGAAACGCCCATTGTCAAAGCGACTTTGCAGTTCCAACCCTTCTGTAGTAAGACTATCGACATTACTAAATGCCAAAGTTGGACTACGCTCAATCGCATTCTTAGTTTTGTTATAGTAATAAGCCAATTTAATATCTGCATAACTGCTGTTTTTAAATAACTCAGATAGATTATGAACATAGGCAAGTTCATAATTTGATGCATGCTCTGGTTGTAACTTATAACCACTTAAGGTTCCAGAAAACCCAATCGTGCTTTCAAACATACTTGGCATTCTATAAGCTTCGCTATAACGTAAATACATTCGACTATTGGGGCTAAAATTAACCGTTGCTGACGCTGTCGGTGTCCAACCATGATCTTTGCTTTTTTGCACACCTGTTTTGGTTAAATCAATATCTTCATAACCGCTAGGAATGCCACTACCAGAATAATATCCATAATCCCGACCTTGTACTAAGGTCCCATTTAAAAAGGGATTATTGGCAATGGTTAATTTTCCACGGTTATCCATTTTGTAATCAATTTTATTAGATTTCTGATAAATTCGACTTAAAATTCGAGCCTGCTTGCGCTCCTCAGTCCAACCTTCCGCTAAAGCAAGAGCCTCAATACTTTCTCGTGTTTGCTGTTCAAGTTCTGGTGTCATATTTGGGCGTTTAGTAAAATAAGTCATACTTAATGCCGTGGCTTTTTTAATCAGGCTAAACTGGGGATCACCCGCATTGACTCGTTCATTAAGAAAATCATCAAAGGCCCAATAGTTTTGATATCTTGCACCTGCGTTTAAATTCAGCCATGAGACAGGTTGATAGTCAAAGTTAAAATTAAATTCTTTTTCTTCTCGACGACCTGCTCTCGGTAACATCCTATAACCCGAATTTGTTCCGTTAATATTCGGGTCTTTATAAATATCATCCGAACTAAGTTTTTCTTTTTGAAAACTCCCCCCAACAGTTAAACCCAGATTAGACAGCAATTTAAACTTATTACTTAAGGTCATTCCTTGGCGAGTATTGTCTGAGTTTGCGGTAGCACTGTTCACAAAAACACCCAAGTTTGCATTGGTATCATTGGGAAATCCACCTGAACTATAGGTATGACTCTTGGTATCAGTCCGCCAAATATTGCCGTAGAAATCGACTAAATTATTGTTTTGAGGTTGATATTTGTATTCCATATTATAGGCTTTGGAGTCGATATGACTTAAAGGCCATTGTGGTACCCCTGCTTTATTTTTGACGACTTCACCCCAAGCAATTCGAGATGGTAAAATTTCTCCATTGATGATTGAACTGTCCCGATAACCGAACTCTAAACGCTGTTCATCTGTGGGTTTCCACGCCGCTTTTAACAAATAAGATTCTGTTTCAAGGGATGTATTGGGAACTTCTGTACCTCCTGGGTAAACTTTGGCAAGGTATGGAACGTAATTAAATCGTCCTGTGGCAGGTTTATCATAAAAATCACTGCCATTTTTCCCTGCAAAGTGATTGCCTTTATTACGATAAGCATAAGCAGCCAAAACTTCAAAACTATCACTACGTCCTGCCAAAGCAATACGTGTTGCAACATCATCGCCTGAATAAATATTATTTTCTTTATTTTGTCGTGCTACTTTAAATAAGGATGGATCATAATAAGGCTCGAACACTGGATTGCCTTGCCAGTCCGTTCCTGTAGCTGGATAATTTGGATTATCGTAAATGCTTTGACCAGTTAATAGTTGTGGTTCTCTAGGTTTCACTGCATTGCTGCTGGTTTCTACTTTTATCTCCCCACCAAAATTTTTACCTTCCTTTAAAACATCATCTACAGCTAGAGTATGAATAACGACCGCACCACCCACACCTGTATTTACATTGCGTGTGATGGAAGGCCCCTTAATGACTTGTAGCCCACCGATTAAATTAGGGTCAATATAACTCCGATTATTCGCACCGTTATAGCCACGCCATACAGTGAGTGCCTGTTCTGTCCCATCAATAAGGACAGGAACACGGCCCGGTCCTTGAACACCACGGATACTTGGATCTAAAGCACCACTGTTTCGGGCATCACCACTGTATACGCCGACCATTCCCTTGAATAAGTCTGCTGGCTGAGCACCTTTATATCGTTCTATTTGCTCTTTGCTGGCATAGACGCTAGAAATATCTTGATCATAAACATCATTCTGCCCTTTTGTATCGCGACTGACTGTGCCAAAAACAGTCATTGGGCTAAGTTGTACGACATTTTCTTGATCAGCTATCATCGGCTGAGATTGTACTGGAATGGGTCTAATTTCAGCTTTATCCACATGTTTCAATATATAGCCATTTCCGACTTTCACCACAGTAAACTCGGTTGCTGCTAAAATATGTTGAAAGCCATTTTCTAAATTATATTGTCCGCTTAAACCTAAGCTACTTTTACCTTTAAGCTGATTTGCATCAATTGCAATCGAGGTCCCCGCTTGCTCGGCAAAGGTATTCAGAACACTGGCAAGTGAACCCGCTGGAATATGATATGACTGCGTTTCTGTACTGAGCGCATAACTGCTTTGTGTCGCGACTGTTGTTGCCACACCCACACAAACGACATGAATCGCCAATGCCAATGATGTCACTTTGAAAGAATATTTTGGATACTTTTGACCGCAGACAGCTTCACTCATTTTACGCCCCAATAAATGTAAATAAGAATCATTCAATATATTAAATTAAATGTATTCCTAATATTTGCTTCTACTTACTATGACGCTTCAGAATTGAAAAAGTGGAACCATTTATTCAAAATAAATTTAAATGATCTATCTTTTATTTTTCTAAGTTTATTATTAATTATATTTATCAAACAATTAGTAAAAAACGATATAAATTTTAGGCCTAATTTAAAGCTAAACAGCATGATTCAAACCAAGTGCTTAAATCATGCTGTTTATTGCAAAGTCACAACTGTGAAATATGGGGTGATTTGATAGACATTTAGCTGAGGGAATACACTGCTTAATAATTGCAATGCACTTTCGGTATGATCTAAAGGCAATACAGCATTGACCTTAATTTTCTCTAACTTAGCAGCGTTAAATATAATTTTTTCTTTGCTGTTTCGATTCAACTCATTTAGCACTTTTGACAAAGACATATTCTCAACAATCAAATGCCGTTGATTCCATTTCTGCTGTTCATTGTATAAATTAAAAGTATGTATAGGCTGTATACCATTTCGATCAAGTATGACTTCTTGCCCTGCTGTCACAATCACAGAAGATGCTTTGGTTTGATCTTCGTCTTGTTTCGAGGACTGCACTTTCACTTTGGAATGTAGCATTTTAAGCCCAGTCGCATCTGGCTGATATTGAACACTAAATGCAGTTCCCAATGCTTCAATTTGACCATGTTGGGTTTTGACAATAAAAGGACGGGCTTTGTCTTTGGCCACATCTACAAATATTTCCCCTTGAACCAACTCCACAACACGCTGATTTGATGAAAAGTCCAGATTAACCGCACTCTGACCGCTGAGTTTAAGTTGTGAACCGTCTGCTAAGGTTTGGGTTTTCCATTCTCCTGCATGATTTTTAATATCAGCGGTTAGATATGACACTGGATGATAAATAAAATAACTATAAATACCCCCTACACAACACAATATCACCGTCAAAATTCCACCATAGCGCATATTTTTTTGCTTACGAGCACTATGTAAACCAGTTTTTAATACAGATTGGGTCATTTTCTGTTGTTGTGGATTCTGCACCAGTTTTTGAATCGAAGTAATATATTGCTCAATATCTTGAGCAATTTTTTGGCGTTGTGGACTCTTGCTTTTCCAAGCATCAAAATCTGTTTGCGCTGTTCTTTTGAGTAACTCATCATCGGTACTCAGCAACACAATCCATTCCGCTGCTTCTTCGATTAATTGTTGCTTACTCTTCTCTTCTTCAATCATTTACTCAAACAAATCCTTCTCTTGTTTCAGTGCGTAGCATTGTACAAGGCAAGTTGCTAGATATTTTTGAATCATCTTGGTTGAAACACCAATGATTTCTGCAATTTCTTTATGGGTTAAACCTTCAAAATAATGGAGCACAAAAGCTTGTTGTGCTTTTTCAGAGACGCGTATCAAAGCCTGACAAATCTGGTCAATGGCTTGAACAATCTGAAGCTGATCTTCTGGTGAAGGAATTGTATCCAGAATATATTCCATCTGACTTAATTCATTCAGATAGGCTTGCTCTATGCGCTTTCGGCGCACCTGATCAATCATTAAATTTCTAGCAATAGTCACCAGATATGCACGAGGTTCTTTTACTCCAAAAAGTTCATCACGCGTTTGCAGAATTTTAATAAACGTATCTTGTACCAAATCTGCGGCTTGCTCACTATTGCCTACTTTTTTTCTAAGCCATTGATGCAACCAAGATTGGTGATTACGGTACAATTGATCTACAAATGCAGGATTTTTGTTCACAATAGGATCAACTCTTTGACGGTCTGTTAAATGATAATAATTATCATTTAAATGTCAAGACACCCTGAGAGAAAATCCCCGTATATATGATTATTTTTTAGTTTATGTACATCCTTATGTTCTATTTGATCATTTAATATACTTAAAAAATAAAGTTAAATTATCAATAGTTAATGCCCATTGAACCTCAATATCTTGGTTATCATTCAGTGTAAATCCCGATTTATTATTTATGGATATTTTTATCATAAAATAATCTACCCTTTGGTATGTTGTTTTAATGAATACAATAAGGACAAGAGGGTTTTTCTATAACAAGATGATATGAACTTGCACCATGTTCTAAAATAAGTCCTCGAATTTGCTGCTCTAAAGCCTCATCATTAATTTGTTGCAACTGACTACACTTTTTACAATATATTCTCATATTGGTTTGACTTCCCTTGAATGAATATAATGCTTGTTCACTGCCCAGCTTAAATTTAACTAACAATCCTGCTTTAACAAGCTGTTTCAGGGTTTGATAGACACCAGCAAAAGATAATTTTTTCACTTTTAAATCTGGACTATACAAAATTTCGGCTGCTGTCAGCTCTCGTTGTGCATTTCTTAAAATATTCAGTACAGTCAATCGTGTTGTAGTTACTTTTAAATTTGCTTGCAACAGCAAGCATTTAAGTTCTTCAGTATTTTTATAATATTCAAAGATTTCCATCCTGAGATTATCCTCATTTATGCTTTTAACCACATCCACAATTGCACACAAACCATCATCACAATAATGGTTCCTACTGCCCATGGATGAGGCACAGTCCAAATTAAAATGCCAGCAGCTACACTCATACTGGCCAAAGAAAATAGTTTTACTTTTACTGGCAAAGTTCGTTTGAGTTGCCATTGCTGTAAAATTGGAGCAATGACTTTATTATTGACAATCCACTGATGCATTCGCTGCGAACCCTTTGCAGCAAACAACGTCGCAAGAAAATAAAAATCAAACGTAGGCAAACCAGGAACCACCAAACCGATCGTTCCTAAGACCAGACATAACCCTGCCAGTGCAATACAGATCCAGCGAACCAACCATGACTTTGCCAGTCTCGGCTCCGACATAGAAATGCTGGTATTTAGATTGGTCTCTGACCCTGTTTGCTTCATTGCTTGATTTCCTTTATCTATCATCAATTATTTATTTCAGTGTTTTTAATTGTGCTAAAAGTTCACCAAAACGATGAAAGCCTTGCATAGCCCCCTCAATAATCAATTGCTGTTCCTCTAAACTAAAATTTGCATCATCTAGGGTTTGCTTGAAGCGCTTCCATACTAATCCACGACCCTCTGGATATGCTGCTAAGTTACGTGCAGCAAAATCAGCATTAAAGCCAAATCTAGCCTGCGCCTCTTTGAGTAAAAATGCTGCGCCTAAAGTTGAACCTTCTGAAACATAAATCCAGCCCAAAGATTGTGGAAAACTAATTTCATCGGTTGCAATACCTTGCTGCTGAGGCGTTAAACCTAAATCAGCCAAGTCTTGTAAAGCTGCATCGGAACGCCCACGCACATCTAAATCGGGAATCAATTGTTCAACCTGTGAATCTTGATAAAGATGTTCAACATCTTTCTGAAAATAATATTGCGACAGGGTGAATTGCGCATAATTCTCTTTACTCTCAAACGCGCCTGATTGCTGCATCAAGATTTCCATACGTTCATGCTCTGCCAGTGTTTCTTGTTTCAAGCGTTGCATTAAACTACTGCTGATCACTTTTTCTGTTGATGCGTTCATAAAAACTCCTAAATAAACCCTTTCATTGTTTAATGATCCAATCAGCGATTACGACCAAGCTTAAGCTGAATGGGAAAATCCACCACGATTGCCAATGCTTCACCATTGACAATATGTGGTTTAAATTTTGCTTTTTGTGCAGCTTGTATAGCTCTTTCATCCAAACTACTCATGCCTGAGCTTTGCTTTACTCTGACATCTATCGGCTGCCCTTGTGGATTAATTTTGATGGTGAGAACCAACAAGCGCTGCTGGTTTTGCAATTCGCGATCATCGTAATTAAGCTTGCCAAAGCTGAGTACATCGACCCGACTCACGGGAAGCGGTTGCTGTGGTTGAGAAGTAGAGGCAGCGTTTTGTTCTTTTTTATTGTCTTTGCCTGCTTCACCGCCTGCACGTTTGGCTATCTCATTTGACTGACCTGTAGCTGTCTGTTCAGTATTCGTAGATGATTTTGTTTCAGTGAATGTTTGCGTTGACTGACGATTTGATTCAGATTTACTTTCCGTCTGTTGATCGGTTGGTTTTTTTTCTTGTGCTTTTGTTGTCTGTTGTGTTGTTTGATCCATCTTCAACTTTTTTGACTCAGTACTATTTATCACTTTGACCTGTTGTTGATGTTGTACCGCTGTTGCTACTGTAGATTGAGGTTGTGCTTTTGATTGCGTTGCAGCTTGCTCTGATGCCGTCTGCAGCTTTGCACTGCTCTGTTGTACAACATCGGTTTTGTTCAAGCTGATAAAACGAATTTGAATCGCATTTTCAGGTGAATGTGATTCAATACGAACATCTGTTTTTAAATAAGACAAAGACCATAACAACAATATATGACTGATCACTACCCCACAAAGCGTAGAGTATTTTTGCTTATCATTTGAAGCGAGAATTACAGCAGACATAGGCTTAGATACAGCGCAAATAAATGTAGTGCATTTGCTGAGTGCTGAATAAAACCCTGTGCTTTTCTTGTCTGCTCAATCTATTGTATTGCGTTGTACTGTTCATGAATCCTTCCTGCTTCGTCTATCAAATCAATTGCCGTGAATTTAAAAAACACTGCCTTTATCTATATAGACGAATGAGAAGGCAAAAATGCCTAATGAGAAATGTAATTAAATGTAAATAAGAATGGTTTAGAGGGGATAATTTGACGATAAAACAGTGGGCTACTGAACGTATTTATTTAAATGTAAAAAATAAACTTATATAAATAATGCAGTTAAAACAACTGAACTGTATATCTAAAGAAAACAATACGAGATAAAAATAATGGGAAGAATAATTAGGGCATTTATTGTCACACCACCTAATTATTCATACAAGTGACTTCTATCAAGTCATTGATCATAAATGAAGCTTATGTTTTTGTATGAACTCTTAGAAACTGTTGGTTATCAATTCATTTTTGTGTTTTTGAATCATAGATGGTGATCCTACCGTGGGGCGACATGGATGTCGCTGTTGGGCGGGGGTACAGGACGTACCCCTCGCCCAACGGAAGATTTTTGTCATCTTTTCATCTCTGAAAAGTGAGGCATCGCCTACGCAAAGTAATTTAAACTTTGAATGTAGGCTGCGGCATTGCAAGCTTTTTTATAATCATATAGTTAGTTTCACATGTAATTGATTTAATTAAATATATCAATTCAGAAAAATTATATTCTTGGTCGGATTTTTGATAGGTTGACTATAAATGAATGCAATGGATGGCTTAGAAATATTGTAGAGGACAAATGCTTTATCCTCTACAAAACACAAGACTTAAAATTAAAAGCTTAACGCAGAGCGCTTAAGGCAGTTTACGTACAGGTAAAGCTTTGCCACGTAATTTCTCAACAGCACTGAGGATAAACACAAAAAATACTGGCACAAAAAAGATTGCAAGTATCGTCGCACTGACCATACCACCAAAAACCCCTGTACCAATCGCATGTTGAGTTTCAGAACTTGCGCCTGTAGCAATCACCAATGGAATCACACCAGCGGTAAAAGCCAAGGATGTCATCAAGATCGGTCTTAAACGAAGTTTGGCAGCCGCAACAGTGGCTTCAATCAGAGTCATTCCTTCTTCTTTTAGCATTTTGGCAAATTCAACAATCAAAATGGCATTTTTTGCAGATAATCCAATGATGGTAATTAAACCCACTTTAAAGAAAATATCATTGGGAATCCCTCGGATCCATACCGCAACCACTGCACCAATCATACCTAAAGGTACAACCAACATCACCGACAATGGAATCGACCAACTTTCATAAAGGGCAGCAAGGACGAGGAAAACCACTAACATTGACAATGCCAATAAAAAATTGGTTTGTGCTTCGGACTGTTTTTCCTCCAAGGATTGCCCTGTCCACTCATAACCAATTCCTTGTGGTAATTGCTCAATCAGTCGCTCCATTTCCTTCATCACTACCCCTGAAGAAACCCCTTCTGCGCCTGCCCCTGCAATACTCAATGATGGTCGTCCATTATAGCGATTGTATTGCTGCGGAGACTGTGTCCACACAGGTGTTACAATCTCAGACAGTTTAACCAGTGCTCCAGTCTTGTTAACCACATTCAAATTTAGAATATCAGTGACTTTCATCCGTGAATCGGCATCGACTTGAACAATCACTTGCTGCATTCGTCCTTGATTTGGAAAATCATTGACATACATTGAGCCCATTGAAGATGAAATGGTGTCTGTCACATCAGCAAAATTCACACCTAAAGCTTCTGCCTTATTACGATCAATTTTTAAATCGACATTACTGCCTGGTGGTAAACCCTCTGGATAAACATAAGCCAGTTTTTTACTGGTTGCTGCAAGACCAATCAACTGTGCTTGTGCCTCATTCAAAGCTTGCATTCCAAGATTACCGCGATCTTGTAAACGTAAAGTAAAGCCCGAAGTTGTTCCCATTTCTTCAATTGCAGGCGGTAAAACAGACATAATCGTACCTTCTGCACTGTCTGCCATGGCCGCATTTACAGCGTTAACTTCATCTGCAGCTGAGGTATTTCTGTCTTTGAAATCTTTTAAATTTGTAAAGGCAATGGCAGTGTTATTGCCAGAACCACTAAAGCCAAACCCAAGTACAGAGACATTTTCTTTAATACTTTCTCTGCTTTTTAAATGTTCCTCAAATGATTTTACAATGGTCAATGTCCGCTCTTGACTGGCATCTGCAGGTAATTGAAATGAGGTGATAAATGAGCCTTGGTCTTCTTCTGGTAAAAAAGCGGTTGGGATCGATTTAAACGCAAATAATAAGAAACCTGTCAGGACAACAAATACAATCATCACAGTAAAAATGTGTTTCAACAATTTCACTAAAATTGCTTCATACTTTTTATTGACGCGATCAAAAAAGCGATCAAACCACGCAAAGAAGCCTTTTTTCTGATGATCGGCTTCAATCGGTTTTAACAAGGTTGCACAAAGTGCAGGGGTTAAGGTCAGTGCTAAAAATGCTGAGAATGCAATGGATACCGTCATGGTCACGGTAAATTGTCTATAGATAATTCCGACTGAACCACTGGCAAAGGCCATCGGTAAAAATACCGCCACCAGTACCAAGGTTATCCCGATGATTGGACTGGTAATTTCTTGCATTGCTTTAGAAGTGGCATCAACAGGTGATAAACCCTCTGTTGCCATGATGCGTTCCACATTTTCAATCACCACAATCGCATCATCGACAATAATACCGATGGCTAAAACCATACCAAACATAGTTAAAACATTGACCGAAAAACCACTAATCAACATCACCGCAAATGTGCCTAGAAGTGCAATCGGTGCAACAATTGAAGGAATCAAGGTGTAACGAATGTTATGTAAAAATAAATACATAACAAGGAAAACCAACACCATTGCTTCCAGCAATGTCATGATTACTTTTTCAATCGAAATCTTAACAAACGGTGCAGTATCATAAGGAATCGAATATTGCATTCCCTTTGGTAAAACTTTACTGAGCTCCTCAACTTTTGCTTTGACCGCTTCAGAGGTCTTGACTGCATTCCCGCCTGGGCTCATTTGAATCGCCAAAGCGGTTGCTGGCTTTCCATTTTCTAAAATAGAAAAACTATAGGTTTGCGCCCCAAGCTCCACCCGTGCAACATCTTTAAGTGTGACTTGTGCGCCACTCTGATTGGCACGCAAAGTAATATTTTGAAATTCTTCGACTGTACTTAATTGTCCTTCAGCCGTTAATGGCAGTGTAATCATCTGTCCTTGGACCGCAGGCAAACTCCCGACACTTCCCGGAGATATCGGTGTATTTTGTGCTTGAATGGCATTTGTGACATCTTTTATCGACAGCTGATAAGACACCAGTTTGTTTGGATCTATCCAAATACGCATGGCTTTTTCAGATCCAAAGGATTGGATACGACCAACCCCTTCAACCCGTTTTAATTCTTCAACCACATTTCGAACCAAATAATCACTTAAATCAATTTCTTTAAATTGATCATTTGGTGAGTTGATTCCGACCATCATCAGAAATCCAGAAGATGCCGCTTCAACAATCAGGCCTTGCTGTCTAACTGATTGTGGCAATCTCGGTTCGATAGACTTTAGTTTATTTTGCACATCTACCTGAGCCAACTCTGGATCAGTCCCCGGTTTAAATGTGGCAGTGATACTCGCTTGACCACTGGCATCAGAGGTGGCGCTGTAATAAAGTAAATTCTTTACTCCCGATAACTCTCTCTCAATCAAGGTAACAACACTATCATTCAAGGTTTCTGGTGTTGCTCCCGGATAAGTTGCATAGATACTAATCGAAGGTGGTGCAACTGAAGGAAAACGAGAAATCGGCAACTTTGGAATACTTAAGACACCAAACAGAATAATAAAGAGTGCAATTACCCAAGCAAAGATTGGCCGTTTAATAAAGAACTGCGATATCATAATTTTTCTCCTGTATTCGGAGAAGACTGACCTGCAGTGCTTTGATCACTGCCCTTATTTTGCGTTTGTAAAGTCCCAACATCGGTTGAGTATTGCGACTTCCACTGGGTTATTTTTAAAGGCTGTTCTGGCTGTTGAATTCGATCATGCCCCTCAACGATGACTTTTTCACCTGCTTTAATTCCACTATTCACCACATAGAAACCTTTATATAACTGCCCTAAACTCACTGGACGTGTTTCAGCAGTCTGATTTGCTTTTACAATCATCAGTTGTGCTTGACCTGAAATATCTCTTTGCACAGCTTGCTCAGGTACAAGTAAGGCATTGGGTTGTGATGCTCTGTTTAAACCAACTCTGACATACATCCCTGGCAATAATTTCCGTTGAGGGTTATTTACTTCCACACGGATGGTGACATCACCCGTATTAGGATCTACGCTGGTATCTGAGAATAAAATCTTTCCAGTCACTGGATACAATTTACCCTGACTATTGGATATGCTGACATCAGCACCACCACGTTGTAATAACGAACCATCATTCAAACGATCTTGCAATTGCTCATATTCAGAAATTGATTGTTTAACATCAACATAGACTTTATCTAACTGATGCACCAAAGCCATTGGATTGGTATCGCTGGTGCTGACCAATGCACCTTCGGTTACCAGCAACTTACCAATTTGACCTGTAATCGGAGCGCGTACAGTCGCATAGCGTAAGTTTAAATTTTGTCGTGCCAATGCTGCCTTAGTTTGAGCAACTTCGGCCAAAGCCTGTTGATAAGCGGCTTCCGTATTATTAAATTCCTGTTTACTAATGGCATTGGAAGGAAGCAGTTGTCGATATCGCTCCTGTTGGGTTTTTAGACGCACCACTTCTGCCTGTGCTTTTGCCAATAAAGCCTGATTACTATTGACATCTGCTTGAAGAATTTCCGAATTGATCTTAAATAAGGGTTGTCCAGCCTTAACTTCACTGCCTTGGGTAAACAGCACCTTTTCAATAATTCCGCCAACTTGTGGGCGAATTTCTGAAATTCGATAGGCTTGTACACGTGCAGGTAAGTTTTCAATCAAATGAATATCTTGCTGTTGAACGGTATAAATACTGACTTTGGCTGGCGCAGCCTGTTGTGCTTGTTCTGCTTCAGCATTTCCTGAGCGATTACATCCAGTTAACGCACTCCCACTTAAAACAACCAATAAAATAATAAAAAAATAAGGCTTAGGCATCATCTGCACCCAGAGTTCTAGATATGACGATTATTGGCAATATTTGTGTACTTAGCGTCACTAAAGTGTGGAGATTGTGTGGATATAACCACTAAAAATAAATTATGATGGTGCTGTATCCATTTTAAAGTATCCAGCAATGGGCAATATTTCTTTTGCGTCTGATCCAGCCAGTAAACAAATTTTAGTCGTTGAAGATGATTATGATATCGGTGATATTGTGGAGCATTATCTGAAAAAAAATGGCTTCAATGTGCTTAGAGCACTTAATGGACAGCAAGCCATCGAAATACATGCGCAGCAACAGATTGATCTGGTGATTCTTGACGTGAAATTGCCGATCTTAAATGGTTGGGAAGTTTTAAATCATATTCGTCAATCCAAACAAACCCCTGTGATTATGCTGACCGCATTAGATCAAGAAGTGGATAAAGTCACAGCACTTAGAATCGGTGCTGATGACTTTGTGGTAAAACCATTCAATCCAAATGAAATTATTGCCAGAGTTGAGGCCGTATTGAGAAGAAGTGCGATGTCATCTCAGGCGAAAGCCCAAATCATTAGCTTTAAATCAATTGAAATTAATACAGAAACACTTTGTGTATACATTATCAAAGAAAATTCGAAAGCACTGTTAAACCTTACCTTAACGGAATTTAAGATCCTTGCGTTGATGTCGCAAGCACCCTACAAGGTTTTTACCCGATCAGAATTAATGAATCATTGCTTGCCTGATGGTGATGCCTTAGAGCGTACTGTAGACAGCCATATCAGTAAATTACGTAAAAAACTGGAAGATCATCATCAAACCGACTTACTGATCAATGTCCGTGGTGTTGGCTATCGTTTAAGGCAAAATGATGAAAAATAACATTGGAATTAGCCGCCAGCTGATTATCACCATGGCCAAAGTGAGCTTATTGACCACTTGTTTTTCCTTGATTTTTGGCTATTTGACTTATTTTGTTGCCATCGAGTTTAAATTGGTCTCACTTGAACAATTAAATTCCGAAGACTGGTCATTTAATTTTGTTGATCTCACTTGGATTTTATTGGTGACTTTATTCGGTTCACTAACTTCTGTTTATTTAGGATTAAAATTAGCGCAACGCTTTATCGCCCCGCTAAATTCTTTAGCCATTGCAGCAAGAGAAATTAGTTTGGGTAATCTTTCCGTAAGAGCACAATTGGACAATCCCTCTTCTGTCGCTGAAATCACAAAGATGATCAATGACTTTAATCGTATGGCAGAAAAACTGGAAATCTCAGTCAACAATGCATCTATTTGGAATGCCGCAATAGCACATGAATTAAGAACACCTGTGACTATCTTACAAGGTCGCTTACAAGGCGTGCTTGACGATATATTTACCCCAGATAAAGCCCTATTAAAAAATTTGCTCAATCAAGTTGAGCAGTTGTCATTTTTAATCGAAGATCTAAGAACCCTAAGTCTGGCGGATAATCAACAACTTCGACTTAACCTAGAGTCAGTTTGTCTATCTATCGTCATTACACAATCTGTAAACTTACTTCAAGACCGTTTTGATCAAGCAAAATTAATCATCGAAACCAATTTATCAGATCAAGCCTGCTTTTTTGACCGACAACGGCTTGAACAGATCTTAATTGCATTATTTGAAAATGAAATTCGTTATGCACAGGCAGGGATTTTACGGATTAGCACCCAAAAAAAATCAGAAGGATTGGTTTTAACCATTGAAGATCAAGGACCCGGTATTGCAGATCAGCATATTCCCTTTATATTTGATGCGTTTTATCGACTTGAAGAATCCAGAGGCAAAAAGAATGGTGGTAGTGGTTTAGGTCTATCTGTTGTCAATGCAATTATGATCGCGCATGAAGGTCGCATTGAATATTCCAAGTCACAAGCTTTAGGGGGAAGTTGTTTTAGTATTTTATTTAAGCCCGACGATTTAAATAAAATATGAGATCAGCACCCAAGTATAAAATTGACTTCATTGAAACAAGCATTCAACTCATCTGTTTTAAATTGACAACTATCAGCAACTATAAGCAGATAACCTAGCGGCCTGAAGCTGATCGAAGCGCTATCCAAGCACATTTCTATGGCTCTTGGTCTATGGTTATTGGGACCTATTTGATTTTAACCTAGCGTAATTTTCTTTAAACGGTAATCCAATGTTGCCCGACTAATTCCAAGCATACGTGCAGCTTCTGAGACATTCTGTTGGCTTTTATCCATTGCGCTACGAATAATATTTTGTTCAAGTTGATCTAAAGAGAAATTCTCACTAAATAAATCCTCTACATTGATCAGCGATTGTGCAGTTTCACTCACTGCTTCTAAATCCTTATGTTGAGGAAACAAACTGTCCAATTTAATTTCCTGTTGATGATCGGTCAGTAAGGTGGCTCTTTCCAATAAGTTTTCCAACTCACGAATATTGCCAGGCCAATCATATTTCATCATAAAGTTTTTCGCTTTATCACTGAGCCCTTTTAGGGTCTTGTTATACATATTTTCAAAGCGTGCCAAAAAGTGATTAATCAGCAAGGGAATATCTTCTCTTCGCTCACGCAAAGGTGGAATAATCACAGGAAAAATATTTAAGCGATAATATAAATCTGCACGGAATTTTCCATCTTTAACGGCCTGCTCTAAATCCTCATTGGTCGCAGCAACAAGTCTGACATCGACTTGGCGGGTGCGACTATCTCCTACCCGTTCAAATTCACCTTCTTGCAGCATACGTAATAACGCAGCTTGTGCACGCGGTGAAAGCTCGACCACTTCATCTAGAAAAATAGTTCCGCCATGGGCACGTTCAAATTTTCCCATTCGAGATTGAACCGCACCAGTAAATGCGCCTTTTTCCACCCCAAACAGTTCTGACTCAATCAGATCAGGAGGAATACAGGCACAATTCACAGCCACAAATGGTTGCGCTTGGCGCTGACTGCCATTATGAATACCTCGTGCAAATGCTTCTTTGCCAACGCCTGTTTCACCCTGTAATAAAACTGCGACTTTACTCCCTGCTGCTTTTTTAAGTAGATCACAGACTTTGCGGTAGGCGACCGACTCGCCAACCGCATTAAACATGGTGTAATCACTTTCAGCATCGGTATAGATATTTTTCTTTAATTGATTGAGTTCCGCCTGTAAGGCAATGATTTCATCTGAGACGGCATCGGGTGACATAAAGCGAATCAACTCATCGGCATTTTCCCATTCACTCAACGGCTTCCCAATGATTCGACAATGCTCATCACCTTGAGCAACGCAATGTGTCTCTTGATAGATAATGGTCTGCCCCATGACAAAGCTGCTATAGCCACAGGCATAGCCCAATAACATCCAACAAGCAGGTTGATCTGAAGCACCAAATTCACTTAAATGCACCTCTGCCTCAAATGAATTAAGCCAGTTAAAATCAGCATGAAACTGTTTTAAATCATGACTTAAATGCAGCTCATTGACGTCAACCTGCACCATACCACGGATGCCATGCATTTGTGGTCCAGCCATAAAAGCTTCTGCTTCATTTAAATTTGGTCGTAGTTTTGAGGTCACTTCTGCATCGCGCATGCCAGCTTGGTAACCACAACGAATAAAAAAGCGTTTGGTGCGTTCAAGCCCCAGCATTTGATAGAGATCTTTTCTTAAAAAGCCCAGAATACTGGTATGCATCAACAGCATTCGATTTTCATCAAACCAGATTTGTCCGTGTTGAGCATCAAAAACGATTTTATCGAGTAAATCTTGAATATCTTTGTTCTGTTCCAGTATTTTTTTATATACCTTCACATCTTTGGCTGGGGGCATGATATATCCATCCTTGGCTATATGTCTTTGTGAATGCAATCTTGATATTACCTAATTCTGAACCAAAAGCTTCACTACCTTTTCTTATATTTTCATACCTTTAAGGTATATTGTTTATATTTTAATCGATATCAAGTCGTTATTGGTTTTATAAACATTAACTCGACCTTTCCCATCAAAATCACTGTTTCATCTTTTGATGAAATCAGCATCTCTTTAGGTTCATTATTTGATGAAAATAATGCTGTCGTGCTTCATATCCTCATGAGCAAAAAATAATAAACATTTGAATTTTAATTAAATTTTAAAGTTGGCACGACTTTTGGAATGTCTAGAGCAAACCTAGCATATGAGCATGAAGCTCTACATCAAAATTGTTTTGATGTTGATAAAAGGATAAGCACATGATTGACGCTAAACAGCCTACCGCATTGGTCAAATATATCCGTATTACTGGTGAGCGGAATGCCAAATTTGTCGAGTTCGATTTTGCCATTCAAGACCCCACGCTTTTTGTTGAACTTATTCTCCCCCAACAGGCTTTCCAGCATTTTTGTGAAATTAATCATGTCATTGAAATGACCGCAGAACAACAAGCTTGGAACGATGCGCAGGAAGATAAATGGCGTTATGGCATTGAACCGACTGTTTTAAATCATGCTCGCCAACATTCTGATCAAGACGATCAGGCTTAATTCTACAAGGAGAAAGTAATGACTTTAGAAATTAAAACATCCAATTTGCAACCGATTCGTCAGACTTATGCGTATATCGAACGCCGTTTTGGAGCCAAGCCCGCAACACGCTATCAAGAAGTCAGCTTTGATATTCAAGCTTCGACAAATTTTCACTATCGCCCCTTATGGAAGCCAGATAAAACCTTAAATGATAAAACCCATACCGCTTTGCAAATGCAAGATTGGTATGCATTTAAAGACCCTCGCCAATTTTATTACGGTGCTTATGTGCAACATCGTGCACGTCTGCAAGATACCGCTGAAAGTCATTATGCTTTTTTTGAAAAACGTCAGTTGATCAATAATCTCAGTGATGAAGTGAAACAAAAAATCATCCAGTGTTTATTACCTTTTCGCTATGTCGAACAAACAGCCAACTTACATATGATGTCAGGCAGTGCCTATGGTTATGGCACTGTCATCACCCAAGCATGTATTTTTGCGGCTATGGATCGTCTAGGTATGGCGCAATACATTTCACGTATTGGCTTGATTCTTGATGGCAATACAGGTGAATCCTTACAACAAGCCAAACACGCTTGGCTAAATGATGAAACTTGGCAACCCTTACGTAAACTTTGTGAACAAAGCCTAACCGAACAAGACTGGTTCAAACTTTACATTCTGCAAAATCTGTTGATTGACAGCATGTTACAAGAGCTGGTTTTTGGACAGCTGGATGAATGGCTGGTTGAAAATGGCGGGCGTGATATTGCCATTCTTACTGAATTTATAAAGGACTGTTTAACTGATTTAGCGAAGTGGTCAGACAGTGTTTTAAAAACTGCAATTTCTGAATCTGAAGACAATAAAACCCTGATTCAATCATGGATCACGGAATTACTACCCCAAGTTAAACAAGCATTTAGTGCTTGGGCACAAACCGCACTCACGGATTCAGGGATTGATTCAGGTCTAAATAAGATCTCTGAACGTAGCAAAAAAGCCGGCAACATTTTACTCGATTTAGCAGCATAAGGATTTGCCATCATGACCTCTAAAGTTTATTTAGCATTGCAAGACAATGACACCTCACGCTACATCATTGAAGCGATTGAACAGGACAATCCTGAAGCAACAATTCAATATCTTCCCGCGATGATTCGGGTCGAAAGCACTGGCGAGCTGGTGGTACGTGCAGAGACAGTATCAGAAAAACTTGGGCAAAACTGGGATATCCAAGAACTACAACTCAACATGATTACCTTGGGTGGCAATGTTGATGAAGATGATGACAGTTTCACCTTGAAGTGGAACTAAGCCGCACTTCCCCTAGATTTAAAGCATAAATAGCAGGTAGCTGCATGTAAATTAAAGGATGATCAAAATGAATAGCCAAGCCAAAGTAAACAATAAAAAGCTCAATGCCAAAGAACGTTATCGGATACTCACTCGTGATCTAGATTGGGACTTTTCCTATGCAGATCGTAAAGATGCCTTTCCGTATGAAGAGTTTGAAGGCATCAAAATTACCGACTGGTCGAAATGGGAAGATCCTTTCCGTTTAACCATGGATAACTATTGGAAATACCAAGCAGAAAAAGAAAAGAAGCTATATGCCATTTTTGATGCTTTTGCACAAAACAATGGGCAAATGAATGTTTCGAATGAACGTTATGTCAACGCAATTAAACTGTTTTTAACCGCGGTAACCCCGCTTGAGTATCAAGCGTACCAAGGCTATGCACATGTTGGACGTCAGTTCAGTGGCATTGGTGCACGTATCGCCTCGCAAATGCAATCCATTGATGAATTACGTCATGTACAAACCCAGATTCATGCGATGAGCCATTACAACAAGTTCTTTGATGGCTTCCAAGACTGGGCACATATGCATGACCGTGTCTGGTACTTGTCTGTACCTAAATCATTCTTTGAAGATGCACGTTCAGCGGGGCCTTTTGAGTTTTTATTAGCAATCAGCTTTGCCTTTGAATATGTCCTAACTAACTTATTGTTTGTTCCTTTCATGTCGGGAGCAGCTTACAACGGTGATATGGCGACCGTAACATTTGGCTTTAGTGCACAATCAGACGAAGCACGCCACATGACGTTAGGACTGGAAATTGTAAAATTCTTACTGGAACAGCACGAAGATAATGTGCCAATCGTACAAGAATGGATTGATAAATGGTTCTGGCGAGGAACTCGCCTGCTGTCCATCGTCGGCATGATGATGGATTACATGCTGCCAAATAAAGTCATGTCATGGAAAGAAGCTTGGGAAACTTATTTTGAAGAAGCAGGTGGCGCTTTGTTTAAAGACTTAAGTCGCTACGGGATTCGTATGCCGAAATATAGTGAAGTGATTAGCAAAGAGAAAGAACATGTTTCGCATCAAGCATGGTGGATTTTCTATAACTTCGGTCATGCAGCAGGCTTCCATACGTGGATCCCAACAGATGAGGAAATGGATTGGCTCTCAGAAAAATATCCTGACACGTTTGATAAATACTACCGCCCACGTTGGGAACTTGCTCGAAAAATGGAAGCTGAAGGTAAACGCTTCTATAGCGCGGGTTTACCTCAATTGTGCCAAGTGTGCCAAATTCCAATGACCTTTACAGAAATGGATGGCGACCCAACACTATTTAGCTATCGTGATTCAATTTACAAAGATGAGCGTTATCACACTTGCTCTGATGGTTGTCATGACATTTTTGAACGCGAACCTGAGAAATACATCCAAGCGTGGTTACCTGTACATCAAATTTTGCAGGGTAACTGTGGTGGTCCAGATTTAGAAAGTATTTTAAGGGATTACTACAACTTTAATGTCGGTGCAGACAATCTCGATATTGAAGGTTCACCTGACCAACAGCGCTGGAAAAAGTGGAAAGGCAACGCAGCTTAACCCCTCATCCAAAAATTAAAAAATAAGCAATGGATGTTGTCTAACTCGACAGCATCCGCTCAAGGATTTATTCAAAAGTTTAAGGAAATACACCATGACTGTACAAGCGATTGTTGAAAAATATCAATTTGAACCACTAGATCTACAACAAAATTACGGCGAAAACATGTTGTTGTTTATTGGTTGGGATCATCACACCTTATTTTGTTCGGCACATGCTTTTGTGGTTTCACCAAAACAAAGCTTACAAGCCTTGATTGATGGGCAAATTCAGGCGGGTTTTGAGCAACATCCCGATTTTAAACATATTGATTGGTCTAAAGCTGAATTCCGTTTAAACCGCAATCTTTTACAGGCTGATTTTTCTAAGTCCTTAGAAGATTTGGGTTTTGATCATAAATCTCTCCTGCGCTTTGTAACGCCTGATTTAGTAGGTTACCAAGGCACACATGTTTAAGGAGAACACAGATGAGCTATCAAGTCACGATTGAACCAGCAGGAACCATCATTCAAGTTGAAGAGGATCAAACCATTTTAGATGCAGCATTGCGTCAAGGTGTTTGGTTGCCCTTTGCTTGCGGACATGGCACTTGTGGTACATGTAAAGTTCAAGTCACAGACGGTTTTTATGATGTAGGTGAAGCCTCGCCTTTTGCACTTATGGACATTGAACGTGAAGAAAATAAAGTGTTGGCTTGTTGTTGCAAGCCCGAATCTGACATGGTCATCGAAGCTGATGTGGATGAAGACGAGGATTTCTTAGGCTATTTAGTCCAAGACTACCAAGCTAAGGTTATTGAAATAACGGATTTATCGCCGACGATTAAAGGTGTCCGACTTCAACTTGATCGACCAATGCAGTTTCAAGCAGGCCAATACATCAATATCCAACTCCCTAATATTGAAGGAACCCGGGCATTTTCAATCGCCAATACACCGAGCGAAGCAAATCTGATCGAATTACATATTCGTAAAGTGCAAGGGGGTGCTGCAACACGCTATGTGCATGATGAACTGAGTGTTGGTGAAGAAATGGCGCTTTCAGGACCTTATGGACAATTTTTTGTGCGTAAGTCTGATCAGCAAAATGTCATTTTCATTGCAGGTGGTTCAGGTCTTTCAAGCCCTCAATCGATGATTCTGGATCTTTTAGAACAAGGTGACACCCGTATCATTTATTTGTTCCAAGGTGCACGGGATGTTGCTGAATTATATAACCGTGAAAAATTCGAACAGCTTGTCAAAGAATATCCAAATTTCAGATACATCCCTGCCTTAAATGCGCCTAAGCCAGAAGACCAATGGACAGGGTTTACAGGTTATGTACATGAAGCGGTTGCCAATTATTTTGAAAATAAATGCAGTGGGCACAAGGCATATTTATGTGGCCCGCCACCGATGATTGATGCCGCCATCTCCACCTTGAT
The DNA here is from genome assembly GCF_022828975.1 of Acinetobacter sp. NyZ410. Taxonomy (NCBI): domain Bacteria; kingdom Pseudomonadati; phylum Pseudomonadota; class Gammaproteobacteria; order Moraxellales; family Moraxellaceae; genus Acinetobacter; species Acinetobacter sp. NyZ410. The sequence goes on along the minus strand of NZ_CP094620.1, from coordinate 1,939,447 downwards.
GCAAAGCCGTTTATTTGAAAAAGACATCCATACTGAACGCTTTTTAAGTGCGGCAGATGGTGCAAATGGGCAATCACGTTCGGCACTTTTTAGACACATCTAAAGTTGAGTGGTTGAACCCTTAAATTATCCAATATAGCAACACCAGCGTGAGTGATCTGCACCAATTCCAGATCGCTCTCAAGATACTCATGCCAAATACTCATATCAATCAAAGGAAGATGATGATGAATAGACAACAAATCGATAGCCTCGTTCAGCAAATGAATGTCGCGACAGCAACAGGTGAAGTCAATCTGCGTGTTCAGCAAATCGTTGTTCGTTTACTTGGTGATTTATTCCAAGCCATTGAAGACTTAGATATGTCTCAAACCGAGCTTTGGAAAGGCTTAGAATATTTGACAGATGCAGGTCAAGCCAATGAACTGGGACTTTTGGCAGCAGGTCTCGGGCTAGAACATTACTTAGATTTACGTGCAGATGAAGCAGATACTAAAGCCGGTATTACAGGTGGAACACTACGAACAATTGAAGGACCGCTTTATGTTGCAGGTGCGCCTGAGTCCGTTGGCTTTGCTCGTATGGATGATGGCTCTGAATCTGGGCACGTCGATACCTTAATCATTGAAGGCATTGTCACAGACACTGCTGGACAGATTATTCCCAATGCAAAAGTAGAAATCTGGCACGCCAACAGTTTAGGCAACTATTCATTCTTTGATAAATCTCAGTCTGCATTTAATTTACGCCGCAGTATTTTCACCGATACACAAGGTCAATATATCGCTCAAACCACCATGCCTGTCGGTTATGGCTGTCCACCTGAAGGTACAACACAAGCTTTACTCAATTTGTTGGGTCGACATGGTAACCGCCCTTCGCATGTTCACTACTTTGTCTCTGCGCCGGGTTATCGCAAACTGACCACTCAATTTAATATTGAAGGTGACAAATACCTTTGGGATGACTTTGCCTTTGCTACTCGTGATGGACTGATCGCTACTGCGCTGGATGTAACGGATCTCGCGAAAATTAAACAATACAATTTAAATAAAGCCTTTAAACACATCAAATTTAATTTCCAATTGGTCCAAGACGCTGATCAAGCCCCCTCTACAGAGGTTGATCGTCGTCGAGTAGCCGCTTAGTCAACAATGTTGTGATGCTTAATCCGTTTAACTACAGCTACCTGCAATAAAAATATCATTGAAAAGGATTTTCTATGAAACAATTGATGTTCAAACTTTCAGTTCCATTGATGCTCGGTTTAACCAGTAGCATTGCCTGTGCCACAGAAAATGGGGCTGACTCATTTGCCCTCGGTGCAGAAGGTATGATGGCGGGCGCACTACCACCCGCTGGCGTGTATCTATTAAGCTATTATCAAAATTACCATGCTGGAAGTTTTGACAACGGACCAGCGAATTTTCATTTAGATGTAAATGCCTTTATCCCCCGTTTGGTTTGGATGACAGAAAAAAACTATCTCGGTGGTCAACTGGGTTTCTATGCCATACAGCCTATGGTTGATCTCAGATTATCTGCAGCGGGGATGTCAGACCATAACACTGCCTTAGGTGATTTAATGTTGGGGTCAATGTTAGGTTGGCATCAAGGAGATCACCACTGGATTGCTGCGATAGAAACAGTACTCGCCACAGGTAAGTATGATAAGGCCACAGCACAACAGCCTTTGGTCGCCAATATTGGCAAAAACTATACTACTGTTCGACCGATTTTTGCCTACAGCTATGCGCCAAAAAATGGTTTAGATATTTCAACTAAAATTTCTTATAGCTTTAACACTGAAAATGATGATACCCAATACAAATCTGGCGAATATTTTGCTGGTGATTATAGTCTTGGATATAAACTTACTGATCAGGTTAAAGTGGCTGTTGAAGGCTACGCTTTTAAGCAAACCAAGTCAGATAAGCAACAGGGTGAAAATATTGCGATGCGTGGACAAGTTTTGGCAATTGGTCCTGCAATACAATATCAAGATAAAAACTGGTCAATTGAAGCAAAGTATTTAAAAGAAACTCATGTTGAGAATCGCCCTGAAGGCCATACCAGTGTATTAAAATTTGTTTGGGCTTTTTAGTGGCTATGCTTTGCACTCAGCAATATTTGGTTTTTTGCGCAGATGCTCAAATGTAGTTGTTAAATCATACTCATAATCAGTCATTAACGCCGAATGAAACTCATTCGGCGTTAATTTAGAAACCGTCAATTCAGGTTAAAGTAAAGCTGCAATATATCAACATAAATCACTTCGGTTTACGCCAAGGATTATTTATAAATCTAATACCAATCTTTTGCCTTTGGCACGAGATACACAGATCATCATCGATTGCTGTGATGCTTTTTCATCATCACTCAAATACTGATCAAAGTGCTCTGCTTCACCCTCTAGAATTGCAGTTTCACAGGTACCACACACCCCTTCACGACACAAACACTCAACATCGATATTCAATGCTTCAATCGCCTGTAAAATAGTCTGGTTGCCTTGAACTTCGACTTGCTGATTGGATTTCGCCAAAACCACAGTAAACGCTTCACCATCTTCAGGTACGGTTGAAGCAAATTGTTCCCAATGAATATATTCATCTCGATAACGATGAAAATTACAACGATCAATCACCGCATCAATCATTGGCTTTGGCCCACAGACATAAACGTGTGTGCCCTTTGGCTGTGCGGAAATTAATTGATCGAGATCAAGGCATTTCCCATCTGAATCGATATAACTAAAAATATGTTCAGCATGTTTTTGTTTGAGTTCTTGCAACAGTGCAGCATGCTCTGGCGAACGATAGGCATAATGCAATTCGTAATCTGCCCCACGTGCAGCCAACTCATCCATTTGCGGCACAAAAGGCGTAATCCCAATCCCACCTGCAATTAAAATATGTTTTGCGCCATTTTCAGCCAGTGGAAATAAATTTTTAGGTTCTGAAATCAGAATTTCACAGCCTTCATTGCATTGCTCATGCATATAGACCGAGCCACCTTTACCTTCTACATCTTTGCGTACGCATACTTGGTAAGTGCTAAGATCCTGAGCACAGCTCATCAGTGAATAGGCATTGGAAAGCTGATCATTCATTTTAACAATGATATGACTGCCCCCATTAAACTGAGGAAAATTTTGTCCATCCTGACGTTTAAATGTAAACCGTTTGATCAATGGTGTAAGTTGCTCTACCCCAGTGACCACTGATGCAAACATTTCATAATGACTTGCCATGTCTAAATCCTCTTTACCACATGTTGCTTTTTTAAGTACTTATTCAAGCGCTTTCTCATTGGAGGGCAGCGTGTTGGATGATCATCAATGAATGTCCAACACGCCTTTATCCTATAGCCCTAAACACATATATTTAATGGTCATGAATTCTTCTAAGCCATACTTAGAACCTTCACGGCCTACCCCTGATTGCTTCACACCGCCAAACGGGACCACTTCATTTGAAATTGCAGTTGAGTTCATCCCCACCATGCCATATTCAAGTTGTTCTGCGACACGCCAGATCCGTGAAATGCTTTCACTATACACATAGGCTGCCAAACCAAAGATGGTGTCATTGGCTTGGGCAACCACATCTGCTTCATCACTAAATCGAATCAGTGGTGCCACTGGCCCAAAGATTTCTTCTTTGACAATTTCCATGCTTTGATCCACATCAGTAAGCACGGTTGGTTCAAAAAAGGTCTGTCCAAGTGCATGCTGTTTACCACCACAAGCCACTTGTGCACCTTTTTTTCGTGCATCATCGATTAACTGTTGAGCCTTAAGGACGGCTTTTTCATTGATTAAAGGCCCTATCTGTACATTTTCTTCAAGACCATTACCAATCTTAAACTTTTCAACTTCTTGCACAAATTTCTCAGTAAATGCCTGATAAACCTTGTCATGTACATAAATACGGTTGGCACAAACACAGGTTTGCCCTGCATTACGGAATTTGGCAAAAATTGCACCTTGTACTGCTTTATCTAAATCCGCATCATCAAAAATAATCAATGGCGCATTTCCACCAAGTTCGAGCGCAAGTTTTTTAATCGTGTCTGAACATTGCTGCATCAATAAACGACCAACAGGTGTTGAGCCAGTAAAAGTCAGTTTTTTGACTTTTTCATGACTGGTAAATACTGCACCGATTTCTTGTGACTGACCTGTTACAACATTGATCACCCCAGCAGGAATCCCTGCCATTTCTGCAAGTTTGGCAATGGCCAAGGCGCAATAAGGCGTTTCATTGGCAGGTTTAATCACAATCGTACAACCCGCAGCTAAAGCTGGCGCAGCCTTACGAGTAATCATAGCGATTGGGAAATTCCAAGGTGTGATCGCTGCAACCACACCTACAGGTTCCTTGGTAATGATAAAACGCTGTTGATTGTTGGTGGTAGGAATCACATCACCATAAACTCGCTTGCCTTCTTCTGCGAACCATTGAATAAATGAAGCAGCATATTTCACTTCACCTAAGGCTTCAGCCAAAGGCTTGCCTTGTTCAATGGTCATGATACGAGCCAGTTCGTCAGCATGTGCCAATACCAACTGATACCAAGCCAATAATAAATCTGCACGTTTTTGTGCAGTTAAGGCTTTCCACGTTGCTAAGGCTTGATATGCAGCATCAACAGCGAGGCTTGCTTCTGCTGCCCCCATATTGGGAATAAGCCCAATCTCTTCACCTGTTGCTGGGTTGGTGACGGGTACAGTGGCATTGGATTGTGCATTGATCCACTGACCATTTACCCATCCGCGTTGTTGAAATAGCGGACTACCTTGCAAACTTGACATGTCATGATCCTATGGTTTGAAAGCAAGGTACGACTTTATTTGCCGTACCTTTAACTTGAGCGCTTCTCTAAAAAAACATGATCGAGCTGTTTACCCCAGTGATGTTTTGAGAGGCTCCCTTAAATGATTATTTGTGATATTGCGCAACGAGGTTTTGGAAATAAGCAATGCCGTGTTCACTAATCCCCGAACGTTGCTTATCCGTCATGATTCGCCCTTGACCGCGATAACCACGTGACTTTAAGCCACGTTGCACACTTTCAACCAGATTTAAATCTTCTGGGCGGAAGACATTACGATACCATTCAATCAAATCTTTTTGGTCTTGAGTCAGTTCTTCATTGGTAAAGTAAATATCATAATGTTGTAATGTCGTTTCAGCATCTACAGGAAATTCATAGATCACGGTCATAAAATTACCGCCTGGTGGCACATTAAACATGGTGCAAGGCCATGTCCAAAAACCACTAAAGGTTGGATCTTGTACCGATGGATCCAGCTTGAATGATTTTTCTGAAGAGCGTGCATAACCATATTGCAAGGTCCAGTTTTGATGTGTGGTATGCCAATATTTATCCACCTGAACAGAATCAGCAAAGCCTGGATGCGCAGGTCCGCAGTGATAACATTCCATATAGTTATCTACAATCACTTTCCAGTTCGCTGGTGTTTCCGTCACAAAGCGTGCTGCAAGTTTTAAATCTTTGATAACCGCACAAGTTTCATTGAGCTTTTGTGCAAACTCAGGCAATTGATCTTCAACACAAGTGGCATTTTCATCCATATTGATAAAGATAAAACCGGCATACTCTTCAACTTTTACAGGCACCATACTTGAGTTTTGTTTATCAAAGGATTCAACATGATCACAGTTACGTGCCAGTGCCAAACTTCCGTCTAGCTTAAATGTCCATGCATGATAAGGACAGGTAATCACATTCTTCGCTTTACCACTGCCACTTAATAACTCATGTCCACGATGCGGACAAACATTATAAAAAGCCCGTAATACGCTGTCTTTACCGCGAATCACAATAATATTTTCACCAATGACCTTACGGGTAATATAGTCATTGGCTTGTGCCACTTCACTGCCGTGTGCAACGCAAATCCAGCTTTTTGCAAAAATTTCTTCTTTTTCACGCTCGAAAACTTGAGACGATGTATAGAACACTTTGGGAAATGTCCAAGCAACGTCTGGGTTTGAACAGAAATCTTCTGGTAATTTTTCAACTGCATTCATGTTTTTACTCCATTAAACTCTTTTTTGTCCTAACGACCGTTTGTTTAAAATTGGCTGATGTTCAAATCAATTGAACATTGGCTTTAACGAACTCAGCATGCGCTGATATAAATCTTGCACCACAGGACAGTCACGTACTAAACGCAAACTGCCATGTAGTAATCCTTTACCGAGATAAAATTCGGTTGCAATATTGGCCTGTTTTAACTTGTCAGCAAAAATACGCCCATCATCACTGAGAGGGTCATACTCAGCGATGGCAATAAAACTACGGGGCATATCGGAAAAATCCTGTGCCAACAGTGGTGATAAACGTACGTCCTGCCAGTCGCATGTATTTGGCGCATAGGCTTGCAAGTAATCATGCATATCCGCTAGCGACAGTAACGGTGCATCTGCTTGCTGCTGACAAGATGCCGTATCAAAACCACTACTCAAACATGGGTAAATCATTGCCAGACCACAGGCTTGAGCCCCTGTATGTTGTAATTGCACTGCAAGTGCAGCCGCTAAATTACCGCCCGCACTGTCCCCCATCAAAACAATTTGATTTGGATTAATCTTCCATTGCAGGCCATGTTGATAGAGCCAGTGATATACCGTTTCACAGTCTTCATATGCAGCTGGAAAATGGTGTTCTGGTGTTAAGCGATAATCCACACTCAGCACAGCAACATTTAAATCACGACATAAATAGCGGGTGATGAACTCATGTGAATCAAGATTTCCCACCATCCAACCGCCACCATGAAGATATAAAATACATGGCCAACCTGTCGCTGGTGCTTCGCCCAATGGTGAATACAACCGAACATTGACTGGATGATTGAGCTGCGGCACAGTTTTATCTTCAATATTGACCGTACCATCACGTGGTAAGGTGTAATGTAAGCACATCGCATCATACGCAGCCCGAATAGAATCGATATCATTATCCGCAGGTGAATAAATGCTGCTCCAATACACCAGACTTTGCATTTCTTCACTCAATCTATAGTGCATGCTCGGTTGTTGTGTCATGACAATTCCTTTTGACTGGTTTTATCCGCAGTGGGTTCAATTGCAACATCAAGGTGCATATGTTTATTTGCGTCTGTTTGATCTAAAGATTCCAACTCACTAAAACTCATTTGCTCTATCAGATGGGATGGAACCTTTGAATAATCCTCTATCAACCATTTCACCAAGCCATAGGTCTGTATCAAAATAATCACAATGAATGGCAATGCAGTCACAATGGTCGCGGTCTTCATGGTGTCCAAAGGCGCTTTAGAGAAAATCATCGCAATCGGAACAAGGGTTAACATCACACACCAGAACAAACGTGCATTTGGTGATGGGTCTTGCCCCTCACGTAAACCACGGGTACAAGTTGCCGACACTGCATAGCCCACAGCATCCATATGTGCTGCAAGAAAAATCACCATAATTCCAAGGAAAATCCACATCATCAGCTTGCCAGCAGGCAATAAACCAAGCAGTTGGCTAATCGCAACTTCACCACCTTGTTGGCTTAAAACTTGTGGCACATTGACCATACCGTGAATAAAGTTATAGACACTGTAGTTTTCAAACACCCCAAAGATGAACCATAAACCAACGCTACCGCCGATGACCATGGCAAGAATCACTTCTTTGATAGTACGTCCCTTTGAAACACGCGTTACAAATAACGCCACACCCGGTGCATAAGAAATCCAACATAACCAATAAAATACGGTCCATTCACGGGTGAACTTTCCATCGCCCATTGGGTCGGTAAATAAACTCATATCGACAAAATTGGTTGCCATTAAGCCAAAGCTCATCAGCGAGTTATTCATAATAAATTGGGTCGGCCCAAAGCACAGCACATAAATCGCAAACAACACCACACCTAAACACACCATATGGCTGAGACGTTGCATGCCCTTATCCATCCCCACATAAGAACTCAGGGCGAATAAAATCGATACTGCAAAAATAATCACCACTTTGGTCATAAAGGTATTGGGGATACCTGTCAGCTGCGACAAAATATTGGTAAAAGTCACCGCAGTCAGCACCAAAGAAATTGTTAAAGCACCGAACATACACAACAAGAACATCAGATCGACAAGGCGCCCAACAGGTCCAGTTGCCTTAAAACCAGTGACCGCTTCAATCATTGACGCCAAACTTAAGCCTTTATTCTTTCTGACGTGGTAGCTATAACACAGTGAAATTGAAGCCAGCGCATAGATCGACCAAGCACTCAATCCCGAATGAAAGAACGAGTAAGCAACGCTATATTTCAGTGCTTCAGCAGATTCAGGAGTTAAATTTAAACCCGGTGTTTGATAATAATAAGCCCAGTCTAAGAAGCCCCAATATAAGGTTGAAGAACCAATACCCGATAAAATGAACATGAAAATCCATGATATGGTACTGTATTGCGGTTTGCCTTCACCTAACTTGATTTTTCCATACTTACTGAACGCCAAAGCAAAGGTAAAAATAATTGATAAAAATGCAAATAAAAGCACTGGTGTAGTAAAAACAGATGTTGTCCACTTCATCCATTGAGCAGCAAGCTGTATAGATTCAGTCGAGTAAATTGCTAAACCAGCCACCGAAATAAACACAACGGCAAGACTGGTTATTGCAAGTGTCTTATCTGTATAAAGTCTAGTATTTTGATTATCCATATCCATTCAATCCATCTTGGATCCTGATTGTTTATTCCCTAAGGGCGATTACTCCATCGCGAATAAGTCCATTTTTTGATGTGTTACAAATGCTGCTATCGCATCTCCAACATCGTCCGTCTTGGCTGTTCCACCCACATCTGGTGTTTTCGGGCCATGTAGCAATACATGTTCAATTGCCTGCATAATCTCTTGACCTGCTTGAACTACCTGTTCATCACCATCTGCCAAGAAATCCAACATCATTGCACCAGACCAAATTGCAGCAATTGGATTGGCAATTTTTTGACCATAAATATCGGGTGCAGAACCATGTACAGGTTCAAACAACGATGGGAAATTACGTTCTGGATTTAAGTTTGCAGAAGCAGCTAAACCAATCGTTCCTGTACATGCAGGCCCCAAATCCGACAAAATATCACCAAATAAGTTTGAAGCAACCACGACATCAAAACGTTCAGGCTGTAACACAAAACGCGCGGCCAAAATATCGACATGTTGTTTGTCTGCCTTGATTTGCGGATATTGTTTTGCCATCTCATCAACACGTTCATCCCAGTACGGCATACTGACTGCAATACCATTTGATTTGGTTGCAGCGGTAACTTTTTTAGCATCGCGTTGATTGGCAAACTCAAAAGCATATTTCAAAATGCGGTCTACACCATGACGAGTAAACACAGCTTCTTGTAAAACAAACTCACGCTCAGTACCTTCAAAAGCCTTACCACCAATCGCAGAGTATTCACCTTCGCTATTTTCACGTACCACGTAGAAATCAATATCCCCCGGTTTTTTACCTGCAAGTGGGCATTTCACCCCTGGCATTAAACGTACTGGACGTAAATTCACATATTGGTCAAAACGACGACGGAACTGTAGCAATGACCCCCAAAGAGAAATATGATCTGGCACTTTTTCAGGCCAACCCACTGCACCAAAGAAAATCGCATCGTATTGCTGTAAAATTTCAAACCAGTTGTCGGGCATCATTTTTCCGTGTTCAAGATAGTAATCACAACTTGCCCACTCAAACGCATCGAACTGTAGCGCTATGCCATATTTGTCTGCAGCTGCCTTTACAACCTTGATCCCTTCTGGTAGAACTTCTAACCCGATTCCATCGCCTGCAATCGTCGCAACTTTATACTTTTTTGCCATAACGCTCCCTTACACCTTTGGTTAATATCCTTAGCTGTAAACATGCTATTTTCAGCAAAAATGATCAATAATAAAACTATCACCCCAATGGACACGGATCGTGAATAATCTACCTAACCTATCGGATTTAAAGGTTTTTTGCACAGTCGCAAAACGTAAAAGTTTTGTTGATTCTGCTGAGGAACTGGGTGTTTCGCCTGCGTTTATTAGTAAGCGCATCAACATTTTAGAAAACAATTTAAACTGTAAATTGTTTCATCGCAGTACCCGTCATGTCAGTTTGACTGAAGATGGCAAACTGATTTTGGAGCGAGTCGCTCATATTTTGGATGAATTTGATGAAATCAGTGAGTTGGTCAATAACCCATTAAGTACCCCCACAGGGCATCTGGATATTGTCAGCAGCTTTGGTTTTGGGCGGAAACACGTTGCACCGATCCTGTCTAAACTGCTGACCATGTATCCAAAATTAGAAATTCAGTTTGATACGATTGATAATACGAAAGATTTAATTCAACACAGTATTGATCTGGATATTCGGATTGGTAATGAAATTGCACCCAATATGATTGCCAAAAAGATGGTTTCTAATTTCCGAATTTTTTGTGCTGCACCAAGTTATTTACTGAAAAATGGAATGCCTGAAAGTTTAGACGATTTGCGTAGTCATGATTGCTTAACCATCAGTGAACGAGATCAATCCTCGGTATTATGGAAATTACGCCACGCTTCAGAAGATATGTCGGTACATGTCACCCCACGTTTTATTTCCAATAATGGTGAAATTATTCACCAATTGGCAGTCGAAGGTCATGGCATTATCTTACGTTCAATTTGGGATGTTGCAGATGAGTTGATTAGCGGTCAGTTACAGCATATTTTGCCTGAATACTGGCAAGATGCCGATGTATGGGCAGTCTACCCGTCACGTTTAAAAAGCTCATCTAAATTACAGACCTGTATCCTGTTTATCCAAAATGAATTACAGAATCGATTGCAGCATGTTCAGAACCTATCACGTGGACAACTGATTCAACCGGTAGAATCGGTAACACAACACGCTGAAAAGGTTTTTTTATAATCGAGATCAGCTGCCTGCTTTCTTTTTTTAACAACATCATGCACATTAATTCAATCATGAACATGCAGGCAGCATATGAGCACGGCAATATTTGGCCTTATTTTAATCGCAGCGGCATTTCACGCCACATGGAATGCTATTGTCAAAGCAGGCTCAAATAAATTTTTAACCACTGTACTGGTGACTGCATCAGCAGCAGTTTTAGCAGCGCTACTACTGCCCTTTTTCCCGATACCACATCGCGCTAGTTGGCCTTATATTTTAGCCTCAACGGGAATACAGATTCTCTATTTTGGTATGGTTGCCAAAATCTATCGTGTCGCTGACATGGGACTAAGCTATCCACTGATGCGTGGTACTGCACCGCTTATTGTGGCAGTTTTAGGGACATTCTTGCTGCATGAAACATTAGAATTCAATGCTTGGCTTGGGATCATTACCATTTCCATCGGCATTTTATCTATGATCTTCGCGACCTCTCAAACAGGACGAAAAGGGATTGGCTTAGCCTTGCTCAATGCAGTTTTAATTGCTGGCTATACCTTGGTGGATGGTCATGGGATTCGTCTCTCAGGATCACCCATTTCTTATATCTTATGGAGCTTTGTGCTCTCGGGTCTGATCTTTTTTATGTTTGCCTTGAAAATGCAATATCACCAGATGGGTAATTATTTTCGTCATAATTGGCATTTCGGTTTAATTGGTGGGATTGGCTCATTTTTCTCTTATGGACTCGCATTGTGGGCGATGACACTTGCACCAGTTGCCATTGTTGCCGCACTGCGTGAAACCTCGATTTTATTTGCTACGCTAATTTCGATTTTTATTCTTAAAGAACAAGTTAATGCGATACGTATTATCTCGTCATGTATTATTTTAATCGGGGCATTGGTCCTAAGAGCTGCCTAACCCTAACAGCCGTTTATTCCTAAGTACCAACTATTCCTAAGAATGGCTGGCGTAGGCAGAATCGAAAGAACCAGCCTATTTTAAATAGACTGGTTGATCCTCAATGTTAATTTTAGAAGTAATAACCAAGTGATAAGTAAAATAATTTATTCCATTGATTACTGTCGCCTTGTGCAAGACCATTGGCACTACCGCCTGTCATTGGATCATTACGACTCCAAATATATTCGCCCTGAATCCCTACTGCTTTGTAATTAAAATACACCCCCGCAATTAAACGATCTGAATCTTGATAGCCCTTTTGATCTTTAAAGAAACGGCTATAGGACAGATAGGGTTTAATATTTTCTAACTGATAAAAGGGTTGAGCCAAGGTGTAATTAATTTCATTGGCCATAAATTTGCCTTTATTGGCCACTTGGTAGGGGTAATCAAATGCCCCGATGGTTGAGCTATTTGGCAGAAGATTATCGGCATTTTTAATGTTCTGTTCACCTGCAAGGAAAAGCCATTGCCATGCTTGATAATTGGTTGTACTAAATACACTCCATGTACTTCGATGACCATCTTGCTGCGTGCGATTATTTTCCAGATCTGAGTACCAGAATGAACCACCAATCTCAGTTGAAAACTTTTGCGCTGGGTCCAACTCAAATTTTTTAGATAAGCGCGTCACCCACATATTTTTTTCATCGATATCTGTGCCTTGGTTTAAATCATCGGCTTGAACAAAGTTACCACTATAGCGACTTGCATCTTTGGATGTCCCTGTATAATTACCGCCATCTGTTGGGTAAAAGCCTAAAATAAAATTGTATTGATCATTTTTAAACTGATACTTCGCACCTAGATTTTGAATATCTTCTAAGCCAACCGTATTTAGCAAGGTTTCATAATAGCTGTTGCCCCACAGTCGACCAAATCCAAAATCAACTGATTGAAAGCCCACGGTAAAGCGTTGCTGGTCTGAAATTTTATATCCAGCCCAAGCATCTTTTAGAAATAATCCATCACATAAACGGCTGTATTGATAACAGCGTAGATCTAATGAGGCAATCCAATTTGGGTTTTCGTAACTCAATACTGTTTTAATATCAGCAAGCTGCCAATCCTTGTTTTTAGAACCTTCATTTGCCTCAACGATATAATCTTTGTACATATATCGGGTACGAATTGCGCCAGAAAGTTTAAGTTCACCTGATTCTGTTTTAGGGTCACCTATACTTAAATCTGCTGCAAAACTAGGCATGCTGACCAAAAACCCCATTGAACCTATAAATAGAAATAACTTCTTCATTGTTGTACATCCTTGTTTAACCTCATATAAAAATGAAGAATTTATGTACAACAAACAATGGGCAAACTATAAAGTCGGAATTTACAGACTGTGTTTAATGCGGATTGATTCAATCACGATAAGGGGGTAAAAAGCTGTGATTTTTAGGTTTTATTGAAAAACCAAACTTATGGCAACGATTCAAATCAAAGCGTCTTAAAATCAATAAAATCGTTTGAATTTTGATTACATGCAGCTAACTTTGATGTACTGTTATAAACAGAAATCTGCCAGAAATTAATGTCATCATAGCTTAATGGAATACCTGCCGGAGTCTTTGCGAATTTTCCTAATGGATATAAAATAATTAGAGAAAAATCTTCTCTAAAAAACCTAACTATAAGTATTTTTTAATTCTATTTGGCACTTTGCTTAAAAGACCTAATTTTTTCATCTCTGCATAATATAGAGCGTAGTTTTTCCTAGCAAGCAGTTCATTTTTTTGTGCGACATATATATCGGCAATATTTAAGTAAGCTATTGCTCTACTTGGATCTAGCTTTATAACATGGTTTAAAATGCTTAAAGATTCATTGTAGTAACCTAATTTATATAAATAAAATGCAGAATCATTAAGCTCTAGAACATCATTTTTGCTATATACAGGCAATTGGCAATTTATGCTTTTGATTATTTCATCTATTTCTAATTTCTCAGATTTTTTCAATTTCTTTAAATTTTGGCTTGTTGAATAATTCATATAAACAACTGTGCCTCTTCCGCCTCCTACATCAGCCTCCTACATCAGCCTCCCAAATAGGTAGATCCTTTTGCTTATCCCACTTTCCAGCACACATATCGCTTAACATTGTTGGAATAGCATCGACAATCACTTTATTTTTATTATTGATAATTAAACAGTAGCGTTGATCTTGATCTGAAATCGGTAACGTCAAAAAGTTATAATTTTTAGTGATGTATGAATATTCAGGAAAGACATCTTTCGATGAAAGACTAAAATTTGCATCACTTAAATTTAGCGGACTACAATTTTTATAGCTTAAAAAATCAGGAGTTGCATGTACTGAAAAAATTGTACTATTTAGCAATATAAAAAGCATTTTCTTTAGCATTATCGTTGTCCTAATGTCGGTGTTAAATATTTACAATTATTCGTACCATCATCTTTAAACCTATAATACACAACCCAATAGTCTAGATATTTTTTTGTTATACTAAACCCATTCTTGCCATCTTTCGAAGAATAATTTTGTTTTGTAGAATATAAGATTGCCATTTCATTTTTTTCATCATAACAGTATATATCCTGATTCTCATAGGTTGATTTAACTTTTTTCCAACCCATATCTTTAATTCTTTTTGTTACAGCGCTATTATAAAAGTCAATACTCATGTCTTTTTTACTAACAAAAACATTATAATTTTCGACCTTATCCTTGACTATAACTTCAACAAAATTATATTTAACATCATAAAATAATTTTTCACTTACCAAAGAGAAATTTAAACTATCTTTATTTTCATACATATTTGTATTTGAGCTACACCCCACCATTAAAAAAAATAAAATACATATATATTTCAACACCATAAAACACTTCAACTTTCAGCCCTATTAATTAATCAGTACTTCAAACAAGAAAACTACTATCTTAATTTTCAATCACTCCAAATAATTTTAAATAAAAACTCCGTACAAATTACTCACACCCATCTACACCAGAATCACTATATGCATAATAAATCAACCAATTATCAAAATTACTAATTTTAATACTACTACCATCCTTATCCAAATATGCTTTCCTTTTTGGATATAAAATTCCTAATTTATTATAAATATCATAACAATATACATTAAATCCCTGATACTCATACTTCTTGACCCATCCTTCTTTTAATATTTTTTCTTCGATACCAAAAAAATTAGACTGACTCATAACAGATTTAGATATTACAATATTAGAAATTTCCGCACTAGGCTTCACTATTCCTGCCTCATATTTATATTGATATCCTTTAAAGACAATTTTTAAAAAATCTTGAATATCAACTCTTTTTTCATTTGGATTATTATTTACACAAGACACCAAGAAAAAGGATAATCCTAGTATAGAAAAGAATATTTTATACATTTTATTTCCTTAATTTTTGATTTTTTAACAACCTCAAAGCTATGTTTCACACTCATCAAACCCATGAAAGCTATAGATATAGGAAATCATCCATTTATCTAGATTTTCTTTTTTAATTGTTAAAGTATCCCCTTTTAAGTTTCTATAAATTTCTTTCGTAGGATAAACCACACTCATCATATTATTAGCACCAGAACAAAATAAATTTTGATCTTGAAACTCGGGACTAACTTGTTTCCAACCTTGATTTTTTATATTATCAACAACAGTATCATTAAAATAATTTTTCGTCATATCTGACTTTTTCACATACACTAAATTTATTTCTGATTTTTCTTTTTTAGAATATTCACATATTCATAATTCACATTCTTAAAAACCTTCGATGTAAAATTAACAGGATCTACATATTCTAGTCTTTCTGTCTTTTGGGTACAAGAAATTAAACTTAATATAAATAAAAAAATGACTAATCTCATTATTGTTTTCTTTGTTTTTTCTAACAAAAACATTCACCCACCTTATTAAAATTCACTCTAAACAACTAGAGAATTTTCGTTAAAAAATTATTAATTTTTAAACATATTTCACCTCAGGTTATTTTTAAAATAATTCTCACAATTTGTATTTCCATACATATTATACCTATATAAAATAATCCATTTATCTAAATTTTCCTTACTAACATCCATGCTATCACCGCTTTTGTTTACATAATGATCTTTAGTTGGATATATGATGCTTAATTCATTTTTTTCATCATAACAATAAATATTTTGATCATCAAATAGTGGGTGAATTTTTATCCAACCTTTTACTAATAGCTCTTTTTCAATATTAACTTCAAAGTTAGATTTTGACATTTTATTCTTTGGAATATAAGCATTACTAACATCAAGTTCTTTTTTGTAAAAGCTTACTTCAGTTTTATAGCTATATTTTGAAAATAACTCTTCCAATAGCTCTTCAAAATTTACTCTATCTAGCCTATCATTTTTTACAGTGCAACTACTAAGTAATATCGTAATACAAGTAAAAATTAAGCTTCTAAACATTTCAATCTACCCAACCATTTTTAGCTAATTCATCTTCTTCTAATGAAGTAAAATTACTTCTAGCACTATCAAAACGTTTTCCACAGGTTAAAAATATTGTCACTATCTATAATTTATATGTTTATCTTTCAACATTCTCTCGCCCTATCTCACAAATCCCAGCAATAAAACTTATTAACAGTCCAATAAATAAAGAACAACCGACCAACCAAGTTAAACTTTCCATTATTTCTTTCCCTTTGGGTTCAATAATAATTAAAAATAATGCCGTTATTAGACTAATAGTAACAGTCCTTATGAAAAAAGTTAGATATGGCTTATCCTCAATTCTTAAAAAGCTTGTGATAATCATCATTAAAATAATTATAACTGACCGCTAAAAAAAACCCTATCAGCCCCAATAAACATCCCTTTATAAAACAAAATAAATAGGGATGATTCTCTGCTTTCAGGTTAGATATAAATTGACCCAACACAACTTCAATAATTATAGTAAACATATAAAAACACTTTCTTATTTATTGTACTGTGGTTCATTTAACTTTAGACTCGATTTCTCTTGATAGACTTCGTTACAATGGCTTTTATGAGCTAGCAATCTCAAAAAATCTCTTAAATTATCCTATTTAAGAGATCTTAAAAATCAATTTAAAAAGATCTATAGTTCTTTTAACATATCCTTAGCAGGCTCATAACCTCCATTTGCAGCTATTTCCAAGAACTCTTTAGCTTTAATTTTATTTTTTGGTACACCCAAACCATTTAAATACATATATCCTATGTTTGAGGCAGAAACAACTTTAATATCTTTATCTGTAGAGTTAAATAACATTAAAAAAATATCCAAAGCTTGTCTATAGTTTTTATCACAATTTCCTCCTGTTAAGTATTCTGCACCTAAATTTATACCAGCAGGCATATACCCATTTTCAAAAGAATTTTTATATAATTTACAAATTTCAGGAGTTCTTAAATTTTGATAATGAAAAACTTTTGCTTTGACAAAATCACCAACGATCACATCATGTTCAATTAGTTTGTTCGCCAATAAATCAGCTTTTTTTAGATCACGATAATCTTCCAAGTTTGGCATTTCACCTAAATATAAAGAGGCTAAATCAACAAGTGCAAACCAATATTTTTTTTCAACTGCTATATTATTATTTTCAATAAAACCATCAACATCTCCTTTTTGTAAATCCAGTAATGCTATTTCCGAATAAGAGGCTGGAATAAATTCTTTTGATTGATTTAATAAAAATAATGCTTTTTCTGTATTTTTTTCAACACCACTCCCTCTAATATACCTTGCACCTAAATTATGCATTCCCAAAGGGCTACCCAAATCTGCCGCTATTTTTATGTATTTAATTGACTCTTGAATATCACCTTTTTTTGAAAAATAATCTCCTAACCATGCATTCGCCTCAGGATTATTATTATCTGCACAAAATTTTATAAGTTTAAATCCTTCACTTTCATTCTTAGTAAAATATTTACCATAATATTTCAAATTCCCTAAGATATATGCATCAGCAGGTCTATTATAGTTTTCTTCTAAGCATTTCTTTTCATTCTCAGTAAAATTATTAAAGTCTATATCGCAATTTGGATAAAGCTTTTTGTTTACCTCATCATTAATGCTAATAGGTACTTTACCACATCCTATTACTCCATTTGCATTGGTTATTTCACAAGGAACTTTTATAACATCAAAACGATTGGATTCAGTATTAGAATTTATACATCCATTTAAACCTCCCAATATTAAAAACAATGGGATTAACAATAAAACTTTCATAAACCCTCTATATAAATCATTCTTCATCTACAGAAATCAAAATCGTATTAGTCAAATTCTAATTTTAAATTTCCTATTAAATAAATATAATTTCTATTGTTCAAAATTAAAAACCTCAAACAATAGAAAAACAATAGAAAAACAATAGAAAAACAATAGAAAAACAATAGAAAAACAATAGAAAAACAATAGAAAAACAATAAAATTATTTTATTTTTTGCAACATATCTATAGCAGGCTGAAATCCATAGTTTTTAGCATATTCTAGATATTCTTTTGATTTATTTAAATCACGATTAACTCCCAATCCATTTAGATACATATAACCTAAATTTGAGGCTGCTACAACTTTTATGTCTTTATCTGACTCGCTATATAGTGAATTAAAAGTAGTTAATGCTAATTTATAATTTTTAGAACAATTATTACCTAACAAATATTCAGAACCAACGCTTAAACCAGCAGATAAATAACCTTTATCAAAAGATAATTTATACAAATCACAAATCTCAGGATTAGCAACTCCATCTGATTTATATTGTAATACTCTAGCCTTCAATGCATACCCTACAGCAACATTATGTTCTATTAATTTATTCGATAAATCAATAACTTTATCCAAATCACGATAACCTTCAAGATTTGGCATTTCTCCCAAGTATAAAACAGCTAAATCAGCATAAGAAAACCAATACTTTTTATCAATTGCAATGTTATTATATTTAATAAACCCCTCTATATTACCTTTTTGCAGTTCAATCAAAGCTATCTCTGAAAAAGAAGCAGGAATATATTCTTTAGATTGATTTAATAATAATAATGCTTGATCTAAATTTTTATCTACACCAATTCCTCTACTATATCTTGCACCTAAACTATGTATTGCCAGAGGATTTCCTAGATTAGCTGCTTCTTTTATTAATATTGTTGCAGAATTAATATTACCTTCTGCTTCAAATTTTTTAGCTAACCAGAATTTAGCTTGAGGATTCTGATGCTCTGCAGCATATTCGATATATTTTAATCCTTCTGCCTCATTTTTATCATAAAACTCTCCATAATATTTTAAATTTCCTAAGATATAGGCATCAGCAGGTCTTTTATCATTCTGTTCTAAGCACTTTTTACTACTATCATTAAAATTTTCAAAGTCTATTTGACAGTTTGGAAACAGTTTTTTGTTTACATCATCTCTGATACTAATCGGTATTTTTCCACAACCAATCGTTCCGTTGGCATTAGATATTTGACATGGAACTTGTATGAACTCCACATGATTAGATTCAGTATTATAATTTATACATCCATTTAGAATCCCTAATATTACAATTAGCGTAATTAATAAAAAAACTTTCATAAACGCCCTATATAACACATTCTTGCTCTGCAAAAATTAAAATCTTATTATTCAAATTCTATATTAAACTTATTTGTTAATTAGACAAATTAAGTTTCTATTGTTTGAATTAAAAAATTCAAACAATAGAAGGATAAAAAATTATTGTATTTGGCTCAACATATCAATAGCAGGTTGATATCCTAAATTTGAGGCATATTGTAAATACTCTTTCGACTTATTTAAATCGACTGGAACACCCAGCCCATTTAAATACATATAACCAAGATTTGTTGCTGACATAATTTTAGTCTCACCAATTGTATTTAAAAATATATTTCTAAATATTTTTAAAGCACTTTCATAATTTTTAGAACAATTATTACCCAACAAATACTCACTCGATAAATTTATACCTGCTAACATAAATCCACCATCATATGCCTGTTTGTAAAGTTCACATATTTTTGAATTAGGTATTTTATTGGATTCAATTTCCAGAATTTGAGCATCAATAAAATAACCAACTGAAATTTTTTTATTAATTAATTCTTGCGCATATTTTTTGGACTTTTGTAAGTCCCTATATCCTTCATAACCGGGAACACCTCCCAAATATAAAACAGCCAATTCAACATTCGCAAACCAATATTTCTCATCTAAAGCTTTATTATTATATTCAATAAACTTGTTAACATCACCATCATTTAAATATATTGTTGCCATTTCTGAATATGCCGCAGGCACATATTCCTTAGATTCATTTAACCATTTTAATGCAGTTTCCTTATCAGCATTAACACCAATTCCCTTACTATACCGAAACCCTAAACTGTACATAGCTAATGGATTTTCTAATTGAGCTGCTTCTTTAATTAATTTAAAACTTTTATCCGTCTCTCCTAAAGAATCATAAAACTTAGCTAACCAGACCATAGCCTCAGGATATTTTTGATCTGAAGAAAATTTAATTAGATCTAGACCATTTTTTATATCCTGATTTACATGATTACCATAAAACTCTATATTTCCTAACTTAAATGCCTCTAACGGTTTCTCTTTATACTTTCGTAGGCAATTTATATAATTATCATCAACACTTTTATTTTCAAACGGACATTCATCTTTAAATTTTTTACTTATCTCTTTATTAATACTTAAAGGAACTATTCCACACCCAATTGAACCATATTCATTCTGAACCTCACAAGACGTAGTTAGACTTTTTTGCTCTGTATTAGAATTAGCACAGGCACTTATACCTATTGAAATGACTAATATTGTTAATTTTCTAAACATATAAAATCTCACTAAATTTATCTAGGTGTACTATAAATTGCAATTTAAGAAAAAATAATAGATCTTATCCATATGCCTCTCTAATCTTAAAATAACTATCACAGCCTAATAATTTCAGATTAAATTCTACTGAATTAAAAAAGCAACCACTTTAAAATACACACCTTCATGTTAAATTATTTTTTAAAATTACTACAACTTGTCATTCCATACATATTATAATTAAAAGTCACAATCCATTTGTCCAAACTATCCTTATCAACATCAATACTATTCCCATTATCATCACCATAGTATTCTTTTGTTGGATATAAAACTTCCAATGCATTTTTTTTATCAAAACAATATATAAATTGATCATCGAAATCTGATGGTATTTCAACCCACCCCTTCTTCAACAAAACACTTTCAATATTTTTTTTAAAATAATTTTTTGTCATTTTAGATTTACTAATATAAATATTTATTAAATCCAATTCCTCTTTATGAAAAATTACTTTAGTTGTATAACCAAAAGATAAAAACAATTCTTTCGATAACTCTTCAAAATTTATTCTATCACTTTTATTATTTTTAACTGTACAACCACTAATGTATACTAAAGAAAAAATTATTAATAAATATTTTAACATTTCAATCACCTAAACCAAGTCTATTTTTTACTTTATTAACAATTTCTTCTAATGGAATAGAATTATTTCTAGTAATGTCAACTCCCTTTCCATTAGTTAATGATATTTCAACGCTTATAGTATTTTGCAACTAAACTGTACCCACCTACAATTTCCATAGTATAAATGAGGACAATATTATCCTCATTTAATTAATTCTAAAAAACACTATCATAAAACAACATTTACATTAAAATAAAATCTTATTTTCACTAGTATTATTTAGTTTATTTAAATTTTTAGTTGCTAATTCAAAACCATTCTCAGATGCTATTCGATACCAATATTTAGCTTTTTCTATATTTCTTTCTGTACCTTCACCATGTTCATACATCCATCCTAAATTATTTTGAGCTAATGGATCATTTTTTAAAGCAGATCTTTTAAAATATTCAAATGCTTTTTGTAAATCTTTTTCAACTAAAGTACCATCATAATAAATAACTCCTAATTCTGTAATAGAGGGTGTAAAACCATTACTTTCAGCAAACAATAAATTTTCCATCATTTTTTCTGTTTCTTTTTCATTTTTATAGATAGTGCCTAACAGATGCGCAGCTAAATTATCCCCAAGTTCCTTCGCCGAAATAAACCATTTTTTAGCACTTATTAAATCCCCTTGTAAATAATACAAATAACCTAGTGAATAGTGGGCTGGTGAAAAACAATAATTAGCGGATTTATTTAAATAAAACTCAGCAAGCTCATAATTTTTCAATCTATCTTTTCCAATCAAATATGAGTATCCATAATAATAATCCACATAATAACCATCTTTCATCTTTTGAATATCTTCATCAATTTTATTTTGATTTCCCTGCAAAGAATATAAACTCATTATAATTATTTTCTTTTCATTCAAATCATCAACTTTAATACATTTAGCATATAGAATATTAGACCACATTAAAAAAAACAAAATAACATATAATCTCATAAATCAACTCAGCATTAAAAAAAATGAAAAAACAAAAATCAATAAAAAACAAATCTGTATGAAATATAAAAATTTTAGCCTTTTTGCATAAAAATCACGATTATCAAAATTTTTAAAAACTATTTTATAAAGATACTTAGTATGTTGAAAACTTTTCAAGTTGAAATCCAAATAATCTTTTGCAATATTTTTACTAATAAAATATTTAAACAAATAAAATCGAACTATACAAAATAAAATAACATACAGAAGCAGTGATGATAAAAATAAAAATAAAATAAACCCATCTGACATTTATCTTAATCCCCCAAAATTTAAGGGAGCCCGTGGAAGCATTTGTTGATTTCTTTTTAATTGCTCATGATCGATTACTGTTTTTGGGGCTAAAGGATCATATGATCTTTTTTCTCCGCTAACTCCACTTAAAGATGCCCCTAACCCAACACCCAAGGCAATATTTCCATAAAAACCACCATTCATTGAATAACCTCCACAAACACTCACTGCCAATCCTGCGCCTGCACTTGCACATCCTTCATAATATTTCCCATCTTTTAAATTGCCAGCATTTAATACTTCTCTAGTTGTTGTTGCTTCCAATGCTATCCCATATGTATTCCCACCTTTCACACTATACTTTCCATTTCCATCATATGATGCTGAAGCACTAACTCCAACTAAAGCAGCAGCAGTAACATTTGCATTCATACCAGTTAAAACTCGATCTGTCATTTGAACTGCAGCCGGTTTATTTTTTAATCTACTCGGTACTTGTGAACCAGGTATCCTATCTACAAAAGCATCTTTCATCGCACTTCCGAGTGATTCATTTAACCCCATCGGATCCACCCATTGATTTGGATCACTTACATAAGCTGAATTATTTAATCCTCCAAATAATCCTATCGGATCTTTACTCACATACCTTGCACTATACGGTTCGTAATAACGATAACGGTTATAGTGTAAACCTGTTTCCTTATCGTAATATTGCCCCTGAAAACGAATATTACTTTGTTGCAATGGATTGTCTTGGTTTGTTGTATTTATTTCTAAAGCTGTGCCCCATGTGTCCTGTTTGATTTCCCAAACACACTCGCCTAACTCATTACTTAAAGTTTGTGGAGTACCGACTTGATCGCAGTGATAAAAGGCAACACGTTCTAATTCAGCTTTGTTTTTTCTGGTTTCTGTTTTCCATACAGGATCTTTATAAATCGAATAAGGTACGTTTTGGAATTGGCGATAGTCAGGTGTTTCTATCAGCTGAATAAAGCCAGCATAACCTGTCTGTAATAGTGGTACAAAACTATTCGGTTCATAGACATAGTGCTTAGTATAATCAGTTTGAGCTTTTGATGATTTCACTGATTCCCACACCATCACATCACCATCCCAACCAAATAATGTCAGACTATTTTCATTCGCATTATTCTTAAATAATCGTCTGCCAAAAACATCATAACCATAGTCTGTAATTTGACCATTGTTGTCACTTTGAATCAAACGATTTAAGTTATCCCACGTGAGTTTTAAAGTCTGACCTGCTTGAGTGGTTTCAATCACATTGCCCTGTGCATCATATTTATAATGTTTGCCTTGATACTGGCTAATCAAGTTATTTTTCACTTGCGCAGCTTGTGTAGCAATTGGATCAATTAAGTTCCCCGCAGGATCAAAACTAAAGCTTTCCGATTTATATGGGTTTTGGCTTTTGATTAAACGTCCGATTGGATCATATTGGTAATTTAACTTTCCTAGGCGACTATCATCGACTTGAGTCAGCAAATAGTTGTTATCATAGTGATAATGGCGTTCTGCTTGAAATTGTACCCTGTCCTTTGTTTCTTGCTCTGGGCGAATGACTTGTGAACTGAGTAAGCCCACATCATTATAATTCTTAGTTTGCACTAAACCATTGGCAAGCAGTCGAGTGGTTTCACGATGTAAATCATCGCGTTGAAATGCCACCATATCTTGTTGGTTAAAAGCAATACCATAAATATGCCCCGATCCATAACTTAGATTGGCTTGTACTTGTCCATCTGGTCGAATGGTTTGAGTCAAATTCCCCAATTCATCGTACTCATAACGTAATACTGCTGTGAGTGGGGTTAGATTTGCTACTTTATAGTGTTGATGCTCACGTACCAATTGTCCGAGTTGATTGCGATAAAAATCAATTTGGCTTTCTGTATTGGTCGCTTTACTGAGTTGATTATTTAAGTTGTATTCAAATTCTTCAACTTGACGATGTCGAGTTTGCAAATGGGTATAGGTTTTTGACGCAATCGAGCCATCCGTATGATAGCCGAATTGAGTCAGAATATTTGGTTGGCGGATTTGAAATAAAAATCCATTGTCATGATATGTAAAATGCTTTTCTTCACCATCAAAGGCTTGTTCACACACCAATTGCCCAAAACGATTATAGTCAAATAGATATTCGGCATGGTTTTGATTGCTTAGTTTTTGAATTCGACCTTGCTTATCCCACTGGTAGCCGATTTGGTGTCTATTGGCATCGACCCGTTGCGCTAATAGCCCGACTTGATTGTATTTATATTGGGTGATTAAGCCTTTACTATCAGTATGCTTAAGTAAACGCCCTTCTTCATCATGTTCAAATTGTTCTTTTAATCCATCAGGATAAATGATTGCTTGTAACTGCCCTCGGTCTTTACCTTGAGTACTGTAGAGATACTGAACCTGTTGTGCATCCGCAGCAGCTTGTGCGGTCAGTGTACCCTCTTTATCATATTCCCAAGCACTACTTTTCCCTGAACAGTCGGTATACGACACCATCTGTCCAAGATCATTATATTGAATTTTCTTTGAGCCGCCTTTGGCATCAATCACTTCAACCAATTGATTATCATTATTATATTTATACTGGGTGATATGTCCTAAAGGATTAATGTCTTTGCTGACATTGCCATCAGCATCATATTGTTTTTTCCAGATATTGCCTTCTGGGTCTTTGGTTTCAGTCAGATTACCATTTTCATCATAGGCAAACAGGATAATACCACCATTTGGCTGTACAATTTTCACCAATTGATCTTGATCGTTATAGACTTGCTCTGTTTCTAAGCCTGCAAAATCAATTTGACGCGTAATCCGTTTTTGACTATCTCGATATATCCACTTTTCACGACCGTCGGCTAAACGAGTACGCTAGGTAAAACCGTCTAAATCAAAATAATAATAGGTCGGAACATTATAAGCGTCATAGACGGCCACTTGACGCAAACGTGGATGCCATTCTAAACGGGTTTTAAAACTACCATCATCTGCCCATTCCTCAATCGCCTTGGCTTTGGGTGCGGTAGAGTCATATCGAATATTTTGCCCACGTCCAGTACGGTCTGTATAACGGGTCAATTGATGGGCATGGTTATATTCATAACTGCGTGTATGTCCATTTTGATCAATGGCTTTGATCAGATTGCCTTGTTGATCATATTCATAACGTGCCAATGCTTCCGCTTGTTCATCGACAAATGCGGCAATGACTTTGGCTTGTTCATTAAAAGCAAATTTAACTAAATGTTTAGCGCGCTTCAATTGGAAATCAATCGCCTGTAAATAGGCAAATTGTTCAAACAATAAATAGGTCAATACTACTTTTTCATCAGTCTGATCATTAAATTGTTGAACGAGGTGATAATGTTTTCCAGCATTAAAACTATGAAAATGGAAATTCCAGTCTGAACCAAAATTCAGCAATAAATCCCCATCGTCATGTGGTGCGACACTAAAGCCTTCAAAGGGTACCTGATATGTTTCATAGACGATCGAAGCAGGCAGCTGATGTTTACGTCCATTGCTGTCAATAAATAAATACCCATTTTGGTTTTGTATGATCACATTGGAAAATGGCATCATCCAACGTGCGCCGATCATACTGTGGTCAAACTCATTCATTTGAGAGTTATATTGACGACTAAAGGCAAAACCAACTTTAGGCAAGTAAAAGTCTGAATGATTAACCCGCTCAGCACCAATCGCATAACTGATACTATGTTTGGTTGCTGAGTCACTCGGCATTGAATCAGCTAGTTTGGTAGCACAAATCGGATCATTTAAAGCATCAGGTTGTAAGGTGACAAACTCTAAAATATCACCATTGATATGCTGCTCATGTTCGCCTGTTTGGTTTAACGGCACACTGGCTGTGGCTTTTTTACCTTGAGTTTGGATGGCTTTTAGGGTTTCTTGAATCAACCAAGCAAGGCTATATTGAGTTCCTGCATTGCTTTGTTGTTGAATCACTGTAGCAAGTTGTGGTGTCGCCTTAAGCACTTCTTCTGTTAATCGTGTTGCGATATTCGGGGTCATCTTTGCGGTCATATCAGCTTGTGCAGGTGTACCCAACAAATCAATCAATGGCTGTGCCCAGTTGCTAAACTGTTTGCTGGGATCACGTTTTTCAGCTGTGGCTCCCGCTGAAGCAACGCTGGGTAATCCAGCTACAGCACTGCTACTAAAAGCTTGCAGAATTGAAGTCCCTAATGTCGTAGCACTCGACAATAAACCTGATAATTTACTTTGTGTTTCTTGTAGGAATTTTTCTAAATCGCCGGCCATCTGCGCATTTAAGTGTAGCTGCATACGTCGTAAATCAGCTTCTTTGATTTTGCCATTGGCTGGGTATAAACATTCGGCCATTAAACCCAGCATTGGACGTAAAGCCATACGCACATGTGCTTCTGTATTCGGTTGTAAAAATAAACCGATTAAGTTCATGCTTAACAATGCCGATTGTTGTACGCCTGCCTCAGCTTGCTTGGGTTCAGTGGCAAATAGAATTAAATCCAATACACTGCCGGATAATGCAAAGATATTGGCGACTGTCGCTACATTGGCGCTTGCTTTGATCTGTTCTAGGCTGGTATTTCCACAAGCCTGTAAATAGTTTTGGATTTGATGGGCGATAAACTTATGGTCTTCTGTATGCGTCAGGCTGGCCAAATTAAATACTGCCAACTCTACCGCTGGCTTGGTCTCTTTAGCGGTTGATTGTTGCTGTGTATTTGACCCTGCGGTCTGATTTTTACTGTCTATAAATGCCATAAGCTTAACCTTAATACGTTCTAATTTTTAATTTAATTTCAATCAATTAAAATTCAAAAAAATGTTCAATTATTTATTTCGCGCGTTATATACATCTGGTTGTTCAGCAGCCGTTTTTCGCACAGTCACTTGTTTGGTGACATAACGCGACTCTTCCAGATCCATCCGTACCACATCCTTATCCATATCATAAATCGACTGCGGTTTTTTCACTTCGACTGGTGCTGTTGCTTGTGGAGTCTGTTGAGTCAAAATTGGCGCAGGCTGACTGACTTGTTGAGGAATGTTTTGCGGGATCGTGGGTACAGATGCATCGCCTTTTCGAGTGGTAATGCTATAGGTTAAGAAGCGAGAGAAATATTCATCTTTTTTAATAAAATCATCCACCACTTTCACTGGGACATCTAACCCATTTTGAGCAGCGCCAAATGACTCTGCAACAAAACCTTGCCCCAGTGACGACCCAAATCCTGTTCCAGCAGTTATATTAGAAACTAAACCACTGGTCTGTTGAGCAAACAATGCTGAGGCTTGGTCTTTAAAGAAATCGATGCCTTGATCTTTAATGTTTTGTAGGGATTGACTTGGATTAGCAATCATCTGGCCCACGTTCATCATCTGTGACGGAGATAAATTTAAATTCAATGCTGAAGAGACTGAACCTAATGCACTTTGAGTAAATTGTTCTTTAAATTGTCCCAAGCTTTGTGTGCCTAAGTCTTTTAAAGCGTTTTTGCCCATATCTTTCAATGAGTCAGCATTCAAAGAGAATAAATTGTTTTTGAGTTGGGACATCATATTTTGCCCCACTGAATTTAAAGCATTTTGTGCAAAACTTGTGGCACCACCGACCACTTCTTCTGACCAAGTATAATCACGGTTAAAATGACTTGCTTTATCCCATGCACTCCGTGGATCAGTTTCAAATTCAACTTTGGCAGGACCAGGTGCAATACCTGTCACTTGGGCAAAGCCATTGCCATCCAGCTTGCCAGACACTTGCTTGCCAAATGAGTCAATCACTTTAAAACCCGTTTGTTTAAAGAAGTCTTGCCCACCATAGCTTTTTAATAAATCGAGTGCGCCTTTGAGTGGATTCGATGGCGGCAGTTGTGCTGATTTACTCACACTGGCACCCGGCTTAAATGTGTGCTGCCCAGCATTGACCTCAAATTTCCCACCTGTTTTGGGGAAAATCCCTGAGCCATTTAGGGCAATCTGTGATGAACCACCAGTAATCAACACTTCTTTTGGACTACTGATTTCTATCCGATCTTCTGTAGATGAGATGGTAATCCCCAGTTTGGCAAATACATCTAAAGCATCGGACTGTGCTTGAATTTCAACTTTACTTTGCGCGGCAATGGCTTTAATACCACCTTGTGCAGCAAATAGGCTCACTTTGCCTAAAGCTTGTCCCAAAAGATTCTTTTGGGTGCTAAGGTTAATACTATCGCCCGCAGTATGGTTAATGATGCCTGTGGCTGAAAGATGGATATCTTCAGGGGTACTTAAGGCAATCCCATCAACAGAACTGAGTAACATGATGGCTTTTTTATACTTGGCAACATCTTTTTCAATTTCTTCTGCAAAAGCTTTGAGTTGCTCAATCGATTCTATTTCATCCGTCTTTTGATTCTTGGCAATATCGCTTAAAGCTTTACTGTTGGTCTGACTGCCTTCAAGTTGCTTTTTGGCAAACTCTGAATCAAGGTGATCACCTTTGGCTTGGTCTTGTTTATAGGTCGAAAGTAGTAAACCTTGCCCTGCCCGAACGGCTCCCCATTGGTCAGTCCTCAGCTCAAAGCCTTCACCACGATCATCACTTTCTGCTTTGTCTTTAGGATGACTCAGTTTGCCCAAGTTGAGTTGGCTGGCGGCATGACTACTCTGTAGCTGACTGCTGATTTGGCCAGTAGTATCGTCAAACCTTAGCTGATTGTAGCCACTGCCTTGATACTCTCGACTTTTGATTCCTGCCAGTTTCTTGGTGTCAGGCAGTTTACCTTTGTCATCAAATTTGCTTGGATGACGTTGTGCTTCATGGATGCGCCCAACCACAAATGGACGGTCAATGTTGCCATCAAAGAAATCAATAACAACAATCTCACCGATTCTCGGTAAGAATCGCGCCCCATAGCCTTCACCTGCCCACGGGGTCAGGACATCGACCCAAGCTGAATCTGTGTCATTGTCATTGGAACCCGCACCGCCATCATGGGTATTGTCTTCATTACGGCTAAACAGGAAACGAACTTTGATACGCCCCCATTCATCGACATGAATTTCTTCTCCACTTGGCCCCACTACTTTGGCCCGTTGTGCTGATGCCATCGGTCGGTGTTGTAATGGGTTATAGGCTGGAACCGTGCTGATATTACGACGTTGAATGATTAAATTACTGGCTTGACGTTCATCACTCGTGTTGCTGGTGATTTGACTTGTTTGCCAATTGCTTTGTTGGACTAAAGCGGTGACTTGATCGGTGAGATCTTTAGGTAAGTTATTTTGGTTATAAAAGCTTTTAGCCGTGATTAAAAACTCTTTGTCTGCACCTGAGTGTTGGTCAATCTCAGGGTGTTCATTCAGTTCAAACCAATAGCCAACATGTGCATCGCGCACTGTTGACGTTGCTGTAAATTGTTTGGCTTGTGAATCGTAGTAGTTGCTGAGGTTTTGGTTAAATTTTTCAATCTGACTGTTGCCCGATGGCGTTGCGCCATCTTCACCATTAAGGTCTTGTATCCATGCAGGGCTAAAGTGCCATGCTTGTTCTAAAGCTAGACTGGCATTGTCATAATTTTCACTATGGCTGTGTTTACTTTGGACACTGCCAGCGCCTTCATCAATATCCAATACATCAGCTTGCCAACGCTGGATATGTACCGAAGTCGGTTGAATGGAACGCTGACCAATAAAATTGGTAATTGAATCAGTTTTTTCTACGGCGCTGCTTCTATGGAAACGAATATTGCGGCGTTCTAAGGCACTAAATTGCGAATTATCATCAATTAAACGAAGCTTTTGTGCTTGGATTTGTTCTGTTGAACTCGACACTTTAAGTTGTGCTTCATCGATCAGCCAGTTAATCCCTTCACTTCTCATCAAACGGGTCAGGAAGTCAAAGTCGCTTTCAGATGCCTGCATAATGAATGGGCGCACATCATAGTCTTTGCTTAAACCACTCTTGTCCAATGTCAGACTTGAAGCAAACAGTGGACTGCGTTGTGCCCATTCTTGGAATACGGTTTGGATCACATCCACAACCGACTTATTCATAAATACTCGAGAGTTTCTACGGTGTTTCCAAAGTGCTGTTGGGTCTTCTACAGTCAGGCGATAGATGGTAAGAGAACCATCAGATGCGCCAATATCGGCTTGGGTCACAATCCCTGAAATACGGGTTAACTCAGATTTATCTGTGACGATATCAATCGCAGCTTGCGTTCCAATAAAGCTTTTTAAAGGGATGCTTGCTGACGTTGCAAGACAAATGAGTTGGAGCCGAACACCCTCATTGATTTGATGTGTTCCATCGATACGTTGTAAGAACACTTGTTGGCTCAACGCCGAATTAGAAAATTGTACGTGAATCGCACGTTTTTGTGCTGATAAGCCAAGCTGCTCCAAAGCAGCGTAAATATTGTTAGACATGCGTTATTATTTAATTCTAAATTGTGATCAATTGTACTAAAAAATTTAGGGCTTTGTCTATACAGACTAGTCTATCTTGTGGTTAATATTTAAGCAAAACTGCATCTATTTTTATTATAACTCATATAAAAGATAAAAATTTCTCATTGTTTTATCAAATATTTATTTAAAAATACGCTCCTGCTTAAAACACGATTATCACACTGAGCTGATGTTTGACTACCTTTATTTCGATTTGGTCGATTGGCATAATGTGTTTTAAACAGTATGAGTAAACTAAACAGCTTTGAACTGAGCTTATGCCACTACAATCTGCAAAAGTCCTAGAAATAGATCTGCCCTTTTTTAAGAATGCATCATAAATATGAATCACGATTTTCTATTATGATTTTTGGTCTCTATGGTTTTATAGCGGCAATTCTCTTTAATAAAAATAAATGTGATAGCGATCCGCTTTATAAATTTTTTCTAATGATTGATTAACAATTTTAATCAAATGGTCATCTAATTTCACTATAATTTAAGCCAATAATTAAATATAAACCATATTTATCAAAAATTTATAAAACAATATCATTACTTACTCCCCCAGTTTACTCTTCAATAAAATTACAAAACACAACAAATTTCACGTAAATTTTAATAATAACAAAACCAATAATGATTATCATTTGCAACAGATAAAACCAGAGAATTCTAACGATGATCCATAACAATATTCTCGATTGCATAGGTAAAACTCCTTTAATCAGACTCTCAAGGATGTTTACCGATCAATCCATCACCGTTGTCGCAAAAATGGAGTTACTCAATCCAGGTGGAAGTATCAAAGATCGACCTGCATTGTATATGTTACAAGAGGGGCTTAAATCTGGCCTCATTCATAAAGATAGCCACATTGTTGAAAGTTCATCGGGAAATCTAGCAATTGCACTTGCTATGGCATGCAAAATTTACGGCCTAAAATTCACTGCCGTGATTGACCCCAAAATTGCTTCAGCCAACTTACAAATGTTGAAGCTCTATAAAGCCAATATCGAAATGGTCTCTGAAAAAGATCAAAACGGCGGTTATTTAAAAACAAGAATCGATACAGTACAACGACTTTGCCGCCAATTGCCCAATGCTGTTTGGATCAACCAATATGCAAATCCCAACAATTGGAAAAGCCACTATTATGGTGAAGCGGAAGAGATCATAAATCAAATCGATCGCAGTATTGATTACTTGGTTGTTGGTGCAAGTACTTCTGGAACAATCATGGGCGTATCTCGTCGCTTAAAAGAAAAATTCCCACATTTAAAAGTTATTGCAGTCGATATCGTCGGTTCTGTTCTCTTTGGTGGTCACTCAGGCCCACGTGAAATTCCGGGTATCGGTGCAAGTACCGTTCCGGCCCTACTCTCCCCAGATGAAATAGATGATGTCATCTATGTTGATGATTATGAGTCAGCTTTAGGTTGCCGAGAACTCCTCGAACATGAAGGCATTTTTGCGGGTGGATCTAGCGGCTCATCTATTTCAGCAATAAAAAAACTTATCCCAACCATCCCGTCTGGGTCATGCGTTTTAACCCTTTTAGCAGATAGAGGCGATCGTTATTTAGATTTAGTTTATGACGAAGAATGGTTCGAAATGATCAAGAGAAGACATTTCAATAAAAATCATCTCAATCAAGAAAATTTTACTTTGCAATCCGTTGTTTAACTCCACTTTTTAGGAAATATTTATGAGTAATTTGGCTAGCCTTCGTTACCTTAGTCAATCAGATTTACTCCATCTTGGTGCAAATCACAGTAATTCATTTATCGAAGCAATTACTGAAGGCCTCACACTTCACGCAAATAAACAGTTTGTACAACCCTTAAAACCCTATTTACGTTGGCAAGGTGCGGACCATATTGCAGACCGAATTATTGCCATGCCGTGTTATTTGGCTGGAAATGATCCTATTGCAGGGATCAAATGGATTGGCTCTCGCCAACATAATCCTAAGAAATTTAATATTCCTCGTGCCAGTGCCTTAATTGTTTTAAATGACGCTGAAACAAATTACCCCGTGGCAATCATGGAAGGCAGCTTAATTAGTGCGATGAGAACAGCTGCAATTACTGGTGTATCAATTCAATATCTCGCCAAAAAAGACTTCTCAGATATCAGTGTGATTGGTTGTGGTCCGATTGCCCAAATGCAAATCAAAACGGTCTTAGAACAATACCCACAAGTTAAAAAAATACATTTATTTGATCTAAACCCAGAAGCTGCAGAAAAACTTAAAGCTTTATTTATTGGCGAATATCCGAATCTTCAAATCGAAATTCATGAAACTGCCAAGTCGGCGATCCAGCAAGCAGATGTCTTAATCACTTGCACAGTATCCGACAAACCCTATATCCCGTTTGAATGGCTTAAAAAAGGTTGCTTCGTTTCAAATATCTCAATCATGGATATTGAACCAGAAGTTTTCCTCAAAGTTGACAAAGTGATTGTGGATGACTGGGATCAATCCAATAGAGAAAAGAAAGTCATCAATGTGTTGGTTGAAGAAGGTTTATTTAGCCGTGAAAAACTACATGCTGAACTAGGTGACATCATTATTGGGCATAAAAATGGCCGTGAAAATGATGATGAAATCATTTTACTCAACCCAATGGGTATGGCGATCGACGATATTGTTTGTGCGAAATGGTTTTTCAATGCTGCACAAAAACAAAATATTGGCACAGTTTTGCCACTTTTATAATTATAGGAACAATGCACATGTTAGATCGGATTTACACAACACAACTTCAGAAAACTATAGATGCGCTCTATATGGAAAATTATGGTGAGTTCAGAAACCATATTGTCTATAAAAAGCCTTATCTTGTAATACATCTGAGTAGTGAGTTGGAACTATATTTCAACTGCTTAAAAGTAAATAGTGTAAATCCTTTCTATATCACAAAAGCAGAAGTTTTACTTCATAACACGTTGAGTCAACAGACCACTGAGATCGCGATTGCTGACGTTTTCAATTATTTAACTCAATCCTCATGGTGGCCATCAATCAACCACCAAAAGGCCATTGCATATTGGCATGATAATTTAGTTACTGCTGAAAAAATTCCTCAAATCTTACAATCCACACTTTCTTTTTCTTCGCCACTCATAATGAGTGAACAACTTTCGCTTGTCGCTGACCGTGCATTTCATCCATTTGCACATGCGAAAGGTGATCTCAGTCCACTCATTACTCAAAAAGAAATTGAAGTGTATTGGTGGGCATTTAAAAAAACAGATGTCATAAATAATATGGAATCCATTCCACATGATGAACTGGCTCTCCCTGCTGAGGAAAAAAATCTTATTATTGAAAAAATGCAGGCTCTCTCAAATGAATACCTTGCAATACCTGTACTTAAAACACAGCATGACTATTTAAGATTTCAAGAAAACAAATATCTAGGGATTGACCTCGGCCTCGCCACTGCAATTGGTTGCCCAACATCCTCGCTACGAACTTTAATCAATCACTTAAATTCAAATCAGCACTTAAAGCTCTCGACCAATGCCAAAACTTTGGGTGCTATTCGCTCTATGCCTGCTCGATATTTAGCCAACGGTCATGCGGCATATGATTTTCTCAATGATGTCATCGACAAAACACCATCATTAAAACATCAGCTCTTTTTAAGCAATGAAACCCATTGGTGGGTCTTGGGAAAACAAGAACCGCTGGTACAAAATTTAGGTGTTATCGGCTGTCAAGTGAGGCATTTACCTCATTTTTGCCAAGAAAAAAATATAGCACCAATTAGCATGTCTGCTTTAAGTTGCCCTTATATTGATCCATGGGAAGCTTTAGGTATAACAGGTGACAAATGGAACTTACTTAAAGATTTGAGTACCCATTTTATTCACACTTTTCTCACACTGTGGTCTTTTGGTGTTATGCCTGAGTGTCATGGTCAAAACACCCTTGTATGTTACCAAGACAATCAATTTAAATGCTTTATTCTGCGTGACCATGACACCTTAAGAATATGCACCCCTGCGATTCAGGACAGTGGTTTTGTTCCGCCAGTCTATAAAATTGATACCAGTACGCCAAACAATCTTATTTTTAATAAAAATGAGGATTTATTTAATTATTTTATAACCCTCGGGATACAAATCAATCTATACCCTATCGCATTAGCAACATTGAAATATACCGATCATACTGAAATTGATTTCTGGGAAATGATCCAAGCGATTATTGTCAACTTTATAGAAACTGCCACGATTTCTGAACAATCGAAAAACTGTATTCAAAAATATGTTTTTGAAAGTAGCCATTGGCCATTCAAACAATTACTCAACCCGTTATTAGCCCAACAAGGTGATTCAACAGGGATGCCAAGTAAAATTGGTATGACGTCAAATCCCTACCATGCTTTATTCCAATCTTGCTATGAGACCATGGATATCTAAATCATGCGTTCCTCTCGCCTAGATCATTTGATTATTTTACTGTGTCAATTTTTTTCGACTTTTGGCTTGATGGTCTTAATACCGATCATGCCGCTATATATGGAAAAATTAACGGCGCAAATGGCAACCCCCGCCATTTGGGCAGGTTTAGCGCTGTCAGCACCAGCTCTAGGGAGTCTATTTACAGCCCCCCTTATTGGTCATCTATCAGATACATTTGGGCATAAAAAAGCACTGTTACTTTCCTTGGCTGGTTTCTGCATTTCTATACTTTTAATGGCGGGAGCACAGCATCTATTTGTGTTTATTTTTGCCCGTATTCTATTAGGATTTTGCGGTCTATCCGTGATTCTTTATGCCTATACCTCTTACTTGTCTAGCGAGCGACAAAGAGGTCTTGCCTTTGGACAGCTCCAAAGCAGTGTCGCATTGGCCTGTTTATGTGGTCCGGTACTCGGGGGCATATTTATGGACCATTGGAAAGTTGAAACCTTACTCAATGCCACAGCATATATTGTCATCGTTTTAATCTTAGTTGCTGCTATTTTATTGAGCCAACCTGTACAGACATCTGTCACTGAACCCGATAAAAAACCATCAACACTGCAATCCTTTGATCGAACAATTTTTTCTTGGCTCAGTGCGGGAACCTTTGTCCAAGCTGGCGGGTTCGGGTTAGTGTCCTGTTTTATCTTATATATCAGTGAAATCAGTCGAAATATAACTACACCCTTATCTATTGCGAGTTTAACAGGAACAATCCACGCACTTTCATGGGGTGCTGCATTTTTTGCTGCAACCTATTGGGGGAAACGTAACGATGCAAGAGGCGATTCATTTCATAATTTTGTCAGTGCAACACTGATCTGTGGAATCACGGTTCTGGCTTTGACATGGACCACTAATATTTGGTTAGTGCTGCTCTTAAGACTCATACAAGGTTTCTGTTTCGCTGCGCTTATTCCCTCTATTTTTCATACGATTTCGTTAAAAACAGATGCAAGAAATCAAGGAAAAGTGATTGGTATTTCAAATAGCGCCTTTGTACTCGGTCAACTGTTTGGGCCGATTGCGGTCACCCTCACATACTCATTTTTCAATATCACTGCCGCGTTAATTTGCACTGCATTATTTTTTATTGGTGCTGGATTAATCGTGACTTTAAACAAATTTTTAACCAATACAATTTTAGAAGAGGTACAAGAATGAACCCGATCATTACCACCGATGCATGGTCTTACAAGCTTTTTGAACAATACTTGAATACTTTTTTTCGTGAACTTCAAGTTCAACTCGAACAGCATATTCTCTCAGAACAGGATTCACCTTTAACAATACATGACGCAAATAATTCATCCTATTTTTCATACCCATTTACTGCATCTAACTCAATCATCTATGGTGCGATACAGCATTTCTCAAGCACAGGTTATCATCGTTACCAGCGCTCTTTTTGTGTATTCAATACTGAGGATAAGACTGTCAAAAGTCTGACTGATCCTAAAGTGTTGGTTAAAATGATAACCGATGAGTTAAAGTTAAATCAGCGATTTAAAGATAAAAAGCAAAATCAGAATCTCTATGCAGAAATCGCAAACAGTATCGAAAATACCAAATTCTTTTTAGAAAACAGCGTAGATCAAATAAAGCCTAAACTAGCCTCTAGTTTTCAATCTGCTGAACAAGGCATGTTATATGGACATCCATTTCATGTGACCTCAAAAGCCAATCTAGGCTTTTCTAAAGAGGATATGAAAAAGTATAGCCCAGAGCTAAGTGCGACGTTTCAGTTATACTACTTCGCAGTGCATTCATCCTTAATCCAAAAACTTGTCAGCGATAATAATGTTGATCAACTGATTGAAGAAGACGTTTTGAAGCATGCACGACAGCGCCTTAAAGATGACTTCGAAAATTATGAACTTTTGCCTACACATCCGTGGCAAGCAAACTTTTTACTCCTACATCCTTCCTTAAAACGCTATTTAGAAAATCATGAGGTTCGATATTTAGGTGCTTTAGGACAAACCGTTTGGCCTACATCTTCAGTACGAACCGTTTGGTTACCGCAATCTAATATTTTTTTAAAACTCTCCATTGATGTGCGTATTACTAGTTTTATTCGTAACAACCCTATGGATGAAATGGAAAGAGCGATTGATGCCAGTAAAATCATTCTTAAGCATCAGATCAATCAACACTATAAAAATATGCTTATTCTTCCAGAGCTTACAGCCAAAACTGTCAAAATCCCTGAGTTAGAAAGTTCTTTTGGCATTATATATCGCGCAGGATTAACTACGGAAACGCTTGAAAATACTCGAATGCTAGGTGGTTTAGTCGAGGAAAATGAGCATCATCAGATCCCCTTAATGGCGTTTATTGATCAGGCCGCACAAGCCCAAGGATTTCCAAATAGTCACTCAAAAGCCTTTCTTGCTGATTGGTGGAAACAATATATTCAAGTTTCCTTGGTTCCACTGATTGAATTGTTTGCAAATAAAGGGATTAGTGTTGAAGCCCATATGCAAAACAGTTTGATGGAATTTAAACAAGGCTTCCCTGCTCGACTGATTATTCGTGATATGGAAGGGATTAGTGTGGTTTCTGAGATGCTCAATGATCATTCCTCAGTCTCTGAAGATAGCACTGTTTGGTTTTCTCAAAAGGATGCATGGATTTTTCTGCAATATTATTTAGTCATCAATCATATTGCGCATCTGATTAGTGCGATATCAAGAGTAAGCATTATTGAAGAAAGTGAACTTTGGCAAACCACCAGACTAACCCTGATCGATGAAAACTTCTCAGATAAAGCACAGCACTACTGCAACCTTTTGCTTAACTCTCTCACTTTACCTATTAAGGCAAATATGATGAACACCTTATATCACAGTGGTGGTAACCCGATTTGGATTGATATTGAAAATCCGATTTATAAATACAGAGGCGCTCAAACACTAACCCCACTTCAAGCTACGCAACAAATTGATTATAAAGTCCAAGCGGAAAGACGTGTCATCGGGCAATTATTAGAAGCCTTAATCTTTGAAAATGCCTTTAACTACGAAAAATCAAATGGGCAAATTAAATTCTTTATTTCAGATGATCTTTTTTATAGCTGCGACGCTAAACAACATTTTAGTTTTAACCGAATTAAATTAAATCCATCGAGTTTAGTCCGTTATGATGCCGTTCAAAAGTCATCAAGCAGTCCAAATTTAAAAGCATTACTGGCTGATTTAAAACATATCATTGATGCTGATCCAATCAAATGGCAAAGCTTTAATGATGAGCTCAATCTTACCTATGTCAAACATGCACAAACACTGGGTCTATCACCCAACCAACCATTAAGAACACTGTCATATATTGAGCAAGAAGCCCGTATAAACAATGCACATCTCTATCATCCAAGTTTTAAATCTAGAATAGGCTTTGATCTTAAGGAAAATCAAAAATACTCACCTGAATTATCCCAAGGATTCTCTGTTCAATGGGCTGCTACTCATAAAAGCTTATGTAAATTGGTTTTGAGTGAAACGATCAACTTAAATCAACTGTATAAACAGCATTTTTCAGACAAAGACCTTCACGCAATCCGTGAGGAATTGACAGCGTATCAAGTTGATTTCAATGATTATATTCTTAGCCCCATTCATCCTTGGCAATGGGATAAAATTATTGAATTGTATTATCAAGATGCAATCAGCAACCAACTGATCATTCCATTGAAAATCGCTGGACCTACTTATTTACCGCAACAATCAATCCGAACATTATCAAACATCACGGATATTTCAGCATTATCACTGAAATTAGCAATGAATTTAGTTAACACGTCGACCTCTCGTGTTTTAGCACCACATACTGTGCAAAATGCGGCAAAAATGAGTGACTGGCTGTATAAAATCGTTGAGCAAGACCATATTTTAGAAAAGCAACGTAAACCCATTATTTTAAGAGAAATTGCTGGACTTTCTATCAATCAGCCGATCGCCCTAGCTGTTCAATATGGCGCACTGGCCTGTATTTGGCGTGAAAGTATTTATCATTATCTTAATGAAGGTGAATCAGCAACACCAGTTACAGGTCTAATGCAACTTGATACTGACCAAAAACCGCTGATAGACCACTGGATCAAACAATACGGGATCGAGTTTTGGTTAGAGAAATTATTAAAAAATGCCTACCTGCCAATTATGCATATTTTATGGTGTCACGGCTTAGCATTGGAATCTCATGCACAAAATATGGTGTTAATTCACAAAGATGGTCTACCTGTTAAAGCTGCTCTAAAAGATTTCCATGATGGTATTCGCTTTAGTCGTCATTTGTTAAGAAATCCAGAGCTATTACCCGAGTTACAAGACGCACCTAAAGAACATGCCAAAATTAACCCGAATTCTTTTTTAGAAACACACGCAGCAAATGAGTTAAGAGATTTTACCCAAGATGCTCTTTGGTTTGTCAATCTAGCGGAATTGGCCATATTTTTAAACACGCATTATGATTTTGATGAAATCAAATTTTGGACAATGTTAAGATCGATCATCAATCAACATAAAG
Organism: Acinetobacter sp. NyZ410; assembly: GCF_022828975.1. NCBI lineage: Bacteria > Pseudomonadati > Pseudomonadota > Gammaproteobacteria > Moraxellales > Moraxellaceae > Acinetobacter > Acinetobacter sp. NyZ410. The sequence continues at coordinate 1,899,286 of NZ_CP094620.1, read as the reverse complement.
AAAAGCATCCAGAATTTGCACAAAGATATGAATTGTTTAACTTTACAGATGACACCATCGATATTGAACAACTTGCAAGTCGTCGCTTCCTACCTGAAATCCGATTAAGAGTACAAACCACCCCAAATCCGTTGAGTTTAATTAAGGAAATTGAATATGAATAAAACTTCAGTTCCCTTTAAAAAACGCATGGAAAATGGTGAGTCACTGTATGGCATATTCTGTTCTATTGCCTCGCCAATTCATGTGGAGCAATTGGGGCTGGCTGGCTATGACTTTATTATTATTGACTTGGAACATACTTTATTTAGTACATCCCAAGTTGAAAGCATGATTTTAGCCGCTAGAGCCATGCAGCTTGATGTATTGGTTCGAGTCCCCTTAACCGCCAATCACTTGATCTTACCTTTACTCGATGCTGGCGTGACTGGAATTGTATTACCACGTATAGAAAATGCACAACAAGCCCAAGAAGCTGTGAATTATTGCCACTACATGCCCCTAGGGCAAAGGGGCTTAAATTCAACTCGGTTAAATCGCTATGGCATGCAGAGCTTAACTGATTTTGTGCAACACGCACACAAAGAAACAGTTGTCGTCGCAATGATTGAAAGTTTAGCTGGTGTAGCAAATATCGATGAAATTTTAGCTATTGATGGGATCGATATTATTCTTGAAGGTGCGGCAGATCTTTCTCAGTCTATGGGCGTTCCTTGGGAAACGCGCCATCCGCAAGTTCAAGCAAAGATCCAAGAGATATATAGCAAAACTCAGCAACAGGGTAAATATTTCTGCGCAATTCCGCGCCAGCCTGAAGATATTGCGTTGTGGAAACACCAGTCTGTAAAACTTTTTGTGCTCGGTGATGATCGCAGTATTACCCGTCGAGCACATCAGATTCATATTGATTCATATAAAGAAATTGTATAGATCTCTAAACCTTGAGTGGTGTATCAGCTATTCCACTCAATTAAATTTAAGCTGAATATAAATGTTTTATTGTTTGTTTATTTGTTACTGTGAATTACAATCATTCTCAATTATACTTTCGTCAATTTAAAGCAATCTCAGGGTGAGATAAAAGGAAGCAAGATGAAAAGCAACAAAATTTTTAATAAGAAGTCTGATGTAAAAAAAATCATTCCACTTATATCAATTGGTGGGTTCATCTTTTTATCGCAATCCTCTTTTGCTATTTCACCCACAGAAGCTACAGATACAGAGAACAAAGCTGCAGTGCTTCCGACCATTACTGTCAGCGCATCACGCTCAGATGAATTCTCCTCTTCTGCAAAACAAGTGACCAAATTAGATGAAAAACAAATTGAATTTCTAAAAAATGCGTCTTCTGGAAATATCGCCACTGTTTTAGCCAAAGTTGTGCCTGGCTTATCTGATTCAAGTCGTACAATTACCGATTATGGGCAAACTTTACGCGGACGTAATGCCTTGATCTTGGTTGACGGCGTACCCATGAATTTGACACGTGATACATCAAGAGGTCTTTCATCAATCGATCCTCAAAGTATTACGGGGATAGAAGTCATTCGAGGCAGTAATGCGATTTATGGAAGTGGTGCTGCTGGCGGAACGATTTCAATCACCACCAAAGCGGCGGGCGGTGAACCGACTGCAAAAACTGTGATTGGGCTACAAAGCGCTTTGACCAATTTTCGTACAGATGCTTTAAGTGGAGATATTCATCAATATTTTTCTGGAAGCTTAAATAACTTTGACTATGCATTTGATTTTGGCTATCAACGTATTGGTAGTCCATACGATGCCCGAGGCGATCGTGTTGCACCAGAACCAAGTCAAGGTGATTTATTTGATGCGGATGCATATAGCGTAGGCGGTAAACTTGGCTATCACATTGACGACAACCAATATCTACAATTTGCAGCAAATTACTATAACGCTGAACAAGATTCTGACTATGCCTCTGACCCAAGTGTAGCAAAACTTCCTGCAGGTAGCGTACCTGCGAAAGCAATCAAAGGGCTTAAATTAAAAGACCAGAATAAAAATGAAAATCAAATCTACAATTTAACCTATAACAATAAAGATTTATTTGGCAGCAAAGTTGACGCGCAAATCTATTACCGAGACTTTTTTACTCGCTTCTCGCCATTTGATGCCCGTAAAGTCAGTACACGTGGTGGAAAAGTCGATCAGGTTTATCAAAACAATAATGTTCTTGGTAGTCGCCTAACCGTAAACACCCCACTAGAATTTTTAGGTGATACGTCAATTGTTTGGGGTGGCGATTTTAGCCGTGAAAAAAGCGAAATGCCTCTAGACACGTTTGATCCTACAATTTATGACCAATCTGGTGGTTTAGAATTTGTTAAAAATGGAAAACTAATCTATTTACCGGAATTAACCACCCAAAGCATCGGTGGTTTTGCGCAATTAAAGCATAATTTTAATGAGCAATGGTCTGCTGAAGTTGGTACACGTTATGAAGACAGTTATGCAAAAATAGATAGCTTTGTTCCATTATCACAATTAGGCAAACCAAATCCTTATACCGTTAAGGGTGGTAAAGTGACGGCCGATGCATGGTTATATAATGCCAATGTCACCTTTAAGCCAACAGATCAGCACTCAATTTACGCATCTTTTAATCAAGGTTTTCAATTGCCCGATGTAGGGGTGGTGATCCGTAATGCAACAGAAGGATTTAACTTAGCATCATCATTCCTTGAACCGGTTAAGGTGGATAATTACGAGCTCGGTTGGAATGGTCATTTTAATAATTTTAGCTCAAGCTTAGCGGTGTTTCAGTCAACGTCAGATCTGGGTGGTGTTCAATCCTTTAACAATGGCTTGATACTGACGCGTACCAAAGAAAAAGTGACTGGTGTAGAAGCGACTCTTGATTATCTTGATGATGCAAAAGTATGGGGAACTGGAGGAAGTGTTACATGGATGAAAGGCCGTGAAACCCCACAGAACACCAATACAGAACAAGACATGACGGGTTACCGTATTCCACCTTTAAAAGTAACAGGATACATTTCTTATAGCCCAACAGACACATGGACCAATCGTTTACAAGCGACATATTTTGGTTCAGAAGATTATCGCTTAAACGGTGTCAACAGTTTTGGACGTTATGATGTTAAATCATATACAACTGCAGATTTAATCAGTAGTTTTGCCCTCAACAAAAAAGATACCGTTACGATTGGCTTAGAAAATATGTTTAACCGTAAATACTATCCTTTATACAGCCAACTTCTCCGTACCAGTAATAACACCAGCCATCTGCTGGCGTCAGGTGCAACATTGAAAGTGACTTATAGTCATAAATGGTAAGATTTGATAATAAAGCCTTATAGAGATCTATAAGGCTTTATTGTTTTTTTATATTGTCTAGTCAAGAAATTGGCTGAATTTTGCATTTTTTACATTTTTGTATTAACATTTTTATACTAACATTTTTATACTAACATTTTTATACTAACAAAAAGCGATGCAGTGATGGAAATTGAATTTTCATGGGATGAGCATAAAGCAGAAATAAACTTAAAAAAGCATGGTGTAACTTTTGAAGACGCAGTACTGGTTTTCTATGATGCTTATGCCTTATACCATCAAGATCGCTTTGAAAATGGTGAATATCGCTGGCAAGCGATAGGTTTGGTATATGGGCAGGCTGTTTTACTGGTTGCCCATACTGTAAAGGATCATGATGGGATTGATCATATCCGTATCATTTCGGCACGTCAGGCAGAGAAAAAAGAGAGGAAACAGTATGAGCAAAACCGTTACTTACAAACTGGATTTGAATAATCCACCTACCTTGTCAGATGAACAAAAAGCAAGGTTTGAAACTTTGGCTGAACGTCCAGACAGCAAGATAGATTTTTCAGATATTCCTCAACTTGATGAAAAATTTTGGAAAAATGCTGTGCAAAATCCCTTTTACAAGCCCACCAAGCAAGTGACTACTGTCCGTATTGATTCAGATGTTATGCAATGGCTAAAATCTCAAGGCAAGGGCTATCAGACCCGTATGAACAAAATTCTTCGAGATGCTATGCTTCAAGAATTAAAGAACAATCCTTGAAAATGCAAACGAGATTTTATTTTTAAACGATTCCAATAAAATCAAAATACGACCTAAACTCACATGACAAAGAACAGCAAAAAGCCGGCAGTATTGAAACGACCGGCTTTTTTAATTTTGAATCACAAACTATTTAACTATTTATCACGATAAACAATAAATTACGCGCTTAATTCAACTGCAAGTGCTGTTGCTTCACCACCACCAATACAAAGTGTTGCGATCCCTTTGGTTTTACCTAAGCGTTTTAAAGCATGGATCAAGGTCACAATGATTCGTGAACCTGATGAACCCAGTGGATGCCCGAGTGCACAAGCGCCACCATTAATATTGACTTTTTCAGGATCAAGTTTAAATGCATCAATTGCAGCCATAGTGACCATGGCAAAAGCTTCGTTAATTTCCCACAGGTCAACATCGTCTACGGACCAACCGAGATTTTTCAGTAATTTTTCAATTGCTCCCACAGGTGCAATGGTAAACTCTTCAGGATGCTGGGAATTGGTTGTATAGCCTTTGATTTCAGCCAACACAGTCAAACCACGCTTTTGCGCTTCTGACGCCGACGTGATCAGTAGTGCAGATGCACCATCACTGATTGAACTAGAGTTTGCAGCAGTAATCGTACCGTCTTTAGCAAATGCAGGTTTTAAGCTTGGGATTTTATCAATCTTGGCATTTTCAGGATTTTCGTCCACATCTACAGTGATCTCACCCTGACGTAACGCCACTTTAACAGGCGTGATTTCGTCTTTAAAATAACCTTCTGCAATCGCTTTTTTTGCACGTGTCAGTGAGCGAATTGCAAACTCATCCATTTGCTCACGGCTATAGCCCTTTTTATCCGCCATTTCCTGTGCAAAACTTCCCATTGCACGCCCCGTACCCGCATCTTCCAAACCATCAAGGAACATATGATCAATCACTTGACCATGCCCCATCCGATAACCTGAACGTGCTTTAGGTAATAAATACGGTGCATTGGTCATAGACTCCATACCACCGACGACAATAATTTTGGCACTTCCTGCTTTAATGGCATCGCTGGCTTGCATTGCAGCTTTCATCCCAGAACCACAGACTTTATTGATTGTGGTTGCGCCAACATGATCTGGTAAACCCGCTTTTCGCATCGCTTGACGTGCTGGACCTTGTTTTAAACCCGCAGGTAATACACAGCCCATGATTACTTCATCAATATCAGCAACAGGTACATTGGCTTGTTCAACAACTTTTTCAATGACGACTGCACCCAAATCTGGTGCAGATAAGCTTGCAAAACTGCCTTGAAAACTTCCCATTGCAGTACGACGAGCAGCGACGATGACAATCTTTTCCATTCGAGTTCACCTTGTATTTTAGATGCGTATACTTTTGAAGCGGGTATTTTTGAAAATAGCATATCCATTGATAACATGTCTAAGCCGCCAAAGCGACTTAGCATTTAAACTTGGCTGGTTAAATTATAATTTTAAGCTTGCTTTGTCACAATCAAGCCACAGCGAGATTTGAGGTGATCAGTTCTACCCCTGTTGCCGCCTGAATTTGTTCTAAGCTTACATCTTTAGCCAATTCAATCAACTCAACACCTTGGGGAGTAATATCCATCACTCCTAGATCCGTAATTATACGGTTTACGACCAGTCTACCCGTAACCGGTAATGAACATTCAGCGACGATTTTAGGACTACCATCTTTAGCACAGTGTTCCATCAACACCACGACTTTTTGTACCCCAGCAACCAAATCCATTGCACCGCCCATGCCTTTTACTTTTTTCCCTGGGATCATCCAGTTGGCTAAATCTCCCTTTTCGGAAACTTCCATCGATCCTAAAATGGCAATATTGACCTTACCACCACGAATCATGGCAAAAGATTCAGCACTAGAGAAAAACGCAGCACCCTTACGTGCAGTTACAGTTTGTTTACCCGCATTAATTAAATCTGCATCGACAGTAGCTTGTGTTGGAAATTCATCAATTCCCAATAAGCCATTTTCAGATTGAAGCCAGACATTAATATTCTCAGGAATATAGTTGGCAACCAAGGTGGGTAAGCCAATGCCTAGATTGACATAAAAGCCATCTTCAAGCTCTTGCGCTGCACGTTCAGCCATTTCATTACGCGTCCAAGCCATGATTAAATCTCCGTCTTCAATGTCAATTGTTCAATTCGTTTTTCAGGCTGCGCATTTAAAACAATACGACTTACATAAATGCCTGGTAAATGAATTGAATCTGGATCTAACTCACCAATTTCAACAATTTCTTCAACTTCGACAATGGTCAATTTGCCAGCCATTGCACACTCTGGGTTAAAGTTTCGTGCAGTCTTACGAAAAATTAAGTTACCAGCTTTATCTGCCTTATAGGCTTTTACCAAAGCAATATCTGCAACCAATGCTTGTTCGAGTATGTAATCTTTACCATCAAATTCGCGAACTTCTTTGCCTTCGGCAATCAATGTCCCTACACCTGTTTGGGTAAAGAACGCTGGAATGCCTGCACCACCTGCGCGCAATTTTTCAGCCAAGGTGCCTTGAGGTGTCAATTCAACTTCAAGCTCACCATTTAAATATTGACGTTCAAATTCTTTGTTTTCACCAACATAGGATGAAATCATTTTTTTAATTTGTTTGGTTTGTAAAAGCTTGCCTAGACCAAAATCATCTACGCCTGCATTGTTAGAAATACAAGTTAGACCCGTTACGCCAATTTCTTTTAAGGCATCAATCAATGCTTCTGGAATACCACATAATCCAAAACCACCTACTGCAAAAGTCTGGTTGTTTGCAACCACATCAGCCAAAGCTTCATGTGCATTCGCGACAACTTTGTTCATCGTTTTAACTCTATGTCCTTTAGAATTATTATTATTAACATCGAGCAAATTATTTTAGAAATTGATTCTTTCAAATGTCTAATGAGTAAAACTCATTAATCTGATTTTATCCTGAAATAGTGGACTTTATGATGGGCTAACATTCTTTTTAAAACTGATGTGCCAATATCGTTTCAATAAATTGCGAAGAAATATTAGAAAGTTCAAAATCTTTTTTATAAATGATCCCAACTGAAAGATTGACATTGCCCTCTTCAATTTCAACCAAGACGTTATTTTCTTTATCGATATAATTTTGAAAATGTCGTGGAATCGCACTGACCCCCATACCAAAAGCCACAAAATGCGACAATGAACTAATCTGATGACACTCAAGTTTTAAATCTAAGATCATATTATTTTGTGAACATTTCTCTTCCACCACGTGTCGAATGATTGAAGGTTTCTGTAAAGTGATAAAAGGATAAGCATACAGCTCACGCCATGTCACACTTTTACGCTGCGCCAACTGATGATCTTTGGGAAGTAGTGCTAAAAAATCTTCATTGAAAAATGGCTTAAATATTAATTGATCATTGTGTTGCGGTTCAAAGCAAATCCCAATTTCAAAAATGCCCTCTTGGACTTTTTCAATAATTTTTTCATTGGGAATATCATGGATTGAAAAATTGATATTGGGATGATTCTTATTAAATTCATGCAGTACAGCAGGTAAAACAGCATGTGTTGCGAAAGGCATCGAGGCAATATTCAATGTGCCACGATGTAATTTAAAACGCTGTTTGACATCTCTTTCCATGTCTTCCCAGTTTGCCAAAAGTTTTTTAGCAAATGGAATCAACGAATTTCCCTCAGCAGTAAGATCCACACGGCGGGTATTGCGCTTAAACAGCTTGCCACCCAACTCATCCTCTAAACTTTTGATACTTAAGCTTAAAGCAGATTGACTTAGGCAAAGTTCATTGGCAGCATTGGCATAATTCAATGTCCGAGCAAGAACTAAAAAAGCTTTTAACTGTTTGAGTGTCATACGGCAACCTAACTGATTTATAGCTCTATAATACGCTAAACCAAGCGAGTTTTGATCCTAAAATGAGTCATTTGAGCTATCGTTTTGCTTATAGAATAAGATATCAATCCATGCTAGCTGATCTCGCTTTTACTCAGATTGATGCCTTAATGAAAGTTTTTTAATTTATGTGATCTATAAAAATATGTTTATGCATTTAAATCAGGGCAAAATCGATATACGACGTATTTCAAGCAACATACTTGTCAATAAAGCCACTGCTGTAAATAAAAATTAAAATGCTCAACACACACTCATTCATCTGCATCTCCAATTTGGCTTTTTTCTTTTGCTTATCTATGACCTATTGCGCAAAAACCTCATGAAACTTGTTTCTATTCATTAGTTTTCCATATTGACTCATAAATATTTTCAAACAATGCCTCGAATAATTTGGATTATAGTTTTATCCATCATTTGGAAATGGATATTCCAATTTATAAGTCTGGACGATTTATAAAAGCTAAATTTATTGATCAATATTAATTTCTCTAGATATCCATTTTTATTGGTTTCACTCACTAATGTATTTTTATGATTGAGATAGCCTTGTCGTAATTTGAAATAAAAACAAGGTGGGTTTTGACATATATTCTTTAAGGACGGAGTAAAAATATGTGGGAACTGGGTATAATTTTACTTTCTCTTGGCTTGTTGATGTACACAGCCTACAGAGGATTTTCTGTAATTCTCATGGCACCGATTTGTGCCTTATTGGCCGTCTTGCTGATTAACCCTGCCAACGTTTTACCATTTTATTCTGGTGTGTTTATGCCAAAAATGGTGGGCTTTATTAAAGATTATTTCTTGGTGTTTTTGCTGGGTGCGATTTTTGGTAAAGTCGTTGAAATGTCAGGTATTGCTGAATCCATTGCCAAAACGATTGTTAAATTAATTGGCTCTAAAAATGCAATGCTTACCGTTGTTCTGCTAGGGGCAATTTTAACCTATAGCGGCGTCAGTTTATTTGTCGTGGTTTTTGCAGTCTATCCTTTTGCAAACCAATTATTTAGACAAGCAAATATCCCTAAACGTTTGATTCCTGGCACGATTGCACTGGGTGCTTTCTCCTTTACCATGGATGCCTTACCGGGTACGCCTCAGATTCAAAACGTTATTCCAACTACATTTTTTGGAACCAATATTTATGCAGCGCCATTTTTAGGGATTATCGGTGCAATCTTTGTTTTAGGTGTTGGTTTAACTTATCTGGAATGGCGTCGTCGTGTTGCTGCTCGCAATGGAGATGGCTTTGCATCTGGTATTACTTTAACAGAAGCTGAACTTCAACAATTCGAAAATCAATCTCAGCAACAAGATAATGGTTCTGGTCTACGTCAATTCATGGCATTTGTTCCCTTAATTTTAGTTGCAGTGATGAATAAATATTTATCTACAGCAATTAAAACATGGTATCCAAATGGCTTTGATTTTAATGCACTCGGACTGGCAAACTACACTGTCGATGTCGCAAAAACGTCAGCGATTTGGGCAGTTGGTTTGGCTTTAATCGTTGGGATTGTCACTGCGATTATGTTCGATTATCGTCGTGTTTCAACCAGCTTTAAAGAAGGTGTAAATGCAAGTATAGGTGGTTCTCTACTCGCTGTGATGAACACTGCATCTGAGTATGGTTTTGGTGCAATCATTGCCGCTTTACCGGGTTTTGCCGTAATCAGCCATGCTTTAGGTCATACATTTACCAATCCACTAGTCAATGGTGCAGTCACCACAACCGTTTTGGCAGGGATTACAGGTTCAGCATCTGGCGGTATGAGTATTGCCCTCAGTGCCATGGCTGACCAATACAATACAGCTATTGCTGCAATGGGCATTCCTGCTGAAGTGATGCATCGTATTGTTGCAATGGCATCTGGCGGTATGGACACCTTACCGCATAACGGTGCCGTGATTACCCTACTTGCAGTCACTGGGCTTACACATAAACAATCTTATAAAGACATTTTTGCCATTACCATCATTAAAACAGTTGCAGTATTTGTCGCAATTGCTGCATTTACATGGTTTGGTATCGTCTAAGTTTATCTTCAAAATGAACACAGGGAGTCAATAATGAGCCAACTTCTCAAAGATAAAGTTGCATTTATCACAGGTTCAGCAAGTGGTATTGGTCTTGAAATTGCCAAAAAATTTGCCCTTGAAGGTGCAAAAGTGGTGATTTCGGATATGAATGCGGACAAATGTAATGAAGCAGTTTTAGCCTTAACAACTGATGGATTTGAAGCCTTATCTGCACCTTGTGATGTTTCAGATGAAGATGCTTATGCTGCTGCTATTGGTCTAGCACATAGCACCTTTGGTCGTTTGGATATTTTGATCAATAATGCTGGTTTTCAACATGTTGCTGCCATCGAAGAGTTTCCAACTGCCATTTATCAAAAACTACTAAATGTCATGCTGGTGGGTTCTTTTATTGGAATTAAACATGCATTTCCAATCATGAAGGCACAAAACTATGGTCGTATTATCAATATGGCTTCGATCAATGGTTTAATCGGCTTTGCTGGAAAAGCGGGTTATAACAGTGCCAAACATGGGGTGATTGGTTTAACTAAAGTTGCAGCGTTAGAATCTGCTCGTGATGGAATCACGGTCAATGCATTATGCCCAGGTTATGTCGATACACCTTTAGTACGTGGTCAAATTAAAGATTTAGCCAAAACCCGTAATGTCAGCGAAACAAGTGCACTTGAAGATGTCATTTTAGCTATGGTGCCACAAAAGCGCTTACTCAATGTTGAAGAAATTGCAGATTATGCCGTTTTCTTGGCGAGTGAAAAGGCTGCGGGCGTGACGGGTCAAGCAGTGGTTATGGATGGTGGTTATACCGCTCAATAATACAGTTGATGATTGCAATGATCATGAATTTATCTCTATGTAAATCATTCGATAAAGCTTACTAAACATTCATTTGTAGGGGAAATTCTCCCCTACTGTTTTTAAGTTTTTCTATCTTTAGTTTTTATCAAAGTGAAAGGCTCACTTTGTTATGTGTCATAACGAGATAATCCAACGTTCTCAGGTTATTCAAGGAAAATGAATATATGAAACCCATAAATAAAGTTGCCATTATCGGTACTGGTGTTATTGGTGCAAGTTGGGCAGCATTCTATTTAAGTAAAGGATTTCAGGTGAGTGCTTTTGATCCTGCAGCTGATGCAGAATTAAATTTAAAAAATAGAGTTCAGACCTATTTACTTGATCTATTCGAATTGGCTGAAGAGCAAACCACCTCTTCTGATCATTATGTTTTACACACTTTAAAAAATCTCACTTTTTATCAAAATCTAGCAGATGCGGTAAAAGATGCCGATTTTATTCAAGAAAATGGTCCTGAGCGAATTGATCTAAAAAAAGACTTATATGCACAGCTCACTCAAAACTGCCCCAAAGATAGCATTATTGCCTCAAGTTCATCTGGCTTAAAGATCTCAGATATTCAATATGATTGTCTATATCCTGAAAGAATTGTACTGGGCCATCCTTTTAATCCTCCACACTTATTACCTTTGGTTGAGATTATTGGTGGAGAAAAAACCCAAGCGAACTATATCCATGATGCTTTTGAATTTTATAGATTATTGGGAAAAAAACCGATTTTAATTCAGAAAGAAGTCAAAGGCCATGTCGCCAATCGTTTACAATCTGCAATTTGGAGAGAAGCGTTTTATCTGGTTTCTGAAGGTGTATGTAGCGCAGAAGATATTGATATCGCCATCACCAATGGCCCTGGATTACGTTGGGCAATATTTGGTCCTTATTTAAATATGCAGTTGGCCAATCAAGATGGATTTAAAGCCGCTATGCATCATTTAGGTGAACCGATGTCTGAATGGTGGGCAGATATGCACCCTTATACTTTATCTGAAGAAAAAATTGAGATGCTGAATGAAGAAACTCAGCAGTTTGTTAAAAAGCTAGGCGATAAAAATCTTCAATTACTTCGTGATCAGGCATTACTGCGATCTTTAAAGATGCGTAAAGAATTAGATTTGCCTTAATAGGGTTTTACAAAAGTGAGCTTCATTGATTCTCCAGAATTCTCATCTGGAGAATTTAGTCTTCAAAAATTTAGCCAAGGGAAACAGGATCATTGACCTTCCCGCTCCAAAATTGAATCAACATTTCAAAGCATCCCAAGCAACAATTTCAGACTGAACCTTGTTGCTTATTTTTGAATTACATCAAAAATGCCCAATAGCTTTTAGATTGTTCGAAAATTCGAATAGACATGCCAAGTTTCATATCATTATTCTTCTACTAAAAACAGCTATCGTTCTCTTATTCGCTACTTTAATCATTAAGTTGCCAAAATAAGGGAAGTATTATGCTCAACAATAAAATAAAGTTAAAACAAATGTGGTAAAGCAACTTCGATATGATGAATGAAAATATAAATAATCTCTAATTCAAATGGTGACCCAATATGCGAACTTTCTATACGATTCTCATCGGTATAATACTATTCCTTGTAATGCTTTTTATAAATCGAATATTACGTGGTCGTTTTAACCCGACATTATTTTTTATTCTGTTCATCTTGATTTGGTTTGTAGCAATGAGCTGGAATATGTATATGGGCATACAAGCGGGATATGCGGTTAAAGAAGAATTCTTAATATTTTTACTTAATTTTGGTATTCCTTCTCTTCTCGCAACTTACTTCATATATAAAAAATAAAAGCTCTATTTAGCTTGCTAAGGTTAAAAACCATCATGTAAACAACAATCAAAACTAGGGTCTGTTGACATTTCATAAATAGCTTGCGTTGTAGGTTAAAATTGAGCAGGCAAGGCATGAAATGAAGAGAATAGCGAGACTATTTTCAAGTTTCATAACGCAGGCTGAGATAATTTTAACCACAACCCTGAGCAAGAACAAAGCACTACTTTTGTTTGCAGCGCAAGGCGCAGCGGGGGGACTAGCGTGTTTTTTGTCGCTTCGTCGTTACCTTGCGAAACAGTGTTTCTCATCATTTAGAATGACTAAATTTCGTATTTCGCGCCTAAAAAAAACACGTAGTCGCAAGCATAGACGAATTGTAAACAGACCCTCTTATTACTTATTGTAAAGCACTCTCCAAAGAGAGTGCTTTTTTTGTTAATTTTTTACTGGTTAAACATGTTTAGGCATAGATTTGATCAATTAAAATTAGCTTTCCTTTTTTCGATAAAGGCCGCAACACCCTCTTTATAATTGTCTGATTGCCCAGCAATACGTTGTAACTCTCGTTCCAACTGTAACTGTTCAACCAAAGTATTTTGCGAGGCAGTATTTAAGGCCTTTTTAATTAGCGAAATCGAACTGCTTGGTTGCTCTGCCAAACGTTCCGCCAATTCAATCACGCTTTGGTCAAAAGCATCATCTTCATAGACCTCCCAAATAAGCCCCCAACTCAAGGCTTTCTGAGCAGATAACTTATCCCCGAACATAGTCAAACCTTTGGCTCGGGCTAGCCCCACCAGATGTGGCAAATTCCACGTCCCACCTGCATCTGGGATTAAACCGACTTTGCAAAAAGATTGTATAAACGTAGCAGATTGCTTGGCCACAACAATATCGCAAGCCAAAGCCAAGTTCGCCCCTGCACCAGCCGCTACGCCATTGACCGCAGCCACAACAGGTTTAGCCATATTGGAAATTTTAACGACTAACGGATTATAAAATTTTTCTAAGGCAGCACCTGCATCATAATCAGCTGCGCTTATCACCACTTTATTTCTGGCTCTTAAATCCTGACCCGCACAGAAGCCCTTGCCTGAACCAGAGATTACAATGGCTTTAATCTCAGTAGAAACCGCCCACAGGTCTAAAATTGCAGCAATTTCACGATGCATTTGCTCATTAAAACTATTCAGCACCTCTGGACGATTTAAGGTTAAATAGCCCACCCGATTTTCCTGACGAATCAAAATATGTTGAAAATCCATTTATTTTTTACTCATTTAAATAAAAAACATCCTGACCCGGCTTAAAAAGCAAAGTCATCTTGTTCTAATTCCATTACCGCTTCAGCACCTGATGCAATAGCAGCCGCATGACTTTGGGTCCGGTGTAATAATTTTTGAAAGAAAAATTTCGCTGTAGTTAATTTAGCCTGATAAAATTTTTCGTCCTGCGTTGCTTGGCTTAACTTTTCATCTGCTACTTGCGCCATACGTGCCCAAAGATAAGCAAACACGACATAGCTAGAGAAATACAGATAATCAACTGAAACAGCGCCAATTTCTTCTGGGTTTTGCTGTGCTTTTTTGGCAACACTGTCTGTGATTGATAAGCACTGTTGCTTGAGCTCCGTCAGTTTTTCCAGATAAGCTGCCAATACAGCGTTTGATTGGTTGGCTGCAATAAACTGTTCTATTAAATCAGTCATATTTTTTAATAGTTTGCCATCCGACTTGAGCACCTTACGTGCCAGCAAATCTAAAGACTGAATCTCTGTGGTTCCCTCATACAAGGTTGAGATACGGGCATCACGAACAATTTGCTCCATGCCATGTTCAACAATAAATCCATGCCCACCAAAAATTTGTACGCCGTGTTTTGCCGCTTCATTGCCTGATTCAGTTAAAAAAGCTTTGGCAATCGGGGTTAAAAATGCCAACAATTCATCTGAGATTTTCTGTTGTTCAGGATCATTGGATGTTTCAACAATATCAACATGCTGAGCCAGAAAATATGCCAGTGCTCGACCACCTTCAGAAAAGGCTTTTTGCGTCATTAACATCGAACGCACAGCTGGATGCACAATAATCGGATCAGCATTTTTATCTGGGTATTTTGCACCTGATAAAGCGCGCATCGCCAAACGTTCTTTGGCATAACTCAGCGCACCTTGAAATGAAATCTCCGAAGCCGCCAACCCTTGTACAGCTGTTCCAATACGTGCTGTGTTCATAAAGGTAAACATACAATTTAGCCCACGGTTTTCAGGTCCAATTAAATAGCCCTTGGCCCCATCAAAATTTAAAACACAGGTTGCATTGCCATGAATCCCCATCTTATGTTCAATCGCACTACAGATAACCTTATTGCGATCTTGGCAATCACCGGCATCATCGAGGTTAAATTTAGGCACGATAAACAGTGAAATCCCTTTGGTCCCCGCTGGTGCTTGCGGTAGTCGGGCTAAAACAATATGAATAATATTTTCTGAAAGGTCATGTTCCCCAGCAGAAATGAAGATTTTCTCGCCCGTAATTGCATAACTTCCATCTGGGTTTGGTTCGGCCTTAGTGCGGATCAAACCTAAATCTGAACCTGCATGTGATTCAGTTAGACACATTGTCCCTGTCCACACGCCACTAATCAGTTTGCTTAAAAATTGTTGTTTCTGTACTGCTGTACCATGATGTTCAATGGTGCGCATTGCGCCATGCGATAAACCTGGATACATTGCCCAAGCCCAGTTAGAACCACACAGCATTTCTGAGATTGCAATACGCAATAAAGTAGGTAGACCTTGACCGCCATATTCAGGATCCGCCGTCAGTGAGGTAAAACCCAATTCAGTATATTTATGATAAGCCTGTTTAAATCCTGCTGGGGTTGTAACAACACCCTGATTTAAATGACAACCTTCCTGATCACCATTTTGATTGATGGGTGCAAGCTCATTTTCACAAAAGTCTGCTGCGGCATCTAAATATTGATTGATCAATTCACGACTGACCGTTTCCTGATATTTGGGTAGTTTTTGGTAGTTTTCTTCTGTTTGCAGCATTTCATGCAGTACAAATTGCATATCACGCAGTGGTGCTTTGTATAAAGGCATAGTGTTTCCCTTTCAATTCTTCCGCCGATGATGCAGATAGAGATGATTTCCCTTAGATGACAATTTTATTTTACGATTGCTTAAAAATATCAAATAAATTTCTTATTGCAAAATTTATTTTCATTTTTATTAGATAAATTTATTCAAAAATACCGTCAAAAACATGACAAACCGACACAATAAGCTGTATTTAAACAAAAATATCCAATTAAATTAAAACTCAAGCATAATATTTGATTAAAAAAATAATTTTGTATAGCAAAATATTATTTCGTAAAATTAAATTTTATAGTATGGTAATTAGATCGCTTAACACTCCAAGGATGATTTATGGATAACCCTCAATACACAGGTCTTGAATTCTTAACTGCTTTAAAAAATGGTGAAATTTCAGCATCGCCCATGGCGCAAACCATTCCTATGCAGTTAATCGAAGTTTCTAAAGGCAAAGCGACGTATAAGGTTACGCCAAGTCAAGCGCATCGAAATATACAAGGAACAATCCATGGCGGTTTTTGTGCGACTGCTTTAGATACTGCAACGGGAAGTGCAGCACATACCTTGCTGGAACATGGCGTGGGTTATGGCACGATTGATCTCAATGTGAAAATGATTCGCCCAATGCAAATCTATACCGCCTACTACGCACAAGCTGAACTGATTAATGCTGGACGCAATATCATCACCACAGAAGGTAAAATTGTGGATGAAAATGGCAAAATTTATGCGTTTGCGACGGCAACACTGATGATCATACGAAAATAATAAAAAGACTAAGCCCTTTTGCGGCTTAGTCTTTTATCACTGTTTTCTTCATGGCATAAAAATCTATTCGGTCAATTATAAAACTTAGAATTGCCATGGCTAAACCCACAGCCACACAGACACTCCATCCCCAATGTTTCCACGTGTAGACCGCAACCAAAGAACCCAGCGCAGCACCACCAAAATACAGTGTCATATAAATAGAATTAATTCGAGAACGTGCTTGTGCTGAAATTCGGTAGACCAGATTTTGGTTAAGTACATGAAAGGCCGATAAACCAAAATAAGCCAAAATCACACCCCCTGCATAAGCCAGCAAAGACTGCTGGGCAAAAAACAGTGGAATCCATGCCAGTACCAATAACCACATACAAATCAGTGCAACTTTATTTTCCAATCCTTTGGCAATTTGTTTTCCCGCCCAAGGGGTTGCAAACACACCCGCCAAACCTACTATGCCAAATAAACCAATTTGGAAATCATTGAAATGATAAGGCGCATTGGCAAGAATAAAAGTCATGGTGGTAAAGATCAGCGCCAATATACCGAAGCCGATCCCACCTGCCAGACCACGGCGAATTAAATGTGGCTGATCAACGGCCAATGTAAACAATGAACGATAAATTTGCAGCACTGTTAATTGATGAGATTTTCGAGCAACGGGTAATTTAAGCCACATCACTACTGCAAAAGCTAAAATCACCATACCACTGAGTAAATACACCGCATGCCATGACCAAACGGTCGAAAGTAAGCCTGCGATTGATCTGGCCAAGAGAATGCCTAAAAACAAGCCGCTCATCAGTGTTCCGACAATTTGCGGGCTTTTTTGAGGGCTCGCCAAACCAGCAGCAAACGGTACCAAGACTTGTGTCGTAATCGAAAAGAAGGTGGCTAAAAAGGTAAAACCATACAATACGGGCAAACTTTGACTTAAAGAAAGTCCGATCTGGGCAAAACCTGTGCAGCACATCAACAGACAAATATAGCTACGCTTTTCAAAAAAATCACCGAGCGGCACCAAGATAAACAGACCAACTGCATAAGAGAGTTGGCCGATCACAATTGTTAAAGCGACTTGCTCTGCATTGACCTGTAATGCCTCGGCAATAGAATAAATCAAAGGCTGGTTATAATAGTTCGAACCCGCACAAATTCCACATGCCATTGCCATGATGAAAATAAAACTTTTTGACAAGATATGCGTTGTGTCAGGTTGAACTATTTTTTCCATTGCACAGCTCACCTTATTTTAGAATTTGTACATCGACACAAAGTTAATGCGGGAAACATCTGCTGTTCTTCCATCAAACACTTCACGCTTACCTTGATGATATTCCATACCAATATCAATTTGCTCAGCAGGTGAATAAAACAGATTGGCAGCATAATCCGTTAAACGCTTATTTGCGTCAGGATTGAGTTTTGCATAAGCTGAATCATCATCAAAATCAAAAATCGATGCAGATAAATTTGCACGCCATTGCGGATTAAATTTATATGAATAGCCAATATTTAAGCTATTGAGTTTATTCATCTCTAAATCTGTTTTTTGTGCATTTAAAGAAAAATCACCTGCTGCATTTAAGCTGGTTGCATTTGTCAGGCCAGTTTGTGTGGTATATGGCATGAATTTTTGATCACCCACAATATATTGATAATTCGCCTGTACAGATTGTGCTGGGCTTAGTTGGTATTTTAAACCTGCACCCGCGCCCCAACTGACTTTTTTAACGGTATCTTTCGCAACATCTACAGATTTTTCATTGACAAAACCTTGAGCCAAAGCCGTTAAGGCACCTTCTTTTATGGTATATCGACCTGTCAATGTCGGGAATGCTGAAACCCGAGATCCAGTGTATTCCAATGCGACTTTTAAATCACTCTTGCCATTTATCTTCCAGTCATAGCGCACTTGAGGTGTACGGGTATAAGAGGTTCCCATAAACTGAGTATAATCGACGGACTCTGTTCGTGTTTCCATATTGGACATCAAAGACCATGTTTGACCGAAAGTCCAATCTTTATAAGTAAAGAAAGCATGACGAATACGGAATTTACCATCGCCTGTACCCATGTTGGCACTGTCAAAGAAATCGGCTTCAATATTTCCTGTTACAGCCTTATCTGGACTGTTGAAATACACCCCGATTCGACTGGCATTGATCATGGCATCTGAGCGGGCATGATCGGAACGCTTGTCACTTTCAAACGGAGTACGGTTTAAGCTATTGGTGGTTCTTCCTCCCGAATCTGGTGAGGACTTAAAATCAACTGCAGCATCAAGTCGGGCAATTCCATAGACTTTAACATTGTCTGTCCAAGTCACCCATGAAGGCGCTATTGGTTTCGCGGTTTCAAGTGCTTTATTTTTTTCTACATTTTCTTCAATTTTTGCTTGTTTGACCTGCAAATTATTTTGTGACAGCTTTTGAGCTTCGAGTTCTGCTTTGAGTTTTTGCAGCTCTGTCTCTAACAGATTAATCCGTTGTTCTGCTGTCACTGGCGAATTTGCAAAAATAGTCCCTGAAGCCACAGCGCAAGCTGTAGCTAAAATTAATTTTTTCATCTTTTAATCCTTAAAGAAGCTTTTTTTCCTACGCTTATAAACTAAGCGTCTCGTGCATCTATCAACGGGCAGCCCGTTACTGCCTGTAATTCATCAAAACTCAGTCCCGAAACCATTTCAGTGACATAGGCTTTGTGATCTTTTAAGTCAATAATGCATAAATCGGTATAAATACGATCTACACACTGTTCCCCTGTAATGGGATAACTCAGTACATCGACAATTTTAGCTTCGCCCTTTTTGGTGACATGCTCCATATAGACATAAATTGACTTGGCTCCCACCGCTAAATCCATTGCACCACCTACAGCGGGAACATCATCAGCTTTGCCAGTATGCCAATTGGCTAAATCGCCATTCACTGCGACCTGAAAAGCACCAATCACGCAGATATCCAGATGCCCACCACGCATAATGTCAAAAGAATCTCCGTGATGCATAAAGCAGCCACCATCCAGCAAAGTCACTAACTCCTTTCCAGCATTGACCAAGTCCTCATCTTCTTCACCTGCTTTGGGTGGCGGGCCAAAGGCCAAAACCCCATTTTCTGAGTGTAGAAAGATTTCTTTGTCTTGAGGTAAATACTTCGCAACGTTGGTGGGTAAACCAATACCTAAATTGACATAAGCTCCTTCGGGAATATCCTGAGCAATCAACTGAGCGATATCTTCACGAGAACGTTTTTGAACTGACATTAGATATCTCCTACTTTGACAACATGCTGTACAAAAATCCCGGGGGTGATAATGCACTCAGGATCAAGGCTTCCTAGATCTACCGTATGATTCACTTGAACAATGGTTGTTTTTGCCGCTTTTGCCATAATCGGGCCAAAGTTCCGTGCTGCCTTACGATAGGTCAAATTCCCCCAACGATCGGCTTGATCGGCATAAATCAAAGCAAAGTCAGCTTCAAGCGGATACTCAAGTACATAGTTTCGACCATTAATGGTTCTGGTTTCTTTGCCTTCTGCGACTTTTGTGCCATAGCCTGTCGGTGTAAATATTGCACCTAGACCTGCACCTGCCGCTTGAATACGACAGGCTAAGTTGCCCTGTGGAACCAGTTCTAATTCAATCTTTCCTGCACGATATAAGTCTTGAAATACAGTCGAACCTGCTGACTTTGGAAATGAACTGATCATTTTTCTGACACAACCTGCAATGATCAGCTTGGTCAAACCACGATCACCAGAGGCAGCATTGTTATTGACAATGGTCAGCTCTTTTTTACCTAAATCGATTAAGGCTTCAATCAGTTCCGCAGGCTGACCTGTCACACCAAAACCACTGGTCATGATGGTTGCACCATCAGGAATTGCCTTTAAAATCGGTTCAATGTCACTGGTGATTTTATTTATCATTTCGCTTGTCCCTTTTCATCCTTAAATTGACGTGACAGGTCAAATTGTCACTCTGCCTTTTGCGGGTTAAATAGTCGGTCTTTAATAAATAACAGTGGAATTACACCGCATATAAAGTACGCTCCAGCCATCACCAACAGTCCTAAACCAATCGAACCATGTTGTGATAAATAACCGATGGTTAATGGAGAGAAAATTGAAAGTACTTTACCGATGTTATATGCACCGCCAACCGCCGAGCCTCGAATTGAGGTTGGAAAACTTTCAGTCATATATGTGGCATTGATTGCATACGGTATGCCGTATAGAAAACCAAAGAACAGCATGAGCCATAAAATATTGGCAGGCGTGTTAAGGTAAACAATCACGGGAATAAATAGAGCTGTGCCAATTGTGCCGAATGCAAATACAGCGCGGCGACCCAATTTATCCGCAATAATCCCAGCAATAATTTTGGCAAACATCATGATTAAGAAAGTGCCGACCATATACATCGCCATTTCTTTAAACTTGATTCCTAGATCAGATTCCAAATAAGCCGGCAGCCAGTTACTCACCCCGTAATAACCAAATTGCAAAGCACCAGTACTCAAAATCCACAGCACAAACATGGTGCCATGTTTCTTATCTTTCAAAATTTCCCAATACGGATTCTGACGTTTAACAGGCTGTGCATTTTGTGGCGTTGCAATGACTTTTAATTGACGTGCTTTTTTCCATGACTCAGGCTCAGGTACGATAAAATGCATCAGTACTGATAAAATAATCGGGGTAATTGCAAGCCAATACAGGAAACGCCAGCCATGTTCAGGAATAATATGACCTGCCAATAAAGTCGCAAGTAAAGACCCCAAGGTATAGCCCGTCATCAGTGTTGCCAACACTGTAGAACGATGTTTGGTCGGTACCATTTCAGACATTAAAATATTACAGGCAATATAAAGTGCGCCTAAGCCCATTGCACCGACTGTTCTTAAAATCGCAAATTGCATATATGAATGGGTAAAACCCAATGCACAGGTCAGAACAGAAGAAAAAGCAATAAAGAATACAATCACGCGCACTCGGCCAAAGCGATCACAAGCCCATCCACCAACTAAACCACCCACGGCGGAACCTAACAGTGTCAAACTGCCCAAAGTTCCTGCTTGTACACCGCTCAGATGAAACTCAGCCTTTAAACTGGTCAAACTTAACGCTAAAAAGCCTAAATCTGCGCCATCACAAAGCAAAGTAAAAAATGCAAAGATAAAGGCCGTAATCCAAATCTTTTTGGGTGTCTGAATCACCTCTCCAGCACCATTATTACCACTATTATTTTGTGTAACTGTTTCCGTTGTCATGTCCATATCCTCAGAAGGAATATGAGGCATCCCCTGCCTCATGGCATCTAATTGTTATTAGGCTGTAGCATCCCTAATCATGTTTTTTGCGATAATCAATTGTTGAACTTGCGTGGTTCCTTCATATAAACGGAACAAACGCACATCACGATAAAAACGTTCAATGGCATATTCACTGATATAACCAGCACCACCGTGAATTTGTACGCAACGATCTGCGACCCGACCACACATTTCAGTGGCAAACATTTTTGAACAAGATGCTTCTGTACTAATGTTTTCGCCATTATCACGGCGACGCGCAGCATCGAGCACCATACATTTTGCCGCGTAAATCTCAGCTTTTGAGTCTGCAAGCATGGCTTGGATCAATTGAAAATTAGCAATCGGCTGACCAAATTGTTTGCGCTCAATGGCATAGTGAAGTGCGTCATTTAACATCCGTTCAGCCACACCGACGCTATATGCACCAATATGTAAACGACCTTTATCTAAAACCTTCATGGCTGTTTTAAAACCAATACCTTCAATCCCACCAATCAGTGCTGATGCTGGAACGCGGCAGTTTTCAAAAATCACATCACAAGTATGAGAACCCTTTTGTCCCATCTTTTGATCGATTTTTCCCAAACTAATCCCAGGCGTATTGGCTTCAACTAAAAATGCAGAAATACCACTTGCGCCTTTAATATCAGGATTGGTCCGCGCCATCACGGTAAAAGTAGCAGCATGTGGTGCATTGGTAATAAAGCGTTTGGTACCATTTAAAACGTAAAAATCACCATCTTTGACCGCACTGGTTTTTAAAGAGGCGGCATCTGAACCTGCCTCAGGTTCGGTTAAGCAAAATGAACCAATAATTTCACCGCTGGCATAACGAGGAAGATATTTTTGTTTTTGTTCTTCTGTGCCATCAATCAAAATCGCACTTGAACCAATACCATTGTTGGTACCAATCAGTGAACGGAATGCCGGTGAAGTTTGTCCAAGTTCAAATGCAACATTCACCTCCTCTTCCATGGTAATTCCCAATCCACCATATTCTTCTGGAATGGTTAACCCAAACAAACCCAACTCACGCATTTGTTGCACGATATCCTCAGGAATTTTGTCCTGCTCGGCAACCTCATGCTCACGTGGAATCAATTCATTTTTTACAAAGTCACGAATTGTTGTGAGCAACTGTTGCAACATTCCTTCATCACGGATCATCTATGATCTCCCTTCTTTTGTAGCTTCATTGCACCCATCAGCTATTCCAGCTGGGTAATGGATACCCTGTTTTAAATCTTGTTTACTGCGAATGTGTTTCATAGTACGAGATTGAAAACACAAATTTCAAGCTTTTTTGAAAATTAATTTCATTAAGCGAAATTTTACACTCTACCAATATTAAATATCAATCACTTAGAAAAATATGCTGACGATAAAGTGCCGAGAGGAATAAAAAATACTTGAAATAAATTTCAAAACACGCATTATTAAAGAAACATAGTTTTGATCTGCGAAACAAGGAATCAAAAAATGAGTGAAATAACAGGGAACAGTTTCATTGAAGTTGACTATTCTGTTCAGAAAGTAGCGATCGTGAAGATTAATCGTCCAGAGGCTAAAAATGCCTTAAATACACAGGTGCGTCAGCAACTGGCTCAAGTGTTTACTGAGTTAAGTTTTAATGACCAGATCCATGCCATTGTGCTCACAGGTGGTGAAGAAGTTTTTGCCGCAGGGGCAGACTTAAAAGAAATGGCAAGCGCGACCTCCACAGAAATGTTGCTACGTCATACAGAACGTTATTGGAATGCAATTGCGCAATGTCCTAAACCCGTGATTGCTGCTGTAAATGGTTATGCACTGGGTGGTGGTTGTGAACTTGCCATGCATAGCGACATTATTATTGCGGGTAAAGGCGCAACTTTTGGTCAACCTGAAATTAAAGTCGGTTTAATGCCTGGCGCTGGTGGAACCCAACGTCTCTTTCGTGCAGTGGGTAAATTCCACGCGATGCGTATGATCATGACAGGTGTAATGGTCAAAGCAGAAGAAGCATATAGCATTGGACTGGTTTCCCAAGTTACTGAAGATGACCAGACCATCTCAACCGCTATTCAAATGGCGCAAAATCTCGCAAAAATGCCACCCATTGCCCTGCAACAAATCAAAGAAGTTGCTTTAATGAGCGAAGATGTTCCATTAAATGCAGGTTTGGCATTGGAGCGTAAATCATTTCAATTGTTGTTTTCGACCGAAGATAAAAATGAAGGCATTCAAGCATTTATCGAAAAACGTAAACCTTCATATCAAGGCAAATAAGTTTAATTGATAACAACAATGGAATAGAAATGGCTAGAAAAGTATTGATTAGTGCAGGCGGTTCAGGAATTGGACGATGTATTGCAGAAGCATTCTTAGCACATCACGATGAAGTTTTCGTTTGTGATATCAATGCAGAAAGCTTAGCGCAATTCCAAAAGGCCTATCCTGCACTACATATTTATGCATGTGATTTATCTAACCATGATGAAATCAAGTCTATGTTTAGTGATGCCATCAGCAAACTGGGGCATATTGATGTTCTGGTCAATAATACAGGGATTTCTGGCCCAACCATTGCAGCAGAAGAATTGAGTTTTGCCGATTGGAGTGCGGTATTAAACCTTAATTTAAATAGTACCTTTGCTATCACCCAACTCGCCATCCCCTTTTTAAAACAGTCGGAAGCAGGTGTCATTATCAATATGTCATCGATCGCTGGACGTTTGGGCTATCCATATCGTTTGGCTTACGCGACCTCTAAATGGGGATTAATCGGTTTTACCAAAACATTGTCGATGGAACTCGGTGCAGACAATATTCGAGTCAATGCCATACTTCCAGGTGCAGTGGATGGGGAACGAGTTCAACGGGTGTTACAAGCGCGTGCAGATGTCGCGCAAACATCCTTGGATGCCGTTACGCAAAATGCACTTAAAAATCAATCGCTCAAATATTTTGTCAATCCAAAGCATATTGCCGATTTGTGTATATTTTTAGCCTCGGAAAGCGGTTGCTCTATTTCTGGACAAATTTTACCGATTGATGGTGACAAACAATGTCTGAGTTAACCCACCAAACTGTACTGGTTTCTTTCGTTTCTATTTTTTCCATCTCTAATTTTTCGTTTAATCTGGATCAGTTATCAGGATGATCGACATGACTTATGATATTCAAAGCATGGCTGTAATTGGTGTTGGTATTATGGGCAGCGGTATTGCTCAAATTGCCGCACAATCAGGTCATACCACTTATTTATATGACACCAAAGAAGGTGCTGCGCTACAGGCCAAAGAAAAGCTGGCAGCAACTTTTCAAAAGCTGGTCGATAAAAATAAAATCAGCGCTGAACAGGCGGAAAATGCCAACAAACATTTGATCGTTGCAGTGCAACTTGAAGATTTAAAAGCCTGCGACTTGATTGTAGAAGCGATTGTTGAGCGTTTAGATATCAAACAAGCGTTGATGCAACAACTCGAAGAGATCGTTTCAGACACCACTATTTTAGCCTCAAATACTTCATCGCTTTCAATCACAGCCATTGCAGCAAACTGTAAAAAACCACAACGTGTAGTCGGTTTCCATTTTTTTAATCCGGTACCACTGATGAAAGTTGTGGAAGTGATCCAAGGATTAAAAACGGATCCACGCATTGTAGCTGCATTAAATGAGCTATCACGTGCATTTGGTCATCGACCTGTTGTTGCCAAAGATACCCCAGGATTTATTATTAATCATGCGGGGCGCGCCTATGGCACCGAAGCGTTAAAAATCTTAAATGAAAACGTCTGTGACATCAGTGAAATTGACCGCATTTTAAGAGATGGTGTTGGTTTTAGAATGGGACCATTCGAACTCATGGATTTAACAGGACTGGATGTATCACATCCTGTAATGGAGTCGATTTATCATCAATACTATGAAGAAGCCCGTTACAAGCCCAATCCATTGACCAAACAAATGCTTGAAGCCAAACAACTTGGGCGTAAAGTTAATCAAGGCTTTTACCACTATGAAACAGGCACAAAAACAGGTGAAAAACCTGCACAGTTTGTTGAGCGTTTAACCAACTATCCAAAAGTTTGGATTGCAGCTGATTTTGCTGAAGATAAACAACAACTGGAAGATTATTTAATCCAGCAAAATATTGTCTTAGATACAGGTCTAGAACCACTACCTGAGAGTTTATGTTTACTCGCTTGCTATGGTGAAGATACCACCCAAGCAGCGACACGTTTAAAAGTCAATCCACAACAAGCTGTTGGCATAGATATGCTATATGGCATAAATAAACATAGAACGTTAATGCCGTCACTGGCGACAAGCACCGAGTATCGTCAAGCAGCCCACTCTATGTTTAATTTAGATGGTGCTATGGTCAGCATGATCGCTGAAAGTATTGGCTTCGTGGCACAACGTGTTTTAGCCATGGTGATTAATTTAGGTTGTGATATTGCACAACAAAATATTGCCAGTGTCGATGATATCAATGCCGCAGTCCGTTTAGGTTTAGGCTATCCATTTGGCCCTATTGAATGGGGTGATCATATCGGTAGCCAAAAAATCTTACTCATTCTCAATCGTATCTCAACACTGACCTATGACCCACGTTATCGCCCTAGCCCATGGTTACAACGTCGTGTCGCATTAAATTTACCGCTTACTTTTAATTCTGGATTTTGAAAAGGAACTTCTCAATGTTAAATGCCTATATTTATGATGGTTTACGTAGCCCGATTGGTCGTCATGCAGGTGAGCTTGCTTCAGTACGTCCAGATGATTTAGCTGCGGCAGTTTTACAAAAGCTTCTTGAAAAAACTGGGGTTCCGGGTGCAGCGATTGAAGATGTTATTTTAGGCGATACCAACCAAGGTGGTGAAGATAGCCGTAACGTTGCCAGAAATGCCCTATTAATCGCGGGCTTACCTGTGACTGTTCCTGGCCAAACTGTAAACCGTTTATGTGCAAGTGGTTTGGGTGCTGTGATTGATTCTGCACGCGCCATCACCTGTGGCGAAGGCGACTTGTATATTGCAGGTGGTGTAGAAAGCATGTCACGTGCCCCATTTGTGATGGGTAAAGCTGAATCTGCCTATAGTCGTGATGCCAAAATTTACGACACCACAATTGGCTCACGCTTTCCAAACAAAAAGCTGATTGCGCAATACGGTGGGCATTCAATGCCTGAAACTGGTGACAATGTCGCGCTTGAGTTTGGCATTACCCGTGAACAGGCAGATTTATTTGCTGCCCAATCTCAAGCAAAGTATCAAACAGCCAAACAAGACGGCTTTTTTACTGGTGAAATTACCCCAATTGAAGTCTTTCAAGGCAAAAAGTTACCACCAAAACTGGTTTCTGAAGATGAGCACCCTCGCCCAAGCTCAACGGTTGAAGCCTTAACCAAATTAAAACCATTATTTGAAGGTGGTGTCGTCACTGCTGGAAATGCATCGGGTATTAATGATGGTGCTGCTGCACTACTCATCGGTTCCGAAGCAGCGGGCCAAAAATATGGCTTAAAGCCAATGGCAAAAATCTTGTCAGCAGCAGCAGCAGGTATTGAACCTCGTATTATGGGTGCTGGTCCAATCGAAGCAATCAAAAAAGCCGTTGCACGTGCAGGGCTGACTTTAGATGATATGGATATCATTGAAATCAATGAAGCTTTTGCTTCACAAGTATTATCTTGCTTAAAAGGTTTAGATGTTGATTTTAATGATCCGCGTGTCAACCCAAATGGTGGTGCAATTGCCATTGGCCACCCACTTGGGGCTTCTGGTGCACGTCTTGCACTGACAGTTTCGCGTGAGCTGATCCGCCGCAATAAGAAATATGCTGTCGTTAGCTTATGTATCGGCGTAGGACAAGGCTTAGCTATGGTGATTGAAAACGTGTCATAGCATTGACTGTTTAATCACTAACCGAGTATCCATTCATCACAACAGCGCAGTGATGAATGGATTTATTTTGCAGAGCGAAATATAATAGCCAAACTGTTGCTTTATTATATTTGAGTATTGAATGTCTCAGAATTCAGAAACTGAACAACCTATAAATTTTGATGAGATACGTCTTGATCCTATTTCACATATTCATCGGGAAAATAACCCTCAATTTATCGCTTCTTTAGCACGTGGTTTAGAGCTATTACGTTGTTTTTCTGCCAACAATCAAGTCTTGGGTAACCAAGAACTGGCAAAAATGACGGGTTTACCAAAACCAACCATTGCGCGGATAACCAATACCTTAGTGTCATTAGGCTATTTAAAACAACTACCTAATTCCACCAAATATACCTTGGATATCGGTGTTTTATCTTTAGGCTATGCAGCCTTGTCCAATATTTCTATCCGTAATATTGCACATCGCTATATGGAAGAAATGAGCCAATATGTGCAAGCACCTGTTGCGATGGCAACCCGTGACCGTTTAAACATGGTCTATATCGATGTGGTTCAGATCGAAACCGCTTTAAATATGCGCCGTCCCATCGGCTCAACCCTACCCATTCACAGCAGTTCCATGGGTCGAGCTTGCTTGGCGGCCACACCTGAACGTGAGCGTAATTTTTTACTGGATGCGCTTAAACAAAAAAATGCTGAAAACTGGCCTGCAATTAAACGTTCTTTAGAACGAGCTTTCCGAGATTATCAAGATTACGGATATTGCCTTTCTTTAGGTGAATGGCATAAAGAAGTAAACTCTGTTGCTGTACCTTTAGTCAGCTCCAAACATGGTCTTTATGTGTTTAACTGCGGTGCACCAAGTTTTCATTTAAACCCTGAAAAACTTGAAGGTGAAATTGGACCCCGTTTAATCCATATGGTGCACAACATTCAAGATGCTTTGAGTGAAACGCCTTAACAACCATGTTTAAAATCAGATGCTTAAAATCAGCAGATACATGGTTGTGTGGATTAAAAGTTCCGATTTCATAATGACAAACCATAGGCATGATGAAAAACACTCTCTATACCCCAACCATTATTTTAATGGCAGTTGCAGCAGGCATCTGTACTGGTGGGAATTATTTTAGCCAACCACTGATTCATTCCATTAGTCTAAGTTTAAATTTAGCAGATACTACTACAGCATGGGTGCCTACTTTAGCGCAAATCACCTATGCAGCAGGTCTGCTGTTTTTAATGCCTTTAGGGGATATTCTCGAAAAGCGTAAGTTGTTGTTTATATTTATGCTGCTTGCCTCAATTGGGCTAATTATTAGTGGTTTTTCCCACAATATTTATCTGTTAATATTCGGTACCATCATTACAGGGTTATTTTCTAGTTCAGCCCAACTGTTGTTACCACTGGCTGCCAGTCTGGTTCCAATTCAACATAGTGGTCGTGTTGTTGGTTTTTTACTGAGTGGGTTAATGATGGGTGTCTTATTGGCACGCTCATTATCAGGGATGATGTCGACGCTTTTTGCTTGGAATGTTATTTATCTGCTCAGCGGTTTTTTATTATTGCTCATTGCGATTATTTTGTACCGTAATATTGGCTTATTTCCTCCAACCAAATCTGAAAATTATCTCAAAACAATTCACTCACTGCCGCAAATCTTTATTCAAAATCGTCGCCTAAGAATCAGAACCTATATTGGTGGATTAACCTTTGCCTGTGTAAGCTTAACCTTTACCACCATGTCTTTACTCTTAGCTCCTGCGCCTTATTTTTTCAGTGATTTTACGATTGGCTTATTTGGATTTGTCGGTGTTTTAGGGACATTCGTTGCCAATTTTTCAGGTAAATTTATTGATCAAGGCTATATTCATAAAATTTCGATATGTTGTGGTATCGGTCTGATTTTAAGTTGGCTATTGTTTTTGTTGCTCCCTTATCATTTTATCTTTTATATCATTGCCTTACTTATCCTTTACGCATCACTCTCGGCTGTTCATGTCACCAATCAGAGTATTGTTTTTAAGCTTAACCAACAATTGCGTTCACGTTTCAATGCCATCTATATGACAGGTTATTTCGCTGGCGGTGCTTTAGGGACCACGAGTGGAAGCTATGCATGGAAACATTTTGGCTGGACAGGTGTATGTATCTTGGGCTTAGTTTTTGCCCTGCTGTGTTTATATTATTGTCTTACAGATGCTAAAGATCAGCACAACTCATAGTGTTGTGCTGATCTTTAAAAGCAGTCTTTCATCATCGAGATAAAGCTGAACTCAAATAGATGTTTATAAAAGCCCGAATAAACGTCCACGAATAATGTCTTCTGCATCTTTTACAATACGGTTGACCAGTTCATCACATGTCGGAATGTCATGGATCAGGCTGGCAACCAAACCGCATGACCATGCCCCAGCATTAACATCACCATCGATCATCACTTTAGGATAAACACCTGCAACTTCTTCAATGATATCTTCAAATTTAATCTGGTCACCAAGTGCTTTTTCTTTGGCTACAATTTTTTCTACAGCCGCATTATTCATAACACGCTCAGTATTACGCAAAGCACGCATAATTAAACGAGTATCTCTTTCCGTAGCATTCAGGATCGCCTGTTTCACATTTGCATGTACCGGCGCTTCTTGAGTTGCAATAAAACGTGTTCCCATATTAATGCCATCCGCCCCCATGGCTAAAACGGCAGCGAGTGAGCGTCCATCCGCCATACCACCTGATGCAACAAAAGGAATTTCTAAGGTATCGGCAGCTAAAGGCAATAAAATCATATTCGGTACATCATCTTCACCGGGGTGCCCACCACACTCAAAACCATCGACAGAAACAGCATCACATCCAATTTTTTGAGCTTTTAGACTATGCCGAACCGAAGTGCATTTATGAATTACTTTAATTCCAGCAGCCTTTAAATAAGGCATGACCTGTTCAGGATTACGACCTGCTGTTTCTACAACCTTTACCCCACCATTAATAATTGCCTCAACAAAACCCGGATAATCAGGTGTATTGACTGTGGGTAAGAAAGTTAGATTGACACCAAAAGGCTTATCGGTCATTTCTCGACATCGGGCAATTTCTTTTGCTAGATTTTCAGGTGTTCGCTGGGTTAAACCGGTAATAATGCCTAGCCCACCCGCATTTGAAACTGCAGCAGCCAGCTCGGCAAAACCGACATAATGCATACCGCCTTGAATAATCGGATGTTCAATTTCAAATAATTCTGTAATTTTGGTTTTCATATTCTTTCCACTCACTATTTTATATTTAGAGGCTCACTTCTTAGCATCCTATGCTTGTCGATGATTTATTAAATCTGATCGATCATGAGTCCACTGTATTCTCACTTTGTTTGCAAGGTGACCAATTTAAACAAGCACTGAGTGCATTGATGAAAAAAATAACACCCATTTTTGGTAAGCAAACTATTTAACATGCATCTTATTAACATGCATCTTATTAAAAAGGCCAACAATGCAGATCGTTGCTGGCCTTTCAGTTTTAAAACAATAAAATTAGCTAATTTCAGTGCGGATATTATTCACCATGTGGAGAAGACGCGGTGCAATATCTTCTTCGAGTTTTTCGCGGTTCATAATAAAGCTTGGTCCACCGCAGTTAAATACCAATAGACCATGTTGTTCATGAATCAAGGGAACTGCCACTGAATTGACATCTTTATGCCATTCACCAATTGAAAAACAATAGCCAAAATCTTGATAATCTTTAAATGCTTTGTCTAAATCACGGTTAATCTTGATCCAATCGTCTTTATGTTTACTACGGATTGCATCAAGTAAAAACTCTCTTTCATCTTCAGGCATTGCAGCCAGACATGCACGTCCCATTGAACTTAAATGAATCGGCAAATAAGTACCGACTTGACGACGCATAGTCATATTACCCTTGCCTTGTACCACATCCAAATAAATCATATTTAGACGATCACGCGTTGCCATTGCCACAGCAGCACCTGCATAATCCGCTAAGTTTTTCATATAGGGATGTGCAATATTACGGATAGACACATTAGAAAGCATGGAGTAACCAAACGCCAAAACCCCAACTGAAAGTTGAAATTTGCTTGAATTTGGGACCTGCTTGATATAGCCCAAACGTGACAATGTGTGCGTTAAACGGGTAATGGTCGGTTTAGGCAAACCCGTCATTTGTGATAACTCTTGATTACCCAAATGCTGATGTTTTGGGGTAAAGCAACGTAAGAGTTCTAAACCACGTCCTAAAGCTGTAATAAATTGACGATCATTTTCATCTTGCATATCTTCAATCGGATGCAATAACTCATGCCTCAAAGGCGCTAATAATTTTTCTGTTTGTTCTGCATCTACGGCATCATTCATGGTTATACCAATTCACATATTTGTTTCGCACTGCGAAAATTATAATCTATTTTTTCTATAAATAGCAAAAAGCAATCATCTGATTCACTTTGAAAATAAAACGATGCATCCATCTCGATGTGAAAAGTCTAAATTTGCTTATTTTATTGAAAAAAATGGCTTTAGACTGCTCACATCATCTATTTAAAAACTATCCTATCACGCCTTTGGCTTTTAACTCATCAAGTTTTGCTGGAGAGATAATACGGCCTAAGATTGTTTGAGTATGTTCGCCTAATAAAGGAGGTGCATTTCTATACTCTACAGGTGTACGTGAAAGCTTAATCGGAGAACCGACCACAGTAAGTTTTTCACGTTGAGGATGTTGCATTTCTACCAGCATCTCTCGCGCAATCACTTGAGGTTCATTAAAAGCTTGTTCTAAATTATTAATCACACCAACGGGCACTTTAGCAGCATAAATTGCACTCACCCACTCATCGGCAGTCTTGCTTAAAAAATGCTTTGATAAAATTTCTATCACTTCATCACGATGCTTAACACGATCTGCATTACGGGTAAATCGAACATCATTGGGTAACTCTGGCAAACCAATACTTCTACACAGTTGGATAAACTGGGTGTCATTACCACAAGCAATGATAAACTCTCGGTCAGCGGCTTTAAACAATTGATAAGGCACAATATTGGCATGTGCATTGCCATAACGTACCGGCACTTTCCCAGATGAAAGATAATTCATTCCCTGATTTGCCATTGTGGCAATTTGTACATCAAGTAAAGCCATATCAATATGTTGCCCTAAACCTGTTACATGACGATTGAGCAAAGCAGCTTGTATGGCAATGGTTGAGTATAGTCCCGTTGATAAGTCTGAAAATGCGACACCTACTTTTTGCGGACCGCCACCGGGTAAATCATCTTTTTCACCCGTGATGGACATCAGTCCACCCATTCCTTGAATGATAAAATCATAGCCAGGTTCTTCTGCTCTCGGTCCATTTTGACCAAAACCTGTAATCGAGCAATAAACCAGTTTAGGATTAATTTCTGATAAAGAAGCATAATCCAAGCCATATTTTTTCAAAGAACCAGCTTTGTAGTTTTCAATGACCACATCGGTATCTTGAATAAGTTCTTTGATGAGTGCCTGCCCTTCAGGATTTGCAATATCTATTGCAACAGAAAGTTTATTGCGATTGGTTGACTGATAATAAGCGGCTTCTCGTGTCTCTTGTCCGGCGTCATCTTTCATCCAAGGTGGTCCCCAAGAACGCGTATCATCACCTAGTTTCGGTCTTTCAACCTTAATCACTTCTGCGCCTAAATCGGCAAGAATCTGTCCACACCACGGTCCAGCCAGTACTCGACTTAAATCAAGTACACGAATTCCATTTAAAGCACCCATGTTTATTCCACTAACCTTTGATTAATTTCCTACAGGAAAATTTATTTAATATAAATTTCGCATAGCGATATATATTTTTAATATACACAGAAAACTTAAAAAATAAAACTTAATTTTTTCATCAAAAGTGATGATTTTTATTCAACAAATATAGATTAATTAAATCAAATAATTAGCCAACTGAAAAACAAGCACAATATACCGCATTGCGAAATTAATTTTCAAAATATATTGTTTTCTACTGATCCTTTGATTACTATCGCATCAATATGCAGGGTTTTAGCAACATCTCCTCGATGTTTTCAACATGTTGTACAAAGGACAAGACTATGATTCGAGATCAGGAAACACTCAAACAACTGGTAGATATGATTCGACAGTTTATAGATGGTGTCCTTATTCCTCATGAGAATGAAGTCGCAGAAACAGATCAAATCCCTCAAGCCATCATTGAGCAAATGAAAGCTTTGGGTTTGTTTGGGCTGACGATTCCAGAAGAATACGAAGGTCTTGGCTTGACCATGGAAGAAGAGGTGTCTATCGCTTTTGAACTTGGACGTACTTCGCCTGCCTTTCGTTCACTGATCGGCACCAATAATGGAATCGGTTCGAGTGGCCTGATTATTGATGGTACCGAAACTCAAAAATCATTTTTCTTGCCCCGTTTAGCACGTGGTGAAGTGATCAGTTCTTTTTGCCTAACTGAACCAGATGCAGGCTCAGATGCTGCCTCTTTGAAAACCAGCGCAGTAAAAGAAGGTGAGTTTTATATTTTAAATGGCACCAAACGCTTTATTACCAATGCACCTCATGCAGGGGTATTTACGGTGATGGCACGAACCAATCCAGACATTAAAGGTGCTGGTGGAATTTCTGCTTTTATTGTAGATCGCAAAACCGCAGGAATCTCTCTGGGTAAAACAGATAAAAAAATGGGGCAAAAAGGTGCCCATACCTGCGATGTGATTTTTGAAAACTGTCGGGTTCCTGCCTCAGCACTGATTGGTGGTGTCGAAGGTGTAGGATTTAAAACCGCAATGAAAGTCTTGGATAAAGGTCGTTTACATATCGCCGCAATCAGTGTCGGTGCTGCCATACGTATGTTAGACGATACTTTAAAGTTCGCCCTTGAGCGTAAGCAATTTGGACAAGCAATTGCTGAATTTCAACTGATTCAAGCCATGCTTGCTGACTCCAAAGCAGAAATTTATGCAGCGCAATGTATGGTTTTAGATGCGGCAAGACAACGTGATGCTGGGCACAACGTCAGCACAGAAGCATCATGCGCAAAAATGTTTGCCACTGAAATGTGTGGTCGCGTGGCCGATCGCTGCGTACAGATTCATGGTGGCTCTGGCTATATCAGTGAATATGCCATTGAACGTTTTTACCGAGATGTACGTTTATTCCGTCTCTATGAAGGCACCACCCAAATTCAACAAATGATTATTGCGCGAAATATGATTCGTGCTGCGTCTTAATTAATTTTTAGGCACTTTAAAACGATTTGAAGTGCTGTAAATCAAATGTAGGTAATGGATTATGGCGACAAACTACAATACACATCTCTCTTCAATACAATCTCATACTTGGAAAATTGCATTTATTTTTGCATTTTTAGCCTTGTTGGTGGATGGTGCCGATCTGATGCTGCTGTCTTATAGTCTCAACAGTATTAAGGCAGATTTTGGTTTAAGTTCCGTGCAGGCAGGTATGCTGGGTAGTTTTACCTTGGCGGGTATGGCTGTTGGTGGGATATTTGGGGGATGGGCATGTGACAAATTTGGTCGAGTACGGATCGTGGTTATTTCTATTCTCACCTTCTCACTACTTACATGTGGACTAGGCTTTACCCAAAGTTTTCTTGAATTTGGTCTATTACGCTTTTTTGCTTCTCTCGGACTAGGCTCGCTTTATATTGCCTGCAATACCTTGATGGCGGAATATGTACCTACACGTTACCGTACAACGGTATTGGGTACCTTACAAGCAGGTTGGACGGTTGGCTATATTGTTGCAACGCTACTCGCTGGATGGATTATTCCAGATCATGGCTGGCGTATGCTGTTTTATGTTGCCATTGTACCTGTATTGATTGCTGTTTTAATGCATCTTTTGGTACCAGAACCACTCGCATGGCAACAGTCTCGTTTACAACAACCAACACGTGATAAAAATTCTGAGGAAACTTCAGCATTTAAACTGATTTTTAAAGATAAACGAAATCGCAATATGTTTATCTTGTGGGCGCTCACAGCAGGCTTCTTGCAATTTGGTTATTATGGGGTAAATAACTGGATGCCTTCATATCTAGAAAGTGAATTAGGCATGAAGTTTAAGGAAATGACCGCATATATGGTCGGTACCTATACCGCCATGATCCTCGGTAAGGTCCTTGCGGGGATGATGGCTGACAAACTTGGTCGTCGCTTTACTTATGCCTTTGGTGCGATTGGGACCGCTATTTTTCTACCACTGATTGTTTTTTATAACTCACCCAGCAACATTTTATATTTACTGATCGCTTTCGGATTTTTATACGGTATTCCTTATGGTGTAAATGCCACCTATATGACGGAAAGTTTCCCAACAGCGATTCGTGGTACAGCGATTGGTGGTGCCTATAACGTGGGGCGTCTTGGTGCAGCACTTGCGCCTGCAACGATTGGCTACTTGGCATCGGGTGGTTCTATTGGTTTAGGTTTTGTGGTGATGGGAGCTGCTTATTTAATTTGCGGCGTTATTCCTGCCCTATTCATCAAGGAAAAACTCTACGATCCGCAAAAATCGTAAAAGTAGACCTTGTAAAATCAGTTATCCCATTTTAAAGCCAGCTAAATCTAGCTGGCTTTTTTGTGGGTATCATTTTGAATTTGCTCATCAAGCAGCCCTTTTTTGATGCTTTTTTATTTGATATTTTTACCCCAATAAATTAAAATACCGCTAAGCGAAATAGGATTTCTTTTTATGAAAGATTTACAACGAGAGTCAATGGAGTTTGACGTAGTCATCGTAGGCGCAGGCCCTGCGGGTCTTTCTGCTGCGATTAAAATTCGTCAATTAGCGCTTGAAAACAATCTTCCAGACCTTTCCGTCTGTGTGGTTGAAAAAGGCTCTGAAGTCGGTGCGCATATTCTTTCTGGTGCTGTACTTGAACCTCGTGCAATCAATGAACTTTTCCCTGACTGGAAAGAACAAGGTGCACCTTTAAATGTACCTGTGACTGAGGACAAAACTTATTTCCTCATGTCTGCTGAAAAGTCACAAGAAGCACCGCATTGGATGGTTCCTAAAACCATGCACAATGATGGTAACTATGTTATTTCATTGGGTAATGTCGTGCGTTGGTTAGGTCAAAAAGCGGAAGAGTTAGAAGTTTCTATCTTCCCTGGCTTTGCTGCTTCAGAAATCCTTTATCATGAAGATGGTTCTGTAAAAGGCATCCAAACTGGTGATATGGGTATTGGTAAAGATGGTGAACCTACTCACAACTTTACTCCTGGCTACGAGCTTCATGCAAAATACACAATTTTTGCAGAAGGTTGTCGTGGACACCTTGGTAAACGTCTGATTGCAAAATACAACTTAGATCAAGATGCTGATCCGCAACATTACGGTATCGGGATCAAAGAACTTTGGGAAATTGACCCTGCTAAACATAAACCGGGTTTAGTAATGCATGGTTCAGGCTGGCCTTTGGCAGAAACAGGTTCTTCAGGCGGCTGGTGGTTATATCACGCTGAAAACAACCAAGTGACCTTGGGGATGATTGTCGATTTATCTTATGAAAATCCACACATGTATCCTTTTGCTGAAATGCAACGTTGGAAAACACATCCACTGATCAAGCAATATCTTGAAGGCGGTAAGCGTATTTCTTATGGCGCACGTGCAGTTGTTAAAGGCGGTCTAAACTCTCTACCTAAACTGACCTTCCCAGGCGGTTGCTTAATTGGTGATGATGCGGGTTTCTTAAACTTTGCTAAAATCAAAGGCTCTCATACTGCGATGAAATCGGGTATGTTATGTGGTGAAGCTGTATTTGAAGCAATCCAAGCAGGTCATGAGAAAGGTGGCGATTTAGCGGTTGCGCGTGTCGCTGAAGGCGAAGATTTCTTTGCCAAAGAATTGACTGCATATACTGACAAGTTTAACAACAGTTGGTTAAAAGAAGAATTACATCGTTCGCGTAACTTTGGTCCAGCAATGCATAAATTCGGTTTATGGATGGGTGGTGCATTTAACTTTATCGATCAAAATATCTTTAAAGTGCCATTTACCCTACATGACCTTGCACCTGACTTTAGTGCATTAAAAACTGTAGATGCTGCGACATTTAAACCTACTTATCCAAAGCCAGACGGTAAATTAACCTTTGATCGTTTATCTTCTGTATTTGTATCCAATACCGTACATGAAGAGAATCAGCCAGCTCACTTAAAGCTGACCGATGCTTCTATTCCAGTCAATGTCAACTTACCAAAATGGGATGAGCCTGCTCAACGTTACTGCCCTGCTGGTGTTTACGAGATTATGGAAAATGATGATGGTTCTAAGCGCTTCCAGATTAATGCTGCAAACTGTGTTCACTGCAAGACTTGTGATATCAAAGATCCATCTCAGAATATCACATGGGTAACACCGGAAGGTGGTGGTGGGCCTAACTATCCAAATATGTAAGCTGGATACTTAGGACGATGCTTTAATGCTGCTCACCACTAAACATGCGAGTGTTTAGATAATTTTGTGTAGTATTAACAGCGTCTTTTACCCCAATTTGTCGAGTGATATAAGCTCTTCATTTTCATTATTTAGGTAAGCTTAGTTCCCAAGGGAGCTAAGCTTGAAAGGCAAAATAGAATAAGTCTTGGCTCAAATTAAGTTGACTATAACTTAATTTTGCACTTTAATTTTATTGATTAAAAGATACAAATGATTGAAAAAATGATGAAATTTAAAATTAAAAAACTGCTGTATCCTCTTATTATTCTTACATTTTCCCCCACCACACTTGTATTTGCAGAAAGTTTTGAAGCGCTACTCGAAAAAGCTAACAATGGGGACGTAAAAGCGCAATACCAAGTGGGTTATCTTTATAGCAGTGGCAATCAGGGTGTGTCCTTTGATGAAGAAAAAGGTGTTTTTTGGTTTAAAAAAGCCGCTGAAGCGGGTGATGCAAAATCTCAACTCAGTTTAGCAATGAGTTATTTATGGGGATCAGGTATCAGTAAAAATTCCCGTAAAGGTATTGAATGGCTGACCAAATCTGCAAATCAGAACAATGCCATGGCACAATACAATTTAGCTGAAGAATATTCAGATGGGAAAAATATAAAGAAAGATCAAGATCTTGCAAATTATTGGTATCTTAAGTCGGCTGAAAATGGTGATGTGTCAGCACAATTTAAATTGGGATCTCTATACTTAGATGGAAATTCAGGCCTACCTCAAGATATCAATAAAGCGAAAGCATGGTTAAAAAAAGCCGCAGATCAAGGCTATGAATTAGCGCAACGGCAATTGGCTGCACTATGATTGAAGACAATAAAACCACGACCTTACTACTTTATATAATTAATTTTTAATGATTATTTATTTTGACTGATAGTTTTTCAAATCAGCGGTTTTACAACATTTAAAACCTCATGACTTTTAACAATTAAACAAATACATTGATCAAAAATGGCTTTTGAATTTTGTATAAATTCATCTTCCATCGCATCTAAATGTAAATGACTTTCTTTTTGGACTTTTTTGTACAAAGCAAATAAATCATGCTTATACTGAGACTTACAACTGAGATTGAAATCCTTAAGTTCTTGCTCAAGTTCTAAGCGCATATTTTCAATAAAATGCTGACGTGAAGCTTTATTATTCTGAATATAAAATAAGCGTGTTTGTTCATAAGTGCCTTTATGAAATATCATTTCATAAATTTTCATCGTAATACTTACCTATAGATTCGTATTATTACTCTTAAAATACAGCTCATACAAATGCATTATTTAATAAAATTTATCTGAGTCCGTATTGAGATAATATATTTTCTGTCTTTTATAAATATCTTTATCCATTGCTTTTTTATTCAGCCTTAAAAACTCCTATTTCCCTTGGGGAAAGGAAATAGGATCAAGGCATCAAGAATCTTTAAAAAAAGATCTCCCTCTAATTCTGTAGAATTTATCACATTAATCTTCAATTAATCAATACACCATCAACATAAAAACAGACAGTTCTGTATATTTTTGTTTAAAAAATATTCATTCGCAACCAAAGTGACTTGTTTATTTACATCGGCGTTTAAAGTTTAATCAGATTAAATTGTAGAGCTGGATAGATTCAAATTATTGCTATGCTAAAACCAATGATATTACAAAGGTGTATTTGAATATCATGTATTAAACTATTACGAATATAAAACTTTCCGAATATGCCTAAAGCATATCCAAGGCCTTGTTATAAGCTGATGGTGCTCATTTTTTTAAGCCTAGAAGTATTTTGGTTTTATTAAACAGCTCAACATGCTTACTTTTAAATGATTTCAATATCTTTTTGGAAGTATATTGAGGGCTTTTCTTTTTTTTAGATTAGCAATCAAATTTTAATTATTTTTACCATAAAAATTAACGCTCTAAACTCAGCCTAATTTTTTAGAAAACCAAGTCGACACGTATGTCTCATAAAAATCTGCTTACAACACTTTCCATTGCATTATTCAGCCTTTCAATTTCAGCATGTAATAATAATGATTCGGACCATTCAAATACTGTGGTGGAAACCAAGAAACAACCAAACATTTTATTTATCATGGCAGATGATTTAGGTTATTCGGATTTAGGCGCTTTTGGTGGAGAAATACACACCCCAAATATTGACGCACTGACCAAAGAAGGTCGGATTTTAACGGACTACCATACTGCCCCGACCTGCTCACCGACGCGTTCACAATTGATTTCGGGGACAGACCATCACTTAGCGGGCATTGGGGCTATGGCTGAGCTCACCCCCGCTCACTTAAAAGGCCAGCCGGGTTATGAGGGCTACTTAAATGAGCGCTCACTCTCAATTGCAGAGGTGCTTAAAGATAATGGCTACCGAACCTATATCAGCGGAAAATGGCACCTCGGTTTAACCGCTGAAACCAACGCACATGTAAAAGGCTTCGATCACTCATTTACGCTATTACAAGGTCTAGATTTACACTTTAAACAAGCGCCTAGTGCCTACAAACGTAATGCCACCTATACAGAAGATGGTAAAGTTGTTCCAATTTCAGCATTACCTGATCATTTCTTCTCAACCAATTATTTCACCGATAAATTAATTAGCTATTTAGAGTCAGGAAAAAATTCAGGCAAACCATTCTTTGCCTATGCTGCCTACACTGCACCTCATTGGCCATTACAAGCCCCAGCTGAATATCGTGACCGTTATCGTGGCGTGTACGATGCTGGTTATGATGTGATTCGTAATGGTCGTATTGCCCGCCAAAAACAACTTGGTCTAATTCCAGCCAACTTTACTGCAGCCGAACCGATTGCGACACAAAATGCACCACAAAAATATGGCAAATGGAATGAACTGTCCGCAGAGCAAAAAGTCTTAGAAGCGCGCAGAATGGAAATCTATGCGGGAATGGTTGAAAACCTTGATGCCAATATTGGACGCGTGATTGAGTATTTAAAACGCAATAACTTATACGACAATACTTTAATTTTCTTTGTTTCAGATAATGGGGCTGAAGGCTTTATCCGTGGTAATTATGGAGCCGAATCAGGTTTTGATAATCGGGTGAGTAATGTCGGTACATCCAGTTCTTATCACTATGTCGGTCCGCGTTGGGCTGAAGTCAGTGCTGCGCCTTTCCATTTATGGAAAGATACTGCAGGTGAAGGTGCAACCACAGCACCAGCCATTGTTAAACTTCCTCATCAAAACAAAGCGCAAGCAACCTATCATGGTTTTGCTTCAGTGCTCGATGTTTTCCCAACCGTTTTAGATTATGCCAATATTGCCGTCCCACAAGGTCAATATAAAGGCCGTCAGATTAATACCCCAAGTGGCTACTCTTGGAAATCGGTGCTTGAAAATAAAGCGCAGACGATTCGCCCTGTAAACTTTAGTTTTGCTGATGAATTGCATGGCAGTAAATATGCGCGTCAAGGCGAATGGAAAATTGCTTTACAAGGTAAAGCAGAGCTAGGAACGGGAACTTGGGAATTATATAACTTAAAAAATGACCGTGGTGAAACCCAAAACCTTGCACAAAATAACCCAGCAAAACTACAAGAACTGCTTGATGTATATAACAAATATACCCTACAAAATGGAGTCAAGGAATACAATATTCAATGAAGTTTAGTCCCCTTTTAATTGCACTGTGTAGCCTGTTTCTTGTAACAGGCTGCAATAAGGTTACGCCCGACTCACATCATTCTTCCAAACAAAGCAGCAAAGTTTCTGCACAACTTGGTTCATTGCAGCAATGCGAACACTATTCAGGTTTACCCGATGCATGGCAAAAAAAGCCAACAGCCGGGATGGTTTGGATTGCCAAAGGTTCATTTCAGCTCGGCTCCGATAAAGCCTATCCCGATGAACTTAATTTTGGGCAAAAACAACGACAAGTTGAGGGTTTCTGGATTGATCAAACCGAAGTGACTGTGGCGCAATTTAGCAGTTTTGTAAAAGCCACAGGCTATATAACCGATGCAGAGCAACAGAAACAGGCGGCTGTATTTTCACCAGATGCCAATCAGCCTAATCAGTGGTGGCAACTCAAATCTGATTACACTTGGAAAACGCCTAATGGCGCTTCGGGTCAAGCTCCACGCCCTGCTGAACCTGTTCGCTATGTGACCAAAAATGATGCTGAACATTACGCAGTTTGGTTAGGACGAGATTTACCTACCGAACCAGAATGGGAATATGCTGCAAAGGCGGGCTCAAAAACCGATACGCCACTGCATCAAGCGCCTCAGGATGCCCATCAACATCCACAAGCCAATTATTGGCAAGGTGAATTTCCATTGCATAATTCTGTAGAAGACCATTTTGCAGCTGTGGCACCTGTCGGTTGCTACCCTGCCAATGCGTTCCAATTGTTCGATATGATTGGTAATGTTTGGGAATGGACCTCTTCTGTATATCAAGGTGCGCATGATCAACATATGGGAAATTATACGGATCTGCGTCAGCAAAGCATTGCAGCAACCCAATATGTGATTAAAGGTGGTTCTTTCTTATGTGCTTCAAGTTATTGCTCTCGTTATCGAAATAGTAGTCGTTATCCGCAAGAGTTTGATTTGGCTGCAACGCATGTGGGATTTAGAACAGTATTACGCACCCATCAATGAGACAAAGATAAGCTAAAATCTAGAGATATGGCGAATTTATACACTTAAATATAAATTTGCCTACTTTAAGAAAGAAAGGTTGAATAGAACAAAGCAACACTTAACCACTTTCGCTAAAAATCAGTGCTTATACACGTTTACGTTTTTCAATCATCTTGCCAAATACCAACCCCAATTCAAACAACATCCACATTGGAATTGCCAACATGATCATCGAAATAGCATCTGGTGGCGTGACAAACATCGCAATAAAAAAACAGCCCACAATAATAAAGCGTCTTTTTTCCACCAATGTTTGAGTGCTGACCAAACCGATTAAAATCAGTACCAGTGTAATAATTGGAATTTCAAAAGTGACCCCAAACACCAAAAAGAGTTTTAAACAAAAACTTAAGTAACTGTTAATGTCCGTCATTGGCGCAACGGTATCAGGTGAAACACTGATAAAAAAATGCAGAATCGAAGGCAAGGCAATAAAATAGGCAAAGGCAATTCCTGAATAAAACAAGCAAATACTGCTCAATAACAATGGGAATGCCAGATTCTTTTCTTTTTCATACAACGCAGGTTTAATAAATGCCCAAATCTGATAAATAATAAAAGGCA
The DNA here is from genome assembly GCF_022828975.1 of Acinetobacter sp. NyZ410. Lineage (NCBI taxonomy): Bacteria > Pseudomonadati > Pseudomonadota > Gammaproteobacteria > Moraxellales > Moraxellaceae > Acinetobacter > Acinetobacter sp. NyZ410. The sequence continues at coordinate 1,855,774 of NZ_CP094620.1, read as the reverse complement.
TCGCCAGCATCAGCGCAATAAAGAAATTCAGTTTAAAAGGTGCCATAAATGTTGCAGTTACATCTGTAGCAATCATGGTCGAACTGGCAGGTAATTGGGCACGTAATGGTTCAGATAACATTGAATAAGTTCTGTTTGCAAATGGCAACAAACAGAAAAAAAACACAATTAATACCCCGATAATTTTAAACAGATGCTGGCGCAACAGCATCAAATGTCGGGTGATCGGCATTGCTTCAAGCTGAGTCACTTCTTCAGAAGCTTGCTCTTGCAGCTGCGGTATCATTGAGGTCATACGGCCACCTTCAATTGCGATATTGATTTGGATTGAACAGGAACAATGCTGAGTTTGTCATCATTAGATTTAGCCTGTTTTAGCCAAATACTTGGCAAATAGACAGTAGGAATAGCACGTGAGGCAGGTTGATAAATCTGCTTCACCCTCAGCTGGGCTATTTGCTGTTCTTTTAATTGCGGTTGTTCTAATTGCTGTTTCTTTAATAGCGCTAGCGCTTGTTCTGGCTGTATAGCATCTCCAGGCATAGCCGATAATTGCTGTAGCTCATGCATCTGCGCCTGCATTTTTTGCTCTAATTCTTGAATGCGCTGCATCTCATTCTGCATCTGTTCGCGCAATTCGGATAAGCGTAATTCACGGTCAATGTCGTTCTGAACATTGCTGATGAGACGTTTCAATTTACTGTACCATTTCGCAACAAAACGCGCAGCTTCAGGGAGTTTATCTGGCCCTAACACCAACAGCGCAATAATCCCAAAAACCAATAATTCAGAAAATCCGACATCAAGCATGTGTTAGTTCTCCAGTTTTAGTGCTTTACCGTAGAGTTCACATCAGTATTACTATTTTGATGTTCCTGTGTTCTTGGTTCATTCAGTGCAGCAACGGTTGTTTCATCATCTTGAATTGATTTTTTAAAATCCTTCACCGCACCGCCGACATCTTTACCTAAATTTTTTAATTTAGATGTGCCAAAAAGTAAGATCACCACAATTGCAAAAATAAGTACGTGCCAAATCGATAATCCAGCCATGGTTTTTTACTCCTGATATTCTTGTGTTATTTCATTATGTGTACAAAGACAGCTAAACCCTGCACTACTGAAGAAATGACGCGATAGCAATAGCATCTAAATCTTCTTCAGTAGTCAGGCGATATAAAATTAAATAGGCTTTTATTAAGCAGTTTTCTTAATCAAACGGGTATTGACCAATTGATTATTCAGCACCACTTGATGCCCACGTTTTGTATCCACAGTATATTGCGGCTCTTTAATGGTATCGACATAGATCCAGTCCGCTTGAACCTGCGTTGCAGTAAAGCTGACATTTAGATAACCACGTTGATTTAGATTGGTATAATCCAACTCATCAATCAGTGTGGTAAACGCCATTTCAAACTGCTGTAACTGTTCCACTGGAATATTGAGATACTTTTCAATTCCCGGCGATGACACTGAACTTGTCGCCAGCTCGACACCGACAAAATCACCCGCCTGACTATACAACTCTGATGACCATGCATTATGGGTATCCCCTGCCAGCACTACGACCTTCTTGTTCAATGCTTTTAAAGTGTTATACAGAATTTCACGTTCAACATAATAACCATCCCAAGCATCTAAATTATAAGGTGCGACAGTAGTTAAACGTGCCTTTTCAATTGCGGTCAATGTTGGATCGCCCTGTAGCACACGCATTTTCAGTTGCACTAACTCCATGATCATCGTATTGATTTGATTTAAAACCTCTTGAGTTGCGTTTCCACTCAGAACTGCACTCAACGGTACCAGTAATTCAGCAGGGATTAATATCTTACCCATCAACACTTGCTGACCCAATACATTCCAAGTTGCCTTGGATTGAGCCAACTTTTGCTGTAACCATTCACGTTGGGTATACCCCATCAAGGTTCGATTCTGATTGGTTAAGTCAGTCTGAAAACGTTGAAAATCCATACCAGAAGCGGTGATATAATCGGTATATTCCAGTTGCTTATCTCTGGCAAGGATACGGGTATCTAACATGGTCAATTGCACCAGTGTACCAAAGTCAAACTGGCGATAAATATTGAGATGATCATTTGCGGAAATAGGACGAATCGGCATCCATTCAAAGTACGCTTGTAATGCTGCAAGTTTACGATCGAGGAAAGACCCTTCATTGGCTTGGTGATTTTCAGCACCATCTCGCCATGTATCATTTGCCAACTCATGATCATCCCAAATCACAATAAATGGGTGACGGTGATGCAATGTTTGTAAATCTTTGTCTTTACGATATAACGCATAGCGTTTGCGATAATCATCTAACTTGATAATTTCTTGATTATTGTCCGCAGCCAAAGTGCGTCCTAACTTCACTGCATCTTCTGTTGCATAACCACCTTGACCATATTCATAAATATAGTCACCCAAATGAATCACTACATCGACATCTTGCTTGGCCATTTCACGATAAACATAGAAATATCCGGCTGGATAATTCGCGCAAGAACATACCGCAAAACTGACCTTGGTCGGATTGATTGGTAGTGTTTTGGTTTGTCCAACTGGTGAAAATTTATTGCCAAAGCTAAAACGATAGAAATAGCGTTGATCTGGTTTTAAGTTTGTGGCATCAACTTTCACCGTGAAGTCTTGTGCTTTTGCTGTGGTGACTTTGTCTGTTTTAATGATTTGCTTGAATTGATCATCTAAAGCAATTTCCCAAGTCACTTGCAAACGTGCGCTGCTATCATTGGGCGTTAAGCGTGTCCATAAAATCACGCGATCTTGTAAAGGGTCTCCACTGGCAACCCCATGTTCAAAATTGACTTGTAGCGTTGTTGATTCTCGATCTGAACTGTCATTACATCCCGTAAAACCCGCAGATAAAGACAGTGCACCAAAACCGAATAGGCTTTTTTGAATAAGTTCTCGTCGTGTAATTTTGGCTGTCATACTTTACTCCTTAAACTATGGCTAGATTACAAATACTAAATAAGACCTAACTTTATTTATTTTCTACGGTCCCATTAACTAGATTAATTCATTGAATACACATGCATTAATTGAGAATATCTAGCGATTTTTCCGTATCATAAATTTTTTCCAAACTGATAATTCTCCGCTTATCATAACTGTCACTAAAAATTTCTTTTCTAAGCGCTTCAATTGATTTTTCCTGATCAAGCATATTTAAATCACGCTGCAAAATTTCACCTCGCTTTTGCATATATATTTCTGCTTGGTTTTTGAATTGCGCTCTTGATTTATCAACAGATTCCATCCGCTCGGTCACTTCAGGACCAAACACTTTTAACCGCTCCTTGCGTATTTATAAAAATTTTCTTGTCATGGTCTATATCGTCGTCTCAAACTAAAATACATACCAAGATTCACAAATCCTTCGTGCTGTCTTATTGATTGGTATTGATTTAAATCATTTCTTAAAGTTATAAAAGTTGTGGAATTTTATTGATAAATATTCACAACACAGTGTTAAAGTATAAAATTTAGAAATATGCGTATTGACATTTCACCACAAATTCATTGACAAATTACGACAAATATAAAGACCGATATGTATAAAGTATTTTCTTTTAGGGTTTTAGTAAATTCAATTGAATTAAACATACAAATAAAAATCACTTGAATAATAAAAAAATGATTATATTAAATGCTTAATTATTATTTATAATGATCAAAAAAGTCAGGATATAAATACAAAATTAAAATCATACTATCCAAGGTTATTATTTAATTTTCATTTGATTAATATAATAAATACAACCAAACCAACGCATTATTTATACAAGTGATTTATATCTAGTCATTGATCATAAATAAAGCATATATTTTTGTATAAACTTTTAGAAACTATTGGTTATCAATTCATTTTTTGTACTTTTGAATCATAGGTTGTCCTAACATAGGGCGACATGGATGTCGCTGTTGGGTGGAAGTACATATTTTTAAATGCTTCATTTTTAAATATAAATATCCCACCTCACATATCTAAGTGACTAATAATTAATAAATTACAGATCAAAATCAATAATAATTTTAATCACATCTGCAGGTGCCGATGCCGCCAACTCAAATGCTTGAATACTTTGATTAAAATGAATTTTTTTTGAAATTAACGGCTTCACATTAATTTGACCAGAAGCGATCAGCGCAATAGAACGCTCATAATCATTTGCATAACGGAAAATTGAAATCGTCTCAATCTCTTTGACCTGCATGGCAACAATATCCATCAGCACAGCATGTTGTGGCATTCCAACAAAAACCAGTTTGCCCGCAGGTTTTAGACAATCGGGCGCTGCTGCAATTGCGCTTGCATGACCACTACAGTCAACAAATAGGTCGACACCACCAACAAAGTGCCGTTGCACAAAGCACTTTAAATCTTCCTGTGCGACATTACATGCAATTAAACGCTCACCATAATGCTGGACTAAAAAATCCAGCTTCTGTTGTTTTATATCCGTGATGATAACTTGACTACAGCCTGATGCGAGTAATGCTAATGCCATTAAAGCACCAATCGTCCCTGCACCAGTAACCACGGCAGTATCTCCAGGTGAAATACCCACTTTGCGAGCCACATGTACACCTGAGGCCAAAGGTTCAACCAACACTGCTTCTTCCAGACTGACATGATCTGGTAACTTAAAGGTTAAGTTTGCAGGATGAACCACAGACTCACGCAATACACCATGTACAGGCGGTGTTGCCCAAAACTGAATATTCGGATCAAGATGATACAAACCCTGCATCGCTTCTGGAGAATTTGGCTCAAAAACCCCAGGCTCCATACATACACGATCGCCTATTTTTAAATGTTGAACTGCGGAACCTATTTCAACAATGATCCCACTCGCTTCATGCCCCAGAATCATTGGTGCATTGACAACAAAATCACCAATTCGACCATGCTGATAATAATGCACGTCACTGCCACAAATACCCACTTTGGCAATTTTAATGCGTACATCAGTTGCGCTTAGATATTCATTGATCTCAATATCACGAATTTGCAGTTTGTCTTTTTCTTCCAGTACCAATGCTTTCATTGTGATTGCTTCCTTGGGTGTTGTTTTCCGTTGTTGCTTTTTTTGTTTTTGACTTTCTGCTGCTGACGTATTCCACAGTGGCTGTATTGCAATGGTTGATGTCATTTTTAATTGAGTCATATTTTCAATTGAGTCGCATTTTTTAAAATGAGCGATCTTATAAGACCACTCATTTTGAATAATCAATTAAAGCCTTACCACCAATATTCCAATTGAGCACCAAAGTTTGAACCACGATTCACATTGTGAAAATTGTTATTCGGCATCACCAAGTCACGCATTTTTTGCTCATTATCGTTCCAAAATGCATAGGTATAATAAAGGCGCAGTTCTGGACGATCATAATAGCCTGTGCCTTTTATCGACCAGGTTGGTGCCAGTGTCAATTTGGTCAGATTACGAGTTTGGTCATTGGCCTTAATTTGGTCATAGCCAATTTCTGTGGAAATTTTAAAATGATCTTGAACCACATATGCCACCCGAGAGCCCACTGAAATCCAATCACGATCTTGTTGATTCTTGAGTTGGTCTTTTTGGTAGATAAATTGAGCTTGTCCATTGAATTTCTTACTGTCTGAGGTCCAATCCAAGATTTCAAGAAAGCGCAGTGAAGAAGTATCTCGATCCAGTTCAGGATTACCGGTATAACTCAGCCCGATTCCAGCGCCTTGACCATATTGTAGCGCCACGGTATTTTTACCATTCAATACCTCAGCCGTGACATTTTGCACGGTCAATGCCCAGCCCATCTCATCTGCATCAATCAATGACAAACCTGTATTGATTGTATTTTTAGAACCGATTGGAATCCCTTTCACTGTCACATCATGTCGATTGATATATTTTTCCTGAAATACATTATCTTTTCGGGAAAATACATAACTTAAGGACAAGTCATTGATTTTATAATCATCAATACCGAAGCCAGTAGCACTCTGATTCCAATAAAAGAAATCAGTCATGTGAATGTCATTACGTTGATAAAATCGCCTACCTGCCCAGAGATTTGCCCCATTCAGATAGGAAATATTTCTCCAATCCAAATAAATTTGGTTCATTCGGGTAAAACCATTGTCGTCATTAAAACTTAATGTTTGCCCATATTGATTATAGAACTGAAGCATTCCTTTGATGTTCAGTTCGGAATTATCTTTTAATTTGATCAGGTTTTGTTGGGCAAAAAACTCACCGTATTGTTCACATTCATTGCCAAGACGATACTTGGTCGGCGCCCCCGTGAGTCGAAAACACTCTTGTGTTTTGCCATTTTCAGTTGCACCGATTCCCGTACGGAAATAGCCACCAAATTCGATCGCAGATGCAATTTGCGACAATAAAAAAACCGCTGTTCCAACAATCCATAAGTTTGTTTTCATGTTAAATTCCTTTTTTAAGCATGAGTTTGCCTTATCCCTCTGATTCATTCAGTTGGATGGAGTAAAGAGCGCACTCGTTAAAGTTATATTTATTTCAATTCGATTTAGAGTTTAATAATGAGATAAAATCATCTCCTTTAATTCATCTCATTGCCTTTATTTTCAAGCACATTAGGCTTGATTTTTACTTAACGTAAAGCCACAGGAAGTAAGTCTTCCGCAATATTTTGATAACACACAGGACGCATAAAGCGACGAATCGCCAGCGTGCCTACAGAGCTTGCACCAAAGTTTGTTGAAGCTGGATAGGGTCCGCCATGAACCATGGCATCACATACCTCAACCCCAGTTGGGAAACTATTTGCAAGAATACGACCTGCTTTACGTTCCAGCACAGGCAGTAATTGACTTGCAACGTGATGATCTGCTTGATCAAGATGAAGCGTACAGGTAATCTGCCCCTCAAGGGACTTCGCCAAGTGCATCAATTCATCGATATTTTTAACAATAACCACTAAACCCAGCGGTCCAAATACTTCTTCTTCTAAGGTCTTATTCTCCAGCCATGCTTTGCCAGTTGTAACAAACAGATAAGGACTCGCATTACGCAAATCACTGCTTGAACTAAAGACTTCACTTACATCTGCTGTATTTGCCAAACGTTTATGCCCTTCACGATAAGCCTCGGCAATCGCATCGGTTAACATGACCTGTGCTGGAACAGATTCAAGTGTTTTTACAACAGTTTGAATATAGGCTTCTGCTGCTAAACCTTCGATCAACACGGCGACCCCGGGATTGGTACAGAATTGACCAGCGCCTAATGTCAATGATTCCGCCCAGCCTTTGGCAATTTCAGCACCACGATTGGCAATCGCATTGGGCAAAATAAACATTGGATTGACAGAACCCAGTTCACCAAAGAACGGGATCGGTTCTGGACGTGCAACACAAAGATCATATAAAGCACGTCCACCACGCAGCGAACCTGTAAATCCAACCGCTTTAATCAACGGATGTTGTACTAAACTTTGACCAACATCTAATGCTCCACCGTGGACTAAACTAAATACACCAGCGTGCAGTCCACATTTTTCAATCGCAGCATGAATCGCTTCAGCAACAATCTCCGCTGTACCTGGATGTGCCTCATGCCCTTTAACCACAACTGGACACCCTGCGGCCAATGCCGATGCTGTATCCCCGCCTGCTGTTGAAAATGCCAGCGGAAAATTTGATGCACCAAACACTGCAACTGGTCCGATTGGGCGTTGCATTAAACGAATATCTGGACGTGGCAGTGGCTTTCGATCCGCAAGTGCAACATCATGCCGGCGATCCAAAAACTCACCTTTCAAGATATGTGCAGCAAAAAGTCGCAGCTGCCCCACAGTACGCCCACGTTCTCCTTCCAGTCGAGCCTTGGGCAACCCTGTTTCTTGGGTTCCAATCTGGGTAATCGCATCTGCTCGAGCTTCGATTTCATCAGCAATGACATTGAGAAAAGTCGCGCGCTGCTCAAGCGTTGAGTAACCATAAGTGCAAAAAGCATCTTCTGCCGCTTGGCACGCTTGATTGACAAGTTCACGATGACCGACAGAAAAGCGAGATACTGAACCATCAATCGGGTTATTGGTAAAAGTCTGATCAGTCGCAATCCACTTCCCTGCGATTAAGTGCTGACCATGTGGTTGAAAAGACATTGTGCTTGTTCCTCGATCAAGTTGAGTAAATTAACCAAAATAACGGACGCGAAAAGCATCAATCAGTACTGCAATAAAAATCATGATTCCTCCAATCATTCCGACATAAAAAGAAGGCACATTGATAATTGCAAGTCCGACCTGAATGATCGTGAGTAGCAATACACCACCCAATACGCCTTTCACATTGCCACGCCCACCAAATACACTGACACCTCCAATAATCGGCGCCGCAATCGCATAGAGTAGATAGCTTGAGCCTTGATTTGATGTAATCGCCATTTGCCATGAAGCCAGTAAGAATCCCGCAAGAGCAGCAAGAAACCCAGAAATGGTATAAGTCATAATTTTGATACGCTTCACTCGGATTCCCGCAGAGAGTGAAGCAGCAGGATTTCCACCTACAGCATAGATTGAACGACCTAAAACGGTATGTTTCAACATCACGCCAATAATCAGCAACATGATCAAAAATACCACCGGCATTAATGGCCAAGTCCCGAGGGTTGCTTGCCCAATCCAGGTATAAGCTTCTGCAAAATTATTCAGCGTTTTGCCTTGTGTTAAGGCCAAAAGTGCACCTTGAAGGATGATCATCATTGCTAGGGTTTGGATCAACGCAACCATTTTTAGTTGGGTGATACACCAACCATTAAAGAACCCAATAAAAGTACCGACCAATAAGCCCAGTAAAATCGCGGCAAACCAAGGTAATCCCCAATCAGAATAAGCAAGTGCGCCTACAGCAGCGGAAAAACCTGCATTTGCTGGAATTGAAAGATCGATTTCAGCAATCAACAATGGCAATGCAACAGCCAAACCCAAAAGCCCTAAAACGGTTGCCTGCACCATGATATTTTGCAAATTAAACACGGTAAGAAAGTATTCATTAAATGCACCAAAAATGATGACCAAAGCGATCAACCAAATCCAGACCACGTTGTGGAGCACCCAACCTAAAATTTCGCGGGTATTTTTCTTTGCTGTAATGTTGGTGATCTTATTCTCTGCTGCTATTTCATTACCCATTGCATCTCTCCTTACTCATTGCATCTATCCTTATTATTGTCTCGTGACATCACGCCTGAACGGATGCGCGTAGACGGTCGACGGTAATCTCCTGACCCGTCAATGTTTCTTTTACAGTCCCTTGATCAAAAATACACACCCGGTCGACCACACGAACCAATTCGTCCATATCGGTTGAAATAATGATGACCGCAACACCAGCACGACTAAGTTCATCAATGATGCGCAATACATCTTGTTTCACCCCAATATCAATTCCACGTGTCGGTTCATCCACCATCAGCAATCGTGGCTTTGCTGCCAACACTCGCCCCAAGCACACTTTTTGTTGATTACCACCACTCAATGTATCCACTGCATATTCAGCATTGGGGGCTTTCACCCCCATTGCGTTAAAATAATGCTGAATCACCGAATCCTCTGCCTGTTGATCGATAAATCCCAATTTTGAGCGTTGTGATAAAGAAGAAAGCGCAATATTCGATCCAATTGACATCTGTCCCACCGCCCCATCATGACGACGATCATCAGAAAGATAAGCAATTCCCATATCAAAGGCTTCATGTGGAGATGTTGCTAAAGGTTGCGCATCTTCGCCATGCATTGAGATTGAGCCTTTTGCAGGATGCAATCCAAAGATTGCCCGAGCAATTTCTTTGGCACCTGCGCCAGGCAAACCTGTAAATCCAATCACTTCGCCTGGACCAATGTTCAGTTGTTGCAAGGCCAAATCTTTGCCATATATATTTTTTAAACAAACAGCAGGGATTTGACCGGTGTAATCACATCGCTCCCGTTGAAAAAGCGCAAGATCTCTCCCGATCACCAACTCAGTCAGTTGTTCAGCACTCATGTTACTCACATTGTCAGAACCACCTGCCAAACTGCCATCACGTAATACAGTCACCGCATCACAAATTTCAAGAATTTCATCGTTGTAGTGTGAGATAAAGATAAACGTTACCCCCGTAGCTTTTAATTTATGCATAAAATCGAATAACTGACGGCGATCAGCAACGGTTAATGCCGCTGTTGGCTCATCTAAAATAATCACCCGACCACCAGAGAACATCGCCCGTAGAATATTTAACTTACGTCGTGCCACCGCATTTAAATGCCCTGCTAGCGCTTTGGCATCGATATTGGTTCCTTCAAGCATGCGACTTGCATTGCCACGCAAAGTTTTCCAATCAATAAAGCCTTTTTTATTCGGCCAAATGCCCAGCATCAGGTTTTCTTCTGCGGTCATGTTGTCAATGATCATTGGCTCTTGTGTCACCAAGAAAACCCCAGCGGCTACCATTGCTTTGACATCAACATGCTCAAGTACACGACCATTTAAAATAATTCGCCCAGATGTGGGGGTGACTTGTCCCGAAATAATGCCAACCAATGTGGATTTACCTGCACCGTTTTCACCCAGCAAGCCATGAATAGAACCTTTACCAATCTCAACCGTGACACCGCGTAGTGCTTGAACCACACCATAACTTTTAGTCACATTCTCAATGCTTAGGATCTTCTCATTAATTGCCTTATCAATATTCCGTTCATGTAATCCCATTTTTTCTCTCAACATTGCTTATTTGTCATCACTGGAACAAGTCTGCTTTACTCAATACGAATTAAGCATAGGGAATGCCCCAATCCTTCTCAGCCACTGCCCCCCAATGTCTTGCATCGCTTGCATTGTCCTTATTGATGACAAAAGCAGGAATAATCAGTGTTGGTCCTGTTTTACCTTTTACGATGACGCCTTTTTCCCAAAAATACTTGGTGTTGTGGTATTCACCCAAAGGCACTTCTGCATTTTTCAATGAATGCTTGGTTAGCATTTCAACCGCAATCTCACCATAAGCAATTGGGTCTTGAGATACACATGCATCCATATAGCCTTCCTGAATCCATTTCAAAGCAATTGGCTCACCATCAATCGTCACGAAAATAACATGGCCTTCCTCACCGACCTTCTTCCAGCGATTTCTTTGTTGCAATGCAGTCGCAATACCGCGAGCAGGAGAGTCTGAAGGTGCATGTACTGCATCTAGATCAGGATGCTCAGATAAAGTAGATAAAGTTACCGCCAGCATTTTTTCCAGTTGCCCTTCAGTCGGTCGAGACAAATAGGTAATTTCTGGGTATTTCGCAAAAACTGAATCCATGCCTTCTTTACGTAAACGCCATGCCACAGAAGCCAAGGCACCAAAACAATTTAAGACTTTACCTTTTGGCTTTCCGTACTTTTTGACCAGACGACTTACAATTTCCTCTGCAGCAATGACACCGCCTTGAAAATTATCAAAACTCACAGTAATTGCGACATCACCACCATCCGCAGGCGTATCGATAATACCGACAGGAATTTTTTGCTGGTTATAGCGCTGGATGGCAGAAACAATCGCCTGACTGTCTATTGAATCTGAAATAATCGCCGATGGTTTTGATAAGAGTAAGCTCTGCCACTGCTCAAGCTGACGGGTACTGTCAAAGTTTGCATTGGTGGCTTGAAACTCGCCTGAGTTGGCTTGCACCGCACGTTTAACAGCTTCTTCCTGAATCACAAAAAAGTAGTAATCAAGACTTTTATTGGAATATGGAATTGAAAGACGAGTTGCGGTTGATGTAGAACGACTACATCCTATCAGCCCTCCCCCCAAACTCAGTCCTATACCTGCTGCAACTGCGCTTTTAAATAGATTACGGCGGGTTATTCCGCCCTGATTTGATTTTGTCATTGGAATATCTCCTTTATTCCTTATTTATTAAATCTAGTAATACTACATTTTTAATTAAACTGTCAATAACATCCCATGCAGAATATTTAAAAAATAATCTTTAGATACAATAAATAGATACTTAAAATTAAACAATAAAAGCTTAAATATATAATAAACACGGATATTTAAGAGAAATATCAACCATTTTATTCTGGTAAATCGATTTTAGTTTTATAACGATAAAATATAGTTTTACTATATTATCGCATTTTTACGTAAGAGGTTCCATCAAAACACGCCACCACCATCCCCACCGCTTCACGGGTAAACAGACCATTTTCGACCACACCTGGAATTCGATTGAGCTCAATCTCTAATGGTGATGGATCTTTGATTATTGGCCCACAATGGCAGTCTAGAATAAAATGACCACTGTCTGTCACGACGGGTTGCCCATCACGCATTCGACGTTCAATCCGTATATTGTCAATACCATGTTCTGCAAGTACACGTTTAACCATTGCTAAGGTTTGCTTCCATGCAAATTGCACCACCTCAACTGGAAGCGGAAAGCCACCCAAACAATCGACAATCTTGGTTTCATCACAAATACAGATCATTTGTTTAGAAGCGTGTGCGATGATCTTCTCCCAAAGCAAACAAGCACCACCACCTTTGATCATATTAAACTGGTGATCAACTTCATCTGGACCATCAATGGTCAGATCAATTTCACCGATCTCATTGGGATCCGTGATTTCAATCCCCACCTGTTGTGCCACCTCAATGGTTGAACGAGAAGTGGTGGTACACGTCAAGGTTAATCCATGTTCTCGGATGTGTGCACCCAACTCTCGAACAAAAAAATGCGACGTCGTTCCAGAACCTAAGCCCAATTTCATACCATCATGGATAAAATCCTGAATTACTCGGCGTCCTGCTACTTTTTTTGCTTCATCCTGTTGATTACTCATTCAGTACTCCTGTTACTTACGCAGCTTCACTGCTATTTTTTTAATCGATCAAATCTTATCCGTGTGCCATAAATCAAGCGCCGGCAATTGATCAGGAAATTGACTACCACTTGCGATTGCAATGGCAGTGACTAACATATTGGTCACCAGATGATGGTTCAGACGTGAAGCCAACGGCGTCATAAGCTCTGTATGCTCATAAGGCTGCACGGCAATCAGCACATCTGAAATCTGTGCCAATGGACTATCATGTGCCGTAATCGAAACCACTTTTGCACCACGTTTACGAGCAATGCTAGCAATCTCAACCATTTTCCGTGTATGTCCAGACTGCGAATAAATCAAAATAACTTCTTCAGGTCTGGCGCTATCGGCATGAATACGTTGGTGCTTTGTACCAAGCAAGGCCTGACAGCGGATACCCAGTCGTTGAAATTTATGTTCTGCATCCACAGCATTGATTTCAGACATTCCAGTGGCATAAATGCCAACCCAATTTGCTGCTTGTAGGCAACCTGCTCCCGCCGTGATTTGCTCTGGCACTAAATCTTCAGCCAAGCGCTGAATTGCATTCAGTGAATTACGACAGGTTTTTCGCACAATATTTTCAATACTGTCATTGGGAATAATTTGCTCATAAGCAAATGGTGCAGATGGCACTAAGCTCTGCGCCAACTGAAGTTTTAAATCCTGATAACCCTCAAAACCAAAACGGCGGCAAAAGCGCATAATGGTTGGATCACTGACAGAACAGACTTCAGACAGACTCGCCATACTCATCTGGATCACTTCAGATGGGGATGTCACCACAAAATCAGCCACACGTCGTTCAGCACGATGCATGTTTTCACTTTCTTGAAGAATCCGCTGTAACAAACTGACGGTCATACCACCACACTCCTAGCCGCCACTTGACAGCACATCAAATCAAACTTGTAATAAATCCGCCAAACGACTTAAACGTTGCTTGGCAGAAATTTCTACTTCTGGGCCACCGCCCCAAGGTACAACAAAAAAAGGCACATCGGCACCCACTGCGGCTTGTTGATCAATGGGTGTATCGCCAACATAAGCCCAGCCGCCAGAAACCAAATTCATCGCGTCCGCCACAGCCAACAAATGTTTTGGATCTGGTTTACAGGCAGGTACCGCATCCGCACCCAAGGCCACATCAAATAATTCAGATAAGCCCAATTGCTGCAACACTTTAGCAGTGATTGCATGGGTTTTGTTGGTACAAATGCCCAATTTTATCCCAGCCGATTTTAACGCCTCAAGATCTTCACGTACGTGTGGAAAAATTCGGGTATGCCCCGCAGGATTGGCCAGATACGCCTGTTGGTAACATTGTAGAGTTTGCTGTAATGTTACTTCGTCATACGTAACATCCAATTCATCTAAAATATCGATAATCAGCCGACGTGGGCCATTGCCAAGAAATTTTTCAACAAAATGCGCCTCAAGCTTGGGCCAACCATTTTGAGCAAAGCCAATATTTAAAGCCTCCGCAATATCAGGCGCACTATCAATCAGCGTGCCATCTAAATCAAAGATAAATGCAGAATAAGCAGTCATAAAAAACTCCTGAGAATTATTGGTCAAAAATTGGAGAACTTAACGCGGTAAGCGTTTGCCCCAATACGGGATAGAGACTGCGATACATTTCATGCGCTTGTGCATACACCTCAGTGACTGCCAAATTTGGCTGTTCTCTAGAAATTGCCCGAAAGTTTTTGATCGCACTCTGTGCATCGGGCCAAACCCCCATTGCCAAGCCAGCAACCAATGCAGCACCAAAGGCGGCACCTTCAGCAGCACCATCGGTCGTCACCACCTCACAACCAAATACATCGGCCTGGATTTGTCGCCAAAGGGTAGACTTTGCGCCGCCCCCAGAAGCTTTAATCACATGCTTTTCAATCCCTAATGGCTGCATTAAGGAATACATATCCGCCAAGGCATGCACCACCCCTTCCATCACAGACCGAGCAACATCACCACAATCATGTCGCGCAGTGAGACCGATAAGCGCACCACGCGCTTTAGGGTCGGCATGTGGGCAACGCTCGCCATACAGATAAGGTAAAAACAATAAGCCCTTTGCACCCGCCGTACTCGCTGTTGCTTTGGCAACAATTTGTTCAAATGAAAGATGTTGCCCGTCAGCAATATGACAAAAATTCTCACGAAACCAATTCATTGCACTGCCAGCATTGAGGGAGACACCCATACAATGCCATTTATCAGCAGCCACATTGCAGAAAACCTGCAAACGACCTTTTGGGTTTTCTTGTGCTGTATCTAAGGCAGCAGCGAGGATCCCACCTGTACCAAGTGTGGTTTGCAATTCACCCGGCTCAATCACCCCAGAACCAAAAGTCTGAATTACCGAATCCCCGCCCCCACCCGCAACAGGCAATCCCTCTGGAAGACCGAAGAGTGCTGCACCTGCTGCTGAGACGTGTCCTGAAATCACTTGTGATTCAAATACCGGTGGGAGTATTGCAGGATTAATTCCTATCTTTTCAATCAAGCCCATCGCCCATTGTCGTGAACGCACATCAAACAAGCCTGTGCCAGAAGCATCAGAAACTTCAGTGGCAATCACCCCAGTCAGACGTAAACGCAAATAATCTTTCGGGTTCAACATGCTACGCATACGCGCAAACAGTTCAGGCTCATGGCGTTGCATCCAAAGAATTTTGCCACCGGTATAGCCCACCAACATTCTGTTATTGGTTGCCGCAAGTAATCCATCTAAACCACCAGCAGCCACGACAATATCATCACATTCAGCTTGATTACGTTGATCATTCCATAAAATAGCTGGGCGTAAAACTTGCTGTGAAGCATCAAGTGGAACCAAGCCATGCATCTGCCCAGACAAGCCTATACACAATATTTGCACTGGAGGCGCTTTGGCCAATGCCCCTGCGACAGCCTGACGAGCACCCTCCACCCACAATTCAGGATCTTGCTCAGTCCAACCTGGTCGAGGCCTAGACAATGGATAAGTTGCGATATCGGCTGCAACAACTTTTCCTTCAATATCGATCAATAAAGCCTTACATCCTGAAGTTCCTATATCTATCCCTAGAAGTACTTGCATAAATCAATTCTCCACGCCGTGGTGTAAACGAATATGTTTGAAATTAAAATATTCAAGCAATCCTTCACGACCATGTTCGTAGCCAACGCCACTTTGCTTACGCCCACCATAAGCAGCATTCATTATTCCAGCGTCAACGTTATTGATCGCAACATTGCCATAGTCAAGACCCGCTGAAACCCGATGAATTTCTGTCAAATTTTGTGCATAACAATAAGCCGCTAAACCATAAGGCGTATCATTGGCATAGCTGATTGCCTCATCCAAATCATCAAAATGCGCAACCCCAACCAAAGGACCAAACGTTTCTTCGCTCATGACTTGCATACTATGCTTACAATCCGCGATCACAGTTGGGCGAAAAAAATGTCCTTTGGCATATTGGGTCCCCTCTGGTGCTTTACCACCAGCCACCAATCGTGCACCTTTAACCAAAGCATCTTGGAGATGGATACGCGTTTTATCCAAAGGCTCAGCAGATGCCATTGCGCCGAGATCAGCGGCTGGATTTTCCAAGCCATTATCGACACTCAATGCATCAGCCGCCGCTGCAAGTTGAGTAACAAACTCCTCATATACTGCGCGATGTACATAGATGCGATTAATCGCAATACAGATTTGCCCACAATTACGGAAGCTACGACGTGCTGCACCTTTGACCGCTGCATCAAGATCGGCACTCGCAGTGACAATCATCGGGCAATTGCCACCCAACTCTAAAGACAGACGTTTCACTTGTGGGCAGCTTTGTTGAATATGCAAACCCACTGCACTTGAGCCTGTAAATGCAATTTTATCCACTTGCGGATGCTCGACCAGTGCCTGCCCCACTTGTGAGCCTTTACCTGTCAATACATTGACTACACCTGCAGGAATACCCGCTGCATGACATTTTTGTGCAATTGCCAAAGCAGTAAATGGCGTCAATTCAGCAGGTTTAATAACGATGCTACATCCAGCAGCAAGGCTGGCACATAATTTCCATCCCACCAACTCAGCGGGATAGTTCCATGGTGTAATTGCAGCAACCACACCAATCGGTTCACGTACCACTAAACTTTGGAATCCTTGTTGATCATTGGGAATAATTTCACCATGCACTCGCGTGGCTTCTTCAGCATAAAAATGACATGCTTCAGCGAGTTTTAGAATTTCACCTTTTGCTTCATTAACAGGCTTGCCTTGTTCCGCTGTCATGATCATTGCCATATTTAAGGCATCCGCAGCAATAAGGTCGCCTAAACGATGCAAAGCGATCGCACGCGTTTTTGGCACAAGCTTAGACCATGAAGCAAATGCATGACGTGCAGCAGAAACAGCCGCATCAATCTCATCCGTTGTTGCTGCAGCAATATGACCAATCACCTCACCCGTTGCAGGGTTTAGCACAGGCAAGCGAGGTCCTTTACCTTTAGAAAATGTTCCGTCGATATATAAAGTACTGTCGAGTACAGCGATTGATTCAGCTAAAGCATTATTTTTCATCATTTACTTCACGCCTTCCTATGCGAGTAATCTTGTTATTCATTGTTAAAATATATAGTAATACTATTTTTATGCAAGAATAATTTATAAATTATCTAAAAACCCTTTGGAAAAACATCAAAATCAATAATAAAAATAAAATAATTTATAATTAAAAAACAATTATATAAATACATAATCTATTAATATAAGCGAATAATCTCTGCATATACTCAATACACTACTTGACCAAAGCTAAAATTAAAAAGTAGTATTACTAGATAGAACAAATGATAAACAAAGGAAGGATTCTCCATGTTACCCACATCACTCAACAGCGCCAAATTGGTTGGACGTGTTTGGCTTCCTCACAAAGGGCCATCGGTTGTCATCTTACGTGACAACATACTGATTGATGTCACCGAGTCGGTCATCTCAATGGCTGATTTTCTTGACCATGATCCTGCTGGTCGTTTTGACAAACTCTCAGGTGAAGTACTTGGAAGAGTTGAAGATTTGGTGCTTGATCCTACAGAAATGGGTTACCACGCAGATCATCCTTGCTTACTTGCGCCCTGTGACTTTCAATCCTTAAAAGCATGTGGGGTTACTTTTGCCAAAAGTATGGTTGAACGTGTCATCGATGAACGAACCTCGGGGGATCCTGCTCGTGCCGAAGCATTACGTCAACGTATAGGTATACTAATCGGGGGCAGTTTATCGAATATTCAAGCGGGTTCTGAGCAAGCAGCCGAAGTTAAAGCGACCTTGATTGCTGAAGGTTTATGGTCACAATATCTCGAAGTCGGGATTGGGCCAGATGCCGAAGTCTTCACCAAGTCACAACCCATGTCTGCTGTAGGTTATGGTGCACAAGTGGGAATTAATCGGATTTCAGCATGGAACAACCCTGAGCCAGAAATAGTGTTGGCGGTGGATAGCCAAGGCAATATTCGTGGTGCAACGCTGGGCAATGATGTCAATCTACGCGATGTTGAAGGCCGTTCAGCGCTATTACTCGGTAAGGCAAAAGACAATAACGCATCATGTTCAATTGGCCCGTTTATCCGTCTATTTGACTCAGATTTCACCCTTAGCGATATTGAGAATGCCACGCTTCACATGTCTGTAACTGGTGCAGAAGATGGTTTTAGCATGTCGGGACACTCCAATATGGCGGAAATCAGTCGCAAACCCGCGCATCTGGTCGCACAAACCTACAATGACTCGCATCAGTACCCAGATGGCTTTATGTTATTTTTAGGCACAATGTTTGCACCAACACAAGATCGAGAAGGTCAAGGTTCTGGCTTTACCCATAAACCAGGTGACGTGGTCGAAATCTCGACTCCGCTTTTAGGCACATTACGCAACACGGTTGTTTATGCTGATCAAGCACAACCATGGACTTATGGAACCCGTGCACTGATGCGTAATTTAGTAAAACGAGGAGTGCTCTAATGAAATTAGTGGTCACTGATCAAGCCTTTGGTAATACACGACATGAGCAAGCAGCCGCACAAGTTGCTGGGGCAAGTTTTGCAGCATTTCAATGCCATAATGAAGCAGAAACAGTACAAGCCGTTGCAGGAGCAAATGTAGTACTCAACAACTTTGCACCCATGACCCATCGTGTGATGCAGGCCATGGCAACTGGTGCAACCATTGTACGTTATGGCGTTGGTGTCGATAATGTTGATCTCGTCGCCGCAAAACAACTTGGGATACAGGTATGTAATGTACCTGATTATGGTATTGAAGAAGTCGCTGATCATGCAGCTGCCATGACCTTGATGATGGCTCGTAAACTCAATCAGTATGATCAAGGTATCCGCGTAGGTGAATGGAAGATCGACCAGATGGTTACAGGTATTCGTTCGTTGCGTAATACCACTGTAGGTTTAATCGGGCTGGGACGTATTGCGAAAGCTTATGCCTCACGCCTCGCAGTCTTTGGTTGTCATATGATTGGCTTTGACCCATATGTCACCGAAGCGCAAGCAAAAACACTAGGCGTTCACCTGATGTCACAGGATCAAGTGATTTCTTCTGCCCATGTTTTATCGCTACATGTTCCACTGACTCCTGCAACACGTCATTTGATTGATGCTGAGGCGATGGCAAAAATGCCTCAAGGTTCAATCATTATAAATTGCTCAAGAGGTGGACTGATTGATGAATCAGCATTAGCCACAGCCTTGGTCAATGGACAAATCTCAGGCGCAGGACTCGATGTCTTTGCACAAGAGCCATTACCAGCAGACTCGCCTTTACGTACAGCACCTCATTTAATCATGTCTCCACATGCAGCGTTTTTTTCTGATACATCGGTAGATACCTTACAGCGCTTAGCCGCTGAAGAAGCATTACGCAGTTTACGTGGTGAACCGTTACGATGCTCACTCATCACATAAAATGGAAAAGACAAAGAGAAAAGATATGGATTATCGCAAGAAAATGGACTTAAGCAATAAACTGGCACTGGTCACAGGTGCAGGTCAAGGCATAGGTGCAGCAATTGCTGAAGCACTTGCTGCGACAGGCGCCGAAGTTATTTGTACCGACATCTTACTGGATCGTGCAACAACAACTGCACAAGCGTTAAAGGCCAAGGGCTATCTTGCACGTGCGGAAAGCTTAGATGTCACGGATAGTGCAGCGATTAACGCGCTTGCTCAAGCATTACCAGCGCTGGATATATTGGTATGTAATGCGGGCATTGTGACGAATACCCCAGCTGAGCATATGACAGATGAGGAGTGGGATAATGTCATCAACATCAACTTGACTGGCATCTTTAAGACTTGTCGTGGCTTTGCCCGTCAAATGCTGGATGCTGGGCGAGGATCGATTATCAATATTGGTTCAATGTCAGGACAGATTGTCAACGTGCCACAACCACAATGTCACTACAATGCCTCAAAAGCAGGCGTGCATCATTTAACTAAATCTCTTGCGGTTGAATGGGCTCAACGTCATATTCGGGTGAACGCTGTTGCCCCCACCTATATTGAAACACCGCTATTAAAAAACCTTGAAAACCAAGATAACTTAGTCAATCAATGGCTGGATATGACACCTGCTAACCGTATGGGGCAAGCGCATGAAATTGCGTCTATTGTGCAATTTCTGGCTTCAGATGCCTCAAGTCTAATCACAGGTTCAATCATTACGGCGGATGCTGGTTATACCTGTATTTAAAATCAACACGCTCAATGCGATCTATTAAGCTTGGGTCTAACTCGAAAATAAAGGAAGATGATCTTATTCAAGCATTGGAACAGAATCAGATTATGGGGTATGGTACAGATATAGTGGATCAGCAATCCAGTTGAGCGGCTTGTTGTTTAATCAAGCCGAATAGCCCAAAGCAACTCGAACCTCATCTGCTTAATTTATCCATTACAGGAGATGACTAAAACAACCACTGAAACATAGCAATGATTATTTTCAACGCTATTTCGATATTGAAAGACGATTTAAACAAGAATATCCCAAGGATTAAACGGAATTTAATTGACTGGACAAACAAAGTGAAAATAATGCTGAAAGAGAAAAAATTCTTGTGAATTTATTGAAATTTTCTTTTTTAAAAACTTAACTTATACCCTACTCGCTCAAAACCTATTCATTTTAAATACACTGCTTTTAAGTGTAAGACCCTAAATGATTAGGTTATTTAAAACAATGAATTGAATCAATGGATGTTGATCTCAATACAGTAAAAATCAATTCTCATGGACAGGAATAACAAGGGAGAACACTATGGCTGGTTTATCAATTTGGCATGTGATCATTTTTGCAATTGTGGTTATTTTATTATTCGGGACATCTAAGCTTAAAAATATTGGTAAAGATGTTGGCGGCGCAGTCAAAGACTTTAAAAAATCAATGCGTGAGGAAGAAAACATCGCATTGAAAGAGACCAACACGCTTGAACATGAGGAGACCAAGAAACCATCCGACTCAACCATTAACAGCTAAGTTTAGGGATGATATAGATGTTTAATGTTGGAATGTCTGAACTTTTTGTGTTTGGCATTATCGCTCTTCTGGTACTTGGGCCAGAAAAACTGCCAGAAGCCGCTCGTTTCGCGGGGAAATGGTATGCCAAACTCATGCATTTTGTGAACAATGCCAAACAAGATATTGACCGTGAACTCGGGTTATCCGAACTACGTGAGCAAGTCCAACAAGAAATGCAGCGTATGGCCGAGCTTGAACAAAAAATGCAATCCCAACTTGCTGAACTTCGGCAGCAAACAGAGGCAAGCGACGCTAAACAACAGCTACAAAGCAGCGCTACTGAAAAAACAGTAAAGTTTAACAGTTTGATTTATCGTGACTTATTGAATAATCAAGCCTATTACTCAGTATTTACACCCCATTATTTGCAGAACTATTTACAGCATCAACACGCATCTGATGATCATCAGACAGAGCCTAAAGCCTCATCTCTGGTAAA
Organism: Acinetobacter sp. NyZ410; assembly: GCF_022828975.1. Taxonomy (NCBI): domain Bacteria; kingdom Pseudomonadati; phylum Pseudomonadota; class Gammaproteobacteria; order Moraxellales; family Moraxellaceae; genus Acinetobacter; species Acinetobacter sp. NyZ410. The sequence continues at coordinate 1,833,857 of NZ_CP094620.1, read as the reverse complement.
ATTAAAGGTGATCGCATGAATACACAGCTCCCTCAATCTTCATCACCCGCTGTGATTGCAAAAGACCTACCGTCTGAAGAACTACAGCAAATGCCACTGATTGAACATTTAGTGGCGCTTCGTCAACATTTGTTTAAAACGGTAGGGGTTCTATTCGCACTATTTTTTTGTTTATTGCCTTTTGCCAATCGAACGTATCAACTACTCTCAGAACCGTTAAGAGCTCAGCTTCCTGCCAATTCATCCATGATCGCAACAGATGTTACTGCAACATTTATGGCACCATTTAAGCTTAACTTTTTTGTGGCGATTCTGCTGGCAATGCCTTTTATTATTTATCAGCTCTGGAGTTTTATTAAACCCGCACTTTATGAAAAAGAAAGATCACTGGCACTTCCCTTGTTGTTAGGTAGCATCCTATTATTTTACGCAGGGATTGCCTTCGCTTACTTTATTGTACTGCCTTCTATTCTGCATTTTTTCATCAGTGTCTCCCCCGAAACCGTCGCACCCATGACCGATATCAATAGTTATCTCAGCTTTTGTTTAAAGTTATTTTTGGTGTTTGGGGTAACTTTTGAAATTCCAATGATCACACTTTTATTGATTTTAATTGGTGTGGTTAGCACTCAGAGTTTAATTGCAAAACGCCGCTTTATTATAGTGGGCTGTTTTTTTATCGCTATGTTTGTAACACCACCTGATGCAATTTCCATGATTATGCTTGCGATCCCAATGTGGTTATTGTTTGAACTAGGTTTATTATTTGGAAAATTACTGGAAAAGCGAAGAAAGCGCTAAACTCATCCAACTAGCTTAAAACACTTAACCTAAAATCTGAAACTAAACCCAAAATTTAAACCTCAAAACGCTTAAAATCAAAGAAATGGCATGCTCATCAATGAGCATGCCATGCAAGATTATGCAATTTTAATAATCGGTTTGAGTGTAATACCCTTGTGACTATCTATCGCAGCTTGATTGATTTCATCAAATGCATAGAATTTTACAAGTTGGTCAAATGGAAATTTCCCTTGTTGATATAAGCGGACTAACTCAGGGATAAATTTCTTGGGCGAACCACTCCCCTCAACGACACCTAAAATAGTTTTCCCACCCAATAACAGATCGTTTACATCAAATTGTGCAGTTGTGCCTAATTGAGGTGCACCTACCACGGCGATTTTGCCTAAAATACCCAGCGCATCAACACCTTGTTTTAATATCTCAGGTCGCCCAGTAGATTCCAATGCAAAGTTGGCTCCACCATCGGTAATCTCTTTAATCGCAGCCACAGGATCTTGAGTTTTACTATTGATCACATGGGTTGCACCCAATTGTTTTGCCAGCTCCAAACGAGATTCAACAATATCAACAGCAATAATGATCGAAGCACCACACACTTTTGCCGCAAGCAAAGCACTCAGACCAACAGCACCAGCACCCCAAGTCACAAAACTACTGGAAGGTGTCACTTTTAAAGCATTTATACATGCACCAGCACCTGTTTGAATACCACAACCTAATGGTCCTAATAGTTCAATTGGTACGTCTTTGGTCACTTTAACCGTGTTATTTTCACGACTTAAAGCATAGGTTGCAAAGGAGGATTGGGCAAAAAAATGATCATTTACCACGCCATGATCATGGGTACAAAGTGCATGATTCCCTTCTGAATCCGCCCCACTAAAATTTCGTCCAAAAAACTCTGAACAATAGGCAGGATTTCCAGTATTACATTGGGTACATTTTCCACAATACCCGTAACTTAAGACCACATGATCGCCCACTTGAAGCTCGGTTACATTAGGGCCAATCGCCTCGATAATTCCTGACCCTTCATGTCCAAGGACAGCAGGCAGCGGAACCGGATAATATTGATCACGTACAATCAGATCGGTATGGCACATTCCTGTAGCAACCACTTTTACCAATACTTCATCACCTTGCGGCTGACGTATTTTTAAAGCTTGCAGCTCAAAGTCAGCACCTTTACATGGGGTCACTGCGGCAATAATATCTTTTAATTCACTCATCGTATAACGTCCTGTAATGATTTATTTAATTGTTTAAAAAGGATAATGTGGCGCTTGAGCCTGTACTGTAATCCATTGCCATTGGGTAAATTCATCGGCATTGGCAGGGCCGCCAATACGCGTACCATTACCTGATGAACCAAAACCACCAAATGGATTGACCGTTTCATCATTTACGGTCTGATCGTTGATATGTAGCAAGCCCACTTTAAGCTGCGCTCCGAGTTGCATACCTCGTCCCACATTGGAGGTAATAATGCCTGCTGAAAGCCCATAATCGCCGTCATTGGCTAATTCAATGGCCTGTTCATCTGAGCTAAACGGGATCAACACGGCAACAGGACCAAAAATCTCTTCACTAAAAATCGAATTGTTTGCAGTCACATCGGTCAGTACAGTCGGTTGAAAAAACACCCCATCGGCATGTCCACCGATTTCCAATGTTGCGCCTTCATTAACCGCAGCGCTGACCAATTGTTCTACACGTTGCGCTTGTTTGGCATTGATCAATGGCCCAATGGTGACATTCTTGTCACAAGGATTCCCTACCACAAAATTCTGCACTTTTTCAATGACACGCTGTTTGACCTGTTGATAAATTTTTTGGTGAATCAAAATCTTGCCAGAGGTCATACAAATCTGCCCAGAATGTAAAAATGCACCCCATGCAATATTTTCTGCTGCCAACTCAATATCCGCATCATCCAAAATAATCAGTGAGTTTTTCCCACCCAATTCTAGAGAGACTTTCTTTAAGGTCTTTGCCGCATTCGCCCCCACAATCCGTCCAACTTGGGTTGATCCCGTAAATTGGATACTGGCAATATTTTTATCCAAAGTCAGTGCTTCACCAACTTCTGCCCCACCTGGCAATACATGCAGCAGCCCCTTTGGCAATCCTGCAAGTTCAAAAATCCGTGCAATCACATAGCCACTGCACACTGCTGTACGCTCATCAGGTTTTAACACCACCGCATTACCAAAGGCCAAAGCCGGTGCCACAGCACGTAAAGCTAAGTACAGTGGAAAGTTAAATGGAGAAATGACCCCAACAACACCTAAGGGCAAGCGTTTCGCTATACTTAATTTGCCATTTTGCGTAGGTAATAATGTGCCCTGTTCAGTTGCAGGTGAAGCAATACAATGTTTAAGCACTTGAATCGCAATACTCACTTCAAAGCCTGCTTTCAGTTGTAATGAGCCACTTTCCTTAACCAGCCACTCAATCACTTCCGCTTGATTTTCTGTCAGTAAAGCAGCAGCTCGCTCAAACACTGCCTGACGCTCTTGATAATTTAAAGCCCACCACTGTTGTTGAGCGGCTTTGGCTTGTTGTGCAGCACTCACCACATCAGCGGCAGAGGCATAACCGATTTCACCAAGCACTTGACCTGTTGCAACCTCAATCACACTGTAGGTGTCTTGGGCTGACTGCCATGAACCGTTAAATAATTTTTTATCCCAAACTTCTTTTGTGAATATAGACATGATGACCTCTTCAAAATTTATTTAAACAATTGCTTTACTGTTCCAACTGCATCCTTGTAAAAAATGACGCAATCAATGTGTTACACCTGCTTTAAATTAAAAAATGTAAAAAACACGAAAATTCAAACCGTAATCCTTCTTAAATCCGCTTTCTGTTCGTGTGTCTGAAAGCAACTGCGCACTTAATTGAGTTTTTGCATTCAGCATTTGCTGAAACTCCAATCGCGCTTGTTGTTTTTCCATGTTCTGATCCAGTTTGATTCCATCCAATTGTTGCTCACCCCCATAATTTGCGGCATAACCGAGGGCTATTCTCTGTTTAGAATTCAAGTCGTAACGTAAGTTAAATTGAGTTTGATAGCTGGTCGCTTGTGAAAGTGTTTGATCGCCCTTTCCCGCTTCATCGTTGTCTCCATACAAAATCACATCTTGATAAAGTTCAAAAGCAAGCTTGCCATATAGCGGCTGTACCCATGCCAGTTGAAGATCATACTTAAATCGGTTTTCGCCTAAATTCACCGCGTCATTTCGATCATATTGCCCAAATGGCAGATAAATAAATGGGGTAAATGCCAGATAACGACCCGATGAACCTTGTTCAGGTTGATTAATCAACCAAAAAGCAGAAGCAATCACTGGATCTGCAAAACCTGAGGCATTGTTTAAATCAGTATCGCCAATTTGCGTATGCCGTATTGTTCCAAATGGTAAAATTATTTGAGGTGTTGCACGTAAACCAGCGATGTCGGTGTAATGAATTAAGCGCGCAATACCGATATCCGATTTAGATTCAGCTCTGGTTTTATCGCCATTTTGGTAATAACCCTCCATTTGACTATGTTGATAATAGAACACACCTGCATTGGTCCCTTTTGGCAATGCTGTATAATCCCCCACGTTTACGTCAATCGCATGGCTATACTGTACAAACATGCCACTCAACATAAGAAGCAGGCTATTTTTATTGCTAAAACGCATCATTTATTCCCTTTAGTTTCAAGCATCCTTTTCACTACTCATTGCACTTGTTTAAATTTTGAATCAAAAATCAATCGATTTATCCATGACGAATTGACCATCTACACTTGATAAATCGTTTGATAGATTTGTTTTAATCAAATATGAGCCATAGAATATTTGCAGTTAGCGTGCCAATATTTTTATAATTCATAATCATAGACTTAAAACAAGGTTACATTTCCAATGTCCAATAAATGGACAGCATTGAGAATGCACTGTCCAATCAATGGACAATCACTGGGGGCATAAAACAAGGATGGGGGTTAAATATGAATAAGGATTAAAAACAAGAATAAGGGCTAGTTAAGTTTAAAAATAATGCGTACATAATAAGTTGATATTTAGGCAACGTTGAGTTGCCCTAGCATGATGAACAATCAGAAAAAAAGCCCAAGCTGTTCCGACAAGACCTAATATACAGTCCCAAGATCAAGCTTTGGATGGAGTAAACGTTGCAATAAAATCAGTATTAATTGCCAATATATTTATATATCGTTGTTCTTGAAATGTTTAAGCGTTTCGCTGTCCTTGCGATATTGCCATTTTCTTCTTGTAATACCTGCACAATCATTTGCTTGGTCAAGCTATTTAAGTTTTTATTTTCATCTAATATCAATTGCTTACTTTGCTGCTGAATCGCTAAATCAGCTTCAGGTAAATATAAATGATTTAAAATTTCACTGTCTTTAAACGCTGCAGATAGCTTCACCACATGAATTAATTCACGAATATTTCCTTCCCATGTGTGCCTATCAAATTGTTGCTCTACATGGCTCGACCATTGTGCTATACCAAATTGATCCAGAACGTGGTGTAAAATGATCTGTTTATCTTGACGTAAGCGTAAGGGTTGTAAATGTACCTGAAAACCGCAAATACGATAATATAAATCACGGCGGAATGACTGCTGTTGTATTTTACTTTTTAAATCCTGATGTGTTGCACATAACAGTTTAAATGCTGACTTGATCGGTTTACGTCCTCCAACCCGATAGAACTGCTGATCTTGTAACACTCTTAAAATTTTCACTTGTAAATGTAAAGGTAAATCACCAATCTCGTCGAGAAAGAGTATGCCCTGATCTGCCAGTTCAATTAAGCCTTTTTCGCCTTGCCGTTTAGCACCTGTAAAAGCGCCGCCTTCATAACCAAATAATTCTGCTTCAAGCAAATGATCTGGTATTGCACCGCAATTAATTGAAATAAAAGGCAAATCTACATCGAGCTTCTGATGTAACTGCTGAGCAAAATGATCCTTACCTGTACCTGTTTCTCCGGTAATCAATACAGGAATATCGGCTTTTAATGCTTTTAGCGCTTGATCAAGCAAATGCTGTGTCGTGAATTTGCTTGTTTTATTCTGCAACGGCCCATTCACACTACGTAGCTGGGCATAAAAAAATGCATGGTCAAAACTTTGAATTAAAAAACAATCACTCGAATTTAATGGATTCAAATGCTCGGTTAGCAAAAAATGATCCATTGGTTGCTGCAACAATTGCTCAATAGAACAATTCAGCAATTTCAACGCCATTTGGTTGGCTTTGAGGATTTTTCCTGATTGATCCAGTACGATCATGCCCGTATAGGCATTGTCCAGCAAATCTTTGGAATGTTGAAAATAAAGGACCCGTTGTTCAGGTTGTAGTGCTACCTGAATAATCTTATTTTCCAAAATATAACTTTGGTAAAGTAAGTGACGCAACCAATTGCTCGCCAAAAGCCCTTGTGGTGAAGTGATATCTAAAGCGCCGAGTACATCACCACAGCCATTGAATATCGGAACCGATGCACAAGAATAATTCGAAAATTCATCCAGATAATGTTGATGCCCTGTCATGATCATAGGCTGTTTAGACATCACACTACATGTCGGTGCAATCGCACCAAACACAGAGGGCTCAATAATACGACCCGTGCATAAATAATGATATTGGTCATCTAAATCAGGATTGTGACGTTCAGCAATAATTTTAAGCTGATGATTAATTAAGAAAACGATAACATCCTGTTGCCCAAATAAGCGCCAGACATCATTTAATACACCTTCAGCCAATGCAGCTAATTTTATATCACCCTGTGAAAGGTCAGCGACAGGAAACTCGTCTAAGTCAGTGATTTTGGAGAAAGGACTTAAGCCCGATTTTTTTGCACTTTCCCAAAGCTGTAAGATGGGTGAATCTCGTTGCAGAAGCTCTGGCAGTTCTCCAGTATTGTAAAAGTTATATTTAATATTTTGCCAAGAAAATTCAGATAACCCATCCATAAGCCTATTCCAAATCCAGCAGTTGCTTTCGATCATCCCGTTGATGATCCTAATATAAAATCACCCTCTCTAGAATATGACAAGGGCTAAATACAATTAAATATGTAGCGCAAAATCTGCACCGTCACAAAATCCCATACGGAGATTTAAAATAAATATTCATGTAAATCAATTACCTTTAACATTGCATACTGTCTTTAAATGCCGCTTAGACTTCATTTTTAAAGATTATTTTTCAATCTAAATAAAATGAAATCAAACAATATGTTTGGGGTCTGTTGAAAATTCGTCTATGTTTGCGACTATGTGTGTTTTTTAGGCGATACTAGGCGCGAAATACGAAATTTAGTCATTCTAAATGATGAGAAACATCGTTTCGCAAGGTAACACGAAGCGGCAAAAAACACGCTAGTCCCCCGCTGCGCCTTGCGCTGCAAACAAAGCAGTGCTTTGTTCTTGCTCAGGGTTGTGGCTAAAATTATCTCAGCCTTCGTTATGAAACTTGAAAATAGTCTCGCTATTCTCTTCGTTTCATGCCTTGCCTGCTCAATTTTAACCTACAACGCAAGCCATTTATGAAATATCAACAGCCCCTCATCAATGAAATTATAAATGGCGCAAATAACACCATGATGATCCCTGAAATAATCATGGATAGACTGGCAATCACCCCTTCTAACTCATGACGTTGTCTTGCTCGCGCAATCCCCATCGCATGAGCGGCATTTCCTAGAGCAGCGCCTTGTGCAATACGGTTTTTATAGCGCATCCATAACAGTAAAAAATCACCAAATAACATCCCCACTAAGCCGGTTATGACCGTAAACAAAGGAATTAAACTGATTGAGCCGCCAATTTTTTCAGTCAATTCCAAGGCAAATGGAATAGAAATCGAACGCGCCAAAAGACTATTTTTCAAAATTTCGTCGAAATTGAACATACTTGCCAATAGCCAGCTACTTAAGATTCCCACCAGCATAGACATACTAGAACTGACGATTAAAACGAAAAAATACTGTTTGACGATCGCTCTATAACGAAATACAGGAATCGCAAATGCCACTGTAATTGGTCCTAACATGGCAACCAAATATTGGGTGTATAGGTAATAGTCTTGAAAGCGATGCTGAAATATAAAGATCAAAATAATACTGAGACTCGGCACTACAATAATCGGAGAAAAATATATTTTCTGGGTAAAAACAAATACGCGCTTTGCCACGAAATAACACAGTACCGTCCACAGCAAGTAAAAAACGCCCCACAACTCCGTCATTCCACATCATCCTGTTGCAAGAATAGTTTCACCATCAACACAGAGCTTGCCATCACCAAAGCGGTACTGAGTAAAATCACTAGAAATATTTTCCAACCACTGATCAAAAGTAATTGCTGATACTGAATCACACCGACCACTGGCGGAATAAAAAACAGTAACAGCTCACCCAACAGCATATCTGCACCTAGACTCACCTTTTCCAAGTTGAGCCATTGCATTTGCAATAAAATCAGCAATATAAAAAAACCGAAAACACCTGATGCAATGGGTAAATTGAACAGTTTTTGCAACATATATGCAAAACCCCAAATCGCTATAATCAAGCTGATTTGGTAGCTCGCGCGCTTAATGGTGGTTAACTCAGATATTGTATAAAACACTGTCATTTACATCCATATATTCATCATAACTCAAGCTAAATTTAACGGTACATACCTTTTTTCAACTTAAAATTGAGTGATATATCCGCAGTTTGCAGTGCATTAAAGAAAAAATATAGCTACAAAAGCAGCCGATAAAAATATAACAGTTTAGCCATTTTTTAAAAATCTGTTATATTTTTTCTCCTCATTTTCTGTACCTACATCCCAACTAAATAATGGTGCAAGATCTCAGGGTCTGTTGACAATTCGTCTATGTTTGCGACAACGAGTGTTTTTTAGGTGATACGAGACACGAAATACGTAATTTAGTCATTCTAAATCAGTAGTTCGTAACGATGTAGCAGCAAAAAACACTCTAGTCCCGAAGGGTTGTGGCTAAAATTATCTCAGCCTACGTTATGAAACTCGAAAATAGTCTCGCTATTCTCTTCATTTCATGCCTTGCCTGCTCAATTTTTGCCTACAACGCAAGCCATTTATGAAATATCAACAGACCCTAAACATTATTTCTAAGTAGGTAGTTTTTATGGAACGATCTATGGTTTTTTCCAAACTTAATCATGACGGTCATGGGTCTATAGCGGTCCAATGCCTCAAGCAACGATGGGGCATGCAATGAGTCTCGGATTAACTGCACTAGAACTGGCAAGAATTCAGTTTGCTTTCACTGTGTCTTTTCACATTATTTTCCCTGCAACCTCCATTGGTTTAGCCTGTTTCCTTGCACTGCTGGAATGGAAATGGTTGCGTACACAAAACCCAGTTTACAAAGACCTTTTCAAATACTGGATTAAGATTTTTGCTGTTGCATTTGCTATGGGTGTTGTTTCAGGCATTGTCATGGCCTACCAGTTTGGTACCAACTGGAGTGAGTTTTCGCGTATCTCAGGCAGTGTGACGGGACCATTACTCACCTATGAGGTTTTAAGCGCATTTTTCTTAGAAGCAGGCTTCTTAGGAATCATGCTTTTTGGTTGGGGCCGAGTCACCGCAAAAGCACATTTTTTTGCCACACTTATGGTCGCCATCGGAACCTGTATTTCCATGTTCTGGATTTTGTCCTCTAACAGTTGGATGCAAACACCACAAGGTTTTGCAATAGAAAATGGCATCATTGTCCCGACAGACTGGTGGGCAATTGTATTTAACCCATCGTTCCCCTATCGCTTTGCACATATGGCAACAGCTGCATTTTTAGTGTCTTCATTATTGGTTGTGGGCACAGCTGGCTGGCATCTGCTTAAAGGTCGTCGTGATGAATTAATTAAAAAATCATTCTCTATGGGTTTATGGATGGTGCTGGCAACCTCTTGTTTACAAGTGGTTATTGGTGACAACCATGGTTTAAACACCTTAAAACATCAACCAGCGAAATTGGCAGCAATTGAAGGACACTGGGAGACCAACCGTGACCATGCGATGCCACTTCTGCTGTTTGCGACACCAAACATGCAACAAGAAAAAAATACAACTGAATTCGGTATTCCCTATTTAGGCAGTTTGATTCTAACCCACTCCTTAGATGGCGAAGTCACTGGATTAAAGGACTTTGCAGCTGAAGATCGTCCAAATGTAGCCATCGTTTTCTGGAGCTTCCGTGTCATGGTGGGTCTTGGCATGTTAATGGTATTGCTGTCTTTAACAGCCTTATGGTTACGCAAAAAGAATCGCCTCTATGAGTCTACATGGTTTCATAAATTTGCCATTGTGATGGGGCCAACGGGTTATATCACTTTACTCGCAGGTTGGGTTACAACAGAAGTGGGAAGACAGCCTTGGGTGGTTTATGGCGTGTTACGTACCAAAGATGCGTTATCGCATACCGTAACAGCAGACCAAGTGGGACTCAGTCTGATCATTTTTGTACTGGTGTATACCGTTGTATTTGGTGCAGGGATTTATTATATGTTCAGACTCATGAAATCTGGACCTGAGTTTTTAACTCATTTAGATCCTGAAATAACCGGTTTAGGACATTTTAAAACCCCATTACGCCCCCTCAGTGCTGTGGATGATCCAATCGATGGACAACAAGCGCCGCTAGATCAAAATAAGGAGAAACATCATGATTGATCTCGCTTTAATATGGGTCGGCATTATCGGTTTAGGTGTACTGATTTATGTAGTGATGGATGGCTTTGATTTAGGCATTGGAATTCTCTTTCCATTTATTCCAGACCGACAAGAACGTGATGTCATGATGAATACGGTCGCCCCTGTCTGGGATGGTAACGAAACATGGATGGTGCTTGGCGGCGCGGGATTATTTGCAGCCTTTCCGCTGGTCTATTCTACGGTACTCTCTGCTTTACACCTTCCCATTATATTTATGGTGGTCGCATTGATTTTCCGTGGTGTTGCCTTCGAGTTCCGCTTTAAAGCAACTCGAACCAAATACTTATGGGATCAAGCCTTTATTTGGGGATCGATCTTATCCAGCTTTTTCCAAGGGGTTATCCTTGGTGCATATATCCAAGGTATTCAAACCACTGCGGGTATTTATAGTGGCGGTGTATGGGATTGGTTTACCCCTTTTTCACTTTTCACTGGTTTAGGTGTTGTTGTCATGTACGCCACTTTAGGTTGTGGCTGGTTGATTTTAAAAACGGAAGCGCGTTTACAAGACATCATGTATACGCTGATGCCAAAGCTATTAATCACGTTAATGGTTATTTTTGCTGCTGTCAGTATCTATACCCCGATCACACATCCTGAAATTGCCCAGCGCTGGTTTGCATTACCAAACCTTATCTATTTCAGCCCTGTGCCTATTTTAGTTGTACTCTTTTCTGGTTTAATTTTACATGCTTGTAAGCAACGACATGAGATCAAACCTTTTGTTTATACGCTGGCATTGGTTTTTCTGGCATTTACTGGATTTGTAATTAGTTTATGGCCAAACATCATTCCACCTTCAGTTTCAATTTGGCAAGCCGCTGCACCAGAATCAAGTCTTAAATTTACCTTGGTCGGTGCGGCAATTCTGATCCCAATTATTATCGCTTATACCTTCTTGTCTTACTGGGTTTTCCGAGACAAAGTCCGTATTGGTGATGAAGGCTATCATTGATCAAGGAGTTTTAGATGAACAAATACATCAAACAACTCAACCCTGTAACATGGTTTATTTTGTTGTGGTGTTTCGGTTTTGCAGCATTGGCTTTAATTGCGGGTTTATTTAGATTGATGCTTAGTTTTGCCTATTAGGCATATACTTGTTGATGATCTGACTAGCGAAGAAAGGATAAGCATTTAACTATGCTTATCCTTATTTATAGCCAAACCACCTAATTATTTATACAACTGATTTGCATCAAGTCATTGATCAGAAATGAAGCTTAAGTATTTGTATAAACTTTTAGAAACTGCTGGTTATCAATTCACTTTTTGTGCTTTTGAAGCATAGATACTTATCCTACCGTGGGGCGACAAGGATGTCGCCGTTGAGCGGGGGTATAGGATGTACCCCTCGCTCAATAAAAGATTTTTGTCCCTTTTTATCTCTAAAAAGGGAGGCATCGCCTACGCAAAGATATTTAAACTTTGAATGTAAGGTGTGGCATTGCAAGCTTTTTAGAATCAAACAATTTATTTTCTCCATACAATTGATTTAATTAAAAATGTTAATTAAGAGAAATTATATTCTTGTGTCTCAGTTTTTACAGGTTAACTATACTTGGACGCTTAAATGTCCTGACTACTAAAGATGATGCCCCTTATTTTTAATAGGGGCATCACTCGATTTATCGGATTAAGCAAAAATTAGAATTTAAAGGTATAGGTTGTGATAAAACGATTTTCCACAAAATCTTTGCCTGGCATGTTTCCAACACCATATTTAATATTGGCATCAATATAGCGCCATTCCACTCCAAGCCCCTTTAACCATCCTTCTGGAACAGTATAGTTTACAATCAAATTTTTCTCGGTTTCTTTATTATCCTTAAAGCCAGCCCGATAAATGTCACTACCATTTAAATAACGCAAGGTCAGTTTCAAGCCCGGTACGCCATGATCTTTAAAGTCATAACTATATAAGGCATGCCAAGTAAACTCTTTCGCTTTATAAAAAGCAATTGCAGACCAAGTCTGTAAATATCCTTGCGGAACATAACCATTTAAAAGTGGAATATTGTCCTCACCGAAGTGTTTTTGCACACCCGCTAAAAAGGTATTTGGGCCATGTTGTGCACTCGCTTGTAATCCTAGAGATTGAACATCGATGTTTCCAAAATAAGCATCACCATCCTCTTTATAATTAAAATAACGTGCATCTACTTTTAGCTTGGTCTCATTGACTTTTTCTGTATAAACCGCATTGAAATAGTGTTGTTGATAAATATCTTCCAACTGACCAAACCAGTATGAACCAGTGAAGTTTGGGGTAAACTTATAGTCTAAGCCGATAAAATTTAAACCATCACTTCTTTTGTTGGGATCTGTGGAGTTGCCCAAAGTGAATTTTCTATATTCATCATCATCTCGGGCATTAACACGGGTAAAACGGCCTGCAGACAGTTTTAAATTTTGAATGTCTTGGCTTTCTAACATTACCCCAGCATAGGTTGTCACCAATTGTCGAGAATCATCAATAAATAAAACCGGTGTTTTTGGAAAAAGCTCCCCCACTTTAAGCTCTGTATTTTGATATTTAAGTTTTAAGGTGGCACCTAATTTTAAATAATCCCGTGCTTGTTGGGCTTCACTTTTGTCATATTTAAAAACGGTATCTAAACGTTGATCATAACGATCATTTAAACGTAGGGCATATTGAAAACCAAAATCCAAACCGACTTGTAGCGCAGTGTCGCTATAACCCGATTCAAAGCGCCCAGATGCCGCCTGCGACCAACTGCCGAGGTCATGTTTGGTATCTTCGTAGTCACGTTCATTATAGAAATTACGTAAATAAATACTGGTGTTACTCTCTTCTAAAAACTCGGCATAAGCAGCATCTATACTCAGACATCCAAACAGCGTATAAAGTGCAACTCGTTGAGTTCTATAAAGCAGATCTAGCTTTAACATGGGAAATCCTTTCCTGAATCTTTGAAATTCTTGTTGTGTAAGTTCTAGGGTGTTCTTTGTCTTATCCTCCAGACAAAAACTTTTGCACTTCCTTAAAATATAAATAAATTCAAAATGATATAATTAAGGAAATACATCAGCATTATTCATTATCAGAATTATTAATGTAATTTTCCATGTATAATGTGGTATATGTTTATACCTTTTCAGTCATACCACTGCTATTTTAAATCTAGATAAACAATTTTTTGCTGTATAAAACCCCACATTAAGATATTGAAAAATAAATATTTTTTATTATTTTGATGATCTAACAACATTGTTATTTTCAAGCTATAGCATGACAGCATCACAGTTTTATCATTTGAGCGGGTTAAATATACCTTTTAAGTATTTAAAGATACCGAATTCAGTCTAGATAAGGGGATTACATTCAATTAAGGTATATAGAAGGATTTATGAACCAAGCAAGATTAGGAATGATGCTGGCTCAACGCACAACATATCTTAAAAGATATGACGCAAGCCAGCATTATGGCAAGATTAAGGAGATAGCCATGACAGCCAATAATATTAGAATTTTCGAGACGGAAGAAGTACAGAATTTCATTAACCTACTCAGCGGACTTGAGCAAGACGGTGGAAATCCTCGTACTAAGCAAATCATTCATCGGGTGGTTTCTGACTTATTTAAGACCATTGAAGATTTAGAGATTTCTTCTGACGAATATTGGGCTGCAATTGCATATTTAAACCAGTTAGGTACCAGTCATGAAGCAGGCTTACTTTCTCCTGGTTTAGGCTTTGACCACTTCCTTGATATGCGTATGGATGCAATTGATGCCGCTTTGGGTATTGAGAACCCAACCCCGCGTACCATTGAAGGCCCACTTTATGTCGCAGGTGCACCTGTTGCCCAAGGTTTTGCTCGTATGGATGATGGCAGTGATCCAAATGGTCATACCCTGATTTTGCACGGTACAATTTACGCTGCAGATGGTCAACCACTGCCAAATGCACAAGTTGAAATCTGGCATGCCAATACCAAAGGTTTTTATTCACACTTTGACCCAACTGGCGAACAACGGCCTTTTAATATGCGTCGTACTATTATGACAGATGCTCAAGGTCAATACCGTGTACAAACGATTCTGCCCGCAGGTTATGGCTGTCCACCAGAAGGCCCAACTCAACAATTGTTAAATCAATTAGGCCGTCATGGTAATCGTCCTGCACATATTCATTTCTTTGTATCTGCAGATGGTCATCGCAAACTCACCACGCAAATTAACGTTGCTGGCGACCCGTACACCTATGATGACTTCGCCTACGCAACACGTGAAGGCCTTGTTGTTGACGCAATCGAACATACAGATGCAGCAGCGATCCAAGCCAACGGTGTTGAAGGTCCATTTGCCGAAATGGTATTTGACCTCAGACTTAGCCGTCTTGTAGATGGTGTTGATAACCATGTGGTTGACCGCCCTCGCCTACAAGCTTAATTCAGCTAAAAGTCATTTTGTGAATCTTGAAATCAGGCGAGCTGTAACGGTTTAGCCTGATTTATTTTATGGAAAAGATATTTAGATGGATATTCATACTTTTGATGCAGCAAGCAATACTATTTTAGCCGTTGTACCTGAAGATGCGAAAGCTCTGGCTCGACTGCGTGCCATTCTACAGGCAGGGAAATTTCCTACGGTTACAGTGATTGGCAAATATAATCATGGTAAAAGCCGACTGCTAAATGAGCTTATTGGTCAAGATATTTTCTCAGTCGCGGATAAACGAGAAACGGTAGCCCTCTCCGAACATCTGCAACATCAAATCCGCTGGTTAGATGCACCGGGTTTGGATGCTGATGTGGCGACAATCGATGATCAACTTGCTCAAGATGCGATGTGGAATAAAGCGGATATTCGCCTCATGGTCCATTCGGTACGTGAAGGTGAGTTTGATCCTTATGAATTACACTTATTCCAGCAATTCGAGCAAGATGCAAAGCAAACCCAACGTCAAAGCTTACTGCTGCTTACTCAAATTGACCAAATTCCAGATCAAGCCGTTTTAGCGCAGATTATTGAGAGCATTCAAAATCAAGCACCAACTGCAACGATACGACCTGTATCAGCTACACGGCACCGTCAAGGTATCGAAAATTCCAAACCCGTACTGGTACAACGCAGTGGTATCCCCGAACTACAACACACACTTCATCTGATGCTTGAGCAAGTCCCCGCAATACGTCAATTTGAAAAAAAACAGATCATTGTTGATCTAAAAACGCGCTTATCCCAGCACCTAGAAACCATTCAAAGCAACATTCAGCAACTTACAACAAGCTTACAGCAGCAACGCCAAAATTTTGAGCGTGATCTCAATCAAATATTAGATAAAGTGCGTCAAGATTTACAACCGGTCCTACAGGTCTCTGGGCAGGATAATTCGCTAGAACCAGATTCTTTTGCCAATATGTATAAAGTAACCGCAGGCAAACGTGATCGTAACCGTATTCAAGTGGCTTATTCTCGTGCCTGTATCGAAATCAATAGCCATCTGGTGCACTATGGTGTGGTGGGTTTACCTGATACGCAAAAAAGTAATGTCCGCAGTCTAGATACGGTCATGGTTGCGGTGATGGGTGTCTCGGTCAAACTGCGTAAGGATCTCAATCTTATTTTTGTGGAAGAATCAGGTCGTCAGCGTTTACGTGGTGAATTTGCCCATTATTTGGAATTGTCTTCTGATCGAATGCAGTTGCAACAGCAATTACTTAATTTGCAGCAGCAACAGCAGCTCATCATACAAGCTCAACAAGCATCAACCACTTTGGAGCAGGTATAATGACCGTCCATGATTCGCATGATTCGACTCAGACGCTGATTGCGAGTAGCAAAGCTTTTGATCAGCAGGAACAGGATATCATCCTGCATTTAAATAAGATGCACACTTGGCATCAGCAACTGGCGATCAATCTTAATAAACAACGTATCAATCCCATTGGACTGACATCATATAGTCAGATTGCCCAAGACATCGCAGTACTCAATTCGCAGCTTGAAAGCTATCTCAGCCATTGGGAAACACAATTAGAAACCCTACATGCTGCACAATCCATCGCAGATCATTTTGACGATAAGATTATTTTGCTGATTTTCGGAAAATTCAATGCGGGTAAAAGTTCATTCTGTAATGTATTGGCAGAGTGTTTTCACAGACGCCAGCAAAGCGTTGAATATTTTTATCTCGACTCAGGTCAAATTATCAATAGTCAGGAGCATTTTAAAGAAGGTGCCACAGAAACCACCACACGCTTACAAGGGGTTTGTTTAGCAAACAATCTCATTTTACTGGATACCCCAGGACTTCATTCTGTTACGCCAGAAAATGAAGCATTAACCCAACGCTTTATGGATAGTGCGGATGGTGTCCTTTGGCTCAGTAGTTCCTCCTCACCCGGTCAGGTCAAAGAATTAGCGGCTTTGGGACAGGAATTACGCCGACATAAACCGTTATTGCCAGTGCTTACACGAAGTGATTATTTTGAAGAAGATGAAGTCGATGGCGACATTTGCCAGATTCTATGCAATAAAACCTCTAACCAACGTTATCTGCAAGAAACCGATGTTCAAACCCGTGCTATTGACCAACTGATCGCAATGCAAGTTGATCCTGTGCTGTTGCAATCGCCAATTTCAACCTCCTCTCAGATGTTGAAAAATGCGGATTTCAATGATCAGGCCATGCAAATGGCAGGTTTTAATCGTTTATTTGATGCACTTTTACATTTGATCCAACCTGCTCTAGCTTATAAACAGCGTAAACCTGCGGAAGCCCTGTTACATCATTTACAAGAACAAATTCTAACGCCTTTACAACTTGAGGTTGTGCCACAACTGCATCAATTACAGCAGCAGCTAAGCAATGCTATGAGCGCTTTGCTGCAACATAAACAGCAGATCATTACGCAAACATGGCGCAGTATGATTGCAACCCTGCCAAGCTTATTAGAGCAACATGCCGAGCAGCAAGCGGTGGATGAATTGTATAGTGCACTGACCCAACAGGCTCAACAGCTTCTATCACAACATATTGCAAATACTTTATCGGATTATCAACTGCAATATGCCCCTCTCAGTCCGTTACAGTTTGCTGAGCATCTGGCGTATGAAGTGATTTATGCTGATGATGCAACCGAGATCTTGGCCATTGGCCATGACCGTTTATATAGCGAGATCTCACATAGTTTATGGCAAAAGCTTGATCTATATAGCGATGAAGTTATTTCACAATGCCAAGAACTGCTGAGCAATCTTCAAGAGCAAATTGCCACCATCCAGCAAGGCTTAATCAATGACGAACAGGAACTACAATACATTGCGAATTCATTAAGAATGAAGGGATAAAGACTGATAATGTCATTTTAAAATCAATATTTTAAAATCATGGTTTCAAATCATTAACTCAATAGATCTCATTCATAAATCAAAAAATGATCATATTGAGTGAATTAGATTGGTATTAAAAGTCCCTTCTCCCGTTGGGAGAAGGCGAGGATGAGGGGATTTTAGCTTGATCTCAGCGCAGACCTATACTCGATTAATCCCCATCGAGTTGAAGTGGAATCCCTTCTTCTTCAAAGACTTGTCGAATACATTCTAAAATCTTAGGCAAATAAGGACTTTGATCCATATTTCTCACGGCTAATGAAATAGGACTATAGGCCTCTATATCCAAAATCGGAATATAGACCAGATTTTTCATGCCTATTTCACTGGCGCTTTCAGGAATAATGCATATCCCTTCCCCTGACGACACCAAACCCAAAGCCATATGGATTTCTCGAACTTCAACCATATCTTTCGGTACCAAGCCTAATTCGGTAAAAATGGATTGAATCAAGGTTGAGAAATTGGGCTTCTGTGTGGCTGGATAAGAAAAAATAGGTTCATTGATAATTTGCGATAAATAAATACCTTTATCAATATAACTGGTTAAATGATGATTTTTATGCGCGGCTAATTTTAATTTCTCTTTGTACAATAAAATGCGCTTAATCGATGGATCACTAATTCTTAAACGACCAAAGCCTAAATCTATTTTACCAAGTTTGAGTGCTTCGATTTGATCCTTGGTACTGTGTTCAATCAGCTCAACCTGAATATCAGGGTTATTTTGACGAAATAAATAAATTACCTGAGGCAATAACGCATACAGCAATGAACTGACATAACCAATACGGACAATTGTATTCATTGAACTAATACGCTTCGCCATTGAGGTGGCTTGCGCAGTATGAGTCAAAATTTGTACCGCATGTTGGTAAAAGAATTGTCCTGCTTCAGTTGTTCTTACTGGACGTGTGCCACGCTCAAATAAAAGAATACCGAGTTCTTCTTCTAACTTTTGAATCTGACGGCTCAATGGCGGTTGAGCAATACATAATTTTTCTGCAGCTTTGGTAATACTCTGCTCTTCGACCACTGTAACGAAATAACGAAGATATCTTAATTCCATCTCTATAAATCCCTTTTATATACCTTTTAAGTATCTAAAAATACCAAAATCGGCCTAGTTAAAGATATTACATTAAATTAGGGTATATAAATAGATTGATACTTAAGAAATAACCACGATGTACAAGTCCATAGAAACGCTGTTAATCGAAATTCCAACGATACGTCCTCACAAGATGGCCGTTGCGACAATGCAAACCCAAACCTTGGTCCTGATTAAAATCACGACTGAAGATGGTTTAATTGGCTGGGGTGAAGCGACCACAATTGGCGGTTTAGGTTATGGCGAAGAAAGCCCTGAAAGTGTAAAAACCAATATTGAAACCTATTTTTCGCCATTGTTAAAAACACTGTCTGGTGCCAATATTGCCCAAACAATGCAAGTGATCCATCGTAATATCAACGGTAATCGTTTTGCGAAATGTGCTGTTCAAACTGCATTATTAGATATTCAAGCGCAACGTTTAGGTCAACCCCTGAGTGAGATTCTAGGCGGTCGCTTACGTGACAGTATTCCTGTGCTTTGGGTTTTGGCGTCGGGCAATACCGAAAAAGACATTGCCGAAGCAGAAAAAATGATTGCGTTAAAACGTCACAATGTCTTTAAGTTAAAAATCGGTTCACGTCCTGTTGAACAAGATGTTGAGCATGTATTGGCAATCAAAAAAGCCTTGGGAGCAGACATCTCAATTCGTGTAGACGTTAACCGTGCTTGGTCTGAACTGAATGCAATTAAAGGAATTCAAATGCTTCAAGATGGTGGCGTTGACCTGATTGAACAGCCTTGCGCAATACATAATATTGATGCCATGCAACGTCTTAGCCGTAAGTTTGATATCGCGATCATGGCAGATGAGTCGTTAACAGGTCCACAAAGTGCTTATAACTTGGCAAAAACCAATGCAGCCTCAGTTTTTGCGGTAAAAGTTGCGCAATCTGGTGGTCTGATTGAAGCATGCGAAGTCGGTAAAATCGCCAATCTGGCAGGTATTGATCTTTATGGTGGCACTATGCTTGAAGGTCCTGTTGGAACAATTGCCTCAGCACATGCCTTCTCTACATTTAGCAATCTCGCAGCGGGAACTGAATTATTTGGCCCACTGCTACTGACTGAAGAAATTTTAAAAACACCGCTTCAATATGGCAATTTTGAGCTCAAAATTCCAACTGGTCCGGGCCTCGGCATTGAACTAGATGAAGACAAAATCGACAACCTACGTCGTCAATAATTCAAGGAGCTGACATGCTTTTCCAAGTACGAATGGATGTACACATCCCCCTCGATATGCCCGTCGAAAAAGCCAATGAAATTAAAACAATTGAAAAGGCTTATTCACAAGATTTACAACGTCAAGGGAAATGGCGTCATATCTGGCGTATTACAGGTCAATACTCAAACACCAGTATTTTTGATGTAGAGAGCAATGAAGAACTCCACAATATTTTACAGGGATTGCCTTTATATCCTTATATGAATATCGAAGTGACTGCCTTAAACCGTCATCCGTCTTCAATTCGAGAAGATGACCATTAAGCAGCGGGTGTAAATTCATTGACCAAATAACTGTGAGATAAGTTCTTTCTCACAGTTTTTTAAGTTTCTATACATGTCTATCTTTGCTAATGCGGCATGTATAGAAATTTAAAAACATGGATAAAAGGTTCGTCTTATGATTGATAAAAGTAAGCTCTCGTTGACTGAGGTTCTGTCACAAATCAAAGATGGTGCAACCATTATGATTGGTGGCTTTGGAACAGCAGGACAGCCCGCAGAGCTGATCGATGGGCTGATTGAACTTGGCGTTAAAGATCTGGTGATTGTCAATAACAATGCAGGCAATGGCGATTACGGTCTGGCTAAACTGCTTAAATCGGGTGCAGTCCGTAAAATCATTTGTTCTTTCCCTCGTCAGTCTGATTCTTGGGTATTTGACGAACTCTATCATGCGGGCAAGATCGAACTGGAACTGGTTCCACAAGGTAATCTTGCGTGTCGTATTCAAGCTGCTGGGATGGGTTTAGGTGCAGTATTTACCCCAACAGGCTTTGGCACCTTATTGGCAGATGGTAAAGAAACTCGTCATATCGATGGCAAAGACTACGTGCTTGAATATCCGATTAAAGCAGATTTTGCACTGATTAAAGCACATCAAGGCGACCGTTGGGGCAACTTGGTTTATAACAAATCAGCACGTAACTTTGGTCCAATCATGGCGATGGCTGCAGATGTCACCATTGCACAGGTTTCAGAGGTGGTTGAACTGGGTCAGCTAGATCCTGAACACATTATTACCCCAGGGATTTTTGTTCAGCATGTGGTTGCAGTTGATGCAGCCAATGGTAATGGAGAATAACAATGAGCTACCAAAAACTAAGCCGTGACCAAATTGCTGAACGTGTTGCCCAAGATATTCCCGATGGGGCTTATGTCAATTTAGGCATTGGTTTACCAACCAAGATTTCAAAATATCTGCCAACAGATAAAGATGTATTTCTACATTCTGAAAATGGTTTATTGGCTTTTGGTCCTCCACCTGCCAAAGGTGAAGAAGATCCTGAGCTGATTAATGCTGGTAAGGAATATGTCACCATGCTAACGGGTGGCTCGTTTTTCCATCATGGTGATTCTTTTGCCATGATGCGTGGTGGACATCTGGATATTGCTGTATTGGGTGCATTCCAAGTGGCAGCCAATGGTGATCTTGCCAACTGGCATACCGGTGCGCCAGATGCGATTCCTGCGGTGGGTGGTGCAATGGATTTGGCTGTAGGAGCTAAGAAAGTGTTTATCACCACCGATCATGTGACCAAGCAAGGTGAACCTAAGATTGTTGAAGAACTGACTTATCCAGTAACAGGTAAGCATTGTGTTGATCGTATTTATACCGACTTATGCGTGATTGATGTGACTACAGATGGCTTAAAAGTGCTTGAAAAAGTTGCAGGTCTGAGCTTTGAAGAATTACAGGCTTTGACGGGTGCTCAGTTGATTGATGCGACACAGGGATAATAAATCCTTCCTTTGCGGAATGATTAAATCTCTCCTAACGGAATGATTAAATCTCCCCTAACCCCTCTTTATGAAAGAGGGGAACTTCTTCTTTTACAAAGAGGTGAGCTGCGGCTGTAGCAGCACAAGGGAGATTATTTAAGGATATAAACAACATGAAAAACGCTTACATCATAGATGCCATCCGTACCCCATTTGGTCGTTATGCCGGTGGTCTTGCGGTAGTCCGTGCAGATGACCTCGGTGCTATTCCAATTCAAGCATTGATACAACGTAATCCAACGGTAGATTGGCAGCAAGTTGATGATGTGATTTATGGCTGTGCCAATCAGGCCGGTGAAGACAATCGTAATATCGGGCGTATGTCAGCATTATTGGCGGGTGTGCCATACCAAGTGCCAGCAACCACTGTGAACCGTTTATGTGGATCATCACTGGATGCGATTGCCATGGCAGCCCGCGCCATCAAAGCCAATGAAGCAGATTTAATTATTGCCGGTGGTGTAGAAAGTATGAGCCGTGCGCCCTATGTGATGGGTAAGTCGGACAGCGCTTTTGGACGTAGTCAAAAGATCGAAGACACCACTATGGGCTGGCGCTTTATCAATCCAAAACTTAAAGAATTGTATGGTGTGGACAGCATGCCACAAACCGCTGAAAACGTGGCAGAACAATTCAATATTAACCGTGCGGATCAAGATCAGTTTGCGCTGAATAGCCAACAACGTACTGCAGCAGCACAAGCTCAAGGCTTTTTCCAAAATGAGATTGTGCCTGTCACTATTCCACAGCGTAAAGGCGATGCTGTGCTTGTGGATACGGATGAACATCCACGTGCATCAACCACTTTAGCTGCGCTGACAAAACTTAAAGGTGTGGTCAAAGCTGATGGCACAGTCACGGCGGGTAATGCATCAGGGATTAATGATGGTGCTGCGGCATTATTAATTGCTTCAGATGAAGCCGTAGAAAAATACCAATTAAAACCACGTGGCAAAATTATTGCAGCAACCACGGTGGGTGTTGAACCACGAATTATGGGCTTTGCGCCAGCGCCTGCGATTAAGAAACTGCTTAAACAAGCCGATCTTAGCTTAGCGCAAATGGATGTGATTGAACTGAATGAAGCTTTTGCAGCCCAAGCTTTGGCGGTAACCCGTGATTTAGGTTTGGCAGATGATGATGCACGTGTCAATCCCAATGGTGGGGCGATTGCTTTAGGTCATCCTTTG
This sequence comes from Acinetobacter sp. NyZ410, assembly GCF_022828975.1. Classification (NCBI taxonomy): domain Bacteria; kingdom Pseudomonadati; phylum Pseudomonadota; class Gammaproteobacteria; order Moraxellales; family Moraxellaceae; genus Acinetobacter; species Acinetobacter sp. NyZ410. Next base: position 1,810,599 of record NZ_CP094620.1, on the reverse strand, counting down.
GGTGCATCAGGTGCCAGACTGGTGACCACAGCCTTAAATCAACTTGAACAAATCAAGGGTGAATATGCCTTATGTTCAATGTGTATTGGGGTGGGACAAGGTATCGCACTCATTATTCAACGTGTTGATCAAAATTAAGGAACGAGCAATGCCAACTTTTCAATCAGCGGATGCACAAATTAATTATCAAAGTTTTGGAAACCCTAACTCCCCTGCACTGGTCTTTTCAAATTCCTTAGGGACCAACTATGGCATGTGGCAAAAGCAGTTCAATTATTTTAAAGAACGTTTTTTTGTCATTTGCTATGACACCCGTGGACATGGTTCTTCATCTGCGCCACAAGGTCCTTATACCTTGCCCCAATTGGCTGAAGATGTGATTCGATTACTGGATCATTTAAATATTGAAAAAGCCAGTTTCTGTGGCATTTCTATGGGGGGGTTAACAGGTCAATGGTTAGCCATCCATTATCCACAACGATTTAATGCTGTTGTTATCAGTAATACCGCAGCAAAAATTGGACAAGAACAAGCATGGCTAGATCGTGCCCAACTTGTCCGAGAACAAGGTTTAACCAACATCGCAGCAACCGCTGCATCACGTTGGTTTACAGATCCCTTTATCCAAAGTCATCCTGCAATTGTCAATAATCTGTGTAACGACTTAAGTGCTGGCAGCGCAATAGGTTATGCCAATTGTTGTGAGGCTTTGGCTAAAGCGGATGTCCGCAATCAACTCAAAGATATCACGATTCCAGTTTTGGTCATTGCAGGGACGCAAGACCCTGTAACTACAGTCGCAGATGGGCAATTTATGCAACAGCACATTCCAGAATCCCAACTTGTGGAAATTCAAGCATCGCATATTTCAAATATTGAATGTCCTGAAGCTTTCAATGCTGTACTTGAAAAATTTCTCTCAGCAATTTTTGCGACTGAACTTTGACACTTTATCTTTGACACTTAATTTTTGAAGCAGCATAAAGGGATAGAACATATCCCTTTATTTTTTGGCATTTCACCAAGACTTGATAAAGCATATTTAAAATAAAATGTTGAGATAAAATTAAGTGTATTTATTTAAAAGTATAAATATATACCCACAAAGTAATAGAAAATTACATATAAAAATAACAATCATTTTATTTAATCAGGACCTGCATATCGATAAATCTGTTGTTTTTAGAAAACATCTAAAAGTATTTCTTTCTCAATACTCTATTTCTCAACAATAATGAAAAGGATATTTCAATTGAAAAAAAGCCCCTCAAATAATCAACTGAGCGATAAACACCACTTAATCAAATTAGGTGTTTTAAGTTGTTTATTGCTTGCAGGATGTAGTTCATCCTCTCGTTTAGAATCAAACCCAGTGCAAAAACAGGTCACGATTCAACGTGACAATTTTGGCACACCGCATGTCTATGCCAAGGACACTTATGGTCTTTTTTATGGTTATGCCTATGCAGTCGCAACTGATCGTTTATTTCAAATGGAAATGTCAAAACGTACAGGTTTAGGCACTGTTGCTGAAGTGCTCGGCCCCGATTATCTACAATATGATATTGCAACCCATAGTCGTTTTAATCCTGAACAGATTAAACAACAAATTGCCCAACTTTCTCCTGAAGATCGTGCCATTTTCGATGGCTATGCTGCTGGTTTTAATAAGCGTGTCCAAGAGGTTTTGGCCAATCCAGCGCTGATGCCTAAAGAATTTATTGATTATGACTTTAAACCATCGACGTGGCAGCCAGAAGATATCGCAATGGTCTGGGTGGGCTTAATTCTCAATCGGTTTTTTTCAGCCAGTTCAGAAGTCTCAAATTTAGATTTACTGACTCAACTACAAAAAGAAAAAGGTCCAGAAACAGGATTAAAAGTTTATCAGCAATTACGTTGGTTAGATGATCCGAGTGCTCCTACAATTATTCAATCTAAAGTAAAACCACAAGTTTCAGCACGTCAGCAACACATGTTAGAAGGTATAGCGCCTATCTCAGACCAAGCAGCCAAAAACTATTTAGCTCAAGCGCGTATCGCATTGGGTAAAAGTGTGGTTGATGGCGTCCCTACAGCCAGTAATGCTTGGGTGGTCAAAGGAGATAAAACGGTAGAAGGCCAAACGGTTTTATATAATGGCCCTCAACAAGGCTGGTACACGCCTGCAATTACTTATGCGGTTGGGTTACATGGTGCTGGCTATAATCTCACTGGGATTACCCCTGTCGGTCTACCTGCTATTTTATTTGGAACCAATGGAAAAATTGCTTGGGGTTCAACTGTCGGTTCGCTTGATACCAATGACGTCTATCAACTCAGCTTAAATCCGAGTAATCCAAAACAGTATCGTTATCAAGGCAGTTATATTCCCTTTGAACATCAACAGATCAAAATTAAAGTCCATAATCAACCAGACCACGTTTTAGATGTGTATCAAAGTAAACAAGGCTTTGTCAGCACATGGGATGAAAAAAATCATACCGCCTATGCACAAAAACGTAGCTGGGAAGGTGTAGAGATTGAAACTTTATTGGGCTGGGCCAATGCTGCAAAAGCGAGCAACTGGCAAGAATTCCTAGATCAAGCCAAACGTGTCGCGGCTTCGATTACATGGTTTTATGCCGATACCCAAAATAATATTGGTGTCGCTGCATTGGGTCGTTTACCGATCCGCCCTGAAAACCAGCATATTCAACTGCCTGCTCAAGGTGATGGCTCAATGGAATGGCAGGGTTTCTATGATTTCTCAGATAATCCCAAAGCCTATAACCCTGAAAAAGGCTATATTAGCAGTTGGAACAATAAAGCTTATGCGGATTTACGTTCCGATTCCTCCAACTTCTCTCATGTTGACCGTGTCAATGAACTGATTGAACCCCTAGAAAGTAAAGCAAAATTAAGCCAACAAGACATTTGGGATATCAATAAAATGGGCGCTTGGTCTGATCTGAATGCGCGTTATTTTATTCCCTATATGGTCAAAGCTGCACAAAGCCCGAACGCCTCACCTCTGGCAAAGAAAATCGCACCGATATTGGCGAGTTGGGACTTCAAACTTCGTCCTGACAGTGAGGCTAAATTCTATCAAGGCGCAGCACCTGTCATTATGCGTACATGGCTCAATCAAATGATTGAATTGGTGCTTAAACCAAATCTATCCGAAAATATTTATGCACGTTACACAGATACCCTTTACCCAGTAAATAATGACCCACGGAGTACACAACCTGCCAATGCATCCAAACTAATCTGGAATGCACTGCAAGGCAAACAAGCCAGCGTTGTTCAAATCGTTGATTTCTTAAAAGGACAATCAGCAGATGATGTGGTGTTAACTGCCTTAGAAAACACCTTAATTCAGCTTTCAAAACAATATCATTCAGACCAACCCAATGATTGGAAAATTCCTGTTGCCACAATGGGATTCTCCAACAAAAACTCAGTGGGTATTCCATGGGCTGATCAGGCACATCAACAACAGCTGAGCACCTATGGGAATACAGGGAGTGCAACCTTTAGAGTGGTACTTAATCCCAATCAAGTCAGCATGTGTTCAATTCTTGCACCTGGTCAAAGTGGATTTATTCATCGCAATGGAAAGACTGATCCACACTTTGCCGATCAGCTGCCATTATTTGAGAACTATCAATGTAAGGATGATGCGGTAAGCCAAAAGCAAATTGATCAAGCAACACAGCAAAGTATGACTTTAACCTATTAATTTTTACTCGAAACAGCCCAATATATAGATATATTGGGCTGTTTAAATTTTAAAGCTTGTTCAATACATCATTTATGAAAATGATGTACATACCGAAAAATCATACTGGTCCCTTGTGGTCGATTTTCTGCATCTTGTTCAAAATAAGCATTTGCAACAAGATGGTCATGGGGAGAAAAACTATACATCGCCCCTGGACCAATCGCCCAGACCTGCTCACGTCGCCCTTTGATATTTTCACCATCCACCTGTGTATCGGTGATTTGATTAAGCCAATACCCATTTATTCCTAACCGAAGCTGTGGTGTGACTGCATAACTACTTTCAAAGTTGGCATGTAACGCTTGCCCAGCCTGTATGTCTTCAGCATTCCCAAAACTATAATTTGGATCATTATTCTTAAAGTTATAAAGATAGTGTAGGCGTGTCGAAAGCGTCCATTTAGGATTCAGCCAATAGGTTGCAGCCCAGTATGGATCAAGTGACACCGCATTGGCACTAGGGTTTATATCCTTATTACGATCATATTCACCTGTAGGTAAATTGATTTGAAATTCAAAACGATGGGAAAACTTAGGCCCGTCTTGCCCCATCACTGGATCAAATTGGATAAAAGGGCCAATAATAATGTCGCCCAATCCCCTATTTGCTTTAATGGCTTGATTATTAAGGCCATCATCCACATCTACATGTGCCAGCACAGGAATCACCATATTTAAGCCAAGATTACCACTGCCCAATTTGATATCTGACATATAACTGATTTGCTGAACAATCGATTGATAATCAATCTCTGACTGAGGGAGTGCGATCTTGTTGCCATGTGTATCGCGAATACTATCCGCGCGATAATTCTGAAAATAGGTTTGTGCATACCAACCACTTCCTGCTGGAACTGCACCGTCTACAAAACTCGATAGACCTAAATTCACAGTTGGCAGATCACTGGCAAAGCTTGTATGTGTAATAAAAATAAGACCCAGTATTTTCTTATTCATCTTCAATATCCTTATTGTTGAGGCAAAATCCTCCTACAGGTAGCAATTGATGCTGCTACCTTTTTCTAACTGGATTTGCCTGTTTAAATAATATTGTGCATTGTTAATAGCGGATCATCACTGACTTTAATTCAGTGTAATCCTCAATAAATGCGTCTGAAAATTCACGACCCAGACCAGATGCTTTGACACCACCAAAAGGAACGGCAGGATCAAGGAATGTGTGCATATTCACCCAGACTGAGCCTGCTTCAATTTGCGGAATGAGTCGCAAAGCTTTCGCCAAATCATTGGTCCATATACTTGCAGTTAAACCAAAACGAGAATGATTCATCATTGAAATTAACTCTTCATCACTTTCAAAAGCAATCACATCCACCACAGGTCCAAATGTTTCCTCAATAAATAATGGATCATCAATACCCCGCACTGTTAATAAAGTTGGCTCTACAAAATAGCCTGTTCCTGCAATGACTTTACCACCACAAATGATTTGATTATTTTGATGCGCAAGATCCAGATAATGTTTAACCTTCTCAAAATGTGGCTTATTTGAAAGTGGACCAAACATAGAGGATTCATCCAGCGGTGAACCTATTTTAAATTGCTGAAGAGCTGCGGCTGCTTTTTGAATAAACTCTTCATATTTAGAGCGATGCACAAAAAAACGTTCTGGTGCTGCACACACTTGACCTTGATGGACAAAACTGGCTTGTAACAGTGTTGGTAAAATTTCATCGATTTGAGTATCCGCTAAAATCGCAGCTGCATTTTTTCCGCCTAGTTCTAAGCTGACACGGGTTAAATCGTTATGCATCGCTTGTTTGCCAATCGCAATTCCTGTGGGTACAGAACCTGTAAACGAGACTTTTTTAATCTTTTTAGAGTCAATTAAATATTGGCCAGTTTCTCCTGTGCCTGTGACAATATTAATCACACCTGCGGGGATGCCTGCTTCTATTGCAAGCTCGGCTAAACGTAATAATGAAAGTGTTGTGAACTCACTAGGTTTAAGCACGATTGTACAACCCGTTGACAATGCCGAACCAATCTTCCAACATCCGATCATCAAGGAAAAATTCCACGGCACGATCCCTGCCACAACCCCAACAGGTTGACGCACCGTATAAGCTGTATATTTTTCACCATTGGCTGAGGGAATAGAAGGTTGCATGGTTTGACCATGAATCTTGGTGGCCCAACCAGCAAAATATCTTAAAAACACGACAGTCTGAGCAACTTCTAAGTGTCGAGAAAGATTAATCAACTTGCCTGTAGTCAAAGTTTCTAGTTGTGCTAATTCCTCCGCATGCTGTTCAACCAGATCAGCAAGCTTATTCAGCTTTTGCCCACGCTCATAAGGTGATGTATTGGCCCAAGTATTTAGAAAAGCATCTTGTGCACTGTTTACAGCGGCCTCAACATCGGGTTTAGTCCCAATTGCAATACTTGAAACAGGCTGTTCCGTTGCTGGGTTAATCAGCTCAATTCGAGTCCGCGTATCATCAACTTTAATATGTTGGCCATGAATAAAATGACCGTGTTGACGTTGCAAAAAAGTTTGGACACTCGCTAAAATTTGTACTTGGTTCATCTTATTATCCTGTGTTCTATATAGAAATCTTGACAATTTAGGTTCAGCAATCTCTATGAGATTTAGTTATGCATTTAGAATAAAGTCAGCACCGCGCTCACCAATCATGATGGCAATGGCGTTGGTATTTCCACTTGGTACTTGTGGGCAAATGGAACAGTCAATCACGCGTAAATTTTGAAAACCATACACTTTAAGGGTTTGGTCAGTAACGGAGTCTTGTGAAGAATTGCCCATTTTACAGCTGCCCGCGGGATGGTAGACCGTTTTAATATTTTGACGCATCCACAAATCAATCGCAGCAATGTCATCGGGATCAATATTTGCTGGTTCAATAATGTCTTTGACTATAGATTTTAATGCAGGCTGTTGTAGTAAACGCAGCCCTGCCTGAACCGCGCGGATATTGGCATCAATATCTTCTTGATGACCTAAATAGTTTGGATCAATGATCGGCAAAGCATTTGGGTCTTTACTGCTTAAACGTAAACTGCCTCGTGCTTTGGGTTGTACATGTCCAACTTTAATGGTGAGACCATGTTCTTGTGCCACTGCTTTTTCACCTGGCGTATTATCAAAATTATCCAGTACTGGCAAGAAATGGAACTGTACATCAGGTCGGCCATGGTTATTGGTATCAATAAAGCCACCACCTTCTAAAATATTAGACGTTAATAAACCAGAACGGGTAAAGTGCCATTGTAAAAAGTGCCGTAGTGCTTTTAGACCTTGATCTTCCCCAAGCAAACTATTCTTGGTTGTAACAGTTGCATTCACTGACATATGTAAATGATCATGAAAATTCTCCCCCACAGGTAAGTCTTGAATACATTCAATGCCCAGTTCATTTAAGTGCTGTTTTGGGCCAATCCCTGAGAGTAATAAAACTTTTGGACTACCAATTGCACCAGCACTGACAATAATTTCTTTGCTTGCGTATACAGTAACAGCCGATTTTCCAGCAATGCTATAGGTTACACCTGTCGCCCGACCAGCATGTGTTTCGATTTTATGAACCAGTGCATCGGTCACCACAGTAAGATCTGCAAGATGTTCAACCGCTTTTAAATAGGTCTTTGCAGTGCTGGCTCTTTCACCATGCAGGGTTGTGGTTTGATAAAAGCCTACACCTGCTTGATCCCATCCATTGAGATCATTGACATATTTCATCCCCATTTGCTGACCTGCTTGAATACAGGCAAGTGTTAAAGGATGACGATAACGATTTTCACTGACAGGCAAAATACCCTCTTGTCCATGATACTCATCCGCAAGACTTTCATTTTTTTCAGCTTTTTTAAAAAATGGAAGCACCTTTTGATAAGACCAATTGTTGCAGCCCCATTCAGATGCCCATAGATCATAATCCTGACGTTGTCCACGACAGTACACCATGCCATTGACAGAGCTCCCTCCGCCAAGGACTTTTCCTTGTGCAAGAATCATTTCACGGTGATTACAATGCTTTTGTGGAACCGTCATATACGGCCATGATTTTTGTTGAAATACTTTGATCACTGTTGCAGGAATCGTATGGAACATACTATTGTCCTTCGTCCCCGCCTCTAAAACCAGCACTCGTCCTGCTTTTGCTTGTAATAATCGTGCTGCGACCACACAGCCTGCCGACCCTGCCCCAATAATAATATAGTCATATTCTGCTTGCATCATGCTTGCCTACTCATCCAATTCCTTGAATAAGATTTCACCATGATTACAGCGGATGTTCTTGTTTAAACGTGACTCACTTTATGCAAAATTGTGACATTGACAGCAGATCTAAAAATTCATCGACTACACTTTTAAGCGATATTGTTTCGGTGAAAGCCCGATCATCTTACGGAACAATTTTGAGAAATGAGCACTGTCACCAAATCCCCACTTCAAAGCAATTTCAGTAATCGACAGACTTTTATTTTTGCCATCTTTTAATTCATACTGAATTTTTTCGATACGATGCATTTGAATAAACTTGTGTACAGATTGCTGTTGATGTTCAAATAATCGGTGTAAATGCCGAAGTGAAATCCCTAAGTGATTTGCGATCATTTGTGCATTTAAACTTTGCTGATTGAGATGTTCAAAAATAAATCGCTCAGCTTTTATTTTGAGATGACTGGAAATTTCAATATTTTTATAGTTAATTGTCGGTTTGATTAAAGCAATCAAGGCATCTTCAAAAGCATTGCCATCCTCTTTTGCATACCAAAGTTCAATATTTTCAGGTGATAGATTTTGCAACATACCTTTCAGCAAATGCCCACTCATATTGGAAGTGTTTAATTTGCCAAAATGATCAACTGTAATGCCTTGCTTGAATAATTTCTCACGCGATAAATGCACTGAAACATGACTAAATAAACCTTGTGGATACATATCAATCGTTTCATCAGGATCAAGTAAGGTAATCTCTCCTTCATTTAAATCAATATTTTGCTCTTTATAAACAATCCGCATCTTGCCTGTGTACTGAATTACCAAAAAACAGAAACGATCTTTCACTCGATCAGGCATACCACTTTTTCTGCAAATATGACTGGCATTACTTTTTATAAAAGCAACCTCTGTCTCACCCAATAGGAAGAACTTTACTTCACCAATAAATAAATTATTTTGTTTATCAAAGGTCGTTTCAAAATCACCACAAACCTTTTGAATAGATTGCTTCCACTGCACAATTTCATTTTCTTTAGCTTGATTCATATCCATTCCCCTTGGACAGATCGATTCAATAATTTGAGTAGCTTTGCTTTGTCTTTTCCAACACCGTTAAAAATTCTATCTCAATAAATCCAAATAACCGACAAATTCATCTAGATATTTGTCGGTTAGTTGATGTTTATACAATCCCCGCAATATCCTTTAAAATTTTAATAAAAATTTCCTTTTCATTTTCAGGATATTTTTCAAAAACTTCATTTTGATGGCTATCGGCAATATCAAACAGATAATGTGCGGTTTTCTTGCCCTTTTCCGTTAACTTAAAAAAACCTTCCGTTTCAATCAATAAACCATCTTTTTTTAAGATAAGCGCAGCTTGTTCGATCTCACGCATCGGCATGGCAATATCACGTGGTAAATCTGCTTTATTGGATGCGGTACCACTGCCTAACACCAATAATAATCTTGCTTCACTGGTTCGAAATCCAGTGATTAACTGCTTCGGAATATAATCGGTCTGATAAAATTTAAACGCCCGACTCATTAAATAGCAGACATTACTATATAAATGCCCTTGATGTAATTCGCCTAAGTCTTCTGCTTCTACAGTATCTTTAAGCTGTAATAATGGATGAGGAATCACACCTGAATACGCACCTTGGTGATACACCAACGGACTACGCCCTTGATCATGAAACTTAACGACTTTGCCAATAATAATCCAGTGATCACCACCTTCAATAATTTCATGTCGCTCACATTCAAACACTGCTGAACAATGGTCTAGAACTGGTGATTGACCTGCACCAACCTGATAACTTGTGCCTTCATACTTATCGATATTGCGACGCGAAAACTTATTGGATAACTCAATTTGAGAACCCGATAAAATATTTACCGCAAAATGTGTAGCTTGCTCAAATACAGAAAAACTCGATGATTTTTTATCGATACTCCATAAAATGAGTGGTGGGTCTAAAGACACTGAATTAAAACTATTTGCAGTGACTCCAACCTTCTCACCTTGCTCATTTTGTGCCGTCACAATGGTCACACCTGTAGCAAAATTACCCAATGCCCGTCTAAATTGCATTGGATCTATTTTGATTTCATCCATTGATTTTAATGAATTCATTATTCTCTCCTGAATCTTTTATCCTATTTAGCTCGGTATCTGAAATTGCTTCGTCCTGTTAAAAGCAATTAAATATCCAGTACCAATCGTGCTGACTTTGCACGGGAACAGCACACCAGTATTTGTTCATTACTGGCTTTTTCTTCATCAGTAAAATACACATCACGATGATCAGGCTCACCTTCGATCACATCGCACATACAGGTTCCGCAGACGCCCTGTTCGCAAGACATTTCAATCTCAATCCCTTCACGTGCCAGTGCTTGCAGAATGGTTTCTTCGGCATTGACCATGATGATCTTGCCGCTACGCTCAGCAACAACTTCAAATGCATCACCGTTGGTTTCAAGCTCAACCTGAAAATATTCCTTATGAATCTGTTGCTCAGGAAAATTTTGCGTCAATGCCAAATTAATCACCCAATCCATAAATCCATTGGGACCACAGGTATAGATATGGCTTGCTTTGTCTATGTCCTGAATGGCAGATTGAAAAAACTCACGATGGCTAGCCCCTTCCGATTTAAAATGGAAGGTGGTAAAGGGCGCCAATACACTATTTCTAATTTCATCGACAAAGGCACATTGCTCTGGGCTTGCCCCGCAATAATGCAGTTCAAAAGATGCATTTTCTTGTACCAATTGATAGGCCATAGTGATCAAAGGGGTAATTCCAATCCCCCCACCCACCAGTACAGCATGTTTGGCTTTGACTAATGGAAACAGGTTTTTGGGTTCACTGACCTGTATTTGCATACCATCTTTTAAATCATCAAAAGCCGAGACTGAACCACCACGCGATTCTGGATCGCGTAAAATCCCCAATCGGAATATGCCGATATCTTTTGGGTTTTGGCATAGTGAGTACTGACGCACCATACCATTGGGTAAGTGCACATCAATATGCGCACCTGCTTCAATTTTTGGTAATGTGGCAGAATTTGCAGATTCAAACTCCATGACTGCAACATTCCCACCTTCTACATGACGGTTTCTGACAACCACGTTATAGAGTGTAGCCATGATTTATCTCCCTTTTATGCATCTCGCCCAAGGCTTAACGCATAAATAATCCACCGTTAATATCCCACGTCGCCCCAGTGACAAATGCAGCGCTTGGGCTTGCCAACAAGGCACAGGTTTCAGCAATAAATTCCATGCTACCTAATGCTTTGACTGGGATATTTTGAATAAATTGCGCCATTTTCTCGTCAGATACCACACTGTGTACAATCGGTGATTCCATTGGCCCAGGTGCTATGGCGTTTACAGTCACGCCTTTAGCAGCAAACTCTTTGGCAAAGATTTTAGTCAAAGTCACAATTGCACCTTTGGTTGCAGCATAGTGTGCTCCTGTTGCAGTGCCTCCATTTTGTCCTGCCAATGAAGCCATATTGACGATACGGCCATAGCCTTGATCTGCCATATATTTGCCAATAATCTGACATGCTTGAAAGGTTCCTCGCTGATTCACTTGAGTGATCCAGTCGAAGTCAGCTGCAGTAATCTCTAAAACAGGGGTTGCCTTGGTGACCGTCGCATTATTAATCAACACATCTAATTTGCTGAATTTTTGTTGAATCCACTGCACTGCAGCATGAAAATCTTGCTCAACTGAAATATCCAGTTTTAACGCAAACATATTCTCCGCATTAGGACTACGTGCTTTGGCATTTTCAGCCTTTTCTAAGCTGCTGGCAGAGACAATCACTTGATGCCCCTGTGCTGCAAAATATTCGGCGATCACATTCCCTAAACCAGATGCTGCGCCCGTGACTAAAACAACCTGTTTCATTTTTTGCGCTCCTAGAGGATGTAACTGATACCCGCCAAAGTATCGGTCGAGTTGACTAAGTTGATAATTTTACGATTGATCTTAAAGCCTTGTTCTGGATCACGAACCAAATGAAAAATCACATCTGCGGTGTAATGTTTTAAGCTTTCCTTACGGAATTCACGGAGGTTTTGTGCACAACGTAAAATGATTTCACCATCCTCATCTTTTACGACACGGATACGTGACACGCTACGGACGGTATTGGCTTTGGGTGCAGTCGAAATCGCTTCACCATTTTCCAAACGTTCGACCCGTAATGTACGCATATGATTGTTGTCATAGGCATAGTTCAAATTGTTTTCATAATCCTTCAGCGTCGGATCAATCGGAATGATATACACGCCTTTTTCATTCCAGAGATTGAGCCATTCACGGTATTCACTGTGATCTAACATGTCAGCTTCAGCCCAAACAAAAGCAGTCACTTCATTTAATAATTGCAAATTCATGTTCATGCTACTCTCCTTAAGCCGTCATCATCTTTTTCCACTGCTGATAAGCAGCGCGCATTCCAGTTTCTGCACTGACATCGCTCTTTAAGCCATCTTCAGTTTTTACTTCGCCGGGTAAACCACGGTTCAACATGATCCATAAATCATGACCAGCATTGGCACCATGTTGCACACGTTCCCACGCTTCTGAGTCATCAGGCGTACCGAAACCAAATGGACCTTGGAAATGTTCATGTAGACGTAAGCGATATTGATTGGCAATCTGTGGACCACCATCCATCGTGATCACAGAATGGTGAATTTCAGTTTCATTGACTGAAATCGGTTGCATAACACGGAAGAACGCCATTGAACAGGCAATGTTCGGGAACAGGTTTAAGTTAAACCCAGAACCACCCACAGCACGTACAATACGGCGTACTTCAAGTTCTTCATGTCCTTCATCACGTAACGCTTGAGCAAGCTCTTCAAAACGTTCCTGAATTGGGCGTTCCATCAACTCTTCATCTAAATCCACCAGCTCAGGAATCATCACCATGACACTGTGACCATTGCCTAAGTCTTCAACATAGCCAGGTTGATTTTCAAAATTAAATAATTCTTCAGTCTTCTCATCGACTGAACTTAAGAACGACTTATGTACCAAGGGGAAATGATAGGCATCGGTGGTGTTTTCCAGCTGGATTTTCCAGTTGCCTGGGAAACGGAAACGATGTTCACCCAATACTTTAATTGGATAACCTGCGCCTTGTTTCATAAACAAATCAATCCATTTTTTCGCTGCACCTAAGAAATCCGCTAAAGGTTCAATATCATCTTTAAAGGTGGCGAAAATCATACCGTTGTATTCTTCAACACGTAGGCTAATCAATGGAAACTCTGATTTATCCAGACACTCACCGTAACTTTCAGGCGAAGGTACACCACGCAATGAACCATCCAGTGCATAGCTCCATCCGTGATATGGGCAAACAAAACTGTTGGTTTTGCCTTTTTTATGTTCACATACAGTTGCTGCACGATGGCGGCAACGATTGAGCAATACATGGACTTTTTTCTTACGGTCACGTACAACGACCACAGGTTGCTTACCAATATTAATGGTTTTATAGCTACCACCATCTGGAATTTCGCTGGCATGTGCCACCCAAACCCAAGTGCTGTAATAAATCTTTTCCATTTCATCATCAAAGACACGTGCATCTTTATATAAAGAGGTATGCGCACGATCACTTTGAACTAACTCGCTGTAATCAATGTTAATATTCTGCATTGGAATAATACTGTTCATATCCATTATCCTTTTCAATTTATCCATAACTTATTGCTGAGACGGTACTGGCAATATCGCTGTACTGTTCCAGTGAGACACGGGGCGACTAAAAATATTTTCAGTCTGAAAATGCTTGATCTTCCATAGACCATCGGTTTGCTGTTTAAATTTCACGCTGAGTTTTGCGGCATTTAAATGGCTATCTCCATTGAGAAAGGTCGAGGTTTGCAACATCAACCAGCTTGCATTGGCCTGATCGCCTGCAATATAAATTTGTTCTGAACTGACAAAATGCGCATTCATCACAAAATGTGATTCGGTTTGGGTATAGCTTTTAAACATGTCAAAAATGGCTTGCCATGAAGCATAGCGACCAAAAGATCGCGCATATTTCTCACCAATTCCTTCCCAAATACTGTCCTGATCAAATAAATCCATTAATTCATTGAGATCAGTCTTGGCATTTAATCCATCACAAATTTCCATATAACGATGAATACAATTACGAATCGCGTTTTGCGCTTCGAGCTGTTCTAAGCGTTGTAAGATAACGGTCAAATCTATCTGGCTATTCATGTCATATTCATCCTTGGACATCTCGTGATTATTTAAATTCGGCTTATAAATAACCGGGTGCTGGCTGCATACCAAAGCTCACCAAAGCGGCATTTTGTAAAGTGGCATCGCCCATAAAGGCATGCTGAGTCACCACATTGGTATCATTCACAAAACGGCTAAATGGGTTATGGGTATAAATTGCAGTCATGCCCGCCAGCATTTGAATTTTGCGCGTTACACGTGCGCAAACTCGAGCAACATGGGTACAAGACAAGCGCATCTCACTGATCTGTTCTGGTGTTGGCGTACCACCTGCAATAATCTCATTCCAAACGATTTGCATAGTGTCGTAGAACCAAACACGTGCTGCTTTAAACTCAGCTTCGACTTGGGCAAATTCATATTGAGTGACTGGGCGACTGGCAATTTCAGCACCACCTGTAATGGATGATTTCCCTGGCGCTAACTTTTGGAATTCTTCCAACGCTGCTGCTGCAACACCGATCCCGACCACAGTTAACACCTGTGTTGCCAACGACAGTGATGGATATTTAAAAAAAGGTTCCGAAAGTTTGGACGGTTCACCACGAATAAAGGTCCAGTCATTGTTTACAAAGACATTATCCACCAACAGATCATGACTGCCTGTTCCCTTTAAACCGACCGTATCCCAAGTCATTTCGATTTGCGCTTGTTTTGCAGGAATAATTGCTAAACGGGGGAGACCTTGTGTGGTGTTATTGACCTGTGGACTAATCCCCACCCCAATAATATCGGCCCCCATACAACCACTTGAAAATTTCCATCGACCTTTTACCACCACGCCATCAGCTCTTAAATCTGCGGGTTGCGGTGGAAAAATACCTGCTGCAAATACAATATCTGGGCTCTCTTTATATAATTCTTCAAGTGTTGCTTCAGGCAGGCTACCCAAATAGGCAGGGCTCATCCCAAAACTCGCAACCCAGCCCACGGACCCATCTGCTTTAGACAAACGTTCAATCAACTCACAAAATTGTTGAGGTGACCATTCATTGCCGCCAAAACGTTTCGGTACCAATGCACGATAGACACCAATCTGCTTTAACTTATCGATGATGTCTTGACTCACATACGCTTGGTTATCGAACTCGCCTGTACAAGCCCGTTCTCGAATCTCCTGACAGAGTGCTTCTAATTCCGTTATTGTTGTGTCCATTACAAATTCCTTTGTCGATAAATTATTCATTACCCAACTCCTTGTCATTTATTGCGCGGCATCCACGATATATTTCGCAATTGCACACACCAGCTCATCCGAATTTCGTTTTGCCACAATTTGTAAACCCACGGGTTGCCCTTCGCTGGTTTTGAGCGGTATTGAAATTGCCGGATGTCCAGATAAATTGAATGGACGCACCAATGAAGTTAAGTTCAACAGTGCAACCATATGTTCTGCATCGATTAATTTGGGTGGGATTTGCGGAAGAGTTGGCAGTAACACGGCATCATATTTTTCCAATAAGCCGTCAATTTCATTGATAAATTGTGCTTTGACCGCTTCCGCCTCTTTTACTTGTTGCGCCGTGGTTTGCGCAGATTTGAGCAAGCGAGCATGGATATCGTCACCCAGCAAACCAGTTTTGGTTAACTCACCATACGCCTGCCAATTTTCATAATTAATGATCTGCATCCCTGCATCATAAGCAGGTTCAAACCATTCAGATTTCACTGGTGTAGCTGACAGATTCGCCTGAGCAAGAAAATGCTGAATACAGTTCAATACCGTTGGATTCGCATTTACCTCAAGCCAAGCCAGTTTCGGCGTATGCGCTAATTTTTCCAAAGCATGGAAACTTGGATCAATTATCTGCATCGCGGTTTCAATCATTGCAACCGAAGCGGCAAATGGTCCCACGCAATCCAGCGAACTCATGGCTGGATGTATCCCTTGACGACTGACGCGATTGAATGTCGGCTTAAAACCATACACGCCACAACATGCCGCTGGCATACGAATTGAACCACCAGTATCGGTACCTAAAGTAAAATCAGCCAGACCTGCGGCTACGGCAGCAGCAGACCCACTCGATGAACCACCTGGAATTAGATCAGGATATTGAGGATTGATTGCAGTGCCAAAAACAGGATTGATCCCGGTAATACCAAAAGCCAACTCATGTAGATTGGTTTTTGCGGTAATTTGGCAATCCGCTGCCAAAATACGCTCTACCACTTCTGCATTTTTTGTTGCAGAAGGCTTATCCATCAAGGCTTTGCTCCCGATCATGGTCTTTAGACCTTGAATATCAATGGAATCTTTCACCATGACTTTTAAAGCACCGCGTCCTATTTGTACGTCTTGTACAACAATATTCATTCACTTTTCCATGTATTTTTGTACTTAATACCAATATCGGAAAAAGTAATGTAATTGTCAAGATGTTTTTATCAGAAAGAGCAAAGATTTTTTCTTTAATTTTTGTATAATGATGAATATTCATCTT
Source organism: Acinetobacter sp. NyZ410 (assembly GCF_022828975.1). Lineage (NCBI taxonomy): Bacteria > Pseudomonadati > Pseudomonadota > Gammaproteobacteria > Moraxellales > Moraxellaceae > Acinetobacter > Acinetobacter sp. NyZ410. Next base: position 1,793,882 of record NZ_CP094620.1, on the reverse strand, counting down.
TATAAAGTTATCACTTTGCTATGCTTACTCATTTAGAACAATTTCTACCTAATAATGAACCTAGCAGTTTACAAAGCTATCCTTTCTTTTGGATTTCTCAAGTGAATGGTAAATATACACAACTTATTGAAAAATCAATAAAAAAACTTGGTATCGACAATACACGTCGTAAAATCATTTTAAGTACCAATGCTTTGCAACAAGCCAGTATTACCGAAATTGCCAACCTCTCTACCCTTAAATTGACCACAGCAACCAAAGCCATTTATCGCCTAGTTGAAGATGATATTGTGCAGGTTTTTTCGTCAGAGTCTGATGAACGTATCTCGATGGTCAAGCTCACAGACAAAGGCAAAGAACTAGTGGAGCAGATCAATCAAATCAGCCAAGTGACTTTATCTGGGATTTTAAATGCCTTTGAAGATGAAGAATTGCATCAGTTAAATGCACAATTGAAAAAGCTATTCAATTTGATGCCATCAAGCTAAATGCTGTAAATAAACGCCCATTAGCTGAATGCAATGGGCGAATTGTTCAGTTCATCACGTTGTGGACTGTAAAATATTAAACGGTGGTTTTAACTTACTTTTTTCAATTCGATCTGAAAAAGTCCGCAAAACATCTTGTTTATATTGATGAATATCCACATCTGCATAATTATAAAAGCCCTGCTTTTCACGAAGGCCATTACGTTGCTGACGCATATTTTCCGCAATAATTTCAGGTGTACGAAAACGTTCACCCAGCTCTTTTTGCAAATATTGCGAGGCATAATACAAAATATCGCCACCGCCCCAATCAATAAACTCCAATAAGCCTAAAACAGAAAAACGCAAACCAAAACCGGTACGAATAGCAATATCAATATCTTCTGCCGAAGCGACTCCATCTTCAACCATACGTGCCGCTTCATTCATTGCCAAGGCCTGAATCCTTGGCACGATATAACCCGCCTTGGCATTACAAACCACAGGTACCTTACCAATCGCCTGTAGAAATTGCTTAAGCTGAGTCAGCATCTCATTTGAGGTCTGGTCAGAACGGCTTAACTCCACCAAAGGCATGAGATAAGCAGGATTTAGCCAGTGTGCATTGACCACTCGCTCAGGATGCGAAATCATTTGCGCAATATCCGTCACTAAAAATGTGGATGTGGTCGAAGCCACAATACACTGCTGTGAAAGATATTGATCCAGCCAAGCAAAAATTTCTTGTTTGGCTTGTTTTACTTCTGGTACAGCCTCAAGGATCAACGCACAGCTTGGCAATATGCCTGTAGCAGCCTGTTTAGATAAAATCGCAATCTTATCCAAAACAAAAACTTGCTGCTCCGCTTGAATAAACTGAATTTTCTCAAGCAACTGTAACTCTTGCTGTAAATCAGCACGAATTTGAGTTTGATATTGTTCAAATTCAGCTTCACTGCGTTGTTTTGCATCAATCAAATCAACGTTTAGTCCTGCATAAGCAAAAGCAATCGCAATGGCTTTGCCCATACGCCCAGCACCGAGCACCGCAATTTTTTCGATCATCTGCATTTTAGACTCCTTGTTGCAAAATCGCTTGCAGTTCTGCTGGGCCTTTATCCGCAAGACCTAAACGCTCAAAAGTACGTCCTTGTTGATATAAATCCTTACCCGTGACCGCTGACGCGATATTCAACAAGCCCTCAGCAACAGGGGTTGCAACACCTGCCCAACGTCCCACAGAAACTAAAAAAGATAATCCTAAACGAGTGTCTTCTAACATATAGCGATGTGAATCTAAATCGATATCCTCACGCCAGTCACCGCTGTCAGTTAATTTTCCATGTGCCCCACGTCCATACATCCATTCATCACCCTCACCTTCACGATTATAATGATCCGCCAAAGGAAAATGTGGTGCGGCATATCCCAATGCTTCACGTACTTGCATTCGTTCCGCATCGAGTTGATTAGTGACACGACGAATTGAGGGTTGAGTACCTTCGTTATGAATATCCCACACTTCAAAATGTTCAAGTGGACCCGCATTCATCAAAATCAAAGGTGGATGAATAATAGGTCCAGCATTCATCAATGCACCACTTAAGCTGTCTTCAACGGGTTCAACGCTAGGATATGCCTGCTTAAGCACTTGAAATGCATGTTGTGACAACACACTTGGAAATACGCCTGTGGGTAACCGGGTCGCATACCCACTAATCACAATTTGATTCACCCCATGTTTACGCACCAAATAAGGCAAAGTCCCAGTTTCTGCAAATGCCACTTGGGCAGTGTTACCTGCTTGTTGCATCGCCTTGGCAAAGATAAAACTACCAAATGTCGCTGGTGGTAAGTACACCACTTGCCCTGCTTTAAAAAATGGCGCTGCTTGACGGGCTAAATCATCATGTGTGGTCGCAGGTAATGGAATAATAATTAACTCAGCATGTGCAATGGCGCGTTGCAAATCATCAGACAAATTAATCTGACTCTTTTCAAAACCCACTGTCACAGTGCGATCGCCCTGATAATCCTTAATCTTTAATTGCCCAGTGGCAGCAAGTTGTTGCAAAGCATCTGAATCACGGCGCCATAACAGCACCTCATGCCCTTTTTCAGCCATTTCTGCCGCAGCTGCATAACATCCATGACCGCCACCTAAAACTGTAATTTTCATCATTGCTCTTCCTGATTTATTTCAATTCATCATAGAAGCGCAATAACCTGCTGGCTTATCCAAACACGCAACACCTGTTCAGTTTACGAAAGCATTGTACTCATTTGAACAGGACTCATTTTTAAAGTTTTAGAGGGCAAACACCCATAGCGTTTTTTATACAGCGTAGAAAAATGCCCTAAACTTTGGAAGCCATGACGCAGCACAATATCCGTCACTGTTTCATTGGTTTGAGCATGCTGTAAAGCCAGATGTACCCGTTCAAGTCGCTGATCACGGATATACTCGACTGGGGTTTGTTGTAAATACTGACTAAAGCCTTTTTGCAATGTGCGGATCGACACCTCACAACACTGGCTTAAATCCGCTAATGAAATTGGTTGTTCTAAATGATTGTGAATATATTTTTGTGCTTTTTTCAGATAGCCGGGCAAAATATGCTGTCTTTGCAAATTAAGCTGATCACTATAGTTATTTGGGATCTTTAATAAAATTAGTTCAATTAAATACTGGGTAAAACTCGCAGAGATAAAGCTCCAATTTTGAATATGATAATAGGCATGGCACAAATAATTGAGGGTTTCAATAATCGAGTCTATGCCTTCTTCGGTACAGGACAGGCTCATATCAAAGATAACCGGTTCATGACTGGTATGCCCCAACATTTTAAACAATTGGGTTTCTACATCATGTTGAGCAAGTTTTAAAATAATATTTCGGCAATGCTGATTGGTCTGGATTTGCTGTTGAGTATGCGGATGCGTAATCGACATAATCCCGACTGACTGTAACACCTGTTGGTCTTCTATACCGACTTTACATTGGCCTTCCAGTGTTAAACGAAATAAATAAAAATCGGAAACTTCATCAATGGTAATTATCACAGGGGCACTATATTTAAGATCGTACAAGGCACAATTTCCAAAGCGAAAACCATTTAAACGGGTATTTAACGGTTCACGTACTTCCACTTCAAAACGATGAGGGCTTAAATAATAGCTGACCTGATCTTTAATGGTTTGATAATCATCCGATTTAAACAACAGCAGCTCATTTAGATAATCCAACTTGAAAAACTGTTCCATCCTTTCACTCCCTGATTATGGATTGACCAAACAAGTCACAAAGCCCATTACAAAGAATGGGCGTTGTGACTGATTGAGAATACCATTGAATTAAGAGGCATGTTCCTGCTGCATACTGGCGCTAAATGCCTTACAGCCCTTTTTCAATAAGATAAATGCCAACACACATGAAATCGTACCCACGATAGACAAAGACATCCCCACCATCAGTGGATTTTCAAAGATTTTATCTGTAATCAATGCCACCAACGTGGTACCGATTCCAACTGCAACCAAATTACTGATCAGCAAAAATACGGCTGAGATTTGTGCACGCAACTGATTCGGTGCCAGCATTTGCATTGCTGTAGTTGAAATTGGCATTGGGAAAGAAGCAAAAAACATGGCAGGAACCAGAAATACCACAGAAAGCCACAGCTCATTGACTTGGGTAAAGACCATAATTGGTAAAATTAATCCTACGATTCCGATCACACCGGTAATCATTGGCGCGTCCTTACGTCCTTTTTGAATAAACCAGTCATTGAGCCAGCCTGCACAGAATACGCCAAGAATATTTGCCACCAATAACACCGTGCCTAGCATATAGCCTGCTTCTGTCGGTGTAAGGCCAAACTTACGCATGTAAAATGCTGGTGACCAACTAATCAAGCAATACAGCGCCATTGCATAGAAAGTAAAACCTAAATAATGGCAAGTAAAAGTACGACTATGTTTTTTGATAAACTTAAACGCATCTTTCATATTGGTCTTTTCAACTTGACCTTGTGCATTTAAACGCTGACCTTTACGTTGCGGTTCTCTCACCGTAAGCAACACCAGTAAGCCAATAAATACCCCAGGTAAGCCCACGATAATAAATGCCGCCTGCCATGCTCTTAATGCACCAAATAAAGGAACCTGAATGGTGTCCATATTTTTAAGCAAGCCAATCACATAACCGCCGACCAGAAAAGCAATCCCTCCACCGACAAATGAACCAATTGAATATACTGCAACAGCACGGCCTAATTTGTCCTTACTGAACATATCACTAAACATTGAATACGCTGCTGGAGATAAAGCAGCTTCGCCCACTCCAACCCCCATACGGCTTAAAAACAGTTGAATAAAGTTTTTACTTAAGCCACAGAATGCAGTTGCAATGCTCCAAAACACTACCCCGACTGCAATAATTTTTGGTCGAGAAAATCGGTCTGCCAAATAGGCCAGTGGCAACCCCATAAAGGCGTAAAACAATGAAAAGGCAAGACCATGTAATAGACTAAATTGGGTATCTGACAAACCTAGATCAGCCTTAATCGGTTCAATCATCAGTGCCAGTATTTGCCGATCTATAAATGAAAAGATATAAGCCAACATGCAAAGTGAAACAACATACCATGCATATGTATTTGAATGAGAGCCTGTTGACTCTGGTGAATGAGTATCCATTTTTCTTCCTTGTCCATGCATTTTTATGATTGGTATCTTTAAGAAGATGTCGCGTATTTAAGGAAATATCCATTTCCTATCCACCTTCTTGATAAAAGCTTAACCCACTATAGTTATTTTTACATGTAATTTTCCATGTTATTTTAAGTATATAGTTATACCTTTTACTTCACAATGCTCAACTCTAACAAATTTATTTCATTTAAAATATTATATATCAATAAGATAATACATTTTTAAATTGTAAATTACTTTTGGGAGCATTCTCGAAACATACGCTAAAAATTTAATTCTAAAATAATATTGAATTTTACATTTATTTTTACATAATATAGAAAATACACCTCTCATAGGAAATGGATATGCCGCTGTCAAAACAAGATGCAATTGAAAGTATACATAGCATGCACGTACTGATTGAACGTATTTTTAACGGGAAACATACAGAACAAGATCTTCCCCTACTTATTGAATATTTTTCCGATCATTTTGAGATGGTCGGTGCAGCTGGAAAGCGCTTTTCCTTAGCCGATGTCAAAGGTCTGTTTAGCAATAATCAGGGCAAGATGCCAGATCTACAGATCGAAATTTATGATGAACAAATTTTGATGCAAAGCGAACAAAGCATTGTTCTCACCTATACTGAAAAACACACCAAGGAATCAGGAATTCTAGTTCGACGTTCTTGTGCGCTGATTGAAGAAATTCAAGGAAAAATGCAGTGGAGTTACTTACAGGAGACTTTTTTACCTTAAATAGCGGTCAGTCATAATAACTCCATTATTCAATGCAACGCTTTAAGTTCAATAAGATATCAATTTAGAATATAAATGATTGAGTTGCGACTTAAAGCTTAGCTCCCCGTTTTTCGCAAACACTTTGTCTATTTTCATCCCCATTATTAAAATTTTACTTAAAAACAAAATTACGGCGAAGCTCACTTAAAAAATATTATTTATTTCAAAAGTGTACATGCTTTGATTTATAAAACTGATTCAACAATCCTATCGCAATCTCCTCAACAAAAATGTATCCAAGCATTTAATCTGCATAAAGTGGATAAACACATGGAAAATCTGGATAGAGCCCTTCTTTAAATCGCGGTTCAATCAAACAAAGGACTGATTGGACAGAGGAAGAGCCCATGACTGCACGTAACCTCGCCGAATGGCAAAATTTTGTACACAGCTGTATCGATTTTCGACCAAATGATGGTGTTTATCGGATTGCTCGCGATATGTTTACCGAACCAGAACTGTTTGATCTCGAAATGGAGCTCATTTTTGAAAAGGTCTGGATTTACGCTTGCCATGAAAGTGAAATTGCCAATAACAATGATTTCATTACAGTACAGATTGGCCGTCAGCCGATCATTATCAGCCGTGATGGTAAAGGCGAACTACATGCCATGGTCAATGCCTGTGAGCATCGTGGTGCAACCTTGACCCGTGTGGCCAAAGGCAATCAGTCTGTATTCACCTGCCCGTTTCATGCTTGGTGTTATAAGTCGGATGGCCGTTTAGTCAAAGTCAAAGCGCCAAATGAATATTGTGAAGATTTTGATAAATCCAGCCGTGGTTTAAAACAAGGCCGTATTGCCAGCTATCGTGGATTTGTTTTTGTCAGTCTGGATACTCAGGCCACAGATTCACTAGAAGACTTTTTAGGTGATACTAAAGTGTTTCTTGACTTGATGGTTGATCAATCACCAACAGGTGAGCTTGAAGTATTACAAGGTAAATCTGCTTATACTTTTGCAGGCAACTGGAAACTACAAAATGAAAATGGTCTGGATGGCTATCACGTTAGTACCGTGCATTATAACTATGTTTCCACCGTTCAACATCGCCAGCAAGTCAATGCAGCCAATGGCAGTGAACTCGACACACTCGATTACAGTAAATTAGGCGCGGGTGATGCCGAAACTGACGATGGCTGGTTTAGCTTTAAAAATGGGCATAGTGTGCTGTTTAGCGATATGCCAAATTCAGCAGTACGTCCTGGTTATGATGTGGTGATGCCGTATCTGCTGGAAAGATTTGGGGAAAAACGCGCTAAATGGGCCATGCATCGTTTACGTAACCTCAACCTTTATCCAAGCCTGTTCTTTATGGATCAGATCAGTTCACAACTGCGTATTGTCCGCCCAGTGGCGTGGAATAAAACTGAAGTTATTAGCCAATGTATTGGTGTGAAAGGTGAATCAGCGGAAGCACGTCGTAACCGTATTCGTCAGTTTGAAGACTTTTTCAATGTATCTGGATTGGGTACACCAGATGATCTGGTTGAATTCCGCGAACAACAAAAAGGCTTTCAGGGTCGTTTAGAACGCTGGAGTGATATCTCACGTGGTTATCACCAATGGAATTATGGCCCATCACAAAATTCACAAGACCTTGGTATTGAACCGGTGATCACAGGACGTGAAATTACTCATGAAGGACTATATGTCAACCAGCATGGTCACTGGCAACGCCTGCTCCTCAATGGACTCAATAAAAAAGCACTTAAGATGCAAGAAGTCACTTTTTTAAATCAATCTGTTACGGATGAGGTGTAACCATGTCTCTAGAACTTCATTTTGCAGTTTCTCAATTTCTTTATAAAAAAGCGGAACTGTGTGATCGCTATGATTGGGATGCTTATCTCGAACTCTATGATGAAGACAGCGAATATCATATCCCACAATGGATTGATGATCATCACTACGTTGAAGATCCCAATCAAGGTTTGTCCTATATTTATTACCCCGATCGTTCAGGACTTGAAGATCGTGTGTTCCGTATCCGCACTGGAAAAGCAGCTTCTGCAACGCCTTTACCGCGCACTCAACATAATATTCACAATGTACAAGTAAAGACTCAAGAAGATGGTTTGGTCGAGGCAAAGGTAAGCTGGCGCACGCTTTATAATCGTCAGGGCCTTGAAGGATGCTTTTATGGTCATGCCACTTATTTGCTGCGTCCAACTGAAGATAGCTTCCGTATTCGTCGTCAACACAGCGTATTGCTTAATGACAAGATAGATTCGGTTCTCGATTTCTATCACGTCTAAGGAGAAATACAATGAGTCATTCTGTTGCACTCAACTTTGCCGATGGTAGAACATTTTTTATCGCGGTACAGGAAGACGAATTGCTGTTAGATGCAGCGGTTCGTCAAGGAATCCACCTCCCGCTCGACTGCCGTGAAGGTGTTTGTGGAACCTGTCAGGGAAAATGTGAAACGGGTATTTATGAACAAGAATATGTCGATGAGGATGCATTAAGCGAACGTGATTTGGCTGAACGTAAAATGCTGGCTTGCCAAACACGGGTTAAGTCTAATGCTGCTTTTTATTTCGATCATAGTTCCGAAATCTGTAATGCGGGTGAAGCTTTAAAAATCACCACGGTGGTTACTGCTGTTGAATTGGTTTCAGAAACCACCGCGATCTTGCATCTCGATGCCAGTAGTTTTGACAAGGAACTGAATTTTTTACCAGGTCAATATGCACGTTTACAAATTCCAGAGACTGACGATTGGCGTTCTTATTCATTTGCCAATCGTCCTAATGCCAACAATCAACTTCAGTTTTTAATTCGTCTGCTTCCGGATGGTGTAATGAGTAATTATCTCAGGGAACGTTGTCAGATTGGACAAAGCCTGATGATGGAAGCACCTTTAGGTAGTTTTTACCTACGTGAAGCTGAACGCCCTCTAATCTTTATTGCAGGTGGTACAGGCTTATCGGCTTTTTTAGGTATGCTCGATAATATTGCCGATCAACCAAATCAACCCTCAGTGCAACTCTATTATGGTGTCAATACAGAAGCCGATCTATGTGAACAAAAGCGTTTGATCGCCTATGCAGAAAAGATCAAAGACTTTAGTTATCATCCGATCATTTCAAGCGCCTCAGAACTATGGCAAGGAAAATCAGGCTATATCCATCAACATCTGGATAAACAACAACTTCAACAACAACGCTTCGATATGTACTTATGTGGCCCGCCACCGATGATCGAAGCCGTCAAATCTTGGCTAGATGAGCAGTCTATCGAAGATTGTTCGATTTACAGTGAGAAATTCTTACAGAGCAATACAGTTAGAACTTAGTTTTAACAACAAAATGCGTGTCATATCTTAAGATATGACACCAACTCACAGCAGGGTTAAGCTCAAGATGATTCAAATCTTATTTGGGCAACAAAACTTATTAAATAGCGAAATCATAGGATGATTTATTGATGGAATTTGGATATTTTTTCTACGTCGTCTGAATATTTCAGTTTTGTGATATCCTGATATTTAAAATAATATGAGAGTTTTTAATATAATTATATTATTCAATAAGTTATATCATTAAAGACAACTAAAAATAAATTGATCATTTTAGTCAGATTTGCTATACATAGAGATAGATCTTAAGGAATAGGATCATATAAAGAGTACAAAGCATGATCAACGCTATCCTTTATTTTTTTTAAAATACCATGACGTTTTTATTGATTTGATCACGCCAAACTAGACTAAAAATATGTTGTATCGAGGTATTTTACTTGGTCTATTTTTTGCTTAACTCTTTATATCACTGCCAGCCACTTAAAGTTTTAAGTATTGTTTAGTGCATTTTTAATCAGGTCATCATGTGACATAAAGATTAGCTGTAATAAACAAGCCAGCCAAAAGGAATATTTATGAGTCAGGTCGATCCTACTATGGAATTCAATGGACGTCATTTACAGCAATGTCCCATTTTTTCATCGCAAAACTTAGTCTTTCAGCATCAAGACTTGGGCGAAACCTGCAAAAGTGTTGGGCAAATCTTCAAACCACATCTATTAAAAATCGTACAACAACAAAACGATTTTCACTCATCCATGCACCATCTTAAAGCAGGACGATTATCCATCAGTCGTCTGGAATACAGTGCCGATGTCTATATTGAACCTGACCATTTAGAAAAATTTTATCTGATTCAAATCCCAACACAGGGATATGCAGAAATTGAAATGAATCAACAAAAATTTATTTCTTATCCGCAAGTTGCCTCTCTAATTTCACCCGAACAATCGCTAAAAATGCGCTGGCATGCCAACTCACCACAGCTGATTCTCAAAATTGATAAAGATGACCTTTTACAGCACTGCCGCCAGCATCTTCCAGACGCACAGCAGCACCCTCCTATTTTTGAACCCAAGCTTGATCTTTCTACCCAAGGCGGTGCTTATTTTTTCCAATTGATGCGTACATTGATGGATGCGCTTGCTTGTGAACAGCATCCTTTGCATCACCCAATGGCATTTAAGCAGTTTGAATCCAGTCTATTTAATGCCCTGATTTACGGCCAAGCCAACAGCTTATTGCATCAAATCGATCAGTACCGAGAAAAAGCCATTTCACCTTATTTTGTCAAACGTACTGAAGCCTATATGCGTGAAAATCTACACGCAAATTTAACCATTGAACAACTGGCTGAACAGGCAGGCGTAAGCGTACGTACCTTGTTTGCAGGATTTAAAAGCTTTTTAAACACCACGCCAATGTCATATTTAAAAGAGTTGCGTTTTGAACAAGCGCATATGGAACTGCTACAAAATGAGCATGTCTCAGTCACAGATGTCGCGTTTAAATGGGGCTTTAGTCATCTTGGGCGTTTTTCTCAGGAATATAAACGTCGTTATGGTGAATTGCCCTCATGTACACGCCGTAGCACCCTTGAACAGCAAGATCTTAGGTTTAAGCCGTATTCTTAAGCAACCGATGATTTTTAGTTAAAGAGATTTTATTCATTATAAAAAATTAAAAAACCTATTTAGACGTATCTAAATAGGTCAAGTATATCTGTCAGTATGTTGCCATAGCGTTTCAAATTAGAAGTGATGAATATAACGTAATTGCAAACGAGTTCCTTCAGGACGATTTTTTGCATCCTGTTCAAAATAGGCATTTGTCACGATATGATCATGTTTAGAAAAGCTATACATCGCCCCCGGTCCAATCGCCCACACTTGTTCACGTGTGCCTGTTAATTTTTCACCCTCTACTTTCGTGTCGGTCATTTGCTTGAGCCAGTAACCATTGATCCCTAAGCGTAATTGTGGTGTAAGCGCATAGTCTGTTGCAAAATTGGCATGGATCGCTTGCCCTGCTTGAATATCATCTGCAAGACCGAAGCTATAATTTGGATCATCATTTTTAAAATTGTACAAATAGTGCAGACGTGTAGAAACCGTCCACTTGGGATTAAACCAATAAGTTGCTGCCCAGTATGGATCAAATGAGACGGCATTATTGCCCGGATTAATATTTTTATTCTGATCATATTTTCCTGTCGGTAAATTAACCTGAAATTCAAAACGTTGTACGAATTTGGGCCCATCTTTGCCCATGACTGGGTCAAACTGGATAAATGGCCCAATCATCAGATCACCAAAACCCCCTTGGGCTTTAATCGCAGCATTATTTAAACCATCATCCATATCCATTTTGCTGACAAATGGAATCAGCACATTCAATCCTAACGATGCGTGTTCACCTACACGCACATCGGACAGATAACTGACTTGTTCAACAATGACTTGATAATTTAAATCGGTCTTGGGTAAAGCTAACCGATGAGCTTGATTGTCTTTTAACTTGTTCGAATCATAATTTTGCAGATACGTTTGAGAATACCACCCCGGCCCAGCAGGCAGTCCACCATCCAGAAAACTGGTCATGCCCAGATTCACTGTCGGCAAGTCATATGCCTGTGCTGCAACCGCTGTTAAGACCACTGTTCCAGCAAGAAAACCTCTTTTGATCACATTATTTTTCATTTTCGATCCCCGAAAAAATCACGATCAAAATTGATCGTGATTGTTGCTGTTAAATACTCAGTTCTGGATGCGCTGCAGCAATACGATACTTGCCCGCATGAAACACCAAAGGCTCACCAATACGATGTTGATAATGTTCAATCTGACCAATAAAAATCAGATGATCCCCCCCTTCATATTGATTTACGTTTTTACATACCAATGTTGCCAATACATCTTCTAGTAGGGGTAAACCGCGCTCACACTCACGATGTGCAATGTTGGCAAACTTATCCTCTGAACCACGGGCAAAATGCCCTGAAAGTGAGTGATGTTCTTGTGCCAGCATATGAATCGCAAAATATTCGGCCTCAGTAAAATCCAATAAGCTTGGTGCAGTCTTTGACAAACTCCATAAAATCAGCGGCGGATCGAGTGATAGTGAAGAAAACGAGTTGGCTGTCATCCCAATTTTTCGTCCATCTCGTCCACGGGTTGTAATCACCGTAACCCCTGTAGCAAACTGCCCTAACAGGTTGCGGATTTCTCTTGGATTTTCCGTATCAATCGGTTTTAAATCCAGTTCCTGCGATGTATTGATATTCATACCATTCACCTTTGACTTTGCTTTCCTGTTAAGCCACTTTTTGACAGCTTTTCGATTCGATAAAATGCTGCGCCTGTTCTGGATCAAACCACCATGGGGCAAAATTGCGTGGATTATCAAAATTATTGGCAATACTCGAAGCAATGGCATGGTTCTGCTCAGCCGCCGCCAAAAGCTCAATCATGTGCGGTTGTGGTGGTAACAATAAACTGTTGGTCCAAGCCACGACTTTTTCGGCATATGCCCAATAACGTTCAAATGTCTGTTGCATCCATTCATCTGTAAATGTTTGATTGTCATGCGCTAAAATGGCATCGAAATAAATTTTGCTACACTTGGCGGCATTGTTTGAACCTTGCCCAGTGATTGGGTCATTCACCACTAACGCATCGGCCATACCAAAAACTTTACGACCAGATGGCAGGGTTAATATCGGTTTACGCACTCCCGGTGGAAAACGTCCAGACAGATAGCCACCAGCGTCGGTTAATTCAATATTTTCACAACGTGCTGCTTCCCAAGGCACATATTTGTTTAAAATATCTTTACTCATTTGCAAATGCTGTTCTGGTGTTTTTGCATCTTGCCAGCAATCCATCGGCCCACCAGGAATGCCTTCAAACACCATAATTTCACAAGCACCTGTGACTGTAAGCGCAGGAAAACAGAAATATTCACCCACTTCTGGAATCACATTAAAAGTCACACGTGAATACGGCGACATTTGCTTCATACCTGTCACATAGGTCAAGGCAAGCGCGCGTTGTGGCTTATCAAAGCAACTACGCGCTTCATCACGCTCGAACTGTTTAACCACTTCCCCCTTACCTGCGGCCAGTAAGACCAGCTCATATTCAGCAGTGAGTTGTTCCAGTTCCTCTATCCCAACATCTTGAATAATCAACTGACCACCACGACGCTCAAACATTTCCATCCAGTACGGCATCTTGACGCGCTGATCTACAGATTGTGCATAACGCTCCAATCGCGCACTCCATGCAAAGGCAGGCTGTTTTGTTTCTGGGTTGACCAGTGTAAATCCAATCCCTTCAACCGCTGGACATTGCTCTTCCCAAAAATTAAGTCCAACATCACGCTCTGTTTGCAAGGCCGTGTGAAACATACACTGACTCGACATGACCTTGCCCTGACGAATTTCATCACCAGTACGGTTGGTGACAATCGTCACCTCATAGCCTGTGTCTAATAATCCTAAACCGAGCTGTAATCCAGATTGACCCGCTCCCACTATAGCGATACGACGCATCATGGTTCTCCCATATTTTTTAATTCATTGAGTGTTTTAAATGTTTGATTTGCTATCACGCTTCATCGGCTAAACGTGGAATAGCTGGTTGATTCCTTTCAGGCCCCATGACGGAGTAACCACCATCGACGGCATAATCTGCGCCTGTCACAAAACTTGCGGCTGGCGAGAGTAAAAACAGCACCACATTGGCCACCTCTTCGGGATGACCTAGACGTCCCAGCAAGTGATAGTCAGCTGCTACGGCATCAGCTTTACTTCGGTTATTGCAACTGACGTCGGCTATCACCCGTGACCATGTCCAACCAGGTGATACTGAATTAACCCGCACCCCATCTGTTGCAAAATCCATCGCCATGGACTGAGTGAGTTGTCGCATCGCTGCTTTTGAAACGGGATAAAGCCAACGTCCTGTTTGTGCGAATTTGGCGGAGATCGAGGTGAAATTAACAATCGCACCATGCTTGGTTTTTAAATCCTCATAAAACGCACGGGTCAGTTCGACTGCTGAAAGCAGATTAATATTCAATGCTTGTAGCCAGTCTTCACGTGAGGATTTAAAGCCATCATCCAGATAGGTACAGGCCAGATTGACCAAATAATCAACTTTGCCAAAGCTGTCGTGAATTGTTTTCACTGCGTTTACAATCGCCACATCACTGCTTAAATCAGTTTGAATAAATTGCGCTTGCCCGTGCATGGCATCCGCTACTTGCTGTCCTTGTTGGTCAATATCCAGAATAATGACTCTTGCGCCTGCATCAACCAGTGCTTGAACTACGGCCTGACCAATCAGGGTTGCGCCGCCACTGACCACAGCGATTTTCTGGTTCAATTGAATATCCATATTCCACTCCTAGATAGTTAAAACGATTTGCCTTCGCTGCTTGACCAAGACGGCATGAGGGTATTGGATGGCAAATCTTCATCCAGTAGTTTTTGAGCAGTTTCTACACCAGCAACAGGTAGTCCTTTAGGATTGAGTAATCCAATTTGAACCAGAACAGATGCCTGATCCCAGTAGATATGTTCATGGCAGAGTTTTGGGCCACGAAACTGAATCACACCCAACATTGGAATCTCAACATACTTTCCTGTTGGCGCGACACCCGGCAGTAACCAGTCAATTGCACTGTCATGGGTAAAACTCATAATGAATTCATCCACCACCTGTGTTGAACCGACAGTGCGTGAGATCGACGTGATCTTCATATCTTTTGGATTTTGATGAACGAAGTGATATTGATAAAAACGGGCAAGTTGGCTATATCCCACACCACCTGTCAATGTTGGAATATGATTGACATAGGGTTGCGCCACCATGGTTGCCATAGTGGCAGGCACATCGCGTGTATCAAATTCATAACGGATATGCGCTTCCCAAAGTGCAACCAAATCATAAACTGGTCCAATACTTTGATGCAGTGCGGTAATACTGCGTTCATGGGCAAAGCGTGCGGAAGGTTTGTGATAATGTTCGCTGTTTGGTCGGGCAAAGGCATGATCTACACCCTCATAGACATAAGCCTGAACATTGCTATATTGGGCGGCAGCATCCAGAATCTTTTGGCGTGCCTCTGGCGGTGTAAACTTGTCTAATTCAGCAATATGTAAAACTACTCGCCCTTTGGCATTTTCAAGTTCATCGAGTGCCTTCTCTATTCCTACCCCGTAATAACCCACAGCACAGGCCACTTCAGGAATACGGCAACCTGCCAGATACGCCAGTTTTCCACCCAGACAATACCCAACGACACCCAATCCTGCACTGGCATCGCAACTCTCTAAAGTTTTGAGAAAATTCAAGCTATCTTGAATATCTTCTACACCTTGATCTTCATCATAGTGTTGATAAAGCTCAAAGGCTTTTTGGAAATCTTGCTCGGTATAACCCAGTTCAATGCGAGGTGCAGTCCGCCAGAATAAATCTGGTACCAATACGGTATAACCTTCCTCAGCCAAAAAATCAGCCTTGATACGCATTGCTGCATTCACACCAAAAATTTCCTGACACAGTACAATTCCAGGCCCTTTTCCGCCTTCTGCAATTGCCAAATACCCAGCAAATGACTTCCCTGTTTGTGTTTTTACTTCAATATATTGACCTGACATTTCATCCACTCCAGACCTAACCGTTAGCGTTATCATGTCTGTGAAAGGTATTTAACGTCTGTCCAAAATCTGCGAGGATTATCCAATCAGTGCGGAATACTGTGAAAGATGAAAACTCAAGCCATAAAATTTATTTTAGAAATTGTTAGATCTTTCATAAATCAAAAAATGAGCATATTGAGCGAATCATTTTGATATTGAAATTGCCTTTGGGCTGAGGCGAGGATGAGAGGGCTTTTATGTTGAATTATGGTTTTAATAAGGACTTATGATAGAAGCCGATTGCCACTTTTTATAAATATCTTGTCATCTACTATTCTGAACAACATTATCTTAAACAAGATTTTGCTCACCACATCAATAAGCCATAGTTAAATAAGTAAATCTGCAATTTTGCAAAAGTTCTCAATAAAAGCCATTGTTAAAGTCCATCTCACTTAGCAATACATTGCAACAATACCCTGTTGTTCAGTAAGCTATGTCTAATGCTACATGTAATGCACGCTTCTGTGCGATTCGTCCCAACTTCTATAAAGCGGATTCTACCAAGCTGAGTGAATATATTAGACATGGTTTCTGATTTATTAAATTCTAATATGCACCCTGCATTTTCTGACAACAATCAAGTTCGTGTTGTAACGACTTTCTCTGAACTTGTAAATACGACATTTCAAGGCGAGATAAATGCTATTTGTTGGAACAGAGATTTGCTGGGTGATTTTAAAGAAATTGTGTCTAAACTTGAGTTAAAAGAAAATATTACCGAAGTTTCCACTGAAGATCTTTTAGCACTACAACTTTCAGAAA
Organism: Acinetobacter sp. NyZ410; assembly: GCF_022828975.1. Classification (NCBI taxonomy): domain Bacteria; kingdom Pseudomonadati; phylum Pseudomonadota; class Gammaproteobacteria; order Moraxellales; family Moraxellaceae; genus Acinetobacter; species Acinetobacter sp. NyZ410. The sequence goes on along the minus strand of NZ_CP094620.1, from coordinate 1,777,143 downwards.
AAGGCATTTTGGCAAGAGATGTCATCTTAAGGGATATACAGCTTCTAACTGATTTCGGTGCATCACCTTCACTGAATTTACTTAAACATTATGAACGGGATCAAGATCTGGATTTCATTTCTACAGATGTATATTCGTATCATGTTGATCGTTCGCCCATTGAAACAGATACTTTTTTATGTACCTATCATGGCGCTGCCAGTGACATCATCTCCAATGATCAAGTGGAACAAAAAATTTTGATCCCAGAAATCAGGGAACAGCTTAAAGCATTACATGACGGTCCTGAAACGGAATTTGAAACCTTTCTACAAGAGTATTTTTTTGATCTGCATTACCAGCCAAAACCCGACTCAGAACCTGTAAATTTAGGCTCAGGACAGCTTTGGCGCTTAGCGGTAGATCATCCAACCCAACAGGTTTTACCTTGCGTTCATCGAGCGCCCGTTGAAAAGGATGGCGAATATAGATTGTTGTTAATTTGTTAGATCATGCCCCAATATACCTAATAAATAGAGAAAAACTGCCTCTTGAGATGACAAGTCTAAAAAGAATGATCAAAGCACGCGCTTGTAAATAATGCTGTGTAATTCCATTTTAAAATAATCAACGACTCGCACATTAAGCAAGAGTCTAAAGTGGTTTATTAACGCTTTCCCATTTTGGAAAGAATCAGGTTAAAAGCGCGAATATATTCACAGATTATATTTTTACTCGATTCTTGGTTTCACTTGGATTCTCTCCAAATTCTTCACGATATTCATGCGAAAAACGGCCCAAGTGATTAAATCCCCAATCGAAAGCTAATTTTGAAATGGAAATATTTTTATCCATAGAGGTACTTAAGGTCTTATAAACTTGTTGTAAACGATATCTACGTAAAAAAGTCAAAGGACTTGTTCCATAATACTGTTGAAATTCAGCATATAATTTAGACTTTGATACGCCAGCTAATCTTAGCAAATCTTCTGCACGAATCTCCTCATGGGCATACTTCTGAATATAGTCGCATACCTTACGTAAGTATTCTGGCGCTTGTTGATCAGATAAGGATCTTAACAAGCTTGAATAATTATTTTCTTGCGAGAGTAATAAAGCTTTAATCAGGAAATTTTCATAATCCTCTGACCAAAGTTGTAAGCCCTGCATACTTTTGTATTGAGATCGCAGCAACAAAAAATGATCAATATTTTGCCACCACATCCCGATACCCTGATCAATCTTCAAACTCATTTCAGGATTGAAAACCACGGGCTCTTCAACAGACCGACGTAGTAATTCGCCTAACACCTTCTGCATACTTTTTTCAGGAATAACCACTTGATATTTTTTACAATCTTTATCAATCGCTAAATCCTGCAAATCTGCATTAGATAAAATTAACCCTTTATCAGCACTGGAAATATAATTGGTGCCATTGATTGCTAAAGTCTGCTTACCTTGAATCGGTAAGCTAATACTATATGCCCTTAAATTAGACGTGTTAATGAGTACATTTGCACCATAGCTGATCTTACCGATCGCCATACGCTTGTGGGGTAATCGAATCCCTTCATAATGAAAATCTAATACATTTCGACCGCATGTATCTAAGTGATGCTCCCCACATATTGAGGACATTAAACTGTGTGCAAATTCTGCCTGACGGGAATAGTGATTTAGATCCATCTCTTGGCTTAGTGATAACATATTCTTTTCACCTAGCTAACGCTCAATACTTGTTAAGGGGCAAATTACGTGCCAATTCCTTTACTTAAAATATTAAGCTCTGTTTATCCATAAACAATGTAGAAAATCAATTTTGTATCTTTCTTTATAACAAATTTAATTGAGAACTTATATACTATTTGAGTATGAAATTATTACTAAAATAAGTCCACTTGCAAAAGGTCTCCAGCGTTTAAAAATCTGACTACAACATAAAAAATATTATTTTCTTTAGCTTGTGATTAAAAATATAAGCATAGATATTAAGATATCCAAAAAACCAGAATTCCCATCATCTATATTGTTTATTTAAGCTATCTTCAACATAATGAAAAATTATGAGGCTATTGACTCTAATTCACCTTAACTTGTAGCGATACTCAATATAACCTGCAATACTTATCATTATTTATTAAAGCTTACATCTAATAATCAAAATTATTTAAAATAATTCGACCTCTATTGAATAAATCAAAAAATAAGCATGTTAAGAAAATCATACTGCTATTCAAAGTGCCTTCTCCACTTTGAAGAAGGCTAGAATGATAGGTTTATTATAGATTTATGCTTTAAAAAAACTTATGCAAGAAAACTACTGATGATTACCATTGATAACGAAGTCTAAATAAATGCAGATCAGGCGTTGCTTTACTATCACTGGTATATAATCGTTCATAGTCAAAACCAATACCATAATTAAAGCGCAATGCCATACCTACTCCCAAATCGCGTCTTGAAAAATCCTCACCTTGAGTATATTTAATATGATCACCCATAACATAAGGTTGTATCGATTGAATACCATAATTTTGCACTTTAAACTTATATCCTGCATAGTATTCAATACCATAAGCTTCAGTATCCAAATAATGTTCTACGCCATAAGGTGCTGGCTGATTGCGCGCAAGATTATTCGGCACTAGGTTTTTATACCATCCTGCTCCCACTCCCCACATCCATTGACCATCAAAATAATATAAAGCTGTAGCGATTACATGTTGAGATAGATCATGATTATCTTGTGAATCAGATAAACTGACTTGATTATGTTTATAAGAAGTTCCCCAATGTAAATTTTTGCTCAAATGAACATCGGTTGCGATCTCTTCACCTGATTTCAACTTATAGTGGAAGTTGTTCAGTGAGGTTTCATCTCCAAATAAATACGCTGCATAAAAATCAACATATTGATTTTTCTTTTCATAACGTAATGTTTTACTTGAAACTAATGTACCATCATGAAATGAAAAAGGACTCCACGTAGAAACTTGACCTAGCATATCGTAATCCCAAAGATCTGTTTTTACTCCAACGACATCATGGTAAATACTATACATTTTGCCAAACTTTAATGTGCCATATTGAGAATTTTCCATACCCACATATGCTTGAATCGTTGTGAACTCTTCATCATTCTTAGCATAATGACCATCCCAATCCAAGATTTTTGGTAAATTAAAATAATTTTGATACCCTGCAATTAAATGTGTATTTTCATCCAATTTATAATCAAGATCTAAATACATACGGCTCGCAGCACTATAACCATTTCTACGATATTTTTGACTTTGATTGTTCGCATTATATTGATCAAAGTTTAAAGCTTGTAATCGCATGCTCCCATATGTTTTAACTGTCAAACTATCTTGATCAGAAAAAATTTGATCTTGGTGGATCAGCTCAACTTCAGCAGATACTGTTGTTGCATTTAGTATTACCCATGTGGAACACACAATTTTTAATGTTCTTTTTAACATTTCTACATCCTTGTCATTCAGATTTAAATCGTTAGACTATCCTTTCTAACCATGATGAAATTTATAACAATTAAATATTATCCGTGTATTTCAATGTAATATGAAAATTATGATTAAAATTGTTTAAACTTTTTACTTACTCAATTCAGAACATCAACAACCATAATATTAAAGATCACATTTACGGCAAAATACTCAAAGTATCAAAATTTTATAATTACTCATATTACTATAGTTTTTTTAATAATTTATTCGATAATCTCCTATTAATGTGCATATTAGCTAAACCTAATATCACATTTATTAGAAATTTTAGAAAAATATATTAATACGACCTTAGGATTATCTCATCGATTTTATGTGTTATTAAAAACCAAATTTCTCTTGGTTTATTCTCTTCAAAAAAACCGAAATGGATAACCAATTCGGTTTTAGATTGCATATCGTCATAAAACTATTTTTTATGAGTATTCCCTTGATTCTGGATAAATTCAGCAATATTAATTACATCAAGATCCTCACTCGCATGGACAGGACCTTTAAACTCACGCCCTGCTGTTGTTTGTAGATATTCACTATTAATTTTTTCATTATCGGGCCAAATATGGTTCAATACCAATCCCTTAGCCCCCATTTTCGTAGCAAATGCACCCACACCTAAGGTTGCTTTACGATTACGAGGATCTGTTCCTGAAATAATCGCTGTATGACCATCTAAAATCTGTGTCGTCATGGTTTTTTCTAAAGGTGTACCTGCAAACACTGCTACGGCTGCATTTACATCCATCACTTCATTAATCAAAATATCGGTATTTTTACCCAAACGAAGTAAATTTTCATTTGGAGCAGTATCACCACTAAATGTGACCGATCCATATTTAGTATCGAAGCGATAAGACCAAGCTGGATATACCAGTGGATGCTGAGCCAATGCTGCTGTCACTTTTACATAATCATCTTGATAGACCTGTATCGGATTCATCACAGGTGACATATTGCTAGGACTGGCATTTTTAGGTGCAGGTAATGCCATAATATTTAACATCCCTTGACCATTTGTTCCTGTTAAATCTCGTGGATGATCATCTGCACGACGTACTGTGTGAATTGCATTATTCATATCATAAGCATTCGCAGCAAAATGCAGCTGCATTAATTCTTTAATGCCTGGCGTTGGGTCCTCAGCATGGATTAATTTAGTATTTGGTAAATGACCAAATCCAGCATCATCACCTAATTTACCATTCGAGTCAGCACGATCTGGTCCAACCAATGCAATTTCTTGTTTGCCATATTTCCAGTTAGGGAAGTTAACATTCACAAATGGATAGAGATCATCTACATGATCAGAGTGCAAGTGTGTAATAAAAATCCCACGCACATCGCCAAAATTCAGACCACTTTCATAAAAGCGTTGTACCAAACCTGATCCTGCATCAATAACATAGACTTGACCATCTACAACCAGTGCTGTTGATGTCGCAGCCCTTAGACTTGGGAAAGGTCCTGCTCTAGTCCCCAACATAACAAGATACATACCATCGCGTGGCGGTGGAGTCGCTCTAACTCGTTTAGCTTGACGCTGCAAATAACTCGGTGTCGCACTCTTTAAACTCTTTGATTGTGTATCAGTACGATTAAAAGCTTGTTCATCTGCTGCAAAACTCAATTGGCCAATAAAACAAGTTGAAATAGCAACACACAAATATTTTTTTAAATTTTTCATATTAATTCCCTTTATATCAAACAGTCTTTAAAAATCACAGCACATCATTTTCTGTAATTTCATCCATTACGGTATTTTCAAAGCAAAACTATTGAGTTAATAGCGTTAGTTTTCTATTAATCTCAGCCAGAAAGAGAGTCCTTCACTTAATGTTTTACATTTTACTCATCATAATTTTAACAATCATTTTTGAACAATCTTTCTAATTTTTAGGTTAATTACAACGATATTTTGAATAAAATTTAAATAATAATGAAAAATCACTCATTATATTCTATTTTATAGATCCCATCCTATTCACTGGGTCTAGCTAACATTATGCTACTCACCTATATAAAAGCTTAATGTCATTAGACCTCAATAAATTGCTTGATGTTTAACATGCTATCTTGCATTGTTATAAGACTATTCCTTATCACCCATTCCACGATTTAATAGACAGTGAATTGTTTTAATATTATTCCATTCGTTCAAGAAATTTTCTTTTTAAACCAATAAACTATTAATAACACCATTAAAAATGGAATACCAAACTGCAATGTTGATTTAAACTCGTCGGTAAACCAAGTTGTAATCATAATGCTAAATATACTGACCAAACCTAGTACAGAAATAAGTCGACTTGCTGGAGTTTTAAATTTCAGTACCGTTTGATGGCTTGCAAGATGTTTTCGGAAAAAAATATGTGTTACAAAAATACTTCCCCAAGTAAATAATGCACCAAACATGGAAAGTGCAATCATGATAGGAAATGCTGACTCTGGATTAATGCTATAAACTACACTCGCAACTCCAATCCCTATAGCAGACAGCATTAATGCATTTATAGGCACACCATTGCTGCGGATTTTTCCAAAGATTTTTGGAGCATCTCCTGCACGTGATAAACTAAAAAGCATACGGGTTGAAATGTAGAGCATGCTGTTCATCGCTGAAAGTGCGGCCACAACAACAATAGCGTTTAAAATACTGTCCGCATATGGGATACCGACCAGTCTCATGACTGTAACAAACGGACTAGTTGCATCTTTTCCAATCAATTCAGTCCATGGTACTAGTGTCACAATTAAAAATAGTGACAGTAAATAGAATAGAATCAACCGTACAGCCGTACTCTTAAACGCATATTTTACCGCTTTTTCTGGATCAGCAGCTTCACCTGCTGCCACAGCAATCATTTCAATACTAAGATAACTAAAAATAGAAATAATGACACCAATCCAGACCCCACTAAAACCATTTGGGAAAAATCCCCCATGATCAGTTAAATGAGCCGTGATATGGCTTTGCTCAGTATTTTGCGTGAGAATTCCAATTGCGAGTAATATAAATACAATAATGGCAAAAATCTTAATGGTAGAGAACCAATATTCAACCAGTCCAAAGGCTTTAACACTATAAGCATTAACCGCGAGCAAAGTCCCTGAGAAAAACATGATCCAGAACCAAGCATGAACATCTGGAAACCACATTTTCATATAATCAGCGACAGCGGTAATTTCAGTACCAACAGCAAGAACCATACAAGCCCAATAACTATAACGCACTAAGAACCCAGCTAATGGACTAATATAGTGTTCTGCATAAGCTCCAAAAGATCCTGAGGTCGGGTGCTGAACCGTCATTTCTGCAAGACATGCCATCAGTGCAAAAGCGATTAATCCACCAATAGCGTAACTGACAATAACTGCAGGACCCGCATAACTAATCGCAAACTTACTTCCCATAAATAAGCCAGTACCAATCGCACCACCAATGGCAATCATACTCATTTGCTTTGCAGTCAATTTTTTATGTAGGCCCGATTCCCTAGTTTGAATTTCATCAAAATTATTCATAAACCCCTCCTGGGTAAATGTATTTTTGTTTATAAAGCAACTTAAATTAAGTGACTTGCCCGCGAACTTGATATTCGCTGTTCTCCCATTCACCTAATATCATGACTTGCTTTAGGTGCTGTACAGCATCCCAAATATCAACAAAACCGAGATATAAAGGGGTGATTCCAAAACGCAATACTTCAGGCTCTCGATAATCACCTATTACCCCGCGCTTAATTAAAGCTTGGATAATCTCATAACCAAATTGATGTTTATAACTCACATGACTACCACGATGTTTATGAACAACTGGGGTAATCATTTCGAATCCAAAGTCAGTACATTCTTGCTCGACTAAAGCCATAAATAAATCTGTCAGCTTTAGCGATTTTGTTCGAATTTTCTCCATGCTGGTATTGAGGAAAATATCTAAACCACACTCAATGAGACTCATTGAAATAATACTTTGAGTGCCACATAAATAACGACGAATACCTACTGCTGGTTCATAGTTTTGAGCCATATCAAAAGGTTTGTTGTGCCCCCACCATCCAGATAAGGGTTGCCAGAACGTATTGTGATGCTTCGGATTAACCCAAAGTAAAGCTGGAGAGCCAGGGCCACCATTTAAATATTTATAAGTACATCCAATCGCAAAATCACTATCTGTCTGATTTAATTCAATCGGAACAGCACCAACAGAATGACAAAGGTCCCAAATAATCAAAGCACCTTGAGCATGAATTTTTTGGTTAATTTCGTTCATGTCATACAAATAGCCAGTACGATAATTCACATGTGAAAGCACCACCACAGCAACATCGTTTTGATTTAAGAGTACATCTAAGTCATTTTCGTTTTCAATTAATTCCAAACGATAGCCTTGATGAATAAGATCCAAAAATCCTTCAATGATATAGATATCCGTTGGAAAGGCATCCTTCTCAGCAATAATTACTTTACGTGAAGCATCCTTTTCTGCTTGAATTTTCACAGCTGAAGATAAGACCTTAAAAAGGTTTAATGTCGTTGAATCGGAAATAACCGTTTCACCAGCATTTACACCAATTAATTCAGCAACTTTATCTCCCAAACGCGTAGATAATCCCCACCAATCTGCGGTGTTCCAGCTATTAATCAGGTCATTGCCCCATTCTTGAGAAATAACGTGTTGTGCTAAATCTAATGATTTGGCGGGTCGAGCACCTAATGAATTACCATCAAGATAAATAACATTTGTTGGAAGTGAAAATTCGTTTTTAAATTGTGCTAGTGGGTCTTCCTTATCCCAAACTTGACATTGTTCACGTGTAATCATATTTACTCCTTTTGAAAATCGTCCTTTATTTAGTTAAATATTATCATGATGAAAATATGATTTATTCGATAGTATCTAGTCATTTTCTTATATTTTGATATATAATTCTAATTAAATGGATTATATTTGAAGGATATCCCATCATGGATTTAGATGTTATTGATCTTAAAATTCTAAAACTGTTGCAAGGAGATGCACGCTTAAGCAATCAAGATCTGGCTGATCTTGTGCACTTATCTGCTTCTGCTTGTCATCGTAGAGTAAAGATTTTGGAATCAAATGGAATTATTGAAAAATACCAAGCGAAAATAAATTATGCAAAATTGGGTATCAAAATAGAGGCAATGGTTGAAATCAAGTTGGCTCATCTTACCGATGAAGATCATCACACCTTTATGACTCAAATTAGGGATTTTGATGAAGTAATCAACGTTTATATTATTACTGGCGAATCCAACTATGTATTGTGGGTGGCAACAAAAGACCTAGATTCTTTTTCACAATTTATCATCAACAAACTCAATAAAATTAAAGGTATTATGAATATAAACTCGAAGATCGTTTTGAAAAAAGTGGTGCAAAAGAGTTTGATTTAAAATTCACTTAATTTTATTATCAACTTACAATAAAAGTATTAACAATATTCTAATAAAAATTTAGGAAGCCTTCTGATAAATATTTTTCCGTTTTTTTTTTACTTTTGGCTATATCTTGAGCTAATCATTATTTTGACATCTGGATATATTCCAACGGCTTTGTTGCACAAAGATTTGAAATGCAAAGCGCCCCTAATTGAGCCAAATTTAAGGCGTAACTTGGGTAAGTGGTCGACCTAATTCCGTAAATCTGTTAAGGACTGCTACACGTGCATGGATCTCATTCACTTGGCTATCAAAACTCCTTGCACTGAGTTTATCTCCTAATAATTTGATGCAATGCATCTTAGTTTCAACCAAACTTCGCCGATGATAGCCTGACCATTTTTTCCATAGTGTCCTGCCTAAACGTTTAATTGTTCGAAGTAATTCATTTCGCTCTAGCGAGCTACTCTTTGTATCTTTCCATGGTTTCGCATTTTTTCTAGGTGGAATCACCGCATGCGCTTGCCGATCTGCAATGACCTGACGGCATTGCTTGGTGTCATAAGCTCCATCGGTATAAACAGAGTTAATCCGCTCATCTTGTGGAATCTGATTAAGTAAATCACCAAGCACCTGTGAATCACTGACATTATTGGTTGTAAGCTGAACTGCTCGTATTTGCAGGGTTTTAGCATCTATACCAATATGAAGTTTACGCCATTGGCGACGATATTCAGGTCCATGTTTCTTGCGTTTCCATTCGCCCTCACCTAGAAACTTCATGCCTGTAGAGTCCATGAGTAGATGCAGCCCATCGCTACTTTTTTGGTAGCTGATTACAATATCAATATGCTTTTGTCTTCTACAAAGCGTGGTGTAATCTGGAGCTATCCAATTTAATCCGCAAAGTTTAATCAGACTTTGCACAAAGCCAGTGACCATACGTAAAGACAGACGGAATAAGGATTTAATCATTAAGCAGCATTGGATGGCTGCGTCGGAGTAGGTTTGATTTCGCCCTTGTTTGCCTTTTGATGGCGCATACCATTGCGTAGCAGGATCAAACCAAATGGCAATATTTCCGCGACTCATGAGTGCTCGGTTATATGCGGGCCAATTGGTTGTGCGGTAGATTTTGTGTGTAGGCTTCTTCATTTGAAAATTATATCGCTGAAAAACCCTTTACAGATAGGTTTGTGCAACAAAGCCTATTCCAACTGTAGTTTGAATTGACTAAATATATCTAATTTAATTAGACTTCATTAATGAAGTCTAATTAAATTTTCCATATAAAAGCACATTAAAAAATTATTTTTCCTAAATTAAAGAAATTACTCTTACTTTTAAAAACTAGCAAACCATCTTGAAACGTCTTTTAAGAAGTAATCTGGTGGGTAATGTCCTTTTAAACTTCCACCTCCAGAATACTGACCAAGTTGATAAAGAGTCAATCTTACAGGTGCGACCTGACATTGGGTGTATTCAGTTGTTTCGATTGATAGTTTTTTAGTCGAAGAGATTTTACATTTATGATTATCTAACCAAAATGTATTCTGCTCTTTTCCAAACAATCCATTTGGACTCTTACTGCCAAAAAAATCATCTGCCAAACCAAATACAGTCCAAACTGCAGGATTACCTTTGCATTTAACAGCATTATTATTATCATCATAAAACCAATATGGACTATTGGCTGCAACTGGTGCAATTGCTTTAAACTGATCTCCTAGCGAACATCCAACTACAGCAGCCATATCGCCTCCCCAAGAATGCCCAGTAACAAATATTCTTGTTGAATCAATTGAATAATTACGCTTAACTAAAGAAAGTAATTCCTCAGTAAATTTGATATCATGATTTCCAGAAAAATCCCCACCGTTTGGCCCTAAGGCCCAACCTTTATCAACTCCCCAGCGCCATTTTTGATCAGGATAAATAAAAATAGTATCAGACATATTTTTTTCTAATCCATGAGCCGAAGAACTCCATCCCTGCCCAAACCAATCCTTCATTTCTTTACCTGTAGTATCTGTTCCCGCAAAAACCAATACCAACTTATATTTTTTCAATGGGGTATAATTTTTAGGTAAAGTAACGAAATAACTTCTATTTCCTCCAGCAGCTTCAGAAAAGCTATTATTCAGTTGCCCACTTGGGGGCATAGCCGCAAAAACCATATTAGTAAATAAGAAAAATAATATATTTATCTTAAATAAAATTTTTAAAATACGTTTTATTCCCATATCATCCACCTAATTTTAAACATCATATAATTTAAGAGTTATATCTAGATTAAAATTAATATATTTAAAATATATTAATAATATAGCAACATGAAACAAACCAATCTTGAAATTCAGTTAAATATAAGATTGCACAACAAGCTTCTTAAAGCTAAAAATATTACAACCCTTTTTAAACGATCATAAATTCAATAACTTTCCTGTTAATATGTCTTCCTAAAAAGAAAAATCTGGTACCACGACTAACTCGAAGATAACTAAGCATTCTTTTTCTTTTTAAAATAAGGAGCAAGTAAAGAATCCCAAGCATCAACTATTTGTTGATATTCATGTTCACAGTCTTCAGCACGTTCCTTATGAAGCAACTCATCATCTATAAGACTCTGGAAGTTCTTCGGATCAGAACCGTAAACGTAACAAAGAAAATTTACAGCACGTTGTGCATCTAAAGAATGTGAATCATAAAAAAGTAAATCATCCAATGAAGTCGCTCTTCTTGCAGCAAGACCGTAGGTATCTGAAACTGTAAGAAGGTAATCTTTATCTTGGTCGTCATAAGTTAAAATATATGCTGCCAACTGATCTGCTACATCTTCTTCTCTACCCGTAATTTTTAAATCGAGCTCTGCAATAAGGGCGTGTCCAGTTTCATGGAATAAAGTTCCCACGGCGCTTTGATATAACTCGTTTTCTAATATGGCACCTGAATCGCCAGCTTCAGTGAACATTTTCCTTTCTTCTGCACCCAATTCGTAACATAGTTCAATTGTTTTCTTATCACTGTCATAAAATGCATTCGCTTCATTACACTCTTTTGCAATAACTTTGATATCAGAGGGAATATTAACAAAATCATTCATTTCTTCAGTATAGCCTTCTAATAACTTCCGACTACGCCAAAGACCTTCCTCAATTCTATTGTCTGCATTTAGAGCAGGTTCATAAATTGGGATAAATTTTCCTTGTAAAGTAGGTACCTTACTTGATGCCTGTTGTTGAGTATTTGTAGATTTACTGTCTGAACTATCATTACAAGCCGTCAGGCCTAACAGCGTTATGAATGTAACAGAAAATAATCTTAAAATTTTAGAGTATTTTAAAACATCATCTTTCATATATAGATTTCCTTTTTAATTAAAATTATTTGAATATTAATCAAAGATAAAATTCAAATAAAAAATAGATTATTAAATTCTTACACTAAAAAAAATCATTTCAATTAAAATAATAAATACCCCTTGATCATCAAAAAAATTCATCGATATCTTTTCTTTCAATTTAAAAACTAAAAATTAAAAATCCATTACAGATTTTATTTTAGTTAAAAAATCCTCTATGCAATTATTTAAAATATTTTAGCAATGCTTATACTGGTACCAATTAATTGCATTTTTAATTAATAAATCAGTTGCATCTATGAATAAATCCGGGTGTATTTTAATCCAATCTTCTAAAATTAGAGGAATTTCTGTACATGCAAGAAGGAACTTTTTATCATCTTTTAATGTATAATTTTTAATAATGCTGTTCATTATTTCTTTAGCTTTTGCATATTCTCCAGCTTTATACATATAAATGCTTTCCATTATTAGATTCTGAAAAACAGAAGGAGGAATAGTGAAGTTAATTTTATTATTAACAAATTCCTTTTGATAAAGTTGAGTACTAATTGTAGCCGTAGTCGCTAAAATACAGACTTCATGAATATTACTATTTTTAATATATTGAATAGCTGATTCAACAATACTAATCATTTTTGTATGAGTAGATTCTTGCAACCGATCAAACCAAAAGTGGGCAGTATTACATGGAATGATTATACATCCGACATTGGCATTTTCTAAAATTCGTAAATATTCAACCATCTTTTCTAATGGTTTATCATTTTTATTCAAAATGGATTTTGTTCTATCAGGTATGTCTGGAATACATACAGTTATGACCGGAATATGTTCTTGATCACAGTTTGCTCTAGTATTTTTAATAATTTTATTCATGGCATCAACTGTCGCCTGTGGCCCCATTCCACCTAAAATTCCAATTGGTTTATTCATATCCATTTCCGAGCAATTACTATATGAAATTAGCATTGCAAGAAAAAAATCTATTAGTTTGCAAAAAATAGATGTAAAATCCAAAAAATGCATAATCATTCTATTTGTATTTTTTAAATTTTAATATTAAATTATTGATTTAATTACATTAATTAAATCTAGGTATTATATAATGATGCGTAATTTGCATAGCTATATTAAAAAATGCATAAGTTTTGCATCATTTTAATGCACTCTTTGGGGAATGATGTTGATATTTAAAATACCTTTTAGTTTAATCATTATGATTAACTAAAAAATAGGCTAAACAATAATATTTTTTTTGATATTTTTGTATAAGCATATTAAATGATTATAAATCTATATGATTTTATTTTTATTTTAATGATTTTGACTGTATGAATATCTTCACTTTTTTGAGTTATTGGTGTGTGCAATAGACTGATATAAACATTATTATTAGATCAGAGCTACAAACTTAAAAGTACAATTATTTAAAAAACTAAAGTGCTACGGATTTATTTCCATCTATGTAATTTCCCAATCTATAGCTTTAACAAAACTCCATAATCCTTCTGATGCGGCATTTAATCTAGAACTACTTCTATATAAATATATATCAACAGATAACACAGAGTTTTTTAGAGGAATAACCATGAGTTCATTATTTTTAAGTTCATCTTGGATACTGTAATCTGGCAACCAGCCCACACCATATCCCCCTTTAATCATATCTTTAAGTAAGATACTCATTGATGATACAAACGTAGTACTAAAAGAATGAGATTGATGTTCTTGAAGAAATTTATTTACTTTCTTTCCCATATAACTATCATCGGTATAATTCATTAAAGGAAGCGAACCATCTTCAAGGGAAAACTTAGGACACCCTAAATGATTTGGGGCCGTAACTAAATATAATTTTGCTGAGAAAAGTTTATGACATAAAAATTGAGTGTTCATAAGCTCATCATCATAAAAAGAAGCGATAAAATCACATTTCCCATTTCTTAGATGATCAACTGTCTAATTTACATTGATTGACTCAACATAAAAGATTTTTTCTTGATAATTTTTTAAATTCCCCAAAATTTTAGGAAAAATATATCCTGCTAATGAATGTGCTGAAGCTATAGTTACTCTACTTCTTATATCATTAGTACCTTTAATTTTATCGATGTTGTATTCAAAATCATCTAATAAACTTCTTACATGTAAAAGAAATAGCTTGCCCTTTTCTGTCAATTTTAGAGGAGATGTATCCCTGTCAAAAACCTCAAATCCCAAAGAGTTCTCTAAAGTCTGAATACGTCTACTTAAAGAGGATTGCGAAATATTTCTTATATCTGCGGCAACTGTAAAGTTTCGATACTTTTCTAAAACAATAAGATCATACAACCACCTTAACTCTATGTTTTGTATCATAAAAACTTACCACCCATTTATAACTAAATTTATACTTTAGCAATGAAAAGTTCACAAAAATATGACATAACTCATTTATTTTGAGCTACTGCCAAGACTGGTTCTACAAAGTTATCATCTCATGATTTAATCAAACATGAATATAGAAAAATCTTCACTTAAGGTTGTCACTAAATGGTTTAAATATCTATAACTTCCTATATTTAATTTTCCAATAATTAATATGATTTCTGCTAATCTTTCTTTATCAAAATTATCAGATTTTATTAGATCGTAAAGGAAATTAGCAAGCACAGCAAAAATGCTTATTTTTTGACTAGAACCTAATTATTTATAGCTAAGATTCTAAAAAATATACTTAAAAAAACCATTCATTTTAAATTAAGCAATATTTATAATAGCGTATATTCTAAAAATTGGTTAATAATTATCAAAAAAAACCTTGCAATAGAAAATTGATATTAAAATTATTTTTTTATTTTTTAAAAATATTAATACGTTAATTTTCCATATAATATATTATAATTTATAAAAGTCTGCATTAAGTATTAGTTATGACATTAGTAATTCGATGGATTGAAGACTTACTTGCTCTAGAGCAAGAAAAATCAATTTCTCAAGCAGCAGAGGTACGACATGTCACACAATCTGCATTTACACGGAGAATTCAGAACATTGAAAATGCATTTGGATTCCAAATTCTAAAAAGATATAGTAAAAATATTGATTTTACCGAAGCGGGACAAATTTTATTAGCTTCCTCAAAAAATATCCAAAACCAACTTAATGCAACAATCAACTATCTTGAAAAAAATATTAAAAATAATGAATTAAATATAAGGTTTGCTGTATCACACTCCTTAACAACCCAATTTTTCCCACGATTTATCAATGATTCATTAATAAATTTAGAAGATTTAAAATTAGAAATTATTGCATCCAACTTCAAACAAGGGCTGGGTTTACTCAAAGATGGCTCTTGTGATTTATTAATTTGCTATTGCGATCAAAAAACATTACAGCAACTTGATCTTTCTCTTTTTGTCTTTCATAAAATTGTGAAAATGGAAATACTCCCTGTTACTGCACTTGATAATGGTATTCCTAAATATTCAATTGATCAGCCTTTCCCCCTATTGGCATATAGTAAACAAGCATATTTAAGAAACTGCGTTGATGAGGTGATTGAAAAAAATCTAAATTATCGAACTCTATATGAAACAGATAATGCCAGTGATTTAAAAGAATTAGTTATACAAGGTTTGGGTATAGCATGGCTACCAAAATTATTAATTGAAAAAGAGATCTCCGAAAACAAATTAAAAATAATAGATAACAAAAACTATAATACATCTCAAGATGTCTACATTATCAGACACAAAATTATTATTTCAAATAGTATTAATCAGATATGGAGATCAATAACTGCACCAAAAAAATAAAAAATTAGCATATGGTATTTTAATTATGATCTTAAAAACCCGCATCAACATAGTGATCATTAAATTAAGTGACAAATACAACATCAAGCTTACTATTTAAAATCACTGTTGATACTCTTTTTTAGTAGGTTATTTATATGCTACATAAAACAGATTAGCAATTATCTGCTAATCGATTTACTGGGGTAGCATTTGAGTCAATCACTTCATTCTCTTGTTCAGCATGCTCATATTTATCGCCTTCTGTACGAGCAATTACAGCAGTTGCAATACTATTGCCAATGACATTAGTTGCAGTACGTCCCATATCTAGAAATTGATCGATTGCTAAAATTAATAAAATACCAGCTTCAGGCAATTTGAACATGGCTAGAGTTGAAGCGATAACGACAATAGATGCACGAGAAACACCAGCAATTCCCTTACTGGTTATCATTAACGTAACTAGAATTAAAGCCTGCTGAGTCCAGCTCAAATCAATATTATAAGCTTGTGCAATAAACAAAACAGCAAATGCCATATACATCATAGACCCATCAAGATTAAATGAATAACCTAATGGAAGCACAAAGCTGGTAATTCGTTTAGGAATCCCAAATTTGTCTAAAGCCTCCATCGTTTTTGGGTATGCTGACTCACTACTGGCTGTAGCAAATGCCAATATGGTAGGCTCGCGAACCACTCGCATCAATCTAAATACATCTTTTTTCAAGAAGATGTAGCCGAATGAAATGAGGATCATCCAAAGAATCAGTAATCCGATATAGAATTCTCCAATAAAAATACTATAATCAAGAATTAACCTAGGTCCTTGAACTGTAATGGCAGAAGCAATTGCCGCAAAAACCGCAACAGGTGCAAAAGCCATAACATAATCTGTAATGCGGAACATGACTCGACAAAGCTCATCAATAATCCGGCCAATTACAGTAGCTTCATTTTCGTGCTGAACATAGGCTAATGCGGAACCAAAGAAAATTGAAAAAACTAGAATTTGCAAAATCTCATTATTCGCCATTGCTTCAGCAAAACTGCGTGGAAAAATATGAGTAATAAAAGTTTGTAGACTTAAACCTGATGCACTAACACCAACATCGATAGCTTGCTTCGGAATAGTCAGGTTCATTCCAGCACCAGGTTGGAAAAAATTTGCTAGACTCATACCGAGTAAAAGTGAAAGTAAAGATGCCCCAATAAACCAACTCATAGCTTTTAAGGTAATTGATCCTAAAGAAGATGACTTTCCCATTGATACCAAGCCAGAAACAATTGTTGCAAATACTAAAGGCGCAATAATCATTTTAATTAATCTTAAAAAGACATCAGTGACAATCTTGAAGTATGAAGAAATTTCAGTTGCTTGTATGGTATTTAAATTACTATGGCATACCCAACCCACCAATACTCCTGATATCATTGCAATCAAAATATATTTGAGTAATTTTTTTTGATTCATAAAACAAATTCCTTCTTTAATATTATTTACATCAAAATTTTGATCTTACATACAAACTTTGATGATTATCCATTTTGGTTACATAGCGAAGGCTTTACTTTTTCGTTAAAAAAATTGGCTCAACAATCCGCTGTCGCAAGTGTTGCTTTTTTTTTTATAAAACGACAATGCAAAAATTAAATCTTGTATGCAAATAATGCATATTTTTAACCACACCTTATCATTACCAAAACAGCTATTTTTTAATTCATCTATTTGTTAAAAATCGAATACAAATGATGTATTGGAGCAATCTCATTTCATTTTATTGTTTTAAATCATATCACTAGATAAAATTAAAAATCATAAGTTTGAATTACAAATTTTGTCTACCTTAGTACTTACTTTAATATTTGCTCTATTAGTTTTTGATTAAACGCTGCTACCTTGATGTGCTTTAAAAGAGCTTTTAATTTCTCTTGCAGTCATTTTCTAGTAACCCTATTATTTTTCTAACATAGGTTGTTATACAAATCTAGAATTGAGTTGCCATATTTATTTTATGGTTCTAAATTTCTAAAATATCCCCAATTTATTCTAAAAAAATATAAAATGAATTTTTCAAATTAAACCCAATCGACAATCATCCTAAATGCCAAATGCTATCTGTTAACAGTTTGACTTCCTCGATATCATGAGTCACATATAACATAGGAATTTTAATCTCATTCTTTATTTGTTGAAAGAATGGAATAATTTCAGCTTTATGCTCTGCATCTAAGGCTGATAAAGGTTCATCTAATAGCAAAATATTCGGCGAATATAAAATCGCACGACCCAATGCTACACGCTGTTTTTCACCACCAGAAAGGTGTATTGGCATCCGATCAAGTAGATGGCTCAGCTTTAATAATTCAACGATATAGTCCAACTCAAATTGACGTCGCTCAACATCAATTCGGTTATATCCAAACTTTAAATTTCCCATAACATTTTTATGTGGGAATAATTGGGCATCTTGAAAGACTAACCCCACACGGCGTTTTTGAGTGGGGATATTTATTTTTGTTTCATGATCAAACCAAGTATCTTGGTTCACTTTGATCCAGCCTTGTTGTGGCGTACGTAAGCCAGCTATCGCATTTAAAATGCTGGTTTTACCTGAACCAGAATGTCCAAATAATCCCACAACACTTTCATCAGACTTAAATTGCTGATTTAAATTAAATTTATTAAATTTCAGGGTTATTTTAAAATCGAAATGCATTACGTTAACTCTGTTTTTTCTTTTGATAGCGGTGAAACCACTGCGCAAACCATAATGCCAAAAATGCCACAGTCAATGAAATCATAATCAGACGTTGTAATGCATGATTCATATCAGGCTGTTGCATCAAACTATACATCGCAAGCGGCAGAGTTCTGGTTTCACCCTCAACATTCCCCACAAATGTAATTGTTGCGCCAAACTCTCCTAAACTACGACAGAAACATAAGATTGCACCAATTAAAATACCGCTACTCGCTAAAGGCAAGGTCACATGCATAAAAGTTGAAAATGCAGATGCACCCAAAGTTTTTGCAGCCATTTCTAGCTTTTGATCAACAAGCTCAATCGCCAGACGAATCGATTGTACCAATAATGGAAATCCCATCACTGCTGAAGCCAAGACTGCACCTTTCCAATTAAATGCAAAATCTAGGCCGAACTCCGTTAAATATTTCCCTAAGAAGCCGCGATTACCAAAAACTTGTAAAAGTAAAAAACCTGGCACAACTGGCGGTAATACCAAAGGTAAAAAAATCAATGTTTCAAATAATGATTTTCCGAAAAAATCTTTACGTGCCAAAATCCAACCAACGATAATGGCTGGAATCAAGCTAAAAATCAGACAAAAACCAGCAACTTTACAAGAGAGTTTTAAGACTTCAATTTCTGCTGGTGACAGTACATCAAACATAACCGATTTCTAATTGAGAACGCTAAAGCCATATTTCTTAAATATGGTTTTAGCTTCATTACTTTGTAAATATTGATAAAATTTAACAGTTTCAGGAGTAGCTTTTACCATACCCATAGGATAAACAATCGGTGTATGCGTGTTTAACGGAAACTCAGCGATAACCTTAACGTCTGGGCTAATTGCAGCATCAGTTAAATAAACAATTCCCACATTACATTCACCACGTGCCACAAAATTCAGTGCAACGCGAACATCTTCTGCTTGAACTAAACGCGGCTGAATTTTTTCCCACCACTGCAATGAGGTCAAAGCTTGCTTCGCATACTTTCCAACAGGAACACTTTTGGTATCGCCTGTACAAAGCTTGCCTTTAAATGCGGTGGTCGGGTCAAAGGACGGAGTCATTTTGAATTGTATGTTTTGATTTTTCGGGCTAATCAATACCAAACGATTGCCAAGTAGATTCTTTCTATTTTTAGGGTCAATCAATTTTTTATCTTGTAAATAATTCATCCACTGCTCATCGGCAGAGATAAACAAATTGGCTGGTGCCCCTGCTTCAATCTGTTTTGCCAGTGTCGATGAACCGGCATAAGATGTTTTAATTTTTATATTATTTTTCTTTTCATATTTTTGATCTAGTTCTGCTAGAACATTGGTTAAACTGGCTGCAGCGTAGACTGTGATTGTATCTTCTGCATAAGCATGGCCCATAGCAAGCAAACTTAAACTAAATAAAATTTTTTTCATCGACATCTTCCTTTGAATAACAAAAAATTGTTCGCTAAGCATTACTGACTATAAAGGACGAAACCGTCACCCCGACAAAAGCTTGCCAATGTGAGACTTGAAGCTTGTGCCATCTCTATTGCCAAACTGGTAGGCGCAGAAATTGTTGCAAGTAATGCGATATTTAATACAACACATTTTCTAATCAGTTCATAACTTGCTCGACTGGTCATCACCACAAATCCTTTTGACAAATCAAAGTTCTCTGCTGAGATATGGCCCAGTAATTTATCTAGCGCATTATGTCGTCCAACATCTTCAAAAATAGCATGAATGTTCCCCTCCACAACCCAAGCAGCAGCATGCGCTCCGCCAGTCACAGCAGTAATCTTTTGCTGGTTTTTTAATTGTTTGATTGCGTTAGGAATTTCTCTTAACCATTCTGGTTGAATTGTAGAACTAATTTTTGGTAATGAAAATTGAAGTTGTTGAAGACTTTCTATACCACATAAACCACATCCTGTTCTACCAATCAGCATTCTGCGATGTTGTTTTAATGCCATAAAAGCTTTTGATGAAATTTTCATCTCAACCTGTATACCAAAATTGTTGTGAATAATATCAAGCGAGTAAAGTTCTTTTAAACTTGCAATTATTCCTTCAGAAAGGCTAAATCCTTTTGCGAATTCAGCGATATCAGTTGGTGTAGCCATCATCACCGCATGAGATATACCGTTATAAACCAATGCAATCGGATATTCTTGAACAACCTGATCAAACTGAACATCTGTTTTATCTTGATCAAATCGTGTAATTTGAACTGACGCATAACCTGAAAATTGTGGTTCCAACTTGAGCTTTCCTTACCATTCAGGATAGCAACCACAGGTTACTATCCAATTTCACATATCCTGCAATAAACCAGTAAATAATTAAATCTCAACCTTTTTTTCTGCATTCTCAGGATCAACTTCAGTAAATAAATTGAAGTGCTCAGGTGCATCGCCAGCATGTAAAATAACAGGAACACTTTTTGAAGCTGGAATCTTGGCAAATTGATCATGACTTGAAAGCGCAACCAGTGGATTGGTTTCAGGATAATAAGCGGCCAGACTTCCTGATGGAATGTTATAGGGAACGATTCGGAAACTTTTCACGACTCTTTTTACCCCATCAGAGAATACACTTTCAATATCAACCCATTGATCAGCAACAAATCCTGCTTCATCAATATCTTGTTGATTTATAAATAATACACGGCGCTGACCAAACACACCTCTATAGCGGTCATCAAGGCCATATAAAGTGGTATTGTACTGATCATGCGAACGAATCGTCATTAAAGTGTAGACTTTGCTCTTCGTATACTGGGCAGAAAATTGATTTTCTTGATCGTTATAGACTTGGGTTAATGGCGTAATCAGGAATTGTGCTTTACCCACAGGGGTATTCCAAACTTTAACATTGGCAGGATGAATAAGATGGAAACCACCCGGTTGATAGGCTCGCCCATTGAAATCTTTAAATTCCTCAAAAACCTCTTCAATAGAGTCACGAATACGATCATAGTCCTCAACATACCAACGCCATTTAATTTTAGAGTCAGGTAACGTCGCTTCAGCCATTCGTGCAACAATATCAGGTTCAGAAAGCAAGTTCTTTGATGCAGGTTCATTGCGCCCAGCGGATAAATGAACATTACTCATTGAATCTTCAACTGAGATCGCCTGATTCCCTTTCAGTTGCTTATCAAGTTCGGTACGACCTAGACATGGAAGAACCAAGGCGTCTTTACCACACACGAGATGGCTACGATTGAGTTTTGTTGCGATATTTACCACCAGTGAGCAGCGTTTTAGCGCTTCTTGAGTATATGGGGTGTCAGGTGTCGCAACTGCAAAATTCCCGCCTAAAGCAATAAAGACCTTAACATCGCCCTCATACATCGCTTTAATCGTTTCTACCACACCATAGCCATGTTTGCGTGGCGATTTAATGTTAAAAACACGATCAATATCATCCAGCATTTTTGCACTTGGTAATTCATTGATTCCCATGGTCCGATCACCCTGCACATTACTGTGCCCACGAACTGGACATAGGCCTGCTCCAGGACGACCAATCTGTCCTTTCGCCAAAAGTAAATTAGCCAACATATGAACATTTGCAGTACCGTGTCTATGTTGTGTTATGCCCATTCCCCAACAAAAAATTGAACGCTCAGACTCGCAAAACATTTTAGCAATTGATTCTAAGTTTTCTGGAGAGAGGCCTGAATACTGATAGATATCACGCCATTCTGTTCGGTCAACTTCTTTTAACATTTCATCAAAACCAACGGTATTCTCAGCAATATACTGCCGATCAAATACCCCTGTTTTACCTGCGAGTATTGCCTGTTTATCCCATTCATGAAGATGCTTCATCATACCTAACAGAAGCGCATAATCTCCGCCAATTTTCGGCTGGAAATAAAAACGACTAATGGGCGTACTGCCATTCGTCATCATCTCAATTGCTGCTTGAGGATCCTGAAAACGCTCTAATCCACGTTCTTTGATTGGATTAATCGCAATAATATTTCCACCTCTACGCGATACTTCACGTAAAGTTCCTAACATTCGAGGGTGGTTGGTACCAGGATTATGCCCAAAGCTAAATACCGTATCCGCTTGATCAAAATCATCTAAAGTAACGGTCCCCTTGCCAAGCCCAATTGAATCTTTCAAACCAATACTGGTGGTTTCATGACACATATTTGAACAATCAGGGAAATTATTTGTTCCATAACTTCTGACAAATAACTGGTACAAGAAAGCCGCTTCATTGCTTGCCCGACCAGACGTATAAAATGCTGCCTGATCTGGATGATCCAAAGCTTGAAGATGTTGAGCGATAAGCTTAAATGCATCATCCCAAGAAATTGGGACATATTTATCTGTAGCCGCGTCATAACGTATTGGATCTGTGAGTCGCCCCAAATCTTCGAGGTAAAAATCATTTTGCTCAGCTAACCAACTCACCGTGTGATGCGCAAAAAATTCGGGAGTAACTCGTTTACTGGTTGCTTCGAATGCAACAGCTTTTGCACCATTTTCACAAAAGTTAAATGCGTGCGTATCTTTTTTTTCAGGCCATGCACAACCAGGACAGTCAAAACCTGTCGGTTGGTTAATATTCATTAATGTAATTGAGCCTTTGGCAAAGACTTCTTGCCTTTTTAAATTTCTAGCAACACTCAACAAAGCGCCCCAACCTCCAGCTGGGTGCGTATAGGGTTCGATACGCGCGAAATTAGTATTCTCCTGAATATGGCGTTCTTGGCCTTCTGTTTCAGCTTTATTTTTTTCTAAATCGTTCATTTGAGTGCCCTCTTTAATGGCTTATCTGATTAAAAAATCAGCTCAAGAAAAAATTCATTTACTTTACATGGTAACTTTTCATAATAATCATTCATCATTCTTATAACTTAAGCAGCTTAATTTACAACGACTTAATGAGAATGTGAATTCAAATGAAGATGTTTATGCGAAACATCGTCATCTTTTCGGATACAACAGCCAGCGACATATTCACTGGAACCATCTGAGTAAAACTCTTCCTTCCAGACTGGAACTTCATGTTTTACACGTTCTACAGCCTCTTCACACGCCATAAAAGCTTCTCTTCGATGCGGCGCATAAGCCACTGCGATGATTGCTTTGCCTCCGATTTCTAGAGCGCCAATTCTATGAATGACCTGAATATATGATACTGCATATTTGTTTTGTATTTCTTGCTCAATTGCACGAATCATTTTTTCAGCAATGGGCGTATAAGCAGTATATTTTAGTGCCTTAACACTGCGACCTTCATGATGATTTCGAACCGTTCCAATAAAAATTCCAATACCACCACACTCAGGAAAATCATCGATGGTTTTAAAATCATCTAAACTCAGATCCGTTTCCTTAATCCGAAATCCATTTGTCATGTTAGCCTCCTGCTACAGGGGATAATAAAACCAATGTACAATGGTTTGTTAATCGATGTCGACGGGGAATAATTTCTTCACCAATCGCACATGCGCACTTCTCTAAAAGACTAGCGCAATCAGGATATTGATCAGAAATTTGCTGCAAAATTTCTGAGACCATACTATTTTCAACACAAGAAAAATTTAAATCTTTAGGTAACAGTCTTTCAATTGCACCATAAGTTTCAATCTTAATTTGAATCTCTGCCATTTAACACCTTTACTTAACCATAGCGCCACAATGAGTATTTAGGGTGAACTAACTTGATTTTGAATGACTGAATATATGTAATTCTTCACGGTATAGTCTTAACTCCTGTTCTGAATTAATGCTATGGAAACTTATAGGACTTTCGTATTTAACGACTTGTGGCTTTAAATCATCAAAGCACTTTCGAATACTTAATTGCTCGTTAGCCAAATGCTTTTCAAGCGTAGCTAAGCTGTCTCTTTTCAACAAGCAAAAGGGGTAAAGGTTTTGTTCGTTTATAGAGATAAATACAGCTTGAGAATTTTCTGCCTCCAATAAAGTTTGATGCATTTTTGATAAGACATCTTTAGGGATAAAAGTAATATCACAAGGAATAAACAGAATATAATCTGTAGTTACATGTGCCCATGCGCTTTTCATTCCCATTAATGGCCCTAAAAATCCCGCCTGATCATCTGAAAAACAGGCTATTTCAGCGATGATCTCCTGATAAACAATACAGTCCTGATGACTATTTACCCAAATTTTCGCAACCTCATCACAAAATTGACGATAGATTTTAAGCAGTTGCATTTCATGATCAAACTGCTGCAAAAGTTTGTTTTTACCTTGCATCCGTCTAGCTTGACCACCAGCTAAAATGACTAAGTCAGTATTTGGATATTGAGACATTTTATTGTTACCCAAGCGTATCAGACTCAAAATACTAAAGACGAATGAACTCAATGAATTTGGGGCAATTTTCAGTATTGTTAAACACTGGAATTCGACCAATGACATTCGCTTCACTTAAATTACTTAGCATATGCGATTGCTGTTTTTTGAGTTTTGAAACACTAAGTTGCCCTTGCTCATCAACATTCAGTTTCATACGCAACAGTTGTTCTCGACTATCACCCTTTACAGCTTCGCTTAAGCTTGCCTTCTCCCATTCTGGTTTGGCTTCTTTTAAACCTTGCATTGCTTTAAGCAAAGTCAACACATGGATTTCTAAACAAACAAATACTGCTGCTGGATTACCCGGTAACCCTAATAAATAGGAAGTCTGGTTTGGTTTTTTATATTCAGCAAAATAAATCGGTTTGCCTGGTTTCTGAGCAACTTGCCAAAAAATTTCATTTGCCCCTAATGCAAGAGAAACAGGACGAATCAAATCATAATCTCCAACTGAAACCCCGCCAGTCGTGATAACTAAATCGTAATGATCTAATGCATTTGCTAAAGCCTTTTTCAAGACAATTTCGTCATCTATCACATGTTCTAAATGGATCGAGTAAAAACCTCTTTCCTTCAACCATGTTAAAACCATTGGCGAATTCGCATCAAAAACCTGAGCGCTATTATCAAGACTTTTGCTAACTTCATCGCCTGTAATCAGTACAGCAATATGAGGACGGTTAAAAACACTGACCTCTTTTACCCCTGCCATACTTAGTGATGCAACTAAGCCACTTTTTAGATATTGGCCCTGCTTTGCCAATATTGTCCCAATAGATAATTCTTCGCCTTGATAACGAATATCCGTCCCTTTGTTAAGCGCTTGATTTAAGCTAATTCGGCTATCTAGTTTAGATACTATTTCTTGTCTGGCAACCGTATCAGCCGACTCTGGTAATTTACCGCCTGTGAAAATTCGAACACATTGTCCAGACTCGATCTGGATATATTCTTCAATACCTGCGCGTATTTCTCCAACCAATTCAAACACGGTAATACCAGCAAGAATATCTTCACTTTTTAAGGCATAGCCATCTACTGCACTCTGAGTAAATAGAGGTAATGCAATCTCAGACAGAACATCTTGTGCCAGATAATGTTGATGTGCTTCTACCAGTGGCAGAGTCTGAACCGCTCGCGGTTCAACCGTAGAATAAGCTGCCAATGCTTGATCTAAACCTATTAATCCTTGACCAGAACAACTCATTCATAACCTCCTGGGTGTGGTAAGTCTCGACATACATCAAAGATATGCACCAAGGCAGGTAAAATCGCTGCCATAGATTCAGATGCGCCACCACGGCTTCCTGGTAAAGTAATGACCAGTGATCGGTCAATAAAACCAGCAACACCACGAGACATTGCAGCATAAGGTGTCCGTCTTTGACCAAAAGCACGTGCTGCTTCCATCAGGCCATTCAGCTCTCGTTCCAATAATGGTTCTATCGTATCGACAGTAATATCGCGCTTACCTATGCCTGTCCCACCCACCGTAATGATGCATCCATAAGATTGCACCAATTCTGAAATCAATTGTTTTAATTGCAAAGGCTCATCAGCGATGATTTGATAGTGAATTGGATCAAATCCAGCCTCAGTTAAGGTTTCAACCACAGAACGTCCCGCAGTATCAGGTTTTTTACCAGAAGCGACGCTATCTGATAAAACAATGACTGCAGCTGATACAGCTTGTCGAAGATGGCGTTTATAGTGCGATTTCCCGCCCTTTTTCAATTCAAGTTTGCAATGACCAATCATCAGTTCATCTGGTTCACAATGCGGTTTCAACATGTCATAAATCGTGAGCGCAGCCAGACTTGCGGCAGTTAAAGCCTCCATTTCAACACCAGTTGGCGCAATCGTTTCTACGGTTGCCGTAATCTTGACGTGATCTGCTAGTATTTCAAAATCGACATCAGCTCGATAAATAGGTAAAGGATGACAAAGCGGAATAAGCTCATCAGTACGTTTGGCTGCAAGAATCCCTGCGATTCGTGCTGTTTTTAGTGCATCGCCTTTTTCAGTATTACCCTCTGCTAATAATTGTAAACAATGCGGAGGCGCGAATAACTCTGAACTTGCAGTAGCAATACGATAACTCTCAGGCTTCATGCCTACATTTTTCATAAAAAATCCTGTCAATTTAAATAATACACAACTTCACAATAAGCGATTCATTTCAAATAAAAAAAGCATATACAATTCTATCTCTATGTATAAAATCAACCGCCAATAGAATGCATACTAATCTTACGAATAGGTGCAGCTTGGTAAGCAATATATCCTGCCTTTTTTTGCCAAACCGTATCCAAAATTGTTGCTATCAATTGTTTTCCCTGAGCTTTATCCAATAAATGTCGAACAGAAATACCTGTATTGGCAAACAAACATGTAAATAACTCACCGGTCGCGGTTAAACGCAAACGATCACAACTTTGACAAAAAGGCTTGCTGATGGTGGAAATAATACCCAGTTTAAAACGTTGATTGAGTGTATATATTGTGGCTGGGTCATTATTTCGCTCTAATTTATCGATGCGAAAATGTGGCGAAAGTATATTGATAATGTCATCCTCAACCACGACTTTCTCACGCTTCCAATGCTCAGGTTGATCCAATGGCATGTATTCAATAAATCGTAGTTCAAAGTCATTTTGATAAGCCCACTCAGTTAATGACAATATTTCCTGATGATTCTGTCCATACAGCAAAACACAGTTGAGTTTAATTGGGATATTTGCAGCGTTTGCCGCCTCAATTCCTTTTAATACAGGCGTTAAGGGTTTTTGAGTCATTTTAAAAAAGGTGGCTGGATCAATACTGTCTAAACTTATATTTAGATCATCAAGCCCAGCTTGTTTTAGCTCAACTGCATATTTTTCTAAATAATAAGCATTCGTCGTCATTGAGACACGCTGTAAACCTAATGGTCTTAACGTATTGAGCGTATAAATAAAATTCACGAGCCCTTTTCGCATCAACGGCTCGCCACCCGTTAAGCGAATTTGAGTGATGCCAAGCTTAATCATCACTTCGCAAAATCTATAAAGTTCTTCAAAACTTAAAATATCCTGTTTAGCTAACCAGCTCGGATGATCAGGCATACAATAACTGCATTTAAAGTTACATCGATCAGTCAACGAAATTCTTAGTTTTCTTTTGTGTCTTTGAAACTGATCAACTAATTTCGATTCAGGTAAATGTGCTGATAAAATAGATTCAAACTGGCTTTTTGTTTCAGAGCTTATGCTTACAGAGCTTTGTTTTGATACCTTCATCGTTTTATTTCTCAGCACTTAAAAACAGTTTTGCTTCGTTAAAGTTGCGTGGCAAAAATAGATAAAACCAGCAATAACGCCTAATCTAGGTACCCTACACTTGCTCATTCAAAGCCTAATCAACCTTTCTTATTGAACTTTGTTGTAAAACCAGTCCGTATGGCCTTGTTCAGCAATATCATTCACAGATCAACAAACTCGTACCTAAAACCTATCATACAAGCCATTCATCTTCTACTGCCAAGCCCCGATAAATCGATGAAATCTTTTAATCTTCTTTGATCCAAAACGTGGTCGTATTTACCAACGCAAAGGCAAACATAATAGAAACACACCATCCAGGATATCTTGGAGCAAAAGATATCTTTTACGTTGGCAATCTCAAAGGTGTTGGTCGAATCTTTCAACAAACTTTCATCGACACCTACAACAAAGTCGTTCGTAAGCTCTATACAACGAAAATACCGATTACAGCAGCAGATCTTTTTAAATGATCCTGTATACCATTTTATCAGTCACAGGATCTACCAATGCTGCGTATCCTGACAGATAGAGGTACTGAATATTGCGGTAAGGTTGAACAACATAATTATGAGCTATGTTTAGCCATCAATGATATTGATCACACAAAAACAAAACCAGCACTCCCACAAACGAATGGAATATGCGAGCGTTTCCATAAAGACGATCTTGCAAGAGTTTTATCAAATTACATTTAGGAAGAAGCTATATAGTACATTAGAGGAATTACAAGCGGCTCTAGACGTTTGGCAAAATTCTATAATACTGAACGAACTTATCAGGAGAAAAATGTGCAGTGGTCACACACCACTAGAAAGATTACTTGAAGGGAAGCGAATTTAGCCTGAAAAGAATCTAGCTCAAATTTAACCTGACAGACACACTAAAAAAGGGTAACTGTCAGATCAGGTTTGAGCGAGTACATGTAAATTTAACAGAAGTAATTTCTGAGCCATTTCTAATAAAACTTAGTGAATTTAACAAAACAAATATAATTCTTTAACTTTACCTATTTCAAATAGCATCTTTATTAAAATCTTTTCTCCATTGTATTGGGCTCATACCAAACCAAGTTTTAAATGCTCGGTTGAAAGAACTTTGTTCGTTATAAGCGAGCAAAGCTGATATCTCATTAATGTTCAATGACCTGTCCTCAAGGTATTGTAATGCCAGTCCTTTTCTAACTTGGTTAAGACGTTGCTTAAATGTATAACCTTGTTTTTGTAATTTGTATTGAAAAATTCTCGTAGGAAGACCTACTTTTTTGGAAACATATTCAATATTGATATTACCTTGATGAATAGCTTTGATAATATTTTGTTGCACCAATTCATCAAATGAATTCACTTCTGGTAGCTCAATCAACAAAATGTCTGCTTGCCTATTTAAAATATTTTTTAAAACAGGATCAGCCTTATTTATGGGCAACTCTAAATTACTTTTCGCAAAAAGCATTCTTGTTCTATTTTTCGAAAACTCAATATTACAATCAAAATATTTTTCATAAGTACGTGGATTTTTGGGTCGATCGAATACAAACTCCACTTTGTTCAACTTCACAACATTGGGTGCTACAATGATGTTTACAATATTAAAAAATATAGCAATCATTGTCTCATCCGCTAACTTACCTGCTTTAAAGTTTGCATCAAACTCCCATGACACAACAAGGCTTTCATCTTCAATAGAAACTTCCATTTGCATAAAATCATAACAAAGCCTTTGATATTTAATAAAAAAAGGCAGTGCATCATATAAGCTTTCACATGATAAGCCGATGTATCCTAAAATACCTAAATGTGAAGGTTTTACATATCTAGCAATTTCTAATCCTAGAGATGGTCTATTATATTTTTCTTCAATTGCTTTCAACATTGCTAACCATTCAGTGAATGGAATTCGTTTGTCTTCATACAAATTGTTTGCAATTTTAGCGACATTTAAATTTTTTTTTAAAATAAAAAGCTCTAACAAATCAATTAAACCGCTCGTCACAGACTTTAAACTATAAATACGCTTCATCTTTAATTTTCCCTGTACATCTAAAAAAGATTAATCGCTAAGCATCAGATTTTATTAGAACATATAGAACTATACCAAGGTTCTATATCATTAGCTAAATGGGTTCAGATTTCTCTGAAAGTGAATTGCATTACCATCATCATCAAGGAAATCAAAGCTAAGTGTATATAAATTATCATTTTTATTAAGTTCACCAGCTATTTCATAACGTTTAGTTGAATACGGGTAGCACATCATGTCCATTTCTGATTGTATATATTTTTTTTGAGAAAGACTTTCAATTTTTAAGTTGATCAATGAAGCATGATAAGGCGTGGGATTTTCACACTCGATATAATTTTTTTTATCTTGTTCAACGATTTTGAAATGTATTTTTTCTACAATCATTTCAGGCAACATTTTTGCGATCTGTTTAGGACGATAAAATAATTTAAGCTGAGTATTCATTGCTAAATTCATATACGCAGCTTGATCGCTATGGCGCTTAATCATTGGTATTTCATATAGATTTAACCAAAAAACAGTCTCTCTATCGTTTGGTAGAGCCTTGCCATTATACAAAATTCTAAGCCCGTGAATGTCATTTGATGCGAGTTTTACAAAAGGTGGTAATATTAGAAACGGCATATTATTAATATCAGGATCCCCTTCTCCTTGATCAACCCATGTTTGTAGAATAATAGGATAGTCATTAGTATTTGCTAACATTAGACTTTGCTCATGCTCACCGTCCTTAAAAACTATCCGTGTTTTAGCAGCCAATACCCCAGCTTGACATAGAAATGAATAAAACAAACAAATACATAATAGTGTAAATTTTGTTATTTTCATTACTGCACCTTAACTAATACATATGCTGTGGAATTAACTTTTCCAGCTTTAATCGGTTCAGTTCCAGGTAGTTTTTTTAAGATTGCGGTAAAATTATGTAGATAATGCGTATAGCCTGATTCTGTTGATGCCCCTGTTTGTGCTCCACTTAGTACAGGATACCAACCTGCAGCTGTACCCCCACCTGCTAAACCTGGCTGACCAACAAAATTCATATCTGTCCCAGTATTTGTGTTTTTTAAGAAAATTCCTACACCTTTTGCTGATTGTGCATCAGTATAATTATCTGAGAGTAAAGCAGTCACACCATTTTGGGCATTTACTAAACCTAATTGTTGTGCTGCTGCAAATGCACCATTTGAAGTCTGTATTCCAATAGCAGTCTGATTACTTGCTGTACCTGAAGTAACTTGATTGGAACATTCAATAGATACATTAAAGTTCTCTTGTACAGATTGATTTGCACCAAGCGCTAGAGTATTAATCGTATTGAAAAAAACAATAGGAGTCGCATTGCGAGCAACACAAGTTGGCTGATTCGAAAGTGAGTTTCCAGTGCGCATTCCATAGCCTATCCCATTATTTACTCCCCAAAATCTATAATTTGTATTCGAATCTTCTCCAACATTATCACTGGTTAAACCTGGTCCTTTTAATTGAATATATGCATTAGGCTGTATACAAGTATATGAACCCACCGTGATTTGATTGTCTATACCAGTTCCACAATAAGCGCTACCTGAACCAGACTGAGGTGCTAAACGGCTAACTCTATAGAGTTCTGCATAAAGCGATGGGATATCTTGTAGTCTAATTCGTATTTTACTTCCGACAGTTTGGTAATTTTTGACCGGCAAGGATTTCCAATAGCGAGTTAAAACTACCCCATCCATTGTTTGTTTAAGACCAACATACTTATAGTAAGTTGCATATACATCGGGAAGTCCATCATAGAGTCCACCCAAATCCCAATAGCCCCCTACTCGATCATCGCCATTTGTAGCAACCAAAAATTGGATATTCGGTAAATCTGTAAGGTCACACTCCCAAAATACTGTCGAAGCATTCGCTCCACCATAGGTATAACTTGTTGGAGGGACAACAGTACTCCCCATTAAACTCCCAACAGGTTGTAAATATAAACTGGTTAAGTTTACTTTTCCAAACACAATAGGTGCAGTAGTACCATCAGTTGCTAGAAAGTTTCCCACTTTTGTACAGTTAGCATGGGCAAAGATAGATAAAAAGAATCCCAATAAAATTAATATTTTGAATTGTATGCGGATCATTTCAACTCTCCAGATTTACACGTTTCTTCCAGACGAATAATCGTTTGTTTAAGAAGTTCATCATTCAGCTGATAATGAACATCACATTTCTGATCTGATTCTTCGCCCCATTTGACAGTTAGAACCCCTTGCTTTGCTGGAGTACGAATATACATTTGACCACTTTGCCCCACCATTCCAATCACATTATTTTGCGAATCAATTACATCAGCACCTAAAGGAACAAATTCATCAGCATCCAATTTTGCTTGGATGAGTAATGGATAACCCATTCTGGTTTTAAACATTACTTTTACCGCTGCACCAGCATAGGGAACAATACGTTGATCATTTGTTTCAATCTCAACACGATCAGAAATGCCTTTTGGTTCTAATGAAATATTGTTATAGCGATAAGGTGTAATTGCAGGAATCAGCGCATAACCTTGATGATTAATTCGTGTACCTTGACCATTGAAGAGTCGTGCACCTTCAGCACCTTTGGCTTCAACTAAAGCAAAAGTTTCACCAAGGTATGGACCAAATGTGATCCCTCCAGAATGCATCGCTAATGCGCCTTGCAGATTAGTTGAAACTTGCCAGTAGTTATCACTCATTGAAGCATTTAGACCTAAATTACTATTGTCTAGACGTTTATTGAGATTTGTATTCCAAGTCGTCACTTGCATATTTCGATCATGGCTGAGACCTACTGCATAATTCAGTGATTGATCCTGAGTTAAAGAACCAGACAATGTACTTTGATAAAACTCTTTAGCGTTTTCAGAATGTGAGTAAGCTAAATCTAAATTCGGTAAATTTGCTTTTTTGTATCGTCCTAAAGGAAAGCTCAAGGAAAGATTCACTGAGGTATCTTGACGATTATCAAGTAGCTTTGAATCTATTTCATCAAATCTATTGTTGATGATATTGTCATAAGCATAATGTTGTCGCATTACAGCCAGATTGAGCGTCAAACCATTTTGAAATGCTTTGCCGTATCCAATTTGTGCCTGCACATCATTATCACGACCATCACGGTAGTTTTGTGCTGATCCTGATAAAAATAATATCCCGTAATCACCAAGGCTTTGGTTCAGTGTAATTTCAAAACGGGAGCGTTGTTGGTAAGTCGATGACTCCCAACGATAACCATGTTTATAAGAATTCCTCAGCCCAATAACATCGCCTAGATCTCTATATCCTTCAGTTGAATAACGATAGCCTGCTAAAGATACTGTCGTGCTGGTAGGCTGAAAAGTCTTACTATAGGTGAGGTTAGTCATCCAACCTGTTATTATATTTTCATCAGGTAAACTTGCTCTAGAGTAAGTTAAGTTAGCACCAAAAGCACCGATATTTGATGCATATGTTCCACCTAGGAGGCCAGCTTGATAACCATCTGCTAGCCGTAATCCTGAATTTAATGTGACGCTATTACTTATTCCTCGTTGATAAGTAAGATTAGAGAAAAAAGTGTCCTCTCCAATATCACGAGTTTTCCCTACATCTAAGTTATAACGTGAAGCACCTAAACGTAGAGACTCAGGTACAGCTGAAAATGGAACACTAAACTGAGAAATCGTTCCATCAGCTTCTCTAACTTTAACGATTAAATCACCATTAAAATTTGTAGGATATAAATCAGAAATTTTAAACGCGCCTGGCGCTACTGTTGTCTGATAAATCTCCTTTCCATTTTGCAATATAGAAACATTTGCATTGGTTTTAGCTATACCTTGAATCGTTGGTGCATAGCCTCGTAATGAATCAGGTAACATCCTTTCATCGGAACTAAGGCTCAATCCATTAAAACTTAACCCTGAGAAAAACTTTCCAGAACTATAGGTCTGCCCTAAAGTCAGTACACCTTGAATAGGTTCTATAGGGCGAGAAATATAACTACGAATATTGGTCCATTTTGTCCCTATTTCTGGACTATAATTAATATTAGACTGTTGACGATATTGCCATTTTCCAATGTTTACACCACCATTTAATGATACATATGCAGCAGATTGAGTCTGCGAATGGCCCTGTAATTGATATGAAGTATGATAATAATTACCCAGATAATTGATAAAACCAATACTTTCACCCGCATCCCATTGGGATGCATTAACATAGCCTCGTGGAATATTATGCATATCATTTTGAGGGATACTAATATCAAGTCGAAGCTTTTCAAAATTAAAATCTATTGAGCTGGATTGAATATAATTTGATAAGAGAACACATTGATCTTGCTGTTTTTTAATATTTATCAAAATTTGCTCTGAAATTCCTAATTTTTCTATAGCAACTAAATCAAAACATGGTGAAATATTTTTTTGTTGGTCTTCTACAAACTTTAAATCCATACGTTCAATAATTTGCTTGTTAACAAAAACATCCACTTTGTAAAAGCCTGGCAATATATCTTCTTTTTCACTTAGACGTTCTAATAGCTTAATTTGATGATCAGATTGTCCACGGAATAATGCTTGATCAAATATATATTCACCATCGTTATTAACATGATCATTTGCATCGGCAGAATTATTACCACCAATCAAGTAACCTACTAAAAATATAGACAATAAGCTTCTACGGCCAAAATATTCAGCAAACATAATATTATACTCGCTTATTATTTATTCAGAGGAATCTCGTGGACGACTAAAGCACCATAATCATTAACAAGGGTAAGTTTAATTTTTGAATCTTTTAAACTATGCGTATTATTATTTATTACCCAATTAACTTTAGCTTTTGGAGCAATTAAGTCATTTTTTTTCACCACGATTTCGCTATTTCCAGCAATCAAACTTAATTCTTTAATATTCACATAATATTCAGACGAATTTTGAATGTTTAATTGCTTTTTTGTTCCATCATTTTCCAAGGCAAATTGAACTTTTTTATAAGCATCTGCTGTAGAACCTTTCAAATTTTTAGGACGGTAAAAAACCTTGACACGATTCTTAAATACAATCATTAAACGGCTACTATCGCTGTCTTGTTTTTTTAGCGCAGGAAACTCAGAAAAATTCAAATAAAACAGTGACTCAACATCCTTTGAGACATTTTCCTCACCCGTAAATATTAAACGTACAGTTTGTCCAGTATTTGGATTTATCCGGAAAATCTGTGGACTAACAACAAAGGGAGCTTTGCTTTTTTCAAGAGTAGAATCTTCATCCCCTTCATCTAGCCAAATTTGTACAAGGTTTGGATATTGATCTTTATTTTGTAAGTAAATCGTCTTTTCATTTTGGCCATCAGGAAAAATTACACGTGTTCCTGTAAGAACTACACCTGAGAAGGCAGCGGACATTATGGTTAAGCCACCAATCAAAATATGACTTTTTATAATATTGACGATCCACCTACTCATTTTTACCACTCCAACCAAAAAATTGATTGATCTGCTACTTAAGTAGCAGATCAGATAAAACCTTATTGATAGCTTAAGGTGTATTCAACAACTGAGGTCACAGCACCTTGTGTTGCACCACCAGCTTCAGAAATATAACGCGCACCAAAATCATGGCTGGCACTTGTTGCACCATTGAGTAATTTCAAACCTTCAACAGCTGTTGGCCCATTTAGAACAACTGAAGTTGTTCCAGCAGCTTCTTTAGTCAACTGAATCGCAACATTAGTAGCAGGATTAACTGTTGCTACATTGCCTAAATTGCCACTCGTAGTTACTGAGTGACCTAAAAATTTTGTTTTAATATCAAGATCTGAGCTAGGTGCAGTACATCCTGTGACATTAATCGTAAAAGGTGTCAAACCTGCTGTGGCACCAGAAGAAGTTAACGTATTTGCTGATACCGTAGGTAGTAAAACCACGCCATTGGTTCCACCATTGATTGAAGCTTGACAAGTTTGATCTGTAACTTCCCCTTGAAATGTTACTGTAGGCGCAGCATTTGCAACGCCTGTAACCATAATGCTCATAGTTGCTATTGCTAGAAAACGATTTACTAATTTCATAAATACACCTTTAAATGATAAATAAAACCAAATGAAACTATGAGGATAATAATCTTTAAGCGATAAACAATTCTTTACATTTCACACAAATTACTTATACATTTAAAACAAATTTTCTTAAAAATTCAAATATAAATTTATTATTTTAAAAAATTATATACTGAATTCAATTAGATAAATTTACTAAAAATTCACAAGAAAAAGAGTGATAAGTTTAACAAAAATAATAAAATACCCAATACAAGACAAATTATTGAATTTTAATAATGACTTAAAGAAATAAAATGAAATCAATCATATTTATCAAGTTTATTTATCAAATAACTTGAAAAAAAAATATTTTTCAAACTAAAATAAAAACAATCAAACGCTAAAAAGGAAATTACCTGAATGAATTTTTATAAATGTATTACTACAGCCTCAATAATCTTCGTATCAATTAACACTTCAAATGCTCAAAATTTTCAATCATGCGAATCAAAACAACAAGAAATCGAAAGTAAATTAAAAATTGCGATACAACATAATAATAGATACGAAATAAATGGTCTTAAAAAAGCACTAAAAGAAAATCAGATACATTGCAATAATGTGACATTAAAGCAAAAAACAGGCACTAAAATTAAAGAAAAAGAAATTAAAATACAAAAACTTAAATCAGAAATACAACTAGAGCAAAAATCTGGAAATTTAAATAAGATTAAAAAGAAAGAACGTAAAATTAAAGTGTTAGAAAATGAAATAAAAACATTAAAATTTCAATAATTAAAAAGGGAAATTCAGTTCCTTTGAACTGAATTTCCAATATACCTTAAATATTTTCCTTATCTAAACTCATTTTTAAAGTAAAATATAAATATTCATAATCTTTACTTGTCGCTTCTTTCAATACTTTTTTAATTTGTCCATCATTCCAACCTTGATATTTAACTCTCGTTAAGAAGATAGAAATGAGAATAAATGCATGATCACCTTTCCTTAGATAAGTTCGATTATATTTTCGTTTAACCTTTGTGCTTGATTTTGACAAAACAATAATTACTTAAAATAATTGGATGTTAAATTTTAAAATTATTGATTATTGTTTTCTTTACATCTTAAACATTTTGTTTATCATCTAAAACAAAAATGCCAAATACTTAGAAAAATTCTATAAATATAAACACCTTACATTAAAAAAATTAATCATATAATTATTTCAAACCAAACAATCAATTATTGAATTTGTAAACATATAGATACTTTAATTTATCTTAATTAATTGTTTTTAAATAATATTAATCATCTAACAATAAAAAACGAAGCCGTACTCGATGAGGTTTAAATTCCAGTCCAAAATCGTAAAATTATCAATAGTTGTGTTGAATCTGCATAGTTAAACCTTGCCCCCTTACCTTCAAAAAACAATGGAAATTATTATTTTTCGGAATACCATAATTTTTCATACTAACCTTTTCTTTTAATTCCAATAATTTTCGATTCCATAAAAAGATTTCGACCATTTGCAAAGTGCGTAGAATGATAAATTGATTGCTGCACTTTTCATTCCAAGGAATTAAGAGATATTGGATTCACCCAAGAGATATCATTGACAATATTCCAGGCTATAAACATTCGAATGCCTTTACCAACAAACAAAGACTTATTTTAGAATATGCGGAAGCAATTAAATTTTTGTCTGAAAAAATTGAAACGGTTAGAGAGAGTTTAACTGAGAAAGAGCTAGTTGACCTAACGGCAAGCATTTCTTTGATGGAAGCATTAAATAGATTAAGAATCACGCTAGGTGATAGAGATTAATCAAACAATTGATATAGTAAAAACTTCATAGCCCTCACTTAAGGGCTTTTTAGGCAGTTACAAAGACTCTCCATATTCTATATAGCCATCTTCTACTGCAGGAATAATTTCTACAAGCTCAAAATATGGAGTCGAAAATATTTCTGAGTCTCTAAGTGCATCTATTACAAAATAGTATTCCTGTAAAGATGATGTCTCGAAAACTGCAATATCGCTAGCACGAGCATTAAATGCCTCTGCATCATACCAACGTACTTTAACAGATTTATATTTTTTCAATATTTCTTGAATTGTCTTTTCTCCTAAGTTATTACGATATTCTCTGGGCAGTGCAAGCCAAGTAGGTAATGCCTTTAAATGAATAAAAAAAGTAAATATTTTAGACATAGTTTCTCCATTAATTATTGATTTCAATTGATATATGATTTTGCTTGTAATGAGTGAATGACCAAATCATTATATGAGTCATTACTCACATTTAATACTCGCATTTTTTACCATGACAGAAACCTTTCCAAACCCACGTAAAAGGCCGCGACAAGCGCGTTCAGTAATCACATTTGATATAATTCTGGAGGCAGCAGCTCGCATTCTTGAATCAGATGGATTCTCTGGATTTAATACCAATATTGTGGCAGATACTGCTGGAGTGAGTATTGGTAGTCTGTATCAATACTTTCCTTCAAAAAATGCATTAATTGTTGAACTCATAAGACGAGAAAGAGATCAACTTTATAATAGTGTCTTAAAAATTATTGAACAAAATGAGCGGTTAGATTTAAAAACGCTATTGAAAATGATTATAGAAAGAGCAGTATTTCATCAATTGAGTCGTCCTAATTTAGCGTTAATACTTGAATCTGCCTCAATATTTATCGGAAAAGATTATGAAGAAGAGTCTTTTCAATACAAATTAGAGGAAATATTGTCTAATCTTCTATCTAAATTTCAAATTACTAATGCACTCAAGACTGCAAGAGACATTATCGCCATCAGTAAAGGGATGATTAATACAGCGGGTATGACTGGTGAATTTGATGTAGAAGATCTACAGCGACGAGTTGAAAGAGCAATATATGGTTATTTAGCCCTTATATAAAGATAAAACTGAGCAGTCCAAGTCTCAATTTTAACAATATCACTTTTTAAGATATCCCCCTTCTTCATCTTATCAATAGCACGAGCAGATCATGCCATTTTCTTTTTGTTGCTAATTTCCGCACTCATCTTCGGATTCCTTTTTGTGAATCAGCCTCAATTTGTTAAGATGGCGACCGAGAGAAACCAATTTGTTTCCTCACACATTGTTGACTCAATTTTGGCACGAACAAAAGTACACTAAAGCTATGCTTTTTCCTTTGCTTAGGTCAGATTTGCACAGAAGTTGTTAGAATTGGTTAGATTGCCAAACTTTCAAAACAAACTTATTTATTATTTAAATTTAGAGATTTAACATACATGAATAGCATGGAAACAATGGCTGACTTATCCTCCCACACCCCTATGATGCAGCAATATCTAAAAGTAAAAATGCAGCATCCACACTCTTTAATGTTCTATCGCATGGGCGATTTTTACGAACTATTCTTTGACGATGCAAAAAAAGCCGCAAAACTTTTGGGTATTACCCTCACTCATCGTGGTAAAGCCAATGGTGAACCTATTCCAATGGCGGGTGTTCCATACCATGCTGCAGAAGGTTATTTGGCGCGTTTGGTTAAAAAAGGCGAAGCGGTTGTCATCTGTGAGCAAATTGGTGAAGTCACAGGTAAGGGACCTGTTGAACGCGGTGTAGTACGAATTATTACCCCTGGAACATTGACCGATGATGCCCTGTTAACCGCAACACAAGCATCGAATCTTGTTGCGATCTGCTTCCAACAAAACCAAATTGGTATGGCACTGCTGGATTTAAGTGCGGGTATTTTTAAAGTTCAACAACAAGAGTTTAAATCTGAAAGCTTGGCGATTGAATTAGCTCGCTTAATGCCAAGCGAAATATTGGTCGATGAAGACATAGTCGACCCGAATATTATTGAAGATATTAAACGACAAATTGAATGTCCAATTACCAAAAGACCTAATGTCGATTTTAATTTAAATAACGCACAAAAAACCTTATGTGACCAATTCGCAGTTTCCACACTTTCTGGTTTTGGTATTGACCATCTCCCCTTGGCTAAAGCAGCTGCCGCTGCATTGATTCACTATGCCAAAGAAACTCAAAAAACTGCGTTACCACATATTCGTTCAATTAAATTAGAACAAAGCTCAGATTTTATTGCACTTGATCCTGTTACACGCCGTAATTTAGAAATTATTGATCCATTATTCGAGCACGGCACTTCGCTGTTTAGCTTAATCAATGACTGCCAAACCGCAATGGGCGGACGATTACTGGCACGTACCTTGATGCAGCCCATTCGTGATACTCAAATCTTAGATGCACGTTTAGATGCAACGGATACTTTACTCAAAGGCTACCATGAAAGTCCTGTTCGCTTAGTCTTAAAAGAAATTGGCGATATTGAACGGGTTTTAAGCCGTGTTGCACTTGGCAGTGCACGTCCTCGTGATTTGGTGCAGCTTCGTCAAGCATGTGCACAAATCCCATTCTTAAGACATGCAATCCAACCGATTCTTGAGACTCAGCAATCTAAATTGATTGTACAATTGAATGAAGAATTGGGCGATTTTAATGGATTACACCAACGTTTACTGTCTGCGATTGTTGAACACCCACCTGTATTATTGCGTGATGGCAATGTAATTGCAGAAGGCTTTGATGATGAGCTCGATGAACTGCGTAAAATCCGTGATCACGCAGGCCAATTTCTGATTGATTTAGAAATCAAAGAGCGAGAAAACACGGGCATCAATACCCTGAAGATTGGTTATAACCGTGTTAGTGGTTACTATATCGAACTCACCCGTGCTCAAGCTGAACAAGCGCCTGATCATTACATCCGTCGTCAAACACTGAAAAATGCCGAGCGTTATATCACCCCAGAATTAAAATCTTTTGAAGATAAAGTACTTTCCAGTGAATCACGTGCACTTGCGCGAGAAAAACTACTCTTTGAAATGTTACTGGAAGAATTAAGAGCAGATATTGCCAATTTACAAATGATGAGTGCATCGATTGCCCATATCGATTTATTGGCAAACTTTGCCCATCAAGCCCGTTTGAATAATTGGAACCGACCTGAATACAGCCCAGAAATCGGGATCAAAATTACCGCTGGTCGACACCCTGTAGTTGAATCACTCAGTAAAACGCCATTTACCCCCAACGATACCCTACTCGATTTCAGTCATCGTATGGCGATCATTACAGGGCCAAACATGGGCGGAAAATCGACCTTTATGCGTCAAACTGCACTGATTAGTTTGCTGGCGTATTGCGGCAGTTTCGTCCCTGCTAAAACAGCGAAGTTAGGACCGATTGACCGTATATTTACTCGAATTGGCTCTGCTGAT
Source organism: Acinetobacter sp. NyZ410 (assembly GCF_022828975.1). Classification (NCBI taxonomy): domain Bacteria; kingdom Pseudomonadati; phylum Pseudomonadota; class Gammaproteobacteria; order Moraxellales; family Moraxellaceae; genus Acinetobacter; species Acinetobacter sp. NyZ410. Next base: position 1,735,318 of record NZ_CP094620.1, on the reverse strand, counting down.
GATTTATCTACGGGTAAATCTACCTTTATGGTGGAAATGACCGAAACATCTCAAATTTTGCACCATGCAACCAATCAGTCTTTGGTGCTTATGGATGAAGTTGGTCGTGGTACAAGTACTTATGATGGACTATCTCTAGCTTGGGCATGTGTGCTTGATCTAACCAAACGAATCAAATGTCTATGCCTCTTTGCCACACACTATTTTGAATTAACTGAGCTTTCAAAAGAAGTGGCAATTGATAACTACCATGTGACGGCCAAAGAGTTAAATGGTAATTTGATTCTATTGCATAAAGTTCAACAAGGTCCTGCCAGTCAAAGTCATGGTTTACAAGTTGCAAAACTTGCGGGGATCCCTGCGGGGGTGATTAAAGAAGCGCAAAAGCGTTTAAAAATTTTAGAGAAACAACAACAGCAACAATTGCAATCCGTTGTGCAAAATGACTTATTTGCAGAAGTTGAAACCGTTGAACCTGAAAAGCTTGAACACATCATTGAGATTGAAAAAGTCGTTGAAGTTGAAAAATCATCACCTGTACTCGATGCTTTAGCAAATATTGATGTCGATGATTTAACCCCTCGCCAAGCGCTAGATCACCTCTATGCATTAAAAGCAGCACTAAATGCATAAGCAGTAACAGCTTTCCAGTCTAAGTAAGTTTGAAATTCTCTACTTAGGCTGGAAATAACTTGAGTCTATTGATCTTTAAATAGCAATCTAGACGATAATTTAAAGCACTCCATAATGAGTAATTGAATGCTAAGTTTTAGGAGAATAATATCAATATTTCACTCAAGCCCCTGCAGCTTTCCGATATAAATCTCATTTGGCAACATATTGATCGACGTGAATTAATCACTCAAATGTATCTACAACAAAAGCAAAAATTACATTTGGTCGATTGTTTTTATGATGTGCAAAGCTGGGGTGAATATCATTTAGAAAATGATCCCCCGTTGTTAAAGCAGCATCTTATTCAAGGTGGACTATGTGTGGGTGCATTCAATCAATTGAATCGATTAATTGGTGTGCAACTGGTATCCAATCAAGTCATCAGAGATTATCCAGATGCGAAGCTATTACAATATTTTTATGTCGATGCAAATCATCAAGGTCTTGGTCTTGGTACACAGCTCATGCACTCTGCGATAAAATCAGCTGGGCAACTTGGTGCACAACAACTGTATATTTCAGCAACACCAACCCAGCGTACTGTCGACTTTTATCTTAAACAAGGCGCGCAGGTCTTAGAAAAACCTGATCAGCAATTATGGGAATTAGAACCCGAAGATATTCATCTTATCTATACATTGTCATGATCTAACGGATACTAAAAATACAGGTCTAAATAATTCTAAAGATGATGGCTGACTAAAAAAACCAGCACACGAAGGTAATAACCCCATTTCGCTTCTGTGATTTAGTCTCATATTTATGTTCTTTTTTGAATATGTTTAGCATTTTTTCACCTATGGACACATCAAAATAACAGCGCATATTTTAAAAAATGCATAATTCTTCACAAGTTAGGAGAATTTTCTATAAAAAAAATTGATTTAGCAGGTTCTTCTATATTAAATATCAATAAAAGCAATTGTTAGTTTGCGGCGTTTTCCCTAAAATACAGCATTATTAATTAGAACCATATTTTTAGGTAGCTGACGCCATGACCTTTGTTGTCACTGAAAATTGTATTAAGTGTAAATATCAAGACTGCGTAGAAGTATGTCCAGTAGACTGTTTTTATGAAGGTCCAAATTTCCTAGTCATTAGTCCAGATGAATGCATTGACTGTGCGCTATGCGAACCTGAGTGTCCTGCAAATGCAATTTTCTCTGAAGATGAACTCCCTGAAGGTCAAGAAGTATTTATTGAACTAAATGCTGAACTTGCTCAAAAATGGCCAAACATTACTCAAATTGGTGATCAACCTGAAGATCGTGAAGAGTGGAATGGTAAAGCCGATAAATTACAATACTTAGAAAAATAAGTATTGTATAAAAAAGATCAGCTTAGGCTGATCTTTTTGCATTTTAATATGTAAATTGTACATTTATTTGCAATTTATCCATAATACACGCGCCAAACTAGACTAAAATAGCCCGTTACTTGCTTTAGCTAATATTGAGAATGAAATTTATTTTGAAAGGTTTACTTGCTGTCGGTGTTACTACAATGATTCTGGCTGGATGTACATCTTCCCCTCAAAAGAATCCAACAATTAGCACGTCGCATGGTCAGCGTATTTACATCCCCGAAGAAAAAATTACGATTGAGCGACCCATTCCTCCTAAAACGATGCCTTCATCTTATCGCCAATGGTTGATCTATGGCGACAATCAGTCACGTGCACGTGATTATGAACGTTTTCTTGAACAAAATAATGCTGGAAATATTATTCCTAGTTTTGAGTTATTTAAAACTGCGCGTGATTGGGACAAGTGTGGTAAGTCTGAATATATGATTCCAAGTCGTGAGCTTTGGAGTAATCAATTACCGACATTAAAAGTATTTAAATACTTGGTTGCCTCTAAAGTTCTGACTGATTTTACTGTAACCTCGGTATATCGAGACTTACCTTTAAACCAATGTGCCGGTGGTGCTGGATCTTCACGTCACTTATTCAATTCAGCCATTGATTTCCGTATTGGGCCAGAAAATCCGCAACCTCAAGATTATGCGTATATTGAGCATACCAAATTCAAATTATGCCAGTTCTGGTCGCAGTATGGTCAAAGCTTAAACATGGGCTTAGGACTGTATGCTTCAGGGCAAATCCATATTGATACTCAAGGATATCGTACTTGGGGACCTGATCTCACCCGTAATAGCTCAATGTGTAATTTTTAATACTTACATTCAATTTAAAAGAGATCAATAAGATCTCTTTTTTATGACCAAGTATTTGATCATATTTTAGATCAAAACACCCTTAAATAAAAAACGCCCAATGAAATTCATCGGGCGTTTTTTGAAATAAAATCAATCTATTTCAAACGTCAATCAACTGGATATCAATCTAGTCAATTGCAGGCGTATAGGTACCATCAGCAATTGCATCTTTAATACGATCCGCTTCTTCTAACACCAAGGTAAGAAGATTCTTGACGTTTTCTAAAGTTGCAACTGGACTTAAAGTGGTCATTTTCAAAGATTGAACCTGTCCAACTTTAGTCACACCAATATTGGCTTCACCACGCGCAAATAATTCATCTGCAACGTTTTGATTCAAAGTATCAAGTAATTCAACTGGATAATTGTCAGGTATTACACGGAATAATACAGATGCAAATTGTGGATCAACCAGCATTTCCAAACCTGCAGTAGCATTGATGTAATCTGCTACTTCACGAGTTAGCTTAACGCCATGGTCAATCATTGAGCCATAAAGCTCTTCACCTAGGTTTTCAATCGTCATCCACAATTTCAACGCATCAAAACGGCGTGTAGTTTGTAGAGATTTAGACACTAGGTTCGGTACACCATGTTCTTCATCATAAGCAGAATTTAAATATTCAGCTTCATAATGCATGAAACGATAGTTCGCTTCATATTTCAACAAGAACGCACCACATGAAATACTTTGGAAATAATGCTTATGGAAATCCAATGTAATCGAATCAGACAATTCAATACCATCAAGCATTGAACGGTAGTCATTCGATAAAATCAGTGCACCACCCCATGCTGCGTCGATATGCATCCACGCGCCATATTTATTGGTGATTTCACGCACTTTCTTCAATGGATCAATCGCACCAGCGTCGGTTGTTCCAGCAGTTGCAACAACACAAGCAACAATTTTACCTTCAGCCTGTAAATGCGCCATGGTTTTTTCGAGCGCATCAACATCCATCTGTGCATTTTCATTGACTGGAACAGTCACCACAGATTGGAAGCCCATGCCCATCATTGCCATGTTCTTTTGCACAGAAAAATGTGCATTTTCAGAACAGATCACTTTGACATTACGCATGGCATCACTTGGAACGCCATCACGTTGCACAGACCAAGGCAGACCATTTTCGTCTTTCCAGTTCTTGGCAATACACCAGTCACGCGCTAACAATACGCCCATCAAGTTAGATTGAGTGCCGCCAGAGGTGAACACACCTGCTTGACCTGCACCATAACCTACTTTTTGACGCAGCCAGTCGATCAATTGAACTTCCATCAAAGAACCTGCTGGGCTTTGATCCCATGAGTCCATTGATTGGTTGGTCGCATTAATCAAGACTTCAGCAATTTGACTTGTCACCATGGTTGGGCAATGCAAATGTGCTAAAGAGTGCGGATGATGTACTTTTAAACTTTTGTTCAGAAAAAGATCAACCATACGCTCAAGCGATTGGTGTAAACCTAGACCTTGTTTAGACGGTGCAAAAGAAATCGCTTCACGAAGTTCTTTAATGCTCCCACCTGTATACATTTTGTCATTTTGCAACCATGCTGCGACCGCTTTAGTCGCCTCACCCATTGCTGACTCATAGTCAGCAATAGATTGAGCATCATTGCAGAGTAATGCTTTACGATGTTCTGCAAAATCTACCATGAATTAAGCGCCTCGAACTGCAATAAGAGCCTCTGCAACCGCTTTCTTAAAGCGCGCAATAGCTTCTTCACATTCTTCTTGAGTAATGATCAATGGGCAAAGTAAACGGATCACCGTACCGCTACGGCCGCCTTTTTCTAACAATAATTTATTGTTAAAACATGCCGTTTGAATTGCAGCAGCCAATTGTGAATCCGCAGGAAGAGAACCCATATGATCCGCTTGCTTACGCTCATCCACAATTTCGATACCGATCATTAAACCGCGACCACGAACATTACCAATACATGGGAATTCTTGCGCTAATTTTTTCAATTCAGCTTGTAAGAAATCACCACGTTGTTGCGCATTTTGTGCAAGGTTTTGCTCTTTAATGGTATTGATCGTTGCAAGACCAGTACCCATTGCAAGTTGGTTACCACGGAAAGTACCTGTGTGACCTGCAGGTTGCCAAGCATCAAACTTACGTTTAATACCCAAAACAGCCAATGGTAAGCTACCACCCACTGCTTTTGACATCACCACAACATCAGGTTCAATACCAGCATGTTCAAAAGCAAACATTTTGCCTGAACGTGCAAAGCCCGCTTGAACTTCGTCCAAAATCAACACAATGTTATGACGCTCAGTCACTTCACGGATTTTTTGCAACCATTTCGCAGGCGCTGTAACCACACCGCCTTCACCTTGAATTGCTTCAAGAATCACAGCTGCAGGCTTAGTTACACCGCTTTCGACATCTTCAATGAAGTTTTCGAAATAATAAGTTAAGGCATCAACACCTGCTTCACCGCCAACACCCAACGGGCAACGGTATTCATGCGGGTATGGCATAAATTGTACGCCTGGCATTAAGCCATTTACCGCATTTTTAGCAGATAAGTTACCTGTCATCGCTAACGCGCCATGAGTCATCCCATGGTAACCGCCAGAGAAACTGATAACTGTATTGCGACCTGTATAGGTTTTCGCCAATTTAATCGCTGCTTCTGTACCATCTGCACCAGATGGGCCACAGAACTGTAAGCAATACTCTTCTTGCCCACCCGGAAGTTGTGCAAGCAGTGCTTCAGTGAAAGCATCTTTTAAAGGCGTTGTTAAATCTAAAGTATGTAAAGGGAGACCACTCGCTAAAGTGTCTTGAATACTTTTAATCACCGCAGGATGGTTATGGCCTAATGCCAATGTTCCTGCCCCAGCTAAACAATCGAGGTACTTTGTACCTTCAACATCGGTAACCCAACAACCATGTGCTTCCGCTATCGCTAACGGTAATTTACGTGGATAACTACGAACATTCGATTCCATCTGACTTTGGCGAGTCAAGTAGTATTCGTTTGTGGAAGTGGCAGCAGGATTTACAGAAGTAACGCTCATATCGAATTACCATCTCTGATATGGGTTGAAAGAAATAAGTCGGGTGACTTGTGGTCCTTTGACTCGGTGCTTTATAGAAATCTAGTTAGAGTGCTTTTAATCTTCATAACTAGGAGCGCGATAATACAGTTTTTTACAAGAAAATAAATATCTTTTATGTACTTATCCACACTCCATTTATCGAAAAAAACATTTAGCTAAATCTAATTTGTTATTATCATCATACTATGTGACAAAGCAAAGAAAAGCCGATAATTAAAATCACTTTATAAATCTTAACCATTCTGATCACTTTTTATCACAACCAATCTCGATAAGCTTTTAATTTTTAAAATATTTTACTCAAAATAAAATTGCAATTCATATGCAAATTATTACAAATGCACCACAAAATCTGCCATAGTTTTCCGCAAACCAGATTTATGATTAAAACAGATTCAATTTATACAATATATCTTTCGGTCATAAAATTTAGTCAAACAATTTTAAGGATTCATTATGCGTTATTTAGCTTTAACTACTTTACTCTTGGGAACCACACTGAGCACAATGACGATGGCAGCAGAAAATGACCCGTTAAACTACAATATTGTCAATGTTCAAGCAGATGCGACACGTCAAGTGTCTAATGATGAAATGCATGCTGTACTTTTTATTGAGAAAAACAACAAGCAACCTGCTGAGTTATCTTCTCAAATTACCCAGTTAATGAATCAAGCCATTAGCATTTCGAAAAAGTATCCACAAGTTAAAGTCGAAACAGGCTCACAAACCACTTATCCTGTTTATGACAATGACAACCAAAAATTGAAAGAATGGCGTGGTCGTGCAGAAATTCAAATTGAAAGTAAAGATTTTAAAGCAGCAAGCCAATTAATCAACGAGTTGCAAACCAGCTTCCAAACACAATCGATTAATTTCACAGTGTCTGATGAACAACGTAAAAAAGTTGAAAATGAATTGATGGTTGAGGCTTCAAAGAACTTCCAACAACGTGCGCAAATTTTAACGCAAGCATGGAATAAATCGTCTTATAACTTGGTCAATATCAACATCAATACCAGCAACTCTTATCCGCAACCAGTATATGCAGCGCGTGCATCTATGGCTAAGTTCGAAGCTGCCGATGCAGTCGGTGGTCAGAACATGGCCGCTGGTGAATCAAAAATCACAGTCAATGCCAATGGTTCGATCCAGTTTAAATAATTTTGATTAGTATAAAGACCGTGCTTATGCACGGTTTTTTGCTATTGCACTATATAAATTTGCGATTGCAATATAAAAAGTGAATATTTGATTAAAAAATCTATTAATTTGAATTAAACAATAGTTTTAAATGATAATCATCCTGATTTAAAAATATGCTTGAAGAGATTAAGATACGCACAATTTCAAATGCCTATCTCTTTATGAAAATTTCAAGCCATAGAACAACTGACTTCACCCTGTTTAAACCCTCACATCTCAGCCTTGCAATTGCTGTTTCACTTAGCTTTATATCCAATGCTGCTTTTGCCGAAGACAATCAAGAAACTTCAACACAAACACTTAAAACAATCACCGTACAAGCTGAAGGAAACTGGCTTGAAGCAGCCAATGCTGAAAAAGTTCACAAGCATGCAGGTGCACGTACCATTATCGATCGTAAAAAAATGGACGGATCTGCGGTGACCTCTATCCGTGATGCGCTAAAACAAGTGCCAGGGGTTCAGGTTCAGGACAGCAATGGCACAGGTGGAAGTGATGTTTCACTCAATCTGGGTGTACGTGGCTTAACCTCTCGCCTCTCACCGCGCTCCACTGTGTTGATGGATGGTGTTCCATTATCCTTCGCGCCTTATGGTCAACCACAATTGTCTATGGCACCTGTTTCAATGGGCAATATTGAATCTGTAGACGTTGTTCGTGGCGCAGGTTCAGTCCGCTTTGGGCCTCAAAACGTGGGGGGAATCATCAACTTTAATACTCGAGCAATCCCTGAAAAACTATCAGGCTCTGTTGGTTTAACCACAGAATTCGCCACAGGTACCGACCAACTCAAGTACAGTCCAAACCTCTTTATCGGCGGTACTATGGATAATGGTTTAGGTCTTGCGCTACTTTATTCAGGAACCAAAGGAAATGGCTATCGCGAAGCCAATAACGACATAGATATTGATGACGTCATGTTAAAGTCGTCATATCAGTTTACAGATGCAGATTCGATTGCACTTAATTTGCATCATTATGAAGGTCGTGGCGAAATGCCAGAAGGCTTAATGACTGCGGATTATGCCAAAAACCCATACCAGTCAAACCAATACCGTAACTATTTTGCTGGCCGTCGTTCAGATGTTTCTGTTAAATACAGCCATAAAGATGAACTCAATAACTTTGAAATCCTTGGTTATTATGTCGACTCATTCCGTACCAGTGATCTTGAATCGCCAGATAAAAGTAATAAAGCCAATAGCATTATCAGCAACTCACCGCGTGATTATAAATATTTTGGCATTGAACCACGTTATTCACGTGCCTACACTTTAGGCAATATGAATAATGAAGTCACAGTTGGTTATCGCTATTTACAAGAAGACAGTTCAGAGTTTTCGGGTCGTACAGCGCCATATAATACTGTAACAGGAACGCCAGGCGAACGCCTTGCCAACACCAGCAGTGAAGGTGGAACCAAAGCTCATGCTGTATATATTGATAACCGTTTTGGTCTCGGTGCACTGACCATCACTCCGGGTGTACGTTTTGAGTCAATTAAAACCCATAATGATTATACAGCTTATCAAAATGGTAAATTCATCAATACAGTACATCCAAAAATAAATTCTGATGAATTTTTACCAAGCCTTGCTGTGCAATATAATTTCAATGAACAATGGAATGTCTTTGCCAATGCAGCGGTTTCTTTTGGTCCTCAGCAATATAACCAATTGGCTAAAGTTGAAGGAATCAGTGCTGTTACCACTTTAGATGGTCTTCACCCTGAAAAATCCAACAACTATGAAATCGGTACAAAATACCTCGGCAATGGTTTAAATGCTGAATTTACAGTGTTCTATTTAGACTTTGATAAAGAGCTATCTCTAGAGCGTACAGACGTTATTGGTACAGGCATCTGGACCAATTTAGGCGCAACGACTCATAAAGGTATAGAACTCGGCCTAAGTTATGACTTTGGCAACCTCTATGACTCACTTCAAGGCTTAAAAGTCTATAGTAATTATACATTTACCAAGGCTGAGTCTGAAGCAGGTAAATTTGCTGGTAAAGACTTACCTTATTATTCACGACATGTTGGAAATTTAGGACTTGGTTATAGCTTTGACAAATGGTCTGTCAATGCAGATATGTTTGCTCAATCTAAACAGCATGCACCAGGTTCAGGCAATGTTTACCAAACCGTTGAAACTTCAGATGGTCGTACTGGTGATATCCCGGGTTACTCAACTTTTGCGGTACGTACTGGTTATGATTTTGGACAAGATTTTTACGGTTTAAAAGTTGCTGGTGGGATTAAAAACCTATTTGATCAAGAATACTTTACTCGCTCATCTGACTCTACAGGTGGTAAATACGTAGGACAGCCACGTACTTTCTATCTACAAACTTCTGTTGATTTCTAATTTTTTGAAAAACTTGTAGATTTACAACGCATTTAAAACTAAAGCGCTAATCTCATAGATTGAGATTAGCGCTTTTTAATTACTTTTATTTGAATATATTCTATGATTATTCTCTTAAAATAGCAGTTAGAACAATCTGTAATGGAATACGAGACAATACTTCTGAGTTTAGGCTTCTTCGCTTTTTGTGCGGGTTTAATTGATGCTGCGGTGGGTGGAGGTGGATTAGTGCTACTCCCAGCACTAATGCATGCCTTTCCCAATCAAAGTCTCGCCACAGTTTTTGGAACCAATAAAATCATTGCCATGGCAGGGACTGTATCTTCTGCATTTGCTTACTTTAAGAAAGTTACGATCAATTGGAAACTTATATTACCCACAATGTTGGCAGCATTTATATTTTCTTTTTTAGGTGCAATGTCAGTTTCGTTGATACCTAAAGAGTTGATGCGTTATATCGTATTCTTTTTACTGATCTTGATTGCGATCTACACCTTTGCCAAAAAAGACTTAGGTAAAGTCCATACTGTGTTACAGACGGGTAAGAAAGAAATTGCGTTAGGTTTATTTTTTGGCGCCTTAATTGGATTTTATGATGGAATTTTTGGCCCTGGGACAGGCAGTTTTTTACTCTTTCTGTTTGTGAAAGTATTTGCTTTTGATTTTTTAAATGCTTCTGCATCTGCCAAATTGGTCAATGTCGCCACCAATATTGCTGCCATGTTTTTCTTTATCCCTTCTGGGCATATTTTATGGATGGCTGGCATCATTTTAGCAGTTTGCAATGTTTTAGGCTCACTTGCGGGTACAGCTTTAGCATTTAAATATGGAAGTGGTTTTATTCGTATTTTCTTTTTAATTTTACTGGTATTTTTAATTGGCCGAATGGGCTATGACTTATTTATCGGTTAGTCATTCATACTAAATATAAAAATTGAATGAAGCCCACCAAAATGCGGGCTTCTAAACTAAGATTCTAAAAAAACTTCCTATGGAAGTTTTTCCAAAGATTCAAATCTTTTCAGCTTTATCTAAAAAGTATTGTGTGGCTTCAGTTAAATCCATATCTAATTCATTGGCAATAATGGCTAACCACCAAACACATTCACCTAACTTATGCTGCAACTCTTGTTGAGCATCGCCTTTGTGTAGCCACTTCCCCGTCTGCGCCATGACTAATCTGCCAACCAATCCAGCATCAGATAAAAATGCCAACGCATCCTCTTGCACTGTCCATTCAGCATGATGATTTATTCGCTCTAGCTCATGATAACGTTCTCTGATTTTTACTGAACGTGCTACAACCTCATCAACCGTTATTTTATGATCCATCATTTTGCTCGTTTAAACATTAGAGCTTACTTGATTTTGTAAAATTGATTCGATTAGAAATGTAATACGTTCAAAATTGAGTGTGTAGCAATAATCGCTATTGATACACTTTTTATGAGTGAAGCGTTCAAACATAATTTTATAAAATGATTTTTCTCAAAAAAGCTAAGTAAAATCAGGGCGCGCCCAGCGTTCACTCATATGCCAATTGACCAAATCAATAGCTGCATCACTTTCTAAAAATTCATTTTCATCTTCTAAAGCATCTTCATTCAGCTGATATAAGTCACTGTCTAAATCATCTGAAAATTGTTGAAGCAAATCGGTAATCGAGTTGGCGACTAGAATACCAACATCATATTCATGATCAATAAAGATTACTTGCCCAGTTTGACCTACGGGGGTGGGTGCTAAATCCACATACAAACCTGTTCGCCCACCATCATGTGCAAACTGAACCCAATCCCGATGGTGGGCATTGGTTGGATTGATTTGTGGGTCAGCATGTTGAAGAACAAACAACTCATCAACGAGATCCGCAAGATCAGCACGTTTATTTTCAATATTGGTCAGCGATAAAAATTCCATACCATAAAATAAACTGCCTAAATTTTCCTCTTCATTCATCCCATTATGCCAACAGTACAACTGTTTAAAATCATCAGGTAAATGTTTAGAAAGCCTTTGTTCAAATTGTTCTATATCTGAAATACTTGCCGCAGGATTGAGTGATTGATTTGCGATCTTTGCAGCATGTTGCACTAACCAATTTTGTATATTTTCTAATTGTTTTTGAATCATGTTCTTCTCATTAACCCTAATAACAGTCAAATAAACTTTACTGAAAAACCCAATCATTGACAATAAAAAAGCCACTTAAAAGTGGCTTTAGCTTTAGCAAATCAACTATTTTTTAAATGGAAATGCATATTTCACAATACGTCCAAGGACTTGACCATATTGCTTAAACAAACTTGCATTGTTGTAGTTTAAACCATACTTTTTACATACCGCTTCAACTTTAGGCGCCATTTTACGATAGCGACGAGCAGGTACTTCAGGGAATAAATGATGCTCGATTTGATGGCTCAAATGACCTGTCAAAATATGAAATGCTTCTGAACCAGTTAAATTCGAAGAACCGCGAATCTGGCGCATATACCAATGTCCACGACTTTCATCCTGTAAAACAGTTTTAGGGAACACTTCGACATCTTTGGTAAAGTGACCACAGAAAATGATACTAAATGTCCAAATATTACGGATACCATTGGCAACTAAATTACCTGTAAATACAGGTAAAGCTGCTGGGCCTGCAATCACGGGAAAGAAAAGATAATCTTTAAAAAACTGTTTACCAATTTTCTTTTGAGTTGGCTTCCACTCTTCTTTAAATTGCGCCCACGTTTTACGTTTATAAACCAATTTACCAATTTCAAGGTTTTGAATCGCAACGCCCCATTGGAACAATAAACAGAATGGAATTGCATATAAAGGCTGCAATAAAAAACCCGGTTTCCAACGTTGTTCTGGGAATAAACGTAATAAACCATAGCCGATATCATCATCCATCCCTTTGATATTGGTATAGGTATGATGCTTATAATTATGGGTTTGGCGCCAGTTGTCAGAGGTTCCAACAATGTCCCATTCGTAAGTTGTACCTTTAAAGCGTGGATCATTCATCCAGTCATATTGTCCGTGCATGACATTATGACCGAGTTCCATGTTTTCCATGATCTTGGCAAAGCTCAGTAAACCTGTACCAAGTAACCATGCTGGTGGGAACCAACCCGCAAATAAGCATGCTCGACCTAAAATACTACTATAACGGATAGCGGCATATACTTTTTTGATATATTTGGCATCTTTTTCGCCAATATCATCTAAGACTTCTTGCTTAATCGCATCTAGCTCGCGCGCTAAAGCATCTAGCTCAGTCTGGGTCAGTTCACGGTTTTTGGTGTTTTTAAAATATTGAATTTTAACTGGCATATTCATGATAAAACTCGCTTAAAGATCAATAACTAAATCAGTTTTGGCAGTATTTACACAAATTCTCAGCAAATTATTTGGTTCAAAATTCTCTTGACCATTAACTAAGTTTTTTGTGGCACCCTGTGCTTTATTACACGCGCATTTATTGCAAATACCCATTCTGCAACCATGTTCTGGTTTGATATTTTGTTGTTCTAAACCAACTAAAATGGCTTGACCTTTAGGGATTGCAACCACTTTATTAGATTTGGTTAATGTGACATTGATATAACCTGTGTCATCAGAAATCACGGGGCTTAGGCTAAATGCTTCGCTTTTGAGTACTTTGGCCTGTTCAAATAATTGTTCAGCTGTTGCCACAAAACCTGAAGGACCACATACATACACTGTGCTTTGCTCAAGATTTTTAATGATATGTAAATATTCATTATTTAAACGTGCATCCGCAGGTACTTCTTGGGTATAGAACACATCAAATTTAAAATCGGGATACTGTTGGGCTAATTGTTCAAACTGTTGTATAAAGGCAACGTCTGCATTTTTTTTAACCCAATACATTAAATGTACTGGCTGACGATCAAGCTGCTGGTTCGCTGCCAATGCCTGAATCAAGCTATACATCGGCGTAATACCACTGCCCGCAGCGACCAGAATCAATGGACTGACAACTTGAGGCAATAACATATCACCATAAGGTCGACCAAATTCAATCACCTCACCCACTTGGGCATGTTCAAACAACCAGTTACTCACAATGCCTTTTTCTACTTTTTTTGCCGTGAGTAATACATGTTGCGTATCTAATTGAGTCAGACTATAGGTACGTTCATAACGACGACCATTGATTTCGACAGTGATTGGATGATGCTGCCCGGCTAACCCCATTTTAAACAAACGGTTAATTTTGATGGTTAAGCTGATCGTATCTGCGGCGGATTGTTCTTTTTCAACAATTTTCCCCAAAGCTTGTTGAACTGACCACAATGGATTAATTTTCTGTAGCCAAAAATTAGTCGTATGAGTACCTAACACCATATCAAATATAGCGTTTACGGGAGATTTTTGCTTTTCAATAGCGTGCATACTAGGCTCACCATCTGAGTGATTTTTAATTATTATACACATGTATATATATTTGTATATACGCGTGTATTGTATCTAGACATTTCATTTATGTAATGACAAAGGCTATAATGAAAAAAATATTTTAACTATTTGATACTTTATGAATCCAACGTCCGTATTACCTCAGAACCCAGCTACCCTTCAAGATCAAATTCATGAGCTTGAAAAAGTTTCTGTACGTACTGTTGGACGCAAAGCGACAATTACCAAAGAAGAATTATTCCAAGCCGCCTTAAATTTGATTGGACCGCAAAAAAGTATTTCCTCTTTAAGTTTAAGAGAAGTTGCTCGTGAAGCTGGGATTGCGCCAAATAGTTTTTATCGTCACTTTAAAGATATTGATGAGTTGGCGATTGAACTGATTGATCGTTCAGGTGTGGTGCTTCGTCAAATTTTGCATGAAGCTCGAATCAAGGCAATCAGACAAAGCAGTATTATTCGCAGTTCAGTTGAAGTATTTATTGAACAACTAGATGCCGATGAAGGTAACCTCAGTTTACTACTGCGTGAAGGTTATACAGGATCAAAGCAATATAAACTTGCTGTAGACAAACAACTTAATTATTTCCAACAAGAACTCCAAGAAGATTTGATTCGAATAGAACGCATCAATCACAGTAAATTAACCCATCCTGATTTAGTCGCCAAAGCAATTACTCAGCTGGTATTTAATATGGGTGCCAAGGTGATTGATTTACCGATTGCTGAACGTAAAGAAGTCGCTGAACAAACCATGGTGATGATTCGTATGTTACTCGAAGGTTCGCGTCATTTAGACGAAGCGCAAATTAAATAATAGCTATTCTTTCATAGCCTATTAAATACAAGTATCAAGACCCTATGATCAGTCACAATCAACAAAATATTCGTGTAGGCATACTGGGTGTGACTGGCCGCATGGGACAAATGCTAGTTCAGGCCTGTCTCAATGCGGGACTAAACATCACTGTTGCTACAGCAAGAGTTGCAAGTGCAGCGATTGGTCAGGAACTAGGACAGTATCTCAATATAGCACCATTAAATGTGCTCATTTCAGATCGTTTGGAAGACGTCATTCAGCATTGTGATGTGGTGATTGATTTCACTACAGCAGAAGCATTATCGCAACATTTAAAAATTTGTCAGCACGCTAAAAAGCCCATGATTATTGGTATCACTGGTTTATCTGAGCAATTAAATCAATACATTGCTCAAGCCGCACAAGATATTGCTATCGTGCATTCAGGCAATTATTCCATTGGCGTCAATCTTAGTATTGATCTGGTTCGAGTTGCTGCCCAATTATTAGGTACAGAATTTGAAGCTGAAATCATCGAAGCGCACCACCGACAAAAAATAGATGCGCCATCAGGCACTGCATTGATGTATGCAGAAGCGATTGCTCAAGTCCGAGCACAATTGCTCAGCGATTTAGCGGTCTATCAACGCCATGCTCAGGTTGCTGAGCGAACACCCCAACAGATCGGTTTACAAGCTATACGTGGTGGTGACATTGTTGGTGAACATAACACGATATTTTATGGTCATGGTGAACAGATAGAAATCAAACATATTGCAAGCAATCGGATGAACTTTGCGACTGGTGCAATTCGTGCCGCAATGTGGTGTATGTCTCAACCCGCTGGCTTATATAATATGCATGACGTGATTCATTTGAATCACTCGCTTTAATAGCGCTCTATGTACTATTCAATGCACTGCTCAATGTACGCAGCAGTAAAATTTTTCTGATCAATCCCACGATAGTGATCTTTTATCTTTCTATAATGTTTTTTAAAGACTTTTCACCCAGTATTCAGGCCAAATATTTTCACATTGAATTAAGCTTTGTATTTAAAAATAGCTATCTCGCCGCGAGTTAGAGTGATATAAATCTAACTTAGTATTTTTATATTCCCCTATACATCAATTGTATAATTGAGCTCTATTCACATGAAACTGTTAAATGATCGTCAAAGTATTATTGCAAGTTACTTACTCATGCTGATCTTTTTGTCTTTACTGATTCCCTTGCATCTTTTAGCGTCATTTTTTGCAGGTTTTGTTGTTTTTGAAATCATCAATAGTTTAGGTAGCATTACAGAAAGATATATTGATGGTCAAAGAGCGCGCTTGACCATTAGCATTATTCTTGCCATTTTTATTATTTCTTTGATTGTGCTCAGCATTACTGGGTTAATCAGCTTTGTTCAACACGATTTGCAAGGTGCGGGGATCAATGCTATCAGTGACCAAGTCGATCAAACCTTACAAAAACTACAACTTGAAGTGGCACAATATATTCCCGGATTTATTCCTTATTCACTCACTGAATTAAAAGATCAAACCTTTGATTTAATCAAAGATAATTTATCCACCTTAAAAAGTACTGGAACAGGCTTTTTACATAATTTAGCCACGATGTTGATTGGTATGATTGTGGGGATCCTTGTCTCATTAAACCAATTGCGTCCACAGCCGGATCAGCCAGAATTTAAGCGTGCCATGATCACACGTATTGAGAATCTTTCGTCATCTTTTAAAAATGTGGTGTTTGCGCAGTTTAAAATTTCGTTAATCAATACCTTTTTATTTTTGATTTTCTCTCACCTGATCCTCCCAGTATTTGATATACATTTACCTTTTGCCAACACCTTGGTGATCCTGACTTTTATTTTTGGATTAATTCCAATTGTCGGAAACTTACTCTCCAATACCATTATTGTTATGGCAGGTTTAACCATTTCAGTATCTACCGCTGGTATCGCATTACTTTATCTGATTTTTATCCATAAACTGGAATACTTTATTAATGCCAAAATTATTGGCACAAAAATCCATGCAGCGTCATGGGAAGTGTTATTGGCAATGTTAGTCTTTGAGTCGTTCTTTGGCTTAGCGGGTTTAATTGTTGCACCCATTTTCTATGCCTATCTCAAGTTAGAACTTAAACAAGCCGAAATGATTTAAAGCATAGTTCGTTTGAGTCAACAAGAAACCCTTCTTTTTAAAGGTGTGAAGTATTACTTTGTAAAAGAAGAGAATTAAAAAAGCCTGAGTTGATCAACATTACAATTCAGGCTTTTTTGCTAATAATACGAATGTAGTTAAAAACTTTTATTCCCAGACCACTTCTCGTTTCTGTTGTGCCCAAGCATCTAAGAATGGCTCATAGCGACTTTCAATTTTATTACGTTTAATTTTCATCGTTGGGGTAAGTAAATCATTTTCCATGGTCCATGGTTCATTGACTACGACAAAAAAGCTGATTTTTGCATGAGGCTCCAGTTCTTCATTGATCTTCACTCTTAATGCTTTTAAGGCGTTTTCAATTTCATCTCGCTTCGGGTTCTGCTTCAGACTGTTACGAATATCTTCAGCCAACATAATAAAGGCAACTGGTTGTGGTTGGCTTGAACCACCAATACATACAGATTCAATTAAGGCCTGATTTCCGATTTTTTGCTCAGTCGGAACTGGCATGATGTATTTGCCTTTACTTGTTTTAAAAATATCTTTAATTCGACCCGTAATTTTTAACCGCCCTTCTGCATCGATCTCGCCCAAATCCCCCGTACGTAAAAATCCATCTTCGGTCATATCTTCTGCAGTTTTTTCAGGATTTTTATAATAGCCCAACATGGTTCCCGGGCTTTTTACCAGAATTTCACCATTTTCATCAATTTTACACTCCACTTTAGGTTGGGCATGCCCCACATAACCACTGGCAAACTGCCCCACACGTGTCACATGCGAATAACCACAATTTTCAGTCATGCCATAGACTTCAAGTAACTCTAAACCTAAATTTCGATACCATAAAATAATATCTGTAGGTAGCGGTGCCGCAGCAGTAAATGCATAACGGACATGATTTAGCCCGAGTTTAGTGAGTAATTTCTTTTTAACCAACTTACCCAACACAGGTATTTTAAATAAAATCTTTTGTATATGGAGCGGTATTTTTTCATTAACGCCCAAATAGAACTTGGTCCATAAGCGTGGCACTGAAAAGAATAATGTAGGTTTGGCACGATTCAAATCTTCGACAAAGGTTTCAATTGAATTTGCAAAATACACGGTAAAACCGCAAACCATCAATGAAGATTGAATAAAAATACGTTCTGCAACATGTGCAAGTGGTAGATAAGATAAGGCCCTATCAGATGTTGTCACTTGATAAGTTAATCTCAGCTCACGAGCAGCCGATAAAAGTGTCGCAAAACTTTGCATAACTCCTTTAGGTACACCCGTACTACCAGACGTATAAACGATGGTCGCTAAATCATTTTTATTGGGCAAGATCGGGTTTTCTAGTGGGGCGACAGATTGCACAATATCATTCCATTGCGGTGCATCGAATTCTGGTGATAATGCCAAACGCACGCAAGCTAAATCTTGTGGAATGATTGTTTTTACCTCATTCCAGCTATCCGCTTTACCGTCCAATTTTCCAATAAATAAGAGTTTTGCTTCACTGTGGTTGAGTACATAAGCTGCACCTTCCGCATTGAGTGTTGGGTAGAGCGGGACTGAGATATGACCTGACATCCAGATCGCTAAATCTGCCATAAGCCAATGCGCACTATTTTTACCATAAATTGCAATCGCACTCTTTTCAGGCAAGTTTAAAGACTGTAAATAACTCGCCATACTGCGAACTTGTTGTGCAACTTCCGACCATGTGTAATGCACTGCATTGCCATTGGCCAATGGTTGTACAAACACATCTTTTTGCGGTAATTGCTTTTCCCAATGAAGTAGATAGTGCACATGGGTATCATGAAACTCAACAAAATCCTTGTTTTCCATATCATTTCTTCCATTATTTTAAGTTTTTATCTTGGCTATAGACCGTTGCTTTCGAACTTGTCTATTTGAATACACAATACTGAATGATCAAATTACATGGGTGGGTAAACTTTATCTCTAAAAGAAAAAATCGAGATCAAAGTACACTATTTAAATAGCATAAAAACGGTTGCAATGTATACAACAAACTCCTTGTAAATCGTTCATTGATTATTGTTGTAAAGTAGATCTCATTCAATGATACATGGGGTTTCTATGGTGTGGTGAAATTGATGAATGGTCTATAGCCCCCACACAAGACATGGTCATATAAATGGTTCAATAATAGGAATTAATTTTTATAAATTGGTATAACTTTTACATTTAAAATCAAATAAATAGAAATAACCTAATAATTGATTATTTAAATCTGGATAATATATACATCAAAAAAGCTCCCGAAGGAGCTTTTAGAATCTAGATAAAATTGCGCTAAATTAAGGTTTAACCACGACCAATACCTGAATCGCCTCTGGCGTTACAGAAACACCTTCCAATAGGCTTAAACCTTCTTTCTGGAATTTCTGTAAACGTTCAATTTCATCTGCACGAATACTTGGATTAAATTGCTTTAAGTAACTTAAACGATCAATTTCATATTGCCATTTGCTACCATAAATTTCTTTAGCTTGTTCTTTTAACTGCGGTAAAACACCTTTAGCAATATCTAAAGCTTGTGCATAGCGTTCTTCAATCACTTCACGACGTGCTTTCACCACTTGACGACAGCTATTGCTATCTAAATGATGCAAATACGGCTTAATAATTTCCGGATCAAGCTTGGCAGTAATATCCTGACCCGTTTCAGTCAATAACACTCGAATCAATTGTGTCGGCAAACTTGAAGGTAAATTTAATGCCTTAGGTGCAACCACATCCACTTTAAACCAAACTTCCAACAAGATCGTGCCTTGTTTAAGTGCATTGGTTTTTAGAATCGCAACATTGGTACTACCAAAAGATTGAGTACGGATAATTTCCATCACACTTTCAGTAAACGGATGTTCAAGTGTTAAATATTGCGCGTCTTCACGGATCTGTGCTTGATCACGATAGAAGGTTGCAGTCATGCCCTCTTCGTCGATATCCAAGCCTTGCACTTGCATTTGATCGGTGGGTTTAATAATCACCGTACCATTGCTTTGCTCATCAAAGTCAATGTTAGTCGATGCCATAAACCGCTTCATAAACATTGGCAACAAAGTATTGTCATCATAGTCTTCAAGCGCAGTAACAATTTCTTGTGCCACGATCGGACGACATGAATTGTATTCCAATAAACGGTCACGACCATCTTGCAATTCAACTTCAAGCGCTTGACGCTGTACATTGACCGCTTCAAGAAGCTCTTCAAAGGCTTGGCCTTTATCATCCAATAAGCAATCTTTTAAATCGACAATAAAGTTTTCTTGTAAGGTTTGTGCTGTAGGCGAAATATTACTGAAAATATTTAGCGCTTCATTGTACCAACGGAACATACGCTCTTGCGCTGTACCGACAAGATAAGGCACATGAATCTGAATACGATTTTCCTGACCAATACGGTCTAAACGACCAATACGCTGTTCAAGTACATCTGGATTTGCTGGCAAATCAAACAACACAAGATCAGAAGCAAACTGGAAATTACGCCCTTCTGAACCAATTTCAGAACACAGTAAAATCTGTGCACCATAAGAATCTTCAGCAAAATAAGCCGCTGCTTGGTCACGTTCCAATAAGCTCATGCCTTCATGGAACATTGCGGTGCGAATACCCGCGTGGATGCGTAAAGCATTTTCAAGTGCTTCAACAACTGGACCACTACGTGCGATCAGCAGTACTTTTTTATGTTTTAAATCAGAACGTAATCGTTCCATCAACCACATAACACGTGGGTCTGTTTCCATCCATGCGCCATCAAGTTGCAGTTCTTCTGGCCACATTTGCTCACGTAATTTTCCATCTTTAGACCAGTTTTCTGGTGCTGGCAATGGTGCTGGTTGGCAATCACGTCCAGGGAAACCTTGAATTGCTTCACGGGTATTACGGAACAAGATACGACCAGTACCATGACGGTCTAAAAGTTCATGAATTGCACGGAAACGATGTTCAGGCTGATCTTCAATCGGATGACCTAATAATTTTTCAACCGCTGCCAAATGTTCCGCTTCAAGTGGCAAATCTGACATCAACACTTCAGCAATTTTAGCAGTGTGATGATATTGCTCTTCTTCATCAAGGAAACGATCAAGCGAACTAAAACGTTGTGGATCAAGTAAACGTAAACGGGCAAAATGACTTTCTACACCTAACTGTTCAGGCGTTGCCGTTAAAAGCAGCACACCTTCAGTTTTTTCAGCAAGCTCTTCAACCAGATCATAACGGTCATTACCGCCTTCTTCTTCACTCCACATCAAATGATGCGCTTCATCGACCACTAACAGATCAAAACCAGCTTCAATGGCTTGCTCACGCAAATCATCATGGTCAATCATCAAATCTACTGAAGCAATGATACATTGTTCAGTCAGGAATGGATTGAGTTCAGGATCATGCTCTTTGATTGAAGCTGTACGAGTCAGATCAAACAATGAGAAATTCAAATTGAAACGACGACGCATTTCAATCATCCATTGATATTGTAATGAATCTGGCACAAGAATCAGAATTCGCTCAGAACGACCCGTTTTGAGTTGTTGATGGATGATGAGTCCCGCTTCGATTGTTTTACCTAAACCGACTTCATCTGCAAGTAGTACACGAGGGGCAAATCGTTTACCCACTTCATGAGCAATATACAGCTGGTGTGGAATCAAACCTACACGCGCACCAACCAAACCACGTAATGGTGACGTTTGCATATTGGCTTGCATTTGCATCGCTTCAATACGTAAGTCATACCATTCTTTATAGTCAATTTGGCTTGCCAATAAACGCTCTAAAGGCTTTGACAATTGAATTTGTGCGCCAATACGCGTTTCGTTTAATGCTTTCTTCTCTTGTTCACCACTATCCAATGTACGAATAACATTGTAACGAATCACACCACTGCGATCGTCTAAAGACTCGACAATCCACTTGATGCCTTCTTGGTCTTGAACTTCATCATTGATATTAAAAACAATACGAGATAATGGGGCATTATTACGTGCATAGACACGAGTTTCGTCACTTTTTGGAAAAAGAATACTGATTGAACGTTCATCGACGTCAATCAATACACCTAAACCTAACTCAGTTTCTGTGTCCGATAACCAACGTTGACCTATAGCAAATTGTTGCAATTTTTCCACCTTTATCTCATGTTAGGGCTAAAACACGGTTGCTCAAATCAGGAGAATATTTGAACAAAGTTTATACCCATTACGCAATACTTTTTGACATAAAGCTCATTAAATTTTGAGCGACTTAATTTCAACTTAAAAATCTAAACTAAAACGGAACTGGACAATCAAATTGTACAAGCTCCTCTGTTTTAGGATGATGAAAACTCAGTTGTTGTGCATGTAGACAAAGTCGTGGCATAAGCTGCTGTTGTTCTACAGTTGCATATAAAGTATCACCAATAATAGGATGTCCTAAATATTGCATATGCACGCGTAACTGATGTGACCGTCCTGTAATTGGAGTTAACTCAACACGGGTTACAGCCTGTCCTTGAATTTGAAAATATTGGATTGCTTTCCAATGTGTTAATGCAGGCTTGTTATGTTCTGGATCAGCAATATGTAAGGGTGGATGTTCTGGATCATAAATCACAGGAACATCAACTGTGCCTTCACCATGTAAAGTGCCAGCAACAACAGCTTGATAGGTTTTAGAGGTTTGACGTTCTTGAAACTGTCTAGAAATACTTTTTTGTCCCCATTTACTCAGTCCGAATAGCAAAATCCCAGAGGTATCGCGGTCTAAACGATGAATGAGTAAAGTCTTAGGCTCGATTTTTAATAATCTGTTGATAACACAATCTTGTAAATCTGCTGTTTTTCCTGGAACTGTGAGTATACCTGCTGGCTTATGGATCACCATAAAATCATCATCACGATGGATCAGGTGTTCGGTTAGAAAATTACTCAAAGTTCAGTTCCAATGATCACGCAAACAAGCAGGCAATTCTAAGAATCTTGGAATGAAATTACAATCAAAATTATCTGATTTATTCGATTATTCTAAAGAAAGAATAATAAATCGTACAATTGCTTTAAATTCATTGGCAATTTACAAGACAATCAAAAACTTTAGATACATTTTGCCAATCAATTGTGGAGAAATTGGATTAATTCATTGAAAAAATAAATTATTGTCTATTTTTTGGTAGGCTAAAAACTTAACACCCTATTTTTTTAATGGTATAAACAATACCTTAAGATTAAATGAGCAAAATATGAATAAATTAAATTATAAATCTACATTGTCCATTTGTATTATTTCCGCATTTGCCATGACCGGCTGTGCAACTTCAACCCTTTTAAAGAAAGACAACGGTGTCCGTACCCGTAATGTTCAAACCGTATTGGTCAATGATACGGTTTTAGCATTTGGCAAACCATCACAAGCAATTTCTGCACTACCTTCTGACAGCATTGTTATTGCAGGACAAAAAAATAGTTATGTCATCACCAGTGGTGGTACTCGATTTGTCAAAGTGATCACAGGACTTGATCCAAAATTTATTCAAATTGATAAAGCGCTGACCTTCAATTCAGAAAAAAATGATGGGCATTTTTCAGGAATCCTACCACTCAAATATGTCAAACTTTCGGAAGATGTCACTAAACAAGATCGTGCATTCTTTATTGAAAATGGTGCAGAAGAATGTACCACTTCAAGTGATCAACGTCTAAAAGCACAACGTTTCTGTTTTAACATTGCCTTATCTGGTCTGGTTTACCCTTCTGCTTCTAATATTTCATCACTAAAAGCACTGAGTAAACCCTATCAAGTCAGTATCTATACCACTCAAGAGGTCAAAGATTACTCAAAGGCTGGCAGTAAAACTGCAGATAAACTGGTGTTATTCCCTTTTGCTGTCGCTTTTGATGTAGTGACTTTACCGTTCCAAGCGCTTCATAAGATTTTTGATTGATTGAAAATAATTCAGGATATTGCATACAATATCCTGAATCTTAGCAAATATAAAAATACGATTCTCAGTAGCATGATTCCACTTTCTTTTAACTATCTTTGGATTTTCTTTGTCGCCGGCTTTGGGACCATTATTTTTAGTCTCTTTGCGATTGGATTAATATTTAGCTCAAAATTCAGAAATGCCCTTAGGCATGGCAATATTTTTATTCAGTCTTTATTTGTCTGTAGTGTACTCTGCGTTTTTTTGAGCTTGGCACTTTATTTTCTTGTTCTATATACAAAAAATGAGATTGAAAAAGAGCATCATTCCCTACATAAAACATTAAGTTCGCCTGAGAAAATTTTAGGCATCCAAATGCCACAAGGGACTGAACTTGAATTATTTGCACCCAATCAATTGTCCTCATTGAGACAAGCCAAATTTCCCCAACCCGTATTATTTGGAAAGCTACAAATTAACAGCATGAAAATTCCTCGTGGTATTGATTTGGAACTTTTTGATGATCGTTCCACCACCTTAATGGGGACAGGTAAGGATACGATCGAAGGTTGGAATTGTCAGCTGATGAGCTATATTCAAGTCTATTTAGATGATGCTGGCAACATCGTTGGTTTAGAGCACTGTAATCTTGCTCAAGATACGCAGCTAGACAATATTACGCTTATGGCACAGGCAGGTATCGAGCGTTCTAAATATCAAAAATATCCAGACAACTTTGTTTCTACAGATTACTGGCGGATTCACAATCCCCTCACCCAATACAAAGCTGTTTCCCTACAATGGGCAAATGTCTATTTGGATCAAAATAAACAACTCATCGGGATTGAAAATGGCACACTGGCAGAAAAATTAACCTTAGGCGGTATTCAATATCCAGCAAATACTGAATTCAATTTACTGGTTCATCCTTTTACACAAGATGAAACATGGTTATTTACCCCGCCCAATGATCAAAATGCGATTGCTCGTAATGGCAAAGTCTATACGCATGATCAAACGATTCTTCAGCACCCTAATGGCAAAATTGAACAAATCCTCAATAGCAATGATCCTAGAATTTTAGCCCGAAGAATGAATCACTAATGCTTAAATATTGATATTCCAAACAGCATAAGCACTTTTCATGGTCTTTGACTTTTTATCTCTAATATTTATTTACAATTATTCATTTCAATTTTCAAATTCTTGACCACATGCTTCGCGTATAGCAATTTACTGCCATTTAAAGATCAATAGAAATCTGCTAGCCTAATCTACAAGATCAAGAACTGGCTTTTAAACGATATCAGCACCCATAAAATTAAACGCAAAGTACCAAAAATTAGATATTTTTTTTAATATTTAAGCCGATTGATAAAAAAACAAACAAATTCACAAAGATTCTGTTGTAAAAAACAACAAAATCTTTATAATCCAACTAAACAGACAAGTCTGTATAATTTGCTGAAAAAAACGAATGACATGTGCATTCAGAGGGTATAA
The DNA here is from genome assembly GCF_022828975.1 of Acinetobacter sp. NyZ410. Taxonomy (NCBI): domain Bacteria; kingdom Pseudomonadati; phylum Pseudomonadota; class Gammaproteobacteria; order Moraxellales; family Moraxellaceae; genus Acinetobacter; species Acinetobacter sp. NyZ410. Next base: position 1,709,931 of record NZ_CP094620.1, on the reverse strand, counting down.
GAATAAATATAAGAAGATGCTTCAAGCATCTCTTTACCTGATAATTTATTGTTATGACAATAAATTATCAGGTATATAAAAAACTTATCAGCAAAGCGCGATTCACTTCAAGTGATCGCGCTTTTTTATTTTCAAGTTTTAAGGAGTAAATTAAAACTTGAAAATAGTCTCGCTATTCTCATTCATGCTTTACGACGTATACGTCTCATGCTCAATTTTAACCTACAACGCAAGCCATTTATGAAATCTCAACAGACCCTAAACAAATCAGCAAGCGCAAATATTGATTACACTTGCAATCTGCGATTATTCAACAAACTTAAAGGTTAAACTGAACTCGGTTGGGCTAAAGCCAATTCCATCTGAATCAGGGTCTCTACCCGTCTCCAATAATCATCCAAACACACTTGCTGAGGATCTATTTGCGCCTGAATCGTCATTCCGTCAAGAAGACTCGACAAGAAAGAAGCAAGTTGAATATCTTGTTTAACACCTAAATGACGCAACGCATTACTCAAATGCCCTTTTAACCACTCTTTGTAGTCAGTTGCAGGTTGAAGTGATGACGGATAAACTTTTGAAATTTCTTCTACGGCTTTTTGGAACATACAACCATTAAAATCTTCACTATGAAACCATGCGTTGTACCATGTGAAAATGGCTTTAATATGAGATAAATAATCTTGTGGATCACATTTAGCGATTGCAGCATCTAATGATTCTTGCAAATTGAGATTTCTCGTGACCAAACATTCTTCAATCAATTTGGCTTTAGATGGAAAATATTTATAAAAAGTCATTTTTGCAACGCCAGACTCACTAATAATTCGGTCTATACCGATAGAATTATAACTATATGTATTAAAGAGATTCAACGCTGTATTAATGATGTCCTCTTTTTTTGACATTTGTTTTTACCTGATGTACAAAAATTTAAGATTAAAATTAAAGCATTAGCTTATAAGAACAGCACATAAATACGAATTACTTCAAGTGTATGCTAAGAATTATATCTTAAATTCATATGAATACTGAGTTTTTATAAAAAAACATCAAGACTACAAAGGCAAGTATATGAAATATAAAATATTAAACCTGTATAAATACTAGCAAAACAATTTGTTTTTTACTATTATAAAAACGGCAAAATTAAAATTTTAATGCAGCATATGAGCATATTATCTTTCACGCAATCTGAACATACTCGTTTCGAGTTGCTGCATTTCATTCAAAATTCCTTGCAACCTGAATTATGGCAGCAAAATACTCAAGCTATCGCAAATTTAAAGCGACAAACACACTGTCATGTTTTATTTAAGCACCCAATATTAGTCCAGTTGAATCAAAGCCAGCTGACACTTGAACAACTTAAATTTATTCATATTAATTATTTTACGGCGATTGTTAAAAATTTTACAGATGCACTTAGCATGGTAATTTATCAAGCCGTTAGCCTCGAAAAAAACCATAATATTCATCCAGAAAATAGGATTGCAGCGAAAATATATGCACGCTATTTACTGTCGCTAAACTTAATTGATGAACTGGGTTTCAATACACACCAAATCGAAAAAAGTGCTGCATCCAAATCACATCTGGTTTATTTTTTAAAATTGATGCAGCAGTTGGAATTAGACCCATTGGATCAGCAACAGACTGAAATAGAAGCTTTCGCATTGGCCCAATTTATTCACCGACATATCAATTCTTATACAGAATTATTGCTTATTTTGGCTTGTACAGAGCTGCAAGTCATAAAGTTTAGTGAAGCACTCCGTAACAACATGTCGATTTACAACAGTAAATTTATTGAAGGTTATTATGCTTGCCATGGTCTGGCTGATCAAAATGACGCGACCCTTGCCAATGATGACAACCATCAAGATGACATTTGGACCCTACTGATACAATGCTATGATCAAAACGACCAACAGTATTTGGACCAAGTCCAGTCTGAGTATTTAGCACTCTGGAATAATTTCTGGAGCAAAATGGCAATGCGTATAACTGAAATTTAAACGCTTACTTCATGATGGTTTTTTGATCCCATTGCTGAGATCAAAAATACTTTATTGTGGAGTCGTTGAGCGTCATTGTAAGACGTGTTGAGTTGGCATATTTTGTTTACGTTCTTGTAGTGCTCTCTTCATCACCTGATAACCGCCGGTTAAGCCTAAAGTCGCCATAATCACAGCCACAATAATATCTGGCAACATGCTTCCTGTACCAAAAACCCCAATAGCTGCAAAGATTACGGCGACATTTCCAATCGCATCATTACGACTACACAGCCAAACAGACTGCATATTGGAGTCGCCATCTCTAAAAGCATAAAGCACAAGGGCTGAAATCACATTGGCGATTAAAGCCAGTATACCAATCGCTCCCATGGTAATCGCTTCTGGCGGAATCCCTTTCGTATAGGCATAGATCGTTTTGCCGATCACGACAAAACCAAAAATTGCCATGATTGCCCCTTTAAACAAGGCAACAGTCGCTCGCCAATATAGCGTTGCGCCTAATACCGCTAAAGAAACGGCATAATTGATGGAATCACCAAAGAAATCCAGAGAATCGGCCCAAAGTGCAGAAGAATGTGCATACGCCCCACCAATCAATTCAACAAAGAACATGGCAAGGTTAATAAACAGTGCAATCCACAAAGCCGTTCTAAACTTGCTATTCGGTTTCTGTGGTGCAGGTTCATGACTACATGTACACGCCATGACACTTCTCCTTGATTCAATATAAATGGGCTTATCTGCTTATTTTTTTCAGTCAAGTTGGTGCTTTAAAGAAAATCAGCACATGCTTCAACAATGATGAAAAATTCAGCTATACTGCTATTTAAAACTATGGAGTTAGTCCAAGGTCAAGTTGATTCAGGAAAATAAAGCATGCAGCAATACTTAATTAGTGATCTCGCTAAAAAAACTCAGCTGTCGACGGATACTGTGCGTTTTTATGAGAAAAAAAATTTGATCAGATCCAGTTATCGTGCAGATAATAATTATAAATATTATGATGATGAAACATTAAAGCGGCTTATTTTTATTAAACGTTGCCGCGCATTAGATATGACCTTACATGAAATTACTCAACTTTTAGAGCATCTACAACATCCTGAACAAGGCTGTAAAATCATTGACCAATTGATTGAAGAACATATTCGACATGTAGAAACTCGAATATATGAATTACAGCATTTTAAATCGCAACTGCATGAATTACGTCAATCCTGCTCCTCGAACACCACCATTGATCATTGTCAGATTGTCAAAAAACTTGAAGCATCGGAATAATTTATAGTCAAACCATCTATTTATTCATACAAGTCATTGGTCATAAATGAAGCGTATATTTTTGCATGAACTTTAAAAAACTATTAGTTATCAACTCGTTTTTTGTCCTTTTAAATCATACAAGGTGTAGCTATCGCATGGCGACATGGATGTCGCCGTTGAGCGGGGGTATAGGATGTACCCCTCGCTCAGCAAAAGATTTTTGTCCCTTTTTATCTCTAAAAAGGGAGGCAATCGCCTACGCAAAGGTATTTAAACTTTGAATATAAGGTGCGGCATTGCAAGCTTTACAAGCTTTACAAGCTTTACAAGCTTTACAAGCTTTACAAGCTTTACAAGCTTTACAAGCTTTACAAGCTAAAAAATCACCCCATGCAATTGATTTAACTAAAAATATTTATTAATAAAAATTATATTCTTGTTCCTAAATTTTTTGACAGATTGACTATACATTGTGTTGAATGGGTCTTTCGGCTATTCCCTTTGCTGATTGAGCCCATGCGCTGATTTAAAAATAGTTTTGCGCAGCCATAGCGAAACACTGACCAACGCAATCAATACAGGGACTTCAACCAAAGGACCAATAATCGTGGTAAATGCGACAGGTGAAGCCAATCCAAATGTTGCAATCGCGACAGCAAGTGCCAACTCAAAGTTATTTCCTGCTGCGGTAAAAGAAATCGCCGTAGTTTTAGGATAATCATTGCCCATCCATTTGCTCATAAAAAAGCTCAGGAAAAACATCACCACAAAATACAGGGTTAATGGGATGGCAATTCGCAGTACATCGAATGGTAAGCTAACTACATCCGCCCCTTTTAAACTAAACATCGCCACAATGGTAAATAACAATGCCAATAAACTCAGCGGACTGACTTTAGCGATAAACGTATGTTGATACCAATCTAATCCTTTACGTTTAACTAGAATGATCCGGCTTAGAAAGCCCAATAAAAATGGGATACCTAGATAGATTAAAACTGCATGTGTAATCGTCCAGAAGCTAACATCAATAACTTTTCCTGCTACACCAAAATACGGTGGTAGAACTGTTAAAAACAACCAAGCATAAGTACTAAAAAAGACGATTTGGAAAATACTATTAAAAGCAACCAAAGCTGCGACATATTGGTTATCACCACATGCTAAATTATTCCATACCAATACCATCGCAATACAACGTGCTAAACCAATAAGAATTAAACCCGTCATATATTCAGGATAAGCATGTAAAAACACAATCGCTAAGGCAAACATCAGGCACGGCGCGATTAACCAGTTTTGTAGCAAAGACAAAGTCAGCGTTCGTTTATCTTTGAAGACTTCAGCTAAGGTCGCATAATCCACTTTGGCAAGTGGCGGATACATCATCAAAATTAAACCTATCGCAATGGGTATATTGACTGAATCTAGGCTTAAACGATTTAAAGCCACAGTAGCCTGCGGGAAATATACGCTGATGCAGATCCCCATTACCATCGCAATAAAGATCCATAAAGTTAAATTTCGATCTAAGAAAGAGAGCCGCGAAGTTGACTGATTTGAGTTCATAACAGCTTACTCACAACAACTGTTGATCTGGATCAAGTCTGAACGACCCACAACTGAATTCGCAGTTTGCGCTGCAATTATTTTTAATACAGCATTGGCCCATTCTGGTAATTCAGGATTTAAACGGTAATACACCCATTGGCCTTTGCGTTGATCAAGTAAAATGGACAAATTCCTCAACAAGGCCAAGTGTCTAGAAATTTTTGGCTGGCTTAAATTTAAGGCTTCGGTGATTTCACAAACACAAACATTCTCCTGTGCCAACACAAGTTTTAAAATATCCAAACGAGTTGGGTCAGATAAGCACTTAAAGAAATCGGGTTGATCCATCGCAATTACTCAATTTTATGGTTTAGCATATTCACTATTGCGAATATACGCATATCCATATATAAATGCAATATTGCTTTTTAACAGAGAGTCGATCGATGTCATCTCAAATTAAGATTTATCATAATCCTGCCTGTGGGACTTCACGCAATACCCTTGCACTCATTCGAAATACTGGTATCGAACCAGAAGTGATCGAATATTTACAGTATCCGCCAAGCAAAGCACAACTCATCGATTTGATTCAGCAATCTGCTTTGTCGGTACGAGATGCAATACGTAAAAATGTTGATGTTTATAAAACCTTAAAACTAGATCAAGCAGAGTGGACTGACGATCAGCTGCTTAATTTCATGTTGCAATACCCGATTTTAATCAATCGCCCCTTTGTCGTGACTGAATTGGGTGTTCGTTTATGTAGACCATCTGAATTGGTTTTAAATCTCTTATCTGCGCCACAGCGTGCTGCTTTTAGTAAAGAAGATGGTGAAATTATTATCGATCAGCAATTAAAAAGGCTTAAATAATTTTTTAGGGTTTTTCAAAAAACCCAATTAATTAAACATAAAATATTGAATATTAAGTGTTTTAATAAAAATTCACCCAGTTAATCCTGAGTGTTTTACTAGGTTGAATCTTATTTTCAAACCCTTACAATAAAACCATATTTTTAGTATGCCTTTTACATTTATATGAGCATCTCACACATTACTGAACTCCTATCACCAGCTGGATCATTGAAGAATATGCGTTATGCATTTGCTTACGGTGCCGATGCGGTATATGCAGGTCAACCTCGCTATAGCTTGCGAGTTCGTAATAATGAGTTTGATCATGATCATTTAAAAATAGGGATTGCTGAAGCGCATGCCTTAGGCAAAAAATTTTATGTGGTGGTGAATATTCAACCACACAATGCTAAATTAAAAAATTTTATTCGTGATCTTGAAACTGTGGTCGCCATGCAACCTGATGCACTGATCATGTCAGATCCTGGCTTGATCATGCTGGTTCGAGAAAATTTCCCACAAATATCCATCCATCTGTCTGTACAGGCAAATGCGGTCAATTGGGCAACCGTAAAATTTTGGAAAAATATGGGACTCACCCGTGTCATTTTGTCACGTGAGTTATCTATCGAGGAAATTGAAGAAATTAAACAGAATGTACCCGATATGGAAATCGAAGTTTTCGTACACGGTGCACTCTGTATGGCTTATTCCGGTCGTTGCTTACTTTCAGGCTATATGAATAAACGTGATGCAAATCAAGGCGCTTGCACCAATGCATGTCGCTGGGAATACAATATTCACGAAGCAACAGAAGATGCATCTGGGGATGTCATTCCAGTCCAACAACTGGAGACAGCATCAGACTGTTGCAACAATAAAGATGCCGACGAGCAACACGCCATACAACAACATCAATTTGGCGAACCGGTTTTATTACAACGTCATAAAGAAGACATGTTTGCTGCTGAAGAAGACCAACATGGCACTTACTTTATGAACTCTAAAGACTTACGTGCAGTTCAGCACGTAGACCGTTTAACCAAGATGGGCATCCATTCCTTAAAAATCGAAGGACGCACCAAATCTTACTTTTATTGCGCCAGAACAGCACAAATTTATCGCAAAGCGATTGATGATGCGCTACAAGGAAAACCGTTTGATCGGGCGTTAATGTCACAACTCGAAGGTTTAGCCAATCGAGGTTATACCGAAGGTTTCTTACGCCGTCATGTCCATGCTGAATATCAAAACTATGCAACGGGATCTTCTCAGTTTGATCATCAGCAATTTGTTGGTGAAGTGCTTGAACGCAACGATGATTACATCAAGATTGAGGTAAAGAATCGTTTTGTTGTGGGTGACTCTATGGAACTCATGACCACATCTGGCAACATCACATTTATTCTTCATGAAATTTTAGATAAAAATAGACAACCGATCATAGATGCAAAAGGCTCAGGATATATTGTAGAAATTCCAATTCCTGCTGATATTGATATGCAATATTCCTTATTAATTAGAAACTTACCAAATTCGACTGCTGATATTTCAGCATCATCATTGGCTTACCAAGCAGTTTAGGATATCGAAATGGCTTTAATGATTACAGACCAGTGCATCAATTGTGATATGTGTGTACCAGAATGCCCTAATCAGGCAATTTTTGAGGGCGAAAAGTTCTATGAAATTGATACACAGCGTTGTACTGAATGTGTCGGATTTTATGAGCATCAAACCTGTGTGGATGTCTGTCCGATTGAATGTATTGTTCAAAATCCACAACATATAGAAAGCAAAGCGCAATTATTAAATCGCTTTCATTATCTAAGTTTGTTTGGCTAAGACAAAATGCGACACCAATTCTAATCTTGGAACGTATTTTGCTTAGTTAACGCATAGATTCAGATAATAATAACAATAAAGAAAATGGAGCTGAGCTGTATGGCAACACAGCTCATGAAAAGGGGAAAACAACAACATTAGGGAAAAGCCAAGGTGTATTTGGGGAACACTTTGGCTTTTTTCTTAGTTATATTTAAAAATTCTATTTACTAAAAAACAATTATAATTATAATTATAAACAAATAATCAAAGACTTATATTTATGAAATCTATAGTTATGTTTAATAACAAAGGTGGTGTAGGAAAAACCACCTTACTTTGTAATATGGCTGCATATCTTCAAATCAAGCATCAAAAAAAAGTTATAGTAGTCGATGCTGATCCACAATGTAATGCCACAACTTATATGTTTAACAATGATCAAATTGAAGAAATATATGAGCAAAAAAATACTATAAATAAAATTATTGAACCTTTATCAAAAGGAAAGGGTTATATTTCTGGAAATTTACCAATTAAAAAAAGCCCAAATTTTGAAGTAGATATAATTCCAGGAGATACAAAATTATCACTTAGTGAAGATTTTCTCAGTAAGGATTGGATTGATGGAAAGTCAGGTGATTATCGTGGTTTACAAACAACCTTAGTTTTTAAAGACTTGCTAATTAAACTTGAAGTTCTAGGATATGATTATGTTCTTTTTGATGTTGGCCCATCATTAGGCGCTTTGAATCGCTCTGTTTTAGTGGCTAATGATTTTTATATTGTACCTATGTCATCGGATGTATTTAGTTTACAAGCTATAGAAAACATACACCAATCGTTATCAACTTGGGAAATACAATTGAATCGTGGATTAAATGACTATTTTGAAAAAGAACAAGAAAACTTTTGCATTTCTGACAATCAGATAAATTGGTCGCTTCAATTTGCAGGCTATATTACACAGCAATATAAGGCTAAAACTACAAATGGAGTTAAAAGACCTGTAAATGCTTTTGAAAAAATTATAAAAAAAATACCTAGCACAATTAGCCTATTATCGTCAAAGAATACTCATTCTTTAGCTCAAGATAAATTAGGAGAAATTCCAACTCTTAATAGTTTAATACCACTATCTCAAAGTGCTGCTGTACCTATTTTTGCTTTAAAATCAGAACATGGAGTCGTTGGTTCTCATTTTAATAAAGTTAAAGAGTATGAAGAAACAATTAGTATGATTACTCATAAATTATTAGAAAATATTGGTGGAATAAATGATTAAATGGCCTCAAGAGCTTATTGAAGATGTTGCTAGACGGAAAACCATTCTCATTCTTGGTGCTGGAATTTCAAAAAATTCAACGAATAAAGACGGAATACGCCCTAAGGATTGGAAAGAGTTCTTAATCCATGCAACTGAGCAAGTTAGTAATAAAATTAAAACTGAAATTAATAAGCAAATTAAATCTGGAGATTACTTAACTGCTTGTGAATTAATAAAAAATGATTTAGGTCGAGATAATTTTAATACATTGATAAAGAAAGAATTCCTCAAACCACAATTTAAAAAATCATGTATTCATGAATACATTTACAATCTTGACTCAAGAATTGTAATTACTCCTAATTTTGACAAGATTTATGATGTATATGCAAACAATATTTCTGAAGGTAGTACTCTAATAAAAAGTTTTGATAGTATTGATTTAGCAGATTGTATTAGAAGACCAGAACGGTTAATTATTAAAATCCACGGAAGCGTTGATACTACTGATAATATCATTTTCACTCGTAAAGATTATTCTGAGGCGAGGACGAAATATAGAGATTTTTATCAAATTATTGAAGCACTTTCACTTACACATACTTTTATTTTTTTAGGCTGTGGTATTAATGATCCAGATATAAGATTAATTTTAGAAGATTTAAACTTTAAATATCCTTTTTCAAAGCAACATTACATTATTATGCCTAAAAATACAGTTCACAACAAAATTAAAGAGATTAGACTTCCTTCATAAATCATTTTTCAATCAATTTAATTGTTTATCTTTCACCCAATCTAAATTGTATATGCCAGCAAGTAAATTAAACCGCAGGTTTAATCTTTTACGACGATTTCTATATACACAAGATAAAATCTTAAAACATTTCATCCTTCCAAATACATGCTCTACTTGAATTCGTCTACGACCAATCTCTCTATTTAACTTTTTTAATTCAGAATCTAATTTTTCAGTTTTCTTTGCTTTAGATGGCATGAGGCATCCAAAACCCAATTTTTTTATCCCTAAATACCCCTTATCAACGATAAAAAAGGGCTTAAATTTTAATTTCCTCATACTTTTTTTAAATATTTTAAAATCATGCATGCTTCCATGACTTCCACATACACTCAGTATTTCACCTGTTGTATAGTGCATAGATAGCTGAAATTTAAAGGTATGTCGCTTTTTTTTACCGCTATACCATTTCTTCTGTTTTTTTTGGACGTTGAACTAATATTTCAGTTGCATCAATCACAACAACTTCCCAATCCACTTCATCTCGATTAGGAAGTTGTTTTGGCAAGTTAAATTTTCCAGAACGGATTAAGGTATCTTCAATAACACGTGTGATACGAATTGCACTCGTTTCAGATACACCGTAACTCATACCAAGATGGAAAAATGTTCGATATTCTCTCCAATATTCTATACATAAGAGCAAGCGATCTTCCAACGGTAATTTATGCGGTCGTCCTTTACCAATATGACGAGGTAAATGCTTATTTAGCTCGGCCAACATGAGGTTAAATGTAGCCCAACTAACACCGGTAAGCCTACGAAACTTAACGTCTGATAATTTTTGAATATCTTTGAATTTCATCCAAGGATTATCCCTTGAATTAAATAATTTTGCTGATTAATTTAAGATCAAATAAATTGTACGTTTTTTGATTTATGACGGAAGTCTATTGTTAGCGATACCATGAAATTACATTTTATTGAATATGATTCAAAAAACTTTCATGAAGATTTAACAACTTCAATTAAAAATTTAGTAAATGAAGTTGAAAGCGCACGTCAAAATATAGCTGATACACAATCTTGGTAGATGACAAAGCCAAGGTGTATTTGGGGAACACTTTGGCTTTTTTCTTATTTAAAAAATTCTGTTTGATTTAATTTTTAATTTCAAGATAGGCAATATAAGCAAAAAGCCAAGCGACGAAAAAAATTCATAGATCTTTATTCATGGGCAAAATTTTGCGAAAACTTCTCCTTACACCACTGTTTGACTTCATTTACAATAAAATCAGCATCTGGCAAAGTTAAAAAATAGTAATTCCATGCCGTTTCAACACATGGCGATACAATTTTCAGTCGCCCATGTTGTAAATCATTGGCAATCGAAATGCGGCTTAATAATGCAATACCCTGTCCAGACAATACAGCCTGAATTGCATGACTTTCTTGCGTATAAAATACCTGCGCTTGCCCTGCTTGAATATGTAAGCCTTGTTTTTCAAACCATTTCTGCCAATTGACTCGATTTGGACAGTATTCGTCTCCCCAGGTAAAGTGAATCAATGGCACAGTCGTCCAGTTCATAGTTGCAATATCCAAAGAGGGATGCCCGACAGCCACATATTCATCAACTGCAAATAATTCTGCATCAACATCTTGATAGCCCCCTGAACCATACCGAATCGCCAAATCATAGAGACCAGACGTCATATTGATGAGGTCATAACTCGCATGTACCCGAAACATAATATGGGGAAAGCGACTTTGTAACTCTGGCAAATAGGGAATAATCCACTCACTTGCAAAGGATGGTGTTGTCGTAATGGTAAATAATCTTTGTTTATTTTGCTCAAGTTGAAACAAAGCAGTTTGAATCTGTCCAAAACCTGACTGTACATGCTTAAGCAAATACTCTCCTTCTGGCGTTAGGCTAATCGAGCGTGTACGTCGTTCGAATAACTGTATATTCAATTGCTGTTCCAGCTTCTTGATACGATGGCTTAAGGCGGTAGCTGTTAAAAACAATTGGTCTGCTGCTTTTTTAAAGCTGAGTTGTTCAGCGACATGCTGAAAGGCCAACAATTGCTCCAAGGAATTATGCAAAACCACCGAAGATCACCGTGTAAAATATAAATGAATTATATTCAGTTATAACATGTATTTTTATCGTTTGTTGTTTTTTTCATATTCTATAAAAATCAATTTGAACAAACAACAAATTGAGTAATGATCATGGCAAATATACTAAAAATAGATACTAGTTTAAGAACAGGTATTTCAGGTACGCACCCACATGGTTCTTTAAGCCGACGCTTAACCGAATTATTTATTAATCAATGGAATGAAATTGATTCATCTGTGCAAGTTAAACATCGTGATTTAGGTCGAAATCCACCCCCTTATATTGATGAAGAGTGGATCATTTCTGAATTTGGCTATGCAGAATCTGAAGAAAAGGCACAACAACGCCTACAACTGAGCAATGAGTTTATCGAAGAATTACATTGGGCAGATATTATTGTGCTTGGCGTACCGATGTATAACTTTGGCACACCTGCTCATCTAAAAGCCTATATTGATCACATCGTGAGAATGAATAAAACCTACTCATTTGATCTTAGCAAAGAGCAACCGTACTCAGGGCTTTTGGATCATCAAAAAACCATGATTATCCTTTCTGCCCGTGGTGGGCATGACTTTGATTCAGCTGATGCGCCATTTCCCAATCATGCTGAACCCGCAATAAAAACAGCATTCAATTTTATAGGTATCGAAAAATTTCATGAAATCGCAATTGAGTATCAGGAATTTGGTGGCGAGTTGTTAGCGCAATCGATCCAAGCCGCAGAACAAAAAACCATTGCGCTTGTTCAAGATTTGCAACATTAACAAAGCTTATTTTCACAAGCTCTCTTCAATAGTATTCAATCTCCAACACAAAAAAAGGAATTGAGCTGTTAGCAACTCAATTCCTATCAAGGGTAAAACATGAAATAAATGTTAAGACAAGCCAAAGTTATCATTGCGACACTTTGGCTTGCTTTTCAACGTGCAATCATTGAAAGATTATTGACCTGAACGAATGATGTAATCGAATGCAGATAAAGAGGCTTTTGCACCCTCACCAGCGGCAATGATGATTTGTTTATAAGGCACTGTTGTACAGTCACCCGCAGCAAATACACCTTTTACATTGGTTTCATTACGATCATTCACCACAATTTCATTACGGTTTGAAAGTTCTACAGCAGTTGCTTTTAAGAAATCTGTGTTTGGTAATAAACCAATTTGTACAAAGATTCCCGCAAGTTCAATAGTATGCAATTCATCAGTTGCACGGTCTTTATACTTCAACCCTGTCACAATCGAACCATCACCAATCACTTCTGTAGAGAGTGCATTCAAAATCACCGTGGTATTTGGCAAACTATTCAATTTATCTTGAAGCACTTGGTCAGCACGAAGTTGAGTATCAAACTCGATCAATGTGACATGTTCAACAATACCTGCAAGATCAATTGCGGCCTCTACACCTGAGTTACCCCCACCAATCACGGCAACCTTTTTGCCTTTAAATAATGGACCATCACAGTGTGGGCAATACGCAACACCACGTGTTTTGTACTCTTTCTCACCTGGTACATTCATCTCTCTCCAACGTGCACCTGTAGATAAGATGACCGTTTTTGATTCAAGTTTTGCACCATTTTCCAGTTCAACTTCAACTAAACCATTAGTTGTTTGATCCGCACCAACAATGTTTTTCACTTTTTGTAAGTTCATAATGTCCACACCGTACTCACGTACATGCGCTTCCATATCTGAACCAAACTTAGGACCTTGTGTTTTTTGTACTGAGATAAAGTTTTCAATATCCATGGTGTCCATGACCTGACCACCAAAGCGCTCAGAAACAATACCTGTGCGAATCCCTTTACGTGCAGCATATACCGCAGATGTTGCACCAGCAGGTCCACCACCAATCACCAATACATCAAACGCGTCTTTAGCATTCAGCTTTTCAGCATCTTTAGCCGCAGCACCGCTGTCTAATTTCGCAACGATTTCTTCCAAAGTCATACGACCTTGACCAATATGTTCGCCATTTTGGAAAACCATAGGTACAGCCAAGATTTTGCGTTCTTCAACTTCATCTTGGAAGAATGCACCGTCGATCATGGTTGCTGTAGTGCCTGGATTATTAATTGCAATCAAGTTAAGTGCTTGAACAACATCTGGGCAGTTGTGACAGCTTAAAGAAACGAATACATCAAAATTTGCAGTCAGGTTTAAACCTTTAACTTGAGCCAAGATTTCATCAGAAACTTTTGGCGCATAACCTGATACTTGTAATAAAGCTAAAATTAACGAGGTAAACTCATGACCCATCGGTAAACCAGCAAAGAATACGCGAGGTTGTTCACCTACTTTTGCAATACCAAAGCTCGGTTTACGATCATTCTGACCATCGAAACGTGCAGTCACTTGATCTGACAGCGCAGCAATTTCAGTCACCAATTCTTTAATTTTATCTGACTTTTCAGAACCATTTAAAGAAGCAACAATTTCAATTGGGCTCTCAAGACGCTCTAACAATGTTTTTAATTGAGCAGAAGTATTTGTATCTAACATGCTAACAATCTCCAAGGGAGTAAATTTCTTTCGTTGAATGTATATTACGTCTATTTAAAAAATAGATAAAACAGTTTGTTTTTATTAAATCAATCGGTTTTTTAGTTTAACAAAAATCAGCCACGTTCTCATCAGCATATCCCCCTACTCTCAAATTTAAATTCTTTAATGCTGGTATATATATGGGCATTGGCTAGAAAATCAATAGACATCCCCCGACTTCCTCGAAACTTAAAATTAGATTAATTTTCAACAAAAATAATATTTCTTCGACCATCTCTCTACAAAAAATCATGCGCAGCCAAGCCACAAAGTTTTAAGCTAAATTTATGTTGTGGTTTCTCCAATTAAGTACAACAAGGTGTACTTATTCACAATTCCTGTATAAATAAGTGAAGAGGTAAAACAATGAAAATAGAGTTCGTATTCGATATCGTCTATCCAATGAGTTATGTGGCGTTTGAAAAACTCAAACAACATTGGAATCAACCCATGGCGAAAAAAATCGAATTATTACCTGTGCAAGTTTTACCAGAAATTCCAGAACAAGGCTTAGATGTTTATCAATACCTGACTGAAAGATATGGAACCAAAGAAGCCAATCGCAAACTTGATATGGCAAAATTTGCTGCTTATAGTCAAGATTTAACCGTGGATATTGAGCATATGAAGCGTATGCCCAATAGCCGTTTAGCCCATCAAGCGATATTGGCTTTAGACAATATCTTTGACCAATTTGCGTTAACGCAGGCTTTATTCCACGCCATATTCGCCCATGGTAAAGACATTGCCAACCCAGAAGTACTGAAACAAATCATCGAAGGTATGGGCTTGGATGGCACGAAAGTTCTACGTTCTATTCAACATAAGGAAATCGCAGATAAACAAACTGAGATCACCCACTATGTACAAGGTTTCGGTAAACACCCAACGCCTTACTATATTGTAGATGGTGAAATTTGGGATAAAACCTTTGATACCTTAGAACTGAAAGACCTGATTACCAACCGAGCGAAAGATGTCGCTTAGGACAACGAGATTTAATTTTACAGCAATAAAAAAGCACTTTTGCTCATCACAAAAGTGCTTTTTTATCAGAATTTTTACAAAGTATAAGCTTTGTAGCGTTGCACTAACCGATACGATGACCAATTCGATGTAAACGTTTCGCAATTCGACTTGCTACCCAATAAATCATCAAGCTAAAAAATAAACTGAGTGCTGAAATTCCCCATAAAACCTTTTCAACAATGTTCGACCAAAAGCTTGCACGACTCACTTGCGCTTCAACACCTTGCGCAATCGGGGAAAGCGCTCGATTAAATACCTGATGTTGAATTGTCCATAATTGCTCAGGTTTAAAGCCGTATTCTAAAAAGCGCGAATCAGATTGCTCCGCTTTAATCAATTTTTCTGCGTAAACCGTAGCCACGACCTTATCAACTGGTTTATGCATCAACGCGGTTTGTGCCAATAAATAGCTTTGTACTGTTTCAGGCGCATCCGATCTTTGCAGATATTGATAAATAGCGCTTTGCTGAATGTTTTGATCATATTTTATAAATGATTTTAACTCTTTGTCTTCATCATCTTTCAGATCATATTGCACATAAGTCAAACCAGACCAGAGCACAATCAAGGATAAAAGCCATGCAACAAATTTAATGATAAAAGATTGAAAGCGGACTTTAAAAAAGCGAATTTTTTTTAATACACCCACAATAATAAATGCGCCAATAAATGACACTATTAATTTTAAGATCAACCAACCCAACCATGACAATGCATTCATGAGGTAGTCTGGTTGATGGATATATTCTCTTAACTGCTGATCTAGAATATATGGCAAGTGCAATTGATGAACCTGTTGTGCCACACCAAACAAGTTAAAAACCAATTCCTGTTGAAAAAAAACAGAAACTAAACTTGCGATACCCACAGAGGATAAAACCACAGCCGAAACCATCAAATTCCGTTTTCGATGCTGAAGTATTTTTAATCCATGTTCGATCTGTTGAATATCTACAGGATATTGAGTTTTTTCAGTCAACCTTTACACCTTTAGATGAGATTGTGCCAAGATTTAAGCTTTGGCTTAGGATTGATGTGTACTGGTATCTAATACCAACTGTTGTAAATTCGATTGAAGCGCTTTAATCCGAGTCGAAGCCTCTTCACGTTTTTGCATGCCCTCTTTCTGAATTTGAATGACATCATTTACAGTTTTAATCAGGGTATTTTGAACATGTTCAAGCGTTTCAATATCAATCACTGAACGTTGATTGGCTTTGGCAGTATCCACAGAATTTTGATGAAGTAAATCTGCATTGCGTTTTAATAGCTCATTGGTTGCATCATCAATCGTGTTGGCAAGTTGTACACTATTACGTTGCTCATTTAGAGAAATCGCCAAGCTGATCTGGTTTTTCCATGCAGGTAGCGTAATATTTTTAATCGCATAAAATTTATCGACCAACATCATATTATTGGATTGAATAATACGAATCATCGGTAAGGTTTGCATTGCAGATTGTTGCAAGACTTGTAAATCACTAACCCGCTTTTCTAGATTGTTGGCTAAATGGTTAAGGTCATAAACACGCTGATTGGTTTTAGGATCTTGCTCTTGCTGAGATAAAGTGGCAATTTCTTGCTGTACTTCAACTTGCTTGATTCGACCTGCGGCAATATAAATACCCAACTGTCGATATTCCTCTTGAACCCCATTAAACATACGATCTAATGTATCTACCCGCGCTTTTAAACCTGTTTGTGATGTTTCAATTTCCTTGACCAATGAATCTATTTGCTCTTTGGTGGTATTAAAATGTTGATCAAAACTTTGCTTAGCACCTTTAAATTTACTGAGTATGCTTCCAATAAATCCTGAGTTTTTTGATTGATTCAAAATGCTGGATGTATTCAATTGCTGAGCAACTTGCACAACTTCATTTAATTTTTGCCCAGTCACATCTAAGTCTTTATTTTTGACCAAGTTGAGTAATTCATCTGTATATGAGGATGTTTTGGTCGCAATATTTTTACCATATTCAGCAACGGATGCATGATTAATATTGGCTAGGTCTTTATGCGCATTAACAACCTCATTAAAATCTTCGGTGTTTAAACCTATTTCTTTCAAATTCAATTGTTCAAACTTTTGTAATTCCAATGGCGTATTGGATTGTTCAGTTAATGCTTGATGATTCGAATCACTCATACTTCTATCCTATTTATTTTCTAATGATTTCTTTAATGATTGAATTAATTTATCACGACTTTTATCCAATTCTTCAGTCGTTGTAAAAGAATTCTGCGCACTACTCTGTTTGACATGATATTGCCATGCAGGAATCAGGACATGCTGAGCTTCATTAAAGCGATCAAGTAAGCTCAATGAAAGTTGTTGTGTTAACTGCATTTGTGCTAACGCAATATCATTACTGGCTTGTAGCGTTTGTAGCGTATTGACTTTCTTAGACAGCCGATCTGCAAAATTATCCAAGGGATGACGATGTTGTACAAAAGCAGGATATTCATGTAAAAATTCCTGCGCTGCACGAATATATTTCGCCATTTGCTCTCTTAAGCCATTGGCTTGTTGGAATCTTGCTTCCGACTTTTGAATTTCGATTTGTAATCTTTGACTCAAATGTTTGGCTTCATCAATTAAACTTTCCAAATCATTTAAATATTTGACTTGTCCAACACTAAACTCCAAATCCAAACCTAACCATTTTTGTATCACATTGAATTTACGTTGATTTAGCTTTTTCTTCGATGCAGATAATTGCTGAATAATTTGTGCAATAATTTGACTCAGCTTTTGCATCAAACTTGGATCAATGGCTTTTAACAGTACCGATTGAGCTTGAATCAACTGATCAGCATACAAATTCAGTCGTGTTTGATTGTCGAGTAGTGGAACCAAATCATTTCTTTTAATCGAAAGTAATTCATCAGAACTACATGAGATCTGTTCAAGCGGTGTAAGTACAGTAAATTGCTTCATATCAGTTCAAAATGGATAACTTTTCAATGATTTAAGGGAAATCAATCAACAAACCCTTTCTATTTAAAACTTATAATACAAATTAGGAAGAAAGCCCATACAAATAGCAAAAAACATACAGATAGCAAAAAGCCAGTTTATAAAAACTGGCTTTTTGCTATAACACAATGCGTTAAAACGATTATTTTAGGTATATTGAGTTTCCTGTTATTGCTTTGACTGTCTATTCGCTTGATAACGACGATAACCTGTCAGCCCTAACAGCCCAAGAAGACTCAACCAACCCAATGAACCACCGCCACTGACCCGTGGGCTTCCTGGCGCAGTACCTGAGTTTTTCAAAGTAACGGTAGCCACTTCAACACTACTATTTTCAGGAGTAGAAATTTTTCCATCCGCATCATACACATAATAGGTAAATTTATAACTAAATGGATCAAGTGTATTTCTAAGTTGGATATGGATTTTGCCACCATAGCAGGTATATTTATTATCGCTACCAGGACAAGGCCCACTACGATCCGCGGTAATGACCACAGGATCAATATTTGTTCCAATTCGGATTGGCAATTCAACCCCATCTGTATTGACATAAAATTTTGGTTTATTTGGCTTCTCTGTTAACGCAGCAGCATTACCATCACCATCATCATTTGCATATTGCAGTAGATCTACATCAATCGCTTTGGTTGAGCCTTGTTCAATATTAAATGTTGCATCTTTAGCAATAGGTGCAATATTGGTAAAGCTTCCAATGATATAGGCTGAAGAGCTAATGCTTTGATCTGTCTTTAACTCTAGTTTATAGCTACAGAATTCATTGTCACCTGATGGTGTAACATTGTCATCTATACGCCATAACATAATTCTCTTTAAGTCTTTATTCCATACACAATCGAATTTTGGCTCTTTTTTACCTACAAATTGTTTCTTATCATTTAATACTCCGACACCAAGTGGTTCTACAATCACATTATAATTGTCCGCAGTTAAATGTTTTACCACTCGCACATCATTACCATTAGCGTCTTTGGTTATAATTTCCGCAGGCAAATTGGCTACAAAAGGATCGACAAAGATCGTGCGATATTTCTGGTCTGATTTGGTGTATTTGATTAAATTACTATACAACTCTGATTGGATTTTATAAAAAGGAATATATTCTTGTTTGGTCGCTGGATCTGCAATCAACTTATTATAATTATCCAATATGTTTTGATAAGAATTAAGTGCCACAACAACCGAAGTATTACTTGCACTCAGGTTATTGGCAGTGAGACGTAAAACCTCTGTCGAGCCAATATCACATGAGTTTGCCACATCATTGGGACCATTTGAGTTCTCCGCAATCACGCGTGTAACACCACGCTGATCAACGCCACTACAGCCCGTATAACCAACATCAACCAAGTCTTTGTCTGTGCCTAAGTTTATAGGGAAATACATCGGCATAAAGCCTGTAGATTCACTTGGTGGTTCTATCTTATTTAAAATAGTCGTGAATGCAATATTACTCACATCAAATGTATGATCTTTATCCTCTTTCCTTACTTCATCTGCAACCTCACATTGATCATCACCAGCAGCCAATTTTAAAGCATTGTATACAAGCACTACACGCGAACCTTCAACTTTGCTTACATCACCATTTGCATAACGGCAAGATTTTCCAGTATTGTAAGCCAAAATATTATTACTTAATGCTTTTATACCATTGTAACCATACAATAATGTTGCCCAAGCATTATTATTGACAATGGTATTACTGACCAGTGATAAAGAAGAATTATCACTAAAATTAACTTTTCCTTGTGGTGTCAATTGGCTAAATTGAATGATACGACCTTGACTTGCACTTGCGATATTGTCAGTAATCGTATTTGCAGAAAAAGTCACTGCAGGTTGCCCACAAAAATTAAGCATGCTTAAACTATCTGCAGCACCATTGCCAATAAATGTTACCCCACTCACTGCGATATTACGTTTGGTAAACTCTAAATTATCAGCACAGGTCATTCCAAGTACACTGCCCAGTTCCGCTTTATTGGTTTGGAATACACCATAATTTATGGTCAGAGAACTTGAAACATCATTTAAATAAATTGCCCCACCTGCTTTCGCATTGGAATCTATAATATTTACATTATTTAAGGTGAGTGCACCGCCAGCATAAATTGCTCCACCCACATTATTATTGCTGTCATTTAAACTCGAGCCATTTTTTAAAATTACATCATTCAGCGTTAGACTCGGCTTATTTTCATAAATGGTATTGAAAATACGTGAGTTTCCTTGACCTGAAATTGTAGTTTTTAATGGGGTTGCAGCAGGGAAATTATTGGTCAATACATCTGGGCGACTATAATCACCTGGCTCTTTACCAATGATAGAAACATCTGAGTTGGGTCTTAATTCTTTAGTCAGCTTATATTCACCTGCCTCCAACTGAATTACATTGGGTACTGTTGAATAAACCTGTCCTGCACTACAGCCACCATAAGCTTTATGTGTCGCGGCGGCGTGTAATGCTTCTCTTAATGAACACTTGTCAGGATTTGTCCCATCCTCATCATCAAAGGTGGTTACATAAATCGTTTTATCTTCTGCCGCCATCAAAGACATGGTCGACAATACAACAAGTGTCAGAAATCCTTTTTTATAATTTTTCATGTGCAATCCTTTACTTATACTTGATCCGTCGATAGCCAGCTAAACCAATCAGTCCAATGATTGAAAGAAATCCTAGACTTCCACCAGAGGTCTTTACTTTATAGTTTTTAAAATCATCTGGCTTTCTTTGTACAATTCGTGCAGGAATCGTAATATAAGGATTATCCGATTTATTAAAACTTGTGGTCGATGTCACCACATTAATTTTAAATTCATCTGAACCTTGCCATTGACCGTTCGGTGTATACACAATATCACCTGCCTGATTTATCGTCATGGTGCCTTTAGATGGCGTATTGGTTTGAATAATCTTTAAACAACCTATTTGCCAAGGCTTACCATTATCATCCAATTCGCGATTAAAAATTTGTTTACACTTTTCAGCACTAACAAGTTCACCATCTTGTAATTGATCAGAAATTGAAAATTTAGCTGTTTCACCATATAAAATATCTTGCCCTACGGTCGAAATGTTTCCAAGATCAATCACCAGTTCAATCGCACCACGATCACATAATTCTGAATTGGAATTTCTCTGTTTACTTCGCTGATCAAGAGTCGAACAAGCTGTTATTTTATCTTGAGGTTCTGGACCGTGATTAATAATCACAGAATCTTCAGCCGAGTTATAACTTGGTAAAATTCTTGGTAAAAAATAACCTAAGGCCACGCTCGGTGACTCAGCAAATGGGCATAAAATCCCATTAGTACTAAAGTCACATTTTCCTTCTGTGGTACTTCCTGCAATCAGTTGCGCATTACCCAATGCTGTTGCTTTAAAACCATTGCATCCTGAAGAATAGAGGTTATTGCTGATCTGTTCTGCTTCACCACCAGACACAATCGTACAATCTTGTGTACCATTTTTGGCAATAATACTATTTGCGACAAAACCTTTCTTTTGAGGGGCGTCTACAATAAGGCCCATATTATTGAGGATCATGGTGATATTGTTGAGCTGCATAGCATCGTAGACTTTAACCACATAGCCTTTATTGTTAAAAATCGTACTATTTTCAATCCCATAGGGCGCAGTAGAACCAAAGGCTTTTAATGCATCTTCAGAAAATTGATTTTTTGTTTCAAAATTTGAACTTGTAGCATCAGTAACCTCATTATCTCGAATCAATGATTGTGTGATAACAAATGCAGGTAGTTCGGTATAAATTACACCACCTTTTTCTGCTTTATTGCCTTTGATTAAGGTCTTGTTAATAGCAACGATACTTAATGCGGTATTCGCAGCATAAATGCCTGCATTATAGATTGCACCACCTTCTTCAGCATGACCATCTAAAAGCTGGCTATTACTTATCCCCAATGCTTCTTTGTTATAGATCAGACCGCCTTGCTTAGCACATACATCTTGGCCACAGCCTTTCAGGGTAATTTCATCAAATGAAACTTTCAGCATTGCAGGTGGTGTCTCTGCTTTCTCATCTATATCTTTTTCGATCTGAAATAAACGTTCTTTTCCAACCATTTTAATAATGGCATTGTTTTTACCTACAAGCGTTTGTGTATTATTTACGTTACTTTCATAGGTCGAACCAAATGCGACATCCTTTAATATTCGGATTTGCTTATTCAGTGAATACTCTTTATTGCCTTGTAATATAATTTTTGCAGTCACCTCTTTGCCGCCACCACAACCATTATAGCCAGCTTCAGGCATTCCCTGATTGACGTATTCAACTGCTTCTCTTAATGAACACTGATTATCAGCTTTTACAATATCGTCTGTGGTAGTCACAGTAATATTTGCACTAAATGCCTGACCAGTAATACATAATAATCCTAAGCCTATGCCCCGTTTGAGCATTATAGTCTCCTTGATTTCTTTTAATTATTTCTTATTAGCCAGCATTACGCTTTGCTATCAGTCCTTTTTGCGTACTTTGTCACACACAATAAAAATTCTCAAGAATTTTCATCGGCCGATCTATTGATTTCACTTCTTGTGTTACGCGCACTCAACAATAGTAAAAATCAACTATTGTCGATATTCATCAATCAATGCATAGAGCTGTCTTAAAGTTGCATGAGATAATTTAGTCTTCTCACCCTTTAATAACTTTTCTAGCTGTTCAACAGACTGAAGTAGTGTACTCGTTTGATGTGGCCCATGTAATAGCAAATATTCCGTTATTTGTGGGTCAAAATGTACACCCCGACGTTCCAACACAGAATGCAATAAAGCATGTCGATCTGCATAGGACTGTCCACTTGGTACTTTTACACTGACTGCCTGAGTAAGGCGAGATTGTAGGTCTGGTAATTCTAGCTTTAATTCTATCGGCGCAAATCGTGATGAAAACACCAACTGTCCGCCATCTTCGTTATTGTTATTAATCAGATGAAATACCGCTTTTTGCCAATGCGGTACGCCACTAATGGCCTCGATATCATCCAAGGCAACCAAATCATAGCTTTCTAATGAGGTAATTGCCTCGATGGGCGCATCAAGTAATTCTAACAGCGATACTTTAATCGCAGATTTGCCAATCTCTAAATAAGAATCACAAATCGCCGTGAGTAAATGACTTTTTCCAGTTCCAGCACCACCATAGATGTAGAAACGATTCATCAGCCCTGCATGAAGCTGACGCACAGCATCAATTACAGGTCCCCAACCTGGCCCAGAAAAATCACTAATTCTGGCATCCAGTTGTGGTTCTATATCCAACTGTAATTGACGCATATATTCAAATCATTCCTAAAGTGGATTTTGATCATTTTTAATCGATTGATCAGTATCTTGCGTGTTTTTAACTTCAATATCAAGATCAACTTTGTCGCTTTCGACTGAAATTGTTTCAGTAGTGCCATTATTTTGTATGGTCACTAAAGTATCCTCTGCTTTAAAGAACTGACTTTCTTGATATAAATCTTTGAGATGCTTGAGTAAAACCACGATAACAGCTGCAACTGGCAGTGCGATCAACATCCCGACAAAGCCACCCAACTGAGCCCCCGCAAGTACTGCAAATACCACAGCTACAGGAGATAAACCAATTTTATCGCCCAATAAGAACGGTTGAAGAATATATCCTTCGATGAGCTGCCCTACACCAAATACAGCCAGAACCATTAATAAATGTTTTGGATCTAAGCCGAACTGGAAAAAACAGGCAATCACTGCCGCAATAATCCCCACACCAAAGCCAAGATATGGAATGATACTGCACAGCCCCGCAATCATACCAATAATTAATCCGACCTCTAAACCCACCAACTGCAAGCCTACGGCATAGACGATTCCCAATAAAATCATCACAAGGAACTGTCCTTTGACAAAAGCCCCCAAAACGCTATGACATTCACCAACAATTTTAAGTACATTGCTTTCATATTGACGAGGAATAAAACTTTTTAAGTGTTCCAACATCCGCTTCCAATCAAGCAAGAAATAGAATGCAATAATTGGAATTAAAACAATTGTTCCGCCGATCGAAATAAAACTCAGTCCAGATTGGGCAATTTTTAAAGCCATCGCTTGGATACTGTCCGCACTATAGTTGGTCTGAACATACTCCATCACTACTTTAGAAATTTGGTCTGTATCCAATTCCATATGTTCAACATTGAAATTGTTGGATAACCACGGTAGGAAAGTAGAATTCACCCAATGGATTCCCGCAGGAATACTGTCACGGGCATAAATTAATTGTTTCCAAACCAAGGGCACAACAAACCATATTGCCCAAGTCAGTAACACGCCTATTCCAATAAAGACCACCGAAATAGAAAGCCACCTTGGTAAAACTTTTGACAGCTTATCCACCACTGGACTAAATAAATAGGCAACCAGAAAAGCCGCAACAAAAGGAATCACTACAGGTTTTAATAAATATAAAATCCATAAAACTAAAGCAATTCCAGCAAGGATAAAAATTCGTTTTAAAGTCCGATCGTGCATCGAATCACGCCTTTTTCAAATTTATTCGTTATGGAGGGGAAAATATTTTCATAAAGATAGCATTTTAGTGCAGAAATAACATAAGAGTTTCGTATATTCGGGTATAATCCCCGCGCGAATGCGGAGACTTCAATTATGAGCAACTCAACTTCTACCCCAAACACTGGTTTAAGCTATAAAGACGCTGGTGTCGATATTGAAGCGGGCGACGCACTTGTCGATCGAATCAAATCTGTCGCTAAACGTACAACACGCCCTGAAGTAATGGGTGGTTTAGGCGGCTTCGGCGCACTTTGCAGAATCCCTAAAGGTTATGAAGAACCTGTTCTTGTATCTGGTACAGATGGTGTCGGTACAAAATTACGTTTAGCATTGAACTTAAATCGTCATGACACCATTGGTCAAGACTTGGTTGCAATGTGTGTAAACGATCTTCTTGTATGTGGTGCTGAACCTCTATTCTTCCTCGATTATTACGCAACTGGACATTTAAATGTTGATGTTGCTGCAAATGTTGTGACGGGTATTGGTAAAGGTTGTGAGCTTGCAGGCTGCGCATTGGTCGGTGGTGAAACTGCTGAAATGCCTGGAATGTATGAAGGTGAAGACTATGACCTCGCAGGCTTCTCTGTGGGTGTAGTTGAAGCAAGCAAAATCATTGATGGTACCAAAGTAAAAGCAGGTGATGTTCTTATCGGCTTAGCCTCTTCTGGTGCACACTCAAACGGTTATTCTTTACTTCGTAAAATCTTAGACGTGAAAAACGTCGATTTAACTCAAATTGTAGATGGTCGTCCGCTTGCAGATGTTGCAATGGAACCAACACGTATCTATGTAAAACCAGTGCTTGAACTGTGCAAACAAGTTGATGTCCATGCAATGGCTCACATCACAGGCGGCGGTTTACCTGGTAATTTACCTCGTGTACTTCCAAATGGCGCTCAAGCGGTGATTAATGAATCGTCTTGGCAATGGCCTGAATTGTTCAAACTTTTACAACGTGAAGGTGCTGTAGAACAATTTGAAATGTACCGCACATTTAACTGTGGTGTGGGTATGGTCATCGCAGTTGATGCTGCTGATGCTGACAAAACTATTGAAGTTTTGACTGCTCAAGGCGAAAAAGCATGGACAATTGGTCATATTCAAGAAAATGCGGCTTCTATTGAAGGCGCAGATGAAAAAATTCGTGTGATTTTTGCATAAGTCTCTCACATGATTAAAATTGCTGTACTTGTCTCAGGCAGTGGAAGTAACCTTCAAGCCTTGATTGATGCCAATCTTTCAGGGCAAATCGTGGGGGTCATTTCCAACAAACCTGAAGCATTTGCCTTAGAGCGCGCTGCAAAAGCAGGCATTGCAACCACGGTGATTGAGCATAAACACTATCCTGATCGGGAAACTTTTGATGCTGTCATGCATCAACAATTACTGGATTGGGATGTTGATTTAGTCATTCTCGCTGGTTTTATGCGTATTCTCAGTGCCAAATTTGTCCAAGCATGGGAAGGGAAAATGGTCAACATCCACCCTTCACTATTGCCCTATTACAAAGGCATGCATACACATCAACGTGTTTTAAATACCGGTGATGTTTTACACGGGTGCACTGTGCATTATGTCACTGCTGAGTTAGATGCTGGACAAGCGTTGACTCAGGGTGTTTTAACAGTCGATCTACATGATAATGTGCAATCCCTTGCAGCACGTGTACATGTACTTGAGCATTTAATTTATCCTCAAGCAGTTGAGTGGATCTGTAATGGCACCATTCAACACTTGGAAAATGGTCAGGTTTTATATAAGGGACAAGCACTTAAACAGCCAATTCAATTTTGCCAGCTTTAAGTATTGCTTGATTTAAAATACTGTCGAAAAAATGCATCCTCGGATGCATTTTTTATGGCTAAACGAAATTTGTCTGTGTAGTAACCTTATATAACAATAGGTTTATAGCAGCACAGTCGCTTGAACTGCTACGTTTGACATAAAAAGATTTGAATCAATTTATGGGAAAAACAGCTGACTTTTTAGCAATAGGCCGTAATAAAAAACCTTTATTTAGCGAGAGGTACAACCTGCCACTCATTCAACGACTGATTAATGGGTATTAGATAAATTTTGTTGAATCAGCTTTTTAATTAATTCAACAGTTTCAACTGGATGTTCCAAAGGAAACATATGTCCTCCAGCCGTCAGGGTAAAAGGAATATTAAATTTCTTTTTGGCTATTTGTGGAAATTTACGTTTTAAAAAAGGACTCTCTGAACCAATCACCAAATTTACAGGAACTTGTGGCTGTGGATGCGGTAACCACCAATAAGAAGGACCTGTTCTAAAAATTGCAACTTCAACATCTTTAGGAATAGTCAAAGTTACGCCTCCACGAACATGGTCTTCTGTTAGCGCATAATCGATATAAGCCTGAAAACAATCTGCATCAAAATGTTGATAAAACCCCTTTGGACGTAACAACTCTGCGGCTTGTTGACGTGATTCCCAATGATCTCGACGGCGTATGCTGAGATGTGCTGGTGTCATTGCATCGATTTTTTGAGGATAAAATTTCTTTGCAAGATTAAAAATAAAGGAGGCGGTCCCCATAATCAAAGGAGGATCCAATAAAATCGCTTGTTCAAATAAATCTGGACGCTTAAATGAGGCTAAAAAAGTTGCCACAGCGCCTAATGAATGACCTAAACCAATTACTTTACGTCCATTAGACTGTTGCACAATACTATCAATCACTTGATCTGCAAAATTCGACCAATTGTTATCAATAGGATAACGTTGATCTGTACCTAACAGAGAAACATAAATCACATCATATTGATCTTTCAGTAAATCAAACAGTTTGGTATAGACTTGAGATGGCACACCATTGGCATGGGCAAAATGAATAACAGGTTTCATGTGAGATAGGCTAACCATGTCTTGCTTTACACTCTAAATATGATGAATTGAAAATACTGTAGCCGATAAATAGGATTCAGTTAAACATTTTAAGTGAACTCCGTGCTCTTATTTTACACTTAGCGATGCCACTCAAATGAATTAAACAGGTTTAAAGCTGTTATAAAGGCTTAAGGTAACAAGAAAATAGTGTTTTAAGATTGTGCTTGGCTTAATTTTTCATTTTTCTTTTTTTCATACACTTTGTTTTATTTCATACAGGTTGGATCAGTAAACAGCAATGCTACCGCTATATTACTGTTTATTGATCCATAAAACCTAGACTATTGCATTTTCACATCTTGGTTCATACCAAGTTTTTGGCTCACAGCTTCACCTAAGCCATTCCCCATTTCTGAACCTAAACGGCCTAGAACGGAGTCAAATGGGCTACGCTCAACTGTATAATTGACTGTCTTTTTCACTTTTAATTCGCGTTTCAATGTTTCGATATTTCCTGCTTTATCTGCGATACCCAATTTAATGGCTTGGTCACCTGTCCAGAATAAGCCAGAGAAGATTGCTGGATCTTTCGATTTCAGCTTTTCACCACGGCCTTTTTTCACAGCATCGATAAAGTGATCATGAACATTGTCCAATAAAGCTTGAATATGCGCACGTTGTTCTGGATTAATCGGCTTGGTCATACTGAGTATGTCTTTATTACTTCCCGAAGTCATGGTACGGTCTTCAACACCTAATTTTTGGGCTAAACCATTTACACCATAGTTCGGCATAATTACACCGATTGACCCCACCAAACTCGATGGATTTACCCAAATTTCATCTGCTGCTGATGCAATATAGTAAGCACCTGAAGCACCCATATCACCAATCACAGCATAGACTTTTTTCTCTGGATTCTGTTTTTTAAGATACTGAATCTCTTGCCAAATATCATCAGACTGAACTGGTGATCCACCAGGTGAATTCACATTCAATACAACAGCTTGGGCAGACTTTGCTTCAAAGGCTTTCTTTAATGATTTAATCGTATCAGTACTATTTACGCCTTGACTGCTTGAATCAATCGTACCAACAATATTGACCACGCCTAAATGATTCTCTGAGGTTATTGTTGCATCATCTGAACCAGATAATGAACAACTCTTACCCAGTGCGACTAAGACAAACAGAATATAAAGAAAAGTGAGTATTTTAAAGAAGATCCCCCAACGACGAGTACGACGTTGCTCTTCAACTGAAGCAAGAACGGCTTTCTCTAAGATCTTCCATTCCTGTCCTGTAGGCTGTTGACCCGAAGAGGAATTCAAATTTGTATTGTCATTTTGAGGTTTCGGCGGCCAATCTGACATTTATACCATCCAAATTAATTATTCATGCTTCATTATATACACGGAATCCGTATAATCTATTTAATCATTACGATTTAACTTATAATAATTTGCTAAATCTCACCATTACTTAACTTCTGCATTAATTTTAGATCCAGATGACTGATAAACATAAGACTACAACTTCGCGACTCCTCAATTTTTTCAGCCGACTGCCGATCCCAATCGCGCGTTTTATCGCGCGTATTTTGGCAGGACTGGTCAATTTATTACATATCACAAAAACATCTGAAACCATTCGTCAAAATATTGAAATTTGCTTTCCAGATCTTGATAAACCTAAACGCGAGAAAATTACAGAACAGGCGATTCGTAATGAACTCCAATCTTATATGGAGTTCTTTACGGTTTGGGGGAGTTCCAATCAAAAAAATATCGATCGTATTCATCATGTTGAAGGTGAACACTATTTTCATGAGGCCATTGCTGAAAAAAAAGGGCTGGTATTGATCGTGCCGCATTTCGGTACATGGGAAATTATGAATGCATGGTTTGCCCAATATACCCAAATGACCATTATGTATGAACCGATTAAGGATGAAAGTGCAGATCGTTTTGTTCGTGCAGCGCGAAGTCGTGAAAATGCCACATTGGTTCCAACAGATGAGTCTGGGGTACGACAAATATTTAGGGCGTTAAAACAAGGTGGTACAACCGTGATTTTGCCTGACCATTCACCTCACCAAGGTGGAGAACTGATTAAATATTTTGGGATTCCACTCTCTTCGAGTAATTTAAGTGCCAAACTGATCCAAAAGACCAAATCCAAAGCACTTTTCTTATATGCGATCAGAAATGACAATCAGGGTTTTGATATGGTGGTTCAGTCGATTGATGAAAAGATCTATCAGGTGGATGCCAATCAAGGTACGCATATCATTTACACTGCACTGGAAAAATTAATCTGCCAATATCCAGAACACTACCACTGGAGTTATAAACGCTTTAAAGCTCATCCAAAACTTAAACAAATTTATAATGTACCCAATAAAGAAGCGATGGAAATGGTCACTTCAGTCCGCAATGATGCGATTGCGGAAAGTGAGCCACTTTAAAGTTTGGCGATAACCGGTCACCTCCATCTGCCCTTGCGGATTTAGCTTAAATTGAATAGAGCCTTGTTCAATCGTGGTTTTGACTGGAATGTTCAACACGTCTAACCGTTTCAATACAATTGGATGTGGATGGCCATAACGGTTGGCATATCCAGCCGATACAATCGCAAGTTTAGGTTGTAACTGCTTTAAAAAGGCATAAGAAGAACTATTTTTACTGCCATGATGACCCAGTACTAAGACATCGACCTTTAAATCGGGATATTGTGTTAACAGCTTAAATTCTGTTTCCCAACCAGCATCCCCCATCAATAAAAAGTTTTGATATGACTTTGACTGAGGGACTTGGATATAGATCACACAAGACAGTTCATTTCGATCATAGGCAGCTTTACTTAGGCTATTTTTATCAGGTGCCAAGACGGAAATTCGAACATCTTCATATTGCCAATATTGTCCTTGATGGCAATAGTCAAAGTCATGCAGGTTAAAACGTGCATCTGTTTCATTTGAATAGACTTTGTTCATTTTGATCACTTTCTCTATTTCTGCAAATGCACCACTATGGTCTTGATCTAAATGCGTCAAAACCACCTGATCCAATTGGGCAATCCCTTGTCGCATCAGATATGGAATGATGACATTTTTGCCGATACTAAATCTTGCTTCATCAAATGAACCGCCTGTATCAATCAGCATTTTATGTTGGGGTAGGTTTAAAAAAATGGCCTGCCCTTGCCCAACATCTATGATATCTAGTTGAAATATTGCAGAACTCTTATGCGAAATCACTAAGGGGATTAAACAGAGTATTGCCCAAAATTTTGGCAGCACACCTTTGGGCAAAAATAAAATAAACACAGCCAAAGCAATGCAAACAATTTCTAGAGAAGTAAACGCCCACCAATTCAATTTAAAATTGAGTAGCTGATCTAATCTTTCCAGTAGGTACAGCAACATAGACAATAAAAGATCAGAAATCGTGAAAAGCCATAATCCCAAAGGTTCAAACAGCATACTTATACATGCGGCTAAAACTTCAATGGGAACAATCAGTGCACCGATCATTGGAATTGCAAGCAAATTGCTCAAGGGTGTAATCCACGAAAATTGTTGAAAAATCCACAGCACCATTGGCAGTAATGCAATAAATATTTTCCATTGTGAATCAATCAATACCCGTATAAATAGCTTAGTCTTGGTCTTCCATGTCTCTACAGTTGGGAGAGCATGTTGTTGAACCGTTTGATAGACGCGAATCAAAATAAAACATGAACCAAAGGACAGCCAGAAAGCAGAAGATAAGATACTAAAAGGATCAAGCAGTAATAAAATACTGGCCGTCAATAATAAATGTTTAAGTGGTTGAATTTTTTGCTTGAATAAAATAATAACGCTTAGAATTGAGACTGTTAGCATGGTTCTTAATGCAGGAATTTCAAAACCAACAAAAGCACTATAAAACACCACACAGGCTAAAAATGGATAAACCAATAAATAAGGTTGTGGAATATTCAAAAAAATCTGTGGATAAACTTTTTTAATGCTTGAGTTAAATAAAAAGCAAAACAATATTGCAAAAATTAATACGTGCGGCCCAGAGATTGCAAGTAAATGGGAAATACCCATGGTCTTAAACAGGTCTTGAGTTTCATTTGCCAAGAGACTTTCATCCCCTGTCAATAATGCGAGGACTAAGCCCTTATTTTTTAATGAAGAAGCGGCAATTAAATCGCGAAACTTTAAACGTAATTTCTCGATACTAAGTTGAATTCTATATCGCACGCTATTTTGTTGCTCAACAAAGCTGCTATAGCCCAATTGCTTCACTTGATCTTCATCGATATGTTCAACTGACTGGGGCTTGAATACAGCCAGAATATTTTCTTGTAGAAACCATTTTTCTTTATCAAACACCCCTGCTACAGCATAACCATGAATCGGTTTGATGTGCCCTGTGACCCGATAATATTGCCCCAGCTGGATCATTTCAGACTGTGAGCCATCCAGATACATCAACATTTGTCTGACTTTGTTGGGTTCGAGTAGCAATACTTTTTGTTGGATACGCTGTTGAGCTTTTGACAATTGAGTATTGGAGGATGAGTCTGTTTGCTTAATGCTATTTATGTTAGAAATATAAATAATTTTTTCAATTTGATGAGGTGGTGTATCACGTAAACTTAATCTTTTTTCGAGTGCGGAATCTGCATAATAAAAACCAAAGAGACCACTTGATATCCCCACTACACTAAGAGAAACCAACTTAAATACAACAGAATTGATCAAGCTATAGTTTAAGCATCGACATACACATAACACTAGGCTTAATGCTAAGCTGATCCAAATCAAGAGATTTAAATAAGCGGGTGAATAATATCCCATAAACGAGATACCCAATATCCATCCGATTAAAGCAATTTACATATACATAGTTTTTCTATTTATTGTTTTCAGTGTTTATTTATTGATTAAGCCCAATCAGATTGGGCTTAAGTCTAAAAATTATACATCAATTCAGCATGATATCATCAAAATAAATGCTGAATTAACCATCGATCCAGATACCATCTTGCATATGTAGGATTCTATCTGCTGATTTTGCCAGTTGCTCATCATGCGTCACAATCAACATAGCCATATTAAATTCCTCACGCAAATCACGCAGTAATTCAAAAATAGATTTTGCTGTTTTGCGATCCAAATTCCCTGTCGGTTCATCGGCTAACATCAACTTCGGTTGTGTGACCAAGGCACGTGCTAAAGCCACACGTTGACGTTCCCCCCCCGATAGCTCACCAGGTTGATGCGTTAAACGATGTGATAATCCAACCCGTTCAAGCAAATATTCAGCACGTTCTTTAACCTTTTTATACTCGGCATCTTTTCTTAACATCAACGGCATCGCGACATTTTCAAGCGCAGTAAATTCAGGCAATAAATGATGAAACTGATAAACAAAACCTAAATGTTCATTGCGTAAAAAGCCGCGTTCAGCTTCACCTAAGTTATCAAAACGTCTGCCATTTAAATTGACAAGACCTTGGGTCGGACGATCAAGTCCGCCCAAAATATGTAAGAGTGTGCTTTTACCTGAACCACTTGAACCTACAATAGAGACAAACTCACCTTGCCCGACTTGTAAAGATAAACCTGTAATCACGTCTACATGCGATTTACCATCTGTAAACGATTTATAGATATTTTGTGCCTCTAAAACCAATGGACTTTGTGTAGCACTATTCATAACGAAGCGCCTCCGCAGGTTGAATTTTAGCTGCTCGCAATGCAGGATAAATGGTTGCAATAAAACTTAGCCCCAAGGACAAGCTTACAATCACCACCACATCTTGCCATCTTAAATAAGAAGGTAAGTAATTGATAAAATAAGCATCGAATAAATGTAATCCAAATGCAGTATTCAACCAGCCAATAAAGTTACTGATTCCTAATGCAGAGATAATCCCCAAAATTGCACCAGCAACCGTTCCAACCACACCAATCACAGTCCCTTGCACCATAAAAATGCGGGTAATTGTTGCTGGTGACGCGCCTAATGTTCTTAGAATCGCGATGTCTGATTTTTTATCCGTCACAACCATGACCAATGAAGAGACAATATTAAACGCAGCAACAAGCACGATGAGGAATAACAATAGACTGACCATTGCCTTTTCCATTTGGATTGCGCTGAATAAATTACCATGCGTATAGGTCCAATCTGAGGCATAGAAACCGCTCGGTAACTCACGAACAATTTCATTGGCAACCTGTGGCGCTTGGAAAATATCATCCAGTTTCATACGCACACCTTGCGCACCGTCAGGTAGACGTAATAGTGTAGATGCATCATTGAGTGCGATGTAACCTAAACTCGAATCAACTTCTGCGCCTATACTAAAAATACCAACAATTTTGAAACGTTTAAAACGTGGTACAACGCCTGCTGGCGAAGGGGTTGCTTCAGGTAAAACCAAGGTAACATTGTCATTTAGACCAAGGCCTAACGCATCAGTCATTTGTTTGCCTAGAACAATGCCATATTCACCTTTTTTTAGTTGATCTATGCTACCTTCCACCATATGATTTTGGATAATTGAAACCTTCTTTTCATATTGAGGTTCAATACCGGTCACCATGATCCCAGCGACTTGTCCTTGTGCGGTAAGCATACCTTGTAGTTGTGTAAATGGAGCAACACCAGTTACATGCTTATGTTGTTCAATTTTCTTTGCAAGCACAGGCCAGTCTGTTAGAATTTGTGTTGAAGAAACAGTGGCTTGAGGTATCATACCTAAAACACGGTTCTTTAACTCTCGGTCAAAACCATTCATAACAGATAAAACTGTAATCAGTACAGCAACCCCTAAGGTTAGACCGATCATGGAAACCAAAGCGATAAAAGAAATAAAGTGATTACTACGCCGTGCGCGAGTGTATCTCAACCCTATATACAGCGAGATTGGTTTAAACATACCATTCTAGTCCGAGGTGTTTTATGGAAGCGTTACAGCATCAAAATGAAGCAAATGAACGTCGTGTCATGTCACGAATCGATGCTGCGTTAAGGATCAACTATCAAATCATTTCTGAAGAAGTTGCGCTGAACGATCCATATGATGCTAATTTTGTATTACCGCGCTATTTTCTACTACTTGCAGAATTAGATCAATTTGATCATGCACTTCACTACGAATTAGAACAATTAAATGAAAAAGATCAACAAATTGCTCGAATCTTATCCTTATTCAACCAAAAGTTAAACCTTATTACTGGTTCTCTTTACGATTCTATTGTACAAACCATGTTACCAACACCACAAAAAGTCAATTTTTCTGAAAGTGGCTTCAGTTTTACCAGTCAACAATACATGAAACAAGGTAGCTTTATTCATGTCACCCTGAGTCATCCTGAAAATTTCTTCCATATCGCAGCAACGGCACAAATTGCGTACTCAGAACCTGCTGATAATGAGCAATATCGTGTAGGTGCTTACTTCATTACCTTACATCCACAAGATAAAGTCAAACTGGCTGAATGTATTCAACAAAACATCACCCTACAGAATAATTGATATTACACATATGGACTCTACTTTATTCGCTTTTGCCTTGATTGCCTTAGGTATGGCACTCACCCCTGGCCCAAATATGATTTACCTGATCTCAAGGTCCTTGTGTCAGGGCAAAACTGCGGGAATGGTTTCATTGGGCGGCACAGCGCTCGGTTTTGTATTTTATATGCTGTGTGCTGCTTTTGGGATCACCGCTTTATTAATGACGATTCCAGTTGCATACGATGTTTTAAAAATTGCTGGTGCGCTCTACTTGATTTATCTTGGCTGGAAAGCAATTCGCTCTCCTCACTCGCCTTTTGAGATTGCCAGTCAACAGTCTTATTCTAATTCAAAACTATTTTTGATGGGCTTTTTGACCAATCTACTCAATCCTAAAATTGCGATGATGTATTTAGCTTTGTTGCCACAATTTATCAAACCACACCAAGGCGATGTTTTAGTGCAAACGCTGAGTTTGGGTTTTGTGCAAATTGTGATTAGCCTACTCGTCAACATGCTGTTGATTTTTACTGCCAGTTCATTTACCCAATTTTTAAATCGTCACGCACTTTGGTTAAAAGTACAAAAATGGTTTATGGGTACGGTGTTTTTTGGCTTAGCAACACAAATCATGCTGAGCTCCAAAAGATAAAACCAAGCAACCTAATATAAATTTAAAATTTTTCAATAAGATGTAGCCGAACCAGCTATATAGTAATACGCATCAACGTATATCCAATGATATCCATCTTAGCCACACCCATAAAAAACGACTCAAAGTGGAGTATTTACTTTGAGTCAAATGTACTAATTTAAAAAGTTTCTTTTTGATAAGCAATTATTCTGCCAACTTATGAATTCGCTTGGCATAACTTGAATGGGCAGAATGATCAAGCTTAGTCAAAATACCATCATCCCCCAAGATACGACGGGCACCTGTTTGCGCCCATTGCGGCAATAAAGCATAAGCACTATGTACTGTTTGCAAGTAATCAGGTACCGCAATAAATAACCGTGGTTTAATCAATGCACTCACAACTGCATCGGCAACCTGTTGTGGTGTCACCGCCGGAATCGTTTTTGCCGCATTTTCAGTTCCAGTGGTGAGCTCTGTTAGCACTTTACTGGGTAAAATTGCAGTGAACTGAATAGCAGAATCACGAAACTCACCTGCAACTGCTTCGGTGAGACCAATCACAGCAAATTTAGTCCCTGAATAAACCGCTGAACCCGGTAAGGCAAAGCGCCCTGCAAGTGATGCGATATTAACAATATGGCCTTGTTTATATTTAAGCAATTCAGGAAGTGCCAATTGCATTCCAATGATGACACCACGAAAGTTAATATCAATCTGTGCATCTGCTAAAGCGGGATCTTCATCCAGAAAAGCCCCCATCGGCATAATCCCAGCATTATTCACTAAAGCATAAAGACTGCCATAATGTTGAATGGTGTTTTGAATAAATTGGGCAAATGATTCACGATCACGCACATCCACTTTAAAAGCTTTGGCACCAATACGTTGTGCTTCTTTTTCAGCAAGTGCTAAATCGAGATCACCGATACTGACTTTTGCACCTTGTGCAATTAAAGCTTCCGCGGTAGCTAAACCAATACCACGTGCGGCACCAGTAATCGCAATCACTTTGTCTTTTAATTTTTGTTTTTTAAACATTGCGTTATCCTTTATTTAAAATCTTGTTAAATTTCATATCCATCCTCTTTATTTAGGTTTGAATATGATGAAAGTTAAAATCTCTTTTTCATACAACATCTTCTTGCTTTAAGCATGTGCTTGGTTCAGGTTGATGATCAATCAGATACTCAGCTAAATTAAAATGTTTCATCTTTTCTCGGAGTTTATAGGTTGACCATGGCCAAACTGTACTGTTACGTCCATTGCGATCAATAAAATAGCTTTGACATCCACCCTTATTCCATACTGTGGTTTGCAAAGCTGCTTGGACTTTTTCATTAAAAACTTTGGTGATTTTGGGATTTGGTTCAATGGTCTTGATGCCCAATTGAATTGCCTGTTTCAAAGCATCGATAATGTAATCGAGCTGAGCTTCAATGATAATAAATGCTGAGGAACTCACAGCGACATTTGGGCCAAACATCAGAAAGCCGTTTGGACAATTTTCTATCATTGTCCCCATATAGCCTTCAGGACTCCCCTGCCAAACATCTGACATACGCTGCCCAAAACGGTTATAGACACGATTGGCAATGGGTGGTTCTGCAATCTCAAACCCTGTACCCAGAATAATCACATCCGCTTCACAATGTTCACCATTACTTGCAATTAAGGTATTCCCTTTAATTTCAGATAAACCACTGGCAATCACCTCCACATTGTCTTGTGCTAAAGCGGGATACCAATTGTTGGATTGTAAAATACGTTTACAACCAATAATAAAATTGGGGGTTAATTTTTCTCGTAGACGCGGATTTTTAATATGGTAAGTTAAATGCCATTTGGCTAATTTTTGGAATTGCTTCATTGCCGCAGGACTTTGAATTCCACCATTTATCGTTTCAAAAATTCCATAGACTGAGCCTCGCATCAGCTGCTGAGTCAGCGGTAACAGCTTAAACATGGCACGAACAGGTGCAAGTAATGGCATGTCAGACTTTGGCAAAATCCATTGAGCAGTACGTTGAAAGATCATCAGTTGTTTAACTTGGGGTTGAATCTGCGGAACAAACTGGATGGCCGAAGCACCTGTACCAATCACCGCAACTCGTTGAGCTGTTAAGTCCAAATCATGCCGCCATTGTGAAGAATGGAAAATTTCTCCTTTAAAGCTTTCAATACCTTTAACATTAGGCAATACAGGTTCATGCATAGGACCACAAGCAAGAATTGCAAATTGAGAGCGCAACTCGCCCTGTTCGGTTTGGATAATCCAGCAATGTTCCACATCGGACCACTGTGCTTGTAAAACTTCACGATTCAAATGCACATGTGGCATGACCTTGTACTTATCGACCACATCAAATAAATATTGTTTAATTTCTTTTTGCTGTGCAAAGACCCGTGACCATGCAGGGTTTTGTTCAAAAGAGTATGAATAGAGCGCCGATGGTACATCACAGGCACAACCCGGATAGGTATTTTCACGCCAGACCCCGCCCATTTCAGCAGCCTTTTCCAGCAATATAAAATCTTCAATCCCTGCTTGTTTTAATTTGATTGCTGCACCAAGACCAGCAAAACCACCACCCACGATAATCACTTTATAAAAGTTTTTATCTTTGGTACTTTTTTTCATTTGTTCCATGTTGAAAATCGCTTAGAATATAAACAATAGGAATACAATGTCAAAAACGGAATGACTTGTCAATTTCCATTGTTTAACAATTTTGAATATTTATTTGGTATTCTTTGCCTATGAATGAACCAACTTTAACTCGTGCAGAACGCCAACGTATCCAATTACAAGCTGATATTTTAGAAGCTGCGTTTTTAGAATTTTCTGAGCGTGGATACCATCAAACAGCGATTTCAGATATAGCCAAACGCTTAGGCATTGGTCATGGTACTTTTTATCGC
Organism: Acinetobacter sp. NyZ410; assembly: GCF_022828975.1. NCBI lineage: Bacteria > Pseudomonadati > Pseudomonadota > Gammaproteobacteria > Moraxellales > Moraxellaceae > Acinetobacter > Acinetobacter sp. NyZ410. Next base: position 1,671,196 of record NZ_CP094620.1, on the reverse strand, counting down.
CATTTTGAAAATAAACGCGATATCTTGCAGCATGTTATTTCTGATACCATGCAAAAAATCATGGCATTACTTACCGGTGAAAATGCACCTCAAGCAGTGAATAATATTGAAGAGTACCGTGAACAATGTCAGCGAATTTCTGAACGCTTCCGTCTTTTTGCACAAGAGAATCCTCTAACTCTAAAATTATTATTACTTGAAGCAACCTCAATAGATGCTGAAATGACCAGATTTATTCAAAACTTGATGCAAATGGCGGGTATTTTTACTGCCAACTATTTAAAGCACGGGGTAGATTCTGGCTTTTTTCGTGAGAATTTAGATTGTGAAAATACTGGGCATAATATCATTGGGATGATTACCAATGGGGCTTTACGCTTTTTAGCCAACCCTGAAGATCTGAAAGGTTTAAAAAACTATGGCGATTCGATTATTGAATTAATCATTGGCGGAGTTGCTAAGCCATCAGCCTGATTTATAGCAATCAACAGAATATAAATTAAACTGTTTTCTTTATCTCATTCAATCCTACGGGTTATGGTTATCTTGTGAAGACATGAATGTCTCCCTTGGATGGAGATATAGCCTCAATACAGTTTTTCACTTTTTATCCTAAGATTGAAATAATACTTAAATTTACTTAAAAACTGCCCATAACATAGATTATGTGCAGTTTTTAATGAGATAAAATATTAGACTTCTTTCATAAGTCCTTTTTAAAACCATAAATCAATATAAAATCCCCCTCATCCTAGCCTTCTCCCAGAGGAAGAAGGAACTTTCAATACCAATATGATTCACTCCACATGATCATTTTTTGATTTATGAAAGATCTTTATTGAAGATAATTTTGCATTTTTAAATGCTATTTTTTATAACGAATACAATTACGCCCATCTTTTTTTGCCAGATATAAATATTCATCAGCAGCTTTAAACACCTTATGGATATCGGTAGAAATTTCAGGCCAATGTGCTATTCCTATCGACACGGTAATCGCAGGTATTTCTCCGATTGGTGTTACTTCTAATGCCTGCCGAATTCGTTCTGCAATATTAATGGTTAAATTTTGGTTATCGATAGGGCTTAGAATCACAAATTCTTCCCCACCAATTCGACAACAAACATCAATACTTCTCACACAATCTTTAATATTCTGTGCAGTCTTGGTCAGGACTAAGTCGCCTTTTTCATGTCCATATTGATCATTAATTTTTTTAAAATAATCGATATCCACAGCAATAATTGCAAATGGTGCGTCATTTTTCATTAAGCGTTCAATATGTAACTCCATCCCTCTACGGTTATAAAATCCTGTTAACGGATCTGTATTTACATAATGATTGAGCGTAGATATTTTTTTCTTAAAATTTGAAGAGCTCTGTAACAGTGAACGTTTAAAATTTCTTACCTCATAATATAAGGCATCTACAATTTTAATTTGAGTTGCGGTCTCTGGATTATTGAGATGGCTCGCCATGGTTGCTAAGCGATTTAATGGTGCTGAGATATAATAGGATATCTTCCAAATAATCAAAAAGATTAAAATATAAAAACCAAGCATATAAGCAATAATTTTATAAATCAGATATGGAACTTTTTCTAAAAGCTTATGGGTTGGTTGTTGTGAAACAATGATCCAGTTGGTATGACTTACTCGGGCAAAACCCGCTAAATTATCTACCCCTTTACTATTGATCAGTCTTATTTTTCCAATCATATGAGTAGACATATAGTTAAGACCGGTATTGTCTGTTGCAAGAGTACCGATTCGACTCGCATCGGGATGAAAAATAATTTTTCTATTGCTATCCAATACATACATATAGCTGTCTTTATAGTTAAAGCTCAGTGTTAATAATTCATTAATGATATTTTTTTCTTTTAAATAAATTGCCCCACCAATAAAGCCCAGATACTTTTTGTTTTTATCAAAAATAGGCTGTGAAATAAAAACAATTAAATTGTTTTTGATTGAGTAATATGGGCTTGTGATCACCGTGTTTTGCGTTTCAATGGATTGTTTAAAGCCAAGTGTTGTATTCACCACATTTTTATTAATGGCAATTTTTGACGGTGAATAATTCAGTACATGTCCGTATTTATCTGAAATAATCACACTGTCAAAGTAATTCGATTGAAATTTAAGTCGGTCTACTTCTGACTGTTTAAATTGCTCGTCATTAAATGAATCCCCCAGTAAAGTGGCACTATAATTTAACTGCTTTAATACAGTCTGAATTTGAGAATCCGTTTTTTGGGCAATCTTAGTGGCATATTCCATATTTACTGAAAGAGAAGTATCTAATAGTTCTTTTTTTTGAATAGAATAATTCACGAAAAGTGAAGCAATAAATAGAATGGCGATGCTGAATATTGCTAAAAAAAGAATAAGTTTTCTCAGATTTAACTTTAAACAAAATATGAGTTTTTTCAGTTTCATGAGGTCATTTGCAAAACAGCATTTGATTGAATTTTATTCTTTTTTACTTAGTATTACTACAATATTTTTACCATTGTTTAATTTATTTTCATGATTTTTAAATGGTTTCCCTTCACATAATTTTTAAGAAAATTTCTTGAAGATAATCATTTGGCTTTGGTCAATGGTGTTTTAGCGACTTTAAATCAGTATATAAACCATGCGAAAATGAGCAAATGACGAATATATTGCCTCATAAAAATAAACTGAATAAGCTGTAAATTAAACCAGAAAAATACCTGTATTATTTTATTTCCCCATGGCTATATGCCTTTACTATAGGCACTACAGATATCATGAGGCTAACTAAGAATTGCTTGAAGTTGCACATCATTTTAGTGTATTTCGAAAGTCATATGTTCTATTGAGTGAAATGCTTAAAATGATTTAAATCACACCATTATCTTTGTTTATTTTAACTGTTCCACCCTAGAAAAATTTAGGGAAAAATAAATAGAAAAGACACATGAATAAGAATGATTTTGCTCAATAGATGTATGCGCCTTTGAACAGAATATTTTGATCATCGTTGCCTTCTAAAAATGATACTCTCGCCAACCGTATCTGACAGTTATCCATTTTATCGTATATCTGTCAGATTAAAGCTATATTTGGCTTTTAAGGATCACAAACCATCTTTGCTCTGTTTACATCCGATCACCATAATACTCGTAATAATATCACCTGGACCCGTCAGTGCTGTGATATTACAAAGGTATTGAGCATGCTCTTGTACGGCATTTTGATAGTACCCTGTTGGACGATATTGATTTTCATAAATAGCGCCAACAACCCCTTGTCCGCCGGTTTGGCCAACGACACGCTGACCTGCATATTCAGTCCCCGTTTGTACAAATTGCTGTACGACACGTTGTGAAACAATCGAATTTTCCCACATTGCAGAGCCACCTAATTTACTCGCGGGGACGCGATAAGTTGGTGAGCCAAAGATTCCGATTGCTTTATTTACATGTTGCCCAACCAATTTATCAGCAGCCTGTTGTACAGGATTAGGTGTTGAAACACAGCCCGTGAGTAACAAGCCGAAAGTAAATACAGTCCAAACAGCTGCGGCTCTATGTTTACCCCCTCTATTCTGGTGTTGTCGGCTATTGCTTGTACTGGTTGTCAATTGTTGTTTACTGATCATAAGAAAGTTTCCTTTTGCTTACGCTGGTGATTTATCTACACTAAAACCAATAAAATTTTTTTATAAAACACTTCGATGCTTTAGACATCATGAGCAATCATAAATTATGGATCAAGATAATACTCAGCCCGCACATTGCCTTGTTCCAATTCATAAGCGCGTTCAGCCACACGTTCAAGCGACTGTCGGTCACAATCCAATGCGGTTAAGTTTTTACCCGAAGGTTTAACTGCATTTTCATCATCAAATGCAGCTTGATCACATTGATCATCTTTAAAATTTTGCAAAGATCGCCACTCTGCTTGAGCATCAGTTAATCTGCTTTGTTGATATGCTGAGAGCTTAGGTGCTAGTTTTTTTACCGCCTGATTTAATCTTTCATTCTGACCTAAATGCTCTGCACTGATACACAGTTGCTTGTTCTCTGTGGTTTTTGCTGTATTTATACAGCTTTGGTAGGTTTTTGAGTATTGCAATGTCGGTGCAGCTGATAACAAAGTCGCAAAGCTACATAAGCTAGCAATGCTCAAAATATAGATGTATTTTGAGTATATTTTATTCATATTCTTAACTACTTTCTAAAAAGGTTTATTGCAGAAGTGTCTATAATTTATTCACATACTAGCTATACTTTATAGTTTAATTCATGTGAAATTAAAACCATAAAAAGGCAAATACTTTACAAAATTTAAGCCATTTTATTCAGACTATATTTAGGTTTATCCATATAATTCGACATTGCTAGAATTAAGCCTATGAATTTTTATTACATTGCATGCTGAACGAGAACAAAGTTTTTCTTTGCTTAAAGCACAAGCAGTAGCGTAAGGTTAGAATGTGTTTCTATAGTCAACCTGTTAGAAAAACTCAGACGCATAAATATAATTTCTATTAATTAATTATTTCCAATTAAATCAATTGCATGGAAAAATAAATTATTTGATTGTAAGAAGGCTTACAATGCCACACCTTACTTTCAAAGTTTAAATACCCTTGCGTAGGCGATGCCTCACTTTTCTTAGGAATGCCAAACCTTGCGCTGCAAACAAAGCTGTGCTTTGTTTTTGCTCATGTTTGGCGAGGGGTACGTCCTGTACCCCCGCCCAACGGCGACATCCCTGTCGCCCCACAGTAGAATAACCATCTAGGATTCAAAATTACAAAAAAATGAATTGATAACCAACAGTTTCTAAAAGTTCACACAAAAACATAATCCTCTTTTATCATCAAAGGTTTTATAGAAATAATGTGTATGAACAATGAGGTGGTTTGACTACTCTATCTAATTAACAGCACAAATCTATATGCAAAATAAGGCAGTACAAAGTTGCTGCTAAGATGAAATCAGATCGTTGAGATGTTATTACTGTGCAATACAAGACGCTATATAAGATAATTATTATTCAATGAATTGTGTAAATTCGCTGTTTAAATAGACCGTTAAAATACATTTTAAACAGATAAAAAAATGACCTTAGCGAAGATACGCTAAGGTCACGCTTACAACAAATAAATTAGCCTGGGAAAATACCGCGTTCCATACGTGCTTTTAAGATACGCTCACAACCTAAAATAAATGCAGCCGTTCTTAAACTACATACTTTGTCATTTGAGGTCTGCCATACGTCATTAATCGCTTGAACCATTAATTTATCGAGTCTTTGGTTGATTTCTTCTTCCGACCAGAAGTAGCTCGACATATCTTGAACCCATTCAAAATAACTGACCGTTACACCACCCGCATTACAAATCACATCAGGTACAACCGTGATACCACGTTGGATTAAGATATCATCTGCTTCTGGATAAGTTGGACCGTTTGCACCTTCAAGTACCAATTTCGCTGTTAATTTCTGTGCGCGTTCAACCGTGATTTGACCTTCCAATGCGGCAGGAATCAAGATATCCATTTCAACATCCCAGAAATCCTCATCGCTAATCGCTTGAGCACCCGCAAAGCCACCCACACCTTGATTGCTTTCTAAATAGGTTTTTAAAGCAGCTAAATCAATACCTTGAGGGTTGTAAATCGTCCCTGTATGGTCTTGAATCGTTACAATAATAGATTTTGAATCGGCAAATAGATATGCAGCTTCACTACCAACGTTACCAAAACCTTGGACAGCAACTCGTGCACCCTCTAAAGGAAGTTTAATTTTTGCAGCAACTTGTTGACCAGTAATAAATACACCACGCCCCGTTGCTTTAATGCGTCCTAAAGAACCACCTAAATGAATTGGCTTACCTGTAACAACACCTGTTACGGTATGGCCTTGACCCGAAGAATATGTATCCATAATCCAGCCCATAACGTTGGGATTGGTACCAACATCCGGCGCTGGAATATCTTTTTGTGGGCCAATGATATGGCTAATTTCACTGGTATAACGACGAGTTAAGCGCTCTAACTCACGTGGAGAAAGCTGACGAGGATCAACACGAACACCACCTTTTGCACCGCCAAAAGGTAGATTTAAAACCGCAGTTTTAATGGTCATCCATGCAGAAAGTGCCATCACTTCATTGAGATCTACATCTGGATGGTAACGAATACCGCCCTTACCTGGACCACGCGATAAGTTATGTTGAACGCGATAGCCTTCGAAATGACGGATTGTGCCATCATCCATTACAATCGGCACATCGACAATCAAAGCACGTTTTGGTCGCTTTAACGTGTCGACATAATCTTTCAGATGTTCTAAATATGGTGTAACTCGCTCGATTTGTTCGAGGTAGGTAGACCATGGACCGTTATTTTGAGAGATATAAGATAAATTAGACATACTTTGCTTATCCTTTTGATGAAGTCACTTGAATCATCAATCAAATATGTAGTTAAAAATGATATAAGCGGCTAATTTGGCAGTTCTGTTGTCCAAATCAAACCGCGGATTACATTCAGCCACATCAAAAACTTTGATCTTGCCAGTTTTTTTAATGGCTTCTAATAATGGGTCAAAAATAGATAAGTCGATTCCTTTCACCGCAGGTGCGCTGACACCCGGCGCAATGCTAGCGTTAAATACATCAAGGTCAACCGTAATATACAAATAGTCTACTTTTTTAATAAAATTATTTATTCTTAAGATTAAATTTTCAACATTTTGCAGTTTTAATTCATAATCGTAAATATAATTACAGTTTAAACGCTCTGCTGTGTCAAACAAAATTTTAGTATTTGAATGCTTGGCAACGCCGATACACATGTAGTTAAATTCTTGATGAAACTGTTCTGATAGTTTAGCTGCATTTAAAAAAGGTGTGCCTGAAGTGACCTGTTCAGCTTCACGCAAATCAAAGTGTGCATCGAAGTTAATAATGCCGATTTTCTTATTCAGATGATTATTTTGAATGTATTGAAATAAGCCAGAAAAACTGCCAAAAGCAACTTCATGCCCACCGCCTAACACAATCGGCTTCATATCGGAATTTAAACTACGTTCGACTTGATGCGCCAATTCTGCCTGTGCTATTTCAAGTTCAGCATGATCACAAAGCACTGTGCCTAAATCGATAATGGTCACAGGTTGATGTACAGGTAAATTTGCCAATTGCGCACGAATCATATCTGGTGCATCAGCTGCACCTAAGCGTCCATGATTGCGTTTAACACCTTCATCTGAGCTAAAGCCAATAAAAGCAAAAGATGCCTGATGACTGGTATTGATCACTTGATGGAGACGAAGATGAGCATCACCTTCCCCATCTTGTCGTCCTTGCCACTTAAATGAATGATTCATTATTAATATCACTCTATAAAAATTAATCTCAAGCTGAGATCAAGATTTCATTTCCATGTTGGATGATTCGTTTTGATAAATCACCGCCAAGCCAATACACAATCTCAGAAGGATGCTCAATATCCCAAGCAATAAAATCCGCCACTTTGCCCTGTTCTAATGTGCCATGCGTGTCTTGTAAGCCAAGGGCATAAGCGGCATGGGTTGTGACACCTGCGAGTGCTTGTTCTGGTGTTAAACGGAATAATGTACTGCCCATATTCAGCATTAAACGTAATGACAAGGCTGGTGATGTTCCTGGATTTAAATCACTGGATAATGCGATACGCACACCATGTTGCTGCAAACTGTCTAAAGGTGGGTACTTGGTTTCTCTTAGAAAATAGAATGCTCCCGGTAATAACACAGCAACTGTGCCTGAAGCAGCCATGGCTTTGGCATCAGCTTCGGTCATGTATTCCAAATGATCTGCGGATAAAGCATGGTAACGCGCAGCAAGCGTTGAACCACCGAGAGATGAAAGTTGTTCTGCATGTAATTTAACCGGTAGGTTTAATGCCTGAGCTGCTTTAAAAACACGTTCAACTTGCGCAGGTGAAAATGCCAAATGTTCACAGAAAGCATCGACAGCATCGACTAAGCCTTCTTGATGCAGTTTGGGTAACATCTCGGTACAGATATGTTCAATATAAGCATCACTTTGATCTTGATACTCAGGTGGCAAAGCATGCGCTGCCAAACACGTACTTTTTACGGTCATCGGTAAAGTTTGAGCGACTTGACGAATCACACGGAGCATTTTACGTTCATTGCTATAGTCCAGACCATATCCCGACTTGATTTCAATGGTGGTTACACCATCTTTAAGCATACAACGAATACGTTTGAGTGCCGAAGCAAGGAGCTGTTCCTCACTTGCTTCACGTGTTGCTCGTACAGTGCTTGCAATACCACCGCCACTCGCTGCGATTTCCGCATAACTGACACCTTGCAAACGTTTTTCAAACTCAACACTACGATTTCCACCAAATACACTATGCGTATGACAATCAATTAAACCGGGAGTCACCCATGCGCCATTGAGGTCAATGATCTCAGCATAGTCATCTACAGGAACATCTTTTTCTGCGCCAATCCAGTGAATATGTTGCGCTAAAGTAACGATTGCAGCAGATTCAATACTGGAATATTGCCCATCTTGCATAGTGGCAATATGACAATTTGTCCAAAGTTTTTTCATTGACATTTCCTCTTGCTGCCCATGCGTTAATCACGCTTGGGCAGCTTCAGTATCAGCTTTCCATTTCGACGTTTTGTTGAAGATCTGGTTTATCTTTTACTGAGTTTTGCTTGGGCTTCACCCATATCGTATAAGCAATCCAAAGTAGAACTAACCATGTTATACCGACATAAAGTGCAGGTCGTGAGTCTGGGAAATACCCCATCATGGCTAAAATAAACAGCATAAATACAATGGCAAATGCAGGTGCATAAGGCCAGCCAATCACGGGGAAATCTAATGCTTTAATTTCTGATTTAGACAATTTACGACGCATACCCACTTGAGAAAGTAAGATCATCAACCACACCCAAACTGTTGCAAATGTTGCAATTGAGGCGATGATAATAAATACATTTTCAGGGATCAGATAGTTAAGCACGACGCCGACAAGTAACACACCAGCCATCACTACAACAGTCATCCAAGGAACACCATTACGTGAGAGTTTCTGGAACACTTGAGGTGCTTGTTTATGCTTAGACATACCATACAGCATACGCCCTGCACCAAATACATCACTATTGATCGCGGAAATTGCAGCTGTAATCACCACAATATTTAAAACAGTTGCTGCAGATTTGATGCCTAAATTTTCAAAAATTTGTACAAATGGACTGCCTTGGCTACCAATTTGATTCCATGGGAAAATCGACATCAATACAAAAATTGTCAGAATATAAAAAAGTAAGATACGTACAGGAACCGCATTAATCGCACGCGGAATCGACGTTTTCGGATCTTGTGACTCACCCGCTGTGATCCCAATGATTTCGATGCCACCGAATGCAAATACCACAACAGATAAACAGGCAACTAAACCCATAATCCCATTGGGCATAAAACCCTCATGAATCCATAAGTTTTGAATACCAGGTACAAAGCCTGTGTGATCTGCATTAAAGCCATAGATCATTAGACCAAAACCACCCAAAATCATGGCAACAATAGCGCTGACCTTGACGATGGATAGCCAGAACTCGACTTCACCAAAGACTTTAACGTGGATCAGGTTAATTGCACCTAAGAACATAATCAGCGATAAAATCCAGATCCATCGTGGCACATCGGGGTACCAAAACCCCATATAGATACCAAAAGCAGTCACGTCAGCCAAGGCGACAATGATCATTTCAAAGACGTAGGTCCAGCCTGTAGTAAAACCAGCTAAAGGGCCAAGATAATTCGAGGCATATTCACTAAAAGAACCTGATACGGGGTTATGAACAGCCATTTCCCCTAATGCTCGCATCACAATATAAATTGCAATCCCTGCAACCATATAAGCAATTAAAACAGACGGACCTGCCATTTTAATTGCCGTTGCTGATCCATAGAAAAGCCCCGTGCCAATCGCTGAACCCAATGCCAAAAAGCGGATATGACGGGTGTTTAACCCCCGCTGTAATGTGGAGTGTTGTGACATTATAATCTCCAATCCTTGAGGAAATTTAGTTAGATTCGGTCACTCCATGTGACCGTTTTATTGATCACACTTCAGACAAGCTCGGTAGTAGCTTCGCAATCAGCAGTTCGTTCAGACAACCACTTGCGAGCAATTCACTTGCTTGTTCGATATCTGGCGCGAAGAAACGATCTTCACTGTAATACGCCACTTGATCACGCAGAATTTTACGGGCACGTTCAAGTTTAGGAGAGCTTTTCAATCCTTCACGGAAATCAAGTCCTTGACATGCACCTAACCACTCAACTGCGAGAATGCCGCGAACGTTATCAGCCATATACCACAAGCGTTTTCCTGCATTAGGCGCCATGGAAACATGGTCTTCCTGATTTGCAGAGGTCGGTAAACTATCAACACTGGCAGGATGTGCAAGTGCTTTATTGTCACTGGCTAACGCAGCGGCTGTTACTTGAGCAATCATAAAGCCCGAATTCACCCCACCATTGGCAACCAAAAATGGAGGAAGCTGTGACATATGGCGATCCATCATCATCGAAACACGACGTTCAGACAGTGAGCCAATCTCAGCAATCGCTAAGGCCAAATTATCAGCAGCCATTGCCACGGGTTCAGCATGGAAGTTACCTGCTGAGATTACGTCACCTTCTGCTGCAAACACCAATGGGTTATCTGAAACTGCATTCGACTCAATCGCTAATACTTCTGCTGCTTGACGAATTTGCGTTAAACAAGCCCCCATTACTTGAGGTTGGCAACGCAGTGAATACGGGTCTTGAACCTTGCTACAATCTTCATGTGAATGTGCGATTTCACTTGATTCAGTCAATAAGTCACGATATGCAGCGGCAACATCAATTTGACCACGCTGACCACGAACTTCATGGACACGTGCATCAAATGGTGCACGTGAACCGAGCATAGCTTCAACGCTTAATCCACCACAAACGGTCGCAGCAGCAAATAAATCTTCTGCTTCAAATAGACCACGTAATGCGTATGCTGTTGAAACCTGTGTACCATTTAAAAGTGCCAAACCTTCTTTGGCCGCCAAAGTAATGGGTTCTAATCCTGCAATTTTAAGTGCTTCAACTGCTGGTAACCATTCCCCTTTATAACGTGCTTTACTTTCACCGAGTAAAACCAGAGACATATGTGCAAGGGGTGCCAAGTCACCTGAAGCGCCGACTGAACCTTTTAATGGAATATGCGGATAAACTTCTGCATTGATCAAAGCAAGGATTGCATCAATCACTTTAGGACGGATACCAGAAAAACCACGTGCCAAGCTATTGGCCTTTAACAACATAATTAAGCGAACCATCGCATCATCTAAAGGTACGCCCACACCAGCGGCATGAGAAAGTACCAATGAGCGTTGTAACTGTTCTAAGTCTTCAGGGGCAATTTTAGATGAAGCGAGTAAGCCAAAGCCAGTATTGATACCGTATGCTGTACGTCCTTCATTCACAATTTTTTCGACACATGCAACACTTGCATTGATGCCAGCATAAGCACTGTCATCCAGTTTAACTTTGATTGGATTTAAATACGCTTGGCGAAGATCTGCGAGTGTGAGCTTGCCTGGTTGAATTAAGAGTTCCATTTTGACGTCCTGTTTTGCGCTATATTGTTCTCTTACGATGCTGTTTACACAATTGCAAAAAGCATCGTAATGTCCTTGTCTTTTATTTGGTAATCATTGGCAAGTTCAAACCTTGCGCTTTGGCACATTCAACAGCGATATCATAACCAGCATCTGCATGACGCATTACGCCTGTTGCTGGGTCATTGGTCAACACACGAGCAATACGTGCTGCTGCTTCATCTGTACCATCACAAACAATCACGACACCTGAGTGTTGAGAGAAGCCCATTCCTACACCACCGCCATGATGTAATGAAACCCAAGTCGCACCACCTGCTGTATTAAGTAAGGCATTCAGCAATGGCCAATCAGATACAGCATCAGAACCATCTTGCATTGCTTCAGTTTCACGGTTTGGACTGGAAACCGAACCTGAGTCTAAATGATCACGACCAATGACGATTGGTGCTGAAAGCTCACCGCTACGTACCATTTCGTTAAATGCCAGACCTAATTTTGCACGTAGTCCTAAGCCAACCCAGCAAATACGCGCTGGTAAGCCTTGGAAGCTAATCCGTTCTCTTGCCATGTCTAACCAACGATGTAAATGTTCATCGTCTGGAATCAATTCTTTAACTTTTGCATCTGTTTTATAGATATCTTCTGGATCACCTGAAAGTGCAACCCAACGGAATGGCCCAATACCACGACAGAATAATGGGCGGATATAGGCTGGTACAAAACCTGGGAAATCAAATGCGTTTTCTACGCCTTCTTCCTGCGCCATTTGACGGATATTATTGCCATAGTCAAAGGTTGGAACACCCATTTTTTGGAAATCCAGCATTGCTTGTACATGCTTTGCCATAGATTGTTTTGCAGCTTTTACCACTGCTTCTGGTTCAGTTTTGGCACGTTGGCGATATTCTTCCCATGTCCAACCAATTGGTAAATAGCCATTGAGAGGATCATGTGCACTGGTTTGATCCGTCACCATGTCCGGATGAACACCACGGTGAACCAATTCAGGTAAAATCTCAGCTGCATTGCCATGTAACGCAATCGAAATCACCTTGCCTTCTTTGGTATAACGGTCAATACGCGCCAAAGCATCATCTAAATCTGTAGCTTGTTCATCGACATAACGTGTACGTAAACGGAAATCAATACTGGCTTGCTGGCATTCGATATTGAGCGAGCAAGCGCCTGCCAAAGTCGCAGCTAAAGGCTGAGCCCCTCCCATTCCACCTAAACCAGCAGTCAACACCCAACGACCTGTTAAGTCACCGTTGTAGTGCTGGCGACCAGCTTCAACAAAAGTTTCATAGGTGCCTTGTACAATGCCTTGGCTGCCGATATAGATCCAAGAACCTGCGGTCATTTGGCCATACATTGCCAAGCCTTTAGCATCTAGCTCGTTGAAATGTTGCCAATTTGCCCAATGTGGAACTAAGTTTGAATTGGCAATAAGAACACGTGGTGCATCTTTATGTGTTTTGAACACACCAACGGGTTTACCTGATTGAACCAATAGAGTTTCGTCATTTTCTAAAGTTTTAAGTGTTTCAACAATCTTGTCATAACATTCCCAATTACGTGCAGCACGACCAATACCACCGTAAACAACAAGCTCTTTTGGATTCTCTGCGACATCAGGATCAAGATTATTCATCAACATACGCAGTGGAGCTTCAGTCAACCAACTTTTTGCATTGAGCTTAGTACCACGAGGTGCGCGAATTTCTACATCACGAAATTTTGTTGTCGTTGTTGTCACAATAGGACTCCTTCCTTTGAGTTTAAACCAGCAAATTAAACTGCATTCACTGTATAGCAATGTACTAACTTGTATATACATCCATATACTACACAAATCTTTAATATTGAAAAGATGCTTTTTAAATTATTTTTAAAAAAATTTATAAACATATAAAATAAATAGATTTATTTTTCATAAAAACAAAAAAACGCAGACAACTTCAGCTTGTATGCGTTTAAGTAAAATCAATAAAATTTAGATTTTTGTGAGTTGTATGAGACAAGTTTGCTTTAAAAATTGCTGATTTAATGTGATAGCTTGCAATGATTTTTCATTTTCAAGTTTAAGACTGTCCTGATGTTCCAAATGAAAAACTTGTTGACCAATTTCGATAACTAACACCTCAACACTCTGATTAAAAATAAACATCACGTCAGATAATATGGGTATTTCTAAGGCTTCTGGAGAGAAAATCCACTGATACTGTGCATCAAACTTTTTTGGATTATAAATCAAATTAAAATCGCGAATGTGCCCTGCCAACAATTCACAACTGACCACACTGTCTCCACCAAACTCGACGGACTGCAATGTTTTTAAATGCTTAAAATCATCATCTATACGCAGTGAAAGACCTTGACCTTCCAATACCGTCAAAAAGCGATTCATCCCATTAAACTTGGAAAAATCACCCGATGTTTTCACATCGGCCATCGAAATCCGCCAATCAAACTCAGCTAAGCTTTCACCGACACTACGGGCGATTTCAAGCGTATAGCCTTCCCCATTTTTCCATCGCATTTTTTTGTAATGGCTGGCTTTTAAAAGCTCAATCATTGGGTAAATTTACCTTCCAAATAATAGCGACTGCCAGGATAAATCAGTCTTGCACTGGAGATCAGTTGTTTATTGGACCATGTTCTACGACGGATCAATAAACAAGGCTCTGTTTTATTGATTTTTAGCCATTTACATTCTTGTGCTGAAGCAAGAATCGCAGTAACCACATGCTCACCTTCAGTAACAGGTGCTTTTGACATTAAATAAGCATTAGGCGTGATAGTTTTAAAATCTTGTGCCAAATAATCTGGAATCAGTACGGGATCAACTAAACGATCTTCGATCTGCACAGGCACATCATTTTCATAATGCACAATGATCGAGTGAAATAAGCGTTGTCCTTCTCGAATTTGCATTAATCGACTTTGTTCTTCATTGGCTTGAATTTGTTCAAGTACCAATACTTCAGCATGATGTTTATGATTTCTCGCAATAATTTCTTCTGCAATATTGTTCACATGAAATAATGCTGTACGACCTTGTCCTTCAGCGACAAAAGACCCTACACCTTGTATACGGACTAATAAGCCTTCACTGGTCAGTTCGCGCAATGCCCGATTGACTGTCATACGACTACAGCCTAGTAAATTCACCAACTCACTTTCTGAAGGAATTTTTTTATTTACAGTCCATGTTCCTTCATAAATTTTTTGTGAAATCATTTGCTTCACGCGCAAATACAAAGGAACAGGACTATCTTCTTCTAGAGATAAGTCTAGATCATTGTGCTTTGACGCTCTTGACATTGGCTAAAACTCATACAAAATATTCTAAATCATTGTATCTTGAGTCGATGTTATTTGTATATACAAGCCTATACAAATAATCATGATAAAAATATCCATTACTCATCAATGGCATTCCAACTTATATCAATTTAATCATACCAAGTCTGTTTACAGCATGGTGATAACAATACCATTACGAAGTGAAGATTTTGCTTTTTACATGTTTTTGTACATGTTGTTGTTATTGCGTGGCGACATAAATAAGGAGGCAAAAGCCTCCTTATTTATTCAATCAAATTAGAAAGTCTTTCTTAAACTCAACCAATACTGGTGATTATCGCGATCTTGCAACTGCTCTGGGGTATTTCCAATTGGAAAGGCAACTTCTGCATTGGCTTGAATATTCCACGCACTCGTCCAGTTCAAACCTAAACCTGCACTACTGATTTGAACTTGATTGTCGCCTGTCACACCTGCCCAACGCTTGGCATTCAATGTGACTTCTGCTGTATCGATAAATACTTTCGCTGTTAGCTGATGTTTTGCATCGGCAAATAAACTTTGTCTAAGTTCTGCTGTGGCCAAATAACCTGTAGAGCCTGCAAATTGACTCGATTCATAACCACGAACATTAAATGGACCACCACCTAGATATTGCTCTGCACTGTCTAGATTATAAGGACTGTATTGTCCATAAATTCCCAAATATCCTTGCGTGCCCTTATTGCTCAGATTTTGTAAGCGTGACAGATTCAATGTAGCACTATAGTAGTCTCCAGCTGTCTTCGCTGTTTGCGCATCTAAAGCAGCGGCATCATCATTTTTAAATTTCACACGACCATAACTGGTTGAAGCACCATATTGGGTTAAACCTCCACCCAAGAATTGATCAAACTGCGAGCCATCCAGTCGGGCAGTCACCACATCAATATTTCGATGTTTGTAATATTGATTGAGCTGAATATCATCTTTCAGTTGTTTATGATCGTATTGTAAGCTGAGAAGGACTTCTGCATTGTTGGTCAGTAAGGCAGGTTGGCTAATGAATACACTACTTTGTGCAGCACTCCCTTCTGCGCCAATGTTTTTTAGCTCTTTTCCAAGTTCATAATCTAGATAAGAATAACTTGCGCCTGCCCGAGTACCCATTCCTGTAAAGGTAAAGGCATAACCCACGCGCCCGTAGTTCATGCGTTTGCCTGCAGTCATCACATCTAAGCTTAGTTCATCACCTAAGCCGGCAAGGTTGTTGGCAGAAATTCCAGCGGTTCCACGCACTTGACTGGTATAACGATTACCAAAGTTATCTGCGCCAATATAACCATTCAACATGGCTGCATTTTGTACTTCAACATTGAGTTGGCTACTTCCGACTGTTGCACCAGGGGTCAAAACATTTCGGGTATTGACCCCATTTAAACGATTGAGCAGTTTGAGTTGTTGTTGCATCTGGTCACTGTTGATGCGCTCACCTTGTTTAAGTGGCGCAACGGTTTGTTCAATCAGCCAGTTTTGCGTTCGACTTTGATTATCAATCTGAGTTTGATCATAATACGCTTCGAGTACATTGATACGTACTACGCCCTGACTTAGATTCTGCTGAGGCAGATAAGCTCGGCTATATGCATAGCCCTGTTGTTGGTAGTAAGTGGTAATCTTTTGGGCAACTTGCCAGAGTTGCTGAAGACTCAGTTGTTTACCTTCGGCATCCGCCACTAAGTGATGCAATTGCGCTGTGCTAAAACGACTATTTCCAGTGATTTCAATTTTGCGTACAGGAATTTGTATATCAGGTGAATTAGGTACGTTATTACTTGCTGAACTTTCTACCTGAACAGCAGCCTGTGGTTCAATACGTTGTCCTTGTTGCTGTTGTTGTAACAGTTGACCCGCATTAGGTGCTGGCGCTGCATAGTTACTGCTGGTCAAAAGCATCAGACAAGCAGCTACAGATATTGCCAATATATTATGTTGTTGTTTCATCAATTAGTGCTCCCCTGCCAAAATTTGAATACCTGTAGTGTTAACTCCACCTTGGCGTACATCTAAATCAACTGTATTTAAGACGTTATTGGTTTCAGGCAAATAACGAGGTCGTTTGAATTGTATGGCTTGTAAATACGCTGCAGGGGTTAACAGATAAATATCAGCTGTGGTCACAGCGGTGGTATCCACAAGTTTGTAGTTTTGAGCATCTAAGCCACCTAGACTTAAACCTGTAATCGATACATTTTTTGCTTGCCCTGTGGTCGCACTGTCAAATTGTCCTGTTGCTGTTGCAACGTTTAAATTATCCCCAGCGTAGATGCCGTTGAATTGTGCGTTGCTGAGATTAAGCTCAGCGGCAGTTAATCCATTATAAGTACGATTGTTGGCCGTAATTCCAGCGATGTTTTGAATATTGGCTTGGCGAATATCTGCCGTAGTTTGTGCAGTGTTATTCACCAACTCGTAGTTGTGTGCATCTGCACCACTTAAACTGACACCCTGAATCGAGACTTGTTTTGCTATACCCACATTTTTATCACTGAATTGTCCAGTTGCTGAAGCAACTTTCAATTCATCGCCTGCAACCATACCAGTGAATTGTGCTGATCCAGTATTTAATGTTGCGTTGGTGGTTGCATCATAAATACGATTATTGGCGCTAATGCCTGTCACTTGGTTAATTTTAGCTTTCGCAATATCCAATGCACCATCAACAAAAGTTAGCTCATAATTTTTGTCTACACCCGTTGCGCTATTGGTGTATTTGCCAGCATCTTTGCCGGTAACCGTTGCGCTTACACCAGATAATACAGATTCTGTCTCTCCATTGACTAAACCAGAAGCAGTAAAGCCAGCAGCCGTTTGGTTTTTACCGTTATAGGTGGTTGATACACTATTGGCTGTTACGGAGGCTTTGGCTTTAGCAATATCCAATGAGCCATCAACAAAACTTAACTCGTAGTTCTTATCTAGACCCGTTGCAGTATTGGTGTATTTGCCAGCATCTTTAGCGGTAACCGTTGCAGTTACACCTGACAATACCGATTCGGTTTCACCATTGACTAAACCAGAAGCACTAAAACCAGCAGCAGTTTGATCTTTACCGTTATAGACTGTATTTAAACTATTGGCGGTCACAGTGGCTTTGGCTTTAGCGATATCTAAAGAGCCATCAACAAAACTTAACTCATAGTTTTTATCTAGACCCGTTGCAGTATTGGTGTATTTGCCAGCATCTTTAGCGGTAACCGTTGCACTTACACCTGACAATACCGATTCGGTTTCACCATTGACCAAACCTGTCGCACTAAAGCCAGCAGCAGTTTGATTTTTACCATTATAGGTGGTTGATACGCTATTGGCGGTTACGGTGGCTTTGGCTTTAGCAATATCCAATGCACCATCAACAAAACTTAGCTCATAGTTTTTATCTATACCCGTTGCAGTGTTGGTGTATTGACCTGCATCTTGAGCAGTCACCGTTGCACTGACACCTGAGAGTACTGATTCAGTTTCACCATTGACCAAACCTGTCGCACTAAAACCAGATGCGTTTTGGTCTTTGCCGTTATAAGTAGTTGATATGCTATTGGCTGTTACGGTGGCTTTCGCTTTAGCAATATCTAATGAGCCATCGACAAAACTTAACTCGTAGTTTTTATCTATGCCTGTTGCAGTATTGGTGTATTGGCCTGCATCTTTAGCAGTCACAGTTGCCGAAACACCGGATAAGACTGATTCAGTTTCACCATTGACCAAGCCTGTTGCAGTAAAGCCAGTAGCTGTTTGATCTTTACCATTATAAGTAGTTGATACACTATTGGCGGTCACAGTGGCTTTAGCCTTAGCAATATCTAATGAGCCATCAATAAAACTAAGATCATAGTTCTTATCTAGACCCGTTGCAGTGTTGGTGTATTGACCTGCATCTTTAGCGGTAACCGTTGCAGTTACACCTGAGAGTACTGATTCGGTTTCACCATTGACCAAACCTGTCGCACTAAAGCCAGCAGCTGTTTGATCTTTACCGTTATAGACTGTATTTAAACTATTGGCGGTCACCGTGGCTTTAGCTTTAGCAATATCCAAAGAGCCATCAACAAAGCTTAGCTCATAGTTTTTGTCTAGACCCGTTGCACTATTGGTATATTGACCTGCATCTTTAGCAGTCACCGTTGCACTTACACCTGACAATACGGATTCGGTTTCACCATTGACCAAGCCTGTTGCAGTAAAGCCAGTAGCTGTTTGATCTTTACCATTATAAGTAGTTGATACACTATTGGCGGTCACAGTGGCTTTAGCCTTAGCAATATCTAATGAGCCATCAATAAAACTAAGATCATAGTTCTTATCTAGACCCGTTGCAGTGTTGGTGTATTGACCTGCATCTTTAGCGGTAACCGTTGCAGTTACACCTGAGAGTACTGATTCGGTTTCACCATTGACCAAACCTGTCGCACTAAAGCCAGCAGCTGTTTGATCTTTACCGTTATAGACTGTATTTAAACTATTGGCGGTGACAGTGGCTTTAGCTTTCGCGATATCTAAGGAACCATCAACAAAACTTAGCTCATAGTTTTTATCTATACCTGTTGCGGTATTGGTGTACTTGCCAGCATCTTTAGCGGTAACCGTTGCACTGACACCTAAGAGTACTGATTCAGTTTCACCATTGACCAAACCTGTTGCACTAAAACCAGCAGCAGTTTGATCTTTACCGTTATAGGTGGTTGATACGCTATTGGCGGTTACGGTGGCTTTAGCTTTAGCAATGTCTAATGAACCATCAACAAAGCTTAAATCGTAATTTTTGTCTAGACCCGTTGCGGTATTGGTGTATTGACCTGCATCTTTAGCAGTCACCGTTGCTGAAACACCTGACAATACCGATTCAGTTTCACCATTGACCAAACCTGTTGCACTAAAGCCAGCAGCCGTTTGATCTTTACCGTTATAAGTAGTTGATACGCTATTGGCGGTCACAGTGGCTTTAGCTTTCGCGATATCTAAAGAGCCATCAACAAAACTTAACTCATAGTTCTTGTCTAGACCCGTTGCAGTATTGGTGTATTGACCTGCATCTTTAGCAGTCACCGTTGCTGAAACACCTGACAATACCGATTCAGTTTCACCATTGACCAAACCTGTTGCACTAAAGCCAGCAGCCGTTTGGTCTTTACCGTTATAAGTAGTTGATACACTATTGGCGGTGACAGTGGCTTTAGCTTTCGCGATATCTAAGGAACCATCAACAAAACTTAGCTCATAGTTTTTATCTATACCTGTTGCGGTATTGGTATATTGACCTGCATCTTTAGCAGTCACCGATGCGCTTACACCTGAGAGTACAGATTCTGATTCACCATTGACCAAACCTGTTGCACTAAAGCCAGCTGCTGTTTGATCTTTACCGTTATAGGTGGTCGATACGCTATTGGCGGTTACGGTGGCTTTAGCTTTGGCGATATCCAAAGAGCCATTAACAAAACTTAGATCATAGTTCTTGTCTATACCTGTGGCGGTATTGGTGTAATGACCTGCATCTTTAGCAGTCACCGTTGCACTTACACCTGACAATACGGATTCGGTTTCACCATTGACCAAACCTGTTGCAGTAAAGCCAGCAGCTGTTTGATCTTTACCGTTATAGGTGGTTGATACACTATTGGCGGTTACAATGGCTTTGGCTTTGGCAATATCTAAGGAACCATCAACAAAACTTAGCTCATAGTTTTTATCTATACCTGTTGCGGTATTGGTATATTGACCTGCATCTTTAGCAGTCACCGATGCGCTTACACCTGAGAGTACAGATTCTGATTCACCATTGACCAAACCTGTTGCACTAAAGCCAGCTGCTGTTTGATCTTTACCGTTATAGGTGGTCGATACGCTATTGGCGGTTACGGTGGCTTTAGCTTTGGCGATATCCAAAGAGCCATTAACAAAACTTAGATCATAGTTCTTGTCTATACCTGTGGCGGTATTGGTGTACTGACCTGCATCTTTAGCAGTCACCGTTGCACTTACACCTGACAATACCGATTCAGTTTCACCATTGACCAAACCTGTTGCACTAAAGCCAGCAGCTGTTTGATCTTTACCATTATAGGTGGTCGATACGCTATTGGCGGTGACGGTGGCTTTAGCTTTCGCAATATCCAAAGAGCCATCAATAAGCGTCAGATCATAGTTCTTGTCTACACCTGTTACTGTGTTGTTGTATTTGCCTGCATCTTTAGCAGTCACCGATGCGCTTACACCTGAGAGTACCGATGTATCTTCACCATTCACCAAACCTGTTGCACTAAAACCAGTAGCCGTTTGATCTTTACCATTATAGGTGGTTGATACACTATTGGCTGTTACTGTCGCTTTAGCTTTAGCAATATCTAATGAGCCATCAATAAGCGTCAGATCATAGTTCTTATCTACACCTGTTACTGTGTTGGTGTATTTGCCTGCATCTTTGCCTGTGACAGTTGCCGAAACACCTGACAATACAGTTGTAGTTTCACCATTGACCAAGCCTGTTGCACTAAAGCCAGCAGCTGTTTGATCTTTACCGTTATAGGTAGTTGATATGCTATTGGCGGTGACGGTGGCTTTGGCCTTAGCAATATCCAAAGAGCCATCAATAAGCGTCAGATCATAGTTCTTGTCTACACCTGTTACAGTGTTGTTGTATTTGCCTGCATCTTTAGCAGTCACCGTTGCAGTTACACCTGAGAGTACAGATTCAGTTTCACCATTGACCAAACCTGTCGCACTAAAGCCAGCAGCCGTTTGATCTTTACCGTTATAGGTGGTTGATACGCTATTGGCAGTTACTGTCGCTTTAGCTTTCGCAATATCTAATGAGCCATCAATAAGCGTCAGATCATAGTTCTTGTCTACACCTGTTACTGTGTTGGTGTATTTGCCTGCATCTTTACCTGTGACAGTTGCCGAAACACCTGACAATACAGTTGTAGTTTCACCATTGACTAAGCCTATTGCACTAAAGCCAGCAGCTGTTTGATCTTTACCGTTATAGGTGGTTGATACGCTATTGGCGGTGACGGTGGCTTTCGCTTTCGCAATATCCAAAGAGCCATCAATAAGCGTCAGATCATAGTTCTTATCTACACCTGTTACTGTGTTGGTGTATTTGCCTGCATCTTTGCCTGTGACAGTTGCCGAAACACCTGACAATACAGTTGTAGTTTCACCATTGACCAAGCCTGTTGCACTAAAGCCAGCAGCTGTTTGATCTTTACCGTTATAGGTGGTTGATACGCTATTGGCGGTTACTGTCGCTTTAGCTTTAGAAATATCTAATGAGCCATCAATAAGCGTCAGATCATAGTTCTTGTCTACACCTGTTACTGTATTGTTGTATTTGCCTGCATCTTTGCCTGTGACAGTTGCAGAAACACCTGACAATACAGATTCAGTTTCACCATTGACTAAACCTATAGCACTAAAGCCAGCAGCCGTTTGATCTTTACCGTTATAGACGGTATTTAAACTATTGGCCTTTACAATGGCTTGCGCTTTGTGAATTGTGGCACTTAAACCTATAGGCTGACTAAAAATATAATTTCCAGCATCCGCACCTGTTAAGTTATAGCCTGTTACGATCACAGACCGGATTCCTGCATTCTTATCTGTAAATGTGCCTATACCACTACCAGTCAATCCAACAAAGTCTCCAGCAAACGGATTGATTGAAGCAGTGCCATTTAAGGTCGCAATAGCCAAACCATCATACGTTTTATCTGCAACACTTATTCCATTAATGGTTAAAACTGCAGGCGTTATATTGGCTTTAAGATTTGTCGGCTGTAGCAAGGTGTAATTTAAAGCATCTGTTCCAGTCAGCGTATAACCCGACACAATCACATTTTTATTATTGCCCACATTTTTATCAGTAAATGATCCAAATCCAATACCCGAAAGTGTCACTGAATCACCTGACAGCACTGTCACTCCCGCAGTACCCGATAAGGTTGCTACTTTTGATGTATCATAGACCTTGTCAGCAGCGCTCAAGCCATTAATATTTAAATCTCTTTTCGCGATTGTTAATGAACCTGAACCACCATTTTCTTTATAAATTACATCATCGCCAAACTGTGTTGTATTTGCCGCGATTGGAACACCACTAATCAGAATTGAGCCATCATTTAAACTATAAATCCCTGCATTTTTACTGGTTGTTTTATAATTCAGCCCTGAAGCCAGCGTTCCAGAAGCTATCGATCCATCATAAATTTTGTCAGAAAAATTAGCGACAATTTCTGTGACCAAGGGCTTTAGGAAATGACGTAGTAACGGCGCAGATCGTCCTTCATAAATACGCCAAACTTTTCCTGTACCACCTGCATCATCAATATCCCAACCTGCAAAAGTTGAAATTTGCTGAAGTTCTGTTGTGGTTTTTCCTACACCACCCGCACTGCTTGTTCTCCCAGAAGTACTGGTGTTCCAGAAACTATTTGTGGCTATACCATTACCACCACCAACAAGACCACCAACATACTGCCCCCCAGTTACACTTCCTGAAGAATAATTTTTGTCAACACTGCCACCATTGAAACCCACCAATCCTCCAACATACTGACTTCCAATAACAGTACCTGTTGCATAAGAATTGTTAATTTGTCCTGATATACCACCAATTAAACCGCCAACATAATTATTTCCTGTCACCGCGCCTGTTGCAAAAGAAGAACTTACAACACCATCACTATAACCAACCAGACCGCCAATATAATTATTATTCGAATATTTTCCTTTTACAGTTACATTGGCATAAGAATTTAAGATATTTCCTGAATTATAGTTCCAACCCACCAATCCGCCATAGTGCTCGGTATTACCTGTGACTAAGCCTGCATTGACATAAACATTATTAATCGTGCCTAGATTAATCCCCACAATACCGCCTGTTTTTCCATAACCTGAATAACTTATATTATTCAGTCCAACATTTTGTATAAGTGCATCCTGATGCGTAATCGCAAACAGTCCAATGCCCTGATACATAGAGTCAATACTTAATCCACTAATCGCATGACCTAATCCATCAAACCGTCCACGAAAAGCCTGTTGTGAGAGATCCGTTGGACTCAAATTTGCATTATAAAAGCCAATTGGGTCGAATCCGGTATAACCATTCCACAGCCCCGTACTACTGGCATCTATGTCTGCACCCAACACATAATTACCACTCAGGTTCCCGTTGATCCCTTGTAAATCTTGACTTGTTGTCGAACCCTGTGCACCCAAAGCCGTAATGACTTGATAGTTAATGGTAGCAGCCGTGCCTTTTTGGGTACTAAAATTCTGTCCAACCTTTAAGTTTATTTTTGCGCCATTGTTAATATAATAATTTGCGCTGGTATTGGCCGTGTTTTGTCCATATATCAAATTAAGTTTGCCACTGTTATTGGTCGCTGTAATGTTGGCATTAATGTTGATGTCATTTTGTGCATTTAAAGTCAGACTGGTCGCACTCCCCCAAGTTACATCAGCATTAACATTGATATCACCCTTTTGGTTACCTGTAGAGCTAGTTAGCAATATGACATTACTGGTTGCAAGACTGCTTGCTAAAGTGGTTGCGCCTATGCCGCTACTGCTTGCTGATGCATTACCCGAATTAATACTGAAATCGGTAGGGTCGATCAACCAGTTTCCGATTTTCCCGCCCTCAGAATGAGAGGACACCACCGTACTATTCTCAATCTTTACTTGAGCTGCGGAGGTTTCAATAAACCCACCATCTTGACCATTTTTCCCTTCAGCTTTAAGCAGGCCACTGACATTTGTTTCACCATTTTGCATATCACCTAACAAAATGATTTCACCTTTGGCATTTTGGCTTAAGCGATTGGCTTCAATAATCCCGCTATGATTGACCACGGCTTTACTTAAACTGTCTTTGGCTTTTGCAGTTAAATATACAGCCCCATTATCGGCAAGGATTGCACCGCCATTGTCTACTAAACCTTTGAATACCCCTTGATCAACTTGGTACTGAGTGAGTGAACCATCCTGTAAAGCAAGAGTGACTTGACTAGCAGCGGTGAGATGAGTAACGCCATTCGGTGTCACAATAGAGCCGGTATTTTTAACATTGGGCGCAATCAGCGCAACAGTTCCACCTGATAAAGTTTGAATAGTACCGTTATTCTCTATCGTTGCTGTGCTATTGGCATTGGCTTTTAAAGTATATTTTCCATTTTGAATATCCGCATCATTCAAACTTAAAGTTGAAGCAACCAAACCGCCAACATTCACTTGAGCTGTCTTAGAAAAAACCACACCATTTGGATTGAGTAAAAACACCTGCCCATTGGCATTTAAACGCCCCATAATCTGCGATGCATTGCTATCCAAAACCCGATTAATGGCTATAGATGACTGGTTTTGCTGATTAAAATTAACCGTTGCATCTTTACCAATATTAAAAGTATTCCAGTTGGTCGAAAGGTTTTGACTATTTTGATGAATATTTAAAACGTTGCCATTTTGGGAAATGTTGGCTGAACCTTGAGTGATATTGGCGCCTGTAGGCAGTTCAGTATTAGAAATTGCGGCATAAATCGATAACGGCAATAAAGCCAGCCCCAAAAAAGCCAATCGGATTAAATTTATCCCTGATGCTTTGTGAACACCGCCCTTCAGTGCGTTTTTATGGTCTACAGTACTTTGTGAAGTGCCATGATTTTTCGCCAATTCTGAAACGGCTTGCCAACACCTAAGTTGTGAATTCCAAATAACTTTATAAATTTTGTTCATGATAATCCCCAAATCTACTTTTTAATCAAATATCAATCATTAGATCAAATGGGGGAATAGAGAGATATACCTGAAATTGGGTATTTTGCACGTATTAATTCACTTTATAGATAACCCAATAAACACTGAATGAAATTATTCAGCGTTTATTGGAAAGAAAGCCCTATGCATCAGTTTTAAGCTAAACAAGCACTGTAAAAAACCATGTTTCAATAAAAAAGCACCCGTAGGTGCTTATCTGCTTATTTTCAATCAAAAGGTGAGTAATTGTGGATCAAACAAATCTTTGATCAGATCAAATTGCAATACAGGTATATCTTGCGCTGATAGATTTTCGGCTTGATTGAAAGCGACCAATTCAGTATTTTTAGCATCATCGACAACGGTTGTAGCACTTTGATCAATTGTTTGAGCAAGCACACCATCAATCTGATTTGTAGTTAAATCATTGACTGAAGTCTTTGCCAATAATTCATCGACTGAAATGGCCGTGCTGTCATAAGAATTGGTATTGGCTAGCTTGATATTGTCAACCTTGATATCGTCAACTTTGGTATTCTCAAGCGCATCTTGCAGTACAGTCGCTATGCTTGTACTGAGAATAGCTGAACTGCCAGCTATAGCGGTATGATCTAAATCTGAAACATTTGAATTGAGCTGCGAGAATTGATTTTCTATTGGTGTCGATTGATCGAATACTTGAGCGCTACTTTCTGGCTCAGAATGTAAAACACCTGATCCAATCGCATCAGCACTTTTAGCTGAGTTAATATTTGAATCAGCTAAATCAGCATGAAAAGCTGACGCTTCATCAAAAACTGCCATTTTTGCGGCGATTTCGACTACAGTAAATGTTCGCGCATCACTCACTAAACTGGTATTCCCTGCTTTATCCGTTTGTACAGTGGTAATACTGTGACTCCCCAGAGTTAAATCATAAGCAAAACTATATGACCATTTACTATCTGCACCGACTGTGACCGTTCCAATCGCCTGATTATTGTCATAAATAATCAAAGTTGCCCCAGCTTCTCCGGTTCCCGAAATCACAGGGCGCTTGTCATCTGTCGTCCCATTTGCAGCAACAGAGCCTACAGTTGCCCCCACATCATCAACCACATCTGTGATTTTCGGACTAGCAGGCGCGGTTACATCTTTGGTACCTGTTACAGAGCTAAGCACTGACTGATTTCCAGCTGCATCTGTTGCATATACACTGCCAACTTTTGCTTCGGTCAAAGCTGTTGAAAGTGTGACAGAATAATTTCCATTTGCATCCGTTGTTGCTGTGCCTAATAATTTATTGGCACTGTCATAGACTGAAATTTTGGAGTTTGCTTCAGCGGTACCCGTGATCACAGTGCCTTCAGCATTTAAATTGGCCACGGGTTTATCTGGCGCTAAAACATCTTGTCCAGCTTTAATTTCTACAGCACTCGACTTATTTCCAGCAGCATCTTCAATAATAATTTTGCCAGTCTTGCTTGCATCTAAAGCAGGAGAAATGGTGATATTGAATTTACCATTGGCGTCTACCGTACCCGTTGCAATCACCACACCTGTTGAATCTTGAATAATCACTTTAGCATTTGCTTCTGCGGTTCCGTGTATTGAAGTCCCTTCTTTAGATACCTCAAACTTGGGTTGATCAGGTGCGATAGTATCTTTACCCACTTCAATATTATGTTTTTCTGATTTATTTCCAGATGCATCAATCGCTTCGACTGTACCAATCTGGCCTGTGGTTAAAGCAGGAGAAATGGCAACAGAAAATTGTCCCTGCGCATTGGCTTTAGCAGTACCAATCAGGTGACCTGCTGGGTCATATACATTAATTGTGGCATTCGCCTCTGCTTTACCAGTAACAATATTTCCTTGCTCATTTAACTGCCCTTGAGGCTCATTGGGTGCAATGGTATCTTTCGTGCCAACAACCGAGGTATAGGTTGAGGCATTTCCAGCTTTGTCTTTTGCATTGATATAATAAGTATTGTTGTTTAGCAAAGCCTCTGGCAATGTCAAAGAATAATTGCCATCTTTATCGACCACTGCTGTGGCAATCACTTTCTGGTTTTTATCAATCACATAAATAGTCGCACCCGCTTCAGCGGTACCCTTAATTTCAGTCCCCTCTGCATTCAAAGTTGCCGTCGGCGTTTTCGGTGCAATAATGTCGGTAATACCCTTTGATTGATTACTGCCCCCATCATCAATCAATGCCAAACCTAAACCAATTGCAGAAACAAGACCAACGCCTGCTTTCACTGCACTTGAAGAAAATAGATTTGAAAATGAAAACTCAGGTGTTGAATCTTCATAAGCAGAGACTTGTTGAACAGCCGTAGTATTGGCGCCCTCATAGAGTAAAGTGTCAAGTTTTTGCAAACCGCTATAGTCTGTAAATTTTCCATTGGCATCAAAGTGAGCAAGCGAGAAACTTCCATCCGCTTTGGGGAAAGTTAAAGAATGCATTGTGGTTGAATTGGCTTGAAAAAAACCTTCTAAAACAATTTGCTCACCATTATTTAAACTAATAATCAGCTTATCGCCTAATCGCTCTAGTGTTTTCACATCTTGTTGTGTGACACCAATTTGAATAATAGCGGGTTGATCTAAACTGACCGTTTTTGCTTGAGAATCCTGTAGTAATATTTTGTCTTGTTTTGCAGCGACGACTATTCTTGTCATTTATACCTTCTATTGATTTAAAGTGTATTTTTTGAAAATTATACAGAAGGTATTTATATATACAAACGACTTAAACTGATTTCTGAATTATTTATAAAAATATAAAATTCAGATACTTAAAAATAAGTAAGATAGCGCACAAAATCTTATTTAAACAATAAATATCCAGCATTCTTATTGTTCAAATACAACTTCACTCTTTAGCAAAGCGCTTGAGCAAATTGTGGGACATCATCCAAAATTTCAAACCAAGCAGCTTTGTTGTCAGTAAATGCATGTGAAACAATCTTGCCTTGAACAGCTTCATTTACAATGCCTACACGTAATCTCACTACATCAGGTAGGTCTAAACGCGCACTAAATAATGGGGAGGCACATCTTTTACAGAACGTTCGTTTTTTATTTTCAGTGGCATAATATTCTTGAAATAATGGCTGTCCTTGAACAATCTCTAAATCTTTAGTCTGAATAGGAGCAATCGCCACAAATGCTGAACCTTGGGCTTTTTGACATTGCTGACAATGACAGACAAATATTTGAGGGATTTCACTATGAATTCTCAGTTGAATACCACCACAAAGGCATGAAGCTGTATACATTTTTTATTCCTCTATATTGTGAGTAAACTCATTTTATCGATCAATTGTAACGCTTATAACTTATAAATAATCAAATGGATAACGTGAAAAAAGTTCAGGATGGATGCGATTCACGGTATCTTGAAATTGCTCCAACTCAATCGTAGACAATGGATTTTTATCCAAGTGTTGTTCCAGCGCTTGCAGAAGTAAAGCAAATTGTAAAAATTGAAAAAAGTTGATTTGCATCGACTGAAACTGATCGCGTTTTAAATTCTCATCTAAGTCCATACCTAAATCATGATCATAGAATAAAATATCAAAACTATTCCGATCTAAAAACCATTCATCACCTTGACCTGTACGACCAATTTTCCATAGTTGTTGGGATAAATTTTCCACATGCTCTGCGAAATACTGGTTTTCCTTTATCGTAGTTTCATAGCCAAATAAATCAATATCAGGGGTAATTTCAGTATCGCTACACTGTCCTAAAAATTCGAGATAATAAGGAACTTGAAGAAAAGGCACAATACTTTGAATGGGCTGAGTTCGCAGATTGAATAGATTAAGTATCTGTTTAAAATTGGTATGCAGTTCAAACATTATACGATCTCAAAGGTTGTTTTTTTGTTCTAAGGTTTTTGTTCTAAGCTTTTTGTTCTAGGTTTTTTGTTCTAAGTCATGTGCTCGATAGGACTTTAACGCCTCAATTTCAGTATAAATGCTCGCTTGCAATTGATCACGAAATACAATCATATCATCGATGTTTTCTATCTGGTCAATAGATAACCGTGGCATAAATTTAAAATAAAAAGGGATTCGCTTTGGAATAATATGCTTCGGAATCGAAGGAATAACTTCACCTTGTCTAAGCAATGAACCTATTTTGGGATTTGATAATATTTTATTAAACCACTTTTGTTTAAGCAGTACGTTTACGTCAAAAGCTAAATCAAAAACTTCATCACCACCTAAAGCCACAAAAGGAGCAATGTCATAACCAAATTCCTGAGCCAACTTTAAGAAACCAAAGCGTTGCTTCCAGATCAGTTGATAGGCTTCACCTTTACGTTTAATGACTTCTCGACCGCCGCCTGGAAAAACCAGAATCGAATAACCTTGTCGCATCGCTTCTTTGGCATATTCTTGTACACCATCAACCCCACCAACACGTTTAACCACTTCTTTCCAAATCGGAATATGAAAATGCATATGATCAGCTAAACTGACCACTGCGATTTTATGTTCTGTAAATAAATAATCAATCAGAATCGGAGAATCTAAAACACCATAGATGGTGTGATTACCGACATACATGGCTGGTTTATTCGGTACTAAATTTTCAGTACCTAAAAATGTTGGACGAAAGTAAAAGCGCTGTAAGCTACTTATTAATCGAATCAGTTTAGCGTTGTGTCGTATTTTCAAGGTTTTTTCAGTCATGCTGTATCTCTACAAAATACTTTTCAACATTATTTGATCTTAGCCTTAAGCATATGACTCCTCCATTTTCAGGGAAGAGCTTTACACAAATAAAATAACTTAAACTCTGGACAATCTCCCCCCTCTTGTTCAAAGTAGCTGAACTGCGCATTTCGCGGCGCAAGGAGGGAGATTTTATAAAATTATGATTTAAGCAACATGCTTTTGCACAAGGATTGAACCCACAGAATAGCCTGCACCAAATGAACACAGCACACCATATTCACCATCATTCACCTGATCCGCACTACGATGTAATGCAATGATCACACCTGCTGAAGACGTATTGGCAAACTCATCTAAAATGATTGGTACCAAATCAGGATCCGCTTCTGCAACTTCTTTGCCGACAATGAGTTTTAAAATTAATTCATTCATATTGGCATTGGCTTGATGCAACCAAAAACGTTTTACGTTTTCAGGTTGAATACTGTTCTTTCCCAATTGTGTAGAAATAATTTTCGCAACCAATGGACACACTTCTTTAAATACTTTGCGGCCATCTTGACGGAATTGCTTATCATCACGAGAAGTTAATTCTGAACCATTTAAGAAACCAAAATTATTTCGGATGTTATTGGAGAATTGGGTAAACAAATGCGTATCTACGATTTCAAACCCTGTTTTGCTGTCCGTTTCTTCAATAATTGAAGCTGTTGCAACATCACCAAAAATAAAGTGACAGTCACGTGAACGATAGTCAGTATGGCCTGAGGTAATTTCCACATTAACCAATAACACACGACGTGCACCCGTTTTTACAGCATCATAGGCTTGTTTTAAACCAAATGTAGCAGCTGAACACGCCACATTCATGTCATAGGCATAGCCCTGAATACCCAATGCAGTTTGAATTTCAATTGCAACAGCAGGATAAGCACGTTGTAAATTTGAACAAGCCAAAATCACCACATCGATATCTTCCGCAGTTACGCCTGCATTTTCCATCGCTTGTTTTGCTGCAATTACGCCCCACTCTGCTTGGATTGAAAGCTCTTCATCTGAACGTTCTTCTAAACGTGGACGCAAGCGATTAATGTCTAGGACACCTGATTTTTCAATGACATAACGACGCTTTACGCCTGAGGCTTTTTCAATAAATTCTGCACTAGAACCACGACGGGCAACAACTTCACCCGCTTCAATTTTTTCAGCATTTTCACTGTTAAATTGTTCCACATAAGCATTTAAACAATCCACCAATTCTTCATTGGTAATCACTTCTTCAGGATGGTACAAACCTGTACCTGTAATACGGATGCCCATGTAAAACTCCTTTTTTAAACTCACAAATATTTCAAATTATTTCTATTCTAACCGATTCCAAGCTTTTCCCATACTTTTTGTATTCTGGTTGACGAAATCGGCATCTTGGTTTTCATTGGTTGAGAAAATAATGAAATACGTAGTTCTTCAACCATGAAGTAGACTTCTTTAACACGAACATCCGACTTAAACTTAAACAGTTTATCCATCCAAGGATCGACTTCTTTAATTGCAGCATCATCACGATTTAGATTATTCGGCAATCGATCTAAACGCAATAACAATGCTTTTAAATAACGTGGATATTCCTGCCAAATATCGGAAGATTTTGAATAAACAAAATTGGATAAGTTCATTAAATCCAGTTGATCTTCAATATCATTCATATTTTTAGCAAATACATCTTGATCCAACATCAGCAATTGCTGGCGTATTTCCTGCCATTGAATATAAATTTCACTGATCAGCTTTAATGCTTCCTGACCATGACTTAAAAATGACTTTTTCACATCTGCCATGACTATCGCAAATTCTTCAGCATTAATGGGTAAATCTTGAATTGCCATTTGTAATGTTGCGTACACCAACATTTGCTCAAGTTGTGCTTTATCGCCCAAAGGAGAATATGCCAATGCCAGTGGCTTGGAAATTTGCTTTTTCAATTGACGAATCAAATCCCCCAATTGCATATGAATCAAACGAATCACGCCTTCACGATGCTGCTTAATCGCTTCACTTTGATCATTAAAAGTCTGAATCACAATACCAGAGTCATCTTTCAACTCTAACTTAGCAAAGTCTTTGCTTGGGACCAGTGCCTGATATTGTTTAACCACAACCCCGGTTACTTTCTGAGATGCTTCAAACACGAAGCTTTCAGGGAAAGTAGTAAACTCACCTTTTAACTGTTTGACCGGACTGTGTGTTTCAGTACGACAACGTGCTTTAAGTTCGGCAAGATCACGACCTTTTTCAATCACGCGGCCTTTTTCATCAATTACTTTGATAAATGGAATTAAGTACTGATCAATACGTTCAAAAGAAAAATCTTTACTGGTAATTTGTTCACCACGTAATTGAAATGCCAAAAACTCAAAAATATGCTGATGCAAATGTTGTGCATCAATTGCTTTGATCAATTTATTGGCTGTATCTGGGATCGGCACCAAATTTCGACGTTTATCTTTTGGTAAGGCTTTTAATAACGCTTCGATTAAATCCAAACGCCAGCCCGGAATCCCCCAAGACCAAATATTTTCATCAACTTGCGCAAAGGCTTGTACCGGAATTTTTACTGTTGCGCCATCTTCATCATGACTTGGATCAAAACGATAGCTGGCAGCTAAACGTAATTGTCCATTATGTAAATAATCTGGAAATTGTTGCGTGGTTGGACGATCATTCATCCATAAATCATCATCATCAACAAACAGATAACGAGGATTCTGCGGCTCTACTGTTGCTCGCCAATCTTCAAAACTACGCCGACTGGCAATTTCTGTAGGTACTTTTGCGGCATAAAACTGATAAATGGTTTCTTCATCGACGACCAAATCACGACGACGCAGTTTGTCTTCCACACGCTCAACTTCTTCAAGCTTTAATAGGTTGTGTTTTAAGAATGGTGGCGTTGTTCCCAAGTTTCCTGTGGTTAGTGCATCTCTTAAGAAAATTTCATGCGCAGCCAATTGGTCCACTTTTTCATAGTTGGTGGCGCGTTTCGGTTCAATGATCAGCCCAAATAATGAAATCTGATCATAAGCATTGACCACACCCGGTTTTTTCGCCCAATGTGGCTCAAAATAATGATGTTTTAATAAGTTAGGTGCAGCTAAAAGAATCCACTCAGGCTCAATTTTTGCCAGTGTGCGTAGATACACCTGTGAGGTTTCGACCATTTCAAATGCCATTACCCATGGAGTATTGGTTTTATGTAAGGTCGATGCAGGAAAAATTCGGGCTTTTTGCTGACGAACTGCCATAAAAATATTACGTTCGTCAGTTTTATTGGCAATAAAGGACAATAATCCTGTCAATAAAGCACGATGTAAATTTTCATAACTGGCTGTCTTTTCATTGAATGAAAGTTTTAAACCTTGTGCTAAATCCAGTAATTGTTCATGCGTTTTCTTCCACTCGCGTAAGCGCAACCAGCTAAGAAAATGCTGTTTGGCAAAATTACGTCTTTTGCTTTCACTTAAAGTTTCACGATTTTCAGTCAGTGTATTCCACAGTTTAATATAAAATAGAAAATCTGAATCTGCTTCTTTAAATAATGCATGTTTTTGATCCGCCTGCATTTGCTTATCAGCAGGACGCTCGCGTGGGTCTTGTACTGCAAGCGCCGCAACAATAATCAAAACTTCATTCAGCACCCCAAAATGAGCACCACCGAGAATCATCCGTGCAAGGCGTGGGTCTATTGGCATTTTTGCCATTTGTAGACCGATTTTGGTTAAACTGTTGTTTTGAAGTTCGGCTTTTTTAGTAGCAGGTTGAGCAAGGTTTTTTGCTTTAGCACCAGCTACAGCTACAGCTCCCTGTTGGGAAACTGCACTTTCACTTTGTGCAACCACTTGAGGAAGATTATTTGAATTTTGCACTTCATGGATAGCACCTAATTCAATCAGCAACTTACGTCCATCATTGACCAAACGATGGTCTGGTGGCTCAATAAAATCAAAATCTTCTACAGCACCTAAACCGAGACTTTGCATCTGTAAAATAACCGATGCTAAATTGGTTCGTTTAATTTCGGGTTCAGTAAAATCTGGACGACTTTGAAAATCATCTTCACTGTATAAGCGAATGCAAACACCTGGTGCAATACGACCACACCGTCCTTTACGCTGGTTTGCAGCAGCTTGAGAAATCGCTTCAATTGGTAAACGCTGCACCCGTGAACGATAGTTATAGCGAGAAATACGCGCAAAGCCACTGTCGATCACATAACGAATATTCGGTACAGTCAATGCTGTTTCAGCGACGTTGGTCGCGATAATAATACGTCGCCCACCACCAGAGGGATTAAAGATTTTCTGCTGTTCGGCCAAAGCTAAAC
Organism: Acinetobacter sp. NyZ410; assembly: GCF_022828975.1. Lineage (NCBI taxonomy): Bacteria > Pseudomonadati > Pseudomonadota > Gammaproteobacteria > Moraxellales > Moraxellaceae > Acinetobacter > Acinetobacter sp. NyZ410. The sequence goes on along the minus strand of NZ_CP094620.1, from coordinate 1,636,347 downwards.
GTGCATATAAAGGTAAAATTTGCGTGTGTTTAGGACCAAATTTTTGTAAGGTCTCTTGTAATTCTCGAATTTCTTGTTCAGTGCTTGAAAAAATAAGAATATCCGCATGTTCAGGATGTCCTTTAGATTCAGCATCCTTAAAACATTCTTCTACAGCTTGTACCACTGCACGTGGTAAATTTTCCTCAAAATCATCAAAGTCATCATCATCACTGCCGCCGATCGTCATCTCAGAAATTGGACGATAACGCAGTTCTACTGGAAAGCTACGTCCTTCCACTTCAAAAATCGGTGCGCCATTAAAATATTCGCTAAAGCGATTCACATCTAATGTTGCTGAAGTAATAATGATTTTTAAATCAGGGCGCTTTTTTACCAGTTGCTTCAGGTAACCCATGATGAAGTCAATGTTTAATGAACGTTCATGCGCTTCATCAATAATAATCGTGTCATATTTATTTAAATAACGATCATTAGAAAGTTCAGCAAGAAGAATACCGTCCGTCATTAAGCGAACGATCGAATCATTTGATCCTTGCTCATTAAAACGCACTTTAAAACTGATGCTTTCACCCAGCTTTTCACCAACTTCTTCAGCAATACGTTGCGATACACTTCGTGCTGCCAGACGTCGAGGCTGAGTATGACCAATCATCCCAGTTAAACCACGACCTGCAAGCATTGCAATCTGTGGCAATTGCGTGGTTTTACCAGAGCCTGTTTCCCCTGCAACAATAATAATCTGATGCTTTTGAATCGCTTCAATCAGTTTATCTGCATACTGGGTAACCGGTAGATCCTGATTGAGTTTAATTGTGGGTAGACTGGCTAATCTTTTTTTGACTTGATGGTTTGATTTCTCAAACAGTTCTTGGAATTTTTCAGGATGAGCATCTTTTCCTTTTTTCAGTCGATTTAAACGATGGCGATCTCGTACCATAACCCATTGATCGACATTTAACTGATTTGGCACAGATGCATTATCCTAATACTTAAAATTGAACGGAATATTTTACGCTGTAAAGCACACGAGAGATAGTCCAATCAAAGTGAATTCATGTTTACGTTATACATGTATTATAAAAATAATATTTAAAAGCTGCTAAAGTTCACTCAACCAAGCAACTGTCTGTGGCTGCAAATACTCATATAGACCTAGATCTGTTGCGGTTGATCTACATCAATCAGGTAGCTTGAGGTGATGCTTAAGTACAAAACAGCAGCCACCCATATCATTTGCACGCTATACAACATTGAAATGTGATGGAGTTAAAATTCAATTTATCTTATATGAACAAATTCTATACATTGAAATAAATTTTATATCTTTTTTAGAAATCGCCCTTGAAATATAGCCCCAGAAGCATCATGTTTGTAACAGATTAAAAAAGGATGCTTTGTCATTCAAACATCATCTTTATTTGCTTTAGTTGATGAAATACTGACAAAACAACGGTTTTTGGTGAAATGTATCTGGAGCACGCTAATTTGATTTTCCGATCTTAGCGATAAAAAAATACTATTTCCCCAATAATCTAAAATTCATTATTCTAGTTAAATATTAGATAAACACCTCAATCATGGAGATAATGATGAGCTTAATTAATACTGAAGTTAAACCTTTTAAAGCACAAGCTTTCCAAAACGGCCAATTCATCGAAGTTACAGAAGCCGATCTTAAAGGTAAATGGTCTGTAGTTTTCTTCTATCCAGCTGACTTCACTTTTGTTTGCCCAACAGAACTTGGTGACCTTGCTGACAACTATGCTGAATTCAAAAAATTAGGCGTTGAAATCTACTCTGTTTCTACAGATACACACTTCACGCACAAAGCTTGGCACGATTCTTCTGAAGAAATCAAAAAAATTGAATATGTAATGGTTGGCGACCCAACTTGGGTTCTTGCTAAAAACTTCGAAGTTTTAATTGAATCTGCTGGTCTTGCTGATCGTGGTACTTTCGTTATCGATCCTGAAGGTAAAATCCAAATCATCGAAATCAATGCTGGTGGTATTGGTCGTGATGCTTCTGAACTTCTTCGTAAAGTTAAAGCAGCTCAATATGTTCACGGTCATCCTGGCGAAGTTTGCCCAGCGAAATGGAAAGAAGGCGATGCAACTCTTGCTCCTTCAATCGACTTAGTTGGTAAAATCTAATTCTTAAATTAGATTAAACACATAAAAAAACCACGCTTTTTAGCGTGGTTTTTTTGCATTAGATTTTATGTATAGTTTTTTGTGTTTGTAAGTTTTTATTTAATGCGACCAAATTGCAATTTCATATCCATCTAAATCTTTAAAATGAAAACGACGTCCACCTGGAAAACTAAAAATCTCTTGTACGATGGTTGCACCCGCCTCTTTCACACACATTAAGCTTTGTTCTAATTGGGCACTATACAAAACAATTAATGCGCCACCAGAACTTTGCACATCATCAGATTGAGCAAAGCCCCCTTTTATCTCCCCTGAATCAAACTCACAATATTCAGGACCAAAGTCGGTGAAAGTCCAGCCTAAGTTTTGATAAAACCTTTTACTTTGTTCGACATCTTTCACCATAAATTCAATATAGTTAATGGAAATTTTTTGACGAGCCGCTGACTGATCCATCGATGTTTCTCCTTAAATTTATAAAATATTGTTCTATAGAAAACAAAAAATGAGTCAATTGATAATACAGTTAAACCACTGAATATAGGATAGCAAAAAATTATTTTTGCGTTGTTCTACTCAAACGATCAACTTGCTTGAGTAACTCAGGAATACGATATTCCCCGTACATGGACTGTACATTATGTTTTGCTTGCACTAATTCTATGCCGATGGCAGAGACATATAATGGCTTAACACTTTGTCCACGTAAAATTTCATATTCCTTTGGTGTTCCTCTAAATTCATTTTTGGCCACCCCAATCACAGGGATTTTATCAACTAAGGCAGCATATAAGTGCTGTCCTAAACCTGCTGTTTGTTCAGCGCCTAAATAGACATAGCCATCAATCACAATCATATCGATGGGTTCTTTCACCAAATCCAATAACGTTAAAATACACGGCAATTCACGTTTATAAAATTGACCTGATTCATAGTCAGCAATTGGTTTGATGGTGATATGGTAATGATTCAATACAACTGAACTCGCCCAAGATTCAAATACTACACCAGCAACTTGTGCAGAGTTATCTGTATAGGCAACGTCTATTGCAAGAATCATGATCTACCTCTTAATGACTAATTAATGACTAAAATAAAATGCCAATTTTCTCATTTACTGATGATTTTTTAAGTGTTTATCTTGCCCAGAATCTGTAATGTCAAAATATGAATATCTTTAGCAGAATATAAACAGCTTTATTTACAAAACCACTATACATTTCTTTAAGTGAATAGACTAATTTCAAAAGATACAGAATACATTTTTCTGTAAAACAATCAAAAGTTTAAGGGGTTGCTTATGGGATCAATGATTACCGTGACTTCTTGGAAGTACAATGCTTCTTCACGGTATTTAAAAATTTTTTATAACAATGGTTCTGGTGAACTTTACCATCCTGTCCCAGAATTTATATACAATAATTTACTACGATGTAGTGATAAAACAGCATTCGTGCATAAATACCTAGAATACGATTTACATTTTAAGCGACTTTCAATTTTATAGTTTTTTTAGAACTGTGCTTTTAAAGCAAAGTCAGGGAGATTTCTCCCTGATGTAAAAACTCGATTAGTTTTTAAATGTCACCACAAACAGACCAGACCCAATCGACAAGGTTGTGGTCATAAACCTTTCATCTCGTTTAACTTCCATGATAAAGCTCTTTACTTCAGCAGCATGTGATATCACATTATCTACAATCAATACCCCACCATGCTCTACAAGCATCTTCTGTAGATACACCCAGTAATTTAAATAAGCATTGCGTTCAGCGTCCAGTAGAATAAAGTCATATTGTTCCTGACACTGTTCTAAGTATTTTTGCGCATCCCCTACCCAAAAATCAATCACGCCATCAACCTGTAACTCTTGAGCATGCAGTTGCGCTTGCTGAGTTCTTTTTTCATCGATCTCTAGCGTTGTCACCTTGGCACCTGTGACTTTGGCTGCATCCGCAAGCCACAATGTAGAGTAACCTGTTGATGTCCCAATCTCTAAAATTTTCTTAGATTGCTGAATTCGCACTTGCATGGCTAAAAACAATGCTGATTCAGGTTCAATATTTCGATAGCGTTTAATACGATCACACTGTGTAGCATCAAACTTAATAAAGGATTGATATAGTTCATTCAATCGTTGCAAAAATGGGTTACTTAAACTCATGTTTAGATCTTCCTTTTCACTATCATTGTTATTATTTCAATCATTTACGTCATTGCTATGACAATACATAGCTTTTGACAAGTTACATCGTTACGGTTTATTTCGTGACTTTATCATTCGGTAAAATCTAGCAAGTACAACTCAAACCTCATGTAAAAATTCAAATCTCGCTTGGACTTGACCATCTTCTAATGTGACCTGCTCACAAAACATTTCATAAGGTCGAACCCAGATTGAATAATCATTATATAAACATCGGTAAACCACAACTTTTTCACGGGTTTCACTGTGTGTTGCGACATGAAAGACTTGGTATAAATTACCTTTATAATGTTTATAAATTCCAGCTTTTAACATCTACACTCAACACTCTAAATACGATATCTATGTTATACAGGATAGCCAAAGAAAAAACTCGTCCGTAGACGAGTTTTTTATGCTTTTCAATTTTTAAATTAAGAAAAGTCTAAGCCTTTTTCAAATGCTTTTAACTCGTGGCGAGCCATTGCTAAGTTTGATTTAGAACGATCTAAAACAAGATAAAGGAATAAGTTTTCATTTGAATCAAGTGGGCGAATCAAATGATACTGTTTACCTAATGTAATTAAAATATCTTCAATTACATCATCTAATTTCAGTGCTTTTGCTACTTTACGCTTAGCACGAACAACTTCAGTATTACCTGCAGCTGCTAATTCTAAGTCTAAACCTGCACCTGCAGTCGCTAAAGATAAACCACTTTCGCTATCTACTAATGCAGCACAAACGAAACCATCGATATCAGTTAATTGATCTAGTGTAATACGAGCCATGAGCATCCCCGTTTCTTTCGACATTGTTGTTCGCTTTAGTAATTCAATTTTTATTTTGCTTTACTAAAACACTTTACTATTTAGCTAAAAATATTCATTTCTAACTAACATGGATAAATTAGTATTCTTTTTTTGAATACCCATTTAATTTTATTTGATAATCAATTTTAATTAATTATTTCCCACACTAGACTTCCGTCATAAATCAAAAAACGTACAATTTATTTGATCTTAAATTAATCAGCAAAATTATTTAATTCAAGGGATAATCCTTGGATGAAATTCAAAGATATTCAAAAATTATCAGACGTTAAGTTTCGTAGGCTTACCGGTGTTAGTTGGGCTACATTTAACCTCATGTTGGCCGAGCTAAATAAGCATTTACCTCGTCATATTGGTAAAGGACGACCGCATAAATTACCGTTGGAAGATCGCTTGCTCTTATGTATAGAATATTGGAGAGAATATCGAACATTTTTCCATCTTGGTATGAGTTACGGTGTATCTGAAACGAGTGCAATTCGTATCACACGTGTTATTGAAGATACCTTAATCCGTTCTGGAAAATTTAACTTGCCAAAACAACTTCCTAATCGAGATGAAGTGGATTGGGAAGTTGTTGTGATTGATGCAACTGAAATATTAGTTCAACGTCCAAAAAAAACAGAAGAAATGGTATAGCGGTAAAAAAAAGCGACATACCTTTAAATTTCAGCTATCTATGCACTATACAACAGGTGAAATACTGAGTGTATGTGGAAGTCATGGAAGCATGCATGATTTTAAAATATTTAAAAAAAGTATGAGGAAATTAAAATTTAAGCCCTTTTTTATCGTTGATAAGGGGTATTTAGGGATAAAAAAATTGGGTTTTGGATGCCTCATGCCATCTAAAGCAAAGAAAACTGAAAAATTAGATTCTGAATTAAAAAAGTTAAATAGAGAGATTGGTCGTAGACGAATTCAAGTAGAGCATGTATTTGGAAGGATGAAATGTTTTAAGATTTTATCTTGTGTATATAGAAATCGTCGTAAAAGATTAAACCTGCGGTTTAATTTACTTGCTGGCATATACAATTTAGATTGGGTGAAAGATAAACAATTAAATTGATTGAAAAATGATTTATGAAGGAAGTCTACTCATTTTAATAGCATAAAAAATATTAACTATTCAATAGAAATTTAAAAAATAAATGACTAATTTGACTATTTAAAACTTTTGAAAAAACCCAACAAATACCATATAGAAAAAACCCAGTACAAATCTCATTTTTCAAAAAAAATGCAACTAAAGTTACATTTTTCACAATGGCTTATCTATATATTTCTCATCAGTAATTCTGAGGTGGATTTAAGCTCATAGAGCATCTGTCCCAATAAAATATCTTTGTTGGTCATCGCCACTAAAACCAGTGGATGCTTTGGATGAGGAATGGCTGTCAAAAGTGCTTTTCCGTTCTCAGCATCTAAGGTAATTGTTTGACATCCAACAAGATTGATTTCTGAAACAAATGCGGTTACTAGGGCTAAAATCGAACTACTCACTGCGGCAATCTTTCCAGAATTGCTAATATTTTTCTTGTTGACTAAAGCAATTTCAAACCCATCAGAAGTACACAACATGATGAACTCTACACCACTGACAGAGTTCAAAAGCTGCCTGATTTGTTTTTCAGCATATGCTACAAAATCATCAGGTACTTTTCGAGATGTGTTTAGGTCAAGCATATTCAGGAAAACCCCATAAATTAATTTGTAAATTCAGCATTTTCAAAAGCCGAAAACACAGGTTTTTCAGACTTTTTCCAGCAACAGAATTATTTGATATACTTCACATTTTACACTCAATTCTATCTGTTTTTATTGGCTTGTAAACATGTTTTTTCACTTTTAATTTAATTTTTTGAGCACTGATATTGCGCCACAAAGCTTCAAATTGTCAGATTTTTTTCAACAAGGTCACTTTCAAATAACTAATATCATAAATTGAGTGGATCTTACACCTTATCTTGATTTAATTTTAACGATACAGCATTAAAACAAGCTTAAATTTTACCATTGTTTATTTTATTGATATTGGCAGTTAAACTATAAAAGCAGTGTATTGATATTATATTAAGCTTTTATTAAAAGCAGATTTGTGCGCTATTATTCGATATAAGATAAATTGATCTTATAAAAACTTTACATTTTATTTTTTGATTTGGTTATTTTTTGTGTTTATATTTATTTCATCCAACTGCTGGATGCCAAAAATTAATTTAAAAAAGGTACAAGACAATGAATAAACTTCTACTCTCTCTTGGTCTGATTGCAACGATTGCACTTGTTGGTTGTAATAAAGATAAAGCGCCAGAAACAGGGGCGACCACAGGTGAACATGCTGAAAATGCCGTAGAACAAGCAAAACATGATGCAGAACATGCCGCTCAAAATGCAGCTGATGCGACGGCGAAAGCTGCGGATAATGCAGCAAATGCAACTGCGACTGCTGTCGATCATGCCGCTGATGCAACTGCACATGCTGCCGATGCAACTGTTGATGCTGCTAAAGATGCCACTGCAACTGCCGCTGGTGCTGTTGAAAAAGGTGCTGCGGACGTTAAAGAAAAAGCAAGCCAATAGTTTTAATCTGAAAAAAAGCTCCTAAATATAGGAGCTTTTTTATATTTGTCATATATTTAGATTATCAATGAATCAGCTTTCAGTTACTTGGAGTTTTGTTTATGCCACATTCTCATCACCTAGAACAGCATTTTATACAACGTACAGGCTGGTTAAGAGCAGCGGTCTTGGGTGCAAATGATGGCATCATTTCTGTAACCAGTTTAGTGATGGGAATGGCGGCGAGTGGTGCGTCTAGTCACACGCTATTGATTACCTGTATTGCGGGATTGATTTCAGGTGCAACCTCAATGGCTGCCGGTGAATATATTTCCGTCAAATCCCAATCAGATATTGAAGCGGCGGATTTAAAAATCGAAGCTCGCGAATTAGAAAAAAACCCGCACTTAGAACTTAAAGAACTGACTCACATTTATATTCAACGCGGTTTAGATCCCGAATTGGCACATCAAGTTGCCGTTCAACTCACAGAAAAAGATGCCTTAGAAGCGCATGCACGGGATGAAATTGGGATCAATGAAGCAACTGCGGCAAGACCATTACAAGCTGCTGGTTCTTCAGCGTTATCGTTTTCAATAGGTGCCTTATTTCCAACATTGTCGATTTTGTTTAGCCCCGAAGCATATTTAGAAAAAATTGTTTTAGTAGTCGGTATCTTATCTCTGGTCATACTCGGTGCCTTATCCAGCTATTTTGCGGGCACATCAATACTCAAGGGTAGTTTCCGTGTGGCAATATGGGGAATTATCGCAATGGCGTTCTCAAGCTGGATTGGTTCTCTGTTCCAAGTCACTCCGATGTGATCTAAGCCTGTATAAAATAAGCTACACCTTAAAGGTGTATTTGAATTATATTTTTATAATAAATACCGAACATAATTTGCTTATTGCAATTGGCTTGGGCAAAGTAACTTAAAACTCAAGGAGCTTAAGTATGTCTTTATTAGAACAATTAGGGATAAAACATCCCATCTTACTTGCACCAATGGCAGGCGTTTCTACCCCACTATTGGCAGCGGAAGTATCAAATCAAGGGGCTTTAGGCGCTTTAGGACTCGGTGCAAATACCATAGATTCTGCACTTCAACAAATTCAAGAAACCCAAGCGTTAACACCACATCCTTTTCAATTAAATTTTTTCTGTCATGAATCAACAGCATTAAACACTGAATCTAATACGCTGTGGAGTCAACATTTAGCTGCTGAATTTAAAAAATTTGGCGCAAATCCACCCACAGAATTAAAATGCATCTACCCGAGCTTTAAAGACAATGATGATTTTTTAAACCTGTGTTTAGACACTCAACCCAAAGCGGTAAGTTTTCATTTTGGTATCCCACATCAATATCAAATTCAAAAATTAAAACAGGCCGGTATTATCACTCTAGTTTCTGCAACCAATCTGACTGAAGCTCTGGCTATTGAAGAAGCTGGGATTGATATTATTGTGGCTCAAGGTATTGAAGCAGGTGGGCATCGCGGTATTTTTAACGCTCAAATTGATGGTGCAATTAAAACCTCGGATCTAGTCACACTTATCAAAAAACATAGCTCACTGCCTGTCGTTGCAGCAGGCGGTATTATGAATGGGCAACAAGCCAAAGCCATGTTAAATCTTGGTGCTGCTGCCGTGCAATTGGGAACGGCTTTTGTGCAATGTAAAACATCAAACGCCAATGCAGCATATCGCAAGGCCTTATTTGATCACCCACTCACTCAAATTACCTCAAGCATTTCAGGTCGCCCAGCACGCGGTATCATCAATCATTGGCAAGCGAGGATTGATCAGCCCGACCGCCCGCATGTAGCCGCCTACCCTTATGCTTATGATTTGGCAAAACAGCTAAATGCTTTCGCGCTGCAACATGGTGATACTGGCTTTGGTGCATTTTGGGCTGGAAGTAATGTTGGCCAGATTCGTGAATTAGAGGCTCAGGATCTGGTTAATCAATTGGTTGTAGAAATGAACCATTCTTAATGCCCAACTCAGCTGTCAATAGAAGCTGAACTGCTGCAGCTTCTATTTATATTGATTGGGCTTGGCTTTGTTCAACCAACATATACACCAAATCTAGTTCAGGGCATGCATACCCCAATCCTGTCATTGCAGCGGTAATTTGCCCACGATGATGTGTGCCATGATTAAATACATGCATAAGTGTCGCAGCATAAGGCAAAGTCAGTTGTTGTCCAGAAACGCGTTTATAGGTTAAATCTGCATTTAAGGTTTTTTCATCTAACTGCTCTAGAAACTCAATCCAATTTTTTGACTTCTCTTGTAATTCATCCAGTAATGCTGTCTTTTTAGTTTGGATCATTGTATTTAATGCAATTGCAGGTGATATCCCCTGCTTAAAGCGTGAATACCAGAGATAATGTTCACCCAACAATAGATGATTCAAGGTGCCAACAATGCTTTTAAAGTAAAGACCAACATCTTTGTTAAAATCATCATCGGATACAGATTTTAAACTTTCACAAAGACGCTGGGTTGCCCAGATATTGTATTGTGCCAGTATTCTGAAAGAGTCTTTATTCATGACTTAAATAAACCATCATTGTGGGTATATGAAATATAATCAGCTTGATAAAAATGCCATTTTGACTAGAATAGCGACAAAATCAATAAAGCTAGCTTGATGCTCATGTTAAATCAAATTTTTTGCCAATCGGTGAATCATTTTCCACTTATTTGATTAAGTTTTAAATTTTTTAACAACTTATTCAAAATACAAGTGAGATTTATCATGTCTGCATATCATCAAATACGTGCGCTATATGACCGTGACACGATTACAGTTTATCAAGCCTATAACCAACAAATTGCACAATTGGCGGTACAACAACAAAAGTTTGTTTCGCCCTTTTCCTTTCACAGAATGACATGGATAAAACCTTCATTTTTATGGCTAATGGAAAGAAGTCATTGGGCAACAAAATCCAACCAAAATCATATTTTGGCAATCCGTATCAAACGTGATTTTTGGGAATATTTACTCCAGCAAAGTATCCATACCGACCCGACACTCTCTGCGCATAAAAATGGCGAACTCTGGTTTGAGTCTTTTGAAAATGCCAAAGTTCATATTCAGTGGGATCCTGAACGGAATTTAAAGGGAACTAAGCTTGAACAGCGTAGTATTCAAATTGGGATGAGTCGTTTTTTAATTCAAGCGTTTAACAACACGGCGATTCACTCAATCCAAGATATCACGCCTCTTGTAAATAAGATGGCGCAATTTCGACGTCTAGGACAGTATAAACACGCTGAAAAGCTCTTGCCTAAACAACGTATTTATCGTTTAAACGATGCATTAAAAAAACATTTGGTGATTGGTTGATTCAGTATGGGAGTTCGCTTCCATACTAATTACACCTTATTGATTACACATCCAATAAATTTAGCGACTCAACCTGTACATCACTCATCGTATTACCTTGTTCAAGCAAGTGATTAAAGTAAGCCTCAACAACTTTTGCTTGTTCTATCGTGCTTTCCACTTTGTACATATTTTGACGGAATTCATTACTTGAATGTAAGCCTTTGGTATACCAAGCAATATGCTTGCGTGCAATTCGGCAACCTGAGTATTCACCATAGAACTGATAAAGCTCAGACAAATGTCCCAGTAATACGTGTTTTACTTCTTGAATATCTGGTGCTGCTAAATATTCACCGGTTTTTAAATAATGGGCAATTTCACGAAAAATCCACGGACGCCCTTGGGCCGCGCGCCCAATCATAACGGCGTCAGCACCAGTATAGTCCAATACATATTTAGCTTTCTCTGGACTGTCGATATCTCCATTGGCAATCACAGGAATAGAGAGCATCTGTTTGACTTCTTTAATCAAACTATAACGTGCCGTATTTAAATACATATCCTCACGGGTCCGACCATGTAAAGCTAAGGCTGCAATTCCTGCTTCTTCTGCTCTTTTCGCCACACGGATAATATTCTCATGGCCATTTAAAAAACCTAACCGCGTTTTTAACGTCACAGGCACATCAACCGCTTTTACCACTGCATCTAAAATTCGGGCAACCAAATCTTCATCTTTCAGCAATGCCGAACCTGCCAGTTTATTACAAACTTTTTTTGCTGGGCATCCCATATTGATATCAACAATTTGCGCACCATTTGCAACTTGATAACGTGCTGCCTCAGCCAACTGATCTGGTTCAGATCCTGCAATTTGCGCTGAAATCGGCGCTAATTCACCATCAAAATTTGCCCGATATAAACTCTTTTTGGTCATACGTAAGGTCTGATCAGAGGTCATCATTTCACTTACCGCATGCCCAGCACCAAAGTATTTGCACAGTGTCCTAAACGGACGGTCTGTGACTCCGGCCATAGGTGCGACCCAAAGTTTCTTATCTATTGATTTATCAAACAATTCTGTAATAACGTTGTTTTGACTCAATTTCTGTGACCTCTTTAAACTTCTTTGAATCGCCTGTTATTGACTTCTAATGCTCATTTGTTGCACTTTATTTGCACCGCAAAATATTTATGATGCAATTTGCATGGGTACAGCCACTAGATAGTCAATAAAGATGGTACTTTGTGTTATGGTACCTAAATATGCTTACAACGTGAAAACTATCCACCTATGCAGTTTTAAAAAACTTTCAGCAAAAAATCATTAGCTGATGAGTGGATTAAAAGAACTGAAGCTGAAATCGAATTAAACCCAGAAATGATGCTCAATCCAAAAGAAGAACTAAAGCATCGTACTTTGGTCGAGTTTATTCATAAGGATTTAGAAGAAGCGGATAGTTTTGCACGGACTAAGACTGGTGCACTTACTACTCACATTGCTAGTTTAGAGATTTCTGAGAAAAATATCTATTCCTTAACTCGTCAAGATTTTTCAGAAAATGTTATTTCACTTCGTAAGGGCGAACCATTGAAAGGTGTAGATGGTGTTGCTTCAACTACTACTTTAAAAGATATGAGTTATATTAAAGTGGTAGTTGTTTATGCTGAGTATGTTTGGCTGGTTAAACCTTTCACCATGCAAAATCATACACATACATAATAATTAAAAATTTATAAAGGACATATCACATTCACTCATCGGAACAATCCTATGTTTTTTCGACCAAATTCCTTCAGTGGTAAGCTGCCCATTTTTACCAAACTGCCCCCTAATCACATTATCATTTTTAGTAATTCATAAAATTTTATTGAACTTTTTAAAATTTGCTTCTAATCGCCATAGAGCTAGATGATCCCCCAATAAAGATATTTCCGAGAATGATAGGAATTCGATTATAGGAAGACCATTTTTTGAATGATAAATTTTAGATACAAACTTAATTATTCTAAATTGAATTTATAAACAATAATTTAATATGAATTTGCACATAAATTCTTATAAAAACTAGACTACATAAAAGCAAATGATTATCATTACCATCAAGGTGTTTCAACATTACAACTTACTCAATTATTAAATATAAGGTAATAAAACTTGAACTTTTCAAAACATGTAAAATTTATATCTACATTACTGGTAGGTAATCTCATAGTTTCAAATATTTATGCGAATTACACAATGCCCCCACTAGTATTTTATGGCAATACATCAAGCCCCCCAACTTTAGATATTTCTCAAATAAATAATATGTCTCAACTATTACAACAAAATAGTTACAGGGATTATGGATTTGCAAATATGTCCAATATTTCCCCATCTATCGTTTCTTCTGCAACTAATTGCACTACACCCAATCCAATTGAGATAGCAAATGGAGAAAAATTGCATGAAGAACCAATATTCACGACTGGTTGGGAAATGCCACTGTCATATTCCAGTTTTTATCACTCTAAAGATAAAGACATTAAATTCAATATTCTACAATCAAATATTTCGTACACATTAAAGTCAGGCTGGCAAAATAATTTCGGAACTATGATGTATCCAACTGGCCTTAGCTCGAATAATAGAAAGGTAAGACTGGCACGTGCACTTCCGAATGGGCAGATGTCTTTTGCTGAATATAGAGATCCGGGTAAATTATCACAACCGTTCACCAATCTGGATGGAAGTGTTGAGACATATGAGGTTTACAGTGGTGGATTATCTGCGTTAGATATCGGAATATTAAGAAGCCGGAAAAATATGCATGGTATTGGTTGGGAAGAATTTAAAAATAATGGAACAGAAATAATTCACACAAATGGAAAAAAAATTAAAATTAAAAATATTGACTCATTTACAACTCAAGTTATTGATCCCGCGAACAATAGACTTCCGTCATAAATCAAAAAACGTACAATTTATTTGATCTTAAATTAATCAGCAAAATTATTTAATTCAAGGGATAATCCTTGGATGAAATTCAAAGATATTCAAAAATTATCAGACGTTAAGTTTCGTAGGCTTACCGGTGTTAGTTGGGCTACATTTAACCTCATGTTGGCCGAGCTAAATAAGCATTTACCTCGTCATATTGGTAAAGGACGACCGCATAAATTACCGTTGGAAGATCGCTTGCTCTTATGTATAGAATATTGGAGAGAATATCGAACATTTTTCCATCTTGGTATGAGTTACGGTGTATCTGAAACGAGTGCAATTCGTATCACACGTGTTATTGAAGATACCTTAATCCGTTCTGGAAAATTTAACTTGCCAAAACAACTTCCTAATCGAGATGAAGTGGATTGGGAAGTTGTTGTGATTGATGCAACTGAAATATTAGTTCAACGTCCAAAAAAAACAGAAGAAATGGTATAGCGGTAAAAAAAAGCGACATACCTTTAAATTTCAGCTATCTATGCACTATACAACAGGTGAAATACTGAGTGTATGTGGAAGTCATGGAAGCATGCATGATTTTAAAATATTTAAAAAAAGTATGAGGAAATTAAAATTTAAGCCCTTTTTTATCGTTGATAAGGGGTATTTAGGGATAAAAAAATTGGGTTTTGGATGCCTCATGCCATCTAAAGCAAAGAAAACTGAAAAATTAGATTCTGAATTAAAAAAGTTAAATAGAGAGATTGGTCGTAGACGAATTCAAGTAGAGCATGTATTTGGAAGGATGAAATGTTTTAAGATTTTATCTTGTGTATATAGAAATCGTCGTAAAAGATTAAACCTGCGGTTTAATTTACTTGCTGGCATATACAATTTAGATTGGGTGAAAGATAAACAATTAAATTGATTGAAAAATGATTTATGAAGGAAGTCTAATATATATACTTATATATATAATGACAAAAAGGATTTAGTTAAAATTATTTATCCAGATAACTTAGGAAGTAAGTCCTTTCATTATGGTGAAAATGGCGCAGGTGAGAAAAAGTTAACTGGTATTTCAATTAATGATAAAAGGTACACTACCTACCTTTATACAGGTGATAAAGCTACACAAAGTGGACGTAGCAATGGAACTCAAACTTACAGTTTAAATTATGGTAATAATTACACTATAGTAACTAATCCTTTGGGAGCAATATCTAAATATATTTATACGGATAACACAAAAAGCAAATTATCAAGAATTGAAAGAAGTGGGGTAAATAATTGTCCTGATAGCAGTTCCACTGTCACTTATGATAATAATGGTTATATTAAATCAAAAGTTGACTGGAATAATATAGAAACTTTCTATACTCATGATTCGGATGGTAGGTTATTGGAAGAAAAAAATATTGATAAGACTATAAAATATTACTGGTTAAATTCACCTAGCTTACTTAGTAAAATTGAAATTCTAGAAAACAATAATGCAATTCAAGAAATTAATTATAATTATTATTCACAGAATGAACCTGCAAAAAATAGAATTAAAAGCATAACATCATGTAGTAAATTGGGGACTTCAAATTGTAGTGTTACTGGTTACGGCTATACTTTACATAATAATGGCATGCTCAAAAATATTTCCATTGTTAAAAACTCAAAATCAATATCATATACTTATGATAACATAGGAAATCTGATAGAACAGGTAAATTCCGCAGGACATACCATAAAGTATAGTGACTATGATGACTTAGGTAATGTAGGAAAAATTATTGATCCAAATGGGATGATAATAGAATTCGTTTACGATGCTAGATCTCGTATTATAAGTAAAAGAAATACAATATCTGAAAATAATACTAGAATTGAAAATTATAAATATGGTCCTTTTGGAATAACCCAAATTGAAAAAGATGGCATGAGAGAAACCATAAATTATGACGATTTTGGAAATATATCAAATATTACACATGGCGTAGGAGATCAAGTAATTAGTGGGCAATTTTATACATATTCTAATTTAGGTAAATTACTGACCGTTGAGTATAGAGAAGGTAATAACATTCGCTTTAGTCAAAGCGTTTCTCATAATCAATTAGGATGGACAACAGCTAGTAAAGGAAATAACAACCAAAATGTTCGTTACGAATATGATGCAAATGGTAATATAATAAAAAAAACTGATTCTTCAAAAAAAGTTACAAGATACATTTATGATAAATATAATAATATGAGTGAAGAACATCGCCCAGATGGCTCAACGATTGGTTCTATCTATGACCAATCAGGGAATGTAGCATTTGTTCGGGATGGAAATGGAAACATAACTAGATATAGTTATGATGGGTTTGGTAACCTATTAAGTATTAGTAGCCCTGATACTGGTAACAGTTTTTACGAGTATGACTTAAATGGAAATATTTTAAAATTAACTAGATCAAATGGGGTTACAACAACATACTCATACGATTCGTTGAATCGACGAACAAAAGCAATTACTGGTACATCAGTTCAGACATGGATTTATGATCAATGTACTAATGGAATAGGACGACTTTGTGGTACATCCGATGGGGTGACAGCAAAAGGTTATGAATATACTAAAGATGGAAAAATAAGTGTACAAGCAACTTCGATTAATGGTGTGAGTTATCCAATATATTGGACATATGATAGTTACGGACGCTTAGAAAGTGAAAGTCGTCAGAACGAATCTTATAAAGTTACCTATAGTTATGATGCTTTGAGTCGCGTAAATAGTGTCAAAATCAAAATTGATGGTGTAGAACATACAGTAGTTAGTGGTATTGAATATGAACCATATGGTGGAATTAAAAATTGGACTTATGGAAACGGTCTAACAAGAGTAGCAAACTACGATACAAATTATCGTTTAACTAGTTTAAATAATTTATCATACTCATATGATGTGAATAATTTGATAAGAGAAATTGACGATAGAACCAAACCTCAAGATCTAACTATATATGAGCATGATGATATTGGACAATTGGTCTTATCTAGCACTTTTTCTGAAAATTTCATGTTGAGTGAAGTCTGGCATTTCGACAAAAATAGTAATCGAACTAAAAGCTCAAGTAATAATCAGTATACTTTTTATCAAATTAATTCGGGGAATAAATTATCAAATACCACCAATATTGAACCAAAATCCTTTATTTATGATGATTTAGGAAATATTACTCAAAAAACAGGTCATGGGGGAAATTTGAATTTCACTTATGACGGTTTTAATCGTCTAAACACTGTAAATGATAACTCAACAATAACTACATACGATTATGATGCATTTAATCTTCGTAGTCGTAAAAGTAGTAATGCAGGTAGTGTGAATTATGTTCATTCTCCTGATGGTCGTTTATTAGCTGAAACAGACCTAGCTATAACTCAAAATGGTTCCTTAAACACAGTATATATATGGCTAGGTGGACAAGTTATAGGTATGGTTCGCGGTAATCAGCTTAACTATGTTCATAATGATCACTTAGGCAGACCTCATAAACTTACTAATTCCAACAAAGATATAGTATGGGAATCACGCCATACTAGTTACGACACTTATGTTATTCAAAGCAATATTGGGCAGTTTAATATTGGATTCCCAGGTCAATATTATGATGCGGAAAGTAACCTATGGTACAACTGGAATCGCTATTACGATGCAACGACTGGCCGTTATACACAAAGTGATCCTGTAGGGCTTGCAGGCGGTACAAATACCTATGCATATGTCGGTAACAATCCTATTAGCTTTGTAGATTATCAGGGTCAATGGGGAATTCCTGGCGCAATATATGGTGCAATTGCAGGTGGAATTGGTGGAGGAATCACTGGCGGATGGCAAGGAGTATTAGTTGGTGCTGCTACAGGTGCTGCAGTAGGTGCTTTAATGCCAACCTCATCTCATGCTGTAGGAGCAGCAGCAGGAGCAGCAATTGGTTCAGGAGTAGCAAGCTTGGCTGGTCAAGCTACTGGTAATATTGTACAAAATCGAGATGTTATGGCCATGGAAAATTATAATTTCTATGCTGCAGGTGGCGCTATGGTAGGTGGTGCAGCTGGCGGCCCAGTAAATCATGTATTAAGTAGATTTGGTACTAGAGTAAATATGATAGGTAAACCATTAGGTACTCGTGGATACAACCGCACCCCTGGTATGTTTGCAGGTGCTGTATTCGAAGGTACAGTTGTTGGCTCATCTGAATTCATTGGTGGTGGTTTGAAACCAAACGATATACAAGTAGGATGTGCTCCATGATATGGTTTAACGCATTTTTGTTCTTTTTAATTTTTTGTTTATACTTTATGTTTATAGTATATGTATATTCAAAAATTCTTGTGGATATAAGCCACAAAAAAGGCTTAATAAGAGATTTAATGGGAATAATTGTTTATCTACTCATGATTCCTTTCTTTGGAGCTCCACTGATTATTGGATCAGAAATTAATGGCTATAAGGAATTGATATCTAAAAATAATTATTATTTCTTTTTTAATCTAATCTGTTTTGCTCTTTCACTATTGCCTGGGATTCTTGTTTTTAACAAGTACTATTTAAAGAAAGCTAAAAGAAGAAATTTTAGGTATTAAATAATAGTGAATTTTGATTAAATTAGAGAGTGAATTTATAATTAATTTCACTAGACTTCCGTCATAAATCAAAAAACGTACAATTTATTTGATCTTAAATTAATCAGCAAAATTATTTAATTCAAGGGATAATCCTTGGATGAAATTCAAAGATATTCAAAAATTATCAGACGTTAAGTTTCGTAGGCTTACCGGTGTTAGTTGGGCTACATTTAACCTCATGTTGGCCGAGCTAAATAAGCATTTACCTCGTCATATTGGTAAAGGACGACCGCATAAATTACCGTTGGAAGATCGCTTGCTCTTATGTATAGAATATTGGAGAGAATATCGAACATTTTTCCATCTTGGTATGAGTTACGGTGTATCTGAAACGAGTGCAATTCGTATCACACGTGTTATTGAAGATACCTTAATCCGTTCTGGAAAATTTAACTTGCCAAAACAACTTCCTAATCGAGATGAAGTGGATTGGGAAGTTGTTGTGATTGATGCAACTGAAATATTAGTTCAACGTCCAAAAAAAACAGAAGAAATGGTATAGCGGTAAAAAAAAGCGACATACCTTTAAATTTCAGCTATCTATGCACTATACAACAGGTGAAATACTGAGTGTATGTGGAAGTCATGGAAGCATGCATGATTTTAAAATATTTAAAAAAAGTATGAGGAAATTAAAATTTAAGCCCTTTTTTATCGTTGATAAGGGGTATTTAGGGATAAAAAAATTGGGTTTTGGATGCCTCATGCCATCTAAAGCAAAGAAAACTGAAAAATTAGATTCTGAATTAAAAAAGTTAAATAGAGAGATTGGTCGTAGACGAATTCAAGTAGAGCATGTATTTGGAAGGATGAAATGTTTTAAGATTTTATCTTGTGTATATAGAAATCGTCGTAAAAGATTAAACCTGCGGTTTAATTTACTTGCTGGCATATACAATTTAGATTGGGTGAAAGATAAACAATTAAATTGATTGAAAAATGATTTATGAAGGAAGTCTACTCTCTATTTTTTGCTCTTAGATAGTATTTTTTAAGATCTATCGAAAAATCTTGTATTTACTGCACCATATTTGCGCCTTACACCAAAAAATCAATCCAACTACTTAATATTTAATAAAATCACCAAAACATCTATCACACCTGCCATAGGTGCAACGATTAAATTATTTGACAGTTGATAAGGACCAATATACATATATATTCATACATTTTTAGACCTTCATAGTATACTGCATCTGCCATAGTGGCTCATCATTTTCTGAGTATGTTTTCTTCGACATGAAAAAATTAGTTCGACATCACGCATTTCTTAAATCTTTCAGCGTGTTAGCTCTTTCTTTAAGCCTAGTCGCTTGTGGTAAAGGTTCATGGTTTGCCAATGAAGATGATGAACAATTAAAACAAGAGCAAATCAGAAAACTGATTCCAAATCGTGTCAATCAACGTGACTCGTGGGCAAAAGACATCTACGATATTTCCAATGAATTAAAAATCCCAACCAACAAAGAAAATATCTGTACCATCATTGCGGTGGTTGATCAGGAATCTAACTTTGTTGCCAATCCTGTCGTGCCAGGTTTGGGGGATAAAGCGGTAAAAGAAGTCACCACACGTTTAAATGAAAAATTTGAAGATAAACTTGGAACCACAATTGGTGGCACAGTTGCTGCATATTTTGAGAATGTTTTAAAAAATCAGCCCTCACCAGATGATAACTATTTAAAACAAATGAGTCGTGTCCGCACTGAAAAAGATTTAGACGTACTTTATCGTGAAATCTTTGATTATATGGCAAAGCATTATCATGTGAGTGCGCTGACAGGTGCGGCCAAATTTGTTGGACAAGATATTGCTGAAAAAATGAACCCAATCACCACATTAGGTTCCATGCAGGTTCATATCAATTATGCCAAAGAGCATAAACGCACCAGTATGAACATCAATGAATTACGTGATGATCTATATACTCAATTTGGAGGTTTATACTATGGAATCCATCGTTTAATGATGTATCCAGCAGATTATGATAAACCAATTTATCGTTTTGCTGACTATAACTCAGGCATGTATTCGAGCCGAAATGCCGCTTTTCAAAAAATGATCGATAAGCTCACTGAAGCTGATCTGGCACTTGATGGTGATTTACTCTCGTATGATAAAAATGGCGCCCCGCGTCCGGCAATTACAGATACAGAAAAAGCCCTCACTGCCTTATTTTCAAAAAATAATATTTTAGTCACACCAAGACAACTACGAAGTGATTTAAAAGACGAGAAGCAGCAAGATTTTGAAAAAACTCAAACCTATATTGCAGTGACTAAACTTTATAAGAATAAAACAGGCAAAGATCCAATGTATGCGATAATGCCTGAAGTTGTCATTTCTGGGCCTAAATTGAGTCGTGATTATAATACTAACTGGTACGCAAGCCGCGTAAACGGACGATATGAAACATGTATGCACCGAGCAAAACGTTTAAAAATTTAGCATTATTTGATTTTGACGGAACCTTGTGTAAAAAAGACAGTTTCACAGGGTTTATTTTCTATGCTTTATCAAAAAGACATATCGTAAAGCAAGGCATTAAAATTTTACCGTGGATTCAGGCTTATTATTTAAATATCTATCCTGCCAACTCCATGCGTATCAAATTATTTAATGCAATGTTTAAACAAGCCGATGCCAATGAAATTCAAGATATTGCAAACGAATATGCTCAACGCTTAGTTCGACAACTGGATCAAAATCTTTATCAGCAGTTATTAAAACATCAAACAAATGGCGATGATGTTGTTTTGGTTTCAGCATCTGTAGATATTTACCTCAAAATCATTTGCCAAATCTTAGATATCGATTTGATCTGTACTGGTACTGAAGTCATAGATGGCAAATTTACTGGCAACTATTCCACGCCAGATTGCAGTTGTGAACAAAAACGACTTCGTATCTTAGAAAGATATGATTTAGATCAATATAATAAAATATTCGCCTATGGGAACAGTGAAGAAGATTTAGATATGCTTCATTTGGCCGACTATCAATATATGGTTGGTAAGGATCAGGTTTTGCCCTATTTAGAAGATGAAAAAAAATTTGCGTAATTCAGCACTGAGATTTTTCAATGTCCTATATCAATATCATCATGCCACTCTCTGAATTCTATCCCTATATTCAACACGAGTTAAAGAAATATCAAATTGAAATGGCAATAGAATATTTTGATTCAGATCATAAAATTCAAATGAAAATTGCCACGCCTGATAATTTACAAGAACAACTTAGCCAATATGATCATCCTAATCTTGGCTTCTATTTTCTCGATCAAGCTCAAAACATCAGTAAAGATAAAATCTACAAAGATGAATACTGTATATATGCGATTGCAGGTGAAGGTGGTCGAGAAACAGAGGATACGTTAGAAAAAATAAGTTTAAGAATCATCTCAAAAACACCCGATAAAAATATTAAAAGTTTTTTTAGTGCGATCAAACGTAAATTAAATAACGATGAAAATTTTGGTAAAGGTGTACAAGGAGGCTCTCGTTTCCATGATCAACATTTTTACTTAAAGTCATGGGTCGGCCATAAATTTTTTAAATCCGATCTATACAACGAAAAAGCACCATTAATCATACCCAAATAAAAACCCCGCCAAAGCGGGGTTATATTTCTTAGAAATCTTAAAACTAATCAATAAATCGACATGTGATTACGATGAATCATTTCTAAAGAACGTGCTTCACCTAGCACCTGATACACTTTATCCGAAGCTAAACCTTTGACAGTTTCAGCAGAACGCGAACTAAAATTCACTCGTCCAACCGCGACTCGATGACCATACTGATCAACACATTCCACAACATCACCACGATCAAAATGCCCTTCAACAGCTTTTACCCCTACAGGCAATAAACTACGATGGTTTTCTTTAATGGCTTTGACAGCACCATCATCTAAAACCAAACGCCCTGCAGTTTGAAGGTGTGCAGCCAACCACTGTTGATGTGCTGTAACACGATCATCGTCGGTAATAAATAAAGTACCCAATAATTCACCCGCCATTAAACGAGCCAATACATTGTCACTTTCACCACTGGCAATCAGCGTTGGACAACCTGACTTGGCAGCCAGACGAGCAGCGCGAACTTTGGTCAACATACCACCACGACCAAACTTACCACCACCACCGGCCATATCAAACAAGGTTTCATCCATTGCACGAACAGTATGGAACAATTTTGCATTTGGATTAGAACGCGGGTCTGAATCAAACATCCCTTGCTGATCAGTCAAAATGATCAGTAAGTCTGCATGAACTTGCCCTGCAACCATTGCTGCAAGCGTATCATTATCACCAAAGCGAATTTCATCAGTAGACACTGTGTCATTTTCATTGATTACAGGAATCACTTTCCAATCAATTAAATTCTGCAATGCATCACATGAGTTAAGGTAACGACGGCGATCCGCAAGATCATCATGAGTTAACAAGACTTGCGCCGTTTGGATAGAATGCTTTTCCAACACGCTTGACCACGTATGAATTAGCCCCATCTGACCAATGGCAGCACAAGCTTGTAGACTGGGTAAATCGGTGGGTCGATTCTCTAGCTTCATACGAACCATTCCTTCAGCCACAGCACCTGAAGACACAAGAATAATCTCGTGTCCTGCATTGTGTAGATCTGCAATTTGTTTCGCCCAATGCGAAATTGCATCCAAATCTAAACCTTGCCCATTTGCTGTGAGTAAAGATGATCCGATTTTAACAACGATACGTTTTAAAGCCTTGAGCTGACGTTGCCCATCTACCACTTCTATCATCTTGTCCTCGGTCTTTCTTTTCTAAATGGGTATCTTTAGATACCCTTAGAAATTAGCGTACGTAGTACACTTCCTTTTCGCCATCATCCTCGCCATCGTCATCCTCATCATCTTCTTCCTCTGCCAAAATACCGGCAAGACGTTGTTGACGACGCATTTCACGATAAGCTTCTTTTGCAGCAATCGTTTGCTCACGTGTTTCAGCTTCAAGCTGATCACGGAATGCTTTCATTTTCGCTGCATACTCTGGATCTTCGTCTTCCAACTCACGTTGTTGCTCGATTTGATCCATGAGGTAATACACAACAGGTTTGGTACCTTCTTCAAGCAAGCCTGAAGTTTTAAATACAGGACCATCCCATTGTAATTCTTCAAGAATATGATTACACCATTCTTCTTGAGTATCATCAGTTAATTGATCAAGTTTGTTTAAAACAAGAACAATCGGTAATTGAGCCAATGTTGGTGAGAATTTTTTCAATTCTTCCACAATCGCTTTGGCATTGTAGGCAGGATCTGAACCATCAATCGGTTGTACATCGACAATATGCAAAAGAATACGTGTACGTGCCAAATGCTTAAGGAAGCGAATCCCTAAACCTGCACCTTCTGCTGCACCTTCGATCAATCCTGGAATATCCGCCATAACGAATGAACGATGACGATCCGCATCGACCACACCTAAGTTCGGTACCATTGTTGTAAATGGATAATCTGCAACTTTTGGTTTAGCTGCTGATACTGCACGGATAAAGGTAGATTTACCTGCATTCGGCATCCCCAATAAACCTACATCCGCTAGAACTTTTAACTCTAAACGAATTTCACGGTATTCACCTTTGATACCATGTGTACATTTACGCGGAGAACGGTTAGTCGATGATTTAAAATGAGTATTCCCCAAACCACCATCGCCACCATGTGCAACTAAAACCTTTTGGCCATCTTCAACCAAATCACCAATAATATCGCCAGACTCTGTATCTACAATGGTTGTTCCTACTGGAACTTTCAGAATAACTGATTCACCACCACGACCAGCACAGTTTGCGCCAGCACCGTTTTTACCACGTTCAGCGCGAAATTTACGGGTATAACGATAATCTACTAAGGTACTGGTATCGTCGTCAGCTTGAATATATACGCTGCCGCCACGACCACCATCACCACCATCTGGGCCACCAAATGGTACAAATTTTTCACGGCGAAAACTGGCTACGCCATTGCCACCGTCGCCAGCCTCTACGGTAATGACTGCTTCATCAACAAAGCGCATGCTGCCAATCCTCTAAAATCTTTAAAACCCCATATTCTGCCATATTTTCAAAAATTTCTCGAATAGTATTATTCAGCTAAGCATGAATTTTCTTAAACATTTATTGTGAGAGGATTGATAATGCATATTTTTATTCGATTTCGATTGTTTTTTATTCACATATTTTTCTATAATCAATTCGCTGAAAATCAATAATTCAAAATTAAATCACGCTTATTTTAATGAATCTCACAATTTCTATTTATTCGCATGCGTTTTTTTGATTTTCGATCGTCCAGATTAATTTTAAGGAACACTCATATTGTCTATTGTCCAACTCAGTGCTGCGCTTGGACCCGCAGAATGTCAACTCGCTGTAAAATATACGCTTGAAGAAATACACAAAGAAGCCAAAACAAAAAAAATCCATCTCCAAACAATTGAAAGCCATGCGACTCAATATGGTTATTCCTCGGTACTGCTCAGTGTCGATGAGGATGCCCGAACATGGCTCAATACTTGGCTCGGTACAATTCAATGGACTTTTCAAAGTCCAATTCGTCCACAACATAAACGTAAAAACTGGTTTGTAGGCATCACACTATTTGATACACCGTTACAATTACCTGCAGATGACACCATCACTTTTCAGGCCTGCCGTGCTTCAGGTGCTGGTGGACAACACGTCAACACAACAGACTCTGCTGTCCATGCAACGCATGTTGCATCTGGAATAAGTGTAAAGGTCATGTCTGAACGGAGCCAACATGCCAATAAGCGTGTGGCAAAAGAGTTAATTGCTCTCAAACTACAACAACAGATGGAGAGCCAGCAAGCCCATCAGAAACACGCTCAACATTTACAACACGCGTTGATAGAGCGAGGCAATGCTATACGCAGTTTTAAGAAGTAGAAATATTTTAAAAAGAGAATTACATGAAACAAAAACACTATAATTTAAAAGGTTTAGATAGCGAAATTTTAGATATTACAGCTATTGATGCAGATACATGCAAAATTTATATCGTCACCGAAAAAGGCTATTTATATTGCTACAACTTAACTCAACAGCAATTACAACAGTTATTCATAACGCCCCTTCCGCTTCCAGTTCTAAATAATCGAGAACTCCGTCATTACGGTACCCCTAAATACCAAATTAAATGTAGTGCCAATGGGAAATTTATCGCAGTTTATGTCGATCATGGGCAATTTGGAGTTGTAATAAATACCCAAACACTGGAAACAGTTCTACACATTGATAGTCAAAATTATTATGAAGATACCGTATCTTTCTCATTGGCTTTTGCACAGTTCAATTCACAAGATATTTGTATTTATAGAAGTGACTGGAATCGACTTGAAGCATTTAATTTAACCACAAATCAGCTTTTGACTGAGCGCTATATTGCAGCTTATGAAACTGAACCTCCTAAACACTATTTAGATTACTTTCATGGCGCGTTATATGTCAGTCCAAACAATGATTATATTTTAGATGATGGTTGGATATGGCATCCTGTAGCTTCTCCCAAAGTTTGGTCACTCAGTCAATGGTTTAAACATAACCCTTTTGAAAGTGAAGATGGCTCAAGTGTCCAAACATTATGTTATCGAGAAAACTGGAATGCTGTAATGTGCTGGCTTGATGATCAGCATGTTGCCATTTGGAATATTGAACTGTGGGATCAAGAAGAGTTTGACCTTAAACCTGAACCTAAAAATCGATCAGGAATACATCTTCTTTCACTCGCGAAAACTACGTGGGATGATGATTATTCAGCAAACTATTGGGAAATACCCGAACAAACTCAACAAGTTTTTAATTTATATGCTGATCAAAATTTATTAATAATTGTAGGCAATGAGAATATTACGACTTATGCCATTGCTGATCGAATTTTGTTAAATCAAACCGACAATTCACTTCCACAAAAGCAGCATAAAAGTAGACAAAGCTTACTGTCTTTTACAAATAAAACCGTTTATGAAACAAGCTATATCTAAATTTTGGCAATAAAAAAGGAAGCCTGAGCTTCCTTGATTTACAACACAACAAAATTAAGACTTCTGCAAATCCAATTCAGGTTGATTTGATTCTTCAAGCATTTTACGATCCACTTCAGCTGGGTTATTTAAAGCATCATTGAGCTTATCAACATCCAGCTTTCCGACCCACTTCGCAACCACAATTGTTGCCAAAGAGTTACCGACCAAGTTAGTCAATGCACGTGCTTCTGACATGAAACGGTCAATACCTAAAATCAAAGCCAAACCAGCGACTGGGATATTGCCTACAGCAGCCAAAGTTGCTGCCATGACAATAAAGCCTGAACCAGTTACACCTGCTGCGCCTTTTGATGAAATCAACAAGACTGCAAGCAAGGTAATTTCATGCCAAATATCCAGTTGAGTATTGGTTGCTTGTGCAATAAAGATCGCCGCCATAGTCAAATAAATAGAGGTACCATCAAGGTTAAATGAATAACCTGTTGGAATTACCAAACCAACCACAGACTTTTCACAGCCAGCAATTTCAAGCTTTTTCAGCATACGTGGTAATACAGATTCTGAAGAAGATGTACCCAATACAATCAACAATTCTTCACGGATCATACGAATCATTTTTAAAATGCTAAATCCGCAGAAACGACTGATCGAACCTAAAATAATAAAGATAAACAACAAACACGTGATATAGAAACAAAGAATTAACTGTGCAAGTTGCGCTAAGCTACCAATCCCATACTTACCAATGGTAAATGCCATCGCACCAAAGGCACCGATTGGCGCAAGTTTCATAATCATATTCACAATGTTAAAGAACACATGCGAAATTTGATCAATCAATCTTAATACTGGTTTTCCAGCATCGCCCAGTTTATGTAATGCAAAACCAAACAATAAGGCAAATAAAAGAACTTGTAGAATTTCACCTTCTGCAAATGCACCCACAACGGTATTTGGAATGATATGCAAAAAGAAATCAACGGTAGACTGTGATGCACCTGATTCCACATACTTACTGATACCTGTGGTATCTAAAGTCGCAGGATCAACATTCATACCAACGCCCGGTTTGGCGATATTGATAACAACCAAACCAATAATCAGGGCAATGGTAGACACGACTTCAAAGTATAAAAGTGCAATACCACCGGTCTTACCCACTGATTTCATGCTTTCCATACCCGCAATCCCACTGACCACGGTACAGAAAATCACAGGGGCGATAATCATTTTAATGAGCTTAATAAAAGCATCACCTAAAGGTTTGAGTTGTTCGCCTAAACCAGGAACACTTTTCTCTACACCATTGATCAATTGAGTACCACTTGGAAAGTAGTGCCCTACAATCACACCCAAAATAATGGCAACAATCACTTGAAAATAGAGTGACTTATACAGCGGTTTCTTAGCCATGATAATTACTTCTTTCTATATTTCTGTTTGAAGAAATATCCAATGTTAATGCTACCATTTGCTGACACAGCCCAAAATCCCGATAAAAACTTCTGGGAAGTCGGTTTTTAGCAAATAAAAATCCCTTCAGAAAACGACAGTTTTCCAAAACAATGACAACGAATGACGATGTTTAAGATTTATTCTCGCTGGCACCTTGGCCAAAAGAATAAATACAGAACAGGAGATAAAAAATAAAACGCTCTTCAAGGCTATTTTAATTAATTTTTGATGATCAATCTCTATGCAAATGTTAATTTCGCCTAACATCTGTGCAATTTATGCTTAGACCTTAGTCTAATACCGTCTATATCTATACGATTCAGATCCATTTATGGCATAGTGTATTCCACTGTCTCCTCTCCCTTGATCCATTTGACATGAATACAAAACGCAATCTTTATAAAGACTTTGAACATCCTTTTGCGCAGTTTGTGCGAATTGTCGGTAAAGGGAAAAATGGTGCACGATCATTAACTTATGATGAAGCTTATCAAGCTTTTTCAATGATTTTGAAAAATGAAGTCTTAGACGTACAACTTGGTGCATTTTTAATGTTGCTTCGGGTCAAAGAAGAGTCTGTAGATGAACTGACAGGTTTTGTCCAAGCGACCAAAGACCAATTGAATTTTCAACCACTTGCTGTGGATTTAGATTGGTCATCTTATGCGGGTAAACGCAAACATTACCCGTGGTTTTTATTGGCAGCATTAACACTTTCAAAGCATGGTTATAAAATCGTGATGCATGGTGCATCAGGCCATACCATGAACCGTGTGTATACTGAACAAGTCTTAGAATACTTAGGCTTTCCAATTTGCCAAAATGAAGCACAAGTCAAACAGCAACTAGATACCCAAAATTTTGCCTATTTGCCTTTAAATGTGATCTCTCCGATCTTGGCAGATTTGATCAATCTTAGAAATGTGATGGGTTTACGCTCCCCGATTCACACACTAGCTCGTTTGATTAATCCATTCAATGCCAAAGCAACCTTACAGGCAATTTTCCACCCTGCTTATCGTAGTTCACACCAACAAGCTGCCTTTCAATTAGGTTATAAAAATAGTGCTGTGATTAAAGGTGAAGGTGGCGAGTTTGAGCGTAATCCTGATGCAAAAACCCTCATCTGTGGTATTCAAGATGGTGAACTTTATGAACATGAATTGCCTAAATTAACCGATAACCGTAGCCCAACAGAAGAACAGCTTGATCTCGCTGTTTTTAAATCGGTTTGGGAAGGCCAACAAGCACATGAGTATGGAGAAATTGCCATCACTGAAACAATGGGCATTGCTTTATATACCATGGGTATTGTAAATAACTATCCAGAAGCCATGAGTAAAGCAAAGTATCTTTGGAACACGCGTTTCTAATTTCATCTTTAAACACAAGCGTGAACGTTATTGATCACGCTTTTGGATAAAATAAAAATCAGCCCAATAGGGATAACTTTTCCCAGAAGAATGAATATTGATGAGTTGCAACTGATCACCCACTTTGACATCGATATTATTGGGCTGATAAGGACCAGATAAATAAGCATCTTTTTGCTTACCAATCAGACTTAAACAATACAGATGATGGGTTTTTATCTTTTTTGATGCGTCGGCTGTATAAGCATTACGGATCTTGATACCAATTAACAGCATGGGATAACCATCATTTTTAATTGATGTATATTGTGTGACTGGCGTTTGGAAATTTTGACTTGCGGTTACGGTAACATCTAATAAACATTGAATACTTCTTGCATCACTTGTTCGCTCAGCGAATACACTGGTCGAAATTGCAGTGATACAGAATAAACTGAGTCGAGTTAGCGTTATTGTTTTTAGTCGCGTTATTGTTTTGAGCAACTTGAGCATTTTAGCCTCTTTATCGTTTTTAATATTTTTATCATGCTGAATATCTTTATCACCTTATTACGCACTTCTCGTTTTAACATATTTATCGTTTTAATATAGTTATCGTTTTAACAGCATCATGATTGAAACAGTTTAAATATTATTGTTTTTTAAATTGAGTGTTTGAATCACAAAGTGAAACTACTCTGTGATTCAAGGGATCTTTTGCTCAGTTAGATAAAACGAATCGGTTTAAATTCTGGCTCAGGCACATGCGAATCACATTCCTCACCCTCTTCTTTATGCCCTTTATCGATATAACCTGTACGTTCTTTTTCAGGTATATTCTGATGTTCCCAAGCAATCACTGCTTGCATACAGGTTTGACGTTGCTCAGCAGTCAACGCCACACCATTTGGCCATTTACCAATTTCTACCGCAGTTTTTAAACGCTCGACAATGTCAGCATCTAAAATAGAAAGCATCTGTTCAATATTCATGGTCAATCCCGCTGAAAAGAATCAAAATCTTGATTCCAGCCAAGTTTAGTACGACAAGCCATATAGAAGTCATAACCTGGTGGATGTAAAAGTATTAGTTTGAAGGGATGTTTACGAATATGCAAACTATCACCGACATTTAATGAAACACTATGCTGTCCATCGGCACTGACCATCGGCAACACACGGTTTTCACGGATCAATATCTTAATTTCGCTTTGCCCACCCACCACAATCGGTCTTGATGACAACGTATGTGGGTGCATTGGAACCAAAGCAATTGCATCCATACTTGGATGTAAAATCGGTCCACCACCAGATAAGGCATATGCAGTTGAACCTGTCGGAGTCGATACAATTAAACCATCGCTGTGTTGACGATAAACATATTGCCCATCAATGTTCAGCTCAAAATCAATCATATGTACAGATTTACCAGAATGAAGTACCACATCATTCAAAGCAATTGCATCATAAATTATTTCATTTTTACTGCGAATTTCAATTTCCAATAAGAAGCGACGATCAAGCTGAAATTCACCTTTTAAAACTTGATCTAACTTAAACAACACTTCAGTCGGTTTAATATCTGTTAAAAAACCTAAACGACCGCGGTTCACCCCAAGTACAGGAATATTGTATTTTACCAATGCACGTGCAGCATGTAATAAAGAACCATCACCACCCACGACAATAACCAAATCAACCACTTCACCGAGCAGATTCTTACTGACAGTTTGTGTATTGGTATAAGGTACAAGTTGTGCTGTAGCTGTATCAAAAACTGGATGCAGACCCAAACTTAATAAATGATCGTGTATAAGACAAAGCGTATCAACCACAGATGATTTATCTGGTCTTCCAATTAAACCGATATTACGAAAGGTCTTTGGTGAAATTTGCACAGATGCGGTAGCTCCACTGAAATTCTGAGATATAATAGCACTCTCAGTATATGTTTATAAAATCATTCATATACGAAAAATAACGAGAATGTTTAAAAAGCCTTTAAATTTGTGTATTTCACAGATTTATTATTGCAAAATTAAGAAAAGCTTCGCATGATTAGCGAAAATAAATTTGGGTATTATTATCTGTATATGAAGACCGAACGTGGTATAGGCTTAATTGCACTGATTTTTTGTGTATTAATTATTGCAGTATTTCTCGCATTTAGCGTCTACTTAATTCGCCTCGACAATGTTATTCGAGATAAGTTTGAAGGCAATCGTTGGGATATTCCTGCGAAAGTATTCGCTCGCCCATTAGAAATTTATGCAACTGCGCCAATTGCCCAAATAGAGTTTGAACAAGAGCTCAAATTACTCGGTTATAAAAACAGTGATAGCTATACCAAATCGGGAACCTATATTACCCAACCGAATACAATTTACGTGCATACACGTGGCTTTGACTTTGGTGACAGTGTAGATCCAGAACAAGTCCTACAAGTGACCTTTGCTGGCGATACAGTTACAGATGTAAAAGCCACCAAACCAACCAATACAGGAATCGCACGTTTAGAACCGATGTTGATTGGTGGTATCTACCCACAACACAATGAAGACCGCGTCCTCATTAAATTAAATAAAGTTCCTAAACCTTTGATTGAAGCATTAATCGCAACAGAGGATAGAAACTTTTATCGTCATCATGGTATTTCATTCCGTGGTACAGCGCGTGCTTTACTTAGTAATGTGACTGGTGGTAAACGTCAAGGTGGTTCAACACTGACGCAACAGTTGGTTAAGAACTTTTTCTTAACCCCTGAAAAAACCTTAAAACGTAAAGTAAATGAAGCCCTGATGTCGCTGTTATTAGAGCTTCATTACAGTAAAGACGAAATTTTAGAAGCCTATTTAAATGAAGTGAATTTAGGTCAAAGTGGTAACTACTCTGTCAATGGTTATGGCTTGGCTTCACAATTCTATTTCGGCTTACCGCTCAGTGAATTAAATATTTCACAACAAGCATTTTTGGTCGGTTTAGTTCAAGGCCCTACCCTATTTAACCCTTGGAAAAATCCTGAAGGCGCAAAAAAACGTCGCGATATTGTGCTGAACAATATGTTGGTGATGGGATACTTAGACCAAGCGCAATATGAAAAAGAAATTGCACGTCCGCTCAATGTGGTGCGTAAACCAACATTAGGTACAGCAAGCTTCCCAGACTTCTTAGATATTGTACGTCGTCAACTTAAAACCGAATACCAAGAATCAGATTTAACCAATCAAGGTTTAAGAATTTTTACGACACTTGATCCAATTGCACAAACTAGAGTGCAAAAGAGCTTTAGAGAAACGGTGAGCCGTTTAGCCAATGCGAACCCAGCAAGACTAAAAGACCTACAAGGTGCTGTTTTAGTTACCCGTCCTGAAAATGGCGAATTGATTGCCGCTGTTGGCTCAACCCAAGACTTTACTGGCTTTAACCGTACTGTAGATGCGAAACGTCAAGTGGGTTCTTTACTTAAACCTGTGATTTATTTAAGTGCGTTGGAATCAGGTCGTTATAACTGGGCATCACAAATTGAAGATGCGCCAATTAGTTTACCTGTCAGTGGTAATCAAACCTGGACACCAAAAAACTATAGTGGAACAGGTCATGGCTATGTTCCGATGTCTCAAGCCTTAGCAAACTCATATAACTTGTCTGCTGTGCGTTTAGGGAACGAATTTGGGATCTCTACATTTAGCAATAACTTGTCTAAATTTGGCGTGACCTCAAAGATTCCAAACTACCCATCTATTTTCCTTGGTGCGGTTGATATGTCGCCAATGGAAGTGATGAGTATTTATGGTAACTTTGCAACAGGTGGATTTAAATATCCAACCAAAGCCATTCGTACTGTTGTAGATTCTAATGGTCGTTTATTGGAACGTTTTGGTTTAAATGTACAACAAACCATAGACCCTTCTGCTGCTTTCTTATTGAACTTTGGCTTACAACAAGTCATGTCTGCGGGTACAGGTAAAGCAGCTTACAACACATTACCTGCTGATCTCAAACTTGCGGGCAAATCTGGTACAACCAACGATACCCGTGATTCTTGGTTTGCTGGATATTCAGGCAATAATTTAGCAGTGGTGTGGTTAGGCTTAGACAATAATAAAATCACTGGGCTTACAGGTTCATCAGGTGCATTACCTGTCTGGATCAATGTCATGAAGCAGTTACGTCAAAAACCAGTGAATTTACGTCAAACAGATGATATTTCATGGCAATGGATTGACTCTCGTACTGGGGAGCTTTCAGCACAAGGCTGTGAAGGCGCACTATATATTCCATTATTACGTCACACAGTCCCTAATCGTGCGACAGAGTGCGGCATGCCATATTATCAAGTTGATCCTCAATCCACGCCTGATACGCAACAAAACACTTCACAGCCGCATTCAAGTGATAGTATAGAAAACTATATTCGCGAAAGTGAAGACAGTTTAGATCAGGACTCAAGAGGTCATGTGATCTCAAGTGGTAGTTATAACAACTAATCTAAACGTGTTGGATATACAGGTAAATTGGCTTTTAAATAGGAATTTGTGATGAAACGAAATGTAAGCACAATCGCTTATATTCTAAGTTTAAGTGGAATATTAACTTTGGCCGGGTGTCAAACAACACCCCAACAAAATTCTAAACCAAGCAAATCTGTTGAAAAGCCAAAATCTGAACAGCCTGACCATCGGGTTGCGACACCAGATGGGGTAAAAATTACCCCTTATGAACGCCCTGAAATTAAACGTGAAAAAGTTCCTGTTGTGATTGCGCCACAATCCAAGCCTCAAACGCAAAAATTTGAGGATGGAGAAAATATCCCAGCCTTTAAACAACTCATCCAACAAACTCAAACTGCGTATCAAAAGGGCCAGTGGGATGAAGCTGAACGTTATGCAATCCACGCACAACGTATAGCACCACAATCGGCACAAGTGTTCTCTTATTTGGCTCAAATTGCCAATCAGAAGAAACAATATGCAAATGCTGAATCTCTAGCGCGACGTGGTTTAAGTTATGCGCAAAGTCCATCCCAGAAGAAAACCTTTTGGAATGTTATCTTGCAGGCTGCTCAACAATTAAAAAATCAACAGACCATCGCAGAAGCGCAAAAACAGTTACAACGTTTATAACTGTTTAAGCCAATATCTCTGCTCGATTAAAAATTTCGAATCCCAGCAATCCCGTATGCATAATGCTGTTGTGCAATCGCTAAATCAGCTTGGCTTAATCCCCCCAATGCAAAGACTGGTAAATCACAGGTCTTGGCATATTCAGCAAATTTTTCCCATCCAAGTGCATTGGCTTCAGGATGGGTCTGGGTTGCAAATACTGGACTTAAAATCACAGCATCAAAACCCAATGTCTGTGCTCGCTGTAAAGATACCAGATCATGACATGCTGCTATACAACGTAGACCGATTGGTAACTGCTCGATGTGTAAATCCATCAATTGATGCTGTTTATAATGTACAGCAGCTATACTTTTTTGAAGATACTCAGGCAACTGTTGCCATAGCTCTATATTGACGATCAAGCGAGATAAGGCATTTGCAGCTAACTGCGAAATTTGTGTTACAGCAACCTGATCTGCAGTCGTTCTAAAATAAAAAAATTGCGCGTTGTCATCTAGACTTTTTTCTATGCTCAATGCTGAAAGATTGTCGGAGATTTTAATTTGATGCGCCCAGTACAAGCGTTGAATAATCGCTTGATTGGCTTTGGGGAAATTCAGCGCGAATAGTTGATCACGTCCATACCATGTCCAAGGTTTCTGAATATCATGCAAATATTGTTCAGGAACCGTGGCATGAAAAAGATGGAGAAACACTTCAACATCATCATAAACATGATGAATTACATCAAAAGCATGCCATTGCTGGATGCCAATTCCCACTTCCTCAAAGATCTCTCGACGACATGCTTCAACAGGCGTTTCCCCTGCTTCAATTTTGCCACCAGGAAATTCATATTTATTGCCCTGATGCTGATCTGCATTGCGCCAACCGACCAGCACTTTCCCACGATAAAGTAATAAAGCGATAGCCACATGAATACTGGGTTTAGACATAAAAATCGACACCTGAATTTTTAATGAATTGTAAGCAATTATAGAAATTTTATAAATGATAAAAATTATCGTTGACAGACCTATTCGATAATGATTATCATTTAAATCACTTAGACAGCACCCCACACGGAGTAACAATAATGAACGCACCTTTTAGCCTATTCACACGTAACACTGAAGCTCACCAATCTCTTCCGATGTTACATTCAAATAACTTATTTGCATTAGGGCGCGAAATTCGCATCATGCATGCTGGAGAAGAATATCGCTTACGTTTAACACGTAACAATCGTCTAATTTTGACCAAATAACTATAAAAACATTAAGTTAAAACAAAAAACGTGGGAACAAGCAGTATGAATCAGCGCATACTGCTTTTTAATTTTGTCAGTTGATTTTTATACAACACCCTATCTCTATAAAACGATCCAATGAAATGTTAAACATTCAATAAAAATGCCCGATTCAATCGCACAACTTTAACGTAAATAAACGCAAACGCTCAAACCGCCATATTTGGAAGCAGCAAACTGAATCTGTCCATGATGTAAATCGATCACCTTTTTACAAATTGACAAACCTAAACCTGAACCTTGTGTTTTGGTCCCCAACGCTCGATAAAAACGTTCACCTAAACGATCTAAGATGTCTTGAGGAATACCCTCACCATCATTTTGAATTTCAAAGCTATTGCTATTGTTTAAAGGTCCAATCTGAATATAAATATTGCCCTGTACTGGCGTATAACGAATCGCATTATCGACAAGATTGCGAATACAAATAAACAGTAATTCTTCATTTACATAGACTTGAACATCTTCACTTTGGATATGAATCTGAACCTGCTTTTCATCTATAAATGGATCTAAGCTACTTAACACAAGCTGAGTCATTTGCTCTAGACTTATCCAAGTCTTCGGTAATTCACTGGCATCCGCTGGATCTAATCGTGCCAAAAGCAAAAGATTTTCAAGAACCAGCGTTCCTCGATTCACATCATTTTGAATACTATTGAGTTGCTGATGAATCTCAGGAACCTCTGCATATTTGCGTTGTAATAACTGCAAACGCATTTGTATCGCAGAAAGCGGCGAGCGCAATTCATGTGATGCATCTGCGGTAAAGCGTTGTTCAGCAATTAAAGCTTGATCCAGTCGCGCAAGCATTTGATTGAGCTGATTGACCATTGGCTCAAGTTCTTTAAAGGCAGGCTGCTGCTGAATTAAGCTGAGATCATTGGCATTTTTCTCTGCAATTTCTGTCGAAAGCAGTTGAATAGATTTAAATTGTTTTTTTACTGAGAAATGTAAAATCAGCCATTGCAGCAACCAGAGACTCAATAAAACCAATAAATAGCTGATAAAACTTTGCAATAAGTCTTTAAAACGGACACTTAAGGGCTGAACAACATAGACGCTTAACTGAGAATCCTGATCAATTGCTCGGTAACTACGTAACAGCTTATTTTCTGCCCAAATAAATGCATATCCATTGTCTTCACCCTTCGCCAGAAGATTGTCATGCTCTTGTTGCAAATCAAATTCAGGGGATTGGGTCAACATCACCTCACCATTCATCAATCGGTACTGAATATCAAATTCATCACTTAACTCATCCAATTGAAAACCAGAGGTCGCACTTAAATCTGAAATCAGAAGCATATCTGCAACTTCATCCATGATTTCATCTTGTACGTTCATATTGTGATAAATCGAAAGACTGACCAGAAGTATCAGCGCAAAAATACCTGCCACAATTGAACTGAGCATGGAGGTCTTAATCAGCTTGGTTTGTAGTGATACTGCTTGGGTCATATTCATCCTATTGAAATCATTCAAAGTGCTCGGTGAAATAATCAATCTTGCTCTTTATTCATACGATAGCCCAAGCCACGGATTGTTTTGATCAAATATCCACCAATCTTCTTACGCAATTGATAGATATAAACTTCAATCGCATTACTTTCAATTTCATCCCCCCAAGCATAAAGAGATTCTTCCAATTGCTCACGTGTCACAATATGTTCAGGCTTTTGCATCAATTTATATAAAATTTGAAATTCTTTTGCGGTGAGATGAACAACTTGCTGATCCTGAAATACCATTTTCACTTGAGTATCTAATACTAAATTTTCATATTTTATTTCATGTAAATTTGTGACTTGGGTTTGTCTGAGTTGTGCCCGTACTCGGGCAGATAATTCTTCTAAACTAAAAGGCTTTACCAAATAATCATTTGCGCCGAGATCCAAACCTTGCACACGATCTTGAATACTGTCTCTCGCCGTAAGAAAAATCACAGGAATTTCTGGAAATTGACGTTTTAACAGTTTAAGAATTTCATCGCCAGTGGCTTTCGGCAAACCACGATCTAGCAAGATGCAATCATATTGATGCTGTTCTATGGCTAAAATTGCATGATCACCACGTTCAACCCAATCTATATTGTAGCCATCCATTTCCAACCAAGATTTAATACTTTCAGCTTGTGAACTATCATCTTCAGCGAGCAAAATTCGCATAGACCATCTCTCTTTTAGGCAGGCAAAGCCTTGATCAAAATAAAATCTGCACTTTGTTGCTGTTCATACTTGTTGAACATAGGTAAAGACCACATGCATACACATGTAGTCTTAGCGAATATAACGAGAATCTGCTGTGATTTGTTTTAATGGATAAAATAATTAAAAATTCACCGCATCCACATCAATTTCTACACGTTTTGTCGGTTTATAATCGATATCGACCTCACCAAACAATGTCACTGTAGCATTTGCCGCGATCGGTTTACCTTGCCATAATTCATCATCAATATCGACAGTAATGCTACCTGTGCTATCACGGAATTGATATTTTTCATCACCGATTGCTTTGACCACATTGCCACGAAGCTGCACTTTGGTATCATCTTTCAACGTTAACGCTTGTTTTACTGTGGTTAAACTTGGTGTAAGTGCTGATTGATTTATCGCTGTGTTTGCAGTAGCAAAACTTGTTAAACCAATCAAGCTAGTGGTTAAAATTGTTTTCGCAATGACGTTCATTGTTGTGTCCTCATATCGGTTCATTGTTTCGATAGAAGCATTAAAACAAACCAACATGAGGTGAATCTTAGGATTTCTTCATTTGCTATTTTAAGTCAAAATTAATTTAAAGGCACAACTCTAAGGACTTCTTCCAGCGTAGTTACACCTTCCAATACTTTCCGTGCACCAGCAATTCTTAATGGTTCAATACCTTCTTTTTTTGCCTGCATTTTTAAATCATCTAAAGTCACACCTGCACTAATTCGCTGCTTTGCTTCAAGGCTAATCAGCATAAACTCGTAGATCCCAACACGACCTTTATAACCTGTTTGACGGCATTCCTCACATCCAACTGCTTTATATACAAAACTAGGCATTTTGGTCTGATAGCCAAATGTCAAATGCTTCCACTCTTGTTCATTGATAAAGGTTTCTTGCTTACAATGAGGACAAAGCTTACGAACTAAACGCTGAGCCAATACTCCCAAAATCGTTGCAGCGGTTAAAAAAGGCTGCACGCCTAAATCATGCAAACGTGTCAAACTTGATGGTGCATCATTGGTATGCAGGGTTGAAAGTACTAAGTGACCTGTTAATGCTGCCTGAATCGCCATATTAGCAGTATCTTGGTCACGAATTTCCCCAACCATAATAATATCTGGATCTTGACGCATCAATGCACGGATACCATCGGCAAAACCGAGCTCAATCCCTTGATTGACCTGCATCTGGTTAAAACTTGGCTCCAACATCTCAATCGGATCTTCAATGGTACAGACGTTCACTTGTTCGGTAGCCAATTGTTTTAACGAAGAATAAAGCGTGGTGGTTTTACCTGAACCAGTGGGACCAGTCACCAAAATAATGCCATGACTATGTTGCGTTAAAGCATGCCACTGCGCCAATAAATGTTCATCAAAACCCAATTGTTGAAAACTTCGTACCAAAACTTCTGGGTCGAAAATACGCATCACTAACTTTTCACCAAAAGCAGTCGGCAATGTTGAAAGACGTAGCTCGGTTTCTTGCCCTTTCGGTGTCCGTGTTTTTAAACGCCCATCCTGCGGTTTACGTTTTTCTGCAACATTCATACGACCTAAAATTTTAATCCGTGAAATAACTGCGGTTAAGGTATTGGCTGGCATATTATAAATCGTATGCAGTACTCCATCGATACGAAAACGAATTTTGCCTTTTTCCTTACGCGGTTCTAAGTGAATATCACTTGCGCCTTGCTCAAAAGCAAACTGTAAAACCCAATCGACCAATTTCACAATATGCTGATCATTGGCATCTGGATTCTGGGTATCACCCAATTGTAAAAGTGCTTCTACACCCTTATTTTCTTTATCATAGGCACTGGATTTTTGCGAATTGCTGACCGCTTTACTGACTTGATAATACTCAGTTAAATAACGTTGTAATAACTCAGGATTTAACACCACTTTTTCAATTTTTTTGGGGCTTAAACTACGTTCTAAATTATGTACCCAATCCGTCATAAAAGGCTGTGCTGTACCAATCAGAATTTTATCGGCACTGACCTCAACTGCTAAAATTTTATTTCTTATTGCAAACTCTTGCGACATGACATTGGTCAGTGAAGTCACATCGGCCTTTAACGGATCAATTGTAAATGAATTGAGTTCGGCTTTTTCAGCTAACCATTCTGTCAGTGTGGTCAATGTCAGTCTTTTCACTGGAT
Organism: Acinetobacter sp. NyZ410; assembly: GCF_022828975.1. Taxonomy (NCBI): domain Bacteria; kingdom Pseudomonadati; phylum Pseudomonadota; class Gammaproteobacteria; order Moraxellales; family Moraxellaceae; genus Acinetobacter; species Acinetobacter sp. NyZ410. The sequence goes on along the minus strand of NZ_CP094620.1, from coordinate 1,596,027 downwards.
TTTTAGCATCGACGAGCTTAAAGCTGGCTATCCATTGCAAAGGATGCCACTTCAACTGATCGCGTTGTCGATGCGTGGTTTGTACCAATAGTTTTTCACGTTCTGTAATACGACCATCTTTTAATAATTGTTCTAAACACCAAGCTGTATCGATTTCAAAATTAAATTGCATTGTTATATCCCCGAAACTCAATCTACTATAACAAAATTAATTGTTGTATTTCTTGGATTTTCTAAATTCAATAATGTATTTAACGTAAGGCTAAAAAATAAACTTTTGTTTTTCTAAAACTTTGCGATACATTGAAATCATTCTATTAATTCATGGTCTTATTTGGAGAGCACTATGAATTTTATATCGCTATATCCATTTTCATTTGGCTCTTATACCGATTTCCTCACCATCATTGCGGCTGCATTGGGTTGCGGTCTACTTATCGGTCTTGAACGTGAACGGAGTCAGCAACGTGAAAATCAAAATAGTTTTGCCGGTTTAAGGTCATTTGCCATTTGCGCTTTACTTGGCGCTGTTTGCTTTTTGTTTGGTCCCTATTTTGGCATTGCAGGTGCATTCATTACAGGTGGTATCGTCATTTATTCTTTAAAGAATCAAACTGATGATCCCGGTGTAACCACTGAAATTGCATTTATCCTCACTTATTTTATCGGTGGAATGTGCGTTTGGAATATTTCTTTTGCCGCAGGTTTATCGGTCATCCTCACCGTCTTGTTGATGACTAAACATTCTATGCATGGCATTGCCGGGAAATGGATTACAGAATCTGAATTTAAAGATGGAATTTTCTTACTGGCATTGTTATTAATTGCATTGCCACTGACACCAAACAAAGCTTTATGGGGTGCTGTGCTTAACCCCTATGTTATTTTAAAATTACTCACCTTAATCTTGGCGGTGCAAGCACTTGCACATATTGCCAAACGATTATTGTCATCAAAAAATGCCATGCTGTTGTCTTCGCTTGCTTCAGGTTTTGTTTCCAGTACCGCTACCATTGCCAGCTTAGGATTAGAAGTCAGAAATGGACGTGCAGATGCCAAAGCCAATGCTGGGGCAGCATTAATGTCTTGCGTGGCAACCCTACTACAACTCATGATTATTGTGATTGGGGTCAGTATTACATGGTTCAAGCTCATTGTACTGCCCAGTCTAATCGCTATTGCGATCCTGACTATTTTTGCCTTATGGTTTATGCGTCATACACAACCGATTGAAAATAATCAACTTACTGATAGTCGTATGTTTAGTCTAAAAGAAGCAGCCATTATTGCAGTATCGTTAACCTTGATTCAGGCAGGTGTATATGGGCTAAATCTTTTATTGGGTGATGCGGGTTTAATTGCAGGTACGCTTTTGGCCTCATTATTTGAAATTCATGGCGCTTTGGCCACGATTGTCATTCAGGGAGAACCGAGTAATCATATCTTATCTCTCGCCTTTGTTTTAGGTTTAGCAGCACATGCCATTGCGAAATCGATCAATGCATTTTTAAGTGGTGGCAGTCGCTATGCCTTGATCTTTGCTCCAATTCAAATTTTGCATATGACGATGTTTATCATCGTTTTTGTTTGGGTTCTTCAATATTAAAAGCACTTTTTTTTGCAAGGATGAAATTGAAAAGCAGCAAAATCATTTTAAGTTTTCGATCAATATATAATTATAAAAATTAAGAGAATTTTAAAATTTCATCAAAAAAACATTGAAAAAATAAAATGTTTAAATATGATGACAGCGAGAATTTTTATACTCATAAATTTTAATATTTTATAATTTGGAATAATTCATGAAAATTAAATTACTGTCTTGTGCCGTCATTTCTTCATTATTTTTAAGCGCATGTGGAGGTGATTCAGATGCTGGGGATTATACAACAAACAACGAATCTGAATGGTTTGGATATGAAACTGGCGCTTCAACTCAAGACATTAACCTCTTTACTAAAGTAAAGTTTAGCTTTAACAATAAGCAGATGTACATCAATGGTGAATATAACGTAGATGGTTCAACACAGTTCCTTTCATCAGATCTTTTAAGTGATTATCTAGCAACAGATGGGCTCTATGATGCACCTAAAAGTAAAACTGATTTGGGCTATCAATATGCAACGTTGAAATCGAAAACAGCGACAGTTTGGACATTTACACCCTATTCATCTCGTAACTATAACCAATTGGAATTAACTGAAAAATTTGAAACAGTCAACTTAACAGGCAAAGCAATTAGTCCATACATCAATGGATTTGAGCATTATGCTGGTTCAAATATAGCACTTAGCTCAGTAGTTGGCGCTTATTCTTCATATTATGTGCAAAAACTAAAAGGCAAAACATTCCCGTCTGGATCAACGTGTTTACGATCAATTTCCTCTTCAACAAATACAAGCTTTGTTGATTTTTATTCAAGCTCTCGTCTGAATAATTACGACCCATCAAAATATTTTAAAGATGGTTATATTTCAACGACGCTAGGAAAGTTCAACTTAGATTTATCCAGAGACATGCAACTGAATACATCAGTTGATGCCGTAGCTAAAATCGGCTCTGACTATTACCCAGCAAGTTATTATACTGCGGGTGAATATGACATACTTGCAAACCAAATTAAGCAATATGAACGAGATTATCAAGATGCTGTTGCTGAGTCTGGTAAAAACAGTATAAATGCGCAGTTAGCAGAAGCTTATCTAAATGGCTTAAAGTCAGAATGTACGCTGTTTAACAAAACAGCAAGTGTTGCAATTGATGCTGTAAAATAAAAGATATTCTTTTATATAAAAGCACTAAAGATTTTTCATAAGTCAAAAATGATTATGTGAAGTGAATCATATTGATATTGAAAGTTCCTTCTCCCATAGGGCATAGGTATCTACACAATTAAATCTATTTAAGTTAAATTGGAGAGCATGCTCTCCAATTTAACATTCCACACCTAGATAACCGATTAGTTAAACGCTACGGACGTCTTGTAAAACTTAATATGAATCCACTTGCTTCATTAGCCCCAGCGCTTAAAGATATTGCCTCTACCCAAAAGACTAGCTTTGCTACCACCCAAGCAGTTTGGCGTTTCTTAAATAACGAAAACGTTTCATTTCAACAACTCAATCAGCCTCTTCAAAAACTTGCGTTTGAACAAATCGCTCTATCGAATCACCACTATGCCTTAGTTGCTCATGATTGGTCTCAACTACAATATTTCAAACATAACAACAAGTTAAATAGATTCAAAAGAACACATGCAAGTGACAAAGGCTATGAATTACAAAGCAGTTTATTAATTGATGCTGAAACGGGTTTACCCATTGCACCATTAGATCAAACTTTATGTGATGCTACTGGACGTTATTCAACATTTACTGATGGGCATAAAATAAAAGAAACCCATTTAAACGCACTATGTGAACAAATCGAACATATTGAGTCTTTACCAATAGAAAAGAAACTCGTACATATTATTGATCGTGAAGGAGATTCAATTGCTCATCTTAGATTATTGAATCAACAAGAACATTTATTTCTTATTCGAGGTAAAGAAGGAAATCGTGTTGAATATCAAGGAGAAGATGTTAAGTTAAGGGAAGTGTCAGATCAAATACCAACTACACAAACCCATACAATTCAATATAAAGGGAATTGCGAACAACTCTATGTTGGTGAAACTCAAATCAGTATTACACGTAATGCAAGACCAATGCAGAAAGACGAAACGGGAAAAAGAGTTCCACCACAAAAGGGAAAGTCATTAACCGTTCGACTGATTGTAGTTGAAGTTAAAAATAAGCAAGGAAAATCACTTTCTCGTTGGAGCTTATTAAGTAATGTATCATCAGAAATACCAAGTATAGAATTGGCAACTTGGTATTACTGGCGTTGGAAAATAGAAAACTATTTTAAGTTGTTAAAACAGGCGGGCCATGACATTGAGTCATGGCTACAAACAACTCCGCAAGCGATATTAAGACGACTGTTAATTGCAAGTATGGCATGTGTATTAACTTGGCGAATACAGCGAGAAAATGATGAGAAAAATTCAAGAGTTAGAGTCTTTCTAACACGTCTATCAGGAAGGCAACAAAAAAGAGGAACAAGGGAAAGTGCTCCTGCAATTTTGGCTGGTCTGTCAATATTACTGAATACACTACAATTATTATCTGAACATTCGGTGGATGACCTTAAGCTGATTGCTGAAATTGCATTAGAATCTCTACAAAAAGATGTGTAGATACCAATGCCCTTTGGGAGAAGGCTAGGATGAGGGCGCTTTTATGTTGATTTATGGTTTTAAAAAGGACTTATGAAAGAAGTCTACTGACTAAATCTTATTTTTAGTCAGTGCTTAAAATAATTTACGCGTTTCATTTTGTAGCTAGAAAAACAACAAAGTTAAAAATCACAGCCTATTTAACAAAATCTACAACCATCTATTTCACAACCGCCTAACGATATTTACCAAATACTTTCCAGAGATTGTTATCCGCCAAAGGATCAGCATAGCTATCATTACGTGGCTTGCGCGGCTTATCGCGGGCATCGACCAATTCAAAATCTTTTTCAGTGCTCAGCACTAAACCATTCACATAAAATCGTGTTCTTGTATATTCACTTTGTCCAAACTGAAAAATATAGGTTCTTAAATCAATAAACTCACGATGCGCAACCAAGGCTGCGGTATCATCACTGTTTAACCACTGTGACATATTTTTAATTTGGCTAGGTTCAAATTGCCCACATTTCTCAACCAGTGAAGCAATCCCACGAAAAGTTTTTGATTCTTTGGCACGGGTTTTATTAATTCGAATCCGATCTACATGAAAAAAGAACAAAGGTAAATTTAAATGGCTGGGTAATTGAGCGACATCTAAAGCCTCATCCTGCATAAAAGGTTGATACAAGGTTTGTGCCCTTTCAAGCAATCCAAGCCACTGTTTATAGTAGGCCTCTACTGAGGATTGGGTTCCATAATAAATTGGCAAACCTTCAACATTGCTCAAGTCTACAGGTGGCCAAATATTTTGGCGTAATAATGCAATATCACTTTTCAAGCTTTGTATGGCAATCGCATCTTGCATTATCTACTCCTTGAGTATTTATTAAGCTTAGGCTATTTGAGTATGCTATAGTTATACCAATGAAACAAGTCTATGAAAAGGAATGATAATGTCCGAAAATAATGATTTTTTTGAAGAAACTGAAGAAGTTGAATCTGACGAATACTTTTATGAGCGTGCTGATGAATTTATTGCTCTCGCCAATCAATTTGCAGATCAAAATCATCAAGTTTCGCATTTGACAGCACATCCTGGAAAGATCAGTGCTTCATTTATGTATGCCAATGCCCGTTATAGTATTTGGCATGCAGCATGTGCCTACAATCAAGCACCAGATTTTAAAGCGGATCGCCAAGTCATCTTAGACTATTATGTAGAACAATTTAAACTCATGCTTGAAGATCATCTTGATGAATATCAAGAAAATTTTGACAGCTATTTTGCAAATTCAGATACAGAAGAAGTAAAGCGTTTCGTTTAACCCTTGGATTGCCTATAATAGCCCACCAATGAAATACGCTATGTGGAAAAGTCATGTCTCAAAAAATCGATGCTACTGATGTCACCGAAGAAGAAGCTTTAAATGCTGTTTTTTTTGAGCGTGCGGATGAGTTTATCAAACAAGCCAATGAGTTTTGCCGCCCAGCGAAAGGACAGCAACCTAAGCCAGAAGAACTTCGTGGACAAGTCAGCTCAGCAATGCTCTTCGCTACTGCACGTTTTAATACCTGGGTTGCTGCAAACACCTTTAAAGATGGTGATGAAATGCGTGACGCTAAAGAACAAGTCATGTCTTATATATTGCAACAATTCCAAATGATGCTTGAAGACAATTATGATGAGTATTGTGAGCAGTTTGAAAATTATCTCCGTTTCCGTAAAAACGAAGATTTTCATACCCACAAGCATGATCATGATGGCCATGATCATCAACACTGATTGAATTAATTCATCTTAGATCAATCAAAGCATTGATAAAATAGCCTTTTTAATGAGGCTATTTTTTTTATAACAATTTTTGGCAGTCATCCCAAAACAATAAAATCAACTGATTCCCCCAATGGCTTTACCGCTTAAATTTTACCAAGTGACAATATTCACCTTTTATAAAATTCATGTATTGTATTTTGATAATAAATAACAATTTGGACGTTATATGCAAGATTTGAATTTTCCAATCATTGACCCACATATTCACCAATGGGATCCCTATAACACCCCTCATGCAGCAGCATTTGCGGTAAAGCTTTTGGGCAAGCGCCCATTTCTACTCGATAAAATGGTGCGTTTAGTCAAAGCTAAAGATTTGATTGAAACGGTTGGACTAACTGAGCACATCACCCGCCCCTATTTACCACAAGACTATAAACATGATCTTGGATCATATACAGTCGAACAAGTGGTGCATATTGAAGCCAGTTGGGCCAAACAGAAAGGCAAAGCTGTCGTAGGTGAAACAGAATTTATTGAATCCTTACCCTTTAATGAAAACACCGTAAAACTTGGTGGCATCGTGGCTACCGCCGACCCATGCGATCCTAATTTCAAAAAGATTTTAAAGTTACACCAAAAAGCATCTAAACGTTTGCGTGGTATACGCCGTATGGCTGCCTTTCATGAAGATAAAGGCGTGCATAATTGGACAGATCTCCCGCACCTATATACCGAGAAAAAGTTCTTAAAAGGCTTTGAACAACTCGCGCAACATAATCTGAGTTTTGATGCTTGGGTGTATTCTCATCAAATTCCCGATGTAATTGAGCTGGCAAAAAAGTTCCCAGAAACCTCAATTGTTTTAGACCACTTTGGTACACCAGCAGGCTTGTTTGGTAAAATTGGACAAAATACAGGCTTGTCTAAAACAGCACGTGAAAATATTTTTTATCAATGGCAAGATGCTATTGCTGAATTATCCGCTTATCCAAATGTATATACCAAAATGTCTGGTCTATTTATGCCAGTGCTTGGTCATCAATTTTATAAGAAAAAACAACTGGCCTCTAAGCAACAAATCACTGATCTAGTTGCACCACTGATTCTGCATGCTTTGGAAAGTTTTGGCACCTATCGGGTGATGTTTGCTTCCAATTTCCCAATGGATCGGGTCAATACCAGTCTGGTGAATATCATTGATGCGTTTAGTGATATCGTGATGCAATATGATGAAAATGCACTGGAAAATATCTTCCACCATAATGCCAAACAATTCTATCGTTTGTAATTTTACAAGATAAAAGAGGTGTTTACTTAAACACCTCTTCAAACTTATTTACTGATTTTACTTATACACATAATTTTTTAACTATAGAAGTTCAGGGTCTGTTGACAATTCGTCTATGTTTGCGACTACGTGTGGTTTTTAGGCGATACTAGACACGAAATGCGAAATTTAGTCATTCTAAATGAGTAGTTCGTAACGACGTAGCGGCAAAAAACACACTAGTCCCGAAGGGTTGTGGCTAAAATTATCTCAGTCTGCGTTATGAAACTCGAAAATAGTCTCGCTATTCTCTTCTTTTCATGCCTTGCCTGCTCAATTTTAACCTACAACGCAAGCCATTTATGAAATATCAACAGACCCTAATTAAATTGAGCAAGAAAGGCTTGAATTGCATGTCGTGCAATTTCAGCATCTTCAAATGATTTCACTCCTGAAATACCCACTGCACCAACCAACTGACCTTGATACAAAATAGGCTCACCACCTTCCAACATCCCTGAGCCGCTCTGCATGGTTAAAAATCCCATTTGACCATTTTTGATAAGGGTCTCATATGATCCTGACGGTCTACGGCTTAATGCAGAGCATCTGGCTTTGTCCAAACAGAAATTCGACGTCAATGCAGAAGCACCGTCCATACGCTTCATTGCCAATAAATTGCCCGTTTCATCAACGATGGCAATACTGACATTAAAAGCATGATCAATTGCATATTGATGTGCTTTATTCAATAAAAACTCTGCATCAGATAAGGTTAAATAGTGTTTGGTTTGCATATTTTCTTCCTGAATTATAATGTCTAAAATCACAAAAAAGCCTGTAGTCCTTAGACTACAGGCTTTTATTCTAAATCAAACTTGATTCAAAAAGACTGTCCATTCTGCTCATTTATTCAAGCAATCGAAACGGCCTTAAATCCCCTTAAGCTTGCATTTCAGCAAAGACTTGTTTAGCCATATCAATGGTAAACTGAATATCTTCAGCACTGTGTGCAGCTGAAATAAAGCCTGCCTCAAATGCAGATGGAGCAAGGTTTACACCACGATTTAACATCCCGTGGAAGAATTTACGGAATGCTTCAATATCGCATTTTAAAATATGGTCAAAACTACTAATTTCAGTTTGATCAGTAAAGTAAAGGCCGAACAAACCACCAGCTTGTTGAGTAAAGAATGGGATTCCAGCTTCATCCGCAGCCGCTTGTAGACCCTGTAATAATTGATCTAATTTTGCAGACAAATCAGTATAGAAGTTAGGTTGGCGAAGGGTTTCAAACATTTTGATCCCTGCTCGCATAGCCAATGGATTACCCGACAAGGTTCCTGCTTGGTAAACCCCACCTAAAGGCGCGATACATTCCATGATTTCACGTTTTCCACCAAATGCACCGACTGGTAATCCAGCACCAATGATTTTACCCAAAGTCGTTAAATCAGGTTTTACATTATAATATGCTTGCGCACCACCGAGTGCTACACGGAAACCGGTCATCACTTCATCAATAATAAATACTGATTTATATTGATCACATTGCTCACGAATCGTTTCTAAGAAACCTTTGATTGGTTTAACCAGATTCATATTTCCAGCAACAGGTTCAACAATCACCCCTGCAATCTCTTGACCATATTTCGCAAAACAAGCTTTAACAGCTTCAATATCATTATATGGCAAGGTCACCGTATGCTTGGCAAAATCAGCAGGTACACCCTTTGATGTTGGCTCACCCATGGTCAACATGCCCGAACCCGCTTTAACCAATAAAGAATCTGAATGTCCGTGATAGCAACCCTCAAATTTCACAATCATGTCACGACCTGTATAACCACGCGCCAAACGAATAGCGGTCATGGTTGCTTCAGTACCTGAGTTGGTCATACGAACCAATTCAATTGATGGCATGATTTCACAGATCAAATCAGCCAGTGTGGTTTCATGTACTGTCGGTGCACCAAAGCTTAAACCATCAACTGCTGCTTCTTGTACTGCTTGGATAATATCGGGATGCGCATGACCTAAAATCATCGGCCCCCAAGAACCCACATAGTCCACATAGCGCTTGCCGTCGACATCGTATAAATAAGCACCTTTGGCTTTTTCGATAAATACTGGCGTACCACCCACCCCATTAAACGCTCGTACTGGAGAATTCACTCCACCTGGAATATGTTTACTGGCTTGTTTAAACAATTGCTCTTGTTTTGGAGATAGGCTCATAAATCGACTCAATCCTGTAGAATACTAAAATTTCAAAATGATATAAAAAATCACGATACAAATTAAGATTTTGCAGTTTCTGCAAATAACTGTGCCCAAGCTGCGACACGGGCAGGAATATTTTCAACTGATAGAGCTAATATATCACTAATCACTGCGCAAAGGTCAGCACCAGCCTCAATCACAGCTTGAGAATTTTCAACCGTTAAACCGCCAATAGCACAAATAGGTAAATCAAACTTTTTAGATGCCTGCTGTAATGCTGCTAGACCAATATTACCTGCTTCTGGTTTGGTCGATGTTGCATAAATTGCGCCAAAAGCTACATAGCTTGCTCCTTCAGCGATTGCTTTTTCAGCCAACTCAATTGAGTTTAAGCAAGTTCGCCCAATGATGACACCTTGTGGTAAACGTTGCACTGCATCTGAAATTTCACCATCAGACTGCCCAAGATGCACACCTAAACTAAATTGTTCAGCTAAATCTAAATCATCATTAATCAAAAATGGTGTCTGATACTTTTCACACAGTTGCTTGATCTGCTTCACTTCATTGGCTTGGTCAGATTGAGCTACTTTTTTACGGCGATACTGAAGAATAGCGACTTGCTTAGTGCTTAAAGCAGCTTCGAGTTTTTCTAATAATAATTGGATTGGATCATCGTTGGTAATCAGGTAAAGACCGAGCATTCAATATTCTCAAACAATCAAATAAATGGATTATAAGCAAGTTTTCTCAGCGAAGACGTGACAAAAACAAAAAAGCTTAGAAATCTCTAAGCTTTTTTGTTTAATTTTTACCATGCTGGCAAGATTAGCTCTCAATTTTATCTAGACTACGGTCTTTTAAACTTAAATTGCCACGTACAATATCGGAAAGCATACGCCAGTCAGAAATAAAACTATAAAGAGGCTGCTTAAAGCTTGCTGGCTTATTTTTCTCAAATACAAAATGCCCCACCCAAGCACATGCATAGCCAGAAAGTAGTCCATAGGCCACGTATTTTGCTTTACGTTGACGAATTGCTTTGCTAAAGAAATAAATACCGACACTACTTCCAGCTGCATGCAAACGGCGACTCATCATGCTACGGTGTTCAGTTAAATAAAAACGATAAAATTCTGAATAGTTTTTAATTGGTAATTCAAACTTCGGGTTTTGCTCTAATTCCGATTTAGGCTCAACATACGCGTTCATGATCAATCATCCTGTTTTATTTTTAATCAGCTTAGTTTATTTTATGCTGCAATAACAGCCAAATTCAATATCAAGTCTGTTGACAATTCATCTATATTTGCGACTTCAAGTATTGCCCAGACCATACAAGTCACGAAATAGGAAATTTTGTCATTCTAAATATTTAATTAGTAACGATATAGCGGTAAAAAATACTCAAATGACATGCTATACAAGTCTTCTGATGACACATTTTAAGTTACAATGCCAGATTAAACATTCAAGAATGTTTAACTCTCTAATAACCATGATTACCACTTAGGACCCTCACATGCTTGAAGTTGAATTAAAGTTTCAAATTCCGGAAGCCCGCCGCAATGCACTCCTCAAAGCATTAGATCCTAAAAAATCCCAAATTATTCAATTACAAGCAAAATACTACGACACACCTGATCGTCAGATGTCCCAACACGGCGCTGCACTACGTCAACGCTTAGAAGGAACGCGTTGGGTACAAACATTAAAAGCCGCCACCAAAAGCCATTTACAACGCTTTGAAGACAATATTGATTTAGGTGAGCTTGCTGAAGCCCCACATTTAGATCTTGATATTTACCAGAACAAACCCGAAGCTCTTGCTGTTTTAAAAAATGCATTGGGGGATAAATTTGATGAACTCCAATTACAATTTGAAACTGACATCCAACGTACCATCCGTGTGATTCAGTTTGAAGATGCTGAAATTGAAATCAGTCTCGATATTGGTGAAGTTAGAACTGAAACCTCCAAACAAGAAATTCATGAAGTAGAATTTGAATTAAAAAGTGGCTCAATTCAATCACTTTTAGCCTTTAGTTTTGAATGGGTTAAAAAGTATCACTTATGGCTCGATGTACGTAGCAAAGCTGAGTTTGGGCACTTATTGACTGTGGATCAAAAAGTCAGCCCGGCACAGCTCAGCAAAGAAACTATTTTAAATAAAAAAGACACTGCAGATAAAAATTTACGTGTGCTTATTGCCAGTCAATTACAACATTTATTGCCAAATATTGCCGCGATTTCTGCACAAGTTGCCCAGCCTGAACATATTATTCAAGCGCAGACTGCCCTACACCATTTACATTTAAGTCTTTCTCTATTTAAAGATTGGACAGATACCAAAACGGATAAATGGTCACATCAACTCTCAGCGTTTGAGAGTCATTTTAAAAACTTACAGCATTTTGAACATATGCAACGCACATTAGGTGCGTTACTGCAAAATCCGAAAACAGCACAAAGTTTAGATCGGGATATTTTGTATGCCAATGAAAAACTCATCAATTTGGTCAAATCGACTCAAAATGTGCAGCACTATTTAGAATTACTCATGTTCAGTTTAGGACAGTCTGCGAAAGCGCCAACCCATGACTTAAAATGGTTTGCGCAAAATACATTGCAAAATCAGTATCGACAGTTACAAGAAAGTTTAAATGAAGCCGATCTATCTGACCTTGAAAGTTTAGAAGCGCTGGCTCAGCATTTAAATGAATTAAAATTTAGCTTTCCGATTCTAACCAATATCTATGATGTTAAGAACTTACAAAAATATTCAAAATCTTTAAATGATGCTCAACAAGCATGTGAGCAATATCAAGTGCTTGCTTCATCATCTTCTTACCTACAACAAACCGACCTAGAAGCCAGTGATTGGTTTGCCTTAGGCTGGCTTACCGCAAAACAAGAAGCTTATGCGGAGAAACTGCTTGAAGCGACGGAACAGTTCTTGGTTAGCCGTAAGTTTTTAAAATAAATCAGCAGCAAGAAGAGATGGTTTTATTGATTAAAATTATTGAATAAAATCATCTCTTTAAATACTGCATAAAATTGAAGAATAGTAGTCGCGTGAGTATTCACGTTGCGAATTTGTAATCATTCATTAAAAACTCAAAAAAAACAATTTATCGGATTAAAATCGAGAGAATAAATAATAAGCATGGAACGATAAGCATGTTTGAAATTGAATTGAAATTCCAAATACCTGAAGAAAAGCAAGAAATGCTCATTAAAGCGTTTCAAAGAAAAGATACCAATATTCAGCACTTACAAGCCAAATACTATGATACGGCACAATTTATTTTGTCTGAACATTCCATTTCGCTTCGTCAACGCCTTGAAGATGATCAAGAAAAGCAGCAATGGGTACAAACCCTCAAACTTCCAACAGAACAAAGGCTTAAACGTGCTGAATTTGAGGAAAATATCGGAAACGCGGAAACACGATTAGATCTAAAAAATTATCTCAGCAATAAGTATATTGCTAAAAATATTAAACGCTTATTAGAGCAACATAAAGACGGATTAGAAGTCCAGTTTCAAACAGACATCGAAAGAAAGCTCAGCTTATTTAAATTTCAAAATAGTGAAATTGAAGTCAGTTATGATCATGGTCATATCATCGCCCATCAACAGCGTCTCGCATTACGTGAATTAGAATTTGAACTGAAACAAGGTACTGTTCAAGATCTCATTTCTTTTATCTTACCTCGGATGAAACGCTATAACTTATGGCTTGATACTCGTAGCAAAGCGCAACAAGGTTTTCAGCTTGCACAAAACGCTCCAGACAATCCCGTACAGTTGCAAACGCCACTTGTTCTTGATTCAAAGGATCATCCTGAGAATGCATTAAAAAAGATCGTGAATAATTGTCTATCTCATCTACTCCCCAACAGTACAGCAATTGCATCTGGAAACTTTAATTCCAAACATATTCATCAGGCACGTGTGGCAATTCGCCGCTTAAGAAGTGCTTTAAAAACCTTTTCCAATTGGTCTTTGCATATCGACCCCACTTGGCAAACCCAGTTAACTGAATTGTTTAGGCAACTCGGTTCGGCTCGTGATTTAGATATGATTCGAGAGGAGTTATTACCTCAGCTTGAAGCTGCTGGTGCACCTAAGTTTAAACTTCCAGAACCACAAGATGTCGATTCGCAAAAATTAATCAAACTGTTTAGATCTTTTAATTTTAATTATTTGGTCCTATCCCTCATTCAATTTATTGCCCAAGAATCAAGTGAAAAATCTCAAATAGCTGTACATAAAGCAGCATTTAAAAAAGTTAGACAATTACATCGCAAAATTCAAACTGATGCAGAAAACTATTTAAATTTAGACATCGAAGCACGGCACCGTACTCGTAAAAACTTAAAGCGTTTGCGTTATAGTATTGAGTTCGTTGCATCATTATCAGATAAAAGTCAAATCAAAAAATATTTAAAAGCCATAAAGCCTGCTCAAGAAAGTTTAGGGCTCTACAATGACCTGATTGTTGCTGAAGAAGTGTTAAAAAAAATGGTCAAAGCAGAACCTCAGGTCTGGTTTGCTTTGGGCTGGATTGCCGCAGAACAGCAACGGCTTTTGTTGAAATCACAACAAGATTTGTTGCAGTTTACCAAAACAGCCTTTTTAGAGTAATTGTAGCTACTATCCTACTCTTTAAACCGTGATGCTTCGATCACATCAGACAAAAGCGCATAAGTTTTAAGCAGGATATGGAATCACGTTTTCAATGACTGAACGACTCAATGCCCTGAATCAGGATCGCTTCTTCAGCACAGCTAAATTTAATATTAAATTGCCCAAAACGCATCCCGTAAATACGCGCATCATCGTGCTGATAAGCTGGTCGAGGATCTAAAGCCAGTACCGACTCAAGTTCAGCGATATATTTTGGGTCTATATCAGCTGTTTGAAGAAATTTACTTTTTAATTGCTGTGCATGCTCAGACCAAATAACCTGTTTACGCACAGGCTCATACTGGGCATAACCACTTTGCGCTGCATCCACAGCATCAGAATAATGAATATAAGGTTTAATATCGACAATCGGCGTACCATCTAAGAGATCACTGCCTGTCACATATACACGAACTGCATTCCCCTCTTTTTTGACGGCTTTAAGTTGTACTACAGATAAACCAATCGGTGCAGGGCGATACATACTGCGTGTTGCAAATACACCAATTTTTTTATTTCCACCTAAACGTGGAGGTCTCACTTGAGGACGGAATTTATCTTTATCTTGTTGATTTTTATTGTCATGAAACTGCCAGATCAACCATAAATGACTAAATTCCTCGATTCCCTCAAATGCTTCCAAGACATTGTAGGGTGCATGCATTTCGATAAAAGACTCCACCTGAACCAGATTTGGTTGTCGAGGAATACCAAATTTTTCAACATAAGGAGAACGCATAATCCCAATAATCGGGAGACTTAACTCAGTCATAATCATTTTTTCTGATAAGTTCAATTAAATATATTCAGTTTATCGAGAATGATTTTAGATTAGAATAGCAGGCTGTTCTAATTTGATAATTTATTGAGACCTTTAATGGCTGCTTTCAACGTCGAAAAGATTACTCACGTACACCACTGGAATGACACTCTATTCAGTTTTAAGACCACACGTGATACTGCATTACGTTTTAAAAATGGTCAATTTGTGATGATTGGTCTTGAAGTCAATGGTAAGCCTTTAATGCGAGCATATTCTATTGCAAGCGCTAACTACGAAGAAGAATTAGAGTTTTTTTCAATTAAAGTGCCTGATGGTCCTTTAACTTCTATTTTGCAAAAAGTAAAAGTTGGTGATGAAATTCTAATTTCTAAAAAACCTACAGGTACTTTAGTGCTTGATGATTTGAATCCGGGTAAAAACTTATACCTTCTTTCATCGGGTACAGGTCTAGCACCATTCTTATCAACGATTCGCGATCCAGAAACCTATGAGCGTTTTGAGAAAGTTATCGTGGTACATGGTACACGCTTTATTTCTGAATTGGCTTACCAAGACCTGATTCTCAACGAACTTCCAAACAATGAGTTTTTTGAAGAGCTAGGGATTAAAGACAAATTGGTTTACTACCCAACTGTGACCCGTGAAGATTTCCATACCCAAGGTCGTGTAACCACTGCGATTGAATCTGGTGCCTTATTTGAAAAAATTGGCTTACCACGTTTTAATCCTGAAACTGACCGCGCAATGCTTTGTGGTAGCCCAGCATTCCTTGACGATGTTGTCGAGCTCCTTGACCAACACGGCCTGAAAGAATCCCCTAAAATGGGCGTTTTAGGCGACTACGTGATTGAACGCGCTTTTGTTGAAAAATAATTTATTTTTCAAGCAGTGTTAAATTGAAAGCCGAGGTTGAACACCTCGGTTTTTTTGAATTTAATGAATATAAATCAATACAGCTTGATGGCTCATTTTTATTGATCTTGTATCGTTATAAAACAAAAAGCCATACACATGTATGGCTTTCCTTCAGTCAATGAGTTATTTAAATCATCAATTTAGATTTTTCTGAGCTTGACCATATTGATCAGCCATCACTTCAACCAATTGATCAGGTTTAATATACTTCTTAATCACAGCATCTACATCAGCTTTGGTCAGTTGAGCAAACTCTTGATCTCTTAAAGCACGACTATCCATTTTCTTATTGCGTTCAAGCTGGCTGTTTAACATACGATGAATTACGCGCTCATCTTCTAAAGACGTCACACGTTGCTTCATGATATTGGCTTTAGCCGCTTCCAACTCCTGACTGGTTACTCCAGTCGCTAATAAGTCATTCAGAACTTTACGCACCACTTGCGATACTTCAGCAGATTTTCCTGCTGTGTAATTGGCTTCGATCGACAATGCACCTGCTTCATTAAAAGAGTCCAAGTTTAATTGACTACCAAAACCATAGACCAACGCATTTTTTTCACGAAGCTCTTGTCCTAAACGTGAAGACAATTGCGAGTCACCCAAAATATAACTAAAGACAATCAGTGCTGCGGCATCTTTATTGTCTACACCTACAGGCAAGGTCTGCAAAGCTTGATAACTACCAAACTCACGCTGCTCTGAAAGGGCATGCACTTTCTGCGCTTTATACGTGGTAAATTCTGTTGATAGACGCTGATAAGGTTGTTTAGCTGACCAATTGCCAAATTGTTGCTCAAGTAATTTCTTGATCGGTTTTGCATCATACTGCCCAGTGATAGCAATAAAGGCATGGTCC
Source organism: Acinetobacter sp. NyZ410 (assembly GCF_022828975.1). Taxonomy (NCBI): domain Bacteria; kingdom Pseudomonadati; phylum Pseudomonadota; class Gammaproteobacteria; order Moraxellales; family Moraxellaceae; genus Acinetobacter; species Acinetobacter sp. NyZ410. The sequence continues at coordinate 1,579,288 of NZ_CP094620.1, read as the reverse complement.
ATTGCAAAGTATGTTTTATATAAATCAATAACTTGTTGGTTGGTTGCTGCTTGAATCTGTTGTTTAGCCAACTCTGGTTCAAAATGATAACGTAAATCACCCGGCTGATAGGTTTCAAGTAAGCGTGCAATGGTTAAAGAGGATACTGTTTCAGGCTCAGTATATGGTCGATCCAAACTAGATAAGCTTTGTAATTTAATTAAATCAAATTGTGATTGTTCAAATTTAGGGCTCTTCATCACCGACACGATATATTTAAAGAACTCTTCAAATTTTTCTTTTTTCGCTGAAATTTGAATAGTAATCCCGTTATCCGATGCCGTTGCCGTTGCTCCACCACTTGCTTCAATAGTTTTATCTGCAATGTTCTGTAAGCTATATTGCTCAGAAGCACGTAATAATAAATAAGCCGTAAAATCGAGGATTTGTGCCTTATTCATTAAAGATTCAGCTGTACCAAAATTAACCTCAATGGTTGCATAGGTTTTATCATCACGTGTCGAGGTTGGGAATAAGGCATACTTCATCCCATTTTTTAAAGTGCCACGTTGAATCTTTTTCTCTGTTGCAGTTAAATATTGTTTCGATTTTTCAACGTATTGAGCAACTTCGGCTTGATAAACACTGACATCTTTTAACGGTTCTACTGCAGCAGCTTGTTGATCTAAAGTTTTTGGTTTTTCAGCAGCTTGCTTTTGCTCCAAGGCCTTTTTCTGATCTTCAGGTGTCGGTTGAATATCACCATTAAAACGGTGCTGCTCAGTTAAAAATGCTTTTAAAGTTGCATTAGTTTCAGCTACGCTTAACTTTTGAATGGCTTGTTGATCTTTAAAATATTGTGCCCAATTGCCATGCGATGACACCACATAATCACTTAACATACCACCGACAGCAGCAGCACTGGTCAATAAACTTTCATTGGCATTCTGGATCAGATTTTTAACCCGTTTTAATTCAACATCATCAAAACTCTTATTTTTCTCTACACCGGCAATCAACGCACTGTCAATTTTTTGGGCATCATGGTTTGGTGCATAAATTGCCCCCATAAATACCAAGTTAAAATCATCATCTAACCATGTTGTAGACTGGACATTGGTCGCGACGCCAGTTTCTACCATGCTGGAATATAGATGACCACTCGGTTGTAAGGTATATAAATATGGCGCAAGTGCTAATACTGGCTGAATTTTTTCATTCTTACCATTCATATAAATATTGAATTTGGCAAGATCACTGCCCTTTTTCACCACAAAATTACGATTTTTTATGGTTGAAGAATCAAGTAAAGGTACTGTTGCTTGTTGAGGAATCTTACGTGCAGCTATCGCACTAAAGTTTTTATCAATGGCTTTTAAAACTTCTGCTTTATCAAATTTACCAGCAATCACCATCACCGCATTATTCGGTGCATACCAGTCTTTATAGAATTTGTTCAATTCATTCATTTTAATTGACTGTAGTTCAGCAAGATCACCGATCGGTAAACGACCTAATGACTTGTTGCCATAGGCTGCTTTCCACATTTGATCCATCAGCACAGCAAAAGGCTGATCCATACGCACTTCGCGTTCGCGCATCACAATATTGATTTCTGAAGGAACGAATTGTTCTTGAAGCACCAATTTGTCCATACGTTGTGACTCTAAATAAATCACTTCATTTAAGGTATTTTGGTCTGGACGTACTATATTGGTATATTTAGTCGAATAATAATCGGTACTGGCATTGGTCATTAACGTATATTGATCTAAACGGCGTTGAAATTCTTCGCCTTTTACATCCTGTGTGCCTTTAAAGGCTAAATGTTCAAGTAAATGTGCGAGACCACCTTTGCCTTGTGGATCATTTAATGAACCGGTCAAATAGACCGTATTCATAAAGACTTTACTTTCTTTGTCATTCGGTGCAAGTAAAACTCTAAAGCCATTCTCTAGCTTATATTCTTCGATATTATGTTCAGATTTAACCAGGATGGCTTGAGCAAAACTAGACGCACTAAAACCAAGAATACAAAGCGACAAGGTGAGTTTTTTCAACTGCATGAGCATAGGAGAATCCAGAATTTTTTAAATTTTAAACAGTTATAAGCTAAACATCTTAAGAAATTCTGAACAAAATTTATAGTAAAGTTTTGAAAAAAGAGCCGTTTATTTCAACGGCTTTTGTAATGATTTGAGCATGTCTATATCAAAATCAATTTAAATAAAAATCTCAGCTTGCATAAATAACTGTGCATAGCCTGAAATTTCGATACGTTGATTGTCCTGAAGAGCACAAAACAATTTTCCACCGCGCGCTGATGCCTGATAACCGATAAGTTGTGTTTTACCCAGCTTCTCAGCCCATAAAGGCGCTAAACCAGTATGCATAGAACCTGTTACAGGATCTTCATCTATCCCTTTATGCGGGGCAAAATAGCGAGCCACATAATCATAATCGTTTGAAGCTGCGGTAATGGTCACATCATAGCCTGCAGACTCTGCAGTTAATGCGGTACTCACATGATATTGTTCTGCAATTTTTCGGATATTGGCTAAGTTTGGTTTTGCATTAATCACGTCTTGTGCAGATTCACAAACTAAAATATACGCTTGCGCATTGAGATAGACTTCTTTAAAAGGCTGATCAATGACATGATTCAATAATTCTGGATAATCGATTACTTTTTGTGGCTGACGAATCGGGAAATTCATCTGGATCTTTCCATCCTCAGCTTGCTGGATGATAAAAATACCCAAATCTTTAACATGAAAATGAATCGTCTTCGCTTGGCTATAGTCTTTAAATAAAACAAAAGCTGAAGCTAAAGTTGCATGCCCACAAAAATCGACTTCAACTTGTGGTGTGAACCAGCGAATTTGATAATTTTCATCATCAACGCGTTTTACAAAAGCAGTTTCTGCTAAATTATTTTCTAAGGCAATATTTTGCATCAAAGCATCATCCAGCCAGTCATCTAAGACCAATACAGCAGCAGGGTTGCCCTTAAACAATTGTTGTGTAAAAGCATCAACTTGGTACATTTTCATTGTCAAAACTCCTCATTTTAATCTATTCTAAGTGATACTAAAAATGATTACAGATACAGTCTATGTTTTAAAATGGTTACAGTTAAAACTTGAGCTTGATCGTATAGACCATTTAAAATACAACTGTTTTATAGATTCATTTGAAGTTTATAACCTTTCCTAGATCAATAATTATGGAATAAGCACGATGAAAATAAGCATAAAACTCCAAAGCGTCGTTATAAGCAGCCTAATCCTATGTTCTCCACTGACTTTTGCAGCCGATACCATTTGGATTGCTGGAACCACACATAAAGGGACAGTGACCGTACCAATAGAGAATGGCCCTAATGTGGTTTGGAAATGCGATGGCACTGTATGTCGAATGTCTGGTCCTTGGGGCAATCAACTTTCAATAGACTCATGTCAAAGTTTAGTCTCCCGAATTGGGAAAATCACCTTCTATAAAAATTCTGCTGGAAAAATTTGGACAAAAAATTCCAAAGAATTGGCTGAGTGTAATCAAGCAGCAAAATAGAACCTTTTAGCGCCAGCAGGTCACCATATTTATCAGCAATATGATCGTGATAAACTGTTATTTATAGTCGAGAATACTCTGACTTGTTTTAATAAATCAGCGCTTAATGAATATGCGTTTAATGAATCAGAGTATGTTTGATAAACTTGAGTTGAAAAAAAACACCTAAATTTAATTTAGGTGTTTTTTATGGCGTTTAAATAATATAGAAAAATAGGTTAACTATGTTTTAACTCTTCTCTCTCATCTGAAAGTAAAATGCTTTGATCTGTCTGCCCCATCAATTGACTGGTCACAACACCTGCAGTCATCGAACCATCAACATTTAGCGCGGTACGCCCCATATCAATCAAAGGCTCAATGGAAATCAGCAAAGCCACCAAAGTCACGGGTAAACCCATAATCGGTAAAACAATCAGTGCAGCAAAGGTTGCTCCACCACCGACACCTGCAACGCCAATTGAACTTAAAGTCACCACGCAAGCTAAAGTTAAAATCCAGATCGGATCAAGTGGATTAATCCCCACTGTTGGGGCAACCATCACCGCAAGCATCGCTGGATATAAACCCGCACAACCATTTTGCCCAATCGTTGTACCAAATGAAGCAGAAAAGCTGGCAATAGACTCAGGTACACCCAAACGGCGAGTTTGTGCTTCAATATTTAATGGAATACTTGCCGCACTCGAACGGCTGGTAAAAGCAAAGGTTAATACAGGTAAAACCTTTTTAAAGAATCGGATTGGATTAACGCCTGTCAGCAGCAATACAATTGCATGTACTGCAAACATGATAGCTAGACCCAGATAAGAGGCAACCAAAAAACCACCGAGATTAACAATGTCAGCGGCTTTAGAACTTGCCACGACTTTCGTAATCAAGGCAAATACACCATAAGGTGTAAGCGTCATCACCAATCGAACTAACTTCATCACCCACGCTTGTAAAGTATCAATTGCAGTGACGATACGTTGCCCTTTTTCGGCATCATCTCTGATCAGGTTAAGCCCTGCCAAACCGAGCATCGTAGCAAAGATCACTACACTAATGATTGAGGTTGGATGTGCCCCAGTGAGTTCAGAAAATGGGTTTGTTGGCAAAAAAGATAAAATAAAATCAGGTACATTTAAGTCTGTGACTTTACCAATATATTCAGATTGAATTGCTTCAAGACGTGCTGTTTCCTGTGTCCCTTGTACAAGACCCGCCGCACTTAATCCAAATAGATTGACCACGAACACGCCAACCAAAGCGGCAATAAACGTGGTAATTAGTAATGTACCAATGCTAAAAATACTAATCTTGCCTAATGAAGATGCATTATGTAACTTAATCACAGCACTCAGGATCGAGACCAGCACTAATGGCATCACCACCATTTGCAAAAGCTTAACATAACCATTTCCAACGATATTAAACCATTGAATAGACTCAGTTAAAATTTCAGAATTTGTACCATAAACCCAATGTAATCCTAGCCCAAATACCACACCTAAACATAAACCGGCAAACACTTTTTTAGCCAGACTCCAATCTGTCTTTCTGGTTTGCATCAGCAATATGATCAAGGCAATGAATATGACAATATTCAAAATGAGCGTATAGTTCATTCGAGTTCCAATAGTTTTGATCGTTTTATTATAAGCTTATTGTGAAATATCCAATAGTCTTTAGCATTTTTTGATATTTAAGTGTTGTTTTCTCAACATACACTATTAATAATAAAAACATCACTTTAGCGCACTCATGAATTTTTTATATAAGCTTATACAAATAAAGACTAACACCTAGAATATAGGCCATCTCATGAATTCACATATCCAAACTGTTGAACTTTCTAAGGCTTATCGCCTGTTAAATCACGGTCCAACCGTGCTTGTCTCAGCCCAGTATGAAAACGAAAACAATGTTATGGCAGCAGCTTGGGCTTGTGCCTTAGAACTTGTGCCTGCCAAAGTGAGTGTAGTTCTAGACAAAAGTACGAAAACTCGTAAATTAGTTGAAAAGTCAGGGCATTTCATCCTACAGGTACCGACACTCAAACAACTTAAGCTGGTACAACAATTAGGCTCAATCAGTCAGTTTAATGATCCTGAAAAACTCTCACACTGCCATACGCCACTTTTCCAATTTGAGGGATTTCAGCTCCCTGCGGTTGAAGGCTGCGCTGCATGGTTGATCTGTGAACTGATTCCTGAACCGCATAATCAACAAAGCCATGATTTATTTATAGGCAAAGTCGTCGCTGCGTATGCGGATGATCGTGTATTTCGCAATGGCCACTGGTATTACCATGAAGTTGGCGCTGAATGGAAAAGCCTACATCATGTTGCAGGTGGACATTACTATACGATCGGAGACCCTGTAGATGCCAATCTATAATCTATAGGCTTAATCCTTACGAAATTTGCTTGTCGATGGGCCAATCTGTTCTAAATCACGTTTAATTCATAATTGTTCAATAATCTAAACAGACTGAGCCCTTCATATTAATCATACTTATCGCAGAGTAAGCTCCGATTTTACCAACTGGTTAAGTTATGTGAATAAGCCCTGATTATTCCCAAACTAAATACTGATTATTTATTGTCATTTTTTTAAATTCACCTTAAGGTGAATTAACGGAAAATGGATAATCTGCACAATGACCAAGATCGGATCGAATAAAATTCAGCTGAGTATCTTTCTTTGCCTGTGTATGTGTTTAGGCATTGGCATTCTCCGATTTTCCTATACTGCATTATTGCCCTCTACCCGTCTTGCTTATCATTGGGACTCCAGTTTTGCCAGTATCTTAAGCAGTGCAAATTTGTTGGGGTATTTAATTGGTGCATTTTGGGCAATGAAACTGCCTCAAAACTTTACCATGCCTCGATATATCATTTTGGCGGCATTTTCTGGAACGGTGAGTTTACTCAGTTGTGCTTTTTCAGGTCTTCCCGAAAGCTGGTATGTCTTCTGGCGTGTCATTTCAGGCATCAGTGGTGGCTTATTGATGATCCTAGCACCCAGTATCGTTGCACATTGCAGCAAAGCTGAAGAGCGTTTAACCATCAACTTCATTGGCTTTAGTGGTATAGGCATTGGGGTATTATTGGCAACCCTGTTTTTGCCTTATCTCGACAGGATCAACACACAATCTGCATGGATGATTTTATTTGCATTCTCTGCTGTCATTTGTTTGATCATTGTTTATTTACTCAATCTGTTTAAAGATCATCTAGATCATATCAGCGTAGCAAACAATCAAACGGGGACAGTCAATGGTATGTATTTTAGTTTGCTGATTGTCTATGCATCTAGTGCTTTTGCCTATGTTCCCCACTCATTGTTTTGGATTGATTATCTTAAAAACACCCTACATCTTAATCTATATCTTATTAACTTGAATTGGATTTTGTATGGTTCAGGCAGTGCCTTAGGTGCAATCAGTGCTTACTTACTGGCACGAAAATTTGGCAATTTTACCGCATTAAAAATATTATATAGCCTATATATTTTGGCAATCTTTATTGCGATTTTTTCAACCCATCCAATCCTTACCTATACATCATCCTTTTTTACTGGTTTGCTTAATCCTGCTGTGGTTTTCCTTACTTCATATACCATTTTACACCTTTATCATGTGGCCTATAAAAAACTATGGAGCATAGCAACATTAGCTTTTGCTGTAACTCAATTGGTTGGTGGAATCTGTTTTAGTAGCTTGCAACATTGGGGTGTTTCCTATCATCAGCAATTTATACTTGCCTCAGGTGTACTCGCTGTAGGTACAGCACAATTTTTTATCTATTCTCTAACCCATCAAATACAACTGCATAAAAGCTAAAATAAATAATCAAGTTGCGTGAATCATATTGCTATTAAAAACTTCTCCTCCCCTTTGAAAAAGATCAGGATGAGGGTGCTTTATCTTAATCTATGCTTTAAAAAAGGACAGATGAAAGAAGCCTAGTGCTTCGTTTTAGAATCGCGCCAATTTAAACACGCTAAGCTTTATCCACCGTAAAATAATCGGCTTTGCACAAAGAAATAATTTAAATATCAACCTCAAACACATAAGTTTTAGCTTTCACTTAAAGCACTTTGCTCACAGTTATTGACCATTTGGCATATAAATTGCTCTTTGTAATGCAGGGATGGCAAAGTCATAAAGGTTTTAAGATGAATACTGAAATTAAAAAAATTCAACCTGAAGATGAAGTTTTAAGTGCGGGAAAGAACCTGACATTTGGTTTACAGCATGTACTCACCATGTATGGTGGTCTGATTGCAGCACCTTTGGTCGTAGGTACGGCGATTGGTCTAAATGCAGCTGAAATTGCCTTATTAATTACGGCGTCTATTCTTGTGGGTGGTTTGGCAACATTACTACAAACACTTGGACTAAAGTGGTTTGGTGCAAAACTTCCAATTGTACAAGGCACTTCATTTGCTGCTGTCGCAAGCATGATCGCGATTGGTACAACTGGGGGAAATATTCAAACGATTTTCGGTGCTGTGATTGTCAGTTCTATTTTCGGGATATTGATTACCCCCTTTTTCTCAAAAATAGTGCGTTTCTTTCCACCGATTGTGACGGGTTCAATTATTACCATTATTGGGATTTCACTTTTACCTGTTGCAATACGCTGGATTATGGGTGGTAACCCTAAAGCACCCGAATGGGGCTCACTAGAAAATATTGGGATTGCAGCCTTTACTCTCGGTGTATTACTTGTGGTGAGCCGCTTTGGTTCAGCCACAATGGCGCGACTAGGCGTACTCATTTCAATTATTGTTGGTACAATTTTTACCATCCTGCTTGGTGTTGCTGACTTTTCAAAAGTGGGCAATGGTGATTTATTTGCTTTCCCACATCTATTTGCTTTTGGTCTACCCAGCTTTGAAATGTCCGCGATCTTAACCATGTGTATCGTGACCATCGTGATCCTTACTGAAACAACAGCCAGCCTATTAGCGATTGGTGAAATTGTTGATACAAAAATGGATAGTCATCGTTTAGCAGATGGTTTAAGAGCAGACATGCTATCTTCTGCGATTGCGCCATTATTTGGTTCATTTATGCAATGTGCATTTGTCCAAAACGTGGGACTGGTTGCCATTTCAGGTGTTAAAAGCCGTTTTGTGGTAGCAACGGGTGGTGCTATTTTAGTTGTACTGGGTTTATTACCGATTTTTGGACGCTTAATTGCTGCGATTCCGATGCCTGTTTTAGGTGGCGCGGGTATTGTTTTATTTGGTAGCGTTGCAGCAAGCGGTATTCGTACATTATCAAAAGTGGATTATCAAACCCAATCCAATCTTATCATTGTTGCTGTGTCGATCTGTGTCGGCTTAATTCCTTTAATCAGTCCTGATTTCTTTCATGCCTTTCCCAAAGTATTCCAAACTTTATTTCATTCAGGAATAAGCGCGACCTGTACAGCAGCAGTATTACTCAATATTTTCTTTAACCACCTTTCATTTGGTAAAAAACCTGTTCGATCTTCGGTCAAAAAAATACAAACGGCCATACATTGAGATAAAAAAGCAGAGCTTGAATCGAAGCTCTGCTTTTATAGATTGTTAAATTCGATAAATTGGTAAGCATCTAACAAATAATCAATATTTCTATCTGACAACTACACGTTTTATTGTGTCTATTAAATTAATTTTAAACAACGATTATATAAAGATATTAATTATCCTTATACGCCGATTTTCTACGATCTATATAAGAATTAATTAAATATTTATCAATAATAAAATCTTCATATGCCCTTACATCTTTGATCTGCTCATCAATCATGACCAATGTATAACTATAAGGTGATTCTAAATATTTAATAAAAACGATAGGCGTATTTATTAGTTGAGAATCATAGAGATATGTAGAATCAAACCAACCTAAGCCATCTTCATAATCTTGAATAAATGGACTTCCCCACAGCTTACAAAATTCTTTGATGTTTAAATCAGTACAGATAATCGTTTGATCATTTCCACTTGGCCAAAATGATTCTGCCATATCAACATCCTATTTTTGACTATACATCTAACGGCAACTTTATCGCCAACATTTTTTACTCTAGGGTTCGGAGAAAACCATAAAGCTCTCCCATCCAACCCGCCTCCATTGGATTTTACTGGGGAATAGAATTCAAATCTACTTCTTTAAGGTCTTCAATTAATACCAATAATTCAGATTTTAATTGATCATAATCTACAGTCTTAGGTATCCTAAACAATGGATTGTTTATGCGCTCAATAAACAAAGAACAATAAAGATCTCTTAATTGGTGGATTGAAAGCTTTTCTATCTCTAAAGGGTTGATTAAAACTTTAAAAATAAGAGTAGTTTGAGTATTACCATCAATATCCTTTGATCTTTCTAAATTTTTCATTTGATTAAACCTGGCTAAATTTATTTCAACCTCCTCATAAATGCTAATAACCATGAAAAGAGCTAAAGTAAAATTCCCGCCATAGGAGTTATTAGATAAAGTCTTCCAGTTTTTATCTTCAAAATAACGATTTAATTTATGAAGTTTTTCAAAATAAGGTTCTATTCCTGTTACAGATGTAGCACCAACTCTTATTCCCATTACGACACCTACTTATAAAATTGATTAATTTTATATTTTTTAAAAAATTAAGGTGAATTAAGATGTTCAACAGTCATCTTTTCAGGAATATTCCAGCTTTTCTTAGAAACGATAATTGAACAAGATTCCTGAAAATCAGTCCAGCTATACTCAACAACTAAATCGTCATCAAAACATCTAAATGTAGCAACTGCATGATCTCCATAATATGGGCCAATATAGATTAATTTCGATTTATTTAGACAGCTAATATTAGCTTTTGGAATGTTTTCAAACGCTTTATGTAAATCTTCCTGAATTGATATATCAGAACAGTTTCTCAATACCATGTTTTTGTTCTTCATTTTCTCTCCAAGATACAAAGCTTTGAAATACTTTTTGTATTTCAAGTATATTTGAAAATTACCTTGTAAATCAAAAATAAAAAACAGCATTAACAATGAAAAAAAAGCCACGATATAACTCATTTTCTTCATATTTCCACCATGTTTAAAATAAGCAGATAATTTTTAAATAGGTAATAATCTAATCTAATCTAATCTAAAAAATACTAGCTTTTATAATAAATCTTTTCCATAATTAAACTTTAAAAACATATACATTATACTTTACTATAATCTATCTTTTATTTTACATAAACGCCAGAATCTTAATTTTAGACCATCCAATCTAATGACTGGAAAAACGTTTGCCTGCATTATTTACCATATAAATCTTGCTCTACGCTTAAGTACATTCATCCAGTAATTATTGTTATTAACAAATAGCTCCTTAATTGGCCAATCAGGTGCTGTTTCTATTTTTTGTAATAAAGTTTGTGTTAAACCAAAGTAATCATCCTCATCATTCCTTAATATCGAACACAAGCCTACCGCATCATCATTACTCACTGGTAACTTTATCCTATCAATTAATGCTTGAATATGATCAATATACTCAATACCTTTTGGATCCTTCACCGCATCTTCGGACTTTGGAAATACACCAAGTTTTATTAAATTTTTAACAGCAATTTGCATAATCAAACCTCTCATTATTTAATTATATTCTTAGTCAAAAGTATATTAAGTTTTTCCCTTTTTATTTTAATGATTTAAGTTTTACATATTCATATAAAAAGCAGAGCTTTAATAAAAAACTCTGCTTTTTTACTTTCTATTTAACTGCTATGAACAGCAAATGATTGGATGCTTCTCTTAAACAATTATTTTGTGGTTGGCATATGCTTTTTAATAAAGGCAACCAATTCCGCGTTCTTTGCAACAATCGCTCCTGTATGGCTCTCACCTTCTACAAGCAAGAACGTTACATCAGTACCCATATTTTTTAAGTGTTGCTGTAATTTTTCAGTCACTTGATAAGGTACTGCCATATCTAATTTACCCTGAATAATCATTACTGGGCTATTAATTTTCTTGGTTGCAGGTTGGTTCTCAGCTAAGAATTTTTTCACCGTCGGATTTTGTTGGAAAGTATCAACCAATGCAGGATAGTCTAAAACGGTTTTGCCAGGATTTTTAACAATATAATCACGAATATCATCGGAAAATTTCTTATGTAAGTCATCGAAACAAAAGCCATTTTCACCTGTTGAACCTTCAGCATCTGCAGCAATACCTCTTGAACGCTCGTTAAAAAGCTCTCGATAATTAAACTTAGGTTCAATAGCTGTTATACCCACCGTGGCATAAGCAGTATATGTCAATAATTCTGCATATACATCAATCGCGGTAGCTACCTGCCCAGCTTGAAGAAGTCTTTGAATTGCTTGTGGCGCAACGACAGAAATAATATCACCTAAGCTTGAGGCAGGTGCGCCTGCGACAGCACCTTTATAGTTGGAGTCGGTATTGGAAAACTCAGCAGTTCCTAAAGAACCATGCCCACCCTGCGATTGTCCAACAGACATCCATTGACCATTAATCTGATTACCATAGCGCTCTTTATATGCTTTCACTGCATAAATCGCTGAATTTGCTTCACTCTTTAAATTTAAATACGGATGCATACCTGGTGTGCCCAAGCCTTCATAATCAGGGGCAATAATCACATAACCCTCATTTAACAAGCTTTGCGCCATATTTTTAAATCGTGGATTAAATTTATTTCGACTTGGCGCACAACTATCACCCACACCGACTGTACCATGCTCCCAAACCACAACTTTCCAACCATCTGCAGGTCGTGTTGTTTTGGGGATGAAAACCATTGCTGTGGCTTTCTTGGTTTCACCGAGTACATTCGGCATATTATAAGTCATGACTTTGACTGATGTAGCCTCATTGATCACATCTGAATTATATGTATTTTCAGATACATAATTCTTATTTGAACCCCAGTTATTCCAGTTATTATCGTCATCATTACATGCAGTTAAAAATAATACTGAACCGCAGGTCATTGCCAATAATGTCCGTTTAAATAATGCTTTCATTACTAAGTCCTCAGTTTTTATTGTTTGAACAACTCCGTGTTCAAGCTACTAATTAAACATAAAAAAAGGTATCTTGCTAGGATACTTTTAACCAAATAGTAAAATAATATATAGATACAAATGCTTATCTTTAATTTAAATTCGCTTAAAGCAAAGCAATAAAATTCCAACAAAGGTCATAAACCAACCTAAGAGTTACAACCAAATACATTATTATGGAGCATAGAAATACCTTAAGAAGCTGTCACCTCGAATGCCAGTGGAGATAAACAGCGATCATGCTTTATAAATAGCCTTAATCAAAAGCCAATCAAATCTTCTATAAAAGTGTATAAATGAGCATATATAAATATAAAAAAGCAGAGCTTCGATGGAAACCCTGCTTTTTCTATAAATTGCTAATCCCTATTTAACTACCAAGAAAACCAAGTGATTTAATGATTTTCTAAAAACAACTATTTCGTAGTTGGCATATGTTTTTTAATAAAATTAACCAGTTCAGTATTCTTCGCTATAATTGCTCCAGTATGATTCGCACCTTCCACAGCTAAGAATGTGACATCTGTTCCCATTGCTTTTAAGTCTTTTTGTAATTTATCTGTGACTGTATAAGGCACAGACGTATCTTCAGTCCCCTGAATAATCATTACAGGCGTATTAATTCTTTTCGTTGCAGGTTGATTATCTGCCAAGAATTTTTTCAAGGTCGGGTTCTCTTTGAAATTATCGATTAATCCTGGATAATCTAAAACAGTTTTACCGCTATTGTCCTTGAGATAGCCTTTAATATCATCAACAAATTTAGTTTTTAAATCGGTAAAGCATAAACCGTTCTCCCCTGTTGAACCTTCAGCCTCTGCAACAATACTTTTTGAACGCTCTTTAAACACATCTCGATAGTTAAACTTAGGCTCATAAGCGGTCACACCGACTGCGGCAAAAGACGTATAGGTCAATAATGTAGCAGATACATCAGTTGCGGCATCCACCTTTCCATCTTTAAGTAGCTTTTGAATCGCTTTCGGTGCAACATCAGCAATGATATCCCCCAAACTTGAGGCTGGTGCGCCTGCCACAGCACCTTTATAGTTGGCATCACTATTGGAAAACTCTGCCGTACCTAAAGACGCTTGTCCGCCCTGAGATTGCCCGACCGACATCCATTGACCATTGATTTGATTACCATAACGCTCTTTATATGCTTTCACTGCATAAATTGCTGAGTTTGCTTCGCTCTTTAGATTTAAATATGGATGCATACCTGGCGTGCCCAAGCCTTCATAATCAGGGGCGAGAATCACATAACCTTCTTTTAATAGACTCTGTGCCATCCCTATAAATCGATCATTAATTTCATTTCTACTCGGTGCGCAACCATCACCCACACCTACAGTACCATGCTCCCAAACCACTACCTTCCAACCATCAGTAGGTCTCTTGGTTTTTGGAACAAAAACCATTGCTGTAGCTTTCTTAGTTCCACCGAGTACATAGGGCATATTATAGGTCATGACTTTGATTGATTCAGCCTCAGGCATGCTACCTAAATTATAGGTACTTTCAGACACATAATCTTTATTTGAACCCCAGTTATCCTTGTTATCATCATCATTACATGCAGTTAAGAATAATACTGAACCGCAGGTCATTGCCAATAGGGTTTGTTTAAATACTGCTTTCATTACAAATTCCTCAATTTTTTATTGTTTGAACAGCTCCGTGTTCATCCTTAATTAAGCATAAATAAATGCGTCTTGCCACAATATTTTTTAATAAAACAGAGGAATATCTCACATTTATAAATTATTACTTTTCTTTATCTCGTGAAATTTCATCAATATTTTGTAATATTATAAATAGAGATGAAATTCCAACAGTGGTTTATTTTAATAATTTAAAATCAAAATAATGCAATAAAAATACCAACAAAAATGATTAAACCAACCCAACGGTTATGTCTAAATGCCCAAAAGCATAGTTGTGGATCGCGCGCTTTGGTTTTTGTCCATTGATAAATAAAATCTGCAACAACCAATAACAAGGCAATCAAGCCAAATGGAATCAATATATTTTCTAAATACAATGCTGTACCAATCAACAATACACTGGTCACTTGCAATAAAGAGATGATCTGAATATCGTATTTTCCAAAAAGAATGGCAGTTGATTTCACGCCAATTTTTAAATCATATTCACGATCTGTAATTGCATATTGGGTATCATACGCCACCGTCCATGCTAAATTGCCAAAATAAAGCAACCAACATGTCCAATCTAAAGGTTTTCCCATTGCGGTAAATGACATCGGAATACCCCATGAAAATGCCATCCCTAAGACCACTTGTGGTAAATGGGTATAACGCTTCATAAAGGGATAAATAAAGGCGAGGACTAAGCCTGCAAGCGCGCAATAAAAAGTTGCGATCGGTAAGAAAAACAAAGTACACGCACTGGCGGCCACCAAACCAATAAACACCCAAATCGCTTCTTTGGCTGAGATCACCCCAGTAGCCAGAGGGCGATTTTTAGTTCGTTCCACATGTGCATCCACTTTACGATCAGCAAAATCATTGATCGCACAACCAGCTGCGCGCATAAAAATTGTCCCTAAGACCATTGCAACCAGTGTCACAATATCAGGGATACCTTCTGCAGCAATCCATAATGCCCACATGGTCGGCCATAAAACCAATTCTGTCCCAACTGGTTTATCAAAACGACACAGATAATAATAAGCTTCTAAGCGTTGTTGCCAAGTGGTGTGTTGCGCGATCGACATGACAGTCCTTCAATACTCTATTTTGAAATATGCTGTTGTTGCAAAAATTGCTCAAAAGCAGGTAAAAAAGTTTCTTGAACAATAAATTTACAACCATGCCAAGTATAACAACTTTGACGTGTCCAACCTTCTGCTAATTTTAAAACACGCCGTTCACACAACGGATTGGTACGTTGAAATAAAAATTTTCCGATCGGCTTGGTTCGAATATGCTTAAACAAACGTGCTTTGCCATGGATACTGAGAATGGGAAAAATACTTTTTGCTTTTACCCATGGCTGTGCATCGCAACCAAATAAGTAACTTTCACGTACCCATGAGGTATGTTGCTGTGGCATCAGCATCCATTGACTATCCAGCACACTCATTCTTTGATAATGCTCTTGAATCGGTTGAACTTTAAAAACACCACCCGCGATATCAGTCAACTGCTGAGTCAGTGAACCTTGTGCATACAACCATGTTTTTAATTCAGGAGGAAACGTCTTATCCCGTATTGTGCATGATTGTTTCAATGTTCAGCCCTTCAAATTTTGGATGACTTAGTGTAACTGAAATTTTTTGTTTTGTTTAAATTGATCTACTAAATACTAAATTTGAATGAACAATCCATCAAAATAAAAACAGAGAAACGCGAGATTCAAGTGAAAATTAAAATAACTTTCTTTCATCCACTTCACACCAACTGGTTTTCTCTTTTGATCACTATTTTGATTTGTATCACTTTCTGCTACATTTTAAATATTAACACTGATCTCAGGTATTTTAGGGCCTCGCATAATGAATATAAAAACAGCACTACAACTCAGCATTTTATGCATTCCTTCAACATATAGCTTTGCACTTAACTTATCCAATTCACCGATTCAACAAGTCACACTGTATCCTACACTGGCAAAAATTGAACGAACCATTCCTGTACAAGCAGGAGAACAACTCGTTACCCTGAATGGCCTTGCAGCAAACTTCAATATCGATCAACTGCAATATCAAAGTAGTAATATTGAGGTCAATGCGGTTTCTCATACAGATAGCGCACTGGATAAACCCGCTGGAAATGAGTCGTCTCAATTGCGCAATAATATAGAGGATATTAAAAAGAAAATTTCTGAACAAAACTCAATTATTCAAGCTGCTGAATTACAAAATAAGTTTTTAGAAAATGTCATTAAAGGCTCTGCGCCAAAAGTACGTAAACAAGCCTATGAGGCCTTTATTGCGATTGATCAAGCCAAGGCAGAAAAAGAAAAGTTACAACAACGTTTACAAGAACTTGAACAAGACTTAAATGCCATTGGCGACAGCGAGTTTAACCAACGCACACTCAAGTTTTATGTCAATGCCCCGCAACGTGGTGAAATTAAAATTAGCTATATGGTGCCTTATGCACGTTGGCAACCAATATATAAAGCCGAATTAAACACCCAAACCAAGCAAATTAAACTCACCCGTATGGCAATGATTGCACAAAAAACGGGTGAAGACTGGAACAATGTTAAATTGGCATTGTCCACAGCAACACCGCAAAACTACGTTCAACAAGTGCAGCCACAACAATGGTGGGTCAACTATTATGAACCAGAACCTGTGCGACCAATTTATCCAGTTGCACCAGCACCTATGGCTTTAGCTGAAATGAGTTATGATGAAAAGTCGACAGCTAAGGCCAAAAAAGCCCCGCCTCAATTTCCACAATTTCAAGCGGCTGATTTAAATTTTAGCACTGAATTCCGTTCAGAAACCAAAGCCTCCATTCCCAGCAGCCAACAGCAAATCTTTTTACCTTTAAGTACTGAACAATATGCCGCAAAACTTTCAGTTTGGGCAATTCCTAAGCAAAGTACTCAAGCAACAATTAACGCTGAAATTTCAAAACTTGATCAAAATTGGCCTTCTGGAACAGTAAAACTCTATCGTGATGGCGACTATATTGGACAAAGAGCTTGGAGCAATAGTGCAGATGAAGCACTTCAAATGAGCTTTGGTACAGATGATCAAATTCAAGTTAAAGTGACTGATTTAACCGACAAGAAAAATCCAGTCAAAGGTACTCAATCTGAAACCATCCGAAAACAGCAATATTCAGTGCAAAACTTACATAGCTACCCAATTCAAGTCACGATTTTTGAAGCTGAACCACAAAGCCAGAACGGTAAACTCAGCACACAATCGACCTATAATATCCCACCGACTGCAACACAATGGAATGGGCAACCCAATATCAACCAATGGCAAATTGATTTAAATCCAAAGCAGATTTATAAATTAGATATTCAGCATCAATTTAAATATCCAAGCAAAGGAAGAACTTCAGGGTTTTAACTTTAGTTTTTATACAAAATTTAGCCCAGTCATGACTGGGCTTTTATTTTAATCGGGTAGTTGTGGTTAATTTTGATAAGTATTAGAGATAATCGCCTTCTCTTTCAGGCTGATATAATATTTTTTCAATTTTAACTTTCATCATGTGACCATCAGGCTGCGGCCATTCGATTTCCTGTCCTTCAGCCAAGCCAAGAATTGCGGTACCTACAGGTGCAACCACATTGACCTGCCCTGCCTCTCCACGAAAATCATGCGGATAGACCAAGGTAATTTCGGTTGCTTCCGTAGAAGGTGCAATGGTAATTAAAACCTTTGCATTCATCGTCACCACATTGGGCGGCATATCTTGAGGTGCAACCACATCTGCTCGTGCCAATTCCTCTTCTAAATGCTGCATTGTCACAGTCAACTTCGACTGATGTTCCAACATCGTTTCTAAGCGATGTAAATCTTGTTCTGAAATAATAATATTTGGTTTACTAGCCATGTGCCTAATTCCTTCGATCTTTCACATCATTTGGGTATAGCAGCGATGTTTATAATGGGTCTGTTGACATTTCATAAATGAATTAAGCCACAAGCCGTAAATTTCAGCATGCAACCTGTCTGTCGGAAACGTGAAACGAAGTATCAATAAACTCCAATAATCTACTTCTTTTATAACAGATATTTTCTGCAATGTTTAAACTTTTCAACTTATGGAACAACCATAAAAAAAGCCCCCTTGAGAGGAGGCCTTCTCAAGTTAATGCTTATTTAGCATAAACGGGGAATTTTGCACAGACTGTTTCAACTTTCGCTTTCACCGCATTGATAACAGCTTCATCACCTTTTGCATCGAGGATATCCGCAATCCAACCTGCCAAGTCGCGAACTTCAGCTTCACCAAAACCACGTGTTGTTACTGCTGGCGTACCGATACGGATACCAGAAGTGACAAACGGAGAACGTGGATCATTTGGTACCGCATTTTTGTTGACCGTAATATGAGCAGCGCCTAACCAAGCATCAGCATCTTTACCTGTCACATCTTGCTTAATTAAAGACAACAAGAATAAATGGTTTTCTGTACCACCAGATACAACATCATAACCACGTGAAATCAATACTTCAGCCATCGCTTTAGCATTTACCACCACTTGTTTTTGATATTCTTTGTATTCAGGCATCATTGCTTCTTTAAAGCAAATTGCTTTTGCTGCGATCGCATGAACCAATGGACCGCCTTGGTTACCCGGGAATACAGCAGATTGAAGTTTTTTCTCAATTTCTTCGTTTGCTTTTGCAAGGATTAAACCAGAACGTGGGCCACGCAAAGTTTTATGCGTAGTCGTGGTTGTTACATCAGCAATTTGCACTGGACTTGGGTATACACCAGCAGCAACTAAACCAGCAACGTGAGCCATATCTACAAATAAGTAAGCGCCAACTTTATCCGCAATTTCACGGAAACGTTGCCAATCTACAATTTGGCTATATGCAGAGAAACCAGCCACGATCATACGTGGTTTATGTTCTACAGCTAAACGCTCAACTTCTTCGTAATCAATTTCACCAGTTTCTACGTTTAAACCATATTGAACAGCATTATATGATTTACCAGAGAAGTTGACTTTAGCACCATGAGTCAAATGACCACCATGTGCCAAGCTCATGCCTAAAACAGTATCACCTGGGTTGAGTAAAGCAAGATAAACTGCTGAGTTTGCTTGAGAACCTGCATGTGGCTGAACATTTGCATAGTCAGCACCAAATAATGCTTTAGCACGATCGATCGCCAATTGTTCGATCACATCAACATATTCACAACCGCCATAATAGCGTTTGCCAGGGTAACCTTCCGCATATTTGTTAGTGAGTTTTGACCCTTGTGCTTCCATAACAGCTGGTGAGCAATAGTTTTCAGATGCGATTAACTCAATATGAGCTTCTTGACGGGCATCTTCTTGAGTGATTGCTTGAGCAATTTCTGGATCAAATTCAGAAATAGAGATATTGGCGAACATTAGCGAGGTCCTATGAATTAGGGCTTTTAAGCCGTGCTAAGATTGCGCGTATTGTAGCATGAAGTTTGTAATTAAACAGAATGAAGTTTGCTCCGTTTTAAATAAAAATGGCTCATGTTGAAAACATAAGCCATTTGCTCAAATCTACAATTTAAAATCGTTATTGTGCTGCAAACATTCCTTTTACATCAGCCACAATATTGTCGATATTTTCAGAATAAGCCTTACCATGATCCCAAGTTGGTTCGGTAATGTAATGCACCTGCGTCGCCAGTGCTTTCGCCGTACCGTATAAAGTATCTGTTGCTGCTTTCGGTACAGTGGTATCAGCGCCACCTTGATAGATGATGATAGGCGTTTTAACTTGAACTTGTAGAGGTTGCGAATCTTTCTCTAAGAAAGTTTTAACGGCTGGTAAAGACATAAAGGTATCGGTTGTTCTTGGATAGTTTTTCAGTGATCCATTCACAGCCACATACTGTGCCATTGCTCCACCAAATTGTAGGCCAAGACCAGTGTAACAAACAGATTCAGCATTCTTTGCAATCGCATCGGTGGGTACTTTAAAGACTTGGCTATAATCTAAAGTTGGATTTGAATTACGTAGCCCCGCTGCAATCAACGCTGTAAATGTATCCAATGATGCATAGACAGGAATTTGTTGTGTTGGTGGTGCATTTGCAACTGATAGTTGCCCTGCATTTAAAATTAAACTCAATTGTGAAGCAGGCGCGACAGCAACTGTACCTTTATAATCTAAATTTGCACGATCAGCATATTGTGCAGCACCTAAAGCAGCTTGACCGCCTTGCGAGTGCCCAACAGTGACCCATTGTTTCGATGCTTTGTTGCCTAACCAATTACGTGCTGCAACCACTGCATCTGTAATCGAGTAACCTTCACTTTTTACATTTAAGAAAGGATGGAGTTCAGTTCCACTCGGCTCGCCTAAACCTTCATAATCGGGTGCAACCACCACATAGCCTTCTGCAAGGAATTTAGAAATCATTTTTTTAATATCATCATTGGTCGCATTACGGCTTGGTGCACATACATCAGCGACACCTGTTGTACCATGCGCCCAAACTACGATAGGCCAACCTGAAGCTGGTGGTGCAGTTTTAGGAGTAAATACCAATGAGGTTGCTTGTACTTCAGTTCCCTTCACCCCTTTCATTTTATAGGTCATCACTACACTATCTGCCGCCACCGCAGAAAAATCTGTCTTGGTATATGCTATAGGTGTGCCAACAACAGGGTTTGCAATAGTGTTTAGATCCGTATTTGAAGGTGATTCATAAGAATTTCCCCCACTACCACCGTTATTACACGCGGATAAAACCAAACCTGAACTTAGAATTAAAATTGATAATGCATTTTTTTTCATGTGACTTATTCCTTAAAGCACAATTTTTTTAAAGTTATATATACGGCTTAACGCGTATAATTCTTTCATAAATACGTCAAAAAAATATGTTATACAAGTTTTTTTCTTATTATTTTTTAAACATTATTCAATAGATTAAAATGTGAGTCTTCCTTCAAAATTGAAAGCAAAGCAACAGTATTTTTTTAACCTTTGATGCCAATATCAAAGTTAAATTTTTTAAAAATTAAATTTTTTTACAATCAAAATCAATGATATAAATACAAATAAGTCATCTTCACAATCCGCTTGTTTTCTTGATTTTCATTTTATTTCTAGCTTATGTCTTATCGCAACGACAACGGTCAACCTCTATAGAAAACATTGAAGAATAAATAGCAAGATCAAATAATCATTTTTCTAGCAATCTTTTTTATAGGATTCAGACATAGGTCAAAAAAATGCCCTTATCAACCAGTAATAAGGGCATTTTTTTATTGCTACAATAAGTACTGAACACTCACAAAATTAATTGGCAAGCAGCATCTTTATATCTTCTAATAATTTCCCATTCTCAACATTAACCCTGAATACGCTAAAGTGATCCCAAGTCGGATCAGTTCTGTAATCAATTTTGGTGGTTAAAGCACGTGCTTGTGCCACCAAAGTATTTGTTGCCTGAGGTAATACGATATTGTCACTGCCCCCCTGATAAATAATAATCGGGGTTTTAACCACAGTTTGCAGTGGCTGAGAATCCTTTGCCAGAAATTGCTTTATGATTGGATCATTTTTAAAACCTTCCTGTTTACGCGAAGAATAACCTTTTAGACTATTTCTATCATTTACAAGTGCATATTCTGTTATTGGTCCTTCCATAAATGCAGAACCCAGCTCAAAAAGACAAAGCTTTTCTGCATTCTCAGCAGCAAATTTATCAGTCGGTGACTTAAATATTTTACTGTATACAGGCTCGGTCGGATAAAGACTTTTCATCCCCGCAGCCATATAAGTCGTTAGCGTATCCAAGATGCCATAGCCGAGTGCTTGAGTGAATGACATATCCTCCATTTCCGCTATAGCCATTTCTGACAGCTCTTCAATCAATCTTAGATTGTTTGCAGGCGCGGTGGCGACTGCCCCCCTATAATCCATATTGGCACGCGCTGCATACTGTGCCGTAGCTAATGCCGCATGACCACCTTGTGAGTGCCCCAAAACAGCCCATTTATTGGAGGCTTTATTGCCTAACCAACTTTTGGTTGCGACTACAGCATCTGTAACCGAATAGGCTGCACTCTTTACATGCAAAAATGGATGCATCTCGTTACCACTGGGCTCACCCAAACCTTCATAATCGGGGGCAACCACCACATAACCTGCTTTAACAAAGCTCTCTATCATATTATAAGTAGACTTATCTACACCTAAAATCGATGTCGTAATTAATAGATTATTACTTGGTGCACATTTGTCAGCAACACCCGCTGTGCCATGTGCCCAAGCCACAATCGGCCAACCGCCAGCAGGCGGTGCAGCTTTGGGAGTAAACACTAACGCAGTTGCTTGAGTTTCTTTCCCCGTGATGCCCTTCATTTTATAAGTCATCACCACACTTTCTGCAGCATTCGGTGGAAGAGTATTATCTTGAATAACATAGGGTTTTGGAGTGTTTACCACTGGATTTTGAATATTGTTTACATCTGCATTTACATTAGAAGTTGTGGATGGATTATCCCCCTTGTCATCACTACCACCACAGGCAGTTAGAAATAGACTAGATCCAACCAACATTACTAAGAGTAAATTTAATTTCATTTGATTTATCCTTGCATATTAATAATTTTTATGACTTCAGTGCCAACAAATTCAGTTTGCCAACCCTGATCAATTGATTGCCTTATGTGCAATGGATGTCTATTTTACAAGCACACCACACCGCACAATCCTTAAGAAAATCTGCATTATATTTATACTGAAAATATAAATTTGCAAATGAAATTTAACATTAAAAAGATTGAAACTATCTTTTAATTAGTTGGTTTAAAAATATTTAATTCACAGAAATATTACAATAATTATATGATCTTATATTTACCAATTTTTTTATTTTAAGATGTTATTCTGCTCACAAAATTCTAAAATAATGTGAATTAAAATTATTTTGAAAATATATTTTTGTTCATCTTACTTTAAATAAATTCTTATCAATGTGTATTTTTATTGTTTAATTTTCAACCAATTTTAGATGATTCATATCTAGGATTTTTAGTCAATGCATATCAAAAACCAATCCTGATCATGACTAAATCAAAAGCCTATACTGATTTTGATAGAAATAATCAATGACCAGATCCGAACAAAGTTTCTCAATTCATCTTTTTTCTAAACTTAAAATATAGGGTTAAACGATTTAAAAAATGCCCTTATTATCAGTAATAAGGGCATTTTTACATTGCTACAATTAAGTATTGAACACTCACAAAATTAATCAGCAAGTAGAGCTTTTATATCTTTTAACAAGTTTCCATTTTGAACATGGGTCGCATGTATAGTGACGTGCCTCCAAGTCGGATCAGTTCGGTAATCAATTTTGGTGTTTAAAGCACGTGCCTTCTCCACCAAGGCATCGGTTGCCTGTTGGTATACGATCGTATCCGCTCCCCCTTGATAAATAATAATCGGGGTTTTTACTTGCGTTTGTAGTGGTTGTGAATCCTTATCTAGAAATTGCCTTACAATCGGATTATCTTTATATTCCGCTTTTTTACGCCGTGAAAAGTTGACTATAGGTGCTCCTAATGGCCTTTCAGTCCTATTTGTCCGGTCAGTAAAAGCCAACACTACCCCTGCAAGACAACGTTCTTCTGCTCGTGCAGCCGGAGTATGATAGGGGTTGTTGAATATGTTGGTATAAACAGGCTCGTCTGGATAAAGACTTTTCATCCCCGCAGCCATAAAAGAGGTTAAGGCATCTAGCACTGGATAGCCCATCATTTGCTCACCTCTAGTCTTATCCGCCAAATCCTTTTCTGTTATGTCTTCAATCATTTCTAAATTATTTGCTGGCGCCAAAGCAACAGCACCCTTATAGTCCATATTGGCACGCGCTGCATATTCTGCTGCGCCCAATGCGGCATGCCCCCCTTGCGAGACGCCAGCAACAGCCCATTTGTTAGATACTTTGTTGCCTAACCAGCTTTTAGTTGCCACCACTGCATCAGTAATTGAATAGGCTGCACTTTTTAAATGTAAATACGGATGCATTTCCTGACCACTAGGCTCTCCCAAACCTTCATAATCGGGTGCGACCACAACATAGCCTTCTTTAACTAAGCTATCGATCATCTCATGAGTAGATCGATCTTCGCCTAGAATGGTAGTGGTGATTAATTTCATTCGACTTGGTGCACATTGGTCAATAACACCTGTTGTACCATGTCCCCAAGCCACAATTGGCCAGCCGCCAGCTGGCGGTGCAGTTTTAGGGGTAAATACCAATGCGGTTGCCAGAGTTTCTGTTCCTTTGATGCCCTTCATTTTATAAGTCATCACTACACTGTCTGCAGCATTTGGTGGATTTTCTGCTGCGGTCTGATATGCGCTTGGTGTGCCCACCACTGGGTCTTGAATATTGTTGACATCTACATTTGGCTTATCTTCAGGTGGTTTTTCATCACCCGGTTTTTCATCTCCTGGCTTTTCGTCACCCGGTTTTTCATCTCCTGGCTTTTCGTCACCTGGCTTTTCATCACCCGGTTTTTCGTCACCTGGCTTTTCATCACCCGGTTTTTCGTCACCCGGTTTTTCATCGCCTGGTTTTTCGTCACCTGGTTTTTCGTCACCTGGTTTTTCATCACCTGGTTTTTCGTCAGGTGGTATTACATCACCGGGCTTTTCTACAATGGGTTTTCCATCATCTGAACCTGTGGATGAATTATTACTGTTTCTATTGCTATCACAGGCACTCAGCAATAGACCAGATCCAATCAACATTATTGAGAGTAAATTTAATTTCATTTGATCCATCCTTGCATATAATAATTTTTATGACTTCAGTGCCAACAAATTCAATTTGCCAACTCTAATTAATGAAGCGCCAGCCACAGGCATAATGAATGTTTATTTTTTTTGCATACATCACATTGTGCGTTTTTTAAGCAGCGCTTCGTTATAATTATGCGAGAAATTATATTTAAGCAAGTGGAATTTAATATCAAAAAATTTTTAATTTATTTTAAAAATCAATATATTATCATTAAATTCACTAAAATACTCGTGTAATTATAAAATCTTATATTTTTTTTTTATTTATTTAAAATGTTATATAACGCATATATTATGCAAATACTGTGAATTAGGAATGTGATGCAAATACACTTTTTATTGTTTTATTTTAAATAAATTCTTATCAATAATCATCTTATGGTTTAAGTTTCAATCAATTCAAGATGATTAATATTTAAAATTTTGGGTCATAATATACTAAAAACCAGTCCAGATAATAGCTAAACGATAGAAATAATCAATAACCAAATCAAAACAACATTTCTTAAGCCATCTTTTTTCTAAGCTTAAAATATAGGATTAAACAATTTTAAAATGCTCTTACTACGTAGAATAAAAGCATTTTTACATTATTACGAGTACATTGATCACTCAAAATTAATTGGCAAGCAAGGTCTTTATATCTTCTAATAATTTTCCATTCTCAACATTCACCCTGAATACGCTAAAGTGATCCCAAGTCGGATCAGTTCTATAATCAATTCTAGTGGTTAAAGCACGGGCTTGTGCCACCAAGGCATCCGTTGCCTGAGGTATTACAATGTTGTCACTGCCCCCCTGATAAATAATAATCGGTGTTTTAATCAGACTTTGTAGTGGCTGGGAATCCTTTTCCAAAAATTGCTTTACGATTGGATCATTTTTAAAGCCTTCCTGTTTACGCGAAGAATAACCATTAAGACTCCCTTCAGTCTTAGTCATATAAGTACCTACCTCTCCCAAAAATTGCATTCCCAATGGCACAAGGCAAAGTGATTCTGCTTTCTCAGCAGTTTTATCAGTCGGTGACTTAAATATTTTACTGTATACAGGTTCATTCGGATAAAGGCTTTTCATCCCCGCAGCCATATAGGCTGTTAAGGTATCTAAAAAGATATAGCCGAGTGTTTTAGGCAGTGCTCCATCATCCATGTTCATCAAAGCCACTTCAGACAATTCTTCAATCAATTTTAGATTATTTGCTGGGGCAAAAGCGACAGCACCTTTATAGTCCATATTGGTACGTGTTGCATATTGTGCGGCGCCTAATGCTGCATGCCCACCTTGTGAGGCCCCAGCAACTACCCAGGTATTGGACACTTTATTGCCTAACCAGTTTTTGGTTGCCACCACAGCATCTGTAATCGAATAGGCTTCACTTTTTAAATTTAAAAATGGATGTATCTCCTTATCTATAGTTTGCTCTGGCTCTCTAGGTTCACCCAGACCTTCATAATCTGGTGCAACCACCACATAGCCTTCTTTAACAAAGCTATCGATCATGCTATAGGTAGATTTATCCTCACCCGTTAAAAACGAATTCGTAATCAATAGATTTTTGCTCGGTGCACAATTGTCGGCAACCCCCACAGCCCCATGTGCCCAAGCTACAATCGGCCAACCGCCAGCGGGTGGTTCAGTTTTAGGGGTAAAGACTAATGCGGTTGCCTGAGTTTCTTGCCCTGTGATGCCTTGCATTTTATAAGTCATCACCACACTTTCTGCTGCATTCGGCGGATAGTTTTCTGTAAACTTATATGGTACAGGTGTGCCTACCACTGGATTTTGAATCTTGTTGACATCTACATTGACATTTGAACTTGTGGCTGGGCTATCACTCTTATCATCACTACCATTGCAGGCACTCAGCAATAGGCCTGATCCAATCAACATGATTGAGAGTAAATTTAATTTCATTTGATTCATCCTTGCATATAATAATTTTTAGTATTTTGAATGAATATTTGATAACAAAATTGAATGAACTTAAATCGTCCAAAAGAACTAATTTATTCAAAAATTTTAATAATATATAGCTAAGAGTAAAAAGCTTGTGCCATCTTTAACATTGCAAGAAAGACCCGAAATGATTGCATTCAACTTAAAAATCTCAAAGAAAATACCAAGCGACCGTATTCTGAAAAAGCAGATCGACTTTATAAAATTAAAGACATGCAAGCATTTAAAATGCTTTGCAGAAATGACGCCCTTTATTCAAGCGAAAGACCTTGAGCCACTTTTTGAGCAGAATTTTGGCTATGCTATCTCTTATCCAAATATCTTGTATGTTTTAAAAAATTAGGCTTGTCACATAAAGTAAAAGCGATCGCAAGTAAATATCAAGTCAGGTTGGTGTATTTACCTACCTATAATCCTGATTTAAATCCGAATTTATTTTTATTGTTTAATTTTCAACCAATTTAAAAATAAAAAATGATCTTGTTAAATGAATCATATAAGTATTGAAAGTCCCCTCTCCCTTTCGGGGAGAAGGTTAGGATGAGGGGAGTTATTGTTGATCTATGTTTTAAAAAAGACTGATAAAAGAAATCTATTGTTAGAAGCAAAACACACTCAAAAAATCAATTGGCAAGAAGGGTTTTAATATCCACTAGCAATTGCCCGTTTTCAACATTATCCTTGAATACAGTGAGGTGATCCCAATCAGGACCTTTTCTATAATCAATTTTGGTGGTTAAAGCACGCGCCTGTGCCACCAAGGCATCTGTTGCCCGTGGTAATACGATCAGGTCTTTGCCGCCTTGATAAATAATAATCGGGGTTTTAACCACAGTTTGTAGTGGTTGCGAATCTTTATCTAAAAACTGCCTTACAATCGGATGCTGGGTATACCCCTGATTTTTACGTGGATAATCCGTTAAATTCTGCTTCAGTAAAAAGTAATCAACCATCGGTGTGGTAAAATTATTAACCATGTCTATCAGACATTGTGATTCCGCTTTTTCAGCAACTTTATCTGTTGGTGACTTAAATACCATACTGTATACGGGTTCAGTTGGATAAATGCTTTTCATACCTGCTGCCATAAAAGCCAATAATGTATCAAGTGCCGCATAGCCTGAAATTTGGCCAGACACAGCCCTATCTGCCAAAGCCATATCTGACAAGCTTTCAATCATTTCCAGATTATTTGCAGGCGCCATTGCAACTGCCCCCTTATAGTCCATATTGGCACGTGCTGCATACTGTGCCGCACCTAATGCTGCATGACCACCTTGTGAGGCCCCAACAACAGCCCATTTGTTAGATGTTTTATTACCTAACCAGCTTTTGGTTGCCACTACAGCATCGGTAATCGAATAGGCTTCACTTTTTACATGCAAAAATGGATGTATTTCTTGACCACTTGGTTCACCTAAACCTTCATAATCGGGTGCGACCACCACATAGCCTGATTGAACAAAACTATCGATCATTTTCTGAGTATGTACATCTGGAATGAACCCTCTCACAATTAATCGATTTCTACTGGGTGCACAATTGTCGGCAACGCCTACAGCGCCATGTGCCCAAGCTACAATCGGCCAACCTCCTGCTGGTGGCGTAGTTTTTGGGGTAAATACCAATGCGGTTGCCTGAGTTTCTTTCCCTGTGATGCCTTGCATTTTATAGGTCATCACCACACTCTCTGCTGCATTTGGTGGATAATCTTCTATAAACTTATATGGTAATGGTGTGTTCACCACTGGGTTTTGAATCTTGTTTATATCTGCATTGACATCTGAACTTGTAGATGGGTTATCACTCTTATCATCACTATCATTACAGGCAGTTAAAAATAGAGACGATAGCGCCAACAATACCGAGAGTAAGTTTAGTTTCATTTGATTATGTCCTTGTCTATAATAATTTTTATCACTTCAGTGTCGACAAATTCAGTGTGCCAACGCTGATTTATGGATTGCCAACCTTATGTGCAATGAGTGCCTATTTTAAAATCACATCATATTGCGCAATATTTAAGCAAATCTGCATTATATTTATCCTGGGAATATAAATTAGCAAGTGAAATTTAACATTTACAAATCTTAAATTATTTTGTTGATCACACACACCATCATGATTCAAATCACAAAAATATTATCGTATTTACATTGCCTTATATTTACCTTTTTCACCATCCAAAGATGTTATTTTGTTCACAAAATTCCAAAATATTGTGAATTTAAATAATTAAAAAATTATATTTTCAACCATTTTACTTTAAATAAATTCTTACCAATCCATTATCATTGTTTAAATTTCAATCAATTTAAAATAATTATTATTTAGCTTTTTTAGTCAATACATATTAAAAACCAATCCTGATGATTGGCTAAATTAAAAACCAATGCTGATTTCGATGGAAATAATCAATGAGCAGCTCAAAACAAATGTTCTCAAATATTGTTTTCTAAAATTTCAACATACTTCAAAGCCATATAAAAAATCCCCCTATTTTTCATAATAGGGAGATTTTAGGCTGAACTACGGTTTTAAAAAGAACTGATAAAAAAATCTATTGTTAGAACTAAAACACACTCAAAAACTAATTGGCAAGCAAGGTCTTAATATCTTCTAGCAGTTGTCCATTTTCAACATTATCCTTGAATACAGTGAGGTGATCCCAATCAGGACCTTTTCTATAATCAATTTTGGTGGTTAAAGCACGCGCCTGTGCCACCAAGGCATCTGTTGCCCGTGGTAATACAATCAGGTCTTTGTCTCCCTGATAAATAATAATTGGCGTTTTAATAAGCGTTTGCAGTGGTGGTAGATCTTTATCTAGAAATTGCCTTACAATTGGATGCTGGGTATAACCCTCATTTTTACGTGGATAGCCAACTAAACTGTCGTTATTTTCACTCCTATACTTCATCATTGGTCTTATAAAATTAAAAGCCAGCGATTGAATACATCGTGTTCTCCCTTCTGCTTGCTCAGCAATTTTATCCGTCGGTGATTTAAATACAATACTATAGACAGGCTCAGTCGGATAAGCACTTTTCATCCCTGCTGCCATATAAGCGGTCAGGGTATCGAGTATCATATAACCATTCATTTGAGCTTCCACATCTGTATTATTCGCCAACGCCATGTCTGATAAGCTTTCAATCATTTCTAGATTATTTGCAGGCGCCAATGCAACTGCCCCCTTATAGTCCATATTGGCACGCGCTGCATACTGTGCCGCGCCTAATGCCGCATGCCCCCCTTGTGAGGCACCGATAACCGCCCATTTATTCGATGCTTTATTACCTAACCAATTTTTGGTTGCCACCACCGCATCCGTAATTGAATAAGCTTCGCTTTTTAAATGTAAAAAGGGATGGATCTCTGTTTCATTCGGTTCTCCCAAACCTTCATAATCTGGTGCAACCACGACATAGCCGTCTTTAACAAAGCTATCGATCATTTTATGGGTATGTAGATCTGGGAGAAGCCCTCCCCTCACAATTAATGGATTTCTACTGGGTGCACACTCATCACCAACACCCACCGTGCCATGTGCCCAAACCACAATCGGCCAGCCGCCAGCTGGTGGTTCTGTTTTAGGGGTAAAGACCAATGCTGTTGCTTGTGTTTCTTGCCCTTTAATACCTTGCATTTTATAGGTCATTACCACACTTTCTTCTGCGTTCGGTACAGTAAAATCTTCCTCATCATAATCCTCAAGAACATACGGTTCTGGAGTATTTACCACTGGATTTTGAATGTTGTTTACGTCTACATTTGAACTTGTGGATGAATTATCCCCCTTATTCTCATCACTACCACCACAGGCAGTGAGAAATAGACCAGATCCAAGCAACATGACTGTGAGTAAATTTAATTTCATATCATTCATCCTTGTTTATCATTTTTCTATCACTTCATTGTTAACAAATCATGTGTTAACACTGTCCCCCCTTAAACCGCTGATCTTTTGCTTGACGACTTTTTTAAATTACGTCACAACTGCACAATATTTAAGCTCAGCTTTATTATAATTTAGCCATAAATAAAAATTTAGCAAGTTACATTTGACCTTTAAGTATTTTAAAATATTTAAAAAAATTAAGTAATTGCTTATAAATTCACTAAAATACTGTCGTATTCATTTAGCCTTATACTCACTTTTTATTTATAAAGAATTTATTTATAATTCACATTTTCTGTAAATATTGTGAATTATGACAGTAAGAATAGATACGTTTGATTGTTTTAATTTAAAAAAGCCTTAACAATAATCAAAAAAATTATTTAAATTTCAAGTATTTTAAGATCATTAATCCTTAAATTTATTAAGGATTAACATATAAAAACGGTGACTAAATACAATTAAATTCAAAACCATAACATATCTCGATTTGATATTTCAGCACTAAAACCCCTATCTCAAAGTCTAAACCTGAAAAATACCACTTTTACGAGACTCAGTTCAGATTAACCTTAGAAAACGCCTTTCTCTAAAAAAATAAGCAGTATCCACTTTGCAAAGGTGAGGATTTAAAAATCAAAAAATGATCCTGTTAAATAAATCATCTTGGTATTGAAAGAGCCTTCTCCCTTTACGGGAGAAGGCTAGGATGAGGGGGATTTATTGTTGATTTATGCTTTTAAAAAAGACTGATAAAAAACCTATTGTTAGAACTAAAACACACTCAAAAACTAATTGGCAAGCAAGGTCTTAATATCTTCTAGCAGTTGTCCATTTTCAACATTATCCTTGAATACAGTGAGGTGATCCCAATCAGGACCTTTTCTATAATCAATTTTGGTGGTTAAAGCACGCGCCTGTGCCACCAAAGCATCTGTTGCCCGTGGTAATACAATCAGGTCTTTGTCTCCCTGATAAATAATAATTGGCGTTTTAATAAGCGTTTGCAGTGGTGGTAGATCTTTATCTAGAAATTGTCTTACAATTGGATGTTGGGTATACCCCTCATTTTTACGTGGATAACCGACTAGACTTTTGTTATTTTTTCTACTATAAGTCATCATTGGTATCCTAAAATTAAAAGCCATCGATATAAGGCATTCTG
Organism: Acinetobacter sp. NyZ410; assembly: GCF_022828975.1. Taxonomy (NCBI): domain Bacteria; kingdom Pseudomonadati; phylum Pseudomonadota; class Gammaproteobacteria; order Moraxellales; family Moraxellaceae; genus Acinetobacter; species Acinetobacter sp. NyZ410. The sequence continues at coordinate 1,547,170 of NZ_CP094620.1, read as the reverse complement.
TTTTCCCTTCTGCTTTCTCAGCAATTTTATCCGTCGGTGATTTAAATACAATACTGTAGACAGGCTCAGTCGGATAAGCACTTTTCATCCCTGCTGCCATATAGGCTGTTAAAGTATCCAGTACCATATAGCTATTCATTTGAGCTTCTACATCCTTATTATTTGCCACCGCCAGATCTGATAAACTTTCAATCATTTCCAGATTATTTGCAGGTGCCAATGCAATTGCACCCTTATAGTCCATATTGGCACGGGCTGCATACTGTGCCGCGCCTAATGCTGCATGACCACCTTGCGAGGCACCAACAACTGCCCATTTATTCGATGCTTTATTGCCTAACCAGCTTTTGGTTGCCACCACCGCATCGGTAATCGAATAGGCTGCGCTTTTTAAATGCAAAAACGGATGGATTTCCGTCCCACTCGGCTCACCCAGCCCTTCATAATCAGGTGCAACGACCACATAGCCTGCTTGAACAAAACTATCGATCATTTTATGAGTATGTACATCTGGAAGGAAACCCTCAAGGATTAATCGATTTCTACTAGGCGCACAATCATCTCCAACCCCCACACTACCATGTGCCCATGCCACTATCGGCCAACCTCCAGCGGGTGGTTCTGTTTTTGGGGTAAACACCAATGCGGTTGCCTGAGTTTCTTGACCTTTGATACCTTGCATTTTATAGGTCATCACCACACTTTCTTCTGCATTCGGTGGATAATCTTGTTTATGCTCATATTCAACAGGTGTGCTCACTACCGGGTTTTGAATGTTGTTGACATCTGCATTTACATTTGTACTTGTGGATGAATTATCCCCCTTATTATCATCACTACCACCACAGGCAGTGAGAAATAGACCAGATCCAAGCAACATTACGGTGAGTAAATTTAATTTCATATCATTCATCCTTGTTTATCATTTTTTTCTATCACGTTATTGCTAACAAATCATGTGTTAGCCCGATCCCCTTAGATCGCTGATCTTTTGCTTGATGACTTTTTAAATTACGTCACAACTGCACAATATTTAAGCTCAGCTTTATTATAATTTAGCCATAAATAAAAATTTGGCAAGTAAAATTTGATCTTTAAGTACGTCAAAATATTTAAAAAAATTAGGCAATTAGCACCATATTCACTAAAATAATGCTGTATTTATATAACTTCACACTTACTTTTACATTTATCAATAACCATTTTACAATTCACATATTATCTAAATTTTGTGAATTATAGCGTTAAGAAAATATGCTTTTGATTATTTTAATTAAAAAAATCTTAACAATAGCTACAAAATATGTTTAAATTTCAACCAATTTAAGATGGTTAATCCTTAGATTTATCAGGGATAAACATATAGAAACTGCGACTAAATACAATTAAATTCAAAACCATAACCTATTTCGATTTGATCTTTCGGTAATAAAGCATTCCCCCTCAAAGTCTAAACCTGAAAAATACCACTTTTACGAGACTCAGTTCAGTTTAACGATAGAAAATAGCTTTCTTTAAAAAGTGAGAAGTATTCACTTTGCAAAGGAGAGGATTTAAAAATCAAAAAATGATCTTGTTAAATGAGTCATATTGGTATTGAAGGTGCCTTCTCCCTTTTAGGGAGAAGGCTAGGATGAAGAGGATTTATGTTGATCTATGGTTGTTTTAAAAAAACCTGATAAAAGCAGCCTATCATTCGAACTAAAACACACAAGAATTAATTGGCAAGCAAGCTCTTAATATCCTCCAGCAGTTGTCCATTATCAACATTGGCGGTAAATGAACCCGTATGATCCCAACTCGAATTGGTTCTATAATCAATTTTGGTGGTTATAGCACGTGCCTGAGCCACCAAAGCATCCGTTGCTTGTGGTAATACAACAGTATCTTTACCACCCTGATAAATAATAATTGGGGTTTTAACGAGCGTTTGTAACGGTTGTGAATCTTTAGTCAAAAACTGTCTTACGATTGGATCATTCTTATAGCCTTCTTTTTTACGCGGATAACCTTTAAGACTTCCGTTCTTAATATTGTAAGCAGTCATTGGCAATATAAAAGCCGTTCCCATTGCTGCAATACATTCTCTTTCTGCTTTTTCAGCAATTTTATCAGTGGGTGTTTTAAATATAATGCTGTATACAGCCTCGCTTGGATTGACTGCCTTTATCCCTGCTGCCATATAAGCCGTTAAAGTATCCAGTGCAGCATAACCACCGATCTGAATTAACCCATCCGCATCCGCTAAAGCCATTTCTGATAGGTTTTCGATCAATTCCAGATTATTTGCCGGTGCCATTGCAACTGCACCCTTATAGTCCATATTGGCACGGGCGGCATACTGTGCCGCACCTAATGCTGCATGACCACCTTGCGAAATCCCAGCAACCGCCCATTTGTTGGACGCTTTATTGCCTAACCAGCTTTTGGTTGCCACCACCGCATCGGTAATTGAATAAGCTTCACTTTTTAAATTTAAAAATGGATGGATCTCCTTCTCGCTCGGTTCTCCCATACCCTCATAATCTGGCGCAACCACCACATAACCTGCTTTAACAAAGTCATCGACCATTTTTTGAGTATGCACATCGGCTATAGGCACAAATAATTTATTTTTACTCGGTGCACACTTGTCAGCAACACCAGTCGTTCCATGTGCCCAAGCCACAATTGGCCACCCTCCAGCAGGCGGTGCAGTTTTAGGGGTAAAGACCAATGCGGTTGCCTGAGTTTCTTGTCCCGTGATGCCTTTCATTTTATAAGTCATCACCACACTTTCATCCGCATTGGGTGGAAGAACATCATTTTTAATATTATAGGGTACTGGTGTATTGACCACTGGATTTTGAATATTGTTCACATCTACATCTGAACCTGCCGATGAATGATCACTTTTATCGTCATCACCACCACATGCAGTTAGAAATAGCGTAGATCCAGTCAATAACACTGAAAGTAATTTTAATTTCATATAATTCTTCCTTTTTATCTTTTTTCTATCACGTCAGCAGGGTCAACCCATCGTTTGCCAGCGCTGATCCAATAGATCACTCATCTTAGTTTAATGTTTATGTTGTTATTACTTCATAATACCTGGCAATATTTAAGCTAGGCTTTATTACAATTAAGTCATAAATATAAATTTATCAAATGAGATTTAATCTTTAAAACATATTAAATTATCTCATCAATCCATTTTTTATTTATTAATCAACTGAATTTAATGTAGTTTTTATAGGCCGATCAGCATAAATTAATTTCATAATAATCAGGTTTTAATATATTTTTCACAGTTTTAACAATGAATAGATTCTTATCAATGATGAATATTATGATTTAAATTTCAATTAATTTACAAGTAATGGTTTTAAGTATTTTAAAGATAAATCACACTAAAAAAAATGATTTTGCGTGTGATTTAAGCAAAAGCCAGCACTTATCTGGATTTTAGATGGGTTTCATTTGTATTTAGCGTCTAAAAAAGCTAGTTTATGAAGGCGCTCTTTCTTATCTATTTGTTGAGGAACAAAGGTATGCAAGCAATCATTCTAGATACTGAAACTCATACACTCAATGGATTGCCCATTGAAATTGCTTATGCACCGATTCAAATTCAAGAAGGGAAATTAAGCTTAGATCGGGAACAAATGTTCGATCAACTTTATAGTATTGGTAATGAAAAAATTTCTTTTGGCTCAATGGCGGTTCACCATATCCTAGAATCTGATCTTGTCGGGCAACCTAATTTTTCCAGCTTTGAACTTCCTCAGCATACCCAGTATATCATTGGGCATAATATTGATTACGATATTCAGGCTATACAACGGTGTGGCGTAGATACTGCTCATATCAAAGCCATTTGTACGCTGGCGCTTGCTCGTCTTGTTTGGCCTGATGCTGAAGCACACAATATATCAGCACTGATTTATATGATCAGTAAAGGCAGTGAGAAAGCACGTGAAATGTTAAAAGGTGCACATCGTGCAGATGCCGATATTATTTTAACGGCAAATATTCTCATGCATATTGTTTATCAACTCAAAATCCAAAGCATTGAAGAATTATATAAAGCCTCAGAAGATGCACGTATCCCACGCAGTATTAACTTTGGTAAGCATCGTGGGACAGCGATTGCAGAATTACCCAAAGACTATGTGCAATGGTTACTTCGTCAAGATGAACTTGACCCTTATTTACGCAAAGCTTTAGAGAATGCAAACATCGTCACACTTTAAGCTGATGATTTGTAACAATAAAGTCATATTAGTGTAATTTTCATTCTTTACTCTAGGGTCAATTTATTGGGGAATAATTTGACTCATGGATCACTATTTTAAAACTGACTTGGGAATTCAGACTTTAAAACACCGCTCAATTCAACTCACTGCTCGCCAAAGACAATTATTGCTGCTTATTGGCACAGATGATTTTAAAATTTTGAATAGTGCACTAAAGCAACGGCTTGCAACACCAGAACTTATTCAACAATTAGAAGAGCTTGGTCTAATTTTTCAGAATCAAGTGAATGGTGCACCTCAAGTTAAGTCAAAAATAACATCAGAATCGTCCAAGATTGAACAATCAAATCAGCGTACCCCTTCAAATCTGACAACTGAAATTGGCTTTAAACCGTCGCCTAAAGCAGTTGAAAATCCAACAATTATTAACGATACCCAGCTCAGTCAAAATACAAAATCAGCAGATCCAAACCCCATCCAGCAAAGCGTTAACACTGTCACATCTACACACGTAGCGCATGCCGAGACGACGCCTGAACTGAATTATATAAATTTTGATGACATCAAACACAAAATGTCTACCCTGCTACAGACGCATTGCGGCTTGATGACCAAACAATTGGTCATGCAAATACAGCAGGCAAAATCAATTCGAGATATTAAATTTTGCCAAATGCAGTGGATTACCGCACTTCAAGAAAGTCGAATCTCTCCCCAAGAATTAAATCAAACCATGCAACAAATTAATTATTCACTCCAACATTTACAATCATCTTAAATCGATCCTAAATATTTATTTCAATTTACCCACTTAGAATGACAAATGAAGTGCTTTAAAGTCATTCTAAGTCTTTTTATTTAAGGGTATTTTTGATTTATTTGCGAATATCAAAATCTTAAAACCAAATAAGCTAACGCCAATAAATCAAAGTTTTATGTATATAGGGATGATTTATTGGGGCAATGTTATCCTGACTTTGCAATTTTAAATGGGAGAAATACCGATTAATTTTTAAACCGACTTAAGCGTATTCCCAGACATTCATATCTCTTTACAAAATCACATTGTCTGTTTTACATGCATTCTGTAGAATTATGGGCACGCCAATGATTTAAAACAATTAGACAATTATGACTCAATACCTTACAAAATCGACCAACCAAACAGCTTTAGAACTTTCAAATTTTTATCCAACGTTTGAACAATGTTTAAATGCTGTATCCAATATTAAATATCAAAAAGATTTACGTATCAAAAGCGATCCTATTTCATCTCAACATATTTTGGTTGAAAGCTATTCTCGAGGGACACTTCAAGATAAGTTTAAAATTGAAAAAAATGCAATTGAGCATGCAAACAAAAACCGTTTGGCCTTATATCATCTTGTTGCCGTTACACTCGATCATTTTAAAACTGCTTAGGGTCTGTTGACATTTCATAAATGGCTTGCGTTGTAGGCTAAAATTGAGCAGGCAAGGCATGAAACGAAGAGAATAGCGAGACTATTTTCGAGTTTCATAACACAGGCTGAGATAATTTTAGCCACAACCCTTCGGGACTATCGTGTTTTTTGCCGCTACGTCGTTACGAACTACTCATTTAGAATGACTAAATTTCGTATTTCGCGCCTAGTATCACCTAAAAAACACACGTAGTCGCAAACGTAGACGAATTGTCAACAGACCCTAATATTTATATCATTTTAAACTGATTAAAAATAAAACGTGTTGGGCTTTTTCACCCAACACGTTTTTTAATTGATGATAAAAATTAGCTGACTTGTTCAATCACACGATAAATACTGTCACTTTCTTTGCTCTCAAAAAGCAACTCAATACTTGGTAAGATTTTCTCACCATCCACAACGATATGATCAATTTTTTGGAACAATGATAAATTATCTGTGTCCTCATGCTCTTGCAGCTTATTTAACCAAGCCATCGCATTCAGCTCATTACTATATTGATCCTTGACCCTTACTGTAATCATTTCAGTCATTTTTCTGTCCTCTTTTTTATATACTGTTTTCTTATAGCATGCGCCAAACTAAAAATTAGCTTAAAGTTGTTAGATTTTATGGCAATGTTAAAAATTAGCTACATTACTATGTTTTTTATTTATAAAATATAGAGTTACTTTGAATACTTTGTGTAAATACAGCTTGATTCAATTATTTCATGACGTTTCAAAAATCAGAAAAAGAAAAGCCCGCATTTCTGCGAGCTTTTTATGTTGGAAAGCTAGTGCTTATTTTTTATTTGAACTGGAGTCACAAATTCAACAAGCCGTCATTGATCTGTCCAACTACTTCGTAGCGTCTTAGCGACCTACTGTAGTTTTAATATAGTCAGATGCGCTTTGATCTGCAAGATGCAGTAACATTATTGAACGATATCACAGCAATTTTGAAATTGAATATTTTTTTAATTGGTAGATAATAGATAAGTTTGATTGACTATAATTTAATATTGATCAACCTTAAAAAATCTAAATAACATTAAATAAAAACGAACCAGTAAAAATTATTTTATAAAAATAGTCTATAAATCTGCCACACGAGATCACCTATAGCATTGATCATCATTAAAATTTATATATCATCAGCAGTATTAGATGTCTTTTTATAAATCAAAAAGCAATCATGTTGAGTGAATCATATTGGTATTGATAGCCCCCTTCTCCCTCTATTTATCTAAACACATTTTCTCGATTTTACTTTTATTGCTGTAACTCAAATGGCTTTTAAAACACCTACAATATTGTCTAGACTGCGTGTACTTTAAATTTTCAGGAATATGTATACCGAAACATTCCGTCTCAATATTTCCTTTTTGTGATAAAGGGAGCTCTGCTTTACTGAGCAAAATACCAAGACCAAATGCAATAAGCATAGCAAAAAAGATTAAACCTTTATAATGGATGATTTGCTTGACCATGAGTGGCTAAATTTATAGAACATGATGAAGCTAATCCTAGCTTAAACTTTTCTGTTTTTTATTTTATTTTTTTTATTTTTAAAAATAATTGAATAACAAATAAGGGCGTTAACATACGCTGATCTTTTAAAGCAAAATAAATATACAGGTCTGTCAGCTAAAGTTTTTCAACAGCTTATGCCACTTTTGAGCGCAACTCATTTTATTCTATATGATTGCTTAAAAATTTTAATCATCAAAAAAATATAGCGCCTGCAATAATCATAAAAAAGAGCAATGATCATTTCCGTTTTAATGCATTATTTTTATGCTCTAAAAATAACTAGAAATATTAAACAAACCTTACAGCTCGATAAAATATTTATAAACAGAGAAAATTGCTCTCTATTTATTTTTTGCTATGGGTAATTTAGTTGAATATTCAACATCATGCTTGTCTAAATATTCACGGATCAATTGACGAACAACCTGAGATGGCTTTAAATCTTGACGATTGCATAAGGCCTCAAAAGCTTGTTTTTTATTAGGATCAATCAAAATTGTTAATCTTGCCGTTTTATTTTCCATAACTTATTCCCTTAAATTTATTAGAAATAGAATTGTAATAACATTTAAAATATTTTCAATGTTAATTTTATCTCACAATAATCTTAGCTTAATGCATGACTTTGAGTTTAAATTATTTATTTTCTAATTTCAGCAATAAATCCAGTATAGATTATTGTGAATGTTATTAAATATTTTGATTTTAAAGCAAAAAATTACCCAAAAGGCTATCACAACAGCGCTGATGCAATAGCCAAAACATTGATGCTTATGAGAAATCTAATTCTTTTTCAAAAACTCTGAGTTCGTGTCGTGCCATCGCTAAATTAGATTTTTGGCGATCTAATACTAGATATAAAAATAAGCTACTGTTTTTATCCAGTGGCCTCAATAAGTGATACTGTTTTCCTAGGGTAATTAAAATATCATCAATCGTATCGCGTAAATTTAAAGCTTCTGCTGTTTTCATTTTTGCTTTTAAAACCTCCGTATTTCCAGCAGCCGCAAGTTCCAAATCAATTCCCGTTCCATATGAAGCCAATGATAACCCACTTGTGCTATCAACAAGTGCTGTTGCCGTGAACCCATCAATTTCAGTTAAAGGTGTTAAGTCAATTTTAGCCATTTATATATGCCTTTTATTAAGTGGAGATAATATGAGTCGCTTTTAAAACATCCTCATGTTTAAAAAGTATCATGAAATTATAATATAATATTATTTTATGATAATAATTTGTAACTTTTTTTAATTTAAACAAAGGATTAGATCAATATTAATCTATAATTAAAATATTTTATTTGGCATAAAAACACTGATTAAATTTCAATCTTGTATAAAACAGTATGAATATAAATATGAATAAACGACTTATTTTTCAATAAATTCAAACACAAAAAATTCAAAATATGCAATAAAATATTTTAAATACAAATATTTATTCTAAAACTCTAATTTACAGAGAAATTAACAAGGAAATATTTTAAATCTTTATTTTTTCATATATATACAATATTTATTAAGGTATTTATTATATTTCTTTTCATTCATATATTTAGCATGGCCTGCGATCAACATTATTTTCATATTAAAAAGTATGATGCTTAAAATATAGACGATGTGCGCTATGTCATTGTAAAAAGCAACCTAGAAGAACGAGCTTTACACTTTTCTGACAAGCTAGGTTTTTAGTACTCCCTTAGTAGGATGTTATGTATTAAGCCATCAACCAAATTTTATAAAATTCCTGAATGTCTGACTCTAAAAACTCGTCACAGTCACTATCGTATACAAATGTTTTTTGTTCTAATAAATATTCAGCTTGATGTTCCATCAAGTATTTCTTTAAAAAGTTTTTAAATTCGTTGGCACGCTCTGGGAAAATATGCTCTCCATCATAAAAAATCATCATAATTACCTCTATAAAACCACTAAATCACCTGTCTAGTTTACACAAAAACCAGTCGCGATTCAAACTAATATAAATTATAGTGAAATACATCACAACAATTTAAAAGTCTTTTATCAACAGAGATCCTATAAGGTGTTCAACAATTTATAGTTTTTAAACGAAGCTATTTTTTATTGATTAAAATATTGAACTTATCCTTTATGCTAATTGCTTTTTAAGTATAAAAAATGAATCATATCAAGACACAGCTTAGAACAACGTTAAAAAAATCCAACAATTATGATTTTATTCAATGATTTAATATAACCGACCTCTTAACAAAGTAAGGTTAATTTTAGCGATATTAAAAAGTTGAAATAAGTGTATATTGGATAAAAATACAAACCAATCAAAAGAGCGAATATGAAATTTGAAATAACCACAGAAATTTTGATCAATGCACCCATTGATATTGTTTGGAAAACCCTAACAAATTTTGAAGATTATAAAAGTTGGAATCCATTTATCATCAATGTTTCAGGAGAAACCCATCAAGGTGGCAAGATCAATGTCACCATACAAAATGATGCGACAAGTAAAATGTCTTTTAAAGCAGTTGTGCTTGAAAATCAAGAAAATAAACAATTTAGCTGGCGCGGAAAATTATTGGTTAGAGGAATATTTGATGGAGAACATAAATTTAGATTAGAGCAAATAGCCAGTAATCAAACTAGATTGATCCATAGTGAAATCTTTAGTGGTATTTTAGTCAAACCGCTTCTTAAGAACTTACAGACAAAAACCAAGCCAGGTTTTGAACGAATGAATCATGCGCTTAAAGTAAAATTAGAGCGTCAATAGAAGCCTTCACCGAGCACATCGGCTATAACTCAAAGCGACGTCATTTCATCTCGGTACTTGGATCCAGTAAGCTGGGCTCCACGGTGTATGAAGCATACATAAGATTGTACAACAATCCAAACAACTCATATTTCAGGAGAATCATATTGGAGATCGTGTTTGACCGTTTAAGCAATGTGAGCAGGTCTGAAATCATTGAATTAAATACTCATAAACGTGTCCTCAAGCAAATGCCCTTAGCCAAGGGAATTATTTTTGATGAAGATCAATGTAATGCTTGGATCAATGAAAAAGAAAATCAGTGGGTAAAATATGGTTACGATTCTTGGGCATTTATTGTTGATGGTCAATTTGCAGGCTGGGGAGGCTTACAATATGAACATGGCGATGCCGACTTAGCTTTGGTACTCCACCCTCAATATTGGGGCATTGGTAAACAAATTTTTGATAAAATTATAGACAAAGCATTTAACGAAATGGGCTTTGAATCAATCACGATTTTATTACCGCCAACACGGAAAAAGTTAACAGGGATCTATTCACTCGGATTTAAATTGGATGGTGAGATCATCATAAGCAATGAGCATTTTTTCAGATATCGGCTCAATAAAACGTCTATCGAAAGAACTGAATAAGTACTACGCTAAAATACTTAGGTGAGGCTTTCTAAAAGCTTCTTAGCATGAATGATCATAAATCAGGTAACCTTTCTTCTGACCTTATCACATCAAGCATTGAAATCATGCTGGTTACGATTTCCAAGAGACTGTTTATTTTGCTTTGTTTACCTTTTCTTTTGACAAGATAAATAAATCTTCATTTAAATGAGCAAATCGTTCTGCCAACCATTCATGGGTATCATTGAGCGCTTGATTGTAAAAATGATGGCCAAACTCGTCTACAATAAAATCAAATAAAAACTGCGCTGGAAAGTTGCCTAGATCCAAGTCGAGTTCCTTTAAGGCATATTTTTTCAATGAAAAAATTAACTGTTCACGGGTAAACTCATCAAATGTAATTATTTGCTTTTTAGCCATAGTCTTTATTCTGAAAATAACGAGAGCCCATTACAATACTTATTCAGTGCTTTTTCAATCTTATAGCGTCCTATCATGTCGTACATTTTGATTTTTCTATCGGCTTGAACACTTGTAGAACCAAGTATAAAAATCACTCAAATAGCCACAAATAAACTAATTTGAAGATAAACATACTTTTTAGGTTTTGATAGTAGGCAATAAATCACAAACCATGGCATTCTCAGTACAGCAACAATAGATCAAAAAATCACCTTAAATAAATTTTTTAATATAAAATTATAATTTTTAAAAAACCAATTTAATAAATTTAAAGTTTACAAACAGGCTTCTTTTATAAGCCATTTTAAAATCATAAATCAATGTAAAAGCCCTATATCCTACCCATCTCCCAAAGGAAGAAGGCATTTTAATAACCATTTACTCACTCAACATGATTTTTTATTTATAAAAGAAATTGAATATATTATTTTATCAAAAATGATTAAAATTTTGGATAATTTATTTTCTTTAGATGGTTCTTTCTTGAAAGTCTGAATCTTCCTCTACAAAAAACACCTCATCAGTACCAATTAAAACCCATTGATATGTTCCAAACATTCTACTTAATTCCTGATTAAATGGATTAAATAGTTTGATTAAATTAAATGAATCATCATATTCTCCTACATATTGTATGACTGGAAACTGCTGAAATTCTTCATACATTTTATGCACAGTTACATTTTTAATCATCATTTAAACTCCTAAGTAAATTGAAAAAAGTCCCCTTCTTTCAATTTACCCTTAATTCAATAAAAACCTAGATGCTATTTTTTTTGCTCTTGGGTTTCTTCAACTTTCTTTGGCTGTGCTTGAGATGGATTGCTTTGATTGCTATCAGGTTGTTTATGCTGATCTTTATTTGCTTGTTGCTGCTGCGGTGCTTGTGATTGATTGCCTTGATTAGCATCAGGTTGGTTATTCTGAGTGCTACTTGGTTGCTTGTTAAAATTTGACATAGTGATATCTCTTTTTTTGTCATTCATATTAATGACTCATTCAAGATGCACCTTTATTAAGTGAATAGATAGTATTAACACGTATCAAGATATATTTATAACAACAACAGCATTGGTTTATATCAGTTATTTATTTTATTTAAATTCTATAATTGCAAATATATATAAATATTTTATCAGCCTCATATCAAAAAACACTCTAAATCGAAAAATTAAATTAAAAAATTAATCCACTTTACTTATTTAATCATTAAAATTAATATTTATAACATATTAAAACCCCTCTATTAATATTTATTAGACTCATATTAATACAATATATACATTTCTATTAAAAACAACTGTACAGAATAGCATAGATACCGCAAATATTTAATAAAATTAATAAATAAATGTAGAAAATATTAAATAAAAGGCGTTTTATCAGCAACAATTTTTTAAAATATTTCTATCTAAAATATAAAAATCAGTGCTAGTATAATAATTAAACACATAGCAAAAAATGTGAAATTTTATGAACTTTAATAAATATTTATATATAACGATTGGTATTATTTTGAATCAGCTTGCTTTTGCAGAACGCCTCATCAATTCTTTTGATGTTGCGACAAAGTTAATTCTTAATTTACCTGCTTTTGAAAAAAATTATAAATCCAATAACTTTCATTGGAATATTTCACAACAAGGCCCTGTTTTGGGCATTAATTTACCAATTTTTTGAGAGGGAATGATAATGAATAATGCTTTGAAAAAGATCTTACTTGCTGCGGGCGTTCTAGTCGCAGCAGAAGTCAGCACTGCATGTACACGTGTAGTGTATCTAGGTGACAATAATGAGGTCATTTCTGCACGCTCTATGGACTGGAAACAAGACGTAGGGACAGATTTATGGATTTTACCCAGTAATGTCAAACGTACAGGCTTAGCTGGTCCGAATTCTATTCAGTGGGCGTCTAAATATGGGAGCGTTGTGGCAACAGGTTATGGCGTATCCACTACAGATGGGGTAAATGAAAAAGGATTAGTGGCTAACTTACTCTGGTTAGTCGAATCTGATTATCCAGATCCTAAAAAGAACAACAAACCACCACTAAGTATTTCATTGTGGGCACAATATGTTTTAGACAACTATGCAACTGTAGATGAAGCTGTACGTGCTTTAGAAAAACAGCCTTTTATTGTTGTCACAGATACTGTTCCAGGTGATACACGACTCACTACCCTGCACCTCTCTATTTCTGATGCATCTGGTGATAGTGCAATTATTGAGTATATTGACGGCAAGCAAGTGATTCATCATAACCGCAAATATCAGGTGATGACCAATTCCCCAACTTTTGATCAACAGTTAACGCTGAACAGTTATTGGCAACAAATCGGCGGAACCGTCATGCTACCGGGAACCAATCGTGCCTCAGATCGTTTTGCAAGAGCATCATTTTATATCAATGCAATACCTAAAAATGCTTCACCTGAGCATTCTATCGCCAGTGTTTTTGGTGTAATCAGAAATGTCTCTGTACCCTTTGGATTAAATACAGCGGAAGAACCAAATATTTCTTCTACACGTTGGCGAACTGTGGTTGACCATAAGAGAAGCCTTTACTTTTTTGAATCTGCGGTATCACCCAATGTATTTTGGGTGGATTTAAAAGAGATTAATTTCAAAGATGGACAAACCAAAAAATTGACCTTAGGTAAAGACCAAGCAATCACCTATTCAGGGAAAACGAATGCTTATTTTAAAGCATCAAAGCCATTTCAGTTTTTAGGAATCAATTGATTTTAAGACATAGCTCACTGATTTTTTTATAAAGTGTAACTATAGATACACATGTCAAACTCATGTACTTCAAATGAAAGTCTGCTCAAAAGTAAGCCTCCTGAAGTGGAGGCTTACTTAAAAATTTATGCTCAGCTGGACCACTTATGACCATTTCACTCACCAAACCCAATAAGAAAAAATTAGTCATTTCTTAGTAGAGCTTGCTCAAATCGATAGAATAATAATTTAAAAAAATATTCAAATACACTATTTTTTAGCGGCAGAATTTTCTGCTTTTATAACGTCATTTTCATTGTCAAAACTTTCTTCATCTTTAAAAATTGCTTCAATTGATCGGTTAAATAATTTCGCAATTTTAAATGCCAAAGGTAAGCTAGGATCATAGCGCTGTTTTTCAATCGCATTGATCGTCTGCCGCGAGACTCCCAAATATTCTGCTAATTGTTGCTGAGACCAGCCTTGCTGCGTTCTCAATTCAGATAAGATATTTTTCATCGATAACGCCAACTCCCAATTGCAATACCAACACCCCACAACGTTGCCATTAAAGGCCATACAAAAAACATAGAAAGATGTGGAAAGCCAATATTTTCAAGAAATCCATAACTAAATGTAATGAGTGCAGTACCTACGAATGCGAGCGCAAAAGCTTGTAATTGGATGTGTTGTTGCATTTCATCTAAGCGCGCTAATTGTCTGAGTACACTCCATCCCACCAAAATACAGGGAATTATCGGCAATAATGTCACAAAAATTTGTGTTGAATAACGGATATCGTCATTCTTTAAATAATTTAATGAACAAATAAGCACAACAACATAAAGCAGTATTGATGCACTAAACTCAATCAGAGATTTATATTTTTTCATACGGCAACCATGTAAAGTAAGCTTTACATAAATTTAGATCAAATAACGCACCATGTAAAGCACACTTTACATATTATTTTTATTTTAACTTAGACAACAAACTTGAAATGCGCCTTCAATTGTCATTTTTTCACGGCATTTATCCGCGCTTTGATTATAAATTTCTAAAGCTAACTAATTTAAAAGCATAAAAAAAACCTAGTAAGCATGAAGCAAACTAGGCTATAAACTTTGAATCTTTTTTCGTTGGTAGCGGGAGCTGGATTTGAACCAACGACCTTCGGGTTATGAGCCCGACGAGCTACCAGACTGCTCCATCCCGCATCAACGAAGCACCTTTATACGCCTTAAAGACAAGGAATACAACCTTTATTCTATATATGTTTAAAAGAATTATTGATCGGCATCCAGAACACTCTAAAAGCATTCATTGTTGACTGATTATCGTATGCTCTTTTAACTTCAAAAACACAACAGCTTAACCTTTTACTTAAGATTAAAAACCGAATATTTTGATAGCGATCTATTATACTTTTATCCTCATCAAGGCATCTTAAGCTCTTACCCAAATAATAATTTAATTAAATCAGTCATTGATATAGCATTAGAAAGCCCACTAAAAAGTGGGCTTATTTTTTGGAGGCGCATGAATGATGTGTGAGTCGCACAGCAATTCAATAAAAAGTATATCAGCCTTTATTTATTAATTAAATTAAACTATGTAACAAAAATTAGCCAAAGCGTGCTGCAATACAATGTTCAAATAAACAGCGAAGATTTTCCTTAGTCGCTATATAACTTGAAGCGATTAAAAAACCACCCGTAGGTGGCTCGATTTAAATCATAGGTTCCAAAATCTTATAAATTTTACCATTCTTGCTACTTTCAAAAAGCATTTCGAAGTTAGGACGCAAAAGTTCATTTTCAACAATAATATATTTGATACGTTCATGAGTTTTATTTGGATTTATCACAACATCATCTAACGTTGCCTCAACTGCGTAACACTTTCCAAATTGATCCTTTACATTTATGTCGAGTTTATTCATAAAAAACACCTTAAAAAATTAAATAAAAACAGCTAAAACTGTTAACCAAAACATTCAATGATTATTAAATTTATGCTTGTACATCAAACGCAATTCAATATACTGCAAAAACAGTAAATTATTATAAAAATTTTTATTTACTTACATTTTAAGTGCTTATCAAAATGATTGCTTCTTGATGCTACTCAGGTTTTTTAGGATCTATTGCTTTTATCTCCTTTAAATCATCAAGATGAAGATCAAAAATACTTTCAATCATTTTTACTTTGGATTCACTGCTATCCTCAGACGTTTCAATCAAGTATTTCTTTGTTTGTTGGGTAAATTGAAAATAGTCTTCATAATTCACTGTTCCATTTTTAATTAGAAAACTGACTAAATTTCCGATGAGTAATCTTGTGACATGGTCACCCTCTAAGGTTGCCTCAACCAGCTTCCCAGCTAAAATTAATTTTTTCATCACATTACCATCCTTTATATCGTTCACTTAATTTAACAAATTCATTTTTACTTGTCATATCAATAAAAATATTCATTACTTAAGTTGGTTCAGATGTACGCTAGCTTTTGGCTTCAATTACTGCAAATGCATCAATATTGATACTTCAACAATAATATTCAGTTACTTGAATACAATTAAACAATCCCCTCCTTCTATACTTGCAAAGCTGCTTTAAAGACCAATGTCCACTCTAGTATGTAGACCAATCATCAACCTAAAAAATGGTTGTATTCTAAACTTGCGCTGAGCTGATAAAAAAAGCCCTACATTTCTGTAAGGCTTTACCTTAATTTTGCGCTGACTAAGGATTTTTGTTATTTATTATTAGTAAAATAACAATTTAAATTTACTTTAAAATTAAATTATCGTCAACCCTTTCATTGCCTGTATAAAAAAATACCCACCGATAGAGTAAGTGGGTATATAAACTTGTGATATATGTTTAGCTAAACTTAATTTACATAACAAGAGTCTCACTTTCAATACCATTCATCGGCTATTTAATTTTACAATAATACAAATATCAGAATTTATTCACTCAATGATCGAGACTTCGTATGCTCACAGATACAGCCTCTATAAAACAATGAAAAACACCAGCCAATGCTACGCGCAAAGAAGGACAAAAATTAAACTTTATATAACTGATTTTAAATATCTTTTAATTAAATCGTTTTAAAATATGGCATAAAAGAAAAGTCTACTAGATTCTATTCACTTATCTAAATTATTATGGTTTATCAATCATATTCAACCAGAAAGACGCTATACATTTATCTCTACTATTTTACTGCGTTTTTATTATTAAAGAACAGATGTATAGTATCCGTGACCATTGGAGAGAGTGGTCTATAGACAATAAAGAAAGGCCCTACTAACCTGCATGATGCGGGTTTCTTTTTGTTTATTGATCTAGAAATAGCACAGCAGCCACACAGTCCCCCCGCATAGAAAAGACAAGCTTTACACAGCAATTGATTAGATTTGCTTAATTTTTTGCTGGTAGACGAATGATGGATTTTTTAAATAGGTCCAGTGTTTTAATAAGAATATATAGTCAAACCGCCTAATTATTCATACAAATAATTTTCATCAATGAAGCTTAAGTTTTTGTATGAACTTTTAGAAACTGTTGGTTATTAATTCGTTTTTGTGCTTTTGAATCATACATGGTGATTCTACCGTGGAGCGACATGGATGTCGCTGTTGGGCGGGGGTACAGGACGTACCCCTCGCCCAACGGAAGATTTTTGTCATCTTTTCATCTCTGAAAAGTGAGGCATCGCCTACGCAAAGGTATTTAAACTTTAAATGTAAAGTGTGGCATTGCTAACTTTTTAATCAAATAATTTTTACATACTATTGATTTAATTAAAAATATTGATTAAGAATAATTATATTATTGTGTCTGAGTTTTTTGACAGTGTCTAGTCCTGAAATAGGTTGACACTTATTTCATACAAACGCTCGATGCATTTCATCGGGCGTTTTGTATTTTAGCGACATATGCGGTCTACGGACATTATAAATTTCTATAGACTCTGCAACCATTCGCCTAGCTTCTTCAAGATTCTTTGGTTTATGAAGTAAATATTCATTCTTCAATATACCGTTGACCCTTTCAGCTAAAGCATTCTGATAACAATCATATCCATCGGTCATAGAACATCGAATATTATGTTTCTGATGTAATTCCTGATATTTCTTTGAACAATATTGTATGCCTCGATCTGAATGATGAATTAGTGAATATTGTGGTGCTTTACGTTCCTTTAATGCCTTGATATATGCTTGGCTAACAGCTTCCGCACCTAAATTGTCATCCACATGATAACCCACTATTTTTCTAGACCAAGCATCAGTGATTAGGCTCAGATAAGCTTCTCCTGTTTCTATAGGAAGATAGGTTATATCTGCAACCCAAAGTTGCTCTGGTTTCTGTGGTATCACTTGCCCAATTCCAAACTTAACCAAGTTAGGATGCTTGTGAAAACGATGGTGGCTATTTGTTGTCTTATGATATGCGCGTTTAGGTTGTACTAATAAACGATGATCTCTGAGTAAATCAAACAATCGATCTCTACCAATAGTGATACCTATTATCGTATTCAGTAAATAATGGAGTTTCCTTGTTCCAATACGAGGCTGAAACATTCTTTCTTGTCGAACTTGCTTTAATACATTTTGTTCATATCTATATCTTAGGTTCGATTGCTGGCATTGTTTGTAATAAGCTTGTCGAGTGATATCAAGATAATGGCAACATTCAGTGATACTAAAACCTATCGCTTGTTTTTCTTTAATGGCTTGCCTTGTGGCTTTTTTGTAGTGCTTACTCCGTAATCTCGTTCGAGTATATTTATAATGGATTCAAATAACTCTGCTTTTCTTTTTGTTTCATATAACTGTTGTTCAAGCTCTTTGATTCTTTGTTCGGGTGTGAGTGGTAAAGGATCAGACATTTGTTTTTCTCCATAACGTAATGGGGTGCCTTGACTCCAATCTAATCTACCATGCTTTCTTAACCAAGCTAAAACAGTTGAACGCCCTTGAATACCATATCTACTCTGAGCTTGTTTATAAGTCATTTCACCTTTTTCAACTTGATCTACGACTGATAATTTAAAAGCTAAGCTGTAATCTCTTTGTGTTCTTTTAACTATTGTTTTCATTACACTCTCCAAATTTAAGTTTAGAAAGTGTCAACCTTATCTAGGACGGGACACAGGTTGACTATAGAGGAAGTTATAGAAATAATTGAAATGTATAAATATGAATTAAAATAAAAATTTAGAGTTAAAAAAAGCACGATATCGTGCTTTTTTTACAACTTACTCTGAATTATAGCGGAGTAATGTTTACAGCGTTAGGACCTTTAGGACCTTGAGTGATACTGAATTCAACTTGTTGACCTTCAGCAAGAGTTTTGAAGCCAGAGTTAGCGATTTCGCTGAAATGAGCAAAAACGTCTGGACCTGATTCTTGTTGAATGAAACCGAAACCTTTAGTTTCGTTGAACCATTTAACTGTACCTTTAACAACATTTGAGTTTGACATAATCAATCCTACTGAGATTTAAAAATTTTAAGCCATTTTATGACTAGTGATAACGTCGAAAATAATAAAGAATTGAACTTAAAATCTGAATAAAACGAAGGATTATGACTAAAACTGCGATACTTAGAGAAGATTTACCAAAACATGACTTTTTTCTAGTTGGCTTTACTTTACAGGAAAAAAATAAATAATCAAGCCTTCTTATACATATTTAACTTTATTATGGATAAAGAATGACTTATCTATTTAGAACAGCCCTCATGTGAGAGCTTGCTCAAATAACTTACTTTTCTCGATCATTGATAGAAAGCCAATTGGCTTTCTATTTCACAAGAAAAAAATACCAATGTTCTATACATCAATTTTTCTTATGCTTACTTTATGATTACTTTTTAAATGGCCAGCGGAGTTGAGCCAAATATTGGTTGGGTATTTGACTACACACACCGACTTGATCAGCTTTAATTTTTTGATCTTCATAGTGAAAACTTCCAAACAAGATGTCCCAAAATATGAACACTTCTCCAAAATTCTTACGACCAAATCCATGCTTATGATGAATACGATGTACCTCAGCTACAGCAAAAATATATTTGAAAGGACCAACACGATAATCAATATTTGCATGTTGAAAAAACAAATGCACGGCCATAAATATCATCCAACACCCAATCAACAAACTTGGAGCCCCAAAAAGCGCGAGGATGATCAAACTAGGTCCAGCAAGTACTATTGCACTCAGTGGATGCCGCTTTTCAGCATTTAACCAATATAAACGGCGTGATTGATGATGAATCGCATGCAATTTCCATAAAAATCGATACTTGTGACTTAGGTAATGCATGAACCATAGTCCAAAATCAATCACCACAGCAACAATCAATATCTGCCAAAATACCGAAATATGGTCGGGCCATAATCGTGGAATAAATCGGAAAAGATCAAACCATTCAATAATTTTTGACACAGAAACGATCAAA
This sequence comes from Acinetobacter sp. NyZ410, assembly GCF_022828975.1. Classification (NCBI taxonomy): domain Bacteria; kingdom Pseudomonadati; phylum Pseudomonadota; class Gammaproteobacteria; order Moraxellales; family Moraxellaceae; genus Acinetobacter; species Acinetobacter sp. NyZ410. The sequence continues at coordinate 1,526,919 of NZ_CP094620.1, read as the reverse complement.
AATAAATTAAAAATTGCATGGATGATATCTGTAACAAAATCTTGATGTATATCCAACCACTTTGCTTGATAAGGCAAAGAATGCTCAACCCATGCAATCACTACGCCACTTAGCAAGATGAATAATATTGAACTTGGCCAATACGGAACTTGCCCTGAGACGATGAACATCATCATCCATACCGTTAACAGCATGCAAAGCGGATAAAATAAATATCGCAGAGATATTTTAACAAAAGCGCTCATTTATAACTCCAATCAACAGAATACGTTTTAGGAGTATGCTGACTGGCTGGATAGAAAAATTGAACGAAACCGCTATATCACTTATAGCTTTTAATCTGACAAAAGTAATATTGGCATTTGCTCAATGGATGGAATAAATTTTAATAGTGAAGGTTGAATGCCAAACATTTGTTTGCAGGTTCGACTAAAATGCGCCTGATCAGAAAAATGAGCGTGATGAGCGATGCTGGTTAAATTAATATCCTGATCTATGGCTTGAAAGCTTTGTAATAAGCGTAACCATTTCCGATAACTACGATAAGAAATACCAAAATTTTCACTAAACCAATGACTAAAACGACTTTCTGAAAGATTGAATTGTGTGGCGATTTGTTTCACTGTCAAATTCTGTTGATGGTTGTGAATAAGAAATTTTGCAAGACGCTCTTCTTTAACTGACTGAGCTTTGAAATTAGATTCACTGCAATAACTTAAAAGCTTTTGGAAAGATTCAAATGTTTGATTTTGTTCTATAAAATACGCTCTAAGAATAGACACCAAACTTTCAGGCAATATCGTAATCGACGAGTCTTGTTGTAAGGAAACTTGTAAATAATGCTGTATGACATCAGCAAGAAAATGTGTTTGATCAATATAGATCGAACAGTAAGTTCCTGGTTGCAAATGATGTAAAGTATTTGCTGCGATATAGACCCCACTACTCCATATACAATAATCATCAGCAATAACTTGAATCCGCTCTCCCTGTTGTTTTGCAAAGCTTAACTGATGTGCGTGATGACGATGTGGAGAGTTATCACCCACAGCTCCCTCAAAATAGCCAATGCCATATCCAATTGCTATTCGGCCCATCCAATATTTAGCAGGTAATTTATATAGATTAGATTGAGCCATAGAATACTTAAGCTAAAAGTGAAAACTCATTAAATAACACTATTCTACTTATCTTCAAATACCCAGCATAAATAAGCAGATTGATTGAGTGCGCTTTTTATATCTTTGCTATTCTAAAGCGCTTAAATTCAATGCAATAAATTTTAAGCATAAAAAAACCTAGTAAGCATGAAGCAAACTAGGCTATAAACTTTGAATCTTTTTTCGTTGGTAGCGGGAGCTGGATTTGAACCAACGACCTTCGGGTTATGAGCCCGACGAGCTACCAGACTGCTCCATCCCGCATCAACGAAGTGACTTTATACGCCTTAAAGGCAAGTAATACAACCTTTATTCAATATATATCTCAAAAAGCCCTATTTAAGTATTCTATTCACACAATATTTGTACTTTTATTATGCATTGTTTTCAGGTGTACTTAGAAAAATATAAAAACAGAGAATTTCGGAGTGATTAGATTGAATCTCTTTCGCCAGATCCACAACATCATATTTAACACCAGACATCTTTAATTTTTATGCCATGACGCAAGTTGTTAAAGAGCAAAGCATCTCTAAGCATCTATCAATATATGATCCGCAGTATAATAGAAAAATTATTTTCAACATATTTCAACATATTAAAATTCATAAAAGCCCACCTTGTGATGAGCTTTTAGGTCCATTTGTATTTACTTATACACCCATATCCCTAAAGGGATATTACCAAATAAATGGATAAGTAAAGTAAGAACAATAAACATAGAAAAGAAGAATGCGATGTTTATAGATTTAGATATCATGTAATCACCCTTATTTTATTGTTGTTGATTTTTTATACACTAATAACGTGAAATTTTCAATCATTAATATGGATAAATAAATCACATTAAAATCTATCGCTTAGTAAGCTACTTAAATAGTAAAACATTTTGCAATAATTACTTCTCTCTTACCTTTTCTTATCGATACTTCCCTGTCTATAAATACCTCTTAGTATCTATAACAATTTTTGCTATAAAAAAAGACGCATTAAGCGCCTCACCACAAACTTCATTATTTCCCACTCATTTCAACTTATATTGCTTATTCAGCTACTCAATCTCAAAAAAATGCTTTTCTGTGACTATTTTTATCTTTATTTCTTTATAATATCTAATCATTGGGTCATTTGCATCTTTGCTAACTTTATCTAAAAACTTATTTTCTTTCATTAATTTAGAATAAGTTTTATAACCAATGATTAATCTTTGTGGATCCTTACTTTCTTTAAAATCATCAATTTGCTTATTGAGTTCTTTTAGATCGATACCCATGTTGGCTCCCCTCAATTGTTTTAAGCAATATAACACTCATTTATGACATTTTTTTGGCGAGTTAAGAAAAATTAAGCGATTAAAAATACCTCACATTTCTGCGAGGTATTCTTCAATATTTTGCTCTATCTTTCATCAATATTTAAAATAGCGGTGACGTCACTCTAGTGACTACATGAACTTATGATTCAGTGATAAATAAGGGATGATTCGCTTTATAAATCGCTAATTTTTTTATTTCATTTTCTAGATAGCCTTGTGGCTCTTCTTTCCATGTCACTTTTCCACTATCAAAATCAGAGTTACTTAAGGCCCAAGAAGAAATTAAACTGTAAATAAATGTGTTATCAGCAAAAATTAATTTTGTTCTATTGCTCTTATCGCTGGTAAATACTTTGTGTGTAGGTAAGGACCCAAATATACCCACGTGGGTATACAAATATGTAAAGGTTTCATTCATCGTAATGATTACTCTTGTCGTTAATCACTATACTACCGCATTCAGCTCTATTTTATGAACTTTGAGCAAAATTCAAAATCCTTAACCGCTTAAGGATTTTATGAAAAAAACAGCCCCTAAGGCTATGCTATGAATAATTGAAGCATTAAGGCAAAAAAAACCTGCATCTTTGGGGAAAGAATGCAGGCAAAAACCGATAATTCGGTAATAGAAGGAATACCTACTATTTTACTAGGGTTTCATTTTATTTGTCAGTGGCAATATATAACAAGTGCTATAGCTTGCTTTTAATTGGTGAAAAATACTCAATATGGAAGTGGGTCAAAAAAGCTTTATTTTGTAAAATCGCGTCTTTGATCAATGTTCTTTGATACGACCATCATACCTTTCTATTGTTTTTGCCTACTGAGATATTCTCCTCTTAAGCAGCTGCAAATTTCTAAGTCAAAATATTTAAATTTTGCTTGCCTGAGTGACCATTTAAATCACCAAGATGTGTGAATTTTTTTATTATTCAAAAATTGGCTCCAATAAAAAACCCACTTGGTTAAGTGGGTTAGTATTAAATATACACTTTAAATTTTTTCATCGATGCCCGCTTGTTTAAAAATACCATTTGCAGTGTGTCTTGATTCAATTGTAACTGCTACTGGGAATTTTCTATCTGTTATTGGACTGTACCAAATCTCATGGCTACCTTTGCCTTGTCTTTCAAAATTACAACCATACAATAATAGTATTTCAATAACTTTATCGTAGAACCCAGCACCCATATTAAAGCACCACAGACTCTGTTATTTTATAATTCAGTGTGAATTTGTTTAAGTCGACCGAGATATCATTTAATTCTATCAATTCTGCAGCTAGAAGCTTTACATTACTTATTAATTCTTCAAATGTTTTAGACTCTGTGACCAAGCTCAAACTATCACATTGAGCCACCCAAACTTTAGCCTCATCATCAAATAGTACATTTACGTCAAATGAATTAGAAAATAAATCTTTGCAACTGACTGCCTTAAGCATAGCTCTTTCTGCATGAAAAGATTTTGAAAGTTTTTCTGCTTGTAATGCCAAACTCAACGCTGTAGAAAAACGATTTTTATTTCTTCTGTATCGAATTTTTACATCTGCATTTTCACCAATAGCAGCCTTTTTGCCCTCTACATGGCGAACTTTAGATTTAGACATAATTAACCGATCTCCACTTCAGATCTTATGTGCATATTTTAATCAATTAAGTTAATAATTACCATGACAAATTCATCGTGCTCTTGCAAAAGTATGATTTTTGAAAGTTTTGCATAACACTAAACTCTTATAAATCACCCTTTATAACTGCTTATTTTTTGACTATTGTAAAAGGCTTATTGATCAAGCCATAATATTCATGGTGATGTCGATCCTCATCTCTTAAATCTTACTCAAATCTAAAATTGTCAGACTTCCGCAATACACTGCACCAGTATCAATGTAGTAGCAATTATCTCGCTTGATGGGCGTTGTTGTGACGGTATGCCCCATGATGACCAGATCCACACCTTGAACTTTAGTATATTTCGGATTCTCTAAATCAAAGCGTTCTCTGCCCCCACATCGCAGCGTCCGTAGGTAATCGCTTAGCTTCAATTGCATATCTGACAGCATCAAAATGATTAAGATTATGCTTAAACAATTCCCAGTCATTTTGCTCAATATGCCCATGTACAAAACCAAACTTACGACCTTGATGTGTGATTTCAAGTGCAATCGGTAACTGATTAAATTTGTTTATAATTTTATGTTGAGTTTGAGCATCCAAATCATAAAACCACTCTCCTCCATTGGCAATATGACAACGGCCAAAGGAATCATTAAACAAACCTTTAATACATAAGTCTTCATGATTCCCTCGAATTGAAGTAAACCAGGGTTGATCGATTAAATTCACACACTCAATATTTTGAATACCACGATCAACTAGATCACCAACAGCAACCAATAAATCGTTTTCAAAGTTAAAGCCTATCTCAATCAAGCGACTCATCAGCAAGTCGTAACAACCATGAATATCACCAACTACATAGAGCTTACCTTTGATTACTTTATTCCAAATTTTGACTAAGTTCATGTCTTTGCCCTCTTAAGCGAATTTCCAATCCATCTACAACAATGTCCTATCCGTAAAAATTGTTTTGCTGTACACCACATTGATGTATAAATACTTTTTGTTTACATAGCTTTGGCTAATTGATATGAGCTATACGTCTCAGGATATTCATCACTGGATTTTTAAGTAAGTGTTCAAATAAAGCTTGGAGGAAATAAAAATACTTAGAATGGTGTGTTGTTTTTGATAAGGCTTATATAGTTAAAATGGCAATATCTTCATCTTCTAATTCAGCCATCTATAAAGGTATAAGCCACCGCCATCATTTTTAGCTTTTCTGGATTTTTCTTATAAGCTGAGATTTATATTCTTATTGTTGTATCTACTTAACAATGCAATTTTATTTTACGGTACATTAAAAATCTTTCATAAATCAAAAAATGATCATGTAGAGTGAATCATATTGGTATTGAAAGTTCCTTCTCCCACTGGGCATTGGTATCTACACATCTTTTTGTAGAGACTCTAATGCAATTTCAGCAATCAGCTTAAGGTCATCCACCGAATGTTCAGATAATAATTGTAGTGTATTCAGTAATATTGACAGACCAGCCAAAATTGCAGGAGCACTTTCCCTTGTTCCTCTTTTTTGTTGCCTTCCTGATAGACGTGTTAGAAAGACTCTAACTCTTGAATTTTTCTCATCATTTTCTCGCTGTATTCGCCAAGTTAATACACATGCCATACTTGCAATTAAGAGTCGTCTTAATATCGCTTGTGGCGTTGTTTGTAGCCATGACTCAATGTCATGGCCCGCCTGTTTTAACAACTTAAAATAGTTTTCTATTTTCCAACGCCAGTAATACCAAGTTGCCAATTCTATACTTAGAATTTCTGATGATACATTACTTAATAAGCTCCAACGAGAAAGTGATTTTCCTTGCTTATTTTTAACTTCAACTACAATCAGTCGAACGGTTAATGACTTTCCCTTTTGTGGCGGAACTCTTTTTCCCGTTTCATCTTTCTGCATTGGTCTTGCATTACGTGTAATACTGATTTGAGTTTCACCAACATAGAGTTGTTCGCAATTCCCTTTATATTGAATTGTATGGGTTTGTGTAGTTGGTATTTGGTCTGACACTTCCCTTAACTTAACATCTTCTCCTTGATATTCAACACGATTTCCTTCTTTACCTCGAATAAGAAATAAATGTTCTTGTTGATTCAATAATCTAAGATGAGCAATTGAATCTCCTTCACGATCAATAATATGTACGAGTTTCTTTTCTATTGGTAAAGACTCAATATGTTCGATTTGTTCACATAGTGCATTTAAGTGGGTTTCTTTTATTTTATGCCCATCAGTAAATGTTGAATAACGTCCAGTAGCATCACATAAAGTTTGATCTAATGGTGCAATGGGTAAACCCGTTTCAGCATCAATTAATAAACTGCTTTGTAATTCATAGCCTTTGTCACTTGCATGTGTTCTTTTGAATCTATTTAACTTGTTGTTATGTTTGAAATATTGTAGTTGAGACCAATCATGAGCAACTAAGGCATAGTGGTGATTCGATAGAGCGATTTGTTCAAACGCAAGTTTTTGAAGAGGCTGATTGAGTTGTTGAAATGAAACGTTTTCGTTATTTAAGAAACGCCAAACTGCTTGGGTTGTAGCAAAGCTAGTCTTTTGGGTAGAGGCAATATCTTTAAGCGCTGGGGCTAATGAAGCAAGTGGATTCATATTAAGTTTTACAAGACGTCCGTAGCGTTTAACTAATCGGTTATCTAAGTGTGGAATGTTAAATTGGAGAGCATGCTCTCCAATTTAACTTAAATAGATTTAATTGTGTAGATACCTATGCCCACTGGGAGAAGGCTAGGATGAGGGGGATTTTATCTCGATCTATGTTTTAAAATGGGCTTATGAAAGAAGTCTATTAATAAAAAAATAACTATTTAATAATTCATAAAAATACTTGTAATGCAGCCTGTAAAGCAATAATTAAAATTATCCATTTTAAATTCTTTGATAGAATCATTTTATCATATTCAAAATAATATGAAATTTGATTTATTAATGCCACAGAAGCTCAAAATGAAAGAAAAAAAGATTGTTATTGTTGGTGCTGGTATTGTTGGCGTTACCCTAGCATGGTATTTCGCCACTTACTCCAATGCAGAAGTGACATTATTGGATCAAAAGCAGGCAGGAAGCGGAGTTTCTCAACATTCTTTTGCATGGCTTAATGTTTCATATGGGCGTCCTGATGTCTACCAAAAACTACGATCACAATCATTGAATGAATGGCGAAGATTAGATGCAGAGATGCATGGTGCATTGAAAATTCATTGGCGAGGTGCCATTAGTTGGCAGGAAACGAATGCAGAGACATTACAATTTATCCAATCCCACAGTGAGCTGTCTTTTAATGTCGAATCTTTAACAAAAGAGAATCTTGCAAAAAAAGAACCTTTGCTCGATAAAGCGCCGAATATCGTTGCATTTGCTGGCGAAGAAGGTGCGATAGATCCTATCTGGGTGATTCAAACGCTGCTTCAGGATGCCATTAAAAAAGGTGTAAGCTATTGTCAAGAAACTAAAGTTTCTAAAATATTACAAAATGAATCAGGTCAAACAATCGGTGTACGTACTCAAGATAAGGATTATTTTGCAGATAAAGTTGTTTTAACAGCAGGAGTGGTCAATAAGGATTTATTGCAAACTATCAATATCGAATTACCTTTAGCATCTTTGCCAGCTATTATTATTCGCTTTAAGCATGAGAAATCAGATCAATTCGCACAGCATATTATCTCGACACCAGAGATGGAGATTCGCTCGATTGATTCAGAACATTTTTTAGCGGCAGAAGATTATATCGATGACACAGCAGTCAATACGCCAGAACTGATCGCTCTAAATGCTTTAAAAACTATTCAGGCACATTTTAATGCGATAGCACCGACATTAGCATCATCTATAACTGTTGATCACGTGGCTGTAGGAATGCGCCCTATCCCATTCGATGAGATGCCCATTGTTGGTACGATGAATGATGACTCTGGACTTTATCTCATTTCAATGCATGCAGCAGTCACTCTCGCGCCTTTAATTAGTCGCTTGGCTATGCAAGAAATTTTATATGAGCAAGAAATTCCTGAATTATTTTCTTATCGTATCACGAGATTTCAGTGATCATGTGCCAATCTTACGCCAAGATAGTCACTAAACTATTGATTTTATTTATAAATTTGGTACGCCCAGCGGGACTCGAACCCACTCCACAGGCTTCGGAAACCTGCACTCTATCCAGTTAAGCTATGGGCGCTTAAATTGAGAAGGCACATCATAACAAAAAAAACCGCGAGGTAAAGCATTTATAAAACAACTCTTTTGATTGATGCTCATGCTTTAAGCAATGTTGCATATTTGCAATGCAGAATTCCTCCTAACTTACTTGGTTTATTTAAAAAGATCGCTCACAATACACACTCCATAAACCAAGTGAGAATTTCATGACTGATGCTCTGACGTTAAGAGATTTATCTAAAACCTATAGAAATGGATTCCAAGCACTCAAAGGAATCAATTTGACTGTTCCAGAAGGAGAGTTTTATGCACTTTTAGGACCAAATGGCGCTGGTAAATCGACAACAATCAGTATTATCAGTTCCTTGGCGCGGAAAACCTCGGGTACTGTGGAAATTTTTGGTCATGATTTAGATACCCATCCTTCACATGCAAAGCAATGTCTAGGTGTTGTTCCTCAAGAATTTAACTTCGGTCAATTTGAAAAGATCTTTGACATTTTAGTCACTCAAGCGGGTTATTACGGTATTCCGCCTAAAATTGCACAACAACGTGCTGAAGAATATTTAGAAAAATTAGGTTTATGGGATAAGCGTAATACTCAAGGGCGTATGTTGTCTGGTGGTATGAAGCGCCGTTTAATGATTGCGCGTGCCATGATGCATGAACCTAAACTTTTGATTTTAGATGAACCCACTGCAGGTGTAGACATCGAGTTACGCCGTTCAATGTGGGATTTCCTTACAGAAATGAATGAAAAAGGCACTTCGATCATTTTAACCACGCATTATTTAGAAGAAGCAGAAATGCTTTGTCGTCAGATTGCGATTATTGACCGTGGTGTTATCAAAGAAGATACATCGATGAAAGCGTTCTTAAACCAATTGAGTGAAGAATCTTTTATTTTCGATTTAGAAAATCCGATTGAACCGATCATGATTGATATCATTGGTGTGAAATTTAATCTGATTGACCCCATGACCTTAGAAGTCACGATGGATAAAGCGCATTCTTTAAATGATTTATTTCAACTTTTAGAAGCGCAAGGCATTCGTGTTCGCAGTATGCGCAATAAATCAAATCGTCTTGAAGAGTTATTTGTGAAACTGGTTGAGAAAAATCTTGAAGGAGTTGCAGAATGAATTTTACTCAACTACGTATTGCACTCTATACATTAGTTCAAAAAGAAATCCGCCGCTTTATGCGCATTTGGCCGCAGACCTTATTACCGCCTGCGATCACCATGAGCTTATACTTTGTGATTTTTGGTAATTTGGTCGGTTCTCGTATTGGACAAATGGGTGGATTTAGCTATATGCAATTCATCGTGCCAGGTCTCATCATGATGGCGGTGATTACAAACAGTTATGCCAATGTGTCTTCAAGTTTCTTTAGTGCTAAATTCCAAAAAAGCATCGAAGAACTGATCATGAGCCCAGTTCCATTACATATGGTCTTGTGTGGTTATGTGATTGGTGGTGTTGCTCGTGGTGTTCTTGTTGGGGCAATTGTCACTGCAATGAGTTTGTTCTTTACTGACCTTTATATCCATAATATTTTCGTCACGATATATACCGTTATTATTACCTCACTCTTGTTCTCTTTAGGTGGTTTTATCAATGCTGTATATGCAAAATCGTTTGATGATATTTCGATTATCCCAACCTTTGTATTAACACCCCTCACCTACTTAGGCGGTGTGTTTTATTCGATTAGTGCTTTAAGTCCATTTTGGCAAAATCTGTCTTTAATTAACCCGATTGTATATATGGTCAATGCTTTCCGTTTCGGAATTTTAGGTCATAGTGATGTCAATGTTTCATTGTCTTTACTTATTGTGACTCTATTCTGTGGCGTACTGTATGCGATTGCTTACTATTTACTTTCTCGTGGTTCAGGAATGCGTGAATAATGTCTGTTGAAAAATCTTTATTGGGTAAAGAAACCGATTACCCAACTACCTATCAACCCGAAATTCTTTTCCCGATCGCGCGTGCACAAGCGCGTGAGCAATATGCGGATGTAGCGGGTATATATAAAGGTCAAGATTGGTGGCATGTATTCGAAATTTCTTGGCTCAATAGCAAAGGGATCCCGCAAGTTGCCATTGGGCGTATTGCACTCCCAGCAACATCACCAAATTTGATTGAATCAAAGTCGTTAAAGCTCTACTTTAATAGTATGAACTTTACCCAGTTTGACTCTCATCAAGCTTTTATCAATACCGTTGAAAAAGACTTATCTGCTGCTGCACAAGCCCCAGTGACGCTAACTTTATTTCAAGTTGATGATTTAGAGATCAGCAAACCCACGGGTATTTGTATTGATGATCAAGAACCTGACCAGCTGGTCAATCATCCAGATGCAAGCCTTTTGGCCTTTGATCAAGAAAATACTCAACACGGTGAAAGCGTTGAAATTCAACTGTATTCACACTTATTAAGAAGCAATTGCCCGGTGACTGGACAACCCGATTGGGGCACTGTTTTTATCCGATACCAAGGCGAAAAACCTTGTTATCGTAGTATTTTAGCTTATATTATCTCGTATCGTCAGCATAACGGTTTTCACGAACAATGCGTGGAACAAATCTTTGCCGATATTTGGCAAAATTTAAAACCTGAAAAGCTGATGGTGTATGCAACATATACACGTCGTGGCGGTTTAGATATTAACCCATGTCGTGTATCTGATGAATCATGGATGCCAAGCCCAATTCGATTGGCGCGACAATAAACATTGAGGTTGAAAACATGCCTTTTTTTGGTTTTGTACCTTCTGAAGAACTATTAAAGAACATTCAGACCGGTATTGAGAAAAAAAACTCTAACGAACCACTTTATCCTTTACGTGATCAAACTGCCTTACTCATTAATGAAGAAATTATTGATACGCTTTTGATTGAACTTGTTCGTCGCTTCCCTGCAAGTGACAAACGAGATACTGCTGAAAAATTAGCAGGCTATGTCAAATCGACTGTTGCTGTGTTACTTAAACAATTGTTAAGTAAGGCAGACAATGATGTGGTTCGTCAGTCTGTAGAGTTTTCAGAACGTAGTCTATTTAAAGATCCACAAGGCCAATTCCGTGTCGGTGTGAATTTAGACGCAAGTTTAGTCACAAATCTCAAAAATAGTTTTGCTGAAGTTCAAGCAAATGGGGATGTAAATCGCGCTGTATTGTCTGAACAATTCAAACAATTCTCAGATGCGACGATTAACCATTTTATGCGTGATTTTAATAAAACGCTGGATTTGGGTATGATCAAACGTAAGGCTGCGGATATTGGCGCATCTGCTGTAGGCAAAGCAGTGCATATGGCAATTGATAAGTTGATTCCAAATTTAAATAAAGATGAAATCACAGCTGTTGCAGAATATTACGATACTTTATTTTTTAATTGATCGTTAAAATTCAATTGGATTTTTAAATATAAAAAATGCCCTTCTTGGTAAGGGCATTTTTTTACATTTATCGAGTTATACTTTTTAGCTGTAGTAATTAACCATTAAATTCATAAACTTAAAACCATGATAAAACATTATTCCTAGATCTATCTAAGACCTATTCAAGTTCAAAACCATTTAATTCAATCTATTTAACCCACTATTTTCTAATTTAAATATTTCACCCTCAAAATAATCACAAAATTCAGCTCATAATTTTGTTGCAAAGTATTGATATTCATTGCCTTCGGGGAGGATTGTGATAGCATGCGCAAAACACATTTCCCGCACAAAATAGACCAATGGCACCAAGCTCTCAATATAAATTTTTACGTCAATCTCCTCGTGATGGTCTAAGTACTGCCATGATCCCCTCACGCTGGCAAAAACTCCATATTGACCCTTGGTTGAGCTTATTTCTAATTTTAAACGCGATGCTCGGTTTAACCGTCCTTTATAGTGCGTCTGCACAAGATATGGGGCTGGTTTCCAAACAAGCCATGAGCTTTGGTATCGGTTTTCTCGTCATGTGTGGTTTAGCCCAAATTCCCCCTAAAGTTTATCAAGCTTTTGCACCTTACTTTTATCTGTTTGGACTGGTTTGCTTAGTCGCAGTTAAAGTGTTTGGTGAGGTTCGTATGGGTGCTCAACGCTGGATTGGGATTCCAGGTTTTGGCAGCGTACAACCCAGTGAGTTTTTAAAAATTGGTATGCCATTGATGATTGCATGGTTTTTATCTCGTAATCCTCTACCGCCTAGTTTTAAAAATGTGTTTTTATCACTGATCATGATCGGCATTCCTTTTATCCTGATTGCAGAACAACCCGATTTAGGCACATCACTGCTCATCTTAGCCAGTGGGATTTTTGTGCTATTTCTGAGTGGTCTTTCTTGGAAAATGATTTTAGGTGCAGTGAGTGCTGTTGCAGTGGTAATTCCAGTCGCTTGGGAATTTCTACTACACGACTATCAACGACAACGTGTTTTAACTTTATTTAATCCAGAAGCCGATGCCTTAGGCACGGGCTGGAACATCATTCAGTCTAAAACTGCGATTGGTTCGGGTGGCTTTATGGGTAAAGGTTATTTAGAAGGTACTCAATCGCACTTACATTTTTTACCTGAAGGCCATACTGACTTTATCATTGCCGCATTTTCTGAAGAATTCGGTCTGATTGGTATCCTACTTCTGATCATCATTTACTTTTGTATTATCTTTAGAACCTTTCAAATGAGTCTACAATGCTTCCATAATTTTGGGCGCTTGGTTGCTGGTACTTTTGCTTTGTCATTTTTTGTTTATGTATTTGTAAATGCGGGCATGGTCAGTGGTATTTTACCTGTAGTCGGTGTGCCATTACCTTTTATGAGTTATGGTGGTACTGCAATTATTACTTTAATGGCCACTTTTGGCATTGTGATGTCTATACATACACATCGTTAATTTTTTTATCATAAATAATTAGGAAATATAACCTATGTTTACTTTTGGGCTTTTACAGAAGGTTAAAAACATCACTTTTTGTGCAGCTGCATTTTCACTGACCAGTTTCTGCCAAGCCAATGATTTTGCCAGCAACCCTGAATACAATAATTTTAAAGCCAAAACCATGCAAACCTATGGTTTAAGTAGCGAACAAATTGATTGGGCAATGAACGGCTCACGCAATTTACCCAATATCATCAGCATTATGGAACGACCAGGTGAAAGTAAGCCTTGGTATCAATACAAAACTAATTTTTTAGCTGAAGGCACCATCCAACGTGGTGTGCGTTTTAAACAACAATATGCAGATACACTAAATCGCGCAGAACAGCAGTTTGGGGTGCCTCAAGCAATCATCCTAGGCATTCTAGGGGTGGAAACAGGTTATGGCTCAAATAAGGGCTCCTTTATCACCCGTGATGCACTTGCAACCCTCGGTTTTGGTTATCCTCGCCGTGCGCAATATTTCCAAGATGAGTTGGGTGCTTTAATTGCATGGTCATATAAAGATGGCGTTCCAACCAATTCGATTGTTGGCTCTTATGCAGGTGCAGTAGGTTATCCGCAATTTATGCCAAGTAATGTGTCTAAATTTGGCGTGGATTACGATGGAAATGGTCATGTTGACTTACGTAACTCTGCGGTCGATGCGATTGGTTCAATTGCCAACTATCTGGCTCAACATGGCTGGCAACGTGATCGCCCTATTGCGTTTTTAGCGCGTTATACAGGGAACAATCCTGAAGCGGTTATTGCAAAAGATTTAACTCAGCCTGTTCCCTATGGATCACTTAAAAATTTAGGGATTTCTCCATTAAATCCAATCGTCAAAATTGATGACTTAGATTTGGTTAATGTGATTCAATTACAGGACAGCAATGGCCCTATTTATTATATTACTTATCCTAATTTTCAAGTGATTACGACATATAATAGAAGCCGTATGTATGCCACCGCTTTATGGCTTTTAGGCACTGAAATTGTAAGTCGTTAAGACTTGCAATTTCCTAAATAATAAATAAGTCAAGATTTTTTTATGTTAATTTGATCACATTTAATACTTTTTTCACACCTTGTTACAATATTGATTATTTTTTAATCAAAACCTGTAAGAATTTGTCCTTTTTGTAACTGTTTCTTAAATAATGCTAGACACATTTATTCCAGCTTGAATATTATCCTTTCCGTTAAATGCAGTTGCACAAGTGAATTTACAGACCTCTATGGTTAATTTTCAGCGACTTAGAAAGTTAAAATTGAGGTTCCAAGGAGTTAAACGATGCATGCTTCACTAAAATATATGATGGCCCTGACCATGGGTCTGAGTATGACGCAGGTCAACTCAGAAATGGTTCAGTCATCATACTTAAACAATGATTCGGATAGTTCGAGTCTAGCTTCTCGTGTGATTAGCAAAGATTCAACAAATTTCAACTCTCATTTTTCAAACCTAAACAGTTTGTCAATTACTGAACGTTCTGGCGATCAAGTCCGTCGTCAAACTATTGCAGCAAAGATTCAAGTTCCTGAAGATGAGCCTTCAGTAATTGATAAACTTAATGAAGTTGCTTCAAACACAGTTCGCAAATTTAGCCAAACTGGTGTTGCATCTTGGTACGGTCGTCAGTTCCACGGCCGTAAAACCGCAAGCGGTGATACATTCGATATGAATGATTTGACTGCTGCACACCGTAGCTTGCCATTAAACTGCTTTATTCGTGTAACCAATAAAGACAATGGTAAAAGCGTAGTGGTTAAAGTCAACGATCGTGGTCCTTTCCATGGTAACCGTGTACTTGACCTCTCTTACGGCGCTGCTAAGCGTTTAGGTATTACAAATTCAGGAACAGCACGCGTTAATATTGAACGCGTAGATGGTCCAAACTCGTAAATCACTGCATGCATTTAACAAAAGCCACTTTCCAGTGGCTTTTTTATTGCAAAAATAAAAATACAGATGTCCGAATTGCCCCCTTAACTTTCCAGTTATGCCCCTTTTCTTTCAATGCATTCCAGATAAAATAAAATGCGAGTCGATACAGGATGTATCACTAAACAGAAAACGAAAACCGAAGTTTAAATTCTAAAAGTAAAAAAGTGAGCCATGCATGGACGTGAACAGCAAAACGCCAAACTTCGCGCATACATCCCTCAGCAAAACCCAAAAAGTAATCGCACTTGGTTTTGCCACGCAAGGCTTGGGTTATGCCAGCGTCATGACCGCGCTTCCCACAATCAAAAGCCGATTCTGGCTTTCAGATGATCAACTGTCGATTATTATCCTTGGCGTCTGTATTGCCGCAGCACTGGGTTCTATTTTGGCAGATCGACTCGCTGTGAAACTAGGTTCAAGGCTGGCTATTGTTATCGGCTTGCTATTTGAAGCCATCGGTATTGCAATTGCAGCATTTAGTCCCAGTGTCATGATCATGGTCGCTAGTTTTTTACTTTATGGGCTTGGACTCGGATGTTTAGATGCGGCATTGAATATGCAAGCTGTCATGATGGAACAAAAACTTGGAAAAAGCGCCTTGGGCGGTTTCTTTGCCTGTTATACCGCTGCTGCTTTCCTTGGCGCGTTAATCATGTCCGCAACGGTCTCAACCACATTTGGGGCAACAGCGGCATTGTGCATTGCTGTCACGATGTGTTTGATTACATCGCAAGTGTCAAAACGTTGGTTATTTCAACAAAAAGAAAATGCTGCCCTACATCCTCAACAACGATCACCAATTCCGCATAAACAATTGCTTATTTTTGGTGTGATCATTCTCATCGCCTTTACTGTCGATTCAGCAATCAGCACGTGGAGTTCAATTTATCTTAAAGATATTTTAGCAAGCTCAGCCACAGTCGCCCCATTGGGTTATGCCGCATACCAAATGGGTATTTTACTCACCCGTTTAAGTCTGGATTATCTTTTAAAATTTAAAAGCGCTGCATGGGTTGCCTTCATCACAACGCTGATTGGTGCAACAGGCTGTGCCATAGCTGGCTTAGGACATTCATTGGCGATTGTCATTGCTGGTTTTGCACTGGCTGGTGTTGCAGTAGGCGCATTAGTCCCGCTGACATTTTCAGCAGCAGGTCGTCTAGATGAAAATCGACGCGATGAAATTATCGCACGGGTAAATATTTTTAATTATGGCGGGGCTGTAGCAGGAGCTGTAATTGTTGGCTTACTTGCTGCTCCTATCGGTTATGGTCCCTCATTTATTGGTTTAGCACTGGCACTGTTATCTGTGATTTATTTTAGAAAAAGATTTATTTAGACTGTATATAAATAAAAAATCGTTTAGGATAAATCAAGATCATTGTTCAAATGTAAAAACACTTATCATTTTTAAACACATATCAAACCTATACGCAGATCAAAATCTTTGCTAGTTTGAATAAAATAAACAATTCAATTCATCTGTTTTGAGCAATATTTAATAAAACAAATTTGGGGATTATTCATGTTTCAAATCAGTAGCCCATCAAAACTTGTCCGTGCAATTGCACCCATCATCTGCGTAATTGGCCTTGGCTCGCTTAGCGCATGTACCACAGTATCTCCAACAAACACGAATACCCCCGCTGATCTTGCAACATTGACGCAAACAAACACGCTATTTTACGGTGGCTCAATTTTAACCATGCAAGGCATGTCACCCCATTATGTCGAAGCGCTACTGGTCAAGGATGGAAGAATTGTCTTTGCAGGTGATTTAAAACAAGCGCAAAAGTTAAAACAAAAAAATACCCAAGAGGTTAACTTAAACAGTCATACCCTGCTGCCTGGTTTTATTGATGCACATAGCCATTTAAATAGTGTAGGTCTACAGCAAACTGTAGCAAATCTCTATCCTACGCCCGATGGTAACGTTTCAGATATTGCATCATTGATTCATGAACTTTCATTATGGCAACAAAACAATCCTGACTTTATCAAAGCAACCTCAGGTTGGATTATTGGAAATGGTTATGATGATGCCCAAATTAAAGAAAAACGGCATCCTACAGCAGATGATTTAGATTTGGTTTCCACCAATCACCCGATTATTGTTTTACATCAGTCTGGACACTTAGCCTCTGTCAATCATAAGGCTCTTGAACTTTTAAACATCAATAAAAATACCCCAAATCCAACTGGCGGGATTATTCGTCGTAAAGCAAACTCTCAAGAACCCAATGGTGTACTTGAAGAATCTGCTGTTTTTTCAGCAATGGCAACTGCGTTTAGCAAAGTTCCACCTGAAATCATGCAAAATATGGCAAAAACAGCACTGAATACCTATATCAAAAATGGCTATACCACTGTACAAGAAGGTCGTGCAGATCATGGTACCGCTGAATTATGGCGAAGTTTTGCGGCCATCAATCAATTGAATATTGATGTCGTGGTTTATCCAGATATCATCAATGAAAAAGATTACATGCTGAAAAATGGCAGTAGTCTCAATTATCAAAATCATTTTAGAATTGGTGGCGTTAAAATCAGCCTAGATGGCTCCCCACAAGGCAAAACCGCATGGCTAACGCAGCCTTACTTCATCCCACCAGAGGGAAAACCTAAAGACTATCGTGGTTATCCAGCCTATCCAGATACAAAAATGGTTCAAGATGCAATTAATCTGGCTTATAAGAATCATTGGCAAATTCTTGCACATGCCAATGGTGATGCTGCAATTGACCAATATCTCGCAACTATTGAAACAGCCAACGCACAATATGGCCAAGCAGATCGCCGCAATGTAATTATTCATGCACAAACCATGCGTGAGGATCAATTAGATCAAGCCAAGAAATTAGGGCTTATTCCTTCGTTCTTCTCATTACATACTTACTACTGGGGCGATTGGCATAAACACGAAACACTCGGCGCAGAACGTGCCAACCGAATTTCCCCTACAGGTTCTGCATTAAGAAAAAATATGATTTTTACTGAGCACCATGATGCTCCAGTCATTCCTCCTAAAAATATGATGGTGATCGATGCAACCGTCAATCGTACCACCCGTTCTGGAGATGTATTAGGTGAGGATCAAAAAGTCAGTCCTTATATTGCATTAAAATCAGTCACAGATTGGGCTGCATACCAATACTTTGAAGAAAAAGACAAAGGAACCTTAGAAAAAGGCAAATTGGCGGATCTTGTGGTGATAGATCAAGACCCATTAAAAGTGCCCACTCAAAAGATTAAAGACATCAAAATATTGGCAACCTATAAAGAATGTCAATTGATTTATCAAAGTCCCCAATAAGGATCAGTAAAGGATAGTCGGGATAGGACATGCTCAATTCGAAATTTTTAATCATACTATTGGGCCTAAGTGGTTTTGCTTATGGAGATATCGCTATTTTCAAAGCCACTTTTCCTGATCTAAAAACCAACCAAGCACCTCACCCACAACACCGGCTTGAAAAACTTCCCGCAGCCACACTCAGCAATAATGTAACCGTGGATACCTATATTGCAGCAATTCCCAATCCTTTTAACGATACAGGATTCTACAAAGATGATGCCGTCTGTAAGATCAGCAATACCCAGCAAGTGAAATGTCAGTTCAGTTATACATTATCTACGACTCAAGCGAAAAACTTTAAAATCATTTTACTGCCCGGTATTGGTCCTGTACTTGTCCCCCTATCATGGCAAGTGATCAGCACGGATATGGGACCTTCTGGCGTTGCGTATGCTGTGCTGGCAAGCCGTAAAAAAGATGAAGCCATCACCATTTATAATTCATCCGCGTGTGCTGGCTGTGCCATGCATAGCGCAAGTTTATATTTCCCCAATGTCAAAAAGCTCAGTTTAGACAATGAATTTGGTGCCATTGAAGATAAAAACCATCTGCTAAACATCGTCAAAGCCAATAAAAATAAAGTGTATTTTAGCTATCAAATTCCCAACTATCCCAACAAAACACATGGGATCGCCTATTATGCCGATGAAAGTGATGGCAACGATGTCACCAATTTTCAAGAAATCAAAGTCACAGTTAAACCAGAACATCAAACATGGGCACGTGATATTTTAAACTTCTATCAGGCAACACATTGAAATCCCCCTGACCAGCACTTGGTTTTATTTAAAGCCGCTATTTTGACCAAAACATTATTCTGATTTATATTGTTTTCAGCAAAAATAAATATAGCCAACCACATGCATGGAGCGCCAAATGAAAACAATCACCGAATGGTTCTACTTTTAAATATTTCAAAATTAATTCAATAACTTATAATTAATATTATTTTTGTGGTGTAAATTAGGTGTAATTTAAAGCCCTCACTCAGAGGGCTTTATTCTTCGCATTATTCAAAGCACTTACAGCAAAGAAGAGAGATGATTCAGGATTGGGCGAATATTGTTGATAGCTGGAAAGATTTGAAATGAAAAACCGCCCCTAGAGGCGGTAATTTTTATCTCAAGATAAAATCAGCGATCTGCAAAAAGTCAGCCAATAGACTAATAAATTGCAAACAATAGAATACTAACGCATTCATTGTTGACCTCCCTTAATAGGGCATCACTTGATATTAGTTACACTATGAGGTTAAATACTCTAAGTACAAATATGTATATCAAGATCTGCATATTTCGATAGCTTAGAAATACGCTATCAACCCCTGCTCTTAATTGGACCTTCGAAAATAAAATTAAGAGCAGACCTCTTCAAAACATTCATTCCTGCCTTGAACTATAGGTATAGTGCATGGTTTTCAATAGCTTATCAATATTGACATATCAATAATATCTTATCTCTGATAAGTTAGTTTTTATAAACTACTTGTGGAAAAAAACAAATTTTTTGCTTTAACTCTTGTGCCACAAACACATCGCAAACTAAACATTGCAAGAATCTTTTTCTAAAAGTATGTGGATAACTTTATTTAATCTAATTCATTCGATCAATAAACAAACAACTTTATATATTTTTTATCACTTTACTTCTACAATTTAAGATCTCTAAAAATAATTATGTTTCTATTTTGCATGAAAAACGTCTTATTCTGACGCCCCACTGATTATCCACAGTTTTTAAATTTGAAATTGCCCCAAATGGATTTTATCATTATCTTGATTATGTAACGATATCAAAATAATGAAAGAAAGGATTATCGCGCTCATCGACATTAATAATTGTTATGTGTCGTGTGAGCGCCTGTTTCAGCCCAAATTAAACAATAGACCAGTCATTGTACTCAGTAATAATGATGGCTGTGCTGTTGCACGTTCCCAAGAAGCTAAGGATTTGGGCATAAAAATGGGTGTGCCACTTTTCCAAATAAAAGACATTGTTGAAAAGCACAATGTAGTCGTTTTATCAAGCAACTATGCAGTCTATGAAGAAATGTCACATAGATTCACAGCGACAATAAAATCATTTGTCAGTGAAAAAGATGTTGAAGTTTATTCTATTGATGAAACGTTTGTTGAGCTTACAAGCTATGCAAATCAAGACTTAAATGTACTTGTAGGAAAAATCAAAGATGCCCTTTTGATGTGGCTTGGCTTGCCTGTATGTGTTGGTATTGGTAGATCGAAGACAGAAGCCAAAATGGCAAACCACATTGCGAAGAAGAATAAGCACTTCAATGGGATTTGTAATCTTGTGGAGATGGACCCATGCTCTAAAGAGGCATTATTTCAAAATATAGATGTAGGTGAGATTTGGGGAGTCGGCCGCAAGCACTGTAAGAAACTTCATTCATTAAATATTAAGACAGTTTTTGATTTAGCTATTGCAGATCCAGCATTTATTCAGAGTCAGTTTTCTGTAGTTATAAAAAGAACTGTCTTAGAATTACAAGGCACAGCATGCATTGAACTAGAAGAAGTTGCACCAGATAAGAAGCAAATTGTTTCATCACGCTCATTTGGGCAACGCGTCTCAGATAAAGATGCACTGTCAGAGGCAATGAGTTGTTATATACAAGCTGCAGTTAAAAAATTGAGACGACAAAATGGATTGACCGGGTGCGTTATAGCTTTTGCACATTCAAACCCTTTCGACACTAACAAGCCATTTTATAAAGCAAGTGTGAGTGTG
The DNA here is from genome assembly GCF_022828975.1 of Acinetobacter sp. NyZ410. Classification (NCBI taxonomy): domain Bacteria; kingdom Pseudomonadati; phylum Pseudomonadota; class Gammaproteobacteria; order Moraxellales; family Moraxellaceae; genus Acinetobacter; species Acinetobacter sp. NyZ410. The sequence continues at coordinate 1,505,652 of NZ_CP094620.1, read as the reverse complement.
TCATTTCCTGAGCCCACAGATAGCGCAGCGGTGATCATTAAGAATATTCTTAGGCAAATGGATCGAGTATATAAAGAAGGTGTGGATTTCAAAAAGTGTGGTGTGATTCTGACTTGTATTGAGTCGAAGTCGAGATATGTGCCTGATCTTCTAGCAGATCATGAAGCTATTCAAAGGAATGACAATCTACAAACAGCTCTTGAGCAAGTGAATGAAAAGTTTAGTAAGAAATTGGCGATTGGGCCATGTCTGTTGAAAAATAGAAAATGGAGCATGAGTCGAGGGAAATTGACGCAGAATTATTTTAGTTGGGATGGGTTGTTGACTGTGGGTGATTAATCTGATTTTATTGATTTTTATATAAATTTGAGGATTAACTATGTTTGAAGTTTTTAAAGCAGGTGTGCAATATGATGATTATAAAGGTTCAGTAGCTTGTGATGATAATGATCTAACAACACTTAAGAGTGAATTGAGAAAATTTTTTGGTTTAGATAAGAGCGCAATAATTATTGGAATTAAAGTAATCGCAAACTATGAAAGCAGAACATCTGATATTGATAATTTTTCAATAATTATTCTTACTCCTGAAAACGATGATTATGATGAAAAAATCAGCAACAATTTAGAAGTAGACGTAAAGAAACTTAGTAAAGAAATCTCAATACAAGATTTCTTTAAATTATTTAAAAGATTTCAAATAACTCTTTCTAGTAAAGGTGAATTTGAGAATGCAAAATATAAAGTTGTAAATTAAAAAGTCTTATTCTTCGCATCATTTAAAGCACTGCACTCGTTGTATTTACTAACAGCATCAATGATCCATAGTGTTATTTCTTTTCCCTGCCCTGACTCGAGTTTTAAGAGCTTAGGGCACGGCACAGCCAAATTAGCTGGAATCGTCGGTGATAAGTGAGTTGATGTTGCGCAACCCATCAGCATCAATACAAACATTGTTATAAACAGGACGCTCAATGATCTTTTGCACTTCACGTTTAACTGTTTCGACTTTGACACGTTGTTCTGATTTAAGTTGCTCATAGTCTGCGCTCACTTTGTTTATTTTGTTTTGTTTTTCAACCAATGCCTTTTGCTGATCATCTTTAAGTTTTTGAATCTTTACATTACAAACTGATTCAGCATTTTTAAGTTTTGTGGCCAAATGATTGGTGTAAGCAATTTGCACCAGGTATAAAAAAATAAAGACCGCAACTGCGATCCATTTTTTATACTTCCATAAGAATTGGTTTATTGGCATTAGAGTTCCTCAACTTCTGGCAGATCAACTGTTTGACCAGCTAATTGATGATTACAATCGGATAGAAATTGAATCTGGCCATTTCTAATAAAAGAATGACATTGATTTGTATGACCAATGTTGACCATCAAACTTGGGCTAAAAGTTGGATGCTCTAAATTTCCATCAAAATCCCAACGTATTTTATGTTGTGGACCAACATGCAAGGGATGTAGATAATTACAGCCAGGACATTCAATGAAGTAGATACCATTTGATTCAAGCATGACATTGCTTACTTTTTTGAATTCGCTCATCTACTGCACCCCCATACACTTGTTATAGCGATCCTTTTGACGGGTCCATACTCCATAGCAGCCATTTGAGCGCACTGAGCAATCACGCTTTGCAACGAATTTGTATTTAAGAAGTGATGCACATGCTTGCTTGTACTGCCCTGCTTTGAGATTACGAAGCATCGAAGAGCCATTCCAATTTGCTTGGCCATAGTTGTAAACGAAGTCTAGGTACACGTCATATTCAGTCTCAGTAAGTTTCACACCCTGCAATGATTTGCGAAATGCAACTTCGTCTTTAGCTATGTGAGCTTTGGCAATTTGAACCGCACGTTCTTTTGTAATCGGCTTATCAGTCATTTTGACTTTTGTGCCATTTTCATAAGATGTGGATCCGATACCAATCGTTGCCACTTTGGCACTGTCCAAATATGGTTTTGGCTCATAGCCCTCATACTGAATTAATGACGTAAAAAAAGCAGCCGAAGCTGCTAGACCAACCACCCAAACTTTAGTTTTTGACATTACACTCATCCTTTAATTTTACGATTCGTAATTGATGTTCTGCTTTACGCATTTCGTGCTCTACTTTTTCTCGACGGTTTTTAGCAATCGCAAAATAGAGCTGAATGAACAAGCCTATCAATGCCACGCATAAACCACCCCAAGCGATTACATCAACCTTGGCCAAGAATGCGAAGAATGATGTTGCCCCACTTGTAACCGTAACTTTTTGAGTGATTGCGACTGCACTCGCTTCAATTGCTGCCTGTGTTTCAGACATGTAACCCCCTATTTTTGGCAATAAAAAAGCACCCGATTGGGTGCCTGTATTTGGTTAATTTCAAACTTCTATCTGTACCACAGTACCCTGCGGTGCAGATCTTTTGATTTCATTATTTGAGATAAATACTCGATCACCAGTTTTGTATTCAACTGAACTGGTGCACATCACTAAACCTGAATTATCAGATACCAAGACTTTGTAATTTGGGTGATTTGATGAAGTGATTACACCAACGAATTCAGGATTCTGCGGCAACAAAGCTAGAAATCTTGTGTAAATATTACTCATTCACTATCCTTTCAACACTTATTGATTGATTGACTGTTGAATAGGTAAAAGAAACACTTACTGAGTCAACAATCCCCCACCACTCACCATTAAATACAATAACTTCACCTGGCACACATTCGCCTATTTCTTCAATCAGTGGTAATTCAAAATCATGACTTTGAACTTGAGCTGACTTTGCTAACTTTGCTTTACCAAAACCACCCATACTGACAGCATTAAAAAGAGGATTACTAACAGGCTCCAACAAGACATCTCCTGCAGTATCTCTTCTTTTAACCTGCCCAACATTCCCATTCCTTGGATTGGTTAGTGTGATTGCATTGAAATTGAGTAACTCCTCATAACTATCAGAATGTTTTAAAACCAAACTTTCAGGCAACAAGCGATCATAATCTAATGTCTTAAGTTTCTCCCAAAATGCTTTTTTATATAGTGGGCGAATTGAAAGTCTATTGTCTTTCTTTTCACTATATATAAATCCTCCACCAGCTTCAGCGATAAGCTTAATCGCATCTATTGGAGGAAGATTTGTATAACTCAGACTTTCAGTTTCAACAATCCAACCAAGATCATCGATTAACTGCCAATCCAGAACAGCATCACTGTTTACTCGATCTAATTCCGATTGAACAAGTTGAACTGATGATCTTTCATTTTCTTGAAGATATGAACGAACAGGTGAATATTTTGATTCAAGCAAAGCGGTTTGACTTCGACCAGTCAAGGTGAATGTAATCGTTGGAAATTGGCGACTGCGAGAATATTCCTCATACATCATGTGATGTACTGAACCATTGACTTTGATCTCCAAGATATCGAATTTTTCAATTTTCGAGATTTCAGTTTGAGGAACCGATAAGCTATATGACCAACACCATTGGCTCCGGTCAGTGCTATAACTGCCACTAATGACTTTGATTTCTTCCCCAGTTCGAAGATTGAATACAGATATATTGTTCACGATGTACCACCAATTTTTATTTTCAACATGAGGAAGCGAGGGTTTAGGTTTGCAGTGATCAATGTCAAAATTGAGTAAAATATTGTTTTGTCTATCAACTTTTCGCTTACAACAAAAATTAAGATCAAACTTTTTACTCTTTGTGTCGGGATTTTCAGGCTTTGGCCAAGGATCAATTTTAGATTTTCGATAGTAAATTGAACTCGCTATCTCCCAATTCAAAGCATATTGAGAAATAATCTCTAAGCCATCATCCCAATGAAAGTAATAAACAGAAGCAATTTTTTGTGCAACCTCATAAGAGAATGTTAGATTTTTGCGCTTTCTAACAAGCTCTTTCCATTGATCATCAATATTTACTCTCAAGCTGATTGCTTGTTCTTGGGAAAACCGAAGATTTAGATGTCGCCTCTCTGTTTCATTCCAAGCTGTATTTAATGAATTAAGTATTTTATAAGTTTCATCAAAATCGGTTTTGAGTGCAGTGTTTATCGAAATACCACGCTCAAAATTCAAATTTCTTGAAAAACTTATTTCTATACTTGGGTCATAAGAAAATACTGAACTTAATGCTTTTAATATTGGTTTTGAGAACCTTACCCTTTCGTTAAATAAAATCGCTGAAGCAACTAAATAATCAGTTTTAAGCTCTCTAAAGACACCAATATTAAAATTAATATCAAAGCGAGCTGATACACTTGCATCAAAGTGAGTATTGATTTCTGAATTTACACTACAAAACTGGCTAATTTTTACAGCTTCAATATTCGAAATAACTGAACTTGAAATGAATGAATTCAGTTGAGCTAACTTACCATTTTGAGCTAATATTTCAGCATCTAAACTAGTACTTAATACTACTTTTAATTGATTAAAAGTATCTACATGGGTGAATAATAATGAGGAGAATGAAGTGTTAAAAACTGCATTTAATTTAGCCTTGTTAAGTTCATTCTCTCCAAAGTTTAAATTATTTGTCCCAGTATCTTGCTTTGAAAAACTCAGTTCGACATTGGTTTTTCTTGGCGGTTGGTACTTCGACACATGACCACCTCTTTATACAGGTAATGGAGTGGGCTTTAAAACAATTGAATTTAACATGAGTGTTGATCCTTCAATTAAATTTGGCTCCGATATGGTTATATCTGTTCCCACTAAAAAATCTGTAACTGCAACACCAGCACCGCTATAAAGCCTAGCCCATTTTGCCGCCCCACTCTTCACCACTAGCGCTGCATCAGTCTGATTTAACTCTATGCTATCTGCATTTAGCTTTTTAAGGCACGGCTTTGGAAGTGACAGAGTAACAAGCCTTTTGCTTTCATCGGCAGCTATAGAAACATTCACTGGTTTAGTATCACTATAAAAAACAAAGGTAGCAAATGCGCTACCTTGATCCAAATATTCAGTAATGGCTTTAAGCTGAATTAACCCAACTTCAATAGATGTAAAATTCATTGAATATTATCCCCTGTTGCTAAGTTATATTCATTATCAGGATCAATAGCTACAACATAATTTGCAGAAGTGTTTGATCCAAAAATAATGTATGAGCCGTCCTTTTTAGACTTGGCTTGACTTAGCAACTCTCCTGTTTCCCTGTCATAGGCTCTTACTTGACATGAAATTGGTTTATTTAATTTAGTTGTTTTCCCATATATTAATGAAAGAGCTCTACTTGCTTTAGCCAGCGCAATATTCCTGTTTAAGTTCATAAATCACCTACCTTAAAAATGAATGCTCCCTCATTGTTTGCTTGCGCAACTTTTTTAAGCAAAAAACACTCACTCTCCTCAACAAAAACATGCAAATCACCATAGCCGCTGCTTGAGGTTTGCATGCTATAAAGTAGCGGGTACGCCCCCATATATGAATTGTATGAAGAGTGAAGCATAATTTTGCTAAAATAAATTCCTGTTTCGGGGCTAGTGAAAACTAGATACCCTGATCTCATTATAGTTTGATCTGTAGTCTTACTAGGCAAGTAATACTGTGGATACGCTTGTAAATCTTGACTATAGGTGCCGCTATTCGTTGTCATTGTAATAGTGTTTGGGCTCCAGCCATAACGCAATGGATTGCTGTTAAAGAAAAATTCACTGTAGTTGACTGACACATCTCGATTATGTGCCAACAAAAATGGCACCCTAAAGCCTTTTTTTTCAGATACACCAAACCCATAAACATAAGTTGAAACTACTTTGTTATAAGTAGAATTGCCATTATCAATAGGCGTGCTAATCAAATAGAATGAACTATTATCGCCAATAATAGTCCATTCCCCTAATAACATTGTGGGACTCATAGACTCGTTTATTTGGCTTGATGAGGCATAATCACTAATAGCCTGATACCACTTTGTCCAGCCATTAAAAGCTGAAGCACCTGAACCAGTCCCAACCCAATTTTTATTAGGATTTGAACTGTCAAATGGGACTTGATTTCCACTAAAATCTTCAATTCCATTACATGATTCTAAAATTCCAACTTTTGCGTATTTAGCATAAGTATCTGTGTATACTGGATCTCGACTATTATCTACACGCAAGTAATAGGGGTTTGCAGTTTTATCTTTTGCTTGAAATACAGCTTTCTGTGTTCCAGCAAATGCTTTAGTCCAGCCTAGTGATGCTAATTTTGCAGAAATTGTTCCTGTGACAGTCTGATCTGGTAAATTAACAACAAATTCAATTTTGTTAGATGTAATTCCAAGAATTTTGAATTCTTTATTTAACTCTGGAATTGTTGAGCCACTAAATTCAATAACTTGGAATTGCTTAAAGTTATGATTTGAGCCAAATGTTGCGGTCCCAACACCATCTATAATTTTTAAGTTTGACACGAGCTGTGAACCAAATCCACCAATAAGGCAAGCATCAAGTACATCAATTAAACCTCCCCATGTATTTGTTAATTGTGGAGCATTTGTATTGTTGAAACTAAACCATTTGATATCTGTATTTGCCATTATATTGAATCCATAAAAAAGACCGCGAATGCGGTCTTTGTAAAATACGCTTAGATCACTCGATCAATATCACCACGAAGCATGATTTGAAACTGATCAGTTAATTCTGTCGGTTCTGATTGTTTAACAGTACGTATCACCCAAACTGGAAACATTGCTGCATGAGTATCAAAAAACACCACATTGTTATTTACCCAACCTGAGCCCCACCCTTCTTTTTTGATTTTGAAGTACGGAACACCTGTAACTGGGTTAATTGGTTCACAATCTGTATTAATATTTGCTGTGCCAATTTGTCCAGAATATTGCCCAATAATTAGAAAATTCGTATTGTCTGTAAATACCAATGCCCAACGCTCTTGTATAGCCCCCTTATTGGTTGTTGCAATCGGGTAAAGCGCATCGTTATAACGAGCTGAAATAGGTACTCCTGTTGGCTCTTCAACCCACACATTACCCCACGTTCCCTGTGAAAACATATTGGAATAACGTGCTTGCATGTCACCAATAACCAATGCAGAACCGACGATTGTATTTTCAGCACTGTAATTGTGGGTCAATGGCTTGGTGAAGGTTACCTGCCCACTGATCTGCACATCTCTAATTAGCCCCATATCTTGATAGCGATATTTGATATTTAAAGGTGGTGTTAGAGAATTCAAGGCAAAATCACCGCTTAAAGTGACTTCGCCATAGTCGTGATTCACGACATACATATCAAAAGGAACCTTCACGCCTTTACTATCTTGAAGTTCACACCAAGAAATACGCTTATCATCTAAAATATAGGTTTTACCCGCAATGTGATCGGGCATCACCATAGATTTGGCAGCACTGACGATGCCAATATCACCAACTCTGAAAATAGGTACACGACCATTCGGGGGTAAACGTGTTGCGGATAAACCTAAAATCGATGCATCAAGCGGAATATAGGTATAAGCCACGGCATTGTATTTCACCGAGTCAGGAACAACCCAAACAGGTACATTAATATACTTCTTATTCAGTTCTTCATATTCTAAAAGTACGTCATACCAGTCTTTAGCTTCAATTCCCGGTCTATTTGCTGCAGTGATTTCTGTTTTTGTATAAAAGAATATATCTACAAATCCAGTTTCATAATTCACAGAACCATGTGCTTTTGATGTTTCAACTTTTCCTTGCTCATCAAACTGCAAGTTTAAAGTGCCAAATTCAACAGTGCTCAAAACCACAGTAACTGAAGATGGTCGAACAGGGATAACTGGAATTCTAAAGCTTATATGATTGATTTCAATTGCATCTGTAGTGGTTGTTAATGACTGTAGAGAAACCGTGCTTTCAGTTAAAGGTGTCCAAGAATCAATTTCAACCATACCAGTGCCATAGTTCACAGAGCCAGCAGTAATACCTGTATTAGTAGAATTATTGATATTTCTATAGATTATTCCATCTCGATCAAGATAAACATCACTCCCAAGCTTAAAGCGTACTGAATTTGTCAGCACCAGTTCGGTAAACTGGGGTGTTAAATCAATTTTAAGTTTATCTGCAGTCATCTGCTTGACATTCGGACTTATATCGGGAGAATCACGATATTTAATATTAATGTTAGTTGGAAAATAAGGTCTTAATTTCTTCTTTTCAGAAGCTATTGATTCAGTTTGCGGTGAATAAAAACTCATGATTAATTACTCGCAAATACTTGAGGTGTATACATTTTTTGATAAACCATTACTTCTAAATATGGCTTTATCACGACAATACCTGAGCTGTAATTGATTGTTCCGTGAATATTGCCTAACTTGTCGTGTAAGTTACCTACAGTGTTATCAACCTTGGAATCTGTCAGGACCAATTCACTCAAATTCTGGTTAAGCTGATCTTGTAACTCCATTCTTAATTCAATACTACCTGGTTGAAGTGCATTACCTGTTCCCACATTAAAACTTAACTCTTGCTCAACAGAAGGAGTGATTATTGCGCTTTGATTTAATGGGAAACCCGTGTTGTAGTTAATTGTAAAAACTGTGCCCTTTTGGGGTAGGACTTTGGGTATAAATCTACCAACTCCAGTTGCATAGTTTATAGATCCCGTTGCATCTCCATTAAACTTGCCCTGAGCATTACTTGTAGCGGTTTTCTCAATGTCACCTACATTCCACTTCACGACAACACTATTTGCTGCAACGGCTTCACCCAACAGTAACTCGAATGAAGGGCTTTCAAGAGTTAGATTTGAGCGTACAAAAGTAGAAATCGGTGTACACCACAACACCAGAATATTACTCCCCACGTCCGCAAGCTCACCTGTAGTCAGTAACCATGATCCTGTTTCATAATTGATTGAACCAGATCCAATAGACGTTGCACCAGCTTTAAGTTGCCCAGATCCATCGTCTTTAAGTTCATAAAACTTACCTTTCACCATGAATGACACAGAAACACTGCCTGGTGCAGGTGGAGGAATTAAAACTCCTGTCCAATTTGATCCTTGATTATTTTGTGTCACTTGAATCGATTGGCTTTGGGTGTTTTGTAAAGGTGTCGAAGCTGGCTTAAATGCAATGTTTAAAGTCGTATTCCCTGAACCTGCAGCAGTGGTCCATTGAATCAAACCTTTTTGATAATCGATCGTTCCCACTTGAGTGCCAGCATTAGTTTTTAATAATCCACCACTATCGTTTACTTGTTGATTAAATAGAGAAAAACTTAGAGTAGAAGGCATGATGCTTGAACCTAAGTAAAAATTTTGAGATGGTGAAATAACAACTTGATAGCTTGCAGATACAACTCCATCATTACCTGAAACTAAAGTAGACTTCTCACCTGAAGCATTTACATCAATGATCGCTGTTTCGCTTTGAGCGCTAGGGATAATCTGAGTGAAAACATCTTTTACATTTATTGTAAACTGGCCTAATTGAGCATCCTCAGTAGCTTGAGTTGAAGAGTAATATTTACCCGTATCAGCGACCAAAGAATCATGGATTACTGTTGTAGATTTTTGGCCTGCATACCAGTTTTTTGCAGATAACCCTATAAAATCAATTTCTAATGGGTCGCTAATACTATAGGTTGCAATCTTATATTCAATCTCTTTTTGATCAATAACGATTTTTGAAATACGGGTTTCAACTTTTAGTATTCGAACATATTGCTCATGGCTATTTATAAGCCCACCATTTGAAACCAATACGATCGCATCACCCACATTACTTTCTATTTCACTGGTAAACATACAGACCTGAATCTGTTTCATACCCTGCCAAAGTGTATCTAGTGGCGTTCCTGCAATTTGAGTGCCCTTTGATAAATATGACTCAACTCGATTTTGCGCAGATTTACGTTGATCCGTATAACTTCCAGTGCTAAATAAAAGTGCAGAAACAGCAGGATCTTTAGGATTCTCAGATATAAACACGGTTGATCCCATCAATAAATCAGTATCAATAGTTGTTACCGCAGGAAATATCTTTCGCATTGATACATCGCCAAGGCTTCGATCTAATTCTGAAATATCATTAAACAAGTTGTTACTCTGTCCATCAATGATGACTTGCCCATTGTATTTACCCCCCCCGTCATCATTATCACTTAAGCGCTCAGATTCATATAAAACTAAATCTTTAGTTTCAATCGGCATCGTTTATCTCCAAAAATCTTAGTGTCACGTTATATTCGTCATCGTCAGAAACAGTCGGATGCTCAAGCACAGGATTTGCTTCTATTGCTTTATCTTGATGATTAAAAACTACGTTAAACGTGCGCTTGTCATGAAAATAGTTAAATTGAAGTTCAAATTTTTCTTGAAGAATTGACCAGTCTTTTAACTTGCTAACAATATGCCGTTTTAACCAAGCCATGTTTTTATCAGCTGTCAAAGTAATCGGACGACCCGATTTCTTTTTACCTTCCTGAATAATCAAAGCTCCATCTACTGCGCGATCTTGTTTCTGCTCAATCGAATTCCAATCAAATTCATCAGACCATAAAAAACCGTCTGATAATGAGACGGTTTCTTGTGTTGATATTCGTTTTAATTTCATGTTTTAACCACTCTTTTTAAGTGTTTCAAGCTGTCTAAACAGTTCATTTAAGGTGCTTTCTTGACTCGCATTCCCCATCAAGGAAACATCCTGTCCATTAAAATTAAAACTGTATTTAACTGTCTTACTTGGATCAGAATTACTTGAAAGCGCAGCTGAGGTATTCTTTTGAGTATCTGCATAAACATTTGGCGCCAATGCTTGCATTGTAGATTGCCCTTTGCCGTCAGAATAACGCTGTAATGCCTGTTCGATATATCTTGAACCATCATAGCCTGCTAATCCTTTCTTTCTTAACTCTTGATACAACATACCTGAAATATCCGTAAGCCCGCCAAGACTTCGATTCTTTTGCAATACGTCTTGATCTTTTGCGAGTGCCGTACCAAAAATACTTTGAGCAATTGACTCAGCTTGAGCATCGTCATAACCCATTTTTTTAAGCTCATCCCGGACATAACTCTTCGTGTAGGATGTACTTGAAACGGCATTAGATTTCTTGGATTTTTCCTCTCTCGTTTTCGCTTCTGCCTCAGATTTTGCACTTAAAGCTTCATTCCATGCATCAATTGAATTTTGAGCCTCTTCTCTTGCAACCGCACCCATTTCACGATAGGCACTTGTTACACCACTTGAAACAGTTGAAGCATGAGACGAAGCAGCTTTATTCATTTCATCATAAGACTGTACAACTGCCTTTCCTGTATCATCAATTTGAACAGATAAACCAAGTGATGCAGCTTTTGCTTGAGTATGAGCAATTACAGCTTGATCACCTGAAGCAATCGCTGCTTGAATGGTTCTTTCATAAGCTTGTCTTAAACTTTCAGCCGTCGCTTGGCCACTACTTTGAATGGTATTAAAATCTGCCAAAGCTGATTGCGCTGCAAGTTTTAACTGCTCTTTGGTTTTGATCCCCAGGCGTTCAAATGCTTGCTCAACAGGATTCATATCATCAGGAAGCTTTTGCATCACCTGACGAATTGCTTGAACACCTAGTTCAACTTGTTTTGTAGATATAACACCTTGTGTCTCAAACTCTTTTAACTTTGACATTGCAAAGTCTATTTCAGCTTGGGACTTTGCTGTTTCAAGCCATTTAACCCACGCTTGATAAACCACATCAGCAGACTGCTTTCCCTTTACACCCATTAACTCAATACTGGCGGTAAAGCTATTTAGGTTTGCTTCTTTAGCCTTGAACCCATCTGAAATCCTATTAAGAGCAACATCCAAATCAAAACCAAGCGCTTGCGCACCCTTTCGCCCTGCTGCAAGTTTTGAATCTAATGAAGAAACAGCATTTCCACCTTGCTCCATAGCACTAACAATACCTTTACCAGTATTGTCAAATTCCACCTTTAATCCTTGCGCGGCTAAGGTGGTTTGGAGAGTTTTTTGGGTTGCAAGATCAGAAGCTTTTACCGTTCCATCCATTGCAGTTAATTGAGCATTCACCCAATCTTGAGCAGCCTTAATTTTTGACTCTGTAAGTTTGGAACTTTCTGCCTGATAAGTTTTTTCTTTTGCTTCAAGTTCTGCTAGACCTTGAGTAGCAATATCTATAGCGGCCTGATTACCAGTTTTTCTTGCTTCAAATAATTGCTGTTCCAGCAAAACCCTTTGATCACTGATGGCTTTGTAATCTGCTGCATGTTTTGCTTCTTGAGCATTGAGTTCATCCAATGTTTTCTGACTAGTGGCTAAAGAATCCGCATTCTTTTGCTCTTGGGTTTTGCTAATTTCCTCCCATGCTTTTTTTCCATCTGATTCAAACTTTAATGCACTATTTGAAGCTTTAGAGTAATGCTCCTCAGCTTTTTTCGTCATAGCCTCAGCATTAGCAGCAAATTCTCTACTTGCATCACCCCATGTTACTGCGGCTAAAGCCTTATTAGCCGCAGCTGCTATACTATAAAAAGCCCCAGTTAAGAGATTAGCTACAATTCCTATCGCCTTAAATCCATCATTTAGAAAGCCAATAGCAACATTTAGTGCTTGTAAGAATTTGGTTAATCCATTTGTTTTATCCGAAGCGCCATCTACACCGCTATTAAAGTTGAAAATTGCTCCAAGAGTTTCATTTAGCAGCTCGAATGTTATTTTAAAAGCTTCTCCAACTGTGTTTGCTAGCGATTTAAGGGCATCATAAGCTGAAACTAAGACTGATTTAAATGTTTCTATTGTTGCTGTATCTATCAGATTTATTTGAGATCCTATCCACTCAAAACCATCTCCAATGTCATTTAATACAACATCCAAATCTTTAATGTTATCAGCAATTGTGACAAGCCATTGAGCTACAGTTGCAGATGCACCATTTGACTGGTCCATCTTACCAATCAATATTTCCCAGCTTGTCGATATACGTTGTAACGCATTACTAATTGTTGTAGGGAACTTATCGTAAGTCGCTTGCACTGATACAGATTGACTTTGAAGGGCTTTGACCACACGTTCAGAAGAAAGTTCGCCAGCTTCAGCCATCTTACGAAGCTCACCTGTAGTTACACCTAAGCCTCTAGCTAAAGCTTCAGCTAATCCATAACCACCTTCCATGATGCTATTAAATTCTTCTCCGCGAAGAACGCCACCTTGCATTGCTTGAATAAATTGAGTGACAGCTCCATCTGCTGCCTCTGCTGTGCCACCACCAATCTTAATCGCTTGGGTAACCGTCTTTGTTAGTGCTAACGCTTGTTGTTGCGTCATCCCCATATCTTTACCCACAGTGTTTAAACGAGTGAATAAATCAGCTGTTGTGGTCAGATTTGAATTGGTAGCTAAAGCAACTTGATGGACGCCAGCCATTGCTTGGTTAAAGTTACCACTATCTTTAGTGGCTATATTGATTCGCGCTGAAAGGTTTGTGTACGAGTCCGCAGCTTGTGTTAAACCCTGAACACTTAAACCAACACCAACAGCTGCCATTGCGGCAACCAATGCATTTACTGCAAATTTAGCGCCATTCACACCTTGTTGTAAGCCAGTAGTATTGGCTAACAGGTTTAAGCGAAAATCCAATGATCCTGAAGCCATACATTCCTCAACTTTTAATAGGCAATAAAAAACCACCCTAAGGTGGTTGTTAGTTTGTTTAATTAAAAAACTCTTGTAGGAGATTTATTTAAAAAGAAAAATTATCCGCTTAGCATACTGCCGCAATGTTTACACTTGATTGCATCAAACCTAATTAACTCTTTACAAAATTGGCAATTTTTTTGCTCTATCCCATTTTCGTCTAATTGTGTTCTATGCCCTGCGTTATAGGCAAGTCCATCACTTGAAACTAGTTTTGTTTTATTGAATTTTGATTTATTAGCAATCTCTTCGGTTTTAGTCTCTTGAATAACTTTTGGTTCAGGTTTGAAGAGCCTTACATTTGAACTACCACATGCACTACAAACCTTTCCACCTGATCTCCTCCATATTTCATACAAAACACCAGGTAATATTGCAAACCAAAGCAATATAAATGTAATAAAAAAACTACCTTTGGTTTTTGTTTTTCCTACATGACCACAAGCTAAACACTCTACAGTATGACTCACAATCAACGCTCCCAAACAATTCTAGTTATTACCCCACCAATAACTGTAAGCGTGTATCTTACGCCATCAATCGTATAGCGGTAATCTGTAGCAAAAGCTAAACGCCCGTTTGCATCCCTTGTTTTGTATTCATAAGAAGATTCAGGATTACCTAGTGTTTGAATCATATTGCCTTGAGAATCACCTTTACTCACAAAACTATTTGATGATCTAACACTTTGTGCTTCAGTAGCAGCATATATATTGGTAGAAGCTAAAAATATGAAAGCTAAAAATAATTTTTTCATGATATTCCCCTCATTATTTGAACAGAATATATATTGCCTAGAGGTTGTGCAATGTGAAAATTACCCTTTATTCATGCTATCGATATACTTGTTAAATCCTTTTTTGTCAGCATGATAAGCAACACGCATATTATTTCCCATGCTTAGCAAGCTATTTCTTTCATTTCGTTGTGCTGCCTTGAGGTACTCTTTAAAAGTTCCAAAGCTATAATTTAAAATATCTAAATGTCTATGCCCTTTACTTATTAAGTACTGAAATGAATCAAACCATGTGTACTTCTCTTTAGAATCAGTTTTTTTATTATTTTCTTGATTGAAATATGCTTGATTTACTTCGACTAGATTCTTAAATAGCTCAAGTAATTCACCGTCATTTTCCAATAATTTAGGATCTAAGTCTGAAACATTTGTTGCTAATGTAGCAACCATGATTACTTGAAATTTAAGTTTTTTAAAAACATCAGCAAATACTTCATCGCTAAAATTATTATTAAACATAATTCTAACTGGCTCAGCAAATTCAGACCACTGATCAAAATCTTTCATCATAACTTGTCGGATTTCAATTTCATCTTTAAATGCAGATCTATTCGAAGCTAGAAAAAACTCATTCATATTGATTACCCGAAAACAGGCACAAAAAAAGACGCTCATACGCCCCTGTGCCTGTTGTCTTAATTATGCTACTGGAATTGTCACAACATGGCCGTATAAACCAAGTGTAGGATCTAAGCCTTTTTCAGTATCTGAAAGTGCTTGACCTGAGATTTCATATTGACCTAGTTCTTCATGGATCAATGGGAAAGTTGTTTCAGGTGATTTTTTAGTACGCCACAAACGTACAGCAATATTTTCACCTGTTGCAGTATTGATTCCTTTAAAGAACAACTCATATTCTTTATTGAATTCACTTGCGATCGTTGTGTGACTTACCGCACCAGTGGTAAAGCTTGCTGTAACTGGGTCCGCAATTAACTCATTAAATGTAATCGTACCAAACACTGCATCAAGCGTATATTTATCAGCTGCGATCGTCGTAGATCCCGTTTTAAAAGATACTTGAGTTAAGTTGTAGCCATCAAGTTTGATTTCTTGACCAACCTTAATTGTTCCTAGTGCCTGATCAGCAACTGTAACACTTGCAACTTCAGACTTCATACCCGACAAGATATATTGCAAATTGGCTTCATCAACTTCTTCAAGCTGCCCTTTGAAATTAACACCTGTTGTCTTGGTTAATACAAAATCGGTGGTCCGTTGTCCTGATGTGCTTTCTTGATGTTCAACCTGATCTGTTGTGATTTCAAGTTCGAATTCAGGAACGTTACCAAGATGACGCATCCCCCCAGCAACACCATTCGCAATCTCAGATAGATAAAATTTACCCTGAAGCGAAATATATTTTTTAGCCATCTGTTTTGACCTCTTTAGCTGGTTTTGTTTGTGCAGATGGTTTCACTCCTTCAATGATCTTATCTGCTTCTAATCGTTTAATTTGGTCATCTGAAAGACCACCAATAGTGTCACCTTTCACAAAGCGGCCTACAGGCTGTAAAGCTTTATATGTTTTCATATTCACCATGATTTAATCATCTGTGCTTCAAATAAGAATGGGAAAAATGCCCGTCCTGCAGTTGTCTTACCTATAGGCACTCCAGCATCAACACGCAGGAATCGTTTGTATCCGACAATCTGCGGTTGGTAACCTTGCATTGCAGCAAGAATTTTTCTGATATATGGGTCAGCTAATTGGCGAATCGACATAGTTTCATCAAGTTGAGCTGATGCATCAGAAACACCAAGCGCGATCAACCACTGTTGATAAATTGCATTGGCTTTGCCATCTCCTGATGTATCAGAGATGCGGTCACCAACATAGATAATGCCTATACCCACATCACCAATAAGACATTCAAAAAGATCATCCACATTGAACGGCGTAACAACTTCATCAATATCAGGTAGTTCAGTTTTAATACGCTTCAAAATATCCTCTTCAAGCGCAAAATAGTTATCAATGTTTTGCATCAGTTAAAACCTTGTATAAATATTCTTCAATTTCAAAGAGTATTTCTTGTGAATCATCAACAGAAATTCCCATAAATGGACGAGGTGGGATATAAACGGCCTTAACCTTTACCCAACCACCTGTTGGTGTTTTAAATGTTAAATACTTACCTGATTTTGGTTTAATCGTGCCCCCAAAATGCAAAATAGATGCATATTTAACATTTGTTCCAACACTAATCGTATTACCCTGAACCTTTGCGATAATTGAATTATGCAATCGACCAGTATCACGTAGAGTTTCCCCACCTTGGACTTTAGCTCGCCATGACTTTTTCCAAGGCTTATCATCAGTGCCAATTCCTGTGCGAATTCTTTGTTGCACATTAAATTCGAGAATATCTGAGATATCCTGCCAAAGTCCCGATGGATCCTCTACACGATCAACAACTCGTCGCATAAACTCCTGCAACTTATTTTGACCATGCATCTGTATAGAGTCAGTCATATCAAATACTCGGCATGTTATTTAAAATACTGTCTGAGAAAACTCCCCCTTTATACGTTGTACCAATTGGCATAGTTTTCGGTGATGTATCTGCAATAGCCGTCTCTTCTTCACCAGATTCATTGATGATTTTGATTGTCAGAATTCCTCGACCTACTGATACTCGCTCTAAAAACGAAATTGCATCTTCATAGCGTTGGCGTACCTCCTCACTTGCCTTAGTCTTCCAAAGCAAGTAACGGGCAATATCACAGATATAAATTTTGAGATTTTCAGGAACTTCAGGTAATGGGATTGGGTACTTCAAACCGATATATCCATCGGCAATATTTGAAGCATCTTGAATTGCTGATTTAACAGACTCATTAGTTGTTAAAGCTTTTTCTAATCGATTGATCTCTAACTCACCAAAGCGCAAGACGAGATCTTCACGACTTGCATACTCAGACATATATCACCTATTTAGCTGATTCCTTTGGCTTCGCAGCAGGTTTGTTATCTGCAGTTTGAGATTTTTCAATCTCGGCAACTTTAGCTTTTAACTCAGCTACTTCAGCTTCTGCTTTATTTTTAGCTTCTGTAAGCGAAAGTTCATTTGCTTTCAACTCTGCATTTTCTGCAGCAAGCGCAGCCATTTGGGATGCAAAGTTACTCTCTTTAGGCTGTTCAATGGCTTGCTCTTCTTCAATAGCCCCAGATGCTAAAAGGGCCTGAAGTTGTTTAGCTTCAAGCCCTTTGATTTCATCACCTGGTCGAAAGTGACCAATGGATTGTTTTGCAATGTATTTAGGCATTTGAGCCTCCTTGAGAAATAAAGCCAGTACCGCCACACACGCCATTTTTGTTAGATGGCACTGCAAGTGGCGCTGATTCAGTCATCAAGAAAATTCCGCTTGGATCTTCGTTATACCACTGACGATCAAAGTATTTAGCCACTGCGCCATTTGCTAACATGTTTTTAATTTTACATTGTGCAATTGAGCCTTGAGTATCTGAGATAGCACCAAAATAATCATCAGGGATGAAGCGCTTTAAACCATTTTTTAAACGGTAAGTGGCATCATAAACCCACAATTCTTTTTCATCCAAATAGCCTTTAAATGAGGCACCTTCTTGAACATTCAAACTTGGCTTATAAGGTACGGCAATCCCAGCATAAGGTTTCACAAAACGTTCTTTGAATTCTTCATTATTTGATAAAGCCGCCCAAACCTTTCCTGACATAAGGTAGAGTTTAGAAGCACCACCATTTGCATCAAGCAGAAGCTTTTCAATAGCTTCGATATCGGTTACTGGTTTAGCACCAGCCTGATTCCATGGAGTTAATGGTGTAAAGTTCAGGGACGCATCACGTTCATAATCAACCATGTTATATTCATAGTCATCAGATTGAAGTAAATACTTTCCTTTGAGCAATAACTCCGTTGCCATCAATAAAACAGAGTTATCAATCGCATCATGATTTCGCTTCATAACTGCAATTTGAGCAATGACCATTTTTTCCTGATCAGATAATTGCTGACTTCCTGTAGAGATGATACCCGCAGTACGTAAACGTTCCATTAAGGCTTCATCAAATGAGGTTGCAGGCGTCACCATGTTTTTAGGCTTGTAATACGCAGGTTGAACAAATTCGACCTTTGCTGCACGTTTAGTATCAAAAGGCTTACCAGGTTGATGTGGGGATACTAAGGGTGCAAGATCATGCACTGTATTGATTTCTGCAAGTGGAACCTCATCACGGTCAAATGATGGGCGATTTGGGAACAGCTTATCTAACAGCCAAGTATCCATTGGCTTATAGTTTGTGTGAATAATTGCAAGCTCACCCACATCAAGTAATTCAAGTGGTGCGCCATTGACTGTAAAAGACTGAGGCATTGTTTAAAATCCTTATACTTTTGAAAATTCGATTTTGTTTAGAGTTGCTTTTGCTCGTGCTGCATCATATTTAGATGGCTCTAAATATTCCCCAGCAATTCGCACAGCTTCGATACTGAATACACCACCAAAATAAATTGGAATTTCAATTCCATCAGCTGCCATTTGGGTTGCTTGTTGAGTAGTTACATCTTGGCCACATACAACATTCCAAGTTTTTTCATCTGTTGCATGTGTGACCACATTGGAATCAGATAAAATCAACAGATCCCCAGCTTTGTAAGCCGTTGCAGTAGTCACCTTGGCATTTGCACGACGAAGTTTTTCAACATCTAGATTAAATGGGCGTGATTCACGGCTCACGTTTCCTAAGTAGGTTTTATTGCTCATTTATTAAGCCCCTTTATTCTGGCCAGCGAATGCTTGCGCACCAGAAGTAAACTTGTGAGGTTGATCTTGATTAGGTGTACCACCTTGACCACCAGTCGCTTGGTGATTGAATAAGTGTTGCAGCGCTGGATTAACTGCAGGAATAGGTTGCTGTTGTCCAGCTGGTGGTTGTTTTGATGAGAACTGACGAAGTTGTTTAGCCATAAAACTAAAAGCAACATCATCCATATCTGTATAAGACTTAGTGTCATCAGCACTGAATTGAGTGTTTAATTCAGTTTGAAGTGCTGCAATGTCTTCAGTACGTTTTTCAGCTTTAAACTTTTTAAGTTCGGTTTGTGCTGCGTCACGTTCTTCTTCAGCTTTCTTTTGAGCGGCTTTCGCCTGTTCGAGTTCAGTCACGTTAGTGTCCTCTTTGTTGAAAGTTTTAGACTTTGGGTTGTGGTTTGCTGCCACGGCGTTGGTATTATCATCGGCACCTAATGCACAAAACGATACTTCACGAATGCGACCGCCACGAAAAACAGTAATTGGCCCTTGATGAATCTTTCCATTCACAGTGACCGATGCACCCGCTTGAATTTCTTCTATTGCAGAAGGCTCGATACGAACAGACATTTGCCATGGAAAACCATCGTCTGAGTCTTGAGCAACCTGAGTACCAAACTCATTACTCATCAAATCACCTGTAACCGTTAAGCCTGTTTGATGATTAATGGAATGTGTATTGATTGCACCCGCCCTTTGACTTGATCGGTGTTCCAGTAATGCGGGAATTCGACCTTTTAACTTCATTGAATCGAGATCAAAGATAATTCGATCCCAAAACCAATGGTCAGTAATGACTTCACCGCTATAAGCGATTCCCGAAAATGTTCTTTTCTTTTTGCCATCCTCAGCACTATCAACACTCAGTTGCCCGAGCTGGAAACAATACTGATTAGGCTTTTCAGCTTCTGGCATTTTGATGCTCCATTAAAAAACCACCTATTAAGGTGGTCTTGAATTTTCAATTATTTAAACACTGTAAATTGTATTTCGGGCTATAAATAACCGAGTAGCTTTCTCTTCAGTGCGCTTGAGTATGATTGATTCACTGGTCACATCAACCACTTGTAGGTTTAAATCAGATGCCAATAGAGCACCATCCAAGCCTTGAATTTTCGAAAGATCAATTGCATGGCCTTTCATATCTAAGATAGTGATTGTTTTACCTGCATTTTCAGCTGTTTTAAACAAAGTAGGTGTTTGAATACCGATTACATTTCCCTTTTCCAAGTTGAATAAATCCAAACCTTTGATATTGTTTCCAGTGAGCTTATTTTTAAGGTTTTTTGCAAATCCAAGCATTGATTGGAATGAATCATTCATCCAATCCCAAATAGACTTAGATTTTCTATCAATACCTTTATTGGTTACGGCATCTTTCAAAAGTTCGGTCAGCTTCTCATCTTCAGCTGCAAGCTCTACAACAAAGCGCGGTGCTGATGGTGCTATATCTTTGCCACTATCAATCACAGTATCTAAAAAATCATCTAAGATTTTTCGGTTTGATTTTTCAAGTGGTTTAAAAGCATCAACAATTGCATTTTCAACATCTTGCTCAAGCAAAGCAGTATTCTTAATATCAAGAATTTCAGATGAGTATGGAAGATCTAAAAGATTGTCTGCTATTTTTTGATCAAGCACTTCATTTAAATTCGAGCCCCAAGTCGCAGGGTTAAAACTCCAACCTAAATTACGTGCAACCTCTGGTAGATCTTCATCTGAAGTAATACCGTATTTCTCGGCTTGCTTCTTAGTTAAAGCAATCACATGACAACGACACATAAAATCCCACGGCGGGTAATACAGAGTCCAAAATGGATCATCAATGTGCCTAATGATGTTGTTTAACTTAAGGTGAGTTGGTCTTACCCGGCTATCATTAATCGCAACATACATTAAATATGGTCGTGATTCCTTGTTAGCCTGTTGCTGTGTCCATCTACCATGTGCATAAGCCATCTGCATGTTAGTGCGATAGATATTTGCTAGGTGATGATCTGAGAGTTCAATGCCCTCATCAGCTATACGTTTCTTAAACTCATCAAATGTTGAACCATCTTCAGTTGATTTATTTACCAGCTCCAAAACAGTCTTGATTTGATCGATAGAGGCCAATCGACTTACTGTAGCGGAGTAATGCCTTGTTTTAAGATCAAGCAAGTAAAACTCTTCAGGTAAAACGACATTGCGACTACGCGCATATTTCAAGGCTTCTACATAATCAGTCATGTCTATTTTCCTTGCATGGCATGTACATATCCCATCACATCAGAGATAAACAACGCCCTCGACATTGTGAGTTCAAAATCATCTACCGATGCACCTTTAGTTGCTGAATACAACTTAGATACCAATTCGTTTGTGTCCGCTGATTCAGATACGATCACTTCAAGTTCTGATTCTGATAAAAGAACCTTAGGCTGATTTTTGGCAACCTCCTCAAGTTCAACCTGTTCAGGCTTTAAGTTTTGACTATGAGCTTTAAAATTGAATGAAGTTTTAGGGAGTGCATGGAATTGTTTTACTGATGCCTGCACAGATTCACCTATATCTCCATCCTGTAAGCCGTATTCGCGCTGGAAGTATTGAGGTGTGAGATTAGCCCCCGCGTTTTTTAAATGCGCATCACGCTCTGCTTGATCCTTGTTTAGTGGTTTAGGTTTCTCACCTAAAGTTACTTCATACGTACCCCAATTATTCAGCTTACAAAGAGCATTCACTATCGCTTGCAAAGTAGGTGTAATCAAACGCATATCAGATTTTAATTTATCTAACCGAACATTTTCATGCACTTGACCTAATGCGCGACTCCCACCACCATCATTCCCACTAGTCAGGGTTTGCCCCAATACAACTTTTTGAATTTGACGAATCAACTGATTGTTGAATGATTCAAATGCAGCTCCTGCAGATCCACTTGTTCCAGAAGTTCCTAGTACCTGAACATCATCTTGACTATCAATTGAAAGGACGCTTTGAGCATGCGCGTTCAATAAAGCATTATTCATATCATTTGTTGTTGTATCTTTGCTTTTTACCTTACCAAGTAAAATTGGAGTTCCGAACCGCTCTAGGAATTTTGCCCAAAACTTAAAGCCATTTTGCTTAAAGAAGAATAACCAATACAAGGTGGCCAGCAATGCTTTACCATAAGGATATTCATAAGATGCTTTACGACGAGTGAGAAAGAATTTAAAAGTTTGATCAACTTCTTTCTCACTTATTAAGCCTTCTTGTCGATATATCAAACGCCCATCACTCTTTGGTTCAAACCACTGCATTGGTTTTTCGCCGATCCACTGAATACCTATGTGACCTTCAGGTTTTACTTCATACACTGCTTCCAAAACTGAATAACCAAAAAACAAAGCATTTAAGCCACATGACACTATTTCAAAGTACCACTCTTTAATAATTTCATTGAGCAATTCAGCTTCTGTTGTATCGTTTGGCTCAACTCGAAAGGGTGCAGCAAGCAAGGCATCTAAGCGTGTTTCAATTGTTTGAGCGATCTCATCATCATCAAGCATAATTTTAAGCTTATGGCGTTGAATACCTGCTTTTCTTAAAACTTCATCTGTATCGGGTTGTCTTCCAAAGTTTACTAAAAACTTAGTTACTGCTTCCTGAGAATACAAATTCCCATAAGACAAAGCCTTTTTTGACGCTTTGTCCTTTTTTGACTTTGTCATATTTGCTACCTATTTATTAAAAAATTCGACTTCCAGCACCTGCAGGTTTTTTACCTTTTCGTCCCTGAACTCCACTAAAGCAGATCATTACACTATCTGCTCGGTTAGGTGATGAAGCGCCATCGGGTTGCTTATTTACTAGAATTTTTCCAGCACCATTTTTGGTGTATGTGGGTTGTGATAACTCAGTAACTAATGCCTCTAACTCAGCCTTTGGTAAATCCTCACTAGATAAAGAAATTATCGAATCAGGATCATATTTCATTCCATTGAGCGCTCTATATGTATTTTGGAATCGCAATCGTAATGACCACCAAGCTTGTGCTTTTAAATTTGCAAAGAAATCTACATTCTTTCGAGCCTCAACCATCTCTTCATCTGGCTCAAACACAGCACCTGAACCTCTAAACGGATCCGCTTGTATTACTTTGATTCCTTTAGATTCGTTCTGTTCATTAATAACTCTCGCATCACCACGCACACCCGCACCAAGCCCATCAGCATCATAAAGAAACTGGTTTAAATTTCGCTCGATGCTAATATCTATTGTCTTTTGTGTAGTTCCAAAAATATCATCCCCAACACCAGACCATGTTTCTAGATATTGCAGCACTACACCATGTCTATCGGCAAACGAGTTCTTATCTTTGCCCTCATCAGCTACATCAAGTCCACCAATACGATCTCCTGATGGTCTAATATCCAGTTTTATATGAGCATCAATAGCTGCTTGTACCCATGCACTTGGTATCAATACACCTTCAACTGAAGCGGCATAGTTAATATCTACCTCTTGAGCAAGGACAACATCATCAAGTATGGCTAATTGCTTTTCATACCATGGAAAAATCAACTTACCACGCAATTCAACCTGCCAATTTTTATCTGGATTCGCGCGCCAAGGCATAGTAAATATTGAATAACGTCCGCTAAATCGATCTCGATAAAAACGATCACCAATACCATTAGGCGTTGATCCTTTGATATGAACGTTTGTATTTTGCGATATTGCTGCGTCTACCGCTTCTTGACGCTCTACAAATGCCCATTCATCAAGAAAGTACATTGTGGTACGTCCACCACGGCCAATGTTGTCACCCGCCTCACCTGTGATGGTTGCACCATTATCAGGATTGATGATACGCATGTAATTGTCATGTACTTTTTCAACAAAGCCCTTAGGCTTCATCCAATCAGGCATTTTACTGAACATATCTCGGATTTTATGAAACAGCGTTTTAGGGTCACCCTTTTTATCGACCAATTCCTCTTTACGGCTACCAACACCGCCAGCAAAACCTTCAACAAACAGCCAACGATGCAAGAAAAATCCTAGAACGACATAAGACATTCCCTCATCACGTGATTTTTCAATCAAACCATGTGTTTGAGTGTTTTCACGTTCAAGCAACCAATCTACAAGTTCAACCTGTTTTGGTCGTAATACAAAAGGAAGATTTGCGGGTAACCCGTATGACATTCCACGAGGATCATAAGTCCAGATCCAATGATTAAACCAATGCACTGGATCAGTTCGGCATTTATAAAGTTCAGCCTGTATGCTTAATTCGTTTTGCTCTGTCACCGCTTTATAATAATATCGGCGGCTCATTTCCCCTATCACATCAGGCAAACGTGTATTGATTGTCCAAGCCTTGATTAAGTGTGCAATTTCATCCAGTGCATAAGTCATAACTTACCTGTAATTGCTAAACGTGAAAGTTCTTGCGGGGACATTTCTGCAAGTTCTTCAGGGCTTAAGATTGGTTGAGTTTTCTGTTCAGTCTCAGTTTTAATTGCCCCACCATTTGCCCCTGTAACCTCTTGTCGAGTTACACGCCCATCTGTTTCTTGAAAGGCTTGTTTAAGCAGATTTTGTTTTAATCGCTTGTTTTTACCTGATTCGTTGTACATTTTTTGAAGTTCGTTAAGGCGAAATGCTTTGTTTGCGATCGCTATATCTTCAATATTTTCTCGGAAGTCCTTGCGTGTACGCTCAAATAGGTCCTTTAATTTTTTACTGAGATTGCGACCTGAGTATTTAGTGGGGTCATACCCCTCACACTGCCTACGATCAATTTCTATGCCGTATTCTTGTTTGACAGCATCAGCTACTTGTTGAGGGGTTTCAAAGCAAGCAAGAGACTGAACTATAAAGATTTTCACAGGCTCTTTAAGTGCCGCCATAAACTCACCTTTGTCCTGCTACGTCCAACAAAGCAGGTAAAAAAAAGAGCCTCAAGGCTCAATTAATTAGACATGTTCCGCAGCACTTGGAAATATTTAAATCTGATACAAACGGCGGGTTTTGTGCGACCTCAACCAATCGCTTGACGTTATCGCTTGCTCCCCAGCGTTTGACCACCCCGATAAATTCCTCTACATCATGGCCAGCTAAATAATGTTTAGGTAAGCCTGTATGATCGCTATAGAGGATTTCTCCATCTTCATCACGTTCTACACCAATGTGATATAGCTCATGCTCAATCAAAGCGCAAAATTCACGATCATTTGCACTTTCGCAAAAGCTTGCATCTACAGTAATGAGATATATAGGTACAAATCCAAACCAGTCGCACATTTGCTGCTCTTGCCGAGCTTTACGCCAACCACCTTGATTAAACATGACCTTTTCACACAGCCCTAATACCATTCTCTTTTTAGCAACGGCGGCAGATGAAGCCCATGCAAATGCTAAGAATGTTTCATCGTCGTGTAATAGCTCTGCTATGTGGTCATGGTCGGGATTATGAAGTACACCGCCAAGCGTGAGAAAGTTGGTTACCACCCATTCTTTTAGATCTGCTGCAGGTGCCAAGCGAATCGCTTCCTCTTCCTCTGCTTGGTCAATTAGATCTGTTGGTGGAAATGGTCTGATCTGTTCCATCATTCACCCATAAAAAAACCCACATTTTGGAGAAAATATGGGTATCAAATTACATAGGCAATTGGGGAATTACCTACACCAACTATACTACTAGGAATTAAACGCACTTGAAATAGCAAATTAAATCATGTAATAAAATTTAACAAAGGATATAAAATATTAATCAAATTTATTACTGACAAATTTTATAACGTAACCAGATAGGATTTGATCAGGATGAAAGCGCTCAATTTTATAACCCATCTCTTCAGCTAAATCATATTTACTAAATGCATTTGCTGCTTTCTTGCCACCGCGTCCAACAGACCAAGGACTTCCTACAATTTCAATAAGAAGATTTAGCTTCACAATATAAAAATCAAATCGCCAATTTCTTGTTGATTCAAATTGGAATTTACGGCGATACCCTATTAAGCATTCTTCTAATTCTTGAAATAAGGTTTCTTCAGCTTCTAAATATTTTTGTGTTGCTTTGGGTAATGGTTTTGTTCTTGGTTTAGTTTTAATGGGCGGTTTTTTAGTAAAGCTGGTATATTGGTTAATTTCCATAAATTGCACCCAATAAAAAACCTCCCGAAGGAGGTTTAGTTATTAACCAACTAACTGCTTACGAAAGGATTTATGGATCATCTCTTTTATGTCATCTTCTAAGTTGGCTTCAAATATAAGAATAATACTTGCAGATTCAAATTCAAAAGACGACTTATCATATTCTTGACCAGATAGATAAAGTTCTAGATTCCCGCTATTACTTATATCTGAGAATCCAAATTTATCTCCACAAATATTTAATAAGATATATTGTTTTGATTTCATTATTATCTCTATAATTAATTTAGAAACAACAAATTATCAACTTATCCAAGTAAGATCAATCACTCAACATACTTCTAATTGTTTTAGACCATTCTTTTAACTGACTTATCTTTCGATCAATGACAATCATTTCATCACGAGTCATCAGTCCACGAGATAAGCTTTGATATTTACTGATCTCTGATTCGTATCGCTTGAGATTGCTTAGTGCTTCGGTTTTGTCCATATGTCACCAATCCGACCAAGGATTTAAAGCTCTTGGTTTGTTTTTTTGATATTTCCAATTTTTATAGTCTTGGTACCACAAGTAGGAAAAAACCAAAATCACACAAATCAAGATTACAAATAAGACTTCCATCACAACCGACCTTGACGTTTGTACTTACGTCTTTTGGCTTGGCTGATCTTATTGGGTCTTGATTTGGTTTCTTGGCTTGGTAAATGAAAGATTGGTGAAGTATGTTGATTTGATGCACCAGGGTTAGAAATGCTCATACCAAAACCACTGGCAACCCAACCAATCAATGAAGCAATTTTTAATGAACGCATTTCACTTTCTCCAAGACAAAATAAAACCCCTTTCGGGGCAAAGGAAACGTAGCGAAAGGCTGTGAATTATTTATTTAATTCAGCCTGATACAACTTTTGTTTAAGTAAATAACCTTCCAGTTGCCAAATCTTGTTACGTGCATTTTCATACGCAATCTTTTTGCCAATTTCAGGATCAAAGTTTTCAGGACTTGCACAAGCAGACTCGCCAGTAACTGTGAAACCATTCTGTAAAATCAATACACAGAAAGTTAATGTTTCTAGTTGCTTGTGCATCCCAATCAAGGCTGTCGTATTTGGATCAGCACCCCATTGTGCATTTGCAGCTGTAAAGAAATATTTATCAACAATCACACTATCAATAAGATCAGGCGTTAATCGTGGCGCATTCAAACCTTTGTCTTGAATTTCTTGTTCAATCTGTTTTTCGTTTGACATCTTCATTTCCTTGTTGGTTACTTTGGATTGTATGGTTGATCTCGAAAATCAGTACTTTGAATTACAGGTCTTAATGCTTGTTGGGCAATCCAAATATCATTGCGACATACAGGGCAATTCAGCACATACACCGTTTCGTTTCGATCTGATTTTACTTGCGCTTCATTCTTTTGAAATTCAAGCACTGAATGGCATTTACCACATGATGTTGTATAAGTTTGCAATTCAGGTGGTGTGCCTCGGCTAATTACCTTCATCCCACTTTCCTCTAGGCATTAAAAAAACCACCGTTGAGGTGGCGTTGGTTTTGTTAGGGTGACATTTGATGTCATCCCCCTTAAACATACATTTACCCTGCTACACGTTTTGCGCTTATCAGCTATTCAGAATTCCCGAATAGCTCAATTTTAAAGATGAAGTGACCGATTAGAATTGCCTGATCCGCTATACAGCATAAATCACTTCTCTTTAAAATCTAAATAGGCCTAACCTTCCCACACTTCCGACACTCTCTCACCGTGAAGAAATCTGAATATTCCCAAACGTGACGGCAGAAGATTTGTTTGATTCGGAGCATGTTGTTCTCCTTGGAATTAAAAAGGACGTGGTGATCTGCCACATCCTTGCCTTAGATTACGATATTGATCAGCTCGGCAACTAATCTACCGCTACTCAACACGACAAACATCTCAAAGTTAGCTATTGATTTGTTCTGTGTCTTTCAATTCCATTGGTCGGGTGTCACCACAATTCAAGGCTCTGAGGCTAACTCAATGTGTGACGAAATCACATTGGATTCAAACCGATTTATACGGCTGGTTTCTGCATCCCACCGTTTGCGCTTATAGTTCACCATTATTTTGGCAAACGTCACAAATCCAAGTTGCTTTTAAAGCTAACGATCTTTCATGAGTCAATCCTCAATAGATTACTTATGCACGTCACAAGCACCTTTATAAAATTTTAGACAAAAAAATACCCACGTATTGGAATAGATGGGTATATGAAATTTAACTGTCTTGGTCTCGTACAAACCGTAATACGACCAGAATATAAAAATACTACCTTATATGCCGTTATTTTGTCAATTAAGCTTTTCGCATATCTTTTCGATAAATATCCGCATAAAAATCAATCTCATCTTTCATATCATTCAGTATGCTTTCAACCATAAATTCCAAATAAGCATAATTCTTACGATATGTTTCAGGCTTCACTTCTTTTAAACCAAAAAACTTTAATTTTTCTTCAATCGTAAATCCGTTAATTTCACGCAAATTAAAGAATAGAGTCATCTTTGCTACTTTGAATGCGAATGATTTCAGGTCGAATCTAATTCGCTGTACATCCTTTGCCAAAGCTTCATATAAAATTGCTGCCAAATGATGATGCAAAGTGTGATAAGCCATAGTGTTGTCACGATAATCACCCCACACCAAAAGCTCACAATATGCCTTTGTTGCCTTATCCTCAATTGAAGCTATAGCACCGCAACGATCCTCCCAATTAGGCGCATCACCACCAGTTGACGCAGTAGAGATCTCATAGTTTGCTGTTTTCGCTCTCATTTGCTGTCCCATCCATTCCAAATTCGATAACTTCTCTGCTACTGCGTTCATAATTGCCCCTTACCCTAAAACTCGTACTGCCACTATTGCTGTTAAAAACATACCCACCACAACGATAAAGAAAACCAAATCCAGTACTGTACCATCATGAATTTTTACGCCCATCATGAAAATGAACAGGAAGAAAGCTAAGATCCATTGCATTAACCCATCCCCCAAATCAACATACCTGCATCACGCTGCTCTTGATTCGTTCGACCTTGCCAGCCAGTAATGCGATTAAATTCTTCTGAATTCTTTTTGGTTTTGGTAGGTCTTACTTCAACCACTGCTAAACCGAAATATTTCGCCATTTCTACAAGTAATTTGCCTGTTGCATGGTTCTCACCTACATTCTTAGCAATTCGCTCACCTGCGCGCTTAGATTGACCAATACGACTATGTAGATTTGATTTTCTATTCATCCACCCTGCCTCGATCACCACTTTCTTGATCTGATCCTGGTGAATGCGGAATAGCTCAACAGTTTCAGCAAAGGTTAAGTTTTTCAGCTCGAATGACTGTCCTAAGACAGCCACCCCCGATTTATCTAAGTCTGGATCAATGCCGATGATGAGGGGTTTAGGGATTTGCATTGTTAGCCCCCACAATCTCAAAATGAAAAACAATAGGCTTTTGCACAAACTCAATTAAGCCAAAGCGCATCAAATGACGCACTTGCGGACAATCTCTGATGATTTGGATATCTCGATAATGAGCAAGCAAATCACGCCACGCTTCTAACGACATTGAGCGCTTGTTGTGATTACATGCTGTGCAAGCTGGTACAAGATTTTCAATAACATCATTTTCAGGCTTAGATGGCTTTCCTGTTTGAAGATCGCGTACAACTGCATTCAAATGATCTGCATGCCATTTCTCACCAAGCAATTCACCACAGTAAGCACAATGACCATCAAACAATTGCTTTAATTCTTCACGTTGCAATGTATTAAGCTTCATGCTCACCTCGCAAAGCCTTAACAACCTTTCTCAACTGTTTCAAAGAACTCCATGTACTTTGAGTTGCTAAGTGATGTGCTAATTCAAGTCGATCTTTTAATTTTGCTAATTCTTCTCGCAGTTGATCAACCTCAGTCTGTCGGGATTGCCATGCCCATTTTGCACCCTGATAATATTTGTCCTGCAAACCCTCTTTGTAGAGTGGATTATGTCCACAAATAGCTTCCTCAAACTTATCCATGACGTTCTGCCTCCAAAACTCCAACCCAATCAATTGGCTCATAATCAATCGGCATAGCTCCAAGATCAGCCAATTTTTCAATCGTTAAATCTGTTCTAATCCAAAAACCAACATCTTTGTTACTCCAATACAAAACAGCTTTAGCAAGCGGTTCAACTCGATAGTAATTTGTACAATTACGAGAATGAGGTGTTCTGAAATGGGTTGTACCATTTGGCTTGTTAGCTCTAATTTCTTTGATACTTAGACTCATAAATCCACCACTCTTGTACTCGGACTAACGTGATTACGGATGTCTGTGACGTGGTCTGTGATGTCATCAATGCGGTGACCTGCTTTGATTTCTTCTGATGTGGCGTGACTCAACCATTCTTTTGTTGTTGGTAAATCGCGCTCAATTACGCGCCCATCGGCTAGTACGGCATCCACTCTATAAACACCATCCCAAATCAAACTGCACTGTTTGCGATAAACCACCAAATCCCCCACCTTAAACTCTCGGCTGTCATGTTTTGTCAGGTTGTTTATAGTTGTCATAGTGCCACCACTCCACAATACTTTTCTGTTATCTGTTTAAGCTTGGCTCTCTGTACCTTTTGCCATTCAGCCCTATAAGCTTTTCGATATGCTTTCTGATCCAATTCATTGATTTCTTTCTTCAATCTTCCTTTGATTGCACTTTCGTTGATTGAATAGTCAAAACTCAGCAAATGCTTTTTAACTCCTTCCCATCGATCTTTCTTCATCACAGTTTCGCCATACATGGTTGACTTCAATGTTGTTGCTGAAACACCTGTCAACCTTGCAAGCAACGCAATATCGCCATGTGATGCCTTGGAATGAAACTCTTTGAATATTGATATTTGCTCTGCGCTTAAATCAGCTTTAGCCTTTCTTTTTACAGCCTGTGATTGAGCGTCTTTGATACGTTTACGCTCTTTATCACTCTGTCTTTTTGCTTCAATCTCAGCCTCAGTTTTAGTTCTCTTAGGTTTTAATTCTTTCTTAGCCTTAGCCTCTGCAATCGCTGCACCCATTATTTGTTTCATGTGCGATTGAGTATTTGATTTATTGAACTCTTGCTTAACCTCACTTGAAACGCCATAAGGTACATGTTCGATCTGACCACCACTGCTTAAGAATTCTGACAAATCCCAAGCTGAACGATCTTTGATGTAAAGTGACTCGCTGTTGGTTTCTGTTCTCATACCAACTCCCCTTGCATCATTGCGTAATATTCAGGACTTAAATCTGCAAATGTTGAGCGAGCTAAGTCGGTTGCTAATTTCACTGTTCCAGTTGACCCGTTACGTGCTTTACCAATAATGATCTCAGCCGTTCCAGCCTCTTTAGATTCCTTGTTGTAAACCTCATCACGGTAGATAAACATGATGATGTCTGCGTCCTGCTCTAAATCGCCTGACTCTTTTAAATCAGCGTTTACAGGGCGTTTGTTTGGCCTGTTTTCAAGATTTCGATTCAATTGAGCTAAAGCAAATACTGGACATTCAAAATCACGAGCAATCTTTTTCAATTCCCCTGAAATCTCACCAATATCTTTGTCAGAGCGACCATAATTGTTTTTAGTAAGTGGAGTTACACGCTGGATATAATCAACAAATATCGCACCAACTTTCCCATATTCGGCTTGTACTTTTCGTGCTGATCTACGGATCGTTGAAGTCGTTGAACGAGCATTGTCATCAATCATCAAAGGTGCTTTTTCTAAGATCATTGCAGCAGTATTAATCTTTCCACAGTCCTCAATTTGAGCCTTACCACTTAAAACTTTCCGCAATTCAATCTGACCAATTCCACTAATCATTCGCTGTGCAATCTGCTTGCCTGACATCTCGATTGAAACAAACAACACTGGTAAACCTTGATTGACCATCATGTCTGCTGCAAAGTTCTGAGCGAGTGTGGTTTTACCCATGCTTGGGCGTGCACCGATAATGACTAAATCACCTTTACCAACTTCACCCAGCTTGTTATCCAACTCACAGAAGCCAGTACGAATACCGCCATCAAATGCCGTGTTGTTATGCAAAGCTGTATGTCGCTCTAAAAACTCCTTAATTGCGTCCTTAGAGAACTCATGAGCATGTTTGAGGCAATTGTCCACCGAACCTGTTTCTAAGCCACTGACGAGAGCCTGTGCACGATTTAAGGCGGTTTCCGATGTGTACGAAACCATATCCAAAGCAACAGTGCCGATTTGCTTGCTTACATCCTGAATTTTTCTGCGTGTCGCAAAATCTTTAAGTTTTTTAAGGTGCGTTGGTAAAAGCGAATGAGGGCAGTAACACCCCATCAGATTGAGTATGAATTTCTCATCAACCGCTTTGACTTCAACCGCATTAGCACGAATCAACTCCCAAAGCATCACCTGGTCATACGCTTCGCCTTTCACAAACTGCGATTTCACATGAGACCAAATAATTTGGTGTTGAGCTGCGTAGAAATCACTTGAATCAATTTGCTCGATGTATTCGTCCATGCCTTGCTCGGTACCGATCACGGTAGACAGAATCGCTTGTTCAACAGGGATAGAAAATAATTCAATCATTGGTCCATCCCCTTGAATGATTTGCGTACGCCTTTGAATTCTGTGCTTGGTGCTTGCTGTGGTTGTTCAGGTTGAGAAACTTCGATGTACTCAGGATGTAATTTCACATGACGTTCAAACTTGTCAGAAATCCAATTTGCAAACTTGTAGAGTTTTTTTGCATCAGACAAAACTTGACCATCGAAATGAGTGTTGAATGCTCCAAGCTCAAATTCAAAACTTGGTAATCCAAAAATGAATTTTAAATTTTGACCATGACCTTTTTGCTGAAGAACTCCGATCAATTGATTTTGATTTGGAATCCACTCGTGTTGACAAGAGAGATTCATTGATAGGTTAATTGGTAGGTTCTGTACCCCAAAATTGGGATCGTTCACGATACCGTTTTTGGGTTCGTTACCCTCCAAAATTGGGATCGTTTGTTCTGCTGAATTAACCCCTTTTTGGGTGTGTTTAATAGCACCGTTTTTGGGTTCGTTATCTTTATCAATTAACCCTTTTTTGGGTTCGTTATAACTATCCCGATTTTGGTATTGTTCTCTTGATTGCACACCAACTAATTTTAAAACTCGAACCTTATTTGTGGTTCCCATTTTTTTACCAGTATCAGCAACCAATCCTAAATCGATAAGTTGATTTACGACTTTTTGAACAGTCTTGATATTCAAAACTGTGTCTTTTGCCAATCTGCTATTGCTTGGATAGCAAGTATGGTGCTCACCTGCACGATCAGCCAATGAAAGCAAGACAAGGCGCTGTGCTGAACTTTCAACTGGTGCAGTCCACGCCCAATTTAGCGCATCAACACTCATGCGTTTGCTCCTTGTATAAATGCCCATAGTTCAGCCTTTGCAACTGCCACAGACTGAGCAGTCGGAAGTGAGCGCTTTTCAGCGTGTTCTTCCACTGCCTTTTGAAATAAATAAATCTTTCGCTGTAGCTCAATGTCTGTTAGAATTTTATGCATATTCATTTCCATCTCGTTATGAATATATGAAGCCTGATCTCAACCATCAGGCTTTTTCTATTTCAGAACCTGATGTGTATTTTTTCATTTGTTTTAAAGCTGCTTGATCTACTGCAGTCGCCAATTCAATTAGATGCAATGTCAATTGATGGATCTCTTCATATTCTTGAGGTGTTACAACACCATCCTCATATGCTTCATAGACAGCTTTATTAGTCTTTCCTGACTTAATGTTGTGCTGCATCATTGCCTCAAAGATCGACAACTCATGATGCTTGCTGCGGTCACAAGTCACTGGGACCAATGCAAAGCCAAGCTCATGGGCCCAAATTTTTAATAAGGCTGGGTTTTGCGTGTAATAAAGAATTGCTTCCAACTTTTTGATACTGGGTAAATGGTTCGGCATATTGATATTTGCATAATTGCAAATAGTGTTATGTGAATCCCCTAGCACCTGAGCAATATCTTTAGGCGTAAAACCCGGCGTATTACTTATCATTTGCCAAATTGCGTTTTGGGCTTCTCGGCTTAAATTAATTTCCATATGTGAATCCTTTGTATTTATTCACGTTTATTTTTGATAGTTAAAAATTGATACTTCAACGATCCAATTCTAAGAAATAGGCTTGTTTACAACATGAGGAATATCTGGTTTAAGAATCAAAAGACCTCGAGCAGAAATTTCAGGAACGTATTCACCCCATTGGCTGATTGCAGCTCTAGATACACCAAGACATCGAGCAAGATTTGCAGCGTCTGCATATGCAGCAATGGCATCTGCGGTTTTGATGATTACTTCCATATCATAATCCAAACAAATAAAATGTTAAGCAAAGTTAACCATACTTTATTTAAATTATCAAGCACACTTAATTATAGAAAAGTTAAGCTAGCTTTACTTTGTAAGGTAGAGTTACTATGAGCACCCTTCAGGAAAGATTTGCTTTAGCTATAAAGCACTATGAAGAATCTAAAGGTAAAAGATTCGTTAAGGCCCATTTAGCGGATTATTGTGGTGTGAGCAGACCAGCTGTTTCTGAATGGATTGACAAGAATGTCCAAACACTTGGACAAGATAATGCTGAGAAAGCGGCTAAATTTTTGGGTGTAAACCATAGATGGTTAAATGGATTGAGCTCAAAAATGTTAGAGGATGTTGAAAGTTCTAGTTCCGAAAATACACAGCAGAATGAAGGTGTACCTGTTGTTGCTTGGGAGTCCCCCGATGATTTAGATCCAAATGTTTATGTAATTATTCCCCATGTTGAAGTGAAATTTTCAGCAGGTAATGGTCATTTGGCTGCTTATGAGCCAAGTCAAAGGGATATGGGGTCTGCCCATTTATTGAGTTGGGTACACAAGAAAAAAGTATCCCCTAAAAACTTAATAACTGTCGATACAGATGGTGACAGCATGGAACCAAGAATACCCAGTGGTAGTGTTGTGATGCTCGATAAATCTATCAATACACTGGAGCAAATTCAATCTGGAAAAGTTTATGCAATTCGATATGGAAATGAATTAAAGATTAAAAGACTTTCTCGTCGATTTGATGGTGCACTAATTATTGATAGCGATAACCCGCAATATCAGCGTGAGATCGTTGAACCAGATCAACTAGAGCATATTAGTGTTATTGGGAAGTATGTTTCCCATACGTATGATGGTGAAATCTGATTGGTCGTGTGTAAAATTAACTAAAAGTGAAATGATTATAAGTCGCCAGTTATTGTGAGATAAGTAATTAAAATTTTTTAAGAAAAGAGAATATTATGATCGCAACACTAAACAAGTCTAAAACAGCGCTAACAATAAATCGCCAGGATTTCAAATTGGCCTTAGCAAAGATTGGTGCAGGAATTGATAAACAAATAGCTTCACTCAAAAAAGCTAAGCAAAGCTATGATCCTGCTGAAATTGCACTTGAGGTTATTACTGAAGCAAATATCTTTGAAGCCATCATAGAAGGCTTTAATGAAGCAGAAGAAACCAACTTAAAGTTAATTGATATAACTAATATTGATGTGGCACAAGGATGGATAGATGAGTTTTTAGAAAAATACTCTGACACACATTAACTTACTTTCAGCATTAAAAACTACTAACCCACCCTGTGTGGGTTTTCTTTTGTCCATTAAAAAATAAAATTAAACTCACTTTACAATATAATTGTTAATTACACTTTACTTAGCTTTACATGTTAAGTATGCTTACTTTACTAAATAACAAAAAAGCGCACAGACCTCGAAATCAAATGCGCTTTTCCATACAACAGGTGAATTATGAACACAAAACCAAATTCAATCAATCCCATTGTTACACATCGTGTACAGCCTATGGGTTTTCTCAAAGTCGCTGCAATAAGTGGTTTAGTCATTGTGGGTGTTATCGGTCTTACATATGACCAGAAAGACACTGAATATAAGCCACCAGTAGCAATACCAAATATCTCCCCGTCTACCTACAACATTGATGCTTTAAAACTAACTTCTGAAACTTCAGGTAAAGCAGTTGTCAAAATTGATAGCTTCTTACTTAAAGTTAGCTTCGATTTTGAATCTCATCAAGATAGTTACGGTGTACCTGGTTCTGAATTCACTGCAGTTGATATTACAAACTTGGCAATTGAAAAAATCACAGATGCGAACGGTAAAGACTGGAATGACTTCACTGATTACAACGATCACAGAAATATCAATCAAGTGATAGTTAACTACATCGAACGTAACCGTATGGTGGAGGCTGTCTAATGAATACTCCTACACAAAAATTCGCTGAATTCCAAAGTAGTGAAAATGGTCAATTCCGTATGCGCCTTGGTCACTCTGTCTATGTGCAAAAAGGCAATGATGTTTACTGGATTAATCGGTCTGGTGTTTTGGTTCTCGTTTCAGAAGAAACACATGCAACAAAGCCGTGGATTCGAGAAAACTTTGAACGTGAGCGCAAATTCCAAAAGCGTAAAGCTAAAGCTGAATTATTCAACCAACCTTGCTTTAAGCGCACTCCCTATTCTCCAAATCAACGTATTGCTTATAACAATACGAAATATAATTAAGGGGTTAACACCATGGCTCTAAATATTATTACACCCGCTCAACCTATAGTAGTAAATGCAATCAAGGTTTACTTCTATGGTGATCCTGGTATGTACAAAACAACACTTGGTATGACTGCAAATAAACCTTTAGTTATTGACGCAGATAAAGGTGCTTATCGTACTGGTGCAAATCGACGCGGTGATGTTGTCGTAGCTGAAAGCTGGATGGATATTGCAAATATTACTGAGGCTGATTTAGCACCATACAATACAGTGGTATTTGACACCATAGGTCGTGTACTTGATTTAATTAAATCACATCTTGCAAATAACAATAAAAACACTAAAAGCGATGGTTCGTTAAAGCTAAATGTTCAGGGTGTAGCAAATAACATGTTTAGTTTATTTGTAAATAAGCTTATTGGTTTTGGCAAAGATGTAATTTTTATTGCCCATGCAACAGAGGATAAAAACGACACTTTAACTCTTGTACGTCCCGATTTAGGTGGTAAAAACCGTCAGGAAATTTATCGCCTTGCTGATGCTATGGCTTACTTGGCAGAGGAAACAGATAGCCGTGGTAATTCCAATAGAGTTCTTAAGTTCAAAGGTGGTGAAGGCTTTCATACAAAGGATTCGGGGAATTTGGGGAATGTAATTGTTCCTGATTTACGTAAACCTGAAAATTCTCAATTTATGGCTAATCTTATTCAAGCGACTAAAGATCATCTAAATACCTTAACACCTGAACAACAACAAACCATGAAGCTTCAAATGGAATGGGAGCAATGGCAGAAATCTTGTAGCGAGGCTCAGTACCCTTCTGAATTTAATGTGCTTTTAGAGGGTTTGGACCAGCAACATCCATACTTTAAAGATATGTGGGAATGTATGAAGCATTTTGCGTATCAAATAGGCCTAACCTACAACAAAGAAAAGAAAAAATGGCTGGAGTTGGAAGTTTTACCTTCAATCATTTCAGATACACAGCGCGATGAGCTTCAAACATTTATATCTGAACGTGGTTTAGATATTAAAGATATCTGTGAGCATTTTGGCTTAGATGCACTCACCCAAATTGAAGCAAGCAAACTGGAAGCTGTTAAAGCTGAAATCGATCAAATGG
Source organism: Acinetobacter sp. NyZ410 (assembly GCF_022828975.1). NCBI lineage: Bacteria > Pseudomonadati > Pseudomonadota > Gammaproteobacteria > Moraxellales > Moraxellaceae > Acinetobacter > Acinetobacter sp. NyZ410. The sequence goes on along the minus strand of NZ_CP094620.1, from coordinate 1,467,514 downwards.
CTAAAACGAGTATGTCTGCATGAGCGCATTAATTTTAGATACTGAAACCAATAGCTTAAATGGCTATCCAATTGAAATTGCACATATCTCCTGTTCTTTTGAACAAGGGATATTGCGGATCGATGGTAATTCGGCCTTTGATGAGTATTTTTCTTGCCCTGAGCCTATCGAATTAGGTTCCATGGCCACTCACCATATTTTGGAAACTGATATCACAGGCAAACCAAGTTATGAAGTATTTCGCTTACCAGAGAATACAGAGTACTTGATTGGCCACAATATTGATTACGACATTCAAGCAATCAAGCTTTGTGATCCATCAATTAGTGTTAAGGGTATTTGTACATTGGCTTTGGCTCGAATGGTTTGGGATGAATTAGAAACTCATAACCTTACAGCAATGTATTACCACGTTATGAGTGCTGATTTAGAAAAAGCTCGTAAGCATTTACGTAATGCGCATAACGCTCGCTGGGATATTTATTTCACTGGTGTGGTTCTACAAGCAATCGTCGAAAAGCTGGCAATTAAAGACATGAATTCACTTTATCAAATGTCTGAAATTGCCCGCATTCCTAAGCGTATTAACTTTGGTAAACACAGAGGTGAGCTCATCGATGAGTTACCAGATTCATATATCGACTGGCTACTCAAACAACCCGAACTAGATCCCTATTTAATCAAAGCTTTAAAAGGACAAAAATAATGCATACTTTTAATGGTGTTGAAGCAATTTCCGCATTGCAATCAGGTAAAACAGTTTTATGTCGTCATATTGGTGGATTGCTCGATTTTGATGAGCTAAATCAATTCCCTGCTACAGTATTTTTTACAAATGATCATGAATTCTGTATAAAACGCGAAACTTTAACTTTGGCAGATATTCAGTTTACAAAACCTGTTCAGCCGCATGACTTGGAATCTGGCCAAGAAATTTTTATTGTGATGCCAACATGTATCTTGCGTACTAAATACGATCCAGAACATGGAGATATAAGTTTGAGTGTGGCAAATGGATTTGCTCAATTAGATGCTGAGAATGCACAGCTGCAGCTTCAGGCGTTTGGTAAAACGTTTGGCAATATGATTACTGAGATTGAAATTAAAGACGGTTTCAGTGAAAAGCCTAAAAAAGCTAGAAACACCAAGAAGAATGTTGAGCAAGAATCGCCACAAGTAGTAGAGACACAGCCTGTTATATCTATAGAAACTGAATTGCAGCTTTATTTAGATGGCTTGCGTGCTTGCTCTACTGCTGCTGAGGTTGAAAGCACTTTATTGAACGTTGATAAGGTGGATTTTTCAGCAGAACAAATGCTTGAAATTACGATGGCCAAAGAAAGCAAATTAGCTGAATTTAGCCAGCCTATCAAAATCGTGTCTCAAGAAAATGTAACTATTTCAGAAGATCCACTCATTTCCGATGATAACTCACTTGCATTACATCCATATCAGTCAGTTCTTGATGAGCTAGTGGAGCGTTTAAAGATAGTTAACACTCCTAAAGAAGCAAATGCCCTCTATAAATATACCATGCACTGGACCGAAGAAGAACGTAAGCCGGTTATGGATGCTATTCATAAACGTTTGGCTGAATTCAATCCACCAGAAAAATCACAATCATCATTGATGGTCCGCATTCAAAAATCAAAAAATTTAATTGACCTTACAAAACTTGAAGAGGAAATCATTCAGTGCGATCCAGCAATTCATGAGCGTTTATTCAGTTATGCAAATCAAAGGCGTACTGACTTGACGATGGCGAATGATTTGCCTTGGGAGCAGTCGGCATGACCCTCCTAAAACTTTACTTTTACTTGATAAAAATGGCGTGGTGGTTGTGATGGAAATTAAAAGCTTAAATCTTGACGGCTCTGTTGATGAAATTGCAGAGCAATTATTCAAGCAAGTGATTGGACCTATCTTTGATCACTTAGCCAAAACAGATCCAGAGTTGGCAGTTGAATTTGGTTATTGCATCGCTGGTAATGGGATCGCTTGTTACATGAACAGTCTTGAGGATGTTGCCCAAGCGGAAAAGTTAATTATTGACTCTACTAAATCTATGGCCGCTGATATCAAGCGTACAAGAAAAAAAGTCTGCTGAGGTGATGAGATGGATATTGAGAAAGAAAGAGAAGAGTTCGAAAAAGAGGCGTTCAAGCAATCTGGAGGTTGGGCTACATTCCATAAGGCTTATGGTGATGTTTATGAAAATAATCAACTTAACTTCGCATGGAAAGTTTGGCTAGCAGCCAAACAACAAGCCACCCCTGAAGGGTTTGTTTTCGTAGATAAAAAGCACACTGAAGATTGGTATTTAGACGATCATGAAGGCATGTGGTGGGATCAAGATGGAATCGACAACTCTCTTTGTGATTTAGATCCTGGTCAAGTTCAAGCTGTAGAGCATAAAGAGTATTTAATCACTGAAAGTAATACGCTTTATGCTGCAAAAGTTTGGGATGAATCTAATGATCAAGTTGGCTATTGGGAATTCTTTAAAACTAAGGATGAAGCTGAAAAAGTAGCTGCATACTGTAAAGCAAAATTTAAAGGTGATCTGGTAGAAGCACAGGAGCAAAGTCATGACAATTCAAACTGAAGAAATCGACCTCCCTGAAACCGTGGTTAAGAGTTTGGGAGAAGTGGCGTGAATTGGATTAGTGTTGATGAGAAAATGCCAGAACCATTAAGAAATGTTTTGGTTTTAATTGATGAAAACCCTGTAAAAAATCAAAATCAAATGGTGGCTAACTTTATCCCACAATTTACTGAGGAATCGGAATGTGGTGAGTGGTCAGAATTTTGTGAAGAAAGGGATATGTACTTCATCCCTGAAGGCTGGTACGCAAATACTGCTTACATTGGTGATGAGTATTCAAGTTACTTTATTGATGAAAAAGTAACTCACTGGATGCCACTGCCAGAGCCGCCAAAAGAAGAAAAGGAGGAAGGTTGATGACTAAAACTTACGAAATCCGAACCCTATCTGATTTCTTCAAAATCCCAAATGATCGAATTGAAGATTGTTTAAAAGAGTTTGCTGTTGGTTTGGAATTCTTAAAAGCAAATCATGAGTTAATGGGACTAGAAAATGGGCAGATGGAATTTTTTAACTGGACAGATGATGGGAAGAAAAACATAACTGCCGATTTTAAGTTTGGCAAAGATGTGATTCGTTCTGAAGTGAAGGAGGAAGGTTGAATGGGTGCTCTAGAATTTTCTACTTATGATTATTTGTTCTTGAAACATAGATCAATAGTCATAAAGCTCATGGATGTGGCTGAAGAGTACTACCCGGCATTGAAAAGAGCCACAATTAACAAAATGGCAAATGATAATGAATTTCCATTCCCTGTTTTTAAGATTGATCAAAAAAGCCGTACAGCACCATATTTTGTAAATCTCAAAGATTTGGCTGATGCTCTTGATAAAGAGCATCAAACAGCAGCCAAAGACTATGCTACATTTCACCGATGAGATGTAGCATCTCCTCAAACGTCATAACATTTCTTCTAATTTTTAATGATACATATCGCTGCAAACTGGACCATGTGGTATGAAGGGTATACTGTTGTATTTGAGGAATAGTCATACCCTTTTCAGCTAATCGGGTTGCGCCCTCATGACGCAGGTCATGAAAGCGTAAATCTTCAATTCCCAATAATGCGCAAGTCTCATTAAATTCAGTAGAAATAGACCCAGCACGCAAAGGGAACAAATACTTAGATTCACACTCAGACAGAATCATTCTGTTTCTATATTTCGGGCTTAATGCAAGATCAATTAGTTTTTCCAGCTCAACAGAAACAATGAATTCTTTGTGATTACCTTTAGATCCATTTGGGTTTTTAAGATCCCTAACTAGAAAAACCCTATGTTCTCTGTTGTAATCTGAAACCTCAAGTCTAGTGATTTCAGCCTGTCTTCTACATGAAAATATTGCAAATATCATAAGTAGATGCATTGGGTATACAGATCTTCCACGGTTCCATGTTGATGTAAAGAATTTTAAAAGTTTTTCTAATTCTGCTCTCTCATACAATCTATCTCTCGTATTACCTCTATTGATTTGTCTTGTTTTTCTTAACTGCAACATACCGTCAATTACTTCAGTATATTTAATATCAGCACCCCACAATAATCTCGCATGATTAAGTACTGACTTTAATTGCTGTAATTCATTTAATATGGTTGATGGGGAAACGGGGTTTAAGCCTAATTTTGGATATCCTATTTTTCTAGCTTTAACATGTTCAGTGATATTCATTGCACCAAATTTATCAGAACTAATTTTACTAATCGGAAGCTTTAATAAAACACGCAATGATCTTATTGTGGTTATCGAGTACTGATCCCCCACCTCAATCAGATACTTGTTGATTAAATCCCCAATTGTAAATTTACTTGCTTCAACTTTACCTTTTATGATTTCAGGATTATCTTGTATTTCAGCCTCTCTTTTTTTGAGCCAATTTGAAGCTGTTCGCATTGTTGCAAATGTTTTGGATTCTTTATAAATTACACCTTGTTTATTTATACGAATTTCAGCTCGATAGCGAATAGTGCCATCTGTCAATTTTCTTTGAGAAATAGTGCCCACATTTACGCCTTTTAAAGTTTTTTCTTTAAGGTGTAAAATTATGGCGTAAATAGATACATATTAATAGTTATTAATACATGTTAATGCGTATTAATGAATATTGAAAAATTTTAACAAGAATATGAATTTTAAGTAAAAAATACCAAGTTATTGATTATATGGAGATATGAAGAATGTTAAGAAAATCAATCACCGAATGGTTCGATGAATATAGCGAAAGTCATCAAAACAAAACCAATAAAGCCATCCATTGGGCTTGCGTCCCCGCGATTTTATTTGCCATCATTGGGATTCTTGCACATTTTAGTGCCTTGCTTACGGCACTACTTCTGGTTCTCACCCTCGTTTTCTATGCCCGTTTGGATATTGTTCTTGCTGTAGCAATGACCGCATTAATTGCAGTCATGGCATGGATCATTTACTTACTTCCTGTCGGTGTTGGTTTCTATATTGGGGTGTTTATTTTGGCTTGGATTGGTCAATTTTATGGTCATAAAGTCGAAGGTAAAAAGCCTTCTTTCTTTAAAGACCTTCAATTCCTCCTCATTGGCCCTGTATGGTGTATGGATGCCTATCTTGGTAAAGTACTACCCAAATGGAAAACACGCCAGAAACTGGCTTTTTAGCGCAAATAAACCAGAGGGAAAATCCAATTCGGCTTTTCCCTCCATTTTTTTCAATTTAACAGATAAAATAACCCGTAAAAGCACAATAAACTTAAAGCTAAATTGACTAGAATTTTCTTAGAAATAAGCGCTAAAACAACACAGATCATTGCTGTTAAAAAATAGGCATCCAAAGGCAATGCACGGAATTGATCTCCATTAAAAAATACAATTGGTGCACAAATTGCAGTCAGCAAACATGGCGCTGAATACTGCAACATATTTCCAATCACACGAGGTAATTTCAGGGCGATTTTAGGTTCTAAGAAAAAGTAACGGTTAATCAATACAATGCCTGCCAAAGTTAACAATAAAGTCCATGTCATTTTGCTACGCCTATATTTTTTACTCCGACGATCTTTGCTGTACACATCGCACTAAACATCCCCAAAATCCCTGATAGCACAATGCCCCCTTCAAATTGAAAATATTTAAAAATACAGGCAGATAGCAAGGTACACATGACGCCTACCAAAGTTGCGCTATTTTTCACCATAGGCACAATAATCAAAATAAATACCGCAACAATTGAAAAATCTAAATGTAAGCTTTCTAAATTCGGAATTGATTTAGCCAGTACAATGCCCAACACACTAAATAGGCACCAAGCCAAATAAAAACACAGCCCAGCACCCAACAAATAAGCAAAGCTGCGTTGTTTATCTTTGCCAATGCCGACAGCAAACAGTTCATCTGTCAGCAAGAAGCCAATTAATATGCGTTGCTTAAACGGAAAACGACTGACATCTTGACGAAAATTAAGCGCATATATTAAATGCTGACTGGTTAAGAAAAATACCGTAATCATAATCGTCAAGGCCGATGCATGTGACATGACTAAACCTAAACTTACTAACTGCGCTGCACCTGCAAATACAACAGCGGACATTGAGAATGCTTGTGCAAAGCTTAATCCAGCATTAATTGCCATTGATCCAGCCAGAATACCCCAAGGCAGTACGGCAATAGATAAAGGTAAAATATCGACCACACCTTGGAAAAAAGCCTTTTTATTTTGTTTAGACTTAGGCTCAATCTCGGCAGTATAAGATTCAAATTGATCACTCATTTGCAAAATCCAAATCTAAGAATTTAAGCAGTATCTTATAAATGATCAGTGATCGCTTGGATAAAATTGCTATTTGATGAGGGACTGTGGAACGTTTAAATGGCTATTCCCAAATACATTTATTAAATATTTAATGTACTTAAATATTGAGAAGGCGTAACCCCAACTGCTTTTTTAAAATGTCGATTAAAATGACTTTGATCTGAAAAACCACTATTTTGGGCAGTCATTGCAATACTCTGACCTTGTTTTTATAATTGGCGCGCTTTCTGTAAACGGACCTGAACCAACCAGCTATGCGGTGGTAAGCCCGTATATTTTTTAAATTCACGTAAAAAATGCCAAGGGCTTAATCCTACATAGGTCGCCAAATCAGTGAGCGAATAATCATGCTCAGGAAAACTGCTTAATAAATCTTTAACTATTTCAACTTTCCGTTGTGCTTCTGGTAATTCAGCAGGTGTTAATTTGGCACGACCATAGCGACTGATTAAGCGGGCTAAAGTGGATAAATACATACTCTCTTTCAGTAAAGTATTTTCTTTTTGTTCTAATAAATCAAAAAGTAAACAGAGTTGTTGTGCCAATCCAACATCTTGCACAACAGCTTGTGGGAACCACGGTACGCTATTTTTAACACTAAAAAAATCTTGCCCTGCATCTAATAACATTTCTGGCGTTGGATAAATTGCACGATATTTCCAGCCTGACTCGACAGCAGATGAACCTGTATGAATTTCATCAGCATTGACTAAAATAATGTCACCCTTCGGTGCTGTATGTAACTGCCCAGTCCGATAAAAACTCTGTGCACCATCTTCAATCACACCAATACAATAACCTTCATGCACATGCTTTGAAAATTGCTTATGGTGATACTGTGCTTTTAACAACTCTAATCCACCCAATTCTTTTAGGTGAAAGTAGCTTGCCCACTCCTGCATTTTTTCTATTCAGACTTTTGATAATAATTTAAAAATAGCATGTTTATAAAAAGCGTATAGAACAAAATTGCTATCTATACGATTAGACATGGAAAATACAAAGATCTTTTGTGCACATAAGAAAATAACCAATAGATTACTGATAGGTTTTTCCATTATGTTTTAGCCAACCATCTTGATGACGACGCTTTGGATCATGGTGTGTCCAGTGCATTACGCCACCTTGATTGCTATATTCATATTCGCCAAAAAATTCGACAGTATCGCCTTTGCGTAAATTATCGATACGGGGTGCTAAATCAATATTATGTGCAACCAATACAGTTAAGCCATTATCCAGTGCAAGAATAAATTTTTGATGGCGTGAACCTTCATTATCATCACGCAACACGGCTTTTACTCGACCGATGGATTGTACTTGAACATTACTGAGTTTTGCATCATAGGCTTTTCGAATAACCTCAAGACCATTTTGATTTTGACTATTGGCAGACGGCTTATCTTTAAATTGGTTATCTTTACCCTGCTCATCCACATGCTGTGTATTGTCTTGTGAATGATTGTTTTGCTGATCGATCGATTCAACTTTAGAGGGTTCAGTTGTTTGATTTTTTTGTTGATTGAGATCAACACCCAGATAAGCTGCGACGATCACTGCAATTACAGCAGCAATACCAAGTTGTGTTTTATTTGCCATAAAGTTTGAGTCTAATCAATGTTCATGGTGGAATTATAAAAGAATAATCTTTTAGATATGTATGAATTAATTCTTCTGAATCTACTTCAATTAAATTACAGATAAAAAAACCCCTCAAAAGAGGGGTTTTCAATAATTATACTCAGTGAGTAAAAATTATTTAGCAGCCGCTTGAGCAGCAGCAACTTCTTCTGCAAAGCTCATTTCAGCTTTCTTCTCAATACCTTCACCCACTTCGAAGCGAACGAATTGAGCTACAGTTGTTGCAGTCGCTTTCAATACTTCAGCAACTTTTTTGTCGTTGTCGATTACGTATTGTTGACGCTCAAGAACAACTTCGTTCAAGTATTTTTCAACTGAACCAGTCACCATTTTTTCAACGATGTTCGCTGGCTTACCAGATTCAATCGCTTTAGCTTCTGCAATTTCTTTCTCTTTCGCGATAAGATCAGCAGAAACATCTTCAGCAGTTACAGCAACTGGGTTGAACGCAGCAACGTGCATTGCAATACCTTTACCAGTTTCAGCAGAACCTGTGTAAGAAACAACAACACCGATTTTTAAACCGTGTTTGTAAACTGCAAGGTTTTCACCTTCAACAATTGCAGCACGACGAACTTGAATGTTTTCACCGATTTTTTGAACAAGCGCAATACGAGCTTCTTCAACAGTTGAACCATCTTCAAGTTTCAATTCAGCAATTTGAGCAGCATCAGTTACACCAGCAGCAAGTGCAGCAGCAGCAACTTTCGCAGAGAAACCAGCAAAGTTTTCGTCTTTAGCAACGAAGTCAGTTTGACAGTTTACTTCTAAAAGAATTGCTTTATTACCTTCTTGAGCAATTGTGATCGCGCCATCAGCAGCAATGTTACCAGCTTTTTTAGCTGCTTTTGCTTGACCTGATTTACGAAGATTATCAATCGCTAATTCGATGTCACCGTCTGCTTCTGTTAATGCTTTTTTGCATTCCATCATTGCAAGACCAGTACGGTCACGTAATTCTTTTACCATGCTCGCAGTAACTGCAGTCATGTTGTTCTCCTAAATACGGTAGAATATGAATCTGTTCAACAAAAACGGCCCAAAGGTTCCTCTGGGCCGTTTTGCTTTCTCGACGCTCAATTTGTCATCATTTTAAATCACAAAAATGACAAGCTTGCGTCAAAACGCATTAAGCCTCAGGAGCTTCTTTCGCAGCTTCTTCGCCTTTAGCTTGAGCATTCGCTTGAGTTTGAGCGTATTCTTTACCAGCAAGAATTGCATCAGCCATTGCAGAAGCATAAAGTGTAACAGCACGGATCGCATCGTCATTACCAGGAATAACGAAATCTACGTTATCTGGGTTAGAGTTTGTATCAACGATACCGATTACTGGAATACCAAGGTTTTTAGCTTCTTTAATCGCGATTGCTTCGTGATCAACGTCGATGATGAACAATGCGTCAGGTAAACCACCCATGTTCTTAACACCGCCTAAAGAGCGTTCAAGTTTTTCCATTTCACGAGCGCGTTCTAATGCTTCACGTTTAGTAAGTTTAGCAAAAGTACCATCTTGTGATTGAGTTTGAAGATCTTTCAAACGGTTGATTGACTGACGAAGAGTTTTCCAGTTAGTCAACATACCACCCAACCAACGGTGATCAACATAAGGCTGACCAGCGCGTTGAGCTTGTTCACGAATGATGTTAGAAGCAGCACGTTTTGTACCAACGAACAATACTTTGTTCTTTTTGCTTGCTAGATTGTTAACAAAATTCAAAGCATCATTTAACGCAGGAACAGTATGTTCAAGGTTGATGATGTGAATACGGTTACGCGCACCAAAAATGTATTGACGCATTTTTGGGTTCCAGAAGCGAGTTTGGTGACCAAAGTGCGCGCCAGCTTGAAGAAGGTCGCGCATGCTTACGTTGTAATCTGCCATTTTCTTTACCTTAAAAGTTTGGGTTAGGCCTCCATATGTCCGCATTCTCCACCCTTTCAGGCACCCAGAGTAATGTGACGACATATGTGCGGATTTTTAAATTACCCTTATCAATATTTCCATAAACCATTCACAAAGAAAGTCACAGAAAGCATTTGATAAATTGGGCGGCTATTTATACCATAGTCACATACAAATTTCCAAAAGTTTTTAAAGATCATGAACAGTACTTACGAAGCACCACGTCGATTAATCAAAACCGCAGATGAAATTGAAAAGATGCGTGTTGCAGGTCGATTGGCTGCAGAAGTTTTGGATATGATCAAACCGCATATCAAACCAGGTGTCAGTACACTTGAATTGGATACGATTTGTCATGACTATATTGTCAACAAACAAGACGCTATACCTGCATGTTTAGGCTATGGCGCTGCACCTGGTCGCCCTGCATTCCAACATGTGATTTGTACCTCTGTAAATCATGTGGTATGTCACGGTATTCCATCTGCAAGTAAAATTTTAAAGAAAGGCGATATTCTCAATATTGACGTGACTGTGATTAAAGATGGTTATCACGGCGACACCAATATGATGTATGTGGTTGGTGGTGAAACATCGATTATTGCTGAACGTTTATGTAAAGTTGCTCAAGAAGCAATGTACCGTGGTATGGAAACGGTGAAACCGGGATCAACCATTGGTGATATCGGCGCAGCGATTCAAAAATATGTTGAATCAGAACGCTTTAGTGTGGTGCGTGAATATTGTGGTCATGGTATTGGTACAGTATTCCATGATGAGCCACAAGTCCTTCACTATGGTCAACCTAATTCAGGTATGGTTTTGGAAGAAGGTATGACCTTTACCATTGAACCAATGGTCAATGCGGGTGTTTGGCAAACACGTTTAATGGGTGATAAATGGACGGTGGTAACCAAAGACCATAGTCTTTCAGCTCAATACGAACATACCCTGCTGGTGACCAAAGACGGTGTAGAAGTTTTAACCGCGCGCCCTGAAGAAGATCTATCTCGTTTTCAAAAATAACGAAAGTCATTGACTAAAATGACTTATGCTGCTTAACAAAAGGTCATATTCATATGGCCTTTTTTTATGGCTTAAGTTTTTCCTTGTCGGCCAAGTCAATGTTTTAAGGTTACTTTTAACCGAGATCATGGCCTATTTTTAGCATGTAATATCATGACAACACGATTACAGTTGTATTACATTTATAAACTTATGATAAATAAAACATTAAAAAAAGAACATTCACTTAAAAAAAGCCTTTGTAAAGACTACATTAATTAACAGCAAAAACTTCTAATAATAAAAACGCATAAAAATTAGTATCAATTACGGACATGGAGTCCAAACCTATGAAAAAATCATTACTTTGCATCATGACCTCATGCATGACTTTACCGATGATGGCCCATGCAGATTCACCCTATTTTAGTCTGAAAGATGGTGATGGATTTAAACGCTTTTCTGTTTCAGCAGGTTGGCTACATGCAATGCCGCAAGGTAATCCCAATGGTGTAAACATCAATACCAGTGTTAAGAAAGGCGATTATGCGGTTGGTGATGTGCAACTTGACACTGTGACCAATGCAATTGCCAATACCGAAGAAGGTGCCGCCAAAAAAGAAAAGTTATTGGGTGTGGCAAAACTTGGTGAAACTTTAGGCTTAATTAAAAATGGAACATTAACCTCAAACATGAGTGGTAAAGCCAATATTACCAGTTTAGAAAGCTGGAATAATGCAGATGCAGGACTGAAAGCAGATAATGTTGATACCTTAGGGATCATGGCAAATTACTTCTTTACCGATAATATTTCATTAGAATTTAAAGCAGGTATTCCACCCAAAGTTGATATTAAAGGACAAGGCCAGATTAATGCCCCTGTACTTGGTATTGCGACACCTGAAGGTAAACTGGATACACCGATCATTGGTGGAATTGCCAATGGCTTAATTAATGGCATTGGTGGTATTCCCTTAGATACACAAATCCCGATTACCAATTTAGAGCAATCGAAAAAAGCAGCATCTGCAACAGCTTGGTTACCTGCCGCAGAAATACATTATCAATTTGGTAAATCTGGTGTAAATAAACTTAGACCCTATGTTGGCGTCGGTGTCATGTATGCGCATTTTACCAATGTAAAAATTGACTCTGGTATCAACAAAGATTTAATTGCTGCAGGCCATATGGTTCAAAATGTTCTTGATGGTCAGGCAGGTGCAGCATTAGAAGGAAAAACATCATCAGCTGATCCTCGCGTTAAAGTAAAAGCCGACGATGCCATAGCACCTATGGCTACATTGGGTGCAACCTATGATTTTAATGATCGTTGGTTTGGAGTAGGCTCTGTCACTTATGCACCAATGAGTGGTGATGTCAAAATCACTGTCGTTGACAACAATACAGGGAAATCGCTCATCGGCGCTAAAACCAAAATTGATATTGATCCTCTGATTACTTATGTCGGTGTGGGTTATCGTTTCTAAAAGCTAAATTTATTTTCATTAAAATGTGTTGATTGATCACTAAAATTTATCGATTGATAAATTTTTATTCTATCGCTAAGTCCCATTGAATCATCTACAATTCTCATATGATGATTCAATGGATAGCTTATGTCAGTACAACAGGACGACACGCGTTTCTCTAAACCGCTCATTTATATGCTTATTGGAAGTGCTTTTATTCTGGCACTCTCTTTAGGTGTACGTCACGGTTTTGGGCTTTATCTTGTACCCATGAGCCATGAGTTTGGTTGGAGTCATCAGGTTTTTAGTTTAGCCATTGCCATACAAAATCTATTCTGGGGCGCAGTACAACCTTTTACTGGTGCGCTTGCAGACAGATATGGGAGTAAAACGATTGTTGCGATAGGCGGGGTGCTCTACACCATTGGCCTATTGTTAATGTCTATCAGTTCAAATGTGCTGTTACTGGATATCAGTGTTGGCTTAATTATCGGCTTAGCCCTCTCTGCAACATCATTCTCGGTATTACTTTCAGCCGTAGGACGAGCAGCGCATCCAAGCAAGCGTAGTATGGCAATGGGTATTGCCAGTGCAGCAGGTTCATTTGGGCAATTCATTATGTTGCCAACCACCCTGCTTCTCATTAAAAACTTCGGCTGGTCATCTGCGCTGGTCATTACAGCAATGCTGATCGTGTTGATTGTTCCATTGGCATGGATGCTTAAAGCACCTATGTATGTACCACCAAATGCAATTAAACAAGCGATAAAACCCAATTTAAGCTTTAAACAGATTCTTAAAATTGCCTTTCAGCATAAACCTTTTTTATGGTTGGCCTTTGGTTTTTCAGTGTGTGGGTTCCAAGTGGTTTTTTTAGGCATTCACCTGCCAGGTTATTTGATTGATCATGGTTTTGATGCCTCTACTGGAACGATCTTTCTCGCATTGGTTGGTCTATTTAATATTATCGGAACCTATACCGCAGGTTGGCTTGGTGGTAAGTATTCTAAACCGCATCTACTTATGGGTTTATATGGTTTACGTGGCGTTGCGATTGTTGCATTTCTGATGCTGCCATTGAGTATTTGGACTGTTTACGCCTTTGGTATCGTTATGGGGATCTTATGGCTTTCGACTGTACCTCTAACCAATGGCATTGTGGCCAATATGTTTGGTGTAAAATACTTAACCATGCTAAGCGGTCTGGTGTTTTTCACTCACCAAATCGGTTCATTTTTTGGTGGATGGCTAGGCGGTTTAAATCATGATATAACAGGTAACTACAACATCATTTGGGGATGCTCAATTGCCTTGTGTGTAGTCGGCGTTATTGTGCATTTCTTTGTCAATGAAGAGGCTGTGGTTAATGACTAACTCATTCTCGTGGTTCAAGCTCAGTATCTGGTTGGTTATTGTTGTTCTGTTCGGGCTGTCAAGTATGCTGTGGTTGAACACGCCTGAATTATTTGAATATTTTAATATGGCTTTTTGTGCGCATTAATTTGAACTGAATTTCACGCCCTAAACGTTTGAGCTGAATCTCAGTGTTATTGATTCAAAACGGTCAATAAAAGCTGCCAGACAATCGTACTTATGGCAGCTTTTTTAAAATTCACTATTCAGTCTTTATCTTTTTAAATAAAAAAGTTCACACATTAAAAAGACCATTTCACAATGGTCTTTTTAATGATCAATACTCGATGACCTTAAGCTGATTTGCGTGAGTTCACTCGTCCTTGAATCACCGCTTTGATATTATTTTTTGCATAATTAAAGAAAACCTTGAGTGGAGAAAGCTTAGGATTTGGCTTCTTCCCTTCACCAATTGCTTTAAACTGCGCGGCATACCACAGGATTTCCATGATCGCCATTTTATCAACAAAAGGAATACCCGTTTTGATCTGCTCTACCGCATATCGAACGTCCTGACCTGCAATCAAGTTGTTGCTGACTTCAGGTTCTACCGCAAGAGGACGTGCAATCCCAATAAATTCACACGCACCACTGTCTAAAGCCGCATTCATACCTTGTGCTGTACGGAAACCACCTGTCACCATAAGATGACATTTAACTTCTTTACGAATTTTTTCTGCAAAATCCAAGAAATATGCTTCACGTGCAATCGTACTTTGCTTACGTTTATCCGCTTTTGCGCCTGCCATTGCTGGTGCTTCATAGGTACCACCAGAAATTTCGATCAAATCGATCCCTGCTGTATCAATGGCTTTAAATACTTGAACCACTTCTTCTTCTGTGATTCCACCACGCTGGAAATCTGCAGAGTTCAGTTTGACTGAAATAATAAAGTTTTCTGAGGTTTTAGCACGCACTGCAGCATAAATTTCTAACAAGAAACGCATGCGGTTTTCAATCGAACCGCCCCATTGATCTTGACGTTTATTGGTCAATGGTGAAAGAAATTGACTGATTAAATAACCATGTGCGCCATGTAATTGTACACCTTCAAAACCTGCTTTTTCACAGATCCGCGCAGCTTCAGCAAATCGTTGAATGATATCTAAAATTTCTGCTTCATTGAGTGCACGTGGTGTACCAAATGTCGTTGCCAGCATTGGACTAAAAGGCACTGCTGAAGGTGCCACTGTTTCTTTATTGAGTCCTTTTGGACATTGGCGACCTGGATGTGATAACTGAATCAATTGTACCATCCCGTGCTTTTTACCCACATTTGCCCATTCAGTCAATTTGGCAAGATCACGCTCAGTTTCAACTACAACAACACCCGGCTCATTCTTCGCACGGAAATCCACCATTACATTCCCCGTAATGGCACAACCCAAGCCGCCTTTCCCCCAAGCATCATATAAACCTAAATGCAATTGGTTCGGTTGCCCTGCATGATTGGCCAATGCTTCACTCATTGCACCTTTAATGATTCGGTTTTTAAATCGCGTGTTTTTTATTTCTAATGCTTGTGCAAGATGGCTCATGGTCAAATCTCTTTAGTGATTAGAGCTTTTACTCTAATTTAAATTTATAATAGTTCAAGCGTAAATCTGACAATGCATTTTGTCAACTTTGTTAATGTGAATATTTTTTGAACCACAACCATCTATACAGCGTTAATACTGACTCGCTGCAATTAATCGCTTGGTATAGTCATTTAAAGGTTTATCAAATAAGGCTTGAGTGTCTTGAAACTCGATAACTTTAGCATCTTTTAATACCAAAACTTTCTGACAAAGTGCTTTTACAACCTGTAAATCATGACTAATAAACAAATAACTCATTTGATAATCCTGTTGCAACTGGCGCAGTAATTTTACAATCGCACGTTGTGTGGTTCGATCAAGAGCTGAGGTTGGTTCATCGAGAATCAGTAATTTAGGGCGTAATACCACTGCACGGGCTAAAGCCACACGTTGCCGTTGACCGCCAGACAATTCATGCGGATAACGCTGTTTAACTGTTATTGGGAGCTCTACTTTATCTAAAATTTCATTGATACGAATCAGCATTTCAGCTTCTTTTAGATGTTGTAGTGCCAAGCCCTCTCGAATAATCTGGTCGACAGTCATCCGTGGATTTAAACTGCTTAACGGATCTTGGAATACAATTTGAAAATTGGATCGCAGCGGGCGTAATTTACGCTGACTCAATCTGTTCAAGTCTTGATTGAGTAGAAAAACATTGCCCGAGCACTGTATAAGTCGTGCGATTGCCAGCGCCAAAGAGGTTTTACCTGAACCGCTTTCTCCGACAATGCCGATGGACTCAGCGCGATCTAAACGTAAATTGAGCGGTTGAACGGCAACAAAATAATCTTTAACTCGATTAAATATGCCCTTTCTTATTGGAAATTTCACCCCAACACGATGTAGAGATAAAACTAAATTACGTTTATGCGGTAAAGCATTGGCTTCACCAAAATCATGATCCAATAAATATTGGGTATAGCTGGCTTTAGGGTTTTGAAAAATATTTCGAACTGTGCCTTTTTCTTCAACCTGCCCCTGATTCATCACAATCACCTGATTGGCATATTTACGTACCAAATTCAAATCATGACTAACCAAAATCATGGCCATTTTATGGTTTAGAATAAGCAGTTGTAATAAGTTTAAAACTTGCGATTGTAATGTGACATCTAAGGCTGTTGTCGGCTCATCCGCGATAATAATTTCAGGCTTTTGTGCCAAAACCGATGCAATCAAAACACGTTGTCGTTGACCACCTGATAACTCATGTGGATAACGATTCAACTTATCCTCAGGTTCGTCCATTCCGACATCACACAATAAGTCATAGACACGTTTTCTGACTTTTTCCTTGGACATCCCGTCTAAAAGTAAAGTCTCACCAATAATCCGCTCAACCTTGTGTAGCGGGTTGAGTGCTGTCATCGGTTCTTGAAAAATCATGGCAATTTTTTTACCACGGATCGCCAACTGCGCATTTTGATTAAGAGACAATAGGTTTTGCTCATCATATAACGCTTGTCCAGTCACAATTAAATTTTCAGGAAGTAAACCAAGCAGCGCCAAACCACTGATTGATTTGCCTGAACCACTCTCCCCGACAATCGCAACAGTTTCTCCGACATGTAGATCAAAGTTAAGGTTATTGACCAGTACCTCTTTACACTGATTTTCAATATGCAGATGTTGGACAGACAACAACAAAGATGGATCATTTTTGACGTCTTGGATCGAATGCATCGCGTGTCGCCTCCCCAATATAAATCAATAAAGATAGCACCAAGGCCAAAGTAAAAAATCCGGATAAAGCCAGCCACGGCGCATTTAAATTATTTTTACCTTGTAGTAATAATTCACCGAGGGAGGCTGCATCTGGTGGAAGCCCATAACCTAAAAAATCCAATGCAGTAAGTGCGGTGATATTTGCAGTCAGCATAAATGGAAGTTGAGATAAACTTGAACTGATCACATTGGGCAAGATATGTCGGAACATAATCACCAAGTCACTCACCCCTAAGGCACGTGCTGCTTGAACATAATCTAAATGACGGGCACGAAGAAACTCAGCGCGCACTATACCGACCAACTCTGTCCAGCCAAAAATCAACATAATCAGAAATAGCCAATAGACACTCGGGGTAAATATACTGACCAAGATGATCACCATAAATAACGTTGGCAAACCACCCCAAACTTCAAGCAGACGTTGCCCAATTAAATCTACCCATCCGCCATAATAGCCTTGTATCGCCCCAACAATAATTCCAATAAATGCAGCAAATAGTGTCAATGCCAAACCAAACAACAGTGATATGCGTAGACCATAAAGAATACGGGTAAATACATCACGCCCTTGATCATCTGTACCTAACCAGTTTTGTGCGGTGGGTGGTGATGGAACAGGAACGGCTAAATCTAAATTGGGAGTTTGGTAGGAATAACGAACCAGTGGCCAAATCGACCAACCTTTTTCATCAATCAACTGTTGAACCACAGGATCACGATAATCAGCTTCTGTTTCAAAGACCCCACCAAAATGTGTTTCAGGATAAGCCTTTAAAACTGGCATGTAATAATGCTGATCGTATTTGACCAATAAGGGCTTATCATTGGCAATAAATTCGGCAGAAATTGAAAGAATAAATAAAACGATAAATACGATGAAACAGACAAAACCCAAGCGATTTTTCTTAAATTTCTGTATTCGAGCTTGCATGATCGGTGACATTATTTTGCACCTCTCGATTCAAAATCAATTCGAGGATCAATCACACGATAAATCACATCACAGATTAAACGTAAAATCAGCCCAAATAAGGTCAGAAAGAACAAAGCACCAAAAATCACCGGATAATCACGCTGTTGCACGGCTTCAAAACCTAGTAAGCCGAGTCCATCCAAATTAAAAATAATTTCAATCAGCAGATTTCCAACAAAGAACACCCCAACCAATACTTCAGGCAAGCCGGCAACAATCACCAACAATGCATTGCGAAATACGTGTTTATATAACACATCATTTTCAGTTAAGCCTTTTGCTCGTGCTGCCAGCACATACTGCTTATTGAGCTCTTCCATAAATGAATATTTTGTCAGATAGGTTAAACTTGCAAATCCGCCCAACACCATGGCCAGCAAAGGTAAAGCCATGTGCCAAAAATAATCTGCTATTTTTTCAAATAAATTGAGACTGTGAAAGTTGTCTGAAACAAAGCCTTGTAATGGAAACCATTGTAAATAAGAACCACCAGCAAAAAATACGATCAACAATATTGCAAATACAAAAGCGGGAACGGCATAGCCCACAGCCAAAAGTAATGAAGTTGATTTATCAAAAAATAAGCCATGCTGCTTGGCTTTTTTAATCCCTAAAGGAATTGAGATTAAATAAATTAAAAAAGTGCTCCACGCACCCAAGGAAATGGTAACTGGCATTTTTTCCCATAACAGCTCAGTCACCGGCTTATCTTTAAAAAAACTCGTGCCAAAATCTAAAGCTAAATAGTTTTTTAACATCAACCAGAATCGTTCATGTGCAGGTCGATCAAAGCCATATTGCTGTTTGATTTTATTGACCATATCTTCGCTTAAGCCCTGTGCACCACGATACTCATGGTTATTTACCGAAGATGATAGACCTCCAGCAGTCATATTGACTCCTTGGAAGTTTTCTGCTTGTTGAATCGCTTGTTCAACAGGCCCACCAGGTGCAATTTGAACCACAACAAAATTGATCAAGAGAACAAAGAACAATGTCGGGATGATCAGTAACAGCCTTTTGAGTATATATGTGCCCATTGAAACGATGTTCCTTATGACCTCATGAGGGTAGATATGTCAATTTAAACATCACTCACGTTGAGCCACTGATGTTTTAACCATGAAGATTTAAAATTATGCTTTTAAAATGCTCATTTTTTTAAATATTGCTCTACTTTTTTCGCTTGATCTGCATCTGCCCACCAATATTCTAAACCGAGGGATAATTTTGGTTTAACTTTGGGTTGCTGATACATATTCCAATAAGCATACCAGTTTTTATCATTGCCATAAGTCAGAATTTGATAATAGCCTGCACGTAATACCCGATCCAGTGCTCGGGTACGAAGCACCAATTGTTCACGGTTCGGTGCATAAATAATCTGTTGAATCAGCTGATCAACCACTGGGCTTTTGACACCCGCATAATTGTAATTGCCCACTTCATCGGCAGCTTTACTGCCCCACATCTGTGCCTGTTCAGCACCTGGTGTTAATGATTGCGGCATATCGATAGCGGTCATCTGAAAATCTAAACGGCGCATACGCTCTGTATATTGCGGTAAATCGACTTGACGAATATTTGCCTGAATCCCAAGTTTTTTTAAATTACGAATATAAGGCAACAAAGTCCGTAGTGCACCATCTTGATGAATCAGAAATTCAATTTGAATGGGGCGACCTTGTCTATCCACCAATAGTCCATTGTGAAAACGATAACCCGCCTTTAATAGCATCGAACGTGCAATCAATAAATTCTGTCGGTTAAAACCACTGGCATCTGAAACTGGGTATTTCCAATCTGCCAATACACCTTGGCGTTGTAATGCGGGCAATTGCTTTAAATAAGGCGTTAAAATTGCAAGTTCTTTCGCGCTTGGTTTTCCAGTCGCAGCAAGCTCACTGTTTTGAAAGTGGCTTTGCAAGCGAATATTTTGACCATATAACAATGCTTTGTTGATCCATTCAAAATCATAAGCATAGGTTAATGCTTGGCGAAAATTGAGATCATTGAATGGCGCCTTTCGGGTATTAAAAACCAAACTTTGCGTGAGCGCTGGTGTTTCAATCTTAGAAATATATTTTTTCACCAAACCTTGTTTTACCGCAGGAAAATTATATTCAGTGACCCAGTTACGGGCATTTTTTTCTTGATAAAAGCGATATTGTCCAGATTTAAACCCTTCAAAAGCGATTTCAGGGCTTCGATAATAAACATATTTCATGCGATCAAAGTTATAACGACCACGATTGATGGCTAAGTCCTTTGCCCAATAATTTGGATTGCGCTTATAGCTAATACTGCGCCCAGAATCAATACGCTCAATCAGATAAGGCCCCGATCCTAAAATCGGTTGCAAGGTCACTTTGCTATAGTCTTTATTTTTCCAATCTGCTTTTGAATAAATCGCAATTTTTGCCAAAATAAACGGCATGTCTGCATTGTGGTCTGATTTAAATGTCATTTTCACTTGGTATTTAGACAATACCTCAGTCTTGGCTAAATCAGACAAATACATTTGAAAGCCTAGATTGGCTTTGCTTTGAATGGTATCAAAACTAAATTTGACATCCTCAGCCGTGACGGGTGAACCATCACTAAAACGAGCTTGGGGATTTAAATGGAAAATAACAAATTTGGTTTTAACAGGATCATAAGTGACTTTTTCAGCGAGAAGCGGATATAACACACCCGGCTCATCCAGTGAGCTATCCATTAAGCTATCAAATAGATAATTAATCCCTTCAGTTGAACTACCTTTGCCATTCATACTGTTGAGATTATCAAAGGTGCCTATACTCGCTGTACTGATATAGCCGCCTTTGGGTGCATTGCTATTGGCATAAGGCATCGCCTGAGCTTTGTCATACTGTGGAGCATTATGTACAGCAATATATGCTGTTGTCTGTAGAGCAGCATCAACATTTAAACTTGCAACACATAACCCCAATGCCAGCCCGATCGGGCTGACACATGCAAAACTTAGGCGCATTCCCCTATTTTCCTTTATTCAAAAAAGTTTTTGAAATGTTAAGCTTTAAACGTCGCTCCAATAAAATGGCGCTTAAAGATTCGGAACTTTAATAATGCTGCCAATGCGTAATGATGCGTTTGGTTTTAATTCATTCATCTCAGCAAGTGCACTGGTATCAATCCCAAACTTACTGGCTAAACGAATCAATGAATCACCGCTTTTCACTTTGTATTCAGTCACTGTTTTAGGAATACGAATAGATTGTCCACGTTGTAAACCCGCACGTGGGCTCAGATCATTCAATTCAGCCAGTTCTTGAACTGACATGCCAACACGATTTGCAATCGCATTTAACGACTCACCAGACTTCACCGCATAGCTTTCAGTATTCTTACTCGAAGCTTTAGCTGTTGCTTTCGCAGTCGCCTTTAGGTCTTCTTTTTCTTTAGATAGCGTGGATTTACTGGGTAATTCCCCATCAAGCTTTAAGCGTTGTCCGATATCCAAAGCCTGATTACGCGACAAACCATTTAATTCACTTAAATAAGACAATTGCAGTTTATATTTTTTTGCAACGCTTGCCAGTGTTTCACCTGATTTGACCACATGGATATCTTTGCTAGCGCCTTCTGATTTCGCCTCATTTCTCGCTTGTACTTTTTCTTTACTGCTGGTTTCAGGCGTGCCAGTCAACTTCAATTTCTGCCCAACAAACAAACCAGATGTGCTCTTTAAACCATTTAAATCGGCTATTTGGTTAACTTGCAAATTATATTTATTTGCCAGCGCAATCAGGCTATCACCAGATTGCACAGTATAGGTTTCTGGTGTTGTTGTTCCAGCAGGGATCTTAATGATTTGACCCACTAGCAAGTTTTTAGATGTCGAAATTTTGTTTAACTCGGCTAATTCTGCCAAGCTTAATTTAGACTGAACCGCAATACTGGATAAACTGTCGCCACTTTGAACTTTATAGTTCTCAGTTTTATAGTTTGTTTCAGCTTTCACATTCTTAAACTTACTTTGATCAATCACTTTAGAGTCAAGTTTAGCTTCTGGCTCATTGACTTCATTGAGTGGCACATTGATCTTTTGCCCCACAAATAAGCTACCTGAAGTATCTAGCCCTGGAGTCAAATCAGCGAGTTCATGTACAGATAAAGCATAACGATCGGCAATTACTTTAAGATATTCGCCACGTTTAACTGCATAAGCCTTGGTCTTGATTTTTGCAACAGGCTTAGAGGTATCTGCACGAACCACTGCTTTATTGATTTCAGATAATTTATCATCTGAAGCATCTTTAAGCTTTAATTTCTGACCGACAAATAAATTACTGTTGGTATTCAGATTATTATAATTTGCCAATTGTGAAACAGATAAATCAAACTGATTTGCCACACTGGTTAAACTGTCATTTGGTTTAACCACATAGTTGGCTGGAGCTGAATCCGTGGTTTTGCGAGAAACCACAGGGGTATCAATTTGTGGTTTGGCATCATATAAATACAAAGTCGCGCCAACAAATAAAGTTCCGTTTGGATCAACTTGGTTCCATTTGGCAATATCGCGCCAATTTACGCCATTCTTTAAAGCAATCGTTGCTAAAGTATCCCCTGCCAAAACAGTATAAGTACTGCGTTTACCTCTTGGTGGTTCAACCACAACTTCAGTTTCGGTTTTCTTAAAGTTCTTATCTTGATTCAGTTTGGCTTCTTCCGAGTTTGCAGGTGTGGTATCTGCTAAACCTTTAGGATATGAGAATCCAACCGTATTTTCTTTACCTTGAACCTCAGCAACCGATTGACTGGTTTGAATTGCAGTCAGCTTAATTTTACCATCATACGGGTCAAGCACTTCTGTCCCTTGTGGTGCAATCGCCTTAATCTCTTTAACCACTTCTTCTTTTTCAGCTTGGGTGGCTTGAGGTTCTAAAACTTGTTTAACCGTTTCCTTTTCACCTTCAGCTTTTACTGCGGCAAGAATTTGTGCTTTTTCACGTGCAGAAATTGGCGGCTCTGCAGCAACAGGTTTCACATTGGCTGCATTGGTCACAGCAACAGGAATACGTGGCGCACTTGGAATATCAGCATTGGCAGCAAATTGCGCTAATGCATCCGAGCCTTGTGGTGTATTTTTGAGCGTGCTCAATGAACCTGTGGCTGTCGTGGTGGTTTTTGCTGTTGTTAAAGCAGGTGGCGTCGCTTTACTTGGAGTAATCGATTGAGTCACTGTCGAGGTGACTGCTGTAGGCGTTAAAGTCCGTGTAGCTGTGGTTGGTGCAGTATTACTTGCCCATAAACCGCTATCAGAACCCGGTTTTAACGCTCTTAGTTTTGCATCGACGGTTGGACTAAGATCCGCAGGAATCAAAATACGTAAGGTACTCGATGGATCAACAAATTCACCACGATGACCAGGGTTTAAAGCATATAATTCAGCACGACTTAAATTGGTAATTGAAGCAATTTGATTGAGTTGTACGCCCGGTGGAACTGCAACTTCTCTAAAGTGCGGACGATTGGCAATCGGTGGTAAGCTCACCCCATATTTAGATGGGCTTTTAATAATCTGCGCCACGGCTAAAAAGCGTGGTACATAGTTCATGGTTTCTTGCGGTAAACGCAATGACCAATAGTCTGTTGGTAAGCCCGCAGCTTGGTTACGGTTAATTGCTTGCTGGATACGCCCAGGGCCTGCGTTATAGGCAGCCAAAGCCAACTCCCAAGAACCGAATTGATTATATAAACTACCTAAAAACTCATAAGCGGCACGTGTTGATTCAACCACATCACGACGCCCGTCGTATAAACTGGTTTGTCTTAAACCATAAATTTTCCCTGTACTTGGGATAAATTGCCACATCCCAGCTGCGGCGGCACTACTGGTTGCTGCTGGGTCATAAGAACTTTCAATAATCGGCAATAGTGCTAATTCAGTAGGTAAACCACGACGTTCAGCTTCTTTCACGGTATGGTAAAGATAGCGTGATGCACGGGCACTGAGACGGTCAATATAGGGTTGGCGTGAAACAAACCAGCTCCGTTGCGCATCGATACGAGGATCCCAATGGTTTTCATCCATTTTAAAACCAACTGACATCCGCTTCCATACGTCACCATGTTTTAAAATCAGTAGGCGATCGCCCTCTACCGCGCGTATATCAGTTGCAGAAAGTAGATCTTCTAGAGAATCCAGACTGCTGGCATCTAACATGCCCGCTGACTTTGATGTTTGAACTTTTGATGTTGTCGACGTCGAAGAACACCCTGCAGTCAACCCTAATGCTGCGAATGCAGATGTTAATAAGGATAATTTAAAGAAAACAGTCGCAGTAGGTTGCCACACCATTGTGGTAGGTTTAAACATAAGAGTTCCGAACAACATTTAGTAAATTATTTTATCATTGCCATTTTAGTAGAGCTAAACGCGCTTACAAGGCAAATTTTGAATGCGAATTGCATACAAATGTTACAAGAAATTAAAAAAATCTCAGTTCATGCGTAGAAAACGCCGATTTGCGTATACAATAAATTCTTAAACCACGATGTTCAACTCTTAATTCACTTTCATTGGTTATTACTATGTCACAAACAATCACACTTTATGTCGATGGTGCTTGTAAAGGCAACCCAGGTCCTGGTGGCTGGGGCGCTTATATCATCACTGAAACAGAAGAACATAAGTTGTGTGGTGGTGAACTTGATACAACCAATAACCGCATGGAACTTACCGCAGCCATTGAAGGGATCGCATTTTGTCCAACCGAAGCAAAATTAGTGCTTTGGACCGATTCCAACTATGTAAAACGTGGCATTACCGAATGGATTGAAGGGTGGAAAAAGAAAAACTGGAAAGATGTAAAAAACCCAGATCTTTGGAAAAAACTCGATCAAACCTGCCAAGGTCGCGAAATTGAATGGAACTGGATTAAAGGCCATGCTGGACATGCAGGCAATGAAATGGCAGATCAATTGGCGAATTTAGGTACACAGCAAATACTCGACGCAAAAAAAAACACCACTGCGCCAACCAAACTGACTGAACCTATGGCAGTGGCTGATGATAAAAAAAAACATGAAAAAGACTGGCTGCTTGACGATCCCTTTGGATTTGACCTGATTGAATCAGATGAAATGATAGAATCAGAAATTAGCCCTCAGCAGGATGTTATGCCAGCTCATGAAATTGTGATGGAAGAACCATCTAACCAAGATATCAATGAAAATGATGAGCCAGCAATGAGCCAACCCGCAATGCGAGATATTCATCCACAAATTGTGATTACACCTGCGACGGTCCAGTTACATGGTCCTAAACAGTTTATTCTGGATACCGAGACCACCGGTTTCTATTATCAGGACAGTGACCGAATTGTTGAAGTTGGCGCAATTGAAATGGTCAATCGTAAACTGACTGGCAGTTCGATTCATATCTATATTAATCCAGAAAAACCAGTTGGCGATTCAGAAGCCATCCATGGTATTACCGATGAGTTTTTAAAAGATAAGCCAAAATATAACGAAATTGCGCAAGTTTTATTTGACTACTTAAAAGGCAGTGAAATTATTGCGCATAATGCAAGCTTCGATATGAACTTCTTAGATATGGAGTTCAAGCGCAGTGGTCTACAGGCACTCTCAGAAGTATGTGAAGTGACTGATACCTTGGCAATGGCGAAAAGCAAACATCCCGGACAAAAGAACTCTTTGGATGCCTTAGTTCGCCGTTATGAAATTCCGCAACGAGATCGTACTTTCCATGGTGCCTTACTCGATGCTGAAATTTTATCTGACGTTTATCTTGCCATGACAGGCGGCCAAGTATCCTTTGACATGGATGCTCTTTCTGCACATACTGATCAGGCGCAAAGAAATACAACTCGGAAAAAAATTGAAATCAATGCCCCAATCATTTTGCCTTCAGATGAAGAATTAGAAGCACATGAGAACTGGGTCAAACAATTTCAAGAAAAACATGGGGAAGCCTGCATTTTTGCAAAATAAAATTTGAAATTGATGGCTATTTTTTCTGTAAAGATGGTCTTCTTCGGCTATATTAAAACTTAGAAAATTAGCCTCATTTTGAGGCTATGAAATAAAACATTCAGATACCCAGGATAGGTGCAGATCAATGTCTTACCAAACCTCTATACATTTTGATCCGACAGCATTACTTATTATTAAAAAAGAAGTCGATAATTCAATTTTACAGGTAGAATCTGCTGTCAGTAGTTTAGTTGAAGACCAAACTTTACCCTTCGGTATTGATGATGCTTTGCTTCAATTTGAACAA
Organism: Acinetobacter sp. NyZ410; assembly: GCF_022828975.1. Lineage (NCBI taxonomy): Bacteria > Pseudomonadati > Pseudomonadota > Gammaproteobacteria > Moraxellales > Moraxellaceae > Acinetobacter > Acinetobacter sp. NyZ410. The sequence continues at coordinate 1,441,145 of NZ_CP094620.1, read as the reverse complement.
TGTGTAAATGTGCTGATGCTCATCGATATGCCGCATGTTGCTAAAATTGCGCAACTCTCAGCAGCGGTGATGCGTAAAGTGATGCAAAACCCACATGAGATCAATACTCAAGAAGTCATCGCTTTGAGTGAAGGCACCACCATGCTCAAACGCTATATTGAGTTTATTTGCCTTCGTGAAGTCAGAGCACCACAATTTTTGCACGACACCTTAAATCGCTTAGAACTTTCTTTAGGTCTAGAGCTGACACCAGAGGGTCAAGCGATTATTCCACTGCTCGACTGTGTAACACCGAATTTTAACTTGCCGCAATCACCTGAGTTAGAGCATTCAGTATATGTACATAAGCTGTATAAATTGTGCTTACACAAGCTGCTCAAACAGCAAGAAACAGATTTAGATTTACAGGGCATCAAGCTGGTTGGGTCTTATTTGGCAAATGCAGCCAAAAGCCAAGCAAGTGCACAATATTGGGCTTTGGTTTCAGTTGCTTTAAATCACATTGAAAACATCATTCTCAATGACACACGCCTCAGAACGCTAATCAGTATTGAAACCAATATGTCTTTCTTCTTTAAAGATCTAAGCGGATTCAATCCATCTTTATTAGATACAGCCAATATTTTGAGTATTTGTATCAGCCAAGAAGATGAAATATCACAACACATCCGCGAACAGATCAATGTTGGCGAAGATATTCTGACTGACACTCAACTACAAATATTTAGTCGCCATTTATATGGCCCTGACTTTGAAACCATTCATAGTGTGAGCCAACTGATTACGGACGAAATGTCGCAAATCCGTAATGATATTGAGTTTAACTACAAAAATATGAGTGATGAAAAAACCCAAGAATTGAAAAGTAAACTGACTGATCTTGCACATGTATTTAAAGTCTTGAATCTCAATGAAGCCTATAGCGGACTGAAACAACAGGCTGACCTACTGTCTCAAGACAACATGCTCAAAGATGAAAATTATGCGCAACAGTTGATGAACAGTATTTTATCAGCAATGAATTCGATTGGTATCTTAGAGCGTAATTACACATCGAGTCGTTTACAGTTAAAAGTGAATAACTTGCAGATTTCATTAGATCGTCTAGATGAAGCACATGCAGCATTATTGACTGAGACCAAAGCGCTGGTTGATTTAAGCTCACAAACATTGGTGCAATATTTACAAGATCCTCAAAGCACAAGTTTAGACCAACTGCCATCACAATTAAGTGAAATTGGTGGTGCGCTGTTGTTCCTTGCAGCAAAAGATGGTCAAAAAGCATTGTTGCTCTCTGCGGAGTTTATTCAAACGGGTCTTAACAAAGAGCACGTGTTTAACCTTGCACAAGTCAATAAACTGCTGGATGTTTTAGCCAGTGCAGACATGATGATTGAAAATCTACAAAATAAACAACCTGTTTTACAAGCCATGTTTGATGTAGCATTAACAAGTAGTCAAAATTTAAAATCGGTAGCCTAATGTCAGAATTATCACTTGCATATATCTTTCACCATCAACAACTTTTAGTGGATGAAAATTTACAACTGCCTAAAGTTGAAAAGTTAGCAAGTGATATCAGCTTTAACTCGGGTGATCAGATTATTGCCCGAGATCTATTTATCGAAGATCAAATTCCAGCGGGATATCAACTGATCCCGATTCGTCAATTGATTTCACAATGGACCAAATCTGAGTTTGAACAAGCCAGTCGTGCAGTACAGTTGCTAGAGTGGCGAAGAAACCATAAGTTTTGTAGCCACTGTGGTCACGAAACCGAGGTTCATCCCACTGAATATGCCATGGTCTGCCCTAGCTGTCGTTATCATCAATACCCGCGTGTGCAACCGTGTATTATCACCGTGATTACGCGTGGCGATAACGAAATTCTATTGGCAAAAAATGCTAAGAATAAAAGCAAGATGTATGGTCTTATTGCGGGTTTTGTTGAGGTCGGTGAAACACTGGAAGAAGCGGTTAAAAGAGAAACGTTGGAAGAAGTTGGCCTACATGTCAAAAATGTCCAATATTTATCCAGCCAACCTTGGCCTTTTCCAAGTAATCTTATGCTGGCCTTTAAGGCTGAATATGAATCTGGTGAAATCGTCTTGCAAGAAGAAGAAATTAGTGAGGCTCAGTTCTTTAAGTTTGATCAGCTACCCGAAACGCCTTTTAGTGGCAGTATCGCCCATGCCATGATTGAACATGTAATTCACAATAGACCAATGCATAAAGACTGATCTTGATTGAGACATGTTCAAATCAAAAATGCCTAGCGATTGCTAGGCATTTTTCATTGCTTCATTTAAAACCTTAATAATTTCAGGTCGGGTTTTATAGAATCGACTAAACAGACTTGAAACACTGCCCATAATTGAAATATGACCAGTTTTAGGAATCGTGTAAATTTCACAATGATTGCCTTGTTCAAGTAATTGCTGTTTAAAATCTAAAGAGTTTTTAGCTTTAACGATCTGATCATTTTCCGCCAAGAACAAATAATGCTTTACCTCATTTTTTTCAACAAAATAATACGGCATTACTTGTTGATAAGGGATACTTTGATCAAACGCATTCTCGGCTAAAGCATCGCCTTTATAATCAAAATGATAAGGTCCAGCGATTCCAATCAAAGCTTTAATATTTTGTTTGATGGCCAGTTGGTAGTGCTTAGGATGATAAAGCAAAGACGCAATATTAAATGCGCCTGCTGAATGCCCCATCAAGGCAATTTTATCCATTGAAATACCAAAACGTGCTTGTTGTTGCTCCAAATAATTCAATGCAACAGCAAGATCATCAATATAGCTTGGAAATTTATGCTCAGGTGCCAAATGATAGTTCAGCACTGCCACGTTATAACCAAAACGGCTAAACGCCTCGCCTACAAATTTATAAGCACTTTTATCGCCATGACTCCATGCCCCACCATGAACAAAAAGAATCAGCGCATTTTGTTGCTTTTTATTAGAAATATATAAATCTAAACGTTGTCTCGCCTTTAAGCCATAGGCAATATTATGCTGAATGGAATAGCCCTTTTTAGGGGTCAAGCCATTAATGGTAATACTGCCTAAATCGTATAAACGAAAATCTTGATAGTGCGATTTAAATTGAGATTTTAGGTGTTCAAACTGCTTTCCAAATCTAACTTTTAAAACTTTTAGCCTATTGTTGAATAACATTATTATTTGGCTCTGTAGCATTAGGATCAATCGCAACAGGTGTCTGTACATCAGGTTGTTGCTGTACATTATTTACCACAGGTGCTGTGAAAGATGAAGTTTGGACTGAATTATTTGCTTGTTCGATGTTATCAATCAAGGTCACAATTTTAGTCACATTTCCAACTTTTTGTAAAACATCATTTAAATCTGCAATTTCAGCATTGTTTAAACGACCTAAAACATACAACACGCCGTCTTCTGTATGAATCAAGACTTTATTGTCTGAAACCACAGGCGCTTTCATCACTAAACCACGAGTATTCACAGTGACCGTGGCATCTTGCATGATGGTGCTATAACCGATTTGATTACCCACGGTAAGGTAATTATGGACTGCTTTTACATCGCTCATTGCTCGTAGATTATCTTCTGCCAACTGCTTTAAATGTGCATCTGGCACTTGCCCTGTCAGTAACACATTGCTATGAAAACTATTAATATTGACACGAGATTGCTTAAATCGAGCATCTAACTTATACAAGTTGATTTTCGCAGTTCGCTCAATAGAAGAATCAATAAACACTTGTCCTAAAGATCGAACACCACTATCTGTTCCCACTGGTGAAGAACCAGTACCACCTGAGATAAAACTCGCGCAACCAGACAAACTTGCTACACACATCATGGTGATGACAATACGTTTTAACACTCAGCAAGACTCCTATTAATTTCAGCCTGCTAAACAACCCATTTAAAACGTCGTTAACATGCTGGAAAATATATTTATTTTTGAAATAACCGTACATAAATTTCAGTCACAGATTAATCAAGTCTGCATCTAAAGTAAATGCATTTTCAATCCAAGATTGATCATAAGAGATTTTACTGAGGTCTTGCTGTACGTTTTTTGCAATTTTATGATGTAAATCAAAACCAATCACATCGAAACGGCAATAATATTGTTCATATTGTGGATGTTCTTGTAAAAACTTAAACGCCGTTTTAATCATTTTTTGTTGTTTTGATTGATTTACCGTTTCAAAAGCATGCCCCATCTGTGTCGGGGTTCTTGCTTTCACTTCAACAAAAATTAACTCTTGTTTAGACTGCGCAATAATATCTATTTCACCAAAGCGCGAGAAATAATTCAATTTTACGATCTCGTAGCCATGTTGAAGCAGTAATTTCACTGCTTCTTGCTCCGCCCATTGTCCTAAATTATTTTTTGCCATGAGAAACCTGTCATCACAAAGGCACTAAATTATTTTTTGAGCGTTCAAAACATTGCGGAATACGTTCAACACGATTTCCATCAATTTTAATTTTTCCAGTGCGTCCATTAAAGGTTAAGCTTTTTACATTCGGATCCAAAACAAATTGCTCAGCAATATGCCAAGCATCTCCACCAAAGGCATATAAACGCTGATACGGTAACGAGGTCGGTTTATCTTTATAAGCTTTGACCACATCATCCCATTCGGCGATGTATAAGGCTGGAACATCACAGAATTTCATCCCTTTAGGCAAGGCCTTTTTTTCATCAACGGCAATGGCTTGGGTATAAATTTTTTTCTTCTGTAATTTAGGAAAACTGGTCAACCATTGGTTTGAATCTAACAGTAAAATACCCTCTCGATCCGAAATCGACTTCGGCATATGCTCTACAGGATCAACTTCACCCATATAATTGGCAAATAATGCATTTAAAAAGTTAATAGATTCTGCTTCTGTGCCTTTTTCACGCACCACATAGAGTTTGCTGACTTTATCATGCTGGATATAATCAAGCAGCGCCAATGCATCGTCATTTTTAGAAAGACTATATTGCCAAACACTTTTATAGCTTGGATAAACTTCATTAAGTGCCAATACAGGTACTTTAGGCTTTAAATTAATTAAAGCCTCAACATCAGGCCGAGCCAAAGGCCCAATAATCATTTTAGTCTTTTTATTGACATGCTGCTTTAACAGCGCTTTGATGGTCTTTTGATCTGAATCGACAAATTTTAAGGGTATTTCATTCTTTGAGGCCTGCGCGGCACTTAATATTCCTTGTTTAATACTCAAACCCGCTCGCGACATAGGGCCTGTTTCAGGTAATATAACCAGAATTTCTGCGTGAACTTGGATTGTAAATCCAACCATTCCCAACACAACCACTCTTTTAATACTGTTCAACACTAACTTATTCTTCATGGAGACCTTTATGAGTGCTCAATTATTCGTCGTAGCGACCCCAATTGGGCACTTAGATGATATGACTTTTCGTTCTATTGAAGTTTTAAAGTCTGTTTCTGTTATTGCGGCAGAAGATACACGTCAATCTGCTCAATTATTAAAGCACTATAATATCTCAACTCCGCTCACAGCGTGTCATGATCACAATGAAAGTAACAAAATTGATATACTTATTGAAAAATTAAAAAGCGGTCAGAATATTGCGCTGGTCAGTGATGCTGGTACACCATTGATTAGTGACCCGGGTTTTAAATTGGTCCGTGCTGCTCAGGAGAATGGTATTCGCGTCATTCCTGTGCCGGGTGCATGTGCTGCTATTGCTGCGCTAAGTGCGGTGGGTTTACCCAGTGATCGTTTTAGCTTTGAAGGCTTCTTATCGTCAAAACAATCACAACGATTGATTCAATTAGAAAAATTAAAGCATGAATCACAAACCATGATTATCTATGAAGCACCTCATCGTATTTTAGACAGTGTCAAAGATATGGCTGATGTTTTTGGTGCAGATCGACCTGTTGGTTTTGCACGTGAAATTACCAAAACATTTGAAACGATTAAAAAGATGACTTTGGGCGAGTTGGTGACATTTATTGAAAATGATCGCAACCAGCAAAAAGGTGAAATTGTTTTAGTTATTGGTGGTGCACCAGATGCCAAAGATCAAGATGTGGAACAAGAGAAGTTAGATCAACTTTTAAATCGTTTATTACAAGATTTATCAGTCAAAGCGGCATCACAACTTGCTGCGGATCTAACCGGCATCAAAAAGAAAATCGCCTATCAACGTGCTTTAGAGCTGACTAATCAACAATAATTTTATTTCTTGAGTTGAGAAATGCCTGTATAAGCTTTTCTCAACCTGCTTTTCTACAAGTGACTGGTTGCTCTGGTCGCTTTTACCACCAAGCCTTAATCTCTGATACAATAAATTTTAATCCCTCACTGATCAATCTGGCACGTATAAAAGCTGATGCAAAAAAATCATCAAAAGTACAACATTCCTAATGATTTAATCAGTCATACACTTAAAGCAAGCAGCAAGGATCCATAAAAATAAAATAGTTCATTAAAAGTTCAAGTAAAAAGTCACAAACACTAAAACTTTTTAAGATTGAGATTTAAACATCTAAAAATAGACAGCATTCCAACCAAATTTAAAAAAGCACCTTTCGGTGCTTTTAAAATCAATCTTTAGCAGATTCATCTGGTGGAACTTCGGTAATTCTCCCACCACGCGCTAAAAATGCAGCGACTTCATCTTCCAACGCTTCACGCTGTCTTTTTTTCGCTGTCACAGTGAGTGTTTCAGCTTCAGCCAAATCTGTATCTGAAACTGTAGAGTCACTTGCCGCAGCGCCTTTTTCAGCCGCTTTAGCTTCATCATCGTCTACTGCATGATCTTCTGAATTATCATCATAATCATTTGTATCTGTCATCTTTAACTCCCCATCAATGACGTCAATGTACCATCCGAAAAATGGTGATGTTTTACAGAGAAATGTATCAAGCTCTTCGCCATTCGACTAGTATCTAGATACACAAAATCGTGTTTTTTTTCATCAAATTCGTAATGTTGTTTAAATGATTGGTTAAAAAATATCAGAAATCCAATTAAATGGCATATTGCGTGCTTTTTAAAGTTGCCAGCCCATTGGCTTGTGCCATAAATTGATCTTTTAAAAATGGCTTATTTTCAACTTGTTTTAAGCCAAAGTTACGCGCCCAAACCAATGGAAATATTTCCGCAGTTTCTACAAAACCAATCATCGACATGCTATGCATCATGGCATCATTTTGCCCTTTACGTTGGTGTTCATAACGCTTTAAGGTTTGTTCATGTGCCCATACGCCACGCTGTTTATCTTTAAGTAATACATCACACAGAATAGCAGCATCTAAACACCCGATATTTACGCCTTGCCCAGCTAAAGGATGAATTACATGCGCTGCATCGCCAATCAAGGCCAGCCCATCTTTTACATAACGTTGTGCCGCACGCGCCTTAAGTGGAAATTGAGCCCGTGGTGTCGCTTCAACGATCTTGCCCAACATATGATGACTTTCACGTGTCAATAATTCACAAAAATCAGCATCATCTAAGCGCGCATATTCTTCTGCATAATCATCAGGTAAGGTCCAAACGATTGAAATCCAGTGTTCAGCTTGTTCTGGCTTTAAACTCGCCATCGGTAAAAATGCCAATGGGCCTGTCGGATGGAAAATCTGACGAGCCACATATTGGTGTGGTTGTGTGGTACGAATCGCACAGGTCAAACCTGCCTGTTGATAATCTAAAACATCAAGATCGATAAATGCTTGATCACGAACAAATGAATTTGCACCATCTGCACCAATCACTAACTTGGTCTTTAGCTCAGTCCCATCTGCAAGTTTAATGATCCAACAACCTACCCCCTGCTCTACTCGCACAACTTTAACTTGAGTACGATAATCTTGCAGTTGCTCCAACATTTCCTGTTGGATGGCAAGGTTTAATAAACTTGGTTCAACCATTGAACCTAAGCTTTGCTCAGCTGTAGGAAAGTTTTCTGAGGCTTGCCCAAAGTTAATTTCACCATAACCATTTTTATTCCAGACTTGCATGCCTGTATAGGGCATTTGGCGAGCGATTTTTTCCCATACATTCACCGTTTTTAACAAGTGAATCGTGGCTTGGCTCAAGGCTAAAACCCGCGGATTAGCAACAGCTAAAGTCTTTTCAGCATCTAAAATAGGGGCTGCATCTAAAACAGTGGCTTGCACACCACCCTGTGCTAGAAGTAATGCGGTTAAGCCACCCACCAGACCACCACCAACAATCACCACATCTAACATATCTTGCTGTGTCATGCTTTTAATCCCATCGCATAATTGGCAACCAAAGGTTTAATCCCCGGAATCACATCAAAAGCCACCAAGCCAGTATTACGCAATAATTTTAACACTGGATTTTGATTACTAAATCCACGCACTACAGAATCACAAAATTTAATCACACGTTGCTGATCAGTTAAGCGAGATTGTTCATAGGCCTTTAACATCTCAGGTTGTCCAATATCATCAGATTGCGCAATTTGCGTTGTGATATAACGCATCAGCACATCTGCATCACGCATACACAAGTTAAAACCTTGTCCAGCAACAGGATGAATGGTATGTGCAGCATTACCCATCAAAATTACCCGACCCACCGCTTGTTTTTCAGCAAGCACTTGTGCCAATGGGAAGCTAAAACGTTTACCTGTCTTCTGGAATTTACCCGCACGATCACCATAAGTTTGCTGTAAAGCATCGAGGAAATGTTGGTCATTTTCATCACCTAACCATTCATCTTCTGTGCCTTTTTTCACCGGCCAAACCACTGAACGACGACATTCCCCCGGCAATGGGAGCAATGCCAATGGCCCTAAATGGCTAAAGCGTTCAAAGCCCACTTGATGATGTGGTTTAGAGGTTTGTACTGTTGTGACAATTGCCACCTGATCATAATCATGCACATCCACACCAACACCTAAAGCTTGGCGACAGAAAGAATCACGACCATCCGCAGCAATCAACAATTTGGCTTTAAGTGAATGGGTATATTCTTCACCACGATTGGCTTCAACATATACATAGTCACCCTCTTGTTTTAGTGAGGTGACTTGTACACCGTCAATCAATTCAATTAAAGCTTGCTGGCGAACTTGAGTCAGTAGTACACGGCCTAGCCATGCATTTTCAATCACTTGTCCAAAACTTTCTACTTTTTCTTGATCTGCAACTAAACGTGCTTTACCAAAACTGCCTTGTTCAGTGATATGTACTTCGAGAATAGGAGTCGCATGTTCTTGCAAAGCATCCCAAAGACCGAGTTTTTGATAAATTTGCACGGTACGACGTGATAGCGCGGTATTTCGTGCATCAAAACTGGAATGATAGGGTGCAAGATTGGCATCATCATAATTTGGATATTTCACAGCCTCTAAAAGCTTTACCGCAATATTGGCTTTTGCCAACATTAGAGCCAAGCTCAGCCCAACCATTCCACCGCCGACGATGATGACTTCTTGTTGCATGCTTTTATCCTTTCTATATGTGATTCAGCGTACTGAATACTTATAATCTTGATTGATTTCATATTACATCAAGCAAAGTCATTTTTATATTGAAATAGGAAATTGTTGGCTGTATTTGTACTGAATCAATACGCTATTTTTAACATAAGTATGAAAATTAAAAATTCTAGCCAAGAATTAAGCATGTTATTTAGCTCGGCCGATATGGCAACTTAAAGGTATTGTTTAAATATCAAACACGAAGAATAGAGAAATGTCGTTAATAACTTTACGATATACCCATAATCAATTTAAAAAAATGTAACATTTCATAAACAGTGATTAAAACTGTCTCGCATCATTTCTCTTTCTCTTATCCACTCACCATACTCTCTACACATGAGTATAAATCGATCGAGATACTGACCTTCTTCTGTCAGTGAGTATTCAACTTTTACAGGTTTTCCCTCATAGACACTCCTTTCTATAAAGCCTTTATTTTCAAGAAAATTTAATTCCAAAATAAGCATTCGTTGCGAGATATTCGGAATATTATTTTTAATCTCACTAAATCGTCGGGGTTTCTCTAGCAAAAAGGACAAAATCATCATTTTCCAACGACCACCTAATTGCACAAATACCTCTTCAACGGGGCAACCTGAGCGATTCTGTTTCATAAAAAACCTATATTCGGTACCAAAAATTATACTTAGCATCAAAAATGTAAGTGATATACAAGAAAAAATAATGACGTAAATTTCAAACATCATTTTATTTTATAGATCATACGTATGCTTGATACTAAAAGTAACCCCAATATTTTAATCGTCTATTTTATTGCATTAGGTGCCTTTTCTTTGGGAATGGCATCGTATATCACGGCTGGATTAATACCACTAATCCAAAATGAGTTTGATATATCCATAGCATTGACAGCACAGTTAGTGACTGTATTTACCTTAGCTTATGGAATTGGCTCCCCAGTTATTGTTGCTTTATCTCCAGAGAATAAGCAGCGATTAATATTATTATTGGCTTTATTTATTTTTTCTATTTCCAATCTGATCAGTGGCTTAGCTCCTAATTTTTCGATACTACTGATTTCAAGAATATTCGCAGGTATCGGAGCAGGCGTTTATTTAGCTATAGGGATTTCAATATCTACAGCATTGGTGAAACCAGATCAAAGAGGTCAAGCGATTTCAATTATTATGAGTGGAATGGCAGCAGGTACAGTGCTTGGTGTACCGCTTGGATTGATCATTTCAAATCAATTTGGATGGCAAACTTCAATGTATCTCATTGCTATATTAGGTCTAGTATCTTTCTATGGTCTTTATATAAAGCTCCCAATTATTCCAAATTTGATCACTCAGAGTTTGAGTGAAAAATTAAGACTCCTAAAGGATATAAATGTCTTAAAAATACTCTTCATTTCCCTGCTTGCTGCGATTTCAAGCCTTGGACTTTATACTTACTTATTCCCACTTTTAAGCTCTGATGAGTTTGGTTCTATTGAAAATATCACACCCTTTCTCTGGATCTGGGGAATAGGCGGAATTATCGGTAGTTTTGTTGTGGGGCATATTTCTAAAAAGATAAGCAATGAAAAATTAACAGCCATCATCATGTTTATTCTTAGCATTGCGCTGTTACTTATCCCATTTTTTGCAACCATCACGCCTTGGCTTACCCTTATACCCATTGCAATATGGGGAGCTGTCGGTTGGGCATTGCAAGTTCCACAAAATGAACAACTGATTTTAGTCAGAGAAAAAACAGGTGGTGGAAATTTAGCTGTTGCACTTAATGAGTCAGCCTTATATTTAGGTGGTGCTTTAGGTGCTGGTATTGGTGGAATATTCTTTTATTTCCATATTTCATTATGGCTACTCCCGATCTTTGCCAGTGCTGTTGTTTTTATTGGTTTTATTTATCAGGTTACACATATCAACCAATCAAAATGATTTTTTCATTTTTGAATTATTCTACAGTATGAATTTACAGTAAATATAACGAGCCTTTATCACTTAATCACATTTTAAATGTTTAAAAAGTCGATCACTCTATCGACTTTTTATAATAAGGTTTTGATGATAAAAATAAAGAGCAAGTTATTCACCCAATACAAAAGTCTAATAATACAATTTGGTTTAACAATAAAATTAATTAGTAATTTCAAAAAGACAGATAATTAAACTTAGAATATCATTAACATAAACCATCCCATAGATTAAACATTTAATTATAAATATTTTGTATCAATTAAATATTCCTTCATAATTGCATCATAAATCTAACTTTGATAAAAACTTAAATACAAAAAATTGAGTATACATTCATGAAAAAAATTAAAATATTAAGTGTTATTTTATTTCTATTAAGTTCAACAGCATATGCAGATAGTCTAAATATTAGACTTCCGTCATAAATCAAAAAACGTACAATTTATTTGATCTTAAATTAATCAGCAAAATTATTTAATTCAAGGGATAATCCTTGGATGAAATTCAAAGATATTCAAAAATTATCAGACGTTAAGTTTCGTAGGCTTACCGGTGTTAGTTGGGCTACATTTAACCTCATGTTGGCCGAGCTAAATAAGCATTTACCTCGTCATATTGGTAAAGGACGACCGCATAAATTACCGTTGGAAGATCGCTTGCTCTTATGTATAGAATATTGGAGAGAATATCGAACATTTTTCCATCTTGGTATGAGTTACGGTGTATCTGAAACGAGTGCAATTCGTATCACACGTGTTATTGAAGATACCTTAATCCGTTCTGGAAAATTTAACTTGCCAAAACAACTTCCTAATCGAGATGAAGTGGATTGGGAAGTTGTTGTGATTGATGCAACTGAAATATTAGTTCAACGTCCAAAAAAAACAGAAGAAATGGTATAGCGGTAAAAAAAAGCGACATACCTTTAAATTTCAGCTATCTATGCACTATACAACAGGTGAAATACTGAGTGTATGTGGAAGTCATGGAAGCATGCATGATTTTAAAATATTTAAAAAAAGTATGAGGAAATTAAAATTTAAGCCCTTTTTTATCGTTGATAAGGGGTATTTAGGGATAAAAAAATTGGGTTTTGGATGCCTCATGCCATCTAAAGCAAAGAAAACTGAAAAATTAGATTCTGAATTAAAAAAGTTAAATAGAGAGATTGGTCGTAGACGAATTCAAGTAGAGCATGTATTTGGAAGGATGAAATGTTTTAAGATTTTATCTTGTGTATATAGAAATCGTCGTAAAAGATTAAACCTGCGGTTTAATTTACTTGCTGGCATATACAATTTAGATTGGGTGAAAGATAAACAATTAAATTGATTGAAAAATGATTTATGAAGGAAGTCTATTAAGTCATATGACACCTTTAAAACAATTGAGAATATATCATCAGATACGATAATACAGTCTCAATTACGAATAGTTCTGGGTCGAGATTATTCAAAATTTTCTCAAAATATTGAGACTTATGCTGCTCCATACAAACTAAAAACGGCTAACGCACTTTATTATGAAGGAAGAAATAAAGAGTCTACAGCCTATTCAGCAGCCACTATTTATGAGGATGGAAGAATGTTTGCTGCGACATTTGATAAGAAAAATAATATTCTGAAATATTTTACAAATGATGCTAGCTGTACAACAGATTTACACCCAACAATCAAAGCCTTTTCAAAACAATTTATCACCCCTAAAATTGTTTATGTTAACTCAAAAAAAAGTCCAATCATTAAATTTAATATTCATCAAAAATCTAACTGTAGTCACTATATTATGCTATTTACTAAGCCACAAAGGAGACTTCAAACAAGAGATGCCTTCCGTAATCAAGAAGCCGCAAAAAAAATTGCAAGCGATATATGGGGGGCTTCTATTGCAAATTCTTGGGATTATGAGGCACGAGTTGGAGTGGTTTTATCACAAGCAATCAATGATATTCAAAATTTTTCTGCTAATTTCAATTTAGCACCAAAGCCACCCGGTTATGGATCAAATCCAGGACTTGTGTATATCGGAAAACATTTCACTAGCATCTTAGCTTACATTACTGCTGTTAAAGAACAACCGACATATAAAATACATATTGATACAGTAGCAGTGAATTATAGATCTGCTATGCAAATAGCTTCCTTAGAGATATAACTAAATTGAGCTTATCAATTTGGATAATGCTGTTCTTTATTAACTCATTATTTTTGAAATGGGTTATCTCTTGAGGTGGTGCAGATTTGATTAAAGGCTGAAAAGCTGGTCTAGTTTTTGATGGGCTTGTTGTAGATTTAAATGCTGAACACATTAGAGCCTATGCTTTATTTGTTTGGATAATTTCAGGAATTTGGTTCCTTTTAGGAATTTTTATTCCTGAACTTAGATTCTATAGTTCGAGCCAATAAAAAACCGATTGCCCAATCAAATGATAAAAACTTATTTCAGCAGATTGAAGACCTATAGGTGTATGACTATATTGAATAAAATCTTTTGGTTCTTGTTTACCAAAATAAAGATCGATAGTCTCTAATTGTTGACTTGATGTTTGGTTATTCTAATTTGTGATGCTACTTGACTAACATCTATTTTTTAATTTACTTCAATCATAAAACCTAGACAATCTCTCTTATTATCTCCCAAAGCTGGAAATATAGCCCAATGCTTTAACAAGGTCGTTTCAGTAAATCCTGTTCCAATCAGAACGTTTCGTGATTTCACATTTTCTGCATCACAAAAAGTCTCAATTCGTTTAAGCCTACTGTTATTTTTTAAATAAGCAATGACAGCAGTGATTGCCTCTCTCATAAAGCCCTGCCCTTGAAATTTACCTCCAAGCCCAAAATGAATTTCGCCATGATCTCCTTTGTGAATAAACATCACAAGCCCCATGGCTAAATTGGTTTTGCGCTCACTAATAATCCAAGCAAAATCTTTATCATTATTTTTCCATTTTGTACCACTCCAATTTTCAAACATACACTTGGTTTGCTCAATATTGACATGTGGTCGCCTTTGTAAGTATTTCGAAGACTCCCTGTCTCCGCAATACTCATGAAAAAGTGAGATTTCATCACCTTCAACAAACTTGCGTAGAATCAAACGACTTGTTTCTACTGGCTTAGCTAAAACGGTGTAAGTATCCATACATACTCACCTTTCAAATTAAAAACTTATACTGACTTTGCCATCAACGCTTCAATATCTTCAATCGACTTCACCACATTTTTGGTCAAGACCAATGGCCCCTGTTCAGTTGCAACCACATCATCTTCAATCCGGATACCAATACCACGCCATTTTGCATCCACTGTTTCATCATCAGGTGCGATATATAAACCTGGTTCTACAGTAACAACCATACCCTGCTCATAGCTACGCCATTGACCATTTTCATCTTTATATGCGCCAACATCATGCACATCCATACCAAGCCAATGCCCAGTACCATGCATATAAAACTGACGGTAGCGTTCAGATTCAATAATTTGATCAACATCACCTTGCATAATACCAAGGTTGACCAAACCTTCTACCATGATCCGTACTGCAACATTATGCGGTTCTTTATAAGAATGACCGATTTGAATTGCATCAATCGCAGCAATTTGTGCATCTAAAATAATTTGATATAGCGCTTTTTGTTCAGGGCTAAACTTACCATTTACTGGAAAAGTACGGGTGATGTCTGAGGCATAGCATTCATACTCAGCAGCCGCATCGATCAACACCAAATCACCATCTTTTAACGGTTGGTTGTTCTCAACATAATGTAAAATACAGCCATTTTTGCCGCCACCCACAATGCTGTTATAGGCAGGAACACAACCACTCTGACCAAAGATATAATTCAACTCAGCTTCTAAAGCATATTCCATCATGTCAGGATGAACTTTTTGCATGGCACGCGTATGCGCATCTGCACTGATATTTGAGGCGATTTGCATCAATTCAATTTCTTGATCGGACTTATGCAAACGCATTTCATCTAAAATTTGATCAAGTTGAATCAGCTGCGCCGGAACACCAAAACCACGCCCAGATTCATTGGCTTTGGTGATCCAAGTACTGACCTTGGCATCAAAATCTGCACGTTGACCAATACGATAGAATAATTTTTCTTTATTTAAAATTTTGGCAATAATTTCTTCGTCAAGCAGATCAATCGCATAAGCTTCATCTGCTTCATAATCATCAACTGCACCATCTATTCCGGCACGGTAACCATTCCAGATTTCCATCTCACGATTACGTTCACGACAGAACAAGCTATAGATATATTCCTCACCAGTTTCATCTGTTTCTATGACTGCAACTGCTTGTGGCTCTGCAAAACCGGTTAAATAGAAAAAGCTACTGTCTGCACGAAACTTATAATCAGCATCTCGGTTACGCATGACTTCTGGACTGGTTGAGATAATTGCAATGCTATTGGGACCCATTTGTTCAGCGAGGCGGTCACGACGTTCCTGAAAATCTGCTTGAGTTAATTTCATTCTCTATTCAGCTTGTATTTCAGATGATTAATTTGGAAGAAGCTTTAACTTACAATTACGCTTAGATGAATGCAAATACTGATGACTCAATATTTGCATATTTTAAAATAATTTTATTATTTCTCTTGTTCTGCGCTCAATTGCGACAACAGAACAAGCAAATCATTCCAAACTAAAAAATTTAACCCTTTACATCACTACTTTATTCAACTTCGATGTTTTTAAAGCGAATAAAAAAGCACTGTACAGGGAGCTGTAGAACCTACTACTCATCAAACATAAATATTCTAAAGTTTAAGTTTCTTAGCTTTTTTTCTTAGTTTTAGCTTGGGCGATGTGGAGTAAACATCTCTACAACATTGTTACTTTCGGAAGCATCAATTGCCTGTTTCATTTTGCTATGAAAATTTTGCAATAGAGGGCTTTCTGACACTGGAACTTTTTTTCGTCCCATTGATAATGACACAGGGATCAAGCGTACAAATTCATACAATTCAAGATAGCTTGCTTCACCTTCATCATCGTCATCTGATTCATCAAACTCAACAGATGCGACATCTTGTAAACTTTCAATGAGCTCTTGCTCATCTGCGCGAATATGCCCAGAAGCCAATCCAAAGCCTAGCACAACCCCTGCACACCAATCTGCCAGTGATTGCACACGCTCAGCCAATGTATGCTCATCATCTGGAAGCATTGGAAGATAGTCTAAATCATCGTCTGAAAGCGCGTGTGATACATCCTCAGCTTCATCAGACAATAGCGCAAGCGCTTCATCGTCTAATTTTGGCACATCAAGCGTAGATAAAATTTGTAACCATTCATCTCGAGTCGGAACTTCAGTAACACAAACTATACCTGTCAGTAAGCCATGTAACTCACTCGGGCTTGAAATTTCCTCAATCCCCTCAAAATTTTGATTCCAATCTGACCAACCTGAAATATCGTCTTGCATTCGTTTATCCAATCTCTATACTTCTGTATATATTACCTTTGATTGCAAATCTGTGCGACCCGTTATGTTAGAACAATTACAGCGTCTACAGACGCATATTGGTGTTTTAAAAACACGAATTGAAACTGTTGAGAAAGAAAATGCATCGTTGTTAAAAGAAAAGGATAACAGCGAAGAGCAATCTCATGCTCAAATTAGCCATAAAAATAGCATTATCACCCAAAAACAAGATGAAATTGATACGCTCACTGAGCAACTCTCTCAGTTACAAAATCAGTTTCAACAGCTCAATACAGATGCCACATCTTTAGCTGAGCGTTATGGGCGTTTGGAAAAAAGCTGTACCGATTTAAAAAATCGTTTTCAGGAAATTTTGGCTGAACGTAATGAATTGCGTGTGGTTAAAGAAAAAATGGCAAATGAACAGCGCCATCACTTACAAGACATCAAAGGTCTTCAAGATGAGCGTGAACGTTTAATTCAAAAAAATGAACATGCCAAAACAAAAGTGGAAGCCATTATTCAACGCCTTTCGATTTTAGGGACTGAACAAGATCATCATGCGCAAGAAATCCAACAGCTTGCTCATCCATCAGAGTCTAATGAGGAAGTATGAGTATGACTGAACATGTGACTGTAGAATTACGCTTAATCGAGCAAAGTTTCCGTTTAGGCACCACAACAGATAAGCAACCAGAACTCGAACGTGCTGGTCGACTTTTAAATGAAAAGTTTCAAGAATTTCGCCGTAAAGCTCCCAATGTTGAACACAATAAATTGGTGATCATGGTGGCTTTAGAACTGATGCAAGAAGTTTTAGGCATGAATAAATCGTTACAAGAATATGCACAATGCGAACGTTTATTAGCGACCATGTTAGAAGATGTTGAAAAAGCGGGATAAACCGCTTTTTTTTCGTGCAATTGATTGGTTTTTTATGCTGTATTTATAAATTATGAGCGTTGGTGATTTGCCACAATCTCCAAATTATGTATACTTAATACAACTCTAGGGTGTTCGCCAGTACGTCTATTCCCCTGCCGATACTTAAACTTATGGATGTGTTCTGTATATTTTGAGTGTATGCCCACCTTGAGTGGGAAACCCATTAAGTGTACGTCGCGTCCACCTTGAACTCATCGGGTTCAGGGTAACGACCATGCAGCGGCATCTCTGGAGTGTTTTATTTTAAAATCCTTATAAAATAAAAATTATAAAGATACGCGGGAATCTATATTTGATTACATTTCCAAAAATATAGCCCTATAGGTCATAGCGAAACAACTATCTATTCTCTTTGATTCACGCGATAAATTGATTAAATCGGACCTGCACCATCATTCAAAAACTGAACTGATTCCAAACACAAATTTTTCCATTCAGCTGCAAATTCTTCTTCTGCTTTTTGTTTACCTAAATTTGTGGCGTACACGGGTTTTGATTCTGCATCAGCAATGATGACTTCTAAATTTTTTGCATTATTACTTAGTTTGCCTTTTAAATTAAATGCTGTATTTAAATCAACACCAAACTGTCTTAACTGCATGATCATTCCAGCACTTTCTGCAATAATTTTGCAGTGATCTATTTGATTTGCATAAATTTCCGGGCTAAATGATAAAAGCAATAAAATTCTCAATTTCATTTTTATAGTCCTTAGAATTTTTCTAATTACATTGATTATATGCATAGAGATCATCTAGCGCCATGCTTCCAAACGATCTATTAAAATCACAAACATCATCGTTTATGCACGATATGAATTAGATATTTATTTTAGATAGCATGTTTATCCTTATTAATCATTTTATTCTATACGGATTTATTTTTATTGAAGAGCATAATTTCTTTTCATTATTCTATTAAAACCTATAAATCTGCATCATCAAACTTCCCATCCACTAGAGCTAAAATATCGCTATGCCCTATACAAGCTCGATACTTCAAACTTATGTTACTACCTCTGAATTGCTATAAATCATCTAAGCCTAAGAAAAATATAGAAACAATACCAATCCAAGCGTAATCAAAGATATGATTAACCATACATTTATACAATTAAAGCTTTTGATGAAATTCCACATTTTGCTATCCCTTAGAAATGGCTAAGGAATTCTACTTTTTTGGGTTTAATTTAAAAATTATAAATTAGTCTGAGCTACAAAAAATTCGACTGTACAACAAGTATTTAAATATATAGTAATTATCCCAAGATATTCATTTAAACACCTAATATCTATAGACATTCTTTATAGTTCATTGTAAAACTTTTCAAAAACTCACCTTTAGCATTGTTTAATTGATAAACAATATTGCCTTGTGTTGTTTTTTTAAATACCTCTGACTCAAACAAATCACTTTTACTACAGATGTTGTTTTTGGTCAAATTTTTATATTTGTTTTCATCAAATCTTTCTCTTAGATCTTCTGCAGACTCAATCCCCCTTTAAATCAGATACAAGCAACAATCCATTGCTGGTCAATCTAATTCTAGAAATGTTTGTTAAGTCATCTGATTGATTCGGCTTAATGTTCGAAAAATTGTGATTAATCACTTTGACTAAGCCATTGTACAATTCGAGATTAATGATATTGAATTGATCATCAACCGCACCAACTTGCAAAAAAGGTTCGTCTAATGGGCTCTGCGCTTTCAATTCAGCACATAGAAAAAAACTGAGTATAAACAATAAATATCGCAACTTGGTTCTCCTCATCAACAATCCAACTGTTGAAACAAAACACTGCAAATACAAGTTTAAACGAGTGCATAACGATAACTAGACTCGCTATACAACCACAAAGTTGTCGGTACTTACTGCCTATATTCCTCTTTTATCCATTAAAAGAAAAAGTGAGATAATGACATAGGTTCAAAATTAATTCTTTCATATACTAAAAAGCTCATCTTTCGATGAGCTTAGATTTAAAGTTATGAGTTGTTCCACTCACCAGATTGAACACCTAACTCATCATCACCAGTCATCAGAACTGCTGTTAAAATTGGAACCGCTAAAATCACTGGGAAAAACACAATCCATAGATCAATGGATAGCTTATTGGAAAAAACAAAATGAATCACGATCGCAATTAAAGCCAATATTCCAAACAAAATACTTGCGAATCGAGTGGCAAATTTTAAAAGCATTTTTTATTCCCCTTGTAATTAAAAATTTTTACTGTATTTACTCTCATAGTTATGTCCTATTTTTAGAAATTAAGCAAAGCACTTTGAGGTAAAACAGCCTCTATTTTGAGGTATATTTACAAAAACCTTAAAAAATATAT
This sequence comes from Acinetobacter sp. NyZ410, assembly GCF_022828975.1. Lineage (NCBI taxonomy): Bacteria > Pseudomonadati > Pseudomonadota > Gammaproteobacteria > Moraxellales > Moraxellaceae > Acinetobacter > Acinetobacter sp. NyZ410. Next base: position 1,420,961 of record NZ_CP094620.1, on the reverse strand, counting down.
GGATTTCTATAAAAGCTGACATTTTTATTTAATTTTTTAACTTTTTTCTTATGCCTAAAACCCAATAAAGCCATATCTAGAATGTGAGACAGATCAAACATATTTCACATTTGCTCATCTCCGCGCTTTATCCATCATTTAAAACCAAAGTCGGTGAGATTTACGCAATCCACAGATTCACCAACTTCATCCACCGTCACTTTGGTTTAAAAATTTAGACAACACACTCAGTTCACTAAAATCAGTTGTGAGCATGAAATTTAATATCAAATGTATATTTTAAATATTTGATATTCTTAAAAAACATAATCACTTCTTAGCTTGATTGATGTTTAACTTGAGTATTTGGTAGGAACAAGGTCACAAAACCTAATAGTGGTAAAAATGAACATAATTGAAATACCCAATCTATGCTATTTTTATCTGCGAGATAGCCTAACCCCGCTGCTGCTATACCACTTACTCCAAACATGAGACCAAACATCAGTCCCGCAATCATTCCTACACGACCAGGCACAGCTTCTTGTGCATAAACAACCATCGCAGAAAATGCTGACGACATAATTAATCCAGCTATCATTGCGAAAGTACAAGTCCAGAATAAATTTACATAAGGTAAAGCCAGTGCAAACGGTATCATTCCCAAGAAAGATATCCAAATCACTGCTCTACGCCCAATTCGATCGCCAATCGGCCCACCAAAATAAGTTCCTATTGCAACAGTAGCTAAAAAAGCAAAGAGATATAACTGAGCACTTTGAATGGAAAGATGGAACTTTTCAATTAAGTAAAAAGTATAATAATTACTTATACTTGCAATATAAGTAAACTTAGCAAACATCAATATAGCAATAATACTAAGTGCGCGAAATAAAGTACGGCCATGTAATTTAAAACTTGGTAAAGATATACTTTTGCTGAGTTGTTTTTGTGCATTATTTATTGTCCATTTACTGACTTTAAATAAAATCCAAATTGCGATTAAGGCAAATAGCATCAGCCATGCTGTTGAAGCCTGACCATTTGGAACAATAATGATTGCAGCAAGTAAAGGACCTATCGCTGATCCTGTATTTCCACCCACTTGAAAAGTTGACTGAGCTGTACCAAACTTTCCTCCAGAGGCCATTCTCGCAACACGTGAGGCTTCAGGATGAAATGTTGAAGATCCAACTCCAATTAAAGATGCTGATAACAGCAACATATAGAAACTATTAGAAAAAGCCAGCATGAATATGCCAATCAGTGTAATTACCATCCCCAATGGCAAAAGATAAGGTTTAGGATATTTATCGGTATGCAATCCAATCCATGGTTGTAATAATGAAGCGGTAACTTGATAAACCAGTGAAATTATTCCGATTTGAGTGAAATTTAATGAAAAATTATTTTTAAGTAATGGGTAAATTGCGGGAAGTGAAGCTTGAATCAAATCATTTAATAAGTGAGCGAAAGCAACTGCGAAAATAATGTGATGTACCATCTTAGGGACGTTTGAAGCATCCATCCGATGATCTTGATGTGTTGGTGAAGTAGATTGCATAAACAAACCTTTATTACATGAAACTTTATGGTTTAGTATAAATTGTCATATTGACTTGTATATTCCAAAAATTATCGCCTAAGTGACAAATTTTAAGAGTGTATATCGATGCCAGTAAACTCAGACTCGGTAACCACATTGGTTATTTCTAAAGGCTCCAAGCATAAATATGGAAGTGTTATCGCACCACATATGCATAGCCGTGCGCAGTTGCTCTATGCGTCTCAAGGTGCAATACGTGTTCAAACGGCTGATCATATCTGGCTTATCCCTCCGCAATGTGCACTGTGGATCCCTGCATTTGTTGAACACAGTGTAATTTCATTAAGCGAGGTCAGATTAAGTACGGCTTTAGTTGAGAAAAATGCTGCAGATATTTTGGGAGAAAAATGTTTTTTAGTGAGAATGAGCAGCCTTTTACGTGAATTAGTTCTTAGGCTTAATCAACTTGATACAATGAAAGATCACGAAACACCATACAGCGAAGATTTAGAGAGATCCTTACAACTGCTAATTTTTGATGAAATAAAAAAGGCACCTACATATCCAATAGAAATTCCCAAACCTAAAGATAAACGTCTTATCTTAATTTGTGACTATTTAATTAATAATCCGAACAACGCTAAGGAATTAAATATCTGGGCTGACGAAATTGGCACAAGCCCAAGAACCTTAATTCGATTATTTAAAAAAGAAACAGGTTTGTCCTATCGTGGGTGGATTCAACAAATGCACATTGTCTTGGCCTTAAGCCAACTGGCTCAAGGCAAAAGTATATCTCATATATCCGCTTCATTAGGTTATACCAGCCAGAGTGCATTTAGTGCGATGTTTAAACGGCACTTAGGGCATCCACCTCAAAGTTTTAAATAAATTTTTTATTGCTCTATTCATATAAAAAAACCACCGAATCGGTGGTTTTTCATTAAAATTTAATGTACTGCTTCTGCTGAGGACTCTTTATGATCATCATCTTTGGTTTTGGCTAAATTTTTACCCTTGGTTTTCTGAGGATTATTTTTATGTGACTGATAGTAGCAAGCAATTGCAATTCCAGTCCCTAATAATGCTACGGTCTTTAACATGATATACCTCATACTGAATTGAATAACGTCTATTAGGAATAACATCAAATTTCTAATAAAGTATTTCGATATGTGAGTTATGCAAGTTTATGTGAAACTTTATTACATTTGATTTCAAAGATTCAGATAAATCATCGAAATTTCAGTCTTATGGCTGATTTAATCTATTTCGGTATTTAACCAAACAGTCACATGGTAAGTTTTTATTATGAGATTTTAATTCCATTTAATCATTTTAAAATTATCGAGTATTGATCAATCAACACAGATCAGAAATCATTCTTTAACTTTCAATACCTTTTATATTACCTTTTATTTTCGTTCGTCCATATAAAAAGCCCATCTTACGATGAGCTTTTCTAAAACTTGATTACGATTTATATCGCAATACGATAAAGTTGATTTTGATTAAGATAGAAAGATGAACCATCAATATTAAATTGACGATCGTCACCAGATTCTAATTCAATCTTTTTCCCTACTTCGACCCAACTCATACCAGTACGGTTGCTTTGTTGTCTTTTTAAAGGAACGATCTTTACGCGAATTTCATCGCCATTTACTGCAGAGGCTATTGTCCAGCCATTTAAAATATTCATTTTTTCACTCAATTGTTTTGAGCTTTTGCAAACAGAGAAGTATTTAACTATTAAGACCAACAGATATATTTTTGGAACTAACGATAAGAAGGCATCTAACCTTAATTTAAACTTTTGATATTTACATCAGCTTGATATTGCAGAAGTCAGAGTTGAAGCCAACCTTCAAGTCTTGCTTATATATTAAGCACATCTGCTTTAGTATTTTTCATAATACGCTCATTCAGCAGATTATGCAACTTAAATAACATTTGATTATTTTAAATTAAAAGTTCTTCTTTATATAATGGCTTTGTGATGTTTATGTACAGGCCTAGATTTAAAGATTTTCTATATCACCATTTAAAACAACACCATACAAATATTTGATATTTTTATAAATATATTTTGTCGATATAAACTCAGTTTAGCCAACATATCTCCACATATGGCTCTCACAACTACCTTAGTGTAAGTGGATTAAAAGGCTATTATCCAGACTCACTTCACAGTTAAGAAGATTATAATGTCATTTAAAAGTTTTTCGCAAAATTCAACTCAAGCAAATTCTGATACTAAAAATGCTGAGCAAACTCCTGCTAAAGATGCGCCACAAGCAACTCCCGGTGTGACACCGCCGAATCCAAATCAGGACAATAATCAAGTTAAACCAGCTGAAGAAAATAAACCTAAATAATATTAACGTTTAATTTATACAGCTTTATCTAAAAACTTACCGATACTTGGTAAGTTTTTTTTATTGTGTGTCATATAAATTTAGACGTTAACTACTAAAATATTCAGTTTTCTTCATGATGTAAAAAAGCCCACAATAGTGCGGGCTTTTTAGATCGGCATGCTGCGATCTCATGCTCAGCGTTAACTGCTTAGGTTTTAAATCTATTTAGAGGGAATACGCAATTCCTGTAACAACCTAAACACTTCCGTTTCGCTTACGGATTCGATCAAAGCTAAGTTAACACAGATCAGCAGATGAAAGCGGATAAAATATATTTGATTACGCTTTATTTATTCAATCCTCATAATTATAAATTTAAATCATAAAGTTTTATCCATATAAGGCCAAAACTCTTAGTGAAATTTAAAATACAGGTACTCGTTCAAGTCTGAATAAATCACTTAATTGTTTGATTTAATAAATAAACTATATTTATTGTCAGTATTTCGTTTTTTGTGCTTTTGAATCATAGATGGGTATCCTACCGTGGGGCGACATGGATGTCGCCGTTGGGCGGGGGTATATGAGCAAAAATAAAGCATTGCTTTGTTTGCAGCGCAAGAGCCCTGTTAAACGAAAGATTTTTGTTACTTTTGATCTTTCAAAAGTAAGGTATCGCCTACGCAAAGATATTTAAACTTTAAATGTAAAGTGTGGCATTGCTAACTTTTTAATCAAATAACTTTTACATACTATTGATTAAATTAAAAATATTGATTACGGATAATTATATTATTGTGTCTGAGTTTTTTGACAGGTTGACTATAAAAAGCCCCTTACTCTGCACTTTACAAAGAATCTTTTAGTTTAATTTTAACCATCTACTGTAAATACGGTAAGAGACCAATAATCTCAAAGAAGATTTAGCCATGCTTAGCCTACAAAGCGTAAGCCTACACCCGGTTCAGTCACAATATATTTGGGTTGTACCGCATTATCATTCAGTTTTCCACGCAATTTGGCCACCAAAATTCTTAAATAGTGGGTATCTTCCTGATGAGTAGGACCCCATAAATCACTGAGAATTTGTGGTTGAGTAATCAACTGCCCTTTATGTTGCGCCAATAAAGTCAGCAATTGATATTCCTTACGTGTCAATGAAATCAGTTGTTGGTTAAGAAACACCTGTCTTTGGGCAAAATCAATTTTTAAAAATCCATCATCAAAAAAAGCGGACTCTACAGCAATATTTTGAAATTGTCTGAGTAATACACGGATCCGTGCCATCAGCTCCTGAACACTAAAAGGTTTCGTCACATAATCATTGGCGCCAGCATCCAGTAATTTAACTTTTTCCTCCTCATTAGAACGAACCGACAAAACAATCACAGGGACATGTGACCACGCTCGCAACTCAGACAAAACTTCTAAACCATCTAAATCAGGTAGCCCTAAATCTAAAATAATTAAATCAGCGCCTTGCAAAGCCAAAAGCTCTAAGCCTTTTTGACCATTTTCAGCCAGTAGGGTTTTATACCCTTGAGCCCTAAGTGCAATATCGAGAAACTTACGAATTTGAGTTTCATCATCAATAATCAATACATTGATCATGGAACTTGTCGATACATTATGTTCTGGCATGCTATTTCCTAAAATCAATATGTGCGCTTATCCAATCTGCTGAATCGGCAATTGCATACGGATGCAGGTGCCTTGATTATTCTTGGCTGAAGATGCCGAAATTTTACCCATATGCGCACCAATAATCGCTTTAACAATGGTTAAGCCCAATCCCGTACCATACTGCCCGCGATCGCCACGTTCCATAGTATAGAACATATCAAAAATTCGCTCTCGTTCATCTTCTGGGATACCCAAACCTTGATCGCTAATTGAGATTTCAATTTCGTTTTCATTGAGTTGTAAAACTTTAATCGTTACCGCTTTATTTTCTGGAGAAAACTTGGCTGCATTTTCCAATACATTAAAAATCGCTTGTTCAATCAAAGCCGCGTGCACAAATAGGCTAAAGGTTTGCTCTGGTAAATCAACCTCAACAAGACTATGCGGCATATAGCGTTTTAAACGGCGTACCGCTGAACCAATCAACTCATCGACACCAATCCAATCTCGTTTAAGACTTAAACCTTCATGGCCTAAGCGTGTCATATCCAATAAATTCTGAATATAACGATCCAGCCGTTCGCCTTCTAAATGAATCGCTTCCAACAAACTGTCTTGATCTTGTTCATCCATCGAATGGCGATAATTGCTCAAAGTATCAGCTGCTCCAATCATAGAAGCTAAAGGTGAACGTAAATCATGAGAAACGGAGGATAACAAGGCTGAACGTAATCTCTCGGTTTCTGAACTGACATTGGCAATTTCCAATGCTTTAGTGAGTTGGGTTCGAGAAATCGCTTGAGCAATATATTCGACCATGGTTTCAGTCAGTTGTTTCTGTTCTGTGTTTAAAACTGATACGCTTTTAATAAACTTAACCCCGACCACCCCAAAACACTGTTTAGACGCCAATAATGGTAAAAACCACCAATCATTTTCAGTTAAGGTTTGGGTAAACCGTCCCGATGGTTGATGGTTCTTAAATGTCCAATCTGCTGAAATTTTTTCTTTACTGTTAATCACCTCAAGTGATGACGTTGACGATTCTGGGAAATAAAACCAGATTTCAGCATTTAAATTTTTACTTAAGCTGTTTTCTGCAATCTCCTGCACTTGCTTTAAATCAATTGCGATAGACAGCTTTTGACCTAAATCCTGCATAATGCTGTTATAGCTATTGGCAGCCTTTAAAGCTGTTACTTGTTCTCTCAGTCTTGATGCCAAACGGCTTGAAATCAACGCTGCGCCTAAAAAGGCAACCACGGTTATCACGCCCTGATGTGCAGAAATTTGCAAAGTGAATTTGGGTGAAATAAAGAAAAAGTTATAAGCCAAAAAGAACAACAGTGCCGAAAATACCGCAGCCAGCATCCGTGTCTTAGATGCCACAAAAACCACAGCAGTGATAAAAATCACCGAAAGCTCTTCGATTCCTAAATACTTTTCACCTAAGCTGGCAATCACAATACTGACCACTGTGGTTGATATAACGAATAATATTTCTCTAAGATTTAGAAATGAATGCGTATCCTGAAAAAATGATTGCTGACGATGTTCTGCAAGAATTGGGACGATACTCAATTCAAAACTTGGCTGGTATTTAAGTAATTGATCAACAAAATTTACGACACCCAATGCAAAGGTCTTACGATGTGATTGTGCCAATACCAAAGTTGAAATCCCTCGATCCATCACATAATCAAACAGCGTTTTTGCATGTTGCTGACCATAAAGGATTTCAGTCATTCCACCCAATTGACGGGTGAGGTTTAAAGCCCGTTCAATTTCTCGACTGGATAAATTGTCTTGTTTTTCGGTTATTTTTGAATCTTTAGAAAAGACCACCACCGTCCAGTTTGCCTGACGATTTTCAGCAATACGACAACCTGCGCGAACTAGAGCCTCTGCCTGTCCATTGCCCTCAATCATAATTAAAATATGATTTTTTAAAGGAATGGGGGCAAGCCCTTGTATAGCAAAATTTTCTCGAACATCGGTATCGACATGACTAGCAACCGTCTGCATTGCCAATTCACGCAATGCTGTCAGATTTGAACTGTTGAAGAATCTTTGCAAAGCTTGTTCAGCTTGCTCAGGTACATAGACTTTGCCCTGATTTAAACGCTCAAGTAATTCATTAACTGGTAAATCAATTAATCGAATATCACGGATCCGTTCAAAGACCCGATCAGGTACGGTTTCAGTCACCCGAATACCCGTAATTTGATAGACCACATCATTTAAACTTTCGAGATGCTGAATATTCATTGTGGTAAATACATCAATACCCGCATCCAGTAATTCATTAATATCTTGCCAACGTTTTTCATGACGACTATTTGGCATATTGCTATGCGCAAATTCATCTACTAAAACAATACTGGGTTTGCTTGCCAGCACAGCATCAAGGTCCATTTCTTCAAGAGAATGCCCTTGATACTCAATCGTCTTTCTTGGAATGATCACCAAACCTGAGATGAGGTTTTCAGTTTCAATGCGACCATGGGTTTCAACATAGCCGATCACAATGTTGATCCCTTGCAAGGCCAGTTCGTGCGCGCGCACTAACATTGCAAAAGTCTTCCCCACACCAGGTGCAGCTCCTAAAAATATAGTGAGGCGCCCAGACTGATAACGCTGAGTATGTTGTAGCAAAACATCTGCTTTATTATTTCTATAATCGCTCATCGCTGTCTGCTTGTTTAAAAATTACATCACTGTGGTGTTTCTTTGCGACCATTCAATACAGCAAAAAACACAGGCCAACAAAGAAACACAGAAAAAACCGTCGTTTGATTCAGCTTGAATCATCTACAATCTCAAAGAGGGAATATTGTAAATTTATACGAAGATAAATCCCAATAATGCCCGCTTTTCAACAATCAGAGAGAATCAATTACATCAACACTGATTCATTTTGCGTTGATGATTGCAACCCATTTATTGAGTTCCAATTTGATCCAAAGCTAAATTTAATTCAAGTACATTGACTCTGGCTTGCCCTAAAATTCCAAATGTCGGTTGTATACTATTTTCTTGCAGCAACCTTAGCACATCCTGTTCAGACAAATGTCTTGCTTTGGCAATGCGTTTTACTTGAATCATTGCAGATTGCACACTGATTTCAGGATCAATTCCGCTGCCTGAAGCCGTGACCAAATCCGCAGGAATCGCGCTTTTTTCAACGTGATCCTGTATCACAATTTTGTTTAAACGTTCCTCTACTGCTTTGTGTAAATCAGGATTGGTCCGTGCCATATTACTTCCCGCCATTGCCATTGGGTCATAATTGGCAGCAGAAGGTCTTGGATGAAAATATTGTGCTTGTACAAAAGGCTGTGCAACCAGTTTAGAACCGACAACGCGGTCATTTTCAACGATCAAACTGCCATTGGCTTGTTGATCAAAAAAAACTTGTCCCAACCCTGTTGCCGTAGCACTGTAGACAAAGCCACATAAACCCAACGCAACAATGGTTAAGCCCAGCGATGCCCGTGTTAGTCTAGCGAATGATGACTCAAGCAATCGATTATTTTCAGTATTCATTTTTATCATCCTCAAAGTTTCTAAAGCGCCAATAGGGGGCTGATCATCAGATCAATCAGCTTGATCGCAACAAACGGCAACACCACACCACCTACACCGTAGATCAGCATATTTCGACGTAATAATTGCGTTGATGTTGAAGGCTTAAACTTCACCCCACGTAAAGCAATTGGAATCAATAATGGAATAATGATGGCATTGAAAATCAGTGCTGAGAGAATTGCACTTTCTGAACTTCCCAAGCGCATCACATTTAAAGCTTGCATTTGAGGAATGGCTGCAACAAATAAAGCAGGTAAAATGGCAAAGTATTTGGAAACGTCATTGGCCAAGGAAAAGGTGGTCAATGCACCACGGGTAATTAACTGCTGTTTACCAATCTCAACGACAGACAATAATTTGGTTGGATCTGAATCCAAGTCCACCATATTGCCCGCTTCTTTTGCCGCTTGGGTCCCTGAGTTCATTGCCAAACCAATATCCGCTTGTGCCAAAGCAGGTGCATCATTGGTTCCATCACCAACCATAGCAACCAAATGACCTTTATTCTGTTCATGACGAATACAATTTAACTTATCTTCAGGTTTCGCTTCAGCGATGTAGTCATCGACACCAGCTTCAGCCGCAATGGCAGCAGCAGTCAGCGGGTTATCCCCTGTGACCATGACCGTTTTAATGCCCATTTCACGTAAGCGAGCAAATTTTTCCTTGATGCCTTGTTTAATTACATCTGAAAGTTCAATCACCCCCAGAATATTTTGATCTTTTGCCACCACTAACGGCGTTGCACCTTTTGAAGCAACCTGTTCTACCCGCGTTTTAAGCTCACTATGATGTTCAATATTCTGTGAAGCGAATTTAACAATCGCATCTACTGCCCCTTTACGGATTTGCTGACCATTGAATAAATTTACACCTGAGATTCGCGTTGCGGCATTAAAGGCAATAAACTCGGCCTGTTCAGGTTCAACAATATGTTCACCTAGCTCTTTTGCCAAAACCACAATGGATTTACCTTCTGGCGTTGGGTCAGCAAGTGAAGTCAAAATCGCAGCTTGACGCAGTTCCGACTCAGTCACACCCGTCAGTGGGAAAAATGCTGTTGCCTGACGATCACCATAGGTGATGGTTCCTGTTTTATCGAGTAACAATACATCCACATCACCCGCCACTTCGACGGCTTTACCTGATTTGGCAATCACATTGGCTTTTAATGCCCGATTCATCCCCGCAATACCGATTGCAGGCAACAAGCCACCGATGGTGGTTGGAATTAAACACACCAACAAAGCCACCAATAAAATCGGGTTAATTTCAATTTTTAAGAAATGCCCAATAAAAGGTAAACTCACCACCACTGCGATAAAGGTCACGGTCATCACAGTCAGTAAAATCCCTAGTGCGATTTCGTTTGGTGTTTTTTGACGATTTGAGCCCTCAACCAAAGCAATCATTCGGTCAAGAAAGCTATTCCCCGCTTCGGCTGTCACCTGTACCACGATACGATCCGTTAAAACCTTAGTTCCCCCAATCACACCCGATTTATCGGTACCTGCTTCACGTAAAACTGGCGCTGACTCACCGGTTACCGCAGCTTCATTAATGGTCGCAAAACCATGAATAATCTCACCATCCGCAGGAACAAGTTCCCCTGCACGGACTTCAATCAGGTCATTCATTTTTAATAAAGTTGCAGCGACTTGCACACCCTCTGAGTCATCCTTAGCACTGAGTCGACGTGCGGTTAAGTTTTGACGCGCTTGTCTTAAGGAGGAGGCTTGACCTCGACCTTTGGCTTCGGCAATCGCTTCAGCATAATTGGCAAATAATACAGTGATAAATAAAATCAAGGTCACCGCTAAACCAAATACAGTATCGGCTTGGCCCGTTAAAGTACTGACCAGTGTGATAATGGTACCCAGCCATACGATCGCCATCACTGGATTTTTAATCGCATGTTGTGGTAACAACTTAATCAAGGCATTTTTCCAAGCTTCACCTTGGAATAAAGTTGATGATTTATTTTGCGTAGATTGTTTTGAATGGTTCATATTATTCACCCTAGCCTTGTACCAATAACAGCTGATCAGCGATCGGTCCTAAAACAAGGACTGGCATAAATTGTAATAAGGTCAACATCACCACAATGGCAATCAGGGTGAAAGCAAAGGTTGGTGTTTCCACTTTTAAACTACCACTGCTTTCAGGAGCTTGACGCTTTGCAGCTAAACGCGCAGCAATCATTAAAGGAATGATCAATGTTGGAAAACGTCCAAGCAATAAAGCAATCACACAGCTCACGTTCCACCACACAGTATTGTCTGCTAAACCTTCAAAACCAGAACCATTATTGGCAAAGGCCGAAACATACTCATACAACACTTGCGAAATGGCATGGTATTGCGGATTACTATTGCCTGTAAGTTCTGGGAAAAACAAAGCGATTGAGCTTAAACCGAGAATCGTAATTGGCTGAATCAAAATCACCACAGCAAGTAATTTGATTTCCCCTGTTTCGATTTTGCGGCCAAATAATTCAGGTGTACGCCCTGTCATCAGACCTGCAATAAATACAGCCAAAAACAGATAGATCATAAATTGCTGTAAGCCACAGCCGATCCCGCCCCAAATCGCATTAATCAGCATATTTGCCAGCGCCACTAAGCCTGTTAATGGCGATGCAGAATCATGCATCATATTGACGGAACCATTGTTGACCTGTGTGGTTATGGCAGCCCACAATGCGGAAGATGCTTCACCAAAACGCACTTCCTTTCCTTCCATGGCATAAATTTGCATCGCGGTAGATGACAGGCTTTCAGACCAAATTGCCGCCGTGGCTGAAACAACCGACATCAGTAACATTGAGCCAAAAACAAAGCCAGCAAATTTTGCGCGTTTAGTTAAAAAACCCAACATAAAAATCACTGCGACAGGAATAAGTAGAATCGCAATCATTTCTAAGAAATTTGAAAATGGTGTTGGATTTTCCAATGGCACACTACTGTTAGGCCCATACCAACCACCACCATTACTGCCCAATTGCTTAATCGCAACCATGGGTGCAACAGGACCAAGTGGAATTTTTTGAGTTTTTAATTCAGTGGTTTGGTCAATCACTTGAACTTCTGGACTACCTTGAAAGGTTGATGGCACACCTTGGCTATTGAGTAATAATGACCAAATCATGCATAGAGGAATTAAAAACCGAAAGGTTGGACGAATCACATCGGCCCAATAATTACCAACATTGATTTTTTCAACTTTATTTTGAAAGCTTAGGTTTTGATCTGCTTCTGACAAAGCATTCGATTGCGGATAAAACAAGGCACGTACGGTTGCGACCACCATTGCCAATCCCATCATTGGCGTAATGATTTGCAATCCAACAATACCAACCATCTGTGATAAATATGACAGTTGCGCTTGACCTGAATAATGCTGTTGGTTGGTATTGGTCAGAAATGAAATCATAGTATGCAGGGCTAAATCCCATGACATATTCGGCGCATTATTTGGATTGAGTGGCAAACTTGCTTGGCACATAAACAACAGCCAAGTGACCAATCCGATGACGATACAACTCGCGACAAAGCTGAGTGAATAGGTTTTTGCATTCATCCCTTGATCAGGATGTGTACCCAAAACACGATAAATCGGTTTTTCAATCCAGTTAAAAATTGGATCAATTTTCATCTCTCGGTTTTGCATGATACAGGCAAGATATTTCCCTAAAGGAAAAGCCAAAAGCACCACAATCACCAAGACTAAGATAAACTCTAACATGACATTCCCCCCCAACTTGATTGGCTCAAATTAAAAATGTCGATATTGCAATGATTTATATGTTTTTGAAGTACGCATAATTTTGGATGCTGTACTTGTTGATGCGCTATATATTTAGCACTCATCTTTTTCATCCTAAATGCTGGGATATTCCACAACTCAGTATCCGAAAATACTCCGTAAACTCTCTATTTACAGTCAGATCAGCCGCGTAAAAATTTCGTAAAATTTTGTCTTTTTTGATTTATAAACAGCGTTAAATACATTACAAAGGTTCAAATTTTAGAACGCTTGTTTATTTTATTTATGGAAAATTTTGAACTGCTTAAAGCATTGTTTTTGGGGTTAATCGAAGGTTTAACTGAATTTTTACCGATTTCAAGCACAGGACATCTGATCTTATTTGGTCATCTCATTGATTTTCACTCAGATTCGGGACGTGTATTTGAAGTGGTGATCCAATTGGGTGCTATCTTGGCCGTATGTTGGCTGTATCGACAAAAAATTATCGAATTAATTCGCGGCTTTTTCTCAGGCGATGTTGCAGCCAGACGTTTTGCGATTAATGTTTTAGTTGCATTTATTCCTGCGGTGGTGATTGGGGTCTTAGCAGTAGATTTTATTAAACAAGTGCTGTTTAGTCCTTTGGTTGTGGCTTTTGCTTTAATCATCGGGGGCTTCATTATTTTTGCTGTAGAAGCCAGAAAGTTTGAACCTAAAACCATTGAAGCCACAGACATTACCTTAAAACAGGCAATTCTGGTTGGGTTTGCTCAATGTCTTGCTATGATTCCGGGAACATCACGTTCAGGCGCCACCATTATTGGCGGGATGTTATCTGGTTTATCACGTAAAGCGGCAACCGAATTTTCTTTTTTCCTTGCAATGCCAACCATGTTAGGTGCTGCAACCTATGATTTAATTCGAAATGCAGATGTTTTAACCTCAGATAATCTGATTAATATTTCCGTGGGATTTGTGGCTGCGTTTATTGCTGCGCTTTTGGTGGTCAAAGCTTTGGTAAAATTTGTTGAAAAACATACGTTGAGAGTGTTTGCTTGGTACCGTGTGGTATTGGGTATTATTTTACTGTTTGTATTTTTATAATTATGTGAATTGAAGGCAGATAAATTTAAATCTGCCTATGTTTTTTATCGTATTGACCCACTTATCTTGTGGGTCTTTTTTATCTCTTAAATATAGTCAACCTATCAAAAAACTCAAAAACAAGAATATAATTTCTCTTAATCAATATTTTTCAATTAAATTAATTACATAGAAAATTAAATTATTTGATTATAAAAAAGCTTGCAATGCCACACATTATGTTCAAAGTTTAAATAACTTTGCGTAGGCGATGCCTCACTTTTTGCAGGGGATGCCAAACCTTACGCTGCAAACAAAGCAGTGCTTTGTTTTTGCTCATGTTAGGCGAGGGGTACGTCCTGTACCCCCGCCTAACGGCGACATCCCTGTCGCCCCACGATAGGATAACCATCTAGGATTCAAAAGTACAAAAACCGAAGGAATAATCAATAGTTTCTAAAAATTCATACAAAAACATGAGCTTCATTTATGATCAGTGATTTGATATAAATCACTTGTATGAATAATTAAGTGGTTTGACTATAAGATGAGGGCGATTTCATCTTGCTCTATGGATTTTAAAAGGCCTTATATAAAGAAGCCTAATATTTAACAGGAAATGTTAAAGACTGAAAAACCAGACTAAAATCCTTATGCTGTCTATATATAGACAAAGGATCACTTAGATAAAGCCACTCAATTGTTTATATATTTGATCGGGCCTTGGATGATCTAATTTTCAAGTATTTTCATCTTCAGAAATATCTTCAAAGTGTTTTTCATCATTAAAACCATTTTCATAACCAAAGTCATTTTGGCTATCAAATGAATATTCACGATCATTTTCAAAGGTATTGTAACTGTGTTGATGATCAAATCTTGCAAGAGAGGCTTTGATATTTGAACGTGGATGGCGTGTCGGCAGAACAGTAGAAATTGAATGTTTATAGATAATTTGCATTTGCCCTACACTGTTCCTTAGTAACACGACATATGAATCAAAAGATTCAATATGCCCCTGTAACTTAATCCCATTGGTCAGAAAAATAAAAACTGGAATATGTTTTTTTCGGAGAGAATTTAACAGCGGATCTTGTAAGGTTTGAATTTTAGACATATGACACTCCCAAAACTTTTAAATACTTAAAAAATATCGTTTTTAAATAAAATTTATAATTAAACGCATCCTGCGAATTTTAATTTCTTTCAAAATAGATGAATCAACTTTGCCATCTATCCCCTAAGCTTTGAATTTCAACATGAATCTTTTATGGTGTTACTTACTTACTGTCGTAGAAATAGCTGGCATCGTCATATTTGAATGATCCATCTTCATCATCACATGTGCCATATCAACCCCACTCGATTGAGTCGTTTGTGCCATTTCAGTTGAATGTACATGCTGTTGCTCTGCATGTTCATTGTTAGACTTTTTGGCTTCATGCTGCGCATTACAAGGCTTTATAGAGCATTGCATTGGCGTTTTTTCTGCGGTTTGAGGATCCGTTTTATTCGGCATTTTAGAGGCATCTGCCCAAGATTGAGTCGTTATCATCAGCGTACCCAGACAAATCACGCTCATTAAACTGCGCTGTAAAATTGCTCGCATTTATACCTCTCCAAGCTTGAGATTCTTAAGTGGTACAATAAATCGGACTATTGAACATTAAGATGACTTGAAAGTGACATTTATGTAATCTATACCTTTCTTTAGTTTTATCACGCTATTATATTTTTAAAGAGTATTCTAGGAAGCAAACATGAGAATATTATTAGTCGAAGATGAACAAAAAACTGGGGACTACCTTAAACAAGGTTTATCTGAAGCGGGTTATATTACTGACTGGGTTACAGATGGGCTCACAGGTAAACAGTATGCACTTTCTGAAGATTACGATGTCATCATATTAGATGTGATGCTACCTGGGGTAGATGGCTGGCATATTATAGAAGCTGTGCGTAAAAATGGAAAAACCATGCCGATTTTATTCTTAACAGCGCGAGATCAAATTGAAGACCGCGTAAAAGGATTAGAGTTGGGTGCGGATGATTATTTGGTAAAACCTTTCGCGTTTGCTGAACTTCTCGCAAGAATAAAAAGCTTACTTCGTCGCGGACAGCAAAGAGAAGACAGTAACTTAATTAGTATTGCCAATCTTGAACTTGATATCAGAAAACGTCGTGTAACACGTGAGGGGCAACGTATTGACCTGACCGCGAAAGAGTTTGCATTGATGGAATTATTTATGCGTAGACGTGGTGAAATTTTGCCACGAGCGCTGATTGCCTCACAAGTTTGGGATATGAATTTTGACAGTGACACCAATGTTGTCGAAGTTGCAATTAAACGTTTAAGAAATAAAATTGACAGTAACTTTACACCTAAACTGATTCAGAATATTCGAGGAATGGGCTACGTTCTAGAGGTAGAAGATGAGGCGTAAGCTGTTCAATGCGATTAGTTTCCGAATCGCCATTATTTTTTCCCTCTCCACTGTAACGATTTTAATTATCATGGGCTTCGTGATACACCTCGGAGTCACACAACACTTTGAAAGTGAAGATCGAGTACTCCTTGAGGGAAAAATTCAGCTGATACAAAATCTATTAAAACAACATCCAACTAACTCTAAAGAACTTAATGTTGCATTAAAAGATTCTCTGATTGGACATGATAATCTGATTGTGCAAGTTGAACGGCCTGTGAATCAAATTGTATTTAATTCCGCACAAATGGCCATCGCACCACAAGTCATTGCCAACCCAGATCTTGAGCAATGGATTAGATGGGAAGTCCAAGATAAACATTATCGTGGACTGGTCTATCAAAATATTTTTGAAGACGATGAAGAGGCTCAATCTACCCAAATTATTGTTGCGATTGATACTTCAGAACACATGCTTTTTTTAAATGAATTTAAACATCAGCTATTTTATATTTGTTTAATTGCTGCACTGTGTTTAATGTTTTTAGGATGGTTTGCTGTTTGGCGAGGATTGCGTCCAATCAAAAGAATAGCCACAGTTGTAGAAGGGATTTCAGCGCAAAATTTATCTGAGCGCTTAGAGGTTGAGCATACCCCAACAGAATTAAAATCACTGACCATCGCCTTTAATGAAATGTTGGAGCGTTTAGAGTCGGCTTTAGAAAAGCTTTCAGACTTTTCATCGGATCTTGCCCATGAAATTCGTACACCGATCAACAATCTAATGACGCAAACACAAGTATGTTTGTCGCGCAGTCGAGATATCGATGCCTATAAAGAAGTCTTATTTTCAAATTTAGAAGAGTTTGAACATCTGGCAAGAATCGTCTCAGATATGTTGTTTTTGGCAAAAGCAGAAAATGGGCTTAACCTTAAAAACGTACAAACCATTCATTTATACGAAGAATTTAATACTTTATTTGAGTTTTATGATGCTTTAGCCGCAGAAAAACATATCACATTTCATCTGGTCGGTACTGGGAAAGTCAATGCAAATATTGCGATGCTACGCCGTGCGCTGAGTAATTTAATCTCCAATGCAATTAAATATGGCAAGTCGAATTCAGTCATTCAGATTAAATGCCAACAAACAGCAGATCACACCAGTTTTTCAGTTGAAAATGAAGGTCCTACCTTATCTCCTGAACAATTATCTCGGCTGTTTGACCGTTTCTATCGAACAGATGCCTCTCGTCAACGTGTTGAAGATGGTACAGGTTTAGGACTTGCCATTACCAAGTCGATATTGGCCTTACATGGTGCAAGCATCCAAGCAGAATCACGAGATGGTTTAGTGATCTTCACAGTGATTTTTAAAAATGAATATCTGCCAACATGATCTACAGCGCAAAAGTATCTTAAATAAAATCACACCTTCAAGCAGCTGTTGAAAATACAGCTGTAAAAATTAAATCGCAAACCCATTATTAAAAATAATTAAACTTTTCTGACTAACAGATATTCAATTCGCCTTAAAAATCTTTTAATATTTATTATTGTTTAGTTTTTCTAAATAACAAAAGTGTAATTTTAAAGTCATTCTGATGTCTATCACGCTCTTTAATAATCAAGGTCTAAACACACCAGTAAAAGGAACATTCAATGAAATCCTCACAAAATAACATGACCAAACTACGTAATGCCTTATTGGGTACAGTGATACTCATTAGTGCGACCAATGCCATGGCTCATGTTGATTTAACCAGCAGTACCCCTGCAATGAATGCATCCATTACCACTGCGCCTAAAAGTTTAGTGCTTAATTTTAGTGGAGAAGTCATGTTAATGAATATTAAGTTACTGGATGCACAAAGAACCAATATTCCACTTAACTATAAAGTGAATCATGATCTAAAAAAAATATTTAATGTTCCTGTTCCCGCACTTAAAAAAGGCAAATATTTTGTTGTTTGGACAACAATGGGCAAAGATGGGCATAACATGAACAATGAATATAGCTTCACAATTAAATAAAACCAAAGAAATTGAAGATTGATAAACAACATTCAGCAAGCGACTGAACTGTTGTTAGGGTGTGTTGGCATTTCATCAATGGTCTGAGTTGTCGCAAACTGAGGCGAATTGTCAACAGACTCGAATAAAGGAAAAAAAATAATGTTCGAATTCTGGATCTGGTCAACTTGGCTAACAAAAATTACCTTATATCTCAGTACTGCTTTTATGATTGGCGGTGCTTTTTGTTATTTTTTACTTTGGCGTTATTCCAGCATAAAAGTAACACTACTCAAATATATGCACTTAGGTGCGACATTAGGTCTGGTTGGAAGCACTTTAGGCTTTTTTATTTTGGTAGGTAGCTTTGCCAACGTGGGGCTTTCTGGCATTTTTGATCAAACCTATCTCAATATCCTTTTAAATACAGACACTGGGCAAATACATATTGTCAGAATCATCAGTTTTGCCTTAATTTTTCTGCTTTTAACCATCAAATTGGGGAAAAAAACCACCCATATTGCCACTTTTGAAAAAATACTATTTGCGGTATTGCTTATTCCGATTCTTTATAGCTATTCCCAAATCGGGCATGTCACCAACTTACCATTTTTTGCTCAAATTCTACTCAGCATTCATGTTTTTTTCATGTCGTTATGGATGGGCTCACTATATCCTTTATGGAAAATGAGCCATAAAATCAGTGGTCGATCATTAAGAAAACTCATGGAAGCATTTGGGCGAATTGCAGCCTTTGTTGTCGGAATCTTAATTCTCTGTGGTATCACGATTGCACTGTTATTATTTAAAGATTTGAATACCTTAATCTATACCTCGTATGGTCATGGTTTTGTTCTTAAACTGGCATTTGTGGGGAGTATTTTATTACTTGCTGCTTTCAATAAATGGTTTCTTACTCCACGACTTGAGGAACCCTTATTTGCGCAATATTTAAGTTGTGCCATTTTATTTGAAATGTATCTGGGTTTATTGATTCTACTCACCACCAGTTACATCACCACCGTGGTTGGGATTGATTAAAAATACGGATATAAATCATTGAGTTGATAGCATTATCTTGCACTACAAACAAAACAATGCATCGTTCTTGCCCAGATAAAAAATGATCACGTTGAGTGAATGATATGGGTATTGAAAGTCCCTTCTTCCCCTTGGGGGAAGGCTAGGATGAGGGTGCTTTTATGTTGATTGATGCTTTAAAATGATTGATAAAAGAAGCCTTATATATAAGCAATAATGAACTAGGATTAAAAATAAAGGGGGTCAGCAAAACATCGTTTAAGAAAATATATTTTTAGGCTGTCCGTAAACTAAATTTTTATTGACAACAAGGTGTTATAAAAACTTGAATTGTTTTACTTGACCTTACCATTATGTCAAAGTTTAGGATTTAGATCATGGAATAAGACTTATAGGTATGACTTATGGAAAATAGATCACATGATCGTGTTTCTGATTTGAAAAGTAGTTTACAAATCAAGGGTATGAGTTGTGCAAGTTGTGTCAGTCGAATAGAAACAGCACTTAAAAAAGTCGATGGTGTCACCCAAGCATCTGTGAATTTAGCCACTGAACGTGCTGACATTACATCGAATATCAGCATTGATCGCCAAGCACTGATCAATGCGATTGAACATGCTGGATATGATGTCGTTGACGAAACCACAGAATTATCAATTGATGGAATGACTTGTGCCTCATGTGTCAGCCGTGTTGAAAAAGCACTAAAAGCTGTTCCCGGTGTTAAAGAGGCAAATGTAAATCTTGCAACTGAACGTGCAACAATTACAGGTACAGCCAATGTCACGGCTTTAATCGCAGCAATAGACAAGGCGGGCTATGATGCCAAACAAATTCAAAGCGCTATTCCAGATCAAGCAGAACACCTCGAAAAAAAAGATCAAGAACGCGCTGAGCTAAAACGAGACCTTATACTTGCCACTATTTTTGCCCTGCCTGTTTTTATATTAGAAATGGGTTCGCACCTAATTCCGGGCATGCACCATCTGATCGCTCAGACCATCGGGATACAAAATAGCTGGTATTTACAGTTTATTCTGACCACACTGGTTTTGGTGATTCCGGGCCGAAGATTCTATATCCACGGCTTACCTGCTTTATTGCATTTAGCCCCAGATATGAACTCGCTGGTTGCTGTAGGTACCTTGGCGGCTTATCTATTTTCCATCGTCGCAACATTTATGCCCAGCATCTTACCGGCTGGAACAGTCAATGTTTACTATGAAGCCGCTGCTGTTATTGTCGCTTTAATTTTACTCGGTCGTTTTCTTGAAGCGAAAGCCAAGGGACGTACTTCTGAAGCCATTCAGCGTTTAGTCAGTCTGCAAGCCAAAGTGGCCCATGTTTCTCGTGATAATCAAATCGTCGATATTCCAATCGACCAAGTTGTGGTGGGTGATTTTATCATTGTCAAACCCGGTGAACGGATTCCTGTAGATGGAAAAGTCATTGAAGGCAAAAGCTTTGTTGATGAATCGATGATTACTGGTGAACCAATCCCTGTCGAGAAAAAAATAGACAGTGATGTGGTCGGTGGTACCATCAACCAAAATGGCACCTTAAGCTTTAAAGCTGTCGCTGTAGGTGGCGAAACCATGCTTGCACAAATCATTCGTTTGGTTGAACAAGCACAAGGCGCGAAAATGCCGATTCAAGCTGTGGTTGATAAAATCACTTTATGGTTTGTACCTGCTGTCATGGCTGCTGCTGTACTGACGTTCTTGATTTGGTTAATTTTCGGCCCTTCCCCTGCTTTAACTTTCGCTTTGGTCAATGCTGTTGCTGTGCTGATTATTGCTTGCCCTTGTGCGATGGGTTTAGCAACACCAACCTCAATTATGGTCGGCACAGGACGTGGTGCTGAACTTGGGGTATTATTCCGTAAAGGTGAAGCATTACAACTACTGAAAGATGCCAACGTTGTTGCTGTAGATAAAACAGGGACATTAACCGAAGGTCATCCTGTACTGACAGATTTGGAAGTCACTGAATTTTTTCAGCGTGATCATGTCTTAAGTATGGTGGCAGCCGTTGAATCTCGTTCTGAGCATCCGATTGCCAAAGCCATCGTAGATGCAGCAATCAAAGAAAACCTGACCTTACCCAAAGTGAATCAATTTGATTCTGTGACAGGTATGGGCGTCTATGCAGATATCGATGAAAATGGAGAGATTCATATTGGAGCAGATCGCTATATGCTCCAACTCAATATTGATATTTCACCTTTTGCAAGCGCAGCACAACGTTTAGGTGATGAAGGTAAATCACCACTTTATGTGGCAATTCAGGGCAAGTTGGCAGGGATAATCGCAGTTGCAGATCCAATTAAATCAACCACGCCAAGTGCCATTAAAGCCTTACATCAACTCGGTCTTAAAGTTGCGATGGTGACGGGTGACAACGCCCGTACAGCACAAGCGATTGCTCGCCAGCTCGGTATTGACGAAGTGATTGCGGAAGTTCTCCCTGAAGGAAAAGTTAAAGCGGTACAAAGTCTTAAAGCAAAATATGGCAATATTGCATTTGTTGGTGATGGGATCAACGATGCACCTGCTTTGGCTGAAGCCGATGTCGGTCTTGCCATTGGTACAGGTACGGATGTTGCAATTGAGTCTGCGGATGTTGTATTGATGTCAGGTAATTTGCAAGGTGTTGCCAATGCCATTGCATTATCAAAAGCCACCATTGGCAATATTCATCAGAATTTGTTCTGGGCATTTGCGTACAATACCATGCTGATTCCAGTTGCGGCTGGGCTACTCTATCCTGCTTATGGCATCCTGCTTTCGCCAATCTTTGCAGCAGGTGCAATGGCTTTATCCAGTGTATTCGTCTTGGCCAATGCCTTACGTTTACGTCGTTTTCAACCCGCTTCTACTTTCGAGTAGAAGCTTGTAGAGAGAATCACCATGAATATTGGAAAACTGTCTCAAACTGTTGGAATATCTGCCAAAATGATTCGTTATTATGAGCAAATTGGTCTGATTCCAGCTGTGGGTCGAAGTAATGCAGGCTATCGTTCTTATTCCGATCAAGATGCTGAACGGCTCAAGTTTATTCGAAGCTCAAGATCACTTGGATTTTCAGTTGCAGAAATCGCAGATCTTCTGGATTTATGGAACAATAAAAATCGACACAGTGCAGATGTAAAGCAACTCGCACTCTCGCATATCGAAAAATTGGAAATCCGTATTACTGAATTGCAGGAGATGACCAATACTTTGCAAAACCTTATCAATTGTTGTGCGGGTGATCATCGACCGAATTGTCCAATTCTTGAGGGATTGCAAAAGCAAGATATTGAACTTCAAGAAAGCTACCATCAAAATGATTCTCTCTCTGTTTCTCCACTTGCGCAGCAAAAAGCTAAATAAGATTTAAATCCTCCCCCTTGCGAAGTAATACTTCTCACCTTTTTTAAAGAAAGGGGGCTTACAATGCCACACACCTTATTGTGAATAGTTTTAATTCATTTATTTAGGATAAAAATCCTCCCCTTTGCAAAGCTAATCCTCCCCCACCCTCCTTTAAGAAAGGAGGGGTTTTTCATTACTAAAATAAATTAAGTTTCATGCAACTCACTTCTTTTTCAGCGCAACGGGGCTTGCACTGCCTCATCTTATTGTGAATAGTTTTAATTCATTTGCGTAGGCGATGTAAACCTCTTGCTCTACCACATTCTTGTTCTACAAACAAAGCAATGCTTTGTTTTGCTCAGATGAAAAGAGACTTGCACTGCCTCATATTACAGTGAAAGGTTTAATTTAAGTTGCGTAGGCGATACCTTACTTTTGAAAGATCAAAAGTAACAAAAATCTTTCGTCTGGCGAGGGGTACATCCTTATACCCCCGCCAAACGGCGACATCCTTGTCGCCATGCGGTAGAAACACCGTGTAGGATTCAATGATGAAAAGGTACTTGCACAGCTTTAACTTAAATTGAGAAGTTTTAATTATTTTATGTAAGTTCTAGATCTTACATAAATCAAAAAATGATCTTAAAGCGTAAATTATATTGATATTGGAAGTTCCTTCTCCCGCTGGGAGAAGGTTAGGATGAGGGGCTTTTATATTGAATTTTGGGTTAGCACTGCCCCATCTTACGGTGAAAAGTATATATTTAATTTGTGTAGGCGATGCCTTGATAAAAACCCTTCCCCTTGCGAAGCGAATCCTCCCCCTTGCGAAGTAATACTTCTCACCTTTATCAAAGGAGGGAGTTTTCCATTACTCAAATTAATTGTGTTTCACTTAATTCCATCGCCCCAACGTCAGCATCCTTGTCGCCATGCGGTAGAAACACCGTGTAGGATTCAATGATGAAAAGGTACTTGCACAGCTTTAACTTAAATTGAGAAGTTTTAATTATTTTATGTAAGTTCTAGATCTTACATAAATCAAAAAATGATCTTAAAGCGTAAATTATATTGATATTGGAAGTCCCTTCTCCCGCTGGGAGAAGGCTAGGATGAGGGGCTTTTATATTGAATTTTGGGTTAGCACTGCCCCATCTTATGGTGAGAAGTTTTAATTTAATTTGCGTAGGCAATGCCTTAGATAAAAACCCTTCTCCTTGCGAAGCTAATCCTCCCCCTTGCGAAGTTAATACTTCTCACCTTTTCAAAGGAGGGAGATCTCCATTACTCAAATAGTTGAGTACTGTAATTAATTGGAATTTCTTTGACCGCTCTTAATTTAAGATCTTGCATAAAATGCATACATCATCCAATTAAATCAGATTATCTTGTCATTTTTTACAACATACCAAAAAGTAGATCAGCAGCATGTGTTATCAGAAAAAATTTAACTTACACCCAGCCAATTCAATTTTAAACCCATAAAAAAAACTGCAATCGCTTTACGATTGCAGTTCCATTTTTTAAACAGTTTTAGCTTACTTCAGACTATAGGCAATCACATAGTCACCATGATCTGGAGATTGTCGAGCACCGCCCGCAGTCACCATCACATATTGCTTACCTGTTTTAGGTGAAACATAGCTAATTGGTGTTCCTTGGCTACCGACAGGTAAGCGTGATTTCCACAACTCTTTACCTGAAGATGAATCTAAAGCACGTAAGTAGTAATCTTGCGTTGCAGCAAAGAACACTAAGCCCCCTTGTGTTGCCATTGGACCACCAATGGTTGGCATACCAATCGGTGCTTTTAATCCCATTTTTATGCCCATAGGTCCAGTGTCTTCGACTGTTCCCATTGGTACTTGCCAAGCGATCTGGCGAGTTTTCATATCAATGGCAGTCATGGTGCCATAAGGCGGTTTTTGACATGGGATATTCAACTTCGACCAGAAGCGATCTTTATTGACTTTATATGGTGTACCTTTCATCGGTACAGCACCCATACCTGTATTGACCTTTTCACCACCATTTGCCTGAATTGCCAAATCTTCTGGTGTTTGTTCGATCAGCTGAATCCATAAACCTAAACGCATGTCGTTGACAAACATATATTGATGGCTAGGATCAAAAGCAATACTACCCCAGTTCATACCACCCAAAGAGCCAGGAAAGCTTAACGATTTATCTTTACCCGGTGCAGTATATAAGCCTTCATAACGCATAGATTTAAAGCCGATACGACACATCAGCTGGTCAAACGGTGTTGCACCCCACATATCCGACTCAGTCAAAGTTTGATTACCAATTTGTGGCATTTCAACTGAACGTGGTTGGGTTAAACTATATTGTTCACCCGGAATATCGGCAGGTTTAACAGGCTGTTCAATCACTTGGGTTAATGGTTTACCTGTTAAGCGATCCAATACAAAGAATTGTCCAGATTTGGTTCCAATCACCACAGCAGGTTGATTCTTACCATCTTTCATTGGGAAATCAACCAAGCTTGGTTGCATCGGTAAATCAAAATCCCATAGGTCATTATGAACAGTTTGATAGACCCATTTTTCTTTACCTGTGCTTGCATCTAATGCCAAGACAGATGAATTATATTTATGATCCAAAGGTTGGCGGTTGCCTCCCCACACATCTACAGATGAGCTCCCCATCGGCATAAATACCGTGTTCATTTTTGGGTCATACGACATTGCCGCCCAAGAGTTTGCTGAACTGCGTTTATAGGTTTCGCCTTCTTTTAACACATGGTTTGGATCAGGATTACGTGGATCAAATGCCCAGCGTAATTGACCTGTGATCACATCATAAGCACGAATCACCCCACCCGGCATATCTGCGGCAAGGTTATCGGCAATACGGCTACCCACCACAATCCCTGTACCTGCAATGGTCGGTGCAGAGGTCACTTCAAAACGTGGTGCGGTAGTACCTTCACCCAAGCCTTTAAGTAAGTCAACCGTTCCATCAACACCAAAATCTTTACAACGCTCACCGGTGTCAGCATTGACCGCAATTAAACGGCCATCTGGTGTGTTGGTATACACACGGCGTAAACAAGCGGTATTATTAGCAACAGCTTGAACAGGTGTTGCACCTACCAACGTCGGTTGGGTTAAAGGTTCAGTTGAATCGAAGTAAGCCACACCACGACAACGTTCCCATGCATCCGATTTAGAATTTACTTCGGCTTTCCAAAGCTGTTTACCTGAGTCAGCCTCTAAAGCAAAAATATTGTTATGTGGCGTACATAAGTAAATCTTGTTGCCCACCTGTAAAGGGGTCATTTGATCTTCTGCACCGTTGCCTGAACCTGTAGTGAAATCACCTGTACGAAAACGCCATGCTTCTTTGAGTTGATGGACATTCTCACGGGTGATTTGATCAAGTGCAGCAAAGCGACTGCCGCCAGAATCCTGACCATAATGTTGCCAATTGCTTTGTTGCTGGTCTGCTTGAACAGGAACCAATGGCAATGCCTGACCTGAAGCTGCAACCGTTGGATGCGGTTGGAACATTTGATAAAGCCCAATCAACATACCTAAAACCGTGAGTGCACCCAAGCCATAAGCTGGCAAGCTTGCACTCGGTTGAAACTGGTAACGGCGAATCGCGGGCAAAGTAAACATCAATGCAGCGAATAAACCTGCTGGAAACATCAGTCTTGAAAATAAAGGCCAAAACTCCCAACCTGCATCCAGCAATGACCAGATGATGGTACCCACAAACACCAAACTAAACAGCCAGACACCGAGTGCTTTTTTCTTAAAGATAAAAATTGCTGATACCAGTGTGATTACACCAGAAATCACGAAATACCATGATCCTCCCAGTGTCGCTAACTTAACTCCGCCTACAGTAAAGAATGCTCCTGTTACAAGCAAAGCCAAACCTAAGATAAAACACCATATTTTTAATACGGTATGTGTCCTTGTAGATTCAGTCATACGTCATACTCCTAAATTAGAAATTCACACGCATGCTTAAACCAGCAACCCATGCATCATCCACTTCTTTTACACCCGCAGGCTGATGGATATATTGTAGGTTTGGTCGTAGCATGATTGCAGGTGACCATTGATAGGTATAGTTTAATTCAACATTGAGCTCATCACGTTGCACAGGCACATAATCTGTTGCAAACCTATCGTATTGGTCATAACCACGGCTGTTATTGGTGGCAATCTGACGATCTTTATAACGATCATTGACCATATAATTTGCAAGCCCAAATCCGATTGAATCATTAGGGCGACTGTCAAAAGGCCCTTTGTACCAGAGTGCAAGTTGTTGGGTACTTTGTACTGCCGTGGTGGCTTTATCATTGACAACTGCATTAAAGCTCACGAACAAACCACGTTTAGGGTCCTGCCCTTTTTGGCTCAGTTGTTGTTGTGCATTAAGCCAAAAACTATGTTTGCTATCATGCACCTTGCCTGCGATCGCAATATCATTGGCTTCAGCGGTCGAGTACAGCGCACCGACTTTATACTCGCCTGCTAAACCATCAAATGCTGCTAGTTTTGGACGCCACGCCAGTTCTACTGGAATGGTGGCACCTTTGACATTGCGCATATCCAAGTTAAAACCATCGTTTTTGCCAGTTTTAATGTTGTCAGGATTGACTTCATAAACACCGACACCGAGTGTCCACTCAGGTGCAAATTGGTACTTCACATTGGTTCCCCATAAACCTACGGGTAAGTTGTACCAAATCGAACCAATGGATTTGCCCAGTTGTCCACCACAAAGTAATAGGTTTTGGAACTCACATTGTGAACCATTAAAGTCATCCGACATGCCCATACGGCCAATCTTGAATTGAACCGTATTGTCAGCAAAGCCCTTTTTGACCCATGCTTGGGTCAGGCGCCAGATTTTGCCTCGTCCATAAATTTCTTGTGAATTGCCTAAAGCACCGGAACGTGGATCTTTAATGCTTTCTAAAGTTAAAGCATTACCATCACGTTTGGTGATTAAGATATTGGCTGTGGTGTCTTTCCAGCCCGCGATTTTATTTAAATCAAAGTTTGCACCCAACGCCAATTGCGCTGCATTTTCAAAGCTGTTGTTGTCGTGATAGCCACCGTCTAAATTGGTTGCAGCTTGGCTCATAATAGAGGCCGTAAATTTATAGCCGTCTTTTTCCAGTTGTTGGCGTTGCCCATTCCAATCGCCCAATAACCATTGACGATCTTGTGACCAAGCTTGCTCAGCAAAACTACTCTGAGCCATACACAGCGCAACGGCTAAACAGCTCAGTTTGATCGATAATCCATTTAAACTCATATTACTTCCTTATTATTTGTTATTTCAGTTTTACCGCTGAGCTAAGTTCAGATGTTGCACCTAGACGATCTGTGATATTGGCTGTGATCGATGCAACTTTCATTGTCGGTTTCCAAGTCACACTTGCTGTGCCTTGGGCATTGGTTGCAACAGTGCTTGAACCTAAATAAAACTCGGCTTCATTTGAGCTTGCTTGTGAGTTGCCAAAAAATTCAACTTGATAACGTTGATTTGGTTGTCCTTTTGCTTCTACCGTAATTTGACCTTTTGCTAAGGTCAATTTAGGTGCTTGAATATTTTGATTTGGTTGTGGATTACAGCCTTGTTCATTGGGTTGCTGGCAGGTCTTTTGTAAATTTGCTGGATCAATTTTTACACCATGACCACGTGAACCGACAAAGTGCGCATGTTCTAATCCCGGAATATCAAAAATGATTGCACCTAAACGTTGATTGGGCACACAGCTTCCACCCGCTTCACAGCGTTTGATGTCTTTGCCATTATTCCAAATTTGATTTTTGGTTAATGTGATACGCGCATTAGCATCTTTTTCTGAACGAATCGCAACACCGACTCGATTACCATGGACTTTATTGCTGTCAAAAATATTGCCATCACCGGTGAGGTTAAAGCCGTTGGAGTTATTGGTGAGTTCGTTATAGGCAATATAATTGCGTTTGCCCCAGTTGATCTGTAAGCCATCTGAATAGTTTTCAAACTTGTTGCCAATCACCGCATTGTCATTGCCCCATAAAATTTCAATGCCTTGTGATGGCTCTGGGTTTGCAGCAGTTGAAATAAAGTGATTATTGGCAACCAAGTTAAATGCAGCACCACGAGTTAACTCAAGTCCATCACCATTGTCTTGGAAATAGTTATTCAGCACTTTGTTGTTATTGGTCGTTGTTGCAGTTGGATTACCTTTACCATCATCCCCTGTCAACATCACCCCTGCACCACCATAGTTATGCATAATACGGTTATTTTGGATTAGGTTATTGCTGGCGCGGTTCATCAAGATCCCAATACAAAAACGACGAATCTCTAGCCCTTGAATGCTGACGCCGTTGATGTCACGTAACACAATCCCCGGTAAAGTTGTAGTACGAACATTGGTTCCGAACTGCCCTTCAACAGCCCCCGGACAAGCTTCAACCCCTGTACCTTTAATATAATTTGAGCCATCAATTGCGATAAACTCACCTGTTTTTGCCCACTGTGTACCAATGATTTTTACTGGTGCTTTAATTTCTGGCAGTGGGCTGTTGACCTTAATGGCATAAGGCGCTTGCCCAACCGCTTGAATCAAAATCTCACTGGCTTCACTTGGCTTACTGTTGGCTTGCTCAATCGCCCAACGTAATGAACCTTTTTCATGATCATCCTGATAGCGATCCACCACATAGCTTTCCGCCATTGCCAAACCAGAAACCGCTAAGCCAAGTGCCAACGTCGTTAAACGTAATGAAATCATTTTCATGTCTAAAAAATCCTTTTAAATTATGGTGTAGGTTGAACGGTTTTTAATAACTGTTTGAGTTGGGTCACATCAATTTGACCGGGCGCAGAAGCCTCACCGATCATGCCAAAACTAAAGCTGCCGCCCATATTGGCTGTGGCAATTCGAGAAATCGTCCCGAGTTTGCCCATCGACATGGTGAGCAATGGTTTTTTAGATTGCTGACTGACTTTTAAGGTCGCATTCATCAAAGTAAATACATCTTGTTTGCTTTGTGGCATCACTGCGATTTTAAGAATATCTGCACCAAGCTGATCTTGTTTAAGCAAGCGTTGAACGATTTCTGCTTCATCAGGGGTCTTTTTAAAATCGTGATTGGACATCACAATCAATACTTTTTGTTCATGTGCCAATTTAACGATGTTTTTCACCACTTGCGGATCTCGGAACATTTCTACATCCAGCATGTCCATAAAGGGTTTGCGTAAATAGGCCTGATAAGTTTTGCCATAATCCGCATCGCTGATGGTCAGTTGCCCGCCTTCGTTATGCGTACGAATGGTCGCGATCATGGGTTTAACCCCTAAAATCTGTTTAAGCTCATGTCCTAAAGCAATCACTTGCTTAGTGTCACTGGCAAAGTTGAGCAGATCTATGCGGAACTCAGCCAAATCCGCATCTGGATTATTGGCAATGATTTTTGCCTGTGCTAAGGCTTGTTCTTTGGTTTTTGCTGTAATTGGGACGATGGTTTTTACGGGGAGTTTTGCCAGTTCTGCAAGTTCAGCTGGGCTTTGTGAAACAGATTCTGCCTGTGTCATTTGAAAGGTAAATATGGAGCTAAGTGCAAGCGTCAATGCTGCAAGTTTTTGTAGTTTCATTTTTCATCTTCCTGAATAAATTATCCGTTTGTATATTGCGATTTCATTTAAATGCTTTTCGTCGATCTTAATCCCTCCTCATCCCTCCCTTGCGGAACCTCAATCGTTCCTTAGCTTTTAAAAAAAGAGGAGTATCGCGAATCTCAAGACTGAGATGATTCCAAAGCAAGACCTCTCTTTCAAAAAGAGAGATCTTAAGGATTGTTAAATATCAAAAAACACGGTTTCGTCTTCACCTTGAATGCGAATATCAAAGCGATACACGATTTCACCGTCGACTTCACTGCGTTTAGCAATCAGGGTTTGGCGGCGGACTGCCCACTCAATACTATTGAGTACAGGGTCATTGGCATTTGCTTCAACT
The DNA here is from genome assembly GCF_022828975.1 of Acinetobacter sp. NyZ410. NCBI lineage: Bacteria > Pseudomonadati > Pseudomonadota > Gammaproteobacteria > Moraxellales > Moraxellaceae > Acinetobacter > Acinetobacter sp. NyZ410. The sequence goes on along the minus strand of NZ_CP094620.1, from coordinate 1,390,191 downwards.
TCATCGTCAAAATAAATACGGGTATGCAAACCAATGTTAATTCCACGAGCAAAGAGTGCGACTGCAATATGTGGTGCTTGAGTTGAACCTTTACGCCCTGCTACAGCCCCCGGTTTAATGGTGTCAAAACTCCAAAAACCTGTTTCAAAATTTGCGCCTGTACGCCCCCAGCCCTGAAAATGAGCATCGGCTGTTTTGCCTTGGGTATCGGCCTGACTTGGATAAACCCCATTGGCATCGGCTTGCCAGATTTCCAGCAATACATCTCTTAATGGTAAACCCAGTCCATCAAACACTTGACCTTCAATACGGATGCGTTGACCTTGAGTGTGTTGTTTCACCAACTGGTTATCGAAGCTATGTTCAAATACTTCAATATTGGCTTGTTGTGGCAATAAACCGATATGTACATAAGGACCACCTGTTTGTGATGGGGTTTCCTTAATTTCCTGAAAATTCCATGCATTCATTGTCTGAGTTCCTTAAGTCAAATCATTTTCAAAATAAGTCGCACGACGACCACGCAGATGAATATCAAAGCGGTAACAACGACTATCTGATTCAATGAAATTGTTTTTATCTTCTAATGCGATCAAGGCACGACGCTGATCTTCAGATGGAATGGTTTTTAAAATCGGGCAAGTATCTATTAGGGTATCGCCCTCAAAATAGAATTGCGAAATCAACCGTTGTGCCCAACCATCGGCAATCAATGAAAAATGGATATGCGCTGGACGCCATTCATTGATTCGGTTACGCCAAGGATATGGCCCCGGTTTAATGGTACGGAAAATATAAAAACCATTTTCATCGGTTAAGGTACGACCACAACCACCAAAGTTAGGATCCATTGCGCCAATAAATTTATCATTTGGATGGCGATAACGACCTGATGCGTTGGCTTGCCAAACTTCCAATAAGGCGTTTTTTACAGGGCGACCAAACTGGTCACGCACATAACCATGCACAATAATTCGCTCACCGACTGGGAGTCCTTCTTTGGCATAGTTCAAAATCAAATCATTGTCTTTTGCACCAAAAATTTCAGGTGAAAAATGCGGTGAAGTGACTTCAGTTAATGTTTCATTAATCGAGATCAATGCATTTTTGGGCGAGCGTAATACACTGGTTTTATAGCCTGGTGTATATGCTGGCGGGTGATCTTCTGTATTCCGTTGCGGATATGCACCCAATGTATGACTTAACATGCCTATCTCCTTAATCCTGTTGTTGTGCAGCGACAGGTTGCACTTCTATTCCGAGTTCTTTAAAAACATCTTCAGCCATGTGCATTGCAGCATTTGCGGCTGGTAGTCCTGCATACAGTGAGCTGTGTAAAATCAGTTCTTTGAGTTCGTCCTTGGTAACACCATTGTTAAAGCAAGCACGTAGATGCATTCTGAGTTCATCTTCTCGTCCCAATGCCAACAAAATAGCAATGGTGACTAAACTGCGGGTATGCCGTGGTAAACCTTCACGTGACCACACCTCACCCCAAGCAAAGCGGCTTATAAAATTTTGAAAATCTTGGTTAAAGTCATTCAAATTTTCTAAAGAACGACCGACATGTTTTTCACCCAATACTTCGGTGCGGACCTGTAGTCCTTGTTGGTAACGTTGTTCATCATTCATGGAAATTGTCCCTCTTTATGATCTTATTTCTGATCTTGAGAAAGTTAGCTTGCATCGGTATGCGCCACTAAGGATTTAACAAAAATTGCCACAGCCGCAGCGGTTGCAGGAATCATCAATAAGCTTAAAATTGCGGTAAAAGACCAATCATTGCCGAGTAAAACAGCACCAATCCAAGCCCCAAACACTGCGCCAAAACGACCGATCCCTGTCATCCATGCCACACCAGTTGCACGACATTGAGTTGGGTAAAAACGGGCACTTAATGCTGGCATTGCAGATTGCGCACCGTTGATTGCAACCCCTGCACATAACACTAAAATGGCCAATAATGTTGGGTTGCTGAGGCTTTGACCTACGGCAACAGCAAATAAGCCTGCGATAAAATAGAATGCTGAGATAATGCGGTTCGGGTTAAAACGATCCATTGCCCAACCAATAAATAACGCACTCAACACACCACCAAACTGGAATAGACCGCCAATAAATGCTGCGCGTTCCATGGTTGCGCCAGTTTCACGCATCAAGGTTGGTAACCAGCTGGTCAGTAGATAAATCACCACCAAACCCATAAAGTAGGTTGACCATAACAACACAGTGCCTTTGGCAAATTTTTGCGAAAACAACATGCCAAATACATTTTTCTTTTGTGCCACAGCAGACTGTTCTTCTGGGATATAAAAGCTGTCAGCAAGCTGTACTTTTTCAGGTGCAATATGGCTTAGAATTTTGCGAACTTTTGCAGCATCTCGACCTTTAACAATCAAGAAGCGATATGACTCAGGTAACAGTACAATCACCAATAGCATCAGGATCAACGGTGAAATACCGCCGAGCAAAAATAAGCTGTGCCATCCAAAGGTAGGAATCAGCCAACTACTGACAAAACCACCCGTTGCCATACCCAAGTTATAGCCACAAAACATACAGGTCACGAGCAGTGAACGAACACGATTCGGGCAGTATTCTGAAAACAATGTGGTGGCATTTGGCATTGCTGCGCCTAGGCCAATACCAGTTAAAAAGCGCAGTACAACCAAACTGTCTAAGTTTGGCGCATAAGCTGATGCCAAGGTAAAGCCACCAAAGATCAACATTGAAATAGTTAATACAATCTTGCGTCCAAAACGATCCGCAGTAGGTCCTGAAACCAATGCACCAATGATCATTCCACCCAGTGCTGCACTCATCACAGGCCCAAGTTGAGAGCGATCAATCCCCCAATCCTGTGCCAGAGCTGGTGCAATAAAGCCCATTGCAGCCGTATCGATTCCATCAACAAATACAATCAGAAAACAAATGATTGCAATCATCCATTGATACTTGCTGATCGGTGCATCATTAATGAGTGCCTGAGCATCCATACTGTTTTTTGGGGCAGCAAATTCCTGTGCCATAGTTGCCTCCTTGTAGGCGAATTCCTTTCTAACCCTAGACGGTTATATGTTCTGAATAAACTTAGACAATGCCTGACTAAACACTTGTGGTTGTTCAATATTGGACAAATGAGACGCTGCCAAAATTTCAAGTTGACTGGTTGGAATGGATTGATGCATAAACTCTGCATCTTGAACCGTCGTTACAGGATCATATTGACCTGCGATAATTAAAGTTGGGATTTGAATTTGATTGAGCTGATCTCGAACATCAGCATCTGCCAAAGCTCGACAGGCATTGGCATAGCCTTGTGCAGGTGTCACCGCTAAACTTTGTATGGTTTTTTGAGCAAGCACATCATGTGCATAATCAAAATGCCCACTAAACCAACGGGTATGTGTGGTTTTAACAATTTCAGCCAGCCCATCTTGCTCTACGCTATCAGCACGACTATTCCATGCTTCAGCTGTACCAATTTTGGCGGCTGAGTTTGCCACAGTGATGCTATAAAAGCGTTCAGGGTATTGAATAGCCAGTGTGAGTGCAGTGATGCCACCCATTGAAATTCCACAAAAATGTGCTTTTTCAATATGCCATGTATCTAAGATATCAATCACATCGTCGGCAAAGTTTTGCAGCGTACTGTTGGCAATCACATCACTTGCACCATGCCCACGAGTATCATAAGTAATGATCTGATAGTGTTGTGCCAAAGCATCTACTTGTGCTTGCCACATCCCATGATCCGTTCCGAGTGAGTTAGAAAATATAATCACGGGTGCATCTTTTACGCCTTGGATTTGAACGGCAAGTTGCTGTCCTTGACGATTTTTAATTTTCATACTGACTTTCATGATTTAGACACTCCTTGTGCTGCTTGTAGTACGGCATCAATTTGTGCCTGAATATTGCCCAAGTAAGCGGCTGGTTTAAAAATCTCTGCTAATTCCTGTGCACTTAGATGAACATTCACCTCAGCCATTGCTGACAACACTGTTTTTAAATGCTGCTGTTGCGCAATAGCCTGCTGACAAGCTTGCTCAACCAAATGATGCGCATTTAAGCGTCCAATTTTAGCTGCCAATGCCATCATTGCAGCTTCTGCCATGACCAAGCCCTGAGTACACTCAAGGTTGCGCTGCATCGCTTCTGCATCGACTTGCATATGTTCAAGTACATCTGTCGTGCGTTCTAAAGCACCTGCGCATAACTGGAAAATTTCAGGAATCACCAACCATTCTGCATGCCAAGTACCTAAAGCACGTTCATGTTCTTGCAACATGTTTTGGTAGACACTTGCCATTAATGCTGGAACACGGTTGGCTGCTGCAAGTACGCAAGCGGCTGCAACTGGATTACGTTTGTGTGGCATGGTGGATGAGCCACCACGGCCTTTTGCAGTGGGTTCAAAAACTTCAGCAATTTCAGTTTGCATCAGCAAAGACCAGTCTTTTGCCATTTTGCCAACATTACCGACGATCAAGGCAAGTACACTGGCAATTTCAACGATACGGTCACGCTCACCGTGCCATGTACACTCAGGAGAGGTTAAATTCAATGCCGCAGCATAGGCTTTAACCACCGCGGAACCTTGGTCTTGTAATGATGCCAATGAACCCACGGCCCCACCGAGTTGAGCAGTAAGCACGCGACTTTTCATCTCGCTTAGACGATCAAGATCACGTTTAAATGCCGCAGCCCAACGTGCAAACTTATGCCCTAAAGTAATTGGTAAGGCTTGTTGCAGCCAAGTGCGACCAATCATGACTTGGGCACGATACTGTTGTGCTTGGTCTAATGAAACTTGATAAGCCTGTTGTACTTGTTTTTCGATCAGCCCCAAAGCATCACGGCATTGCAGAATTGTGGCTGTATCAATAATGTCTTGGCTGGTTGCGCCCCAATGTACATAACGCGCTGCGTCTTCATCTTGTTGTTTTACTATCGCAGTAAATTGTTTAACCAAAGGAATCGCAATATTTCCCGCAAGAGCCGTCGCGGTTGCCAATGCTTCAAAATCAATTTTTGCTAGGGCCTGTTGTCCAACTTGTTCAATGATGCTGGCTGCGGATGGTGGAATCACACCCACTTGCGCCTGTGCTTTTGCCAAAGCTACTTCGGCTTGGATCATATAAGCCAATAAGGCATGATCGCTAAAGATTGCTGTGACATCAGGCTGATAAAATAAGCTGGCGTATAACTGGCTCATCAGATACCTCACTCAACACGTTGAATAATTAATGCAATACCTTGACCCACCCCAATACACATTGAACATAAGGCATATTCACCTTTGATCTGTTCAAGTTGATTTAAGGCAGTCGTCACCAGTCTGGCACCTGATGCGCCCAAAGGATGACCTAAAGCAATCGCCCCACCATTAGGATTGACACGTGCATCATCATCTGCCAAACCTAAATCACGGGTTACCGCCAAAGCTTGGGCGGCAAAAGCTTCATTCAGCTCAATCACATCCATTTGCGCTAAACTAAGATCAGCTTGTTTAAGCAGTTTCTTAATTGCAGGCGCAGGTGCAAAGCCCATAATTCGTGGTTCAACACCCACCGTGGTTGCTGCAATAATTTTGCCACGTGGTTTTAATTGGTATTTTTCTACAGCTTCGTCTGAGGCAATCAATAATGCCGCTGCACCATCATTAATCCCAGACGCATTACCCGCCGTGACCGTACCATCAGCTTTGACCACACCTTTAAGTTTTGTCAGTGCAACTAAAGTGGTTGATGCACGTGGATGTTCATCGGTATCCACAAGCACAGCATCACCTTTACGCTGTGGAATAGAGACAGGCACAATCTCATTTTGGAAAAAGCCTTGAGCTTGTGCTGCCGCAGTACGTTGTTGGCTGTTTAGCGCAAACTGATCTTGATCCTCACGGTTAATATTAAATTGCTCTGCCACGTTTTCAGCGGTTTGTGGCATGCTGTCCACACCATACAATTCTTTGAGTTTTGGATTGATAAAGCGCCAACCCATGGTGGTGTCTTCAATCTTTTGACTGCGTCCAAAAGCACTGTCCGACTTACCCATCACATAGGGCGCACGGCTCATGCTTTCTACACCACCCGCAATAATTAAATCTGCTTCATTGGCTTTAATGGCACGAGCTGCCATGGCAATCGCATCCAGTGATGAACCACATAAACGATTGACAGTGGTTGCTGGCACTTGATAGGGCACACCCGCCAATAATGCTGACATACGCCCGACATTACGATTGTCTTCACCGGCCTGATTGGCACAACCATAAATCACATCATCAACTTGCTGCCAATCTACCGTTGGATTACGTTGTATCAATGCTTGAATTGGAATAGCACCGAGGTCATCTGCACGGACTGGCGCAAGACCACCGGCATAACGACCAAATGGGGTACGGATGGCATCTATGATGTAAGCGTTTTTCATGTGTCTTTCCTTTATCTAAAATCCCTCCCAGCCTCCCTTTATTAAAGGGAGGAGTTCCCCTCTTTTTTAAAGAGGGGTTAGGGGAGATTTATTATCCCTGTGTCGCATCAATTAACTGAGCACCCGTCAAAGCCTGTAACTCTTCAAAGCTCAGACCTGCAACTTTTTCAAGTACTTTTAAGCCATCTGTGGTCACATCAATCACGCATAAGTCGGTATAAATACGATCAACACAATGTTTACCTGTCACTGGATAGCTCAGTTCTTCAACAATCTTAGGTTCACCTTGCTTGGTCACATGATCTGTGGTGATAAAGACTTTCTTGGCCCCTACAGCCAAATCCATTGCACCACCCACCGCAGGAATCGCATCTGGCGCACCGGTATGCCAATTGGCAAGATCACCATTGGCTGCCACTTGGAATGCACCCAATACAGCAATATCCAGATGTCCGCCACGCATCATGGCAAAAGAATCACCATGATGGAAAAACGAGCCACCCGTTAGCATGGTGACATATTCTTTGCCTGCATTAATCAGCTCAGGATCTTCTTCACCTTTGGCGGGTGGAGGACCAAAAGCCAATAAACCATTTTCAGAATGCAAAAATACATCTTTGTCTGTTGGTAGATATTTTGAAATCTTGGTCGGTAAACCAATGCCTAAATTGACATAAGCACCATCAGGAATATCTTGGGCAACACGTTCAGCAATTTGATCACGGCTTAGTTTTTGGTAGCTCATTGTTATTCTCCATTACCATTGGCTGCATTAACTGCAACCACATGCTGAACAAAAATTCCTGGGGTAATAATATGCTCAGGATCAAGTTGACCTAATTCGACAATCTCCGAAACCTGTGCAATGGTGACATCTGCAGCCATCGCCATGATTGGACCAAAGTTACGTGCTGATTTGTTATAAACCAAGTTGCCCCAACGGTCGCCTTGATGTGCTTTAATCAGTGCAAAGTCTGCTTTAATCGGATATTCAAGCACGTAGTCTTTGCCATCGATATGACGAGTTTCTTTACCGTCTGCCAATAATGTACCAAAGCCTGTTGGGGTAAATACTGCACCTAAACCCATTCCAGCAGCTTGAATACGACACGCAAGATTACCTTGTGGAACCAGTTCAAGTTCGATCTTGCCCGCATGATAGAGTTCGTCAAATACCCAAGAGTCAGACTGACGTGGGAAAGAACAAATGATTTTACGGACTGCACCCGATTTAAGCAGTTTAGCTAGACCATAATCGCCATTGCCTGCATTGTTATTGACAATCACCAGATCTTTAACGCCAAGTTCAATCAGCCCATCGATCAGCTCTGCGGGCTGTCCTGCTGTTCCAAAGCCACCAATCATAATGGTTGCACCATCTTTGATATGTGACAGAACCTCGGTCAATGAGGTGGCGCTTTTATCAATCATCTGACTACTTCCTGTACTATGAATCACTCATTTGTTTCATCCTAGAAACCGATGAAACATAAGTTGAGTGTTTTGTTCGGATTTCTTATCTTCATTCTTGATAAATTTTGTATTTACTTCTAGGCTTGAAGGGATGTTTTGTTCGATCATTATTTTTTATGTTCGATGATCGAACTTTATCCCACTAAAACAGTCTACTTTCGGTTTAAAATAATTTTACGGAATCTGATTTAAAATAAGGATCTGCGTTATGGACAATGAACAGAAAAAAACCACCCGATTTATTCATCATACTGAAAATAAAAAGATTATTCGCCATGAAGATTTTATTGCAGGGATTGCAAAAGGTTTAGCGATTTTGGAATGTTTTGGACCTGAACGGCATCGTTTTAACATCAGCACGGCAGCTGAGAAAACCGGAATGACCCGTGCAGCAGCGCGTCGCCATTTACTGACATTAGAATACTTAGGCTATTTAGACTTTGACGGACATTATTATTATTTAACCCCGAAAATTCTCAAGTTCTCTGGCGCTTATTTAGATGGCTCCCCTTTACCTAAAATTTGCCAACCCTTATTAAATTTATTGACCAACCAAACCTCGCTGATTTATTCCGTGATGGTGCTAGATGGTTATGAAGCAATTACCATTGCACGTAGTGCTGCGCACCAACAAACAGACCGAGTTAATCCCTATGGCTTACATTTAGGCAATCGTCTGGCTGCGCATGCAACCTCTGCGGGGAAAATTTTATTGGCGCATTTAAATGTCGAAGAACAAAAGCAGTGGCTGACCCAATATCCATTAAAGCGTTTCACTAAATACACCCATACAGAAAGTGCTGCCTTTATAGAACTACTGCATGAGATTAAAGAACAAGACTGGTGTTATTCCTGTGAAGAGCACGAATTGGGGGTGCATGCTGTGGCAGTTCCGATTTATGACTCAAATGCGGTTGTTGTTGCCGCACTCAATATTGTCTCCCCCACTATACGCACCACCAAAGATTATTTAATTACGCATATCTTGCCGTTACTGCAAGAAACAGCACGAGATTTACGCCAAGTGATTTAGCATCTGTTCAAATAACAACATCTTTTACATGGCAAAATATACTTTGTGAAGAGGACACTTTACCAAGTTGCTAAATATGTTTTACATATGCCATTGATAAATTGTCTGTTCACACTGTTTACTCAACAACCCTTGCTGTTCTCGTTCATGATCCTGTTGTTGACTGCTGTGTTCTGAATGCGTGTGTCCTAAATGTACAGATGTGAAATGATCTACTAAAGAATGTTGAGGGTGATTGTGCTGAGATAAATGGTCATCAGAAGCGCCATGTTCATGTTTACAAGCATGTTGGCTAGATGAATCCTGTTGTATTGACAGATCTTGCTCCATATCATCTTTTCGAATACAACAACCCGCAACATATTGGCTCGTGCCATCCAAATAAAATTCTTCTTTCCATACGGGAACCTCATGTTTTACCCGTTCTACCGCTTCTTCACAGGCTGCAAATGCTTCACGGCGATGCGCTGCATAAGCAATCGCAATAATGGCTTTTTCACCGATGTTTAAAGCACCAATACGATGAATAACTCGTACATAAGCCACCGTAAATTTTTGTTGAATTTCTTGTTCAATTTGACGAATCATTTTTTCTGAAACAGGCGCATAGGCGGTATATTTCAATGCTTTGACTGCTTTGCCTTCATGGTGATTACGTACTGTTCCAATAAAGATGCCAATCCCACCACATGCAGGAAAGTCTTGAATCGGATCAAAACTGTCTTGGCTTAAAGGGGTATCCTGAATTCTGTTGAATTGTTTAAGCATCTGTTCAAATGTATGCATATCAACCTCCCGCAACAGGTGACAGTAAAACCACAGTACTATCCGATGTTAATAAGGTCTGACGTGGGATAATGTCTTCGCCTATTGCACATGCACAACGCTCAAGCATGTTTCCTGCATGTGGATAAGCGCGTACCACATAATCCAAAACATCCGAAAGCATCATTTCAGACTCACATTGCAGGGTTAAATCGCTCGGCAGTAAACGTTCAATTGCACCAAAGCATTCAATTTTTACAGTCATGTGCTGCTGGATATCTTTGAATTGATTGGCAATGTTTGCCGAGTCTGGTGTATTTGGAATGGTAAATTGATCTGACATATTAACCTCCAATCATGTACATACTGATTTTTCGAGATGATGAATGTTTTGATTTTGGCTGTTGATAAATCTCATCAAAGCCTTGTTTTTTCTGCCAAATATAATCTGACAAAGTATCTTGTAATTGTCTATACTGTGGCGACTCTAATGTTATTGGCGAATATACAGCTGCATTTGGTGAACTGATTTGTGCTAATTGGAGAGGCTCTAAAACAGCTAAATTCTGATTCAATGCCTTAATTTGCGCTTTGAGGCTGATCCCCTTTGGCGCAAATAGACAATTATAAAAATCACCTTGTGCAGTTAGGCGTACACGGTCACATGTGCCACAAAATGAATTGGTAATGGTCGAAATGATGCCAATCGGATAACCATCAATAAAATACTGTCGTGCAGGCTCGGAAGACTGTCCTTGCTGTAAAGTGACAACAAAGTCCTGCTGTAATTGAGCTAAAATTTCTTGCTCACTGACAATATTAGTTTGCGACCAAAGACCAGCACCATCCAAAGGCATAAATTCAATAAATCGCACGGTAAAATGGTGTTGAATCGACCAGTGTGCTAAGGGCAAAATCTGATCATCATTGATGCCTTTGATCAATACAGCATTGATCTTGATCTTAAAGCCTGCTTGTTGTGCTGCGACAATGCCCTCTAACACGGGATGTAGTTCTTTTTGAGTCAGTGCCTTAAATTGTGCTGGATCTAGACTATCCAGACTGATATTCAAGTCATCTAAACCCGCTTGTTTTAACTGGCTTGCGTATTGTTTAAGATAGTGTGCATTGCTGGTCATTGAAATACGTTTGAGCCCCAGCTTTCTTAATTTTTGTAGCTCATCAATAAAGTGCACCACACCTTGACGCATTAACGGCTCACCACCAGTGATCCGAATCTGTTCAATGCCATGTCGCACCATAAACTCACAAAACACATAAAGTTCTTCAAAACTGAGTAAATCGTGTTTTTTCATCCATTCAGGATGTTCGGGCATACAATAGACACACTTAAAATTACAGCGATCTGTCACTGAAATTCGGAGTTTACGCTTGCTACGACCATATTGATCGACAAAAGCCGTACCCACTTCGTATTGTGTCATTGCATTCATCTATACATCCCAAGCATGGTTTAAGTTCAAGAATTTTTTAACTTAAAATCTGCGCTATTTTATTGATCTTGAAATTGCAAAAAGTGTTCCAACTTTGATCATTCACCAATGTGCTTCAGCTAAAACCTGCTTGAATTTTCTCAAAAATAGAGATTTGTAAAAAACGAGTCCAAACCAAGCCAATCAATGTAAAAACTTGAGCTGTTGATATTGCTGTAATTCGTCCAAAGAATTAATGCTGTGAAAAAACAGTGCATGATTTTCAAATAACGCTTCCTGAGCGTGCAAATCAGAAAAACATGCCTTTAAACTGCGTTGTCCTTGTTCAAGATGAGTGCAGATTTGATTTAAAGCACTGCGCTTTAACAAACAAAATGGATATAAGGCTTTGCCATTGATATTGACATAAGCCACTTGTGCTAAGGGATGACCCGCTAAAGCCATATGTAAGCTTTCAATAACCTCAGGCGGAATAAATGTCACATCACAGGGCACAAAAAGTACATAGTCAGATGTCACATAAGACCATGCACTTTTTATTCCCATCAGCGGACCATAAAAGCCTTTTTCATCATCCTGATAGCAATACAAACTGGGAATAAGTTTTTGATAAATTGAATAATCACGGTGGCTATTGACCCAAATCTGCGCGACTCGATTTTTTAATTGTTGATGAATCTTAATCAATTGGATCTGATCATCAAATTTCTGTAACAGTTTATTGATTCCATTCATACGGCTTGCCTGACCACCCGCAAGAATGACAAGATCAGTTTGTGGATATTGCTTGGCTTTCTTGGGTTTTATAATTCTTTTCATTGTGTAAGCTCCGCTTGACAGGCTTTAATCAATCCGCGAATTTCAGGTAGACATGAACCACAATTACCGCCTGCTTTTAGACATGCAGTCACTTGTTTTTCATGATTAATATTGTTTTCTTTAATGGTTTGAATAATTCGATTTTTGCCCACCTTAAAGCAACTACATACCAATGGTCCTTCACTATTGCCCATCGACATGGCTTGTCCAGCAAGTAAGGCTTTACGATGCATCGCACTTAAACGATCACGTTTAAATAAACTGGCAACCCAATCACGATCAGGCAATAAGGCTTTGGGTGCGATATATAAACTTGCAATAAGGCGACCTTCTTTTAACACCACACTATGGCTGATGTGTGCAGTTTGATCTTCCAAGTTCAACCACTCAAAACTTTCATCCTCAAAGGGTAAAAGTTGTTTGAGATGTTGGGTAGTTTGGGTAAAACGACGACGATCCGCCAATTCATAGCGTACTGCTTTGGCGGTCTGAATTTTTGTCCACCACACCGTATTTTCGATGCTATTTTTAACAATGTGCTCATACCCTTCACGGACATAAAATACCCCTTGCCACTGGGTATAAAATGGCTGAATCAGCACAGGGGTATGTTTGAATTCCGGCTCGCCTGAAATTGCATCCACCACAGGATTGACCACTTTGCCAATACGGGCATCCGAAGCAAATTGATCATTCCAATGAATCGGGGCGAAAATTTGTCCACGGCGGATATTGTCACTGAGTACAGCACGCAAGACACAATTGCCCCAAGCCGATTTGATTTCGACCAATTCGCCTTCTTTCAAGCCATATTTCAATGCATCATTGGGGTGAATTTCACAAAAGGGTTCTGCTTTATGGGTGCTTAAATTGGCAGATAAACCTGTGCGGGTCATGGTGTGCCACTGATCTCGAATCCGTCCTGTATTGAGAATTAAAGGATATTCAGCAGTGCTTTGATGGACTGGATCTATCGCCAGCGTGGCAATAAATTTAGCTTTGCCATCTGCATGGCTAAACTGCCCCTGTGAAAACAATTGTGCGAATGCATGCTCAGCCTGATTGCGCATGATCACTGGCCATTGAATGGGCGCCAATTGATCATATTCATCCAATGAAAGATCAGTTAAACCTTGTAAATTGAAGTAACGAAAGCTTTGTGCATTTGATCGCGCATTAATCTCTGCATTTTGATACGCAGATAACAATGCATGTTCTTTAAAAATCTCGTGGCTATTTGCAAAATCAAAGCCAGTAAATCCAAGCTTTTTAGCCACTTGTGCCACAGCCCACCAATCCGCTTTGGCCTGCTCAGGTGGGTCTAAAAAAGCACGTTGTCGTGAAATACGGCGTTCTGAATTGGTGACCGTACCATCCTTTTCCCCCCAGCCCAATGCAGGTAAGAGCACATCGGCAAACTGAGTGGTGTCGGTATCTTTGCAAATATCAGAGACCACAACAAACTCACAACTGTTTAAAGCACGTTTGACCTGATCGGCATTGGGTAGGCTGACCACCGGATTGGTCGCCATAATCCAAATGGCTTTAATCTTGCCACTTTCCACTGCTTCAAAAAGATCAACGGCTTTTAATCCAACGTGTTTGGCAATGCTTGGACTGTTCCAAAAACTTTGCACAAGCTGTTGATGTTGTTGATTATCTAAGTCCATGTGTGCTGCCAGCATATTGGCAAGTCCACCCACTTCACGCCCGCCCATTGCATTGGGTTGTCCTGTCATAGAGAACGGTGCTGCGCCCAACTTTCCAATTTTACCCGTCAACAAATGACAATTAATGATGCTATTGGCTTTGTCCACACCACGTGAAGACTGGTTTACCCCCATTGAAAATAGGGTCATGACTTTTTCAGTTTGGGCAAACTTTTCAAAAAAGAGCTGGAGTTTTTCTAGCGAAATTCCTGTTTTCACTGCAACATCTTGGATATCTGTTTCAGCTTGCGAACTTTTTAGTGCCGTATCTAGCCCTTGTGTATGTGCCTCAACAAATGCGCTATCGGCATAACCCTGTTGATATAAATATTGTAATAGCCCATTAAACAAGCAAACATCTTGACCAATCAGAATAGGCAAATGTAAATCAGCTGCTTCACATGTGGCAGTAAAGCGTGGATCTATCACCACCACAAATAAATCACTTTGCTTTTGTTGTCTTAATTCTTTGGCTTTCATGATGCGTTGATACATCACGGGATGACACCATGCTGTATTTGAACCGACCAAAATCACCATGTCAGTATGTTCAAAATCATCATAACTTGCAGGTACTAGATCCTCACCAAAAGCACGCTTATGTGCGGCAACCGCCGAAGACATACACAATCTTGAATTGGTATCGATATTGGCTGTGCCCAAATAGCCTTTAACGAATTTATTTACCACATAATAGTCTTCCGTCAACAACTGACCCGAAACATAAAATGCGATACTGTCACGACCATATTGCTCGATATAGTGTTGGAATTTATTGGCAATTAAATCTGTTGCGCTATCCCAATCTGTGATTTGCTGATGGGGATGACGCCCAAGCATCGGATGTAAAACACGTGTGCCCAACCCCAGCGTATCGGCTAAATTACTGCCTTTAATACACAGTTTTCCGTAATTCGAGGGATGATTGACATCGCCAAGCACAGACACTTTTGGTCCTAGCGTGGTGTCTTGCACTGTTGCTGTGACACCACAGCCTACACCACAGTAAGGACAAGTGGTTTGTGTGCTTGTGATCTTATGTTCTGTGGAGCTCGGCAGTTCCACTAAAGGGATACTATTCATTGCTGCTGTGCTCCTCAATGCTATACATTCACTTAAATATGGCTTTCATTTTTAATCGCCCCCTCCTGTTAAGATGAAGGGGGTTAAGCGATATAAATCAGCCTGCTTTTTTTAATGCAAAATCCCGACCAAATAACAATTTATTGCGAATCGAAGAAATTGGGGTTTGATCAGCAATCAATTCAGCGTACCAAGTGCCATCCTCTGTATCACCAAACAGTACCGCACCAACGACTTTATCCTTTTGAATAATAATGCGTTTGTAGATTTGACGTTTTTCATCATTCAGAATAATGTCTTCGAAATCTTCTAGAGGTTGACTGTTTTCTAAATCAATGCGGCCTGCTGAAAAAACATCACAACCACTGACTTTTAACTGGGTTGGAACAGTCGGTGCTTTAAAGGTCAAACTGCCGTGTTCGGCCAAATGTGATGCACAAATAAAGGCTTGACCCCATAAAGGTTCGACCAAACCAAAAGTTTGGTTACGATGCTCAATACATTCACCCACTGCATAAATACTTGGATCATAGGTTTGCATGGTGTCATTGACCAACACACCGCGATTACAGCGTAAACCTGCACTTTGTGCCAAAGCCATATTTGGGCGAATACCCACGGCAAAAACCACCAGATCTGCATCTAAAAGCGTGCCATCTTTTAACCGAACCTGGGTGACATGACCATTTTCACCGAGTAATTCTTCTGTATTGGCTTCTGTGATGATCGGAATGCCCTTTTGCTCAATTGCTGTTTTCAACATTTGACTGGCTTTAGCATCAAGTTGGCGATCCATAATGCGATCCATCAAATGCAAAACCGTCACATTCATACCACGTTGCTTTAAACCATATGCGGCTTCTAGCCCCAATAGACCACCACCAATCACCACGGCATTGTTTTTAGATTTGCAGTAGTCGAGCATATTATTGACATCATAAATATCACGAAAGCTCAACACGCCATCCAAATCTGAGCCTTTGACTGGTGGAATAAAGGGTTTTGAACCCGTTGCTAAAATCAAACGGTCATAGCTCACCACCACACCTTTTTCGGTATAGACTTGCTTACGGGGACGGTCAATACGTACCGCAGCATCACCCGCAATAAAGCGAATATTTTTATCGGCATACCATGAATGTGGGTGTAGCATAATGTCGTCAATGGTTTTATCCCCTGATAAGACAGGCGACAGCATAATCCGGTTATAGTTACCCCAAGGCTCCTCACCAATCACCGTCACGTCGTAACGATCAGGTGCCATATCAAGCAAATCTTCCAAGCAACGCATGCCTGCCAATCCGTTCCCGACCAGAACTAAATTGATTTTTTCCTGAGCCGTACCATTATTGGTGATATAAGTTTTTTGTGGGGTTGGACTGACCCAAACCCGACCATTTTCAATTTTGCTTGGAAAAACCAATAATTTTTGATCTTTGTCTTCTAAACAACGGCCTGTTGCTAAACTAAAATGTTGCTTATAAATCGGTGATGCAACTACGCGTTCACCTTGTAAATCACCAATAATTCCACGTGACATGACAAAGGCTTTACTAAATGGGTCTTGGTTGCTCAGCGCATATACACGCTTTTCACTGCCTACCCGAAAAATAGCCACTTGTTGTTGTCCCAGTAATGCGCCTACACCTGTATTGGGCGTAATGTCTTGCAATGCACAAATATCGAGCCAATCGAGTTCATTCATATCTTTTAAAATGGTCATTGTATTTATCCTTTTAACAACGTTGATCAGATCTTCCACGAGACTTGTTTTTAAGCTGTGGAATAAGGCCAATAAAGCAAGTGTTCATATGCTTATGCTTCAACCTTATGCTTCAACTACAGGAATACGGCTCTGATCACGTTCTGATTCAGTTTTTGGGCGAATTTGCCCACGGACTTTGGCAAACTGAATATGTGGATCTTGCTGTTGCTCAGCTTTGGCATTAATAAAGGTCACAAAACGTTTACGTACTTCAGGATCTTCCACCGCAGTGCGCCATTCGTCCTGATAAGTGCCCACCACATGGCTCATTCGACGTTCAAGTTCAGCAGCAACCCCTAAGGAATCATGTACAACAACATCTTTAAGATAGTCCAAACCACCTTCCATATTGTCACGCCATACTGAAGTCCGTTGTAAACGATCCGCTGTTTGGATATAGAACATAAAAAAGCGGTCGATATATTGAATTAAAGTTTGCGTATCTAGGTCAGAAGCTAAAAGTTCTGCATGGCGAGGTTTCATTCCCCCATTGCCACAAACATATAAGTTCCAGCCTTTTTCAGTGGCAATCACCCCAACATCTTTGCTTTGTGCTTCGGCACACTCACGGGTACAGCCCGAAACTGCCATTTTTAATTTATGTGGGGAACGTAAACCTTTGTAGCGATTTTCAAGGAAGATGGCTAAACCGACCGAGTCATCGACACCATAACGACACCATGTGCTCCCAACACAAGATTTAACGGTACGTAATGACTTGCCATAGGCATGACCAGACTCAAAACCAGCATTGATCAGCTTTTCCCAAATTTCTGGCAATTGATGAACTTGTGCTCCAAACAAATCTACCCGTTGCCCACCGGTTAGCTTGGTATATAAACCATATTCTTTGGCAATCTGACCGACTGCAATCAAACCATCTGGCGTCACTTCACCGCCTGCCATACGTGGTACAACAGAATACGAACCATCTTTTTGAATATTGCCTAGATAGTAGTCATTACTGTCTTGCAACCCAGCATGATTTGCGGTGAGAACAAAGTCATTCCAGCAAGATGCCAAGATATTGGCCGCTGTCGGTTTGCAAATATCACAACCTAAACCATGCCCATGTTGTTGAATCAAATCATCAAAGGTTTTAATTTCATTGACCCGTACCAAGTGATACAACTCTTGGCGTGAGTAAGCAAAGTGTTCACAAAGATGATTATTGACTGTTACCCCTTGGCGTTGTAATTCAGATTTTAAAACTTGGGTCACTAAGGGTGCACATCCACCACATGCGGTTGCGGCTTTGGTACATTTTTTTAACGCACCTAATGAGGTCGAACCCTCTGCAATTGCACTACAAATATCTGCTTTAGACACGTTATTACATGAACAAATCGTGGCACTGTCTGGCAATAAATCAACACCACTACCTCCCGCTTTTGCTGAAGATTGTGCATAGCCCGGCATGATTAAACTTTCTGGATTTTCAGGTATAGCCAGCCCATTGAGCATCATTTGCAATAAGTCGTTATATTCTTTGGCACAACCGACCAGTACCGCACCTAGTAATTGGGTTTTCTCTGCATTGACCACGATCTTTTTATAGACCATTGCATCTTCATCGGCATAGAAATAGCTCAATGCATTTGCAGTCATGGCATGCGCATCACCTACCGATGCCACATCGACACCCATCAGTTTTAGCTTGGTGCTCATGTCTGCGCCAGAAAATGTAGGGCAACTTTGTTGCATCACATGCTTTGCCGCAATCCTTGCCATGTCATAGCCGGGCGCCACTAAACCATAAATTTTATTGTTCCATAAGGCACATTCACCAATTGCATAAATGTCTGCATCTGAGGTTTGGCAGTAATCATTGATCACGATACCGCCACGTTCACCTAAAGCTAAACCACTTTGGCGCGCCAATTCATCACGTGGGCGAATCCCTGCGGAAAATAAAATAATATCTGTTTCAAGTTCTGAACCATCTGCAAACTTCATCACATGGGTGCTATTCACCCCGTCTTCTATAGCCGATGTGGCCTTTTGGGTATGGACTTTCACACCTAAATTTTCAATTTTGGCGCGTAAAACTTTTCCGCCCAAATCATCAATTTGTACTGCCATTAAACGGGGTGCAAATTCAACAACATGGGTTTCCAAGTCTAAATCACGAAGCGCTTTGGCAGCTTCCAAACCCAGTAAACCACCGCCAATGACCACACCAGATTTTGCCGATAAACTCGCTGCCCGAATCGCATCCAAGTCATCAATGGTACGGTAAACAAAACAGTTGCTGCGGTCGTGACCTGAAATTGGCGGAACAAAAGCATAGGAACCCGTCGCAAGCACCAATTTGTCATAGCCAATCACATCGCCATGATTGGTGGTGATGCATTTATTGCGGGTATCTATATCCGTGGCTTTGGTGTTTAAGCGCAGGTCGATACCATACGCATCGGCAAAGTCAGCACGACAGAGGGTTAAATCTTTGGCAGACTTGCCTGTAAAATATTCGGTCAAATGCACACGGTCATAGGCTAAACGGGGCTCTTCTGCCAAAATCGTGATTTCAACTTCATCACCTGCATGTTCCAGCACAGATTCAATAAATTTGTGCCCAACCATTCCATGACCAATCATCACTAATTTCATATCGATTCTCCTTAATTCTTGCTGTTGTTATTCAATTAAGTCGCACTGTTTTGTTTAAGACTTACAGCATTTTGTTCCATGCTATTTCGCTCAAGCACTGCAGCTTCAAATAACTTTTGCTCTTTCTCTTTATGTTCAACCGAGAAACGGATCATCAATACACAACTTGCAGCAATCACCACCAAACCACCTAAAACCATCAACGTCGTTTGAATATCCAACATGCCTTTTAATAAGAAACCTGCAGCAACAGCACCAACATTACCGCCTGCCCCGATAATGCCAGCCACACCACCCAAAGCATCGCGATCAATAAATGGAACCAGTGCATAGGTCGCACCGCAAGCCATATGGGTAAATAAAGCAAATACGGTCATGACCAGAATCGCCAGAATTGCGGTATTCATTTGTGAAAAGACAATCAGAAATACGCCTTCTAACAGGATCATGGCAAACAATACTTTAGTACGACCATCGAGACCTTTTTTAGTCGCCACCTTGTCTGAAACAATACCGCCAAGTGCACGAGCAAACAGTGCCAGTAAACCAAAAATCCCTGCGGCCATACCCGCTTCTTTTAAACCAAATTTGAAATGATCCACGTAGTACATTGCGACAATGTTGTGAATAAAAATTTCGATACCAAAACAAGCTGCATAAGCACCGAACAGAATCCAAACACGATAGTTTTTTGCAGCATGCAGTAAAATCGCCATACCACCTTTTTTATCACTACCCACATGCAGACCTTGTGCACGAAGTTCTTTAAAATCACCTTGTGGGCAATCTTGCGTAAACTTCCAGTACATTGCACCGACGATTAACATCAGCACACCAGGTACAATCAGTGCAATTCTCCAACCCATGGCTTGTTCAACCCCAAACATCACCAGTGCGGCAAGCATCAATGGCATCAAGGCTTGAGTTGCGCCACCGCCCGCATTGCCCCAACCTGCGGTGGTTGCATTTGCAGTTCCCACCACATTTGGCGCAAACATAATACTGGTGTGATATTGCGTGATGACAAAGCTGGCACCAATTGCACCAATCAATAGACGGAAAAATAGAAAGGATTCATAGCTATTGGCAGATGCCACACCAAATACAGGGATACTGCCGATAATCAGTAATGCGGTATAGGTTTTACGAGGACCGTATTTATCGCATAAGGGACCCACGATCAGACGGACTAAAATCGTGATGGCCACCGCGGCAATATTGATATTGGCAATTTGATCTTTAGTCAGATGGAATTCACCTGCAATCACAGGCATTAACGGCGCACAGGCAAACCATGCAAAGAAACAGACAAAAAAGGCGAGCCAACTCATATGGAAGGCCCGCATTGCTGCGCTGCTAAAATTGAAAAGATGAATCTTTGTTGCTTTTTTCGCATCTAAATTTGAAGACATAGCTTCGATCTCCTGAACTGAACGTATATAAGTTGCTGTTATGCACAAGGCATATCAGTAACGATCAGAACGGACGTCGTTGGCCGTCTTACAAATTTTGAAAGTCTTCTTTGACTTGATTAAATATATGCATGGTTCATGCCAACTTTATATTTTTGACTGTTTATGGTTTTATTTTGCTTGAATACTCAGTACTTATGATTAAATGATCGTACCTAGATTGCACAATAAAACGTCACACTGTTGATCAGTGCATCTAAAATGTAAGCCATAAAACTGCATGTTTAGGAAGCAAATTGCGTCAATAAAGTGCATCACTTTTCTTTAACATCCTGCGGTTATGCTTTAAACAGCAATTTTAACCAGAGATATTGGCATCTAAATTGCTTATATGCTGAAAGTTCATGTCAGGACATACTTGAGTAGCGACATGCCAAAATTAAGAATTGCCCTGATCGATGATGATATAGAGCGGGCATCTTTTATCAAATCCTCTTTGATCGAACATGGTTTCGAGGTGGTCGCATGTCTGATGATTGACCATTTAAACAGTACCGATCTTCAACAATTACATGCCGATGTAATTTTGCTGGATATGGACCATCCACAACGAGATATTATTGAAAGTTGTGTCAGTCAGTTTGATTTGCCCACTGTGCTTTTCACTAAAAACTCGCAAAAAGACACCATCAAAAGTGCCATTGAAGCGGGTGTAACCGCCTATATTGTCGATGGTATTGATCCAGAAAAACTGGAAAGTATTTTAGAAATTTCAATTGAACAATTTAAAAAACATAAAAAACTATTAAAAGATCTCAATGAAACCAAATGCAAACTGGCAGACCGAAAAGATATTGAAAAAGCCAAAGTGATGCTGATGCAGATGCATCAAATTGAAGAAGAACAAGCCTTCAGTTTGTTACGAAAAAATGCCATGAGTCACCGTATCACCATGGGGGAAATGGCAAGAAAGTTAATCGACGCCCAAGCCTTGCTCCAAGCTAATTTCAAGGAATAAACAATGCATACACTTGAAACCACAGACATTCAATTAGGCTATATTCCTTTATTGGATTGCACTGCAATACTTTGGGCACACCATCAAGGCTATTTTACCGAGCAAGGTCTGAATGTTACGTTGGTAAAAGAGCCTTCATGGGCCAGTCTACGTGACCGTTTAGCTTTTGGTATTTTAGATGCCGCACATTGTCTTTCTGCCATGCTTCCCGCTGCTGCAACAGGTAATGATCAACTGGGTATTCCCTTACAGACCGCATTGGTGTTGAGTACCAATCGCGCATTTATCAGCTTGAGTCAAAAATTGTGTTATGAGTTAAAAATTCACACGCAAGATACTGCGCAAGCGTCAGCAGTGAAAGTGGTTCAAGCCTTAAAACAAGGCGATAAAATACAACTGGCTCATGTGTTTAAACAGTCCATCCACCATTATTGTTTAAGAGAATGGTTGGCTTTGGCAGACCCAGATTTGGCAAAAAAATATCAACCCTCCACACTGCCCCCTTCCTATATGGTGGATGCGATTTCATCACAACTGATTGATGGGTTCTGTGTCGGTGAACCTTGGAATATCCAAGCGCAGATTGAAGGTTATAGTTATGTGATTGCTGAGAGTAAACAGATTATTCCTGAAGTCGCGGATAAAGTTTTGGCGACCACCCATGAATGGGCAAACAAACATCCGAATACCTTAAATGCATTGCAGACGGCGATTCAGCAAGCACAGCATGATTTAAGCACCTTGCAATCACTACAACCCATATGGCACATGTTGGAAGACAGCGACATTATCCGCTTCAACTGTTCACATTTGGTGCATACCTATGCGTTTCATAAAATACAAAATATTATTCGCTCTTTTGGGACACAGGACCGACCTAAACCAGATGATTTTGAATGGATTATTCAACAAATGTGTAAATGGGATAACTTAGAACTGGATACGGCACAAATCAAAAACATTTCGGCACAATGCACGGGACATTTAAATGAATAGGCTAATGAAATTTTTAATCGTTAAATATTATTTTTAGAATAGATCCAAGAATAGGCTTGCTTCATATGTTTTTTTAAAACCAAGTTTTGTACTAGATTAAGTCAACATAAAAGCACCCTCATCCTAGCCTTCTCCCAAGGGGCATAGGTATCTACACAATTAAATCTATTTAAGTTAAATTGGAGAGCATGCTCTCCAATTTAACATTCCACACTTAGATAACCGATTAGTTAAACGCTACGGACGTCTTGTAAAACTTAATATGAATCCACTTGCTTCATTAGCCCCAGCGCTTAAAGATATTGCCTCTACCCAAAAGACTAGCTTTGCTACAACCCAAGCAGTTTGGCGTTTCTTAAATAACGAAAACGTTTCATTTCAACAACTCAATCAGCCTCTTCAAAAACTTGCGTTTGAACAAATCGCTCTATCGAATCACCACTATGCCTTAGTTGCTCATGATTGGTCTCAACTACAATATTTCAAACATAACAACAAGTTAAATAGATTCAAAAGAACACATGCAAGTGACAAAGGCTATGAATTACAAAGCAGTTTATTAATTGATGCTGAAACGGGTTTACCCATTGCACCATTAGATCAAACTTTATGTGATGCTACTGGACGTTATTCAACATTTACTGATGGGCATAAAATAAAAGAAACCCACTTAAATGCACTATGTGAACAAATCGAACATATTGAGTCTTTACCAATAGAAAAGAAACTCGTACATATTATTGATCGTGAAGGAGATTCAATTGCTCATCTTAGATTATTGAATCAACAAGAACATTTATTTCTTATTCGAGGTAAAGAAGGAAATCGTGTTGAATATCAAGGAGAAGATGTTAAGTTAAGAGACGTATCAGACCAAATACCGACCTCACAAACCCATACAATTCAATATAAAGGGAATTGCGAACAACTCTATGTTGGTGAAACTCAAATCAGTATTACGCGTAATGCAAGACCAATGCAAAAAGACGAAACGGGAAAAAGAGTTCCACCACAAAAGGGAAAGTCATTAACCGTTCGACTGATTGTAGTTGAAGTTAAAAATAAGCAAGGAAAATCACTTTCTCGTTGGAGCTTATTAAGTAATGTATCATCAGAAATTCCAAGTATAGAATTGGCAACTTGGTATTATTGGCGTTGGAAAATAGAAAACTATTTTAAGTTGTTAAAACAGGCGGGCCATGACATTGAGTCATGGCTACAAACAACTCCGCAAGCGATATTAAGACGACTCTTAATTGCAAGTATGGCATGTGTGTTAACTTGGAGAATACAGCGAGAAAATGATGAGAAAAATTCAAGAGTTAGAGTCTTTCTAACACGTCTATCAGGAAGGCAACAAAAAAGAGGAACAAGGGAAAGTGCTCCTGCAATTTTGGCTGGTCTGTCAATATTACTGAATACACTACAATTATTATCTGAACATTCGGTGGATGACCTTAAGCTGATTGCTGAAATTGCATTAGAGTCTCTACAAAAAGATGTGTAGATACCAATGCCCAAGGGGAGAAGGAACTTTGAAAAGCAATATGATTCACTCAACATGATCATTTTTTAATAGATTCAAAAGTATGAGCCAATGTCCATCTCATATTCTAAAAGATTACTAGACATTGGCTCATGTTTACCGCTTAGAATTTAACGATATCGCCTTTTAAAGCCACACTCGCAAGTGCTGTACCTTTATAACATTGATATGTGGTGGTGTTTTTTGATTCATTTGCTTTGAAATAGCTCACAATATTGGTCACCGCGTTAGCACCTTTGTCCTTTGCCGCACTTTGCAACTGGATTAATGCTGAACGTAATACATGATCACAAGCCTTTTCCGCAGACTTTCCAAAACCATTGGTTTTTTTATTGCTGACAACCGCCTTTTCTAAAACTTGACCGCCAGATTTAGTCCCAGCAAGATAAAATTTTACCGATCCATCTAAAAATCCATCAGCCACAGCTTGATCTACAGCTGCTTTAAAATTGAGATTATGAACAGTGTCCGCAGCCTGTGCAGAGACGATTCCACCAAAGCATAAAGTTGAAGCAACAACCAAGTGTTTAAATGACATCGTTTTTTCCTCTTTTAAGTATGTTTTAAAATAATGGAGGTGTTGATCCCTCCAAATGCAAAATTATTGGTCATGATGATTTTTGCATTCATCTCTCGTGGCTCTTGCACGATATAATCCAAATCACCACATAATGGGTCAATTTCATCCAAATTTAAAGTATGGATAAACTGTTGGCGTTGCAGCATTTCTATACTCAACCAAGCTTCGATTGCACCACATGCGCCTAGGGTATGTCCAAAATAACTTTTTAATGAACTGATCGGTTTTTTACCAAATATACGTGCAGTAGCTTGAGTTTCGGCAACATCGCCTTGATCTGTCGAAGTCCCATGCGCATTGATATAATCAATCTCTTGCGCAGAAATTTCGGCATCTTTGAGTGCCATGCGCATGCATCTTTCCATCATTTCTGAATTTGGGCGAGTGACATGCTCACCATCGGTATTACTGGCATAACCGATGACTTCTGCATAGATCGTTGCACCACGTGCCAGTGCATGTTCATATTCTTCTAGCACTAAACAGCCAGCACCTTCACCAATCACCAAACCATCACGATTTTTATCAAATGGGCGTGGTGTTTTTTCAGGTGTGTCGTTCATCCCGCTGGTGGCTAATAACACATCGAATACAGCTGAACCTGTCGCACTGAGCTCCTCAGCACCACCCGCAAGCATCAGCGTTTGTTTACCTAGTTTAATCGCTTCAAACGCCTGTCCGATGGCCATTGAACCTGAAGTGCAGGCACTTGATGTGGGTAAGGTTAAACCTTTTAAACCAAAATAAACCGTCATATTCACAGCGCTGGTATGTGACATCATGCGAATATACGTGGTC
Organism: Acinetobacter sp. NyZ410; assembly: GCF_022828975.1. Taxonomy (NCBI): domain Bacteria; kingdom Pseudomonadati; phylum Pseudomonadota; class Gammaproteobacteria; order Moraxellales; family Moraxellaceae; genus Acinetobacter; species Acinetobacter sp. NyZ410. Next base: position 1,364,695 of record NZ_CP094620.1, on the reverse strand, counting down.
GCATTTAAACGGCTCATGTCGTTGTCTATGAGCATTTTCCCAAACTCTTTGACCGCATCGACACTTCCCGCAGAAGAGCCAAAAGCAACGCCAGCATCGCCACTTTTCAAAATAGGATGATCGATCAAGCCTGCATCTGCCAATGCTTTTTCAGCACAAATCACCGACATCAATGCAACTCGTCCCATACCTCGTGTCACTTTACGATTAAAATGTTTGGGTACCTCAAAGTGTTCTACTGGGCCTGCAATTTTACAACGTAAATCGGTATAAATTTCCCAATCTGGCATCACACGAATGCCATTTTTTGATGCTTGGAATTGGGCAAAAATTTCATCTGCCGTTTCACCCAGTGAGGTGATTCCCGACATTCCCGTCACAACAACACGTTTCATTAAATCAATCCCCCATTCACCGAAATCACTTGCCGAGTAATATAGCTTGCGTGATCAGAGCAGAGAAAGTTCACGGTATGCGCCACTTCATCGACCTGTCCCATACGTTGTAAGGGAATCATTTTTAAAGCATGTTCTTTTACTTCTTCTGTGACCATTTCCGTTTCAATCAGCCCCGGTGCAACGCAATTCACGGTAATTTTTCTTTTTGCCAGTTCTAAAGCCAAAGCTTTGGTCGCACCAATTAATCCCGCTTTTGCCGCACTATAATTGACTTGACCACGATTACCCATAATGCCGGAAACAGAAGAAAGCGTCACAATACGCCCGCCTTGTTTTAGGCGAATCATCGGCATCACTAAAGGTTTTAATACATTATAAAAACCATCCAATGAGGTCGAAATTACTTCATCCCAGTCATTGTCGGTTAAAGCTGGAAATGCGCCATCATGGGTTAAACCTGCATTTAGCACTACACCATAAAATGCACCATGAAGCTCGATATCTTGTTCCAGTATCTGTCGGGTATTTTCACGTTGGGTGACATCAAAAAGTAGCGCATAACTGTTTTGCCCCAACGCTTGGATTTCAGCGACCACTTGCTCAGCATCTGCACGTCTAGAACGTGCATGCACCACCACATCAAAGCCAGATTTTGCTAAAGTTAAAGCAATTGCTTTACCAATTCCTCGACTAGATCCCGTCACTAATATTCTTCTCGACACACTTAATTCCTACTTATTGCTCAGCTTTCACAGGTGGTTCATAAACACTTAAAACTGCGCTAATTTTATGTTCTTCATAGCTTATTTCACAAGAGAATTGTGCCAAGCCTTCATGTAAATATTGTTGTTCAGCTCGAATGGTCAATGTTTTACCAAATTCAAAATAAGCCAAAGGTAAATTTAATTTGCGTGTTCCGAGCAAATAACCAATTTGTGGCGTTTGCCCCATTTTTTGTCCTTTTGCACCAGCAAAGGCACTAATCGTTTGTGCCATGAGTTCAATAGTACTCCAAGTCGGCAAACCATGTTCATCACTAAACATCAATTCAGGTGTAATGGTTAGGTTGGCAAGTGCAAAATTCTCACCTAACTCAAGCAGTTGATCAACAAAAACCATCGGTTTTTCATGCGGAATAAATTGAATAGCATCTAAACTCATCTGATTTCAGTTCCAAAAATAAGGCTGACATTACTACCGCCAAAGGCAAATGAATTACTCATCACAAAACGCACAGGATCAGATTGAGCAGTTTGAGTTAAATCATCCTGTTCAACGTAATGCTGATCATCCAATTCAGGGTCAATCATGCCATTTTGATGAAGGGGTAACCAGTTTTGATCTTTAAGCACTTGCGTACAAATATAGGCTTCCAACGCACCCGCAGCACCCAAGCAATGTCCGGTTTTATGCTTAGTGCTACTTAATGGAACAGCATAGTCCTGAAAGACCTGTCGGACTGCTTTAATTTCCATATCATCATTGTGCGTGGTTGCGGTGCCATGCAAATTAAGGTATTGAATATCTGAAGCTTTTAACTGTGCCTGATCCAGTGCTTTTTGCATTGCAGTTGCAGCACCTTTGCCTTCTGGATGCGGTGCAGAAATATGCCATGCGTCCATAGATTCCCCCGCAGAAATCAACATGACCGGTGCTCGTTCTTTACTGAGTAAAAACAAGCTTGCGGCCTCACCAATATTGATCCCATCACGCTGATATCCACATGGGCTACAGATACCTGCACTCAAATTTTCCAAGCTATTAAAACCATTTAAGGTCAGTTTAGCGAGGGTATCTACGCCACCCACCAATACAGCATCGGCAAGCCCTGCATTAAGCAAACGTTGCCCACTGGCAAAAGCTTTGGCACTTGAAGAACAGGCTGTAGAAATCGTATACGCAAGACCGTCCCAGCCCAAATAGATTTGCAAAGCTTTGGCGAGATTACCCATTTCCTGCTTTTGCTGTTGAATCACGGTTTCAGTTTGGCCTTGAAAGTAAGCTTTTAATAAGGGTTCATTGTCCGAAATACCCGAAGTTGAAGTCCCAACAATGATCGCAAGTCGTTTTTTATCAAACTTAGCCACATAGTCACGTAACTCAGATTCACATTGTGCAAGCGCAGTTAAAGCAAAACGTAAATTACGCGAGTCATAGTTTTGTAGCACAACTGGAATATCGCTACATAACGGATGTGCATAAGCACCCACCCATACGGGCTGATCAAAAATCAAAGATTTATTCAGGGTTAAACTGTTTTCCAATGAGGTCAATTGTGCCTTGACCTGCTCAGGATGATCACCTAAAGCTGATAAACTGGCTGAACAATGAATGCCTACAGCGGGATGGTTTAAATCAATCTTTTTTGTCATTTTTTTGCAGATCTTCCACTTCATTTTGCTCTAATGAATTGTCTTTTAAAGTATTTTCCACAGGGCTAAAGATCATTTGATAAGGAACTTGCAGGTTATCCAGCTCAATATGATCAGCACGCGTTTTTATCGTTAAAACATTTTTTTGATCGATCTCAATTTCAGTCTGATCAATGCCCTGTTTCACTTTAACATTTTCTAAATGATTTTTTGCAAAATCAGGATAAGTTGCAAATAGAATATCTCGAACCACAAAATCAAAGGGTAACAAACGCATCGGTTTTATCCTTTCATGCACCTGCACTTTTTGACCATCGAAATCCAGTCTAAACAGTTGCTGTCCAGTTAAACTTAAAGCAAACATTTGTAAGTTTTTCGCCTGTTGTTCTTGGTAGAGCAAAAAGCTAAAACTTTGATTTTTCCAGACAACTTCAACTTGATCTTGACGCTGATAATGCGCCAAGGCTGGATCAGCAGACCAAACCACAGGAACCAGACCTTGTGGCTGTGGATACATACTTTGACAGGCACCCAGCGCTAACAACAGACTGATGCTCATTGTTTTTAACCAAATTTGCATTATTCGCTCTCAAGTATTTTGCTCTGTTCAAGATCATGACGACAATATTCAGCCAAGGTATTTAAGCGTTGTCGTGCATTGCGATAGATTGGATTAGCCTCATCCCAAGCATAACCCGCCAATAATGACGCAATCATACGACGGATTTTTTCATTTTGATTTTTTGAAAATACCACATCTTGAAACTCACCGTCGTACCATGCTTCTACATAAGCGCGAAATATTTTGATTCCTTTACGCAAAGGTTTTTCATATTCTTGCAACCAGTCTACTTGTCCACCTTGTAAGACTTGATCGACTAAAGGTACTGCCAAACTTGAAGACTTGAGTGCAATAGTCACCCCAGATGAAAACACAGGATCTAAAAATTCCCCCGCATTGCCCAGCAAAGCAAAATTACGCTGTGCCAAGGTTTTAACATTTGCTGAATAGCCCACCAAAGTACGGATTGGCGTATCAAACTTCATATTGCGCAGTACCTGCGACAAACTCGGTTCATCTGCAAGAATATCTTTAAATAAAGCCAATAAGGCTTCAGGGTCATCAGAGATATAACCATAATGATCAAAGAAATCCTGTTCAGCCACAATCCCAAATGAACAGCGACCATCTGCAAACGGAATTAACCAATACCAGCCACGGTGATCTTTTTCATGTACCGTAATCAGGATTTTATTTCGGTCAAATTCAGGATCATCCAAGATCCCATCTTCAATATGACTAAACACCGCACGGCGTACTGGAAAATTTGAAGGGCTTTCTAGCTCAAGAAGTTTCGGTAAAATACGACCAAAGCCACTGGCATCCAGTAAAAATTTAGCCTGAATTTGGTAGATATTTTGCTGCTCATCTTTAACCGTTAATACAGGATGATCAAGCTCTACATCAACTGCAACAACCTCATGTCCAAAACGAATTTCAGCCCCATATTGTTCAGCTTGCTGTGCTAAAAGATGGTCGAAATTGGCACGTCTAATCTGCCATGTCGTTCCAGGACCTTCACTAAATTTTTGAGTAAAATCGTAGTAGCTGCGTTGATGACCACGTAAAAATGCTGCTCCATTTTTAAATTGAAATGCATATTCTTCAACATGTTCACGAACTGTGTCTAATAAACCAGCTTCTTCTAAAAACACCATACATTGTGGCAAAAGTGATTCACCGATCGAAAAGCGAGGAAAATTCTGCTTTTCAATGATCACCACTTGATAACCTTTGTGTCGAAGCAGTGCTGCTGCGGAACTTCCCGATGGTCCTGCCCCGATGATCACGACATCTGTTTGTTGTAAATCTAAACCCTTCATATACTCACCTTAATGTTCAGTTCTTTGACTGATTAATTGATTTTGATTTAATTTTGAGTCTGCCGGCGTAAACAGCGTGGCATAAATAAACGAAAAAATTACCCCAAAAAGGACCGTTAACCCAAAACAATGTATTGCATAGGTATGGCTTAACGCCAATAAACCGAATCCCAACAAAGTCGACATCATACAGAGAAATAATGCCATCCCGACCACATGCGGATGATCGTGCCCTTGACGGTAGAAAATGGCGTAATCCACACCAATCCCCAAGATCAGAAAAACCCCCATTACACTAAATAGATTAATCTCAACGCCCATCCATGCCTGTAATGCAAAGGTGCTCATCAACGCCAAAGTCACTGGCACCATCAAAGCAAACACCGATTTAATCCCATAGATCAGCATTAAACCGATCGCTAAGGCAATTAATGCATAGACAAAAAGATATTCAGCTTGGATCCGATGGTCTTGGAATAAGCGCGATAAATTATGTACAGGGCGAACCAGCTTATTCTGCTGATCTTGCAAAGCCTCTACAGCTGTTACATCTTTTATGCCTTGAATCAAAATCAATCTTTGCTGCGAATTAACCTGTAAAAATGCCAAAGGATGGGCAGCAAACTGATCTAAATTTAACAATGATTGTTGAGACAATCTTGCTTGCCAACTCAGGACATCTTTCGGATCAAGTTGCATCGCGCTTGCATATTCCACCAGTACTGATTTTGGAATTTTCTTTAGATATTCAACATTCTGCTGTTGCTGTTCCAGCGAAGGAATCGTTTGCCCTATTGCTTGAAATCCATCAATTTTGCCCTGTTGTTTTAACTGAGAAAGCACATGGATTAAGCGTTGTTCTTGCCTTGCAAGATCCTCTGCTGAATTGACATAAATTGCAAAATAATCGCTGCCCTGCGCTTGCCCAAAACGAGAACGAATATATTGGTCTTCCTGCTTTAAATGTTGATCCATGCTTTGTAAATTACGCACATCATCATTACTTTTGATCAGCAGCAAACTTGATCCTGAAACCACAAAGATCACAAAAATCAGCAGATAACGCTTTGATGCGTGCGCTAAAAAATAATTACGCCATGTGCCAATAAAGCTTAATCTGCGTATTGCGGGTTCAGCATTTAAGGCAGGTAAACGCGGTAGTAATAATAGACTGGTGATTCCAGCGGCAGTTAAGCCCACCATTGAAAATACGGCAATCTGCTTAAAGCCAGGAAAAGGCGTAAAACTTAAAAATAAATAAGCCAGCAATGTGGTTGAAAGCCCGATCAACAAACTGGGTAAAATCGGCTTTAATACGGCAAATCCATTGAGATGTCGTTGCTGCGATTGCATCGCCATAAAGTAAAAGGAAAAATCGACACATACCCCAATCAGACTTGCACCAAAAACCAAAGTCATCAGATGTATTTCGGAAAATATCCAGTGGGTTACAGCAAAAGCCACCATTGACCCAGTGGCAACCGCGATAAACTCAGTCAACATCGGGCGAATGGAACGGAAGCCAAACCAGACCAAAAGCAAGACACCGATACTCGAACCCACGCCGATTGTAGAAATTTCATTCTTTGCAGATTGGGTACCAAAATGCGAAAAAACAATTGTCCCAGTCCAGTGTGGTTTCACCCCGATCTTGCTCAATTGCTGATTAACATTAGTCATCCATTGGGTAGTTTGTTCTTGATACTCAATATCATAAGGACTTTTTAAAAGTTCTAAATTAAATAGTCGGGAATAACCTTGCTCATCCGCAATTGTGGCAAAACCATCTTGTATTTCGATATTTGAATGCTGTTGCAGGCTTGCAAGCCCCATGGCATAACGTGGAAATAATAACAATGGATCTTGTTGAAGTAAGCCCTCAGTGATTGGCATACCCGGGCTCATGATTTGCATCAAACTTTGTTCAGTCAGTGCCGCATAATCCTGTTGTTTTAAGATTGCTTGATCTTGTGAACTGATTAAGCCTGCATGATGTGCATATAAAGTTCTGGCAAAATCTTCGGTATCAACTTGTGCTTTTAATGGCTTAAACAAATTCGACTGTTGAACACCAGCCCTTAATATCTGTGTTGCTTGATCAATTTGTTCAGATGATTTTGCATCAATCACCAAGAACACTTTATTGTTCAATTGCTCACTGACATAGTGTTCAGTTTGCTCAAGCTGCTTGTCCTGCTTTACTTTTGGCAGTAAAGCAAAAATATTGGTCTGGATATGAATGCCTTTTTGCATCCATGTAAATCCCAGTCCGATCGCAATGATGACTAAAAATATCAACCAAATTGCAGTGAGTTTATTTTGCCAATTGGAAAAGTGCATTCTCAGACGCCGATAAAGTTTGAGGTTGAGCCGTCTGCTGACTAAAATTAATAATCGTCATATTATTGGCTTGTTCAGTAATCACAATACGATTGACATAACGTCCACCTTGCGCATTCACTTTGACAAACAATTTTTTAAACAACGCGCTTTTCGGGGTCAATGTGACATCCCAAGCCGATGTTGTGTAATTGGCAGCAACCACATTAAAATTTTTGGCTAAGGCCGTTTCATCACCTGCCATTAACTGTAAAAACATGGTCGCCACTGAACCATATTGACTATTATTAATCTCAAGTTGACTCATGGTTCGCTGGGTTTTTTGTAGCAACTTTTTTGGGGTAACAATCAAATCCGCTTGAACAGGCTTTTGAATCTGCCAAATCACCCCTTGGCTTTTGGAAAATAAAACCTGTCCATTTGAGCTAAAAGTTTTATTTAACGAGGTGAGCTTTTTTTGCTGCTCAAAATGGGCACGAACAACAGGTGTTTGAGAAAGCTGTTGAAAAATTTGCCCAACTTTAGAGCTTTCTGCATAACTTGCCAATGGAAGTGTCGTCATAACCATAAACATCATACTGGTGATGATCAGTTTGATTTTATTTTTAAAATTCAACATTTTTTATGCCCCCCTATTTGGTCTTAAATTCAGACCATGCATATAGGCGGTCTAAAAATATTTGTGGTGACTGAAAGCACATTTCTCGAGTTTCTATCTCGACTGCCACCTGACTGGTAAAACCTTTGGTGAGGCGTTTACCCGATTCTGCATCAAAAATCTGATACTCGATTTTTAAACGGTTTTCCCATTCTTTTAAAGTCGCACGTACTCGAATATGTTGCCCAAAAATAATACCCTGCGCATAACGGACATAACTTTCAATCACTGGCCATGCATAACCTGAATCTTTCATTTGATTATAGTTATAGTCAAATTGATCCAATAATTTGCAACGGGCAATTTCAAAATATTTGAGATAATGCCCATGCCAAACCACATTCATGGTATCGACATCATGAAATGGAACATCAATAATGACATCAGCATACATCAGCGTTCTCCTGCTTGTGCTGCAACAGATTGCAATTTAACAGACTGAGATTTTCAAGATGATCCACTATCGCTTGTAGCTCTTTTTGTAATGGACGATCTTCTTCAACAAAATGAAATTCTTTCAGTACCCAGTGTCTAAACAAACCCAGCACTGGACTTAATTGTTGTGCCAATCCTCTCAGTTCAATTGCTTGAACCGCAGCACAGCTCAATGCAGCAATCACTTGTTCGGTCAATAAAATCACCCGACTGGCATCACGTGCGGCAATCGTGCCCATACTGACTTTATCTTGATTATGGCACTCGGTTGAACGTGAAAAAATTGAAGCTGCAAGTGTCTGTTTAAGCGCTTCGGCAGTCCAAGCTGACACGCCTATCTGTACGGCTTTAAAACCATGATTGAGCGGTAAGCGATCAGTTTTAGCACCAGTCAAATTACGCGGTAAACCATGATTCATTTTATGATCGACCAACTGTGCAAGCTGACGATCCATCAAATCAGCAATATTGGCAATCATAATTTTTAAGCTATCCATAGCCTGAGCGATATGTCCACCATAGAAATGCCCACCATGTAACACGCGTAAATTGATCGGATCAATTAAGGGATTGTCATTGCTTGAGTTCAATTCATTTTCAATAAATTGTCTAAGCCAAGTTTTAGAATCTTCAAAGATTCCAATAATATGTGGTGCACAACGCAGTGAATAACGATCTTGCAAACGTGGACTTTGATGCTCTGTTTGTACTTTATCGTTTAACCATTCACGTAGTTGCTTGGCAATCTCTTGCTGTCCTGCATGCGGTTTCTGGGCAAATAACACTTCATCAAAATGGCTTGGATTGCCCTCTAATGCCAACACATTTAATGCTGTAATTAAAGTACTTGCCAAACTAATCTGCTCAGCTTTTTTATAATTTAAACAGGCCATTGCGGTCATCACCGCAGTACCATTCATAATGGCAAGCCCTTCTTTGGGTCTGAGTGCCAAAGGCTGTATCGCATATTCAGCATAAACATCTGCGACTGCAACGATATTACCTTGATAGTAAACATCCCGTTCACCGACCAATGCTCCTGCAATATAGGACAATGGGGTTAAATCACCACTGGCGCCGACTGAACCTTCTGAAGGAATCACTGGAATAATATTTTCATTAAGCATCCAAACCAAACGCTCAAGTAAAGCATGTGATACCCCTGAATAGCCACGTGCCAAAGAGCATAATCGAGTTACTATCACAGCACGTGCAGTGATCAAGTCCAGATTTTGCCCCAAACCACAACCGTGAAAACGAGATAAATGCAAAGGCAATTCATTGACCTGATGTGCAGGCACTTCAACCAAACAAGAATCGCCATAACCTGTGGTTACCCCATAGATGACGCCTTCTTCTTGTAATAATTGATCGAGAAAATCAGCACCTCGTTGAATCAATGCCTGCCAACTTTCAGACTTAGGCAGCGCCACTTTGAGCTGTTGATTTGCGACAGCAACAACCTCTTCAATTGAAAGTGGCTTTTCTCCGATGACAAGTGACTGCATTTTTATTTGTTCCAAAAATTATAAAAATTAAACCATTGATAAGGTGCATCTACGCAATGCTGTTCGACCAGTTGAGCATAGCGTTGCATGACTTCAGCTATGGCTTGGTTGCGGGTTTGCCGCGGAAAATTAAGTTTTTGAGCGATTGAATGGATATGCACATGAAAGTTGTCTTGCTTGCGATAACAGAAAACCGCCAATATCGGAACTTTGAGTAAACTCGCTAAAATCCAAGGTCCTTGCGGCCAAGCGGACTCATCAGCTAAAAATTTAAGATTTTCGACACGTTGCGATTGAACCGGCACTCGATCTGCTGCCACGATGATCCACTCACCCTGATCCAGTTTCTCCTGCAAAAGAATCGCAGTATCAACGCCAAGTTCATCGACCGAAATCAGATGCACATCGGCTTTTTGATTGAGCTTTTTAAGAAATTCATTAAATTTACTGGCATGCTTTTGATAAACCAATACATTGATTTTTTGTTGGTGATCAGATTTGATCGCACGTAGCAATTCGATATTGCCAAAATGCGATACCACAATGATCGCACCTTTTTTATAATTTTCCCGAAAATGCGCATGCCCATGCAAGATCAGCTTTTCTTCTGCGACTTTTCCCAGCCAGCCTTCAATTTTATCCAAAATACACTCACCAAATGTCATCAAATGAATATACGAATGACTCATATTTGGTTGATGTGAAAATGGTGACTTTTCTTGAGCAAAATGATGCAACTTTTGTAAATAAAGTAATGAAGCCTGACGCGCTGTGCGAGAAAAGATCCAATACCACATGATAATGAAATACAGCACCAGCTTACACAAAAAACGCCCACCAAAACGATAAAAGCAAAGCATTAACATCAAAGGCAACATTCCCCCCTTTTCTTTAAGCTCACTCCATCGTTTTGTATGTGATTCAGTCATGTGCTGAACCTTTGGCTTTTTGTGCCAACAGTTTAGGTAAGCGAATCAACATGCCTGCAAAAAGTCGCGCATGCGCTTTACTGAGTCCTAAATTATCTTTCCACACATTAAAATGTGAAATACCTTGTTCTGGATAAATCACGGCAGTAGGCACATTGATAAACTGAACTTGTTCCCACTTTAGGCGCACTAGAATTTCACTGTCAAAACCCATGCGTGGTTGAAATTTTGCTCGATTGAGGACGTGAATGGTTTGATCAAGTGGATAAATACGAAAACCGCACATACTATCTTTGATTTCAAGTGACAGACTATTAATCCAAACCCAGACATGGGTGACATAACGACCATACAAACGCTTTTTCGGCACCGTTTCATCAAAGATCGGCTGTCCCAAAATCATTGCTTGAGGATGTTGTGTTGAGATGGTGATAAATTTTTCGATATCCTGCCAATCGTGCTGTCCATCTGCATCAATTTGTAAAGCATGTGTCCAGCCAAGATCTTGTGCCTGATATAAACCTGTCATCACAGCCTGACCTTTGCCCTGATTGGTCGCGTGCTCGACCAGATATACATTTTTATGCTGCTGCGCCAATTCTTGCAACAAGGTCGAACATTCAATATCGCTACCATCATTGACTAAAACCACTGGCAAACCATAAGGATGAATATAGTCCAGTAATGCTTTGATATAATGTGGATGGTTATACACAGGAATCACAAAACCCAATTGATATTGCTGCATCATCTGTCTCCTAAGCGTTAACCGTAGTAGCAAAAACCAAACGTCCTGATGCTAAAGACTGTTCAGCCTGCTGCAATTGAAAACTGATTTTATCTGCTTTACGCTCAAGTTTAAGCAAAACCACGGCATGCGGTTGGATCAATTCCTGAAACTTAATTTGTTCTAATGCTGTACACCAATCTAGATCAGCCCAGATCTCTTTAGCGAACTTTTGAATAAAAGCAATTTGCCCAACACCAGGATAAATCGGGTGATCAGGAAAATGCCCATTAAAGGCAGCCAGTTCAGGAATAAATTCTAATTTAAATTCTGCGCTATTGGCATCAATATGCGATGCTAAAACCACGGGTAAATTTAAGTTTTCAAATAATGATTTCATATAATTTTTATTGAGCTTTGATTGGGCGTTTTTCGGTAATTGGCTTAAAAAACGCCACTGCCTCGGTATCGCAATATATTCCAATTTATCTGCAAGTTGTTGTTTTATTTTTGCGACAAATGCACGCTTATGGCTGTGTTTAAGTTCTAATTGAGCTTGTTCAGACAATACCGCCACACATGCCAAAATTTGTCGATGATCCTTTTCAAAGATCAATGTATGACATTCACTGACTTCTGGCAATTCAATAATAGCACTTTCAATAGAATCAAGACTTAAACGCTTTTCTTCAAGCTTAACAATACGGTCTAAGCGTCCTTGAAGCTGAAACTGACTTTTTCGATCATTAGGCACAGACACTTCAACTTTATCTGCGGTATAGATCCAATCATTGATATACGCATGTTGAGTCAAGACACCCAGTTCACCCGCATCTGTAACACTAATTTCGACATCTGCAAACGGGGTCCAAAGCGCCTCATTTTGTGTGCGATAAGCAATACCGCCCGTTTCGGAACTACCAAAAATTTCGGTGATACTGGCATTGAGCAGCGGACGCACTCCAGCATCCAGTTTACCACCTGACGAATAAACCACTGAATACTGCTCAAGTAATACATCAGAGGTCCAACGTTTTAAAAGTGCTGGGCTGGAAATCACATAATGATTTGAACCAAAGTGATCGTGGCTTAAATGCTGTAGCTTTTTTTGTGCTTCAACCACATCTTCAGGAAATGCCAATTGCGGATTATAAAAAGCTCTGCCACTGGCAAGTGGCCAAAGTAATTTAAATAATAGACCATAAATATGTTGATGACTGACTGTAGCAAGCGCCAGTGCATTTTCTGCTAGATCAAAACTTTGATCTAAACCCTGTACTTCATTAAGCAGCTGTTTTAGGGTACGCGGAATCTTTTTAGGTTGCCCTGTAGAACCCGAAGTATAAAAAAACACTGCTGCACGATTTAAAAAAGCATCATTTAGATCAATGTGTTGAGTATCTTCAACCACAGGATTAATCTGTTTATTTTGTCGTTCAATAAAATAAATATTCTGAGCCGCTAAGCTTTTTTCCAAATCACGCACACGATTTGGCGGGAGAATCACCTGTTTATCTGCCAATAAAACTGCAAAAAATAACACTAAAAAATCATAACTGTCATTTTGCCACAAGGCCCATGCACTTTCAGCGGATTGTTCAATGTGTGTTTTTTCACTCAACACCTCCTGCCAAAATTGGGAGAATGTTTTGACACTAAAATCAGAGGTGATACACAGACATTTTTCAGCATGAATGTGGCTTTGAAAATGACACAACATAAGCGTTTATTTTAACTCGTATGATTTTTAGCTTGATGAATTTTTCGCAGTACAAATTCACCTGCAAATAACAAACCCATCAAAAGATAAGAAATAAAACCATTATAAAGTACCCACATTTGAGTACTGCTAAATAACACTGTATAAAGCGCAATACAGGCATTTAAAATAAAAAAGCCACACCAAACAATCGTAACATTTTTGGTCCAGATCACCCCAGACGCGGGCAAATCAGGTTCAACCAAACGTGCAAAACGCTCAATCATTGAGGGTGGTTTGATTAAGGTGGTCGCAAAAATTATCAACGCGCCCACACTCATAAATACTGGATACAGCTTTAACCAAGCATGATCTTTTAAAATCAAACTCAGCCCACCACAAATAATGGCAAACCAAGTCAATGGCCACATAAGATCGCTTTTTTTAAAAAATAAGCGTGATCCACCAAGCAGAACCAACAAAGCACTCACCCAAATAAAATGACCATGCGCTAGGCTGTAGCCCACGATAAATGGGTAAAGTAAAAATAAGACGGTGACTCCACTGCGGATCAAATGCTTCATTCTGCAGACATATTTTGAATCACAACCACAACATCTTGCACTGTTCTGACATTTTTAAAATCTTCAGGTTTAACTTGCTTACCGGTTAATTCTTTAATTTTAACAACTAAATCAATAGCGTCGATGCTATCAACATCTAGATCAGAATACAGGTTTGACTCAAGCTGAATATCAGCAGGTTCAATTTCAAATAGTTCTTCCATCCACTCACGTAGATTTGTTAAGACGATTTCTTCAGATAACATAACGACCTCTTAAGCAGCGCGTTGCGCTTCAACCAAGTCCACTAAACTTTGCACAGAGGCGAAATGTTGCTTGGTTTCCTGTGATTCAGCATTTAAATGAATGTTATAGCGTTTTTTCAAAGCCAAACCTAATTCTAGGGCATCAATAGAATCCAGCCCTAATCCATCACCAAAGAGTGGTGCATTGGTATCAATATCTTCAATTGAAATATCTTCCAAAGCCAACACATCAATGATCATTTCTTTTAACTCATCAGCAAGATTGCTCATTTGTAGATAACTCTTGTTTAATTAACGCTTGATTAAATAAGTTGTGCAAAAAATGATTGAGCTGTTTCACCTGTTTTGAGTTCACAGCAGCATCATCCAATATATCCTGTACATGTACCGCATCTAACACTGTAATCTGAATGTGAAATGGTTCATTTGGAATGTGATACCACTTTTCATTTTTGGTCAGTGTCGAGGGCGTGCATTCTATCAAAATCGGACGAATTGGAACATTCGCTCGAATCGCAATATTTGACGCACCACGTTGGAACTCATTCAGTGATGCGCCTTTTTCTGTTCGTGTCCCTTCTGGAAATATCAATAATGAGGCTGCATCTTTTTCTTGGAGTTTTTTAACGCAGTCCAAAATGAATTGCTCAGATCCCTCATTTAAAATATAACCTGCACTACGCACTGGCCCCAATGTAAATGGATTACGCCAAAGTGCTTTTTTTACAATACAGTTGGCCTTTTCCATTAAGCCAATCAAAATCACCACATCAATCAAGGTTGGATGATTTGCAATGACTAACTCTTGACGGCTATGGGACAGCTTTTCCAAGCCTTCGACCTCATAGGTCATGATGCCCAATTTAACCATCATTTCAGTAAAGCCTTTAAAGCTATATTTAATGGCTTTTTGCGCGCGATCTTGTCTTTTTCTTGTATCAAATGTGCTGACTTTCACCAATGGTGCAACCACACCCCCAATCACAATTCCGCCCAAGCCAAAACTTGCAAAACTAAAACCTGTAGCACCAACACGCCAAGCGTAATTTAACTTTTTCTTTACTTTGTTGATATTTAGCATTTGACCCAAGCACCCTTTTCCTTCAGGTTTTGATTGTGCCAAAACGCATTAAAATCTTGAGCCTCTAAATATTTGCTCTGTTGCAGTTGCAGATTTTCTACAGTGATTTTTAAATTGGCATTTTCTAAACTGACCACTCCAGCCAATGAAAAAGCTTTAAAATTCTGATACTCATCATATATTTCTGGTAAGGCTTGGTCATAATAAATCACCAAGGCATTTTTGGCATTGTGGTGGGTTTTTAAATAAGCATAAGCTTCGACTAAAGCTTCAGACCATGACGCTGCCAAACTGGTCGCGAGCGTATCATCTTGACAAAATATAGAATACAAACCTGAAACTGCATTATGTACAGAGGTTGAAAAAAGTGTCGGAGATGGGGTTTGGTCTGACAAGACATCTTGTAAAATTTTAAGCGTTTTTTCTTCATCGCCATATTGTGAGCTCCAAACAATATAGTCGACCTGAATCCCCTGCAAACTTTGAATTGCACTATTCAGTGCAATTTTAGCAATACTTGATAACCGTCTACGTTGCATCGCAGGAATTTTTTCAAGTGCTAAAAATGTATCACCATCTTCGCTCAAGGTGAGCCTAGAAATATTTAATTGAAGCATGTTTTATTCATCAACATCAGCTAATTTAATTGGCTTAAAAAGCCTTCTTTAGACAAATTATAACATTTGAATAACAATAAATACAAAAAATACAATTGAACTTTGTCTAATAATTGGTTTCTTAATTAAAAGATCCTCTTGCAATACTATTTTTTATTGCAACAGTTTATTCAATCCCATTTCATCAAGTGGCGTATTATACTTATAAAACTTATTTTAAAAGCTTGTTTACTGTTAATTATCGCTAAGTAATGCTGTTTTTTTATATGACTGTGTTGATGACAGACTCAGGCTCTTATACAAAATGGTAACTCGAAATAACACAGTATTTTGAACAGTCGATTGCTCTCTAAACAACATATCTTTGCTACAACAAACCGAAGCTTTGAACACAGCTATTTATACAACTCCAGATTGTAATTTTCCTGTAATTGCTAATTTTAAATCACAATGGATATTTTAAGCTGAACATTAAAGATCTTTCATAAATCAAAAAAATGATCATGTGGAGTAAAGCATTTTGGTATTGAAAATTCCTTCTCCCTCGGGAGAAGGCTAGGATGAGGGGGATTTTATGTTGATCTATGGTTTTAAAAAGGACTCATGGAACAAATTTATTGTTGGCATCCCTTTGCCATGGCTGATTGATTGCTACACGTCATGATCAGCCAAACATACATCTAACAAATCAACCTGCTGCACTTTCCGCAACCCATTGTGAAAATTTACTTGGAACACCTTTGGTATTTTCATCAAAGCCAAAGAATTTAACACCATCTTCAGTATCTGAATAAGCCGCCATGACTTTTCCTGTTTTAGTATTGATCGCAATGACAGCCTTACTCGAACCCGCCCCACGTGGGTCATAACCACTGCCTACCAGCCAATCACCCTGACGCTGCATTGCACTGGATACCACTAAAGCTGAAGTGAGATTTGCATATGATTTGCCAACTAATTGCTGAAAACGAGCTTTCCAAGGTGCTGCCTGTATAACGTCATGTGGGTGTTTACCATCTGGTTTCGCCATACCTGTTGTTGGAACAGGACGTGTACCGCACTTGCTTTTGATTTCTGACTCATAGCCGATATTACCAACTTCTTGCACATCGATAGTACGCCCAACCTTATCGGCACAGTCAGCCCATTGTTGTGGTGTTTTTGCCTGTGCAACAATTGGCGTAATCAGCATGCCCGCCAGTAAAAAACTAACAATTTTCATGATTTATTTCCTTTAAACTTTAAATATGTATTTAATTTAACATCGCGATAACAATGCGCTTTAATAACCTGAGCTTTTAACCAGTTTAGGGGTATCGGCTTTTTGAACTGATACCAATTTTGCCAGATCAGTACCATCACTTTCGCCCTTATAAACCGCATATTCTCCAACCGTTACAGTTGCATGTCCCGTATAGCCAATATAGCCTTCCTTGGGTCTTTTATTGAGTTTTAATGCCTGAGCTGCCTGTTGAGTATCATTGAAACAAAACCAGCGTGAACGGCGATCATCCGGCTTACGCGGTATCAACTGATCTGAAGGCGCACTGGGATGAAAACAGATAACATCACCTGCCACTTCATCATCAAAATAATATGAATATTCTCCATTTACTGTAATTTGACCACGATATTGATCAAATTCCTGTGTGCTTTTTTGCAGTTTCAAGGCATCTGCATGTGCAAACAAGGGCAAAGCTAAAATACTGCCCAGTAAAAAATTAACCGCTTTCATCATTTTTATCCTTTAAAAAGATCCGATCTTTTATTTAAATATATTTTACTTCAAATACTTATCTCGGGTTTATCACAATAGGCGATGTGACTTAAAGCAGAACCCTATGTATTACCACCAATAAAATATACTGGCGCCCGGCTCGTAATAAGTACTACATGCTGAGTAAACCACTTTACACTCTTGCTTGTTTTTACTTTGACATTCATAAGCAGCTAATGCTTTGGCGCCTGCGGGCGTACGATCAATTCTAATCACAGACTCTTGACCACCTTGAGTCGGATCAGCCAAGGCAACACATTTATTGTTATAGGTAAAGATGACTTCACAATTTTTACCTCCCTTTTTTTGGCAATTTTCCAAGGCTACTTTTTTAGCCCCACGTTCGGTTCGTGTCGCTTGGGCATAACCTGTAGGTCGAGAAGGTGCTGCCTTATCTTCAGCAATCGCGCCCCAACGTTTTTCCCAAAGTGAGGGTTCCCATTTATATGTGCCACCACCGCCACCACCATTACTACCGCCACTTGGAATCGGTGCACACCCTTGCAGGCCTTGCCCACCAATTGGATAATAACCAGGAGGACAATTGCCCTCTGCGGCCACATGGCCTGACCACATCAAAACAACAAACGCCAACACAAGCGTGTTTGCAATCCCCATGAATTGTTTAAAATAGTGTTGCTCTGCGATCGTGAATGTTTTAAGCATAATAAAAGCCCTCATGGCCAATAACCACCAATAAATTGAATGATTTTTACTTAGAAAAACAAACAATATATGATCAATTTTATGATTGATGGAATGTTAATATTTTATCTAACGTTCAAACTTAGATTAAAACTTCTACAACTTTTTTCTGCAAGCCCTTTTTTATTCATTAAATTTTCTCTAAGCATTCTCATTAAGATTAAATGCAGAGCAGCTAAACACAAACAATTAAATCATGTGAAAAATCAATACAAAAACATGTTTTAAAACAGCAAAATACAGATAAACTTAACCACATCATCCTTAATTAAATCGCCAGTAAACATGCAACACGATATGATGACCAGTCGAAGTTGTGAAAACAATTCAACTGAAGCATTCCATGTATTGGCTAAAAGCAGACTGACCGATTTGAATAAAGCGATAAAACAAAAATCGTAATGTATTTACATAGCAAGGAATAAAATGAAACTGACAAGGATATACACTTTACTGATATTGCCCATCGTATTAACAGCATGCCAATCCAGCACGGTAAATAAGTTGATAAGAGATCTGCCCTCTCCTGATGGCCGTTTTCATGTGGAAGTTCTTCAGTGCCGAGCCAATGATGTAATGTTTGGTGGCGCAACCCAAGTTCAGATTTCAGTTCTGAAAAAAGGTGAAACTGAAAAATGTCGTTCATTTATTCATGCTTTGGCGCAATTTGATGTAAGAACCATCGACTTTGGCGCAAAGGATAATGCTTTACACATAGTGTGGCTGTCAGACACTGAACTTAGTGTGTGGCATCTTAGTTTTGCAACATCTCAAGGCAAGAATTATATAGGGCCTGATGTACAGCAAAGTCAGGCTAACTCTCCAATTAAAGTGATTTTCTCGCCTTTGGCTGCGCAAATTGGAATACCATCTCAGATTAAAAAATAAAGCGCTATACACAATCAACCGTTGTATAAATCGTCTAGTTTTGATTGCTGTTGTGATAGCGCAAGGTTTGGCATCCCCTATAAGAAAAGTGAGGCATTGCCTACGCAAAGGTATTTAAACTTTGAATGTAAGCTGTGGCATCGCAAGCTTTTTATAATCAAACAATTTATTTCCCCTTGTGATTGATATTAAATAAGAAAAATAATTCTAACTCAAAAGTGTATCTACAAATGCAATGAGCGTTTTTGATCAAAAAACCGTACCAACGTATATCAATAATAAGCAACAACACTGCACACAGCACAGCTAAAAACAAGCACCCAACTAATCACATTAATTCATATACTTTTCATAAAAAATGATAAGGGCGTCAAATACAAATTAATTATGCACAAAATACAAAGTTATCTATTGTGATGTAAGTCACTATAACCCTGCATTTATTTAAGTACATTACTATTTTATTAAACAGTGCGACTAAGTGTAATTTATTGAAATCATAAAAAATGATTTTAAATAAATATTAAAAATCAACCTTCTAAAATGAATGGGTTTTACTATGAAATTAGCTCTATTAAGTACTGCAACTTTATCTGCTTTAACACTTTCTGTTTCAGCTTTCGCTGCTGATCCTGTAACTGTTAACGGTGGAACAGTACATTTTACTGGTGAAATCGTAAATGCAGCATGTGCTGTAAGTACAGAATCTTCAAATCAAACTGTTGATTTAGGTCAATACCGTACTGCACGTTTAGCTGTTGCTGGCGATAAAACAACTCCAGTACCGTTCCAAATCAAACTTGTTGACTGTGATCCAACAGTTCAAGCAACTGCTGCTGTTGCATTTTATGGTCAGTCTGTAACGTCTAATGCAAACTTACTTTCAGTTGCTGCTGGTGGTACAAACTCTACTGCTGCAACAAATGTAGGGATTGAGATTGCTGATGACACTTCAAAAATCCTAGGTGTTACTGGTGCTAGTTTCTCTACACCTAAAACATTGATCACTGGTGATAACACACTTCAATTCAGCGCTCGTTATGTAGCGACTGGTGCATCTACACCTGGTCAAGCAAATGCTGATGCAACTTTTGTAGTGAAATATGAATAATTTATCTGCCTAAGATAATTATTAACTATTTGATTACATGAGCTTATTTACCATGAAAAAGTATATAACCCTGATTGCTGGAATATTAGTAAGTACTCATATTTACGCAGAGAGTTATGTATTTGGTGGAAGAGCTCATTTTCAGGGAGTTTTGATAAATCAAAGCTGCTCAATCTTGATTGAGAATAATGCTGCTGTATCTATTAAAACTCCCAATTCTCCAATTCAAATCAATTTTTCATTATGCCCTGTGAGCATTTACGACAATCTTGCCATTGGTCTATCTGAACAAAATAAGCCAACCCATGAGATGTTTTATACAGATCCAAAAGCAAGAAATGATTTTGATATTCATCAAGAATTAAACATTCAAGGTCTTGAACAGGCCCGTCTGAATCAGAAATTTATTCGACAAATTGATCGACCTGAACGTTATGACAGTTTCGCTAAAAATAGGATTGGTATTCTCCTCAACCAAACTTCAGAACAGTCATCCGCTCAAGCATCGAATATTTTAATTTCTGTTTTTTATCCATAAATGAATTCTAAGGACTTATATGAAACTGAACTTATTTAAAAATGGTGTTCTTAGTATAACCTTAGCCTGCTTAGCATCTACCAGCTTGGCCAATAACAATATAATTGGCGGTATATCACTTGGGGCAACTCGTGTTATTTACCCAACCGATGCCAAGCAAGTTTCATTAGCTATTGTCAACAGCAACAATAAAGAACGCTTTTTAATTAACTCATGGATTGAAAATAATTTAGATGAAAAATCAAAAGATTTTCTGATTACTCCGCCCTTATTTGTCGCAGAAGCAAATAGCGAAAATACTTTAAGAATTGTCAATGTTGCCACCAACTTACCCCAAGATAGAGAGTCGGTATTTTGGGTCAATGTCAAGGCAATTCCTTCGATTGATAAATCGACTTTGATTGACAAAAATATTTTGCAACTTGCTGTTTTATCTCGAATCAAACTGTTTGTTCGTCCAATAAATCTAAAAACCAAACCTGAAGCCGCATTAGAAACACTTAAGTTTTCAAAATCAGCAGAAGGAATCATGGTGAATAATCCATCTCCTTATCACGTTTCTTTTGTGAACGTTTTTGTTGATAACCAAAAAGTGCCAAATGTGATGGCGAGTCCTTTTGCCCAAACAAAAATTTCAGCGACTTCAGGCAATAAGCTGAGTTATCAAACGGTCAATGATTACGGTGGTTTAACGGCTAAAGTTGATTTAGAACTGAAGTAATAATTATGAATAGTCTATTTTCAATGCCATACAGTGTTGTATGCGTAAGGAGAAATATCAAGCGATATCCAGTGGGTATCGCAGTGACTATGCTGATTTCAATCGTAGTCCCAAGAACCAGTCATGCAGAACAGGTATTTAACCCTGCATTTTTAACAGATAACTTATCCAATTCACAAATTTCTGACTTGAGCAGATTTGAGAAATCGACCCATCAATTACCGGGCGTGTACCGGGTTGATGTGTATGTCAACGATCAATATGCATTTACCCGCGACATCAATTTTATTGAAAAATCAGGCATTCAAGATACAACGGGGTTATTTCCGTGTTTAGACAGCAAAACATTGCAGGGATTTGGGGTCAATATTGCCCAATACGAGCAATTGTCTAGCTCAAACCCACAATGTGTAGATTTTATTTCAATCATTGATGGTGCAAACAGCCATTTTCAATTTGATAAACAAAAATTATTGATCAGCTTGCCGCAAGCGTCTTTACGCAACCAAATTCGCGGCTATATTCCACCCGATCAATGGGATGAAGGGATCAACGGCTTTTATACCAACTATAATATTTCGGGTTATGACAACTCTAAAACAGATACCAACAGTTTATTTTTACGTCTGGATAATGGACTCAATATTGGCTCATGGCAGTTCCGACATTCAGGCAGTTTTAACGCCAATTCACACAACGGTAAAACCACAAATCAATGGAATAATTTAAATACCTATGTACAAAAAACCATTATTCCTTTAAAAAGCCAGCTGGTAATTGGTGACGGTTCAACAAGTAGCGAAATTTTTGACAGCTTTGGTTTCCGTGGCGCACATTTGTCGACTTCTGAGGCAATGTATCCTGACAGTCAGCAAGGCTATGCACCTACTGTTCGTGGGGTTGCAAAAACCAATGCAAAAGTGGTGATCAAACAAAATGGTTTTGTGATTCATCAGGTAAATGTCGCACCCGGACCATTCCTTATCCAAGATTTAAATCCAACCTCAATCAGTGGTGACCTTTTGGTTACGATTGAAGAAAATGACGGTTCGATTCAAAGCTTTCAAGTGCCCTATTCAAGCCTTCCGGTGCTACAACGTGAAGGGCGTACAAAATATAGTGTAGTGGTGGGTGAGTACCGTAGCGGATTGGATTCTCAAGATAATCCTTCATTGCTACAGGCAACAGCAATTCACGGTTTAAAAAATGGTATATCCGTTTATGCGGGGACACAATTATCAGAAAAATATAAGAGTGCATTGGTGGGTCTAGGTGCCAACCTCGGCGATTATGGTGCTCTGTCTTTTGACCTTACTCATGCGGACAGCGAGTTGGCGGATCGATCCACGAGCAGTGGGCAGTCTCTGCGCTTTTTATATTCAAAATCATTATTAAGCTCTGGAACCACCTTCCAGTTATTGGGCTATCGTTATTCCACCAAAGGTTTCTATACCTTAAATGATGTTGCTTATAATCGTATGAGTGGCTATCACGTTTCCGAAACTCAAGACGGAAATCAAGCCAATACCCCGATCATTACGGATTACTACAATTTATATAATTCTAAAAAAGGTCGCTTTGAAGTCAATATCTCGCATTCACTTGGCAACTATGGTTCTTTATTTGTCTCCGGAAATCAGCAAACCTATTGGGACACCAACAAAAAAAATGAATGGGTTCAAGCGGGTTATGCAAACTCATGGAAAGCACTGAATTATTCATTCTCAGTCAGCCGTAACAAATATTCTGAGATTAATCAAAGTGACACCATGTATGCCATGAATATCTCCTTCCCATTGGACAAGCTATGGCCGAAAGCGAATTTCCGTAATCATCCAATCCAAAATGCATATAGCACTTTTTCGACCACACAAAATTCAAATGGTAATGAGTCCTATATGGCAGGTTTAAGTGGCACTTTACTGAAAGATCGTAATTTAAGTTATAGCATCAATCAGGGACAAGTCAGTAAGCAAGGCGATATAGGTTCAGTCAGCCTGAATTACAATGGTAGTTACGGTACGGTAGGTGCAGGTTATAGCTACGAAAAGAACTCAAATCAGTTTACCTATAACGCATCTGGCGGTATTTTAGCGCACCGTGATGGGATTACCTTTGGTCAGCCTTTAGGCAGCACCTCAATTTTGGTCAAAGCACCCGGTGCCAAAGGTGTAAATATCGAAAATTATACCGGCGTTAAAACTGATTGGCGTGGATATGCCATCGTACCTTATGCCACTGAATATCGTGCCAATCGTGTTGCACTCAATTCAAATACTTTCAGTAATAATCTCGAGATCAGCAATAACGTTGAAAATGTCGTCCCAATCAAAGGGGCAATTGCCAGAGCGACGTTTAATACCAGTCTAGGTGTAAGAGCACTTATCACTTTATCCCATAACGGCAAGTTTATACCGTATGCAAGTAGTGTGATCGAAAAAGAAAGTTCAGCCACCAGTATCGTTGCAGATGATGGTCGAGTTTATTTAACTGGACTTCCGCTCAAAGGCACACTGGAAGTCAATTGGGGCGAATCTGCTGAAGGAAAATGTTTGGCAAACTACGATATTTCAGACATGGACCTCAGCAAACCCGTTATTCAATTTGATCTTGAATGTCAATAAGGAGAGATCATATGAAATTTAAACTTTTAATTTCCAGTATGTTGTTGCTTGCGTCTGCCCCATCTTTTGCAGTTGTCTGTTGGAACAGCAAAGGGAACGGTGTGGTGGATGAAGTTTTTTATGATCTGTCCAATAGTTTTAGCAGCTCGAATAACGCTGTAGGTAAAATTGTAGAGCTTAAAAAGAATTTTTCCTCGCAAGTTTATGGAACCTGCCCTGTTCATAATTCCAATATTAGTCGAAATAGAACTATGCGTAGTTATGTTTCCGACCTCTCTGTGGTAGAAACCATCGATCGCTATAAATACTTACCAATCAACGATTATTTGGTCGGTGCCATGAAAATTACCGATAGCTTTGCGGGAGATTTTTATCCTCCTGCAAATTATGTACAGATGGGTACAGATCCCAATGTAAGTAGAGGGCAACCCTTTGGTATTTGGGATTCAAACTTTACCTTCCGCCTCAAAGTGATTAAACCCTTTATTGATTTTGTGCCTATCCCGAAAAAAACCATGTTTACCGTATATGTCACAACGGGCTCAGCAGATCCTTTAAGTATCCCTGTTTATAAGATCAGTTACAGCGGTTCTATTACGGTTCCACAAAGTTGCAAAATTGGCACAGGTGACTTTTTAGAAATTAAGTTTGGGGAAATTCCAGCCTATGCCTTTAGTCAGGCGGGTCCTGGCAATAAACCCAACAATGTCAATAAACAGAGTCATACCTTAGCGATTCAATGTACCAATATTGATGCCCAAGCAATGCTGACACTTCGGCTTGAGGCTGAAAAAGCCACTGGAGATATGATGATCTCAGATAATCCAGATATTGGCTTTAAGATGTCAGATCAAAATGACAATGTGTTATTGCCCAATAATATCAATAGCGTGATTCCGTTTAATCTCAATCAACAACCAGCAAATGTGACCATCAAAGCTTGGCCCGTCAGTATCACTGGGAATAAACCAGTCATTGGTCCGTTTAAATCTAGAGGATATCTCAGAGTGGATTTTGATTAGGAGACGATAATGCAAAATAGAGCAAGATATATGGCTGCTGCCACACTGCTATGTTGTTTAAATATTCATCAGATCACTCATGCTCAAAATAGTAATGTAGAGCTGGGTCGAGTGAATATTGAACTTTCAGGGATTGTGACGACAGCAACCTGTGGCGTGTTAAGTTCTGAACAAGATAAATATATTCAGCTTGGCAGCGTTGCAAGCAAAGACTTACCAAATGTAGGTAGTCAATCAAAACCAACCCCGATTCATTTTGAGATGAGTAACTGTCCGCCGAATGGATCTGTGACCATCACTTTTGAGGGGCCTCGAAATACTGAAAATGCTGAACTTTTAGCACTCGATGCCTTAGCCAATAAGGCTGAAAATATTGCCATAGAAATCCGAGATCAAGATAAAAAAAGATTGCCTTTAGGCAAGAAAAGCGAAGCCTTTAGCACAGACATCAATGGCAATGTTTCGGCACTCTTTTATGCAAATTATATCGTGACCAAAGCACAAGCCCTCGCAGGGATTGCAAATGCAAATGCTCAGTTTTCTATTCAATATGATTGAGCACATAACGCGATTTATTATTGACGGTTAATACGATTGAGTATTCAAACTTTTTAAAGCACAGGGTTAGGAACTCATCCTTCTCATTTGAATGGCATAAAAAATAGCGGAGAACTTTATCTATTTTCATCATTCAAATCCCAGCCTCGCTTTAAAGAAAAATGAAGACCTCACACATAACGACAAATCTTTGATTACTTTAAATAAAAAATAAATACACAGAAACATCGAATGAATATTGGGAGAATTCATGAAAACTTTTTTTAAAATAAAAAGTGTGAATAAAGGAATGGCACTTTTATTAGACGATTTCTGTAAAAAAAAAGGCTTAGATGTTTCAAGCGATGCTGAATATCCACTCAATGATCACCTACCGTTTGGCGAATGGCTCAAGAGAATAAAACAAATCAATAAACAATATCCCCAAGTGGGTATTGGATTAGATATCGGTGCTTTGGTTCAGCCCAAACATATCGGCATTGTGGCTTATATGGCTCAGTCGAGTGATACATTATTTGACTATATCGAAATATTGGCTCAATACGAAAAGCTTTGGTTTAATTATATTCCCAAAAAAGTGCTTATTGAGGAAAACCACTTTTCAATCTCATGGGATAAACCTGCATATTTACAAGTAGGTTTATATCTAGAAGAAACCACCATCGTTGAAGAAATACAAGTGTCTAGCCTGTTTCACCACTTACAACAACTGACCGATTCAGATGCAAGTATTTTTCATTGTCTAGAACTTGCCATTCCCAAACCCATTGACACAAAAAAATACCAACAATTGTTTAATTGCCCGATTAAATTTAATACAAAGCAAACTCGTATCGTCATACCGAATTCTTTATTGCAAACCAAATTAAAATATTATGACCCTATTCTTTTAGAAATATTATTGAATCATGCCAACATATTACTCAGTAAAATGCCTCAGGAGGATTCTTTCTTGGAATTGGTTAATCTGAGTATGCTACAAGCACTTGAAAATAATAATGTCCAGATTCACTCTATTGCAAAATCATTAAATATCTCTGCGAGAGCACTGCAAAAATATTTAAAAAATAGAGACCTTTCCTTTAAAGAAATTCTCAGTAATATTCGTCAAAATTTAGCCAAGAAATATCTGCAAAATCAAAACCTATCCATCACAAAAGTTGCCTTCTTACTTGCCTATAAAGATCAAACCTCATTTAATCGTGCGTTTAAAGCATGGAACGGTGTTTCTCCTTCTATGTGGAGAAAGCAAAATATCAATAAAACATTAGATGTAAATGAAAAGCATCATTTAAATGAAAGCTTTGAAACAGAGCTCAATAGACATGATGTTCACCTCAGCTAAAATAAGCTAAATCTCGCTAAAATGACCTAGAACATCCAACCTAAGTGATTGATTTCTTTTTATAGACTGGCGTGATAAAAGCAAAAGCCTAAACATAAAAAACAAACTTTGTCGTGCTGGCTTTACCCTTAACCGACAAAGTTTGCTGGTTGTTATGCGCTGTTTAATGCTGATTTAATCCAAATGAACGGCCATACGCTTCGCGGTTTTATTCTTACGTGTCACCATCAGACCACAAATCACCACAATGGAGGTTACTCCTAAGGACAAAGTCGTTTCATAACTATATTGAGGCGATAAAAACATATAGCCCAATACACTCATAATCACCACAATGACAAACCATGTCAGCCAAGGAAATAACCACATTTTAAAGGTCACTTGAGCGCCTATTTTTTCCAGTTTAGCTCTTGAGCGTAGTTGTGACACAGCAATGACTAAATAAACCACTAAGGCAATTGAACCCGTTGTTGAAAGTAAAAATCCAAAAACTTGCCCAGGAAACATATAATTCACGGCGCAACAAACCAGTCCAACCAAGGTTGAAGCAAACACTGCGATTGTTGGTACACCTGCATCATTAATTTTAGTCACAACTTTCGGGGCTTCTTGACGTGCACCCAATGCAAACAGCATCCGTGAAGAAGTATATACAGCCGCATTCATACAACTTGCCACCGCAATAAACACCACCATGTCCATAATCAATTTGGTTTGCGGCACATTGAGGCTGACCAAGACATACTGAAAGGTCCCCAATTTTTGTAAATCAGGCGAACGCCAATCGACTAAAGCCACTGCTAGAAAAATCGAAACGACAAAGAATAAAATGATGCGATACAGCACTAGATTGGTGGCACGTTTAATTTTCTCTTGTGGATTTTTAGACTCTGCCGCAGCAATCGACAGAATTTCAACACCAAAAAATGAAAATGCTGAAATTAAAATCGCCGAGAGAACACCACCCATGCCATGCGGCATAAAACCACCATTTGAAAATAAATGGCCCACACCACTGAC
The DNA here is from genome assembly GCF_022828975.1 of Acinetobacter sp. NyZ410. Taxonomy (NCBI): domain Bacteria; kingdom Pseudomonadati; phylum Pseudomonadota; class Gammaproteobacteria; order Moraxellales; family Moraxellaceae; genus Acinetobacter; species Acinetobacter sp. NyZ410. The sequence continues at coordinate 1,336,909 of NZ_CP094620.1, read as the reverse complement.
ATCACGAGCCAAAGGCCAAAGACCGAATACAGCCGATGCACCAATCACAATAAACAGCAGTATCGCAACCACTTTAATTAAAGCAAACCAAAACTCAAACTCACCAAAACTTTTGGTACTAAAGAAATTGGCTAAACTGAGTAAAATAATAAAAGCAAAGGCATAAATAGCACTGGAAACTTGAGGAAACCATGCATGTAAAATTTCCGCACCAGCAATTGCTTCGATGGGAATCACTAAAACCCAAAACCACCAATATAACCAACCCACGGTAAAGCCAGCCCAAGGGCCAATTGCTTTACGTGCATAAGTAGAAAATGAACCTGTATCTGGTTGAGCAACGGCCATCTCACCGAGCATACGCATCACCAAAAAAACAATAATACTGGTAATAATATAAGCCAGTACAGCAGCAGGCCCTGCTTTGGCAATTGCAGCTGAAGAGCCGACAAATAAACCTGCACCAATAACGCCACCGATACTAATCATCGTGATATGTCGGTTGGAAAGTCCTTCACCTAATTTTGTTGTTTTAACACCATTCATATTTTATTCCTTAAAAATACTTTTAAAATCGTGATTTACATTATTAAATCCTTATTCAAAAGAGAGAAAATCGATGATCTTCCCTCTATACACAAAAAATTAATTTAAAGTCGGCATTGAAAACTGCTTGGCTTCACGAACGTGTGTAGCTGGCCAACGTTGGGTAATGGTTTTACGGCGCGTATAAAAACGTACTCCATCTGGCCCATAAGCATACAAGTCACCAAATAACGAACGCTTCCAGCCACCAAAACTATGATATGCAACAGGTACGGGCAATGGCACATTTACCCCGACCATTCCCACTTGGATATGATGGGTAAAATAGCGCGCAGCTTCCCCATCACGGGTATAAATACAGGTACCATTTCCATACTCATGATCATTAATTAACTGCATCGCCTGTTGCATGGTTTCTACGCGAATCACCTGTAAAACAGGGCCAAAAATTTCTTGCTGATAACTGGTCATGTCTGATGAAACTTGATCAATCAGCGTCGGGCCAACAAAAAATCCAGTTTCATAACCAACAGGTTTGGCATCACGACCATCGACAACGATTTTAGCACCTTGCTGTTCAGCACTTCGGATAAAAGCTTGAACTTTATCTTTATGTGCTTGCGAAATGAGCGGTCCAAAGTCATTTTGTTGATCTGCATAATGACCAAACTTGAGTTGTTGCATTTCTTGAGTAAGTTTTTCAATCACCAGATCAGCAATTTCATCGCCAATTGCCACTGCTACAGACAATGCCATACAGCGTTCACCAGATGAACCAAAAGCTGCACCTAATAATGAGTTCACCACATTATCGATATCTGCATCAGGCATGATAATGGCATGATTTTTTGCACCACCTAAGGCCTGACAGCGTTTGCCTGCCGAGGTTGCTGTACGATAAATATATTCAGCAATCGGGGTTGAACCAACAAAGCTGATCGCTTGAATATTTGGATGATCTAATAAAGCATCCACTGCTTGTTTATCACCATTGATGACGTTAAACACACCATCGGGTAAACCTGCCTGTTTAAGTAATTCCGCCAAATATAATGCTGCGGATGGGGTTTTTTCAGAAGGTTTTAAAATAAAGCAGTTTCCACAAACAATCGCCATCGGGAACATCCACAATGGAACCATCGCTGGAAAATTAAATGGTGTAATCCCAGCAACCACACCTAAAGGTTGAAATTCACTCCATGAGTCAATATCTGGGCCAACATTTTTTGAGTATTCACCTTTTAAAAACTCAGGTGCACCACATGCATATTCAACATTTTCAATTCCGCGTTGTAACTCACCTTGCGCATCATGGCAAATTTTTCCATGTTCTTGCCCAATCAACTCACAGAGTTTTTCAGCATTGTCTTCTAGCAGTTGTTTAAACTTAAACATCACTCGTGCACGTTTAATCACTGGGGTATCACGCCATGCTGGAAAAGCCTGTTGTGCAATCTGAACCACCTGATTGACTAAGTCGCTATCTGCAAGCGCAACTTCTTTGCTGATCTTGCCTGTGGCTGGATGATATACAGCTTGTGTTCTTGAGGTCTTGCTTACCAGTCCCCCTTGAATAAAATGCCCAACCAGCGTGATCGGTTGTACTGCTTCAACTGTTTCGGTATTAGACAGCTCGCCACCACTAAAATTTTCTAAATTGTTCATTACTTTTCCTTGTCTATTGTCTAGCTGTTCCGTATTGATTTGCTTAGAGGCACACCCTATTTATTTCACCTGATAAAGTGCCTCACCTACTGCATTCATCAAGCTGCTTAATTGCGCTTCTGTGCTGTTAAACATTGGGCCAAACTGAAGGGTATCCCCACCAAAACGCACATAGAAACCTGCTTTCCACAGTTTCATTCCAATTTCAAAACCACGAATCGTGGCATCACCATCACGTGGAGCCAATTGCAAGGCACCAATCAATCCACAGTTACGGATGTCGACAATATGGGGGGAACCTTTTAATTCATGGACAAGCTTTTCAAAGCTTGGTGCCAAGCCAGCAGATTGGGAAATTAAATTTTCATTTTCGAGTACATTTAAGGTGGCGAGAGCAGCGGCACAGGCAACAGGATGGGCCGAATAGGTATAGCCATGGGTAAATTCAATGGCATGTTCAGGCAAGTCTTGCTGCATAAATGCATTGTAAATTTCATGGCTTGCCACCACCCCACCTAATGGAATTGCGCCATTGGTAATCTGTTTAGCAAAGGTCAAAAGGTCTGGTGTAACTCCAAAATGTTCAGCCGCAGTCCATTTGCCGATACGCCCAAAGCCAGTGATCACCTCATCGAAAATCAGTAAAATATCGTGTTGGTCACAAATTTCTCGTAGGCGTTGTAAATAACCAACTGGTGGCACGATACAGCCTGCTGAACCAGAAACAGGTTCTATTATTACTGCTGCAATATTAGAAGCATCATGTAATTCAATCAGTTTGAGCATTTCATCTGCCAGCTCAACTCCACCTGTCTCAGCACAGCCTTTGCTAAAACTTAAATGCGCTTGCAAGGTATGAGGCAAATGATCCACATCCATCAATTGACCAAACATTTTACGATTTCCACCAATGCCGCCGAGACTGGTCCCTGCCACGTTTACACCGTGATAGCCACGCGCTCGTCCAATCAATTTGGTTTTGCTTGGTTTGCCTTGAATGCGCCAATAGGCACGTGCCATCTTGATCGCAGTATCCGCAGACTCTGAACCAGAGTCGGTAAAAAAGACATGTTGCAGTTTTTCCGGCATCAGCTGAACAATTTTTTCAGCCAATTGAAAAGATAAAGGATGTCCAAATTGGAATGCAGGTGAATAATCCAATTTTGCCAATTGCTTACTTACAGCCTGTTGGATTTCAGGCCGTGTATGCCCTGCACCACACGTCCATAGCCCTGACAATGAGTCATAAATCTCACGTCCAGTACTGTCAATTAAATACGATCCTTTTGCACCCACGATCATGCGCGGATCTTTATGGAAATTACGATTTGCAGAAAATGGCATCCAATGGGCTTGATAATTTAAATTCATCTGCTCATTTGACTGACTGGCTTCCAATGCGTCATCGCGGTCATTTGATGTATCGATATCAAACATAAGTAGTCTTCTTGTTTTGTGGTTATCTCTTGAGTGTACAAAGCGAGATAGTTTTGATAAATTCAAAATATCTTGAGTTTAGATATAAAAAAGCAAAACTAAATGAAACCTAAAAAATTAAATCAAGTCACTGATTTTGATATAAAATTACTAAAAATATTTAAAACAGTCTGTGACTGTCATAGCTTCACTGCTGCTGAAAGTATCCTAGGGATTAGCCGTTCTGCGATTAGTTTGCATATGAGTGATCTGGAAAATCGCTTAGGGATTCGCCTCTGTCAACGTGGTCGAGCAGGCTTTTCCATCACCGATGAAGGTCGGGAAGTTTTAGAATATATTGAGGTACTGACCGCTTCGATTGAGGACTTTCGTGCCAAAATCAATCAAATGCATAATCAGCTCAAAGGTGAATTTAATATTGGAATTATTAATAACTTAGTCACGATGCCCAGTGCTTATATCACCAATACATTGGCACAGCTTGCGGAAGAAAATACTGAGGTGGTTATTAATATTAGTATGAGCACACTGTCAGATATTGAGTGTCGTGTTTTGGACAATCGCTTACACGCTGGTGCGATTCCTTTGGTGAGCCCATTGTCAGGCCTCGATTATTTTCATTTATATAACGAAGAGTCTTCACTCTATTGTGGACAAAATCACCCGCTTTTTCAGCATTTAGGAGAAATAAGTTTAGATGACTTAAAACGATGCAATACGGTTCTTCCAAATTACGCCATTACCCCCGATGCAATGAAGTTGCATCAACGATTGAACTGTTCCGCCACAGCCAGTGACCGAGAAGGTATCGCCTTTCTGATTCTTTCAGGAAAATTTATGGGGTTTTTACCCGATCATTATGCGAAAAAATGGGTTCAAGATGGTTTGATGCAACCGATTTTACAAGAGAGAATGCATTACAGTACGCCGATCTGCCTAATTACCCACAAAGGAAAAAATTACAATATTATCTTAAAAACCTTTATGGATATATTAAATAAAACCATTCAACCGATAAAATAAGATACAAAGATTTAAAACAGTTTAAAAATTCGATTATTTTTAATACAAATTAAAATATAATCCAACTAAAATAATCAGATTATATTTTAACTTATCACACAGCATAATTTTTAATTTATGTTATTTATATCACAAATTAATAGGCTTAATAATAATCTACCACCAGTATTTTATGCTGCTCACTTTCTAAATCTTGAATTTTTAAATGCGCCACACCATTGGCCTTCTTATCAACTAAGTTATTGAAATTAAAGCTATCTATTGTGGTGGTTTTTCTCAGCACATCAATCGTATTATCAATCGCTTTGCAATTAGAATTATTAGAATCCTTTTCACATGTAAATTCTACAATCTGCCCTTGAAAATGAATCTCCTCTGCATAAGTAGCTAAACTTAAACTCGATATCGTTGTAAATGTTATTAATAAAAAGGATAGTTTTTTATTTAACTCCATCTCATTCCCCTCTAAAGAAATGGTGTAGTTAATTAATTACATAACCTTATTATTAATACAAGATTTTCCAATCAATAAATAAAAAAATAATTTTAAAAAATATGATTCACGTCAATTAATCATATTCAATTGTGACGGTTGCCATAGCTCGGACTTTTCCGGGCATCACTTTGGTTGCAGTCTGATAGTAACGCGCAGTCATTGGCACATTGTATTGAATATTATCATTTGACTTTAACGTGCCTAATTCTAGCTTGTCATTTTTAGCAATCACTTTATTCGAATTTTTATATTGTGAAAGCAATTGTACGCCAACACCTGATGCACTGCTTCCTGCGGTATTTGTATTCGCAAGTACATTTTGAGTGCTACTACTCACCGCATCATAATCAAAGCTTAGGCTGATTTTATTGCTTTCTTCATAACCACTCGGGTTTTTACCACCATTACACAAAATGTTGAGATCAAAGGCTTGCTCACCTTGCGTTGAACCGACACCTTTAAAATCAACCTTGTTTACCGTTGGCAGTGTCACAGTTTTATTAATATTTCCCAATATTTCACATGAAGAAGACGCAATAGTAATCGCATTCCCATATACCGTACTGGTTAACCAAGGTGGGCTTTGGCGTTCACCAGAACGATAACTACTATATGTGCCTGGAACCAGTGCGCCAGATCCTGTTGATGTCGCCGTTTTAACAATTTCAACAATAAAAAACCCTTCTGCCAAAACACGTCTGCCACTCGCACTTCGTGTATAAGGATAATAATCGGCAAAACCAGGAGCTGTTGGCGCTTCACGGTATAAGCGAATACCAATTCCATCAATATTGGTGTTATAAACCGAATTACCGATAGGGCTAAGTGAATAGTTTTGAGTTAAAACAGCACCAAGTGTGCCATAACTACCACAACTATACGTCGAACCATTGGGTCTAATTGGAAAAGAGGCTTTGCGTAAAACCTTTCCGACAGGGTCACTTGGTCTCACCACAACACGTCCTACTGCCATGCTCACATCAACAGTAGAGAAACCACGATCTGGTATACATGCAGCATATGTCCCTGAACTCACAGTCCCAGCAATGAGCAAGAGAATACGATTTAAAACTTTACCGTTCATTGACATACACCTTCCGCCATAATCATATTTTGCTTTTTGTCTGCTGCTTGCGCAGAAACATCATATTGGATGTGGCATTGCTCGTTGGCATTTTCGCCCCATTTCACTGTAACCGAGTCTGCAGTAGTATTGGTTCTTAAGTAAACCATACTTCCTTGCGCAACCATTCCAATATTTTCACCTTTTGTATCAAATACTTCTGCTGCAAAAGGTAAAGTTTCACCATTTTGTTTTTTGCTGCGAATATAAATTGCTTTACCAGTTTTCGTCGCAAAACTCACTTGTGAAATTGAACCTGCATAAGGTGCGATACGCTGACTTGTACCATCTAACTCTACATCTGTCGACATTCCTTGAGGATCAAGGCTAATGTCATTTAAACGATATGGAGTTACATATGGAATCACCGCATAACCAGATTTATTGATACTTAAACCTGTCGCATTATTCACTTTTGCACCAGCAGCTTCAGGTGCATATACCAACACCATGGTTTGCCCCTGATCTGGTCCAAACAAGACACCTTCAGGATGAGCAACAATATTACCACGTGCAGTCAACATGGCTTGTTGATAACCGTCAGCAGCACTGAATGAACCACCAACAGTCGCGTAGTTAGTACGATACTGAGCATTTAAATTGGCACTCGGATTATCACCATAGCGCGTCGATACAGATGTACCATAGTTAAAACGATCGCCAACCACACCACTCACACCGACAGTCGCATTATCTTGCGTCATAATCGAGTTAAGGTTCGCTGAGCTTTTCTTAAATGAAAGTGGTAAGGACATGGTCAACATATACTCAGTATCACTATTGCTGATACTTGTAGCATTGTTTTCAACAATACGTTTAATTGCTGACAACCCATAAGTCAAACCACGGTAGTTGTTGCTATAACCGACTTGATACTGACGGGTTGTTTCCTGACGATTCCAGTAATCTACCCACGAACCTGTTGCATAAATATTGCCAAAATCACGTGGTAAACCCTGATTCAGGGTGATCTGAAATTCACTGCGCTGCTTACCTACATGAGCTGAACTAATGCCTTTATTATCAAGGTCTTGTACCAATATTGCATCACGTAACTTATAAAAGTTTTCTGTAGAATAACGATATGCAGCCAAGGTCAAATTGGTATCTGTTGGGGTAATTAATTTACTATAACTGATACGGAAACTTTGCCCACTTTCACTTTTGCGACGTTCAAAATCTGCTTGTGAATGCGTTACATCAAGTGCAATTGCGCCAATAGGTGTTGCAAAAGCACTGCCCAATGTCACTGCTGAATAGTCTTCTGAGAACTGTACACCACCATAAGCCGTGATCGAGTTATTGATACCGCGTTGATATTTCCCTTGTACAATAAAAGGATCTAGATCGATATCTTTATCACGGAATTGACCCATTGACACAGAATAACGGCTCATTCCTGGACGGAGCATTTGTACAACAGATGCATAAGGAATTGAATAGCGTTGAATCTCACCATTGGCTTCTAAAATAGAAACTTCGAGTTCACCACCAAATCCTGTCGGATAGAGGTCATTGATTTCAAAACTACCCGGCGCAACCGTTGTTTGATAAATTAACTGACCTTGCTGACGTACTTCAACCTTGGCATTGGTTTTTGCATTACCGCGAATACGTGGTGCATAACCAATCATACTATTGGGTAACATACGGTCATCACTGGAAAAATCGAAACCACGATAACCAAATGAATCAAAGATTTCACCGTCGGTAAAGCTTTCACCTAAAGTCAATACGCCACGGTATTGCGGGAATGCGCGTTGCACATAGGTGTTAATCGCGTCATAGCTTGATTTAGATTGATTATCTGTGGTGGTGCGGTCTTGCCATTGCCATTGACCATTATGGCGCAATTGCCAACCAGCTAAATTTGCACCTGCAGTTATCGAAGTAAATGCGTTGGTGGTTTCTTGGCCACCTTGGGTTTTATTAAATGTTTTATATGCACTGGCATTATAAGAAAGAAATGCAGCATTGATCCCGCGATCCCAAACACTAGGGTCGACATAGCCTTGCGCATTTTTTTGCATCGCAACTTGTGGAATCGAAATATCGACACGTAAACGTGAAGTATCAAATTCATAAAACGAATCTTCAACCCACTGTTCGATTTTCTGACAACCTGTCAAAGCAAAGCTTTCGCCTTTTTTTAACACGTCTGCTTTAACGCCGTATTCTAATAATTGGTTTGAGCTAAAGCAGGTAAACGCATTTTGATTATTTTCAGTCGCTTTAAACACCATACGATGTTTACCAAACCAGTTACCATTGACATAAATATCCACATTATAGTCACCTGGTAACACAGGATTGCCATATTTAAAGCGATTTACATCTATCTTTTTGGCATCGCCAATTAAAAAAGCCGAATCAAATTCTGCTTCTGCAGCAGTCGGAGACTTTTCAGCCTCTTTTAAGTCAGTTTCAGATGCATTAACTAAAGCAGGAATGCTGAGCGTAATAACCCCACAAGCCACATAGTAACTGATATGTCGCTTGATCCACTTGTAGCTTTGTTCATTTTTTTGCATAAAGAAGTCTGCCTATCAACAAATGAATAGGTTTTTTTACTCGCTTACTCTCAGATAAATGAAATGATTAAATCATCATTGCGAAGGTGCTTTAAATTTCTTGCATTGAAGAAATTTAAAGGCTTGTTCAATCTATTAAAATTTAATATTTCGCTCTACACGACCACCATAATCATTGATTGTGGTAAAGGTCATCTTAGCGACATTGGAATTTTTTAAACTCACCGTTCCATCAGAAAATGGTTTCAACATTAAACCTTGTGAAATCAAATCAACGCGTTTGCCTGATTGATCTTGCATAATAGAAGTCAAGGTAATATGAAATGGTGTTGGGTTTTTTACGGTTAACTGAGTACCGTTATTGCTCCACTGTAATTTTTCAGGTGCCAAAGCGACATCTTCTTTAAGTCCAGCTGGGCGATAAAAAAACTTAATACGCGATCGAATCGCAAGTTGTAAAAAGTTATCTGGTACAACATTCTGATCTTTCGCAGAAGGTTTTGGTGGGATATCAAGAATATTTAACCAAAAGAGCGTTTCTTGAGTTTTACTTAACTCATTTGCATTTGGCAAACTGGTAATACGTAAAGACTGCCCTTTTTTTGCTTCCACACGCGATATAGGCGGTGTAATCATAAAAGGCGCTTTCGATTGATCTGGCGTAGATTTCGCATCTCCCTCATCAATCCATGCTTGAACCAATGCAGGATTATTTCCGTTATTACTTACCTGTAAAGTAATTTCACGTGCATCAGATGGATAGATAACACGAGTACCATGAATGATGATTTCAGCATTCGCTGCACCAAACGGAATTAAAAATGCGAGTAAACCTTTTTTAAGAAAGGAATGATTCAAGAACATAACGATTATCTCTATATCTAAAATAAAGTAAAAGAGCTAGGTTGCTAGACAACCTAGCTCCGTACCATTCAATAAAAAATTATTGATAGATAATAGTATATTGAACAGACGTTGTTACTTTACCAGCAGCAGATGCATCAGTTGCATAATATTCAGCATAGTAATTAAGATCAGCTGCACCTTTGTCCGCAACATCTACCCATTGAGAGTTAGTTTGCGCGCCAGAAGCACCCGCAGCAAGTACAGGAATGAATTGGTTATTTGAACCTAACAATTGAACTTGAACGTTTTTCGCGCCAGTTGCATCTGTGTTATTTAAACGACCAGTACCAAAATCAACTGTTGAACCTGGTTCAAAATAAGTTGCAACTTTGCCTTCAGAGCAGTTAGCCAAGTTGATTGTGAATGGCGTACGGCCCGCGATATCACCAGTTTTAGCAAGAGTTTGCTTAGATACTGTAGGAAGCGTTACTGTGAAATCTTTACCTTGTGGAGTTACGATATCACAAGTTTTGTCAGTTACTAGACCATTGATTGTGATTGTGCCGTCTGCTGCAAAAGCACTAGACATTGCTAAAATTGAAACTGATGCTGCTAAAAAAGTATTTTTCATACCAAGTATCCTATACAGACAAAAAAATGATTCGTTTAGATCGATGGGTATTATGCACACTGAGATAAAAATGTAAACAAAGTCACACTTTGTGTATGAAATAGATACAAGTGTATATAAATTTGTATTTTTTGAGAAAAATATTTTTATTATAAATTTCAATATATTAAATATTTATTACATTCATATTTCAGTTTTATTTAAAGTATTTTTTTTTGTAAATTTTTTACATAAAAACAAAATTCACGTTATTTCAGCGTAAATTTTAAATTAGTCACATGAGTATAAATCATCGTTTTATGTCATTTGATTAAGAAAATTTGCTTTGAAATTCGCTGTGTGTGCTTCGAAATTCAGGCAAAAAACAACGATATCACAACTCACCCTCGCCCCCTTACAACGTCCAAAGACCAAGTAGCAGCAATGCTTTAACGACTATGTTACTGATTGATATTTCGCTTAAATTTAGAATTCCCACTGACCAATGTTTGACAAATCGCCCAGTTAAGATGCCCAATGATGATGTTTATATATGAGTTTAAGGAATGAATATTTTTATTTTTATATACAATATTCAACTTTTTTAATGTTAAAAATCATATAAATATTTTTTCCAATTAAAATGTGAAATAGTTAACATATTAATATGTGTTGTGTTGGCTTCTTTTAAGCTGCCTATATGGCAGTGGACTAGCACGACTGTGGTGGTAGAAACCGTCTACATTTCTAAGCTGCCTACTCGGCAGTGAACACTATTGCGAATGTTGGAAGTAATTTTATTGTTTTCTAAGCTGCCTATGTAGCAGTGAACTGGATCGTCGAGAAGATGGCACACTGATTAAATTTCTAAGCTGCCTACTCGACAGTGAATCCAGTAGAAAACAATATTGTAGGTCTTGACTGTTTCTAAGCTGCCTATGTGGCAGTGAACAGTGAGCTCATGGCGAACCATTCTAAGTCAAATTTCTAAGCTGCCTATGTGGCAGTGAACTTCTTGGCGTTCCATTAGTGCAATTTTTGCATTTTCTAAGCTACCTATGCGGCAGTGAACAAAAAAACATCAATTTCGGATCAGAAAAAAGATTTCTAAGCTGCCTATGTGGCAGTGAACCCATGTCTTGCAAAATGACATAACCACCATTATTTCTAAGCTGCCTATGTGGCAGTGAACTAAGGTTGTGACTTTGCCAAAAACACGGGCTTTTTCTAAGCTGCCTATATGGCAGTGAACTTAAACTCTTAAAAAAGTGAATGAATGCCAAATTTCTAAGCTGCCTATATGGCAGTGAACGATAGCCAATTACTCATTATTTGGTTCTCCCTTTTCTAAGCTGCCTATGTGGCAGTGAACAGTTTGAGTTAACCAGTCCGCTTGACTTTAAATTTCTAAGCTGCCTACTCGGCAGTGAACATAGACATCATGAACGCCTGAAATAGCCTTAATTTCTAAGCTGCCTGCTCGGCAGTGAACGATTGGCAATGATCAAGGCTTCGCGGGAACCTTTTCTAAGCTGCCTGCTCGGCAGTGAACACTAAAACATAGACATGATCGCGGCTTACGCTTTTCTAAGCTGCCTGCTCGGCAGTGGACAGCGGTAGCGCTGACATGCCATTTTCCATTCTTTTCTAAGCTGCCTGCTCGGCAGTGAACCACTGAGAACGATTGCAATAGCGACATTTATGTTTCTAAGCTGCCTGCTCGGCAGTGAACTATTGATAGCACAAATTACCATACTTTAATATTTTCTAAGCTGCCTATGCGGCAGTGAACGGTGGATTTGTCATCACATATAGAATTACGTCTTTCTAAGCTGCCTACTCGGCAGTGAACTTTCGTCAGGGGTTGCACTGTTATTTTCAATTTTTCTAAGCTGCCTAGGCGGCAGTAAACCATATTCATCATCACCACCACGAATAAAAACATTTCTAAGCTGCCTACTCGGCAGTGAACGTAATACTTTCGGCACCAAAACAAACCCTTCATTTCTAAGCTGCCTACTCGGCAGTGAACTAATTGAACCGTGACTAGGGGTATTCGTGTTTTTTCTAAGCTGCCTACTCGGCAGTGAACATAAAAAATACTGTTCTATGTACGGCTGTACTTTTCTAAGCTGCCTATGCGGCAGTGAACTTCAAGAATTTTATGAGCCGAAGTATATAGACTTTCTAAGCTGCCTATGTGGCAGTGAACGTGGTGGTTCAGTTAATGCCACGATGTTTGATTTTCTAAGCTGCCTGCTCGGCAATGAACAAATCACGACTAAATCCGCGTTTTGATGCCATTTTCTAAGCTGCCTGTTCGACAGTAAACTGAGATCTTTCAAAAATCTTATACCTTGTAAAGCCTTGGTTTTAATACTCATTCACTTTTCTTTAAATATTCAGAAGCCCACTCAATTGAGTGGGCTTCTTTGGTTAGCTAGGATGAAGCTTGCAATATTTTTTCGGCACCAGCTGCTAAAAATGCAGAACGGGATTTATACTGCTTATCTTTACCCACTTTATCATCTATGAGATAAATCAAGCGACTTGGTAAGGTGACATTAATTTTTTCAGCCTTACCTAAATAACGATTCACATCAACTTCTACAACTGCCCAGATAAAGCCTTTAAATTCTTCATCGTTAAGAAATTTACTTACTTCTGATGCCAAAGGAATATTTTTGCCATCTTCTGCAAGAATCTCCAAATGATCTGCAATTGCTTCTTTCGCATTACTTAATGCTTCTTCAAAAGTATCTCCCGCAGAGAAACATCCCTGAATATCAGGAACAATCACGCCATAGGCTTCATCATTCGAGCCTTTTTCTACTGCAATTGGATATAACATACTCACCTCTTTTGGAGAAAATGAAGTTTGGATGCAGTGGGTCACTCAAGACCTGCTTGCTTTAAAATGCTTTTAACAGTTCCAGTTGGTAAATCTTTTTTAGGGTGAGGTACTGTGACCAGACCTTCTTTGGTGGGGTGTTTAAAATGGTGGTGACTACCTTTACCCCTAACCTCATACCAACCGTCTGCTTCAATCATCTTAATCAATTCCAGACTTTTCATTTCAACTCCATCTGTCTTGATGAGTAAAATATAACCCCAGAGTTATATTAATTCAATAACCCCAAAGTTATTTTAAAAAATATTTCTAACCAACCTGCAATCCCAAACCTTTCCACAATCAACTAAACAAGATTTTTTGTTGCTGCCAATCTTTATTTTCTAAGCTGCCTATATGGCAGTAAACAAACCTATAAAGGAATACTTTATATTTCTAAGCTACTAATTTAGTAGAAAGTACTATTATCCTTTAGGGGGAAATGGATCTTTTCCATGACTATCCTTCTGTGAAATTTTTCCATCTTTATTATGAATAACTAACTCAGTTTGTTGATTCTCACTAATAGTCCTAGCACGATCAATCGCATCTTGTTTTGTATCAAAATGACCAGATGATCTTTCTCCTCCACTTTGTTTAATATCCCAACCACCTTTTGGATTTGACACAACATGCGTCGATTTATTAGACATTTTTTAACCTCTCCTTAGATAAATAGAACAAATATTGTTCAATTTATCTAAATATAAAATAAGCAAAAATAAAGTTCAACCTGTAATGTATTTCTTTAATATCAAAATCATCTTTTCAACTGACTAAACATCCTACCCATACCTACGCTACAGTGAACCAATATATTTCGGTTTATAGAATTCTTGCACATTCCTAAGCTGCCTATTCGGCAGTGAACTCTTCCAACCCTGAATCGGGATTGACTCGATATTTCTAAGCTGCCTATGTAGCAGTAAACGCCCCGCTGTACCATTCAATGGTGTGAATTTATTTCTAAGCTGCCTATGTGGCAGTGAACAATGCGGGTGATGATCCTGAAAAGCCGCGAATTTTCTAAGCTGCCTATGTGGCAGTGAACTTGAATGTGATCATATTGTGAATAAGGCGCAATTTCTAAGCTGCCTATGTGGCAGTGAACTCCATGTAAAACCTAAAAAGCATCAAATCTGGTTTCTAAGCTGCCTACTCGGCAGTGAACATACCCCTTCTGGGTATGACATCTATGTTTCATTTCTAAGCTGCCTGCTCGGCAGTGAACATATTTTGTGTATAGCTGAAGGTTATGCAACTTTTCTAAACTGCCCACTCGGCAGTGAACTTGAGCTTGCTCCGCCTTTTGGGGGATTCACTTTTCTAAGCTGCCTACTCGGCAGTGAACGAAATGGGGTACGAAAATGAAATTGTTTTAATTTTCTAAGCTGCCTACTCGGCAGTGAACTCCTTTTAGCTGCTCCAACCCGATCAGGAAAATTTCTAAGCTGCCTACTCGGCAGTGAACACTGGCGGGGTAGCCCGAATCGTGGGCGGCCATTTCTAAGCTGCCTACTCGGCAGTGAACATATTTTGTGTATAGCTGAAGGTTATGCAACTTTTCTAAACTGCCCACTCGGCAGTGAACTTGAGCTTGCTCCGCCTTTTGGGGGATTCACTTTTCTAAGCTGCCTACTCGGCAGTGAACGAAATGGGGTACGAAAATGAAATTGTTTTAATTTTCTAAGCTGCCTACTCGGCAGTGAACTCCTTTTAGCTGCTCCAACCCGATCAGGAAAATTTCTAAGCTGCCTACTCGGCAGTGAACACTGGCGGGGTAGCCCGAATCGTGGGCGGCCATTTCTAAGCTGCCTACTCGGCAGTGAACCCAGTAACATACAAGATCAATCGCGGCGGCCGTTTCTAAGCTGCCTACTCGGCAGTGAACATGCGTAAACAGTGCCGTGATTAATTATTGGTTTTTCTAAGCTGCCTACTCGGCAGTGAACCATATTCATCATCACCACCACGAATAAAAACATTTCTAAGCTGCCTACTCGGCAGTGAACTCATGATCAACCTAATAGCAATCTTTATACTATTTCTAAGCTGCCTACTCGGCAGTGAACAGTCGCGATGTGAACGGCGTTCATGATGTCTGTTTCTAAGCTGCCTACTCGGCAGTGAACTAACGCTTCCTGCACTACGTATACGTTGCGACTTTCTAAGCTGCCTACTCGGCAGTGAACGCACATAATAGGGGCGAGATTCGCCCGTATTATTTCTAAGCTGCCTACTCGGCAGTGAACATGACATCATTGATTCGTAGCAGTCTTTGCTATTTCTAAGCTGCCTACTCGGCAGTGAACCGTCTCGCGCCCACATCGGGGCGTCTTCTTCTTTTCTAAGCTGCCTACTCGGCAGTGAACGCATTTGCCGCTGGTGCTACGGTCAATCCATTTTTCTAAGCTGCCTACTCGGCAGTGAACTAAATGAGGGTGGGGAATAAATAAGTTTGCTATTTCTAAGCTGCCTACTCGGCAGTGAACGTCAAAACTGATGCGTCATGCCGTGACATCATTTTCTAAGCTGCCTACTCGGCAGTGAACTCATTGGTTTGACGATCTTCTTTATCTGTGTTTTTCTAAGCTGCCTACTCGGCAGTGAACTGGTGGAGGATCATCATGATCGAACTACTATTTTTCTAAGCTGCCTACTCGGCAGTGAACAGGTTTTCAAGAGTAAGCAACCAACGAACATATTTCTAAGCTGCCTACTCGGCAGTGAACTGTTGTGCTGGAGGTTCAGTTTTTGGTGTATTTTTCTAAGCTGCCTACTCGGCAGTGAACTATAATTTTAAAACAAAAAATAAAGTTATAACAGTGAGTTAAGACTAAAAACCTATAAAAGACCAAAGTTTCAACCCACAATCATAACTTATTGATTTTATTAAACTGTTAAAGAGTGAAAAAATATTGGGTTAAAATTCGGGTACTGTAGACACAGAACTTAACCCATACGTACTAAAAACCTGAGTTTCAGATTTTTCAGTGATTTGCTTTTCTATAAATAGCTTAAAATGCTTTTTATTTTGTTCATTCGATGTGCTTAAACTTAGCATCTGTACATAAGGTAAATCAGTTGTTGTCACTACTTGAAGATAACGGCTCAATGCTTCTTCAAAGCCAATATCTCCTCTTTTCACTCGATGGCGAGCCAAACGCTCAGCGTTGGTTTTAACTTGTTTACGTTTATAAACTGCGTAACCCGTTACTTTTTCAGGAACGGGCCGCACACCTGTGATATGCACATAATCAGGAAACCGATCTAACCATTTTCTTATATTCAACGTTTCCAGTGCTGCTTCTGATTGGGCAAATATGCGTATTTTTTTACCAATACCAATACGAGATTTCTTGCCTTCTATCTTCTCGTAAACATATTGAGGAAAAGATACACCGAAAGGGATCTTTTGCTGCTCATCCGTCTGTTCAGCAAAAGCGATATGCAGCTGGGTATAGATTTTTGACCAAAGAAAATATGGCGAAATCTCAGCCTGATCAATCAGTGTGATTTCTTGATAACATTTCATTATTAGTCCTTAGCACTTTGACCAAATACACCACCACGAACTAAAACAGCCATAACATAATGTTCTTGCTCTGTATTCTCTAAAGATTCACCTAAAGCATATTTATCGAATAAGGTAAAAAAGTCTTTTTTGTCTTTTGGTGTACGGTAGGCTTTTCCAAGATTGGTTACGGCTCCATATGGTTCAATTGCAATTGCCGTTTTTTTCTCATCAAATTCAGGGTACCACGTATCAATAGTACGTAATGCATTCCCTATTTTTTGAGAATGCATTGCTGCAACATCATTAACCTGATAAAGAATTTTACTTTTGTCTCCCTTACCTTTATCTAGTACTAACTCTTCACTTGGATAAACTTCCTGAGCTTTACCCACCAATGCATAAGCATCAACTTTAATCAATAAATAAGGTGTTTCACCTTTTAATGCCTGTGCAATCTGATCTGCTAAAGCTTGTACTTTTTCATCCGCTTGATCAAAATCATTTAATCGATATGCTAATGCATTAAATGTAATCGCAGATTGATCATTAATCGTTACAACGACTTCAACCTTTTCAGCACCTACACGGTTACGCCATAAAAAACGCGCATTTGCTATATTTAATGCATAACGTTTAGCGAGCTCGTTAAAGCCATATTGCTCAATATAATTTTTAGCAGCAGCTTGATATGAATTTAAAAAACTTTCGTTATTACAAGCAGATGGATTTTCAACACCACCTAAAACTTTAAGTGTGAATGAAACTTTTAGAGTATCTTGATTTTCACCTAAAGCACATGCATCTACTTTTTGTAAATTTGCCTTTTCAACTTCTGCATTTAATTTTAATGGATCACTTGCTACAGCGGGTTTTAAGCGATTTGAAATTGTCCCTCGCACTGATTTTTCGATTAGTTTTAATGCTGTTTGTTCAGTGCGTTTCTCCCAACTCGTACCATAGAGATAACCATCAGATGGAACAAGTTTTTTTTCAAACGCGAGTACACTTGCAACCGCTTTTTCATTTTTAGCCATGAGTTTTTCCTCTTTTTAGTATCAAATTAGTTTGTTGTGATGTTTTGGCAAAGATATAAATTATTTTCTAAATCAACATGATATTGCCATAACAGTTGATCAATATGTTCTATACGATAAGGCATTACAAATTCGCCTAATGTAAGAACACTTTCAGCAAAACGATGCGGTGTACTGGCATCACGTTGATTTTTCGCCTGCCCCAAATCAGAAATCCCCTGAAAGCCTACGGCAATTGGAACTAACCACCCCTGTATTTTTCGTTTTGATGCCCATATCACTTTATCGTCATCATCAATCTCAGAACTGTGTGTGACTTTTAAATAATCTAAAATAGCATCCAAAGCATTTTTACCTTCATTCATACTTTCGATCACTAAATCTCGACGCTCAATCAGCACATGTCCAAGCATCAATTTATTTAAAATTGGCTTTAATTCCCGATCCTGATGTTCATCTTCATCAAATTGCAGTATTTGGCAGTTTTTAACATCTAAAACATCTCCACTGGCAAACTTCATACTACAAATAAGCTTATAAACATCCTCTAAAAATTGTTCTTTTTCATCTGGATCTATATTTTGACATTCAATTAAAAGAGACACCTCCAAATGACAACGTGCTTCTTCAATAAAAGCTGGTCTACTACCATCTTTATCTAAAGGATTCGCTGTAGCCACGATCGAATGAACAAAATCTCCTCGCCCTTTATAGGTTTGCAAATTAAAGTCATGACAACTCACTGCCAATTTGTTTAAAGAAATGTCATAGTTTTTACTTTTTAACTTACGCTGCAAGGCATGAACTGCGCCCAGCCAAGCCGTCATCGCTGGAAATCCAATGGTATAAGGACTACTCATTGCATTGGCATTGTGAAGCTTTAAATGAGGAATCAATAAAAAATGACGCATTAAAAATACTCCTTTGCTTGTTGCACCGACTTTTCAACCCGTAGTTTTACATCAAGCAACTCAGCAGTCCCCAAGGTATAGGCATCACTAATCAGTTTTTCATAGCTTCGTACTATCCAGCGCGCAATTTCTCGGCTTAACTCATCACGCCAATCAGTATCATCTTCCCTCTCTGTGCTATAAATGCTATCCAACCACATACGCTGAAGTTTAGGTAGGTTTAAGTAATAAGTCTGATTTGACCAGCCTTCAACTGAATATTCTCTAGTTCTATGTGCTTGTACTAATATTTGATCAACAACAAACTGAATAATATTTCGTATAGCAGTGCGAGTATCAATATTATTTAGATCCAACTGCATAAATTTATGCAAATGAACAAAACTTTCCTGATAGTTCTTTCGATATAAACATTGTGCAAAAAAATCTGTTTTCGGTAGTCGAATTGCTCTTTTTTCAAGCACTGGTGGGCAACTAGATAATAAATAAGCTCGCCCTGCATTTTGACTATTTAAAACACTGACATTTTGAGGTTGTGTGCCGCCATACGCAGTTACTGTAAGCTCATAAATATCGGCGTATCCCTCTGTATGATGCTCATTTTTCTTACGAAATTCTTTGGCTTGTTTAGTTGCCTCTGAAAAACGTATTTCATCTATTGTTTGCTTTAATCTAGTCACCAATCCTGATGGTGTTAAGATCGACAATAAATGGTATTCGTCCTGATCAATGGGAAAATAAACCTGCTTCACTAAGTGATCAGTTTTTACTGATGTATCTGTTGCCTTTATTTTTAAAAATGCTGCGCTGAATGACTCAAAATCTAAATTATCATCCATAAGCAGCTTTTTTAAATCTTCATCTTGTTGTTCAAAGCCTTCTAATACCGTAAATTTTTCTGTCAGCGGTAAAGATAAAAATTTAAATACGTCCATTGCAGCCGCATTGCCAAATACATCGAATGAATAGTTCACATTTCCGCTGCGTAAATAACCATCATTCTGCTGTTTCGCTTGAGCAATAACACTTGACGTTTTTGCGCTTGGATGACTAAATTTACTTGGATGACTGACCATAAAAAGCTGCGCAACACGTTTTGCTGCGTCAGGTAACCACACTTTCAAACTAAATTTATCATCTGCTTGACGTTGTAATTCTGCAATTACAGTTTCACTTTCTGCTTTTTTTAAACGGTCTTTCAACCAAAGATCTTTTCGTTCATTTAAAAAATGATGAATATGTTCTGTCATGCTTCCCTCTTTAATTATTGATCTAAAACAACAAGTCCAAACTGTTCTGAATATATAAGTTGCTTATCTTCGTCATATTCGGGCAGCATAATCTCCCCATAACGCTCTGATAATCTTTCTATCTTTTCCTCAATATCTTCATTTTCAGGAAATTTATCAAGTGCTAAACGACGTAAGATGTCGTGATAATCTCGATTCAACCATAATCGTTGTTGTTCTAATTCACTCAATTTAGAATAGTCAATCTCGCGAATCTTGTATAAACCACTTCGATCAATATACCCCCCAAAATCATCTTTTTCACAAAATATAAGCTTGTGATTTTTCCAGATTGCGAAAAGCTGAATATTGGCTGAACTTTGCCTAAACGGATTAAATTGCTGAGGCAAAGCTGTTAAAAACCATTTTTGTGTTAACCAAGCATTGAGTGGTTTTGCTCCGACTTTGTTATATGAAGTTAAGGCATCTGCCATTACAGCATGCTCTAAATCTGCCAATTTTTTTATGGATGGAAGTGGCTGATTTGCTTTGATTCTTGGAATGGCATTAATCTGCTGTAAATGTTCAGGATCAATCAATTCTGATAAATTTTTTGTTTCTAATATAAAGTTTCCTTTAGCAGAATTAACTTCAAAGCCAGGTTTCTCAAAGGCAACTTTAGCTCGGTGCAAGCCTTTTAAGTTATATTGCAATAAGGCAATGTTTGGTTTTTGAATGTCTACATCTCGTTTGCGATGTCGTAAAACTCGTCCAGACAATTGGATAATCGAGCGATAAGAAGAGGGTTCAACAATTGCCCAATCAAAGTCATGATCTCGTCCCACCTCTTCCACAGGTGTGGCAACCAAGATAAAAATGACATTTTCATCAGTCGTCGAATCTAAATGTTGACGAATCACCTCATCTGAAAATGCAGCTGCTTGTTCCCCTGCTTTTTCTTTACGTTTTAAAATATGATCTAAATGTTGTTCTTGTTTACTGCGTAACAATAAAACTTGACGGCTATGGTATACCATCACACGAGGCGTAATACCTTGTGACCATTCGGTCTTAAGTAAAGATCGAGTTAAAGCAACACATGGGGAAATATTGGCAACTCGTATGACACCGAAAGAAACTTTTTTTCCAGTTTTAACATCTATACTGTGATGGTCATGGTGTAAATGTTCAACATTCTGTTGAATCCGTTTAAAATATTCAGCTTGTAAACTTTGATCTATACGCTGGATTTCTTTTTCTGCAACAAGATCTGAGCAATCAACAAGATAAGCTTTGTGCTTAATTATTTGTTTACTTAAAGCAGCTGCACGAAGTTCTACAAAGCGATCATGTGCATTTTTATATTGTTGTATTGCCTCTTTTTGCTGAGCTAAATCAATTGTTTGAATTTGTGTTTTAAACTCATCGACCCACATCGTAACAGTATCTACATTCTTTAATTTCTTAAATGCACAATATAAGGCCCAACCTTGTTGATATGCATTAAAAAAACCTTCAGCCAAAGCAGGTGGAATCGTTGCTGAAGAAATCATCACTTTTCGACCTAACATTCCAGCTAAATGTATAAGCCGAGCTATTGCAATTAAGTCTTGACCATTAAAATCATCGACTTCATCAATCACCAGATCGGAAGAAGAAAGCCTTAAACTTGGTAAAATATATTTTCCACCACGTTTGGTTTCTGTAGAAGCCATAATATGGTCAATTGTACAGACTAAAACAGGCTTATATAAAAAGGCTTTATTTCGTTCCTCTTGATGTTGTGGAAATAATGCATTCATAAAGTCTGCTTGTGGCATAGATTCATAATTCAATTCATTGTCTAATAAATCTTCTAATGATTCTGAACCTATTTCTTCTACAGTATGAAATTCATCTTGATGATGTTCTTTTGTATTTTGATGATGCAATTCCTGAACAGCTTTTGAGCCAATTAAAACTGCAAGCTCATCATGACTTAAGCCAATATCTTGGCGGTAAGAATCACCTGTTTGTAAAGTTAATGTCCGTAGTCCTAAAGCCAGAATATAACGTAATGATTGAGCACCTTTAGATAAGGCTTGCATAATTTTGGCGTTGGCAATAGTTTTACCTTTACCAGTACTCGCCATGTTGACAATAAACCAGCCTTGATTTACAGCACTTTCATTTTTTTGAATAAATTGCTGAATACCCTTTACTGCTTGGTCTTGCCATTCAAAACCTTGAGGACTTTTCCTTTTTAATTTTTGAATATCATAAGCTGGTTCCATCTCATCTGCCAAACGACTTAATGATTGTGCAACTCGCATAGCATTGTCACTGACCCGAACTAGATGCTCATCTAAAAATTGTTTAGCTTGTTTAGTTTTTGGATCAGTATTGGCAATTAATGATAAATTGGTTTTCCAATTTTTATCAGCATTACAAGATGAATAATAGTGATCGCCTAACATGAGACACAATCGGGCATGATGTAAAATGACCCGCCAACTTCCATCTGCAAAAATTTGTTCTGTGGCATTAGATGCTTGTAATAAACGTGCTGACCATTTTTTGATTTGCTTTGTCCATTCAGTAGACTGACTTAATAACCCTTGATCAAACTCAAAACAAAGTTTTAATCGCTGTTTATAGTCATCTTCATCAAATTTATTTTGATAACCCCAATCTGCTTTAATGCTTTTAAATAAACTTGTAACCGTTTCTTTATTAACGTCAGCATACTCTTTGCGTCGTTGTTCTTCTTTTAACGCAGGTAAACGGTGATGCGATACAATCAATCATGCAACCAATTGTGCTAAAGGCGGAAGTTGGTCCAAAACTTTAGATTGATCTGAGTTTTTGCTAATTGTTTGCTTGAGAAGTTCTTCATCCCAACTTTGTTGTATCAATAATTTTAGCCATGCTTCATCTGACTCAATATTGCCCGAGGAATGTACTAAAGCATTTAACAATAGACATGAAATCCACTCATGCCGTAAGGGATCACCTTTAAACTGATTATTTTTTTCCAATAATTTTTTTTGAAATAAAACCGTTGCCTTACCCCAATCATGTAATAAGGCAGACACAGCCACTAGTGCTTTAATTAAAGGCAAATAATGCCAGTCATTTTCCCATTTATTTTGAGCAAGGCTTTTCTTGGTCGTGTTTACAGGCACTATGCCTTCACTATTAAACTTATTTCTATTCCCAACAATCCACAGTAACTCACTTCGGCGTCGCCCTCGAATCCAATGGCAAGACACCGCTGTATTTTTTGTGACTGTTTTTCTAAGTAGCTTTTTAACTGCAATTAAACCATCTTCAGTAATCACCGTTTGCCAAGTGTTATCACCAATTCGGTCGGCAAATGCATCCAATACACGACGCGTTCGAGAAAGTGCTTTCTTTTCGCATTGGGAAATGAAGGTTACAATCATAATGCTTGATCCTTTTCATCATGATTTCTGCAAGCTTGTAATTTCACTTGATCAAACATCCAATCAAGACATTTATGCTCGGTAAATTTCTGTAATAATAAGGCTCTAAAGTCTTGCTCCTTAAAACCTTCTTTGGCACAAATAAATGCCCATGGCAATACCACAGCATCTTTGATTAAATCAGCTATATCAAAGACCAAAGCACCACGCCGAGTTTTACCATGCATGACTGCAAATGAATGACTAATACCTAAGACCCAAAGTGTAGTTGCAGCTAAACCATAGGCTAAATAATTACCATGATTGAGGAAGTCATTGGCTAAATCACCATATTCAGCATTTCGTTCAAATTTGAGTTTACAACGTGTTGCAGCGATTTTATAAAGCTGCTTGGTGGTCTGCGCTTCTGCAAGAAGTAAATCGCCAACTTTGGTCATATTGGGAATCTTCTTTTCAAAACCACTTAAAGCCTGTTGAATATCCTGATCATCTAAATAGAATCCTTCTGCTTGTAAATCCCGATCTTTTACCCAAACTTTACGAATATATTCAACCCGCGCAACCTGAAATTGTTTGGCCACATCTAAACGCTTCTTTTCATCAAACCAAAAGCTCATCCAGCCTTGCATATATTCAGTTGGACGATATTCACTTTGTGGCGTTAACCACTCCACTTCACTGCCTGAAAATAAAGGTGTACCCCCACCACCACAAAAACCGACCAAAACACCTGCACTACAGAGCATCCGCATTGCAGCTTGAGTGATCGACGTTCCAGTTCCCAACAAAATCACAGTCGTATTGGCAATAGGAATATTCCAATACTGGTTTTCAGTTTTGGCTTCGGTTAGATATAAAACACGGCCATCTTTTTGCATCACCCGTGCATGTTCTAAATAATAGAGATTGGCTCTTTTTGAATGAAGAATAGCTTTTAAGTCTGATGGGTTAAGTTGTTCCATATTATTAGTGGTCATAAAGTTTTTATAAAAACAATTTAATTGAAAGTCTCGATATTTCCAACCTATTTTTTATTTTAAACGACATTTTGTGTCGTTTTTTAATAAACTCCATTTTATTTACTCACGCTTCTACCCCAACCATTTTAAATAAATTAAGCATTATTTCAATACTACCTAAATGGCTTAATACCAATATTTTTAAAATGATTTTTATCCCTTTTCAACAAAATACAACATAAATAAAATTTTCGCACAATAATTTAAATTTAAACACTTTTAGCATTCTAATGTTTAAAATATTATTCGGATATAAATTCAATCTATTTTAAAGATACACCCCAATCAACACCATCCACATTAAATAAAACTGATTTAAAATTTAAAGTAAAACTTAAACAACCCTTTTATAAAAATAATAGATTATCGCCTTAAATAATACTATATTTTAAGCTAAAAAAGGCTTTATCTAAAATAAAATCACTCCAAATTAAAACTTAAAAACCCAAAATATTTATTAGCAAGTATTTTAAATTTTATTATTTTACTTTTATAAAAATCAGAATAAATTTAAAAAGATTAACCATAACATCAAACTTAAAAATACTTAACCTTTCATATCCAAAAGATTAATTAAAAAATTAATTTTTTAAATCTATAACATATGGACTAGAACCATATAGAAAAATGATTTTCTTTTCCTCATGCTCGATTTTGTGAATTTCATAATCAATCAATCCATTTACAGAGCTAATTTCAATTTCATTGGCGTCATCAATAACTCTCGACTTATTATTGAGATAATATTTGAGTTGAACAACGAATATTTTATCCAGATTGCTCAGTTGTTTTGCCACAACCAATCTACTTGTTTTAGCCTTGTTATTCATTTTAACGTTCATATTCATTTAATCCTCACGAATAACATTAGACTTCCGTCATAAATCAAAAAACGTACAATTTATTTGATCTTAAATTAATCAGCAAAATTATTTAATTCAAGGGATAATCCTTGGATGAAATTCAAAGATATTCAAAAATTATCAGACGTTAAGTTTCGTAGGCTTACCGGTGTTAGTTGGGCTACATTTAACCTCATGTTGGCCGAGCTAAATAAGCATTTACCTCGTCATATTGGTAAAGGACGACCGCATAAATTACCGTTGGAAGATCGCTTGCTCTTATGTATAGAATATTGGAGAGAATATCGAACATTTTTCCATCTTGGTATGAGTTACGGTGTATCTGAAACGAGTGCAATTCGTATCACACGTGTTATTGAAGATACCTTAATCCGTTCTGGAAAATTTAACTTGCCAAAACAACTTCCTAATCGAGATGAAGTGGATTGGGAAGTTGTTGTGATTGATGCAACTGAAATATTAGTTCAACGTCCAAAAAAAACAGAAGAAATGGTATAGCGGTAAAAAAAAGCGACATACCTTTAAATTTCAGCTATCTATGCACTATACAACAGGTGAAATACTGAGTGTATGTGGAAGTCATGGAAGCATGCATGATTTTAAAATATTTAAAAAAAGTATGAGGAAATTAAAATTTAAGCCCTTTTTTATCGTTGATAAGGGGTATTTAGGGATAAAAAAATTGGGTTTTGGATGCCTCATGCCATCTAAAGCAAAGAAAACTGAAAAATTAGATTCTGAATTAAAAAAGTTAAATAGAGAGATTGGTCGTAGACGAATTCAAGTAGAGCATGTATTTGGAAGGATGAAATGTTTTAAGATTTTATCTTGTGTATATAGAAATCGTCGTAAAAGATTAAACCTGCGGTTTAATTTACTTGCTGGCATATACAATTTAGATTGGGTGAAAGATAAACAATTAAATTGATTGAAAAATGATTTATGAAGGAAGTCTATTGTCTGATGATTTTGAAAGTAGTCTTTGAATGACTGTTCTTGTAACCGAATACTGCTTAGCTAAAGAATAGACACTTTGTCCATTTTTAAATTTTTCTAAAACCTCATCTTTCTGGGTTTTATTCAAAATTTCTGGCCGACCTACTTTGTTTATATTTTTATTACCAATCTTTCTGTTCGATTGAAGCTTCCCATCGAAATCAGAACAGATTTTTAGAAAATGAAAAAAAATCTTTTTTATATCTCCTTTAATCTCCTTCTTTGAAAATTCCAAACAAACTAAACGTATTCCTTTTTTAAAAATAAAATTGACACTCGAATATATCTCTTTGAAATCACTTCCCAAAGAATCTATTCCATCTATTAATAAAAGATCTCCGCTTTCCAGTGTATAGTTAATTAGATTTATAAGTTTATGCCTAAAATCTAGGGGTATGCCTATTTTCACCTGTTCAAATACAAGCCTATTTTTCGGTATTTCATAACCATATCCAAGAATATAGTCAGCATAATTAAATTCATCCATTGAGAATTCATCAATTCTGAAGTATGCATAAGTCCGCACAATAAGCCCTCTTCAAATAATAACAGTTATATTCAGTATTTTTTAGAAAAACAAATATGTATAAAACATATAAATGATTTAAAACATAGAGAAATAATCATCTACCCTTATAATAAATAATTATTAAAATCCACATTTTAATTAAAAATTAAAACACAAATTAAGACAATAAAAGAATGATCAAAACACAAAAAAAAACAAATATTATGCCAATAGCTGTGTTTTAAATAGCACCTCTAAATTATTTTAATCTTGAGATATTTCACATAAAAAATGCATAATAAAAAATAAAATACACTTGTATATGTATAATAATGAATTTTAATAAATGGTTTAAATGAAGCAAACGGTTCGCATATTTTTATAAAAAAACATAATTAAAGAGAGTTTTTATTTAATATCAATAAAAAAATAAACAGTAAAATTACCATTTAATAAAGCCATGATAAAAATGATTATCATGGCTTTATATCGTTAAAACTCAACATTTACCGTTATTGTGTCTGAATAATTACCAGCCGGCAGACTTGGTGAATTCGTTTCCAAAACTTTTGCCGTAAAGGAAAAACCTTGTTGGTTGGTATTATGTTGCCCCGGGTTCGTTGTCGCCTCGAGACTTGACCAGCGTTCATTGCCGCTACCGCCCCAACGTTCCGTCGTTGCATTTTTATAAATCTCATAGTGCAGAAAATTATTGCTATTGCTCGCCTTCATTGCACGTTGATTGCCAGTTTGTGGATAGAGTCCATTATTTAAACCGACATGATAAGGTGTAAATACTGAGCAACGTACGCCTAGAGAGGTTTGAACTGGTGTAAAAACATCTGCAAAAGGTGATGTTCCAAAATTAACTGCATTGGTAGAAATACGACAATCTGCTGAAACGTCAATATATAGATTCAATGTTGCATCACTCCCGGCGCCCCAATTGAAAGCAGTAATTAGACCACCACGGTTAAAACCCGGACTTTCAAAAAAGGTGCCTACTCCTATAAATGCAAACGCAGGTACAGAATAATACCATTTGACTTTAAAGGATTTGTCCGCTGTGTATCTCCCAGGAGAGACATTTTGCCCTGCATTAATTTTGGCATAAAATGGTAATGCACCATTAGGTCCTGTAAAGAAATTGATAATTGTAAAGCTACTCATATCAACTTCTTTACCAAGACTTATTGCTTTATTATTGGTATCCAGATAATCCACTGTAAGAACTTCACCAGTCCCAGCATTTTTATAACTTACCGGCATTTGATCGACCCGATACTTCAGATAAGTGTTATTTAAAGCAGCCAAACTAAACCCTTCACATCTTAAACCCGCACTAAACTGATTGGACTGCGTGCCTTGCTCCGCCAATGTCATAGACGAAATCGCACCCATCGTCACATTACCACTTGAGGTGATAACACAAACCGCTTGACTCTGAGCGGTAAGCAATATCAACCCAGAAAATAATAGACCTGCCGGTATTAAATTTTTTAAAGTAATCATGGTTGAGTCACCTCACGACAAACAACTGACTTAATTACTGCAATCTGTTGTTGCGCTTGTTTTAAATCCAACGAAAAGTTTGCTTCACATATGCGCTGATCTGATAGTTGCACCCGAATGCTATTTTCTGCACTCAGATCTTCAAGATAAGCAATCCCGTCCATCCCCACATAACTCGATTCTTGATCGGCACGATGTACCACCGCACCCACTGGAACCGCTTGCCCATTGCTTTGTAGCAAGTACACATTTGCCGCATAAGACTGTTTGATTGGAAAGCCAATCACTACACCTGAACCGCGTTTTGCTGCGATCCGATTTTCAACTTGGGTTGCATTAAAGTTAGAGGGTAAATCGATCGGGTTAATACTGTATTTAGCCGCGTAATAAGGCGTCACTGACGGTACAAAAACATAGCCCTTGGCGTTACTCCGCCCCACTAGACTGTTTTCATAATGCACGGGTACATCTGCAACTTTATTGGTATCAATCAAAGCAAAAGATTCACCCAGTCGATTGGCAACGAAGACATTGCCTGACATCAACACCACCGAACCTGACAGTCCAAACCAATAGTTGTAATCTTTGGCACCTGACATGCCGACATCGGTATTAAAATATTGGTTACGGTAGCTCATGCGTGCTTGATTGTAATCATCGCTGTTTTCATTAAAACGTCGGCTTAAATCGACACCAATACCACCTGCCAACGGTGCACTACGGTTATAATTGACATAAGCATAATCGCCAGTGGATTGTTGGCTATAACCTAGACTGGCAGTGGATCTGCTCTTGGAAAATGGAACCGATAACTGAAATGCAGCACTCCAATCTTTTTCCACAAAATCCCGATTAGCACTTAACGACACTGTCGCACCACGCATATAAGACGGGAGTATCGGTGCCCAAGACAGATTCATCAGTTTATTTTTAATGTCGCGGTTCTGGGTCTGGATATAGGCCACCCCAAAAGTACCTGACTTATCTATGGCAAAATAAGTATTGGCAACCAAACTTTTATGACTGTTGGCTGAGATCAAATTGCTATATTGCAAGCGCGAAAGGTCATAATAATCCTGATCGCGCTGAGTATGATTGAGACTAAATCCAAAACGCTGCTGGTTATAGCTATAGCCTAAAGTATATTGATTTCCCTTAAGATTTTGACTATTGATCCGGTTAAACTCTCGATCTGCCCGACTTTGAGTTGCCGAACCACTTAATACCCCAAACTGATTCAGCTTAAGCACTGACCCCAATCCAGCCAACTGAATTGAATCGGAGAGTTCAACTCGTCCTTCAGCCGTGAGCCAATCATTAATCCCATAACGTGCATCTGCTGAACTGGCAAACTTACCATATGCAAAGTTCTTAATCCCATAGTCTTCGCGGATTTGTCCCATAGACACGGAATAATCCAATAAGCCCGGTTTAAGCAAAGTATTCGAAATATAAAACGGCACTGAGGTTGCCACCTGACGACCAACACTGTCTGTGGTGACAATCACCGCCTCGCCTTTACCATTAACAAACGGAACATTATTCAGAATAAAAGGACCAGATTGCACATCGGTTGAATTGGCTTTCTGCCCATTGATCAGCAAATCTACGGTACTGGGTAAAGCCGCTTGTCCTTTAAACTGAGGTAAAGGATAGGTAATCAAATCTGGACGCGTACCAAAATTACGTTGGAGCTGTAATCCACCTAAACGCACTGAACTTCCCCATGCGTTTTTACTTCCTGTAATCACATCACCCGCTAAAAATGAAATCACACTGACCGGATAATCATATTGCCAAGTGGTATCATAGCGACGATAACCATCACTGTTCTGATTGGATGACTCAAAATCAGTTTTGCTATAAATTCCTGAGTTTCTCAGTACCCCATAAGGGGAGAAAAAGCGTTGTTCTGTAAAGAGTGTACTGCTATAGCCGCCATTCTCTGGGCGATAAGTATAAAAGTCATAGTTATTTAATAAACCGATACCCGACTGCGCTGTTTCAGGTTGATACCAAGAATCCAAGCCGCGTATCTGTACAGGCATCCAGCTGGCAGGTAGATCTAGGCTAAAATACTGTTGTGCTGAATTGTACTCATACTTTAATTCGGGAATCTGATTGAGGCTGACCCAATCCAAGGCCTTGCCCGAAAAGCCTAAAGTAAATACATCCAGATCGGTCAAGTTTTTTTCTGACTGTTGCTGAAGTACATCCGCAGGCAGCTTAATCTGTAACTCATCCAGTTTTGATTGCTGGATAAAATAATGATCCCCTTTGACAATGACCGGTATCACTTGTCGGGTCGAATATTGATTGATCACCAAGTCCAGATAAAGCTTAAATAAGCTATTCACTTCTGAAACATCTCGTGGTGGCGGGGGCAAACCATTCGCATAGACATTGCAACTCAGCAATGGGATATTCGCGACCAATATCAATGTCAGGCTTTTGCATAAAAAAGAAGGGGGATTTAACCCTGATAGATAACGCATTTATCCTCCCCCTCCTTCTTTCTTAATCTCAACCAATTCCTGTTTCACCCCTGAACTGTCAACCCCATACAAACTGCTTTGACCACTTAGGCTGTTAAGTAACTTGTTGTCTAGATCAAACTTCATGGTGCTGTTTGCCAACACATAACCAAAGGCGGTTTTGCCAAAAGCCATTTGCTCTGAAGTCGGGGTTAATTTAATCCCAGCAAGCCGTGAAAATTTTGAACCAGTATTTTTAATATAAAGTTCGGGTTTGCCCTGTTCATTCTTCTTGACCCACCAACTTAATATCGGTTTAGCCAAGGGGTTTTTCGTATTGGCTTTTTGTGAAACTTCAGTTAAACCACTGCCAAGTCCTTTACCATAGCTAAATAAGGGAATGGAATAACGCATCTGAAAGCTGACCGTCGATGTTTCTTTATCCGTTTCTGGATTGAGCTTAATCGGTAATTCATCCACAATAATTCGATAGGCAAGTTCTTTGGCATCAGGTACAGCAGCCGAGCGGGTTAAACGCAACATATGCTTTTCACCCGCCTTGATCTTCGCCACGGGTGGACTTGGAATAACCTCGGTTTGCTCCGCATAAGCATCTTGCTGATGATTCTGATCCCATTTAAATACCCGAATCTGTACCATGGCATCAGAGTTACCGGTATTTTGTAGCCAGACCGCAGTGGCTTTTTCGTTTTCTTCAATTTTTGGATAGATTGGCCAGATTAAAAAAGTGGCCTGTGCGAATACCGGTGAAGTGACCATCAATATCGCGGCCGCAGAGAAAGTTCTGCCCGACCATATTTTCATTTTATTTAAGCTCATAGAATCACCATGTAATCGTATTTGCGACCGTATCTTTATAAAGGCCTGCTGATCGTGGTTGATTGTTATTATTCAAGTCTGCAACACCGTAGACTGCAAAACCCAGCACGGTGTCCAAAGCAGTTGTTGCCGTGAGTGGATAAGTGTCTCCATTGGTATATTCACGCTGAGAATTACTGTCTTGATAAAGCTGATAAGACACAAACTCATTCTGCTGTTCATGTTTCATCCGTCGAAAGTTATTTGAAAAGTGATCACCACCATTCAACATTACCTTTACCGGTAGCCGTGCAGTACATTGAATATTCCAACTTTGTGTCGTATTGATCACTGATCCACTCAACTTTCCCTCCGTCACAACAGGATGACGACCAAAATCAAGTTGTTGTTCAACACTGCTTAACCCACATCCATTGGCAATGGTTGCTTGGACTGTAAAAGTTACTTCTGTTTCAGCATATACCCACTGCACAGCCAACATCAGCAGAACACTTAAACCTATTTTTTTCATGATTTCGTTCTTTAAAATTCGATGGTAATTGGAATAGTGTCGGTATATTGCCCAAGCGAGACTGACCGACCATTATTAACAGTTTGACCCATGAGATTAAGCGTTTGCGGCTGACCATTATTGGTCAAGGTAATCGATTGATTGGGTTTGAGTGCTTCGCGAGCAGTTCCATATAAGATGTTGTAGGCAAGGAAATCTGTGCCATTACTGATTGCACGAAAATAATTTGCACCAAAAGTTGCTGGTACTTTGCTGTCATTTTGCCCCGCACCAAAGGTAACTTTTATTGGGGCATTGCCAGGGCATTGAATAGTCAAACCTGATGTAGAACCCTGACTTAAACTGGTCTCTATCACTTGATTAAATGCAGCTGTGGTTTCTCCGAAATCCAGCTGACCAAAATTCAGACCATTTGTTCCATTACTAACAGACTGATTATTAATTTCACATGAGGGTTCTAATTCAATCTGCAAATTTAATTTGGCTGCTAACTGTGCAGCACTGGTAAATGACGAAATAAGACCACAAACCAACAATCCCACGCATTTTTTAAGCAACAGATGCATACGTTCCTCCTTAAAACAGGTTTGTTCAACAACAAACCTGTTCACTTTTACGTATACCAATTAGAAATTAACAGTCACCAATAAAGTGTCTGTATAATCGCCCTGTGCTTTTGCAGTGCCGCTATTTGCAGCAACAGCACCGAAGATTGGAACTTCTTGAGATACACCTGACGCTGCAGTGAAAGTCTGAGGCGTATTGATTGCATAAAGATTGGTACGAGCAGCATCACGATAAACGTTATAGCTGACTACATCTGCAGCAGTTGCATGTTTAAGACTACGATCAGCACGTTGACCACCGTCGATTGCAACAGTAAAGTTAACATCTGTTGTACCATCACATTTCACATTGAGATGGCTGCCCGTACCAGATGAAGCAACTTGTGCAGTAAGGGTATTGGTCCAAGTGCCAGAAGTTTTACCAAAATCTAATGTACCAAATTTGTTGATATTGCCATTCACTGTAGAACCTTCAACAGTACATCCTGTTGAAACATTCAGTTTTACATCAACCTGACCCGTCACTGCTGCTTGTGTAGTCGCGATATACCCTGTACCCAATAAAATAGTAAGGGTTAGTTTTGTAAAAATATTCATATTATATCCCATGATATGTATTATTTATTAACTTTTACACAAGAAGTGTGAAAGCATCTACATAATTACATGTGATAAATATGCGTTCAATAAATAAACTAAAAAACACCTTCGATTAAATATAAGTTTTTATATTTTAAAATAAATTTTCAAATCAATATGAATTAAATTCCACCAAATATTTAAACATATAAAAACACTAAAATGATTAAGATTATTATAGATATATGCTTCTATCTAATTAGCTACAAAACCAAGATTTACAAACATACTGAGCAAAAAAAACCCATTCAATTTTTAGGGGGAGAATGGGCGACGATATGGCATTATAAAATGCTGATCGAAAACTTTTAATTGACAAAAAGATAAAAATCATCAATTTAAATTTCAATTATTCAGCTTAAAAAATAATTCTATAAAAAATCATCTCCTTCTTGTGCTTCCAATACATTTTGTTCTTCCACTCTCAGCGAAATATGTAAACCTAATGCAGCAACAGCATTATAAATAAAATCATTTTCCATAATATCTAAGTAAAAATGACTTTCCCTGCTCACTTCCTCATAAAGCCATGTGAGGTCATGTCGATTATCTTTCATACAACTCTGTTTAAAATCACCCAGCTCACAATCAATCTCTTTTCTTAGCATTCGAATAAAATGCTGACGAGATGCCTGATTATTTACTGCATAAAAAAAATGAGAGTTTTCACCCATTCCTTTATGAAAAATCATTTCATAGATCTTTATCATACACACCCACTATTTATGAGTAGCGTTGTTTATCGCTCAATAGGTTGATGAAAAATTTTCCATTTCAAATTCGTGGGTATTATTTATCACCAAACTTACAATATTTCAAAGTTAAGTATTTAATTTCACTGAATTAAATACACAACAAACATAAAGCAAGTGTATAATTATTATGAAATTATTTACTACCTACAATCCATTAATCGTCGGTATTTTGAGTCAATATCTATCCTATTTCATCAAAATAAAAATATGTTATTCTATGAAAAAAAATAAGACCAATTGTAAATTAAATAAAAGAAACCTTTATTTATCTATATTCCAGATAAACCAAAATAAAAATACAAAGTAATAGATTAAATTTATATTTTTTGAGAACCTAATCATATAAAATAAACCACCAATAGCCCAAAAAAAATAAATCACCATTAAAAGAAAAAAATTAATATTAATAATAAAAAATATAATAATTATTATGTGATGATTATCTTTAAGTATACTTAATAACAAAAAATCAAGATAAAATTATTCAAAAAAAACATCGTAAAAAATCAAATAAATATTCACCAGATTAATCCTATTATTTAATACACCAAATACTCACATAGAATAAATAAAAAACACAAAGCAAGCCTTAACTTTATCTTTAAAAATTAAATATCAATATCAGCTAGAGTTTTATTTTAATAAAAAATTTGATAAAATCAGGTTTTAAGCCTCCTTATTAAATATTTAACAATGAAATATGAGATTGAAGAATGGAACAATCGTACTGTTTTTATATTTAAAAATCACATAAAAACATTTTAATAATTCACTAAAATTATTGATAAATTAATACAACCAGATCATAAATCTGAAGTTGAGATAACAAGTTGGACGGAAGATTTTATTTTTAAAAAAGATGAAATCGAAATTTATTTTCAAAATTTTTATGCTGATGATTCTTGGTTTTCATTTGAATAATATCCATTTGAGAAGCAAAATAATCTGATTTAAAGAAATTAAAAAACTTAATGGATCAGTTAAGCGCATATTCTTTTTAAACCCAATGATGAGTCTGGAATATTTTTAAACGAAATCTCAGAGCTATAAAAGATCAAATCATTTTACGAAGATTGTTAATCCGTCATTTGTAAGCCGAGTGTAAATTATCCATCAATTTGATTTCCAAACGTTCTCATTAGGACGTACCCTTCGCCCAACATGAGCAAGAATAAAGCATCGCCTATGCAAAGGTACTTAAACTTTGAATGTAAGGTATGGTATTGCAAGCATTTTTATTATCAAATAATTTATTTTCCTATATAATTGATTTGATTAAAAATATTAATTAAGCAAAATGATATTCTTGTGTCTGAGTTTTTTAACAGCTTGACGATAGTACATTGATTACCATCAATTGAAATTCACCAACAGCAGAGATATCGATCAAGATCATCTTCTGAACGATTCAGATGAAGCGAGAGAGCTTATTGATCTCTCTGATAATTTTATGAAATTGATTTTTGAACAAATTTAAAGAATGGGCGAGATTCGCCCCTTACTTTAGTAATTCAAATTCACGACAAGTAACGCCAACGCTGCTGGAATCGCTTGTATATAAATAATTTTCTTACTTGCAGTTAGGCCACCATAAATCCCAGCAACCAATACACAGCCCAGAAAGAAATTCGCCAGTGGCAAGGCATAGATTGCAGGTGCAGATAAAGCCCAAAATAAGCCCGCTGCTAAAAAGCCATTATATAAGCCTTGGTTTTGTGCCATGACTTTGGTGAGCTGTGCTTTTTCAGGCGTATTTCCAAATGCTTTTAAACCGTATGGTTTGTCCCATAAGAACATCTCTAAAATTAAAATATACACATGTAGCAGTGCAATTAAGGCAATTAAAATTTGTCCAATCATCGTATTTTTCCTTATTTTAAAAACGCTGATAGATCAGTCTTACAACTGATCTATGTCAAATACATTTATGGTTTTAATAACACTTTGCCTTGGCGTGCACCTTGGGTTGCTTTGGCAGCAGCTTGTTGAATTTGATCAAAACTAAATACCCCTTCAACAGGCAATATTAATTTTTTCTGTGCAGCTAAAGTCACCAATTCTACAATTAACTCTTTTTTGCGTTCCGCAGACAATTGCTTATTGACCACACTTGCCCAGAAGCCTTTGACTGTCGCTTGTTTAAAAATAAGATCACCTGATGAAATTTGCATCAGTTCACCCGTCATACTACCAAATGAAACCAATACACTATTTTCACTGAGTAAAGCTAACATTTCACCACTGGCTTTACCACCAATCGAATCTACCCCAGCGATTAAAGGTTGATCTGCATGTATCGCTTTTACTTGATCTTTCCAATCCGCTTGATCAGTCGCCACTACATTTTGAATACCTAAACCATTCATTTCTGCAATCGCATCACTACGGCGAACCAAATGAATGACTTTTTGACCACGGGCGTTTGCAATCATCGCAACAGTTTTACCCACAGCGCCATTGGCTGTGTTTTGGATAAGCCACTGATCTTGTTTTAAATCAATAAAATCTAACAGCATCAAGGCACTAATCGGCATACCAATCAATTGTGCAGCAGTTTCATCATCTATTGCATCAATTAAAGGCACAACACCATGCGCAGGTGCAATAAAGTATTCCGCCCAACTGCCGTGAACTGCCGCAACTGCAACACGTTGCCCGACAGATACCGCATCGACACCTTCACCAACAGCATCAATCACACCAACGGCTTCACTCCCCCCAATCGCAGGAAGTGTTGGTTTATAACCATAATTGCCTCTTACCGTCCAAATGTCATGGTTATGCATCGGAGATAAAATCATTTTAATACGAACTTCGCCTGCTTTAGGCTCAGGCTTTGGCATTTCTGCTGCTGCTAATACGTCGACAGGTTCGCCAAAAACTTGATGAATAATACTTTTCATTTGTTGTTCCTATATAGGTTTTAGTAATTGCTGTGTGGTTTCTAAAGCCAGATAAAGTGGCTGTTTGTTCTGTGCTAGTTTCGCCAATAAAGCTGCGCCTAACCAGAGTTGATACATAGTTTGTGCCATTTTCTCAGGCTCAATATGTTGTGGAATTGAGCCATCCTGTTGCCCGTCACTGAGTAAATTTGCAATGCGCTCTGTCAGCTTGCTTACACCAAAATTTAAAATCTGACGCATACCTTCCGATAAGTCAGAGACCTCTGCGGCAAGTTTTACAATCAGACAATTCTCGGCCCAGC
This sequence comes from Acinetobacter sp. NyZ410, assembly GCF_022828975.1. Lineage (NCBI taxonomy): Bacteria > Pseudomonadati > Pseudomonadota > Gammaproteobacteria > Moraxellales > Moraxellaceae > Acinetobacter > Acinetobacter sp. NyZ410. The sequence goes on along the minus strand of NZ_CP094620.1, from coordinate 1,299,738 downwards.
CACCATCGTTATGGCATGGATCATCAATCCATGCTTGCCAAAGCGCAACTAAGCGCGCATAAGCACTCCGTTCTTCTTGTAGAATCAATTGATCGATTTTCACTTTATAATCAGCAAGATATTGCTGCAAAAGTGCACAACCAAATGCTTCTTTGGAAGCAAAGTAATAATAGAACGAACCTTTGGGTACACCACAAGTCGTTAAAATTTCCTGTAAGCCGACTCCAACAAAACCTTTATGTAATACCAGCTTAAAACTGGTATTTAAGATATGTTGGCGAGTCGCTTCACTTTTATCTGATCGTTTCATGTACACACTATAAATCAATAATAGACCAGTCGTCTATAAATTTATAAAAAATTTAATTAAGTAAAATAGTCGAAGGGTTTAAGTGCTTTTTAGAGAGTAAATTAGATTATTATTTGAGCGAATGGCTGAAAATATCAGCCATCCTTCGATTGATTTAAAATTTTGCACGTAAGGTGAGCGTCGCATTTCGAGGATTACCAAAACGAATAGTTCCATCGCTATAAATTTGTGAATAATATTCTTTGTCAAAAATATTATTGATATTCAATGCAATATTCACTTTATCACTTAGTGGATAGCTCGCCACCAAGTTAGCAATCGTATATCCAGGCTGACTATAAGGATGTTCGTTATAACGACCAACCTCCCAAGTACTTTGATAATTTGCACCGCCGCCTAGGATTAAATTATTTGCAAACTTATAAGTCGCAAATAAACGTGCAATATGTTCAGGCGTATCCTCATTAAAAACCAAACCTTGATTTGTAGGATCGTTCGCATATTCCGTAGTATTGTATGTGTAGCCAAAACTCAAATTAAGATTGGGTATAATTTCACCACGAATCTCAGTTTCAATCCCTTTACTGATCACCTCACCCGATGCAACATTACAATAAGCCTCGCCACCGTTAAATGGGCATTGCCCTTTGGTGCTTTCATCTCGTATTGAGCGATTAATTTGATTGGTTTTAAACCCAGCAACTGATGCAATTAAACGATCATCCCAAAGCCCTGCTTTTAATCCAATTTCATAAACATTCCCCTGCACTGGATCAAGTAATGTCTCATTACGATCTTTGACATTTTGCACAACAAAAGTATCGGTATAACTCGCATATGCAGTCAATGCATCATTGATCGCATAAGTAAGCCCAAAGTATGGTGTTAAAATATTTGATTTCTTATATTCATTGACACTTTCATAATTGCTTTGGCGCACACCTGCAATAACTTTCAGCGGATCAATAATATTTAAACGCGTGGTGAGGTAGTATCCTGTCTGGCGTACCTGATCAGCGCTGGTATTTTGATAACGTGGTGCGATATAAGGTAGCTGATAAGGACTGTAATTTTTAATATTGACGTATAAATAGTCACGCTTCGGTGTTTCCCCTCCGCCAACTAAACTATAATCTTCAAGCACTTGATCCCAACTTGTCCAAGCACCTGTAATATTACTTTTACTGTGATTTGCACCAAATACCAAGTCATGCTCACGGCCGAATAATTGATATGTCCCTTTTGCAAAAAAATCATAAATATCTAATTTTTGCTCATAGTTATATCCGTACTTATAAACAGTTGCTAAAGCATCATCAGCACTTGTGGTTTTTGGAGCCACGCTCAATGAAGTAAATGCCATATCCATGGCATAGTTTGCCTTCATATAGCTGGCTTTTACTTCCCATCCATTATTAAATTTATGGCTTATATCTAAGAAAGCTTGCGTATTGGTTTTATCCCAAAAATCTCTGTAATCGCAACCACAATTAGAATTATCGATGCCTATTTTGGTTCCATTGAAATAGTTAGGAATTGTATTGACGGGAACTGCATGTTCACCTTGACGTGAATATCCAATATTCAATAGCGTATTTTCAGTTAAATCACTGCTCACAATTCCATACAAAACATTAGAATCACGAGTAACAGATTTCATAAATGAATCACCATCTTGACCTGCCACCACTAAACGACCACGCACGCTTCCAGATTGATTCAACGGACCAGACACATCCATTTCTCCGCGTACAGTGTTCCATGAACCATAACTGACAGCACCACTCGCCTGAAAAACTTCTGTTGGTTTTTTACGAATAAGATTAATTGCACCAGACGGGTCTCCAGAACCTTGCATTAACCCTGCTGCCCCTCGTAATACTTCAATACTTTCAATGGTTGCCATATCTGGTTTAGAGGAGGTGACATTACTTGCATTTACAGCAACACCATCATATTGCAATATATTTGAATTCCAACCATCTCCAACATTAAAGCCTCGGATAGAAAAGTTGGTCCTCTCCGTATTATCCCCTGTTAGCAAAATTCCTGTTGTATTTAAAAGTGCATCACCCAAATTTGTCGCACCCATATCTTCAATTTGTTTGCGGGTAATCACTGAAACCGATTGTGGGGTTTCTTTTATACTCAAATCGAGTTTAGTCGATGTACTGGCATTCTTTTTAGTGTAGTTATTTTCTGTATTGTTTTCTGCTGTGACAACGATCATGGGTAAAGCATGTGTTTGTTCCGTTGTTGCTTCTGTCGCAGCATAAGCTGTTCCTATCCAACAACTATAAAGTGCAAGATAAATTGCACTTTTAGCAAAGATTCGATTTTGAGAAATCCATTTATTCACGAAATAAAACTCTTAATCTAAATAAAAATCATTATCGTTATATTTCACATAAAAACAACATATATCTCTACATTCCTCCATTATTTTCTACTTCAAATTCGTTTTGTTAGACAAAGCTATAAAAGGAACAGCCTCTCAATCTGAGAGGCTAAAAAGATGGTTTCTCGATGATATTACTGAATAAACTTTGACATGTCCTGATGTAGATCCCTCACCTCAGCGTAAATCATGTCATCGCATTTATTTGATAATTAACCTAAAAAACATAAATATAAACAAATTATTATTAATACTTTTCAAGCAAACCAATAACCCCAGTTGCGATCATATCAATCGCAATTGTGCCAATTAACAAGGCAGATAAGCGTCCAACAATATCAAAATAGCGATCAATATATTTCGCATGGCTATAACGTAAATGGTCATGCCCATACTTCATGATCATTAAAATGCCACAGCTAATAAATAAGGTAAAAGCAATCAACACAGCGGATTCGAGTAAAGACATACTCGCTCCTGTTACGACAGCCGCACTGATTGTGCCAGGACCAATCATAAATGGCATCGCCATGGTACTGGCCAAATGCGCAGGCGTTCCTCTCATTTCTCCGATAGTATCCGCGCCTTGAAATACAAAGCGATAACCAATCACTAAGAAAATTAGTCCACCAAAAATCTGAAATGATTCAAAACGAACATTTAAGTAAGTGCTGAAAATTGCTTCACCACCCCATGCAAAAAGCATAAAAACCACATAAGCAATCAAGGCACCTTGAGCCAAACCTTTATTGAATACATGGGTTTCAGTATGGCGAATCATCCCGATCATATAGATACTCATTAAAAACGGATTGAGTAATGAGAAAAACAAAACAAATGGATGGATATAATTTGAAAACATAATGGCTTTCCATAAAACAAAATCAGGAAACAAAATCAAAAAAAGAGCTTACTTTGCTAAAATTGTACTTCTCAACAAGGGGATACTTTGTCTAACTAATCATTAAAATTGTAAATTTTATTAAGATTCAGTCACTTATTTTTACAAAAAATATAATCAGGACTTACAGAAACGGGGTTCAGCAACGAGTCAAGGACTTGCATATATGAAACGAACAGAGATATTCAATAATTTTCAATGTCCATTTATAAATGGAATTTTTCTGCACAATGGAGAAATATTTGTTCTCGATTATAGAAACAAAGATAACGCAACTGTGGATATCGTAAGGAAATTAAATTTCTTTGATGATGAAGTAAAGAAAGCGGATCTTATTGATTTTGATTATATGGGGCAGATTAGTTATGCGGACTATCAGATAAGATATGGTGAGGGTAGTTTTGGTGGGGATGGTGTGGTCGGTCTGTTTTTAAAAAATGAGTTACAGTGGTTTTTGTTTTTGGAGAATAGTAACCCTTTTTGTAAGGCGATTATTAAAGATCATATTGCTTTTGTTCAAAGTACCAATGGAGTGATATTCTCAATTCCGATCGATAATCCTCAGCTGTTGCAGATTGTCAAAAATCCGGATTTTTTATAATTCGACTTTATAAGTAGAAGTTTTATATGAAATAATTTTTTGATGTGTTTTGCTGAATTGTGAGGATCAATGCCTATCCATTGCTTTAGTCACCATCCCAACACTTCTTCTTTAGTCTCAAAATTTTTAATCATTCAATTTATTTTTAAGCATGGTTAAAACAAATTTAGCGAAAGGAAACACACAACTGTTATTCTCAAGCCTTTTGATTGATTTATATACGTTAAACTTATTACATAATTGCATCAGATCTCATACATTTTGTTCATGATTACCCAACACATAAAATTCACAAAAAAACTAAAATTATAATCAATTGATATTTATTAAAATTCTATGACATTGAAATCTTAAATGTAACCTAGCGTTATATTTTTTAATCATTTCTGCTCATGATGAATTTTATTTTGATTGTGTTTTAAAGAGATTTTTTAACACTGTCATTCATTAGGATTAAGCCATTTATGTATAAAAGAAAAATCAAACCACTTGAAATCGATGATGTCGAAATTATTGATTATGATAAGACTAAAAAAGCCATTAAAGCCGCAGCTTTAGGGAATGCCATCGAATGGTTTGATTTTGGTGTGTATGGCTATGTCGCTTATGTATTGGGTAAAGTCTTTTTCCCCAATTCATCACCCAGTATACAAATGATTGCGGCCCTTGCCACCTTTTCTATACCCTTTATATTTCGACCTTTAGGTGGATTATTTTTCGGGCATTTAGGCGATAAATACGGTCGTCAAAAAATTCTGGCAATCACCATTATTATCATGTCGGTCAGTACCTTTGGTATTGGTTTGATTCCATCTTATGAAAGTATAGGGATTTGGGCCCCTATTTTGCTACTCATTGTAAAAATTGCTCAAGGCTTTTCGGTCGGAGGTGAATATGCTGGAGCAGCAATATTTGTAGCGGAATATTCTCCAGATCGAAAGCGCGGTTTCATGGGAAGCTGGCTAGATTTTGGTTCGATTTTAGGTTTTGTTGTTGGAGCGGGCGTCGTTTCAATGATCAGCTTTTCCATGGGCGAAGCTGCCTTTGTTGATTGGGGCTGGCGTATTCCTTTTTATTTAGCGCTACCGCTGGGACTGATTGGCTTATATTTACGTCACTCTTTAGATGAGACACCAACCTTTCAGGCACATGCCGAAGAACAGTCTCAATCGAAAAAACCGCAAAAAGTCGGTTTTAAACAAATTTTCCGTGAACATAAACGCAGTCTACTGGTCTGTGTTGGACTCGTACTATGTACTAATGTCACCTACTACATGCTACTCACCTATTTACCAAGTTATTTTTCACATAACTTAGGCTATTCAGAAAATCACGGCGTTCTAATTATTATTGCCGTAATGGTCGGAATGCTCTTTGTACAGCCGTTTGTAGGCATGCTTAGTGACAAAATTGGTCGTCGCCCATTTGTCTTTGCAGGCAGCATTGCGCTGATTGTCTTGTCATACCCTGCCTTTATATTGCTTGCCACAAACAATGTTTACTTAATTTTCTTGGGTCTGTTGATGTTGGCACTTTCACTGAATATGTTGATTGGAATAATGGCTTCAACCCTCCCTGCATTGTTTCCAACTGAAATTCGTTATAGTGCACTTGCAATCGCGTTTAATATTTCTGTGGTGATTGCAGGTTTAACCCCGACCATCACAGCGACATTAGTTGAAACCACTCAAAATATTATGGTGCCTGCCTATTATTTGGTGATTTGTGGTTGCTTTGGGGTGATTACTGCAATTTATCTTAAAGAAACAGCCAACTTACCACTCAAAGGTGCAAAACCGATGGCTGTTGATACTGAAGAAGCTGAAGAACTTCTCGAACAATATCATGGAAATATTGAGCAAAAAATCGAAAAAATTGATCAAAAAATTGAAGAGTTGCAAGAAAAGCGTGATCATCTCGCCAAGCAGCATCCTGATATTGATTAATGATTTTAAATGGGCTTATTCAGCATGATTGTGTTGGATAAGCCATTCAATGCAGCATCGTAATAACCAGACTCGTAAGCATTTTGTTTAAACTAGGCAACATTATACTCATCCCCCCTTTTCAAAAAAAGGAGGAGTAGTCGCCTAGTTGAGTATTGGTTTCAGATGAGCAGTTTCCTCCCCACCTTCATTTACGACTTAATACTTATATTTCACACTGAGCATAAAATTACGTGGCTCACCATAGACCCCAGAGTTATAGAAGCCGATGTTGGTAAAGTAGTGTTGATCAAAAATATTATTTAAATTAATCGCAGTGCTTAAATGTTCATTAAACTGGTAGTTGGCCATTAGATCGACCAATACAAAGGCTTTCTGATCAATCACTTCACTACGTTTTTTGACATTGTTATACACCGTTTGCCATCCGTGGTTCTGCCAACGAACATTCCCGCCCACGCTTAAACCTTCGAGTTGCTGATCAAATTTATACTGGGTAGAGATATTAAATTGATGTTCTGGTTCCCATGTTGAAATCTTCTCACCATCATGGTCCTTAATTTGCTTATAGGTATAACCACTTTGCACTTGGACATTGGGGAAAACCTCACCAGAAGCTTCAATTTCTACCCCCTTAGTTTTGGCTTTCGCACCAATCCATGCAAAATCAACAGCGGGATTACTTGGCGCACCATTATAAACAATGTCCTCAATAGCACGATTGGATTCATGGATTTCAAAATAAGCGATACTGGCATTTAACTTGGCATCATCGGATTGAAACTTAAAGCCGCCTTCGTAGTTTTTACCTTCGTCTGGATCTAGAATTTTATTGGCTGACGACTTATACCAGATATCATAAGGCATAAAGATATCACTGAGACTGGCATAAGCACTGACTCGATCAGTAATGTCATAGACGACCCCAACATAGGGAATGAAGCGATTCTTTTCCTCAACCACACCTTGTAAGCCTTTCATTTTATAATTGATCATACGGGTGCCTAAGAGCACCTTTAAATCATCTGCCAGATTTAAACGTGTGCTGGCGTAGGCACCATATTGCGAAGTACGGTCATGGGTATAGGCATTTGGTTCACCCCAATTTGGCTGTGCAATATTGCCATCCCATTGGCTAAAATCGGGAATATGTGAATCATAACCCTGCATGCCACCATACCAATCTTTCCCCTTCCAACGTGAATAAGCTCCACTTGCGCCTAAGACCAAATCATGTTGCCGACCAAGCAGCGCAAACTTACCTGTGCTATACAACTCCAATGAATCACTGACAGTACGACCGATATATTGAGAAGGCCAAAGATTAGCAGAACCATCTAATTTAGGATAATAGCCTTGGATGGTGCCTAGTGTTGCATCATAGCCATTAATTTTATGGTCATATTGCAGAGTCAGTGCCCAATCGTCATTAAATTTATGATGTACATTGGCAAAAATGGTACGGGTATATTGTTTCCATTCACTCCAATTGGCACCATTATTAAAGGAGCGATCTGGATCAGGATTACGTTCCCCTTCACCATTAAATAAAGGAAAAGAGCCTGACCATGTCGATGCTTTAGGGTCATTGTTCTGGTAATCAGCCCCCAGTGTAACTAAAGTTTTATCGCCTAAATCTGCTTCGACAATGCCATAAAATACAGCACTTTTACGTTCATAACGATCCATAAAAGATTCTTTGTCTTGACCCGCAGCCACAAAACGTCCACGAATAGTTTGCTCATCATTAAGTGAACCACTGACATCTGCCATAGCACGATAATTATTCCAAGAACCTGCGCTTAAACTCAGCGATGCTTGAGCCTCTGCGGTTGGTTTTTTACGTACTAAGTTGATGGTTGCCCCTAAAGATCCCACCCCTGTAAGTAAGCCCGTTGCCCCTTTGAGTACTTCGACACGGTCATAAATAGCAGAGTCACTGAGCGTATTACCCGCAGCATAACCGACATTTCGAGTCGTAGAAGGAATGCCATCATATTGGAAATTATTAATGGCAAAACCGCGTGAGTAATAACTGGTCCGTTCACTGTCGTAAGCTGATACGGTAATCCCGGGGGTATGTGACATGACTTGATCAATATTATTTAACTGAAAATCATCCATCAACTGTCGCGTAATCACACTAATGGTTTGTGGTGTTTCTTTCGGTGTAAGCACTAAACGCGTGGCGGTGGCAATTTTACCTGGCGTATAAGAACCACTATTTTCAGTAATTTCCCCCAACTGATTGGCAGTCACGACAATGGTCTCAAGTTTCGCTGCTGGATTGTCAGTGTGAGAATTTGTTGCCACGGCTGAATCCGTTGCCGTGTTTGCAACTGTTGTGGTTTTCGACATCTGACGTCGTTCAATTCGCCACACCCGTGGACTTTGTTGAACAAGCTGTAGATCTGTGTCTTTTAATAACTGTTGAAAACCCTGAGCAATATCAAAACTGCCACTTAAACCGTTGGTTTTATACCCCTGCGTCAGTTTCGGATCAAAAGACAATGCAATATTAGACTGTAGAGCAAAATTAGAAAGCGCCTGTCCCAAATCCCCTGAAGCCACTTGATAATGCTTTTGAGTTGATGCTGTTTCAGCCTGGCTAAATGCACTGACACCCAACATGCTGCTCAGTACCAATAAATGCATGACCGAATAACGCATTTTTTTCTCGCGGCTTATTTTATATGGCTTCGGTTTTTTCAAATTTTTTGCGTGTTGCAATGCTAGAGACACCATAACCACCCTATTGAATACCAATGAGTTCTCTTATTAGCCTTGCCAGTTGAGTTTTAAAAAAGTGTCAGCCTTAAATTATTTTTTTTCACCAATACTGACCCAATAGCCCTGTGCATAGCGATTGATGTCTAACTTATAGGTGACAGCCAACATGCTATATAGCGTTGGTAAATCATTGATTGGATAAGTCCCGGATATTTTAATCTGAGCAATATCATCATCTAAAACAATATAACCTTTTTGATATTTTCCTATACGCTGTACGAATTCAGACAACGGCAGATCATTCACAATCATCCAGCCCTGCGTCCAACTGTTGCGTGTAAGATCAGCACTTGCAATCTCAGCCGCCTGCTCGCGATTCAAATGACTTTGCTGACCCGCCGCAACAATCACTGCCTGAGTTGGATGACGTTGTGGTTGTAATTTCACCGCACCTTGCTCAACAAATACCCAAGACTGCTTTGAATCAAGCTCTACTGAAAATTCAGTACCCAAAGCCTGCATTTGCCCATGTTGGGTTTGCACAAAGAATGGGCGTTGCTGTTGATCTTTCGCAGTTTTAATCCAGATCTGACCTTTTCTTAGCACAACATTACGTTGCTTAGCGCTATAGTCCAGATCAATTGCCGATGCGCTGTCTAAATACAGTTCACCACCATCGGGGAGTTTAATTTTTTCAATTTCACCTACTTTTGTACGATAGTCTGCCGTCCATTGTTGCTGCTGATTTAAGCTATAGCCTAAATACAGTAACGATAGACCAGCCAAAACCCACATGTAATGACGGCGTTTTCTCCATGAAGATGATATGCTTTGCTTTAAAATAGGTCGTGCTACTTCTGTTGGCAGTTGATCAAAAGTATGATGCAGTTGCTGCATTTTTTGCCAAACTTTGGCATGCACTGAACTTTGTTGCTGCCAGATCTGTAATTGCTGTAATTCTTGCGGACTCAACTCCCCTTGGTTTAAACGCATACACCAATCAGCCGCTTCATTTAAAATTTGTTGCGTCTGTTGTTGATCTTGTTTTTGATCTTGTTTTTGATCTAATTTTTGATTGTGTTGTTGTTCAGATTCATTCTGCTTTGACATTGGCTTAGTCGTCCAACATCGCAGACAGACAATGTACATACGCTTTTTTCATATAGCGTTTGACTGAACTTAGAGAAATATCCAATTTGACTGCAATCTCATCGTATTTCAGCCCTTCAAGCTGCGCATAGAGAAAAGTATCGCGTACCACCGCAGGCAGTTGCTCTAGCAATTGTGTCACTTCAAGCAAACTTTCGATAATCAAGCAGTGCTGTTCTGGAGAGATTTCTTCGAGTTCAGGTTGTAGCGCCAGCACGTCTAAATATGCCCGCTCAATATGCTTACGTTGAATCCAATTGATCATCAAGCCTTTGGCTACTGTGGTCAAATAAGCACGTGGTTGCAATAATTCAATTTGCTGTCGTCGTGCCATCACTCTTAAGAAAGTATCTTGTGCCAAATCAGCTGCATCAGAGCTATTGCCTAACTTTTTATATAGCCATGTATATACCCAAGAATGATGTTCTTGATAAAGTTGAGCAATATCATGATTGGGAAGCGACGCAGACATGGAAAAAGTTTATTTAAGCGAATGATAATTATTATCAGTAATTTAATGGCTAAATTCAATCATTATTTTCATCTTAACCCCGCCCTTGTCTAACTCGCTTTTATTGCACAAACCCAAGCTACATATCATCCATAAAGGCCTATCATCGACAATGGCATAAACTCCACAGATGAAATTAAAATTCTTCAGGATTAACGATCCTCTATTAAGGAAGTATTATTTTTTCATCATGATTAATTTATAGGGATTTTGATTGTGCTTTTAACTCAATTAAAGACAACGACAAACTGAATAAAGATCATAAATTTAACGAAAAAGGACAGGAAATTGATATTTTCGCTATGAGAAAAAACGTGATGTAAAATCATCACGCTTTATTTTTATTTATTAATTCCATTCAGCAATCGGTGTTGGCATATGTAGTGCCAACTGAGCATCTTTGATCACATCCATTCGTAAGATTTTTTTAGCACCGAGTTGATCCAATAATTGACTGACTGGGCCACCATAACGATTTAACTCAACATGTTTTGGAAATAACTTTTGAGCAAATTTTTGGTTATTTGCCTGAACATATGAACGATACCAAATACCATCAACCTGATTCAGCATGGTTTTCTTTTCTTGCTGTGATTGATTTTTTACAGTTTTAAGTTTTGGTGTTGGCGCAGATAGGCTGATGTCGAGATTGCCTTGAGTATCATACAAGTGCGCTTGGACCTGATCAGCTATTTTTAAATCAATTGCAGTGAGCCACTTGGGTAAATCATAACCATAAACACCACGTACACGTGCAATTTCAGTATCGACAGGTAGTGCAAGGACATAACCATAATAATCGCGTGTACGTGCAGATTTGATTAACTCTAAAATATTGGCGCCTTTTGCATGAGGACGGCGAACCACAACAGCAACAGATACTTCATCATAAGGATCATTATCACAGACATCATAGGCAAAAAAAGTAAGTGAGACCAATCCATAGCCAGGTATTGGGCTTAGGGGTTCAACTTTAGCAGGCAACTTTGCTTTTAACTTATCTAATGGTGCAAGCATCAACAGTTGAACATTGCTGGTTTTATAATAATAGTTTGGCGACCACACTTGACCTATACGTGTTTCAACCAGTTGCTTAGGAATCTTTCTAAAGAAATCAATATTGCCAACACCAGATTCTTTTGCAACCTCATCTAAATTTGGTTGCATATGAAATCGGTCATAAAAACCACCTTTAGGAACCTGTACCTTATGCGGTCCAAATTCAACCTCTACAAACGCTTTTGCATTTGGATACTGAGTGGTTGGTTGCTTTGCATTAACTCGATTAGTCGTTACAGTATTTATGTTTTGCATCGCTGTATTCTCTTGTAAATGTGGGATGTAACTGAGCTGATTGTTTGGTGTAAGATCATTTGCTGCAAAAGCAGAATGTACGAATGCAAAACTCATAAAAAGCGTTTGCGTTGTTCGATTTAAATTAAAAAATTTCAACATAGTTTTCACTCTAATTCAGCATTGAGTTCATGCTATGTTTAAAGTGGACTTTAAGGTCAATAGGGCTTATTTATTTTTTAATTCAATTTGAATTGTGATTAAATTCATGCACAAAAAACCGCAGCTCAAATTTAAAATGATGAATATATTTGATTGCACTTGCAAAAGATCAAATTAAAGCAAATGCTAAATAACGCAAAGAGACAGCACTTTATGGGTAAAATGCCATTAATCTAAAAATAGATAAAAGATTAAAAAACAGGCTTGACCTTAAAGCTTACTTCAAGCTTATACTCACCATGAAACAACTCACAGGAAATCATGATGACAAATACTTGGGTTATTAAGCATCGTATAATTCAACAGTTATTGGTTGTTTTAGCAGCATTATTTTCAGTGCCTTTTGCATCTGCGAATGATAACAGCAGTTCAAAATCAATTTCGAACCCATCTTCGTCAGGATCTAAAGGAAAAATATTGGTTGTGATGACCAATCATGACAAATATCCTTCACGTGAAGATACTACAGGGCTATGGGTGACTGAGCTCACACATTTCTATGACGTTGCGCATAAAGCGGGTTACCAAATGGATTTTATTAGCCCTAAAGGGGGTGCAGTGCCACTGGATGAGCGTAGTCAAAAATGGATCTATATGGATAAACAAGCACGCGCTTATTTAGCCGATCCTGCATTTATGTCGCGATTAAATAACACCTTACAGCCAAATGAGGTAAAAGCATCTGACTATAAAGCAATTTATTTTACTGGCGGTCATGGTGTGATGTGGGACTTTCCAAATAATCCTGAATTAACCGCACTAGCTGAACAAATTTATCGTCAAGGTGGTGTGGTATCCGCGGTATGTCATGGTGTGGCAGGTATACTTTCCCTAAAAGATGAACAAGGCAAAGCGCTCATTGCAAACCGTAAAGTGACAGGATTTTCAAATCGTGAAGAATCGCTTTCAGGGATGAAAAAACAAGTGCCCTTTTTCCTTGAAAATCAGTTGAAATCAAAAGGTGCAAAATATTCTCAAGGATTTTTTCCATTTACCTCTTATGTCATTGTCGATGACCGTATTATTACAGGTCAAAATCCTCAATCACCACGTGAAGTAGGCGAAGAAGTCGTCAAAAAATTGGTGACTATACAATAATTTAAATTAGTTAGATTGGACATATTTTGTGAGTGAAGGCTTGCAAAATATCGCTTCATCTTAAAGTACTTGTGTGACAGCAATAAAAATTTTCCGCGCTAAAAAAACAGACACTACCCTAATCAAATTAAAAGACATTTCATTAATTCACAATAAATATCAACATGCTAAACAGAAATATTATGTTGACTCAGTTTTTGTATTAGATTAGTATTTTTAATGTAAATAATTATCATTATCATATAACCAACAAAGCATTGCCCTTTCTAGCCACGATGATTGTCCAGTTTTTTTTATCAAGCAAAGGATAAAGCAATGTTGTTATCTAAAATGAAAATAGGTCATAAAACCCTGATTGCGAGTTCAATCTGTACCATTCTTGCTGGTTGTGGTGGCGGTGGTAGTAGTGGTGGTGGAGACAGCAAACCGAGCAATACTGCGCCCACAATTGATGCAATCAGCCCATTGACCATACAAACCCTAGACAGTAAAAAAATTAGCGTAACGGCGAAAGATGCTGAGAACAACGCGCTCACCTATAGCATCAAAACTGCGCCAAAATTAGGCACTGCCAGCATTGACAGTAAAACAGGTGTGATTACTTATATTGCAGGCAATGTGGTTGGCGCAGATACACTTGTGGTGAGTGTCAGTGATGGTTCACTGAGCACAGATCTGAGCATTACGATTAATACCCAAGTTGAGTCGGTGTTTGATTATCAATTCTACAAAGTCGCCAACCCTGAAACAGGTAATTCTCAAATTGTTCGTTATGACCCTAACAACGGCAAACAGGAGTATTACAGCAGTATCAGCAATGTGATTTTAGGCAATCGTGTCTTTGTAATGAGTGCTGCAAAAGATGGCGATAAGACGGTTTATAAAAAACGAGAATATGCGATTTTCCTTGACCCAAATGCATCTAAAGAAACGCGTAATTACACACCAGCTGGTGCAACAACAGCAACTGAATATACATTCTATACCGACAATATTCTAAAACGATTTGATGCAAGTAATCCAAACAGTCAAGCCACCATTTTTAGTAGTGCAGCATTACCAGCAGCATTAAAAACCGCAGAAATGAAAGTGATTGGCGATACACAAACCATGTATCTCAATGAAACAGATATTGATAATTCTTATGTGCAATTGCGTACTTTTGCCAAACTACCTGATATTTTTAGAGGCGAACTGTCTGACAATATTAAAAATGCCTATATCACTGTACGTTTATCAGATGGCAAAGTAACACAAGGTCGTACCATTAAGCCGGTTGTCAATAACACGACAGGTAAAACTGATTCGGTATTGGTCAATTATAGTGCTGCCTATGTTAAAGGAAGCTACCCAACCGCAAGTAATGAAGCTGCGCGTTTACAAAGCTGTACCGTTGATTTAATCACCTGTACTGATATTAGTGGCGGGACAGGTCAATACTACTTCTTAGCACAAAACGATACCCATATTTATTTGGCAAAAGAAGGTGTAAAAACACTTTATGCTTATGATAAGGCTGCAAAAAGTATAGTGAATGTAACAGGTGCCGAATATCCTGCCAATTATAATCCTGAACATCATTAAATTAAATTTGGTGGCGGACATGGTGGCGCAGGTATCTTTAGTAATTTCTTTAACATGCCAAATGTAGTCGATAATTTGGCAGAAGGTAATACTGGTTATTTATTGATTAATTATAACCTTGATACACAAAATGCCGTGTTCACCCATCAAGTATTTCGTGAAGCCTATGTCTATAAAAATGCCGAGATTCTTAAATTAACAGGCACCAGCGCAAGCAAAATTTATGATAATGGCACTGGTACGGATTTAGCCAATAATTCAGGCAATGTGGCTTTGTCATATAATCTGAACCTAACTGCGGTCAAAAATGGCTATTTATTTGTCGAAGCGGCCAAGCCATCTAAAGACAAGATGAACCTTAACTATCAACAAGGCTGGTTAAATACAGCAACCACAACCACAAAAACAGCATTGGATAATGCTGTCATTGATCAGGATATTCCATACTTTACTTCAATGCGGGTACCTGCGGTGGCCGTAGGTGATTATGTCTATGTCAATGAGACCAATCCAACTGCCACAGAAACCCGTGTTTATAACGTTTATAAATTACCACTCAATGCGCCAACAGCCAGCAAAACCAGCGTCACCCCAACGTTTGGCCGCATGTACTTTGAACGCACTGCATTCCGTGCCAATGGTGTTTATGAAGGCAATGTATTGTTATGGAATAAACGCGCCAATCAGGCAACGGATACAGCTGACACAGTCGGTAGCATTGTCAATGCCACCACGGGCAAACTCATGGGTAACATCAAGGATCTAGAGGGTGGAATTACCAATGTCACAGCCGACGCTTCAGGTAATAACACTTTGGCTGGGATTGGTGGTCTATTTGGCTTGCATATGACAGGTAGTCATGCTGGTGTTCCTATACTGACTAGTGGCTTCTCAGAAAAAGAAAAATCATTGAAAAAAGTTAATCATATTAATGGTTCTTGGATCACTGACTAGGCCATACATACTCATTCAATCGGGTTGCTGTTTCCATTCTTAAGATGGGGCAGCAATCCTGCGTTTATTTTGACTGGATTTCTGTCATGAACACACCTCCCTTTCTCCCACGATATCTATTATTGACCATGTGTATTGCTGGTGGATACTCTCCTTTCTATCATCTCTATGCAGCAGAAAATAATAAAGATACCGACATAATTGATGAACAACCCACTAAACTGCCTGTCATTGAAGTCACAGCAGAAAAAGTCCTCAAGGCAGAGCGACAAAATCAACAAGAAATGTTTAACAAACCCTATTCCAAACAGATCATCAGTCAGGAAAAAATTCAGCAGGAAGGCTTAGCCGATGTCAAAGAAGCGATTCGGGATATTCCGGGTGTTTCCATTACCGAAACTGGGGCTTTCGGTAAAAATGTAAAAATTCGTGGTCTGACTGGGCAACGCGTGGTCAGTGTTGTTGATGGCATCAAAATCGCCAATCAAGGTTTAGACCATTCAGGTTCTGGTGAAATCAATCAGGTGGATATTAACAACGTTGAAATGATTGAAGTGGTAAAAGGTAGTCCTGCGGTGATTTACGACCCGGGTGCATCAGGGGGTGTCATTATCGTCAAGACCAAACCTGTACAAATGAGTCAAGGCATAGGGGGCAGTCAAAAATTCGCTTATGATGAGGGTTATGACAAAACCAGTTCGACCACCAGTCTAAACGCAGGCATGGATAATTTTGGTGCAAAGGTCACTTATACCAAAGAATCGTCCAATGACTATCGGGTCCGTGGTGATGCTGATAAAAAATATGCGATTAGTAAAACCAATGCATTAAATGCAGTGAATAGCACAGTAACCGTCAAAGATTTGGGTTATGACGCCGAATCACTGAGTGCCAAATTATCAGGAAAATTTGCTACAGATAGCCAAATTGATCTCGATTATGACCAATGGATCGGCAAAGATATTGCATCAGCGCATGGGAATACCATGCAAGATGCAATGGTGATGCTGTTGGCACGCAAAGAGCGTGAATCAAAATCCATCACTTATCGTAAAGACAATCTGGGTATTTTTAATAACTTCTCATTTAAATATAACAAACAGTCCTTATTAGAACGCCAACAAGAAGGCGGTTATACCGAAACCTTAGACAGTGATAATTTTAACGCCAATCTATTTTTAAACTGGCATCAATTACAAGCCAGTTTTGGTCTGGAAGCTGTTTTAGATAAAGCCGTCACTGCGGTGTATTCTGAACAAGATTATTATGCAGGTTTTACCAATTTAGAATATGACTTCGGCACATGGACAGGTTTTGCAGGAGTACGCGCCAATTATTGGGCAACCCGACAAAAATTACTGCCAGGCGCAAATGCTGAACTTGCCTCGCAACTCATCGGTATTTCAGGAATTACCCCTGAAAAAACCATATTCGAGCCAACATGGGCGCTTGGAGCACAATATCACCTCACCGATACTCAAAATATTTCTGCCAACATCAGCCGTACTTTCCGCGCACCTGATTTGTATGAACGCTATACGTTTGGTGGCTTTTTGGGTGGAGGTTTAGCTTTACAACCTGAAGAAGGCTACCATGCTGAAGTGGCTTGGAAATACCTCAATGATCATTGGGCCTTAAATACCAGTGTGTTTTATAGCGACTTTGACCAATATATTTGGACGAAAACCAATCGTAGAGTTATTGATCGGGCTGGTTTGGAAAGTTGTATTCGTATCGGTAAATGCAATATAGCGACAGGCGATTTTAATGATCGTGAATCTGACTTTTTCCAAGACACCACCCGATATTATAATGCCGACCAAGTCAATAATTGGGGTATGGAATTCAGTGCCAATTATATGGATGAAGTGCATGATTTTGGTATTTCAGGTAGTTTTAATAAAATTGATTCTGAAGATGTTTTTGTGCAAGCTGCGGCACATCCAATTGATATTAACAGCCATTATAAATATACCTTTAGCCAATTGCCATTACAGCCATGGGTCAAAGGCAAAATTCAGACCGTATTGAATGAACCTCAAGTCATACAAAAAGGCGGCTTTGATTCCTATACCATCGGTAGCCTGTATGCGGGTTTTAATCATAAATATGTCAATTTAAGTGCAGGGATCCGTAACCTCGGCAATACTACCTATAGAGCTGCGTATAGTGGTTTAAATGGTCTGGAACGTACTTATTTTATCAATGCTGAATTTAAATGGAATAATTATAAATGAATGTAAATTTTTGGGTTGTTGCCCTCGCCTGTGAAAAGAGATTCAACATGATGATCATCTAATCTGTTCTATTTCAATCCAAAGTTTATATAGGAGACGTGAAATAAAATCAAAGCAAAAAAAAGACCCTTAACAATTTAAGGGTCTTTTAAATATTTTGCGGAAGCGGTGTTCTATAACAAATATTCGTGGTGCTGGAATGCTTTCAGACATGTCTCTGACTACTTTAATGTGGCAAAAATGATAATTTTTTATCCAACTTCACATCTCGTTCACACTGATTTATCTACAGTATTAAATAAAATTCAAAATGGATAATGATCATGAAAAACCCAAAAAAAATCTTTGCCTCTATGTTGGCACTGATGTGTTTATCAGGATGTAAAAGCATTCCAAGTTATTCCTCAGATTATAGTTCCGCCAGAAATAATATTACGGGTATGACATTGACAGAAACCCAAGCATTAGAGATTGGCACTCATTTCATATCTACCTTCAATACTTTAGGTACACCAGAATTCATAAATAAAGCCAGTTCTCTATATGCAGAGCACCTTTTTATCAATGACACACTTTCCCAGTTCTCATCACGACAAAATTTACTAGAACATTTCAAAGGTATGAATAAGCGTGTTAGCAATGTCAAAGTAAAATTATTAAATACTACCCATCAGCAAGACTCTGCATATATACATTGGTATATGGCTTATGAGTTCAAAATTTTTGGTGTGCAAAGAAAAATGGCGTCATATGGTATTAGTGAAATTAAAGTAAATAAAGATAATCAAATTATTTTTCAACAAGACTTTTGGGATCCTGCAAATGGCCTATATCGTCAATTGCCTTATGTAGGAGGTGCTTATTCATGGTTATTAGCATTCAAAAAATCATCTTAAGTGTTGCGTGTATGACTGGTTTATCCGTCAGCACGTCAACAATTCATGCTGCATCTGTACAACAATGTGCAACAGCTGCCCTTTTAATCGGGAAAAAACAAGTCGGTCAAGTAAGCTACTTTGCAGAGTCTTGTAAAAAAGCCTGGGATATGCAAAGTATTCAAATGAATTTTTCTTATACTCAAGATATCCCAGAATGGGCATTTAAACGTGCAGCCACACATTTTTTAAAGAAAAATATTCCTGATTTTAAAGAGACATCTCCCCTGAACCAAATTACACAGCTTTATAAACCAGTTAAAAATGGCGATTTATACACTTTAAGCTACGTCCATTCGTCCCACACATTGACACTTTTACTGAATCAGAAAACATTAGGTCATATCCAAAATGATCATGCCAATCAATATTTTAAAATTTGGTTAGGTTCACAGCCTTTTAATGCTAAATTGAAACAACAGCTCTTAAATTAACGACATAAAGTTATTGTAATGACAAAGCATTTTATCCTTATGGTCGAAGACCATTACGAATTAGCATCTACCCTCTGTGAGTTTTTAGAGACACATGGTTTTGTAATAGATCATGCCCGTAATTTAGACACAGCTCGAAATTTATTAAAACACAATCCTTATCACATTCTGTTATTGGATATTAATTTACCTGATGGCTCAGGTTACGATCTCTGTCATTGGTTAAGGAAAGAACAAGGCTTAGACATCCCTGTACTAATGCTCACAGCACGTGATACCTTAGATGACAAAATGAAAGGTTTTACTTCAGGTACCGATGATTATTTGGTCAAACCATTCGACTTTAACGAATTGGTTATGCGAGTTCGGGCTTTGATTAAAAGATCAATGGGTGAAGTTTCTAATAGCCAATTACAAATTCACGACCTAATTTTAGATAGTGCACGACAAACTATTAGCCGTGCTGGTCAAAATATTGAACTTCCACCAATTCAATTTAAGCTCTTGAAGTTATTGATGAGAAACTCACCTAAAGTCATTACTAAACAAGAAATTGTAATAGAATTATGGGGTGATACAGAGCCTGAAAGTGATGCACTGCGCAGCCATATTTATAATTTACGTAAAATGGTTGATAAGCCTTTTAATCAGAAATTGATTCATACAGTGTCAGGTGTTGGCTTAAAAATTTCGCTTGAACTAGACTCACTTAGTTAAGATAAACCACCACGACTAATCCCGTAGAAGGCATTAAAGTAATATCATTGTGAATAGTTAAATAATATTGACGATCAAACAACTCCACACGCCAACCCAATTGCTTAGACAATTTCTGTACTAATTGTAGTCCAATACCATGCCCTTTGGTTTGTAACTTTAATTGAGGGCAAGATAACTCGCGTACTTTAACGTTATTGGGTAAATTGATGCCTATACCATTATCGGCAATCAGGACCTTATTTTTTTGCACAATAATATCAATTTCTGAACCTTGAGAATAATTTAAGGCATTACGTAAAATATTACCAAAAACCATTTTTGTCATAGATGGATACAGTAGCCGTGTCTGTTCATTCGGATCTTGTTGAAGATTAATCTGTATTCCTTTGACCTGACCCACACTTTCTAAATCAACTTGTAATTCATGTAATATATTGAAGATTGATCTATATTCTGGAGTGAGCGTATTGGTGGTATTACGCGCAATTGCCAATAAGGTATCAACCAGTAACTGCATGTCTTCAATGGTGTTACCCAGACGAATAAAGGCTTTGTTATCACCATAACGGGCTTGGCAAATTTGAACATTACCTTTTAGAACTGTTAAAGGTGTCCGTAGTTCATGACTGACATCACTGCTAAACTCACGTTCACGATTAATAAATTCATTCAAAACCTGATGATATTTCTCTAATGCTTGTTTTAAATATTCTGCTTCCATATTTGCATCAGTACTGATGTCCTTAAAAGGTGATGCTTCTTTGTTCTGATGTTCCCAATCGATGTTTTCTAAAGCATTGGCAAGTCGAGTGATCGGAGAAAAATAACGGCGCGCACGCCGATTCCACCACCACAACACACTATAAAGTACAAACAAACTCAGCATTAACGGTGCTAAACCAAACAACCATATCAGTTTATTGACATTACTTTCACCAAAAACCAAAAGAACATGCTGTCCATTACGCTCTCCATAGACGGTCATACGTTCTTTACCATCCACAAAATGACGGCCAACTCCTGGTTTTAAATGTATGTTTTGAAAGCTAGTGGGGGTCACATTATTCCAGCGATATCCATATAAATTTTTGGTGTCAGGCAAATCTGAATTTGGATTATGCTCTATACGCATCCAATAATGCTCCATTTCCTGTTCAAGCGCAGTTTTCAATAATGTGCCTTTAATCACCCATGCACTACATGCAATACCAATCACAATCGACAAAGCGATCAATCCAATTTGCAACCAGTAATAACGATTAAAGACTTCACCCAAGGGATGAGCACGGTTGCTCTTAAAAAGCCTCAGCATAAATATATCCCTTGTATGACCCACTGAACAACAGATTCAATTTAGATTATACGGCTTTCTTATGAAACAAAAAGTGACCAATGACCCATTCTTGGCCTTGTTCAAAACCAAACAGTTCAGCACAAGCCATAAAGAAGATTCGCCAACGTTGCCACCAAGCTGCTGCATCTTTGCCATAGGTCTTTTCAAATAATGGTTTTAAACGTTGTTGGTTCCGATCCATATTTTCAAGCCAGGCATTGGCCGTTCTTTCATACTGCATACCTGACCACTGCCAATGCTGTTCTAACTGCAAGTGATCTTGAAAATGTAAGAAAGTTGACGCAGACGGCATCAATCCACCACTAAAAAAGTATTTCGACATCCAATCATATTCATTTTTAATTTCAAATGGATAATGCAAAAATCGATGGCAAAAAATATGACACCACAATAATCCATCAGGTTTAAGCCAGGTATTTATTTTTTCAAATAGCTTTTGATAATTACGCACATGCTCAAACATTTCCACCGACACCACGCGATCAAATGAGCCACCTTCAAGTTCTAGCACATTGACATCGCAAGTGATGACCGTCAAATGATTGAACTGTCGTTGTTTGGCTTGTTGTTGAATATAGGCACGTTGCGTTGAAGAGTTCGATACAACAGTTATCTTTGCATTTGGATAATGCTCTGCCATCCATAAACTTAAAGATCCCCAACCACAACCAACTTCTAAAATGTGTTGACCATCTTTTAATTGTGCCCGTTCACAATAACCTGCTAAGGCTAACTCTTCAGCTTCGTCCAAACTCGTTTGAGCATCGCTAAATAAACTCGCACTATATTTTAAGCGTTTACCCAGTACTGCCTGAAAAAACTCAGTGGGAAGCTCATAATGCTGTTGGTTGGCTTTATCAGTTTCAATCGCAATTTCACTGCGCTTTAGCATACGGAGGACATCCATATAACGCTTGCTGCCCTGTTCAGGATCATAACGACCTTCTTGAATTAAGCGCTTTTTACTTAAGCTCCGTATCGCTGCACGTATCGCCTGATCTGGAACCAATCCACTTTCGACCAGTTTTAAAGACTGCTGAATAATAAAATCCATGTTGTGATCTACTCTTTAGGTTGCCACGGAATAAACATTGACGTTCGTTGTTGATAATCTCGGTAATTTTGACCACGATGACGTAATGCTTGTTGTTCGCTAAACGGAATACCTGTGATGTAATATAAAAATGCCCACATCAGTAATGGATAAATCCATAACAGATAAAGCCCTGCGGCCAAACCTAAAATGGGGTAAGCAAACCAATGTAACCATTCAAAAAAATAATTCGGATGCCGTGAATACTTCCATAAACCTTGATCCATGGTTTGACCGCGATGATCTGGGTTCTGTTTAAAATGATACAGCTGTTGATCAGCAGTGCTTTCACCAATGAAAGCCAGTAGCATAATTATTATCGCAACGATCAGCGCCCAATTCGTCCATTCATTCCACTGTATTGCGGGGAAACTCAGTAAGGACAGCATCGGGTAGGAAAACAAAAGCGCCAGTCCTGCTTGAAACATAAAAAAGCACAAAAAGCCTAAATGTTTAAATTGTCCCATTGCACGACGCATATTGGCATAACGACGGTCTTCTTCTATTTCATGCAAGTAACGGCGTAATAAATGCCAAGTCAGACGTAAGAACCAAATGCTACTAGCAAGCCCAATAAAGATACGTACACCTAAGGGTGCTGTATTCAGCAAAAATGCTGCAATGATGACATTCAGCGTAATACAGAAACTCCATGCAACATCGACTAAACCAGCACGACTGTTATAGGTAACGATGAGCCAGCATATCAGCATAATCACGACATCAAGTAACAACAACTTGAGTAACATTTTGCTCACTCCTTGGCATTTGGATGCTTAAAAGTTAATAAACGTTGGCTTCAAACAACATATGCACATCACTAATCACTCCTTCTTTAAAACCACCCTCGCAATAGCACAAATAAAAATCCCACATCCGAATAAATTTTTCATCAAATCCAAGCGCTAGAACCTGTTCACGGGCAGCTAAAAAGTTTTTCCGCCAAAGATGTAGCGTTTGTGCATAACTTTGCCCAATATCTTCTAAATGTTTTAAACGCAATTTTTGTTCAGATGCAGTTTGAGTTAATACACTGATGCACGGAATAAAGCTGCCAGGGAAAATATAACGTTTAATATAATCCACAGTTTTTAAGGCTTTTTTATAACGCGCATCTTCAATGGTAATCGCTTGAATCAGTCCTAGCCCTTGCGGCTTCAACAAATTGCGACATTGTTTAAAATAGGTTGATAAATATTGCTCACCTACAGCTTCAATCATTTCAATGGAAACAAGTTTGTCGAATTTACCTTCCAGTAAGCGATAATCTTTTAATTGCACCTCTACCCGATGTGCTAAACCTGCTGCTTGAATCCGGGCTACTGCTTCATCATATTGCGCTTGTGAAATAGTAATCGTAGTCACTTTACAACCATAGTTTTGTGCAGCATAAAGGGCAAAACCGCCCCAACCACTCCCAATTTCGACCAAATGATCCATCGGCTTTAGTTGTAATTTTTGACAAATCAATTCTTTTTTATACTCAGAAGCCTGTTCCAAAGTCATTTCAGCATCTTTAAACACAGCACTGGAATACATCATTGATGGATCTAGAAATAATTTAAAGAAATCATTGCTCAGGTCATAATGATCTGCAATATTTTTACGGCTGCCGTCAATTGAGTTCCTGCGTTTTTTATACCAAGCTTTTAAAAAAAATTGACTCGCCTGAGCAATAATATTTTGATTTAGCGTATCCAAAAGATCACGATTACGTGCCAAAATTTGAACCATCTCAACCAAATGATCAGTACTCCAATAACCTCGAATATAGCCTTCGGCGGCACCTAATACGCCATGCTTAAAAATCAATTCCACCAGTTTTTTATCATGGACCTGAACAACCGCAATTAACTCCATATTGTCGCCGACAAAACCATTCCACACCCCTTGAAATATAATTTGACCATGACGTAGCTTTAATAAACTTTGTAAAACCAAAGGCAGTGAGTCTTGTTCAGTGGAAATAAGTGCTTTCATGGCATTGTTTTTCCTTTGTCTTTTTTAGGATGTCGATAAAATGGTACTTTTTTCTTCCATAAGCGAAAAGCATTCAGATAAATTCCTGCCATCATTTTGAAAGGTTCAAAGACACTATAAATAGCATATCGATGCTGCTGTGAAGAAACTGTGATGGGCACTAATATAAATCGCATAGTCGCGTCAAATTGCAGTACATCCTGTTGAAAAAGCTGCATATGAATGACATTTTGCTGAGTAGAAAAATTAAAATTCCACAGGTAATTCATGTCCATTGGCATAAAAGGCGAGACATGAAATGATTTTTTAAACTTGAATTGATAACTGCTAAACTGCGAATGTTGTACTACGTTGTTACGGCAATCATGCACATATACTTTACGTTCATCCCAAGGCGTATTGGTTATTTCACTCAGAATAAACAGCGGCTTTTCATTGGCATCAAAAATAAAATAAAATACCACTGAGTTAAAACGAAAACCTAAAGTCCGTGGTAACGCTAAAACTCGAATCTGCGTATCTAAAGCCACTAAACTATTGGCTTGTTTTAATATTATTTTTTGAATTTTTTGCCGAATTGAACCGTGTTCTTCGATTAAAAAATCATTTGGATCAAGTTTAAGCAGATTCCATCGGCTAGATGACCATAAATAAGATTGCTGGGTAATCGATAGGATTTGATCTGGATCAAACCATAAATAATTCAACTGAGCTTCAAATTTATGTGACTTAGGCAAATAGCGTCGATGCCGTATCACTACAGGGGCTACAGCGAGTTTAGTCATCAACATTGCCTACTCCTAAATCACATCAGCCATATGTTTTTCTAATTGCTCTACTACTTGAGCAGCACTGCGTACCCCATCCTCATGGAAACCCCAGCCCCAATAAGCACCGCAAAATGATGTTCGATTTTGGCCATTAATATCTGACCAGCGTTGTTGCGCTTCTATAGCTTGGGCATTAAATACAGGATGGCGATAATCACGTTCGACTAAAATTTGCTTTGGATCAATTTGAAAGTTAGGATTTAACGTGGCAAATATTTGTGTTTGACAGGATAAGTTTTGTAGTTTGTTCATCCAATAAGTAAACGCGTAATGAACCGTGGACTTCGAACTTCGCCTATCAAAGTTAGCTTGATCTGCAGTAACATGCACATGCCAACTCGCCCATTGAGATTTACACTTTGGCATAATAGTCAAATCACGATGTAGCACCATTTTGTTATCTTGATAAGTAAAATTAGACAACACCTCTTGCTCTTGTGCGGTAGGATCATTTAATAACTTTAGGCTATCATCGGCATGACTAGCCAAAACCACCCAGTCAAATTGCTGTGTATCACATTCTGTTTGCACAATCACTTGATCAGCTAAGCGAGACACACCGATTACCGCCAGTTTTTTAAACTCAATATTTGCTGACTGCTGCTGGATGGCTTGAACATAACGTGCAGAACCACCTTTGACGGTTTGCCATTGTGGACGATCTCTAAGCTGTAACATGCGATGATGTTGAAAAAAGCTCACAACGAATTTATAAGGAATTTGTCCCACTTGATCAATTGGACATGACCATAATGCCCCGCACATTGGATATAAATGCTCTCGGCGAAAAGCACCGGAATAAGCGTTTTGATTTAAATAGTCTTCAATACTCAATGTCGTATCATGCTCATCCACAATGACGTCTTTATTTGCGGCATAAAATTTAAAAAGATCAGAGAGCATGGCTCTAAAATTAGAATTTAAAAAGTTTTGTGGTCTACTCAGCAAAGAAATTTTTTTCGACGGATTATATTGTAACCCAGTGACCAGATTGTTGACTGAAAAACTCATATCACTGTTTTGTACTTTTACCCCTAACTCGGTGATCATTTGGCTAAACAATGGATAATTGTAATTATTGAATACGATAAAACCGCTATCGATAGCAAGTTTTTGCTCATCAATCATCAAGTCGTGAGTATCAGTATGTCCTCCAAAATAATTATTTTTCTCAAATACAGTTACCTGATGATGTTTTGAAAGTTTCCATGCGGCATACAATCCGGAAACACCTGAACCAATAATCGCAATTTTCATGAAGATTCCCCAGTTTAACTTTTCTTGGTCTTTGTTTTAATAAATATGTTTACTTTACTTGCTGATTGAGCAATTTTACTGACCTCATACACTCGTGCAGGAATTGGCTTTAATTCCCAGACCAAACCGACCCAAGACATAATTTTTAAAACATAGTAGGTAATATCAATTTGCCACCAATAAAAACCTTGGCGTGCGCTCCCCGCATAAAAATGGTGGTTGTTATGCCATCCCTCGCCCAAAGTAATAATGGATAAAAATAAGTTGTTCCGACTTTGATCTTCTGTTTCAAAATCTCGACTTCCATATAAATGTGCCAGAGAGTTAATACATAACGTCGCGTGAATTAATAAAACGGTTGAAACGACGAATCCCCAAACCAACAGCTGTAAACCATTTGTTGCAAGTGATGGATACACGACCGCGAGCCATTCACCTAAAGCATAAATTGCTAATGCAGTCAGAAGCACAATGATCAAACTAAAACGATCCAACCAAACTAGTTCAGGATATTTGAGCCAATCTTTAATCACTTCTTTACGCGTGGCAAAATTATAATCATTTAAAAACCACCCTACATGACTGTACCAAAAGCCATGTGTAGACGAGTGTGGATCCTGTGCTGTATCCGTAAATCGATGATGATAACGGTGATGCGCTGCCCACCACAAAGGCCCACGCTGGGCACTCATTGTTCCAATCAATACAAAAATAAATTGAACGACTCGAGAAGTTTTAAAAGTCTTGTGGGATAAATATCGATGGAAAAATGCAGTAATTGAAAACATCCGAATCAGATAAAACATCAACATAAAAGCAAGGGCAAACCAGGATATCCCTACGTAAAAAACCGCCAGACATGCAAGATGCAGAAGGATAAAAGGAATAATACGCATCCATTGAATTTTTTTATTATCAGGTGAAATGGTCTGTGCCTGAACCGGTTTGGACCAACTGTCTATCCATTGCATAACACGATTCAACATAGACTGATCCTAATTTTCTAATCATCAGATTTTGTATGAAAGAGTTTAATCAATTCGAAATGAAATTTATGTGAAGTAAATAATTTTTTTTAATGGTACTGACAAGTGAATGGAGCTAGCAACATCAGTTTTTAGACCTTTTATATTCACTTTAATAAGATACCCTATAAGGCTGCGAACAAAACATCATGAACAAAAAACAATCAACTTGATATGATAAAATTATTAACTTAGCTGTAGATTCAAAGAATAAAACAAATTTTTAAACTGATGCTGATCATAAAAAAATAAATCAAATTTATGAAAGCTCGAAATAACGGCTTGTTTACCTTATTCACAGCACCTTGAGCGCAAGCAACTTTATATTAAAAGAGTCTCGCTACCTACTTACCATCATCAATATTTTTAAATGCTTTAGAGAGCTGACTTAGTGTTTTAACTTGTTTTCCATAGCGGCGGCATGAACGGCAAAGCAATAAATGAATTTGTAAATTGCCCTGCTCTCGAAATTGAAGTGTTCGATCTAATCTTTCAGATAATAACTGGGTGGCTTGACGACAGGTTAACATGAGCAATCATCCTTCAATAACCATTTATTTTCTAAACATTCACGCAATCTTGTTCGACTTCTATACATGAGCACATTTAAATTAGTCACAGTCAGTCCTAGCTTTTCACAAATTTCATCTGAACTTAGTTCAATCATTTCTCTAAGCATGAAAACTTGTGCATATTTGGCTGGTAAATGATTCAAACAGGCATCAAAAATAATCCAAAAATCTTGTTGCTCCAATATTTCTTCTGGACTGGGCCATACTTGAGGTACTTCATATTTATTCCAATGCCCAGAAGCATCAAATAATGCATCTATACTTTGTTCACTGTCCTCATCATTAAACAATTCACTCATCGTCATTAAACGAGATTTTTGCCGAATTAAATCAAAAATCTTGTTTTTTAAAATCGCAAAAACCCACGTTTTAAAAGCTGCTCGGCCAGTAAAAGAATCAATATGTTGAAATGCGCTCATTAATGCTTCTTGAACAGCATCTTCAGCCTGCTGTAATGATGACAGTTGTAGAATTGCGAACTTCAGCATTTGTTGTCGTAACTCTATTACAAAGGCTGGATTTTGTAGTTGTTGTAATATTTCTTGATTCGCATTTTCAGGCTCTACGCTCATCCATTTTCCTCATCATTTGTATGGGGTAGATCTAACAATTTCAATCGAATTAATAGTACTTTTAACTCATCGATCTGGGTTTGAATCTGAACGCTAGAAAAATCAGGAAACGTCGCTTTTATTAAACTTCTAATATCTTGTTCAACTAACTCTTGTTGATTGAGTTGTTCAATCACCGCAGCGAATAAAACAGATAAGCTTTCTACGCAGATATTATCTTGATCATTTCGCCAAACCAATATAACACTAGGCATAGGCTCAACTTCAGCAATGATCGTGCTTGATGACCATTGGTAGACTGGATATTGATAAACGAGCACCCAGACTTGAGTATTTAACTGCCATTCACTCTGCCGAGTAAGGAGTTTTTTTTCAATTTGAAATGTATCTAGATAGAGTTCAAGCCATTCAAACTGTAATAGCTCAGCTAACCAGGGGTATTCATGTAAGCTGGGATG
The DNA here is from genome assembly GCF_022828975.1 of Acinetobacter sp. NyZ410. Taxonomy (NCBI): domain Bacteria; kingdom Pseudomonadati; phylum Pseudomonadota; class Gammaproteobacteria; order Moraxellales; family Moraxellaceae; genus Acinetobacter; species Acinetobacter sp. NyZ410. The sequence goes on along the minus strand of NZ_CP094620.1, from coordinate 1,270,574 downwards.
CTGACAATCTGTCAGATACTCTCTAAATTGTAGCGAAATATCATTATAAAACGGTGATTCACATTGCGCTTTTTGAAAAAACTCTGTTAATAACTTTTGCCACTGTATCGCAGGCAATATTGCACGAGTAATAGGAAAGACCAAGTCAATAAAAGAACAAACATTATTAAAAAGTAAATCTCGATAAATCTGCATTCGTTCCGCAGGAAGAGCTTTTGATAACTCAGATTGAGGAAAGCGAATCCAATTACAAAATTGCTGCTGCGTAGCTTGGAAAGATATTTGTGCTGTTTTCATCACTGCCCTCCTGCTGCTGAATTGTTTTAATTCTCGTCATTTCATCTTGTAACTCTTGCCATGACGGAATATTAAAATCACGCTCAAGTAATGTTGGTTTTACACCACACACTTGATAAGTATAATGTAATAATTGCCAGACGGAATCGCATACTTCAGTACCATGCGTATCAATCAATAGATTTTGTTCAACTTGTTCATGCCCAGCAATATGTATATAACGAATCCGTTCTTTTGGCATTGCTCGAATAAAGGCATACCCATCACTGCTATGGTTTATACTGTTTACATAGACGTTATTCACATCGAGTAATAACTCGCAGTCCGCCTGCTGAAGCACTTCAGATACAAAATCGGCCTCACTCATTTCAGCATTTGGCATCAAATAGGTTGAGACATTTTCGATCACCAGCCTTTTACCTAAAATATCTTGGACACGTAAAATACGTTCGGCTACATATTTAACTGCCGCCTCAGTCATTGGAATTGGCATCAAGTCGTATAAGTAGCCACGATCATGGGTATAACTTAAATGCTCGGAATAAATCGGGATATGATAATCTTCTAAAAACCCTTTAATTTTTTGAATAAATTCTAAATTGAGTGGATGTGGCCCACCAACGGATAAAGACAGCCCATGACAGATTAAAGGTGCTTTTTCTACACACCGAGCTAATAACTTTGCATGCCGACCACCAAAACCTATCCAATTTTCAGGCGCGATTTCAATAAAGTCTGGCACTTTTTTAGCACTTAGAAACTCATCAATAAAATCCCTTCTTAGCCCAAGCCCTACACCAGCCAAATTAACCATGGTGATACTCCAACTTTGGAAATGATGCCGTCTATGTGATTCATAGCGACATCATTCTTTAACTGATTGACTATTTACTACCACACTTGCCATCAGCAACTTTTTTATCAGCACCACATTTCGCATCCGTTGCTTTCTTCGTTGCACCACATTTACCATCTGCTACTTTTTTATCAGCACCACATTTTGCTTCAGCCGCTTTTTGTGATTTCGTCATTTTGTTCGATCCACACTTGGCTTCACCACATTTTGCATCACTGGCTTTCTTCGCATGGGTTTCTGTCGCATGCGTTGTTGGGGCTGCTGATACTTGAGTTACACCAGCTACAGATAAAGCTAGCAGTGCTGCAACTGATGTGATTGAGTTGAGTTTGTTCATTGTTCTATTCCTTTAAGATAATTTACCGTGTTGTACTCAGGTACATATAGTTAGACGACTTAAACTGCCATTTATTACAGTCCAAATTAAAAATTGTGTAAGAAACACAGTTATCACCCGACTAATTACTATTCAATCGCAGTCGGTGTGAAATTATCGTGAACAATTTTATTTATGCTTTATCAAAAAAATACCAAATATTTTGTAGTCTCATAAAACATGGTGATGGTATCGCAGCACTTACACTGAGACTTTATTTAGTCCCTATATTCTGGATGGCAGGTACAAACAAACTTGTGCATTTTCAACAAACAGTGGAATGGTTTGGTAATACAGATTGGGGCTTAGGTTTACCATTCCCGATGCTGTTAGCAACCCTTGCTACTTCAGTTGAAATTATAGGAGCAATTCTATTAGCCCTTGGTTTCTTGACCCGCTTAATTAGCATTCCACTCATTATCACCATGCTTGTTGCCATCGTTACAGTACATTTACCAAATGGATGGCAAGCAATTGCTGATTCCAATGCTCCATTTGCTAGTGCTCAAGTCCTCGCTTCAACTGAAAAGTTAGAAAAGGCGCGTCAAATCTTAGAAACGTGTGGAAATTATGATTGGTTAACCTCAAGTGGATCATTTGTCATCTTAAATAATGGTATTGAGTTTGCCGTAACCTACTTAGTCATGCTGTTAGCATTAATTGTGTTGGGCGGTGGGCGCTACCTAAGTCTAGATTATTGTGTGAAGCGTTTATTTTTAAAAGAAAAAGTGTGAAAAGAATTATAGCTAAATAATTAAGGTATCGAATATTGCTTTAATTTAACTCATCTCAAAACTTGCATTACTAAAGCAGCCTTACCATCTGATATTAAGCCATTTGATTAAGCCCAAATGAGACAAGCTATATGGAGATATTAAAATAAAAATAGAAGAAGCAATTTCAGTGATAAAAGTTCAGGAATTAGATTCAAAAAGTTAATTATAAAACAGAGAATTAAACTGGAGTCTAAATCTATCTAATCCATTCTAATTCCGCTCTATTCAATCCAAAATTTATATAGGAGACGTGAAATAAAATCAAAGCAAAAAAAAGACCCTTAACAATTTAAGGGTCTTTTTAAATATTTGGCGGAAGCGGTGTCCGTCTAACAATAGTCCTAAGCAATCCAAATAAATATTATAAACATATATATTTCAATGTTTTAACATTTTAATCATCCTAAGCCGTCTTGCCCAATCCTACCATTTCCAGTATTTTATGAGGGGTAGGTTGTGGGGTAAGTTAGAACATGCCAAAGAAATCTAAAGAGCTATCTGCTCTCAGTATAGCAAAAATTAAGAAGACTGGGCGACATTCTGTAGGGGGTGTTGATGGTCTTTGCTTGAATATAGAAGGCAATTCTCGTGTCTGGATTTTGCGTGCGGTAGTAGGTAAACGTCTGGATAAAAATGGAAAGTTAAAACCCCATCGCCGTGATATTGGTATTGGTCCCTACCCTGAAGTTTCTTTAGCTGAAGCCCGTGCTAAAGCAACAGAATTAAGAATACAAATTCGAAATGGCGTTGATCCAATTGCACATAAACAGGAACAACTTACAAAACTACATATCCAGAAACTACGTGACAAAACATTCATTGAGTGTGCAAAAGTTGTTATAGCAAATAAAACCCGTGAACTTAAAAATGAAAAGCATATTGGACAGTGGACATCTACATTAGAAACCTATATCTACCCAACTCTAGGTGATATTAGTATTAGTACAATTACTAAAGTCGATATTGCCGAAGTTCTTAGACCTATCTGGACTGAAAAGAACGAAACAGCTAAACGTATTCGTGGTCGTATAGAAACAATTTTTGATTATGCCAAGGCTATGGGATATTTTGTCGGTGATAACCCTGCCGAATGGAAAGGTAATCTTGAGCCAATCTTAGGCAACTTAAAGCAGGAATCACGCCCTCACCCATCCTTACCTTATGAACAGGTCTCTGAATTTATTCAACACCTGAGACAGAAAAAAGGAATTTCATCTAAAGCTCTGGAATTTGCAATTTTAACTGCCTGTCGGTCTGGTGAGATTTTTGGAGCTATATGGCAGGAAATTGATTTTGAGAATAAAATATGGATTATTCCTAAAGAACGAATGAAAGCAGATACAGAGCATCGTGTTCCTTTGTCTCAACAAGCTATTAGTTTACTTAAATCAATTCAAGCATATACTCAGCCACAAGATTTCATTTTTCCTGCGCCTCGTAATGGGCAGATGCTTTCTGATATGTCATTGACCACTCTAATCAAACGAATGCATGAACAAAAAGTTAAAGAAGATGGCTTAGGCTATATAGATCCTAAACAAAACAGAGTGATTACGACACATGGTTTCCGCTCTACTTTCCGTGACTGGTCAGCAGACAAAACAGATTACCCTAGAGAAGTTTGTGAGCATGTACTGGCACATAAGCTACCTGATGAAGTCGAAGCAGCTTATTTACGTGGGGCATATCTCGAAAAACGTAAAGGATTAATGGCTGACTGGGCTGAGTTTTGTAATGCACAAAATTAATAGAATAAAATCTATGCTTCCGCCTTAAATGGCAGAAGCATTAATATATTTTCCCTCATCAAGTTTGATAGATATTATAATTATTTAATAATATAATAAGTTTCAGCATTCAAGGTCTGTTTAATAATACATGCCAACTGCCCCAACACTGATTCAACACGAGAGTTCAGTTCAGAATAATCTAGGCTCGGCTGAACTAATACTATTTCTATAGTAACGTCATAAGTTCTATACTTTTTAATCAAAGCATCTAAATCTGACATTTCACCTAATATGAATCTACTATTTTTAGTCTTTTTATAAGTGTTATTCTCTCTAATCTTTAATTGTTTTAATGCTTTTATTGCATCAGATAATTTATCACAAGTTGAAAGGGTTTGCTGAACCAGCTCATTCACAGCTCCAATAGAAGATTTTGTACCTATAGCATATTTACAATGATATAAACGCATACATACTTTTTGCTGTTCTTCATCAATCCAAAATCCAACTAAATCTGCAAGTTCATTACTACCATCGTCATAGAACAATAGACTTCCTTCATAAATCATTTTTCAATCAATTTAATTGTTTATCTTTCACCCAATCTAAATTGTATATGCCAGCAAGTAAATTAAACCGCAGGTTTAATCTTTTACGACGATTTCTATATACACAAGATAAAATCTTAAAACATTTCATCCTTCCAAATACATGCTCTACTTGAATTCGTCTACGACCAATCTCTCTATTTAACTTTTTTAATTCAGAATCTAATTTTTCAGTTTTCTTTGCTTTAGATGGCATGAGGCATCCAAAACCCAATTTTTTTATCCCTAAATACCCCTTATCAACGATAAAAAAGGGCTTAAATTTTAATTTCCTCATACTTTTTTTAAATATTTTAAAATCATGCATGCTTCCATGACTTCCACATACACTCAGTATTTCACCTGTTGTATAGTGCATAGATAGCTGAAATTTAAAGGTATGTCGCTTTTTTTTACCGCTATACCATTTCTTCTGTTTTTTTTGGACGTTGAACTAATATTTCAGTTGCATCAATCACAACAACTTCCCAATCCACTTCATCTCGATTAGGAAGTTGTTTTGGCAAGTTAAATTTTCCAGAACGGATTAAGGTATCTTCAATAACACGTGTGATACGAATTGCACTCGTTTCAGATACACCGTAACTCATACCAAGATGGAAAAATGTTCGATATTCTCTCCAATATTCTATACATAAGAGCAAGCGATCTTCCAACGGTAATTTATGCGGTCGTCCTTTACCAATATGACGAGGTAAATGCTTATTTAGCTCGGCCAACATGAGGTTAAATGTAGCCCAACTAACACCGGTAAGCCTACGAAACTTAACGTCTGATAATTTTTGAATATCTTTGAATTTCATCCAAGGATTATCCCTTGAATTAAATAATTTTGCTGATTAATTTAAGATCAAATAAATTGTACGTTTTTTGATTTATGACGGAAGTCTAATATGTTCGGCTTATTTTCTTGAGATTGAAGTACATCAATTATTTTACCCTGAACAGAGTTTTTCACTGCCCCAAACTTCCAACTCTCTTTATTTATCTCCACCCCATTCCAGTCCAACTCAGTTACATTATCTTTTGCTAATGTGTAAGAATATTTGTTTTTATAACCAATTTTTTCATTTAAACTAATTACTTCAAAACCTGAAGTCCAAGCAACAAGCCCAAGTTTTTTTGGAAGTTCCTTAATAAAATCTAACTCACAATTAAGTTTTATTCCATTATAAGACTCGGAAACTAAAATAAAACTATGAGTTAAATCATAGATATAATCAAGTGTACAAAAATAATCATCTTCAAAATAAATTTTTATCGAAAAACTTATTTTCTCTTTAACTTGTTTAATATTTAAAACCTCATAAAAGCTAAAATTTAATGTTTTTAAGTCCAACTCTCCTCTAATCCGTATCAAATTAACAGCCTTAGAAATTAAATCTACAGGTGAGATGGTGAGAATTTTAAAGTTAGCTAAGTTTTCAACACTAAATGGCTCAAGCATATTATTAACAAATGAATCAATAGGAATATTTTCATTATGAATTTTGTCATATAACGATTCACACCATTTGACCCATTGATAAATGTTAGCACTAGACATTGACCATGTGATACCCTTCCTAGAGCACCCCAAGCTAGCTTTCTTACCGTCAATGTAACCATGGCCAAACAAATTTGATAATGCGTTATTGTTTAAATCTTGCTGTGTTAATTCTTTGTAGACATCTGTACCAGTAAACATTCTAAATCTTATATTTCTAGATGTTGATAACATACCTAAATTTGCAAACGCTGAACGTTCTAGATCATAAAACATTCGAAATAACTCAGGAAAACTAAAGTTAATATAGCCTAACTCTTTTGCTAAATTCTGGACTAAATCCTTATTACTTCCATGAATAAATAAGTCAGTACCTTTTCTCAGAAATATGAATATATCGAACAAATCAAATTGTAACTCATCACTAGACACCCACATAGGGGTAACTTTCTTTCTTGATAAGATAATTCCTAAATTTTCTTCCCTAAAAATTGCAGTAATATAATTATCCGACAACTTATTAAAATATTTTTTAAGATTAGTTTTTTCAAAAATCTCGTTAATATCATCATCAATTTCTTTATAAATTGTTGCGCTATTTTTAATATAGAATGAATTTGATGAGAACAATTTTCTTATCAGTTCATGATTATATTCACCATCAATTGAAGAACTAAAAAATTCTTCTGTCATTTTTTCTTTACTTAAACTCCCAATCAATAGATTCCAATCTGCATCAGCCTGATAAAGCTCTTGAAATTGCTCTCCAATATCATCTGCAACAACATTTGAGATGATTGTTGCTTGACCTAGTTTTTTTGTTCTATTAACCCTTGTGAAACGACCCACTAATTGCATAAATATTGGCAAGCTCTTACATTTTTTATGTAAAGCTAATATTTTTAAATTAGGTAAATCATACCCTTCTCCAAACATATCAACACAAACCACTATTTGTGTTTTTCCTTCCTTTAATTTACTTTTATCTTCTTCATTTATTCCATCTTTGCTGGTTGCTAATAAAACTTCCATTTTTTCAGGGAAATATTCTTTTATTAGAGAGGTATATAATTTTTTTAATTCTTTTGCATGCTTAATAGTAGAAGTTTTAACCATAAGAACATGCTCTAGCCCTGCCAGAATATCTTTCTGTAATACTTCCAATGCTTTCCTTGCGACAACTCCATCGGATTTCTCGTCATAATATTCATTGACAGCTTCAAATTGAATTTTCTCAAAAATACCTTCATCAAAAGCTTTTGCAATTGAATATTGATATATGAGTTTTCCTTCTAATTTTTTACCATCTCCTCTGTAAGGGGTTGCGGTAAATTGAAATATCTTCTTTTTTCTTTGGGTGAAATTATCACGAAGTTTTTTCCATGTTGGAGCTTCACTATGATGAGCCTCATCAAAGATCAACCTATCAAACTGATTTAAAAAAACCTTCAAATTTTCATCTTGGAATGAATTAAAAATTTGCGATGTTGCAACGACAATAAACTGTTTTTCTAAATCATGTTCAACAATTTTATCAATATCTTTTGGTTCTAACCTAGAAATAATAAGTTGTTCACTATTTTCAGGAAGAATCCCCCAAGCAATATATTTTTTAAAATCGATTAGATCATCACTTATTTGCTTCCGTAAAGAGTCGGATGGAACAACGATTAGCGTTCTCTTAAATATTGCTTTAAATAACAATGATGCAATGACACCCGTTTTTCCTGTCCCTGTAGGCATATTAATTATTACAGGTTCTTCCTCATCATTTAAATCATAGTCTAAACATTTAAGCAATGCTGACTTTTGAGGTAGCCTTAAGGCTGTTTCATGAATAGCAAGGGTTGATTTCCACGATGAAATTATCTGATCTTTTGACTTATCATTTCCAGTATCAACTCTTACTAGCCCCATATTTAACCTGTTAGATTTATTGAAATAAGTTCCATAATGATAGTAGAAACTATTTAAAACAAGAGCAAATAATCAATAAAAATATATTATTACAATTATAAAGTTTACTTATTTTGAATTCGCTCACAATCAAATAGCCTGTGTTTCTAGTTAAAACCTTTCTGATATATTATTGATGACTGAGATCTAGAACATGCTTGGACAAGAGCTAAAAGAAAATGGCTTAGGTCATATTGCCCCAAAACAAAACCGAGTGATTACGACACATGGCTTTCGTTCTACTTTCCGTGACTGGTCAGCAGACAAAACAGATTACCCTAGCATGTACTGGCACATAAGCTACCTGATGAAGTCGAAGCAGCTTATTTACGTGGGGCTTATCTGGAAAAACGTAAAGCATGAATGGCCGATTGGGCTTAGTTTTGTTATAAATTATGATCAGTGTTAATTTAAAATTCACATAATAAAATTACCCGTTCAACTACAACTCACCCCTGTATATTTACAGAATATTTTATTCGTGTATATTGATGATATAGTTAATAATTACCCAAAACTCCGTACTGAAATAACGCATAAGTATGTACACTTTGGATCAGGGCATAAAGACTAAAATTTACAATAATGTTCAATCAAAATATTGAGTGTAAGGAAATAATGAACACCGTAGAAGAACGTTCTGAAAATCTCTCTTTTGATGACCAAATCAAAATTGTAAATGATTTGGAACAGTATATATTTGAAAAAATTTATTCTAGTTTAGAATTCCGCTCAAAGATACATAATCAAATAAAACTAGATCCTCTAAACTTAGTCAAACTCAAGTATACGATATTTGATAAAAGTTTACTTTGCCAATCTTTTTATCAAATTCAAGCTGCTACACCTTTAAATTTCTTCAAACTTATTCATGACAAAATTCTTAAAACAGCAATCTACATATTACATGATCAAGGTATGTTTAAAGAATCAGATGAAGATCGAGTAAAAAGGTTATGTAGGGATACTGTCAAAAAACCTATTTCTTGTCCAAAAGATAATGATGAAGTTCCTTGTGAGATTTGTAAAGATAAAGTGCTTTGTAAAAAAGGTGATGATATAGCTGAGAAACTGGATTTTGAATATTTACCTAAACATTATCATGAAATTATTCAAGGCATAAAAAATTATCGTTCCGAAATCGAAACTAAAAATTATATGCAAGCCAATATTACTTATACTACTTTATTCCAAGAATACTCAGAACATTACGATTGTTATATTATCGAGGTGTTGCCTGAAAGCTTTCAAAATAAAATTGATAAGATTCAAAAAAACAAATTATCTAAAATCAAAAAGTCCAATAAAAAGAACATGTACATTTCCTTTGTAAGTTCATTTATTAAAAAACATGAAAATAATACTGAAAAACTTTGGGATGAAATAGGTTTCACTTCTTACGAAAAAATTCAACTAAAAAAATCAACTATAATACTTCCAGAATAGGAAAATAAGTTTAGAAGCAGTTCTTTAAAAAGAAGTAATTTTAATGAATCTGAAGAGCACTTAAATAAAATTTATGAATTACTCAACCTTCTAATTGGGTATATAGATGATTTAGCTGAGAAAGATGTAAAAGAAAAAATTAAGGTAGTACATAAAAGTAGAATATTAATTTTACAACTAAAAATTAATAAGATTAATTATATTTTAAAGCAAAAATTTCAAAAAAAACCAAAAAAAAATAATTTACTGAATCAATCTAAGTCACTTTATTTAAAGAAAAAATTAACACCAAAACAAACACTCAAACTGTTACATTTATTCGAACCAAATATATCTATGCATGAACGTTCTGAGCTAATTGTATTAAGAAAAAAATTAGAAACATTACGAGATAAATATCAAAAAAAAGTTGATAATCAACAAACAGAAACAGATGATAATTGTGAAGATAAAACAAAAAACTATTTCGGAAACACACTAAAAATTATTGATGAGAATGAAGAATTATACTTAGGCTTATGCAGCCTATTAAAATGTAATGACAAAAATGATAAAAAACGTTAAAAACTGGTCACGCACTTTTCCACGAACATAAAATTTTTTTAGTACCGTCTATTCGTTGGTCCAACACCTTCCTGATTGACCCAACGCTATAGAAGGAAATCTAAATGTCTACTATCCAAAACACAGTACAAATGCTGCGTCTACATGAGCTGATTAAACTGATCGGTTTATCTCGGTCATCCATTTATGACCGACTAAACCGACGGTCTAAACGCTACGACCCTAATTTTCCCCGCCCGTTGAAGCTTAACAATGCCTCACGGTGGCTACTCTCTGAAGTTGAAGAGTGGATTGAAAGTAAAATTTCAACACGCAATCAAGGGAATACTGAGAGCTAACGCTGTACTTGTAAATTCAAAACATAATGCAGCTGTGCAATGCATTCTCAAATTATAAGTATGGTTAGGCTATCATTTTAATTTTCAATGAATTACGGTCTTATATATTTACTATTACTCTATATCTATAAATCAAAGAATATTCTATCTATTTATAGATGATCAGTAGTTTTAAAGTATTCAGATATATCAATACTCATATGACCATATAGGTTGTTGGTGTATAGATGTACTGGTGTAGTAAATATGACTAAAACTCATCCTAAGTTAACTTAACCAACTTACATCCCATCATGGATACTGCGCTAAACAGTATCCATTGGATGCTTATACCCAGAATACTGATCACAGTTGCGCTTTTAACTTTAAATCGAGTTTAATTTATATGCGCATTATAAATGTAAATGCTGGTCGACATATGGGAACACATGACCAATGGCTCCAGCAATTTGAAACCGAACTGCAAATTACTCCAGTCAACGATGGTTATAAAACAACCCTTTTAGTAAATTCACACGATAACATCCTAGCTCCTGCTTTAGGGAGAGCTAAACTGGTCAAACAGTTCAAAAAACGTAACTTCCCTGAAGTCACAACTGAAACGAAAATACTATCGAATGGTCGCTATGGCTTTGCCGTCAAACACCCTGCTCAAATGAGTAATTTACCTTCTGATATTGCAGAACTTATAAACTATTCTACGCTTTCAGACATTATGAAGGGTCTTGATATTCAGGCATTTGATTATGCACTAAGCCAGATGTCAGAGGATGAATTAGATCTTCTACGTAATGGCACACCTCTATCTTCCAGTCTAAAGGAGAATTTGCTCCCGTACATTAATGCAATAAATAAGTTTATTGGATTAATTCGTGCCTTTTTTCGTCGCCCGAACATCAGACGCAAAGTTTACGATGAGCGGAAGAATCTGAAAAAAAATAAGTCTCGAATGATCGAAATGTTCAACTCTTTAATTGAACGGTATTCGCGTGTAGTCGTTGTTCGACTTGATTTATATCTCAAGCATAAACCTGAAACATTACTGCAAACCTGTTTCAAAGCTGAAGATTGTTTATCTAAAAATGATTTTGATGCATTTAAAAAGTGTGTTGAACAACTATTAGAAAACAAGCGGCATAATCCTGTGTTGAAACAAGCCATCGGTTATATTTTTCGTTTTGAATATACGCCAAGACGTGGATTCCATCTGCATACATTCTGGTTTTTCAATGGGAATAAAAATCAGGAAGACATTAGCCTCGCACAAGGTATTGAAAAGCTTTGGAAAAAAGTGACCAATGATCAAGGTTATGCCTACATCTGTAATATGCGGAAGCATACTTATGAAAACTGTTTTTTAGGCACGATTGAATACAACCAATCGCAGAAAAGAAAGTGGCTTGAAGATGGCTTTGATTATCTCTGTAAAACCAGCCAGTTATTCATTTTTAGCAACATGAAAAATGGACGACGTTTCCAGATTAGTCAGCCTTTAAAACCACAGACTCGTGGTCGTCCGAGAAAAAACCACCTAGAACTCAATGCCTTTGCGGGAGATGAAGCATGATTAGATTACAGCCTGACGAATCCTATGCATCTCTACTCAGTACTCACCATATCACTCAAGCGTATATCCAGCCTTTTATTGGCTATATACCCAATAATCGCCCTCCTGTTGGCTTGGATGATTATCTGAAGTTGTATCTCATGATTACTGAAAATAAGACTTTTAAGATTATCTCCAAACAACCAACTTACGACTATCTGGTGCCTCATGTTTATCTAACGCCCAAGGGTGTTAATTTACTCAAGATTATTCAGGATATTCCGATTAATCCTTTCCTGACAGGTAAATTTTCAGATGTGATCATCAGACCTGAAATAAAGCTGATGGTTGATTTACTGTACAAGCACAGACTCATTGACTTTCCACTTGGATTGTATCAACAGTTTGAAGCAGTTGTTGATGGGTTCTGTCAGGATCTAAAAGTGAGATCTAAAACACGAGATTTTATGAGCTTGAAAAATCACTGGGATTCTTCATTTGGCAATTCGAGAAAGGCTTATAATCGTTTTGAAGAAGCTGTCTTATGTAACAATCCAATGTTTCAGGTTCATTCATTGCTTGTTTCTGCTGAGTTTATGAATGTTGATGATTTTTCAATGGATCAGAAAACATTTAGTCCTGTAACTGTTGAGGATATGCTGCGGGCCACGTCGAGTAAAATTATCGAAGCAGTGTGGGCTAACAATGCTGAAAATCACACTCTAGGTATTTTGTCGAAACAGGAAACGACTATTAGAGGTTTTAAGAGTATTCGGCTCATATTTTTTGTAGCACGCGAAGATACCGACTTTACCCCTTTTGCTGAATCTCAACTTTATACAGATGTTGAACCTTTTGAATTCCGAGAAGGGAAAACCAGTGTTGCGTGGAGTGATATTGCCTGCATGAACTCAGGGGTAGAATCTTTAGTTTATGGTATAGAATCCAATTTTTACGATACAAATCAGAACTACATTGGTATGCGTCTTACCACTTTAAAATACAGTTTGATTGGTCCGGAATATTGGGTTCGGTTCAAGTACACCAACACAACGTTTAAAGTCGAAAAAAGTTCATATTAATCAATTATTTTATGATTAATAACATTCGTGTAACCCTGAAAGTTTCGACTCTCAGGGTTTTAAATATATATATGACCAAGTTTACTCAACTACATCTTTACAGACGTTACTAGGCGGAGTGAATTATAACTTGCCTCGAAGTATCAGATGCAGTGATAGACTGCCGCCTGCTGCATCTTGGCTTGCAGTTGATGTTTAATCCTGATGCTTCTCAATTTGATGACGTTCTTGAATTAACTATTCAAACTGTTGACTCAATAGCACATAATCAATTAAATATAAACAATAATTCTAAATCTATAACCACAGCCAATCGCAAATATACCTATAGCTTTACTAGGTAATAAACACTAAAGAGAGGACTAGAAATCAACACTTCTCTTTATCTGTATATCAGAAAGCTAAACTAAACCAGCATGGACTACTTTAATTGCTCGTTCCACAAAAGTTAGCAGCTCACCATCTACAATTTGGACCTGATCAGCAGCAGGGTTTGTGTCATGATGAAATTGGCCAGCATAGCTATTTATTTCATTCAATTCATTGGTAATATTTTGAGCATAAACTAATGGATTAGGATGTTGAGCAGTGTTTATCTGCTGAATGATAGTGCCAAATAAATGACCTTGAGTTATAAGTCCAGGGAATCTTCTGTGCAAATAGCCTTCAAGCATAGGTCTAATTGATCTTGCGACTTCCATACTACTTTGAGCATTACCAGCCTTATATTCCTCTAGTAGCCGATGACTTTTGAAATATGCACTCTCACATTCCTGATCAATATCTATCTGATCAAAATTACTATAACGATTAGTAACGGCTTTCAATGTAAGAAACTTAATGTTATTAGATGGAATATTACTGCGAATCAGATCATCACGTAAGTTCCTCAAAAAATGAATATCATGAGCGATAATCACTAGCTGCTTACTGCTATTGAACAATCTCTTTAATACTGTTCGTGTTTGCTGCTTTCTATTCAAATCAAAACTACACATCGGATCATCAATAATGATAATTTTATTAGCTAGATCAGGAGTAGACTCCGTTGATGCAATGAAAAATGCAAATGCTAAAGTTCTCTTATCACCTTCACTTAGTGATGTTTTAAAGTCTGGAACACCGCCGCTTAATGCAATGTTTGCTCCACGCATTTCCAAAGAGTAGTCACTTCTCAAACCACTGCGATAATTAAAATCGATACTTGGAATGAGAAATTGCGCTCCAAAACTCCGCAGTAGTTGATTAATACGGTCTTTGTAACTATTTAAAGTGGTTTCCATGACTAGATTTAACGCTTCTTTTTTGGCTTGTTTCACACTTTGAGCAGTAGATTCAGCCTGTTTACTAGTGTCAAGTTGATTAAATAAGTCAATAGTATGTGCACTAAAGCGAATTTTTACTAATTCCAATTCTTTAATTTGTTGCTCTAGTAGCCCAATATTCAACCCACCCAAACTTTCCTTGTATTGAGTAATTTGTTGGAGCGCACTATTAATGTTGTCATTGCATGAATTTACAGCGTTGATGATCACCTGCCATTCATCATGAATTTGATTTGACTGCTCCGCGATATCGACTGATTCTAATAAATTACATTCTTTTTGCTGTTTTAAGGTCTCTAATATACATCTAATATTTGAAAGAGCTCCACGGGCTTCTGCTTCATTAAAAATTGGATAGGCGATTTCTAGATGTTCTTGCCAACCACCAATAACAGCGTTAGTTGTTTCACAACGTGTCTTCAATCTGTCAATTATCCCATCCGAGCAGACTTGATTAATTAAGCTCCCTAACCGCGCCACATCAGATTTTAAGCCTCTATACTCTTGATTAAAATAGCTTTGATATGCTTGAATAATCTCGACCCCCTCAAGTGATTGATCGCAAAACGGACAATTATCCGACTCTATATAACCTTGTCCATCACTTATCCATTTCTCCAAACCATTTTTCTGATGCTTATCTAAATGTGCTTTTACTTGTTGTTCAGCAGTCTGGTTAATGTTAGCAATTGAAGTTCCCATAATTTCAATAATGGGATTAATATCAATACTTGGAGATTCAAGTAACTGTGGTAATGCTTTGGCTTGAATCAATACAATATTACGAGCTTCAGCAATTTTGCCATTAAGTTCAATAATCTGCTCATTAGCATCAGGTATATCTTGAAGCTGTCTAAACTGAAGTAAAGTACGTCCCTGATGAATGAGAGCCAACTGGTTAGTTATACTACTAACAACCCCCATGGCACTCCTCAAATCTTGATCAGCTTGATCATATTCTTGTTGAGCAGTAACTGCTGTTGCACCTATAGCAAATTTTAATAAATTTTTCCTTTGATCTGTTGATACTTGCCCTCCTGCATAAACATTCTGCTCAACAAAATCAGAATCAAAAACAAGAATCTCAGGGCGACTAATATCCCAACTACCATTTTTAAATCTTGACCAATTCCCATTTGAAAATTGAAAGTCAACTTCTTGGTTGTTAGTTCCGTCAATCGTACGACGGTTGATTACTAAAGCTGGGTTATTTGTACTGCATGAGCGAAACAATGAGGCTAGCGTTGATTTACCCCTTCCATTATCGGCATATATAAAAGTTGCCTTTTGAAATGCATGTTGGCGTCCATCAGCATCATGCAGCAACCCGACCCCTTTTACTTTATGTATTCTCTCTAACATTTATTATTTACCTTTCTTCATTTTAATTTGCGAATAATGAATTATAGTATCGTATATCGATTGCTCTATATTTTCTATAGCATTGACCATATAAAACTAACATTAAATCAGACTATTATGTTCATAATAGTGAAATTTTGAAATCGATATTCAATTGGAGAAAAGCATTTTGAATGCCATTAAAACTGTATTGAGTTCAAAATCATTAAAGATCATACACAGGAATCGTTCTAAGTTTTTGATTAGGTGCTTTGGTACGAAGTTTTTCATCTAAAGGGTGCTTGACCCATCCATCTTTACCTTGAATTTGGCTGGTAATGGTAAACTGATCATCCCTTTCAGGCAGATGTTTGCCGTTCTTTTCCACAACTTTACCAATGCTGATTCGCCCTAGAATAGGCGGTGTGATGGCTAAACCTTTAATCATGATGATTTCCTCTATACTTTAAATGTGTTGTGTTGTTAGCGGCAATGTAAAAATGACCCCCCAACAGCATTTGAAAATTGCCCCCCTTTGTTAATTTAGCGGTCATCTTGGACTGCTCAACATATCAAAGATCACTCTCGCAAATATGCTGGCTTTCGCCGGATCAGACAGCAACTGCATCATCTGTTCCTGATGTGCCGCACTACTGCCAAGAATGGCATCATCCATCGCTTTCGGGAAATCACCCAGCATGGCTTGTTCACGGGTATTGTTGGCGATCTGCTTCATCACAATCTCATTTTCTGCCAGCTTGTCACGTACCGTATAGGCATAGTTCAGCATATCTTTATCGGTTAGGTTATCAGTGATAAAGACATCATTCAGACGCTCAATGATCTGTGACAGGAATTCTTCTTTCTTATCACGTGGCTTGGCTGCACCGAGGTCATTGCCCGGCTCAAGCTGATTGTCTTCGGCATCTTCTTTCAGCTTGATGTCCTGCTGACGGATCTTGGACAAGCGGTAATGGCTCATACTGACATTACTTAGATCCACCTCATCGTCTTTCGTTGCGGTTTCACGCAGCAATGGACGCAGGTTACGCGCATACAGACTGAGCTTCTCCAGTTCTTTGTCATCGTAGTCCACGATCTGCGACATAAACTCGTAAAAACGGGTAAAGCTGCCCAAGTCTTTTTTAAAGATTTCCAGTTTGTCTTTTTCGAGCTTGGCTTCTTTAAAGGCATTGTCGGCATTAGTAATCAGCACCGCATCATTAGTTTTCTTGCAGCGTTCCAGCATGTCTCTGGTGGTGTTATAGGCTTCGATGGCCTGACTATAACGTTTCTGCCAGCGTTCAACCGCAGGCTTGCAAATGTTACTGATCGCAGCATTGGATTTGTTCTTGGTAAAGAAGGCTTCTACAAACTGCTCGACTTCCGTCCACAAGAAAATCTTGCTGGCTTTCAGCTTTTCAAACAAGTCAAAGATCTGATCTGGATTGGAAACATCGGCTAATTCTGCGGTTTGGTAGTAAGGCTGGAAGGCCCCAAGAATGTCTTCAGGATCGTTAAAGAAATCCAATACAAAGGTGCCAGATTCCGCCTTACCTGGATAGGTGCGGTTCAGGCGTGATAAGGTCTGTACGCATTCCACACCGCCAAGTTTCTTGTCCACGTACATGGCACACAGTTTCGGTTGGTCAAAGCCAGTCTGGAACTTGTTGGCCACCAGCATCACCTGATAGTCATCACTATCAAAGGCCTTGCGCATTTCCCGTCCTTTTAGCCCCGGGTTCATGTTGCGTTCATTAAAGGTCTGCCCGACTAAACCACTGCTGTCGGTATCCTTGTCATTAAACTCAACCTCACCCGAGAATGCGACCATAGCCTGAATGGACTTATAGCCCTGATCCGCCACGTATTTATCAAAAGCGAGCTTGTAACGCACCGCTTCTTTACGTGAACTGGTCACCACCATGGCTTTAGCCTGCCCACCCAATAAGCCCATCACGTTATTTTTGAAATGCTCGACAATGACTTTCACTTTCTGAGAAATGTTGTGGTCATGCAGGCGCACCCACTGATTCAGTCTGATCTTGGCTTTTTTGGCATCGACCTGTTTGTCGGCTTCTTCAATTTTCTGTTTGAGCTTATACACCACTTTATAGTTGGTGTAGTTTTTTAGCACATCCAGAATAAAGCCTTCTTCAATGGCTTGACGCATGGAGTAGACATGGAAAGCTTCTGGCTTGTTCTGCTTGGAGGGTGGTAGCTCAGGATTGGGCACACGGCCAAACAGTTGCAGGGTTTTGTCTTTCGGTGTCGCGGTAAAGGCATAGTAACTGAGGTTATTACTGCCCTTACGTGCAGCCACCACCGCATCCAGAATATCTTCCGAAGACAGTTCAGCATCCTCTTCGCGCTCTTCCAGCATCAACACTTCTTTGAGTTGTCGTGCCGTAGAGCCGCTTTGTGAAGAATGCGCTTCATCGGCAATCACCGCATAACGTCGCTGTTTCAGATTGGTACTGTTTTCAATCGCACGCAACACAAAGGGGAAAGTCTGGATGGTCACAATGATAATCGGCTGTGAGGTTTCCAGTGCCTTGGCCAGTTTTTCCGATTTGGAGCCATCGCCTTCTTTGTTATTGATGCGTCCGACCACGCCATCGGCATGTTCAAACTGGTAGATGGTGTCCTGTAACTGGGCATCCAGAATGGTACGATCCGTGACCACAATCACCGAATCAAACAGTTTCTGATTCTGTTGATCGTACAGGGTCGACAGCTGATGTGCTGTCCAGGCAATCGAGTTGGACTTACCTGAACCTGCACTGTGCTGAATCAGATATTTCTGTCCAGTGCCCTCCTCTAAGGCGGCATTGATCAGTTTGGTGACCACATTCCACTGGTGGTAACGTGGGAAGATCAGCAGTTCTTTTTTGTACTTGCGTCCTTCCCAGTCTTCTTTTTCTTCAATTTGCAGATGGACAAAACGTCCAATGATATTCAGCAAATTGTCCGGGGTGAGGACTTCATTCCACAGATAGGCGGTGGCGTACTGATTCTGGTCTTCTGGCACATCATTGCCTGCACCACCTTCCGCTGTACCCTTGTTGAACGGCAGGAAGAAGGTATCTTCTCCGGCCAATTGGGTCGCCATATAGACTTCGTATTGACTCACGGCAAAGTGTACCAATGCGCCACGCTTAAACATCAGCAAGGGTTCAGGCTTGTTAGTTTCTGGATCTTTGGGCAAGCGGGTGCGTTTGTACTGCAACATGGCATTCTGCACCGCTAACATTAAACTCGATAGACTTAAAGCATAGCTATCAATCACCCACTGTAGATCTGCCATGTCACTATTAAATTGGTTTTGAATACTTCCAAGTGCAAGATTGACACTGCTTAAATCCACCAAACACAGAAAAGTACTGATATAGAGCGCTAAAATAAGATAAATCGGCTGGCGAGATGCATTCATACATCACCTAGATCATTTAAATGAGAATCATTATATTATACATTGACCGACCGTCGGTCAATGTATAAAAACCCACTTAAAACCCAAACCTTTCATTTTTATAACTGTCTTGAAAGCGCTTTTAAAGATCACCAGTGACTGCAACTTAAGGAGAATGGTTGACTTTAAAATGCATCGTTTAGGGTTCTAATTAAAATTGATCATAAAAGAATATCAGACGAGAAGCGATTTATAAGATTCAAGATAATGCTGAAAGTCAGCCATCATGATGGAGCATTTTTAAATATTGCAGCGCAATTTGCTGAGAAAAATCTGTGCTATCGTGCAGTTGATTGGCAATTGCTTCATCTGCAACCCCATGCACACCAGAATAAATCAATAACGCAGTCAATCTTGGCTGTTCTAAATGCCAAATACCCGCCTGCTGCCCGCCGTTTAAGATTTGCAGCAATTGTTCCAATATCATATTTTTTTCATTATTTTTACGTTCATGGTGATGTGCACCAAAAACAATATCATGTATAGGATAACTTTCGAGGTAGGTTTGTATATTGGCAGAGACCCAAACCTTAAATTGACTGACCCAATCTTCAGCATCACATGTTGCAACTGCACTATCTAAAGCCGAGATAAAAAAATCGATATAACGTTTTTTTAAGGCTTCAACAATATGCTGTTTCGATTCAAAGTAATGATAAAAGGTCCCTTTAGCAACACCCACACTGGCAATAATTTCGCTAATGGTGGTAGCTTCCACACCTTTTTCTAAAAAAAGCGTTTGTGCAGCATTCATCAGCTCATCAATTCGGACTTCTGCTGGCTTGGTTTGCCTTTTTGTCACCTGAGTAGAAGCGACTTGAGATTGTGATGACATACTTCTCTATTTTCTACACGCAAGAATTTAATTATAGAGGAGCCCTAGCTAATTCACAATTCAAGCCAGTGCCAATACCCAGTTACATCGATATGGATATAACCCTAGTTCAGTAATACCAAATAATATTTTAGCTGATAAAGAGACTTTTTCGTTGTAAGGTCTCAAGCTAAGATATACAGACCTTAAATACTTATGATGGATATTAGTTAGATAACTAAAAATGAATCCTGATGATTTTGATTGGGTCAGTGATATTGGGTGTTTTAAAAGTTTAGGAATAAAAAAATCGTGCTTTTGGGAGTGTTTTAAAATGGGATTTCTATTTTTTATTGGTATTAATCCATGTATACAAATCTTCATTTGGCAGTCCAATTTGTTCTAGGTGCCTTTACAGTCCAAGATATAGTTGGTGATACTTTAGATTGGCGATATATCATGTATTCTCAGCGTCGATTTAATTTATCCATTGGTGTACAAGATAAAATCAATGAGGCAATTCAATGTTGCATTGAGCAAGGCTATCTGACCCATGATCATAGATTGACTGAAAAAGGGTTTATAAAACTGAGAGAGTAAGAGAATAAGATTACCTACGATTTACATCGTGGGTAATCTTTAATTGCCTCTAAAAGTAATTACTTTCCTTTCCCAACCAACTCTTAATTTTTCAAATGAAAAACTTTTAAGCTTCGTCATTTCCCTCTAACCATTTGGTCGCGTCACAATTGGAAAAATTGAATCTGGACGTTTAAACATTGCAAAGAATTTTCCAATTTTCAATGGATTGCCTTTAACTTTACTGTCTTTAGACAGCAGAACTTTTACCCCTTCTATTTGACCTGTAATCATTTTTAGATATAAGGGCTTGGTTACGGTTAATGTTGGGCAATCCGATGCCAAACCATTACTGTCATCATGACGTTTAAACTGCATGACTGAGTTTTCAACCCATAATGAAAAATTCTCTTGGGTATCCGACAAAACCAGATTGATACACTGGTTTTCATTTTTTAAATTTTCTACATCTAAATTTGTTGCCATGGCTTCAAGAAATCTTTCAGTTGGCGTGTGAATCAATAAATCACTCGGATCAGAAGTATTTTGTAGGGGTACATTATTTTGTAGCTCTTGAGCGCCCACCAAAAAGAAATTACGCCAAGTCGAAGCCTCAGCAGCATAGCCCAATTGACGATACGTATTTGCCAATAAGTCTTTTGCTTGTTGGTTTTGAGGATTATTCAACACAATATGTTTTAAAATCTCGGCAGCCCATCTATAGTCAGCTTGAGCATAGGCATCCTGCGCATTTTTCAATGCATTGTTCTCCCCACCTGCCAACTCAATATATTTTTTTGCAACAGCTTTAGGTGGCAATGGATCTAAATTGGAAGGATGAGCATCGAACCATCCCATATAGTATTGGTATACCGCTTTTACATTATGCTTAAGAGTTCCATAATAGCCATGCGCATAGAGTTTTTGATCAAGTGCCGCTGGAAGCTGAATTTTCTCGGCAATTTCAGCACCATTAAAACCAGAGTTCATATATCTCACCGTCTGATCATGCGTGAACTTATAAACATCTCGCTGGGTTTTAATAAAATCTTGAATATTGTCATTACCCCAGACAGGCCAATGATGTTGTGCAATCAATACATCGGATGTTTTGGCATGCTGCATTGCTTGGTCTAAATAGCCCACCCATTTTAAGGCATCACGGACTTTAGCACCGCGGAGGGTATAAAGATTATGCATGGTATGCGAAAGAATTTCTGCGCCATTATAAAGTTTCAGTGATGGAATAGAGAATGTTAACTCTGCTGGCGCTTCTGAACCCGGCACGTTATAGAACACAAAATCCAAACCATCAATGGTCATTTTCTGTTCTGCTTGGGTGATCAGTTGTGTAGGCTCAAGGATGCCCATTTTACCCACAGCAACAGCCTTACCTAAACCTGTATCCACCAATCCTTCCACATTCTTTGGTAGAAAAGTTCCATACATATAAGTCGCACGACGTATCATGGCTGAACCTGCCATCACATTTTCACTGGTCGCTTCTTCCATAAAGCCTTGCGGCGCAATAATTGGGGTTTTTCTAGCGTTAATTTCTTCTGTAGAAAGAACGCCTAATGCACCACCAAAATGATCGATATGGCTATGGGTAAAGATAATGGCTGAAATTTTTTGCTCACCTAAATGCTGCCTAGCAAATTTAAGTGCTGCTTCCGCCGTTTCTTTAGAGGTTAATGTATCCACAATAATCCAGCCAGTATCGCCCTGAATAATGGTCATATTTGCCAAATCAAAACCACGAATTTGCCAAACTCGATCTGTCACTTTAAATAGACCAACATTATTGTTGAGCTTTGCTTGTCGCCATAGCGCAGGATTAACAGTATTTGGTGCTGGATCATTTAAAAAATTAAATGCATCAAAATCCCAGATCACATTGCCTTTTTCACTTTTAATTTGACCTGTTGGCTTGGCAATAAAGCCTTTTTGCGCATAATTAAACTCAGTCATATCGTCTAAATTATATTTGGTTTTATACGCATTATTTGATTCAATGACCGCTTTTTCGACTTGTCCATTTGCTGCAAAAACAGAAAATGGCAAAATAAACATCAATGAGACCGTTAAAAATTTAATTTTCATTGTCGTTCCTTCTTTAAAATATCCATAATTTTTGAGGCTCTAGACTAGCAGATTTGCACTTAGTTTTACCTAATGAGGTCCCACAACTCTGTTGCTAGCTCATTAGGCTCCCTCATCCAACGCCATTCTGTTTCTTTAAGATGATAATCAAAATACTCTTTTGATATACCGTTGAACTTTGCTAGCCTTCTTTTACAAAAGCTCCAGAATGATTCTATTCCATTTATATGACATTGTCCTCTAGCAAATTCATTCACTCCATGATTTACTCTAAAATGCTTTGAGTAACCAACATCTACCAAACCATTGTATCCACGCCAACCATCACTATAAATTACACTTTCAAGTGCAACTTTACCTAAGATAACTTTTTGTAATGTAGTCTTTTTACAATCAGGGACTATTTCTGTATAAACTCGACCATTCCTTTCAAATATTCCAAATACAGGTTGTTTTAAAGTACCTCGACCTCGCTTCAACTTCCCATGAAAACCACGTTGTCTTTTTGCCCTAAAATAGCTCTCATCAATTTCAATAGAACCTACAAACTTTGCTCTTAAATCTGTTTGATGATCGTAGATTGCTTTTCTAAAAAGCATGTACCAATAGTTGATGGTATTACGGTTCAAGTTAAGCAATAAGGCTGTTTTAGAAGCAGGAATATCAATGCAAAAGCACTGAATAATTTTTTAAATCTTATAGTGACTTAATTTACTGTTTTCTATCATGATTCTAGACTAACATATCTATTCTGCTAGTCTAGAGCCTTTTCAAGGTTTAGCCAAACCAGTACTTATCCAAAAAATCGCTGATTTTTATTGTGAAGTCAACGTGATTCACCCATTTCGTGAAGGCAATGGACGCACCCAGCGTATCTTCTTTGAACACCTACTTGCTCACTGCGGCTATGGGGTACAGTGGAGTAAAATTAACAATAAGGAAGTCTGGATTCAGGCCAATATTGATGGATTCAACTGCCGGCTAGATGGACTGATCGCTATTTTTGAAGCCTGCATTATCACTCCTGAATAACAAAAAAATTAAGGGAGCCAAAGCTCCCTTCAATTAGTGACTAGCCAACTTGTTCAGAATCCATTAATTGACTTACCAAGCTGACTAGATAATTCAACTGTGCTCAATTCACTGCCTGCACACTCTGCTTTAAACCTTGCTGAATCTCCTGCACATAGCCCAATTGCGCTGAATGCTCTGTATCTACAGAACTGTCACTGTGTAGGTAAAACTCCTCTAGCAATTCCATCCCCTCCTCTGCATGCACCTCAAACTTGGCATTGGCAAAACCCTGCCGTGCAATCTGATCTAATGCCGCCTGATCAAACCCTGCCTGTTTTCCCTGTTGGTCAATCTCCTTAGCCGTCTGAATTGCTGTTTGCAAATCCACGCCTTCCCGTAACGTTAAATCCACGTAATACACGGGCTGACGATAGCTTTGAGTGGTACTTTTTCCCCTTAACGTGAGTTGCAATGGTAAACACGACAACAAACCACCTGATGCTGCATGGTAGTAATTCAAACGTGCTGCCAAAGTGCGAATGCTGTTAAAACCAGTGGTTCTGAAAATAAAAGTCCCAAACTCATCGGCTTCGCCTAAATTGACATGCAGGCGTGCATAAGGCTTGCAATGTCCACCTTGTCCAAGTGGGCATAATTCGGGTGATGGACAAGGATGTTGCTCTACACCTTGTGATGTCATACGTTGGCAGGTCTGACCATTCCCCACACAAATCGGGCGACCTGTCTGTCGGTCAAACAAGCTGTACTCGGCACGTAAGTTCAATTCAGGGTCATTGAAGATCATACGTACAGGGATGCTACGTAACTTTTGATTCGGTGCTTGATTACGCAATTGCTCATCCAAGGGGTGTTTAATCCAACCGTCCTTACCCTGTATTTGACTGGTAATGGTGAACTGATCGTCTTTCTCAGGGATGCGTTTCCCGTTCTTTTCGACAACTTTGCCGATACTGATCCGTCCCAAGATGGGTGGTGTGATTGCTAAACCTTTAATCATGTTGAAATTCCTCTGTCGTTGAGATGTTTAGATGTGTTGCCCTGTGTGCTTAAAATAAAATCGGCATAAAAAAATCCCATGCAGGGCTGCACGGGATTTCAGATTTCTTCTTGCTGAGTGATTAACTCTAAGTTTTGAGCTAATCGTGATAAATGTTGAAACGACGACTGCCTGCTTTCTGCAGTGGGTACTGTTGGATGAGTTCAGGTTGGTGCTGAAGTAAGGATTTGATGTCCAGGCTAATACTATCCTTGCTCTTCTTCCATGTCACTGAACCTTGCTGAAATACGGCACGTTCATGTTCCTGCATCAGTGCCTGAACTCGGTGTTTGAGTAGGTCATACTTGCTTTGGTGTTGTTCAATCTGCTTCTTTTCTTCAATCAGTTGATCAAACAGTTCATTAGCAAGTTTCACCTCCGTTAGATCAACACAGCTCAGTGGGGTATGTTCAGGATAGAGCTGCTGTAAAGCTTTGGCTGCCGATTCACTGGCATCCACTGCTGGCGGAACGTCATTTTCAACACATTCCCAAAATAATCGTTCTGCCTGAATGATCTGTTCAATCAAAGCTTCATTACGACTGACTTTGTAGATTTTGGTTTCCTGTCCACACAGCAACACACAAATATGTGCCGCTTGCTTGCCTGTAACGGCCAACTGATGTTGTACCTGACACAACACGTATAACGGCACACCATCTCGCCACAGTTTAGCGCCATATTCTCCTGCGGTTTTACATTCCAGTATTTGTACGTCTTCATTGCCCACTACGGCATAATCCAAGTTCGCCAACATAAAGGCTTTGTCAGGATCAGGGTGCTGCAGTACCGCATTGACCCGACGGACTTTATTATTGGTGTGCATGCTGTAGTATTCTGCGACCAAGGGTTCTAACTGCTTGCCCCAATATAAAGGTGCATGCCCTGAGCTTTCATCTTCAATATTTTGCTGTACCCGTCCTGTTTTAATCATCCACAGTTCTAGCATCGACATATAAGGATTCAAGCCACAGGCAGCTGCGGCATCACTGCTGCCTATTCCCTGTTTACGCACTTCCAGCCATGCCTGATAGTCCAGTTGTTTGGTGTTGATCAGACGTTTGGCATTTAAGCTGCGTTTTGAACCTGATTGACTTTGTTTAGGCTTGTCATTGGCTATAGTAGGTAAATACTGAGATTGAGACGTTACTGTTGGGTTTATAATCTGATTCATGGGTTTATCCTTCTATCATTGATTTTAAAACGGCATAAAAAAAGCCACATCCGAAGATGTGGCAAAGAGGGATACAAGATAAAATTTAGGCTGCAAGATATAATGCTTGCTCTAATCCACGTTGCTTTAATGCTGCCCCTGCACCAAACCAAGCAGAGTCAAGGCGGTGATCGGTACTCATCGCACGACGTTCGTGGTCGACAAACTCGGTGATCGCACAAAGTAGTCCATAGGCGGTGTCTTTGGCTGAAGATAAGTCTGCTCCACGTCCCTGCCCATTAAACATATTCATGACTTTGGTCATGGCACGTCCATTCGGTTCAGTTTTATTGGGTTGTGGATTGGCTTGAGACGCGACATTACGGTAGTACTGAATAATGTTATCCTCCTGTTCCATCGCACTTAGGCTATTGTTGTTAAATACCGCATCAAAATAAGCTGCTGCTTCTTTCTGGGTGACTTTACGTTGGGTGAGTTGTTTCATTTCATACATGTGGTCGTACCATGTTTTCACTGAAATACCGAGTTGATCTTTGACTTTGTCGGCATCAAACTTAGTACTGTGCGGTACTTTGACCACGCCTGCATTGGAACTCTGCCCTCGTAAGGCAATCGCTAAGGTGTTATTGCACACCACACGGATATTGGTGAATTGTGCGGTGGTGGCTAAAGTACCATCACATGCGGTTGCTAGCAGAATATAGCCATTGCTGACATCCCCACCTTTCAATTCTGCAGTTTGTCCTGTACGTGCCAAAGCCCAGAACTTTTTCCCACCTTTTAGGACACCTGCGGTTTCCAGTTCAAAGCCTGATTGCTCAGTCAGATCACGGTAGAACTCCAGAATTTCCATCGGTTGGACTTCTTGATAACGCTGACTCACCACCGATAAAGGAGCATGGGTATCTGAACGGTACAGTACCCGTTGTTCTTCATACGGCATGATGATGCTTTGTCCACGTGAGTTTTGAGCCATGTAGCTGACATTGGATGATTCAATGCGCCAATCCATGCCCGCTTGCTTGGCCCAGACTTCAATCGGTTGGTTTTGGCTAAGTTGATTGCCTAGACCATGCCATGGGGTTTGACCGACATACGCCATTTGTTCAATTTGATGTGCCATTTTGATTATTCCTTAAATAAAAGTGAAAGATGTAAAGATGCAGAAATGTGCTGTAAGGGTTTAAACAATCCATCTATTCAAAGATGTAACCGTGTAAAGTCAGAGATGCGATTACGGCACCCATGCAAACGCTTGTTGGCAATCCAAACAGAGATACTGCTCGGCATTGCTGTAATATTTTTCATAGCAGTACTGACTGACAATAACCAATACACCACCCACCACAACACCGATGGCTGCGCCTGTAAAAGGCGGGAATCCTGCCTTTTTGGCAAGCTGTATGCCGAACAGCGCCATCTGTGTCGGTGAAATACAGCGTTGCAGTTGTTCGAAATAGTTGGCGTTTGCATGACTTGAATCAGTCTGTCTGACATGGGTGGACTGACAATAGGGGCATTGAATTAAGGACATTGAATATTCCTTGTTAAATGAATTGGGTACGAAAAGCTGAATTGAGGGCATAAAAAAACCGTGCCCATTGAGGACACGGTTTGATTTAAATTTTACTTTGTCGAGGAGAGTCGCTATTGAAAGCTATAGCTTGCAGTGCCTTTATCTGTTTCGACATCAACCTGCACCACATTACTGTAGCTACAGTCTGTTAATTTCAGTCTTAAACGTTGCCCCATCTTAAAATGCTGCGGATATTCCAATGATCGACGATAGCCTTCATAACGGCATTGTCCATGATTGACAGAAACATCGCTGACATCGATAGGCTCTGCACTGTTAGAACGGATCGTTAATACCGTAGCGGATTGATTTTGGGCATACCAGTTACTGATATCAATTACATCGAGTTCGACCGTAAACGTGTTTGGATCAAGGCCAGCATTACAGCCACTCAACATGATGCCTGTCGTTGTAGTCACTGCGAGGAGTAAGGGTTTTAAAAGTTGCTTCATCAAGTTCATCCTTAGCAGTAGTTATAGCTCACGCCATAATCGCCTGTATTTAAATCAATGCTGACCAGATGAATTTCACAGTCTGTGCCAATATCAAATTTATAAACGTAGTAACGATTACCCGCCTGCTCCGATTCCAGTGCTCCGTGTTCCTGTAAGCTGAAGTCTTTCACTGATTTGGCTGTATCTTTTGCGGCTTTGGCAAAGACATAGCGTTGATACTTGTCTATGTTGTCCTGCTCAAACTGAGGCAGTTCGTCATAAGGCAGCATCGACAGCAAGGTATCGACAGACTTTAGGTTTTTATCAAATTCAAAACTCAGCAGCTCAGGTTCATGGTCTGCTGGACTCAGACTTTTGCTT
Organism: Acinetobacter sp. NyZ410; assembly: GCF_022828975.1. Taxonomy (NCBI): domain Bacteria; kingdom Pseudomonadati; phylum Pseudomonadota; class Gammaproteobacteria; order Moraxellales; family Moraxellaceae; genus Acinetobacter; species Acinetobacter sp. NyZ410. The sequence goes on along the minus strand of NZ_CP094620.1, from coordinate 1,242,243 downwards.
CCCGTGGTCAGTTCTTTGACATCGATCCCGTCCACTTCTGCCGCTGCAATCTCGGTGGATGTTGCTTCTGAACTGGCAGATTCCAAAGGCTGTGCAGAGCTAGCCTCAGAAGTGTTGGCTTGAACAGTTTTTTCAGTTGCATGTTGGAGGCTAAAGAAATAGAAGCCTGCGATGCTGATCAGAGTCAGGGCTAAGATTGCCGCCAAGCCCAATATTGTTTTCTGGTTCATCTCAAATGCTCCCCGTCTTTAGTTGGGTACAGTAACTTGACCATTCTGAGCATTAAAGTGAACGAAGCGTGGGCAACCACCCTGAAAGTTCACCGTGAAATTACGCCAACCACGGTTGCCCGGATTGGTTTTATAAAGACATTGATAAACCCCACCACCTGTATGACGTGCTTGAACAAGGTAGGATTCACTGGCTTGTGCAAACCAGCCTGCCTGCGCCAATGATGCGCCTGCAAGTAGTGATGAAATCAGGGTCGTTTTTAGAAAGGTTTTAAACATCATCATTTTCTCTTTTTTTTTATAGGCATCACTGGTCTTGGTCTTAATCAAACACAGTGCTCCCCATGTCATAAATGTTGGAATGAATATCTATGTTTTTTTGAAGTGTTATAGACGATAAAGCACACGGATCTATGACCCTCAAAACAGCATGAGAGATTCATCTTCATATCGGTAATATGTACTTGAAAAAGTTTTATTCTTAGAAAGTCATCGACACAGCTATGCATTGACTGCACGGCATCAGGTCTAATCACCCAATCGCACAAACATGAAAAAAGAGAAATGTAAAAGACGGTATTGATGTAAGCGCATGGCGTACTCCTTTGTTTTAAAAGAATCCTGCCAAATCACTGTCAATTGATGGTGGCAGAACGAAGGAGGGTTGACAGACTGGTAACAAAGAAACCAGCACGCGCAAGCGCGTCCCCCCTCCGCCCTACCGCAAAGAAAGGGGGACGAACGGGTCCACAACATGCAAAATGAGATTTCACATATTGTCTTTGTTATTGGGTCTGTCAAAACCCGCTGACGATGTAGGTCAGCAGGCTAAGGATAATCTGCACGTTATATAGCGTCAAGCAAGCTAAGCAAATGGATAGTGAAAATATTTAGAATTAAGAATCGTTTGAATAAGAATATAGTTAGATTTAAATACAGTTTTTTAAACTACATTCCTTAGTCTTCTAAATACAGCTAAAAGTAGCCAATCCAATCCAAAATTTGATGAGGGGTAGGTTGTGGGGTAAAACTACAGACAAAAAATAAGCCCTTGTAAAAACAAGGGCTTATTTAGATATTTGGCGGAAGCGGTGATAGTCACACTCACAATTCAAGCTACTGAAAAATAATAATAAATAAAACATACATTCAGTTTTTTACTACTATTTTTACTGCTTTAAAATTCCACCAATTCGTTTGTTCAATCCTTGTTCATACACACTGAATGCTGTACATCAAGCATCACTATCATCATTAAAGGATACATTTTCAGACAGCTCATGTAATTTTGCCTGAATCAATTTTTTATCAGGCAACTGCAATTCGTATTGAGCTACCATTGTCGGTGACAAATGGCGTGATAGTGCATACTCTACCACATCTTCATCTTTATCCCGACATAACAGCACTCCTATACTTGGGTTCTCATGAGGTTTCCTCACATCACGATCCAGGGCTTCAAGATAGAAACTAAGCTGTCCCAAATGTTCAGGGCTAAATTTGGCAATCTTTAATTCAAACGCAACCAAAGCTGCTAAACCACGATGGAAGAATAATAGGTCAATAAAAAAATCCTGATTGCCAACCTGTAAGCGATATTCTTCACCAACAAAAATAAAGTCTTTCCCTAACTCAAGAATAAACTGCTTCATATTTTTAATTAGAGCTTTTTGCAAATGACTTTCATCATGCTGCATGGGCAAGCCTAGAAATTCCAATACATAGTTATCTTTAAACGTATTGTTAATGCTTGGATGCAATTCTCTCAGCACTGCTGAGAGTTTTTGATTACCTAGCATGGTACGTTCAAAATGTGATGTACTGATCTGACGCTCTAGCTCTCGTGTTGAATATCGTTCTTTAATACATAGTTTTAAATAATATTCACGTTCTTCTACAGTCTTGCAGCGTGAAAAAATAATGGTGTTATGTGTCCAAGACAATTCTCTCACCAGTGGTGAGAGTTTTTCATTTCCTTGATATGTCTCAAAAAACTGTTTCATACGCCACAGATTTTTATCACTAAATCCTTTAAGTTCAGGGTCTTGTTGTGCTATGTATTGTGCCAAATCTGTAACGACTTTTTTCCCCCATCCTTGAGAGTTGACTTTATAACTAATAATCTGACCAATGTGCCAATACAGCTCGATAAGAGCTGTATTAATCTGGGCAAAAATCTTCTGACGTGACCGTTGAATGTGTTGTAAAACATCAGAAAAATCTTTTGGGTTATCTACATCAGTCACTTTATTCGCCTCATTACCCTCAATCATCAATTTTAATCCAACGACTCCATTTTTTTAATTCATTGGATACTAAAGTTTGCAGTTTATCTTGAGGTAATAAATAAGAGCTGGTACTCGCTCCCTCATAGGCTTACCCTCATCCTGCAAAGCAATTTCCATATCTAAATAATCTTTATCAGCACAAAGAATACGGCAATTTTGCCACAGGCTGTGGCAAACTTTCATCTTATTGATATTTTTTACAGAAATCTAACATCCTACTCAGGTTTCTTTCTAAAAACCTTTTAGGCTAATCATCCATGATGAGATAAAAGCATAGCATACGTTGAACCAAAGGATTTTTACTGCCGCTTAATTTACAACCAAAGCATCATTTTCAAAAACAGCCTGTAAGACTTGATATAAATATTCCACAGCAATTACTTTTATAGAATCTATAGGTTGTTTTGGCTGATTCATTTTAGGGATAACTACAGTTTTAAATCCGTTCTTTTGTGCTTCCTTTATACGTTCCTGTGCATTGGGTACAGACCGAATCTCACCAGACAAGCCTACTTCACCAAACACAGCCATATCGTGAGGTAAGGGTTGATTTTTTAGGCTAGATACACAAGCCAATAGCACGGCTAAATCTGATGCTGTTTCTGTAATTTTTAATCCGCCCACAATATTGACATAAACATCATGTTTAAGAATATCTACTTTGGCTTGTTCTTTCATGATAGTCAGCAGCAAGGTCAGACGATTATGCTCCAAACCTAAAATAAGCTGTCTAGGTGCAGTTTCTGTTTCACTCACCAAAGCCTGTACTTCAACTAAAAATGGTCGCACACCATTTCGACTGACCATGACAACAGAACCAGCGACTGCCTCACCATAGCGATCCAAGAAAATCGTTGCTGGATTGATGACTTCCTTTAACCCTTGATCTGTCATGTCAAATACACTTAACTCATTCACCGCACCAAAACGATTTTTAACCACTCTGAGCATGCGATACTGTAAGTCGCTTTGTCCTTCAAAATGCAAGACACAATCAACCATATGTTCAAGTACTTTTGGTCCTGCCAATTCTTTCTCTTTGGTGACATGCCCGACAATCAGTAAAGATATTCCTGTATGCTTGGAAAATCGGGTTAAAATTGAAGCTGATTCTTTAATTTGTGAGGTACTGCCAGAAGCAGCAGGAATAGCCTCCGTATATAAGGTTTGAATAGAGTCCAAAATCACCATAGAGGTTTTTTGTTCCGATAATATTTCACAAATACGCTCTACCTTTGTTTCTGCCATGACATCCAGTCTGTCCAGTGGCAAACCCAATCGTTTAGCTCGCATAGCAACTTGTGATAATGATTCCTCTCCTGTGATATATAAAACCGATTGATTTTCTGCGATATGAGTCGCTGTTTGTAAAAGTAGCGTTGATTTGCCAATGCCAGGATCACCGCCAATTAATACCACTGATCCAGTGACCAGACCACCACCTAATACACGATCAAATTCGCCTATGCCTGTTGAACACCGAATCTCCTGACTCACCTTAACTGCATTTAATTTAGTAATGTGATGTTTTTGTCCAGCATAGCCAGAATGACTTAAACCTGCCGTAGCCCGATGTTTAGCCTTTCGTTCAACTGTTGTTTTGCTGAAACTATTGTATGCTCCACATTGAAGACACTGTCCAACCCAAATATCCTCCTCCTTGCCACAATTATGACATACATAAACTGTAATTTGAGCCATCGTAAAACCTCTATTTTTCCATCATCAAAAGCACCATATCAAGCCAGATTATCAATCTCAAGCAAGGCAGTGAAATAAGGGGAATTGGTTGAGAATAAAGGGAAAAAATATTTTCACTTGACCTGTAGTTGAGTATTTTTCAATCTTTCTTTGAGTAAAGGCATGTATATCATGTTGAATGATTTTTCATCTAAAAAAACGACTAAACTACATTAGAAATACACCTAAAAATATTAGGTACAAAAATAAGTATCTCAATAACTTAGCAATAAACACAATGATAAAGAATGTGATAAATTTTTCCTTTAAAACCCCACTCATTAAAGTAATCGGGTCACCAATTACAGGAATCCAGCTTAATAACAATATTGGTGAACCATATTGCTGATATAGCTTTTGTGCTTGAGACAATTTGGTTTCTGATACAGGAAACCATTTCTTATCTTTGTATTGCTCAATTCGAGTACCCAACCACCAATTTACACATGAACCCAAGACATTTCCAAATGTTGCAACAGCAATCAATAAAACGACTGAATATTTTCCAGTGCTAATAAGACCTACGAGTACAGCTTCTGATTGAAGCGGTAGTAAAGTAGCAGCTCCAAAAGCACTGAGAAATAAACTTAAATAGCCAAGCATTATTTCAACCATTTTTGATGATATTCATCAATGATATATTCATGGACATGCTGCCCATTGATTTGGTGTTCTTTCAAATGCTCATGATCTGATGGTAAATTATCATGGGTATGGACTTTGGCTTCTTCATCTGTTTGTGACCATAATAACGTTGCCATTATTAATGCCAGTACAGCGATAATTGCCATTGGTATAAATGTAAATAATGTTCCAAAGGTTGTACTCAACCAGCCTACCAATGGATATGTGATTAACCAGCAAGCATGAGAAAACGCAAATTGTGCGGCAAATAAAGCTGTTCTATTTTCACTGGATGCTGATTTACGGATTAATCGCCCTGTTGGTGTTTGAGCCACTGAATAGCCCACACCCAAAATAAACCACAATGCCAACAACCAAGCATAGGAATGAATGAAATAGCCTGTGAATAATCCAATTGTCAGTATGGTTGTGCCTGTTAGCATCACTGTTCTATCATTAAATTTATCAAGAACTTTAGGCAATATAAATGCTGAAAGCATAGAGCCAAGACCAAATAGACCAAAAGCCCAAGTCGTTGCATGTTCGGTCAGTTTAAAGGTTGATTGGACCAGTACCACTGTATTGACGATAACGACAGCACTTGCCGAAGCAATCGCTAGATTTAAGGCAAGTAAGGCTTTCAATCGTGGAGTATTAAAATATATTTTCGCCCCCTGTTTGATTCGACTATATATACCTTTAAATTCAGGAATTTTTGCGACAGGTAGTTTTGCACTGACAACAAATAATGCCGAACCAATGAAGCCAATGACTGTACCCAAGAATAAATTGTTATAACTAATCACTGTCAGTAGCAAGCCTGCCAACATCGGGCTGATAATATTTTCTAAATCATAAGCTAGACGAGAGAGTGATAAGGCATTGGTATAATCTTTTTCATCAGGCAATACATCTGGAATCGTTGCCTGAAATGTAGGGGTAAATGCTGCTGATGCGGATTGTAGAATAAAAATTAACAGGTAAATCTGCCAGATTTGGGTTACAAATGGTAAGCAAAGTGCTGTTAATGCCCGAATAATATCTAATCCAACCAAAACCTTTTTTCGGGGTAATCGTTCTGCAAAAGCCGAAGCGACAGGTGCAACAGCAATATAAGCAATCATTTTAATTGCCAGTGCGATGCCGAGAACCTGTGCCGCTTTTTCTCCAGCCATATCATAGGCAAGTAAAGCCAATGCAATCGTAATTAAGCCAGTACCAATTAATGCAATCACTTGTGCAAGAAATAGATGTCTATATGTTGTGTTTTTTAATACTGTAAACATTTTATCGGCTCTCCTGATTCATCTGCTTTATCCATAGGACACTTAAGAGCATTGCCCTTAAATGTCCCTGAATAGATTAAAAAATCCGTTTCATTTCACTAAACTGCCCTTCAACTGTTAAAGTGACTGTGACAGCTTCTTTGTTACGGTTTCGCCAGAACCAACCATGTTTACCGTCAAATGCAGCCGTTAAAGTCCCTGATTGCTGAGTCTCATTTCGACCTTTACCATAGCCATGATAAAAATCTTTAGGGGCATTCACTGGGTCACCATGCGTATCGTAATTTAAGCCTCCTGTGGACTTCCATTCATACTTGACGTTTGCTCCCTTATTCATTGCAAGTTTGATTTCAGTCGCTTGACCTGGTTTTAAGGTAATAGATACCGTTTTTTTAGCGATAGCAGGTTTAGCAGTCTGTGTAGCAGATGCAGTTTGTGTTTCAGCCTGTGCAGTTGTCATGGTGGTTATACCTAGTGCAATAACAGGCACTAACACTAAATGCTTGTATGATGGATGTTTAAAGAAATTTAACATTTTGATATTCCTGATAAGTTTGGTTACTGTTTTTAAATCTTTTAAGGATATTTTCACCCTTAAAAGATGAGGTATAGATTAAAAAACTCGTTTCATTTCACTGAACTGTCCTTCAACATTTAAAGTCACAGTTACAGTTTCTTCAGTACGATTTCGCCAGAACCAGCCATGTCTACCATCAAACGACGCAGTTAAAGTACCTGACTGCTGTGTTTCATTACGCCCTTTAGCGTAGCCATGATAAAAATCTTTAGGGGCATTCACTGGGTCACCATGTGTATCAAAATTCAAACCACCACCTGATGTTTTCCAGTCGAAATTAACACTTGCACCTTTAGGCATTGCCAATTTCACTTCTGTTGCCTGACCAGCCTTGAGGTCAATCGAAATGGATTCTTTGGTCACGGCAGGCATCATTGTGGTTGGTTCACTTAAAGCCGTTGTATTGGCTTCTGTTTGTCCGAGAGCTTGAGTTGCCTCTGAAACACCCGTATCTTGTCCAGAAATATCAAACTCTTCTGCAAAACCACCTGTGTTTTCGCCTAATCCCTGTTCAGCCTCTTCAGCCAAAGACTGTTTAATTTCTCCCATCTCAACCAAACCGATGGCTTTTCCTATACCTGTTGGGTCGATACCGTATTCAGCAGGCATCACACATGTCACCAATACAACTACCGCACTAACGGCTGCGATTGCTGTTGATTTAATCAGCTTCTTGGAAGATGGAAGTTGAATGTCTTTTGGAATTTCAGTGTTGTACATAATTCAATCCTTATTGTGTGATAAAGCCAGTAAGCTGATAGCCGACCAATAAAAAGCCCAGAAACATCAAAAAGACGTTACCTTGATAGGCTGTTTTAAAGAAGTAAGGGGTTTTTCGCCACATGGTCATAAATAGCAAAATAATGCACAGAGCCATGAACTGACCGAGTTCAACACCGACATTAAATGAAATTAAATTTGCCAATAGACCATCTTCAGGAACTTCATACTCCTGAATTTTGACGGCTAAACCAAAACCATGTATCAGACCAAAAATTAAGGTTGCAATTTTGGTATTGGGTTGATACCCAAACCATCTTTGATAAGCACCCAAATTATCTAAGGCTTTATAAACAATAGAGAAACCAATGATTGCATCAATAATGTAGGCATTCATTGAGATGTTGTAGTACACGCCAATCAGCATTGTGATTGAGTGACCAATGGCAAAAAGGCTGACATATAAGCCAATATCTTTCATTCGATATAGGAAGAAAATAATGCCAACCAGAAACAATAGGTGGTCGTATCCTGTGACCATGTGTTTCGCTCCCAAATAGATAAATGGGATGATATGGACACCGTAGATTTCCTGAATGTAACCTTTGTCACCTTCCGAAACGCCATGTGCAAATAACATTGGGCTAAACAGAAATAGACTTAATACTGCAATCAGTTTTAAGCGGCTTCTTGATTTCACCCACTGCAAGAAAGAACTTGTCATATAAATTAAACTCCAAAAATTAAATAATGATTTGATAAATCATTAATTTTTTGGTGGTTTAAAAATGCGACTCATCACAAGAAAGGTATAGTGTTTGATTCTGTCAATAATTTCAGAATTGAAAATCAGTACAGTAAAACTGATATTTTGACTGACATCATAACCAACAAAATGTTCATGATAAGTATCTTGATGATTATGCTTATGCAGTTGATTCACTTCGTGCTGATGTGGATGTGCTTCTGCATAAGGTGCGTTCTGAAATGAACTGGTTTCAGTGACATGTGTATTAGAATGCAGGCACAATGCAAGACTAAGGATGCAGACCAGCCACATCATTATTCCTTTAAACTTTTTATCTTGCACCATGCCCATCATTTCATTATTTCCCTAAACCTGTTGCTCAGAGAAATTTTCTACTTCTGCTTTACGCTTGGCTCTTTGATTGAACCAGACATACAGCGTAGGCAGAATAATCAATGTGAGTAAGGTGGAAGAAATAATCCCGCCAATCACCACTGTGGCGATTGGGCGTTGAACCTCCGAACCAATGCCGACATTTAATGCCATTGGAATAAAGCCCAGAGAAGCAACCAGAGCCGTAATTAAGACAGGTCTTAATCGTTCTACAGCACCATGTTTGACAGCATCAATCAGATTTTGACCTTGAGCTTGCAGGCGTTGAATGGCAGTGACCAGTACCAATCCATTGAGTACGGCTACACCCGATAGAGCAATAAAACCGACAGCAGCAGAAATGGAAAGTGGAATATCCCGTAACGCTAAAGCAATGACACCACCAGTTAATGCAAATGGCACACCCGTAAACACCAGTAAACTATTGCGGATATTACCCAATGCCATGTAAATCATGCTAAAGATTAATAACAATGCTACAGGTACAACCACCATCAAACGATTGGTAGCAGATTGCATCTGTTCAAATGTACCTCCCCAAGACATCCAGTAACCTTCTGGTAATTTGAATTGGGAATCGACTTTCGCTTGAGCTTCAGCAATATAACTACCTATATCTGTTCCACGCACATTCGCAGTGATAACAATTCGGCGTTTACCATTTTCACGAGAAATCTGGTTTGGCCCTTGAATGGTTTTTAGCTCAATCAAATCAGACAACAGTACATTTGAACCATCTGGCAACCGCATTGGAATTTGATAGAGTTTTTCCAGATTGCTCACCGAACTTTCCTCCATTCTGACGACAATGTCGAATTTTCTATCGCCTTCAAATACTTTGCCTGCGGTTTGTCCAGTGATCAAACTAGACACTTTATTTTGAACATCCTCCGCATCTAAACCATAATTAGCAATCATGTCCCTTTTAAGTTCAATCGAAACCATTGGCAAACCAGACATTTGCTCAACTTTTAAGTCGGCAGTTCCATTGACTGTTTCAAGAATATCTGCAACTTCATTGCCCAGCTCCAACAGTTGTTCCAAATCATCGCCTGAGATTTTTACAGCGACATCTGTACGAACACCAGAAATTAACTCATTAAAACGCATTTGAATTGGCTGAGTGAACTCGTAGTTATTGCCATAAACGCCTTTTGAAACTCGTTCAATTTCTGCCACGACATCAGCTTTTTCCTTATTTGGATTTGGCCATTCACTACGGGGTTTTAACATGACATAGTTATCTGCCACGTTTGGCGGTACAGGGTCAGTTGCTATCTCTGCCGTACCAATTTTGGCAAGAATGGTTTTGACCTCTGGAATCTTTTTAATCTCTCGTTCAAGTGCATATTGCATTTCGATTGCCTGAGTTAAAGACGTGCCAGGAATACGCAATGCGTGTAATGCCACATCCCCCTCATCCAGTGATGGAATAAACTCTGAACCAAGACGACTAGATAAGCTGGCACTAAAGACCAAGAAACCTGCGACAAAAGCAACCAGTACCATTCGATGATTAAGTGACCAGTTCAGAACAGGGTTATAAAACTTCTTAATGCCATGAATGATTTTAGATTCTTCATCTTTTACTTTGCCTGTAGTCACCAATGCAATCATGGCAGGAACAAAAGTAATCGAGAGAATCATTGCTGCAAGTAATGCCATCACCACTGTTGCTGCCATTGGCGTGAACATTTTTCCTTCAACACCTGTCAGTGTCATCACAGGTAGATAAACCAGAATAATAATGAGCTGACCATAAAGAATGGCTTTTCTGGATTCTTTGGTGGCATCAAATACTGTGGCAAATCGTTCCTGTCGAGTGAGTACTCTCCCTAACTCTTTCTGTTTTAAAGCAAGTTTTGCCAGAGATGCTTCTACAATCACCACAGCACCATCAACGATAATCCCGAAGTCCAATGCACCAAGACTCATGAGGTTGGCACTGATTTTCTGATTGACCATCCCTGTAATGGTCATCAACATGGATAATGGAATGACCATTGCAGTAATCAGTGCAGCACGGAAATGCCCCAGAAAGATAAATAGAACCACAATCACAAGGATTGCACCCTCTAACAGGTTCTTTTTAACTGTTTCAATCGTGGCATCAACCAGTGTAGTACGGTTATAAACCGCTTTTGCTTCAACACCTTCGGGTAGCGATTTTTGGACTTCCTGTAATTTTTGGTCTACAGCATGGGCAACATTACGGGAGTTCTCGCCAATCAACATGAATGCCGTACCCAGTACAATTTCCTGACCATTCTTGGTCGCTGCACCTGTACGCAATTCGTTTCCAATAGACACTTCTGCAACATCACTTAAACGCAGGATATAGCCGTTACTTGTGGTAATTGGAATATTTCTGATTTGCTCGATGGATGTAATTTGTGAATCCGAACGCAGAAGATATTGCTCACCATTTTTTTCAATATAACCAGAACCTTTGTTCATGCTATTTTTTGAAATGGCTTCAACAATCACCTGTTGGTCTAAGCCGATACTCCGCAGATAAGCATAATTAGGGCGTACCACAAATTGTTTTACATAGCCGCCAATGGTATTGATTTCATTGACGCCCTCAACATTTCGCAGTTGCGGCTTAATCACCCAGTCCTGCAATGTCCTTAAATCCGTAGCTGACATTGGATTTGGATTATTGGGTGCATTCTCAACAGTGTACATAAAGATTTCGCCAAGCCCTGTAGACACAGGTCCCATTGAAGTGGAAATACCACTTGGCAGACTTGGTACAACACCTTGAATCCTTTCATTCACCAATTGGCGGGCAAAATAAATATCTGTACCTTCTTTAAAGATAACAGTGACTTGTGATAATCCATATCTTGATACCGAACGCGTATAGTTAAGATTGGGGATACCTGCTAGGGCTGTTTCAATTGGAAAGGTCACCTGAGTTTCCATTTCCAGTGGCGAGAGTCCCTGAGCCTCGCTGTTAATTTGTACCTGAACATTGGTAATATCAGGGACTGCATCAATTGGCAGTTTGAAATAGTTATAGACACCAAATGCACCGATAAACAAAAATACAATCAATACCAACCAACGGTTCTTGATTGACAGTTTTACAATCTGGTCAAACATGTTCGCTACTCCTGCTTTTAATGGTCATGAGAAGCGCCAGATTTACCCAGCTCTGCTTTTATAAGATAAGAATTACCTGCTGCATATTTTTGTCCAACTTTTAAACCCGATTTGACTTCAACAAAGCCATTGAATTTTTCCCCCAATTCGAGTGGACGAACCTCAAAGTCATCACCAACACGAAGAAAAACTACATCCCAGTCACGATAGGTTTGTAGTGCATCTTCACGCACCACCATCGGTTTCATGGATTGACTTTCAAAGATTTGTGCTGAAATCAACTGACCTGAACGCCAGTTAAACTGATTGGGAATTTCAACAAAGGCTTGAGCGGTACGAGTTTTAGGGTCAATCACATCACTGATATATTTAATACGCCCCAGTGCTTCTTCTGAATCTGCTGTCTGTGACTTGATGGTGACTTTATTGCTTGCTTTCACCACATTCAATTGATCAGCAGGTATATTCACCACTGCCAAAAGCTGTGAGGTATTGGCAATTTTAAACATCGGGGTAGATGGATTAACATTTGTACCAATGGCACTGAGGATTTCCAACACTGTACCTGACATGCCAGCACGTACTTCAATCATTCCATTGCTAGAACCACCATATGAGCTAATCATGTTATTTAACTCATTGACACGGACCTGAGCATTATCAAATTCACGTTTGGCATTAATATAGTCAATTTCAGGGGAAACACGTTTTTGCCATAAAGCCCGTTCTTGCTCCATTTTTTTACGTGTAAATTGCAAGGTATCCTGAGCAATGGTACGTTCCGCATTTAAACGAATCACATCCTGACTTTGTACGGTTGCCAACAAGTCACCCTGACTGACCTTATCACCAATGGTACGATAGGTTTTAACCAGTGTACCGCTTGCTTTTGGGGTAATAAAACTCTCAAAATTGTCTGGAAATTTCAGCTCACCTTTAAGCTGTAAGCTATTTTCAAACATCATCGGTTGAACCGTTAATAATTCCAGTCCGCTACTTTTTAGACTGGCATCGGGAATATTGGCACGACCTTCTTTGGTGTCCCATTGCCATGTATGCTTTTTGCCTTGATATTCAACATTAATCATCATCAAGAATGAATGTGGTTCATAAATCACTTCATTTCCAATCAGATAGTCACTTTCAGGAACAAAGCGAATATTCTGTTCCGCATCAAGACGTTTGATGAAAATATTTGCTGTAAGTTCTTGAGGCTTTAAGGGCTTATCCTTGAAATAGCCATATACACGCAAATGAGGTTCAACACCTTCCTCAAAAATCTTAACTTCCGTAGAGAAATCGCCATCTCGATATAAGCGTCCACCATGTGGGCCTTTTTCATCACCTGCAACCGTAACGCTTTCCTCTACCGCTTCACCTGAACTCGCCTGTGGTTTATTACCTGTCTTATACCAAGCAATCGCACACAGGATAATCAGTAATGCAACAACACCTGTTGCAATTAAAGTATTGGTGGTTTTATTCATGTTGTTCCCCATATTCCTGCTCTAAATTGGTGACGTAGTTTTTTTCAATCTCTGCAATTTGATTTTGCAAAGCCAACCACAGGTCATAACGGGCTAACTGTTTATCCAACCAGATTTGCTTATTGCTATTAAATTCCAATAGAGAAATCTTGCCTGCCTGATAGCCCAGTTCAGCAATACGTAAACTTTCATTGGCTGCGGGTAATACCGTGCTGTCATATTGCTTGATTGCATCAATCAGGTTTGAAATCTCAACCGATTTATTTTCCAATTCAATTTTAGCGTTACGATTTGCCCAGACAGATTGAGTTTCCGCATTGGCTTGGGTTGCTTGAGCAATGGCAATATTGCCTTTATTACGATTGAAGACAGCGAGTGGAATTGAGGTGGAAACTAAAAATACCTTGTCACTGGTTTCCTGATAATTTCGGACACCAACACCCAATGTAATATCAGGTACAGCCTCTTTTTTTGCCAATTCAAGTTGCGTTTTTGCCAACTGTGTTTTTAAGACACTTTCCTGCTCCAATAAACTGACACGATTGGAAAAGTTACTATCCAAAGGCACTTCAATGGCTTGATTTGGCAAATCAGGAAGATACTTAGAGCAAAGATTTTTCTGATATTGAATCTTCTTTAACTCATTTTGATAACGTAAAGCTGATTCTGCTGACAACGCCGAACTTAACTGGACATCAGAGGGAATCACACGACCGTACTTTAACTTTTCAGTGAGTACATTCACTTGTCGTTTATACAAATTACTTTCGGTTGAAAAAATTTCAGCACGTTGAGTTGCAACATACCAGTTTGATAGACAAGTCCTTAATTCTGATTTAAGTTCTGCCTGACGTTTGACAATCTCAAACTGGTTATTGCTACCCTGAAACCCTGCCAGTTGTTTACGTAAATGTAGCTTATTATTCAAGGGAATATCTTGAGAAAGCCCAATCATGGTGGTAGGGCCATCAAGCTCTTTTAGCTTGGAATTTCCTAAATTATCCAACTCCACATTAAAAGTTGGATTGTTCAATCGCCCAGCATATTGTTGATTAACATCATACGCAGACTGCGATTGCTGCAAACTCTGGAGAATTGCATCGTTTGCTAATACCTGTTGTTGTAGTCGGGCATAATCTTGCTTTGCAAAAGCAGGTGCTGCCGTGACTACCAAACCACAGGTAAGAAATATCTGATAAATTTTAGACATGACTTTACCTATACAAAAAAATGAAGAATTATTTTTTGTATAGAAAAATCAATTTGTTAGAACGATAAGAGCTTTTGTATAGGTATAGGAATTACGTAAAATAAATATTCGTTTCCTAAAGTCAAATACCCGAATCCGATGTTCAGATAACTTTAGGAACAGAAAAATAAGAGCAGTGATAAAACTTAGAATAAACACAGGGTCTAAAGCCAATTCATCATCAGCATGAACAGGCTTTACGGAATGATGATAGGTAGGTTCATCATAACTTGTCCAATGATGGTTTTTACTGTCATCAGCGATGGCTTCATCATGGTCATGATGCTCTAACGACCACTGGCTTAAACTCTCTGATTGAACAGAAATATTTAATTGATGCTGATGGTCTATATTTTTAACAATAACAGGCAGCCACGCATACAAGCCCGTTGTTGTAAAAGTAAACAACAACAAGGTAAATGCGAGCATAAGTTTGAAATACTTACCTGTTAGCATGGTCATCAAGCAAAATCTTTGAACAAGGTTAGGATACAAGTAAAAAAATACAAAGCAAGTCCTATTTGTACTTTTTTAATAAATCCAGAAAAACTTCCAATTCAGTTTCATCCTAAATCTCCGATAAAAAATGAGTTATTAAATATTTTTCTAAAAATTGAACCAAGCCACTCTTACATTTACTTGATCATCTATAACCAATAAATCAGTTGCAGTGCCTGCTTTTAATTCTCTACAGCAATAACTTTTAACTACACCTTGTATTTTTTTATTTTTTATGTGTAATATAATTAACAAATATGTTGAGTATATTACATGAAAATATCCTTACTCATTTCTTCATTGCCTACACAAAACACCACGACTCGCATGAGAGTCTGGCGTTCACTTAAAGCAAGCGGTGCAGCAACCCTGAGAGATGGCGTTTATCTACTTCCTATTGCTCATAGTGAAAAGTTTGATTCTATTGCCAATGATGTTATTTCGGAACAAGGGTCAGCTTACGTTTTTCATGCTGAATCACCTTTTAACCTTGAGCTTGCACCTATTTTCAACCGAAAAGAAGAATACGATACCCTCTATAAACAGGTCACTGAGCTAAGAGATCATCAAACTAAAGATGAAAAAAAAGAGCTGCTGAAACAAGTTCGTAAATTAAGAAAAAGTATTGATGCACTGGTAGAAATTGACTATTTCCCTGATGAAACTCAAGCACAGGTTTTAAATGAACTTTCATTATTAGAACTTTCTATTGCTCGACTTGGCGAAGCAAACGAACCACAGGCCATACAGGCTCATGTCCAACTTTTGGATAAAACTCATTACCAAAATAGAACTTGGGCAACTCGTCAAAGACCGTGGATTGATCGTTTAGCCTCTGCATGGCTAATTAAAACTTTCATTGATAACACACCAACCTTTATTTGGTTAGAAACACCCCATGATTGCCCCAAAGAAGCACTAGGATTCGATTTTGATGGAGCAACTTTCAGCCATATCAATCACTGGGTAACATTTGAAGTTCTTTTACATAGCTTTAATTTAGAAACACCAGCACTAAAAAAAATCGCAGAAATTGTTCATTACCTTGATATAGGGGGAATAGAACCTCCTGAAGCTATTGGTATTGAAAAAATCATTCAAGGGCTGCGATGCCAAATAAGTAATGATGATCAGCTCCTTGAATTATCAAGTCACATTTTTGATGGCTTATATACCAACTTTTCAAGAGAATAATTATGGAACAAGAACTTGTTATAAAATCGGAGCAAGAAATACTGCCTATTTCATTTTGGCAAGCATTCTTATTTTGGCTTAAATTGGGATTTATCAGTTTTGGCGGGCCAGCAGGACAAATTGCTGTCATGCACCAAGAACTTGTTGAACAAAAACGCTGGATTTCTGAAAAACGTTTTTTACATGCCCTAAATTATTGCATGCTTTTGCCAGGTCCTGAAGCCCAACAGTTAGCAACCTATATTGGTTGGCTCATGCACAGAACCATTGGCGGAATTGTTGCAGGTGTATTATTTGTATTACCGTCATTATTTATCCTGATAGGTCTGTCATGGGTCTATGTCAAGTTTGGTGATGTGCCAATCATTGCAGGACTTTTTTATGGGATTAAACCAGCCGTTGTTGCGATAGTTTTTCATGCAACGTATCGCATTGGCAGTAAATCATTAAAGAATAAGTTCTTGTGGGTTATCGCTGCACTTGCATTTCTTGCTATTTTTTTCTTCAATTTACCTTTCCCTTTAATCGTTCTGACTGCTGCAATTATTGGTTACTTAGCAAGTAAAAAATATCCAACACTGTTTACAGGTGGTAGTACACATCAGCAAAGTAAAAAAGATTATGGATCAGCAATTATTGATGATGATACGCCTACACCAGCACATGCGGTATTTAGTTGGAAACATTTAGGGAAGATACTTTTTATCGGGGCGATATTATGGTTTGTCCCAATCATCAGTCTAAGTCTAATATTTGGATGGAATCATGCTTATACACAAATGGCATGGTTCTTTACTAAGGCGGCACTTCTGACCTTTGGCGGTGCATATGCAGTGTTACCTTATGTATATCAAGGTGCTGTTAATTTTTATGGTTGGTTAAATCCAACACAAATGATTGATGGTTTAGCTCTTGGGGAAAGTACCCCAGGCCCTCTGATCATGGTTGTCGCATTTGTAGGCTTCTTAGGCGGTTTTAACCATGCTTTATTTGGCAATGAACATTTATTTTTAGCAGGCGTATTCGGTGCTGTAATTGTTACTTGGGTTACATTCCTGTTTTCTTTTATTTTTATTTTAGCAGGTGCGCCAATTATTGAATCTACGCATAATGAATTAAGGTTTACTGCTCCCTTGACAACAATCACTGCTGCTGTTGTCGGTGTAATTTTAAATCTCGCACTCTTCTTTAGCTATCACGTATTATGGCCAAATGGGTTTAATCATCCTTTCAACTATGAAGCTGCCTTTATCGCACTTGCTGCGTTCATTGCCTTATTCCATTTTGAAGTCAAAGTCATATATGTCATTTGTGCCTCGGCATTCTTTGGTTTGATTTTATATATTGGTGCATAAAACCCAAGTAGAGCTTTGCAGCTCTACTTGATGGTAAAAAGAACCTAGAATTAAAAATACAAAGTAAATTCTTATTTGTACTTTTTTAATAAATCCAAAAAAACTTCCAACTCAGTTTCATCATAACTATCAGATAGAACATGATTTTTTAGATGGTCTTCTAATAGCTCGTTCATTAGCCCATGAACAGCCCCACGAATTGCAGCGACTTGCTGCAATACCTCTAGGCATGGTGTTTGACCTTCACTTACCGATTTATAGGTTGCATTCATTTGACCTTGCAAACGACTAATACGGTTCAGGACTTTCCTATTGTGCTGTAAATGCGCCATTGAAAGTTTACTCCAAATGGAAATATACTATATGGGGTATTTTAACATGGTAATAACAATATGCTCAATCTTTTATCAACCCAACACTCTCATCAATTTGATGAGGGTAACCCCTTAGCCCAGAAAAAAATCTTGATTGCAACGATATTTACAGGCGTGATGATGGTTGCCGAAATTTTTGGTGGGATTGTGTTTAACTCTATGGCACTGCTTGCTGATGGCTGGCACATGAGTTCACACATGGTTGCTTTGGGACTGGCATATGTTGCCTACCGTGCTGCTCGACACTATGCCAATGATGAAAGGTTTTGTTTTGGTACATGGAAAATTGAAATTCTTGCAGGCTACAGCAGTGCAATTTTATTGATGGTTGTTGCTGCTATGATGTGTTATAGCTCAATTGAACGATTATTTAACCCAGTACAGATTCATTATAATGAAGCGATCCTAATCGCCATTTTAGGTTTAATCGTGAATCTGATCTGTGCATGGTTACTACATGACAATCACCATCATAGCCACGATCATCATGATCACCACAACCACGACCATCATTCCCACCACCATGAACATGACCTGAATCAAAAGGCTGCTTTTCTGCATGTTATTGCAGATGCAACCACTTCAGTATTGGCAATCATTGCCCTTTTTGCAGCAAAATATTTTGGATGGAATTTCCTTGATGCCGTACTTGGTATTGTGGGGGCAATTTTAGTTTCCAAATGGGCATGGGGTTTAATTAAACAAACCAGTAAAACCCTTTTAGATGCTGAAATGAAAGAACCAGTAGTTGAGGAAATTCGGGAAGTTATTACTGAGTTAAATCCAACGATACAGATTACAGATTTGCATGTCTGGAAAGTAGGTAAAGGTAAATTTTCAAGTATTCTTGCACTTGATACGCAGGATCATAGTTTAACCCCAGAAATCGTAAAACGTGCTTTATCCGTACACGAAGAAATTGTACATGCCAGTGTGGAAATCAATTTTAGATAAATAACTGATAATTACGTTATTCATCATGTTTTTACAAACTAGATAAATGAAAGAAATTTTTTCGGCTAAGATTACATTTAAGAAATAATGTAATCTTAATTATTAAAATCATAAAACCTATCCTTTCCGAAAAAATTCCTTACAGATAAATCACTTATACAACCAATATCTTAGACTATAAAAACACATTTATTCTCAATTGATTTATCAATCTAAAAAAACTATCATTGCCTTGCTGACCCTCATGGTCAGTCGGTTTTAGCAGACCGATCCACACGAGAGCATTAAAGGGCTTATAGCCTTTTTTTGTTTGCCCTGTCGTACCCCTCTGCGGTGGAACGGGAGGGGGACGCATTCGTGCGTGCTGGGTACTTGTGTGACCAGTCTGCTAACCCTCTTTCGTTCTGCCACCATCATTTAGCAGTGATAGGCAGAACTTGTTTAACACGCAAGGACTCTATCATGACTCACTATTCTCTATTACACCCAATCCCCATTTGTTTTTTGATTGAATTTAGGCTTTTAACTTAGCCATCGGTTTTTCATTCAGCCAATCGTTATCATGTCTTAATACTCATCGGTATTGAGATGATTACGTCTGCCTGTTTAATCTGGCTGCATAAATTCGCTGAATCAAAAACATTACAACAATTCCAAAAATTAAATATCGGGGAAAAACATGAACATACTCTCATCTCTTCTTTTGATCAGTATTACTGCAATCACTTTAACAGGCTGTGCCAGCAAAGCTGAACGTGAGTTCGTTAAGGGCTGCAAAATGGGCGGTGCTGATAGCTCTACCTGTGAATGTGTCTATGAAAAAATTGAAGATAAATATGGCACAGATCGACTGGAAGAAAAATTTTACATCATTAGCCAAACAGAAGAATTTCAAAATGAAATTGTTCAATACGGTATGCAATGTATGAAGGAGTAAGCCATGCGAGCAATTGCAGGAATTATTGTTGTCATCATTGCCATTGCATTTCTGGGCTTACCATTTATTGGATTCATGATTTTACTTGGGCTGTTCATGCTACTGGTGAACTTTGCAACTGGGGGAGATAAATAATGAAAGAAAACATTAAGGCGTGGGCTATCGGTGGCTATTTTATTATTGGCTTCTTTTTTACGGTTTACCAGAACTTCTGGGGTCAATACAGCTACAAGTCATTCGCCTATCACATTGGTCGGGGAATTGTCTGGCCTGCGGTCATGTTCCCATCAGTAGGTAAATTTATTGGTGGTGTAATTATTCTGATTATTATTGCACTGATAACGCTTAACTCAAGAAAATAGGACGACTTATGGCAAATATAAAATTATTTTGTATGGGGGCGTTATCTGTTGTCTTGAGCTTAAATGCAGGTTGCAATCAAAAATCATCAACAGATAATCCACCAACTACTGATAAGAATGAACGCAATAAAAAAGTAGAAGTTCCTATCGTCACTGTAGGTCAAGGGGAGGATTTGGAAAAATTCAATGACCAGTTACCGACATCGCAAGGACTTTTATCATTAAAGAAAATTGGTAAGGAGAATTTTGAGCGACCTGACTTATATCTAGGCGATAAAATTATACTCGCTTCCAAAGATGTTGATGATGATCGTATCAGTTTAGTCCGTCGCTTTAAGCTCACTCAGGGAGAAGCAATCTTGGTGAGTACAGATGTAGGTGGTTCAGGCACTTTGCCATCCTACTCAATCTTGTTGCTACTCAAAGGTCAAGCACCTAAATGGCTGAATAAGGATGATTTTTATAGCGAGAATGGCGATATTACTTATGCACAAAAAGGTGATGTCATTACGATTGGCTTGGGAATCAACGATAAGGGCTTAAATAAAAGCATCGTGTTAGAAAATGGGCAGTTATTAACCAACTTATTAGAGACAGCCAAAGGTGGACTTCCTAATAACGACTGTAAATGGTTGCATGATGAGCTATTGCCTAATTGTGAACAACAGCCTCCCGAAGACTGCAATGAAAATGTGATTCCTGAATCTTCTATGTCTATGGCGATCACAAGAAGTTTGGGGCAAATCAGACTCAATCCTAATTTCAATGAACAATCCGTAGCAGAAGCTTGCTATCAGGCATGTATTAAACAACCTATCCCTGATTATAAAGACTTCAAAAAATCGGTATGTGGTGGATAACTTTCACCATCACTTATATTCAAGGAAAGACTTATGAAAAAATTAATCATGGCAATACTTTTAAGTATTGCAGTTCCAGCAATTGCACAAGCCAAACCAGCAACCTGTCAAATCGAAGATAGTGGCAAAACCATATATAAGGGTAAGTGTAATTTTGATCCACAAGGTAACGGCAGCTTTTATATTAGCCACCCTAGTTTTGCTAAAAAATTAAATTTTGAAGGCATCATGGTTTGGATTGAAAGTAAAGATCAAGCTGTTGTTCAAGCAACAAAATTGAGTGGTGGCGCATCTACATGGGGTGAGGCGACTCGCTCACAGAAAGAGAAAGCCTGCTGGGTTGGTGATTGGTTCAAAGTCTGTACTTGGGCGCAATAGCATATTAGCTACTGTCTATAATTATTTAAATTTTAAAGGAATATTAAATGAAAAAATTTATTATCGTTGCTTTAGTCACTGCTTGTACAACTTCTGTTTTTGCAGAAGATTATTTCCTGATTAATGGTAAAAAGATTGGATTACAGGAAAGCCAAAAATCTGTAATTGCCAAGCTAGGTAAACCTAAATTTGTAGATGGTGGTGGTAGTCTTAATTGGGGTAATTATGATGACCCTGAAATTACAGCATCTTTTAGCCAATATGGGCTGAATACCTTATCTACAAGTAAAGGTTCTGCCGTTATTAATGGTAAAACGATTACCATCGGTAAAGATACACCAAATACCAGTAAGTCTAAAGTGCAACATTATTGTGAGGGATTTGATGGTGGGAATAGCTTCCGCCAATATAATCAATCCACTCGTGTAGGAGCAGAAGGTGAAATCTATATTTCTTTTGGTACTTATGGTGATGGGAATACCAGTAATAAAGCCTTGATGAGTAAACCAATCGAATCTATTAGTCTTGGTTATGAAGACCCACTTACAGATTTTTCTTCACCAAAATGCAATCATTAATTAAGAGTAATTTAGTCTAAAAAATAATTGTTGCGTTAAAGTATGGCTACACCTATGACCAAAAAAATAAGGGAATCCATTTTCCCTTATTTTTATATTTCAATAAGTTGTTTTAACTTATCGCCTTAACACTTTGCCTAAGTCCATGTTGAATCTGCATGGCACTGTCTACGGTTTGACAGGTATTTGCTGCATGCTCAGGCTGTGTATCAACAGCATTTTGTTGATCACTATAAAACTCCTCCACAATATCCAGCCCCTCATCACCACCCACCTCAAAACTGGCATTGCCATAGCCTTGCCGTGCCACATGATCCAGAGCTTCCTGATAAAACCCTGCTGCCTTACTCACTTCATCAATCTGCTTGGCTGAAACAATCGCATCCTGTAAATTCACACCGTCACGTAAAGTTAAGTCCACGTAATAGATCGGAGTACGATAGCTTTGCGTGGTACTTTTCCCTCGTAAAGTCAGTTGCAAAGGCAAGCATGACAGTAGATTGCCCGATGCCGCATGGTAATAACTCAGCCTTGCTGCCAGTGTCCGAATACTGTTAAAACCTGTGGTTCTAAAAATGAATGTGCCAAACTCATCCGATTCATCTAAATTCACGTAGAGTCTGCCATAGGGCTTACAGAGTCCACCTTGTGCCAGTGGGCATAAATCAGGCGACGGACAAGGATGTTGCTCAACGCCGTTCTGTCCGAGTCGCTGACAGGTTTCCCCATTGCCTGAGCAAATTAAACGTCCAGTCTGTCGATCAAATAAACTGTACTCTGCCCGAAGATTGAGTTCAGGCTCATTAAAGATCATCCGTACTGGAATGGTTCGGAGTTTTCCATTTTGTGCCTTTTCCCGAAGCTGCTCATCCAGTGGATGTTTAACCCAACCATCTTTATTTTGAATCTGGCTGGTAATAGTAAACTGGTCATCCTTTTCAGGTAGCCGCTTGCCATTCTTTTCAACAACCTTGCCAATACTAATACGCCCCAACACAGGTGGGGTAATTGCTAAACCTTTAATCATGGTGATTATCCTTTATTGCATTTATTTACGGATTCCCCAAATCCATTGAAGGCACTGTCTCCTACACCATATTGCTAACCCTCCTGAAAAAAACGACTTCCAATCACAGGTCATGGGAGAAAACATTGTGCGAACATAAAAAAATGCAAAGCTGCTCCACCGTCCTTTCCTTAGTATTGGGGAAAGGACAAGAGGGGCGACTTTGCACAAATTTTAAATTTGGGGAAATAAAATGGTTTGATGTGGTGTGTGATGGAAATAGGTCTCAAACGGTTTAGTCAGGTGATTTAGGTTGTTGCAGAATAAACATTAAACCGTCTGCTGCCCTGACGAGACTGTGGGTACTGTTGCAGGAGTTCAGGCTGTGCCTGTAACAATGCCTTTTGATCCAGTACCACACTGTCCTTTGATTTTTTCCATGTCACAGTACCATTGGAAAAGATGGCTTTCTCGGCATCTTTCATGAGTGCCTGAATCCGATGCTTGAGATAGTCATATTTAGTCTGATGCTGTGCCAGTTGTTTTTCCTCATGCAACAGATCTGTAAACAGTTGATCAACACCCTCCAATGTGGAGAAATCAACGGACTGTAAAGGGATATGTTGAGGGTAAAGTAATTGCAGGGCTTTGGCGGCTGATTCACTGGCATCGACACTCGGTGGTATGTCATTTTCCACACAGCTCCAGAATATCCGTTCAGAAGTCATGATTTGGTCTATCACAATTTCATTGCGTTCAACCTTAAAGATTTTGGCTTCATGCCCACAGATCAGGGCACAGATATGCGCTGCCTGTTTGCCTGTCACTGCCAGTTGGTGCTGTACCTGAATAATCACGTATAAAGGCACACCATCACGCCAGAGTTTGGTTCCCCATTCCCCCACTGATTTACACTCCAATATCTGTACTTCATCACAGCCTACAACGGCATAGTCCAGATTCGCCAGCATAAAGTGTTTGTCAGGATCAGGATGCTGTAACACTGCATTGACCTTACGCACTTTATGACCTGTCTTGTGCTGGTAATAATTGGCAATCAGAGGTTCAAGCTGATTGCCCCAATATAAGGGTGAATAACTGTTTTGGGTGGGTTGATCAGGCTGGTTCTGCATCCGACCTGTTTTAATCATCCATAGTTCCAGCATCGACATGTGGGGATTAAGCCCACAAGCTGCGGCTGCATCACTGCTACCGATGCCTTGTTTGCGTACCTGTAGCCATTGTTCACGGCTCATGCCTTTGGTTTTAGCAAGCCGTTTGGCACGACTAGGATTAGGTTTAGCTAACGGTAAATGTGGTATGGATTTACTGCTTTGTGGTTCAACGATATGGTTCATGAGATACTCCATGTCTGTAAAAATTAAAATTGCGGCATAAAAAAAGCCGCATCGGGGCGATGCGGCAAAAGGGAGTTTTTGGATCAAGGGAAATAGAGGATTTAAGCAATGGGTATATTCCTTAGGCTAATTTGATTAGCTCAAATCCAATTCAAGTTAGACCACCATTCTGAGTGCCTGTTCCAGTCCTCGCTGTTTCATGGCTGCACCTGTACCAAACCAAGCAGAATCCAGTCGGTGATCAGTACTCATGGCTCGACGTTCGTGATCGACAAACTCTGTGATGCTACACAGCAAACCATAGGCTGTCCCTTGGGCTGAACTGAGTTCTGCACCTCGTCCCTGACCATTAAACATATCCATGACTTTCGACATGGCTCGTCCATTCGGTTCGGTCTTATTGGTTGCATTGGCTTCATTTGCCACATTGCGGTAGAACTGGATAATGCTGTCATCCTGTTCAGCAATGCTGAGACTGGTATTGTTAAATACCGCATCAAAATAGGCTGCCGCTTCCTGTTGGGTGACTTTACGCTGACTCAGTTGCTTCATTTCATACATATGCTCATCCCATGCACGAACGGAAATACCCAGTTGCTGTTTGACCTTTTCCGCATCAAATCGGGTACTGTGCGGAACTTTCACTACGCCTGCACTGGTACTGCCATTACGTAAGGCAATCGCCAAAGTGTTATTACACACCACACGGATAGAGGTAAATTGTGCCGTTGTGGCAAGCGTCCCATCACAAGCTGTCGCAAGAAGAATATAGCCATTACTGACATCCTTGCCCTTGAGTGCTGTACTCTGTCCTGTACGTGCCAAAGCCCAGAACTTTTTACCACCTTTGAGTACCCCTGCGGTTTCCAGTTCAAAGCCTGATTGCTCGGTCAAGTCTCGATAGAACTCAAGGATTTCTTTGGGTTGAACTTCCTGAAAGCGTTGGCTGACTACTGATAAAGGTGCATGGGTATCAGAACGATACAAGACACGCTGTTCCTCATAAGGCAGGATGATGCTTTGTCCCCGATCATTCTTTGCCATGTAACTGACATTGGATGATTCAATACGCCAATCCATGCCTGCCTGCTGCGCCCAGACTTCAATGGGTTGATGTGGACTGAGTTGATTACCCAGACCATGCCACGGGGTTTCACCGACATACGCCATTTGTTCAAGTTGATGTGCCATGATGATTTCTCCTGTCCCTAGTTGAAATTGCACTGGCAATTGTTGCAATGAAAATAAGCGGTAGGCTGCTGTGATTGGGATGGTTGAACCAAACTATCAATCAAGCCACCCACCACTGCCCCAGCTAGCCCACCCAGTAATGGTGAAAATGGTGTAGGCAAACTTTTGGCAAGGCTTGCACCAATTCCTGCACCTGCCATCGAAGAAAAACTGTTATTGCCAGTAGGCTGTGCGGTTGCACGGCTAACATTAGCTGAATAGCAATATGGACATGTAATATTCATAAGATAATCCTCATTAAATGAAAAAAGGCTTACCAATCGGCAAGCCTATGTTTTTGAATGTAAGGGATAAAAGAAACATTCAATCTTCATGTTAATGATATATATCTGTGATTTTTTGGGATCAACGTTGTGACATAGCAAAGGTTTTCATCTTCTTGGTGGCTTTAATTCTAAGATATTGTTCCTTTTTAGGTCGTGCTAAATATAATAAAACAGAACGCATTATCTCCACTTGGTACTTTAAATTACTGTAAATGACTCCAATCCCAACCATTCCATTTTCTTCATATTGCTTTAAATAACGACGATCATGGCAATTAAAATAACATCCATCCCCATCTGTAATATCTTGCCATAATTCACCCATATCATTCGCAATCGTCCATGCCCCTATACGGTCTCGTTCATCAAAAATAAATACAACATGGTAATGATAACCTTTGCTTTCAACCCCTTGTTCCAAAGCCCATACCAGTAGTAATACATCATCTCCATATTTAGAGCGGTTTACTTTTCTAAGGAAACGCTCCAGATCATCTTGTACTCTCTGGATATTAACATTAGTGATATAACTTAACTCGATACTGACAACCAATAGGGCCTCATAGCTTTTGGTTAATTCAGTTAATCGCTTATCCAGATTTCCAGCATGCTGACTTTCATTGTAACGGTGTTGTCGTCTTTCGTTTAAATGAGCACTTTTCATGGTATTGAAATATCTTTGCCACTCATCAAATGATCTACGCTTTAAACATCTCAACAAGTCTGTTGGTGAATCCAAATCAAGGTGATACTCATATAATAAATTACAAAATAACTGCAATAAACTTGAATAACTAAAATCGGGATTATAGACTTGATTAAAGTCAAGGAGTAATTCACAAAAGTTTTTATAAAAAGATCGAGGCTGTCTTTTTGCATATAAACTGGATTGTATAAAATCCTCTATCTCAAGGGATAGATTTGCTTCACAGATTTTACTTGATGAGGTGTTTTCAAACTTCATGGTCACTTACCTATAGTTTAGAACTATATGAAGTGACAATTATTTTAATAATTAAATTTAAGATTAGAGATTATTGAATTAAGTTCTTTTAATGAATAGTTTAATAGGTTGATTATATATTTATAAACAAAGTCATTACACATAATTAAAAGTCAGATCAAAATATATTAAAGAACTATTCAAACACAATAATATCAAGGCTTTTAGTGTGATCAGCCTTTAAATAAATTAAGATAAATCGAGTTAAAGTTATCCGATGGTAAATATATAAAAAATTTGCTATCATTCATGAGTATTCTTTTATTGTCTCACTGATATTAGATACCTATCATTGTGGTTGTCTACAATATCTGGTGGTGCACTATTGCAGAAACGCCTTTTGTATAACTTCAATTTTGTCACTTCCATCATCTGAATGACAAAGCCAAATGATACAGGATTTCGTGATGTGTCATTGCAGGTAGTGGGTACAAAATTGTGCTTTGGTATACCTTCAATAGGCTATAAAAAAATTATTAAAAAATCACGCTAAATCGTGGCTAAACATAGGGAAAAACTCGTTGAAACTCATACTCACCTTTAATAAAGTTTATATAAATCTTAGTAAAGGAAAGCACCATGAGCTACACATCATGCAACGATGATCTAATCAAACTGGTTAAAGAGTTGAAAGTTGAAGATACTGTCTGGTTACTTCATGTTATCAATAAGGATGCTATTGAGTTTGAATCACGTATAGATATAGAGGATGAACATGATCCACAATTAATGGATAAGGACATTGATAAATTAAACTCAATCAAAGACCTTAATGAGTTGAAAAGCCATTTAATTTATGAGCTAAAGGATAAAACAGAGACTACTTCTGAAATTTTCATGGACTTGATTAACAGTTATAAAGAATCGCTCATGATTAGAAGTCGTGATTTTTCAAAATATAAAACAGATAGGCGATTATTGAGTTTTGCACTTTACAAAATATCATCTGATAATCGTGATATTTATCGCCAAACCCAATCCATCTCGAACACCTACGTTCGATTCCTTTATATTATTTTTACTTATAATCGCTATTACAGAAGTTTTAAAGAACTTGATCGTATAGAAAGAAAGTATAGTGAACTTATTAGTGCAAAGACTTTGCACTTTAAAAACTATGATCATCCTGAGTTCTATAAATGGGCAAAAACCTACATCGACAAAAATACATCAGACTTCAGGGAGTTTAATCAGATCGAATTTACGCCTTTACAAGATGTTGATTTTGGTGTTTGGGTTAATTCAATCTTTGATATTATGTATCATGCAAATCAACATGCTTATATCAACCTAAAAAAACAATTGTCTAATGCTTGGTATCAAAAATCTTATCAAAAAAATAGGAAAGGAAGAGAACATCATTATTTTCTAACAGATGAAGCTAAGAAATTACTAAAAATACTTGCAGCAAAACATAAGAAAACTGAAGATAGAATGATTGAACATTTAATTAATAAATGTGCAATTGAGGAAGGTATTACTATAAATGAAAAATTCTTATATTCCGTTTAACAATTAGTTTTGCATAATTCCACTTAGGGTTGTATTAATATTTTAATACAACCCAACTAATTATTTAAAAGTTTAATGACATTCTCATCCTGTCATAAAAACTATATAAATCAATATAGCGTGAATGTAAAGTTCTGTTCTTTAATTCAAAACCATATTTCAATATTTCTTCTAGTGCCTTATTATCACAAGGCTTCTTATGCGGTGACTTACCATCATATAGCTCATAATACGTTGGGCTATCTAGGTTACGCTCCTTAGTGTGAATTAAATGCCAACAGCCTATAAAACCAATACAATCTGGAATTTTTTTAAAAAATAAAGCTCCATGACCCAAAACCTCACTTAGGTTCAGTATATATTGTTCTACATCTTTTTTATTGTTTATATCAATATCTAAGATGCTGGTAAAATTAAAATTTTCTTTAAGTTGCATTTTTTTTACTGACCGAATAGCTAAAAAGATACGCTCTATTTCTTCTAGCGAACTATTCAAATCTATTTCTATTTTCCTATCTTTAAATTCTTTTTCAGTATCAAACTGTCTTTTTAAAATATCAAACTCAATAAACAACATTGATCGGATAAATGAATTTTTAAGAAAGTTTTCATCTATTGTCGATTTGTAAAATTTGTACTGTTGAGTAGTAAGTATGCCCAAATCTATAAATCTTTTATATGCCACAATAGAAACATTGTCATAATCGAAATAAAGACATTGTCTCACTACTTTATAAATTGTCCCCTTATCTAACCGTAATTTTTCAAAATGGTTAAATAAGTTTTCCATATCATCTAAAAACTCATCTTCACTAAAATCATATTGTGCAAAGTTCTTAATGATTTGACTGAAAATAAAATTTGCTTTATCGAATTGCTCTTGATCAGTTGGGTCTTCAATTTCAAATGGAAGATTTAGTTTCATCTCAAGACCGCATAATACATAGTGTTTATACAGCTCCGCTATTTTTCCCTCATTTCGTCTAACTGAATTGATGTGATCAATTATGGACAATAGATCAACATTGAAAGTATTTTTGGCATGATTAAAAGATGCAAGAGACTCAACATCATTAATGAATAAATAATCCATGATGTTAAGCGCAGCAGTTTGAGGATTGGTTCGTTTTGGCATTTGTAAAAAAAAGTTCCCTTGTTTTCTGCATTTTTACATACCTCATGCCGCATTACAATCCCCTCTGACAAAGCAACACAGAAAAGTGTCAGGCTGCACCTGCTGCATTTTTTCGCCTTGCTTAGGTTTGTCTCAAATCAAATTTAACGGAGTCGTTATGAATCACCTAAACACAATTGATTATTTATTTTTACAGTTCCGATCAATTCACATCAAACTGGAGGACATCAGAGCTGTGTATTACTCACATTTATGCCCAGAGAAAATGAAAGAAAAAGCTCGTCAGCAGCAATTGCCTTTCACATGCTTTCGGATTGATGAAGGCAGTCAAAAAGGTCATTTTTTTGTGGAAATTCATGAATTTTCTAAAGCTATAGATGAAATTTATTTAAAAAATCGTCAGAGCTTTACATCAGCCGTGCAAAAATCAACCAAGCCTAAAGAATAATACACGGACGAGGGAGATTAAAATGTTAGAAGCTCGCTATCGTGTCAAGGATTTGGTGAACTATCCTGAACGCCCAGCAAAGGACTATGTAGATCGTAGTGGTCGCAGACGTCGGTTGTCTTATAAGCCTGCAACCAAAGGCTTGCTGAATGTTGCGGAATCAACTTTCTGGAAGATGATCCGTCGGGGTGATTTTCCTGAACCGACATACTTAACCGCCAGTATGCCAACGTGGACGGAAAGCCAAATCAATGCTTGGCTTGAACAAAAGACATTGAAAGCTGCATAAATTGAAATAGCCTGTCTCACATGACAGGCTTTCTTCTTGCTGATTATCATATAGGCTCAAGCAGGGACTCCAAATAATCAGCCCATTCCTGCATCATCTCTTGGCGTTTATTCAGAAACTTGGTTCGGTTGTAAGCTGTACCATTGTTGTCTTTTACCTTATGCGCCAGTTGATGTTCAATAAAGTCCACACGCTGCTCCAGAATCTCATCCAGCATGGTACGTGCGGTTGCTCTAAAACCATGTGCCGTCTGCTCACCACCATAGCCCAAGCGTTTTAAAGCAGAGTTGATAGTATTGTCAGAAATACAGGTTTTACCATCCCGACCTACAAAAATATATTCACTGTATGGATGTAAATCAATGATTGACTCAATCAACTCAAATGCCTGATCTGACAATGGCACAATATGAAGTTGCTTGGTTTTACTAGCAGTAAATTTAAAACAGCGTTCTTGGGGGTAGTAATACTCTTTTTTAAGCTGACGTATTTCGCCAGGTCGCTGAAAGGTCAGTACAGATATTTTCAAAGCAACCTGTGTGGTGAGCAAACAGCGTGCATGTATCTGTGAGTAATTCCAGACTTTGTTTAGCATTGGTGCTAAATCCTGTTCTTCAGTCACGGCTGCAAAATTACCACCTTGCGGTTTAGGTAGGTCAATATCTTCAATCGGGTTATATTGAATCAGCTTCTTTTTACGTGCCGATTTAAAAATTTGGTTGAGGTCCGACTTAAGGCGTTTGGCAACAGACAAAGCACCACGCTCAATAATGCGCTTAAAGATCTTAATCTCAAGAATTTCTAAGGTAAGTTGTGGAAAGGTTAAATCACCAACGTAGGGATAGACATCATGCTTTAAACGACGGATCGTCTCTTCATCTTGTTTTTGCTCTAGCTCACGTTTATAGAGCCATGCTTCAGCAACGATACGAAAGGTGTTTTCTGCTTCTTTCTGTTTCTGAGACTTGGTTTCAATCCGCTCCATTGCTGGATCAATACCCTGCTTGATAAGTTTCTTATATTCATCACGAATAGTACGAGCATCATCTAACGAAACTTCAGGGTAAGTCCCCAAAGATAAATCATTACGCTTGCCTAAGAATGGACGTGTGTAATTGAAGATCCAGTACTTGCTACCGCTCTGATCAATACGCAGATACAGATTTCCCCCATCTGACAGCTTATACATCTTGTCAGGATCGGGTTTAGCTTTTTTAACCTGTAAAGCACTAAGCTTGTTAATTCCACGAGTCGCCATAATTCAGACATAAAAAAATGCAGTAGAGAATAATCTTACTGCATTTTTTACTACTTTATAACTGCCGATTGGTATAGTGCGTCACGGCTTGTCATATTGTAAATTTCCAACTTTAACCTTACAAATCAGTAACTTATACAGTGTTAAACAGTGTCAGAAACTTGAATTTGGCGGAAGCGGTGAGATTCGAACTCACGGAGGACTCACACCCTCGTCGGTTTTCAAGACCGGTGCATTAAACCGCTCTGCCACGCTTCCAATGGCGGCTATCATATAAATAAAATTGCAACTTGGCAAATCTTTTTCAGTATTTCTTCAATCAAATGTACAAAATAAAGTCAAATCTCGCTAATTTGATGAATATTCAAGCTATTCATAACGAATTGAATTGATATACCAACGTTTTTTCCCTGATGGTGTATCCACTTCTGCCTCATCATCAACTTGTTTAGACAGTAAAGCTCTTGCCATCGGTGAATCAATTGAGACATGTTGCGGATGATGGTCATAAATTTCATCTACTCCGACCAGACGTATGGTTTTTTGTTCACCTTCGTCATTTTCTATTTCAACCCAAGCACCAAAATACACTTTACCTGCTTGTTCCGGAGAAAAATCGATAATTCGTAATTCTTCTAAACGCTTCCCCAAATAACGTACACGACGATCGATTTTTCGAAGCAGCTGTTTATTATACTGGTAGTCAGCATTTTCAGAACGGTCACCCAGACTGGCAGCCCATGTCACTTTCTTGGTAATTTCAGGTCGTTCTTCGCGCCAGAGATGTTGTAACTCGGCGACCAACAGATCATGCCCTGAACGGGTAATTAAATTAGATTTCATGATTTAAAACCATTTAAAATACATATGCACTTGATACTTATTTTTTAAAAAATGTTGCTACAGTCTACAGCCAATAGCGTAAAGATGTCAGCTCAAAAATAGCGCATTTGTCTAGTCCTGAAATAGGTTGACACTTATTTCACACAAACGCTCGATGAACTTCATCGGGCGTTTTGTATTTTAGTGACATATGCGGTCTACGAATATTATAAATTTTTATGGACTCTGCAACCATTCGTTTAGCGTCTTCAAGACTCTTTGGTTTATGAAGTAAATATTCATTCTTCAATATACCATTCACTCTTTCAGCTAAAGCATTTTGATAACAATCATACCCATCTGTCATAGAACATCGAATATTATGTTTTTGATGTAATTCCTGATATTTCTTTGAACAATATTGGATACCTCGATCTGAATGATGAATCAATGAGGATTGTGGGGCTTTACGTTCCTTTAATGCTTTGATATATGCTTGGCTAACAGCTTCTGCACCTAAATTGTCATCTACATGATAACCCACTATTTTTCTAGACCAAGCATCGGTTATTAGACTCAGATAGGCCTCTCCTGTTTCTAGTGGAAGATAGGTTATATCTGCAACCCAGAGCTGCTCCGGTTTCTGCGGTATCACTTGCTCAATTCCAAACTTAATCAAGTTAGGATGCTTGTGAAAACGATGATGACTATTCGTTGTCTTATGATAGGCGCGTTTAGGTTGTACTAATAAACGATGATCTCTGAGTAAATCAAACAACCGATCTCTACCAATTTTGATACCCATTATCGTGTTCAGTAAATAGTGAAGTTTCCTTGTACCGATACGAGGTTGAAACATTCTTTCTTGCTGAACTTGTTGTAATACATCCTGTTCATGCTTATATCTTAAACAGGCTTGCTTGCATTGCTTATAATAAGCTTGCCGAGTTGTGCCAAGATAATAACAACATTCAGTGATACTAAAACCTACCGTCTGCTTTTCTTTGATTGCTTGCCTTGTGGCTTTTTTGTGGTGCTCACTCCGTAATCTCGTTCGAGTATGTTTATGATAGTTTCAAATAACTCAGCCTTTCTTTTTGTTTCATATAATTGCTGCTCAAGCTCTTTGATTCTTTGTTCTGGTGTTAGCGGTAAAGGATCAGACATTTGTTTTTCTCCATGACGAAATGGGGTGCCTTGACTCCAATCTAATCTACCATGCTTCCTCAACCAAACTAAAACGGTAGCACAACCTTGAATGCCATATCTGTCTTGAGCTTGTTTATAAGTCATTTCACCTTTTTCAACTTGATCTACGACTGATAATTTAAAAGCTAAGCTGTAATCTCTTTGTGTTCTTTTTACTATTGTTTTCATTACACTCTCCAAATTTAAGTTTAGAAAGTGTCAACCTTATCTAGGATGGGACAATTTTAAGTTTTAAAAAGTAATAAAATCGTTTTTTTCCTATTTAAATTCAGACAGAAAATTCAATCAGAAAATCTTTTAAAAGTGGTAATTCTTAACTTACATTTGGAACATTTGCTTACAGTTTTTGGCAGCGTATTTCAGTTTTAAAATTTCTGCATTTTTTAAAAAAATATTCTGTTAAAAATCATTATCTTAAATATTTTAAATTGATCATTTTTCATACAAAGTTTGACAGATCTAAAAACCGCCTATATTATGCGCACATGTTTTATGAGTTTATTTTTTTAATTTTGTAGTTTTTCTGCAAAATCTTTCTATCCCACATGTCATTTTTTGAATGACGTTCATGACTGCCCACCCTTATTGAATTTACCAACTATAAGAAGTTTTTAAGCGTTTTTGTGCTTATTACTTTTTAGGGCAATAAATTACTTGTAGCGGAGACAACATGCACAGTAGTTCAACCTCTGGGTCGAGGCTTAGCCTTAACTCATTTTTTCGTGCGCTGCCAATCAAAACTTTAGTTTTATCCACTGCATTAATTCCTTTTAGTATTAATGCGAGTAAGAACAATCAATACAATGCTGTAGTTAATTCGAGTAAATTGACTGTAGTTGCGGTTTCCAATCCAAGCATCGTGTTTAAGGATGGAGACTATAAGCATGGCTTCGGCTATGACTTAGCCCATAACTATGCTGAAAGTTTAAACGTTAAACTTGAGCTTAAAACTGTTTCTGACAATGCAACAGCATTGAAAATGGTTGCTCAAGGTAAGGCGAATTTTGCGATTACCACCGCAAATATGCAAAGTATCGAAGCAGAACGCTTAACCTCATTTTCAGCAAGCTGTGGTGATTTCAACAGTTTAAAAAGTAATGGTTTAAACCCAGAATTAAATTGGGTATTTAAACAAGCTGAAGATCCATTAACAGCAACAGCAAGTGGTTTCATTTGCCAAAGCAAACAAAATGGCTCAACCCAGCAACTTGCCTCATTTTATAATCGTAATGTCGTTAAGAAAGACGACTGGAACGTGATCCAACGTGACTTAAGTTCTCGTCTACCGATTTATAAAGCCAGCTTTAAGCGCTCTGCGCAGCAATATGGCCTAGATTGGCACCTACTTGCTGCAATTGGTTATCAAGAATCATATTTAAAACCAGACTCTGTTTCTCCCACAGGTGTCCGTGGTTTGATGATGTTGACCAATACCACCGCCAAAGAAATGGGTGTCAGTAATCGTAGTGATCCCGCTCAGAGTATCCAAGGCGGTGCAAAATATTTTGATATGATGTTGAGTCGTTATTCTTATATTCGTAATCCAGATCGTCATTGGTATGCTTTGGTTGCATACAATATGGGTCCTGGTGCAGTTGAAGGTATTCAAAAGCGCATCAAAGCACAAGGTAAAGATCCCAATGACTGGATGAATCTTTATAATTATTTGACACGTAATCAAGCAAGTAATGGTCGTTATAAACAAGCAGTACAGTATGTCACACGTATTCGAGCTTATTTAGAACACATTAAGACCACACCTCGATTACTAGAAATTTAATCTGTATTTTAAATCGATTGGATTTGTAAAAATCAGGCAATAAAAAAGCTTACTCTCGGGTAAGCTTTTTTATTGTAAAAAGATTAAGCAGTTTGCTCTAATACTTTCTTAAATAAATCTTTTTGCTCTTGGCTTGGTTTGGCAGTTTGTAAAGCCATCAATTGAGACATATCACCTTGAACTTTGATTTTGCCTGTCATAAATGCTTGCATTGCAGCAGCCATATCAAATTCTAAGAATACTTTACGAAGTGTTTCAGCATCCATGTTCAATGTTGTTTTCGCATTTGCAGAACTACCTTTGACGATTTTTCCGCCGTCTAAAGCAAGCTCTGTGTTGCCATCTGCATCTGCAACAACCAAATTAATTGCTAAACCTGAAAGTGCTGGTGGTAAGTTTAAATCACCTGCTTCAGCAGTTAATTTTTCAACATTTGCAAACCAATCATCAGTTAAAAATGCAGGCATGTTCATTCCTCAAATTATTTATTCAATTTATTGTGTTATCTATCCAGACAACATCAGGTTGAAGCAGTTTTGCTTGCCCAATGTTATAGCATGATAATTTCAATTTGGGCTAAAGTTTTTTGTACGGACTGTTCATGTTTTATCGGTTTTATCGTTTTATTTTTTTAAATCAGGCACTCATCTCAATATGAATGCCCGATTCGTTCATTTAATTGGCAAAAAAGATCAATCTGCTGCAAAACTAAGATTTACAACATCTAAACGCTTTTTCATTTCTTCCGTATCACATTTCATATCGAATTCGCGTTCTTCATCCAATTTTTCAAAATCAAATAAATCACGGTCAGCCAATTGTGATGGTGAAACATTCTGTAATGCACCAAAAATACTGTGCAAACGTTTTGGATATTGTTTATCCCAACCACGTAGCATATCGTTTAACATGGCACGTTGTAAGTTTTCCTGAGAACCACATAAGTTACATGGAATAATCGGGAATTTACGAATTTCAGCATATTTGATGATGTCTTTTTCTTCGACATAAGCCAAAGGACGAATCAAAATGTTCTTTTTATCCGAAGACAATAATTTTGGCGGCATCGCTTTTAAGCTACCACCATGGAATAGATTCAAGAAGAACGTTGCAATGATATCATCACGATGATGACCCAATGCCACTTTGGTCGCACCAATCTCTTGCGCAAAACCGTAGAGTGAACCACGGCGTAAACGTGAACACACTGCACAGTAAGTTTTCCCTTCAGGTGTCAAACGTTTGGTGATGCTATAGGTGTCTTTTTCCAAAATATAATAAGGAATATTATTTTCTTCCAAATATTTCGGTAACACATCTTCAGGAAAACCAGGTTGCTTTTGATCCAAGTTCACTGCGACAACATCAAAGTTGATCGGTGCAATACGTTTAAATTGCAACAAAATATCAAGCAAGGTGTAACTGTCTTTCCCACCAGAAACACAGACCATTACCTTATCGCCTTCCTCAATCATTTTAAAGTCACGAATTGCATGGCCGACTTGACGACGAAGTTTTTTCAAAAGACGATAATAAGCTGAACTTGTTGGAAGCTCTGGTTTAAAATTAAATCCTTGTTCGGACTCAACTGGCGAGTACATAGACGAGATAAACCCATAAAAAAATACTGGGCAATTTTATCTGATTTGAACGTTAACCGCATCTAAAGATTTTTTTATTTTGCATCAATTTTTATCTGGTCATCTTCCTGTCGTATTTCCACATTTAAAATAGACGGCTCAGTTCATTTTTTAGCCGAAGTGCTTATCTTTTGGACTTTTCCACAGTTTTCCACAAAACCTGTGGATAAAATTGTGGATTGTTTGGGGCTTGACAAAGTTTTCTCACGCAATGATGGGCATTCTCTTTAGATTGATCATTTTTTAACCATTATATTTTATATATATTTTTCAATTGTTTAGCATAGTCAATAAATATATTTTAAAAAAAATATAAAATTTTTTTTGATTAATATGCCAACAAATAGCACTTGCTTTTTCGCGATTGTATTGTTAAAACTCAATTCATAGTTTTTCTTGTTCAATAACTTTGTTAAACTCCCAAAAATTGGGGAAATATTTTAATTACTACAAAATGAAAAAATTAATTACGGGTTCACTAGTATCTATTTTAGGGTGTATGAGCTTTGCTTCATTTACATCGCAAACGTTTGCAGGTCAAATTTATTTCTACAAAGACCAAAATGGGACAACCTTACTAACCAATCGCAAAAATTCGGATCGTTCACTGCAAAAAGTCAAAGTGACTTATTATAAAGACAGTAATATTCACAGTTATAGCAACTGGGGCAGCTCAGAATCCGCAGTACTGCCAAGTTATAGTAAAAGTAAAAACTCTTTTGACAGTATTATCCGCCAAGCTGCGCAGACCCATGGTGTGTCTGAAGGCTTAATCAAAGCAGTAATGCATACCGAGTCTGGCTTTAATACCAATGCCCGTTCTCCTGTCGGTGCACAAGGCTTAATGCAACTGATGCCTGCAACGGCTCGTCGCTTCAATGTGTCTAATTCTTATGATCCACAGCAAAATATTTTTGGTGGTGCCAAATATCTCAGTTGGTTAATGAAACGCTTTAATGGCAATACCAGTTTAGCTTTAGCGGCTTATAATGCGGGTGAAGGGAATGTCGATAAATACGGCGGTATTCCTCCCTTTCGTGAAACCCAAGACTATGTCAAACGTGTCACCAGTCGTTTAAACAACCTATATGCTGGTGGTTTAAATTTATCTGCAAATAATATTAGCACTTCAACCAGTACTGGACAAATCATTGCCCAATCAAATCAAAATGATTTCTCCAATCAAGTCGAGCCGACACCACAAATCAGCAACAGTTCAAATATTCAACCCGTAAAATATAGCTCTCGTCCAATTATTATTGCTTCTGATGGGACTTACACAGATGCTCCTGCGGGTTCTTATTCAACAGCACATGCCAGTGCGACAGCACAAATCACCATTGGCAACTAATCACTTAAGCGCTTAATATCCCCAAAATTATGTTGCTAAAATAGAAAATAATGCACTTAATTTGTGCAATTACATATTTTCAACAAATTGCTGAAAAAAATAATGTTTTCTCTAATACAGAGAATCTTTTTTTAACTTGCCTATTTTTTTAAATAAATTGCTTATCCACTATCCATTTCATTTGAAGTTGTTATTTTTTGCCCGCTAGATTTTTCCCATTATTCTTGAATTTTAATCATCTAAACCTCATATTGAATTTCATGATTTATTTAATACGTCATATTATTTATTATTTATAAGAGGATTCTCTCCATGATGCGGATTGGTTTGTTTTTGCTAACCAACCTCGCGGTACTGGTTGTAGCTGGCATTATCCTATCATTATTAGGTGTTGGTAGTTACTACGGCGCTGGCGGTCTTAAATTAGGCAACCTGATGGTCATCTGTTTAGTGTTTGGTATGGTAGGTTCTTTAATCTCCCTATTTATGTCCAAATGGATGGCGCTAAAAACCACAGGTACTGAATTAATCGACCCGAATGCTCCTCGTAACCAAGCCGAAGTTTGGTTATTACAAGAGGTTGCTCAACTTTCACAACGTGCTGGTATTCAAATGCCAGATGTTGGTATTTTCCCATCTTATCAATCCAATGCATTTGCTACAGGTTGGAACAAAAACGATGCGCTGGTATCGGTTTCAACAGGTTTGCTCGAACGCATGAACAAAGATGAATTGCGTGCCGTACTTGCGCATGAGATTGGTCACGTTGCCAATGGTGACATGGTCACATTATCCCTTATTCAAGGTGTAGTGAACGCCTTTGTAATGTTCTTTGCCCGTGTGGTTGGTGATTTTATTGACCGTAATGTCTTTGGTCGTCAAGATGGTGAAGCGCCTGGATTGGCTTATTTTGCAATTACCATCGTGCTTGATATCGTCTTCGGTATATTGGCTTCGGCAATCGTAATGTGGTTCTCTCGCTATCGTGAATACCGTGCAGATGAAGCTGGTGCTCAACTTGCAGGTAAAGAAGCCATGATTTCCGCTTTATTGCGTCTACAGGCTGAATCTGAAATGCCAGATCAAATGCCAAAAGAAATGAAAGCTTTTGCGATCGCAGAAGGTAAAGAGCAAGGTTTTAGTTTGGCTGCTTTATTCCAAACTCACCCAAGCATCGAGCAACGTGTTGCCGCTTTACGTCAACTTAATTTGCCTTAATCTATACACGCTCGCTCAATCGCAGTGATCTAATAGAAAAACAAAGCCTCCAATATGGAGGCTTTGTTTATGGGTACATCATATTCTTAATTTTTGCTTGTTCGATATTTAACCTGCAATTGCTATCTTTCTTATTTATTTACTATCTTTCTTTCAATACCAATACCAATACCAATACCAATTTGAGGAATTAATCTAATTGGATACAACGGATTAAACTTCCATTCGGATCAATCACACAAAACATATCAATTTCTTCGAGATACTGGATTTCTGTTATTCGTGCTTCTGGGAATTGTGCCCAATCTAAGCCTTGCCAAAAATGAAACAGATCTTGCAAGACATGTGTTCTTAAGCAGGCACTAAACCATGATTCTTTTGGATTTAAATTGGGGTGATGGAAAAACTCAACCAGCAAACTGTCCTTACTTAAGATCATCCATTCTGCGGACTGATAATCACACTGAAAACCTAAGAATGCATAAAATTTACGAGTATGATCAAAATCAATAGCAGGAAGGTTTGCCGAAATATAATCTTGCATGATCACCTCTGAATTTTAATATCTACATTTTCAAATCAATTCAATGTTGGAATCTATGCACGATAGCTTTGATACCAATCCCATAACATATTTACGCCAAACCACATCGCAAGTCCAATCAGGATCAAAACAATCAAGCCTAAAATATCGGGAATATGAATCCAAATCCAAGCAATGACAGGATTACGCCAAAATGCTGAATGCTGTTGCTTTTGTTCTAGCTTCTCATGTAAAAATGGGTGAACCACATGATCATCGCTGTAAATCTGATATTCTTCTTGAATATGGTCATGTACAACGTCTAGGGCTTTACGACTGGGCCGGATAAAAATATCAAATAAGGTTCCAGCAATCGGTATACATCCCACAACGCCGTCAATCACAGCCAGTTTTAATACCCCGTTGAGCTTTGCTTGAGGCACGCCAATCTGTTTGGCTTTATAAACCGCATAACAGGTCAACACAAAACCCGCGACATCACCAGCAATCGGTATGGTACTGAGTGCGGCATCTGCCCCAACTCCTTGTTTGGTAAATGGAATACGCACCACTGAATCCATCATATTGGCAAATTTAGCCAAATCTCGTTCAAGTTTAATGACTTCTTGAGTAGATAATTTTTTTTCTGTACCCATAAAGATTTCAATTTTTTGACATGGTGAAGTTAAATTGATCATACCCAATAAATTCAGTATGTTGTGTATAAGTTTAATATTTACAGTAGCAAAATCTTATCAATACAATAAAAAAGGCTGAGCGCTCTTTTAAACTACTCAGCCTTTCTGGATATACAACGGGATTAATCTAAGAACTTAACCACAGTCCCCGGTTGAACCTTACGACCTAAATCATTGGCATCCCAATTGGTCAAACGAATACAACCATGAGAAGCGGTCTTTGAAATTAATGAAGGATTCGGCGTACCATGAATACCAAATGTCGGTTTACTTAAAGCAATCCACATATTGCCAACAGGACCATTTGGACCAGGCGGTAATGCCAGCTTTTGACGGTTGCTCCCTTGAACAAAGTTTTTCGGGTTATAACCATAGACAGGGTTTGCGGCAACTTTAATGACCTTATGCGTCCCTTTCGGGGATGGTGTACCAGAACCCCCAATTGTGGCAGGAAAAGATGCAATCATTTGATTTGCACTATTGTATAAATAAAGTTGTCGCGCAGGCTTATGCGCAATAATTAAGGCCACACCTTCAGGCAAATCATTGCGTACAATCGGTACATTGATGGTTTCGCCTACTTTTTTAAAGTTAGCTTTTGGATTGAGTTGTTTAAGAAAGTCTTCATCAATATGAAACTTTTCACCTAACATTTCAGTCACACGGGTGTAATACAAACCCGGCATTTTTGCTTGTTGGGCATAATTTCGCGGAATTGATTTGGCATAAGGCCCTTTAATATCCGCTGCAGTAATTTGATAAGTTCCAAACGCTGCGGATTTTTGATTTTTTAACAAACTGTCCCAAGTCTGTTTATCCAGTTCACCACTAATCGGTAAACTTTTAATCTGTTGATACGCAGCAAGTGCTTTTAAAAAGTTCTTGCCACTTTTACCGTCGATTGGCCCTGGCGAAGCATGTAAATTATTGAGCATCACTTGTGCACGGGCATAAACGGGGAATTGCCCTCTGCCAATATTTTCTGTCCAATTGGCGGTATTGATACTATTGATTGACCAATCTTGTTTTAAGTCCGCTTTTATCGCTTCTTGACTTTTATCAGCTTTAACATTTTGTTTGGCAAAAATTTGACTTTGAATATTTAAACCCACAAGACACATGATGCAAATCAGGTTTGGCAGAAACTTGCCCATATAAAGCTCTCTATTAACTCAATATTATAATTGATGTACTTATCTAATAAACTATTGTATTACAGACACATAGTATACTGATCTCGAACAATAAAAGCGACGTCACACACACCTTGAACGATCATTTATATTCTCAAGGCTTTAAACACAATTGTATAAGATCAATAGCGTGTTTATTCATAAAATGAAAATTATGTATGCTGGAAGTTTATCTTTGTATGACTTTATTATCATTTTTTAAGAAAAATATGCAATAGTACATTTTGACTATTTAATCATTTAAAAACGGTAATTTTAAAATAAATTCAAATTAAGCAATTGAAAATCATTGCCATGTTATACAGTTGTAGATTTTCTACTCAGCATTAGCACCCAATCATGACACACACATGACCAATCCGAACAAAATATAAGCTTTAGATTTGTTTTTAATCATTTAATTTGAATTATTGATTAGAAATAGCTGTTATCATTTTAAAGTGTTATAGATTATCATCTCATTTATTTTGTCAGTAAGAATTGCCTTGAATACGATCACTTTGCTTCAGCCAGATGACTGGCATGCCCACCTGCGTGATGGTCTTGCCTTAAAACGTACAGTTCCAGATCTAGCCAAACAATTTGCCCGTGCGATTTGTATGCCGAACCTCGTTCCACCTGTGAAAACTGTAGATGAAGCGAATGCTTATCGTGACC
Source organism: Acinetobacter sp. NyZ410 (assembly GCF_022828975.1). Classification (NCBI taxonomy): domain Bacteria; kingdom Pseudomonadati; phylum Pseudomonadota; class Gammaproteobacteria; order Moraxellales; family Moraxellaceae; genus Acinetobacter; species Acinetobacter sp. NyZ410. The sequence goes on along the minus strand of NZ_CP094620.1, from coordinate 1,199,686 downwards.
GTATTATGGCACATGTCCCTGAAGGGGTTGATTTTGACCCACGTATGGTACTGTATTTTACCGACCATACTTCTCCAGATGAAGTTCGCAAAATCAAAGAGTCTCAATTCGTCAATGCAATTAAACTCTATCCTGCTGGTGCAACAACCAACTCGGATAATGGTGTCAGTGACATTCGTAAAGTCTATGCAGTGATTGAACAGCTTGAAGAACATCAAGTGCCATTACTATTACATGGTGAAGTTACTCATCAGCATGTGGATATTTTTGACCGTGAAAAACGCTTTTTAGACGAAGTACTTTCACCGTTACTGAAACAATTTCCGCAATTAAAATTGGTGTTAGAACATATTACCACCAGTGAAGCCGCGCATTTTGTGCTTGAACAAGATCGTAATGTTGCTGCGACGATCACACCACAACATTTAATGTTTAACCGTAATGATATGTTGGTCGGTGGTATAAAACCGCACTTTTATTGTTTACCGATTTTAAAGCGTCAAACTCATCAACAAACTTTACTTGAAGTTGCCACAAGCGGTAGCCCTAAGTTTTTCTTAGGTACTGACAGTGCGCCACATTCTAAAAATGCCAAAGAGAATGCATGTGGTTGTGCAGGTTGCTATAGTGCACCTACAGCAATTGAGCTTTATGCTCAGGCTTTTGATCAAGTCAACAAAATCGAACGCCTAGAAGGTTTTGCCAGTATGTTTGGTGCAGACTTCTATGGTTTGCCTCGCAACACAAATAAGATTACCCTTGTGAAAGAAGAGCAGGTAATCCCTGAAAGTTTAGATTATTTGGATGGTGAACACATTATTCCACTTTATGCTGGAAAAACCATCCAATGGAGAAAGGTGTGACAACTGAAACATTACCTGTGATTGGACAACGCTTTCGTGGTTTTTTACCCGTTGTGGTTGACGTTGAAACAGCAGGTTTTAATGCAGATACCGATGCATTGCTTGAAATCGCATGCATCCCGATTGTGTATGATGCTGAAGGAAAATTTGTTCCAGGTGAAGCACATCATGCACACATCAATCCTTTTGAAGGTGCAAATTTAGATCGCCGTTCTTTGGACTTTATTGGTGTAGATCCATTTAATCCAATGCGTATGGCAATGGCTGAAGACGAGAAAACAGCATTAAAGCGTATTTTTAAGGCGGTTAATGAAGTGCGTCGTCAGCAACATTGTACCCATGCGGTCTTGGTCGGACACAATGCCCATTTTGATTTAGGCTTCCTAAGAGCTGCAATTGCGCGAACTGGCAGTAAAAATCAAAACCCTTTTCATAGTTTTTCTGTATTTGATACTGTGACTTTAAGTGCGGTCATGTTTGGTCAAACTGTTTTGGCTAAATCATGTATTCAAGCTGGAATTGAGTTCGATGGTAAAGAGGCTCACTCGGCCTTGTACGATACTCAAAAGACGGCTGAACTGTTTTGCTATATTTTGAACAAACTGGCACCTCACTTACTTGACAATTTGGTGGCGGATCAATAAGATATCGCCATCTTCTAAACGACCCTATCGTCTAGAGGCCTAGGACATCGCCCTTTCACGGCGGTAACCGGGGTTCGAATCCCCGTAGGGTCGCCATCTAATTATTCTTATAATTTCTTTCTCTCTTTTTTGATCTTCTTGATTCAATTATTTTATTTCATCCCTTTTCTTTAGACTTTAGAAGCTGACGGTTTATTTTATTTTGTCAATTTTGGCATTTTAATCTAAAATATCTCTTTAAAGTTCAATGACATCAAATATGCAATCACCTGATCAATCGAATCAGCACACTGTCGCTGATGGGCAAACTATTGTCTTAAAAAGATCCATGACCAAACGCCACCTGATCATGTTGTCATTAGGCGGTGCAATCGGTACAGGCTTATTTTTAAGTTCAGGTGAAGTGATTGCACAAGCTGGACCGATTGGTGCAGTGATTGCCTATATCATCGGTGGTTTAATTGCCTATATGGTGATGCTGTGCTTAGGTGAACTTGCGGTCAATCAACCTGTAACCGGATCTTTTGGTGCTTTTGCAGCTAAAAATATTGGACCGGGTACAGGCTACATGGTGTCGTGGATGTACTGGCTTGGCTGGTCTGCCACCTTGGGGACTGAATTTACCGCAGCAGCCATGCTAATGCAGGAATGGTTTCCAACAACCTCCATCTGGTTATGGACCTTGGTCTTTATTGTTGCCGTCTTGATTTCCAATCTAACCTCAACACGCTTTTTTGCAGAGTCAGAGTTTTGGTTGTCTTTTGTCAAAGTTGCAACGGTATTGGTATTTATCTTACTCGGCCTAACCGCAATATTTGGGTTAATCCCCTTCCATGGTCATGAAACTGCACCTTTATTCAGTAATTTAACCGCACATGGCTGGCTACCCAATGGTTTATTTCCTATTTTTGCCACCATGCTGATTGTAAATTTTGCCTTTAATGGTACTGAGATGATTGGGATTGCTGCTGGTGAAACTGAAAATCCTGAAAAAAATGTCCCAAAAGCGATTCATGCTGCGGTTTGGCGATTAATGATTTTCTTTGTTGGTACTATTATTGTCATCAGTTCATTATTGCCCTATCAAGATGCTGGCCTAGCCGCGCATGGTGAAGGGATCAGTAATAGTCCCTTTGTTTCTGTATTTAACTTGATTGGAATTCCTTACGCAGAAGACATCATGCGTTTTGTGATCATTACAGCGCTTTTGTCCACTGCAAATTCAGGCCTATATGCGGCATCTCGTATGATGTGGGCGCTTTCAATTCAAAAACAATTACCTCGAGTTTTTTCCAAACTGACCAAATCAGGTACCCCTGTTGTTGCAATTTTTGTGACCATGATTGGAGGTTTACCCGGTTTACTGTCGGAGCAATTTGGCGCAGATGTCATCTTTAAAAACTTACTCGGTGTGGCAGCATTTACCATGGTTATCGTGTGGATGAGTATTTGCTGGAGTCAGTTTAATTTCCGTCGTAAATGGCTGGCCAGCGGTAAAACACTGGCTGATTTAAAATTTAAAACGCCGTGGTATCCAGTCGTACCGATTCTTGGCTTTATTACCTGTACCGCAACTGGTTTAAGTATGGCAGCAGATCCGGAAATGCTTTCTGGCTTTATTGGTTGTTTAGTGTTTATGGCAGCATGTTATGCAACTTATTACTGGCTTTATCATCAGAAAAATTAAGTCGCAGTGTAAATCACTGATCAGCCCGTATTCATACGGGCTTTTCTATTTTAAACTTTTAACCAACAGCATAATTTTTAAGTGATTCATATATAAATCAAGCCGTTTTTATTTGATTTGGATTCTTCTAAAAAACAAAAAATAGCTTTATGGCTAAATTAAAAACAAATACATGATGATTCGCTTATAGATTCATCAGTTAAACGCTTTTTCGATAAATCCATTTTGACAAAAATATCTTTTATCCTTAATATACGCATCACCTCATTACGACCCTATCGTCTAGAGGCCTAGGACATCGCCCTTTCACGGCGGTAACCGGGGTTCGAATCCCCGTAGGGTCGCCATATTTGAGATTGTTTCCAACATAAAACTTTCTCGTAAAAAAGCCTGAGCAATACGACTCAGGCTTTTTTATATCTATAGTATTTTAAAGCAGTTAAAAACCACCATCCCGTCATATTTAAAAGATTGTTTTTTCACCAATAATCTGAATTTTTAATTTAAAATAATCAGTGCAGAGTTAAATATAAATAATTGATTTAAATATTTATTTATAAAAACCATAAAATCACGGTGATTTATAGTATTGCTTATTGAGCATTAGCAACACTCAATCATTGCACTATTTATGAATTGGGCTAAAATAGCGCGCTTCTTGTTTTATTTCCATCTGAAGCTTATGCAGTCATCACCAAATCAAAATGATGCTCAGGTATCATCTAATTCTTCACCACTCAAACGAGCAATGAGTACTCGTCACTTGGTGATGATTTCGCTTGGTGGTGCAATCGGTACAGGGCTTTTTTTAGGTTCTGGTGAAGTAATCTCACAAACCGGTCCGATTGGTGCCATTATCTCTTACATCCTCGGCGGTGTAATTGCCTATATGGTAATGCTGTGCTTAGGCGAACTTGCGGTTCATATGCCTGAGTCTGGTTCATTTGGTACTTATGCACAACGATACATTGGTCCAGGTACCGGATACACCGTTACTTGGCTGTATTGGCTAACATGGTCAGCAACACTAGGCACTGAATTTACTGCTGCGGCTTTGTTAATGCAAGAATGGTTTCCGCATATCTCGATGTGGTTATGGACCCTGATTTTTGCAGCAATCGTGTTTGGCTTAAATATGAGCTCAACCAAATGGTTTGCCGAATCTGAGTTCTGGCTCTCTTTGGTTAAAGTCATCACGGTAATCGCTTTTATTCTTTTTGGTCTCTTGGCAATTTTTGGGATTTTAAATTATCAGGGACATACTTCAGCACCGTTATTTAGTAATTTGACTGATGAAGGCTGGTTCCCACAAGGTCTATTCCCAATCTTCACCACCATGTTAATCGTGAACTTTGCCTTCTCCGGTACTGAGTTGATTGGCGTTGCTGCGGGTGAAACTGAAGATCCTGCGAAAAATGTGCCTAAAGCTATCAATACTGCTATTTGGCGTTTATTGATTTTCTTTGTCGGTACAATCATTGTCATTAGTGCATTGCTACCTCACCAAATGGCAGGATTACATGCTGAAGGGGTCAGTAGCAGCCCATTTGTTACCGTATTTGATCATATTGGTATTCCATACGCAGAAGACATTATCCGTTTTGTGATCATCACTGCATTGTTGTCTGCGGCTAACTCAGGGCTATTTGCAGCGTCACGTATGATGTGGTCGCTCTCAGCCAAGAAACAGCTTCCAGCATTATTTTCTAGGGTCAATGCACGCGGTATTCCATATATTGCGGTGATTGTCACCATGTTCGGTGCATTACCTGGTCTGCTTTCAGAGCAATTTGCACCTGAAACTATTTTTAAAAACTTGTTGGGTGTGGCTGCGTTTACCATGGTTGTGGTGTGGATGAGTATTTGTCTGAGCCAGTTTAATTTTAGACGTCAATGGTACAAACAAGGTCATACCAAAGCTGAATTAGGCTTTGCTGCGCCATTGTTTCCAATTGTGCCGATCTTAGGTTTTATCTTCTGTTTAATTACCTGTATCAGTATGGTATTTGACCCTGAGATGGTGGTGGGCTTTATTTGTTGTTTAATCTTTATTGCCATTTGCTATATCAGCTACGCATTTTTATATAAAGATCAATCACAACCCTAAACAAGATCTAACTGATCATGCCTAAACAAAAAGTGTAGCCATTGGCTACACTTTTTGTACATTCATAGATAGTCAAAATCAGTTTAAACTCGTAATTTAATAGCTAAACATAACAATCTATAAAAACCCCAATGAAGATTATTTTTATTCATGGTATGAACCAGCAGAATTATAATGCTGAGAGTTTAAAGCAACATTGGGTTGATATTCTTCAACAGGGAATCGATGAACTTAAACTGCCTATTTCAACCGCACAATTAGATATTCGCTTGGCTTTTTATGGCGATTTAATCAGCAAACACCAATTAAGTAATCGCTTTGACTTAGAAAGCTTTCTGCCTAAATCATGGGTAAACTTCCACTTTCATAAACATACAACAACGCCAGCCACGACAACTTTAAATGTCGCTCCCGCAATTCCAATACTGCCCTACTTCATGCCTGAGCATGACTTAAAACTGTCTAAACGCTTGTATTTGGCTTCGCAATTGTTAAAAGATAAGGCGCTTAAAGAGTTCTCTTTAATTTTAAATAATTTTCCAAAACTCCATGAAAGTCTGATTCATAAATTTCTGATCGAAACTTATTTATACCTCGCCAATCCTCAGTTTATGGATGAAGTCCACCAACGGATACTGGCCAGCTTAGAACCCGATCAACCGCATATTATTGTTGCGCATTCGTTAGGAACCGTGATTGCCTATAATCTGTTACAACAGCTGCAAGCAAACTACCAGATACAACGCTTTATTACCTTAGGCTCACCACTCGCCTTTAAAGTGATTCAGTCTAAACTAACACCACCCATCAAAAGACCAAATTGTCTAAATGGTGATTGGCATAATTTCTATTCACCAGATGATTTTTTAACCGCTTTTCCGTTGATCAATGCACCCTTTGACTTTCAACCCGCAATTTTAAATACCGCGATTTCAACGTTTATTCATACTCCTCATCAAATCGCAGGCTATTTACAACATCCTGCGGTGATTCAAAATATTTTAGATCCCATTCTGTACCCCAAGCCGTAATAATGGTCTTAATTTTAACCACTTTGCTCATATTGCTTTGTTTTTATCCATATAAACGCAATTTCAGTTTTTATTGTGGAAAAAAGTTTGACACCTGCCGGTATTCGCCCTAATATACGCCCACCTCTGAAACGACCCTATCGTCTAGAGGCCTAGGACATCGCCCTTTCACGGCGGTAACCGGGGTTCGAATCCCCGTAGGGTCGCCATTAATTTAATGGTTTAGTTTCAAGTGTCTGCCTCAATTTATTGACCCTATCGTCTAGAGGCCTAGGACATCGCCCTTTCACGGCGGTAACCGGGGTTCGAATCCCCGTAGGGTCGCCACATTCAAGAATGTATGTATATACCGCTTCTTATAAAAAACCTGAGCATCATGACTCAGGTTTTTTTATGTCTGCTATATTTTCAATCAATTCAAGCCAGCAACCGAGTCAACCATTTTCAATTTCTTTGAATTAAAAATTGCACTTGGCGCAATCACAGTTTCTCGCAATGGAATATGCTGTCCATAGCGTTGTTGCATAAGTGCTTTAACACTTCGATCTGTGAGATCAAAACTTGGTAATTTTTCCAAGGGCGCCAATTCTATTCCTAAAGCATATTGATAAGCTTTCCATACAATTTCAGAGCAATAAATTGCGTCATCATTCCATTCAAAATAAACATCATAGGGTTTATTTAAATAAGTCTCGGCCTGTTTGACTAACTTGTGTTGTTGCTCAGCAGTCAATTGAGGTTGATAACGCTTTACGACATAGGCTTTATTTACACCACGATTGATCCATTGTTGAAGCGGTGTATATTTCACAGGCTGAATCGCCTCCAAAACCAAAGTTTGTCCTTGTTTCATCACGATCATTCCCATGTGGCTATATGGCGAATGGGTGGCTTTTTGAATCACAAGACTTTGTGCAGATTTAGAGCTATGAAAAATAATATCTCCTGTCTGATACTCTGCGGCATATATCGAATTAACGCAAAACAACACTGTCAGTAACAAGAGTTTGAATGGTTTTTTTAACATCATTTAAATCTTAATTTTAATCTTCTTTATCTTGGATTTAATCTAACAGAGTAGTAAAGCATTGCCTAAACTTTGCAATAAAAAAGGAGCAAAATAAACTTTCATTTTGCTCCTTTAACTTTTAATTCAAATCAAAAACATCAGCTGTTTGTAATTTTGCTTTTGACTTAATCCATCATCAAAACAAGAGCAAAACCCAATCATTCATCATTTAAAGCACATTCAAAACTACTTGGGGTTTGACCACATCGAACCTTTTTCAAAATTTTCATCATTGCCGGGTCATAGAAGCCTTCTTTGGTCATCTGAATACGTGCTTCACGCATAATCTTGATATAGCCCGGTTTATCCGCTTCACGAATATCAAACCAATATTTATCTGGAACTTCTCGCTCCAGTTTATCGACAAACTGAAATGCTGGGCTGAGTTGTTTAGAAATCATTTCCCGTGCGATTGGTCCCATACCTGCAGGGAACTTATTCCGATGCATGATTAATGTGCCTGTCACCTGTATCAAAGGAAAGCGAATAATGCCACCGACCACATTGCCATTTTTATCGGTCATGCCCTTTTTCAATTCTAAAGGCTTAAATAACAAAGCAGGCCCCGCCATAATATCGACTTCTTTGTTATTGAACTTTCCACCCACGGTTAATAGATCAACAGAAACAGGTTGTGCACCAACATTTTGCACCAACTTCTTTTGAGTACCGTCAAAGTTCATGACTGCCACTTTTTTCCCTGCTGCTTTTGATAAAGTATCAATACGACGATCATTGACCATGATATACGCAGCACCTAAAGGAACAATCCCCACCACTTCATAATCACGATTGACCATTTTTGCATCGTACTCAGGCCGTGCAAGTAACTGGATCACGGTGGTTAATTGCTTATAGTTTTGTACTGCCCCAATGGCATCAATACTGCCAACAAACGGATTAAACTGACGTGCGCGAATGTTACTGATTCCAGCACCATCACAGCGTTTACTGCGGAAATCCTCAGTCAATACACGTTCATCGGTATAAACTCTTAAATTAATATCCGTAGAAGCGGTTTTCTTTAATTTTGGATAATTTAAATCAATATGCATCGACAATTTGGTTGGACGGGTAATTTTCATATCCACCCCAAATTCCTTAGCAATCTGTGTAATTCGTGGCAATTCACTGATATAACTGGTCGCTTGTTCAAAAGCTTCACTATTGGCGCCATCAGGAGAATACACACACAGCGTGACTGTTTTGGGAATCTGTTGCCAAACTTTTGGATCATTCATTAAGGTTTTAATTTTATTTTTTGAATGTGCAGATAACTCAAGATCCAATTTTGGCGCTGCTGGAGCGGCATAGCTCATCAGCGGTAAACTGCTTGCCAATGCGAGCATTGAGATAACAAACCGCCGTGACAAGGTATGAGATTGTTGTTTTAGCTGACTTTGCATGGTGTTTTCCTGTTTATTTTCGTGCTTATCCATAATCATCACTCACGTGAATTTCTTCTCAGCCTAATTGAAGTGCTTTCATTTGCAATTGACTGAGCAAAATCCTACATTTGTCAGAATAGATACTCTGGACTTAAAATGTAGAACATCAATATTTAATCTTGTTTTATCAAACGATTAGAATAATAGCTTAAAACCACCCATTTATCGCAAACTCTGATGAATAAAAGATAATCAAAATAAAATCTTGATCATTTCCTTATAAATGCTGTTTATCAATTCATTGTATACTGACAACAGTTTAGTTTTAGCATTCAGAACATGGATCAAAATTCACAACTGCGTAGATCTTTAAGACAACAACGACAAAAGCTGACCCGTAATCAACACACAACGATTGAACGGCAATGCTTTAAGCAGATGCTACGCCATCGCCATTTTTTGAATGCGCAGAAAATCGGATTATATTTAGATGCTTTTGGTGAAATTCAAACCAAATTGCTTATCGAATATTGCTGTGCGATTGGAAAAACCGTGTATTTGCCCATGATCTGCAATATGAACAAAAAACTGGTTTGGGTCAAAATATCAAATCGGCAGTTTCGCAATCGACGCTTTTCTTTACATCGTCTTGGGATGTTAGAACCTATGGCAAGTCGTGCTAAACATATTTCAATACTCGATCTGGTGGTCATGCCTTTATTGGCCTGTGATTTAAAAGGTAGCCGTATGGGCATGGGAGGCGGTTTCTATGATCGAACGCTTGCATCAGCTACATACCGCCCACATCGGCTTGGTTTAGCCCATGATTTCCAGTTACTCACCCACGAGCTTAAAAGAAATCCGTGGGATCAGCCCTTAGACAGCCTAATTACCCCAGCAAAAACCTATTATTTTCGCCGTTAAATTGACCAATAAATGCAAATAGGTTTATTTGTTAATCAAATAGTTGCGATTTTTTAAACTTTTTATTTGGCAAAGCCCTTGTAATTTTTGAAATACACATCACTATAAAAAACATGGCAACACCGTTGTCACTCATTAGGAGTGCCCATGTCTGAGATTATTATGAATCAAGAAAACTTAGAGCCACAGGTTCCAAGTGTATTACCGCTTTTAGCGTTGCGTGACGTGGTTGTGTACCCACATATGCAAATTGCGCTATTTGTGGGTCGTGAAAAATCGATCAATGCAGTTGATGTGGCTCGTAACAGTGACAATTTAGTATTTGTAGTTGCGCAAAAAGATTCGCTTACAGAAGAAATTGATCACGACAACTTATATCAATATGGTACCGTCGCAAAGATTGTACAAGTTGTGAATCATGAAAATGATGAAAACTGTATCAAGGTACTGATTGAAGGCTTACATCGTTCTAAGCTGGTTGAGATCATCGACAATGATGAATACTTATCGGCTGAACATGCATTAAGCCCAATGACCATATCTGTAGATAAAGATACTCAAGCAACACGTGTAGAAGAATTACGTGCACTGTTTTCACAGTATGCAGAAGCCAAATTACGTAATGCACGTGAATTGATTGCAGCAGCAAATAAAATCGACGATTTATTACAATTGTTGTTCTTTGTTGCAACCCGTGTACCTTTAAATATCGATGTAAAACAAAAATTCCTAGAGCACGATGAGTTTGAAGCACACTTACAAGAGCTAATGACTTATTTATTGCAACAATCTGAAGAACAACAGATTGAGCAAACATTGCATGACTCTGTAAAACGCCAAATGGAAAAGAACCAACGCGAATACTTCCTCAATGAGAAGATGAAAGTCATTCAGCGTGAACTTTCCGATATGAATGGTGGTGCGGAAGATGATGTTGCTGAAATTGAAAAACGTTTAGCGGAAGCTGATTTACCTGAACATGTACGTAAAAAAGCTGAAAATGAATTCCGTAAACTCAAAGCCATGCAACCTGCGTCAAGTGAGGCTGCTGTTGTACGCAACTATATCGAGGCGATTTTAGATACGCCTTGGAATAAAGCCAGCAAAGTCAGCATTAACTTAGCCAAGGCTCAGGAAATTTTAGATACAGACCACTATGGTTTGGATGAAGTTAAAGAACGTATTGTTGAATACCTTGCGGTGCAATCACGCGTGAAAAAACTTCGTGGTCCAATCCTTTGTTTAGTTGGTCCTCCTGGTGTTGGTAAAACCTCACTCGGGGAGTCAATTGCCAAAGCAACTGGTCGTGAATTTGTTCGTATGGCACTCGGTGGTGTCCGTGACGAAGCAGAAATTCGTGGTCATCGTCGTACCTATATTGGCGCGATGCCGGGTAAAATTGTGCAGTCGTTGACTAAAGTTGGCGTTAAAAACCCACTGTTCTTGCTCGACGAAGTGGACAAAATGGCACAGGATTATCGTGGTGATCCAGCTTCTGCCCTGCTTGAAGTACTTGATCCATCACAGAACAACAAATTTAACGATCACTACTTAGATCTTGATCTTGACTTGTCTGAAGTGATGTTTATCTGTACTGCAAACAGCATGAATATTCCGGAGGCTTTATTAGACCGTATGGAAGTAATTCGTTTGCCGGGTTATACCGAAGACGAAAAAGTCAATATTGCAGATCGTTACCTTGTTCCAAAAGCAATCAAGAACAATGGTTTGCGTGGCAAAGAATTGACTGTTCATGAAGAAGCGATTCGTGACATTGTGCGTCGTTATACCCGTGAAGCTGGTGTACGTAGCCTTGAACGTGAAGTATCGAAGATTGCACGTAAAGTGGTGAAAGAATCAGTCAGTAAGAAAGCGAAAAACTTACATATTGATGTCACTGCTGAAAACTTACCTGAATATTTAGGTGTGCATAAATTTGATTACGGTATGGCAGAAGAAGAAGCTCAAGTGGGTCGTGTAAATGGCTTGGCATGGACTTCTGTCGGTGGTGAGTTACTAACCATTGAAGTTGCAGCTGTAAAAGGTAAAGGTAAATTTATTACTACGGGTTCACTCGGTGATGTAATGAAGGAATCGATTACTGCGGCAATGACTGTGGTTCGTACACGTGCTGATGAATTGGGTATTGAAGCTTCTCGTTTTGAAGAAACTGATGTACACGTTCACTTACCTGAAGGTGCAACACCGAAAGATGGACCATCTGCAGGTTTGGCATTAACCACTGCTCTGGTTTCGGCATTCACTGGGATTGCAATTCGTCCTGATATTGCAATGACAGGTGAAACCAGCTTAGGTGGCCGAGCAATGCGTATTGGTGGCTTAAAAGAGAAACTTTTAGCAGCACATCGTGGTGGCGTTAAACTGGTGTTTATCCCGCAAGAAAACGTTCGTGACTTAGCTGAAATTCCTCAGAACGTGAAAGATGGTTTGGAAATTAAAGCAGTGAAAAGCATCGATGAGATTCTTCCGCTTGCTTTGGTTGAACAACCTACGCCATTGGTCAAAGCACCAATCGTTAAAGCGGTTGATGAAGGCAAAAAAGCTGCACGTCATTGATCCAATGATCGAAAAAGAGAACGCTTCGGCGTTCTTTTTTTGTGTTTATAATCTATTGTTTCTTTAAGTTTTTCTTGAAATATTGATTAAAAAATAAACTTATTTACAAAATACAGCTGCTCTTGAGTTAAGTTTGTCATAAGCTAATCACAATAAAGTCTAAAAATAGAGTTTAAAGGCTCAACTGCCCTTAAGCTTATAAATACAGCCATATATGGTCATAAAACCGATAACAGCAAAATAAAAGGACACGTTTATGTCAAATCCAGTGTGTTGGTTCGAAATCTATGTCAATGATATGGCACGAGCTAAATTATTTTATCAAACGGTGATTGGTGTTGAGCTGAGTTTACTCAGTGATCCAAATGATTCATCGGTGGAAATGTGGACATTTCCATCGGATATGAGCCAATACGGTGCAACAGGCTCATTGGTTAAAATGGAAGGCATTTCTGCTGGTGGAAACAGTACAATTGTCTATTTCAGTAGTGAAGATTGTGCCATTGAAGAAGCCCGAGTAGCAGCCGCTGGCGGTCAAGTTCATCAAACAAAAATGTCGATTGGGCCTCATGGGCATATTGTTTTGGCGATTGATACTGAAGGCAATATGTTTGGTATTCACTCAATGAATTAATCGTGAGTGAACTCAACGACTGCTGCTAATTTAAAATTGGCAACTAAACTGGTTGAAAATTATACGAACATCCTCATATATAAATTATACAAGTATGCGCGCTGTAAGTGTGGTTACTTAACGTCGATTTGGTCTCCAGACAGATCAACGTTAAAACACAGTCCTACCCATTTTGGACTGTGTTTTTTTATGGGTAACTTAGGGCTGATTACAAAAGCTTATCCCAGAAAAACGATCTATTGACTTAAAACGTATAGATTTATGACCGGTTCTGCTGCCATTGTGCATATTTTTGACTAATCACTACTGCCATCAAATCATAATTATCCCATGTATCATCCACAGCATAGGTATCTGTCAAACCTTTAGCATCAACTAAGATTTCATCATAATCTTTAAAATATTCATGACTCTCATAATAGGCTTGGGTAAATTCAAAGCCTTGTTCATTTAAATCTTCTTCCCAAAATTTTTCATCGCACATATTGATCAAAAACTGCCGTCCAGTCATTTGACGTGTGCGGACTTGTTCTAATTCATCTACACTTTCTTCTTGATGAAACTCACCTTCCAATTGGTTATTGATAATCCAGGCTAAATAAATTCCAATATGTGTCCCACCATTTTCATATGGAAAGCCTGCTTGCTCTGCGGATTCGCCATGCCAATCAATACGATCTATTGCCATTATTTATTTTTCCTTGTGATTATTTATTTAGATCTTTAAACAGTATAAACACTTATTTTATATTTTTTAATCCAAAAACTAAGCAATTAAAGATAAAAAAAGCCCTAAAATTAATTCAGGGCTTTGCTCTAAGCTGTAAAAAAAGGAAATCAACCTTGGAAATAACGTAAATCTAAACGACCTTCATAAACGGTTGCAGTCGGCCCTGTCATCCAAACCACATCGCCTTCTTTCCATTCGATTTGTAATTTACCACCAGCCAACTCAATTTCGACATTATTGGCAAGTAAACCACGACGCATTCCAGAGACTGCGGCTGCACAAGCGCCTGTACCACATGCCATCGTTTCGCCGACACCACGTTCAAACACCCGTAAACGCGCATGCTTTTCATCAACAATTTGCATAAAACCAGCATTCACCCGTTGTGGGAAACGCGCATGTGCTTCCACTTGAGGGCCAATTTTGGCAACATCTGCAGTTAAAACATCGGGAACGATTGTCACCGCATGTGGATTGCCCATATTGACCACATCAATAGTCAGCAATTCATTATCTTTCAATGCGATGTCATATAATGCATCTGGTTCTTCTGCAAGAAATGGAATCTCATTGGGTAAAAATTTTGGATAGCCCATGTTGACACGCACCCAACCATTTTCACCCAACTCAGGTTCGACAATACCAGCGCTGGTTTGAACTTTAAAACGTTTTTTATTGGTCAACTGACGTTCATAAACAAACCGCGCAAAACAACGTACGCCATTGCCGCATTGCTCTACTTCTGAACCATCAGCATTGAAAATACGATATTTAAAATCAACATTGGGAAAATCTGGTGGTTCAACAATTAACAGTTGATCAAAACCAATCCCGAAATGGCGATCAGCCAAACGGCGAATGGTCATCGCATCAAAAAATGCACGCTGGCTGATTAAATCAACCACCATAAAGTCATTGCCCAGACCATGCATTTTGGTAAATTCTAATAACATTTAAAATGGCTCCTTAAGGCAATAAGCTTTCATTTTCCCAAAGTGATTCAATCGTTTCTCGCTTACGAATCACATACGATTGGTCAGCATCGACCATGACTTCAGCAGCACGACCACGGCTGTTATAATTTGAACTCATGACAAAACCATACGCACCTGCACCTAAAACAGCAAGATTGTCATTTTCCTGAATGGCAAGTTCACGTTCTTTACCAAGAAAATCGCCCGTTTCACAAATGGCACCCACGATATCCCAAGTCTTTGCTTCAACATCTGTACGCGATACCACAGCTTGAATGTCCATCCACGCTTGGTAAAGCGATGGGCGAATCAAGTCATTCATTGCAGCATCAATAATCGCGAAATTACGATAATTGGTTGGTTTTAACAAATCAACTTTCGTCACCAATACCCCAGCATTTGCTGAAATACTCCGCCCCGGTTCCATATAGACTTTTAAGCCTAATTTCTCTAAAGCTGGACGCATTGCGTTGGCATATTCTGCAACACTTGGCGGTGTTTCATCTTTATAGGTCACCCCTAAACCGCCACCAATATCGATGTGTTTCAGCTGGATGCCCAATTCTTTTAATTTTGCAATCATCATAATGACGCGGTCAAGCGCATCTACGAAAGGTTGTGTTTCAGTTAATTGCGAACCAATGTGACAATCAATCCCAATCACATCAAGGTTGGGTAAAGACGCTGCATATTGATAGGTTTCAAAAACTGAATCTGATGGAATACCAAATTTATTTTCTTTTAAACCTGTCGAAATATAAGGATGGGTTTTCGCATCTACATCTGGGTTTACCCGTAACGAAATCGGAGCTTTTTTGCCTAAACCTGCCGCAACTTTCTGGATACGATCAAGCTCAGCATGAGATTCCACATTGAAGCACGCAATCCCTACTTCTAGGGCTTTTTGAATATCTGCTTCTTGTTTGCCTAAACCTGAGAATACGATTTTTGTAGCATCTCCACCTGCGGCAAGGACCCGTGCAAGCTCACCACCTGTAACAATATCAAAGCCTGAGCCTAATTTTGCCAATACATTCAATACCGCAAGATTTGAGTTTGACTTCACCGCAAAACAAATTTGATGATCGATAAAGCCAAATGCCTGATCCATATCCAAATAATGCTTTTCAAAAGTTGCCTTTGAATAAACATAAAGCGGTGTGCCATATTGCTGCGCGAGTTGATCTAAAGAACATTGCTCTGCATGCAATACCCCATGAATGCGGGAGAAACTCATGAATCTATCCTTTCAATGAAAGTGTAATTAGGTTTAGTTTGAAGTGGCTTGAGACGCTGGCACAGATTGATCTGCAATGGCTGTCTGATCTTGCACTTTTGCCTTGCTTTGGGCAGCTTTATTGGCATCTTTTGAATAGAGCAAATATTTGGCACGTTTGTCATAGTCTTGACTGTTTGCCAACTGCAAATTGCCTGATTGACCACAACCCACCAACACCGCACTTGCTAAAACTAAACCGATGCCACAAATTGCAAAACGCATTTGTTCACCTATTTCCAAAATTTTCGTCAGTATACCTTATACCTTGAATCTAAAATATAGACCAAAGCGGAAGCCTTAAAGCTTAAAATGAGAATAAAAAAAACGCCAGTAAATTACTGACGTTTTCTTATCAATATCATTGAAATCGTTAATGACTATTTTTTCTTATAAAAACAGAAATAACCAATCGCAAGGATAATGAGCCAGATCGGACTGACAATCAATGATTTCATTGTATCTGGTTCTAATGCAAGAATACCAATCGTACCGACAAAGAAAATGATCACGATATAACAAGTAATCGGTCCACCTGGTAATTTAAACACTGATTTTGCATGAAGTTCTGGGCGTGTTTTGTAGTACACCAAATAACTCCACAAAATAATGATCCATACCAAGATAAACAAGATCGTGGACAGCGTAGTTGCTAAAGTAAATGCTTCGACTGTGTTTGGAACGAAATATTGTAATGCCGCACCACCCAATAGACATACACCAGAGAAATACAAAGCATTCGCTGGAACTGCGCGTTTATTTAACAGACCAAATGCTTTAGGACCTTGGTCTTCACGAGAAAGACCAAACAGCATACGACTTGTTGAGAATACACCACTATTCATTGAAGACATTACAGAAGAAAGTACTACCAAGTTCATAATGATTGCAGCCGCAGCAATTCCCGCTTGACTAAACAAGTTCACAAATGGGCTAACTTTAGGATCAATCATATTCCATGGTGTAACTGACATAACAATCACTAACGCCAATACATAGAAGAAAATAATACGGATTGGAATTGAGTTAACTGCTTTAGGTAAGTTCTTCTCTGGATCTTTGGTTTCTGCTGCTGTGGTACCAACAAGTTCAACACCAACAAAAGCAAAGATGGCAATTTGGAAGCCTGCTAAGAAGCCTTCAAAGCCTTTCGGGAACATTCCCCCATGATCCCAAAGATGAGTAAATGACGCCACTTGACCTGTTGCCGCCGAAGTAAAGCCAGTAAAAATCATCCAGAAACCCACCAAAATTAACACCACAATGGCAATAATTTTGATCAGTGCAAACCAGAATTCCAATTCACCAAACAGTTTTACTGTGACTAAGTTCAATCCTAAAATAAAGAAGATTGCGGCAACACTGATCATTGCCCCTTCAGTTGGGGTAAAGGGCACCCCATTATTGAAGAACTGTAAGTAATAGATAATTGCAGATAAATCTGCGATACCAATAGTGATCCAGCACAGCCAATAAGTCCATCCGACAAAATAGCCGGCCCATGGTCCGATCAAATCTGTTGAAAAATCAATAAATGACTTGTATTGCAAGTTTGAAAGTAACAGTTCACCAAGCGCACGCATGACGAAAAAAACCATCAAACCAATGATCATGTAAATAAATAATATGGATGGTCCCGCAAGACTGATCGTCTTCCCTGAACCCATAAATAAGCCTGTACCAATCGCACCACCAATTGCAATTAATTGTAGATGACGATTCGATAAACTTCTTGCTAGTTCACCTGTTTCCGCAGAAGAACTGAGGTTTTCATTTGACATTGTTATATTCTTCTCTCAGATTTCGTTGTACAAAAGTAGCTTAAAACAAAAAAAATAAAAAAGCCTTTTTCAATGAATACTTAAAATATCTAAGTTTTTTCATCTTTTAGCTTATTTAATAGTCAAACGACTATCCCTTACCTTTCTTATTTTTACCGTTCCTTCGATTTGCAGTTTACGTGCCAAAATAGTTTTTGGCGAGATGTTAAGCAAAAAATTGTATTTCAATGGCGCTATTGGTACATTCAGCACATCATTCAAAAGGTGAACGCACTCAAAATGGGCAAAGTCAAAACTGTTTATCGTTGTGAACAATGTGGTACAGACCATCCAAAATGGGCAGGTCAATGTTCAGACTGTGGTGAATGGAATTCTCTGACTGAAGTGCGCATTGAACCTGTCGTATCACATCGTGCCAAACCTATGGGCGGTGGGTATGCTGGACAAGCAGCCAATGTCACCTTGCTTAACCAGATTACCGTGTCCAATGAAACACGTTTAGCTACGGGTATAGGCGAGTTTGACCGAGTACTTGGTGGTGGTTTAGTCACAGGTTCTGTCGTCCTGATTGGGGGTGACCCGGGTATTGGTAAATCAACGATTCTGTTGCAAACCGCAACGCATATGGCTGCTGCGAAGAATTCAGCGCTCTATGTCACAGGGGAAGAATCACTTTCACAAGTGGCTTTACGTGCCAATCGTCTTGACTTAGCTACCGATAAATTACAAGTCATGGCAGAGACGTGTGTAGAACGAATTTGTGATACCCTCGCACAATTGCGCCCTGCCGTTGCCATCCTTGACTCAATCCAAACCTTATATACCGAAACCTTACAATCTGCTCCCGGCGGTGTTTCACAAATTCGTGAGTCAGCTGCACTATTGACTCGATTTGCAAAAAACAGTGGTACAGCGTTATTTCTTGTTGGTCACGTCACCAAAGAAGGTGCCTTGGCCGGTCCACGTGTACTTGAACACATGGTCGATTGCGTACTGTATTTTGAAGGGCAATCTGACTCCCGCTATCGTATGATTCGTGCTGTTAAAAACCGTTTTGGTGCGGTCAATGAACTTGGTGTATTTGGCATGACAGATAAGGGCTTAAAAGAAGTCGCCAATCCGTCTGCCATCTTTTTAAGTCGTTATGATGAAGCGATTCCCGGTTCAGTGGTGATGATCAGTCGTGAAGGTACACGGCCATTATTGGTTGAAGTTCAAGCACTGGTTGATGACGCGCATGGACAACCGCGACGGGTTGCACTGGGTTTAGAACAAAACCGCTTAAATATGTTGCTTGCGGTTATGCATCGCCATGGTGGTGTACAGACCTCTGGACAAGACGTTTATGTCAATGTCGTGGGTGGCTTAAAAATTACCGAAACAGGTTCTGATCTTGCAGTACTTTTGGCCTGTGCTTCAAGTTTACGCTCTAAAGCTTTACCACAACAATTGGCTGTGTTTGGTGAAGTGGGATTATCAGGTGAAATACGCCCTGTTCCCAATGGGCAAGAACGCTTAAAAGAAGCCATAAAACATGGTTTTAAATACATCATCGTACCTAGAGGCAATGCACCACAAAAGCCTATTGCAGGTGTACAAATTATTGCAGTGGCTCGACTGCATGAGGCATTAACAGAAGCCATGCAATTGAGTGATGAAGTCTAAGCATCCCATTTATAAAATAGGATCAAGCCTTACAAGGAAGTAAGCTTGCTTTGAAAGATGGCTTAAATCAAAATTTGCCTCTTCTCCCTCATTAAATGAACCCTCACAGATCCAATAAAAATTAAATCTCTGACTAAAGTTGAAACAACAGTTTTGCTTTAATCATTTTTATAACGGATTGATCGATCGATATTTATTCAAATAATTTAAAGGTAAAGGCTGGCTACTACACGCTATAAATTATCCATTAAATCATGAGAATTTTTATCATAAATTGCTGCACTAAATTTGTATATCACAGCACAATTCCACCGATATGATAAAAGCCTTTTTAAATTGATAGTTTTAATTATTTCAATAGATTAGAAAATCCGTATTGGACTTTAAAAGCCCAGCAATATATTCGTTATGTTTATGTGAATATATGTGCAAATAAATCTTAAAAACATTGAAATTCTCTTAAAAAGACTGCATAAAGAGAACTATGAAAAGCAATTACAGTAATGTGCTTGCACTCATATTCATCAACATATTTTTTTAATATAGGTAGATTCAATGGAAGTTCGACAGCGCGGCTTGGTCGCAGGTATTTTAATGGCAACTTTGGCTGTAGCACCTTTAGCTGAAGCAAAACGTGCAGGTGGTGGTAAAAGCCATGGCATGAGCCGTTCTTCGAGTTCAAGTCAGTCTTATTCTCAACCTCGACAAGTTACGCCTGCTCAACAACCAACGCCTGCTCAACCTGGTCAACAAAAATCAGGTTCTGGTGTAGGTAAAATGGTTGCTGCTGGTGTTGCAGGTGCAGCAGTAGGTGCGATTGCGGCAAATGCAATGGCTGATGATCATAATGGTAATGCCCAAGCACAGACCAATGATGCTGAATTAGCGAAACAACAAGCAGCTGCTCAACAAGAAGAGAAAAAAGGTGGAATTCCAAGCTGGATCTGGTTAATCCTGATCGCAGGTGCTGCATTCTTCTTGTTCCGTAAATTCGGCGCAAAAAAAAAATTAGCCAGCAATAATCCATATGCACCAAATAGCACAGGTCCAACATCTGCGCCATTTGGTCAAAACAATACGGCACGTAGTTCAAACGACGCGACCAATATTTTTGGTCAATCTGTCAATGGTGGTACTGCAACTCAAGCACCATTTGGCGCAGCGTCAATGCAAAGTGGCAATCAACTTCCAGATGGAACTGAACCTGCTGCTTTCTTACGTGTTGCTCGTCAACGCTTTAACCATATTCAGTCAATGAACTCAGTGAGCAATATTGCTGAAATTCAACGCTATTTAACAGCTGATCTTTATCAGTCAATGTACAGCGATATCATGGCAAACCAAGATCAAGATGTGGCTGAGTTTTCAAACTTAAATGCATTGGTATTGGATAGCGCGACAGAAAATGGACAATACGTGGTGAGTGTTCGTTTTACTGGCACTGTCAGCGAAGACTTAAATAGTCAACCTGTACCGTTCTCAGAAGTATGGCACTTTGTTAAACCAGCAGGGTCTGCTCAAGATTGGTTAGTTGCTGGAATTCAACAAGAAAGTTAATTGAATAGCGTTTTATTGCAATTAAAAAACAGTGCTTCGGCACTGTTTTTTTGTTTTAAAAATACAGTAGATATTGATGATTTTCTGTCGAATAGATTAAATCGAGACGGAAATAGTTTTGTTGAGATGCAAGCATTCGTTTAAAATCACCTTGTCTTTATAATCAAAGCTAATTAAAAAAATGGGATAAAACAAATGAATAAAATAATCTATAGTCTAATTCTCAGTTGTAGCGCACTTTCAAGCTTTAGCTTTGCCTGTGATCCGGCTTCTTTAGACTGGGAGAAGTTTCATAAGACCTATGATTTAAATAAGAATGATACCTTTGAACTCAATGAGTTCTTAAAAGTCAAAGACTTTGATCCACTCCCATGGCCAGATGACAGACAGTTTCAAGGCAAAGATAAAAACATTAAATTATTTAAATTCTTAGATAAAAATAAAGATGCAAAGCTCTCAAATGAAGAAGTTGGCGCAATCCATAGCCTATTACCTAATCCCTGTGCCAATTGGCCTGATAAAGCTTGGTGGAAATTTTGGTAAGTGAACATTCAACATATATACCCTAAACTGTTTTTGCTTTTTTAATTCATTTAATCATACATGCAGTCGTTATCGCATGCCGATATGAATCAACAACTACGAACGCTCTATTCGCCAACATTGATAAAGTCATTCAAATACGTAATCTCAAATAAAAAAGCCCTGATTCATCAGGGCTAAAATTTTGGTAAGACTTAACGTCGTGGTAAAGGGATAAATTGTGAGTCAGCACTTTGAACTTTACGCTCACCCACTTTAACAGTGAGATTGACGGTTTGTTCGCCACGAATGACTTCAACTTGAATATCGGTATTCGGTGCTTGGAGTGCAACATAATTAATTAAATGTGAGGTTGAAGTAATATCTTCATTATTCACTTTAACAATACGATCGCCCACTTTAATCCCCGCTTCCGCCGCAGGACCTTTTTTCAATACATCAGCAACTACAACACCTGGTTGACGCGGTTGTAATACATCCGCTTGCGTTGGTGGAACTAAACTAATGCCCATCCATCCACGAATCACACGGCCATCTTTTAAAATCGAATTTAAAATTTGCTGACAGATTTTGGCAGGAATGGCAAAGCCAATCCCCAACGAACCACCTGACTGTGAGAAGATTGCAGTATTAACACCAATCAAATTCCCAGCCACATCAATCAATGCACCACCCGAATTACCCGGATTAATGGCTGCATCTGTTTGAATAAAGTCTTCGTAAGTATTGATACCGAGATCAGAACGACCCGTCGCAGAGATAATCCCCTGCGTTACCGTTTGCCCGACACCAAATGGATTTCCTATTGCCAATACAACATCACCAACTTCATTGCCACTCAATTTAAATGGCAAGACAGGTAATTCTTTCAATTCAATCTTGATCACAGCCAAATCTGTATCAGGATCCGTTCCGATTACAGTGGCTTCTGCACGGCGACCATCTTGCAAGGCAACAACGATTTGATCTGCTTGAGCAATCACATGGTTATTTGTCAAAATATAACCATCTGGACGCACAATCACTCCAGAACCTAAACTGTTTTCATTCTGGTTTTGATTTTGTTCAGGGATCTGATTTCCAAAGAACTCTCTAAACGCAGGATCATTGAGCAATGGATGATTTTGTTTTACTTTTTGAGTGGTAAAAATATTCACCACTGCTGGTGCGGCAACCTTAACGGCAGCACTATAGGACACCACACCACCCGTTCGAGATGTATTGACCAAAGGCTCAACTTTCTCAGCAGGCATCTTCACACCATCAGCAGCAATCGGTGCTTTGGGCTGTTGAAGTTTTTGCCAAACCACAAAACAAATAATAACCAGTATCAGTAAAACCCAAGGGAGCCAAGTAAATGAACGCCGCACGTTTTTATTCCTCTAAGAATTTTTTAATTCGTTGATGCAAAAGCAATTTGTATATTGTAAAGCAATTCAATCAAGAAACATAAAAAACACAAAGAGTTTTGTTCAGCTTTAGTTACAATTTAAAATATGTTTTGATGGTCTTAACACACTTCATTTAAATAAAGGTTATTCATGGCTTTACTCAAAGATATCATCCAGTGGTGTGATCAAACCTTAAAATCACATGAATTTAAAGATTACGCACCCAATGGATTACAAATCGAAGGACGATCTGAAGTAAAGAAAATCCTGTGTGCAGTCACGGCGTCACAGGATGCGATTGATGCAGCGATTGCACAACAAGCAGACCTGCTCTTGGTTCATCATGGCTATTTCTGGAAAGGCGAACCCTATCCAATCACAGGTATGCGTGGCAAACGAATCAAAGCATTAATCCGAAATGATATTTCACTTGTTGGATACCACCTCCCCTTGGATTCGCATCCAACACTGGGGAATAATGCAATGATTGCCAAAATCCTTGAGCTGGAAAACATTGAAGCTTTAGACCCAAGCGAACTCAACCCGATTGGTAATATTGGTTATTTAAAAAACCCGATCTCACCAGAAGATTTTAAACACCTTCTCACTGAAAAATTAGGTTTCAACACCATCCATCTCAATGCAGAAAAATCATTGATTCAAAAAGTCGGCTTCTGTACAGGTGGAGCACAGGATTTTATTGGCAAAGCGGCAGCAATGAATTGTGATGCCTATATTTCAGGTGAAGTCAGTGAGCGTACTTTTTATGAAGCCAAAGAGTTAGATGTGCATTACTATGCATGTGGTCACCATGCAACAGAGCGCTATGGTGTTCAACAACTTGCTCAAGCGATCGCGGAACAGTTCAATATTGACGCTCGTTATTTCGAACTCAACAACCCGATTTAAGCGCTATCCTAAAAAAAGTAGCGTATTTTTTGGCAAATATTGCTCTGCCGATTAGACACTTTTCCATAAAAATGCGATGTACTTTTTAGATTTTCTATATACGTATTAAATCGAAATAAATTGTGTATTGTTATTTAACATCTTGCACAATTGTTGAAAGAATCCATTACAATAAAGCCACTTAATGTTAAAACCCAGCTAAATGCAAGGAATTTAAAACATGACAACCATTACTTTACCTGCTTTACCATACGGCTATGAAGATCTTGCGCCGCACATCAGCAAAGAAACTTTAGAATTCCATCATGACAAGCACCACAATACTTATGTTGTAAACTTAAACAACTTAATCAAGGGTACTGATCTTGAAGGTAAAACTTTAGAAGAGATCATTGTTGCTGTTGCTGGCGATGCTTCTAAAGCAGGTGTATTCAACAACGCTGCACAAGTTTGGAACCACACATTCTACTGGAACTGTATGGCTAAAAACGGTGGCGGTAAAGCAACTGGCGCTTTAGCTGCTAAAATTGATGAAGCTTTCGGTTCTTACGAAAAATTCGCTGAAGAATTCGCTGCTGCTGCAACAACTCAATTCGGTTCAGGTTGGGCTTGGTTAGTTGCTGATAAAGTGAATGGCGAACTTTCTATTCTTAAAACTTCAAATGCAGATACTCCACTTGCACATGGCAAAGTAGCAGTACTTACAATTGACGTTTGGGAACATGCTTATTACATCGACTTCCGTAATGCTCGTCCTAAATACATTTCGACTTTCTTAGAAAGCCTTGTAAACTGGGACTATGCAAACGCGAAATATGCCGGCCAAGAAGCTGGTGTTGAAAAATAAGATCTCAGCATTTTATTTTTGTATAAAGGCCATTCTGTTTAGAATGGCTTTTTTATGCGATTTAATTTTTTTTAATTCGAATATGATCAATCCTAATTACACAGTAAAAGCAGATCCAATAAAAATCTTTTATAGTTATGCGATGCTTAGCGCCATTCAGATCCTATGAACCTTTCTGCAACTGCAATAAAATTTAACCACTTATAATCATTTGATCTCGAATAAAGAGCTGGAAAACTTTAAAAATAATCAATATATATACAAACTCTTTAAATTCGGACAATAAAAAAACATTTAAGCCTTTTTTCTTATCATTTCACTTGACCACTTTGGCTTTCATCCATAAAATGCGCATCAGATTCTCCAATAGCTCAGTCGGTAGAGCGACGGACTGTTAATCCGCAGGTCCCTGGTTCGAGCCCAGGTTGGAGAGCCATCTATTCTTCCATAGCTCAGTCGGTAGAGCGACGGACTGTTAATCCGCAGGTCCCTGGTTCGAGCCCAGGTGGAAGAGCCAAATTCTAAAAAGCCCACTCATAATGAAGTGGGCTTTTTTATATCTTTATTTTCTATAAAGAAAAGATTTAAGCGCTTTTCGGCTTACACCTAAATTTTAGAACGCTTAAAACAACTTTGCTTTTATTCAGATTTACTTTTATTCAGAATGATCAAATATTTAGCAAATAATGCTTTTTTATGATGAATTTAACAATTTTTCCTTGACCCATTCCCATTTCATCCCTAAAATGCGTTCCAGATTCTCCAATAGCTCAGTCGGTAGAGCGACGGACTGTTAATCCGCAGGTCCCTGGTTCGAGCCCAGGTTGGAGAGCCAGATTTTAAAAACCCACTCATGATTGAGTGGGTTTTTTCTTATCTATACGATACCGATCGCTTATGTCTCTCGATTTACATCAAATTTTATTTTTATTGATTGGCAGTATCGCAACCATTGCTTTATTGCTTGCCTGCTTTGGTCAGCATTTATTTCGAAATAAACATTATTATGCAAAACGTGTGATCACCCCTTTTGAACAGAAAATGTTTTTCCGTTTAAATGAAGCCTTTCCTCAATATCATGTACTTGCGCAAGTCGCGTTTAGCGCGTTAATTGATTGCAATCAATTTAAATTGCGTTCCAAATTCAATCGTAAAGTGACCGACTTTGTCCTACTCGACAAACAGCTTGAAGTGATTGCTATTATTGAACTCGATGATCCCAGTCACCTCGGCAAAGAACATATTGATGCACAACGTGACGAGATGTTAGAACAAGCAGGTTATCAGGTATATCGCTATACCGATATTCCCAGTTGTCGAGATTTAAGAAAAGACATCGCGGATTGACCATGATCAGCCAAGCATTTCCAAATGCTAACCATTCAGCCATGTCTTATAAAATAATCGATGCAATACATAAGTAAACGATGACACCTGTTGCATCACAAATCGAGGTGACCAAAGGTGCCGAAGCACTTGCTGGATCCAGCTTTAAACGATTCAATATAAATGGCAGGCTCATCCCAATTAAGCAACCCATCAATACAATACCCATCATACTTAAAGCTAACACCAAAGCGACCATTGCATCGCCTCTAAAGTAACCAAGAATGGACACTGCAATTGCCATTGTTCCGCCCAAACATAAACCAACCAAGCTTTCACGCCCAATCAGATACATCCAATCTTTTAAATGTACATCACCCGTTGCCAATGCCCGTACCATTAAGGTGGCCGATTGTGAGCCAGCATTCCCGCCACTCCCGACCAAAAGCGGTAAAAAGAATACCAGCACAATATTCTTTGCAATAATATCTTCAAAATGGGCAATCCCGAATCCAGACAATAAGCTGCCAAAAACCAAAATCACCAACCAAAATACCCGTTTTTTATACAGGTAATGAATCGGTGCTGTCTTAATGCTCATTTTAGGAGACGATGAGACGGCACTGGATTTTAAAAAGTCTTCTGTGGCTTCTTCAGTGACGACATCCATGGCATCATCATAAGTAACAATACCTAAAAGCCTTTGTTGCTCATCAACAATTGGCAGCGCAATAAAGTCATAATAATGCAGCTTCTCTGCAATGCTCTCTTGGTCTTCATTAACGTCCCCAACAATCAAATCCGTACTCATGACTTCAGCAATGGTTTGCTCAGGCTCAGCAAGAATAATTTCACGTAAGGACACAACCCCGAGTAACTTGCCTTGTGCATTGACCACATAAATCAAATAGACCGTTTCACGATCTGTGGCAATTGCTCTGATCTGCTTGATGGCTTGTGTCATGTTCAAATCAGGTGACAATGTCACATAATCTGAACTCATGATTGCACCAGCAGACTCTTCTGGATATCTGGCTAAATGTTGGATCTGCTGTTGTATTTCAGGGCTTAAATCGGCATAAACAGCTTGCTGTAATGCATAAGGCAAGTACTTAAATAAATCTGTACGATCGTCCGAGTGCATCTCAGAAATGATATTGACCAGTATCTGTTTTGGTAAATGTTCAGAAATTTTAAGTTGTTGTTCGAGTGATAAAAACTCAAGAATATAGGCAGCATTGGGTAAATACTCCACCAATGCCAGCTGTTCATTTAAAGATAAATCTGCCAAAATTTTTGCGATATCGGCATCATTGATTTGTTCAAATTGTTTTTCAATGAGATCAAATTGATGGTTTTGAATGGCTTTTTCTATTTCTGAAACGAGTGCCAAAGAAAATTGCATAGGATGATCCAAATTCCATCAAACTTTTGCCACATGTTGGACTGCAATCCCACGAAAATAAAGATGTTTTTTGTTGTGAAACATATTTTAAAGATTCTATATGATTTGAAGCTTGCTCAATCTTCATCAAAGAACATTGAGCAAGCAAAGCTCATCAATCAACACCCTTACTCAGAGGGTACTTTTGATTTAAAAATTGAACGGACCAGCACATACATAAATGGGATAAACAGCAAAACTAAAACTGTTCCGAAGATCACCCCACCCAATACGCTTACCCCTATTTCTTGACGGCTGGCAGCACCTGCACCAAATGCAACAACCAAGGGAATAATCCCCGCACCAAAGGCCAAGGATGTCATCAGAATTGGACGCAACCGCAACCCTGCGCCTTCTAATGCAGCAGCAATCGCTGTTTTACCTTTTTCCTGTGATAGTGCAGCAAACTCAACAATCAAAATCGCATTTTTACACGACAAACCAATCGTGGTCAGCAATGCAATTTGAAAGTAAATATCGTTTGGAAAACCTGCCAATTTACTAAAAATAATATTGCCTCCAATCCCCAAAGGAATTGCTGCAATCACAGCAGTTGGAATCGACCAACTTTCATATAAGGCTGCGAGGCAAAGGAAAATAAAGCCGATCGAAATCAAATAGAGTAACCATGCTTGGCTACTTGATTTTTGTTCTTCAAATGACAAGCCACTCCACGCAACATCAATTCCATCTTGTTGACTAATCAAGGTCTGAATATCTTTCATGGCTTGACCTGAACTGGTATGCGCTGCTGCATTGGCTTCCATTTGTAAGGCGGTATAACCTTGGAAACGATTCACCACGTCGGGACCACCTTCCCAACGCGTTGTTGCGAAATTGCTAAATGGCACCATCTGGTTCTGTGCATTACGCACCGTCCATACTTGTAAATCTTCAGGCTTAGAACGAAACTCTGCATCGCCCTGCATCATCACCCGTTTAATTCGTCCACGATCAATAAAGTCATTTACATAAGAGCCACCCCATGCTGCTGACAAAGTATTGTTAATCGCGGTTTGACTCAGCCCATTTGCCAATGCCAATTTTTGATTAACATCAACTTTTAACTTAGATTTATCGGGATTGGATTTTTTATCCAGATTTTCAAAGGATTGGAACTGTTTGGCTTGTGCCTGCAATGTTGTGAATTGTTGGTCTAAATATTTCCGTCCTTGACCGTTAATATCCTGAATCCAAAATTCTAAACTATCACTATCCCCCAAGCCATTTACTGAAGCAGGCAAACTGACTGTAATCCGGGCATTGCGATCTTGACTAAAATACTTTGTCGCACGTTCACGAATTGCTTGCGCAGAATTTTGTGTACCTGAGCGATCATCCCAATGCTTTAAAGCCACAAAGCCTGTTCCTAAATTTTGTCCTGTACCTGAAAAATTACGCCCATAACGAATCAAGACAATATCAACATTCTGTTTTTCATGTTCAAGGAAATATTTTCGGATATTTTCCCCAACCACCTGACTACTCGACATCGGTGCACCATCAGCTAAGCGGAACTGCACACTCAACATGCCCTGATCTTCACTTGGAATAAAACTGGTGGGTAAAGTCCGATAAATCAGTGAAAAAACAGCAATCAAAGCCACAAAAATCGTCAAAATCACCCATTTCAAATTTAGGGTCTTTTGAATCAGGCGAATATAACCTTGTCTTAGATTTTCAAGTTTGCGATTAAACCATGTCGCCCAACGCATGGGTTTAGGATTGGGTTTTAAAATAATGGCACAGAGTGCTGGGGTTAGGATCAATGCAACCAGCAATGACAAGGCCATTGCCGCCACTAAGGTGATGGAGAATTGACGATAAATTACACCTGTCGAACCTGTAAAGAACGCCATCGGAATAAATACTGCGGTCAAGACCACGGTAATCCCGATCAATGCTCCCGTCATTTCCTGCATAGACTCGATAGATGCCTGTTTTGCAGTTAAGCCCTGCTCATGCATCAAACGTTCGACATTTTCCACCACCACAATGGCATCATCGACCAGTAGACCAATTGCCAACACCAAGGCAAATAAAGTCAATGTATTAATACTCATACCGAGCACATTGAGTACCGCAAAGGTACCTAAAATCACAATTGGTACAGTAATGGTTGGAACCAGCGTAGCACGCCAGCTTTGTAGGAAAACAAACATGACCAGAACCACCAATACGATGGCTTCTAATAAGGTTTTGACCACCTCTTTAATCGATTCTTGCACAAACGGCGTGTTATCTCGTGGATAAACAATCTTATAGCCTTGTGGCAGTTTTTCAGAAATCTTTGCCAATTCAGCTTTAATTAATGCAGAGGTTGCTAAAGCGTTTGCACCTGAAGATAAAGAAATCCCCATGCCCGATGAAGGATAACCATTAATGGTATTAAACGACTGATAATTTTCTGCACCTAACTCAATACGCGCCACATCTTTTAAATAGATATAGCTACCATCTGTATTGGATTTAACAATAATATTTTTAAATTCATCGACTGTTCTTAAACGTGAACCAGCGGTGACTTTTGCATTTAAATATTGGTCAGCAGTTACCGGTAAATCCCCGACACCACCAGCAGCAACCTGTGTATTCTGTGCTTCTATTGCTGTGCGAATATCACTGGGCATCAATTGATACTGACGCAGTAAATTCGGATTCAGCCAAATTCGCATGGCGTATTGAGAACCGAAGACATCAACTTCACCAATCCCTTCAATCCGTGATATTTCTTGTTCTATATGATCAGATAAATAGTCACCTAATTCGATATTGTTACTTTTACCTGTTTCATCATACAAACCCACCACCATAAAGGTATCGCCAAGCGATTTATTCACCGTTACACCTTGACGCTGTACATCATCTGGTAAGCGGTTGAGTACACCATTAATACTATTTTGTACTTGGACTTGTGCGGTATCTGGATCCGTTCCGTTTTCAAAACTGATACTAATTCTGGCACGCCCCGATGAGTCACTACTCGAACTAAAATACAGCAGGTTGTCAATCCCTTTAATTTGCTGCTCTAAAACCTGAGTAACACTCTCTTCAACAGTTTCAGCATCTGCACCTGTATAGGTTGTAGAAACGGTAATCCTTGGCGGAGCAATATCTGGATATCGCTCTATCGGTAAATTCAAGACTGAAAATACGCCTAAAGCCATGACAATGATTGCAAGTACACAGGCAAAAATAGGACGTTGAATAAAAAATTTTGAGAGCATCAGAGTAGGTTCTGCGTCAAAGGATTGAGGTAAAGTTGTTGTAGCAATTAAATCGACTTTATATGGATATTCTGTGACTTAAACTAAAAACTCAAGGAAAAATAACAGAAAAGCGAATGATAAGTTTAAATATGAAGAAACTATGAAGAATTTTTTTCTTCTAGGCATAAATCTACCAAAAGCATTTCATTAATTTTTCATCTTGATGTCATCACAGTGTCAATTTAATGACATAAGCTATGCACAGTTTCCATATAAGAATTTGAGAAAAATATGATTAAAAATACTGGGTTAATGATCAGTATTATGGCGCTATTAACCGCTTGCAATGATGACGATAAAAAATCAGAAAACGTCACACCAGAATATAAAGAACCTAAAATCATTATTGTTGGTCACCGAGGGGCAAGTGCTTTACGCCCTGAACATACCCTTGAAAGTTATCAAAAAGCCATTGATGATGGTGCTGATTTTATTGAGCCAGATTTGGTATCGACCAAAGATGGCGTATTGGTTGCACGTCATGAAAATGAAATTGGTGGCACAACCAATGTCAGCACATTCAGCCAATTTGCAGATCGCAAGAAAACAAAAATCATCGATGGGACATCATTAACGGGATGGTTTACAGAAGACTTTACTTTAAGTGAGTTAAATCAACTTAAAGCCCGCGAGCGTATTCCAGCGTTACGCCCAAACAATACCCAATACAATGATCAGTTGAATATCCCTACCCTTGAGCAAATTATTGAACTGGCGGAAAAGAATTATAAAAAAACCGGTAAAGTGGTTGGGCTCTACATCGAAACCAAGCACCCAACATATTTTCAAAAATTAAATTTAGCCATGGAAGATCCATTGCTGAAGACTTTGGCAAAGTACCAATATAGCCGTGAAATTGCGCCGATTTATCTACAGTCTTTCGAAGTCAATAATTTAAAGTATTTTAAGGACCAATTGACAGCGCATAAGAGCTTAAAGCATGCCAAAATCATTCAGCTTTATGATGATAAGAAAATCAGTCCAGCAGATTATGTCGCACAAGGAATTAAAACCACTTATGGCGATATGGCCACAGCACAAGGTTTAAAAGACGTCGCCAAATATGCCGATGGTGTTGGTCCATGGAAACCGTATATTTTTAATGATAGCTATACTGCACCCTCTTCTTTCGTTACCGATGCACATGCAGTGAACTTAAAAGTCCATCCATATACTTTCCGTCCTGAAAATAATTTCCTTGCCAACAATTTAAAATGTAGCACAGCTGAAGCAGATGCAGCCAAGCGTTGTGAAGCTGGCGCAAACAAAGAATATGAGATGTATTTTAAAGCTGGCGTGGATGGTGTATTTACCGATGATCCCGGTTTAGGTCGTAAAGCTTTGGATGCGTACTGGAAAGCCAATCCAAATACCAAGTAACAACTGATTTTTTCAAACAAATAAGCAAATGATTCAAACATTTGCTTAATTTTTTCTAAACTTGGTGTTTTTTGTTTAAAATTAATTCCGATTTAAGTTTAGAATAATACACTTCTTAAAAACTTTAGCTGCTTTGATTTATGAGTGATTATTCTCCATTTAAGGGTACGACGGGTTTCAAACGCATTCTCAATGCGACAGGCTATTCTTTAGCAGGATTTAAAGCTGCATATCAAAATGAAGCGGCTTTCCGTCAAATTGTTTGGATTAATATCGTTTTAATTCCGATTACGTTTTTTGTCGATGTCTCTTCTGTTGAACAGGCAGTGATGATTGCGGTGTGCTTATTGGCAATCATTGTAGAATTGTTTAATTCAGCATTAGAAGCTGTGGTTGATCGTGTTTCTTTAGAACGCCATCCACTGTCTAAAAATGCCAAAGATATGGGAAGTGCTGCGCAGTTCGTAGCTCAAGCAATTATTTTCTTTACTTGGGTCATTATTCTTTTTAGATAAGTTATTCTTTCTAGATCAAATAATCTTGTTAGGTAAGTATTCTTTTAAAAAATTAGAGCGAATATTGACATTCCCCCACAGGTAAAATGTCAATTCATAAAAATTGATAACAGCCTAATTTTGCTTTGCTGCACTAATCCAGTCTAAGCACCACGACCTTTTAACTCGAACAGCGCACTTTTAGCTTAAAATTATCTTTGTAAACAATGGATTAAAGTGATGGTTTTGGAATTGGGATATTCTTGTCAATTTTGTCAGGTCGATTGATCTCCATAGAACAATTACTATATCCCCATTTGGTGACCTTACCTTGTTCAAGCATAAATTTCCTTGTACAAGCATTCCAGCCATCATTATATGAAATAATTTTTGCACCATTTGGGAGTTCATAGCTTCTATACGGTGGTCCCCATTTACTGATCAGTTTTTCTTCTGTACTCCCCACCCAAGACTGCATAAAATCATTTCTTGTTTCAAGTCTTTGTCCCATGATACTTAAACATCCTGTTAGCATCTGGCTGATTGCAATAATGAAGATTAATCTTTTCATTTTAGTTCTCCTCAGTTTTCGTGTTGTATTTATATTTACCGAATAGTACAAAAGCATAATAAAAAATATACAAAAAGACAAGGATGAAACAACTTGCATAAAAAATCCCCGCATAAAGCGAGGATTTTTTATGATCTAAGATCGAAACGATATTACATCATTCCGCCCATACCACCCATGCCGCCCATATCAGGCATAGCAGGTTTGTCTTCTGGGATATCAGTAATCATACATTCAGTTGTTAACATCAAACCAGCAACAGATGCAGCATGCTCAAGTGCAGAACGCGTTACTTTAGCAGGGTCAAGGATACCCATTTCTAACATATCGCCATATTGTGAAGTTGCAGCATTGTAACCAAAGTTACCTTCACCGCTCTTCACTGCATTGATCACAACTGATGGCTCATCGCCAGCGTTAGACACGATTTGACGAAGTGGCGCTTCAATCGCACGACGAAGGATGTTCACACCTACAGTTTGGTCATCATTTGCACCAACAAGACCGTCAAGTACTTTAGCTGCACGTACCAACGCAACACCACCACCTGCAACAACACCTTCTTCAACCGCAGCACGCGTTGCATGAAGCGCATCATCTACACGGTCTTTCTTCTCTTTCATTTCAACTTCAGTTGCAGCACCAATTTTGATTACAGCAACACCGCCAGCGAGTTTAGCTACGCGCTCTTGAAGTTTTTCTTTATCGTATTCAGATGTTGATTCTTCGATTTGAGCACGAATTTGAGTTACACGTTCAGCAATTTGATTTGCATCACCAGCACCATCAACAATCACAGTATTTTCTTTAGAAATCGTGATTTTATGTGCAGTACCTAAATCTTGAAGTGTTGCTTGCTCTAAAGACATGCCCACTTCTTCAGAAATCACAGTAGCACCTGTCAAGATCGCGATATCTTGAAGCATTGCTTTACGACGATCACCAAAACCAGGTGCTTTAACCGCACATACTTTGATAATACCGCGCATGTTGTTTACAACCAGTGTTGCAAGTGCTTCACCCTCAACATCTTCAGCGATGATAAGTAATGGTTTACCTGTTTTTGCAACAGCTTCTAAAACTGTAATCAATTCACGGATATTACCAATTTTCTTATCAACAAGAAGAATGAATGGATTTTCAAGTTCAGCAGTCAAAGTATCTTGTTTGTTTGCAAAGTACGGGCTGATATAACCACGATCAAACTGCATACCTTCTACAACATCAAGCGCATCTTCAAAGCCTGAACCTTCTTCAACGGTAATCACGCCTTCTTTACCAACGCGTTCCATTGCTTGCGCAATCAACTTACCTACAGTTTCATCAGAGTTTGCAGAAATCGAACCGACTTGTTCAATTGCTTTAGTATCAGAAGCTGGTTTAGCAGTTGCTTTGATATTTTCAACAACAGCTCTAACCGCAAGGTCGATACCACGTTTCAAATCCATTGGGTTCATACCCGCAGTAACTGATTTGATACCTTCATTTAAAATCGCTTGAGCAAGTACAGTTGCAGTTGTTGTACCGTCACCTGCAATATCATTGGTTTTTGAAGAAACTTCACGAACCAATTGCGCACCCATGTTTTCGAATTTGTCTTTTAAAGAAATTTCTTTCGCAACAGTTACACCATCTTTAGTGATGTGCGGTGCACCAAAAGAACGATCAATAACCACGTTACGACCTTTAGGGCCTAAAGTTACTTTTACTGCATCTGCAAGTACGTTTACGCCCGCGATCATTTTTGAACGCGCTGAATCACCAAATTTTACGTCTTTAGCTGACATACTAAACTCCAGATATCTTTATAAATTTTAAATTTTGACCAATATGTTTGGATGAAAACTCATCTCAACGGCAGAAGATTAACCTTCCAATACCGCTAAAATGTCAGACTCTTTCATCACAAGAAGTTCTTCACCACCAACTTTAACTTTAGTACCTGCATAAGCACCAAACAGTACGTTATCGCCAACTTTAACGTCTAAAGCGCGTACACCGTTATCAGTGATTTTGCCATTACCTACAGCAAGAATTTCACCTTGAGCAGGTTGTTCAGCTGCAGAAGTACTTAAAATCAAACCACCTGCTGTTTTAGTTTCTTTTTCAACACGGCGGATCACAACGTTGTCATGTAAAGGACGAATCTTGCTCATTTCTAACTCCATAGACATTTAAAATGTCATTGATTACTCAGCGAAGATGACTTCTTATTCCTAGGTCATCGACAAAATATTTGTATGTCACATTTGTGGGGATGGAAATAAACGCTTCAAGGGGAAAACGAAAAAAAATTTATTTAATTTGTATGTTTTTTCTTCTTTTGTATCAAATCATGTCTAATTCAGAATTTTTTATCGCAGTTTTGGCAATAAATTCCTGTAATTGTTCATCAAAAAAATAATGTTCAAAGCCACCATCTTGATGAATCACATTAAAGCTGTTGGGTATATTTTTATGCAAACGTCGAGAAACTGCTGTACCCGCATGAACCTCATAAACTGGTTGCTTTAAATTTAGCGCAAAGGCTTGATTCAGATCATAGACCGCAACTAAATGTAAATGACCATGCAATAAAGCATACAGTTGATGTTGTCCCCATTCTTTAATGGCAAACTGCCCTAAAGCTGGACAATCTTTTAAGTGATGGTCTTCATTAGAGGTATAAAAAGGTTGATGACTAACGATTATTTTTAATTTATTTTTCGGTGCATTGGCCAACAACTGATTTACATTTTGAATTTGCTCAAAAGAAATATGTCCGCGTGTATGATAACGGCGACGAATGCTGTTCATGCCAATTAAATAAAAATGCTCTGTAAATAAGCTGCGTTCTAAACTGCCAAAGAACAGTTGATATAAGCCAAATGGTCTAAAGGCACGATTCCAGACATGATACAAAGGAATATCATGGTTGCCGGGCACCACAAAATAAGGGATGTTTAGTGATTCTAAAAACTGCTTACATGCATAGAATTCTTTAAATTTAGCACGTTGAGTTAAATCACCGCTCACCACAACCACTTCTGGTTTATGCACAGCACAAAACTTTTGAATCGGCCGTATACACTCTGGACGCTCAGTACCAAAATGTAGATCAGACAGATGCAATAACATGCGGCACCATAATTTTTAAAGCATTTTTTTCTACGTGTAAGGTTAACGGGGTCGTCATTGAAACAATTTCTCCATCGACAGCAACGGTCAGTTTAGGCTTTTTTGAATAGACAATGACTTTTTGTGCACCAAAACTATACACATCGGAAACGTTTTCCAATTTTCCACGAATGGTTTGAAACAAGGTTTTAAATAAAGTGGCTTTATCTCCTTTGGCGATCACCACACCGGCAATTTCCCCCACCTCTGCACATTTCGAAATTTTTAAATTTAATTCTTTTAATTGCAGTTGATTATTACCAAAAAAAATCAGCGGTGTTTTTACAGGATACTTTTGCCCATCTACTTCAATCTCTAATTTGAGCTCTTTACGATCACGAATCAGGACATCCAAACCTGACGTATACGCATTTAAAGGAAAGCGTCCAAACCGACGATTATATTCTTCACGTTTTTTAATAAACAAAGGATACAAACCTAAACTGGCATTATTTAAATAAATTTGATCATTGATACAGGCCACATGTGAGGCACGCGGCTCCCCTGTGGCAATCACATTGGCTGCCTCTAAAATATTCAAAGGGATATGTAGAACACGCGCCACATAATTAAAAGTACCCAAAGGTAGTATTCCCATAGGAATTTTTTGCTTTAACATTTGCGAGGCGACTGCATTCAACGTACCATCACCACCTGCAGCAACAATGACACCACAATCTGAGTATTGTGCATGACGTTGAAAGATTTTTTGCATCAGGGTTTTTATATCAGGCTCTGAACCAATATCAAAAACTTGAATTTCAAAACCATGTGAGGTCCAGATGGTCATGAGTTTTTCATAAATATCATCTTTCTGATTGGCATGAAAACCTGACTTTTCATTGTAAATCATTGAAAGAGGCTTGAGTTCTGTGTCCATAAGCTTGATTATTTTGAAGTATTTGCACTAATTTCGTCGATTTTCTAAACAAATAAAAGCACCTTTATGTAAAATTCGAATTATGCCCATTTATTAAATCAATAATTAATTTAGTAAATCTTATAATTTCAACTTATTGTAAACTATTATTATTTACAATTAAAATACCCTACATTCTATTTAAAAATACCAATAAAAATCAAACAATAATCCATGTTAGATAATACAAATCAAACACTTAGTGAAAATTCGAGCATTGGTATCTTTTAAGCCTTTAGTCTTATTTTTTTTATGAATATATGTTTTAATACCACCACTTTTTTTCATACTTAAATTTGAATGTAGTATCCCTTCATTCAGATTATTATTTGTACACAAAATTGTACATATTTTAGATAGGCCTCACCATGACCCAAGTGAACGCACCAGAATTCGTTCGTCATCCCAAGCTCATTGCATGGGTTGAAGAAATTGCTAAATTAACTAAACCTGCAAAAATTGAATGGTGTGACGGAAGCGAAGAAGAGAATCAACGTTATATCGACTTGATGATCGCTAACGGCACTATGCAAGCGTTGAACCAAGAAAAACATCCTGGTTCTTATTTAGCGAATTCTGATCCGTCTGACGTAGCGCGTGTTGAAGGTCGTACATACATCTGCTCTGAAAAACAAGAAGATGCTGGTGCGACAAACAACTGGGAAGCTCCTGCTGAGATGCGTACTCGCCTTAACGGTTTGTTTGATGGTGCAATGCAAGGACGTACCATGTACGTGGTTCCATTCTCTATGGGTCCATTAGGTTCTCACATTGCTCACATCGGTATCGAAATTACAGATTCTCCTTATGTTGCTGTAAGTATGCGTAAAATGGCTCGTATGGGTAAAGCTGTTTATGACGTACTAGGCACTGATGGCGACTATGTTCCTTGCGTACATACTGTTGGCGCGCCGCTGGCTGAAGGTCAAAAAGATGTTGCATGGCCTTGTAACCCAGAAAAATATATCGTGCATTATCCAGAAACGCGTGAGATCTGGTCTTACGGTTCAGGATACGGCGGTAACGCATTATTGGGTAAAAAATGCCTTGCTTTACGTATTGCATCATCTATGGGTCGTCAACAAGGCTGGTTAGCTGAACACATGTTGATCCTTGGTGTGACTAATCCACAAGGTGAGAAACACTATATTGCAGCAGCATTCCCATCTGCATGTGGTAAAACCAACTTTGCGATGTTGATTCCACCTGCAGGTTATGAAGGTTGGAAAATTGAAACTGTAGGTGACGATATTGCTTGGATCAAACCAGGTGAAGATGGTCGCTTATATGCAATCAACCCTGAAGCTGGTTTCTTTGGTGTCGCACCTGGTACAAACATCAAAACAAATCCAAACTGTATGGCGACACTTCACAAAGATGTTATCTATACAAACGTTGCTGTAACAGAAGATGGCGACGTATGGTGGGAAGGTTTAACCAAAGAAGCGCCTGCTAACTTGACCAACTGGAAAGGCCAACCGCATGTTGCTGGTGAAAAAGCAGCACATCCAAATGCGCGTTTCACCGTTGCAGCGGGTCAATGCCCTTCTATTGATGCTGACTGGGAAAATCCAGCTGGCGTACCAATTTCTGCGTTCATCTTCGGTGGTCGTCGTGCAGATACAGTACCTTTAATCTCAGAAGCTTTTGACTGGGTTGATGGTGTTTATAAAGCAGCAACAATGGGTTCTGAAACAACTGCAGCTGCAGTAGGTCAACAAGGTGTTGTACGCCGTGACCCATTTGCAATGCTTCCATTTGCTGGCTATAACATGGCTGACTATTTCTCTCATTGGTTAGAAATGGGTGAAGAAGTTGGTGCTAAAGCGAAAGCTGCAGGCAATAAACTTCCTGGCATTTATAACGTAAACTGGTTCCGTCGCGATGCTGAAGGCAACTTTGTATGGCCTGGTTTTGGTCAAAACATGCGTGTGCTTGAATGGATCATTGACCGTTGTGAAGGTCGTGCTGAAGCAGTGGAAACACCGATTGGTTTTGTTCCAACTTATGAGCAATTGAACTGGACAGGTTCTGACTTCACTAAAGATCAATTTAATCTTGTGACTTCTCAAAACAAAGATCAATGGATCAAAGAGATTGAGAGCCACACTGAGTTATTTGATAAACTTGGTGAGCGCTTACCAGCTGCACTTAAAACTCGTCAAAATGAGCTTTTAGAGGCTGTTAAAAAATCTGCTTAATCGCTAAAAATTAAAACATACAAAAAGACCGCTACATAGCGGTCTTTTTTGCTTAGTGTGATACAGTTCACTTTATTGCTTTGGTATTCATTACAATTATGTAATAAAAATACAAATGATTACTGTTTCCATGTACAAAATTCATATTTTCTCTATAATTCAAACATTACTTTATTTTATTGATTTTTTTTAATCATGTTAGAAAATATTATTTATTCGGCAAAAGTTATTAGAGCCAAATTTGTCTCAGATAGACGTTATCTCACCAAAAGATTTATTGCTAAATTGGGTTATACCCCGAACTTTGATCAGCCTAAAAGTTTCAATGAAAAAGTCACCGCCAGAATGATCTATGAAAGAGCACCTTTACATACGAAATTAGCAGATAAATTTGCTGTACGCGAAATGCTTGCAGAGAAAATTTGTTGTTCCCATTTTGTTCCACTGATTGGTGTATATAAGTGGTTTGAGGAAATTGACTTTAATCAACTTCCTAACAAGTTTGTCTTAAAATGCAATCATGACAGTGGCAGTGCAATTGTTTGTAATGATAAAGCACAATTTGATATCAAAAAAGCACAGCACAAACTCAATCACCACCTTAAACAAAATATGTATTTTAGAAAACGAGAATGGCATTACAAAGATATTGTTCCTCTAATTTTGGCCGAACAACATATTGATTTGTTTGTTGATCAAGACAATAAACTGACCATTACAACATGCCGTGTTCATTGTTTTGAAGGTCAGCCTCGATATATTGAAGTCGATGTACAAGACAGCCAAGGCGTGGATTATTCAAATATGTATGACACATCTTGGGTGCTGCAACCCTTTACCGTTGATCTAAAAAGCAATACACCAAGCTGTTTAGCACGACCGCAAAAATTAAATAAAATGCTTCAGCTGTCAGAAGATTTTTGTTTTAAATATGGTTATAGCCGAATCGATTTCTTATTATCTCAAGACGATGTTTTCTTTAGTGAGATTACCTTAACCCCCAATGCAGGTCGTATGGTCATCACCCCAAGTGAGTGGGATGAAAAGTTAGGCGCTTTATGGCTGACTGACTAACTAAGCCAAGCAAAAAGACCGACGCGTTCGGTCTTTTTTGTGATTTAATGCAACCATTCAATATCTAAAAATAAGCGCAATGACAGCAATTAAAAACATTACCACAGTTCAACCTTATCTAACCCTGCTACCTGACCACGAAGTCGTCTTCGCCCCTTCAAGTCTATTTCTAGCTCAGCATTTACTTCCACTTGTTTCAATTGATTTATCTGCAATCAATCCAGCATGGCAAGGAAAAATTCATTTGCTCAATCCGATTGAACCTTATGAATGCTATATCGGAAGTGATACCACAGAATTTTCTGATGCATTTGCCAATGAAAATTGGTTTATTATGCAATTAAATCAACAAAATCAATATGAATGGTTAGCAAACAAAAGATATTTTGCTTTAGAGAATCCTGATTACGAGGCCGATCTAAAAACCCATCATAAAGAAATGTATGAAGATTACTTGCAGCTTAAACAGCGCTTTGCTGAAACTGGAAAAGTCATTTCAACATCACGCATTGAATATCAAAATGATTCTGCAACAAGCCTGCTTGACCAATTAGGCGGTGAATGTGGCGGTGGAAACTGGACTTATCCGATTGATGAACATTTTGATTTACGCTACATCAACGCAGACCGTGATGATCAAGAAGTTCATATTTATGACCGTGATGGCAGGCGTTATTATTTTATTGCAGCTGTTGCTGGCTGGGAATATTGTTCACATGGGGCAGATTGGATTCTAATGTACTACCAACCTGAAACCCGACGCGTTTTATATACCTTTGATTGCTCATAACGTACCTTGTGCAAAGCTATATATTTTCCACTTTTGCTTAGGCAACATCTTTCTGTAAGCGGCGTTCATGCAATTCAAGCAAATATTCATCCAATGCTTGAATTTCAGCTTCGGTAAATTTTAAATATAACTTGCTACGGCGCTTTAAAATATCCTGACTGGTGATCGCCCACTCTTGGTCAACCAAATAATCGACCTCTTGGGCATATAAACCATGGCCAAAATCTTGACCAAGTTCATGAACAGATGTCGAATGATTTAAAAATTTCCATGTATAGGTTCCATAGGCATGTGCCCAACGGCTTGCAGTTTCATGATCAAGCCCTTTGATTTTATTTTGAATTTCTAAAACCAATCCATCAACCGAAACTAAATTCTCAGCACCTGGCAGTAAGGATTTTTCAGTCCAAGCTTTCCCAGTGTTAGGGAAGAACTTCTGCAAATGCTCCATGGCAGATTCAGCCAAGCGTCGATAGGTGGTTAACTTGCCACCAAACACAGAAAGTAAGGGTGCATCATTTTCATGATCTTGCGATAAAGCCAAAGTATAGTCACGGGTGATTGCGGCTGGATTATCAGACTCATCATCACACAATGGGCGCACCCCTGAGAATGTCTGAATAATATCGGCTTGAGTCAGTTGCACTTTAAAATGATCATTGGATACATCAAGCAGATAATCAATCTCTTGCTGACTAATTTCAACATTATTCGGATCTGCTAAATATTCACGATCAGTTGTACCAATCATGGTGTATTGATTGAGATAAGGAATTGCAAACACGATACGTTGATCATCATTTTGCATAATAAAGGCTTTATCACCGTCATATATTTTCGGCACAATAATATGACTGCCTTGAATGAGGCGAATTCCATATTGCGATTTTAACTGAAGCTCTTGCTTAATGAATTGTGCAACCCAAGGCCCCGCAGCATTGACCAAAGCCTTCGCTTGTATGTGATAAATGCCCTGCTCATTTTCAAACTGGATATTCCATAAACCATGTTCACGCTGTGCTGAAATACAGCGTGTTTGCGTAACCACAGTGGCATTTTTTTCACGTGCTTGCATCGCATTTAAAATCACTAAGCGTGAATCATCTACAGCACAATCTGAGTATTCAAATCCGCGAGTGATCTCTGTTTTTAGTGGGCTAGTATCAGGATCAAATTCAACCAAATGTGAACCTGCAAGCTTCTCTCTTTTGCCCAAATGGTCATATAAAAACAGCCCCGTACGAATCAACCAAGCAGGACGCAAATGAGGTTGATGTGGCATGATAAAACGCATAGGGCGAATGATATGCGGTGCTTTTGCCAGTAAGACTTCTCGCTCAGCCAACGCTTCTCGCACTAAACGAAATTCTTTATGTTCTAAATAACGCAGACCACCATGGATCAACTTACTGCTTGCAGACGAGGTATGACTAGCTAGATCATCTTTTTCACACAAGAACACAGATAAACCGCGCCCAGCAGCATCATTGGCAATACCAACACCATTTATTCCACCACCAATTACAGCAATATCAT
This sequence comes from Acinetobacter sp. NyZ410, assembly GCF_022828975.1. Lineage (NCBI taxonomy): Bacteria > Pseudomonadati > Pseudomonadota > Gammaproteobacteria > Moraxellales > Moraxellaceae > Acinetobacter > Acinetobacter sp. NyZ410. Next base: position 1,156,929 of record NZ_CP094620.1, on the reverse strand, counting down.
AATACGTTTGTTGCTCATTGATTTGTGTCATAAACGCCACCACCTTTGATCATTTGCATATATTCACAATCATTTTTGAGAATATATTTTCGTTTGTTTTCATTTAAGAAAATAATAGATAGTTTTTTAATCAATGTCTATCAAAAAATGATCAATTTCACGTTTATCATATTTTCACTATGGGTTTTAAAATTAGCCTAAACCACAGTTAAAACCACTTCTGCTGCATGAATTTGTTCTAAATAATTTTCAGTGGGCACTTTATTGGTAAAAAGCCGATCTATTTCAGAAAGATGGCCTAAGCGCATCATTGCATGACGACCAAACTTGCTCTCATCTGCTGCTAAAAATACTTGCCGAGCACCTAAAATAATTTCTTGCGAGACAGACACTTCTTGAAAATCGAAATCAAGCATGGTTCCATCTTCATCAATCCCACTGATACCAATTAGGGCATAATCAACTTTAAACTGTTTAAAAAATTCAGAGGTGGCTTGTCCTATCACACCACCATCGGGGCGTACTTTTCCGCTGGCAATCAGTACTTCAAAATCATCATTCATACTCAAAATTTTCGCCACATTTAAATTATTGGTAATCACTTTTAAACCGCGATGTTGCAATAAAGCATGGGCAATAGCTTCGGTTGTAGTACCAATATTGATAAATAACGATGCATGGTCTGGAACTGCATTTGCGACGGCTGTTGCAATGCGCTGTTTTTCCGCTAAATTATGGCTGATCCGTTGGCTATACGCGGTATTGGTGACGCTTGAGTCTACCGCAGCGCCGCCATGATAACGACGTAATAGTCCGGCATCGGCCAATTGATTGATATCCCGCCGTACAGTTTGTGGAGTAACTGCAAAATGCTGTGCAATCTCATCAATACTGACATAGCCCCGAGCCTTAACCAATGCTAATGTTTGCTGTTGTCGAATCATCAAGTCCATAGATGTGAAACCTTATTGTTTTATTTTCAAAAATGAACATTAAGCTGCTATAAATAGCATGACTGCTTAGCTTACGACTAGATTAAATTTTTAAATTCTCCCAACTCAGCTTATTAAATTGTGTACATTTCATACATTTAGATGCAAGCAAACATGCTTTAACTTTAAGCTAAATTCTTATAATTTATAAAATATTTCAAATTAAATAGCTGTTTTAAAAAAATTATTCATTTATTTCTAGAATTTCTCATTCTAGATCAACAATAAACCCTCAACACAGCTAAGACCAAAGTCTAATAAGGTCTGCTTTCATTCAAGCGTATAACGAGCATTGTAATTATTTGTATCTCCCTCGTCATACTAACTGAAATTCTCTCTGTTTGATTTTTCTGCTTTGATTTTCATCCAAAATGAAAGTTAAACAGGCTGTATTTTGCATATTCTTTTGGAGAATTGCCTTGTCCAATTCATCTCCTCAAGTTGCCACTTCGCAACTTGATAGAAAAACTCGTTTCAAATCTATACTTGGTGGTTCAGCTGGTAATTTAGTCGAATGGTATGATTGGTATGTCTATGCCGCATTTACCCTCTATTTTGCACCTGTGTTCTTTCCTGAAGGTAATGAAACGGTCAAACTTCTCCAAGCTGCTGCAGTTTTTGCTTTAGGCTTTTTAATGCGTCCAATCGGCGCATGGATCATGGGCGTTTATGCTGACCGTAAAGGCCGTAAAGCGGGTTTAACACTTTCTGTTTCATTGATGTGTATTGGCTCATTAATCATTGCTTGTGCGCCATCTTATGATTCAGTCGGAATGTTTGCTCCTGCACTACTTTTATTTGCACGCTTATTACAAGGTTTAAGTGTTGGTGGTGAGTATGGCTCAAGTGCTACCTATTTAACTGAAATGGCGGGTAAAAATCACCGCGGCTTTTTCTCAAGTTTCCAATATGTCACCCTGATTTCAGGTCAATTACTTGCACTCTGTGTGCTGATTATCCTGCAACATAATCTTTCTGAAGAAGCCTTACATGCATGGGGATGGCGTGTTCCCTTCTTTATCGGTGCGTTGCTTGCAATTGTTGTGTTCTGGATTCGTCGTGGTCTGGTTGAAACAGAATCATCTAAACAAGCGCAACAACAAGCTAAAAATGGTGGTGAAACATCTGGTGCTTTGGCCTTATTCACCAAGTATCCTAAACAAGCATTTACAGTCATTATGCTAACAGCAGGCGGTACCTTAGCCTTTAATACATTTACGACTTATTTACAAAAATACTTAGTCAACACTTCGGGTTTTGAAAAAACCACCGCAACTGAAATTACCACAGCCGCAATCTTTATTTTTATGTTGATTCAACCTGCAGTCGGTGCACTTTCAGACAAAATTGGTCGTAAACCGATTATGATCACTTTTGGTGTACTCGGTGTGCTATTTACCATTCCTATTTTCAATGGTTTAGGCTCGACAACGGACCCTAAAACGGCTTTCTTCTTATGTATGAGTGGTATGGTCATTGTGACTGGATATACAGCCATTAATGCCGTTGTAAAAGCTGAATTATTTCCACCGCATATTCGCGCTTTAGGTGTAGCCTTACCTTATGCACTTGCCAACACTGTATTTGGCGGTACGGCTGAATTAGTTGCACTAAGCTTTAAAAATGCCGGTCATGAAAACTATTTCTTCTATTACATTACCTTTATGATCGGTTTATCTCTAATCACCTATGTGTTTATGAAAGATACGAAAAAACATAGCCTGATTACGGATGATTAATTCAAAATAAACTTTGCAATCTAATTCATTTAAAACAGCTTTTTTATTCACATGAAAAAGCTGTTTTATTTAAGCAATTCACTTATCGTGAAAATTGCAAAGCTATGGCATACTAAAAATAATTCAAAAAGCTAGGACTTTAAAAGATGAAAAAAATCACTTATGCAGGTTTAGGATTAATCGTTTTAGCTTTATCTGCATGTCAAACAACCCCTCGTCAATACAATGGCGTAACCGGTTATCAAATTGAAAATCAAACAGCAGATAGTGCAACCCTTGCGTATACCCTTTCAGGTCGTGCAGATCGTGATTTGGATGCGGATAAATTACAGCGCGCATGTCAAAAAGTATTGGGTGCAAACAAAAACTATAAAATTTCTGTATTAAGTACCAATGAAATTATCAACCCGCAAACAGCAAAAGATCAGGCTGGCGTTCAACTTGGACATAGCCGTACATCTTTTGGGCTTTCCAACACGCCAAGTCTAAATAACAGTGAAGATTATGCAACACGCCAAGCCTTAGATACCCGCCCAAGCACTTTACATGTGGTACGTTATACCTGTTCTTGATTTTAGCTATGTGTATCGCAGAATAAAATAAGACGCTGTCATAGCGTCTTATAAAAACTCACATTTCTAAATTCTTTGGCTTCATCTAAATCAGGCCAAGTGGTTGCACTTCGTTCATCCAATTTTTGGTAATTTGGATGACTAAAGTTTTTCACTCTACTATCTGCCACCCATACTTCTGGTGCAAATTTTAAAAACTCATCCAAGAAGAACCGGTTAGATTGATCATATAAAACATCTGCTGCTAATAAGACATCAACCTGTTCGGCTTTATATAAATCATCTAGATACTCAAGCTCAACATCATTGAGCAAAGCATTTTCACGACAAGCATCCAAACTTATCGGGTCGATATCACAACAGATGACACGTTTTGCACCTGCCATTTTGGCTGCAATTGCAACCACACCGGATCCAGCACCAAAATCCAGCACCACTTTATCTTTTACATGCTGTGGTTCTGCAATCAGCCATTGTGCCATTGCTAAACCAGAAGCCCAGCAAAAAATCCAATACGGTGTATCATTCCAAATACGGCGAATCACCTCATCATCCAAACGATCTGTTGGAAAAACTGGTGGAATCAACCATAACGAAATTGGGCTTTCAGGCAACTGCTGCGCCAATAATTCGCATTGAGGAATTACTTCATGCAAAGCATCAAGTAAATGTTGTGGGGCTTTAGGAAATTGATAAGTACAGCTCATGCAAAATATGACCAAAATTATTATTTTGATATTGAGGAAATACAGCTTCTTCCTCATATTCGATAGACAGTAACATCATGTGCTAAGGTTCGAGACGATACTTCTTGTTAAGTCTCAGATACAGCTACTTAAAAGTAGATCTTAAACGCGTTAAGCCAATGACCATTAAACTAATGACAATATTGCCTACTTTTACTGAAAATAAACATTGCTGTGTAAATGTAGGCTAGATTTGAACACAGTGAATGCATGGCTTTCACTGTGCCCAGAATAAAACAGGACTTAAGCTAACGCTTTTTCAGCAGCTTCCACAGTTTGACGAATCAACGTTGTGATCGTCATCGGACCTACGCCACCTGGAACTGGTGTATAAGCTGAAGCGACATCTTCAATACCGACCAATTGGATATCACCCACACCACCACCGTCACGAGGATGGAATCCAGCATCAACCACAACAGCACCTTGCTTAATCCAGTCTTTTTGGATTAATTCAGCTTTACCGACTGCACCAACAACAATATCAGCCTGTTTTACCAATTCAGCAAGATTTTGTGTACGAGAATGACAGATTGTCACTGTTGCATTGGCTTGAAGTAGCATCATTGCCATCGGCTTACCTAAAATAGCCGAACGCCCTACCACAACTGCATGCTTGCCAGCGATTTCAATCTTGTTTTCTTGAAGAATCGTCATGATACCTGCAGGTGTTGCCGAACCATAAGCAGCCTCACCCATTGCCATACGACCAAAACCTAAGCAAGTTACCCCATCTACATCTTTTTCAAGTGAAATGGCATCAAAGCAAGCACGTTCATCAATTTGTTCAGGCACAGGATGTTGGAGCAAAATACCGTGAACATCAGGATTGGCATTTAATTTTTCAATTTCAGCCAATAATTGTTCAGTTGTGGTTTCTTTACCTAACTCTACTTTTAAAGAATCCATACCAACACGACGGCAAGCATTTCCTTTCATGCGTACATACGTCGCAGATGCACCATCATCACCCACTAAAATAGTCGCTAAAATTGGGGTACGACCTGTTTTTGCTTTTATAGCTTCAACACGAGTCAACAAGTCTGCTTCAATTTGTTTCGCTAATGCGCGACCATCCAATACCAATGCCACGGCACATCTCCAAAGTAGATATGAATCAATTTTGCAAATAATACATGATTATTTAGACAATTTTCTTTCATATGCTGAATTTATGTGCATATGCATGAATTATAGTATTGTTTTTTTTTCAAAGATTGCTAATATGTGCATCACCAAGACATGGCGGGGTGGCAGAGTGGTCATGCAGCGGACTGCAACTCCGTGTACGCCGGTTCGATTCCGACCTCCGCCTCCAATCTTGTAAAGCCCGAGTGGTGAAATCGGTAGACACAGGGGATTTAAAATCCCCCGCCCACAAAGCGTGCCAGTTCGAGTCTGGCCTCGGGCACCATTTTAATTTTTGTTAAAATGGTGCAATAAAGAACCCAGCGATAAGCTGGTTTTTTTATGCCTAAAATTTTATATTGTTTTTTATGTTAATATCCAAAGTGAAATTTAGATAAGCGAAGCCTATATGATTCAAAACAAGCAAGTTTCCCTCTATTTAAATCAATTACAACAACAATACCCACAAGCATTTAAGCGCAACTTTCTATTTTATAGTCAAATTAAAACCAAAGGGCTTTTAGATGAAGCAAAGGAATTTATTCCTTGGATTTTGTCGATTATGATTTTTTGCAGCATCTATTTTAGTTTAGGTCAGTATATTGCAAATCATTTTCCTCAATTCGATAGCTTTCAAGCCAATGGCATTGCCGCTTTAGCGATTATGTTATTTTTTATGATTATTGTTCCGATCATTATCAAACAAATAAAACACAGTTCGACGCATTTATACCAACAACTCAATAATATTCCGCTTAAACTTGCGGTACTGATCGTCCTGCAAGCACTCAATCTTTATTTTATAGAAAGCACCCTGCTGCAAGGTCTGTTATTTTTCTTTGCGATGAGCTTTGGTTTTGTCAAATTTTATAAAGAAAATTTATTTAGAGATAGCACCAAAGACACTGAATATTACCAATTACAACAAATTCGAAAAAGCTGTTTATGGGCTTATAAACAAGCCAAGAAAGCCAAATTCAAAATGCGATTCTTGGCCAAAGATTCTGAGAAGTATCAATTTTATCAAAAGCGCTTAGTCACCTTTTTAGAATTACATTTAGAACTATTAAAATATGAAAATGAAATGTGTAAAACCTATAAATATGAAGATTTAGATGCCTATATGGACAGTATGATGTAATCCATCTATCACGTTAAAAAGCCGAGTGATCTAAACTCGGCTTTTTAAGCTTGAAAATTTATGCACTTTTCTGAACAGTCTTTACATCAACCAAATTGTTATTTAAAACCACTTGATGGGCACGAGCCGTATCCACCGTATAGGTTTTTTCCTTGATGCTATTTAAGAAAATCCAATCCGCTTGTACCTGTTGTGCTGTAAAACTGACTTTTAAGTACCCTCGCTGATTTAAATTGGTGTAATTCAATTCATCAATGAGCGTGGTGAAGGCCATTTCAAATTGTTGTAACTGTGCCAAAGGAATACTTAAATACTTTTCCATCCCAGGTGAAGAGACCGAACTGGTTGCCAATTCAACCCCAACAAAATCACCCGCTTGGGTATGCAAGTCAGCAGACCATGCATTATGGGTATCCCCCGCCAACACCACAACTTTCTTATTTAATGTTTTAAGTGTGCCATATAAAATTTCACGTTCTGCATAGTAGCCATCCCAAGCATCTAAATTATAGGGTGCAACTGTGGTTACACGGGCTTTTTCTGTAGCGGTTAATGTTGGATCACCACTTTTCAAACGAACTTTTAAAGTAACTAACTCGATGATCTGCTGATTCATTTTTGCCAAAGTTTCGGCTGTGACATTTCCACTGGTAATTGCAGATAAAGACAATAGCAATTCAGCAGGGATTAACATTTTTGCCATCAACACTTGCTGACCCAATACATTCCAAGTCGCGGTAGATTGTGCCAGTTTCTTTTGTAGCCACTCACGTTGGGTATAACCCATCAGTGTACGCGTAGTACTGGTTAAATCTGCCTGAAACTTAGCAATATCCAAGCCCGAAGCCGTCATATAATTGGCATAATCGAGTTGCTTATCACGTGCCAAAATACGGGTATCTAACATGGTCAATTGTACCAATGAACCAAAGTCAAACTGGCGATAAATATTCAAGTGATCTGTTGCAGATACAGGACGAATCGGCATCCATTCAAAATAGGCTTGTAAAGCTGCCAATTTACGGTCTAAGAAATTACCCTCATTGGCTTGATGGTTTTCTGCACCATCTTTCCATGCGTCATTTGCCAGTTCATGGTCGTCCCAAATCACGATAAAAGGATGACGGGCATGTGCGGCCTGTAGGTCGGCGTCAGTATGGTAAAGTGCATAACGCTTACGGTAATCATCCAACTTGATAATTTCTTTATCATTGTCAGCAGCGAGGGTACGACCCAGCTTTACTGCCTCTTCTGTGGCATATCCATCTTTACCATATTCATAGATGTAATCCCCCAAATGGATGATCGCATCAACCTCTTGTTTTGCCATTTCCTTATACACATAGAAATAGCCAGCAGGATAGTTTGAACACGAACACACCGCAAACTGCACCGAACTGGTGGTTTCAGGTAATGTTTTGGTACGCCCTACTGGCGAAATCACCGAACCAAATTTAAAACGATAATAATAAGTTTGCCCAGACTTAAGCTTGTCTGCATCGACCTTAATAGTAAAATCCTGAGCTGATGCTGTTTGTACTTTTCCAGTATTGATCACTTGCGTAAATTTATCATCTGTGGCAATTTCCCAAACCACTTCTAAACGCAAAGACGTATCCTGCGGGGTAATACGCGTCCACAAAATCACACGATCTTTTAATGGGTCGCCACTGGCAACACCATGTAAAAATTCAACTTTTGTTGTAGGAGATGTTGAATCGTTGTTATCACTCCCACAAGCAGTCAACGACACTGGTATAGATAATGCCCCAAAACTGGCTAATGACTTTTGAATAAGTTCACGGCGTGAAATTGAGTTTGGCATTGAAGTTGGTTTCCTCTAAGTTTTTTTATCCAATCAATTTAAAGGCTTAATATTTCGCTTTAATCTCAAATTGATGAAAAAATCATGACAAAATACCCATTCAACGGCTTAAAATGCTTTATTTTCAAACATAAGCACATGAATTGATTGAAAAGAAAGCAAATCGACATAAATACGCTTGCCAAGAGAAAAACTGTCCTTTATTATTGCGCACATGCCCGAGTGGTGAAATCGGTAGACACAGGGGATTTAAAATCCCCCGCCCACAAAGCGTGCCAGTTCGAGTCTGGCCTCGGGCACCATTTTAAATCTTATTAAAATGGTGCAATAAAGAACCCAGTGATAAGCTGGTTTTTTTATGCCTAAAATTTGTAAATCATCTATAAATCACCAATTTAAAAATAATGCAAAGTTCAATACGACTTGCTAAAAAGCGTGATAGCTCAACTATATTTTTCTGGTTATTTTTCATTAAAAAACTTATAATATAATAAATTTATATTAATTATTAATATTTTCATAAACTTAATTAAACCAATACCATGTCTGAAATTACTACTGAAACTCAAAAAGCCGCCCCTATATTTCCGCGAATATTCGCATTTATCATCGACTGTATTACCGTCGGCGTAGCCTGTTTAGTGATGGGTAAAATACTCTACCCATATTTTGAAAATTCTCCTTTTATTTTCCAATGTATAGGTACACTCCTCTGTCTATTTTATTTTGCTGCTTTTAACAGCCATATCGGTAATGGTAAAACCATTGGGAAAATTCTGGGTAAAATTAGAGTAAAAGACTTAAATGGTGCTTCAATTCCATTTATGCGCTCTCTGGTTAGATCAAGTATTTTTATCATTCCATTTTGCTTTGCTGGTTATTTACAAACATATTCAACTCAGCATCTTTCACTCAGCCTACTTGTGGCATTTTTTCAAAGTATCGTCTTTGCCTGTTTTTACTTGGCTATTTTTAATGGAAATAGCCAACAATCTCTGCACGATCTACTCAGTGAAACTCAAATCCTTAGAAATGTTCAATCCAATATTCCACGCCAATCTGTATGGCGTATTCATTACTACATCATTGCGCTGTTAACGATTGTGATTTTTTCTGTCAATTTATGGGGTTATTTCCAAAGCAAAGCAATCTCAGCCAATAATTTTAGTTTGATCTCCGATGACATTAAAAATGCTCAAGTTGAAAATCGCCATACCTTCATCGGAGAAGCTGAATCCATAAATCAGGTTTTAATTTTAAATGTGAATCAACCAGATTATCTGGATGACCTTGAGCGTGCCGAAACATTACTAGAAAAGATTAATCAACAACACGCTGAGGTGTTAACGCAATACCACATCACTCAAGTGCAATTTAACTTTTCTTATCAATTTGGCTTGGCTAAATTATCAAAAACAACGCTTTATGATTATAAAAAGACGCCTAAAAGTAGCTTAAGCTATATTGGGGAGAGTACAGGGCTGAACCTTGGTTTTTAAACAAGACCAAGTCTCGCTGTTAAAGTTTAAATCCTGTAGATAAAAAAAGACCACGTTTTTGGAAACGTGGTCTATAAAAATGGTGGCTATGACGGGACTTGAACCTGTGACCCCCGCATTATGAGTGCGGTGCTCTAACCAACTGAGCTACATAGCCTAAAACTGTGCGCGCATTATCTGCTGTAAACAATGTTACGTCAAGCACTAATTAAAATAAAATTCATCGAAGTGAGCCGATAAGCCGGGTTCTGTCTAGAACGATCATTCCTCTAGGCGCATGATCACTCATACGCTCAAGCGACCTACCCGGATCCAGCATGGGCCATGCCTATAGGATCCCTATTTGGTCTTGCTTCCGGTGGGGTTTACCATGCCATGAACTGTTACCAGCCATGCGGTGCGCTCTTACCGCACCCTTTCACCCTTACCTTCCATTTCTCCGAAAAGAAACGTTATTGAAGGCGGTCTACTCTCTGCTGCACTTTCCGTCGGTTCACACCGCCCAGGCGTTACCTGGCACCTTACCCTATGAAGCCCGGACTTTCCTCCCCTGCTTCAATCACGGAGATCTCCACAGCAGCGATCGTCTGGCTCACTTCGGGGCGTATCCTAACAAATTTCTCGGCTAATTGCTTGCGCTTTTTTGAGCAATTAGTTTTTTATACTTTTCCATCAAGTCGTCTTGGCTCTCTACATGGTTCGGATCGAGCGGAATACAGTCGACTGGACAGAAAAGCGCACACTGTGGCTGATCAAAATGCCCGACGCATTCTGTACATAGGTTAGGATGGATTTCATAAATCTCCTCCCCCATAAAAATGGCATCATTTGGACATACAGGCTCGCATACATCACAATTGATACATTCATCAGTGATAATTAAAGACACGCTACCAACCTTGTTGATGTTTACGATGGAAGGCTTCGACAACGCATTGAGGAACAAACTTTGCCACATCGCCTTTCAATCGTGCTATTTCTCGAACCATCGTCGAAGAAATAAATGAAAATTGCTCTGATGGTGTTAAAAATACTGTTTCAAAATCATGATCAAGCTGACGATTCATATTCGCAAGCTGAAATTCATATTCAAAATCTGAAACAGCTCTTAAGCCACGTAACACTGCTGTAGCATGTTGTTCACGTGCAAAATTGACCAATAACCCATCAAAACCGACAAACTCAACATTGGGTAAATGTTTGAGTGATATCTTTGCTAACTCTACACGTTCTTCCAAACTAAAGACTGGATTTTTATGATGCCCAATTGCAATTGCGACCACAACTTCATCAAACATTCGTGAAGCACGTGCGACTAAATCAACATGGCCATTGGTAATTGGATCAAAAGTTCCTGGATAGATGACACGAGTTTTAGACATCCATTTGTACTCTAGTTTGTTATGTAGGGCTATAGTTTAACAAAAACTTAAATATTAGCGAATAACCTCTTTTGATTTAGCTTTGGCTTTAATTGTGAAATGACTTCACCTGAAGCCAAGTTTGAGGCAAAATAAGGCTATTCTTGGAATATTTGTATTATGTCGAAAAACATTGTCGTTAAAAAAAATAATAGTGGGACGATTGCACAAAATAAACGTGCACGCCACGATTATTTTATTGAAGAAAAATTTGAAGCTGGGCTTTCTTTACAAGGTTGGGAAGTCAAGTCATTACGTGCTGGGCGGATGACCATTACTGAAAGCTATATCACCTTTAAAAATAATGAAGCATTTCTCTTCGGTGCTCAAATTCAACCTTTACTTTCAGCATCTACGCACGTAGTCCCTGAAGCGACACGTACCCGTAAACTGTTGCTCTCGCGCCGTGAGCTTGAAAAGCTACTGGGTGCTGTCAATCAAAAAGGTTATACCTGCGTACCTTTGGCGTGTTACTGGAAAGGTCATTTGGCTAAACTTGAGATTGCTTTGGTAAAAGGTAAGCAGTTACATGACAAACGTGCCACTGAAAAAGATCGCGATTGGCAGCGTGATAAATCACGAATCATGCATAAATAATCTGTTTGATATACGAAAAACCTCCGAAATGGAGGTTTTTTCTTTTAGACATCTTTTTAACAGAATTTTAACGAACCATAGCAGTTGGGAGCAAAGTCCTGATTTTTAAGTTGTAGATCCTTTAATGGGAAGTTTACTGATGTATTGGGCAAATTAATATTTCCAATTTCCAATGAACTACCAAATAGACAATCCAAAGCTTGACAAGATGGTACTGCGGTCGTTGACAAAGCCGTACTTAATGGACCGATCACTTGTCTTAATACATCATTAGTAATATCAATACGTTTTGATGGTGTAACATTGCCAATATCGACAGGATCTTCAAATGCCATCCACCAGCCTCTTTGCGCAGTTACTTCTGCATTTGGCCACCATACATTTTGACTTTGTAGAGATAATGAAAAAGGATTATTTAATGGAATTTTATGGATATAACCTAGATTTTGACTAATAGACAAATTGGCCGTCAGCCCAGTAATATTACCGTTTACTTGTTTTTCTAAGTTTAAAGTCCCGAGTAGAGGAACCCTCACCCCAGCCTTTAGACGTCCTCCAAAATTCAACCGATCAATATTAGCTTTACCTGTTAAATTGACACTCGTTTGTCGTTTACCATTTATAGTCGTAGCATCAATTTGAATTGGCGCTGTTGTACTCTCCAAATTTAAATTGTAATCATTTGAAGAAAGCGGTAATCGCCCACAAAATACAAAAACACATATATCCACATTTCCAGTCACAGGCATTTGGGTATCGGCATAACTCATTCCACGACTATTTGTATATCCCATTCCCGTAGTTGCTTTCGTCTTTAAAAAGCCACTGAGAGAGTTAATACCGTTCGGTGTGTCTGAGTTTTCAGTACCTGCTGTCAACATTCCCAAAACTTTTTCAGCACTTAAACGTAGGCCAACCACCTCTCTTGTCGATGCAGAATTGGGATCCTTTATCGCAAATTCTACAAATGGATTGGTTAATTTTGCACTTGAACCCACACGCCCTTCACGTGTATCAGCCAAACCTGAAAGACTCAAATTATCAATATCAATGTCGCAACCACCCGCCCCGTTTACCCCACCACAACCGAGCTGTAACTTTTTAATGTTGGCATTCAATTCAAGTTCTGCCTCAAGTCCAAGTTTATAAAAACCAACGCCTTGCCCCTGCATCTTATTGACTGAGTCATTTGGCGCAATATAACCCAAGCTCATTAGTGCCTGACCATGAACATCGGAAAGCTCAGAGTCATTCAATTGAGTTAAACTCTCCAAGTATAGAGAATTTGCAAAACAATGCATTGAGGAAAACAATCCAGCATAAATTACGACATTCTTTACGACTTTAATGATTTTCTTATCAATCATCCTATTATAGTTGATATCCATATCAGCTAATCTCATTTTATTATGCATAAAAAATATACTAAAATACAAATAAAGCAAATAGAAAAGTGAATTAAATATCTCAATACTATAACAATTATGCAAACCAAGATTACTTTCTCAATGATTCTAAATACTTTTTATTAATATTTACTTATGTAACTAATTTTAATTATTATATATTTATACTTAATAGTCATACAATCTACTTTTTCAGCACATCGTGTGGTTTTCAAGTCATCAAAGGGATTATTGTAAGTCGTCATAGTTGGTAAAGAGATAAAGCTCAATCCTGATCAAACAATAAAAAACCTCCATCTGGAGGCTTCCTTTAGTCTTAAAGGTCTAACAGAATTTTAGATTGCCATAGCAGTTAGGCGCAAATCCTTGAGTTGCTAAGGGTAAATCCTTAATTGGGAAATATAGTGGTTTTGCTGATGATAAATTGACATTACCAATATTCAGACCAAGAGCTATACATCCAATTGCTAACTGACAGGTCGGTGGGTTATTTGTCAAATAATTGTTAATACTGGGTACAACTTGTTTAAGAATATCATTGGTTACATCAATCTGATTTTTAGGTACAACTTGACCAATATCAATTTCATCTTCTATGGCTAACCACCATCCACGATTCGAGGCGTATTCAGCACCAGGCCAGTGAACTTGAGTCGACTGTAGTGATAAAGAAAATGGATTATTTAAAGGGAATTTATGAATATATCCAAGATCTTGTTCAATATCTAAGTCAGCCCTTAAGCCTGATATATAGCCATTTGAATTAATACTCAAAGGAATCAATGAAACTAATGGTAGATTTACTCTTGCAGTAATATTTCCACCAAAGTTTAAATTATCAATCAATGCAGTGCCTGTGAGTTTTGCAGAAGTTAAACGTGTACCTGTTAAGGTTGTACCATTGATCAATAAATTCGCTTTAGTTGATTGCAACTGTAAATTATAGTTATTTGTAGTAAAAGTTGGTGCAACAAAACCTATTCTAATTCGGCCACTCATAACCATTCCTGTATCATTAAAGGTCATTGCTCTTGGAGCTGTAAATCCCGTTCCTGTGGTCGCCTTAATTTTAATTGCCCCACTTAAACTATTTATTCCATTAGGAAGATCAGAGTTCTCTATTCCTGTGGTTAATAAGCCTAAAACTTTTTCAGCACTTAAGCGTAAACCAACCACTTCTCGTGTTGACGCAGAATTGGGGTTTTTTATCGCAAATTCTACAAAGGGATTGGTTAATTTTGCACTTGAACCTACACGTCCTTCACGCGTATCGGCTATACCTGAAAGACTCAGATTATCAATATCAATGTCGCAACCGCCTGCCCCGTTTACCCCACCACAACCCAGTTGTAACTTTTTAATATTGGCATTTAGGTCAAGCTCAGCTTCCAGGCCAAGTTTATAGAATCCGACATCTTGTCCTTGCATGTTATTGATTGAGTCATTAGGCGCAATATAACTCAAGCTCATCAGTGCCTGACCACTCACATCCGAAAGTTCAGAATCATTTAATTGCATTAAACTCTCAGAATGTAGACTGCTTGCAAAACTATGGATTGAAGAAAACAATCCTGTACAAATGAAAGCCAGTTTTGCAATTTTAATGATTTTCTTATCAATTGCTCGTTTTTTTTTGATATCCATACCATCTTCCCAGATCTTATTATGGATAAAAAATATACTAAGCGTTAAATAAATAGAATAACACTTCGTCGTAAATATTTATATTTTATAATTTTTATATGATTCAACATCACTCTCACAATGATTCTAAAGGGTTTTTACTTATATTACTTTATGTAACAAAATTTAACAATTGTATATTTATACTTAATAATACCATAATAATCCGTCCGAAACAGATCATAGGCTATCAGTGCAAAATACGTTTTCAACAAGTGGATTATTGACTCCTGCGATATAACGCATATCAAGCTATACCCAATAAAAAACCTCCATCTGGAGGCTTTCTTTAGTCTCAAAGATTTAACAGAATTTTAGATTGCCATAACAGTTAGGCGCAAAATCTTGAGTCGCCAATTTCAAATCATTAATCGGGAAATATAGTGGATTTGAATCTGATAAATTAATTTGCCCAATTGCCACCTCACTCGCAATACAAGATAAGCCAATTAAACCTGGACATTTCACAGTATTCTCAGATTTAGCAAGATATTCATTTAAACTTGGTACAACTTGTTTTAAAACATCATTGGTTACATCAATCGTATTCGATGGCGTGACTTTACCAATATCAATCTCATCTTCAATCGCTAACCACCACCCTCTTTGAGCAGCAATTTCAGCATTTGGCCACCACACAGACTGTTGCTGTAATGATAAAGAAAATGGATTATTCAATTGCAACTTATGAATATATCCCAAGCTTTGATTAATATCTAAATTGGCAGTTAAACCCGATATGCTACCACTCGCATTCAATGTTAAAAATGATAAATCTATACCAGCAAGAATTGGTTTGATTGAACCTCTAAAAAATAGTTCATCAATTTTAGCTGTTCCAGTCAAAAGAGCACTCGTCATACGATTGCCGTATAAAGTTTTCCCATTAACAGCCAATGTAGCGCCAGTCGATTGCAATCCTAGATTATAGTCATTTGTCTGAAAACTTGCGGTCGGAAGAATACCTAATTTAATGTTCCCTTTAATAGACATGTTTGTATCAGCATATTGTAAATTCCGTGCGGTCGTATTTGCACTGCCTGTTGTTGCTTTAATTTTTAAAGCACCACTCAGGCTATTAATACCATTTGGCAAATCTGAGTTTTCAATACCTGCTGTTAACAAACCTAATGCTTTTTCAGCACTTAATCGTAGGCCAACTACTTCTCGTGTTGACGCAGAATTGGGATTTTTTATCGCAAACTCTATAAATGGATTGGTCAATTTTGCACTTGAACCTACACGTCCTTCTCGGGTATCTGCTATACCTGAAAGACTCAAATTATCAATATCAATGTCACAACCGCCCGCCCCATTTACCCCACCACAACCGAGCTGCAATTTTTTAATATTGGCATTTAATTCAAGATCAGCTTCGAGTCCAAGTTTATAAAAACCGATACCTTGCCCTTGCATTTTATTGACTGAATCATTAGGTGCAATATAACTCAAACTCATCAGGGCTTGACCACTAACTTTAGAAAGCTCAGCGTCATTTAATTCAGTTAATCCTTCAGATTGAAAAGAGTTTGCAAAACAATAAACTGGAGAAAACAACAGACCATAAGTTAAAAACATCCTTATGATTTTAATTGTTTTTCTATCTTTAATATCCATATCATCTTCTCAGATTTTTTCTTATTGGTAAAAATTATATGAAAACGACAATAAAAAAAAGGCAAAACACAGTTTAGTCTTCAATTAACAAAACATTTCACTCAATAATTCAACTTTTGCAATGATTCTAAAGGCTTTTTATTTATGATGTTTTTTGTTTTTTTATGTAATTACACCGAACAACTACGGCGTAATTTTATTTATGAGTAACGCAATATACTCTCCAAACCATGTTGCGGTTTGCAAGTCACCAGAGGGTGGTGTAATTTCAACAGGTGCATTATCTGATTGTGTCATTAACCCTAAATAACCCACCATACGGTTTAAATCAGTGGGTTTAACACCAGTAGGCATTAAAGGGAGTCCAGACCATAACATGCCATGTTGCATTGCAAAGATATTAATCTGTTGCAGTACAGATAACTTATCTCCACTTAAACCACCAGAGTTGGTAAATGCAGCAGCAAGTTTGCCCTGCCAATCACGATTTTTCCAACGTTTAGATGTAGAGTCCATAAACATTTTAAATGGACCTGTAACACTTCCCATATAGGTCGGTGAGCCAAAAATTATGGCATTCGCTTGATCTAAAATATCCCAATCAATATGCTCAATATCCATTTGATGAACAGTTACACCGATCTTCTCTGCACCTTGTGCAATATAATTCGCAACTTTTGCAGTATGACCAAATGGACTGTGGTAAACGATCGCGATAGATTTAGCAGATAAAGACATATCAATTGAAAACAAACAAATTTAGTCAAGTTTAACATCAATTCATTTTTAAACAATTCTTGTAATGTTCAGAAAACCTATGACATAACACTTAAAACAACGATAAATCTATTTAAAAATAAAGATTTAATTCCGAATAAATACAAAAGTAGCCATACGCCCTGTTTTTGCATGGCGACGATAAGAATAGAAATCCTGATCTTGACGATAAGAACACTGATCTCCTCCTATAACCATATTCACCCCATGTTGTTTAAGAATATAACGCGCAATCGCATACAAATCCGCATAGTGCTTACCTGCTTGCTCACCCTCTATAAATGCAGTGTCTAGTTCAGCATATTTAGAACAAAAAGCAGCTTTGACTTCTGCGCCAATTTCAAAACAAGGCTGACTGATTGCTGCACCCAACCAAGCCCAAGTAGGTGGAGACTTCATATTGGCAATGGTATTTTCAATTATTCCCCCTGCTAAACCGCGCCAACCTGCATGTAGATTGGCAACCTCAGTACCCGCGGCATTGCCTAAAACAACGGGTAAGCAATCAGCAGTCATCATCATCAAGGCATGCCCCTGAGTCTGTGTGACCAAGCCATCCCCCTCCAATGCAGTAAATGTCATTTCTTCATTGATGGTATGACATATTGTGCTGTGGGTTTGCGTCATCCATGTAATTTTACTAACACCCAATTCTGCAAACTCATCCAATAAAATCATACGGTGTTGTTGTACCCGTTGAGGATCGTCATTTACATGCAATGCCAAATTAAAACCTTCAAGCTCAGGCTGTACAGATGGCAAAGCCTTTGGGTGATGTATATGTGTCTGGCCTGCATATACACCTTGAGGTAATCCTTGAACAAATTGCATATGACTCATTTTCCTATTCAAATCATTTTCACGACTCAATAACTATAACAAATTTACTCAATCCAAAAACCAATCTTCTCGTCCATTTTGTTGATTAACAAAACTAAACATTTCAACTTCACATAGTGTTGTTTTTTTAATCAAACTCAATAATATTAATTAAAACTTAAAAATAAGGATAAACCATGAAAAAACTAAAGCTTGCTGTTTTATTGAGTCTGAGTGTTATCAGCACGCAAGGATTTGCACTATGTCGTTATGATTTAGAAGGCTTTATGCCTGAGCCATACAATTTTTTTTTAAATTTCCTATAGCATCAGGTCAAAAACTTTCCTATAAAATTCTAGAAACAGCATATCCAATCACGTATTCTGCCAATCATAGTACATTGAAAATGATGAATAGTACTATTGTTGAGGGAGGGTTAATATTACCTCAATCAGGTGTTGTTGGATTTGAATTAAATACAGACGTTATTCCAACTGAATTAACAAACGCTAGAAATGATGCAAAAATTTATACAATATTACTTCAGGATAAAAATAAAAATATGCATTCAATGTCAGTAATATATGAAAATAGCCCATTCTTAAAGGTGCAAAATAATAGACTTCCTTCATAAATCATTTTTCAATCAATTTAATTGTTTATCTTTCACCCAATCTAAATTGTATATGCCAGCAAGTAAATTAAACCGCAGGTTTAATCTTTTACGACGATTTCTATATACACAAGATAAAATCTTAAAACATTTCATCCTTCCAAATACATGCTCTACTTGAATTCGTCTACGACCAATCTCTCTATTTAACTTTTTTAATTCAGAATCTAATTTTTCAGTTTTCTTTGCTTTAGATGGCATGAGGCATCCAAAACCCAATTTTTTTATCCCTAAATACCCCTTATCAACGATAAAAAAGGGCTTAAATTTTAATTTCCTCATACTTTTTTTAAATATTTTAAAATCATGCATGCTTCCATGACTTCCACATACACTCAGTATTTCACCTGTTGTATAGTGCATAGATAGCTGAAATTTAAAGGTATGTCGCTTTTTTTTACCGCTATACCATTTCTTCTGTTTTTTTTGGACGTTGAACTAATATTTCAGTTGCATCAATCACAACAACTTCCCAATCCACTTCATCTCGATTAGGAAGTTGTTTTGGCAAGTTAAATTTTCCAGAACGGATTAAGGTATCTTCAATAACACGTGTGATACGAATTGCACTCGTTTCAGATACACCGTAACTCATACCAAGATGGAAAAATGTTCGATATTCTCTCCAATATTCTATACATAAGAGCAAGCGATCTTCCAACGGTAATTTATGCGGTCGTCCTTTACCAATATGACGAGGTAAATGCTTATTTAGCTCGGCCAACATGAGGTTAAATGTAGCCCAACTAACACCGGTAAGCCTACGAAACTTAACGTCTGATAATTTTTGAATATCTTTGAATTTCATCCAAGGATTATCCCTTGAATTAAATAATTTTGCTGATTAATTTAAGATCAAATAAATTGTACGTTTTTTGATTTATGACGGAAGTCTAATATAAAAAATTTGGTATTGATATCAATTATATCAACTGATCCTAACACTAAAGAAATTAAAGAATTATATTCTTATATAAAACCAATTAAAGGAGGCTCACAACAAAATCTTGGTGTTTACTTTAATCAAAATACCAATCAAATTGGACTGATTGTAAATAAAAAAAATTTAGATTATGTCGCGACTTTACTGTCTAAACCTAAAGATTTCACAGTAGTCCTACAAGTCAATTTTGAGGGTTTTGAAGCCAACTCTCCATACCTAAATAAAACCATGTCATTAGAATTGGTCACGGATAAATCAAAATTTACCAATACTTTTCCTACAGGAACAAAAGATGCTTGTGCTAACTAAATCATTGTATAAAACTGCTCTCATTGAGCAGTTTTATCATGTAAATCAATTAATAGGCTTTGTTTTCAGAGCGTAACACTTCAACCAACTCAACGAAATCATCTGACCATGGTGCTTCAAACATCATTTCTTCTTGTGTACGTGGGTGAACTAGGCCCAATTTAGAGGCATGTAAAGCTTGGCGTTTAAAGTTACGCAATGCACTGCTCAGTTTCTCAGAAGCACCTGCTGGAACTTTAACTCGGCTAACATAGACTGGATCACCCACCAATGGATAACCAATATAGGTGAAATGAATCCGGATTTGATGAGTACGCCCTGTTTCAAGTTGCGCTTGTACACGGGTGAAATGTTGAAAACGTTCTTTAACATTGTAATGCGTCACCGCATCACGACCACCCGGTAAAATAGCCATTTTTACACGATCTACAGGATGACGTTTAATCGGCTCATCAATCGTTCCACCTGCAATAATATGACCATAACAAATCAAGTCATATACACGGTAAACTGTTTTTTTAGCCAATTGTTTACTTAAAGAAAATTGCGCTTCCAAATTTTTAGCAACAACCAATAAACCGCTGGTGTCTTTATCAATACGATGTACTAAACCTGCACGAGTTAATTCGGCAGATTTTGGGTAATGATAAAGCAAGGCGTTCACCAAAGTACCATTTGGATTACCCGCACCAGGATGAACAACCATACCGACAGGTTTATTGATGACCATAATATCGTCATCTTCATAAACAATGTTTAAAGGGATATTTTCAGGTTGTGCCGACGTTTGTGCTTCCAATTCAACATCTAAACATAGAAGTTCATTGCCTTCGCATTTATACTTAGGCTTGACAATGTTACCATTTACCAACAAATGACCTTCTTTCATCCACTGCTTGAGTTTTTCACGAGAAAACTCGTTCCAAACCAGTGCTGCGACTTGGTCAATACGTTGCCCTAAATAGCTTTCATCCAGTTGAAATTGCAACGATAAACGTGTTGCAGTCGGCGCAGAATTATGATTATCTGCATCCTCAGAATCTTCAAGTAAATTGAAATCATTTTCTGGGAAATTAGAATTAGAAGAGTGTGCTGAAGTCATTTGCTCATTCGGACAAAAGTGGTTTAATAGCGCAATTGTAGCCTATTGCCCGTATAAACAGAGGAATTTTTATGTCGCTACCACGTTATAAAGTCACAATGCTTGCTTTAACTGTAGGCTTAGCAACTGCATTTGTCGGCTGTAGCAGCAATCCGAAGAAGGATGTTGTTGATACAGGCCCGAAATCAAATGAGCAGACTTATTACAATAATGCGATAAAATCATTAGACCGTGGGCAATATGGCGATGCTGCAAAAGCGTTAGAAGCAATGGATACTTATTTCCCGACTGGGCAATATGCACAACAAGCTCAGCTTGAATTGCTTTACACAAAATTTAAGCAAAAAGATTATGAAGGCACAATTGCACTGGCAGATCGTTTTATTCGTTTAAATCCTCAACATCCGAATTTAGATTATGCTTACTATGTCCGCGGCGTAGCCAATATGGAGCAAAATTATGACAGTTTGCTTCGCTATACCTCATTAAAACAAGCACATCGTGATGTAGGTTATTTAAAAATTGCCTATCAAAATTTTGTCGACTTAATTCGTCGCTATCCTTCAAGTCAATATTCAGTTGATGCTGCACAACGAATGAAATACATCGGCCAAGAACTGGCTGAAAGTGAAATGAATACTGCTCGTTTCAATATTAAACGTAAAGCGTATTTGGCTGCAATTGAACGTTCACAATGGGTGATTGAACACTATCCTCAAACGCCTCAAGTTCCTGAAGCCTTAGCAACAATGGCATATGGTTATGACAAGTTGGGCGATAAAGAAACATCACAACAGTACATTGGCGTGCTTAAGCAAAACTATCCAAACCTTGTTAAATCTAATGGTGAAGTGAATATACGCGCAGCACGTAAAGAAGCAAGTTGGTGGAACCGTGCAACATTAGGTATTTTAGGTCGTGGTGATAAAGCAGAAGTATCACAAGAAGCGAGTTCTGAAACGTCTGATCAAGCAGAACAAAAATCAAGCTTGTTAAATAAAGTGAGTTTTGGCTTACTTGATCGTCCAAATCGTGAAGTGTCTAAAGAGCCAGCACGTGCAGATGAAAGTTTGTATGATGGACAACGTAAATAAATATTGATTGCGACAAATCAAGACGGGTTTTTACCCGTCTTTTTTATTCATAGATATTTTTAGACTCAAAACTACGTTAAACTTTAAATTGGTTTAAACGATACATGACATTAAATTTATGGCTATTCCTCAGCACACGATAGATCAAATTTTGGATCGCACAGATATTGTCGATCTGATTGGTCAACGTGTGAAATTGAAAAAAACTGGTCGCACCTATTCAGGCTGTTGCCCTTTTCATCAGGAAAAGTCACCTTCTTTTCATGTTTACCGTGATAAACAGTATTATCACTGCTTTGGCTGTCAGGCAAATGGCAATGCCATTCGCTTCTTAATGGATATTGATAATCGAAATTTTGTCGATGTCATGAAAGAACTCTCCAGCCATGCAGGTGTCGAACTTCCCAAAGACAATCATGACAATAAAAAACTGTCGTATAAGCGTGAAGTATCCAAGCCTAAACCAGCAGTGAAGGCTGTAGAAAATAAAGTAGTCGATTCTAAACCCACTGAGCAAAAAACAGATTCTGTTCAGCCACTAGAAATTGACCCTTTTGAAGCCTTTAGCCAATATCCTGATCCTGAGCATTTCGATCCAACCCAGTTTGACTCAGTAGGTTTTGATCAGATCCCTCAAGATGGCAACCTTTATGATCTGTTAGAAAATATTGCGCAGTTTTATGAACGCCAATTACCAAACAGTAAAGTGGCGCAGAATTATTTTAAACATCGTGGTTTAAGCGCCGAAACAATCCAATATTGGCGCTTAGGCTATGCACCAGAAGATTGGCAACATTTAGAAAAAGCTTTCCCACAAGATATTGAAGGTTTAAAACTACTAGGTCTGATTCGTACCAGTGATAGTGGTCGTGACTTCGATTTGTTGCGTGATCGGGTGATTTTCCCGATTCGAGACAACAAAGGTCGTGTTGTAGGTTTCGGTGGTCGTGCATTGAATGACGAAATCAAACCGAAATATATTAACTCACCTGATTCTGAAGTCTTCCATAAAAACCAACTGCTTTACGGCTTGTATGAAGGTCGGAAAGACCGTGCACAAAATTGGCTCATGGTTGAAGGCTATATGGATGTGATCGCCTTACAACAAAACGGGATTTCTGGTGCGACAGCAACATTAGGTACGGCCAGCAATGCAGATCATTTAACTATTTTATTTAAGCAGAACAATCAAATCACGATTGCATTTGATGGTGATGCCGCTGGACAAAAAGCAGCACGTCGAACCTTAGAAATTGCTCTACCGTTATTGAATGATGGCCGTGAACTTAAATTTTTTGTTCTACCCAAAGAACATGACCCAGATTCGTTGATTCGTAAGGAAGGTTTTGAAACGTTTCAACGAATATGGCAACAATCTCCTTTATTATCGGATTTCGTCTTTGCTTTATTGAGTCAAAATTATGATGTTGCTACACCTGAAGGTAAAAGTCAGGTGATGGCTGAACTCAATCAACTGACTGAATTATTGCCTAAACAAGGTTCTTACCGCTATTTATTAAGACAATTTTTTAAAGAAAAGTTAGGTTTTAATCGAAAATGGCAGCCTCAAGTCAGCTTAGATGCCTCATTGTCTTTTAATATTCGCACCAAAGATGAAGACTTTGCTGTTGCGATTTTGATGCAACATCCATTTTTATATATTCACTTTGAAGTATTGCGTGCATTGATTCATCCAGATGAGTTATTGGCGCAAATCTTAGCGGTATTTGACCGTGTCTTTGACGATCTACCAGATGATCAAGAACTTGCAACCTACTATATTTTAGGTGCATGTGGTGCTTATCATTTGGAACTCTCTGAAATCATACAACGCACAAATATTCAGGCTTTGGCTGAGGCGCCTGAAATGGCAGATAAATTGGCTTCAGATTACTCTTTGGCCTTGCAAGAGAAATATTTAAAATTAAAGCTTAAAGCGCCAACCTCATTGAGTGAGTCACGTAATTTACGAAAACAACTCAATGAACTGACTAAACAAATCAGTTTAAAGTTGGTACATCATTAATTTTCTATAAACGCTTCATTGAGCTTATCGAGTATTTTGTAATACAAAAAATTCATATGGCTATTGGCCTCTTCCATTGAGGAGTCATAAGGTTTATATAGGTTTATAAATATACGTTTTTGAAAGTTTTCATCACTAAAAAACGCATTGGTGGGGTAATTAGAATCTGAGTGTGCATTTATACTTTCGACCATAAGTGCATCAAATATCCGCCCTGAATAATCTAGATAAAAGCAATATAGTTTAGGTTTTTTGGGATTCTTATAGCATCGATCAACTGAATCAACTCCCCCCATAATTCCACCCTGCGTAGAGAGGCTATGTAGATCCTTGATGGCTTGATTCTAATTTGATCGCACTAATATATACACCAATAATAGCTGGTGAAGCAAAAACATTAAATCACATTCGTTTTAAAAAATAATCACTTTGCTTTTGGTTTTCTTTCTTGTTCAAAAATATCCTGAATATTTTCTTTCATCCATTCAAAATGTGAAGGATCTTCATCCTGCGCTGCTTGGCGTAGCAAAATTGAAGATGGATGCAATAATTTTTGCGTCAAACGATGTGCAAAATCCTCAAGTACATGTTGCGTATCCTCACCTGCCTGAATACGCTCTAAGGCATGCGACAACTCCATCTGGCGTTGTTCCTCACCGTGCTCACGAAACTGTTGAATCGTCCCACCAGCATCTTTTACTTTTTGCTGTGTCACCAACTGAGTTACCAGTTGATTGACCATAACCTCTGCTTCAACCGCAGCTTGACGTCGTTGTGCTAAATTTTCATCAATTACACTTTGTAGATCATCCACACCGTATAAGTACACACCATCCAAACTTTCAACTTTTGGATCTATATCACGAGGTACAGCTAAATCGACCATAAGCATTTGTTGATAACGACGTTTTTTTAAAGCGAATTTCACATCTGCATAAGCAATAACTTGATGCAAACTGCCTGTACAACTGGAAATTACATCCGCACGATAAAGCTGAGTAGTGAGTTCATCAAATGGAATAATCTCCACTTCAACACGATGCGCTATTTCTTGTGCTAATTTCTCTGCCCGTTCACGGCTTCGATTACAAATCAAGATTTTTGCAACGCCCATTTCAGCCAAGTGTTTTGCCACCAAGCTATTCATTTCACCTGCGGCAACCACCATGACTGTAAGCTGTTCAGGCTTACTAAACACTTGCAATGCGAGTTGAGCAACAGCATATCCCATTGAGACAGCATGACTACCGACTGCCGTTTCAGAACGTACGCGTTTGGCTGCATAAAAAGCATATTCAAATATTTGATTCAGATTTTGCGAGACGATTTCAGCATCTTTTGCGATTGATAGTGCTGTTTTAACCTGCCCAAGAATTTGCGGTTCACCCAGCATCAATGAGTCTAAACCACTGGCAACTCGCATTAAGTGCGAAACTGCATCGGTATTTTCATAACGATATACATGATTTGACAATTGCTTTACATCAATACCATTGGTTTGGGCGAGCCAATTTAATACCATATCGGCATTTTCAGCCATGGCATAGACTTCAGTGCGGTTACATGTTGACACCACCACCATATCATTCAAATTTTGGCGAAGGCTTTCTACGGCAAATAAATCTTTTAATCGTTCTGGATTAAAAGCGATTTGCTCACGTAGCTCAACAGAAGCAGTTTGATGGTTGACACCCAATGCAAAGAAAGACATATCAGATCATCATTTCGCTAAATTTGTGCTATTGTGCAATAACGGTGTCATAAAAAGCATACTTGGATTCGGAAAAATTGCGTCAAATAAACAACCGCTTAAGCGGCATGACAATTAAGCAATATTCTACCACATTCTTACTGGTTGGTAGCATGGCTTCTAGTGCTCATATTAGAGCATCTGGAGAATTTTATCATGCTAAATATAATACTAATGCATTAAAACAAAGTATTATTGCTGAATTTTCATTGGCTTATAATGATACTGCAACTGCTTTACACAATTATACTGTGCTCGCAATTCGTAGTAATTCAACCACCATTAAGCAACGTGCCTTGAATGTTGCAATTGAACAAAACGATTTAAAAGCAGCTTTAGACATTGCCACCCATTGGGTTGTACAAGAACCTGAGGATGTTCCTGCAAAATTTTATTTGGCGCATATCGCGCTCAAATCACATGAATATGAACTTGCAGCGGAGACTCTGGACAGTATTCTCAATATTGACCCCAACGCTGATTTAGAAAAGATTTTAGAAGGAATTGCACCAGAATCAGAAGTAGATCGTCAAAATCTGCTCAATACGCTGAGAGCAAGTAAAGAAAAAAACAACCCTTCTGTTTTAATTCTAATAGCCGGTTTGGAAGCGCAAAACGATGAAATCGAGCAAGCCTTAAAAACCGTCAATAAGGCGTTAAAAAAACGTTCAAAAGTGACTGGCTTTATTCTGATGAAAGCCAATTTATTAGAGGCTTTGGGTGACCAAGAAGCGACTTTAAATTGGTATGATCGAAGCAGTCGTAAAAACAAGTACAACTATGATATCCGTCTGGCAGAAGTCAAATATCTGATCAAGATTCATCAATCTGAATTGGCCTTAAGCAAATTAGAATCGATTATCCAAGCTTGGCCAGATGCTGAAGAAGCCCTATTTATTGCAGGTTTAACTGCGATTGATTTAAAAAAGCTGGATCAAGCTGAACAGTATTTAGTGGAGTTACGCTACTCATCACGTTATCAAAACGAAGCTTATTTTTATTTGGCAGTAAATGCTGAACGAAAGCAAAATGATGAAACGGCAAAAGCCTATTATCGTCTGGTTGATGGGAACTTATATACGGTTTCACGCCGTAATCTGGTCTCGATTTTTGAAAGACAAGACAAGATGAATGATGCTTTGCGGTTTTTAACCCAAGAACGTGTCAATTATCCACAACATGCAAGTTTCTTATATCAGGCTCAAGCCGAGATTTTAAAACGCATGGGCAATAAAAAAGCAGCGCTGAGATTACTCACGGAAGCAGTGAAGAACTTGCCTGATGATCCTGAAATTCTCTATTCAGAAATACTGCTTCTTGATCCATTTGAGGATCGTGATTTACTTGATAAAGCATTGAAACAGCTCTTAACTTTAGAGCCAAATAATCCTGCTTATTTAAATGCTTATGCCTATACGCTTGCACTACAAAATAGACGTTTAGATGAAGCGCGGAAGTATGCTGAACATGCCTTAGATTCTGCGCCAGATCAGGCCTCGATTTTAGATACGCTGGGATATATCACATTCTTGCAAAATGATTTTGATGCCGCCTCGAACATTTTATCGAAAGCTTATAATTTGAGTCATAGTGTAAACATTGGTATTCGATATGCAAAATCGTTGTATATGCAAGGTGCCTTAGCTCAATTTAATGAAGTGTTACAACAACTCAAACAAAATCATCCAAATGATCCTCAATTAAATCAATTAGATTCATTAATATTACCGCAACATATTAAAAAGAGTTAATGACTTGTATGCGTCACATTCCACAGATCTTTTGCACCCTAACTGTTGTAACCGCTTTTACACTCACAGGTTGTCAACAAGTCGTAAAGCCAGCACAAACCACACCAACGCTTACAGCACCGACAGATGCCACAACGCCCCTGCAAAAACCGTCAAATCAATTTAATCTTGAAGGGAAAATTGGGGTAAAAACACCGAAACAGTCTGGCAGTGCGTTCTACACATGGACACAAGACCAACAAGATTTTAACATCCAGTTGAATGGGATCTTAGGTATTGGCAAAACCATTATTGAAGGAAAATCTGGGGAAGTTACCCTAAACAGCGCTAAAACAGGTTCGATTTCGGCTGAAACACCAGAAGAACTGCTTGAAAAAGCAACGGGCTGGACTGCACCTATTACCCATATTGTCGATTGGGTTCAAGCTTACCCTGCCACTGAAAATGCACAAATCACCCGAGATAATACTCAACGTATTGCTCAAATCATTGAAGATGGCTGGACTGTAGATTTTAGTTATAACAATCAAGCGAGCTTGCCCAATAAGCTGATTTTAAAACAACAACTTGAATCTGGTCAGGAAAATCGTATTACAATGGTGATTCAAAACCGCTAAATCTTTACCTTAGACAATGAAATCTATGATTCGTGTTCCCTCTCCAGCAAAATTGAATTTGTTTTTGCATATCACAGGTCGTCGTGAAAATGGCTATCACGAGTTGCAAAGTATTTTTCAGCTGATTGATTTGTATGACTGGTTAGAATTCACCCAAACAGAACATTCTCAAGCAGAAATCAGTCTTGAAGGTTTGAGTAACGTCGATTTGGAACATAATCTGATCTATAAAGCGATTCAAATTTTAAAACCTTATGCCACACAGCCGACTGGTTTAAAAATTCGTATCGAAAAGAATATTCCAATGGGTGCAGGTCTAGGTGGTGGTTCTTCCAATGCTGCCTCCACATTGATTGTGGTCAATCAACTTTGGCAGTGCGGTTTAAATACTGAACAACTGGCTGAGCTTGGGGTTAAATTGGGTGCAGATGTTCCAATCTTTGTTCATGGTCGTAATGCTTGGGCAGAAGGTATAGGTGAACACTTAACATTCATAGACTTAGATCAAAAACAATACATTGTGTTAAAACCTGATTGTTTTATCAGCACTCAACGACTTTTTTCGCAAAAAACATTGACAAGAGATACGAAGCCTACTAAATTTTGCGCCTATCAGCTAAAGCCATCCAATTTTAGAAATGATTTTGAGCCACTGGCAAGAAATTTATATCCTGAAGTTGATGAAGCAATGCAGTATTTAGATCAGTTCGGTACAGCAAAGCTTACAGGTACAGGTGCTTGTGTTTTTGTTGAAGTCACTGAACAAATGAAGATTGATGATGTTTTAAATCATTCACCCTGCAAAGCCTATTTGGTCAACAGTTTGAATGAATCACCACTCACTCATTTTACAGTGTAATGATAGGGGCGTCGCCAAGTGGTAAGGCACCGGGTTTTGATCTCGGCATCCGTTGGTTCGAATCCAGCCGCCCCTGCCATCATTTTTCATCTGTAGATCGTTGTATTTTAGGGGCGTCGCCAAGTGGTAAGGCACCGGGTTTTGATCTCGGCATCCGTTGGTTCGAATCCAGCCGCCCCTGCCATTAAATACAACATCAAATTAGGGGCGTCGCCAAGTGGTAAGGCACCGGGTTTTGATCTCGGCATCCGTTGGTTCGAATCCAGCCGCCCCTGCCATTTTCTCAAAAAAGACAGAACGTAGTAATTTGTATTTAATGTTGATTTACCTTGACAGAGACATACAAAAACACTAAAATTCTGCCGCATTAGGGGCGTCGCCAAGTGGTAAGGCACCGGGTTTTGATCTCGGCATCCGTTGGTTCGAATCCAGCCGCCCCTGCCATCTAATTCAAATCTGCCAACCGCCAAGGGTGCTTCATGCCCAATCTTGTCGTTTTTAGTGGAACTGCGCATCCACAATTCGCCCAAAAAGTCGTTAGCCATTTGCACATCCCTCTGGGAGCTGCTGCTGTAGGTAAATTTTCTGATGGTGAAATCACTGTCGAAATTACTGAAAATGTGCGTGGTAAAGACGTGTTTATCGTACAGCCCACTTGTGCCCCTACGAATGATAACCTTATGGAAATCTTAGTAATGGCAGATGCTTTGCGTCGTGCAAGTGCTGGTCGTATTACTGCTGTAATTCCATACTTCGGTTATGCACGCCAAGACCGTCGTCCTCGTTCAACTCGTGTTCCAATTACTGCAAAAGTTGTAGCAGACATGCTCACCACTGTGGGTATTGACCGTGTTGTAATGATCGACTTGCATGCTGACCAAATCCAAGGTTTCTTTGATATTCCTGTAGATAACATCTACGGTACGCCTGCTTTGCTTGCTGACTTACGTCAACAACAACATCATAACTTGATGGTGGTTTCACCTGACGTTGGTGGTGTAGTTCGTGCACGTGCTGTTGCAAAACAAATGGGTGATATCGACCTTGCAATCATTGATAAACGTCGTCAAAAAGCCAATGAATCACAAGTGATGCATTTGATTGGTGATGTACGTGATCGTGACTGTGTGATTGTTGATGACATGGTTGATACAGCTGGTACTTTGTGTAAAGCTGCCGACGCACTAAAAACTTTTGGTGCTCGTAAAGTGGTTGCTTATGCAACGCACCCTGTACTATCAGGTAAAGCACTCGAAAATTTAAGCAAATCTGTAATTGATGAATTGGTTGTTACTGACACAATTCCACTTTCAGATGAAGCATTAAAACTTGGTAAGATTCGCCAAGTTTCAGTAGCAAGTATGGTTGCTGAAACAATTCGTCGTATTAACAACGAAGAATCTATTAGCGCAATGTTCGATTCTTATCTATAATAGCGCCAAATTTTCAAAGCCCTACTCTTTGGTAGGGCTTTATATCACTGGGCTGGTCGAAAGTTCAGTCAATTACACTCAATGAGGAAATGTCATCATGGCAAACTTCGTATTAAATGCAGTAGCACGTGAAGAAGCAGTTCAAGGGAAAGGTTCGAGCCGCCGCCTTCGTCTTCAAAATAAAGTTCCAGCAATCATCTATGGTGGTTCTGCTGAACCTGTAGCGGTTACTTTAGAACTTCGCGAGCTTGTTAAAGCTTTAGAAAATAACTCTTTCTTTGAAGAAGTTATCGATCTTAACATCGAAGGTAAAGTTGAAAGCGTTAAAATCCAAGCTTTACAACGTCACCCAGCTAAAAACACACCAATGCACGCTGACTTTAAACGCGCATAAGTGTTAAATGGTGTAAATGAGTGAGTAAACTTTCACTGATTATTGGTTTGGGTAATCCAGGTTCTGAATATGCCCAAACCCGCCATAATGCAGGCTTTTGGTTCGTTGAACGCCTTGCAGAACAATATGGTATTACATTAAAAACTGATTCAAAGTACAAAGGAATCAGTGGTCGCGGTAATATTGAAGGACAAGATGTTCGTCTACTATTGCCCACAACATTTATGAACCTTTCTGGTCAAAGTGTTGTTCCCTTTGCAAAATTCTACCAAATTAAACCAGAAGAAATTCTCATCGCTCATGATGAACTGGATATGAATCCGGGCGTCATTCGTTTAAAAACTGGCGGTGGACATGGTGGTCACAATGGTCTACGTGACATTGTTCCTCATATTGGTTCTAATTTTCATCGCTTACGTATTGGCATTGGTCATCCCGGCGCTAAAGAAAAAGTTTCAGGACATGTACTTGGTAAAGCACCAAGCAGTGAACAGACTTTAATGGATGATGCAATACACCATGCTTTAGGCAAAACAAAATTATTGGTTAATGGTGAGATTCAGCAAGCAATGAATCAAATCAATGCTTATAAAGCATAATTTAAACCTAAATTTTATGTTCTTTGTTCAACAATTTTTCTTGCCATGATTCATTTTTAAGAGCAAAATGCGCTTTCAAATGCATCCCCCCATTGAAAATTGTTGATTCAACACAAGATAACAATTGTAAGGGCTACTCTGGAGACGCAAATCATGCTATCTCGTTTATTAAAAGCAAAAATCCATCGTTGTGTTGTTACACAAGCAGAATTACATTATGAAGGTTCTTGTGCAATCGACGGTATTCTTTTGGATTTAGCTGGTATCCGTGAATATGAAGAAATTCATATGTGGAACGTGACTAATGGTAAGCGCTTTACAACCTATGCGATTCGTGGCGAAGAAGGCTCAGGCATCATTTCAGTCAATGGTGGCGCTGCACTTCAAGCTGATGTTGGTGATTTAATGATTATTGCCACATTTGGTGATTTTACCAATGCAGAAGCTGATGCGCATAAACCACGTCTTGTATATGCAAATCCAGACAATACAGTAAATCACACAGCAAACTGTATCCCTGTTCAAGTTGCATAATTGCACACAGATGATTCAAGACCCGCAATGTTGCGGGTTTTTTTATTTAAATAGTATTTCCACAAATATCTGTAGAGCCAGATGGGTATTGGTATTGTAATTTAGAATAATCAGTAATGAGCTCCATTGTCACCTCACTTCCAATCTTTGTTGAGTTGTTAGAGAATCCAGTAAACCCATTCATCAATATAAAGCCTATATCATTAAATGGCGTGGTAAAAGACCACTTGTAGCCTTTATTTACACCATTCAAAATATATCCTATTTGCTTAGTTTGCTTATTAATGTAAATACCAATCCGATTACCTTCACCATTAATACTTTCAAATGATTGATATAACGGGATTGGATTTCCTAAACCCACGAGTATTAATTTCAACCCATCATTATTTGATGCTGGAGCAAAAAGCGATCCATTAGTAACCGTATTACTATTGGTAGATGAATTTAATAACCACCCACCTGCCTCCTCACTACCAGTTAAATTTACTGGAACTACTGATTTATACTCAAAAGCAATGATATTAGAATTTGGAAGTGCTTTATGAGCACTTGTTTCAGCTTTACTTTCCAAACCCACATTAGCCTGAACATACGATGTAAACTTTTGACCTTGCAAACTCACCAAATTAGACCAAGATCCTGAACTTGCAATCCCCTCGACATTAAAACTGCCTGCATTACAATCTGCGAATACAGAAACTGATATTGCAAATGTAAAGACTCCTGAAGCAAATCTTTTCATAACCAACTCCTTTTTTTGTATATTTAATATACATTAAATGTCACATTTGTGCATATTTTATTAAAAATACATTAAATAAAAGTTAACAATAAATGTAGGTTTATTAATTTTTAGTCTTTTAGATAGCTGTTTCCACGCCCATTTAGATAAATCAATAATTATCTGAAAGCTATCACAAAGCAAAATCAGTACTTTTTTAATAGACCAACTTAGTCGTTACTCTTTTTAGAACTTCCGAGAGATGGAATTCTTTAAAGTATTTTTTATAAAAGCTTGCTAGTTGTGGTCATCACCTTATGACGATTTATCTACAGAACGAAATCCATCACGCCAACGTTGTTTATTCTCACAGTCCAGATCTTGTAAATGCTCTCCTCGTAAAGATGCAAGAATCGCATTGCCCTGCTGATCCACCTTAAACTCAGCATACTTTGCTTGCTGATAACATTCAGCTAAACCTTCTGCAAATAAAAAGCTATTGGATGCAGGATAAAGTGTTCTATGTCGATTATCAGGGTTCTTCAAAATCAATTTTACAGTTTGCGCATCTTTAGGTTTTTCAAAATAAGTATGTGCCACCTTTTTCTGTTGATCCAATTCAACATAAGCCGTAACCGAAGGCTTATTTTCAATCACTTGATCAAAATAATGCCCCGAAAAAATATGATTTTCATCACTATCACTTGGATCTACATTGTTCTGATCGCCCCGATTTAGCTTTTGCGGTGCAAAGTAAAGTTGATAACTCAGCACCATATAATCACCTTGTATTAATGAACGTGGATCAACAGGTTGTAAGTGGACATATATACTCTGACTATTCTTCAGATGCTGCTCATTCTTAAAAATGATGCCTAGAAAAAGAACAATACAGATTAAAGCAAGACAAAGAGGAATGAATTTTTTCATGTATTTACTCCCTCTTTTGATTGGAATTTATGTAGCACCCAAGTCAGTATCAACAAAATTAATGCTGAGCTAAAAATACTTAGACTTTTAACGAGGAAGCTAACATTCAACGCGTAGTAAATAAAGCATAAGGTTAACGCCAAAGTCACTAAAGCGAAACCGTAGACAATCTTATCGTGCTGTGACAATGCCCATGAAAGTATGGCGATACAAATAAAAATTTCAAAATAGCCATAAAATATCAGTACTGCAGCAAAAGCCAATAAAATCAATTGAGCAATCAAGCTAAATTGATTGCGAATCCTCAACACCATAAACAAAGCCAACCACAAAATAGGCAGCCCCAAGTTGAGAATAGGAAGGTATCTAATTTTCTCTAATTCATATTGTCCAAATAGCGTATAGAAACCCAAGGATGAAAGAATAATCAATAAATTAGCCAATGCTAAACTGCGTTGATATTGACTGGGTTGAATACGATGCACCCAAATCATTACCAGATAAAACCCATAACTGAGCAAGACCAGAAATGCAAAATTTTCAACAAAACGATGAAATCCAAGCAGAACGTTTAAATCCCAAATCAACGCAATACCAGATAAATATAAGGCAAATAGTTGGATAAAAATAAAGAACCAATGGCTGCGAATAAAATAACTAAGACACAGCATGGCAAATTGAATAAAGAAAATTGGAAAGAATTGGTCAGTTAATTCAACCGTGTGGAAAATCACAGCATGTTGCCCTGCGACCCATATACAATAAGCAAACTGCCTTAAAAATAAAGCTTGTTTACTTCTTAAAATAAAGGCAGCCAATACCACAAAAACTGCCCCCATGATCAAGGAGAAATTCCCCCAAAATGCCAGCATCAATGATGCCAATAAAACACCTGCAATCCATGCACCCACTGCGATAGGAATATTGTTAAATTTATTTTGTGGGATAAACTTAATCAATAAAAAAGTAATCAATGCAAACCAAGCGAAAATCACCAGTGCAATTAAAAATAATCCAAGCACTTCGGATTCACGAAACAGACTATTCATCCATTTGAAAATCACCAGCGTAAACGTAATCCCTAAACCTACTGCTGAAAGTACACTACATAACTGATCTCTTTTTCGATAAAAATAAGTTAATGCGACAGAAAGTAGAAAAAATGATGATATTAAATAAGCGATCTTAAGGTCTGTCCATGTAAAAATCATGGCTGTGGCGAATGCTAAATTACTGTCTCCATATAAAAATAGCACCATATGCCAAATTGAAAGAATGCCAAACCATAAGACAAAGAGATAACGCAGCTTTTGATAACAACGAAGACAAAAATAAAACTGAAATAATGAAAGGAGATTTAAGCTAAATAAAAATGTGACAGGATATTCGTCAGCCCAAAATGTTTGTTTAAAAAACAAAAATAAAGTGAGTTGGCTGACAATACAGAGCAATGTAAAAACACCAATATTCGGACGATACAACCACGGCAGCAATAAAATAGACCAGATTAAAAATAGTAAATAACTATCTGCCCCTGTTTGATAAATTTGACCAATGACAGCCAAACTTAAACCAATCATCAAGCCACTTATTGTATGCAAACACTGGACTAAATAATCATGCTGAACTAAAAAAATACTGGCTACAGCACTGAGTAACAAGAAAAGTTGTGGAATTGCCAATTGAAAAAACTGAGGCAACATAAACCAATTTGCAGCAGTGAGATATAAAATACTGACTGCAATTAGAGCACATCCTAAAACCTGTAAGTGTTTAACAAAGTCATCATTACGCCATGAATAGACATCTTGCTGAATCGTGATCAAGCTGAGTCTCCTTATTTTATGTTTTGCTATTTGTTGATCACTATGACCACAAATATTCTTTTAAATGTATAAGTTTAATTATTTTCTATAGCAACTATTGTTCTATCTATAGTACTGATCATTCTAAAAAAAAGCATCCATTTAGTAAAAAAGTGTCTATAATAAATGCACATCGCTTCAGGGCGGGGTGTAATTCCCCACCGGTGGTAAATTGGACGGATTTTCAATCCTGAGCCAACAGCCCACGAGCTTATCACGCTTAATCGTGATTCGCAGATTTGGTGAAATACCAAAGCCGACGGTATAGTCCGGATGAAAGAAGACGACGTCACAGCTTAAAAATTTCAATATTCGCTATTGGAAAAGGTTTTGTAACGCCACTATTTCAAATGTCCTGAAATGTTCAACCGTATTTTAACTTTACGAGAGCGTTTCAATGTCTAGTTTAATTCAACCCGAAATTTTCTTTTCTGCACTATCCCCCGCAGACCAACGTATCGAACAAGCAATCGAAGATATGCGCCAAGGCAAACCTGTTTTGGTCATGGACGATTTTGATCGTGAAAATGAAGCAGATTTAATTGTTGCAGCAGAAACCCTCAATGTTGAAACCATGGCACGTATGATTCGTGATGGTTCAGGTATTGTCTGCTTAACCATTACCGATGATCTAGCAGATCACCTTGAACTCCCACCGATGGTTCAGGACAATTCAAGTCAATTTAAAACGGCTTTTACCATTACCATCGAAGCAGCACAAGGTGTAACAACAGGCGTTTCTGCAAAAGACCGTACCACCACTATTCATGCTGCAATTAAAACAGGTGCTGTTGCAAGCGATCTGAATCGCCCTGGTCATGTTTTTCCATTGCGTGGTCGTAATGGTGGTGTATTAACCCGTCGTGGACATACAGAAGGTTCTATTGATTTGGCACGTTTAGCCGGTTTAAAACCCGCTGGTGTGTTATGTGAAGTGACCAATCCTGATGGGACAATGGCTTCAGGCATTCAAGTTTTAGCATATGCACAAACGCATCATTTAACGCTGATTACCATTGAAGAATTGGTTCAGTATCGTTTAAAACACAATGTCTAAGAAAATATTTTAAGTCATCACATTTAGACAGAGTAAAAAAGCCAGTTCAAATCATTGGACTGGCTTTTTAATCTTGATTAGATGTTCTTGATTAAAGTGCGATGAAATGACAGCGCCAGTTTTTGTTTTAATTTTTTATAAGTGACACTGATTAAAATTAAATAGCCAAAAGTATCAAGCTGATAAATAATAAATCATTGCAGAAACTGAGTTTAAACATCTTCCAAATGTAAAATACTTTGACGAATACCGTCTGCACGTAACCATGCGAAATCATAACTTGCATTGGCCAATGCCAATACACGACGTTCAAACTCATCCCAAAGCGGTTTTACCTGTTTCGCTTGAATTCCCAAACCACTCTCTTCTGCGAGATGTTTATTTTTTTCACAAATTTTTAATGCATGATACAACTTGCGCCCTTTAGAAGCAGAATCCATCACTCGTATACGTTTACCCAAAATAAAACCTTCAATATGTCTTAAATCAGCAAAAGGTAGCATCGGAATTAAAATTTGATCGAGCTGTGCATCCAGCCTCTTCCAAACGGCTAAACGTTGCGCTGAATCATATGTATTCCATTGGATCACTTCATGATTAAAACGACGGCAACCACGACAAACAGAATCACCAAATACCGTTGAACAACGACCAGCGCATGGCGTTAAGGTGGGTATCCGACGTTCGTTACTCAAAATTTACTCCTTACATCAACGATGTGACACACTTTTCCGGCACGAAATAATCATTTCGCAATACTATATATGGTATATAAAATATTTTAAAGCACTATATTTAGTATAAAAACCCATATTTTTTTCAGGGAATAAAAAAACACTACAAAGACTAGGGTTTTCTCGCATATTCATGTAAATCACGCTAAAATATGCGCCTTAAATTTTATTCTATCTTAAATATTTGGAGTACTCCATGAACGCTACTGTAGAACAGCTTGCACCTGTAGAACAGCAAGCGACCTCTGGTTGGGTTGTTGCAGCACTTTATCAATTCAAAGAAGTTCAAGATCCTGCTGATCTTCAACAACGTCTTTTAGACTTGGTAAAAACCATCAACCTTTGCGGTACTCTCATTATTGCAGGTGAAGGAATTAACGGAACTGTTGCTGGCGATCGTCAAGCGATTGATGTCATTCATCAATTTTTATTGAATGAAGGCTTTAATAGCATGGAATATAAAGAATCACATAGTGATGAAAAGCCATTCCGTAAAATGAAGATTAAGCTAAAGAACGAAATCGTAACTTTAGGTGTAGAGGTGAAACCTCGTGATCTTGTTGGACATTATCTTGATCCAAAGCAATGGAACGAATTGATTGCGCGTGATGATGTGATTTTGATTGATACACGTAATGATTATGAATATAAAGCGGGTACCTTCAAAGGCGCGATTGATCCTAAAACAGAAACCTTTCGTGAATTTCCAGAATACGTAAAAAAAGAACTTGAACAGCATAAAGATAAGAAAATTGCGATGTTCTGTACAGGCGGTATTCGTTGTGAAAAATCAACATCGCTACTGCTTCAAGAAGGTTTTAACGAGGTGTATCACCTTAAAGGCGGTATTTTAAAATACCTTGAAGAAACCCCTGCTGATGAAAGTATGTGGGAAGGTGAATGTTTCGTATTTGATGGTCGTACTGCGGTGACGCATGGTATGGAAGAAGGCGAAAATATTAAATGTCATGCATGTGGTTGGCCACTTGTTCCTGAAGAAGCCGAGTTGCAAAGTTATGAACATGGTGTTTCTTGCAAATATTGTATTGATAAAACATCTGAGAAACAAAAAGAAGGTTTCCGTATGCGTCAATCACAAATTACTGCTGCAAAACGCAAACGTCTTTAATCTCAATCAATTTTAAAATGCGTCACTCAACCGCAGCTTATTGGCTGCGGTTTTTATTTAGATATTTTAACAACACAACAAATTCTCACTATATTTTGATAAATGAAAACCATACCATGTTTATAACGCCCTATTTTTATATATAAAATGACTGATTGGATTATTTCGATCATGGAGCAACTTGGTTACTTTGGTATTGCTCTTTTGATGTTTTTAGACAATGTTTTTCCGCCGATTCCCTCAGAAGTGATTATGCCATCAGCTGGATTTGCTGCATCTAAAGGTCAATTATTATTATCGGGTGTGATTATCGCAGGAAGCATCGGTTCACTGGTTGC
Source organism: Acinetobacter sp. NyZ410 (assembly GCF_022828975.1). Classification (NCBI taxonomy): domain Bacteria; kingdom Pseudomonadati; phylum Pseudomonadota; class Gammaproteobacteria; order Moraxellales; family Moraxellaceae; genus Acinetobacter; species Acinetobacter sp. NyZ410. The sequence continues at coordinate 1,118,106 of NZ_CP094620.1, read as the reverse complement.
AGCAGCGTTGTTGTATTGGGTGGGTCGAAAAATCCCGAATCAAAGCATTTTTAATTGGGTTGACCGCTACGGTAAATACCTTTTTATCAAATCAGAAGATGTCAAAAAAGCTTTAGATTGGTTTGAAAAATATGGACATCGCGTGGTTTTCTTTGGGCGAATGGTTCCCGCAGTTCGTTCTTTGATTAGTATCCCTGCAGGCATGAGTCATATGCCCTTTTGGAAATTTATGCTGTATAGCAGCGTAGGGACAATTATCTGGACCACTTTTCTTGCATGTGTGGGTTATTATTTTGGAAACAATATAGAACTCATGCAACAAATTTTTAGTCGCGTGGGCTATGTAATCATTACCATTGTCTTAATTTTAGTTGCTTATTTTTTCTATAAAAAATCAAAAGCACGCTAAAAATTATTATGCTCCCAGCATTCAGTTAAAACATACTATTTGTGTGCATTGAGATTTGTGTGGATTGAGTCGAGCAGACAAATTTGTGTTTGCTTGGCCGAGCTCTGGGTTCTTAACATTAGCCCTTAACATTAGTTGTCTGGCAAATAATCAGCGAATTCCCAAAATAACCACAAAGACATTAGAGCGTTCATAAATCAAAATGATCATGCGAAATGAAGCTTGATAGTTCCTTCTCGCTGAGGAAAAGCTAGGATGAGAGCCACTATCTTTTGATTTATGGGTTTTAACAGGATTTATAAAAGAAGCCTATTGTTTATATTTTCTTATACTCCCCGTTTCACCAATGCCGACCAATTGAAACACGATCACCATATATAAATAGCATCACTGTATGAAAATCACCCAATCGTAATCAATACACCACAGCGATCGTAAAAAATCACCACACATTCGATGTGAGCAAAACTTCCGAGCGATTGAGAAATTTGAGTGAATTCAACGGCAAGCACTATACATTCCAAAAAATCATGCATTTCATCAAAATATTATCGCTTTAACCCAATACAAATATATGAAAAATATAAAAATAATTAAAACTGTGTAAAAAAGGATACATGAGTGAATGAAATGATTGCTGTGATCTTAATCACCTGCTTGGCAGTAATAAGTCCTGGCGCTGATTTTGCTATCGTGACACGAAACAGTTATTTATATGGTCGAAATATTGGATTAAGCACTGCTTTAGGTATTGCTTGCGGTGTTTGGATACATGTGGGTTATAGCCTACTTGGCCTGGGTTTTTTAAAAAATCATATGCCCTATCTTTTACAAACAATTCAATATATTGGCGCTGCTTATTTAATTTATCTTGGCTATAAAACATTTACGCAGGCAAAAATAAAACTGGATGAAATTGGTGTTGGTATCAGTAGCTGGCAAGCGTTTAAACATGGTTTTTTAACCAATAGCCTAAATCCCAAAACAACTTTATTTGTAATCAGTTTATTTGCTCAGCTGATGACTTCTGCTGGAAATTCGACCATTCAGCTTTTTGCTTATGGTGCGTTTATTTCGTTGAGTCATTTTGTTTGGTTTGGCTTGATTGCCTTATTTTGTGCACATCCCAGCATACGAAATAAAATTTTAGATCGTCAAATTGTGATCAATCGTGTGATTGGCCTTTTACTGTTTATTTTAGGTTGTAGCCTATTATTTGCACGGTTTTAACTATTGGCGTAAATCACCAACAAAAAAAAGCATGCCACTTTTCAGTGAGCATGCTTTTTTTATACGCGCAAATTAATTTGGTGTGTGGTACATCAAATAAATTTCATTTAGATTTTCAGGAATTTCTTCAGCAATCTCGTCCATTAACTGGCCGTTGCGGCGGAAAGATTCCATTTGAGGATCTTCATCATCAATACCACTGAACACCATCATTGGTAGTGTGAGATCAACAACTTGATCTTCATATTCTGGTGCAAACCAAGCTTCTTCATTCAGGAACATTGCATCGACAAAGCCAACACTCCAGTCGCCTAAGCTTGATTCAACATCAGCTTCTTCAATTTCAAAAGGGAATGTAATTCCTTCTTCATTGGCTAAGTTTTGACGAATCGCTTCAAGCCATGCTTTGATTTGTACAATGATTTCTGCTGGAACTTTCTTTTGATTATTATCAAATAGCTCATCAAGCCATTTATCAAAAGTAGGACCAACCGCAATTGCGCACAAGAAACCATGAGTCGCTGCGAAATCTAGACCAAATTCATTTTGGTCACCATCTAGATAATCACTCAGTAGGTCTAAATCTAAAGCACTCATTTTGTTTCCAGTAAATTTGTATCAGATTTAAGCATAGCATTTTCCCACGCCATGCCCAATGAATTTTTAATCTTCGTCATCAAAATCATCGTCATCATCAATGTCATAATCAAAATCTTTTAAATCTTTTTCTAAACGACGTTGAGCAAGTAAATCATCGATCAAACGTCGCTTTTCTAAAGATTCTTTGGCGCTAATTTTGCTTGATGACTCATCGAAACTAACATCATCATCACCGTAGTTATCATCTAGTTCAAAATCTGTAGAAGACACTAAAACTACCTCATAATGAAAAAAAGTGAATGGGTCTAGGCGCTATTTATCTGTCTTCAGAAAACTTGTCAAGTTTTTTCCGTTTTTTTTACATTTAAATGCGAATTTGGGCTTTTTTCGGGCCCTATTTTATGTAATGATATAATCCACCCTGCGTCTTACTATTTTATGACATTTTCTGAATAGAAATCGCACGGGATGATCTTGAAAATAACAATTTCACCCCCACCTATTTGATTGAATTTAAATTCTGAATATTTTATCGGACAGTTTTATGCTGATTTCTTCCGATGGAATATGCGAGCTATTCAAAGATATATTTTAACAGATTGTGCGATTACGCACGGTTTTTCATTGCCACAGATTCAACGAGAAGAGAGTAAAGATGAGCGAAATGCATTCCCCTACTTCCCAAGTAGCGGCTCTTATTAGCCGAGGCAAAGAACAAGGTTACTTAACCTACGCTGAGGTTAACGATCATCTCCCAGACTCGATCACCGAAAGCGAACAGATTGAAGACATTATCCAAATGCTTCAAGACGTTGGTATTCCAGTTCATGAACGTGCACCTGAAACTGACGATGCAATGTTCGAAGGGAATAGCGAAGCTGGCGATGAAGTTGCAGAAGAAGAAGCTGCTGCAGTACTTGCCTCTGTAGAAAATGAGCCAGGTCGTACCACTGACCCAGTACGTATGTATATGCGTGAAATGGGTACCGTTGAACTTTTAACACGTGAAGGCGAAATTAGTATTGCCAAACGTATTGAAGAAGGCATTCGTGACGTTCTACATTCAATTGCATACTGGCCAAATGCTGTAGAAGTTGTTTTACAAGAATATAAAGATTATGAAACTGGTGAACGTCGCCTTGCCGATATTTTATCAGGTTATTTAGATCCTGAATCTGACGAAGTGATTCCAGAAGTTTTAGAAGACGAAGCTGAAGTTATCGTTGAAGAAGAAGATACTTCTGCAAAGCCGACTAAAGAAGTGAAGTTGGATGATGAAGACGAAGAAGAAGAGTCTGAAAGTGATGACGATTCTGAAGGTGAATCTGGTCCAGATCCTGAAATTGCGAAAGCGCGTTTTGAAGAGCTAGAAGCAGTTTGGAACAGTGCAAAAGTCGCAATTGCGCAACACGGCCGTAACAGTACTCAAGGTACTGAGGCAATGGAAGCACTGGCAACTGTGTTTATGATGTTTAAATTTACACCGCGTTTATTTGACATCATTTCAGAAATGATTCGTGGCACGCACGAACAAATTCGTACCTCTGAACGTGAAGTGATGCGTTATGCAGTTCGTCGTGGTCGTATGGATCGTACACAGTTCCGTACATCGTTCCCGGGTCAAGAATCAAATCCTGCTTGGTTAGATGAACAAATTGCAAAAGCACCTGCTGAATTAAAAGGCTATTTAGAAAAAGTTCGTCCAGATGTATTGGCATTCCAACAAAAGATTGCTGATATTGAAAAAGACCTTGATCTAAACGTAAAAGAAATTAAAGACATTTCTAAACGTATGGCGATTGGTGAAGCCAAAGCTCGCCGTGCCAAGAAAGAAATGGTTGAAGCCAACTTACGTTTGGTAATTTCAATTGCGAAAAAATACACAAACCGTGGTTTACAATTCTTAGATTTAATTCAAGAAGGTAACATTGGTTTGATGAAAGCGGTAGACAAGTTTGAATACCGTCGTGGTTATAAGTTCTCGACCTATGCAACATGGTGGATTCGTCAGGCGATTACCCGTTCAATCGCAGACCAAGCACGTACGATTCGTATCCCTGTACATATGATCGAAACGATTAACAAGATCAACCGTGTCTCTCGCCAATTACTTCAAGAAATGGGTCGTGAACCGACTCCTGAAGAATTAGGTGAACGTCTAGAAATGGACGAAGTTAAAGTTCGTAAGGTGCTTAAGATTGCTAAAGAGCCAATTTCTATGGAAACGCCAATTGGTGATGATGAAGATTCTCATCTTGGTGATTTCATTGAAGACAGCAACATCACTTCACCAGTAGATGCTGCGACTTCAGAAGGCTTAAAAGAAGCAACACGTGAAGTACTTGAAAACTTAACTGAACGTGAAGCGAAAGTCTTAAAAATGCGTTTTGGTATCGACATGCCGACTGACCATACTTTGGAAGAAGTAGGTAAACAGTTTGATGTAACCCGTGAACGTATTCGTCAGATTGAAGCCAAAGCTTTACGTAAACTTCGTCATCCTTCGCGTTCAGAACACTTACGTTCGTTCCTTGAAAATGACTAAGTTGAATTTGTTCAATCTATGAATACTTTCGGGACTTGAAAATCAATCGAGTAACCCCATTAAGTATTTAAGAGAAACACAATGCCTGCACTTATGCAGGCATTGTTGATAAATTAGAGGTGAAAAAATGTTAGACCGCACTCCATCTCGCGAATTACAAGAAGATCTTTGGGTTTTTCCAATGGATTACCCAATTAAATTGATTGGTAATGCGGGTGAAGAATTACGTGGTGCTGTAGTTGAAATTTTGGTAAAACATTTCCCTGAATTTAATGAAGCGACACTTGTTGTACAACCATCACGTACTGGTAAATATCATTCGATTACGGCTCAATTACGTTTTGAAGAGCTTGAGCAAGTGCATGCCTTGTATGCTGACCTTGCTGCTTGCGAACATATTCGTACTGCCTTGTAATGCTGAAATGAATTAAAAAACACGCCACAATGGCGTGTTTTTTTTGCACCCTGATTTTATCGGGGAATATGCCCTGCTGGCTTATTTGCAAATGATCAGCAATTGCTTTCACTTTTCCAAACTAAATTTCTTTATAATTAAAGCGATTTCTATATTTTAAGGGCACTTGTCTGTGAACGATGCTGTTCTAAAACCACATCTGATTATTCGTCAATATCAAGACTTAACGCCTTATGCCGAGCGTTTTCAGGAAATGAAATCTTTTACTGAACAACGTGATGAAAATTCTCCAGATCAGCTTTGGATCTTGCAACATCCTGACGTACTGACTCAGGGGCAAGCAGGCAAACCTGAACATATTTTAATGCACAGTGATATCCCTGTTGTTCAATCAGATCGTGGTGGACAAGTTACCTGGCATGGCCCTGGACAAATGGTGATTTATTTCATGTTTGATTTGAATCGCTTGAAATGGAATGTGCGTACATTGGTCACTTATGCAGAGAACTTAATGATCAATCTGCTCAAGAAATATGATGTCGATGCCTATGCCAAAGCTGATGCACCAGGTGTGTATGTCAACGAACGTAAAATTGGCTCACTGGGCTTTAAAATCCGTAGAGGACGTAGTTATCACGGGTTAGCATTAAATATTGATTGTAACTTAGATGGCTTCCATACCATTAACCCATGTGGTTATGCAGGTTTAGAAATGGTCCGTGTCTGCGATTTGATTAAAAATTATCCTGATTACAAGCAACTATCAAAAGATGTGATTGAGTATTTTCAACAGAGTGGGTACTTTAGTGATATTGAAGTCATCGACAAAAAATCAAATGACCATGAAGTCATTCACAAATAAATCGCTTTATTTTTATCTGAAAACAAATTAGAGTAATTACTCTAAAACAAAAGTACAATTTTATATAAGGGACTAACGAGTGATTTCAAGTAAATCTATCAAACCCGCTTTAGAACAAGCCTATGTCAAACTCATGATGGATGTGATTGGCAGAGGTTTGGTCATGGCGAGTCAAGTTGATGATGAAATTAAACATGAAGTATCTGTACTCCCTGTTGGTTTTACATTATCAATGAAAGTTTTTCCAAACGGCGCTTCATTTATTGCCAGAGTCAATCAAAACAAGCAGCTTGAACTGGTTAAATCTTTAGATGTTAAGCCTGATCTATCGATTATTTTCAAACATGTTCATCATGCTTTTTTAGTCTTTTCATTTCAGGAAAGTACAGCTCAAGCTTTTGCAAATGACCGTATGATCGCAGATGGAGATGTGGCACATGCCATCCGTTTAGTGCGTTGTCTGAATAAAATGGAAGCATTAATTTTACCTAAACTGGTTGCTGAACTCGCGGTAAAAGAATATCCATCAGAATTAAGTTTAAAAGAAAAATTAGCGGGCGCTGCAAATATCTATCTTAAAGTTGCCCAATCATATTTAAAAGGGAGTGCTTAACACATGGCTAAACCATATTACGAATTTTTCTGTCCTGTAAAAGTGATCGCTGGTCATGCTGCACTCGAACATATTCCTTTCGAACTTGCATCATTAGGCGCTAAACGCCCAATGATCATCACTGATAAAGGTGTACGTGCCAATCACCTTTTAGCACCTATTGAAGCTGCATTTGAATCTACTGATATTGAAATTGGCATTATTTTTGATGATGTTCCGCCTGATTCAAGCCTTGAAACAGTTCGTGCCGCAGCACAAGCGTATCGTGAAAATAACTGTGATGCGATTATTGCTGTGGGTGGCGGTTCGGTTATTGATACCTCTAAAACAGCCAATATTTTAGTCTCCGAGGGTGGCGATGATTTACTTAAGTATTCAGGTGCACACAACCTCCCTCGCCCACTTAAACCTTTTTTTGTGATTCCTACCACGTCTGGTACAGGCTCAGAAGTAACCTTGGCTGCGGTCGTATCTGACAATCAAAAAAATGTGAAAATGGCATTTGCCTCGAATTACTTAATGCCACATGCGGCGATTCTCGATCCACGTATGACCCAAACATTGCCACCACATCTGACAGCAATGACAGCGATGGATGCCATGACACATGCTGTAGAAGCCTATACCTGTATCGCAGCCAATCCAATTTCCGATGCGTATGCAACTGCTGCCATCAAAAAAATCAGTACAAGTTTATTTGATGTACTGGACCATCCTAGTGATGCAACAGGTCGCTTAGAACTTGCTCAAGCCTCAACAATGGCAGGCATTGCATTTTCTAACTCGATGGTTGGTATTGTGCATTCTCTTGGTCATGCTTTAGGTGCAGTTGCGCATTTGCCTCATGGCTTATGTATGAATCTCTTTCTTCCTTATGTTTTGGAATACAACAAGGAAGTGAATGGTGACAAGATTGCCGATCTATTATTGCCACTTGCTGGTGCTGATATTTACGCACAGACCCCTGCAAACCAGCGTGCGGATAAGGCCATAGAGACATTAAATACCATGCGTGATCGTGTCTATCATTTAACTAAGCTTCCACGTACCTTGAGTGAAACAGGTAAAGTTACTCAAGCACAGCTGGATGAAGTTGCCGAAAAAGCACTCAATGACGGCTCAATTATTTTCAATCCGAAAGAAGCAACCTTTAAAGATTTAAAGTCAATCTTAGAAAAAGCTTGGTAATTGTCTAAAATTGCGACAATATAGAGGGAGCTATTGGCACTAAGTCTATGTTTGCAGTGATGTAGCCTACAGATGAAATGTTGACAGCCCCCGATAGTAAATAGCCTGATGTTTATCTAAACATCGGGCTTTTATCTTGCAGAATGGGCAGTCACTTATTTTTTGATCAAGATGGCACGTTTTCTGCTAAAAAAGCCAACAAAGTTACTGACAAATGTGACCTTTTAGAGTAGATTGGCGCACTTTTGTTTTATTCTTAGGGGGGATCGTTCGTCTCAAACGATCCTTATAAATATGACTGATCCTTGATCAACGATTAAGAGGATAACGCCGTTGACAGATATCTCTGGGACTCAATCCACAGCAAAACTGAAAAAAAATCTTGTGCTGTGGCATATTATCATTATTGGTCTAGCGTATATTCAGCCACTTACCTTATTTGATACCTTTGGTTTAGTGTCAGACGGAAGCCATGGACATGTTCCAACTTCTTATATTTTTGCGCTTGTTGCCATTCTCCTGACCTCTATCAGTTATGGTCATATGATCAAGCGCTACCCTTCGTCAGGGTCTGCTTATACCTATGCGCAAAAATCGATTCACCCAAATGTCGGCTTTATGGTTGGCTGGTCTTCTTGGTTAGATTATTTATTATCTCCACTCGTCAACATTATTTTGGCTGATATTTACTTAAGAGCCTTATTCCCAGATGTGAATAACTGGATCTGGGTCATTGCACTGACGGCAATTATGACTGTGATCAACTTGTTTGGTTCACGTTTTGTTGCTCGATTTAACAGTACCATTGTTGTGGTGCAACTTGCGATCATCTTCTATTTTGTTTATGAAGTTTACTTACTGTTAACTCAGGGCATTTACGCAGATGGCACCTTAAACCCAGATAAAGCTGAATTATGGTCACTTGCTCCATTCTGGAGTGAAATGACGGCAATTGGTGCATTAATCGGTGGTGCAACGATTCTTTGTTTCTCTTTCACAGGTTTTGATGCGTTATCATCCCTTGCAGAAGAAACCAAAGATGCTGAAAAAACCTTGCCAAAAGCAATTTTCTCTACAGCGTTGATCGCGGGTATTATCTTTATTTTTAGTACCTATTTTATTCAGCTATTTTTCCCAAGTAATGCCAATCTTTACTTTAATCCGCTGGATGAATCTCAACCTGTGATGCTTGAAGCACTTGGCAATGCTACCATTCTAACGGCAATTACAGGCATCGCATTTAAAAAGTTAGTATTGTATTTTGCGGTCATTGCTGTACTGGCTTCTGGTATTTCTGCACACGCTGGGGTATCCCGTTTGATGTATGTAATGGGTCGTGATGGCGTCATTAACAAAAAGATTTTTGGTCATATTAGTCCAAAATTACATACCCCGACTTATAATATTTTGATTGTCGGTGTTGTTGCGTTATCTGCGGGTTTTCTTGACCTTGAACATATTGTCAACTTAATTAGCTTTGGTGCTTTAACTGCATTTAGTTTTGTGAATTTCTCTGTGATTTCACGTTACGCCTTACGTGACGGCAGAACAAAATCACTGAAAGAAATCATCAATTATGTGGTGATTCCGTCTCTTGGTTTTGCCAGCGTGTTCTTGATGTGGTTAGAAATTGATGAAATGGCATTAAAACTCGGGCTTGCATGGGCTGTATTAGGTGTTGCCTATTTAGCCTATAAAACTCGTGGTTTCCGCTACCCTGCACCACAACACAATGAACATGAATAATTGATTATTGCGGGTGTAATCAAATAAGAAAGGCGCTTTATGCGCCTTTCTTATTTTAATCATATCAACTGCAATTATGCTGCAATAAATTTTTCAGTAATCGCTTTGATTCGTTTTGCATATTGTTTTGCAGTCTCTAAATCACCGCTTGGAATCTCATCTGTACTGGCATCAGCAGGTGATTGAACCAATAAGCCGACAGAACCGCCTAAGCTGTTCACATCCTGACGTGTAGCGCTTTTAGTGTTTGATGGTGCCAAACCAAGACTGACCCAAATACCACCATGTTGTGAAGCCAAGGTATGTAATGAAATCAACGTGACTTGCTTATCACCATTCAAACTTGCACTGTTGGTAAAACCACCGAAAACTTTATCTGCCCATGCACGAGTAAACCAACGCTTAGAAGATGCATCTGCAAATTTTTTAAATTGCCAAGGCACACCGCCCATGTAAGTTGGCGCACCAAATACAATTGCATCTGCGGTATCTAAAGTATCCCAATCCTGATCTTGAATATTGCCCTCTTGATCCACTTCGATGAGCGTTGCCTGAATTTCATTGGCAAAAGTTTCTGCAATGACTTTGGTATGGCCATAACCTGAATGATAAACAACAGCGATTTTTGACATGATAAGTCCTCTGATTGAGATGATAGGTATATTAATGTTTGATATAACTTGGAGGGGTTGCAGTTAGACCTTGTTTGAGTTGTTGGGTAGATTCCCCAACCAACACTTCAAAGGCATTTTGTTGAATTCCATCAAATACGTGTTGCGCCACTGTATGTGGAGAAATTTTGGCAATATCGAGTGATTGGGTTAAATCTGTGTCGATAAAACCAACATGTACCCCCATCACATGAACATTGGCTTTTGCTAACCATTGCCGAGTTGAATTGGTAAATGACCATGCTGCCGCTTTAGAAATCGCATAACTGGCTAACATCGTGCTGGGTTCCCAAGACACATCTGATAAAATATTGACGATATAACTTTCAGCATGGCTTGCTAAAATTGGAGAGAATTGCTGAGTCGTATTGATCACACCATAAAGATTGGTGTCTAAAACCGTCCGTGTCACTGCTGCAATATTTGCGTCTACAGGACTTTCATTTAAGCGTGCAATACCTGCATTGTTGATTAATAGATTGACATCACCACATTCTGCAACAGCTTTTTGAATAGATACGGGATCTGTGACATCTACAACAATCGGAATAATACCCTGTTGATTAAAATCTTGAAGATTACGCATTCCTGCATAAACTTTCTTGGCACCACGTTGTATCGCTTGCTGGGCAAGTGCTAAACCTAGACCACGATTTGCACCCGTAATAAAAACGACCGCATCTGTTATTTTCATTAAAACCACGCTCATAAATATAAAAGGGTTGATCAACGCTATCAATCAGCAGAAGTTGTATTGACCTGATTAATTTATGATATACTTTTGAAATCTAGTATCAATTAGTTACTACGTGGTAACTGGTCATTTCTTGGTTATAACTTTCCAAATTGAGGTATAGATTGATGACTAATGCATTCAATTTTAATATTTTTCATCCAAATTGCCCGGCAAGATCTTTTTTTGAAAAATTTGCAGATAAGTGGGTTTTGATGATTATTTATCGACTTCATCAGCACTCTCAACACTTTAATGAACTGAAAAAAAACTTAACAGGCATCTCACCTAAAGTACTTTCCCAGAAATTAAAAATTCTGGAAAGAGATGGATTTATCACCCGTACAATTCATGAGAACAAAGTGATTCGTGTTGAATATGCATTAACCTCTCTAGGCTTTGAGTTTGCTCAAACTGCTTTATCATTTAAGCTCTGGGCTGAAGGCAATGTGCAACATGTCATTCGTGCGCAAAAACAATTTGACGCAATTCAAGCAAAAAATGAGCCAGCACTGTTGCAGGAAGCCTAAACCTCAACACTCTAAATATGTCTTATACTCAGCTCGCTATGTTGTAAGCATGATATCAGCTCAGCGTCATTTGAATAAAAACATAGCAAAGAGGACAAAATAATGAAAATTCCACTGCTCTTTATCCTAGCAATCCTCAGCCATAGCGCTTTTGCGTCCTATGAAAATTCTTGTGATTTAGAGGTTAAACTTTTAGAAAACGCGTCTACACGTACGCTATATATCAATAAAGATGGCTTAGGTGAAGTTGAGGAAACAACACTCAACATAAAAGGTATTGTAAAAAAAGCGCAAGCTGCTGGCCGAGCAGATAGTGGTTGTCAACACTATATCGGCAAAGTCTTAGAAGAAAATTTAAGAGATTTTCCGAATCGCTCTGAATTTAAAAAAGGACAAAAAATTAAACTAAATATCTTAATCACAGATTATAAAGGTATACCGAAATCTGAAACGGCGACCTATTTAGGACCCGATAAATAATTAGTCAGCTCTGCTATGAAATCAGTCCAATACACGCTTTGATCCTTGTACAAAGACACTTTGATACAATTTAAGCATGAAAGACTCATTACTTTTGCATAAATCATCAATTCCAATGCTATAAGTCATCGTGCACTCAGCTAAAAATTTTACCTGATGCAATACACTTAACATCTTATAAATAAAACATGTTAAACGGGAAAAAATAATGAAAATACTATTCCTATTTATCCTAACACTATGCAGCCATCGTGCATTTGCTTCTTATGAAAACTCTTGTGATTTGGTGGTCAAGCTTTTAGAGAATACCTCTACAAATACATTTCTTATTGACAGACTTGGTGATGGCCGATTTAAAAGTGAAACGTACCTTATTTCTTTTAAAGGCCTTGTAAAAAAAGCACAGGTTTCTGGTCGAGCAGATACGGGTTGTCAACACTATTTAGAAACAGTTATAGAGAATAGCTTCTTCTTAAACATTCGATATACAGCAAAGAAAGGGCAAAAAATTAAGATAAATATTCGGATTACTGATTTTAAAGGCAAATCCCAATCGGATGAGATCGCTTATACAACCATAACCACATTGCTCCTTCCAAAAAGGAAATTCTAAATTAATAAGAGTAAAAACCCATCTATGCGATGGGTTATGATTTTTATTTTAATTCTTTAAATCCTTGTTGACGCCATGCTTCATATAGAATTACTGCGGTGGCATTCGATAAATTCAGACTACGTGAATTCGGTGCCATAGGTAAACGAATCCAATGCGACTGAGGGAACATCATACGAACATCTTCTGGTAAACCACGTGTTTCTGGCCCCATCAATAAAGCCACAGGCCGGTTTAAATTCGAAGTATGTGGTGTTTCAGTACCTTTGGTGGTTAAAGGATAAATCGCATCAAGATCAATTCCCTGCACCTTTAAATGTGCCAAACATTCAGCAAAGTTTTCCCAAACTTTCATATGTGCCCATTCATGATAATCCAATCCTGCACGGCGCAACTTTTTATCATCCAGTTCAAAACCTAGAGGCTTGACTAAATGTAATTGTGCACCTGTATTGGCACATAAACGAATGATATTCCCTGTATTTGCAGGAATTTCAGGCTCGTATAAAACAACATGAATCACGGGAGATCTCTACTTATCAGAATACAACCTAAGTCCTTTAAAAAAGACCATGTCTGTTTTTAAAGAAAAATTTAGGCAGATATTATTGCCACTGTAACTGTTCGCGTAAACTCACTACTTCACCAATAATAGTTAAAGTAGGCGCTTGAATATGGTTTTCTTCCACTTTTGATGCAATGTCTGCCAAAGTTCCAATCACCACCTTTTGATCAGGAGTTGTCCCTTTGGAAATCAAAGCCACTGGCATATTTGGACGTTGACCATGTGATATTAGATTTTCACAAATTTTTTCTAGTCCCACCAAGCCCATATATAAAACCAATGTCTGATTTTCATAAACCAGCTCATTCCAAGGTAACTCAGGTGAACCTTCTTTTAAATGTCCTGTCAAAAAACGGACGCTTTGTGCATAATCACGATGTGTAAGCGGAATCCCAGCATAAGCTGAGCACCCTGATGCGGCGGTAATGCCTGGAACAACTTGGAACGTAATATTGGCTGCAAAAAGCTCTTGAATTTCTTCACCACCGCGACCAAAAATAAACGGATCACCACCTTTTAGACGGCAAACACGTTTGCCTTCGGTGGCATATTTGACCAGTAATGCATTAATCCCATCTTGTGGCACAGAATGATTTGAACGTGCTTTACCCACATAGATTTTTTCAGCATCACGGCGACACAACTCTAAAATCGCGGGGGACACCAAACGATCATAAATCACCACATCCGCTTGCTGCATCAGTCTAAGAGCTTTTAAGGTTAACAGCTCTGGATCACCTGGTCCTGCACCCACCAAATAAACTTCACCTTTTGGTTTTTGCCATTTTGTTAAAGCTTGTTCAATTAGACGATCCGCCTCTATGAGATTGTCATTAAACACCTGCTCTTTTAAAGGGCTGGCATATAAATCTTCCCAAAAGATTCGACGTTCATCAGGATTAGTAATCTGTTCTTTAACAGCTTTACGCCATTTTCCAGAAAAATCAGCAAGTTTACCCATTCCATGCGGAATAGACGCTTCAAGCTGAGTACGAATCTGGCGAGATAAAACAGGAGAGGCACCGTTGGTGGCAATTGAAACTACCAGTGGTGAACGATCAATGATCGCAGGCACCATAAAGCGACAATGTGGAGGATCATCAACACTGTTGACTAACACATTTAGATCTTCACAAGCTTCAAAAACAGCTTGATTGACAGCTTTATCATTGGTTGCAGCAATCACCAAACGATAGCTACTTAGGCTAATTTGAAGATCAAATTTATCTGCATGATATTGCCCATGGGTTGAATGGACTATATCTAAAAGATTTTGCTCTATATCAGGTGCAACCACATGAATCACTGCACCTGCTTTTGCAAGTAATACTGCTTTGCGGTAAGCAATATGCCCACCACCCACAATCAGACAAGGTTGCCCTTGTAGTTTTAATGAAATTGGGAAAATTTCCACAGTGTTCCTCAAAAGTTCAAATCTGATTGTACTAAGCAATATTTATGCACAAAACTGAACCAAATATCGAGTTTCGACATTTAGTCGATAAATGTTGCACCAGCCATGTACGGGCGTAACACTTCTGGCACTTCAATAGAGCCATCGGCACGTTGGTAGTTTTCCATCACAGCCAATAAAGTACGACCGACAGCCAAACCAGAACCATTCAAAGTATGTACCAGCTCAGTTTTCTTTTGGTCTGCACGATAACGCGCCATCATACGGCGTGCTTGGAAATCACCCATATTTGAACATGAAGAAATCTCACGATATGTATCTTGGCTTGGCACCCAAACTTCTAAATCATAAGTTTTGCACGCACCAAAGCCCATATCGCCACCACATAAAACGATTTTACGATAGGGTAAGCCTAAAGCTTGTAAGATTCCTTCCGCATGACCTGTCAATGCTTCCAAAGCATCCATTGAGTCTTCAGGTTTTACGATTTGAACCATTTCAACTTTGTCGAATTGGTGTTGACGGATCAAACCACGCGTATCACGACCATAAGAACCTGCCTCACTACGGAAACATGGCGTATGCGCAGCATATTTCAACGGTAAACGGTCAGCATCAATGATTTCATTACGGACAAAGTTCGTCACTGGAACTTCAGCGGTTGGAATCAAATAGTATTCTTTTTCGCCTTGTAATTTAAACAAATCTTCTTCAAATTTAGGTAGTTGACCTGTACCACGCAATGAGTCTGCATTGACAAGATAAGGGACATAAGCTTCGGTATAACCATTTTTCAAGGTATGGGTATCCAGCATGAACTGGGTCAATGCACGTTGTAAACGCGCCAATGGACCTTTCAATACGCTGAAACGTGTGCCCGTTAACTTGGTTGCAGTTTCAAACTCCAACCCACCCATCATTTCGCCAAGGTCAGTATGGTCTTTGATTTCGAAATCAAATTGACGTGGCGTGCCCCACTTTAAAACTTCAACATTATCACTTTCATCTTTCCCTTCTGGTACAGACTCATGTGGCATGTTTGGGATCGAGAGCAATTTTGCTTCTAATTCAGCTTGAAGTTCATTCAATTCAACTTCAGCGGCTTTAATCTCATCACCAATCGCACCCATACGTGCCATGATTTCTGAAGCATCGCCACCAGATTTTTTGATTTGACCAACTTGTTTCGCACCCGAATTACGCTCTGCCTGTAAGTTTTCAGTTCTAGACTGAATTTCTTTACGGCGAGCTTCTAGTGATGCCCATTCTTCAACGTTGAGTTGTACACCACGTTTGGCTAAGGCTAAGTTTACAGCCTCGATATTATTTCTGATTAATTTCGGGTCGATCATAGTCAATCTAAAGGGTAAGAAAAAAACTGACTATAGTGTAAGCTCTTCACTGTAAAAAATACAGTGACAGAGCATTAGACATACATGAATTGTATGATTTGAAGACAATTAAGGTGTAACAGGTTTTTCTACAGTCGCTTCGACTTGAGGTAGACTTGGTAAATACTCAGCTTTAATCAAATCTTTTGCCACTTGATACGGCAGCTTTAACTCAGGCATACCTTCTGCATAAGAGGTAAGTTCATATAATGGATAAACAAAAACCAGACCATTTACACCATAATAATAGTTATCGCTTAACTGCAATTTATCACGCGTAATATCTTTTTGAATCAACCAATTCGCATTGGCATCATAAAGCTGTTCAGCAACTTTTGCTTCGACGTTTGGTTTTAAAATATCAGTTAGAGCGAGGCGCTTTTGCGTGCTTAGATCGAATGTCACATATTCATTGTGATACATCCCATGAGCAGCACCTGCTGCATAGGTATAAGTCTGGATCACAAAAGTGGCTAAATTATTTTGTTGTGAAATAAAACGAACATAAATTGAATTTTGATTTAAACCTTTAGGTGAAGATTGCGCTTCACTTTCAGCTTGAGCATGATTTTGATCTTTCTCAAATGCGCCTGGGACATCTTTTTTAATACGATTTAGAAAATACTCATCTAGCCAAGGCACATTACTTTTAACAGTTTGCAAATCATATTGCGTACAACCATCTTCATCACAAAACTGTTTTTTTACCACATTGACGCGTTCAACTTTGGCTTGAATCAGCGGTATTTCTGCGTGTTGAGTTGCTGTTGCAGCTTGTTCTGCTTGAGGTGCTGGCTTTTCTTGGCATGCGCTAACCATGAGCATGCTGGATAAAAGAGATAAAAAAATCAGACCACTTTTAAAATTTACTTTCATTTCTATATCTTTAAAGCATATTTAGTAATAGCCCTATCATAAAACCAGAACCTTTAAATTAATATTCATAATTGTTAATTATTGAAATTTTGTTGTTTAAGCCGATGTGCTAACTCTTTTATTCAAATTAACGCCAACATCATTATTTTGATAGAAATCCACATTTGCATCGCTCTCAACCCAATTACAATGAAACCCCAGTGGTATATGTACGCCCAAATCAATTTCAGCCTGCTCAGCTATTTCTAGTCCATTTACTTTTAAAATAACAGCTTTGGCCGCTTCTCCCTCCACATGATGTAAATAGGCCATCAAATAACCCTGCCCTTCTGCACTGTGTTCATGCTCAGCCACAAAAGTGACTTCACCAATTGCCCACTGCGTACCAAAATCATAACTCACAGATGTTTGCATTTCTAAATCATAAATATATAAACAATTGAACAATGCAGTTTCAGCAAAACCCAACGTGTATAAATAGCGATATGCAACCCCAGTAAAACGCGCATCAATTTTCGGAAATTCTTGAATTCGAGAGTCGAGTACAGTTCTATGTAGCGTTTGTAAGCTTAAATCAATGCGCCAACGTTCTAACTGTGCATGTTGCAATTCATAAGCTGCGTGTTGGGAATGTTCAAAATCGTCCTGATGTACCAAAACATCTAAAATAATTGTATTTTCATGATCACGAAAAGCATTTGCTGCATGAAAAACAAAACACGGTTCAAGCTCAATCCACTGAATCTGTTCAGCATTTGCATATTTAGGCAATATCCCAATGCGTGCTGGATGCTGTTTATTCCATTGATAGGGAACACTTGCACCATGCAATAATCGAGTCATTGAAAAAGTAAGCGGAAAATCAAAAACCAAAACTTCTTGTTGTGTAATGAGACAATCATGAATCATGGGACCATGCTGTAATAAAATTTGCGTCACATGAATTAAATCGCCATGCTGATCAATCACTTGGTAATAGGCATTTTTACGATCTAAAGCATCATAACTAATCGCATGTAAGTGCCCTGTTTTAATATCTTTACGAGGATGTGCAGTAAACGGTAAATCAGCATCACTATTAAACAACTGATAACGTTCTGCATTTAACTCATCATCTAAGCAGATCGGAAACGCACCAGCTTCAATCACCGCCCAAAGCTTTCCCGCATGCTTAAAAATATTGGTATTTACAACATCATGTGCACCACGGCGAAAGCCGCCTATTGCTGGTTGTTGTTTATATTGCTGCACCGTATCTGTGGACAGCATACTGCTTTTAAACCAGATTGCTTTACCCGCTTGTAATTTAAGCGCATGAATCATTCCATGACCAAGATACCACTCAAATAATGTAGGCTTTTCTACCTTAATCGGATTTGAGCCAATTCTTAGCAATAAACCATTTAAATGTGGTGGGATAATTCCTGATATTTTTAAGGTGGTTGTGATAATTTCTTCAACTGGCTGGTAAAGCTTTTTGTGATAAAGATTGACTTCTTTATCACGACGATGACGTCTTAAAAATCGCCCAATCATGCTGATTAACTTTTGTCTCAAAACATTCAAAAATGACTTTTGCGCAGTCATCTTTGGGTAATGTTTGAGTTTCAATTGTGTTTTGCGATACATACAGCATCTCAGTTTTTATATTCAAGCCCTTGTTTGAGCATAGAATACTCTTGTATTGAAAGCTACCGTATTCCTTGAAAGACATCCATCCTTCGCCTGATCAACATGACTGAGTCTATTGCTGTGTTCTGTTTAATCGGCATAAAAAAGCAACCTTACGGTTGCTCTTCTATTCAATCAAAGTCGTTTATTGATCAATAATGTCTGTGCCTTTAGGCGGCACAAAATTAAAGGTAGACGCAGGGATAGCGGCATTGACCTGTACATTGTTAAAACGCACAGTGGTTGTTTGACCCAAAGAATCTTGCAAGATCATTAAAGTCGGTGCATTTTTCGCCCCAAAACTGATCGTCAAACTTTGGAAAGCACCATCTTTTTGTTTTGGATACAAGGTATAGTAAGTTTTACCTGCATTTGGCTGAGTAATACGATAAGCCTTTTGAATTTGTTCTGTATTACCACTGAGTAGTAATGCTGGTGTATTGGCAACCTGCTCATCTAAACTTTGGCGTACAGCCTGCTGTAAGTCAGGATCGTAAATCCACACTGTACGACCTGCGGTCACAATAGTCTGTTTTGCGGGTGTAGTGGTTTCCCAATAGAATTTACCAGGACGTTCAACCTTCATTGTACCTTTAAAGGTTTGATTCATATGCTGAGCGGTTAAACCCTTTTTCTGTGCAACTTTACCTGTTTGAGTCGCTTTTGTGGTTTGCTCAAAATTTGCAGTAAAGCTTTTTACACCACTAAGTTGTTTAACCAGATTTGCGGTTGCTTGTTGCTCCGAAGCAGCAGTTGCTGCAAAAACTGTTGTGCTCATTACAGGTGCAAACAGCGCTGCACTTATAGCCACTGCACCCATCGTTTTACGAAGCATATTCATATGTTCACCTTTTCTATGTCTGTACCTCAATTAAAATATTCAAATAATATTTGGCACAGAATGTAATTTATTAGATTGCTTATCTTAAACCAAATTGAGTCAGTAATAATTGAGAAAATAAGAAGTTTTGTATTGTTATTGGTGCAATATGTTGAAAATTATTCATCATGATGAAGATGGTTTTTTCTTTAATGCTAAAAAAAACTGATAAAAAAACCCGCAATAAAGCGGGCTTTTTTGCACTCTTAAAGCTTACGCTTCAACAGATACATAGCGACGGCCAAATTGACCTTTCACTTCAAATTTGATTACGCCGTCAGCAGTAGCAAATAAAGTATGGTCACGACCCATACCAACATTTGTACCAGCGTGGAATTCTGTACCACGTTGACGAACGATAATGTTACCAGCAGTCACAGCTTGACCACCGTACATTTTAACACCTAACATTTTAGGATTCGAATCACGACCGTTTTTGGTCGAACCACCGGCTTTTTTAGTTGCCATGTCTATATACTCCTAGTGATTAACCTGCGATCGTAGTAATTTTCAACTCGGTAAACCATTGACGGTGACCTTGTTGTTTACGGTAGTGCTTACGACGACGCATTTTAACAATACGAATTTTGTCATGACGACCGTGACCAACCACTTCTGCAGTTACTTTTGCGCCAGCTACAACTGGAGCACCGATTTGAATGCTTTCGCCATTCACAACCATTAATACATCATCAAATGTAATAGTCGCGCCAGTTTCAGCTTTCAACAATTCTACTTTAAGGGTTTCACCCTCAACAACACGGTGCTGTTTACCACCGCTTTGGATTACTGCGTACATAATGTACTCCAACTTACCCGTGTCGTCGTGCCGATAAAGGAATATATCGATCTTAAGACGAACGCCACTGGGGGTTATTCAAGGGCAAAGATTTTAAGTGATAATGAATTAAACAACAAGTCATTTCCAGCAAATATTATCATTGTATAGAAAATAATCTACATATAATGGTTTTTTTAAGATTTCCCCTTTGATAATATGAATTTTTTTTTAAGATACAGCTAAAATTGAAATAGATTTTTAAAACAAATCCGCTACTATGTAGCTCAAAAGAATGATCGATTGAATGTTCAATGCTTTATTCATCTTTGGACAAAGAAAGAACAAATCATTAAGATTCAGGCACGATGTCTGCTTGCAAAAGCAACATTCAGACATGTTAATTGTTACACTAGCAACTTATAACGCATTTGCATGAGGCTCCCACCCGATGACCATCGACTTTAAGCAAGATATTCTCGCTCCAGTTGCAACCGACTTTGCTGCAATGGACAAGTTTATTAATGAAGGGATTACCTCAAAAGTTGCTTTAGTGATGGCCGTCAGTAAACATGTTGTTGAAGCTGGCGGTAAACGCATGCGTCCAATCATGTGCCTACTTGCAGCAAAAGCATGTGGTGCAACAGATCTACAGATGGACCCTTATCGTAAACTGGCAGCAATCATTGAAATGCTGCATACCGCAACATTGGTACATGATGATGTTGTAGATGAATCTGGTTTACGTCGTGGTCGTCCAACTGCGAACGCAACTTGGAACAACCAAACTGCGGTGTTGGTGGGTGATTTTCTGATTTCTCGAGCTTTTGATCTTCTGGTTGATCTCGACAATATGATCTTGCTCAAAGACTTTTCGACGGGCACTTGTGAAATTGCCGAAGGTGAAGTATTACAGCTTCAAGCACAGCACCAACCCGAAACAACTGAACAAACTTATTTAGATATTATTCACGGTAAAACTTCTCGTTTATTTGAACTTGCAACTGAAGGTGCTGCCATCATTGCAGGAAAACCTGAGTATCGTGAACCATTACGTTTATTTGCAGGTCATTTTGGCAATGCCTTTCAAATTATTGATGATATTTTAGACTATACCTCTGATGCTGAAACATTAGGTAAAAATATTGGTGATGATTTAATGGAAGGTAAACCCACTTTACCTTTAATCTCTGCCTTAGCAAATACTCAGGGTGAAGAGCACGAAATTATCCGTAAAAGTATCGCAACTGGTGGGACAAGTGATTTAAATCGTGTGATTGAAATTGTTCAGAGCTCAGGTGCTTTAGATTATTGTAGTCGCCGTGCCACAGAAGAAACTCAAGCTGCGATTCAAGCTTTGAATCATTTGCCTGAATCTGAGTATCGCCAGGCATTGTATAATTTAGCGCAACTTGCCTTACATCGAATTCAATAAAATTTAACAAGGCTTATGCATATACAATTTAATGATCTTTTCCTCCTTATGCAGGAACAACTTGACGGCATAAAAGTTGTTCCCAATCCTGATATATTAATTGAGTTAATCAATCGTATCAGACCCAGTGACAGCCACAATTTAGAAGAAAGTCAAAATAAATTTGATGCTTTAATTCAAGCACTGCTCACTACACCCAATGCATCTTCCGCATTTCAAGGTTATTTACTCAAGCTGGTCAATCACTATAAACAAGCAGGATTGTATGCAGATAGTGGGATTTTATCTTTAGACGGCTTTTGGAATCAGCTTGGGCAACGGATTGGTGCACATTTTCTACCTTTATTGACAGACGAATCAGATCTCAAAGATTTGGTTGGCAAAGTGTTTCACCAACGTAGTGATAAATATTGGCTGGAAAATATCAGTGAAAAGAAATGGGAACAATTGTTCCGATTACTCAATCAAGGTCATCGTTATAAAAACGATAAATTGGGAATTAAACGCGATATTGTCAAAGCCATTACTGTGCTTTCCTATCGAATCAGCGGTATTGGCTTATATCCTGAATTTATCAATGCCTACCCCGAACTTCAAGAATATGAATCGCCTTTTTTAGTTCAAAACCGTGAAATTGTTGAGTTTATAGAAGCGTATAAAAAGCAGCATCGCGATGAAGATGAGTTTGCTGTGGGTATTCCTCCCGATGCAGACCAAGCATTGGTCATGATTGAACAATGTCGTGATGTGGTACAGAAAATCCGTCGAGCAATCAAACGGATTGGAGTGAGCTTAAGTCTGACCTATTTACTCTCACTACTAGAACAATGTATTGATCGAATCGAACTCTTACTCAATCTTCTGGTCGAAGATGATCAGATTCGTTATCAGCTCTGCGGTGAATTGCTCACTGACTTAGTCAATGCACACTATAGTGAAACCAGTGTGCGTGATTTGCTTAAAACCAACAGTGAGTTAATCGCACTACAAGTCACTGAAAATGCCAGTAAGACAGGCGAACATTATGTAAGTACCGATAAGAAAGGTTTCTTTGGTATGTATAAAGCAGCTGCAGGTGCAGGTGCGATTATTGCAACCATGGCAACCCTGAAAATACTGACTGCACGTTTAGTCCTTGCGCCATTTTTGCATGCCTTTCTCTACAGTATGAATTACTCATTGGGTTTTATCTTGATCCATGTTTTGCACTTTACTGTAGCAACCAAACAGCCTGCGATGACGGCGGCCGCACTTGCATCAACAGTTCAGCACCAAAAAGGTTCAAAAACGGCACAAATTGCTGAACTTGCCGGATTGATTATTAATATTATTCGGACTCAGTTTATTGCAATTCTGGGAAATATTTCGATTGCGATTCCAACTGCCGCCTTAATTACCTATCTATGGCAACTGTCAATGCATGAACCACTTTTGACGCATGCTAAAGCCACAACCTTACTTGCCAGCCTAAATCCATTTACCTCATTGGCAATTCCACATGCAGCAATTGCAGGTGTTTGTTTATTTTTATCGGGATTAATCGCTGGATATTTTGACAATATGTCAGTCTATCGAAAAGTCGGGCCTCGCTTAAAAGCTCACATAAAATTGAAAAAAATGATGGGACAGGCTCGACTGGACAAGTTTGCAGACTATATCGAGCGAAACTTAGGCGCTTTAGCGGGTAATTTTATCTTTGGGATCATGCTTGGAAGTATGGGAACCATTGGTTTTATTTTAGGTTTACCTTTAGATATTCGCCATATTGCGTTTGCTGCTGCCAACTTTATTCAAGGCTTAATGACCATCAATGGTTCACCTGATATTGGCCTCATCATTGTGTCTTTCCTTGGCGTGTTGTGTATTGGTTTGACCAACTTATTTGTCAGCTTCACGCTTACCATTATTGTGGCACTCAGAGCCAGACAAGTTCGTTTTTCACAATGGAAACCATTGGCAAAACTTATATTTACCCATTTTTCTACCCGTCCTCTAGATTTCTTCTGGCCGCCAAAACAACCCTTACAACTTGAAGATGAGGCAAACTCACAAAGCAAACTAAATCACTAGGATTTTTGTTATTTTTTGTGCAAATTGTTAAATATTTCACAAAAAGAAATTAGTATAAATTACCTAAATTTACTCACTTGAAAAAAAGTGTACTGGCTAGTACACTTCGGTTGATTAAATAAACTTAACGTACGCAATTATATACTCTAGGTTAACTTATGCCTTACGTATTGCTCCTTATTGGCTGTATAGGTTTACTTATTGGGAATGTTGGTTTAAACATTAACCAGGTACAACAGTTTGATTTTTCAAGCGTTGTATGGATGAGTTCACACCGTTTAGAGGTCTTAAATGGTCTAGCACTCACCCTATCCTATCTGGGCGGCTTACCGTCAATGATCGTGATTGCAGGGCTATGTAATTTATATTTCATACGCCTAAAACAATATGCAAATGTGCTGATGATCAGTATTGGACTGCTCGGTGCTGCGGCAATTGGTTGGATACTCAAATATCTGGTCAATCGCCCTAGACCCGATGAAATCTACCAAATGGTGCAAACCTATGGTGCTTCATTTCCTAGTGCTCACAGTATTTATGCAGCGATTGTATGCTGTTCGATTATGTTTATATTTCAAAAGCATCGCCAAGTTAAATGGATTAGCTTGGGGGGCTTTTTATGGTTTCTAAGCATGGGGGGCTCTAGAATTTATCTAGGGGCACATTTCCCAACTGATGTACTCACTGGATGGAGTATAGGTGTCATATGGGCTGCAATTTTATGGCTCATACTGTCACGAGAAACGTTAAGACAGAACAAATTATTTTTAGATAAGAATCTAAACGAGGTGGAATAATGATGTCGGCAAAGCTTTGGGCTCCTGCCCTTACTGCTTGTGCTCTCGCAACAAGTATTGCACTTGTAGGCTGCAGCAAAGATCCTAAATCAGCACAACAAGCTGGTGGTGCTGCCCAAAAAATGCCGCCGACTGAAGTTGGTGTCATTGTTGCTCAGCCACAAAGCGTAGAACAAACTGTTGAACTTTCGGGTCGTACTTCAGCGTATCAAATCTCTGATGTTCGCCCACAAACAAATGGTGTGATTTTAAAACGTTTGTTTACGGAAGGTAGTTTTGTTCGTGAAGGCCAACCTCTTTATGAGATTGACTCGAGCATCAATCGTGCAAACTTAGACAGTGCAAAAGCAGCTTTAGTACGTCAGCAAGCAAACTTAAATGCCTTGCAGGTTAAAGCAAATCGTTATCGTCAACTTGTCGGCATCAATGCTGTTTCTAAGCAAGAATTTGATGATTTGCTTGCACAAATCAAACTTGCTGAAGCAGATATTGCAGCGTCAAATGCTTCTGTTAAAAATGCACAAATTGACCTAGGTTATTCGACTGTTCGTTCACCTATTTCAGGTCAATCTGGTCGTTCTTCAGTTACTGCCGGTGCTTTGGTGACTGCAAACCAAGCCAATGCTTTGGTTACAATTCAGCAACTTGACCCAATTTATGTAGACATCAGCCAATCAAGTGCTGAGTTATTACGTCTACGTCAACAGTTAAGTCAAGGTAGTATTGATCGTAGCAATAACACCAAAGTTCGTTTAAAACTTGAAGATGGTAGCTTCTACAGTGTGGAAGGAAACCTTGCATTTTCTGATGCAAGTGTAGACCCAAGCACAGGTTCTGTAACTTTACGTGCAGTCTTCTCAAATCCTAATCATTTATTATTGCCAGGTATGTTTGCCAATGCGCAGATCGTACAAGGCGTAATTCCAAATGCTTACTTAGTTCCGCAAGCAGCAATTACACGGACCCCAACTGGCCAAGCAATCGCGATGATTGTAAATGCTAAAGGTGTAGTCGAAAGCCGTCCTGTAACAACTGTAGGTGTTCAAGGTAAAGATTGGATTGTCACTCAAGGCCTAAATACTGGCGATAAAGTGATTGTTGATGGTATTGCCAAAGTAAAACCAGAACAAGCTGTGGTTGCTAAACCGTATCAGCCTCAAGCGGCTGCACCACAAGCAGGTGCTAAACCAGGTACAGCAGCACAACCTGTTCAACAAAATAAATCTAGTGAACAAAAAGCTACTTCAAATGCATAAGGGGTAGACGAATATGGCTCAATTTTTTATTCATCGCCCCATTTTTGCGTGGGTGATTGCACTGGTAATTATGTTGGCGGGTATTCTGACGCTGACAAAAATGCCTGTTGCTCAGTATCCAACAATTGCTCCGCCTGTGGTGACAATTTCTGCAACTTATCCTGGCGCTTCTGCACAAACTGTTGAGAACACGGTAACTCAGATCATTGAACAACAAATGAATGGTCTAGATGGTTTACGTTATATCTCATCGAACAGTGCGGGTAATGGTCAAGCATCAATCAACCTGAATTTTGAACAAGGTATTGATCCAGACATTGCACAGGTTCAAGTACAGAACAAATTACAATCAGCGACTGCACTGTTACCTGAAGATGTACAACGTCAAGGGATAAAAGTGACCAAATCTGGCGCGAGTTTTATGCAAGTACTTGCATTTTATTCGCCAGATGGCAGCCTGTCTGGGGCTGACATTAAAGACTATGTAAACTCAAATATTTCTGAACCACTGAGTCGTGTTGCAGGCGTAGGTGAAATTCAAGTCTTTGGTGGTCAATATGCAATGCGTATCTGGCTAGACCCAGCTAAAATGACCAGTTTGCAAGTTACACCAAGTGACATTGCTGCTGCCATTCGTGCGCAAAACTCACAAGTGGCTGTAGGTCAATTGGGTGGTGCTCCAGCGGTACAAGGTCAAGTCCTCAATGCGACTGTCAATGCACAAAGCATGTTGACGACACCTGAACAGTTTAAAAATATTTTCCTGAAAAATACCGCTTCGGGTGCTCAGGTTCGTTTAAGTGATGTTGCACGTGTAGAACTCGGCTCAGATAACTACCAATTTGATTCTAAATTTAATGGTAAGCCTGCTGGCGGTGTAGCGATTAAATTAGCAACAGGTGCAAATGCACTTGATACAGCCGCTGCTGTAGAAAAACGCCTCAGTGAACTCCGTAAAAACTACCCAGATGGTCTGAAAGATAAGCTTGCTTATGACACCACACCATTTATCAAACTTTCAATTGAAAGTGTGGTACACACGTTAATTGAAGCAATCGTTCTTGTATTCTTTGTGATGTTCTTGTTCTTACAGAACTGGCGCGCAACGATTATCCCAACAATGGCAGTTCCTGTGGTTGTACTGGGGACATTTGCAGTTATTAATATTTTCGGCTTCTCAATCAATACCTTAACCATGTTCGCCATGGTACTGGCAATTGGTCTATTGGTCGATGATGCCATCGTTGTGGTTGAGAACGTCGAACGGGTGATGCAAGAAGAGCATACGGGTCCAGTTGAAGCCACTGAAAAGTCGATGAAACAAATTTCAGGTGCTTTGGTAGGTATTACCAGCGTATTGACTGCCGTATTTGTGCCAATGGCATTCTTCGGTGGTACTACAGGGGTAATTTACCGTCAGTTCTCGATCACGCTCGTTACTGCAATGGTTTTATCATTAATCGTTGCTTTAACTTTTACCCCTGCGCTTTGTGCGACATTGTTAAAACAGCATGATCCAAATCAAGAACCAAGCAATAATATTTTTGCGCGTTTCTTCCGTTGGTTTAACCGTAGCTTTGATAAAGTAGCTGAGAAATACCAAGGTGGTGTCAATCGTATGACCCATCATAAGATCTTCTCTGGTGTGATCTACGTTGCGGTAATTGTTGCCTTAGTCGGACTGTATAAAATGCTCCCCTCTTCTTTCCTACCAGAAGAAGACCAAGGGATGGTTATGACATTGGTTCAGTTACCACCAAGTGCCAGCCTTGAACGGACAGATAAAGTCATCACGACCATGACCGATTACTTCTTAAACAAGGAAAAAGCAAACGTAGATACGATTTTTACAGTTTCTGGTTTCTCGTTTACTGGGGTTGGGCAAAATGCTGGTTTAGCATTTATGAAGTTGAAAGACTGGAGTGAACGTACCACACCTGAATCACAAATTGGCGCCATTATCCAACGTGGTATGGCACTGAATATGATTGTCAAAGATGCATCTTACATCATGCCATTGCAATTACCAGCAATGCCAGAATTAGGTGTTTCATCAGGTTTTGACATCCAATTAAAAGATGCAAGTGGTCAAGGCCACGAGAAATTGGTTGCTGCACGTAATGCTGTTTTAGGTATGGCTTCTCAAGACAAACGTCTTGCTGGTGTTCGCCCAAATGGACAAGAAGATACCCCTCAATATCAAATCAACGTTGACCAAGCGCAAGCTGGTGCAATGGGGGTTAGTATTGCAGATATTAATTCGACCATGAGCATGGCTTGGGGTGGTTCTTATATCAATGACTTCGTTGACCGTGGTCGTGTGAAAAAAGTTTATGTTCAAGGCGAATCAAGCGCTCGCATGATGCCTGAAGACTTAAACAAATGGTATGTACGTAATAATAGCGGCACTATGGTTCCATTCTCTGCATTTGCAACAGGCCAATGGACTTATGGTTCACCTCGTCTCGAGCGTTATAACGGTGTAGCTTCTGCAAACATTCAAGGTACACCAGCACCGGGCGTAAGTTCGGGAGATGCGATGCTTGCTATGGAAGAAATTATTGGTAAGTTACCGTCTATGGGCTTAACAGGTTTCGACTATGAATGGACGGGTCTGTCTTTAGAAGAACGTGAATCTGGCAGTCAAACTGTTCCGCTTTTAATTCTTTCATTGCTTATCGTGTTCCTTTGCCTTTCAGCTTTATATGAAAGTTGGTCAATTCCAGTTTCAGTATTGCTGGTCGTACCATTAGGTGTTATTGGTGCATTTACGTTAACTTGGTTGGGCATGGTCATCAAAGGTGATCCTAACTTATCATTTAACATCTACTTCCAAGTCGCGATCGTTGCAGTCATCGGTTTGTCTGCAAAAAATGCGATTTTGATTGTAGAGTTTGCAAAAGAGTTGCAAGAACAAGGCGAAGAATTGTTTGAAGCGACATTGCATGCTGCAAAAATGCGTTTACGTCCAATTATCATGACAACCTTAGCGTTCGGTTTCGGTGTATTGCCACTTGCTTTATCAAGCGGTGCGGGTGCTGGTAGCCAACACTCAGTCGGTTATGGTGTATTGGGTGGTGTAATTAGCTCAACACTTTTAGGTATCTTCTTTATTCCTGTGTTCTTCGTATGGATTCGTAGTATCTTTAAGTACAAACCTAAAAATCAAAATATTCAGGAGCATAAATCGTGATGCAAAAAGTATGGTCTATTTCAGGTCGTAGCATTGCGGTATCTGCACTTGCGCTTGCTTTGACAGCGTGTCAAAGCATGCGTGGCCCAGAACCCGTAGCTCAGGCGAACATACCAACTGGTTATATTCAAAATAACGGTGGTACATCTATTGCTGAACAAGGTTATAAAGAGTTTTTTGCAGATCAACGCTTACTTCAAGTACTTGATCTTGCTTTAGCCAATAACCGTGATTTACGTACAGCAACATTGAACATTCAACGTGCTCAACAAGCCTATCAAATCACTGAAAACAATCAGCTACCAACGATTGGTGCAAGTGGTGGTCTATTACGTCAGGATCAAGGTGTAGGTGCTCAAACACGTTATAATGTTGGCCTTGGTGTAACTGCTTATGAGTTAGACTTCTGGGGTCGAGTAAAAAGTTTAAAAGACAATGCGCTTGATACTTATTTATCGACTGCAAGTGCGCGTGATGCAACGCAAATCAGCTTAATTAGTCAAGTTGCGCAAGCTTGGCTAAATTACTCTTTTGCCAGTGCACAACTTAAGCTTGCTGACCAAACATTAAAAGCGCAGCTTGACTCTTATAACCTCAACAAAAAACGTTTTGATGTCGGTATTGACAGTGAAGTGCCTGTTCGTCAGGCTCAGATTTCTGTTGAAACTGCACGTAATGATGTTGCCAATTATAAGACTCAAATTGCACAAGCTCAGAACTTGCTAAATCTACTTGTTGGACAATCAGTTCCAGACAACTTATTGCCAACACAACGTGTAACGCGTATTACTTCAAATGCTGCGTTCGCATCAGGTTTACCAAGTGACTTGCTGAACAACCGTCCAGACGTCAAAGCGGCTGAATACCAACTTTCTGCTGCTGGTGCGAATATCGGTGCTGCGAAAGCACGCTTATTCCCAACCATCAGTTTGACGGGTACTGCAGGTTATGCATCTACTGATTTAAGTGATTTATTTAAATCAGGTGCTTTCGTTTGGTCTTTAGGTCCTAGTCTTGATATTCCGTTATGGGATTGGGGCACACGTAAAGCGAACATTAAGATTTCAGAAACAGATCAACAAATTGCGTTATCTGACTATGAAAAATCAATTCAATCTGCTTTCCGTGAAGTCAATGATGCATTAGCGACTCGCCAAAATATTGGTGATCGTCTTTCTGCTCAAAAACGTTTAGTTGATGCAACCAATACAACCTATAAACTTTCAAATGCCCGCTTCCGTGCTGGTATTGATAGTTACTTAACTGTTTTAGATGCTCAACGTACGTCTTACTCTGCTGAACAAGGTTTATTGCTATTAGAGCAAGCGAACTTAAACAATCAGGTAGAAGTTTATAAAACCCTTGGTGGTGGTCTAAAAGCCAACACTGCGGATCAAATTGCACAACCGGCCTCTTCATCTGAATTGAAATATCATTCAAAAGATAAAAAAGTCAGTTAATCTCAGTTTGATGATCAAAGCTCACTTCGGTGGGCTTTTTTTATTGCTTTTTGATAGATAATTTCCTATGTTTGAAGCAAGACATCATCAATGAATATTTAAAATGAAACTCAGTAATTTAGAAACTGTTCCAGCACATGTCATAAAGCAACAGCTTGATGTCGTTTATGGAAGTACCGTCCGTAGTAAACATGTTGGACGTGACTTTATGGCTGGTCTAAAAAATATTGTCGGTGGTGAACTCAAAGGCTATACCGAGTTATTAGAAGAATCGCGCCAAGAAGCCATGAATCGTATGATTGAAAAAGCACATGGTTTAGGTGCCAATGCAATTGTTGGAATCCGTTTTTCCACCTCTAATATTGCACAAGGTGCATCAGAACTTTTTGTCTATGGTACTGCGGTCATTGTTGAACCGACCACAACTCAACTTCCTGACCCATTTTCAAAATAGGCGAAACAGATGGATGGTTTAATTTTTAAAATTGGGCTCACACTGGTTCTGTTTTTTATTGGTTGGGGTTTTGGACGTTTTATTGAACAAAAGCATTTAAAAGAATTGGCAGACAATGAACAACGGCTTGCCCATATTCGGATTGATACCAATAAGTTCCAAGTCTCTGAAAAGCAAGGGCAACTTATCAGTAGTAATGTGGTGATTTCGCATGATTATTTTAAATATATTATTGCGCAAATTCAGAACTTCTTTGGTGGTCGTTTAACCACCTATGAGAGTGTCGTCGATCGCGCACGTCGAGAGGCAATTGTTAGATTAAAACAGGAAGCTGAAAATATTGGAGCTACGCATATTATGGGCTTACGTTTAAGTACCACAGAACTCGGTATGCAAGGTGGAATGGTTGAAGTCTTTGCCTATGGAACAGCAACTTAATCTCCCTCCTCTTTTTAAATAATCATCATGATTTTTTCATTAGAATACACGATCTTTGTTGGACGGTTTGATTTTGTATTCTGGTGATGTAAAAATCATGAAATACCTTGACCATAACAAAAATGAAAGAATCTTAACTTCATAAACAGGTTAGATATCATGAAAGCTTTAGCACTTAAAATAAGTATTGGATTACTGTCTATGCTTCCATTCACAATAAATGCAGAATTGATTGTATTGGCTTCACCACAAAGTCAGGATAAATACTATGCAGAAAAAATCGATGATATTTTTGATTTTCATGTCGATTATGCAAAGAAAATTATCCAAAATGGTGACAATGTGATGATCTTAACCGATCAACAACTTTACCCTGATTATGTCAAAGCACTGGGTAAACAACATGTCACCATCGCGCCTATGCAAGATATTTGGATGCGTGATTTTAGCAGTGCCAATCCAAATCAGCCTATTCTTTTTCGGTATACCGCAGCAGGACAAGGTGGAACCAAAAAAGCTCAAGCCATTTCTGATGATGTTCAAGCAGACTTTAAAGCCTATAGTCAAAAAGCTGGTTTAAAATTTACCCAGACTCAACTGCTCAATGATGGCGGTAATTGGGTTGAAGATGGTTATGGCAATGTTGTGTTAAGCACCAAGTTCTTAGCTGACAATCATTTAACCGAAACCCAAGCTAGAGCACAGCTGATCCGTTTGACAGGTGCTAAACATATTGCATTTATTGAAGCAGATGAACAAGGTGGTTTAGAACATGCGGATGGTGTCGTAAGCTTTATAGATCAGAATACGTTAGTGATTAACACCTATCCTGAAGACCCCGACTACGCCAAACAGTTAAAAATTGATTTAAAACGCGGTATTCCAGATATCAAAATTCATGAAATCACCACACCTTATGATGGTAGTGAAATTTATGATGAGAAATTTGGTTCAGCTTGTGGTTTATATACCAATATGCTGGTTACGCCTGAGCGTATTTATTTTCCGCAATTTGGTATTAAACAAGATGCACTGGCATTACAGCAAATTCGTCATCTAACCAAACGAACTGTCATTCCAATTCACTCTGCACAGGTGTGCCATATGGGTGGTGGAGTGCGCTGTATGTCATGGCAATTAAGAGGCAAAAATGCTGAATTATTATTAAACTACTTCAATAAAACACATTAAATATTTCATTTATAGCCATTAAATACCCTGTTATTTTAAAAGCATTCATCTTTTAGCTCACTAACCAGAAGATGAATGTTTCATCGTCAGCTTTACGCTGCAATGACTTAGTCTTATTGATATTATTGACAGTATTGTCTATCAGTACTGATATTCATCTTTAAAACTTTTAGCAAATTGATATTTTTTCCCATCAAATTTTAAGACAAACCGTTGTTGCGATAATTGATGATTAACTTCTTGGCAATCCTCGTTTATCACTTGCGTCTGGTAGCGTTTAATTTTGCTATTGACCAAAATATCCGTATATTTCTTGGTTTGGGTTGACTGCATCACTAAGGTTGAAGCGCGTTCTTCAATATCTGCATTACACTGCATATCTATTTCTGCCCGATTACGTGTCACAATCAAGCTGTCCAGAATTTGTTGTTTATTTTTAAGGTCATATAAGTTTAAAACTTGCATAGAAAAAGGAAAGGGTTGTGAGTGACCTGAGTAGTTTAATCTTAGACCCAAAGCTCGATTTGAATCAGTGACTTTATAATTCGCAGTATCCAGCTCAATAGAATTTAAGCTAATTGCGTCCGAAACCATGCGTTCTGCAACAGCATAGTGATAAATCACCTTTAAATTTTTTGGATTAAACTTAAATAAGTATAAAGCATAATCCCTTTCTTCTGCATTTCCTTTTACAGCAATCCATTGCGCATAAGCCATGATCATATTTGAATTATCGACCGGATCGAGTTTACAGTCGATTAAAGACTGTTCAAGCTTTACAATTTTAGCCTGCTTTAATATTTGCGCAACAACTTGAGTATCATCACAAATATTTGCATAAACTGCACTGATCAATATAAATTGTAGACTGATGATTTTAACAATTATTTTCATGAGGTTTAACATGGTTTTTTGTACTTATAGATAGAGACGGAATATATTAAGAAAAAGCGCTTATACAATATATAAACGCCTTATCAATACATACAAAAGTTGTTAATTTTTAATCACTTTACTTTCATCTTGCGAATCATTTTATAAAGTGTCGATGGTGATAGGCGAGAAACCAACACACCCAATTTTTCTTTACGCCCACCCACGACAATATATTCTTGACCTTTTAATAAAGCAGAAACCGTTTTCTGCGCAAAATCATCGGCTTCTAAACCATTTTCAATGGCTTCATCCTGATGGGCTTGTGCTTTCCCAGCACCATTTAAAGCATTGAAAGATACGTTGGTTTTCACAAAACCAGGGAAAATAACAGAAACATTAACACCATCTTGTGTCACTTCTGCGCGTAAACTGTTTGCCCACATATGAATCGCTGCTTTTGCTGCAGAGTAAGATGCACGATATTGCGTCCCCAATAAGCCTGCAACGCTAGAAATATATGCAATTCGCCCAGATTTTTGAGCTAAAAAGGTTGGTAAATCCAATTTGGTCAAAAACACTTGAGAAAAGTAATCAATTTCCATAATTGCACGTTCAGTTTGCATACTGGTATCTGCAATCAACGCCCTTTGGCTTAAGCCCGCATTGTTGATCAACCAATCAATACGCCCTTTTTCCTCTAAGACTTGTTCATAGGCATGGCGTACTTGCGCTTCATCAGTAATATCCATTGCCACGGAAATATGATGATCTGGGTTAAGCAGACTTATACGAACTTTTTCAAGTTCTTCTAAACGTCTTGCGCTTAAAACCACTTGTGCACCTTGCAAAGCACATTCAGCAGCCAAGGCTTTACCGATCCCTGAAGATGCGCCTGTAATCCAAACCACCTTTCCTTCTAAGCTTTCCATTTTATTATGCTCTTGAATATGGTGAATAAATATTAGACCACGTGGCGCACCAAATCAATCAAACCTCCCTTTTTAGAGATTAAGCCTCAACTAAAAACTTTTTAAAGTGCGCTGCATAATGTTGCGCTTTTTCTACATTGCGAGGATTGTATTCATCGCCAACTTTTTCTAAGCGCTTATAGCCTGTACTGGTGATCATATTGATCACACCATTTAAGGTTTTATCAACCACAAAGTTAAATTTTAACAAAGTCTTAGGATCCCGAATAAACTCTGATACACCGAGGTCAATAATTTTAACCAAATTTTTTAGTGTCACAGGCAAAGCACTGGTATCCCCTTGAATGACCTTTTGAATATTACTGGTCGCCTCTTTACCTAGATGACTGTCTAATTGGTAGTACATCACCACTTGGCTTGCATCAGAATCTTCAAACTTTTTAAGAATATGATTTGCCACAGGTTTTAAACGATCATTACTAAACAACGAAATCGACCACGGCATATATTTTTTAAAAGCCCCTTCAATCTGCGTAAAAATTTGTTCTGCTTCTTTGAGTTTCTTCTGACCATTCGCATCTAGCGCAGAGTTATTCCGTTGCTCTTCAAGCAAAGCACCAAAGACTTGATCTAGCACTTGGCATGACATTTCCGTAAAGACATTACCTAATTGTTTTGCCAGATCACTTTTTTCGCCATGATTTAAACTTTGGGTAATGCTTTTTAACTCTTGGTACGTCTGCTGTTTAATCAATAAATCGATTTTATACTGCATTGTTATCTGTCCTTTTGTTGTTTTGTCCTATTCAATTTTGATCTTAGCAAAACTTGAAATATCTTGCATTGTCTTTAACTGCTGCTATTTGTTGAATATCAATCACAAATACTCTCAATAAATCAAATATCTAAAACACGCATTTGTAAATATGACTCAGTTAAAACCCCACAATATCCAACATTTGTCATATTTAAGATTAATAACAACAACAAATGCATCATGTATTTTCATGTTTTGATTGCTGCATTTAATTCAAGGTAAATATGCCATAACAGGAATCAACATTCCTAATGAATATTTGCTACAATGAATGCAATTTTTTACTTACTTTTGATCTGTTTTTACTATGACTGATTCAGCGCAAAATATTGCTACAACCTACGATCCTACCGAGATCGAGAAAAAATGGTACAAGACTTGGGAAGAGAAAGGTTATTTCCAACCGTCTCGTAAAGGCGATTCATTCTGTATCATGATTCCGCCACCGAACGTCACGGGTAGCTTGCACATGGGTCATGGTTTTAACAATGCCATTATGGATGCCTTGACACGTTACAACCGTATGTCTGGTAAAAATACTTTATGGCAACCGGGTACTGACCATGCGGGTATTGCAACGCAAATGGTGGTTGAGCGTCAATTGGCAGCTCAAGACATTAGTCGTCATGACTTAGGTCGTGAAAAATTCATCGATAAAATTTGGGAATGGAAAGAACAATCTGGCGGTACAATTACCCGTCAAATTCGTCGCCTTGGCTCATCTGTAGATTGGTCACGTGAACGTTTCACCATGGATGATGGCCTTTCAAATGCGGTTAAAGAAGTATTTGTAAAACTGCATGAACAAGGTTTGATTTACCGTGGCAAACGCTTGGTAAACTGGGACCCTAAACTACAAACTGCACTTTCTGACCTAGAAGTTGAATCAGATAAAGAAGAACAAGGTTCATTGTGGCACTTCAAATACTTCTTTGAGGATAAATCACTACGTACTCAAGACGGCCACGATTATTTAGTGGTTGCAACCACCCGTCCAGAAACATTACTGGGGGATACTGCTGTTGCAGTTGCTCCAGATGACGAACGTTATGCACACCTTGTTGGTAAAAATATTATCCTACCTATTACGGGTCGTGCAGTTGCAATTGTTAAAGATGAATATGTTGATAAAGAATTCGGTACCGGCTGTGTAAAAATCACCCCTGCACATGACTTCAATGACTATGAAGTAGGCAAGCGTTGTGAACTCGCAATCATCAACATTTTCAACAAAAATGCCGAAGTTTTAGCTGATTTTGAGTTTATCGCAAAAGCTGGCGAAGCGATTTCTAAAACTATCCCTGCACCAGCTGACTATATCGGTTTAGAGCGTTTTGCTGCACGTAAAAAATTGGTTGCACAAGCTGAAGCTGAAGGTTGGTTAGACCAAATTCAACCCTATACGCTGAAACCACCACGTGGTGACCGTTCAGGTGTGATCATTGAACCATTATTGACCGACCAATGGTATGTTAAAATTGCGCCTCTTGCAGAGCCTGCAATCAAAGCAGTAAAAGACGGCGATATTAAGTTTGTGCCTGAACAATACAGCAATATGTATATGGCTTGGATGAACAACATTCAAGACTGGTGTATTTCTCGTCAATTGTGGTGGGGGCACCGTATCCCTGCTTGGTACGATGCCGAAGGCAATATCTACGTTGGTCGTTCTGAAGAAGAAGTTCGTGCGAAAAACAATATCGCTGCTGATATTGAATTAAACCAAGATGAAGATGTACTAGATACATGGTTCTCTTCAGGTCTTTGGACATTCTCTACACTGGGTTGGACCGGTGATGAAGCAAAAGATAAAGAAAACTATTTCTTAAATACATTCCACCCAACGGATGTATTGGTAACAGGTTTTGACATCATTTTCTTCTGGGTTGCCCGAATGATCATGATGACCATGCACTTCATGAAAAATGAAGATGGCACACCGCAAGTTCCATTTAAAACCGTGTATGTACATGGTTTGGTTCGTGACGGTGAAGGTCAAAAAATGTCTAAATCTAAAGGCAATGTACTTGACCCATTAGATTTAATTGATGGTGTAGATCTTGAAACCTTAGTACAAAAACGTACGACGGGGTTAATGAATCCTAAAGATGCACCAAAAATTGAGAAATCTACACGTAAAGAATTCCCTGAAGGTATTCAAGCTTACGGTACAGATGCGGTTCGTTTTACTTTCTGTGCACTTGCCAATACAGGCCGTGACATTAAGTTCGATATGAAACGTGTTGAAGGCTATCGTAATTTTGCCAACAAAATCTGGAACGCAACCCGTTTCGTGATGATGAACTGTGAACAACAGCCAATTGGTCAGGAAATCCGTCAAGATCTTTGGGAACTTCCTGAACAGTGGATTGTCAGCCGTTTACAAAAAGCGGAAGCTGCCGTTCAACAAGCGTTTGCAACCTACCGTTTAGATTTGGCTGCTCAAGCGATTTATGAGTTCATCTGGAATGAATACTGTGACTGGTATGTAGAACTGACCAAACCAGTACTAAATGATGAAAACGTATCAACTGAGCGTAAAGCTGAAGTTCGTCGTGTCCTTCTTTCTGTAATGGAAGCGTCTTTACGTCTTGCACATCCAATCATGCCATTCTTAACTGAAGAAATTTGGCAAACCCTTGCACCAATGATTGGTATCAGTGGTGAAACCATCATGCTTGCGCCATACCCTGTTCCAAATCCTGAACGTATCAATGAACAGGCTGAAGCAGATATGCTTGGGCTACAAGGCCTGATTGGCGCTGTACGTAATATTCGTGGCGAAATGGGCTTAGGTAATGCACGTTTATTACCTGTATTGCTTCAAAACGCGACTGATGCTGAAAAAGCACAGATTGCACGTATTGAACCATTGTTTAAAGCTTTGGCTAAAGTTGAAAGCATTACCTTCTTAACCGATGCTGAGCAACCACCGTTGTCTTCATCTTCTGTTGTGGGTCATGTGTCTGTATTTGTACCAATGAAAGGTTTGATTGATCCGAAAGCAGAACTTGCTCGTTTGCAAAAAGACTTAGACAAAGTTCAAAAACAGCATGACCAAATTGCCTCAAAACTTGCAAATGAAGGCTTTGTGGCTAAAGCACCTGCTGCTGTTGTTGAAGGTGAAAAAGTTAAACTTGCTGAGTTTGTGGATCAGTTAGCCAAGATTAAAGCCAATATGGAGCAGATTGCTGCGCTTTAAGCGAAGCTTGCAATTTTGCCTCTAAAGAAGGAAGCTTAATTAAGCTTCCTTCTTTTTTTTGTAAAATATTTATGGTTATTCAAAAATTAAAACAACATTTCATCAATCAAAACTTATGTATCAATCAACCGACTACATTGTTAGAAACGTTAAAATTTGAACAAAAATACGGAGTTAAACTTCCACAAATTTTTAAAGAATATTTTATTTTCTTCAATGGTACAGGTGAAGCCAATTTTGGTGATGAGGGCTATTCTTTCTTTTCTTTAGCTGAATTTAGACCTGTAAAAGATTTAAAAGGGACTGAAGACTTTCCTCATGCAAATTGTTTTGTCTTTTCAGAATTCTTACTCTGGATGACTGCATATGCAGTAAAAATAGATGAACATGGCAATGAATTCGGCATTTATGAAATCTGTAATACGCATAATAAAGTTTGTAATAGTTTTGAAGAGTTTATTTTGCTCATAATGAAAGGTGATTTAGAAATATTCGATTGATGATGTTTTTCCGTACAGCATTCAACAATTTCATATCCATTTAACTTAAAGACCAGTTAGCAAAATAAAGCGAATTGATACACTCTAATTTTTCAAAAATTACCCTCACCCTAGCCCTCTCCCACAGGGAGAGGGGACTTCCATTACTAATTTTATCGTTATTTGATACACAATAGTGATATGTGCTGAATTAGCAGGAGACTTTCACTTGGGATATGCTAGGCAGCTAACCGATAAAAGTTCTCTGCTATTTGATTTGGCGTTTTAAAATCCAAACTCTTTTGAATTCTTCGCTGATTATAAAATAACACAATGTATTTTGTAATATCTGCTTTAGCTTCATCTCTGGTTTTATAGTTGCAATGATGCACTAATTCATTCTTGAGTATGCCCCAGAAACTTTCAATCGGTGCATTATCGTAACAGTCCCCACGTTTGCTCATTGAACCTTGAAAATCACATTTTTCCAGTATCTTTCGATATTCATGGCTGCAATATTGGCTGCCTCTGTCCGAATGAATAATTAAGCCTTTCGTTGGTTTTTGATTACGAATCGCCATAGTCAGTGCATTGCAAACAAGTTGTGCGGTCATACGCTCATTTAAGCTATAGCCAACCACTTGTTTCGTGTACAGGTCTTTTACTGCTGCCAAGTATAACCAACCTTCAGCAGTCCAAATGTATGTAATATCGCTTGACCATGCAAGATTGGGCTTAGTCATTGAAAACTGTTGCTCTAGTAAATTTGCGTAGATCGCTCGATTATGATCACTCTTCGTAGTTCTTTTGAAACGCTTATGACGCTTACAATACAGCTGGTTGAGCTTTTTTATTTGACGTACAGCATACGTACTGATTTTGATACCTTGCGCTTGTAAATGCTTAGTTAATCGAATATAGCCATAGCTTTGTTTAGTTTCCTCATGAGCTATTTTGACCAAAATTGTCTGTTGATTTCGCTGAACCAATCTTTTATTCATGCCTCGTTTTAGCCAATCATAAAATCGTGACACTGAAACGTGAAGTAATCTAGCCATAAAGCTAATCGGGAATAAATATCTTTGCTGTTTCATATAGGCGTACCTTACTGACTTTCTTTCGCAAAGTACGCTGCTGCCTTTTTTAGAAATTCACGTTCCATTTCAGCTGTTTTGAGCTGTTGTTTGAGCTTTTTATTTTCTTCGAGTAAGGCATTTAGATCAGGTGAATATTGTTTAGTGCCTGCTAAGGTGCCAGTCTTTGCTTTATTATTCCAATTTGAAAGAGTTTGCATTGAAATGCCAAGTTGTCTGGCTGTTTCCGATACATTGCCTTGATTGGCTTCAATCAATTTTATTGCTTCAACTTTAAATTCTGCGGTGTAAGTCTTCTGTTTCTTGCTCATGGTAAACTCCTGATGAGTGTCTATAGTTTACCAAGTTAAAACCTCCTGTTTTCTCAGCACACATCATAGGTTTCTCTCCTTTCAACAGAGAATTAAAGAGAAATGACTAAAAATGTGTGCATAACATTCCACAACCTCAATCTTCCCCAAAAATGTGGCAGAGACACTCTTTGAGAGTTTAATAATTATTCGATACACAATGAAGCTCCCTCTCCTTTCAGCAGCGGGTTAAAGAGAAGTAACTAAAAATGTGTGCATAAATTCCACCACCTAAATCTTCCCTAAAATGTGGAAGAAACACTCTTTGAGAATTGAATAGTTATTCGATACACAAAGAGGTTTCCTCTCTTTTCAGGAGAGGGTTAAAGAGAAGTAACTAAAAATATTTGCATAAATTCCACAACCTCAATCTTCCCTAAAATGTGGAAGAAACACTCTTTGAGAGTTTAATAGTTATTTGATACACAAAGAGGTTCCCTCTCCTTTCAGGAGAGGGTTAGGGAGAGGTGTCTTTCAATTCAATACAGATATTCCATAAATCCGCCAATACCACCTCACTGCGATTCAATACATCATCATTCCAATAACGAATAACTTTAAGCCCCAAAGCCTCTAAAAACTGAGTTCTTCCATTATCATAAACTACGCCCACATCTGTATTATGTTGACCACCATCCAACTCAACCACTAAGCCCAATTCATGACAGAAAAAATCGACGATATAAGGCTCAATCACATGCTGACGACGAAACTTTAAATTCATAAATCGTTGAGCTCGTAAAAGTTGCCACATACGATGTTCGGCATCTGTGGCATCGTGTCGCATAGATTTAGCGTATTCTAATAATTTGGAGTTTAGCTTCATTTTATTTTCCCTCGCCCTAGCCCTCTCCCACGGGGAGAGGGGACTTCCATTACTAATTTTATCGTTATTTGATACACAATAGGTTTCTCTCCTTTCAACAGAGAATTAAAGAGAGGCGACTAAAAATATTTGCATAAATTCCACCACCTCAATATTCCCCCAAAATGTGGAAGGAATACTCTTTGAGAATTGAATAGTTATACGATACACAAAGAGGTTACCTCTCCTTTCAGGAGAGGGTTAAAAAGAGGTGACTAAAAATGTGTGCATAAATTCCACAACCTCAATCTTCCCAAAAATGTGGAAGGAATACTCTTTGAGAAATGAATAGTTATTTGATACACAAAGAGGTTCCCTCTCCTTTCAGGAGAGGGTTAGGGAGAGGTCTGCTCTTTCAATATCATTGCAATAATTCATAACACTAAAACCACTATTCCTTAAGCTGATCCAAAGGCGTCCCCTGTACAGGATTTCTTTTCCAATAATAAGGTTGAAAAAATCGAATTAACAAACGCCATGGTGTCATCCAAACAATACGCGCATTGCTCTTCTTATTCTTACTGATGCGTTGCGCCAAATAACCACACACTTGCTCAGGTGGGTCAATCACAAACATAAATAACCATTTCATTTTATGCCAGTTTTTAACTTCACCTTGTTGCCAAGAAGAAATCAATAAATCCGTTGCCACCATTCCGGGGCTGAGTGTTCCAATCAAAATATTACTATTCTTGGTTTCTTTATTTAAAGCATGATTCAGATAAGCAACTGCTCGTTTACTGGTTGCATAAGGTGTCATCCCCGCACTCCACTCGCCACGACTGCCCCAACCTTCCATATTAAAAATTTGCCCAAAACCTTGCTGCATCATTCCTTTTAAAGCCACTTGAGAGCCCAACATTGTTCCAAGTACATTGGTTTTGATTACACTTTCCAAATCTGAGCTAGCAATCTCGGTAAATGCCCTTGCTGCATTACAGGTACCGGCATTGTTAATCCAAACATCGACCTGACCAAACCTTAAAACTGTTTCTTCCCATAAATTGTGCAAATCTTCATATAGAGCCACATCACAGGTCACCCCATAAATTCTATTCGGTGCATAGCGTTGCGCAAAATCTGCAACAACTTGATTTAACTGCGCTGCATTTCGTGCCGAAATCATCACAGACCAACCTAACTTTAAAAAAGCTTCTGCCAAAGCAAAACCAATTCCACGCGTACCTCCTGTAATCACGACAGATAAAGCTTGATCAGAATTTGATGTGTTCAAAATATTCCCCATTGTGATGATGAATCAGTATAAGACAGCAAACTGGCACATATAAAACACACGACTATATCTCCAATTTAGGACATTCAGCATCATAAAATCAATTTTTAAGATAGAATCTTCAACATTCAAAATGATTGAATGATTCAAATTCTATGAAAAACAAAATTTTATTATGCTTCACCCTTATTTTTCTCATTGGCTGTCATGAGAAACCCAACACCGCAACTGAAAGCAAGCCAGCCAAACAAGAAACACCCCAATCAACTCAAACCAAAGCAGAACCTATTGAGATTGCTGCTCATCCAGAGCCAGACCACCTCGTCAATAATCCAACACCACTCCCTCAAGGTTATTCAGTCGATACGACATACCTCAAAAAGCCATTACTCATCGATTTTGATGGAGATGGAAAACTAGATGCTTTCCAAGTTTTAAAAAATCCCAATAAAAAAGGCATGAAATATCTGTTTGAATTCCGTATTTCGGACAGCGATAAAGTTTATTACTATCAAAATAATGAAGAAGGTGATGATTTAGATATTTTTGCTAAGTTCGAAGTCGCACCTAAAACAAATATCTATGTTGATGAAGAATATCGCTTTGGTGAAAATGGCGATATTCTTGCTAACGAACAAATTGACCCTAAACATTATTTAAAGTTTAAAGGTGATGGTGTTTCAGTCAATGTCCTCGAAGAAACCTGTGCTGCATCTGCTTTCTTCTTAACAGATGACAAAATTAAACGGATTTATCTCTGTTAAATCTATTTCTCATCCGCAAAAATCGCATTTGCCCCAATCACTTTAGAAATCTTCACTTGGTCTTGCTGTAATAAAGCATAGATTTTTGCTTTAAGTGTTTCACTGGTAAAAGTCCCGTTTAAATTCAGTAAAACGGGTTCATCACTCAATGAACCTTTGCCGTGATATTCGTGATTAATATCGTTGGTGGTTGCCTGATTAATCACCACAAAATGCCCCGCAATACCAGTCGCTTGCCCACAAGCTAAACTCTGTGGTGACCAATCCCCTACTTTCATCACAGGTGTTAAAGCATAGCCTTTACTTGCTAATATTTTCTTCTGCTGTGCTGTTGCCATGGGAAAATTCAGTATCTTTTGCTGACCTTTCCAGTTTACCGCTAATTGACTGGATAAACATGATGCTCGAAAAGGACCTGCACTACCTGACTCTGCACCCTCATGAGAATCATCGCATTGTGAAATAACTTGAAAAGTTGCGTCTCCACACTGCAACAGTTTAGATTTATAGATTTTATATTGGCTGGGTTGCGCACTCACTGATTCAGTAAATAGACAAAAGCCAGAGAGCACTATTAAATACACTAAAAAATTGCAATATGTTTTAGACACCATCATTTTTATACACTTCATTGATCGTTTAATCGAAAATTGATTTTATATTAAACATTTATTTACAACTGATTAAAT
Organism: Acinetobacter sp. NyZ410; assembly: GCF_022828975.1. Taxonomy (NCBI): domain Bacteria; kingdom Pseudomonadati; phylum Pseudomonadota; class Gammaproteobacteria; order Moraxellales; family Moraxellaceae; genus Acinetobacter; species Acinetobacter sp. NyZ410. The sequence continues at coordinate 1,074,303 of NZ_CP094620.1, read as the reverse complement.
CACCCAACAACACATCAAGCATTTGAAATTTATAATGATATAAGTTAGATATCCCTAAGATGCTGATTAAACCAGAAGATGAATACAATAGCATGACAACAAAAGCTTGATAAAAATACATATTTTTAAAATAATATTAATTCAATCACAAAAAATCGATATAATGATGAAAAATATAATAATATTCAGCGGTGGTGTTCTATCACTATTTTTGGCCTCGCTTAATTATGCTGCGGCTCCGCAAGTGCCTGAGGAAACGGCAATACAAATTTTTAAAAGCGCAAAGTTTCAAAAAACTAATCTTGGCTGGGAAAGCCGCTGTAGCCTTGGCAATATCTCCTATTATGGTGATCTTAATAAAGATGGTCGTCCTGATGCCGTTGTAGTCGATGGCGGTATCGGTTGCTACGCAAACACAGGCATTGGATTTTATATTGTTACCCAACAGACCAATAAACAATGGGTAAGAATATTTAACAGTCATGGGACGCCTGAGTTTCTATCAACTTTAGGAAAGCATGGTTGGCCGGATATTGCCATCAATGACTCAAGTAAATGCTTTGCTGTGTATAAATGGAACGGTCTAAAATTTCAAAGAAACCGTTTCGAATACAAAAATCAAGCTTGCAGTCTGGGTGTTTCCAAAAATTGATCATTAAGTTATTTTTTAATTTTAACTCAATCATTTTATCGGTTTATTTTTAGATTCAAATTTGACAACCTAGGTTTAAGATGAAATACAATAAATAAAAATCAATAATTATCAGTATCTTAAAAATAAGTCAGAATATCTTATTGCATCAAGTTAGTGCATAAATTCCAATTTAGTGCATGCTTTTGCTTTATATCGAGTCTTAATAATATTTTGAAATTGTTGATCTATTTTTTCATACAGCCAAACACTTCACGGATTCAAATCGTTGGTTATACTTGAACCAATTTGTGACAAATAGCACCAAAAAGAATCGTATATGCAAAACGTTGATCTACTCTTTCTCTTGCTTGGCGCAGTGCTTGTACTCGCTATGCATGCAGGCTTTGCTTTTTTAGAGCTGGGAACAGTTCGCCATAAAAATCAAGTCAATGCACTCAGTAAAATCATTACTGACTTTTCAATCTCAGCAATCGCCTACTTCTTTGTCGGTTATTACATTGCCTATGGCCAACATTTTTTCCATACAGGTGCTACGCTTTCAACTGAGCATGGCTACAATTTGATGCGTTGTTTTTTCCTTTTGACCTTTGCAGCAGCAATTCCCGCCATTGTTTCTGGCGGTATTGCAGAACGTGCCAAAATGCGTTCTCAAGCCATTGCAACTCTATTTATAGTAGCGCTGGTTTATCCTTTTTTTGAAGGGATCGCGTGGAATGGCAATCTTGGCCTGCAAAAGTGGTTAGCGGATACATTTGGTGCAAGCTTCCATGATTTTGCTGGCTCTGTTGTGGTCCATGCGATGGGTGGATGGATTGCGCTTGCAGCAGTGTTACTACTCGGTGCACGTAATGGCCGCTATAAAAAGGATGGTCGCGTCAGTGCACATCCACCCTCTTCTATTCCTTTCTTAGCACTCGGTTCTTGGATCTTAATTGTGGGCTGGTTTGGCTTTAATGTCATGAGTGCTCAACGTTTAGATGCAATCTCAGGTTTAGTTGCCATGAACTCACTCATGGCAATGGTAGGCGGCACACTTTCTGCAAATTTCTTTGGAAAAGAAGACCCTGGTTTTTTACATAATGGTCCCTTAGCAGGTTTAGTGGCAATTTGTGCGGGTTCTGATGTGGTTCATCCCATTGGCGCTTTATTTATCGGTATCTGTGCAGGTTTTCTGTTTGTTAAACTGTTTACCTATACACAAAATAAACTCAAGATTGATGATGTACTCGGGGTTTGGCCATTACATGGGGTTTGTGGTGCATTTGGTGGTATTGCTGTGGGTCTATTTGGTCAGCAGTGGTTGGGCGGAATCGGTGGAGTATCCTTGATATCTCAGCTGATAGGTACACTACTCGCCATTTTACTGGCTTTAGCAGGTGGATTTGCCGTATATGGTATGCTTAAAGCCACTATGGGGATTCGTTTAACACAAGAAGAAGAGTTTCGTGGTGCAGATTTATCGATTCACAAGATTTCTGCAAACTCTGAAGATGCAATGTTTTAAGCTTTTACAAAGTCTGGTTTTAATTTTATACATTTTGCGGCTGAAAACCGCTTTTTTTATAGCCTAGAAATGACAATAAAATAATTTTCACGATAAAGTTTTAAACTAGAATCACTCTACCTTAAATAAAATGATTTAAAATATGTATCTTAGAATACGCATAGATATTTTCTTCTGTATCACCGCTCAATAATAAGACTGCTCATTATTCAACAATTAAGTCTAATTTAAGGTTGTTTTTTTCTAATAAGCGCAGATTAAAATGATTAAATTGAGTGACTCATCTCATGCCCTATTCCGATACAAATAAATTTTTCATAAATAACAGTTTATTGTTAGGAATATTATTTTTAATATTGTTCTTTGTCTTTCCTGTTGGCGGTGCAATCGATATGTATTTTATCCAGCCGTGGATAGATAGCACTGGTCATTTCCCACTCAAGAACAATTGGTTTCTTATTGAAATTAATCACAAGCTACTTAAACATATTGTCATTGCTTTCTATATTGCGATATTTGTTTCATGGATTGCTTCTTTTAAAGTTGCAAAATTAAAAACCTATCAATGGCAATTGGGCTATTTATTTATTGTCAGTGTTTTATCCACTGCACTGATTGGTATTTTCAAATCCCACTCAGCACATGCCTGTCCTTGGTCCATGACAGAACAAACTGCTTTAGGCTATGTTTGGGATTTTTCTGCAAGCAATGGACATTGTTTTCCGGGAGGCCATGCCAGTACAGGTTTTTCACTACTCACCGGCTTTTTTGTATTTAGACAGTCAAATTCTAAAATTGCTTATCTTTTCTTAGTCTTAGGTCTAGCACTTGGTTTGATTACGGGTTGGGGGCAAATGATGCGTGGTGCGCATTTTCTTAGCCATAACCTTTGGACAGGCTGGATTATTTTTACTTTTAATTTAATTGTGTATCGTATCTTTTATAAAAAATTGACCAGATAACGATCCTAAAACTATAAACGATATATTGCACAACATTATTTTAATATAAATGCAATTCTAAAAATACATCAGATATTTAAAAGCGAATTACTGGTTATTCTAGTTTATTTGATCTCTCATCTATTTTTATTCCAATCTAAAACGCCAAATCAAGTGATGCGTAGCTATATGCATCACTCAAAGAATTACATTTTTTGTCATAATTTAAATATTAAATTATTAAACCAATCTTAATTTTTACAAATTATTATAATTTGTTTATACTTGTGTCAATTTAGTAATCTTATACGTGCAAAATATGAGTAATTTTTCTAAATTTCTCCGCAATTCGCTTAAAATTCAAGACCAGAATATTCAGTCTTATCAGTTGGGTCATGGCAAAGTGTGGCTTAAAAAAGCTTCTGAACGCCACTCGGCTTGGATTTATGTCCCATTAAAATGGGTTGCACGTATACTCAATATTGAAGCACTCACGCCTATTCCAAATTATGGTGGCAGTAAATCGATTTATTGTGAAGTTCATCGCCTGACAGAATTAAACTCTCTTGGTATTCCAACGCCACAAATTTTAGCCAATTGTTCACAAGGTCTATTGATTGAAGATGCTGCTGATCATGGTGAAGATGTCATGCAACTTGATCAGGCATTGGCAGAAATGGAAGGAAATACAGCTAAAAAACTCGAATTTTATCGTGAAGCAATCTTTGCCATTCAAGCTGTACATCACAAAGACAGTTATTTAAGCGAAGCATTTGCACGAAATATTTTAGTCAATAAGGACAAAACATTTACTTTTATTGACTTTGAAACAGATCCCGGTGAAGTGCTGGACTTAGAAACCTGCCAAATTCGAGATTGGTTATGTTTTATTTTCTCAACAGCATTCCGTTTTAATGATGATGAGCTTGCTCAAGCTTGCGATATTTTTATTGGAGAAATTTATCCAAGTAAATCAAAATACAACGAAATTTGCCGTATAGGCAATAAACTTAATTGGGTCGCAAATTTTAATTTGGGTAAACTTGGCAGTGATGGTCGTAGAATGCAAAAATGTTTAGAGTTTTTTCAGTATATGAAGAAAAATGAACCACTTCCATTAATGTAGAAATGGAATCATTCATTTTCCAAGCATCTCACTTCTCTGTTTTGATATCACACTGAATTGGGATTTTAACCAAGACACTGAGTCCGCCCAATTCTTCACTACGGGATAAAGACAGTTCACCACCTAAATGTTGAATGGCTTTATCCACGATCGACAATCCCAAACCACTACCCACTTCTAAGTGATGATGTACGCGATAAAAGCGTTTTAAGACTTTATCGTACATCTCTGGGTCAATTCCTAAGCCACTGTCCTCAATCAAAACATAGGCAGAATCATGAATATCTTCAAAAACTGATATATTAATCATGCCTGAAACAGGGGTATATTTTATTGCGTTATCAATTAAATTAAAAATGATTGAATGAAGACTATGTTCTACACTTTTTAAAATCACTGTTTCATTACGCACAAAGCCAAGATCGATATCTTTTTCCATCGCAAGATTCATCAACTGTTCTACACAATTGAGTGCCACATCATTCAACTTAAATTGAGTCACTTGAACTTCATGACTTAATGAAGAATCTTGCTTTGCTAAGGCAAGCAGTTGCGTAACCAAATGCTGCATCCGTGCCAAACCTTTGCTTAAATTTTGTAGATTTTCCTCTTCAGGAAACTGACTCATCAAAATTTTAGTTTGCAGATTCAATGCAGTGATGGGTGTGCGTAACTCATGTGCAGCATCTGCCACAAATTGTCGCTGTTCTTGTTGAGCAACAGAAATTCGCTCAAACAAATGATTCATTTCATGGATCGTCGGCAGCAATTCTTCTGGATAGTGGGCATTTTGAATTGCCACCAAGGAGTTTGAATCACGTTTTGCCAGTTCAGATTTAAAGTCCTCGAGTGGTTTTAAACTGCGACGAATAATATAAACCAAACCCAACAAAGCAAATGGAATGATCAGTAAATATGGAAGAAACATACTGCCTGCAAGCTCTAAAGCCAAATGCTCTCTGACTTTTTCCTGCTGGCTGATTTGAATCTGATAATTTGCAGTCGGTAGGATGTAGGTAATCCATGTGCCGTGTGCAGTTTCTTGACTATAAAAACCCGCTTTTTGCTTAGGCTCAACAATGACATGATGCGGCGTATTTTGGGCTTGTTTAGGTTCAGCATACGCCCAAACATCTATAAATAAATCTTCTTCATGATAGCGTTTATGGATATCAAAATGACTTTCAATGGGGCGTGGATTTAACTCCACCCGCTCTGCCAGATAGACCATCTGAGCATCTAAAATTTCATTGATCTCTTCTAAAGAAATTTTATATGCTGAAAAAACCAACACACAACCAAGTAAGATACTAAAAATAGACGTATAACGAATTAAACGCTTTCTTAAGGAAAATGCAGTTTCCATATCATTCCGCTTTTTGTGGTTGCCCCAAACGATAACCTAACCCACGAATTGTACGAATAATATCTTTACCCAATTTCGATCGGATATGGTGCACATAGACTTCAATTGTATTGCTGTTGATTTCGCTATCAAAAGCATACAATTTATCTTCTAAATTAGATTTAGAAAATATTTTATTGGGATGAGTCATTAACGGAATGAGAATCGCCCATTCACGGTTTGATAACTCCACCGTTTCGCCTCTAATTGTGGCAATATGCTGTTCAACATCTAAAACAATTTCACCATTTTTCAACAGATTTGAAGTACTTCCTGTTACTTCTTTCGCTGTATCGCCTGTGCGACGTAATAATGCATGGATACGAGCCACCAGTTCATCAAACTCATAGGGCTTAATCAAATAATCATCTGCGCCTTGATTTAAGCCTTCAACACGATTTTGCAATTGATCACGTGCTGAAATAATCAGAACAGGCAAACTCGAGCGCTGGCGAATTTGTTTTAAGACCTGCATCCCATCCATCATAGGCAAACCTAAATCAAGTAAGACCAAATCAAATTGTTTCTCCGAAATAAGCTTTAGGCCATCTAAACCATTATTCACCCATTCCACATCAAAGCCTTGATATTTCAACAATGTTTTAGATGATTCTGCAATCATAAAATCATCTTCTATCATCAAAATTTTGGTCATGGTTTATATCCTTTCAATCAGCTTTGTACAGCACACTGCTGCAACATATTATTTTTTTGATCTATGACTTGAGTCTGGACATTTAGCAAACTCAAAAGACTTGGAAATAAATTATCTTGACTCAATGTTGCCCCTTTTTGTTGATTTAAACAATTGATTTGTTTTGCAGCAACAGATTTCCACGCATCTGAGAACCACATCAGCATAGGTACATGGGTTTGTTGAGTAGGTGCAATCGCATAAGGTGCACCATGTAAATACATACCACGTTCACCTGTAGACTCACCATGGTCAGATAAATACCAGAACCCTGCACGATAGTTTTCTTGCTGTTTTAAAGTTTCAATCAATTGATTTAAAATATGGTCTGTATAGACAATCGAATTATCATAGGTATTAATCAATTCAGTCGGCGAGCAACCTTGTATCGCGTTGGTTTCGCAAGTCGGTTTGAATTTTTTAAATTCATTTGGTGCACGTTTATAATATGCAGGCCCATGACTTCCCATTTGATGTAATACAATCAAATGTGGTTGCTTATCATCTTTCGGTAATTGACTTAAATATAGGTTTAAGCTGTCTACCAAAATACCATCTTGACATTCGCCACCTTGACACCACTTTTTCTCTAAATCTTGAGGGATAACAAATTTCTCAACACGATCACATGTTCCTTTGCAACCTGAGTTATTATCAATCCAAGTCACCTTATAACCCGCACGTTGTGCAATATCCAGTAAACCTTCTCGATGACTAGCAAGTTGCTCATCATAATCTTTACGCGGCATACCTGAGAACATACAAGGCACTGAAACTGCTGTTGCGGTACCACAAGAGCTAACTTGAGAAAAATTAATTAAGCCCGCCTGCTTTGATAATTCAGGATTGGTATTCTTTGCATAACCATTTAAAGAAAAACTTTCTGCACGTGCAGTCTCACCGACCACCAGAACCATCAGTTTAGGTTTATGTTGTAAAGCAACATCATCGACTAAATGTGCATCTTCACCATAACGAATCAAAGGTAGATTCTTTTTCGGTGCTTTTTTATGAAAATAAGACAGTGTTGAAGCCACTGCATTTTGCGGAGAAATCATGCCTTTTAAATCACGATGCTCACGAAATATAGCTGCATAATCCACATAAAAAACAAATAATAATGCAGCAATTACAGCGAAAGAGCCCGCAATATTTAGGCTTTTAAATAACAGTATTTTGCCAATTTTTTCTGGTTTAATTCTTACCCAAAGAATTATGATGATGGGTAAAACAACAAATCCCAGTGTCCAAATAAAAAATTGCAAAGAAAGTAAGTCTGACACTTCACTAGGATCTGTTTGTACCATATTTTGAATTTGATCAGGCGAAATCACCACGCCCAATGAATTGACAAAATAAGCACTAAATCCACCAATGAAGACCAAGACAATTGCAAAAAATTTTGCTGTCCATTTCCAGTCTAAAATTTGTAATAACAGATTATATAAAGCAACCAGCACAAAACCTGTCGCGATCAGAAACAGCTGTGCTTTAACCCCCTGATAAGGCGTTAGAGACTGGACTTTATTTAAAAAACTAAAATTCAGACACAAGCCTAACCACACTGCGACAATAAAATTAAAAGCAGTCAGGGAAATGGAGACTTCACGTCGTTTTATACGCTGTATTAAGTTAGACATTACTGTGGTGATACTCTTTTCAATGGTGTTAAGTTAAAAAATGAAGCTTAAACTGAACTTAAAAAGCACTTTCCCAAGCATATTGCACCACTGATCTTAATTGTAATCGCCTTTCTATTTCTCACAATCTGAGAAAATTAAAATCAAATAAAGCATCCACAAAAAAAATGAGTATTATTTTATAGCCCGTAGATTATAATACTGCTTATTCCATTCAAAATAATTCATTAAAAGTTAATAATGTGGAGCTAAAGTTATTCTAAATCCAACAAAAGAATAATACACGAATTGCTTTCTATACGTAAAAAAATGACGAAAAAGTAATTTTTTATTTTCCAATCAATGTAAAATACATCAAACTTTTATTAAAAAACAAAGGTAAAATCACATTAAATCAAAGAGATTCATGTATTAAGTCAAACCTCACTAATCAAACAATTTATTATACATCATGACAATATATTATAATCTTAACTATCCCTAATGAAAATTATTTAATCTATTTCATTCAATCAAAAAACCACTAATCATCGCACCACATACTCAATAGTAATTATACTCATTATCAAAAGCCAAGCTCACAATATTATGTATACTGTATATTTTTAATCCAATACATAATCGGAATTAGGCAAAAAACACCAATTACTAAAATCAAACTTAAAAAATTTAAATATCCCAATTGATCGCCAATGATGCCGCTTAATGTATACAGTAACCCACTGATTGTTGCCATAACAGAGACCTGAAAAGTGAAATCTGTACCTGCATGTTCATGGCGACTATATTGCATCACTAAAGTTAAGATCACGACTAGAAGCATTGCAGCACACATATCTTCTAAAGCGCTGATCAAATAAATTAACCACGGCGCTACAAAGTGCGATTGTTCATATTGAGCTGCTAACCATACGAATCCAGCTAAACTGATCAATTTCAAAATAGAAAATAAGATTAAGGCTTGGTGACGCTTTAGTTTTTTTAGCAATAAACTGGCCAAACCTGCACCGAATAATGCAGAAAATGCCCCCAACATAGTGATATAAATGCCGATTTGAGAAAGACTTAAGTTAAGATCAACCAACAAAGGCTTGGTAATGGGACCGGTAAAGCCATCGGTTATTTTGATGGTACAAAGCACAAAGAACCACGTTCTTAATTTTTTATTGACAAAGAAGTAGCTTAAGTAGGTTTTAAATTTTTCAATAAAGTGCTTTGCAGCTTCATTCTGTAAATGTGGTGAAGCAGCCTTTTTCAAGTGTTCTGGTTCTTGATAAAACCAGATAGGAATTGTATTTAAAGCCACAATGCCAGCCAAAATCAAAAATGTATTTTGCCAACTTAGCCAGTCCATTGCCCATAAAATTGCCCCGCCCCCAACAATAAATCCTAAACGAGAACCAATGACTTGAAACATATTCCCGATATGTTGCTGATCCCCTTTTAAAATACTCACCGCTAAACCATCCGTCGCGATATCTTGGGTTGCACCAATACTGTTCATACAGAGCAATGCCATAAAAAACAATAATAAATAAATCGGTTCATTCAGGGATTGAATCGGTAAAAAAGATAAAATGCTCAGGATAGCAATGGTTAAAACTTGGGTTGGAATAATCCAACTTCGATAATGCCCTTTGGAACGATGTCCAAAGCTATCCACAAAAGGCGCCCATAAAATTTTAATTGCCCAAGGCGCCATGAGTAATCCAAAGCCACCGATATGGGCCAAAGACACCCCTTGTGAACGTAAAATCACTGGTAAAGCATGGGTCATAAAACCTACAGGTAAACCTTGCGCCCAATACAGTGAAAATAACAACAAATAGGTGTTTCGCATGTAATCTAAGCTCGATCGATGTCAATATAAATGGGCCTAATTAGATCTTGTATGTATTGCTTTAATCTACGAATTTTGTAATATTTGCATTTTGCAGATAGTTACTATTAAGCAAAAAACTAAAATCAATACAAGAGCAGTCATATAAAAACACAATGTCACAAAACTTTCCGATCATACCAGATCAAGTACCCCAACGTGGTACAAGCACCAATCGTAACATCTTTAAAAACCTTTACTTAGTTCAAGGCTGGGGATTTGAAGGTGAATTTCCCAACTTACCCAAAGCAGTGGTATTTATTGCACCACACACTTCGAATTACGATGGTTTATATGCTTTCCTCGCCATGTTAGGTATTGGTGTTAAAGTCACAATTTTTGGCAAAGATAGCTTGTTTAAGCCACCACTCAAAGCACTTTTTGAATGGATTGGCGTGATTCCTGTGCATCGTGATTCACCGCATGGGCTCACTCAACAGATTGTAAAGGTTATACAACAACAAGATAAAATTTGGATTGCAATCGCACCTGAAGGTACCCGGAAAAAAGCGGAAAAAATTAAAAGTGGTTTTTATCATATTGCAATGGGCGCCAATATACCGATTGCAATTTTTTCGCTCGATTACGAGAAAAAGCGAATTCACTGTTTGGGTACATTGCAACCTACTGGAGATTATGAGCAAGATTTAGCAGAAATTTTATCGCGTTTTAAAGGTAACTTTTCACCTAAAAGGCCTAAATTATTATCGATTCCTTTACAAAAACTATTGAAAAATGGCTAGAAAAAACAGAGACAATCTGTTCAGATGTGCAACATATATTTTGATCAAAAGTAATACCCCCATGCGTTTTAAACAACTCGGTTTTATAGGCTTATTGGGTCTAGCCCTTGTTGGCTGTGACAAAACCACCAAAACACCAACTCAGACCACGGCAATTAAAGCACGTGAACCTGTTATTGCGATTGCTTTAGGTGGCGGCGGTGCAAAAGGTTTCGCTCATATTGGTGTGCTCAAGGTTTTAGAATCTCATGGGATCAAACCTAAAATTGTGACTGGAACCAGTGCTGGAAGTTTTGTCGGCAGTATCTATGCCAGCGGTAAAACCCCCTATCAAATGCAGCAAATTGCACAGCAACTAAAAGAATCTGATCTGCGTGATTTAACCTTGAATAGCCAAGGTATTGTTCTTGGTCAAAAACTACAAGATTATGTCAATCGTAATGTTGCCAATAAACCGATTGAACAATTTCCAATCCGTTTTGCAGCAGTTGCTACACGCTTAGACAATGGTAAAAAAGCAGAATTTATTAAAGGAAATGCAGGCCAAGCAGTTCGTGCTTCTTGCAGTATTCCCAATGTTTTTGTACCCGCAACCATTGGCAATACCAAATATGTTGATGGCGGTTTAGTTAGCCCAATTCCGGTCCAAACTGCACGTGATATGGGGGCAGATATCGTGATTGCGGTCGATATTTCTGCACGTCCAAGTGGTAGCCAACCGATGAATATGTGGGGCTTATTGGATCAAACCATTAATATCATGGGACAACAAAGTATTAACAATGAGTTAGCTCAGGCCAATATCGTGATTCAACCTAAAGTTGGTCACTTAGGCACGCTTGATCTTAAGTCCAGTAACCAAGCGATTTTAGAAGGTGAAAAAGCAGCCCAAGGCAAAATCATCGCCATTCAAACGGCAATCAATAACTTTAAGAAAACACCTGCTGCATTAAAACCTGCACCGCGAGCAAAATTTTAATAGCGCAAAAGGGTTCATATCATCAAGCATGATTGAAAACGAGAATAATCACGTTTTTATATGCATCACTTAAATGATCTGCTACATTGATATAGATGATCCGTCATCTATATCAATGATAATCACTAGAGTAGATGTATGAACTTTATTTTTGAACCGTGGCATTGGTTTGTACTTGGCATATTGCTGATTCTATCTGAACTCGTGTTACCAGCGTTTGCTGCTTTATGGTTTGGTATCGCTGCAGTTGTGGTCAGTATTTTGTTGTGGTTATTTCCAAGTATGAGTTTCACCCTGCAAGTCGTATGCTGGATTATCTTATCCATCATTTGTACTGTGGCGTGGTTTAAATTCATTAAACCTCTATCTGTAGATAAAACCAAAGCTGGGCTTTCTCGTGAAGCAACCATTGGTCAAACGGGTATGGTCATTCAAATTGGGCTTAGCCATGATCAAATTCGTGTTCGTTTTCCAATGCCTGTTTTGGGTTCTGATGAATGGAATTGCCGTACTTTATCGCCTGTACAAGTAGGTGACCGTGTACGTGTGACTGATATTTTAGGTAATGATTTAGTGGTACAACTACATTCATCATCTTAATAATGAAGAATAAAGAGGAAAATTAAATGGGTTTTGGTTCTATTGTTGTTTTAGTCTTATTTCTGTTTGTGGCTGTGACCATTTTCAAAGGCGTGCGTATTGTTCCTCAGGGTTATAAATGGATCGTACAACGCTTAGGTAAATATCACACCACACTTAGTCCGGGTTTAAACTTCGTCATTCCTTATGTGGATGAAGTGGCTTATAAAGTCACCACCAAAGATATTGTTTTAGATATCCCATCACAAGAAGTCATCACTCGTGATAACGCGGTATTGGTGATGAATGCTGTGGCTTATATCAATTTAACCACACCAGAAAAAGCGGTGTATGGTATTGAAAACTACACTTGGGCAATTCAAAATTTGGTGCAAACTTCACTCCGTTCAATCGTTGGTGAAATGGATCTAGATGATGCATTGTCATCACGTGATCATATCAAAGCGAAATTAAAAGCGGCGATTTCTGATGATATCTCAGACTGGGGTATCACACTAAAAACCGTGGAAATTCAAGATATTCAACCATCGCACACCATGCAATCAGCGATGGAAGCCCAAGCTGCTGCGGAACGTCAACGTCGTGCAACTGTGACCAAAGCAGACGGTGAAAAACAGGCCGCTATTTTAGAAGCGGATGGGCGTTTAGAAGCCTCTCGCCGTGATGCGGAAGCTCAGGTTGTATTGGCTGAATCTTCACAGCGTGCCATTGAAATGGTGACCTCTGCTGTGGGTGATAAAGAAATCCCTGTTGCCTACTTACTCGGTGAGCAATATGTCAAAGCAATGCAAGACATGGCCAAATCAAATAATGCCAAAACTGTTGTGCTCCCAGCAGATATTATGAATACTATTCGTGGTGTGATGGGTAGAAACTAATTTAGCGCGGTAAAAATCGTTAAAAATAGGCAGCCGATGGGTTGCCTATTTTTTTTATTTTTAAAAATGCCGCTTAAGTTTTAAGATTGAACAATTGATCCGTTTTTTTCAGTCATCTATAGTTAAATTTCACACTACTAAAAATCCTCTCTTTGCATCTGCATTCGAGATTTAAAGATCGATATTAAAATGAAATTACATAAAATACAGATAGACGAAGACTTTGAAAATGATGGGCTTTACTCTATTACCTTTTGGTTCGAGGATGACCCACCGAGATATATAACCCTATGTCGGGATGAACTAGCGTGTCCAAGCAGTATTTACATTGAGTATACTGATCAAATATATGGATTTGAAACCAGAGACATCGAATATTCATTTGAGAACGGACGATTAACCCTAAAGCTGTTGGTTAATTCGTTCAGATGGAATAATTCCAGTGATGTTGAAATTTATATCCCTGAGGCAGAAATTGACTCAGTGACATCCATCATGGAAAAAATTTTTGATCTCAATTAAATTAGCTTTGTCTTGCCAACAAAAATTGCGAAATTTGATTCAATTCCTGTGCATCCTCACCAAAATACGCTAAAGCTTTAAATGCCTGGTCATGTAATTGTTGCGCATAAATTTTGGCATTTTCTAAGCCCATTAAGGCAGGATAGGTCGACTTATCTACTTGTTGATCTTTGCCCGCAGTTTTGCCCAAAGATTCAGTGTCAGACACCACATCTAAAATATCATCTTGTACTTGAAATGCTAAACCAATCGCTTGACCATATTGACGCAATTGTGGAATGGCTTGATCTGTACCTGAAAAAACTGTCACGGCAGACAGCATAATTGCAGCTTGGATTAAAGCCCCTGTTTTATTGCGATGGATATTTTCTAACTGTGCTTGATCAACATGTTTGCCTTCAGCCTGTAAATCTAAAACCTGACCACATACCATTTTTGAACTTGCTGTGGCTAAGATTTGCATCTGTTTAAGAATAATACCCTGTTCAACAGCTTGACCTTGATCGAATAGACGGCTTCCTAATACCTCAAATGCCATCGATTGCAAAATATCACCAGCTAATAGCGCTGTATCTTCACCAAAAGCCACATGACAGGTTGGCTGTCCGCGACGTAACAAGTCATTGTCCATACATGGCAAGTCATCATGTGCCAATGAATAGCAATGAATAAACTCAATCGCAACCGCAGCTCTACGCACGGCTGCAAAATTCGGATTATTTTGTTTTAATTGTGCAGTTGCATAACTTAAAGCAGGTCTAACTCGTTTTCCACCTAACATCACCGTATGATGCACTGCAGATTTTAATGGCTCTGGCAATGAAAAAGCATCTAAAGCAGCTTGTAAATCTTGCTGAATTTGCACTTGCGCTCGTTTTAAAATTTCTGCATTAACATTGGGAATAGAAGTCACATCTGCCTCGGTTTGTACGAATCGCTAAAACTAAAATCAGTAGTTTTAGATACATTGGTAAATTGGGTGAGTCAGAACATTCTACTATGAGTCACTATAATTCTCATCCTTTAATTCCAACGCAATCATTTGAATAAGTGCAAGGCATCTATATTTCATTTTTTAATAAAAACAGTGAGTTTCGGCCTTTTTCTTTGGCAGAACGTACTGCAAACTCTAATTTTTGTAAGACATCCACCTCAGTTGGCTGATTGTGTGGATCTAAATGATAAATTCCGATAGATGCCGTAAGATATTCATTATTACTACCAAACAATATCTTTTCATTGGTAACTGCAAATTTAAGCCGTTCCGCAAGCGTCACCACTGCCCACTCGGTCAGATGTTCAATCACAATAACAAAACTTGCTGAATTTAAGCGAAAAATTTCTGCTTCTTCAGTTTGAGCAATCGCTTCATTTAATACAGAACCGAGCTGTATTAGAACCTCATCACCTGCAGTATAGCTATTGAGTTGATTAAATCGTTTAAAATTATCCAAATCAATTTTAAGAAAAGACAAATGCGAGTCACGACTTTTTTGCCAGACTTTATCTAAATAATGCTCAAAAGCAAAAGCATTCTGTAAGCCTGTGACAAAATCTAAATAGAGATGATCGTGCAATTTTTTATTATTTTGCAAAAGTACATTTTCACGGCGCTTCAAACGCGTTATATCCGAACATACGACTACCACTGTTTCAATCTCATCATATTGGTTACGTATTGCTTTAAAATAAGAAAGATAAAATTTTCCTTTGACGTAGAATTCTTGTTCAAAATAATTTTTATTTTTTGAGAAATAACGCATTGCCTCATTAAAATGTGCATAAACAACGGTTGAAAATGTATTGAGTAACTTATCAAACAAGTACAATGCATCACTTTCATAAATATCAGCAAATTTTTGATTTACTCCTAAAAACCGCGCTTCCTGATCAAATAAAGCGATGGGTAAAGGAATTTGTGAAATAAAAGAAACCAGATGCAATTTATCGATATCTTGTAAATATTCAAAAACTTTGATGTCTTCAAGGCTATCTCGTAGTTTTTTAGACTCTTGTTCCATACGCCACCTCGAAGCCAATAAATTTTTAATCTATTGAAATCAGCATTTAATGTATTAATTTTTTACAACAGCAAATCATCAGAATTGCTATCACATAAAGTAAGTATGATAAAATACTGTAACTATTTTGCCACACACAATACAAAATTAGTACTTTTATTGATGTAAATCACAAAAAAATAAACCTTGCGAATGCAAGGCTATTAAAATTTCAACGATCAAATCACTCAAATGCTATTTGAAAGCACATCAAAAAGATTAAAAACTATCTGCTGGCACTCGAACCCAGCCCTCCATCAATTCACGCGCACTACGACTCATGATGGCTTTCTTAACAACCCATTGTCCTTTTTCATTTAAAGCTTGTGCACCCACGCGAAGTGTTCCAGATGGATGACCAAAGCGTACCGCCTCACGTTCACCACCTCCAGCAGCCAAATTCACCAAGGTATTTGGAATTGCTGCCGCTGTACCAATCGCGACCGCAGCTGTTCCCATCATGGCATGATGTAATTTACCCATCGATAATGCGCGCACCAATAAATCTGTATCGGCTTCACCTACCTGTTTACCACTAGACGCGGTATAGCTTTTAGGTTGCGATACAAATGCCACTTTCGGAGTATGTTGACGATTAACCGCTTCACTAATGTCTTGGATTAAACCCATTTTTACCGCACCATAAGCACGGATTTTTTCAAAACGTGCTAATGCAGCAATATCACTGTTGATATCGTCTTGTAATTCAGTTCCGTTGTATCCAATATCTTCGGCATTTAAGAAAATTGTAGGAATACCAGCATTGATCAAAGTTGCTTGAAATGTACCAATTTCAGGAACCTCTAAGCTGTCTACAACATTTCCTGTTGGGAACATTGCTCCACCATCTTCCCCGTCATCGGCAGGATCTAAAAATTCAATTTGAACTTCTGCTGCTGGAAAAGTGACACCATCCAATTCAAAATCACCCGTTTCTTGAACTTGTCCCTGAGTAATAGGCACATGGGCAATAATTGTTTTATGAATATTGGCTTGCCAAATACGAACTGTACAAATACCATTTTCTGGAATCCGATCAGCTGCAACCAAACCATTACTGATTGCAAATGAACCGACAGCAGCTGTTAAATTACCGCAGTTGCCGCTCCAATCTACAAATGCTTTATCGATAGACACTTGCCCAAACAGATAGTCAACATCATGATTTGGTTGTGAACTCTTGGCTAAAATAACTGTTTTACTGGTACTTGAAGTCGCCCCGCCCATCCCATCAATCTGTTTTCCATACGGATCTGGACTACCAATCACACGGAGCAATAACTGATCACGTGATTGCCCCGCTATTTGTGCACGTTCAGGCAAATCATCGAGTTTAAAGAAGACACCTTTACTGGTACCACCACGCATATAGGTTGCTGGGATTTTGATTTGTGGTGCAGCGCTCATTTTATCGTATTCCTTTCAATTCTCTTTGTTGTCTAAAATAATGAATCTTCATTCAGTTTTATACTACCCTTTTTTTGAGTAAAATACTGACGGATTGACTTAAGTATTAAATAAATCTTGTCATAAAGCTTAAATATTAAACAGATTCAGTTTGCTTTGAAAATTTAAAATTAATCTTATTTCATTGAAAATGAATAAAAAAATTAAATATATTATTTTTTGACTTCACAGTTCCTTTCCATACATCTATCGCATACTAGGCTAAAAGTAACCAATCTATTACAATAATTAAATTCGCATAAATAGAGTTGTACACATTGAGCAACGAGTCTACACAATTACAGCGTGGGCTTAAGAATCGTCATATCCAATTGATTGCCATGGGCGGTGCAATTGGTACAGGATTATTCTTAGGTTCAGCACATGTGATCGAAAAAGCTGGGCCATCCATTATTTTGGGTTATGCCATTGGTGGTTTGATCGTTTTTTTAATTATGCGTCAGCTTGGGGAAATGATTGTACATGAACCCGTTGCTGGTTCTTTTAGCCATTTTGCCAATAAATATTGGGGGAAATTTCCTGGTTTTTTAACCGGTTGGAACTATTGGATGCTGTACATCCTAGTTGCAATGACAGAATTAACTGCTGTTGGCAAATACATCAATTATTGGTGGCCTGAAATTCCAAACTGGGTATCTGTACTGTTTTTCTTTGTTGTGATTACACTGGTCAACCTAGGAAATGTGAAGTTTTACGGTGAATCCGAATTTTGGTTATCCATCATTAAAGTCACTGCTATTGTTGCAATGATTGTATTTGGTATTTATTTGGTTCTGACCGCAGATGTAAGTTCAGGGATCGCTTTTTCAAACTTATGGTCTCATGGTGGCTTTTTTCCAAATGGATTTGACGGCTTATTCTATATGCTGGCTTTCCTTATGTTTGGTTTTGGCGGTATTGAATTAGTTGGTATGGCTGCGGCCGAAGCCAAAGACCCGGAAAAAACCATTCCTAAAGCGATTAATCAAGTTGTGCCACGTATCCTTATTTTTTACGTAGGTTCGATGATTATTCTGTTGTCTTTGGTGCCTTGGAACCAGTTGAATTTTGGTGGTTTAGATAAAAGTCCATTCGTTATGGTCTTTAGTATGATTGGGATTGCATGGGCAGCTCATCTGGTTAACTTTATTATTTTAACTGCGGCATTATCTGTTTATAACAGTGGGATGTATGCCAATAGCCGTATGCTTTATGGTTTAGCAAAACAAGGCAATGCACCTAAAATTTTTACCAAAACCAATAAGCATGGTGTACCAATTCCATCCGTATTGCTTTCTGCATTTTTAATTTTGGGTTGTGTGCCTTTAAATTATTATTTACCAGAAGATGCTTTAAGTCATTTGATGTATGTGGTGGTTGGCGCTTTAGTTTTAAACTGGTTAATGATTACACTCACGCATTTGAAGTTTAAGCGTGCTCTACGTTTGACCAATCAAACCAGTAAATACCCTGCACTTTGGGCACCTGTTAGTAATTTTGTGGTGATTATTTTTATTGGTATCGTTTTATATATCATGTGGGATCAAGGATTTAAAGAGTCCGTATTGATGATTCCTGTATGGATTACCCTGATGTTAGTCCTGTTTGATATTTTAAATCCAAATGAAATAAAGACTGAAGACAAATAAATCTAACCCAAAGCTATTATTTCGATAATAGCTTTTTTTTCATATGCATATACGGTAAATTATTTGCTTATTGTGCCCTTAGCTTAACTGGATAGAGCAGTTGCCTCCTAAGCGACAGACGTGGGTTCAAGTCCCGCAGGGCGCACAATTCCTATAGTAAAACCAACAAAACGCGCGTGAGGAAAACTATAAAACTCCTATTCATTACATCTCATTGCCTCAAAAACATTACTCCAGAAGTTACTTTATGAAAAGCCACATTAGTTCTAAACAATATGATTAGTTCAATAGTAGCTTTTGAATTCAGTATTTAGAGTCATATAATTTTATATAATTCAATAAATCATATTGAGAAAAGCTAAGTTTGGCCTTTATTAACGATAGTTTAATCTCACACTTGCTTTTAATACGATCAAATACTAATCTAAATTTTTATATTTTTAATACGGTCAAAATGTCAATTCAATCAATATCCTCAACTATAGCAAGACTTAATAAAGAGCTCGCTGATATAACTCATAGAATGAGTTTAGAACAAAAAAAAGTAGCTGATGCTACTTCAAAAATTATTCAAATTCAAACATCTATTACCAAATCAACTAGTACCAGCACATTAAAATCAAAACTCACTGAAATCAGCAGAAAAGAACAAGAGCAATCTCGAATTCAAACAAAAATTTCGGAACTTCAAAAAAAGAAAACAGACATCCATAATAAGATACTTAGAGAAAACCAGAACTTAGCAAAATCCGAGGAGTTGGAAAGAAAAAAAATTGAAGCCTTAAACAAGAAACAGCAAAGAGAAGAAATCGAACATCAAAGAAAATTAAAAAGAGAAATTGATGCGATTAAAGCGTCAACTCAATATATCACTAATGTCTCAGTCTTCCCTTATCTAGATTCGGCACCAGAAGTAGAACCCGAATATGATATATTTATCTCACACGCATCAGAAGATAAGGAGGATTTTGTACGGCCTCTTGCTGAAACACTAAAAGATTTGGGCATAAAGGTTTGGTACGATGAATTTTCACTTAGGGTTGGAGATAGTCTACGCAGAAAGATTGATAGTGGTCTAAGAAATTCTAAATATGGAACCGTTGTGCTATCAGAAGCCTTTATAAACAAACAATGGACTCAATACGAACTTGATGGCTTAGTCGCTAGAGAAATGCATGGTCACAAAATGATATTACCAATTTGGCATAAAATATCCAAAACTGAAGTTATAAACTATAGTCCTAATCTTGCAGATAAAGTTGCTTTAAATACCTCAATCAATACTATTGAGGAAATTGCACAACAATTAGCTGATATTATTTTAGAAAAATAACCGTATCATTAG
Source organism: Acinetobacter sp. NyZ410 (assembly GCF_022828975.1). Classification (NCBI taxonomy): domain Bacteria; kingdom Pseudomonadati; phylum Pseudomonadota; class Gammaproteobacteria; order Moraxellales; family Moraxellaceae; genus Acinetobacter; species Acinetobacter sp. NyZ410. Next base: position 1,054,237 of record NZ_CP094620.1, on the reverse strand, counting down.
TTGGAAAAATTTCTTTATACTCTTGAGGAGTTAGCTTACTAATTCCTCAAATAGTTATTTTTTAGATATTTCATATATCAGATTTTGAGCTGGTAACATTAATATTCAGATGTAGTAACATTATCTGTGAATATAAAATGACAAAAAATACGGACAATGCCATCAGGTCTATTCTTAGGCTGATATGTATACAATCTAATGAGACCTATGATAATCGTAGTTAAAAAACGTCTTACCATTTAACCAACACTAAGTGTAGGTCATTGCAATATATACACTCACAAACTGATTAATCGAAAGGAAGATCCGAGAACCCTCCTATATAGTAACTAGGGCTTTTAACTAAGTTTTATGGTTCATAATAGATAGCATCAAGCATAGCTACACGATATTTCCATAAAGCATAGTCAGGATGGTTCTCCTCTAATTGTGTTGTATACCAGGGTTTTTGGTGAATTAACTGCAGCAAATCCCAGTAACCTTCAACTGATGGCTTCTGATCAAAGTTCAATGCCTCTGCAAGCTGAGTGAAATTCTTATGGTTGATCGATACAAAAAAGTCAGGCCGCTTGATACTCAGGAAACGAGTTAAGGTGAAGATAGTAGGAGTACGTGCAAAAGTGTGTTTACTGAATTCGTTTTCGAATACCTGAATAAAACGATCAAAGCACTGTTTTGTAATTTCTCCGGTTAATGGGATTTCATTAAGAGGCTTAGAAAATACCTCTGGATAATCCTTAATAATTTGTTTGGCCACACCACTCGGATTCAAACTACCAAACCAACCACTATTCATTGTCGATTCTATATCACTTATGCCTGCAATCAGTCTTCTATCTGTATAACTCATATCACTTAACGACTGATAAGCAAGAAGATCTTGGCAATAATTCAATAACTCGATACGTTCATCGAGTCCATTTACATCGCGGTTCATCTTAATAATATCGCTAAACTCATCCCATTCAATACTCACGTTTAAATCTAACAGTATCTTTTCGGCACTTTCAGGACTATCAGCTTTCTCAATCTTATTCACTGCACGTTTATAAGCTTTGGACTTCTCTGTATAAAGCTCAAGCCATTCATTGTCAATTTCTGCGATTTTCAACTTCGAATACGACTCTATTGTATCAATTAGTTCTCGCACCGCCTTATCTTCTTTATTTGTGTACCAGTTGATACATACCTCATTATTTTTGGTAAGAGCACCATTAGTCATATTTGCACTACCAATAACAACAGCGTACAGACTACCTAAGTCAAATATATATATCTTTGGGTGGAATACACCTTTATTAGAGGAATCAACGAAATAAACAGATCCGTGATCCGCAAACTGTTTAATAAATTCTGGACTGCTTTGATAGAAGTGCAAACCTACATAGCCGCTTTCAATCTTATCTTGATGTTCCACCAGATTTACAAAGAACTCATGGTGATGCGTAGCCCAAGCAACGGCAAAATAGATTTTATCGCACTGAACCAACAAGTCAGATAGTTTCTGCTTAATTAATTTAGGGCTATTTAGAATATTCATAATTAGAGGCTCTTAAATGAAGAAAATTTTGTTTTTAAAGTAATTTTTTATACCAAGTTCCACTTTAAGCATGCGTAAATTACAAGTAAAGTGCAAAATTTAAATTTTCAAAATTCATTTTTATTGTATTTGATTTTTATATTCATCAAGGAAGAAATCTTATAAAAAATACCTTATAATAAGCATCTAATATCAATAACAAATCTAATTATAGAGGCTTATTTGAACAATTTAAAATCCGTAATAATGGGACTATTATCAATAATAGATACTGATGAAGCCTTTTCAGACTATGAAAATTTGAGATGTGATAAGGATTTTTATTATATATACAAACATCTAAGCTTTGATCAATACTTTAAAGTATTAGAAATATTTACGGAATGTCATTTAAGATTTACTCCTCCCGCTCGTTTCAATGATCCTTATGACTGCGTCGCAGTAACTAAAATTGAAGGAAATAATCCTACTGATTTGCCTCAAAAAGCACTCACTGAAAAATTAGCAGTTACATGCTTTAACAATAATCCTTTAAGTATTTTAATGTGGTCGCATTATGCACAATCACATCAAGGATTCGTTATTGAATTTAGAATACCACATCCATTCATTTACGGTCCTGCTCCTGATGCACTTACTTTATTAAAGGTAATTTATACAGATAAATTTCCTCAAACAGTCTTGCCCCCTGTTCCATTCGCTCCTTGGTCGAATAATTTTTTTAAAATTATGAATCAAATGGTTAAAAATCAATTCTTGACAAAATCTATTGAATGGAAATATGAAGAAGAATTTCGAGTTCTTAAACATGATTATGATCCCAACAATGAAAATTCATTGTTAGTAAAATTTCCGCCACTCAGCATAGCATCAGTAATTTTAGGTGCTAAATTAAATTCAGATGATGAAAAATATAACAGGCTCTTAAGCGCTATAAATCAATATAACATATTAAACAAATGTAAATTACCTGTATATCAAGCCCAATTACAACCAAATAGTTTCAAATTAGCAGTTTCTGACCATCCACGCCTCAGTAAAGAAGCTTTTACCATTCGTCATTTCGAGGAAAGTTTAAGGATGTAAGAATGATAATAGTATATTGAAATTTCAGAAGCTGTTTTCCCAAAAAAAGCACCTAAGTGTAAAGGACTGTATACAGATTACATCATTGGCCAAAATGGGATCGAAAGCTGGAAAAATAGAAATTAAGAAATGTTTTGGCTTTTTGACTTATGAAAGCCGTTTATCCGAGGATTATTATTTGTTTTAGAATTTATTAATCACGGCGAACGAATAGTCACCTTAGCTTCTTGATATCTGGAACTACCAGAGAAGATAAATATCCGAAGGTATCATCAAAATGTATTTGGCTTACATCTTAAATTAGAACTTAATTCAGGAAAACTTTTGACTACTCCTTAGCTGATTGAGACTATTCTTTAAAAAGCCCCATCGTTAGTGATAGGGCTAGTGTTGGGTTTTATGTGTTTAGGTTTGTTGGTTGAATAGAATGTTTATTTTCCTTCAAATCTTCTAATGAGTTTTGCAATACTTTTATCCATGTCCTCAATTGAGGTTGCAGTTATAGATTTTACGTCCTTGTATTCAACTAGTTTAAATTCATTCTTATTATCTTGAGGATTTTTCGCTTGTATTAATAAAACTTTGTCACCTGATATATCTAAAAGCAACCAGTTATTTTTATCATTAGTAAGTACAACTGAGTTTAAATTTTTCTCCCTATTTTTCAATAGCTGTAAAGCATCTTTACTGCCCACAATTACTGGGGTTGCAAATACAACTATTGCTATTACTACATAGTTAAAAAATAAAAGTTCTTTTGTAAATTTATCGTATTTATCTAATACATCTTTTGGGGTAAAAAAATTTTCAGGAATAAAAACATTTTCAACTACAATCATCTTATCTTTCTTCAGTGAATTACTATTTGAAATAATAAAACTTATAAAAAATGAGAAAAGTGTATAATGAACAATACTAATTAATGATAGTTCACTCACTTCAACAAAAGAATTTAATTTATAATATATATCTATATCAATCCCAAACATCAATATAAACCATAATGCATAGATTAAAATCATTATAATTACTTTTACATTTTTCTTATTCCAATCCGTAAGTTTAAGAAATTGATTAATTGCAAAAAAGATCATTACTCCAAAAAGTAAATTCATAAATATTTTAAATGAGCTAGAGAGAACTTGCGTTGGGGTAATTGAGGTTATATACCAACTTATTCCTAAAGTATTGTAATAACTATATCTATAAATAAACAAATAACCCAAAGTAATAAAGAAAAATACACTGAGAGCTTCCATAAATGAAATATTAAACGGCAACTTTATTTCTTTAAACATAATCTTATCAGGTTAATTTTTATAAAATTATAGCTTAATGATCTTGAAAGTTGCCACATAATTTTAGTCCTGCCACCCTTTAGGAATTTGCATTATTAGTCTTCAATCACTTTACATTAGGAAATTTAAAGTGTTCTTGAATCTTCGAATTTTTACCGAAGCTCTCACTTTTCTCTACAAAATTTAAAATTCTTATTCAAGTAGTAATGCATTTAATACTAAAAAACTCTAATATAGAAAAAATTACTATTAATTTTCATATGGTTATACATGAGCAACGAAGAAGCCAATCCAGAACTAGAATTTACAAAAGTTAGAGACAATTTAGTTAAAACTTTAGATGAATTGTATATTGATCCAGATACATCAATCAGTGTACCTGAATTAGCAGACAGTAACATACCTCTAAGTGATTGTGATTACATAAAAGATTATTTAACTAGAATTAAAATGATCGTAAAAGATGAACCATCTGATAGTAGCATAGTTTCCTATTTGCAAGCATTAGATGAAGAAATTAAGGATTTAAAAAATCTGAAAAATAAAATTTTAAGTACTCATAACTTGCAAGATTACAATAAGGAAATGCGTAAATTAAAGAATCATGTATTCACAGCACATGATGAACTTTTAACTTTTAAAAATATTCAACGAAAATTTCGTCAAATTTCATTTGATGAGATAAGTAAATCTCTTGCTGAAGTCAATACTGAACTTCATCAATTCAGAAGACTTAGAGGTTTAGCAAATAATGCATTGACTGAAAAAATTTATGAAAATGCTGTAAGCAAATACAAGACATTAGAAGATAATTATAGAAATAATTTTTATACAGCTATTTGTGCTACCATTCTTATTTCACTAATTATGTTTGTAATTAAAAAATGGCTTGTTTCGGAAATTGGAGAGGCGGAGTTTTGGGTTTTGAAAGCCTCTGTTTTAATCATTGGTGTTACTCTAATTAGTTATTATTTAAAACAATCTAGTCACTACCAGCGCCTTTCTGATCAGAATTACCAAACACAGTTAGAATTACAGGCTTATCCAAGTTTTATGGAAAGTATTCCAACTAATGAAGCTGCAGCGATTAGAAAGGAATTAGCCCTTAAATATTTTGGTAAAGAAATCGATGGTTCTACTCATAAAGATATTTCTAACTTAATTTCTGATCAAATGAAAAATACAACTGCAATGATAAAAGCAACGACTGATGTTTTAAAACATAAAATATCCTAAGCCCTATCATCAGGGCTTTTTTAATTCCTTATCCAACTGACCAATCACCTGATCGCATAAATCACCATCGGCTAATAGATCCATTTATCTACTGCCAGACAGCAAATTAGTTAGTATTAATTGAGATTTCCCTAGTAGAAAGTACTTAAGAAAACAAGGATACATTAAAGATAATATCCGATATATTTAATTAAAAATCAATTATATAAAATAAATATTCTATACTCGCAGGGCGCACAGTTAAAAATGATTAAAAAATTACTCTTTTTACAAAAAATTAAGACAATAAAATTAAGCCTTACAAAAGTTTTCGAACGGTAATTTTAATCATGTTTAAGGCTGATGATAAAAGCTAAAGATTAGATTACTTGCACCCAAATATTAAAAAACCTAAATATACAAAATTATAGTTATGGACTAAATCGATATAAGCGAGCTAATTAAGCATCTTATTCAACTCATATAGTGAGCCGAATATATGCTATATTTAGCTCATCTTGGAAAAGTTCTAAGTGGAGATTTAAGATGCAAGAGTGGATTTGGCAAACCAACAACTGGACAAACTTCACATGGGAAGATGAAATCATCTTACCCAAAACCAGACAGATTCATCAAAAAATTGGAATTCTACTTGGGCAAAGTCAACATGATTTAGCCAAAGAGCAATTCACCTTAAATACTCTACTTGCCAATCTTGTTGCATCATCCGCGATTGAAAATGAAACCTTAAATGTGTATTCATTACGTTCCTCACTTGCACGTCGTCTAGGCGTTACGCTTGACCAACCTTATCCAAGTTCGGACAGATCTGAAGGTTTGGCCAATATCATGCTTGATGCGCTGAACAATGTGAAACAACCACTTACTGTTGAACGTCTTATGCAATGGCATCAATGGCTTTTTAATGATCCCGATTGGACAATGCAGCGCTTACGCATTGGTCAACTCAGAGGTTCAGAACCGATGCAGGTTGTTTCTGGTCGATTGGATTATCCGACAGTTCACTTTGAAGCACCTCCTAGAGAAGGACTTGAAGAACGTTTAGACGCCTTTATAACTTGGTTTAATAATAGCTTAGCCAATACTTTGCTTGATCCCCTACTTCGTGCGGGTATTACTCACTTATGGTTTATCACACTGCATCCTTTTGATGATGGTAACGGGCGTATTACCCGTACACTGACAGACCTGGCCTTAGCACAAATGGATCAGCAGAGTATTCGCTTGTATGCAATGTCCCCTGTTATATTAAACAAACGTAAAAGTTACTATGAAATCTTAGAGCAAAGCCAAAAAAATGATTCCAATATCACTAATTGGCTTGTCTGGTTTTTAGACACTTTAAATGACAGCCTCGAAACGACGTTAAAACAAATTAATCGAACTGTATTTAAAAGTCAGTTTTGGTATAAATATTCAAATTTAGATCTCCATGAAGGACAACGCAGGGTATTGAATCGCTTATTAGATGGTGGAGAAAATGGCTTTGAACATGGTATTAGTGCCTCTCAATATCAAAAGGTTGCTAAAGTCAGTAAAGCAACAGCTACTCGGCATTTATCCGACCTGTTAGAAAAAGGATGTATAATCAAATTGGAAGGTGGTGGACGCAATACTCGCTATCAAATCAATATCCTATTATAAAAACAGTACTTTTATTTTTAAGATTTAATTTGCACTAAAATCAATTTAAAATACAAATATTTTCATTATTTTTCAAACATATAAATCAATAATTCAAGTCACACAGGGCGCACAATTGAACAAGAATAAAAAGTGAGTTTTTATCTTTACAAAGATTTAATCTTGACCACTTTATATTGCCGAATAAACTCAGCTTTATTTTGACCATCTGGTTATATTTTGTGCAGACCATCAAATCCCCAAATATCTATATTTTATTATTTTCAGTTTAATTTTTTTCAATATCTCTATAAATAATCTCATCTTTATATTTTTTTCTACATTCTCTCTCTGCAAACTAAACTACATAGTTCATTTTTTTTTCACTAATTCACACCCTAGAGTATTTACTCTTATTTTTTATATGTTATTTTGTAAATAGAAGTAACTTTGAGTTGTATATTTAAGTATCAAAATTATTTCTCATTCAAAACTTAAGTACTTCAAAGTATTCATTTTATTATATTAGGGAAAAATTAAAATGAAATTAAAACATTTATCAATCGCGATAATTGCTGCAAGTTTGCCAATGACTGGTGTTTTTGCCGCAGCAATGGATCGCTCAGGCCAATCTATTTCGGCATTCCTTCAACCTAATAATTATTTTGAAGCTGGTATTTCAGTTTTAGACCCAACTGTTGAAGGTCGAGAAGCGGGAGATACGCCTAAACCATATCGTGAAATCAATGATATGGGAGATGATTATTACTTTCCATCAGCAGCGATTAAATTACAACTAACAGATCAAGTTTCATTTGGTCTTTTATATGACAAACCATTTGGTGCAGATGCTGCCTATTCTGGTGAAAATGCTTTCGTTTCATCTGATCACGATACTGTATTGCCTCTAGATCGATTAACCGCACTTCGTGCAACTACAATTACTAAAAATGTAAATGCGCAAGTTGTTACCCGAGCTACACAGCAAGCAATTGCTGCAACAGGTTCCCCAACACCCCCTCAAGCAGTAATTGATCAAATTGCAGCACAAATTAGAGGAAATGCTGGTGCAATGGCGTTAATCACAAATGGTGTAACACAAGCTGTGGATCAAGGTATTGCAGGAGCGAATAGTACACTCGGTAAGGGCAACACCAAAGTTAAAGTCGATACCCAAAATATTTCAATGATTTTTGGTTTTCAACCCATTGCTAACTTAAACTTCTATGGTGGTGGTGTTTACCAGACCATTAAAGGGAATGTTAGCCTGCGTGGTCAAGCATATAGCTTATATAATGGCTATGATGCAAATATTAAAGAAACTGGCGGCGTGGGTTGGTTAGCGGGTGCTGCATATCAGATTCCAGATATTGCATTAAAAGCATCGGTAACTTATCGTTCTGAAATTGATCATGATGTGAATATCAATGAATCGATTCCTACACTTGGTGCATTAGCATTACTTGGTGATGATGGTGTAGCTGCGGCAAAAGCGATTGCTGCCGCAAGTGGTAAAACGACAATTACCACACCACAGTCTGTTAACATCGATTTACAAACTGGGATCATGGCAAATACCATTGCTTTTGCAAACCTACGTTGGGTAAATTGGAAAGACTTCTCAATCCAACCGTTAAAATTTGGTAAAGTTTCTCAAGCTGTTGGCAGTATAATTAACCGTCCAAATGGTTTTAACCTGGTTGAATATTCTGATGATCAATATACAGTGACGGCGGGTGTTGGTCGTAAAATCAATGACCTATGGTCAGGAACTGTTGCAGTAGGCTGGGACTCTGGTGCGGGTAACCCTGTTTCAACTTTAGGCCCTACAGAAGGTTATTGGAATGTGGGCTTAGGTGTTCAATATAGCCCTACGCCTGCAACGTTCATCGCTGGTGGTGTTAAATACTTCTGGTTAGGTGATGCAAAAGCACAAACAGGTGCTCAATCAGGTGGCGATACTTATGTTGCAGAGTTTAAAGATAACAATGCAATCGCTTATGGTTTAAAAATTGGTTATAGATTCTAAGAGTCTATACCGATAAAAAAATCCCACTTAAAGTGGGATTTTTTTATGATGACAATTTCAAACATTAAAAATCATAAAAAGAAACTTCGCCCGTTTCCAAAGAATATTCAGCACCAACAACTTTTAATTTACCTTTGGCAATTAAGTTTTCTAATACGGCTGAACCATGGCGTAATTGATTAACTGAAGCAAAAACATTTGATTTTACTGCATGCATTGATAGCTTTTCTAAGTCATCTTTCAACTCAGTTTGCATTAAAATTTCAACTGAAGGGCGAACACGGTTTACAATTGACATAAGATTTGCAGAAGGTGGTGTATTCGGGTTCTTCAACGCTTCAATCGTTGAATGAATCGCACCACAATGGCTATGCCCTAAAACGACAACCAAGGGACAGCCAAAACTATCTGCGGCAAATTCCACACTGCCCACTTGCGACGGCGCAACAATATTACCTGCAACACGAATCACAAATAAATCACCGAAACCTTGGTCAAAAACCATTTCTGCTGGAACACGAGAGTCTGAACAACCTAAAATAATTGCAAATGGCTCTTGGCTGTCCATCATTTCAGATCGTTGCTGATGCGTCAAAAATTTAGTCAGATTGGTTTCACCATGTGCAAAACGTTCATTACCCTGTTTTAATCGTTCTAAAGCTTCTTGAGCAGTTAGCATGTCCTTTGTTCCATTGTGTGGAGAGTGTGATTATTTTAATGCCGCAAAATGTGAAAGTCACTGACTAAAAATAAACTCTGTTACAATTTTTGTTATGGAGCGGTTAAGGGCCTAATTTTTAAAAATACATAGATATAATTCACAGTTTAATTAAAATTATTTAACTAAAATACAAAATAATCTCTATATTAGTTGAGTTGAACACTGAAACTATGGCAAAAAACTTACAAATAAGACTTTCTCGGCAAATGTTGAAAAAATTATGATCATGAATAATATTTTTACTTTATATAATGCCTAGTCTTTTACTCGGAACCCTCTGCATGTCTGAACTGGCCCATAAAAAAATTCTTCATTTTTTAAACAGCATATTGTTAAGTTTGACTGCGATCGGTGTATTGTTTTTAGGTAGTCATAACAATGCAACTGCTGCCACACCAGAATATGTGGATTATTTAAAAATTGTACAAGAAGAACGTGCTTGGGCAGGATTAACGTCTAAAACATTGCGTGTGGGTGATGTTATTTGGTCTTATAGTGAAGGCGGTTCTAAAGATAAGCCAACTGTTTTACTGATTCATGGTTTAGCCAGCAGCCGTGATACATGGAATGATATCGCGCAGTCATTGACCCCATATTACCATGTGATTATTCCAGACTTGCCTTCAGCAGGAAGTACCCAGGTTCCAGCCAATTTTGATTTATCTGTACCCAATGTAACTGAGCAACTTAGACGCTTTATTGAAGCTGCACATATCCAAGATAATTTAAATATTGCAGGGCATTCATTGGGTGGAACCATCGCAATGTTTTATGCCTCACAATATCCATTTGATACGAAAAGCTTATTTCTGATGAGCACCGGGGGTATTTTTAAATCAACAAATACCAATTATTTAAGAAATCCGATCTATCTCAAACAATTATTAATCACACAAAAAGGTGATTTAGATTTTGTGATGAAAAAGGTGATGTTTAATCCGCCTTTTACTGCCCGTGTGATTAAAGATGAACAAGAAAAATTATTCATTGCTAAGTCTCAAGACACAGCCAAAATCATCAATCAAATTGACGCACTCAATCGACTCTATACCCCTTCAACTTTTACCACGATGTTAAAAAACATTGAAGCACCCACCCTGATTCTTTGGGGTGAACAAGATCAGATTGTAAATGCGGATGTTGCAAATGAATTAAAATCGGTATTAAAACGCCCTGAAACACCGATTATTCTACAACGTGTTGGGCACATGCCATTACTTGAAGCACCTGAACGAGTTGCGGATTACTATTTAAGCTTTTTAAACAAAGTACAACCTTTGCAAAACCCATTGTCTGATCAAACACATGGACAAATTGAGTTCAAAAAATGAAAAATCAACTTATTGAACAATTGATCGAAGCCCAACTTGGCTTTTTAGATCAAGAATTTTCACAGGCTGATACGATTAAAATTGAGTTTACTGAATTTTATCACTGGTTTAGAAAACAGCCTTTAAAACAAATTTGGTCTTTTGCACAAATTCATGATTTATTGTCAAAGCAAATTTTAGCAACACCTGCGAACAACTTTCTCATTGAGCAAATCGCTGAACATATTCGTTTTGCTTTAATTCATCCAAGTAATGATGAAACATTAATTGAAGATATCATTCCAGTCACCACGATTGATAAAATCGCACAATATGTCGCAAGCAAATCGGGGCATCGCCAAGCCTTGATCAAACGTGTTGTCAATAATCCTGCCTTTTCAAGCATGTTAACCCAACTGATCCATCACTCTATTCAAGACTATATTGATAATTCAGTCATGAATAAAAAAGTCCCCGGTGTGGGCCGTTTTATGAAAATGGGAAAATCAGTTTTAGAATCGGTTACCGACACGAATTTAGACGATACAGTTAAGCATTATCTGCAAAAAAATATTATTAAAATTAGTCAATTGAGTGAACAAGTCATTAACCAACAGTTTGATGACAATAAGCTTTATCATTTTCAAGCCAATTTATGGCATAAAATTAAAAAAATACCGATTGCTGTGTTGCGTAATTATGTTGAAATTAACGACCTACCTAAAACTGTAGCTATGGGTCATGAAATATGGGAACATATTCGCCAAACAGATTATTTAAAGAAACAAGTGCATGATGGTGTACTGACTTGGTATGTGCGTAATGAAGAACGCCCTTTTGATTTAATTTTAAGTGATATCAATATTGATGAAGCATTGATTCAAAATGAATTACAACAGTTACTTGAACCTGTTATTCAACAGATGATTGCTTCTCAACACTTAAAAAACCGTGCACGGATTTATCTGGAAAAATTTTATTATTCAGATGAAACTTTAAAGATTCTCAATATTGAAAAAGGCGCATAAAGCGCCTTTTTCTACTATTCATTTTAAAACATAGGTTTATACATTAGAAATTAGCAATAAAACTGATGCCATAACGACGTCCATCTAATAATTGATCGCCATCTGCATTTTCTGCTCGTTCATCTAAAATATTGTAAACGCCAAATTTTCCTTTTAAATGTGGGGTAAATTTGTAATTAAACCCTACATCTAAAAACTCATAACCAGGATTGGGATTAGACATCGATGTACGACTCAAATAAGCTGAAGTTTCAGCACGATAATGTAATCTAGACCAAATATTTAAGGCATCGTTAATATTATGATCAACAGTAATATTAAACATATGTTCAGGCATTTCATTTAAAGGGCGTCCTTTAAATTCACCTGACTTAATTTTAGTATCACTAAACGTATAATTCGCTGTCAATGTTGTGTATTCAGTTAAATCTGCTTCAACAGTTGCCTCAATCCCTTTCAATTCAGCTTCATCTACGTTGATACGATCACTAATAAAGTAGAATGGCGTAGCACCTTCTGCACATTTCCAAGCAGCAACATTATTACGATTGGTCGTTGAGCCATCAGTATCTGTTTCACATGTACGTACTTCAGTAATTTTATCTTTAAATTGAGTGATATATCCTGTTAAAGAAGCATTAAAATAATCATTTTTCCAATTAAACCCTAACTCTGAAGAAATACTTGTTTCTGGATCAAGATCTGGATTTGCTCGAATAATCCCTCGGCCTGTAGGTGTAGGTGAGCCACTACCACCAGTTACACTATAAAAACCTTCTGTAGCTGCACGAATATCTGGTTGTTTATAGCCTGTAGAAACACCACCTTTTACAGTAAAGTTATCATTTAGACTAAACACACCGTATAAGCGCGGTGAAACATTACCACCGTAATTTTCATCATGGTCATAACGTACGCCACCCGTTAAATCAAAGCGGTCTGTAATACTCCAAGTATCTTCTAAAAATGCAGCTGCTGACCAGCGTGTTAATTCACTAAACTCAGGAATATTGGGATTTCGGTTGGTCGCCTTATCATTTAAAGATTCGTCTTTATAGTAAGCACCGAACGACAATCTATGATCTGCTAAACTCCAATTCCATTGATTATTGAACGTCCATGTTTCGAGTTCAATTCCTTTCGTATCCAATGTCGTATTTTCACGATCAGGATTTCGGGAATTTTCATACTGTAAATAAGTTGAGCTTTCTAAATTGTCACTATATTTCCCATTATGGGTTAGAGAATAGACACTGCGGTAATTTCTTGAAAATGAATCAGCTGCATTGGCTGCTGGGGCAACCGTTTTACCTACAGTTGATTCAGCATCTTGTTTGACAAAATTTGCATCAAGTTGTAAGTCATGTTGATCATTGACTAAATAAGTGAAGCGTGTATTTAAGCTTTCACGCTCAACACCACGGAAGCCACCTTCATAACTGTCCTCATCACGTTTTTGTTTGTTTACACCAAGTTGTAAACCTAATTTATTGGCAATTAATGGTCCAGATAAATAAACCGATCCATTCTTTATATCACCAGAATTACTGTGATCTTGAATCACTGTACCTAATTCAACAGTTCCCGACCATTCATCAGTCACTTTTTTAGTAATGATGTTAATCACACCACCCATCGCTTCACTACCGTATAAAGTTGAAGCGGGTCCGCGAATAATTTCTATACGCTCAATTGCTGCCATAGGCGGCAAAATATTTTTTTCAAAACCATAGTCATCGCCATTTGGATTCACATCTTTTGAATACTGGCGTTTACCATCGATAAGAAATAACGTGTAATTTGAGCTCATTCCGCGAATACTAATACCCTGTGCAGAACCAGAACCAGAAACAACAACCCCTGGGGTACTGCGAAGTACATCCGTAATATCGCTATATTCACGTTTCTGTAATTCTTCTTTACTAATCACAGTTATAGATGCAGGTGCTTTTGTAAGATCTTGTTCATAACCCGCAGCTGAAACCACAATCGTTTGTAATTTCGCTAATTCAGGAGACTGAGATCTTTTATCACTAGAATTTTCTTGTGAATCTGCTGCATAGGCAGTACCCATCATAATAGTGACAATGGAGAGAGATAACGCAGATTGGATGATACGGTTAGTAGACATAAGGTATTCCAAAGAGGCTCAGCAATGAATAGACAATGAAGATTTAGATACAATGTGTAATAAAAACACCACAGCATTATAAACAATATTAATAACTATTCTCATTTTTATTAACCATTCGGTTAATATTTGGACATTTCTAGGCATATCTTTAAGTTTTTATTCTGTTTTTTAAGATTCATTTAAGCTTATTAAGATTTAAAAAATACAAAAGTTAAATTTAGCTATGCAATATCCATAAAAAAAACCTCCGAAATTCGGAGGTTTTAAAGAACAGTCAAATATCTACATTGATATACAGATTATTTGAAATAAGCGCCTTCTGCTTGACTATGGTCAGTCTGATCGACCACACGCCCGAGTTCAGGAATATGCTCTTTAAGCGTAGTTTCTACACCTTGTTTTAACGTTACATCGATCGCAGAACAGCCTTGACAGCCACCACCGAATTTTAATACAGCAGTTAAACCATGTTCTTCATCTTCAACCACTTCTACCAGTGCACAGTTTCCGCCATGCCCTGCCAATCCAGGATTGATCTCTGCCTGAAGAATATAAGTAATTCGCTCTTCCATAGACGCATCTGGACCAACACGTGGTACTTTCGAGTTAGGTGCTCGGAAAGTAAGCTGCCCACCAAAACGGTCTTTATTGTAATCAATTACAGCATCTTTCAGATATGGAATCGACGGTGTATCAATAAATGCAGGGAAATCAGGATAATCTTGTTTGTAATCTGTTGGAGCAATTTCATCAGGTGCACTATATGCCATACAACATTCAGCACGTGGAGTACCTGGATTTTCAACAAATACACGAACGCCAATTCCTGGAGTATTTTGCTTCTCCAAAAGATCTTTTAAATACTCTTGCGCATTGGGAGTAATCAATAAATTTGGAATTTCTTCTGCAACCGCAGTATTGGTGTTCTCAGTCGACATAACTCTATCCTCAAGCTGAAGTCGGTATTTTAACTGAAGATGAGGCTGAATGAGTGAAAATCAACTAAAATTGTCGGAATTAACTTAAAAAGATGTAAAAAATATAATCTATGCAAATTTTAAAATAAAATATGTGTGTAATAAATGAATATAAATCATACACAAATTGATATTTACTGCATTTTAGCTTACCAACAAATTGAGCTTTAAAACGCATAAAATGACACCAATGAAACTTTTTATAAATGAAATACTAAGCTTAATTTAAGACATTTTTAGCACTAATTTATTCAATTTATACGACCAATTTATCTAAATTTTGTCAGAAAATGCCACCCAAATATTGAATATGGCATGGATAATGTATACACCTGTATATTAATGATGAAATAAAACGAGATATTTTGCATGTCCAGTTCAATTGATGGTTTACAGTTTCCAGTTCATCCAAAGACTCAAAAAAGTAGCAGCTCGCAAGTCGGTAAAGAAATCATTGCAGAAGCACTTTCCTTGGTTGATCATCTCAGCGCACAGCAAGCTTTAGATGAAAAAAACTGGCGTAAAAATTATCCAGTTTATTTTAAGGCATTGGTCGAACATGGGATTCGTTCAAGTCATAACGCCATCACTATTGCCAAACAAGGCTTGCACAAAGCCCAACATAGCTTTGATTTCTTTAGAGATGGGCAACGCTATTCTTTAAAAGATATTGGTACAGTTCCAGTACTAGACAGGATTCAAAGCGTTAGTTTTAAAGGTCATTCAAATGATAACGTTGAATGGTTTGTACCCTATCACGGGCAAAAACTACAAGGCGAAGCGCTATATCAGCAAATTCAAAAGTGGCAAGATACTGGCATTATTGAAGCCAGCCATGCAGATGCACTCAGAGAAGTGATTGCTCATCCCGAATGGTTTGATTTATCGGATCGTACCTTAGTTTTATTTGGCGCAGCTTCAGAGGCAGGCCCATTAACATGGTTATCGAAATGGAAAGCCAATATTGTTGCCGTTGATCTACCCAATGAACGCGTTTGGGAGAGAATTCTTAAAGTCATTGAAAATGGCAATGCCACACTGTATGCACCTAGTTTTCAAAAAATTCTCAACACCCATGATATTGACGAATTAAAAAGCAAACTTGGTGCAAATTTACTGACCCAAATTCCAGAAATTACACAATGGCTTTGTGATAATCCACACAAGTTAGATTTGGCCTCAATTGCTTATTTGGATGGTGAAAAACATGTGCGTGTGTCGATGGCAATGGACACGATTATGAGCCATGTTAGTGAACACAAGAATGATTCATCACTAATGTATATGTGTACGCCTACAGATGTTTATGCAGTACCTGAAGAAGTGATTGAAGGTTCAAACACAAAGTTCAAACATAGATCAAAATTTGAAACTGTACTCAGCAAAGGGATTGCAACCCTTTCCTTAAAGCAATTCTTTAAGCACCATGATCAACAATTGATTCGCTCTGACAATGGTAAATTCTATGGGATTGCTGATTGTCTGGTGGTTGAACAAGGCCCTAATTATGCCTTGGCAAAACGTATCCAACAGTGGCGTGCAACTTTAGCACGACATCAAGGGCAACATGTCAGTATCAATATTGCACCATCCACGACGACACATTCGGTCACCAAGAATCCGTTGCTTAAAGCTGCGTTTAACGGTGCAAGTTTATTTGATGTAGAAGCATTCCGCCCTGAAACCACCAATGCAATTATGGCAGCGCTTTGGATTCATGACTTAAGAAATCCGAAGTCTGTTGCAAATCCAGAAACTGAGATGGGTCATCCATTAGAATTAATGATGGAAGGCGCAAATCATGGTGGTTTATGGCGTGTCGCCTATCTTGCTCGCACAGCCTTACCTTTTGCTGCAATTTATGGATATGCCAGTGATAAATTACCGATGCAAAAGCTTTTAACCAAATTTAAAAAGTAATTCTTCAAGTTTAAATCTCTTTAAATTAAATGCCCAGTGATAAATTTAGCTGGGCATTTAAGTGTATGAGCACATTTTTAAATCTTATTAAATTCATAATAAAAAGCATAGGCATTCCCTCATAGCGCCAAATAACATACACAATGCAGCAATCCTTTAATGCCTTAAATATGCTATACCAATGTAAACGGTTCAGTCATTCTAAAATGATTGACAGTTTTCTAACGATCGTTTAAAAACTTATAAAACAACCAATGAGAGAACAACAAATGTCAAATCTACAAGGAAAAGTCAGTCGTGAAATTCGTGGTCATATTTTTTTAATTGGCTTAGATCGTGCAGATAAACGCAATGCTTTTGATAGTCATATGATTCACGACCTATCACTGGCTTTAACTGAATATGAAAACAATCCAGAACTACGCTGTGCGGTGGTCTTTGCACATGGCGATCATTTTACCGCAGGATTGGACTTGGTTGAGTTACAACCAAAATTAGCCGATGGTGTTTTTAATTTTAGCGATGATATTGTGAATCCTTGGGGAACTGTTGGACGTCAAAGAACTAAACCATTGGTAACCGCAGTACAAGGCTATTGTTATACCGCTGGTATTGAATTGATGTTGAATTCTGACATCGTTGTCGCCAATGAAAATACTCAATTTACCCAAATTGAAGTACAGCGCGGTATCTTACCGTTTGGTGGTGCAACAGTACGTTTCGTCCAAGCCGCTGGCTGGGCAAAAGCCATGAAATATGTGTTAACTGGTGATTTATTTTATGCACAAACAGCCTATGAAATGAACTTAGTCACTGAGGTTGTTGAGGATAACCAACAGTTAACACGTGCCATAGAGCTGGCTGAAAGTATTGCCAATGCTGCACCACTTGCCGTCCAAGCGGCACTGCATTCGGCACATCAAGCCTTTTTACAAAGTCCTGAAGTCGCATTTGCAAATCTACAAAATCTACTTAGCCCTTTACTTGCCTCAGAAGATGCGCAAGAAGGTGTAAGAGCAATGATTGAACGTCGAGCACCACAGTTTAAAGGCAAGTAAACCAATCATAGTGATATACGGCGATAATCTAATAACTGTGGGAACAATCATGCAAAATTTAAAGTACTCAACTGAAGTCCAACACTTGAATGGCAATAGTTTTACCAGCCAAACCATCAGCTTTAAGGCACGGGATGGTTATGTATTGGCTGGCGTACTTTACACGCCAGTCAATACATTCAAAGCAACTATAGTTGTCTCCAGTGCAACAGGTGTCCCACAAGCATTTTATCGCCGCTTCTCTGAATATGCCGCACAATTGGGTTATCAAGTACTCACTTTTGATTATCGTGGCGTGGCCAAATCTGCGCCACGGCAATTAAAAGGTTTTAAAATGTCATATCTGGATTGGGGAACATTAGATTTAGCAGGTGCAATTGACTACAGTTTTAAACAAGATATGCCCCTATTTTTAGTTGGACATTCTTACGGCGGACAAGCTTTAGGCTTGACACCGAATCACGACAAGGTAAGTGCAATGTATTGTTTTGGCACAGGTGCTGGCTGGCATGGCTATATGCCATTGAAAGAAAAAATTAAAGTTCAGGTAATTTGGAACATTATCTTTCCACCTATGGTGGCGATTACAGGTTACTTACCTTGGAGTAAACTCAATATGGGTGCAGATTTACCTAAAGGGGTCTACCAACAATGGCGTAGATGGTGTAAAAATCCCACTTACTTTTTTGCAGATCCTGAGCAACAAAATTTGCATGAACAATATGCCCAGATTAAAACGCCGATTTATGCAGTGGCCGCTTTAGATGATGATTGGGCATTGCCAAATTCTCGTTATGCTTTTATGCAACATTATAAAAATGCGCCCATGCACTTTATCAACATAGCTGCAGACGAGTTTGGTTTAAAACAGATTGGGCATATGGGCTATTTTCGTCAAGGTTCGGAGCCAATTTGGGATAAAATGTTTAATACTTTCGAGACATTCATCCACAATTAATTTTAAGCCCATAAGCAGCAAGGTCATCTATGCGCCCACAAAAACTTACGCCTGAACACATGTTAAATACCTGTGCTTTGCAATTTAAAGCACATGGTTATGCAGGGACAAGTATGGAGATGTTGGCAAAAGCATGTGGACTCAGTAAAGCATCTTTTTATTATTATTATCCCAACAAACAAGCCTTACTGATGCAGATCTTAGCGCACACACATCTTTATTTAAATCAATCCTTGTTTAAACTCGAAGATTTTGCTGTCGTGGATGCAAGTCAACAATTTCAAATCATCCATGATAAAGCTGTTCATTTTTTTAGTTATGAAATAAAAGGCTGTTTAGTTGGGATACTGTCCTTAGAGGCAAGCCATATTTCCTTAGAAGTCTTGGAAAAAATCCGTGAAATTTTCCAAGATTGGCAAAATGCCTTGTATCAATTATTTCAACAAAAAATGGATCAAGCCGATGCACAAATTTTGGCAAAAATAAGTGTGGCCGATTATGAGGGTGCTATTTTAATGTATCGACTGAATAATGACCTGTTCTATTTAAATCAAGTCAAAGCGCGAATTTCTCAACAACTCGCCCTATAATACTCAACTAATTTGCAATTTCTTGGTGAACATTAAATGATAAAAAAGATCAAATATAGTTTTTTAGCTTTGCTTTTTGTGAGTCTATTCAATACCGCTTATGCACAATGCAATCAACAAGATCAACGACAAGCTTATCAATGTATGCAGCAGCAATTAAAAACAGATAAAGCGAAAATAAATAAGCTATATCAACGCATTTATCTGCAATACGATGATAACAACAAGTTATTACTAGAAAAATCACAAAAAGCTTGGCTTAATTATCGTGATGCTCAATGTAATGAACTCATAGGAAGTCTTACTTATGGGGCTTTGGGATTAGCATCAGGATTTGCACATTTAGATTGTGAAATCAATTCCACAACATTTCGACAAAAAGAGTTAAGCAGTCTAATAGAAAATCAATAACGATCTTTAAATTCGGCTTTATGTTCTATGCCTTGATGATCAACATGCGCATAGAACACCCCATAACGTCCGACATAGTATTCAAGTGATTGTTCATGATAGCTCCAAAAAATAGACCATTCACCAAAATCAAAAGAACCGATCTGACTTTGGGTATTCATCGGCATTTTACTGAGTACATCATGTTGAATATGCCCTGCTTGAGAAAAATCTTTGGTCTGTAAAGCTTGTTCAAAAAACAGTTGCGCTGCTGCATCAAATAAACGTTGGTCTTCATCAGTGACCTGCTTGGCGGGGGCATGTTGCTCCTCAAGTACAGTCGACTGCTCTACTTGAACTGTAGGACTTAATGGTGCTGTTACTGGTGCTGAACCCGCCTTTTGTCGCTCTTCTGCAATCATCTGTTTAATCAGCTTAGTTTTTTCGGGCAGTTCATGCTCTTCTTGAGGATTTTGAACCAATTGAGATAACGCTTGTCGTTGTTCTTCAAAAGCTGCATTAATTTTTTGTTTAGCAACCCACCGCCATAACACATATAGCGTGATCAAAAATAATAGCACCAGGATAAATTTCAACATAGCGTAATCTCAAGCATATAATACGCCCCAGTTCAGACTCATGAGCTAAGTTTAAAGCTGAGTATTTTGATTGTTTTTTTAATAGTTTACCCAGTAAATTGTATAACTATCTCACTAGAGATACCCAGCTTAAACGTAACAATTGTTTTCTTTATATAGATCAACCAGATCTCTTATTTTAATTTTGTAATGCTTTTAGATCACCTGAAGCAAATACGATCCCTTTGCCTAGCACCTTTTTGAGTATTACGGGTTTTCCTATATTTTTATATATCGGTTGATCATCTTTAAGCGCTTTTAAATCAATTTTTTGAATAAAAATCTGATCATTTTTACGATACAGCTTTACCCCGCCTTCATCTGAAGCCATATAATGAACTTTCACATGATAGATTTGTTGTAAATCTGGCATCCACACAATCACTAAATCGCCGCCACGTTCATACATACTGTCAAACACAATGGTATCAGCATCCACTTGTTCAGATTTAACACCAACATAACCACTGGCATCCACCTGTTGATCGACTAAATATAATGATTTTTTAGAGCCCAATTGTATCCCATAGGCCGAATAATATTGTTCTCTGTCTTGCTTTTTACTGGTACAAGAATAAGTTTTTAATACGACTTTTGTCGAGCGCAATTGATAAGTTTGAGGTGAAAATATGTCTTCATCATCTTGATGGCATTGTTTTGCAAGCTGCGTTTGAATATTGAGTTGTTGAAATTCTTGTGCATATATAGATGACGTGATCACGACACTACAAATGAATAATAACTGTTTGATATATTGTATTTTCATTTCAATTTTCTATATTTTAGGATAAGCCGTTATCTGTTATATATCATTTAAAAATAAATGATCAGTTTTATCTGAATTATAGCAATATTTAAAATAAAACACGCTATATAACGCATATAGCATGTTTTATTTTAAATTTATTATTGCAATGTTTTAAACTGCGCTAAGCGTTGTTGCTGCTGTAATTGTTGTTCAAATTCAACTCTCCCCTTCGCTACATAATTTTGTAAACCCGTCTGATCAATAAATGCTTTTTTATCACCTGCATTCAATTTGGCTAATTTCTGCTTCATATGGAAACGATCCGCTTTATTGGCAAGAAAAATATCTGCATGGATTGCATCCAAAGTTTTAAATGTGTGACGTATGTCTGAAACTAGATTTGGATAATTGTTATTATTTAACAAATAATAACCGCCCGTAAATAAACTGTCGGCATAGATAACTTTATAATTTTTAAAGTGATAACGGATATCTGTTGTCCAAGAGGTTGCACCTGGTAAATGGCCTGGCGTCGCATGTGCTGTAAAAATTTGACGACCGAGCTTTAACTGTTGCCCATCTTTGATGATAATATCTACAGCTACAGATGGAAAAGGCAATTGCTTACCTAAAGCGAAATCAGTCACGCCGCCATTTTCTAGCATTTCGGCATTGGCAGCACTTGCGACCAATTTAGCACCACTCCATTGTTTTAATTTGGCAAAACCACCAGCTTGATCTAGACGCGCATGACTATTAAGTAGGTATTTTACATCTGTGATTTTAAACCCCAATTTTTCAATATTGGCTTTAATCTGCACTGCCGACTGATCAATCCCACTATCAATTAAAACCAAACCATCACCCGTATCAAACAGTACCGAAGATAAATTTTCAGTACCGACATAATAGACATGATTAAAAATTTTAAAGGGCTGAATGGGTGTATTCCACGATTCAAACAAACTCATTGGCGGTGCATCAGTCAATGCTTGCTGAGCATTTAATGGGGCTGCTTGAGTAAATTGAACGCTCATTGCGATCAATGAAATAACAATGGATTTGAACAGATGCATATAAGCGATCCATGCTAAAAATGAGTCGCCCATACTTGATTAAATCACGATATTTATCAATTTTTTAATGTCTAAAAAACAACTCAATACATCTTAAATTGTAAACAATATTTGCAAATTGTATGCGAGTTTTTAAAGGACTAATTTAAAACCTTGTCAGCAATTTTATTACTGACCTTAATAGCCAACTGATCGACATAATCACTATAAAAATTTGCAGCAACCAAAGTGACTGCAATCGCAGTTAGCCCTGAGCAGATTACAGCGAGAGAATAACTCCAATGCCAACTTAAAAATAAGTTAAATAGTGGAATACAGATTAAATACAGCATCATTAGATGTAATAGATAAATAGAAAAAGATAACTTTCCTAACCAGACTAAAATCGGGTGATCTAAGCCTTTAGACAGTAATGGACTCATCAATACACTATAAACAATTAAAATCCCAGCGATGAAATTACTATAATCATAAGTATTCTCTCCTAAAATATGATGAACCCAGCTATAGGCTGCACTGGTATTATGTGCACCCGCCAAATATAGGCCAATCAATAGCATAGGAATAGCTACCACATTTGAAAGTGGCTTGGCATATAAATAAATATAGATACCAATAATAAAACTGGAAATCCCAAAACTAAAGCCTTGCCCTCGCCAAAAAAATGCAAGACAAGGAATTAAAAGTGAGCCTAGCCAAAAAGCAATATGTTTATAATGATACAAATAGAGTAGAAAAAATAATGCAAATGAGCCCATAAGCTCAATCGTCATCGTCCATAACACCCAGTTTATATCACTTTCTGAGAATAAAAATGCGCCTATAGTTCCTTCATATACTGCATGTTTAAAACTAAAATCTTGTATCGCAAATGCATGTAGCCAAGCCCCCACATGACTACTATCAATATGGATGACTTTAAGGACCAACCAAATGATGACACATGAAGTCAGTGCTGGAATCATTAAACGTGGATAGCGTTTAATCATCATATTGTTAATTTTTGCATGAAATTGTTGAGGGCTTTTTAAAATCGCATAACTGAGCACAAAGCCACTTAAGACAAAAAATACAAAAACAGCTGCATCACCTGAGTAGAGAAAACCAAAAGGCAAATGATGTATGGCATACACCCAAGCCAAATCTGTTTTCTCATTAGGATCAAAATGATGTAAAAATGGAAAAAAACTCATTGCAAGATGAGAAAATACGACAGCTAAACAAGCTAAACCTCGAATACTTTCTGCCGAGTTTATTTTTGCGGACATCTATGTTTCCCTGTGAAAACAAAAGCCCCAACCTGTGGGACTTTTGCTGACTAAGCCATTAGTCAATATATGTGATGCGACCATCAGCATCATGATGAACTGTAGCAATTTTTTGCTGACGAGAATGTATAAGATCATCCACATTCAGGTTGAAATGCTCGGCATACTCTTGTGTAGATTTAGCTTCTGCTTCCTTTTTGGTCTTCGCTGGAACAAAGTTACTCCATAACCACAAAGAAATCGCACAAGCAATCAACGCAAATAATCCGCTTTCTAATGCTTTTGCAAAAGCATTAAAGAAATAATGTACCAGTTGTGGTTTCTCAAGTGAAAGATATCCCACTAAGATGACAATAGGTCTCCAAAGCAGTAACCAAAATGCCCACAGCATAGCCGTCATTGTCGTGGAGAAATAACGACGATGCCACGGTAACTGCTTACGTACATCAATAATTAAAGAGTTTGTTTTCATATTCGTATCTCAAAACTTATTCTGACTAAAATGTTAGTCATCATGTCGCATACCACGATCTGGGCTAACCCAACGTGCTCTTTTACTTTCTCCACGTAAAAGAACTTTTGGAAATGCAACAATACTTGCCGTTACTGTAATCAACCAAAATACAAAGGGATACCAAATCATCCAATAGTAGTTTTTCACTAAACTCGATTCGTAACGACTATCCATCCACTTACTGATTGCGAACTGCAGTAAACAAGTTGTACCGAGTAAAATACCTGTTCCCATCGGTAATAATGGAGAACTCATTGCAGGGAATCCTGCATACGGTAGCAGCAAATGCAAAATCCAGAAAATCACCATAATCAGCATTAAATATGACCAGACTAAGGTGAGGATCAGCTCAATAATCAAAGGCCATAGAAAATTCAGCTTCGGTTTAAATAATACATCAAAATTCTTAATTAAAACTTGAGCGCCACCCATAGCCCAACGTAAGCGTTGTTTCCATAGACCATCAAAGGTTTCAGGCATTAAAATCCAAACCAAGGCATTCGGTTCAAACTTTACTTCCCAACCCGCGCGATGCAATTTCCAAGTAATATCAATATCTTCTGTCAACATGTTTGGTGACCAATAGCCCACCTCATGTACAGCACTTTTACGAAATGCAGTAATCACACCAGAAACTGTAAATAAACGACCAAAAGTACGTTGTGCACGTTTAATCATACCGACAATTGAAGAAAATTCGCCAACTTGAATCCGTCCAAGCAAAGTCGAACGGGTACGAATACGCGGATTTCCTGTCACAGCTGCAACGGTAGGATTATTGAGAAAATGACGAATCATCCACTGTGCAGCATATGGATCAAGTAACGCATCACCGTCAATACCAATTAAAAACTCAGCATCGGTAAGCAAACTACCCGCTTGTAAAGCCATGGCTTTACCTTGGTTTTCAGCCAAATGTACAACGCGAAGCTTGTCATACTTCAATGCCAACGCATTTAAGATTTCTGCAGTATTGTCAGAACTCCCATCATTAATCGCAATGACTTCAAAGTTTGGATAATTCAACTTCAATGCATGACTAATGGTCTCATCCGCATTGTCTTGTTCGTTAAAACACGGCACAAGCACAGCAACTAAAGGATATTCTTCCAAGGTTGGCGGTTGAGTATATGGCGGCTCTTTACGTTCTTTCCAATAGAAAATTAAAGCGCCTATCATCCATAGATACGACATAAATAATGGATAATAGAAGATAAAGTTTAATACGGATTGCCACAGGTGTTGAAATGCACTCATATCAGACCTTAAGGAACCAATCGTTGTGGTTTAGAATCAAATACTTTACGCATTTCAGCAGTATTTGGATGATCTTCTATTGGATCATCTGGGTAGTAACCCACATGCATCACACCTTGTTGATACAAAGACTGAATTGTTTGAGCAATTTCCGAGGTTGGAATCTTTTGATTATTACGCCAGTTCACTGCTTGTAACTCAAAAATCGTCTTTTTAATCCCATTGGGTTGTTTCTTCACGTTTTGTACTAAATCTTTATAAAACTTAGTTGCATCTGGCGCCTGTTCCATATACGGCATTGCCATAATTGCAGTAAAGTCATAATTTTTAATCGATTGTTCTAAAGACTGGGCATACCAGTTTTCCGAATATGCTGAAAGTGCAACTTGAGCATATAAGTTACGTGCAGTCAGTAAGAATGGTTGGTAATAACGTGCTTTTTGCGCCAAATCCATTGCAAAGTTATCAATGGTCTTGGTTTTAAAATCAGTCCATTTTTGCAATTTTGCATCATCATTACGAATTTCTTCTAAATCGGCTGGTAAACCAATTTTTTGATAGGCTTTAATCGCTTCTGGACTAGCATCTTCATAATCTGAAAGTGTTGCATCATCATGGAACAAGATGCCATCAAACGTCGTCGATTTTGCTAAATCCTGATATAGGCCTTCAATTACTTTACGTGCTTCTGGTGAATATGGGCTTAAACGATGATATCCCATATTTAAATGATCGCTGTCTTTGGCTTGCTGAGTCACCACCACATCTTTAGATGCAGGATTTGAAGCAGGTAAGTCCCAAGCCAACAAAGGCATCCATGCATATAAACGACTCACATGGGTACGCGTTTGAATCTGCCATGCAACACGGTTAAACAAATCTGCACGCATTGGCAGATAACGATTTGGGAAATACACCATATCGGCTGACCCATTCGCATCTGGATCAGCGAACGCCTGTAAGAATACCGTGGTGACATTCATTTCACGAATACGGTCTAACAGATGACCTAAGTTTTTCTCTTGCTGCGCTTCATCGGGATCATAGATATAGTCTAAATCCACATGCATGACTTTTTGTGGGCGGTTATTGTCAGTAAAGTTCATCTGACGGCTTTGAATTTCTTGTGCCAAAGAATCCGTGGTCATATTGCCTTCGACAAGAATACGGTTCAAATGACCTAAGGATTTTTCAATATGGTCTGGACCATCATCTAAGCTAATGGTAATCGGCATACCGACTTTTTTAGCCAAAGCAACCGCTTCCATATTATAACGACCATATGGCCACACCATCACACGTGGTGCTTTTAAACTATGCGATTGCAATAATTTATTATTTTTTTTCAAATCACTAAAAATACGATCTGCATAGACTTTGTCAGATTCATAGGATTTACTTTTTGGATCGTATTCGCGTGTGACAGCGGCAGGCTCAGAGTTGCCCTGAGGATTGCCTAAAATACCACGATGTAAATTATAACTGTGGCTACCAATTTCTACATAGCCACTCTTTTGCATGGTTTTAAGTTCATCCCAAGTCAAAAGTTTTTTACGTGCTAATTTTTCATCTCCAAATTGAACCATTTCGTTGGCTTTAGGTTCTAACCATGAGCCAACGACAGCGAGTACAACAGGAATTTTACGTTGTTTAATGACCGGATATGCATATTGATAAAAAGATTGATAACCATCATCTACAGTCAACAATACAGGTTTGGTGGGTAGTTTATATTTACCTTCGTTGGCTTTAATAATCTGGTCTACATTGACAAAATTATAGCCATTTTTTTGTAGCCAATCTAAATGCAGCTCAAACTGTTTCGTGGTCACAGCATAGTCTGGAATCACTGCATCATGGTTCGGCGTAATTTCATGATAACCAATAATCGTCAGCGTATTTAAATCAATTTTAGGTAATTCATGCTCGATTGGAGTTTCAGTAGCAACTTGGTCTACTTCTGCCATTGCACTATTATAAAAGGACGAAAACAATAGTGTTACGCATATCATCGCTGAAGGAGAAAAGTAACGGCTTAGCATATATTTAAATACTCGATCATCATTGTTTTAAATCTGAATCCGTCCGTAGTACATCAATATTGAAATACTAAAATCCTTTTTCAAGACGAATTGAGCCAGAGGTTTTACAACGATGATTTAAAAGAATAAAACTGAAACGAACCTTAAAAAATAACTCTGAGCAGAATTATTTATTTATGACATTTAAACACTTTTAAGACAAAAGTATTGTAGATGATTGTTAAGTATTGAGCAAATAATAAACAAAAAAATAAAACGATTGTGTTTAAAATCACACTATTAGCTAAATATTAAGCGCATAAAGTCGGATTCGAATGATACTTTTATCTGAGTAATATATACAGAAATCAAGAAGACTCTCTCAACATCACTAACATAAGACAGTGTAGTCAATAGATGCTTCATTAGACATAAAAAATAGAGATCAATTGATCTCTATTTTTGCGTCCATGTTGAGGGCTAAATTAGCTCAGACATTTCACAGATTTAATCACGTGTTTTGACATCAAAAAGTTCAATTTCAAAAATCAGATTAGAATTTGCTGGAATAATTTTGCCCATTTTACGCTCGCCATACGCCAAGTGTGCAGGAACGATCAATTTACGTTTACCGCCCACTTTCATCCCCATAATGCCTTGATCCCAGCCCTTGATTACACGCCCTGTTCCAATCACTGTTTCAAAGTAATTGCCACGATCAATTGAAGAATCGAATTTGGTTCCGTCTTCCAACCAGCCAGTATAATGAGTTGTAATCAAAGCACCTTTTACTGCTTCTTTACCTTCACCAACTTTTAAGTCGATAATTTCTAATTCATTTGACATACATTATTCCTATTCATCATTCGGGTTTGTGCAAAGCTTTACTCAGCACTGTCTTTTGTTCAGTACGATATTCGGCATAACTTTTACAAAAACTTTGATAATCTTGCTCAACTTGTTGGGCGTAATTATACGTGTATTTCAACAATTGCGTTTTCCAAAGTTCTGCTTGTTCTGCGAAATTGATTAATTCATCTGCTGTTGAAGAACCTTTACGCCCTGCCGAACGCAATTGAGCATAAGCAATTAATCGGGCCATGTTATAGCAGGCATCGGTAAATTTTTTAGGTTTATCTACACACTGTTTAAAATCAATTTTATCTTGTTCGGGTTGTAATGCTTTGACAATATACGCTTGTCCTTGAAAGTCTAGCCGTGATAACTGAGCCGGGATTTGGTACTGCATGAGTGTTTGGATGAATTGAATGCGTTGCGCTTGATCATCCCATTCTGGTTGCTCTATTTTTAGAAATGGAGACAAGCTTAGAGAGGAAGCTTGGGCCTGTTTCATATCGAATAACGTATAGGTTTTATTTTCACGATGATAAACTAAAAATACATAGCGATTTAAACCGATACTTCCTGTTCCCGCAATGCGTACTGCAACATCTAATACTTGAAAATTTGATTGATTTTTCGTATTGAGTTTTTGTAAATTCTCAGAAAATGTTTTTATCAGCGCCGTATATAAGCTTTTGGATTCTATTTTAAAATATTTTTTCTGATCAATCACCAAATAGCGTCGATCACTTGTTTTATCTAAAGAACAACGCGCTTCAATAAATGCCACAGGATCACGTTCAGAAACGGTTGCAATATATTTCTTTAAAATACCATCGACGGTTTCTTTTTCTACTGCATAAGCTTTCCCTATACGAAGTGCATTTAAATACTCATCTAGCAGTTGTGCTGCAATCGTTTTTAAATCATCGTTGCCGATATTCAGCTCTTTGCCAGCTAAAAATATACTACAAATAAAACGCGACACATCCCACGTTGGATGGGCCAAAATCGCCTCGTCGAAATCGTTTAAATCAAAATAAACCACCTGATGTCGACTACGATAACTGCCAAAATTTTCGACATGCAAATCACCACAAATCCAAGTGATGGTTTGATCTTTCCATGTTTGTTGGCTTGCCAAATCTTCATAATATAAATGACATGAACCACGGAAAAAACGGAAAGCACTACTCGCCATTAATTTATATTTGATTGCTAGAAATCGCTCATCTCGCGACTGATTAAAATGGATAACACGTTCATAAGGATCTCGCATCGGTTTACTCCAATACTTTATACAATTGCTTAGATTAAATCGTTAAGCTGAAAATTTGATGAATAAAAGATTGAATAAATCAACCACACTTTTTTCTTATTTTAGAAACTTAACTCTTTAATCTCTTGATCTAAAAGCAAATAGTTTGTGAGTTTTTTATGATTTTGTGCAGATCCAATTAACACCCAGCGCCCAACAATCTGTTTTTCAGTTTTATTTTGTACACCACGTAAAATTTTCATATTGTATTGCTTAAACAATTCTTCATATTTATCTAAGGTCTCTTGCTGATAATCACATAAAATCCTGTAATTACGAGCTTGATGAATCGCTTCAATTTTTTCTTGAAAATAGACGAGAAATACTAAAACAACCAGTACCAGTAGCGTTCCAACAAATGCTAAATATTCATAACCTGCACCAGCGGCCATACCTAATGCAGCCACCATCCAAATTGTTGTTGCAGTGGTAATCCCTGAAATTCGGTTATCATCTTTAAAAATAACCCCAGCACCTAAAAACCCCAAACCCGTCAGAATATTTGCTGCCAAACGATCAGGATTTTGTACCCCAATTTTAATTGAAAGTATGGTGAATAAGCAGGATGCTAAACTTACCATAATCATGGTACGTAACCCTGCTGACTTACTGCGATACTCACGCTCTGCACCAATAATCGCACCAATCGCCAAAGCCATCAGTAAATGGTAGATGTCATTATTCATTGATTTTCTACATAACTATTTTTATCACTCTAGGTATACGAAATTTGAGCAAAAAAAAGCAAGCGATTCGCTTGCTTTTCTTGTCAATTTTTATTGAGCAACAATGATTACTGTAACTGAGTCCATTCAATCACAGCTTGAGCATCATCACCAATCAAGGTCCACTCACCATCCATAACATTTAATTGCAATTGCATGGTGCGTTGACATAAAGCTTGAATTGCAGTTGTCGTCTCCTCAGACAATTGCCATACCTGAACATTTGACAAGGTTTTGAGTTTAGAACTTCTTTTATACCATTCTGCAACGGCTGAACCATAGGCGATGACAGCCACTTCTTTACAACGCGCTGCCGCTTTTTTAACTTTGTCTTCGTCAGGCAAACCAACTTCAATCCATTTAATCAACTGTCCGGTTAAATCCTTTTCCCATAAAGCAGGTTCATCAGTTTCAAATAAATCTTTGGTAAATTCCAAACGTTCATCTGCAAAACGAGCATATGCCAATACACGCACCATTAAGCGTTCAATCGTTTCAGACGGATGTAATGCCATCGTGAATTGATAATCACCATATTGATGCACATCCATATTGGCAATATTGAGATCAGCCTTATAAATTGTTGCTTTTAATGCCATGAAAGTTCCAAAAAGTTCTTAAATATGGCGCACAGTCTATAAGATTTTCAAAAGGATTACTGCGTTTTTTCCGCCTGATCAATTCGACAATTCAACAAAGCCGTTTCTAAACTTTCCCAATCACGATTGTGCTGGCTAATGAGTTCAATCCGATTATCCAAGCTTTCTTCACCCGATTTATAATTCAAATTTTCGGGATTAAAATTAAATGTCATCCAACCTTGATTGGTATTGAATATCCCTTTGATCCGCAACCAGTCTTTTTGCTCACATAAGACATCTAACAAGTCATAAAAATCGAATAGCCAACGCTTTGAAAATTTCCAACCTGCCACAGTATATCCATTAGCCGTTTCAACATAGTGATAAGGCAATTGTTTAACCACAGGCAGTACTTCATCGGGGTTAAATTGCTTTTGCACTTGAATCAGCGGTACAACTTTTCTCTCAACCCCTTGATGGGATAGATCCAGCTGTTGAATATCAAGATTACCCTGCTCTGCCAATACCCAAGTTTGAATATAAGCAAAGTAATCATTTTTAAACTGGTTTAATACCTCATGATCAGACGCAGACATACTATCTGCATGTGAAACCACAACAATTTGTGCAGCTTTTAACTGATCTTGATAAAGCTCTTGATTCACCCATTCAGAATCATGTAAGCGACTCCCATCAATTACTGTCACCAATGCACGCATATCAATTTGCGCTCGCCATTGAGGTTCAGTCAATTGTGTCAAAAGTTGAGCGGGATGACCTAAGCCTGTGGGTTCTATAAATAGTCGATCGGGTTGTTTATCATAAATCAATCGAGACAAGGCAATTTGCATAGGCAATTGTCCTGCGCAACATAAACAGCCACCGAGTAATTCTTTTACTTCATAGCCTGAATCTTGTGGTAACAATTGCTGATCTACACCAATCTGTCCAAACTCATTCATCAGAACCGCCCACGTTTCATTTTCTGGCTTCTGTTGAAGCAAATGCTGTAATAAGGTGGTCTTTCCAGCCCCTAAAAAACCAGAAATAATATGAGTTTTGACTGTTTTTTGGCTTAAAATCTTCAAAGGATCGACTCAGCAGATTAAATGAAAGAAATTGATGGTTATCGCGACGCTTCTTATTATTACTGAAAATGTGCCAATAATTTCAGGTTTTAAATCTATTTTTTAAATTAAAATTACAAAAACAATCCAAAACTCCAATACACCATTCATGAAGATTGCATCGTGAATGTTAATTGTAAGTAACAGTGTGGTGTATTTTTTAATCAACTTTTCATATTTACATACATTTTTACCTATTGGTAAAAGTCAATGAGTCACAAAAAAGCAACATAATACAATGATTTGTTTTAAACATGTAAACCTGTCTGTTACGCTTTGTTGCTTAGGTTGCCCATTTTTTCATCTGCACTTAGCATGACACTACTCCCTGTGATCAGCAACGCATTTAACAACTGACGCTCTCACAGGTCGTTATACGATCAATTCAATGAATTAAGGATGCCAAAAAATGAAACTCGTTAAAACACTTTTAGCTACTACACTTGCTTTCACTGCTTTCTCAACTTTTGCTGCTACTGATACAGCTGCAACTGAAGCTGAACAAGTTGTTGTATCAACTCAAGAACAACCAGCTGCAGCTGAAGATACTCAAGCTGCTGGCCAACCTACAGCTCAACCTGCGACTGAAAGCGCTGCTGAAGCTCCAGCGACTTCTGCTCCTCAAGCAGGTCAATAAGATTTAATACTCCTCCCGAGTTAGCAATTGGGTTGTCTGAAAAGACGATCTGAATAAAAAGACTAGATCATGCTGCGATTTAGTCTTTTATTTTTTCTGATGTTATTCACTTAAGCTAATGATCATAAATGTATTTTTCAGCAGCTACTTTATCTGTAAAGCAACCAATAATATTTAAATTGTCACTATTCGGAATCATCCAGATAAATTTAAAATCCATTTTTTAAACCATATTCATCCTTGAACAAACTCCGCTAAACTGCCTGAATCCAAGCGACATCTTTTACGGTATCACGCTGTTGAATCAACTGAATAAACGGCTTAAATTCGTCTAGATATGGCACAATTTTAAAAGAGATGGCGAAGATCAGCCAGTATGCTAAAAACAAATCCGCCGCAGAAATTTGATGCCCCAGCAAATAAGGATTTGCTTGCTTTAGCCCAACTTTAATAAAGTTATAAATTGTTTCTTCTGTACCAAAGCCTAGACTTCTTCTCCGTTCCTGAATTTGTTCTGTTGAAATACCTAAGCTTTTAATATCCATAAACTCAGTCACAGGTCCGTGGCAAAAGAATAACCATTTTAAATATTCTCCACGCTTAGGATCATTCAATGCGGGTGCGAAACCTTTCTCAATATATTTGTCTGCTAAATATGCAAAGATTGCCGGCGTCTCAGAAATGACAGAACCTTGATCCACTAAAAAAGGAATCTTAGCCATCGGATTCAGTACCAAATATTCAGGCTGATTCAAGTCTTTATAATCCACTTGAATAATTTCGACTTGATCTTCGATATCTAATTCTTTTAATAAAGGTAAAATGGTATTTCCACGAGAATGAGCATTGGTATAAAGTTTCATTAGACTTCCGTCATAAATCAAAAAACGTACAATTTATTTGATCTTAAATTAATCAGCAAAATTATTTAATTCAAGGGATAATCCTTGGATGAAATTCAAAGATATTCAAAAATTATCAGACGTTAAGTTTCGTAGGCTTACCGGTGTTAGTTGGGCTACATTTAACCTCATGTTGGCCGAGCTAAATAAGCATTTACCTCGTCATATTGGTAAAGGACGACCGCATAAATTACCGTTGGAAGATCGCTTGCTCTTATGTATAGAATATTGGAGAGAATATCGAACATTTTTCCATCTTGGTATGAGTTACGGTGTATCTGAAACGAGTGCAATTCGTATCACACGTGTTATTGAAGATACCTTAATCCGTTCTGGAAAATTTAACTTGCCAAAACAACTTCCTAATCGAGATGAAGTGGATTGGGAAGTTGTTGTGATTGATGCAACTGAAATATTAGTTCAACGTCCAAAAAAAACAGAAGAAATGGTATAGCGGTAAAAAAAAGCGACATACCTTTAAATTTCAGCTATCTATGCACTATACAACAGGTGAAATACTGAGTGTATGTGGAAGTCATGGAAGCATGCATGATTTTAAAATATTTAAAAAAAGTATGAGGAAATTAAAATTTAAGCCCTTTTTTATCGTTGATAAGGGGTATTTAGGGATAAAAAAATTGGGTTTTGGATGCCTCATGCCATCTAAAGCAAAGAAAACTGAAAAATTAGATTCTGAATTAAAAAAGTTAAATAGAGAGATTGGTCGTAGACGAATTCAAGTAGAGCATGTATTTGGAAGGATGAAATGTTTTAAGATTTTATCTTGTGTATATAGAAATCGTCGTAAAAGATTAAACCTGCGGTTTAATTTACTTGCTGGCATATACAATTTAGATTGGGTGAAAGATAAACAATTAAATTGATTGAAAAATGATTTATGAAGGAAGTCTATTGTTTTTAAATCCATTTTTATCGTGCTTTGAGTATAATCAAAATATCGCTAAGTTTGATTAATTTATATGCAAAAGCAAAGTGCTCCTTTCTAAAAAAATAAATTCCATCCTTTCATAAAGGCTCTAAACTACAGAAAAGATTAAATGTGATTTACCCACAGTATCGCGATTGATCCAAACCAATAATTTAGAATATTTTTTATATAAATTGCACTTTAAAAAAAATTTAAAATCATCATAACAACATTATTTTTCTGATCTTTAACCTTTAAGATAACTGGTACATATGCCCATTACGCCCCCTGAGTGCTTTTCTAATTCGAATTATTGAATAATTCAGCTATACTATTTTGCACTTAAATCAGTTTGTAAAATTGATAAATTTATAATTAAAACCTGACATATCAAGACTAACGAGGAATTTAAAATGTTAAAAAAACTGATCGGTTTAGGCGTCATCAGCACCCTACTTGTTGCATGTAGCAAACCGTTACCGACAGATAAGCAAAACTACTCAGGCACGTGGCAAAGTGAGGATGGCAGTGTAAATTTGATGATTACACCTGAAGGCCGCGTTGAATATAGCAATAAACAACCTAATTCAAGTTCATCTGTATCTGCCCCAATTTCTAAATTTGAAGGCAATAACTTTAGTGCTGGCATTGGACCACTTTCAACTGAGTTTAAAGTTTCTCAAGCACCGCAACAAACTGCCAATGGGACATGGAGCATGACTGTAGATGGACGTGTTCTTAACAAAGTCAATTAAAAGTACTGCTCTGTCTTTATCAAATTTTTATCGTTTGAATTTATGTTTAAGCGTCTATACCTTAAGCTTAGTGCTGTCAAAAAGGTCGTATCACGCTGACTACATTTCATTTAAATTTTGAGACTATCTAATATTAATATCTACAACTCCCCCTCATTGGCAACGAGGGGGCAATGCAATCAATTAACCATTTGAAGCTTTTTTATAAATACTGCAAGAAGGATGATGATTTTCTTGTAAACGCGCCACTTTACGTTGCTCAGCCGCTTCAAAACGACAGCGTTTCCAATCATTATCCAGATTTAAAGCTGGAATTTGCTGTGGCTTACCATTTTCATCTACGGCCACCATGGTGAAATAGCAACTGTTGGTATGGCGTACTGTACGTTTTTGGATATTTTGTGCTTCAACACGAATCCCGATTTCCATGGAGGTACGACCAACATGGTTGACACTGGCAAGGAAGCTGACCATTTCACCCACATGAATTGGCTCTTTGAAATTCACTTTATCGACTGAAAGTGTTACAACATAACTACCTGAATAACGACTTGCACATGCATAAGCGACTTGATCAAGCAACTTAAGGATGGTTCCACCGTGTACATTACCTGAAAAGTTTGCCATATCTGGGGTCATCAAAACGGACATGGTTAATTCTGACTGGTCATCTGTAGCTGGGATCATTTGATCTAATGGAGACATCGTATTCTAGACTCTATTTTGGCAGGAGATTTAAGTCTATTATTATATATCTTTTCAGCTAAAAAACATGTTTAATTCGGCAATTGACCATTCTCTCAATTTATGATTATGACTATAGTCATTTATTTGAGGTATATCTTATTGGTTTATCAATCATTTTCTATTTTTTACAATATTCGCGCTGCAATCTTGCCATATCTAAGTCTTTGCTGATCCGATAATTGGTGTTGAATTTGATAACAATGATCAATGTTTACAGGGATGATTCCAAGAATAGTATGGGATAGTGTCACAATTCTTACTTTTACCCATAACAAATTTAATCATCATAGATTTAAATAAACAGATGACCGCTATAGCACATCATCCTTATTCAAATAATCATACAGTGATAAAAGCATAATATTTTTAAATGGATCTATTACGATTGATCTTAGTTTTGAACTTGATATTGCTGCTGAGCAGTTTCAAGACTTTTTTTACTGGCAATAACCACATCTAGATCATGCATACGTTGATTGGCAGCATCGATTCCGGCTTGCATGGTATCCTGACGGCCTTTTACATCAAAAATATGCGCTTTTTCGCGTAAATCTGGCTGAATCACAATATCTGCATTTTTTAATTCTTCTGCTGCTAATCGATTTTGCATGATATTGATATTTTGGTTAAACAGCCCCCAGACATTCGTGGTTTCAGTATTAACAGGTTGTGCCAATATATCCACTGCAATCACGATATCTGCACCTAATTCTTTGGCGATATTCACGGGTACTGGGCTAACCAAGCCACCATCTACATATTCTTTACCTTTAATTTTTGTGGGAATAAACATACTTGGAATAGATACAGAAGCTCTTACAGCTTGCCCAGTATTGCCATAATTAAAAATTGTTTTTTCACCATTTTGTAATTCTGTAGCAACCACATACATCGGGATCTTCATCTTTTCCAAAGGCATTTGATCGATTTGCTTATTGACATAATCCTCAACTTTTTGCCCGTCAAAAAAACCTTTCATCCCAATTTTAAAATCGCGTACATCACCCACTTTCATATTGAGTGCAATTTGACGTAATTGTTCAGGCGATTTCCCACTGGCATAAATTGAACCAACGATACTTCCCGCACTTGTTCCAACAATAAAATCAGGCTTAATACCATGTTGTTCCAGCACTTCGATTACACCAATGTGGGCATAACCACGCGCGCCCCCACTGCCTAAAACCAAAGCAATCACAGGCTTTTTCTTTGACAATTGTTTGTATTGATAAAAAGTATTGT
Organism: Acinetobacter sp. NyZ410; assembly: GCF_022828975.1. Lineage (NCBI taxonomy): Bacteria > Pseudomonadati > Pseudomonadota > Gammaproteobacteria > Moraxellales > Moraxellaceae > Acinetobacter > Acinetobacter sp. NyZ410. Next base: position 1,017,012 of record NZ_CP094620.1, on the reverse strand, counting down.
CCAATCGTGAAGTGGCTTCTAAAACCTGTTGGGTTGCTAAGCTACTGGCTTGAGATTTTTTTTCGGGTGAATGTGCGCATGCAGTTAGCAATAAACCACAAAACAAAGCAGCTAAGGTTTTATTTAACAATGACATATACTCTCAGATCATGACACAATCTAAATTCGCATGTATCTAAGCATAATTTGCAATGATTTGCTGTTGTATTTATTTATTCTGTCATGATTTTCGATTAGATTATAAAAATCAGTGTCTAAAATAATCCTAAAAATATGCCCACACTTTTTGAAATTTTTTGGATTTTTTTAAAATTAGGCTGTAGCAGCTTTGGTGGCCCAGCCGCACATTTAGTGTACTTTAAACAGGCTTTTGTAGAGAAAAAGCATTGGTTAAATGAGCAGCAATATGCTCAACTGCTTGCACTTACCCAACTACTCCCAGGCCCAAGTAGTAGTCAAATGGGTATGGCTATCGGCTATTTACAACATCGACATTTAGGTGCAATTGTGGCTTGGATTGGGTTTACCCTTCCTTCAGCCTTGCTAATGTTTGGCTTAGCACGATTCATTCAGCAACATCCAGTTTTTAATTTAATCTTATTTTCAACAATCCACTCAATCATCTTGGCAATTATTGTCTTTGCTTTTTTACAGATGTTTAAAAGCTATTGTAAAACCAAACTACATTTTGCCTTAATGCTTGTTAGTACTGGGTTGCTCCTGCTGTTTTCCAATGCTTGGATACAACTTGTGATTATTCTCGGTACTGGTTGTTTAGCCGTTTTAATGACGCGATTTGCATATATTCAAAAGGATTCAAATGATCTTGCTATCGAAAAACAGCATATAAATTTTAATACCTTACCAACCGCTCATCGTCATCATTCAATCTGGTTGATTGGCTTTATTTCAATCTTTTTCGCCTTGTGCTTGGCAATGCTTTTTTCCAACAAGCTGTTCTTTCAAGCCAGTTTTAGTTTTTATAAAACAGGCGCTTTGGTCTTTGGTGGTGGCCATGTGGTTCTTCCTATGCTGCACCAAGACCTTGTCAATACAGGGCTAATCAGTAAACAAGATTTTGAATTAGGCTACACACTTGCGCAATTTATGCCAGGACCACTGTTTAGCTTTGCCAGTTATCTTGGTGCATATTTGCCCCTTACAGCTTTTCCCATTGTTAATGCTGCCATAACAACACTGTTCATCTTTCTACCTTCTTTTTTCTTTGTTTTTTTAGCTTTGCCTTACTGGTCTAAGCAACTTGAGAATCGTTATATTGAAAATTCTGTAATGCTCATCAATGCCGTAGTTGTTGGATTTATCCTGTCTGTGATCGTCCCCATGCTACAAAAAACCATGGGCAATCCATTAGATATTCTCACAGCCTGTTTAATGCTATTGAGTTTAAAACTTAAAATTTCAATTTTTATCAGTATTCCTAGTCTTTTATTTATTCATTATGCCTTGCTGAATTTCATTTAAAAAGCCAGTGATATCACTGGCTTTTTAAATCTAAAGATTAAGCGATAAATTTTAGAATTAATTGAATCACTGTTGCATTAATCAAGTCGACAAAAAAAGCACCACAAAGCGGAACAATCAAAAATGCTTTATGTGAAGGACCGTACATATTGGTAATGGCCTGCATATTTGCAACAGCTGTTGGTGTTGCACCCATACCAAAACCACAATGCCCTGCAGCCAATACCGCTGCATCGTAATTTTTCCCCATTACACGGAATGTCACGAAAGCAGCATATAAAGCCATCGTTAATGTTTGTGCACTCAAAATAATCACCAATGGCCCGGCTAAATCTGCTAACTGCCAAAGTTTTAATGAAAGTAAAGCCATTGCTAGATAAAGTGACAGTGCTGCATTACCAAACACATCGATCGCACGATCAAACATTTTAACTCTTAAAATGCCTTCAAGCACATTTCGAAGAATAACACCGCCAGCGAGCGCCCAAACAAATGTTGGCAGCTCAAACCATTGTCCTTTACTGTAACCTGTCATAAATTCAGCAAAAGCCAAACATGCTGCAAAAAGTCCCAATGTAGTAATCGCATTATCTGCAGTAATCAAACGGACTTGATGTGGATATTCAAAGGGAACATATTCACCAAGATCAGAAACGGCTTGCTGATTGGTCTCATCCACTTCTTTTTGTGTCTTTGGATTAGATAACTGATAACGGTTAATCAGTAGCTTGGCCAATGGACCACCGATGATCCCACCAATAATTAAACCAAAGGTTGCACTTGCCATACCTAATGCTAATGCACCTTGAATACCATGCTGGGTTTCTAAAATCTCACCCCAAGCACCTGCTGTACCATGTCCACCTGTGAGGGTAATTGAACCCGCAATCAAACCAATCAGCGGGTCTAGACCCATGGCCGTTGCCAATCCAATCCCAACAAAGTCTTGTACGACAATAAATGAGGCAACACAAATTAAAAAAACGACTAAACCAAAACCGCCTTCTTTTAATTTTGCAAAATTTGCACTTAAACCAATTGAAGCGAAAAATACCAACATGAAACTGGTTTGCAATTCACTACTTGTGGTAATGCTATAGCCCCAGAAATTATGAATGAGTAAAGATAAAATTGCGGCAACAAGTCCCCCAGCAACAGGTTCTGGAATATTATATTTACGGAGAAAATCAATCTTATTGACCAGGAAACGACCCAATAACAATACGATGACCGCTGCAATCAACGTATAGAAGGCATTAAAAGAAAATTCCATAAGTAATTGTCCATTCTTTGGCTAGATTTTTTGTTGTATAGATATAGAAATGCTATTCCATAGTAGCAGACTTAAAATCACTCAGATTTAGTGATTACCTAATTGCCTGATATATACAACAAAAAATTAAAATAAAACGCAGATTTTCAACATTGAAAATCAAAAAGGCTTATCGCGATAAATACATTAGCGATTAGATATAAACAGAATTGCAATGCTGCAAAAATTTAGAAAAGAAAATGGTCATGATGTTACTCCTATTATTGATAAAAGATCATTTCATCAAACAATGAGAAATACAGTCCTCATAAGTCATTCGCTTTACAAGAACAGGCCAAAACATGTCATTTATCTATACGATAATATGAACATAGAAAAAAAGTGGGTTAATTATGCATTTTTTTAAGCAAATGTCTTATGTTTTTACAATATTATTCATTATTTGAAATGATATTGATTTGATGATTATTTTGACATGAATACTCAGGCATTAAAAAACCGAGGATCATTCCTCGGCTTTTTGGATCAATAAATTTCTAAGTTGGAATTAGAAATTGTATTTCGCCATTAAACCTACACGGTTATCTTTATAAGATTGACCCGCGAAAGTTTCACGCTTACCGTTGATATACTCGATACCTAAATCAATCGGTTTCGCTGGAGAATAAATCACGTTTAACCAAGCTTGTTGAATTTTTTCATTTGCAGTTTGGTTCTGTTTTGCGAAATCTGTACCGTTGTCAGCAAACAATGCACCATACGCTAAAGTTGAACGTAAGTTAGGTAAGATTTTATATGTCCCACCCACTTGAAGCGCAGTGAATTCATTCTGTTCAATATCACCATTTACCACAGAATATGCATTGTTACTTCCGTATAAGTAGTTGCTATTACCAACTACATAAGATGCATCAGCAAAAAGTTTTAAAGGATCAGCAACTTTAAAGTCTGTACCAACTGCAACACCCCAACCAGTCTTATCTTTGCCAACATTGTTATCTTTATAGTTTTCCACTAAAACACGTGCAGATGCATTACCGTTGCCATCAGCATATGATTGTGTAATTTTACCAGTTAATACAGGAAGACTATATTTAACTGCTGTACCTGTAACTCCAGTACTATTACCCTCTTCAGCAGCAACTAATAATTTTGTAGTCGGTGCCAAATTGTATGCATAGCGTACTTGTGGAATACGTGTAGTACCGCCACCTGCGTTAGTTGCAAAGTCAATCATTTCTGGCGCATGGCTAGATAGGAAGTTAGATGTTGTTTGACCAAATAACCAGTTGTTATAGGTTAAATAAGCATGACGAATACGAAGGTTTTCATTTACACCATTACCTGCAAAGTCAACTTCAACTTTACCACCAACTTTAGCATCGCCTACTGGTGTATTAAAATCTAAACCGATACGTGTTGTTTTTGCTGTAGCACGGAGTTTATCTTTCGCTTCGCCATTGGTTGAACTGATTTTGTTGAAGTCGTCATCACCGCCTTCAATGATATAGTTCGCATCACCACGAACAAAACCATAAATATTGATATCTGCACCAGACTTAGACTTTAAGCCAACTGAAGAAGAAGATGGCGCTGCTTGAACTTTAGATTCAACTAATCTTACTTGCTGCTGTTGCTGTTGAAGAAGTGCTTTTAATTCTTGAACTTCATTGCGTAATTGTTGAATCTCTTGACTGTCAGTAGCAGCTTGAGCTGTATTTACCATCAAAGCTGTTACTGTTAATGCTAAACTTTTGACGATCAATGACTTACGATTTGTGAATAGACTCATGAAATACTCCTAGCCTTATTTATGATGTGCATCCGTACAATTTGATCTTTTAACCCCAATACTTTGCTAAAAAATCAATTTTTCTTGTTTTCTTCAGTAGTTTCTCAAACACCACATAAAAAAAACTTTGCACATATATGCTTGCTATTAAATTATGAAAGCGTTGAAACTAAGTTAAAACCCAAAAGTAACAATTTGTGTATAATTCTTACACCTTTGTAATCTAGCGTAACTCAACCCCTTTATTAAATCAGTTTTATCGAATAATACTTTAATTTCAATTCTTTTTTCAGATTAGTATTTCTATAATCATTATATAATCTAGGGCTTAGCTAAAGTTTCAAAAAATGAATATTACGCCTCTACGACTATCGTATATAGTCTATTTGATGAAAAATTAGACCAATAAAGGACTTTTATGTTTTTAGAACAGGTTCAAGTGATAGATCAAGCAATTACAAGCCGTCATTCAGTACGTGCATTTTTGGCTAAACCTATCGATTTATCTATTATTAAAGATATTTTAAAAGTTGCCTGTCGTGCGCCATCAGGAGCAAATACCCAGCCGTGGAAAGTATATGTCGTCACTGGTAACAAACGGCAAGAAATGATTGACCGTGTATGTGCTGCTCAAATCGAATTATTTACCCGACCAAAACTTGCCGAACAGCATACTGCGAGCTTTTCATACTACCCAACCACTTGGATTTCTCCATTTATTGATCGTCGTCGTGAAAATGGTTGGGGGCTGTATGGACTTTTGGCGATTCAAAAAAGCGAAAAAGAAAAAATGGCGGCACAACATTTAAGAAATTATCAGCTTTTTGATGCACCTGTTGTGCTGTATTTTACTGTAAATAAAATCATGGGAACTGGCGCTAAAATGGACATTTCCATGATGGTGCAAAACGTTATGATTGCAGCCAAAGCACGCGGTATAGACAGTTGTCCTCAAGCTGCATGGAATCATTTTCATCGTATTGTCTTAGAGGTACTCAATGCGCCTGATGATGAGGAGTTAGTCTGTGCGGTTGTATTGGGCTATGCCGATCCAGATCATATTGTAAATACATTTATTACCCCGCGTGAACCTGTTGAAAGCTTTACCGTGTTCTTGGATTAGAACGACTTTATTTAACTGCCTTCAATAATTTAAGTCATTTTAAAATATTTTTATTCGGCTTCTTTCAAAAGCCCTTTTTAAAACTGAGTTCAACATAAAAGTTCCTCATTCTAACCTTCTCGAAAGGTGAAGAAGGAACTTTCAATACCAATATAATTTAATCCACATGAGCATTTTTTGATTTTTAAAAGATCTATTGTTCTGTATCAGTTGGACATGAATATTTCAACGAATGAATCATCCCCCCTGCCTTGTTAAAGTACATGTTTTCTTATAGTAAGGGCTTTTTATCGTAGCTGTCTTTATATAGCTATCGTCTTTTAGCGATCCGCTGCTGTTTCTTACATAATAAATGTCTAGGGATTAAAACCTGTGAAATCTCGAATAATAAACGGCATTAAAAACGTTCCACTTAATCTTAAATTACACAATAAAAACAAATACTTAAAATGAATAAATTCATTTTAATGGTCTCTAAAACTGCAGTTTGTAATCTTTTGTAAAGTAATATTGATAATTAAATAGGCTTTATGACACTATATATGTATTGGCAATAAGCCACCTTATAGGTATAAGCAACATGTCTATCCAAGTCAAAGATTCAAACAACAATATTATCCCTATTCAAAATATTCAGTTTGCGGGTGGTGAACGACATGTTCAAATTTCAGCAGATACGTTAAAAACATTGAAAGGGCAAATTCAGATTCAAGCCAAAATCAGTAACACACAAGATTTGATGGATTATTTGTTAATTGAAAATGTATTACTCAATCAAGGTTTAGAAATTGATTTGGAAATCCCCTATTTTCCATATGCACGCCAAGATCGAATCTGTGCGATGGGACAGGCATTCTCATTAGAACTGATGACAAAATTATTAAATATCAATACTGAGCAATTTCCACAACAACGTAAATCAATCAAAGTTTGGGATGCACATAGTTGTGTTACTGAAAAACTTTTAAATGAAAACACCCATTTTTTTGAGATTGAGAATGTTCAACCAAGTGAAATCATTCTGCAAAATTCAAAGTTACAAGACATTTTAATTGCTCAAGACACCGTTTTAATCTGTCCAGATGCAGGTGCAAAACAACGGACCAAAACGATTGCCAAAGTCATCAATAGCTTAAGAGATCACGAAATCGAAATGGTCTACTGTGAAAAAAAACGTGATGCCATCACAGGAAAAATTCAGAATGCTCAAGTCAATGCAACTGATTTAACGGGCAAAACAGCTGTGATCACGGACGATATTTGTGATGGTGGTGCAACTTTTATTGGTATTGCACAAGAGTTAAAAAAATTAAATTGCCAACATGTGATTTTGTATGTGACTCACGGGATCTTTAGTAAAGGTATGCACGTATTTGAAGGCTTGGTTGACCAAATTTTTACCACGACGAGCTTTCCACAAACTGAACACCCAAATCTAAACGTCATTTCATTTAGTCGTTTCAATTCATTTTAATTATTTTGGAGAATAAGAATGAGCTTAAAAATCAATCCACTGAATGCAATTGACTTTTATAAAGCAGATCACAGACGCCAGTACCCTGTTGGCACAGAATATGTTTATGCCAATTTCACGCCACGTTCTTCTCGTTTAGCAAAAATGTTGCCTGACTTCGACGATAAAATCGTGTTCTTTGGCTTACAAGGCTTTATCAAACACTTTTTGATTGAGACTTGGAATGAAGGTTTTTTCCAACAAGATAAGGCAAAAGTCATTGCTAGATATAAACGTAGAATGGATAACGCATTGGGTGACGGCGCAGTACCAGTCGATCATATCGAAGCTTTATATGACTTAGGCTATTTACCAATCCGAATCAAGGCGCTAGAAGAAGGCAGCCGTGTCAATATAAAAGTACCTGTACTCACTATTGTAAATACCCTGCCTGAGTTCTTTTGGTTAACCAACTACTTAGAAACAGTACTCAGTGCTGAATTATGGAAAAGTTGTACGACAGCAACGATTGCATTTGAATACAAACGCTTACTGACAGCATATGCGATTAAAACAGGTGCACCTTTAGACTTCGTTGCTGTACAAGGCCATGATTTTAGCAGTCGCGGCATGAGTGGGATTTATGATGCCACACAAAATGGTGTAGGACATTTAACCAGCTTTATCGGTACAGACGCAGTTTCAGCGATTGATTATGCAGAAGAATATTACGATGCAGACGGCATTGTAGGTGTTTCAGTTCCAGCAACCGAACATAGTGTGATGTGTATGGGCAGTGAAGACAATGAAATTGAAACTTTTAGACGTTTAATCACTGAGCTTTATCCATCAGGTGTGGTCAGTATCGTATCGGATACTTGGGATTTTTGGCGAGTGATTACAGAATTTACTGTGGAGTTAAAAGACGAAATTCTAGCTCGCCAGCCAAATGCTTTAGGTTTAGCTAAATTGGTTTTTCGTCCTGACTCTGGTGATCCTGTAAAAATCATTTGCGGTGACCCAGAAGCTGAAATGGGCAGTCCAGCTTATAAAGGCGCTGTGCAATGTTTATGGGAAATCTTTGGCGGAACCGAAACAGATCAAGGCTATAAAGTTTTAAATGAGCGTGTTGGTTTGATTTATGGTGACTCGATTACTTTGGAACGTGCTTTAAATATTGTTCAAGGGCTAGAAGCTAAGGGCTTTGCTTCAAATAATCTGGTCTTTGGCATCGGTAGTTATACTTATAACTATTTAACACGTGACACATTTGGTTTTGCAGTTAAAGCCACTTGGGGACAAGTCAACGGTGTTCCACGTGAATTATTTAAAGATCCGATCACTGATTCTGGTATAAAGAAATCTGCCAAAGGTTTACTTCGTGTAGAAAAAACTGAAGACGGATTTGTGTTATTTGATCAGCAAACCATGGAACAAGAGCAACAAGGTGAGTTAAAAACGGTGTTTGAAAATGGGCAATTGATTCGAGCGTGTCGTTTGAATGAAATTCGGGAGCGATTGGCAAATCAGTTATAACAGCTATTTGTAGAAACCTTGCTTTTATAGCAAGGTTTCTACGCTTAGAGTACGCCATTATCCATCTCATTCTTGCTAAACATATTTTCTACTTGGCGAATCTCTTCCACCCTGCAATAATCCAACACAATCCGTTACTTTAATAAAATTAAGTGAGCCTTACAGTGACCTTTAACTCCGAACAGGAATTTCTCTCTAACTATAATAAAAAGGATTATGAATCCCCATTACTTACAGTGGATATGGCGATTTTTTCTGTTGATGCGGGTCAACTACAGGTTTTATTGATTAAACGTTCTAATTTCCCACAAAAAGATAAATGGGCACTCCCAGGTGGTTTTGTCGATTTGTCTAAAGATCAAGATTTGATGGCAACAGCACATCGTAAATTGGTTGAAAAAACTGGACTTCAATCACCACATTTGGAACAAGTTGCGACGGTTGGCAATGCAACACGTGATCCTCGTGGGTGGGCTGTAACAGCTTTATATTTTGCCCTGATCGATTTCAAAGCATTTCAACAGATTGCCACTGAACAAAATGAATATAGCGAATGGATTTCAATTGCTGAGGCAAAAAAATTAGACTTGGCTTTTGATCATTTACAGCTTTTAGATATAGCTGTTGACCGTTTGAGTAGTAAGGCACGTTATACAGCCTTACCCGTCAGTTTGATGCCTCAACTGTTTACTTTGACTGAGCTACAGCAGATTTATGAAATTATTTTGGGACAAAGCTTAGAGAAGAAGTCATTTAGACGGCGTATGATTGAAGCTGGCGCAGTTGAGGAAACAAACCAAACTAAAATTGCGGGCAAACGTCCTGCTCAATTGTATAAGTTTGCGCTAGAAAGTTATGATTTCCATTTTCCTCGAATTTTAGAGTACCCGAGGGAAACCACTTAAGCGCTTTGTATTATTTGGATAACAGCAAACAATGAAAACTTTAGAACAATTAATCAATATTGAAGATTCAGGCTGGATATTGGTACAAGAATGGATGACTCAAGCCACCAACCATATTGAAGTTTTACCCAAGAACAAATTAAGAGCTGAACAAGAGTTACTGAACATTCAAGTCACAACACGTTCACCTATGGGTTCAATTATTTATGAAACAGGTGGAATACTGATTGATCATGGATGGTTGAGAATTTTAGCTTCAGGACATCCAAAATTAGATCGTGGTATTACTGAATGGAATCATCATAAAACGTTTCATCAATCTGATCAGGAGCTAACCTATCTACTGATTGCTGATGATGTTTTAGGGGGTTACTTTGCTATCAATAATGGAAAATTAGGTGAAGCAATTGGAAAGATTTACTATTTTGCCCCAGATACATTGGTATGGGAAAATCTTGATGTGAGCTATTCAGAATTTTTGACTTGGGCATTCAATGGAGATATTGCTCAGTTTTATCAAGTATTCCGTTGGCAAAACTGGCAGACAGATCTTCAAAGTCTCAATGGCAACCAAGTCTTTAGTTTTATACCCATGTTATTTACCAAAGAAGGTAAGGATATCGAACAAGTGGATAAAAAAATTATTCCTATTTCTGAAAGTTATGATTTTCATTTTGCACCGACTTTAAAATAACTGAGAGCAGCAAATCCGTGAGCAATCATCTAAAGTTAATCCGAGCTTTTCCTAAAGCTCTATTAGATGATGTTTTAGTAATATCAAAATACTTAGAAAGTAAAAAAATAAAAATTCATGAAAGCTCTCAATGCGAAGTGTTGATTCATCACGAACATATCGTTGTACCATCAAGAATCTATATAACCCAGTTACAATGTATTGAGTTTCATAATTTTTCTTTAACACAACGTCAAATTCTATGGTGTATTCTTACTCGCCATCACAATGGTTTTGTTCGGCAAAGAGCGCTCGAAAGACTCCTTAAAACTGACCTTACAAGTTTTATGATCCCTTTCATTTTTCAGTTATTGGGTGAATATGTTCAAGAAATTTTAGAGGCCATTGAACCGATTCTAGATGCAAATAATCAAGGACTTTTTGCAGCATTTATGCTGCAAAATCCAAAATATGACCAAACGACTCAAAGTAGAATTGTCAGCTATTGGAATGAGTATTATCGAATTAAATATCCAAATTTTAACGATTTTATTGGTTATAAAATTTTAAATAAGCTTAAAAGCTTTGTCTTAACTTATCGACATCACTAAATCACTTCACATCGACTTCTAACTGCCGTTTCAATTTCATTTATTGATTTCCAAAAATAACGACATAAGTTCCTATTTTTATTTTTTCCTCTAAACAACAAACCAGTTTTTCTAAAAAACTCATCACTTTGCTCTCGTTAAAATGCAGATCTTTAATTTTTAAGATAATGTCTTGTATGGCATTTTGATCAAAATAGTTATCTGAACAAGGATCAAAACTACACTCAAATTCATTTCTCAGTGGGCTAAACAACGGAAATAAAGATCTAAATATTTTAATGACATAAGCAAAATCATCTTGCGGAATAAAATAAGTTCTATTGCCTTTATTTTGTATCCTCTCTAAGTTTTCATCTTCTGCCCAAATAAAGAAACCCACTTTATCAACATATTTTGGATTTTCATCTATGCTCAATTTGATTGTGCGTTGATTAAATTCATTAATTTTTTGAATGATTTTTTCAAGATTGTGATGATATCTAGGGTCATCATAATACTCTTGAGCAAGCTCCGCCTCACAATCTGTTGCTGCACAAATTTTTTCAATATTCTGCTGATGATAAACTTGTATGCAATGTTCTATCTCATCATATTGTTTTAATAAAGCGCAAGCATCTGCGATTGAAATGGTAATTTTTGTACGTAATTCATGCAATTTTTCTTTATCCATAACACACCACTTTTAATTGCCTCATTCTTTTATTTTCAATATTTATACATCACAACTTTGCAAATTCTATTATCTTAATCAAAACATTTAAAATTGGACAATAACAATGAACGCACTAAGCTACTTTGAAATTCAGTCTTCAAACCCTGAACGTGAAGTTAAATTTTATCATGAAGTTTTCGGTTGGAAATTTAGTAAAGTTGAAGGTCTACCCATTCAATATTTTCAAATTGAAACAGCCAACATACATGGTGGCTTATTGGAGCGTCCAGCTCAAATACCACCCACCCATTGCGGAACCAATGCTTTTACCTGTTCCTTTGAAGTTGAAGATTTTGATACAACTGCTGAAAAGATTTTAGCTTTGGGTGGGCAAGTAGCAATGGAGAAATTTGCTATTCCCAATAAATGTTGGCAAGGTTATTTTTTAGATGCAGATCATAATACCTTTGGATTAGTCCAAGTTGATCCCAATGCAAAATAAGCTTGATTGATTAAAAATCTAAATAAATGTTTGAGAAAACCAGTCTATATTCGGCTGCATGAAACAGTTGAGATTAAAAGATAGCGGATATTTTTTAAGAATTTTTATAAAAAATACAGATCATATTAAGTGATTAAGGCCTTACAGCTGATTTAAGCATTCAATTTGTGCTACCTTAATTTTAAATTTTGTAAGGCTTATCCAACTAATGACTGTACGCTTTCTTCATACTTCAGACTGGCATCTGGGACAATTCTTCTATAACCATTCTCGCCAGTATGAACATGAGCAATTTTTAGCGTGGTTATTAGCTCAAATCAAAGAAAAGCAACCCCATGCCCTATTAATTGCAGGTGATATATTCGATGTCATCAATCCTGCATCTGCTGCGCAGAAACAACTCTATCAATTCCTAGCCAATGCACATCAGCTTGCTCCACATATGCAAACCTTAATGATTGCAGGTAATCATGATTCAGGTTATCGCATTGAACAAGTTGAGCCTCTGCTTGAAAAATATCACGCCAAAACAGTCGGTGTGATTCATAAAAACGAGCTTGGTCAAATTGATTTAGATCGTTTACTGATTCCAATTTATGACGAACAAAAAAATATTATTGCTTGGTGCCTAAGCTTACCGTTTCTGCGCCCAGCCGAAATCACTGGCTTTAATGAACAAACCAATAACAGTCAAAATGCCATTGCCTATTTACATCAACAGGTGATTTCTGAAGCACGAAAAAGAAAGACGGATAATCAAGCACTCATTCTAATGTCACATGCCCATATGCAAGGTGGGGAAACCTCTGATTCTGAACGGCCTATTATCATTGGCAATGAGGAAGCACTATCTACTACATTGTTTGAAGATAGCATTGATTATGTTGCACTCGGGCATTTACATAAACCGCAAAAAGTTGGTCAGGAACATATCCGTTATAGTGGTTCACCTATTCCCTTATCCTTTAGTGAAATCAACTATAAACACCAAATTGTCGACGTTAATATTGATCCGCTTAAAACAGATGAGTCACGGGTTTCATTTGAAAGTGTATTTATTCCCCGTAGTGTACAACTGCATAAAATTAAAGGGGAATTAAACGAAGTTTTAGCCAAATTAAAGGCCTTAGCAAGTGGTGAAATTGAAAATATTGATCAGCGTGAATATGTCGATATTGAATACCATACCGATGTTCCACCTCCGCCCAATTTGCGCCAACAATTTGAAGATGCCTTACCCAAAAGTCGTTACCGCTTAGTACGCATTTCAAGACAATACTTCGCATCAGAAAAAAATAACGATGAAATTACTTCAATCAATTTAGAACCACCGACACCAGAAAAACTCTTTCAACAGCTTTGGGAAAAAAATGGCTATACCAATGATGATGCGGTCTTGAAAGACTTTTTAAGCTTATTACAAGAAGCCGAAAAAACGCTTGAAAATCAACATGACGCATAGGAGTTTGCTGTGAAAATTTTATCTATACGACTCAAAAATCTCGCGTCTCTTTCGGGTGAACATTTTATAGATTTTGAATCTGAACCATTAGCTTCAGCAGGTTTAGTGGCGATTGTTGGAAAAACAGGGGCAGGAAAATCAACCATTTTGGATGCCATGTGCCTTGCTCTGTTTAATAAAATCCCACGTTTAAAAGACAGTGATGGTAAATTACAGGATGTTGATGGCTCTGAACTTTTAACCAACTCACCACTGACTGTACTACGCCGTGGTACCGCACACGGCTTTGCTGAATTATGTTTTGTGGCACAAGATCAAAAGCATTATTTGGCACGCTGGGAACTTAAACGTTCCCGTGAAAAAGCAAATGGAAAACTACAAAGTGTCCAACGCTATTTAAAATGCTTAACCGATGGCACAGTAGTAGCAGATAAAGCCAAAGCCGTTGAATCAGCGATTTATAAAATTACCCAACTGAGTTTTGAGCAATTTACCCGTGCAGTTCTCTTGGCACAGTCCGAAGTTACAGCCTTTTTAAAAGCACGTGACAATGAACGTGGTGAATTACTTGAGTATTTAACCAATTCATCCATTTTTGGAAAAGTCGGCCAATTGGCCTATGAAAAAACCAAATTGGTGGCATCAAAACGTAAGGAATTGGAAAATCTTCTCGGTCATATTGAACTCCTCTCTAAGGAAGATGCCGCTGAATTACACATACAATTCCAACACATCAATCAAGACTATAAAAAACTTGAAGATGAAAAATCGCAACTTGAAAAACAGCAGCAATGGTTTGAGCGTAAACAAAAACTGAATGATGAAATTGTCGTTAAGCAACAGTTGCTTGATACACAGTTACAGACGCAACAAGGCTTAATCCCTGAGCGTGAACGTTTAAATCGTTTAGAAATATTCTCAGAGATTCGCTCTAGTATTTTTCAAAAGCAACAACTGATAAAAACAGAACAGCAACTCGCACCACAAATTCAAAAACAACAACAGCTTTTTGATACATTACAAGTTCAATTTGACACTGAACAGACCCGTTTTCTCCAAACTGAAAGTGCTTTAACTGTTCAGCAGAATTTTGAAAATACCCATCGTGAGTCTTTGAGTGAAGTACGAAAATGTATTCAGGAGCGGGATTTTATTGGGGTCGAATTTAAGAAAATTCAGACCAGATTAAATGATTTAGAATCGTCTAAAACCCCACTACTCAATCAACAACAACAACTTGAACATCATATTCAGCAGATTACAGAAAAACGAAATCTTTTAAATCAGCAACTTGCAGACACTCAGCAGTTCTCAAGTTTGGATAAAGGTTTAACTGCACATGTGCAACAATTAACTCAATTTATTCAGCACTATCAATCTATTGAAAATCAAATAGGGAATGTATCTCAGGCTGAAACGAAACTAATCGAGAAAAAAACACAATTACAAGACTCAATTCATCAATTTGGAACTGCGGAGCAACTTGAAACTCAGCTTGAACAAACGCGCCAACAACGTGAATTTAAACTGAGCCAACTCAACCAATTGGCGACGTTACAACAAAAATTAGCCCAGTTTTTTGAATTAAAGATTGAATCTCAGCAGCTTAATGACCGATTGAAACGTTGCTCAGTGCAATTTCAACAACTTGAAAAAACCACAATACAGACTGAACAAGATTTCCAAACGGCGAAACAAGCTCGCTTAAAACTGCAAGAGGTTTTACAACAACAACGCTTATTACATGCTGAAAATGTAGAACGTTTAAGAGCTGAACTAGTAGATGGTCAAGCTTGTGTTGTTTGTGGAAGCACAACTCATCCCTATCACCTTGATGATTCTGCTGTATCTAAAGTACTGTTTGAGCTACAACAGCAACAGGAACAACAAGCCACGCTCAAAGAACAAGAAACCTTTAACCTTTGGCAAGCGGCTCAACAAGACTTGACCAAATTGAGTGTCGAACAACAACAGCTTAAGACCACTCTTCAAAATGTGACTGAAAAAACATCCGTCATACAACAGCTGTGTATTGAACAAGGTCAATCAGCCCAAATCCCGCTGAACTTAACTCAGACACAATCTGAAATTAAGCAACAATTGGAGCAACTTACCCAGCAATATCAGTTTGATATTCAACAATTGGAAGCACAATCTAAGCAATGGATTCAAAGCATCAAAATTCAGCAACAATTAAGTCAAAGCATTCAACACACTGAACATTTATTGCAAAATGCCAATAACCTACACAATCAGGTCCAACATATTGTCTGTTGCTTAGCTGATCGTGAAAAAAATGTATGGCAACAGTACAGTATCACCACAGCACAACATATCTTGAGCCAATTAAATACACGTACACAACAGCTTGAACAGCTTGAGTTATTGTCGAAACAGCATGATCAATATCTACAGCAACTCAATACTGCTCAACTCAATATAACGAATGCAGCCAAACAAATTTCTGAAACTGCCCATAGCTTGAACGAAATAAAGCTGAAAGGGCAACAAAACACAGAATTGGCGAATCGATTGATTCAAAACATGACAGGATTAACCGAAGTTAAACCGAATGAATGGTTAACGCAGTATGACCATGAATATCAGAAAATTCAGACGCTTTACCAACAACAGAAACAAAGCTTTAATCAATTACGCAATCAATTTGAGCAAGAAAAAAGTCAGCTCGAACAACTCAAAGCCCAGCAACAACACAATCAGAATAACCTCATTCAAGTGAATCAGGATATTCAGCAATGGCTCACTCAGCATCCAGCTTTTCAGCCTGATGATTTAGAGCACTTGGCTCAAATCACGGCGGTACAAGAACAACAGATTCGCCAACAACTGCAACATGCTGAACGAATGTTAAATGAAGCCAACTCAGCACTTAACACCATACAAGAGCAATTAACCGAACATAAGCTTCATCAACCTGAAATTGATTTTGAACAGCTACAACAATTGATTTTGGATAATGCGAATACGCTGAAAACCCAATTTGAAATCCGTGATCAGTTAAAACTCAAACTTGAATTGCATCAGCAAAATGTTGCTAAGCAAAAGCAATTTGCTGATCAGATTCAACAAGTACAACAGGAAGAACATCGCTGGGGCAAGATTTCAGGCTTAATGGGAGATGCGACCGGTAAGAAATTCCGTGATTATGCACAACAGTATAATCTGGATATTTTACTCGAACACGCCAACCAACAATTGGCGATGTTGTCTCAACGTTATACCTTGAAGCGGTTAGATAACTCACTTAGTCTTGCCATCATTGACCATGATATGGACGGTGAAACCCGTTCTGTTGCCTCACTTTCAGGGGGTGAGTCATTCTTGACTGCCCTTGCCTTGTCTTTGGCAATTGCCAATATGGCATCAGGTTCAATGAAAATTGAATCTCTCTTTATCGATGAAGGTTTTGGAACATTGGATGCATCTTCTTTACATATGGTCATGAATGCATTAGATCAATTGCAGAATCAAGGGCGTAAAGTTGTATTGATTTCACATATACAGGAAATGCATGAACGTATTCCTGTGCAAATTCAGGTGCGTCCTTTAGGGGCGGGTGCAAGTACGATTGAAGTGGTGAGTTAGTGTTTAACTCACACTTCTTAATTTAAATTTTTATCGTATTCTGCTTGTATCTTATCGCAATAAGGTTTCATTGCAGTCACTGAATTTTTAAAACCATTCAAAGCTTCATCAAATGTACGCTGATCTTCAGCAAACTCTTGATCGAATGGCTCTTTATACTTTTGATTACTCAACAACATTTTAACGATTTTCTGTTGATGAACACATCTCCTATGCGCGCTCATTATATTATCATCTTGAGCCGTATTCGCAATTGAATCCATGAGAGATGTAACAAGGGATTCAAAAACCTCCTTAAACGCTTGATAAGTCTTTTGCTCTGAAACAATCGCTTTGTCTAGCTCAGGATTTGCACTTGTATTTGCATGAATTAAAGATGTAACCAATAAACATAGAATCGACAGTAAATATTTAATATTTTTCATTATTCTTCCAAACAATTAAAAAAGAAGTGCTTATAAGCACTTCTTTACTTTATTCTTTATCGATCTGCGGGAAATGCATTTGGTGGAGGTGCATATTTATTCACGGGTTTAGCCTCATCTTCTGGTGCTTCCAACTCATATAAAACCGTACCAATTACACCAGCATTCTGAATGGAACCATTCTCTGAGTTCGCAGCATACGCATCTTTAGGCTTACTAAAAGTAAAGGAAGCAACAGCAGATTCACTCTTACGGAAACCTTCAATTTTCAAAGAATCATGTGCATGTAAGACATAACCAGAATTACTTCGGGACGCCTCACTGCCATCAATGACATCTACACCATCAACACTGGCAACCACTTCAAACGTCTTAGCTGTGTTATTTTTATACTGAAGTTGATAGCTTTGCCCTTCACGCCCCGACAAATAGTAGCTTTGTCCAACACGATACATTGGAATTCGGTTTCCATGATCATCTACAACAGAAAAACTCACTTTTCCTGCGGCAATAGAAATTGAATTGACCGTTTTACCTTTGTAGTTCTTATCTGCATATTGCACGATAGTTTCAGCAAGAGGTGAATCAGATTTACGCTTTAACTGCACTTCAGTCACATGGGAATCAATTTCATCGCCCCACTTTGTGCCTAACTTTTCATCAGCTGCAACTTGATTGTTGGTTGCTTCAGCAGCAGCATCTGCACTGGTCGCTTCGGTTTGGGATTGTGATGCGCTTTCATCTGATTTTTTCGAACATGCAGCTAGAAAAATACACAACAAAAGGCAGAGAAATATATTTATATTTTTCATTATAAAACCTATTTTAAAGTTTATAAGTTACGTAGATTATTATCAAAGTCATAATATCGTAGCTGTTTTGACTGCGCTATTTTTAAATTATTGCAATTATGTAACATTATAACATCTCAAAAAATAAGAGGGATAATGTGATCCCTCTCACTTCTTAATATTTTTAATTAATCCGCAGGAAAGGCATTTGGTGCAGGCGCATAAGTATCCTTAGATTTTTTGGGTAGATCGTATTTAGGTGCTTTTAACTCATACACCACTGTACCAATCACACCAGTATTTTGAATAGAACCACTGGCAGAGTTGGCAGCATAAGCATCATTTGGCTTACTAAAAATAAATGAAGCTACAGATGAGTTACTCTTTCTAAAACCTTCAATCGCAAATGAGCTATAAGGTCTTAACACATAACCGCTATTTGAACGTGAAGCTTTACTTCCATTGAGAACATCTAGGCCATCGACACTTGCAACAACTTCAAAGGTTTGGCTGCTGGTATTGGCATAACGCAATTGATAGCTTTGTCCATCACGGGCAGAAAGATAATAACGCTCGCCATCACGATATAGCGGTAAAATTCGCCCACGATCATCCACAACAGAAAAGCTAATTTTTCCAGCGGCTAAAGAAATGCTGTTAATACTGCGTCCTGAAAATTGCTTACTGGCATAACGAATTTGAGTTTCATCAATAGGATGACTACTCAAACGTTTTAAATCAACTTGAGTCACATATGAACTTACGTCATCTCCCCATTTCGTCCCTAAACGCTCTTCCGACTTTACTCGATTTTGGTTGGAAATAGGTGCTGGTGCAGCTTTAGCTGTTGCTGAGGTAGGTGATGGTGCAGATTCGATTTCTTGTGAAGTAGCATCCTGCGTTGAAGAATATTTTGCAGTACTACAAGCGCTGATTAAAGCACAAAGACATAACCATAATAATAGTTTGGATTTATACATATTCTATTTCCAGTTTTTAAATTTTATTCAAATCAGTATAGTCAAATTGACAATCATATTACATCTAGAATTGTTGAGTATATTTTAAAAAATTTAACTGAATAGTTTGCCTTAAAGTAAATTCCAAATGCTTAAACGGATACTCATCAGCTTCATTTTACCTGTACATAGAATTGTTTTTTATAGTGATTTATCTTAGCCAATGTGAAAAATATACTTATTTCTTAAAAGAATAAATATCAACACAAATCAAAAAACTGTATGTAGAAATACAGTTTTTGATTTCATACCAGCAACTACTCAGCGTGTACAGGTCTTAGAGTTAAAATCTGTTCACTACGTCCAAATGGTCCATAAATATCATGTAAGACGGAACTGGTTAAACCAATACCATCTTCACCATACTGTTGTACGGTTTCTAAACCTAACCATTGACCTTGGGGCAAACGATATAAATGAATTTGTAAATCTAAGTTTGGAAAGCCCCAATTAAAAGGTGCTGTTTGTCTCGCCACGACACCATTTGCAGTATCGACCATTCCCATTAACTTCACAAATGCCGATGTCGGTTGACTTTCAACCATATCCAAAGTATTGCTAAGCCATACAATACCAGCTCCCTGTCGACGTTGCTCAGTCCTTGCTTCAATCGAATGAATATATCCACCAGGCCACTGACGTATTTCATGCCAAATCGGTAACTGTTCAGGCGTTCCAATAGATTGATCCTCTAAACCTGCAACACTTTGACTATTATTGGTCATCATGCGCCAAGTTCTCGCCACAATACTTACTTTACCTTGTGTGACCATTTCGGATTCAATCAGTTCAATGGTCTTGCCAGCACGAATTACTTTTGTCCGAATATAAAATTCGCCACCCGCGATTAATCCAAGAATATCTAAACTTATTCGACCAATTCGAACATCATTTCGAGGTGAAAATTGCTCTAATTCAGCACAAATAACCCCTGTCGCTGGTGCCATATGTTGCTCATGCGCATTCCAAGCCCCTTGAGCATGATGTGTCGATTGATAATGTGCAGTCACTACACCCTGTTTATCGATATGACGCTGAATCAATTGATAATATGCAGACATAAACTTCCCTATCACTCTTAAAAATCATTCGCTATACATATAATCCCGCATTATTTTTGTACTCGACTTAAGCAAAGAAGTCTAATACTAATAGGAAAAATGACCCTTAGCGTTCAATATTTTACACAGGATTAAACGCTTAGATTTAAAGTGAGATATTGAAAAGAGTAACATATTGAAAAGTCAGTGTTTGAAAGCCGAGATTTAACCAATGAGTAAAACGACGCCAGAGAAAATCAGACAATAAATACCAAAGAAATGCCAACGACCATGTTCAAGCCAACTCGATAGCCATTTTAAAGCAACAAGACCTGCAATAAAGCTAAACAGCATCCCAAACATACTGGGTAAAAGCAGTTGAGCTAAATGGATATTTTGAAAATTCTCGGCATGTAGCAATCGATAAAGCTCTTTTACAATCACCGCTGGGGTCAACACCACAGCCAAGGCAAAACTAAACTCTTCCGCTTTTTGGCGAGCAACACCTAAAAATAATCCTGTTGAAATTGTTGCACCTGAACGTGAAAAACCACGGAACGGCAAGCATAAAGCCTGAACAGCGCCAATCCATGCCGCACTTTTCATCGTCACATCACCAACCTGTCCACGATCTAATCGAGAGGATAAAATAATCAATACACCAGCAGAAGCTAAAGCAGCAGCCATTAATTTTGAGTTGCTAAACAATTGCTCGATTTCAAAGTGGCTTGCCCCAGCAAAAAAAACATGTTTGATCATCGATTGCAGTGCCAATCCGAGTACGCCCGTGATGCCTGTTGCAACAATCACAAACCATGCTTGTTTTTTAAAGCGATCCCATGACGAAAAATAGGTTGTGCGCCAAGACTTCCAAAAATACACAATGACCGCAAACATGGTTCCTGTATGTAGCATCACCAATAAAAACGTCATATCAGGCGCTGATGGGTCAAAACCCATCAATTTTTCAGCCACAATCACATGCGCTGAACTGGATACCGGCAGCAGTTCTGCAAACCCTTGTATGATGGCAAGAATAAGTACATGAAAAATAGTCATCAACAATCTCAATGGATTAGAATTATTGATGTCTTATACGTTTACAGCATTAAATCTAAATTAAATTAAACTTAAACCCAGCGAAAATTAACACAGCCTTCTCGCCAATTTCACTACAACCTTTAACGCTGATTTGAATAATCTCGTGCACCAAACAAAGCTGTCCCAATACGTACCATGGTTGACCCTGCGGCAATGGCTTCCACCATATCTCCAGACATCCCCATGCTTAACGTATCCCAATCCTCAGCATGCGCATGATGAACTTTAACCTGATCAAACAATTGCTTTGCATCACTAAATGCTTGCGGATGATCAGGTGCAGGAATCACCATTAAACCACGCAACTTTAAATTCTTTAATTGACTGATTTGTTTCACCAGATCTGCAACTTCATCAGGCTGACAACCGTCTTTACTGTCTTGTGCATCAATATTGACTTGCAAACAAATATTTAATGGCGTTTGAGTCGCTTCTCGTTGATTTGAGAGACGCTCTGCAATGATAAAACGATCAACACCATGCACCCACGCAAACTTTTCAGCAAGATGCTTGGTTTTATTGCGCTGCACATGACCAATAAAATGCCATTCGATCTCTAAATCTTTTAAATCTTCAATTTTTTCCAGCGCTTCTTGTAAATAATTCTCGCCAAAAGCACGCTGCCCCGTAGCATACATTTCTTTTAATAACGTACTTGGATGTGTTTTGGAAACTGCCAACAACTGTACCTGACTCACATCTCGATTTGCAGCCAAACAGGCCTGCTGAATTTGCGCGAGTACATGATTTCGGGCTTGATTTAGATCATTCATTGACAAGGTTCTCATTTCATAAAAATTTCAGCTTCCAAGCAATGAAATTGTTGGTTATGCTGAGTGAAAGGCCTTATTATTCTACAAAATAATGAGGGTGTGTTGATCGTTCATAAATAGCTTGCGTTGTAGGCTAAAATTGAGCAAACAAGGAATGGAATGTAGAGAATAGCAAGACTATTTTCAAATTTCATAACGCAGTTTGAGATAATTTTAGCCACAACCTGAGCAAGAACAAAGTATTGCTTTGTTCTTAGCGCAAGGCGAAGCTAAGTTTTTTACTGTTTTTTTATTGCGTGTTACCTTGCGAAACGATGTTTCTCATCATTTAGAATAACTAAATTTCGTACTTCGCGCCTAGTAACCCTAAAAAACAGGCTTAGTCGCAAGCATAGATGAATAATCTACACCCCCTAGGCAAATAGGTTTTTATTCGGGGACATTATGGATATTACAGAATTATTGGCGTTTTCCGTCAAAAACGGTGCATCTGACTTACACCTTTCAGCAGGTATGCCACCGATGATTCGTGTCGATGGTGAGGTCCGTCGTATCAATTTACCAGCACTGGAACATAAAGAAGTTCACAGATTGGTTTATGACATCATGAATGATAAACAGCGTCGTGATTTTGAAGAACAATTAGAAACTGACTTCTCATTTGAAGTTCCAGGTATTGCCCGTTTCCGTGTCAACGCATTCAACCAAAACCGTGGTGCGGGTGCCGTATTTCGTACCATTCCTTCTAAAGTATTGACCATGGAAGATTTAGGTTTAGGACAAATCTTTAAAGATCTTTGTGAATTACCCCGTGGTTTAATCCTTGTAACAGGTCCAACAGGTTCTGGTAAATCAACCACATTGGCCTCTATGATTGACTTTATTAACGACAGTCGCTATGACCATATTTTAACGGTCGAAGATCCAATCGAATTTGTACACCAATCTAAAAAGTGCCTCATCAACCAGCGTGAAGTGCATCGTGATACACATGGCTTTAATGAAGCGCTACGTTCTGCGTTACGTGAAGACCCTGACATTATCTTGGTTGGTGAGATGCGTGACCTTGAAACCATTCGCCTTGCTTTAACAGCTGCAGAAACAGGCCATTTGGTTTTCGGTACACTACACACCACATCAGCGGCAAAAACCATTGACCGTGTGATTGACGTATTCCCTGCTGAAGAAAAAGACATGGTCCGTGCCATGTTATCAGAATCATTACAAGCGGTTATTTCACAAACCCTACTGAAAAAGAATGGTGGCGGACGAGTTGCAGCACACGAAATCATGATCGGTATTCCTGCAATTCGTAACTTAATCCGTGAAAACAAAGTTGCACAGATGTATTCAGCAATTCAGACCGGTGCAAACTATGGTATGACCACATTGGATCAGAGTTTAAAAACGCTGGTCGCCAAAGGTGTTATTAGTCCTCAAGTTGCAAGAAATGTAGCAAAACAACCAGAATCATTCTTATAAAATGGATTATTGAGGTTTAAAAAAGATGGACTTTAATGACTTGCTCAACATGATGATTGAGCAAAAAGCATCAGACTTATTTATTACCGCCGATGTTGAACCATCAATGAAAATTAATGGTCAAATTGTTCCTGTGGTAAAAACCAAGTTAAACGGTGAAATTATTATGCAATTGCTTAACTCTATTATGAGTGAAAAGCAGCGTAAAGAATTTGCTGAGACCCGTGAATGTAACTTTGCCATTACCAATCGCGATAAAACTGCGCGTTTTCGTGTCAGCGCTTTTCAACAACGTGATATGCCTGGAATGGTTTTGCGTCGTATTGAAACTCAAATTCCGACTATGGATGAGCTTAAATTACCGCCTATTCTTAAAGATCTCGCAATGACCAAACGTGGGATCATTATCTTTGTTGGTGCAACAGGGACAGGTAAATCAACTTCGCTTGCATCCATCATTGGTTATCGCAACCAAAATTCTAAAGGTCATATCATCACCATTGAAGACCCAATTGAATTTGTACACGAACATGCGGGATGTATTATTACCCAACGTGAAGTGGGAATTGATACAGATTCTTTTGAAATTGCGCTTAAAAATACTTTGCGTCAAGCACCAGATGTAATCTTGATTGGTGAGATCCGTTCTCGTGAAACCATGGACTATGCCATCGCTTTTGCTGAAACAGGTCACTTAGTCTTTGCCACACTGCATGCCAACAACGCCAACCAAGCAATTGACCGGATTATCCATTTCTTTGAGTCTGACCGTCATAGCCAGTTGTTTATGGATCTATCACTTAACCTCAAGGCCATGGTTGCACAACAATTGATTCCAACACCAGACGGTAATTCTCGTCGTGCTGCAATTGAAATTCTCATCAACTCACCCTTAGTTTCAGACTTAATCCGTAAAGGTGATGTACATGAAATTAAGGATTTGATGAAGCGCTCTCGTGAATTGGGTATGCAGACATTCGACCAAGCTTTATTTGACCTCTATAAAGCAGGACAAATTACCTATAAAGACGCACTTAAACATGCGGACTCTCCAAATGATTTACGTCTACAGATCAAATTGGATGAAGAAGGTGGTGCACAGCTACTCAATTCAAATAGCAAACTCACCTTTGATGGACAGTAGTTCAAAAGTAAAAAATAAGCTGATATAAAAAGAGGGGGCTTGGTTAAGCCCCCTCTTCATTTGTTGTATTTATGTGATTCTAGCGCTTACGATAAGCTTCCTGACATGCAGGTTCATCACAATAACCGTACAGATTCAAAGAATGTCCAGTCAATTGAAAGCCGTGTTTCTCAGCTACCGAATGTTGCTCATGCTCGATGGTTTCATTAGTAAATTCAACGACTTTATTACAATTTTGACAAACCAAATGATCATGATGATCTTCTTGCATAATTTCAAAAACAGAATGATTGTTTTCGAAATGATGGCGCTGGATAATTCCAGCAGCTTCAAATTGTGTTAACACACGATATACGGTCGCTAGACCGACATCTTCACCTTGTTCGAGTAATGTTTTATAAATGTCTTCCGCGCTCAAGTGGTGTTGTCTTGAATTTTCTAATAATTCCAAAATCTTGATTCGTGGTAGGGTAACTTTAAGTCCAGCTTTGCGTAAATCTTGATTTGAAATAGGCAT
This sequence comes from Acinetobacter sp. NyZ410, assembly GCF_022828975.1. Taxonomy (NCBI): domain Bacteria; kingdom Pseudomonadati; phylum Pseudomonadota; class Gammaproteobacteria; order Moraxellales; family Moraxellaceae; genus Acinetobacter; species Acinetobacter sp. NyZ410. The sequence continues at coordinate 991,650 of NZ_CP094620.1, read as the reverse complement.
ATAAAAAGGTCTCTCAACAAATTTTAAGTTGGAATATGCAACAGAGTTGAGATGCAGTATGATCTATCCTTGGATCAATTGCATCATAATTAATTTGGGATAGTGTAGCAAAATGCAAAAAATCATGCTGACGTTATTCGTCGCTTCTTTACTTGGTGGTTGTTCTGTATTTGGAGTATACAAAGTCGATATTCCTCAGGGAACACCGTTAACCCAAGCTCAAGCTTCAAAAATTCAAGTCGGTATGACCTACCAACAAGTACAGTTCTTGTTGGGTAGCCCAACAGTCTCAGATCCATTGAATCCAGGACGATGGGATTACATTTACAACTATATCCCAGGAACTTACGCGAAAAAAGCGAAGATTCCCGCAGCACATGGCCAACATTTAAAGGTTTATTTTGATCAATCAGGTGTCGTAAACAAAATTGAAGGTTTAGAAACCATTCCTGAGTCTCAACCTGGTTTACCTGCTTCTAAAGAAGCAATATTGAATGCGCCCCCACTATAGACACTTTGCGATAAAAAGAAACCCCTCAATGAGGGGTTTTTCATATGCATTCAATTGTTTAAAGCGATTATTGTAAATAACGCCTTATTTAAATAACAATTGTTGATAGCGATTGCCACGGCAGTAACGTCCGACAGGATTTGCTTTTGCGCGATTGCGACGAATATCTTTTGGATTAATCGTTAAACCTCTATAAATTTCAACACGATCACCTGCTTGTAGCAAATGCGATTGCGCTTTTATTTTTACTCCAAAAATACCAAAACTAAAATTTTCAGGCAATTCTACTTGTTGCGCCAATCCACTTTGCGCAATTGCATCGGCAATCGTCATGCCTTGAGAAAATTGTAACTCAATGTGAAATTGTTGCTTTTCGGCAGCATATGCCACCCAAATCTTTGCCACGAGAATCACCTGACCCTTAAATTAACTGCCCAATATAGGATACCAATGCCAACACAATACTCAAAGGTAAAACAATTCGTACCGCAATACGCCAAATATTATAAAACGCTTCTGAACTAAAATTGATTGCTTTACGTAGATGGCTGATTTTCATGATCCAACCCACAAAGATCGAATAAATCAAGCAAATGACCAAGCCCCAAATCATCAGCAATGGATTAAACAGCACTGCAATGTTTGGAATTGCCCAAATGAACAATGCCACCAACAACACTACAAATTGAATAAGTATTGCGACTTGGCGTTGAGCTAACTGTTCTTTGCCTAGTTGTAATAATAACGCGGCTGAAATGACTGCAGTAAATAATAAAGTATAGGCAGGGATTTGTGCTGAAGCCGCAAAAAAACCAAAGTCAATCACAGCAACCAGTTGCGCAATCCAAATCGGTAAAGCTGTTTTAGATGCCTCATTATTCTGTTGAACATTCAACAAGCTGGTTTGCCAATACAAGCCTAAACCGAGACCTGTGGCCACAAGGGCTAAAATCGTTGCATTGCCCCACTCTTTAAACTCTACAGGAGTAACATGCCAAGCGGATAAGTGTGTACCGAAAACCTGTGCAAGGATTAAAGAAAGCAGTACGCCTATCGTGATCAAACCCACTAAAATTTGACGAGGCGCAAAAGACAAAGCAAAAGCCACTACAGCGGCACCTGCAAATAACAAATGACCTTCTATCGGTAAATTCGCAATCTGCACAGCACTTTGGCTGATATTCGATAAAATCCCACCCGCTAAGAATGGAATAAAGATAACAGCCAGCCAACCCACAATACGCCACGATTGAGATGCGTCAGCATCACGAGTTAAGCTAGACAAGGCATTGAGTGCAGTTGTTTTAGAACGCTTTGCTAAAGCAACTTCTAAATAAGTAATCGGCAATGCCAACACCAGCATTGACACTAACCACAATATCCAAAAATCAATTTGTCGATCAATTTGAATACCTAGGCTTGGAGCCAAACCTGCGATAATTATAAATGATAAACAAAATGCCATGAGCGGCGATAACCATCGTGACATAGAATAATCCTGCATGAGGTGTTTCGTAAAAAGTTCTGCTATTTTGCCTTTGTCGATGCTGAAAATCAAAGCTTAAAAGAAAAAAGCAAATCACCCCTCGATGATTTGCTGCGCTAGATCTTGTTATAATCTTTGTTATTTCTTTTTATCCCCTCTGAATTTTTTTAGTTAGAGAGCTGGTGATTCCCATAATTTCACAATCATAAAATGCCTGTAAACTATGAAAAAAATCTTGCAAACCAATTTTTACCTTTTTTCTTTTCGTTTTCTTTAATGATCCCCATCATATTTAATTTTACAGCCCCTACATAATCTGCATCATCATGTTGAATATGATTAATTAACCATTTAGACAACACCTCATGCAATTCTTTTTCTATAGAATGCCCTTCTTCAAAACTGGTACGATAACTTTCGATACGTTTAATAAATAAGTCATGTACACGTTTATGAGGAACACGGTATTTATAACCCGCTTCTTCTTGTAAGCTTTCTTCAAAGGTGAAATGGGATTGTGTATAGTCAATAATATTATCAAGAATTTGCTTAATACGAGCGCGATCCGTTGCCATACCGATTTCATCAATTTCATTGATGTAATCCAAAATCCGTTTATGTTGATCGTCGATCACATCGATACCCGTATTATATTCTGGAATCCATCTCATCTTCATACGATCACCTTAAAATAATGTCTTGACCTTCAGCAACCATATTAACGGCTATCTCTCCAAATAAAAATAAACTGTATTAGTCGGGATTCATTAAAAAAACTATGAAATAAATTAAGTTATTGTTTATACTTGGATAATATTTTAATCCGCACTAAAAGAGTAAGATATTTTTTAACCAATTATTAAGTTTAAATAATTTTATTGATTGTCTATATTTATTATTTTGAATGAATAAATGATTATTCGTGTGTAATCTAAAAATTTAAAACAACCACCTCAAATGATATTTTTATTTGCTCTTTTCCATACGATTACTCGTGATAAAACTACTCAATCATTTTTGCAAAATAAGAAAAAATATTCTTTTGTGATTTTGTTATATTTTTAAATACTTTCTTTATTCAAGTGAAATTTATTTTATATGTGCTATTTTTATTCCACTTATTTCATGATCCTATTTTAAAAGAGTTAAAATATAAATTTTATCATGACAATTTTATATAATAGACTTCTTTCATAAGTCCTTTTTAGAACCATAAATCAACATAAAAGCGCCCTCATCCTAGCCTTCTCCCAAAGGGAGAAAGAACTTTCAATCCCATTATGATTCACGCCACATCATCATTTTTTGATTTATGAAAGATCTTTAATATTTAAACAATTATAACGATATTATTACTCATTTTTTTCAATAAAACATAATTAAACATTATTATTTCATTATCTTCTCTTTGCTTTAACAACATCAAAATATTCCGTTAAGTCTCAAAGATGACCATCCTATACAATTGAATATGAGACTTTGATCATTCAAAATAATGCGATTTACAATAAATAATCCGAAGTAATTTTTACAGAATATCGTGAAAAAGCCTGCAAACGAATGATAAGGAAATTGCTATCAATCTAAGATAATTCTTGCATCTATAGTTGGTGCAAAAGCACCTATAAAAACCTGAATGGGCTAGATAAATTGAATTATTTTTTATTTTCACAATGATTTATATTTAAAAAAACATGGAGTTAGCGAATAACGCCTCCCCCAATCTCATATAAATTCATTCAGATCAAACTAATATTGATCTGCCTTGGTGACTCTAACCAAACTTGGATCAGCAGCCTCACGAGCAAGTCTTTCGACATGTGTTGTTGCTGTTTTTATCACTTGACCATCTTTAAATAAAATCATCTCACCAGGCTGGTATGCGGTCCAAACTTCATTTTGAGTTAATGGCTCTGTTGTAATCACGGCAACACGATCTTCTTTTGTTGTAAATTGACTAAAATCAATATCAACATCAATATCGACTAAGCGTGCATATGTAAATGGATACTCACGTACAATCCAATGCAGCTTCGTTGTCGCATAACTAAACAATGCTTGTCCATTGGAGAGGCAAAAATTAAAAGTGCCATATTCTGCAATTTTAGGTGAAATTTCTTCAAGCAAAGCAAATACATCATTTAAACTCGGTTCAAAATAACCAAATCTTAAAACCAGTTGTTCAAGCAAATAACAAAATGCCAGCTCACTGTCAGTACTGCCTACAGGGGTAAAACGCCCCGACAAATGTGGGTGAAAGTTATGTAAATCACCATTGTGCGCAAAAATCCACTGTCTGCCCCATAACTCACGAATAAAGGGGTGGGAGTTTTCTAAGGTAATTTTACCTTGAGTTGCTTTGCGAATATGCGCAATGACATTCCGTGATTTGATTGGATAGTTACGTACCAGTTCAGCAATCGGTGACAAGACTGCAGATTGATTGTCGACAAATAAACGACATGCTTTATCTTCAAAAAAGGCAATACCAAACCCATCAGAATGATCAGAGGTTATTCCTGCACGTTGAGAAAACCCACGAAACGAGAAAGTAATATCAGTGGGAGCAGCGCAGTTCATTCCAAGCAATTGGCACATAGTGTATTCATACAGCATTTTATTTATAAGAATATTGTGCATGACTACGCATCTGCTTGCAAATCTCAATAACTGAAAATAACTGCAAACAGATGCATATTAGACCAATGACTTAACATAGATCAGCAGAATAATTGGGTACTTATTCGCGGATCAAACTCTAAGTCCCCTTATTTTTCGGACACTCAGCGATTAACCATTTTGTTTAAAACAAAATTTTTGGCAATTTCATTGACATCTAAAAAGACAAAATAATCTAAACAATTAAATGCTTCATCGTGATATGCCTGTTTCGATAAACGCGCATTCATTTTCAAATAGACATCAAACAACTTTGGAATTCGTTCATCTTGTGGAAAGCTATACTCTGGATGACTTGGTTCAAAAGCGAGATTTGCCTTTATATCAATTGACTGTTTGGCAGTCATTTTCTTCAAATGCTGATGTGTATAGTAAGCACGTGCCTTATTGTCTTCCAAACGAATGCTGACACATCCCATTAAGTGTTTTGCCTTCATTTTCCACAGTACTGTCGGAACCAAATTTAACCACAACATCGACAATGCACGTCCATTACGATAACGCGGATGTACACAAGTACGGCCTATTTCCACAATATTGGATAGATGTGAAAGTTGAGAAACATCAAATTCTTGTGCGCTATAACTACGTGCAAGCTCATGCCCCTGAATCAACTTCAGGCGTGTATAGGCAACAATCTCATTGCTCCATTTATCACGTAATACCGCATGCTCACAATCAAGGTCATATAAATCTTGATCTAATCCATTTTCAAATGTAATGCCAAACTGATCTGCGAATTGTACTGCACGAAATTTTTGTACTTCTTTGAGTTGTTTCAGGTCTTCAACCCATTCAAATTTATATTGTGATTGTGCTTTTTTAGGTTTTGGTAAGGGTAAATTTAAGTTCTGGAAGTTCTGACGATACTGATTTAATTTTGCGAACATATTTTCGACTCCTTGAGCTTTTACTTACACTAGGCAATCCCGATGACACTTATATGACGAAAAAATGACCGTTTAAAAACACGCTATGAATGGTGAATTTGAAATAAAATCGGCAAAATAAAAAAGCCAATGTTTTCACACTGGCATTTTAAAAAAATAATGTACTGATTAAAAATTATTTCTGAGGCTTGGCCCGATTGGTAATTAAGGTTCCTACACCATGATCGGTAAAGATTTCTAAGAGTGTTGCATGAGGTACCCGCCCATCTACAATGTGCGCACTCACAACCCCACCTTTAACCGCATCTAAGGCACAACCCACTTTAGGAATCATGCCCCCGTAAATCACCCCAGTTTCAATGAGACGATCGACTTCTTGAGTACTAAGACCAGTCAGGAGGTTTTTATTTTCATCTAAAACACCTGATATATTGGTCAATAGAATCAATTTTTCCGCGCCCAAAGCTTCTGCCACTTTACCTGCGACCAAGTCTGCATTGATATTATAAGTTTGACCGTCTTCATCTACACCTAAAGGCGCAATCACAGGAATAAAATCACTTTGGGTAAACATTTCTAAAACGTCAGTTTTAACCCCAGTCACTTCCCCAACTAGACCTAAGTCAATTTGCGTGACTGTACCATCTGCAAGTGTCTTTTCCATCAAGAGCTTTTGAGCACGCAATAAATTACCGTCTTTACCCGTTAAACCAATGGCACGTCCACCATGCTGATTAATCAGATTAACGATAGATTTATTGACGCTGCCGCCTAAAACCATCTCGACCACTTCCATGGTTGCAGGATCCGTTACCCGCATTCCATCAATACGATCAGACTCACGGCCCAACTGTTTAAGCAATGAATCTACTTGTGGACCACCACCATGTACGACAATCGGATTTAAACCTACAGTTTTGAGTAAAACGATATCGCGAGCAAATGAGCTTTCCAAATCAGGATCAGTCATTGCATTGCCACCATATTTTACAACGAGTGTTTTACCTGAAAATCGTTGAATATATGGCAAAGCCTCTGTCAATATTTGCGCTTTGTCGATGCCAGTATGCTGATGTGGCATTCGCCTCTCCTTAGTGAGCTGTAGGAATTAGACTGATGAATATGGATGATGCAAGAAATCAGTGTGCCTGTAGAATATCTTGGGCGATCATAGGATAACGATCACTGAGCATAGACGCAAATGTCTGACGAATTTCATTTAAACAATTTGGACAATCTGCATCAAAACGTACGGTAAAATATTCACCTGTATTTGATGCCCGAATAATGCCAAAACCATGCTCAAAATCAAGGCGAACACCATCAATTTTACTCAGCTCGGCACCAAATTGTTGACTGAGCTCTTCAATCTCATTCAAAACAATTTTCGGATCAGTTCGATGGGTACTGATATAAGTATCTTCAGTATAAAAACGGTCAGGATAACAGGCTAAGATTTCAGACAATGTTGCTTGAGGAAAACAACATAAGTATTCCATCACACGTAAAGCCGCATATAGACCATCGTCATAACCAAGTCCACGCCCATCATTAAATACATAATGACCTGCGTACTCACCACCAAAGACAGCTTGGCCTTTTGATTGCGACATGTATTTGCGTAAAAAACTACTACCAGTCCGAATCATCTTGGCTCGACCGCCCAAACGTTCAACCACTTGACGTACCATAGATGAACATTTCACATCAAATACAATTTCATGCTGTGGATGATCTTTTAAACACATTTGGGCAAACAATGCTAAAAGCCGATCCGCTGAAATAATATGGGCATTTTCATCCAATAGAACCACACGATCGCCATCACCATCTAAAGCAATACCAATGTCTGCCTGATGATTAACTACATTTTGTCGTAATAATTCTAAATGTGTGGCTTGTGAAGGATCCGGTGCATGGTCGGGGAAGTTTCCATCAGCATTACAGCGTAATGCAATCACCTCACAACCCAATTTTTTTAAAACAAGATTGGCACAATAGCCTGCTGAACCATTTAAGCCATCAATCACGACTTTGAGTGGTCGGGTTAACTGAATATCTTTTAATAACGCAGACTGATAGGACAGACAAAATTCAGATTTAATTTGATGAGTCGCGCTTGGAATCACAGATTCTGCATCAATCCATGACAACTGTTCACTTTGCAGATAATTTTTTGCTTGAATGCCTATGTTTTGAATCATTTCAGGAGACGGTGGCTCAAACTGCATAATCCATTTAATACCATTGTCGGTTTTTGGATTATGACTGGCTGTGACCATGATGCCATTGCCCTGCGTATTTCTTGCGGCAAAGTACAATTGTGGTGTAGCACAACAACCTATTTCAGTGACTTCAATGTCTTTATTTTGAAATACCTGTTTGATAATTTGAGCATACGCAGGACTGCTTAATCGAGCATCGTATCCCAAGGTAATTTTTGATTGACCCTTTTCAATCAGTTGATCAACTAAAGCATATGCGATTGCCTGAATCAATTCAGGTGGCATCATTTCAACTTTTCCACGAATATCATAAGCGCGGAAAATTTGAAAAGGAAAATCATTCATCTTTTTCATAAGCAAAACTTCTATTTGCTTAACCCTTTATTTCGTCAGCTTTATCGCTCTAATGATAAGCAAGCAATTCATTTATATGAGAATATTTATATCGGGTCAAATGCAATATACTAAAAAACTCTTGATAATATATTCAATTTTATATACAGCGTTATACATACTTTTTGTTACAATTCAATATAACATTAAAAAAGCCTGATAAATCAGGCTTTAAAAATGATGAGAAAAACTTAGTTCTTCCCAGTGTGACCAAAACCACCAGCACCACGTTCAGTCGCTTCAAATTCACTTACAATATCAAATTGCGCTTGAACTACAGGCACCAATACATACTGAGCTAAACGCTCACCTGGTTCTAAAGTAAAGGTGGTTTGACCACGATTCCAAACTGAAACCATCAATTCGCCTTGATAATCTGAATCAATTAAGCCCACCAAGTTGCCCAATACGATCCCATGCTTATGGCCCAAGCCCGAACGTGGTAAAACCAGACCAGCAAAATTAGTATCTTCAATATAAATGGCCATACCTGTTTTAACCAACACAGTTTGACCAGGTTCAATTTGAATCGCTTCTTCTACACATGCACGTAAGTCCAAACCCGCTGAACCTGTTGTTGCATATGTTGGCATTGGCCATTCTTGACCTAAACGTTGATCAAGTACTTTTACTTGAACTTTCATATTGAAATCCTTGGTTAAATAAAGCTGTTAAAAGTTCTTCTATGTCTTTCGATCTGTTTAAAATCAAATCGAAAGAAAAATAAAAGAACTGATTTAAAAATTAACGTTTTAATAACGCTTTTAAGTTTTGTAAATATTGCTGTGCCTGTTGTTTAGGATCAACATTTTCAGCTAATTTTTTCTTACGCCCTAACCAATCCAACTCATCTTGTGGTAATTCATCTAAGAAGCGGCTTGGGGTCATTTGTTTCATTTGCCCACCATTTTTACGTTGCTCAGCCAAAGTTAAGGTTAAACCTTGTTGTGCACGGGTAATACCCACATACATTAAACGGCGTTCTTCCTCGATCGTTTCAGCGGCAATGGAGTTCTTATGTGGCAGAAGTTCTTCTTCTAAGCCCATAATATAAACAAATGGAAATTCCAGACCTTTAGATGCATGTAATGTCAGCAGGTTGACCTTATCGGTGTCTTCATCTTCCTGTTGTTGCTCAAGCATATCCAGCAACACCATTTTACGAATCACACTTTCAATGTTCTTTTCATCTACATCTTCAGCACGATTGATTAAGCTTTGAATACTGGTATAGAGCATCTCCACATTATCAATCTTGGTTTTTTCTTGTGCAGGCGTTGCCGCAGTTTCACGTAAATAATCGATATAGCCTGCATCATTCATCATTTGACGAATTTTAGGAACAGGTTCATCGTCATCTAACAATTCACGAGTGAAATCATTGATAAAGCCAGCAAACTCAGCCAGTTGTGTAGTAGCCTTTTTCGGCATTACCATAGTTAAGCGTTGATCACTTGCCGCAGCCAACAGTGATAAATGATTTTCTTGGGCAAAAAGACCTAACTTTTCAAGTGTTACAGGGCCAATTGCACGTTTAGGCGTATTGATAATACGAAGGAAAGCACTATCATCTTCAGGGTTGATGATGATACGCAAGTAGCTCATCACATCTTTAATTTCTGCACGACCAAAGAAAGATTGACCACCAGAGAGCTTGTATGGAATCTGCATTTGACGTAGCTGAGTTTCCAATACACGTGCTTGGAAATTTCCGCGATACAATACCGCATAATCTTTCCAGTTTTTGCCATTCATCAATTTATGCGTAAGTAGATCTTTTACTACACGTTCAGATTCATCATCATCATTACGACACGTAATGATTCGAATGACCTCACCATGACCTTTATCACTCCACAACTTTTTATCGAAGATATGTGGGTTATTTTCAATGACATGGTTCGCGGCTTTTAAAATACGACTGGTAGAGCGGTAGTTTTGCTCCAGCTTGATCACTTTTAAATTACGAAAATCTTCTTTGAGCAATGCCATATTTTCAGGCTTTGCACCACGCCACGCATAAATGGATTGGTCATCATCGCCTACAGCGGTGAACTGCCCCATCACACCGACCAATAATTTTACCAAAATATATTGCGCGGTATTGGTATCTTGATACTCATCCACAAGTAGATAGCGAACCCGGTTTTGCCAACGATCACGAACTTCTGCATTGTCTTGTAAGAGACGTGTTGGCATTACGATCAGATCATCAAAATCTACAGCATTATAAGCCCGTAAATTTCGCTCATATAATTGATACAAGTGGGCAAACTGCACATCTTCTGGTGTTTCACAAGTCGTATGTGCTTGCTCAGGCACAATCAAATCATTTTTCCAATCTGAAATCTTTTTCATGGCTTTAGCAATCAATTCTTTGCTTTCAGCACCCGATAAATTATCACGATGCATCAAGTCCATAAGAATACGCTTACAGTCATCGGCATCAAGGATTGAGAAATTATTTTTAAGTGGGGTATTTTTCAGCTCAATTCTTAATAAATTTAAACCAAAGGTATGGAAGGTTGAAACCGAAAGCCCTTTGCCCTCTTCTTTGCCCAATAGCTTACCGACACGTTCTTTCATTTCACGTGCAGCTTTATTGGTAAAGGTCATTGCGGTAATTCGATGCGCAGGAATCCCACACTGCTGGACCAAATACGCAATTTTTCTTGTAATTACTGAGGTTTTACCTGAACCCGCCCCTGCAAGTACTAACAAGGGTCCTTGAGTATATTTCATGGCTTCAAGTTGCTTGTCATTCAGTTGACTTGCTTTCGACATTGTTCATCCTCTAAAAACTTCGAGCTCGATTATAGTCATCTAAAGTAGAGTTGCAAAATGCTTAATTTGAATTTTTCCAATATAAAAACCAGATAAAAATAATTTCAGTTAAATTCTGCTTTAGTTTCAAACCTTCTTATTTCAATACTCTATTTTGTTATGAGTTGTTGTTATTCAGTTGGCTGGTGATCAAGTGGCGAAAGCATAACCAAAAGCCATCATAACGGCTAGCAAATAGCAGCAAGAAGAGAGACCTTTATAGCATCAACGCTGGTTTTAATGATAAAAAATCTGAAACGCAACCTTGAACTGGTTGATGCGGTTTAAATAAAAATTTGGAGCATAAAAAAAGGAATCATAGCGAACCATGACTCCTTTTCAATGCTTTAAACTCAATACCTTCAACTAAGAAATGCGTTACTCTTGTTACGATTTCTTAGTTTGTCGGATATTAGTTTGCTGCATAAATGCTGATTTCAACACGACGGTTCTGTTCACGACCCGCAGCAGTTGAGTTATCTGCGATTGGGTTTTGTGAGCCATAACCTTGAGTATCAATACGGCTCGCTACACCTTTACCTTTAAGGTAGTTTGCAACTGAATACGCACGGTTTTGAGACAATGGAATATTGATTGAATCATTACCCGTATTATCTGTATAACCCGTAACAAGAATTACACTCTTGTTATCTTCCATTAAAGTTTGAGCAACTTTATTTAAAGTACCGTAGAAGTTCGGCTTAATTGTTGATTTGTTAGTATCAAACGTAATGCTACCAGGCATAATTAACGCAACAGAACCATCTGGATTACGGTTAACTTCTACACCAGTACCCTGCATTTGTTGGCGTAATTTCTTTTCTTTATTGTCTAAATAAAGACCAGTACCCGCACCTAAAAGCGCACCAATTGCTGCTGCACGATTGTTTTGTGCAGATGAGTTTGCATTACCACGAGACAAACCATAGCCCGCTGCTGCACCGATCAAACCACCAATAGCAGATTTGTCGTACTCCATACCACCGATGTTATTACCAGTTGTTTGACAGCCAGAAAGTACTAAAGCCCCTGCTGTAAGTGTTGTAATTAATAGTGCACGCATTGCATGCCTCCAAGTTGTGTTTTTTGTTAGCTTAATTTTGGTATAAAAAACAAAGCACCACTATAGGCGTTTTGTTAACAATCACGTATTTTTTTACATTTTGTAATATTTACAATGAAATTTACAAAAGTGATCATCATAATTTATACATAGTCATTAAATGTGTCTTTTTAAATTGCATTGTAACGACTATATTTAGAGTCTGTGGACAATTCGTCTATGTTTACAACGATGTATATTTTTGAGCGAATACGAGGCAGCAAATCCGAAATCTAGTTATGCTAAATCAAGACTAACATGATTTTCCAAGGCCGCAACGTGATAGTAAAAAATATCCTAGTCGCTTGAACTGGCACTCACAATAAATCATTAGGACTGTTCTATGTCATCTCAACAGCAGAAGCAACCTATTTTAAAAAAAATTACGAAAGGTTTAACCGTTGGCTCAGTGATTACTGGTAGTACTTTTTTTCACGGCCCGCCTGTTTTAGCTTTAGGCTTGACCAAATTATTTAAAAAGTCAAAAAAGGTGGATGAAACCAATATCAACATCACCAATAGTTGGTTAAGCGTCAATAATTGGTTGATTGATCATGTTCTTCCAGAAACACAATGGGACATTACCGTTGATGAAAACTTGGATTTAAATATGCAAGGTCGTTATTTAATGACCTGTAATCATCAAAGTTGGGTCGATACCACCGTAAACCAATATTTTGGCCTAACACGCATGCCACTCACCCGCTTTTTCACCAAATGGGAACTGATCTTTATACCGTTTGTCGGGCAAGCCTTTAAGATTCTGGGCTTTCCGATGATGAAACGCCATACAAAAGAGCAGATTGCAAAAAATCCTGAACTCAAAACACGTGATATGGAAGAAGCACGTAAAGCCTGTGAGCAGTTATTAAGCCAGCCTTTTACGCTACTCAACTATCTTGAAGGAACTCGCTTTACCCCAGAAAAACATGCTCAACAACAATCACCTTTTACCAATTTACTTAAACCTAAGGCTGGTGGACTCGCACTCGCTTTAAGTATCTTAGGTGATAAGATTGATGCACTGGTGGATATGACCATTGTGTATCCAGATGGTGCACCTGGTTATGGCGAGTTTTGGTTAGGCGAAGTCCCTCGAATTGCAGTCAATATGCGTAAAATTGAGATTCCTGAATGGGTACTGGGCGGCAATTATGAAGATGATGCAGAATATCGCGAACGCTTTCAAAACTGGGTTGATGATTTATGGACTGAAAAAGATCAACTGATTAGCACCATAAAACAAAAATATAACCACTAACTTTCAATTGAAGAAAAACCACAGAATAGGATGGATATGACAGAGCAAGTTCCACCACTCGAAAATAGTACAGAAACGAAAAACGATATGTCACGAGGATGGTGGATCGCTTTTGGTTATGACATCTTTATGATGTTTATTATCATCTTTAACTTATTCTGTTTATGTGCCAATGCTTTTTTAATGAGTAATTTTGGTGATTGGCTTTTCAATGAAATTCATTTACCGCAAGTTTTACAGTATTACAAAACCGATCTGCACCCTTGGGTGATTAAAACCGAAAGCTGGTTTATTACCTTTTTGATTGTTGAATTGGGCATTCGCTGGCTCATCGCAATCATCAACAAACACCATGCGCGTTGGTTTTTCTTTCCATTTATTCACTGGTATGAAATTTTAGCAATTATTCCTTATTTACGTTTTTTACGTTTAATTCGGGTCGGTATTATTGCTTACCATTTTCATGAGTTAGGTTATAAGGTCATTCCCGACAACATTCTAAAACGTGTGCTGTTTTATTATCGGGTGGTAATGGAAGAATTGTCTGACCGCGTGGTTATTACAGTCATTGACGGAATCAAACATGAATTAGACACCAGTTCAAGTCATAAGAAAATCATTCATGATTTGATTGACCATCATAGAGAGCGTTTTGCACAAACCTTAGCGGAAGTCTTACAAGAGTCTTTAGCCACTGAATTAAAAGCACAAAGTCATGTGATTAGCCATAATGTTGGACAGATTGTACGTCAAGCCATTGAAGACACTCCGCAATTGACTCAATTATTGCGCATGATCCCAATTGCAGGCAGTATGATTGAAAATCAGATTCAAAATATTGGGCAACAGTTAGGTGAGAATATTACCCAAGGATTGGTGGAACCTTTCACTGAAGGCAATTTACACAATCCAAACGCGACCTATCAACTGATTTCAACCAAATTAAGCCAGTTAAATATTGAAAATCAGAAGCTTGAAGAACTAGTTGAATCTGTAGTCTATGAAAGTTTAGAATCGTTAAGGAAGCAAGTGAAAGTAAAACAATGGCAGCTTGAATTAGAAAAAAATGATCAAGTAAAAGATGAGTGATTCAAAGAATAAGCAATTCATTGAAAATATTTGTATCTTTGCTAGAGAAATCATTCAATATGTTCTAGCATTTGCCCTATTTCACAATTTTTGACGCTTAGATAGAAAAATTTAGGTCACACGCCTTTTAAGGAATAATTATGGCTGATATACGGATTACAGGCAGAATGGTTAATTTTACCCGATTAACCTTCGATACTAATGATCATGATGCCATCCGCCAGCAATTAACGTCAATGATGAGTGAAACCTCTTATCAAGGGGCTTTGGTCATTATTGATACCACAGTTGAACAAGAGCTTATTGCCCTGATTCAACTCATTATCAGTCTAGATTTACAGCCTATGGCTGTGATTGATGGTTTATTGGGTGATCAAGCACGTGCAATTCAATTCCCAGTCTTGCCTGCCGATCGTCCTTTGCAACGGATTAAACCGACGAAAGAACAAGTGGTTGAAACACCAGTAAAAGCACCCGCTGTAGCAACACCAAATGCAAGCGTAGATGCGCCTAAAACATTGAGTCATGTAACCTCATATCATGATGAAATTTTAAGAACTGGACAATGTCTGGTTCAAGATCATGGGGACATCATACTGAATGCTGGTATTAACAGTGGTTCGGAAGTGATTGCTTCAGGAAATATACATATCTATGGCAGTGTTCGTGGTAGAGTCATTGCAGGTGCAGGTGGTAACACCATTGCAAGAATTTTTTGTCATTCACTAGAAGCCGAATTGGTTTCTATTGCAGGAACATATTGTGTGGCAGATGACATTCCTCAAGATGTCATTAAAAAGGCTGTACATATTTACTTGAATGACCAGCAAGAGCTAGTGTTTGAAGCTTTGCAATTTTAAGGTATAAATTAACACCATATAAAACTCGTTTAATCGGGTAAAATGACCATAACAGGAGTGGATTCGGTGGCCAAAATTGTTGTCGTTACATCAGGCAAAGGTGGCGTAGGTAAAACTACGACGAGTGCATCTTTTGCAACAGGATTAGCCCTACGTGGTCATAAAACTGTTGTGATTGATTTCGATGTGGGTTTGCGTAATTTAGATTTGATCATGGGCTGTGAACGCCGCGTGGTGTATGATTTTGTTAATGTCATTAATAACGAAGCACGCTTACAACAAGCCTTGATTCGTGATAAAGATATTGAAAATCTTTATATTTTACCTGCATCACAAACCCGTGATAAAGATGCGTTGAGCGATGATGGTGTTGCTCGTGTAATCGATGAGCTTTCGCAAGAGTTCGATTATATTATTTGTGACTCACCTGCGGGGATTGAGCGTGGCGCGATTTTAGCCATGTATCATGCAGATGAAGCAATTATTGTAACAAACCCAGAAATCTCTTCTGTTCGAGATTCAGACCGTATTATTGGTATGCTCGACAGCAAGACGAAAAAAGTAGAAAACAACGAAGGGCGTGTTCGTAAGCATTTATGTATTACGCGTTTTAACCCTGAACGTGCCGATAAACAAGAAATGTTGACCATTGATGATATCTCAAAAGATATCTTACGTGTACCAACTTTAGGCGTCATTCCAGAGTGCCCTAGCGTACTTCAGGCATCGAATGAAGGTAAACCTGTCATTCTTTACCAAGAAGCATCTGCTGGGCAAGCATATGATGATTTAGTTGCGCGTTTCTTGGGTGAGGAACGTCCTTATCGACATATTACAGTGAAACCTAAGGGTTGGTTAGCACGGTTATTTGGAGCGTAGAAATGGCAGGATTTTGGAGTAAACTTTTTAGCAATGATGACAAACCATCTAGCGCCCAAACTGCTAAAGACCGCTTAAAAGTTATTGTTGCTTCTGAAAACGGTTTGGGCAAACGTTTAAGCCAAGACAAGATTGACCAAATGAAGAAAGAAATCATGCAAGTGGTTAATCGTTATGTCCGTGGTGTGGATGAACAGCATATTCAAATGCAAGTTCGTTCTGAAGCCAACATTGAAATGTTGGAAATGAATATCAATTTACCTGAAGAACGATAATTTCATTATTGATTAGTCAAGTGAATTGATTCAGGGCAAAATATAGGGCAGAGTCAAAAAGCATTGCTTTTACTCATGCAATATATTTTGCCCTTTTTATTTTAGATTTTTTTCAGCTAAATATTGTATTTATCCTTATTAAACAAAAGCTCAATAAGGTTTATATAATGCTGCAAATCAATCATTTGATTTAGAATTATTTTATTTTGAGGAGATGCTGTTATGGCACTTTCACAGCCAGCAACGTTCAATGAAGAATGGTCAGACGAGCGTGTATTTGCCTACTTAGATCAACTTCCTCCTGAAGGTACCAATACAGATTTTCATGTACTTTACCACGCATTTAAACATATGCGCCCATTTGACTATGAGCGTTTGTTGACCAAGTTTGTTGCTGATGGCCGAGACATCAATGCAACCAATCCTGAAGGTCAACGTATTCATGATGTGATCGCAGAATATCCGCGTCAAAAAGAAGGTTTCTTAGACGTATTGGCAAAGTTTGCTTAACGACTAAAATACGCGAATAACACGATACAACTCAATATTGTTAATCAGTAAATGCCTGATGAATTTCATTGGGCATTTTTATTTTATATAACCCTCTTTTTCTCAATGTATATCTCAAGGCTCTCTAACGTAGAGTCATCACTATTGAATACAATGGTTTAAATACTTATACACATCAACATGAATAAACTTTTCTAAAATCCGCTATGTGATTCAGTCTTTAACGATGTTTTAACATCATCCAATCTCGATTTAATTCAAACAACAATATGCTGTGTAAACTAAATCCTACAGTTAACTTATCAACTGCCATAAAAAAACCCAGCTTACGCTGGGTTCTTCGAATCAAGTCAGTGCTTAGTGAGCAGCGAATTGGTTCATTGTGTTTTTAGCATCATCATGCGCTTTAAGTGCATTGTCACCAGAGAAGATTTCTTTGTGATCATCACCGATGTCAGAACCCGCCATTGCTTGGTGTTTAACACAAGCGATACCACCACGGATTTCTTTACGTTGTACGCCAGCAACATAAGCCAACATACCTTCAGTACCGAAGTAACCTTGTGCAAGCTCATGAGTAGAAAGCGCAGCAGTATGGTAAGTCGGAAGTGTAATCAAGTGATGGAATACACCAGCTTCACGAGAAGCATCTGCTTGGAATGTACGGATTTTCGAGTCAGCATCAGCAGCCAATTCAGAAGCATCGTACTCAGCGCTCATTAATTTAGCACGGTCATAAGCAGAAACGTCTTTACCTTCAGCAACCCAACGATCGTAAGCTTGTTGACGGAAGTTTAAAGTCCAGTTGAATGATGGGCTGTTGTTATAAACAAGCTTCGCATTTGGAACTGTTTCACGTACACGGTTAACCATGTGTGCAATTTCTTCAACGTTTGGAGTCGCAGTTTCGATCCAAAGAAGATCTGCACCGTTTTGTAAGCTAGACACACAGTCAAGTACAACACGGTCAATTTGAGTACCTTCACGGAACTGATATAAGCCAGAAGCTAAACGCTTAGGACGGTGTAATTTACCATCACGTTTAATCAAGATTTCATCTTCTTGAGCATCAGCAATGTCAATTTCAGTTGTGTCTAAGTAGCTGATATATTGAGAAGCAATATCACCTGGCTCTTTAACCACTGGGATTTTTTGAGTCAAGTCAGCGCCTTCAGAGTCAGTACGCGCAACGATGATACCGTCATCAAGACCCATTTCTAAGAATGCATAACGTAATGCATGGATTTTAGAGATAAAGTCTTCATGTGGAACAGTTACTTTACCAGCTTGGTGACCACATTGTTTAGCATCAGATACTTGGTTTTCGATTTGTAGTGCACAAGCACCAGCTTCAATCATCTTACGTGCAAGTAAATAAGTCGCTTCTTCGTTACCGAAACCAGCATCGATGTCCGCAATAATTGGCACAACGTGAGTTTGGAAACCGTCGATTTGAGCAGTGATTTCAGCAGCTTTAGCAGTATCACCAGCTTCGTTTGCTTTTTTAAGTGCACGGAATAAATCGTTAAGTTCTTTCGCATCAGCTTGACGTAAGAATGTATAGATTTCAGCGATTAAAGCAGGTACAGAAGTTTTTTCGTGCATAGATTGGTCAGGAAGTGGACCGAATTCTGAACGAAGAGCAGCAACCATCCAACCAGAAAGGTAGATATAACGTTTGCTTGTAGTACCGAAATATTTTTTGTTCGCAATCATTTTTTGTTGTGCAATGAAACCATGCCAGCAACCTAAAGATTGAGTGTATTTGCTAGAGTCAGCATCATATTCAGCCATATCACGACGCATGATCGCAGCTGTATATTTAGCGATATCTAAACCAGTTTTGAATTGGTTTTGCATTTGCATACGCGCAGCATCTTCTGGGCTAATATCGCGCCATGTGCTTCCGAATTTTGCTTTTAATTCACGGATTGCATCAATCGCTGTTTGGTATGTAGTCATGATATGTTCCTGTAATAATATTAGGATTTCATCAATCGAAGAGCTAAATCCACTCGGTATTTGTTTGTACAGATTTAGAACACTTCGTTGTTATGGTCTTAGCTTAGATTGACTCCTCAAATTAATCCAATATTCTGAGTTAATTTTCAGTATTTATTTAAAAAATATGTAGATCAAAGTCGTATTATAATTATATAAGAAATATCTAAGCTTTTAATTTATAAAATTTTATACAAAAACCAATCATCTATTTTTTGCTTAAATAACAGACAATTTACTGATTTTATCGCTATTAGACTTAAGTCTGAGCTTGTAACAAAAAAACAGGACTGGATTTTTTTGATATAAAAATACCCTGAATGATCAATAATTACACAAAGTATCATCGCCGAATTCATCCATTGAGAAACAATGCTGTTGCTCAAAAATCTGCTGGTCTTGAGGTATAATGAGGAGATTAGGATTTATTCAAGCATGCATCTCAATTTAAAACCAAGACAATAAATCTTGATCCTTCTATAACAATAAATCGCCTGCTGTTTTTTTATCTACTTTTTACACAAAAGCATTTCCTTATGGCATAATCCCCTGTGATTTCTAAATTTTATTTTCGGTATTTTTTTTATGAATCTGGAGCGGGTCGATCTCAACCTCTTAATTTACCTTGACGTTCTTTTACGTGAAAAAAATGTGACTCGTGCTGCTGAACAGCTTGGTGTTACCCAACCCGCAATGAGTAATATTTTACGTCGTCTTCGTAATTTATTTAATGACCCTCTTTTAATTCGTTCTTCTGAAGGTATGACACCAACAGAACGTGCTTTAGAATTACAACCCCGCATCCGTGACGCACTGTCTGATTTATCGATGATTTTGGAACCTCGTACTGAGTTCCGACCTTATACTTCAAACCGTGTATTCCGTATTATGACCTCTGATTATGCCGAAGCGACACTTGTTCCTCGTCTAGTCAAAGCGTTGCGCTCAGAAGCACCGAATGTTGTACTCGACTTTTTAACACCAAGTGACGTGTCATATCGTGACATGGAACAAGGTAAAGTTGATTTAGCCATTAACCGTTTTAATGAAATCCCACAAAGCTTTCACCAAGTTTTAGTATGGCGTGACAGTTTCTCTTGCCTACTCAACAACAAACATCCTGCTTCGAGTAATTTAAATCTTAAAAGTTATTTAGATGCGCAACATATCTGGGTATCAAAAACAGGTATGGGGGTCGGTTTTGGTGTGAATCCTGAGAAACAAGCAGGATTGGGTTGGATTGATCAAGCTTTAGAGCGAATTGGTCAAAAGCGTAAAATTTCAGTCTTTACTCGTCATTATCAAATGCCAGCATTGTTGGCTTCAAATGTCGATTTGATTGCAACATTACCAACCCGTATCGCCCGTTTACAAGCCAAAAGCCAAAATTTACTCATTAAAGATCCGCCTTTTTATATTCCAGAATTTGAATTAAAAATGGCATGGTGCCCGTTACTTCATCATCATCCTGCACATCGTTGGTTACGCCAATTGATTCTTTATGTTGCACGTCAAATGATTGAAGAAGAAAATCGTGAATTTATGCAAAATAATTCGCATTTTTCTCAATATTAATAGGAATTTTCTTAAATTCTTATCATTTCAAGCTTATACTAATTCCAGATCGGTAGTGTGTTACTCACTACCACCCCCTTTTATGTGTTAAAAATATCTCATAATAATGATGATCCATAGGTGGATTCGTGAGCCTGTTCCAGAATATCCTAATCATCGCTGTCCTCATCGCAGGAGCTGGTTTTTTATCTTTAACTGAAATCGCCCTTGCAGGTGCGCGTAAAGTTAAACTCAAAATTCTTGCCGAATCTGGCGATGAACGAGCCCAAAAAGTCCTCGACTTACAGCAAAACTCTGCCGATTTCTTTGCCGCATCCCAAATCGGTTTAAATGCTGTTGCTATTCTTGGCGGTATTTTAGGTGAAGGTGCCTTTCGTCCTTATTTTCTTGAATTTGTCTCGCGTTTCTATGTCGGAAATTGGACGGAAACCATTAGCTTTGTCCTCTCATTTACTTTAGTCACTTCACTGTTTATTCTTTTTGCCGATTTAATGCCAAAACGTATGGCAATGATTGCACCGGAAAAAATTGCGGTTTCAGTCATTAATCCCATCCAAATCTTTATCGTGGTCTGTAAACCTTTAGCGTGGTTTATCAATGCGGTGGCTAATTTGTTGTTCCGCTTGTTTAAAGTCAATACAACACGTGAAGACAACATTACCTTTGATGATATTTCAGCGGTGATGGATGCAGGTGCTCAGGCAGGTGTTTTACAAAAGCAAGAACATCACTTTATTGAAAATGTATTTGAACTTGAAGAACGTAATGTTCCATCTAGTATGACCCCACGTGAAAACGTGGTGTTTTTTACGTTAAAAGAACCAGAAGAAAGTATCCGCCAAAAACTGGCTGAATACCCTTATTCAAAGTTCCTGGTTTGTAACGAAACCATTGACCAAGTGATTGGCTATGTAGATGCCAAAGATATTTTGGTACGTATTCTGAATAATCAAAAAATTAATCAGCTGCACGAATCAACCATTCGTACAGTATTAACCATTCCTGACTCATTGACCCTTTCTGAACTTCTTGACCGCTTCCGCTCAAGCAAAGAAAAATTTGCGGTAGTATTTAATGAATATGCACTTGTGGTTGGTGTTATTACCCTGTCAGATATCATGATCACTGTGATGGGCGACTGGGTTACACCAATGGATGAAGAGCTACAAATCATTAAACGGGATAACAACTCATGGTTGATCGATGGGAGTACCCCAATTGAAGACATGAAGCATGCCTTAGCCATTGATGAAATGCCAGATGAAGAAAACTATGAAACGCTGGCGGGTTTTATGATGTATCAATTAAGAAAAATTCCCAAACCAGCTGACACGGTGATTTTTGGTGGTTATAAATTTGAAGTGGTCGATGTAGATCATTTTAAAATTGACCAGCTACTTGTCACTCGATTACTTGAAAAAGCAGAACCATCAGCCTCAGAAGATTCTTCACAGTAAGTTTCTTTAGCGTATTTGAAGCTTAGCAATTACCTTGCTAAGCTTTTTTTATGCAAAGCAGTACGTCAATATTAAAAGTCCCAGAGCGTCTTTGATTAGATTATGGGCTTTTGATTTATAAATTTTAAAAATATGAAAATTAACATGAACTCAATTCTTAAAAACTAAAAATTATAATATATTTAAAAATCAATATCTTATATTTTATAACCAATTTGGTGCAAAAATAATATTCATTTTTAAATATCTGTTTTGAATACTCTATTTATTTAAAAAATAGTACTGAATTCAGTATTTCTACAAGTATATTTTAATTTAATCAAATAACTATTAGCATGCTTCTGCTTAAAAAACTAAAAGACTTCTGTTAAAAAAGTCTCATTCAAGGATCGAACTATGCTAACCGTATTAGGTTTGGGCATGATTTTGTGCTTTATGTACTTAATCATGTCTAGACGAATGACTGCGCTTGCAGCACTCACACTTATTCCAATTTTATTTGCATTAATCGCTTACGGTCTTAGCTTCTATTTCGACAGCCTTGGGCATTTAGAAATCAAACAGCTCGGTGAAATGATGCTTGATGGTGTGAAAAAACTTGCACCAACAGGCGTAATGCTACTTTTTGCAATTCTCTATTTTGCCATCATGATTGATACGGGATTGTTTGATCCTTCTGTAAAGTTCATCTTAAAGCTGGTCAAAGGTGATCCCCTTAAAGTCGTTATTGGTACCATTACCCTCACACTCATTGTCTCTCTTGATGGTGATGGTTCAACCACCTACATGATTTGTGTGGCAGCAATGCTTCCGCTCTATAAAAAATTAGGTATGAGCCCGCTGATTATGGCGTGTTTAATGATGCTGGCAAGTGGGATCATGAACCTTACCCCTTGGGGTGGACCGACGGCACGTGCTGCAAGTGCGCTGCATGTAGAGGCGAGTGAAATCTTTGTGCCTATGGTTTTACCAATGCTGGTTGCTATTCTTTGGCTCTATTTTGTCGGTTTTATGTATGGCCGTATGGAACGTAAACGCTTAGGTATTATTGAACTTGATGTTAGTCATGGTGATGACATTCAAATTTCAACGAACCCAGAAGCAAATCGTGCACATTTAAGATGGTTCAATGGCTTATTAACCGTTGTACTGATGATCTGTTTGGTGAAAGGTGTGTTGCCTTTACCGATCTTATTTATGATCGCGCTTTGTATTGCATTGGTGGTGAACTATAAAGATGTCGATATGCAAAAATCTTTGGTTGCCCATCATGCAGGCAGTGCCCTAAACGTTGTGGGTATTATTTTTGCCGCAGGGATTTTTACTGGGATTCTTTCAGGGACAGGCATGGTTGATGCGATGTCGAAAGAATTGGTGGCGATTATTCCACAAAGTATGGGGCCTTTCTTAGCACCAATTACTGCTGTGATTAGTATGCCTTTGAGCTTCTTTATGTCGAATGATGCTTTCTATTATGGGGTGTTACCGATCCTTTCAGAAGCAGCAAGTCATTATGGTATTACACCTGTAGAAATGGCACGTGCTTCAATTGTCGGCCAACCGGTGCACTTACTGTCACCATTAGTTCCTTCTACCTATTTGTTATGTGGATTGGCTGGTATCGAATTTGGACAGCATCAGAAGTTCACCATTAAATGGGCGATTCTGACCTGTTTAGTAATGCTGGTTGCAGCCATGCTGCTCGGTGTATTCCCACTCTATTCAACACTTCACTAATAGACAAAAGCCGATATTTATATCGGCTTTTTTTCATTTTAAATAGATTATTTTCATCATCATCTATTTAAAATAATGATTTATTTACAATCAAATCCAATTAAGGATGAATCAAGACATCGAGCAACGCTTGATAATGAATTGAAATGTCATCTTCTAAAATTTTATAGGCACTATCGAACTGCACCATTGGCCAGCCTTCTTTCCAGAAAGGAAAAATATTATGCAGGTCACGCGTCACGGTGGCATCTTCACGAATAATCGCTTGAGCAACTTGCGATAGCACTTGAGCAGTTTCTGCACCATCAATGGCTAAATAATCGATACCTTTTGCTTTTAAAATACGGACACGATCTTTCTTATAACGAATTTTCTTGGCTTGCGCTTCATTTAAATTTAAAGCCAAAGTCACTGCTTCAACAAGTTTGTCTTCAAAGCTTTGATGTAAAGCAACCAATGCCTGTTTATGTGCTTCTTGACGCCCTGCTTTTCCACCATCACGAATGATTTTTTGTGCTTCAACATTCAGTTCATCCGATTTCATCGACTGAAGAATGTCTAAAATTTCAATATCACTTAATGAAGCAGAAGAATCTGTCATGGGAGTCCTAAAACAAAAATAAATAGAAACTGTATTTTCGCACAATTTTAAAATTAAGTCAGAGATAATGTTACTCTACTGCGATGTATCTCGACCTGATCAAATAATAATAAAGGATGATATTTCAATGTCTGTTTTAGCCCTACTCGCTTGTACCAGTTTGTTATTCCGCCTTGTATCTCATCTATTTTTATTTTGCTCAACAACCACGACTTCTGTTCCTTGTGCTAGCAGTGGTTTTATTCGTATTTGCTTACCGAATTACACCGGCGGTTTATCAAAAGGAACGACAAACTTTTAACCGCACCTTGAATCATGGAAATTGGCTGACCTTGCCGCTTTACACATGCTGGCAATTGTTTATCTTGCCTATACGCTTGTTACTGTCCAAATTTCTTGATTAAGACCATTCGATAAAATCTTATCAATAAGCATAAACTGACAATTTTTTGCTTTCTTAATTGAGATTTTTTTGCTATTGATTTGATATGCCAATAAAAAGTGAAACCTTATGAAAGCTGTTGCTTATAAAAAACCATTCGCAATTTCAGAAGCCAATGTTTTTTCCGAAATCGAAATCGAACAGCCAGTTGCAACAGGTCATGACTTACTGATTGAGGTCAAAGCCATTTCAATCAATCCAGTCGATATCAAAATGCGACAGCGCACTTCGCCAGACAATGATACTTGGAAAATTTTGGGTCATGATGCGGTTGGGACCGTGAAAGCAGTCGGAGAAAAAGTTCAAAATTTTAAAGTGGGCGATGAAGTTTTTTATGCGGGTTCAAACCAAAGACAAGGTTCTTATGCTGAATTCCAATTGGTCGATGAACGTATCGTGGGACTAAAACCTAAATCATTGAGTGATGCAGAAGCCGCAGCCTTACCATTAACGTCGCTCACCGCATATGAAATGTTATTTGACCGTTTAAAAATCCAAGACACCAAAGTTGAAAAACCTGTGATTTTAGTCATTGGCGCTGCAGGCGGTGTAGGATCTATTACGGTTCAATTGTTAAAAGTACTGACTGAATTTACTGTTATTGCCACAGCTTCCCGCCCTGAATCTAAAGCATGGCTGACTGAAATTGGCGCAGATTATATTGTGGATCATAGCCAACCATTAGAACAGCAAATCCTAGACTTGAATATTGGGCTACCTCATTATATTTTTTCAATTAATGGTACAGGGCGATATACACAAGCCATTGCCAATTTGATTGCACCCCAAGGTCATTTTGGTTTAATTGATGATCCTGAAAACTTTATCATTAACCCGTTTAAAGTTAAGTCTGTTTCTGTTCATTGGGAATCGATGTTTACCCGCTCTACATTCCAAACCAAAGATCTCAGCCGACAAGGTGATATTTTAAATAAAGTTTCAAAATTAGTTGATGACCAAAGAATCAAAACCACTTTGGGACAAAACCTCGGTCAAATCAATGTTGAACATATAACCCAAGCTCATACACTAATTGAGTCAGGTAAAAGCATTGGTAAGATCGTATTAGCAGGCTTTTAATCGCTGATTTTTAATGGCGACTTCAATCTGTATGAGTTAGATTGAAATCGCCTTACACATTTATAAACAAAGGCAAAAGCTTAAAGTTTTGTATAACAACGTGAGCTTAAATCACTTCCACCACAACTTTACCAATATGCTCACCAGTATCCATACATGCATGCGCAGCTTGGATCTGATCAAACTTAAATGTTTTATAAATCATGGGCAAACATTCACCTTTTGCCCACAGTGGAACGACTTTTTCCATCAAACCTTTGGCAATTTCAGCTTTTTCAGCAGTTGTACGCGCACGCATTGTTGAACCAGTAATAGTAAGACGTTTCATCATAATCTGCCCTAATTTTACTTCTTTAGCCTTTGCACCACCCAAAAATGCGATATAAACCAAACGCCCGTCTCTACGAAGTAGGTTTAGATTTTGATCTAGATAAGGCGCCCCAACCATATCAAGAATAATATCGACACCCTCATTTTGGGTCTTTTCATAAATGACTTGTTCAAAGTCTTGAGTCTTATAATTAATCGCATCGGTCAAATGGCGAATGGCTTGAATCTTCTCATCAGAACCTACAGTTGCAAAGCTTTTCAAACCGAATGATTGCGCTAACATTAACGCGGTTGTACCAATACCACTTGAGCCACCATGTACCAATAGTGTTTCACCTTCTTTGGCATGCGCCATTTGAAAAACATTGGCCCATACGGTAAAGAAGGTTTCAGGTATTGCTGCAGCTTGAACAAAACTTACAGCTTCTGGAATATTAATGGTTTGAGATTCTGGCACGACACAATATTCTGCATAACCACCACCGTTGGTCAATCCACAAACCTTATCCCCCACTGTGAATAAAGTGACATTTTCACCTACTGCAATCACTTCTCCAGCAACTTCCAAACCGGGAACAGGTGTCACCCCTTTTGGCATAGGATATAAGCCTTGACGCTGTAAAATATCAGGCCGATTAATCCCAAATGCATGGACTTTAACCAAAACTTCATCTGCTTTGGGTTGAGGAATTTCTACCGTTTCATAAGCCAGTTTTTCTATACCACCGGGTTCTGTAATAATGACCTGTTGCATATTCTTTGTAGACATACTTTCTTTCCTATTCCATTCATTACTTTTCATGTTTTCTGTATTTGAACATAAACCAGTGCATGTGCAAATATTTCGCCACCAATGTCTACAAAATAGCGTGGGTATCCTTACAAAAATATAGTTTTCAATTGTTTATATAGCTAAAAGCTGGCTAAAACAGCTTTAAAATAAAGACTTGCATAAATGACATAAACATTTAGTCACAATGTCCAGTTTAGCACTTGATTCAAATTGTATTTTTGCTATGTTCATACCAATCATAGCGTATGTGATTAAGCTTCAATCTATAATTTGGAATAAAAATAAACTCAATAAAACATATTATCAAGGAGCTGATAATGATGAAAATCAACAAAGTACTGCTTGCGCTCTTCTCGATTTATATACCGAGTTCAGCACTCTATGCAGCAGCAATGGATAGATCAGGACAATCTATTTCTGCATTCCTTCAACCTAATCATTATTTTGAAGCAGGGATTTCAATACTAGATCCAACGGTGACGGGTAAAGAAGCAGATGTTTCAGCGACTCGTCGTAATATTCAAGATATGGGAGATGACTACTATTTTCCAAATGCAGCAATCAAATTGCAAATCGCAGACAAAGTTTCATTTGGTTTGTTATACGATCAACCCTTTGGGGCAAAAGTAAAATACGCTGGCAATAATATTTTTGTCACAGATGATAAGACAACGATACTAGATCAAAAATTACTTAATTCAATGATTGATCAAAAATTTTCTGCTTTAAGTTCGGAACAAAAAGTCGCGCTAACATTGCAAGCTCAAGGGGTTAACTTAAATTCGGCCGAAGGTCAAATCAAGTACAATCAAACGCTTAATGCATACAACACCAATGAAACGGTAAAAAACCAGATTAATACTGGCGTTAAAGCAGAGATTAGCAACCAAGTCGATGCCACTAAAGCTTATCTTGGTAAAGGTAATACATCAGCTAAAGTAGATTCAGAAAGTCTCAGTATGATTTTTGGTTATCAACCTATAAAAAATTTAAATTTATATGCAGGAGGTGTTTATCAAACCATTGAAGGAGAACTGCATTTAAGAGGTCAAGCCACCAGTGTATACAATGGTTATGATGCAACCATGAAAAAAGATAGTGGTATCGGCTGGCTCGCAGGTATTGCTTATCAAATTCCCGAAATTGCCTTCAAAACTGCTATAACCTACCGTTCTGAAATTGACCATGAAACTGCGACGACTGAAAATATCTCAAGCTTACCCGCACTGGTTAAACTTGGTGTCATTTCTGATGCTGTGGCAAATAAAATTGCCAGTAGCAAGAGTGAATCTAAAATCACCACACCTCAATCGGTGAATTTAGATTTACAAAGTGGTGTTATGAAAGACACTGTTGCTTTTGCCAATGTACGCTGGGTAAATTGGAAAAATTTTAGGATTCAGCCCGTTCAATTTGGTGCAATTTCTAAAATCGTCGGACAGCTGCCTTCTGTCGCGCAACCCAATGGTTTTGATTTATTGTCGTATTCTAAAGATCAATGGTCTGCCAATGTTGGTGTAGGACGTAAACTTACCGAGCAATGGATGGCTAATGTTTCTGTAGGCTGGGACTCTGGTGCAGGAAATCCAGTTACAGCACTTGGGCCAACTGAAGGTTATTGGAATGTGGGTATTGGTGCTCAATTTAGCCCTACAGCTCAGACCTTTATTGCTGGTGGTGTTAAATATTTTTGGTTAGGTGATGCTGAAGGGCAAATCGCTTCACAGGCAGGTAAAACAAGCTATGTTGCTGATTTTACAGATAACCATGCGCTCGCTTATGGTTTAAAAATAGGTTATCGCTTTTAATTGATTATATTTTTGACAAGTAAGCATGTAATTCTTAACGATTTACATGCTTTTTTATTGCCATTTTTAAACATCAAAAAACCATATTGATCATTTTTTGTTTGCTAATTTAATTTTACCCTGATAATATTCAAACACAAATTAGTTTTACCCAGATAAAAATATCTAAAGGTTTTAAAATGAATACTGAAAATACCTACACTGCCTTTATTGGCAATGACCGTTTAATCACTGATTCTTTGTTAAACGTGGCATTAACCATTAAGACTCAACAAAACACTTCCACACCTGTGTTGATTTTTAATGATCAAACTGGCCAAGCCATTGATGTTAATACCATAGGATCTACAGCAGATATTCAACAACGTTATGCTGAACCTGAAGCAGTTAAAAAAGTTGGACGTCCTAAATTAGGGGTAATTTCTCGTGAAATCACTTTGCAGCAAAAGCATTGGGATTGGTTAGATCAACAAAGTTCAAGTGCATCTGCCGTGATTCGAAAATTGATTGACCAAGAGTTAAATAACCCCGATTCAGCAAGTAATAAAATGTTGGCAAAACAGGCAACTGATCGTTTTATGTCAGCAATGTCAGGCAATATGCCCAATTATGAGGAAGCCACTCGTGCATTATATCAAGGTAATCAAGCGCTGTTTTTAGAATTGATTAACGACTATCCAAACGATTTACGGGCGTATTTGATTTTAAAAACACAACATGCTTTTTAACTACAATATTCGCAACTATATAAAAATTAAATGCGCTAAGCCTTTGGGATTAGCGCATTTTTTATAATCATCGGCACACGATTGATCATTAAATTATTTTTGTTGTTCGGACTCATCACAAGCTTGTTTTAAACGTTGCATTGCCATCGGATCCATAGGTGCCGTCATCATTGCATGATAGTTTCGGCATTCTTTGGTCGGCTCCTGTATTTTCGGTTGGTTTGAGGCACAGGCTGTCAATACGCTTGCAATACCAATCAGGAAAAATGCTTTCATTACATGACCTACTATTAAATCTCAACTTGAATTAAAACTGAATTTTATTGCTTGTACTGTTGCAAGTCTGTTTTGATCACATTCCATCAATGTTAATTCTTCTTATTTTAAAGCTTTCACAACCGTACCGTTCATTGAAATTCTAAATAGATTCAGTCGAGCACTGCAAAAAAGTACTAGTTGACTCTTGCTGAAGATAAAAATTTTAAAATCCCTTTATTTATAATAAGATATATGCTCTAAGTATTAAACAATGCAAAATTAAAAATGCTTTAATCTATATGATGTTGATTAATATTATCTTGTATATATTAAATTTTTTGCATCAAAAAACCCACCTTCTGGTGGGCTTCTCTCAATCAATCCAATCTGTTAAAGACGAACCAATTCCACAATTTTTTCAGCCAATTCTTCAACTGCTTCTTGAGCAAATGCTACATCAGCACCCTGTTCAACATCCGTCACCACCACAACACCAGTTTGACGAAGCAATGCAACTTGATCGCTTGATAAACCTACTTTTGCAATCGCAACAACACCTTGTTGAATCAACAAGCTTTCAAGAGCTTGTGCATGTTTAAGTACTTGAGCAGATACAGCAACTACAGCCGGTTTTTGACCTAAACGTGCAGCACGAGCTTCAGCAGTGACAGGTTCATTGTGTGCAGTCCATTCAACCGCAGCTTCAACCATACCCGCACCAACAGTCACATTACTTAAACGGTCAATAAAGATAAAAGAACCCGTATAACGACTGTCATGATAACGGTCAAATACCACTGGCGCATCAAACTCAATCGTTACATCTGCAATCGCATTTAAATCAAGCTGCTCAACTTGCATTTTTTCCAATGTGTTGACATTGGTACGATAATTAATTTTCGCAACCTTAGCCGGAATGGTTTGTGTACCAAACTTCACATTATAAAGTTTACCAAGCACTAAGGGCTGATCGTTCATCCATACCACAGAAGCACGAGCAGAACGGGAAATGAGCGGTTGCTCACCCGCTTTAACCAGCACGTTACCACGCGAAATATCGATTTCATCATTTAAGGTTAGCGTTACAGCTTGACCCGCAATAGCATGCGCTAAGTTACCATCAAAAGTGACAATTTCTTTCACTGTTGACTTCTTACCAGACGGTAAAGCCACAATTTCATCACCAACTTTGATTTCACCTAAAGCAATCGTACCGCAGAAACCACGGAAATCGAGGTTAGGACGGTTCACATATTGCACAGGGAAGCGGAATTCATGTTTGCTTACATCATGTGTAATTTCAACAGTTTCCAATGTTTCCATCAAGGTTTTACCTTGATACCACGGCGTATTTTCGGATTTATTTACAACGTTATCGCCATTCAATGCAGAAATTGGCGAGAAGATGATATTGGCAGGTTTACGCTCA
Source organism: Acinetobacter sp. NyZ410 (assembly GCF_022828975.1). Taxonomy (NCBI): domain Bacteria; kingdom Pseudomonadati; phylum Pseudomonadota; class Gammaproteobacteria; order Moraxellales; family Moraxellaceae; genus Acinetobacter; species Acinetobacter sp. NyZ410. Next base: position 960,428 of record NZ_CP094620.1, on the reverse strand, counting down.
CCCAATTGATTAACAAAATTATTGTACTCAACTTGAATTTCATTGAAACGCGCTTCAGAGAATTCAACCAAGTCCATTTTGTTAATCGCAACTACGATATTGCGAATACCCAATAGGCTCGCAATAAAGGTATGACGACGAGTCTGTGTTTGTACGCCATAACGAGCATCAATTAAGATGATTGCAAGATCTGCGGTAGATGCGCCTGTGGCCATGTTACGGGTATATTGCTCATGCCCTGGGGTATCAGCAATGATAAACTTACGCTTTTCAGTAGAAAAATAACGATAAGCCACATCAATGGTAATACCTTGCTCACGTTCAGCTTGTAAACCGTCGACAAGCAAGGCCAAATCAGGTGCATCACCTGTTGTGCCCACTTTTTTAGAATCACGGGTTACTGCTTGTAATTGATCTTCATAAATCAATTTTGAATCGTAAAGTAAACGACCAATTAACGTTGATTTACCATCATCCACATTACCGCAAGTCAAAAATCTTAACAGGTCTTTATTTTCGTGCTGTTTTAAATATGCCAAGATATCTTGGCTAATCAATTCTGATTGATGAGACATTGCTCAAAGCTCCACAATATTTTGAAATCGGTTGCTATATCTTTAAATCCTCCTAAGTCCTCCGTTTTCTTGCTGGAGTTCCCCCCTCTTTTATAAAGAGGGGTTAGGGGGAGATTCATATAAAAATACTTAGAAATAGCCTTCTTGCTTTTTCTTTTCCATCGAACCTGCTTCATCATGGTCAATCATACGACCTTGACGTTCAGAACTGGTGGCTAAAAGCATTTCTTGGATAATTTCAGGTAATGTTGTTGCCGTTGATTCAACTGCACCTGTCAACGGGTAACAGCCCAAAGTACGGAAACGTACCGATTTCATTTGTGGAACTTCACCTTCTTTTAAACGCATACGTTCATCATCCACCATGATCAACGTACCACTACGTTCAACAACTGGACGTTCAGCTGCTAAATACAAAGGTACCAAAGGAATACTTTCTTGGTAGATATATTGCCAAATGTCTAACTCAGTCCAATTTGACAATGGGAATACACGGATACTCTCGCCTTTATTGACTTTACCGTTATAAAGATTCCAAAGCTCTGGACGTTGGTTTTTAGGATCCCAACGATGTTTAGCATCACGGAAAGAATAAACACGTTCTTTTGCACGTGACTTTTCTTCATCACGGCGTGCACCACCAAATGCAGCATCAAACTGATATTTATCCAATGCCTGTTTTAAGCCTTGGGTTTTCATAATATCAGTATATTTTGAGCTACCATAATCAAATGGGTTTACGCCTGCATCTTTACCTTCTTTGTTTTGATGCACGATCAGATCAAAACCGTGTTCTTTTGCCATGTTGTCACGGAATTTAATCATGTCCTTAAACTTCCAGCCTGTGTCGACATGCAACAGTGGGAAAGGAAGTTTAGCAGGATAAAATGCTTTTAAAGCAAGATGCAGCATGACAGCTGAGTCTTTCCCGATTGAGTAAAGCATCACTGGATTTTCAAACTCAGCAGCAACTTCACGGATGATATGAATACTCTCAGCTTCAAGCTGTTTTAGATGAGTAAGTCTTTCCTCAGATATAGGCATTGACAGCACCAGCTCACAAAAACGTGTACTTATTACACATATTAAAATTTATATTCATTATAGTGATTTACACCTCAACCCTTTTGCTTGTTTTTTTATATTCATATATAAAAACATCATAAGCAACAACAAGAGATCGGTATGACCACACAAATTATTGCGCTAGAACAGATTGATTTTGAGCAATGGCTCCCACTTTGGCGCGGCTATTTAACATTTTATAAATCACAACTCAGTGACGAACAAATAAGATTATCTTGGAAGCGAATCACAAATCCTGAACAAACTGATATGTTTGGTTTTGCCATCAAAGTAAATGGACAAGTGGTTGGCTTTGTACATTTGATTGCACATATGAGCATGTGGACAGATTTACCCTATTGTTATCTACAAGATTTATTTGTGGATGAAGCTTTTAGGAATCAAGGTTTAGCACGACAATTAATTGAGCATTGTTATCAGGTCTGCGCAACAAAGTTTGACCGTGTTTATTGGCTCACTCAAGAATCCAATATTAGCGCCCAACACCTTTATGATCGTATTGCGAGTAAAACAGGATTTATCCAATATAAAAAAGCATTAGCATAAAAAAGCTCACCTTTTTCAAGTCAGCCTTTAAAAAAATTGAAGATCTGCATATCAAATAATTCAATCTAAAACTAAAAATCGCTTCTTTTGTAAAAATTTTAAAGAAGCGATTTTAGCTTAGTCCCAACTTATCAAACTGTATATGCTTAAAATTAGTATATACAGCCGATAACTCAGGGCTTAATGGCCGAATAATGCTTTATCTAAAGGAATTTCAATTCCTACAGAAGCACCTGCATCATTGCCATGTACATCAGAATCACTCACCCAACCATTAATTTTTAATGGCATGGTCGGTTTAATATAATGTGTCCAAGTTAAATCTAATGCTTTAATTTTGTCTTTTTCTGGGAAGGCTAAATTAATTTCATGATCTCCAAATATTCCTGCCGATTGGTTGACTTTGGCATAGATTGCACGTCCAGATAAACGATTCATCACATCAAAACGAATATTTCCGCCTACAGAAATCATTTCTCCATCACCACCCATTGCATGTCCCAATGGGAAGCCATGCTGATAATAACCATCTCCGTAAACACGGTGGCCATAAGAAATACCTAATGGATCACCATTTGTTGTTGTATCTGCCCATTCAACATAAAGCTGGTATGGCATGTTTTTAAAACTTGAGGAATAATCGGTACCGGCTAAATACATTTTTTTTGAAGGTAGCATGCCTGCTTCATCTTCTCCCACATACTGTCCATATACACTGACGGGGACATTTAATAACGTTTGTAAATTTAAACGGGCATCAAAACCTGCGATTTGATTAGATTTGTCTTCATCACCATTTTCAAAGTTATCATTCCCTTTTATAGCATTCCATAATGAATCCCAATTCTCTGGACGTCCCTCACCCCCCCATTGTAAAGTACGTGAAGCGCCTAATTCTAAATAGGGCAATGGTTGTGCTGTTAAACGAAATCCTAGTAATTTGGCATCTGGAACGGCTTTATAATCATCTAACTGCCCAGCAAATGCTTGATATTGCCAAGGACCAATCCAAGACAACCATTTAGATTCAAAAGCTTTTTGTTCAGCACGCTGTGCTGTAAAACCATAAACTGGACGGCTGGCATCACCACGAATCAAACTACCATCATGTCCTGGCCCCCAATATGTTGGGATTTGACCCGCAATAACCCATTGATTCCACAACTTCCCTGCAATATATGAACCTTCCACATTGACATCATGACCATTGTCAATGTGCGGATCTTTTTCACCATTCACACGAAGCTTTGCATCCCAGTTTTCACCGCCTGCATTAAATTCTAATGAACCCACATACTGTGCTTTTGCACGATCCCCAAAAGCTTGAGGAATATTTTTTTGATCGGTTTCGGCAAATAAACCTAATTTTGCGGTTTGATTATCCGCTTTTAATGCATTTTGAATTGAATCAATAACTTTTTGTTGTGTATTGTTTAAAACTTTTGCTTGAGATAAGGCACGTTGAATTTCATCCCCACTCATTGGCCAAGTCGATGTACTGATTTGAATCACACCTTGCTGATTTAACCAGTTCAAATCTGTGCGAAGATCTTCATTATTTAATACGATTCCCTGTGCAAATACAGGTAAAGACATTCCAAGTAATACAGCAGCACAAAGTGATTTTCTTAAATACATGCTCATTTTTCTCAAGTTTGATTTACAACCACACCTTAATTTTTTTATAAGTTTTTTTCAATGGTGAAATTGTGTTATTCATATTTTAAAATTCCATTATCCAAATGAAAATGAGTACACCGAAGTGCACTCATTTTCTTTTAAATTCAGATAATAACGATCATTCAGCTTTTAAAATAATCGCCATCTCTAACTTTTAAATTAAAATACTTTTAAAAATAACCAGAATAAACCGCCCGATAAACAAATCGTTGCAGGTAAGGTAAAAATCCATGCAGAAAGAATCGTTTTGACTGTTGCAAAATTCAATCCAGTTTTATTGGCAACCATGGTTCCCGCAACCGCACTGTTGAGTACATGAGTCGTTGAAACGGGTAAACCAAAACCATCTGCAGCAGCGATTGTCGACATTGCCACAAGTTCAGCAGACATCCCTTGACCATAGGTCATATGATGTTTACCAATACGCTCGCCCACAGTAACCACAATACGTTTCCATCCCACCATTGTTCCTAAACCCAGTGCCAATGCCACAGCAACTTTTACCCAGTTTGGAATATATTGGAGGAAAGAATCTAAGTTTTTGCGATATTCTTTTACCACTTTGCCCTGAGCTTCATCCATTTTTGGAAGTTGATCCGCTTTATCCAAGCGTTTAAAAGCCGTGGTGCTTAAGTACATATCATTGCGTAATGAAGATACTTCAGCTTCTGGGATATCTTTTAGATCACCAAATTTACCAACACGCTCGCCCAAATGATCAGTCAAACTGGCCAATGCAGGAACAACTTCAGGGTTCATTTCTTTGGTTTGGATAAATTTAGTGATGGTTACACGTGCTTGTTCATCTGGAATATCAGCATGTTGTGCATAAATTGCCGTCGCAGTTTGACCAGACAATTGTGAGAATGACTGTAAATGCTGTTGGTCTAAACCTCTATTCAACGAATAAGCCAGAGGCACAATACCAATCAAAATCAGCATGATTAAACCCATACCTTTTTGACCGTCATTTGAACCATGTGCAAAGCTTACACCAGTACAAGTGAAAATCAGAATCGCACGGATCAAAGGTGGTGGTGGCTTATTGCCTTCAGGGGGTTGGAACAACTCAAGTTGTTTTTTAAATATTTTTTTAACAATCAAAAATACAATTGCTGCAAATGCAAAACCAATCAAAGGAGAAAACAGTAATGCTTTACCCACTTTAAGCACTTGATCCATGTCTACACCACTTGCACCCGTTGAAGCGTGCAAAATGTAGTTCATGATGCCTACACCCAAAATTGAGCCAATCAAGGTGTGAGAGCTTGATGCCGGAATACCTAAGAACCAAGTCCCTAAATTCCACAGAATCGCCGCAATCAGCATGGCAAAAACCATAGCAAAACCAGCGCCACTGCCTACATTCATGATCAATTCAACAGGCAGTAATGCAATAATTCCATACGCAACTGCACCACTGGCAACCATTACCCCAAGAAAGTTACAAAAGCCTGCCCACATCACTGCTACAGGTGCAGGCAATGCATTGGTATAGATCACGGTTGCTACAGCATTGGCTGTATCATGAAAACCATTTACAAACTCAAAACCCAAAGCGATAAATAACGCTGTCGCTAAAAGAATCACTGAATAAAGGCTTAACGGTGGAACATGTGCTAAATCTGCACTAACTTGCACCCCAATATAAATCAAGGTAGCAATGATAATCGTCAGAAACACCGGCATAAAAAATTTCGGTGTAGGTACATGGACATTCGTCGATTTAGCAGCTTGAGACGATTGTGCAGAATCTGAGACGGGAGGTAAATTCGAATTCATGCAGAAAGTTAGCGAATATTAGAATGCGCTTATTGTTCAATTAAATTGTGACAATTATATGACAAATAGAGGTCATATAAAGTGAAATTTATAATTATTTCACTTCAGTATTTCGCTATACAAGCGACAAAATTAATATTTTTATTATTTATAATTAGTATCTTACACCAATAAAATCCATACATTTTTTACAAAATATTATATTTCAGACTGAAATAATATTTGTAATATTTCAGACCAATTTAAGCTATTCATCATTTGGCATTGCTATTTTTCATGAAATTTATGACAAATTGATGAAAAAACAAACATGCTGTTAAGTTTATTTTTAAATATTTTCCCATAAACCCTATTTATCAAATCTATACAAGTTTAACCCCAACAATCTGCCTTTCGCTAAAGTACCCAACATCAGCAATAAATCGCCTTTCATTGCATGTGGCAGTCCCATAAAGCGATCATCCGAACAAAGGTTCACACATTGTGAAAGGTTCACACATTGTGAAAAGCTGGCGCTAACACGCCAATCCATCGTGTACTTTTCAATGTCTAAGTTGCATAAAAAACTCAGCGTTTTATAAACACTGAGTTTTTGACTTAAGACCATCCCGAAAGCTGATCCTGAATGTAAATTGAATATTTATGTTAATTAAAATTATTTCCACTGATAGCCCATAGACACTGCACCACCAATATTGCTACGGCTGTCAGCAGAAGCACCCATTTTCCAGACGATTTTATTGCTGTCAGTAATGGCGCTCACCCCGATTGCCACAGCAGTTTCACCTCGGTAACCCGAAACACCCGCACTAACCATACTCATACCCGCTTCAGTCGGTTGTGGTAAGTTACCTACCGCCATCGCACCTGCGATACCTGCATAAGTATCGTTACGCAAGTCATCCATGTTTTTATTGGTGTCATAGAAAGCTTGTTCCAGATTACTTACCCGAGTATCTATAGCGCCCAAGGCATCCCCTACATTATGGAAGGTTCCCCCTGCGACATTGTAGGTGGGTGCACCAATCGAACCATCTTTGTTCAGTGTTGAGCCGCCACCTAAATGTTGCGCCACACTGCTATTGGTTTGGTGTAATTGTGAACCGTTAATGGCATCCGTAGAGGTTGAGCTAATTTCACCATTTGCTAAACCACTGACTTTATTGGTTGTCCCATCAATCGAGACTTTACCCACATTGACCTTATTCGCTGTAACTTGCTGTGCTGTGACTTGATTCGCAGTAACAGAATTTAACTGAATATCCTCTGCTAAAGCCACTTGATAGTTATTTGAACCATCCGCATTGGTACTACTGTTTACAACCGTGTTCTTACCTGCAGACACGCTGGTTTTAGCACCGGCAACCTGTCCATGTATTGAAGCAATCGCATCATGCACATTGTCTTTACCTGTATTTCCAATATTACTGGTTTTGATCGTTCCATCTGGATTAACTTTTGCATTTCCACCCAATGCATTTGCAACACTTTCAGCGGTGTCATGCAATTGACTACCATTAATGGCTTGATCAGAATCAGCACTCACCTTACCGTCAGCCAAACCACTGATGGTATTGCTTTGTGAATCAGCCTTAATATTACCCACCGTGACCGAATCAAAACTTACATCATCTTTGGTTGCAACTTGATAATCGGTTGAGCCATCTGCCTTAGTGGTTTTCGTTACTTCAGTATTTTTACCTGCACTTACAGTTTCTGTAGAACCTTTAGCTTCATTGGATTTAGATATTGCAGCCTTTAATTGTGCAACATTGACCGCGTCTGTATCTGTCGTACCCGCTGCTACACCAGTAATTTGACGAGTGATCCCCCTTGAGACATCTCCCACAGAAAATGCTGCTGCACTACTTCGCCATGTACTCCCAGTATTGCTAGAACCAAACCCTGTCAATGGATCAAAGCCAGCGATACCCGCCGCAGTATTAGCAACTGAGCCTTTACCAAGAGCAACACTACCTTCCAGTTCGGCACGTGTATCCGTTCCAATCGCAACTGCATCTTTACTCTTGGCCGATGAATTAAGGCCAAGCGCAGTAGCACCATCTCCTTTTGCACTCGCACCAACACCTAGCGCTACAGCAAGCGCTCCACTTGCACCATCATTATTATAATTACCCGCTTTGTTACCAGCATCATTGATACTCACATAATGAGTCGTATCCCCTGCACCAGCATAAAGTTTTTCAACCGCTTGGTTTGTGGCATATAATTGTGAACCGTTAATAGCATCTGTACTACTGGCACTAATTTCACCTGCAGCTACATTGATGATTTGACGTTCACCACCGACTTTACCGACACTGACGACACCATTGGCTGTTGATCCTACACCAGCAAAGGCATAATCCTCGCCATTAATGCTGACTTTATCTACTACAGTTGCTACACGATCTGTGGATGCGTTACCTAAGACCACACTGTTGGCTTGGGTCGTTGTGACATTATTGCCAAGGACTTGAGTATTATCTTTAGCAACATTATTACTCGCACCAATCGCTGTAGAGTTTTTACCAGTTACAGTATTCAAAAAGCCCACTGCGGTAGAAAAATCGGCTTTTGCAGATGCACCATCTCCAATAGCAACTGACGATTCACCACCCGCTAAAGCACGGCCTGCAGCTAAAGCATTTTTACCCGTCGCACCATCATTTTTGTAGTTATTACCTTGAGTACCACCATCATTAACACTGAAATAATGAGTAGAAGCCGCAGCCTGAGCTGCTTTAAGTTGTGATAGGTTTACTGCATCAGTATCTTGGCTTGCCGCTGCAACATTGGTAATACGGCGTTCTTTTCCAACCGTCCCCACTGACACTTCACCACCCGCCGCATTGGCTGCGACAATCGTAGTACCTTGTGGTACATAAGCAACTTCACTGTTTACATCACGAATCGCCTCGCTATTTGCACCCAAAGCAACACTGTTGCTAACCGTAGCCTTAGCCCCACTGCCTAGACTGGTTGTATCATCTACATTGCTTAGCCCCTGACCCGCTGCTCGACCCAAAGCGACATTACGGTTGCCTGTAACGTTTTCACCAGCCGAATCACCGAGGGCAATATTACTGTCACCCTTAACGTTTATACCAGCAGAATAACCTTCAGCCGTATTCTTATTACCTACAACGTCCTGACCTGCATAAGGACCCACTGCACTATTCATATCCCCCTTAGAATATAGACCTGTCATATAACCTAAATAATTGTTGTAACTACCTTTGCTACCGCCTGTTGCATACCCCACTGAAGTATTATAGCTTCCTGTAATATCCGTGCCTGATAATAACCCCATAGCTGTGTTTCCTTCACCAATGACATTAATACCTGACTTCACCCCAAAAGCTGAATTGTTACGCCCTTTGACATTACTACCTGCTTCTTGGCCAGTCGCAGTATTTGCGGTACCAATCACGTTGATACCCGACATTTTACCCAAAGCAGTGTTACCACTTCCCTCCACATTACCACCAGCCGAGTCACCCACAGCAAGGTTACTATCACCAACAACGTTTACACCCGCATTCATCCCTAATCCAGTGTTGTTATTTCCCGTGACATCACGACCTGCATCATCACCTAAAGCTGTATTTTTTTGACCTTTGGTATTTTTTCCACTATTCGATCCAACACTGGTATTCCAGCCCCCATCATTGTTGATACCTGCATTTAGACCAATGGCAATCGCGTTCTCACCAGTTGCACTCGCACCCACACCTACTGCTACAGCATTTTTACCTGTTGCCCCATCATTGTTGTAATTATTGCCTTGAGTACCACCATCATTGACACTGACATAATGAGTTGTATCCCCTGCACCAGCATAAAGTTTTTCAACTGCTTGGTTTGTCGCATACAATTGTGAACCGTTGACAGCATCTGTACTGCTTGCACTAATTTCACCTGCAGCAACGTTGATAATTTGACGTTCACCACCCACTTTACCGACACTGACGACGCCATTGGCAGCAGCACCCACACCTGCAAAGGCATAATCATCGCCATTAATCGTCACTTTATCTATAGTAGTTGCAACACGGTCAGTCGATTCATTTCCTAAAACGACACTGTTGGCTTGAGTTGTTGTGACATTATTACCGAGAACTTGAGTATTCTCTTGAGCAACTGTGTTTTTATTGCCTAATACAGTCGTATTCTTGGCATTATTCAGTGTATTTTCGTTCCCAAGAACACTATTTTTCTCACCACCAGTAACCGTATTACCAAAACCCGCAGTCAAAGACTTCATACTGTCTGTAATTTTATTAAACGCACCAACAGCTGAACTATATTCACTTGCACTTGAAATCTCGTTGGCAACACCCATACCTAAAGCACGACGACCTTGAATTGTATTATTGGCACCTAAAACTGTAGCTCGCTCTCCCTCAGCGATATTCCAAACACCAAATGCAGAAGACCATTGACCTTTAGTTTTATTCTCCGCACCGACCGCAATAGAACGATACCCCTCTGCATTGTTATAACTGCCTACTGCAACACCAGAAAAATCTTTTACAGTATTGTTAGCACCTAAAGCTATAGCCTCATTGCCTGTAACATTGTTATTGTGCCCAATTGCAGTACTAGAACTGGCCGTATTACTTAGGGAATTATTATTACCAATCGCAATACTATTTGCAGCATCGCTGGTGACATTACCAATAGCAATTGCATTCTCACCAGCCGCCTTAGCTCCGATGCCCACAGCTAAAGCATTTTTACCCGTCGCACCATCATTGTTGTAATTGTTAGCTTGAGTACCCTCATCATTAACGCTGAAATAATGTGTAGTTGTTGCAGCCTGAACTGCTTTAAGTTGTGATAGGTTTACTGCATCCGTATCTTGGCTCGCTGCTGCAACATTGCTAATACGGCGTTCTTTTCCAACCGTCCCCACTGATACTTCACCACCCGCTGCATTAGCTGCAACAATCGTAGTACCTAGTGGTACATAAGCAACTTCACTGTTTACATCACGAACCGCTTCACTATTCGCACCTAAAGCAACACTGTTACTAACAGCTGCCTTTGCGCCACTTCCTAGACTGGTTGCATCATCTACATTGCTTAGTCCTTGACCCGCTGCTCGCCCCAAGGCGACATTACGGTTACCTGTAACGTTATTACCCGCAGTATCACCAATAGCTACATTGCTATCGCCAGTAACACTATGACCAGACATCTGACCATAAGCTGAGTTACTGCTTCCCCTAACCCCATTGCCAGAGTCTAGTCCAGTCGCAGTATTTGCGCTACCACTTACGCTAAAACCCGACATCTTACCCAAAGCTGTGTTACTACTTCCTCTTACCTTTGCGCCAGCCGAATCCCCCACAGCAAGATTGCTATCACCAGTAACAGTTCCACCCGCATCAAAACCCAATCCTGTGTTTTTATTTCCCGTGACATCACGACCAGCAGCATAACCTAAAGCTGTATTTAAGTAGCCTTTAATATTTTGTCCACTGTTCGATCCAACACTGATATTCCCGCCACCATCATTGTTAGCGCCTGCATTTAGACCAATAGCAATCGCACTCTCACCGGTTGCACTCGCTCCTACACCTACAGCTAAAGCATTTTTACCCGTCGCTCCATCATTATTGTAGTTATTACCTTGAGTACCATCATCATTGATACTGACATAATGGGTTTGTCCAGCAGAGAGTTTTTCAACCGCTTGATTGGTTGAATAAAGTTGTGAACCATTTACAGCATCTGTGCTTGTTGCACTGACTTCACCAGAAGCAACATTGATGATCTGACGTTCAGCACCTACTTTACCTACACTGACGATACCATTGGCAACAGAGCCTGCACCTGCAACAGTATAATCTTCACCATTAATTGTGACTTTATCAATTGTTGTTGCAGCTCGATCAGTGGATTCATTACCTAACACGACACTGTTGTCTTGAGTTGTAGTAACTTTATTTCCTATAACAAAAGTATTATTTTGAGCAACTATATTGTTTGCCCCAAGCGCATAGACTCCAGTACCACTAATGTTATTACTTAGACCAAGTGCAGTACTTTCATTATTGGTTACCTTATTACTATTGCCAAAACTAAAGGATCCATTGCCTTTAATCATAGCATCCTGACCAAAAAGACCAGATCCAATACCATCAATATTATTGTTGTGCCCAATAGCTATAGTACGACCTCCGCCTCCCCATGTATCATATCTAGTAGTAATATTATTCTTTGTTCCAATTGCAATATTATAATCAGCCCCTTCAATACTATTTCCATAGCCTAAAATGCTCTGGTAAGCGCCTGACGGCGTTTTATTAGCACTACCTAAAAGTTGATTAAACGAACCTATTGTCTCATTATTATTTCCTATAATGGCAACTTCCGCACCTGCACTATAGTTACCCATTCCAACAGCGGTTGATCCCCCAAAATTAACCAAACTGTTATTCACTCCAAAGGCAACACCACCACTCGTTGCATTAACAAAATTGCCTGTACCAACAGCTATGCCATTATCGACACCAGAAACATTCCCCAAACCTATGACTACACTATTGGTACCATCTACTGTCGTTCTAGAATTCATGCCAATGACAACACTATTCTTCCCCAGAGCTCCATCATTATTATAGTTACCACTTTGCACACCACCGTCATTGACACTAACATAATGAGTTTCTGTGGCTGACTGAACCGCTTTCAGTTGTGCTACATTTACAGCATCAGTATCTGTTGTCCCAGCAGCGACATTTGTGATTTGACGTGTATTACCCACACTACCTACGCTGACTGCACCCAATGTAGATTGAGTTGCATTTATTGCATCTTTTTGTGACTGATTTGCACTGGTTGGCACATAACCTGCTACACCAGCTCCAGTATTTGCTACTGAATTTGCTCCAAGAGCAAGGCCATTATCAACTTCAGCCACACTTCCTGCGCCTACTGCTGTAGAACCTTGAGCACTGGCTTTGGCTCTGGATCCCATAGCCGTGGCATAAGCTTTACCAATCGTATCCGGGTCAGTACCTGCTGAAGGTTGACTAAAAGAATCTGTACCTGCGAGTGCACTATAACCATAGGCTGTACTTTCCTGACCGACTGCCAATGCACCATTACCCATTGCTGTGGCTAATTTATTGGCATAAGTACCTTGCCCCAAAGTTGTACCGTCAGTATAGGCAATTGCTCGATTACCGAGTGCCATACTATTAAAAGCTGTAGCTACAGTATCAAAACCTAATGCTATACTTTGGTAACCTGCTTGCGCATTATTACCAATCGCAACACCTTGTAAACCCGTCACATCGGCATTATTTCCAATTGCTACACCTGAAGCTCCAATACTGCTTGAATCAGGTCCAATGACGACTGATCCACTCGCAACAGCTCCATCATTATTATAATTACCGCTTTGCGTACCACCATCATTGACACTCACATAATTGTCAGCCGCTGCGGTCATACCTGACATAGTCAATGCTGAAACTACCAATAACGCACCTGCAACAGTTGTTTTAGCAGAAGATCGTTTACCCCGTGTCTTGGATACCTCAGAAATCGCACACCAAGTGCCTAAAGATTCATTCCAAACGATTTTATAGACCTTATTCATATTCTTATCTCACATTTATAATAAATTATGTGATTAAGTTAACACTTAAACTTGAAGTTTCAACATTTTTTTAGGCTTGTGCAAAAAAATCATGTATTCCCCTAAATGCATGATTTTTTAGAATGAATTATTTGAATTTTTTTAAATTGTCTAGATCAAAAATCTGTCATCAGGAAGTGTGTCAAGATTGGTACCTTGAAAGTCTACATTCTGATAACATATCGGCTATTTTTAAAATCCGATTTTATTGAGAGTTTTAATGTCCACGCTTACCACGTTAAAAGAGCTTCTTGCCAAACGCATCCTAATTATTGATGGTGCAATGGGAACTATGATCCAACGCCATAAACTGGAAGAAGCTGATTACCGTGGTGAGCGCTTTGCTGACTGGGCATCTGATTTAAAAGGCAACAATGACCTTTTGGTGTTAACTCAGCCACAAATTATTCAAGGTATTCATGAAGCTTACCTAGATGCTGGTGCTGACATTATTGAAACCAATAGCTTTAACGGCACACGGGTTTCAATGTCTGACTATCACATGGAAGATTTAGTCCATGAGATTAACTTTGAAGCTGCCCGTCTTGCCAAAGCTGCTTGTGAAAAATACTCAACCCCTGACAAACCACGTTTTGTCGCTGGGGTATTGGGACCAACATCACGTACCTGCTCTATCTCACCAAATGTGAATGATCCAGCATTTCGTAATATTACCTTTGATGAACTCAAAGAAAATTATATTGAAGCCACGCATGCTTTAATTGAAGGTGGCGCAGACATCCTTCTCATCGAAACGGTGTTTGATACACTAAACTGTAAAGCAGCAATTTTTGCAGTAAAAGAAGTCTTTAAACAGCTTGGCCGTGAATTACCACTGATGATTTCCGGCACAATTACTGATGCCTCTGGTCGTACCTTAACAGGACAAACTGCTGAAGCATTCTGGAACTCTGTGCGTCACGGCGATTTATTGTCAATTGGATTTAACTGCGCCTTGGGTGCAGATGCCATGCGTCCACATGTCAAAACGGTATCAGATGTTGCCGATGTTTTTGTTTCAGCGCATCCAAACGCTGGCTTACCGAACGCATTTGGTGGCTATGATGAAACACCAGAAGAAACAGCAGCTTTCTTAAAAGAATTTGCTGAAAGTGGTTTGATCAATATCACTGGTGGCTGTTGTGGTACTACGCTTGACCATATTCGTGCTATTTATAATGCGGTTAAAGACATCCCACCACGCAAAATCCCTGACATCAAGCCTGCATGTCGCCTCAGTGGTTTAGAGCCATTTAATATTTATGACGATTCATTATTCGTCAATGTCGGTGAACGTACCAATGTTACGGGTTCTAAAAAATTCCTCCGTTTAATCCGGGAAGAAAACTTTGCCGAAGCACTTGATGTTGCATTACAACAAGTGGTTTCAGGCGCACAAATCATTGACATCAATATGGATGAAGGAATGCTCGATTCGCAAAATGCGATGGTACATTTCTTAAATCTGGTTGCATCTGAGCCTGAAATTTCTAAAGTACCGATCATGATTGACTCCTCTAAATGGGAAATCATTGAAGCAGGTTTAAAATGTGTACAAGGTAAACCTGTCGTCAACTCGATTTCCTTAAAAGAAGGTTATGACGAGTTTGTCCATAAAGCACGTTTATGCCGTCAATATGGTGCAGCTGTCATTGTGATGGCATTTGATGAAACCGGTCAGGCAGATACTGCCGCACGTAAACGTGAAATCTGTAAGCGCTCTTATGATGTGCTCGTGAATGAAATTGGTTTTCCTGCGGAAGACATTATTTTTGACCCGAACGTTTTTGCTGTCGCAACAGGGATTGAAGAGCACAATAACTATGCAGTGGACTTTATTGAAGCAACAGGCTGGATTAAACAAAACTTACCACATGCCATGATTTCTGGTGGTGTGTCGAACGTATCATTCTCTTTCCGTGGCAATGAACCTGTCCGTGAAGCCATTCACTCTGTATTCCTTTACTATGCCATCAAACAAGGCATGACCATGGGGATTGTCAATGCGGGTCAAATGGCCATCTATGATGATATTCCTAAAGAGCTGAAAGCCGCTGTTGACGATGTCATTCTCAATCAGAATCAAGGTGACAGCGGTCAAGATGCAACTGAAAAATTGCTTGAAGTTGCTGAACAGTACCGTGGTCAAAGTGCTGCCCAAAAACAAGTTGAAAACCTTGAATGGCGTAATGAACCTGTTGAAAAGCGTCTTGAATATGCACTGGTCAAAGGGATTACCAGCTTTATTGATGAAGATACTGAAGAAGCCCGCTTAAAGTCCAAACGTCCACTTGATGTGATTGAAGGTCCATTGATGGATGGTATGAATGTGGTCGGTGACTTATTTGGTTCAGGTAAAATGTTCTTACCTCAAGTGGTCAAATCTGCACGCGTGATGAAGCAAGCCGTAGCATGGTTAAACCCGTACATTGAAGCTGAAAAGACAGGCAGCCAATCCAAAGGTAAAGTGTTGATGGCGACTGTAAAAGGCGATGTACACGATATTGGTAAAAACATTGTCGGTGTTGTACTGGGATGTAATGGTTATGACATTGTTGACCTTGGTGTCATGGTGTCTTGCGAGAAAATTTTACAGACTGCGATTGATGAGAAAGTCGATATTATCGGCTTATCAGGTTTGATTACCCCATCGCTTGATGAAATGGTGTTTGTTGCAAAAGAAATGCAACGCAAGGGCTTTAAAATCCCACTGTTGATTGGTGGCGCAACCACATCGAAAGCACATACTGCAGTAAAAATTGATCCGCAATACTCAAATGATGCAGTGATCTATGTTGCCGATGCTTCTCGTGCGGTGGGTGTTGCAACCACCCTACTGTCTCCTGAAATGAAACCTAAATTTGTCGATGAACATCGTGCTGAATACGAAAAAGTACGTGAACGTATTGCCAATAAGCAACCCAAAGCAGCTAAATTGTCGTATATAGAATCCATTGAAAATGGTCTAAAAATTGACTTTGCCGCCAATCCACCAGTAAAACCAAACTTTATTGGTTTGCAAACCTTGACCGATTATCCACTTGACACATTGGTGGAATATTTTGACTGGACACCATTCTTTATTTCTTGGAGTCTGGCAGGTAAATTCCCGAAAATTTTACACGATGAGATTGTCGGTGAAGCTGCAACTGATTTATATAATCAGGCTCAGGCGATGCTAAAAGACATTATTGACAATAAACGTTTCGATGCGCGTGCCGTTTTTGGAATTTATCCTGCAAACCGTTCAGCCGCAGACTCTGTTGAAGTCTTTAATGAAGATGGTCAATCTGTAACCCATACCTTCCATCATATTCGTCAGCAATCGGATAAAGTCACAGGTAAACCGAATTTGTCTTTGGCTGATTTTGTTGCAACCAAAGCACAAGCCGAAGACTACTTGGGTGGTTTTACCGTTTCAATTTTTGGTGCGGAAGAAATGGCGCATGAATATAAAGCTAAAGGGGATGATTACTCGGCCATCCTTGCTCAATCTTTGGGTGATCGTTTTGCTGAAGCGTTTGCAGAACATTTACATGAACGTATTCGTAAAGAGTTCTGGGGTTATCAGGCAGATGAACAACTCTCTAATGAAGAATTAATCAAAGAGAAGTATGTCGGTATTCGTCCTGCACCGGGCTACCCAGCTTGTCCTGAACATTCTGAAAAGGCGTCTTTGTTTGATTGGTTAGGCACCACAAATAAGATTGGTACACAATTGACCAGCAGTTTTGCAATGTGGCCACCATCAAGTGTCAGTGGTTTCTACTATGCCAACCAACAGTCTGAATACTTTAACGTGGGTAAAATAGCGTTAGATCAGCTAGAAGATTATGCAAAGCGTAAGAACTGGACCATGGATGAAGCCAAACGTTGGTTAGCGCCGAATTTGGATGACTCGATTGCTTAGATTTATTTAAATCTCCCCTAACCCCTCTTTTCAAAGAGGGGAACTGCGCGTCTCGATTGAATTACGTGAAAGCTCGTCCCTGAACAAGTTTAAAGTATTACTTTAAAACGAAGTGCAAGAAGGGAGGAATAGCTCGAATCGACGACCATCTTCCAATTCACGGCAGGTCCCCCTTTATCAAAGGGGGATTTAAGGGGATTCTAAATGCTGACTCGCCACATCAAAAACCTTCGAAATCACACTATCAATTTCCAGCAAAATTTTTCCATTATCAAATCTTAAGATAACTAAGCCTTGCTGAGTCAATGCTTCATCACGAATACGATCAGCCTCTAAACCCTCATCTGTATAATGCTGCCCACCATCGCATTCAATAACCAAATTTATAGCAGGACAGTAAAAATCGACGATGTAATTTAAAATCGGTTTCTGACGATAAAACTGTAAACCTAAAATTTGCTTGCGTCGTAACTTTGACCAAAGCAACAATTCTGCATCCGTCATATTATTCCTAAGATCACGAGACAGTTGTTTTAAGTTTTTGTTATAGGGTTGCATTGCTGTTCTTCTTTTTAAATTTATTTAATCTTTTCCAATTGCCCGTTCTTGCACTTCATTTTCAGCAAGCAATATTGCGAATCCAATACTATCTAAAATTTGCAACATTCACCTCTTAAAAAAGAGGGAAACTGCGATTGTAGCAGCGCAAAGGAATATTTTTATATTAAAAAACCAACTCCCTCATACAAAATCCCTTCAATTAAAGGGATTTATTTAAAAACTACGATCCAATAATCCAAAAATAAAATGGCCTAAATCTATACGCCTATTACTTTCTAAAATTAGACAACAAATTATTGGTAATCGACTTATTGTTTTCAACAATTCTGGTCTTTTTGGCTTTTGCTGATTGATCTTCAACACGCTCAATTTTGGTTGCTTTTAACTTGCCGTTATTTTCAACAACGATAAATTTAACTCTCTCATTTCGCTTTGGCTCACCCTCTGCAAGCGGAAAATCAGAAATATGAAAGAAAATATCTTGTTCAAGTCCACCAATAAAGCCAAAGCCTCTATCGGCATCGTATTGTTTAATTTTTCCTTGCTGGAATTCAGGCTTCATACATATTACTCATCGCGGTACACAATCGCTGTATTATACCCTGATCTTGATCAATAGATAAAATAGCAAAAAATAGTCTTGATCTGTTGTCATTGCAGCCATAAAAAAGCCCACTTTTCAGTAGGCTTCTATACAACTTAAATTCTAATGTGCATGCCCTGCGCCGACATTCTCTTTCGGTTTTGGACATAACCAAATAATCAATCCTGCGAAAATAAAGATCATCGCAAAAATCAAAAACACATGATTAACCGAAAGCGTTAAAGCCTCTTTATCCACCAAGTTGGAAATGGTACCCAACGCCATTTCAGGACTAAAGCCACTGTTGACCAAGTTACGCTGAGTTTCCTCAACATGCATGGTCGACACGATTTCACTGCGTGCCAGCTTGGTATGATCATCCCAAATGGTCACCGCAATAGATGCACCAATTGCCCCTGCCATGGTTCGCATAAAGTTCATCAAACCAGCAGCAGAAGCCACTTCATCAGGGCGTACCACACCTAAAGCGATATTAGACAGTGGGATAAAGAAGAACGGTACCGCAAAACCTTGGATAATCTGTGGTAATGCCAGTGCCATAAAGTCAGCATCACTGGTCCAAAATGAACGCATTAATGTGACGCCACCCAAAATCATCAGCCCAAAACTGGACAAGGCTCTTGGGTCATATTTAGTCGCAAGTTTGGCAACCACAGGCGACATCATCAAGCTACCAAAGCCCATTGTCGCAGTCAGATAACCTGCCCAAGATGCGGTATAGCCCAAGTTAATCTGTAACCATTGTGGAATGAGTACAATACTGCCAAAGAATGCCGCAAAGGCAAAGGCCAATGAGATTGTTGCAATGGTAAAACCACGGTATCGGAAAATTTGTATATTGACGATGGGATGTTTTTCATAATATTCCCAGATGAAAAAGGCAATAAATCCAACCACCAAAATCACAGCCAAAATACAAATAAAGCTGTTATTAAACCAATCCCGCTCATGCCCCAAATCGAGCATTAACTGCAATGCACCAATCCAAACGATTAGTAGCGTTAAGCCAATGGTATCAATCGGGAGTTTAGCAATCGGTGTTTCAGCAACTTTTAATAGACGCATCACCCCAACAGCACAGATCACACCCACTGGAATATTAATAAAGAAAATCCAATGCCATGACCAGTTATCACTGATCGTACCGCCTAAAATAGGGCCTAGAATCGGTCCAACAACGGTCGTCATTGCCCACATCCCCATTGCTTGAGAATGCTTTTCGGGTGGGAAAATACGCATTAACAAAGTTTGACTAAGTGGCATGATTGGACCACCAAATAAACCTTGTCCGATACGACAGATCACTAACATTGCTAAGCTATTGGATAAGCCACAAAGAATTGAAAATGTGGTAAAGCCAATCAAACTGATAGTAAATACCCGAACAGCGCCAAAACGTCCTGCAAGCCAACCGGTTAAGGGTACACAGATGGCTTCAGCAACGGCATAGGAGGTAATCACCCAAGTCCCTTGAGAACTTGATACTGCTAAACTTCCGGTAATATGGGGCACAGAAACATTGGCAATGGTCATATCCAGTACGACCATAAAATTGGCAAGTGCTAAAAAAAAGGCGGCGAGAAGTAAGCGCCCACCTTTAAGCTCACTTTGAAACGTTGCTGTATTCATAAGTGATTACTTCGCTGAAGAGGTATCAACCTCAGCATTCATGGATAAACCCACACGTAATGGATGCTCAGCCAACTCTTTAGGATCGAGTTTGATACGTACAGGAAGACGTTGAACCACTTTAATCCAGTTACCTGTCGCATTTTGTGCAGGAATCAACGCAAATGCTGAACCTGTACCACCAGAAAAGCCGATTACCGTACCGTGATACTCTACTTTCTTGCCATAGAGGTCTGAAGTGAGGGTTGCCTTCTGACCAACTTTCACATTTTGCAACTGACTTTCTTTAAAGTTTGCATCCACATAAAGTTCAGCCAAAGGCACCACTTTCATCAAACTTGTCCCAGGTGCAATACGTTGCCCCACTTGAATACTACGACGGGCAATCACACCATCTAACGGCGCTTTAATTTCTGTACGTTGTAAATCTAAAAGTGCTTGATCAAGTTTAGCTTGAGCCACCAATACATCAGGGGTTGAACTTTGTGAGGTCCCCCGAATTAAAGCTTCATTGGCATCTAAATTACTTTGTGCAGCTTTACGCTTAGATTCTGTTTGCGCCAATGCTGCTTTTGCCACATCAACATTTGCTTTGGCATTGTTTAAAGCACTTTGTGCTTTGCTAAATTCTTCTTTAGAGATTGCACCTGTCGCGCTTAACTGCTGACGGCGGGCAAATTCTTGCTGTGCTTGTTGATATGCCACATCGGCTTGCGCCACTTGTGCTTTGGCACTGTTAATATCATCTGCACTGACTAAAATCTGTGAGGACAATGAACTGCTATTTGCCGAGCTTTGTGTATATTGACGCTTGGCTTTGGTCAATGCCGCTTCAGCTTCTGCAACAGCGATTTTTGCATCACGATTATCAATAATCGCAAGTACATCGCCTTTTTTCACTTGTTGAGTATCACTGACCAAAACCTCAGCAACTTGTCCGCTGACCATGGAAGTGATTTCAGCAGTTTCAGCACCGACATAGGCATTGTCCGTTTCAACAATATTGCCAAAAATAAAAGCCCAAATTGCATATAGAATTGCAGCTACAACAACAATAATGGCAAAAATCTTCAGCATTTTTTTACGTTTTTGTTTGGCTTCCAAATCCGCTTGCGCTTGATTTTCATCATTTGGAGAGGCATTCGTCGTTTGCGCGTCAGTCATCGCATGTTCCTAGCTTACTTGGACTTGTCAAAACATCTTTGCATTTTGGAGATATAAACTGAAAAACTGCTTAATCATATCTATATGACGTTGCTTGATGGTTGAATAAGTCAACTTCTTAAAATTGTGGTGCCCAATTTTACAGGTAAAAATCATATTATGAGAATAAAAATATTACTCTATAGTTTATCTTTATAAAAGAGGTCAATCTTATTGATATTCATATTTTTTTGAAAAAAAATAAGCCAGCAAAATATGTATTTTACTGGCTTATATTGACACAATGAATACAAAAGTGTACTGATTAGTACACTTAGTCAGCTTGATCAATAGGCATAAGAAGCAATGGCTGTCGCAATCGCCTTACCTTCATTATTGAACATGGTCATACGCATGGTGCAACCTTTACGCCCCATTCTCAAGGTTTCAGCTTTGGCAATAAAGTATTCACCGCGCCCAGGTGCAAGATAATCCACACGCATATCGACTGTTGCTAAACGAGAAACTTTTTTTAACGTGTCTGGTAATTGGTCTGGCTCTGCACGTTTATACAGCTCCCCCATTGCCACAATTCCACCAATACTATCCAGCAATGTCGCGGCCACACCACCATGTAAAATTTGAAATGCGACATTGCCAATCAAATACGGTTTCATTTCGATATAGCCTTCAATCTCATCATTAACAACACGCATTTGCATATTGTTATGTGAAAAATAAGGCGAACCATTAAACGCTTTAGTGAGTTGGTTAAGCACCACATTTAAATCTGCTTTCGCACCTAAATGTAAATTACCAGTCCACTTTTTTTGCGATTCGCTAGGCGCAGAATCAGTTTTAGAAGAATCACTCATCATCATTTCGAAACCAATATTGAGAAAAATTTTCAGCTTTTTCCCAAAAAATATATGAAAGGGCTACAATATATGCCTAGTTTAATACTGAACATCGAGATTGTTATGACTTATACGTTCAATCGTCCTGCTTTTCCAGCTACTCGTATGCGCCGTATCCGTAAAAACGATAAGCTTCGAGCAATGGTAAGAGAGACTCAACTCACAGCAGATCATCTCATTTATCCAGTATTTGTACTTCCGGGACAAAACCAAAGCCAAGATGTACCAAGTATGCCAAATGTTCAACGATTGTCAGCAGACTTATTGTTGAAAAAAGCAGAAACCCTATTAGAACTTGGTGTATCAAAACTTGCCTTATTCCCGGTTACACCACAACAAGACAAAAGTTTAACAGCTGAAGCTGCGTGGCATGAAGACGGTTTAGTTCAAAATACTTTACGTTTGTTAAAAAAAGAACTGCCTGAGATGGTACTCATCACGGATGGTGCATTAGATCCTTATACCACACATGGTCAGGACGGCATTATTGACGATACAGGTTATGTATTAAATGATGAAACGGTTCAATGCCTGATCAAACAAGCCTTAAGCCATGCTGAAGCAGGTGCAGATGTGATCGCGCCAAGTGACATGATGGACGGCCGTATTGGTGCAATCCGCCAAGCTTTAGAAAGTAACGATTTTATTTATACCAGCATCATGGCGTACTCTGCAAAATACGCATCTAGTTTCTACGGCCCTTTCCGCGATGCAGTTGGCTCATCATCCAACCTAAAAGGTGGTAATAAGTATAACTACCAAATGGATGTCGGTAATCGTGCTGAAGCACTGCATGAAATCGCCCTTGATATTCAAGAAGGTGCGGATATGGTGATTGTCAAACCCGGTATGCCGTATTTGGATGTGGTACGTGAAGTTAAAGATACCTTTGGTGTCCCGACCTTTGTTTATCAAGTCAGTGGTGAATATGCCATGCTTGCAGCAGCCATCCAAAATGGCTGGTTATCTGAAAGCGTGATTATGGAATCCTTGATGTGCTTCCGTCGTGCAGGTGCAGATGGTATTTGGACCTATTATGCAGAAGATGCAGCACGTCAATTAAAAGAGATGAAGTAAATCATCCCTCCCTTACTGAGCTCATGGTTCCTCACCTTTTAAAAAGGGAGCTGCCTATGACTTATTCAGTCGTGAATGGAAAATCCTCTCTTTCAAAAGATAAGCAGTATTGCTTTTGCAGGTGGGGATTAAGAATCTAAATTGGTACAGAATACACAATGCATATCGCCATTATTGGTGCTGGAGTAAGTGGCTTACTCAGCGCGCTTGAGCTTGTTGAACAAGGCTGCTCCATCACTCTGTTCGATCAACAACATGCTGGACATGCTGCTTCATGGGCGGGTGGCGGTATTCTGTCACCCATGTATCCGTGGAGATATCCCAATGAAGTCAATCATCTGGCACAACACGGCAAACAACTTTACCAACAATGGAATGAGAAACTACAACCTAAAACTGGGATAGACTTTCAAATCCATGACACAGGAATGTTAATTTTTGACGAAGCAGATTTTGAGCTTGGACTGAGTTATAAAGACCAAC
This sequence comes from Acinetobacter sp. NyZ410, assembly GCF_022828975.1. NCBI lineage: Bacteria > Pseudomonadati > Pseudomonadota > Gammaproteobacteria > Moraxellales > Moraxellaceae > Acinetobacter > Acinetobacter sp. NyZ410. The sequence continues at coordinate 936,781 of NZ_CP094620.1, read as the reverse complement.
ATCAAGACCCCATGCAGCATTGTGAATACCTGCAAAGAGAGCAGCTTGTAACCGTCAATCCCCATATTTCAGCACAGTTTCAACATGCAATTTATTTTCCACATTTAGCCAATATTAGAAATCCACGACTTCTTAAATCACTGATTAGCTATCTCAAACAACACCCTCAAGTTGAAGTGTATGAAAATACATGGATCGAAAAATTTAATATTCAAAATCAAAAAATTCAGTCTGTTGAAAATGCCAATGGACAACGTTTTGTCGCAGACCAATTTGTGATTGCAACGGGTGCATGGTCACATTGCTGGGCAGAACAATTACAGCTTTCGATCCCAGTAGAGCCCGTTCAGGGACAAATGATGTTATTTAAAACCCCTGAAAACTGGCTACCCACCATGTGTATGAACAATGTGATGTATTTGATCCCACGCCGAGATGGTCATATCGTATGCGGTTCAAGCATGGACCATATCGGATTTGATAAACGTCCAAATGTACAAACACAACAAAATATTTATAAAGCCTGTATCGAAATGGTCCCTGAATTGGCAAACTTCCCCATCGTCAAGCAATGGGCAGGATTACGTCCAAGTTCACCGACAGGCATTCCATATATTGGAAAAATGCCTGAACTGAATAACTTATGGGCAAATTTTGGACATTACCGTAATGGCTTATGTATGGGACCTGCTTCAGCACAGTTATTAAGACAATTGATGCTCAATCAAGATACACGCGTTGATGCAAAAGCTTATTCAACCGAGCGATTAACAGCATACGCACCACTCACTCAGCAATCATCTTTAAGCTAAAAAGTGTTTGGTTCTGACATGAAAGAATTTAAGAGAAGACGCTTAGCCGCTTCTCTCATCTAAAATGATTGATAAAATTGCTGCTGGCGACCAAGCGATTTACCAATAATTCTCTACAGCAATATTGCCTTCACCGCGACGATTCATCGTTAAACCACGGGCTTTTAATGCGGCTTTAGTGTCATCTACCATTTGTGGATTCCCACATAGCATGACATGGGTAGTATCTGCATTGAATTTTAAATCAGCGGCTTTTTCCAATTCACCATTTTCAATCAAAATCGGTAAACGATCATGTAAGGCTGCATTGGGATCACGCGTAACAATCGGGATAAATTTAAAGCCAGTATGCCCCTCACCAAAAAGCTGGGCAATCTCTTGGATCCGATCGACATAAGCCAATTCAGATTCAGTTCTTACGCTATACACCAAGTTGATTTTTTCGTACTTTGACCAAGTTTCAAAATCTTGTAGCATCGAAATAAATGGTGCTAGGCCTGTGCCCGTTGCCAATAACCACAAATCTTTAGGCAATGGCAATTGATAACGTGCTAAGGTTAAGAATCCATAGGGGATTTTTTCCAAATAAAGCGCATCACCAACTTGTAAATGCTGTAAATTGGAGGTAAATGCACCGTCAGGAACAACGATTGAAAAAAATTCGAGTGTTTCATCAAATGGGGATGAAACCACAGAATATGCTCTTACCACCAAATCATCACCCACTTTTAAACCAATGCGAGCAAATTGCCCTGCGGTAAACTTAAAATGGGCAGGTCGAGTCATGGTGAAACTGAAAAGTGTATTGGTCCAACGCTGAACAGACAAAACCTTTTCTATGCTAAATTTTTCAATTGACATGATTTCTTCGTGGCATGAAACATAGTCCTCATGGTAGCATGACTATATAATCTATGAATATTAAAATGTTAAGGCTCTACTTATGCGAATGACTTTACGCCAGTTGGCGGTTTTTGTTGCTGTCGCTCAAGAAGGTACCGTGACCAAAGCAAGTGATGCGGTTCGGTTGACTCAAAGTGCGGCAAGTATGGCTTTGGCAGATTTAGAAGATGGACTGGGTGCTCCGCTTTTCGATCGTCTTGGTAAGCGCTTACAGCTTAATGATCTTGGTCGTTTCTTACTTCCTCAAGCTTTAGAAATCTTAGGTCGCTGTGAAGCCTTTGAACAAGCAGCCAAAGGTGAACTACAAAGTATTGATTTACGGATTGGTGCAACACTGACCATCAGTGATTATTTAATGCCAGACTTAATGGCAAACTTTTTACAAGTTCAACCTCAAGCGCATTTACAGCTCCAAGTGGGTAATACCCGCCAAATGATTGAAGCGGTCAACCAATTCCAACTCGATTTGGCATTGATTGAAGGTTCATGCTTCCTACCACAACTTCAATGTATTCACTGGCGCGATGACGAACTCGCGGTATGTTGTTCGCCTAATCACCCACTGGCAAATTTACATCGTGAATTAAAGCAGTCTGACTTCCAGCATGTTGAATGGATTTTACGTGAAGAAGGTTCTGGAACACGTGAAGTCTTTGACAATGCCATTCTAAAAGATCTTGAAGATGCCAATATCCGCTTGACCCTAGGGCATAATGAAGCGATTTTAAAAATCGTTGCTGGAGGTCTAGGAATGTCATGTATTTCTAAATTGGCAATTCAGCCTTTGCTCGACAAAGGACAATTGGTGATTTTAAATACCCCATTCTGGCAACTTGCTCGCCCGCTATATATGCTGGTACATCGTCAAAAGTACCAAGGACCAGGCTTAAGAGCCTTCCTAAAATTTTGTGAAAATGGTTAAAACCAAAGCTCCTCTTGGAGCTTTTTTATAACGCTTAACTTAAAAGCTATTTACCAAATTGCCGTTCACATGGTCGACCATCATGGTTACCATCCATTTGTGTATTGGGGCAATTTCTAATAAAAAATACCGCCTCATCATAAGATGTCATTTGGCTGCAATGGGTACGACCATCGCATTGATAAGGTGATTTTTCCGTTGATGCTGTTGTCGATACAGCTATGTTGCTTTGTACGGATTCTGCTTCATTCTGTTTTTGCACTGAATGATGATGACTGTTTAAAGCATTTTGGGATTTTTCACTAAACTTTACCGGTTTAACATAACCAATCTCTTTGCGCTGTTGCTCAACGATTTGCTTCTGTTGTTGTTCTAACAATGCAAATTTAGCATGTTGTTCTTCCTGATAGGTTTGGTATTGATTCCATGTCGCAAAACTAAAATAAACGAAGCCAAAAACAATCACCAAAATCACCACAGACATAAAACCGAATTTCTGCCCTTCATTTTTACTTCGTCTTAAAATATTTTTTTGCTTATCAATATTGATCTTTTTATTTTTTAAGTCATTACTCATCGCAACATCTAAACGAATCATTTGATGTGCTTTCAATGTTCCATGTGCATTGATGATTACATATTTTATGGTTTCCCCTTTTTTCGGCTGACCACCTTCTTTTGGAAAATCAGCGATGTAAAATATTACAGATTGCGCTGAATTATGATCCAATAAAAGTCCGTAACCTTTATCATGATGATATTCAATGATTTGCCCCAAATAAAACATATAACTTCTCTTTTAAAATAAGTATGAATCGCAAAATATATTCAACTCGTTTCAGATGTTTAGTGTGAATATGCCTTTCGTTTCTGCTGTTTAATCTTGTCCTTTTGTTCTTGTTGATATTGTTGAAGTCTCATTTCAGCCTCAACTTTGTACTGCTTATAACGATCCATTGCATACATCACAGAACTTACCGCAATGAATATAACCACCGCGACGATCACCACCCAAGGGTTCAACGTCTTGCGCTTTTCAGATCGAATTTTCTTGACAGCTTGTTTGCGTTTGGAATATAAAAATTTAACTTTCAACTTTTGAATTAAACGTTGAAATGCAGTTAAATCCATATGCTTTTCAAGTAACTGCCGATCAATTTGGCTGTTAAAATAGAAATCATCCCCTTTAAAATTTTGACTATCTTCTATCACCTCTAAGGACCCAAGCAAGACTGCGCTCTGATTGCCCTCAGCGATTCCAATATTTCGACCCACTCCCCCCACATCAACAACAGTACTAGCATCACTTTCTTCAATGGGTTTAATGTTATCAACTGTATGAGTTTGGTCTTGTAATTCAGTATTCTGGATAACTTTAGTGGAAAGGTCAACTTGTGTTTGCGCTACAGGTTCAATCTCTTTGGCTTGATTTAAATCTCCGTCCGATTCTTCAAGCACTGGGTCATTGATTGTTGTTTGAATGGGCTCGACAGTCGTGTCTTGCTGTTGTGCAACCAAGTCAATATCTGGAATAGCGTCAGGTAAAATGCCTTGTTCGGTGTGAATTTTCGTTTGAGGGTTCTGTAAGCCTTCATCAGCCAATCCCCTTCTCTTTTTCAGCGCTTTGCGAACATTTCTAATATGCTCATAGGCATTTTCTGAATAAAGATGTGGAACGGAGGGCTTGTTTTGATCATTCACATAATTTTTATGATCTAAACGTACGATAAATTTGGCGAATAAACCACCATCTTGCTCTAAAACGACACATTTAATCCGCTCACCAATTTGAGGAAGAAGCAACTGATTTGAAAAATCTTCTAATTTAAAAACAACTTGTTGATGATCATTTAATTCAATTAGACCTTGCCCTAAATCATTATCGAAAAAGGTAACAGTCCCTTTTCTGAACATTTTTTATTCTCTTATCATTAAAAAGGAGGCCCCCTATAGCCTCCTTCGATGATACTAAATTTTAATCTTTTTGCACACTACCAAAAATTTTATCTCCAGCATCACCTAAACCTGGCACGATATAACCTTGTTCATTTAAACCTTGATCAATTGAAGCGGTGAAAATCGTCACATCAGGGTGTGCGGCTTCAACACGTTTAATTCCTTCAGGTGCAGCAACCAAAACCATAACACGGATATCTTTACAGCCACTTGCTTTTAACACGTCAATCGCAGCAACCAAAGATGAACCAGTCGCCAACATTGGGTCAATAATCATGGCTAAACGATTTTGTACATCTGGAACCAATTTTTTATAATAAGTACGTGCTTCCAAAGTTTCTTCATCACGTTCTAAACCGAGGACTGAAACTTTAGCACTTGGGATAAGATTTAAAAAACCTTCTAACATGCCAATACCAGCACGTAAAATTGGCACTACAGTGATTTTTTTACCCGCAATTCTGTCTACTGTGACTTTACCATTCCAGCCATCAATCTCATGATCACACACAGGTAAATCTTTGGTTGCTTCATAAGTTAAAAGCATGGTTACTTCTTGAGCGAGTTCACGGAAATTCTTAGTACTAATGTCAGCACGGCGTAATAAACCTAATTTATGACGAATAAGTGGATGACGAATTTCTTGAATAGACACGGGAGGACACCTAAAAGGATAAAAGTAAATTTCCATTATTATAAATGTTTTTTATATCAGAGATAAGAAAAGCCCTCAATGAATGAGGGCTTTTTTTGTTAATAGCAGGATTTTATTGCGATTAGTGTTGTTGGCTCATCAAGAAATGTAAAGGAGATAAAATTTCTGATTTCAACGCCAAGTTGATGATTGGATCTGGATAAACACCAATGATCAATACCAAAGCAGCAGCGCCGAGCACCATCAAACCACCCACTTTTTGTCCCCAATGATCAACCGCATCAATACGAGGATTATCTGGTGGAGTCATATACATCACGATCATCACACGTAAATAGTAATACAAACCAATACCACTACCCACCACAACCATAGCAGCCAAGAACCAATGTTCTGTGGTTACAGCAGCAATCACCACCATAAACTTACCGATGAAACCAGCGGTCAATGGAATCCCTGCAAGAGAAAGCATCATCACTGTTAAGGTGGCAGTCAGTACTGGACGACGCCAGAATAAACCACGGTAATCCGCAAGCGACTCAGCTTCATCAACATTGTTATATGGGCTCGACATTAACGCGACAGCACCAAAAGCACCAATCGTAGTTAAGGTATAAGTCACCACGTAGACACTTACACTGCCTAAACTTGCATAACCTAAACTAATCAAAGCAATCAATAAATAACCGAAATGGGCAATCGATGAATAACCCAAAATTCGTTTTAAGTTGACTTGACGTAATGCAAGGAAGTTCCCGACTAAAATCGAAAGTACAGCGATCACAGTTAATACAGTCACGATAGACGGTACAAGAATGAAACCTGAACTTAAAATAAAGCGGACTAATAAACCAATGGTTGCAACTTTAGCAACAGTTGCAAGATAGGTCGCGATTGGCGCAGGTGCACCTTGATAAACATCTGGTGTCCATTTATGAAATGGCGCCAACGATAATTTAAACGCAATTGCAATCACGATTAATCCTGAACCCAACAAAATCATTGGTTGAGCAAGGAAACCTTTTAACTGTTCAATAAAGTCAGCCAAAGACGCAATTTGTTGCACTTGTGCTAACTGATTTCCATACAAACCTGGGAAGTCAGTAAATGACAATGTACCGGTATAAGCATAAACGTATGCCATACCCATCAACAAAATTGCTGAAGCGGTTGCAGAAAGTACCAAATACTTTACGCCTGCTTCTAGCGATTTTCCACGCTGATGCGTATATGCCAATAAGCCATACACAGGAATTGACAAAAGCTCTAAGCTAATAAAGAACGACGTATAATGAGAACTTGCCACCATTAACATTGCCCCTGTTACAGAGATCAACATCAAGATATAAAGCTCTTCACGATTATCTTTATACGTTTCAATATAAGCGTGAGATAACGTACAGCATGCGAGTGCAGCAACTACTGCAATAAATTGATAAAACAATGTAAATGGATCAACCACAAACATGTTCATCACATTTGATGGTGCAAATGAACCACCAAACATCATGAATAAAATATCAATTGCAGCAAGGTTTAAACCCACCACCGATGCAGTCGCAATCAAATTATGGTTACGTTTGATCGAGGTTAGGATCATCACCACTACAGCGGTTAAAGCAACAATAAAAACTGGTGCTAAAGGCATGAGACCCGAAAATGACATAGTGAAGTTCATGACTATTGGATCTCCACATTTTGTTGAGATACGACTTGTTGTGCCGCATCAACAACTTCTTGAACTGGAATATAGCTATTTGATAACCACGCCATACTTGAGTGAGAAATATCAAGGAAGCTTTGTGGATACACACCTAACCATAATAAGCCAAATGCACAGATCAATAGAATTACTGTTTCACGTACATTCAAGTCTTTTAATGGACTTTCATAATGCTTTTTCTGTTCTTCATTTGGTGTACCAAATAAAGCTTTGTGGATCAGGATCAGACCATAAAGACCAGCAAAGACCAAGCTAATTGCCGCAATGATGGTAAATGTTGGGAACTTAGCGAATGAACCCATCAAAATCAGGAATTCACCAATAAAGTTACCTAGACCTGGAATACCCACAAGCGCAGAGACAAAGAACATCAAGAAGAATGGTAAATACTGGAATTGACCACGAATACCACCCATCAAACGTAAGTCACGGGTATGTAAGCGTTCATACACTTGACCACACATAATGAACAATGCAGCAGATGACAAGCCATGTGCCAACATCATGATCATTAAGCCTTGGAACGTCAGAATATTACCCGCATAAAGTGCAAGTAATACGAAACCCATATGCGAAATAGAAGTATAAGCAAGCAGGCGTTTCATATCTGTTTGCTGGAAAGCACACCAAGCGCCGTAGAAAATACCAATCAAACCTAAAATAATCGCAATATCGGCAAATTGTGCAGATGCTGCTGGGAAGAATGGCAATACAAAGCGCAGTAAACCGTACGCAGCAGTTTTAATCAAGATACCTGCTAAGTCTACAGAACCTGCTGTAGGTGCTTGCGCATGCGCATCTGGTAACCAACCGTGTAATGGGAATACTGGAAGCTTGACCGCAAAACCAATAAAGAAACAGATCATCAATGCATAGGCAATATGTGGTGCCTGAGCATCTAAAGTGTTTGCAACAGCAAGTAAGTAGTTATAGTCGAAGCTAATCGTACCTGACATCTGAGAACCGTAGACCACTAAGCCTAAGATCCCGATGAGCATGATCAAGCCAGCGACTTGGGTATAGATAAAGAACTTGGTTGCAGCATAAACACGTGATTTACCGTCTGCGCCTTTATGACCCCAAAGAGCGATCAAGAAGTAGATAGGGACTAGCATCATCTCCCAGAAGAAGAAGAACAAGAACATATCAATTGCAAGGAAAACCCCGATTACCCCACCCAAAGACCATAATAGGTTTAAGTGGAAGAAGCCGACATTCTTTTGAATTTCACCCCATGAACAGCCAACTGCAAGTACACCCAGTAATGCAGTCAAGCCCACCATCAGCAATGAAAGACCATCTACAGCCAAATGAATGTTAATACCGAGTGTTTTAATCCAAGGTAAATAAAATTCTGCTGCCCAAGTTGGAGTCTTCGCCCCCAACTCATAGCTAAAGCCACCTTGTTTCCACAAAATCAGTGTTAAGCCCAATGTAACGAGCATACCGACTAATGCGATATAACGTGGCAAATGTTTATCAAGTTTATCGACCAACCAACACGCGAAACCTGCAATAAAAGGTACAAGAATCAGTGCGGGTAAAATCCAATTGTTTGTGATTTCCATCTTATTTCCCCACTACCTGAATCACGATCAAGATCATCAGCAATACCACTACACCGAGTGACATACTTGATGCATATTCACGTAATGAACCTGTTTGACGGGTACTTGTAAATTTATTCCCACTATTTACGATTGCAGGTAATACCAGCCATAAACCATCAATTGGGTCACGACCTAAAATTTTCGCAATGAGTAAATAAGGTTGAACAAATACAAGGTTGTATAAAGAATCGAAACCAAATGCATTACGGCAGATATTTGCAAGTCCAGCACCAAATGAAGTGGCTGCAAAACCTTGCACCGCTTTATAAGCGAAAGCAAATAACACCACGCCTACAGCTAAACCGACCAATGCGATACCGACTGCAAGGTGTTCTGCACCATGCATCCCTTCTTCAATCGCTTGAGAAACTTCAAATGCAGGGATATGTGCTGCATTTAAAATGTTCATCACTGGCGCTTTTAAGAAGTAAGCCAAACCTGTTGAAAGAACAGCCAAGATACCTAAAGGCGCCCAATACGTTGCACCTTTGATTTCGTGATAATGTGTTTTTTCTTCACCGAAGAATACAACCCAAATTAAACGGAATGTATAAATCGAAGTTAAGAATGCACCCGCAACACCAACCCAATACAATGAGTTATACAATGCGACAGATTGACCTTGCGCCCAAACAGCACCCAAGATTGCATCTTTTGAGAAGAAGCCGATCGTGATAAATGGGATTGCAGCAAGTGCACCACCACCAATCGCGAAGCAAGCAAATAAGAATTTGTTTTTGTAGAACAAACCACCCATTTTAAAGATGTTTTGTTCATGATGGTAAGCCAAGATCACCGCACCAGAAGACAAGAACAATAATGCCTTAAAGAATGCATGTGCAAGCATATGGAACAGACCTGCTTGATACGCTTCTGCACCCACAGCCATAAACATATAACCGAGCTGACTCATGGTAGAGTAAGCCAGAATACGTTTGATATCTGTTTGAACTAAAGCCGCAAAGCCAGCAACCAACAATGTTACAGCACCCGTAATCGAAATGAACTGCATCACTTCTGGTGTCATTTCAAACACAGAGAACATACGGCAACATAAGTAGATACCCGCGGTAACCATTGTTGCAGCATGGATCAATGCAGATACTGGTGTCGGACCAGCCATTGCATCTGCCAACCATGTTTGTAATGGGATTTGCGCAGATTTACCTGCTGCACCCAAGAACAACATCAATGACGTGATCAATGCCAAGTTATGATCAAGTGCGAGAACTTGTGAAGCATTGGCAACAATCGTGCCGATGTGTAAAGTACCAAATTGTTGGTAAAGCAAGAACAATGCGATCAGTAAGAATACATCACCAACACGCGTAACTGTAAATGCTTTAATTGCCGCAAAACCATTTGCAGGGTTTTGGTAGTAATAACCAATCAACAGGTAAGAACACAGACCTACGCCTTCCCAACCTAAGAATAACAACGCTAAGTTGTCACCCAATACAAGCACCAACATGCTTGCAACGAATAAGTTGAAGTATGAGAAGAAACGTGCGAAGTCTTCTTCACCACGCATGTACCAAGTTGCAAAGATGTGAATCAGGAAACCTACACCTGTCACCATGCCCATCATTAACAATGACAAGCCGTCAAGATGCAAACTTACACCCGGTGCAAAACCACCTACATTGAACCAAGTCCATAAATGCTGTGCTTGCGCAACTGAACCCTGCTGAACAAAGTCCATGCCTGCAATCAATGCAAATAAAGCAGAAAGGCCAACAGAACCCGCACCAATAATTGCTGCTACATTTTCAGGAAGTTTATTACGTCCTGCCGCTAAAAGCACAAAGCCAATCAGCGGAAATAAAATCGTTAAATATAAATAACTCATCCGCGCATCTCACTAGCAGCATCTACATCCAGATGATGGAAGCGATGATAGAACTGGAGGACGATCGCTAGACCGATACAAGCCTCTGCCGCAGCAAGTGTGAGGATCAAAATAAACATAATTTGACCATCAGGTTGTGCCCATGCACTTCCTGCCACAACGAATGCCAATGCTGCTGCATTCATCATGATCTCAAGGCTCATTAACATAAATAATAGGTTGCGTCGCACCATTACACCGTAAAAACCCAGTGCAAAAAGGATAGTTGCGACGATCAAACCATGTTCTAAAGGAATGTTGCCCATTACTGTTTATCCTCTGCTGCACTCGGTTCACGTTTGCCTAAGTGGAATGCTGCAACCAATGCTGCAAGCAATAACATTGCGGCAACTTCAACCAATAATAAATAGTGGGTAAAGAGTGCTTGACCAATTGCTTTAGGTCCAATCACTTGAGTTCCAAGTACTGCACCATGTTGGGTATAGTCTGAACCTAATACCCAAACCAAACATAAGCCAACTAAGAAGCTCATGAGTGCTGGATAAGCCCAAGCATCTGAAGTCAACCATTTACGTTCTTGATCAACTGTATGTTGACCAAGGTTGAGCATCATGACCACGAATACGAACAACACCATGATCGCACCCGCATAAACAATCACTTCAAGCGCAGCTGCAAATGGTGCACCAATGATCAAGAAGATCCCTGCAACAGCAAGTAGAGAAACGATCAAACTTAATAAAGCATGTACTGGATTGGTGTTGGTCACAACACGAATCGTCGAAACAATGGCCACGAGAGCCATTAAATAAAATGGCCACATCATGGTAATAAGCTCCGTACATCTACAGGCGCACTTTCACGTTGCGCTTGACCTTTTTCTTTACCATCAATTGCCATACCACTTACACGGTAGAAATTGTAGTCTGGGTATTTACCTGGTCCTGAAATGAGTAAGTTTTCTTTCTCATAAACAAGATCCTGACGGACATATTCGCCTAACTCAAAATCTGGTGTTAACTGAATGGCAGTTGTTGGACATGCTTCTTCACACATACCGCAGAAAATGCAGCGTGAGAAGTTAATGCGGAAAAATTCTGGATACCAACGTCCATCATCTTTTTCAGCTTTCTGCAATGAAATACAACCAACAGGACATGCAACCGCACATAAGTTACACGCAACACAACGCTCTTCACCGTCTGGGTCACGTGTTAATACGATACGACCACGGTAGCGTGGAGGTACGATTTGTTCGGCTGGCACTTCTGGATATAAAATCGTATCGCGTTTGCGTGTGACATGGCTAAACACCATCCACAACGAACGAACAATTGATCCTACGCCAGCTAGAATTTTATACATTTTGTACTCCCTGCTGTCCTAGGCCTGATTCATCAGAATCACAGCACCAGTCACCAAAAGGTTGACCAATGCAAGTGGTAAACACACTTTCCAACCAAAATTCATAACTTGGTCATAACGTGGACGCATTAAAGAACCACGTGCCAAGACAAACATCATTACAAAGAATGCTGTTTTCGCAATGAACCAGAATGCATCTGGAATGAATGGAATATTTAAATTAAATGGTGCTAACCAACCGCCAAAGAATAAAGTCACGATCAGTGCAGAAATTAGAATGATGTTGACGTATTCAGCAACGAAGAACATCCCCCATTTCATACCACCATATTCGACATGGTAACCTTCTGCCAATTCTTGTTCAGCTTCTGGTTGGTCAAATGGATGACGATGCGTTACCGCAACACCCGCAACCACGAAGATCATGAAACCAATGAATTGCGGAATCACAAACCATACATCACGTTGTGCTTCTACGATGTCACGCAAGTTAAATGAACCTGCAATTGCCACCACACCCATCAATGAAATCCCTAAAAAGACTTCATAAGAAATGGTTTGTGCTGCTGAACGTAGACCACCTAGTAACGCATATTTGTTGTTGGATGCCCAACCACCAAATAATACCGCATATACTGCAATACCAGCCATTGCCATAAAGAACAATAGCCCGATACTCATGTCTGAAACACCTAAGTAAGGTGAAACAGGAATAACCATGAATGACAGTACTGCAGTCGCCATTGCCACTGCTGGTGCTAAACGGAAGGTTAACTTATCTACAAACTTTGGTGTCCAGTCTTCTTTGAACATGATTTTCAACATGTCGGCAACGATCTGGAACATCCCGCCAGGACCAACACGGTTTGGTCCATAACGGTCTTGCCATAAGCCCAGCAAACGACGTTCAATAAATGACATCAAAGCGGCCAGTAAAACCACAACCAACAAAATTACGATGGCTTGAATCACTGAATAAGCGATTGGCCAGTCTTGTGCCCATGTCGGTAGTGCGCGTAAAGATTCATTCATGATTACACTCCTACCGTTACAGATACAGGTTCAGCAAGTGAAACTGTTGGTGCTTGGCCGACTGGATAACCGATATAACCTGTTGGTAAATATTCAATCACATGCACAGGAAGACTAATCGTCGTTTCGCCTGCTTTAACTGTCAGTTGTTGACCATCTTGAACATTTAAACGTGCTGCATCTTGCTCGCCTACGGCAAAAGTCGCTTCTGGAATACGCGATTCCATCACCGGCGTTTTAATCGTAAATTCACCTGAAGCGAAAATATGATGCATTGGAACCAGACGGAAACTCTCTGGATTTGCCACAACCGCAGTTGGCGCCACATAGCTACGTGCAGGACGTTTTACTAAGCGATCAAACAAACGAACGCCTGAATCACCACCTTTAAGGTGACCACCCACTTCATCTTGGTATTTGTTCCAAGCTTGTGGTGAGTTCCAACCCGGTGCCCATGCAAATGGAACCAATGACGATGCATTTTGCGGTCCAACATAACCTTCCATAGAGAATGTTAATGCGGAATCGACATCGACAGGTTGTTTCGGCTCATGTACGTTTAATGGTGCACGCATTGCAGTACGACCAGAGTAACGACGTGGTTCACGGGCAATTTTCAAGCCATGAACACGGTAACCCGCATCAGGTGCAACATCTTGAATTGCTTCAAGAACTGGAACATTTTTGACCACAGACTCAATTACGTCATCCAACAATGTCCACGAGATCGCTTTACCTTTCACACCCGTTTCAATGGCATGTAACCAGCGCCAAGATTCTTTGATGGCATATTCTGGTTTGTAATAGCTTGGATCATAAACTTGATAGAAGCGTTGCGCACGACCTTCTTGGCTGACCACTGTCCCATCGCCTTCTGCAAAACTTGCAGCAGACAAGACAACATCAGCCGCTTTTACGGTTTCAGTTTCAGAATGATCAAGCACAATCACGCTTTGCGCTTTGTCTAGAGCAGCCTGAACTTGTACAGCAGGTAAACGGCGGAACAAATCATTTTCAACAATAATGATTGACTCATAATCTTGAGCAAATGCTTGTTCTAAGCTTAAACCACCAAACAAAGCCATACCCATTGAGTTCACTTCTGGAACTGTCAATGTTAAGCCTGCATTTCCACCTAGGTTTTGTGCAACTTGTGCAGCAGCTTCCATGATGGCAGCATCTTGTAAGCTAGTACCCGAGATGATTAATGGTTTTTTCGCAGCTTTTAACGTATCCGCAATGGTTTGTGCAAATGCTTTAGCATCATCATCTAAACCAAGAATCGCATCACCGTTTACACCCGCAGCAATCGCAAAACCTAAACGTGCAATATCGTTTGGAGAAGCAACAACTTCACCCTCAGCAATATCAGCTAAACGTGTTTGTGTTGCAGCCAAGATATAGATTGGAGAATTTGCATCCTGACCAATACGTTTTACAGGTTCAGCTAACCAATCTTGGGTACGGCGGTCTGCAGCCATTTGTTTGGCTTTGTTTTTCGCAGCTTGGCGAACAGACAATGCCATACGTGGTGCAGTTTGCGTTAAGTCTTCACCCAAGATCAAGACTGCATCATAGCTTTCGATTTCACGCATACTTGGGTTATAAACACCCTCAGCTTGCATAATCGATGCAGCAAGTTCAACCAAGTTCTGTTCTTTTTGAGAAAGACCTGTTGAATAATTTTCTTGGCCAACCAACTCACGCAACGCGTAGTTTGATTCTAATGATGCACGTGGAGAACCAATACCCAAGACTTTTTTGCCTTGAACATTTTCAATCACTGAATCCAGCGCCACATCAACAGAAACAGTTTTAACTTCTGTTGCAGCACGGAATTGCGGCTGACGTGGACGATCTTCACGGTTCACATAACCCGTACCAAAACGACCTTTATCACAAAGGAAATATTGGTTAACGTCACCATTAAAACGGTTTTCTACACGACGTAATTCGCCATAACGCTCACCCGGAGAGATGTTACAACCAGAAGAACAGCCTTGGCATACGCTAGGCGCATACTGCATGTCCCACTTACGGTTATAACGTGCCGAATGGGTTTTATCGGTAAATACACCTGTTGGGCACACTTCAGTCAAGTTACCAGAGAACTCAGACTCTAAAGTGCCTGATTCTGGACGACCGAAGTAGACACGTGATGCATTGGCATAAACACCAAAGTCTGTACCACCAGCATAATCGTTGTAGTAACGAACACAACGGTAGCATGCGATACAACGGTTCATCTCATGTGCAATGAAAGAACCCAACTCTTGGTTGTGATGCGTACGTTTGGTAAAACGATAACGACGACGATCATGTTGCGTCATTACTGTCATATCTTGTAAATGACAGTGACCACCCTCTTCACAGACTGGACAGTCGTGTGGGTGGTTGGTCATTAAGAATTCCACAATCGATTCACGGAAATCTTTTGCTTCTTTGTCTTCAATCGAAATAAAGGTATTGTCAGATGCAGGAGTCATACATGACATTACTAAGCGACCACGAGTATCTTCTGGATTCGCATATTGAGTAACAGCACATTGACGGCAAGAACCGACAGAACCTAAAGCTGGATGCCAACAAAAATATGGGATGTCGATGCCAAGACTCAAACATGCTTGTAGCAAGTTTTCCGAGCCATTGACTTCATACGATTTTCCATCGACATGAATTGTAGCCATAGTCGAATTCCTTAAACTTGTTCTACGTGGCTGGCTTGGGCTACAGGACGATCTGTCACTTTAGCTTCAAACTCGCTACGGAAATATTTGAGTGCACCCATCAATGGTTCCATCGCACCTGGTGCGTGAGCACAGAATGTTTTACCAATCCACAACTTGCGAGTCAGTTCTTGAAGATGTTGAATGTCTTCCATCTTCCCTTCACCTTTCTCAATTGCGACAAGTGCTTTGACCGCCCAAGGTAAACCATCACGGCATGGCGTACAGAATCCACATGATTCACGTGCAAAGAATTCTTCTAAGTTACGCGTTGCAGAAACCATACACTGGGTTTCATCAACGACCATTAACAAACATGTACCTAGACGAGAACCTGCTTTCATAATGCTTTCTGAATCCATTGGAAGATCAATGTGTTCAGCAGCCAAGAAGTCAGTCGATGCCCCACCCGGTAACCATGCTTTCAGTTTAAGACCATCGCGCATACCGCCAGCATAGTCTTCAATCACTTCACGTGCAGTCGTACCAAACGGTAATTCCCAAAGACCAGGGAAAGTCACTTTACCTGATGCACCATAAATTTTAGTGCCTGGATCTTTAGATTTACCCGCAGACAAACCGATATACCACTCAGGCCCACGCAACATAATTGCTGGTAAGTTGTTATAGGTTTCTACGTTGTTTACGATGGTCGGACGGCCCCATGCACCTGCAACTTGCGGGAATGGAGGCTTAGTACGTGGGTTTGCACGACGACCTTCGAGTGAGTTAATCAATGCAGTTTCTTCACCACAAATATAACGCCCCGCACCAGTATGCACATGCAGGTCAAAGTTCCAACCTGTGCCTAAGATGTTGTCACCTAAATAACCTTTAGCTCGCACTTGTTCTAAAGCTTCATTTAAGTATTGTGCAGCTTCAATGTATTCACCGCGAATGAAGATATAACCCTGAGTTGCTTCGAGGGTATAACCTGCAATCAACATCCCTTCGATCAATTGATGAGGAAGTTTTTCCATCAACAAACGGTCTTTGAATGTTCCCGGTTCCATTTCATCGGCATTACAGATTAGGTAACGAGGACCACCATCATTGGGTGCCATCAATGACCATTTAATCCCTGCTGGGAAACCTGCACCACCACGACCTTTTACAGTCGCTGCTTTGATGACTTCAAGAACGTCTTTAGGTGGCATAGAAAGCGCTTTTTTAAAGCCTGCATAGCCTTCTAAAGCTTCATAGTCATCAGCACTACGAACAAATTCCTGTTTACTCAAACGCCATGTTAATGGGTGAGTTTCAGGGTTTCCTTCGCCATAAATTGGTCTTGGTTCGGTATTCATACATACTTCTCCAATAACTGTTTCACAGAAGTCACTTCAACCAAACCGTGTGTATCTTCATCAATCATCAGGGTTGGACCTTTGTCACAGTTCCCTAAACAGCAGATCGGCAATAAAGTAAAACGACCATCAGCTGTCGTTTGACCAAATTGGATACCCAGTTCACGTTGGAAAGCTTCTGCTAAAGTTTCCGCACCCATCAAGAAACATGCAATCGAATCACATAATAAAATTACGTGACGACCTACAGGCTGACGGTATATACGGTTATAGAATGTTGCAACACCTTCTAAATCCGCAGTTGTAATTGTCAATAATTGAGCAATTGCATGTAACTGCGCGTCATCCACCCAACCATTACGGCGTTGTACACACTTTAAAGCATCCAAAGACGCTGCGCGTGGGTATGGGTAGTGACCCATGTGATGTTCAATTTCATGGATTTCTTCGCTGGTCAGAATCCCTTCAACATTCACACGTGGCTTTTTATCAGTCAAAATCATCATAATGCTTTTACCCCTTAGCGATCCACGTCAGCCATAACGACGTCAATTGTCGCTAAATAAATGATCAAGTCAGATACAAGACTGCCGTTAATCACGGAAGGAATTTGCTGCAAGTGGGTGAAAGTAGGTGTACGAATACGGGTACGGTAACTCATGGTTGACTTATCTGAAGTCAAGTAATAGTTAGACGCACCTTTCACCACTTCTGCCATTACAGAGGCTTCACCAGCTGGCATTACAGGACCCCATGACACGCTCAAGAAGTGCGTAATCAAAGTTTCAATATCTTGTAAAGTCTTATCTTTTGGTGGTGGAACTGCCAATGGATGATCCGCTTTATAAGGACCAGAAGGCATATTATCCAAACACTGTTTGACGATTTTTAACGACTCTTCGATTTCGCGATAGTGAACCATCACACGCGCGTAAGCATCGCCTTCATACTCTAACGGCACTTCAAAGTCGTAATTTTCATAACCACTGTATGGACGATATTTACGAACATCAAAATCAATACCTGTCGCGCGTAAACCTGTACCTGTTACACCCCAAGCCAATGCCGATTTAGCATCGTATTGCGCAACATTACGGGTACGACCCACAAATACTGAGTTTTTCAATGCAGCAGTATGATATTCCTTCAAACGTTTTGGCATCCATTCGAGAATTTCACGAATCAGTTTTTGCCAGTTGTTTGGAAGGTCATGTGCTGTCCCGCCGATACGGAACCATGCTGGGTGCATACGGAAACCTGTGATCGCTTCAATTGCGTCATAGATTTTTTGACGATCCGCAAACATATAGAATACTGGTGTCATACCACCGGCATCCTGAATCGCAGTACCGATATACAACAAGTGGTTATTGATACGGAATAATTCAGACATCATAACACGGATACATTGTGCACGATCAGGAACGGTAATCCCTGCAAGTTGCTCCACACCCATGACATAAGGCATGTTTTGCGCACAACCACCTAAGTAGTCAACACGGTCTGTATATGGAATAAATGAATGCCAAGTTTGACGTTCAGCCATCTTTTCCACACCACGGTGGTGATAGCCAATATCAGGCACACAATCTTTCACTTCTTCGCCATCAAGCTGCAAAATTACACGGAATGCACCATGCGCAGATGGATGGTTAGGTCCTAAGTTCAAGAACATAAAGTCTTCATCGGCGTTACCGCGTGTTAGACCCCAATCTTCTGGAACAAAACGAAGATGTTCTTGTTCGAAATCTTGTTTAGCCTTGTCTTGCATGTACGGTGTATATTCAGTCGCACGTGCAGAATATTCTTTACGTAGTGGATGACCTTCCCAATAAGTTGGCAACAAGATACGACGAAGCATTGGATGCCCTTCGAAATTGATCCCAAACATATCGTAAGCTTCACGTTCGTACCAATTGGCATTTGGCCAAATATTGGTCGCTGTTGGAACATTAATATCGTTCTCACTCAACGCCACTTTGATACGAATATCACTATTACGTTCTAATGAAAGTAAGTGATAGAACACTGTGAAATCAGATGCAGGTAAACCATCACGGTTGTTACGCAAACGTTCATCGACCGCAGATAAGTCAAACAGCATCACATAAGGACGTGGTACTGTACGCAAGTACATTAGAACTTCTTGTACACGTGCGCGCTCAACCCAGACCGTCGGAAAATCTTCAAACGTCGGTTGCACGTAAAAGTTCTCGCCAAATTTGGCTTTGAGATCTTCTACAATTGCAAATGCTGGGCGGGAATCAACTGGAGTCGATTCTGGCATAGCAATTTCAGTTTCAGCCATTGGCTTGGCTTCCTATTTAATACAAATTCTGTCAAATTCCCTGATGACCATATCCATCAGATATGTCAAATACTCATCAGAAAAAATTACTCAATTTCATCCATAGAGCGTAAGTTTTTCACTGCAATACGTTCAGCGTTCTTACGGTCGCGTTCTGGCATCATCTTTGGCTTATACACTGGCTGAAGATCATCACCGATTACCGCAGAGAGCGGACGACGTTCTAATTGAATTTGGTCTTGCAATAACATCAAGGCTTGAATCAATGCTTCTGGACGTGGTGGGCAACCTGGAACGTACACGTCAACAGGAATGATTTTATCCACACCTTGTACAACAGAATAGATGTCGTACATACCACCAGAGTTTGCACAAGCACCCATTGAAATCACCCATTTAGGCTCAAGCATTTGTTCATACAAACGTTGAATTACAGGTGCCATTTTAACAAAGCAAGTCCCTGCAACGATCATCAAATCTGCCTGACGTGGCGAAGCACGAATAACCTCGGCACCAAAGCGCGACAAGTCATGCACACCGGTTAACGTGGTTGCATATTCAACGTAGCAGCAAGATGTACCAAAGTTAAAAGGCCATATTGAGTTTTTACGGCCCCAGTTTACAGCTGTGTGTACCACATCCTCTAAGCGAGTCATGAACACATTTTTATTCACTTCTTCTTCAAGTGGATCTGTCACAATTTGACGATCTTGAAGCGGATATTGTTCAGCTTCTGGATTCGCACGGGTTAAAGTATATTTCATTCCCGAGTTACTCCTTGTTCAGAGACATGGTCGGTGTTTTATCTTTCACACGACCAGAAGATTGAGCTGGAATAGTTCCAGTAGGATCCATCACCAACTCTTCAATTGAATTGAAGCGAGTAATTTCTGCAAGGTCCATATTTGGTGAACCAATTTTAGGTTTAATCCCTGCGATTTTACGTTTATCTGAAGGTGACCAGTTCAATGCACCTGTAGATAATTCATAAATCAAACCAACGAGTAAAACTAAAATAAATACAGCTGCAGCTGAAAACCCAACCCAACCTACTTCACGTACAGATGTCGCCCATGCATATAAATAGAGGGCTTCCAAATCGAATACAACAAAGAAGATTGCAACAAGGTAGAATTTCGCAGACAAGCGGATACGTGCACCACCAGCACTAACCACACCTGATTCAAATTGCTCTTGCTTCGCACGTCCCCATGATTTACCCCCAAGGAGCAAAGGAACGGTGAGCATAAAGACACATAAAAATGTCACGCCGATCACGAAGGCAATGATTGCCCAATCGTATGGAGTAATGGCACTCATGCGGGGATAACTCCTGGCAGGCCTATTATTTAACAAAGAATGTATGTATTGGCCTTGCAAATACACCAAACACAAAATAAATCTGGTCAATTGTACCCGATTGATGTCATCTGTTGCTAGTTAATAGCTCTAAGTCTTTCGGATGATTTTTTAGACAAAAGCCATAATTTTTCCTGATTCACAGCGATACAGCGCTGACTTATCGTTTTATCAAATTTCTATCCCTATTCTTATTAGTTTTTCCGAAGTTTATTTTTTAATCATGAATTAAAAATGACAAATCAGTAGCTTAATCCGATTCAGTCCAAGTAAAAGCTTCGATTTATCCATGCTTTTCTGCGATTTAATTGGCTAATTTCTACAAATATAAGGATTTACCATCTAAAATATTTTGTTACATTCTATGTGGTAAAATAGTCACATTAGATCAATCAAGTGATAAAAATTATCTTATTGTGATAATTTTTAAATATTACAAAGTTATTTATAATTTTTTATACTTTACTATTATCAAAACCAACTTATTTCAATGAAATAACCCGCTTTAAACCATCCAGCGCCAAATGTTCAATGCCTACTTTTGACCTACCTTGTGTCCTCCTATGATTTTCTGATTTAAATTTTCAAAAATAGTCAGCACTGTCAATGATGTCATTTTTCGCACATACCACAGCCAAGCTCACCTAAACTAAAGCCGTTTGAAAGATGAGTAACTTATCGCCACTTAAATCAGCAAATTGTATATTTAACACCCAATTGCAGTAAAAGGTGTTCATTGTCGCAAACTTAGACGAATTGTCTACAGAGCCTATACACATTGAACTACTTTTATGTATATGCTATTCAATATGAACAACTTTAAATCAATAATTTAGGGGTAAAACAAGATGGAATTCAGCAGCAAGCCAAACTATTTTTTATTTGCACAATTACTGATTCGTCATATTGAAAATTACGTCAAAAAACACGCTGATGCACAAAATGCAATTTTTGATCTAAGAGATGTTTATGAGCTTTTCCGCCAAGATCTTGCCGCAACCACGACAAATCTAGAAGGGATTTTAAATATCGCGGATGAATATCGTATTGATACCATTCAAGGTGACCAAAAAATCATTAGCAGTTATAAAATTGACGCTGAACAAAATAGCTTATTGATTGACTTTAATCATGATGCATTACAAGCATTGCGAGACAGCAAGCCAATCATTGCGCCTGATGCGACGCTTCAACAATAAGATCTAGACTAAGTAAGCAACACTCAGAAATAAAAAACCACCGAAAATTTTCGGTGGTTTTTTATTTGAAACTAAGCCTTCAGTCCACAATAGCATTGTTCTTATTCATCTAGTATTTCATACTACACGAAGCCCAAGGATCGCTGCCCCATGGCATCGTGCTCAAAGCTGATGACTTTGTCGAACCCAGTATCGCGTACTAAGTTGATGACATGGATCAGTTCACTGGCGGCAGTATCGACCAACACTGCCAATGGCCTTTGAAATCTAAGACACAAAAATAAACCTTGATCATTCGTAGTGACTTCAAAATCTTCTGAAAAACTCGATTTATACAAGATCATTAATACCTGTGATAATTTCTGCAATTAAATCAATGCTGATGGTTAATACGATATCCCAAGATTCACAATCCTCCCCGATCAAAATATAAATCTCGCCATCATCACCTTTTTTCCAATGAACTGGGCTGTTGGCAGATTCTCCTGCCTTTATATAAGTAACAGAATCTGTTGTTATTTTTTTCAATTCTTCCACTTGGTCAATTGAAATATAAATATTAATTTCAATAAATTGCTTGGCAATTTTTATTATAAATGCAGGATGCCCATTCCCATTAAATGCATGATCAATAGTAATATCAAAATTAGCGTTCACCATTCAAATTTCCTTAATGAATATTATCAACATCAATGCTCAAGCTATTCAGTTTGGTCTGCGTAATTATGCTTAGAAGGTCAATAAAGAGTACGTTTTGATGTTCCGATAGATATCGTTATTTTTACATAACGCGAATATCATACAAATGTAATAGTTTACCTGCATTTATTGGTGCACAAAAAACAGCATATAAATCTGATTTAGAACCATCAAACCATAATTGGACATCAATTGTATTTTTATTAACACGATCTCCTTTGAGAGAAAAAACCTCTGTATCCTCCAATACATCGTCAGGGATTTGTGTCATTTGCACAAATCCACTTAAATGCGCAAATTCATTTACAGCAACTCTATATTCATTTGCCGTTGATGGATAGGCCAGTTTATTTTTTACCAATTCTTCATAGTCATCAGAAATCATAAGCGTCAATATTTTTATCATTGATTCTTTATATATTGGAAATTCTCTTAGAAAAATATTTTCATTTGTCATTTTCTGTTCCCAACTTTTCGCATTGCCGTGGATGGAGTAATTCCAATCTTCTGAAAATATAGATCAAAAGGCATCCAACATTTTTGAGTGAATTTTTGTATTGAACGTCCCTTCTCCCGTTGGGAGAAGGTTAGGATGAGGGTGGTTTTATCTTAAATAATGATTTTAAAGATGACTGATAAACCTAGTCAAATAGCGCTTAATTGATAATATTTAACAGCATGATTTAACAGTTAAGCTTTTTTCTTTTTAAAACGCTCTACAGGCCAAGACATGGTAAATCTTGCACCACCCAAATCTGAGCTTTGATCGACTTCAATCGTCCCGCCAAACCAATACGCAATACGACTAACAATTGAAAGTCCTAAACCATAACCACCCGAAGCACGGGTACGGCTATCATCTAAACGTGCAAATGCCTCAAATACACGTTTACGGTCTTCCTCTGGAATTCCAGGGCCATCATCTTCTACACAGACATAAGCCATATTGGTCTGGTGATTGACGCCACCACTAATATTGACCTGATGATCACAGTAACGTATTGCATTTCCTACTAAGTTTTGTACAACACGATGTAAATAACGACGTTCTGCATCGACAATGACATCAGATGAAAGTGGGTTGAGGTGGATAATCTTTTGGGTTTTTAATGCTTCAGTTTCTACCGCAACTTGCTTTAATACATCAATCAATACAATTTTTTCAAAATCTAATGAAGGTGTACCTTGCTCTAATTTCGCATAAGTCATGATTTCATCAATCAGCGTATTTAACGCTTCGATGTCTTTATCAATCATCTCAACTTGTTGCAAACGATATTCATGGTCATCTTCATCTGCCAGCATTTCCATACCAAAACGGATTCGCGCCACAGGTGTACGTAACTCATGTGATACCGCACGCATTAACTCACGCTGTGCTTCAATCAAACGCTGTATATGATCAGACATGCTGTTATAACTGGTTGCCAGAC
This sequence comes from Acinetobacter sp. NyZ410, assembly GCF_022828975.1. Classification (NCBI taxonomy): domain Bacteria; kingdom Pseudomonadati; phylum Pseudomonadota; class Gammaproteobacteria; order Moraxellales; family Moraxellaceae; genus Acinetobacter; species Acinetobacter sp. NyZ410. Next base: position 912,926 of record NZ_CP094620.1, on the reverse strand, counting down.
TGGCCATCTCGTCATAACCCTCAACAGGTACACGTTGCGACATATCCCCTGTTCTCATCACATCTAAAGCTTCATTCACCTGTTTCAACTTACGTTGCATCGGCACAATCAAGCCATACACACCCAAACAGAGTAAGAACATACTCAGCAATGTAATTCCTGCTGCCAATTTGACGGGCATCCAGTTAAACATTGGAACGGGGCCAAGCACCAGCACATCTGTAGGTGAGTTTGGTAAGGGTGAAACAATCGAAATGGTGGTACCACGTACAGTTGCACTGTCACGCCATAAAATCACACTTTGATCTGACCTTAAACGACCAATTTGCTCTGAATCGAGATTGAGCTGAGAAATCTTTTCTACACCAACATGATAAGAGAAATGTTGTTGAATTTTCTTAAGATATTCTTGTTCTTGACCGGGATAATAGACCAAATAATCCAGAATAAATACCGGAAGTGCCTTCATTTGGCGTTCGCCAATTTGATCGACTTTGATATATAAATAGTGTTTAGGGTCATTTCTGATCCCTATCACCAGATAGGCAATCCCTTGTTCCGCATCATAACGCACCACCGCTTTTTGACTTTCTATACGTTTTTCTTCAGTACGAGATAAGTCAACTTTGCGTGCTTCGAGATAATAAATGGGAAGTTCTAATAGATCAGATGCATCTGAAATCCAATCTAGGCGCTGCTGTTCAGTTTGCTGACGTGCCACACCTTCACTGATCACAAATGAAATTCCATCTGTGAGAGACTCACGATATTCCTGCGCACGTTGATAATTAATTATTTGGACAAGTAAATATCCAAACAAGGCAACCAACACAACAAGAATGACTAATCCTGCATAGATGCGCAAAAATATACTGTGTTTAGACACGCAAACTAACCTTCTTTATGCCTGTCCTGTGATGGACAAGCATCTTAGATGACTGACCCATCGTTTATAGACCAGTCTCTTTAACAAACAAATAACCTTTACTACGTACAGTTTTAATACGTTTCGGATTTTCAGGATCATCACCAATTTTTGGACGAATACGTGAAATACGTACATCAATCGAACGGTCTTGACCATCATATTCAATACCACGGAGACGTTCAAAGATGTCTTCACGCGACAAGATACGGCCTGCATTCGATGCCAATAACCAAAGTAGATCATATTCAGCACTGGTGAAATCAACCAACTCACCATTAAGTGTCACTGAACGACCGCCATTGTCGATCACAAGATCGTCAAATTCAATACGTTGTGCAACTTCATCTTCAGGCGCTTTGTCTGTACGACGTAATAATGCACGAATACGTGCAAGCAATACACGCGGTTGAACAGGTTTAGCAACATAGTCGTCCGCACCCATTTCTAAACCAAGAACTTGGTCCATATCTTCAGTACGTGCAGTCAACATCAAAATCGGTTGATGATAATGTGGACGAACTTCACGACAAACGGTTAAACCATCTGCACCCGGCAACATCACATCCAACACAACCAAGTCTGGTTGTTCAGCAATGATGCGGCGAATCGCACGGTTACCATCTGGCTCTACCCCAACTTCCAATCCATTGCGAATTAAGTATTCCTGAGTTAAGCGAGCTAGGCGCTCGTCATCTTCAACAATCAGAATCTTTGGTAACTTTTCTTCTTGGCTCATCTATTTGCCCCTATATTTGATTTTGGAGTCTGCTACAAATCTCGCAGATTCAACACACTATGTTTTGCAATATACACACGTTTACAATGTAAACAAGACCTCATTCACCAAACTGATACATGAGCGTATCAATTTGTTATATTTTTATTAACTATTGAATTGTAGGCAGTTTTATAAAATCAATACACATCATTTTTAAATTTCTTCAAGACAATCAATAGCTGGACTAATTTTTATACAAAATATTTCATTGTTCATATTCTGTCTCATCAGTTTATCGTTTTTTGAGTTATCCACACACTTATCTATAAGCACTCTGCGGAGTCTTTGCTATGCTATGTGCTTGTCTCATAAGGCATATAACAAAAATGACGCTTTGAGGTAAAAAGATGCAAATAAAAATTTACTTTTCAGGGATAAAATATTCTTGAAATGTCAATATTGATCTACCCTTAAAATTACCGTATCTTGTGTTCTAAATTAAATTAAACCACTAAGTATTGTGTTTAGTCCTCAAACATCGTGACAACAAATTTTGCAGTTTGTCCGATTCAAATGGTCCATAAACATAACAATGATGACAATGGAGCTACGCTGACAATGAACGCCATTACAACCCCTGGTCAACTACAAGTGATTAAACGCACTGGTGATGTTGCCGCTTTTGATGCAGATAAAATCTCTGTAGCAATTGGTAAAGCTTTTTTGGCTGTAGAAGGTCAACAAAGTGCAGATTCAAGCCGTATTCATGATCGCATCACTCAGCTCACAGAGATGGTGATGAATACTTTTAATCGTCGTTTACCTTCTGGCGGAACAATTCACATTGAAGAAATTCAAGACCAAGTTGAATTGGCGCTTATGCGTACAGGCGAACAAAAAGTTGCACGTGCATATGTGATCTATCGTGAACAACGTTCTGATGCACGTAAACAAACTGGTGCTCATCATCACCCAACCTTACAAATCACAGATGCGAACGGTCAGCTTCAGCCTCTAGATTTGGGTAAACTTCAAGCCACGATTGAAAAAGCAAGTGAAGGCTTAGAAGGTATCAATGTTCAAGCCATTGTCGATGAAACAGTTAAAAACTTATATAACGGTGTAAAACAGTCAGACATCTCAACCACGATGATGATGGCAACACGTACCCGTATCGAACAAGAACCAAACTATACTTATGTAACTGCACGTCTATTACGTGATGACTTGGTTGCGACAGGTTTAAAATTCTTAGGTTTAGCGACAGATACCATCGAAGGCGATGCGCTCGAAACTTATTTAAACAAAGGTATCGAGCTTGAGCTTCTCTCTCCTGAGCTTTTAAACTTTGACCTTGCAAAATTGGCAGCTGCGATCAAACCAGAACGCTCAAACCAATTTACCTATTTAGGTTTACAGACGTTATTTGACCGTTACTTCATTCATTCAAATGATATACGTTTCGAACTTCCGCAATTGTTCTTTATGCGTGTTTCAATGGGACTTGCATTAAATGAAGAACAGCGTGAAGACCGTGCAATCGAATTCTATGACTTATTGTCTAGCTTCGATTATATGGCGTCTACACCGACACTGTTTAACTCAGGTACGTTACGTCCACAATTGTCGAGCTGTTACTTAACCACCATTCAAGATGATCTTTATGACATCTATGGTGCGATGCGTGACAATGCCCTACTTTCTAAATGGGCAGGTGGTTTAGGTAATGACTGGACCCCAGTACGTGCCTTGAACTCATATATCAAAGGTACCAACGGTAAATCACAAGGTGTTGTACCTTTCCTTAAAGTTGCCAACGATACTGCGGTTGCAGTAAACCAAGGTGGAAAACGTAAAGGTGCTGTATGTGCATACCTTGAAACTTGGCACTTGGACATTGAAGAATTCCTAGAGCTTCGTAAAAACACTGGTGATGACCGTCGTCGTACCCACGACATGAACACGGCAAACTGGGTTCCAGATTTGTTTATGCAACGTGTGATTGAAGATGCTGAATGGACATTGTTCACGCCATCTGAAACACCTGATTTGCATGATTTAACTGGCGGTGAATTTGCTGAACGCTATGCTTACTACGAAGGCATTGCAAAAGAAAACAACATGCTGCATAAGAAAATCCGTGCGAAAGACTTATGGCGCAAAATGTTATCAATGTTGTTTGAAACAGGTCATCCTTGGATCACATTCAAAGACGTATGTAACTTACGCTCACCACAACAACACGTAGGTGTAGTGCATTCATCTAACTTATGTACTGAAATCACTTTAAATACCAATAAAGATGAAATCGCAGTATGTAACTTAGGTTCGATCAACCTTGTACAACACGTTCAAGGTGGCGCATTAGACCGTGAAAAATTAGCGCGTACAGTTAAAACTGCTGTTCGTATGCTCGACAACGTGATTGACATCAACTACTACGCAGTTGAACAAGCACGTAATTCAAATATGAAACACCGCCCTGTCGGTATGGGTATCATGGGCTTCCAAGATGCTTTATATGAATTGGGTATGGGTTATGGTTCTGATGCAGCGGTAGATTTTGCTGATGAATCAATGGAAGTGATCAGCTACTACGCGATTCAAACATCAAGCGACCTTGCTGTTGAACGTGGTGTGTATTCAACATTTAAAGGTTCATTGTGGGATCAAGGTATCTTGCCAATCGACTCTTTAGATATCGTTGCAAAATCACGTCCAGAGCGTATGTTTGAAGTTGACCGTACTCAACGTTTGGACTGGGATACATTACGTACTAAAGTTCAAAAAGACGGTATGCGTAACTCAAATGTGATGGCGATTGCACCTACAGCAACCATTTCAAATATTTGTGGCGTTTCACAATCTATCGAACCGACGTTCCAAAACCTTTATGTAAAATCTAACCTTTCTGGTGAATTTACAGTGATCAACCCGTACTTGGTACGTGCGTTAAAAGATCGTGGTCTTTGGGACTCTGTGATGGTTAACGACTTGAAACACTTCGAGGGTTCAGTACAAAAAATTGCACGTATCCCTGAAGAGTTAAAAGCAATTTTTGCGACAGCATTTGAAGTAGATACACGTTGGATCGTAGATGCTGCATCACGTCGTCAAAAATGGATCGACCAAGCACAGTCATTGAACCTTTATATCGCTGGTGCAAATGGTAAGAAACTAGACATCACTTATAAGATGGCTTGGTTACGTGGTCTTAAAACCACTTATTACCTCCGTGCATTAGGAGCAACCTCTGCGGAAAAATCAACCATTAACACGGGTGCTTTAAACGCAGTAAAAGCAACAACTGTTGCTGCACCAGTGGCTGCGGTTGCTCAAGAAACTAAACCTGAAGCACCTGCTGAAGAAGATGGTTTCGCTCAAGCAGCACCAGTACCACAAGCATGTTCAATCGACAATCCAGATTGTGAAGCTTGTCAGTAAGTAATCCTCCCCAATCCTCAAGGGGAATAAAGTCCCCCTTTTAAAAGATGAGGAACGATGAGTTCCGCAAGGGGGGATTCAAAAAATCTGAAATTATAAAAGGCGAAGAAATGTTCCATTTAAGTCATAACTATGAGTTAGGCGTAATCGTGCTGATCTTAGCCTTTTTAGTTTTTTACGTGCCTGCGGTCTATGCATTCTTTGCGATCCGTAAGCAGCAAAAGCGTAAGCAAAATAAGTAGTGTGGATATCTGTTCTTTCGAACAAGAACAAAACAACTATCGGCAAAACTTAATTTTGCTTGCACAGAATAAGCGTATAGTAGTGACATCTTCCATTGTGAGATGTCGAACATAGATATTAACAACGAAGAGAGAACAACGATGTCTATCCTAAGTTGGGACGATTTTGAAGATGATGAACAGAAACAAGCTGCACAAGCTCACCAGCCTGCGCCCGTCGAACAGAAAAAAACGACTGATTCGCAAGTGGTATCTGATACAAAGCAGTCATCGCAGAATGTGGCAACTACACAATCCGCTGGAACCTATACAGCAAGATCAACAAATCCAACCGATTCGTTGGCAAGAGCATCTCACGCCTTAGAAAAGTTAGATGTTGCACCTGGCTTAGAAGAGCTTGAAATGGGTGCGCAACGTGTACAAGTTGATGATAAAGCCATGATCAACTGTCGCGCTGACTTAAACCAACTTGTACCGTTCAAATACGAATGGGCTTGGCAAAAGTATCTAGACGGGTGTGCAAACCACTGGATGCCACAAGAAGTCAACATGAACCACGATATCGCACTTTGGAAGTCTGAAAATGGCTTAACCGAAGATGAGCGTACCATCGTGATGCGTTCATTAGGTTTCTTCTCTACTGCGGATTCTTTGGTTGCAAATAACTTGGTGTTGGCAATTTACCGTCACATCACCAACCCTGAATGCCGTCAATACATCTTGCGTCAAGCATTTGAAGAAGCAATTCACACACATGCTTACCAATACTGTATCGAATCTTTAGGTATGGATGAAGGCGAAGTCTTCAATATGTACCGTGAAGTTCCGTCAGTTGCTCGTAAAGCTGCTTGGGGCTTGAAATATACTCAGTCTTTATGTGATCCAACCTTCCAAACAGGTACACCTGAAAACGATCAAATCTTATTGCGTAACTTGATTGCATTCTATTGCGTACTTGAAGGGATCTTCTTCTATTGTGGTTTCAGCCAGATCTTGTCTATGGGTCGTCGTAACAAGATGAATGGTGTTGCTGAGCAATTCCAGTACATCTTACGTGATGAGTCTATGCACTTGAACTTTGGTATCGACATGATTAACCAAATCAAGATCGAAAATCCAAACTTGTGGACTGCTGAATTCCAAGAAGAAATCATTCAGATGATTCTTGAAGGTACTATGCTTGAAATCGAATATGCGCGTGACACAATGCCACGTGGTGTATTGGGTATGAACGCAGCGATGATGGAAGAATATTTGAAATTCATCTGTAACCGTCGTTTGGCACAGTTAGGTTTACCTGAACAGTTTGCTGGTGTAAATAACCCATTCCAGTGGATGTCTGAAATGATGGACTTGCGTAAAGAGAAGAACTTCTTTGAAACGCGTGTAACTGATTATCAAACTGGTGGTGCGTTGAGCTGGTAAGGTGTCCAACCTCACGTCACGCGACACATAAGTTGTCATTTACGACACATAAAATGTCATTGAGCGACACATAAGTTGTCATTGATAAAGAAACCGCCATAAATTGGCGGTTTCTTTTACAAGACGACAAATTACATTCATCCAAGCAAAACTTTTTTATACGAATTTTAGATTAATGTTAATAATGAAATACAGAGGATAATTAAACGTGCAAGAAGCGCAAACTTTCGAATTCAAAATTTTAAATGATGATGCGGCTATTGAAGATTTATTTGAGCACAAGACACATCAACATTCAGCAGCAACATTACACCAAGTTATTAAGTCTTCTAGTGGAAATATAACTATTGGTTTAGAAGGCTCTTGGGGTGCAGGAAAATCAACTGTTATAAATATGTTTCGTCAAAATTTAATTGTGCACGACGAAGCTACTTTATTTTTTCTATTTGATGCTTGGGCTCATGAAGATGATCCCCTTAGAAGAATTTTTTTAGAAAGCCTTATTCAAACAATTGACCCAGAAGCAAAAAACAGTGAGCTACAAGAATTACAAAAACAATTAAATGGCAGAAAGAAAACAGTAGAGGTTAGTGCGAAAAAATCCGCTTCTAGATTAGGTAAATTATTATCTGTTTGCGCATTTGCAGTACCGGCAGGGATTGCATTTTTTAATAAGCTAAATTTTGATAAATTAAGTTTTGACTCTGCAAATCCAATTTATTGGACTTTCTTAATCTTTTTCCCTTTATCTTTAATTTTCTTATTTAGTCCAGTATGGGTACTTCTATATTGGTCTAAAAAAGGAGATATTGATCCTCTTACAAATCAAAGAAATTGGGATTTCTTTAGAACGGAATCAACTGAAAACTACACCCAAGATATTTCCGAGCAAGGCGAAAGGACATCAATAGAGTTTCAAAATTACTTTCAACAAATTTTAGAAATTTCTTTTAAATCAGAAAACTACACCAAAGCCCTTATTGTTATAGATAACTTGGATCGTGTCGATGCAGACCAAGCAAAAAGTATCTGGTCAACACTTCAAACTTTTTTCCAAAACCGTTCTCTATCAAATACAGAGGATAATACACCGCAAAACAAAATATGGTTTATTGTGCCGTATGATAGAGATGGCTTCTCAGCAATCTGGGATAAAGATAAAGCAGAAACAGCAACATCCTTTTTAGACAAATGCTTCCAAGTACGTGTTGAGGTACCTCAACCAATTACATCTAATTGGCTTGGGTATTGTCGCCAAAGCATTGATCAATCATTAATAGGTTGGTCTCAAGATAGCAAAGATATATTATTAAGTGAATATAGTAGGATCGTTGCTATAAAGGATAGCACGCCTACACCTAGAAAAATGCGGGCTTGGGTGAATCAAGTTGGTGTAAATGGCTATAGATGGAAAGAGAAATTCTCTACTAAATCTATTGCGCTATATTCCTTTTTACATCTGCAATACAGTGGAACTGAGCTAAAAAACTTTCTAGTTGAAAATGAAACTGACAAGTTATCTTTCAGCAAAGATACATTATTAATGTATGAATTGGCTGGTTTATTGTTTGGTGTTGAAAAAGAAAAAGGTGCTGAGCTTTTATTAAAAGAAATTATATCAAGCACTTTAGATGAATTATCTCCTAACAATCTTCGAAATCTTGCTGATGAGCACACAAAAGTATTTTGGCTTACATGGTCTACAAATTGGGAGATTTTTCTTGAAAGAAATAGTACATTTGTATCAGGTAAATTAAATCATTTTACAAATTATATATGTTCTGAGTTTACTATCAATGATCAACAAATGTTTCAATACATGGAAGCAATCTTAAAACAATGGAAAACAATAAAAGCTGTCAATTGGGAGTTGAATGAATCCTGGAAATACGGTGAAACATTAAATACTCTAATTTCTTTCTTAGGAAAAAAAGACACCGATATAGAATGGCTAACGATTAGTATTAAGAGACTATGTATTCAAGTCATAGCAAAACCTGAAGATATTAAAAACTCTGACCCATTAACAGAATTGAGAGCATTAATTGATACGGTTGGTAATTTAGGTGGTACCTTCCCTACATTGGCTTATCAATCTTTAAACAAAGAGCAATGGACAAAATGGTTAGCTCTTACTAGAAGTCACAATATTCAATTCTTTGAAATCACTCCTAGCTTAAATGAATTTGCTTCTTGGAGCGTTAATTCCTTAGCTAGTTTGACTCAAATAAAAATCGAGGATGTAAATTTACTCATAGATACCATTCCTTATATAAGCAACAAAACGAAATGGGATGGTGTTGTAAATAAGTTGATTGAGCTATTTAGTACACCTTATAATCAAAGAGTTAAAGATATTGATGAACTATATGAATTATCTTTTGCACTTCTTTCTAATTTTTCTTTTGATAATTTAAAGGAAATATTAAGAACCCATGCTCAGCTAAAACAGACAATAACCCAGGAACAGGCAAAAGATAATTCATCATTATATTATTTAGTTGCCCTGCTCTTCACTGAAGAAATTCAAACGCAAAAACAATTTGAAAGACAGGATATAAAAAATTATTGGAAAATATCTTCTCAAGAAAAAATTTCACAGACTATTCAATTTTTAGCTAAATACAACAAGCTTAATCTGGTTTCAAGAATTGCTCGGAATAAAGAAAATCTTCTAGCTCTTGAGATCATCAAGTCAAGCGAGCATGAACAACTATTTGGCACAAAATCTAAGACTGCTCTCTTTATTGATGAATATGACTCGCATCTTCAAAATACTCAGCAGATCTCAAATATCATTAGTAAAATATGTTCAATGGGTGGATTTAATGCTGATATCCAAGGAGAGTACAAAGATGACCCTGAACTTTACAGTGAATGTTCACGTTTACTTTTAGAACATGGAGATGAATCAACCCAGAACAAAATCATTGAACTCATCAAAAATATTTCTAAAGAAGTTTGGGAGAAAGACTTAACCACAGATAAAAAACTCTGTCATTTCTTCAACTATTCAATTCAACTTGACTACAAGTTTAGTGAAGCTTTTTTCTTATGGCTTTCACAAATTATTTCTAAAGGAGATCAGTCTCAGGAAGAGGTTTGGAATCACTTTAATAAAATTTCAGAATACCTGTTGGATAAAGAAGACAGTTTTAGCAAAATATTTAATGAATATTTCCAACAATCTGAAGATCATATTGATGAGACTGGTTTCCAATGCCTACAACCATATTTCCAAGATTTATCTTTAATCCCTCCTGAATATGTAGCTGAAAGAATCAAATTATGGTTGGATAACAATCAATGGAGTCGGATTTATTGGTTACTTACTAAAAATCCGAATAAACCCGAGAATAAATCAGAAAGTCTGATTTCAAGAATCATTGCCAAGATAGAAGAGTTTAAGTCTAAAGAAGATTCTCCAGAAACAAAGGCACTAAATCAACTTTATGACATCTACAAATAAAAATTTATAAAGGGCTTAGAGCATACTTCCAAGCCCTTTATTTGAGGAACTGTCCCGTCCTAGATAAGGTTGACACTTTCTAAACTTAAATTTGGAGAGTGTAATGAAAACAATAGTTAAAAGAACACAAAGAGATTACAGCTTAGCTTTTAAATTATCAGTCGTAGATCAAGTTGAAAAAGGTGAAATGACTTATAAACAAGCTCAGAGTAGATATGGTATTCAAGGGCGTTCAACTGTTTTAGCTTGGTTAAGAAAGCATGGTAGATTAGATTGGAGTCAAGGCACCCCATTACGTCATGGAGAAAAACAAATGTCTGATCCTTTACCACTCACACCCGAACAAAGAATCAAAGAGCTTGAACAACAGTTATATGAAACAAAAAGAAAAGCAGAGTTATTTGAATCCATTATAAATATACTCGAACGAGATTACGGAGTAAGCACTACAAAAAAGCCACAAGGCAAGCCATTAAAGAAAAACAAGCGATAGGTTTTAGTATCACTGAATGTTGCCATTATCTTGATATCACTCGACAAGCTTATTACAAACAATGCCAGCAATCGAACCTAAGATATAGATATGAACAAAATGTATTAAAGCAAGTTCGACAAGAAAGAATGTTTCAGCCTCGTATTGGAACAAGGAAACTCCATTATTTACTGAATACGATAATAGGTATCACTATTGGTAGAGATCGATTGTTTGATTTACTCAGAGATCATCGTTTATTAGTACAACCTAAACGCGCATATCATAAGACAACAAATAGCCACCATCGTTTTCACAAGCATCCTAACTTGGTTAAGTTTGGAATTGGGCAAGTGATACCACAGAAACCAGAGCAACTTTGGGTTGCAGATATAACCTATCTTCCTATAGAAACAGGAGAAGCTTATCTGAGCCTAATCACTGATGCTTGGTCTAGAAAAATAGTGGGTTATCATGTGGATGACAATTTAGGTGCGGAAGCTGTTAGCCAAGCATATATCAAGGCATTAAAGGAACGTAAAGCACCACAATATTCACTAATTCATCATTCAGATCGAGGCATACAATATTGTTCAAAGAAATATCAGGAATTACATCAGAAACATAATATTCGATGTTCTATGACCGATGGATATGATTGTTATCAGAATGCTTTAGCTGAAAGGGTCAACGGTATATTGAAGAATGAATATTTACTTCATAAACCAAAGAATCTTGAAGAAGCTAGGCGAATGGTTGCAGAGTCTATAGAAATTTATAATGTCCGTAGACCGCATATGTCGCTAAAATACAAAACGCCCGATGAAATGCATCGAGCGTTTGTATGAAATAAGTGTCAACCTATTTCAGGACTAGACAAACTATAAAAAATAAGAAAGTCTGCAATTTCAGTTTCCAATACTTTTAACCAATCCATTAGCTCAATCACATCAAGTCGTCTTTCCAAAATTTCAACTTTGGAAACATACGATTGTGGCTTATTCAAACGACGTGCAAGCTCAATCTGAGTCACATTTTTAGACTCACGAAGTTCTATCAGTTTCTTAATTAGGTCTTGATACCTAGGATCGTGTATTGAGCGCATGGCTCAATATCAGTTACAATTGAAAATATCCCAAAATAGGATATTTCAACTTAACCCTATCTGTTTATAGAATTTTTATTTGGAAATTTAATGAACAGTAGTTTAGGAATTCGATGTGAAGCAAAAATTTTCTGTAACTCAGGTCAACAGTATTGTAAAAAAAAATTTAGCAGGCGCAACTGTCGAACAAATTTGTCAGGAATATCAAATTAGTGTGGCAACTTTCTATCGATGGAAAGCAAACTATTTAGATGTAAGTGAGCAAATTCTTGCTCGTTTAGACAAGTTAGAACAAGAAAATTTAGTTTTAAAACAGATGTATGCTGAGGAAAAACTATCTAAAAGGCTTGAAGCTTAGACGCTTAAATAATTTTTAAAAGCTTAGATAATAAACCTAGGCTTTTGACTATTCTATTATCCGTCTTTTAGAAGGTCGGTAAAAACAAACGCTTCACTTCAAAACCACGCTTGCCATCTTGAATATCAAATAGAAAATCAGTATACATTTTTTTACTTATCCCTTTCCTCTCTACATCGATAATATTTCTATCTTCAGCCACTAATAGAGCATAATTTAAATTTTGGCATTTATCAGAAAAATCATCAATATCCTTACTATTATATTGTCTCATTTCACTCTGACAAAGTGGAAATACATATAGGTAAATCAAAAAAGCTAACCCATAACTAAAATGTGCTAAAGGTGAAAATACACACATTACCAGTAATATTCTATAAATTGACTGTCCTATACTTAAAGCAATTTCTCTTTGATTTTGATCATCCGCAACTCTTAAGTAAATAATCAATGCAGCTAATGCATCAAAACTTGATAACCGTTCTATTCTTCTTAATTCTTTTCTAATTTTTGAAACGGAAATTAATTCCATTTGACCATTCACGCTCTTAAAAATAATTCGTTGAACATCCCAAGAAAGTTGGTTTACACCATTATCCATAAACCATTTCATCGGCTTATGCCCTCTAATCGCCTCCCATAGAACATGGTTTAGAATCTTGGCTGTCCCCTTTACATGTTGATTTGCTTTATCAATAAGCTCAATTTCAGGCGTATGCTTTCCCAATTTATATTTTGCCCATTTATTATGATGGTAAAAGTAATTTTTATCTTTTACAAAAGCTTCAGGCTCAATAATCTTTTCTATTTGGTAGCTAGTAGCATGTGAAAAATTTGATTCAATATATGCATACCAAATAGCTGTTCGGATAACGTCGATCCAATCTCTTCTCAATTGTTTACTTCTTTTTTTAGTTTGCATATGCGGAAACTCATCCTCACCCATAAGTTCATATTATTTTTTCTAGTTAAATTAAAAGCTTAGGCAAACTCATTAGAGGAAACTTTAGCTATATCTTCACTTCTACCATTTTTTATTAAGAAGATATATGCTTTTGTTGTGACAGGTTAGGACAAACCGATATGCAAAATTCTATTTCTGTTAATGCTGAAATGATCGAAAAAATACTATTTGATCGTCATGGTCCTCTTATAACTGATGATGATTTGAGAATAGCTTTAGGCTACAAATCTACTGAAGCATTTCGGCAAGCCTTAACACGTAAAACTGTACCAATTCCAATTTTTACTTTTGAAAACCGGCGTGGGAAATATGCATTAGTAAAAGATGTTGCTCATTTACTCGCAACTTTACGCAATGATGCCTTAACTAAATAAAAAAGCTTTAAAAGCTACAGGAGAAAAAATGTCATAAAAATAAATTGACAAATAAAAAACGGACTCTAGAAAGAATCCGTTGGTGACTTTATACAAAAAGTATAAAGACGTGGTACTCAAAGTATCTTTTGTATTTAGTCACCAGTCAAGCCTTGTTGTCAATTTTTAAGCAACAAGAAATTTCACTCACCCTAAATTTAGGGTGTTCAGAAATACTGGAGATACTTTATGTACCCTAATTTGAGCACTGAACAAAATAATCTACATCGCTATATTTTTGACCAAATTAAAATGGCTTTTGCAACTGAGCCAAATATTGCAGCAACCATTCACGGTCAGCGCAAAATTTTTCAAGGCTGTTATGGTCGTAGAACTGCCCTATTTCCAAGCAAAAAATGCGGTGGAGCCATTCCCACAGAAAGTCGTCTTGAGCTAGCCCATGCTGTTTGTCTTGAGCGAAATTCCACTGTAATCAACTACAGATCTCAAGCTTTAAAAATCACACTCTTTCAAAAAAATTATTGTTATCCAGACTTTCTAATACAGACAATTGATGGCTCTTATGAAGTCCATGAGGTAAAACCTTCTGTTGCATCCTTAGCTTTAGATGAATATATCCGTTTCGATCGACTGGCAACATTACTCAGCTCGATTGGAATTACATTCAAACTCATCGATCAAACTGAACTTCCTAAAGAGAATCAGCTCCAGCAACTGCTTTACTGGTATCAAAGAGGACATCGCTTCGATTGGAGTAAATTTGAAATTGAACAAGCCTTAAATCTTTTAAAAACAAAGCAACTTGAAAATCTGATTCAAGTTTATCAAGAGCTTGAGTCAATCGGTCTCAAACAAGAACTTGGTGATTATCTTTTTTTTCACCAAAAATTAGACACGTGCCCGTCTCAATATAATAATCAAGGAAAATTTTAATATGGAAAATGCACTTTTTCTCCCTCAACCTGGATATCGCTTTTATTTTGCAGAACATTCAGATTATATTTTTGAAATAGCCTCAATTGCATTAAATACAATTCGTTATGCTGCAACGATAGGAGGTAAAATATGTACATTAGATCTCAATGAATTTGAGAGTCGATATAAATCTGGTGAAATCATATGTAGCTTTGCACCCGAAAAGCTAGTTCTAAATCCTCAATTTAGTCAGGACATCCACCGAAAAGAACGCTATGTTTTATCTGCACTTCAGCAGTTAGAATACCCTACAAGCTTTGACCAACTCTCACCATTAATTAAAGAAATTGCGACTTCGCTAAATGATAAATCCCCTCCTTCACCTAGAACAGTGGCAAGATGGATTTTTAAATACAAAAGCTATTCTCACAATAAACTTTTCTTAAAAAATGAGTGTAAGGGAAATCATTCATTACGTTTTCCACCTGAAGTTTATCAAATCCTAAATCAAACCATTGATGAGGTTTATTTAAAATCAGAATTTCGAACGAGCAAAGATGTTCGTGCCATTATGATTGGTAAATTAGTAGAACAAGGAATTGCTCTTATTCATTTACCTAGTCTCAGATGTATACAAAGGCATATCAAAAAGCTTGATCCATACCTGATTTTAAAAGCTAAAAAAGGAGGTCGTATAGCCAAAAAATCGTTTCAAGCAGCAGGTAAAAGTATTATTAGCCCTTTTGCCTTATATATGGTCGAAATTGATACCCATTATCTCGATGTTATTGTGATCGATCCGAAAACAAACGTCTCTCTTGGTCGTCCTTTTTTAGCATGTGCAATTGATGTCTACACTCGTGCAATCGTAGGCACGTATATAAGCATGTATCCACCAAGTGCAACAACCACTCTAGCAGTCATAAAAGATATGGTTACTCGACCATATCAGGGCTTACCTGGTGGTATTCCTAGCATTATTATTCCAGATAACGGAGTCGAATTTAAAAATAATTCGCTTGCAAGAGTCTGTGATCATTTAAAAATTACTTTAACACCTTCTCAAATTGGTACACCTAATAATAAACCACACATTGAAAGGTTTTTTAACACTCTTACGCACAGCATTATTCAAAAATTACCAGGAACAACCTTTTCAAATCCATCAGATAGAGGAAGCTACAACTCTACCAAAAATGTTCAATTTACAATAGAACAGCTAAAAAAGTATATCGATATATGGATCAACGATGTCTATCACTGCTCAATTCATAGCATGACTGGTCGCTCACCATCAGTCATATGGCAAGATGCTATTACAGACATCAAACCGAGTCATATTTCTGAAGTTGATGCAAAAATTTTATGTCGAAGACCCATTGAACGTACAATTCATCATGGGCAAGTTCAAGTTGATGGATTAAGTTATTTTTCTCACGCATTAACTACTTTACAAGCAAAAGGTATTAAGAAAGTCACAGTACTCATTGATGATCTTGACCTAAATGAAGTTTATATCATTGATCCAAAAGATATGAATGTTGTCATACAAGCAGAATCTACCAACCAAGACTACACCTCTGGATTATCAAGGACAATTCATCTAGAGGTCCAAAAAAGAAAAAAACAACTGTCTCAATTAGATCAAAAAAAACTAGGAAAGTTTTCAGAATTATTTGGCCTCTATAAACTTTTACATGAAATTCAATCAGATATAATTAAGAGTAGACCAAAGTTAAAACCGATAAAACTTGAACTTCCTCTCATGCTTCAAAAAATAGAAAAGAATTTATCGTCTATTGCAATAACTCAGGATGATCCAAATATTGAGACATTACATGATAACAAAAAAAACAATCTAAGCTTTGGATCAATAGAGGTAATAAAAAATGGAAAAATTTGATAACTATTTTGAACAAATTAGCTCAATTAATAATATTGTGGTCACTTCAGATGAATTTATGAATGCCTTTAAAGGAATACAGGACTGTGTAAAAAGAAGCATAGCTTATAAAGAACCAATAGGAAGTATGCTTTTGGCAAAAGGAGGCTTAGGAAAAACGACGTTGTGTAAAGCGCTTGTCAGCCAAATGCCTAAATCTACTAAAATAGAAGAAGACCACAAAAAAACGATCATTCCAGCATTTTATGTTGAAGTTCCTTCACCAGCCACTATTAAATCGCTGGCAATAACTATGCTACACGAATTAGGTGATCCAACTTATAATAATGGGACTACGTCCTACTTAACAGATAGATTAAGTTATTTACTCAGAATGTGTGAAACTAAGCTCGTATTTCTAGATGAGTTTCATCATTTATTTGAACGTAAACAGTCATATACACGAATGAATGCAACCATAGGAAATTGGCTAAAAACGCTCGTTAATCAAACAGGAATTAGCTTTTGCTTAGTCGGTCTTCCTGAGTTTGCAGAACTATTACAAGTTGATAGCCAAATAGCCCGTAGATTTCCATTTATATATACCTTAAATCCTCTTTACATTGAATCCCCTCAAGGTCATGGCACAATTTACGCATTTCTAAGTGAAATCGCGCGTAAAATGGCACAGCAAAATATTACATTTTCACCACCTCTCGACAATCCACTCATGGGTATGCAAATTTACACTGCTACTCTAGGTTATCACTCCTACACCATTAGTCTGATCAGAGAAAGTATTGTTAATGCATTAAATGAAGGAAGGCTAATTATCAATAAAAGTGATTTTAGTACCGCTTGGCAATTAGGAATTACTGACTATATTTCTAAGCTAAACTCTGATCCTTTTAAAATGTCACTATCACAATTAGCGGTGAAGGTAAGAGGTCAAATATGAATAAGAACATAAGACTTCTTATTGAAGCAACGCCTTATCCAGACGAATCAGCTACAAGTTACTTGCTTCGAACTGCTGAATTAAACGGTCACACTTCAGTCTATCAATTATTTGGGAAAGAAAAATTTAGCTTTTTGAGTAAGTCATCCCCGAATTACACATTCATTGACACAAACCGATTTAGACTTGCATTACAGGCTTTAAGCCTCAGCCCCCATTATATTGATCTTGCTTTTGAGCGTGATAAATCAACGAGCCGAGCTCCCAAAAAATATAGAAATGTGAACATTGATCGTAATTTATTTAAATCCAAAAGCTATTCATATTGCCCACAATGCCTAAAAGAACAGCCATATTTCAGGAAAATATGGCTGTTAAGACCCATTTACTCTTGTCCCATTCATTCTATTTTACTCTTAGATAATTGTTACAAATGTGGACATGCTATTAAGCTACAGTCAGGATCTATCGTAAAATGCTCAAAATGCTTTTCTGATTTAAGAGAAGCTCAACAAACGCACTATGCAGAAAACTTTCTGATTCATTGGTTTATCTATATTTTGAATCAAAACTCTAATGACTTATTTCAAGAATTTTCATCTTTTTGGTTTGCGTTAGAAAAGTTTTCAGCATTAGACGAACCCCAATCAGATGAACGTTACTTAAAAATTGTACACGAATATTTTGTAAATAATGCCAACTCCGTTATCACCATGAGCAACTGGATTAACAGTAGAATACAATTAGCTCACCCAAAAATTCAGTTATTACCATTTTACAAAGAAGCTAAAACCGTTAGGTTTAATGAGAATTATCTTGTAAATATTGAGAAAACTTGTATTCCATATAGACTTAATCCTAAAAGTAAAAAAATCTACTTAACATTAGAGGAGTCAAGACTATTACTTGATATTGGACGATTTAAACTAAAACACCTCTTAATTAAAAATTTGCTAAAATTTGCTGAGAATGTTCATGACAAATCACTTATCTATAGTACTGATATTGAATTGTTTTTAATTGGAGAAAGACGTTTAAATGCAGAATATCACCCTATTCCTATCCCTACTAATCAAAACGAATTACTCACAGTAACGGTAAAATTGGCTGCTGAAATTCTAGAGACAAATCTTGATACAATGAGAAGATTAGCTAAATCTCATTGGCTCAATGACGATAATAAGAAAAATGCAACACCTATACTCATTCCTTTCTATAAATTGGAAAATTTTCATGAAAAGTATGTAATAGCAACAACTCTTGCGAAAACATTAAATGTCAACCCAGTAAATTTTGTAGAAAAAATGATAAGTATTGGAATCAAACCAATAAGTGGCCCTCATTTTGATAAGCTACCCATAAATATTTTTTCTAGAGACTCTATTCAAAATATTACTAAAGCGCACATAGGTCAGATTGAAAAATATCCAACAAAAACTGGGAGAAAAAATAAAGGTTCAAAGACCACAATCAATAATGATTTTTTCACATTGAAAGAAGCAGCTCTACAATTAAATATCAGTTCAAATCAAGTCGCCAGTCTGACTCACTCGGGGATTCTTCAACGCTATAATGATTACCAGTCTCCAATCAAAATTAATCGTATTTCGCTAAACTCACTAAAGAATCTACTTGAAAACAAAGAGTATGTGTCGATTCAAATCGCTTCTGAGCAACTCAATTGCACAAAAAATTGGATCCATCAATATTGGTGTAAAACAGGCTTTTTAGAAATTAAAGATTTAGTTTATTGGAAACTTGTTAAAAGAAGCCAACTGAATGAAATCATTAAATTGAAAGAAGAATATCTAACAGGTGCTGAAGCTAGTTCACTACTTGGTATGCGTCACTCTCATATCACTAACTTACAGATCCAAGGTCTTATATCACCCTATTATTTTGGCAAAGCAGATAAAAAAATTAGAATGTTTAAAAAAACAGATGTATACCAAATAAGAAATTATTATTTTAGAAGTAAATAGCCCATTTAAAAAAATTGGGCTGTTTAGTTATAGCCCTATTTTAAATAGAGACTTAAAATCCAACTCTGACAGGGGCTGAAGCTAGCACCATCTTCGAGATGAGGCACTCGCATATAACCAATCTACATACACAAGGCCTGATCAAAGACTATTATATGAGCAAAACTGATATAAAAATTAGACTATTTAAGCTAGATGATGTATTGAGACTAAAGGACTCAAACTATTTTAAAGCTTGGCTCACTCGTATCTTCACTAAGAGAATAAACATTTAACTCATATACAAAGAATAGGTTATAATAATTTTGTAGCCTATCAGAGCTCGCAGTTGTTACAACTGTAAACTTACCACCCAAGTGCGTGTTAAGTGGTATCTGTTAGCAATGTATGATAATAGCTATCTCACATAGATGGCTATTTTCATTTAAGATTTTACTATTAGATATCCTGTTAATTTTGAAAAAATGGTCGATTAAAATGATGTTAAATATAGACTACGCCATAGAAACAGTATAAAAAGATCAGGTAAAACAATGAAAGCTGTTGAGTTTGAATAGCCACTAAAATTCTAGATACACTTAACCATCTTTTGATGGGCCGAGCCTGTAAATTATTTTGTGTAAGTTCCATTTTTTATAAATGATCTTTTAATCGATCATCGAAGTGAATCGTAAACCAATTCATCTCCAAACGCCAATTTTGAATTGGCATTGTCCATTTCTTAGCAGCATTGGTTGTTGCTAAGTAAATGACTTTTTTGACTGAATCATCTGACGAGAAGATCTTTCGCTTCTTGGTTGAATGGCGGATCACGCTATTCAACGATTCAATTGCATTGGTTGTATAAATCGCATGACGTATTTCAGCTGGATAGCTAATTATTGTACGGATATTCTCCCAATTAGCTCGCCAGGATTCTCCAATTTTTGGATATTAATGATTCCACTGATCACAGAAGATATCTAGAGATTTTAATGCATTTTACTCTGTACTTGCCTGATAGATCACTTTAAGACCAGCTGTAACAGCCTTGTAGTCTTTCCAGCTTACAAATCGCAGGCTATTGCGTACAACATGCACGATACACAGCTGAATGTCCGTATAAGGATAAACAGAGGCTATGGCATCAGGAAAGCCTTTTAACCCATCTACACAGGCAACAAGAATATCCTGTACCCCTCGATTTTTGAGTTCTGTCATGACGGATAGCCAGAATTTGGCACCTTCTGTCTGAGCGATCCACATTCACAGCAATTCTTTCTAACCATCCATATTAATGCCTAAAGCAAGGTATACAGATTTGTTAATCACATTGGAATGTTGACGGAATTTTACAACAATACATTCGAGATAGACGACAGGATACAGACTATCCAATGCTCTATTTTGCCACTTAGTCCTTGCTCAATCACAGCATCGGTAACTTTGCTTATGAGTGATGCTGAGACATCTGCATCGTACATTTCTTTGAAGAATGCGACAATTTCTCTATTGGTCATTCCTTTTGCATACAGTGAAAGGATTTGGTCATCCATATTGGTAATGCGCGTTTGATGCTTCTTGATAATTTGTGGCTCAAATGAACCGTCTCGATCACGGGGAATATCTAAAGCCAGTTGCCCATCTTGAGTTGAAACGGTTTTAGAACTAAAACCATTACGGCTATTTGAGCCTTTCTTAGGCTGATGCTTTTCATAACCAAGATGATCTGAAAGCTCTGTATTGAGTGCAGTTTCAATCATGAACTTTTTAAATATGGCTGTCATTTGGTTTAGGTCTTCTGGTGTTTTTAGACCTTTAGCCAATTCAGCAGCCATACTTTTGATTGGTGCTTCATGCATGTGAAGTACCTTTTGTAATTATCCTTTTCAGGATAAATGAAAATTAAGTACTTACACAAAATTTAGAACAGTCCCTAATCAATTGCTTGCTGTTTAAATTCTGGACTAAAGCGTTTAGCTATTTTTACATCTCCAAAGTTAACCTTACGTTATCTTTAGAGGGACTATGTGTCCATTATTTTTTCTAGGATCACTCGTTAATTAGCCATTTTATCTAACTAAAGAGTGTCTACAAAATCTGTGGCTGTTCAACGCTCTTTTTGATTTTTCTCATACACAATCTTAAATTGAAGCTCAGCCTCATCAGGAAGGTCTTCATAAGACAGCAGGTTAACTTTCTTATAATAAAACTCTCCGAGCTTCTTCATGAGAAAGTAAAGACCGAGCTAAGAGCTTAACTCGATCCTAAATAGAATATTCTCAATCTTTTTCAAGGTGAGACTTAGTCGAATAAATGAGTGATAACTCATTTAATCTTTAATATCAATACAAAATTTCCGACTTAATCAACATATCTTCTAAATAAGAATCTTTAGGTTTGACATGAATAAGTTCATTCCAATTTTTGTGATTCAATATATTTATATCCTGGCAGAGTAAAACTTGAAGTGCGACATAAACCACCTAATTAATTTAAAGGGTTTATGGAGTATATAAAATTGTCATACCATCATCTTAACTTTGAAGATCGTACTGCATTAATGCTTGAATCAAGAAAAGAAGGCTTTTCACCCAGAAAATTTGCTGAACTTATTAAAAGACATCCTAGTACGATCTATCGTGAACTTAAAAGAAATAGCATCAATGACGTTTATCAAGCCCGATATGCTTCTGATCACACCTTCGCTAGACGTAGACGTGGTCATAGAAAACTCAAAATCGATTCAATCCTTTGGAAATTTATTGTTGAAGCGATCCGTTGTTTATGGTCTCCTCAGCAAATAGCAAAGCGTTTAAAGACATTTCCTGATTTGGATCAAACAATGAATGTAAGCCATACAACGATTTACTCAACTATACGAGCATTACCAAAGGGTGAGTTGAAAAAAGACTTATTATCCTGTCTGCGTCATGAAAATAAAAAGCGAAAAGCTAACGGTGAACCTAAAAAAGATTCTATATTACAGGATATTAAAACTATTCATGAGCGCCCAGCCGAAGTTCAAGAAAGAAAAATACCGGGTCATTGGGAAGCCGATTTAATTAAAGGTAAAGACAATAAAAGTTCGATAGCAACACTTATTGAACGAAATACACGGCTCTGTATCTTGGCAACATTACCTGATGCAAAGGCAGAATCCGTGCGCAAGGCTTTAACTGAAGCTCTGAAATATTTACCTGCAGAACTGCGTAAAACGTTGACCTATGACCGTGGACGTGAGATGTCAGAACATAAAAAACTCGAAGAAGATTTAGGCATAGATGTATATTTCTGTGACCCACATTCACCCTGGCAAAAAGGCACATGCGAAAATATGAATGGTTTAATTAGGCAATATTTACCTAAAGGGATTGATTTAAATCAGGCAGATCAGCATTATTTAAATCAAGTTGCCATGTCACTGAATACTCGTCCTAGAAAAGCGTTAGATTGGCTTACACCATTAGAGAAGTTTGCTCAGCTTGTTGATTATCATAAGGCTTTTGAAACTGTCGCACCTCATGTTTGAATTCGCCCCTTTTCTGTGGATAATTCCCGACTGAAATCATTTACTAGCTGATGTCCAATATTACTTTCAATTTCATTCGAATTTTCAATGTCACCAATCAATTTAGATAAATCAATTGCCGATGATTTTGAACCATTCAATAAATTGGAAAGTTTTCCAATATTAGGTTGGTTATGAACACTACTAGAAATTGAATATTCAACTTGATTCGATTGGTTTGTTTGTGCCAGCACAGCAGGAAGTGCATCGATAATATTTCCATTAATCGCTATATTTTGAACATTAAATAATGATAATAACTCGTTAGCAGCTTGTTCATCACTTACCAATTTTGATTCTTCCGATTGGTTCAATGTATTTTCTGCTGCAACATCCATATTAGCACCTTCAGTTAAACTCATTGGCGATGCAATACGGCTAGAGGATGCTGTTGTTGGCATTGTTAAACCAAATGCTCCAAAGATTTGACCAGCAGTCAATGAACCACCTGTTTCAAACTCAAAGGTTTCAACAACTTTAGCACCACCTAAAAAGAAGTCTTTTACTGTCACTTTATTGGCATTACTACCATCCAGTTTAAGAATCAGATCATTTCCAGACTTGTTAAGATATTGTCCAATTTGATTGAAGGTGATTCCATTTTTGAAAACCACTTTATCTGTTCCAGACACTTCAGTAATGGTTAAAACACCAGTCGTATAGTTATAGGTTGTATCTCCTACCGCATTAGTATTTGGTGTTTCACCACCAGTACTTGGTAATGTTAATCCAAATGCAGTGAAAATTTGACTTGCAGTTAGCTGTTCGCCTGTTGCCAGTTGGAATGTTTCAACCAATTTATCACCTGCAAGGAAGAAATCTTTCACAGTCACTTTGTTGGTTGCACTTCCATTCACTTTAATAATTAAATCATTACCTGATTTAGTGAGATTGCTACCCACTTGGCTAAATGTAATGCCACTCGCAAATACAACTTTATCCGTACCAGACACTTCAGTAATGGTTAGATCGCCTGAAGTATAATTATAGATCGTATCTCCAGCTGCATTCGTTGTGCCGCCAGTCCCAGGCATAGTTAATCCAAATGCAGTGAAAATTTGGTTCGCAGTGAGTTGTTCACCTGTAGCTAATTGGAATATTTCTACCAATTTATCACCACCAAGGAAGAAGTCTTTTACCGTGACTTTGTTGGTCGCACTTCCATTTACTTTGATAATTAAATCATTACCTGATTTAGTAAGATTGTTACCCACTTGGCTATAAGTAATACCACTTGCAAATACAACTTTGTCATTACCTGAAATTTCAGTAATGGTTAAATCACCTGAATTGTAATTATAGGTCGTATCTCCAGCTGCATTCGTTGTGCCGCCAGTCCCTGGCATAGTTAATCCAAATGCAGTGAAAATTTGGTTCGCAGTGAGTTGTTCACCTGTAGCTAATTGGAATACTTCTACCAATTTATCACCACCAAGGAAGAAGTCTTTTACCGTGACTTTGTTGGTCGCACTTCCATTTACTTTGATAATTAAATCATTACCTGATTTAGTAAGATTGTTACCCACTTGGCTATAAGTAATACCACTTGCAAATACAACTTTGTCGTTACCTGAAACTTCAGTAATAGTTAAATCACCTGACTTGTAATTATAGGTCGTATCTCCAGTTGCATTGGTTGTGCCACCAGTCTCTGGCATAGTTAATCCAAATGCTGTAAAGATTTGGCTAGCTGTAAGTTGTTCACCTGCCGCTGTTTGGAATGTTTCAACTAAATAATTACCAGCAAGGAAGAAGTTTTTAACTGTCACAACATTTGTTGTGCTTCCATTTACTTTAATCAGTAGATCGTTGCTTGATTTGGTTAAATTAGAGCTGATTTGGCTCATCGTAATTCCACTAGCAAACACCACTTTATCTGTACCAGAAACTTCAGTAATGGTTAATGCACCACTGCTATAGTTATATGTCGTGTCTCCAGCAGGATTCGGCATTTCTGTACCACTTCCAGAACCGTTTACTTTTGTGGCGATTTGCGCAGCAGTAATTGTGTATCCACCATTTGGTTGTACTGATGAAATTGCTTTTTCACCACCTAAGAAATGATCTTTCACTCGAATCGATTGGTTTGCATTATTATCAATTGTAATCAGTAGGTCATTATTTTCTTTTGTGAATTTAATGCGATCTTCTGTAATACCTTGATCCATCAACCAAATCACATCTGTACCACCACCAGTCTGGTCAATCGTATCAACGCCATCTGTGAGATAATAATAATATTTATCATCACCTGCACCACCATCTAATATATCTGCTCCAGCACCACCGATGAGTGTGTCATTTCCAATTCCACCATAAATAGAATCATCACCTGCACCACCATCAAGATAGTCATTACCAGCACCACCTTCCAATCGATCATTTCCAGCTTGTGCCCAAATGGTGTCATTGCCATCTAATCCTTGAATTAAATCTTTGCCTGACGTTCCATTGATTGTTTCTGAAGCACTTGTGCCTTCAAGAACTGTATCGTATAAACCACCATAAGCTTGTGCTTTAATAATTCCATCTATGTCTTTGGCTGTGATTGGTGATTGCCCATTGGCTTGAACTGAGGAAATTGCTTTCTCTCCACCTAAGAAATGGTCAACAATCCGAACGGTTTGATTGGCATTTTGGTCAATTGTAACAACTAGATCATTGCCAATTTTACTAAAACTAATGCGATCACGAGTGATACCATTATCCATCAACCATAATACATCTGTACCACCACCTGTTTGGTTAATGATATCAGCACCATCTGTGAGATAATAATAATATTTATCATCACCTGCACCGCCATCTAATGTATCTAAACCATTACCACCTCTTAAGATGTCATTTCCTTGACCACCATAGAGGGTATCATTTCCGTCACCACCATAAAGGGTATCATTGTCCTCATCTCCGAAGAGTGTGTCATCCCCTTCATTCCCTTCTAAATAGTCAGCACCTGCGCCACCATAAAGAGTGTCATTCCCTGCTTGCCCCCACAGAGTATCGTTGCCTACTCGACCATAGATAATGTCGTTACCAGCACCAGCGTATACTTTGTCATCGCCAGCATCCATTTCAAAGATTTCATTACTATCTCGATACCCCCAAACTTCATCTGTTCCTGCAGTTCCATGATAAGTAACATGATTTTCAATATAACTATTATTCCAGACAGTTTGGTCAGCAAACTGTATTTCATTAATTTTATAGTGACCACCATTGAAATAATTTTGAATAGTAACCTGATCCAAATTATTGCTGTGCTTTATAACTAAATCTGCACCATGACGATGTAAGCTAATATTCGTAGCGTTAATATCTGAACCAAATCTCAGCACATCAAAAGATACAGCGACATTATTATAATTTTGTCCAGCTTGGCGTTCGATAATCGTATCTTGGCCATCACCCAGATTAAATAGATAGACTTCATCACCAAATGATCCATTGATGATATCATTACCTTTTCCACCTTCAATATAAACAGCGCGTTGTGCTTCTGTTAGTTCATCATCGATTTGAATATGGTAGCCATCAGCATCTTGAACGAACTCACTGCGATTATAATCATCCACAAAAACCCTCCGATTTACATCGACTGTCAATGTGTCGTTTCCATCACCACCTGAAAGGTAACCAGCATCATTACCTAGTTCTGTCAATGTAAGTTGATCATCTCCATTACCACCAAATAAGCGTCCTTGACCAGAAAGAATATCATCTCCATTTTGCCCTTCCAGTATTCCATTACCTGTAATGACGTCATTTCCATCACCACCGAGTAAATGTCCTCGGCCTGTGATTTCATCATCACCAATACCGCCGTCTAAATAACCAGAACCGTTAATGATGTCATTACCTGCTTCACCATAAACAAAATATTGTAATTCAGGGTTTTCACTCCATACTTGGCTACCATTTACAATATCATTACCTTCACCAGCATGAATAACATCATGATCGGTAGTCCCTTCAATAACATCGTCTAACTCAGTACCTTTCACCGCCTGCACATTTAGATCATCTAGATTCCATTTTGTTCCATCATCGAAATGAATAAATTGTATTGGCTTGTTATAACCATATTGCTCAAATTGAGATTGAATAATCAGCTGATCACCAGTTGTTCGGTGAGTGATCACCATATCTTGACCAACTTTTCGAATCACCAAATCCATTGGGTTTATACCAATGAATTCAACTATATCGACTTCATTATTATTTTTATATTCATTTTGGATTTGATCATTTCCCCATCCTAGATTAAAACGGTAAATATCATTCCCAGCACCTCCACTGAGTAAATCATCACCTTGATCACCATTTAGGATATCATCACCAATTCCACCAATAAGAGTGTCATCTCCTTCACCACCATTGAGGGTATCATTTCCATTTCCACCAAATAATTCATCATTATCTAAACCGCCATAGAGTTGATCATTACCATCACCACCTTCTAGTCGATCTGTGCCTGAACCACCTTTAAGCTGATCATCACCTGATCCACCGTAAATTTCATCAGCATCTGCCCCACCTTCTAAGTAGTCATTTCCTGCATCGCCATACAATTTATCCTGACCATCCCCTCCATAGAAAGTATCGTTTCCGAATTTACCATACAAGATGTCATCACCTGCACCTGCTGATATTTCACTACCTGTCTCATAGGCTTGTAATATTTCTGAAGCATCTGTACCTATAAGTACCAAAGCTTTTATAGCTTCTACATTTAAAACTGTATTGTCTGAGAACTTAATTAAATCAATTTTATAATTACCTGCCGCATCATTAATAAAATAATTTTGAACAGTAATACTATTCTGACCATCAAGTGTTTTTATGATGAGATCATCACTTTCTCGACGATAGGTGAAATTACTTTGAACTAAACCATTGGTAAATTGAATAATATCTTGGCGATTTTCTAAATAATCATAATTTAAAATGATGTCATGACCAAAATTAGGGGCAAAAATATAAGTATCATTACCAAAACCACCCTCTAAATTGTCGTTTCCTTCCCCACCATTCAGAATATCATTTCCATTTCCACCAAATAATTCATCATTATCTAAACCGCCATAGAGTTGATCATTACCATCACCACCTTCTAGTCGATCTGTGCCTGAACCACCTTTAAGCTGATCATCACCTGATCCACCGTAAATTTCATCAGCATCTGCCCCACCTTCTAAGTAGTCATTTCCTGCATCGCCATACAATTTATCCTGACCATCCCCTCCATAGAAAGTATCGTTTCCGAATTTACCATACAAGATGTCATCACCTGCACCTGCTGATATTTCACTACCTGTCTCATAGGCTTGTAATATTTCTGAAGCATCTGTACCTATAAGTACCAAAGCTTTTATAGCTTCTACATTTAAAACTGTATTGTCTGAGAATTTAATTGAATCAATCTGATAATTTCCTGCTGCATCATTACTAAAGTAATAACGAACAGTAATACTATTCTGACCATCAAGTGTTTTTATAATGAGATCATCACTCTCTCGACGGTAGGTGAAATTGCTTTGAACTAAACCATCTGTAAATTGAATGACATCTTGGCGATTTGATGAATTATCATAATTATAGATAATGTCATGACCAAAATTAGGGGCAAAGATATAGGTGTCATTTCCTGATCCACCTTCTAAATAATCATTTCCAATTCCACCTTTAAGCTGATCATCACCTGATCCACCATAAATTTCATCAGCATCTGCCCCACCTTCTAAGTAGTCATTTCCTGCATCGCCATACAATTTATCCTGACCATCCCCTCCATAGAAAGTATCGTTTCCGAATTTACCATACAAGATGTCATCACCTGCACCTGCTGATATTTCACTACCTGTCTTATAGGCTTGTAATATTTCTGAAGCATCTGTACCTATAAGTACCAAAGCTTTTATAGCTTCTACATTTAAAACTGTATTGTCTGAGAATTTAATTAAATCAATCTGATAATTTCCTGCTGCATCATTACTAAAGTAATAACGAACAGTAATACTATTCTGACCATCAAGTGTTTTTATAATGAGATCATCACTCTCTCGACGGTAGGTGAAATTGCTTTGAACTAAGCCATCTGTAAATTGAATGACATCTTGGCGATTTGATGAATTATCATAATTATAGATAATGTCATGACCAAAATTAGGGGCAAAGATATAGGTGTCATTTCCTGATCCACCTTCTAAATAATCATTTCCAATTCCACCTTTAAGCTGATCATCACCTGATCCACCATAAATTTCATCAGCATCTGCCCCACCTTCTAAGTAGTCATTTCCTGCATCGCCATACAATTTATCCTGACCATCCCCTCCATAGAAAGTATCGTTTCCGAATTTACCATACAAGATGTCATCACCTGCACCTGCTGATATTTCACTACCTGTAGCATAAGCTTGTAATATTTCTGAAGCATCTGTGCCTATGAGCACTAGAGCTTTAATAGCTTCTACATTTAAAACTGTATTGTCTGAGAATTTAATTAAATCAATCTGATAATTTCCTGCTGCATCATTACTAAAGTAATAACGAACAGTAATACTATTCTGACCATCAAGTGTTTTTATAATGAGATT
The DNA here is from genome assembly GCF_022828975.1 of Acinetobacter sp. NyZ410. Classification (NCBI taxonomy): domain Bacteria; kingdom Pseudomonadati; phylum Pseudomonadota; class Gammaproteobacteria; order Moraxellales; family Moraxellaceae; genus Acinetobacter; species Acinetobacter sp. NyZ410. The sequence goes on along the minus strand of NZ_CP094620.1, from coordinate 883,541 downwards.
ATCACTCTCTCGACGGTAGGTGAAATTACTTTGAACTAAGCCATCTGTAAATTGAATGACATCTTGGCGATTTGATGAATTATCATAATTATAGATAATGTCATGACCAAAATTAGGGGCAAAGATATAGGTGTCATTTCCTGATCCACCTTCTAAATAATCATTTCCAATTCCACCAATTAAAGTATCATTTCCAGCATTACCATATATTTGATCATCGCCCGCTAATCCAGAGAGCTGATCATTGCTGCTATAGCCCTGAATGACATCGTTATCTTCTGTCGCGCCAAGAACTTTATCTTTAATTACATCAATATCCCAAATTGATCCATTTGAAAAAACTATTTGATCTATACGATATGCTGTAGGACCATTTGCATCAAAATAACCTTCGACTTTGATTTGATCACTTTCAGAATATTTAATGATTAAATCATTGCCAACACGTTTTAAGCTTACACTTTCAGGTGCAATACCTTCATTAAATGTAACTTGGTCTAATTTATTACTGGTATTATCATAACTACGAATAGTATCTACACCATCACCCAGACTAAAGATATATGTATCATTACCTGATCCACCATCTAAATAGTCATTACCCGTTCCACCTATTAAAGTATCATTACCAGCATTTCCATATAGTTGGTCATTCCCAGCTAATCCAGAGAGCTGATCATTGCTACTATAGCCCTGAATTATATCTACAGAATCACTTGGAACTAAAACTTGATTTTTAATGTAATCTACATTCCAATTAGTTCCATTTGAAAAAACTATTTGATCTATACGATATGCTGTAGGACCATTTGCATCAAAATAACCTTCGACTTTGATTTGATCACTTTCAGAATATTTAATGATTAAATCATTGCCAACACGTTTTAAGCTTACACTTTCAGGTGCAATACCTTCATTAAATGTAACTTGGTCTAATTTATTACTGGTATTATCATAACTACGAATAGTATCTACACCATCACCCAGACTAAAGATATATGTATCATTACCTGATCCACCATCTAAATAGTCATTACCCATTCCACCTATTAAAGTATCATTACCAGCATTTCCATATAGTTGGTCATTCCCAGCTAATCCAGAGAGCTGATCATTGCTACTATAGCCATGAATTATATCTACAGAATCACTTGGAACTAAAACTTGATTTTTAATGTAATCTACATTCCAATTAGTTCCATTTGAAAAAACTATTTGATCTATACGATATGCTGTAGGACCATTTGCATCAAAATAACCTTCGACTTTGATTTGATCACTTTCAGAATATTTAATGATTAAATCATTGCCAACACGTTTTAAGCTTACACTTTCAGGTGCAATACCTTCATTAAATGTAACTTGGTCTAATTTATTACTGGTATTATCATAACTACGAATAGTATCTACACCATCACCCAGACTAAAGATATATGTATCATTACCTGATCCACCATCTAAATAGTCATTACCCGTTCCACCTATTAAAGTATCATTACCAGCATTTCCATATAGTTGGTCATTACCAGCTAATCCGAAGAGCTGATCATTGCTACTATAGCCCTGAATTATATCTACAGAATCACTTGGAACTAAAACTTGATTTTTAATGTAATCTACATTCCAATTAGTTCCATTTGAAAAAACTATTTGATCTATACGATATGCTGTAGGACCATTTGCATCAAAATAACCTTCGACTTTGATTTGATCACTTTCAGAATATTTAATGATTAAATCATTGCCAACACGTTTTAAGCTTACACTTTCAGGTGCAATACCTTCATTAAATGTAACTTGGTCTAATTTATTACTGGTATTATCATAACTACGAATAGTATCTACACCATCACCCAGGCTAAAGATATATGTATCATTACCTGATCCACCATCTAAATAATCATTTCCAACTCCTCCGATAAGAGTGTCATTTCCTTCACCACCATATAAAGTGTCATTCCCTAAATCTCCATTTAAAAGGTCATTACCATTTTCACCTGATAATCTATCATTATCATCCCCTCCATAAACAATATCTTCACCATCTCCTGCATTAACAATATCATCACCCATTCCAGCATAAATAATATCATCCCCCCCCAAACTATTTATATTATCATCGCCAGCCCATGACTTAATTTTATCATTACCATTAGTACCAGTGATTGAATCATCTAATACAAACACAGATTCCAATAATAAATCTCGTATATTCTCATCTAAAATAGATTGGGCACTTAAAGTAAACTGTTCTATTAGTTCCTTATACAATACTGGTGAATTAGGATCTAAACCTTGTACAATAAATTGAAATTGTTCAATTTCAATTTTACCAACCTCATAATCCATAAAGAATAAATTCATCAACCCTTTAATTGCTAAACTAAAGTCACCATGCCAAGTCGTATTAACTAGAGTCCAACTCACTTCCCTAACCTGTGTAGGATTTAGAACATTTTCAACATATTTATTAGGCTTTAGGCTATCCCATGTAGTTGCGTATATTTTATTAGGTATATAGACGCTTCCACTTGACGAACCAGACCCACCAACTGGTGGTTGAATCAAAGGTGGAAAAGGATCATATGATTCATATAATCTTTCTTCTTGAAATGCGACTAAATCAATCCAGTCCTGTTTAACTGTTTGACTTAATAACTGGACATAAGCACTAGATAATATTTTTTGGAAATAACCATCTAAATCATTAACATTTCCTGGATTCCAATTTTTCCATTCAAGCTCTTTACCATAAATCACTTTAACTATTTCAAATTTTTCAATACTCGAAATATTTTTTACTTCAGTTGCCGTTGAAAGTTTTTTATTTGTCCAAAAATACAAAATTTGATGAGTTAATAATACTTGCTGATCAGAAGGTGTCTCGCTAAATGCACTAACAAGTTCTTTAAGTTTTCCTGTCAAATCTAATTGCATTGCATCGTGTAACGATGTAGCAGAACCATAACCAGGAAAATCAGGAAGCTCTGAAATATCTGTATCAATACTTTCAACTGTTTCATTTGGGTTTTGCCAAACTGTTTCTGAAGTATTTACCTCAAAAAGTAAAGTTTCAGCTAAACCACTTTTTATTTGAGTAATACCATTTTCAACTACTGTCTGTGTAAAACTTCCTTTATTTGTGTGAATAACATTATTTTCATCTAATGAATTAATTAATTGATTACTTAATGAAATTGAAGTTATACCTAAACTAGATAATGTAAATAATTCATTACTTTGTGAAATTCCATCTTGATTAATATCTTTCCATATCTTTAATTTCTGAAAAATTAAATCACTACCATTAATTAGACCATCTTTGTTTGAATCATATTGTTCTAATGCTTTGAAACCATCACTTGCTTTACTGCCATCAGGTAAAATCGTATCTGTTCCAAATAATTCTTTTCCATTATCAATTTTACCATTTTCATTTAAGTCTAGAACAACAAAACCATCTGTTGCTTGAACCCAAGATGTTTTTTCAGCGAAACTATTTCCATCCATGTCAAAATAAACATCAGTCCCAAGTGGAGTGGTACTAATTTTTCCATCATGATTTAAATCTAATACTAATGGATCGTATTTTGTAGGAGGAATAGGAGGTGGAGCTAATGGAGGTTTAGGTTTTGGATATTCTGGAGGTGGTGGTTCTGATCCATCTTTATAAACAGTTACATAAAATCTTACACCTAAATCTGTATCATCCTTACTTCTTGTATCTAAAGCTTCTGTAGTTAGTTCTTTATATTTAAAATTGATATCACCTAAAACAATGTATCTTACCCAGTCTTTCCCACTAGATATTACGGATAGTCTTCCACCACCAGTTGATTTATCATTTATATCATAACCTTTCGAAATGAAATCAAGAGCTGGAGGAGGCGATAAGCTATCAGATTTATAACGCATTTCTGCGCCCAATAAATTTTTATTATTATAATAAAGTATTCCTTTTCCATCCTCATCATTAACTAAAGTTTTATAATAAGCCTTATAAGTATCAAATCCCTCACCACCTTTTAAAGTATCATTACCTTTACCTCCATAAAGTATATCGTCCCCTTTACCACCGTATAAATAGTTATCTTCAGTATCTAAAGGATCATCTTTTTGTCTACCAGCATATAGCTCATCATTACCTTCACCACCATATAAAGTATCTCCATTTTTCCCGCCATAAAGCTTATCATCTCCATTTCCACCTAATAGTGTATCTACATCATCCCCACCATAGAGAAAATCTTTACCATCCCCACCACGGATATAGTCTTCTCCTTTATATCCCCAAGCATAGTTTATTGTGCCTTTATCAATGGCATCATCATTAATATCGGATGTAAAAATTGAATCATCCCCATCACTACCATGAATGGTGTCATTACCGGCTCCTCCTTCTGCATAATTTTTACTGATATCTAATGCAATTTTAGCTGGATCACTATCACTGGCTAAATAAAGTGAATCATTACCATCTCCTCCACTCAGCCGATCTGATCCTAATCCCCCATAAAGATAATCATTACCTGCACCACCATATAAGTAATCATCACCTCCACCACCATATAATTTGTTTATAGTCCCTGCATCATTAGGGTCATTGTCTTTATCACCAGCATAAAGTTCATCTGAGCCATTTCCCCCATAAATGTTATCGCTACCACTTCCACCATATGCTTTATTGCCAACTTGATCTAATTTAGCTGCATTTTCAGCACTAGTTAAACTAGTATCGATTTCACTGACAACTAGGACATCATCCCCAGCACCGCCATAAAGTTCATCACTACCAGAGCCACCTATTAATACATCATTTCCCTCACCTCCATAAAGAAAATCATTATCAGCTCCACCATCAAGATAATCATTTAACTTATTACCTATTAAGATATCATTACCGTCATTTCCAAAAATTGTATATTTTCTATTGTAAATTCCTTTTATATCATTACCACCAGTTTTATCATCTATTAAAACAACAACATCTCCAGCCCAGGGGTTTAATCCATCTGGTATATAGTTTTCAACAGTTGATATTATCGGTTGAAGTAATTCTACAGAACTATCTAAAACAAAACTAACCCCATCTAAAAATAGTTTTAAAATTTCATCTTTATGTATTAATTGTTTATCATTCCATTCAGGTGCTAAATTCATTCCATTGCTTATAGCTGCAAAAAGCATTGAAAACACATTAACTACAACACCTAAAGGACTCGCTCTAGTAAATTTCGATAACTCTGAAAATATAGCCGTCGCATCCGAAAATATATCCAAAACTAATGTTTTTTTTACAAATCCATTGTTATATTTAGATGACCCTATTGTAACCGTATCAATATAATCATTAACATTTAAAGCCAATCTATCTGAAAGTGTTACAACCCTAACTAAATTATTAGCTATATTTAAATTATTACTATTCGGAAATAAATCAATAACATCTTGAACTAATAACAAAAAAGACCTAAAAGCCTCTCTATTATTACCAGAATTCGCATTATTAAGTTCAGAGTAAATATTATTTATTGCACTTATTGTTGAAGATAAATCTCCACCAGCATTATTAGCTTCAAACATTTTCTCTCTATTGTTTAAAAAACTACCAATTCTACTCATATCTCACCTTTATATTTTTAAATAAAATCATAAATATATTTTTTTTTGATAAAAAAATAATTTATTTCAACATAATTTACATCAATACATTTTTGACTATTATTTTCTATTTTTTTAAAAAACTCTCCTCTCTTATATAAAAATGGGAATCTAACTTTTAGGCCTGAAAAACTTGTCATACCTGTATTATCTACAACATACTCATAAACATAATTACCACTTCTAGTTTTATATTTACCCTTATAGCAAGCATATCCTTTTTTAATATTTTTAATATTTTTAGCCTTATATTCAAGATAATTTGGTAAAATAAAAAATTCATTAACTGGCAATACTACTAGTTTTACCAAAATAATAATAAATAAAAATAAAAATAAAAAATGTTTAATATTATCCATAAAATAAGAATGCCTTTTTAAATTGTGTGAATATATAAATTATTAATCCCATTTCATAGTAATTAATTTTTCTGGTCTCACTTTATCCATCTCACTAAACAGCGAAAAAGTCTGATTCATATAATTCACCACCCCTGAAATCTGTTCCATATACTGCATTAATTCAGATGTCTTTTCCGCTTGAACTAATTTCACTGTTCGTGATGGATCAAAACCATCAAACTGACAATAAAACAAAGGCTCACCCCGTTTTAAAATTAAATCTTTAGAAGTATCATGCCACTCAAAAGCCCACATTAATGGTCTAGGCCATATATGAATTGGAAAACGCCCACCAAAAATCGTCCCAGGTAAAGAATGTTTTCTGTAATGCCCAAAAGCATCTAACTGGGTGATATACACCACCTCATCCGCTACAAAACAATAAGGGAGTTTTAGTTGAAGAATCGGAACATTAGGCGTACGCCATTCATTTTCATTTACAAGCGCCAACAACTCTCGTAATTTGTTAGCGCGCACAGGTGAAGCATCACCCAATACATTTACCAATGCTGGTTTTCCTGTTTTATCTCGTTCAAAACGTAAGTGAAAATCAAATGGGCAATTGATCACAAAATAACGACTTTCTAGTTGAAGTACAGCTGGACAACGACTTGCAGATTTTGCATGCTTTTGTTGGGATTGTGATCGCATACGATATGGTGGTTTAAAAAGAATTGAAGCCTTATCATCCGTTAAAAACCACCCCACCTGAATAGGGCCTGTCTCTGTATGCTTTTGATCATCAGTTATAGTAAAATTAATTTGCATTTTTGTAATAAATATTAAGTTTTTAAGATAAATTTAATATATCAGTATCTTTTAAACAAAAAAAATACATTTTTATTACAACTAATAAATAAATCTACATATTGTGATCAAATTCACATTATTTTATTCTACAAAAGTTACACTTATAACAAGGATCATACCTATTCAATTTTAGTGGTTTAAATTCATATCATAAGTTGTTCACTGCCCATCACATGATGAACTTAAACTAAACCATTAAAGCGTCTTAAAGTCAGAATTATTTTTAATATCTATGTATTATAAAATGACAATAGATGTGTCGTTTTTCTCGTAAAATGTCATAGGTTGTGTCGCATTCCAATGCCATTATGTGTCACAAGAATTTATAAGTTTTTGAATTTATGTATTCGATAATGACATGGGATGTGTCGCATGACGGTCACGCCGTCACGCGACACATGAGTTGACATTTGCGACGCATAAGTTGTCATAGACAACATGAAAAAGGCTGTAATTCGCAGCCTTTTTTCAACTTAATGGTGTTTAGTCCTGAAATAAGTTTATTCATAGGAGACTTATTTTATGGAACATGAACAAAGCCAAAGAGTTAAACGTACCCAGAGAGATTATTCTTTTGCCTTTAAAATGATGGTTATTCAGGAAGTTGAAAAAGGGCAACTTACTTACAAGCAAGTTCAAGCAAAATATGGTATTCAAGGAAGATCAACAGTTCTTGTCTGGCTTCGTAAGTTTGGACAACAAGATTGGATTTTAAAGACCATGCCAAAATCATCTAAACGTCAGCTGACTTCCCAACAAAGAATCCGTCAATTAGAAAAACAATTGGCTGAAGAGAAATTGAAGACTGAATTTGTAGAAGATGTCATCTACCATCTAGACAAAGAATGTGGGACTGACTTCCAAAAAAGTATATCGAGCACGTTTCGAAGATTGGAAAAGCAAAAGACGATTAAGTGTCACTCGTTTATGCCAATGGCTTAAGATTTCAAGACAAGCCTACTATCAATCTGAAAAACGAGCTCAAATTAGGGCACATCAAACTCAACAAGTTCTTGATTTAGTGATGAGTTATCGTTATCTCATGCCAAGTATTGGTATGCGCAAATTATATTGGTTAATCACCCCTCAATTATTAGCTCAAGCATTAAAGATTGGAAGAGATAAGCTATTTAATATATTGAAAGAAAATAACTTATTAATTCGACCTAAACATCGTTATACAAAGCCTAATGAAATCAGTTCACCAGTACCTTGATCATGCCAGCCGTTAAATTCACAATCTAAAAAAAGATGTATCTGTTACCTTATGATATTAAAAACATTTAAAAGTGAGGATTTCAAAGAAAAAAATATCTTTTTAATGAGATTTTAGCTATATAACCTTATAAAATTAATGATACATACAATAACACTCATATGTATGAGTTATTTAAGGATCGAAAAATTAATGAGTAATGTAAAAGATGCTTTTGAAATTTTAGAAAAATCATTAGCCCTTGTGTTGCCCTACCTCCAAAAAACAAAAAAAGATATTCAACTATATAAAGACTTGAAAGAGCAAACAAGTGATCCACAGGAAAAACAAGAATATGATTCGAAAATTAAAGAGCTATTAGTTTATAAAGCTACCAAAGGTTCAGGATTCACAGATACGAGTCTAAGAGATTTCAATAAAAGATTTCCATATGCTCAACTACACTCCCATCATTATAAATTTATGACTGAGCAAGAAAATAGATTATTGAGAATAAGCCGTAATTTAGATGGGAATATAACAAATGTAGAATCAATAATAAGCAAAGAACAAATGAATGAAGATGAAATGAAAAATGCTAGAAACATATTTTTAGGATTTTTTATTATGCTGATTCCTACTTTTTTAGAATCGTCACTTATGACTTCTCTTTTTTCTAAATACATACCAATAATTAATCAATTAATTGAAAATAAAACACTTTTCTCCACTATAGTAATTTCATCTATTTTAGCATCCATCTTTATAGTAATTAGATCGATTAAAAATGTATTTGATATCTATACTCTACAAGAACTAATAAAATACAAGGTAATCCAAGAAATACCGACTTTAGATACACAGCTTGCATCCCCTTCAGAATCAGTAATGGATCAAACGAACTCACAAATTACAGATTGAATTGAAAATGATTAGTAAATCATAAAATTGAATATTCTTCTTCGAAAGAGCAAATAAATTTTACCTACTTAGTTCTATTTTTAAAAATGTAACAGTTACTTATTTTATGAACAAATTCTCTGATAATTATCCACATTTAGAAGCTCTTTTAAATGGTTATTCTTCAAAAGGCTTACAAACAACCTATACATATCAGGATCATATTCATGCTCAAGCACTTTCGCTCTTTTTAGCAAATTCAGAATTATCGACACCTGATTTAAGCAGAAATAATGTTGCAGCTGTGATTGATGGAACCCTTGAATGGCCAAATTCAAATGGTGATCAGCCATTTAAAGGTGTATCAATCCCCTTAGAATTTTTTGAAGAACATGGGCTATTATCATTTTATGCTGATTGGTGTCAGATTCATGCTAATGAATCTATACAACTAAATAAAATTGATGAAAGTGTTGTTCCTCTAGTTCAAACACTTAAGCTTCTCAATGATATTAGATGGGGGCATAACGGTTATACTCAGCCCCAATTGAAATGTAGTAAAGCCAAACTCGAGTTATTTTTTTGGGAAAAGTTTAAAAGGATGGATATTACTAATATTCTTACTACACTTACGCTCAAAGATGAATATTTATATTTAACACCTGGAAATCAAAATTTTAATGAACTTGTTATCACTTATCTTTGGAGCGAATTAAGAAATATAGCAAAACCTGAAATGGCTCTCAAAAAGTGGCTTCTTTTCATTAGTTCAAATGGAGATCGAGCATGCATCCCAAGTAAAGATATTTTAGAGGATGGTCTTTATTCTGAGTTTTGTAATGAACTTATTAAATATATTAAAAATGACCTTTCTTTAGCTCATCCAATAAAAGTTCTTCAGAAACAATCAGTAAATGAAGATTGTTTTTATTCAATTGTTGCTCCAGTGCAAACTACAACACATGTAAGTATTGACATTAATTCTGATAATAGAAGCCAAAAGATAGAAAATCAGGAGTTACCAAAACCTACAATAGACGATTTAAGCCATCAATATAACCTTCAAAACATTAATATCACTGAAAATTTTCAATTCGTACGTGATATGAATATTACTCGTCACTGGAGAGAACCTGAATATCTTTATACAAGCCTAATTTGGGGAGTTATAGAAGATAATATAACCATAAATGGTCGAAGTTTACATTCTTATCAGATTATTGATGATTTATTTTTAATTGCTAAGACCCACCCTATCCTAAGATCAATTCTATTTGTTTCAATACCTAGATATAGTCCTACTGCTTATTTAATTTGGTTAATTTCTCATTCTGAATTTTGTGACGTAGGTTTCTATTATTTAATCCAAAATTCTTTTTTTGAAAACAATTTCAATCAGAGTTCTGATTCTTATAATAATTATTTTAGTAGTGGTTATCAAAAATTAATTTGTAATGAATATTTTTCAAGTCTTCCAAATGAATGTATTGGAAAACATCTCTTAAAAGTAATTAATTTTCTTGGAGAAAGATGTCATTTAAACAATAAAAATTATACTGACCAAGATGAATACAAAATTCTAAAAATATTTTTATCTCAATTAAACGACAATCAAATTTTAGAGATTAGTTCATCATTTGAAAACTTTATATCAATAAAAGATGATGAAGATAATTTAACCTTCAAAAATTATTGGTATGCTTTAGGTTTTTGGTTGATAGATAGGCAACCTATCGAAAATCACCAAATATTCTTAGAAAAACTTTTAAATTACTACAAGTTAAATTTTGAATATGCTTTTAAAAAACCTTATCAAAGTATTCATCCATCAAAATTTTTATCCGATTTAAATTGGGGAAAACTTGTTTCTAGTGATAATTTACAATTTATCTTAGGCATTTCAAAAGAATACAAAAACTGGATAGATTTACTAAAATATTCAAATAAAAATAGACTTCCGTCATAAATCAAAAAACGTACAATTTATTTGATCTTAAATTAATCAGCAAAATTATTTAATTCAAGGGATAATCCTTGGATGAAATTCAAAGATATTCAAAAATTATCAGACGTTAAGTTTCGTAGGCTTACCGGTGTTAGTTGGGCTACATTTAACCTCATGTTGGCCGAGCTAAATAAGCATTTACCTCGTCATATTGGTAAAGGACGACCGCATAAATTACCGTTGGAAGATCGCTTGCTCTTATGTATAGAATATTGGAGAGAATATCGAACATTTTTCCATCTTGGTATGAGTTACGGTGTATCTGAAACGAGTGCAATTCGTATCACACGTGTTATTGAAGATACCTTAATCCGTTCTGGAAAATTTAACTTGCCAAAACAACTTCCTAATCGAGATGAAGTGGATTGGGAAGTTGTTGTGATTGATGCAACTGAAATATTAGTTCAACGTCCAAAAAAAACAGAAGAAATGGTATAGCGGTAAAAAAAAGCGACATACCTTTAAATTTCAGCTATCTATGCACTATACAACAGGTGAAATACTGAGTGTATGTGGAAGTCATGGAAGCATGCATGATTTTAAAATATTTAAAAAAAGTATGAGGAAATTAAAATTTAAGCCCTTTTTTATCGTTGATAAGGGGTATTTAGGGATAAAAAAATTGGGTTTTGGATGCCTCATGCCATCTAAAGCAAAGAAAACTGAAAAATTAGATTCTGAATTAAAAAAGTTAAATAGAGAGATTGGTCGTAGACGAATTCAAGTAGAGCATGTATTTGGAAGGATGAAATGTTTTAAGATTTTATCTTGTGTATATAGAAATCGTCGTAAAAGATTAAACCTGCGGTTTAATTTACTTGCTGGCATATACAATTTAGATTGGGTGAAAGATAAACAATTAAATTGATTGAAAAATGATTTATGAAGGAAGTCTAATGAATATTTTGATATTGCTAGAAATATTAGACAATACCTACAAGTACTAATGAAAATTAACCAAAGCTTAGAGTCTGATATGGCTCAAAAAAGAATAATAAAAATTATAAATTTAATGGGTTTTACAAATGATGAAGATTTCCTCCCTATAATGGATACAAAATACCATTCTGGAGAATATACATATGATATTTGGACACAATTTTGCATTTATATTAACATTGTTGACGATAATAAACTTGATTATTTCTTTGAAGATACTTTAAAAATAATTCCTTTAAATCAATTATATACACTAATTGAGAACAATATCATAATCTCAAGAAATCACTTATATCACGAAGAAATAAAGAATAGAATGCCCATTAATGAAAATCTATCATTAGATAAATTAGAAGAGGCTTTTGTATCAGCATGGCGACCATCTGATAAGGATATTAGAGAAAAAATTTTAAACGAAGTTAATTCAATTTTATCTCAGCCGCGGTTTAATAATCCGAAGCACAAATTCGCAATCGAAATTAAGAAAAAATGGTCAAGCTACAATTACAAGTGGAAATTATTGAATTTACTGGAAAAATCAAACAGTGATCCTGAAGAATTTCAGGAACATGTTTATCTAATTGAAATTCCTTCTATAGAAAATGATCATAGATCCAACATAAATATAGCTCATAATAAAGAATGTGAGCAATTTAGAAGATATCTGATTGCAGCAAGCTATATTGATAGTAATCCACAACAATCTAGAGATATTATTGAAGCCTTATACAAAGAAACTCAAAGTTCTCATCATCTACTTCTGCTATTAGATAGCAATATATCTTTATCTAATAAAACAGGAAAATCTGAAAATCTAGATCATATTTTAAAAGTTTGCTTAACAGAGCACAGTAACACCCATCCTGCTGATTTAAGTATTAACTGGATTAATAAAATTCTAGAATCGTACGCCCTATTAAAAAATGATGGTGATATTGATTACTTTTGGACACAGCTTAGTCTTCATCAACAAAATTTTGAAAATATTTTATACTTATATTGTCAATCCTTAATTAATAGAAATAAGCCATTAATCGCACAGCAGCTTCTTAATCAGTATTGTCAATTAAATAAATTAGACATAAAGGAGCTTAAAATTGATGATTTAATGAAAGAACTACTTGATTCAAGTAATAAGATGGCCGCCTCTCAAATAATAGAATACGCATTTGAGTCTAATCAAAGGACTCCAGCTCAACTCTCTAAACATTATGCCGAGATCGTCTCATCTGAATTCAACACCTATGTTTCTATCATCTCTCCAAGAACTCAACCACATGAATTTTTAAAAAATATTTTCGTTGAGATTTGTAGTGAATTGCTATTGAGAAAAAAGAATCTACAACTTCATGATAAAGCATTAAATCTACAAATTTCTGAAGAAGATTTAATAAATGATTGGTTTACTTCTTTATTTGATAAACGTATGGCTGAAGCTCGCATAGGTTTTCGTGATCAAAAACGGGGGGGTCAATCATCAAATGGATTGTCACCAGGAGAAATAGATGGATTTATTACTGACTCAAGAAACAGACGTATAGCTATTTTTGAGGCATTCCGTCTATTTGGGCTTACAAAAGGTGTAATCGATGGACATATTGATAAAATTCATTCTTATGATGAAGAGTCATTAGACCAAGTCTTTATAATGGCTTATTGTAATGTTGTTCATTTCGATCAGTTAGTTAGTAAATACATAAATTATATTGATAATAGATCTCATACTGGATTTCAACAAACTATTTCTCCATTGAAACAACTTTCTGAGACTACAGAAAATATGTGGGTCGGAATTGAGACAAGAATGAGAGGAGATAAAGAAACGATTTTCTATCATTTCTTATTAAACATGAAAATTAAAAATTGACATTGGTTGTGTCGCTAATCAATATCATTATGCGTCGCAACAATATCTAAGTGATTGAAGTTAATAAACCAGAAATGCAAACAATGTGTCGCATGACGCTTACCGTCACGCGATACATCAGTTGTCATTGAAAAAAAAACGATTTAATATCGGATTTTTTTTCGTAATTTGATTGCTAATTAGCTTTCTACACAATTAAAAATGATACCAAAATGCCCAAGCAGTAATAAAAAATATTAAATTAATAAAGCACCAAAAAAAAGTATACATACGTCTCTTTTCTTTTATCCATTTAGATTGTTGATTAAAAACAGCATCCTTTTTTAAGGCTTTTTCTAAATCTTTTTCATTTAACAAATCTTTATATCTTTGTTCAATTAGGTTAAAACGCTCTTCCATATTGTTAATGTCTGAATTAACTTCAAACCAAGAAATAAGTAAATATATAAAAGAAATAACAATGAAAACAATTGAAATAGCGAATGCCTGATCAGAAAAAAATAGTGTACTATTATCCAGTTTAAATATTTTAGAAATGAAATTCACCATAAAAAATGTTATCAAGGTCCATAAAGTTAGCTTAAGACCTGCATACATATTTTTTGTAATTTCTATAGACTTATCTGATTGAGCTACAATAAATTCTGACAACTTATTTTTAATTTCAATATATTGTTTCACATTATCTTTTAAGTAGATATCGTAACCTGAAGATAAAGAATTTAAAGTTCCTGCCTCCACACTAAATATAGAGTTATCATTTGAATGAATAGTTATAATATTTCGAGCCAAGCCGATTTTATCAATAAAATTACCATCATTATAAGTCCATATAAATATGCTATATAACTCATCCAAAGATTTCGTACTTATTTCATCAATATTGACCTTTTCTGAAATTAGCTTGTATCCTTTTAATCTATAGCTTAAAAAATCTCCATCAATTTCAGAGCTATCTGCCAAATATGCTGACAATAAAATCAATTCTAATTTTTCAAAATAATCTTTATATTGAGATGGGATTTTTTCATTAAAAGCAAAATCTAAAGGTAATAAATTAATTTCTTTATTGTTCTTAAAATAAGAAATTTTATCTCTTTTAGAAATATATTTTTCTCGATCAAAGCACTCTTTATTACTTAAGAATGATTCCTTTATATGATAAAAATTTATTGTTTTAGAGTGAAAATTATTACATTCTTCCCAAAATAGGAAAGAAACAGGATTATCATTATAAGAAATAAAACTCCACTTAATTAATGCCTCTTCATAATTTAATGAATTTATATAATCAAAGAAACAATCAAGAGATAGAATATAATTAGTTTTAGCTTTTTCTTTTGATATATCAAATTCAAATTCAATATCATCAGTTGAATTATCAAAACTAAAAAAACTATCTTTAATTTCTGTTATATTTAGAGCAGATAACACAGAATCATTTAATGATATTGAAATTGGATTATTAAGTCCAATTTTACAAATTAGTTTAGCGTAATTAAATTTCTTATAAAACTCCTTATATAAAATTTTATGAATTTTAATTAAAGCATTCTTAAAAAGTTCTTCATCAATTAGAGGTTCATTGATTTTAAAATTGGATTTATAAGTAATAAAATTTTCAGATGCATCTAATTTATCAAAATCACTGAAGTTTTCTGAAATTATTTTTTCTATAAAATTCATTTTAATTACTCGTTTTTAAAAGCATTATAACCTTCTTTGGAATATATTTTTATGAACTCTCCTTCTTCATCTTTACCTGGTTTAATTTTCTTTTTGATGTCTTCAATACCACCTGTAAGTCTTAACTCAATGTTGGAATCCAATATTATCTTACGTCTAAGCCTAGTTGAGATATCTTTTGTATCTAAGTCAAATTGAGTATCAAATTTTTTCTTTTTAGGTAATTCTTTGAGCTCTTCAATAAAGCTTGGCAAGGTATCACTTGTTTCCTTACTTTCAGCTTTATAAGAATTAAATATTTCAATAACTTCATCAAATACAAAAGCATCTTTATTTGCAAAATAAGAATTTAGATCATTTCTTAAATACCAATAATCTGTATCTGAAGTTTTTTTAATTTTTCTTTTCAATAGATCATCAATTGCTAGATACGCTTTCTTTGTATTTTCTTGAGACTCTGTAACTGGTGCCGAAGCTAAAAAAGAAGAATACCAATATTCTGAAATTTTAGGAATACTATCTGATAAAATCATTTCTACAATTAACAAGTTTTCATCAAACTCAATATAACAAGATTTTTGCACTCTATTTTTCTTAATTGGTAATCCAGAAGATAAATCAAGACTATCTTCATTAATATATGGGTCATTTTCAACTTTAGTTAAAACGCATACAATTCTATCCCCTTTTTTCCCTATAACTTGAATGAAATTCCCTCTTTTTAATGTAGCAATTCCTGAAACCTTTTTCTGTTTATCCAATTCACAACGATTTAATTTATCAGCAATTTTTTCTGAAAAATGTTCCCAGTCTCCCCCCTTTAAGATTTCATTTATACAAGAAAAAACCTCTTCAGTATCACTAAGAAAACTATAAGCTCTGCCTTTTTCATTACGCAATATTTCTTCAATCAATGTATTTAAATACGAACTAAAATCTTTTTTTTCAGAAGTAAAACTTTTTCTTAAAAAACTTCATTCTCTATGTCAATTGTATGCATACAAAAATTTTTTATATCTATCATAATTCTTCCAAAATTGAGAAAAAGTTAACCTATTACAATAATATCAAGTATCTATATAGAGTCTATAGATTAATAAAAGTATTCGACATAATTTGTCGCCTACAGCAGGGAAATAAAAATTAAGAATCTAACCTTTTATAATAATTTAAAAGAGTCAACACAGAAAGACTGATATTTCTTCGCTAAGAACTTTTAATCAATCTATCACCTCAATAACATCAAGTCGTCTTTCCAAAATTTCAACTTTGAACACATAAGAATTATGGTTTATTCAAACGTCTTGCAAACTCAACCTGAGTCACATTTTTGACTCGCGGAGTTCAAAGTCTTGATACCACAATTTTATTAAAAATAAAGCCGAGCAATACTAGAATTTAAATCATTTAATTTTCTTGGTATAGCCTCAAATAAAATAATGATAAAAGCTCAATTGAGCTTCCAAAATACCCCCTATCAACCATAAACAACGATATATCTCCCCCCAAACAACCTTACCCCAACCCATCCAAAAAACACCCCACCAACCTCTCCCGATCATCCACACTATTTTCACCTTGAAGCTGAACCATTGCCCCATCAATCACAAACAAGAACATATGTGCATCTTGTTTTGAGGCATTCACATTGCTGGTTAAAAGCAGTTTATAAATTTCATCAATCAACCAGCTTCGGTATTCAACTACGATTTGATAAGCATTGGGATAGTGCTTTTCAATTTCAAAAATAGCCTTAAACGGTAGATGATAAAACCCTTCCAGATTGGCATGTAAAAAGAAAATATGCTTAAGCTTTTCATAAACAGTAAAGTCTTTCTGTCTATAGATCATCGTAAATACTTCTTCTTTCAGTGCATCTTTTTGAAAGGTTAAACTCATTTCAATCAAACGTTCTTTAGAATAAAAGTATTTATAAAACGTGGCTTTGGGAATTCTGGCAGACTCAATAATACGGTTTACCCCAACATGATGAAAACCGTATAGGTTAAAGAGTCTTCGGGAGGTGTCGAGTACCCTTAAAGCTCGAAATGAAATATCTAAATTTGACATATATCTTCCCTATAAATATTTTTTGTTTTAATGAGATAAAACCACTCTCGATCTTGTTATAAGCAAAGAAGCATCAAAGGCTTCAAAAGGTAACCAGAGTGTATCTCAAGTTTTATTGTTGATATTTTTTTAGGTATAACCAGCCAATGCCTAAAAGCCCAAAGGCTGTTAAACCGTGCTAAACACTAATCTGAAGGTGTACGAATAAAATACATGGCCAACTCCTGAACAATTCAAAATTCTGCCAATGTATAAAAATTATGGTGGCAGAACGAAAGAAGGTTGACAGACTGGTTCGACCCCAGCACACCCGAAGGTGTCCCTCTCCCGCCCTACCGCAACGAGAGGGGACGAGAAGTTTACATGCAAAACTATCCCTCAGATGGAATAATTCTGATGCAGTCGAAAAACGGTCTGTCAAAACCGACTGGCAATGTAGGCCAGCCAGCAAAGAATAATCGGAGAATTTTCGGGTGTCAATGTCGGATTTTGTGCAAAACATTAAAATTATTATTATTTTTCAATCAATTAAATAATTGATTATGATTATATTAAACCAGCGTATTTGATCAATTCAACCGATCAACACGCCTTATTATTTTTAGCCATGGCATAAGGCGTAAACCAAAAACCAAACTGGCTTTAAGCAACTTCAGTCTGCCCAACATGATGATAAGAACGATTAAAATAAACCAAGCTTTGATCATGTTCACTTTGTTGAATCGCCACGATACGACAAATAAAAATCGTATGTGTTCCAACTTCTTGAATTTGCTCAATCTCACAATCAAAATTCACCAAAGCATCATCTAAAACCGGTGCGCCAGTTTCTAATTCCGTCCAAACGCCATGTTTAAATCGTTCTTCTGGGCTTAATTTAGACGAAAACGCTTTAGAAATATGCTGATGATGTGCGCTTAAAACATTTACAGTTAAAATTTTATTTTCAACAAAATGTGCATGAGAACTTGCCGCTTTATTCATACAAACCAATAAAGTCGGAGGTGAATCCGTCACACTACATACGGCAGACGCAGTAAATCCGTAACGACCAGACAAACCTGTCGTGGTAATGACACTGACTGCACTGGTCAACAAAGACATTGCATTTCTAAAGTCTATTGCTTCAATCATTTCATTGTTCCTAAATTGAACCGTACTTTTTTAGATTTAGCATTACCCTGCTATTCCGTCATGTAGGCACTGCATCTGGATGAGTTTCTCAGTAGAACTGATGTTCTCTAAATTGTGATTAGGGTTTCCCGTTGAGTCTTGGATATCCATTCACCCAAACAGGTCACCCTTTTTACACCACAATATCGTTGAATACTAGCGGCTAAGTTCTTTACGAACGATTTCTGCGCCAGCACTTAAAGCATTGAGTTTGCCTCTTGCAACTTCACGAGATAAAGGAGCCATACCACAGTTAGTCGATGGATAAAGCTTATCTGCATCTACAAACTGAAGTGCTTTTCGTAATGTGTTGGCAACTTCATCTGCTGTTTCAATGGTATTGGTTGCCACATCAATAGCACCAACCATTACTTTCTTACCACGGATCAATTCGATCAGATCCATTGGCACGCGAGAGTTTTGGCATTCTAAAGAAACGATATCAATTTTAGATTGTTGAAGTTTAGGGAATGCTTCTTCATATTGACGCCATTCTGAACCTAAAGTCTTTTTCCAATCTGTATTGGCTTTGATGCCATAGCCATAGCAAATATGCACCGCAGTTTCACATTTAAGCCCTTCAAGCGCTCTTTCTAAAGTCGCAACACCCCAGTCGTTGACTTCATCAAAAAACACATTAAATGCAGGTTCATCAAATTGGATAATATCCACACCCGCAGCTTCTAACTCTTTGGCTTCTTCATTGAGGATTTTGGCAAATTCCCAAGCAAGTTTTTCACGGCTTTTATAATGCGCATCATACAGCGTATCAATCATCGTCATTGGACCAGGCAACGCCCATTTAATCGGCTGATTGGTTTGTTGACGTAAAAACTTGGCATCATCAACAAAAACAGGCTTTTGACGAGACACCGCACCGACAACAGTTGGTACGCTTGCATCATAGCGATTACGAATGCGTACAGTCTCACGTTTCTCAAAATCAACACCATTCAGATGTTCAATAAACGTGGTGACAAAGTGTTGGCGCGTTTGTTCACCATCACTGACAATATCGATCCCAGCGTGTTGTTGCTCTTGCAATGACAAGCGTAAAGCATCTTGTTTGCCTTCAATTAATTGCTCATCTTGTAATTTCCAAGGTGACCAAAGTTTTTCAGGCTCAGCAAGCCAAGAAGGTTTTGGTAGGCTGCCAGCAGTTGAAGTCGGTAATAATATTTTCATAATCAATAATCTTGTCTATCTAGGTAAATTAAGCAACGTAATTTGCAGACCACTGCTCAAGGATATGTTTGTATGGCTTGATGAACTGCTCTTCAGTAAATTTGCCTTGCTTAATCGCCAACTGACCACGCTCTTCTCGGTCATACACAATACGAGTAAGTGAATAATCCTGATGTTTTAAACTTGGTTGGTAAGATTTACCTGCCACAGAATTTGCATTGTAAATCTCAGGTCGGTAAATCTTTTGGAAGGTTTCCATGGTGCTGATGGTACCGATCAACTCAAGGTTAGTGTAATCACTCAGCAAATCACCGCGGAAGTAAAATGCCAAAGGCGCAACACTATTTGGCGGCATAAAATAGCGAACCTGCAAACCCATTTTTCCGAAGTATTCATCTGTTAATGAGTATTCATCTTGTAGATATTCCACACCCAATACTGGATGCACATTTGCAGTACGGTGATACACCTTGCTACTTGAAACACTAAGACAAATCACAGGTGATTTTTTAAAGTTTTCTTTATACGCATTTGAATTTACAAATGCGTTGAAAATCTTCCCATGAAGCTCACCATAGTTTTCTGGCAGGCTAAATTGATCTTTATTTTTATTATGTTCTAACAGCAATACACTAAAATCATAATCACGCACATAAGAAGAAAAATTGTTGCCCACAATACCTTCAATACGTTGATTATTTTTGTGATCAACAATATTGGTTTTCAATATTTCAATCGTAGGAAACGTCTCACCGTTGCCTTCGATATCAATATCAACTGAAATGATTTCTAGCTCAACAGAATAACGATCTGCTTCAGGATTATCCCAATGCGCTAATGCATTAAAACGATTGTCAATCATCGTTAGGGTATTGCGCAAATTGTCATGGCGACTCTCACCTCTTGCTAAATTGGCAAAGTTGGTTGTGATACGCGTATTATTAGAGGGATGATAGTTTTCGTCGAAACTAATGCTCTTAATCGTAAATGTAAAATCTTTACTCATGATGATCTGATACCCTAATTTCTGAAATAAACCTGAATTTTTTTCATGCTCTTTCTGAACCATCCAATTTATCTTTGGATCTATCCAGCCAATAGTATTTCCCGTATTTTCTGACTTGTATCTGGTCACTCAATTCAGAATCAACGATAATCTTGTCTATCGTGAAGCGCTTGGTGTAATTTATACCGCAATCCGTACATGAATAAAAATGATATAATTTCACAAAAAAGTGAACCAAATTCATGTTTAGGAATGAGTAACATGAATAAATGGATTGTGAGGCTTGGATGTTTGATCAAAACTCAATAGATGAGTAATCAAAAATGCTGTTAAAAGTGTATATAAACAAACTGATCTGATTGCCAATGTGTTGCATCTTATTGTGTTGGTTGCTATTGGGCTTTTTACTTGGCTTAGGAAATTGAGAAGAAATGAAGATCGAAAGTATTTATTTAGATTGATCATTTAACTTTTTTATTGTGAGGCTGTTGGGTAAAAGTCACCTATTCAAAGATTTTAATAACTTAAAATCCGCATATATTTGAAAACAAAATTATTTACTCATTCATCACTAATTTTTTTCATATTTATAGTCTTAAACGATTTCGCTGAGATGTTTATACGCCATCCAGTTATATCCAAAATCAACTAAATAACATCATAATATTTTGGACAAAATTATAATTTTAAGCATGCAATAATAGAGTCAGTATCATTTTGCAAAGAATAGATTGAAGGTAAAAAAATCTAACAATTCAAACCCACCCAGCATATAAAGTTGATCCACCTCACATTATGCGATTAAAATATGGATAAATTTTTTCTTGAAAATATATAAAAATTTATAATAAAAATGAGTAGCTTAGTCGATTTAAACCATCACAAAACGAAATATTCCCTATTTATTTTCAGGTTTTTTTATGGTTTTTATAATTAAACAATGTATTCCTCTTAACTTTTCCATTAAAATAAGCCAAATATCTTTTTGTAATTCGTCACCACCCTCTCCTATTGTACCTATTGAGTGGTAACACGAATAAAACATGCCTTTGAAAATTCGCGTGGCTAATAAACTGTAATGACTCAAGCAACTCAGTATCCTATGGAATCCATTTCCAACATCCGTGTATTGGATGAATGGCAAGAAGAAATTCCAGAGGATTTATATATTCCTCCTGCTGCATTCGAAATTCTGCTTGAACATTTCGAAGGACCACTCGACTTTTTAATTTATCTGATTCAAAAAAATGGTTTCGATCTTTTACAGTTAGATATTGCCCCGATTGCAACACAATACTTGTCTTATATGGACGGTATGAAATCGTTAAATATCGAGTTAACCGCTGACTATATGGTGATGGCAGCATTATTGGCAGATTTAAAATCTCGCTTGTTATTGCCAAAACCAAAAACCATTCATATTGAAAAAGATCCAAAACAGGAATTAATCGATCGCTTAGAGACCTATTTACGGATTAAAAAAGCAGCTGAACGTTTAGGCCAGATGCCTGTTTTAGACCGAGATACTTTTGCGACCCATGTTGCGATTGGTCATATTCCAAAAGTGTATGAAGGTTATGACGTTGAGATGTTAAAAGATGCCTTGTATTGCATTTTTAACCGCCCTGAACCCATAACCCATAAGATTGAACAAGAACCTGTATTACTTGAAGAACGCATTGCTTATATCGAATATATGATTGAATCTGGAGAAGTTCTCAGTTTCCAAGAATTACTCAAGCCAAACCAAGGTCGAATGGGCATGGTGGTTACATTTATGGCAATCTTGGAGCTGACCCGTCAGCAAAAAGTCCAAATTATTTCTTCTGGTGTTGAGGCCCCGCTTGCAATTCAAGGAGCAACGGCATGACCATTGATCAAAATAATGCCTTTAATGTTGATGAATTACATCACGAAGTTCTGATGCAACTTGAAGCGATTATTTTTGCAAGTGATGCCCCTGTATCGCTTGCTCGCTTAAAAGAAGCATTTCAAAATCAGTATTCTAAACAACAGTTGCAACAGTATTTACAGCAATTGTCTGTGTTACAACATGGTCGTTCAATCGAACTTGTCGAAACAGCCCAAGGTTATCGTTTTCAAGTGCGGGCAAAATACCGCAATGTGATTGCGCAAGTTTGGCCAGATCGACCAACTCGATTATCGCCGTCACTGTTAGAAACAGTTGCAGTGATCGCTTATCATCAGCCAGTAACCCGTGCTGATATTGAGCAAATACGAGGGGTTACAAATAATAGTCAAATACTCAGGACTTTGTTTGATTGGAACTGGATTAAAGAATCTGGTTACCGAGAACTCCCAGGTAGACCCGCGTTGTTAGTGACAACGCCACAATTTTTAAATGCTTTTGGTCTAGTGTCTTTAGATCAATTGCCTCCCCTACAGGATGCCAAGGAAGCTTTTATGATTTTGGATGCGCAAGCTGCCAAGTCTTAAATAGGTGCACTGTTGATGATTATTTCTAAGGTTATGCTGTCATGAGTGAAAAATTGCAAAAGGTACTCGCACGAGTGGGTTTGGGCTCTCGCCGTTATATGGAAGAGGTCATTGCCGCTGGTCGTGTAAGTGTCAATGGGCAGGTTGCTCAAGTGGGCGAACGTATTGAACCAGGTGATGAGCTTCGCATCGATGGTCGTAAAGTTCAGTTCCAAATTGAAGACGAAATTCGTCGTCGTGTCTTGATTTACTACAAACCTGAAGGTGAAATCTGTTCTCGTAATGATCCAGAATCTCGCCCGACTGTGTTTGATCACTTACCCCCGATTTCCAATGACCGTTGGGTGATGGTGGGTCGTCTAGATATCAACTCAACAGGTTTATTACTTTTTACAAATGATGGTGAACTTGCCAATCGTTTAATGCATCCCTCAAATGAAATCGAACGTGAATATGCAGTTCGAGTCATGGGTGAAGTAACGCCTCAACTCAAAAACAACATGACAAATGGCGTTGTTTTAGATGATGGTCCAGCAAAATTTGAATCTTTCTCTGAAATTGGTGGTGAAGGGATCAATCGCTGGTACCAAGTCGTTGTAAAAGAAGGTCGTAACCGTGAGGTTCGCCGTATTTTTGAATCACAAGGTCTAAAAGTAAGTCGCTTGCTCCGTACTCGTTACGGTACTGTGATTTTGCCTCGTGAACTTCGTACAGGTCGTTGGATGGAACTTGATAAAACTGATATCGATAATTTAACCAAAGCTGTTGAACTTAAACCACGTCAAGGCACAGGTTTATTTGGTATGGCAAAACGTCGTACTGAACGTATGCAAGACAAACCTATGGCTGCGCGTCGTGGTGGATTCTTGCGTCAACAACGTCGTGATAGCGAAGGTGAAGAAGCTCACAACCATCAAAATGATCGTCGTGATGCTCAGCCAAGTGCAAACCAATATGGTCAAAACCGCACTGAAAATCGTACTGACAATCGCAATGAACGCTCTGAAAATCGCTTTAATAAAGCACGTTCTGGTGGCAACAGCTACAACAATGACCGTGCTGACAACCGTGGTAATAGTTTTAATAGCAACCGTTCAGAAAACCGTTATGGCAATCAACAAAACCGTAATCGTTCAGAAGGCCGCTATAATCCAAATGAGCGTCTAGATCGTTCAGATCGCCAAGAACGTAGTGAACAACCTGAAAAGAAAAAACCGTTTGTTGTGACAAAAGGTTTTAAAAAGTTCTAAGTTCTAAATAGACTTAAAGAGCAAAAGCCACTATTTTTAAATAGTGGCTTTTTTTCGTTTAAACTATGCGCTACATCATGCATTAAGGTTTAAATATATTACTGTAGGCTATGCCTCAGCTTGTGTTGTAAACAAAACAGTGCAAAACCCTTTAAGCAATATGATCTTAATATGGTAATAACAAGATGAATAAAAAATACCTGATCCTCATTCCCTTATTTCTTATCTGGTTTATTGCGTCTATATCGATAGCATATCAAGGGCTGTTTTATTCAGAGTATCTGATCAATTTTCTTAGAAAGAAACCACAGGATTATGGTTACCCACTTTTTCAGGTTGTCATTTTATGCTCAATTTATGGCCTATGGATGTGGAGCTATGCCTATTTACTTTGCTCAGAAACTGCCATTCGTAGACCATTTCTTAGCTATACAGTCTGTTCAATCTTACCGATTGTTATTCCAGTCTATGGTGTAATAATACTGATTTACTCACCACCTGATATAATCACTTTTATTCTAATCAGTTGTGCAACCAGCCTATTTCATTTTTTATTATTGCCTATTCTTATGCCTATCTATCGCAAGTATATTTATCCTAAACAAAACGCATCAGTTTAATCGTGTTATATATCAATAAAAATACTCCTTACGCCACTACAACAGTAGCTCTCCCTGTTAGAAAAAGAGGGAGAGCTAGCTGAGACTAAATTAATTAACTTTAGTAAAACCCCCTCCTTTTTCAAAGGTGAGAAGTATCAACTTCGCAAGGAGGAAGATTTAAAATCCTTAACGGACTGGCAGCAACTAAATCCAGCAGCTCTCACATAGCAAAAATCTAAATCACCTGTCTGCTTCCTTGTGGAATTGAACTCAATAAGCGTTTGGTATAGTCATGCTGTGGTGACTGGTACAACTCATCCGAATTAGCAATTTCAACAATATCACCATGGTTCATCACCATAATTTGATCCGAAATATATTTCACCACAGACAAATCATGTGAGATAAAAATATAACTTAAGCCAAATTCATCTTGCAGATCTTGAAGTAAGTTCAGGACTTGTGCTTGAACCGATACATCAAGTGCTGAGACGGATTCATCACAGATTAAAATTTCAGGTTTTAAAGTTAAACAGCGTGCTATTGCAATACGTTGACGTTGTCCCCCAGAAAACTCATGCGGATAACGATCAAAGGCTTGTGCAGGTAAGCTTACTCTTTCCAGTAATTCTAAAGCCATCTTTTTACGTTCAGTATCATTTGCACCAATTTTATGAACTTGCATCGGTTCCATCAAAATTTGCCCCACGGTAAAACGCGGATTAAGTGAGGCATAAGGATTCTGAAAGATAATCTGAATCTTACGTTGATACTGGGCAAACTCTTTTTCAGACATTGCCAAAATATCTTTACCTTGAAATAAAGCTTGGCCGCCAGAAGCTTGTTGTAAACGCATCAACAATAAACCAATGGTGGTTTTACCTGAGCCAGACTCCCCGACGAGCCCTAAAGTCTTACCTTTCGCCAGTTGAAAAGACGCCCCTTTGACTGCCTGAAATTCATCTTTGCCAAATAGCCCTTTACGACTAAAAAATGATTTTTTTAAATCACGCACCTCTAAAATAATTTCTTCACCGCCAACAAGGCCGCGCTTACGCTCCGCAAAATCCACCTCAGGCAAACTCACCACCTCAGTCACAGGTGCGTCTTGAGCTTGCATAAAATCACTAATGACCGGTAAGCGATATGGACGATACGAAAGTTGCGGACGGCATAATAATAATGCTTTGGTATAGGCATCTTGTGGCTGTTCTAAAACAGCTTTTGCTAAACCTTGTTCACGAATTTCACCATGACGCATCACAATCACTTCATCGGCAATTTCACTCACCAATGCCAAGTCATGGGTAATAAACAACATCGACATTTGACGGCGCTTACGTAAAGTCTCCAACAAATCTAATATTTGTTTTTGGATGGTGACATCTAATGCAGTAGTCGGTTCATCGGCAATCAGTAATTTCGGTTCACAGGCGATTGCCATGGCAATCATGACCCGTTGCTGTTGACCACCAGACAGTTGACTGGGGTAAGCATCAATCTTGCTTTCAGGGGATGGAATCCCCACTTCAGTGAGTAATTCTAAAGTGCGTTGTCGTGCTTGTTTACGCCCCATATTTAAATGAATACGCATAATTTCAGCAATTTGATCACCCACTGTAAACACAGGATTAAGTGACGACATTGGTTCCTGAAAAATCATAGCAATGTCTTTACCACATATTGCACGCATTTGTTTACTGCTTAAACTGAGTAAATCTTTGCCTTCAAAAATAATTTTACTGTTTTCAGCAATACGGGATTGGCCTTTGGGTAATAAACCCATGGTTGCCAATGAAGTTACTGATTTGCCACTGCCAGATTCCCCAACCAAGGCCACGGTGGTATTGGCAGGAATCTGAAATGAAATACCTTTTACGGTTTCAATAAATTGCTTATTTTCACCCTTAAAACTCACACTCAGATTTTCAACACTGAGTAGCACAGGAGGTGTCGCTTGTTGTTCTGACATCTTTAAGCTCCTTATTTTAGTTTAGGGTCTAATGCATCACGCAATGCATCTGTAAACATTGAAAATGCGGTCACAAGCACGGCCATCGCCACTGAGGCTGCCACCAATTGCCACCATTTACCTAAAATCAGCTCACTTTGCGCTTCATTCAACATACTGCCCCATGACACCACACCCACAGGTACACCAAAGCCCAAGAAGCTTAAAATCACTTCAGACTTAATAAATGCAACTACCAAAATAGACATCTGAACCAAAGCAATATGGCTTACATTAGGGAAAATATGCACGAACATCCGTCGGGTATTACTGACACCAATTGCTTTGGCTGCCAGTACATACTCGCGTGAATTATGTTTCATATATTCAGCACGAATTAAACGAAATACCCCAGTCCAACCCGTTAATCCAAGAATTAAAACAATGGAAAGAATGCCCTTTTGTTGCAATACAGCGGCAATCGCTAACACCAACAATAGATAAGGTATCGAGGTAAAAATGTTATAAAACCAGTTTAGAACATCATCCACCCAACCACCAAAGTAACCAGCAATTGCCCCTAAGAATGTGCCGATTACCACGGCCAATAACGCCGAGATCAAGCCCACAATAATTGAGGTTTCTGCGCCTTTAATGGTTTTGAGTACAACATCCTGTCCCCATTTATCTGCACCGAAAGGCAAGGTTTGTTTGAGTTCACTTTGCTGATCAAGTAAATGCCCACCCAATTGCTGATCAATGGCTTTCATATCTTCTGCAAGTGGATCTTGAATACCGTAGTAGTCAATCGCGCCACCTGAAGCTTGTTCTGTTGCAATTTCAGTATTTAACTCCTTGATCACATCTTTTAAAGGATCAACAGGATTTTCAGGTAAGGCCTCTACAGTTGCGGCTTTTTTTGCAGAATCTTGCGTGTTTTGATCTGCCCCGATAAATGTAGGTGGCGCATAACTCACGGCTACTTCTTTATTCCAATTTGATGCAATCACACCCGTCATGGAGAGTACCAATATGATGAAATAACACAGCAACACCAATAACGACAGCATAGCAATACGATCTGCTTTTAAACGTCGCATCGCCAATCGCCATAAACCGGGAGAAGTCTGTTGTTCTTGGGCGTCTACTTTTTTCGATAAAATTCCGAGCATCATCCCACCTACTTCAACTGTACGCGTGGATCAACCACTTTATAAATCAAATCAGCGATCAGGTTAAAAATCATGGTCGCAGCGGCAACATAGACCGTGATTGCCTTAATCACTGGAAAGTCGCTTCGTTCTACTGCAATAATGACTTCTCGCCCAATCCCCGGAATACCAAAAAATCGCTCAATTAAAAATGCTCCAATCAATAACGCTGGCAGGCTCGACATCACATCGGTAATAATCGGAATAGATGCATTACGCAGTACATGTACACCTAAGATACGTCCCTCACCGACCCCTTTTGCCCGTGCAGTACGGACATAGTCCTGATTGACTTCATCCAAGACAAAGCTACGGTATAGACGTAAAGTCGGTGCAATACTCACCACCAACATGATTAAGATTGGCAATAGTGCGTATTGCAATAGATTTTCACTGAGACTATCGCTCCA
The DNA here is from genome assembly GCF_022828975.1 of Acinetobacter sp. NyZ410. Lineage (NCBI taxonomy): Bacteria > Pseudomonadati > Pseudomonadota > Gammaproteobacteria > Moraxellales > Moraxellaceae > Acinetobacter > Acinetobacter sp. NyZ410. Next base: position 854,762 of record NZ_CP094620.1, on the reverse strand, counting down.
ACCTTGTACCGGAAACCATCCCAGCTTATAGGCAAGACCGTACTGAAATACGATGATATACACCAAAATACTGATCGACATCCCAATGGTACATAACAACATCACCATACGATCCGTCAATGAACCACGTACCGAAGCAACAGCCAAAGCCAGAATGATTGAAATTACAGTTTGTAAAATTGTCAGTGGAATAATGATGGTCAGTGATGGACCTAAACGGGTCAGGATAATGTTTGAAACCGATTCCCCGGTACTCCAGCTATTGCCATAATCAAAAGTCAGGATTTGCTTAATAAAAATCCACAATTGAACATAATATGGTTGATCTACCCCAAGTTGCTGACGAATATTTTCAATCTGTTCAGGGTTTGCCATTTTTCCAGCAAGGATATAAGCAGGATCTCCACCCACCCAGTTAAATAGAAAGAAAATCAGCAACACGACTCCCAACATGGTCGGAATCATTTGCCATATACGGCGCGTGATATATGCCAGCATAGTTCTAATTCCTTTTAATCACGTTGACCGGTAATTTCTTGAAAGAATGCCTTGTTATCCGGTTCTCTACCCAAGAAATCAACCACCAGCTGCTCTGCTTTCTTTTGTCCACCTTGTGACAAAATCGCTTTACGATAACGTGCTCCAACCTCTGGATTATTTAAGTTATCGCCAAAAGCAGAAAGCATGTCTAAGGCCATCACTTCAGACCACATATAGCCATAATAGCCAACTTGATATCCGCCCATAATATGACCAAATTGTCCTGGGAATTCTGTGGTTGGTACATACCCTAAGGCGGTTTGGTTTTCGAGTTTTTTCCATACGTCTAAAGGCTGGGTTTTTAAAGCATCTGCGGTATGCAGTGCCATATCGTATTGTGCGTATAAGGTTTGACGAGAATAGAACAAACCACGACCATAGTTTTTAACGGCTTTTAATTTGCCAATCAATTCATCATCGACACGTGGACAGGCTGGTTTACAATAATCGGCTAAGGTCGACAGCGTTTCTTTACGGCGTGCCCATTCTTCATACATCTGTGAAGGTGCTTCAACAAAATCTCGCTCGACTGAGGTACCAGATTGCGAGGCATAACGGGTGTTTGACAAAATTCCATGTAAAGCATGTCCAAACTCATGCACAAAAGTTTCCAGTTCATCACTGTTTAAACCTTTACGGTTAAAGTTGGTGACTAAGGCTGAAATCGGTTTACGCTGGGTCAGGGTACTACCACCCTTAACCCCCCACACCGCTGCATGACCATACTTTCCTTCACGTGGAAATTTATCGATATATAAACCACCTAAAAGCTGACCTGTTTTCCGATCTGTGACATCGTAATATTCAACTTCATCTTGCCAGACATCAACCTTGGCAGGCTTAAATTCAATCCCGTATAGATTTGATGAAATTGCAAATAACCAATCTTGTGATGCTTGAGTCGGGAAATATTCACGCATTTTTTCTTGGTCAATTTTGTACTTTTCTTGACGTAATTTTTCGCTCCAATAGCCCTCACTCCAACGATTAATTTCCGCTTTTTCCATTGGAATATTTAAGGTCTTGGCTTTAAATTCACGCAGTGTTTGCACTTCTTTTTTCTCTAATGGCGCAACCGTACTATGTACCTCATTGAGGAATTTATTGACCGTTTCAGGATTCTTGGCCATACGATTTTTCAATGCCCAATCGGCATAACTGGCTTTACCAAATAATTGTGCAAGTTCATGCCGTAAATCAATCGCTTGTTTAAGTAACACTAAATTCTTTTCAGTACCACGGCGGGTATAAGCAATTTGATAACGTTTACGCGCATCATCACTGTCTGCCAATTCCATAAAAGGACGGTATTCTGGGTAGTCAAAACCCAACAGGTAATTGCCTTTTTCATTTTTCTTTAGATTGGCAATATAGCTTTCTGGTAAGCCCTTTAGCTCGGCTGGGGTAAATTCTAATTTTTCAGGATTGTCTCGAATGTTGCGGGCATATTCTTGTTGAATCTTGGTCAATTCATCTAAAATCACTTTTAAACGTGCTTGTTTTTCTGCGGGCAGTTGTACCCCTGTATCTTCAAAACCATCTAAAATATCTTGGCGATATTTACGGTCAATCTCATCACTGGCTTTGGTTTTTTTAATTTGCTGATAAAGCTTTCCATCTTGATACACTTCAGTTTGAAACTGACTGATTTTAACTTCACAATCTTCTGCGGCTTTACGTAAATCTGCGCTTGGGTCAACATTACTGGCTAAATTAATCGGCCCATAAAAATCTTCAAACTCTGCAAAAATTTGATCCCACTTTGCCAATACTGCTCCAGCAGGCGCATTATTTTTGAGTTTAACTTTGGCAAATTCAGCCAACTTGGTTTTAACGTCTGCAATTTTTGCATCACATTGGGCCGGGATATCTTTGGCCTGAAACTTGGGTAAAGTACTGCGTTCGGTTTCTGCAAAGGCCCATTGCCCCATACCCATTGACAACATACAGAGTGTGGTTAATTTAAATCGCTTCATTTTCATTTTCTCCAATCTTTCATTTATTCATTTTCAAATTTCAATCTGTTTATTTTTAAGCTTTTGATAGAGGTTATTTTTTCATATCAAAATACATCCATTCCGATGGAATAATCGGATGCTTTTTAAAGCCGATGACCCGCGGTTGCGCCAAAGCATTGCGATAACGCGTCGATGCCATTTGTACCGGCATATACATCTCTAATATCCGCGCCATCTTATGATATAAAGCATCACGCTCAGGACCCGGTTTCAATTTTTGGGTTTGTTCATATAAGCGATCATATTCAGGAATTTTCATACATGCACTATTGGTTGCATGAATATTCTTTCCATAAAACAGCTGCATAAAGTTATCTGCATCGGGATAGTCGGCAATCCAAGCTGATCCCTTAAACATGGTTTTACATTGTTTTTCAGCTTTTAAACCTTCCGCAAAAGGCAAGGATTTGGTGGTCATTTTGACCTTGATATTGTCTAAAGTCTTTTTCCAAAATTCAGCACTTTGCTGACTACGTGTACTATTTCCATAAACAGTTAATTCAATCAGCAAGGGTTTGCCATTCGGCAAGGTACGCCAGCCATCGGCAGCAACCTTATAGTGATAACGATCTAACAGTAGATTGGCCGCTTTAACGGAATAAGGAATACTGGTTTTATAGTTTGGATCATGCCCAATCACCCCATAAGGGATGGGGAATTGTAAGCGTTGTGCATCACCCTTCATCAAAATCTTAATTTGATTATCAGGTGAAAAGGCCATTGCCATGGCACGGCGTAAAGCAATTTTTTCTTTACTCAAACCACCAACAACAGGGTTTTGCATATTCCAGTAATAATAATCAATTGAAGGATCGGCAATACGGGAAAGTTGAATACCTTTTTTAGCAAGTTCGGGTTTAAGCTGACCGTCTTGGATGGCTTGAACACTGAGATCACCATCCAGCACAAATAAATCAGTTTCATCTTTACTAAATGATAACCAGCGCGATTGTGATTCTTCCATCACTTGAATATCGACCACACCGATTTGCGGCATTTTTTTGCCTTTCATCGCATCGACAATTTTTTGATCTTCTGGTGTGGATGCTTTGAAATCCCAAACATAACCACGATAATCTGGATTGGCTTTCAGGATAATCCGTGAGCCAGGTGTCCATTTTGCCAAGACATAGGGACCTGTTCCGACAGGATGGGCCATGGCAAAGCCAGACCGATCTCGATAGTGTTCAATCACTTCTCGTGCCACTGCACCAGCTGGTTGATGTGCTAACAGCATTGGGAAGTTTTGATCAACTTGTTTCAGTTTAATCACCAAGGTATAACGATCTGTGGCCTGAAGCCCTGCAACAGGTAGATCATAATTAAACTTGCCTGTTTTTTTAGCTTGCTCAAGCACTTTGTCCATGCCTAGAATTTTGTCATCAAACAACCAACTATTGGGCGAATGCAAACTTGGGTCTAACAACCGTTTATAAGAATAAACATAGTCTTGCGCGGTTAATTCACGGGCTTTGCCTTTAAATACAGGATCTTTGGCAAAATAAATTCCTTTTTGAATTTTAAAAGTATAGGTTAAACCATCAGCACTGACTTCAGGCAGGCTCACTGCGGTACGGGGTACTAATTTGGCGGGTGTTGCTAAATAATCGTAGGTATATAAGCCTTCAAATATTGAATTATGCACATGCGCAGAATAAAGATCTTGGGTGCCTGCTGGATCAAAACCCGTTTCTGCAACGGGGAAAACATAACGTAAAACTTTATTTGGATCCGCTGGGCTTTTGGCAAATACATTCATCGTGCCTGTCATGAGCATGCCGCCCAAGAATGCACTGACCCCAATCTGCTTTAACTTTTGATTTAAATCATCCTTCATCATTTTATTCAACTTCATCTGGTTATTTTTTAACTGGCTGAACATCAAGGTATTGCCAAACGGTATTGATCATTGGATGTGCTTTATAGCCTTGAACTTGTGGTTGCAACAACCAATTGCGAATACGGGTACTATGAATAATCCAAGGGTTATCTGCCTCTATCTGCCGACTGATTTTTTCATAAAATGGCGTTCGTTGTTGTGGCGGTAAAGTTAACGCTTGCTGATACAGTGCATCATAAGCTTTGGATTGATAGCAACTTAAATTTCCTTTGCCTGAGTTTGGACCATAAAGCAACTGAGCAAAATTTTCTCCTTCAGGAAAATCAGCAATCCATGCCCCACCCCAAATCATATGTTTACACTGCATGGCTTCTTTTAAATTATCGGCAAAATTACTGACCTTAAATTCAACACGCACCCCAATAGCATCTAAGTTTTTCTTCCATAACTCAGAATGAATGACTGAGCTTGAGCTATTTTCAGTATTATATTTCAGCGTAAATGGCTGCCCGTTGGGTAAAGTTCGATAACCATCTTTACCTTTCTTATAACCAAATCGATCCAGTAATTTATTGGCCAATAACGGGTTATAGGCAACACTACTTCTATATTGAGCATTGTGCCCTTGCACCCCATCTGGCACCAACATTTCAGCTCTCACCGCTTGACCTTTATAAAGTTGCTTAATCGCTTCTTGTTGGTTATATGCCAAGGTAATGGCACGGCGAAGCGCTATTTTGTCTAGACTATACCCTCCCACAATCGGATCTTTCATATTGAACATGGTATAGGTGATTTCAGGGTCTTTATTGGGAAAATGTTGAATGCCCTGTTGTTTAAGTTCTGGTTTTAATTGTGTGCCGTTTAAAGCCTGTGGAACCGCATTTGAGGTTAATTTGTCAAAATCCAATTGGCCTGACTTAAATGCCAACCACCTTGACTGTTCTTCATCAATAATACTCACGACAACCTTACCGACTTGGGGCATTTTTTTGCCCGACATTTCTTTGACAAGTTGGTTATCCCATGCCGTTCCTGTCGATTTATAATTCCAAATAAAGCCACGATAGTCAGGATTTGCCACCAGCTCAATTTTACTGCGTGGTACGTATTTACTCAGTTGATAAGCGCCTGTACCTACAGGATGCTGCCCGATACGATCACCATAAAACTCAACAACTTCACGCGCTGTTCCGCTAAAAGTGACATAGGCCAAAATATAAGGAAAATTATAATCTGCACGGGTTAAGGTGAATTGTAGGGTGTATTTGTCTAAAGCTTTAAGCCCTGAAATAGGCGCATCGTAATTAAACTTGCCTATCTTTTTCGCATTGGCAACCACTTGCTCTAAGCCTTGGATTTTGCCATCAATAAAAGAATAGGTAGGCGAATGGTTTTTTGGATCACTCACACGTTGAATCGAATAAATATAATCTTGGGCAGTCAGCTCACGTCGTTTGCCTTTGAACGCAGGATCATCGGTAAAATAAATGCCGGGTTGTATTTTAAAAGTATAGACCTTGCCCTCTTGTTCTATTTTTGGCAATGCTTGTGCCGTATTGGGTACCAATACCACGGGACGAGCTAGATAATCATATTTGAGTAAGGGTTCAAATATCGCCTCTGCAATATTTCCACTGTAGAAATTATAGGTTTTCACCATATCAAAACCATCATCTGGTGCTTCAAAAGCCAAATTCAGGATTTTATTCGGTTGTGCAGGCGTTTTCGCAATCGCCATTTCCCCACAACCCATTGCACCGACCAACAACGCAAATTGTAAAAGCTTGGATTCCAAATTCACACCTATGTATTTTTATTCATCAAATTATTTAAACAGAATACTGGCAGCACCATCATCCTGTCGATTGCTGCTTTGGTGCCGAACCAGAACGTTAAATTAACAATAGTGAAAAATTGAACGATATAACAGTATTAAATACAAAGCGAATATCATGCCACTACACTTACCCCTTCTAAATTTTGTTTATTTTTACCGTAATAAAATCACATTTATTCAATGATTATCTGTGACTGACATCCTATCGTCATCTTCAGTACCAATCTAAATATTAAATTCAGATATCATTTATCAGAACTACTCATAATGCACAATTTAAGTACACACACGTTCCAAAATTGATCACTTATTTTATCAAACACTATAAATATTCATTTAATCTTTTGATTTAAAATAATTAATAGCAAAAATAAAGCCATAATTAATAGTTATACCACTCATTAAATATAGTTAAACTCTTTAATTAACAACCAAATATAAAGAAAAACTAAAGTCTATTGAGTGTTTTTTAATCACACCTTCATATTGTATTAACATTAATCAGGCCGACTTCCAAACTTATTTTTCTACTATCAAGTCACGGATGAATAAGGAGATTAAACACTAGTCACGTAAATTCTTATCATTTTTTTGTATATTTTTAAAACATATAATTAGATAGTTGGCACTTGAATTGCTAGAAAGCAATGCAGCAATATCGCTAAGTACAAAAAAAAATGGATGTCTGAAAATATGAAAGTAAACAAAAATGTTTGCACTTTGGGATCGCCAACGATGGGGAAAACGTTACTAAAATTAAGTACGCTTAGTCTAAGTATGATGTGCCTATCGCTAGCGCATGCAGCAGAAACTGAAGAAACAACACAGCCAACAAAAGTAGCCAAAGTCACAGTTACAGGGTCTTCAATTAAAGGGGTTGCAGCTCAAAGTGCTTCACCCATTACCATTATTAAAGGTGAAGATTTAGCCAAACAAGGGGTAACCACTGTCGAAGAAGCCTTGACCAAAGTCAGTTCAAACCAAGCTGGTTTTTCTACCTCTCAAAACATCGGGAGAAGTAATACCGAGGGTTCATCAGCCAATTTACGTGGTTTAGGAACAAATAAAACACTGGTCTTATTGAATGGTCGTCGTTTAGCTTATAGTCCGTTTAGTACATCAACCACCAACCTTAATATTATTCCAATGGCAATGGTTGAACGTATCGAAGTCCTTCGTGATGGTGCATCTGCTGTTTATGGTGCAGATGCAATTGGTGGTGTCATCAATTTTATAACCAAAAAATCCTTTGAAGGCCTCAACATCAGTGTGGGTGCAACTCAGCCCGAAGCCAGTGGTGGTGATAAACAAGATATTTCCATCTTTGGGGGCTATGGTGATCTGGATGAACAAGGCTTTAACGTTTACGGTGTAGTCGATTATCGCAAAACCAACAATATCATGGCAAAAGACCGCAAGATCAGTCGACGTGGTGGTGTGATCCCTGAACTCGGTCTAGATGCCAGTTCAATAAATGGATTCCCTGCAAATTTTCTTGATCCAAAAAATAATATTTTGGCAAATCCATATGGCAATACAAATTGTAATAACACGCCTAATGTCGTTGCAGATGGCGGATTATGTTATCTCAATACCCAAGCATTAATTGGGATTACCCCAGAAGTTGAAACAATTTCAGCGCTTGGTCGTGGAACCTTTAAACTTTCAGATAAATTTAATCTGATTGGAGAATATATCTTCTCGCGCAATGAGGTCACCACTTCAGTTGCACCCGATGTATATAGCCGTTCGGTCACCCTACCCTCGACAAGTCAATATTATCCTGGCAAAGGTATTGTCCCTGCAGTGAATGGACTCAGCGATGGAGATTTACAACTCTATCTGCGTTCACAAGGTGGAAATCGCTCAGGTAAAACAATCAATGATTCACATCGTGCATTTGCAGGAATTGAAGGTGAAGCCTATGGTTGGGATATCAATGCCGGTTTAACCTATGCAAAAAGTGAAGCAACAGATAGCTTTAATGCGGGTTATCTCAATCAAAGTAAGGTTCAGGCCGCTTTAAATAATGGTTCACTCAATCCATTTGGCCCTTCAGCCGATGCTAATATTTGGAAATCCTTTGAGGTTAAAGGAGATACCAATAAAGCCAGCTTAGACTCAACCTCATTTGATGTCACCGTATCTCGTCCAATCTATACACTACCCGCAGGTGAGGTTGGATTTGCCTTAGGCGGAAGTTTTACCAAACAAAATTGGGATCAAAAAATTAATGCTGAGATCGTCAGACAAGTACCTGGTAGTGGTACAGATCCAGATAAACCTGTGAGTAAAGGTGATCGAGATATCTCTGCGGTATTCACTGAATTACATATCCCGATTTTAGCCAATTTAGAAGCGCAACTTGCAGCACGCTATGATGACTATAGTGACTTTGGCGATACCTTCAATCCAAAAGTCGCTTTACGTTGGGAACCGTTAAAGCAATTGATGTTCCGCACCTCATACAGTACAGGTTTCCGTGCACCAAGCTTATACGAAATCAACTCACCACAGAGCCAAACCTACACTGGTCCAAAATACAATGACCCAGTACTCTGCCCAGATGGCGCCCCAACTGAACCAGAATACCAAACAGAATGTAAAGTTCAATTTAAACGTATGCAAGGCGGAAATCCCGACTTAAAAGCTGAAGAGTCAACATCTTATACTGCTGGGCTTGTGTTTGAGCCAATCAAAAATCTGGTATTCACAGCAGATTACTACAACATCAAAGTGGATAATTTGATCGATACGATTTCCGATTCAATTATTTTTGCTGACCCAAACAAATATTCAAGTTTATTTGTCCGTGATGCAGATGGACGGATCAAATATGTGAGTACGACTTTGATCAATATGGGTGGAATTAAAACTCAAGGGGTTGATTTAAGTTTGAACTATCTCACACCTGTGACTAAAACAGGGCGTTTTGGTTTTGGTATTGATGGGACCTATGTCATTAAATATGACAAACAAGAAGAAAAAGACGGTGAATGGATCAGCCGTGCAGGTAGCTATTATAACCAACAAGTCTATTCACGCTGGAAACATGTTGCCAATGTCAATTGGAGTTACGACAACTGGAAAATGATCTTTGAGCAACAATTTAGTCGTGGTTATAAAGACTCAAATTCTATTGGTGAAGCCAAATATGACAACCATCGTGTCAGTGATTACATCCTGTATAACATTGCGGGCACTTATAATGGATTCAAGAACTTAGAACTTACTGGTGGGATCAAAAATATCTTTGACCAGGATCCGCCTGCATCCAACGTGAAGGATAATTTCCAATATGGTTATGACTCCAGTTATGCAGACCCAACAGGTCGCGCATATTACGTCAGAGCAACTTACAAATTCTAATTGGGCATTTCGCAAACATGGTCTAGATCTAACCTAGTCACGGTGTTTGCGAAATTGATTCATTCACTTAGCCAAACAAAAGAATTGAACAGAATTTTTTTATCGTCTCTCTTTTACTATTTATTGTTTGTCTCTCATTTCAGGAGTAGCAATGGGCAAGAATTTTTCAGAATTAGAAAATAATTCTTCCAAACGCCTGATCGGGATTGGAGCAGTCATCTTACTGCATCTAATCATTCTCTATGGCTTGATTACAGGTTTATCCAAGACAGTTGAAAAACCAGCGGATGAACCTGTTGAATTACTGATTATTCAGGACAAAAAACCTGAACCAGAAAAACCTAAACCCATTGAAAAGCCACCAGTACTGCCAAAGTTGGTGGAGAAAGTATTGAAAACACCAGATCCAAAGCCGACTGAAAAATCAATGGAAAAACCGACACCAACACCAAAGCAGACGGCTAAACCTACACCAACGCCAAAAACCTCAGAGAGTCCTGAGCCAACACCGACGCCAAAACCTGAAACGACGCCAAAACCTGAACCAGCAAAACCCAAACCAGCAGGTGAAACACGAGGTGTATCGAGTGGAGAAGCGGGTTGTAAAACACCTGATTACCCACGTGAATCTTTACAAAACGAAGAGCAAGGTGAGGTTCTTATTTCGGTATTTGTGGGTAGTGATGGAAAGGTTAAAGAAGCCAAAGTAAAAAAATCGAGTGGGAGTAAAAGCTTAGACAAAGCGGCTGCGAAAGCTTTTAGCTTATGTAAGTTTAAACCTGCGTTAAAGAATGGTGAACCTCAAGATTCTTGGTATGACATACCTTATGAATTTGTACTGAATTAATCAATTAAATAAAAATTTGGAGATAAATGATGAATAAAACGCTGAAATCTGTACGACTATTTGCTTCTGTTGGGATTTTAACTGCAAGCACCCTACTGCCTGTATCTAGTGTATTTGCAGAAGAAACCACTGCAACGCCTGCGACTGTAACGACGACCAATACAGCAACCAGTGAAACACATACACCACCACCTAAACCAACAACAACACAAGCTGTTCACAACCCTTACGGTTTAGAAGCACTATGGCGCGAAGGTGATATTGTGGCTAAATCAACCTTATTTATCTTGGTCCTGATGTCGATTGGAACGTGGTACATCATGGTGACCAAGTTTATTCAGCAGGCAAAAATTAAGCGTCAAGGTAAAGAAGTTGAAGCCAAATTCTGGGATGCTGCATCAATTGACGGCGCTGCGGGAACGCTAGGCGAAGCAAGTGCTTATCGTTTTATTGCTGAAAAAGGCATTAACTCAACCAAAAAACATGGCGGAAACCTACTTGAGCGTATCGACTTTAATACTTGGGTCACAATGTCAATTCAACGTGCAATTGATAAAATTCAAAGTCATTTAAGTGGTGGTTTAGCATTTCTTGCAACCGTCGGTTCTACCGCACCATTCGTTGGTTTGTTCGGTACAGTTTGGGGAATCTATCATGCACTTACTGCAATTGGCATTTCGGGTCAGGCCTCTATTGATAAAGTTGCTGGACCTGTCGGTGAAGCACTGATCATGACGGCAATCGGTCTTGCTGTAGCCGTGCCTGCGGTACTTGGTTATAACTGGCTCACCCGCCGTAATAAAGCAGTATTGGATAATGTACGTACTTTTGGTTCTGACTTACATACTGTTCTACTCAGTGGCGAGATCAAAAACAGTGGTGATGCGAAATAAATGAGGTATCTATTATGAGCATGACAGTCAATTCAGGCAGTGACGAAGATGATGTAATTTCAGCGATTAACACCACACCTTTGGTGGATATTATGCTGGTTCTGCTGATTATATTTTTAATCACCGTCCCCGTTGCAATTCACACGGTTCCAGTCAAGTTGCCTGAGGAAAAAAATACACCTTATGTCACTAAGCCAATTAATGTGCAAATCGCGGTCAATAAAGCGGGAGATATTTTTTGGAACGAAAAGTATATCGCAGATAAAAATACACTGATCAATCGTTTACAGGCTGAGGCAGCAAAACGCCCACAGCCAGAGGTACATATTCGTGGTGATCAAGTGACAAAATTTGAAGCGATTGATGAAGTCATTAGTGCTACCAAGCAAGCAGGTATCGGCAAAATCGCTTTTGTCACGACACCTGTTGCCGCACCATAATCGGGAGAAGGAACAGTTTATGGGTATGAATGTAGGTGCCAATAAAGACGATGATGATGTGATGTTAGATGTCAATATGACGCCACTTATTGATGTGATGTTGGTGTTGTTAATTATGTTTATTATCACCATCCCAATTCCAAATAATGCGATCAATATTGACTTGCCCAATGGCGCACCACCACCGACCAATGAGAAGCCACCTGAGCCAGTCACCTTACGGATTGACCCTCAAGGTAAAATCTTTTGGAATGATCAAGCTGTTGAAAATAAACAAGCGCTAGAAGTTTTATTTGCTGGTGTTGCACAGAAATCAGATCAAGATCCGATTAAAGTGCAACCCGATAAACTCACTGAATATAAGGATGTGGCAATGGTGATGGCAGCCGCACAACGATTAAATGTTAAAAAAATCGGAATTGCAGCAAGCCAATAATATTTAAGGGATGAACAAAGCTGTACAGTACAATCGACTTGCAGCTTTGAGTCCTTGATCTATGCAATGTTTCGGGATGATTCATTCATAGCGCAACATTATAAAGAAAACAACACTCAATATATCTCACTTTCACTCACAGCTAAAAAAGCCAGCATCTGCTGGCTAATCATCGACATAGAATCAATTAAGTGATTTTAAATGCCAAAGAAATGGCTTGATCTTGTTGTTCAGGATCAGGCCATTTTTGTGAAACAGATTTTAACTTGGTATAGAAACGAGCGGCATCTGGACCATATAAATGCGACTCACCAAATTTTGAACGTCGCAAACCACCAAAGTTAAAATAACTCACTGGGAGTGGTACAGGCACATTAACACCAATCATGCCCGACTCAACTTCCATAAAGAAGCGATGTGCTGACTTTCCATCACGGGTAAAAATCACCGAACCATTGCCATATTCATGGCTATTGGTCACAGCAATTGCCTCATCTAAACTATTGACGCGTAAAATTCCTCGCGCTGGGCCAAAAACTTCTTGTTGATAAAAATCCATATCCATAGAGAGATAATCAAATAAAGTGAGACCAATATAATAGCCATTGACATACTCTGGATGTTTAAAATCACGACCATCCACCACCAACTCAGCACCATCTGCGATACATTGATCAATTGCCTTTAAAACAGATTGTTGCGATTGCGCACTAATCACCGCACCAAAATCTGCAGTCGGATCATTGTATGCGCCAACTTTCAATGCTTTGATTTTTTCTACGATACGTTGGCGTAAGTGATCTGCCGTTTCAGCACCTACGGGAATCAGCAGTGATACCGCCATACAACGCTGACTGGCTGAACCAAACCCTGCTGAAACAAAGGCATTTGCAGCCGCTTCAAGATCGGCATCAGGCATCACCACCATGTGATTTTTCCCGCCAGTAAATGCTGCAACACGTTTGTTATGTGAGGTGCCTTTTTGGTAAACATATTCACCAATCTGTGTAGAGCCCACAAAGCTCACAGCCGCGATTTCAGGATGTTCAAGTAATGCATCGACTGCTGTTTTATCCCCTTGTACAACATTAAATACATCGTCTGGAAGACCCGCTTCTTTCCATAACTCTGCAAAAAATAATGCAGCCGAAGGCACTTTTTCAGACGGTTTCCAAACTATTGAATTCCCCACAGAAACAGCCATGGCTATCATGACAGCAGGAATCATGATGGGAAAATTAAACGGGGTAATGCAGCCCACCACACCCACAGGAACCCGTACAGAAAACACATCGATGTCGCCTGCAACATTACGTGCATATTCGCCCTTAGTAATCTGTGGGGCATTACAAGCAAATTCAATTCCTTCAATCGCACGGCCAATTTCACCGATTGCATCGGCAATAGTTTTGCCATGTTCACGACCAATGATTTCTGCCAATTCAGCTGTTTTGGCAATCATTAATTCACGTAATTTAAACAGAACTTGCAAGCGTGTAGCATGTGAAGCTTTTGCCCATTTTTTTGCATTTGCTGATGTCGCAGCTTTTACCGCAGTATCAATCACGGTTGCATCGCCATAAGCACAACGCGCAATTTCTTCACCTGTAGAGGGATTAAATACTGGGCCTGAATGTTGAGTTTCTGTGATATGCCGGCCTGAAATATAATGTCCGATCAAAGTGTTCATCCTGATTTTTCCTTCACGTTGCGACTGAAACTAAATTAAAAATGCTACTGAAGACGGTCTTTCCATGACCACTTTGGCGAGAAAACCCCATATTCCCAAGACCGATAAAGGAAATATTCATATTCTTTCCTGAAAATTAAGCGTGGTAAATTGAATGATTAATTGCAGTGCTTTGAATCACTACTTTGCATTAAACAGACAATTTGCTTTTCACTGATTTACGCTGTCTCGCGGGGCTAAGATCATCACGCTTCATAAAGAAGCTACAGAAGATTGCGAAAATCGCCATACTCATGATGTAGGTAATAATCAAATGCGGGCTACCATTACCAATACTTAGGAGTTTGGTGGCAATCAATGGTGCAAGTCCACCGCCTAATACACCTGCGAATTGAACTGAAATCGAGATGCCACTGTAGCGAATTTCGGCAGGAAACTGTCGAGCAAATAACTGAGACTGTGGCGCATACATGATCGGAAACACCACGCCAATTGCTAAAACAATTGCGGTCCATACCAAGACTGGGTCCTTGGTATCCAACATGCTAAAGAACGGATAGCAATACAATGCAAGGACCACTAGACCAAACATAAACATATTACGCTGCCCAACTTTGTCGGATAGATGTCCACACAATGGCGTCATCACCATGATTAAGCCTGCACCACAAATCGTTGCAAACAAAATGTCTTGGCGAGGAATACCCAACTTGGTTGTGGTGTAGGCTAAGGCAAAAGTAGAAGCAATATAGAACCATGCATTTTCAGCAGCACGGGCAAAGATAATCGTGAGTAATTCGCGCGGATGATTTTTAAAGACCTGCATTGCTGGAACTTTAACTTCTTGTGCTTGTTGTTTTACTTTTTCAAAATCTGGTGACTCAGGCACTTTGACACGGATATACCAACCCACACCTAATAATAAAATGCTGGCAAGGAAAGGCAGACGCCAGCCCCAACTAAATAGACTTGCTTCGGGTAAAAGTGAAACTAAACCCAATGCGATCGAGGCCAACATTAAACCACCACCAGCACTTGCTTGAGGTAAACTTCCCCAAAAGCCTTTACCGCCTTCAGGTGCATGCTCCACAGCCATCAACACGGCACCGCCCCACTCGCCGCCCATTGCCATACCTTGAACAAAACGCAAAATCACCAGAAAAAATGTCGCCCAATATCCAATACTTTCATAGGTTGGCAATAGACCAATTAAAACGGTAGGAATCCCCATCATAATCAGTGTGGTTAGCAGCATGGTTTTTCGACCAATTTTGTCCCCAAAATGACCAAAGATAATGCCTCCCAACGGACGCCCAATAAAGCCAACGGCATATGTAGCAAACGCAGCCAACACACCTGTTAATGGATCAAGATTGGGGAAAAACAGTTTATTGAAAATTAATGCTGCGGCTGCACCGTAAATAAAAAAGTCGTACCACTCGATTGTCGTTCCAACCATGCTGGAAATACCCGCCAGACGGTGTGAAGACTTTTTCGGTTGTTGAGGACCTGATCCTTGTATATGCTCCATCGCTACCTCGCCCAATTCTTAGTATTGTCATCCATTCACCACCTTAGAGATAATCCATCCTGATTATATTTATTAAGGTGATCTAATTCTTTTTACATAAACAACTTAAAATAAGAAGCCAAGATTAATATTGATTTATCCTGATAAAAAATTCTAAATAACCTGAGTGCTTCTCATCATCAATGTGAATCAATTGCTTTTTTCAGTCAACACCCTTAATTACTTAAGTAGTTTTTAAAATTCAATAAATAAATTAAATACAATTACTTATAATAAAATCTACCAATATAGACTAAAGTTAAATATAAAAAATGTGATCCATTACAAACTATTCAAAATGCTAAATTTATATGTATAACAACACAAAAATAATCTATTTAGTTTTCATCATATTATAAAAAATCAACGATCGAATACTTGTTATTTCTCGCTATCACGTTATATTCATTATTATACTAAGTAAGGATGCTTATTATGAACTATAATAAAATCGCATTTGATTTTAGCCCTGCACCGATTGTTGTATTAAGTTATCGACACATGATGGAAATGAATGCTGCTTTTGCTAATCTGTTTGGCTATGAGCGTGGTGAATTAATTGAGCAATCCATAGTTAAAATTTTTCCTAGCCTTGAGGATTATGAAAAGGTCGGGAATGATGCATTGCAAAGCTTATTGTTAAAAAAAAGCCATTATTATTCTGATCAACGCTTTATGCAGCACAAAAATGGCGAAATTTTTTGGACACATACCCATGGGCAAACCTTAACACCTGAAGATCCCTTTAAATTGATGGTCTGGCATTTTGAACGTAAAGATCAGGTGTTGTCTTCTAAGCAAAAATTGACTAAACGTGAATCAGAAATTACCCAATTGATTGTCAATGGATTTACTTGTAAAGAAATTGCACGAAAATTAGAGCTGTCGCATCGGACCATAGAAGTGCATAAAGCAAATTTAATGAAAAAGTTGGGCGTTCGCTCCAAAGCAGAACTGACCTCAAAAATTATTATTCGAGAAAAATGATATAGACAAAAAAATGATCACAGTTGAATTGCTGTGATCATTGATGAACCTCAAAAAAATTAAGCTTTTTTCACAAATTCTGACTTTAACTTCATGGGACCAATGCCATCAATTTTACAATCAATATCATGCCCATCATTACTGTCTACCAGTAAACGAATACTTTTGACTTTGGTTCCTACCTTAACCACTGCAGAAGAACCTTTAATTTTTAAGTCTTTAATCACTGTCACTGAATCGCCATCTGCCAAGATATTGCCAACAGCATCTTTAATCGTCACGCTGTCATCTGCTGTTACTTGCTCGCCATCTTTCCATTCATAGCTACATTCTGGGCAAATCAATAAATCGCTATCTTGATAGGTATATTCTGAATTACATTTTGGACAATGTGGCAAAGACATAATAAGCTCAATTTCGGTTCAAATCACAATCATAGCATTTTAAGATTTTTCATCAACTTAAAAACCATAATAAATATAAGGAATAATTTAAAATCAACCGTGATCATTAAAACTAGGCTTTATGATTTAACACATCCAGCAAAACACTGACATGATTTCGCCCTTGATTTTTGGCTGCCGTTAATAAGGTTATAGGACCTTGTGCTATCAGTTTCCGCAGCTCTTCTAACTGTACTGTAACCTGTGATAATTCAATGTGATAACGTTGTTGAAACTCATCCCAACGGTTTTCGCTATCCTCGTGATACCATTTTCTGAGTTCATTGGACGGGGTAATTTCTTTCGGCCATAAGTCAATCTTAGCATCGTCTTTTTTAATACCACGTGGCCACAAGCGATCAACCAGAATTCGTTGACCATCTGTTTCTGAAATCGCATCATAAATTCGTTTGCTATAAATCGTCATTGTTATTCCGAACCGAAGTTATTCTAAAATTATTCCAAATGATGAGAAATATGGTTGTGTAAAGTGACAATGGGGTCATAAAAACACCTTGTCCCCCCATCACAGCTTAGCCTGCAAACATAGGCGAGGCTTGGTGCTTACTCAGGCAATCAATGATTGAATTGTATTGCCCGTTTAATGGATGATAGATGAATGATATAAATACCAAAGCAGATCTATAGCGATAGTTTATAGGTCACTCACGCGAGTTTATTGATCTGGAATTGTTGGATTGACCAAGAGACCAAGTAATTGCAAAGACTCTTGCCATCCCAAATAACAAGCCTCAACAGGAATCACTTTAGGAATACCTGACTGGGTAATATTGACTTCCGTTCCGACAAGCACACCTTTTATTTCAATGATTACTTCAATTTCGCCAGCGAGTTCAGGATTATCAAATCGATCAAAATATCGTATGCGTTGGTTGGGAATCAGCTCTGCATAAGTTCCACCAAATGAATGGATTGTACCTGTAGAGAAATTGGTAAATGACATTCGATAAGAACCACCAACCGTAGCATCCATTTGATGAAGTTTTGCTGTAAAACCATGTGGAGGCATCCACTTTACAATTGCATCTGGGTCTAAGAAAGCTTTATAGACTCGCTCTGGTGGTGCACTAAAAACGCGATGTAACTTTACCGTATTACTCATACTCATTTCCTTGACTATTATTGTTGTTGAAAATCAAGTTTAGCGCTGTACAAAGCTTTCATTTGTATGGTTTGAGTAGTCTGAAACTTAAAAAAAAGCACATCAACAAGGATATGCTTTTAAAACAATATGCGTCATCTAAAGACCGTTATTCTTCATCATCTTCATCATCAAATATATAGGTTGTACATCCCCAACCATCATATTCACCTTCAAACTGCTCAGCAATTTTACTAAACCATTGCTCTAAATCAACAACATCTTCGTAGTCTGGAATCAGATGAACATATACCGTAATCACCCATTCATTGGGTTGCACTTCTTCATCCAAATACAGTGAAATTTTTTGCTCTTCGTGTAAAAGATAGATTGCACATTTTTCAGCGAGTTCTTGTGTTTTAAAATACACAGAAAACTCGATTTCATGTACCTCTTCTAAATCATCACCATCTTCGTGCATTTGCCAAAGTAGATTACCGTTATCATCTTCTGGGAATTTTTCAAAATCACGAGTCATGGCCAAGCCCTCTTTTAAGGTTATAAATATTATGACTTTTACAATAGCAAAGTTTTATGACAGTTTTAAAATATTGCTTATTCGCACACAAATTACTACTTTTATTTGGCATCAATTTGTAATAAAAATTGAATTAATTCTATGATTAATAAAAATTCATATCTATTGTTGATCTATATTCATTGATGATTAAACCAATAATGAAAGGTGCATGATGCCAAACTTTAACCCACAACAACGACAAGAAATTCTGTTACTGATTCAACAAGGTCGTAAAGTTGAAGCAGTTAAATGGGTCAAAGACCATTCAGATTTAGGCTTGAAAGAAGCCAAGGATTATGTAGAAAATCTGACAGAAAACGCATACAACTTCGCATTTGCAGATACAGCTCAAAGTGATAGTTCCCGTGATATACACTTGCAAATTCCTCAACAAGACATTCTTGCCCTGATCCAACAAAATCGTAAAATTGAAGCGATTAAACTGGTCATGGAAAATTCAAACCTTGGGCTAAAAGATGCCAAAGACTTTGTAGAACAGCTCACTGAAAATCCCAATTTAGCAATCAATCAGTTTCAGTTCGATGATGATTTTTATGACAGTCAGCATCCTCGCTATAAAGCAATTCAGTCGAATTTTGAAACTGGTGAAATCTATGTGTTAGGTCAAGATCATCAAAAAGTGTTGATTGATGAACATCATCCTGACTGGGATGAAATTATGCGTCATTTTTCGCAAGGTGAAACATATGATTCGGCTGCTGCCTACATTGCTGCAATGAAAGCCAAAGCACGTGATAGCGCTGTCAATTCGACACATAATATTCAGTCAATTCCCCGCCCATCCAGCGTGACAACGCAACCTGTCGGTATTGAAGATCAAACCAAGAAAAAAGGCTTACCTATTGTTATGCTTGTTGTGATTGCGATTGTTGCTGTGATTGCCTATCAATTTTTTATCAAGCAATGAGATGCAACACCGCGATAAAATTTAACATGGCAATAAGATTGAATATGCAATGCAAGATGACGAATAAAGTTTAAAACAGTCAAAAGAAAGCCATTCAACTAAACGCTATTGTTCTCATCATTTAAATTATTCGAGGTGCATATGTACCAATTGAATCAAACACAATTACAAGCATTGCTTGATCTGCTTGAACACCATCAAACAGAACAAGCAGAACAATTCCTTATTGCACAACTTCAACTAAATCCAACCGCAGCAAAAAATTTAGTCCGCATCCTATACGAATCATCAGATGCGCTTCAGGCTTTTAAAGCAAACCCTCAAATTTTATCGGGCGAAATGCCGAATATAAAAAATGAAAGCAAGGCTTTTGAATTCAACTTTTCATCAAGTACGGTGAAAATGACCAATCAGGATGGTAAGACCATTGAAATCAATGATCAACATCCCGACTGGCAAGAGATCAAAAAACAATTCCAAATCGATTTGACTCAACCAGATGCTTTATCCAAATTTGCCGAAAATTTTATGCAAGGACAGACGCAAAATACCTCATCACAAGCAAAGTCTTCATCTTATGATTCAACAAGCCCAACTCACGCTTCGGTTCAAACCTCAGGGGTGGAAGACTTGAGTCATCAGAATAAGTCCAGCAGCATGCTGTTATTGATTGGATTTCTTGTTTTGATTGGGATTGCAGCCTTTTACTATTTTAAAACATGATTGATCAGTACGAAAATTAACTCAGCTCAATAATATCAATGGTTGGTGGTACTCTAAACCGAAAAGGCACACCCACCATACCGGTACCGACACTGACAAATACATCGGCATTTTCATGCTGATACAAGCCTCGTTTATGACCGAGGATAGAAACTTTTTTCATTACATAACTGGTCAACCACGGCAATTCAACTTGCCCACCATGAGTATGTCCAGACAGCATCAACGGACGTGTAGGCAACTGTGGCACCATATCTACCGTATCGGGGTTATGTGACAAAATTAACCACGGTTTGTCTTGAGGTAAATCGGGCATATAACGCATATCCGCCTTGCCTGCCCATAAGTCCCCGACACCGATTAAGCGAAAATCATCAAATTCAACAATTTTACCTTCAATATCCATGACGTTATTGGCCTCTAAGGCACTGGCCAATAAGGCTTGAATCGGTGGTCCTGGATACTGCTCATCATGATTACCATTTACTGAATAAACCGGAGCTTCGATCTGTTTTAAAATCGCCAGTTCTTCAACCAATTTATTTTCAGGTTCATAGGTCCAATCCCCTGCAACCACAACAAAATCGGGTTGAGCCAAATTAATTTTTTTGACAATTGTTTTAAGCTGACGCTCATGTCCAGAAAACAGACCAATGTGTAAATCTGCAAGCAACGCAACTTTAATCGGTTGAGTAAAGCTTTTCTCCTGCCCCAACGAATATTGTATATGCTGAACATGAACCCGATGTGGTTCAATAAAGCGTGCATAAATCAGTAATGCACTGAGCAAGAAAATAAAAATACTTTCATGTAATGAGAATTTTCCGATATATCCTGCATAAATGCTAAAAAATAACAACGGAATTAATAAATAAGACAGGTAGAATGCCAGTAAATGGACGAAAGACTTAAAAGGATGGATCGTTTCAGTTCTAGATTGACTTAACCAGGCTTGGCTTACTCCCCATACCGCAAGCACAATGAAGCAGAGATAAAAAATTGATGTAACAGTTAGGGTTGGAAACATATTCAATCTCGCAAGTCGCGTGTACTTGTCATCTCTTTATTTATCTTTTGAAAAGGCTACATTGGCATTTCATAAATGGATTGCATTTCGGCAAACATCGACGAATTGTCAATATATCCTCAGGCAATTATACTCTAGCTCTGAGAAATCTTAGAAAATATTATGCAAAGAACGATCAATCGTAATACCCAATTACAGCAAAAAGCTCACAATCACCATGCTTCAAAATATTGGGTGATGATCGGTTCTTGCCTATTACTCAGCCTTTCTGCCTGCTCAACCCTACCTCGACAAGAAAATATTAAACCCGAATATGCCTACGATATAGACACCAAAGACACCCCTTTGGCGCAAATTATTTCTCCATTAAAAGCGCAAAACCCTGAGTTAACCGGTTATCACGTTCTTTATGATCCGCTGGAAGCAATCGCAGCACGCATCAATTTAATTGAAAAAGCACAAAAAACTTTAGATTTGCAATATTACATTTGGGACAATGACAAAATTGGCTCATTGGCTTTATACAAAATTATTGAAGCCGCAGATCGCGGTGTTAAAGTTCGTTTACTGATTGATGATAATAATGCCAAACAAATGGAAGGGGTTTATCTCGCCTTAGATCAACACCCAAACATTGAAGTAAAACTATTTAACCCTTACCGTTTTAGAAGTATTCGCCCCATCGACATGGTGCTGGATTTAAAACGTATCAATCGTCGCATGCATAACAAGACCTTTACTGCTGACAATCAAATTTCATTAATTGGCGGACGTAATATGAGTAATCAATATTATAACGTCAGTGACAATTACCAATTTTCAGATGTTGATGTGATGTTGGTGGGGCAAGCGGTAGATGATATTACCCACTCCTTTGATGAATACTGGAATCATAGCTACGCTTATCCGGTGAGAAATATTGTCAATCACAGTACCTACACCTTACGTTATGACAGTCTAAAAGAACAATTGACCCACCATTACCAAGAAATTACCGTTCAAAATTATTTGAATTTAAGTAATCGCACCCATGCTTTTGATCAATGGCTCAATCATAATATTCAACTGGATTGGGTCAAAGCAGAAGTGGTCAAAGATGCCCCAGATAAAATTCAGGCCAAGGCCAAAAAAGAACAACATCTTAACTTTCAAATGGTGAAACGCTTAGATATCCCGACTCAAAATGTCGACCTGATTTCTGCTTATTTTGTTCCGCAAAAAAAAGGCGCAAAGAAACTGGTTGAGTTGGCAGATGAGGGCGTTAAAGTACGTGTCCTGACCAACTCATTTAAAGCCAATGATGTCGCATTGGTGCATGCATTTTATGCAAAATATCGAGATAATTTATTAAAAAATGGGGTCGAGCTTTATGAGTTTCTGCCTGCCGTTTCTGAAGAAAATCTCTATGCCAATTCAGAAGAAATCTCAAAGAAAGCCAAAGTTAGCTTAAAAGGCTTAAGCCGTTCTAGCTTGCATGCCAAACTGATGGCTGTGGATAATAAACAAGTGTTTATTGGCTCATTTAATTTCGACCCACGTTCAGCCAACTTAAATACTGAGATTGGGGTCATTATCAACAGTCCACCGTTGGCGATTGCCGTACATAAAACTATGGACGATAATTTAAAAAAATATGCTTATAAGCTGGTTTTAGATTCACAGAATAAAATCAACTGGCTCAAAGAAACGCCTCAAGGCATTGTCACTTTAAGAAAAGAGCCAAAAATGAAGTGGTGGCAAAAAGCAGGAATTAAGGTGATTTCTTGGTTACCGATTGAGGGCTTTATGTAATCCTGAATAGTTTCACATATATGGTATAAGCACTGAATAAGCAAAGTAAGACCATTCATGAAAATTTGCATAATACATGGTGTTTTCACTGCCTTATATTTTGAGAAAAGTTTAGATCGATTTGCGTAGGCGATGCTCTACTTTTCTCGGGCGAAAAGTAGCAAAAGCCCTTTGTTGGTCAAAGGGGATATCCTTATCGCCCTTGACCAACGGCGGCATCCATGCCGCCAAACGCGATAGCGATGTCAGGTAAAATCGGCTGATGGAAAAAGCAAAAACCATTTTATTTATGTCAAGTTAATAATATTGATCGGTATAATATCTAAAAAATGTTGAGCATGAGTGAGGCAATATCGTTGAGAAAAAATAATGCCTTCACTGTATTTTTGAATCTGAAATCAGGCGTCCTAACTTTTTCTTTTTCGAACAATCCTCGTTATGACTATGCTCCAGTGACAAATATTCTGCCTGCTGAGTAAAGATCATGATCATCTATTCTGATAAAAAATAAAGACGTTTTATAAACCTACACACTCTCGCAGACAGCTTCCCTTGGCCTATTCAAAACAGTCAGAGACATCATTTTGAATAGATCGTTAATCTGTTAGGACTTCTTTCTGTAGATCTTCCAAACCTTTTTGCATCATCAATTGCACTTGTTGCGTCAGACTTTCAACAGTATGCCCTTCTGTTGCAATCGCCGGAAAGGTTTTGAGATGCGCCACAACCTTTGGCATTTCCAGCACAGCTTGGACATGTTCGACAAATGTGGTTTCGCCAATAAAAGGCACTACGGTATCTAATTGCCCATGTTGATTTACATAGCAAATCACACAGACTTGTACGGGTTTCTTGGCTTCGATTGCCGCACCTAAGATCCGACCATGTACTTTTTTAACTTTTGAACCATCTGTGGTGGTTGCTTCAGGGAAAAACAACACTGGAATATCTTTACTTAAGAACTCAGCGATTTGCTCTCGGATACGCACCGAATCCCCTGAACCACGTTTAATAAATAAGGTTCCACCACCTTTAGCCAAATTGCCAAAAACTGGCCATTTTTCAATTTCAGCCTTCGCTAAAAAGAATACCCGTGCCCCTGAACCTAAAACTGCAATATCCAACCATGAAATATGATTACTTACCCACAATGCTGGTTCACGCGGAATATCGCCATGTACACGCACGTCGACATTAAATACTTCACTTAAACGGCGACAAAAATACTGAACATAACGGGTATTTTTAGGATTATTGGGATCTTTATAGAGTTGATGGCGGTAAACCAGATAAAAACCTTCTGCAACAGCAGATGTTCCTGATACCAGTTTTTTACTGTACAAAAAGACTTTAGATAAAGCACTTAATTTCGATGATTTTGACTTTTTGATTGCTTGTTGTTGAGTCATAGATATTCACTAAACAAAATGTATGTCATATTAAACTGACACTATTGTATACATATCTAAATCAACTTGCATTCATCATTAAAGACAACAACATTGATTTACTGTGCGAAATGAATAGCCAAATCAGCTCAACGCTAAATTGTGGCAAAAATTACGCGCCATCAAGCAGCTATGGATTTTTACTAAATTTTAACTTCCCCGTTAACATAACAGGAAAATCCAAATTAAGATTTCACAATAAATTCATATATTTATAATTTTATTGCAATACTTTGCATACAGCTTAGGATTTAACACAGAATATCCTTTAGAATGATTTTTCTAATCTAATGTCTGAGTTTTACAATCTGTGGAATACTTTGATCAAAATCAAGGTGGTGAAAAAACCATTTTAGTCAGTGTGAATGTTCAAATCTTAGAAGATCTTGATGCAGAAGAATTTCGATTACTGGCTAAATCTGCGGGCGCGGATATATTAGAGCATTTAAGCGTACAACGGATTAAACCCGATCCTAAATTCTTTATTGGTTCAGGTAAAGCAGAAGAAATTGCTGAACAAGTTGAGGCAGATGAAGTCGATTTGGTTATTTTCGACCAAGCACTGTCACCCGCTCAGGAACGTAATTTAGAACGTATTTTAAAATGTCGTGTGATTGACCGTACTGGTTTGATTCTGGATATTTTTGCGCAGCGTGCCCGTACCCATGAAGGTAAGCTGCAAGTTGAATTGGCTCAGTTAGATCATCTTTCTTCACGTTTAGTCCGCAGCCGTAGCAATTTGGACAGTCAAAAAGGTGGTATTGGTCTACGTGGACCTGGTGAAACCTTACTTGAAACAGATCGACGTCTATTACGCATCCGTATGGAACAGCTTAAAGATCGTCTGGAAAAAGTCCGAAAAACACGAATTCAAGGCCGTGCTGCTCGTCAAAAAGCCAATATCCCAACCGTGTCTTTGGTCGGTTATACCAACGCAGGCAAATCAACACTTTTTAATATTTTGGCAAATAGTGATGTTTATGCAGCGGATCAATTATTTGCCACACTCGATCCAACCTTACGCCGTTTAGATTGGGATGGTATTGGCACGCTTGTTCTTGCAGACACTGTTGGTTTTGTGCGCAATCTCGCTCATTCTTTAGTCGAATCCTTTAAGGCAACTTTGGAAGAAACTTTAGAAGCCACTTTACTGTTA
This sequence comes from Acinetobacter sp. NyZ410, assembly GCF_022828975.1. Lineage (NCBI taxonomy): Bacteria > Pseudomonadati > Pseudomonadota > Gammaproteobacteria > Moraxellales > Moraxellaceae > Acinetobacter > Acinetobacter sp. NyZ410. The sequence goes on along the minus strand of NZ_CP094620.1, from coordinate 829,094 downwards.
CATATCATCGATTCGAGTAGTCCAGATGTTATGGAACAGATTGATGCCGTAGAAACGGTGTTAAATGAAATTGGCGCAGATGTTCCAATATTAAGAGTTTATAACAAGATCGATCAAAGCGGAGAAGAAGCCAAAATCGTTTATGCCAAACCGCACCAACCTGAGCGTGTTTATGTTTCAGCCCATACACAACAAGGCTTAGACTTATTACGTAAAGCTGTACATGAATGTTTGATGGGGCAAATTCAACGTTTTGAACTACAATTAAAACCCGCTTATGGCAAGTTAAAAAATCAACTTTACGATCTTAATGTCATCGAATCTGAACATTATGATGATGAAGGCAACTTACAATTGGTGGTTGCCATGGCACCACAAAAACTGGAACAGCTCATCAATCAGGCACATTTACCGCTCGTTGAAATCCTTGGCAATAAGGCAGAACAATTTAAAAGGCCGTTAGAAGAGTTTGAAATAAAGCGCTAAATCGGTTAAAACGTGAAAGATCAATTTTTATAAATAAACACACATGGATCAGTTAAAAGGTATCGATTGGCAAGCATGGATCTTCACAATAGGACTTATCATCTTCTTTCGTGAAGCTTCTGTGTTGGTGATGTCACAATTTAATCATCCTGAATTGGGCAATTTAACAGGTCTACTCAGCCTACTGTTTGTGTTGGTTTTATGGCGTAGATTCAAAAAAATCCCTGCCCGTCTGGTCGATACCAATAATAAATTAATGAGAGAAAGTGGCTTTGCTTTCCTACCGATATGTGCGGGTTCTTTAATCATGCTGGTCAGTATGGGAAAAGAGATCCCCTTATTTCTGGTTGTGATGTTTGTCAGCACACTGATTCCACTCTGGATTTATGCAAAAATGGCGAAGAAGTGGCTATAGGAGGCTGATATGTTAAGTGTACTCACTGGGTTTTTAATCACGCTAATTGCCTATTTGGCAGCGAAACCAATTAATAAACGCTTTCCTCAAATTCCGCTTCTGGTCATTGGCATGTTTTTTGTGATTGGAATTTTAATGATCTTTAAAATTCCTTATGAAAAATACAATACAGATATGAATGGTCTATTTAGCCACCTACTCGGTTATGTCACTGTGGCATTGGCTATTCCATTAGCCGCAATGCGTTATGATGATTTACCACTGAAATCTGTTGTCGGGATCTTGGTGTTTGCCAGTATCAGCGCTGTTGCATTACCCATGAGTTTGGCTTATTTACTGCATATGTCAGAACCGACCATCATGGCCTTTGCCACACGTGCTGTGACTACGCCAATTGCAATCAATATTGCAACTTTATTGCACTCACCAGTCACATTGGTGATTTTGATCGTTATTTTATCGGGTGTGATTGGGGCCGCATTTTCATCAATTATTTTACGCAATATTAATGATGAACGTGCGTCTGGCTTAGCTTTAGGACTGGCTGCACATGCCATCGGAACGGCCCAAGCTTGGCAACGTGGCGCAGTTGCAGGTCGTTATGCAGCCTTTGGAATGGCAGTAAATGCGGTGTTCACAGCTATCTGGTTGCCAACCTTCATACTTTTTATAAAATAAATGTGATTTAGTTTACTTTTCACATGATTGCCTAGAGTAATTATTCAGCTTAAGATGAACTATTCTTTCCCCCATTTTGATAAGGAATCAATAAATGAGGTTTAATAAGTTCATCTTAGGGACATTATTTTCTGTTTTAAGCTGTAGCAGTATGGCAAAAGATATCACTGGTACTTGGAAAAATATCGATGATAAAACTGGCTCATCTAAAGCTGTGCTTGAAATACGCAAAGAAGCCAATGGCACATATACTGGTAAAATCATCAAAATTACCCCACGTCCTGGTTATACTCCAAAAGAAACCTGTATAGACTGTCCAGCGCCTTATACCAATAAACCCATTTTAGGTATGGATGTTCTTAAAAATCTCAAACAAACCAGTGAAGAAGATTATGTCGGTGGAAAAATTATTGACCCACTTACAGGTAAAATTTACTCCATGAAAGCCAAACTCAACTCAAACGGTAATCGCTTGATGTTAAGAGGTTATGTGGGGGTGTCTGCACTTGGTCGTAGTCAAACTTGGATTCGTGAATAAGGTCTTATTCACTGATCACAACATTTAAACTTAAAAGAAAATAGGTATGCTTATGAAAAAAGGAATTTTCAGTTGTATGCTACTGGGAATGATCAGCTGGACACATGCAGCTGACATCACTGGCACATGGCGCACTGTTGATGATAAAACAGGTTATGTTCGTGCACATATTCAAATCGAGAAACTAAAAGATGATACTTATGTCGGGAAAATCATTAAAGATTTTCCTGCACCCGGCGAAGCTGCTTTAACACAATGTCGCAATTGCCCCGCACCCTTTACCAATAAACCCATTATTGGCTTAACTATTTTACAAAAGTTAAAAGCTGATCCAAACAACCCAAACAGCTATATTGGTGGTGAAGTTCTGGATCCTCGCGGAGGAAAAATTTATCATGGCAAAGCCCGCTTAAATGCAAGTGGAAACCGCCTGACCTTACGTGGCTATCTTGGTATTTCGCTGATTGGTCGAAGTCAGACATGGATTCGACAAGAATAATTTGCTTTTTAATTGATAGATAAATTCGCCATTTAAAAGATTAAAATCATTGAAAATGGCGCATTTACACTATGCTTGAATCTCGTGATATTGCCCAAAATAAAAGCCACATGTTGTGGCTTTATTCATATCAAAAAACAGGATTATCGACACTAAAAAGTTTTTGATCTTCTAGTCGATAAGCCAGCAGTTGATGCCCCCAAACACAGCCACCATCGACATTTTGGATTTGCGCATTGATGCGCTCACCTTGCAACGCTGCCCAATGTCCAAAAACGATTTGATGAGTTTTTGCTGTCTGCGATTCAAACTTAAACCATGGCTGAAAACCTGCTGGCATCGGCTCATCTAAAGCATCTTTAAAGCTAAACTCTAAACGACCTTGTGCATCAGTCAGGCGCATACGGGTTAAATAATTGGTAATACAGCGTAAGCGAGCATGACCTTGTAAATCATCAACCCATAAATCTGGCTCAGTGCCATACATCTCTTTTAGAAATGAATCCAGCACAGCAAAGTCATCATGCGCTAAGACTGCTTCTACTTCTTTGGCCAACGCGGCAGTCTTTTCCGCATCCCAAATATTCGGGATACCCGCATGGGTCAAAATCGTCTTTTCATTGGGAAATAAACACAAAGGCTGTTTACGCAACCAATCAATCAACTCATCACTTTCTAAAGCATGAATGACATCATCAATATGGTCTTTTTCTTTGAGTTTTTTGATCCCACGTGCAACCGCCAGCAGATTTAAATCATGATTGCCAAGGACTGTCGCAGCATTGCCTTGTTCGCATAATTTTTTGATAAAGCGTAATGCACCCACTGAATTTTCACCACGCGCGATTAAATCGCCCGCAAACCAAATAAAATCTTGATCAGCATCGAACTGGATTTCTTTGAGTAGTGCTTTCAGTGCTTCAAAACACCCTTGTACATCACCAATCACATAATTATATCTGACTTTTTCCAGCGCCATTTAAGCCACCATTTGGTCAGATAATGCAACAAACTGAGCCAATGTTAAGGTTTCTGGGCGTGCCATTGGATCTACACCAGCATTTTCAAAACCATCTTCAACCAACATGCCTTTTAAGCTATTACGTAATGTTTTTCGGCGTTGGGTAAACACATGCGATACCAAACGAGCCAAGGCTTTTTCACTTTTAGCAACAATTGGTTTAGTCGCATAAGGCTCTAAACGGAATACCGCAGATGTTACTTTTGGTGGTGGATTGAATGATCCCGGTGGTACTTCAAATAAGAAAGTAGGTTTGCAGAAGTATTGAATCATCACCGACAAACGCCCATATTCTTTGGTGTTTGGAGATGCGGTAATACGATCAACCACTTCTTTTTGCAACATAAAATGCATGTCTTTGACTTTGTCACCAAATTCCAAGAGATGGAAAAGCAAAGGCGTTGAAATATTATAAGGTAGGTTTCCGACCACACGTAAAGGGCGGCCTTCCTGAAATAATTCAGTAAAATCATATTTTAACGCATCAGTTTCAATGATGGTGAGGCGTTCAGGATGTGGTACTCGACCCGGCAAGCCTGCTGCCAAGTCACGATCCAGTTCTAGCACTGTCAAAGCATCACATTCACCATTTAAAGGTGAAGTTAAAGCGGCTAAACCCGGTCCAATTTCAACAATATTTTCCCCTGATCTTGGGGCAACAGAACGAACAATTTTGGCAATCACACGTTGGTCATGTAAGAAGTTTTGTCCAAAACGCTTACGCGTATGATGCCCTTCATCTTTAGGGTTTAAGGCATTAATTTGATACATAAAAAAAATCCAACGTGATAAATAAGGTTGTTTACAAATTAATTCGAGCGAGCGAGATCAAGCGCTAAATCGACAGCGACATGCAAACTTGAACTTTTTGCAAGGCCTGTGCCTGCAAGGGAGAGCGCAGTACCGTGATCAACTGAGGTCCGAATAAAAGGTAAACCCAAAGTAATATTAATGGCTTCGCCAAATCCCTGCGATTTTAACACAGGTAAACCCTGATCGTGATACATCGCCAAAACAGCATCAGTACCTTTTAAATGATCCACAGTAAATAAAGTATCAGCAGGCATACTTAAACTCATGTCTATACCTTGCGCTCGATAACTTTCAAGCACTGGATTAATCGTATCAATTTCTTCATGACCTAAGTAGCCACCTTCTCCAGCATGCGGGTTTAAGCCACACACCAAAATACGCGGGTGATTAATTTTAAATTTTGTTTTTAAATCATGAATAAGAATATCAATCACCTGATGGAGACGCTGTTTGGTAATGGCATCTGCAACGTCCCGCAGCGGTAAATGCGTGGTCACTAAAGCGACTCTTAACGTTTTTGTTGCAAGCATCATGACCACACGTTCCACACCTGCAAACTCTTGGTAATATTCCGTATGACCGCTGAAGTGGATCCCTGCGTCATTGATAATTGACTTTTGTACTGGCGCTGTAGCAACACCAACACTGAGTCCTTGCATGGCATAGTATGCAGTTCGGCGTAATTGTTCGATCACATATGCAGAGTTTTGCGAGTTTAACGTCCCTAAAGCAACATCCACGGCTAAAGGAACATGTTCCACATAGAGCTGACCTTGAGCCAAACACTCCGTCTGCCCTTGATACTCAATAAACTGAATACTTTTGTTTAAAATTTTGGCACGATCCCTCAACATATTGATATCAGCCAATACTACAACTGGACGATCATCAATACGATCAGCCAAATCTAAACAAATATCTGGGCCAATGCCAGCAGGCTCACCACTGGTTATATATAAAGGAAGCATCTAGAACTCTTTTAACAGACCTTGCATAGATAGTATACATCGGTTCTAAATTATCATTTCCAATTCAAGTTCATTTTTATATCGAATATAACGGAAACATGTAAAAAATAAACCAAAAACAATTTCTCAAGAAAACTATATGACTCAATTGTAAACATTTTTTGTATTTCAGTTTTAGAAAGCTGAAATTTATAATGAAAAATATATATAAAAATACATTACTTATGCTGTAAATCAGCAATAAAATTAGCACGATTACAACTTAAGCTTAAAGTCTAAAAGAAATATCCTTTCCAAGACTATACCGCCCTACATATTTTCATCATTCTCATCTAAGTCAAAAGTTATCTATTCGATGACGATTCTTTTAGCAATTCATTCTATAAAAATTAACGGATTGAATATCACATCTTAAACAGAATGCTTAAAGCTGACTTTTAGACGCTGGCCGAGTTTCTGGTTGAGCTTGCTCTTGATCAATCTCAGAGAAATCAAGCATCGATTCAACCTCTCTCTCACACTTGGCTGGATCAATATGTTGATCAAAGATTATTCTGACTCGATGGTCTGGTTCAACTTTCCCATAGACTGTATATTCGCCACTTTGACTTTTATCATCATCATCCTTCCATTGCACGACCGCATCGACTTCTTCACCAATAGGGATATGTTGCGTTTGAATAAGTAGTCCAATCGCTTGGCAAGGATATGCGGATTGAATTTCTTCACTAAAATCGACCGTCATCCATTTGGCATCCAGAATCGTATCCAGTTCTTCTTGCTGTTGTTTTCTTGCTGCTTTTTCTTCCTTGGTGTTTCCTGCTTGTTTTATTTTTTCATTTTCCCATGCTTTTTCATTTTCTAATATGTTCTTTGGATTCATTTGATTGAACTGGGCTTGCTGATCCAGCAAATCCGCTTGAGCAAAACTAAGGTTTAAGTTACCTACACCCAATAGCAGTAGAACGAATTTTATTGAATTTATTATTTTCATTTTTGCCTGACTTATTTTCTTTATATCACTTTAATTATTCATGAATCCCGTCACAATTCCAATATAAATCAGAAAACCTTACAACATTTTATCCAAACTAAGCTTTGCTTTTGGGTACGTTTATCCATATAATGATGCGCTTGAAATTCAATATTTCAATTGCGACTCTAACTCTTTTCAGATAGAATTCGCACTCCTTTTTGTTTGGACAGATTCCATAGTCCAAACCAACTATAATAGGTAGTGGTTTAATGAAAACTCTCAGCGCTAAGCCAGCTGAAGTTCAACACGACTGGTATGTTGTTGATGCTTCTGGCAAAACTTTAGGTCGCCTTGCGACTGAAATCGCTCGTCGTTTACGCGGTAAACACAAAACTTCTTATACGCCTCACGTTGACACTGGTGACTACATCGTTGTGATCAATGCTGAACAAGTACAAGTGACTGGTAAAAAATCACTTGATAAGAAATACTATCGCCACACTGGTTTCCCTGGTGGTATTCGTGAAACTAATTTCGAAAAATTAGTTGCTCACAAACCAGAAGAAATCTTCGAACGTGCTGTAAAAGGCATGTTGCCAAAAGGTCCTCTTGGTTACGCGATGATCAAGAAAATGAAAGTGTACGCTGGTACTGAGCATCCTCATACTGCTCAACAGCCACAAGTTTTGGACATCTAAGGGATACAGCACATGGCTACTAACTATGGTACAGGTCGCCGTAAGACCGCAACTGCACGTGTTTTCCTATCAGCTGGTACTGGTAAACTCGTAATCAACAACCGCACTCTTGAACAGTATTTCGGTCGTGAAACTGCTCGTATGGTTGTTCGTCAACCACTTGAGCTTTTAGAAGTTACTGAAAAATTTGACCTTTACATCACTGTTGCTGGTGGTGGTATCGGTGGTCAAGCAGGCGCTATCCGTCACGGTATTACTCGTGCATTGATCGCTTCTGACGAGACTTTAAAACCTGCTCTTCGTCAAGCTGGTTTCGTTACTCGTGATGCTCGTGAAGTTGAACGTAAGAAACTTGGTTTACGTAAAGCTCGTAAACGTCCTCAATTCTCTAAACGTTAATTCGTTTACCGAATCGGACAAAAAACCTCGGCATTTGCCGAGGTTTTTTTATGGGGTAAAACTAGGGTCTGTAGACATTTCATAAATGGCTTGCGTTGTAGGTTAAAATTGAGCAGGCAAGGCAGGAAACGAAGAGAATAGCGAGACTATTTTCGAGTTTCATAACGAAGGCTGAGATAATTTTAGCCACAACCCTTCGGGACTAGCGTGTTTTTTGCCGCTACGTTGTTACGAACTACTCATTTAGAATAACTAAATTTCGTATTTCGCGCCTAGTATCGCCTAAAAAACACACGTAGTCGCAAACGTAGACGAATTGTCAACAGACCCTATTTGAAGTTATTTTGTTTTATCTCGTTTAGAACAGTCCATGACAGCGTCAGAAATCCCATCGGCAGCTTTTGATTCTGTAATCGTACAGCCATTTTCCTGATAAGTTCGAGTTTCCTTAGAAAACTTATGATCTTTCGGAATCGGTGCATTACACGGCTTATTGGTCTTTACATTGACCATTTTCACGGGTCCATCGTTATAGATCGTCACCTTACAACCCTTTACAACGTATTCTTGCTCGATCCCTCCATACATTTCATCTTCAGAAGCGTCAGATGCAACATCACAAGCCTCATCTGCGCGACATAAGGCCCCTGCTCCAGCCACTTCCGCACCAGCAGCTTCGATTGCTTCAGCGGCAGCCTCTTGTACTTGCGCATCTACAGATTGCTTCTTTGCATATGTATTTGAAATGCCCATCATCAATAGCAATGCCAACGCCAATTTACTGTGCTTATTTATTAAATTCATAGGTTTATCCTTGTTTTCTATCTATTTGATAGCAATACCCACCATAAGCTTATTAAAGTTAAGATGATTTTATTGTCTATTTTTAGTATTCTACTCTATTCACTTCACTTAGTTTTTGGAATATGCCTGTCGAAAATGCACCTCAACAAGGGATTACGTTGTATAGCCACGAGGATGACTTTCGTTCACATTGGATTAGATTTCTTCTTGCAGAAAAACAAATTAAACACACCTTAATCATTGTCGAAGAAGATGACGAAGATTTAGCCAGTTTAAATCCATATAATCAACTGCCTATGCTGATTGAAAATGATTTAAAGCTGTTTAATACCAGTATTATTTCTGAATACTTAGATGACCGTTATCGACAAAACAAACTCTATGCGGATGCCCCTGCACCACGCGCAGAACAAAGACAGTATATTTGGCGCTTTGAACAAGATTGGCTGAAACTTGCAGATATTATGCTACGTCACCCAGATACACTTAATGAAGCTGCAAAAAAGAATGCACAAAAACAATTAAAAGATACTTTGGTATCCCTTACCCCACTTTTTCAACATTATCCTTATTTTATGTCTGAAAACTTTACAATTTTAGATTGCATGTTAGCGCCAATTTTCATACGGTTAAAACATATGGGAATTGAATTACCGAAACAGCAATCTCGTCCAATTTTATTATATTGCCAACGGATTTTTAGCCGCCCAGCTTTTTTAAAGTCGATGACTTTTAAAGAGAAAAACAGATATAGTGAATTTTTGGCAAAATTCTAGATCGCAAATCAATAGAGTACTTTTTAATGTCTGAACAAGAATTGAACTTAACCCCAACTCGACCATACCTTGCACGCGCAATATATGAATGGATTTGCGACAACAATTTAACGCCATACTTACTTGTTGACGCAACCAAACCCTATACCGATGTACCACAACAATTTGTACAAGATGGGCAAATTGTATTGAACATCGCACCACATTCTGTGCATATGTTAAATATGACCAATGAGGCAATTACCTTCTCTGCTCGTTTTAGTGGTGCATCTAAAGATATCTATGTACCTATAAATGCGGTATTAGGCTTGTATGCACGCGAAAATGGACAAGGATTATTCTTTGATCCAGATGAATATGCCAATGTGCAAATAGATGAAGATGTTTTAGAATCAAATACTAGTGAAGAAGTAGAAACTAAAACTGAGACACCAAAGAAAAAACCAAGTTTAAGAATTTTAGAATAGAACAAGGAGAACTGAATGGCTTTTGATCTCGTACAATACTTTGCTGAGCAGATAAAGATTCAAAAGCCTCAGCTATTATCTCAATTAGAGCCTGCTCAACGTATAGCACATATTGAAGAACTCAATGCTTTAACGTTGGGTAAACTCATTACGCTATGGCGTAAAGATGATGATGCGTTGTATCAAGAAATTCTTTCGCAAGATCAGTTATACAGCCAAGAAATTTCTCGACATCTCACCACCTCTACTCAGAATAAATCCAGTTTAGATAAATCTATACTTGAACCAGCAACAACGGAAATTCTTGAACTACAGCTTGCTGAATTAAAGCAACTTGAAACAGCGGGAAGTTTAGGTAAGCGAGGTCTTCGAGAATTGGTGATTGGGCAAATTGAGCACCTATCAGGTCAGGCGAAAGATTGGGTTTGGTCAACAAACGAACTAACTGAACTGATTGGCTCTCAACCTGTACCCGAAGAAGAGATATCATTAGATGAAACGATGAAGGAGTTTAATCAAATGGTCAATGTTCAAAAAGCAGATCTTCATACAGATCATCAAGACGTCGTAGTAACCGAAACGGCAAACCCAACTTGGGCTAAAATTGCAGAACCTGTGGTGGCACTTGTGGTTTTGTATATTCTTTTTGAAGCAGCAACGAAGCTTTTTGCTTAATTTAGTTTGATAATTAAAATTTATAAAAAGCGATCAAAATGATCGCTTTTTTTCATGTAAAAAATACTTAAGTAATTTTAATCATTTCACGTGATTAAAATCACAGTAATAATATTATAAATGATAAAATATGCACAATCATAATAAATATTCAAATCACTATTAAGTTAAGCTTTTATTGATAAAAATAACTAAGCAATTTATTTAACTTTGAGATAGATTTTTTATAATAACTAATGTTAATTTAAAGCTATGAAACTCTCTAAACTTTAAGAAAAATTAACAGTTTACACAGGAGGATAATAATGTAAGAAATATACTGATTAAATGCCAAGCAATTAAACATTAAAAAAATGATTTTACTGGAAAAAGAACAAATCTAGCGTTAACTTAAACTAACTACGACCGTTAAAAAACAGTTTACACTTTAATTTTTTAATATTAGATAAGTGATATTATGAACAATCAATGTATCAATATCGCAATTTCAGGCTTAGGTTTAACCACCTCTGACGATCTTAAAATAAGACTTAGAAAAATTTTACCAACCAATATTGGTATAAATTGGACAAGTGTTTCAGATCAAAATATAAATTGTATTTTGATCAATGAGCAGTTTTTTGAAAATAATAATATCCAGAATATTATCCAAAATAAAAATATTCCTTATTTAAAAATTTCAAAACATAGTGAGCATAAAGAAAGTGCAGAAGACAATTTACTCTGCATCCCGATTTATGACGAATTCACATTGAAAAACTGGGTCAATATCAAATTACTGCATAAGACCGAAACAGAACAGCTGGAACTTAGCCAAGTTCCCGATGATGAAGCTGAGGATCAACTTGAAATCAAAGAAATTGATTTTTTTGCAGGGCTTTTCCATCACGACAGTCGCAAAGTCATTTTAAATGATCATCTCGGCACGATTGCGATTATCGACCATCATGCACATCTGGCATGGTTAGAAGCCACCCGTGAAGAATACCAAACAGATCGCTCAATACACTACACTGCGGCAGTCACTGCGGACTTTATAAAAGTTTCTCGTAAACGACAATTCAACTTAGAAAATTGGTTATTTAACCTAATTTGGAAAAACCCCAATTTAATCACCGTACCTGCGGCTGATAAATATTATCGTCTCAAATTCTGGATTCAGCCCAATGAGTTGGATAAGAAATTACTGTTACAACTAAGTGCATGCTTTATTTCTGGAGCTGAGATCCAACATGTCTCAGACAAACTCAACCTTCCAGTCGCAACCGTGCAGCACTTTGTTGCTGCGAATCTAGCCATCCATAATGCTGAACTGATTTCAGCAAAAGAAAGTCTATTTGATAAAACACCAAGTAATACTGAACAAACGGAAGAAAAAGGGATTTTAAAAAGCTTTTTTAACAAATTAAAAAGTCGATTTAAATTTTAAGGGATAAATACACGATGATTATTCAGAAGTATAAAATTGTTTTTGCAGGTTCAATGGGGGCAGGTAAAACTGAAGCAATTAAATCATTATCAGAAGTACCTGTATTAGCAACTGAAGCATTTAACACCGATGATCGTAGCCATAAAAAACTAAACACAACCGTGGGAATCGATTATGGCGAAGTAACGCTAGATGATGGCAGTAAAGTTGGGCTGTATGGCACACCAGGACAAGGTCGCTTTGACTTTATGTGGGGCGTGATATGCAAAGGCGCGATTGGTACGATTCTGTTGATTGATCATAGCTTAGCAACCCCCTTAGATGAACTGGAATATTACCTCAATATTTTTAAACAATATGGTGAAAACATTGTGATTGGAGTCACCCATATCGATGATGATATGAATAAGCCAACGCACCAATACCGTCAATGGTTGATGGAACGTAATTTAAATTTACCTGTGTTTTTTATTGATGCACGCAAGAAAGCCGATGTGTTATTGCTCTTAGAAACCTTGATCACCACATTAGAAGTAAAATATTTATAGACTATTGATATGTATCCGCTTACTGGAAGTGTATTCGGATACTCAAAAGTCACTATATTTAAACCAGTTAATTATTCATATAAGTGATATCTATCAAGTCATTGATCAGAAATTAAGCTTATGTTTTGTATGAACTTTTAGAAACTGTTGGTTAACAATTCATTTTTTGTGCTTTTGAATCCTAGATGGTTATCCTACCGCGGGGCGACATGGATGTCGCCGTTGGGCGGGGGTACAGGACGTACCCCTCGCCAAACAAAAGATTTTTGTCACTTTTCATCTCTGAAAAGTGAGGCATCGCCTACGCAAAGGGATTTAAACGTTGAATTTAAGGTGTGGCATTGCAAGCTTTTTTATAATTAAACAATTGATTTTTTCATATAATTTATTTAATTAATTAAAAACATTAATTAATAAAAATTATATTCTTGTGTATGCGTTTTTTGACAGGTTAACTATATTGAAAGCCGTTATTTAAGCAATGGGGAAATAAAACCGAATCCACTTGATAGCATAAAGGGATAAAATCTTTAGCCTTATTACTGTTTGTAAGGCTACTGTCTATAAGATTGCATGAATTGTTGTTTGTGACTTACTTTGTGCTTTAGACTGATACATCAATAAATCTGCCTGATGTGTTGCATCATCGACATTGTCAGGTAATTGATTGTAAATACGGATTCCCATACTAAAATTGATACCGAATTTTTGCTTCAAGCCACTAAATAAGAAACTATTTCTAAGTCGTTTTGCGTAGTCCTCAGCTTGAATTGCAGAACCCAAAACAACAACACTTCAAAAATCCAATTAAATCGATGTTTTAATTAATTTTAATAATCGAATTTAGACGTCAATGAGTCACTTATAGTTAAAATATGCAATAAAGTAAAGTTTTGAATATGATGATTTTTAGCTTCTTATAGGTAATTTGTTAATTGCTTTGTCGGTAAGTTAATGAGATCAAATAAATGGAATTGTAAAATATAGTTTTTATCGAATTTTTCAGGATGAGCGGGAAAACAACTCTGGTTTACTTCAACTATTAAAACTTTGTAAGTTTTAATCCTATTGCCTATAAACTTTTGATTTATAGCGTCCTAAGCCGAATCGAGACCTTGTGGGTAAGTACTACACTCACGTTGTACGTAACTGGTAGCAATCTACTCTTTTCGATCCCTTACATCCTTGAGATAAATATTAACGAAATCGGCTCGGGATTATTTTCCTAAGATTAAGATTTTCTCGTGAAATTTAGAATTATTTCCCGCAATCAAACACAATCTCAGGATTTTTTATCTTTTATATTTCCAAAATGATTTTTTATTGCAAACTAATTTAAAAAATCGAGAATATATTTCTGTTCTTATTAACAAAGATGCAAACCCCAAAGAACCGTAACGCTCAAAAGCTTTTTCTGTATTTTTAATCTTTCACTCGTCTTTTTTTATTTCTCTTTTATTCATTTCCGATAATAAATCCAATTGAATTTCCTGAATTTTTGCCAGTTTATCCCACTGATGAATGAGTAAATGATCTATTTTTTCATGCAAATGACGGATTTCTAATTCAGCTTTCAAATTGACTTGATAATCATTTTGGGAGCGTAAGCGATCTTTGGCTTCTTGACGGTTTTGGCTCATCATAATAATTGGTGCTTGTACTGCAGCAAGACAAGATAAAATAAGATTTAATAGAATAAAAGGATAAGGATCAGCAGGTTGTTTTACGATCACAACTGTGTTTAATAAAATCCAAACAACTAAAAAAAGCATAAAACAAATTAAAAACGTCCAACTTCCGCCAAAAGTCGCAATTTTATCTGCGAGCCTTTCCCCAATGGTCCATTTTTTTTCGAGTTGTGTTTCAGTATTTTTTGTTATTAATTCATGCTGTTGCATACTATTAAGCACTTCATACTCTAGGTTTGACACCTCCCCCTGCTCCGATTGAAGCAAAGATTGCACATACTGCATACGATATTTGGTTAAATCTGCTTTACAAATATAATCCTGCGCAGACCAATTGGGAAAATCTCGTGCAATTTCTTCAGTAATAACCTTACGTATAGCCCCGAGCGGAACAACATTCGCATGTGAAAAAGTTTGATTACATATCAAGCAAATATGATTTTCATTTTTATCATTCATTGCACTACTCTTTATCATTGTTTGGTTTCAATATCTGTCATTATTTGAATAAAGTATAGAACTAATTTTAATGTGATGCTGTGATGAAATCATTTTGCTTTGATGTATTTTTCTGATGTTTTGAATACTTTTGAATAGACTTAATTGATGAGTCTTATTTGAGATTTTCATATTATTTTTATCGAATTTTTCAGGATGAGTGGGAAAACAACTCTGGTTTACTTCAACTATTAAAACTTGGTAAGTTTTAATCCTATTGCCTATAAACTTATGGTTTATAGCGTCCTAAGCCGAATCGAGACCTTGTGGGTAAGTACTGCACTCACATTGTACGCAACTGGCAGCAATCTACTCTTTTCGATCCCTTACATCCTTGAGATAAATATTAGCCAAATCGACTCGGGATTATTTTCCTAAGATAGATTAATTTTTTTATTTTTTAGGAAAATTTTCCTTTAAAAGTTACTTAATAAAGAAAATTTTTCAACAAAGCTTATTTAATGATTTTTTATTGCATAAATTCTAAAAAAAATGCAAATTTAATTTATAAATTTGCATTTTAGTCATTCTATTTAAATGATCACACGCTTTAATCTGCTAACTTAAGATGCATCTTTTAGCGAGGTTGTTTTACTATCACGCAAAATATCTTCCAAGCCTTGGGTATCCTGATTTAAAAATGCGGTTAAACTCGCTTTTACCTGTTCAAGCGTACTGTGTTTGATTGCAAATACTTCTTTATTTTTCCGTGTCATCAAGCCAAATAATTCACGTTGTTGAAAAATCAATTTGATATTGCTTTCTATCTTAAATTCAAAATTCTCACTTTTTGCATAAGCATTTAATGTAATTTTTAAAAATGCTTCTGACACTGAGTTCAACACTGTAAAAATAGTGTTTCGACCATCCAATTGTAATTGCAAAACGCGTTGACGGCGCCAACTGATACTTTCAAATTTCGCCAATATCTCAGCAATGTCTAAATCGCTCTCTTGCTCCATCTCACGCTCATCGGTGTGATTAGGATACTGAATTTGAATTTCAAACTTGTTCATTATTTTATAACGCATACCCTTAAAATCTATTTGTAGTGTAACAACACTCTTTAAAATTAATAGCGACTCCAATCAAAAAATTATAAATTAATCATTGATTTTAAATTACAAATTGTAAAATTTATCACTATATTTAATTTTTATATGCACTAGGTGTATTTTATCTTTTGGTCAAACAATCAAACCCGTTTATTCTTTTTTTTACAGATCAATAAGGAAGCTCAAGCTTCCTTACTTTTTATAAAAGATGTCGATCTCTAGTCATTATGCCAAACGATGCTCTTGCAACATTTTTTTATGCATCAATTGTCGATATTGTTCTGTCATCTCTTCGATTTGCCCATTTAGGAATAAGCTGAGCTGTTCTGAAACTTGCGCTTGGTTTAAGTTTTTATACACCACATCATATTTCTTTTTGCGCGTTAAAAATCCCAAAAATTCCTTACTTTCAACAACCAGTTGGATATTGCTATCGATCTGAAAAACAGGGTCTGCTTTACTCGAGTGTGTATTTAACTGGATATGTAAATAAAGTTCTGTCTCCGTGTCCTGTACAGCAAAGGAAATATCAGAATTTTCAACTTGTCCCTGTGTCAGGAATAAACGGCGCCAATTGATCGCATAAAATTTTGCACGAATTTGCTCAATGTCCTCTGCCTCAAATGATACGATATCTTGTGCAGGCAAATTGATCTCGACCTCGAACTTTCTCATTGTTCTCACCTATCCATGTGATGTTTATATTATGAGCTATTAATAGCATTTATATCTTTGTTTTAAAACAAATATTTATGTTAAATCATTAAAATTTATTACTTTTTATCAAACACTCATCACAAAAATCAGATTATTTATTGATGAAGTTTTTATTAATTTCTCTATTTTTATATCAACCAGTAAAAAGTATCAGCATCTTTCAATTCTCAAGTTATTTAAAAAAATGAGTCAGCATAAGCTTTCGTCGTGACTTCAAACAATTGACGTTTAAAATATACATTTCAATTGAATAGATATACGTTCTATCCCTTTTAATGTTATGCAGTTCCACCACATAAAGATGGAACAGCAGGTAAAATTGGTTCTGGTTAAAGGCTATGAGCTGCTTAACAACAGCAAACACATCCCTTAATTTTTTCACGAGGCCAATTCATCTTTGCTCGTTTAATTGCCAACTCACTTGTCGCAAAAAAACCCAGTAGATTTTGATTTTCCGCCTTAGGTAAATGCTCACAAGCTTTGCTTGCATTGTGTACTTCATATACACCATTGGCTTGCGCATTTACATTGATAATAAATTTGTCCATCATAAAAGTTTCCCCCAATACTCTTAAAAAGACCTTGAGATTAAATCCATAAAAACGATGTTTTTATCAATCCCATAATAAAAGTATGCCTTTATGATGCAAAAATCAATCTCTCTTTTATTGATTTATTGTTGGGGAAATTTGTCTTTGTATTCGATTTAAAGTGAATCAAATTTTATGTCAAAAAACAGCGAACACTTAATCCAATTTAATAACTCAACCCAATTGAATTGAGTCATCATCCTCTTTGGATCTTGATAAACAGTTGCTTCAAAAGTGCTTTAACACACTAACTACAATGGATGAACAACGCTTTCTTGCTTTTTCTTTCTTAACCAGCGAACCGCTACCACCATCAAGATAATACCAACCACCACCACCAATACAGGAACGATAAGCGATAATACCGATACCACGATTGCCCCAATCCACTCACCTGTAGACACCAAAGGATTGGCTATTCCGCCTGTCGTTGCAGTAGATACACCACGAACCGCAACCGTTCCCATTTGTACAGCTGTTGCTGTACCACCACCAACGATAATCGCAGCCGCCCAGCTTGCAAACTGTGACATTTCACCTGTACTGACCGCCATGGTGGTCAATGTTCCAGCCACCATCGCTGCTGGCGTGGCAATAGTATCTAAAGCATTGTCGACCCAAGGAATATAGTACGCGCCAATTTCACAAATAGTCGCGACAGCTAAACCAATACATACCGATGGTATCGCTAACCACTCAAAACCTTTCATTGGCTCAAACCAGCCCATAAGTGATGCAACACTCATCACCAATAACGGTACAAATACACGAAAACCGCAGGCGGCACTTAAACCAATGCCAATACATAAACTCAGGATTGTTTCCATAATGATTTATCTGCCTTTTTCTCGTTATCTTTTCAACTATTATTAAATTAACAAAAAGCCCTATCACTGGATAGGGCTTTTGCTTAAAACAGGGAGTATCTGTTTTATCTGTGCGGCTTAGCAATCTTATTTTTTAAATTGATTGCCAAGGCATTTGGTACACTGGGGTAAACGATCTGTACCAATTTCTAAATAAGTGCGATGTCCGCATTGGACACAAAAATAGAAGCCTGTTCCGGGTTTTTCGCCAGCAGTAACCATTTTTGTTCTCCATAGGTTTTAGAAATGGTGAATAAAGTATAACCATATTTTGATGTATGTCTACTGTCTATTTCTAAAAATGATGGTGTCATTTTTGCAAGAAATGATTTCAAAAGAGAAATTTATGGTTTTTGAGAGCTACTGCTTAATCATTAAATAGCGCAAACCATTTAAAGCTCTTCTTTTTCTTGAGGTGGTTCATCTGTTCTTTCTTCCTCATAAAAATCATCAGGCATCTGTGACAATACATTTAAAAGGCGCTCAGCTGTGATTGATTCATCAGAATTTACCGTATCACTTTGAGTTTTTTGTAATAAAGACATTTTATTCCCCAAATAAAAACCCCACTTAACAGTAGGGCTTTTTACAACACTATCAATTACTTTTTTCTTTAATCTCCCCCTCTTACGAGGTAATTCTTCTCACATTTAAAAAGAGAAGAACTCCCTCCTTTTTCAAAGGAGGGTTGGGGAGGATTTAAAGAGTGGAACTCAATCAAGCCACTTGCCCTTCCAAGAAATCCTGTGCAAAGCGTTGTAATACCCCACCCGCTTCATACACATGCACTTCTTCTTCAGTATCCAAACGACAAGTTACAGGAACTTCAATCACTTCATTTTTACCATCAACCGTGGCACGTTCAATCACCAAGGTTAAGTCTGTACGTGGTGCAATATTACCAATCACGCTATACAGCTCAGTACCATCAAGCTTTAAGGTTTTACGGTCGGTGCCCGCTTTAAACTCAAGTGGTAACACGCCCATACCAACAAGGTTAGTACGGTGGATACGTTCAAAGCCTTCAGCCACAATCGCTTCAACCCCAGCAAGACGAACACCTTTCGCAGCCCAGTCACGGCTAGAGCCTTGACCATAATCCTTACCAGCAATGATGATCAGTGGTTGCTTACGATTCATATAAATCTCAATCGCTTCCCACATACGCATCACTTCGCCTTCTGGCTCAACACGCGCTTTAGAACCTTGTTTGATGGTGCCGTCTGAACGAACCACCATTTCATTAAACAGTTTTGGGTTGGCAAAAGTTGCACGTTGCGCGGTCAAATGGTCACCACGATGCGTTGCATACGAGTTAAAGTCTTCTTCAGGTACACCCATTTTATGCAGATATTCGCCTGCTGCCGAATCCATCATAATTGCATTCGATGGTGACAAATGATCCGTGGTAATGTTGTCAGGTAAGATCGCAAGTGGACGCATATTTGACAATGTACGTGGTGCAGCCAAAGCCCCTTCCCAATACGGCGGACGGCGGATATAAGTACTTTGAGGACGCCAATCGTATAACGGGCTTTCTGATTTTTCTGTCACCCCCAAATCAAACATCGGGATATACACTTTACGGAACTGTTCAGGTTTTACAGATTGTTTAACCAACGCATCAATTTCAGAATCCGATGGCCAAACATCTTTTAGGTAAATTGGATTACCGTCTTTGTCATTGCCCAATGAATCCGTTTCAATATCAAAACGAATTGTGCCTGCAATTGCATAAGCCACCACCAATGGCGGTGAAGCCAAGAATGCTTGTTTTGCATAAGGATGGATACGACCATCAAAGTTACGGTTACCAGAAAGTACCGCAGTGGCATACAAATCACGGTCAATAATTTCTTGTTGAATCTTTGGATCTAAAGCACCAGACATACCGTTACACGTCGTACATGCATAAGCCACAATACCAAAACCAAGCTTTTCTAAATCTTCAAGTACGCCAGCTTCTTCAAGATAAAGTGCTGCAGCTTTAGAGCCTGGTGCAAAGGATGATTTCACCCAAGGTTTACGTACTAAGCCCAATTCATTTGCTTTACGAGCCAACAAACCCGCGGCAACGGTATTACGAGGGTTAGAGGTATTGGTACAAGAGGTAATCGCGGCAATAATGATTGCACCATCAGGCATTAAACCATCAGTCCGGTTTTCAACTACACCTGCAATGCCTTTCTCTTTTAAATCTGCTGTTGATACACGTGCATGTGGGTTTGATGGACCTGCAATATTACGTGTTACCGTTGAAAGATCGAAACGAAGTACCCGAGGATATTCTGCTTGTTGCATATCCGATGCCCAAAGACCAATTTCTTTGGCATAACTTTCCACCAATTTGATTTGGTCTGATTCACGACCAGTCAAGGTTAAATAATCAATGGTGTTCTGGTCGATATAGAACATTGCCGCGGTTGCGCCATATTCTGGAGTCATATTGGAAATCGTTGCACGATCTCCTACAGACATACTGTCCGCGCCTTCACCAAAGAATTCTAAATATGCACCCACCACACGTTCTTTACGCAAGAATTCTGTAAGTGCTAAAACGATATCTGTTGCCGTGATACCAGCTTTACGCTGTCCCACCAATTCCACACCGATTATGTCTGGAAGACGCATCCAAGATGCACGACCAAGCATGACATTTTCAGCTTCCAAACCACCAACACCGATAGAAATTACACCCAACGCATCTGTATGTGGCGTATGTGAATCGGTACCGACACAAGTATCTGGAAATGCGATACCTTCACGGTTTTGAATCACTGGAGACATTTTCTCCAAGTTGATTTGGTGCATGATGCCATTCCCTGCTGGGATCACATCGACATTTTCAAACGCTGTTTTGGTCCATTCAATAAAGTGAAAACGGTCTTCATTACGACGGTCTTCTACAGCACGGTTTTTTTCAAATGCATCTGGATCAAAGCCACCGTATTCCACCGCCAATGAGTGGTCAACGATCAACTGTGTTGGTACAACAGGATTAACTTTAGCAGGGTCACCGCCTTGATCTGCAATCGCATCACGTAAACCTGCAAGGTCGACTAATGCCGTCTGTCCAAGGATGTCGTGACATACCACACGTGCTGGATACCAAGGGAAATCATGGTCTTGTTTACGATTAATCAGTTCTTTTAAAGACTGTTCGAGAATGGCTGGATCACAACGGCGTACCAGCTGTTCGGCCAATACTTTTGAAGTGTATGGAAGTTTTGCATATGCGCCTTGCTGGATATCTTCTACGGCTTGACGCACATCGAAGTATTCGAGCTGGGTACCTTGCAGTGGTTTACGATAGTTGTTATTCATTAGTTTTGTGCCTCTTGCATCATTTTGTACTGCGTGTCTAATGATTGGCATAGTACACTGTCGAAAACCCATTTCCCAAATCGTTTATATTTCATAAGCTTAGATATAAAAATAGGGGTTTTGGAAATATTTAGTAACATCTTCATTAAAATATTTGCACTAAAACTGCTTTTTTTTGAAAAATAGCGGAAAATAAGATTAATTCTTTAGTATTAGATTTAAGATAAGCGAGCAATTCATGAGCGATCTAGCTTTCTCCTCATTTACCTTGATTGGTGTTGATGCAATCAAATTTCTACAAGGTCAAGTGACTGTAAACGTTGAAGCTTTGGCTGAAAATATTACCCAATACACTGCGATTTGTGATCTTAAAGGTCGTATTCATTTTGGCTTATGGCTTAAAAAAATTAATCCTGAACATTTAGAGATTGTTACGACTCAAGATCAAGCCGAAGAATTTGCCAAACATATTAAAAAATACGGCGCTTTTTCTAAAATGAAGCTTGAAGAAACTGGACGAGTTTTTCCAACATTGAATGGCTCAACGACTGATTTTTCTGCTACAGAAACCGATATTTCAGTATGGGAAATTGCTGCAATTCAAACTGGTCAGGCTTATATAAATCAAGCAATTGAACATGTATTTCAACCACAAGAATTACGCTTACACCAACGTGAAGGAATCAATTATGACAAAGGCTGTTACCTTGGTCAGGAAGTGATCGCACGCCTCTGGTTTAAGGCAAAACCAAAAGCATGGTTACATGTCATTCAAGGTACAGGTCCTGCCCCTGCTCAAGCTGAACAATTGAATAAAGGTGTTCAAGTAGTAAACAGTGCAACATTTGAAAATGGTTATATTGCGCTTGTGGTTGCCCGCCCTGATGCTTTAGAAGAGTTAGATGTGACTGTTTTAGCATTACCTGAAAGCTTAAGTGGTGATGTGGCGAGACCGCAGTAATTTCTCAAAATTGTCTACAATAATAAACCTACAACCTTGTAGGTTTATTTAGAGAATTAAACGATTAAGTCAATCACAATAATTTTAATAATAACAACTGGTTAAATTAATATCCATAGATAAATACTTTGCTAATCTAGTGCTGCTTCCAAAGATTTATCGACAATTTATATTTTTACTTTCACCTGAATTTTGTATTCTTAGCCATGCTCTTTTTACTAACTCCTAAATTTTTAGAAAAGTTCAAAATTTAGGAAGATGCTTTCTGCCTCACATAATAAATCACACCACTCTTATCATCAGAAAAATAAAATGAATTTTCATCTACTCGATAAATATCACAAGGGCGACCATAGACATTTTTGCCCACTAAAAAACCATCCATAAACGTCTGTAGTTTTTGCCCTTTACGCATAATCACAATTTTATAACCATGACCAATTGTGGCATCGGTAGAACCATGTAAAGCAACTAAAAAAGAATTTTTGATGGTGTCGTCCGTATTGGGATGATCAAAATAGTCAAAACCAAGTGCAGATGAATGCGCAGGGAAATAGGCATAAGGAGGCAATACATTTTTGCAACCTGACGGACGTTTAAATTTTGGATCTGCCAAAATTTTACCATTCGATGAATAACATGAAGCCCAACCATAATCTGCATCACGTTTGAGTGCATAAAAAGTTTCATCAGGCTTATTTTTACCCAAATGATCCACACCTTGATTAGTGGCAAATAAAAAATTACCAACCCATTTCAAACCGACTGCATTGCGTAAACCTGTAGCAAAAATCTTTTGTTGCGAACCATCGGGATTCATTTCTAATACTGTTGCCCGAACTTTTTCTTTCTCGGTACAAGCATTGCAGCTTGAGCCGACTGAAACGTAAATTTTCCCGTTCCCACCCACCGCAATTGTTCGTGTTAGATGCCAACCACCATATTTATAACTTAAACCGTAGTCAGGAAAAGTCACTAAAACTTCGGCTTTATCGGTTGCTTTAATTTCACCTTTGGTAAATTTTCGTCGGGTCAATTGATTGGTTTCTGCTAAATACAACCAATCTTGCCCGGAAGAATCTGTATAAAATTGAACTGAATTAGGATTCTTTAAACCCGTCATATAAGGAATAATTTTGCCAAATTTGCCCGTTTCAGGATTCCAATCATCCAAAATATAAACGATGCCTTTTTTATTATCAGTCAAATCGTGCATATCTGTTACAAACATTCTGCCATCAGGAGCTTTGCTAAAAAAACGAACTCGCTTTAAGCCCTCAGCCGCTGGAATAATTTCGTAATTCTCTGGAAGATTTAAAGAAAAGCGCTTCCCATTTTTTAAGTTTACCTGATGAGGCACAAGATTTGGCTGTTGAGCTAAGATCCCCATTGAACAAACTAAACTTATGAATAAGATTGACAGTACTTTCATCATAGATACGTCTCGATTAATCTTAGCAAAAACAGCCTTCTTTTTTATATTATATAACTTGAAGCACGAGTATATAGTCAAATAATTTTGCTAGAAAAATACAAAGACCATCCAGATACAAGCCATTATCTTATATTGTTTTTAGCCAAACGCCGAAAGTATTGTTGTAGTGGATTAATGCATTCACTCTCATTCTACGGTACAAAGTGCATCAAAAAACCAAACTTAAAAAAAATAAACAATGACAACATAAAAAGTTATTACTTTAGAAAGCCCTAACTACCATCAATACATCGATAGAGGGCTCATCCAAGTGCTTAAAGCATTTTTACAACCCAATTGAACAGTTCACTAATTTTCAAGGAGTATTAGGGTCTGTTGACAATTCGTCTATGTTTGCGACTACGTGTGTTTTTTAGGCGATACTAGGCATGAAATACAAAATTTAGTCATTCTAAATAAGTAGTTCGTAACGACGTAGCGGCAAAAAACACGCTAGTCCCGAAGGGTTGTGGCTAAAATTATCTCAGCCTTCGTTATGAAACTCGAAAATAGTCTCGCTATTCTCTTCGTTTCATGCCTTGCCTGCTCAATTTTAACCTACAACGCAAGCCATTTATGAAATATCAACAGCCCCTAAAACCCATGAAATAATTTATTCATGTCTTTACACAA
The DNA here is from genome assembly GCF_022828975.1 of Acinetobacter sp. NyZ410. Classification (NCBI taxonomy): domain Bacteria; kingdom Pseudomonadati; phylum Pseudomonadota; class Gammaproteobacteria; order Moraxellales; family Moraxellaceae; genus Acinetobacter; species Acinetobacter sp. NyZ410. Next base: position 805,098 of record NZ_CP094620.1, on the reverse strand, counting down.
ATAATCTTTAAAGTGAAATGCCCGTGCATGTTTTGCATCAAACTTGGCCGTCTGACCATCTTTTTCAAAAATATAAACACGGTCATCCTTACTGACAAGAAACTCACCACCCAGTTTGATCAACAAGGCATCTATCTTATCTTCATCGGCAATACTGTCATCTTGGCTGACTTTGTCATAATTACGTCTAATGCCTTTAATAAACATCGTCTACTCACACATTCTATTTAGCCAGAATTATACCCTTTTCATTGCCTTTAAAATGGCTCTAAATAAACATTATCAAAATCATTCAGCTTGTTTACCCAGATAAATACTTATAAAATAGCCAATCATGTGTTATCGCGGCTGCTGAACCCGATCAACTCATGAGTTTTATCTATGGACATTACACAACAATATTTTGAAAATGAATTAAACCGCAATCGCGCTTGGAGACGTAAGGTAAATTATTTACACCGTGGTCGAGATTGCAGACATACTTCAAGCCTTTGGAAACCAGAAAAAGACTGGAAGCTGCTTTGGAACAGATCGTTAAAAAGATCTCGCTCGAAACAATTAAGAATTGAATATCCACGTATTTCATCTGCTAAAAGACGAAAACAAGCACAATATGATTTTTGGAAGACTGCTGATTGAACACCCTTTTTATTTGTAGTCGTAACCAATGGCGTAGTCCCACTGCCGAGCGTGTCTTTGCAGTGGGCTATGGCATTTCCACACGTTCCGCTGGAACAAGTAAACACGCCAAACATCGTATTTCTGTCAAAGATATTGCCTGGGCAGATATGATTTTTGTCATGGAGCAAAAACATAAACAAAATATCAAAGAGAAATTCCCCAACCAGTTACAACATAAAAAAGTCATGGTGTTGGATATTCCAGACGATTATCACTATATGGATGAAGAGTTAATTGAAATTTTAACAGAGGCTATGCAACCCTATTTGCCTTAAATGCTAAAGACCTTGCCATCAATCAGTATGACCAATTCATAATCAAAATGATGACAAAACAACCTTAAATTGCCATAACTCAACCCGATCAATATTTAACAATAAAATAAATGATGCAGAATCCACTAAAAGTATTTTCTATCCTTAAAACCTTCACGCTTATCTTGGTGATATGCGCGCTTCTGTTCAGCTTTAGTTTTATATTTAGATTTTCTGACTCAAATTCAGATGAGATTCCTTTTACTGCGACTACAGAAAAACTTGGGATATTTGAAAAATATAACAACCAAATTTATGCCGCTGTACCCAGCAATGGTGATTATTTGATCCCAGAAGCAGATGTTCAAAGTTTTTATTTACCCAATGATAATTACCAATACCGACAACTTGGTGCAGATAAACTGCATGTCTATTGTGGCAATATCATCCTAAAAGGTGTGCAACCTCAACAGGTGAAGACAATTGGGGATGGTTATTTTACTGCTGGAAAAGACACTTGGTATTGCTCCCCCTCCACCGAACGAAATAAGGATTTAGCTGCGCTTCGAGAAGTTTGGCAAATCATGCAACAAAATTTTGCCCTAGGCTCAAAACCACAAAGCTATCTCTACCCCTATTTTAAACTTGAACGAGGCAACTGGCCTTATCGTGTTAATTCCGAAAATGATACGGCAAGTAATGGGACATTCACCTATTTTCAAGGGAAATTGCTTTCTGGAGCCAATCCAGACCAACTCAAACTTGTCTTAGGTGAACATAACTATGCCTATCGAGCGGATGGAAAAAACGTCTATTACAACAACACCCTGCTCGATTTAAAAGACAATGGAAAACTTTATAGTATTGAAATAGACGGTTTAAATAACCAATATTATTTGCTCAATCCTGTGGATGGTATGGTCTATGTCAACGAGTTTGCCTTTGATCCCCAATACGCGCCTTATCATCTCTTAAGCGAACATGGCGATCACATTAACCATGCTTTGTTTTATAACGACACGGGGATTTACTATTTTGATCTGAATAAGAAAAAAATGCGTCGCGCAGGTGCTAGTCCATTTTTAGGCAAAGCATTTAAAGAAATCGCACCGCTGATTTTTTCTGATGGCACACAAATACTCTATCTACAAGCCAGTGAATATCGCAGTAATAAAGGATCAGCCTCTTCCAAATCCACCCATATTCTAAAATTAGCTGAACCACTTCATTCCACATGGCAAAAACTTGGAGATGTAAATTACAACTATGGCAGTGTATGGAATAATGGCAATGCGTTTTACTATTTTGATCAGTTAGGAAATAGCCAACTGGTTAAGGCCACGATTTATCATATTCGCGACCCACAAACGATTCAAAATTTACTGAGAACTCAACCACGCACTGACGATATTCGACAATGGATTGATGAGCAAAAAATGGTTGAAGCCAAACACACAGAATTACTCGAAGTAGAGACAACTAACCGCTCAGACAAATATTGGGGCTTGTTTGTTCCGATCATTTTCATAGCATTTTTGAGTATGCTGATGTGGATATTTAAACGGTTTAATTTAAATTTTGCCCCATTTTATATACGCAATCATAAACTGATTGTCAGTAATTTGATGATGACCTCTTATCCTTTAGATCAGGTCACATGCGTTGAATTTAGTACCCATAGGACAACAGCGAATGGAGCTTATATTGGTCACTTTCAAATTTTACATCGCAATGGAAAACGTAGCAGAATCTTTAATTTTAGTACGCAATTACGCTTACGGAGTGACTCACAAGTAGAATTAAATCAATATATCCAAAAACTCAGAAATGAGTTAACACGCCATGGTATCCAGAATACAATACGAAATTAAGCGTGGTATCAACTGAATATCGCGTTGGCAATTACATGATCTCAATATATTTTTGATCATTATTGAGTGCACAATATCCACATTATTATTTTGAGCTTTAACATGAAAATCTGGTTATCTCTTCTGACTTTGGGTCTTTTTACCTTTTCTTCTGCACATGCAGATATTCAAACTTTGCAGCAAAACTTAAAAACCAAATATCCTGAGATTCAGGTGAAATCGGTACAAAACTCACCAATTAAAGATGTTTATGAAGTCTATATGGGTGGGCGTATTGTTTATACCAATGAAGATGCAAAATATTTCTTTCTCGGCAATTTAATTGATCTTAAAGAACAAAAAAATCTGACTGAAGAACGTATGCAAGCCCTAAAAAGTATTGATGTAAAATCATTACCTTTGAAACAAGCCATTAAGCATGTCAAAGGTAAAGGTGAACGTGTAATCTACGTATTTAGTGATCCTGACTGCCCATATTGCCAACATCTTGAAAAAGAATTAAAAAATATCGACAACTTAACCGTTTACTTATTTTTATACCCAATCACGCGTTTACATCCAAATGCTGAAAGTATTTCACAGCAAATCTGGTGCTCTAAAAACCAGTACCAAGCGTGGGAAGACTATTTAATTGACAAGAAACAACCAACTTCAAACAAGTCATGTACGACCCCAATTGAGAAAAACATTGCTTTAGCAAAATCACTTGAAGTCGATGGTACACCGACATTCTTCTTACAAGATGGCACCCGTATTTCAGGCGCACGTGAGGCAGGCGAAATTGAATTACTCCTCAAAGCAGTAAAATAACAGCCCACAGCCTAGAGAATAAAAAATTTCTCTAGGCTTTAATGTTGTTAAAATATCCTTAATTCTTTCTTATTTATAAATAAATTAAAATTTAAATACACTAACTTATACAATAGGCATGTTTACATTTATAATTTTCAAATTATGATAAAAACGTCCTCAACAATGTTCTCACACCATAAATGGAATTATGTTGAAATTAAAACAAGGTATATCGTCAAAATGAAAAAAATTCTATTCGCTACACTACTCAGCTTTTCATGTATTTCTGCATTTGCAGCAGATACAGCTAAAAGTAACGTTGACCCTGCATTTGTCAAAGCACAAGAGCTGATTCAAGCAAAAAACTATCCTGCGGCCTATCAAGAACTTGAACGTCTTGCAAAAGCTGGCAATGCACAAGCCTTATATAACTTAGGCTATTTAACCCAAACAGGACAAGGCACAACCAAAGACGATAAGAAAGCTTTGAAATATTATCAAGATGCTTCAGCAAAAGGCTATCCTGTTGCAAGTTATGTCTTGGCGCAAAGCTATGCGGTAGGTCAATTGGGCTTAGCCAAAGACGAAAAGAAAGTTCGTGAATACTTAGAAAAGTCCTCTGCTCAAGGATTTGATGATGCTACAGTGGAACTTGCGGTTTTACTATTTGCTGAAGGCACACCCGCATCTGACAAGCTTGGCTTACAAAAACTTGATCCTTTAGTGAAAAAAGATTTTGCACCTGCAATTCATGCGAAAGCGCTGTATGACATCACCGATGGTTTAAAGAAGAAGAATGCAGCAGCAGTTAATCAAGGTCTAAAATCAATCCAAGATTTAGCTAAAAAGGGATATATCCCAGCATTAATGGCTGTCGGAAATATGCTGACCAATGGCAATATCATTGATCAAAATCTACCAGAAGCACAAAAGATTTTCTCAGAACTTGCTAAAAATAATGTGCCTAAGGCAAAAGAGTCTTTGGATGTTGTAAACAAACTGATTGCTGAAAAAGGCAAAACACCTGCTCCAGCAGCACCAGCAAAAAAATAAGCAGCTCTTAAAAAATACTCTCGCAAGAGAGTATTTTTTTACCACCAAACACCAATCAAAACACTCACCACAATAAAACTCAGTAAAGTACTAATCATCAATGGTGTCAGTGCTTTTTCATTTAAACCATAGACTTGCCCAAAAATTCCAAATATAGAAGGCATAGGCAAAGCGGCAATCAAGGTACCTGCATAAATCATCTTTTGATCCAAATCGGTTAAATGAGTCAAGCCTAAATAAACCAATATCGGCATACAGATATTTTTAGAAACCACCAAATAAATAGTTTGCAGATTAAGTGATTGAATCGTAATCCCAACCATCCCACCACCAATAATAAATAACGCTAAAGGTGAGGCAGTCTGACCTAACAAGGCAAATACTTGGTCTAATACATGTGGAATTTGAATTTCGAAGATCGCACAGCTCATGCCAATCATCACTGACAAGAACAATGGGTTTTTTAATAAAGTCAGAAATGTTGTTTTTAAAATAGCGGCTAAATTGGCTTGTCTTTGTCGCCCTATTTCTGCCAAGGTTAACATCAGCGGTACAAGAAATACGCTTTCAATGATCACAATCAGTGAAATATAAATCATGGCTTCACTACCCATCAGCAAAGTCAAAATTGCTGCGCCCAGTAACCCGGTATTGGACATTGATGCGCCAAGTGAAAATACAGAAGCATGGGTAAAATGGTTGTTAAAAAGCTTTTGCCCTAAAATAAAGGCCAAAATAAATAGAGTAAAAGTGACGCCTGCATAAACAAAGAAATAAGCAGGATACCAAATCTCATGTAAATCTTTTGCAGCCAGTGCGTGAAGTAATAAAGCCGGTAATGCAATTTTGATTACAAAAGCACCAATTGCAGTAATTTGCTCTTTAGAGATCAATTGGATTTTGACAGATATAAAACCCAAAAATAACAGGAAAAATACTGGAAAAATTACCGAAAAAATCATTCAAGCCGTTCCTTTTCCAGATCATACAAATAAAGATATATCCTAGAATATATCTTTATTCAGTTTAAATACGTTTAAAGAATAATGAGTGAATCAAAACTGTTATGCCATCAATATGCTGAGAACAAATCTTTAATTCCATGCGGCTGACAACGTAAATATTGTGGTGCAATCGAGATTTTTGCACCCAATTTTGCTGCGGCATGCCAAGGCCAGCGTGGGTCATATAAAATCGCTCTTGCCAATGCAATTGCATCTGCTTCGCCTTGTTGAAGGATCTGTTCAGCTTGTTCAGCTTCGGTAATTAAGCCCACCGCAATGACAGGAATATTCACCTGTTTTTTAATCGCATTTGCAAAAGGCACTTGGTAATTTGCACCCACTTTAATATCTTGTTGAATATGTAATCCCGCAGAGGATACATGGATATAAGCAGCACCAAGTTGCGCTAAAGCTTTTGATAAGCCAATGCTTGATTCAACATTCCAGCTATTTTCTGCATCCATCCAGTCGGTTGCAGAAATACGTACACCTACTGGGTAGTCAGTTGGTACAACTGCTCGAATGGCTTGAAAAACTTCTAATGTAAAACGAATACGATTTTCAAAACTTCCACCATATTCATCAGTTCGGTGGTTAGACAATGGCGACATAAATTGATGCAGTAAATACCCATGCGCTGCATGAATTTCAATCAGTGAAAAACCAGCATCTACTGCACGAATTGCCGCTTGCGCAAAGTCCTGAATAATTGTTTTAATTTCGTCAATGGTTAATTCATGCGGGGCAATATCATTCGGGCTGAAAGCAATATCACTGGCTGATACAGTTTGCCATCCGTGTGCATGATCTGGCGCAATCTGACCTTTCCCCTGCTTCACCAACCAAGGCTTTTCAGTCGAAGCTTTACGACCTGCATGCGCAAGCTGAATAGCAAAAGGTGTTGGAGCAATGCTTTTTACCTTATTGAGTAAAGCTTTGATTTGATCTCGTTGTGTATCATTCCAAAGTCCCACATCGGCATAACTGATCCGCCCTTCGGCTTGAACCGCTGTTGCTTCAATAATACATAAGCTCGCGCCTGACAAAGCGTAACTTGCCCATTGCTGTTCATGCCAATAGGTCACTTCACCCTGATCTGTTGCCGAATATTGACACATTGGCGCAATAATAATTTTATTGCTGAGGGAGAGTGAACCAAATTGAATAGATTCAAATAACTTTGGTTGAGCAGACATAAATTATTTTCCCAATGAATTAGAACTGTTTGGTGACACTGAGTCCTGCACTCCAGTTAATACCATCAGCAGGTTCAAAGAATCGACTATTACCATCATTCACAATGACTGAACCGACATAATTTTTATCGAATAAATTATCGACTCGAGCAAAACTACGTACTTTCCAATCGTTGTTTTTCCAGATATAACCGACATTCATACTGGTTACTGTATAACTTGGTGCAGTATCTGTATTGAGATCGTCTACATAGATTTTATCCATATATCGAACATCGACACCTGCATTAAAGCCCTGCTCAGGCAACCAGCCGAAAGATACAAAGGCTTGGTTTTTTGCAATTCCGGGAATGTAATTGCCACTTTGGATAACTTTTTTAGGATCTGTGTTGGGAATGTCTGCATCAAATGTTGCATCAAGGAAACTATAACTGGCTTGAGCCGTTAAATTTTTCCACAACTTTTTATTCCAAGACAGCTCTACTCCTTGGCGTAGTGTTTTATCTGCATTTTGATAGGTTGCACGTCCATTGAGTGTTCCCGCAGAAACGATGTCATCTTGAGTATTACTTTGGAAAACTGCGGCGGTAAAATTACCTAGACGATTTTGTGCTTTTAAACCAAGTTCATAGTTATCACTGGTTGAAGGTTTAAGCGCAAAGTTAATCCCTGCCGTTCCTTCTGTTGGATAGGCCATTTCGGTAAAGGTTGGTGTTTCAAAGCCTTTGGCATAACTGATATAAGTACTGAGATCTGGAGTAACTTCCCAAGTAAAGGCAGCTGATGGGAGCAGTTTTTGATAATCGGTTTGACCACTGTCATCGCCATTTAAACCAATGATGTAGTGATCTTTCGACTCATAATGGACATTGCTATAGCGTAACCCTGTATCTAGACGTACAGTCGGCAAAAATTGCCAAGCTGCCTGTAAATATGGATCTAAATTCCATAAAGTATTTCGTTCATCACGGCGTAAGTTGCCTTTTACCCCATATTCGCCCTTGGCATTAAAATTCTCATACCCTTGACGATCTTCATTCATCGCATCATAAGCCAAGCCTGCACTGATCCGTGTATTCGGTAATAAGTCTTTGCCAGTCCAACGTAAATCAGCACCATAAAAATCTCGTTCGAAATCAATCACTCCACCTGCATGGCGTGGATTCTTTTGAGCAGAACTTGGAATAGACTGGTATTGAGTCACTTCACGATGACCAATATAAGCCATACTATAAAGCTCTTGTTGATCATTCAGGGGCTTAGTCCAATTGATACCTGTCTGTGTTTGGTTAATATCTTTACGAACATCATAGATATTTTTACTGTCATTGACCTGTTTAGGATTTTGCTTCCATTGCTCACGAGTCAAACCTTGTGGATCATCAGCGGAAATATCTACATGATTGATCAGCCAATTGATCTTAGAACCATCATCTAAGTCCCACGTGAGTTTGGCATTGCTCAACACTTTTCTTGCCGCACTATGGTCACGATAACCATCAGTATTAAAATAAGAAGAACTGATCACGTAGCTCGGTTCATTGGCTTTATCTGCACCACCTTGTAAGGTGATGTCAGCGCGGCCTTTATTATTACTGCCACCTGAATATCCTAACTCGACCGAATCACGCCCTGTTCCTTCTTTGGTCGTGGTGAGAATAGTCCCCCCAGAGGAGTTTCCATACAGTGATGAAAAGGGCCCACCCAGCACTTCAATATGATCTAAGCTCGTTAAATCAATATTTGAAGTTTGGCCTTGTCCGTCTGGCATCGTCGCAGGAATCCCATCGACATAAAGACGAATCCCACGGACCCCAAAAGTTGAACGTGCGCCAAATCCGCGCATAGACAGTTGTAAGTCTTGGGCATAATTTTCACGGTTATTGAGCTGTAAACCCGGAATTCCTTTGAGTGTTTCAGTGAGGTTTACCCCAATATTATTTTGATTCTGTTGCTGATCAACTCTATATACCGATGCTGGGGTGTTTAATATGCTGGTATCAGAACGTGTTGCTTCAATTTTAATGGTTGGAAGTTGCTGGGTAGAATTTTGCTGAATGGAATCTTGAGATTCCACTTCAGCATATAAGCTCTGTGTGATACATACCGTTAAGCAAAGTAGTGTTGTATTAATTTTTAGATGTTTCACTCTTTGCATAAAGGTGTCCTCGGGTTGTATTAAAAAATAATTTTAGACCCTAAGCCAACGACAAATGCATTGTCCACCTGATTGGTTGCACCAGGATGTACCACATACTGCACTAAAGGACGAAGCATGAACCATTTGGCAGGGTAATATGAGTAATTCAACTCAACATTATACTCTGCATCTTCATTCAACTGTCTTAAATTTGTTCCTAAACGAGCACCATTCACATAATTAGTATACCGATCGTTCAAATGTACCCGATTGACCGCCAAACCAAGAATATCGTTTGGCTGACCATCAAACAGACCATAGTATTTTAGACCAAGTTGCTGTGAATCATTTACGGCTGTCGTCGTACGATCATGAATGGTGAAGTTACCAAAACTGTGTAAACCACGTTTCCCCTCTCCAGTTGAAGTCAATTGCTGTTCAAACGCAATCCAACCGCCATATGTGCGATCTTCAGCCTTAGTTCCTGCTTTATAGCCCACATCATACTGATTTTTAGGCTCATCAGCAGTATTGTAAAGCGTACCAATACGATAACTGCCTGGTAAATCATTCACACCCTGCTTAGGTGACCAAACCACTTCAGAAAGAATATTGACACCATCAGCATGCTTTGTATCCAAATTCCAGCCTTGTCGCTCTAAAGCATTATCAGGGTTGTATTCAAACACCCCCACTTGTGCAAATAGTTCAGGATTGATGTGATATTTTAAGCGTGCGCCCCATTGTGAGACGGGTGTGTTATACCAAAGCTTGCCTTGCCATTTCCCCATCTGTGCTGCACAAAATGCATTGCCTTGGAAATCACAAGCCATGGTATTGAATTCAGTACCTAAACCCATACGACCTAAACGCAAGCTTAGTCCTTGATCCTTAAAATTCTTTTCTATATATAATTCGCTGAGACGGCTCCCCGAATTACCACGTCCCCAATTGGCTTGCGAGTTTGCCCATTGTGGTGCATCTGGTGCTTGAATACCTCTGAGTGAAGTACTTTCACCTTGACGTGCTGTAACTAAAGCACGAATAGTCACATCATTCCAACCCGCCAGTTTCCCCATATCTAAGGTTGTACCCAGTCCGAATTGTGTCGCAAATGTTGGCGCTTGGTGCGCATCATAACCACCATCAGCGAGATATGAACTGTCCATGGCAATGGTGCCATCAAATTTGATTCCCTTTTCTGCAAGTTCAGTCCGACTCCCATTCCAATCACCCGTCATGGTTGAGCCGTGTAAATTAAACGCATCTTCAGCTGATGCAAAAGACATCATGCTACATGCAGAGATTGCCAATAACGGATAAGCAATTTTTTTCATGGGAAAGCCTAATCAGGAACAAAACGAATAAAGATAAACCAGTCAACACTCAATCACTTTAACCGTCTAAATTTAATAGAAAGTTCCAGCTTTAAAATGACTATTTTTCCTGAAATATCGAGATAAAAAGAATTATTTCAGTAAACAATTCACTAGAAATTTACACATTTTTTTACATATAACTATCAGATATTTTTTATCAATTGGAAAACTTTATTTTATTAATAAACTTTATTTTAGATAACAATCACTTAGAAATAATAGTTCAATCTTATTCAACGATCATATCTATAATTTTAACCTAAAGTCGTAGGCTCAACACAACCGCCCTTTAACGCAATGCAATTCTTGCATACAATATTCAGTCCTCACACCAATGTGACAAGTGCATGCCTGAATTACCTGAAGTTGAAACAACAAAAACCAGTTTACTCCCCCTGATCGACCAGAAAGTTCTTCATGTTCAAGTACGTGAGTCACGGTTACGCTGGCCTATTCCCGAAGATATTCAACAACTTCAAGGTCAAAAACTCGTTCGCTTAACACGTCGTTCAAAGTACATTTTGGCAGAGTTTGAAACCCATAGCATGTTATGGCATTTGGGTATGTCGGGTAGTTTTAGAATCTGTGATGAACATGAAGCACTTAGAAAGCATGACCATCTGATCATTCAGTTTGAAGACACACAGCTGCGCTATCATGATCCTCGACGTTTTGGTTGTATCATTTGGCTGAATGAGGAAAGCCAAACAAAATTGATTGATACTTTAGGGCCTGAACCATTGAGTGATGAATTTCATGCCGAATATTTAGCAGAAAAGTTTAAAAATAAAAATGTCGGCACAAAAGTTGCAATCATGGATAATCATATTGTTGTGGGTGTAGGCAATATTTATGCAACCGAAAGCTTATTTAATTTAGGGATTCACCCTGCACAGCCTGCTTCGAGTTTGACGAAAGCGCAAATTCAAAAATTGGTCATCGAAATTAAACGAATTTTAAAGCAAGCGATTGATTTGGGTGGTTCAACCTTAAGAGACTATAGCAATGCCATGGGTGAGAATGGCTACTTTCAGCAGACCTTATTGGCTTATGGTCGTGCGGGTGAGATGTGTATTAACTGTGAAACCACTTTAGAAAATTTAAAGTTAGGACAAAGAGCCAGTGTGTTTTGCCCACAATGCCAGCCATTAAAGATCGCGAAGAGCATCCCACAAAAACCACGAGGAAAAAGTAAATGAAAACTGCAATCGTTCGACATATTCTCGTCAAAGATAAGGACTTGGCTGAACAACTTAAGAAGAAGATCCATGATGGCGCTGATTTTGCCAAAGTGGCCAAACAGCATTCCACATGTAATTCAGCAAAACGTGGTGGTGAACTGGGTGAAGTAAAAAAAGGACAACTTGTTCCTGTGATTGATAAACTGGTATTTACCGCTGCTGAACGTGTACTTCATGGTCCAGTAAAAAGCCAATTCGGCTTTCACTTGGTTGAGATTAAATTTCGCATGGATTTTTAGTTTAAAGATTTACATTCTTTTGGAGACATTGAGAGAATGTTCCACTATTTATCAGCAATGTTCAAATTAGAGTCACAACAACCACCATCACTGAAGCTAAATTAAAATACTTTTGCTTTTCGATCATTCAGGCTTTCAAAGTGTGTCTATCACGTAGCGCAATGACAAGGATGTTAATATTTGCTTTAAACCTTATTGTTTATTAAGACAACAAAACAATAAAAATCTGAGCTGTTCTCGTTAATTTAAACCCTCCTATATTTTTGAATCAATTTGCTCAGGTTTAAATTCATGGATAAACTTGGCATAATCATCAATATATGATCTAAATGCTTCTTCCCGGGTGGTAAAGTAAAATATTTCATTGCCATTTCTAACGATGGTTTCAGGAGATTTACCATTACAGTACCCTCCTGCTGAATAGACAGCAGACTTAAGCATTTGAAAACTTTGCTCAGCAACCTGTTCATCCTTAAACGCAAAAACCAGCAAAACAAAATCTGGACGATATTGTTTTTCATCACCTAACTTAACTTTACTGATTGCCTTATAAGAGCGAATGCCCTCACCTTTTACTTGAATCACTTTATTCAGAGAGCAATCATTTTCAGACCAAGAGCTGCCACTGTCTTTTTCTATAAACTCAAAATTGGCTTTTAATAAACGTGTTTGTAATGCCAAAAGTAATGTTTCATTTTCATCTACCGAGTCGGTTTCTATAGTGGCGTAGCGGGTATCTTCATTTGGCATTTCATTAAAGGTTAAACCACTGGCAGGTCGGCTTTGGTCCGCTTGTGTAGATGTTGGAGTATCAGCCGATTGCTGCTCTTTTGGATGCTCTGAACATGCATACAAACTGATAAGTATTGCCATAATCCCTATGTTTTTTTTCATCAGCCCCATCCCTATTTTCTTGCTTGCATAAAAAACGGTACTTGATCGTACCGTTTCATTCAACTCTTTTACAATGATTTAATAGCTTTATCAGGGTTTAGATATATTAAAATACTGTAATTTGAATCAATTTAATGAAGATTAAGCTTCAGGGCGTTTCTTTAATTCATCACGAATTTCACGCAGTAATGCAATATCTTCTGGTGTAGCAGCTGGAGCTTCTTCAGCAGGTTTACGAATTTTATTGAGGAATTTAACCAACAAGAAAACCACCCACATTAAGATCAGGAAGTTCAATACAATTGTGATGAAATTACCATAAGTTAGTACGTTAATCCCAGCTTTGGTCAATTCATCCAATGATGAAAGGTTATTTGGGTTATCGCCAAGTACGACAAATTTTTGAGTAAAATCAACACCACCACCCGTAATCACTGTGATTAAAGGCATAATCACGTCTTTAACTAATGAGTCGATAATTTTATTGAAAGCACCACCAATGATGACACCAATTGCCAAATCCATCATATTGCCTTTAATGGCAAATTCTCTGAACTCTGAAAGAATACTCATACTTTAACTCCACGCCGATTTTGCGTATTTTTTATGTGACGAAGTATACATTATGTTTCAACATATATTTCCGCCTAATTTACTCGCTTTTTATTAAAAACCAATATCCTTTTACATTTATATAAAAAAACCGCAATTTATTAAAAAATTGCGGTTTTTTTCTAGAAATTAAATTATTTCCAGTTTGAACGCTTAGCCACGTGAAGCACGTTTACGTTCATTTTCAGTTAAGAATTTTTTACGAATACGAACTGATTTAGGTGTTACTTCAACTAATTCGTCATCTTCAATAAATTCTAATGCTTGTTCAAGCGTGAATTTGATTGCAGGTGTTAACGTTAACGCTTCATCTGTACCAGATGCACGCATGTTAGTTAACTGTTTCGCTTTGGTTGGGTTCACAGTCATGTCGTCTGAACGAGAGTTCATACCTACGATCATACCTTCATAAACTTCTAACTGTGGTTCAGCAAATAGACGACCACGGTCTTGTAAAGTGAACAATGCAAACGCTAAGCAAGTACCGTTAACCATAGAGATCAACACACCGTTTTGACGTTTCGCAACTGCACCTTGTTTAGCTGTACCGTAATGCGAGAAGCTTGAAGTCATGATACCAGTACCAGAGGTAATGGTTAAGAATTCAGAACGGAAGCCAATCAAACCACGTGATGGAACAGTTGCTTCAATACGGATACGGCCTTTACCGTCAACTTCCATATTGGTCAACTCACCTTTACGGTTACCCATTTGTTCCATAACAGAACCCTGATGTTGTTCTTCAACATCAAAAGTAACGTTTTCGTATGGTTCTTGAGTTTCGCCATCAACTTCTTTCATGATCACTTGCGGACGAGAAACACCCATCTCGAAGCCTTCACGACGCATTGTTTCAATCAATACTGAAAGGTGAAGTTCACCACGACCAGAAACTTTGAAACGGTCTGGACTGTCAGTATCTTCAACACGTAAAGCAACGTTATGGATCAATTCGCGATCTAAACGCTCACGGATATTACGAGAAGTTACAAACTTACCTTCTTTACCAGCAAACGGTGAGTTGTTTACTTGGAATGTCATCGAAACTGTAGGTTCATCTACAGACAATGCAGGTAATGCTTCAACATTTTTAGGATCACAGATTGTGTCAGAAATGTTCAATGCATCTAAACCAGTGATACATACGATATCACCCGCTTGAGCAGAATCTACATCTACACGCTCTAAACCATGGTAACCCATAATTTTTAAGATACGACCGTTACGTGTCTTGCCATCTTTATCGATCACAGTCACTGGTGTATTGGTTTTTACTGAACCACGTTGAATACGGCCAACACCAATTACACCCACGAAACTATTATAGTCAAGTGATGAAATTTGCATTTGGAATGGACCATCAATATCAACTGCTGGTGGTTCAACGATATCTACGATTGTTTCGAACAACGGCGTCATATCTTCCGCTAATTCTTCAGGAGAAGGACCAGCAACACCACGTAAGCCTGAAGCATATACGATTGGGAAGTCTAACTGTTCGTCACTACCGCCTAAGTTATCGAACAAATCAAATACTTGATCAATTACCCAGTCTGGACGAGCACTTGGCTTATCTACTTTGTTGATGATAACAATTGGCTTCAAACCACGAGCAAACGCTTTTTGTGTTACAAAACGAGTTTGTGGCATTGGGCCTTCTTGTGAATCGACAAGAAGAAGTACGCAGTCAACCATAGACATTACACGTTCAACTTCACCACCAAAGTCAGCATGTCCTGGGGTGTCGACGATGTTGATGCGGTATTCAGTATTTGTACGCTTGTCTAACCATTTGATTGCAGTGTTTTTTGCAAGAATGGTAATACCGCGTTCAGACTCAAGCGCATTCGAATCCATAACACGCTCAATCTCACCCGCGCGGTCACCGAGTGCACCTGATTGTTGTAAAAGTTTGTCGACAAGAGTCGTTTTACCATGGTCGACGTGCGCGATGATGGCAATATTACGGAGAGTTTTAATATCAGACATGTAAATTCGATACGCTTTAAATTTGAGGGCAAATTATACAGAAAAATCTTAACTTTTAGTAGTGACAGTTTATTGACAGTTACAAGTTTTTTTCACAACAGCAGGCTTTTTATTTTGTAATAGTGTGTAAAGCGATTAGAATAGCGCCATCTTGCCACTTCCAATTGCTGTGCCATGTCCAATTCTAACCCCTCTCCCAATCAGAAACAGGCTCAAATTGATCTTGTTTATGGTCTAGATGATCGCCCAAAACCACTCATCGCTTTTTTTGCGGCTTTGCAACATTTACTTGCGATTATTGTTCCAATTGTAACACCCGGTTTACTGATTTGTTTAGCTTTAGGTGTTTCTCCTCAAGATACCAATATGATTCTTTCCATGTCATTGGTGATTTCTGGAGTGGCAACATTCTTACAATGTAAAAAAATTGGACCCTTTGGTGCAGGCCTCCTGATTGTCCAAGGCACAAGCTTTAACTTTATAGGTCCAATGATTGGGATTGGTTCTGCCATGGTTGCTGCGGGCACACCGGTAGAAGCGGTTATGGCATCTATTTTTGGTGTGGTCATTGCTGGCTCATTTATTGAAATGGGTGTTTCACGTATTTTACCTTGGGTAAAAAAACTGATCACGCCCTTGGTTACAGGGATTGTGGTGCTGTTGATTGGTTTAACCTTAATTAAAGAAGGTTTAATCAGCATGGGCGGCGGCTACCAAGCCATGGAAAGTCATACGTTTGCCAGTGCTGACAATCTCATCATGTCATGTACAGTGTTGGCAATTATCGTCCTTCTCAATCGCTTCAAAGTGGTTTGGGTGAAAAGTTCTGCAATTCTGATTGCTTTAGTGATTGGCTATATTCTTGCGGGTTTTATGGGCTATTTGGATTTTTCTGGTTTAAAAGATGCCCCATTGATTCAAATTCCGACACCAATGCATTTTGGAATTAGCTTCTCATGGAGCTTATTTATTCCTATGGCGTTTATTTATCTTGTCACGTCTTTAGAAGCAATTGGCGATGTTACTGCAACCTCTAAAATTTCAAATCAGCCTGTAGATGGCCCAGTGTGGATGGAACGAATTAAAGGTGGCGTATTGGTCAATGGTGCCAACTCTTTCCTTGCAGGGATCTTCAACACATTCCCAAGTTCTGTCTTTGCACAAAATAACGGTGTAATTCAGTTGACGGGTGTTGCAAGTCGTTTTGTTGGGATTTGGATTGCAATCCTGCTCATCATTCTGGGGTTATTCCCTGCTGTTGCTGGTATCATTCAGGCGGTACCGCAAGCGGTACTGGGTGGTGCGGTTATGGTAATGTTTGGTGCAGTTGCTGCTTCAGGCATTAACATTTTATCGGGAATTCAACTAGACCGTCGTGCGTTATTGATTATTGCAATCTCTTTGGGTCTCGGCCTAGGGGTTGCACAAGTTCCTCAAATTTTGGAACATTTGCCAGAATTACCGCGTAATATTTTTAGTTCTGGTGTCGCAACTGGCGGGCTAGCTGCATTAATTTTGAATTTAGTTTTACCCGAAACTAAAAAATAATAAATCTATTCTTTATAATGCCCAGCTTAGACTGGGCATTGCGCTAATTTTTATTGATGGATGGTGAATATGGAGCCAAAAAGCGAAGTTGTCATTCGACAGCATGACTACCTTTCTGGACGCGTGCTATTTGTAAATGCAGCAACGGATGATCTACTTTCAAATTTAGCTCATAACATCGAAGCAAGCATTTGGACTTGGAATTACAATGAGTTTCAATATTTTCAGAATCAGCAGGCAACGGTACATTTTGGTACTGACCTGCCAGAAGCTGAATTTGATCAAGCTGTTGTTTTTGTTCCAAAATCAAAAGAGCTACTCAACTATATCTTGCACAATTTAGTCAGTCGTTTAGCTGTTGGCGCTTCGATTTTCTTGGTTGGAGAGAAAAAAGGTGGTGTAGAACGTGCTGCAAAACAACTCCAGCCTTATGGTCAAGCCATCAAGCTTGATAGCGCACGTCATTGTCAAATGTGGCAACTCACCACAGATAAAACCGTGACAGCAAAGCCATTAGCAGAATGGGCGCAAGTCTATAATGTTCCAACACCTGCTGGAGAACTTAGCATTTGTGCACTTCCTGGTGTGTTTAGCCAAAATCGTCTAGATATTGGAACTGCAGTGCTTTTACCTTATCTCAAACAAGTGACGTCTGGAAAGATTGCGGACTTTGGTTGTGGTGCAGGTGTCATCAGTGCTTACCTGAGTAAACTTAATCCGAAAAATCGTATTTTTGCTTTAGATGTCGATGCTTTTGCTTTAGCATCAACGCAAATGACTTTTGAAAAAAATAATTTACCTTTAGAACAACTTGAAATAAAAGCAGTCACAGGGATTGAAGATGCGCCATTGTTCTTACACGCCATTGTGAGTAACCCTCCATTTCACCAAGGTATTCAAACAGATTACAATGCCAGTGAAACGTTATGTAAAACTGCGAGACGACATTTAAAATCAGGTGGTGAATTATGGATTGTGGCAAACCGCTTCCTAAATTACCCATTACTCATTGAGCAGAGTTTTAGTCAATGTACGACTAAAGCAGATCAACAAGGCTTTAAAGTGCTGTTCGCCAACACTCAAAAAAGTAGTAAGGAATAACGATGAGCGAAACAGATCATCCTCAACTCCAGCGTAAGCTTGGAGCACGACATTTAAACATGATCGCCATTGGCGGTTCTATTGGTACAGGGTTATTCCTTGCTTCTGGTCAAACGATTGCCACTGCTGGACCTGGTGGTGCATTACTTGCTTATGTCCTGATTGGTATCATGATTTATTTCTTGATGACCAGTTTAGGTGAACTTGCAACCCACAATCCAACATCAGGCGCATTCTTTACCTATGGTAATAAGTATGTAGAAGAAGGTTTTGGTTTCGCACTCGGTTGGAACTACTGGTATAACTGGGCCATTACCGTTGCATTTGAATTGGTTGCTGTTCAATTCATCATGAAGTTTTGGTTTCCAGACATCCCCGGCTTTTGGTGGAGTGCGCTATTCCTTGCGATTATCTTCTGTATCAATGCCTTAACTGTAAAAGGCTTTGGTGAGAGTGAATTTTTATTTTCACTGGTTAAAGTGATTGCCATCATCTTCTTTATTGTCATTGGCTTATTCATGATTGGTAAAATCATGTTAGATCCAACAGATTCAATTACCAAGAATTGGACCGTTGGTGAAGCGCCATTTGTTGGTGGCTTTCAAGCCTTAGTCGGTGTGGCCATGATCGCTGGATTCTCGTTCCAAGGGACAGAGATGGTCGGTGTTGCAGCAGGTGAATCTAAAGATCCGAAAAAAACCATTCCAATCGCTATTAAACAAATCTTTTGGCGTATTCTCTTATTTTATATCTTGTGTATCTTTATCATTGGTACATTGGTTGCGTATACAGATCCAAACCTTGCACTTGCTGCGGAAGGTGATGGAAACATTACCCTGTCACCATTTACCCTGTTATATGAAAAAGCAGGTTTAGCATTTGCAGCAGGCTTAATGAATGCGGTGATTTTGACTGCAATTATGTCTGCAGGTAACTCAGGCATGTATTCATCAACACGTATGTTGTTTGATATGGCACGTGAAGGTAAAGCGCCACGAGTTTTCTCTAAACTCGATCTTCGCGGTGTACCTATGAATGCACTGTATGCAACAACGGCAATTGCGGCACTGTGTTTCTTAACCACCTTTATTGGTGAAAGTGTCGTGTTTACGTGGCTGTTAAACATGTCAGGTATGTGCGGTTTTATTGTCTGGTTAGGTATCGCAATCTCACATTATCGCTTCCGTAAAGGTTATTTGGCTCAAGGCTATAAACTTGAAGATCTTGCTTATCGTGCAAAATTCTTCCCTTTTGGTCCATGGTTTGCCTTTATTCTTTGTGCCATCATTATACTTGGCCAAAATGCAGAAGCTGTGCTTGATGGAAAATGGATGAGTGTGTTGTCTACTTATATTAGTATTCCGCTGTTCCTTGTTATCTGGCTTGGCTATAAGTGGAAACACAAATCTAAATTGATCGCTTATGATCAGATGGATGTACAACCCATTCAAGTCGAAAAAGAGTAAATCACTTGATGTAAATAAAGCAGCTTTTTAGCTGCTTTATTGTTTTTTTATAACAGCAATTCAACGTGAATTAAAAATTAATTGGCTATGTTTCATTGACAAAGTTTTTTTTCTTTATAGAATAACGCCCATTGGATCATTTCCAATCAGAATTTTCACCTTTGATTTTAAATCAAAAAGTAGAGGAGTACGACATGCATCAACTTGAGAAAACTTTAAATTAAGATTAAGCAGTCGTCTACTCACGGGCACTGAATTAATCAAAGTGTCCGAATGTCAGTCAAACCTAGCATTCGCTAGGTTTTTTATTGTCTTTAAAATTTGAATCGATCATTGCTTTGACAATAGAGTTGTAACCGCTTTCGGACAATAAAAAAATTTGCTTCGAGAAAAAAAATGAGCATACAAATGATTTTAAACGCCAAAGCAGAATATGGCGTTCCTATAAAAATTTATACAAAAGATGTGGATGAAGAAAGCCTAACCCAATTGCGAAAAATGGCACAATTGCAATTTATTCATTCACATATCGCAGTCATGCCAGATGTACATTTGGGTAAAGGCGCAACCGTGGGAAGTGTTATTCCCACCAAAAATGCCATCATTCCTGCTGCGGTTGGCGTGGATATTGGTTGTGGTATGAATGCATTAAGACTTAGTCTAAAAGCATCTCAATTGCCCGATAATTTAAGTACTTTACGCAATGCTATTGAAAGAAAAGTACCTGTCGGCTTTGAAATGCACAAACAAATCAAAGCTAAGGCGTCAACACTTTCACCCTTAGATAAAAAGCTCCAGCGCATTACAGACAAACACCCTGCTTTAAAACGCATGTTACGCAGTTTTGATGTTACATGGCAAAAGCAACTCGGGACTTTAGGTGGTGGTAATCACTTTATTGAACTGTGTATTGATGAAAATGATGATATCTGGGTCATGCTGCATTCAGGTAGTCGTGGCTTAGGTAATGTGATTGGCACTTACTTTATCGAACGTGCCAAGAAAGAAGCGCAACATCGTTTTGGTCACGTGCCTGATAAAGACTTGAGCTACTTTGCAGAAGGTTCGACAAATTTTGATGATTATGTAGAAGCTGTAGAATGGGCACAAGAATATGCTTTTGAAAACCGACGTGAAATGATGCGTTTAATTTTAGAAGCGATTCGCCCTTTATTACCAAGTTTTCAAATGACCAAAGAAGCGATTAATTGTCATCATAATTATGTACAGAAAGAACTTCACTTTGGTGAAGACGTCTTTGTTACACGTAAAGGTGCAATTCGTGCAGGGCTCGATGAATATGGGATTATTCCCGGTTCAATGGGCGCGCAATCTTTTATTGTTAAAGGCAAAGGTAATCCAGATTCGTTTTGTTCATGCTCACATGGCGCAGGACGTAAAATGAGTCGCTCTAAAGCCAAACACTTGTTTAATCAGCAAGATTTGATTGCACAAACAGCAGGCATTGAGTGCCGTAAAGATAAAGGTGTGGTTGATGAGATTCCAAGTGCCTACAAGGATATTCATCAAGTTATGGCCAATCAAAATGATTTGATTGATGTGGTCCACACACTGAAACAAGTATTGTGTATTAAAGGCTAAAGCCGAAATAGCCCTCAATTTTTATCATGAATCTCAGTAAATTTCGATTTACTGAGATTCACATTTGCAATTGAATTAACAATATCGAATCGCAGGACAATATTCACGAATCACAATCACTTGCTGACAAATTCCTTCAGCTAACCGTTGTTGTTCAAAGACAGCTTTCGGCATGGCATCAAAATTATCATAGAAACAAATTTCCTGATCATTTATCGAATAAACCAACGAATGATTTCCAACGCCTTCTAAAGTGTCATAAAAAACAATGATATTACACCCTTGTTCAATATAGGCTTGAATTTTTTGATAGCTTAGCGCTGGATCGATATTGAGTCCTAACTTCTTCGCGTCTTGATAATGGACGATTTCTTTTTCATGAATATTTAAGTCTTCATCTGTATAAAAAGACAGATCAAAACCTAATTTTTTTAACCCAACGGCTAGGCCAATCGTAAAAGTGCCATCCTCTGCATCGTGATGACAAAGTTTAACCAGCTGTTGAATATCTAACTGAATTGAGTAATTTTGCAATAACATCCAAACAGCAAAAATACCGCAATTTGATTCGAGGTCTAATAAGGCTTTAGGCAGTTGCACACTCATTCAATTTTCAAACTTGTAGAATTCACAATCAACAATTATAACGCTGTATGATCGAATTGAGAGGCTTTATCAAAATTACTTAATTTTTAAAGTCACCGTTACTCGTCGATTTTTCACTCTACCCTCAGCTGTTTTATTATCAGCAATTGGTTTGGTTGGTCCTAAACCGAGCGTAATCAATTGCTCTGGATTGACCTGATATTCGTTTAAGAGAAAATCTTTGACAATATTTGCGCGTGTTAAAGAAACTTTATTATTTGCAGCCAAAGAACCAGTACTGTCTGTATGACCTTCAATGTAAAGAACAAAATTTTTATTGTCTTTCAATAATTGTGAGGCAACAGATAAAGCAGGTTTATACTCAGCTTCAATGTCTGTCGATTTCGGTTGAAAATATATGGACAGCCCATTTTTCAATGACTTCACTTCATTTGGATATTGTTTTTGGATTGAAACACGATTTGAATTTATTGGTGTCGACGTACAGGCATTTAATGCCATGAGTACCAGTCCTAAAATGATATATTTCATCGTTAACCTGTAATTATTAAATTCTGATTCAATTTTATTTAGATATTCTAGAATTATAAGGACTTTAAATAAAAAAGCGACTCAATTGAGTCGCTTTTTTATTCACTAAATAAAGGATTATTTAGTTACAGTACGGCTACCAGTGATTGTCGCGAATACACGACGGTTCATAGCACGACCTTCTTTAGTTTTGTTGTCAGCAATCGGTTGATCCCAAGCGAAACCTTGAGTAGACAAACGAGATGCATCGATGTTGTACTCGCTTACAAGCGCTGATTTAACAGAGTTAGCACGAGCTAAAGATAAACGTTCGTTTAACTTACGTGGACCAGTGTTATCTGTATGACCTTCAATACGAGCAGTCGCATTCGGGAATGTAGTTAACGCATCAGCAACTTTAGCAACTTCTGGCTTGTATTGATCTTTGATGTTTGATTTGTTTGTATCAAAGAACACACGAAGTTCCATGTTCAAATCTTCAGTAAGAACTTGTGGAGCTGGTTCAACTGGAGTTGGAGCAACTGGAACCACTGGAGCAACTTCTACTACAGGAGCAGCAGGCTTCAAGTGACCACCAAGAACTACGTTAAGACCTGCAAGAGCAGTATAGTTCCAGAATTTTTCGTCAAAGTTATAAGTACCACGAGCTTCAGTACGAAGAGATAAAGCATCGTTTAAGCGCCAGAAAGCACCAACACCAGCATTACCTAAAGTACCTTCTTCGTTGTTATGGTAAGACATGTCATCAAGTTTATACTTGTAATGACCAGCACCTAACAATACATACGGTTTGATTTTGCTGTCATAGTTTTTAGTGATCAAATCAGAAGTAGCATAAAAGTTACCGTTGATTTGAGTTTGCTTGTATTCAGAACCAGCTACGCCAGTACCGTCAAGATCACCTTTAACTTGGTTATATTCAGCTTCAAAACCTAACCATGGAGTAAGTTCTACACCAAGTGCAGCACCAACGAATAAATCGTCTTGTAATTCAGGGCCGTTAGTTAACTCGCCTTTATTACCACCATTGTTGTGTTGAGAGTCTTGGAAAGTGTAACCAAGTAGTAAAGGTGTAACAGTTACACCAGCATTAGCAGCAGCGAATGGAGCGGCAACAAGCATAGCAAGTGCGATACGACTCAATTTCATGGATATCCTCCAGAGATAACAATTGTTGTTCAAGCTTAGCCTAAAATTTATTGGCTATCCTGAGATAAATTTTAATACCCCAGTATTATTTTTAAGCTACTCACGTTGAATCATACAAACACTTGAGGCTTTTTCCAAGTGCTTGATAACTTTAATCAAGTAAATTATTGACAAAATTACTTACAATTTCCGTTGTAATTCGGTAACTTTTTACTCAATTTTTTTGCGTGGATCGCTTATCTTTTTGCTACGTGCATTTTAGCAGTAAAAGAAACTGATAGTAATAAATATTTTACTACGTTAACATTTCAATTAAATTTAATAGAAAAATCATTATTTTTCAAATAAAAAACAAGACTTAACAGAAGATCCAAAGATGTATTTTTATTGTAAAGCGCGAGGTCTTACCTTGTTCGAGCTTATTACCACTATTTGTATCCTTACAATTATCTGCTTAATCTGTTTGCCCCATTATCATAATTGGATGCAAAAACAAGAGATTAGAATCATTTCCACACATATTCAACAGCATGTTTCTTATGCAAGAAGTCAAGCTTTAGTTCGACATACCACTGTGGTGATTTGCTCATCTGAAGATTTAATTCGATGTGAAAAAGATAAATGGAACAAAGGATTACTTATTTTTACAGACAAAAATAAAAACAAGCAGATTGATGAGGATGACCACATACTCCTCAAAACTGAAAATAAAATTAAATATGGCAAGCTGACTTGGGTGGGAAGTGCCAGTAGTAGAGATGTATTGACTTTACAAGGTGATACAGGTTTACCCAGAGGTTCACCTGGAAGTTTCTATTATTGTAGCCAATATGATGCAGAAAATAATAAGCGCTACAAAATCGGACGAATGGGCGCGATAAATTTAGGACCACCACCTGAATGTTAAAAACTGTTCTCTACGGTCAGCATATATTCAATCGCGAGACTTTATTCTTATACTATTTTTTATATACTGCTTAGGTTTTGGATATATTCACAGAATAATCATTTGGAGATTAAAACAATGACTGACATCGTAATTGTGAATGGTGCACGTACAGCTATGGGTGGTTTTCAAGGAAGCCTGACCAGTTTGACTGCGCCAGAACTAGGTGCTGCGACGATTAAAGAAGCCATTGCCCGTGCCGGCTTACAACCAAATGATGTACAAGAAGTCATTATGGGATGTGTTTTACCTGCGGGTTTAAAACAAGGCCCAGCCCGCCAAGCAATGCGCAAAGCTGGCTTACCTGATTCAACTGGTGCTGTAACCATTAACAAATTGTGTGGTTCAGGTATGAAAGCAGTTATGCAGGCTGCGGATGCAATCAAAGCAGGTTCAGCAGAGGTAATTGTTGCTGGCGGTATGGAATCAATGACCAACGCACCTTATCTTTTGCCAAAAGCACGTAGCGGATATCGCATGGGCCATGGCGAAGTAAAAGACCATATGTTCTTTGATGGCCTAGAAGATGCCGAAACAGGTCGTTTAATGGGTTCTTTTGCCCAAGATATGGCAAATAGCAAAGGCTATACACGTCAACAGATGGATGATTTTGCGATTCGTTCTTTACAACGTGCACAAAAAGCCATTACTGAAGGTTGGTTTAAAGACGAAATCGTTTCTGTCACAGTTTCAAGCCGTAAAGGCGATGTTGTTATCGATCAAGATGAACAACCATTTAATGCCAATATTGACAAAATTCCTAGTTTACGCCCTGCGTTTGCCAAAGATGGAACGATCACTGCAGCCAATGCCAGTTCAATTTCAGATGGCGCATCTGCGCTGGTTTTAACCTCTGCGGATCATGCTAATGCAAAAGGTCTTCAACCTTTAGCAAAAATTGTTGCCTATGCTTCAAACTCACAACACCCCTCTGAATTTACCATTGCCCCTGTAGGTGCAATCCAAAAGGTATTGGATAAAACTGGTTGGGATGTTCAAGATGTTGACTTATGGGAAATCAATGAAGCATTTGCTATGGTTACCATGTGCCCTATCGATGAATTTAAATTGGACGCTGAAAAAGTCAATATTCATGGTGGTGCATGTGCCCTCGGTCATCCTGTTGGTTCTACAGGCTCACGTATCATCCTGACCTTGATTTATGCTTTAAAACGTACGGGTGGTAAAAAAGGTATTGCAGCCCTTTGTATTGGTGGTGGTGAGGCGACTGCTGTAGCGATTGAAATTCTTTAAGCATTTCAATCCTTGAATTAAAAAGAGGCGTCTACGAGTTGGTAGACGCCTCTTTTATTTTGCTTTCACCTGAATAACTTAAATATCGCTCAATTCATAATTAAGGATTTAAATTTTTCTGCTCTGGAATCGGGGCAATATAGGCAATAATCAGCATCACAAAACCCGCGCCCAAGAAAGAAATCACGCGTGTTAACGTTCCAATATGAGATAAATCAAACAGTACCAATTTTAAGGTGACAATCACCAAAATGCTTCCCCCTAAAATCCATAAAGGACGTAATAACTTACGGCTAGCAAAGCTCATCGCAATAAAGGCTAAACTCACCCAAAGCAAGGTTAGGCTCAGTTGCGCAGTGGCATCTTGCCAAAGACTGAGTTGGTTATAAGGTGTAGCAAAATACACATGTAAGGCTCTTAGAATGATATAGCTACTCAGCCATAACAAACTTAAAACACACAGCACAGCAAGTATCCCATGGTCAATACCCTGCTTTAAACCGTGTTTAAATTGAAGATTTAGCATCCAGAAAAAACCAATTAACATGGCGATACTGACCAAATCAAATGGGTTTAAGACTGGCAATAAATATCCTTGAAATGCTTGTTGTGAAAATAGCTGAGAACAAATCATCCAAATCAACATCAGCAACAAACTGCTGCGCGTTTGCCAAAACATCGTCCATTCTGAGTTTTTCTGAAAGAAGCACCATCCACAAAACACTAAAGGTAAAATGACCACGCTGATATAAGGCATCGTTGCAATTAAACTAAGACTGCTTAGACTTAAACTGATTAAAACACCTAAACTGAGCCATTCACTTTCAAACTGTAGCCCTTTTGCAGGTCTTAACCAGATTGCCGCTAGCACTAAACCTGAAACTGCGATACCCCATCGTTCAATATCACTGGTCCATAGCAACATGCCATTTTTACTGATATCCAGCAATAAAATGAGTGTAAATACATAGACGGGAATTACCCCAATCCATTTTGGAATCAACCATGTTGATCTGGCCTTTAGCCATAACATCAACTCATTCATAAACAGATAAGCAATAACCACAATCAATACACTGTAAATGTATCGATTTTCTCCCTCTAAGTGATCAAGCAATAATGCAAGAATCATCGTGGTTGCAGAAATCATCAGCAGGCTTAAAAACAAGGTCGTTACTGAACTGATCTGTTTGCGAAAATCATCACGGCTATTTGCCAATAACACCACGGCGATATAGCTTAAACTTAAGCACCAATACATCGTGGTTGGAAAATCAGGCAATTCAAACAAGTAATAAAGGCTTGAACAGCCTGCAACAATCAACAAGGCAATCGCCATATAACGACTGATCACTGATTGTCGATATAAAGCAAAACCAAAAATACAGAGGCCTTCAACAGCCCAACCCACCACACTCCACTGACCATGCAGAAGAATCGGTGGAATTAAAGCAATAAAAATCAATCCTAAACTAAAATAACTTTGAGAAATCAGTTGAATAGATTGGTTACGTTTTGAGAGCTGATAAATCCCTGCAAACACCACAGCAAAACCCAAGCTAAAACCAGCAAGAATCAGTTCTTGGTGAAAATACATTAAATATAAGAATAAATAGCCAATAATCGGTGCACCAAAAATCAACGCAACATCTAAACTTGGTTTCAGTTTAAATTGCTCAAGATCCTGTTTGGCGATCAATTGACTAAATCGAAAACCAAGCCAAATGAATACTGTGAGATGTGCAAGAATAAGTATAGTGAGTGACTGTTTTTCTTGACCATAGCCATGATAGAACGCATAACCACCACCAATGATTACAGTCACTAAAAAACCAATCTGATTTAAATATTTCCAAGGTCTTAAGGTACTGAGTATAGCAATCGCAATGTTAATCACTAAATAATAAGCCATCAGTTCTGCTACCGTTGCATTTCGCACAGGCAACGTAAATGGCGCAATATAAGCGATAAGCACTGCCATCAATGCCAATTCCACGCTTTGTTGCTTTAAGCTTAAACTCAGTGTCAGCGCCATAATTACAGCAAAACACAAACTTGCCAGATAAAGACTCGGAATCACCTGATTGTAATAAGCAAAGAATAAAGTTAAAAATAATCCCGCAAGCCCCAAGCCCTCTATTGCTAAGGCAAAACTACGATTTTTATTTTGTAGCAACACACCTAACGCGGTGATTGCACCACTGGACAAGGCAACGATTGAAAGTTTGACCGCTAAACTTAATTGCCAATGCTCTGTCGCAAAACGCAGCAGTAACACAATACCAATCACCAAAACCAAGATCGCAACTTTCAAAACAGGGTTGCCTTGAAAAATCCATTGGCGAATTTGCCCCATTAAGTTCAGCGATGAATCTTGTGACGTGCCGATGTTTTGTTGAATAGATGATGGATGCTTTAAATCTGGAGATTGTTGTTCTGACAAATTCAAGTGTTGAATTTGCAATTGAACTTGGCTCAAATAGCGCTCTAAACGGCGCAACCAGCGTAAGAAAAAGAAAATCCAAGCAGTTAGACCTAAACCCACCATCCAGCTCAAATGCAGTGTTAAACCTACAACAGCAATAATCGAAGAGACATATAATGGCACTTTCGAGGTGCTTTGCAGTGGAACCCGTGTCTGTTGCGCGATCTGTTGCAATGGATCTTGAATCGCATCCACATACTGCATCACACTCATGATAAATGCCAAACCACAGATGTAGGTCAATATCCGTGCATCCAAAAACCATGCACTGACTGCGATAATGATCAGCATCATTAACCAAATGATGCGAATTTCACTCTGCCCTTTGAGCATATTTCATCTTTCTCGATCCTGAGTAACTCGATGATACAACAGCCTTGCCTGATGATTATGTGAATTCATCAGATATTCAGTAACACAAGGATGACTGTTGCATCTTCGCAAGCGCAAAAAATCACGTACAATAAAGCGGTTATTTGAATTAGGAAAATATCAATGCCACCATTTGTATTGGTCGATGGGTCATACTTTTTATTTCGTGCTTTTCATGCACTCCCACCTTTAACCACATCAACTGGATTACAGACCAATGCGATTCGCGGGGCAATTTCTGCAATTCAAAAACTGATGCGTCGTGTGCAACCAACACATATGGCGGTTATTTTTGACACACCTGAACCCACTTTCCGCCATGTACTGTCACCGATATATAAAGGTGACCGCCCAAGCATGCCAGAAGAATTATCTCAACAAATCCCTTATTTACATGCCTTGATTCGAGCTTTGGGTATTCCTTTACATACGCTTCCAGGTGCTGAAGCGGATGACATCATTGGAACCTTGGCAAAACGTGCTGAAAAAGCCGGTCATCAAGTTTTGATTTCTACGGGTGATAAAGACATGGCGCAGTTGGTCACGGATAAAGTGACCCTCGAAGACAGTTTTAAAGACAAACCGATGGATGTCGATGGTGTAATCGAAAAATTTGGCGTCCGTCCAGATCAAATTATTGATTATTTAACCTTGATGGGTGATGCCTCTGATGGTATTCGTGGTGTACCTGGTGTTGGTGCAAAAACGGCCGCTAAGCTGTTAAATGAATATGGTACGATTGCTGGCATTTTAGAAAATGTTGACAATATCAAAGGTAAAGTTGGACAAAGTTTAAAAGACAATGTTGAAGGGATTGCACTTGATCATCAATTGGCAAGTATTGTTATCGATCTCGATTTAAGCTTGAGCTATGATGATTTAAAGCTGTGTGAACCTGATGTTGAAGCATTACGCAACTTGTATACTGAACTTGAATTCCGTAATCAATTACAATCGCTAGATCATCCCAACAATCCCAATAGCCCAGCCTATAAACAAACAACACAAAGTATTAGCAAAACTGAGCAGCCTGTTGAAAATGAAATTACAGATCAAGCAACAAGTTCGAGTGTTGATGACCGCCTTGGTGAAGCCACTTATCATACTGTTTTAAGTCAAGAAGCATGGGATAAGCTCTTCCAGCGCTTAAGCACAGAAAAACGTTTTGCAATTGACACAGAAACTACAAGTTTAGATTACCGTATCGCTGAAATGGTCGGTTTTTCAGTGGCTTTTGATGCCAATGATGCTTATTACATCCCTTTGGCACATGATTACGAAGGTGCGCCTGAGCAACTCAATCGCGATGCGATTATTCAGCAAATCAAACCGATTCTGGAAGATCCAAGTGTTGAAAAAATTGGACATCATTTAAAATATGATGCGCATATTTTTGAAAATCACGGTATCCATTTACAAGGCTGGTATTTTGACACCATGCTGGCCTCTTATGTCTTGAATGCAGTGACAACACGCCATGGTATGGATGATGTTGCGCGCGTTTACCTGAGCCATTTGACCACAACTTTTGAACAAGTTGCTGGTAAAGGTGCAAAACAAAAGACCTTTAATCAAATCGAGATTGAAACCGCTGGACATTATGCCGCAGAAGATGCGCATGTCACTTATCGTCTTTATGAAGTTTTAGAACGTAAGCTGAAAGAAATTCCTGAACTGATCAATATTTTACATCACATTGAAATGCCAGTAGCCAGTGTTTTGGCGACCATGGAAGAAAATGGGATTGAACTTGATCTAAGCTTCTTGGATCAGCTCAGTGTGGACTTTGCCAATACCATTCAAAATCTTGAAAATCAAATTATCGAAATCGCTGGCGAATCTTTTAATGTCGGTTCACCCAAACAAGTCGGTGAAGTTTTATTTGAAAAATTAGGTTTAAAAGGTGGCAAAAAAACTGCAACGGGACAATACAGTACCTCTGAAGCGGTTTTAGAAAAAATCGATCATCCAATTACTGAACTGATCATTGAGTATCGTGGTTTAACCAAGCTTAGAAGTACCTATACTGAAGCCTTAGTCAAACAAGCCAATCCCGATACCCATCGCGTACATACCAGTTACCATCAAGCCTTAACAGCAACGGGACGCTTGTCTTCAACCGATCCAAATCTACAGAACATTCCGATACGTGAAGAAATTGGTCGTCAGATTCGTAAAGCCTTTATTGCACCTCAAGGGCGTGTACTTTTGGCAGCCGATTACTCACAAATTGAATTACGTTTAATGGCGCATTTCTCACAAGATGATGCTTTGGTTGACGCCTTTCAAAATGGGCAAGATGTACACCGTCGTACAGCATCTGAGGTCTTGGGTGTCGCGCTGGAAAATGTGACCTCTGATCAACGCCGCCAAGCCAAAGCTGTTAACTTTGGTTTATTGTACGGCATGTCTGAGTTTGGTTTAATTCGTCTACTGGGCTTTACTCGTGAAGAATCGCAAAACTATATTAAGCAATACTTCCACCGTTATCCGGGTATTTATGAGTATATGCAACGTACCCGCCAAGTGGCATTGGAACAAGGTTTTGTAGAAACCATTACAGGTCGTCGCTTATATACACCAGATATTGATGCCCGAAATATGATGGTGCGTAAAGGTGCGGAACGTGCTGCGATTAATGCCCCACTCCAAGGCTCTGCGGCTGAAATCATTAAAATGGCGATGATTGAAGTCAATAAAATCTTACCCCAAGATCAGGCCAAACTTTTACTTCAAGTACACGATGAATTGGTATTTGAAGTTGATGAAGCTATTGCAGATCAATTGGCTGCACAGATTAAAGATGTAATGCAAAAAGTCGTCACCTTATCAGTACCTTTAGTTGTTGAAGTCGGTCAAGGTAAGAATTGGGGTGAAGCACATTAAGCCTTTACAACATTCCCTAACTTTCTAGAACAGGGTTAGGGAGCGATCATCTTTTGTTGAAAACATACTCAATGTTATATTTTTTAACATGCACAAAAAAAGGACTCTATTGAGTCCTTTTGCTATTTAAACCGGTGAATTAAAGACCTGTTAACAATGCAATCGCAGCATAATCCATAACTTTTTCAGCAATGATCAATGCCAAAATCGCTAAAATTGGAGAAAGATCAATCATTCCCATATTTGGCATGATACGACGGAACGGCGCCAATAATGGCTCAGCAAGCTCTTGAATCACTTCAATATAAGGTGATCTCGACTGAGTAAACATCACCACCCAACTGAGAATAATAGTCGCAAAAATTAAATAACGACAAAAACGAATCAGGTCTTGGATCATGGTCACAAAAGTTAAAATGATCAAATGTACAGGACTATTGGGTATTGCACCTTGCAAGTACATCATTCCAAAAATTTTAAGCAGATATAACACCACCAGCAAAACTAATGCAGCTGTATTTACTCGCCCTTTGGCCAAAGGCGGAAAAATTCGCCCAAACATATCCACAATTTTTGTGGCTTTAACTGTCGACATCACCACTGGATTGTATGGACTCACCATGGCCAATTGCATTAAAAAACGAAAGAATACGAGCAAAATCGCTACGTTAATAATAATGCCAAAAATTTGCGCAGAATTTGCACCCATACTGGAACGTTCCTAAAAATCAATAATTATTTAATGCTGTCACTTAATTCTTGAGCCAGTTCCTGACTACGCTTCTGCGCAGCAGCTAAAGCTGTCTGAATATTTTGAGAAATTTGAGCACGATCAAATACTTCTAAAGCAGCTTGTGTAGTGCCGTTTGGAGAAGTCACATTTTTACGCAATTCTGAAGGTGCATTTGAGCTGGTAATTGCCATTTGTGCTGCACCAAGTGCTGTCTGTAACGTTAAAGCCGTCGCAACCTTCTCATCTAAACCCATATTTTTTCCAGCACGAATCATGCTTTCCATCATATAGAAGAAATATGCAGGACCTGAACCAGAAACAGCAGTTACAGCATCAATTTGTGCTTCAGAACTCACCCAAAGCGTTAAACCTGTCGCAGCAAGTACTTGTGTTGCCAATTCGCGGTCTTTAGCACTGACCTCTGGTTTCGCAAACATACCATGTGCACCAGTTTGAACCAAAGCAGGGGTATTCGGCATAACACGAACAACACGCTCACTGCCGGTTAAGTCTGAAATCGTTTTAATTTCAGCACCAGCAACGATCGAAATCAATAATTTATCTTCGAGTAAACCTTTTAATGGTTTA
Source organism: Acinetobacter sp. NyZ410 (assembly GCF_022828975.1). Taxonomy (NCBI): domain Bacteria; kingdom Pseudomonadati; phylum Pseudomonadota; class Gammaproteobacteria; order Moraxellales; family Moraxellaceae; genus Acinetobacter; species Acinetobacter sp. NyZ410. Next base: position 772,486 of record NZ_CP094620.1, on the reverse strand, counting down.
AGTACCCCACCCAAAACTTGAGGTTTTACAGCAAAAACAACAATATCGGCATTTTTAATTGCTGCGATATTATCATCAGTCACATGAACATCTTTTTCTTGTAGCAATTGTCGAATATTTTCAAAGGGGTCAGAAACTGTAATACGTGTTGCAGGTAATCCACGACTCAACAAGCCACCGATTAGGGCTTGTGCCATATTCCCACCACCAATGAAAGTAATATTACAATTTAACGCTGCACTCATGAATCACGCTCGACCTTAGTTTTTAACTCAGAGATTAAATTTGGTTGCCATCCACCCACTTCACAATATTCAGATTGCGCCAACCAAAAACCATTTGGTGTAAACACCCCAAGCATAACATTATCTACACTTAATATTTGAATTGTATGACGCATCCACGGAAAAATATGTGCTTCTTGAATGGCTTTTTTCAAAGGCCAAGCACCGACTCTGCCATAAAGATGAATTTTTTCACCACCCAAACGCGGCTTTAATGTTAGCTTATGATTGAATAATGCAAAAGCCAGGCCCATTTTAGAGCTTTCGATCTGAAACACACCAGATGTGAATTGTAGTTGTTGATGAAGCTGAAATTGAACTTCCTGTTCTTGAGGCAATGGTTTAGATTTTGATGCTAAATATTGGTTTTGTTCAATTCGATACAACTGATTTTGATAACGTAAATAATAAAAATGATTCCAATGTAAAGCAGCTTGCGCATCTGTTTTAGACTCAATTACTTCATCTTGTAGCCTTTGCACCATGTCCAAGGTTGGGCGATATGTCCCCTCACCTTTCATCCATACCGATAAAAGTTGCCGCTGTCTAGCAGGGGAAAGAGAGGCCAATTTGGCTAAATCCAATTGTGCAGGATGACCACAAAAGCTTAAATCCTGCTGTATCACTTCATTGAGAATTTCATCAGCATCTTGCATTAAATAGCTGGTACGTGCCAATGCTTGCTGCATTTTAGGATAACGACTTTGCAAAATATGCCAAAGTTCATGTCTACACCATGCACGGTCATAATGTGTATCTAAATTGGAAGGATCGTCCACATAATCGATTTGCAGTTGCTCAACCCATTGGCAAATCTGCTCACGGGAAGTATCCAGTAAAGGTCGCCAAATCAGCAATTGATCGCGCTGATCGATGGATTGCATCGCAGATAGACCTGTAACCCCCGCACCTGACAACAAACGCAACATTAACGTTTCAGCCTGATCTTGCTGATGATGTGCAAGAACCAATACCTCATTTTCATCGATATGCTGTAAATAGGCTTGATAACGTGCTTGACGTGCTTGATTCTCAAGATTGCCTTGAGCGACTTGAACCGACTGAAGAATATAAGGAATATTCAGCGCTGTGCATTGTTGAGCAACAAAATCAGCCCACACATCACTGACTTTTTGCAGGTGATGATTGACATAAATTGCACGAATTTGCTTGGGAAAAAGTTGTGCCATCAGATGTAGCAACAGCATGGAATCCATACCACCACTACATCCGATTAAGAAACGGGTATTTTCAGGAAATTGAGAATACTGTTTTAAGAAGCAAGACCTAAATTGTCGCTGCCAAACTTCATTAAACGTTGATAACGTGCTTCGCATCGTTCTTCCGCAGTCATTGGCTGTAATTCATCAAGCGCTTGTTTTAACACATCCTTGAGTTTTTCCATAACCTCAAAAGGATGTAAATGAGCACCCTCACCTTCATCAACCACATATTCAACAATACCAATTTCTTTGAGCTTGTCAGCAGTTAATGCAAGTGCTTCACTGGCTTGTTCTGCTTTATCTGCAGTTTTCCAGAGAATAGAAGCACAACCTTCAGGTGAAATCACAGAGTAAATACTGTGTGACAGCATAATAACGCGATCTGCAACACCGATGCCCAAAGCACCACCAGAACCACCTTCACCTAAAACTGTTGCAATGACTGGCACTTTAAGGCTTGAAAGTTGCGCCAAGCTGGTTGCAATTGCTTCTGCTTGACCACGCTCTTCAGCACCAATACCTGGGTATGCTCCCATGGTGTCAACAAAGGTAAACACAGGAAGATTAAAGCGTTCCGCCATATCAAGTAAGCGTTGCGACTTTCGGTATCCTTCAGGATTACACATCCCAAAGTTATGCTGTAATTTTTCACGCGTGCTACGACCACGGTGTTGGCCCACAACCACTACGGGTTGACCGTTAAAACGGGCCAATCCACCCACCATTGCACCATCATCACCGTATAAACGATCACCATGCAAGGTATCAAATTCAGTAAAGATTTCGCCTACGTAATCCAAAAATTGCGGACGCTCAGGGTGACGTGCAATTTGAACCGTTTTCCAAGCTTGAGATTGAGCAGCTTTATTTTTCATAAGTCGAGTATTATCCCTAATTCACCGATGGATTACGCATCGGAAGTTTAGGTTTAAGTGATATAAAATGATTGATCACTCTATCATCACCAAACCTTTAAGTTAATCGATAAACTGTTCCGACTGAATATTCAATTCAATGTCCCAATGCTTAAATTGCACTTGCTCATCATGCAAATCTGCAACCAGCAATGGCCATTGTTTGGCATCACCAGAAACGCTGAGTTGCCATTGTTGCTCATTCTCTACCGTCAATTCAATGGCAGGAAGCATCTCATCGCTACGACTATGATTCAGTAAAACTGCAAGACGAAGCAACAAACACAAGTACACAAGCTTGTTGCCGCCCACTTTTAACACGTCTAATTTGGCATCTACGCGTAATTTACGACGGTGATGAGCGACCAAATGTGACAAATGGTTTTGATCAATTTGTGAAAAACCGGGGATGTCTGAATGTTGTAATAAATAAGCACTGTGCTTTTGATAACCACTATGGCTAATGGCTAAACCGATCTCATGTAAATAAGCAGCTCGACGCAACAGATCGCTATCATCACTGTTTAAGTTGAGTGTATTAGCAACAGCATTAAACAAATGTTGTGCTGTTTCAACCACACGCTCAGCTTGTTTTGCATCTGCACCATAGCGTCCCATCATCGCCTGTACACTACGATCGCGAACATCTTCATGTTGGAAACGCCCGAGCAAGTCATACATTACACCTTCACGTAATGCCCCATCTGAATACACCAATTTATCAATATTCAAGACTTCAAACACAGCATAAAGGATCGCTAAACCCGCAGGTAATACTGCTCGGCGATCTTCTTTTAAACCATCAAATTCCATATCTGAAATATTTTTAAATTTCAGTAATTTGTCTTTTAATTTTTCTAAACCTTCACGAGTCAGATTCTCTTGCTCATCACTCCAGCCCATATTGACCGCAATTTGGCGACATGCTTTGATGGTTCCACTAGAACCGACCACAGTATCCCAGCCCGCAGCTTTATAGGTATTTGCAATCGAAGATAATTCTTTACGCGCCGCAACCACAGCTTTATCAAAAGCTTTGTTGTTAATATCACCATCGGCAAAATAGGCTTTAGTAAAGGCTACACAGCCCATCTGTAAAGATTCGGTATGAATCGGCTCGAACTCTTCACCAATAATCAGTTCAGTAGATCCACCACCAATATCAATCACCAGACGACGACCACTATTGGCCATGGTATGGGAAACACCCAAGTAAATGAGTCGGGCTTCTTCTCGTCCCGCAATAATTTCAATGGGCTTTGGCAAGATCTCTGCAGCTTTTTGAATAAATTCATGCCCATTTTTCGCTTGACGCAGCGCATTTGTCGCAACAATTCTGAGTCGAGTCGGCTGTACTGAACTTAAACGCCCAACAAAACGCGCTAAGCAAGCCAAGCCTCGTTGCTGTGCAGCTTCAGTTAAGTTTTTATTTTCATCTAATCCAGCTGCAAGCTGAACCTTTTCTGACATAGAAGCAACTTTCTTAACTTCACCATGATCCACACGAGCAATTGCCAAATGGAAACTATTTGACCCCATATCAATCGCAGCAAGTAATTCTTCATCAATCAAAAAATCAGACATTATTTATACAAACTCATACTGAATTGCTGCTTAGATTAATTCACATACACGCTTTTTAAAAGCCATTTATTTAGACAATTTGATGAGTCATTATTTTTTCAGCATATATGACAATTATGTGACAGTTTCACTGGTTTTTCTAAAGATCCGATTGTAAATATCGTGAGCATCAATTGGACAAACTCACAAATTAGAATGAAAATTTAAGTATCCCCCTACATTGTTAAAGATGACTATGTAATACTTATATCCATAGATAGATTCATCTTTAAAATATTTTGGAGCAAAATCCATGTCTGGCAATATCGTAAATACCACTGATGACAACTTTGATGCAGATGTACTTCAATCTGATATCCCTGTAATCGTAGATTTCTGGGCAGGCTGGTGTGCACCGTGTAAAGCGATTGCACCAGTCCTTGAAGTACTTTCAACTGAATTTGAAGGTAAAGTTAAAATCGTTAAAGTTGATGTAACTGCGTGTGAAGCAACTGCGGTCAACTACAACATTCGTAACATTCCAGCATTATTGATGTTTAAAAATGGTGAAGTTGTCGCTCAACAAATTGGTGCAGTGCCAAAATCTAAATTAACTGCATTCATTGAAGAAAATATTTAATTTGCTGAATTTATACATTATTTGTATAAATCTAGGAAAATGAGAAATACGCTTGATTTTCTAGCGTATTTTTTTTCGACTATAATTTGACAAACTTGTTGATCTAACTTATATTCCATGCTCAAGGAACATTAGGATTCTCTTCCTGTTTCTTAAAGGACAACACATAAGATCGCCGTTCGGCAACAGAAATTGTTTTACATATTTCTCCTCGAAAGAACTACATAGATTCTGAGTTTGTTTTTGTGTCTATACAATTTCAACTCACCTATTACACTGCTGGCGACTTTTGCTTCTTTTCTCTTTATCTGTGTTCCACACATCCTTATTCAATCTGACCATTTATGAATTTAACTGAACTCAAGAAAAAACCGATCGGCGAACTCATTAAAATTGCTGAGTTTATGGGCCTTGAAGGAATGGCTCGTAACCGTAAGCAAGACATCATTTTTGCCATCCTCAAACGCCATGCAATGAATGGCGAAGAAATTTTTGGTGATGGTGTTCTTGAAATTTTGTCTGATGGTTTCGGCTTTTTACGCTCCGCTGCAGGTTCTTATCTTGCAGGTCCGGATGATATCTATGTTAGTCCTTCACAAATTCGTCGTTTTAATCTACGAACTGGTGATACGATTACAGGTACGATTCGCCCACCTAAAGAAGGTGAACGTTACTTTGCATTATTAAAAGTTAATCAAATTAACTATGACACCCCTGAAAACTCACGCAATAAAATTTTATTTGAAAACCTCACACCACTTTTCCCAACTGAGCAATTGGTTATGGAGCTGGGTAATGGTTCTTCTGAAGATTTGACAGCGCGTGTCGTTGACTTGGTTGCACCCATCGGTAAAGGTCAACGTTCAATTATCGTAGCACCGCCAAAAGCGGGTAAAACGATGTTATTACAGAACATTGCCCAATCTATTGTACGTAACAATCCTGAATGTTTCTTGATTGTTCTTCTGATCGACGAGCGTCCTGAAGAAGTGACAGAAATGGAACGTACTGTGCGTGGTGAAGTTGTTGCATCAACCTTTGATGAATCTCCAGCTCGCCATGTCCAAGTTGCTGAAATGGTGATTGAAAAAGCCAAACGTCTGGTAGAGCACAAAAAAGATGTTGTGATCTTACTTGACTCAATCACGCGTTTAGCCCGTGCTTATAACACTGTTGTTCCTTCATCTGGCAAGGTACTTACTGGTGGTGTTGATGCACATGCCTTAGAACGCCCTAAACGTTTCTTTGGTGCTGCACGTAATATTGAAGAAGGCGGTTCTCTCACCATTATTTCTACTGCATTGATTGAAACAGGCAGTAAAATGGATGAAGTGATCTACGAAGAATTCAAAGGTACAGGTAACCAAGAAATCATCCTTGATCGCCGTATTGCTGAAAAACGTGTCTTCCCAGCAATGAATATCAAAAAATCAGGCACGCGTCGTGAAGAGCGTCTCATGAGCGAAGAAAACCTACGTAAAGTATGGATTCTTCGTAAACTTCTTCATCCTATGGATGAATTAGTGGCGATGGAATTCTTGTTGGATCGCATGAAAGAAACCAAAACCAATGATGATTTCTTTGATCAAATGAAGCGTAAAGCTGCCAACTAATTCCATAAATACTTAAAAAGGCTACTCTAAGAGTAGCCTTTTTATTTGGTTGACATTATTTACATAAATATACAATCATCGAGTTTCAACGTTACACGATATTGCAAATATTTGAATATAAAAATTATTCATCAAGATTTTTTATATTTATTAATAACTTATTTATCAATAAACCAATCTAAAAACGCAACTTGATTGTAAAATACTGTTAAAAAAACATCATTTTTTCATCAATTTGGTCAGTTTTTTTAAGATAAACAGTAGCAATTCAAAATGCGCAGTGATAGCATATTCGCATACCAGTTAGACTGCTCATGCAAAAAGCAAAAAACAGGCTAACTTGGGTTTTTTGTCTCTATTAAATTTATGAGAGTGATGCCATGTTATTCAAAAAAATCGCTATTGCTGCTGCAGTTGCTACTACTTTAGCTTTCGTTGGTTGTGCTAAAAAAACTGAAGAAGCTGCTGCTGATGCAAACACTGCTGCTTCTCAAGCTGTAGAAGCTGCTTCTGAAGCTACTGCTGCTGTTGACGCTGCTGCTGCATCTGCTACTGATGCTGCTGCTGACGCTACTGCTGCTGCATCTGATGCTACTGCTGCTGCTGCAGACGCTTCTGCTGCTGCTTCAGCTGCTCAATAATAATCGCTTAGATTATTATCAAGAAAAGAGAACCTTTTAGGTTCTCTTTTTTTTGCTTTGTTTTTTACTTTAAAGTTTAAATCATCATAAACAAGCTGTATCACCCTTCGCTACAGAACACTTAGATCCAATAAGCACAAAACCACACCACTTTATTTTACTTTGGTTATTGCCCTTTAAAATTGCAAGCGTATTCCGATCATCTTAACCAATACTAGAATAGGTTTACTTATTTGCATTTTTATAAAGGTGCTTAGAATTTTCTTAAAATAAATTTATCCCGCATAAGGGTCTCACTTTTACCCAACAATTACAAAATCTCTCCCTACCCTGTTGTTAATTAAAACCGCATCTAGGTAAACCATTTGATCTTTGGGTATTGGGATAAAAAACGATATTCCAGTCTTATCACTGTGATTACAGCAAAAATTAGTTAATCGAATCCAAATGATGTTTATTTCTGGCAATAAAAAACCCCAAGCAGATTACTCAGGGTTTTTATCTTACAAAACTTTTAGATTACAGAGCTTTCATCTTACGACACACAAATTGCCGATTAATCTTCTTGTTCTGTACCCACACGTTGTCTAAATTTTTGACCTGCACGGAATGTTACAACTCGACGTGCTGAGATTGGAATCTCTTCTCCAGTTTTAGGATTTCGACCTGGACGTTGACGTTTGTCACGTAGTTCAAAATTTCCGAAACCTGAAAGTTTGACTTGTTCGCCTGCAATTAATGCTTGGCTAATCTCGTCAAAGAACAACTCGACCATTTGTTTTGCTTCACGACGGTTTAAACTCGTAAGCTCACTTAAATGATCAGCCATTTCTGCTTTTGTTAATGCTGTCATGAGGCCCTCAATGTCGCTTGATAAGTGTCTTCTAACACTTGAATAATATGATCCATACCGGATTTAATCTCAGCATCTTCGAGTGTACGTGATGGATGTTGCCATAACAATGCAAATGCTAATGAGCGCTTACCTTGTTCAACACCTTGCCCTGTATACACATCAAATAACCAAGTAGAGTCTAAAAGCTCTCCACCCGTTTTTTCGATAAGTTGCTGAATTTCACTAACATTAATCTTATCACTAATTACAAGCGCAATATCACGTCTAACCGATGGAAATCGTGATAATTCTGTAAAATTAGATACATAAGTTTGCAAAACAGCCGATTGGTCGAGCTCTGCGATCCAAGTTGTGCTCAAATCCAGTGCATTTTCCAAAGATGGATGTAGACGACCTAAATAACCTACTGATTTCCCATCCACGAGAATTTCCGCAGATTGACCTGGATGTAACCATTCACGATCAGAACGAACATATTCAACTTGAACACGTCCAGCTGCTAAAATTTCTTCGACCTCGCCTTTGAGATCAAAGAAATCCATAACTTGAGCTTTTCCATGCCAAGATTCAATTTGTTTTGATCCTACAGCAATCATAGCCAAAGTTGGAATCTGTTTCAAATCTTCTATACTTTTCGCGTTTTGATAATCAAAACGTAGCCCTAGCTCAAAGAAACGCACACGACTTTGTTGACGATTGATATTGTACTGAACACACGGAATTAAGCTTGAAAGTAAAGTTGAGCGCATGACCGCCAAATCACTTGAAATCGGATTTGCAAGCGCCAATGGATTTACTTGTGAATTCAATTGTTTTTCAAGTTTTAAATCTGCAAAACTAAAACTAATCGCCTCTTGATAACCCAGTGTTACTAAAGTTTGACGTAACTGAGTCAGTTCAAATTGATCCTGATGCTTAGCAAGTTTTACATCAATCACAGGTAGACTAATTTGAATATTGTCATAACCATGTATACGCGCAACTTCTTCAATTAAATCTTGATAAATTGCCATATCGTAACGATGTGATGGTGGTACAACAGTCCATTCACCTTCAGCTGTTACAGTCACAGCACAACCTAAACGTTGCAGCGCATCTGTAATAAATGCAGTAGGAACTTGATAACCTAGCAATTGATCCACTTGCGCTTGATTCAACTCAATTGCTTCGCGTTTAGGCAACAATTCAGTTTTTTCAGATACGGTAATTGGACCGAAATCACCACCTGCAAGAGTTTGAATCAATTGTGAAGCGCGTTGCATTGCGATCATAGGCAATTCAAAGTCCACACCACGTTCATAACGTTGTGACGCATCTGTATGCAAACCATAACGACGTGCGCGCCCTGCGATATGTAATGGTGCAAAGAATGCAGATTCAAGGAAAATCTCAGTGGTTTCATCTGTTACAGATGAGGACAAACCACCCATAATGCCTGCGATCGCCAATGCTTTTACATCATCTGCAATCACCATAACATCTTCGGTCAATTCAATTTCTTGTTCATTTAACAAAACAAGCTTTTCATTTGCACTTGCCTGACGCACATGCACTGAACCTTGAACCTGACCACCATCAAACGCATGTAACGGTTGACCAAGTTCCATAAGCACATAGTTGGTAATATCAACAAGAATACTGTGTTGACGAATACCTGAACGTGCTAGAGCTTGCTCCATCCATGCAGGCGTAGCTGCTTTGGTATTTACATTTTTAATTACACGGCCTAAGTAACGAGGGCAACCATCCGTTGTCACAACAACTTGCTTCTGATCAGCAATCGTAGCCGCAACCTCTTGAATTTCAGGTGCTGTTACAGGCAATTGGTTAATTACCCCAATTTCACGTGCCACTCCACGAATACTGAAACAGTCACCACGGTTTGGCGTGATGCTGATATCAATCACATGATCATCAAGATTTAAATATTCTCGAATATTTGTGCCTACAGGCGCATCAGTAGGAAGTTCTAACAGACCGTCAATTTTATCTTCAAGGTCAATTTCTGAAGCACCGCAGAGCATCCCTTGTGATTCAACACCACGAAGTTTGCCTTTTTTAATTTTAAAATCACCCGGAAGCACCGCACCAATGGTTGCAACTGGCACTTTCATTCCAGCACGTACATTTGGTGCACCACATACGATTTGCAAAGGTTCACCCGAACCAATATTCACCGTGGTGACACGTAAACGATCTGCATCAGGATGTTGTACAACAGTTAAAACTTCACCAATCACCACACCTGTAAATGGTTTAGCTGCGGGAACCAGTTCATCAACCTCAAGTCCCAACATGGTCAGTTGATCAGACAAAGTATCGCTATCAATTGCAGGGTTGACCCATGTGCGAAGCCAATTTTCGCTAATTTTCATTTCTAAAACCTATATTCAATATCTATGAATTCCTCTCTGACTCCCCTTTAAAAAGAGGCAGAACCCTTCGTCTCATTATCTTGGACATCCCCTCTCCTTTTTGGAGAGGTCAGGGAGAGGTATAAATTTGTTAAGCAAATTGGCGTAAAAAACGCACATCGTTTTGGTAGAACATACGCAAATCATTGATGCCATAACGCAACATTGCGAAACGCTCTACACCGAGACCAAATGCAAAGCCTTTATATTTTTCAGGATCAATACCCGCAGCTTGTAGAACATTTGGATGTACCATACCGCAACCCAAAACCTCTAGCCAACGACCACGCTCATCCATAATATCCACCTCAGCACTTGGCTCAGTGAACGGGAAATAAGACGGACGGAAGCGTACTTTTAAATCTTTCTCAAAAAATTCATTTAGCAGATTAATCAACAAACCTTTTAATTCTGCGAAGCTGGTATTTTCAGCAACGTATAAACCTTCGATTTGATGGAACATTGGAGAATGGGTTTGATCTGAGTCACAACGATAAACACGCCCTGGACAAACGATACGAATCGGTGGTTGCGAGTTTTCCATTGTGCGTACTTGTACACCTGATGTATGGGTACGTAGTAAATGGTTTGCATCAAAATAAAACGTATCATGCATCGCACGTGCAGGATGATGTCCTGGAATATTCAATGCTTCAAAGTTGTGATAATCATCTTCAACTTCTGGCCCTGTCGCAACAGTAAAACCCGCTTTGGTAAAGAATTGGCAAATACGTTCTTGAACCTGAGTAACGGGATGAATACTTCCTACAGCTTGCCCACGTCCTGGCAAAGTAATATCAATTGTGTCACTTGCTAGCTTTAATTCTAATTCAGCTTTCTGTAATTCAGTTTGGCGTTCAGTCAATGCTGCACTGATCGCTTCACGTACTGCATGAATTGCAGCGCCCTGAACTTTACGCTCTTCAGGGTCCATTTTGCCAAGTGCCTTAGATTGTTCCGCAAGCTGGCTTTTTTTCCCTGTAAATTGCACTCGTACTTGGTCGAGTGTAGTCAGGTCTTGAGCTGCTGCAATCGCAGCGAGCGCTTCAGTGGTCAGGGCTTCCAGTGACATAGTAACTCTCAAAGCAATATTTTAGAAAAATAATATAACTCTATATTCTAACAGTTTTTATGCAGTTGAATGAAGTTTCCGCTTTACAAAAAATACGATTAGTCACAACTTATTCTAAATAATTTGTATATTTCCCTGTTTGATTCCTGTTGAAATGCTAGAACTTTGATTTATAAAAAGTATAAAATGGATTTAATGTCGCTGAGATCTATAAAAAATGGCACTCGATCAAATCTGGAAACGTCAACTTACACTCGTCACTTATGGCAATGAGTATCTCACTCAAGGGATCAGTTTTTCTCGTTGGGTCAATCATGCCATTTTTAATCAGCATGCTTTTGGCTTCCGTGATTTAACCAACCAGCACCTATTGGCACAGCATTTTCAGATTTGGCTTGAAGGGCTAAAAAAACAAGGCGTGTATCGACTCAGCTTACATAGCGCGAGCATTTTAAATGATGAACAAAATCCAAATGCCAATGTTGAACTGTTAGCCATCCCCCACTTTATTGTTAGCCATGATCAACAAAAGAAAACTGCATGGATTTTTGGTAAAGAATTGGCTGAATGGTATAGCGCAGACAATGATTATGAAGCGCCTGAGCAGCAACGCCCCAATTTACGTACCGAGATTTTTTGGCGCTATGATCTCAATGCAAAACTGATTAAACGGATTGAACAAGACTTAGTTCAACCGAATTGGGATGATATTCAAGTTTATACAGACAATGAATTGTTCGATACTCAATATGCCAAAGGTTTTCCAGAACCTGTAAATAAAGATTTACCTTATTATGGATTAGATGAAACGCTATATACGGCCGAGGATTCAAGCCTTAAACTTGCGCTGTTACCCACTGACTATCAAGCTGATTACGCACATGAAACCTTCTGTCGTATCGATGCATTAGAAAGCTTTATTTCTACAAAATTAAAGCATCCCTATGATGAAAATGAGCAAATCATGAGCCCTGAAGAACAAATGAATTTGCGCCATTTCCTGCAAAAAGTTGAAGATTTAAAATCAAAATTTATTATTAAAGTTGCAAATCATTATAAATCTGCACGCTTAACACCAAAACAAATTGCTTCACCCTTTGACGCGCATGACAATATCAAAACCGAGCAGCGTCAAGCGTTTAACAGCAAGGCAAATCCTGAGCATAAACCCGGTAAAACAGGTGTTTTTGCATTAATTATTGTGACCATTTTAATTTGCCTTGCGGCTTATTATTTCGGACTATAATGTCTTATCTATTTGATAAAATGAATCTTAAAAAGAAAGCAACATTAAAGTTGCTTTCTTACTTCCATTAAGGCAAAACCCAAAAGATTTAAACCTTGCCATGCGTTTGGATTTGTCGCATTAACATGATCTGCTGCAAGTCCAATCCCCCAAATTTGATCTACAGGCGAGGCTTCAACAATGATCTGATCTGAGGTACTCAGTAGAAACGCTTTAAGATCATTGTCTTGAGAAAACTTAGCCAAATTACCTTGAACCACAATTTCATAACGATGAGCAATCCAAATCTCATCTTGATAATTTTTGACCAAACGACCTAATGCTTTTATTTTCTTAGGATCGTCTGTTTGTAAAATTTTCTGAAAAATAGCCTCGTCATTAAATAGTTTGGCTTTCTGCGCCATCATATACTGTTCTGTACTTTGATAATTGACACCATCAATTTCGAATTTTGCAGGAAACCATTGACTTAAACAGCTCTTGTCTATTTTTCCAGAAGTCTTTTGACTATGCCCCCAAAAACACAAATAACTATACTTTTGCCCGTTCTTTACTTGTTCTTGTAAAGTTGTTAAAAATTGAGAATCACTCATTTTATTGTCCTATGATTAATATCCCATTGATACGATACTTCTGTTATGCCATCACCATCATTAGCATGAACCTCTTATTCAATCACGGTTCCACTTAATTTTTCATAAAATATTCGACACGTATTATTATATTTTTTCAAAATTTATCCTAACTTATAAAGGACTTAAATTAAACTAAAAAATTGATCAATATCTTTTCGCGATTTTAAATGGATAAATCGAATATGTGAGTATTGAGGATCATTCATCATTGTTATATATTGCTGACGATTTTTTTGATGCGTTTTAATCATCCACCAAATAATCGAATCACGACTAAACATCTTACTAAAATTTTCACGATTATTTGAACTCTCCCAAAGTCTGTGTCTAAAAATAGCACGACGAACAGCTCGTTGTATGGATTGGTAAAGATTGATATAAAAAGGAATATCCAACCAAATTACAGTATCGATATCTCGCCATTTGATCTGCGTGGTTCGCGTATAATTACCATCTATGACAAAACCAGATTTAGCTTGATCTAGTTTGGCGTGAATTTTCTGAAAAAATGCAGTATCGGTAGACTCTTGCCAATCATCCAGCCAAAATAAATCATCCAATTCAATGTAGGTGAGCTTTAATTTTTGAGCCAATCTTATTGAAAATGTTGTTTTTCCTGACGCAGAAGTCCCCACGACATTGATCCGTTTCATAGATTTAAGAACTCTCTAAAAATAAAAAAGTAGCCAAATAGGCTACTTTAGATCACATAACAACCCAATCATGATTCAATCATTTTAGCTGACGTATATTAAAATACGGGTCGTATGCTGAGTATCACTTTATGTTCATTTGCATGCTGATTAATATAGTGCTCAACTGCTGTTACTTCACCTTTAACTTCAGCATCTGCACCATACATCACTTTTAAAACTTCCCCAACTCTGGGTAGTAGTTGCAACTCAACTTCAATTGCACCTTGTTGTAAACCTTCAATCTCAACACGCATACCCACTCCATCATTTTCTATTATTCGTTGTTCTACTCTATGCGAGCTATTTCTAAAACAATAATGTTTTCACGTTGATATTGTGTAATGTGTATGCAAGGTTATTTGAATGTTTAAATCATTCGGATGACCTGCTCAATCAGCATAATCCAAATCGTCCTCATCAATATTGATAAAATTTGCTGGTGGTGTAATTTCAAACCTGACGGCTTTAATCGTGAGATGATCGAGTAATTTTGCTTTTGCCACACGATGCATACCATCCATCACTCTGCCATCAGCAGATAGAATAATTGGATAACTTAGATCTGCCTGTTGTATCAGTTGAAAATGTTCAATCATTTGCTGTGTTGTTGGATGTGTATCTGGAAACCAATACGCTTCATTGAGTTCTTGTATATCTGATAATAGAACTTCATCGATTGGGAACTCTTGGCTCAGCTCAACCAGATAATGCACATCCCAAATATAAGTGTCTTCACCAACTTGGCGAAAGTGATATTGTTTACGCATAAGACTAGATTCTATAGTTTGGTCAATTCAATGTCATAACAAAATCGTTAGAGCATCCAAAAGGACAGATTTTACATCAACACAAATTTTACTGATTAGTGCTGTATTCGAACAATCAAACTCAAAAGAAACTTATCTCGAAAAGTTCCCGCAAGAGTTTGAAAATAAATTTTTAGGCATAAAAAAGACCGCTATAAAAGCGGTCTTTTTTAATCATCTTCGATGATTAAGCAGCTAATGCGCCTTTAGCTTTTTCAGCTAAAGCAGCAAATGCAACTGAGTCATGCATAGCGATGTCAGCAAGTACGCGACGGTCGATGATCACTTGAGCTTTTTTCAAGCCATCGATCATACGGCTGTACGACAAACCATTTTGACGAGCACCAGCATTGATACGCGCAATCCATAAAGCACGGAATTGACGTTTCTTTTGACGACGGTCACGGTAAGCGTATTGACCTGCTTTAATTACTGCTTGGAACGCTACACGATAAACACGTGAACGCGCGCCATAGTAACCTTTAGCACGAGCAAGAATTTTTTTATGACGGCGATGAGCCTGTACACCACGTTTTACACGAGCCATTTATAATCTCCTTAGATGTATGGGCACATACGACGAACTGAATTCATGTCACTTACGTGAACCATGACACAACCGCGCAATTGACGAATACGTTTAGCAGATTTTTTGGTCAAAATGTGGCGTTTGAACGCTTGTTTACGCTTGAAACCGTTAGCAGTCGCTTTGAAACGCTTAGCTGCACCACGGCGAGTTTTTAACTTAGCCATAACAACCTCTTTAAACACCTGTTCGGTACGTTCGCACCATTGCGACAACGACCTGCAGGTAAGGGAGGCAGTATTCTAAATCATCTCTGTACAAAACAAAAGCAAAACATCCAACAATTTCACAATTCCCCAATGTAATTTTCGATGTAAATTTCACCTAGTTTTATAAGAAAAATCAGGATGAAATCTTTATAATCATCACATCATGATAAAACTGGACAGTTATGACCCCTGCACAGGATGCTTTTGCTGCGCTTCGCTATCGAGATTTCTCAATTGTTACCATCAATCAATTTTGTTTAACACTCGCAATTTTAATTCAAGAAATTATTGTTGCCTATTCACTCTATCAAATTACCAAAGACCCGCTTACCTTGGGTCTGATTGGACTAGCAGAAGCAATCCCGTTTATTGCCCTGTCGCTTTGGGGCGGCTATTTTGCAGACAAGTTGAATAAACAAACCATTATGAAAGTTTGCTTATTTTTCTCCTTCCCTTTGCCATTGGTGCTTTGGTGGTTATTTCACAGTTATGATCATGGGCAAATTGGTGTGACTACACTGTCTTGGGGGATTTATGCGGTTATTTTTGGATTGGGTACCATCCGAGGTTTCTATAATCCATCAGCAACCTCATTAAAACCATTTTTAATTCCTCGTGAACTGTATGCCAATGGTGCAACATGGACCACGATTGGATGGCAAAGTGGCGTCATTATTGGCCCAATGCTAGGTGGTTTTATGCTGGCAGGAATCGGTCGTGAAAACAGCTTACTCTCGGTAGCGGTACTTTTATTTATTTGCTTCTGTCTGATTAACTTATTAAAGAAGCGTACTTTTCCTACCATGGAACAAGACAATCTTTGGGACAGTTTAAGTGAAGGCTTTCGCTTTATTTGGAAAACCAAAATTGTACTGTGGGCCATATCTTTAGATTTGGTTTCAGTGCTGTTTGGTGGTGTGATTGCCCTACTGCCAATTTTTGCAGAAGATATTCTAAAAGTTGGACCTGAAGGTTTAGGTTATTTACGTGCGGCCCCCTCTATTGGCGCGTTAATAACCATGATCGCTTTAACCAAATTTCCACCTACACATCATGCTTGGCGAAATATGTTGATTGCCGTTGCTGGTTTTGGGGTGTTTACCATTATCTTTGCATTCTCAAGCAACGTCTGGCTCTCTTTGTTTGCTTTGGCTATGACTGGTGCTTGTGACAGTATCTCAGTGGTTGTACGCCAAACCATTTTGCAAGTTTACCCACCTGAAAATATGCGTGGCCGTGTCGCTGCGGTGAATGGGATGTTTGTTTCATCGAGTAATGAATTGGGCGCATTTGAATCTGGGCTGGCTGCAAAATATCTAGGAACAATCACAGCCACTGTATTTGGTGGATGTATGACCTTGGCCGTTGTCGCAATAAGCTGGGTAAAAACCTCGGATTTATTCAAAGTAGACATCACCAAAGGTCAAGAATAATGTGTTTGGCTGAATAAAAAACAGTAAAAAAATGCACCTTCAGGTGCATTTTCTATTGCGAGAATACAAAATTCGATAAATACTTTGCGCAATTAAACTACTCTCATGCGTATTAAACCGCATGGATTGCCAAACCTATGAATAAAGCTCTTTTTACCACTTGTTTATTGTGCCTTTCAACCTATAGCTATAGTGCGGATAAACTTCCAACAATAAAGGTCAAAGGGGAGCAATCTGAGCAAAATGATCCTCAACATTTGACCACACGTATACAATGGGTCAAATTTCCTCAAATTCACTATCAAATCGCTGAATTAAAAGATCAAGATCGTTCAGCGATCATTCGCGTAAAAGCCAATAATACTGGTGAAGTCACAGAGGCTGATATCCAAGAGAGTACAGGCATCCGTGCATTGGATCAGAAACTTGTAGATGCTGTGGAAAATGCAAAAGTAAAACCCTATTCAAAAAATGGAAAAGCCATTGCTTTAGTCGGTTATCAAACATTTACCTTAACACTAGAGAATGCAACGGATCATGTTCAGCGCGCTAAGCAATGTACATATAGCTTTAATTCAAAAAATTGGAACAAACAACAACTCGATAAGTCGGTTGCTTTTGTTTATTTAAAACAACCACAACTTGCACTGGATCAATCGCTATTAAAAAATAAAGATCGCACAGTAAAGTTTAAATTTAAAGCCAATAAGCAAGGTGAAATTACCCAAGTTAAGCTAACTCAACGTTCTGGTATTAATGCACTTGATCAACAAGTACTTGCAGCCGTTGAGCATGCATCAATCAATGTAAAACGTTCTTATCGTACTTTATGGATCTATAAACAATCCAGCTTCAATGACGCGATTCAATTTAAAATCAATGAATGTAAATAAATAATAAGTATGAGTCTTTTAAGGTTAAAGATAGTTTTGTGTCTTTAGGGTCTGTTGACATTTCATAAATGGCTTACCAACAGCCCCTAACTTTTTATTAAAATAATCCGATATACACCAAATAGATAAAAGCATACCGACCACCTTTTGCAATGGTCACAATCAATAGAAAACGCCAAAAGTTCTCTTTCATTAGCCCTGCAATAAGTGTGATTGGATCTCCAATAATTGGGGTCCAGCTTAATAACAAAGACCAAAAGCCATACTTTTGATATATTTTTTCCGCTTTAAGCATATTTTTTTCAGAGACAGGAAACCATTTCTTATCTTTAAACTGCTCGATTTTGAGTCCCAAATACCAATTCACGCATGAACCTAAAACATTACCAATCGTTGCAACAGCAAGCAGCAAATACGCAGAATGCTGGGTTTGTACCAGTAGTCCAACCAATACTGCTTCAGACTGCAACGGGAGTAAAGTAGCAGCGCCAAATGCGGAAAGAAATAAGAGGAGATAAGCCATATCACATATGCAAATTTTGTTTGGATTTGAGTTTATTACGCATGATAGACATAAGTGCACGGACATAAGAACAATCAGAGCTACAATCCATCACTCCACTTACTTTCTATAGCTCACAACATCATGATGATAAGTTCAACGCTTTTTGGGTTGTACGATACTGAAAATGCGCCCAAATGATCGCCAATAACATAAAGATAATCCGAGACCATTGATAACGTTGCGCAATCGGGTCGATCACACTTCTAATCAGTGCTGACGCTTGGCCATTTAATTGCTCTAAAATATTTTGAATATGCACAATTTCCGCAATATAGAGCATTAAACAACCGGCAATACCAACAATAATACTCCAGTAGATTTTTGGATTTGCTTCTAATATTTTCGTAAAGTTCAAAAAGAAATCTTTCATAACTAAAGCCTACCAACCATCCAAAAATCGATCATTTAAAAAATAAAAAACCACGTAACGTGGTTTCTCATCTTAACATAAAATACATTTTACACTTTGATTGATAGCGCTCTTTGTATCGCTGGACGTGCAGTTAAACGCTCAATATATTCTTTAACATAAGGATAATCATCTAGCACTATTTGCTGCCACTCATAGCGTAATACCCACGGTAAAATGGCCATATCTGCAATCGAATACTCACCAGCCACATATTTTTGTCCAATGAGCTGCTTATTTAAAACGCCATACAAACGTTGAGTTTCCGTAACATAACGATCAATTGCATAAGGAATTTTTTCTTTGGCAAATTTACCAAAATGATGGTTTTGCCCTAACATCGGCCCTAGCCCACCCATTTGCCACATTAACCATTGTTCAACTTCAACACGATCTTGCTCATCGCTTGGATAATACAGTCCTGTTTTACGACCAAGATATTGCAAGATTGCGCCTGATTCAAATACTGAAATCGGCTCACCATTTGGACCATCTTGATCGACAATCGCGGGGATTTTGTTGTTCGGTGAGATACGAAGAAAATCGGGCTGGAACTGGTCATTCTCTAAGATGTTGATGGGAAAAATCTGATAATCCAAACCCATTTCTTCAAGTGCAATGGTAATTTTATGACCATTGGGAGTACCCCAATAATAGAGATCAATCATATTTCATCCTTCTTCGTTTTCACGTATTTTCTGAATTTTATTGCGTTAATCGTTTACTTTTATAACATGAATTGGCTTGATTCAGTATGCTATAAAAAGAGATTATTCTAATAATCTATTCTAAAATTATGTTATTGCATTTTATTAAATACAGTACGTTCTCATATTATGATACTAATTTCAAATATCTACCTAAGCAATTGCATCTAAATATGCTTTGGCTTTTTCACCTACAAATTTACGACCTGCGTTGTTTCCCAATATCCATTCATCTGGACTAAATAAGTCAAATAAACCAACTTTCACTAAAGTAGGGATCGCGAGGATCAGTTCTTGTTCAATCTCGCCTCTTAAACCTGAGTTATACAGATTGATATTATGCAACATCGTTGCCACTGTGCCCGTTTGTACAGCACTACCATCCTTTAATTTAACCACAGGCAAGACCTCACCTGCTTGAATAATTTTTTGGTTAATACTCGATAGCGCATTTGAATTTTGAGTAGATGACATATCAACTCCGCTCGATTCAGATTAATTCACCTGCATTTTAACGTAAAAAAGCACTGCTTAATGCAGTGCTTTTTTAACAGATGAATAATTACTTTTTCTTTTTAGGTCCAAGTAACATACCCATTTGACGGCCTTCCATTTTTGGTGCTTGTTCAACAATACCAAACTCTGCTACGTCTGCTTCAATTTTTTGCAATTGTGCAAGACCCAACTGTTGGTGAGCCATTTCACGACCACGGAAACGTAGAGTAATTTTGACTTTGTTGCCTTCTTCAAGAAACTTCAGAATAGCACGCAACTTAACATTGTAATCACCAACGTCTGTACCAGGGCGCAACTTAATTTCTTTCACTTGAACTTGATGCTGTTTCTTTTTCGCATCTTTTTGCTTTTGCTTCAAGTCAAATAAATGTTTGTTGAAATCCATGATTTTACAAACAGGTGGCTCTGCATTCGCCACGATCTCAACAAGATCAAGATCAACTTCTTCAGCAGCACGCAAAGCTTCAGCAAGTGAAACGATGCCTTTTTGCTCTCCATCTGCAGCAACGAGACGCACATCTTTCGCTTTGATCTCATCATTTAATGCAGGACGATTACTTTTAGCACCTTGTTGTTGGTTACGGTCAGGCTGTTTAATCTTTCTTACTCCACAATATACCGGCCGCGTTCGGCTACGGCTGCTTTCACTAGGTCAATAAATGCGTCTATTGACATAGTACCTAAATTTTTTCCAGAGCGAGTACGAACATTCACAGTCCCTTCCTCTACTTCTCGATCTCCAAGTACCAATAGGTATGGAATACGCTCTAGTGTACGCTCACGAATCTTAAAGCCGATTTTCTCATTTCTCAAGTCTGAAATTGCTCGAATTCCATTTTCTTTGAGTTTTGCGACGACTTGCTCACAAGCTTCCGCTTGAGAATCCGTAATATTCATGACACATGTTTGGATTGGAGCCAACCATGGTGGCATAAAGCCTGCGTAGTGTTCAATTAGTATACCAATAAAACGCTCAAAACTGCCAAGAATTGCACGATGTAACATCACAGGATGGTCACGATCGTTATCTTCTGTTACATATGAAGCGTCTAAACGTAACGGTAAGTTAAAATCACACTGGATTGTACCGCACTGCCAGATACGTCCTAAACAGTCTTTTAATGAAAATTCAATCTTCGGACCGTAGAAAGCACCTTCACCAGGTTGTTCTTCCCATTTAAGATTTGCAGCATCTAAAGCATCTGCTAAAGATTTTTCTGCAACATCCCAAAGTTCATCAGCACCCACACGTTTTTCAGGACGTGTAGACAATTTCATCTGAACTTCTTCAAAGCCAAAATCTTTATAAACATCTAAAGTCAGTTTAATAAAGTCTGCAACTTCTTTACCAATTTGTTCAGTTGTACAGAAAATATGTGCATCATCTTGAGTAAAGCCACGTACACGCATAATCCCGTGTAACGAACCTGATGGCTCATTACGGTGGCATGAACCAAACTCTGCCAAACGAATTGGAAGATCACGGTAAGATTTTAAACCTTGGTTAAACACTTGAACGTGACATGGGCAGTTCATTGGTTTTACCGCATAGTTACGACTTTCTGAATGTGTCGTAAACATATTTTCTGCATAGTTGGCAGCATGACCCGATTTTTCCCACAAAGTGAAATCTACAATTTGTGGTGTTTTAATCTCTTGGTAGCCGTTATCCTGTTGAACTTTACGCATGTATTGTTCAAGCACTTGGTAGATCGTCCAACCATTGGCATGCCAAAACACCATACCTGGTGCTTCTTCTTGCATATGGAACAAATCTAAAGCTTTACCAATTTTACGATGGTCACGCTTTTCAGCTTCTTCAATACGCTTGATATACGCTGCTAATTCTTTTTTGTCTGCCCAAGCAGTACCATAAATACGCTGTAATTGTTCATTCTTGGCATCACCGCGCCAGTAAGCGCCAGAGATTTTAGTCAATTTGAATGACTTTAAAAATTTAGTATTTGGTACGTGTGGACCACGACACATATCTAAATAATCTTGATGATAGTACAAGCCCATTTGAGTTTCTTCAGGCATGTCAGCAATCAAACGTAACTTATAATCTTCACCACGTGCAGTGAACTCAGCGATCACATCATCACGAGGTGTCATTTTTTTAATGACATCATAATCTTGATCGATGAGCTTTTTCATGCGCGCTTCGATTGCAGCCATATCATCTAAAGTAAATGGACGAGGCATCCAGATGTCATAGTAGAAACCTTCTTCAATGACAGGACCAATCACCATTTTTGCTTCAGGGAAGAGTTGTTTTACCGCATGACCCACCAAGTGTGCACAAGAGTGACGAATAATTTCTACACCGTCTTGATCTTTTGGAGTGATGATTTGTAAGGTTGAGTCTTCGGTAATTAAATCACTTGCATCGACTAAGCGACCATTTACTTTCCCAGCAACTGTATTTTTAGCCAGTCCAGGTCCAATACTTTGAGCAACTTCCATAACGGAAACAGCTTGATCAAAACTTTTTTGATCGCCATTTGGCAATGTGATAATAGGCATATTTAAAAATCCTTAAGGAGTGATGCCCCGTACAATGGAGCATGTCACCGCGAGATTATGATCGAGGAAGATCCTCAAGATAAAATCGGTGGAACAAAATAAAAGTGTGTCGAATTTTACACCTTTACAGCATATTTATAAACCTTTGTCTTAAATTAATCTAAATTTTAGTTTTTGATTTTATCAAAGCACTCATTTATGATCGCGCCGTGACACTTTAGTAACTTTAAAATCATAAAACGAATGGATAACTAAATGAATTCGGTAAACTTAAGCAAACTTACTTCAGCAATACTTGTTGGATTTACATTAACTGCTTGTGGCGGTGGTTCTAGCGATAATCAACAAACATCAAATACCCCCAATACACAAAGCCAATCTGAAAAAATTGAATGTAGTAATGGGATTCCAAAAAACTTTAAAACAGTTGGACAGGGCTTTTTCAGTGATGAAATTTATTCTCTAGAGACACAACCAAACGACAGTGGTGATGATAACGTTATAGTTTTATATTCAAATAAACTGATCAATGGTGTGATATACCAAAATCTCACTACCTTACTTAAAAACCCACCAAGGCAGATAAATACTGAATTTTTAGAATCGTATCTTTTAACAAAATCTAAACTCGATACAAGCTTCAAACAAACCAATACAAATATTGGATTTCCTTTAGGGTATCTGATTAATCAAGATGAGAACTCAGCGATACTAAATAATTTTACTGATAAGTGTACAATTCATATAGAAAATCAAATTAAATTAAATTTAAAACAAATTGATATTTCAGGAATGACCATTGCTGATCTCTTTAAATATTACGACTACCCAAATGCAGGTACTGCAGAACGTTATGTGAATTCAGACTTAGCTCAGATTATACAAAACAACCATAAGGGTGCTTTAGAAAAATTATTAGCAAATCCAACAAAGTTTCCGTCTGGTTCTAAACTAAGCTATGTTGTGCAATCAATATTTAATACACCTACAATTTCATTTGATGATAGTGACCTAACTGATTATAAGTCATTAGAAGAATTTACAGATAAAACGGAACTTCCAACTGGATACATTTGGCAAAAAGACCAATTTGCAGGTTATAAGGTTGTCTATCCAATCAATCCTACTACAGGTATATCCAAGAGCTTTATTGATAACTACACTGGAGTGGAAATGGATGGAAAAATATATCAAGCATATCAAGTTATTTCTGGAGATTTAATTAAGGATCAAATGGCCCCATCAGAAAACAATGTTGATATGTCAGAAACTTACTTCAATAAAACAGCAGTGCAAACTTTAGCGGATGCTCTAAATCAAGCGCTTTGATTTGATCAATAATCTATTATTTTTAAAACCGCCATTTATATGGCGGTTTTTCATTTTTGTAATTACTCTCTAAAGGTTTCCCACGCTTCAAAATCTCGATTTTTATAACAATATAATTTATGAAATTGAGGAATAATCGCTTCGCTTTGTGTGGGTCTTAAAAATACAAAATCATCAACAGCTATTTCAGTATTTTTAGGCACATTAACCATTTCCTGATTGGTACTCCGCCCATAAAGTGCATGCGGATGAATCCCTCGCGGATAAACATAATGGGCCATCCAATATCCACCATAAACAAATAAGGCTTTAGAGCTATGTGGTAATTTATCTAAAACTTCTAATCCAGGTAACTGGGTAAATGGCAGCACTTTTAAAACAGGGGTTGAAATCCATAGCGCAGCTTGTAAAACACTTAACCCATCACTGTCAAAGTCACTTGGTTTAAGCAACATAGAGCCAAAAGAAAGATCATTACACACACTTTGCTCCACGTGGAGGTAAAATGTAGGGCTACCACCACCATTAAAACAAAGATCAGCTCGCCATAAATGTGGAAATTGCTGTTGAATAATATTTTTATAATTTTGATAAATGTCTTGTGACTCTCGATACGCGACATCAATCTTTTTAATCACTGAAGGCAGCTTCGTCACATGGGCATCATAGCCCATCAAGCCAGCAAGTGCTAAATGCTCAGGATTTTGCTCAATCAATCTTAATATTTCGATGAGTGCAAAATCGGAACGAACACCACCGCGATGCAAACCCACATCAATTTCAATATTGATTTTAAGCGTTAAGCTAAACTGTTTTGCGACCTCAAGATACTGTAATAAACGTGCTTTAGAATCAATTAACCATTGTATATCGGCTTGTCTGCAATTTTGATTCATCGCATAAAAATGCTGAACTATACTCACAGGCATCGGTTTCCCAAACAACACATCTACATCCGAAAAGTTCTCAAGGATTGGCAAAAGCTGTGGCATATGAAACACCATAAACCGTTGAGTCGAAAGCTTTAAACTAATAGTTTTTAATAATGCTAAGCATGCCAAAGACTTTACCACGATACGTGATTGCAAATGACTTCCGTATTTAAGCTTTTTGGCAAGGTACTGTAGATTTTGTTCAAGCGCCTGATCATCAACAATTAACCGAGGTAATGCACCATTTGACTGTTTTAAATCACGATTTAATTGCTCAAAAAAGTTGTTCATAGTCTACCTTTATGGTCTATTTTAGTTTTACCCATTCACTTAATTTTATCCATTATTCAGATAAGAATAGCTTTTCTAAATAAGGATTTAAAAACTTTCTGCTTGGATCAAGTCGTTCTCGCAACCGCATAAACTCATCCCACTTAGGGTATAAAGTTTTAAGTTGTGTTGCTGTCATACTATGCATTTTCCCCCAATGTGGTCGCCCCTGATAATGTTGCAAAATCGACTCAACTTCATCAAATAATTGTCTAGGTGCTTGCTTATAATATTGGTGTACTGAGATGGAAATAGAGTCCCGCTGATAAAACGGACTCAACCAAATATCATCACCTTTGACAAATCGAAACTCCACAGGGAAAAAGGTTTGTGCTTTTGAGTTTTTTAGCGCAGCTAGAACAGCTTGCAAACATTCCACACCCAATTCAACTGGAACCTGATATTCCATTTCATTAAATTTCGTTTCACGCGGTGTCGGGAAAATCTTGCCTGACCAATCAACAAATGTGCTTGGCTTAATAAAAACGCCTAAGAGCTTTTGTAGTTTTGGGTTCAATGCCGGAAAAGATTTGGTTAACTCGCAACATAAGGTTAATAACGTATCTTCAGATGGCCATGATTCAGTGCGCGGTTGAACCTCATCTTCAGTAATATCTAAAGTTTTTAAAATCAATTTATCTGCATGCGAAAATGCAAAACACTCGATATGCCGATGTTGTGCTTTCCATTGGTCAATATTTTGAATAAAGTCTTTGACCGCACACAGTCTAACTTGCTCTTTAAGCTTATAGCGTGGTTTATTCTGCATGGTGATTTTAGTCAAAATCCCTAAGCTTCCTAAAGATACTCGCCCTGCTGCAAAAATATCTGGATTTTCATGGCGATTACAATGAAGAATTTCTCCTGATGCTGTGAGTAATTCAAATGCTTGCACATAACCTGAAATACAATGTAAGCCTACACCTGTACCATGTGTTCCCGTTGAAACAGCACCAGCTAAACTTTGCTGGTCAATATCACCCTGTTGCATTAAAGATTGCTGCATCGGTTCTAAATATTGCCCTAAATTAAATAATCGTGTTCCAGCCCAAATACTGGCTTGGGCAAATTCAGTATTGACTTGATCCACACCAGAAAGACCATCCAAAGACAGCAATGTTGCATCGGTACTCACCAAAGGTGTAAATGAATGCCCTGCTCCCACCACTCGAATCTTTGCTTGGGTTTGGACAATGTGTTTTAACTCATCAAGACTGTCAGGCTTTAAAATCTGCTCAGGGTGAGACTGTTGATAGCCAGACCAATTGTTCCATTTTTGCTGATTTAATTTGTGCGTGTTCGGCGCTTGATTAATCAATTGATTCATAATGCTCATCCTTTAGCGTACAGCAGTTTTTAAATTGCCGTGATTTGTTCTTTTTTCTATTTCGTGTGGTGGAATCGCTGCGGGGCGTGTGATTTGGTCATATTCTCGTTGAGATTTATCTAGACTCAACTGCGTTGCCAACTGCTGAAATTTGTACTGAATTGCCGCATGTGTCCATTGACCATATAAGGTATGTGCACCCTCATAAGCTTGTTGCTGATATTCTTCATTGGTGGTGATATAGCCCATATAATCATTGCAATAAGACACCAAACCAACCTTTGAAATACCATGCTGCTTTGAGAACTGTTTTGCCACAGTCTGAATCACACGTTGTCCTGCTGTTGTGGTAATTTCTCCGGGGCAACAAATCAAAGCCAATTGACCAATTTGGATAATCTGTAGCGGAATAACACTTGGAACCAATGGGCTGTCTTGAATGGCACCTGCTTTAACTTGGCGATTCATTTCTGCAATTAAAGGGTCAAAAATACTTGGGGGGAAATCTAAACTTTTACCCAGCAACTGATTGTCTGGGCTTTCTAAAACAATCTCTTTCGGAAATTGTGAGTCATAGAGCGCTTTATATTTGCTGTACTGCAGAGAATCTGAGTTTGCTAAACGTTGCTTACGTACTCGCTTAGCAAGTAAAGACATTACTTTAAGAATTGCTGTAGGTGTTCCCTTACCATCTATAGGCGTTCCCCCGAAGAAACCGACACCATGACAAGCGGCACTGGTTTTAGCGCCTTGGATCCCCTGACTAAATTCACTTGGCACATCGACTTGACTCAGATCTACATAGGATAAAACAGCATCGACACTGCCTTGGAGTAAACATGCTTCCATCGCATTGTTGGTATTTTTTCCAAGCGGTGTAGTCAGTGCTTTAATCGCAATTTCACTTTGATAACGCCCATTTTGCTCAGCATATTGATATTCTTTTTCGCCCTTAATTTTATTGCGAATCGCATCTTGTTTGGGGCCATGAAAATGTGGCGATACATCTCCTGCTGTTGCTTGTGCAAAAATGGCAACTGGGTGTGGAATACCTTGTGTGAATAGATAATGTTCACTTATCGCCGCAGCATAGCCTTTATTGTCACCATCATGGGCTTTGAGTTGGCTACTCAAACAGGTTGCATGCACTCCAAATAATGAAATAAAGGAACATAATTGATCATTACGGTAAAAACCGATTAATTGCATTTCACGGTTTAAGGCGAGATGGGTTTCTACTTCGGTTCTTTGAATCACATCGGGGTTACGATTATATGCCTGCAATGATCGATTCCATGCCACTGGAATATCATGAGGAAATTGGCAACTTTGATAACGAAGTTCAGTTTCTTTTTCAGTGTCTAAGGCATTGGAAATACTGAGCATGACCGCCTTTACTACCGCTTCGACATGCTCTGGAATAAAACCTGGAGTCGGCATATTGTATAAAGCTTCATAAGCACAACCACCAGGGCCAGAATGAGTATAGGTTGCCATCAAGACCAAATGCTGTTCATTAAATTGCTCAGCTAGTTGTTGTTTTAAGCGTTCAACAACACCACTGCGGATCGCATAAGTAATACAACCAAAATCCAGACAACAAAAAATAATGGGCTGTTCTAAAGCTAAACGACGGATAGTGAATGTACGAGCAAACAATGCTGTACATTTTTGATAAGCACGATGCGACCACATACCATAACCAAACATGGCATAACCTTGCGGCTGAATGTCTATTTCTTGTTTATCCCAACCCACCATAAACATATGCGGTCATCCTTTATCTTTTTTATGTCAGCGAATTTATATCTGCGAATACCAGAAGTAGATTGAATCTTAATCAAAAATATGCGATACCAACTAGGGTAAAAGCAACAATAATATGGGGGGCGAAGCGGACTTTATGAGCTTGCAGCAAAAGGAAATTGCCAATTCTCAATTTTATATTCCACCAATGATACTGACGAGTTTGGTTCATTATGCAGAACAACAACACTGGCAATATGACAATTGGTTCGCAGCACAAAATTTAGACTTGGAACAAATTCGCCAAGGGCATGGTTTTGTCGGTTTTTCAGAACTTTGTGAGGTTATTCATCTCGCAGTTAAAGATACCCAACAACAAAATTTAGGCTTATTGTTGGGCAGTAGTGAAGGTCAGATTTCAATTGGTATTTTGGGCTTTGCCATGCAAGCCTGTAAAACAGTGGCCGAAGCACTAGAAACGGCACTGCACTATCATCCCATTTCAGGCAGTGTCTTAGATTTAACCGTCAATCTTGTTGATGATTATTGTGAAATTGAACTTTTTGAACGAAGTAACTGTGGTGAGTTAAAAGCATTTTTCTGTGATGAAGTGTTTGCCAGTATTATTACCTGTGTCAATATGATGCTAGACCATAGCTATGAGTTAATCAGCTTGGAACTGAGCTATGATCATTCAGCATATATCAATGATTATCAAAGAATTTTCAATTGTCCAATTTATTTTAAAACAGCTAAAAATATCATCCGATTTAATAAAACACTCTTGTCGAGAAGCCTCAAAAACTATAGTCCTGTCAATTATCAAAGTGCAATTCTGATTTGTGATCAAGCTTTAAAACAATTTGATCAAATGAATCAACACAGTTTGGCAAAGGTATTAGCACATTTGATTGAAAGCCACCTACCTGAACGCTTTGATATGCAACAAGCAGCGCAATATTTTCATTTTAGCGAACGCCATTTACGGCGTTTGTTACTTAATGAGGGACTAAATTTTCAGTTATTAAAGCAACAGGTGTTAGAAAAAAAAGCCAAACAGTGGATTGAAGAAAATCAATCGATGAGTGAAATCAGTTTCAATCTTGGTTTTAGTGAGTTAAGAGAATTTCGTCGTGCGTTTAAAAAATGGACTGGATCTTCGCCAACAGAATACAAAAAAGCGAAACTGGTGGGTTCAGTTATTGGTATTTGAATGACGAGATTTTAAATAAGATTCTGAACAAACTAGGATTAATATTTACACCAATATTGAAAAATGTTAATTTAATTCAATAAATTAAATATTCCAAAAAATATTTAAATAAGGGTAAAGATGTATAGTGATGAATATTTAAATTAGATACTCGACTAAAGCCTAAATGAATTCTGACAGGCTTATGCATATCTTTTAAACATGGAAATTAGAATAAATATAGATGGAGCTAAACATGGTTAGTGCATATGATCAATTACCGCGCACCCCAGCAAACTTTGTAGCATTATCACCTTTACGTTACCTAGAGCGTGCAGCCTACATTTACCCAAATCAAGATGCGATTGTACATGGTGCTCGTCATCTCTCTTGGCGCGACACTTATACCCGTTGTCGTCAATTTGCCCATCAATTATAAAATCTTGGGATTCAAAAAAACGATACCGTTTCTGTTCTTTTACCGAATATCCCTGCGATGGTCGAAGCGCACTTTGCAGTCCCTATGGCTGGTGCTGTTTTAAATACCCTGAATACCCGTTTAGATGCCAAAACCATTGCGTTTATGTTAGAGCATGCTGAAACCAAAGTTCTTTTGGTTGACCCTGAGTTTGCGGCTTTGGCTAAAGAAGCGGTAGCGCTTATTGCTCAACAGATCTATATCATTGATGTTGCAGATGAGGAATACGAAAACAATGATGCTACAGCACGTATTGGTCAAATTGAATATGAGGATTGGCTGAAAAGTGGTGATGCAGATTTTGAGTGGCATTTACCTCAGGATGAATGGGATGCGATTAGTCTAAATTATACCTCTGGCACTACGGGCAATCCGAAAGGTGTGGTTTATCACCATCGTGGTGCTTATATCAATGCAGCCAGTAATATCATTGCCTGTGGTATGACACCACGTTGTAAATATTTATGGACACTTCCACTATTCCATTGTAATGGTTGGTGTTTTGCTTGGACTGTTGCAGCCAACGGCGGTACCAATATCTGCTTACGTAAAATTGATCCTGAGTTGGTTTATCAACTCATTGATCAATACAAAGTTGACTATTTCTGTGGTGCACCGATTGTCTTGTCGATGTTGATCAACACTCCAAAAGAACAACAAATTAAATTTAAACATCATGTAGAAGTGATGGTGGCTGGTGCTGCACCACCTGCGGCAATTATTGAAGGAATGCATCATATTGGTATTCAAGTCAATCATGTCTATGGTCTCACTGAAACTTATGGCCCCTCTGCATTATGTGCATCTCAAGCAGGTTGGAGTGACCTGTCTATTCAAGAGCAAGCACAATTACATTCGCGCCAAGGTGTACCTTATCCATTACAAGATGGTATGCGTGTGTTGGATGCTGAAACGATGCAACCTGTGCCTAATGATGGCAAGACCATGGGAGAAATTATGTTCCGTGGCAACATTGTCATGAAAGGCTATTTAAAAAATACCAGAGCCACAGAAGAAGCCTTTAAAGGTGGCTGGTTTCATACGGGTGATTTAGCGGTTTGCCAGCCCGATGGTTATGCAAAAATTATGGACCGTTCAAAAGACATCATTATTTCAGGTGGTGAAAATATCTCATCTTTAGAGGTTGAAGAGGTTCTTTATACTCATCCTGCAATTATGACTGCGGCTGTGGTTGCGCAACCTGATCCGCGTTGGCAAGAAGTTCCTTGTGCCTTTATTGAACTTAAACACGGTGCTGAAACCACACCAGAAGAGGTGATTGAATTCTGCAAACAGCATTTGGCACGCTTTAAAGTCCCTAAAAATGTGGTGATTTGTGAAATTCCAAAAACATCGACAGGTAAATTGCAAAAATTTATCTTACGCGACTGGGCAAAAGAGCGCTCAGTGGGTGAGTTTCAGTGATTTTTATCTTTCATTATTCCCCTCCTAAATAGAAGTCACCTTTGGTTTGTTTAAGCAAAGTTGATTGTCTAAAGGAGAGGACACGAAAAATACTGATTAAATTCAAATATAAAGTCACTTTGATAAGCTCATGATTTTTTCTGACCCTAATTTATACGGTAAAATAGACTTCTTGCGTTATAGCTGATTACTTAACTTATTAGCACACTCTAAAGCCATACAAAATGGTATTTTACAGGGTGTTTTTGTGATAGAGCTTTTAGAAATTGGCTATAGTCAAAAATCAGCATTCAATACTTGCATACTTTTAAATATTGATGAAACATAGATGGTCTTTCTATCGTGAGGCGACATGGATGTCGCCATGTTGGGTGGGGGTACAGGACGTGCCCCTCACCCAACAGAAGATTTTTGTCATCTTTTCATCTCTGAAAAGTGAGGCATCGCCTACGCAAAGCGATTTAAACTTTAAATGTAAAGCGTGGCATTGCAAACTTGATCTTCACACACTTAATTTCTATGTAATGGTAAAATTTTCATAGTTAATAAAGCTTGACCACATTTAAAAATCGTCCCAAAGCTTATTTTCGCAAGAGTTCTAATACTTAGCAATGAATAGACTTCGTACAGAAATAGAACCCGATTTTGAAACAGCACAACAACTTTATCCAACTGTGCTCAAATTGATTGCCAACTACACCGACTATTGCGATAAGTTTGGTGATGAAAATTCGCTTGAATATCAAAAACTCAGTGAAAAGCTCACAGAAATTACCAGCAAAGACATCTCTCAATATGATCTTTGGGAGTGGTGGGAAGCCGAAGGCATCGAAAATTTAAGCTTTGATATTTGCTTACCTAAGCCAAAAATCATCCACAATATTTCAAAACAAGAACTTACTGAAATTGTCCAGCGGATTAAAAGCTCAGATTTTCATACTCAACATGCTAATGAATTCATCAATGCTTTTTACCTCCGCACCATTTTCTCTGGAGGCTATTTCTACAATTTTTTAAAACTCAATTTTAAAACATTTAAGCATCAATTGTTTCAACGCAATAAAGATCAAGCAGGACGATACTTTGAATATTCGATAGAAGACATTGTGGATCGACTTTGGGGCGAGTGATTGCCATAAAAATATCACCATTGAAAAGTATGCAGTGCGTTTATTGGTTTAAATCATTTAGAGTCATATTGCATTTAAACACTAAAAACATTCTCAATATCTGTAGTTTTAACCACACATCCAATCACGCCCCATCCAAGATCAAGTCTACACTTCAATCTGTTCACTACATTTTGAAAATATAAATGGCATTTCCGTCATATTTTGACTGACATTTTATTAGACACAAGTTTTTACGATTTTGACTATTTGTATCCTTATTTTTCAATGAAAAGTGTTTACACTCAATGCACTTACAGCTTTCAAGCCTTTTTTCTTTGACTTTACAGTCACAGAGAAATAACCATGAAATACTTGTACGTCACTATAAGATGTTGCACGATGTAGCGGAACAAATATGTGTCATAGAAGACACACGTCGTATTTATGAAGATTATAAATCTGGTTTAACCAGTATTGAGGAAACCGATATGCCACAATACAAAGCACCCTTACGTGATATGCACTTCGTTTTGCATGAATTATTAAATGCTGAAGAACATTACGCGAAACTCCCTGCATTCCAAGAAACCGTAAGCCGTGAATTGATTGATCAATATTTAGAAGCTGGCGCGGATTTCTGTGAAAATGAATTATCTCCACTTAACCAAATCGGTGACAGTGAAGGCTGTAAATGGAATGATGGTGTAGTCACTACACCTACAGGCTTTAAAGCAGCCTATGACAAATATGTAGAATTAGGCTTCCCTTCTCTTTCAGTTCCAGAAGAACATGGCGGTCAAGGTTTACCTGGTTCTTTAGCAACAGCTATTTCTGAAATGGTGGGTGCAGCAAACTGGGCGTGGGGTATGTACCCTGGTCTTTCACATGGTGCGGTTCGTACAATCGAGCATCATGGTTCTGCTGAGCAAAAAGCAACATATTTACCTAAACTTGTTTCAGGTGAATGGACTGGTACTATGTGCCTAACAGAATCTCATGCAGGTTCTGACTTAGGGATTATCCGTTCTAAAGCTGAACCACAAGCAGATGGTAGCTATGCAATCTCTGGCGAGAAAATCTTTATCTCTGCTGGTGAACACGATATGGCGGAGAACATCGTTCACATCGTGTTGGCGCGTTTACCAGGTGCTCCTAAAGGCACTAAAGGGATCTCGTTATTCATCGTACCTAAGTTCAACGTAAATGCAGATGGCTCTATTGCAGACCGTAATGCAGTTCGTTGTGGTTCAATCGAACACAAAATGGGTATCCATGGTAACGCAACTTGTGTGATCAATTTTGATAACGCAAAAGGTTTCTTGATTGGGCCTGAAAACCGTGGTTTACATGCAATGTTTACCTTCATGAACACTGCACGTATTGGTACTGCTGTTCAAGGTTTAACAGCATCTGAATCTTCTTTCCAAGGTGCACTTGCATATGCGAAAGATCGTTTGGCAATGCGTTCACTTTCTGGTCCTAAAGCACCAGAGAAAGAAGCTGATCCAATCATTGTTCACCCAGCTGTACGTAACATGTTGATGACACAAAAAGCCTTTGCTGAAGGTGGTCGTGCATTGGTTTACTTCTTATCTCAATATGCAGATATCGTAGAGCAAGGTGTTACTGAAGAAGATCGTAAATTTGCCGACAATATCTTGTCATTATTAACACCGATTGCAAAAGCATTCTTAACTGAGACAGGTTCTGAATCAGCGAAGCATGGTGTACAAGTATTTGGTGGTCACGGCTTTATTTCTGAACACGGTATGGAGCAAATTGTACGTGATACGCGTATCTCTTGCTTATACGAAGGTACAACTGAAATCCAAGCGCTTGATTTGTTAGGACGTAAAGTATTGGGTACGCAAGGTGCAATGTTGAAAGACTTCACCAAGATCATCCATAAATTTGCAGAAGCAAACAAAGACAATGCTGACCTGAAAGAATTTGTTGAACCACTTGCTGCTCTTAACAAAGAGTGGGGTGATTTAACCATGCAAATCGGTATGAAAGCTATGCAAAATCCAGATGAAGTAGGCGCAGCTGCGGTTGACTACCTATACTTCTCTGGTTATGTAACGCTTGCATTCTTATGGGCTCGTATGGCGCTTGTTGCTCAACAAAAACTTGCGGAAGGCTCTACTGAAACTGGCTTCTATAACGCAAAAATTAAGACTGCTCGTTTCTACTTCAAGAAAATCTTACCACGCGTTCGTTCACATGTTGACGTGATCGCGGGTGGCTTAGATCCATTGATGTCACTAGATGCTGAAGACTTTGCATTCTAAGTAGAATGCCGAGCTAGGTATTTAGAAAACTGTACTCAAGAGTGCAGAAATAGAGAAAGGACGGTCATAGCTTTGGCAGTCCTTTTTCTTTATAAATAGAGCGTTATTTACTTAGACCATCTAACAACATACATGCTTGTTGGTTAAACTGATCTAAGTCTACAGATTCAAACAATAAACAGGTGAACGAACATGCCAATTTATAATGCGCCACTTGCAGATATGAAATTCATTCTGAATGACGTTTTCAATGCAGAGCAATTCTGGCAAGCCAATGAAAAGCTTGCACATGTTGATGCAGCAACGGCTGAAGCAATTTTAGAAGAAATGGCTAAATTTGCACAAAATGTTACGCTTCCTTTAAACCGCACAGGTGATGAAGAAGGCGCTCATTATGAAAATGGCAAAGTCACGACACCTGCTGGTTTTAAAGAAGCATTCCAACAATACGCTGAAGGCGGTTGGATTGGCCTAGGTGCTGAAGAGGAATGGGGCGGTCAGGCAATGCCAAAAATGCTGACTGTACTTGCAGATGAAATGTTATTTGCTACCAATCCATCATTCATGCTCTACCCGCTTCTCTCTGTTGGTGCTGGTATGGCGTTAAACAGCTATGCATCTCAAGAACAGAAAGAAACCTATTTACCTAAAATCTATTCAGGTGAATGGTCTGGTACGATGTGTTTAACTGAACCTCATGCAGGTACAGATTTAGGGATCATCAAAACTAAAGCTGAACCTAATCAAGATGGTACGTATAACATTACTGGTACTAAAATCTTCATTACTGGTGGTGACCACGATCTTGCTGACAACATCATTCACCTTGTTTTAGCAAAAACACCTGATGCACCTGCGGGTTCACGTGGGATCTCACTCTTTATCGTGCCTAAATTCCTCGTCAATGCTGATGGCTCATTGGGCGAACGTAATACAGCAGGGCCTGGTTCAATTGAACACAAAATGGGGATCAAAGCGTCGGCAACATGTGTCATGAACTTTGATGCAGCCAAAGGTTTCCTTGTTGGTAAAGAAAATGAAGGGCTTGCAGCCATGTTCGTGATGATGAATTACGAACGTTTGTCGATGGGTATTCAAGGCCTAGGCGCTTCTGAATATGCATACCAAAATGCAGCACAGTATGCGACTGATCGCGTACAAGGCCGTAGTGCGACAGGTGTTAAATCTCCAAACAAACCTGCAGACAGCATCCTTGTACATGGTGATGTACGTCGTATGTTACTCAATGCACGTGCCAACAATGAAGCTTCTCGTGCATTTGCTGTTTACGTTGGTCAACAACTCGACATTACGAAATTTTCAACTGATCCTGAAGCTGTAGCGAAGGCGAATAATCGTGTTGCATTATTGACGCCAATTGCCAAAGCCTATTTAACAGACACAGCGTTTAATGCTGCAATCGATGCGCAAATGGTGTTTGGTGGTCATGGCTATATTCGTGAATGGGGTATGGAACAGTGTGTGCGTGACTTACGTATCGCACAAATCTATGAAGGCACCAACGGCGTTCAGTCACAAGATTTAATTGGTCGTAAAA
Organism: Acinetobacter sp. NyZ410; assembly: GCF_022828975.1. Taxonomy (NCBI): domain Bacteria; kingdom Pseudomonadati; phylum Pseudomonadota; class Gammaproteobacteria; order Moraxellales; family Moraxellaceae; genus Acinetobacter; species Acinetobacter sp. NyZ410. The sequence goes on along the minus strand of NZ_CP094620.1, from coordinate 736,320 downwards.
CAATTAAATGTAATGGTGAATTCATTGCTGAATATATTGAAGAAATCCGTGATTTTGCCAATGGTCTAGATACAGACTTAAACTTCATTAAAGATGCGACTTTAGATATTGCAACTGAAGTCGATATGATTACGCAGCATATTTTAGAACGTGCAAAAGAAAATGCTGATTTCGCAAATGCTGCGGCAGTAGAGTATCTGCATGTTGTTGGCTTATTAAGCTTCTCTTACATGTTTGCTCGTATTGCCAATGCTGCAAAAAATAAGCAAGGTCAATTCTACCAAGACAAACTTGCATTGACTCATTACTTCATTCAACGCCTCTTGCCTGATTTAAATGCACGTGTCGCTAAAATCAAAGCAGGTGCAGAAGTTATTATGAATTTCAGCGAAGATTATTTTACCAATCAGGCTTAATTTCATCATCAACTGAAAATAAGACATTAAAACGCCCGATGATTCGGGCGTTTTTTATTTGCAACTGATGTTATTTTTAAGACGTCTGCTGATCTATATCTCTTGGACGTCATAAAGCAGCTATGTTTGCTTTTCTATGCATCTTAAAATCAAGGATGGTGCAATTATATCGTGCGGCTATAAAAGTTGATCACAATATAAATCAAGTAGCATCGTAGAGTATTACCTTGGATAAAACTTCCGAATCGATTCAGCCATCTCTGGAGATTGGTTTTGTAAAGCATTTGCCGCACTTGCGGCATCCAAAGCGCTGCGATTTTGACTGACTTTAAATTTCCCTACGATTGAATCTATTTCGATTTCAATCGCCACAATTTTTTCTAATTGCTCTTCGATATAATCATTGGGCGCATCTCCCATTTTCCAAGGTAGCGCCTGTGGTGCTTCATGTTGTCGAGTTAATCGCGCCAAAATACCCCGCAAATATTTTTCATCATCTATTTTTCGAATTGTTCCCTTCACATGCACAACACGATAGTTCCATGTCGGTACTTCCCGATGATGCTCAAATTTTCCTGGATACCAATTCGGTGAAATATAACTTTGTTCAGCATGGAAAATCACATAAGCCGATTGAATCTGTTCTAACACATTCAATAAAGGATTGGCTTTGGCGATATGCCCACGTAACAATCCAGACTTGCCAGCTGAACGATCCAATTCAAAAGGAATATGATTCGCTTCAATTTCACCATCATAGATAACCATCAAACTTCCCAATGGATTCTTTTCAATTAAATCGAAAAGTTCAGGGAGATTCTCTTGTTTAAAATGAGTAGGAAGATACATGTTTTATTTCCTAATACTCTTTCGAGCCATCTGGGCTGGTTTTAAAGATTTCAGGTAATTCAGCATTTTCAGTAAAAGCTTCACCTTTGAAAATATTAACCACTTCAATGTTGCCTATAATTTGCTGATTAAACTCGTCTAATCGCTCAGCGGGAATCCATAACTCCTGACAAAAGTCATCACAAACCGTATGTATTTCAAACTGAGCCAGATACTCATCACTCAGTTCAAAACGAGTGACATAGCCAATATAACCACTTGCTTGATCTTTGGTATTCCAATCTAAAGCAATTTTTTCAGCATATTTCTGATTTAAAACAGGATAGAAAATAGGTTGCTAATACAATCTTGGTGGGAAATTTTTAAAGCCACTCTTTTCAATCAATTGATATTCAAAAAGCCCAATTGGTCGGTACAAATACATTGTTATTCCTTTAATTGTATTGAAAATAATCTATCTATAGCCTAATCAAAGGAAATGATCAATTTCTTAATTAAATCGTTGTGATTTATTCACTATAAACATTTCACTTTTGTTTTCATGTGCATGAAATTTGCATAGTGTTTAATCGTAAATAACACAGGCAAATGGAGGATGTTATGAATAAAGATCCACGTATAGAAAAAATAGAAAACCTCCTCGATAAATTGGGCAATATTGCAGTAGAAGCATTTCATTATATTGCGCTGTTTATCATTGGCTGTATGATCGCTTGGTCAGCGGTACATACAATTATTGAAATCTTAACCGTAAAACAATATGCCAGTATTGACGATATTTTATTGTTATTCATCTATTTGGAATTAGGCGCGATGGTGGGGATCTATTTTAAGACCAACCACATGCCTGTACGTTTCTTAATTTATATCGCAATCACCGCACTCACGCGGTTACTAATTTCAGATATACAGCATGACCATAAAGCAGATATGGATTTAGTGATTATTACGGGATCGGTTTTAATTTTAGCCATTGCAATTTTGATCGTGAGATATGCATCTTGGACATATCCTTCCGTCATTCGCGATAAGCATACTGAAAAATCATTGCCCCATGGCAAAACACCACGGCCAGAAGATGATGAACTGGCCTAGTCTCTTGTCTTGATTCATACGCTTGCCCTTCTCCCTAAGCAAAATCAAAGTAATACTATATTAAAGTGTAAGACAAAGTGGAGAAGGGACTTTTTTAATGTGTTGAAAATTTGATGCATTACTATTGCTCATGATGACATTTTTAAATCACGTTCAGCGATCATTGGGTACTTGTAAATAACGGCCATTCTGGAAAATCCAATGCATACCAACCTGCGGATCAGGTAAACCATAACGGCGCCAATCATTGATCAATGTGTATTGCGAACTTTCTATATGACCGCCCTCCCCATTTACATAACCATAACTGCTACCTGAATACTCCGTCCGGGTTGGAAACTGGTGATTATAAATAATCGTCACACCATTTTGTGGTGGGTAACTTGGGTGTGGGCCATTGGGATGCGGGTAGGGCCTATTCGGATAACTTGGGTACGTTGGATAGGGATGCTGGTATTGAGGTCGAACAGGAATCTCCTGTGACATTTGGCGGCCATATTGATCTGTATATTTATAGGTCGTTGTTGGATATTTCTTTTGAGGGCGCTCAACACTGCGATAGTTCGCCCAATCTTTAGCGTCTGCCCATGTCATTGTTGAAGTTGCTGAAAGCATCAACATCAAGACACTTAAACTGAGTCTCTGTTTCATTTCAACCTCCAAACTTGAACGTATACACAACAGCTTAATATATCATTCAAGATAAATAATGGATGAATTACAGTCAAAATTTAATCTTCTTTATTGTTTATACATCAACTTGGGTAAATTCTGACATCAATCTGATAAAATATAATTTTAATCTGATGAGTGCTGTATTGTGGCTGAACTGAGCTTTGACCGTTTACATCAATTTTTTTGCAAAATCCCAAGTGTGCAAGAGGCATTTATTGATAGCTATGGTTCAGATGGCAAACAAGCATGGTGGTTTAAATTTCAAATCAATATTGACCACCCTTTAGCATGGCAAACTGTACAAGAACTTGGTCACGTTCTAAATTATATTTCTAAAAATGAACGCCTTCCGACTCAGTTTTTACCCGTTTCTCCTCCTCCGTATATGAATGGTGAAGCGAAACAATTTTTAGCTTGGGTGATTCAATGTAACCATGCAGATTTTTCGCCCGATGTGGTGTGTGACTGGTTAGAGGCACGTTTACCAAAACCCGTAGATGATGAAAGCAAATGGAAAATCAAAACTGATTTACATGAGTTAGATCATATTTCAAATAAAGATTTGGATGAGTTAGTTCCACCAAATCCGCAGTAATTTAATCTACATAAATTTCAAAAACTTAGAATTATGCAGTAAGAAGCTCAAATATCGACTTGAGCTTCTTACTCACTTATATTTTTAATTTATTTTGCAAATACAGTACTTCTGCTTTCAAACAATTGAAATACTAAAACGTCGACAAACCACTCCATTCCATAAAACGGTAAACCCCGTATTTAAGTTTTGATTCATCAGCGTACTTACTGTAATCCACACTCATTTGACGCCCATTTAAGTTTGACCAAGCCGTATTAAAATACTGTTCAGCATCGATAAAGACTTGTTGTTGTGGATTGCCAACCACGCGTAAATCAGTTTCCAAATTATAATTTTTTAAATTACGTGCGGTAAAGTTGGCAGAACCTAAAATCATTTCCGCAGATTGCGCATTATGCTTTACGATCATCTTACTATGGCACTGCTCACCTTGGGTATTACACCAACGCACATCAATTCCTGCGTCATTTAACTCTGAAGCCACTTGACGGTTTGGAATACCATTTTTTTGACGACCAAATGCATCTTTATTCGGATCAAGCAAGATACGTAATTTCACTCCACGTTGCTTGGCAGCAACTAAACCTTGAACAATTCGGCGCTCTGACAAATAGAACATGGCTAAATCAATTTGATCATTGGCTTTTGCTGACGCCAACATGTTTAAGACCGCATCATAAATTGCTTTTTCAGTGAGTACTTGAACCTGAGGATCATTTGGATTTTCAGGTAGTTTGCCAAATGCAACAAAAGGCGTATCACCTCCCGACATATGCGCGACAGTTTGTTCGGTATTTAAAATATCTGTCGCAGTTGCACCATCAACCATTAATGCGATATTGGAGTGGCGTGAGCTACCATCATGAGGATTGGCAGATGTGACGATGGTTTTCCAACCTTCCGCTGTATCGACCACAATGGTTTTACGATGATTGGCTTTAAAATTAAATAAATTTAAATAACTGCGGACTGTAATTTTTTCTTTACCAAATGGATTATTCAGCCAGCCTTTATTTGGGTTATTGCCAATATCCTGACAGCATAAATACCATATTCCAGACCAAGTAGGATTAGATGCGCGGAGTGGTGTTAAATTCGTTTCAATCACGTCAATACCGCCTAAACGTAATTGACGATATTGTTCAGGCTGAATTCCACCATAAACAGAATTGATTGGATCGGTAATAAACTTAATTTCTAAGCTTGGGTTTACAATTTTTTCATTAATCAAGGCTTGGGTTAATTGCTTGGTTAATTCTCGTTGCTGAACTTTAGAATCGCCGACTTCACTGTTAAATAGAAACATATCAATCACAATGGTGGTCTTGGCTTGCTTAATCAGCTGTAACACCTGATCAAAGATATGTTGATCAAGTTGCTGCTTCCCTTGCGCATCAATATAGGTTTCATCGGCAATAAATTTTACATTGGCGTGACGCAATGGTCCGGTAAAATTCAGCCCTTTAGGAAGCGGTTTATAAACATGATAAATCGCAGATGAGAGATATCCTAAGGCCAATATGCCGATAATAATGCCGAAATAGCGACGTTTTGACCAATTCAGTTTGTTTTGAATTTTATTGAAGATACGCATAAGAAAAGACCTAGACCAATATACTCAGCCTAGGTCGAATTCCTTTATTTTTCAATAACGATTTGGTGAATGATTGCAAATAATTAGAACTTATAGTCCATACCTATGACAAAGTTACGTCCAATTTGTGGAATATTCGATAAGAAAGAAGTGTGTTCATAAATCTTCTCGTCCAACAGGTTGTTGGCTTTAAAGAATACTTTCGCTTCTTGTTTGTTGGCCAAAGGATATTGATAAGCAACGCCTAGGTTCACCATGTTATAACCTTTGGTTTCTTGTTCATAAGACGCAAATTTATCTTGATTAAACACATGTGAATATTCTGCTGAACCAGACCAATGCTCATCAAACTCAGCATTTACACGAGCGCCTAAACGACCAGCAGGAACACGCGGTGCATTCTCATCTTCAATTTTCCCACGTACATAGTCACCAAACAGACTGGTTTTATACACATCATTCCACTGATAAGCGACTTCACCTTCTGTACCATAGAACTTAGCTTTATCTTGACTATATTTGATCAAACGGAAGTTTTCGTATTGATCCAAAGTTTTGGCATAAATGTAGTTATCAAACCAATTTTGATAGACATGTACATGATAGCTCAACTTGTCATTGTCATAATGAAGACCTAATTCCACATTATTTGACTTCTCTTTATTTAAGTCTTGATTGCCCAATTCATAGGTGTTGGTCGCATAATGCTTTCCATCAGCATAAAGTTCTTGTGCTAAAGGCAATCGTTCTTGATGAGAACCCGTTAAAGAGAGCGTGTAATTTGGTGCAAATGCCCAATTCACAGCACCAGAATATGAGAATGCATTGCCATCAAAGTCTTTTTGATCTGAGTCGACATCCACTGTTTGATGATCAAAACGAGTCCCTAATTCCACATGAAAATCACCAAATTGGCGATGCTCTAAGCCAAATACACTATATTTTTGGGTTTTATTTGGTGCAAGAACCGCTTCTTCACCTGTGATATCTAATTTTTGCTGGCTGGCTTGAACACCCCACACCCCTTCCCAAGCAGCAATCGGATTGTGTAACAACTCAACACGACCTTCATAACCTTTGCTCTTGAAGGTTGTCATTGCTGTACTTCCTTCAATTTCATCATGTTGATAGTCGGTATAACTTGCTTGTGCACGAAGTTTTTTAAAGCCAGCAAAAGGCTCATTGAGCTCAGAACGGAAATCATAACGTTCTGTTTTCATATCAATCCATGGCCCAGCTTCAGCGTGATCATGGTCTTCTTCACCATGATCATGGTCATGGCCCGCATGGTCGTCATCATCGTGCCCACCACAATGAAGTGATAAGCCATGTAAATGGCATGACTCATATTCATGGCTATGCCCAGGTAAACCGTATTGATCTTGGCGATTGCTATAAGACACACCCGCAAAACCACGTTCACCGATCCAAGATAAGCCGACATTTACATTTTCAGACTCTGAAAATGTATTGCCAACTCGACGCTCTTTCGTACTATGTGCATGATCACCATGCTCTTCTGTTACGATATAGTTCGGGGTAATGTAATCATTGGCATCGCGTTTTAAGCCTTCTACACGTAATGCAACATTTGAACCTAAACCAACAGTCACCCCAGCATGTGCCATTTTTTCGTCGTTGCCTGTGTTATAACGCAGACCAACATTGCCTTCATAACCATTTTCAGGCATCGCTGTCGGAATCTTACTGTCAACCACATTGACTAAACCACCCACAGACCCAGCCCCATATAATAATGTTGATGGTCCACGAATGACTTCAATTTTTTGTGCCAGCTGCGGATCTACAGTGACGGCATGATCGGGTGATAAGCTTGAAACATCCATTGTCTCTGTTGCATTCTGAGTCACTTTAACCCGTGCACCCTCTTGCCCACGAATTACAGGGCGACTAGAACCCGCCCCAAAGGTATTGGAATAGACTCCTAATTCATCTTTGAGTGCTTCACCTAAAGTCGTGCCCGCCTGTTGTAATTTTTCACGTGAAACAGTTTCATCTGCAACGCCAAAATCTTGACTTGAACGGACTAAGGGATGTCCAACAACGGTAATGGTTTCTAATTGTTGTGGATTTTTTTCAGTATTGGTTTGATCTTCAGCCCAAATAGAAGTTGAAATAACTGCAGAAATGGAAAGTGTTAGGGCACTTTTGGTAAAGGACATGCGATTGCTCTCAAAGCTCAATATTTTTGAATTATGTTATATTATAACATTTCAATATTTTTGCAATAAAAAAAGGAAATCAAAATTGATTTCCTTTGCATTTAAAATTAAATTTATTTTTATTTCATAAGCTTATTGATCAAAATAAAGCTCATAAGGGAAGCAGTCACCCAATAGAACACATAGGTCGTATTTTGAAAAAATAAATAATATTCCGTAAGACCGCTACACATATAATAGATTACGAACACTGTACCAGTGATTGCTAAGTTTTGAATTAGCAATTTTTTAGCAAAGATATGCTTTATAAAAAAAACCAAAGCAGTCAAAAATGTCATCAATAAACCAATAAATCCAATCAAACCATTTGCTGCTAATTCATGGAAGTAGATGCTATGCATGTGCTGAAAACAATGTGGTAAATCGCCTCGTTTATATAAACGGCAATTATCAGCTTCTATTTCATACATCCCGATTCCTGTGATAGGTGAGGTTTTAAACATTTCCACTGAATTATTCCAAAGGAATAACCTAATTCCCGAACTATTTTGATAATTATTATTACGAATATTAAGTGAATCAGATTGAAAGTTTTCAACTCTTTTTAGCAGTGGTGAGTTTGGTATAGCCATATTTATGCCAATAAAACAAACAACCAAACCCAGCATCAAAATGATTTTTTTTAATTGAGTTTTAGTATAGAAAAGAACCAAAAAGCCCAATACAAATAGCAACCCCAGCCATGCTCCTCTAGTGCCATGAAGGATTAACAGAAACATACAGAGTAAGCTGGTCACCAAATATAAATAAGATTGTTTACCTTTTAAATAAAATGAATAACATAGCAAAAGTATTGTGAGCGAAATAAAGCCGATATCATAACTAATCACTGGATTAAAGAAAATACTAAACAGGCCGCGATCAAACTGTAACATCACCCCCCAATACAATAAGTAAGGGGTCAACAAAAACAATATAAAAAACAATATTCGATAAAAACACTCGGCATTAAAATTACTTTTATAATAAATTGTCGGTAAAAAAATGAATGGAATAAACCAAATATACTGGTTAATAATATGCTTATACGTACTAAATAGATTATGCGGAACTGAATCAAGTCGAAAAAGTGACTGATTTAATACAGTAGTACTAATAAAACCAATACAACAAAATGCAATCAGATAAAAATTTGGTTTTATAACTTCCCCTTTAATCCCAAAATAGGTAAAAAGTAAAATTAAAACAATTGAAATATTCCAATGCCGAAAATTATCATTAAAAATATAATGCGTAAATACAATAACAAAAAGGATAGATATTAAAAAAATAAATTTATTATTTTTTATCATCAAAGAATAACTTTCAAACATTGACACTTTAGATCTACTCAATTTTTTGTAATATTCTACTTTGAAATTACATTTAATTCATTAGACTTCCTTCATAAATCATTTTTCAATCAATTTAATTGTTTATCTTTCACCCAATCTAAATTGTATATGCCAGCAAGTAAATTAAACCGCAGGTTTAATCTTTTACGACGATTTCTATATACACAAGATAAAATCTTAAAACATTTCATCCTTCCAAATACATGCTCTACTTGAATTCGTCTACGACCAATCTCTCTATTTAACTTTTTTAATTCAGAATCTAATTTTTCAGTTTTCTTTGCTTTAGATGGCATGAGGCATCCAAAACCCAATTTTTTTATCCCTAAATACCCCTTATCAACGATAAAAAAGGGCTTAAATTTTAATTTCCTCATACTTTTTTTAAATATTTTAAAATCATGCATGCTTCCATGACTTCCACATACACTCAGTATTTCACCTGTTGTATAGTGCATAGATAGCTGAAATTTAAAGGTATGTCGCTTTTTTTTACCGCTATACCATTTCTTCTGTTTTTTTTGGACGTTGAACTAATATTTCAGTTGCATCAATCACAACAACTTCCCAATCCACTTCATCTCGATTAGGAAGTTGTTTTGGCAAGTTAAATTTTCCAGAACGGATTAAGGTATCTTCAATAACACGTGTGATACGAATTGCACTCGTTTCAGATACACCGTAACTCATACCAAGATGGAAAAATGTTCGATATTCTCTCCAATATTCTATACATAAGAGCAAGCGATCTTCCAACGGTAATTTATGCGGTCGTCCTTTACCAATATGACGAGGTAAATGCTTATTTAGCTCGGCCAACATGAGGTTAAATGTAGCCCAACTAACACCGGTAAGCCTACGAAACTTAACGTCTGATAATTTTTGAATATCTTTGAATTTCATCCAAGGATTATCCCTTGAATTAAATAATTTTGCTGATTAATTTAAGATCAAATAAATTGTACGTTTTTTGATTTATGACGGAAGTCTATTGATGTAAACAACAAATTAACGAATAATTTCCTAATATAAGTTTTAATAACCTATTTTCAATGCCCTTTACACTTTCACATGCTGTTTTAGCGCCACCTTTGTCCAAACTTTCAGGAAATCGCTTGCCGATTGCAGCACTCGCGATTGGCACAATGACGCCAGATTTGTATAGAGTATTGGTTAAAACTGAAATTTATTTAAATCATCAATTTAAAGGAATTATCTATCCAGATTTATTGGTGGGATTACTGTTCTGCTTACTTTGGTATAGCTTATATCGCCCATTATTATTTAAGTTTTTAGGCATTCAAAAACCATTAAACATTGCTTCTTTTTCAACTTTTTTTCAATTTCTAATTTGGATGGTATTGGCGATTATCTTAGGTACAGCAACCCATATTATTTGGGATGGTTTAACCCATTTAGATTTTCGAACTTTCGCTTTTAAAGAATTTTTAGCGCAACCCGTCAGTATGTTTGATCGTATTTATCCGATGCATAAAGTTCTACAAATCGGCTGCTCTGCTGCGGCTTTACCGTTTTTAATGTGGATGGGTTTACATTACTTTTTTAAATATAGAGCCCGTCAAATACGCAATCTTAAAGTAAATTTTTTCTGTATAAGCTTATTTGTAAGCTCATTTTTTAGTGGCTGCTTATATTATGTGTATGTTGCCAAAAGTATAGGCGTCGTTCCACAAGACACTGATCTATATGTGCTGATTGGCTTGTTTATGAAATTTTTTACCCAAGGTTCAATCCTTTGTTTCACTTTAGGTTGTCTATTGTTTCATTATTTAAATTATAAAAAATATTTTGAATGATGCTCTATTTGCCGTTTCAGTCACTGAAACTTTATCAAAATCAGCTTAAATTTATTCGGCAACATGCTAGTTTTTGCCCCAAGTCCTTGTGACTCACCGCTCAAAGAGGCATAATCTCACATTACATTTTTAGGCGATGCGCTGTTTACGTACTCGCTTCCTTAACCCATATAGTTGGATTTTTAACGCTATGATGCGAACTCATTATTGCGGTTCTTTAACCGAAGCTCAAATTGACCAGACTGTAACGCTTTGCGGCTGGGTACATCGTCGCCGTGACCACGGTGGGGTGATTTTCCTTGATATGCGTGATCGTGATGGTCTCGTTCAAGTCGTCATCGATCCAGATACCCCAGAAGCATTTGCAACTGCGGATAAAGCACGTTCAGAATATGTATTAAAAATTGTAGGACGTGTACGTCGTCGCTATGAAGGCACCGAAAATGCCAATATGGTGAGTGGTCAAATCGAAGTTTTAGGTAAAGAAATCGAAGTTCTTGCTGCATCTGAAACTCCACCATTCCCATTGAATGATGAAAATGCCAATATTTCTGAAGAAATCCGTCTGAAATATCGTTTCCTCGATATTCGTCGCCCAGAAATGATTGATCGCTTACGTTTCCGTTCTAAAGTAACCACGTTAATTCGTAACTACTTAGATGAACATGGCTTCTTGGATGTTGAAACACCAATCTTGACACGTGCAACACCTGAAGGCGCGCGTGACTATTTAGTACCTAGCCGTGTTTCAAATGGTAGCTTTTATGCACTTCCGCAATCACCACAACTATTTAAACAATTGTTGATGGTTGGTGGTGTAGACCGTTATTACCAAATCGCAAAATGTTTCCGTGATGAAGATTTACGTGCAGATCGTCAACCAGAATTTACTCAAATCGACATCGAAACATCGTTCTTAAACGATGACGATATTATGGATTTGATGGAAGGCATGACCGTTAAGATGTTCAATGAACTTCTTGGCGTAAAATTCGACAAATTCCAACGCATGACTTATGCAGATGCTATGCGTGATTATGCATCTGACAAACCAGACTTACGTATCCCTTTGAAACTTGTAGACGTTGCTGACATGATGCAGGACGTTGAGTTCAAAGTATTTGCCGGCCCAGCAAAAGATCCTAAAGGCCGTATTGTTGCACTTCGTGTACCAGGAGCAGGTTCACTGCCACGTAGCCAAATTGATGAATACACTAAATTCGTTGGAATTTATGGCGCGAAAGGCTTGGCTTATATTAAAGTCAATGAACTTGAAAAAGGTATCGAAGGTCTTCAATCACCTATCGTTAAATTCATCGAACCAATCGTGCTTGATTTGTTAAAGCGTGTTGGTGCTGAAAATGGCGACATCGTATTCTTTGGTGCCGATAAAGCCAAAGTTGTAAATGATGCAATGGGTGCTTTACGTATCAAGATCGGTCACGACATGAACATGTCAACAACCGAGTGGGCGCCACTTTGGGTTGTTGATTTCCCAATGTTTGAAGAAACTGATGATGGTAAATGGACCTCTGTTCACCACCCATTCACACTGCCAAAATCAAGTGTTGAAGAAGTGAAAAGCAATCCAGGTTCAGCACTTTCTGTTGCTTACGATATGGTATTGAATGGTACTGAAATCGGTGGTGGCTCATTGCGTATCTATACTTTAGAAATGCAAAAAGCGATTTTTGAAGCTTTAGGTATTGGCGAAGAAGAAGCTGAAGAAAAATTCAGTTTCTTATTAAATGCTTTAAAATTCGGTGCGCCTCCTCATGGTGGTTTAGCATTCGGTTTAGACCGTTTAGTGATGTTGATGACAGGTTCATCATCTATTCGTGACGTGATTGCTTTCCCGAAAACTAAAACGGCTGAGTGTCCATTAACTCAAGCACCTGCGCCAGTTGAACCAAATCAATTGCGTGACTTGGGTATTCGTTTACGCGAAAAACCGAAAGCTGAAGAAGCTAAATAATTTTTAGCTATTTCATCGAAAACCCTGCGCTATGCAGGGTTTTCTGTTTTGCGTATGTATTTTATTTCGATAGGTTCTAATTGAGATAAGTTCTCATAAATGGCATACTATCGCTGTTAACTTTTGAGGTGAAAACCTATGGCTATGCGACCTAATGTACTTCGTCATACAATTATTATCATTGTATTTTCAGTGGTTCAATGGGGATTTATGCGTTATATCCTAAGCCATCAGTTGTTTAATTTAGATACTTATCAACGTATTTTATATTTCAGCATGAGCAGTTTTATTGCTGGTTTCTTTATTATTTCAGCACTGATTTACTTGGTGTTGAAAGGCAATGCTGACCGCGACTAATATTCATTAAATGTATAAGCTACTTAAAACTTTCTCTCGATTACCTCTAGGTATGATACAAAGTATTGCTAGAGGTGTCGGGAATTTATTGTTTATGAGTAATTCTTCAGCAAAACGCACCACTGAATTGAATTTAACTGCGGCATATCCTGAGCTTGATGAACAACAACGTAATCAACTGATTAAAGCCAGTTTAAAAAGTCAATGTATGACTTATGCAGAGTCAATTAAAATTTGGGGATCTCCTCCAGAGTTCGCCTTAGCACAAATTAAACAGGTCTATAATGCTGAGATTTTTCTCAATGCATTAAAGAATCCCAATGGTAGTATTAGTGTGGTCCCTCATTTTGGGGCGTGGGAACTCATGAATGCCTGGATCAATCAACATACTCATCCCGTTATCATGTATAAGCCGAGTCGAAATAAAGACTTAGATCAGTTTATGCTAGAGTCTCGCCAACGCTTAAATGCAACATTGGTACCTACTGATGATACTGGTGTACGTGCCTTATTTAAACATTTAAAACAAGGTGGATTTACCGCTATACTTCCTGACCATATTCCCAAAGAGTCTGGCGGTATTTATTCTGAGTTTTATGGGCAAAAAGCATTTTCTTCAACTTTGCTTTCAAAGCTTGCTGCAAAAACCCAATGTTCAGTCGTGGGTTTGACTTGTGTCCGTCGCCCTGATTTCTCAGGTTTTGATATACATTTTACGGCACTATCTCAAGATATTAATTCTAAAGATTTACAGCTTTCTGTCGATACCTTGAACAAAGAAATGGAGCGAATGATTAACATCGCTCCTGAACAGTATTTATGGGGTTATAAACGATTTAGGAAGTTAGATGGTGGCAGGAATTTGTATAAATAGTCTAAAATTAAATCAATACATCATACTAATGACGCAATGTATTTATTTTTACAATCATCAATGCAACTAGCACTTCAAAATATGCTTTAAATCCTAAATTTTTACTTGCACCCAGATTATGGTCTGGTAAAAATGCTGCACAGTCTTGTTTTAAAGAAAAGCTAACACTGACGAATACAGACCGTTATTATAAAAATAAATCTTACAACAACATTAAAGCTTGATTGTTAAATTATCTGTTTTCAATCAACTTACACCGACTCATTAACTAAAAGTGAAAATCAGTGGCATTTAACTTTTAATCTTGTAAAGAAAATATTGTAGCTTAAACAGGAGTTAAGATCGTTCGTTCAATAGATCTAAAAATATCCAAGACGCTTTCTCTTTTCCTCAACAGTTCTAGACAAACACTAATACCTAGCGATTTTGATGCAACAGTGAAAATTAAATTCATTTAAATTTTATAGATCGATATGCCGATAATTTGAAAATTTGATGAAATAATCGTAAAACTTCTCTCTGAATTTTACTAAGTATAGTCATTGCTTCTTTCTGCCGATGTTGCTCAATCCTGTCAGATTCGTGGCGAATAGCACGCTCATTCTCTAAATGACTCGGAAAATTATCATATTTTTTATGTAAATAAAAATCTTGAACACAAATTGCTGGCACCATTTGATAAGCTTTATACTTTGCATATTTTACATGACAACCGAATAATATGTGATCGACTGGAACTAACTCAGGCATATTACGAATAGATGCCAGAAAATATTCTGCTGCTTCTCTTGATAAGATATAACCTGCTCCGCCGAGATGCTTCGCTTTAAGTTGATATAGTGCCCTATCATTGATTATCGCATTTGGAAAAAATGAGAGATCCACTTTTTTATCAAAAGCTTCTAATTTTATAAGATGTACATTTTTAGGAATCCATGAAAAATCATCAATAAAATTTTGTAGATTTTCTCCAAAATGTACATCATCTTCAAAAATTGCCATATATTCTAAATCTTGTTCGACAATTTTTTTCCATAGTAATACGTGACTTAAAAGGCAAGCCACCTCGCCCTGTGTTAAAAGACCTGTCCGTGTTAGTTCAATACCTACACTTTTCGCATTTTCTATAATCGTTGCAGGTGTAACTGCATCAAAAAAACTAAATGATACTAAGTGCTTTTCAAACTCTGAATAAATATGCTGTCTTCTATCAAGAGCAGAATCTAAACTAATAACAAAATTCACTACAAAAACAATCTCTACGAACACAAAAAATTGATTATATAACAATTAAGCGATCATAAAACCACAAGACTACTTATTTAATTGATTTTAAATAAATTAATCTTTAGAGCTTCTGGTAAATTCGAGTTTGGTTTTAAACGGAAGGTCGGCAAGTTGAATAAAAACCCGACTGACTTCTCTTAAAATTTTTTGCAGTCCTTTCGGCTTAGATACAACTTGGTCTCGCCATTGGAGGCTTGTCGTAAATTTTTGCTCATTGGGATTGAGTATATAATCTTGAATACATAATGCAGGTACTAATTGGTAAACACCTGAGTTTCGTTCAGAAATATATTTTCTGAAGATCATTTGATCGACATGGTCAAAAACGTCTTGTTTTTTTAAGTATTCAACAAGCTCCATCGCGCCATTGTAAGATAAAATATAACCTGCAGCACCAAGATGGGCTTTTCTCAATCTTCTTAAAAAAAAGTTCTTATTATTAAAAAGCTTTGTTCTATCTAAGTCTAAAAATACTTTGTCATAAGCTTTTTCAGTTTTCACAATATCATGACTTAACCAGTTTGCATCTTTTAAAAACAGTTCAGCATCTTGGCTAAGATGAATATCATCTTCAAAAATTGCGATTGCTGGGATTTTTTCGTCGATTGCTTTTTGCCAAAGTGAAACATGACTCAATAAACACGCCAATTCATTTTGGCTTAACTCATTTTTACAAAGCGTCAAATTAATTTTTTCCGCTTGAGTTGCAATTGAATGCGGCTCAATAGCGTCAAAAAAAGAAAAAGGAATATCTTTCTCTTCAAATTGCTCTCGAATATGGGCTCTACGGTCTTCTGCTGACTTTAAACTAATAACAAAACTTTTCATAAATTACTCTATTTATTTAAAACCTACCGACTTAAAAAATAGGATACATTTTAGCTGATGCAATATACGATAGAATTCTAAAACAACTTTATCTATCCCCTTCTTTTTATTGTATTTTCTTCTCGTCAAACGCTCTTTATATAAATGACTGGCAAACTTAACGCTATCTTTGCATGAATACAGGGTTACATCTTGAATACATAACGCAGGTTTCATTTGATAAATAGAGAAAATATTTTCCGTAATCACGCATTCAAACATTAAGTGATCTAATGCGATTAACTTATCTAATGTTTGAATGTAGCCCAACAATGTTTTTGCACCATCTAAAGACAATATATAGCCAGCTGTACCTAGATTTTTACTCTTTAATTGAAAAATAGCTCTATTATTATGATCATTAAAAGCCTTCACTTTTTTGCCTAATGCAATTCTATGTGTAAATTCCTCTAATTTAATAAGATGCCAACTTGGATCTATCCATTGGCTATCAGAAAGGAATTCATTAATATCTTCACCTAAATAAATATCGTCTTCAAATATCGCCATATACGGGGTATTGTCATCAACCATTTTCTTCCATAAATAGGCATGACTCATAAAGCAAGCAACTTCACCTTTTGTTAGAACTTGCTCATCAATGTTTAAATGCAGCGCTTGTGCGAAAATAGCAGCAGGTTCTGGAGTTAAAGCATCAAAAAAATCAAAATCTACATTTTTTTTACCAAACTCACTCAATATATGTTGTCTACGTTCAAGTGCTGTCGATAGGCTAATAACGATTTTTTTCATAGGGGTGTGACTATAAGCAATAACTCCATTTTACTATTTTTTTGTCGTGCTAGCATCCTTACTTACATACTTTGCTAAGAAATATCGAGAAAACTACCTTCGAAATACATTTTCTTTGAAAAATAATGACTGAGTGTTTTTCGTTCCTTCCCTGCCAATTTTAACAATTTAGGCGCTTCGGCAGGCGGATAATTAATAGCAAAATCAATCAAAATCTTTTCTTTTACCCACTGATTTTTCACTTGATAAAAAAAAGCATTTTCATCGCAATCAATCAAAGTAATACTTGGGAAAGATTTTCTAAGTATTTTTTGGCAAGCAACATAGGCCACTAAATATTCTAAATTACCAATTCTTTGAAAAATATCTTTGCTGTTTTCTTGGGTATTTCGAATATTTTCTACATAACGTTCAGGTGTTTGTTGAATTGCTAAATATAATTCATCATACCAATATTTAAAAAAAACATTATTTTTAACAGTTGCCAACAACCAATTTTCCAATACTGGATAATCGATCTGCGTGGTATTTTTTTTACGATAATAAGAAAAACATTCCGTCTGATTCTTTTGCATCAATTCAGAAATCCAGTCTAGATTTTCATAGACAATAATACTGGCATCTAACCAAATCCCGCCATGCCGATATAACAGATCAAATCTGAGTAAATCAGCCTTTTGTTGAGGTGTCGCCCCCTTCAATAAAGAAAAATCAATATCGCTGTACTCACTTACATTTTCAGGATTAAGTACATACACTTGATAAGATGGATTTTTTGCTTGAGTATTTTGAATACACTTTTCAACAAACTCAGGAAAATCACCTTCCCAATACATCCATATCTTTTTAGGTAATTCAATGGGTGTAGCAACAGGATTAAAAATCAGTTGTCCTGCATAGTTATCAATTTTTTGATTGGTATGTCTAATTTTGTAATAGTACATCATATGAAATTTAGCTAAATAAAATAATTTTTTAAAAATTTTCATATAAAAAATCCAATATTTTTTACAAAAAAGCAGAACCAATAAAATTTAAACTATACAGTATTTAAAATATTCATTACGTCATTTACTAGAACATCTTTGTACACTTAAAAATAAAGATGTTTAAATGCATACATCCGATCACGCCACATACGTTTTTGCTTCTTAAAACCATAAGAATGGTCACGATTTTCTTTCTCTTTACGAGATATTCCTTGTGTTGCAACTGTACCTAAAATATCACTATCCAAACCTGCTGGGCGAACAAAAGCAGGCCAAACACCTAATCCTTTTCCATTCTTACTCAGCCAAGTTTGAAAAAAGATATCAACAGGCATGGCAATTGTTTTGCCTTGTGCAATAAACGCTTCAGCACCTTTACGTGACCAGATTAAACCCAAACCACGAATAGGAAAATAATAAGCATGCCACAATGAATAGTCACCTAACTGAGTAATATCTTTGGCTAACTTTTTCTTCTTTGCCGCTAAATTCACCAAATACCAATCTAGCGCCTGATGGCGATCTAAATAAGCTAAAACTTGATCCATAGATTGTTTGAAATCAGCTGTAATTTTCATATCATCTTCTAAGACAACAAGATAATCCGCATCACTTGCTAAAAATTTCTGAGCGCAGCCATAATGACTGAGATAACAGCCCAGTTCTGAATTGAGTAAACGTCTTCCTAAAGTTTGCTGCGTTAACGCATCATCATAATCCTGAAAAGATGACAATTCTTTGCCACGGCCATCATAAGCAGAAAAACGCTCAAACTCCCAGTTTACCGCCTGTAGCTGTTCTGTTGCGCGAGCAAGCCGCTCATCACTACCATCTAAATTGATCAGATATGTTTTAACTTTCATGATTGGCTTCCTACGATAAAACTTTAGCTGAAATCACTGATTTAGGTAAATAGTCATATAATTTATCGATCATTTTACGACGTACCTGTGCAGCATTCTCAGAATTCAGTTGATCTAAACTTTGGATACAACCATATTTAATATTGTCTTGATTCAATGCTTCTACGAACTCAGTTAAACTTTCAGCATTCTTCAAATAAGCCAAAGCTAAATCAGGCTTTAAAACAGCTTCATTTTTTTGAATCTTTAAATGATTCATCAATGAAATCGGATTTAGTTGTTCGACACTTCTAAATTTATATTTAATCTGTGTTTCCAATAGGTCTGGATGATGCAATAAGTATTCACTTAAAATTTTACGATCGACACAGTGTGGATAATGATGGATTTCAAAAAATTCTTTAAATCCTAAAATATCAGCACCCAGCATTTGTGCGATCACATGACCAGGTTGAATCGGTTTATTAAAATTACGATTTAAAAATTGACGGTATTTCAGCTTGGTCTTGTAACTAAAACAACTTTTCCAGTGCCCATAGGTGACGATTTTATTGCTCTCAAGAAAATCTTCAATTTGAGCGGGTGAATTAAAAAAGAAGTCATCATTTAAGTAGATGAAGTAATCTGAAAGCCCGTTGATATTCCATAACATGCTTTCAATTGACCGAGTGTTAAACGTAGGTAGAAATTGCGTATAACCAGCAAAAATCTCACGATGATCAACGACACGAATTTTATTTGCATCACAAAGACCTTGCGCTACAAATTCATTTAAAAACTCAGGCTGCTGATTATCTGTAACAATGAAAATATGACGGCAAAAAGGCACATACTTCAATATAGATGCAATGTTGTAATAGATCTCATCATTACTGGCAAAACGTGTATCGCTCACAGCATCTGAGGCATCACCACCAGTGAGATATTGCTGACGTTTACGTTTTAACTCAACATCATTGCCATCGACCCAAGCAATCACGATATCAAGGTTTTGCATCTATATTGTTCTCAAATCATCTAAATAAAATTATTGCCAAGCGTCTTTAATCCAGTCTGAAGGCAACACATAGCGGTACCATTTACCCCCACCTCCAGTCACGGCATCAGGTGGATTAATTTCCCCATGGAAAATAATAATTTTGGCATCTTGTGGCTTAACTGGTGGCTTGAAATAAGCAAGCGGTAACTTTTGCAAACAATGGTATTTATAACTCTTACACCAATCTTTTGGCCAGTAGCTGAGTTTTTGCTGCTGATCGACATACCAAGACAAATATTCTTGTTCATTTCGAAATTTATGACTAATTTCTTTAAAGTTTTCACGAAAATAAGGCAAGATGTCAGGAAAAGTACCCAACTTAAAACGATAAACTGAACTATTGCCAGTCACACGCCAAGGACGTTTCCAGTCGTGAATAATGAGGAATTCACCCGGATAGCTAAAGAAGTCATCAATGTTGTCTACAATGACCACATCAAGATCTAAAAATAACAAATTACCTTTTAAACCATATAAATCAGGTTCAAAAGTCGATAACTTATTCCATCCACGTTCAGGACTTCCTTCAGGCAATGCTAACGGCGGAATTGGAAAGCATTGAACCTCTGGATTAATACCTTCTGTACGGTCAGTCAAACAGACCATTTGGAAATCAATTGTGGTATGTCGTTTGACCATGTTATATAGGCGATTGACATAATCAGCACCATATTTGCTGCCCCACTTCATACACAAAACGATATTCTGTTCTGATTCAACTAAATTCGACTGTAAATTTGATTCATTGACCTGCATGCATCAATCTTCCACCTGAGCAATCCCCATATCATACCATTACCATCGCCAAGTTACTGTATTCGATTGCATATGCTGAACAATTTGTTTCATGAGAATATGCTATGATGCGCTAACAATTTACATTGAGCACAGTCATTTTAATTGTTCGATATTTTATTGAGCAATCTTTAAATGAAATCTCAGTGAAATTGAATACAACTTTTGCAAGCACATTTTCTATATTAGGTTTTTATGAAAATAGCAGTCGCTGGAACAGGTTACGTTGGCTTATCCAATTCAATGATATTTGCACAACATCATGAAGTTGTTGCAGTAGATATTTTAGAATCTAAGGTTAACTTGCTCAACAATAAAATATCGCCCATTCAAGATGCGGATATTTCATTATTTTTAAAAGAAAAATCATTAAATTTTACAGCCACGACAGATTATCAAGCAGCTTATCGCAATGCAGATTTTGTGATTATTGCAACACCAACGGATTACGACACCAAAACCAATTATTTTAATACGCAAAGTGTCGAAAGCGTGGTTCAGCAAGTCTTAGAGGTCAACCCCAATGCAGTGATGGTGATTAAATCAACTGTCCCTGTCGGCTTCACCAAGAGCTTAAAAGAAAAATTCCACACTGAAAATATTATCTTTTCTCCAGAATTTTTACGTGAAGGAAAGGCATTGCATGACAATTTGTACCCTTCCCGAATTATTGTTGGGGAAAAATCTGATCGCGCTAAACTGTTTGCTGACTTATTGATCGAAGGCGCCATCAAAAAGGATAGCCCTGTTTTATTTACCGACGCAACTGAAGCTGAAGCAATTAAGTTATTTGCCAATACCTATCTCGCTATGCGCGTTGCCTATTTCAATGAACTGGATACCTATGCGCAAATTTTTGGCTTAGATACTCATCAAATTATTGATGGTGTTTGTCTAGATCAACGTATTGGTAATCACTATAACAATCCGTCATTTGGTTATGGTGGCTATTGCCTACCGAAAGACACCAAACAACTTTTAGCTAACTATAATCACGTTCCAAGTAATTTGATTCAAGCCATTGTTGACTCAAACAGTACGCGTAAAGACTTTATCGCAGACTCGGTGATCGCACGTAACCCCAATAAAGTTGGTATTTATCGCCTAGTGATGAAAAGTGGTTCAGATAATTTTAGAGCGTCAGCAATCCAAGGTGTGATGAAACGCATCAAAGCCAAGGGAATTGAAGTGATTGTCTATGAACCAACGTTACAAGAAGATGAGTTCTTTAAATCCAAAGTCGTCAATGATTTAGAACAATTTAAACAGCAAAGTGATGTGATTATTGCTAATCGAGTTTCTAATGACTTAAGTGATGTATTAGATAAAGTCTATACACGAGATATTTTCGGAGCAGATGAATGAAAGTCCTCGTCACAGGTGCAGCAGGTTTTATTGGCTTCAATGTTGCAAAAAAACTTTTAGAACGTGGTGATGATGTTGTCGGCTTTGACAATATGAATGATTACTATGACCCCACCTTAAAACAAGCCCGATTAGCAGTTCTCAAAGATACGGCGGCACAAACCCAGCAAACGTTCACTTTTATTCATGCCAATCTTGCTGATAAAGCAATCGTTGATCAATGTTTTCAAGATCATCAATTTGATCGGGTGATTCATTTGGCTGCACAAGCTGGTGTCCGTTACTCATTAGAAAATCCATTGAGCTATGTCGAAAGTAATTTAATTGGCTTTACCAATATTATTGAAGCATGCCGTTATGCCAAAACGCCACATTTAACCTATGCCAGTACCAGTAGTGTTTATGGTGCGAATACCACCATGCCATTTAGTGAAAAACATGGTGTTAACCATCCTGTACAGTTCTATGCGGCAACCAAACGTGCCAATGAACTCATGGCGCACAGTTATAGCCATCTCTTCAATTTACCAACAACAGGCTTACGCTTTTTTACTGTCTATGGTCCTTGGGGCCGTCCAGACATGGCTTTGTTTAAGTTCACCAAGAACATTATTGAAAACAAGTCTATTCCTGTGTTCAATCACGGCAACCATACCCGTGACTTCACTTTTATTTCAGATATTGTGGAAGGTGTGATTCGTTCAAGTGATCAAATTGCACAACCTGATCCAAACTGGGACAGCAAAAACCCTGATCCATCGACCAGTTATGCGCCTTTCCGTATTTTCAATATCGGCAATAACAATCCAGTAAAATTGATTGAATATATTCATGCCATTGAAAAAGCTTTAGGCAAAGAAGCAATTTTAGAATTACTTCCATTACAACCGGGCGATGTGCCGGATACTTTTGCGGATAGCAGTGCTTTAGAACAGATGGTCGGATACAAACCATCGGTATCTGTTGATGATGGTGTTAAGCAATTCGTAGATTGGTATCGAGATTTTTATCAGGTTTAATCAATAGTATTGTTCAGTTTAAAGCTTAATTTTAGCATTTGAATTTTTCTTTCAATTGTTTCAATACTCAAATCTAAGCACAAAAAAAGGATTCCTCTAGGAATCCTTTTTTAGCATTCAGCCACTTATTTTACATAAGTCAGCCAATGTGCATATTTTGGATCTTTACCTTGAACAGCATCAAAGAATGCTTTCTGAATCTTCTCAGTAATCGGACCACGTGCACCTGAACCAATTTCACGATCATCATATTCACGGATCGGCGTTACTTCAGCAGCAGTCCCAGTAAAGAATGCTTCATCACCAATATAGAATTCATCACGGGTAATACGACGTTCAACAACTTCAATACCCATATCTTTCGCAATGGTGATAATCGTTTGACGCGTAATCCCATCCAATGCACCGCCAGCAATATCTGGTGTATGTAATACACCATCTTTGACTAAGAATACATTTTCACCTGAACCTTGGCATACATACCCTTGAGGATCCATAAGCATTGCTTCATCATAACCAGAATGTGCCACTTCTTGGTGTGCAAGAATAGACAAAGTATAGTTACCTGAAGCCTTGGCTTTACACATGGTCACGTTAGGGTGATGGTGGGTAAATGATGAGGTTTTAACACGAATACCTTTCGCCATTGCTTCATCGCCAAGGTAAGCACCCCAGCTCCATGCAGCAACTGTCGCATGAATGGTATTATCAGTTGCAGCGATACCTAATTTTTCCGAACCAATGAAAATAATTGGGCGTAAATAGCATGACGCCAATTTATTTTCACGGACAACATCAATTTGAGCTTGTTCAAGAGTTGCTTGATCAAATGGAACTTTCATTTGATAAATTTTTGCAGAATTTAACAAACGTTTTGTATGGTCTTGGAGACGGAAAATCGCAGTACCGTTAGGTGTTTCATAAGCACGGACACCCTCAAAAACACCCATACTATAATGTAATGTATGAGTTAAGACGTGAATTTTAGCTTCACGCCAATCAACCATTTGTCCATCTTGCCAAATAAAACCATCACGATCAGCCAAATTCATGGCGCACACTCCAAATTTTTACACAATTATTCACTTTCCAAAGCGAAACTCGCTGTTGGATCAATTAATCTTTGCCATAACTTGCAAACGACCTCTCGGGTATCGTGCCAATCCGCAGCACTCACTTGCATATTATGATTTGCAAGTGCCAAACGGTGGCTCTCGGCGCGTTCACTGAGATAAGCTTGAATCAATGCGGATACATCGTCGCTGGATAAGCAACCTGCCTTTGCGGCATCTTCAAGGATTCGTACGTTGTCGGAATAATGGGCGAGATCAGGATTCGTCCCACTCCAGGCTAATACGACATACTGTGCCATAAATTCGATGTCAACGATACCACCTGCATCCTGTTTTAGATGAAAAATTCCATCTTTTTTCTGATCTTTTGAAGAACCCAAATGATCTTTCATCTTCTGGCGCATGTTCAAGACTTCTTTGCGAACCGTTTCCTCTTCTCTTGGTAATGTGAGAACCCTGCAACGCAATTCTTCAAATTTTGCTCTTAGGCTTTGCTCACCTGCGATTGAGCGTGCGCGAACAATTGCTTGATGTTCCCACAACCAGGCACTTTTGAGTTGGTACTGTTCAAATGCTTTTAAACTGGTGACCAATAAGCCTGCTTCACCAGATGGGCGCAAACGGGTATCAATTTCATAGACTCGACCATCTAAAGTTTGTGTGGTCATCAGAGACATAAATTTTTGCGCAACACGCATGGCAAATTCAAAACCGCTTATGGCCTTTTGACCATCGGTATCTGCTTGCTCATCCATATAATGAATAAAAACCAGATCGAGGTCTGAACCATAGCCCAGTTCAATGCCGCCTACTTTGCCATAACCAATCACAGCATAGGCCATGTGGTCTAATGAACAGCGTAAGCCTTCTGCGTCGACAGGATAACCATGACGCTTGGCAACCGTCTGATAAGCCAAATTTAATGTCGCGATCACAGAAACTTCTGCAATATCCGTTAAAGCATCCGAAACTTTCATCAACGGGCTTTCTGCTAGTACATCGCTTGCGGCAACCGTCAGCACATTAGATTTTTTAAATAAGCGCAATACGCGCATTTGATCTTCAACTTGATCGATTTCAATACGCAGTAATTGTTGGCGTAGTGAGTCTTCCAAATAATCTCGTCGAGGCAGTTCAAAATCCATGGATAAAAACTCATCCAGCAGAACTGGATAATGTGTCAATTCCTCACAAATCCATGGACTGACTGTCGCCATTTTGACCAAACGTTGCAGCGCCCCTTTGCTTTCAATCAGCATCACCAAATACACAGTACGGCGCATTACAGATTCGACCAGCGGCATCAATCGCATTAAAGCCACTTGCGGGCTATTCGACTGTAAAACTGCCTCAACCAAATGCGGCCAAAATTCTTTTAAACGCTGTACAGCTTTAGCAGGCAGTTTCTTGATTGCATGACCATACCAAAACTCATGAATCAGATTTTGTGCATTACTGTCTAAGATCTCATTGAGTTGGCTTTCCAGCTGACTAAAACTTTCAATCGGAGAATCTAGCCCTTTTTCTTTAATCAAATGCTCAAATTGAAAAGTCACTTTGCTGCGCTTTTGGTTGAGAAAATTAATAAAAGCATCCCAATCATCAAAACCCAAGGTATCAATTATTCGCTGACGAAGTTCAGGCTCTGTCGGTAAAGATTGTGTTTGCTGGTCATTCAAAGCTTGAATAGCATGCTCTACACGTCGTAAGAATAGATAGGCATCTTCAAGATCCTCAACAGATTGATGATCGAGTAAGCCTGCCTCACCCAAATGTTTTAGGCTAACAAGGCATTGGCGGTCTTGTAATTCTAATTTTGCTCCGCCATAAATCAGCTGAAAAACCTGCACAATAAATTCAACTTCACGAATACCACCAGCGCCCAGCTTAATATCATCTGCAATGTTACGCCGAGCCACCTCTCGTTCAATCATGGCTTTCATTTCACGCATGGCTTCAAAAGCGGTGTAATCTACATATTTACGAAAAACGAATGGGCGGGTCATGTCCAATAAACTATCACCGTCTTGTCCACCCGTGATAATACGTGCCTTAATCCATGCATAACGTTCCCACTCACGCCCATGCTGACTTAAATATTTTTCTAAAGCCACATGACTTATTGCCAGTGCTGAACCATCCCCCCAAGGACGTAAACGCATATCCACACGAAATACAAAACCATCTGCGGTAATATGATCCAATAAATAGATCAGTTTTTGCCCCCACAAAATGCAAAATTGCTGTACATCAATACACTTACGCCCATTGCTTTCACCTTGTTCATCAAAGGCAAAAATCAGGTCAATATCACTAGATAAGTTCAGCTCTTGTGCGCCAAGCTTGCCCATCCCAATGACGATCAAATCTTGAATCTTACCGTTATACCCCATCGGTTCGCCATGTTTTGCCAGCAAAGGAATTCGGGCAAAATCTTTTGCTGCAACGATACAGGCATCTGCAAAATCAGACAGTTCTTGTGTCAACTTCACCACATTGGTGAGTTGGTTGGCATCTTGCCAAATCCAGCGAAACATTAAGCGTGCACGAAGAATACGTAAGACTTTCATCCACGTATTTTCATCTTGTATATTGACTAAATGATCGTAAACGAGTTGTTGAATTTGTGCAGTACTGAGCGATTGTTGAAATTGATCAATTGCATAATCATGTTCTAAAGTGGCTTGATGTAGACTTAATACTTGTTCTGCATACTGACTTGCATGTAATGTTTTTTGCAATTGCTCAATGTTCATTGAAAAGCCTGTACTTATGTTTTATCAAGTTATTTATAGCAGTTTGCTTTACATTTAGGGAGGTTTTTGTACTTTTCTTAAAAAACAAAGCTTAAAAAACCACCAGTCACAATCAAGCTAAATTATTCAAATATAGAATTATGAAATTTTTATTTTATCTTGCTTGATTTCAGGACAAACTAAAGTTTGATGGGTATTTTTTGCAGCGGGTAACGCAACAATAAAAGTCGTTCCCTCTCCTGTTTTAGAGCTTACAGAAATTTTTCCATGATTGAGATCCACAAACCGTTTACATAGAACCAGTCCTAATCCTGTTCCTCGTTCGCCAATGGTGCCTTTTATACTGGCTTTGATCTGTGGTTCAAACAGTTGTTCAATTTGCGACTGCGTCATTCCCAAACCAGTATCATGAATAATAATTTCTATATTTTTCCCTACTGGGTGCGCAACAATGGAAACTTTTCCAGAACCATCAGTACGGGTAAATTTCAAGGCATTTGAAACCAGATTTTGAATTACCGAGGTCACCATATTCATATCTGCAAAAACGCTTAAATCCTCAGCGACATTTTCAATCAGTTGTATATTTTTATTTACCGCCAAAGGCTTAAGCACATCGTAAACGATCTTTGTGGTCTGTTTTAATTTAAAATTAATCGGATGATAAACAAAGCGCCCACCTTCTGCCATCGCCCAATTGAGCAAGTTTTCAAGTAGAGAATAAGTTGATTGCAAGGTATCATGCAGATAATCTGCAATATCCTGTATACCATCATCAGTTAATGTTTCTCGTTCGTTTGCTAAAACATCCGAAAAGCCAATTAACCCATGAAACGGCGCACGTAAATCATGTGCAATGACTTGGAAAAACTTGGTCTTACTAAAATTTAAAGCGCGTTCTTGTTCATATAACTCATAATAATCTTGAGATTCAGATTTACGCGCTAAAATCGTCACCAAACCTGAGCTAAGTTCTTCTAATAAAGCCTGCTGCTTAGTTGTAAATCTTGTATCTTTATCATCATAAAAATAAACATGTGCAATAGAATCATCATCTTCTAGCTTAAAGTCATAGCACAATAAGCGTTGGTGTTTTATTCCAATTTCAGCCATATATTGTGAGAATTTTTCATAATTTTTATGGGTTTCTGAAACGATGAGCTGATTGCCAAAATACGGCGATAAACTCAATTTATGCGGAACTGACGCAGCTTTGAAATCACCATTTTCATTTGCAACCCAAATATAAGGCTCATTATGAAAAGTAAAAAAAGCATTTTCGACATTGAGAACGGCACGCGCTACACGTAAATAGCGTTCAATTTTATTATTTGAGGTATAGACCCCTAAAATCAGCGATAGTCGACAAGCACTGAGCTGTTCGGTCTGATGAGCTTCTAAGAATTCTAATTTCATGTTTACCTCATTTGCACTTTCAGTTAACACGTTAGTTATTTAAATCGCCCACTTTTAAATATCAATTTCTTCCAAATACATCAAAACTTAAGACAGAATGCAAAATACAGCCTTGGAAGAGCACTTACAAATGTTCACATAAAACAATATAACAGCAATACAACCAAATAAAAACAATGGGGTGAAAGTTTCGATAAATTTCACATTTTTTTCAACATAAGTAGTCAGTTACAGCTTTATATATTTTTATGATTTAAATAGAAAAAACGAAGCGTTTTATAAAGACCAATACTTTAAAACATGGTGATCAAATTCATGAATCAGATATCAACCTATTGGCGTCTATAGACAAGCTTAGTGATGTAGAAGTCGCTCTAAAAAGACAAAATAGTAAAATTCGGCATCAACCAGAGCAAGGATATCCCTTAAATGAGTGAGAAAATACGTTATTTTTAATTCATTAAAAAGAGCATTTCAATTAAATAAACCACACCATACAAGAGCATAAAAATCAGAGATAGCAGCGTTAAATTTAAAATGAATTTGAGTATTTTATACGTCTTGAAATGCTTTTCACGGAATTGTATTGAATACTGTCTAAATGGCGCAAAAAATTTAAAAATCGCACTATACACCCCTCTTTTATCTTCAGGCGTGTTTGGAACAACGGTTCCTTTAACAAGAATACGATAAGCACTGTTAAAAATTCGTCCGAATAGGTTCATCGGACGATCAACATCACACATCAGAATCAAACGCGCTGAATTTGCTGTGTTATATGCAAAATGTGGGTAGGTTTCATCAAAGACAAAATCTTTACCATCAAACCAAGTACGGGTTTGCCCATCAATATTAATTTGGCAATTTTCAGCGTTAGGTGTCAGCAAACCGAGATGATACCTAAAACTACTACCGATAGGATCTGCGTGTAAGCTCAGTTCAGAACCTGCTGGTAACAGTGAAAACATGGCACCGCGAATAGCAGGGACTTGATTAAGTAATGCCAATGTCTTGGGACATAATCTTTGCGCGGAAACATGGGTTGTTCCATACCATTTTAAGTAAAATTTACTCCAACCACGCTTGTAAAAAGTGCGAAAACCAACATCATAATAACCGTCTGCTCCAGGTGTCTTGATCACTTCAAACACACCTGATGACTCCAATGCTATAGCCTCATCTCTAATAATTGTCCAATTGGCTCTAAGCACTTCAATATTTTCCAAAAAATCAGCATCTAATATTGGCTTTTTTGCAAAGCTACGTGTCGTCATATAAAGAACACAATTAAATGGTGCAAATATAGGCCAGCTTTTTCTTAAATATTGTGAGAGTGAGTCATAACGTGCTTTTCCTCGCCAACGGTATACATAAGTCATGGCTGCTATCGAATACACGATTAAACCAATGATGATCATAATACTTAGATTCATTATAATTTTACTCCGATTATGATTTCTGTATCTCCATGGTGTGTCCTTGATTTTCCTTAAATAAAACCAATCTTCTTTACTGGATAAGCCGTACTGAGATCATTTAGTTATTTTTCAAAATAGCGGGAAAAATAAAATATTTTCAAATTATTTAAAATACTTTTAACTATATCTAATTAATTTTCCTATAGGCAAGAAATATGTACACCTTTGGTTAAGTTTTAAATGATTGAAATTAAAAATATTAACTGTCATTGTTAAGTGATCAGGTGCTATTTATCGCATACTGATATTTATTATAAAAATGCGTCATTAAAGAGGGACCGGTGGAACACTCACAATCAGAATGTGAAAAATATGGCAATCACATTCCACCTGAGCATCAAAGCGGTACAGTTTTCACCTTAACTTATACCAAAAACAGTAGTTATACATGATCAACAAGCGAGGAATGACAGTGGTAGACATACTTGATAAGCACAACAAAGACAACTAGAACAGGTCCATGTTACGCCAAGAGACTACACCATACCATCACTATCAGAGTGTGAAGAATGTGGTAATGACATTCCACCAGAACGTCAAAAATATGGTGCAGTAACCTTATGTATTGCTTGTCAAACTAATCATGAAAACAACAAGAGGACTTATCGATGATTTACGGATTTATTGCAATTGATATTCTTATCATTATTTCTTTACTCATTCTCTGCATGATGTTGGATTATCAAAGCACACGTTTGATGAGTGAAATAAAGCTTCTGAAACATCCAAGTATAGATATTAAAACGAATTCTCATGGACAATTACATTTAAATCAGCAAATACATAAGGATCAAAATTAATGTGGATTTTTCCTTTTATTGTTGGCGTATTAGTTGGTTTGATTACGAGCGCAGCTGGGTTCCTTTATTTAATTGGCTGAAGAGAAATCTGCTTAGGTAGCTTTAATAATTTATTAAAGCTCTCTTTTTTTTAATCCAACAAACAACTTAGCTTGAAATGGCCAAATTAAAAAACTGAATAGCCAAGCAAAAAACAAGGTTATAAAAACAATAAAAATATAAAAAATGATACCTACCCACAATCCTTTCTGAAAAACTTCAGTTCCTATAAAGCCATATAGCAGCCAAACTGCAAGACTTACATAGCCAGCTAGCCAGAAAGCTGCTGGAATATAAATTACATACCATTTATTTATACAGCTTTTCAATTCATACGAATCATTAATTTCTTTTACTAAAAAAGGAGTAATGTTGGGCGAATATAACCTACAAGCTCGTTTATTATCTTGTCGTGAAAACATGTACTTTAAAGTGTGTAAATTGTTTAAATTAGAATTAAAATAATTATTAAGAAGTGCTATCTCTTTCAAAATAAAAGAGAGATTGTAGTACGGGTGTTTTTTAGCATCACTCTCTTTAATTTTTTCTAATTTCATTAATTCATCAAGTGCCTTGATTTCATGTTCTATAGGGTTCGGTTTTTTAAATATTTTACTAATCAAACTTAGAAGACCTGACTTTTCCAGCACCGTCATCGTCATAGTTAATAAAAGTAAAGTTGAAAATATAATTATAACTATTGATTTAATATCTTCAGAAAAACCAAAATCCGTCAAAATCTTATTAAATTCATCCACCTGACTCATAAAACCACCACATCAATAATATAAAATTTTTATTCAATAAATTCAGCAATCATAAATATATAATCATACCAAGCTTTAATCAAATCTTTTGAATGATTTATATTAATAAAATTTGGGAAGTAGCTACTTAAATCAACAAGTTTATAACTGCTTTGTACATGCCTTATATCCAAATCAATTCTTTTTAAATAATCACTTAATCCTGTATTTTTAATTTTCTTATTAAGCAAAAAATCTAACAAACTTGCATACTCCCCCCACAACTTAATTTTTCTTCATATTCACTATAGTCATTAGAATATAAGTTAACCAATCTAGTATTTAAATTACTTCTAAATGCATTAAAATTAATATTTTTAACTCCATCTATCTCAAAATCCATAAGAACTAAAAATAAAAAAACACTTTGATTTTCATTAAATTCATTTCGAAACAAAAAAGAATACTTATTGATTACCCTAACTAATTCTCTTGGATTAGGTTTATATACTTTGCACAACTCCTTTACACAATAAACATTAGCATCGCTTCCAAAACTTACCCCCATTTTATCAATAAAATTATCAATGGCAAGCTCATAATCGACTTTCATATTTATATTGTGTTTTAGAATAATAGTTGCATCAATAAATTTATCTAAATAATTATTTTCAGATTTAAACCCATAATAAGAATTAATAGATTCTTCCAATTGAGATTTATTCATAGCCAAAACAAATACAAATTTAGGAACATCAAAAAAATGCTTAATTCTTTCAATTAAGCGAATTGAAAATTCAGGTTTACATCTATCCAATTCATCAACAACAAAAATTATAGGCTTGTCTTGATTTTGAGTAATTTGATTTAAACATTTTTTAAAATATTCAACAGTTTGTTTTTCTTTTTCATAATTTTCAACTTGTGCAGTTAAATGCTCTTCCAATTGTTGATTTAAAATAGTACCTAGATGTTCACTAAAATCGCCAGAATTTTTCAAATCATTGATGAATTCATTTACTTGTTGAGCAAAATAACCACCACCAGCAAGTGTGGATATTGCAGTAAATAGAAGCATTGGTGCTTGAGGTAAAAAATTTCGCCAAACATTACCAATATGTTTTTTCAAAATATCTATTATTTCTTCATCGGCATCTAAATGATTTACTATTTCCATCGAAATTGTTAGAAATGGATCATCTATATAATCTTGAGTAAAAGCATTCAAATAAATAACTTTATATCCATGATCCTGAAGTTGCTTTTTCCAATGGTTCACGAACCAAGACTTACCAGCACCCCATTCTGCATCAATGGCAATCGTTGCTCCCGCTTGTAAGCGAGAAACATATCCTTCGAGTGAATCTGCAAGAGCTTTTCTTCCTAAAAAATCACCTTCAAAAGCATTTTCAATAATATCTGTACTATCACTTATTTTTTTGATTGACAATTTGATCACCATTATTTATAAAAATTATGAAACTTAAAATAGATTTAGCATTTGACTCATAAGAGAATTTCCTAAATCTATTGCTTCAAATTTTTAATTGCTTCAGTAGTCGCCTTTACCATTTCTGTTGTACTTTTCATCTGATCAGAAATCAGATTACTCATATCTTTATGTGCAGCACCATCAATCTCACGACCAAAGTATTTAAGAGCAAGCTCCTTACGAACACTTGATGCTTCTTCAATATTTATACTTTCCATAAAACTTGGATAAGCTTGAAGCTCAAGTTGAGTCTGATAATTTTGATCTGCAAGACGCTGGTAATGGGAGGATTGTTTTAGAAAATAGGTAATGAGTGTTACACCTGCAATTAAACTCGTAATTTTAACAGACCAAAAAATAGCTGACTTTGCATAAGTTGGTTCATTGATAATATTATTAAGGTAATCACTGTCCCAAAAAATCAAAGAGATTAGAATAACAAGACCTAATAATATAAGGAAAACTGAACGATTTATCCATTCATATTTTCTATACTTTTTTACAGCCTTATCATAAATATCTTCAGTTTTAGCATTTTCTGAAATTGCTCTACTTTTTCTAAAATCTTCTACTTCTTTTTCTAATGATAATTTTGCTTTTTTCAAACCTTCAACTAATTCATTATTACTTAATAACAGTACTTTATTAGCATCATTCTTGAGATTAGAATTAAGTCTTAACAAATATTCTAACGAATAACGCAAATGGTCAACTTTCTGAACCATACGGTCAAAATATTGATTAAATGTTAGTGAGTTAGGATCATAGCCTATATGAGAAATATTATTATTTTTTAAATTTGCTTTTAATGCAGAATCAAAAGCTTGAAAATCATTTTCAATTTCCTTAAATCTTTCAACAAATATATCTAATATCCAATCGCTCTCAAGAGAGTGGAATTCTCTTGTTACATAATTGAATATTGTTTCAATACCCGCCCTCATAGAAGTTATACTTTCTATATTTATTAACTCTCCGTCTTGCATATTTTCATAATCAAA
Source organism: Acinetobacter sp. NyZ410 (assembly GCF_022828975.1). Classification (NCBI taxonomy): domain Bacteria; kingdom Pseudomonadati; phylum Pseudomonadota; class Gammaproteobacteria; order Moraxellales; family Moraxellaceae; genus Acinetobacter; species Acinetobacter sp. NyZ410. The sequence goes on along the minus strand of NZ_CP094620.1, from coordinate 702,715 downwards.
TAGTTCATGATTTTTAATATTATCAATTCGCTGAGTTATCTTTTTAAATTTCTCATTAAATTCTTTATTTCTTTTCTCTGCTTTTTTTAAATCTTCATTATCTATAACTTCACTCACACTAAACACCACCCGAAAAATTATTATAAAGTATTGATGTGCTAATAATATCTAAGATACTCTAATTTGACTAGGGCAAAATCTCTAGTCAGGCGTGAGAACCTGAAATATTTTGAACGAAGACGCAAAAAGTCCGTCTATGGGCTATTTTTTTGCGTAAAATTCAGCTTTGCTGCTCTTTGGCAGGCTGGACAGGGCAGTTTTAGGACTGGCCGCTTCTTCGTTCGCGGTATTCTCACCCCTGTTCAGTCTGTCACCATTACCGTGAGAAGTGATGGTTTCAGGTTTAAATAAAACTTGAACGAGGAAAAGCAAATGAAAACATTAGCTTCTAAGCACACTTGTACTCAAAAAAATGTAAAAGAACATACCCAGATCTACAACATTCAGGCGTATACCCTTCGCTAACGTTCAATCAAACGCAAGCAACTTCTCAAAAATCTACGTGACACTGCAGTATTTTTTATTACTGTTCTGTTGACCCTGTCGATTCTATTTTGGGAGGTTTAACGCATGCTTCATTTTTTGAGCAGCCTTTGCGCACCTCCGCTTCTAATTCAAATTGTGTGACATCCTGTTAATTCAAATTTGTAATTAACTCAATTGATTTGATAGAAATTTTGATTTTACTACAAAATCAAGTGTCTTAATACGACTTATTCAGCCGCACAAGACTATATTTTTTCAGCATTTTTTTGCAGAATACACCCATGATCAACAGATAGGGGGAGAAATGAGCTCTATGATTGAAATTAACAGTCATAAAGATATGACAGCAGAACAAGTATTGGATGAAATTAGATACCCAATAGAAAATCTTGAATTATTTCTATTGGCAATGACAAAAATGAAAATCGATATTCCCCTGAGTGACCAGGAATTTACCTCAATTATAAATACATTACATCACCAGGTTTCGCAAATCGCCAAAGCCGTACAAACTTAAAGAAATAACCCCAACTTAGGTTGGGGTTTAATTAAATTTATTTTTGAAATGGTATTTCCAATAGGGACTTGCAAAATAACTTACATCATAGAACTTAATAGCAAACGTATTAAAATCTTCCCCTGAGAATTGAATAAATATTTCGGAATTTTTCATAAAATCCATAAAAACTTGATAGGTAGGTCCAATAAAAAACAAAACCACTTGCTCTTCATATGACATTGAATTACTGATAATTCTAAAGTAATCCTTTTTCTCATCAATGTCTAAGTCAGACTCAATGACCATGTTAATTAATGATTTGTAATTTAGAAAATAAGAATAAAGTGTACTATTTTTAAAATCATCAAAATAAGCGTTACACTGCATTAAGAAGAATTTTTCAATAGATTTTTTATCTTCATTTTCAATGTCTATAGAAATTATTTTTAAATGACTAATTATTTGATTAGCTAACTGCAATAATAAACTCTCTGCTGTAACTTTTCTATGACCATCATCCATTTCAAGTAAGTAAAAATTGAGACCTTCTAAGTTTTCTTTTTTAAATTTAAGAAATGAAAAAAATTTATTATTAAAAATAGAAATCTGTGATTCTTTTATCTGTTCATTATGAGTAGCTTGCGATAATTCCAATTGTTTAGTAGAAACGTCCATCGATTGCTTAAGTTGTATGTCAGCTAATTCTTTAGCATGAAAAATCTGTTTTTCTGTTGCTTCACGAGCTTGCTCTAGCTGTTTTTTTGTATCTTCGCTTGCCTGCTGAAGTTGCTTTTTCATTGCTTCACGGGCGTCTTCATTAGCTTGTCGTTGAAGCAAGGTTGCATACACTACAAAGGCTAAAGTTGCAGAAGTAAATATAGTATTAAGACTGCCATATATATCTCCAATAGGACCTAACTTTGTATAATCACTTAGTTCTGACTCTGGAACATGCCAAAAATGAATTGCGAAGAAATTAAAAAATACTGGAAAAGATAAAAGAAGGAATATCACAAAAACAACTAAATTAGCCCAGCCAAAAGTCTTCCAACAAAATATTTTTTTCTTATTTGAATTGATTTGCATAAGTCTCTACCAATGAAACCAAGCCCCCACGCATTTCTTCACGTGTTTGACGGTAAAGCGTGATCAGCTTCAGTTCTTCTTCAGAGAGCTCACTGTTCTTCACTTCAGCACTCCCCCAAAGAATATATGCAATATTAAACCCTTGATCTTCTAGTAAATCGAGCTGATCCATATCAAGCGGTGCATTGTGTTTCTCATAACGAACAATAGAGTTCTTTTTTACTTGAAGTATTTCAGCAAGTTCATCCTGAGTATTTATCCCCAAGCGCTTTCTTTCATCGCGTAAACGTGTACCATGATTATTTAAATCATCATTTTTCATACTTTTTCCAATAAAATCACTTGAAAATCACCATACTTAATACTATATTTGGAGATACAAAGTATCTAAGTACGTTTTTTGGTGATTTTCTCATGTCTAATACAAATGATCAAACAAAACCTAATCACTCTAATCTGACTCAAGTCCGTTGGACTGATAATCAATTAAAAGAGCTTAAAAAAATTGCCTATGAGCAAGACACTAAAGTGGCGGTATATATTCGTGATTTTATTGTCAAACACCACCCGCAATTAGATCCCCAAAATAAAGACAAGCAATTGTAGTCAAAGCATTTTTAAAAGCATTCGTTTGCTACAAAAATGTAAAAAACACACAAACTCATACAGTTATATCTAGATAGAAGATTTAAATGACAGATATCTCAAGACGCATCGATGAACGTCTAAATCAGATCTTCAACTTCAAACGTGAAGGTGATTGGTACCGACAAGGTCTATGCCCACAGTGCAGCAAAAAAGAGTGCTACACACATGCTTTAACTCCACGTGTTGTTAAATCCGATCGATACATAGCTCTTATCCACTTATTGAAATTATCGGTCAAGCAGGTGCTGGTAAGTTCCACTTAATTGAATTTTTGTGAAAATTAAGCGGTCGAAAAGATTATGAGGGATTTGATGCCAATAAATCTGCAAACATAGCTATTTATCATAATTTTGCTCAAATATCCAATCTTCCAGTAGTTCTCATCAAAGGGATCGTAATGATGCAAAAGGTAATGGCATTAAGCAGGCAAAGTTTAGTTGGGATGAATTGAAAAATGCATTTAACGGTCATGCAATTCGTTCAAAAGGTTTAAAAACTACAGGCAATGAAACATATGAGCCACCTTTTCGTGGTGCAATTATGATTTCACAAAACAGTGCAATTGCTGCATCTGAAGCCATTTTAACTCGTACCTTACACCTAGCTTTTGATCGTAAGGGTCAATCATTGGAAACAAGGCGAATTGTCGATTCTCTCGACCGTATAGAGTTAGAAGATGCATGCACCTACATGACCCATTGCTTACACAAAGAAAATGAAATTCTTACGACATATCAGGAAAGATTAAAAAGCCTTGAAGATCAATATCACAGTGTAGGTATCACACATACACGTATTGCCCTATGTCATGTACAAATCGCTGCTTTGATTGAAGCGATTGCGGAGCATGTGCTCAATGGCTTTCTTGATTATGAGGAAGTGGCTTCAGCACAAGATATGTTGATGGAAATGGCACAACAACGTGTAGACCAACTCAATGGCGATTGCCAAGAAGTTGAGCAATTCTGGGAAGCTTTTGAATATCGACAAAGTGGTAGAAGTAGCGCATTTAGTCTGAATCATCATGAACATGACGCTCAAACTGTCGCAATCAATCTTAACGAAGTTTATAAGGTCGCAGCAATGCAGTACCAAAAACTTCCTGAAATTTCTGTGATGAAAAACTTACTCAAGTCATCACAACGCTTCAAATTTATCGAATCAAACCGAGCTGTAAGCTCAAATCGTTTTCCAACAGATGCTGTGAAAAATTTAAATGCTGACAGTGAAATGCCAGAAAGACGTCGCACAGTGAAATGCTGGATTTTTTCTAACCCAAACTATGAAGTGACTCAACTATGAATCAAATACAAATAGAAGATGATGTTTTTAATCCTAATTCTCTACCTTTTATTGATGATGAAACAGTCGAACCAACAGAAGATTTAGAGGACTAAATATATGGAAATAGATTCTTTACTTGAAAAAGCACTTTTGAAAATTCTAAAGCAAATTGATGCAAAGCCAATTATTCCAATTGAATGCCAACTTTGGGATGAGCATGACATAGCCATTTACTTTAAATACTCACTCGATTACACCAAACGAAATGTGATTACCAATAAGAATTTTCCACCTAGTCGGCAGTTACCAACGGATCCACATGGCGACCGCACCGTACCACGCTGGAAAGCAACAGATGTAATTAGTTATGGCTTGGCTTTTGATAAAGCCAATGTCCATTATTGCTAAATTTTTATTTAGGTATTTATGAACAATCTAGAACTAACACTCAGGTGAGATTATCTTTACATATTTACTCTAAGTTTTATAAAAATTGACGAATTGTATTGTATTCTATGCGGATCAATCTTCGATGAGTCTTAGCGAAAGACAATATCAGATGCAAATTTTTTAGAGTAGAAAATTGCAGAATGGCCGGGTGGGTAATGAATTATTGAAACAATATTAACAAGATATTACCGATTAAGATCAAAACATCAAAGTAATTTACAAGTTCAAAATTTCAAATCTAGAGGGCGCTCCCTCCCGCCCTTTTATCAATTTAAAAAGATTTACGTTATTTATTAATTAACTTTTATCTTATCGTGTTTTTCTATCTTAATGAGATGAACAGTATCACCATCCTTATTCCAAACTGTGTTGCCCAATCCCCAATAGAACCTAAGGGTACGACTTTCATCATTGTATGTTGGGACTACGTTTTTACCTTTTTTAGTGTAAAGATAGACTATTTCTCCTGGATATAATTTCACACATTCAAAATTATAAACATGTCGATATTTATTTGATATAGCACCATTCTCAGTGTAAGTATTATCCATAATAAGGAAATCATCTAGCCAACATTCTTTCTTCACCTTAAATTTGACACGTTCACTATCAATATCTCCAGCATCAAAAACATCTATTAAATTTAACTCACTTACCGCCATTACAACACCTCATGTTAAAAATTGATTAGCATTATTACTACTCTACTTTTTGTTATTAGCTAACAATATTTTAAATAGTAATTTCTAATAAATGATGTTCATTGATGATTATTTCAAGCCTTATACTATTTTTTTATTAGTAATCTAATGATAATAATTATACGTCTATTTTGTTTCGTTCAATTTTTTAAAAAATTATTTAAAAGCATTTGATAAATTTATTTCAAGCAGGTAAATTAAGAAAATCTTTATAATTTACCTTTGTTAATTGATTATATAGATTAAAAATTTGCTTAAAAATCACAGGAACTTCAATATGACAATCAATATCCAAATTTTAAATCATCAGAATCTTAATGACGCATTTAGCGATAACTGGGATGCTTCCTATATTTTAGAATTTAATGTTACTATTAGCAAAATTAATCAAAATGACACAAATTATACTAATCAAGCTAATAGACTTCCGTCATAAATCAAAAAACGTACAATTTATTTGATCTTAAATTAATCAGCAAAATTATTTAATTCAAGGGATAATCCTTGGATGAAATTCAAAGATATTCAAAAATTATCAGACGTTAAGTTTCGTAGGCTTACCGGTGTTAGTTGGGCTACATTTAACCTCATGTTGGCCGAGCTAAATAAGCATTTACCTCGTCATATTGGTAAAGGACGACCGCATAAATTACCGTTGGAAGATCGCTTGCTCTTATGTATAGAATATTGGAGAGAATATCGAACATTTTTCCATCTTGGTATGAGTTACGGTGTATCTGAAACGAGTGCAATTCGTATCACACGTGTTATTGAAGATACCTTAATCCGTTCTGGAAAATTTAACTTGCCAAAACAACTTCCTAATCGAGATGAAGTGGATTGGGAAGTTGTTGTGATTGATGCAACTGAAATATTAGTTCAACGTCCAAAAAAAACAGAAGAAATGGTATAGCGGTAAAAAAAAGCGACATACCTTTAAATTTCAGCTATCTATGCACTATACAACAGGTGAAATACTGAGTGTATGTGGAAGTCATGGAAGCATGCATGATTTTAAAATATTTAAAAAAAGTATGAGGAAATTAAAATTTAAGCCCTTTTTTATCGTTGATAAGGGGTATTTAGGGATAAAAAAATTGGGTTTTGGATGCCTCATGCCATCTAAAGCAAAGAAAACTGAAAAATTAGATTCTGAATTAAAAAAGTTAAATAGAGAGATTGGTCGTAGACGAATTCAAGTAGAGCATGTATTTGGAAGGATGAAATGTTTTAAGATTTTATCTTGTGTATATAGAAATCGTCGTAAAAGATTAAACCTGCGGTTTAATTTACTTGCTGGCATATACAATTTAGATTGGGTGAAAGATAAACAATTAAATTGATTGAAAAATGATTTATGAAGGAAGTCTAATATACGTTTAAAAGAAAATTTATGGTCAATTTTTCTTAATTCTGAAACTAAAAATTCACTATCAAATGATATTTTAGTTATACTAAAAAATAAATTAGAGGATTATGCAAAACAATTAAATCCTTAATCATAACTATACTCCTCATAGTATTAAGAATACCATGAGGAGTATCATAAAATTAATTTATGTCAATAACTTACTCAAACCTACTGTTTGATTCAGCTCATTTAATATTTCATCATTAGTTGGATTGTAATATGTTAAAGCCTGCTTAGAATCTTTCCATCCAAAAATCTTACAAAGCGTTAGTGCATTTTTAATACGTCTTGCCATAAGCGAAGCTGCTTCATGTCTTGAATCATGAAAAGTTAAATCAGCATTTTCTAAACCTGCTTGTTTTCTAGCTTTACGAAACAATACATCTCTTGAAGAATCATTTACAGTGAACACTTTGGGACTTCCCTTTCTATCTACTTTTAGAGCCAATGCCCATAAATTCAAAGCAAAGTCATCCAAAGGAACCTTTCGAGAAGATCCATTTTTGGTATCATCCAATTGAACATAACGATTTGATAAGACAATATCACGTGGCAGACGATTTACGATTTCTCCAGATCTCATTCCGATAGCCAATGCAATCAACCAAATCAAAGCCACTTCTTGCATTTTAGTTTCAGGCACAGTGCCAGGAATGTATTTCAAAGCCTTCAGCATTTTTTCAAGTTCGTGCTCTTCTACACGACGTTCTCTGTTATTAGGCTTCTTTGGCTTACGGATCTCTTGAACTGGATTGAAAGTAATCCACTTTTTATCCAACTTGCACCAATTAAAAAATGAAGATAGCAACGAATAGTCTCGCAAAATTGTAGAAGCTTTAAGTGGTCTTATAGATCTCTTAGTAACTGTTTCTTCCCATTGTTTAATAAATTCACTTTTATAAGTCTGGAGTAGCCAATCAACATTGGGGAAGACTTCTTTAAAATAATTAATTCGCTGACGTTCTTTTTTTGCAGTTTTTTATGAATTGAAACTTCATCACTATATCGCTGTAAGGCTTCGCGAAGTGTAAGTACGATTTTACTCTGCAAAGCAGTTGTTGTTGCTGCATTTAATATCAGATCTCTTTCAGTTGCTCTGCTCCAGTTTGTTGCATCAATTTTCTTATCAAACGTTTTTGTTTTACGCAAACCATGTAATTCAACGTCTGCTTTCCACTTTTTATTTGGTCGTTGATAAACCGAAATACTCATCTATAAATTAACTCCATAAATTATGATCTCACCCGGGTGGAAAACGGGTGGAGATATATACCAAAATATCCCAAAAAATACCGTAAAAAAACATAAACGCCAGAAACGACAAAGCCCCAAGCCTTTGATATATAAGGCTTGGGGCTTTGGAGAATATTGCTATTCTGTATTCTGGTCCGAGGGTCGGGATCAATATATTAATATATCCAATTGTTTTAACTAAATTTATTTAAATTAAAAAACTAAAAGGTACTCACCAAGGTACTCATTTTTAAAATTAGAAACTCTGCTATTACAATAACTTAAATAAAAAACAATCCTAAAATCTTAATGATTAAGCGTAGACACCAACTTAATAGCTTCTACTTTAAAGTCATCTAGATAATGAAAGTCAGGGTTAGGTAGCCTAGGAAAAAGTGCTTTTAACGCGTATTCACTACTTAGCCCTAAAACATCCTCATCTAGCATATAAACATGATAGCTTAAATCAGAAGCAATCAGGGATAATTGAGCAAGTAAGTCTTCAATGCTCTCTGCACTGTAAAAATCCTCCTCCCCCTCTGAACTTCCAATTTTTCCACTTGTAACATGAGCATGATAGTAAAGCGTATTTTTTTCTATTACTTCGTCATCTATGGTCAGATTTACAAATAAAAAAGAATCATCGCCATCATATGCCACCCCTATCATGTATGCATTGAAATCCCTTAAAGCATTATTTTTATCAAGGATATAGTCAAACGCATCTTTTAACTTCATTGTGTTTCCTTATCTAATAAAATCGGATTAATCAAGGATGCAAATTATTGACCTAAGCCCAATTAAAAGTGAATGAAATTAAATCAAATTAGCAGTAAAATCTTTAGCTCAATCAAGGGGGCGCAAAAGATAGATGAACATAAATACAAATACCAATCACTTTAATATTAAAAAAATGACAATTAATCAAGCAGAGTTTCTTCAGAACTTTAAGAAATTAGATGTTGCCTCTCGCAATCTTTTACGACCGATTCTCTTTGATCCAAACCAAGATCAAATTAAAGTTTTAAATAAGTTTAGAAAACTTTATCAGTACAAAGATTTAGTAAAAATTTATAATGCTCTAACTAAGATTGAAGATTATGAAAGAAAAGTTATTCCTGATTACTTCCCCACTACGGCCCAAGTTTATGATGATTTTCAACGCCTAAAATGTATTGAGCTTAAAAAACAAGTAAAGATCGTAGAACTATTAGCATTACAAAATAAAAACAAGTTAAATGATTTTTTTAAAAAAATAGATGGTTTAAATAAATTAATTATAACCAAAAAGTATAAAGAATCTGATTCTGAAATTGAAAAAATTTACCAGAAATTTGGTTATAGTCATTTTTTATTAAGGAAAATTCTTCTAATAAAAGAATTAAATAATGATAAAAATAATCTAAATTTTGTTCAAAAATTTATTAGTGAATACAATTCTACAGGTAGAAATTTAATTATTAGCTCATTACAGCAATGCTATCAAATCGATATAGATTATTTAGGACTTAAAAAGTCTATAATTAATAGACATGAAAAAAGCTTGTTTTGCAAACACATATCAGAAATACCATTCACATATTTACAAAGCCACAATCTTGAAGAAATAAATGAAAAATTATTAAGCAATATACAAAGCTCTTTAATTGATGGTTTGTTTTTTTTAAAATATAACAATAATTTTCTAAATTTAAAAGATCTAGATACTATTGACAATGTTATTTCAATAAAAAACCCATCCATAGATTTAAATGACTTAGCAAAATTCTATATAAATAATTACGAAACAGATAGTGAAGATATATTTTACAAACATTCCAGTGCATGGTATGAGATTGATGATATTTATAAATATAGAATTTTAAATGACAATTTCTATAGTGAATCCATGGGAAAAATTGAAATTAAAGAACAACTACATATAATAAATGAATGGATAGCTGATTTAAGTTTAGATGAACTATCCATTTCCCAAAGTTTGACGAAACATAATTATTTAGATTTAAAAATCCTAGAAGAATCTGGATCTATAACACGCTCTTCAATTTTTAATCACATTATGATGAAAAATGAAGGTAATGTAATAATCTCATTATCAAGTTTATATAATTTAATGGGAAGAACCCAAGATCTATCACGGACAGTAGATCAAAAATACTTAAGAATGGCAGCAGAAAAAACGGACTGTCTAGAATCACAGATCATTTTTTATCTCCTTATAGGTAAAAAAAGTAGAAATGAAAAAGATAATCATCGATTAAAGAAATATATTCAAAAAATTACTATTGAAAGATTTAATAGCAATTTAGTCGACTTTGTAAAATACTTATCGACAAAATCAAAAGCTGTGGCTGAGTATACTTATGAATTATGCACAGAAGATTTCATTGCAACAATGGGCAGAGTAAAACTTGAAGTGCGACATAAACCACCTAATTAATTTAAAGGGTTTATGGAGTATATAAAATTGTCATACCATCATCTTAACTTTGAAGATCGTACTGCATTAATGCTTGAATCAAGAAAAGAAGGCTTTTCACCCAGAAAATTTGCTGAACTTATTAAAAGACATCCTAGTACGATCTATCGTGAACTTAAAAGAAATAGCATCAATGACGTTTATCAAGCCCGATATGCTTCTGATCACACCTTCGCTAGACGTAGACGTGGTCATAGAAAACTCAAAATCGATTCAATCCTTTGGAAATTTATTGTTGAAGCGATCCGTTGTTTATGGTCTCCTCAGCAAATAGCAAAGCGTTTAAAGACATTTCCTGATTTGGATCAAACAATGAATGTAAGCCATACAACGATTTACTCAACTATACGAGCATTACCAAAGGGTGAGTTGAAAAAAGACTTATTATCCTGTCTGCGTCATGAAAATAAAAAGCGAAAAGCTAACGGTGAACCTAAAAAAGATTCTATATTACAGGATATTAAAACTATTCATGAGCGCCCAGCCGAAGTTCAAGAAAGAAAAATACCGGGTCATTGGGAAGCCGATTTAATTAAAGGTAAAGACAATAAAAGTTCGATAGCAACACTTATTGAACGAAATACACGGCTCTGTATCTTGGCAACATTACCTGATGCAAAGGCAGAATCCGTGCGCAAGGCTTTAACTGAAGCTCTGAAATATTTACCTGCAGAACTGCGTAAAACGTTGACCTATGACCGTGGACGTGAGATGTCAGAACATAAAAAACTCGAAGAAGATTTAGGCATAGATGTATATTTCTGTGACCCACATTCACCCTGGCAAAAAGGCACATGCGAAAATATGAATGGTTTAATTAGGCAATATTTACCTAAAGGGATTGATTTAAATCAGGCAGATCAGCATTATTTAAATCAAGTTGCCATGTCACTGAATACTCGTCCTAGAAAAGCGTTAGATTGGCTTACACCATTAGAGAAGTTTGCTCAGCTTGTTGATTATCATAAGGCTTTTGAAACTGTCGCACCTCATGTTTGAATTCGCCATGTCTCAAATTATTCCTACAACTTTAAAAATAACTGAAACAAGAGCAGATCTACATACTTGGATGGGTGATTTTACAGGCGACAGACAATATAATGATAGAGCAAGAACCCTTCTAATTGATCATCAAATTAATAGAATAAGAAATGAAATTGATGACAACAGAATTTATGTCGATTCTTATAGATTTAATGAATGGATATGCGATGATATATTAAGGGAATTTAATAGCTGTTTATCAAGTTTGAGCCAAAATGGTTTATTAGATTATTATGACTCTCCTCAATTATTATTACTAATAGAAAAAGCATACTTTGAATTTTGTAATAATAAAATATTTGGAATTTCATCATATCTTGGTCGGAGAATTAGACATGGTACTTTTAAAGGACATTTGTTTTCAAATGTAATTATCCCTTTAGAGGAACAATACGAAGTTCTTCTGTCCGACCCTTCCTTTCTAACCCAATGGAAAATTTGGAAAAATGAATATGAGAAAAAAATTGATAATATCATTCGACATAATTTACATATTAAATCCACCAAAAATAAAGATGGTTTAATACAAACTGACCTAAATTCTCCTAGTAAAACAGATGTTGCTTATGCTTGTGCCAAAAATATAATTTCTGAATTTATTTCAAAAAATGGCACTAGTACTTTAAGTACCGTTATTGTTGAATATTGCTGGCGCTTAATCGTAATTGATTTAAGAAACATTAATGATTTTCTTAAAAATCAAAAAAATGAAATATTAAATAAAACAAAAATAGAACAATTAAAAATCAATCAAAATCAAAGAATTAAAGAACTAACAACTAGTTTTACATTAGAGTTACATAGAACAATTAATGATAAATTTATTTCTATATATGAATGGTTCAAAAGACCTCATTCAGTGGCTCCTAAAGCAAGTTTATCACTTCTTTTTAAAGCTGTTATTGAAGAAGTCAGAGACACGTTTCCTTTGTTCAAAGATATAGATGGAGATAATCAATTCGATTTCGAGTTGTTTGGTGGAGCGTATCATGTTATATATGATGCATTATATGTGATTATCTATAATGCAGCGAAACATGGAAAACCAACTAGCCATTTAGAAAAATTCTATACAATTGATCCATCAAATTATAAAATTATAGTTTCTGTTAGCTCTGATATAAAAGATAGCGACAACGAAGATTATATCAATAGCAGACTCCAAGTCGATCAAGAAATGGACATTGATAATGCACAATTATCTGAAGATCGAAGCGGAATAAAAAAACTATACCATCTTATGAAATATGATAATAATTTCGTAATTGAAAAAATTGAATGTTCAAACCGCAAAGTAAATATAATATTCTCATATAAGGTATTACATAATGTTTGATATTTTAATTGTAGAGGATGATAGTTTTAAATTAAAAAGTTTAAAGGATTTTCTCTATGCCAATATGGTAAATATTAATATTGTAGTAGCTACAAACCTTCAAAATGCTATAACCCTAATCAATGAATCTATTTTTCACTTAATATTAGTTGATATGGCAATACCAAGCCATCCTATAGAATCAGGAACAGGTTCCCCAATAAGCTTGCTGAATGGAGGCTTACAAGTAATTCTTGAAATTCAATATTTAGATCGTAAAGATGATTGTATCGTTCTGACTCAATATCCTGATGTTGAAATATGTGGTGAATATTTTCCTATTGATCTTGCCTCTTCCAATATTAAAGATTTGCTAGATTGTACCGTGTTAGGATGTATACAATATTCAGAAGATACAACAACATGGAAAGAAGACCTCAAAGAGCTTTTACAATCGTATGAAAATTTTAATTCTTGAAGATGAAACCCATAAATTTAATTTAATTTCAGAAGAAATTTTAAATTTTAACCCTGACATAAAAATTGATCGTTCTGAAGATCGTACTAATTTTATCAAAAAGTTAGAGCGTGAAATTTATGATCTAATTATTATTGATTTAATTGTACCTACACATCCTCAAAGTGACCCAATCGATTTAAGTGGATCGATTATATATGACTTAAGAGATGAAGATTGCCCAAATATTAGGACTCCTGTACTTGCTCTAACACAGTTTGATGCCGTTGCTATTGATAATTTTGAAGAATTAAATAGTCATAATATCAATGTAATAACTTTTTCTTGTGAAAAAGAAGCTTGGAGAAAACCACTTCTACAGCGCTTAATAGATAATTTTCCCCCACCCAAATATGATTTTGTTATTGTATGTGCTTTACCAAAAGAAAGCATTGCATATAGAAGTATAGGTCTAGACATTTCTGAATCTAAATCAATTCAAGGTCTAGACTGTTTAGATATTAAACTAGACAGCCTCAAAGGATTAGTAATTACTTGCCCTAGGATGGGATTAGTTGATGCAGCTATTACTTCAACTATGGCATTACAGATATTCAAACCTAAGCTGATTGCAATGAGTGGAATTTGTGCAGGAATAGAGGGGGAAGCAGAAATTTATGATATTACTATTCCCGAACTATGTTACCAACATGATTCTGGTAAATGGACTGCAGATGGATTTACACCTGAACCCTACTCAATTCAGCTTGATCATACAGTGAAATTAAAGATCAAAGAATTAATTTCTAGAGAGGGATTTGTTAATCATATCCTTAGTGATATTTCTCCTAATAGATCTGAAATACCTCAACATCTTGAAAAAATTAGCACTTCCATTAAATTAGGTATTTTATCTAGTGGTAGTGCAGTAGTTGCAGATGAAAATTTTAATAAGATTATAAATATGCAACATAGAAAAATTGCAGCATTTGAAATGGAATCATATGCTCTTTATGAAGCGGCAAGATTAACAGATTTTAAACCAATGTTTTTTAGTGCTAAAGCAGTTGTTGATAATGGGACACCAGGAAAAAATGATGACTTCCATAGAATAGCTTGTCTAGTATCTGCAAAAACAACCATTGAAATTATTAAAGTACTTCTTTGATAAAATTCACAAATGGTTCTAAACCTCTAGAGCCATTTGTACTTTTAAAATCACAACTCCACATTCTAGCAAACATACTAGTTCTTTATTATTTGACTATACCTTTAAAATAATTTCTTAAAAGCCTTATTTTTTTATCAAAAGAGTTCCTGGCAGGAATTAAATTATTAATTTATCATTTTCGTTGCAAGTTAATAGGTAAATAATAATGACTGTTAGAATTTATGTAAGAGCAAGTACGAAAGAACAAGATGCAGAACGTGTATTAGATGACTTGAAAAAATTTGCAAAAAATCATATTGAAAGTGACCTAATACAATATATTGAGAATGAGTCAGGTACTAAGTTGGAACGCCCAATTCTAAACAAATTACTTGAAGAATCATCCAATGGAGATATTTTATTAATCGAAAGTGTAGACCGCTTATCACGGCTTTCTCAAAATGATTTTGAAATACTGAAGAATCGTATCAAAGAAAAGGGATTAAGATTAATAGTTGCTGATTTGCCCACTACACATATGCTAGTTGCACAAGATGAAAGTATCACTAGCTCAATTCTAACTCTTATTAATAATATGCTGATTGATCTCCTAGCCACTATGGCTAGATTAGATAATGACAAACGCAGAGAACGCATTAAGCAAGGTTTAATGAGAAGTGGCTACATTCCAACTGGAAAAAAGGCGAACTTAGAAAAGCATCGAAGAATTAAAGAGCTAAATATTAAAGGGCTAACAAAAGAAGAAATTGCAAAAGCCGTCGAGTGTGGAATAGCAACTGTGTATAGAGTTCTAAAAAATTAGTAAAAAAAAAGCGATACAAAAGTATCGCCTTTAAAATCATTGTGTTATTGATTGATTGGTTTTATTATACCACCAAAGTTCTACTGCCTTAGCATCAAAATATACGGCGGATTGTCTATTAGTTCCATCCTTAATTGGACGAGGAAATTTTTCATCATTATTAATTAATTTAATCAATTTATCTTGTTTTATAGACAACATGTAACACACTTCTTTTTTTGTTAGTCTTAATTTCTTCATTTCTATCATTTTCTTCCCCCTTTTTTTCTTTTATATTTCTTATTATTCTTAATTTTAGATTTGCTTTAGATTTATCAATATTTCTATCACTTATGATTATTTTCATTTTAGTAGCTTTCTTTGTTCATTTTTTATATTTAAGTCTATACCATACTCATTTAAAATTTTTTTCTTCTTTAAATGAATCATTGTCCTAGAATAATAATCTGAAATACAGCCTTCTTCATAAAGTGTTATAAATTTTCTATCAGATTTATTTTCTATATCTAGAATATTATTTCTCTTATCAACATTGGGAAGCTTTAATTTAGAAAATACATCATCGAACATTCTTCTTATTTTTTCTAAATCATTCCATTGGCTTGCATACATCAAATTCCAGTCTTTAAGTTGAGCATTTAGAATTTTACACTCTGCTCTAACCATTCTTTCAGCAATTTCATAAATTTTTGGCTCTATAGAAAATCTTTGATTTTTTTCTCTCAACTCATTTCCTTTGTGATAATACTTTAAACTCCATCTAGTTTTACTACTCATACCGAAATAACAGCCATTTTTATATAGTTGTTTAGCCTTATAAGGAAAATAACCAAGCATTTGTACATTATTTAAATATCTTAAAGCATCTTGCTTAGATGCAAAAATATAATCAAGTTTCACATCAACTCGATATACTCTGAAATTCCCATTCTTGATATTTTTAAACTGTTCTTCTGAAAAAGAAATCAAATCTTTAGACTTTAAAACATTAACAAATTCCACAATCAAATTAAGTAAATTTTTTTCACCAGTAACATTTTGTGATTTCAACCACTTATAAATATTTCCTGAAACATGAATATAATCTTTTTTGTATGTCAAAGTAACAGTTTTACCTTTATCAGATGATATAATTTTAGGCTTAAATTTTATCTGACAATTTTGATCAGACAATTTATAAACGTCATCGACTGTATCTAAATGCAAAGTTGTATACAAGATTGAACCCTCTGTAATTTTCTCTGCATTCCCATCAACAAATAAATCAAAATCAATCCAATCTATTTCATAATTATTATTTTTCTTCATATCAAAATCTCCTTTTTTTATAATTTTTCCAAATTAGGAACAAAAAATAGAACCCAATAAAAAAATTATGGATTCAAAATTAAAATAGTATTTTAAAAAATTAAACAATTGTCGCCTTAATATATATAATATGAGCTTTTATTATTTTTAAATATATATTTTATACTTGTTATTATACTGCTTTATATTATAAAAGTCAAATTTCAACTAAAAACTACCATAATAAATTAGATGACTAACTTCTTTCTCATACTCATTTAAATTAAACACAATATGACCAAAATTTTTAAAAAATTTTATATTATTATCATCATTTCTTAACAAAAATACTTTTGGAATTATTTTACTTAGATCATCTAATTTTATATTTTCAATTTTTGGATAAATTAAACCATATCCTATCCAGCACTCAATCGCATAAGATAAAACATGGCGAATTCAAACATGAGGTGCGACAGTTTCAAAAGCCTTATGATAATCAACAAGCTGAGCAAACTTCTCTAATGGTGTAAGCCAATCTAACGCTTTTCTAGGACGAGTATTCAGTGACATGGCAACTTGATTTAAATAATGCTGATCTGCCTGATTTAAATCAATCCCTTTAGGTAAATATTGCCTAATTAAACCATTCATATTTTCGCATGTGCCTTTTTGCCAGGGTGAATGTGGGTCACAGAAATATACATCTATGCCTAAATCTTCTTCGAGTTTTTTATGTTCTGACATCTCACGTCCACGGTCATAGGTCAACGTTTTACGCAGTTCTGCAGGTAAATATTTCAGAGCTTCAGTTAAAGCCTTGCGCACGGATTCTGCCTTTGCATCAGGTAATGTTGCCAAGATACAGAGCCGTGTATTTCGTTCAATAAGTGTTGCTATCGAACTTTTATTGTCTTTACCTTTAATTAAATCGGCTTCCCAATGACCCGGTATTTTTCTTTCTTGAACTTCGGCTGGGCGCTCATGAATAGTTTTAATATCCTGTAATATAGAATCTTTTTTAGGTTCACCGTTAGCTTTTCGCTTTTTATTTTCATGACGCAGACAGGATAATAAGTCTTTTTTCAACTCACCCTTTGGTAATGCTCGTATAGTTGAGTAAATCGTTGTATGGCTTACATTCATTGTTTGATCCAAATCAGGAAATGTCTTTAAACGCTTTGCTATTTGCTGAGGAGACCATAAACAACGGATCGCTTCAACAATAAATTTCCAAAGGATTGAATCGATTTTGAGTTTTCTATGACCACGTCTACGTCTAGCGAAGGTGTGATCAGAAGCATATCGGGCTTGATAAACGTCATTGATGCTATTTCTTTTAAGTTCACGATAGATCGTACTAGGATGTCTTTTAATAAGTTCAGCAAATTTTCTGGGTGAAAAGCCTTCTTTTCTTGATTCAAGCATTAATGCAGTACGATCTTCAAAGTTAAGATGATGGTATGACAATTTTATATACTCCATAAACCCTTTAAATTAATTAGGTGGTTTATGTCGCACTTCAAGTTTTACTCTGCCCATCATTATTTTCACTTATATCTTCAGCCAAAATTGATTCAACATTTTGGTATTTCATTAAATCTTTGACTGAACATTTAACAACCCTACTATTCGCTAAGAAGAGCTTCATTCATTTTCTCTTTTGATTTTAAATTCAGTAAGTCTCCATATTCATGAGGAGTTATATACGGATTATTTTCAATATAGGTTAGCCAGTTACTCCATATATTCATAATTTTTCTACGTTCTTCTAAGTATTCTGCAATATGAGTATACGCTCCAACGGTATCATTCTTTTCTATATGACTCATTTGCTTTTCTAAAGCATCTCTTTGGAACAAACCCATTTCAGCTAAAGAAGATCTTGCTAAAGCCCTAAAACCATGTAAACAAATCTCTTCTTTGTCATATCCCATACGCTTTAAAGCATTATTAGGTGCTTCCCCACTCAAGAATTTATTTTTGTCTTTCACACTTGGAAAAACGTGATTACAGTTACCACTATAAGTATAAATTTCTTTTAAGATTTCTATCACCTGTGGAGATAATGGCACAAGATGTTCTCTTCTTGATTTTGCCCCTCGATTCGAATACTTAATCCCTTCAATTAATTCTCTTCTAGCAGGTACACGCCACTGTTTCTTTTTAAAATCAATCTCAGTCCAACGTGCGTATCTAACTTCAGAAGAACGAAGGAATGTATGTAATACTAGTTTTAAACAACTCTTAGTTAGAAAATGTCCAGTATCTTTCTTAATCCCTTTTATAAGGTTTGGGATTTCATCTAGTGATTTAAAAGTAGCTCTATGTTTTTTGGGAGCAGATAAATCTAAAGTATCTTTCAAATCTCTAGCTATATTTGTTTCGATAAAACCATGCTGTAGTGCATATGCATAGATTAATATCAAGTCTGCTCTGATTCTCTGTGCATGATCTGCTGACTTTTCATAGATTCTATTTAAAAGATTCATCAATTCTTTTAATGTAATTTTTTCAATCAGTTTATCTTGAAGGATTGGAAAAACATGATTCTCAAATTTTCTTAGTCTTTTATGCTTAGTTTCTTCATCTAATTCAGCTTTTTTTGCATAAACTTCTAACCAAGCAAGTGTGATTTTCTTAAATGTGTGCTGATTATCTTTTTTCTGATTTTGTAAATGCTTTTGTTCTTTTGGATCTAAACCTTCTGCAAGCATTGTTCTGTAAGCTGAACGATATTCTCTAGCTTTAGCTAAACTTAGTTCAGGATAGGTTCCTAACGTCATTTTAGACACTTTATCAGCTATTTTATTTTTATATTTGAATTGCCAACTTTTCGTACCAGAGGGTCTAACAAGTAAAATTAGACCATCACCATCATGCAATGGATATTCTGTATCTTTAGGTTTGGCAGAAGCACATTTAGTATCAGTTAGAGGTTTAACTTTTATTGCCATTCCAAATCAATACCTTGAGCATATGAGGTACTCATTAAGGTACTCATTTGGCATAGGTGTATCAAGGAATATAACGTGATATAACGATTGATAATTTAGATAAATGCAGGATTTACAAAGATATTTTATTATATTAATCCATATATCTTAAAAGATATGGTCCCGAGGGTCGGACTCGAACCGACACGTCATCGCTGACAGTGGATTTTGAGTCCACCGCGTCTACCAATTTCACCACCTCGGGAGAGGTTGTGTGCGTATAATAGCGCGTTTCATTTTCTTGTCAACGACAAGTTTTCACATTTGTTTAATTTTAAGGCAGTTCTGGTTTTTTTGGATTATAAAACATCAATTTCAGCCATTAATTTGAAAAACGACTATACTAGCGGCAGTTTTTAAATCCCAAATGTCAGTTTTTCTTCCTCATGATGCAACTCTCCGATTTTAATTTCGAACTTCCCGACGAACTCATTGCGCGCTACCCACTTGAAACACGTAGCGCTTCTCGCCTTTTACATCTCAATGCAGATGGTTCATACCAAGATCTTCACTTCACCGATGTTTTTGATTTATTCAATGAAGGTGATTTATTGGTACTCAATGATACCAAAGTAATGAAAGCACGTTTAAAAGGTAAACGCGCCTCTGGTGGTGCTATTGAAGTTTTGGTTGAACGTATTTTTGATCAGACCATTGCACATTGTCATATCAAAGCCAGCAATTCGCCTAAAGCAGGTGCTGAATTATTTATTGGCAAGGATGAAGTCAAAGTGACAGTAACAGGTCGTCATGAAAACTTATTTGTGGTGGAGTTTTCACAGCCTATTTTGCAAGTTTTAGATTTATATGGACAATTGCCTATTCCGCCTTACTTTAACCGTGAAGCAGAAGCCATTGACACAGAACGCTATCAAACCGTGTTTAACGATCCAACCAAATTAGCAAGCGTAGCGGCACCAACAGCAAGTTTGCATTTTGACCAAGCCCTATTAGAAAAATTAGAGCAAAAAGGCGTAAATAAAGCGTTTGTAACCTTACATGTGGGTGCTGGAACATTCTTACCCGTACGTACAGATCAGATCGAAAATCACATCATGCACAGTGAATGGTGTGATGTACCTGAAGCAACAGCAAAATTGATTCAAGAAACCAAAGCACGTGGCAACAAAGTGATTGCCGTTGGAACGACAGCAACACGCGCTTTAGAAAGTGCAGCACAAGCATCTGGTGGAAAAATTGCCGCGTGGACAGGTGATACACAAATCTTTATTTATCCAGGGTATCAATTCTGTGTGGTTGATCGCTTGATCACCAACTTTCATTTACCAGAATCTACCTTGTTAATGTTGGTATCTGCATTATCCAACCGTGACAATATTATGAATGCATATCAACATGCTGTTGCAAGCAAATATCGCTTCTTTAGTTATGGCGATGCAATGTTGATTGAAAACGCAAATGGTTAGATTCAACTAAGCGCAATCTATTTAAAAATTATTGCTTAGTCAGCATACCAATATGCAAAGTGTGGTTTAAACACCACACTTTGCATTCAAAATCATTTTTTCGTTACAATCAGGCATCTAAGCACTTGCTACAATAATGAATAAAGATGAATGATTTACTCACAAAAATTCAAAATGCCTTTAGTCAACAACACGCCAACAATGGAAAGACTCAGCACAATATCCATGCGATCAATCAGTTACTCTCGTCAAATCAGGATTTTGAACAGATCATTGCAAGTTTAAAGAATTGGCAAGATGATCCGAGTCTGTCTATTCAAAATTATACTTTTTGGCTTTTTATCGCGATCGCGATTGGTTTATTTGTGCTGGCTATTTTTACCCACCCGATGCTCTTACTGGTTGCGGGTGCGAGTGTGGCTTTTGCTTTCTATAAGCGCACTTCGACAAAAGCCCTCAATCAATTGGTTGAAGATGCTCATCAAAAGAACCTAGAAGCGAAATATCAAATCCGCTTCTATCCCAATGCCTTCGATGAAAATATTGAGTCTCCTTATAATTTCCCGTTATTTGGATTAGGGGATCATGAAAATACGATTGGTCATTGCATTTATGGCGCTTGGCAGGTCAACGGCATCAACTATCCATATATGCTGTTTAATTATCATTATGTGGATGAAGTCGAAACGCGTGATTCAGAAGGCAAAAAAAAGACTGAATATCGTCATTATGATTTATGGGGGATCATTCTAGAAAACTTCCCTGCTCAAGGTATCAGTATTTCATCTAAACAAAATCGAGCCTGCCGTCTTGGGGTAAAATGGTCGAGTGGGGATATTCGTTTCGACAATCAGTACCAATTAAGTGGTACAAATGAAATGCAACTTGCCAAATTTTTCACACCAAATCATGTATTAATGCTTGATCAAGCCATGGCTTATTTTAAAGGTGATTTTTATGTTCAAGCCCAGCGCCCTTCTTTGTGCTGGCTGTTTAAAACGGATATTACCAAAGCGCAGATGCAAGTCGATAAAGTTCAAACTGTCTATGATTTGGCTGCACAACTTGAAAGTATGAACATGCCTGATTATGAGCAGCTTAAAGATTCACTGATCACGATTCTACAAGAAGTCCAGCCTCATTACGCGACAAATAAAGTTGAAAAATAAACAATTTACTTTGTCGATACAATAATTTATCGCATACTGATCAATCTGGAATTCGAACTTTAATAAACTTCAATCATGATTATTTGCTATGCCTATAGAAACCGTTGAGCGATTACTTCACCTACGCACAAGAAAAAATAAACATGTGATGCGCAATATCGCTCGGCTTTGGGAAATTGGACAACAGGCTCAATCTGCACAAGATATTTTAGATGGCTTACATCCGTGGGGAGAATGTAGAGAGTTATTTTTTCATAACCTCATCCCCAGACTGCTGTTTATGATTGGGGTACTGACTGCAATTTTTGGTTGGCTGATTCATCACTATATTCCCTACCCACTGAGTCTATTAGCAGCCTTGTTATGCTGTTTTGCTGCTTATTTAATTTATGAGCAAAGCGATCCAATTGATGAAGTCATCAATTTTTTAGAACAGCGCATGATGTTTCTCCGCTACGAGTTAGATTTTAATAAAACCCCAAGTCATATCTCCACAACAAGCAATAGCTTTTTGGTCATGAGCAAGTTAAAACAAAGTTTTCCGTTGTTTTCGCAAGGCAATGTGTTGAATGAGATTGAACAATTTGCATCCACCAAATGGTTTGATGGTGAACAAGAACATCATGTGATGTTATTTCAGTATCATTATGTCGATGAGTTTTCACTGCCCAATACTCAGGGTGAAAAACAGAAAATTAAGGAAACTCATAAAAACCAATGGGGCGCTTTTATTTTTCAATTACCCGCCCTCGGCTTTGCCGCCAGTAATAAACATCATGAATTTATTCCGCCCTATACCCAAATATGGAAAACTGCGGATATTCTGGTCAGTCAAAATTTATATATTTTTGGCTATGATCAACATCAACTTGCCCGTACCATTAGTCCAAGTATCACCTTAAAATTAAGTGATTTTTTTCAACACTATTCAGGTGATATTGTTTATCATTTTGAAGAAAATATGCTGTGCTATATGGGAGATCAAGATCTCTTTCGCATTCGTCGTAAAAAACAAAAGCTTCAGGATATTTCAGCACTTCGTGGACATTTAAGAACATTAACCATGCCTGAATATGAAAAATTTAAACAGTGCATGCTAAACTTGATTTCATAAATCAAAAGGAATAATCAAAATGGGTTTAATCATATTTATTGGGATTTTTATTGTTCTGATCGTTTGGGGTATTCTGGTCAGAAATAACATTGTGCGTTATTTCAATGCGACACAACGCGCATGGGCTGAAGTTGCCAACTTTGAACGCCAGAAAGTAAAAACACTGGAAACTTTAGAGCAAACTTTGGCGCAATATACACAGTTTGAAAAATCAACTTTGGAAAAAGTGACCGAGTTACGTCAGCAAATTTTGAATCTAAATCTAAACAATACCGATGTTTCTCAACTGCAACATGTTGAAAAACTCAATCAAGATTTAATGAAAAGTTTAAATGTGGTGGTTGAAAATTATCCTGAACTCAAAGCAGATACTTTGTATGCAAAAATGATGGATGATATTCAAGAACAAAATGAAAATGTCGGTGCAGCAATCACCATCTTTAACCGTAATGTTGAAGAATTTAATAACACCATCGAAATTTTCCCAAACAATATGATCAATACCATTACTTTGGCAAAGAAAACAATTCGTCCATTTTCCGACAATGTGGTTACTCAGAATTTTGATTACAAGCCTAATTTTAACTAAGCTTTACTCTATATTATTGGAAAAACCATCCTTCCCAAAGAAATATTGGGAAGGTTCTTTAATCAAACATCACTTAAATAAATACGTAAAAAACAAATAATCACAATGGATTTATCAACAGGCTTGGTAAAAAACAATTGGCAACAGTCCAGTCCTTGCATGCGATTAAACTGAAATTTCAAATCGTCTGTAGGGTTTAAATCGGGTATAAATTACCAGCAAATTACACCAGCAGCATTATTTAGAATTACAAACCCTATGTTGAAAATCTTTTCCCCCCATCCCTTTCGCCTTCTTTTCAAAAACTGGAATATATTTGAAATTGTTTGGCTTTTTAGTTTTATTTTCATCGGCTGTATCATTACTTTAGTTCAACAAGATACATGGTTTAATTTCGTGGTATTACTCAGCGGAATTCTCTGTGTGGTATTGGCAGCAAAAGGCAATATTCTCAATTATAGTTTTGGTTTATTTAATAGCTGTGCTTATGCATGGATTTGCTATAACAACGGGCTTTATGGCGAAATGGGACTGAATCTCTTGTTCTTTGTCCCAACCGCTTTGATCGGCATGCTACTTTGGCAGCAACATACCAAAGAAAAACAATTACAGCAGGCCTATACCCTTCGGCAGGCTTATTTGATTTTGATCATCCTGAGCAATATAGGTTGTATTGCGATACTCGGTTATCTGCTTGCCCAAGTTGCCACTCAAAATACGCCTTATATCGATGCAACCACCAATATCCTTGCAATCACAGCAACGATTTTGATGCTGCTGCGTTTTAAAGAACAATGGTGGTTCTATATTACTTTAAATATCTTCAGTATTTTAATGTGGGCGATCCGGACCATTGATGGGAGTGGTGATGGTGCAATGATGTTATTGATGTGGTCAGCCTTTCTGATCAATGCCATCTACGGCTACTTTAACTGGAATAAACTTGCACAAAACCACTCAAACCCATCCTATTGAATTTAAAAACTATGAAAAAAATCGGACTGACACTCGGTAAATATGCACCCTTACATGCAGGTCATATGCATATATTTGAAACAGCATTACAAGAGGTAGATGAGCTGTATGTATTGATCTATCAAAGTTCAATTACAAGCATCCCCTTAAACATTCGCGCCCAATGGATCCGTGATTTATTTCCTCAAATTCATGTAATTGAAGCATGGGATGGGCCTGAGGGTTATTCCAATGATCGGGCGTTTGAAATAGAACAAGAAAATTACATCATTCAAAAGCTCAATGGTGTGAAAATTTCGCATTTTTATAGTAGTGAATTTTATGGTGAGCATGTCAGCACAGCACTCAATGCAATTGATCGTAGAGTGGATGAGTCACGTTTACAGGTGCCGATCTCCGCTACAATGATTCGAGCAAATGCCTTTCAAAATCGAAAATTTATTCCCAACTGTGTCTATGCAGATTTAATTAGCAAAGTCGTCTTTGTCGGTGCCATGTCTACAGGCAAGTCTACCTTGGTTGAAGCACTTGCGAAAAAGTATGCAACAACTTTTGCCCCAGAATATGGACGTGAATATTGGGAAACTCACCAAATTGATCGTCGTATCGGTTTTGAGGATTTCAACATTATTGCAGATCGTCATATCGCCTACGAAGATCAGGCCACTTTAGATGCAAACCGTTATTTATTTGTAGATACCAACGCGATAACCACAGCGATGTTTTGTATGGATTATCATGGACGATTACCAGAACATCTCAAACAACTTGCACTCGAAAATGCACAACGCTATGACTTATTTTTCTTGTGTGAAGATGATATTGCTTATGACGACACTTGGGATCGTAGCGGCCCACAAAAAAGAGCTATTTTTCATCAGCAAATTATTGCGGATCTCAAACAACGTCGGATTCCATACATTGCTTTAACAGGAAGTTTAGAACAACGGATTGCCAAGGTTGAACAAGTGCTAAATCAGTTTGATAAATTCAATAATTTTTTTGGATCAGCTTTTAAGCCATGAACAGGAATCGATTATGGTGATTGAGTATATTTGCCTCGGAACATATCACCTAAATCACCATGTGGAAATTTGAATAAAAAATTCAGTCATAATCCTGTTTATTTTCAACATAAAAAATGACATTTTGATGATTTTCTGATATTTTCAGACCGCTAAAAAATGACTATTTTTAGAACAAAACGATCAACTTAAAATGATCAACTTAATAAAAAGACAATCTAAAGATTGGAGTAAATCAAATGTTAAAAAAATTATTCATGATGTTATGTCTGTGTTTTCTTTGGCAAGCCCCTGCTCAAGCGAAAGGCCTGTTAGTTTTCAATACAGGCGATGAAATGTTTAAGGTTGGCCCATTTCCACAAGAGCTGTTAAGTCAATATGAAGATCTTAAAAGTTTAAGCGTAGGCTATAAATGTAGTCACTTTGGAATCTTATGGGCAGATGTCAAAACATGGGACTGCACCTTGGTCGGTATGACTGATGCAGAACCAGATACGTTTTATGAATTACCTGATGATGTCATTTCAACCTTAAGTAAAAACCCTGAATACCAAGAAAATAAAATGCAACGTAATTTTTGGAATCATTATGGAATATTCATCATGATTCTGGGAGTTATCGCCTTGATCATTATCGGTCGTAAAGCAAAAGACTAATTTTCTATCTTGTCCAAATCTAAGCTCAAAAGCGAACCACTATTCGCTTTTGAGCTGCATAAAAATAATACCTTGATATTCAAACAATAATTATTCAACGATAAAAAAATGATTCTCCTATCAACCTATTGCTCTTCAAGGCGCTAAATCAATAATTTTAAATTTAACATTATGAAAAACAACATGACTGGTATTCGACCATAAAATCAGGGAAAATAGCCCCCTTTTGCAATTATCAATCAGCGAACTGTTTTTTCGCCAGATTTAGGTTATTTATGAAGTTTGAAAAATTAGGTCAGTCGGGGCGTGCTCGTCGTGGTCGTTTAACTTTAGAACATGGTGTGATTGAAACACCTGTGTTCATGCCTGTGGGAACTTATGGCACAGTTAAAGGCATGTTGCCACGCGATATCGAAGACATCAAAGCACAAATTATTTTAGGCAATACCTTCCATCTTTATTTACGTCCTGGACTAGATGTTATCCGTGAACACGGCGGTTTGCATGAGTTTATGAAATGGGGCAAACCGATTCTTACTGATTCAGGCGGCTTCCAAGTCTTCAGTCTGGGTGCTATGCGTAAAATCAAAGAGGAAGGGGTGACTTTCCGCTCACCTATTGATGGTTCAAAAGTCTTTTTATCTCCTGAAATTTCAATGGATATTCAACATACATTGAACTCAGATATTGTGATGATTTTTGATGAATGTACGCCATACCCAGCAACCCATGAAGAAGCACAGAAATCGCTTCAACTGTCATTACGTTGGGCGAAGCGTTGTAAAACACAACATCACGATGTTTTAAAAAATAGAAACGCATTGTTTGGAATCATTCAAGGCGGCATGTATGAAGACCTTCGTGAAGAGTCTTTAAACGGTCTTAAAGAAATTGATTTTGATGGCTTTGCGATTGGTGGTTTATCTGTCGGTGAACCCAAAGAAGAAATGATCAAAGTTTTGGATTATCTGCCTGCAAAAATGCCAGAAGATAAACCACGTTATTTGATGGGTGTGGGTAAACCAGAAGATATCGTTGAAGCAATTCGTCGCGGTGTCGATATGTTCGACTGTGTCATGCCAACTCGTAATGCACGTAATGGTCATTATTTTGTTACCGATGGTTTGGTTCGGATTCGTAACAGCCAATATCGTCATGATCAAAGTCCACTGGATCCACATTGTGACTGTTACACCTGTACCAACTTCACTCGTGCCTATTTATTCCATTTAGAAAAATGCGGTGAAATGCTCGGTTCAATGTTGGGCACGATCCACAATTTACGTTATTACCAACGTTTTACCCAAGATATTCGTGATGCTTTAGATCAGGGAACTTTTGACGAATACGTGACTGATTTCTATCAACGTCGCGGTTTAGAAGTTCCTCCTTGTCCTGCTGACTAATGCCCCAATATAAAGTTGAATTGAAGATTAATTCAACAGTATTTGCGCTGAAACCCAAGACAAGGTAAATTGCTGAACAAGTCAATTTAAAAGCCATGAAAATGGCAGATAATTTTTAACATTAGGAAATTAGAATGAGCTTATTTATTTCTTCTGCTCACGCTGCAGCAGCGCCTGCACAAGGCCCAGGCATGATGGCAAACATATTGATGATTGTAGTATTTGTTGCAATCTTTTATTTTCTCATCTGGCGTCCTCAAGCAAAACGTGCAAAAGAACACCGTACTTTAATCGAAAGCTTAGGTGTTGGCAGTGAAATTGTCTTTGCAGGCGGCTTAATGGG
This sequence comes from Acinetobacter sp. NyZ410, assembly GCF_022828975.1. NCBI lineage: Bacteria > Pseudomonadati > Pseudomonadota > Gammaproteobacteria > Moraxellales > Moraxellaceae > Acinetobacter > Acinetobacter sp. NyZ410. The sequence goes on along the minus strand of NZ_CP094620.1, from coordinate 674,602 downwards.
TCGTATCCTAAAAATTGATGGCGACTTTGCAGTGGTTGAATTAAGCAAAGGAAATGAAGTCAAAGTTCAACGTGCAAGTGTTATTTCAGTACTCCCTGAAGGCACATTAAATAACCTTTAATCATAAAACGGTCGTGCACTTAGCACGACTTTTTCATTTTAAGAAGAAAGCGAATGCGTTACCCTGCATGGAAATATATATTGATTCTAGTGGTACTAGTGATCAGTACATTATATGCGCTGCCGAGTTTGTATCCTGACGAACCTGCTGTTCAAATTTCTGGTGCCAAGGCTGGTACCACAATTGATCAGTCTGTCATACAAAAAGCAGAGCAAATTTTAAAAAGTGAAAATATTAGCAGTCATGATAATACCTTCACCAACAATGCTGCCCTTCTGCGTTTAAATACGTCTGAAGCACAGTTAAAAGCAAAAGATGTCCTCAGCAAAGGTTTGGGTGAGAACTATACCGTTGCATTAAACCTTGCACCAACCACACCTGAGTGGTTGCAAAAAATTGGCGCTAAGCCAATGAAGCTTGGTTTGGACTTACGTGGTGGTGTTCATTTCTTACTTGAAGTAGATATGGACAAAGCTATTGCACAACGTATGGAAACCTCAGCAACAGACTTACGTCGTGAGTTCCGTGACAATAAGATTAAATTTAATAGTCTTTCATTGAACAACAATACCATTACGATTCAGTTTGCAAATAATGATGACCGTGCAGCGGTAATGGACTTTTTACGTCGTGATGGGAATAAGTTCAATCAACAAGCTTTAGCAACGGATACAGGTTCTACGCTTAAGTTGACTTATAACGATGCGACCAAGCAAGATATTCAATCTTATGCACTTAACCAAAACTTAACGACTTTACGTAACCGTATTAATGAGTTAGGTGTGGCTGAAGCATTGGTACAAAGCCAAGGTAGCAACCGTATTGTGGTTGAATTGCCTGGTGTACAAGATACTGCCGAAGCTAAACGTGTCTTGGGGCGTACTGCAAACCTTGAATTCCGTTTAGTGTCTGATTTAAATGATCAATATATTGACCGTTTCACAGGTAAATATAATGGTCAACCTTTACCGCCAGGTACTGAAGTTTTTGCTTACGAATCTTTGGACAGTGGTCGTGAACTGTTATTAAATCGCAGCCGTATCCTTACGGGTGAACGTGTACAAAATGCATCAAGTGGTTTTAGCCAAGATAGCGGTGGTGCTGAAGTAAATATTACTTTAGATACTGCTGGTGGTAAGTTGATGTCAGATGCAACCCGTACTGCTGTTGGCAAACGCATGGCGGTTTTGTTTATTGAAAATAAACAAAAAATCACCTCTGTTGCTGATCCAGTTACAGGTGCAATGACAGAAGTTCGTACCCCATATACTGAATCTGTGGTAATCAATGCTGCAAATATTCAAGCGGTTTTAGGTTCATCTTTCCGTATTACTGGTTTAGATTCTCCTCAAGAAGCGGCTGAACTTGCATTGATGTTACGTGCTGGTGCTTTAGCTGCACCAATGTACTTTGTAGAAGAACGAGTTGTTGGTCCAAGTTTGGGGCAAGAGAACATCGACAAAGGCGTATTATCAACGCAAGTTGGCTTCCTGCTTGTTGCAATCTGGATGATCGTGTTCTTCCGTCTATTTGGTTTAATTGCTGATGTAGCATTAGTGATTAACTTAGCAATGCTTCTCACCATTATGTCTTGGATCGGGGCTTCACTGACCTTACCAGGTATTGCCGGTATCGTAATCACCATTGGTATGGCGGTCGATGCCAACGTACTGATCTGTGAGCGAATACGAGAAGAAATGCGCTGGGGGGCCTCGCCCAAACAGGCCATTATTGCCGGTTATGATCGAGCCTATAACACCATTCTCGACTCAAACTTAACCACATTCTTGGTTGCATTTATTCTGTTTGCGATTGGTACAGGTCCGATCAAAGGCTTCGCTGTAACGCTGATGATTGGTATTATTTGCTCAATGTTTACTGCAATTACAGTAACACGTGCAATTGTCCAATTGGTATATGGCAGAAAACGTAACTTGAATAAGTTGAGCATATAGGAGATCGAAGATGACTGATGTGACTCAACCGAAAAAGAAATATGGTCGCCCAGATGATGAGCATGTAATTAATTTCATGAAGATTGCCAAACCAGCGGCAATCATCTCAATCCTTTTGACCATTGCAAGTATCTTCTTTATTGCCACCAAAGGCTTAAATCTTGGTTTAGATTTTACTGGTGGTGTTTCTGCAGAATTGAACTATCAATATGCAGCAAAACCAGCAGACGTGATTTCGAATTTGGATAAAGCCGGCTTTAAAGATGCAGTTGTACAAACATTAGGTTCAAACAAAGACTTAATTGTACGTATGCCTGCGCAAGACCTTAAAGTTGAAGACTTAAGCAATACCATCACCAAAGCGGTTCAACTGCCAAATAACACTGCTGTTGTTCATAAGGTTGACTCTGTCGGTGGTCAAGTTGGTAATGAGCTATATTTACGTTCTGCAGGTGCTGTAGCGCTTGCAATGCTACTTATGCTGATCTACGTGACCATTCGCTTCGAGTTTAAACTTGCAGTTGGTGCAGTGCTTTCATTACTGCACGATGTGATCGTAACGATTGGTATTTTTGCAATGATGCAATGGCCATTTGACCTTACTGTTTTAGCGGCTATTCTTGCCTTAATCGGCTTCTCGTTAAACGATAACATTGTTGTATCGGATCGTATCCGTGAAAACTTCCGTAAGATTCGTGGCGCGACACCGTTAGAAATTGTGAATATTGCCTTAACTGAAACCTTAAAACGTACCATTCATACCTCGATGACATTATTGCTGGTTGTACTTGCAATGATGTTCTTGGGTGGTGACGGTCTACACTGGTTCTCAGTTGCGATGTTTATTGGTGTATTTGTAGGTACGTATTCTTCAATCTATATCGGTACTGCATTTGCATTGTGGCGTGGTCTTAACCGTCAAGACTTTATCGTACAAGTTAAACCTGAATTTGAAGATGAAGAGCATATTCCTCACTAAGTTTCAGTTTTAATTGAAAAAGCTCATCTTTGGATGGGCTTTTTTATGCTTAAAAATTTAACATCACACCGTAAAAGAAGTTGTTCTATTCATAAGACCTTACTCTGCCCTACAATTCAGCATCTGTTGATTTACATCATATAGCGATATCAATACAGAATAGGTATACGAGGTAAATTGTGACTACTGAGCATAATATTTTGCAGTTGGATAATACTTGGTCTTTTCCTTCCATTTTCCATTGACCAGATTGCGATCTGTGACTTCAACTTGATCACCTTGTGGTGATGTTGCATCCTCAATAAACTCTCGAACCAGCAATAAACCTTTTCTAGGCACAACTTGATACTCAGAACGAATATGGTAGCAACAGCCACTTTTATTAAAGGTGATGATACGTTTGCGCTTTTTGTCTAGCTCGAACATACCTAAATTTTCTTGAGTGAGTGCAGACAGTTCCTGACTTAAAACAAATTTATTCTTGCTTTGATTAAATACATAAATGTCATACACCGGACCGCCATAAGAACCATAATTGCCGTTTCTAATCGCGAGGTCTTCTGTTCCATCGAAGTTAAAATCATCAAAAATCAAAGGACTTTGTTCGCCATAAAGCTGTATAACATTAACACTCGGTTTAAACTTTTCATCCAAATACATGGTCAGTTCATCAGAGTGAAATGCTTGAAATACCGCTTTACTGCCCTTTTTTAATAGTTTTACTTCAGCCTTAGCCCCACATTCATCTTTTTCACATGCAATATCAATTACGGCATCATAGTGTTTCGAGCCATCTTGAATTTCAAAAACTTGTGCATGCGTTATAGACAAGGAAAATGCCAGATAGATGCCCAAGCTGTTACAGATTATTTTAAATGGTTGATTCATCATTTTTTTATTCAGTCAATTTTATTAAAATCATAGCATTAAAATTGCTTAAATAAAAAACCGCCCGAAGGCGGTTAGGCTCCCTCCTTTATCAAAGGAGGCTTGGGGTGGATTTAATCCGATAGCGGCTTAGTGCCCACCACCATTGATTGCTTTTGTCATCTCTTCAACAACTTTCTTAGCATCACCAAAGATCATCATGGTTTTGTCATTGTAGAATAAGTCATTGTCTAAACCTGCATAACCTGTTGCCATAGAGCGCTTGATTACCATAATGGTACGTGCTTTATGTGCTTCAAGAATCGGCATGCCATAAATTGGTGAGCTTGGATCATCTTTAGCCGCTGGGTTAACAACGTCATTCGCACCAATCACCAATACAACATCAGTCGCCGGGAAATCAGAGTTGATCTCGTCCATTTCCAAGATGTCTTCATATGCAACATCAGCTTCCGCCAACAATACATTCATATGACCAGGCATACGACCTGCAACTGGATGGATTGCAAAACGAACTGTTACACCTTGCTCTTTTAAGATTTCACACAATTCTTTCACTGCGTTTTGTGCACGACCTTGCGCCATACCATAACCCGGTACAATCACAACGCTGTCTGCATTTGACATCAAGAAGCCCGCATCATCCGCAGAACCGGAACGGTAATTACGTTGAACTTGCTCACCTTTATCAACCGATGCTACAGCCGTACCACCCATCGCACCACCAAACAATACATTGATGATTGAACGGTTCATTGCTTTACACATGATGTAAGACAGAATTGCACCTGATGAACCCACCAGAGAACCCGCTACAATTAGCATGTTGTTTTCAAGTGTGAAACCAATACCTGCCGCAGCCCAACCAGAGAATGAGTTCAGTAGTGAAACCACCACTGGCATATCACCGCCACCGACTGGTGCAATCCAAACCCAACCAAATGCCAATGCCAGTGCAGTCATCGCCCAGAATGCTTGCATATTGCCTGTGGTAAAGAAATACACACCACACGCCAGCATAGCCAGAAAAATGATCGCTTGAACGGGTTTAACCCAAGCACCTGAAATGGTTTTTGCCCATTTCTTTGCAGCTAACTTACCATAAGCAAATACAGATGCAGTAAAGGTAATCGCACCAACGAAGCAACCGACGAATAATTCAAATAAATGAACTTTACTCATATGCGCATGCTGTACACCAGCAGCGGTTAAAGCAGATTCGTTTTGTGCAAACAAAGCAGTCAGTTGGTTATTATGTAAAATTGCAGCAATTGCAATTAATACCGCAGCCAAACCAACAAGTGAGTGCATCAACGCCACTGTTTCTGGCATTTGTGTCATTGGAACTGTACGTGCACGTGCAATACCGACAATTGCACCCAACACCATTGCACCACCAATCATCCATACAACAGGATGATCTGCGACAAAGAATGTAGTGATTACCGCAATCGCCATAGCGATCATACCGTAACGGTTACCAGCAATCGCAGTTTTAGGGCCTGAAAGACCACGTAAGGTTAAGATGAAAAGGACAGCACCTACAAGGTAGAACCAATCCGCATATTCTCGAATAAATTCCATAGATTAGCCCTCTTTTTTCTTTTGTTTTGGCTTAAACATTTCAAGCATACGTGCAGTCACTGCGAAGCCACCAAAAATGTTAATACTTGCCAAGAACACTGCAATTGCACCAAGTACACTAACAACATTCACGGACTGGAATTGTACACTTGCATCTACAACACCAGGAATTCCAACTGTTTGTATCATCGCACCCACAACGATAATTGAGGACAATGCATTGGTTACTGCCATTAACGGCGTATGCAATGCAGGTGTGACACCCCAAACCACGTAGTAACCAACAAAGATGGCTAAGACGAAAATAGTAATAGTTTCAACCATGATGACTCTCCTTAACCACGCTTCAGCAGTACTTGACCGCCATGAGTTACTAGAAGTGCTTTTTGAATTTCGTCTTGTTGATTGATGGCAAAGTTTTTCTCTTGATCAAACAAAGTTTCTACGAAATTGAAAACATTACGTGCATACAGTGCCGAAGCTTCTGTCGATACTGTAGAAGGAATATTTGGAATACCTAAAATCGTCACGCCATTGTCAGTGACAACATTTTCACCATTCTTAGAACCTTCAACATTGCCGCCTGATTCAACCGCCATATCTAGAATGATTGAACCCGGTTTCATTTTGGCAACAGTTTCAGCTTTGATTAAGCGAGGTGCATCACGACCTGGCAACAACGCAGTAGTAATCACGATGTCTGCATTTGACACGGCTTTATCTACGATGATGGCTTGGTCTTGAATATATTGCTCGCCTGGCATCCAGCCATAACCATTTTTAGCGGCATCGGCAGCTTTTTGTTTTTCTTCATCAGACATCGGTACATCTAACCACTTACCACCAAGTGATTCGACTTGGTCACGTGCAGTTGGACGTAAATCTGTTGCTTCAACAACTGCGCCTAAGCGTTTTGCAGTTGCAATGGCTTGAAGACCTGCGACACCCACACCCATAATCACGATACGAGCGGGTTTCACAGTACCTGCAGCAGTCATCAGCATTGGGAACATACGTTGATATTCCGCAGCGGCCAATAACACCGACTTATAACCTGCAAGGTTGGCTTGAGAAGACAATACATCCATATTTTGCGCACGAGACAGTGTTCGTGGCAAAAGCTCTAACGCAAATGCAGACACTTGTTGTGACGCAAATTGGTCAAGTTCAGTATTACGGTATGGGTCAAACATTGCTACCACAGCTGTTCCAGCGGCAAGCTTTTGAATTTCCTCACCTTGTGGTGCACGAACTTTCAAAATAATTTGACTACCTGTATAGGCATCATCTGTAATTTTAGCGCCGACTTGTTCATAAGCACTGTCAATATAAGCCGCTTTTTTACCAGCGCCTCGTTCAATGACAATACTATGACCAGCACTAATCAACTTTTTTACTGTCTCTGGCGTAGCGGCTACGCGGTTTTCACCGACGACAGATTCTTTTGGGATTCCAATCTGCATGAGCGTTCCTCAAGCTAATTTTTCTTCAAGTAAACATCGTAAATAACCCGATGTTTCCCCCAGATGCGTTGTTATGAATTTTTGGATTCTAATTGAACTTTTTTAAAATACCACCCAATATTTATTTAATAAATACCCATATTTTGAACTGATGATTCATAAATATAATTGTGCGACATACCCTATATTCAATTTATTGTATTTTTCTCGTATTATCCTGCTCAGTTTTTTTGACATATCCTGTCTCCAATTTTTAAAAACGATGTTTTTTTAAGCTTATTAGCATATTTTAGGCTGCTCACCCTACCCTACTGATTGGCATTTACAGCAGTATGATTCACTTTTAAGCATTCCAGCTTGCTGTTTAAATACTCCATAAAACAATAGATTTAGCACAAAAACCAACATCCCTATTGACCTTTCTGACAAATTACATGGTTTTTTTATCAGCTTATATTGGCCTTTTCTATCATTTTTTCCGTCAAAAATGTAAGTCGGTTTTTATTACATTTTTTAATTTCATTAATAAAAAAAAGTACTTGGAATAACCATTAGAATTACCCTAGAACTAAGTCTAAAGCAATTACAAAAAATTTTAGTTTTTTTTTATTTGCCATTTTGTCAGTTAATAATACTCGAACAGCTTGAACCAACCATTACGATGTTGCACCTTTTTTGTGCAAAAAATAGCATATTGAATTTGAGCAGTTTATAAACAAGGATTTCAAGGTTGATTTTTATACAATTTTTATTTCAATCTATTTAAATGCTACTTAAATCCACACAAAAAGAAGTAAGCAAGTGTGTTTTATATTCCTTTTATTGCGTCAATTCATTCTTTTTTTGTATTTCCACAGATTGAAAACAACATTTATACTGCTTGTTCAAATTTACATGTCGTATAGCGACATCGTCAATGCAGTCAAATTCATGAAACTTTCTTTATCCAGTACCCAACTCGGTTCGATTTTCGCACTTGGTGCGGCTTTCTTATTTAGTACCAAAGCTATTTTTATTAAACAGGCTTACGCATTATCACCATTGGTTGACAGCACCGTGCTTATGGCATTGCGAATGGCAAGTGCCTTCCCCTTTTTCCTTTTACTGTGTTGGTTCAATCGCCATCATAATAAAAATATGACAGAAAAAGACTGGGCCTTATTGGTTGCTGCAGGTTTGATGGGCTATTATCTTTCAAGTTGGCTCGACTTCGCTGGTCTGATGTATATCAGTGCTTCGTTAGAACGTATTATTTTATTTCTCTATCCAACACTGACAGTGATTGCCACAAGCTTTATTTATAAGCAAAAACTCAACTTTAGAACCATACTAGCGATTGCATTAAGCTATGGTGGTACAGTGATTGTGATGCTACAAGAGCAAAGCACAGTACCGCATGAAGGAAATTTCTGGCTAGGCGTGAGTTTAGTCTTTGCCAGTGCGGTCTGTTTTGCGACGTACTTACTCATGACCCCACGTTTAATTCAAAAATTTGGTTCATGGAATTACACTGGTTTGGCATTAAGCATTGCATGTTTTGGTACGCTAACCCATTTTATCATTGCAACACCCCAGCCGATTCAACTGCTTACTCAACTTCCGACACAAGTCATTTGGTATGGTATCGCCTTAGGCTTATTGGTGACGGTTTTACCGACGATTTTGGTCGCGCAAAGTATTTCTCGTTTAGGTGCTGCTCAAGCAGCTATGATTGGTTCGATTGGCCCGATCCTAACCATTATTTTGGCTGTGGCTTTGCTCGGTGAGCATATGAATGCGATACAATGGTTTGGTTGTTTACTGAATATCATCGGTGTCATGATGATTACTTTGTCTAAAAAGAAACTTGCACACTAAATTGTGCGGAAGCTTGGAAGGAATATGCATTTTAAAATTGTATCGCCGAGTGCCTGTGTAGATGTTGAAAATATCCAGTTGGCACAGTCGCATTTGGAACAGTTAGGTCATACAGTCAGTTTAGGTGAACATGTATTTTCACAACATCGCTATTTGGCAGGTACAGTTGAACAACGTATTCAAGATTTAAAACAAGCATGTTTAGATCCAAACATTGATGCAATTTGGTGTGGCCGTGGTGGTACCGGCGCTGCAATGTTATTGCCATTTTTAGGTGAGTGGATTTTGAATAAACCCATTATTGGCTATTCAGATACCACCGTGTTATTAAACTATATCGCGATGCATCATGGACAATCTTTACATGCGCCTGTATTTCAGGAAATTGCCGTTAAAAATTTAGACAATAGCCCCCTGTCGTATGATGCTTTAAAAACCATCAGCCTGTTATCTGCGGATATAAACCAACATGATCATTATCCCTTATCCAGCGCAAATGGTTTTGCTCAAGATCAGCACATTGAAGATGTTAAAATCTTAGGCGGAAATCTTACAGTACTGTGTACTTTACAAGGCACACCGTCTGCCTTAAAACTAAATCAGCCGAGTGTTTTACTGATTGAAGATGTAGGCGAACCCTATTATCGAATTGAACGTTCATTGACTCAACTCCTACAAAGTATTGATACTTCAAACTTAAAGGCTTTGGTCTTGGGTGATTTTTATCAATGCCCACAAAAAAATGTCCCGCAAAGTATTGTTGAGATTGTGAAAGAACATCTCGATCCACTGCTCATCCCACTTTACCAATGTGACTGGTTTGGTCATGGTGAAGTCAACCGTCCATTTTGGTTAGGGAAAACGGGCAAGATTGTAGATTCACAACTCATTATTTAACGGCTAGGTTATTTAATGACTGGGTTATTTTAGTACAGGGCTATTTCAGCTCATTGAATATAAAAAATAGCCAATACCTTGCTTAAGATAGGCCTCTACGAAATCCTAGTCAGTGCTTACTGGGATTTCCTAAGAGCATCAAAGCAAAGATAAACAAACTATATACTTTTAATACTGAGCAATACTTCACTTGCATTGTGCTTCTTCTGATTACTTTTCTATATGACGGTTTTCTTGTTTAACAGCCCCTTGATTGTTCATTCATAAATACGATCAGTTGCTTCGGTTTTTTCTTGGCATTTTCACTTGACCTTAAGTTAACTTGAGCTTTGATACTGACGGAAATTTCTAGTCAATCAAAAGAGTCATCCATGAATTCCAGATCAGAATCCGCGCAGATCAAATCGTTCCAAATGATTAACCCAAATACACTTTATAATCCAACAGCATTTGCGTATAGTCATGTGGCTGAAATACGCCATTATTTGCGTATTTTGCATATATCTGGACAAGGTGGTGAAAACCAACAAGGACAATTATCCCAAGATTTTGCACAACAAGTTCATCAAGCTTTTGTCAATCTGCAACATGCCCTACAAGCGGCTGATGCATCATTATTGGATATTGCTGTTTTAAGAGTGCTTGTGGTCGATCACAGTACCAAAAAACATCAGTTTTTAATTCAGGAAATGCAACAACTTTGGAAAGATCAACCTTTCCCTGCGTGTACACTGATTCCTGTCCCGTGTCTTGCTTTACAAGGAATGCTCATTGAAATTGAAGCAACTGCCTATTGTATGTAACTCCAAGAACTAGGATATTTTTATGAATGCTCAACTCGATATTAGCCAAAATAAAGCATTACTTTGGCTGATGGCGATTGCCTGCGGTTTATGCGCAGGAGCAAACTATTATAGTCAGCCGCTGATTCACTCGATTCAACTCTATTTCAACATGCCAGAATCACAAGTGGCACTTACAGTGACCTTTGCCCAAGTATCTTATGCGCTTGGTCTTTTATTCATTGTGCCCATGGGTGATATTGTCAATAAAATCAAATTTATTCCTTGGTTAATGTTTTGTGCTGCGATTGGTTTATTGATGTGTGCTTTTGCTGTCAATTTACCCATGCTTTGGGTTGGCACAATTATTACAGGTCTATTTTCAGTTGCGGCTCAGGTGTTAATCCCTCTTGCAACGATGGCAGTTAAACCTGAAAAAACAGGTGAAGTTGTTGGCTTTTTAATGAGTGGGCTTTTAGTCGGGTTATTGCTTTCCACCAGTCTTGCCGGTTTGTTATCTAACCTGTTTAACTGGAAACTGATTTACTTTGTCAGTGCGGTATTAATGTTGATTCTTGCCTATTTATTGAAAAAACGTTTGCCACATGTACCTGTGTTTAAAATGAGTTATGGCAAAATTTTCTACTCAATGGGTGTGTTGTTAAAAGAAGAACGTCGTTTAGTCTATCGTGCAATTATTGGTGGCTTTGCATTTGCAGCCATGAGTATTTTATTTTCAACGATTGCTGTTTTACTGACTTCTGAACCGTTTAAATTACCTGATGTTTTGGTTGGTGTTGCAACGATCATTGGGGTATTTGGTGCTTTAGCCACTGCAAAAATTGGTAAAATCGCAGACCGTGGACATACCAGTATCCTGACATGGATTGGGGTAGCGTTGATGATCATCAGTTGGGCATTGCTTTATTTCGGTGGAAAGTACCTCACCAGTTATATTTTAGGGTATGGCCTGATTAGCTTTGGACTCGCTGTGGTTCATACCAGCAATCAAAATATCATTTTCCGTTTACGCCCAGATGCCAAATCTCGGATTAACTCTATCTATATGACAGCCTATTTCACAGGTGGTGCATGTGGTTCCGCTTTAGGGGTTTATGCATGGCATCATGGAGGTTGGACCATGACTTGTCTTGTCGGTGTATGTCTGGTTATGGGGTCTGCACTATTTTCTCTGCTAGATCGTCTATATCTCAATAGAGCACAGACCATTTAAAGCATTCTAAAATCAAAATCCTTCAAAATTTGAGGGATTTTGATTTTTTAAGAAACTTATTATTTTAATAAAAATACGGATACCCAAATCATTCTATTTGAATAATATTCACTGTAACTATTGTGTGAAAAAACCGATCATAATATATTCACATCAATAGTCTGCGATAACATTCCAAAAAATGCGATGTACACAATTTCAATTTAAATGAATATGCGGGTTACTATCTTGAAGCTATATGAATAAACAGTTGAGGAGCAGTAATTGTACGGAAAATAAATCTCAGAGCTTTAAAGAAATTTGTACAGGACAATCTATATTTTTGGAAAAAAACATCCAAATATCCATGATTATTCAAATTTAAAGTTGATACACTTTGGTCAAAATGATACCTCTGTTTGTCTTTGTTTGTCTTTGTTTGTCTTTGCTAAAGCGTGATTGACGATACTCAAGCAAGGTTTTATTCAGCTCGCACAACAGTCAACATTCATCCTGATAGATCAATCAAGAGTTTATCCCTTATGAAAAAAATACGATTAGCATGCTTACCGATCAGTTTTTTATGTTCTTTTTCAAGCTTGGTCTTCGCTGCACCAATAGGAAATGAAAACTTATTAAGCCAAGCTTTTATAAACTGTGACAACAGTGCCCAAGGTATTATAGAACAGGCAACTTGTCTAAAAGATGAGGCTGAACGTCAAGATGCGCGATTGAATAGTACCTATAAAAAATTACAATCGCATTTGAGTGCTACCCAGAAAACAAAACTGGTTGCATCACAACGCATTTGGCTACAATCACGTCAAAGTGATGCTGAACTGGAAACAACGCTGTATGGTCAATCACAGCCAGACAACTTGCAAACTGAACTTAATGATATACAGCGTATCGCAGGCCGTACTGCACAATTGCAACGCTATCTGAATTTACTTCAATAATGCGAATCAAAGCATAGAGATATTCAAGAACGAACATCGAGATCAAGATAAAACTAAAGGTCAAATATATGAAAAAATTTAAAAGTACTACATTGTTGTTCATCTCTCTTCTTCCTTTTGCAGCTTTTGCCGATGATGAAATGTCTCGTCCCCTTCCAGATGATTCTTATATTCATGCCAAATTAAGCAGCAGTTATGGCCAATGTATCAAGCAAAGTGGTGCAGTAACATTTGAAATGCAAAGCTGTATGGACCAAGAATATGCCCAACATAAGAACCGCGTTCAACAGGCCTTTGCCAAAATCATCAGTCGTCCAGACAGTGTGAAAAAAGACCGGCAGATGGATGAAATCGCAGCATGGTGGGAAAACACCGACAAGTATTGTAATTGGGATCCGAAAACCGAAGGACAAGGACAAATGTTAGATGCACAGTCTTGCCGTCTGAACCGTATTGCCAATCTTGCGGATAAAATCAGCCACTATTGAGTCTCACAAATTAAAACTTAGCATCCCATCGTATTCAATAAAGTACTGTTGATTGGCATATAGTGATCCGCGAAACTAGGCTTACCTATGCCCAACGGTTGCATACTTATCTTCACATATTCACTTGGACTTTCTGAGAGTCTGTCAATCTTGTTGAGTAAGTAATTGATGCCCGAATGTAGCTAAAAAGTATTTTTATAAATTATTGTCATTCACAATCAATACAATAGCGTATCTGCTATTTTGAGGTTGTACTTTTGGATAAATTTGCCTTCTTAAAGAATATTCAGGAATGGTCTGATCAGTATCCATGGCTAGAGATGCTAACATCATTATCCATTCTAATTTTTTTCGCCTTTGTCGCAAATTATATTGCAAAACAAGTTGTTGTCCGTGGGATTCGTAAACTTATTTCAAAAATGAAGTTTGCACACAGTGAAATTTTTTCCCAGCATAGTGTTATCCGCAGAGTGGCGAATATTGTTCCTGCAATTGTTATTTTAAATGGTATTACCACAGTTCCACATTTGTCCTTAAAAGCGGTTGGCCTGATACAAATGGCTGCACAGGCGTTTATCTTCCTGACCATTGCATTGGCCATCAGTGAACTTTTAAATGTTTTCAATTTGCTTTATCAACGTAATCCAAAATCACTGAATAAGCCCATCAAAGGCTATCTTCAACTGATCAAGTTGATTCTGTTTATCGTTTGTGGTCTGCTGATCTTAGGTACCTTCTTAAAGAAAGATGTTTTTACCCTGCTTGCTGGTTTTGGTGCGATGGCAGCGGTATTATTACTGGTTTTTCAAAATACGATTCTGTCCTTGGTAGCATCGGTGCAAATCTCTTCCTACGATATGGTTCGTATCGGTGACTGGATTGAAATGCCAACATTAAATGCAGATGGTGATGTTATTGATATGTCCTTACATACCATTACCGTACAGAATTTTGATAAAACCTTTACCACAATTCCGACCAATAAGTTGGTGACGGACACCTTTAAAAACTGGCGTGGGATGAAATTGTTGGGGGCGAGACGCATTAAGCGCTCAATCTTTATTGATCAAACCAGCATTCATTTTATTACCCATGAAGAACAACAGAAATTAAAAGCGTTCCTGTTACTGGATCAATATCTGGATAATAAACAATCTGAATTGGACAGCTTTAATCAACAATTTGAAGATCAGTCAGTTTATAACCAGCGCCGCCTAACCAATATTGGAACATTTCGGGCCTATGTCGAGTTCTACTTAAAACAACACGCTGGTATTGCTAAAAACCAATCCCTAATTATCCGTCAGTTACAACCAACGAGTGAGGGATTACCGCTGGAAATCTATGCATTTGCCAATACAACGGTATGGAATGATTATGAAGCAATCCAGTCTGATATATTTGACCATCTGATGGCAATTATCCCTGAATTTGGGCTAAAAATTTATCAGGCTCCTTCTGGTTCAGATTTACGTTCATTGTCAAAACATGCTGAAAGTAGTTCGGAACTTCTGTCCTGAGTTGTTCATTTACATCAAAAAAGCCCATGCGGTAACCATGGGCTTGCTTGCAATGAAAGAAGAAGGTTTGTAGCGTCCTCCATAATCAATTCAAAGCATAAACTTGACGGCTAAAACCCTCACTAAATATCTTGAACATAATTCTATTTTTATTTCACCGCTATCTAATTATAAAAGGTCTATCGGTTCTATTTCAGCGAGATAGTCATTATCCAAAACTTTTAACGTTTTATTTTTAAGCTGAATGATGTTTAAGTCTGATAAATCTTTTAAAATCCGATTTAGCTGTCTGGTCGAAATTCCTAACATAGCAGCAATAGAATCACGTTTTTCCAAGTGAATCATACTCCCCTCCATTTCCACCCTAATTGCTAAATATTTACGTACTTTTATAAATGCTGGAAGCGTTGCATTTGTTAACAGTTGAGTAGAAGCATATAATTTTTGACTGAGATGAGAGCAGATAAAACGTAGAAAAGCTGGATCGTTAAACGCATATTGCTCAATTTTGTTCAGGGATATCTCGAGAATATCCGCTTTTGAAATCGCAGTCACCGTACTTACTGTACCTATATCTCTATCTAAAAAAAGCTCTAAATCACCAATCACGGAAAAAGCCCTTTCAATAGAGAATACGGCACAACTCCCATCTTTTTGGTAATGTTCTACTTGTAATTTTCCATTCACAAGTAAATAGAGGCTACTTAGCGAGCTTCCTTGTGCAAGCAGATACTCACCTGCTTCTATTTGTTTTAATAAGAAATTTTCTAACAATATTGGAGAAAAATAACGCGATAAAAAAAACTTATCGATATAATTCTGTATTAATTCATCATTACTACTAGTCCTCATCTTTCACGACTCTTCATTCAAAACTATCTATATTTTCAAAGTCTTTATCAATATTTGAAACCTATACTGGGCCTAGATAATAGGTAATAAACAGTGACATGACCCAAGTTATCTTCTTGAGACAAGGTATTTTACGGTCAATATAAAAAAAGGTCATCTGTCCTTTTTTTAATTTATCTTGAAGCATAAGCTGTAGACCACTCCAATAGCCAAAGTTGTGTCACGATGAGCCCCTTACTGATCCATATACAATGCTTCGGCTGATAAATTTACAATGCAGCGATCAACGCATACGCCTAAATTGAAGATGTTAGCAAAAAGTCATCTGGATATTATGTTATTGATTGCTTCTATTTAATACATAAGCCTGTAGCTGCTCTCGTAGTAACCAGAATCAAAACAGATTACTTTAAAAAGCATTTATTAAGCTTATTAAAAGTAAAAATCTATAATTTTGATAGGAATAAGAAACCGAAATGAATACTGACATTATTAAAGGTCGTCTACTCTTTTTGAAAGAGGCTGAAAACCTGAAAAATATAATGCGTTCCTCTCATACCTCTAAAGGTAGAATTGAAAGTACAGCCGAGCATACATGGAGGCTTGCCCTGTTAGCTCTTGTATTTGAAGATGAATTAAAATATCTAAACTTTTCAAAGGTTTTAAAGATGTGTCTTGTTCATGATTTAGGCGAGACAATCAATGGTGATGTTCCAGCGACTGAAAAGAAAAACCATCCAGATAAAGACGTTCAAGAACGTAACGATCTATTATTACTTACTCAATCCCTAGATGCTCCCCTAAGAAACACCATACTTGGGTTATGGGAAGAATATGAAGCTGGTCTAACGCAAGAAGCTGTTGCAGTAAAGGCTTTGGATAAGCTAGAAACAATTTTACAGCATAATCAAGGAATTAATCCTGATGACTTTGATTATGAGTTTAATCTTAGCTATGGTGAAAAATATACAGATAAACATCCATTATTTAAAAGTATCCGTGCCCTCATGGATACAGAAACAATGCAAAAAATTAATAACAGCAAATAGAGATAAAAAGTCCATGCTCTAACCATGGGCTTGCTATAAAAAACTATATCATTTATAAATTCACACCTTTAATAGCGACAGATTTTATTGTGTCAGATAATTGACAAATTAAAACTGAGTCTAGAAGTCAACTCAGTTTTAATAGTTAAGCGTATTCAATATTTAGAAATTCATATTAAATTTCACCCCACCGACCCATGCATCACCATAGGCTTTATTGGCACCAATATTTTTTACATATTGAATATTTGGACGTACTGTCAACCAACGAGTCGCTTTTAAGCCATAATAAATTTCTGCATCCAATTCATCATCAAACTTTTCATTCTCGACTTTGCCATTAAATTTGATCGCATCAGTATTTACCCCAATCCGTGCTAATCCGATTCCAATTTCATCGCTTGGGCGAGCATCAAATAATCCCTTATAGACCACTGCAATATTTTGCGCATCGCTATATGCACTGGTTTTGTCATCATAAAAAGTGGCTTGCCCCATCAGGGTCAAACCACGAGATTCATCGCCATGATGGCGAGTCAATTGTTGCTTTGCTGAAAGCCATGCAGCCCATTTATGATGATCAGCATCAAATTTTTGGGAGATTCCCGGAGCAGAATAATCCACCTGAACATTCTGCGTATCCACCGTACTTGCAAAATATCCAAGTCGGTACTCTCCTGGTAAACTCAAATTGTTACTGGTTTTTTTTGGTTGCCAGACAATTTCCAATGGAATCACTGCACCATCTGAGCCATCTGTACTTAAGTTAAAACCATCACTGGCAGTAGTCGCATTGGCGTTGACCGTATTACGTTCATAAATTCCCATTTGAACGGCCAATTCTGGGTGAATATTGTATTTAACTCTTCCTGCCCATTGGCTGACAGGACCGTTATACCATTGATCTCCAGCCCAATTGGCAACCTGTCCACCACATAAAGCAAGGTTTTGAAATTCACAATCAAAACCTGCAAAGTCTTCACCAATACCAAAACGCCCTAGTTTTACATCCAATCGCTGATCTACAAATTTTTTCTTAATCCATAAGTCTGTTAAACGCCAAGTTTGTCCTCGACCATAGACTTCTTGCGTTTGGTTAAATTGAGGTGCCATAACATCCGCTTCAGTATTCAGGGCTTTTCCACCACGATGGGTAATGACAATTTTTGCTTCTGTATCACGCCAACCCAATATCTTATTTAAATCAAAGTTTGCACCAAATGCCCACTGATCAGCATAAACATTGCCCTTACCATCACGATCTGCATTGATGACACCTGCGAACTCACCTGTATAACCGATATTAAAGTCATAGCCTTGGTCCTTTAACTCAGTTCTTTTACCATTCCAATCTCCAAACATCCATGGGCTATCTACACGAAAAGCATCTGCTGCCATGGCAGAGCTCATCGTTAAACCACTTGATAATGCAAGGATTGCGAAGTGTACTTTTCTACGGCTTCCATTTTGAATTTTCATTATATTGTCCTTAATCCTATAATTTTCGCCTTTTATTATTAAATGGCGGTGTTATCACGCTTATCGCACTCACTGCGATAAAATCGGGATATTAATTGATCTGTGCCAATGCGATTTTTTGATAACTCTTCGCATAGAAAAATACGATCACAAAGCAGATCAATGGCAATAGATAGGAAATATGAGTTCCATAGTGATCAGCCAATTTCCCCATGAAAAAAGGCATGATTGCACCGCCCACAATCGCCATGATCATAAATGAGCTACCAATTTTTGTTTTAGATCCTAGATTCTTTACTCCCATCGCAAAAATGGTCGGGAACATAATCGACATAAAGAAGAAAATACCAATCGCTGCAATCACTGAAATATACTCAGCGCCAGATAAAATCACGATACACAGCACACTGTTAATCACGGCATAAATCAGCAACAAATGGTTGGCAGATATTTTTGACATGATGCCTGTACTGACAAACCGCCCAATCAGAAAAGCCAGCATGGCAATAGATAAGAAATATGCGCCTTGTTGGCTTGAACTCTGTGGCCAAGTTTCTACCACCAAGTTAATGAAAAATGCACCTACCCCCACCTGCGCGGCGACATAGAAAAACAGGGTGATGACGCCAAATTTAAATTCTGCGTGTGACCACATCGATGCATTGTTATTTTGAAGATTGGCTGCATCCAGTTTCGCCTCATTTTCACGCAAATCAGGTAGTTTTGCTTTAGCAAAAAATACAATCAAAACAATGACAATTGCGGCAATACCAACATAGGTATAGGTCACAGCATCAAAACTTGCAGCACTGTCACCCTCTACAGAGTTAAAGAAAAATAAACCGCCAATCAGTGGACCAAAGAATTGCCCTAGACCATTAAAAGACTGAGATAAATTGAGCCGCTGTTCAGCAGTTGACGGATGTCCCAATGCAGATGAGTAAGGATTTGCAGCTGTTTCTAAACAACCTAATCCCAAGGCAAGTACAAATAATGCAAATAAGAAAAAACTAAATGTCATCATATTTGCGGCAGGGACAAAGAGCAGTGCCCCGATTGCATAAAGGGAAAGACCGAGAATAATCCCAGCTTTGTAGCCTTTTTTTTCGATAAATAAACCCGCAGGTAATGCAATCACAAAATAGGCACCAAAATACGCAGCCTGAATCAGCCCCGATTGTGCTTTAGAAATGTGCAAAGCTTCCTGAAAATGTTTATTTAAAACATCGACCAAACCATACGACAATCCCCACATAAAGAAGAGTGTCGTGACCAATATCAACCCCATCCTAAATTGAGGTTCTGTAATTTTTGCCTTCATGGCTGAATTCCTTATATCATTCGGATTATTGTTTTAGATCAAATATTTTTTCCATTTCGATCCATTTTTCACCACGTTTTGCACTAGGCAGTACTTGCTGGTACTGCGACATCAAACTTTCCCACTCAAGATTTTTCGGTTCTGAAACAGCAACATTTTCTGCAACATCAGGGTCATAATCGTCGGTAGTATCCATGATCATAAAAAGATGATTTTCGACTTGCCAAATCTGCATATCCAGCACACCACGATTGCGAATATTGGTGATGATTTCGGGCCATACTTTTTGATGATACTGCTGATATTGTTGAATCTTTTCAGCATCATCCACTAGGTCTAAAGCCAAACAATAGCGTTTCATTTTTCGCTCCACTTTGCGGCATATCAGTCTTCGTTTTGATCTAAGGCTCGATCTAAATGGGTATAACCACCATCGACATATAAAAGTTGTCCAGTGGTATGCGAAGAACGATCAGACAGTAAAAATACCGTGGTATCTGCAATTTCATTGGTCGTCGTCATACGATGACCAAACGGAATATTTTGGGTAATTTGTGCTAACTTTTGGGTTGGGTTATCAAAGCTATCTACCCAGCGTTGATAAAGTGGTGTCATGACTTCAGCAGGTAAAACCGCATTGACTCTGACACCATCATCTTTAAATTGCGCTGCCCACTCTCGTGTTAAAGCCAATCGGCCACCATTTGCAGCAGCATATCCACTGGTATGTCCCTGCCCTGTGACTGCGACTTTAGAACCAATATTGACAATGCTGCCTTTGCTTTGTTTGAGATGCGGTATGCAAAAGTGAGCCATTGTAAAATAATGAATCAGGTTTTTATCTAAAGACTGTCTAAACGCATCAATACTGTCTTCAAGTCCGACATTGTCATTTATTCCTGCATTGTTGACTAAACCATCCAGACGTCCATATAGGTCAATGACATTCTGAACTTTTTCTTGGCAGGCTTTTTCATCAGTCAAGTCCAGTTGATGGAAGGAGTAGTTTGCCTCTGTTCCCTGTAAAGATATTTCAAATTCGGAACTCAGGTCTGAACGACCAAAAATGGCAACCGTTGCACCTTCTTGTGCGAGCAATAATGAAATTGCGCCACCAATTCCTGCACCACCACCCGTAACGATAAAGACTTTATTTTTGAGGTGTAAATCCATCTTTCCTATCTCCTATATTTAAAATCTTTTAAATTTCATAGCTTATATAAGCGCTTAGGTGTATCTATTTCGACTTGTTGACGTTCTGAGGCACTCCATTTGCATGTCCATTCATCCCAAAATGCCAATAATGTTTCATAACGATGGGTCGCAAAAGACACAGGCCAATCAGAACCCCAAAGCAAGCGTTCAGGACCAAAAAGTTCTAAAGCAATATCGAGGTGGGCTTGAAAATCCTGTGCTTTGCAGTGTGCGCCCGCCTCTGTCACCAAACCTGAAATTTTGCAATTTACATGCGCTAAAGCGGCTAATTCTTTCATGCTCTTTTTCCACACAGAAAAACCTTCACTGGAATACATCTGAGGTTTTGCTAAATGATCTATTACCAACTCATATTGATCATGCTGTTGGGAAAATTTTACGGCTGCATCCAAATCTTTCTGGTGAATCAAAACGCCATAAAGCAACTCAGCCTGCTGAATTTTTTCTACGCCCAGATTAAATTGGTGGTTGTTCAACATATAGGCTGTAGGATCAGGCTCATCTTGAAGCATGTGACGAAAGCCTTTTATCCGCTTATTTTGTTTGAATTTTTCCAACTGTATTTCAGCGTCTTTTTTAAAATCAAACCATGCCACAATGCCTTTGATGATAGAGTGTTGCTCTGCCAGCCCATTCAGATATTCATTTTCCACCCAAGAAGGTCTTGCCTGAACAGCGATCAAACCCTCTATTCTGGCAGGCAATTGTGCCAACAAATCTTCAGGCGACATATCTTGTGCAATGACACTTAAATCACCCGTCATCCACGGGAATTCAACTGGATTGTATTTCCAAAAATGAATATGACTATCAATCACTTATATACTCCTTGTGGCTTTATGCACTTTCATTCTTTCCAGATTGGATGAACGTTAAAATCACCCTTAAAAACTCATCCACGATAAAACCACAAATCAGTTAGATTTACTTTATGAATCATGTCCTGTGGTACTAAAATTTGTTGACATTTCAACCATGTATTGTATATCAGACTGATCTAATAGTACTTGCATACCACTTCCCTTTGGCATGCATGAGCTTGACCCTCAATAACTCAGTCAATCAACCCTTAAATCGATATTTCTCTATGGATGCCTGTTTCATTTCAATTGAAAAACCCGCGAGTGTTGGAGGCATATAAGCTGCATTTTGAATCACACAAGGATCGATAAAGTGCTCATGTAAATGGTCAACGTATTCTGTGACACGACCTTCTTTGGAAGTTGAGAACCATAAATAATCAATCATAGAAAGATGCTGAACATATTCACATAAGCCTACGCCACCTGCATGCGGACAAACTTTAAGTTTGTATTTTGCGGCCATCAGTAATACAGCTAATACCTCGTTAATTCCTCCCATTCGACAAGCATCAATCTGAACAATATCAATTGCTTCACGCATAATAAATTGTTTAAACATGATGCGATTCTGGCACATTTCACCTGTAGCCACTTGAATCGGCTGAATCGCAAATCGAATAGCACGATGCGCTTCGACATCATCAGGTGATGTTGGTTCTTCAATAAACCATGGGGTTGAAAATGCCAACTGTTTAACCCAGTCGATGGCTTGTTCACGTTCCCAAATCTGATTGGCGTCAATCATTAAATGACGGTCAGGACCAATAATGTCACGCGCAATCTTGACACGGCGCTTATCCTCTTCAATATCGCGACCCACTTTTAATTTGATATAGTTAAAGCCTTCATCAACAGCTTCCTGACAAAGCCGTGCAAGTTTTTCATCGCTATAACCTAACCAGCCGGCTGAAGTTGTATAACAAGGATAGCCTTCTACACGCAGGGTATTCTCACGTTGTGCTTTACCAATCTCATTAGATTTCAATAAATCCAAAGCTTCCTCAGGCGTAATACAGTCGGTTAAATAACGAAAATCAATACAGTTCACTAACTGTTCAGGAGTCATATCTGCAACCAGTTTCCAAACCGGTTTAGCTTCGCTTTTCGCCCATAAATCCCAAATTGCATTGACCACTGCACCTGTCGCTAAATGCATCGCCCCTTTGTCTGGACCAATCCAGCGCAATTGACTATCCGAAGTTAAATGTCGCCACATCAAAGCAGGATTTTTCTTAATTTCATCGATATCTAGACCAATAACAAGATGACGCATCGCTTCAATTGCTGCACAGCAAATTTCATTACCACGACCAATGGTAAATGTCAGACCATGTCCTGTCAGCGCTGGATGATCCGTCTTTAAGATGACATAAGCAGCTGAATAATCTGGATCTGGATTCATTGCATCTGAACCATCCAACTGCTGTGAAGTAGGGAAACGAATATCCAATACTTCTAAATCCGTTATTTTTAACATTCCTATTCCTTTTTTAAATTCTGAGCTTTTTTAAAGACAAGTCTTCCTAAGACATCGAATTTAAATGCCTCTTTTGTATTACTTAAAAATTAAATCTATTGAGATAAATCTGGCTTATTCAGCATCAACAACTTTCTGTTGTTGTTCGCCTAATCCCTCAATACCTAACCGCATCACTTGCCCTGCTTTTAAATACACAGGTGGTTTTTGCCCAAGTCCTACACCTGGCGGTGTGCCTGTAGAAATTACATCACCTGCCTGTAAACTCATAAACTGACTTAAATAGCTCACAATGGTTGGTACATCAAAAATCATGGTATCGGTATTGCCATCCTGATAACGATGACCATCGACCTCTAACCAAATTTTCAAATTATGTGGATTTTCAATTTCATCTTTGGTGACTAACCATGGACCGGTTGGACCAAAAGTATCGCAGCCTTTTCCTTTATCCCAAGTTCCTGTGCCTTCAAGCTGAAATGTGCGTTCAGAAACATCGTTAATCACGCAATAACCTGCAACATAGTCCATTGCCTGTTCTTTACTAATGTAACGGCCATCTTTACCAATGATGACACCCAATTCAACTTCCCAGTCTGTCTTGAATGAATTCTTTGGAATTTCCACATTATCATTTGGTCCAACCACTGCACTGGTCCATTTATTGCAAACCACTGGTTCAGCGGGAACTTCTGCACCTGTTTCTGCGGCATGGTCAGAATAATTCAAACCAATGCAGATAAATTTACCGATATTACCCACACATGCACCAAGGCGCACACCCTCAGCAACCAAAGGCAGACTCGATAAATCCAGATTTCGAATTTGATCTAACTCGGCCGCAAGCACCTGACCATTGATGTCTTGAATCACTGAGGACAAATCCCGAATTTGTCCCTGTGGATCTAAGATTCCTGGCTTTTCCTGTCCTTTTACACCATATCTTAATAATTTCATTGTTCTATCCTAGATCTGCTTGAAAATTAATTTGACCAACCACCATCGATCATATTGATGGTTCCAGTTGTGAATGAGGATTCATCACTTGCAAGATAGAGTGCGAGTGCTGCTATTTCTTCTGCTTTACCGACTCGTCCCATAGGTTGGCGAGCAACGAACTGAGCATAGACTTCATCAATGGTTTTGTTTTGTTCTTTTGCTTGAGCTTCAATACGATCATGCAGTGAAGGAGAATCCACAGTTCCCGGACAAATCGCATTGCAACGGATCCCTTGACCGATAAAATCAGCTGCTATGGATTTGGTCATACCAATGACTGCCGCTTTAGTGACACTATAGGAAAAGCGGTTCGGCACACCTTTGATACTTGATGCCGCTGAAGACATATTGATAATTGAGGCATTGGCACTTTTCAGCATTGCTGGTAAAAAAGCCTGAATCATGTGGTACATCGAATCTACATTCATTGTAAAAGCACGTTGCCACTGTGTTTCATCACATTCTAAGATTGAACCCGCTGGAACCCAACCTGCACAATTAAACAACACATCGACTTTCTGATATTTTTTAGAAAATTCAATAATTTGCTGAGGATTAGTAATATCTAAATATTCAACTTGAATATTGTCAGAATGACTTTTGAGTTGTTCAAGCAGCTCCAAATTAATGTCTGTTGCGATTACTTTTGCACCTTGTTCTGCAAAGCTTAATGCAGTGGCTCTACCAATTCCCTGAGCTGCTGCCGTAATCACACACGTTTTATTTATCAATCTCATACCTTCGTCCCTGCTTTTTACTTTATACTATGGTAAATGCCAAATTGACTAGACCAATTAATTGGTCTAGTCAATTTAATTGATCAAAAGGGTTTTGGCAAGACCAATTTTTTGTAAAAGTTGAAATTTATGACTCAAACTCGTCTTTATCAAAATATCTTTAATAAAATTCAAGATGATATAAAAAATGGAATTTATCAGTTAGGCTCCAAATTACCGCCTGAGCGCGATCTTGCCCAGCAGTTAGGTGTGAGTCGTACTTCTGTACGTGAAGCAATCATTGCACTTGAAGTCAATGGGATTGTCGAAGTTAAACTTGGCAGTGGCGTGTATGTCATTAAAGATCAACAAGATCAGGATTTAGAACAAACGGGTTTTAATACCAATATTCATCCGTTATTGATCCCTCATTTAAAAGAGGATTCTGCTGTTACACCTTTTGAAGTTTTAGAAGCACGTTTGCAAATTGAACCGTATCTCGCTGAACTTGCCGCAAAACATCGTACAGATGAACAATTAGAAGAGATTAAAGAAGCGTTTTTTATGAATGTCCGAGATAATTTGGAACATTCTAGTGAGCATATTGGAGATCGTTTATTTCATATTCGTATTGCCGAAGCGAGCCAAAACAGTGCTTTTTCTTTTTTTCTGAAATACTTACTTGGGAAGCAATATACCGAGTTGTTCAGTCGTATGCGTAGTCTATACACTCCTGAAGATATGCCTTTAAGGTCTCAGCATGAACATCAGGAAATTATGGCAGCAATCCAGAGCCAAGATGGTGCTGCGGCATATAAAGCCATGCAGAAGCATTTGCAGAATGTCATTAATATATTTTCAAGAAAAGTATAAATTTGGGTTATTTAGGATGAGCAACTTTTGATTTTAAAATAAAGCACATTTAATTCGCTTTGTGCTTTTCTAACTTTTTCAGATTTAGTTTATGTTTAAATAAAAAGCACAACTCATCTCATCCGAAGACATCATATTGATACATAAGAAGATGAGGTACCGAATAAAAATCTTTTTAATAGGTAATGGATTGCCTTAATGTCTTAATTAACAGCTCATATAAATGATCAACCGCTTTTGAATTAAGCGAGACTCGACTTCTATATACAGATGCTTCCATGGGTGCTAATGGACCTAGTCCATGCTCTGCTCCTAAAATTTCTAAATGCGGAGGCGCGCTACATTGTGTAAAAACTGCGACGGCCAAACCACTTTCAACTGCTGCAATTTGCCCGATTAAACTAGAACTATTATAAACTACCCGATAACGGCGACCTTGCAATGCGAGCGAATTGATCGCACTTTTTTTGGCTAAACTGGTACTTTCATAAACAGCAATCGGTATCGGATCTTCACGCCATAATTCAAATTGGGGAGAACCTACCCACACCATTGGCTCATGAAACAATAAGGTGCCTTGACGGGGGTTATCCCTTGAAATCAATGCTAAATCAATCTCACCATTTTCTATACGTGGGATCAATGAAGTCGATTGTTCACAAATAAATTCTATTTCAACGCCACTATAACGTGGTGCAAAACGCTTAAGCACTGGCGTTAAATATTTAGCAGCGTAATCATCGGGTACACCTAGTCTTATCCGACCAGTTAACTCTTCTCCATTAAAAGCCATTTGTGTTTCATGATGTAGATCAAGTATCCGTCTTGCATAACCTAAAAGAAGTTGCCCTTCAGAAGTAAGTTGAATTTGTCTATGCGTTCTAACTAAAAGTTGGCATTTTAAAGCACCTTCCAATTTTTTTAACTGCATACTGACAGCGGACTGTGAACGGTATAGCTCAGGTGCTGCATTTGAAAGAGAACCTGTATCAACAACTGCGACAAAACATTTTAACCAATCAATCTGTAGATTTTGTAGATTCATGATTTCACCAAATTATTCGATTTTCGAATAGTATATGTAAGAATTATGCGCTTTTCATTCTAACTTTCTAAGTCCATAATTTATTAAGAAAAGAAGGAAATTTCCCCTAATTTTCATCAGCGATCATTAGGTATATAGCTCACTAGAAAATTTAAAAAGATAAGGAAATTATTTTGTCGAATGTTGACCCAAATATTTACAGTTTAAGTCATTCCCAAGTTTGGTCAGGCTTTAAGAGCCTTCTTCCAATTTCATCTTTCGTGGTAATTTTTGGGGCTGCTTTCGGTTTAGCAGCAACGCAAACAGGACTAAACAATAGCTCTATCATGTTAATGAGTAGCTTTGTTTTTGCAGGAGCATCTCAATTTGCGACTTTAGAACTATGGGGCGCGCAAATATCACTGATTCCCTTAATAGTCACAGTTTTCTTTATCAATGCTCGGCACCTTTTAATGGGCGCATCTCTTTACCCTTGGTTACGCCACCTGCCTCCCATCAAACGATACAGTATCTTGCTGGTTATTTCTGATGCCAATTGGGCACTCTCACTACAAGCATTTAATCGTGGTGAATCAGGGATGGGCTTATTGTTTGGAGGAGGCCTTGCGCTTTGGCTCGCGTGGGTTTTAGGCACAGGACTGGGTTTCTATTTTGGTAATGTCATTCATCATCCTGCATTGCTGGGATTAGATATGGTCATGGCTTGTTTTCTACTGGCGATGGTTGTCGGTGGACAAAAAAATCTCAGAATACTCATCATCTGGACAATCGCAGCCTGTAGCTCATTATTGGCTTATTGGTACTTACCAGAAAATAGTCATGTCGTTGTGGGTGCTTTATTTGGCGGAATTGTCGGAATTTTCTGGAAAGAGAAACAGCTATGAACTTAGAGATTAGCACCACTTATCCATTAATTATTATTTTTATTATGGCCATTGTGACATTAGCCACTCGCTGGGGTGGTGTTTTGATTATGTCTTATGTACCTATTAGCGATCGTGTGCAACGATTCATTAATGCAATGTCAGGATCTGTACTGGTTGCACTTTTGGCTCCTATTGCGGTTGAAGGTGATCATGGCGCTCGTTTGGCGTTACTGACAACATTGATCGTTATGCTACTGCTTAAAAAACCACTGTTGGCGATTGCTGCAGGAATATTGGCCGCAGCCTTATTCCGTCAGTATTTTGTATGAAATGATAGGGAGCTCAAAGAAGCTGCCTTTGGCTATATTAAACCTAAACAAAATTGAGCAATGACTACACATTGCGCATAAACGACATCGGGTTCATTTAGTGAAACTACAGTGTATCGTGATTCATTTTTTTGAATAGAAGAATCAACCAATTAATAAATTCACTTAGTCTGCGGGGTTGATTATTTCGCGATTCATATAAAATCGACAAAGACATCGGTGCACTGGTAAACGCTGTTAATACTTCAATAAGGTCACCATTTGCCAATTGTTGTCTAACACCAATTCTGGGAATTTGAATAATCCCTAGTCCATTTAAACCTGCAGCTAAATAGGCATCCGTTGTGCCGACACTGATTAGACTTGGAGTTGGTACAAGGTAGGTTTGATTATTTTGATTGTATTCAAAAGCATTTTGCGACTGGGTGTCAGCATGAGAATAATCAACAATATAATGATTTTTAAGATCCTCTAATGATGTTGGTATACCGTAATGTTCCGCATAACTGGGACTAATACAATTAACCATTTCCATAATACCCAAATGGCGTCCTATTAAATTACTGTTTTCAAGCTGACCTCCACGGATTACGCAATCTACTCGTTCCTTGATAGGATCAATACGATAATCAACGCCAAGCAGCTTAATCTGTGTTTTTGGATATTGTTGAAACCATGCAGGTAAATGGGGAGCCACCACGCTAGAAAAAAACCGACTTGGCATATCGATGTTAATCACACCACTGAGTTCTTCACTTTGTTGTTGAAATTGGTTATCTAAGCCTTCTAACTCATCCAATAATCTTAAGCATTCGACATAATAGCGCTGACCTGCTTCTGAAAGAGAAAGGTGTCTTGTATTTCGATAAAGTAAACGAGTTTTTAAATGATCTTCAAGCTTAGTGATTGACATAGAGATTGCTGACTTAGGAATCTTGAGCTGTTCTGAAGCACGGGTAAAGCTACCATTTTGTACAACAGCGATAAAACGTTTCATCGTCTCAATCTTATCCATACATCACTTCCAATTGTTCATTATTTATGAACAGTCTTATCTGATTACTTACATTTATCAAGACAATTAATTCCTGTACTTTAATTTTATCAACAGTTAATCAGCATAATATGAGGTCAGTACATGAATAAAATCGCATTCATCACCGGAGGGAGTCGTGGAATAGGTCGAGATGCAGCGCTTAAACTCGCTGAGCAAAATATTGACATTATTTTGACTTATCATCGCAATGAAAAAGCCGCTCTAGACGTGGTTGAGAAAATTAAAGAAAAAGGTCAAAACGCATTTGCCATTCAATCTGATATTCGAGATATCACATTATTTGATGATTTGGTAAAAAGCTTGAGTTTCGTATTAAAAGAGCAATTTGGTCGTGAAAGTTTTGACTACCTACTCAATAATGCGGGGACAGGTTTACATACGAGTATTGAAGAAACTAGTATTGATGATCTAGATGATATGCTCAATATCCATGTGAAAGGCCCATTTTTTCTCACTCAAAAATTGCTACCACTCATTGAAAATGGCGGTCATATTGTAAATATATCCTCTGGTCTAACACGCTTTTCTATGCCTGGGTCAGCTGCATACGCCATGGCAAAAGGCGCTGTAGAAGTCATGACACGTTATATGGCAAAAGAATTCGCCTCCAAAGGGATTCGTGTCAACACGATTGCGCCCGGTGCGATTGCGACTGATTTTAGAGACGGTGCAGTCCGCAATAGTGAGCAAGTTCAGGGGATGATCGCATCTATCACTGCATTAGGCCGTGTTGGTGAAGCGGATGATGTTGGAAAAGCAATCGCTGCTATTTTTAGTGAAGGATTTAACTGGATCACAGGTCAGAGAATAGAAGCCTCTGGTGGTATGCTGTTGTAGTTTTAACTCGCACAGCTTTAACATATTGGTGGAGTTATGCAAATTTCATATAACTCTGCCATATCGGGGTTCTAAGCAAATACAAAAAATTAATATTCATTAATTTTACAAATTCTATCTTTTGAGTATGACTATTGATTTTAAAATAAAGCACGTATAATCCGCACTTGCTTTTTTTCTATCTTTTTCAGGTTGACTGTATGTCTGAGCTCCAATCTTTAACGCCTCGTATTTCGGTCGCTCCGATGATGGATTGGACCAGTAAAATTTTATTTTTAATTTAAATCAAAAACTTATTAGAAATTTTAAAATTTTTAGGCGTAAAATAGGCGCAAATAAAGTCCATATTTCGTCCAATTTCACTATACTATTATTTTAATTTTAAGCGCTCGTTTATTAATCAATATAGTAGCATTTAGCTCATTTTATCTCAACTCTACACCTAAATTTGATCATTTCAACCTATAGCGTTGCTTCGGACTTTTCGGCTTATCTGGAATAGTGCATTTGACCAAACCAACTTCTATTGCAGGATTCAAATAATTCTTTGGAATGTTACTCGATGGGTTAATCCGACCAATTGGATCAACTCAGCCAAAGTATAGCCTGCTACTTCTTAGACCTGCTGAATGGGTAATTTCAACGTGCCAAGCAATGCGATAAAAACTAACGTAGTTAAAATTATCAATAAGATATTGACTCCCCACTTTTCAAGAATAAATGCAGAGATGAGAGGGCCAAAAGCCAATGCAATCATGATAGGCCGACCTAATAAGCCCATTCTGGTTGCATAGCCTTCTCGCCCAAATAAGGCAAGAGGTAATGTGCCTCGAATAATAGTGAGAATACCATTGCCTGCGCCATATAAAGCCGCGCCAAGCAAGGCTAAGGCATATCCATCCGTAAACAAAAAAATGATGCCAAAGAAACTAATCAATACTCCAACACGACTCGACCAACTTGGATGTAAGTTTTTAAACAAAGAGAACTCAAGCAGTCTCGCAATGATCTGCGCTGGACCAATCATCATCCCGATCGCAAGGGCTGTTGATACACTAAAACCAATGGTTTTTAGCATCGATAATAAATGAACTGAAATTGTCGCCACAACAAAAGATTGTACCGTCAAAATAACGGCTACCAACATAAAGAGTCGATTACCTTCTTTGTGTAGATTGGTTTGGCTATTGAGTTCTTTAGCATGAGCTTCCGTGCTTTGTTCTTCTCTAGGAAGTAAAAAGTAATGCAACGGTAAACCAAGCAGCAGATGAAATAATGCAAGAATGAAGCAAGTAATTCTCCAACCGTATAAGCCTTCTAAAAATACGATGAGCGCCCATCCGATAGTACTGGCTAAGCCACCTAATAGTGTTACTCCTACTATCGCTGTTTTTGCATCTTGACCAAGTAATCGCCCCAAGGTTGAAAATGCAGCATCATATAAGCCAAAAGCCATACCAATACCGAGCATTGTCCATGCAAAATAATAAACCAATAGATGAGAGGAAAGCCCTAAACATAACAGTCCGATAGCGAAGAATATTGAACTAATAGAGAGTGCTTTTCTTCCACCAAATTGCTCGATAAACCGTCCAACTTTTGGAGAGCAAATACCTGTAACAATAAATCCCCAAGACAATCCTGCAATCACTAAAGTTAGAGACCATCCTGTGTCTTTGGCAATAAGATTAGCCAGTACTGCGGGTAGATAAAATGTAGAGCTCCACGCAAGAATCTGTGTGAAGCCCATAACAGCAATGAGTTTATATTTTCTTGAATGAAGTAACATCACAATAAAGAAGTACCCATAAAGTATTGAGGGGTAATGCAAACCTTTCTATACACTGCCTTAAATGCATAGCTCTTAAACATTAGCCAAATAAGCATATATTTGATCTACCGCTGCTCTTGCTGTTCTAGAAACCCCAATGAGTGTAGCGGATGCCATGCCTGTCCACTCCCCATAGCCAACCAACCAAAGGTTATTTACTTTTATTGAGCGTCCATCATTCACATCAACCGTCTGATCAGGTTTGACAACATCCAGACTTCTTAAGTGATCCAGTGAAGCCTTGAATCCTGTACACCAAATTACAGCATCTACCGCTTGTCTTGTACCATCAGCCCAAACAACGGAATGCTCCTCAAATGAGGTAAAGGGTTCTCGACTATGTAGTACGCCACGTTCACGTGCCTCTTTGACACTGTCTATCATGACAATATCACCCAGACCACCAACGGGTTGATCAATCACACGACCTTCCTGTTGAGCTTTTAAACGTTCAGTTGCCCGAAGAAACAAGACCCGCCCATCAACGTCATCTGATAAAAATTGAGGTGGTGTTGCTGTGACCCAAGTGGTATCTGCAACCTTTGAGACTTCGGCAAGAATTTGTGCCCCTGAGTTACCACCACCAACTACGATCACTTTTTTATTAATAAAAGGATCTGGATTCACATAATGTGCTGAATGCGTTTGTAATCCTTCAAATCGTTCACGTCCTTTATAATGCGGAATATAAGGCTGACTCCATGTCCCTGTAGCACTGACCACCGCTTTAGCTCGCCAATATTGATCGCCAGCATACACGTCTAAGTAGCCATCTTTTTGTTCGATATGATCGACATGAACTGGTCGAATAATCGGAAATTGATAGCGTTGCTCATATGCCGACAAGTAGTCAATCACTTCATTTCGCGTTGGGTAGGTTTGTTCAGTTGTTGGCATCATCCAACCTGACAAAGAGCTCCAAGTATTTGGAGAAAAAAGACGAAGCGATTCCCAAGCATGTGACCATGCACCGCCCGCCTGAGATTGATCATCTAAAATAATAAATGGAATTTTCTTACGTTTGAGGAAATAAGCTGTAGCAAGTGCTGCCTGACCACCACCAATAATGACTACATCGACTTCAGCTTGTAATTGAGTCAAAGTATATCTCCTATTATTTATTGTCATAATCAAAATTTAACGCCCAGTCTGCAATAGACTGGGCGTATTTCATACAGTTTTCAAGCGTTTAAATGAGCCTTTCAATTGCTCAATTGATCAAGATACTTTTCGGCATCCAAAGCTGCCATACAACCTGAGCCTGCCGAAGTAATTGCTTGGCGATAAATGCTGTCAGCAACGTCACCCGCAGCAAATACCCCAGCCACAGAAGTTGCTGTTGCATTGCCTGAAGTACCACTTTGTACTTGAATGTAACCATCACGTAGAGTGAGTTGACTGTCAAACATACCTGTATTCGGTTTGTGACCAATAGCAACAAATAAGCCCTGAACTTCAACATCTTGTATGCTTTCGTCCAAAGTTGACTTCAAGCGAACTGAAGTAACACCAGTATTATCACCTAAGACTTCATCAACTTGCTTATTCCAAAGAATACTAATTTTGCCTTCTTTTTCTTTGGCAAAAAGATGATCTTGTAGAATTTTCTCTGAACGTAAACTGTCTCTACGGTGAACTAAGGTGACATGTTCAGCAATATTAGAAAGATAAAGTGCTTCTTCAACTGCTGTGTTACCACCACCCACGACCATGACTTTTTGATTCTTATAAAAGAAACCATCACAAGTTGCACATGCGCTGACACCTTGACCCATGAATTTAGCTTCAGATTCAAGACCCAAGTATTGTGCTGTCGCACCTGTTGCAATAATCAGTGCATCACAAGTAAATTCTTCCATGTCACCTTTAAGCACAAATGGACGGACGCTTAAATCAACTTCATTAATGTGGTCATACACAATCTCTGTGCCAAAGCGTTCAGCATGGGCTTGCATTCGTTCCATAAGTGCAGGACCAGTTAAACCTTCTGGGTCGCCTGGCCAGTTATCTACCTCAGTGGTCGTTGTTAATTGACCACCAAGTTGTATACCTGCAATCAATGTGGGTTTTAAGTTTGCGCGTGCTGCATATACAGCGGCACTATAACCCGCAGGTCCTGAACCTAAGATCACTAATTTAGAATGTCTCTTTTGCATTTCTGATCACCTAAAGTTTATAAGCTACGTTGATTGACACGCTTAGATAATTCTTCTGCCGACTCTTTTCGCTCTGAATAACGGTCTGTGAGGTACTGACTTTGCCCACGAGTGAGCAAGGTGAACTTATATAGTTCTTCCATGACATCGACAATTCGATCATAGAAGGATGAAGGTTTCATCCGTCCATCTTCTTCAAACTCTAAAAAAGCTTTTGGAATAGAGGATTGGTTCGGAATAGTGATCATACGCATCCAACGGCCTAAAATACGCATCTGGTTTAGGCTGTTAAAAGACTGTGAACCGCCACTGACCTGCATCAATGCCAAAGTTTTTCCTTGCGTTGCGCGAATCGCACCACCTGCCAATGGAATCCAATCAATTTGCGATTTGAAAATTGAACTCATTGAGCCGTGACGTTCAGGTGAGCACCACACCATTCCTTCTGCCCAAGCGAGTAAATCATGCAACTCTTTAACCTTTGGATGTTCAGTGTCCGCATCTTCAGGTAAAGGCAGCCCTTTAGGATGAAAGATTTTTACTTCGGCACCAAACTGCTCCAAGATACGTCCTGCTTCCATTACGGCCAATCGGCTGTATGAACGCTCACGGTTAGAACCATACAGCAGTAAAATACGCGGTGGATGATCCAACTCTTTAGCTTGTACTTTTTCTAAAGTAGGTTGATCCAAAAGATTCATATCTACATTTGGGAGAGTCATAGAAATTACACCTCTGCTTTAAAAAACTTTTTTCTGAGCCATAAAGACACGCTAACTAAAGCAATCAACACAGGCACTTCAACCAGTGGGCCAATTACAGTGGTAAACGCCACAGGTGAGGCTAAACCAAAAGTTGCAATCGCTACAGCAAGTGCCAATTCAAAGTTATTTCCCGTAGCAGTAAAAGAAATTGCTGTGGTTTTAGGATAATCGTTCCCCATCCATTTGCTCATGAAGAAGCTGATGAAGAACATGACAATAAAGTAAATGGTCAATGGAATCGCAATACGCAAGACATCCATCGGTAAGCTCACCACATCGTTCCCTTTCAGGCTAAACATCGCCACAATCGTGAACAATAAAGCCAGTAGACTCAGTGGACTAATCTTAGGTAAGAAGACATTTTGATACCAAGCCAAACCTTTAGCACGA
The DNA here is from genome assembly GCF_022828975.1 of Acinetobacter sp. NyZ410. Classification (NCBI taxonomy): domain Bacteria; kingdom Pseudomonadati; phylum Pseudomonadota; class Gammaproteobacteria; order Moraxellales; family Moraxellaceae; genus Acinetobacter; species Acinetobacter sp. NyZ410. Next base: position 639,777 of record NZ_CP094620.1, on the reverse strand, counting down.
ACTAAAATGAATCGGGTCATAAAGCCAAGAAAAAATGGAATCCCTAAATACACCAGTACCGCATGGGTAATCGTCCAGAAATCCACATTGATCACTTGCCCTGCAACACCAAAATACGGTGGTAAGAAGGTCAAGAACAACCAAGCATAGGTACTGAAAAATAAAATTTGGAAGATACTGTTAAAGGCCACCAATGCAGCAACATATTGGTTATCCCCACAGGCCAAACCGTTCCACACCAAGACCATCGCAATACAACGAGCCAGTCCTATCAGGATTAAGCCTGTCATATACTCTGGATAGCTATGTAGAAAAATAATGGCTAATGCAAACATCAATACTGGTGCTATCACCCAGTTCTGTACCAAAGACAAAGTTAAGGTTTTTTTGTCTTTAAACACTTGTGGTAGCGCTGCATAATCCACTTTTGCCAAAGGTGGATACATCATCAAAATCAAACCAATCGCAATTGGAATATTGACGGAATCCACACTCATTTTATCCAATGCCACTGAGGCTTGTGGAAAGAACACACCGATCGCAATTCCCAACCCCATCGCAATGAAAATCCATAGCGTGAGGTTACGATCTAAAAATGACAGTCTTTGTTGAGCCATGATGTTCTCATTCAATATCTGAGATGTGATTGATTGCAGCAATCAATTCAGAACGAGACATATGCGCTGTATCCAGTGCCAACAATGCATCTAAACGACGATTGATATGGTCTACAGTCACTTGGAATGCTTTTAGTTTTTCTTCTTTAGGTAAGTCTAAGTGTGATGGATCAGCCAAGCCCCAATGTGCCTTGATCGCTCCACCCAAATAAAGCGGACACGCTTCTTGCGCTGCTGAATCACACACGGTAATCACCACATCAGGCTGATATTGTTCACAATCATCAATGGTTTTGCTCCACAAACCATCGGTCGAAAGCCCTAAGTTTTCTAACGTTTCAATGGTCAATGGATGTACCTGTCCAGATGGCTTACTGCCTGCACTGTACGCTTTCCAACTTGCAGGCGCACGACTGTTAAACAGCACTTCAGACAAAATGCTACGGCAACTATTTCCAGTACACAAAAAAAGGAATTTCATAATCTATTACTCACAATAACTATTTATAGGAAACATATTGGTATCGACCACAACTTGATTGGGTGATGTTTTTTGTAAAGTGCCTAGAATTTCAAAACACCAAGCTGGTAGTTGTGGATTAATGCTGTAGTACACCCATTGGCTTTGTCGTCTGTCCTGCAACAATCCTGAAGAACGTAATAACGCCAAATGCCTCGAAATCTTGGGTTGGCTCAGTTGTAGCTTTTCTGTCAGATCACAGACACAGAGTTCTCTATTCTCAGCAATTAAAGTCACGATATTGAGACGGGTTTCATCTGATAAACATTTAAAAAAATTAACTTGATCCATCTTTGCTACCTATTTATTCATTTGGATATACAGATAATCATATACAAAAATTAAATTTTTTAATTTACTCTCTGACCATTTTCATCAATCACTTGTTCACCATCTTCTTTAGTGAAAGCACCCTTTTGCGGTAATGGCAAAATATCCAAAACCACTTCTGACGGGCGGCTTAAGCGAGTGCCTAGTTCAGTCACCACGAATGGACGGTTAATCAAAATTGGATACTGAAGCATAAAGTTAAGCAATTGATCTTCAGTCCAATCCTCTTGATCAATTCCTAAATCTGTATATGGAGCAACATTTTTACGAATCGCTTCTCTCACTGTTAAACCCGCATCCGCAATCAGCTGAATAAGCTCACTTTTAGATGGCGGATTGACAAGATATTCAATAACTTCAGGTTCAATATTGGCATTACGAATTAATGCCAATGTATTACGTGATGTACCACATTCAGGGTTGTGATAAATTTTAACGTTTGGAGTAGCAGACATTTGCTCAAACTCAACAGGATCTTTAAATATATTTATATACGAATAAACATATATATGCAATTCCCAATATACCCATTTTCATAATAAAACTTCTACTTCAAAATTCTAACTTTAATTAAGAAGATACAAACAGCGATAATTTCACCGCTGTTCGATTTTCAACTTAACTATATGCGGCTAGCAATCTGATACGTAACAAAAGAGAAGAAATATGCTAGTGAAAACAGATAGGTAGCCATAGTAATTGGTTGTTTCCAACTACCTGTTTCACGCTTGATTGTTGCTAATGTTGCAAGACAATGAGGTGCAAAAATAAACCAAACCAAGAGTGATAAGCCTGTTGCAAGTCCCCATCCATCAGGCCCAGAAATTTGACTGAGCAGAGTTTGTGTGACTGTATCTTCATCCCCAGACATAGCGTAAATCACACCTAATGCAGCAATAATTACTTCACGGGCTGCCATTGCAGGAATGAGCGCAATACAAATTTCCCATGTAAAGCCGATTGGGGCAAAAATAGGGTGAATGATGTGCCCCAATTGCCCTGCTAGGCTGTAATTAATTGCAGGCATTGTGGCGTTATCTGGTGGCTGAGGGAATGTCACGAGTACCCATAACAAAATTGATAAAGCGACAATAATTCCACCAACTCGCTTTAAGAAAATTGTTGCTCTGTCATATAGGCCTAATGCAACATTTCTAATATCTGGTAAACGGTAAGTTGGTAATTCAAAAATAAAAATGCTTTCAGTTTTATCTTTTCGAACTAACTTTAAAAATAAAGAAACCAATAGCGCAGATATGATTCCTGACATGTAAAGTCCAAACAGGACTAAACCTTGTAAGCTGAGCCACCCATAAACCAACTTATTAGGAATGAACGCGGCTATTAATAAAGCATATACAGGTAGTCGAGCAGAACATGTCATTAATGGCGCAATCATAATCGTTGCTAAACGATCTCGTTCAGAGCTAATACTTCTTGTTGCCATGACTCCGGGAATAGCACAAGCGAAACTGGAAAGTAATGGAATGAATGAACGACCGCTTAACCCTGCTTTAGACATAAGTTTGTCTAATAAGAAGGCTGCTCTTGGCAAATAACCCGATTCCTCTAAGATCAAAATAAAGAAGAAAAGGATAAGAATTTGAGGCATATAGGCTAGAACGCTGCCTGCACCCGCAATCACACCATCAACAATCAAACTTCTTAATAGTGGATGCGAAATCAAGGGGCCAATTGCACCACTTAGCCAAGTAATTGAGTCTTCAATAAAAGCAATGAAAGGCTGTGCCCAAATAAAAACGGCCTGAAACATGACAAACATGGTCAGCGTTAAAATTAGTAGGCCAAAGACAGGATGTAAAAATATTTTGTCTAAAAATGCAGTTCGTTTATCACCACTGTCATTTTTTAAAATAACTTGCTTAGTAATGTATTTAATCTGATCAAAATGATTTAGCTCAGAATGATAAGGTGCAACAAATAGATTTTTTTGATCTAACTGCGTTAATAGCTCCTGAATCCCTTTTGTTTTCACAGCGATGGATTCAACAACAGGCACTCCTAAAAGTTGTGATAGTTTTGAGGTGTCAATTGAAATTCCACGTTTTTTTACTTCATCCATCATATTCAAGACGAGTAACATCGGTCTATTTAACGCTCTGACCTCTAGTACTAGGCTTAAATGAAGGTGAAGATTTGTAGCATCAACAACACAAACAAAAATGTCAGGTAATACTTCACCTTTTAGCTCACCGAAGCAGACAGCTCTTGTTACTTCTTCATCTAAGCTACTTGGTTTTAAACTATAAGTCCCGGGCAAATCCAATACTCGAACAGTGTCTCCTGAAGGTAACTTAAAGAAACCTTCCTTACGTTCAACAGTCACACCTGCATAGTTTGCAACTTTTTGCCGAGTACCAGTAAGGGTGTTAAACAGTGAGGTTTTACCACAATTGGGATTACCAATGAGTGCAATATTTTTAGTGTTCATTGACAATCTCTACAAAAATTCGTTCAGCTTCATTTTTTCTTAGGGCAAAGCGCGATGTTTCAATTTGGACTAAGATCGGATCACCACCGAATAGACCTTTTTCGAGGACTTGCAGCGATTCACCAACTCTAAAACCCAGTAACTCAAGCCTTTCAAGTACAGGATCGTTGTTGCTGTATTGTTCCCCTTTTTTGAGATCAATAATTTTTGCAAACTGATTAGGTTTCACTTGAAATAAGTTCATGATTAATCGTCCTATTTCAAAGCCAAAATTTTTCGAGCACCATTCAGCACGAATAAAGAAACAATAATTCCAATAATCAAGTCAGGGTAAGCTGAACCTGTCCAAGCAACGAGTGCGCCTGCGAGGATTACGCCCATGTTAACGATCACATCATTCGCTGAGAAAATCCAACTTGCCTTCATATGAGCTCCACCATCTTTATGCCCTGATATGAGATACAAACAACTGACATTCGCTATAAGTGCAAAGAATCCGATAATAATCATAAGATTAGATTCAGGTTCACTTCCAAACATAAATCGTCTAACGACATCAACAATTACAATTACAGCGAGTATGAGCTGAATCCAACCAGCGAAATGAGCTGCCCGCACTTGATATTTTGCTGCTTTACCTACTGCATAAAGTGCAATGCCATAAACGGCAGCATCAGCAAACATATCAAGAGAGTCTGCAATTAACCCTGTGGAAGCGGCAATAATGCCACTAATAAATTCAATGACAAAAAGCACTGCATTAATTGCGAGTAGTATTTTGAGCACTTTAGCTTGCCGAGTTGGATCAGGACTATCTGGTAAAGTTCTTATTGATTCAACAGTACTTTCAAGCTTAGCTCCAAAACCGAGTCCCTCAAGTTTCGTTGTGATTTCTGAAATTCCATCGGTATGGAAAACCTGTAATTTTCTATTCGGAAGATCAAAAACTAAGGCTTTTACCTCACTCAATGGTGCTAAAGCCATTCGCACCATTTGCTCTTCTGCGGAACAATCCATTTTAGGGATAATATAGGTACTGGTCTGTTTCGAGTTTTTATTATCATTATAGATTTCAGTTGAATTTAACTTTGCTCCAAATCCGAGTGCTTCAAGTTTTGACGTAATTAAATCAGTATTGCCTTCATACAAAACTTTTAGATTTCGATTTGGTAAGTCAAAAATTAAACTATTAACGCTTTCTAAAGAGGACAAAGACATTCTGACCATCTGCTCCTCTGCGGAACAATCCATTTTAGGAATGGTATAGTCGCTAATGAGGGCTGCTCTGCCTGTTTCTTTATTTATATTTTGTTGCTGATTACTTGTATCAGTTCCACAGCATGATTTAGCCTTTGCTGAACAAGGCTGACTACCACCACAAGCATCTACAGTGATCTGCTCTTTAGACTCGCTAGCAATACCTTTATCACAACAAGACTTTTTATTTGTTTCAGTATTTAAATCTGTACCACTACAAGAATCGGTTTCAGATATATTTTGTTTGGGTTTAGTGTCTTCACAAGAACCGTCATTACAACCGCAACCACTCATAGATGTGCCTATAGTCATATTTTCACTTATTGCATATTAGAATCCATATAGCTACTATAGAGTCAAGCTAGATTTGGTTGATTTCAATGTTTTTAAAAATAGGTGAGTTATCTGAGAAAACTTCTTGTTCAGTACTAACTATTAGATTCTATGAGAAGGAGGGTCTTATTCCTCAGCCTGAAAGAACTGAGGGGAACTATAGAATGTACTCCGAAGCTTATATCGACCGATTAAAATTTATAGTTAATTGCCGCTCTCTAAATATGAATCTTAATGAAATCAAAAGATTGCTTTCTTATAAAGATTTACCCACCCAAAACTGTTCAGAAGTAAATGAATTAATTGACGCACATATTGTAGATGTACAAGAAAGTATCAAAAATCAGCAAAAACTAATTGAACAATTATTAGATATAAGAAAGACATGCGATGGTTCATGCACAGTTGATAGATGTGGTGTATTGAAAAATTTAGCTTGAATAAAGACAAAGTTTAGACTTAATACGATAGCTCTATAAGCTATTGATACTAAATATGATAAAAAATAAATCGAGTGTATAACTCGTAAAGAATCTAATGATTCTTTACGATTAGCTTCAATTCACTGCCCTCACACTCCCCTGCAACCCTTGCTGAATATCCTGCACAAAACCATCCCCATGATTGAACTTTGCTTTAACCTTGGGTTTCGACTCAGGTTTCATTTGTTCAGCTTCAATACCCTCATCCGTATAGAACTCCTCCACCAAATCCAATCCCTCTTCCGAATTCACCTCAAACCGTGCATTGCCATAACCCTGCCGTGCTATTGCATCCAATGCACTTTGATTAAATCCAGAAGCTTTGCTTTGCTGATCTATATCCTTTGCCATTTGAATGGCTTGTTGCAGATTCACGCCATCACGTAGTGTTAAATCCACGTAATACACAGGTGTACGATAACTTTGTGTGGTGGATTTACCTCTTAAAGTCAATTGCAACGGTAAGCAGGACAATAAGCCATTGGAGGCTGCATGGTAGTAACTGAGTCGTGCTGCCAAAGTGCGAATGCTGTTAAAACCTGTGGTTCTAAAGATAAATGTACCCAGTTCATCCGATTCATCTAAATTGACATGTAACCTTCCATAAGGTTTACAGTTGCCACCTTGTGCCAAAGGACATAAGTCAGGTGATGGACATGGATGTTGTTCAATCCCTTGATTAGTGAGTCGTTGGCATGTTTCACCATTACCCACACAAACAGGACGCCCTGTTTGACGATCAAATAAACTGTACTCTGCACGTAGATTGAGTTCAGGATCATTAAAGATCATACGGACTGGTATGGTTCTGAGCTTTTGGTTCGGTGCTTTCGCACGAAGTTGTTCATCGAGTGGATGCTTGACCCAACCTTCTTTGCCTTGAATTTGGCTAGTAATGGTAAATTGGTCATCCTTTTCGGGCAGTCGTTTGCCATTCTTTTCCACGACCTTGCCGATACTGATTCTGCCAAGTATGGGTGGTGTGATTGCTAAACCTTTAATCATAGTAATTTCCTCTGTCGTTTAAATGTGTTGTTTGGTTAAAAATGAAATGGACATAAAAAATCCCATGCGCTGAGGCATGGGATTTTTAGGTGGTGTCTTGTATTTTGCTTAGGCTAAATCGGCTTCAATCATCATTGGCATAAATGTTGAAACGCCGTGAACCTAGTTTGCTTTGTGGAAATTGACTCAAATATTCAGGGTACTGTTTCAGTAATGCCTTACTGTCTAAGCTGATTGAGTCTTTGGACTTTTTCCACGTCACTGAGCCTGTTAAGAATGTTGCGCGTTCAGCCTGCTGCATCTTGGCTTGCAGTTGATGTTTCAGCAGATCGAATTGCTCCTGATGCTTTTCAATTTGATTGCGTGCTTGAATCAATTGCTCAAACTGTTGATTGGCTTGTGTATCTTCGGATAAGTCTGTGGTGCTAAGTGGGACGTGTTCAGGATATAAAAGCTGTAAGGCTTTGGCTGCCGATTCACTGGCATCGGCTTCAGGTGGGGTATCCTTTTCCACACATTCCCAGAAGTAACGCTCCGCATCGATGATGTGTTGAATCACCGATTCAGAACGGGTCACTTTAAAGATTCGGGTTTCATGTCCACAAATCAGTACGCAAATATGGGCTGCTTTCTTACCTGTCACTGCCAATTGATGTTGTACCTGACACAGCACGTATAAAGGCACACCGTCTCGCCACAGCTTGGCCCCATATTCCCCTGCAGTTTTACATTCCAATATTTGCACATCTGCATCACCTGTCACCGAGTAATCCAAGTTGGCGAGCATGAAATGTTTATCAGCTTCGGGATGTTGTAGCACTGCGTTGACTCTACGGACTTTGTAGTTGGTGTGCATGCTGTAGTATTCAGCGACCAAGGGTTCAAGCCGTTTGCCCCAATACAAAGGTGCATGCCCTTCGCTTTCATCTTCGATGGATTGTTTGATTCGACCTGTTTTAATCATCCACAGTTCCAGCATCGACATATAGGGATTGAGTCCACAGGCTGCGGCGCAATCACTGCTACCGATGCCTTGTCGACGTACTGCTAACCATTCGGCTTGGCTGAGTTTCTTGGTATCCACAAAGCGTTTAGCGGTAAACAGCTTGGGACGATGGGTATGAATATTGACCATTGGATTCGGTGTTACTTTCAGAGGTGTGTTTAGTGCTGTATTCATGATCATTTCCTATTTTGTAAATTTCGGGCATAAAAAAGCCACATTCAAAGATGTGGCTTGCTGTTGTGAATAAGCTGGAGTTGAACAATTGGATGGATTAAAAATAGCAGGCATAAAAAAAGCCACATCGTGTGATGTGGCTATAAAGGGTTTATGCTCTGGAGGTGGTGCAACATAAACTTTGCTTGATTGACAATTTTTAATTTAATCTCAAAAGCTTAAAGCAAACTTAAGCAATCATCCTTAGAGCCTGTTCCAATCCACGTTGTTTTAAGCCTGCCCCTGCACCAAACCAAGCAGAATCAAGTCGATGATCTTGGCTCATGGCACGACGCTCGTGATCGCAGAACTCTGTAATCGAGCACAATAAGCCATAGGCGGTGTCTTTAGCTGAACTGAGTTCAGCCCCTCGTCCATGTCCATTAAACATGGTCATGACTTTAGACATCGCACGTCCATTGGGTTCGGTTTTTGTGGTCTCAGCCTGATTGGCAACATTACGATAGAACTGAATAATGCCGTCATCCTGTTCTGTAGGTGTGAGGCTGGTGTTATTAAACACCGCATCGAAATAAGCAGCAGCTTCAGTCTGCGTGACTTTACGCTGACTCAGTTGTTTCATTTCATACATATGTTCATCCCATGCACGGACTGAAATACCCAGTTGTTGTTTAATCTTCTCAGCATCGAATTTGGTGCTGTGGGGGACTTTAACCACACCTGCACTGGAGTTTTGTCCTTTTAAAGCAATGGCTAAGGTGTTATTACACACCACGCGAATACTGGTGAATTGTGCGGTGGTGGCTAGGGTTCCGTCACAAGCGGTGGCTAAGAGAATATAACCATTGCTGACATCTTTACCTTTGAGTGCTGAAGTCTGTCCTGTTCGTGCCAATGCCCAGAATTTCTTTCCACCTTTGAGTACCCCAGCGGTTTCTAATTCAAAACCTGATTGTTCAGTCAGGTCTTTGTAGAAGTGTAGAATTTCTTTGGGTTGCACTTCCTGATAGCGTTGGCTAACCACAGACAAGGGTGCATGGGTATCTGAACGATAAAGCACTCGCTGTTCTTCATAGGGCATGATGATGCTTTGCCCTCGTTCATTTTGTGCCATATAGCTAACATTGGAAGATTCAATGCGCCAATCCATGCCTGCTTGTTGTGCCCAGACTTCAATCGGTTGATTTTGGGTCAGTTGATTCCCTAAGCCATGCCAAGGGGTTTCGCCTACATACGCCATTTGTTCAAGTTGATGTGCCATGTGATTGTTTCCTTATAAACAAAAAAGGCTGCTGAACCCCATCCCTTGATTGGAATGAAGTCCAGCAGCCTGATTCAGATTTGTCTTGTGAATGTGCTTATTAAGCCTTATGTAATTGGCTCAACAAACGCATTCAGTGTATTGATTCATCTTTATGTTATATAAGTGAAATTTATTCCAATGCGCTTTAAAACCCTCAAATTCATAGCATTTATAAACTGTCTGATCTTATTGAGCTGTCATCACAATTTCACGTCCATCCTTGAGTACTGCAACCACTTCTCTGACATTCCGTGGATCACAATTTAAGAAGAAGCGCATGGATTTACCGTACAGAATTGGATTGGCACCATCACGGTAATCTGCTCTACAGTTACCACGGTTCACCACCACTCGATCCAGTGTAATGCTGTCAGACAATGAGATTAAATGTAGATAGGCTGTTTCAACCTCATGTTTCCCACCAAAGACCTGATTCTTGATTTCAATGCGATATTGCATGGATGCATCGCCTTGGTCGGATGATGTTTGTTGTGCGTCCTTCTCGGCTTCTTGTCTATTCAGGGTTTCCCACTCCTCCCAGCTTTTAGCAATAAATTCTCGTATTTCCGCAATGGGCGTCACCTCTAGGTTACTGAGATAATAGCCTGCTGTAGCTGCCGTTTCTTCACTCGGTGATTTCTCTAAAGATTCCAAGTCCTGTAGTTCTTTCTCAGTCAGTTGATCTGTTTGAGCCTTTGCTTTGACTGCTTCGGTTTTCACTGCGTTATTCTGCGCTTGCGCTGCTTCTGGTTGTTTTTCACAACCGACTGTGAACATGGCTATGGTTGCCAACATCATGATCTTTTTCATTTTATCTCTTCCCCCTATTCCCCATATGCTAGGCATTCACATCAAGGTGCTGGCCTGTCCATGCATTGTTGGTAATATTTATCTTTAAAGACTTGTTTGGTTTTTTCAAAGGTCGCTGTACCACCTCGACTATATTCAAAGGCATCATGAATCATCGGTCTGAGTTGTTCTCTCAGCTCATCGTTATCGCCTGCAAGCATATAAGTCGCTTCGGCAAAGCCGCCATAGCTCAAGCGAGCCTGCATCACACTTTCAGCCACATTGGCTTCTTCCTGACAGGCCTTTTCTTGTTTGGAGCTACAGCCTGTAAGCAAAGCAACAGCAATGATGAAAAGTAATTTTTTATTTAGCATGTTCCTACCCTCTGCATTTACCCACGGTATAACCTCTGGCAAAGTCCAGACGACGTTGATCTTCTTCACTGCTAATCGGTACAGTAAAGAACGGCTTGCCGTATTGTTCACGAATACTGTCATAGCGACAGCTACAGGCTTCTTCACTTTCCACTGCGGTTTTAATGGCAGCGTTTGGGTACATGCATTGTTCGATATAGGCTTTACGGTCTTTGCTATCCGTAGATGAACAGGCAGATAAAATAGGTAAAAGGAATACAGCAAGCATGCTGAATGTTTGAATTCTCATAAAGCTCCCCTCTGGTATTGTTCTGTATTGAAATCAAAATTTAAGACACGACAACGCATACTCCCGAGTCAGGAAGATGTGCGAATATGAATAAAATGAGACGAATAAATCCCATCAACTGCTTGGTGAAAAGTCAGTTGTTTGAAATTGAATTCAGTACAGTAAGGGAATGTTTTGAATGACCATGATGGACTCCTTGGAATTAAGAAGTTCTACCGAATCACTGTCAATTGATTATGGTGGCAGAACGAGAAGGGGTTGACAGACTGGGATCCAAGGAACCAGCACGCGTAAAGCGTCCCCCTCCCGTCCTACCGCAAAGAAGGGGGACACGAGGGTTCTAACGACTTATAGAAATATATAAGCCGCCATGGATCTTCGGTCTGTCAAAACCGACTGACAATGTAGGTCAGCATGCTAAGAATAATGGTGAGGGCAAATTAAGTCAATTCAGATGGTTAGGAATAGAGCTTGTTTTATATTTCTATATATTTATTGATCACTTACAAGGTAGCATGACTCAATTCCTAAATTTTGTTCTGCTTACAAAAATGGTGGAACATTAATTAAATATCAGACGTGAAACGTGAATAATCATGAAAAAGTCGTTCTAGTTCACTAAACTCTAGACAAAATTAATATAAAATATTGATATTTATTATAAAATTTATAATGTTTAGCAAAAGTTGCAATTATGTTAATTTTAGCGAAACTTAAAATTATAATTTTTACAAGATAAGCATTAATCTAAATTTAAATAAAAGATGGTTAGATAAGAGTTATAATTAATCAAATAGTTATGAGTGAAGGAACATTGTGGATAACGGTAAAAAACTAAGATTAGATCTTTTGGGTAAAGATGCTCACTCAAAAATTATTACTCCATTTGAACTGCACCTTTGGAATTGTGAAATTCTTCAAATAGAACCTGTCGGTGAATATTTGGTTCTTCAAATGACCAAAGGAGATATTCAATTTAAATTAGGCTTTTTATATACTTGTGCTACTGATAATTTAATCTATAAAAAGTTAGATAAAGAAGTTGATCTTATCGTTTTAAATGGTAGTTTCTACCACCTAGAATCTTATGCTTTTGGGATCTCGAAAGAAGTTATTGAAGTAAAAAATATTCAAACACACATAGTCGCATGGAATACAAAAGCATCTGATGGTAAAAAATCATTAGGTGGACAACAAAAGCCTATCATTACTACTAAAGAGTTTAATAATACTATTCAATCAGAGGAACCAATAAACCAAATTTGGAGCCGCATACGCCAATTTAAAACTAAAGGACTAGCTGAGAAACTGATTATTCAACGCTATGAAAAAGAAAATCTTCCTTTGGAAATGGAATGTATTAAAGCTAAAGCAATAGGCCTTGCCTTTTGTGTTAAGAATGGTTGTGATTATTTTGAGAATGCAAAAAATCAGAAATCAAATCAAAGGATTATCAGCCTTTATTATGGCGCCATAGCCTTTGCATCAGCAGAAATGTTAGCATCTCCTAATGGCTCAAAATCGCTACAAGAAGTAGAAAATATGACTAAATTTGGTCATGGATTACATACACAGGATAGTATAGAAGATAATGCTTTTGAAGGATTCATTGTAGGAATTTTATATAGTGGGTTTTTTAAAAACTGGTTAGCTATTTTGGGGCATGATATCTCTAAATTTCCGCAAGCAAAGCCCAAGAAACCATCAGACATAGACTTATCTAGTCCATATCTAATAACTCTCATAGAGTTGTTTTCACATATCCCTGAATTAGAAGACTTATTAGGAATGGTTTCTAGCACTCCCACAAATTGGCTTAATTTTAACTATGATATTGCTATAAATAATAGCTTTGGTAAAACCAAAGATTCAACATATATACATATACGAGATAGGTCAGGTAGTAAAACTATTGAGGATTTAGAAAGATTAGATTTACCCTTAGAACAAATAGAATATATTGAATCAGACAGTCCCGGTCTACATTTCAAAGCACTTATAAGACATTCAGAAAATCAAAATTGGCATAGCGTAATTAAGCAACATAGAAGTCCTTTTACTGCGACTAGTTATATACTTCCAATTTTTGGATCTGTTAATGAATATCGATGTATAACCGTAGTAATTTTATATGCTTTATCAATCTTAGTAAGATACCGACCTAGTATTTGGTTAGAAGTAGTATCTGGAAAGCATGAAAATTATTTAACATTAACAGAAGAATTTCTATCTATTTATGAAAGGCTTGCTCCTCAGCAATTCTTAGAAGCTCTTCTCGATCAATCTTTGAATGTAGTACAACCTGGATCTTTATTTTCCTCTTTATAAACATTGATTCTATTAGAAAATATACTCAATTCATCATTAAGGTCTTCGCTTTATTTATCGAAGACCTTAGCTGTTTATTGAACAGATGCATTCTAAGATGTCTTTTTATTTAACATAAAACTTTTATACGAAATGTAAATATATGCTCAAGTATAATACCCAAATTTTACCTATAGGAATTAAGCCGAGTATGACTCAATTCCTTAAAAGTCCCAAATAGCTTTTTTAGCTAATAATATATAACCCTATCCTAGTGTATTGAGAGATATAACCTTTTGCTCAATCAACACGAAGAACAGCCAAAAGCCCTCATACCTTTCACACGGACTCTAAGCCGTTGCTCAATCTTTTCAACAGTCATACGAGCTAAATAGCCATACACAGACTTAAGTCTTTCTAATCCTCTTGAGTCTTCACGTTTAATCATACCCAAACCATTTAGATACTTATAACTTTCCTTTTGCTGAATGCTGTCTGTATTAGCTAGTATCGTGTGACTGTCTTCCAAGTCATCATCCGCATGTTTACACGTATGACAATTCCAATAATAACCAAGCCCTTCCGTGATTTCATCCATCCATACCCTACCCACCCATCGAGCTAATTTGCAGTCATACGTAGATGCAGAACCATCATAGATCAAAAACAAATGAACATGATAACTTCCTAGCGGAGCCTGCTCTAAACACCAAGCATTCAGTTTCAGGTTTTTAAAACACGTATGCTTATTTGCCATACGGTTACGAAGCATTTGAACATGTAGATTAAACATTTCAATATCAACCATATGCTGTTTATCCACGTGATACTTCAAATCCACCCTGACAATAAGATTACGGCTATAACGATGGAATAATCTCTCTACCGCTGTTCGAAGTTTTCCTAATCTCCTCTTAACACCAAACTTATACTGACGAAGATCACTAAGCACTTTGGGTTTATGTACCTGAAACTGCATACTGAAATGTTGTATCGATTCATCCCTTATCTCTAAAAGAGATGCATAGGTGTATTGACCATCTTGCATTTGCTTAAAGCCATAAAACTCATAGCTAGCTAAGAACTCAAATAAACTAACGTAGTCTGCATACACATGATTACAGGAATAGATCTGTTCAAAGGCATTTAGCAATATAACCAGTTCAGGTAGGTCTTCTCTCTTCAAACCATCGTTGATAATCCTCTTGGTAAAGGATTCAATTTCAATCAGCAGTCTTGGTTCATGGAGAGTGTGTTGATGAATATTCATGATGAGTAATTCCGTAATATGCTCATCAGATCAGGTGTTTGAGTATTTTTTAATTCTTAATCTTTAGTTATATAATTCATATATATAATATCTACTACAGCTTTTCAGAGAAAAAAATGCCCTAAGATTCATTGAAATATAGAAACATTTCAATCAATTTACCCTAGGGAATGATAGAAAATTGATCATTTTCAGCAGAGCTAAAGTTATTCAACGCTTTCAATGAAAAAACACGCAAACAATCATGATTGTTCATCGTCATTTTTCTTGACAAGCACATGCTTTGATTTAGGTTTTTGCCCTGGTGTTAGCCTTTTTTCTTTAGGCACCCAACCTTGAATTGGGCTAAATAAACTCTTGTAACAAATATATGGCAAATACTTTTCTTTAAAAGCTCCCCTAGTCACTTTGTCTATAGTCTCAATTTTTAAGGGTTTTGACGAAAGTTCGATCACTCCATCCCAAATAACTTGGGGATCTAGAAGGTAAGTAAACTCTGCTTTTATAAAAGCAAGAGAACCACTATGAGATAAATCCTCTGAATTTCGATATTTTTCATTGCGCTGGTCAATAAACCTTTTCAAAAATGAATCTAAACTTTGATATATATCAATAGACTGTAACTCTGAGTCATAATTAAAAATCAAGGTTAGGTCTGCATACAACGTTTTGTCTTGCCCAACTACAAATCCTTTTTCATCCCAACGCAGTATATACCCTCTTAACCAACGTAAAGGTTGAGTTGAGCGCCCTACCCGAAGGAACTCTGTTAAAATTGCCGATTGCTCTTTTTTGCTAAAATTACCACCATGCAGACGACCAAATTTAAGATGCAATCGATGAACCAGTATGTCCTTTTCTAAAAGGTAATCACCATATTTTGACAACTTTTCAAATGACTTATCTAATTCTTTAAGTTGCTTGTTATAAGTATTCACATTCAGACTTGCTTTAAAACCTCTTAATATCTCTTCATACTTTTGAATTGTTTCAGGGCCTATTGTGTGATTACATAAATCCAATAACTCACTCGCCTTGGAAGAAAAGAAGCTCCTAAAATCGATTACATTTTGTGATTCGAAACCAAGCATTTCTATTTGAATAAAAGGATAATCCACACCGTTTAAGTGTTTGAAAAGACCAAACCAAATACGCCCTAAACGCGTCATGCTATCGCTATAAAATTTAGGAGAACGATTCTTATTAGACGTGGCTGGCGTTATTACCACATTGAATAGTTTTGCTGGAACCGTTTTCAACGTCTCACAGAACAGCTCCATCAAATAAAGTAAGCTACTGCGTGGAATCTTATCCTTGTGACTGATAGGAGGAGGTAAAACAGAACGTAAATCCATCAATGCAACTTTATCGAGATAATTTTGAGCTATTTGAGGGAGGTGCTGGCAATCGTAGCTTTTATTGCACTTAGAAAGTGTTAAAAGCTCATCAAATGTGATCTGTTTTGTTATATCCTTTTGCAGTAATGCCCCTTGAGGCATTAAAGACTTATTTGAGTGAGCCTTAAAAATATCATCGTTACTATTATAGCCGTCTATGTTCAGGCTTATGACTTGGTCTACAGAAAAAAAATAGCTGTAAACCCAGTACCAACAATAATAAAGTGAAAGCTCATTGCCCTTACCCTTCTTTATTAAACCCACGGCATTGCTATGATGATAATCTCGAAGATGCTTATTCCAATTCTTTAGGTCGTAACTTTCGGCAGACAGACCAGCCTCCTGTTTCATTTTCTTATCTAATTGAGCAATAATCCCATCTTCTGAGAAGTTCAAATGTTTACAATTAAACATCAATATACAATGCAAATTTAGACCAGCTTCCTGCATCGGTTCTAATTTTAATAAATAACTTTGTAAATTCTCAGTTTGAGCTATCAACTGGCGTATAGCATCAATTTTACCTTTTAGTACTTTGAATAAGCTGGTGTAACTGTTTGAACAATCATCGGAAGGTGCATACAGATTAATGTCCAAACACATGACGTACACTTGCCCATTTCGATCTAATGTGTCTTTGAAATACTGAAAATAGCTCTCTTCTTCATCCGACAAGGCAAATGTTTGTTTAACTGTTTCATCAGTTTTCATTTTTGGGTTTAAATATTCAGATATTTCAAAATAAACCTGTGCCAATTGCTCACGAGGAATAGAACTAAAATCCTGAGGGCTGTTCATACAAAATTTATTTTGTTGAAAAAACTGATTAAACCACATAACAATATTTGTCTGATTTCCCCACCCGCCTTGCACTTCTGGTTCCATCAAATATTGTACAAATTTTCTAAATGCGGGTATCTCCAATCCATGCCACTCAGGCAATAATCCAGATGCATATTGCAAAGAACCAACATTTTTTAAGAAATTTTCTCTGCTCTTAAAATCCATTTTTTCGAATCTTCTTTTACTCATCACCTCATCATTCTTGATATTTAGCAGCCAACGATCATAGAACTGAATGACATCTATTGATTCCCTAAAAATGAGAATATTCTGATCCACCCCCTTTTGCTTGGCTCCATCATAAGTCTTTCTATATCGAGCCCTAAATAAAATATACATTTCTTCTTTTGAAATTTTAGATAAAGTTGGAGTTATATTCATTAAAACCTTCTAGATGCAGTACTTATAAAATTTTCATTGAAATGTTATTCAGTACTTTTTATCATAATAATCATATTTTATAAATCAAAAATCATAATATTTATAGCAATTATTCAAATAATCAAAGAGGCCATTACCCCAGAAATCAAACACAACTGTTCAATTTTTAAATGTCGAT
This sequence comes from Acinetobacter sp. NyZ410, assembly GCF_022828975.1. Classification (NCBI taxonomy): domain Bacteria; kingdom Pseudomonadati; phylum Pseudomonadota; class Gammaproteobacteria; order Moraxellales; family Moraxellaceae; genus Acinetobacter; species Acinetobacter sp. NyZ410. The sequence continues at coordinate 622,470 of NZ_CP094620.1, read as the reverse complement.
TGAAGTTTTTTTAGGGCAAAAATCCTCTTAGCCCTGTTAGGTCAAAATAGGCTACTTTTGCTGGCAATACTTTTAAAAACACAAGGTGAGCTCAGTGAACTTTATGCGGAGGAGTTAGAACTGTAGAATCTAATAGCGATCCAATAAAGAGAGTCCTGTAATAAGTGTCGCTCTACCCTGATTCATATGAGGGAATAATTGGGTGTAAAAGTAAAAATGTGATTTTCTCTTATTTAACTTTCATTTTTTGGGATTAAAATTTCTTTCAGTAAATCGTGATTTTTTCTTAACTCGTGGATAATTGTTTCCTCCATGTAGTCAGTATTGTTGTATGGCATATTGTAGCCAAAACTCTTTAATGCAGCGGAGGGGTTTTTCGAATTTAGAATGCTTGTTAGATTTTCAATTTCTTTTTGTAATTCTTTTACTTGCCTAGCCTTTTTGTCGGATAATACTTTACGATGCTTATACCCATCACTCATTACCTCTCCTAACTCTTCTTCTTTTTCCTTAATTAAGGCTTTCACCCAATCAACATCAAATTTTTCGAATTCTTTTATCAATGTCGGAATTATTGAAGTTACAGCCTGATTCAAGCTCTTCCACTTACACCCATTTAAAGCACATTGCTCACGTAAAACACTGTATAAAATTTCACGCCTAGGTAATAATTTTTTATCATAGCGCGCCTTAACTGCACGAATCGCACTTACTTTTCTAGCTAATCCAATGTTATAACAATAATAGTAAGCCCCCATTGTATCTACATATCCCATTAAAATTTCGGAGAACCGTTGTTTACAAGTTCTTGAAGATAAATTACTTCTTTCACTTCTTAGTAAATCTATTTTTATAAAAAAATCATATATTTGATTTGGTTTAAAACTAGGATCATTTGAAAACTGTGGAAGTACTGTCACTCTAAGTGGGTTCTTTAAGAAATCATTTTGTTGCATTCTCAGTATGATTTTATCTCTAGCTAATAGATATGAGGGATGCGTAATATCAGCCTCAAAATCACAGTCATACCAATACTTAAATGTGAAAAGTATTTCTTGCTCTAAATCATTCAAATCAGAAATGATGTCTAAATTCACTACTTCAAATCCCCTTAAATAACAATGTATTAAATAGCATGATACGCTAATTATTTACTAATTAAGCATCACTCTACTTTTTAAATTCCATTAAATTTACAGTGAGCACATCAACCAAAATGATAGGAATAAAATCATGAATGGCGCTGCTCTACAACTCTCCACATCTGATTACTTATTTATGCGCTACCGCAGCACAACAGTTAAACTAGAGGATGTAGTCAAGGATTACTACCCTCATCTCAGTAAAGTAAAAATGTTAGAAAAAGCAAGAAATCAAGATTTTCCATTTTCTTGCTTCCGACTAGATAATAGCCAAAAAGCTCCGTACTTTGTCCATGTCAAAGATCTAGCTCGCGTCCTAGATCTACAATATAAATATGCTAATCAAGACCATGTTACTCTTCACCAATGAAGGGTAACACTTCATCCAACTCTATTGTCTTTTTCCTTTTTTTCACTGACACATATCTTTCCAGACTCCCCCATGAATCATGTAGACTCACTTGCTGAATTTGAGGAATTGTAAAACCTTGCTCAGCAAGACGAGTACAACCCTCATGCCTTAAATCATGAAAACGTAAATCATCAATTCCCAAGATTTTACAAGCATTTCTAAATTCACCTCCAATCGTTTTAGGACTTAGAGGAATGAGCAAATCCTTGTCATATCCTCGATTCAACATACGTTTTCGCGTACTCTTCACCTGTAAAAGTTCAATCATTTTTCGGCAAGGTTCTAATACATTAAATTCTTTATGATTACCCTTTGAGCCATTCGGATTTTTTAAATCCCGTACTTTCCACACTTCATTATCCTCGTCATAATCAGCCAATAACATTTCAGTAATTTCTGACTCACGACGACATGAAAATATTGCAAACCACATAATCAAATGCATGGGATAGCTGTAAACAGGCTTTTGCCATTTTCGATAAAAGTATTCTGTCAGTTTTTTTAACTCTGCCGTTGTCGGCAAGCGATCACGTTTACCACTAGAAGATATTTGTCGAGTCTTTCGCAATTGTGCTGTTGCTTTATCAAATCCTGCCAAATCAACATTTACATCCCACATGACTGAAGCATGAGACAATACGCCACGAATATGCAATAACTCATGTTGCAACGTACTTGTCGCTATCGGCTTTAAATCTAATTTAGCATATCCAGCCTTACGCAAAGCGACATGTTCTGAAATATCGGCTGGCTTAATTTTTGTGATAATATATTGCGCTATTGGAAATTTCTGAATTAGGCGAAGACAATAGGTTTTAGTACGACCATATTCACTGCCAACTTCATCAAGATATTTGTCTATGGCATTGGCTAAAGTGATATTCGTCACATCCGATCTACCTAATAAAATATCTGGATTTTCTTCGACTTCCTCTTCACGCATTGCAAGCCATTTTTGAGCGAGTCGCATAGAACTAAACGTCTTACTTTCCTTGAAATTTGCAAACCCTTTACGGCTTATTCTAATTTCGGCCCGAAAGCGTATGGTTCCATCGGCTAATTTACGCTGTGAAATTGTCCCCATGATTTACGCCTTATTGTTTTCTTAAGGCTATAATGGCGTAATTTGGCGTAAATATCAAAAATAATAGTGCTAAATGAGGCGTAAAAAATCGAAATAGATCAAAATCAGCAACACTGTAAAGGTATGTTTTTTAATATGATTACTGAAAAAACCATTGATAACACTAAAGAACCTCGCATCAGTGTTGCACCCATGATGGATTGGACAACTCGTGACTATCGTTTCTTTGCACGTTTGTTTAACCCCAATATTATCCTCTATACAGAAATGGTCACTACAGGTGCCATCATCTACGGTGGAGCAAATCGTCATTTGGACTATAACCATGAAGAACATCCAATTGTTCTACAGCTCGGTGGTTCAAATCCGAAAGATCTTGCAACTTGTAGCAAAATGGCTCAAGACTGGGGTTATGACGAAATCAATTTAAATGTGGGCTGTCCAAGTGACCGCGTACAAAACAATAAGATTGGTGCCTGCTTAATGGCAGAGCCTGACTTGGTTGCAGAATGTATTGCTGAAATGCGTAATGCAGTTGATATTCCAGTTACTGTAAAACACCGTATCGGTATAGATGACATGCAATCTTATGAAGAGATGCTCCATTTTGTCGATACCGTTGCGAAAACTGGGTGTGATAATTTTATCGTACATGCCCGTATTGCTCTGCTTCAAGGCTTATCACCAAAAGAAAACCGCGATGTTCCACCACTACGCTACGAAGATGTGTATCGTTTAAAACAAGAGCGTCCTGATTTGCTGATCGAGATCAATGGTGGGGTTAAGACTTTTGCTGAAACGCAAACACATTTAAAGCATGTTGATGGGGTCATGATTGGTCGTGAGGCTTATCACAATCCTTACCTCTTGGCAGAATTAGGTCAACTTTGGAATTTAGATTTACCTGATCGCTTTGATATTATCGATCAAATGCTGCCTTATATTGCCAAACGTATGCAAGAAGGCGCACCTCTATCGATTATTACACGCCATATTTTAGGCTTATTCCAAAATCTTCCCGGTGCTCGTAAATGGCGTCAGGCTTTAAGTGGCGGTAATGCCAAAACATTTGCAGATGTTGAAAATGCCATTATCAATATTAAAGAAGCCATGAAGCGTACAGAAGATTATATACGTGAACAGTCTGTCTGATCACGACTGAAAATTTCTACGATTCAATACAGTCTTAATCCACAGCTATCTTTTCAATCAAACGATGGTCTTTAAAGATCATCGTTGAAACTGTTTGATCATGTATTCAGTACATCGCTGAATGATACCATCTGCATTTTTACTCCAGACCATCACAACATCAGACCATGCATTTTCAGCATCCAAAGCAATCAGTCGTACCTGTTTAGGCAGAATATGCCTAAATTCTTCAGGAACAATACAAATTCCAATTTCAGCAGCCACTAATTGTAATTGTGAAACTTTACGGGACTGAACCGCCGCTTTCTTTGGAGAAAAACCAGCACTTAGGCAAAGGTTTGCAACCAAGTAACTTAATCCGCCCCGTTCCGCATGTGGTGTAGAAACAAAATTTTCATGCTTTAACTGTTGGATTTTAATACTGCGTTCTGAAGCGAGTATATGATTTTGATGAAGTGCAACGTATAAGGGCTCAGGGTAGAGTGTCGTTGCATATAACTCATCTAAGCGATTTAAAACAGGTGGGCGAATAAAACCAACATCAATATTTCCTTTCATCAGTGCAAGAATTTGGTCTTCAGATGACAAGGTGTTGATCTCGAAATTAACATTGAGATGCTTTGCGGTTTGATCAAATACTTTGACTTTTTCTAAGCTCATGCTAATGCTACTTGAGTGTGCAATTTTAATGAGTCGATTTTGTCCATTTGCAATATCTTTAGCATTTTCAATAATATGATCTAAGTTCAGTAAATTATTTTTAATTTGAGCATAAAAGAACTGCCCTGCTTGAGTGAGTTTTATTTTTTTATCACTGCGGTCAAAAATTTCAAATCCTACTTCATCCTCTAAAAGCTTGATTTGACGACTTAAAGCTGATTGGGCAATAAACAGCTTTTCAGAAGCTGCAATAAAACCACCTTCCTCTACGATTCTAATCAAATAATTAAATTGTTTGAATGTCGCCATATTCATCTCAAAATTAGATCAATCCTGCTTTTTTCTATATTAGATTAGATTGTTTGATTTCACTAGACTTTACTTAAAGCGACTTAGATCAGAGAGAAATAGTATGAGCATATCCAAACAATTACTGGTTTTTATTTGTATTATTTGCGCTGTTGTTTTACTCAATCTTTATGATGGTTTTATCGCAAAACAAACAGGTAAATCGCCCCAACAGCCTGAGTTTATTTATTTACAGGACTGATTAAGTGGAACAGATAAAGTATGTTTTTTACAAACGCGTGCAAGATTTCACTAAAGCATACTTTTTTATATTGGTGACGCATGTTGTGGTGCTTTTTTTAAAATCATATTGGTAAGTAATATACTTACCAGCAAGCTCATCACTCACAAAGGCGTCTTTTCGAAAATGAGCACGTATAATACAGCCGTGTAAATCAGGCGCAGCATATACTTTTATACTTTCAACATATTTGCTGTGTTGTTGAATATTGACCTCCCAGCCCAGCAGTTGCTTGATCTTTTGAAACTCTTCTTGTTTGCTGATCTGTTGGATATTTTGCAAATTACAGACTTGAATTGCATCCGCTTGAGGTTGAAGGATTGACCAACCCAGCAAGTTCTGTATATCACGCATTATTGTTTTAGCTTCATCCAATTGGTTGACCGCCTGAAAATGACGAACCGTTGAATAAAGATAATATGCAATTCCGCCAATCAGTAGGATCGCCAATATGCTTATTTTAAGATCGGGGATAGGTCGATTAAAAAGCCGCTTCATTCTCTAAGCTGTCCATGTTTATGGTCTGAATGCTATAGCGCATTTCAAGCGACTTTTCAGCATAGTTAACGACCAAACTTATTTAAACAACGCCAATATTTATCTTTAAATAGGCTGACATCGATTTCAAAATTGTTCTGATATTTTTCAACCACCTGATCTATAACTTTGGCGGGTTTTCTAAACTCTTTACAAGCAAAATACATGGTTCTTAAGTTATTACCGGTTTCTCGTCCAATATTTAAATACCCCTCAAAATCCTTGAGCTCATCTAATAATTCTTCTTCAATCGCGTTAAGCAACTCATAATCTGTTGCAGACGGCATACCACTTGAATTCTGGCCAGCATAAGGTATTTCTACCAGCAGTATCCACGGATGAGAAGCCTTTTGATCCCATGTTAAAAGTGTACTGTTTAAGATCGCCACCAAAGGCAAACCTTCATTGGTCTCCCCCTCCAAACTGATATATTCATCTTCATCAGTACTTGAACGGGTTATTTTGTCTAAGCGAGAAATTTCACTGTTCTTTAAAATTAAAATATTCTTTAAACGATCGATAGGCATTAATTCTTTTTCAGCATCTTGTCTGAATTGTAGCGAAACTTGATCTAGCTTTGTGATCGAATCATATTCACCCAAATAATTATCCAAAAAGATATAAACTGCTTGTAAGAATTCAGCTTTTTGAGCTTCATTATATTGATCATGCACAACCACCAGATCAGTTTCATCTGGATATTCTTCATGGTCTTTTAAATAAAATGATAGCGTTTTTTGACTAAACTCATGACCATGCATACCAATACTGGTTTGCTCAATATCACTTGCGGGTTTAAGTGCGGTAAATTTCCAGCCGGGAATTTCAGGGGCTGCTGCCACCAATTCCTCGACAAACACAATGTTCGCCACAACACCATCTGGCGTTAAAATCAATTCAGCTGTTTGTGGGTCAAGCATCCCGGTAAGGAAAAAAATTCCACCATGAACTTTGGCCAATTCAGGCGATAATTTATCAAAGAAATCTGCCTGAATGGTATCTTGATTTAACTCATCCACAATACGATGGAAATCCTGTTGATGCTGCTCAAACCATTGCCAAAATTCAGCATAGCGGTTTCGATTGATTTGTATTTGTTGTTCTTTCTTTCCAAATAACTTTTTGAAAAAACTCATTTTGATTGTTCTCTGTTATTACGTTTATTTCAGATTAATTTAACTGAATTTTTATGATTTTTAAATGCATCTAAACTTTTACTTAAAAATACCAAGCGCTTATTTGATCCGATCTAACTTTTTCAACACTTCTGCAACGGCGACCATCGCAAAACTAGAAGTCACCACCACAGCCGAGCCATATCCACCACAGCGCAAGCCTGCACTCGCACATACATCAGCGCTGGAAAAAGGATTATCAATTGAATACACACAAGTAATGCCAAATTTTTCTTTTGGTTTCTTACAAATGCCTTTGGCGCGCAACTGACTCCGTAATTTTGCAAGCATCGGATCTTGTTCTGTTTTAGATAAATCAGCAACACGAATTTTTAGAGGATCAAGCTTACCACCAGCCCCACCCGAAATAATCAAAGGAATTTTATTAAAACGACAATGTAACATAAGTGCAAATTTTGCTTTAACGTCATCGATGCAATCTAGAATAATATCGGGAACATTTTCTAAAATTTCTTTCACATTGTCAGGGCTGAGATAATCATCAATCAAATTGATCTTGATCCGAGGATTAATTGAACGGCAACGTTCCGCCATGACTTCAATTTTCTCATGACCTAAAGTAGAGGTCATTGCAGGCAATTGTCGGTTGATATTTGAAGCAGCCACTGAATCCATATCGACCAGTGTTAACTCACCAATCCCTGTACGTGCTAAGGCTTCGACTGCCCATGAGCCGACCCCACCAATACCGATCACCATGACATGACTTTTTTCATAGTGATTGAATGTCTCTTCTCCATAAATTTTGGCTACGCCTGCAAAACGGCGCTCATATTCATCATTTTGGAAAAGTTCAGTCATGTCTAGTATCAACTCAAAAATACCTCGCTATTTTACTCATTTATCGACAGTGTGTCTTGCTCCAACACAATAAAAAAAGCCCTGCATTTTATACAGGGCTTGGAGAACTGAAATATATCGTGATTTATTGATTAGGCTATGAAGCGATTAAATTACGCAGTACATAATGCAAGATACCACCTGCTTTAAAGTATTCCACTTCATTCAAAGTATCAATACGGCATAACACTTTGAAACGATCTATTGAACCATCGACACGTTTAACCTCCACATCTAAACTTTCATGTGGTTGTATGTCATCAGAAAGTCCATAAATCGAAAGTTGCTCATGCCCAGTTAAGTTGAGTGATTGACGGGTTTGACCATCTACAAATTGCAAAGGTAAAACCCCCATACCAACCAGATTTGAACGATGGATTCGTTCAAAGCTTTCAGTAATCACCGCTTTTACTCCTAAAAGATTGGTGCCTTTCGCCGCCCAGTCACGTGATGAGCCTGTACCATATTCCTTACCTGCAATGATGACCAATGGCGTACCATCTTGCTGATACTTCATCGCAGCATCGTAAATGGCTAACTTCTCATCTGTCGGGATATAGAGGGTATTGCCACCCTCTTCGCCATTGAGCATTTCATTCTTAATACGAATATTGGCAAAGGTACCTCGCATCATCACTTCATGATTACCACGACGAGATCCATAAGAGTTAAAGTCCTTTTGATCGACACCTTGTGCTTCTAGATAACGACCTGCTGGACTGTCTTTCTTGATATTCCCCGCTGGAGAAATATGATCTGTTGTGACTGAGTCACCAAGAACGGCCAAGATATTTGCATTGAGAATATCTTTAATTGGTTTCGCGGGTTGATCAATACCGTCAAAGAATGGAGGATGACGAATATACGTTGAGTTTTCATCCCATTCATAGGTTTCAGAATCAGGGATTTGAATTGCTTGCCATTTTTCATCACCATCAAAAACTGCCGCATATTCTTTATGGAACATCGCTGTATTAACTTTTTGCAGCACCTCATCAATCTCGATTTGACTCGGCCAAATGTCTTTGAGATATACTGGTTGACCTTGTTGATCGTGCCCTAATGCTGTGCTGGTAATGTCACTACGAATGGTACCCAATAAACCAAACGCAACCACCAAAGGCGGTGATGCAAGCCAATTGGTTTTTACCAGTGGATGTACCCGCCCTTCAAAGTTTCGGTTGCCTGAAAGTACCGATGCAACATTCAAGTCATGGCACTGAATAGCGTCTTCAATCGGTTTAGGTAAAGGTCCAGAATTACCAATACATGTGGTACAGCCATAACCAACGAGGTTATAGCCCAACTGGTCCAAATAAGGTAATAGCCCTGCTGCTTCTAAATAATCGGTTACCACTTTAGAGCCTGGTGCTAGAGAGCTTTTCACCCATGGCTTACGTTGAATGCCTTTTTCGATGGCTTTCTTTGCCAACAAACCCGCAGCCAACATCACACTTGGATTAGAGGTATTGGTACATGAAGTAATCGCAGAAATCACCACATCACCATCTGTCAATGGGTAGCGCTTACCGTCAATCACACAATGCGGCTCTTCATTTTGTAAAGCAGACTGTTTTGAATCAATTGCTGTACCCGCACCACCTTCATTGGCTAAACGTTCTTTTTCTTCACCTTTAGCTGGCTTAAGATCTAGCGCCATTAAGGCACTAAAAGTTTGTGGAATATCAGGCAATGCCACTCGATCTTGCGGACGTTTCGGGCCAGCAACACTTGCTTCAACGGTTCCCATATCCAAAGCAAGCACATCGGTAAATACAGGTTCATCCCCGGTATGACGCCATAGACCTTGTTCTTTACAATAAGCCTCAACCAATGCAATACGGTCTTCTTTACGACCCGTTAAACGCATATAGCCTAGAGTGATTTCATCAATCGGGAAAAAGCCGCATGTTGCACCATATTCGGGTGCCATATTGGCAATGGTTGCTCGGTCTGCAAGCGGTAAAAATGCCAACCCATCACCATAAAATTCAACAAATTTACCCACCACGCCTTTTTTACGTAGCATCTGAGTAATGGTTAAAACCAAATCCGTTGCGGTAATCCCTTCACGCAATTTCCCTGTCAATTTAAAACCAATCACTTCTGGAATCAGCATTGAAATCGGTTGCCCAAGCATGGCCGCTTCGGCTTCAATTCCCCCCACACCCCAACCTAATACACCTAAACCATTGATCATTGTGGTGTGTGAATCTGTACCGACTAAGGTATCGGGAAAGGCAAATACCTCGCCATCACTTTCACCCAGCCACACTGCTTGAGCTAGGTATTCTAAATTAACTTGATGGCAAATCCCTGTTCCGGGCGGTACCACACTAAAATTATCAAAAGAAGACTGCCCCCAACGGAGGAATTGATAACGTTCTCCATTACGTTGCATCTCAATTTCGACGTTCTCATCGAAGGCATGATCTGTCCCAAAGTGATCCACCATCACAGAGTGGTCAATGACCAAATCCACTGGAGATAAAGGGTTAATTAAATTGGGATCTTTATTGGCTTTCTGTACAGCTGCACGCATCGCAGCCAAATCTACCACAGCAGGTACACCGGTAAAATCTTGCATCAAGACCCGTGCAGGGCGATATTGGATTTCTTGATCTGAAGTTTTATTCTTTTGCCAATCAACAATCGCCTGAATATCGCTTTGCCTCACGGTTTGATCATCTTCAAATCTAAGTAAATTTTCCAATAATACTTTGAGTGATTTAGGCAATTTTGAAATATCACCTAAACTCGCTTGAACCTGTTTCAAATTAAAAATTTTATATCTTGTATCCCCTACAGTTAGGTCTTGTAGAGAATTTAAACGATTGATATGACCATATTTTGCCATTGGTTGAACCTCCAGCTTGGCGTTAACTTTCTTATTGGCTACTTGGAGTACTTCTTTAAATCTAAGACAAATATTTATTTTAGGTGTTGTTGATTGGTTATTTTTATTCAAATTTACATCGCTATATGTAAGCATTCATGTGAATTTTTCCACAACATCCCTGCCAGCGTTGCTTGATCCATTGCCAAACTTTCAGCTAAACCCGCCAAGACAAAAGGCAAGTTCACTGGTGTATTACGAGTATGCTGCTGGTCAGACGTCTGGCAACACAGTGGTGTCATATCTGGGCAATCGGTTTCTAGCACTAAATGTTGCGCACCAACAGCTTGTACAACTGCATGCAGTTTTTTGGCATTTGGATTGGTGATTTGCCCTGTGACACCCAGTTTAAAGCCTAATTTAATAAAGGCTTTTGCTTCTTCTATCCCGCCACTAAAAGCATGTGCAATACCACCATGTTTAAACTGGTGCTGTTTCAACATTGCAAGCACGTCAGCATGTGACTTACGAATATGTAGAAGAATGGGTTTATCGTATTGTTGGGCAAGTTCAATTTGGGCTGAAAAAAAATTTTGTTGTTTTTGAAAAATTTCAGCTTGTTTATGCTGTTTAAGAAACGTGTCTAAGCCGATTTCACCAACCGCAATACAAGCTTCAGTTTTCAGTATATTTTCCAAAGCATTTAAATGCTCTAGACGGTGTTGTTCGATATAAAAGGGATGCAACCCCGGCGCAAGATGGCTACGAGGCGCATTATTTAGCTGATTTAAAAATTGCTGAGTGTCAATCAAATCTTGAAAACGTTCATATAGAAACCCAATCAAAATCAAATGTTCTACACCCACCTTTTTTGCTTGATACGCCAATTGTTCTCGATCCAGATCAAAATCAGCAACATCAAAATGCGTATGTGTATCAAACAAAGGCCAAGGCATTAGGATTTCGCTTTACCACTTGCAACAGGTGTAGAGCTGCTTGGCTGATCAACTTGCATCTCCGCTGGGAAATATTGACTTTTCAGCACGCCTTTTAACTGATCGTAAGGAATCATCAAACGCGGTAAGCCAACAACATAAGGCCCTATATCATATTCACCATATTGTAAAATCAGACCTTGTTTACCCAAATAGAAATTGTCTGATAATGTAAACTTCCACGCCTGTTCATATTCATTGACGCTTTCAGCAAGTTTTGAATCGATAACCCAAGTTTTAAATGCATCATGTGCCAATTTTTCAAATTTAGCTTTTTGATTGGCTTCAATGATTTGATCCAAGCCAACTTGTTTTTTACTCACCAAATCAAAGTTAAAATAGGTTTGCGCAGATGCCCCATGTGCACCGCCTAAATAACTACTGGTATTTAATACCACCGTCGCTAAAGGTTTATCTGAGTTTAAAATTTTAGGACTTAAACTAATCGTGATCTGGCCACTTGCCCCTAATGTTTTAAGCTCTTTATCCATCTCAAGGAATGAATTTGCATAAGGTTGCACCCGCTCTTGCAATTGCTGAACAGGGGTTTTATTGGCTTGCACCTCACTTGCTGAAGCTTGTGAAGCCGTTTGTTGCTGATCTGCATCTTTTTTTGCTTTACTCAATTGCGCGATATCCAGCATTTTATCCAGATTATCAAGAATCGCTTGATCAATCGTTTCATCAACAAAAGCCTGATTACTTTTTAGTCTTTCTATAGAAAACTCAGGGCATGTATTGCCATTACACTCAGGCAGTGTCAATTTTACTTTTTCTGTATCGCCCTGTAATAACATTGATGTATCAGGCACTTGAGATGCAGCACTTTGATCAACTGTTGGTTCTGCTTTTTTCGAGTCAGATTTTTGACATGCAGTTAACCCTAAAGTGATCACCAGAATTGAAAGCGCTAAAGTACTTTTTTGATTTAACATTTCACAAACCTATCCAACGAATCAAGCCAAGATTTTTTAATCTCTATATACATTAGCCTATTCTTCTCTAAACAAATCCTCAATCAAAATTTGTATGAAAATTGAAGCGTTATTGCAATACATGGCTCAAGTTTATTGATTGCTGAGTCAATTCAACGAGGAGCAACTGATCTTAACCGCTCTGCTTTAGAATCCCGCTAAAATTGGCAGAATGATCAGAATACACCTTAGAACATGCGTTGATACACTTCAGGCTTGAGTATTTTCTGCGTCTGTTCTTTGCTCAAATAAATATCCAACTGGGTACCATCTTCGACAATTTCATTGGCGCGATAATGTAAGCCAACACCTTCACCATCAAAGAACCAATCGGCTTGCCCCCAATATAACTTTTTAGGCGCATTTTTTTTCACATCACTATTTTGCTTTTCCAACCATTCTGCATATTTTTCTTGGACCCAAGTATTCAGTTGGTTCTGATGTTTGGCATCAATCACATCTAAAATACTTAAGCTTTTCTTCAATTTCCGGTCAGCAACAAAAAAGTATTGTCGTTCTTTGATACTGACATCCGCTTGTAAACTATTGACTGAAACTTGCAACAAAACATACTGATTGCGTTGTGAAGCCATACGCGTTTGCATATGCAGTTCAAAGGCTTTATTTTTCGGGAATTCTTCTTGCCAAGTATCTGACTTTTTGACAAAAGCATTAATGGCCTGTTGTAAGGTCATATTCTGTTTTAAATCAATCTGTGCCTGAATCACGCTGGACTGACTATTTGCAATCCACTGATTTAACCAATTGTCTTGGGTTTTAATGGTTTGAATATCAATTTCAATGCAATTGTTCTTTTCACAAAACGGTAAGGCATAATCAGCTTTGGTTTCTTGAATATTTAAATAAGGTAAGACTTCAGCGGCCTCTTGTTTGGGTTGTAATACAGAACCATCTTTGTCCTGATCTTTTTTAGAATCACATGCAAACAAAACCATTGTACTTAAGCAAAGCACTGAAATTATTTTTTTTGAAAATTGCACTGCATAAATCCCTTTGGACAAAAAGCATTGTATTTTGATACAAAAACAGCTTCACAAGGAAGCTGTTTTTACATTTTGCAATAAGTTAGCTGAACTTAATGCTCACGTGTAGAACGGAATTGAATATCCGGATAACGCTCTTGCATTAATTGTAGATTCACTCGGCTTGGTGCGAGATAAGTTAAATGCCCACCACCATCGACAGAAAGTTGGTCATGTGCCTTTTTCTTAAATTCATTAAATTTCTTTTCATCATCACAAGAAACCCAACGCACTGTGTTGATGTTCACTGGCTCATAAATACAATCTACTTTGTATTCTTCTTTCAAACGATACGCCACCACATCAAACTGAAGTACACCTACAGCCCCAACAATCAAGTCATTGTTGATTTGCGGCATAAACACCTGAGTTGCACCTTCTTCTGAAAGCTCTTTTAAACCCTTTTGCAATTGTTTAGATTTCAATGGATCTTTTAAGCGTACACGGCGGAACATTTCAGGTGCAAAGTGTGGAATCCCCGTAAAATGAAGTTTTTCACCTGAAGTGAATGTATCACCAATCTGGATCGTACCGTGGTTATGTAAACCAATGATATCGCCAGGCCAAGCTTCTTCAAGTTGCTCACGTTCACCCGCAAGGAATGTCAATGCATCGCTGATACGCACATCTTTACCAATGCGCACATGATTCATCTTTAAACCTTTCTCATACTTACCTGAACAGATACGCATGAAGGCAATACGGTCACGGTGTTTTGGGTCCATATTGGCTTGGATTTTAAATACAAATCCACTGAAGCCTTCTTCCGTTGCTTCAACAGTACGTTCATGTGTTGGATGCGCTTTTGGTTGTGGTGCCCACTGAATAAATGCATTTAATACATGGTCAACCGCAAAGTTACCTAACGCTGTACCAAACAATACTGGCGTTTGACGACCTGCTAAAAATTCCGCTGGATCTAGCGGATCATTCGCCATTTGCACCAATTCTAAAGATTCTTCAAATGAAGCAAAGGCCAGATCACCGACTTTTTCACGAATGTCTGGATAGTCATAGCCATCACGAATTTCAATATCTGTAATGGTCGAACCAAAACCCGCTTTATATACATAAAGCTTATTTTCAATGATGTTATATACACCAGCGAAGTCTCGCCCCATACCCAATGGCCAAGTAATCGGCACACAACGGATTTTAAGCACGTTTTCAATTTCATCAAGCAATTCTAATGGCTCACGGATTTCACGGTCCATTTTGTTGACGAAAGAAATGATCGGGGTATCGCGCATACGACACACTTCCATCAATTTGATGGTCCGTTCCTCGACCCCTTTTGCACCATCAATCACCATCAATGCAGAGTCAACGGCAGTTAAAGTACGATAAGTATCTTCAGAAAAGTCTTCATGTCCTGGTGTATCAAGTAAATTGATGACATGATTTTTATAAGGGAACTGCATGACTGAGGTGGTAATCGAAATACCACGCTCTTTTTCCATTTCCATCCAGTCAGATGTCGCAGAACGGTCTGACTTTCGACTTTTAACCATACCTGCAACTTGGATTGCTTTACCCCACAACAACAGTTTTTCTGTCATTGTGGTTTTACCAGCATCGGGGTGGGAAATAATAGCGAAGGTACGTCGCTGAGCGACTTGCGCCGCTAATTCATCTTTAAACATAAAAAATCTACAATATGTACACAGTTATGTACACATTTATAAATATGTACTTGAACTGGAAAATGGGAATTCAAAAATTGGCGATATTGTATCAGATTTAGCGTCGTTTTTAACGATTGTTGCTATATCATTAAGCACTTTGATCGCACAGACATCGCAAAAATTCCAGAAAGAGGATGAGCGATACAGACGACAAGCAAATGGTTTTAAAGATCAACGTAGATCTCAATATACGGTGGCGATGGTTAAGTAAAACGCGATTACGCTCAGCTTAAACCTCGTTTGAATGATCGTGCTAGGTCTTTAGCTGGCTGAATATTTTTATATCTAAGGTATGGCTTTAACCATACTATAATTGGTTTCCAAACGGTCTACAGGTAACGGCATGCCTAACAAATAACCTTGTAATTGCTGGCAACCTAAACGTTTAAGAATCTGCGCTTGCTGTTCAGTTTCAACGCCTTCTGCCGTCACCACCAGACCCAAACGAATCGCAAAATGAATAATACTTTCTAAAATGATTTGTTCTTTTGAACCTTCACACAAATTACGGATAAATTCTCGATCTATTTTTAATTCATCTACTGGTAAATCTTTTAAATACAAGAAACTCGAATGCCCCGTTCCAAAATCATCAATTGCCAGTCGGATACCTAAATTTCTTAATTTCTCAAAGGTTTGAATACTGTCATCTATATGATGCATCGCTGTAGATTCAGTAATTTCAATAATTAAATTACCATTTTTGACATGGTATTTTTGAATCAATTTTTCTAAAGTTTCAATCAAATGTTTATGTTCAAATTGTACTGCTGAAAGATTTACGGCGATGGGACCAAAAGCATATTTTTTATCTTCCCATTCTTGAATTTGCTTACATGCTTTCTCTAAGGCCCAATAGCCCATACGAATAATCAGCCCCGTTTGCTCAGCGCCATCAATAAACATACTCGGGGCTAACAAGCCTAGGGTTGGATGCTTCCAACGGATTAAAGCTTCTACCCCACAAATTTGGTAGTCCGCAGTGAATTTAGGTTGATAAAATAGAATAAATTGTTGTTCTTCAACTGCTTTATATAAATCATTGATGAGTTTAGATTGACTTCGACTTTGGTGTTGTTGGTCTAATGAACTGCTATAAACACTAAAAGTATTACGCCCCTGCTCTTTAGATTGCATCATGGCGGAGTCAGCATTGATCAATAAATCTTGTAAGTTCTGCCCGTGGTCGGGGAAAAATACGATGCCAATACTGGCAGAAATATTAATTTCTTTACCTGAGATTTGAAAACCATCTTGTATTTTTTGTAAGAATAATTCGGCAATCTCTTCAGCTTCATTACGATTAGAATCTTCCAGAATCAGAATAAACTCATCTCCACCAATACGAGTGAGTCTTTGCCCATCCTTAAGTAACGGATATAAACGCTGGGCGAGTTTAACCAAAAGCTCATCACCGATATGATGACCAAATGCGTCGTTAACAGATTTAAAGCGGTCTAGATCAATATAAATAAAAGCAATTTTAGACTGTATGTCCTTATAATCTAAAAATAAAGCATCGGTGTATTCAACGAGAAATAATCGGTTTGGAAGTTTAGTCAGATTGTCTTGAAGTGCTAAGTCTTCAAGCTCTTTATTGGCTTGTAATAACTGTAAACTACGTTCTTCTAATCTTCGTTCTAAAATCGCCACACAAAAAGCAGAGACAAGTATTAAACTCGCGACAAAAATAATGGTAAACAATAAAATACCTTGCCCTTCGTGTAGTTGACTTCCAAAATGATTGTCATGCACCGATGAGATCGTTGCTGCTGCCATACCGATATAATGCATTCCCACAATACTGAGTGCGATCATGATCGATACAGCAATTTTATAAAGCATCTTATGATTAAAAGAGTTCTTATATTTAAATGCGAGCCAGAAAGACAATCCTGAACCACTAATCGCGATGATGACAGAGAGCATCACCAAAATAACATCATAATCAACTTGTTGATTTGGAATATCTAGCCCCAGCATGCCGATATAGTGCATTCCAGAAATTCCCAGTCCCATCAACACGCCACCTAAAATCAACCGTACAATTGGCAAAGTCTCTTGAGTGGTGAGCCAAATTGCAAAAGTCGAAGCCATGGCCGCAATAATATAGGAGATCACAGTTAATGTTAAATCAAAGGAATAACCTTGCGGTAGATCACAAGCCAACATTCCGACAAAGTGCATTGCCCAAATGGCGAAGCCAAAAACCATGCCACTTAAACACAAGATAATTTTCTGTAGACGAGGGGTATGTTGGGTAAATATGAGTTGTTCTAATGAAATAGCTACGTAACAGATGATAACTGCAATACATGCAGAACCTATTACGAGATTACTATCATAACTCATATAACTCATAAAAATTTACTTCCAGTAATGAACCTATTTTTGTTATAAGCAACCTCTATATATACAACGCAAAATTGCGAGAAGGTTCACCTTTTTTTAAAGAACGTTCGTTTTACTTAAAATATCACTATCCTATTGAACGTCAAGTTATTTTTTGAATCGAAATAAAAAAAGCATATCCGAGATATGCTTTTTTATTTTACCTAAATAGAATTTTTAGTTATTTACTTGTTAGATGTGCCAAATCTAACAGAACATTGGCAGCCTCATTCACAAAGGTCTCTTCCTCTGGCAATGCCGGACGTTGGTTTACCTTCATTTTCGCTCTTGATTCAGCCAATGCATCCAAACTTGCTTGGTAACTTTCCCAATTTGAATATGGCTTTAATCCTGTTTCAGTGCGACGCTTATTCTCCGCAGCCAATGTTCTTGCTTCAAGCGCCACCAAATCTGCTTTACGTTTATCAATATCTAAAGAGATTCGTTTTTGATCTTTGGTTTCTTGAGCAATCGCTTTACGCGTCTCTAAGTATTGGAACTGTGGATCACCTGCCGCACGAACTTTTGATTTTTCACCAAGCTGTGCCACATACGGTTGAATTGATCCTTCACGTTTAAACGGCGCAGTTGGAATCGTATCCCATTTCAAAGCATTTTTAGCTTTACGCTCACCAAACTCTTCATCATAAATATCCACCAGTTTGATATCTGGAATCACACCTTTGTTTTGGGTGCTACCACCAGTCACACGGTAGAATTTACGTTGCGTTAAGGTTGCTTGACCATAAGCCAGACTATCCAATTGAACTTGCGCAGTCCCTTTACCCGTGGTCGTACTTCCTAAAATTACCGCACGATCGTAATCTTGTAAGGCAGCAGAATAAATTTCACTGGCAGAAGCCGATGCTAAGTTAACTAAAACAGCCAAAGGTCCAGCATAGGTTTGCGCACCACCGTCGGTGTCTTCAAACACGCTCACATTGCCGTTACCATCACGGATTTGAACCACAGGGCCTTCTTTAATCACTTGCCCAATCATTTTGGCAACTTCTTCTAAAGAACCACCTGGGTTATTACGCAAATCAATAATAATCCCTTCAACATTTTGTGCTGCAAGTGACTTCAATGCTTTATTGGTATCTTCTGAAACAGAACGGTATTCGGTCCCTGCACGACGTGCACGATAGTTCAGATAGAAAGATGGGATTTCTAAAACACCAAACTTATGTTTTTTACCATCACGTGTCAGCTCTACAGTACGTGAACGCACACCCGCATCTTCTTCTTGAATCACATCACGAGTAATGGTCACAACTCGTGCTTGGCTCATAGAAGCGCCTGCAGCCAACAATTTCACTGACACCTTGGTGCCACGTTTACCACGAATCAAGCCGACAATTTCAGAACTTGGCCAACCAATCACGTCGACCATTTTATTGCCATCTTGTGCAACACCAATAATGCGATCACCAGATTTAACCTGTCCGGTCTTACTTGCCGGCCCACCATCTACAATGGTTTCAATCTTGGTATAGTCTTCATTACCACGCTCAGGACGAATCGAAACACCAATACCTTCAAGTTGTAAGGTGGTTTGACGATTCAACTCCATAGCATCAACAGGTGGGAAATAATTGCTGTGCGGATCATAGGTCAAGGTCATTGCATTGAGGATACGTTCCAGTACATCATCACTCTTGGTTCGTCCAATACGCTCTAGTTGGCGGGTATACCGCTTGGTGAGTGTTTGAACAGGTGTAAGATCTTCTGATGCTGCCAAATCCTGACCATTGGCCAATGTTGGATCATCTTTTAATGCTTTTTGTTTGGCTTGATCTTCTTGTTTGGCAATAGTGAGATTGATTAATTGCGATACCAACATCTTACGCCAATAGTTTTGCAACTCGGCTTTGCTGGCAAAGAATTCAGCTTTCTCACGATCTGCATCAATAAATTCATTTGGCTGATTTAAGTTCTGGGTCTTTTTAAGTTCAGCCAATTCAAATTCATAAAATTCTTTTAAACGTGCACGATAATGCGCATGAATCGCAAATGGTCCAGACAAATCGCCTGCTTTTAATTTTGCGCCGAGTGTTGCACCATATTGCTTTTTATATTGTTCAATTTCTGAAGCTAAAAATAAGGTGTGCTCTGGGTCAAGGCTATCAATATACATGTCGAGAATACGATTTGATGTATTTGCATCTAAACGCATATTCAAATAATGCTGACGGTCAATCAATGTTGCAAGTTGACGTGTCACTAAGGCTTGATCTTGTGAAGGATGAATCGATTGAGACACGTTTGTAGCATTGGTTTCCGCCATTGCCTGATTGATGGTATGGGTAAAGAATAAACCACCTGTTGCAAGTGCTATAGCGCAAGCGAGAGTTTGAATTTTCATAAATTCTTAATACTTCCTTGGGTTTTCCAATTTCTATATCGTTTTTCAATCTGAACTCAACAGTTTCAATATCTTAAACGACTTTATCTGTTTATGTTGTGTAGTTTTAGCATAATCTGTACTGAGTAAGTGTAGCAAATCATTGCAGAAATCGGGTATTGTTTCCCAGTTTATATAAATACAACCGTGGATTCCTATGATCGGCGCATTGATGCTTGATATTGCAGGCACAGAACTTACTCAAGAAGATATTGAACTATTACAAACTCCGCAAGTCGGTGGCATGATTTTATTTTCAAGAAATATAGAATCACCTGCTCAAGTTCGCGCTTTAACCGATCATATGCGCCAAATTCGCCCCGACATTCTTATTGCCGTTGATCAAGAAGGTGGACGAGTACAACGCCTAAAACAAGGCTTTACCCTACTACCAGCCATGGGGCATTTTGGTGAGCTTTACTTAACTCAACCTGAAAAAGCCTTAACTCTGGCTGAACAATGTGGTTGGCTCATGGCAATTGAAGTGCTTGCAGTGGGGATTGATTTTAGTTTTGCACCTGTTTTAGATCTGAATGACATTAGTGATGTAATTGGCGATCGTGCCTTTGCAAAAAATGTACAAGATATTGTGCCGCTTGCCAGCGCATTTATGAAAGGAATGCAACGTGCAGGTATGGCAACCACAGGAAAACACTTTCCTGGGCATGGTTCTGTGAAAGCAGATTCTCATGTTGCTGCAGCAATTGATCCACGTGAATACCAAGACATTTATAACAAGGATATGCAAAGCTTTATTCAGCTACAAACCCAGCTGGATGCACTGATGCCTGCACATGTGATTTATGAAAAAGTAGATCCAAATCCTGCTGGTTTTTCACCTTACTGGATTCAAACGATTTTACGCCAAGAGCTTCAGTTTGATGGTGTGTTATTCTCGGATGATTTAAGCATGCAAGCAGCTTGTGTTGCAGGCGGAGCAGATGCACGTATCCGTGCTGCCCTCGAAGCAGGTTGTGATATGGGCTTGGTGTGCAATAACCGTGAATCGGCATGTATTGCATTGGCTGGGATCGAAAACCTACCTTTGCCAAATCAAGCACGCTTAGAACGTATGCGTGGTAAAATTCCACAGATCAGCATTGGTGAAACATTTGACCTTGGAAATGAATGGCAAGCTGTCAAAAAAGTCATTGAAGAATTTAAAAATTCACTTTAAAACCAATAGAGAGCTATCCATAGGATATTGCGCTAGATGACTTAATTTTGCTGCCCCCTCTTGATGATCAATGGGGGGAATCCTAGGCCTTTAATGATTAAAGAGATTTAAGCTATTCTCCTTTCAATAGGAGGGTTACAAAGGATCAAAAAAGACGACGAAGCAAAATTAAATTTTTAGTCGTGTTTTAATTGCTTTTCATCATGACCCATTAGAAAAAATAAAAGTTAAGGATAACTATGTCAGACCAGCAACTTTCCAAGCACCGCCATATTTCATTTACAGCCCATTACACAGGCTATATTTGGTATCAAATGGGCATTTCTCATCCCTTATTTGCCACATCCAAAGGTAAAACTTTGGCTATGATTGCCCACCCAATAGAAAGTTGGGGAGAAAAATACGTCGGTGGCAGTATGCGTACCACACTCAAGCAACGTCATACCATGTTGGATGAGCGCTTAGCTGAACTGATTGAACAGTCTCCAGACTTACAAGTATTGGAAATAGCCGCGGGGCTGTCACCCAGAGGCTGGTGGTTTAGACAACATTATCCCTTGATTGATTATCGTGAATTAGATTTACCCGATATGGCAAAAACCAAGCAAGCTGCGCTTAAGCAAATTGATCACAAGAGCCCAGATATGTTGTCTGTTGACTTATTTACAGAGGATTTTAAAAAAGCCTTTGAAGTATTTGATCCACAACGACCACTTGTCGTGATCAGTGAAGGTTTAATTAACTACTTCACCAAACAACTGTTACAACAATTGATTCAATCGATTGCCCATTATGGGCAAGACTTTAACAGTCTGCATTATCTCACCGACCTTTACCCTGAACCAGTAAAAAACAAATTGGCAAAAGTGATTTGGAACAGCAGCAAGCTGTTAAAAGTCATGTCACGAAGTGCTTTTACTTTTCACTTTGTCACACCAGAACAAGTCAGAAATTTTATCTACCAAGCTGGTTTTCAAAAAGTTGAAGTGATTCAGCCCCGTGTCTATTTCAATACAGATTCAACTGAATACAATGCTGAAGAGCATCTAGGTGATTTGGTGTGGATGATTGATGCACAACGCTAAAGCAATCACTTATTGAGATTTCGAGACTTAAATCCTTCGAAACATTAACACTTCGAGATTTAAATACTTCAATTCCAAGAAATAAAAAAACCAGTCAAAAGACTGGTTTTTTTAACAGATCAATATATCAAAGGCTTAAGCTACTGCGCCTTCTTGCGCTATACATAACTGCACTGCTTGGGTCTGGCGTGCAATAAACCGTAATAAGCGATCTGCATTTTCAAAGCTACCATGCTTAAATAGTGCGCGAACACCAGATGCAGAGGTTTCAAAAATCAAACATTCAATCGCAAACTCACCTTCATCATCACTCAAATTTAAAGCCAAATCACGGGTATGTTGATTTACAAAAGCTAAATCTTGTTGATGATCAAGACGCATCAATAAACCAAAGTAATTTAAATCAACCACGTCAACCTGAATCACTTTATTTGAATGGCGATGTGTCAACTGACGATGTGGATCAAGCACTTGAATACGATTTTCACCACGACGCTCGATATGCTGCATTTGTTCCCGTGTGAAATTGACAATCCCATCCAGCCCTTGGATCGACCCACCTTTTAAATAAGTGGTGAATAAAGTCATGGTTTCTTTACGGCGTTGTAATTGAGGAACATGATCGGCATTGGCAATCATTGCAAACTGCATATCTGGGCATTGCAAAGCAAAGTTTGCATTTTCATGCGGTAAGGTAAAACTGTCGTATTGACCACATGCCACCAGTGTATTCACTTGAGGAACCGGTACATGGCTTAACCGTAATAGACGATTACAATTGATTTCATAACGTTCTTGTTCAGTATTTGAAAATTCTGCCATTTGCTTAAAGAATAATCTTTTGGCTGTGGGCGACATACGCGTTTTATCGAGCTTGGCATGATTGACTAAATACAAAATCACGGCCTGACCAAACTCGCCCATACGTTGTTCTTTCATCAACATCAATGATTCTTCTAACAACATGCGCCAGCTTTTACGAGTTTCTTGCATCACCCCCATCAAGATCATTTTTTCGACCAGTTCAGGGCGTTGATCAACAAAAAATGAAGCGATCACAGAACCTAAAGAAATTCCCACCACAGCAACTTTTTCAATCGCGACAATATCAAGCCACTGTCCCAACATACGAGAAAGATCAGGTAATTCTAATGTCCCCGCAGATAAACCAGAGTCGATATTGGTGATTTGTTGATTGGCGCCCATAGAGGGCAAATCAATCAAAATGACTGGGCCACTTTCAAAGAACTGCTCAACACAATACTTATATGAGTTAAAGTTTTGGAACGCTCCGCCCACAATCACAATCGGTGTATTGTGAATTGTTCGTGGATCCGCGATCGCCATATACTCAATT
Source organism: Acinetobacter sp. NyZ410 (assembly GCF_022828975.1). NCBI lineage: Bacteria > Pseudomonadati > Pseudomonadota > Gammaproteobacteria > Moraxellales > Moraxellaceae > Acinetobacter > Acinetobacter sp. NyZ410. Next base: position 598,911 of record NZ_CP094620.1, on the reverse strand, counting down.
TTCCAGCCATCAATCCAAGTTGTTCTTGGCTCCTGCTTAAAACTGTTTTTGTGGTATATGTCGAAAAAACCAAAGCTTGATAAAGATTGGTGTGATTCTGTGTCCATTTGGATAATGGAATTCATATCCTTCCTCCATCCTTGCTTTATTCTTTTAATATGCAAGATTTTGACCCGCATTATTCTTTCAAATTCGTGATACGTATGAATTCTGTATCACATCAATGTCCTTATTGTTTCATTCTTACAGATGTGTGATTTATACGCAATCGCTAAATTGACCGTTTATCCAGTTTAAATGGCAAAAGATTTTGCAAGATATTTAACGCTTCAACGCTGCAAAATAAGTTTATTTCAGTGAAATACTTCCTTGGCTTTACTTAGACTGCTACTATCAAAGGGAAATTTTTAATGATCAAATAAACTGCTATGCAAGACTCAATTGAACAGTATATGCAAACTGTAGGGAAGCAAGCACGCCAAGCCGCTAGTGTTTTGGCAGGCGCAACTACACTTGCAAAAAATAATGCCTTATCTGCGATTTATACTGCTTTGGAAAATAGTCAACCGCAAATCTTGGCCGCCAACCAAATTGACATGAGCAAAGGTCGTGACAATCAATTGGATAGTGCTTTACTTGATCGTTTAGAACTCAACCCCACACGCTTTAAAGGGATGTTACAAGGCTTAAAAGATGTCATCAGCCTTGTCGATCCGATTGGTGAAATCACGGATCTTGCTTTCCGTCCAACAGGTATTCAGATTGGTAAAATGCGCGTGCCTTTAGGTGTGGTCGGTATGATTTATGAATCACGCCCAAACGTTACCCTTGAAGCTGCCTCTCTTGCGTTAAAATCTGGCAATGCCATCATTTTACGTGGTGGCTCTGAAGCATTGAATTCAAATCAAGCAATTGCTGAAGCCATTCAACATGGTTTAAAAGCAGCGGGCTTACCAGAAACTTGTGTACAAGTGATTAACACCACTGACCGTGCTGCCGTGGGTCAATTGATTACCATGTCTGAATATGTCGATGTCATCGTACCTCGTGGCGGTAAAGGCTTGATTGAACGCATTACCAATGAAGCAACCATTCCTGTGATTAAACATCTCGATGGGAACTGCCATGTTTTTGTTGAGGCGCAGGCCGATCTACATAAAGCACTTCCTATCGCATTAAACTCAAAAACACATCGTTATGGTGTGTGTAATGCAATGGAAACATTGTTGGTTGATGAAAAAATTGCGGAAGAGTTTTTACCCCGTATCGCTGAGCTTTATGCAGAAAAAAACGTTGAATTACGTGGCTGTATCAATGTTCAAAAGATCTTAGGCAATACTGTAAAACCAGCCAGTGAAGAAGATTGGTATGAAGAATATCTAGGTCCAATCTTGGCCGTGAAAATTGTGACGGGGATTGAAGAAGCCATTCAACATATTAACAAATATGGCTCACATCATACCGATGCAATCATCACTGAAAACTTTAGCTTAGCGCGTCAATTCTTAACCCGTGTAGATTCAAGTTCAGTTATGGTCAATGCTTCGACGCGTTTTGCTGATGGTTTCGAATACGGTTTAGGTGCTGAAATTGGTATTTCTACCGATAAAATTCATGCCCGTGGTCCAGTCGGTCTTGAAGGTTTAACCTCGCAAAAATGGATTGTTTTAGGCGATGGTCAAATTCGTCATTGATTCCAAGCTTGAATAACTCGACTCAGCATTTATCTCAAACATAAGTGCTGAGTTTTTATTTTTAATGCACAGTAAAAACATCAATCAATTTAAAATTTTGATAAAAAATATGTGCTTGTCTTTTAGAAAAACGCAAAGATTGCCTTTGGATAGGACAAGATTATTTACAAGAAATTATAGAATGCAGATAGATTAAAACAACAATGAGTGATAATTTTTAACAATCAATTGATAAATATTAATTATTAATCAATATCAGGTCGATAGTCCAAAAGTCTAATCACCTAAAGTCTATCTAGGACAAAAAAACTACACATGGTACAACATGACTGCTGATCTAATTTGCCCTTTATAAACAAGCATAATCAGATCAATCAGGATGACTTTTTTAAATTATAATTTCGGGTATTCAAACGTGTCTACATCAGTATTAGTAATTAACTGCGGATCTTCATCAATCAAATATGCGCTTGTTTCTGAACGTCGTGAAGATCGAATCTTTGGTTTAGCAGAAAACCTAGGCTCTGCTGATGCACGTATTAAAGGAATCACGGCGGGCAATCAACCGCTTGAGCTTTCAATTCCCTATGCAGACCATGAAAAAGCTTTAGAAACCATCTTAGGGCGTTTATCACAGTATAAACCTCAAGCCATTGGACACCGTGTTGTTCATGGCGGTACCTTAACCAAAGCTGAGTTATTGACGCCTGAAATTGTAGAAAAAATTCGTGAAGCAACACCACTTGCACCACTGCATAACCCTGCTCATTTAGTCGGTATCGATGCGACAATGCGCCTATTCCCTGAATTACCGCAAGTTGCAGTATTTGATACAGCATTCCATCAAACCATGCCTGCACATGCATATCGTTATGCTTTACCAAAGTTCCTGTATACACAACACAATGTTCGTCGTTATGGTTTCCATGGCACCAGTCATGCCTATGTTTCTGAACGTGGTTCTGAACTTGCGGGTAGCTACAAACATGGCGGTTGGTTAACAGCACACTTAGGCAATGGTAGCTCAACTTGCGCCATTTGGAATGGTCAAAGTGTCGATACCTCCATGGGACTGACTCCACTTGAAGGTGTGGTCATGGGTACCCGTAGTGGTGATGTTGATCCAAGTATTCATAGCTTCCTTGCTTCAAATCTGGGCTGGGACATCTATAAAATTGATAAAATGCTGAACAGTGAATCAGGCTTACTGGGCTTATCAGATCTTTCAAATGATATGCGCACCTTGATTGAAGCCTCAGAACAAGGCAATGAAGATGCGACTTTGGCGATTGAAGTATTCTGTTATCGTTTAGCCAAATCACTTGCGGCATTAAGTTGCAGTTTACCGCGTATCGATGGTTTATTCTTTACTGGCGGTATTGGTGAAAACTCTGCCTATATTCGTGAAAAAACCATTGCTTACTTACCGCACTTCGGTTTCAACCTCAGCAAAGAACAGAATGATGGTTTAAAACGTGGTACAGAAGGTCGAATTGATGCTGGAACAGGTCCTCAAATTTGGGTCATACCAACCGATGAAGAAGGTCGTATTGCCAAAGAAACTGTTCATGTTGTAGAACACGAGGTACAACAGGCCGCAAAAAAGCCTGAATCTGATATTGCGACAGCTTAAGCTGTCGTAAGTTTTGAACGAGCTTTGGGTATACCTATTGAAATAGCAGCATACTCAAGCTCGTTATTACAATTGATCTTGACCAGATTTTGATATAAAGCTGTTTTGTAATCGCTTAAGCTGGCATAAATATATAAACCAGCCTTGTAGATGAATATCGTTTTGCGATCACTGTATACACCACCAAAAAGATGTTGAGTGAAGCAGATGATTTGAGATATTCATCTTCAATTTATCCATGAATTCACATATTTTTACTGATTAAAGAATCGTCTATGAAAACAATTTTATTGGTTCCAACTGGGGAAGGCGTAGGTTTAACGTCTGCGTGTTTAGGTTTAGTCTATGCATTGGAATGCCAAGGCGTTAAAGCAGGCTTTGTAAAACCATTTTCACAAGAATTAGTTGCTGAACCAGACCGCACCACTGCGCTTTACCGTCATATCTCAAAATTAGATACGGTTGAACCGATAGCTTATGCAAAAATCACACAACAGCTCAATGATGGTGAAACTGATGAGCTCCTTGAAGAAGCGGTCAGCTTACAACGCCAAATTGCAAAGTCCCATGACATTGTGATTGTAGAAGGCTTAGTCCCTACTGCACGTGATGCTTTTGCCAGTGATTTAAATGCCTCTTTGGCGCAAGCTTTGGATGCCAAGGTTATCTTTGTCAGTAATGCCAATATCGAAAAACCAGAACAAACTGCTGAAAAAGTTGAAGCACAAGTACGTAATTTTGGTGGTGCATCATCATCGCGTAATGCAGGCGTATTGTTTATGCGTACCCGTGGTCTACCTGCTGAATCTGCACAAATTCCGGTGACCATTGATCCAAGCTTACGTTTAGTTGCAGATACTGAAAAATTTAAAACTGAAATTCAAAAAACTCATGCACACATTGGCTCAGCAACATTTCCAATTATTGGCTTAGTTCCATTCAGTGACACCTTGAGTGTGCCTCGCATCTCAGACTTAGCAAAACAAATTCAAGCCACGTGGATTAATCAGGGCAAAGCCAACACACGCCGTGTATTGCACAGCAGCTTAATTGCTTCAAATATTGAACATGAGTTACAAAAATTCGTTGCAGGCGAACTGATTATCAGTGCTTCTGATCGTATTGATGTATTATTGGCCAGTAGTTTAGCCACCAGCAATGGCATTCCACTCGCAGGTTTAGTTTTAACTGAACATCATGAACCAAATCCATTGGTTTTAGAGTTCTGCCAGTCTGCAATTAAAAATGGTCTACCGATTTTACATACACCACTCAGTACCTTTGAAACAGCACAGCAACTTGCCAATTTAAGCAATGAAATTCCTGTGGATGATACTGAACGTGCCGATCAAGTGACCCGCTTCGTTTCAAGCCATATTGATCCAGAATGGTTAACCCAGATGTTGAATGGTGACTATAAACCTCGTTTATCCCCTTCTGCATTCCGTCATGAATTGGTACAAAAATCTATTGCTGCAAAAAAACGTATTGTACTGCCTGAAGGCGATGAACCGCGTACCATTCAAGCCGCAGCAATTTGTCAATCTCGTGGTATTGCGCAATGTGTATTGTTAGCAAAACCTGAAGCGGTACTTGAAGTCGCTAAAGCACGTAATATTGAACTCCCTGTGGATTTAGAAATTATTGATCCAGATCTGATTCGTGAAAACTACGTGACGCACATGGTTGAATTACGTAAAGGTAAACTCAACGAATTACAAGCACGTGAACAACTGCAAGACACTGTGGTACTCGGTACAATGATGCTGGCACTTGATCAAGTCGATGGACTAGTTTCTGGTGCTGTACATACCACCGCCAATACAGTGCGCCCTGCATTCCAGCTGATCAAAACTGCACCAGAATACTCTTTGGTCTCTTCAATCTTCTTTATGCTGTTGCCAGATGAAGTTTATGTATATGGTGATTGTGCAATCAATCCAGATCCAGATGCTGAGCAATTGGCAGAGATTGCAATTCAATCTGCAGATTCGGCAAAAGCATTTGGTATTGACCCACGTATTGCCATGATTTCCTATTCAACCGGTACTTCAGGTGCAGGTGCGGAAGTTGAAAAAGTTGCAAAAGCCACGGAAATTGCCAAACAACGTCGTCCAGATTTACTGATTGATGGCCCTTTACAATATGATGCTGCATCTGTTGAAAGTGTTGGACGCTCTAAAGCACCAGACTCTCAAGTTGCTGGGCGTGCCAATGTATTTATCTTTCCTGATCTCAATACAGGCAATACCACCTATAAAGCAGTTCAGCGCTCTGCCAATGTGGTTAGTGTTGGTCCAATGCTGCAAGGTTTAAATAAACCTGTAAATGACTTGTCGCGTGGTGCATTGGTAGATGATATTGTCTTTACCATTGCATTAACGGCGATTCAGTCAGAACAACAAGCTGCACATTAATGCTGATCTACTAGACATAAAAAACCACCCAAATCAATTGGGTGGTTTTTTATAATATACTGACCAAAAATTCATAAATCAGTCTTTATGATACTGATATCCCCATCGATTCAATTGCTATTATGGCAATCAGACAGCTTTATTTTCAATGAAATTAAAGCTTAGAAGAAATAGTTCACGCGGAATAAATAATTTCGTGGAGTACCTGGCATAGAGTCTGAACGCCAGTATTCTTTATCTGTTAAATTATTCACAGCAACCGTCGCGCCCCATTTATCATCTTTATAACCAATTGCAGCATCGACACGAGTCCAGTCTGGCATTTTGATCAAATTTTTATCCGTAGTGTAATAAGAACCAACATAAGTCGCCCCCACTTCGCCGTACCATTTCTCTGTCGGTAAATAACGAACAAATAGATTGCCTGTATTTTCAGAAACTTTTGCTAGTTTTTTACCGTTTAAAAGATCTCCTTCTTTTACACCAGTACGACTATCGCTTTTCCATTTCGCATCGGTATAGCCATAGCCACCTCGCACATAGAGATTATCGAGTACTCGACCGATAAAGCTAAACTCTACGCCTTGTGATTGTTGTTTTTGCCCTACTTCCCATTCGTTCGGTCTGTTCACCGCGTCTGGCTGATAGCGTATATTATTTTTAGTAATATCAAAGATAGAAAGCTGAGTATTTAAACGACCATCCAACCAATCACTTTTTACCCCAATTTCATATTGCTCATTATATTGAGGCTCAGCATCATATAAACTTGGATTTACTGTTGTACTTACTCCTAACAATTTTCGACCACCATAAGGTGAAAAGCTTTTACTATAAGAAGTATAAAAACTTTGACTTTCTATAGGCTGCCAAACGAAACCAATATTTGGACTTACACTATCATCTCGATATGATCTTTTACTTTGATTACGAACATCATTGGTTGCAAAATCATAACTATCATAGCGGAGACCTAGCATCATTTTATATTTTTCATTGAATGAGATTAGATCTTGTAGGAAGAAACTTAAAGAGCTTGCATCGGTTTTACTATGTGTAGTTTCTTCTGGACGAGAACCATTGAGCTTAGACCAACCATCAGATAAATAATTATCAGAAGTATTAAATGGATCGACATAACGATAATAAAGCCCCGCCTTATCACCACTTGAATAGTTCCCAAGAATTGGCTCTCTTTTTTCAATTGACCAATCACTACCAAACATAACTTTATGATCTAAAACACCTGTTTTAAACTGTCCTGTAATATCAAAGGTATTCATTAAAGTTTTATTGGTGGTTTGCTGCCAAGCATAGTTTTGACGTATTTTTCCTTGCCAATTACATGTTTTGCCATCATTTTGTAACCCAGCTGCTGAACACCATGTTCCACTAAAGAAGTTATCAAAATCCTGAAAAGATTCACGCTGACTCAATGCCCAATGGAATTTCCAATTTGGTGCAAATTCATATTTCAGATCAGTTCTAAATGATTTTGTTTCATCAACAATATTATCATTGCTTCCAGCAAAACCTGTTTTAATGGAAACCCCAGCAGGCAGTTCATTATAGACTGGACCACGATCAGGTGTTCTATTTAAATTATCGTAAGTAAATTCGGTCGTCCAAAGTAGTTTTTCATCATCGCTACGATAAGTGATACTTGGTGACAACATCTCCTGATTAAAGCCAATCCCTGAACGGAAGCTATTGGTATCGGACTTCTCACCAACCAAACGTACAGCCCAGTTATCATTGAGTGCCTTATTAATATCAATGATTCCACCAACATTATCATAAGAACCAACATAAGCTCCAACTGAACTTTTTGAATCAAAATTAGCAACTTTAGTCACCATATTAATCACACCACCACCCGAACTTCGTCCATATAGTACTGATGCTGGCCCTTTTAAAATTTCAATTCGTTCAACATTGGCAGTACTGCGTCGGTATTGCCCGCTTTCACGCACACCATCACGATAGATATCATTCTCATCAGCATTAAATCCACGAATAGAGATTCCATCATTTCTTGTATCATAGCTGGTTGAAACGCCTGGTGTACCTTGTAACATGATACTTAGGTCATTTGCACCATAAAGCTTATATTTCGAAACATCAATTGTATCAACAGTTTGAGGTATATCTTTTTTATCTAAACCATTTCTCGTAACATTGGCTTGTTTATAGTCCACATATGTTTTTATTGGATCCCCATCAGCCATTGCCTCAATGACAATCGTGGGAAGCGTTGCTGTGCTTTTTTTCTGTTCTTCACTGCTATCTGTATTTGCAAATGTTAAAGAGGAAACGAAAAGCCCTCCCGTCGACAGCATCATTAAAGTTAAGCTTTTTTTAACAAAAGGCATAATTACACCGAAAACATAATGAGAATAGTTATCATTATAATACAATTTCTCACCAAAATTTACAATAACATGCTAATTTAACTACAAAATAATGATAGGTAAAAAAATAAAACGTGAAAAGTGAATTAAATTAACTAAGATTGCTTTTACTTATTTAGAAATTAAACTAAAAGATAACTTTAATACTTACAATTAAAATATATGAATCTCTTAATTTGAGAATCTTAAAATTTTTATATATTTTTTATTTATTGCTTAATTTATTTTCATCTAGGTATTTTATATTCGCTTGGCTAACCAAACAGTATGCCCTGTACAATCTCGGTCTTCAGCAATCATCTTTATCACTTCAAAATTATATTTTTTAAATAGTTCATGATACTCAGCGGATGATAAGCTGGCATGATACAGCGCATCACCAAACATCTCTCCAACCGCTTCACCCTGTGATGGTCCACTGGTAAACATTAAAGCAGCGCCAGCTTTTGTATATTGATCAAAAATTTCAAACATATCTCGCTGATTTTGTGGTGTAAGATGAAAAAAGCTATCCCAAGCGAGTATTGCATCAAATTTGCGATCTAAATCTACTGTTCGCATATCAGCTAAAATCCAAGTGTGATCAGGAAAATTCTGTTTCGCCATTTCAATCATCACATCAGAACTATCAACACCTGTCACAGTATTCGCTTGCTCAATCAAATAAGCTGCAATTGGCTTTGCTGAACCACAACCCAAGTCAAGAATATGGGAGTGAGCGGGAATTAAAGTTAAAAAGCGATCCAACCACGCTTTTTCATAAAGAAATTCCCCGCGTAATTCAGTCCATGCACGAGCATACTTTGTATAAATTTCAATAATATTTTCCGCAAGATGCGTATAGTTTTCCATGTTGTTGTTATTTAGCCCAAGCTTTTGACTCAATAGAGTATAGAGCTTTTCTCACCCTGTAAAATCTGAAATTTATTTCAATACGGCTTTATCATCATTTATATAAAAAGTAGAAAAGTTGACTTGATCAATCAAAATATAAGCTAAGTTTCTCAAATAAAATCATAAAACTTTAGGCTGAAATTAGATCTAAGCCACCACAAAACAAGCAATATCACGTATAATTTAGCCCGCTAGCTAACAGCCCGCTCAAGAGATTTTTGATATGACAACTATTATCAAACAAGATGACTTGATCACATCGGTCAAGGACGCGCTTCAGTTCATTTCGTACTATCATCCACAAGACTTTATCCAAGCGATGAGCCGTGCTTATGATCGTGAAGAGAACCAAGCTGCAAAGGATGCAATTGCACAAATCTTAATTAATTCACGTATGTGTGCAGAAGGTCATCGTCCAATCTGTCAAGATACTGGTATTGTTAACGTATTTGTTGACGTGGGCTTAGATGTTAAATTTGATTTAACCATGAGCTTAGATGATGCGATCAATGAAGGTGTACGCCAAGGTTATTTAGAAAATAGTAACGTACTCCGCGCTTCAGTTTTAGCAGATCCTGCTTTTGGTCGTAAAAATACCAAAGACAATACACCTGCTGTAATTCACTACAAACTCGTTCCAGGCAATAAAGTCGATATTACTGTTGCAGCGAAAGGTGGTGGTTCAGAGAATAAATCTAAACTGGCAATGCTTAACCCTTCTGACTCGATCGTAGATTGGGTACTTAAAACTGTACCAACGATGGGTGCAGGTTGGTGTCCTCCAGGAATGCTCGGTATTGGTATTGGTGGTACTGCTGAAAAAGCCATGATGCTTGCGAAAGAATCGCTCATGGAAGAAATCAATATGGACGAGTTACTTCGCCGTGGTCCACAGAACCAAATCGAAGAACTGCGTATTGAAATCTTTGAAAAAGTAAATGCATTGGGTATCGGAGCACAAGGTCTTGGTGGTCTAACCACAGTGCTTGATATCAAGATCAAAGACTACCCTTGCCATGCTGCTGGTAAACCAGTCGGTATGATTCCAAACTGTGCTGCAACTCGTCACGCTCATTTCCAGTTAGACGGTTCAGGTATCGCACATATTCAAGCGCCTTTACTTTCAGATTACCCAGAAGTGACTTGGGATACTTCAACATCTAAACGTGTTGACTTAGACAATATCACACAGGAAGAAATGAACTCATGGCAACCGGGCGATACATTATTATTGAACGGTACCATCTATACAGGTCGTGATGCTGCGCATAAACGCATGGTTGACATGTTGAATAAAGGCGAACAGTTACCTGTAGATCTTAAAGGTAAATTCATTTACTACGTGGGACCTGTAGATCCTGTAGGCGATGAAGTTGTAGGCCCTGCTGGCCCAACAACAGCAACACGTATGGACAAGTTCACACGTCAAGTCCTTGAAGCAACAGGCTTGTTCGGTATGATCGGTAAAGCGGATCGTGGCCCTGCTGCTGTTGAAGCGATCAAAGACAATCAAGCAACTTATTTGATGGCTGTTGGTGGTGCTGCTTATTTAGTATCTAAAGCCATCCGTGAAGCAGAAGTTGTTGCATTTGCTGACTTAGGTATGGAAGCTATTTACAAATTTAAAGTACAAGACATGCCTGTATCTGTTGCAGTTGATGTCAATGGTACTTCTATTCATGCGACTGCACCAAAAATCTGGCAAGCCAAAATTGGTAAAATCCCAGTGGTTGATGCTGTTGCACAATAATCTGATCTAAAGCTTAGATTAAGCTTGAGCATCACTTAAAAAGCACTCTATGATTAGAGTGCTTTTTATTTTGAGTCAGATCATGAACTTTATAAAATATATTATTTTTTCTGGGTTATTTGTATGCTTGATCTCTATTCAAAGTTTTGCCTCAAACACAGATAGTGATGCCATTGACCCATTAGCGCAAGGTATCATTACCAATCAAATATGGCGCCTACAATACAATGAAAGTGCAAAACGGATCTATCAAAATCAAGCAGAAAATCTAATCAAAAACGGATCAAGTACAATAGAGCTCACTGATAAAGAAAAACAAATCATTCCTCAAATTGTAGAGATTTATCAGGCAATACCAGAAAATATTCTCCGAGATCCACAATTTATCGCCCAAACCAAACAAATTCTTTTAGAATCGTTAAGTTCTCAAGAAATTGATATGCTCTCTCAGCGTGATACAACATCAAGCCAAGAGCTGTACACAAAACTTGCCAATATTGACACAGAAATATTCCTAGAAAGCAATGCTGCTATTCATAAGGCAGTCAATGACCCTCAATTTATCCAACAATATCGCAATAAAATTGGAGAAATTATTCAGCAACTGCATCATTTAGATGAAAATAAATAATGGAAAACCTATGAAAATTAAGCAGTTCGTTTTAACTTTAAGTTTATGCTGTATCACAGTGTCAAGTTTTGCATCTCCAGCAACAGATAAAAGTGTCGACAAATTGATGCAGCTCTCCAATATCTCAGAGATTTTCAAACAAAGTACTCGTGATATGCAACCCTACTTTGACGATCAAGCAGAAGCTCTTGTTCGGCAAGTGACGGGGGCTCAAACATTGAATATCGATCAGCAAAATGCAGCACTACAAATTAGTGCGCTGTATAGTGATATTCAACAACAGCTGGTGACTGACCCTGAATATCTCAACATGTTTAAATCATTATTTAAAAAGACCTTTACTGAAGAAGAAGTTCAAGCCAATATCGCTTTTTTAAGTACACCGATTGGACAATCTATCAATCAAAAGATGAACACGCTTATGACAGAAGTCATGCAAGAAACCGCAAAGTTTTCTCAAGAAAAAATGCTAAAAGTAGAAAATCAAAAAGCCCTGAAAGAAAAAATGGAAACGATTTTAAAGCCAATTCTTCAAGTTGAATAAGCTTTTACTCAACCATTTTATGATGTGAATTACAACCAGAACTTATATAGGTATTTTATGAAATTACTCCAACACTTACTACTTGCAAGCGCATGTATCAGCACAAATTTTGCTTTTGCAGCGCCCGCTTCAGACCAACAAGTTCAACAATTATTAAAAGTCATGAATATTGATGAACTGCTACAAGAAACCATACAACAAATTCGCCCTCAGTTGGATCAACAAGCTTACCAAATCATTCAAATGACGGTAAAAAAAGATCAGCTCAACCCACAAGAACAAATTGTCGCCAATGAGCTTGCTGACAAAATGTATGAGCAAAGTAAAAAAACCATTGCTTGGGATCAAATCAAACCTGTTTATCTTAAGATTTATAAAGACATATACAGTGCTGAAGAAGTTCAAGCTCAAATTGATTTTTATTCAAGTGCAATTGGACAGTCTATTTTGAAAAAAACACCTCAAGTTGCTCAAGAAACCATGAAAGTCATGAACAGCCAACTGATTAAAAGTGTACAAACCGCATCTGAAGACTTTAAAGAAGTGACTAAAAAACTAGATGCTTTAAAAAAGGCCGCAAATACTCAATAAAACAAATAAGAAAAGAGAGCCCCGCTCTCTTTTCTATATCAAGCATCCTCTAGCGATAGATTACCAAGTCATTGGGTTCCAAAGTTTAAACTGCTGCCCCAAATGCACATCATCACTCACTTTGTACGGTTCACCTTTGATTTTTTCTTTAGGTTTGATCACACGACCATCTGCAGTCACTTCAGCGACAAAATTAAGACCAGGGGTTTTCAATTGAGTCATCGCAATTTCTTTGAGTCCTTGTCGGGTAGGCATTTGCATTAAAGGCCCTACACGTAATAACCCTGCTTCACCATTGGGTCCACCGCGAAATTTTTCTTCTTCATATTTGACAAAATATTGCCCGCCAGCTTCCACTGAGAAGTAAGCAACTTTGGGTTTCTGGAAATGAAAAACCGTTAATGGGCGACTGAGACTTAATTTATAGTCACCTTCAGCCAGTTCAATCCAGTAATAATGATTACTGATTAAGCTTGGAATTTTCTTACCATTCAGAAAAAAATTGTTTGGAATAATTTCTTGTCTATTCCAACGACTGTCTGGTCGATAAAAATACACAATTGCAGCTTGAGGATTCTGTGGTTTAACCAGCTTAAAGTATTGCCCCGGCTTTTGATTGACCCAAGATCCGGTAGAGAATGATGCAACTTTATATTGTTCAAGCTTTTCATGAACCAACGAATCTTCTTTTTTGAAATCGATTGGATCTAAAGTTGAAACAACTTTTGCAGGTTGCTGTTCAACAGATTGATGACTTTGACAAGCTGCCAACCCACAACTGATCAAAACGACTAGACCGATGTAACGCATGATTTTCCCTCACCGCGTATTTTTTATTTTCGTTTTTAATAAACCCTATTGTCTACAGCCAGCTTAACATTTCAATGACCATTTAAAAATAAAAAACGTGCAAATAGTCAAGCTACTTGCACGTTTCAGATGAATTGCACTGAGGATGTATCAGAATCCAGCTTTTAAGCTGATTTTGTATCCAATACCTTCAAATCTACTTTTTCAACTTCAGTATTTTCATGCTTTGGTTGACGTTCAGATTTGAACTCTGGTGCAGCTTTATCGTTAATCACTGCTTCATTGATAATCACAGTACCAATGTCTGAACGACTTGGTAAGTCATACATGGTTTCAAGCAATACATTTTCTAAAATAGAACGCAGACCACGCGCACCTGTATTACGCTCTAACGCTTTTTTCGCGATCGCACGTAAAGCAGAGTCTTCAAAAAGAAGGTCTACATTTTCCATCTCAAAAAGATATTGATACTGACGCGTTAATGCATTTTTTGGTTCTGTTAAAATCTGCATCAAGGCTTCTTGATCAAGCTCTTCAAGTGTTGCAATCACAGGTAAACGACCAATGAATTCTGGAATTAAACCAAATTTCACCAAATCTGCAGCTTCAACTTGACGGAATAATTCAGATACTTTCTTACTATCGTCTTTATTCTTTACGTCTGCGGTGAAGCCAATGCCACCTTTTTCTTGACGTTGTTGCACAACTTTTTCAAGACCAGAGAATGCACCACCGCAGATAAACAAGATATTTGCAGTATCGACTTGAATAAACTCTTGCTGTGGATGTTTACGTCCACCTTGAGGCGGAATTGACGCAACCGTACCTTCAATCATTTTCAACAATGCTTGTTGCACGCCCTCGCCAGACACATCACGTGTAATCGAAGGGTTTTCAGATTTACGGGTAATCTTGTCAATTTCATCAATGTAGATAATGCCTTTTTGTGCTTTTTCTACATCGTAATCCGCTTTTTGCAAAAGTTTCTGAATAATGTTTTCAACATCTTCACCAACATAACCAGCTTCGGTCAAAGTTGTTGCATCAGCCATTGCAAAAGGTACATCAAGCAAACGCGCAAGTGTCTGTGCCAGCAATGTTTTACCTGAACCTGTCGGTCCAATCAGCAAAATATTACTTTTAGCAATTTCAACGGCATCTTTAGGCTTGTGACCTGTTTGTGATACTTTTAAACGTTTGTAATGGTTATACACTGCAACTGAAAGTGTTTTCTTTGCTGTGTCTTGACCAATTACATACTGGTCCAAAGCCGCACGAATTTCATGTGGTTTTGGCAATGGACGTGTTGCCCAATCGCCTGTTTCCACCTGTTGACTCGTTTGCACTAAGTCTAAGCACACATCCACGCATTCATTACAAATATATGCGTCCTCGCCTGCGATCAGCTTACCGACTTCAGACTGCGTTTTACCGCAAAATGAACAATGCTTTTGTCCTTGAGGAAGATCGGACATTTTCACTCCAAATTCTTAAATCTTATCTATAAATGTTTAGTCTTGAGGTCGTTTACTTAATACCTGATCCACTAAACCATATTCTTTTGCTTGCTGTGCAGTCATAAAATTATCACGATCTGTATCTTTCGCGACAGTTTCGTAATCTTGACCACTATGTTCAGCCATTAAACGATTTAAACGTTCTTTGATGAATAAAATTTCACGTGCATGAATTTCAATATCCGATGCTTGACCACGGAAACCACCCAATGGTTGGTGAATCATCACACGCGCATTTTCCAAGCAATAACGCTTACCTTTTGCACCAGCATTTAATAAGAAAGCCCCCATAGATGCAGCTTGACCCATACAATAGGTCACGACATCAGGCTTAATAAATTGCATCGTATCGTAAATTGCCATACCAGCAGTCACTGAACCACCAGGTGAATTGATATATAAATGGATATCTTTATCTGGATTTTCAGCTTCTAAAAACAACATTTGCGCGACAATAAGATTCGCCATGTTGTCTTCAACTTCACCAGTTAAAAAAATCACACGTTCACGTAAAAGACGTGAAAAAATATCGAAAGAACGCTCACCACGTGAAGATTGTTCTACGACTACTGGCACCAAAGCGCTTTCAATTGATGGAACATACATACGTTATTTATTCCTGAATTCTTGTTACTTCACTCATGTTCACAATATGAGGGATAATTGCTGAAAATGCAAAATATTCCCAACTTAATATCAGATATTTTTTGCATAAGTATTGTGAATGGAATGATTAAATCCATGTTTAAGCTCATAAAAAAAGGCGCCAAAGCGCCTTTTTTTAGATCAAACAACTTAGCCTTGTTGGCGCGCTTGTTGCTCTTTTAACAAATCTTGATAGCTAACAACTTCATCAGTTACTTTAGCAGCAGCTAAGATATGATCAACAACTTGATCTTCTAACACTACGCCTTCAATTTGAGCACGTTGTTGCTTATCAGTTTTGAAATATTCGATCACTTCAGTCGGATCTTCATAAGAAGAAGCCATATCTTCGATATAAGCATCAACACGTGATTGGTCTACTTCAAGTTTAGCGTCAGCCAATACTTTGCTTACCAATACACCAAGTTTAACTGCTTTTTCAGCTTGTTCTTTGAACAATTCATCAGGAAGCATGCTGCTGTCAAATGCTTTAGCACCTTGAGCACCAAACTGTTGAGTAAATTGTTGAATCATTTGTTGACGTTGACGATCAATTTCTTGAGCCAACATAGATTCAGGAACTTCTACGTCATTTGCAGCAACAAGTGCATCAAAAGTTGCACCTTTCACTTGGTTACGTAGGCCATTTTTTACTTCACGTTCCATGTTTTTGCGAACGTCAGCTTTTAATTTCTCTACGCCTTCTTCTTCAGTTAAACCGAAGATTTTAAGGAATTCAGCATCAATTTCAGGAAGTTTTTGTTTTTCAACAAGTTTAACTGTGATTTTGAATTGAGCCGCTTTACCTGCTAAGTTTTCAGCTTGGTAGTCTTCAGGGAAAGTTACATCAATCACTTTCTCTTCGCCTTTCTTCATACCAACGATACCGTCTTCGAAGCCAGGGATCATACGACCAGAACCTAAAACAAGTTTAAAGTCTTCAGCAGCACCGCCTTCAAACTTCTCACCATCAACAGTACCTTCAAAATCGAAAGTCACTTGCATGTCTTTTTTAGCCATGCCTTTAGTTTCAGTCCATTCAGCACGTTGCTTTTGAAGATTTTCAAGCATTGCATCAACGTCTTTATCTGTTACTTCAGATGATTTACGTGATACTTCAAGACCTTCAAATTTAGCTTCAACTTCAGGATAAACTTCAACTGTAGCTTGATAAACTAAAGCATCATCTTTGTTTTCAACTTTGTCGATGTTTGGCATACCAACAGCGTTGATTTTTTCTTGTTGAATTGCTTCAAATACTGTGTCACGAATGATGTCGTTTACAACTTCTTGGTAAATACCAGCGCCGTATTCACGACGTACAACGTTTACTGGCACTTTACCTTGACGGAAGCCGTTGATCTTCACAGTTTTGGCAGTGCGTTTCAAGCGAGCTTCAAACTGCTCGTTAATACGGCTCGTCGGTACAGATACATTTAAACGACGGGCAACGCCCGAAACCGCTTCAGAAGTTACTTGCATGGCTTCCTCGATAGAATTTAATAATTACAGTTTTTCAAAAAGTGCCACATTATATGACAACATTTGAATATATACAAAACACCTGTGTAAATCATTTTATTTCGGTCACTGATTTTCTCATTGTGGCGCTTTTTTTAATAAATTATCTTCGACTCAATGACAAAATAAAAATTTTGTATTTCTTTATGAATTTACCAAATTCAAATACTTTAGTGACATTAGAATAAATTTATTTACATTTTGAAATATCTGGAAATAAAATTAAATAAATAAAATTCAAAAAGTTAAGTGAAATTTCAATACATTTTTAATTCATTTTCTCATCATAAACATTTAAAACCATCGACAATTTCAATTTCAAACAGATGCAATAAACAATAAGAATCATTATTATTCGCATACAAATTTACACTACTCTTTGTGAGTTCACGTATGTCTTTTATCAAATCACGCAAAAAGATTGTTTCTACTGCAATCGCATCTTCACTTTCAGTTATTGCAACATCAGCCATCGCTCAAGACGAAATCGCAAAATTACCAACAATTAAAGCACAAGCAACGACTGAACAAAGTTTAAGAGTAGATCAGTCTGCCAATACAAAATTTGTTGCCCCGCTTTTGGATACACCTAAATCTGTAACTGTAATTTCAAAACAATTGATTGAAGATACTCAAGTGACAACACTTGCAGATGCGCTTCGTACAGTTCCTGGGATTACACTAGGCGCTGGCGAAGGCGGTAACCCAAATGGTGATCGTCCATTTATTCGCGGTTATAACTCTGAAAGTTCTATGTATATTGATGGAGTTCGTAACTCAACTTCTCAAAACCGTGAAATGTTTGCTATCGAACAAGTAGAAGTCACTAAAGGTTCTGCTTCAGCGATGGGTGGTGCTGGAACTTCAGGCGGTAGCATCAATATGATTTCTAAGGTCGCTAAAAAAGGAGACTTTTTAGAAGGTTCTGTTGCAGGTGGTACAGATAACTACCAACGTATTACCCTAGATGGCAATAAAGATTTTGGTAATGGTATTGCTGCTCGTGTCGCTGTGATGGGGCATCATAATGAAAAGGCTGGTCAAGAAGATGGCACTGAATATAAACGTGCTGGTATTGCGCCAAGTATTACTTTTGGCTTAGATACAGCGACTCGTGCAACGTTAAGTTACTACTACTTAAAGTCAGACGATACACCAGATTCTGGTGTTCCATATCAGTATGATACAACTAAAAAAGCAACCGTAGGTAAGCCTGTCGATGTTAAGCAAGGTATTTATTATGGTTGGTTAGATCGTGATTTCCAAAAACAAGAAAATCAAAGTGGTACATTAAAGTTAGAACATGATCTTACGGATAGCCTCACTTTAAGTAATACGGCCGTTTATAGTAAATCAAAAAATAATTATTTATGGACTCAACCTGATGACAGCCAAGGAAATATTGTCAATGGAAAGGTTTGGCGCCGTGTAAACACCAATCTTACCAGCACAGACAGTTTTACTGATCAATTGGCTTTAACAGGTAAATTAAATACGGGTGCTTTCAAACATAAATTTAATGTAGGTGCAGAATACTCTAAACAAGATTCTGATCGTGGAACAAATATTGTTACTGATCCAAATACATCAAAAATTGCTGGTAGTGGTGTAAACAATGCTTGTTCACTGGCAAATTCGAATGGCTGGTGTACAGACTTAAATAACCCTAATTCTCATGATGCATGGTTAGGCAATGTAAAAGCTAATCCGAATGTCACCAATATTATCTCTAAAACACAATCAATCTATGCTTTAGACAATATTGAAATCACGCCTCAGTGGTTACTTGATCTTGGTATCCGTTGGGATAAATTCGAAACGGACATGAAATATAATCAAGATTCAGGTTCAGGTGCTACAGCAATTAAAGCTGGGACACATTATAACTCTGACAATGATTTCTTTAACTATCAATTGGGTGTGACATTTAAGCCTGCCGATAATGGTTCTATTTACTTAAGCTATGCGACTTCTGCGAACCCTGTTGGTGTAGATGCAGGTGATGGTTCTGAAGGAATCAGCGTTCCTGGTCGTAATACATCGGATGAACAAGCACGTGCAATTAATAACTTAAAACCAGAAGAAGTTAAAACCTATGAAATTGGAACAAAATGGGATCTTTTTGGCGATAAGTTAAATTTAACAGCTGCTATTTTCCGCACTGAAAAACAAAATACACGTGCTTTAGATACAGATGGTTTTACGCGTAATATCGGTGAAACTCGTGTCGATGGTATTGAATTAGGTGCTAACGGTAATATTACCAATAAATGGGCAATCAGTGCTGGCTATACCTATCTAGATAGTGAAATCGTAGATGCAGGCTTTACAAAAAATAGTGATGGAACTTATTCACCAAGCTCAACAAATGGTAATCAAGTTCAAAACGTTGCGAAAAACTCCGCAACACTTTGGACAACTTATCAAGTGCTTCCACAGTTGAATTTAGGCGTTGGAGCAATTGCTATGGACAAAGTTTATGGTGATGCAGCTAATACTAAATTTGTTCCTGGCTATGTACGTTATGATGCAATGGCTCGTTATAACGTAAACAAAAATGTTGATTTACAATTAAACGTAAACAACCTTTCGGACAAACGTTATTTCACTAAAGCATATGCGTCTCACTATGCAGCAGAAGCAGAAGGTCGTAATGCTGTATTATCAATTAACTTTAAATATTAATTGAAAGAACAAATCCATAATTATTTTATGGATTCGTTTTAAATGATATAAAATAGCCTCTGTACAGAGGCTATTTTTCTATAACCGATTACTCTGTAATCAATTTGATTAAAAGGTATTAAGATGATCCATCATATTCCTAATGTATTAAGCAAAGAACAAGTTCTATATTTTAGAAATACAATGCAAAGTACAGAATGGATTAGTGGTCAATATACAACAGGTTCACTTTCAGCCAATGTCAAAAAAAACCAACAACTGCCAGAAAATCATCCGTTAACACAACAATTAGGCAATATCATCTTAGACGCTCTAGGACAAAATGCTCAATTTTTATCAGCAGCATTGCCATTAGAAATTCTTCCGCCATATTTTAATCGTTACGAAAATAACCAATCTTTTGGATTTCATGTTGATAACTCCATCCGTAATATTCGCGGTACTCAGCAACGTATCCGTACTGATCTATCTTGTACTGTTTTTTTAAGTGAACCTGATGAATATCAAGGGGGTGAACTCGTTGTTGAGGACACTTATGGCTATCATGAAATCAAACTCCCTGCGGGAGATCTAATTCTGTACCCTTCCACGAGCCTTCATGAAGTAACAGCTGTGACTCAAGGTGCTCGCATCGCTTCTTTTTTTTGGCTTCAAAGTATGATTCGCGATGATGCTAATCGCCATATGTTATTCAATCTAGATCAAAGCATTCAAAATTTAAGAATTGAATTAGGCGATATGCACGCTGAAGTCGTTAAACTCACCAGTCTTTATCATAATTTAATTCGTAAGTGGGCTGAATTGTAATCCCCATCCCGTGAAATTGATTTTCTCAACCGGTAAGTTTTCTCATGAGTAAAAAAATCCAAGCACCACTCACTCAAATTCCAACATATTTACAGACCATTGCGGATTACGAGAAACAAGCAGAACAGCATCTATCTGAAAACACTTGGCACTACTTGCAAGGTGGGGCGATGGATGAGCAAAGTGTGCAAGAAAACTTACAACAATTTAAAAATATTCAACTGATTCCAAGACTGCTCAATGACTTAACTCAAGGCTCGACAGAATGTGAAATTTTAGGGCAAAAATTTCCTCATCCAATTTTTCTTGCACCGATTGGACATCAACAATTGTTCCACCCAGAGGGCGAAGCTGCGGCTGCACTGGCAGCCGAAGTTTTAGGAAGTAATATCGTACTGAGTACTTTCACCAATACTGATATGCGAAGTTTAAAACAAGAAAACCCTTTGAAATGGTTTCAACTGTATTGGCAAGGTGATCGTGAGAAATCATTGGCCTTAGTTCGACTCGCAGAACAACAAAATTTTAAAGCACTTGTGATTACAGTAGATTCACCGCATACAGGAATTCGTGATCGTGAACGTCGGGTGAATTTTCAATTGCCAGAAGGCATGCAACACCCCCATACACCCACCCACATTCCCCTACCCGAAATTTCTGAGCATCAACATCCTGTATTCAACGGTTTAATGCAAATTGCACCCAAATGGGCAGATATCGAATTTATAATTGCCCATAGCCATTTGCCTGTAATTTTAAAGGGTGTGCTACATCCACTCGATGCAAAAAAAGCAGTCGAAATCGGAGTAAAAGGCTTAATCGTTTCCAATCACGGTGGACGAGTACTCAATAGCAGTATTTCCCCACTGATCGCCTTAGCAAAAATTAAGGCTGTTGTTCCGCATGATTTTCCTTTGCTTTTAGATGGTGGAATCCGTCGTGGTACCGATATATTTAAAGCATTGGCATTAGGCGCATCTGCGGTGCTGATTGGCCGTCCTGCGATCTACGGGCTCTCTGTTGCTGGTGCTTTAGGTGTGGCCCATGTGATTAAAATTTTAAAGGAAGAATTTGAAATTACCATGGCATTAATGGGAACAGCTACCGTAAAAGAAATCAATCAAGAATATATTTTTCAAGATTAAGTCATTCAAAGGAAATTTTTCTCTCAACTGATATTTTTTATGCAAATTAAGGAAATTATTTCCAAGATAATTGTTTTAGAATTAATCTCAAGTTAAACCATTTGTAAGTTATCAGTGTTTAGATTTATCTCGTGTTACCCACGTATAAGTTTATGAAAATTTACTGTGTTTTCATCTTAAAAACACTTGTAAATTGAACAGATAGACACAATCTATATTTGTAGTAAGTTGCCTTTACCCAAGAGACGAGCAACAACAACTACACAAGGAGTTCCCTCATGATGTTGGCTGATCCAAGTAAAAAATATCGTCGCATGTATCAACGTGTAGACTTGCCTGACCGTCAATGGCCAAATAACGAAATCAATAAAGCGCCAATTTGGATGAGTACAGACCTTCGTGATGGTAACCAAGCGATTTTCGAGCCAATGAACATTGAGCAAAAATTCAAAATGTTCGAAATGTTGGTCAAAATCGGCTTTAAACATATTGAAATTGGCTTTCCTTCAGCATCACAAGTTGATTTTGATTTCACCCGTAAGTTGATTGAAGAAGGTCATATTCCAGATGACGTTTATATCGAAGTCTTGGTGCAAGCGCGTGATCATTTAATTGCACGTACTTTTGAGGCTTTACAAGGTGCAAAACGTGCCATTGTGCATATCTATAACTCAAATTCACCCACTTTCCGTAAAAAAGTATTGAATGTTGATGCCAATGGTGCAAAACAATTGGCAATGAATGCGGCAAGCAAAGTAAAAGAATATGCAGCCAAACAGCCTGAAACTGAATTTATTTTTCAATACAGTCCAGAATGTTTTACAGCAACAGAATTAGAAGTTGCTAAAGATGTCTGTGATGCAGTGACTGAAATTTGGGAAGCATCACCTGACAATAAAGTCATTTTAAATTTACCTGCAACTGTTGAGGTTTCAGGTCCGCATGTCTATGCCGACCAAATCGAATGGATGCATCGTAATTTGCAACGTCGTGATGGTGTGATTATTTCAGTACATTGTCACAATGACCGTGGTTGTGGTATTGCAGCATCTGAGTTAGCGATCATGGCTGGTGCTGATCGTGTTGAAGGTTGTGTATTTGGGAATGGTGAACGTACTGGTAATGTTGACGTTGCTGCAATTGCATTAAACATGTACACACAAGGTGTAGCATGTGAGTTAGATTTCTCAAACATTAATGAAATTATTGCCACAATAGAAGAATGTACTGGTTTACCTGTACATCCACGTCACCCATATGCTGGTGATTTGGTCTTTACTGCTTTCTCTGGTTCTCACCAAGATGCAATTAAAAAAGGCTTTGAGTTCCAAAAAGATGAAGAAATTTGGGATATGCCTTATTTACCGATCGACCCTAAAGACTTAGGTCGTGATTATGATGCAGTGATCCGTGTCAACTCACAGTCGGGCAAAGGCGGTATTGCTTACTTATTAGAGTCTAACTATAACGTAGTTTTACCTCGTCGCTTACAAATTGAATTCTCACAAATTGTTCAACAAGTTGCAGATGAAGAAGGCGTTGAAGTTTCAGCTCAACAAATTTGGACCTTGTTTAAAGACACCTATGTTGCTGCAAAAGATGCACATTATTCAGCGAAAAATTATAGATTGTCAGATGAAAATGGTAGCCAAGTGATTGAGCTTGATGTGGTCATCAATGGTGAAACTCAGCGCTTACGTGGTGAAGGGAATGGTCCAATTTCTGCGATTTTAAATGCACTTCAATTACCAATTGATGTCTTAAACTACGAAGAACGTAGTATCAGTTCAGGCGCACATGCAAAAGCGTTGGCATTGATCGAACTTCAAGTCCAAGGCACAGGTAAATCTGCATTCGGTGCTGGTGTACATGACAATATCGTCACCTCTTCAATTGAAGCAATCATTGCGGCAACCAATCGTTTAATTGACCAAGGTGTTTTAAGTACTGAACAAGTGATCGCTGCTGCTGTATAAGCGATATCAATTAAAAGACTTTAGAAAGGATGCCCCCTAGTGGTATCCTTTCTTTTATTTATTGATGTTATCAAGCAATCACTTCAAACAGCTTTATATCTTTTAAAGATAATGTATAGATAAAAGATACGTGAAAATTTTATCCATGATTGTTTGAGGTCAGACTGGTGTTGGCGAGTAGTGAACACGTTTGGCGATGAGAAGCAAAGTTTGACAAGATCGCTCTCTTATAAAGCTTAAGCTTTTCATTTTTTCGAAAGAAGAATACGTTGCGCCTCAGCAAAGTCAAAACATTCATTGTGACTCTACTCGACATCATCACTCATCCTGAAGTGAACTTTAATGATAAAAGCTATTGTGAAAACCATGGAATATCATTAATTTATTAGCCATACAGATGACTTAGATATCTCTAATATCCGTAATTTATCGACCTTCTAAAATTTTAAGGTGAACATTTCCAGTGTCTTTTCCAGCTGATTCAGTGGGGCTCGTTACTCCACAAAAGTTTGAATTTGAAGAACCGTTAGAGCTTGAGTGTGGTCGAGTATTGCCACGCTATGAAATCATGGTGGAAACCTATGGTGAGCTCAATGCAGATAAATCAAATGGAATTTTGATTTGCCATGCACTTTCAGGACATCATCATGCGGCTGGCTATCACCATGAAGACGATAAAAAAACAGGCTGGTGGGATGCATGTATTGGGCCGGGTAAAGCCATTGATACCTCGAAGTTTTTCGTGGTCGCACTCAACAATATCGGAGGTTGTAGTGGCTCAACGGGACCCACTTCACCTAACCCTGAAAATGAAAATCGTCCATACGGTCCCGACTTTCCATTAGTGACTGTACGTGATTGGGTTAAAACCCAAGCCCTCCTCTCTGACCGCTTAGGGATAGATGTTTGGTATTCAATCATTGGTGGTTCTTTAGGTGGCATGCAGGCTTTACAATGGTCTGTGGACTATCCTGACCGTTTACAAAAATGTGTCATCATTGCTAGCGCACCAAAGCTTTCCGCACAAAATATTGCATTTAACGAAGTGGCACGTCAGTCTATTTTGTCTGATCCAGATTTTCACAATGGCCGCTATTTAGAACTCGATAGTTATCCAAAACGTGGCTTAATTTTGGCACGTATGGTGGGTCATATTACCTACCTTTCTGAAGAAGCCATGAAACAAAAATTTGGCCGTGATTTAAAATCAGGCAAGTTTATGTATGGTTTCGATGTTGAGTTCCAAGTTGAAAGCTATCTGCGTTATCAAGGTGAACAATTCAGTCGTAACTTTGATGCCAATACTTATCTGATCATGACCAAAGCCTTGGATTATTTCGATCCATCACGTGAATATGAACAGTCACTAACGAAAGCCCTATCTAATACCAAATGCCGCTTTTTAGTGGTGTCATTTACAACAGACTGGCGTTTTAGCCCAGAACGTTCGCAAGAGATTGTTAATGCATTGATTACCAATCAAAAGCCTGTGAGTTATTTGGATATTGATGCTGAGCAGGGCCATGACTCATTCCTATTCCCTATCCCCTTGTACGTCAAATCCTTACGTGCATTTTTAGGTGGTATTGAACACCTTAATTCAACACCTAAGGAGGCTTTGTAATGCGTATTGACCAACAACTTGCAGAAAAATGGATCAATGCTGGTGCAAGTGTGCTCGATTTAGGTTGTGGTGATGGCGAATTATTGTCACAAATGAGCAAAAAACAGCAAATTCATGCTTACGGGCTAGAAATCGATCAAGAAAAGATTGCAATTGCCGTCAGCAAAGGGTTAAATATTATACAACAAGACTTAAACCTCGGTTTGGGACGCTTTGCCGACCAGTCTTTTGACTATGTGGTTATGGCACAAGCTTTGCAAGCTGTAGATGCACCTGATGTGCTTCTGCGCGATATGGTGCGTGTGGGGAAACAAGCAATTATTACGTTTCCTAACTTTGCGTATTGGAAAACACGGTCTTTCCTTGCACTGAAAGGCAAGATGCCTGTTTCTGATGCCTTACCGTATATGTGGTACAATACACCTAATATCCACTTATGCACCTTTCGTGATTTTGAAGCATTATGTGCTGAAAATCAGATTCAAATTATTGATCGACTCGCTGTAAATGGGAACCAACAAGGTAGCTTTTTAAGTAAAGCCATACCGAATTTGTTCGGCGAAGTCGCTATTTATCGAGTGAGCGCTCTATGAAGAAATTATTATTAGGCAGTACGTTATTTTTTGGGCTAGTGAGTATTCAAGCCCATGCGGACTATGTACCGCAGCAACAACAATCTGTATCAGCAATGGCAGCGCAATATGCACATATGAATGTGACAGATTTGCAAAAAGCAGCCAAAGCTGGTCAACCTGCTGCACAATTTTATTTAGCAACACATTTCCAGGCTGGTACTGGCGGTGTATCTAAAGACCTTAAACAAGCATTTACATGGTTTAAAGCTGCGGCTGACCAAGGTATTTCTGCGGCTCAGTTAAATGTTGGTCGTATGTATGCTGATGGTTTAGGCGTTTCTAAAAGCGAAACATCTGCACGTCAATACTTTGAAAAAGCAGCAAGCCACGGCGATAACCGTGCAAGCTTTAATCTTGCGGTGATGGAAGAGCAAAAGAAAAACTACATGGGCGCTTATCAGTGGTATGAGCTTTCTACACGTGATGGTATGTTAGACAATAAAGTGATTAACATGTCGCAAACCAAGAAAACTGCTTTGGCTGCTAACTTAACTCAAGACCAAATTCGTACTGCAACACAACGTGCAGATCAATGGATTCAAGCTCAATAATTTGATTCTCATCGATCATAAAAGCACCTTCGGGTGCTTTTTTTTACTGCTATCCATTTAATAAGTATTTCAGCTGAGATTGTTGACAATGCAAGACCTATTCAAACAATTAATTCAATATGAATGCGGGTTGCATCATCGTGATCGTCAAAACTTTCAAATACTTGATCAACGGTTACATCCAGATTTTAAAGAAATTACCAAATCAGGGTGGGTTGTGCATAAAGCCCAAATGATTGAAGCACTTTTAAATGATACAGATAGCGACATCATTCAAGCACAGGATTTTCAAGTTCAGTCATTATCTGATCATAGCGTTTTACTGACCTATCAAAGCCATCAAATCAATGTGGCAACTCAAGCTCAATACAATGTGGCTTTACGCAGTTCAATTTGGGTTATGAATGATCACGGTATATGGCAAATGATTTTCCATCAAGGCACCACTTGTGCTTTTGAGAAGTAAATCGAATTCTTCTATGTATGGAAAGATATGCAAAAGAAAAAATATTATGCTTCACGCAAACAAATGATTCCTTTGGCGATTTTTGCTGGAATTTTGGCCTGCCCCTTTTGGGCTGCGACCGTGCTTTTGATCTTGGAAATGTTTGAATGGAAGAATGGCTTAAAAAGTCTCTTTTCGCTATTTCTTGTTACGCCATTGGGTTTCATTGCTTATTTTTTCAGTAATAAAGCTATTCAGATGTTTAGCAATCAACGCCCTATTTTAACCCTCTCCCAAGACATGATTAGAAGCATTGATTTTAAAGGTCGAGTGATAATTAAAAAACACATTAAAATACCAGAGATCTATGAAGTTGAGCTCAAAAAAACCTTACTTGATCGACAATACTATTTACTTTTTATCATGAAAGATAACAGCAAACAGAAACTCAATGTTGGACTAGGTTTTATGAAAAATGAGGATGTTCTCGATTTAAAACAACAGTTAGACAAACGCATTAGCGCAAAAGCAAAACATATCCAGTAAAGCGTAAAGGACGAGAGAATTTAGCCGCATTTTATGACACAGATTAAGTTAAAATAACTCAATTTTAAATTTTGAGTCTGCATCATGTCATCAAAAGATTGGTTATCACAAGGAACACTGGTACTCGCAAGCAATAACAAAGGCAAAATTGCTGAATTTGAAAAATTGTTTGCTGAATTGGCTTTACCCGTTGAAGTGATTCCTCAAGGTCAACTGAATATCGAAGACGCGATTGAAGATGGCTTAAGCTTTATTGAAAATGCAATTATCAAAGCACGTCATGCAAGCCGTATTTCAGGTAAACCTGCGATTGCAGATGATTCTGGGATTTGCGTTCCCGTATTAGGTGGAGCACCTGGAATTTACTCTGCACGTTATGCAGGTGAACATGGCGATGATGCAGCCAATAATACAAAATTGCTGGAAAACCTTAAGCCTTTACGCCAAGACGATCAAGCGATTGAAGCAATGTTCGTATGTGTATTAGCATTGGTTGAACATGCAGATGACCCTTTACCACAAATCTACCAAGGGATCTGGCAAGGTGAAGTACTAGAGCAAGCTCGTGGTGAAAATGGTTTCGGTTATGACCCACTGTTCTGGTTACCCGGGCTAAATATTTCAAGCGCAGAAATGAGTAAAGCAGAAAAGAACAAAATTAGCCATCGTGGTCAAGCGATGCAATTGTTTAAAGCAAGCTTGAAATAAGCAGTTAAAACCAGCCGTTTAAGATCATACGATTTTGTTAGATTCCTCCTCGCCTTTGTGGAAAGGAGGAATACGATGAATATCGCTAAAACTTATCTAAGACGAAGCAAGATAAACTAATCAACCGACAAAAACTATAAAAAATGAATCAACACACCATATAGGACGCATACCACACAACTGACTATCGTTCCCGAAGCAATATATTTTGCTGAAACTCCAGTACCTTGATAGTGGGTTTCCAATGCGACAATATTGGCGGCTGGGGGTAAACAAAACAGTAAAAACATCACCCCAATATATTGATGGATCTGTGGAACCGGTAAAAAGAAATAAGCCAGACTACACAATACAACACCACAAACTAACTTTAATATTGCAAGCTTAGTACTGGACAGTAAATCCTCGATATGGACTTTGGTTTTTCTTAACCACATCCCCAATACACACATACCGGTAAAACTCATACTCCATTTAGCCAGAGTATAAATCCAATTAATCCAATCATTTGCCTGAAACTGTTGCACATCAAAGCAACGTAAAAGCCCGGCAATGATCAAGGCAATCACAGGTGGCGATTGCAATACTTTTTTGATAAGCAATCGTTTGGATTGTGGAGCTGAGCTCACCGAAGTCACAGCCCAAGAGTTTCCAAAAATTGAAACCCCGATATAAAGCGGTATCATCAGCATACTATTGTCTGGGCCAAATATAGCCAAGGCAATCGGAAAGCCGAGCCATGCCATATTGGTATAGCTAAAACACAATGAAGCTAAACGATCTTTAGACAGCGTGAGATAAATAAAGAAAAGCGTAAAGCATGAGAAAAAAGCAAATAAGATTAAAGCAATACTGCCCGATTTATAAAATACCATATTGTAAATAATCACAATCGGGATAAATAAGCGAGCCAGCAGCAAAGACATGAATGATTTTAAGTTTACTGAAAATTTGCTATTCGCCAGTATCAGCCCACAGATAAATGATAAAACTGGAAATAACAAAGCCACAATACAACACCTTATTCTCAAATCATGAACATACTAGCATTTTCCAAATATAGATGACGTTGAACATATCAAAATAATTTATAAATATTGTCTGTCTTTAAATTGAAATATTAGTGTCACTTTTTTGTCATGGATAACTGTTGTTATAGCTGTTATTAAATAGGAGTTAAAACTATGGCTGGATTATCGATTTGGCATGTACTTATTTTTGCAATTGTTGTGATTCTACTATTTGGTACATCAAAGCTGAAAAACTTAGGTAAAGATGTTGGTGGTGCCGTCAAAGATTTTAAGAAATCAATTAAAGAAGAAGAGGCAACAACTGCTTCACTGACTGAAACGCGTACACTAGAACATCAAACTAGCAATACTGATGTGAACTCTACAGTAAAACACTAATCGGTGAGGCGTAGATCATGTTAGATGTTGGATTTTCAGAACTGTTAGTGTTTGGGATCATTGCTCTTTTAGTATTGGGACCAGATAAACTTCCTGAAGCTGCGCGTTTTGCTGCCAAATGGTATAGCAAATTTAAACGTGCAATTAGTAGTGTCCAAAATGACATCGACCGTGAATTACGTCTTTCTGAATTTAGAGAACAAATGCAACAAGAGATGCAAAAAATTCAAGAACTTGAACAAAAAATGCAGGCTCAGATGCAGGAGTTACAGCAACAAAAAATTGCTGTAGAACAAGAAAGTCATCTCGCAATAACAGACAATAAAAAAATTCACACGACTTATCATAAACTTGATATTACGGTTCCCACTATTTATATGTCAAAGACTTGGTTAGATAAACAAAACTGTACTGTAACTCGACCACAAATTGTTCTTGTTAAAGAAGTACCGCAATTGAAGGTGGCTGTATGAGCGACTCATTAGCACCACAAGTACATGATGCCTCGTCTACCGAGACGCCGCCTTTAGATGCGATGCCGATTACTCAACACCTGATGGTGTTACGTAAGCATTTATTTAAAATTGTTGGCGCGCTCATCACTATATTTTTTTGTTTATTGCCATTTGCTAATAAGACCTATATTGCGTTATCAGAACCACTCAGAAAACAATTACCTGCAACCTCAACCATGATTGCAACTGATGTTACAGCAACATTCATGGCGCCGTTTAAGTTAAACTTCTTTATTGCGCTTATGTTGGCGATGCCCTTTATCATCTATCAACTTTGGGCTTTTATTAAACCTGCATTATACGAAAAAGAAAAAAATCTAGCATTTCCGTTGTTGTTTGGCAGTATTGTGCTGTTTTATTCAGGGATTGCTTTTGCTTATTTTATTGCATTGCCATCTATCCTGCATTTCTTTATCAGTGTTTCACCAGAAACCGTCGCGCCAATGACCGATATCAATAGTTATTTAAGCTTCTGTCTAAAATTATTTTTGGTCTTTGGTGTGACCTTTGAAATCCCAATTATTACTTTAGTGTTAATTTTAGTTGGCTTGGTCACCACTAAAACATTGGCTGAAAAGCGCCGCTTTATCGTGGTGGGATGTTTCTTCGTATCTATGTTTATTACCCCTCCTGATGCAATTTCAATGATCATGCTCGCAATTCCAATGTGGATGCTATTTGAGCTGGGTTTATTGCTGGGTAAAGTAATTGAAAAACGTAAAACTGTAGATGCTTAAGGATCAAAATAAAAAGCTTTTTAATATTTAAATGACTTCTTTTGAGGTCATTTTTTATTTTAAGAATGTTAAATTCTTTTTTTAGTAACAATTATAAAAATAAATCTATGGCTTAATCTTCTGCACTTTTATTCAAATACATTAGATCTATTGCACAAGTCGAAAAATGATCATGTTGAGTGAATTATATTTCGATTGGAAGTTCCTTCTCCCCTCGGGAGAAGCTTAGGATGAGGGGAATTTTATGTTGATCTATGCTTTAAATAAGCGTTTATAAAAGAAGTCTATTCTTAAAATCTCTTTATGAAACATCCCTATTTTAAAAACAACTAAAAGTTAATCCTGTTTATTCAATTCACCAAATACATATCAGGCTTAATCAGTCACAACCTATTTTTTATAGAAAGTGAACAGCACAGTAATTGTCTAAATACAAATATGACAATCCTATTACTTTCTTAAAATAAGATTAAATTTAACCAATATTAAATATAAGAGTAAGAGATCTTACACATTTGTTCTGTATGTTTTTAAGCTGAATCAAAATCACATTTAATCAAGACTTAAAGCCAAAGGGAATCGTATGACAGACCTCACGCCATATCATGAAAATCAAGAGTTAGATAACAATACTTCGAATAACACGCATTTCCGTGACATTTTAGAACAACGGATTTCTCGTCGTAGTTTAATTACAAAAACAGCAAGCGGCGCAGCTGCTCTCGCTTTAGCATCGAGCCTAGTCGGTTGTAATGACGACGATGACAATAACTCAACCCCAACAACGACCGTTAAAAAACCAGAAAAATTCACCTTTAACCCTGTTGCAAAAAACCTCAATGACATCGTCACTGTTCCTGCTGGTTATGAAGCAAATGTGCTTTATGCTTTAGGGGATCCATTAACACAGACTATCCCTGACTGGGATGATAACAATGTTCCTTCAGGGGTCAGCTTTACAGCGCGTTCAGGCGATTGTCATGATGGTATGAGCTATTTTGGCTTAAATTCCAATAGCTCTAAATATGATGCGAAAGCCTCAAACCGTGGCTTATTGGTCATGAACCATGAATACATTAATCAAACCTTCTTACATCCTAAAGGTGCAACAAAAGTAAATGGCCGTCGCCCAGAAGATGAAGTGATTCGTGAAGTTAATGCACACGGTGTTTCCGTCATTGAATTAAAAAAAGATGCAACCACACAAAAAGTAGAGATTGTTAAAAGCTCTCCATTTAATCGCCGTATTACAGCGTCAACAGTCATGGACTTTGCTGGTACAGTTGCGGGTTCAGACTTGGTGAAAACCAAATACTCAAGCTCAGCAAAGCAAACACGTGGCACACATAATAACTGTGGTAATGGTTATACACCTTGGGGGACTTACCTCACCACAGAAGAAAACTTTATTGGATACTTTGTGCGTAATAAAGGTGACGATGCAAAACGTAGTGCGGCTGAAATCATCGCACTGAATCGCTATGGTTTAAAAGATGGTGCCAGCTCACGTTATGGCTGGGAAACTGCGATTGGGGCAATCGAGAGCCAAGACTTATATGACCGTTGGAACGCTTCTATTACCGCTGACTCAGCAGACAAAGATTATCGCAACGGCGCAAATACCTTTGGTTGGATTGTTGAAATCGATCCATTCGATAGTCGTTCAAACCCAGTTAAACGGACATCTTTAGGTCGCTTTGCACATGAAGACTGTCGCTCAAGCCGTTTAATCGAAGGGGAAAATCTGGCCTTCTATATGGGCGATGACTCACGTGGCGAATATATCTACAAATTTGTATCTGATGCGAAGTGGGATGCAAAAGATGTCAATGGTGGCTATCGCGCTGGCGATAAATATATGAACAGTGGCAAGTTATATGTTGCGCAATTCAATAATGATGGTACAGGTAAATGGATTGAATTGGCATACGGTAAAAATGGTTTAAATGATAGCAATACTGTCTATCCTTTTAAATCTCAAGCCGATGTCACTACTTTTGCACGCTTAGCCGGTGATTCGGTCAAAGCCACCAAAATGGATCGTCCAGAATGGGTTGCGGTGAACCCTGAGAATGGTGAAGTCTATGTCACCTTAACCAATAACTCGAACCGTGGTACAGCACATGCATTAGATGCTGCAAATCCACGAAACTATAACGACCCTGAAGGCGGTAAAGGCAATGTAAATGGTCACATTATCCGCTTCCATGAAAAAGATAATAAAACCACTGCTGAAAGCTTTACTTGGGATATCTACCTCTTTGGTGCTGAAGCAAAAATGGCCAGCAACATCAACTTATCTGGGTTAAATGATAACAATGATTTATCGTCACCAGATGGTATGTGGTTTGACCCACGTGGTGTCCTTTGGATTCAAACCGATGATGGTGCTTATACAGATACCACCAACTGTATGATGCTTGCTGCACTGCCTGGTAAAGTCGGTGATGGTGCAAAAGCAATAACATCTGCTGGGCAAGAAACGATCGTGGGTAAACAAGTCACTGATGAAAACCTGCGTCGCTTCCTAACAGGTCCAAAACAATGTGAAATCACAGGTGTCACCATGACACCCGACTACAAAGCCATTTTTATCAATGTTCAGCATCCAGGTGAAGACTCACCTAGCTTTGATAAGCCATCAAGTAACTGGCCTGCCTCACAAAAAGATCCAAGCAATAAGACCGCTCGCCCACGCTCTGCAACGGTCGTCATTACTCGTAAAGATGGCGGTGTAATTGCTGGCTAATCAACTAAATTTATTTTTTTAAAGTCATAGTGACGAAAGTTGCTATGGCTTTTTATTTTTCAATAGCGCGCTTAATCTCGACTAACTCGCCCATATGTTCACCTTGTTGTGTTTTTTCGATCCAATCAATCTGCGTACTGCTTATTCTTAAAAAGTTGGAACAGCGTGTCCCATAAATTGGACTTTGAATAAATGTTGAAGACAACAACGCTTCCATCTCAGGATTAATTCCAGTATTGGGCAGTAAATCAGGAATAATTTTTCGTTCATCTTCTAAAATATCCCAAACAGCGAATTGTAGATCTTGTTCAGGGATAGCAGGAACTTGCAGCATGGGTAAAAATTCTTGGGTAAAGCGTTTACGTAAATGCTTAGTTTTTTCCCAATCGTCTGACATCAAGCCGTTTGAAACGACAAATACACCTTGGGATAATACTTGTGGGGCTTCACCACGATTACTCATATAAACAGCTTGCTGTCGATCACCCACAAATAAGTTAAAACCCGCATAATCTCTTTGCTGCTTTTCCAGTGCTTGTGCAAAACGAATCGGTGTTTGATCTGACGCTAAAAAAGCTTGAATCAAATAGCCGCGTGTCGTCGGATAAGTTTGTTTATCAGCACCATCACGATAATTGGTAATCACTGCCCAACGTCCCTGTGGTGTGACCCCCATCCATGTTCCGCCTGATTGCAAATCTTGCCCTGCAATAATCGGACTGTTCGACCATGACTGTAATTGAGTGCTTGGACGGTGGTAGAATTCATCACGATTTGAAATTAAACAAACAGGTAAATCATCCAAAACTTGCCAAGCCAATGCCACAATACACATAAAATACATTCCATGAAGTTTACACATTGAATGTACAACATTTTTAATATGTTTCAGCTAAAATCTGTGCAAAATAGAAAATCAAGGATTGGGAATGCTTACCTACCCGAATATTGACCCAGTTGCAATATCACTGGGTCCACTCAACGTCCATTGGTATGGGCTAATGTATCTCTTGGCATTTTTATGTGCTTGGGGCCTTGCCACTTATCGCGCCAAACAACGTGCTGACTGGAACTCTGAAATGGTTTCAGATCTGGTGTTCTATGGCGCACTGGGGGTTGTGCTCGGTGGTCGTGTTGGTTATGTCTTATTTTACGAGTTTGGCAAATTTTTAGCAGATCCTATCTGGCTATTTAAAGTCTGGACTGGTGGTATGAGTTTCCACGGGGGCTTCCTTGGCGTAATGATCGCCATGCTTTTGTGGTGTCATAAATATAAGAAAACTTGGTTTGAAACACTGGACTTCATTGCACCCTGTGTACCGACGGGCTTGATGTTTGGTCGAATTGGTAACTTCATTGGTGGTGAATTATATGGCCGCCAAGTTTCTGACCCTAACTTTGCGCTAGGTATGATCTTCCCGACTGATCCACTACATTTGGTTCGTCATCCATCTCAGCTCTATCAAGCGCTGTGTGAAGGACTGCTGCTGTTCCTTATTCTATGGTTCTATAGTGCTAAACCACGCCCACGTTATGCCGTATCTGCAATTTTTCTAATGGGTTATGGCTGTGCTCGATTCTTTATGGAATTCTTCCGTGAACCTGATGTAGATCAAGGTTATATCCTGTTTGGCTGGATGACCAAAGGTCAAATCCTCTCATTCCCAATGATTCTGATTGGATTGTGGTTAATTTGGTACGCTTACCAAAAGAAAATTTTTGACTGGGGTCCACAAAAAAATACTTAAGCCTTATGGGCTAAGTTTAAAAAGGTGAAGCTAAGCTTCACCTTTTTTATGCTAAATTATCATTATTCAATTTAAACGAAATCACTATGCTTGAATTTTGGTTTGATCCTAGAGTCTCGGTTGCAAAGAAGCTCATTTTCCTTATTTTATTGGCACTGGTCACTATTGGACTATATTGGTACCAGCCTCTAACCCCTGATAATATTTTACTTTTTGCAGGTACAGGTATTATTTTTCTGATTTGTCGTTACTGTAAGGTTCATTTTGCAGCCCAACGTCCAACAGGATTTCTTTATCGTTTATTGACCTGGATTCCACTGGCTTTAGTTTTGGCATTGGTTTTTAAAAATATGAACAATGGTGAAATTTTAATCCCAGGCGCTCAAGGTATTGGTTTTATGGCCCTAGCGGTTTGTATTTTTTCACCACTCTCCCTACTCAATAAAAACTCATCTGAACAAGCGTCTAAATAATGTTAGATTTTTGGTATTCAGCGCGCTGTAGCCGTGAAATGAAAGTGATCATCTCAATCTTAACCTGTGTGATAATTTATTATTGCGCCACGATTGAGAAGTTAAGTCCAACGTTTACCGTGATATGTTTAGCAATTGGAGTCTCTACGCATTTATTAAGAATGCTGGGGCTAAAAATTGCTCAACAGAATGTCTATGCTCAAGGTTTTAAAATTTTATTTTCAATCTACCCATTGCTTGCACTTATGCTTTTAATGGCGTTTTTACCCGCACAACATAAGATATTGACCTCGATTCAAGCCATTGGCTTTGCTGCATTGGGTCTATTTATCATGTCAATTTATCAAAATCGCGCAAAACGTTTTGACTAAAGGTGGTGTAGTAAAAAAGCATAGTAATAAAAAAGGAAGCCTTTCATTCCAAAAGCTTCCTTTTTTATCTTTTAATCCGTAATAGATTAAATGCTTTTAACTGTGAAACTAAGCAGCTAGACGATAATATTCATAGGTTACATTTGGGTCTTTATACACATCGTAACTACGTTGTCTAAAATCAGAAACCCATTGAGAACCTGTAAATCCAGCAATATGACCATAACGATGGCGACTGGTACTGTTGATGATATAAATATCACCTTCTTGAGGATTATCAAAATCAGGACGGATTTGCTTATAACCAATCTCAGTTAAAGTCGAACCCCAATCTGAAGCGGCAACAGGATGATCAGAAAAACGCGCACCGGCTGATTCAAGCGCTATACGCACATATCTTGTACAACGATGTGCAGTAGTACTACGTGACATACTGACAAGTTTTTCAGTAAATTTGCTAATATCGATTAAGCTTTCTTTCTTAAATGCTTCAGTTTGATTTTTAAAAGTTTCAAATGCTTTATTTTTTAAGTATTCATCTGGTCGAAAATTATTATTTTGATTTTCCGATCGAATCTGAATATGAACCGTGGGATTCACGTATTCATTCATATTAACATTGTGGTCGTAAATCATGCATTGTCCTCAAACTGCCCTTTTGAATTGATTCAAACCACCTTGTTTAAACCAATAACAACTTTTCACAAGCCATGAATAGTAATCAGCAATTCTTAAAATGTAGACTTAAAACATGTAAAAAAATATGTAAGTGTTAATAAATCTCATTTGTAACGCCTCAAGCTACTGAAACTGCTGACATTACACAATTCATCACCTGGGTTTGTTTGTTTAAAAATTAATCAATAAAAGTTTGCTCGGCCGTATCATTAAAATATTTTCTTAATCTAATCAACATATTAAACTGTCAATTGAGTCACACTTTTGTTTTATGAATTCAGCAAAATCGTATGCCAAAGAAAGATTTTTTCAATAAAAAGCTGACGTTATCAACATCAGCTTTTTAGAAATTATGCCGTCGGTGCTTAATAACAATCCCAGTTATACACCACTTTAGAGAAATCTCTTTTTTCAAGATCATCCGGATGAATAAAGAAGTTCCCTACACCTGAGTCGCCCCACATGATCTCAATACCTTCAGCTTCACCTGTATCAATCTGCAACAGCAAAATATAATCTTGAATAGATTCATTGTATTCACGCGGATCAGATTGAGTAAAAAATGGATATCCCCCTAAACGATGACCGCTTGCGGAAAAAACTTCACTGTACTCATCACAAAACTCTTCCTCATCTTCTCTTTCATAAGGGTCTGTGACTTTTTGAGCAAAATCAAAATTATTCATATCAATATAGCTTTCAGCCTTCTCAAACTGAATCGCAGACTGCCCTGCGATAGGACTATAAATATCGTCCTCAGCAAAACTTGGAAAATCGCTTTGTAAAAGTGCAAGATCTTGCTCAATCTTGTCATAAAAAACCACGCGAAAGCCATCTTGCTTTTTTTGATCATCAAAATTGAGACCATATAAATCATCATGCGGATTGATAAAAAACTGTAAAATTCCAGATTTTGGATAATGTTGATTTTCTGGCACTTCTGCAAAATTGATCTGCGCCAATAATTGTAGGTCATCCCCCTCCGCACTCTGCGGATATTGCTTTCCTACAGGTAAATAAGGATTTCCACCCACTTTGCTTTGCCAAATCTGTAAATCTTCAGTCGGCACTAATGATATTTCTATATTGTTTTTTTTTGTCGCAATAATTTGCTTTTTATATGGCTGTAAACATGCTGGGAGCTCATTCAAATTTATACTCATTTTCAAATACTCTTAGTTTTAGCTGTTAGATGGATGCAAAACAGAAAATAATCTAGCTTAAAAAGAAACTCAGATTAGTATAAACTCTGAAGCTATTCAGAAACATTACGAATGGGTAATCATGCGACATAATCTGTCATTTATGTCGTATGGACGCCCCAAATTGGACACTATATGAAAGCGTATTTAGACCTTCTACAACATATCCTAGACGATGGCGGTGACAAAGGTGATCGTACTGGTACAGGTACTCGTTCTGTATTTGGTCATCAAATGCGTTTTGACTTGTCAAAAGGGTTTCCGCTACTAACCACTAAAAAAGTTCATTTCCGCTCCATTGTGATTGAATTGCTGTGGTTCCTAAAAGGCGACACCAATGTTCAATATTTAAAAGACAATAAGGTTTCGATTTGGGATGAATGGTCTACCGCTGAGCAGACTGCCCGTTTTGGACGCCCTGAGGGTGAATTGGGCCCAGTCTATGGTCATCAATGGCGTAACTTTGGCGCAACGCAAAAAGACAATGGTTTGTTTGAAAATGATGGTTTTGACCAAATCAGTTGGTTGGTCAATGAAATCAAGACCAATCCAAACTCACGTCGTTTGATTGTGTCTGGCTGGAACCCAAATGAAGCAGGTAAAGTTGCCTTACCGCCATGCCACACTTTATTCCAATTTTTTGTTCAGGATGGAAAGTTGTCTTGCCAACTTTATCAACGTAGTGCAGATGTTTTCTTAGGGGTGCCATTTAATATTGCCAGCTATGCTCTACTGACTCATATGGTTGCTCAAGTTTGTGGTTTAGGCGTAGGTGATTTTGTCTGGACTGGCGGTGATACACATTTATATGTTAACCATTTTGAACAAGCAAAACTTCAGTTAACACGTGAACCCTTACCATTGTGTCAACTCAAGTTAAATCCTGAAATTAAGGATATTTTTGACTTTAAATTTGAAGATATTGAAATTACAGGTTATGAGTCACATCCTGCAATTAAAGCACCTGTAGCTGTTTAAATACTTTAATCCAGTCTTTCCTTATTCCCTCCTTGTAATAGGAGGGAAAATTTTCCAATGGATAATAAGCGAATTCATTATGACATTTAAAAACTTTGAAATTGTGCATGTCGTTGCAATGGATCAACAACGCTGCATTGGTAAAGCGAACGATCTTCCATGGCATATTTCAGCAGACCTTAAGCACTTCAAAGAAATCACCCAAGGTGGTGTTGTGGTGATGGGACGTAAAACGCTTGAATCGATGGGACGTGCATTACCTAAACGTGTCAATTGGGTAATTACCCGTGATCAGGATTGGAGCTTTGCTGGGGTTAAAACGGCCCATAGTATAGATGCTGCTTTGGAGCAAGCGATTCCTGATGTATTGGCATCAGAAAAACCTGCCAGTATCTTTATCATTGGTGGTGGTGAAATTTTTAAACAAACCATGCACATTGCCGATCGTTTAGAGCTCACCCACATTGAGCTCGATGTACAAGGTGATGCATATTATCCAGAAATTCCAGCGGAATTTAAAAAAGTTGCGAGCGAGTCACATGTTGATGACAAAACAGCTATTGCTTTTGAGTTTGCAACATACCGAAAATAGCACTGAACTTTATGAACAAAAATAGTGGCTTATGGATAGCTTAAAAACAAGATCAATACTGCATACACTTGGAATGGGGATAGTCCATTCCTTGTTTAGCCTATTTGTCATATTGAGCAGCCTGTGGTTTTGTTTCGCGATTTGGATTCAACACCCCTTAGGAAAGATTTTCAGTTATATCATCATCCCTATTTGGATTATTTTTGCACTGAGTATTCTTGGGATCTATTTTACTAAAAATATATTTAGCCGAAAAACTGACAGTCTGATCTATATCATCGCCTTTATTGTCAGCTTAATCTGGTACTTTAACATTCCTGCGCAACAAGATCGTCAATGGAGTCCAGAAGTTTCCAGAATTTTTACTTACGAGCAGCAAGGTAATCTTGTCACAATTCATAATGTCCGTAACTTTAATTGGCACTCCCCTGATCAATATGAGGAACGTTGGGAAACCAGAAGCTACAACTTAGATGAGATTACAGGCGTCAATATCATCACCTCTTATTGGATGGGACCACAGATTGCCCATACCTTGGTTAGCTTTGATTTTTTAAATCAGCGCCCACTCGTTTTTTCTATTGAAATTCGGAAAGAAAAAAATGAAAACTTTTCTGCAATTGGTGGGTTTTTTAGACAGTTTGAGCTAAGTCTAATCGCTGCAGATGAAAGAGATATTGTTTATACACGAAGTAATATTCGAGGTGAGCAGGTTTATTTTTTCCCGATTCAACTACCAAAAGCAGAAACCAAAGCATTATTTGAAGAGTATCTTTTGAAATCTTCCGCTTTGGCAGAACATCCAAAGTGGTACAACACCCTAACCAGCAACTGTACAACTTTGGTTTTTGATATGGTTCAGGCGATTTCCCCTGAAAAATTACCAACAGATTATCGTTTATTGGCTTCAGGTTATTTACCCAATTATCTTTATGATTTGGGTGCATTAAATCATCAATGGTCAATCAAAGAATGGTATAAAAAAGCACATATCAATCCAAGAACAGCTGAATATGCTCAGTTTAAATATCAAAATAGTGATAACTTTTCTAAAGTGATTCGTTTTGGTTTACCTGATGAACATGCTCAATAATGTATAGCTTTAGTCAGCTCGTCTTTATGGTTTAACTCAATTTTGTTTATATAATCATTAAAATTAGGAGAATACGCATGTTTAAATCCATACTCGCAACCACATTCATCACAGCAACGCTCTTATTTTCTGGATGTGCATCTACACCAAGTGCCGATCAACAAAGCCAAAATCTAAGTTTGTTGCAAAACAAAAATTGGACACTTACGCACATTGGTGCAACAGAATATAAAGCAACGCCAAATGCTCACAACGTACCAAGTATTCAATTTGGTTCAGATCTACGGGTAAGTGGTGCAGATGGTTGTAATCGTATTATGGGTGCCTATGCGATCAAAGGACAACACTTAACCTTAGGACAACTCGGCTCTACTCGCATGTATTGTCAGGACACTATGAAACTCGCAGCTGACTATACTGAAGCACTCAATAAGGTGAAAGGTTATCAAGTCTATGACAAAACGTTAAAGTTAGTTGATCAATATGGTAATCGTGTTTTGCAATTTACAACGCCATAACATCACCGAATCACTTATTTGTATACTCCTGTTTAAAAGCTTAAAATTTTAGGCTTTTAAACACCTCCAATTATAAAATCCAATACCAACAGTGAAATTGAATAAAAATTTTTAACTCAATCAATGAAAGACAATAATTTTACTACACACACCGTCTTATCAATGGGATTAGAATAACAACAACTTAAAATTTGGATATTTCTATGAAAGTTATTGGCCTTATCTTGATCTCATGTCTACTTCTATCTGCATGTAGTTCAATGAATGTAAGACCTACGGTTGGGGTAAGTATGGGAACATCTGTTAAATAAAAAAACAGCGCCGAAGCGCTGCTTTTTATTAATAAAAATTATGGGCATGTAGTCGTATTGATACCATAAGGACTGTTTAAATTTGGTCCGTATGTCCCATCAGTACTGTAATCAGATGCAACTGAAGCCAGCCCTAAATTATATGTCGTTCTAAATGGTAATGTCGCAACTTGTGATGATGCGCCAATTTGTACATTAAGCCATTGAGCATAAATCTTCGGATAACGAATCACAAAATCAAATTTCCCTTCAGCATCCGTTGTATACGTTGCCGTAGCCCCTTGTCCTAAGAATGTTGGTACTTTAACTGGAATGCTGTTTACTTCATTATTGGTAATTGCACTATATGGCGCGGTTACAGCACAACTATGTGCTGAATTGATTGTTGTTAATGCAGGAAAGTCATCAGTCGTATCTGCTGGCGTTCCATTATTGTTCATTGGAATACCATTACTTAAATAAATATTTGGATTGTTCAAGTTATAATAACCACTACCAGGTCCAACCCATTTTAATACTGGATCAGAGCCAGGCACAGGTGCTAACGCCCAAATGTAACGACCTTTAACATAATTAGTTGGATTAATATCCATTTCCACTTTTTGATTCGCTAACGGCTTACCATCAAAATCGACAACACTTACTGATAAATTTTTCGTGTAGTACACACCGTCATTTGAAGATCCCGTTTCTGTAGGATTAACACCGATGACAATTGATGCAACTGGATTCTGCACAACTGACTGCACAACATCAATACGTGAAATTTGAGTTGCGTCTAAATACCCAGCTTCACTGAATATCGCTGTTAAATTTAAATCATCAGCATCAAATGCTGCTGCAGTATATGTCGCATTACGTGCACTTTCATCAACCTTAACTTTAAATACTGCTTGTCCATTTTGGTCGGTTGTTAAACCAGATGCACCAACAATAATTACACCATTTCGAACAAAATCTTTGATATTCAAGTTGACATATTTATTCGCAACACCGCCACCATTTTGATCGACTAAAGTCACCGTAACATTTGCTAGATCATTACGCACATTTAGTGTTGCTTTATTCGACTCGATTCGTAAATTATAACGCGCAGGTTGAGGTGCTGTTGGTGAAGGTTTAAATGCCGTTAAACGATAAATCTGTGTTGTTAAGGCACCATTTGTATTGGTATTACTTGCTGTGAGTTCAATACCACTTGCCAATAACAAGTCTCCATCAGCAGTATTACCATCCACTTCCACAGAGAAGAAAGCATTACCATTTGAGTCAGTTTTTACAGTCTGTGGTTTACTTGTATTTGTTGGGTGTCCATCTCCTGGTGTTCCAATAATCAATGTCGCAGAATTATTCGCCGCTAAGGTTACATCTTCATCTCTAACAGGAAGACCATTGTTATCAAGCAATTGCACTTTAACAATTGTTTTATCACCAGCAACACTTAAACTTGCCTTAGAAGAATCTATAGTTAAATGATTTGGATTCACTGCCTCAAAAACACTAAATTCTAAGGTAGATACAACATCAACACCCTTCGGATTTTTAATCGTACCTTTGATTTGAATTGCTTTAGAACCTAAATCAATTAATGCTTGTTTAGCAGCACTTGGAATATCTTTTGGAATCGTAATCGTAATCTGTGTTTGACCATTTGCTGCTGTGACTAGCGAATCATTACTTAAACGAATTCCTGCATCATAAGCTTCTTTATTTAAAGCTAAATTTACAGGATAGCCTGTATTAGCACCCAATTCATCTTTAACTGCAACTTGAACTTGATAACTTTTGCCAAACTCTAATTCTTTTTTATCAGCAGTTAAACGCAAGTTTACAGAATCTTGAGGGATAGCAACCTGAATCGAACCCGTCTGCTGAATACGATCACCATTATTACGATTTGTACCCACAACAGCAAACGTGATGCCATTCTTGATTAAGCTCGCATCATAAGCACCTTCAGCAACTCGAATGGTAAATTCAGCTTCACCCTTACTATTTGTTGTCACATTGGAGTCTGACAATGAAACTCGAGAACCCGCTAAACTTGATAATGCAATCGCGACAGATGTATTTGGAATAATTGTTCCATCCTCATCTTTGGCAATCACTTTAACACGGACCTCTCCACCCAATACAGAAACGGTTTGAACATCATAGCTCAGACTTAACGCTGCCAAATCGGGAATATCAACCACAGGTTGAGAAATCTCAACTTTACGAGTAACTGTATAAGCAGAACCATCGGTACGTACCCCTTTCACAGCCACAGTAAGACCATTTGCAACCAAGTTCGCCAATTCACTTGTATTATTGGCTTTCACCTTAATCTTAAACGTTACTTGACCTTGAGCATTCGTTGTAAGTGTTGCCGCTGTCGCGAGGCTCGCTCCATTACTTGTCGCCGCATCATTTAGCCCGATAGACACTTTTTGATTCGCTAGAACCTTACCATCTGTACCCAACGCATTAACGGTTACATCAAATGTTTGTTCGTTATTTACAGTTAAAATAAGGCTACCCAACATATCAATATTCAAGTGATCTAAATCAATTTCACCTTGAGCTGTTGGTGCTTTGAAATTGAGATTGACTGTACTTGCCGCGCCAACCCCATTGGTTGGTTTAGCAATTATGCCTATTCCATTTTTAACCAATTCTTGTTGGGCTGGATTAGCTATATCTGCTTTATATTGATAGGTAAATGTAGCATAGCCTGCTGCATCTGTAAGTGCATCTGCTGGGCTGGTTAAGGTCAATCCTAAGTTTTGTAGCTCTGGAACTGAATAAGCGTTAATAAAGCCTAAATTAATAGTCTCTCCTTTTAATGGACTACCTTTTATTCCTACAGCTTTAACTTTAACAGCAATAGTTTGATCCTTCGTGTAATCATAAGCTAGATTAATTGGATCTATTGTAAGATAACTTAATGCCTCCTCAGACTTTGCTCCATCTTTTACTGCTATTTTAATACTGTTCGTTACATTATTATTCGCTGTAAATGTTGCTGTAATTCCAGATTTTACTAAAGCTTCAATTGCTTCTGAAGTCATCGCATTTGTTTTTAAAGTGAATCGGA
Source organism: Acinetobacter sp. NyZ410 (assembly GCF_022828975.1). NCBI lineage: Bacteria > Pseudomonadati > Pseudomonadota > Gammaproteobacteria > Moraxellales > Moraxellaceae > Acinetobacter > Acinetobacter sp. NyZ410. The sequence continues at coordinate 554,281 of NZ_CP094620.1, read as the reverse complement.
CATAACCATTAACATCAAATGTTTGCTCTGCATTTGCAGTTCCATCTCCAGCAATAAACGACACACCATTAGAATTCGCTTCAGCATTTAGGCTCAGTTTGACCTTACCTTGAGTCGCGGCTTCACCTTTATTATTAATTCCTTTAACAGTAATGGTAATCGAATCATTTTTTGCATTAATCTGATACGAAGACGCAATTTCAAGACGTTGAAGTGCCTGCTGGTTTGATGCTCCAGTATCAGCAGTTGTCACTTTAACTGTTGCTGTTGCAAAAATATCTGCGGAGTCACTATAAGTCGCTTTTAAGTTAATTCCTTGTTGAGATAAGGCAATCGGATACGATGATGCAGATTTAAGGGTAAATACTGCATAGCCTTTCGCATCAGTTGTCACTTCTGCCTGATCAATCGTGACACCATATACAGCACTACTATCTGTAAAAGATAATTTTACTTTTTTATTGGTTAAAAGATTACCATCACTATTTTTTGCAACAACAGTAACTTGCGTCGTTCCACCTTGTGCAACGATAGGGCTATCTTGAGTAACAATTTCTAATTTTTGAACAATTTGAGAAACATCTTTAAAAGTAATTGATGCTTTTGCTTGGCTCTCAGCTTTAAACTCATCTACTAATTTAAAATCTAAACTTGACGAGGTTAATACAAGTTGAGCAATGTCAGCTGCCGTTAAATCACTATTCGCAGTAATATTAAAAGTTGCTTTGCCTAGCTCATCTGTTTTTAAGGTAGAACCATTTGTAATCGAAAATTTACCTTGCATTTCAGCAGGTAAAGCTAAAGATACAGATTGATTCGCTTTTACACCACCATTTTTATCTGTGACTTGGGCAGTAATAGAAGCTGAACCTTTTGGTAGATTAAGCACAACTCCTTGTTGGATTTTAAGATTATATTCACTTTGAATCGTGCTTGTTTTTTTAATATTAAGGGTATAAACCTGTTTAATTGTTGTTCCATCTACAGTTGCAGTCAGCTGTACTTTTCCAGAATTTGCATTCAGTGTAGGAATATTTAATTCAAATACCGCAACACCATCATCACCAGTCGTTACCTGAGAACTCTTACTTGTTACACCTAATTTTTCACTATCTGCAATCGATAAATTTACCAGTTTAGCAGCAACACCACCTTTATCACTGTTCAAGGCTTGAACTGAAATTAAGACTTTAGAATTGTCATAAGCAACATCAATTGGTTTAGCTTCAGCATCTTGTAGCGAAAGCCCCAAACTTTCTACAACTTTTTTAGTATCCGTGGTTGAACCATTACCACCATTTCCTGTACCTGTTCCACCATTATTCTTATCATCCCCATAATATCCACCACCTCCACCGCCGCCACACGCCACTAAAGCTAATGAGGACGCCAGAACTGTTGCTTTAACCCCTAATTCTTTAAATTTTGTTAAGTAAATCATAATTTCATCCATTGTATTTAGTATAAGTTTTGCCCTAAAAATACTTTTATGGCTTTTACACGAAATGTACTCAAATCTACAAAACTTTTCAATCTAATACTTGTGATATATTGAAAAAATATAATTTGACGACACTCTTTATATGAATATTTTTTATAAATTGCTATTAAATCTTTAATTGATATTTCTTGTAATATAATTAAATGAGGAGAAGTTATGTACGACATCATTATCATTGGCGCAGGAACTGCGGGTATTAGTGCATATAAAGAAGCAATCAAATATACATCTAACATACTGATTATCAATAAAGGTCCATGGGATACAACCTGTGTCCGTGTTGGCTGTATGCCAAGCAAAGTTCTCATTTCAACTGCAAATCGGATGTATGACATTCAAAATGCCAAAGAAGTCGCTTTAGAGGTAAAAGCAGAGATCGATACACGTCAAGTTATGCAACATGTCAGAAATTTACGTGACCGCTTTGCTCGTGCGACGCTTAAAGATGTAGAAAGTTGGGAAACTGCACATAAAATTGATGGCGAAGCTAAATTTGTAAATGCAAATACGGTTGAGGTCGATGGAAAACATTATCAATCTAAATCATTTATTCTTGCTGTAGGTTCAACACCGACCTATAACCAAGATTGGAAAAATAAAATAGGCAATAAACTAATTACTTCAGATGAAGTATTTGAGCTTGAGACACTGCCTAAGTCTATTGCCGTGATCGGGAGCGGTGTGATTGCAATTGAATTAGCTCAAGCAATGCATCGCCTAGGTGTAAATACGACTGTTTTTGCAAGAAGCAAAAAAGTGGGGGTGCTTAGTAGCCCTAATTTACAAGAAATCGCACAAGCAGAGTTATCCAAAGAACTTAATATTAAATTTGAAGTTTTACCTGATTCAATCCAAGATATTAAAAATGGTGTTGAAATATCATTTATCGAAAATAATGAATCTAAAGCCATACAGGTTGACTATATTTTAAATGCGACTGGTCGTGTTACACACTTATTAACCTTGTCCCTCGAAAACATTGATCAGGCATTCTCAGATTTAAAACAATTACCAGTTCATCCCACCACTAAACAACTGGCTGATTTTCCAATATTTATTATTGGCGATGCTTTTACCCAAACGCCTTTACAGCATGAGGCTGCAAATGAAGGAAGAAATGTCGTTTCAAGTTGTTTAAATTTTCCCAATATACACAACTTAAATAACCTATCCCCTTTAGGTATCGTGTTCTGTAGTCCAGAAATGGGGATTGCTGGGCAAAACTTTGCCACGTTGTCAAAATCAGACACAACATTTGTTACAGGTTTTGCTTCTTATGAAAAGCAAGGTCGTGCATTGGTTTTAGGTAAAAATAGAGGTGCTGTTGAAGTTTATGTAGATCAGCAAAGTAGAAAACTCTTAGGGGCTGAACTTTTTGTTGAATCTGCTGAACATATGACTCACCTACTTTCTTGGATCATTGCAGAACAGCTGACAATTGATGAGATATTAGCAAAACCTTTTTATCATCCAACCTTGGAAGAAGGCCTAAGAACTGCATTAAAACATGCCCGAAGACAGCTTAAATAACGTTTTTACCTATTGAATGAAGCTCCTGCTAAGGCTAGAGCTTTTAATATTCTATTTTAGACTTTTTTCTTCCCGATAAACACCACGCATAAAAAAACACCCCGCTCTCGTTAGAGACCGGGGTGTTTTAGATTTAAAAGCTGGCGATGACTTACTCTCACATGGGTAACCCCACACTACCATCAGCGCTAAGAGGTTTCACTTCTGAGTTCGGGAAGGGATCAGGTGGTTCACTCTTGCTATTGTCGCCAGCAAACTGTTATGGACTTGTTCGGGTCTTATTTAAATGCCTTACTTCGTACCAAATGAGTTATTAACAGAACATTTGAGTTGAGTATTGTAACTAGCTTTACAACTAAATCAAGTATGTTTGATCTTTTATGAATCAAATGATGCTTCGTATACAACTGCTTGGGTGTTGTATAGTCAAGCCTCACGAGCAATTAGTATTGGTCAGCTTCATACGTCACCGCACTTCCACATCCAACCTATCAACGTCGTAGTCTTCAACGGCTCTTTAGAGGACATAAAGTCCTAGGGAAATCTTATCTTGAGGTAGGCTTCCCGCTTAGATGCTTTCAGCGGTTATCCCTTCCGAACATAGCTACCCGGCGATGCGACTGGCGTCACAACCGGTACACCAGAGGTTCGTCCACTCTGGTCCTCTCGTACTAGGAGCAGATCCTCTCAAATTTCCAACGCCCACGGTAGATAGGGACCGAACTGTCTCACGACGTTCTAAACCCAGCTCGCGTACCTCTTTAAATGGCGAACAGCCATACCCTTGGGACCTGCTTCAGCCCCAGGATGAGATGAGCCGACATCGAGGTGCCAAACACCGCCGTCGATATGAACTCTTGGGCGGTATCAGCCTGTTATCCCCAGAGTACCTTTTATCCGTTGAGCGATGGCCCTTCCATACAGAACCACCGGATCACTAAGACCTACTTTCGTACCTGCTCGACTTGTGGGTCTCGCAGTTAAGCGCGCTTTTGCCTTTATACTCTACGCGTGATTTCCGACCACGCTGAGCGCACCTTCGTACTCCTCCGTTACTCTTTAGGAGGAGACCGCCCCAGTCAAACTACCCACCAGACATGGTCCTCGTCCCGGATAACGGGACAGAGTTAGAACCTCAATATTACCAGGGTGGTATTTCAAGGATGGCTCCATAGCAACTGGCGTCACTACTTCAAAGCCTCCCACCTATCCTACACAAGTAAGATCAAAGTTCAATGTCAAGCTGCAGTAAAGGTTCACGGGGTCTTTCCGTCTAGCCGCGGGTACACCGCATCTTCACGGCGATTTCGATTTCACTGAGCCTCTGCTGGAGACAGCGCCCCCATCATTATGCCATTCGTGCAGGTCGGAACTTACCCGACAAGGAATTTCGCTACCTTAGGACCGTTATAGTTACGGCCGCCGTTTACTGGGGCTTCGATCAAGAGCTTCGCTTACGCTAACCCCATCAATTAACCTTCCAGCACCGGGCAGGCATCACACCCTATACGTCCACTTTCGTGTTTGCAGAGTGCTATGTTTTTAATAAACAGTTGCAGGGGCCTGGTTTCTGTGGCTGCCAATAGCTCAAGGAGCAAGTCCTATCACCGTCAGCAGCGTACCTTCTCCCGAAGTTACGGTACCATTTTGCCTAGTTCCTTCAGCAGAGTTCTCTCAAGCGCTTTGGTCTACTCGACCTGACCACCTGTGTCGGTTTAGGGTACGATTCCTGTGTAACTGAAGCTTAGAGACTTTTCCTGGAAGCATAGTATCAGCCACTTCGCTAGTAAACTAGCTTGCTATCAGCTCTCAGCATAGAGCACCCCGGATTTGCCTAAGATGCATGCCTACTGCCTTTCACCTGGACAACCAACGCCAGGCTGACTTAACTTTCTCCGTCCTCTCATCGCATTACACAGAAGTATTGGAATATTAACCAATTTCCCATCGACTACGCCTCTCGGCCTCGCCTTAGGGGTCGACTCACCCAGCCCCGATTAACGTTGGACTGGAACCCTTGGTCTTTCAGCGAACGGGTTTTTCACCCGTTTTGTCGTTACTCACGTCAGCATTCGCACTTCTGATACCTCCAGCATACTTCTCAATACACCTTCATCGGCTTACAGAACGCTCCCCTACCACGTATACATAGTATACATCCGCAGCTTCGGCATATAGTTTTAGCCCCGTTACATCTTCCGCGCAGGCCGACTCGACTAGTGAGCTATTACGCTTTCTTTAAAGGGTGGCTGCTTCTAAGCCAACCTCCTAGCTGTCTATGCCTTCCCACATCGTTTCCCACTTAACTATAATTTGGGGGCCTTAGCTGGCGGTCTGGATTGTTTTCCTCTTGACTACGGACGTTAGCACCCGCAGTCTGTCTCCCGGATAGTACTCATAGGTATTCGGAGTTTGCATCGGTTTGGTAAGTCGGGATGACCCCCTAGCCGAAACAGTGCTCTACCCCCTATGGTATTCGTCCGAGGCGCTACCTAAATAGCTTTCGGGGAGAACCAGCTATCACCGAGTTTGATTAGCCTTTCACCCCTATCCACAAGTCATCCCCTGGCTTTTCAACGACAGTGGGTTCGGTCCTCCAGTTAGTGTTACCCAACCTTCAACCTGCTCATGGATAGATCACCCGGTTTCGGGTCTATACCCAGCAACTAAACGCCCTATTAAGACTCGATTTCTCTACGGCTCCCCTATGCGGTTAACCTTGCTACTGAATATAAGTCGCTGACCCATTATACAAAAGGTACGCAGTCACCAAACAAGTTGGCTCCCACTGCTTGTATGCATGCGGTTTCAGGATCTATTTCACTCCCCTCACAGGGGTTCTTTTCGCCTTTCCCTCACGGTACTGGTTCACTATCGGTCAGTCAGGAGTATTTAGCCTTGGAGGATGGTCCCCCCATATTCAGACAAGGTTTCACGTGCCTCGCCCTACTCGTCATCATTATATGTGCCCTTTCGTGTACGGGACTATCACCCTCTACGGTAGCACTTCCCAGAGCTTTCCGCTAAAACACATATAACTTAATGGGCTGATCCCCGTTCGCTCGCCGCTACTGAGGGAATCTCAATTGATTTCTTTTCCTAAGGGTACTGAGATGTTTCACTTCCCCTCGTTCGCCTCGCATGACTATGTATTCATCATGCGATACCTACCTTATGGTAAGTGGGTTTCCCCATTCAGAAATCTCCGGATCACAGGATATTTGCCGCCTCCCCGAAGCTTATCGCAGGCTATTACGTCTTTCATCGCCTCTGACTGCCAAGGCATCCACCACATGCACTTAATTACTTGACTATACAACCCCAAACAGTCGTTAATCCCTACAAGGAGGATCAACAATGTGAACTTAATCACTTCTATTTGTTGCCTGTGAACTTAATCACCATACAGCTTCAATTTAATTCATATACCAAAACGCTTGATTCAGTTTTATCGCTAGTGCTCATTTCATTCAACATTAACAATTACTTGCTAACATCAACTAAAACGAGTTTAAACAATTATTTCAACTCAAATATATTCTGTTAATGATTCACTACCGCCTCGTCAGCGAGTAGTTAACTGTGATAAATCACAGAACTTAATAAGCTATCGGCTTACTAAGTTCTGTAATCACTTAGTCTTTAATTAGTGGTGGAGACTAACGGAGTCGAACCGTTGACCTCCTGCGTGCAAAGCAGGCGCTCTACCAACTAAGCTAAGTCCCCAGCTTAAGATCTTAATATATCTGCTCTTCTGTGTTCAGTAGACTTGGTGGGTCTGACAAGACTTGAACTTGTGACCCCACGCTTATCAAGCGTGTGCTCTAACCAACTGAGCTACAGACCCTCAGATACATCAATGAAGAACAACTTGTTGTGGATTCTTACCAATCGTCAATCTTTCGTTAAGGAGGTGATCCAGCCGCAGGTTCCCCTACGGCTACCTTGTTACGACTTCACCCCAGTCATCGGCCACACCGTGGTAAGCGTCCTCCTTACGGTTAGACTACCTACTTCTGGTGCAACAAACTCCCATGGTGTGACGGGCGGTGTGTACAAGGCCCGGGAACGTATTCACCGCGGCATTCTGATCCGCGATTACTAGCGATTCCGACTTCATGGAGTCGAGTTGCAGACTCCAATCCGGACTACGATCGGCTTTTTGAGATTAGCATCCTATCGCTAGGTAGCAACCCTTTGTACCGACCATTGTAGCACGTGTGTAGCCCTGGTCGTAAGGGCCATGATGACTTGACGTCGTCCCCGCCTTCCTCCAGTTTGTCACTGGCAGTATCCTTAAAGTTCCCACCCGAAGTGCTGGCAAATAAGGAAAAGGGTTGCGCTCGTTGCGGGACTTAACCCAACATCTCACGACACGAGCTGACGACAGCCATGCAGCACCTGTATGTAAGTTCCCGAAGGCACCAATCCATCTCTGGAAAGTTCTTACTATGTCAAGACCAGGTAAGGTTCTTCGCGTTGCATCGAATTAAACCACATGCTCCACCGCTTGTGCGGGCCCCCGTCAATTCATTTGAGTTTTAGTCTTGCGACCGTACTCCCCAGGCGGTCTACTTATCGCGTTAGCTGCGCCACTAAAGCCTCAAAGGCCCCAACGGCTAGTAGACATCGTTTACGGCATGGACTACCAGGGTATCTAATCCTGTTTGCTCCCCATGCTTTCGTACCTCAGCGTCAGTATTAGGCCAGATGGCTGCCTTCGCCATCGGTATTCCTCCAGATCTCTACGCATTTCACCGCTACACCTGGAATTCTACCATCCTCTCCCATACTCTAGCTTCCCAGTATCGAATGCAATTCCCAAGTTAAGCTCGGGGATTTCACATCCGACTTAAAAAGCCGCCTACGCACGCTTTACGCCCAGTAAATCCGATTAACGCTCGCACCCTCTGTATTACCGCGGCTGCTGGCACAGAGTTAGCCGGTGCTTATTCTGCGAGTAACGTCCACTCACTGTAGGTATTAACTACAGGAGCCTCCTCCTCGCTTAAAGTGCTTTACAACCATAAGGCCTTCTTCACACACGCGGCATGGCTGGATCAGGGTTCCCCCCATTGTCCAATATTCCCCACTGCTGCCTCCCGTAGGAGTCTGGGCCGTGTCTCAGTCCCAGTGTGGCGGATCATCCTCTCAGACCCGCTACAGATCGTCGCCTTGGTAGGCCTTTACCCCACCAACTAGCTAATCCGACTTAGGCTCATCTATTAACGCAAGGTCACAAGTGATCCCCTGCTTTCCCCCGTAGGGCGTATGCGGTATTAGCATCCCTTTCGAGATGTTGTCCCCCATTAATAGGCAGATTCCTAAGTATTACTCACCCGTCCGCCGCTAGGTCAATCACCGAAGCAATCTCCCCCGCTCGACTTGCATGTGTTAAGCCTGCCGCCAGCGTTCAATCTGAGCCATGATCAAACTCTTCAGTTAAAAATCATTAGTGACTTAAGGTCACAATTCTGGCTCATCAATGTACTGACAAATTCTCTCAAATAAACTTCGAGTAATTTAAACCAATCAATCAATGATAATATTTCGATCAATCAATCAGTAAAAATCCACACAAGTTGTTCTTCATATTCTCTTAATGATCTTCTCAATGCTTCGTCAGCATCAAGCTAGGTCGGCTATACTACTCTCTATCTCTAAAAAGTCAATCAATAATGTTAATTATTTTTTCTAACAAACCCAACCTTAACCTCATCTTAAAATCTCAATTCGAAATCTTAACAACTTAATCAAGTGCCTGATTTATCAGAAGTTTTATTTAACATCACCGCCGATGGATGTGCATTCTACAGCATTCCTTACCCAACACAACCCCTTTTTTTAATTATTTTTCATTTTATCTATCACTTGCTTATTTATTCTTCTAAATTGACCTTATTTCTGTTTTTTGGTCTATTTTTTAAGCATGATCAGCACAGGACTGCTCGATTTATTTGATAATTTATTGTCTTTATCTATTTCCTGCCATTTTAAAGGGCGACAATCTATATATTCACAGTAACCACCCTCACCTTGATAATATTCATCATTGAGATGTAGTTGATAAACAAAACTTCCAACATAACCTGCTGCTAAACCAAATTTATAATCACCACGGCTTTGTGCTTGAATATCAATTTTGGTATTTTCATCTTGATATTGCCATTCAAACTCGCGTGGTAAATACATCTCCTGATGATTTACTGTTGTGACTTTAGGGAACACCCGATGAATATTGAAACAGACCTGTCGATCAAGCATTTTTGTTTCATTGTTTTGAATATCTCGAATATAGATACGTGAATGTAAAATATTATTCATCTGATCACGACTATGCATAAAAATAATCTGTAGATCATCATTCACTTGAATCAATTGATATGTATACAGCGCATAAGGCAGATAAGGAAAATTCACTGTTTTCATATATTCAAAAACAGCATTTTGTTCAATTTCGTAATTTTGATCTTTGTATTGAATTATCCCTTTACAATGCGCAACCAAAGACCAGTGCTGTGCAAATCCAAATTTCAAATGAATAAAATGAGAAATTAAAGGCATTGTTGTAATGCTTAAATTCATACTTAATTCGTCATCTTGTCTTTGAATAGTAAAATCAGGAATTTTTCCAAACACTTTTTCTTTTTGACCAAACGTATAGGTCACATTGCTATTTTCATCAAGGTGAAATTGGCATTCATGCTGAATTGAGTATGAGTTTAATTGTCCCACCATATGGGGGCTGGAGCTAACCAGTAAGGTTGCTGTATCTAAAGCAGTTGTTGAGATTTCATTGTTATTGCAAAAAACAGGACTATTGGGCTGTCCAATCAAACTAAAAAAATTGAGGTAATGCAACGGTGCAGGTAAATTGGCAAGCACTAATTTTTGATGAATAATTTTATATCTGTCTTGTGGGGGATGACAGCAAAGTTCTATAGGCTTTTGAGCTTGATTCAGCTGTTTAGACTGATCTAAGAAATCTTGAAACAACCGCATATCAAGCCCCCTTACCTTTTTATCTTTTTACATTTTATTCAACAGTATTCTTTCTCGCTAAGAATGTTGTCACAAAACCAGAAATCGCATAGATAATCGAAATGACTAAAATCCCTACAGGAATATTATAAGTGATTGCTGCAAGGATAAAAACTGCTATAGGCAACACAAAGAATGGAACACGTTTACGGTCTACTGTTTTAAAAGAATAATATTTGATATTTGAAATCATCAACAAACCTACTGCAATGATAACAAATGCATTGGTCGCTTGAATCGCAACATCTTTTAAATCAAAAATATAGGTAAAATCTTGTCCAACCCATACCCATGCAATAATAATAATTGCTGCTAATGGGCTTGCCACACCGATGAAATAACGCTTATCGACCACACCAATTTGTACATTAAAGCGGGCTAAACGAAATGCAGCACATGCGGTATAAACAAAACAAGCAGCCAAGCCAATCCGCCCTAGATCATGCAAACTCCAGCTATACATCAAGATTGCTGGGGCAACACCAAATGCCAAGAGATCTGAAAGAGAATCGAATTGTTCACCAAAAGCACTTTGTGCACCAATTGCACGAGCAACACGACCATCTAAACCATCAAATAATGCTGCAAGGAATATCGCATAAACGGCTTGAGTGAAGTCACCATTCATACTGGCAATGATCGAGTAAAAGCCAGATAACAACGCAGATGTTGTAATCAGGTTAGGCCACAAATAGATTCCGCGACGTTTGACCTTCTGCCCTTCATGGGTATGCTCTTCTTCTTCCACTTCAAAAGTAATGCCATCAAATCCATGGTCTTGATTAGAAGAGTTTGGGCTTTCTGGTTTATTTATATTTGTCATTTTTTGAATCCTATCTATGGCTCTTATAGAGCTGTTGATATCTCACTTAAATATTTTATCACATTCATTTTTAAGTGAAATTGATGTGAATTACTCAATGTATTTCGTCTTAATTTGTAATTCACACCATCGTTCATGTTTCTGTTGATATCCAATCGAATGGATTATTCACCCACTAACCAGCGAACAGCAGCATGTCCACCATTTTCACTCATACGTAAATGTGGGAACAACCATTGCAATGCCTCATCAGCATCGTTAGAGAATTTCCAAGGTGGGTTAATCACCAACAAACCACAACCATTCAACCCGACTGGTGTGTCATCTGGCCAAACACAAACTTCACAGACCAACTGACGGCGAATCCCTGTTTTCATCATTTTCTTTTCAAAACGATCAATCATGGCACGGTCTTTAATTGGATACCAAATGGCAAATACGCCTGTTGGCCATTTTTTATGTGCAGTGGCAATCAACTCGACCAATTGCGGGAAGTCTTTACGTTCTAATTCATAAGGTGGGTCGATCATCACCAAACCACGTTTTTCTTTTGGAGGAATAACCCCCAAAAGACCTTCATAAGCATCACGCTCATGTAAACCCGCACGTTTATCGCGAATATTAAAATACAATTGTTGAAACACATCACGCTGCATTTCAAAAATAGTCGCTTTATCAATATCACGCATGCCTTCAAGTGCAAACCACGGTGAACCTGGATAAGCGCCTTTACCTGAACCTGCACGCATATCTTCAACAATTTTAAGATATTGTTTTACACCTTCAGGCGCATTACGTTTAATCGACTCATCCAGCTTAACCAGACGATGAATACCGGTTAAGAATTCACCTGATTTTTGTGCTTCAGAAGTAGATAAATCGTATTTACCTGCACCACCATGTGTATCTATATAGCGATATGGTTTGTCTTTAGTATTTAGACGTGTCAAAAGTTGCAGCAATAACACATGTTTCATGACATCGGCAAAGTTGCCTGCATGGAAATGGTGACGGTAATTCATGTTTCGATTAATTCCTGAGTTCAATAATCATTTTAACACGAAAAAATATTTCTTCACTGTCCATCGTTTGTTCTAATATAACAACATATCTTTATTGCACTATTTTTTGGTAATTTATGGAAGCGCTGCTACTCCCAAAGTCATGGAATGTTGATCAAATTCTTGATGATTTAGATCAACATGGATTTACCATTATTGATCATGCTTACTCCGCTGAATACGGACTCCAATTGGTTGCAGAATGTACTTCAAATTTAAATCGCTTTCGTGAAGCAGCAATTCAAAATGGTGTGATCAGCAATATTCGCAGCGACCATATCTTGTGGATCAATGAAGAGCTTACGATCGCACAACAACATATTGATGCACTCAAACAGCTCTCGCAAATTTTAAACTACTCATTTTATTTAGGCATTCAGGATGTAGAAGCACATTTTGCCTGCTATAACGCAGGTGAATTCTATGCACTTCATCGCGATAATCCACAAGGTAAAAATGGCCGTATGATTTCTACGGTGTATTATCTACACCAAGAATGGCAGGATGACTGGGGTGGAAAGTTACACTTACAGGATAAAAATAATGTTTGGCATACAATAGATCCCCAGCCTAATCGTATTGCCATGTTCCAAAGTGATTTATTACATGAAGTGCTAGAAGCCAAACATCAGCGATTATCAATTACCGCATGGCTAAGAAGCGACAATACTGTGTTGTAATATACTCAGTTTTCAAATTTGCAACGCTGTATCTCTATAGGCCAAGCTTTAAATTATTGAAATAGACCTCATAATACTCTTCATAAATTCAGAGGATTCAGCACATGTTTGATAATACAAAACAAATCATCTCGCGTATTGGGGAAACAGATCAATTGTATTTGTCAGGCAATACACCTGAACTTGCACTTGAACGTGGGGACTTACGCTTACAACTGGTCACTCAAAGTCATTCAAAGCAGGAACAAATCCATTTCTTGCAAGAAGCCATTGTTTTACTTGAAACTGCACGATTTGAATATGAAGAAATGCCAATGTCAGTCTACATTCAGCTTTCTTTGCATTTGGCCAAAGCCTATATGATTTACTTTGAATTAACCAAAGAATCACGTTATGCCTTGATTACGCAACAGATTTTAAAACCTTTGGCACAACATCATCATGCTGATATTTACTTTATGTTGGCTTATGCCTCAGTCAGTAAAAATGAATTTGCATTGACTCGTCACTGGCTAAGTAAATATATCAAGACAACAGATTTTGATTTAGCCTTACTGCAACAACATACTGCCTTTAGACCTGTTCGCAATGAAGCTTGGTTTAGTCAAATGATTCAGTCTAAATTACATTGATCAACGCTATGCACATTCAAAATGACTCAATTTGTTATTCGTTTTGATCAATACTAATTTGATCGATACAAAATAGAAAAGATGGCCATAACGGCCATCTTTTTTGTTGCTCTGGGGGAAACTAAATCATTAGGCTGTTAGCTTATACGCATCTAGATGTAATTGTTGGTTTAACTCGTCAATCCAAATTGCCCAATCATCATCTTGTATCAAGTGACTAATTAATAAGTCACGTTGAGATTTATTCCAAAACGGCGCTTCATGTAATGAAAGATTTGCTGGCAATTGATGAGTGCGTACATATAGCTCAATTGCTGCGGGACTATTTGCCAAACCAAGTTGAGAAAATAGTAATTCTAAGGATGGTGTGTTCGTCCTGAGCATATTGCCTCCTTATATAAATTTATTTGTCATCTTTTATTCAATTAACTTATAAGAAAATAATTTTAAAAGATAGTCTAGATTTTAATTTTCTTGTTTCAATTTGTGATTAAAAAACAAACAAATGTTGGCTTAACATCAATTATCTTTTCCTTGGTGTTTGATTTGAACCATAAAAAAAAAGCACTCTAAATAGAGTGCTTTTTTCAAAATTAATCTTTAACAGATTAAATTTTAATTATTTAAGCATATCAGCAATAGCTGCGCGCTCTTCTTCAAGTTCTTGAAGGGTTTTGTCCATACGTTCACGGCTGAATGCATCAATTTCTAAGCCTTCAACACGAGTGTATTCGCCATTTTCACAAATTACAGGAACACCGTACATCACACCTTCAGGAATTCCATAAGAACCGTCAGAAGGAATACCCATTGTTACCCATTCGCCATTGGTGCCAAGTGCCCAATCACGCATATGATCGATCGCAGCATTTGCAGCAGAAGCAGCAGAAGAAAGACCACGCGCTTCAATGATTGCAGCACCACGTTTACCAACAGTTGGAAGGAATACGTTTGCGTTCCAATCAGCATCGTTGATTTTGTCTTTTAAGCTTACGCCATTTGCAGTTGCAAAACGGTAGTCCGCATACATTGTTGGAGAGTGGTTACCCCAAACTGTAAGGTTTTTGATATCCGCTACAGCAACACCCGCTTTTTGAGCAATTTGAGTCAACGCACGGTTGTGGTCAAGACGTAACATTGCTGTAAAGTTCTTCGCTGGAAGATCTGGAGCAGATTTCATTGCGATATAAGCATTTGTATTTGCAGGGTTACCTACAACAAGTACTTTAACGTCACGGCTCGCAACTTCGTTAAGTGCTTGGCCTTGACCAATGAAGATTTCACCGTTCACTTTCAACAAGTCAGCACGTTCCATACCAGGACCGCGTGGACGTGAACCAACCAATAACGCGTAGTCAGCATCTTTAAATGCAACTTTTGGATCATCAGTACCGATCATGCCAGCCAATAATGGGAAAGCACAGTCATCTAATTCCATCATTACGCCTTTAAGCGCAGCTTGAGCTTTCTCAAATGGAACTTCTAACAATTGCAAAATAACGGGTTGGTCTTTACCAAGCATTTCACCGCTAGCGATACGGAATAATAAGCTGTAACCGATTTGACCAGCTGCGCCAGTAACGGCAACGCGAACAGGTTGCTTCATGTAATTATCTCCAATGAGGATCGTTAATGTGATTAAACGGTTAAATCCGTTTTAATCGAATTATCATAAACGGCAAAGATTGTACTCCAATCCTTTAACAGTTGCATGTAAAAGAGAATGCTTTTCAACAAAAGTATGATAGGAAATATAAATAAAATTCCTCAGAAGAACTAATAAGTCCCTTTGATCGAGAATGTATTTGGGCAGTTTGAAACAATGTGATTTGAACATTGTTTATACTGACCATTGACCCGATAACACACTTGAACCTCGGTTAACACTGGGTTTGATGATGAACTTTGACAAGTAAAACGGATACTGTCGTTATTCATTCCCGGGTTTAATCTAATAAATTGAGTTTTTAACGCATTATGTTGCACATTCTTGTTTTCAGAGCTGGTTAAATCTGCAGGAATTTTCAAACGATCTGCTAAATTAATCACAGTTCTAAAATATTGACTCGCGTTCATTGGAACACAGCCGCCCACGCTACGCCACAACTGAATACGTGCATTTTCCTCAGGCATTACCCGTGCAACCACCTTAGCTTGTAAAGGGGTCAAACTTGCAGATGTATTGGTGGTGCAATTCCGCTCTGTCGTTTCAGGCAACAGACCTGTGATTGTCAATGAATAACCTTCGAGACATTTGCGTTGCTTTTGTTTTGAAGAATCAAGTGCACAGACAGCAGGTGTCAACTGGACTTGCATGACATAGCCTTGTAATTGCGGTGCAGCATGTAACTGCACATTGAGCCCAAACAATCCCGCAAAGCATAGGCTCCATGCTAAGCAAGATTGTTTCAATTTACGCAAAATTTTGAAAATCATTGATTTACCAACAAAGTTTCATCCAAGTCCAAATAGTTTTATTGTGAAACACGGGTTGGAATAACAGGCATACGACTTTCAATCGCTTGAGGCCCTTGTCCCAACAAGATTCCATAATGTGCTGCATTGGTCATCACATTTTTTACATAGTCACGTGTTTCATTCAGAGGAATAGATTCTGTATATTGATCTGCTGAAAGATTTTGATAATCTGGCTGCCAACGTTTCGCGCGATTTGGCCCAGCATTATACCCTGCTGTTGCCAAGACAGGATTACTGCTTAATTGACCATGAATCATCGACAGATAGAAAGTACCATAGCGAATATTGGTGTTGGCATCACTGAGTGCAGCAGGATTATAAGTTTCACCCATTTGTTTTGCCACCAACTTTGCAGTGCCTGGCATAATTTGCATCAAACCACCTGCACCAACATGTGAGCGAGCAGCAGTCACAAAACGACTTTCTTGGCGCATTAAACCATAGGCCCAAGCTGGATCAATACCCGCATTACGGCTATGACTCACCACCAACGACTGATGAGGTGTGGCATAACGATAAACATAGTTATGTTTTTTCTCAGTACGTTCTGCAGCATAAATTGCACGATCATACCAGCCCATATCAGTTGCACGTTTTGCCGCAGCAAGCAGCAACCCATCATCATGTTTTAAGTATGCCTGACGTACCGCCCAGTTCCATTCCCTATTGGTATAAGTTGCAGGCGCATTAATATTTCGTAAAGTAAATGCACGACGGAAATGAATATCGCTATTTAAGCGTTGTTGGTCATCAGTTGAAGGCTGTTCTCTGGCAGGGCTATCATTATATTTTTGCCCCAAATGATCTTTGGCAAGCAAATTATGATAATCATCACCCGACATTGCCAATCGTTGATAGATATCTTTGGCGGTTCTTTTAGATTGTGCATCATTGCGTTGTTCTGAAGCACGTGCCAACCAATATTGCCAACGGTCTTCTTGCTTTTGTGTCACGCTCATACTGTCTATTGCACGAATCACACTTTCCCAAGCCCCAAATCGAATGGCTTGTCGTGCATAAACTTCAGCTTCTTCTGCACTGAATGGCGCACCATAGCTTGCATCAAAATTTTGCAGTACTTCACGATTAAAATTATTTTTCATAACGGTCGTTCCGCCGATATAACCGACAGTACGATAAATATATTTTTGCACATCCGCTGGTACACCCTGAACTAACTTAGGTACCGACTGCAAAGCGCTGGTTAAATCTGTATCTGCCGCACGACCCAATGCATAAACCAAATAAGCATAATCTTCTACATTATTTTTTGGTGCAGACCATAAATAATTTAATGGATTCGCTTGGATTTGGTTCAATTGGGTTAACGATAAATTAACGCCAATCGTTTGTGCGGTAGCGATGGCTAGACCAGACTGCCCGGCTCTCAGTTGCGCATATAATCGTTGTTGACGATCTTGGGCAGTCATGAGTGGGCTACTAAGCATCATGCGACCTAAACCATTGCATGATTCAGGTTGAGAGTTGGTTGCCAACCAAACATCTTTAAATTCAGCATAGACCAAAACGTCACCAGTTTTCGCACGAACTTGAGCAACGGCACAACGTTCTGCTTGATCTGGATTAGAGACATATTGCAATACAGGTTGCGCGCTGACGTAATCTGCTTGTTTAACCTTCTCTTCGACATAATCCGCAGCCAACTTTTCCGCCATCGCCGATTGAGGATAACGTTGCGCAAAGCTAATAATATTTGCAGAAGGTTGAAAAGCGAGATTTGAATTCAGTGACCAATACTCAGGATAATAGCCCAAAGCATCATTTTGCATTGAAGAACGATATTGTTCTAAAGCACTTGGATTATTTGCATTGCGTAAAGCATCATTAAACTGCTCTTCAGCAGCATGAGCCACTTGCAGGCTTGTACATGCAACTGTTCCTAAAAGGTAAAGTTTTAATTTATTTTGCTTAAGTTGCTGCTTTAACACCGTTTTTCTCTCAACCTGCATGATGTGCCTTTAACATACTGATGCACTTATTTGTGCCTAGTTTAATTATTCTAATCCATTTCTACTGTTGTGTTATGTAACCTTATGATTCATCATTAATATTGTTCTCTATTTTTTCTTCATAATTTTCATTTTCAATGCCCTACAATCCAATAAATGGCAATAGCTGCTAAATATTTTCCTGAGTTCACTCTAAATGCTATAAAATGGCGCGCCTTTTATGAGTCTGTTAAAATAGCAGGCTTAGTACACATTCAAAATTCCCTTTATTCATAGGAAAGACGCCTCCATGACGGTTCAAACCTTCATTCCCAATGGTGCCAAAGCTGCCTCAGAAAACACTGTAACCCAGCCACAGCACACCCCAGCCGACGGTGCAGTAAAAAAACTGTATATCGAAACGCAAGGGTGTCAGATGAATGAGTATGACAGTCATCGTATGGCAGATCTTTTAGGCGACTCACACGGTTACATTTTAACCAAAGATCCAAGTGACGCAGATATCCTGTTAATGAATACCTGCTCAATTCGAGAAAAAGCCCAAGAAAAAGTATTTTCTGAGCTGGGTCGCTGGCGCAAATTAAAAGAAAAAAATCCTGATCTCGTCATCGGTGTTGGTGGATGTGTTGCTTCTCAAGAAGGCGACAATATTCAAAAACGTGCACCGTATGTCGATATGGTTTTTGGCCCTCAAACCTTGCACCGTTTACCACAAATGCTGGATCAGCATGTTGAGCAAATCGAAAAGCCGAAGAAAGACAAAATTAAACTCGTAGATATTTCATTCCCTGATATTGAAAAATTCGACTTTTTACCTGAACCGCGTGTTGAAGGTTACAAAGCATTTGTTTCAATCATGGAAGGTTGCTCGAAATACTGTTCTTTCTGTGTGGTTCCCTATACTCGTGGTGAAGAAGTTTCTCGTCCTTTGGATGATGTCTTGGCAGAAATCGCTGGTTTGGCTGAAAAAGGCGTTCGCGAAATCAGCCTTTTAGGACAAAATGTAAATGGCTACCGTGGTGAAACTTTTGAAGGTGAAATTTGTACCTTTGCAGATTTATTACGTTTGGTTGCAGAAATTCCAGGAATCGGTCGTTTACGTTATACAACATCACATCCGCTCGAATTTAATGAAGATTTGATTCAGTGCTACCGTGACCTACCACAAATGGTTTCACATCTGCATTTACCAGTACAAAGTGGCTCAAATGATGTGTTACAAGCGATGAAGCGTAACCATACCATTGATGTCTATATCGAAAAAATTGCCAAACTGCGTAAAGCTCGTCCAGATATGCATTTATCTTCAGATTTTATCATCGGCTTCCCTGGTGAAACTGATGCACATTTTGAAGAAACCTATCAGTTTATCCAAGATTTAGACTTTGATCATTCTTATAGTTTTGTTTATTCAAAACGTCCTGGCACACCAGCGTCTGAATTACCTGATGACACCTCTGATGCAGTCAAGAAAGAACGTTTAGCCAAGGTTCAACACTGGATTAAGCAATCAAGTATTCGTAAAACCGATGCGATGTTAGGCACCATTCAACGTGTACTGGTTGAAAATGTTTCTAATAAAGATCCAAATTTATTGGTCGGTACAGCTGACAATACACGTTTAGTAACATTTGTAGGTGACGCCTCTTGGGTCGGACGCTTTGCAGAGATTGAGGTTACAGAGATTAAGACCCTAAATTTAGTTTATGGAGAACTCTTGAATCTTGAGCCTGACGTGGCGTAATGTAAGGGTATAGACTTTACTTTAAAAAGGATATCTCTTGACTGCAGCGATTCGACGTACAGTAGCTTTTCCAGGTATTTCAGTTGAACGTTTAAAAAGCATGTTAGGTGCTTATAACGGTCATCTGAAACAAATCGAACAACGTTTAAATGTCAACATTTCTCATCGCAACGATAACTTCTATATCGATGGTGATTTAGAAGCAGTTGAGAGAGCTGAAGGTTTATTGCAGCGTTTGCATGCAGAAGCTGAACTCTCTCAGCAAATCAGTGCTGATACGATTCATTTGATGATTCAAGGCAGCCAAACTGACCGTGAGTTACAAGACGACCTTTCAGACAATGAGCATACCGGTTTAGATGACGTCTGGTTGCAAACGCGTAAAGGTCGAATCAACCCTCGTGGTGCCAATCAAAAACGTTATGTACAACGTATTCTACAAAGCGATATTTCTTTCGGGATCGGCCCTGCAGGTACAGGTAAAACCTATCTTGCAGTCGCTGCTGCGGTAGATATGCTAGAACGTAATGAAATTCAACGTATCCTTTTGGTTCGCCCTGCTGTTGAAGCTGGGGAAAAACTCGGTTTCTTGCCAGGTGATTTAAGCCAAAAGATCGACCCATATCTACGCCCGCTTTATGATGCATTGTATGAAATGCTTGGCTTTGAAAAAGTTGCAAAACTGATTGAGCGCCAAGTGATTGAAGTTGCACCGCTTGCTTATATGCGTGGTCGTACATTAAATCACTCCTTTGTGATTCTCGATGAAGCACAAAACACCACCCCTGAACAGATGAAGATGTTTTTGACCCGTTTAGGTTTTGGTTCTCGTGCAGTGATCACTGGGGATATTACACAGGTCGATTTACCACGCGGGCAACAGTCTGGTCTTGCTCACGCATTGCGTATTATCGAAAAGATCAAAGAAATTCACATCACTCGCTTCCATTCCCGTGATGTCGTTCGTCACCAGCTGGTACAAAAAATTGTAGAGGCTTATGAAGGATGGGACAGTGAACAATACCGTTTAAGTGCTGAAGCACGTGCAGAACGTAAAGCACGTCAAGAAGCCTTAATTTCTGAAAATGATTCTGCCGCAGATGCTCAACATGAGGAACATACTGCTGCAAATCAGGAAAATGTTTAAGGACTGTTTTTGAAACTTAGCTTATCGTTACAACAAGCGTTTGAAGCACCAGAATTGGTGCTCAAGCGTGTCTATGTAAAAAAAGTCATTGAAACAACACTACGTCATATTGATGTAGACCAAGATTGTGAAATCGGAATTGCGTGTGTTGATGAAGATGAAAGTCACAAATTAAATTTTGAATATCGTGAAAAAGACAAACCCACCAATGTATTGTCTTTTCCAAGTGAGATTCCAGAAGAAGTTTTACCCATGCTCGATGCATTACCCATCGGTGATTTAGTCATTTGCATCCCCGTGGTTTTACAAGAGTCGATTGAACAACAAAAAACACCGATTGAGCATTTCACTCATATGCTGGTTCATGGCACCTTACATTTAATGGGGTATGACCATGAAACTTCTGATGATGATGCTGAAGAAATGGAAGCACTCGAAATTGAAATCTTGAAAAAACTAGGCTTTGAAAACCCTTATACTGTTAAAGAAAGTTGATTTTATAATCAACTCCAAATCCCTCTGCTCTAGAGGGATTTTTTGTTTCATTCAAATGAGATGCCTTTCAAAAAACTGATCTCATTCAAAATCTAAGTATTTGAATACATCATCACGGTGTATTATCTGAAACTCTCCCAAATCCCAACTTGCCCTTCTTTGACACGTGGAATATTGCCTAATTTAATCCAAGGCATATTGTCACCATGGAAATCACTCCCCACAGAGACTTTTAAACCGTGTTCAGCAATCATTCGATCGACCATTTGTCGTGTTGAAGCGGGTTCCATTGCGGGTGGAAGCTCAACAGCATCACCACCATATTGTGCAAAGATTTCAATTAAATAACGGGTATTTGTTGCTGATAGATCATAACGTGTTGGATGTGCCAATACTGCAAAACCTTGACTCTCATGAATCACTTGAATGGTTTCTGCTAAACCTAAACCATCAAATTTCACATAGGCTTTTTTACCTTCCTTAATGTATTTATCAAATGCCTGCTGTGCGCGCTGAACAAAACCCTTTTCTACAAGGGTCTTGGCAATATGCGTCCGAGTAATCCGATCAGGTTCACCATCTACCTTTGCCACAACTTCTGCATAAATATCCTGATGAATCAAAGGAATTAGCAAATCACAGATTTGCTTGGCTCGCTCAGCACGAATTTTCTTCTGTTGCGTTAAAAGCTGTTGTAATGGTTCAGGATTTTGCATATTGAGCGCAACAATATGTACACCATAACTTTTTTTAGTCTCTGGTCTGGACCATTGACTAGAGATTTCTACACCTGAAATGATTTGAATTGGTTGATTTTTTGCAAATTGTTCAGCTTGTATTAAGCCATCCATGCTATCGTGGTCCGTCAATGCAAGTGTATGTATGCTTTTCTCGATGGCAGCTTGAACCAATAACTCTGGCGTCAGAGTCCCATCAGAAATATTACTGTGAGTATGTAAATCTATGCCTTGCATCTTTTATACTATCCCATCAACCTGAACAGACTAGATACTTTAACATGAAAGCACTTTTAGACTTTGTGCCCCTCATAATTTTCTTTTATTTATACAAAACGGTTGATCCTAAAAACACCGATCATCCATTATTACAATTGATCGGCTCAGCAGGTGGTGTAAATAACAACAACATTCTTGTTGCAACTACAGGTCTGATTATTTCAATGCTTGTGGTCTATGGTGCGTTATTCATTTTCCAAAAATTCCGTCTGGATAAACAACAATGGTTTGTTTTGTTCATGACCGTCATTTTTGGTGGAATCACCTTAATGTTGAGTGATGACTTCTATATTCGCCTGAAAGCTGCAATTTTGAATTTAGCCTTTGCTGGCGCGTTCTTACTCTCTCCCTATTTTGGTAAAGAAAAGAAGCCTCTCATTCAAAGATTATTTGGTCCTGTTTTAAACCTGACTGAAAAAGGCTGGAAAAATCTAAACTTTGCATGGGCTGCAATGTTCATTGTCATGTCTTGTTTACATATTTTCTTCGCATTTTTATTTGCAGGTGGAAAATATTGGGGTGAATTTACAGCATTTGGTGACATGATCGTCATGTTTTCCTTTATTATTATCCAGTTTGTTATATTACGAAAACACTTTAAATCTACCGATGAATAAAGTGTTTTAGAAAATCGAGAAATATCATGCCATTATTTGTAATTACGTGTACAGATCAAGCAGGTACAGTAGAAAAACGTCTTGCTGTACGCCCACAACATTTAGCTCGACTCGAGAAGTTAGATGCTGAAGGCCGTGTCATCGTGGCTGGCGCGATGCCGATTGATCGTGAAAATCCACAAGCAGGTTTTTATGGCAGTACTTTAATTCTCGATTTTGACAGCCGTGAAGCTTTGGATGAATGGTTAAAAGACGAACCTTTCTTAAAAGAAGGGATTTATAGTCATATTGATGTTAAACCATTCAATAAAGCATTGCCTAAGGGATAACATAATGCGCGTTGTCGTCCAAAGCTTACTTAGCCTGACTTTAAGTTCTTTTGTACTTTTATCACCTGTTGTATCGGCTGAGCCTACTCAATCTTCAGCGACTCAAGCAACGACGGCAGCGCCTACTCAGGCAGCCCAACCTGTTGCACCGCCAAAACCGAGTATTATTCCTGCTGTAGCAGGCGCAAATTCCAGTACCCAAACACAGGCGCAAGCACAAGAAAATAAACCGTTAACAGCTGAACAAATTAGCAAAGAAAAAGCATCTCAAGATGCCAAAGCTAAAGCTTTGGTTAAAGACCAAGCAACACGTTTACAGCAACTTGAAAAGGCCAATTTAGAAGCCCTTTCACAGAACCAAGAATTACAACTCAAAAATGACAATCTGGGTGTACAAGTTCAAGTTCTACAAAGTGAACAAAGTGCGCAAATGTTCTTATATGGTGCTGCGACCATTGCTGTTGGTGTTTTACTTGGCTTTTTAATCGCAAGCTATATCTATACCAAACGTCGTCGCCAGTGGTAAGCCACTGCTTCGACATTACGCTTAAAAAGTTTCACGCTATAACCTGATACTGCGAAATGTCAGGTTTTTTCATTTTAATTATCAAAAGGTAATCTGCTTTGTCAAATGCCATTCAAACTGCCGATTTAGACTGGCAATGTATTGATGGAATTGAAGTTCCAATTTCCAAACAATTTGGTGATGTCTATTTTTCTAAAGACAACGGGTTACTTGAAACCCGACACGTATTTTTGAATGGTAATGATCTTTCAACACGACTTGCAGATTTAGATGATTTTGAATACTTCTGTGTTGGTGAAACTGGCTTTGGTACAGGATTAAATATTTTGGCATTGTGGCAACTTTGGCACAATGTTCGTCCAGATAATCACAGCCACTTACATGTGATCAGTGTAGAGAAGTTCCCCTTGTCTAAACAGGATTTAACCCGTGCGTTAAAGGTCTGGACTGAACTTCAACAATTTTCTGATCAGTTGATTCAACACTATCCATTGCCCATCGCTGGTTGTCACCGTTTAAGCTTTCCAGAAGCGCGTTTTTCAATTGATCTGTGGTTAGGTGATGCACATGATGTATTTCCAGCAATGGTTAAAGCCCAACAAGTTAACGCATGGTTTTTAGATGGATTTGCACCCTCTTGTAATCCAGACATGTGGGAAGACAAAGTTTTAAACAATATTGTCAGACTGTCAGATTTTGGAACAACTTTTGCCTCATTCAGCGTGGCAGGTGTGCTTAAACGGGGTCTAAAACAACATGGAATCACTATTTCACGTCCGCGTGGTTTTGGTCATAAACGTGAAATGCTAAAAGCCATTTGGAATCCATCTGAGCAAGCAGCCGAAGAAAATCAATCACAGTCAATGGACCTTACAGCGCAAAATATTCAAAAAAAAATACGGAAAACTCAAAATAATTTAAATCAACGCCACATTGCTATCATTGGTGCTGGAATTGCAGGTTTAAGCTGCGCATGGGGATTTGCCCAAAGAGGACATCAAGTTACGATTTACGACCAATCAGCGCCTTTAGCAGGTGCTTCTGGTAACCCTCTGGCCTTATTAAATCCGAAACTATGCCCTATCGAGCAAAGTTCGGAACATTTAATGACCTTGGCTTGGCAACATGCCCTACAGCACTATTCAAAATTTCAGGCTTTTCGTCCTATTGCTGTTCAACAATTAGCACAAAAAAATGCTGAACATTTACTGGATTTAGCAGCGCAATATCCTCAAGATTTACTCAAAACTCAAACAGCCGATGATTTAGAGCTACAAACTACACTTGAGAGTTTACAGCTCACTCAAGCGGGTTCAATCTATCCCCAGCAACTCAAAGACCAAATCATTGAACATCCGCTGATTCAATTTAAACATGCTCACATTCATAGTATTGTTCAATCGAATCATCATCAATTAACCCTACAAGATAGCCAGCACACCGATCTTGGTGATTTTAATCATGTGATTGTCTGTTGTGCCAAGGAAAGCCATGCTTTTTTTGAGCAGTTCCCAATACTCAAACCGATCCGTGGACAAGTCAGTTGGCTCAACAATGTTAAACACCGATTAGATCCGCAATATGCCTACAGTTATGGTGGCTACTGCATGCAGCTTGATGAGCAGCATTTGATTTTAGGTGCTTCTTTTTATCCCAATCGTGATGACACTGAAGTTTTGCTTGAAGACCATGTGCATAACTATGAACTTATCCACAGTGTGTTTCCACAATACGCAGAATCACTCTGCAAAGTTGATGAATGGCACGGGCGTGCTTCTGTACGAGCCCAAAGTCTGGACTATTTTCCATTACTGGGAAAAGTTGAAGCTGAAAAAGAGGTTTATACATTTTCTGGGCTGGGCTCTAAAGGTTTTTTATTTGCGCCCTTGTGTAGTGAAATCTTGATGGCTTTGGTCCTTAATCAAGCTTGCCCAATTCCTCAAAATTTATTGCAAAAATTAAATCCAAACCGCTTTCAAAAGAAAGTAAAAGCCAAAAAACCTTATTTTAAACCGATTCAATCATGATTCTTTTTTATTGATTATCTGTAATAAAAAAGCGCCTTTCGGCGCTTTTTTACGAACCCTGTTCTAATGGGAGACCTGCATCACGTGCTGCACGTGTTCCCCCCATAAGTACAACGTAATCACGAGAATCATCTAAACTCTCTAATTTTTCAGCAGCTCGAGGCGCTTTACTTCCACCACCACATAAAATGTAAATGGACTGATCCGAATTCACTTGAGTCAAGCTCTCAGCACTTAAACCATCTATAGGCTGATTTACAGCCCCTTTTACATGGCCTTCGGCAAAGGCTTTTGCATCACGAACATCCCAGATAACTGCATTTTCTGGGAACTCAAATGTTGTAATTTCTAATTTACGGATCATTGTGCACTCCTTTGATGTAAACAACACTTGGCAAATGAAGAAAACATCCCTAGCATCTCAGATATTCTTTCCATTTGTAAAGGTCTAAACTATGCCATCTTTCGATATTGTTTCAGAATTAGAGATTTTTGAAGTAAATCATGCTGTTCAAAACACACAAAAAGAAATTGCGACACGCTTTGACTTCCGTGGTCAGGACGTTTCAATCGAAATTAATGAAAAAGCCAAAGAAATTAAAATTTCAACTGAAAGTGATTTCCAGTGTGAACAAGTCTATAGCATGCTTGAAAATCATTTCTTTAAACGTAAAATCGATATTCAAGCCCTTGATCCACAAAAAATGACGGCTTCAGGTAAAAATATTGTGCAAGTGATCAAGCTTAAAGATGGACTTGACTCAGATACCGCAAAAAAAATTAATAAAGCCATTAAAGAAAGTGGTGTCAAAGTGCAATCTTCTATCCAAGGTGACAAGATACGTGTAACTGATAAAAAGCGCGATACATTACAGCAAGTTATGGCATTTTTAAAAGAACAACAATTCGGTGTACCTTTACAATTTAATAACTTCAAAGACTAAGGTCTTTAGCAACACTATAGGTTAAGACATGACTCAGACCAACCGTTTATCTAAACTTGTGAAAGCGACTTCTAAATTCCCTAAAGGCATTCGTAGTACGCTCTGGAGTAAGGCGTTTGGTCGAGTTGTGCCTATGGTGGGCACAGCCAATATTAAGTACCTAGAAGTCAGTCATTCAAAAGTTGTGGTGGAAATTAAAAACCACCGTGCTATGCAAAACCATATTGGACAATTACACGCTGTTGCAATGGCGCTGATTGCTGAAACAGCAACAGGCTTTGTCACAGGTATGAATGTTCCTGATAGTTCAATTGTATTGATCAAAAGCATGCATATTGAATATAAACGACCGTCTAAAGGTGATATGACAGCAACAGCGACATTGAGCAAAGAACAAATTTTAGAAATGCAAAGCTCTGAAAAAGGTGAAACACTGGTTCCAGTCACCATTATAGATGAGTCTGCAAAAGAGCCTGTCGAATGCCAAATGGTGTGGGCTTGGGTGTCAAAAGAACGCCTAAAAAAGAAATAAATACAAATCTGCAAATGTAAATAAAACTTACTGTTTAGTTAGTATAAAATTTACCAAAGTACAAATAATGAGTGACGATTATTCACTATATTCATGCTTACTTACTCATCAAGATGGTGTTATTTCCACCACCATCTTGAACTATTGAGACTTGAACTATAGAGGATAACCATGCGATCAGCTACGCCAAGAAAAATTATTGCACTCAGCCTCATTCTAAGCCCTATTTTGTTTCTCACTGCATGTGCCCAAACTCCAAGTCACGTTGCTACTGCTGCAACGGGCAACACATTAGCAATGAATTCACCCCCCCAACAAGCGCAACAAAATAAAACCATTGTGACTGATTTTTATGAAGGTGTATTTCAAAAGCATCAAGTTAAAGCATATGCAGATCGTTATATTGGTGACCAATATATTCAACACAATCCGCGTGTTCCAGATGGTAAAGCGCCCTTTGTAAATCACTTTACCCAGTATTTCCAAAAAAATCCTGAAGCAAAAAGTGTAATCAAACGTGCTGTCGCAGAAGGAAATTTAGTATTTTTACACGTTCATTCAGCTCAAAATCCACAAGATCTTGGTGTTGCAATTGTCGATATCTTTAGAGTCGAAAATGGAAAAATTGTTGAACACTGGGATGTACAACAAGCTGTTCCAGAATCAAGCGCCAACAGCAATACCATGTTTTAACACAATATTTAAATCAAACGATCTAAGCGCCTATTCCATAAAAAAATCCCAAACAATGTTGGGATTTTTTGATCTTGAGCATTTAAGCACTTTGCGAAGCTAAATACTTCTGCTTTACATCTTCAGGAATTTGGCGTTTATTTCCCGCAACATCTACAGCAACAAAAGTAAATACACCTGCAGTCACACGTTTGGCAGCACGAGAACTGTCATGACTATCCCAAACTTCAATCTGCATTTGGATCGATGTATTACCGACCTTTAAAAGCTTGGTATAACAACTGATCACATCCCCCACTTTTACGGGAACAAGAAAAGTCATCTGATTAATCGAAATCGTTGCACAACGCCCTTTACTAAAGCGTTCTGCATGAATTGCACCAGCCAAATCCATTTGTGAAACAATCCAACCACCAAAAACATCACCACTCCAGTTTGTATCTGCTGGCATTGCGATGGTTTGTAAAGACAGTGTACCTTCAGGTTTTACATGAGAATCTGACACAATAACTCCGAGCCCGTGAATTACTTATGGGCATTCAATTGTTGATCTAACCATTCTTGTAATTGGTTAGCACGTAACGCACCACTTATTCTAGCAACTTCCGTGGTTTTATTCATTAAAACCAAGGTTGGAATACTGCGAATATTAAATGCACTACTTAACCGTGGATTCGCTTCAGTATCAATTTTAGCAAAAACCACATGAGGGTTATTTTTTGCAACTTCAGCAAAATGCGGTGCCATCATTTTACAAGGACCACACCACTCTGCCCATAAATCAATCATAATTGGCAAATCACTATGGCTGACAAAGTTACTGAAATTTTGTTCATTTAACTCAATAGGAGCAAGTGTAATCAAATTTTGATGACATTGACCACAAGTGGGTTGAGCATTTAATTTATCTTCGGGAACTCGGTTTTTTGCGCCACATGATGGACATACAATAATCATCTAGCTCACTCCAATATGTTGATGTAAAAACTCTAATTGGGTCAAAATTGATTTTTCCAACCATTTCCCATGATAAATATCAAAATGTGCCATATCCCATTCATGATATTGTACAAAAGGTGCAATATTTGTCGCCGTTTCCCGACTAGATTCAATCGGGATAAAACTGTCTTTTTTAGCTGCAATAAATAGCACAGGAATATTAATACTTCTGACAGTCTGAATTGGTCTAAAACGAATTAAATTAAAAAATACCCGTGCTGGAACTTCCCCACTCCAAAAATAGTCTGGATTTACAATCGACATATAGCCGTTATAACTATCTTTGGTTGGAATAAAGCATAAATCAAAGGGGTGCACCACAGGTAAGGTTCGTGGAAGCATGCCAACTTTTGCCCCCATATAATCTTGACTGGATATTTTTAATGCCTTGGGTAACTGTTGAATTGGAAATAATTTTGCAGTTTCTGCCCCATCCACATAAGGCACTTGCACCATAATGGCTTGAACACTTTTTAGCTCACTTGCAAGGTTTAGTACATAGCCGCCACTCAAAGAGGTCCCCCAAAGCACTATTTTTTTTGGATTAATTTTCTTTTGTGTTGCAACATAACTGACCACAGTTTTCCAGTCATCCAATTGATTTTGCAATGAAATCAGTTCACGAGGAAAGCCTGTACTTCCTCCCCAAAAACGATAATCAAACAGTACAACCGCATAGCCTGCCTGTGCAATTTTTTGCGCATAGCTCACCAACTTAAATTGTCTTAAACATGCAAATCCATGAGCCATAATAATAACAGCAGGTTTTTTTAAATTTTTAGGTCGATAAAAATCCGCCGCTATGACTTCTTGTCCAATGGGAATATATAGTGGTTCAACTGTATATGCGTACATACACACTCCATTGCGTTATCTTTTATAGATATTTCTTTTATAAATCTTTTATCGTTCAAACTCAGTTCTGAGCTTAATGCTATTATATATAGCATATTGGATTTTAAATCATATAGGAGTGACGAAATGAGTGAAAATGTTGGTTTTGCTGGTCAAATTGGTCCAGAACATATTGCTCAAGTGGCAGAAAAAGGCTTTAAGTCTGTAATGAATAATCGTCCTGATTTGGAAGGCGGAACGGAACAGCCTACAAGTGCTCAAATTGAAGAAGCTGCACGTGCTGCAGGTTTGGACTATGTATTTCTACCTGTCGTTGCTGGTCAAATCACAGAAGTTGATGTCAGAACCTTTGCCAACCGCTTTAACGAGCTTCCAAAACCAGTACTCATGTTTTGTCGTACAGGTAACCGTTCAAATAACCTCTATCAAATTGCAAAACAAATGGATTTATTAGACGACGAATAAATTCTCATGAATATAGAAGGCATTCTATTGAATGTCTTTTGGTTCACCTTAAATAGAAAAGCTTAAGTTTTTACAGCAATTCGAATAGATTGCGCTTTTAAAATTTTGCAACAATTTAAACAGATCTGTTTAGTGAATCAAACAGGTATTGTACCTATGCTTAAATGGTTATATGACAAACTAAGCAATTTCACGATATGATCTTTGGCATCGTTTCGTCTTTTCTATAATTTAAAAATAAAGGGATCTTCACATGCAACAGGCTCTATTTGGTGGTGGCTGCTTTTGGTGTACCGAAGCCGTATTTTTACAACTCAAAGGTGTCAATCACGTAGTCAGTGGTTATGCTGGCGGGCATACTCCCAATCCAACTTATGAAGCAATTTGTAATGGGGATACCAATCATGCTGAAGTGATTTTGATTGAATTTGATGAACAGCAAATCAATTATCAACAATTACTCACGGTTTTTTTTGCAATTCATGATCCAACTACATTAAACCGCCAAGGTAATGATATTGGAACACAATATCGTTCAGTGATTTATTACTTCAATGAACAGCAAAAACTTGAATCTGAACAATTTATTGAGCAGCTCAAAGCAGATGGCTTAAATATTGTGACTGAACTCAGTCCAGCACCTACCTTCCATCCTGCCGAAGAATATCATCAAAACTTCTTTGCCCGTAATCCTGCGCAAGGTTATTGTAATTTTGCCATTCCGCCAAAATTACTCAAACTCCATAGCCAATTTCAAGATCTTTTAAAAGACTAAGATCACTGAAAATACTTCACTTTATACAACAAAAGTGAACTAACCCAATAGCCAAAATATCAACATAAAAAAAACCTCCTTAAAAGGAGGTTTTCAAATATTTGTAATTGTTTAAATTAATTATCACTCATAAATGCAAGATCATTTAATCCTGCTTCACTTGCACGAGACATCACTTGTGCAACGGTATCATAGCGAGATTCTTTATCCGCTCTCAACTGTACAGCTGGTTTTACTGGCTTTTGACCTTCTTCATCAAATCGTTTAGCCAATTCATCTAAAGTGATGACTTTATCATTCCAAGCCACATCGCCATTCTGATTGATACTGATGGTAATTGCTTCAGGTGGAGGCGCGATTACTTCAGCAGTGGTCTTTGGTAAAGTTAATGGTATCGATGGGTTAGCAACGGTGGCTGTCACCAAGAAGATGATCATCAATACCAACATAATATCGATCAGCGGAATGAGGTTCATCTCATTCATGCCAGAATCGTTGTCTTCTCCCAATTGAAAAGCCATTAAGCTTGACCTCCAACTAAACCTTTATTGGTAGATTCAGATTCAACTTTTTGCGTTGAAGAATCTTGTTGTAACATCGTATCAATTAACAAACCATGTGCTTGATCTTGCAACTCATTTGACAATGTACGGTTAAAACGTACGCAAATGTTATATGCCAATACCGCTGGAATCGCAACAGCAAGACCTAGACCGGTCATGATCAATGCCTCACCAACTGGCGTTGCAACTTGAGCTAAACCTGCTTGACCACTTTTACCTACAGCAACAAGTGCATGGAAGATTCCCCATACTGTACCAAATAAACCAACAAATGGTGCAAGTGAAGCAATCGTTCCTAAAACTGAAACACCTTTTTCAGCATTGGCCTTTTCTGCTGAGATTTGACGTAGTAACGCTTGTTCTGCAACCGCTTTACGTTGATCAAAGCTTAATGGCGCAAGCTTGGCTTTTAATGCTTTTAAAGCCTGAGCAAGGTGATCCTGAGCAACCTGCTTGAGTTGACGCGTGCCTAGAATACGCAAAATGAACACAGTCCACGTTGCAATAGACATTGCCAATAACACGAAATACAGTGTCTTACTGACCGCATCAGCATGTTGCCAATAAACTGAAAAGTTCATATGCACATTTCCTAATTCTTAAAAAAATTATTTACTTTTTAGAGACCGACAATGCAAAATCTTGCCTAATTTTAAATGGTACACCCGCACCATTTTCTCTATAAGCTTTAAATTTTGCAGATTGAGTCTGCTTAACAACATAACTATCTAAACTTGAATTACCGCTAGATTGAAGAATACGGACATTGGTAATATTTCCGCCCGCATCCGCAGTAATTTCTAGATTCACAACCTTTGTTCCATCTTCTGGAGACATCAGTTTAAGTAATTGCTCTTTTGCGATACGTGGACTACGACTCCAAGACACCTGACCTTCGTTTACATTACGCGGCGTGTTTCTTTGCTCTTGATCACGACGTTGACGATCGCGCTCATCTTGCTCACGTTTTTGACGATCACGTTCATCTTGTTCACGTTTCTGCTGTTCCGCACGCTTCTGATCATCTTGACGTTTTTGCTCATCTTGACGTGCCTTATCCTGCTTCTGTTGCTCTTCTAAACGCTTTTGTTCTTCAAGCTTTCTTGCCCGATCATCATTTTCTACAGGTTTTTTCTGCTCAATGATTTTTGGCTTAACCACAGGTTTAGGCTCAACTTTCTTCTCTATAGGTTTCGGTTGAACTTTAGGTTTGATGGGTTCAGATGGAGGAGGTGGCGGCGGTGGAACATCTTCTTTTAACTTTAAAAATTTGATTTTTAAAGGTTCTTTCTTTATTTGAGGCAGTTCAAATGGTTTCATATGACTTACCCCCCACAACACACCTACGTGCCCGACAACAACTGCTAACACTGCAGCAAGGACTTTTTTCTTCATCGGTGGTGGCGTTTGAAGTGGTGCAATGGAAGACTGACTCATAAGAATCTAAATACCTAAAATTGAGCAAACTACAAAAAATTATTCAGTTTGTAGATTAAGCTCATCGGATAGAACAATTAAAGTGCAACAATGATAAATGAGAAGTGTTTTCATTTGCAACTGGTTTTTCAATGTTTTTAATCGATTTTACAAATTAAAAATAAAAAAAGGATGCATAAAGCATCCTTTTTTACTACTCATATTAAATGAATATTCACATGTTATTGAAAAACAACAGTCTTATTACCATCGACAATAATACGGTCTTCTAGATGCCATTTGACCGCTCTAGCAAGTACGTTACGTTCAACATCTTGGCCTAATTCACGCAGTTGATCCACAGTAAAATCGTGGTTTACTCGTTCTACATCTTGCTCAATGATTGGGCCTTGATCCAGATCAGCCGTCACATAATGCGCTGTTGCCCCAATCAATTTAACGCCTTTTTCATAAGCCTGTTTATATGGATTTGCCCCCACAAAAGCAGGTAAAAATGAGTGATGAATATTGATCACTTTCATTTCCCACTTTTGTACAAACTCTTCATCGAGAATTTGCATATAACGCGCGAGAACCAATAAATCATTCCCTTGCATTAACTCATCGATCTTTGTATAGGCTTCACGTTTATTTTCTTTGTTGACAGGAACCACATAGAAAGGAATACCAAAGTTTTCTACAGACTCACGTAAGTCTTCATGGTTTGAAACCACCTGGGTAATTTCACAAGGTAAGCCACCACGCGAATGACGCCATAACAACTCAAGCAAAGCATGGTCAACTTTAGACACCAAAATACCGACTTTTTTAATGTCGCTCACTAAAGCCAAACGCCAATGCATACTATAACGTTCAGCCACATTGGTTGCGAAAGTTTGAATGAGACTCTCACGACGGGATTGCAAATGATCAAGTTCAAACTCAACACGCATAAAATAACGCCCGCCCTGAGCTTCAGTTGCGTATTGATCAAGCGCAGTAATGTTCGCGCCCTGATGATACAAAAAGCTCGATACAGCTTGCACGATTCCTGGCTTGTCTTCACAAGTAATCAGTAGACGTGCTGTGTTGGCAGTAGTCATGTTCATGTTGATGGATATCACTTATAAGTTAATTTAAAAAACAGCCGAATATTTTAACGCTTTTTCATCAGCTTTCAATCTTGATTCAGCATCAATCGCGTTTTACCGCAGATAAACTGGCAAATAATTCCGAAGAACCGAAGCTTTCTAGCAAACGTTCATAGGTTTCACGACTTTCACCACGTAAATAAGGACCTTCTAAAAACACCATCTGGCGCAATGCTTGCCAAATCCATTTTTCATCTAAATGGTTGGAATCACTTAAATGCCCAGACATATATAGGAAGTTGGTCCAGTTGGTCAGGACAATCCAAATATTGATGATGAGTGCTTCAATTTCAGAAGGTGTCATCTGCATCAGCCCTGCTTCAACAAAGGCATGATAAATTTTTTGCCCTTGTTGCATCACCTTGCCAGCAAAGCGAGGATAAATTTTTCTAAAGTCGTCATTATTTTCAATTAAATGATAAACATCACGATGTAGAAAGCGATATTCCCATAGCTGACTGCTTAAAACTTGGAAATAACGGATTTTATCATTCGCATTGACTCCACGGTCATCGGGTAATGACAGCATATCTAAAGTTTCTTTTTGGTATTGTTCCATCAATTCTTTGATGATTTCTTGTTTGTTTCGAAAATGATAATACAAATTTCCAGGACTGATCCCAAGCTCTGCTGCAATATGATTCGTTGTAACTGCACGTTCGCCGCGCTCATTAAAAAGTTGCAGACTAATCTGCAAAATTCGGTCTTTCGTTTTCAAAGTTTTGGAGCTCGACATCCTATTACCATTTTTAACCGTTAGCACAAGCTAACATAAAGTGACTTGACTATTTAGAGTATTTACTCTAAAAATTATATTATATTAACCTATTCGTAAATGGTGTTTGTCATGAACAGTCATACAAAAACAAATTCAATGACTTCTTACTCACCTGAAGTTCAACGTATGCATGACATTCTTGAACAACAGAAAGTCGCTTATCAACGCTACCCTGTTCCTACAGCAAAGGAACGTATTGAACGTTTAGCTCGCTTAAAGAAAGTTCTGGTAAAATACCAAGATCAATTTGCAGAAGCAATCAATCAAGACTACGGCAATCGTTCAATCAGCGAAACTAAAATTGGTGAACTACTCACATGTTTAGAACAAATTAAATATTATAGCAAGCATTTAACAGCATGGATGAAACCATCTAAGCGCCATGTGTCTATCTTACACCAACCAGCCAAAGCTTGGGTGCAATATCAGCCTTTAGGTGTGATTGGAATTATTGCACCATGGAACTATCCATTGTTGCTTTCTGTTGGCCCACTGATTTGTGCACTGGCTGCTGGAAATCACGCAATACTCAAAATTTCAAGTTCATCTTCTAATTTTGGCTTCGTACTTGAAAATGCACTCTCAGAAGCATTTCCACAAGAATTGGTTGCCGTGGTCAATGGCGGTGGTCAAATTTCCGATGCATTTTCGCATTTAGCATTCGATAAAATCATTTTTACTGGCTCTACCAATGTCGGTAAAACCGTGATGTCTGCTGCTGCCGAAAATCTAGTGCCTGTTATTCTTGAGCTTGGTGGTAAATCACCTGTAATCGTACATCCTTCAAGCGATCTCAATCTGGTCGCTGAACGTATTGCTTTTGGTAAATTGTGGAACTCTGGTCAAACCTGTGTAGCACCAGACTATATGTTCCTACCTAGAGGAAAAACTGCCGAGTTTATTGAAAGCTTTAAACAAGCTGCAACAACTATGTACCCGACGATTCGTGATAATCAAGATTACACCAGCATTATCAACGATAAGCAGTACAATCGTGTTCAAGGTTATTTAGAGGATGCACGTCAACAAGGCGCTGAGTTGATTGAAATCAATCCTCAAAATGAAGAATTAGCGAGTGTACGTAAAATTGCCCCAACATTCTTAACAGGTGTTCTACCGACAATGGACATTATGAAGAATGAAATCTTTGGTCCAGTGCTTCCAATTATGGAATATGATCAAATTGACGATGTAATTGACTTTATTAATGGCAGACCGCGTCCACTTGCTTTATACTATTTCGACTTTGACAATGCCCGCGCAGAATACGTTTCTCAACGTACCCATTCTGGGCATTTCGGTCAAAATGCCGTAGTTACCCATGTTGCACAAGACGATTTACCATTTGGTGGCGTTGGTGCATCTGGCATGGGCAAATATCATGGCCCAGAAGGTTTCTTTGGTTTATCACATGAGCGTTCAGTAATGTCTATTCCTAAGCTATTTAGCTTAAAATTCATATTAGCGCCTTATGACAAAGCCCTAAATAAGATTTTAGAGAAAACTTTCTTACGCTAACTGATCAAGGCATGATCTATCAAATTAGATCATGTTGCGTTTTGACGAATTCCGCTTGTCTTTTAAGCGGAATTTTGGTATAAAACGCCCCTTGAATGAATTCAATCCGTTTTATTTTGACTGGCCATACAGATTTGCTGTTGGCTAAATCAATGGAGTTACACCATGTCTAAGGTTTGCCAAGTTACCGGCAAGCGTCCAGTCGTTGGTAACAACGTCTCACACGCCAACAACAAAACTAAACGCCGGTTCGAGCCGAACCTGCATCACCACCGTTTCTGGTTAGAAAGCGAAAAACGTTTTGTACGTCTTCGTCTAACCACTAAAGGTATGCGTATTATCGACAAATTGGGCATTGAAAAGGTTGTTGCTGACCTTCGTGCTCAAGGTCAAAAGATCTAAGGAGTCTGAACCATGCGTGATAAAATTCGCTTAGTTTCTACTGCTGGTACAGGTTATTTCTATACCACTACTAAGAACAAACGTACTATGCCGGAAAAAATGGAAATCAAAAAATTTGATCCAAAAATCCGTCAACACGTAATCTTCAAAGAAGCTAAAATTAAATAATTTTAGTTTTCTTAAAAAATACGATCCATTTGGGTCGTTTTTTTTGCCTTTTTTTTCTTCGACTTGTTAAACTCTTTAGCGAATTTGGCACTGATTGTGCATTTTATATGGCTTTATACAAAGTCATTACCTTAAGAAATGATTTTTTGAATGATTTCTCCTGAAGATTTAAGGAGTATTTAGTGCCTCATGATGTAGATCTGATTATTTTACTTGCAGTTGGTTTTGGTATAGCCCTGATCTTTGGCTATATCGCTGCACGATTACGCCTGCCACCTTTGATTGGTTATTTAATTGCGGGAATTATCATCAGCCCCAATACCCCAGGTGTTGTTGCAGACATCGCGCTAGCCAATCAGCTTGCTGAATTAGGCGTCATGTTCTTGATGTTCGGTGTCGGGATGCATTTTTCCCTCAACGATTTAATGCAAGTCCGAAAAATTGCCCTCCCTGGTGCAATTTTACAAATCGCGGTTGCGACCTTACTGGGTATGGCAGTTTCCATCTTTTGGGGCTGGAGCTTTGGCTCCGCATTGGTCTTTGGCTTAAGTTTATCCTGTGCAAGTACGGTGGTTTTACTCAAAGCATTAGGTGACAAAGGACTGCTTAACTCGGTGAATGGTAAGATTGCCGTTGGTTGGTTGCTGGTCGAAGATCTGGTCATGGTCTTAGTCCTGGTTCTACTGCCTGCAACAGCCGTACTTTTAGGCGGACATCCTATTGCAGGACATGAATCTGATCAAAACATCTGGTTAACACTCGGCATTACCCTGTTAAAAGTAACTGGTTTTATCGCCTTTATGCTTATCATTGGCAAACGCCTTGTGCCAATGATTATGCAGTATGTGGCACGTTTAGGCTCTAGAGAGCTTTTTACTTTAACCGTAGTCGCAGCAGCAGTTTCAATCGCATATGGCTCATACGCAATCTTCGGCGTTTCTATGGCACTTGGAGCATTCTTTGCCGGAATGGTGGTTAAAGAATCAGATTTTAGTCATCGCGCAGAAGAAGAAACCTTACCTTTACGCGAAATTTTCTCGATTTTGTTCTTCGTTTCTGTCGGAATGTTATTTGATCCACGTATTATTGTGGAACAGCCTCTGCATATTTTAGCAGTCATTGCCATTATTATGATTGGTAAGACGCTGGCAGCGATGGCATTGGTGTTATTTTTCCGTTATCCCATCAATACAGCATTAACAGTGGGCGCCAGTTTGGCACAAATTGGAGAGTTCTCCTTTATTCTGGCAACCTTAGGCTTGTCACTTGGATTACTTAGCCCTGAAGCGCAAAACTTAATCTTAGCGGGTGCTTTATTTTCTATCACCCTCAATTCATTTCTATTTTCTGCGATCGAACCTGTGCAAAACTGGATCCGTGAGCGTTCGCATTTGGCGCGCTTACTTGAGCGTAGCGGTGACCCATTGGCAATGCTTCCAGATGAAGTTGATCAAGCGTATTTACGTGATCAAGTGGTGATTGTTGGTCATGGTGAAGTCGGACGTCGTATTACCAAAACATTGATGGATGACGGCATCAAAGTGGTCATCGCTGAAGAGAACCGCGAAATTGTAGAGAATTTGCGTGAAAAAGGCATCGCTGCGGTTTCTGGTCGAGCAACAGAACCCAGTGTTTTGATTCAAGCCCATATCCAACATGCACGACTATTGGTGATTTCACCGATGGATATTGTAGATATTCATAAAATTGTCGATACTGCTAAGCTGCTTAATCCTGAGATTCAAGTGTTAGTTTGTGCTGAAAATAAAGAAGAGGCTGAAGTGATCCGTAAAGATAATGTTGGTGAAGTCTATTATGCAAAAGAAGAAATGGCTAAAAACATGAGTAATCATATTTTAAACCAGATCCAAATTGCTCATCATCATGAACCAACACATTGAATTCGGGTAATCTTTAAAACGCAGCTAAAACCACACGACTGTTCTTTGTGGACCTTGGAAAGTCGTGGTGCTTCCATTATGTAATGGTATCGATAACGATGTTGGATGGGGGGATCACCACCCCATCTAACAAAAGATTTAAAACTTCTAGAATTTGATGCCATTTGCGTATATCAGGTTATTTGCATACAAAGAAAAACGCACTCGAAAGTGCGTTTATTGTATTTATTCTAGAATAAATGAAATCACTAGCTCATAAATTTTGGTTGTTCATCAACAACTTCAGCGTGCCATTCATCTGCCTGTTTTTCAAGTAACGCAAATAATGCAGCCTGAATCATCTGTTGTGCAATCGCTGGCGTTTGATCACCCAGTAATGCTTTCACTTCTTCATTAAATTGAATAGTGACCAAGGGCTCTTTTTCAGAACCTGCATTACGCAGTGCCAGCTCCCCACTTTCGAGCTGTACCAACTCCAAAATAGCTTCCTGATTTCCAAATAACTCTTTTAACTGTTCGATAGACATAAATCCTCCATGCTCAACATGGGGCAAGGTGCTGAATGCACTTTGCATCTTGTAGATATTTTATATAGTCATTTAAAACAAAATTTCAAGTATATCTGATCAAAAAGATCAGAATTCAACCATTTCATTACGAAAACCATCAATAAGTTGCGATAAATCTCGGTGCCACTCT
Source organism: Acinetobacter sp. NyZ410 (assembly GCF_022828975.1). Lineage (NCBI taxonomy): Bacteria > Pseudomonadati > Pseudomonadota > Gammaproteobacteria > Moraxellales > Moraxellaceae > Acinetobacter > Acinetobacter sp. NyZ410. The sequence continues at coordinate 514,805 of NZ_CP094620.1, read as the reverse complement.
CTTAAAATCTTTGTATCAGGCAACCAAGCTTGTGGTGTTTGCGTCACTTTGATAATTAAGTTTGATGATGTTTCATCCTCTGGTTCTGGCGCACTTGGTTCAGGTGCATATTGACAAAGTCGATACGCTCTTTTGAGTTCAGCAATAAACCCTTCTTTGGCTAATTTTTGCATCACTAAAACTTCTGGTGAGACTTGTCCTTTAGCCGCCATATTTTCTTCGATTGACTTTAAGGTTGGGGAAAAATCATTTAAACGGTAATAACGTACCAATTCTTGCAGAAATGCTAAAACCGCGCCATGTAAATGAAATACTGCTGCTTCACGATGTGCTTGAGCTTGTTGAACATTTTCAGTTTGTTCTCCCTGCATACATGCAAGACGAGCAAAATAAAGTTTTTGATTGGTACGGTCTGCATGAAAGCGAGCTACACGTGACATGGAAGTTCCCTAAGATTTTGGCATTCTTTACAGTCTTAGCTTAATCTTTATTGAACAAAAATCACAATGAATTTTATCCATGTTGTATGTCAATAAAATAGATAGCGCTCTTTTTTCAAAAATATCAATTTAAGCTTTTATTTTTATCATGGTTTGACGAGATTATTTAAATACTAAAATAAAAAAGGAGCAATAAATGCTCCTTAGAATATCTGCCAATTATGCTTCTGGCTTATCTTCCGCTGCTTTTACACGAATTCCATGACCATGTAAGCGCAAGGTATTTAAACCTTTAATCGCTTTAACTGCTTCTCTACCATGTGGCATTTCAACAAAAGCAAAACCTTTCGATTTACCTGTTGCCGCATCAAGTACTAGAGTACAAGTATCTACTGTACCGTATTGCTTAAATAACTCTAACAATTCAGCTTCAGTTACAGTACGTTCTAAATTACGAACTAAAATTTTCATCTCACAACCTTAAAATATAAACGAGGCAAAAAACATCAAAAAGCACTCGCCTACCTACTTTTTGAATGAAAAACGATTGCTATAGTTTAATCTAGATCTATACCAAAATCTAAATTAATCGCCCGACGCTCGATTAGGGCACTTTTTACAGTTTGCTCTCGCTGTCTATAGTGGGTTTCTGTGCTACATAAATTTCGAGTTAAATCATTGAGAAAATAACTTTCAATCTTACGACCTTGTTCATCTGTTTGCGTATGTGCCCAAAAACTTAAATTTTGTTTGGTTAGAATAAGTTCATTTTGAGCACGTGTTAAAGCCACATAAAGTACACGGCGCTCTTCTTCAACTTCATCGAAATTCCCTTGCGCACGTGCATTTGGGTACTGTCCAGCAGAGACATTTGCCACATAGCAAACCTTTTGTTCTGTACCTTTAGCAGAATGGATGGTAATTAAAGTCACCACATCATCTTGCGACTGACGCTCAATTTCACTGATTGAAACAGGGTCAAGTACATATTCTTCTAAGAACTCGCTCAGTTGGGTATGTTTAGACGCCAGTTGCTTGACCAGATCAAAATCACCCACTCGTTTATGCCAATCTTTTTTGGCATAGTTTTCTTCAAGTTGGTTGAGAATAGCCTCTACACCGAGTTTTACACAGGCTTCAACTTCTGTTTTTAATACACTCATTTGCTTCATGATCAGCAATGTATTGTCAGGAATACGCCCAAACTTTTCTAATTTTTCTGTAATTTTCTCAATATCTGCATCCAGTAAGAGCTGTTGCGCCAGCTTACTCGCACCGACATCGCCCACGCCATTCCATAAGGTTAAAAACCGCATCCACGCAATATCATCCAATGGATTGGCAATAACACGCAATAAACTCAATAAGTCTTTGACATGCGCTGTTTCAAGTAACTTCATCCCTCCAATAAATCGGTAGGGAACATTGGCTTGGATAAAAGCAGCCTCAATATGTCTTGCCGCAAAGGCTGAGCGCACTAACACCATATGGTCATGCCAAGCTGAACCTTCCAATAAATGCCGCTCTTTGATGTCGATCGTGATCCATTTTGCTTCATCAAACTCGTTTGGAAAAACATGCATTCGCGGTTTAATGCCATCACCACGATAAGCTTCCAGTTTTTTATCGTAATGAATCGAACTTTGATCGAGTAACCAGTTTGAAAAATCTAAAATTTCTTGAGTAGAACGATAATTTTTTTCTAATTTGAAAATCTCTGCATCTGGCACACGCTCTTTAAAATGGTGGATATTTTCAAAATCCGCACCACGAAAACCATAAATCGACTGTGCATCGTCCCCGACGCAGAACAGTGATGTTTTATCTTTTAATGGTTCAAGAATCGCCCACTGCAAAGGATTGGTATCTTGCATTTCATCAACCAGCATGTACTGGCATAAGCCCGCAACATAATCCGCTAAACCATCAGACTGTGCCAAAGCAGAAGCAACCACGGCGAGAATATCATCGTAATCTAGAAAACTACGTGCCCGCTTACGGGTTTCGTACTCTTTCATGATTTCAGCAATTTGCTCTTTATCGTCTAAAAACTCAGGCAGTTGCTTTTCTAAAGCCAAACTTAGTTTTTGCCGGGTATTGCGTGCAAAGGAATATAAATCACAAAGCTGTTGTGGTTTGGGTAAGGCGTTGGGATTCTTTTTATCATCCTTTCCACGAATCAAACGGAACAACATCAATTGATCATCACGATCTATGATCGAAAATTGATCCAATCCAAAAGCTTTTGGCACACGTCTAAGTAAATACATGCAAAAGGTATGAAACGTAGATGCGCGTAACCCTTTGGCCTGATCACCTAAAGCAAGCTCTACCCGCGCCACAATCTCGCTGGCAGAACGGCGGGTAAATGTCAAAATTTGGATTTGATTGGCAGGAATGCCATGATCAATGAGATATGCAGCTCGTGCCACAATGGTTTTGGTTTTGCCACAACCTGCCCCAGCAAGAACTAGACTATGTTTTGTTTCAGTCGTAGCAGCTTGTTTTTGTTGAGGGTTTAATTCATCAATCAGGTTGGCTAAACTCATTTTCACTCATCATTTTATGGATGGCTGCTAGTTTAGCAGAGCTATAGTGAAATTATGCATTTTAACCCAAGAATCAAGTCGTGAATTGACGCTTAAATCAGGACATACCAATGAAGAAAAATTCAAGACAATAAAATTTATCACCCATAGCAGAGATTAAAGGAGAGCTTCGATAATAAAAACAACCCTATAATCTTAACAACCGTGCCACACTCTCACAACAGCGTTCTAAATTTTGCTCACCATGCTTTAATGCTGTTGCTAAATCACATGCACCATCAACTATTCCAAAAATTGCACTAAAGCCTTCTGCATAAAGCTCATCGACGCCTTCACCGATATGCCCTGCAAAAGCAATCACAGTTTTATTCAACTGCTTGGCAACTTGCGCCACCCCAAAAGGCGTTTTGCCAAACTTGGTTTGAAAATCAATACCGCCCTCACCAGTAAACACATAATCCGCTTGTGCAATTTTTTCCTCAAGTTGGGTTTCTTTAATCACAATTTCTACACCAGAGCGTATTTTTGCTCCTGTAAAAGCCATAAGTCCGAAACCCAAACCGCCTGCAGCACCAGCACCCTGTACATTTGCAACATCAACATTCAATTGTTGTTTCACCAACGCAGCAAAATGATCAAGATTTTGATCTAAGATCCCAACCATCTCAGCAGTTGCTCCTTTCTGTGGCGCAAAAATAAAAGAAGCTCCATTTGGACCACATAATGGATTGTTTACATCACTGGCAATAATAATTTCAGTTGCTTTTAAACGCGCATCGAGTTGTGAAAGATCAATGCTTTTGATCTGCTGAAGCTGCCCACCACCCACGTCTACAGAATGGTTATTCTCATCTAAAAATTTTGCCCCTAAAGCCTGTGCCATCCCGGCACCAGCATCATTGGTGACACTACCACCCAGGCCAATAATGATTTTACCAACACCCAAATCCAAAGCGGCTTTGATCATTTCGCCTGTACCCAGAGTTGACGTCACTAAAGGATTGCGTTGAGACTTTTCGATCAGGTGAATACCATTTGCCAGCGCCATTTCTATAACAGCCGTCTGACCACCATCAATTAATCCCCAATAGGTCGATATTCGTTGCTGAGCCAATGGACCAGTGACCTCAACATATACTTTACGACCACTTCGTGCAGCGACCAAAGCATCGACTGTTCCCTCACCACCATCTGCCATAGGTACATGAATAAACTGTGCATCAGCAATGACTTTTTCAATACCACGTTGCATTGCAAAACAAGCTTGTTCGGCTGTCATGCTTTCTTTAAATGAGTCAGGCGCGAGAACAAAAACTTTAGACATGAGCAAATGCATTTCGATGAGATTCAAAAAATAACATAACGATTTTTCGAGTATAGATAAACTAATAAATTCATAATTAAGACTAAAGAAATGACAACTATGCAACGTGTAAACCTTGGTAAAACCGCCCCAGAACTATATAAAACGGTCATCGAACTTGAAAATTTATCTATGCAAAAAGTTCAGCAAGCTGGGCTTGATGTTGGATTCTCTCATTTACTCAAATTAAGAGCCTCGCAAATTAACCAATGTGCTTTCTGTGTTCGTATGCATACCCAAGATGCAATTAAAGCGGGTGAATCAACTGATCGTATTGCGTTGATTAGTGCTTGGCGTGAAAGTGAATACTTTACTGAAAAAGAACGTGCGGCTTTAATTTTAATTGAAGAGATTACTTTAATTGCCAATCAACATTTTCCAGATAGCGCTTATGAACAAGCTGCACAGCATTTATCCAGCGATGAAATCACGGCGATTGAATGGGTTGCGATTGTGATCAACACATGGAACCGTATCGCCATTTCCAGCCAGTATAAAGTCGCGAAATAAGCTAAGTTTCAACACTTAAATCATTTATCTAGGCAACACCTCGCTTTTCAGAAATGTTAATTGAGATAAGATTTAACTGAATACTGCTCTAGTTGCATAAATATTTACGCCAAAATGCAAAACGCCTGATGTCATTGATCAGGCGTTTTGTTAAATGCACATATGATTTCAAACATTAAGTAAAACCTTAATGGCTCGCGGGTGGGATTTGTTTAATTGCTGCAGCAAAGGTGAGATAGTTGACCCCTTGGAATAAAATATCCACACCTAAAAATAATCCGAGTACCCAAAAAGGGGAATCTGGTGATGCCAGAATAATTGCACCTGTTGCCAAGGTTAAAAGCCCTGAAAATAATGTCCACCCCCATCCAGACATTGGTTTCAACATAAATGCATTAAAAATACGAATAAAACCGCCAATCAATAAAGCAATTGCCAATAAATTGGTTAATACCACTGCAGTGGTAATCGGAGATTTAAATGCATAATAACCCGCTGCGATATACAACACACCAAACAACGCCCAAAGCCAGCGGAAGCCACCATCAAAAATTTTAAATGCTGCAATTAGGTGTAAAACCCCACCGATCATCATTAAAGCACCAAACAATGCAACAACCGTCAATGTTGCCATACCCAGTGAAGCCAATAGCACTAATCCAAAGATCACCAATAAAGCTCCAAGCAGAAGATACCATTTACGGTTTTCATGGAGTTGATGACGAACTAAATCATTTCCTACAGTACGCATAATTCTTCTCTTGGTTGTTATTCATTCATTTTATTGTTGATCTAATTCAGGTGTTTGTCTGTATAAAATCTGCATCTATACCAGAATAAAGCTTTGTTTGAGCAGAATCTAAGCGATAAACAGCACAGCTCTATACACTACTTCACCCAACCCATTTCTTGTGCAGTGAGTCGACTGATCATGGTATCTTCTAGATCTTCAGGTGTCTTGCTTTTACTTTCAGAAAGCGCAATATAGCCGCCCATAATTTCTGCACGCTGTTGTGGATAACGTGGTTGTTGTTCAGGATTGGCATAGCCTGTCGGATAGAGAGGCTGCCCTGTTGTAAAATCATATTTATCTTTTGCACCAAAGGTATGCAGTAACTCATGTACAAGAACAACTTTATTACTCGAACTTTGCTTCGGCGATGCAAATAGATTCACAGAACCAATACGCCCACGTTCCAATGCTGTAGAGTGTTTTAATATTTTCTGCAACTTGGGATCATAATAATTTAAATACAGGGTCACTGATGGTGAGCCATCTTCGCCTTGATGCTGTTTCCATGCATAAAATCTAAATTTTAAACTCCACAAAACTGTATCCAAGATACGACCTGATTCTGGGAACTTAGGCGGCAAGGTATTTAATTCCCGTCCAAGCTGAAAATGAAACGAAATCGGTTGCCCACGAAATGCTTGAGACTGCAAACCTAAATAATGTTCAATTTCCTCAAGATCATCTGTTGAGATTTGCTGAATATAGGCTGCTGTGGAGCGTTGACCATCTGCATTGATCGGATGTAATAAAACAACGATTGGCTTGCTCCAATCTTGATTCATATCACGCCATGCGTTCACTGCAACAATCAGCAGTATAACCAGTAAAATACCAACTCGAATCTTTTTCCACATTGAATATATTCTCAATTTTTAATCGCAATAAAAATGCTGACCTAGGCCAGCATTTTTAAATATTTATGGATTAAGCTTCTACCCATTTCCCATCTTGGTAGACCAAAGACCATTTGGTTTGTTTACCTTCTGGGGTTTCTGAACCAATATATTGCGCTTGGTTTTTACGGCTAAACTTAACCAATGTTGGATTACCATCTGGATCTTGATCAGGTGCTTGCAAGATAAACTGATACTTAGGATCAAGTTGATCTGCAACTGAACGTAACTCCGCAACCTTCGGTGCACGTGTTTCGCGTACTTTAGGGAATTTGCTTGCCGCCAAGAATAAACCCGCTGCTCCATCACGTAGAACAAAGTAATCATCATGTTTGACTGAACGTAAATGTTCCATTTTGATTGGGTCGACACGAGGTGGTGCTGGCTGACCATTTTTCAAAACTTTACGGGTATTGTCACAACTCATACAAGCGAAATATGGACCAAAACGACCTGTTTTCAACTGCATCTCACCATCACATTTATCACATGGAATGGTTGGACCATCATACCCCTTGATTTTGAACTCGCCTTCTTCCAGCTCGTAACCATCACAATCCGGGTTATTTCCACAAATATGTAACTTGCGACCACCATCAATCACATAGCTGTCCATTGCCGTACCACATACTGGACAACGTTTTTTCGACATTAAGTCAGCAGTTTCAGCACTGTCATCATCAGAAAGTATAGCTAACGACTCAACTGGTGTTAAATTCAACGTCCCTTTACAGCGTTCTTTTGGTGGTAAGTTATAACCAGAACAGCCAAGGAAGACACCCGTCGTGCCTGTACGAATCTGCATCGGGCGTTCACATTCTTTACAGTGAACAGCTTCAACTTCTACAGGTTGATTACGGCGCATGCCGTTTTCGCCTTGTGCTGTGGTTAAACGCTTTTTAAAATCACCGTAGAAACTATCTAACAGCTCTTTCCAATTACGTTCACCATCTGCAACTTTATCCAATTGACCTTCCAAATCTGCAGTAAATGCATAATTCATCAGGTTATTAAAATTCTCGTCTAGACGATCGGTAACAATTTCACCCATCTTCTCTGCAAAAAGACGGCGATTGTCGAGTTTGACATAACCACGATCTTGAATCGTCGAAATAATCGCAGCATAAGTCGATGGACGACCGATTCCACGTTTTTCCAACTCTTTTACTAAAGATGCTTCAGTAAAACGTGCAGGTGGTTTAGTAAAGTGTTGAGAAGGATCAAGTTTCTCAAGTTTGAGAATTTCACCCACTTTGACTGCAGGTAATAAAACATCATCATCAGACTTGTTCTGACCACGAACTTTGGTAAAACCATCAAAAACTAAAGTACGACCTTTGGCTTTGAGTTCTACACCATTCGCATCAACCAAAATCGTTGAGGATAAATACTCTGCTGGGGTCATTTGACATGCAACAAATTGACGCCAGATCAAATCATATAAACGTTGTGCATCACGCTCAACACCCGCCAAACTATCGCCTTTTAAGGCAACATTGGAAGGACGAATCGCTTCATGGGCTTCTTGCGCATTGGCTTTATTCCCATAACGATTTGCTTTAGCAGGTAAGTACTTTGCACCAAATTCAGTTTCAATATGATTACGCACCATACTGACAGCATCATCACTCAAGAATGTTGAGTCAGTACGCATATAAGTAATAAAACCAGCTTCATATAAGCGCTGTGCAAGCATCATGGTTTTCTTTACTGAAAAACCTAAGCGAGTACTTGCAGCTTGTTGCAAGGTTGAAGTGATATAAGGCGCACTTGGATTGACCTTCGTTGGCTTATCTTCACGTGTTGCAACTTTATATTCAGCATCTTTTAAAATGTTCAATAAAGCATCTGTTTGCGCTTTATTTTGTAATTTTAATGTTTTGCCGCCTTGTTTGACTGCTTCTAAACGAATTTCATCTTTTGCAGAATGAGTGTCTGCAAAAACTTGCCAATATTCTTCAGGAATAAAGGCACGAATCTCACGCTCACGCTCGACCACCAATTTTACTGCAACTGACTGTACACGGCCTGCAGAGAGGCCACGCGCAATCTTTTCCCACAGTAGTGGTGAAACCATAAAGCCCACCACGCGGTCGAGAAAACGACGTGCCTGTTGCGCATTCACACGGTTTAAATCTAGACGTGTAGGTTGTTTAAATGCTTCTTGAATGGCATTTTTGGTAATCTCGTTAAAGACCACACGATGGTAACGGCTATCATCACCACCAATCACTTCTCTTAAATGCCACGCAATCGCTTCTCCTTCTCTATCCAAATCCGTTGCGAGATAGATTTCATCTGCATCTTTGGCTAGTTTTTTGAGTTCAGCGACCACATGTTCTTTGCCTGGAAGCACTTCATATTTGGCTTTCCAACCATGCTCAGGATCGACACCCATACGATTGACTAAAGCGGATTGTGCTTTTTCAGCCTTCTGTTCATCCGTCAACTTGGTACGCGTTGCAGGCTTTTTTTCTGTCGATTTACTTGAACCACCTGTAGGTAAATCACGAACATGACCTACCGAAGACTTCACAATGTAATTTGAGCCTAAATATTTATTAATCGTTTTCGCTTTTGCAGGCGACTCCACAATCACTAATGCACGTTTTTTCCCAGCATCAGGAGAATTTGCTGTTGTGCTTTTGGATGTGGACCGAGGAGCGTTCGCCATAATAAACCACTGTTCCTATTATTAAGTTAAATTTCAGCCAATTTAAGTAAATATGCCTTCATATCATCAAGCTGTGTTGCTCTGAGGTCAGATTCTTCATCCCAATAAAGCCCTACACAGTTGGCCTGCATATCAATAGCATAAATCCCTTTTAATGCAATGGGAAAATCTTTAAATTTCTCATCACCGAGGACCACTTGAAGCTTTTGCTCTTCTACACGGGCGCGCATCAAAGCTAAGCGTGCATCTGGAATCAGTACACTATAATAAGCCACCATACTCGCACGAGACTCTGTTGCCATCGGGATTTTCGTCCACTCTGGTGCAGCCACTAAACGTGGGTGTAAGCCCATCTTGCGTGCTTTCTCTCGCATTAAACCTAATGCTTTTTCTCTAGGGCTTACGCGTAAGCCAAAAATTGAGCCCAATACAAAAACAATAATAACGAGCGCAACCCAAAGACCAGTGTGTTCCATAGTTCACCTTTTAATTCCTATATTAGAGTTGCATAAGCTGAATATAAAACGCAAGTTTAAAATTAAAATTACCGCCAATTACTGATTTTGAGGTCAGTTTAATTTCTTATTTTTCATTTATATTTTTTTCATAAAGCTCCATCCAGCTTCCCAATGACTGAATAGCGCTTTGCAGCGTTTGTCCTAATTCGGTAATTTGATATTCCACTCTAGGCGGTACTTCTGGGTAAATCTGCTTTGTTATAAGTTGGTGTTGCTCCAGCAGTTTTAAATGTTTCGACAACTCTTTTTGTGGAATTGGCGCTAAAGCCTTCTGTAATTGGCTAAATCGAACAGGATGTTTTGCTTCAATAAGATGATAGACAATTGGCAATACCCATTTTCCCGAAAATAATCCAACAAATCGCATAATCGAACAATTTTGCTCATATTGCAGTGTCGTCATTTTTCTACCTTACATAAAGCTACATTTTATAGCCTTTGAGTTTAGTCTATTTCAAACCAAACAACGACTAAGTCACCAATTGGTAAGTACTTACTTTGACAAATAAATTTTCACAATATAAGAGTTTGTAGACATTTTAGTGAAAAACATGCGATTAAAGAATAAAACGGTTTTAATTACTGGCGCAACCAGTGGAATCGGTTTTGCAGCAGCACAACGTGCAATACAAGAAGGTGCTTTTGTTGTGTTTACTGGCCGAAATCCAGATCAAATTGTACTGACACAAGAACAATTCGGCAGCCAAAGTTTGGGCATCCAATGTGATCACTCAAGCTTAGTATCACAAGATCATTTTATTGAGAAAATGCAACAATTATCCATTAAATTCGATGTGATTTATATCAATGCAGGCAATGTTAGCCATGAAGCATTTGGACAATGGACCGTTGAACAATTCGATGCGATTTTCGACACCAATGTAAAAGGTCCATTTTTTCTGATACAAAGCTTACTTCCAATGATCAAGCCCCATGCTTCAGTGATTTTATGTGGTTCGACCAGTATTCATATTGCCTTAGAGAAAAGTAGCGTTTATGCTGCCTCAAAAATCGCCTTGCGTTCTTTGGTTAAGACCTTATCTAGAGAACTTTTAGCCCAGCAAATACGATTTAACTTACTTTCACCGGGACCAACCTTAACCCCAGCCCTCAACAAAGTTGCGAGTACACCCGCTGAAGTTGAACAGCTCAAAGCCAGTATTGAAAATCTTGTGCCAATTCAAAGGTTGGCGGATCCAGTCGAAATTGCCAATGCCTTTATTTATCTTGCTTCAGATGAAGCTAAATTTATTGTCGGTAGCGAACTTTTGGTCGATGGTGGCGTAGCAAATTTATAAGCATAAGCAAAGTGATAAAATACAATGTATGGCTTAATAAAAAAGCGCTAAATATCCAAATCTAAGCGCTTATTTATGTTGCTCTGGGCAGCTTAAAAATCGCCCTAATTTAAATACATTTCATGACTATAAACAACTTCATGACCATTCCAATAAATATAGCCTTTTTCAATCAACTCTTTAAGCAATAAACGGATATCTGATTTTGGAAACATTTGCTCCAATAAATCACGCAACTCATAAATATCTTTAGGTTTATCGGTTTTTAAATTATTTAATTTATGAATAACTTCAATTTGCACTGGATCTATTTTGGCAAAGTTTTTAAACAAAACCTGATGTACTGCACCCACAGAGTCTTGCTGATCCATTTCCTGTAACACCTGATCTGAATCAACACGTAATTTTTCTAAAATTTGATCAATTTTTTCAAGTTTGATATTGGGTTGTGCTGCGGATTCAGTCTCAACTGGGTGTGCTAAAACAGGCTTGTCGATGTCAAGACTTGTCCATTGTTTCAAGACTTTTTTACGATAAGCCACCTGATCATCAAAACGTTTGACAATTTTTAAATTGATTAACATGCCGACCAGATGCTGAGCTTTTTCTGGCACAACTTGTAAAATATTCACAATAGAATTCTTTAATTTTTCAATGGTATTCGGTTTGCCTGTCATCTCTCCCAAGGCATCGCAATACTTTTTAACCATTTGCAAATACGGCTTATTTTGAATGGTTTGTAGACTAGGTATCGAGTACTTGTTGCGTTGACGTTCCAACGTTGATTCGACTTGAATAAAACTACACGCTAGATCAGCACTACGCATCAGATCCAACAATAAGGAACAACTTGGCATCGCAGAAATGACCTCAATCTGCATCTCTGGCTCTAATAATGCCAATAATTGCCCCACCACAACTGCATATTCATATTCTTTTTCAGATGCATTCGGTACTTCTAAAATCACCACTTGACCACTGCTCACCCAGCTTGAAAATTCAGTTAAATCTTCCAGTGAGTACTGGAATTGTCCCGTACAATTGAAAAGATAAAGTGTTGGGTAATGTTCAATAATCTCCCGCAGCATTTTGGCTGTAGGCATATTATTTTCAAGATCGAGAAGAACAGCTTTATTCGGCATGGTCAAAAAGTTTGCTACTGAACAGTGGCAAGCATTACAACCAGCTTTCAACAAAAGGTCAAATAAAATTGGAAATTTAATCCTAAATTCCCAATTCCATCTGACTTAAATGTATAAGTTTTAGATTTTAAAGATAAATATTATTGGATGGTTGCAATCACTTGATCAGCCTGACACGTGCTCCCGACTTCTTTCAGCAATTCAATTTGACCACTTTGATGTGCCAAAACTTGAACTTCCATTTTCATGGCTTCCATAATTGCCACAACTTGCCCTGCACTCACTTGCTCTCCAGTTTGGACTTTCCATGCAATGATGGCCCCGTTAATAGGCGCTTGTAAGTGCTCAGGTTGAAGTGCTAACTCTGTGCTTTGCACTGGTTGTTGCTCCACCTGAACTGTACCTTGAGCAAACATTCCTGCAGGTAGGCCTAGACGGTGTAATTTCCCATCAATTTCGATATAGCTTAAAACCATCGTTTGTTGATGCTGAGGAATCGCACGTCGAGTTGATTTTAAGTCTTGTTTAAAGTCATTTTCAATCCAGCGCGTATGGACTTTAAATTCGTCGGTAAAATCAGGTTCATTCAGCACGGCACGATGAAAATCTAAAACTGAAGCCACCCCCTCAATTTTAAACTGCTTTAAAGCGCGTTTTGCGCGGCGTATTGCGATTTCACGCGTTTCCCCCGTCACAATCAGCTTTGCCATTAAAGAATCGAAATGGCTGGAAACCAGAGAACCTGTGCGCACGCCAGTATCGACACGCACACCATGACCGAAAGGTGCTTCAAATAAACTTAGTGTACCAAATGCTGGAATAAAACCACGACTAGGGTCTTCTGCATTGATACGAAACTCAATGGCATGACCTTGTGCTTTAGGGGTTTCTTTGATCGATAATTCTTCGCCCAAAGCCACCTGAATTTGCTCAACCACCAAATCAACTCGTGCTGTTTCTTCGGTCACGGGATGTTCAACTTGCAACCGCGTATTGACTTCTAAAAATGATAGCGTCCCGTTTTGGCTCAATAAATACTCGACTGTCCCTGCTCCAACATACTGAGCAGCCTGACAAATATTTTTTGCTGAAGTTAAAATCTCTTGGTAAATCTCTTCACTGATAAATGGTGCTGGAGATTCCTCAACTAATTTTTGATTGCGGCGCTGTAAAGAACAATCGCGCGTACCTAAGACCACCACATTCCCATGCAAGTCGGCAATCACTTGCGCTTCCACATGACGAGGATTGTCTAAGTACTGCTCAACAAAGCATTCGCCACGACCAAAGGCCGCTTTTGCTTCACGGACAGCAGAGTCATAGAGTTCTTTCACTTCTTCAAGCTTCCAAACCACTTTTAAACCACGACCACCACCACCAAATGCCGCTTTAATTGCAATAGGCAAGCCATATTGTTTTGCAAAGGCTAAAGCCTCATCTGCATTATTCAATGGGTCTTGTGTGCCTTGTACCAAAGGAGCACCCACTGAAGCAGCGATTTTACGTGCTTCAATTTTATCACCCAACTTGGTAATTGCTTCAGGAGATGGGCCTACCCACTTCAAGCCTGCATCAATCACAGCTTGTGCAAATTCAGCCCGTTCCGATAAAAAACCATAACCAGGATGCACCATGGTGGCTTTTGATTTTTTAGCAATATCAATAATGGCATCAATATTTAAATAGGTTTCTTTTGCGGTTGCGCCAACCAACCCCCATGCTTCATCTGCAAGTTCGACATGTAAACTGCCGATATCGTCATCTGCATACATTGCCACAGAAGCAATGCCCATATCACGACAAGCATGGATAATACGCACAGCAATTTCACCACGATTGGCAATCAATAATTTTTCATTTACATATTTTTGCTGGTTCATCTTAGTTCTCGATATCTACAAATTCGGCGATTTTTCTAAATTTGATATGGCAATCCGCAGGTATTTGTGCCACCAAATCCCAATGATGCTTGGCAACAGAAGCAATCACAGGATAACCACCTGTTAATGGGTGATCATTCATAAACAATACAGGTTGACCATTGGGTGGAATCTGCAAAGCACCAATACATGTGCCTTCGCTTTCCAATTCATGGCAAATCTTACGTGTTAAGGGCGCTTTCCCAGATAAACGTAATCCCACTCGATTACTTTCATTGGTGACTAACCATGCTTGATTGCACAATTTTTCAATACTGCTTTGCTCAAACCAATCCGTTCGAGGTCCCATCACAATATCAAGTTCAATCGTATCGCCAAGGGACGGGAGATTGGATTTTGGCACTTCGTTGATGCTGATATTGGATGGGACGACTTGACCTTGGTAAATGACATCACCCGTTTTTAAAGGGGCTGGACCAAGAATGGCTAAACTGTCAAAAGAACAGCTATTTAAAATGGGTTGAATATCCAAACCACCACGAACCGCAAGATAATTGCGTAACCCTGCGCTCGGCGTTTGAATTTGAAATTCATCTCCCTCATCCAGTGCAATCGCCTGATAGCTGTCAAAATCTGCTTTTTGACCATCTGCAAATTTCACATGGATATTGGAAATTGCACCTGCCACGCTAATGACAGCTGAATTTTGCATGACTGCTTTTAAACCGCCATTTAGCACCTCAATCACAGGCGTATCCGTTGGATTCCCCACGATTCGATTGGCACAATGCATCGAAGCGACATCCATCGCCCCTGCTGTACCCACACCGATATTGCTGTGCTGAAAACGGCCTTCATCTTGAATCGAAACTTGCAAGCCAGATGCCGTGATTTTGAATAGGGGGTGTTTTAAAATTAAATCTTGTCGTGGCGTGATTTGCTTGGGCACATCCACAGATACAGGATGATGGGTTACATCCTCAAAATGCACCCGCATTCCTGGTCGTAAAAGCGCAGGATTTTGACGCTCCAAATCCCACATTTTTTCTGACGTTGTTCCAATCAATTGCCAGCCACCCGGACTATCTTTTGGGTAGATACCCGAGTATTGCCCAGCAAGCCCAAGTGAACCTGATGGAATTTTTTTACGTGGTGTTTTTAGACGAGGAATATCTGTAAAGGGCTGATCAAGGCTACTCATATAAGCAAAACCTGGAGCAAAGCCAATAAACGCAACGTCCCAAGTGCTTTGATGATGTTTTAATATCAGATCGGCTATAGAGAGGCCTTGAAGTTCCGCCACTTGTGCTAAATCTTCACCATCGTAACGAATCGGAATAATCACTTCCTGCGTATTTCGATCAAAGCCTGAATCAAGCTTTAAAGTACCAATCAAAACACTCAAGGTTTTAAAGTCAGTCTTGATTTCGTTAAAACAAATCAAAATTGTTTTTGCAGCAGGAATTAAATCTTTGATTCCATTCAAGTGTAAATTTTGCAATTTACTGTATAACGCCAAAGTTTCTTCTAAACTGGAAAGTTCAATCAAGAAACTGTCGGAATTTACCGATAAAAATCGCATTTACTGATCCTTTCTTGTCTTAACGCAGCCACGCACGATCAGGTATGTCTGTAATCAACATATGTCCTGGTGCATGGCTAATGGCAAATGGGATTTTCGAGTTCATAATTGCAGCTTGAGGCGTTACACCACATGCCCAAAATACTGGAATTTCACCCTGTTCAATACGTGAGGCATCACCAAAATCTGGCTGATTGATGTCGCGTATGCCCAAACTTTCAGGATGACCAATATGTACGGGAGCGCCATGAACACTCGGCATACGTGCAGTAATTTTTACAGCCTCAGCTATTTGATGGGCAGGAATGGGGCGCATAGAAACCACCATATTTCCTGAAATACGTCCAGCAGAAAGGCATTCGATATTACTCAAATACATCGGTACATTGGTCTTGTCATGGATATGACGCACTTCAATCCCCGCTTCTTGCAAAGCTGTTTCAAAGGAGAAACTACAGCCAATTAAAAAGGTCACTAAATCAGGATGCGCGTTATAAAGCTCACTCGCATCAGTGAGTTCATCAACCATTTCACCGTCTTTCCAAACACGATATCGTGGAAAATCAGTGCGAATGTCTGAGTCAGCAGCCAATCGAGAGTGATATACGCCTTCTTCCAAAACATCTAATACAGGACAGCTTTGCGGATTACGTTGCGCATACAACAAGAAATCATATGCCCAGTCTTTGGGTACAGAAATCATATTCACTTGGGTCATTCCAGCAGCCATTCCTGCTGTAGGTTGATCAAAACCTGCACGAATTTGTTGTCGCGCATCCAATGCAGCTTTTAGCTGAGCTGAATCGACTTTAATCTCTTTAAACATGTGTCTTGTCCTTATTGTTTTATGCACAAAATGAACGAACTTGAATGTCGTTTTTTAACAGCTCAGCTTTAATCGCTGCGGACATTTCTAGTGCACCTGCGGTATCACCATGCAAACAAATCGTATCGGCTTGAATCGGGGTAAAGACACCATCAATTGACTCAACCCCGCCATTTTTTAACATCGCAACCACACGTTTTGCCACAAACTCTGCATCATGCAAAACAGCACCCTCTAAACGGCGTGAAACCAGTGAACCATCACGGTTATAAGCACGATCAGCAAAGGCTTCTGAAACCACTTTTAAGCCTGCCTGACGTGCTTGTGCAACCAAATTTGACCCAGCCAAAGCAACCAGTACCAATGCTGGGTTATACATTTTAATGGCTTCAATCACGGCTTCGGCTTGTACGGGATCTTTGGCTATGGTGTTATACAACGCCCCATGCGGCTTGACATATTGCACTTTGGAGCCAGCAACTTTTGCCAAACCATCAAGCGCCGAAATTTGATAGAGCACATCCGCGATCAGCTCGTCTTGAGACAGATCCATATTACGGCGACCAAAACCAACCAAATCTGGGTAGGAAACATGCGCACCAATCGTGACATCTAATTTCACTGCTTGCTGAAGCGTCTTCAATATTCCCAACGGGTCACCTGCATGAAAGCCACAGGCAATATTGGCACTACTGACCACAGGTAAAATTTGCTCATCATTGCCCATTTTCCATGAGCCAAAACTTTCACCCAAGTCACTATTTAAATCGACATACATTGTGATCATTCCTTTTCAATTGAGTGTGAAGTTGATTAGAGCTTGGTGAGGTAATTAAATACCGTCGTGAATGACATATAACCCATCCACCATGTGAGTAAGCAGGTTAATACACCCAAAACCAGCAACCATTTTGGATAATTATAATTGCCCATCATGTCTTTACGGCATGCCGCAACATAGACAAAAATCGTCAAACCAATTGGTAATACCAAACCATTAAAACCACCCACAAAGATCAGTAAGCCCGCTGGTGTTGCACCTAGAATCACGTAAAGCAACAAGGCTAAAGAGATAAAGCTAATGGTGAGGTAGTTGGTATGTTTGGTGGTTAAGTTCTGTTTAAATGCGGACATAAATGAAACAGAGGTATAGGCTGCACCAATTGTGCTACTGATTCCCGCTGCCCAAAAAATCAAGCCAAACAGTTTAAAACCAAATGTACCCGCAGCATATTGGAATGCTTGCGCAGCTGGGTTGGCATCGTGACTTGCTAAATCGATATTTGCGCCGCTGACCACAACCCCTAAGAATGCCAAGAACAATACATAACGCATGATCCCGACCACCACAATACCTTTGGTTGCGGCTCTGGCCACTTCATCAATATTTTCTGGTCCTACAGCACCTTTGTCCAATAAGCGATGCGCGCCTGCGTAGCAGATATAACCGCCCACTGTACCGCCAACAATGGTTGTAATGATGGCAAAATCAATTTGATCAGGTGCAAAAGTTTGTTGAACGGCTTGCCCCACAGGTGGCATGACAATAAATGCAACGATCACGATCAAAACGATTTTGAGTAACCCCAAAATAATCATGCTCTTGTCCATCGCTAGTGTGGCTTTTCTGGAGGCAAAAATCAGAATCGCCAAAGCACCACTCAGCACGCCGCCGACCTTGGTATCCAACCCAAAGAGTGCATTTAAGCCCAGTGCAGCACCTGCAATGTTACCGATACTAAAGAAAAACCCACCTAAAATGACCAGAAATGCGAGTAAGTAACCACTCCCCGGTAAGGCTTTATTGGCAATATCAGAAGCGCGCATTTGCGTTAAGGTAACAACACGCCAAATGTTTTGCTGAACAACATAATCAATAATGATCGAAACTAGGATTGCAAAGCCAAATGCAGCACCTAATTTCACTGTAAATACAGCGGTTTGAGTTAGAAAACCTGGTCCCATCGCAGACGTTGCCATCATAAAGATAGATGCAACAATTGCCCATTGACGGTCAGACAAAAAAGAAGATTTCAATAAAGACATGTAGGCGTTCCTCATCCATTTGAGCTTAATCAACGCTATTTCAAGTGAAACAAAGAACATCTATTTTTCTAAAATACGAAATTCTTTAATCCTTTAAACTTTTAAGATTTTCTGGTTATGCTGAACCAAATCTGTATTTCAAATAAAAGCATAGGCGAAGGTCAGTCACAATAAGACTTTATCCAAAATTCATTAAACATAAGATGTTGAATTTATATGTTTTTATTATTTTTAAAATCATTTAATAATGAATGTTTATCAGTTTCTATAAGTTCTCATTATCAATATTTCATATTTTTGCAATTTTTAAATCAAAACCAAAGCTGCATAAAATGCCGTTTTATTGTTCATTATTTAATTTTATTATTCAGCTTTTTCATGGCATTTTCCGAAGTTAAAACCGCTAAATCCGTCAACTTTTCTTTTAATGCGGTGTTATTGCCTTGTGTATAGATTGCGGTAAAGTGGAATGTCTTTAATTGGATTGGCGTATCCAAAATTTCCAATCGCCCATCTAAAATTTCTTTGATTGCCGTTAGTTTAGGTACCACTGCAATCCCTAAACCTTGTTCAGCTAAACGTAATAATGTGACCAATGAATAACTTGTGATGGATAGCGGTTCATCGATCTTCTGTTCTTTCATTTTGGCTTTGAGCTCTTTATAAGGATAGGTAATTCTTGGATAGGTTAAAATGGTATGCGACATCAATGTCCGCAATGACATCTGCCCGATTCCACCTTTAAATGAAGGCGATGCTAGAAAGCTTAATTCAAAATCACACAATGAACGTTCTATACATTCAAAAGGCAAAGTTGGCCCCAGTAAAAACGCCATATCCAAATCACCGATGCGTACACCTTCTTGTAAATCTGGAGTTAAATTCACCACGATTTCGATGGAAACTTTGGGAAACTCTTGCTGGACTTGCTCCATATACTCCACTAGCCAAGTATGGACAATCGTTTCGGAAACCCCTAAACGAATCGTTCCTGTTAAATACTGACTTTCTGTGAGTTCAGCCACCAAGTCTGTTTCCAGTCGCATAAACTTTTCAGCATATTTAAATAAGGTCATGCCCTTATGCGTGGCTTTGATTTGACGAGAACTGCGATCAAGCACTTTAAAACCGAGATCATTTTCAATCGCAGTAATTTTTTGAGAAATTGCAGGCTGTGTCGTTTGAAGCTTTGTTGCGGCTTTATTAAAACTGTTTAAGGTCACCACCCAATAAAATGCTTCGAGGTTTTTTAAGTTCATAATCCATCTTAACCCACAAATTTAGCGCTTGCGTTATGCAAATCCTTTGCCAATATCACTGCTATGTGTGAATTTACACCTGATTCAGCACACCTCAGCCACTCATATTTCACATCCGTTGCATCAATAATGCGGAGGACGATTGGTCATTGGGTCAAATGCTGCAATACCTTCTGACAAATCAGCAGATTCTATACGTTGGTAAATTAACTGCATTTGTTTTTTTAAATCAGCGATTTCCAAGCTTTGTTGCGCCACTTGATCATTTAATTGTTCGACTAAATCATCTAAAAATGCAATTCGGACTTGCAAATCTTCTATGGGTGCGGAAAATGACGCCTGATCATCAATATTTTTATGTTTAGTCATTTTTAGTCCTCAGTGTGGGATGTTTAGGAAACCGTATGGCCTATATTACTATAAGGGATGTCCAACTTGCGTTTGGTGGACCTGCCCTGCTCGATGGCGCAAACTTCAATTTAGAACGAGGCGAACGAGTCTGTCTGATTGGTCGTAACGGTGAAGGTAAGTCTACTTTACTCAAACTGATTGAGGGAAGTTTATTGCCTGATCAAGGTGAAATTGCATTACAAAATGGTATTACAATTTCTATGCTTGCTCAGGATGTACCGATGGATTCGGGTAAAGTTGCAGATATTGTTGCCGAAGGTGCAGGAGAAGCCGCGCTCGTCCTAAAAGAATACCACGAAGCCAGCGATGCTTGTGTATTAGGTGATATGGAAGCTTGTGATCGTATGGGCAACCTACAACATAAGCTGGATTTGCTCGATGGTTGGGCCTTAGAAACCAAAGTAAATTCTATCTTGAGCAAAATGGGCTTAGATCCTGAAGCGGATTTAGCAGATTTATCAGGCGGGCGTAAACGCCGTGTACTTTTAGCACGTGCATTGTTGACGCAACCTGACGTTTTATTACTTGACGAACCAACCAACCATTTGGACGTAGAAAGTATTGAATGGTTAGAGAAATTCTTACTCGATCAAAACAATCTCACCCTGTTATTTATTTCCCATGACCGTGCTTTTGTTGACAATATTGCGACACGTATTGTGGAGTTGGATCGTGGTGTTTTACGTAGTTATGAAGGTAACTACTCACGCTATCTCGACTTAAAAGCACAGCAAATGGAAGCTGAAGAAAAGCAAAATGCGCTGTTTGATAAACGCTTGGCTGAAGAGGAAACTTGGATTCGTCAAGGGATCAAAGCACGTCGTACCCGTAACGAAGGTCGTGTACGTGCATTAAAAGATTTACGTGAACAATCTAAAGCACGTCGCTCACAACAAGGTAAAGTGAGCATGGCGACTCAAGAGGCGAATCGTTCAGGTAAATTGGTCTTTGATATTGAACACTTAAGTGTGGCTTTTGGTGATAATGCACCGATTATTAAAGATTTCTCTGCGTTAGTACTGCGTGGCGACCGTATTGGTTTAGTCGGTGATAATGGTGTAGGTAAAACCACCTTGATTAAAGCCATTTTAGGTGAACTTGAACATGGCGGTTCGGTGAAAACAGGTACACAGCTTGAAGTGGCTTATTTTGACCAATTACGTAATGCGCTAGATCTTGAAAAATCAGTAATGGCCAACGTGTCTGAAGGCTCAGACTTTGTCGATGTTAATGGTGGTCGCCGTCATATCTACAGCTATTTACAAGACTTTTTATTCTCGCCTGAACGCGCGCGTACTCCAGTAAAAGCACTTTCAGGTGGTGAGCGTAACCGTATCCTTTTGGCAAAGTTATTGCTTAAACCGTCTAACCTTATTGTGATGGATGAGCCAACCAATGACTTAGACATGGTGACTTTAGAATTACTCGAAGAGATGTTGAGTGATTATAAAGGGACTTTGTTATTGATCTCCCATGACCGTGCATTTATGGACAATGTTGTGACATCAACCTGGGTATTTGATGGTAAAGGCAATATCGATGAATACATTGGTGGCTATCAAGACTATCTAGAACAACGTCCAGATCAACGTGTTGTCGATCAGAAAAGTGATGTAAAAAAAGCCATTGCTAAAGCGGAAGCTGCTGCGACACCTGCTGAACCAGCCGTTAAAAAAGTGAAATTGAGTTATAAAGATCAACGCGCTTTAGAACAGTTACCTGCAGAAATTGAAGCTTTGGAAAAAGAACAAGCTGAACTGACTGCAAAACTTGCAGATGGTTCTTGGTTTGTGACTGATGCAGATGCAGCCACCAAAGCGTCACAACGACTTGGCGAGATTGATGAACTGATGCTTGAAAAAATGGAGCGTTGGGATGCATTAGAAGAAATGATCAAAGGTTAGTTCTTGTAAAATCTTTAAATAAAAACTCCGCAAATATGCGGAGTTTTTATTAGGTTAATCATGTTGAAAAATCGGCACAATTGTCCCTATAGGCATTTCCATAAGCATAAAAAGCCAATATTCATTGATCAGTACTAAATGCTTAGATAAAGTCGCAACAAACTTTGGATAGCCTGCCATAGACTCATCAATGATGAGAATTCTTTGTTTAGTCAAAATGAATAGGCGTACTTCTTGATAGCTCAATTGATCGATCATCACTGCATCAACTTTTTCTATTTCAGACCAACGAACAGTAAATGTTTGGTTTCCATTATAAAAAGTGAAGCTATCCATATTTGGAGAATAGTTAAATAAGCCATCTATCCATGTTTCATGTTGATTTTTAACTTGCTTAATACGCTCATCCCAATCAAATGAATCTTTAAACCAGACATGAGGATGTTCAATAAAAAGTAAACCTGCCAAACTGACTAAAAAACAAAAAAGCCAAATTTTCCACGTCAAAATCACTGAAAATAGTGCAAACAACCAGAGAAGAAAGCCAATAAAATCAGGGATTCGTATAAAGCTCGATTTATTTACAGGGATCTGAATACTGATCGGCAGTTTCTTTTCTTTTAGAAAAGAATCAATAATTCCGTTGTTTATTTTAATAAAATAATTAACACACAAAATAAATATGGCAAAAATCAGCAAGAGTACATCCTGTGATTGCCATAATTGAAAATGAGATAGAGCCAAATTGATTAAAACAACAATAAGGGTCGCCCATCCATATATGCTAAAAAAGCGATAAACCTTCTCAGTGATCTGTATTTTCATTTTTCTCAATTAAGACCAATTTGTTCTTTTTCAATTCATGCTATCGCTGATCAGATTTTTTTTTAAAAGATAACTTAAATCTACTGAGATATCATATCAATCACAATACTTAGAACTCATTTAAATTAAATCTTTATAAAAAATGACGGCAATACTTTACTGATTAAAATTAAATAAAACTTAAAAAATCAAAGCACTTACCATTCCCCACTCATCTTACCAATGATCATTTCATTTATACTGAATTTCGCTACAAGCACTTCATGATGTTTCCATACAAATCCACCAAGATATGATTATCGAATCTAGTTCAGATCTCGAATTATTTAGTGAGAATATGATCATGAAAAAAGTTACATCATTACTTGTTGCAGCATTTACCACAGCAATTTTCGCAGGTTCTGCAATGGCAGCAACTCCAGCACAGCATTCGACTCAAGCGGTTAAAACCCATCAAATGCAAAAACAACATAAAGCTGGTCATAGCCAAAAACACCATGCCGCTGCACAAAAATCAGCAACAGCAAAAAAAGTAGAGGGTAAAGCAGCAACCAAATAATCCACTTTAAAACGTTGTTTTAAAACTGTCGCTTTATAAAATTATGATCCTCATGCTTAAAAGCTACACCAACAGTGTAGCTTTTAAATTTTTAGCGAATGCTCTGGATCGCGTCAAATCCATTCAGCTACTTTAAACCGAATTTTTCAACAGGTTTGATTAACCATAAAGACAATTTTCTTAATAAAATATCAAAAAATTGTTGTTGTAATATCCAGCAAGTCAATACAGATAAACCAATACAAATCCCAATTTCCACAAAAATATTAAAATCCAGTTGCCAATAACGTGCAATCAACATCACCACAAAACCATGTAGCAAATACACCGCCAAGGTGTTTTTTCCAAGTTGCACACAGCCAATATTTAATAATTTTGTCCATACAAACATCGCGAAAATACCCAAACTCGACACCAAAAGACAGCCTATTCTGATCCAAGTACCATCCCACATACTTACCTTGAGTTGCTGATAACTTAAACTGCCATATAACCAAAATGGATTGATTTGGGTGAAATACACCAAGCTTGCAATACCCATCACGATGAATCCAGCTAAAATTTGAGTGAATTTAAATTGCTGAATTTTCTCGACAATGGTTTTGCCATAAAGTGCACCCACAATAAAAAATGGAAAGAAGCTAAAAATTCTGCCGATTGAGTATTGGTAATTGTTCCATGGGCTTAAGCCGACACATAAAGCAAGAATCAGTGCAATCAGCAGTGCAAATTTTGTTTTTATCAAAAAATGGGTAAGCGTTGTCCATACCATCATGCCCAACAGATACCATAAGATCCAATAAGGTCGTTCAAACACATTCCAATTGAGCTGAAATTTACCTGACCAAATGGCATCAAATGCAGGAAATAAAATTTGAAAGGGTAAATAGAGTGCAACAAAAAATAGAATATTCTTAAACCATTTACTGTCTTTAAACAACATGCCCGAAATAAAGATAAAAGCAGGCATATGTACAAAATAAATCGTACCTAATAAGACATGATCAATCGGATCTTTCCAACCGATCATGCGTTCTAGAAAATGCCCGAGCACCACAAGAAATATCAGCGTTGCCTTACAACTGTCTAAGTAGGTATCTCTCATCGTAAGGTTGTCTAAAATAGTCAGTGAATAACTGCGATTATATACCTAAAACATGCACTTGCTTTTGATCAATCTCAGCAAGATGCTGGCGATAGATTTTAAAATTTTCCAAATCAAAACACACGAAACTGACTTCCTCTAAGTTGTTCGTCTGGCTTAAAAACTTAGTCACGCTGTTTATAGCGATAAATGCTGCCTCTGATTTGGGAAAACGATAAATCCCTGTTGAAATATTCGGAAATGCCAGTGTTTTTAGCTGATGTTGCTCAGCGAGTCTTAAGCTATTGAGATAGGCTTTCTCAAGCAATTCATTTTCAGCATGCTGTCCATCTTGCCAAGTGGGCCCCACGGTATGAATCACATAATTACAGGGCAACAACCCCGCTGTGGTAATCACTGCTTCACCAACTGCACAACCACCCTGTCTGGCTCGGATCTTTTGACAATCCTCCAAAATAGCAGAACCACCTTTTCGATGAATTGCACCATCCACACCACCACCGCCAAGTAACGAGGTATTGGCAGCATTTACAATTGCATCCACCTTTTGAACTGTAATATCACCTTGAATTAACCGAATTATTTTCACGTCATGCTTCCTTGCGTATCCTCAATGAGAGTGAATGACATCTTGAATTTTCTTCTTTAAACCGCTTCATGCTACACTCCTTTCAGTTTTAACTTCCCCAAAATTTACAAAACTGCTATGAGTAAAAAGCATCAATACGAGCCTGGAAAATTTTATTGGGCATTTTTACATCCGAAATATTGGGGAATCTGGATTGCGATTGTATTTTTGATGATCCTCGCGATCTTGCCTTGGGCAATTCAGTATCGCTTAGCAACATTGTTGGGCAATATTGCCTTTGACCGACTGAAATCGCGTCGTGAAACAACAACACGTAATTTAGAAGTCTGCTTTCCAGAATGGTCGCCTGAACAAGTCATCGACAACTCAAGACAAGTCTTTGTTGATCAAATGGTCGGGGTCTTTGAAACCTTAAATGCATGGTATTCACCACAATGGTTTAAAAACCGCGTCAGCATTCAAGGGCTAGAGCATATCCAACAGGCCAAACAAAATGGTCAAGGCATACTGTTACTCGGCACCCATAGCACCATGCTTGATGCTGGTGGTTATTTATGCGCACAATTTTTTGAACCTGATGTCGTGTATCGCCCGCAGAATAATCCTTTACTCGATATGTTGATTTATCGTTGTCGTGCAACGATTTACAAAGCGCAGATTGATCATGATGATATGCGTGGATTGATTCGCCATCTGAAAGAAGGTGATGCGATTTGGTATAGTCCAGATCAGGATTTTGGATTAAAACAAGGGGTAATGGCTCCCTTTTTTGGTACGCCCGCTGCAACAGTAACTGCGCATCGACGTTTATTGAAAATATCAAAAGCTGTTGCAATCCCACTGTATTTTTATCGTGATGGTGATATCAAAGATCCAAAATATCATGTGCTTATTGAACCTGCTGTTGATCCATTACCCAGTGAAGATGAAATGGATGATGCGATGCGTGTCAATAAAATCATTGAAAATCAACTGCGGATCGCACCGACACAATATATGTGGTTTCATCGTCGCTTTAAAACACGTCCAAAAGGCTACCAGAAAATCTATTAAGTTTAAGTGTTTTTGTTTTAACAATCAGGAGATATAAAATATCTCCTTTTTTATTTTGGTCATCTGGCGTCTAAATAGCATCGTTCATGGCGAACTGTGTCTAGTTACACATGCCCACTTTTTTGATCAAACAAAGCGAATTAAGATTTATCAATAATAAGCGGAATACATTCAAATTTAAGGAAAATAAAACAATGAATATCACCAATAAAGTTCTTTTTTCATGTTTGATCAGTTCCTGTTTGATGTTTGCTGCATGTTCTGAGCAAAAAGCAGATACAGCCCAAAACAAAACATCAGAAACTACGTCTACTGCAACAACTCAAGGCAATTGGAAAAGCAAAGCGACTGAACTGAGTACAGCCAACGCAACAGAGATTACAACAGACTTAGCTCAACTTAATCAGATCGTCAATCATGCAAATACTCAAGCACTTCAATTAAGAGCGGAGCTTCAATCAGCCACTCGCCAACCTGAAAAGCGCCAGCAGATTTTACTCAAAGCCAATGATATACAAGCGGCAACTCAACAACAAATCATGGCATTAAATTTAAAAAGTAGTGAAGTACAAAGTCTACGCATACAAATGATTGATAATTTAGTCACTAGTCAGAAAATGTATACGCTTTCAACAGCCCCAGATTTTAATGCAAATGCACCCAGTGATGAATTTAAGCAACTTGGTAAACGTTCAATGGCGCTTCAACAAAAAATTTCTGCTGAAATGGACGCCTTAAATCAACATTATGGAAAATAAAAACAATCTGAATCATAAGCGGGTTAAGTAGAAAGACCTAACCTTTCCATACCCGAAAACGTGCCATCGCCCAAATCACATAAGGCCAAAAAATCATATTGACTATGCTATGGATACTTTCCCAAATACGCCAATAACCTCTACCAAAAATATCTGCGCGTGCATTAAAGATTTCTATTACAAAGGCAAGTACCACTGTGGCGATAATCGCAAGATTTGATTTAAGTTGTCTTTTATGAATTGCAGCAACAATAAAATAGATGATTAAACCTGCATAGATAAATAAAGCATCACTACTTAAACCAGTAAAATGTTTAAGACTTGAAGCGAATTCTTGAACTTTTGCGAGAAACATAGCCACTCTTTTTTATTTTCAATTTTGTCTATTCTAAATTATATACCATAAATAAAGCATAACCCGAGTTCTGCATCCTGCAAAACTCGGGTTCATGAGGTTGTGCTTTCACATCTTATTCTTATTTTCTTGGTTATCCATTCCAACATCAAATCCTTGATGATTGCTCCATCGACTTCGTCTTCCTTAGTGAGATTTTCCGTTCTCATTCCCTGTGTCGATAAGTAAAGATTAAAACGAATATGCTTTGCATGCTATCCGCTTAGGGCCTAAATCCATGTAAGTAATTGCTTACAAAAATCAGCCATTTTTTAATATTTTTGTCAGACAATCAGGTTCCAGCTTTATAACTTTGTGTAATTTCATCAGTCACCAACTTCTCCTCTTTCTCTGCTTTTTCAATCCCTTCCTGAATTGCCTCTTGCGCTTCCCTTTCATCTGCATCAGTTTGCTCTAACTCTTCTTGAGTTTGCTCAAAAATACGCCCTGTTTGTAATACCACATAAATCGGAAAATGATCTGAACCCACATGAGGTAGTCGTTGCATATGTACTAAAGCAAAATCTGTACTGTGAAATAAATGATCCAAAGACCATCTCAAAAATTTATAGTCAGCATGGAAGGTGTTGATATATCTGCGCCCCACACGTGGATCAAGCAAACCACTGATACGCTGAAATAAACGCGTTGTGCGTGACCAAGCAACATCGTTTAAATCGCCCATAACAATACAGCTCTCATCCAAGTCTTTGATCTGATCCCCCACAATAAGCAATTCAGCATCACGTAAAGTCGAGTCTTTGGCTTCTGTTGGACTTGGTGGTTTGGGATGTAAACAATACAGTTGCACCGCTTGCCCAGATGGTAAAATCACCGTGGTATGAATAGACGGAATTTCATCACTGAGAATAAATTTAACCTCTGTATCAACCAACTTGAGTTTGCTATACAAATGCATCCCATAGAGATTGTCTAAAGGTATAGCCACACGATAAGGATAATCTTTTTCAATTTGAGCCAATTCATTTTGCCAAGTTTGATCAGTTTCAAGTGTCAAAACAATATCTGGCTGGTGCTGTTCAATTTGCTCAAGCAATAAGTGATATTGATCATTTGGTGTCAGCACATTCGACACAATCACTGAAATTTGCTGATCAGGATTAAGCTGATCTTTGCTCACCTGTTTGACTTGTTTCTTCCAAATGAAGGTATAAGGCAAAACCATCTTTAATTGAAAAGCTAAGGCAGCTATCAATAAAAATAAAATCACTTCACGAGCCAAGTCCCACGGCGCTGTCCAAAACAACATCAAGACCAAGGCAATCAAACCAACAAATAATATCTGCAAGCGTGGAAAATCAGCACCTCTAAACCACCATTCATCACGGGGAATCAGTGACCAGAAACTTAGCCAAATCACGATCAACGCAAGTACTTCTATCCAGATCATATTTTGTCACTCTTATATTCTTAATTTTTGAATGATTCATAAATTAATATCAATTTTGCATGTATCATAAACAAGATATATTGCACAATATAGTTGTGTTTTCATTGTGTATGCTATTGCAGTTACACACTCTTTTGATACACTCAAACCCCCTTTTATTTTTTAACGCACCGAGGCAAAGTGACATGAAAGTAGGTCTGGTCGGTTGGCGCGGGATGGTTGGTTCTGTCCTTATGCAACGTATGGTTGAAGAGAATGATTTTGCTCATTTTGAGCCATTCTATTTCTCTACCAGTAACGCAGGTGGTGAATCGCCTGCTTTTGGTGGTAAAACTGCTCCAGCACTTATGGAAGCGACGGACATTACCAGTCTGAAGCAAATGGATGTCATTATTACCTGTCAAGGTGGCGACTATACATCAGAAGTCTTTCCTCAGCTAAAAGCTGAAGGTTGGAAAGGCTATTGGATCGATGCAGCTTCTACATTACGTATGGATGATGAAGCAATCATCGTACTCGACCCAGTCAACTTAAATGTTATCAAAGACGGTTTGGTCAACGGTATTAAAACATTTGTTGGCGGTAACTGTACGGTTTCTTTGATGTTGATGGGCATGGGTTCACTGTTCCAACACAATTTGGTGGAATGGATGACGGCGATGACGTATCAAGCCGCTTCTGGTGCTGGCGCGCAAAACATGCGTGAGCTGATCACGGGTATGGGGTATTTATATAACAATACTCAAGACTTGTTAGATGATCCACGTTCTGCGATTTTAGACATCGACAGCCGAATTGCCGAATTACAACGTGGCGAAGGTTTTCCGAAAGCAAACTTCGGTGTGCCTTTAGCGGGTTCGTTGATCCCTTATATTGATAAGCAACTTGAAAGCGGTCAATCTAAAGAAGAGTGGAAAGGTCAAGTTGAAACCAACAAGATCTTAGGTAATGCTCAGATTGTTCCAATTGATGGTCACTGTGTACGTATTGGTGCAATGCGTTGTCACTCTCAAGCCTTAACATTGAAATTGAAAAAAGATGTTCCGCTTGATGAGATTGAGGACATGATTCGTCAGTCTAACCAATGGGCAAAAGTGGTTCCAAATACACGTGATGCATCAATGACGGATCTTACTCCAGTCGCTGTAACAGGAACTCTATCTGTGCCAGTAGGTCGTTTACGTAAATTAAATATGGGTAAAGAGTATTTAGGCGCATTCACTGTAGGTGACCAATTACTTTGGGGTGCTGCTGAGCCTTTACGTCGTATGTTACGTATCTTAATCGACTATAAAAATGCTTAAAGTCACAAAAAACTCATAAACAATGAAAAAGCCGATCTATCTTGATCGGCTTTTTTATGTAACTATATTTATGTAACTCTAATGTTAATATTTTACATATAGACTACAGCTAAATATTGTATTATGGGGATGCCTTGAACTTTGTCAGAGCAATGGATAGAGATGACTGTATATAACAAATTAAAAATTGCCATTTTAGCCATCATGACGTCGCAAGCGGTGAGTGCGATTACAATAGACCCGATCCAAGTTCAATCAGGGTCTGGTGATCTGCTTTATGCTGAAATGAAGTTTAGTAATGCAAATCCAAATGAAAAAATAGAAGTCGGATTAGCTGATGCAGATGATATTCAAAATATTGGTATTTCCACGCAAGCACCTGGGCATTTAAATTTTTATACTCGTCGTTCAGGAGATGGCACTGGGGTGATTGTGATTACCTCTTCTCGTCCGATTGTTGAATCTGAATTAAATATATTATTAAAAGTCAAAGAAGGGAGTGCGACCCATATTCAGCAAGTCAAAGCCCCATTGACTCGTGGGCGTAGCAACGTCCCTACTCCAATGAGCAATGCCTTAGTCAAAGAAAAGCCTCTGACACCTCAAATCATCGTCAGCGAAAAAGATATTGCATTAAATTTACCAACCAGCACGCAATACCACGTGACAACGCCAGAAGTTGTAACTCCACCAGCTATGGCAACCAAAGCAACGACGACAACGGATTCAGCTGGTACTTTAGCGATTAATGTGATTGCACCACCAGCACTCAAAACAGAACAAAAACCAACCACAGTTGCGACAAACACACCGCCTGCGGCTACAACCAATACTCCGAACCCTCTTCAAAGCAATCATCAAAGCAGTGCTCAGAATACGCCACAAACACCGACGGTAACTGTACAACAAGTGCCTCAGCCACCAGCCGAAAAAGCACCAGTACAATCTGCAAAAGCTCAGACCCCACCCGCTAAATTAGACGAGCAAAAAGCAGAATCACAAAAGCCAAAAGATTCCAAAGCTGAGACCAAGCAAGCAAAATCGAATGAGTCTCGCGTAGAGAAATCGAAAGCGGAGTCACAAAAAGCGCTTAAACAAGAAAAAGCCCATAAAGCATTAGATAAACAACCTAAGCATATTGTTCAGGCCAATGAGTCATTGTGGAAAATTGCTTCTCGGATTGCAGCAGAAACCAATCAAAGCGTTCCAGAAGTGATGCGACAAATTAAAGCAAATAATGCCAATGCGTTTATTCAAGGTGATGTAAACCGTATTCGTCGTGGTGCTGCGCTCAATCTTGCAGCCAGCTATCGCCAAATACCACAAAGCAAAAATAAAGTTGCAACGGCTGCACCTGAAATTGCCAGAAAGCAATCGGGTTCTGCCAAATATCGTTTAGACCAAGCAGAAATGAGTTTAGTCGCAGACAATGAACAACCCGCTGCTCAGAGTCAAGGAAAGCAAAATACACAGTTGAATCAGACCACTACTGAATTATCTACAAAAGTTATGACTTCTCGTGAAAAAACGGTTAAATTACAGAAGAATGTGAACCAACTTGCAGCAGGTTTACAACAAAAGAATCAGCGAATTCAATTATTAAATGCTCAGCTCGCTCAATTGCAACAGCAATTACAACAGCAGAATGCAAAAAAACCAAATAGTTAGGATATTCAAAATATTGATTCATTGTGCTCAATGAAGGGGAAATAAAATGTTGTTGTATGTGATTCCATTTGTTCTACTCTTGGTCGTGGCGATCGTGCTTAAAAAACGAGAGGATGCCAATAAAGAGAGCGCCAGTACCAATAACAAAAAAAGTAACAATAAAAAGACGTCAAAGAAAAATGTTGCACGCACTGCGCGTACCTCAAAAAAACAACAGACCACTGTTGTTGAAGATGAAGTTATTGTTAAACAAGCAACAAAACCATTAAGCCCTGAATTAAAAACTAATATTGAAAAGCTAATTGCTGAGAAAAACTATTTCTCTGCTGAAGCAAAAATCAATCAAGTTTTAAACCAAGACAATGCTCAACATGAACTTTATCTTTATCTTTTAGATGTACATCTGGCACAAAAAGATGAATTTGCAGTGAATCAGTTGATTAATCATATTCGTTCATTGGGCTTAGACGAAATCGTCATTCAAGCCGAAGAACGACGAAAAGCCAATCAAGCTGATCACCCAGTTGAATCGATTGCTTTTGAGCCCTCAAGCCCTGTCGTGCCAGAAAGCAAAAATACAGCTGCCTTTGATGCCTTGATTGGAAATACAGAAACAATTTCACAACCCGTTGTATCTAAAACCGAAACGCAAAATCTGGCACAAGTCGATGCGCTAGAATTCGATCATTCAACGCTTGTTGAGCAGAAAGTTGAGACACCGCAACAACCTGTTCAGCCTTTAGAATTTAATTTAGATCCTGCACCTGAAAAAGCGCCAACAACAACACCTGAGCTTTCTTTTGAAGTAGTTCCTCCTGCCCCAGAAATTAAAACTGAAACTGTTAAGCCGTTAGAATTCACGTTTACAGCAAGTGAACCTACAGCTGTTCCAGTTGAAAAAGCGGCAGAAGTTGAAATCGCACCAGAATTCAAACTTGATTTTGCTGAACCGATTACGCCAGTAACTACTGAAGAAAGCACACCAGTACGTGATTTTGAATTTAAACTCACGCCTACTGAACCAGAGACACAGCCCACTTTTAGTTTTGATTTAGATCCAAAACCTGAAACAGTTGAGCAAGTGCATAGCACAGCAACACTTAGCCTTGAAACGCCTAGTGAAGCTGAAACCAGTCTGGCCATAGATGCAAACGACCCATTACTCCATTCATTCCCTGAGCTGGCTCAAGTGAATGAAGTTCAATTAAATTTAGACCTTGCTCAACAATATCTAAATTTGGGTGCATATGCTTCCGTTCGTGAGCTACTCTCACAAAATGAAGCAGCGTATACCGCTGAACAACGCCAACAATCACAAAATTTACTCAATCAAATAGCTTCTTAAATCTATTCGTCTTAAGATAAAGCAGTCATGAATGGCTGCTTTTTTATTATGAACAAAAAAATTGCTTTAATTTACATGGGTGGAACTTTTGGCTGTATTGGCGAGCCTTTAGCGCCGATGCCTGATGCTGAGTTTATTCCACAACTCAAAAAGGTCTTAGCACCTCAGTTTAAAATTGAGTGCTTTAAGGCGCCCATTATCAAAGACAGTAGTGCATGTACAGCCATTGACTGGCTTATGCTGATTCAACAAATACAAAGCCTACAACTCCAAAATTTCCAACACTTTGTCATTATTCATGGCACAGATACGCTCAGTTATGCTGCTGCGACCTTATCACGCTTTTTAGCTGAGTCCTGTCATGTCGTCCTTACTGGAAGCCAATATCCACTGCTCAATATTCAAGGGGATAATACTCGAGAATTCACCGATGCGCTGGATAATTTAAATACCGCACTCGATGCCGTCACTCGACTTCCTGTAGGCGTGTATTTGGCTTTCTACCATCAAGTGATTCATGCCAGAACCACATTAAAAGCCCATAGCACTGCTTTAGATGCATTTAAAGGACTCAAAGCCGAACAGCAAATAGCGGTAGATCATTCCGTCATTCAGATACAACTTTCACATATCGAAAAAGCCAAATCGCTCAATATCGTCAATTGGATGATGGTGCCGACTGAAATATTACAGTTTGAACGTAATCTGGAAATTTTCTCCAAACAGGCTCCGCATTTCTTGATCATTCAAGCTTATGGGGTAGGTAATTTAGCCGTAAATGCGGGCATTATCCAAAAAATTAAAAGCTTGCAGGAAAATGGCTGCCAAATCATTTTATCGACTCAAGTGCCTCTAGGCGGCATGGATCAACGCTATGCAATTAGCCAATGGATCAAAGATTCAAAAATTTTAGTCAGTGATGCACTGAGCCAAGCAGATCTTTATGCCAAAATTGTTAAAATTTATTTACAATACCCCTCTTCGGAACAATGGCATGACCATTGGTATGATCATCCTGAATAGAGGTATTTATGCAACGTTTTGCAATTGGTATTGAGTTTTGTGGCATGCGATATAAAGGTTGGCAAACTCAACAGCCTGGCGTACGTAGTATTCAGGAAACCATGGAAAAGGTGCTCAGTAAAATTGCCGACGAGCCTATTATTTTACATGGTGCAGGTCGTACTGACGCGGGTGTCCATGCGACAAATATGGTGGCCCACTTCGACACCAATGCGATTCGCCCTATACGTGGCTGGTTAATGGGTTCAAATAGTCAATTGCCCAAAGACATTTCAATCCAATGGATTAAAGAAATGGATAACGATTTCCATGCACGCTTTAAGGCAAAGGCACGTCGTTATCGTTATGTGGTCTATCAATCGGCAAATCGCCCAGCCCTGTTACATAAACAAGTGACACATGCCTATTATCCACTCAATGTGGATAAGATGATTGAAGCGGCGCAAAAATTTCAAGGTACGCATAATTTTGAAAGCTTTCGTGCTGCGGCATGTCAGTCCAATCAACCTGTACGTCATGTCAAACATTGTCGCTTAATTCGCCATGGCAACTATCTAGTTCTCGATATTCAGGCAGATGGCTTCTTACACCACATGGTACGTAATATCATGGGCTGCTTACTTGAGATTGGTCAAGGTCTATATGAAGTGGATCATATTGATGAAATTTTTGCGGCACAAGATCGTAAAGCGGCAGGAATCACCGCACCACCAGATGGACTTTATTTTATTCATGCAGATTACCCAGAACAATTTGAATTGCCTCAACCACCGTTAGGACCACATTGGTTAAATATGCCTGAATAATTTTTGTGGCTACATATAAAAAATCCTTCTCAATAGAAGGATTTTTTATTAAAACTGTTCAGTTCGTTTCCCGTAAACATACGACTTAACGCTGTTTACGCTTTCTATATTCCACAGGCGTTTCATTGGTCCAACGTTTAAATGCGCGGTAAAAAGTACTTGGCTCAGAGAATCCAGTCAAATAAACAATACGCTCAACACTTTCAGTGGTATTGGCCAATAATTTCTTGGCTAAGCGACAACGATAATCTGAAAGAATTTGCTGAAAGCTGGTGTTGGCTTCCGAAAGCTGTGTACGTAAACGACGTGGGGTAATGCTGAGTTGTGCAGCAACAGTTTCAAGGGTTGTTTCACCACTTTCCAAGGTTGAACCTATCGCACGGCGTACTTCACCCACCAAATCATAACGTGCAAGCTCTTGTAGTTTTTCAATTGCAAGTTGTTCATGCAATTGCAATAACTCAGGCTCCGCTTGCCACAATGGATATTCTAAAATTGAAGGATCAAAATAAAGACGTGTCTCCTTTTGCCCTAAACTGACAGGACAACCATAAACACGATAGTACTCACCATCAGAAGCACCATTGGTAAAATTAAAATCGATATAAATCGGTTCAAAACGTCCTTCAGTGATAAATTTAAAGAAGCGTAAAATCCCTGAAATAGCACATTCTGAAAAATGACGATTGACGATGTTCTCACCCCAAGGCTGTTCACCATTGGTTAAATAACAACGCCCGTCATCATCAATGATCAATTTGGCATGAAATGCATCGCTAATTAAACGTTGATAAGCCAAAGCACGCTTTAAGCCTTCGCCAAAGTTTTCACTTGAAATAAACAAGTGTTCGATTACTTGCCCACGATACAGTGGCAAGTGCTCTCCGAGGTGTAAACCAATATCTGGATCATTACTGACTTCCTCCGCAGCGACCCAAAATGCAAATTGTGCATTCAACGGTGTTCGAGCATTTTGGTCAACCTGACCCAATGCTACCCCAGCCTTTGATAATATTTCTTCTGTCGGCAATCCTGCACGACGGATCGCTTGATAGCCTAATCGTAAAACAACCGAAGCATCAGTTAGCTGACTCACGCAGTGCCCTTCCTTGTATGTTATTCATTTATACTTAAAACATTTAATTTAGATTACAGTCGATTGACCAAACTGACAATATTTATCCGCTTTTTTTTGTAGAAATTGTTTAACAATATGTTCGCTTATTTTCAAGTCATCTACCGCCTTGTAATGCCGAATATTCTTGTCTTTCTGCAAAAAATTGCCTATAATTTGCGCCTTTCCAATTTGATCATCAGGTAGGCTATGGCCAATAAAGAGGAACTTATCGAGTTCGAAGGCGTTGTCACCGAAACGCTTCCTAATACTATGTTCCGTGTGCGTTTAGAAAACGGTCACGAAGTGATTGCTCACATTTCTGGTAAAATGCGTAAACACTATATTCGTATTTTAACAGGCGATAATGTAAAAGTTGAAATGACACCATATGACTTAACAAAAGGTCGTATTACATATCGTGCACGCTAAGTTTTAGTGTAAGCAAAAGCCACTTTTAGGTGGCTTTTTCATTATCCACAAGATTTACCCTCCTGCTTACGATCTTTTATCGTCTGGCAACTATACATCTGACACATTAAAATCTGTTTCCTATACCTATTTATCATTTGTAATCCATTTACTTCAAAGTTGATAGCACTAATTTGTTCTAAATTTTAATACAACTGATCTTTTCACAGCTTCACCAGTTCTGTCTATTTGACGCTTATTTAGTAAAATCTATACCACATGGTTTGCTCTGCAACCAAGCTACATACATATGGCTGTATATTTATTATACTGAATAGAAATCATTTCTAAATTAAGTTAACTATGGATTAGGTAAAACTTATGAAAATACATGTATGTATGTTTTTATTAGCATCTGTTGCACTTGTTGGATGTAAAAGCTTAAACACCCGACCTGCAAATTTAGATCAATATTTACAGCAATTTATTGGTAAAACCAGTGCTGAAATTCAAAGTACCCTAAATTTTCGGGCTTTGGGATATAAGGTGAGTGATAAAATTCAAACCACCAGTAACACCTTAAGCTATACCATTCTTAGACAAATCAATATCCCTATGGCAGGAAGCAATGCGATTGTAGGCTCTACGATTGCCATTGCCACACCAAGCTATAACATTAATTTTAATTGTAAAGTCATTTTTCTATTAAAAAATGGTATTGCTGAATCTGTTGAGTATTTAGGTCGAGCCTGTTAGCTGTTTTAAAGTGAATCTAATACCCATCGCTATAATGGCGAGAATATGGATAGACTTTTATCAAAACTTATCAAAAGCTAAAATTTAACAATAAAAAACACAGCTTAAGCTGTGTTTTTTATTACCAACCATTTAAAACAGGTATTTAAGCAATCGCCGCAACGACAGCCTCGCCCATTTCAGCCGTACCAACTTTACGCATACCATCAGACATAATATCGCCAGTACGCAAGCCTTGGTCTAAAACTTGCCCTACAGCATCCTCAATGGCTTTTGCAGCCACTTCTTCACGGAAGGTGTAGCGTAGCATCATTGCCACAGAAAGAATGGTTGCAAGTGGATTAGCAACGTTTTGGCCAGCAATGTCAGGAGCAGAACCATGACAAGGTTCATACATACCTTTGCCATTCTCATCTAAAGAGGCAGATGGAAGCATACCAATAGAGCCGGTTAGCATTGCTGCTTCATCGGAAAGAATGTCACCAAACAAGTTCCCTGTCACAATCACATCAAACTGTTTTGGCGCACGAACCAATTGCATTGCTGCATTATCGACGTACATATGTGAAAGTTGAATATTTGGGTATTGTTGTTCTTTAAGTGCAGTCACTGTCTGCTTCCAAAGCTCAGTCACTTCAAGCACGTTGGCTTTATCCACTGAACAAACTTTACCACCGCGTAAGTTTGCCATTTCAAAAGCAACTTTTGCGATACGTTTAATTTCAGACTCTGAATAAACGTCAGTGTTATAACCTTGCTTCTCACCATTTTCGAGTTCACGAATACCACGTGGTTGACCAAAGTAGATGCCACCCGTCAGTTCACGAACAATAAGGATATCTAACCCAGAAACAATCTCTGGTTTAAGACTAGACGCATCCGCCAATTGCGGATAAAGGATTGCAGGGCGTAAGTTAGCAAATAGATTTAATTCACTACGAATTTTCAATAAGCCACGTTCTGGACGAATTGAACGTTCAATATTATCCCATTTTGGACCGCCTACAGCACCCAGTAAAATTGCATCTGCTTTTTTCGCTTGTTCCGCTGTTACAGCTGGGTAAGGTTCGCCATGTGCATCAATTGCTGCACCCCCTAACAAACCCTGTTCCCATGTTAAACCTAAATTAAATTTATCATTGACACGTGTCAGTACTTTTTCAGCAGCAGCAACGATCTCAGGACCGATACCATCACCTGCCAAAATCAAAATTTGTTTAGACATTTGTAGTTCCATTTATTTTTCAGTATCTATACTGATGTGAGATTAAATCTTCTGTTCAACAAATTCGCTCACGCCAGTCACCGCATTATGCGGGCGACAAAAACGGCGAATTGTCCGTTTTTCTTGAATCATATCAACACATAGCGGTGTCGGTGAAGAAACATTCAGTAAACTTCCTGAACCCTGTGACCTTAAGCGATACATCTTAAATGTGTATTTTTGATTTGCTTTAAAATCATGAATAACATGGAAAACTTCAGCATGCTGTTTAGTGATTGGATAGAATCGAATCACCATCTCATATTGCTGAGGTGGAATCGTTAAATAAACACCATTTTGATCTAAAGGCTCACCCGTTAATTTGAGATAACCCTTTTGAATGGCGCTACGATTGGCACGTTGTGCACGTTCATCCATGATAATCACATCATTTAAGCGCGCAAATTCACAATGCTCTGCACCTGAACAATAGACAGAAACCGAATTTTGGCTGACATGTTTATTTTCAGCTTGCTTAATACGCATTAAATCAACCATTTGAGTGGATTGACATGCACTAAGCATAAAGCTTGTTAAACCGATTAAAACACTGCAACTCAAAAACTTAGTCATTGCTCAACCCCAACCCTCACTTCACTGAGTCAACATTCATTTTGTTATACTCGCATGTTAGCAAGAGTTAGGCATTCACGCTATGTGTAAAATGTTCGCTGAAAATTAACCTTGAATTTCAGCAAATACCCAAGGGCGTGATTGTTTGGTTTTTTCTTCATAAGCACGAATTTCATCCGCAGCCTGTAAAGTCAAACCAATATCATCCAAGCCATTCAATAAACAGTGTTTACGAAATGGATCGACTTCAAATTTAAAAGCTTCACCACTTGGTGTACGGACTTCTTGAGCTTCTAAATCAATGGTTAATTGATAGCCTTCCTGAGCAGCACATTCTTTAAATAATTGATCAACAACAGATTCAGGTAAAATCACTGGCAACATGCCATTTTTAAAACTGTTATTGAAAAAGATGTCAGCATAGCTTGGTGCAATCACTGTGCGAAAACCATACTCTTCCAATGCCCAAGGCGCATGTTCACGGCTTGAACCGCAACCAAAATTGGCACGAGAAATAAGCACAGATGCCGCTTGGTAACGTGGCTGATTCAAAATAAAATCAGGATTCTTCGGACGTTTAGAATTGTCCTGTCCCGGATAACCTTCATCTAAATAACGTAATTCATCAAATAAGTTATCCCCAAAACCAGTGCGTTTAATTGATTTTAAAAACTGCTTTGGAATAATTAAGTCGGTATCTACATTGGCACGGTCTAAGGGTGCAACAATACCCTGTTCAACGGTATAAGCTTTCATCTCTTTGCTCCTTAAGCCTGATTAGAATGAACGTACATCAACAAAGTGACCTGCAATTGCTGCCGCAGCTGCCATTGCTGGACTGACAAGGTGAGTACGTCCACCATTGCCCTGACGGCCTTCAAAGTTACGATTTGAAGTCGACGCACAATGTTCACCCGGTTGTAACTTGTCAGCATTCATCGCCAAACACATTGAACAACCTGGCTCACGCCACTCAAAACCAGCTTCGATCAAGATTTTATCTAAACCTTCCGCTTCCGCTTGTTGTTTCACTAAACCAGAGCCTGGAACAACCATGGCCTGCTTAATACTAGACGCTACTTTTTTACCTTTTGCCACTTCTGCAGCAGCACGAATATCTTCAATACGTGAGTTGGTGCAAGAACCAATGAATACACGGTCTAA
The DNA here is from genome assembly GCF_022828975.1 of Acinetobacter sp. NyZ410. Classification (NCBI taxonomy): domain Bacteria; kingdom Pseudomonadati; phylum Pseudomonadota; class Gammaproteobacteria; order Moraxellales; family Moraxellaceae; genus Acinetobacter; species Acinetobacter sp. NyZ410. The sequence continues at coordinate 474,595 of NZ_CP094620.1, read as the reverse complement.
TTGAATATCAGCCAATGCCTGACCTGCATTTAAACCCATATATTGATACGCACGGGTCCAATCATTACGCTGTACATCATCTTTGGCCTGTTCCAAAGTTGGAACTGCTTGAGATACAGGAATCACCATCTCAGGAGAAGTCCCCCAAGACACTTGTGGTTCAATTTCTTCACCATTTAAAACCACGATCGTATCAAAATGTGCATCTTCATCAGAATGTAATGTATTCCAATACGCGACTGCCGCATCCCACTGTTGGCCTGTTGGTGCATAAGGACGATCTTTAACATATTCAATCGTTTTGTCATCGACAGCAACCATACCAACACGCGCACCGCCTTCGATTGCCATATTGCACACAGTCATACGCCCTTCAATCGACATATCACGGAATACTTGACCACCAAATTCAATCGCATGCCCGGTACCGCCAGCCGTTCCGATTTTACCAATAATTGCCAAAACCACGTCTTTTGGGGTAACGCCTTGACCTAATGTTCCGTCAACACGCACCAACATGTTTTTCATTTTCTTCTGTACTAAGCATTGTGTTGCCAATACATGTTCAACTTCTGACGTTCCAATCCCGTGTGCCAAACATCCAAATGCACCATGTGTCGCTGTATGCGAGTCACCACATACCACCGTCATACCCGGTAAAGTTAAACCTTGTTCTGGTCCAACGACATGTGCAATACCTTGACGCACATCGTTAATGTCAAACTGCACTACATTAAAGGTTTTACAGTTATCGTCTAAGGTCTGAACTTGGATACGAGAAGTATCATCTTCAATCCCAGCAATCCCTTCTGAACGCTCTTTGGTTGATGTAGGAACATTATGGTCAGGTGTTGCAACGTTAGCACTTAAACGCCAAGGTTTACGTCCAGCAAGTTGTAAGCCTTCGAATGCTTGTGGAGAAGTCACTTCATGCAATAAATGACGGTCGATATAAAGTAATGCTGAGCCATCATCACGTTGTGTTACAAGATGGTCATCCCACAATTTGTCATACAAAGTTTTTACTGATTCTGTTTTTGCTTTTTGGTTTTCGCCTGCCATGTCGAAATGCTCCACTGGACTGGGTAATTCTTTCATTCACTCAATTATAACCACGTTTTTACATAAATCTAATTTATCATTTTTATTAATTTAAAAACTTTTTGGAATTGATTTTATCCAAATAAATGCTCCTAAAATCACCTTTATAAAGTATTTAAATCAATGATATATTTTCAATGACTTTAAAAGCACTTGGCTTAATCATCAAGAAAAAATAGAGCTTAAACCAATAAATGTACGTCCTAAACCATAAATTAAGCAAATCCATGATTTAAAAAGAACTCAATAATTCCTATATCAACAATCACGATGCAAGGTATAAAGAATAAAATATCGCTTTATCCAATCAACATTAATCAAAAAAACCTTTTTACATTACAATTGATAATGATTATTATTTAACTATTGAATTAATAAGTGGTGATTCTCATGGCGAGTATCCAAAATTTCCTACAAAGCAATCAACGTGTTTTCAAAAAAACCTTAAGCTATTACATCATGCATATCACAGTAGCAATGCTGGTTGCTTATGCAGTGACTGGTAATTTTTGGATGGCTGTGACATTAAGTTTACTTGAACCGACTGTACAAGCATTTGCATTCTTTTTCCATGAAAAGGCTTGGAATAAACGAGACCAAAAGGCAGCACAAAGCACTGAAATTAAAATCTAAATCAGATGTATTTTCTGTGGCTGGAGCTGCTAATCACCACCGCCTCCTCCACAGCTGCTACAACTACTACAAGAGGAAGATGAATCAGAACTTGTACTATGTGAATGGCTCGAATCACTGGATGAACTTGATCCTGAACATGAGCTAGAAGAACATGACGATGTTGCAGAAGCCTGTGGAAAATCTGAAGTTGAACTTGTCATTTGGCTATACATTGTCATCATAAATGGTAAGCTAAAAATTAAACCCCGCTCCCATCGAACATGGACATCAACCTGAAAAATTCGAGGTAAGACCTGCGTGTTTTGTGGATTCAATCCATGTAAAGCACATGCCCCATGCCAAGTATTGAACAATTGCTGTCTTTGAGCAGCTCGCTGTGATTCTGTTACTTGTAAATCATGCGGTTTATGAATCAGTTCATAACCTAAAAAACGTTGGCTCATGGACTGATAAAAGTCATCAAATTCTTCAATCAATATATGCCATAACGCATCCACTGAGTGTGAAGGCATTGCATAAGCTCCCCTACGCCACAAATGAATTGCTAAATAGTCTTTAAAACCCTCTTCAATCAATGGATAAGAAGATTGTCGAATGTTTGGATGTCTTTGTTTAAAAGCAAGCCAAATACGATTTGGAAATTTAAAATTCTCCAACTCTTGCATTTTTCTTAGGCGATTTAACCGAAGCTTCAACCAAATTATGCTGAGAATAGCGATGATAATGATGGGGAAATAGATATTGAAAAAATATACAAAGATTAAACCTAGAGCAGAAAATATCAATATCGTGGTAAAAAATCGAAGCCAAGTTTTAGAGAAGGTATTTCTAGTATGTTGTTGAAAATAGTGAATGGTGGTGTTTGTTGGTTGATTCAAATAGCTTTCCTTTTGTTGTTTTTATGCGCTGAATATAAATGAGCTTTGCTTAAATTGTACAGTAAAAAGTTGTATTAAAATTTTTCCAAAGCACGAATAGAACCAATCACTTTGCTAAAAATAAAAAAATTTGAAAATTACTTTGATTAATTCTTAAATTTTCTAAATAATGAATTACGCATAAAAATTCTTTATGGATGGAAATATTATGAATCTCGCTGCTTTTGAAGCCTTTGTCAAAGTTATGGAAACTGGTTCGATTTCTATGGCAGCAGAACATCTGTTTATTACTCAGCCAGCTGTCACCAAACGCATACATAGCTTAGAAGAATATTTCGGCGTCAAACTTTTTGAGTCTGCAGGTCGTGGTGTTCAAGCCACACATGCAGCGCATTCATTATTACCTAAAGTAAAAAACTGGTTAAATGAATTGGGAGATATTCACCATACCCTGAGTCATGAGCAAGGTGAAGTTCGAGGAAAACTCAAGATTGGCACCAGTCACCATATTGGGCTACACCATTTACCACAGCATTTAAAAAAATATGTACAGCACTTTCCTGAAGTCAAACTAGATGTACATTTTGTGGACTCTGAACAAGCGCATGAACAAGTGCTTGCTGGGGATTTAGAACTGGCATTTTTAACCCTTCCGCCACAAGGTGATGAGCGTTTGCGTTATATCACGATCTGGAATGATCCTTTGGTATTCGTGGTTGCACCTTTTCATCCTTTGGCACAAAAAAAGAACCTTAAGCTTGAAGATCTGATCGAATACCCAAGCTTATTGCCAGCAGCACAGACTTATACCAGTCAAATCACCTTGGCAGAATTTGAAAAGAAAGGTTTAAAGCCAAAAATTACCATGAGCAATAATCCGCTTGAATCTATTCGGATGTTGGTTTCCATTGGTTTAGGCTGGTCTGTTCTACCTAAAACCTTGTTAAATCAAGACTTACAACAACTTGATATTCGTTTTGAAATGAACCGCCAATTGGGTATGGTTTGGCATCCTGGACGTACCCAGTCTAGAGCTGTGCAGGAATTGATTGAGATGATGAAATAATCCCTACAATCAAAATCCCTTATCTTGTTACTCAAGATAAGGGATTTACATATTACACAGGGATAGTCGTAGTTATCTTTCCCTTCATTCCCTTATAAAGTCTTCATTGCACAATTTTTTACTTTACTGAGTCTTCATGTAGAGACTCATTTAACTGATCAACCACTAATGCCCATTCACCATCAGATTTAATTTTTTCAGCAAGAAACTGACGTTGTCCCTCACTCCAATAAGATGCGTCTGTAATTAGAGTATCTGCATCCAACTGGTGATTTTCAATAAAACTTTGAATTGCTTCTTCGCTAGAATCCAAGCCGAGTTGTTCAAATAAATTGGTCATTCTTGGACGTGTCTGGCTCATTATATAATCTCCGTCAGTTTTAAAAGTGCTCAAATCAACATAGCATTTTTACACTATAAATGAAGTACAAAATCTTCATTTATAAAAATATTTACAAAACTTCTTATTTTTGACAAAACAATCAAGCCATAAAAAAGCAGTGATCAACACTGCTTTAAATCACAATTATCAGCCCAGCTCAAATCGACCAATCTTGGATATCCCAACCCTGTTCTTTTGCCAGATGCTCAAGACGATCATCAGGATTTACTGCAATCGCATGGTTAGCATATTCCAATAAAAAACGATCATTAATCGAATCTGAATAAGCCCATGATTCAGTGACAGTACGACCATTGAGCCATTGATCCAAACGTGCCAATTTACCTTTTTGGTAACATGGAATATTGATCACTTTCCCCGTGTATTTCCCATCTTTTATTTCAGCATTGGTCGCAATAATTTCGCTGATACCAAATTCACGGAAAATAGGTGCTGTAATAAAATCTGAGGTTGCCGTAATACCAACCAATGCATGGCCTAAATCTTTATGTTTTTGAATCGCGGCAAAACCAACTGGACGCATTTGTGGACGAATCACTTTTTGCATAAACAACTGATGTAATTCAGTTAAATAATCATTATCGTGTTGAGTAAGAAACTCAAAGACAAATTCATTATAAGCAATTGGATCAAGCTTGCCTGCTTTATAGTCTTCATAAAACTGATCATTCATCGCACGATGTCGGACTGGATCGACCAAGCCTTCATTGACTAAGAACTCTCCCCAAGAATGGTCAGAATCTGTATTTAATAAGGTGTGATCTAAGTCAAACAGCGCCAATTCCATGAAAATACTCGTTTAAACTGAAATTTAAGAAAAAAATTGTAAATCTATCACCGCTAGTCGATAGAAATTCGTTAAGATCATAGCAATTTTAAAACATTATTACTTTGACTTTATCGAGTTGGACAAAAGAGTGTATGTCCCCATATATAAAGTCAAATGAAATTAACAAATTTTAGGTAGCCAAATGATCGACTCAGAAGGTTTCCGACCCAACGTCGGGATCATTTTGGCAAACGATATTGGACAAGTTTTATGGGCAAAACGCATTGGACACAATGCTTGGCAATTTCCTCAAGGAGGCATCCAGTTTGGAGAGACTCCTGAGCAAGCTCTATTTAGAGAACTACGAGAAGAAGTTGGGCTCCTACCCGAACATGTCCAAATTATTGCCCAGACAGATGACTGGTTGCATTATCGTTTGCCGCTTCGATACATTCGCTCGGATTCCGATCCGATTTGTATTGGACAAAAGCAAAAATGGTTTTTACTGAAACTCACAGCTTCAACGAAACATATTCAGTTGAATCTCTCTGACCCGCCGGAGTTTGATCAATGGCAATGGGTTAGTTACTGGTACCCGCTTGGACAAGTGGTGAATTTTAAACGAGATGTTTATCGTAAAGCGATGATGGAGTTATGTATGCGAATGCCGCAATATACAGCTGAAATTTCTTCAAAATATGAATGATTTTTCAAGGTAGTACTGTTATAAATAATACTGATGAAGTCGCTTTAAAACATAGCTTAAATTAGGAGCATACATCCATGTCGAACATGCAACTGGACACATTAAGACGTATTGTACAAGAGATCAATGCGTCAGTCAGTTTGCATGATTCTTTGGAAATCATGGTTAATCAAGTTTCCGAAGCCATGCATGTTGATGTTTGCTCTATTTACCTTTTAGATGAACGTAACCAACGTTATGTACTCATGGCAACTAAAGGCTTAAACCAAGAATCTGTAGGGACAGTTTCCTTACAACTTGGCGAGGGGTTGGTTGGTTTAGTTGGGCAACGCGAAGAGATTGTCAACCTAGACAATGCGTTTAAACATGAACGGTTTGCCTACTTCCCCGAGACAGGGGAAGAGATCTATAACTCGTTCCTTGGTGTGCCAGTCATGTATCGCCGCAAAGTGATGGGCGTGATGGTGGTTCAGAACACCGAACCTCAAGATTTTAGCGAGGCAGCAGAATCATTTCTGGTGACCTTATGTGCGCAACTCTCTGGGGTAATTGCTCATGCACATGCAGTGGGTAATATTGATGTTTTCCGTAAACCCAGCAATTCATCTAACTACAAGACCTTCCAAGGTTCATCTGGTGCAGGCGGCATTGCACTTGGGCGTGCCATCATCCTTTACCCTCCGGCAGATTTAGCTTCAGTCCCAGACCGTGATGCGGATGATATCAGTGAAGAACTTAAGCTTTTAGACCAAGCTATTGCATCTGTACGCAATGAAATTCAATCGCTTGATGACAAAATGCAAGATTCGCTCATGGCGGAGGAACGTGCTTTATTTAGCGTGTTCTTACGTATGTTGGATGAAAATGCCCTACCTGCTGAAATTAAAGAAATTATTCGAGATGGAAGCTGGGCGCAAGGTGCAGTTAAAAATGTGATTGAACGCCATGTTGCGCTTTTTGCACAAATGGAAGATGACTATTTACGTGAACGTGTATCTGATTTAAAAGACTTAGGACGCCGGATCCTCGCAGCATTACAAGAAGGTGATACTAGCCATAAAGAGATCACCTCTGAAAGTATTTTAATTGGAGATGAGATCAGCACTGCTGCTTTGGTTGAGCTTCCTGTAGATAAAATCGCCGCGATTGTAACCTCTGAAGGGGCTGCCAACTCACACATGGTGATTGTCGCCCGTGCTCTCGGTATTCCAACTGTGGTGGGTGTTACTGAGCTGCCGGTAAATACGCTTGATGATGTTGAAATGATTGTCGATGCTTATCAAGGCCGGGTTTTTGTCAATCCACCACGTCGTTTACGTACACGTTATAAAGAGATCCAAAAAGAAGAAGAACAAATTGCCAAAGATTTAAAGCAATACGAAACCAAAGATGCCATTACACCTGATGGTGTTGCTGTAAAGCTGTATGTAAATACTGGTCTGATGATTGATGTGGTACGTGGGGTTCAACGTGGTGCAAAAGGCGTAGGGCTTTATCGTTCTGAAATTCCATTTATGCTGCGTGAACGCTTCCCGGGCGAAGAAGAACAGCGTGCGATTTATCGTCAACAGCTTAGTCACTTTGCCAACAAACCTGTGGTGATGCGTACACTTGATATTGGTGCGGATAAAGACCTGCCATATTTCCAAATTGAAGAAGAAAACTCAGCATTGGGATGGCGTGGCATTCGTTTTACCCTTGATCACCCTGAAATCTTTTCCTCACAAATCCGAGCAATGTTAAAAGCCAGTATCGGCTTAAACAATCTGCATATTTTATTGCCAATGGTCACCAGTGTCAGTGAAGTAGAAGAAGCACTTTACTTACTGGAACGTGACTGGATTGCGGTTCAGGAAGAAGAGCAAGTTAACTTCGCCAAACCGAAAATCGGGATTATGGTTGAAGTACCAAGTGTACTTTTACAAATTGGTGAATTTGCTGAATTGGTCGATTTCTTCTCAGTCGGTTCAAATGACTTGATTCAATATTTATTGGCAGTTGATCGTAATAATCCGCGTGTATCCAGTGTTTATTCACACTTCCACCCTTCTGTACTTCGCGCTTTAACGCGTTTGGTTCAAGAATGTCATAAGTATGAAAAACCGATCAGTATTTGTGGAGAAATGGCAGGCGACCCACTCTCAGCTATCTTACTTATGGCAATGGGATTCAATACATTATCGATGAGTTCAAGTAATATTCTGCGAGTGCGTAAAGCGATTTGTCATGTATCAATGACAGATGCACAAAAGCTATTAGAAGAAGTGATTGCGATGAATAACCCACTCATGGTCAAGAGCTGGATGGAGTATTACTTTAAACATCATGGTTTGGCTGATATGGTGAAATCGAATCGTCTAGTCAATATTTAATTGTTTATTTTTATTAGATTTTTATAATTATTAAAGCAAAAATTGCAGTCCACAAAAAAGGCCGATAATCATCAGAATATCGACCTTTTTTGTGTTTATCGTAACCACGTTTTGCATTCTTTTTACGATCTACAAACACTTGGCTTTTGTTGACTTCATGCATGTGTTTGGCCACAAAGTTGTGAATCACAACCTCTGGCATTGCTTTTTTCTTTGCCATTTTCTTTACCTATTTTGCTGTATACCACTTGATCAGTGGGAATCTGATATTACGCTTTTTTGTGTAGAATACAAGTATTTGTATTGATCAAGTTTGTGACTATTTTCTATTGCACTCTTTTTACCTATTACATCAAGGCAAATTTGCAGATTTATCTCAAATTGATTTTAATCATCAGAAGATCATCTTTAATTTAATTAAAATTTTACAAATCAGATTGAAAACTTCATGTAATTCATGAGTATTGTTATCTATAGTATTTAAAGAAATTTGAATATAAATATACTCAATAAAATATAGGGTAATGAGTTAGAACTGGAGGATCATGTGTTCAATCAAAAGAAATTATCGAGTTTTCTACTATTGTTGGTTATTCCTACACTTGGTTTAATCGCATGTAGTAAACCTGAGAAAGCGGAAGTCATAACAACTGAATCAAGTGCGAGTTCTGTACCATCTGAAACTGTGAAAACTGAATCTACAGAGAACACTTTTGATCTTTCCAAGATTCCAATTTCAAATATTACACTCGGTCAGTTTCCATATATTTCTTTGCCAAATGGCTATCAGTTTCACCAAGCAACAAGCGTAAATTTTGAGAAAATACCATTTTGGACAGGTCAACATATCGAAAATATTGAAGGTCAATTATATAGTGCAGCCATTCAACAAAATGAAAATTATAAAGAAGGAAGTTTTTTAGAATTGCAACGTAATTTGGAAAATGTAATCCAGCAATTGGGTGGCAAACAAATTACCCAGAGTAAAATTCCTCAACAAGAATTAGAAAAGATCCCACAAAAATTCCAAGTCGATTATGTTGCAGGATTGGGAGATGTTTTTAATAACCCGACACAGACCTTTGTGATACGCCAAGCGAATAAAAATATTTGGTTTCAATTGACACAGACAGGGAATGGACATGCTGGCCTACTCGTCGCAGAAACTAAACCTGTTGAAATTACTGCAAAAGCATTAAGTTCAAACCAGCTCAAAACAGCTTTGGATAAGGACAATAAAGTCAATATTGAGGTTAACTTTGCCACGGATCAAGCGAATATTTTGCCTGACTCTCAACCCCAAATTGAACAAGTCATTCAACTGCTAAAAAACAACCCTGAACTCAAATTGAGTATTAATGGTCATACAGATCATTCAGGTGATACCAAACATAATCAAACGCTTTCAGAACAACGTGCAAATGCTGTTGTTAAGGCTTTAACTAATAATACTGGAATTCAACAAAGCCGTTTAACAGCCAAAGGCTTGGGAGATACACACCCTATTGCGGATAATTCAACTGAAGACGGTAAAGCTTTAAATCGTAGAGTTGAGCTGATTAAATCTAATTAATTCTGTGAAATGCTGAGTTCAATGAACAAAGAAAACCCATTATAAATAAATGGGTTTTCTTTTAAAAATAGCTCACTCACTACATACACGATGTACTCAGTAAAACTCTATCTAGCAATCATTTTACATCCACAGCTTGCACATCTAACATTTCAGCAACTCATCCATAAAACAGACTATAAGGTGTTTTAATAAAAGCATCCGCTTGTAATCTACTGTTGATTCTTCGTTCACAAACAAATTTTTATTAAAAGATAAAAACTGCGATAACAATAACTTATTTACTGAAATAAAAACTTAATTACAACAACTTTCAATAAAAAACAAAAATATTAAATATTTTCAACAATATAAATTTGCCGAATTCAAAAAATGCATATATATTGTATATACATTTTTTGAATTATCACCTTTGGGGATAAATACGTCATGGCTGAATTACCCAAAAAGACAAAGGTGAATAAAAAAGATGGGCAACTCTTAATTCGCATTAACAGTACTGAGCGTGACCAGTTTTTACAACTCTGTGAAACGATGGATACCAGTGCAGCACGTGAGTTAAGAAAATTTATCCGTAGTTTTATCAAAAAACATCAGCCAACGGATACTCAAACTAAGGAGTAACATGATGTCTAAGCAAGTTAAATCTTTAAAACAGAAAATCAAAGCACGTTTGGAAAAAATCTCCAAACACGAAGGTAAATTGAAAAAGCTCAAAAAAAAGCTTAAAAAACAAAAGTAATTTCGATTACACATCCTAAGCTTGAACTTTGATAAAAGCGGCATTATTTACATAATGCCGCTTTTTGCATTTTCGAAGGGATTAAGCTAAAGCTCTATCTAACAAGCGTTTTACATCCACAGCTTGTGCATCTAACATTCCGACCACGCGTCCATAAAACGCACTATAACGTGTTGCAATAAAAGCATCCGCAACAAAATCTGGTGCATGTTGTTTCAGTAAGATAGCCTGAGCCAAGATGACCAAGCGACTGACTAAGCTACGTGCCATAAATTGCAATTCATCTGCTTGTAAGCCACTAAATAATTTAAATAAAGCTTGTAATTCATCTTGTAAAATTGAATCTTGAGCTGCTACTTGTGCAAATGATTTAAATAAGACTTCAATTGATTCACGGTCACGTTGTATTGCACGTAATACATCCAAGCACATCACATTACCAGAGCCTTCCCAAATGGTGTTTACAGGGGCTTCTTTAAAAATACGTGCCATGATTCCTGTATCGACATAACCATTGCCACCGAAGACTTCCATCATCTCACCCGTCAACTCCACAGTACGCTTACACACCCAGAACTTTGCAGCGGGCGTCATGATTCGTCTCCATGCCAGAGATAATTCATCATCACTCTCATAGCAATGCGCAAGATGAAAACTCAATTGCATGGCTGCTTCTGTTTCCAAGGCTAAATCCGCCAATACCGCTTGCATCAACGGTTGTTCCGCCAAATGTTTACCAAAGGCCTTACGCTGACGGGTATAGGCAATACATTGCACCAAAGCCTGCCGTAACATCGCACTTGAACCGACTGAACAGGTCAAACGTGTATAGTTTGCCATTTCAATAATCGTGGGAATCCCGCGCCCAGCTTCACCGATCATAATGCCCCAAGCATTTTTAAATTCAACTTCTGAGCTTGAATTACTGCGATTACCCACTTTATCTTTGAGTCGTTGTACTTGAACCGGATTTTTTGTCCCATCTTCCAGCCAACGTGGTACAAAAAAGCAGGCCAATCCATCTTGTTCAGTTTTTGCCACGACTAAATGTGCATCACACATCGGTGCAGAAAAGAACCATTTATGCCCTGTCAGTAAATATGCTTGCCCACGTCCTGACTCAGCTACAGAAACAGCCCGTGTTTCGTTGGCGCGCACATCTGACCCGCCCTGCTTTTCCGTCATCCCCATACCTAACCAAATTGATTTTTTCTGAGAAATCGGAATGTCACGCTCATCGTAATCAGTCGATAAGAGTTTTTCACCAACTTTTGCCCACAATTCAGGTTCATTTTGAATTAAGGGAATACTGCCTAGCGTCATAGAATTAGGACATAGATTGCCACACTCAACTTGTCCACTCAGGAAAAATCGAGCCGCCCAATCGACCCATTTTGAACTTGATTGTGGATGATTAAATGGATGTGCGTGTGTGTCAAATTGTCGATTTAGCCGCATCCATTTATGCCATGCAGGATGAAATTCTAGAAAATCTTTACGGCGACCACGAGCATCAAAACTATGTAACTCAGGAGTATGTCGATTGGCCAAATCGGCATATTCATAATATTCAGTAGAACCCGCAATCTGTGAGAATTCAGTTAGGCGTTGCTGATCCTGACTGCCATAACGTTGCAAAATTTCTTGTAAGACTTGATCTGTAGTCAATAAATTATAATTTTGCAGTTCGTCAAACTGATTGCTGATTTCATGTGTTTGCCAATTCTCTGCTGTGTTCATCCTGAATTCCTGTCTTGTTGTTTTAACCAATTGCATTCAGTATAGAAGAAAATACCTTCAAGGATGTTCGGATTATTTTTATGGCTTTACCTGCAATCAATGTGCGTCGTAAACCACGCCAATCAAGGGCACGTATCACGCAAGAAGCGTTGATGGAAAGTTTTGTTCGGCTTTTACATGAACATCCTGCCAATAAAATTACCATTCGTGAAATTACCGATCTTGCTGGTGTGGGTTTAGGGACGTTCTATGAGTATTTTTCTAAAAAGGAAGATTTGATTGCTTTAACTATTCACCAACATGTAAAAAGCAATGCAGAAGTCTTAAAAAGTTATGCACAAAGCGTGTATGACTTATCCACAAAATCAGATTTTCAAAGCTATTTACAGCAAATTATTCATTTTCAACTTGAGCAAATTCAAGCACAACAATTTTTATGGGCCCAGTCTTTCTTATTAGAACGACAGGTTTCCAGTATTGAAACGTATCAAAAAAGTTATGCCATGATGGTAGAGATGTGGCAAAACATGCTGAAACCTTTTATTCAGGATGATGAACAACTCAAACAGATGAGTCTAAATGTACAACGAATTTGCTATGGTTTTGTCTCGCAGACATTGTTGATCGAACCTGAGTTTAAGGATTGGAAAGATTTGGAGGCGGATATGGTTCAAATCATAAACAGCGTTATATGTATTAAAAAACAGATTTTCTAAAATTTAAGCCTACCCAATTCCACTACGTAAAAACGCCCACATAAACGAGAAAAAAGCCAGCTTGTGTCCAAGCTAGCTTTCTAAAGACTTAAGGCAAATTTCAAACATATATACTTTAAAATTTACTTGGAAGAGGACTCTGAATTACTTAAAAAGTGTTTCCATTGCAGCAAGTTTTTCAGCATAAGGGGCACGTAGTCTTAAATTAGACTCACCCTGTTCATTTTGTTTTACAAAGGCTTTAGCATGACTAAAACGGCGGAAACCATGAATCCCATGATATGCCCCCATACCTGATGCACCAACACCGCCAAAAGGTAAGTTATCCACCATCATATGACTCATCACATCATTGATCACTAAAGAGCCCGAAGTCGTTTGAACCGCAAACTGTTGTTGATCCGCTTCATCACGCCCAAAGTAATACGCCGCTAATGGATGAGGATGCATATTAATATAAGCAATTGCCTCTTCAAACGTTGTATAGCTTTTTACAGGTAACAATGGACCAAAGATTTCTTCTTGCATGATTTTCATATCATCAGTGGCATTTAAAAGAATCATCGGTGCAATTTTTCGCTGTGTTTTATCGTAATAACACTCTTCGCTATTCAAAGCAATAATGGTTGCTCCTTTTGCTTTTGCATCTTCGACCAAATTAAGCAAACGCTCAAAATGACGCTCATTCACGATAGATGTATAGTCTTCATTGTCAAAGAAAGTAGCAAAGCTATTTTGTGCAAAGACTTTTGCATGCTCTGCAAAATCCAACTGTAGTTCTTGTGGCAATAACACATAGTCAGGTGAAACGCAGATTTGTCCAGAGTTAAATGTCTTGATCGTGATAATCCGCTCAACTGCTGTTTTTAAATCAAAATCATCACGAACAATAACAGGAGATTTACCGCCAAGTTCCAATGTCACAGGAACAAGATTTTCTGCTGCAGCACGCATCACCTGACGACCAACATTCGTACTCCCAGTGAAAACTAAATGATCAAATGCCAAACCACTGAAAGCAACCCCCACCTCTGTATCACCAGTTACTACGGATAGTTCTGTGTCAGAAAAATATTGTGGAACGAGTTCTGCAATAAGTGCACTTGTCTTTGGTGTGAATTCAGATGGTTTCAACATTGCTGTGTTACCCGCAGCGAAAACTCCTGCCAGTGGCGCAAATGCAAGATTCAATGGGAAGTTCCATGGACTGATAATCCCAACAACACCTAGAGGCTGGTATTGGATTTCAGTGTACATCCCTTCATAATCATTGCTCACCTCTTCAGGTTTGATCCATTCAGCTAAATGTGTTTGTGCCGCAGTCAGGGTTCCTACTGTGGCCATAATATCTGAGGCCAAAGTTTGATAAGCATTACGATGACCAAAATCTTGATTAATCGCGGCAATCAAAGCATCTCTATTTTCAACAAGTAACTTTTTAGCCCGTTCTAAACGGTCGTGACGAAGCAGAATGTTCGGAGTTCCTTCTTTGGAATGTGCCTGTTTTAATTTATCCAAAGTTTCACCAAGTTTTATTTTCGTCATTTAAAATCTCGCTTCATTTAGGATTGAATAGGTTTAAAAGTTGTTTGGCTGTTTCTTCAGAACTTGCCGGATTTTGTCCAGTTATTAACTGACCATGAATCACAACAAAGGGGTGCCAATCTAGACCTTTTTGATAATCTGCACCTTGTGCTTTAAATTCATCTTCGATTAAGAACGGCACTACATCAGTCAACTGTACTGCAGCTTCTTCACTGTTAGAAAAACCAGTAACTTTTTTACCTTTAACAAAAGCCTCACCATTGGCAGTTTTGACATTTTTAAGTGCGGCAGGAGCATGACAAACCAAACCTAATGGTTTTCCAGCACGATCAAACTGTTCAATTAACGCAATGGATAGAGGGTCATTGGCTAAGTCCCAAAGCGGACCATGACCACCTGGATAAAATACGGCATCAAAATCATGGGCATTGATATCGGCTAAGCGGGATGTATTTGCAAGTGAACTTTGTGCTGCTTGGTCTTTAGCAAAGCGACGAGTTGAATCTGTTTGTGACTCAGGTTCATTACTTTTAGGGTCCAGTGGTGGTTGACCACCTTTAGGTGACGCCAAAGTGACATCTACACCAGCATCTTTAAAGCTATAATAGGGCGCTGTAAATTCTTCCAACCAGAATCCCGTTTTATGACCCGTATTACCTAGTTGATCATGCGAGGTCAAAACCATTAAAACTTTCATACTTAAATATCCTATTTCAATTGATTTGCGTACTGTGATTCAACATATGCTCTGTTGCTTGTAGCGCCTGATGTAATGGTGTTTTGCTCTTTTGTAGTTTAGAAAGCAACGCTGCGCCTAACCACATTTGATAGATAACTTGAGCAGCTACTTTAGGTTCAGTTACAACAGTGATAGAACCGTCTTGTTTCCCTTGTTCAATCAAATAAGTAATTTGATTAAGTAGGTGCTGAACACCAGTATCCATAATTAAACGCATATCTTCTGACAGGTCTGCAACTTCAGCAGCAAGTTTCACAATCAGACATTTTTCTGCCCACCCCTCTCCGATATTTTCATCCTCAATCCAAACTTTGAAATAACTTAAAATTTTTTGTAGGGGCGTTTGATTGTTATTCCAAAGCAGTGCTAAACGTTCTTGATAGTCGGTAATGTAATAGCTCAGTAACTCACAACCAAAAGCTTCTTTAGATTGAAAATAGTGATAGAAGGAACCTTTCGGAACACTGCTATGTTTTAAAATTTCTTGTAGACCCAGGCCAACAAAACCTTTATGTGAAACCAAATCTGTACTGCTATCTAGAATGTACAGACGTTTTTCCTCTGATTTTTTTGATTGAGATGTTGTTGCCATAATGTCACCACAAAAACTTAAAAAGTAGACCGGTCGTCTAGAAACAGTATAGAATATTAAACTTGATGTCAAATATGGACTGTAAGAGGATAGTTTTATGACAATGACGCTTCATCATTTAAATGCATCACGTTCATTACGTATTTTGTGGTTGTTAGAGGAAATTAAACAACCTTATGAGGTAAAACATTACTCAAGAAATAAAACGACCCATCTTGCACCTGAAGAATTAAAGCAAATTCACCCTTTGGGCAAATCCCCCGTACTCGAACTGAATGGTAAAGTGATTGTTGAATCTGGAGCAATTGTTGAAACTTTGATTCAACAATTTGCACCACATCTTGCTCCTGCCATGTCTGACAATGATTATATTGACTATTTACAATGGATTCATTTCGCTGAAAGCTCAGCAATGGTGCCATATTTATTAAAAATGTTTAATAATCTTGAAAAAAAGCAAGGAACCACATTAGCCTTTTTAGACCACTATACAGAAGTCGAATTTAATAAGGTTTTCTCCTATTTAAATGATTACCTCAAAGATCGCACTTATCTCGTGGCTGATCGCTTAACAGGCGCAGATTTTATGATGGGGTTCGTGGTATATGGTCTAGTTTATTCAATGAATATTAAAGGTCAGTACCCACATATTGAACGTTATGTAACTACCTTAGAGCGCTTAGACAGTTGGAAAAGTGCCATGAAAATTGAACATCGTATAGATTGAATTTCTTATACCATCTAAATCAATGGTGACTTGTGTATTCGCTGTATTACAGCAGTATAAGAGATATTAAGCATATCCTTTAACTGAAAAGGATATGTTAATTTTAGTCAAATCAACATAGACAGCTTTTAAAAATTTTGAACATAATTTATTTTAAATCAATTAATTAAAAATATATCAAGGGCTAATTTTTTAAATTAAGGCTTTTATAAGCTGTCACTTTTATCCACGCTAGACCTTTTTTTAAATTTTGGTCCTATTCTTTCTTTTCACAGTACTCGGCACTCGGGTTTGGCTTACCCCTTTTAATCGCCAAAACAAATCAATAATAATATTTTTATCAATTTCACAAATATAAAAAATCACTCTAAAGTAAAGTTATCGCTTTAAAACATTGATTGCTCTTCCTTAAACAACAGTATTTTAAAGCAGATAAAGACCGGTAAGTTGTTTCTAAAAATAAATGACAAATCATTTATTTTTAGATCAATTAGATTTAACAATTGTTCACTATATTGGTTTTTCAATTACGGTTAATGTCATGTAATAGCGAATATTCTTTATCTATTCCATCTATTCAAAAATGAATACATGATTAATTAAAAATGGAGAAATAGAATGAGCCAAGACTCAAAAAAATGTCCTGTAACCCACCTGACAACGGCTTTTGGTGCACCTGTTGTAGACAACCAAAATAGTTTAACGGCAGGCGCACGTGGTCCTCTACTGGCACAAGATTTATGGTTAAACGAGAAACTGGCCAACTTTGTACGCGAGGTGATTCCTGAGCGCAGAATGCATGCAAAAGGTTCAGGTGCTTTTGGTACATTTACCGTAACTCACGATATTACCCAGTACACACGCGCTAAAATCTTCTCACAGATTGGCAAACAAACAGAAATGTTTGCACGCTTCACCACTGTAGCTGGTGAACGTGGTGCAGCAGATGCAGAACGCGATATCCGTGGTTTTGCACTTAAGTTCTATACCGAAGAAGGTAACTGGGATCTCGTTGGAAACAACACTCCTGTCTTTTTCATGCGTGATCCACGTAAATTCCCAGATTTAAACAAAGCCGTAAAACGCGATCCTAAAACCAATCTACGTAGTGCAACCAACAACTGGGATTTTTGGACGTTATTACCTGAAGCTTTGCACCAGGTCACGATTGTGATGTCTGATCGTGGTATTCCAAAAAGCTTCCGCCATATGCATGGTTTTGGTAGTCATACGTACAGCTTTATCAATGCAAACAATGAACGTTTTTGGGTCAAATTTCATTTCCGCACCCAACAAGGCATTGAAAATTTAACCGATGCTGAAGCGGAAGCGGTTGTTGCTAAAGACCGTGAAAGTAACCAACGTGATTTATTTGATTCGATTGAAAATGGTAACTTCCCAAAATGGAAGCTTCAAATTCAAGTGATGCCTGAAACAGATGCAGAGAAAGTCCCTTATCATCCATTTGACCTGACCAAAGTTTGGCCTCATGCAGATTATCCACTGATTGATGTGGGTGAGTTTGAGCTGAATAAAAATCCTGAAAACTTCTTCCTTGATGTAGAGCAATCGGCTTTCGCACCAAGTAACTTAGTTCCAGGTATCAGTGTTTCACCTGACCGTATGTTACAAGCGCGATTATTTAACTATGCCGATGCTCAACGCTACCGTTTGGGTGTGAATTATCAACAAATTCCTGTCAATGCTGCACGTTGCCCTGTCCATTCTAATCACCGTGATGGTCAAGGCCGTGTCGATGCAAATTATGGCGGTTTACCTCACTACGAACCGAATAGTTTTAGCCAATGGCAGGAACAAGCTCAGTTTAAAGAACCACCATTAAAAATCAGTGGTGATGCAGATTATTGGGATTTCCGCCAAGATGATTCGGATTATTTCAGCCAACCACGCGCTTTATTCAATTTAATGAATGATACGCAAAAACAAGCACTGTTTGATAATACGGCGGGTGCGATGGGTGATGCACTTGATTTTATTAAGTATCGTCATATCCGTAACTGTTATGCATGTGACCCAGCCTATGGTGAAGGCGTGGCAAAAGCCTTGGGCTTAACTGTTGTAGATGCACAAGCTGCACGCGATAGCGATCCTGGCAAAGGTCATCCTGGTTTTCAATAAGCCTAGCTCAATAAAAGTCATTCAATAGAAACCGCCTTCGGGCGGTTTTTTATTTTGTTTAAATGCACTATATTGAAGAAACTCCCAATCGCGAGTAAAGCCATGCAACAGAAAATTGAAGCGATAATTCAACAACATGACATCATTTTATTTGATGAAATCTGTGTGTTATGTAATGGCTCGGCAAAGTTTTTAATCAAATATGATACACAGGCACAATTTAAATTAACTTCGGTGCAATCACCTTTAGGGCAAGACATCTTAAGACATTACCAAATGCCCACTGAGCAATTTGATAGCATGTTGGTGATTAAAAATGGGCAAGCCTATAGTGAATCCACTGCATTTTTAAAAGTGATTGAAAGCTTAGGACGACCCTTTTCATATTTAAAAATGGGTTATGGGATACCCAAATTTATCCGAGACTTTCTATACCGCCGAGTCGCTTTAAATCGCTATCGTTTATTTGGTACAACTGCGCAGTGTTTACTGCCTTCATCTGAAAATAAAAAACATTTCTTGGAACATAGCATTGATGCAAAATTTTAAAGCACTTCAGAATGCCCTATTGACCATTCATATTTCACTGGCTGTCTTATGGTTCTATCAGGGGCTCATCCCTAAAATCATATATAAAGTCATCGAAGAGCAACAATTTTGGCAATTTACAGGGATTCAATTGTTGCCCATTCCTAGACTTATTGAACTCTCAGGATTTGGAGAAATCATATTTGGTGGATTATTTCTGATTTTTAGACAATCAAAGCTTCTGCATTATTTCAATATCATCGCGATGCTGTTGTTTTTACTGGTTGTCGCGATCGTTTATCCACACTATTTTGCGCAGGGTTTTAATCCTTTCATCATGAATACTGCAATGGCGGCACTGTCTATTGTCGCAATTCAACTTCTCAATGCGCAAAAAGCCAAATAAACTTACATTCGCACATTTGTACCAAACTGCTCTTTCCATCCTTTGGTTTCAGTGGCAATTTGCTTGGCAAGTTTGCTTTTCACTTCTTGAATTAAGCGCGCCCGTTCCTGTCCATGCACAAATCGACCTTTATAATCACTTTGCATGGTTTGAATATATTCACTCAGTGCACGTTGTTGTTGCTTGGTTTTTGGAGCGGTATGCAAAAATTGAAGGTATTCCTCATCTGGGTTTGTGCTAAGCGGATCACCCAAAATATCTTCAACATACACTACAGCACTGACTAATTTCACTTTACCCTTTGCATCCACAGTATAGGTTTGTTTACGCACACCATAAGGATAGGTCCAGAGCCCCTGCCGATCACCTGAAGCCCAATAGCTATAAAAAATAATCTTGTTATCTTTGACCTCATAATCACCCAATTCAATCTGGAGAATACTGCAGTCACCCGTGGTTGAATAAATTGTATGCGTGAGCAGCTTTTGGTTATTTCGATATAATTCAATATCTTTACGCAAAAAGTCTGCTTCTTCTTCATTCATCACTGTTTTCAACTCAAAATTATTCTGATTAATTTGTATATTTTGAGTCTCAGCAAAAGCTGTACTGGATAATGCCAGTAACATCAATAAAGTTTGGATTATTTTCATTATTCATCTCCCTTGATTTTTCAATCAGGAATCAACACTATTTTTTAGTTTGGGTAAATACCCCCTAATCCTGACACAGCTTTTGCAAAACTGGAAGTATTTCACCGGCCTGACTAAAAGGTTGTGTTTGACGATAATGCTCGACCTTTTTAACCAGTTTATAGTTTTTATCGTCCTGACTTTTAAACTGCTCAAGTCGTGTAAATGTCCGATCCTTACACAATACTTGATAATAATTAATCGTGTATTGTCTTTTTGGGTTCACACTTTTAACCCAAGCTTGAATAAGTTGATTACCATCAGATATTGTGGTGATACTTTCAAAAAATTGAGTATTTGAATTTTGATGAATTAATTTCCATTCATCACCCGTTTCCAAATCATATTTTTCATTTGAAGGCTTAATACTTTTCGTATAATCCTCAGGTTCAAAATCTTCGACTGCTGCAGATTCGTCTACAACAGCACATGGCTCGTCTGAAACACAATCCGCCTTAGCCGCTTGAGTTAGGTCTATAGATTTTGCAGCGACTGAAGTCATCACCAAACAAAACAACAAAGTACTGGATAAGATTTTTATCATTTTTAGTGCTCTCAATTTTTATGGCTCAATAAGGGTCCACTACACCACCAATTTACGACCTTCACGGATACAGTAGAATGGATTAACCATTTTTGATGAATTCTTCATGGCCTTTTGTAAATCCTGCTCAGGCTGTTCCCGCGCTTCATCCGTCAATTGGAAAGTACGGTAATGAATTGCCAAAGAACGTTTGGCTTGTAAATCTAAATGCGCCTGAAAAGCATCTTGTGGATTCATGTGCATATATTTCATTAACGCTCTTGGTTCATACGCACCGATTGGCAATAACGCAATTCGCGGTGAGCCTAAACGTTTTTGAATTTCTTTAAAATGCGGTGAATACCCTGTATCGCCAGCAAAGAAGAAATGACCATGTTGCGATACCACAGAAAAACCACCCCACAATGCAATATTCTGATCACGTAAACCACGACCCGAACCATGCTGTGCAGGGGTATAAATAATTTTTAAGTTTTTAAATAATGCAGATTGCCACCAGTCCATCTCAATCACATGGAACTCTTTAGGCAAGTAACAAGCATTGCCCAAACCTGTATAGATTGGCATAGCAAATTTGTTGTGTAGCCATCTTAAAGAGGCTAAATCCATATGGTCATAGTGATTATGACTGAGTAAAACTGCATGAATCTCGGGCAATTGCTCTAAAGCAATTCCAGCAGGAATCACACGTTTTGGTCCACGCCCATGTTTCGGACTAACATAATCGGCCCAAACAGGATCAGTTAAGAAGTTATAGGGACCTATTTGAACCAGTACAGTCGCATGACTCACAAACCAGATTTGCCAATCATGCTCATCAGCATCTGGTCGATTCTGAGGTAATACACGTTTTGCCGCATAGAATTCTGATGATTCTTTTTGAGTATCCACATTCCAAGTATATGATTTTCGGGTACCCAGCCATTTCATCAAATCCCAACGGCTACGCCCTTGTGGTTTACGTACTTCATTAAAGAATCGTTCACCATTGTGCTGATTTGAACCAATCACACTAAATACAGGTTTATACCATGTATGTGACAGACAATTTTCAGTATCAATTCGATAATGCAATTGTTGAACTTGCTGAGATGGAACAGTCTTATTTTGCATTGTGTTGTCTTGTACCGTTGTATCTTCAAGACGGACCATTGGCTCTTGTTTCGACATGATTACTCTAAACGCCCTTTCATTCTTTCAAGCCATACTTGCTGTGTTTGTGGCTTCACGAATAATGCCACGATTTCGGGATGAATACTTTTAATCTTTGCTTCAATTCTGTTCACACAGGCTTCGATATCATCTGAAGTTAAACTATCTTTAAACTCTAAGCTTAAAGAAGCAATCACCTGATGTGCACCCATTTGTTCAGTCAGTACGCCATTTGCTGAATACACGGCAGGATCTTCCTGAGCAATTTTCAGTACATTGTGACGTAGTTTTGGATCTGCTGTTTCACCCATCAACAATCCTTTGGTTTCCCTTGCCAAAAGCAGGGCTGAGATGGCTAAGACAACCCCAATCAGCACCGAAGCCACACCATCTAAAACGGGTAAATCAAACTGCTGGGCACAAAATATTCCCAGCAATGCAATGATTAAGCCAATTAAAGCTGCTGAGTCTTCAAATAAAACTGTAAAGGTTGTCGGATCTTTACTGCGACGAAAGGCTTCAAAATATCCCATTTGACCTTTGGTCTTTTTAAATGTTTTCAACGCAATAAACCATGAAGTGCCCTCACAAAGCAGCGCAAACCCGAGTACCACATAGTTGACCAATGGGGATTGTATAACTTCTGGATGACGAATATGTTGAATACCCTGATAAATTGAAACCACAGCACCTAAAGCAAAAACCAACAATGCGACAATAAAGGCCCAGAAATATAACTCTCGCCCATAACCAAAGGGGTGATGATAATTTGCAGGCTGCTGTGATTTTTTTAAACCATACAGCAATAAGATTTCATTTAAAGTGTCTACGACAGAATGGACCGCCTCACTGAGCATTGCCGAACTATTTGTAATATAAGCGGCAACAAACTTAACCAGAGCAATGGCTAAATTGCCCAAAAGTGCTGCATATACAACAATTTTGTTGGAATCTGACATTTATTGTCCTGTTTTTTATCATCAAATACATCAATTTGATTTTTATATCTGTCCTGCTTCATATTAGCGAAACTATCTGTGATTTTTCTTTATTTTTTGTTGCTTTTCACAATTGAGTGAATCTTTTATGGAACCCAATTTAACCAATATTCTAAATACTCCGTCGCAGTCTCATCCACAATTATTAAAAATTTGGGAAGCTTCTGTACGCGCGACTCATGACTTTTTAAACGAACAGCATATCTTACAAATTAAAACGCTCATCATTCAGCATCATTATTTTGATCATGTGCAGTTGTTTCATGTGGAACGTGAAGGTCAAATCGTTGGGTTTATGGGACTGGCTTATCAAAAGATTGAAATGTTATTTATTGACCCTAAATTTTTTGATCAAGGTATCGGTTCCATGCTCATTCAAAAAGCCCTTGAGTTAGGTGCGCATGAGGTAGATGTCAACGAACAAAATATTCGTGCTTTGGAGTTTTATAAGAAACATAACTTCCAACAAATTGCGCGTTCGGAACTTGATGCTGAAGGTAATCCATTTCCAATTTTGCATTTGAAACTAAAGAAGCCTTTCGTCTAAGTATTTTGAGATAGAGCGATATCAAAAACATCATCATAAACACCCTGATCAAGCTGACTATCCATGATGACGAAACCGACCTTGCCCCCTATCTGCAAGTCGGTTTTAGTAATCCTCAGCATGATCATGTTTATCAGACAGATTGCAACAACTTAAACCAGTGCAATCAAACACTTTTCAAGTGTTCCTTCATATAAATTTGGATCACTATAGATTGATGACGAGATACATCAATTAAAACATCGATATCAATTTTTCCATTCCTGAAAGTACGCTTATGACAAGTAAGGGCCGTAGATAAATTGATGCAACTTTGTACAGATGATGGCTTCTAGGCTAGGGCTTAGCGAAATATTTTTTGTTTTAATTAAGATATTTTATCAATTATTCGCCATGTTATTTTCTATATTAAAATAACAATGATTTTGAAAAGTTCATTTATTTTCTAAATACTATAATCGTCTTCACCTGACAGTTGTTTATAGATTATACTCTTTAAAAATCTTAGTAAGACATTTTTTGGATTATTCTTTGGACGCGTTATATGGAATTACGACATCTGAGATACTTCATTACTGTGGCTGAAGAACTCAACTTTAGCAAAGCAGCATTGAGACTTTATACAGCACAACCCTCACTCAGCCAGCAGATCAAAGATCTTGAAGAAGATGTCGGTGTTCGGCTGTTAAATCGGACCAAGCGTAAAGTTGAACTTACTGAAGAAGGTGCTGTTTTTCTGGAGCAAGCACGCTTAACTTTAGCACAAGCCGATAAGGCTGTTGCTATGGCAAGACAGGTCTCCAAAGCCAGACAGCTATTGTTAAGAATTGGGTTTGTACCCGTGGCCGAAATAAAGATTTTCCCTTATATCTTACCGAATTTAAGGGTACAAAATCCTGAGCTAAAAATTGAGTTATTGAGCTTAAATAACCTTGAACAAATGCGCGCATTGAAAAAGGGTGAGCTAGATATCAGCTTTAGCAGGCACAATTTTCATAATGATGAAATCGAAAGTAAATTTGTGCTCCGTGAGCCGTTAATTTTTGTTTTACCCAAAGATCACCCTTTAGCCAAGTATGAACGTATCCCTGTTAAAGCGCTCAATGGGATCGATTTTATAATTCCTGCTGAAGAACAATCCACGACTTTGCACAACACCATTTTAGAGTTTGCCAAACACAATCATATTGAATTGAATATCGTCCAAAAAGCTGACAATATTTCATTGAATATTAACTCAGTTGGAGCGGGCTTAGGCTGTACAATTTTGCCAAGTTATATTGCGCCATTAATCAACAATAACACTGTTATTCGACCTTTAGAGATTGAGCTTCCCTATCTAGACTTGTATGTAAGTTATCGAAAAAGTGCTGGCTCTGTTGCAATACAAAAATTCATTGAACTATTAACCAAGGTATTTTATCTGGATATCAATCGTTTAGAGCAAGAATAAGACCGCTGCGACAAGACATAGAGCGTAAGCTTATTTTTTAATATGACGACTTAAACCAATCGAATTTAATGCTCATTTTATTTGCTTAAATATCCATCAATTTTTAATTCAGGCGGTGTTCATCATGGTAGGACGTGCATTTCACCAACTTCGATCAGGTATTCTGTCTCGTCCATATTTCTTTATTAGTTTTCTCCTTACAGCAGTTGTGTATATGGGGATGTCTTTGAGTACAAATTGGCAGTGGTCAACCAATTTATTATTCAGCTGGAATATTGCCACTCTGGTCTACTTAATCCTGACCATAAAAATGCTTTGGGCAACCAATCAAGCGCATATTTTAAAGCGTGCTCAGCAGCAGGATGCCAGCAAATGGATCATTTTGCTGTTGGTTGTGCTCTCACTCATCATGTGTTTTATTGCCATTATTATTGAATTGGCACATTTGCCCGATGTGACTGGAGTTAAAGCAGGACATATCGCCTTAGCAATTTTAACCATCATTTTTGCATGGTTATTTATGCATACTATTTTTGCTATTCACTATGCACATGACTTTTATTTGGCAGTGGAGAATCATCAGGATGGTGGATTGGACTTTCCAAAAACACCTAAACCAACTTACCCTGAGTTTTTATATTTTAGTTATGTCATTGGTACTTCTGCACAAACAGCAGATGTATCGATTACATCTCGTTCGATGCGCGTTTTAAATATTCTCCATATCCTTTTGGCGTATGGATTTAACACGACGATTTTGGCGATCTGTATTAATGTTGCCGCAGGTTTTATTTAACTGAAGTAAAAAATAGAGGGATTAACACCAAAAACCAATCTCCAAAGTTTTTTATCATTTTTCTGCGCTTGAATGTGACTAAAAAAACCTCAATGCAAACCCAGCACGAGATCATGCTAAGTTTGCATCGTCTTGATGATTTAGTCGCTAAAAAGTGCTTGATTATTTCTTAAGTTTTTTCTGCTTTTGATTGAATTAAGATATTTTTCAATTGCAGGATGGCTTTCAATCTCTGCCATCTTCAATTGCCAAAATAGCATGGAACCAACAAACACATCGGCTACCGTAAATTGCTCACCACATAGATAAGGTTGAGCCTGCTCCAAGCCCTGAATTAAAGCCGTATAGGTGTCCTGAAAGTTTCCATAGCCAATATGCATTTTTTGCTCGTCGGTAATCTCAACTTTTAATGCGCGATCCGTCGTGGCTGCATCCCACGGTCCAGCAGCAAAGAATAACCAACGGAAATACAAGCCACGTTTTGGATCATCCAATGCTGGTGCAAGTCCTTGATCAAAAAACTTATCTGCCAAATAGGCACAAATTGCAGGCATTTCGTAAATCACCACATCGCCATCGACTAAGGTGGGTACTTTGCCAAATGGGTTAATCTTTAGATAAGATTCCGACTTCATTTCAGTGTGATAAGCCAACTCAATTTTTTCAAATTCAGCACCCAGTTCAATCAGTAGCCATTCAATAACAAGACCTCTAGACTGCGCGTTGCTATATAGTTTTAAGCCCATTTTTCCATTCCTTTATAGTGGTGTATTGAATATAAAGGGCGGCTGTGTCAGTTTTTGTCAGGAGCTTTTGAGCATGGATTTTTTTTGCAGCTCTTTTTGCCACCATGCCTGAAAAAGATGGCGTTTAAACTCTGGGTAAATGATTTCGGTCACAGTTAATTTTTGAATCCGATCTAAACGAAAATTTCGAAAATCCTCACGTAATTCACACCATGCAGCCAACAACATTTTGTCATTGAAATACCCTAAGACAAAAGGCCAAAGCATACGGCTAGAGATATTTTGTTTTTCATCTAAATAATGCACTTCAATCTTGACCTGATAACGAATAGCTAGACGGACTTGTTCGACAATTCTTTCGTCAACCACAAGCCAATGGTTGATAGACCGAAGCATGGTTTCATCAATCAGTTCTTGTTTATTCTTGGGCAATACCGCATTGAGTTTGGCCAAAACTGAATGTGCAGCATTTTTCAATGCTGGATCTGGCACTGACCTTAACCAATGCAATGCCAAGAACACTGCTTCGACTTCCGTTTCATCCAAACTCATCGGAGGCAGTAAAAAGTTTTCTTTCAGCTGAAATCCTAAGCCTGCACTGCCCTCAATATTGACACCTTGGTCACGTAAACTTTCAATATCCCGATAAACACTTCGGACACTAATTTCCAAATGTTCTGCTAAGCATTGCGCGGTAATGGGATAACGCTGTTCACGTAAAAGTTGTAATAAAGTGAGTAATCGAATAGAACGGCTCATGGTCAATTTTCTTATTATATCTCTTTGGTTTTATCTAAGTTTACGCTGAGGGCAATCTGCAAACAGCGTAAAAACAGCATCTAAGCAACTTCAGTAGTTTTGAGCTGTTGAGTTAAAAACTGATGTAAATGATCGACGTTATCCGCGATCGTCAGCGGATTAAAACGCTGTAATACATCAATCGCATGTACCCCATAACTCACCCCAACACGTGGCATGGCAATGTTCTGTGCCATTTCTAAGTCATAAGATGTATCACCCACCATAATGGCTTGCTCCGCCGAAATTCCAGTGTAATCTAAAATTTCAGCCAACATCAATGGATCTGGTTTGGATTTGGTTTCGCTCGCTGCACGGGTGATCTCAAATAAATCCTGACTCTGGGTCTGAGCCAAAACACGATCTAAACCACGACGGCTCTTCCCTGTTGCAACTGCCAATTTGATATTTTGATTTTTTAAATCATGCAACATTTCAGAGACACCAGCGAACCACAAATCATCTTTGGAATGCTCAACATAATGATCGCCATAGCATTTCAAAATTTCAGTGTGTAACTCGGGAACTTGTGGAAATAACACTTGAGCAACTTCAGGTAAACCCAAACCAATAATACTTTTCGCAGCATCAGCTGTTAACGGTTGGTCAAAGGCTTCTGCAGCAACCAATAAACTCGCCACAATTTGCCCAACTGAATCAAATAAAGTGCCATCCCAATCAAAAATGATAAGTTCTACAGATTTTTGCATGAATTATTTCCAATATTTGCTCAGTTTACGCATGACTAATGTTTAGATCTTATGCCCTTTACATGACAAGCTAACGCATTTTTAAACACAAAGGGAACTTTTCATAAAACAAGTTCCCTGTGTGTAAAAGATAAAGTGAGCAGCGAGATCGAATCAATCTTTCTTTTGTGCTCTTAACTGCGCAACCAAGCTTTGCATATCTTCAGGTAAAGGCGCTTCGATCACAGGATAACCAGGAATTTCAAGGCGCATTGCATGTAGGCTCAATCGACGAGCTTTGGGGCCACGATACTCTGTTTCATGACCATACTTATCGTCACCCACTAAAGGATGACCAATACTTAAACCATGCACACGAATTTGATGGGTACGGCCTGACAGTGGAGAAGCATAGACCAGTGTCGCATGCATAAAGCGCTCGGCAACTTTCCATTGTGTCTTAGATTCTTTACCTTCTTCTGAGACACGTACACGACGTTCACCATTGGACAGTTCATAGCGCAATAAAGGTTGATTAATCAACTGTTGATCTAAACTCACTTGACCTTTAACAATCGCAGCATAGGTTTTTTTAATTTTATGCTCACGCAACATGTCTTGTAGCGCCTTCAATGTGCTGCGTTTTTTACTCACCATCACCAGACCCGAAGTATCGCGGTCAATACGATGAATCAATTCCAAATATTTTTTACCTGTTGCCGCGCGTAAGCCTTCAATTAAGCCATATGCCACACCGCTTCCACCATGTACGGCAATTCCAGACGGCTTGTTGACCACCAATAAACCTTCATCCTCATACACCACACGGCTGAGTAAGCTTTGTGCAACCTTATCGGATACAGGTGCATCAGTTTCGTCTTTTTGCTCAAAGCGAATAGGTGCAACACGGATTTGATCGCCAATCGCTAGCTTAGTTTCTGCTTTTATACGCTTTTTATTGACGCGCACTTGACCTTCACGAATTAAACGATAAATACGGCTTTTCGGCACACCTTTCAGGCGAGTAAATAAGAAATTATCGATGCGCTGGCCTTCTTGATGCTCGTCTACTTCAAACCAAGTTACATTTTGCCATTGTTGCGTAGAATTCATACAGTTAGGTGATCCAATAAAAAACTAAAATTTGATTAAAAACTGATCATTTAGACTATGCTTTTCATACAAAATAAGCATATAGCCCATAGGCAGATGATTCAAGGTTTGCTATAGTCAGCGCACGGATACCACCGTAAGTGAAATTTAGTGCCACCCTTTTTTAAAAATGAAAGCGTGACACAAACGATAAAATTCACGACAGATGCGGAAAGGTCCCAAAAGAATATGCCGACGCCGAAGGCTTTATTATATCGGCAAAAAGACAAACTGTTGCGTTTAATTGTACTTAAAGTACAGAAATCAGTTTGTTTAAAAATATATGTCGCCAACCCAGACGTTGGTTTTTAAACATAAACTGATACACATCAGGCAAGTCGCTGTAGAGTGTTATTCAGGACATAAGTGTTTGAGGCATTGGAACTGCACAATTTGTAAAGGTACGATGATAATTCCGTATCAAGACGCTCTCACAAAAGTTGAGATGCTCTTCGAGCAATGTGATAGTGAAAGACGAATCAAATCAGTCATCCAATGCACCACTTAAGTGCCAGTGAAGAGCTCAAAACTTTAATCGTGCAAAGATTAAAGAAGTATTGCAGCATCAATACAGGCATCAAACCCAACCTTGCTCAAAACAAGTGGGTAAATTACTCAGATCATATTGGATGTATCCGTGATTTGAGCATTGATCCAATATTTTAGATGTTCGCTTCACTTAAAAAAGATAGCGAGTTGTTGGTGTGAATCACTATTAGGTGTTACACCCATGAAACGTATGTTGATTAATGCAACACATGCCGAAGAAGTTCGCGTTGCACTCATCACTGGTCACCGTCTTTACGATTTCGATTTAGAAAACCGTACACGTGAACAAAAGAAAGCCAATATCTATAAAGGCCATGTCACTCGCGTAGAGCCTTCTTTAGAAGCTGTATTTGTAGAGTATGGTGCGGGTCGTCAAGGTTTCTTGTCGATGCGCGAAATTGCCAATACTTACTACAAGGCAGACCCTCGCCAAACATCAAATATTCGTGAACTCATCACTGAAGGCACTGAACTTTTGGTTCAAGTTGAAAAAGAAGAGCGTGGCAACAAAGGCGCTGCACTTTCAACTTATATTTCCCTTGCTGGTCGCTATTTAGTCTTGATGCCGAACAACCCGAAAGGCGGTGGTATTAGTCGTCAAATTTCAGGTTCAGTTCGTGAAGAACTCAAAGAAATGTTGGCGTCATTAAATACCCCTCGTGGTATGAGCGTAATCGTTCGTACAGCAGGGATTGGCCGTTCACAAGAAGAACTGCAACTTGATCTTCAACATTTGTTAGACCTGTGGGCACAAATCCAAGGCACAGCAAACTCTGGTCCATCACCAATGCTTGTTCATCAAGAAGCTGGTGTGGTGACGCGTGCTATCCGTGACTATTTACGTGATGATGTTGCAGAAATTTTAATTGACTCAGAGCAAGCCTATAACGAAGCCTATAACTTTGTTAAAGCGGTAATGCCAAATCAATTGGATAAGTTAAAAACCTATACGTTAAATGAACCGTTATTCGCGCATTTTGGTATTGAAAGTCAAATTCAAACAGCTTATGAACGTGAAGTTAAACTTCCTTCAGGCGGTTCAATTGTAATCGACCAAACTGAAGCACTGGTTTCAATCGACATCAACTCGGCGAAATCAACACGTGGACATGATGTAGAAGAAACTGCGCTCAGCACCAACTTAGAAGCAGCTGAAGAAATTGCTCGCCAATTACGTTTACGTGATATTGGTGGTTTGGTGGTGATCGACTTTATTGATATGACCAAAGAACGCAACCAACGTATGGTTGAAGCTAAACTTCGTGAAGCGACGCAAAGTGACCGTGCCCGCATCCAGTTCGGTCAATTGTCACGTTTTGGTTTAATGGAAATGAGCCGTCAACGCTTACGCCCATCTCTTGAAGAAGCTACAGGTTATGTATGCCCTCGCTGTCATGGCACAGGTATGGTACGTGATCTACGTTCTCTTTCTCTTTCAATTATGCGTAAAGTTGAAGAGATTGCATTACGTGAACGTCAAGGTGAAGTTCAAGTTGAAGTGCCTGTTGAAATTGCAGCATTCTTATTGAATGAAAAGCGCCACAGTTTGGTTTACTTAGAACAAACGTCAAATGTGCGTGTTACTGTACTGCCACATCCACATTTAGAAACGCCACATTACGAAATCTCATATAACCCAGAAGGTTTTGCGCCAACTAGCTATGAACGTACTGAAGCTACCCGTTCAAGCGAAAAAGAATTGGGCTATGAGTCATCTGAGTGGCATTTAGAAGAAGAGCAAACGCAACACAATGCTGCGCCAGCTCAAGCACAAAACAATAAGCAAAACAGAAAGCAACAACCTGCTCAAGCTCAAAAAGCTCAGCAAGCGGTTCAAGCACAAGTTGCTCAACCAGCTTCTAGCCCATGTGCTTGGTTAGAAAATCTGTTTGTACAAAAACAAGCAGCAACTGTTGACCAATCACGTACTGCAAACAATGCAGCTGCAGCCATTGAACAAATGATTAACGGTGGTGCTGTAAGCCGTGGTCAATTTGGCCAAGTGAATAGCAATAGCGCGCCAGCTGCAATTGAAGCTCAAGTTGTTGCTGAAACCAATGCTTATCTTTCACATGCACCTGTTCAAAAACAAGAACCGCGTGAATATGAAAAACAGGGTGAGAAAGAAGAACGAGCTCCGCGTAACAACAATAAAAACAAAAATCGCAACAAGCACAAAGAGTCACGCGAACAAAACACTGATCAACATCAAGTGATTGAAGAAGTGGTTCAGGTGCCTCGTCAAGAGCAACGCCAAGAACAGCGTCAGGAACAACGTGATCAACGTCGTCAGCAAAAGCAGCCACGTCAACAGCATGATCAAAATGCTGAAGCGAACCATGCTGAACAAGCTGTTCCACGTCGTGATCGTAACCATCAGCAACGTCCAAACCGCCCAAATCGTCATCGCGATAGCAGCGTGTTTAATGATGAGCAACAACAAGCGCCAAACAACAATGCGCCTGTAGAGCATAATCAACCTCAAGAGAAACAACCTAAGGTTGAACTCATTGACACCCCGAAGCATGCAGCACTTGAAACAGCTTTAGTGGTTAATCTTGATCAAGCTCAAAGTGAAATTGTGGCATTAAACCCGCAACAAGTTGCTGCGCCAGCAAGCAACAAGCCGAAGCGTCATGATCGCAATGAAAAAGCTGAAACTGTTGCTAAAGCACCTCGCACTGTATACGCTCAACCAGCTACTGCACCGGCTGTAGAAAGTCAGGCTGTAACGACTGAAGCAAAAGCACCTGCAGCAGCAGAGGTTCAAGCAGAACAGCCTGTGCAACGTGCCAGCAATGACCCGCGCCAAAAACGCCGTCAACAACGTGACGCTGCTCAAGCAAAAGCGGCAACGCCTAAAATCGCACCATCTCAAGTACCGACATTAAATCAGTACACAGTGGGAACGTTGATTCGTCATGTCTATGGTGATGATTGTGCGGTACTGATTGAACAGTTTGGATTAATTCCAACATTCAATCGCGCTTTGGTTAAGTTTACTGAAGAATATTCAGCGACCTTAACTGTGGTAGAAAAGACCGATGTACAAAGCAAGCAGCCTGTAACACGCGATGTTGCTATCTCTAAAGCAGCACCAGAAGCACAACCTGCTGATGTTTTAGACTTAACGCCACCGAAGCCTGAGAATGATCGCCGTGTAGCGAATGATCCTCGTGAACGTCGTCGTTTAGCAAAACAAGCGGCTGTACAAGCAAAGCAAGAGCATCAAGCTGAACTTGAGCAACAACCAGAAGAAGTGAAAACTGAGACTCAAGCAAGTCCAGTTGAAGCAGCACCTGTGGTTACTCAAGCAGAAGAAGTGCAAGCTGAAACACCTGTAGAAACGACAGTTGAAACAGCACCTGCGGAAGTTCAAGTGGTTAAAGCAGCCCCTGCTAAGTCAGCTGAGAAAGCAGTTGTTGCAACTGAAAAGGCGAAAAAGCCACAACAATCGCTTGCTTTAGATACGACTGCTGAAGCTGCTGTAGATGAAGATGCCCAAAAGGCAGACAATGTGGCAACAGATGAAAAACCTGCCCGCCCTCGTCGCCCTCGTGGCCGCCCGCCAAAAAAAGCGACACCGCCAGCGGATGAGTAATTTTTAAAAATTTGCTTAAAATGTAGCGATTAAAGAGAACCTAGTCATTTCGATGGCTAGGTTTTTTTGCTATTTTGAAGAGATTATCAGGACATTTGTCAGATTAGGTTGATTGCACTAGTCTTATACGATTAAAAAGACAAATGTAATGTGAGTCAATGACACTCTAAAAATTGTATTGGATTACGAAAAATAAATAGGATTGATATGAGTCAAACAACACAGGCCGATCTCATCGGATTTACTGATGTCGCAGAGCGCTTACCACAGCTCATCAATAAGCTTCCCAATATCCTGACTGGACTTAAACAAGCTTATATCAGAACACCCAATACGCCTGCTGGGCTAGGTCTTGCTTTTGAACGTGCTGTAAAACGCAATCCTTATGGTGATGCGTTATTATTTGAAGATCAACGCTATAGTTATAAAGAACTGAATAACTGGGCCAATCAAATTGCACACTTTTATCTTTCTATTGGCATAAAAAAAGGCGATGCGATCACCGTGATGATCGAAAATCGTCCTGAGTTGATTGCGACCGTGATTGCACTTGCAAAAATTGGCGTAACAACAGCTTTAGTCAATACCTCACAGACAGGTAAAGTCCTGACGCATAGTATCAATTTGGTCAATCCTGTTGCGGTAATCGTCGGTGAAGAATGCCATGCTGCTGTAGATGAGATTCGTCAAGACTTAAACATTGCTCAAGACCGCATCCATTGGTTTGCAGATCAAAATACAACGCAAGACCCGGGTACAGCACCTCAAGGCTTTATCAATCTTGCTGAAAAAATTCAACAATTTCCAAAATTCAATCCTTCGACCACACAAAGTGTCAAAGGGAAAGATGGCTTGTTTTATATCTATACCTCTGGCACAACAGGTTTACCTAAAGCTGTGGTCTTTACCAACAGTCGTTGGACCTTGGCATATGGAACATATGGTCATGTCTTAAACTTAGGTGAAGATGATGTGATGTACTGCACTTTACCGCTTTACCATGCAACAGGTATGGTGGTGTGCTGGTGTGGCGCAATTGCAGGCGGTTCAGCCTTGGCAATCCGTCGTAAATTCTCTACCTCTGCATTCTGGTCTGATGTCAAAAAGTTTAATGCGTCAGCCATTGGTTATGTCGGTGAACTTTGCCGCTACCTTATGGATGCACCTGCTTCAGAACTTGATCATACGCACCGTGTCACCAAAATGATCGGTAATGGTATGCGTCCAAATATTTGGGGCAAGTTTAAAGAACGCTTTGGTATCGAAGAAATTTTAGAACTTTATGCCTCTAGTGAAGGAAATGTAGGCTTCAGTAATGTTTTTAATTTTAACAATACTGTTGGCTTCTCACCTACACCTTATGCCATCGTCCAGTTCGATAAAGAAAAAAATGAAGCAATCCGTGACAGTCATGGTGCATGTCAAAAGGTCAAAAAAGGTGAAGTGGGCTTATTGATTGGTAAAATCACCAAGCGCTCCCCTTTTGATGGCTATACAGACCCAGAAAAGAACAAGTCAGTGATCATGAAAAATGTCTTTAAAAAAGGCGATTCTTACTTTATTACTGGTGACTTGGTTCGTGATATTGGTTTCCGACATGCTCAATTTGTCGATCGCCTTGGTGATACTTTCCGCTGGAAAGGTGAAAATGTTTCAACCACCGAAGTTGAAAATATTTGTAGTGAATACCCTAAAATCACAGAAGCTGTGGTTTACGGCGTTGAAATTCCAAATACCAATGGTCGAGCAGGTATGGCTGCCATTACTTTACATGATGGGGAAGAACTGACTGAACAAGATCTAAGCCAGCTTGCAGCAGAGTTTAAAAAGAACTTGCCAGCCTATGCTGTTCCGGTATTTTTACGTATCCAACAAATTGTAGAAACGACGGGTACATTTAAATATCAGAAAAATAAATTAAAGGAACAAGCCTTTAATCCTGAAAAAACCTCTGATCGTTTATTGGTTTTACTGCCAAGTGCCAATGCCTATTGTGATGTCACTGCGGAAGTTTTTGCCAATATTGAAGCTTATAAATACCGCTTCTAAAGCTAAAAGCCCTGATTTCAGGGCTTTTTTAGTCCATTTTGTGTTATTTATAACCGAACGTTGCAAACTTTCTTAATTTTTACTTGCGCTCTATCAATATCTTGCTAAAATACGCTCCATCAAAACAAAGTGGTGTTTAAAAACTTTTTAGTTTTCTTGCACTACACATTCAAGCCTAGCTTGGATGAAGGTTCAGGGTCGTTAGCTCAGCTGGTAGAGCAGCGGACTTTTAATCCGTTGGTCCCGCGTTCGAATCGCGGACGACCCACCACTTAATTGTTTTGACCTGTAAATGGATAGCGATAGAAAATTCTCAATTTTCACAAATATCGTGTAAAGCATCGCTTTATACATCCTTGCTCAGGGTCGTTAGCTCAGCTGGTAGAGCAGCGGACTTTTAATCCGTTGGTCCCGCGTTCGAATCGCGGACGACCCACCATCTTCATGTTTCAACCTGTAAATAGATACCGATAGAAAATTCTCGATTTTCACTGATATCGGGTAAAGCAGCGCGCTTTACACATCTCGCTCAGGGTCGTTAGCTCAGCTGGTAGAGCAGCGGACTTTTAATCCGTTGGTCCCGCGTTCGAATCGCGGACGACCCACCATTCTTTCTTAGGGCTTCTTTCTATACAGTTAAAGTACTACAATAGAAACGAAACCTGCAAACGTTCCGACCAAGACCAAACATCTTTTTAGATGCTTCGCCAT
Source organism: Acinetobacter sp. NyZ410 (assembly GCF_022828975.1). Lineage (NCBI taxonomy): Bacteria > Pseudomonadati > Pseudomonadota > Gammaproteobacteria > Moraxellales > Moraxellaceae > Acinetobacter > Acinetobacter sp. NyZ410. The sequence continues at coordinate 438,740 of NZ_CP094620.1, read as the reverse complement.
TCTCGAAATTTTGCTTCATCTTTTGTTCTGGTTTAATCATGTTTTAAACAAGTTCAGGGTTGTTAGCTCAGTTGGTAGAGCAGTAGACTCTTAATCTATTGGTCGTGGGTTCGAACCCCACACAACCCACCAGATTTTTAAGTCATTTACCACCCCTTTAAATAAGTTCAGTTGAATTATTTTTCTGATAGCTGCACGCCCTAATCAAACGGATTGTTTTATCATTCAATGATGACGAAGCATCAATACTCAAATATCGACTGAGATCTTAGTCAACGGTTTTAGCTCAAAACAACCAAGCCAACAATCACAATCAGATGACACGACCGAACTGAATAGCTAAAAAGCTTTTATTCTTCTTGTCGAACGAGTAAATGCCAAATCATCGCTAGCAAAATAATATTCTCCTGCTTGACGAGTCATCGTATTCCCCCTCCCAAACAATATAAAACCGTACCCAATAACCAAGATTGCGCACGGTTTAATTATGCGTATAACCACTCAATTAAAACAATCAGCGGGAATTTACCCAGTGGGTTATTGTTGTTGAAGGATAAAATCTGCGGCACGTTCGCCAATCATAATACATGGTGCATTGGTATTGCCTGACACAAGATCAGGCATAATGGATGCATCAGCAATACGCAGATTATTAAAACCAACGACTTTAAGCTTTGGATCGACCACACTCATTGCATCAATCCCCATCTTACATGTTCCCACGGGATGAAATACGGTTGCAGCATATTCACGAACATAGGCTTGATAATCTGCATCAGTTTTAACATCAGGTCCGGGTAAGATTTCTTGACCATTGAATGCCTTAAATACATCTTGTTTTAAAATACGCTGTGCCAGTTTAATTCCTTCGATCAGCACGTGCATATCTTGTTCTTTTTCAAGGAAGTTATAATCAATCTCGATCTGCTTTTGGGCATTCACACGTATTTCACCAATGCTCTTGGGTCTTAAAACACAGGTGTGGATTGCATAGCCATGTCCCCATTCAAACAAGCGACCACGATGACTCCGATACCCCGGAACAAAGTGGAATTGTACATCTGGTAAATCTGTTGCCAGTGGTGTTTTTGCAAAGCCTCCTGCTTCTACATAGTTGGTGGTCAACCAGCCTTTTCTTTTGAGTGCATACTGGAATGGTGCGGGCAGTATAGATGCCAAAGCCCCAACAGAAAAACCCAGTGTTTTTGAACTATTTGTTCTAACCGTCACCAAACCATCAATATGCTCTTGCAAGTTTTTACCCACCCCAGGTAAATCAACCTTACATTCAATACCGGCCTGTTCCAGCTCAGATTTCGGACCAATACCAGATTTCATCAATAATAACGGCGAAACAAAAGCACCAGCAGAGAGGATTAACTCTTTATTGATCCTGATATCAAAATTTTGTCCTTGTCGCTGCACATGAATCGAGTGTACTTGCCCCTCACTATGATGAATACGCTCAACCTCGCATTCAGTCACCACTGTAAGGTTTGAACGTGTCAATATTGGCTGAACGAATGCTTTAAAGCTGGATAGACGCTGACCATCACGTTGAGTCACATCATATATCCCCACACCTTCACTTGATGCAGCATTAAAGTCTTGATTTTCTTTTAGATTGAGTAAAGCGGCAGCTTGGATAAAGAGTTTAGATAATGGGTTCGGATCTTTCGGATGATCAACAAATAACTCGCCCTCAACACCATGAAAAGCCAAGTCTTGCTGAATGACATTTTTTTCAGAGCGTTTAAAGAAGGGTAAAACCTCTTTCCAGCCCCATCCAGCACAACCTTTCGCTTCCCAATTATCATAATCAGAGGCATTTCCGCGAATATAAATCATACTGTTCATTGAACTTGAACCGCCGACCATTTTGCCACGTGGGGTATGGATTTGACGATTATTCAAACGTTTCTGTGGGGTAGAAAAGAAATTCCAGCTGTATTTTTTACTCTTATATAACGTGATCGTTCCTGCTGGAATCTGAATACGTGGCGAATTATCAGCAGCACCTGCTTCAATCAAACAGACACGGGTATTTGGGTCTTCACTTAGTCGATTGGCAATCACACTCCCCGCCGAACCCGCGCCAACGATGACATAATCATAGCTATGTTGCTGTAATTGTTGATTGTCTATTTCAGGTAATGTGCGTTTATATAACATTGCCACAACATAATACAATGGGCTAACCACCAGTAAACCAACCGCCCATGAGATATCCACTTCACCCAATAATTTAGCAAGCGGACCAACATACAGCGGTGTAGATAAAAATGGAATCTGAATCAAAATCCCAATCACATAACAGATTAATGCAGGCCAATTGAAGTAACCATAAATCCCACCATCCGGTTTAAAGAAAGATGGCACATCATATTCAGTATGATGGATAAAGTAATAATCGATGAGGTTGATGGCTGTCCATGGAATCAGTACACACATGAGCAAGAGAATAAAATTGACATAACTCTCGACAAAACTGTCCGAACTTGAAACAGATAAGAACATCGCCACACTAAATAAGCTTAATGCCACTATAGTTCTGGCAAGCACTCGCGGTGACCAACGGTGAAAAATCGTTTGTAGAATAGTGATGCTCGATAAAGTACCACAGTACAAATTCATTGAGTTTGTGGCAGCAATCCCGAGAGAAAAGACGATAATCAAAGCGGTACTGAATAGACCGGAGCCGGTTAAGTGAATTAAGCCTTGAATAAAGTCACCACTATAGGCACGAGCAACGGTTAAGCCCAAGATCATTGAAATCAGTGAGCCGAGTGAACAGCCCCAATAGCTTGCCCAAAATGCAGTTTTTGCCCCAGTCGCTTTAGGCAAATAGCGGGAATAATCTGATACATACGGGGCATAAGCCAACTGCCATAATGCGGCAATGGATAAGGTTCCCATAAAGCCAATGCTTGAAAACGTTCCCAGCTGAAAGAAATCTTGGGGGAAGTATTGCGAACTAAATACACGAATAAAAGCAGCAAGCAGCATTAAACCTGAAAGTACCGCAAGGATTTGGGTGTATTTATGAATGAGTTTATAACCAAAAATAACTGCAATCAGACTCCCAATCGCAATAATCGTAATGCCTTGTACCTTGGAAATCGGCTGATAAATTGTATGTAGCGCTTCACCACCAACCACCAAATTGGATGCATAAAAACCCAAGTACATAATCACCACGACGCCAACAACAAGCAAAGCCCCATAGAAACCAAATTGCCCGCGTGTCTGAATCATTTGCGGCACTGCAAGTTGTGGGCCTTGCGCAGAATGCAGTGCGACAAAAATCGCACCAACAAGATTGCCTAAAACCAATGCCATTAAGGCGGAAAAGAAACTCAGATTAAAAACTGTAACTGCCAATGAGCCGGTAAACATAGTCAACAACATAATGTTTGAGCCAAACCAGATCGTAAATAGATCGCGTGCGTTACCGTGACGTTGATTTTCAGGAATTGCCTGAATCGTACTACTTTCCATAGTTGTGATAGACATAGGAATCCATTCCATAAATAAAAAAGTTATAACCAATCTTAGGATCAGCTTAAATTTTTATATTCAGTATCAAGCCTTTAGTTTTTTTAAAGTAAGACTAAAAAGGACTGAATAGCATAGTTACTCCATCGCAAAGAGATCAAAATCATTTGCGAAATCACCTTAAAATTTCAAATAAAGACCATCTAATATGTTAAAAATATTGAGGCCAGAATAATCACGAACAAATTAAAGAAAAAATTATCTCAGGCCTGTATTTGTTCGATATTCAATATCGACCTATACACCAGCTTGAGTACCACTTGAATTGAATAAAACGATGAGTGAAAAGAAGATCATTGATCTAGGGTTAAAAAAGTAATGTATCGTTCAAAAGAATTTTTTATTAAAAAATAATTACATAAATAATCATTAAAAAAATTTAACTCAATTGGATAAAAGTCATCGTTATACCCAAGCGATTCAGATTTTTTGAGGCATGTGTTCTGAATATTCTATTATCTCTTTATAACATCACTACTTAAGATAACAAAAACAAAAATGTGTTGTTGATCGACATAAAAAAGGATTTTGGAATAATCCAAATTTTTACGAAAAGGAAATCAATATGATTAAACCAGTAATTTTATCGGTAATGCTGACAACAATGGCGACTCATTCTGCTGTGGCCACAGAAACGGGACATTCATCAGGTCTTAGCTTAAGTGGTTCTGCTGCACTGACAACGGACTACCGTTTCCGTGGTCTATCCCAATCTCGTAATGATCCTGCAGTACAAGGGACCTTTGTACTGTCACATGATTCTGGTTTATACGGCGGAATCTTTGCGGCCAATACGGACTTCGGTGGTTCAACATCACCACATTTTGAGTTTACCTCATATATTGGCTATAACACGGCATTAAATTGGTCTGAAAAAGTTAAGCCAACACTAGATTTAAGCTATAACCGATTTAGCTATCCAGGTTGGTCGGATTGGGCATGGCATGAGTTTTCTGCACGTTTAACCTTTAATGATATCTTTTTGGGTAAAGATAGCCTCCTCACCAATATTAATTATAGTGATGACTATATTGGATTTGCAGGTGATGCATGGAACTTCACCCTAGGCTATTCAGTACCATTGGCTGAAACAGGTTTTGGTCTGACGTCAAGTATTGGTTATTCCATCATCCAAGATAAAGGTGCATTGATTGATGTTGATGCCGACAATTACATCGATTGGAAGCTTGGGGTGAATTATCAATTTAAAACACTTGAAGGTTTAACTGCGGAGTTATCTGCGGTTGGTACCAATTTGAATACCGATCAGCTCTCTAAAAGTGAAAAACGTACAGTCGCAAACGGTGCAATTTTTAGTTTAACCAAAGCGTTTTAATATTGCATTTTTAAACGATACACAATGTTTAACTACTCTCTGATTTTCGAAGATTTGTTCAATTTAAAAATGCTTTTCTGAGATGATCATTCATTTCAAAACTTTAAATTTTAAATGTGTCATTCTGGTGGGTGACACCCTAAAGCCCCACCAGATTGTTTAAATCAACATATGTCTTGATCAAAACAGCGTTATTATTCAAATGCGCTTATTCGATTGTTTCGCTTTTTAATTATCAAATTTCTTTAACACATAGGCTTTTGTTGGTGCGGTATGGTGTTGACTAAAATAAAGTCGATTTTCTTCAGTGCCATTGACTATTTTATCAATATCCATCACCAAATCATTTTGTGCATCCACGTTGTAATAGAACTGAATACCTTCAATTCGATTAATCACAATTTCATGATTTACTTCGTCATAGGCCCAAGTATTTTTTTGATAGCCACGGTTCGGTTTTATATCACTATTTTCATAGGTCATTTTTCCCATATACACAAAGGTACGATGTGCAGTACCGTCTGGAAGTAAGTTAATAATAAACTCCGCACTGCCTTTGTCGCACTTGGCAAACGGATCTTCACAACTCATTTGTACATGATAACGTCCTACAAATTCCTCAGCTTTTGTGGAAACCACGTCACTTTGCTGGCCTTGCCCTTTCATTTCTACCATTGCAGGCAAGGTGGCTTGACCCGCGAGATCGGTCAGTTTTTTCCCTTCACTTGCATTGGCACGTGGTGGCGTTTGTTGCAAAGCAAGTTCGCTGGATGAATTTTGTGTGTCAGATGCACCTTGTTGTTTATCATTTGATTTTGAGGAATCGCAAGCACTCAGTACTGTACAAATACTGATGCCTAAAATTCTAAAAAAAATTACTTTATGAAAAGTTAAATACATAAATCCAAATAACCCAATTGCACCGTGCCAGACACATCAAAAATCAATGTGTATATCTATATCTTATTGCGTTGTGCCGTTTCTCGAAATCTTAACGCTGTATTTTTTACAAAAGTATAAAAAACATATTTATCACCACCGCCACCTAGATCGGATTGGACACTTTTTACATTATTTTGAATGATTTAACTGGCGTTGTTACACAGTCTTAACAATTTTAATTGGTGATTCACTTGAAGAATCAAACAGAAACGCCACTATTTACTTATATGAATTCATTTTTAATTTTTTAATCATGAATGATGATGAATAACTTTAAGGAGATTTAAATGGCCAATTCTGGTTTATATCGTTCAAGCCGACACAATATGATCGCCGGTGTAATGGGCGGTATTGCTGAACGTTTTGGTTGGAATGTCACATTACTACGAATTATTTTCGTGATTGTTTCATGTTTGAGCGCAGCTTTCCCAGGTATCTTAGTGTATTTGGTGCTTTGGTTAATTATGCCAAAACAAAAATTGCAGCTAAATGAACCACAAAGCTATGAACGCCCTGTACGAACGATTTATGAAGAGAAAACCCATTAATTGACTTCGATTTAAAGATATAACCCTTTTCAGCTACAACAGTTCCCCCAAACTGCTGTAGCTTTTTTTATACCGCATCATTTTTAAACGGTTTTATTTTTAAACGGTTTTATTTTTAAACGGTTTTATTTTTAAACGGTTCTATTTTGAAACAGTATCATTGTGAATTATTGAGTTGTTGCTGTAATGCTGCAATCATATCTGCGCGACTAATGATCCCGACCATTTTTTGATGATCAACCACAGGGATATAATTAAAAGAGCGTTCAACGAAATAAGGCACTAAGTCTTGAATCGGTTGTGTTGGCTGTACAGTGACCACTTGTCGATTCATAATTTGTTTGACCAAATGTTCCCAAGGGGCACGCGCATCGGCAGCGCGTTTAAACCACTCTACAATTTCATACAATGCCAATGTACCAACCAATTCCCGATCAGCATTGAGCACGGGCAAACTCATCAAATTCACATGTTTAAACTTATCTAAAGCTTGGTGAATATCATCTTGCTCATCCAAGCTCAGCACATCTTTGCTCATAATATCTTGGCAAAGATATTGATGTACTGCCCTTGCATTGGCCTTTTCTTGTGCTTCTAAAATGATTTTCTGTAAATCATATTCACTAATATCTAAAAGCTGTGTCTGTTGCTCTAACACATCTTGAATATCTTGCGGTTGAATGGTGACTTTCTGTGTCGGGGTTGGATCCTTAGAACGTGTATTAAGCTGTGCAACTTGTGGATATTGCTTTCCCAATATACGATTAAAAATGATCGCAATCACTAGCAGCAAGACTGAATTGAGTAATACTGGGTAAAAGATAAATTGATAACCCAACTGGTGAATAGATGCACCACCCAATACGGCAGTAATCGCCACCGCACCACTTGGCGGATGCAATGAATCTGTGCTCATCATCAAAAATATCGACAATGCAACAGCAACACTAAATGCCTCGGTTGGATTGGAAATAAAGATGGCACACGTCACGCCGACTAAACCTGCGATGGTATTCCCCACCACCATATTCCAAGGTTGTGCTAAAGGGCTTGCGGGTACAGCAAAAAGCAATACCGAGGACGCGCCCATCGGTGCGATATACCATGCATTAAATCCACCGAGTACATACCAACTGATCAATGATGACACTGCTAATCCAAGCAGTGCACCAACACCACAGACTAAACGATCTTTTAGCGGTAAAACTTTAAAATTGGGTTTTAAGGTATTTAACCATTCAAGTTGCGTATGAAACACGACAGTCCTGCGCTTTAACACGGTTTAAAGTGTGAATTATACGATGTTGTGGTTATAAGATATATTTATTATCTATCTTAAATGGATAAATTTTTCGCTGATATTTCTCATCTACTGATTTTTCACTGGGCATATTCAGTCAATTGATCAAGTCTTTTTCCATATTCTTGCATTGGACAAAACGTATACATGGGTGAACCAATATAACTTCCAGCATTTTGGCACTCCTGATCAACATAAGCTTTCCATAAGCGTTGTGATTTCATGATGTCGTTATAACGTTCTGGCTGATGGTTTATCTGACTCTGTTTTTTGATCTGATCGAGAACTTTGACAATTTCTTTTTCATAATATGCTCTGCTCTGGTTACTACATGATTCAGCCACGGCATTGTTGATGTTGCCTAAAGCCAGTTTTTCGATGGTTTGTTCAACACATTGGTTATATACATCGGGTGAAGCAGTAGTCTTTTCCGCATAAGCCGATATTGAACAAATAGTTGTAGATAAAACCATCATGATTGTGCATGCTCTTATCATATTTATTCCTTTGTTGTTTTGACCATGGCTCAATATAGCAATAAATCGATTTTAAAGGCTTTGTTTTTAGCACCCAGTCTGAGCTTAATCCTATTGATCGCGTTTTTTCTTTTTATGAATCATCAATATGATATACAGTCTTTACTCACAATATTTGGTATCAGCCTAATCGTTTATCTGATTTATTGCATTCTTGTCATTCCAATTGCTTATGTCATTTCACTTTGGCTTGCACATCAATATTGGCTTAATTTTTTCAGTATTTTCGTCGGCTCACTGTTGATGTGGCTAATTGTCAGCATCATTGGCTATCTGGTTTTTACTGGGTCATTGCCTACACCGCTATGGAAACTATTGAGCGATTGGTTTTTTTATGCAATTTCTGTATTTGCAGGGTGCTGTTATTGGGCTTTGTTAAAGATATTCTCCAGACCATCATTTACGACTCACGATAATGTAGATAAAACTGATTACTAAAAATCTCCTCTGGATCATATTTTTTCTTCAAACTAAAAAAGGCATCCGTTTGAGGATAGGCTAAACGCATCTTGTCGCGACTCACATGTAAACGATAAGGCAAATAAAATGTGCCTTGGTTTTTAAGTGTAATATCAACCAATTGCTGAGTCAGTTGTTGCATATCCTGCTCTTGTTGTGCGGTCTTCTTTTGATTAAACAGAAACACCAAGCCAAAAACATCCTCTCGGGCATAATTCATAAATGCATCATGATCATGTTCAACTTCACGAATCGTGATATTGAGTAGATCCACTTTTTTCGTTTTTAAAACGGGCTTGAGATCTTGAATAAACTGAGCCAAGTGCTGCTTTGGAATAAAATATTCATGCAATAGATCGGTTGAATGGATATCTTTATTTTCAATCAAAGCGGCATCTTCACTGAGAATTTCATTGCGACTAAACGTCGCATAAGGCGATACTGAATTCAGGCTACTTTCTAGATCCCAGCGTAGTCGTTTGCCGTATTCACTATCGACAGAACCACGAAACACAATCCGCTTAGTTTCAGCGTTTTTACTTTGTTGTTGTGACAATGCTAAGGGTTTTTTATCAATTTTTTCAAAATAGTTTAAGGTTGCCTGCTGTAAAAAATGCTTATCTGAAATACGTAACCGACCATAAGCAAATTGTACATCTGGATTATTGCTGACAATCTTTTGGTACGCGTTTACATAGTCTTCAGGTAAAACTGAAATTGATTGGAATGTTAAAGCGACATTATCTACAACTTTTAATTTTACATCGAGAATAATGCCAAATAATCCATAGCCACCAATCACCAATTTAAACAGTTCAGGATGTTCTGTACGACTACATTTTACAATCTCTCCCTGTGCATTCATCAAGGTAAATGACTCAACACTGGATGAAATCGGGGGTGAATTCTTTTGCCAACCATGCCCATTGACACTGATCGAACCGCCAATCGAGAAATTACTAAAAGATTGCATCACTGCAATTGATTTACCATAGCGGTCTAAATACTGAAGGGCCTCTTCCCATGTTGCACCCGAGCCAATCGTGAGAATATTGCTCTTCTCATCAAAGCTCATATGGTTATAGGGCAGCATATTCAGTGCAATACCATCAGGGTAAATCGTATGCCACCCATACTGTGCTTAGCCCCCGCAATCGAAACTTTTAGATGATGTTCACTTGCATATTTAAGCAAAGTTTTAAGTTGTTGTTGAATCGCTTCGGGTGTACTTTCTACATCGACAATTTTATGCACTTTTGTCAAATTAAGATGACTGGCATCATCCCGATAGCCTATAGGAATATGCTCAATTCCCTGTTGCTCATTGATTTTTGTTTTAAAAAGATGAATTGCAGGAATAGAAATAACTGCCAATACAATAAGGAGAAGGCTTAGCCAAAGTTTGTTTTTCTGTGTTTTTTGCATAATGAATGATTTAAAAATGTTTTAAATTTATTCAATAATTTATAAGCTATAAATATTAAAAAAGCAAAATACCAATAAAGTTTGTCAGCGATCAAAATCATCATTTATAATGACTTCCACCATAAAAACAATATCTTAAAATAAGGAGAATATATGGCTTATATTATGGTGGACATCGAAGCAGATGGTCCAATTCCCGGTGATTACTCAATGATTGCGCTAGGTGCAGTGTTGGTCGAAGATCACTTACATCAACAATTCTACGGTTTACTTAAACCAATTTCCGAAAATTATATTCCTCAAGCGCTCGCAGTTTCAGGCTTTAGTCGTGAAGATACCCTAAGCTTTAACAATCCTGAGCATGTTATGAAAGACTTTGCCAAGTGGGTGAGCAAAGTCAGTAATGATCGCCCTATTTTTATTAGCGATAATAATGGTTTTGACTGGATGTTTGTCTGTTGGTACTTTCATCATTTTACTGGCAGTAATCCGTTTGGATTTAGTTCACAAAATTTAGGCAGTTTGTATAAAGGACTGGTCAAAGATAGCTTTCAAAGTTTTAAGCATTTACGTAAAACAACACATACCCATAACCCTGTTGACGATGCCAAAGGCAATGCAGAAGCTTTATTGGCAATGAAAAAGGATTATGGATTGAAGATTAAGTTTTAGATATAGCTCAGATTAGTGAGCCATGACTCAAGACTAATCTTTGCTAAAGAAAGTTTTTAATACATTCGCTGCATTAATCGCAATTCTTCAGGTTTTGGAATCTCACCTGTTTGTCCTAAAGCATGATATTTTTTAGTTAAATCTTCACGAACTAACTTCGCTTTTTCAGGATTTTTAGCAATGCCTTTGGTTCCATTTTCCAAACGATCTAAAAAGTAGATACCCACTAATATATTGTCCTGTTCATAATATTTTTGATACAACTCCATCGCTCTTTTTGGATCTGCCTTGATCAAATTCCCTTGCTCATAATAGAGTGGTAGGTTCAACTGTGCGCGTTCATGCCCTGCTTCAGCTGCTTTTGCCAACCACTCCATTGAAAGTTGAGGATTGTAAATTTTCCACTGCTCCTGAGCATATAATTCTGACAAAGTAAAATAAGCAGATTTTGGGTCTTGATCATGCTTTGCGTTTTCAGTTTCTTCAAATAACTCTATTTCATAAGTCAGATCTTCAAACTTTTTATCCGTTTTTAATAATCTTACAATTGCCTGTTGTGCTGGAATGTTATTTTCATCTGCTCGGGTCGCAATTTTGTAATAATTCATAGCTTCACCCAAATGTGCTTTTAAATAAGGCTTTTGTTCTGCCATTTGTCCCATCATAAAACCGACAAAACCACCTGCATCAAATTGTAACGAATAGATACGCCAAGCTTTTTTCCAATATTTTAAAGCCTTTGCTTCATCCACCTCTGTGCCTACACCATACGCATAGGCATAACTTAAATATGCCCATATTGGAGTTGGATAATCATCATTATCCCCCATGTGTTTTTCGATGGTATGAAATATACGAACTGCTGTTTCTTTTCTATCTGGATCAGCACAATGCTGATTAAGTACAGGGTAGAAAATATAGGCTTCTGAATTTCTCTTTCCAACTGCATCAAGCAGCAACTCAAAAGCCTGTTGTTGATCAATAGTAACTTTATCGCCGTAATATAATTTTTGTGCTTTAACCATTAAGTTATAGGCTTCTAATTCTTCAGGCTCTACTTCAGATACATCTTTTTGGATCGGTTTCATCTGCTTTTTCTGTTCTTCTGAGAGCCCCAATTGACCAAATAAAGTCTCTAAAGTTTGATTAATCATTTTTGCATTTGGATAACCGTCTATGGGTGATTGAACATACAACTCCCACAATACTTTTTGATCAAATCCTTTATTTATTTGATAAAACTCTTTAAAAATAGGCGCTGTTTGTGGGGCGAAACAAGGGGCTTCTTCTATATTTACTGCATAACTTGATGTTGCAGATATAAAACCTAAAGTCGCTATGTACATAAAATAATTGAATTTTTTCATATTAAGATTGCTCATTTTGATATAAAAATTAAATTTATAAATTTTTAAAAAAGTATTTTTCAAATTATATATAAAATAATTCAATTAGTTAATTTTATTTTAAAACAAATTATTCAATATTTTGACAAGAACCGCTAACATTGAAAAACCCTGCAGTTTGAAAATTAAGTTTTAATTAGCCTTTTCTAATTTTGCTACAGTCCAATAATGATCTTGTGCATTTTATCATCCTCTAAATTCGCCCCTATGATTTCTAAATAATTCATTTACTTAACATTGAATGAAGCATTGTGACATCGTCATAATGAACTTCCGACATTCAGTTTTTGAAGCGCCCTTTACCTTTATAAAGTTCATGAATATAAATTTTTTATGTTAATATCAAATATATAATTTAACTTATTTAATTTTACCAATGAATAAAATAACCTATTTCATCATTTTAACGTCTTCTTTTTTCCTTGCTGCATGTAGTACATCAAATGAACCTGTAATTTTAGAAGCAAAGCAAATTGCAATGACGGGTGAACCATCAAGCACACTTGAACTTACCCTAATTAAAAAAGATAAAATCTGTATCTTAAAAGCAAAAACCACTTCTAAAAACACACCAACAATAGAAAAAGATTGGGCTTTTTTTAGGGACGATCTCATTTTAATATCTGAAAATTCAAGCTCGGAACCCGTAATCAATAGCGATGCTCCAGATGCAAAAATTGAAGAGCACATTGAGGAAATGAAAATAAGAAAAGAGGCCAAAGAAATGAAAAGTTTTATCTCAAAAGAAAATCTGAAAAAATGTACATAAGTTGATCTGCGATAAGAATCAATATTTATAGACTAACCTTTGCCACACCTCCCCAAAATCCTTATACTTAGAACCAATTTTTTCTAATACTTATAGTGGATGCTGCATGAGTCGCGCCATATCGCATATTGATACATTCCAAGGCTTAATTCTTGCCTTACAAAACTACTGGGCTGAACAAGGTTGTGTGGTGTTACAGCCTTACGATATGGAAATGGGCGCAGGGACATTCCACACTGCAACATTCTTACGTGCACTTGGGCCAGAAACATGGAACGCAGCATACGTTCAACCCTCACGTCGTCCTAAAGACGGTCGTTATGGCGAAAACCCAAACCGTTTACAACACTACTATCAATTCCAAGTGGTGCTTAAACCGAACCCTGACAATATCCAACAACTGTATCTAGACTCTTTAGAAGCGATTGGTATTGACACGCTTACACATGACATTCGTTTTGTAGAAGACAACTGGGAATCTCCAACATTGGGCGCTTGGGGCTTAGGTTGGGAAGTGTGGTTAAACGGTATGGAAGTGACTCAGTTTACTTACTTCCAACAAGTCGGTGGCGTTGAGTGCTACCCAGTCACAGGTGAAATCACTTACGGTCTTGAACGTCTTGCAATGTACTTGCAGGGCGTCGATTCAGTTTATGACTTGGTTTGGACCAAAGGTCAATTTGGTACAGTCACCTACGGTGATGTGTTCCATCAGAATGAAGTAGAGCAATCAACTTATAACTTTGAATATGCCAACGTTGAAAAAATGTTTGAACTCTTCGATTTTTATGAAGCTGAAGCAACCCGTTTAATGGAAGCGGAACTTCCACTTCCAGCATATGAGCAAGTCATCAAAGCATCACACAGCTTTAACTTACTCGATGCACGTGGTGCTATTTCTGTCACTGAGCGTCAACGTTATATTTTACGTGTGCGTACTTTGGCACGCTCTATTGCACAAAGCTATGTGGCTGCTCGTGCCAAACTCGGTTTCCCAATGGCTGAACCGCATTTACGTGACGAAGTGCTTGCACAGTTAAAGGCACAAGTTGAAGCAGAAGCAAAAGCTGAGGAGAATAAATAATGTCTAAACATACAGTTTTATTCGAACTTGGCTGTGAAGAATTACCGCCTAAAAGCTTAAAAACTTTACGTGATGCGTTACAAGCTGAAACGGTTAAAGGTTTAAAAGACGCAGGTTTGGCATTTGATTCAATTGAAGCTTATGCAGCACCACGTCGTTTAGCATTAAAAATTGTTAATGTTGATGGTGCGCAAGCAGACACTCAAAAGCGTTTTGATGGCCCTGCCCTACAAGCTGCTTATGATGCAGAAGGCAAACCAACCAAAGCCTTAGAAGGCTTTATGCGTGGTCAAGGCATTACTGCAGATCAAGTATCAACTTTCCAAGCAGGTAAAGTTGAAAAAGTTTGTTATTTAAAAGATGTGAAAGGTCAAAGTCTTGACGCTTTACTTCCACAAATTTTACAAACAGCACTAGATAACTTACCAATCGCAAAACGTATGCGTTCTGCTGCAAGCCGTACTGAATTTGTTCGTCCGGTGAAATGGGTCGTCTTGTTAAAAGACAATGATGTGATTGATGCAACGATTCAGGATCATAAAGCGGGTAATCTGACCTATGGTCATCGTTTCCATGCCCCTGAAGCAATTTCATTAACAAATTCAGATGATTATTTACCGAAATTAAAAGCAGCACATGTCGTGGCTTCTTTTGAAGAGCGTCAAGCGATCATTGATCAACAAGTTAAAGCTTTGGCTGATGAAGTCAATGCGATTGCCATCGTTCCTGCGGACCTGCGTGATGAAGTGACTGCATTGGTTGAATGGCCTGTTGCGTTACGTGCAAGCTTTGAAGAGCGTTTCCTTGCAGTGCCTCAAGAAGCCTTGATCACCACGATGCAAGACAACCAGAAGTATTTCTGTTTGGTCAATGCAGCACATAAATTACAGCCTTATTTCATTACTGTTTCCAATATTGAGTCTAAAGATCCGACTCAAATCATTGAGGGTAATGAAAAAGTTGTACGTCCTCGTTTATCTGATGCAGAGTTTTTCTTCTTACAAGACCAAAAGCAACCGCTTGCTTCTCGTAAAGAAAAATTAGCCAATATGGTCTTCCAAGCGCAATTGGGTACACTTTGGAACAAGTCTGAACGTATTGCAAAATTGGCTGTGGCGTTATCTGCAATCACGGGTGCAAATCCTACTGATGCTGAAAAAGCTGCACTGCTTGCAAAATGTGACTTAACTTCAGAGTTAGTCGGTGAATTCCCTGAACTTCAAGGGATCGCGGGAACTTATTACGCACGTATTGAAGGCGAAAATGATGAAGTTGCTGAAGCTTTAGGTGAGCAATATTTACCTAAGTTTGCTGGCGATGTTCTACCAAAAACGAAAACAGGTACAACCATTGCCCTTGCTGATCGTTTAGATACCCTCACAGGTATTTTCGGGATTGGCCAAGCACCGACAGGTTCGAAAGATCCATTTGCTTTACGTCGTTCTGCGATTGGTATCTTACGTTTGGTGACTGAAAATAATCTTGATGTTTCGATTGAAGAACTGATCAAGCTTGCTTTGGCTGCTTATGGCGATGTATTGAAAGATCATGCGAAGACTTTAGCCGATGCTGTCGCATTCCTTGAAGGTCGTTACCGTGCTAAGTACGAAGACCAAGGTGTTGCGGTTGATGTGATTCAGGCTGTTCAAGCACTTTCTCCAAAATCTCCACTTGATTTTGATAAGCGTGTGACAGCGGTAAATCATTTCCGTAACTTGCCAGAAGCTGCTGCTTTGGCTGCTGCCAATAAGCGTGTTGCCAATATCTTGGCAAAAGAAGCCGCACCTACAGGTGAGGTTGTTGAAGCTAAATTGCTTGAAGATGCTGAAAAGGCGCTTTATACCGAGATTCAAAATATCAAACCTGCGGTTCAACCACTTTTGGACGCGAAAGACTATACCACTGCGCTTTCTAAGTTGGCTGCGCTTCGTGCACCGATTGATGCATTCTTTGAGAATGTGATGGTCATGGCAGATGATGCAGAACTCAAAGCAAACCGTTTACGTTTACTTGCACAGTTACGTGACTTGTTTACAAGCGTTGCTGATATTTCGGTGTTACAGCACTAAGTATGACGATCTATAGTAATTCTCCAATTACTATCGCTATTCTCAAGCTCTTTCAAGAGCTTGAGAATTACATATTAAAAAATCATAAGAATTTACCGCATGGCGCTGTAAAGGCTTTTATTTTTGGTGGTTGTGCATTTCATATTCATACCAATGCTCGTGGTAGCAATGATATAGATGCTGAAATTCAGGCAATCCAGCAATTAAAGAAACACGATATAGTTGTGTTTTTAGAAAATAATGATGTTGAATATTTAGATGATAATAATCTTGAAACTAATTTAGAGTTTGATCGTAGTTTTAACACCAGCCTTGCATCTGTCGACCCTGACTACCTTGAAAGAGCGATTCCATTAGTTGCCAATCGTATTGTTGAAGTTTATTTAGTATCCGGTTTAGATTTAGCCATTTCAAAACTTGCTCGTTTATCTGATAGAGATATCGAAGACATCAAAGAATTATACCTTAATGGTAAGTTTTCCCTTGAAGCGTTTAAAAAATCAGCGAATAATGCTGAAATGTACTATGCGACTCCTGAACAATTACACTCGAATATTCAATATATCGTGTCAATCCTTTCGGAGTTAAGAGGCTAACTCATATGATGAATCAGGTAGAGTTTGAACACGCTTTAAATACGTTGTTAAAACAACCATTATCATCGGCAACATTTAGTGAAGTGAAACCAGTTGCTGAAGCTTTACTCTATTCAGAGCTTTTACCTTCTATAACAAATAATCTAAGTACGCTTGAAACACGCCGTTTAGTTTTCTTACTTGAAAAATTTAGACGCTATTCATGTTCTAGCGTATCCCGTAGACAACAGTTAAAGTCTTTTTCAAATGATTTGTCTTTACAGACCACTCATCTTGACTCAAGCCACTTGGTTGATCCTTTAGCGCAAAGATTTGGTTTAGATGAAGATTTAAATCATTTAAAATCACAATTACTCACACTTCAAACACGCCATTATCATCAAGAGCATGGGTAAAAATCTTTCGCTGTTTCGTCTTTTACATTAGCCGACGAATACGTTCTTTGAGAATCAGGGATACAGCGTTTAGAGTAATTTTTTACTTTTATAGTTACGTGACTTGTTTACAAGTATTGCAATACTAATTAATAAACTATAAATTTATGGGCAAACTGAGCTACGTTTCTATCTTCTACAAGAATTCCTAAACTTAATTTGGGTCTTGTTAGACCTACATAAAATTTGGCTCGTGTCGCATCTGCTAATTTATGATTTGGGTCTATCAACCACTTCAACATATCTTGTGTTGGATATAGTAAAACACGGTCGAGTGTCAATCCCTTAGCTACACCCATATTCATACAAGCAAAATTTGAATTTACTTTTGTTGAAACAGTTAATCGTAATTGAGTAGGGAAATAGTCTTTCAAATAGTCTTCTTTTTTACTTTTCGGAATTATAAAAACTCCTAAATGCGAATCGCTTTCCATACAACAAGTACATGGCTCTGTCGGTGCAAAAGACTGATAAAGCAAAGATGATAAATCACAAATAATTTTTTCATTTCTATGTGAGTACTGTAATGTTGTTTGATCTAATTCGCATAAATCTTGCCAAAAATTCAAATAAAAATCCTTAACACCACCATTATTATAGGGCTTATATTTAGGTAAATTATTTGTAGAATATGTACATTGTCTAGGATCACCAACCAAAAGAACATTTTCAACTGATCTTAAAATATTAGTAACCACATCAAAGTCATACCCTGATAAATCTTGAACCTCATCAATATAAATATGTTTATAAATTTTAGATAATCTATTAAAAATTAATTCAGGCATCTTTTCATGAGTTTTTATTATAAACTTAGAAATCTTATCAGAAAAAATTTTCCAATCTTTTGTAAAATAATGGGAAAAGCTACTTTCTTTAGTTCCAAGCGCAGACTGCCTACCCTCTATATACATAAATCCAATTTTCAAATTTTGCAGGCTCTTTGCTAATACACATTGATAAGGTCTAAAACAATCATTTAAAAGAAAATCGAACCAAGTTTTCACTATAATATGAGAAGGGATATAACCATATTTTTTTATCAGTTTTTTCTTTATTTCAGCGCTATTTTCAACTGTAAAAGTCGTAATTAATACACTCTCATCAAATACACTATGGGCTTGTTCAATTAAGTAAGTTGTTTTTCCAGCTCCTGCTGCTGCAATCATTAATTTTTTCATGAATTACACCAATCAACTACTTCTTTAATATAATTTGGATATTCTAAAACCTCTTCTGAATCAAAAAGCTTTAATGCCCAATCAGTTTTTGCATTTACCATATAGCTTTTTATAGCATCAAAATTTTGATCTCCATAAAATCCAATTACTTGGCATAATTTCGAAAAATCAGCTTGATTAGCATCAATGAATTGTGGCTCTAATGTATTTAAATTTTCCCTAGGGTCCGCACTGATTTTTATATATGAAATATTCCAATACTCTTGATATTTGTTAATAATTTTTTCTTGATACTTTCCATCATTATCAGTGATAACAGCTACAGGTTTCTCAACTAACTTAGCAATCTCCAAAAAACGTTTAAATGCTAAACCAGCAACACTAATTACGTCAATTCCATCCTCTATAGGCAACCTACCGTTATTTTCTTGTATATATTTTTTTTGAAAAACTAACTCATCTGATGGTCCTTCAACAAGGACCGCTTTTCTACAAAGAATCAATCTAAGTGTGTTATAACCTGCTAATTTCTGAAAATATTGATAAGTATCTGATGGTAAGTCTCTAAAAAATTTAGTCTGTTTATTATCAATCAAAATTAAATTTTCTAAACCTAATTTGTTCGCAACAAAACTACTATGTGTAGAAATAATAATCTGCTTATCATTTCTATTTTCTTGAATTTTTTTTATTAGTGCATTTAATTTTGTATGAGAGAGATGATTTTCTGGTTCCTCAATCAAAATTAAATTCTTATCCTTTTCATGTGAGTGCACTAAAGCTAAATTCGTTTTTACGATACATTGCTCTCCTTTGCCAATTTGATCGAAAGGGATATTATTAAAGTTAGTTGTTAATTGACTTTCCCATGAATTATTTGAGCTCAGATCAACAGTAATAGATAATTGTTTTCCTGAAATTTTAGCGCTTTCTGTTATCTTAGTATTCAATGCTGTAATATTTGGATCTTCATTAAAACTTTGCTTTAATTTCCTATAGGATTGTGCGAGTCCAATTTGCTCTGATCTATCTAGTCCATCTTTTATGATTTTTGATAAATAAAGATCTGAACCATTTTTTATTTTAGAAGCTGTTGAATCAATCAACACAGATTTAATCGGAATAATCCTACTAATAACAGTCTTTCTTGCAAAAGATTGCCATTCGATATGAAAATACTCTATTGGTATAGATCTCTGCTCATCAGGTGATTGCAACAAATCTTGATATAAATCTGTATACATATTATCAAGCTTAATTTCAAAACGTATACCTTGTGCTTTAGAATTATGATCAGAATTTAAAGAACCTTCAAATTCTGCTAGTTCATCTTTATTCTGAAAATACACTTCAATTAACAACTCTGGTAGCTGTACTGTTTTATCCGTTTTTATCTTTGTTAAATACTCTTCTACTACGTCATAATTAAACAAGTATTGATGAAAATCATGTTTTAGATATTTACCATCCAATATTCCAGAGAGACATAAATGAATAGCTTCTAAAATCGTAGATTTACCTGCTTCATTGTCACCGACAAGGATATTCAATGTCTCGTTAAATTCTATAACCGTCCGCTCTTTAAAACTTTTATAATTTTTAAGTACCAATTTTTCTATTTTCACAAAATTCTTCCAAAAACAAATTAAGTATCTATAACAAATTTAAAATAAAATTTATAAAATTCAACATTTTTTTCATGCTATAAAGTTTTTATTTCGTACAAAATTAATTATGAACAACATCTTCTCAGTAATTCTGATTACATCATTAGTCTCCGCCTGCTCAACTACACCCACCAATCCAAACGCTCCAACTGTTTTAGAACAACATAAAAATATCTCTGCTGAACCAAGCACAAAACATAACCTTGCCAAACTCATCAAACAAACAGACAACTGTGTCATCGAATTTACTGGCAACTTTGAAACGGGCAAAGCCACAGAACATTGGATTTTTAAAGGTGATCAGCTCATCTCAGCATTTTCAAATGTAGACGCTGAAGTCGAAAACAAACAAACTGTTTTTGACCCAAAAGATGCTGAAAAGCTTAAAAACTTCAACTCACTTAAAAACAACTTTAAAGCATCAAATCTGGAAAAATGTAATTAATCTCGGCACTTCACTCTAATACTTCGTCGAAGCTAAAAGGGCTAAAATGCAAAATCATTTCGCTCTTTTAGTCACATAAAACACGGGATAAATCCAAACAAGGGCGCCAATGAGTCCAATCGCAGCAAACATGAAACTATTTGAGAGGTAATCAACAAACCAATAATAAATTGGATTTAAGCCCAATTTAAACGAATTCATCATTGCGTAGAGCATTGCAATCATCAGCACATGAGGCAAAATCAGATGTTCAATAGATAGCTGATATTTCTTAAAATATTTTGCAAAATAAAAGCTTGGAATCAAATAAATTAAAAATACCACGCCCATAATGACCCAAGCCATTATTTGATGACTGGAAGACAGTTCATCACCACAGCCACAGGCAAAACTGGGTTTGAAACTCAATATAAAAGTGAGAAATATCAAGATTATTATTTTTTTCATTATGATGATTAAATCAACAATTTAACCCAAAGCTTATGTTGTTTTGTTTTAATAACAAGCTAGAAATTCTTACTGAAAATGCTTTTATCATCATTCTCATATTCTTATAAACATCAGAATTTAAAAAGTAAAAACGCTCAATTACCCCCAAACACATCTGGCCGTAACATTCATTCACAATTCTTACACTATTGTTAAAACTCTGTAGATAAGCTGTTGCTGTTTTATCTCAAAGACTATTTTTATACATATTTCACATTATTATAGGCAACACTCAAACTTGAACTCATTCAGGTACAGGATAAAACTAATTATGAAAATGCTTAAAACAACAGTGATCGCCACAGCACTTCTTGCCAGCTCTCCTCTTTTTGCCAATACAGATGTAAGTGCAAATGCTTCTGCTGAAGTCGGAACCAATGGAGGCATTCTAAGCAACATTGGTCAAGGTATCCATAACACAGCAGACAAAGTGGGTAATGGAATTGAAAAAGGTGTTGATAAAACCCGTGATGTGTCTAAAGACGCTTGGGATGGCACCAAGAATACTGCTGCTAAAGTAGGTACAGGTATTGAAAAAGGTGTCGATAAAACCCGTGATGTATCTAAAGATGCATGGGACGGCACTAAAAATGTTGCTGATAAAGTCGGTACGGGTGTGGAAAAAGGTGTCGATAAGACCCGTGATGTATCTAAAGATGCATGGGACGGCACTAAACATGCTGCTGATAAAGTTGGGACTGGTGTGGAAACAGGCATAGACAAAGGTAAAGTTGCGACGAAAGGTGCGTGGGAAAATACCAAAAAACTAAGTTCTGAAGCGGGTCATAACACCAAAGAAGCAGCTGTTAAAGTAAAAGACAAAACCAAATCAGCAACAAGTAAAACTTGGCAGAAAACCAAGGATTTAGTTAAACCTAAACCAGCAAATACAGGTGCAAAAGTAAATTCACAAACCCATGTGAAAACACCAGTAGGTAGCGCTAAAGTCGCCGTATCTACAGACGCTAAAGTTGCTACAAAATAATTTAAATTTAATGCCGATTTAGAAAAGCTCACTTAGGTGAGCTTTTCTTATACATCTACCAGTAATTTGGTATGCAATGTATACATATGTTTTCTTGCTGTAGGATTTTTCTTTCCATTTTACTTTTTATCTAAATAAAACAGTATGATAATCCCAATTAGCACTGAGCGAATCGCTACAATCATCATAAAGGGATCAAAACATCATGAAGATGATCAAAAGTCTATGTGTGATCACTGCATTACTTGCAACACCATCACTCTATGCGCAAACCAATACTCAAAATCAAACCCAGCCATATGGTGATAATCCAAATATTTTTAAAGTATTGGCACATAAGACCGGTGAAGCTGTACAGAATACCGCTGAAAAAGTAGGTGATGCGACCGAAAAAGGGATTCAAAAAATTAAACCGTCTTTGGATGAAACCATTGAAAATACCAAAAAATATACCACTGAAAAAGCCACTGAGGCTCGTGATAGTACCCGCCAAGGCATCGATACAGCGGTAAAAAAAGTTGAGCAAACCAAAGATCGAGTGATGGGTAAAACCAGTTTAAATGTTCCGATTGAACAAGGCAGCTTAAGCCAATCTTCGACCACACCCAATACGGCGAATACTGTAACTGCTGCAACGACAACAAACGTTCAAAATACGCCGATCACCACACAACCTGTTCAACCCGCAGTTCAAAATCAATTACCCAACGATGCGCAAGAAGAACCTGAAATTAAAAAACAGTCATTACCAATCGAGA
Organism: Acinetobacter sp. NyZ410; assembly: GCF_022828975.1. NCBI lineage: Bacteria > Pseudomonadati > Pseudomonadota > Gammaproteobacteria > Moraxellales > Moraxellaceae > Acinetobacter > Acinetobacter sp. NyZ410. The sequence goes on along the minus strand of NZ_CP094620.1, from coordinate 416,084 downwards.
ACCAAGAGCATGATGTCAACGCCAATACCACAGGCTCAAAAGACACCAACTCAACCAATACGCAAAGCTCAACAGATGATGAGGTTGGTGTACCAAGATAAGCAGCTAAACACACTTAATCCGTCGATCTCCACACCTTGCGCTACCTATGCTCAAGGTGATAGCAGTAAAACGAATATAGCTATTTAACGGTGTTTTTTTTAAATATGCCTTTTTCATTGTGCTTTTTCACTCGGCTCTTTAGCCATTCACCTGACGAATCGCTTTACCCTGCTTAAATGCCTCAACATTTTCAAGCATTTGATTCACAATACGTTGACGTGCATCAACACTGCCCCACGCACTATGCGGTGTGATAATCAGGTTTGGAATATCATCTGCAAGTAAAACATTACCTTGTGTCGGTGGTTCAACAGAAAGTACATCTGTTGCCGCACCTGCAATTTTGCCTTGTCTTAATGCATCGGCCAAAGCCTGTTCATTAACGATACCACCACGGGCACAATTGATTAAAAATGCAGATTTTTTCATTTTATCAAAGGCTTGAGCATCAATTAAATCACGTGTTTCCGCTGTTAGAGGACAATGCAAAGAAAGAAAATCGACTTGAGTAAGCAATTCGGCAAAAGGTGTTCGATCCTTATGCGTTGGTCGATTGGGTAATGATGCGACCAAAATTTTCATCTCAAAAGCTTCTGCCAACTTGGCAACCGCTTGACCAAGCTCACCATAACCAATGATGCCAAGGGTTTTTCCAGATAGTTCGATAATTGGAAAATCCAGTAAGCAGAAAATTGGCGACTTGTTCCATTCGCCTTGTTTAACTGCATGCTCATATTTAAGTAAAGATGTCGCTAATGCCAACATTAACGTCAGCGTATGTTGTGCAACTGCAGAAGTGCCATAGCCCTGACAATTACACACCACAATACCTTTGGATCGTGCAAAATCTAAATCAATATTGTTGGTCCCCGTGGCCGAAATCAAAATCAATTTTAAATTTTTACATTGTTCCATCGCCTCAGCATTCACAATCACTTTATTGCTGATCACCACGTCTACATCTTGAATCCGCGCTAGAACTTGTTCTGCTGTGGTCGATGGATAAAGTATTAAGTCATCAAAAGCTGCGCTTAACTGACTAAAATCCAAATCCTGTTTATCTAAAGATTCATAATCTAAAAATACAGCTTTCATTGCTTTTCCTTAATGATAGAGAGCTAGTTTTACACTTACGAAGCAGACGCTTCTGGAAAACCAAAAGAATTATTCTTTAAAGCCAATAAGTATGCATTGGTCATACGGTAGGCCTCTTGAATAATGGCTTCAGAAATATAGCTTTCGTTGTAATAACCATGCTTCATACAAGTAAAAACCAATTCCATTAAAATCGTCAATGTATCTGGCTCCTGTGGTACATATTCATCGACGTTAATCATTTCAAGTGCTTTTCGGACGCCATGGCTGACCTTTTTTAATTCTATTTGGTATTCCAAATAAGCTTGCCGGGTAAAAGGTCCACTTAAAATCAACAAGCTTGCCGTTTCAGATTCATTAAAATATTTGGCAGTGGTACGAATCATACTTTCAGAGAGTAGCTGTCCGTATACTTCTATGGCTGCATTTGGATTTTCCGTCAACACTCGAACAGCAGCCTGTCCGAGTTGTTTGACTAAATCATTTAAATGCGTCAGTGCAATATGACGAAAAATATCGTATTTCGTCGGAAAGAATTGATAAATACTGGTCCGCGGAACGCCAGATGCATTGGCAATTTCAGGAATCGAAATCTTTTCAATTCCAATGGATAACAGTAACTCTTGCGTGGTTGCCAGCATCTTATCCATTCTTTTTTGGGAACGTTCTTGTTTTGGTTGGCTCACCTTTTTCGTCATTTTTTTTAAAACTGACGTTGACGTTATTTTAATCATCAGATAATCTCTCATAAAAACCAACAAATGTTGGTTTTAAAAAACTTCCTTGTCGTACTACAAAAATATAGAGGAAACCGAAGATGAATTTACCCCTTTCCGATGTACAAATGTCCATACAAAGCAAAACTAAACTTTTTGCTGATCCAGAAGATGAACAACGTAGCCACCGAATTCGAAAAACAATTTTGGAAGCGGGAAATCAATTACGTGAACGTCATCCTTGGCTGGTTCAGCACCAAGACCAAATTGGTCTAACCATCCTTGCAACAGCTGTAACAGGGATTATTTTCAATATAACACAATACACTCGTGGGAAAATGCCTTGGTATGTGGCAATTCCGCTTTCTGCATTTTGGATGTCGCTCTTACATGAACTAGAGCATGATCTTATTCACCAAATGTATTACCGTAAAAACAAAAAAATCAATGATGCCATGTTGGCAGCCGTTTATGCCTTTCGTCCAAGTACCGTGAACCCGTGGATACGTCGCGAGGTACATTTACATCATCACAAATCATCGGGTACTAAAACAGATTTAGAAGAACGTGGGATTAACAATGGTGATCAATGGGGCTTAAAACGCTTGCTGATGACTGGTGACAATATGCTGGCGATCTATTTACGCCCCATCACCATGATGAAAACCACCAAACGTTATATTCATGCGCAAAAGCATTTATCCCAAGCAGATAAACTCAAATTAAAAGCAAAGCTTTCTGCGAGTTATGCACCCTTTGGACATATTCATTATGCCCTATGGCATGGTTTCTTATTGATCAATGCTGCCAAATTAGCAATGAAAGCCACAGGCATAGCGCAACCTAAAAATAGCTTATGGAGACTTGCAGACAAAACTACAAAGTTTTATGCCGTTAGCATTGCAGCACCAAACTTCTTACGCACCTTAAGTCTACATTTTACCAGTTCCAATATGCATTATTATGGCGATGTTGAAGATGGCAATATCGTTCAGCAATGTCAGGTTTGGACAGATTGGCGGATGAAACCTTTACAGGCCTTTTGTTTTAATTTTGCTGGCACACATGCCATTCACCATTTTGTTGTACGTGATCCATTTTATATTCGTCAAGCCATTGCTCAAGACTGCTATCCAGTGATGCAAGAAAATGGGGTCCGTTTTAATGACTTTGGGACGTTTAAACGAGCGAATCGTAGGTTCTAAACTTGATAACTGGTATCTTCGTCTTATGAGTTGATAGAGACCTCTGGCATGGATCTTTTATATTTTAAAACACCTGATTACGCCTTATAGTGAGTTAAACAATCAACAAAAAGACCTTACAATGAATTGGACAGCTTATCCGTCACTTATGCTCGCTCTGCTTGGTTTTAGCTTATATTCGCCAGTCTATGCAAAAGTATATGTTTTACAATCAATAAATAACTTAGACGAAGCTGAGTTTAGAAGTTCTGAGGGAAATGAATTTAAACTGATTAAATTAAATCAGGGTTGCCGTATTCAAGCTCGATATTATTTGGAAATGGAAAATCGTGTGTTTAATTATACCTTCCTTCATCAACCACCCATGAAGCAAAAACTGCTCCATGCCACGCAAAAAACCTTCCGCTATCATTATAAAGACGGTGAAGAAGGTTCTCTGGCAGCAGTGACTGATGTTTATCAACATTCCAGCGAAGTCTATAAAGTCAGTGATTTAGACGTTCAAAATGAATTTAAAAAATATACCGCTTTATTTCCAATCGCCTATTTAAAGCAATGTAACTAAAGCTGTATCTGTCTATTTAAATAGCTCAAATGTGAAATCGTTAGACACCAAATGGTGTTTCAGCTCAACCGCTGACTTTAAGCAACCTTAAAGTGGCAAAACTCATTTAAGCTTTCATCATCAAAACTCACCAAACCTTGAATATCGCAACTCATATAAAAGTTTTTATAGGTCAATACATAAAAGTCAGTGGTTTTTTTAATTACAATTGGATTCATATCCAAAGATAACGCTTCATCTTGCTTAAATAATTTGGTTACACGGCGATCATTCATACAAATCAAATAGGTCTGCTTTTTGATCTCGACTTGTGCCAAACCATTGTTTTCAACATGCAATGGAATAATGTATTTTCCATTCACATCAATCACTTGTTGATCATAACTTTCTAGCTTTTGCGTGATCACGTTAAATACTAAAATATTGCCAAAACTGTCTTGTAGCTGCGTTTTATCTTCAAAAGCAAAATTGACTTGAATACCCAGTTTCTGCAAATCTTGCTCATCTACTCGTTTATTGGTCAATAAAATACGCGTAATGGTCTGCTTTAAACTGGCATCAAAGAAAGTACTATCCAGTTGGATATCTGTACCTTTTAGAATTTTACCCAAAGCTTCGTTATGTGTCCCCAATAAGTGAGCAATCACACTTCGATAATAAAATTTGCTGTTTTTCTTTACTTCACGAATCTGCTTATAAAAATAAGTTTGATCGTATTCACGTTCAATAAAATCATGTAGTAACGCAGAGTTGGCTAAAACTGCAATCGCATCATGACCAGTATACGGTAAATGTAACGTATGCAATTGAGGGATCAATGGCTTAATTTTTAAATAATGTTCTTTATCATTTTCAAAATAAGGGTCATAAACAATGATGTATTCACAGTCTGCAACGATATCTTGTTCCTGAATACGCATATCCGCATTTAATTCAGCATTATAGAAATCTGTATAACGCTTGTCCTCAACCTCTAAAGGATCGATTGAATATTGCGGAACCATGGCAACAACACGATTCATTTTTAAAGCTTTGGCATATTTGATTGCCGCATAGCCACCCATCGAACCGCCATAACCCACGATATTTTTAAATTGTTTTAAAATGGGATCTAGATGCTCTAACAATGCAGCCATGCTTGAGGCAGGAAACCAAGACTTCTGTTTTGGCATAATCCCGACCACGGCATAGTTATATTTCATCAAAGACTTTTCAGCATTGATGGAAAGTCCCTTAGCTCTAGAAATCAAGTCACCAAATGACAGGACTAAAGTGTCAGAATCGCCTTGTAAATAGATTGCTCTAATATGATCATCTTCAAAAATTATTTGCTTATCCATTCGCACACCGAGCACTAGCTCTATCATTGGCTGAAATTAAATAAATAGGCACTTGCCTATTGATTGCTTCAAGTGTCATATTTTATAGAGTCTAGTCAGATAAAAAAGCGCAAAATATGACACATTCCCTACATCCTGCTGCTCAAAAAGGCTTCAGTACTGCTGCTGAACTTTATCAACAAGTCAGACCCAATTATCCACAAGACGTGGTCAAATGGTTAAAAGAAGATTTAGCCCTTGGCCCAGATTCAAGCGTTGTTGACTTAGGCGCAGGTACTGGAAAATTTCTCCCTTACCTCAAACAAGCAACGCCCAATATTATTGCTGTCGAGCCCGTCACAGAAATGTTGGAACAATTGAAAATAGTACATCCTGATGTACTAACGCTTCAAGCAAAGAGTGATCAAATTCCGTTAGAATCTGAAAGTATTGATGCTGTTTTGTGCGCGCAGTCATTTCACTGGTTTGCCAATATTGAAACCTTGAATGAAATTCACCACATTTTAAAACCTGAGGGTCATCTTGGTTTGGTCTGGAACCAGCGCGATGAGACGATAGATTGGGTTAAAGCATTGGCAGATCTGCTCGCAACGATCGAAGGAGACACACCACGTTACCATAGTGGGCAATGGAAATTGGCGTTTGAAAATCAATTTTTATTCCAACTTGAAACAGCCAAAGTCTTTTCACAAGTACAAACTGGAACCGTGGAAAATGTGGTCAGCAAGCGCTTATTATCCACCAGTTTTATTGCAGCGATGCCAGAACAACAGCAACTCGCGCTGAAACACAAATTCGAACATATTGTCTTGGAATATACGGGTAAACATGCGCAAGATGAAATAGACTTCCCTTATGTCACCTATGTTTATAACTTTAGGAAACTGCGCTAATCGAAACGCTTTAATGAGGAATGTTTATCATGAATTTAATACTTCGCCCTTTACTCCTTTCAGGTTTACTTACATCCGTCGTTTTCATGGCAGCATGTTCTCCTAAAGATAGCCCACAGCAAAACAATTCATCTGAACCGAAAGATGCCTCTCAAGAGATCATGGATCAATTGAAAACCAAACCGATTAAAAGCTTTCCAAGTACACCCGACGATGCTCACGATATCGCATTACTTGAAGAATATGATCAGAAATTTACCGAAAATAATAATGCTTTAGAAGCTGACCTAAAAAAACGTGCAACAGATGGCACTCTTACCGAAGAAATAGATCGTCAGCTCAAACGTGATGGCATTGAATCTGCGCTGAATATGCTTAAACAACTGGATCTAAAAACCGAACAAGGACGCTATATTCAAGGGTTACGCTATCAATATTGGGAAAATCAAGCCAAAGTCTATGATGAGAAAAAGCAATCTGCAGATGGTGAACTGAAAAATCCAAGTGATGCAGTCAAAGGTATGGGGGAAATGTTAAGCGCTGATGAGCAACTTGATCACTGGAAACAATTGACCGATAAAAAATAAAAAACTAATGCTTTAATCTTCTCTTGTGCCAGATCAAATGGCACAAGAGAAGAATCGCTGATCATGTTTGAACCAGTACAATTAAAGTGAAATCCTAAGAAACCCGAATACGACAACGCCATTGTTGATCAGGTTGTTTTGAAGATTCCCATGAACGAACGTGCACCAATTCAATATAATCTTGTCCTGGTTTTTCAGCTTTAAAACGGAAAGTCTTGGTACCACCGACACCCACTGCTCCCTCTTCATTATCATTTTGCAAATAGGTTTCTTCTGTTTTAAATATTTTAAGTGGTTGTAATAACTGCCATTGATAACCTGTGCTTGGATTTTCAGGTGCATTGAATACAAGCACTTCACCCACTTTCATATCCATCAAAGTTGGGCACTTTTGTTTCAATGTATACTCATGTGTTTTACCTTCCACTGTAGGACTTGAACTTTGACAAGCGACTAAGCCCAAACTGCAAACCAACAAAGTAAAACCCACTAAACCTTTCATTTATCACACTCTTTATGATTCAAACTGGCTAAAATTATAGCAAACCTTATCATCTTCTCTGATGTGGCTCAATTTGAATTTAGATATTTTGCTTTTCCAACCACTGAATAGAATTCACCCGAATCAGTTTACACGCTCCATCACCGACACCATTCCAATCCAAAGCAGATTTCCACACCAAATCTTTATCATTCACTTGAACCAAATCACCAGTTAAACGAACTAAATCACCACGCTTTACCTGTTTGATTTGTTGAGCAATTTCAGGGTTAGCGGGAATAATATGCATATTACTGACCAATTGAGTTGCCAATTGAGCAGGAATTGGTGGTCGAGCCATTTTCCAATTTAAAAAACGATCATATTGATTGATCGAAATCTGACGGGCAATTTCAGGCTCAGTAAATAAACCGCGAGTTACCGCATAATCAATTGGAGAAAATTTTGCTTGCTCATCATCCTTATATTCTTTTGAACCGAGGATCCGAAATTCACCATGAAAAGGTTCCAAAACGGAAATTTTCTGATGTTGGTCGATTGGTGCTAAACCATTGGCAATATTAAATGCTGGGTTGGCTTTTGAAACTTTAGAAGAATCAGTAGATTGAAAGGCATAGACCTGAAAAGCACTCAGTGCCATCAACGCTGCACAGATTAACTTTTTACTCATATCATGCTCCTCAAACCACACTTAAAAATTGTACAAAATCTATAATCCTAGTATTAATATAAAAACTTAAAATAAAAATCGAGTTTCGGTAACAAAATACAGAGATTTCGTCCTATTTTTGTCTTATATTCAAAGCAGGCTTTGGTTAGAATTTAGCTTATATTCCTATAATTGCATACAATGATGATTTATAAATTTTACCAACAACGTATTTTCCCGCATTTGCTCAATCAAGTGATGCAAACACCCAGCATGATGGATGGACGTGCAGAATTACTTGGAAAAGTTCGAGGTGAAGTCTTAGAAATCGGTTTTGGTACAGGTTTAAACCTGCCATTTTACCAAGAGGTTGATCAAGTTTATGCGCTTGAGCCAAACCGAGATGTCTATCAACTTGCTCAAAAACGGGTATTTGATGCGCCCTTTCATGTACAACACATTCAAGCCAGCGCAGAAAAGCTGCCTTTTGCAGATCATTCAGTCGAAAATATCGTCAGTACATGGACCATGTGTAGCATTGCCAATTTAGAAAAAGCCATTCAAGAAATTTATCGTGTTTTAAAGCCTCAAGGGACACTACATCTAATTGAACACGTTCAATATCATGACAATAACACTTTAAAAAAACTGCAAGATCTTTTAACACCTATACAAAAAGTTATTGCCGATGGATGTCACTTAAACCGTAATATCGAACTTGAACTTTTAAACGCCAATTTTAAGTTTTCTGAAAAATATTATTTTGATGCTGAGGATCTGCCAAAAATTGGACGACGTATGTTTATGGCCAGAGCACACAAGCTCTAAGCTTTCGCCATTGAAGAGAATAGATAAATTTAATAGAAAACTTGATAGAGAAATTTTAACCTCACTCAATCCCCCGTTAAAAACAAGATCGTTTCGACTTTCACCCACAATTTGAAAACAGTGTCCTTTTCACTTGATCTAAAGCAAAGTCGAAAAGGACCTTGCTTTTTGATTTAGGCTAAAAATCTACACACTCGATGCAACAACACTTCAACCTTCTAATCTTCAAAATCAATCCGAATCGTTTCAAAGCGGACTCGCCCATCTTGAATTGCTTGAGCAATCGCTTGTTGCCCTTTGGTCAAACGTGCCCCACCACTCTTAATATCAATCAGCACCACTTCAATATCTTCAGCCAAACCTTCACCATCTCGAAAATCGGTATAACCATCAAACACGACATAATCAATAGGATCCCCTAAGAACTTGGCATCACTGGGTAAATAACGAAACTCAGGCATGATTGGTGCCAGTTGTTCCGCCATCTTGCCTTTCAACACAGCACGACTGGTATTTACACTACGCTTTTGCGCGCTTGCTAAAGTCTGCTGATGCTCCAATTCCAACTCAGCAATATATTGCTCATACTCTGCTTTGATTTTGCCATTACGCGTACTTGATAACACGATTGTGGTTAAAACGATGCCAATACATGCACCAATTAACATCGCCATCCAGATGGACATGCTTTTTCCTTTAACTCGATATCTTGCACAATGTAAACAACTACTAAAGTTTTGTCATGTATAACCTATATGCTAAAAATTAATGCTAAAGTAAGGTGAAGGTTAGCTTACAGACTTAATTGATCAATCATGAAAACAATACTTGTTGCAAATTTAAAAGGCGGTTGTGGGAAAACGATTACAGCAATAACATTAGCGACGGCGCTTGCACAAAAAGGCTATAAAGTGGCCTTGGCTGATGCAGATGGACAAAAATCTGCACTGCAATGGTTAAAGCAACGTCCTGACACTGCAGCAACAATTCAAAGTCTGGATTGGCGTCATGAAAAATCAATTGGAGATGCACCTAAAAACTTAGATTATTTAGTGATTGATGCACCAGGTGCTTTAACTGGTGAACATGCTGAGCAATTGATTAGTGAATGCCATGCTGTAGTCACTCCGCTACAACCCTCATTTTTTGATATCGACAGTACCCGACGTTTCCTTAAACACATCCAAGACATTAAAAAAATCCGTAAAGGCAAAGTTTCTGTATATCTGGTTGCCAATCGAATGAAAGCCAACAGCTCAAGCTCGAAAGATATTCAGCAATTCTTTGATAAAATCGAACAAAAACCTGTTGCATGGATATCCGAACGTACTGCCTATAGCCAATTGGCGATGCAAGGTTTAAACGTTTTTGATAAAACCCAAAAGAACTTTTTAACCATTCAAGAACAATGGCAACCCTTACTTGATGCTTTAATAGACGATCCAAGCGATTGGTTCTAAAACCAATTCAAGAAAGATCAGATAAAGTACGGTTAAAATTTGCCACACTTTATTTTTCAGTTAATATTGAGTCAATCACTCACAATTTTTAGAGTAATTCGTGCAAGATTTCACTTCGAACTTACAACGTATCTTATTGTTTGGATTATTGTTTATCCTTATTTTTTTAGGTTACGATATTCTCAAATACTTCATTGTACCTGTGTTATGGGCATGTATTATTGCCTATATGACTTGGCCAATGTACAAACGCATATTAAGAATGTTTGGTTCGAATCGACCAACCCTCAGTGCATCACTGATGATTACGCTGGTGGTTTTGGTGGTTGGAATTCCACTGACTTTTGCCATTTTTATTTTACAACATGAAGGACGAAATCTTTATTTCGACCTACAACGCCAATTATCTTCAGGTCATTTGACTGTTCCAGACTTTATCCGTGAACTTCCCATCATTGGCAAAGAAGTCAGCCGTACTGTACGTGAAATTAATGCTGATCCTACCAGCCTTTCGCAAACCATTGGTCTGTGGATTCAAGGCCATATGAACTATGGTAAATTCGTCTTGAACGAAATTACCAAAAATCTGGTTAAGCTAGGTTTTGCAATCATGTCTTTATTCTTCTTCTATCGAGATGGTCAAACCATTTTGGAACAAGTCAGTAAAGCCTTACAAATGTTAATTGGCCCACGTATTCACCATTATCTTGACACCATTTCTGAAACAACCCGTGCTGTGGTTTATGGTGTTGGTTTAACTGCGGTTGCTCAAGCATTTCTTGCTGGTGTAAGTTATTTTGTTGCGGGTGTTCCAAATCCAATGGTACTCACCATTGTGACTTTCTTGATGGCACTGATTCCATTTGGCCCTCCTGTTGCTTATGGTGCAGTTTCATTATGGCTGTTTTCACAAGGTCAAACCATGGAAGCAATCGGTGTAATGGCTTGGGGTGTTTGTATTGTCAGTACTGCTGATAATGTGATTCGACCTTTGGTTATTTCAGGTGCAACCAAGATTCCGTTCTTGTTGATCATGTTTGGTGTACTTGGTGGATTGGCAAGTTTTGGGCTGGTTGGACTGTTTATTGGTCCTGTCATTCTTGCAATTCTTTTGGCCATTTGGCGTGAGTGGTTACATGAAACCACTGAGCCAGAAATCCTAATGCCAGATGCCACGATGGCCTATGACATTGATGATGATCAGCCCACAAAACCTTAGCCCAATCCAGGCAAGTGACAATTAAAATTTCAATATGGGTAAATCGTATATTCGCCAATAAGCTTTAATTGGCGAATATACCTTGTATAGCGATCTTATATCGCAGATATTCTGCGTAATTATTTTGCTGATTATTTTGTTTATTTATTTTTAGTCAGCATAATCAATGCCAATCAAATTTACTGTTAAATAAATTCATACAATCAGACATTTAATTCACATTGTTTATCAAGCCGTGCTTTGTTTGAATAGTGACTAATCATAATCAAATACTTTGGATGCGTTCGATGACATCTACTTTCTTTAAAACTTCTATACTTTGTACATGTATCGCACTTTTTACAGCGGCATGTAGTACAACAACGGTCAAACCTAAGCTTAAAACACCACTACAAACAGTGGATATGCATGCGGTCTCTGCACAAGGCATTGGTGCAAAAATTGGTACAGTGAGCTTGCAAGATTCTCCAAATGGTTTAACCATCAACACCCAACTTAGCCAATTACCTTCTGGTTATCATGGTTTCCATATTCATGAAAAAGGCTCATGTGCCCCCGCTGAAAAAGACGGAAAAATGGGCGCGGCTTTAGCTGCGGGTGGTCATTTCAATCCACAAAAAACTGGTCATGGCACTCCGAATGATGGGCATATGGGCGATTTACCTGTACTTAATGTAGATTCAAATGGTAATGCCAAAACAACATTAATTGCACCACGTCTAAAACTGGCCGATATTCAAGGCTTAGCTATTATGATTCATGCGGGTGGCGATAATTATTCAGACCATCCAAAACCACTGGGTGGTGGTGGGGATCGTATTGCCTGTGGTGTGATTCAATAATTTAAATCATTCATTGTGGATAAGTATGCGCTTATCCACATCGTGTTTATTTTAGATGCGAAAGCGCATAACGGCGGCAATGTTCCAAATAACCTGCCTCATGTACACTCATCAATTCGACAATACTACGCCATAGCCAAAATGGTGCATCAATAGTTTTAGATTGATTACGTTTTAGCTCTTTTACCCAAGCATTGCGTACTACATCATCCATCTGTCGAGCATGTGCACGACCAACCACAAAAGCCAAATAGAAAGCTAAGTCTTTGGCTTCAACTTCATTGACCCCTTCTATTTCGAGTTTTAAATCTTGTGGCAATAACTCTCGAATAAAAACCGAAGTATCTAAAAACTTACTTGCTCGCATCCGCTCCCCTAAAAATGGCGATAAATGTCTTGCGCCTTCAACAATTCTTGCTGCATTGTCTTTTGGCATCGGTGTATTTGAATAACGTGGTGCAAGTGCTGTTGTGGCTTCTTTCAGATCCATTAAACACAGGCCTTTGCCATCTCTGACAATATGATTCGATGAATCCATCAGTACGATATAGCGCAATAAGCCTAAAGAACTGCACCCTTTAACCCAATATGCTGAATCGATGACTTTCAATTGAGCAGATTGATCACGCTGACCAATCATTGTGACCAAGTCTTGAATATCAGGCTGATTAAAAACACGATGAATTTCGAGATGTTCTTTTTTTAATAAGGGCCAAAATTTCTTCCCCAAGGTTATTTCAGGCGTTAAACCTTCTAAACGCTCTCTTGCTAAATTTTTCCAGGTTCGCTTAAGTGCTTTTTGCATCGCACTATGCACAAGTACTGGTCGCTGTAATTTATCAATCCCTCGACCATTGTCGGCTAAGGCATGTACATAACCTGCATACAACGCTTCAATCATCTGCGCGGTGACCACACCAGGTAAATCTGAACTACGCACAGCTGTGGCTAAGGATAACCCTAAACGGATAACATCATTGGCAGGATTACCAATCACAGTTTGATCTAGGTCGCGAATTTCAATATCAATTTTACCCTCAGCATTGGCAACAGGGCCCAAATTCCCAGTATGACAATCTCCACAAATCCAAATCGCAGGCCCCTGTGGGATCGAACTTATTTCAGCTTGCTTCAACCAATCATAATATTTGGCCGTATTGCCACGTACATAGGCATGGATCGAACCCGCCATTTTTAAATTACGGCGTTCTGTTAATTCAGCATTGCGATAACGAGGTTGTTTTATTTCAGTGTTTTGCTGGTTTGACATTTTTACTATTTTTAAGTATTTGATCGCTTATTCTGAGTTTTTTTAAGCATTTAAGTAAGGGTTAAACTGTATACAAAATGTTGAATATTACCGTTTATTTTTTACATTTCTATATGCAATAAATCGTGTCACCTTTTCAGAAACGAGTAAAATATTGAAACGCCCAAGCCACTGAATTGACACTGTGAATAGTTATCAGCAAATCTTTCAAAATATAAAATCAAATTCAACTTTGATTTATTGCCTACAGATTTTGATTGTTTTAACTGGAACAACGCTTGGACTGTATTTTCTAGGTTATGAACAGCTCATTGTTCCAATTACGCTTGGTGCAATTGCAACAGCACTCACAGATTTTGATGACCGACTGAGTATCCGTTTAAGAAATCTTGGCTTGGTTTGTGTGCTATTTTTTACAGTCAGCAGCATTTTAGATTTTTTACATCCCTATAAACTTTTATTTTTAATTTACTTATCTCTGTCCAGCGCAGCTTTTATCTTAATGGGGGCATTGGGGCAACGCTACGCCACCATTTCATTTGGTACCGTGCTCTTGTCAATCTATACCATGTTTGGCTTGGGTGAATATACTGAGTGGTATCAACAGCCCAGTTATTTTGTCATGGGCACATTATGGTATGGCGTGACCTCTATCATTTTCTATCTACTGAAACCGACACAGGCTGTACAAGACAACTTATCCAATAGCTTTAATCTTCTTTCTGAGCTGTTGATGTCAAAAGCAAAACTGTTTGATCCTGATAATGTCGACAATGTTGAGCAACTTTTATATGATCTTTCTTTGCAAAACAGTCAGTTGGTACAAAACTTAAACCAAACCAAAGCCTCATTACTGACCCGATTAAAAGCCTCTCGTGCCAATAAAAACACCATTTACTGGCTTAATTTATATTTTCTGGCCCAAGATATTCATGAACAAGTTACGTCTAATTATTTGCACTATGAAAAGATTCATCAAAACTTTAGTCGCACAGATTTAATTTATCGTATTCAGAAGAATGTTCGTTTGCAGGCGCGTAATTGCCAGCAACTTGCCGAGGCAATTTTAAAGCGCCAAATCTTTCAAACGCATACAGACAACAATATTGCTTTAGCCCATTTAGAAAACTCAATGCAGGAATGGATTCAACACAATCCACATAATTTAGAAGTAAAAAATTTACTGTTGGTATTAAACAATCTGAAAAATGTGCAAGATCAATTTGTTAACCTGAGTATTGAACAACGTAATTATCAACAAAGTTATAGCCAACATCGAGATAATCTCAATTTATTGGATGATGATATCCATGATCTACCAGACCTTTGGCTCAAGATTAAACAACATTTAACCCCAAATTCTGCATTATTTCGCCATGCCATGCGTATCGCGTTTGTGTTTGCTGTGGGCTATACCATTTCGCTATTGCCCTTTGCCAAAAACGGCTATTGGATTTTACTCACCAGTTTATTTGTATGCCAAATCAGTTATTTTGCGACTAAAAGCCGTTTAAAACTACGCACGCTAGGCACTGTATTAGGGGTACTTTTGGGTATTCCGATTTTATACTTTGTCCCCAGTATTGAAGGCCAATTGCTCCTCACCATTATTTTTGGGGTGTACTTTTTCTACCTACGCTCAAAAAAATATGCCATGGCGACTTTAATGGCAACGCTTATGGTCTTGTTAATTTTTAATTTAAAAGGCGCAGGCTATGCCATTATTTTACCGCGTATTATCGACACCCTCTTGGGATGTTTAATCGCATGGTTTGCGGTCAGTTTTATTTGGCCAGACTGGAACTTCCGTGATATTTCTAACAATATCCGGAAAAGCAGTAAAGCAACCTTAGACTATTTCGATGCGGTTGTTGAACAATATCAACAAGGCCGCACCAACAGTATTGATTATCGTAAAGCACGCCGAGCAGCACATAATGCACAGATTGAATTATCCACGATGATTTCCAGTTTAAGTGCTGAACCCAATCCAAATCCGGATTTAATTCACAATGCCTTTCGATACTTGGTCTATAGCCATAGCCAGCTCAGTTATGTTTCAGCTTTAGGTAGCCATCGTGAACATGTACATGATCAGCAGATTTTAGACTTAATGTTATGGTGCAAACATACCTTAACTGATGTTTTGCTTAACCAAACCGCTGTAAATGAAGCCTTAATTGAAACAAAGCTCACTGAAATTCAGCACATCAGTGATCAAGAAAATTTGTCAGATAATTTACTTTTGGTGCTCAAACAAATCAGTTTATTATTGGAAACCTTACCTGAGTTGTTAAAACTAAAAACAACCTTACTTCGATTAGAAATTAAATAGTAAGAATGACCAGACATTTAGAGGCTTCACATGAAACTTAGACATTGCCTAACGTTTTTATTCTCTGCATTGACCATCAGTGCTGCGCCCAGTGCTTTTGCAGATTCTCAATTTAATCAAGACTTACAGCAATTTTTAGAGTGTAAAAAGACACTGAAAAATTATTATGATTTAGGTTTTGAATTTGAGGATGATCTGAAAAAGAATGGCTGGATCAAACAAGGTGAAGAATATAGCTATGTCAGTAAAGTCCCGATTACAGTATTCGGTCAAACTACAGATCAAATCAGTTTGGTTTCTGGTGGAATGTTGGCTGTTTTAAAACATGCAAATACCAAAGACCTCGCTAAAAAGTTTCAAATCACGCAAAACCCGTTCTTTAAAGATATGCCGTATTTTTCAGGAGAGAAAGTTGTAAAAACAGATCTTGAGACCAAAGAAACCGAAAAATCTTTGCGTAAACTGACTTTGGCTGAATCGAATCCCGTTGTAGATCAAGGTGAACATAAAACCTATATCGGGTGTGTGTATATCACTGCATTTGAACAGCAACAGCAGGACGCTGCAATCAAAGCTTTACAATAATCGATCTTAAATATTGGGCTATATCTGGTCTGGAGACTAAAAGCTTATTCTCCAGAACGATCTTCAATCTATTTAAATGAATCGATTTTATTTACTATTTTTTTCAAATCGTTTAGATAATTCGGTTAGACTCAAGCTTCATTCTCATTTGACTAAGTGACCATGAATATCAAATCTTTACGTATTGTTGGTTTTCTTGAAGGCATTTCCTTTCTCCTTCTTCTCTTTATTGCGATGCCTTTGAAATATATTTGGGATATGCCTATTTATGTGAAATATATTGGCATGGGACATGGCGTGTTATTTCTTGCTTTTCTTGCAGTGTTATTGATTGTCTGTGGAAAACAGAAGTGGTCCGTTCATATGTTTATTCTAGGTTTAATTGCTTCAATTTTACCTTTTGGGCCTTTTGTTTTTGATCATAAATTAAAAGCATTGCAACAGCCTTAACCTATTTTATTTAAGAAGCAAAGCTCCCTCCCCTTTTACAAGGAGAGGGAAACTCAAGTGAGCTTAAAACTCACCATTTACTTTACGTTGCTGCATAATTGTTTTTAATAGTCCACGTGGAATAGTGAACCACAAAGCAATTAACGCAAAACATGACAACGCATAAGCCCAGAGATGGAAATGCTCATACAGAATTCGAATCAGTTCAATCACAAAGAAGAACGTGAACATCATCAACACCGAAACAGCAGCAGCGACAGTGCCTTTAGAAACTTCAGATGACATTAACGCAAAACGATAAAGCACTGAAAAACTAATTCCTTCACCAAAGCTGACTAAGGTCATGCCTAAAATAACGCAATGAAGAAAATATTCGCGCCAAATGATCCCGACCACCACAATTGCGGTACCTAACAGCATCAAAGGTAAACCAATTAAAACTGTTTTACCCAGTGGCAAACGATCAATCACTTTAATCAACACAATATTACCTAGAATCAATCCACCCAATACAGGGAATTGTGCCAGACCATATTGCATACTGCTGAGCCCCAGTTCTTCAACCAACATCACTGGAGACAATGCGATCCATAGCATCAAAGGCATCGCCACCATCGGCAAACCGAGGGTCATGCCCATAAACGTCTTATTTTTCAAGACTTGCATATAATCATCCCAAATATAACTCAACGGTTTTTTGGGAATACTGCTTGTACGTGCTGGCATCTTGGCTTTTAGACCAAACCAACTCAGAAAAGCTAAAAAGGCAATCGCAATAAATCCCCAGTGCCATGACACATGATCGATGAGGAATGCGCCGACAACAGGGCCAATCAAAGGGGCAAGCAAAGAAATATTTGCCATCAGTGCCATGACTTTAATGGCATCACGCTCTTCAAAGGTTTCTTGAATCGCGGCATAACCCACTGCTGCGATCACAGATAAACCAAAACCTTGCAAGAATCTTAAAACAAGAAAACTTTCAATATTGTGGGTGAGTAAAATTAATAAACAGGTGATGACAAAGAATGCAACACCTGACAATAAAACTTTCTTACGTCCTAATCGGTCAGACAAAGGTCCGAGTATCCCTGCGACGCATGCCCCGCCGAGAAGATAAAATGACATAGATGATGGTGCCCATGCACTACTCACACCAAATTCTTTGGTGATTGCGAGCATCGCGGGCTGAACCAAATCATTACCGATATAAACTGAAAATTCAAATAACACCAACGCCAATGGAAACATAAGCGTAGCGCGACTCAAACTTGCAGTTTGTTCTTTTTGCACTAAATTTTGCATTATTTTCTACATATCTTTATTGGCTTGCATCGCTCACACTACTTTTTAAAGATAAGCGTTCGCCCAATGACAAGCACTGAAATATAAATATTAAATTGTGGAATTTACGTTGAATAAAGGCAGTTCAACACCGTATTCACAAGGTGTCTAATTCAATAGGTAAAGTAATTGCTGAAACTATATTTGTGAGATTTATAACTTAACCCAATCTATGAGAAAGCTCACAGAGGTACACACAGGGTTAAGTTTTACTAGTCTAACACAGACAAATTTCCAGTGAAAGTTGAACATTTATTATTCTTAAGCTACTCTAAATGCTGTATAAGCGGATATAAATAATTTAAATGAAAAATAAAAACCCAATATCGCTGATCATTATTGGCGTGATTTTATTGTTGGTGGGTGGAGGACTTTATTTTATCAGTTCTGCACCTAAAATTAGTGCTGAAGATCAGGCGCGATGTGAACAATTGGTTCAAAATAAATATGCTGAAAACTCAAGCACTATCATAGGAAGCTGTAAAACAGATACAGGCTTTGTGGCATTAATGGATAGTCAAGCCAATGCGACCGCCTCGGCTGAAGATACGGCGAAAGCGATTAGCTCCGCCAACCATAAAGAATTAGGCTTGGGTATATTTGGCAAGTTCTTAATGGGACTATGTGTGGGTATCGGGATTGCATTGCTGATCAAAGGCTTGATTGCACTCAAGAACAAACCACAATCGATAAATTAATTATCAAAGCGAATTGTAATTCTCACAGTTTGCTTTATTCATCATCGCGCACTGTTGATTTGATAAATGTGCCACGTTTAATATCGTCATATGCTTCAAGAATTTCAGTATAGTTGTTCATGACGAATGGCCCATGCCCATTGATTGGCTCTTGAAGCGGTTTGCCTGTAAGCAGCAACAATTTACACTGTTGCAATGCCATTATTTCAAAGTCTTGTTCCAAACTCGACATCACAGCAAGCCCTTGCTCTTCAAATATTTCATCTTCAGCTTGAAACTGAGCCTTACCCGTTCGTAAATAGACCAGTGTGGTTTCTCCTACGCCTGCGGGCAATCTGATCTTATGCCCTGCTTGGATTTCAATATCCAAAACTTGAAGTGGCGAATGCGTTTTTGCTGGCCCTTGATTGCCTTGATAGTTCCCAGCAATCACCCGTACCGTTCCAGCACTATTCGGGAGTTCAATCACTGGAATATTGGCTTTTCGCAAGCTTTGGTAACGTGGTGGATTCATTTTATCTTTGGCAGGCAAATTCACCCACAGTTGTACCATTTCAAAATAGCCACCCGTTTTTGAAAATGCCTCACTAAAGACCTCTTTGTGTTCCACACCTGAAGCTGCGGTCATCCATTGCACATCACCCGCTGAAACAATACCGCCACCACCCGATGAATCACGATGTTCTAATTCACCAGCAAAAATCAGGGTAACCGTTTCAAAACCACGATGAGGATGCTCACTCACCCCTTTGCGTAGATTGGTCGGTTTTAAAACACCAGGTCCTAAATGATCCAATAACAGAAAGGGAGAGACGGTATTGCCTAATTCATAGTGTGAAAATACAGAAAGTACAGGATAAAAATCCCCTATCGCAAAACGGGTGTCATTACGATGAATAAAGGCAAGGGTTTTCATAGTGTCACTATTCTCTGATTGAGTAAAAGCATTAGCCATAAAAATGTTGTTTTAAATTAAAGCTATATTCGGTGAGATATTGCTTTAATTTTTCAATATCATTGGTCGGTTCAATCGCTCTTAGATTTAAGTCCCCAATTTTATTTTCTAACAGTTGTAAGATTTGCGCTTGTTCCGCGACAGGTAATTGCGCTTTTTCTTTCTGCTGCTTTTTGATTTCTAAATAATCTTCTGCCCAATGCCGTAAGGGATCATGAGCATCGATTTGATCAAACAATTGCGTAATCAGGAGTTCAGGCATAATTTGCTGTGTTGCTAGTTCTGCTGACATCAGACCACGAATAGAATAAAACACTTTTTTATAGGTAAAGTTATCTGCGGTTTGCATGACATGCATACCGCCTTTCGCCAGCGACAAGTAATGATAATACAGCGCTTTATAGTCTATTCGTTCAAGTAAGCCATCTCTAAATTTTTCCCATTCAGGAAATTGATTAAAATAGACTATATGTGCACGTACCCACTCTAAAACAGTCGGATTACTTTTTGCCAAAAGCCCAAACATTTTATTTAAGTCGAATGAAACGAAGTCAAAGTCGCCATCCATGATCTCGATTAAATCACGGTGTTGGCGATAATCGTAATATTGTGCCTTGGAGGGTAGATGGAAACCACGTACATCGTAATCGCTGTCTGGACTTGCCATGCCCTATAAACGACTACCGCTTTCGATATAAAACAGTGGATGTTCATCTCGGTTTTGGAATAAGTGTTGAATTTCTTGTTGGATGTTCATTTAATGCAAGCCTCATTAGAATTAATATTTTATTAAAGTTTGAAGAAAATAACCTTATGTATTATATTAAAAATATTACTAAACTATCCTAAAATTAAAAAATATGGCTGATAACAATACTTCTGAAAAATTGGTATGCGGTATTATTATGCCAATTGCGGCTATGGGTATAGAATATCCTGAAGGGCATTGGATTGACATAAGAACAATTCTTCACAGAGCAATAGAAAGAGCTGGATTTATTCCTCGAATTGTTAGTGATTCAGAAGATGCTACGATCATCCATAAGTCTATTATCCAAAATATTTACAACGACGCGATAATTGTTTGCGATGTAAGTGGAAAAAATGCAAACGTAATGTTTGAGTTAGGAATGCGTTTAGCATTTAATAAACCAGTTGTTATTATTAAAGATGACCTTACAGGCTACTCCTTTGATACTTCAAACATTGAACATTTAGGCTATAGAAAAGATCTTAGATTCCAAACTATTGAATCTTTTATTACCAGTTTATCTCAAAAGATTAAAGCTACATATGAAAAATCTATTTCAGATAATCCTCAGACATTTCTAAGTCACTTTGGGAATTTTGAAGTCGCAAAAATTGATAATCAAACTATTGGTGCAACAGAGGCTTTAGAACAATTACTAAATAAAGTTAGCAAGATAAATGAGAACTTAGATGATAAAAACATTCAGCAGTTTAAAAATTTAACAAGTTCTCCTTTATACGCAGTAATTAAAATAAAGGAAGAACTACCATTCAATATTATGACTCAAATTTCTCAAGATACATTTAATAATTATCAATATTATCTTGATCGAGTATCTTTTTCTCGCAATTCCTTTAATCTTAAATGGGATAATGGGATATCTTCAGAGGATAAAGTTTCCATATTTAGTGAAATTGAACTCTTTATTGAGAATCAAATACAGAAATATATCCCTGACGATTTACCGTTCTAGTTACAGATTCAAACGTACCAAGTCTGATACGTTTTTATCCAACATTTCTATCTATTTTTCAAGCATAAATCAAAAAAATATCAAGGACATTTTGCCTTTTGGAATGTCTTGGTGTTCTTACCACGGTAACACTGATATTCCTTTTGCATATCTATACGTTTCCACTGACCATCAATATTTTTAAAGCTATACACACTACGAATTGAGCGCACTGAATCATCCATCAAGCCTGTTTCAGTCAACTTCACTTCGGCAACAGTGGGGGATTCCACACTATTAAAATACTGACGCAACTCAACAGTCGCGAGATCCTTACGTAAATCAGGACGTTCATTTAAAACCTGACTTAATGGTGTCTCTGAACCACCCACTTTATTCATTAAATTTTGTGTTGTTGCACAGCCAGACAAAGTCACTAAACAAAATACTGAAATTAAACTCAAACGATTCATTCTGATCACCCTAAAACTAAAAGCATAGCCTAATGATGCTATGCTTTTTAAACGTACACTATTTAAAAACTGTGTCTTTATGACTCATCTGCAATATGGCTAACATCGAGCGCTATGATTTGTTGATCATTTTCATCAAACATCAAGGCTTGATCACCTAGATCCAGCATATAAAAATGCCCTGCATCGGTTAGGAAATGCCAAGCAACGATCTCTTGCCCATTATACTCATGTGATGGATCACCAATGGTAATACGATCTAGCTCCTGACCTGCTTGCAGGCATAAAGCTTGAATAATTTTAAAATAACGTGGACTGTTTTCAGCTGCTTGCTGTTTACGTTGTTCTAAATTTGGAATTTTGGCTGCAACCTGCTCTACAATCGCTAAGATCTGATCTTCATCGACAACCTGTAACTTTGGATGTTGCTTTAACCATCGACTATTTATTTCAATCAAATCTTCACTATCATTCAATGCATAAAACTGGTCATCAAAAGCATTGAGAATATCTCGTTGCTCATTTTCACCAAAGTATTCACCCTCTAAGAACTGTTCTAATTGCTCATCCGAAAACTGATCGATTAAATCCGCACTTTGCTCAAAGAGAGCCGAATGCGCAGTCGCATTCATAGCTTTTAATCCTTCACGAACATGTTTCACCATGAACGCATCCCAACCCGTGTTATAAACGAATTGTGAAAAACCACCATTATTCACTTGAGCAAGATAGTAATCGACAAAATAACTGTATAAAGCCTCTGCGGATACTTCATCATATTCGACATAATGTTCAAATAAGCCATTTAAGCTATCAATATTGGACATAATCACATCATAGTGATCATCACTGTCTAAACTTTGTTTAGAAATTAAAATGTTATCAATGAGCATAGTTTTCAGTTTCTTATCAATATTTAAGCGCAACCAACATAACAAATTTTCAGCAATAAATGGCAACCAGCATGTAACTTTATTTTATCTTTTGTTCGGCAATAAAAAAGCGCTTCTCTCGAAGCGCTTGTACAAATGAGCTATTTAAATCATTACAGATCAAATAACTTGCCTGGGTTCATGATGCCATTTGGATCAAACACTTTCTTCAAGGCTTTCATATATTCAATTTCTTCAGCAGTCCGTGTGTAATCAAGATAAGGCTTTTTAGTCATGCCTACGCCATGCTCTGCAGAAATTGAACCGTCATATTTCTTCACAGTTTCAAACACATACTTATTTACCACCTGACATTTGGCAAAGAATTCATCTTTAGATAAATTCACAGGTTTTAAAATATTTAAGTGTAGGTTTCCATCCCCAATATGGCCGAACCAGCAGATTTCGAAATCAGGATAATTTTCAGCAACAATCGTATCAATTTCCTTAATAAAAGCAGGAACATGTGTAATCAATACTGAAATATCATTTTTATACGGAGTAAATGGGGCAATCGTTTCAGAAATGTCTTCACGTAAACGCCATAAGCTTTGAACTTGTTCAAGATTTTGGCTCATCACTCCATCAAGCACCCAGCCTTGTTCCATGCAATGCTCGAAGATTTCCATCGCAGCATCCATAATTGGTTCGTACGGCGCTTCAAACTCAAGTAAAACGTAGAATGGGCATTCTGTTTCAAATGGACGTTGTACATGACCACGATCCAAAACTTTTTGCATCGCTAGTTCACCAAAGAACTCAAAGGCAGTTAAATCAATTTTGCTTTGGAATGCATGTAATACAGGCATGATTGCATCAAAATCAGGAACGCCCAATACCATCACTTGTAGATCATGCGGTTGGCGTTCAAGTTTAATTTCGGCTTCAGTCACTAAGCCTAAAGTCCCTTCACCACCGATGAATAAATGTTGCATTGCATAACCTGTAGCATTTTTAATCATGCCTTTGTTTAAACGCAATACATCACCTTTACCTGTCACCACGGTCAGACCAAGTACCCAATTACGAGTCATCCCGTATTTGATCACTTTAATTCCGCCTGCATTGGTTCCAATGTTGCCACCCAATTGTGATGAACCCGCAGAAGCAAAATCAACCGGATAATACATCCCTTGTTCTTCTGCATAGTTCTGCAACTGTTCAGTCACTACACCCGCTTGAATACGTACCATACGGTCAGCTGGATAAAATTCTAAAATTTGGTTCATTTTGTCGAAGCTCACGACAATTTCACCATTGGCAGCAACAGCACCTGCTGATAAACCTGTACGACCACCCGATGGGGTAATCGCAACATTAAACTGATTGGCCAATTGAACAATTGCTTGCACTTGCTCTGTGCTCGATGGGAAAACGATGACCGATGGCTGAGGATCAAAATGCTTAGTATGGTCTTTGCCCCAATTTTCTAAGCTGTCAGCATCGGTTTTAATCCGGTTTTCACCGACGATTTGCGTCAATTGGGTCAATAATTCAGGTGCTATCGTTACTGGAGCATTCATCGTTTTGCGGACCTAGCAAGAAGTAAATAAGAGGTTGTGCTATACAACATTCGAGATTTTAAATCAGTCTGTGAAAAATTTTCAGCATTTTTATAGCTGAAATCGGCAACTTCACTGATTTTAGCAGTATTTTACCTAGATGACTGCTGAGGATAAAGCACAGATTTGATTCACATTATCCACACTTTGTGTATAAAGTGTGCTTCAAGCATTATAAAAATCAATGCATTAGCATTTCATTTAAATTTTGAATAATGCTTATCAGAAATCGTAGATAAAATATCCACTGTACTGTCACAATCGAAATATCTATAAAACAAGGTCTATGGTATCATATTGCGACTAAATTTGGCCTTTGTAGCGGAGCCGTAATGAGCCAACATCTTTCACTACCTAAAGATAAAATTCGTTTCTTGTTGTTAGAGGGCGTTCATCAAAACGCAATCGACACGTTAAATGCTGCCGGATATACCAATATCGATTACCGTAAAACTGCGCTTGAGGGTGAAGCGCTGAAAGAAGCGGTTAAAGATGCACACTTCATTGGTATTCGTTCCCGTACACAATTAACTGAAGAAGTCTTTGCAGCTGCGAATAAATTGATCGCAGTGGGTTGTTTCTGTATCGGAACAAACCAAGTGAATTTAAATGCAGCCATGATTCGTGGTATTCCTGTATTTAACGCACCATACTCAAATACTCGTTCAGTTGCTGAATTGGTTCTTGCAGAATCAATTCTTTTACTTCGTGGTGTGCCTGCTAAATCTGCTTCAACTCACCGTGGTGGTTGGAACAAGTCTGCAGTAGGTTCATTTGAAACACGTGGTAAAACTTTAGGTATCGTGGGTTATGGCTCTATTGGCTCTCAACTTTCAGTTTTAGCTGAAAGCATGGGTATGCACGTCATTTATTATGATGCTGTGACTAAGCTTCCTATGGGTAATGCACGTCAAGTAGGTTCTTTAGACGAACTACTTGCAAATGCAGATGTTGTTACACTGCATGTACCCGATGTTCCTTCAACACGTAACTTCTTTGCAAAAGCTCAATTTGCGAAAATGAAAGAAGGTTCAATCTTCATCAATGCTGCACGTGGTACATGTGTTGTTATTGAAGATTTGGCAGATGCGATTAAATCTGGTCATATTGCTGGTGCAGCTGTTGACGTATTCCCGAAAGAACCTAAAGCCAATGGTGAAGAATTTGTTTCTCCACTTCGTGGCCTAGACAATGTGATTTTAACACCTCACGTTGGTGGTTCAACCATGGAAGCGCAAGCCAACATCGGTTTAGAAGTTGCTGAAAAATTTGTTGCTTATTCAGATAAAGGTATGACTTTATCTGCGGTAAACTTCCCTGAAATCGCACTTCCATTGACTGAAGGTAAACACCGTTTACTACACATTCATAAAAACGTGCCAGGCGTGTTATCTAAAATTAACAACCTGTTTGCTGAACATGGTATCAACATTTCTGGTCAGTCATTAATGACTAAAGGTGATGTCGGTTACTTGGTAATGGATGTAGACGCAACTGCATCTCAAGAAGCACTTGATACCCTTCATGAAGTTGAAGGTACAATCCGCGTTCGCGTATTGTTCTAAGACGATTTAAGCTAAAAAAACCACAGGTATTTGCCTGTGGTTTTTTTATGGGATTTATAAATCTGTCACTTCTTTGCGATAGCATATTTTTAAGTTAAATTATTTGATTAATAAGCTATTTAGCATCTTCTCTCACCCTACTCTACAAAGACAGTGTACTATCTAAAGCGCAATAAGCTTTGCAAATTACATGAGCATTTTATCTAAATTGTTTTATATAAAAAGCCTGTTGCGGAGATTTTCCTCCAAGCCCTTACTCTAAATTTCAGAAACAATGCCAAATTTAAAAAATGCACCACACCTGCAAGCTTTAGTTCTATTGTTCATTGCCATGATCAGTATGCAAAGCAGTGGCGCATTAGCAAAAACATTATTTGATCAATTTCCAGTCCTTACCATTTCGGCTATGCGGTTATTGCTCGGCTCATTGATTTTGGCCGTGATTTTTAAAATTTGGCAGGTCAATTTTAAACAGGTGAAATGGTCATCCATCATCAGTTATGGTGTTGCCCTTGCAGGAATGAATGCTTTATTTTACTTATCGATTCATCGTATTCCGCTCGGCATTGCCGTAGCGTTTGAATTTATTGGACCGCTCAGTGTGGCCCTGTTTCATGCACGGCAAAAATTCGATTTTATCTGGGTCGGACTTGCGATACTTGGACTGGTTTTACTGTTTCCATTTGATCAGGCAAAGCAAAGCCTCGATCCTATTGGTATTGCATTTGCCTTAGCTGCTGGCGCTTGCTGGGCACTGTATATTGCAGGTCAACGGCCTTCAGGGGTTTCTGGAAACCATACCGTATGCTTGGGGATGTTTGTGGGCATGTTGTGCTTAATACCAATTGCATTATTTTCTGGGATGCCTTTACAGGTTTTTGAACCTTCAAATTTAATTTATTTTATTACGTTGGCGATCTTGGCAAGTGCCTTGCCGTTTTCATTGGAAATGATTGCATTAAGAAATTTATCTGCTTTAAGCTTTGGCACGTTAATGAGCCTAGAACCTGCAATTGCCGCATTCTCAGGGTTTATTTTCTTAAATGAACAATTGTTATGGACACAATGGTTGGCGTTGGTCACGATCATTAGTGCATCGATTGGTTGCACCGTAACCACACAAAAAGCACGGCATAAAGGATAAAACCACCTCGAAAGGTGGTTTCAATTCACTCATCTAAAATCTACCAATCAGGTGCCCCCATAATTAGTTTTATCATGCTATTCGGATCTGGTTCTAGTTCAAAACCAATTCGTTCAACCAAGTCACCATTACTGCCTTCTATATTTGCATAAATACTTAAATAAGTAATAGGACCTTTTCCTGCTGAATCAAAACCTGAATATTGATTTGGTAATTGAATTTGCATCGGTTTTCCATAGATTGCATTATAGGTTAAGATCTCATTGCTACCATTTATGTTATATACCGTGATTTCTATATTGCATGACTTTCCAATTAATTCAGGAACAACTTCCCAATTCCCATTGGGCTCAGTGGTCCCATTTAAAGGATCCTCAATCAAACTGGTACAGACAATCGGGAAACTCAAGCCTTGATTGCTGACATAAACAACTTCACGATCTGCCAAGATAATATTAACATTGCCTGTTAAACCTGAAGTTTGCTGTCCTTTATAACGTACCCACTGATTACTCTCAAAAATTAAAGCTGTTTGTGCAGACCAATCCAACTGCCCGTCTGGGTCTTTTATACCTGTGAGGAACCGACCGCCATCTTGCGATATTGAAAAATCCAACTGGTGATTTATTTTGCCAAAACATGCCACAGACGTCCCATTGGGTAGTGTACATTTTACAAAATGATCTGTGGCTGATTTTCCAAGATCAATAATCACATTACCTGAGGTTGTCGAAGTTTTTTCACCCAGCATCGTGCCTGTTAAATCTTTTGCAGTCCAATGAATTGAACCACTCGAAGGCATATTCACCACCGTCAATCCTTCTTTAGGAATACTGTTGGATTTGGTTAAGGATGAACCATCATTTAAGCTGATTTTTGCAGTCACATTGCATGGAATCCCCTCACCATTGGATTGACACTGCACAAAGACTGAACCTGCATTTTCAAATTTTAAATCCCAGTTCCATGTTGAAAAATGCTTCACTGTTGCATGTACTGCAAGGCCTGTAGGTGATTGATTTGACGTCATCACCTGCCCAATACCCTCTTCAATCCACAAGCCACTCGCTTCATCAAAATACCACATTGGAATTTGTGTCCCTACTTTCATCTGTTGATTATTGATACTCTTTATCGGCAGGTTCATTTGAAGCTCTGCTGTTTTATCAACTGCAAGTTGTAGTTCCTGACCACCCGCATCTTTAAATGTGGCTGTAATCATTCCCGCACTAATCAGATCCACAATATTGCCTTGTGCATCACGTGCTACACCATTGGCAGGCATTGCATTTAAATCACGATTGGTGATATCCCATGGGGTAAATTCAACAGTCACAGCGCCAGTAGCAAGACTGCCGTCTGCTTTTACAAAAGCATTGGCAGGAATACTAATGCTTGCACCCAAATTTTGGGATTGAATCACTTGAGCGGCAGAGATATCAGACACAGAAACAACTTGTTTAATGGCCAATAAATTTGCTGAGATTGCTTTTAAATTGGCAACATCATAAACAATTGACTGCGTGATAAAGCCTTGTTTTTCAAATTTAGCCACCACTTTTTGTGTGTTTTGAGGAAGTATCAGATTCAAAGTCGCATGACCATTTTGATCTGTTTTAACACTTTGCCCCTGTATTGTAATATTTGTATTTGGAATCGAAGCGCCATCAACCGTTTGAGCTGAGACTAAAACCTCGCGGTTTATCGTTGTTGCTCCCTGTTTTACTTCTATTTTCTGTGTAGTTGAATCAGTCCGACCTGCTAGGTCTGTTATCGTCAGACTCACGGTATATTGACCAACTTTTGTATAACTATGTTCAACTGTAGCACCTGTTCCGTTTGAACCATCTCCAAAGCTCCAAGCATAACTAGCAATTGCACTGGCTTCTTTTGTTTGATCAACCGTACTTTTCGTTCCATCAAATTTGACAACTTCACCGATACTTGGCGCTGTTGGACTATATTCAAATTTGGCTGTAAGACCCTGTTCAAATTGAGTTGAAGAGTTACAAGCCAACAAAAGTAAGCTTAGCCATGCAAAAAGAAACCATTTTATATAATTTTTCGATCTCATCATTGTCGTCACCTTATTGTTATTTAATTCGCGATATCCATCACGATAACTTATATTACTGTGAATTAATTATTAATAATAGCTGTTTTATTTTAAAAATATTTTAATATCTTTCTCAATAAAACACCGTTGATACTTACTGTATCAAAGCAAGTGATGACAAAAAATTTGATTGAATATCGATAAATGAAAAAATACTTTTGATTAGAAATAAATTTTTTCTTTACATTTTATAATCTTATATTTATGTATTTAATAATTGATGCTTTTATATCTATGTATTTTTTAATTAAAGAGTTATTTTTCCACAACACAGATCAAATTTAAGTAATAGCCATATAAAATTCACTGCAATGAATAGCCTGAACGCTTAAAATTTTTTAAACAATAGAAAAATCAAGTTATGACTTCAGCACAAACACTTGTTTTTCTATCGGGCGTTTTTGATCTATTTCAACAAGGCTTAGTTCACTTCCAAAACAAGCGCCCGTATCTAGAAAATAGCAATTATGCTTCTTGGTGACAAAATCAACCACGGTATGACCTAGAAAAACCTGTTCTACCCCGACAACCGTTGAATAACGCATAAAGCGCTTATTTTTAATTCGCCCCCTGCCCCATAACGCCAATTCGCGACTTTTAGAACGTGTGGCAACTTTAAACGCATCCCAATCATTTAGATCTATATCGGCATGCACAAAGCCATACTTCTTATTTTGATAAATGACTTCTAATAGTATGGGTAAAGTGTTTAATTGATCGATGACTTGTTGCTGCTGATCCGAACTTAATGCATAAAACCATTCTCCACCATGATGCGCATGCATATCTTTCATCATCGGATCGATCTGCGACAATAAACACATTTCTTCATGATTGCCTAAAACAGCTTTAAACCAAGGCTCTGCAAGCAGATGCAAACATTTCAAACTGTCAGGACCACGATCAACAAGATCCCCTACAGCAATCAATAGATCCTTTTCAAAGTTAAATTGAACACGTTCAAGCTGTTGCATCAACAAATCATAACAACCATGTATATCGCCTACCACAAACAAGCGACCTGTCTCATGAGTATAGGTCGCTACATGCGCGAGCTTGTGTTGCGATAATTCAGACATAGACTAATCTTTGATTAAAACTCAATTGAAGCTGCTTCAATATGCTGGTTTTCTTTGGCTAAATCCAAATATTTGCCAGCAGTTTTTTTATTTTTACGCACCCCGATTCCATCTTTATAAATTTTAAATAATTCAAAATAAGAGTCGATATCACCATGATCGGCTGCTTGTTTAAACAAATCTGCACTTTGGGTTAAATCAACCTCTACACACTTACCTTCCTGATACATTTGTGCCAATAAGAAAAAAGCACGTGGAACTTTCAACTCTTTGGCTTTGTTTAACCAGAATAATGCCCCATCTGCATTGTTTTGACGTTGCTCAAAAATCGACATACACAGCATGGCCTGAACATGGCCTTTCTCTGCAGCGGAATTTAATAATGGGAGGTGATGTTCATGTTCTAAAGGCAATAACATCGACAATTCAAACTGTGCATCTGGATGGTTTTGCATTGCTGCGCGTTCTAACCAAGAAATACCTTGATCAAGATTTTTCTCAGTTCCCATACCATAGCGTAAACACTGTGCTAAAGAATATTGAGCTGGAACATTGCCTGAAACAGCAGCATGCGATAATAAATCAAAAGCGAGTGCGGCATATTCTTTCTGCTTTTGCTCAGTTTTGGCATTTTCCGAATTTTTTAACAGTGTCACTGCAGCTAAATAAGCAGATTCGATATGTCCATTTTTTGCAGCTTTAAGTAAAAACTCTTGCACAACTGCTGCATCCACTTTAGCACTTTGTTGTTCAATAAGTGCGCGAACATAGCAGCCAAATGGATCATTATGTTCTTGCGCGATATCGGCATATTTTAAAGCAGCATCAAGATTGTTCTGTTTTAAATAACTAAACGCCAATAAAGCACAGGAAAAATGGTCTTTTTCAGCAATTTTTAACAATTCATTTTGTACTTTGATCGAATCAAACCCTGAAAACTCTACAAAAAACTTCAGGCTGTTTTGATGCTGGTTTTTTAAATAATTATTTAAAAGTAATAAGTACGCAGACTGTGGATCTTGAGACAATTGTTGTTGTGCATAAACAAAAATTGCTTCTGGATGATTCAGTTGAACTGCCTGTTGCAAATGCATTTGGGCTTGTGCTTTTGTCAATTGATCTGTTGCATTGTTCAAGCCAAGATAAGCAAGTTCTAAATGAGCCAATGCATGATTAAGCTTTGCTGCATGTTGAAAAAAAAGAAGAGCTGACTGCACACTTTGATTTACATAACGGCCTAAAACATGCCACTGTCCTAACAATGTACTGGCAGGTGCAAAATTCTGATTAGAGGCATTGACCAACAAATCAACACGCGCTTGAGCGTCTTGCTCATTTTGAGCAAGACCTTGTTGTTCTAATTTAAGTACATCGATATACCAAGTTTCTGCTTGTGAAAGTTCTGTCGCATTTAAGCCTAAATTTTCAGTTTTATTGGTGTTTCCTGACATCTTTTATTCCTAACACATGTGCCATTGCAAGTATAATCATTCCCATCTTACAGAGGACTCGGCTGAATCTCAAAGGGAAATGTTGAATCAATATTCATCTATTTGCGAAAAACTCAAATAAATCCGAGAAAGTGCTAAAATCTGTGCAATATTTTTCTTCACCTTAGATATGCCAAATTCTCAACTCACTGCTGTGCTCTTCATGGTTTTATCTATGGTGGCTTATCAGATCAGTGCCTCATTTGCGAAACAGTTATTTGAGGTTTTAGATCCGATTACCGTCGTGACCTTAAGATTATGTTTTGCGTCTATTTTAATTATTTTAATGTTCCGTTCATGGAAAATTATCAAGCGTTTACCTTATCTAAGATGGAATGAGCTACTTTATTATAGCGGTTCAGTCTGTTTGATGAATGTGCTGTTCTATGCCTCTTTAGGCAAATTGCCTCAAGGTATTGCTGTTGGACTAGAATTTTTAGGCCCTCTGACTTTGGCACTGCTCTCGATTAAACAAAAAACTGACTATATTTGGGTATTTCTTGCCATCATCGGTATTGCATTGATGGTGCCTTGGCAAGATGCGACCGCACATAACTTTTCCTATCTTGGTGCTGCTTTTGCTTTGGGTGCGGGTGTCTGTTGGGCAAGTTATATTTATTTTGGGCAAAAAGTTGTACGACAAAATATTGGTATGCATGCACTAAGTATTGCAATCGTCTTGTCGGCCTTGGTTATGCTGCCAATCAGTGCTGTACATAACCCAGATGCCTTGCTACAAACACAGTACTGGGGCAAAGCTTTGCTGATTGCACTTTTAGCAACCGCGATTCCGTATGCCTTAGATCTGCTTGCTTTAAAACAATTAAGCAAAATGAGCTATGGTACTTTATCGAGTCTATCCCCTGCGCTTGCCGCAATTTCAGGTATGGTATTACTGAATGAACATATTACTGCTTGGCAAACCGTTGCTTTAATCTGCATTATGATTGCCTCGGTAGGGGTAACATTTAGAGCGGCGAAAAGCTCAGATACCCACTAAGACATGATCAATACTGCCCTACTGCCAATCATATAGAATCCCGGCCATATTTACGCGATCTTAAGGAAGTGAAGAAGATCAGCGTAAATATATGATGGATGAGAGGCATCTCATTAACTTAAAAAAATTGTAAATATCGTTCAGCAATCTGCTCATCATTCTCTGGGTACTTTATAGCTTCAATTTTATTCAGTTTGCTTTTGTAGACAAGTCAACGAAATACAAGCCAATAGACTTAGCCAACCAAGCGGATAAGGTCTTTTGCTTTATACTTTTTATATTCGGATAAGTACTTCTTTGCTAGGATTAATTTTTGATTTTCATCTAAAATCTTTAGCGCTTTTTGAAAAAAAGAATGCTCTTCTTGTTGAATATGATGCGCGATGATTTCAGATAAACGTTTCGCCAAAACCAACCAGCGAGAGTGGCTAAAATCTGTTTGCTCTAGTGATTGTAATATTTCATCCATCTCATGATGTTCAGCCAGTGCCAAACGGGTAATATTTAAACCTGAATCCGTCATCATTAACGGAATATAAAAATAGCGATCTTCCGCAATCGCATGAGCAAATAATTCATTTTTTAATAAATTAAAAATTTTCCTTCGTTCAGGACTATCGCCTGAGGTATGCGTTAATTGTTCTGACAAATCCTTCTGAATGATATGGCTTTCTCTCAAAGCCTCAAATATATTCATCTAAATCCCTCTTTTTATAATCCTATTTGATATTTACCTTCCATTGCTTCGGTTTGTGATTTTTCGATCAAGAAACCAACAATCTTAGAAGACAAATCAAAAAAAAGCCTTACAAAATTTAAGCTTTTTTGTATCAAAAAAAATTAACCAGAGAATCTAGCAAATTACGCGACAAACATTTGATAGGCCAAGCGACAAATCAAAATGCTGACCAAAATCAAAAATAGAATACGAATAAAACCACTGCCATATTTCAGTGCCATTTTCACACCAACCAATGAACCACACACATTGGCAACAGCCATCAGCAGGCCCAATTGAAATAACACATGTCCAGTGGGAATAAAGAAACTCAGTGCGGCAAAGTTGGTCATGAAATTGCCAATTTTGGAAAGCGCCGATGCGTGCAAGAAATCAACTTTCAGATAACGAATAAAATAAAAGATGAAAAAACTACCTGTACCTGGCCCAAATATTCCATCATAAAAGCCAATCAATAAACCACCAACACCCGCGATCAATAACATTTTACGCGTGATTTCTTGTTGAAAATGGACTTGTCCAAATTGCTTCTTAAAAAATGTATAGATTGCGATCACAATCAACATAAACAATACAAATGGCCGCAAAATTTCCTGAGGGATCAGTGAGACACAAGCAGCGCCACCAAATGAGCTAATAAAGGCAGTGATACCAATCACTGCCAACAGCTTCCACTGAATTTTGACTTGTTTTAAGTATGAAAAAGCAGCCGAAGCCGTTCCACAAATCGAAGCCAGTTTATTGGTTCCAAAAACTGTGGCGGTAGGATAATGCGGTAAAGCACCCATTAATGCAGGAATTTGAATCAGTCCCCCACCTCCAACAGCGGCATCAATTGCCCCTGCACAAAAGGCAAAGAATACTAAACTGAGGATGATATCAAATTCCATAACATTCACTTATCTTTTAAAGGCGTCTATTAACGCTGGGAGACTTAACCGTGCTCTGGCTTAATCCTGCTTTGGCTTAATCAGGCTTAGATTTAAACTGAGTTATTTTCTAACAATGAAACCAAATTAAAGATTTAGCACGCGTTTAGGCACTAAACGCTTTTTATCGGTAATTTCAGCCAAACCTAAACACTTATCGCCATCAAAAACCAAAACTTCAGCTTCAGCAACATGCTCAATATTGCTTTCCATACCGCGGCTAAAATATTCCGCACGACCTTCAGGGACCTGAACTTTAGGGAAATGATCAATTGGTGCATAGACAGGCAACAACAAGGCTTCACGCGCTTGTTCAGTCAAGCTTTCCAAATGTTCAATGGTATATTCTGGTATCAAATCAAAATGACCTGTTTGAGTTCGATTTAAATACGTTAAATGCCCGTAAGTTCCCAATGCTTTGGCAATGTCTTCACCCAAAACTCGAATATACGTTCCTTTAGAACAAGTAATATCCAAGGTCAGGCTATGCTGATTAAACGCAATCAGCTCAATCGCAAAAATATGAATTGGGCGTGCCTCACGTTCAATCTCAATTCCCTGACGCGCCAACTCATATAAAGGACGGCCTTGTTTTTTTAAGGCTGAATACATTGGCGGAACTTGTTGAATATCACCAGTAAATTGCGCCAAAACCTGTTGAATACTGTCTTCACTTAATTCAGGTACGGCCTTTTCAAGTAAGACTTCGCCTTCGACATCACCCGTGGTCGTACTATGCCCGAGCTGAACAGTCGTTTGGTAACGCTTGGTCGAATCTAACAGATAGTGTGAAAATTTAGTCGCTTCACCTAAACAGATTGGTAAAAGTCCAGATGCCAAAGGATCAAGCGCCCCTGTATGCCCTGCCTTTTGAGCGCGATACAACCATCGCACTTTTTGTAGCGCCGCATTTGAACTTATGCCTAAAGGCTTATTCAATAAAAAAACACCACTGATATGGCGACGCGGTATTTTCTGAGCTTTTGAAGACATATTGGTCTGGATACGGAGAATAATGCGCTATTTTAGCAAAAACCATTCGTCTATTTTTACAAATTTTCTGTTTGAAATTTCGAATTCTATGGCAAATTATTTTTTCAATAAAAAATCTAAAAATAGTAGGAATATTAGATGGATCTATCTAAAAAAATGATTGGGATCATCATTGGTAGTCTCTTGATCATTCTTTTAGCCGTAATTTTTTGGCTAAAACCCAATACAGAATCGACTGAAACACCGCCAGCTTCAGAAAAAGCACATGAACAACAGATGGGGCAATTGGCTTCAACTCAAATTCCAGCATCCGAAGCACTGAGCTTTGCCAGCAAAAGCCAACAAGACACGCAAATTAATTGCCAAATCCGTGCAGATGCCTCCAATCGTTTAATTGTCAATGAACAAACCAAAGACTGTTTTGAATATTTCATCACCCAATATGGTGAAAAAAGTATTGAGCAAATCAAAACCGATTTTCTTAGCTATACCAAAATCAGCTATAAAGAGCCTCTACTATCGCAGTTAGATGATCTCTGGGCACGTTATATTGATTACAGAAGTAAATTAGGCGATTTACAAGCACCCACCGCAGATAAAGAAAGCGCAAAGTATTATCAGCAGATCTTAGTCAATACTCAAAACTTAAGAAAAAAATTCTTCTCGGATTATGAAATTCAAGGCTTATTTGGCACACAAGATACCTATGACCGATATACGGTAGACCGCTTAGAAATTATGGATAATCAAAAATTATCTGCGGCTGAAAAAGCACAAAAACTCAAAGAGCTTTTTGAGCAACTCCCTGAAGACTGGAAAGAGAATTTACAACAACTCAATCAACTTGAAGACTTAAGAAAGCTGACAGCGGAGATTAAGGCACGTGGTGGTTCTGCACAAGAGATCCGTCAAATGCGTACCAATCTGGTGGGACCTGAGGCGACACAACGCTTAGAAACGCTTGATGTACAAAGAAATGATTGGAAAGGCAAAGTTAATCAATACCTTGCTGAGCGTGACACTATCCTCAAAAGTAATCTGAGTGATTCAGCCAAACAGCGTGCTGTAGAACAATTGAAATCACAACAATTTGCAAATCAACAAGAGCAACTCAGATTACAAACTTTTGAAACTGTGCATGATCAAGGAGGCAAATTACCCTTTGCAAATTAGCCATGAAATACATAGCACATCGCTAAAATGATGAAAAAAGCGAAAACAAAAATATTTAGATTATGCGTTATAGCACGTTTTATGGCTTGAGTTTGCAAGCCAGACTCAAGTATCTCTGTACATTTATGACTCAGGGATACCTTCAAGTCTGCGAATACAAAGTGGAAAATAATATTAACAACCACCTATAAGGAGGATGCACACAAACTAAAAACTTGCTCGGGATTGACACGATTTCAATGCAACTTGCACCTTTGGTTTAGAGCAATAACGATAATGATGGTATGCCAATCGCTTGAGATCATAAGGGTTGTAAGCAAATTTTAGCTTGCAACATAGACTTCATGTCAATCAACAATTCACTTAAAAACAACAAGAGTATTTTAATATGAAATCTAAGATCAATATTTTCGCCCTGAGTTTAATCATTGGATTAAGTTCGATGACTGCATCTGCATCTGGCTTACAAACTGTAAATCCACGTTATGTCAGTTCAAACTATGCAAAAACCAAATATCCGATTGTATTTAATCATGGGATGTTCGGTTTCACACGTCTAGGGCCTTCATCCTTTGGCATAGATTATTTCTATCAGATCCTCCCTGATTTAGCTCGCAATGGCGCAAAAGTTTATGCGACACAAGTCTCCCCATTGGAATCGACACAGCTTCGTGGTGAACAGCTCTTACAGCAAGTTGATGAAGTCATCGCACTGACTGGCTCACCCAAAGTCAATCTGATTGGACATAGTCATGGTGGTCCAACAATTCGCTATATTGAAATCGTTGCACCCACAAAAGTTGCTTCTTTAACGGCTGTTGCAGGGGCAATTAAAGGTTCTAAGATCGCGGATGATATTTTAAGTAACCGAGGCGCAAATATGCTTCTGACAGTTTTTAGTCAATATATCTTAGCACCTGTGATTACACTTCTCGAAGGTAATCCATCCCTCCCCCTCAGCCTAAATAACTCTTTACAAAGTGTGAGCGAACAAGGGGCTGCTGAATTTAATGCAAAATTTCCAAGCGCTGCGATTCCCAAAGACTGTGGTAATGGTCAAAAAGTAACAGCCAATGGTGTTTATCATTATTCTTGGACGGGTACAGCTCAATTCACCAACATTTTTGATGTTATGGATGGCGTCATTTCTACACTCGCGCCTTTGTCTTATAAAAATCTAGACAATGATGGCATGATGAATCGTTGCAATACCCATTATGGGCAAGTGATTCGAGACAATTACCGTCAAACACACATGGATGAAATCAATCATGTTTTAGGGCTACGTGGGTTATTTTTTGCGCCGAATCCACTTGCTCAATATCGTCAACATGCCAATCGTCTGAAATTACAAGGCTTGTAAATATTGCCGATGAGAGGCGATAAAATGTACTGTTCATTCAGTATATTTTATAGTTGAATAGTAAATGATTCTGGATTCAAATTTTATACTGAACATCGTATTGAATTTCGAATTCCAGAATCTGATTTGATATGAGATTTAAAAAAACAAAGAAGTTAAAGTTTGCGTTCCTGCAAACATGATCAGAATCGAGGCTTTACACTCAATACATTTAAAATTGAGGTATGTAAATCGCCCAATAATAAAATAGATGGAGTTTTAACATGAAATATGGACGTATTATCGCGAGTCTACTGCTGGCGAGTACATTATCAACCGCATATGCATCTAATAATGCGCAAAAAGTGACTGTCAGTAAAGTAAACTCGGACTATGCAAAAACCAAATATCCTGTGGTATTTGTGCACGGTATGGCTGGGTTTATTCGTGTTGGCGATGTTTTAGGATTAGACTACTGGTATCAAATTTTACCAGATTTGGCTCGCAACGGCGCCAATACATGGGCTACGCGAGTATCACCCTTTAATTCTACTGAAGTCCGTGGTGAGCAATTGGCTCAGCAAGTCGAAGAGATTCTGGCA
The DNA here is from genome assembly GCF_022828975.1 of Acinetobacter sp. NyZ410. Lineage (NCBI taxonomy): Bacteria > Pseudomonadati > Pseudomonadota > Gammaproteobacteria > Moraxellales > Moraxellaceae > Acinetobacter > Acinetobacter sp. NyZ410. The sequence continues at coordinate 377,602 of NZ_CP094620.1, read as the reverse complement.
ATTACCGGCAGTCAAAAAGTCAATCTGATCGGACATTCGCATGGTGGTCCAACCAGCCGCTATGTCGCAGGCATTATGCCTAACCAAGTTGCATCTGTCACTGCTGTTGGTTCACCACAAAAAGGCAGCCCTGTTGCAAACATTATCTTAAGTATAGAAGGCTCGCCACTTCAAGGTCCATTGGTGAGTGTGGTCAATTTATTTTCAAAAGCAATTGTCTGGGCGCAAGGTCTTGACCCGAAAGAACTTCCCCATGATGCGTTAGCAGGTGGGAAAAGCCTCACCATTGAAGGTTCTGCGCTATTTAACAGTAAATTCCCGATGGGCGTTGGTACCACAGCTTGTGGTGAAGGGGCTTATCAAGAAAAAGGGATTCAATTCTATTCATTTACAGGCAATACCGCCGTTACAAATCTTCTCGACTTGGATTCTGCCCTACTTGGCACAAGCCTCTTAATTAACGCAGGTCGTGATAATGATGGCTTAGTCTCAAGATGTAGTGCTAAATTCGGTAAAACGATTCGTGATGATTATCGTTGGAATCACTTAGATGAGGTCAATCAAATTTTAGGATTACGTGCAATTTTTTCACCAGATCCAGTACAAGTCTATCGTGAACATACCAATCGCCTAAAACTACAAGGACTTTAACCTTTAACTGTAGCAAAAAACAAAAAATGCGCCAAATGGCGCATTTTTTAGCTGTAAAGCAAAGTTAAAATTAACCTTGTTTACGCGCTGGTAATTTCTCACGAATACGCGCAGCTTTACCAGACAATTCACGTAGGTAATAAAGCTTAGCACGACGAACATCACCACGACGTTTCACTTCGATTTTAGCAACGATTGGAGAGTGAGTTTGGAATACACGCTCAACACCAACACCGCTAGAAATTTTACGTACTGTGAACGCAGAGTTCAAGCCACGGTTTTTCTTCGCAATAACTACGCCTTCAAAAGCCTGAAGACGCTCACGATCACCTTCTTTTACTTTTACTTGAACGATAACTGTGTCACCAGGAGCAAAAGTTGGGAGGTCAGTTTTTAACTGTTGGTTTTCAATTGCTTGAACTAAAGGATGTTTACCACTCATTGTGGGAATCTCCGTTTTGCGGGACAGAAGAGGTCTGCACAACCGCTGGGGATAGAGGCTAAATCGCGTATCAACCCGTTTATCTTTCCCTTTATTGCTGATGTTATTCAGATCAATAAAGAGCCTAATATAAGTACTTAATCATAAGTATTTTCTCGAAGCCGACTTCTTATGGAACTCACATCCCGCAGGCCAACAATGATGAATTGTTGTATTCCTGATAAGAAGTACAGCTTCTGACGTGCGTTGAAACAAACATGATCAATGCTTGCCTACCCTCGCTCATCTTTCAGCCATTTTTTTTGCTGCTTGGTCAACTCAACTTTTTCCACCAACTCAGGTCGGCGTTCTAAAGTGCGTTGATAGCGTTGCAAAAACCGCCATTTCTCAATATTGGCATGGTGCCCTGACTTAAGTACTTCAGGAACATCCAAACCTTCAAAATGATCTGGCTTGGTATATTGTGGGCAATCTAAAAGACCATCCACAAATGAATCCTGCACTGCGGATTGTTCATCTGACATGGTATTCGGCAAACGTCGAATAATACTGTCCAATAAAACCATCGCAGGGAGTTCACCGCCTGATAATACGTAATCTCCAATCGACCATTCCTGATCAACATATTTTTGGATCAAACGCTCATCAACTCCCTCATAACGTCCACACAGCACAATTAATCCGTCATATTCAACAAATTGTTGTACTGCGGGTTCATTTAAGGTCTGTCCTTGCGGTGACATATACACCACAGGAACATGAACTGCACCTGCTTGCTTTGCAAGCTCTTTTGCATAGTGGATTGCTTTTGCCAAAGGCTCAGCCATCATCACCATACCAGGACCACCACCAAATGGACGTTCATCCACTCGTTTGTAGTTACCCTCAGCAAATTCTCGCGGATTGATACAATGAACTTGTACAATGTCACGCTTTGCCGCTCGCCCGCTAATTCCGTACGCTGTAATCGCTTCAAACATTTCAGGAAAAAGCGTAATGACTGCAAAAAACATCGCAGACTCCTCTATTTTCCTGCTGCGCCAATCCTTATCGGATTAGAAATCTACGCCCCAATTGACATAGATACGACCAGCTTCGAGATCAACGCGTTGTACCACATCTTTATGCCATGGAATCATTCGCTCTTCGCCATCGATGCTATCTGCTGTTGCACGAACAACCATGACATCATTGGCGCCTGTTTCAAACAATTCGTGGATTTGACCAAGATTTACTTCCTGTTCTTCTTCATTCAGACCTAATACGATTAGACCTTTTAAATCAGACCAGTAATACTCGTCCACGCCTGCTTGAGGCAGTTGCGATTTTGAAATCCAAACATTCGCGCCAACTAAGCTGTCTGCTGCAGTGCGATCACTCACACTTTTCAACGAAACAACCAAGCCTTTACCATGTGGTTTCCAACGTTTTACGTCTACAATTTGCCAACCTGCTTTGGTCTCAATGTACCAAGGGAGGTAGTCAAATATGTTGCTCATAGGTTCTGTATTGGAATAGACCCAGAGCCACCCATTTAATCCATATGCTGAACGTAGCTGTCCAATCTGAATACGATCTTCGGGCACATTCTGTGCTGGTGTCATGGGCTTACTGCCTAATTAAAGGTTTAATTATGCAGTAGCTGCAGCTTTCTTAGCTTGAGCAGCTAAAGAAGCAACACGTTCAGACGGTTGAGCGCCTTGAGCAACCCAATGAGCAAAACGGTCAGCATCTAAACGAAGTTTTTCTGCTTTACCTTGAGCTGTAGGGTTAAAGAAACCAATACGTTCGATGAAACGACCGTCACGCGCATTGCGGCTATCAGTTACGATTACTTGATAGAACGGACGTTTTTTAGCACCACCGCGTGCTAGACGAATTACAACCATGATAGAACCTTATAGTTTTTACGGATTATCCTTGTACCGACCATCGATACATTTCAAACCCCTTTCATAGAGGGCAATATTTTACGTTATCTTTGTCATGAAAGAAAGATCAAATTTTATTTATCCACAATTTTGAATTTAATTTTTATTTGCCGTCCCAGTTTGTGGTTGCTGATGGGGTGCAAGTGGTACCTTTGCTCCAACATTTTTGGCCTTGGCTATCTAATCCGACATCACCATTTCCATCTTGTTGTGAACCAGAAATTGGTGTCGCCGTTAAAGACCATGTTAAATTATCTGTAGGAATTTCTAACTTAACTTTGTATTTTGCCGTTCCAGTACTTGGATAATCTTCTTCAAATGCTCCATTTTCCAATTTGGCGTCTTTAAATGTTCCTTTCGCCATTTTATAATTGGATAAATTTCGGGCAATTTGAAGCATCTCGCTTTGTGCATCAACTCGGTTTGTTCGAACAATATATTCTTGATATGACGGATAGGCTATTGCAGCTAAAATTCCTATAATTGCCACAACAATTAATAACTCAACTAATGTAAATCCTTTCTGCTTCATACTTTCACCATGATGTAATCTCACTACCCGTACAAGCTGTAAAAGTAACACTGTCTTTGGTTTTACAACGCAGTCCCTCACTCGTCATAAGTAGATTATAGTTTCTAACATCAGTACTTTCAGCTTTGATTGCCCAATTTCGACCTCTATTTGCATCATCCTTTGAAGACAATTGTTTCCCACTTATTGGATCTTGTAGGGTGATTGTGTATTTTACCTGATCACCACTTGCTCCTTTCGGTAAAACAATTTCAGTCATTGCCCCAGACACACCATAAATATAATTTGGATCAAAATCTTTATAAGTGAAATTTTTGGCTTTATACCGCTCTAGCTGCTCAGCAACTTTCTGCATTTCCTGCTGAGCAGCTGATGTAGAAGCTTTCCGGGTATACTCCGTATAGGCTGGAAAGGCTACGGCAGCTAAAATGGCAATAATTATGACAACGACCATTACTTCAATCAAAGTAAAACCAGATTGAGCACTTGATTGCTTACTATAAATGTCAGTAGGCAAATTAGTTTCGAACTTAGCTTGCTGAAACATATTTTTCATACCACCGTATCGGATTTAGAATGCGGGTACATTCCCATTTACCAGAGCCTTGAATATTTCCAAGCATAGTCAAGCTGCCACAACTATTTGGTTTATTTGGATTCTCACCAGGCCCTAAAGTAATCCCTCGGATACCCGCCCCAATGACATTTGCATTTTTACCATTCGGAATTTGAAAGCCTGACTTTTTATCTTCATCTACATCCTTTGTACCGTCTAATTTCAAACATACACCATATGGCAAACAGAACTGTTGGGTATTACTTTCACCTACAATACGTGGTTTGCATGGATCTTGTTGTGCTACACCTGTACCTTCTGGATCATATGTAGGTATAAATAAATAGTTAGTTAAAGCAATAGGCTCTTCTTCAAATGCCTTTATCCCACCAGATGTTCTTCCTGATACATCATTCCCCGTATAATCGCTAGAAAGAGAACGATACCAACCTTGTAGTCCTGTTTTATTATATGGAAAAAAGCTTGATGCAATTGCCCCGGATAACGTTTGCGGATTTTTCTTTAAATCTGTCAGGACTAAATTAACTGTTTTTAAATCACTATCTGCGATCGTCATTAATGCCTTATTACTAAAATCACGATCAATTAATCCATAAACATTATTCATAGGTCTGTTTGGTATTGCTTTTGCAGGTAAAATTCCTTCTCGCCCAGTTAATGGCGTTACATCTAAAGGTGTACTACGATCACCTGAAGCAATCCCAACTAGAATAAAAGTGTCTGAACCTTGGGTATGCTTTGTTAAAGTTGGTGGTTGATAGAAACGTGGTTGGTCTCCATCAGTTAGTGTTGTACTGCCTAGATTTGCCAGTCTTACAACCCGTTTACCAAATCCAGAAGCAGGTGTTCCTTTTGCATTATTTAAATCGGCTCTAAATACTTGCCCACCTAAATCACCAAAATAAAGATGATCAACCAGACCATCACCATCACGATCAACAGTACTTATACGACTCACAATACTATGCGTCATAGCCGCATTATTAGAATCTGCGCCTGCATTACTTGCATACCACAGAACAGAACCATCATTCGCATCTATCATATAGACAGCATTACCATCTGCTTGTGCTTTCTTACAGGCAGCACCACCATACTCCGTTGGATTTGCAGTATTTAATTTAAATCTTGGATTTTCATAGCACATATCATAACCACCGCCGATGATCATCACACGTTTGAATTTATCGCCATAACGTACATTTGCAAGTACAGGTTTAGACCAGGTTTGCCCTATGCGTACATATTTCCCACCTAAATCAGGTCCAATTCTAAATAAAAATTTTGGTGAATTAGGATTCAGTACATTTAATCCGTAATAACTTGTCCCCCCCATCCGCATACCACCATACACATTCATTTGCTTCGCTCTTACAGATGTTGTGTTTGAGCTTGTGCCAAATTCATATGCTGGATCGGCAACCCATGCACCATCTATTCCATAAGTAGCATCACCTGCTTCACTTCGGCGTAAGGCGCTTGAAGCATCATCCTTTTCTAAGATATCTGCTGGAACAAAAACCATTTGTTCAGCACCTGTTGAAGCATCAACAACACGTAAGCCTCCTTCCATACTTGAATAGAGCACAGATTGTGAGCGTACTGCTGTTAAATCACCTTTTGCATCTAAATCGCCAGAATAAGTCAGTTGAACAGGGAATGAGTGAATACTTGCCCCCATAGCAGTGAATGGAGAACTTGGTGGTGTTAATGTATCAGGTAAAGTTGTCGTTGTTGCCAAATCTAAGTCATAGCCAAGATAATTTAATATTTTAATCTTAAGCGGAGTTGAAAAATCTTTTACGACAGCTTGTGTCTTAAACCCTGTCAATAATGCAGCATTATTTGCAATTGGTTTATTTGTCACAGCCAATAAATTGCTATCTTTTGCAGAGGTTTTTACAAGTTTCCCATTACTTACACTAGATACATCTGTAAATAAGGGTCTAAATAAATTAGGAGTTTCAGTGGTAGGCAATGCTAATTTTGAAAAAACGCCCCCTCTCTCAACCAAACCTAAATCAAATGAGTTTGAGTCATTAAAAAGATCTTTGGTATTTTTGTTCAATGCGCCGAGGTCATTAAAAATTGTTTTGATGTCATCTTTTAAGGCGCCATTATTAATACCATATTTCTTTAAATTCCCCTGCCAAATTAAAAAGTTTTCCCCTGGATCAGGTTTTAGCGCTCTTAAATAACCGTACGGTTGAAAACCATTTGGATTCAAGGCATCAACTGGCACTGAAATAGCACCGGTGGATAAAGGATCTGGTGGAGTATCTCCCAGTGAGTTAATAAACTGGATTACACTTTTGGTGACATCAATTGATTTTGAGGCTTGGAAGAAACCACCGTTACCAAAGCCTCCATCATAGTTATAACCATCTGTTCGACCTGTACCTGAATTATTCTCTGTAGGTGATGGTATTGTCAATGCGCCACCATACCCCGGAGAGCATTTATCATTTGGAGCAGCACCTGTTGCAGCATCTTTATACGCCCGTGAACTCATACGGCAGGCATTTTTAGTATCTTGGTTTGCATTTGCAAGATTGTCTGTAAAAAACGTACTACCAAAACCAACAAATGCTGTTTGAATTGAACGTTGTATTGGGTTCTTGGCAGGATCAAATAACATTTTTGAATACGCTCCCATACAACGCCATGCACTTTTGGGGTCAGCATTTGGCAAATCATAAGAGCAAGAAAACAAAGAACTCTTCGCTCCCAATGACTGTTGCATCATAAGTAATGCACGATTATCGTCACTACTATTTGCTACACCATCTGAAAGAAAATAGATGCCCTGACCATCGCAAGATGCTTTATTTGCATCACTTGGTAATGGTGATATATAGGACGTTGCGTTTTTTGTATCTTCTGCTGAAAAATCAAACCCTGTATCAATTCTATAATAATAGGTCCCATCATACCCGTTCACTCTTCCTCGTTCTCCAGCTATAGAATCTCCCTGCTTAAACCCATTATAATATCCGCTCCAAGATCCGCACCACCCATTAGTATCGACTTGATTACAAATAAAATAATAGTTAGGGTTATTTGTAAGCCTATGAAAAGCCTGAACTCTTTTTGTCGAAGTTCGCGTCCCCATCAAATATGAGCCTGCTTCAGCATAAGCATGGGCAGAGGGTGTACCATTACTTGCCACCAAACCTGCAATTGCCGACTTGAGCGCAAGACGTTGAGCACTCCCTAAATCACCTAAGGCTTTTGCGGGTACAAGAATTTGCGCTGTATGTCCATCACCTTGACTAGAAAAGTTTCCGACACCAATATAAGTTGCTGAAAGTTTCGCAGTACTGTCTTTAATCAACGTATGCGCAACAGCGTCATCACTCTCTAGTAGCTTAAACATTCCATCTTTTAATCGCGTGAGTCGATCTAAACACTGATATGCTGCTATTGTGCCATTAGCATTTTTGATTTGTTCACAACCTGAAACTTCATTTTTAACCGCTGTAGTTGCTGAATTAGGCAACACATAACAAAAATTTCGATCATAACTTGGACTAGTATCCGAGCTCATCCTATATGGCTTATTATTAGAAAGTCTTGATAAGCTTGTAACCAAAGGAGCCAAATCAGTTTGTGAATCTGTACCACAATTTAAATTATAATCATCCCTATAACTATAGCCTTCGCTATTCACTGCCCCCATACTTCCAGATGTATCTAGCATCATGATAATTGTTTTTTGCCCAGCTGAAGGTGCAGCATAAATCTGCAAGTCAGTCGCTTGAACAACTCCTGAAACAAACACAAACGTACAGCCAAAGGTCAGACAAAAAGCACTTAACTTTTGTTTTTTTACATGCCGAACTTTCTTTACCAGTGAGGCATTTTTAATTAAATTTCTCATTTTCATCCCCAAATCAAGGCTTTTCAGTTTGTGTAAATAATGTTTGCAAATTGAACTCTTGTGTTTGGCTATTTACAGGAACTCCTAAATCCACTAAACAATTTGCAATAGTTTTAAAATCTTTCGTTTCCACATCAGTATTATCACTAATATAACCAGGATTAGCGCTATCAACGCCTACACAAGCTTGGGCAGCTTTAATGTCTTTAGCGAATGCTGGAAAAATAGAGGTTGTCGTTACTCTTACTCTTTGTTGCTCGACTACATTTTTGGGTAGAATCGTTCCCGCACTTACGTTTGTTCCTTCACCCAATAAAGCACCTGGTGGTAAATCGGTGACTGCATCATTTGGAATTTTTATTGCAACTTGAGTGACCACAGCTTCTCTATTACTCCCAAAATCTTTTGTTAAATCACAAAAAGCAGCTGAACCACCTGAGGCAACTGTTGGTTTTGCAGTTTTATTTGCTGGTGGGCGAAGTGTTGCGACACTTTGTGATGCACCAAACTTTACTTTTGAGGTAGGTCTATAACAAAAAATATACTCATTGCCTGGCTCTAATTTACTATCCTGCAAGGCAAAGCCCACGACCCCACTTAAGTCCACCATTTTGGATAAATCTGATGTATAGAATTGATTTAAAGGAGTATCTGCAGTTTGACTTAAGAACTGCCCCACCTGTGTATTTGTTGCAATGTTCAATGATGTCATTGCAGTACGAATAGCAAAAACACCAATCAAAGTAATAAGTATCAGCATGAATAAAACAACAATCAAGGTTGCCCCTCTTTGGGACGAAGCCAATAACATTTTACTCATAGTGGCTCTCCCATCGCATTTCTTAATGCTATTGTTGTTGTGTATTCACGTCTTAAATACTTGCTGCTTGTATTTTTTAACTTAACCGCTTCATTTAAAAAATTTATACTTGCTGTAGGATCAATTAACGTACTTTTCGTATCATCTTTTGAACGGACTAGTACTCCAACTTTAATTGAGACAACTCTTGGTGGTTTTTTATTTGCAGCTGCTGCAGTTTTGGCCTCACTCATATATTTATCAATCGAGTAATAGCTTAGATTTGTTTTATTATTATTTTGTGTACCTAAATAAAATCTTAAATGATCTACACGGGGCATGATGATTTGACTACGTTCACCCATCCCCTTAATTTGAGCAATAGATGTCGCTGGTGGTGTATTTGCATCACAAGCCAGTGCATAGTCTGTATCATTCTGACCATTATCATCCTTACGTAAAAAATAACGTTGAAGAATATATTCCCCTGCTGCAACTTCAGCCCCTTCACAATTAAACATTTTATTTGGTGCTATGAATAAAATTGTTAATTGATCACTTGCCGCATTTACATTTGACACCCCACCTGCAGTCGTTAAAAACTTTGTATCCAAAGCAATAGGTAAATTAACGTTTCCAGTTGCTCCACTGGTTAAAACAACACCACCTTGATTTGTTTTATCATTTAACTCTGGATTATTTGTGTTCCCATAATTCGCAAGTCTTATATCATGCGCCATATATTCCAACCCAAAAACACCACTATCTTGCAACTCAGCACCTGCTTGTTGTAAGCGAGTCGTGATCAGGCCACCTGTAAATAGTTGTAGAGCAGCAGCACTAATGATTAATCCCAATGCCAAAGCAACAATAAGTTCAACTAAGGTAAAACCGTTTTGTAATTTATAATTCATATTAATAAGCCTCCATCATGAGGCATTTGGCATTATTTACATATATTCCAGAAGAATTCATACAGGCTGTATAATTCCCGGCAGAGAATTTTGTTCCATTCCAACCCGCGAATAGACACTGCCGGTTTGTAGATTGAATACCAGGGCAAGTCGCCATCGTTATATTTATTCCAACATTAGAAGCAGATCTTGCAACTAAAAATGCATCATAAGTAGCCATTTGTTCAGCAGTGCATGTTGTATCAATACATGATTTGGGCTCACTTGGACTACTCGTAATCCCTGCATAACTTTGTACTTTTGCAGGGTAAAAAGATTGTCCATTTGGATTAGCGCGAATGCTTTCAGTTAAACCTCTCAATAATAATGTCGCTTGAGATCTAAGCAGCGCTTCTTCACCCGCCTCTACCGCTTTGAGTTGTAAAGCAGCAAAACCCAAAACACCTATAGCAAGTAACACTAAAGCCACCAATACCTCAACCATTCCAACACCTGCTTGCTTATTTATAATTTTCATGAACAAGTTCCTAATGAAATATCAGATGCACCAGTAGAAGCGACAGTAATACTTTTAGACTTACTTTTTGCACACAAAGTAAATGTTTTTACACTTTCAACATTACCCATGGGTAAAAAAACTACTCCTGATACTGTTGATGTTACATTTGTACTGTCTGCTATATTTGCAAGAATTACTCTATTTTGAGCAATGAATTTATCACTATCCGCATTAGCAATAGTTTTTGTTACACATTGTTTTGTCGTAATTTGCGTACCCGCATTGTCTTTATTTGGGCAGACCACAACAGTTGAACGCAACGCAACTGCCCTACTTCTCCCCTCATTTAGTGCAAAGAGTATTTCTCTAGCGCTATTGTCTAAATTTTGTCTGGTAATATTCTCTGAAAATGAAGGCGCTGCAATCGACGCAACAATCGCCAAAACAGCAATCGTCACCATCAACTCAATTAAGGTGAATCCTCGATTTTTTTGCATTGCTCCCCCCGTTGCAACAAAACGCTACCCTATTAAAAATCATAACTTAAATACTTACAAAACCAATACAAGTTGGATAAAAGGCATAAAAAAGCAGATAACTGAAATCTCAGCTATCTGCTTAAAAAATAAAGTTTAAATTTAAGCTTGCGTTACATGAATCCGTAGCTCTTTTGGTAAACTAAATGTGATATTTTCCTCACGACCATTTAACTCTTGTGGTGCTGTCGCGCCCCAGTCCTGTAAGCGTTGAATCACTTGCTTAATTAAAATCTCAGGTGCAGAGGCCCCTGCTGTCACGCCGATCTTATGATTGACGTTAAACCACTCCTGCTTTAACTCATCTGCGTTATCGATCAGATAGGCATGTTTCCCCATGCGTTCAGCCAACTCACGTAAACGATTTGAATTCGACGAGTTTGGAGAGCCAACCACCAAAACCACATCACACTGTGTCGCTAAATCTCGCACAGCATCTTGACGGTTTTGCGTGGCATAGCAAATATCATCTTTACGAGGCCCTTGAATTTGAGGGAATTTATTTCGCAAAGCATCAATTACTTTGGCCGTATCATCTATAGATAAGGTTGTTTGGGTCACAAATGCTATTTTTTCAGGATGATGTACTGTTAATGAAGCGACATCTTCTTCATCTTCAACCAGATAAATTTCACCGCCATTCTTTTTGTCATACTGCCCCATAGTCCCTTCAACCTCAGGGTGACCCTCATGACCAATCAAAATTGCTTCGGTTCCTTCACGTGCATATTTCGTGACCTCAATATGTACTTTGGTGACCAATGGGCAGGTTGCATCAAATACTTTTAAACCACGACGTTCTGCTTCTTGTTGAACAGCCTTTGATACGCCATGTGCACTAAAAATAACAATATTATCGTCAGGCACTTCATCTAATTCATCCACAAAAATTGCACCGCGCTGACGTAAATCGTCAACCACAAATTTGTTATGGACCACTTCATGACGGACATAAATAGGTGGATTAAAACATTCAAGCGCACGATTGACGATGGCAATTGCACGATCTACACCTGCACAAAATCCACGCGGATTAGCCAATACAATTTCCATAAAACCCTCAATGCTCACTTCAATGGTTGGATATATTTTATCGATTAAACACAAACAATGTGTAAAAACAGTTTTGTTTGTCTTCGCTCTACTCTAAAATAGAGAAGATATTTTATCATATCAGGAAAAATATCATGTCGGGTCTATTGTTTGTCGTTTCTGCGGCATCAGGAACAGGCAAAACATCTCTCGTTAAAGCGCTACTTGAGCGTGTGAGCAATTTACACGTTTCTGTTTCACATACGACTCGTGGTCAGCGACCTGGCGAACTCGACGGTGTTCATTATCATTTTACCTCTAAAGAAAACTTTCTCGATCAAGTCAATCAAGGTGGTTTTATTGAGTATGCAGAAGTTTTTGGTAATTATTATGGTACTGCGCAAGCAACTGTAAAAGACCAATTGGCAAAAGGCCATGATGTGCTACTTGAGATCGATTGGCAAGGTGCTGAGCAAGTTCGTAAACTTTTTCCTGAATCTAAACAAATTTTCATTCTTCCTCCAACGCAGTTTGATTTACGTCAACGTCTCTCAAATCGTGGCACGGACTCTGTTGAAGTCATTGAACATCGTTTAAGTTGTGCAGTGGAAGACATGCAACAATATGTCAACTTTGAATACATCATCATCAATGATGATTTCAATAAAGCGTTACATGACTTGGAATCTGTTATTAATGCCAATCGCTTAAAAATAGATCAACAGGCAAATCGTCATCAGGCTTTAATTACCAAACTGATTACACCACAATCTTAGATCTAAACACTTATGATCTAAATGCTTTTTAAATAAGCTTCGATTAAAACTTGAGTCTATGATGAAAGCATTTTATACTGCACAGTCTATTTAAAAAATTTGTATTCAAACGAGAATTCTTATGGCACGCGTAACCGTTGAAGATTGTTTAGACCATGTGGACAACCGCTTTGAGCTTGTACTAGTGGCAAGCAAACGCGCGCGTCAATTGGCACGTCAAGGCATTGAACCGACTGTTGAGTGGGACAATGACAAGCCGACTGTTGTTGCATTACGTGAAATTGCTATTGGTCATGTGACTAAAGATATCTTGAAGCAACGTGATCAAGATTACCAAACGTCTAGTCTTGACCTTGCTTTATCAGCAAACAATCTTAATCTTGAAGGTTTTTCTTTCCAGTAAGCTAAGCCTTTGAAAAAAAGCCTAGTTTTTCAACTAGGCTTTTTTATTTCAATTATTTTGCAAAAAGTTTTGCCAATCAATCGACAAAATTCAAAATATTTGTTAAAAAAAATAGATATATTTGATGTCTAGAAATTGACAAGCGGCTCAATATGCTTTTCATTAAAGCATTAGGAAAAATATTTCAAATTTGTAATTTAAGATAGGTGTTCTATGCCAGGCCAACAGGTCAGCCAATCCAAGCAACAGTTGAATGTAATTATCGACGCGTACTTAAAACCAAGTGATGTCGAGCGAGTACTTGTGGCTTGTGATTATGCTGATATTGCGCATGATGGTATTACACGTAAAAGTGGTGAACCCTATATTTTACACCCGATTGCGGTGAGTTGTATCTTGGCACATATGCGTATGGATGCCGAAACGCTCATGGCAGCCTTATTGCACGATGTAATTGAAGATACAGATTTTACCAAAGAAGATATCACTGAAAAATTTGGTAAAACCGTAGCTGAATTGGTCGATGGGGTCACCAAACTCAGTCACTCCAGCGATAAAGAATATAATAAAGCTGCGTCTTTCCGTAAAATTCTTCAAGCCACCTTACAAGACCCGCGTGTCATTATTATCAAACTCGCCGATCGTTATCATAATATGACGACTTTAGGTGCTTTACGGCCAGATAAACGTGCACGCATCGCACAAGAAACTTTCGATATCTTTGTTCCTATGGCACGTCTTGTGGGAATGAACGAGATGGCGGATAACTTAGAACATCTGTGTTATCAAAACCTAGATCTCGATATGTACAATGATGTACAAGAAAATTTACTCAAAACCAAACCAGAGCGCTGTAAATATCAATCGGTTTGGGAACAAAATTTAGCTGAGTTGCTCAATAACTATAATATTCAAGGGCGCATCAAAAAGAAAAACAATAATATCGAACTTTTACGCCACTTTGTAAAAAATGAAATCGACTTACAAGAGCTCACCCACAGCCATGCTTTTGAAATTGTTTTACAAAGCATTGCGGATTGTGACCGCTTGGTCGATGCCTTACGTGAAAATTTCCAAGTCATCGACTATGAAGACCATATCCGTCGCCCATTACCAGGCGGAAATCAGTCTTTAATGATCAAACTCAAAGGTGAACGTACCACGTTGTCCTTAACCATTCAAACCGAGCTGATGCGTAAAGCTGCACGCTTTGGTGTGGTCCTCGGTGAAAATGCGCCACAAGCTTGTCGCTCTGCGATTCAAGCATCGATGAAGAATTTAGATCTTCTTGTTGGTGGTGAGTGCGCAAAAACCACATTTAGCGATCTACTTGATTATTTACATCAAGAAAAAATCTGGGTCTACACTCCACATGGACAGCTACATGAATTACCACAAGGCGCCACAGCCGTTGATTTTGCGTATTCTGCGAGTTTATTTTTAGGCAACCATGCGGTGGGTGCTAAAATTAATGGTGAAATTAAACCGCTTTCAACTCCTTTGGTGAGTGGTCAGGTGGTTGAAGTCATTACCGATGTATTGGCAACGCCAAACCCAGACTGGTTAAGCTTTATTAATACCCAAAAAGCGCGCCGTGCGATTCAAAATATCTTGCGAGATCAAGATCCAGATGAACAACGCCTAGTGGGACAACAAGCGCTCAACCGTGCTTTAAAACTGTTTAATCGCTCGACCAAAGACTTATCCGAAGCGGATTGGAAAGATCTATTAGAATGGCGCCATGTGCCCGATAAAGACACTTTATTTGAGCAAATTGCAGTGGGAGACCTACTACCACAACTGGTCGCCAACCATTTATTTGCCCAATCTAAAGCCACTGAAGAACATGCTTCAAATCGCCTCATCCAAGGTACAGATGGTGTCGATGTAAAATATGCACACTGTTGTAACCCAGTATTGGGAGATCCGATTCAAGGACATTTATCCCGTCGTGGCTTAATTGTGCATCGTGCACGCTGTCATAACTTATTGCATGAACAACATTTACATCCTGAAAATATCATGTCTTTACAGTGGACATCGGAAGAAGAAGACGATGTGAACTTTAATGCTTATTTGAGTATTGATCTTATTTTAACCGATGAACAAATTTCAGAATTGATTTACTTATGTCGTAAAGCAAAAACTGGGGTTGAATCAGTACGCTCTCATGAAGATAAAACCTATGTGAATATCGTGGTGAATAATCGTAAACAAATTGCGCAAATCATTCGTGAATTACGTATGCAATTTGGTTTTCCTCGTATTAGTCGAATGTCTATGCCAGTTTCAATTAATGAGACGCTAAAAGCAAAAGCGTGCTAAATTAAGACCTGTAATGTTTATCGATAATCTTCGATGCACTTTGCATGCCATTCATGCTTTATGATGAAATGATTTGAAATCAAGGAGAAATCAATGTCCCGCCAAGTGATCCATACTGAAAATGCCCCTGCTGCAATTGGTACTTATTCACAAGCCATTTTAGTAGACAACACATTATATCTTTCAGGGCAAATTGGCTTAGATCCATATAGCATGGAATTGGTTGAAGGCATTGAAGCACAAATTCGACGTGTTTTTGATAATTTAAAAGCAGTCTGTGAAGCTGCAGGCGGTTCTTTAGCAGATATTGCAAAGCTCAATATTTTTCTTACCGATTTATCCAATTTTCAATTGGTCAACCAGATCATGGGCGAATACTTTGCTCAACCTTATCCTGCACGTGCAGCATTAGGTGTTGCCTCTTTACCTAAAAATGCATTGGTTGAAATGGATGGTATTGTGATTATTCCTCAATAATAGCAGCCAAAACTAATTGTTTGATTTTAAATAATTTAAAAAATAAAATTAAATACTACCGATCAGGTGGTATTTTTTTATTCAAAAAGCCAATAAAGATTAATGAGATTTCAAATGAATTTCATTGACAAATGATAACAATTATCAATAATATTAGATATCGCATTTAACCTTAGGGTTGAGTTTCATGTACGTTTGTTTATGTCGTGGTATTACAGATCAAGATATCAAAGATGCAATGGCAAATGGTGCAGAGAGCTACCGTGAAGTACGTGAATTATTAGACTTAGGCACGTGCTGTGGTCGCTGTGCCCCTGAAGCAAAAAGCATTATCAATGAAGAGCTATCGCTGATTGCAGCACGTATTTCTGTTGCCGCGTAGTTTTGATTTAAAAATTCAAACATAAAAATAAGTTCAGATTTATAACGACAATAAATAAGTTTTTTAATGATCCCCAGATCATTCTCCTCCCCCGCTTCGACTCAAAGCGGGTTCGTTTTTTCAATCAATCTCTTTTAGCCAAAACGACATCCCTATTGTTTTTGATTGCGATTTTCATTTGCCGTTCCATAAACTACTCGTAACCCTGCAGAAAGTTGATTAATATAGAGCCATATCAAATTACCTTAATCATTAAATTTCAATGACTCAGTTTAAATTCACGTTAAGGTAAAAAATTAGAATGGAGTTTTAACCATATGCAAGGCAATCGAGACGTAATTAATCAACTCAATCAAGTGCTTTATCATCATTTGACTGCGATTAACCAATACTTTTTACACTCGCGTATGTTTAATGATTGGGGAATCGAAAAACTTGGTTCGGCTGAATACAAAGAATCTATTCGCCAAATGAAGCACGCGGATAAGATCATTGAACGTATTCTTTTCTTAGAAGGCTTACCGAACCTTCAACATTTAGGCAAATTGTACATTGGTCAACATACAGTTGAAGTTTTAAACTGTGATGTACGTAAAGTAAAAGAAAACATTGATGCATTAAAAACAGCAGTTGCACTCGCAGAAAGCAACTTAGATTATGTGACTCGTGATCTTGTTCAAGAAATTCTTGAGAAAGAAGAAGAGTTTTGGGATTGGACAACCACCCAACTGGATCTAAGCGAAAGTGTTGGTATCGAAAATTATATTCAAAGCCAACTATAATTTTGAAAGATCACAAAAAATCCCCCTAATTGATTGGGGGATTTTTTATTACATTTCAAAATGTAGCTGTGCAAATGCTACAGCTATTAGAATTCGCTTTTAAGGAATGGTAATTATTTCCCTACAACAGATACAGGCAATAGCTCCTGATATGATTTCTCTTGCCCATGAAGTGTCTTCAGAATCCATAACTGATGTTCAGCCTCAACTTTTTTACCATTAAATGCCAAAACCTGCGCATATTTCTGAATATCATATGCAGAAGCTAAGTTTGCCACCATACGCCCCATATATTGCAACTGCTGATCCGACATTTTGCTATATGGATTTAGACCAATCCACCAGACACGCTCTTTAAATTGCGTCAGTAACAAAATATCCTGATTCATCACTGCTTGCTGTGAAGCACTTAAAGGTGTTTTCTTATTTACCAATACGCTTTGTTGGCGGTATAAAATATAGTCTCGATAAATCACTCCCACCAAGACCAAACCAATCACAATAATACTTACTGTAACCGAAGACTTTAAGTTCACTGTAGGCAAGCGAGGATATTGTGCTTGGATGATCCCCAATAAAAAACCTAAAGGTAGTAAGAAATATGCATAGTGAATTGGGTATTCCAATAAAGCATGAATCAAAATGGCACAGACCATCAATCCCGCTGCAATTGAAACCGCATCTTTAATGCCTTTATTTAACCAATACAACCAACATGCCATATAAACAATAATCAATCCACCAACTGGGATACCATTCCAAATCAGTAAATCCAAAATCACGTTATGTGCCGTTTTATACCATTCATGTGATGGATATAAATCAAAAGCAGCGATTTGCGCCATCCCTGTTTGGTTCCAGCCATAACCAAACCACGGCTTTTGTGAAATCGCGACTAGGGCTTGATTCCACATATCTAAACGGAGATAACCTGATGTTGCTCGCTCGACCACTGAATTTGCTTGTGCTACATCTTGGGTTGATACAGAGGCAATCCACTGATTCAGCATTGGCAAGCATGTAATCAACGCAATAAACACACTAGACCATACGAGCAATTTTACAAACCCTAAGCGCTTAGTTTGACCGAATTGCTTGATGGTCAAATAAATCAATGTAAATAGACATACTACCCAAGCCGTACGAGATTGCGTCAACGCAATGGTCAATAGAAAAATAAAAGTTGATGGTCCGAGTATGTAATTTGGCAGTATCTTCTTTTCATAAAAGTATAAACATGCAAATACCCCCATACACATAAACGTCGCCAGATTATTCGGCTGGGCAAAGTTTGCATAGGGACGATTACCATTTAGCAGATTCACCAATGGTCTAAAATATTCATTTACGCCTAACCACTGGGTCATTGCAATAAAACTTGAAAGTATCGCACCCGTAAAAACCACAAGACTAAATACTTTAAAGACTTGTTCTCTTTGCCCCTTTTCGCCTACTGCCAAGTTATAACCAACAACCAGCACCAACCAAAACATCGCAATATAGGCTGTACAAAGCAATGCATTACTTAAATACAGAATCTCGCCAAAGCTCCATTGTATCAATGGGATTGCCAATACAGGCAATATAAGCAGTTGCGGTTTTGGAATTTTTAAATCTTTATTTAGAAAAGCACTCAGTAGCACCAAAGCTGATAGAAAAGTAAGTGCTTCACTACCAAAGGTTGTCCATGGCATTTTATGAATAGGTAAAAGCCACGCAAGTAAAAGCAATACGGCTGAAAGAAGATAAGGAATGGCTTGCATAGGAAAAGTGAAAAGAAAAACTGAGCCTATTATAGCGTTTCTAACATTTTTTGTTTAAGGAATGATTGTACAGTTTGCGCCTTTGCTTAAGTCACAACGAATATCAACTGCTGGCGAATTTTTACTTTTTGCCTCAATAACCAGATTTGTGGTTGACTCATTCCATGAAGAAGCATTTGTAATAAAACTGCAAGATGAAATATGAGGAGCTATAGGATATGTTTCATCATTTTGATCAAATAAATTAACAAAGACCATATTACTATAACTTTTCGCCTCATATAAGCATGCATTTACCTGTGCTTTTTTTTGATATAACACATAACTAGGCACAGCGATCGCTGTGAGAACTCCGACAATCGCTACAACTATCATCAATTCTATAAGAGTAAAACCTTTCATAGTCAGCGCTTTTAGATTAAATATTGTTATCATTATTATTTTATATTAAGTAGAAATTTATCGTTAAATTATTTTTAACGAAGTGAATCTAGAACAAAAAATGTCAAATTTGGTCATAAATTATTTTTGCAATCAATAGCTACCCGACCTTAACAGCCAAAACCCTTACGGACATTTAATATCATATAGCCCCAGTTGAATCATCGTACATTATGAGGGACTAACAACTTAAGCTATTTCATGATATATCTTTAGATAAGACGCTTTCACTCATAATTACAAACTGCTTTGCTTCATAAAGCTATTGCTGATGGCTGATGGCTGATTCAGTAATATTATTTTAAATAAACAAAATTACATTGAAAATTTACCATACCACCAACTAGTCTTCTTTCATGCAAGCTTAGATTAACTCAAAACATACATCAAATCAGCTTGACTCTAATATTCAAAAATACAAAAATAGAAATCAAAATTATATCAATACAACTATTTAATAAAGCCACATAGTAGTGACATCTATTTCAAATACCTTTAATTATAATCATAAGCTTTATTAATTTTTACAAAATAAATTGAATGATATCAGACTAAGTGGTTATTTGTAGAATACAAAAGCATATCAATATTGGCATTACTTACGAAACAATCAAAAATATTATATTTATCAATCAATAGCACAAGTTTAAAATTTTTGACTAAAAATATCAAAACAAAAATTATCAATAGTAAAATAATACCAACAACTATATAAATAAAGCTAACGCTTTAAAAATATAAAATATTCAATTCACAGCAAATAATGTCGATTATTCACAAGAGCACTTTAAAAGTCTAGTCCATGAAGTACACATAAAATTGCTATACCAAACAAGCTGACTAAATTAACCATGATATCTCATAACCAAGTTATCTATTAAATTTTGAAGATTTGGAATGAATTTAACTTTAAAATATTTATACCACACACCCAAGCAAACCACAATTAATAAAAAAGAGCGTATTATATACGCTCTTTTTTATTAATATTTTAAAGAAGTAAATCTTTAATTTACTTCTTAGCCAAAATTAGCTACCAGTATAACATTTAAGTGTTTCACCTAACTCACAAACTGCTTTGCTTTTTGTTGAGTCAGAAGGGTTTTTAATCGTCCCTTTAATTGTAGCAGGAGTTCCAGCAGCACCAGCAGCACCAGCAGCGCCAGCAGTGAAAGTCAAGTTACCAGAACATGCAGAGCCAGCAGGTAGAGTCGGCGTAGCAACACCACCATTTGGATCATTCATTTCCAAGAATGCTTTACCAGATATGCCTTTAACTTCAGCTAAACATGCATTATCAGACGCTTTTTTTGTATAGTTTTGATAGGCAGGAATCGCAATCGCAGCTAAAACACCAATAATTGCAACAACGATCATTAATTCAATCAGGGTAAAACCTTTTTGAGCATTCATAACATTTCTCCAATGTTTTAAAAATTTTTATAGCTTTTAGAGCAATTTATATGGCTGTTCTTTTTTGTGGAAAAAATCAGCAACCAATCGAGACTCTTTGATTTTAGAGAGAATGTAACGCTTTACAAGTTTTTTTTTGCCGCTTATAT
Source organism: Acinetobacter sp. NyZ410 (assembly GCF_022828975.1). Taxonomy (NCBI): domain Bacteria; kingdom Pseudomonadati; phylum Pseudomonadota; class Gammaproteobacteria; order Moraxellales; family Moraxellaceae; genus Acinetobacter; species Acinetobacter sp. NyZ410. The sequence goes on along the minus strand of NZ_CP094620.1, from coordinate 356,898 downwards.
TTTTACGTAATTATACGTAAAAAAGTGACATTTATTGTCACCAAAAACTAGATTAATTCACAATGATTGGATTATTTGTTAACTCATTAACATTGGCAACCTGACCATATTGGTTACCATAAAATAAATTTAAAATTTGACCAATTTCTAAGACACCATTAGTGACTGCAGTTCGATAATTTTTGTTTTTTAACTCTGAAATCATCACATCGCAAATCTGTTGCCATATTTGTTGGGTTGTTGCTTGATAAATACCACGATCTATCACAATTTCTACTGTCTTCTCACACAAGTTTAAATACAGTAAAACACCACTATTATACTCAGTATCCCACACGCCCAATTCAGCAAACAATTGTTGTGCTCTGAGACGTGTATTTTGATGGTATGCCTGATGACTTGGAATATGTCCCTCAATCACCACTTGTATTTCACCCACATGACCCTCTTCGGCTTGCGTCACAGTTTGCGCAATGACGTGTTGATCTTGCTTTGAAAAATAGCGCTTCGATGCAGGCATATATAAAACGTGTTTTAACCAACGTTTAAAGCTGCGTTGTACCTGTTCCTGTAACTTCGGTTCAGTCACAATTGCTGTTGTATCTGTTTTTGTTACCATGAGCCTGATGCTCCTCCACCGCCGAAACCACCACCGCCGCCACTATAGCCCCCACCACCGCCGAAACCGCCCCCTCCACCACTTCCACCGCGCCCACCGCCTGATAGAAACATTTGGAAAATGAGTTGTGCCAGTGAGGTAATCAACAAGAAGAATATACCAATACCCAAAACCAGACTCATCACAATCCCTGAGCCATAAATAAGACCTGCAGCGGTTGCGGTCACACCCGCAACTGCTGCACTTAAACGATTACCCACAATAAATGATGCAAAGATACCAATCACCAAAATCACCATCGCAGTAGTTAAGGTTCGATCCTTGGCTTCTTGTTCTTGCAGTGCTTGAGTTTGCCGAGCTTTTAGCTCATCTGCGGCTTGTTTGGCAATTTCAGGGTCAAGATTTAAAATACGTTCAATTTCATTGACACCTGCCTGTAAACCTTGAGCATATTGCCCCTGTTTAAAATCAGGGGTAATTTGATTGCGTATAATTCGACTGACCATAATGTCAGGAAGTACACCTTCTAAACCATAACCTGTTGCAATATGAATTTTTTGATCATTAACTGCGACTGCAATCAATAAACCATTGTCTTGTTTTGCTGAACCTAACTTCCATTGCTCAGCAACACGCATTGCGAAATCAAAAATACCTTCTTGCCCCGTGGTTGCGACAATGATAATACCGATTTGCGCTTTGCCTTGGCGGTATATATCACGAATTTGTTGTTCTAAATTTTGCTTTTCAGCTGCAGATAAAACCTTAGCTTGATCAACGACAGGCTGATTCAGTGTGGGAATATTTCGAGTAGTTTCACCCTCTGCCATATCATTGACAACTTGGGGTACGTTTTGTACAGGACTTTGAGGTCCTTGTTGTGTAGTTGGCGTTTGATTTACTTGATTTTGAGTATCTGGTGGTTTTGAACTGATCACATTGGGTAAATTAGTATTGGGCACCACTTTACCCAAAACAATCGCATCTTGTGCCACTTGCTCATCTGTGGCTGTCGCAGTTTCAGCCCAGACGCTCGATTGAACAGAAAGCATCAGTCCAAGAAATACAAATAATATTGTACTCATGTTTTTCATTACTGATTTTTCTCGCCATTCAATCATAGGTCACCTTTTATTTAACAATGAAATATTCTCACTCTATCTTTAGCCTCATGCTTTAAAGACAGTGAAATGAATCACATCATTAATTAAAATTAACTGTTGGCGCTTTAGATGCACCCGCTTCAGCACTAAAGTTTGGTTTGGCTTTCATACCAATCACTTTAGCAGTCATTGCTTGAGGGAATTGACGTACATAAGTATTGTAATCTTGGACAGATTCTACATAGCGTGTACGCGCAGTACTGATACGGTTCTCCGTACCTTCCAATTGAACCTGTAAATCACGGAATTGTTCATTGGCTTTTAAATCTGGATAATTTTCTGTCACCGCTAAAAGTCGCGATAACGCACCCGTCATTTGTGATTGTGCTTCTTGGTATTTTTTAAACAATTCAGGATCGTTTAATACTTCTTTATCTACTTTTAAACCTGCAACATTGGCACGTGCTTCAGTCACTTCGGTTAAAACCTTTTCTTCATGCGTTGCATAACCTTTGACCACATTGACTAGGTTAGGTACCAAATCTGCGCGACGTTGATATTGGTTTTCAACTTCTGACCATGCCGCATTTACTGACTCATCTTTGGCTTGCAAAGTATTATAGCCACAACCTGAAAAAGCCAAAGTACTTGCCAATGTAAGTGCAACTAAACCTTTTTTCATTGAATTCATTGCCAATTCCTCAGAGATATTTATTTGTATTTGTTGATATCTCTGCATTCTATACAGTTTAAGGCAAAGTTTTGTTTAATTTCTGCTACCTAGCCAATGATCAAATAATTAAATTTTTGAATGTTTGATAGATATTGACAAAAAATGCCTTAAAGCGAAACCATTTTGAATGTTGAAAATAATCTAAACGTGTCTCAATTAATTTCGGATTGTGATAGCCAATATCTTTAGCGCGCCGATACAGTAGATCTACCGTATCATCCGCCAAGTTATAATTCAGCATTTCAATATTGGCCATATTAAATATAATTTGCGCAGTGATTGGATCACGATCTACAAACCTTAACCGTTGATCCATTTGAATTTGGCTATCAAATAAGATTCTATTTAAATCATAATGTTGTTTTTGAAATTGTACAGTTTTAACCTTTGCCTTTGGTTCGGCTGCTTGACCAAAATCCAACCCTAAAACATCGTGATGTTGAATCCATGTAGAATCTTTTTGTTGTTGGATTTTCGCATCTAAAATTTTAACATGAATCCATTCACTGCCCTGATGAAGATTTGGATCACGTTGCATACCCTGTTCAATCCAATATTTTGCTTTTTCAGACTGCCCAGCCAGTTCATATGCAGTCCCTAAGTTCGCAGCGGTTTTAGCTAGATTTGGATGGGATTTTTCAATTTGTTTAAATATTTGAATCGCTTGATCGTATTGATGTGCATAAATCAGCAAGACACCATAATCATTTAAATCCTCAACAGATTTGGTTTTAGGTAAATGACCTTGTGCCAATTGCTTTTGAGCAGTTTTTTGATCTAATCCGCCATAACCCAACTCAAAAGCATAAGTATTGATACAAGCATGGGCTGTAACAGAGATCACGGACAGCCCAATCACAGGGATATAAAGTTTTAGTTTCATCTTGTTATTCTCATTTTGATTATTTAAAAAATTTTAACTAAGGATTTAAGCATATTTTAAATGCATAAAAAAGCCACCCTAAGGTGGCTTCTTATTTCAATTACTTCTATTCTTCGTCTTTTTGCTCAGGTAAATCTTTCACTGCTTCTGCGATTAAACCAAACATATAGTTACCATAGGCATTGGTTTTATCATAATGAAAGCGCAAACGCGGAGTTACACGCGTTTTAATACGACGACCTAATTCGTGGCGTAAAAAACCAGATGCTTTATTTAAAACATCTAACGTTTCTTTATTTGCCGCTTCACTTTGCTCATCGCCCAGTTCACGCCCCATCACAGTAACGTAAACTTCCGCATAACCCAGATCTGGACTGACTTTCACTGCAGAGATGGTCACCAGACCACCTAAGCGTGGATCTTTAAGCTCTTGGCGGATCAGTTCTGACAACTCACGTTGTACTGTATCTGCCATACGCTTAAGACGTTGACTACCCGCCATTAAAGACTCCGTTTAATCCACTGAACATCATACACTTCGATTTTATCAAGTGCTTTGATGTCTTTATAACCTTTCACTGCAAGACCACATTCCATACCGGCACGAACTTCTTCAACCACTTCTTTATAGCGACGAAGAGATTCAAGCTCGCCTTGGAATACCACAACATCATCACGTAGTACACGGATTGGTTTATTACGATGTAATACACCTTCGAGTACCATACAACCCGCAGCAGCACCAAACTTACTTGAATGGAATACTTCACGAACTTCTGCAACACCCAGAATTGTTTCACGGTGTTCAGGAGCAAGTTTTCCGCTCATTGCGGCTTTCACATCATCAATAAGTTGATAGATGATTGAGTAGTAACGAATGTCGATACCATCTGCATCTGCTTTTTGACGTGCGGTATTGTCTGCACGTACGTTAAAGCCAAGAAGAACCGCTTCTGAAGATTCAGCAAGGGTCACATCAGACTCAGTGATTGCACCAACGCCTGAACCAATGACACGTACTTTAACTTCGTCAGTTGCAAGATCAGCAAGTGCAACATGTAGCGCTTCCAAGGTACCACGTACATCAGTTTTAAGAACAACATTTACAATTGGCACATCTTTTTTGCCCATTGATGCCATGATGTTCTCAAGACGCATTGCACTTTGACGTTCAAGACGTTTTTGACGCTCACGATCCATACGCGCATCGGCAACTTCACGTGCTTTTTTCTCGTCATTAACAACAAGAACTTCATCACCCGCCATTGGCGCTTCTGGAAGACCTAAAATTTCAACTGGAATTGAAGGACCAGCAGATTGAATACGTTGACCATTCTCATCGGTCATCGCACGAACACGACCGTAAGATGCACCAGCAAGAACCAAGTCACCTACTTTCAGTGTACCGTTTTGAACAAGGATAGACGTTACCGCACCACGGCTATTGTCTACACGTGCTTCAATAACAACACCTTGAGCAGCACCTTCTTCAGATGCTTTCAATTCTAACATTTCAGCTTGAATTGAAATCAAATCTAGAAGTTCGTCGATACCTTGACCAGAATGCGCTGAAACCATTGCAACCGGTACATCACCACCCCATTGTTCAGGCACGATTTCTTTGGTTGTCAATTCATTTAATACGCGATCTGGATCAGCTGATTCTTTATCCATTTTATTGATTGCAACAATAATTGGAGTACCGGCAGCACGCGCATGGTCAATTGCTTCCGCAGTTTGTGGCATTACACCATCATCCGCTGCAACAACAAGTACCACGATATCAGTCGCTTTAGCACCACGTGAACGCATTGCAGTAAATGCAGCATGTCCAGGCGTATCAAGGAAAGTAATAATTCCTTTATCCGTTTTAACGTGATAAGCACCAATATGCTGTGTAATCCCGCCCGCTTCGCCTTGTGCAACTTTGGCACGACGAATACGATCAAGTAACGATGTCTTACCATGGTCAACGTGACCCATGATCGTTACAACTGGCGCACGTGTTGTTTGCGCACCACGCGCTTCTTCTGCTGCTTCAAGTAGGTTATCTTCAGCTTGTGTATCAGATACACGTACTGGGTTGTGACCCATTTCTTCAACAATCAATGCTGCAATTTCTTGCTCAATGGCTTGGTTCTGAGTAACAAGCTCACCCATTTTCATGAGTGATTTAATTACTTCACGAACTTTAACTGCCATTTTTGCTGCAAGATCTGCAACAACAATAGTTTCACCAATTTCAACGTCATAAACTTGCTTTTTAACTGGTTTTTCAAAACCATGTTTATTGGCTTGGCTAGTTTTTAAACCACGTTTATGCGGATTATGGCTGAAAGATTGCTCTTCCTGACCACGACGACCGCCTTTTTTAGGAGAACGTGTATTTGCAGTATTGGTACCACGTTTGATTTCACGGTCTTCTTTTGCAAATGAATCTTCATATGCTTGACCAACCAAACCAGCAGCCAACGGTGAATCATCAACGACACGAATGGTTGTCGTTGTTTCATCAGAAGAATATTTAGACGCCATTTGACGCATTTGCTCAAGGGTACGTTGTTGAGCTTCTTCTGCTGACTTACGACGAGCTGCTTCTTCAGTCGCTTTCAGTTGTGCTGCTTGAGCTTCACGTGCACGTTTCTGCTCAGGGGTTTCAATGGGTTTTACGGTTGCTTTGGTAATCGGCTTATTGGTCGATTTACGCTTTACAACAACAGCTGCTTTTGGTGTTTCTTTCGCAGCAGTTTGCTGTTTTGCAGCAGCACGCATTTTTTCTAAATTCGCTTTCGCTGAACTTTCAGTTTTTTCAACTCCACTCACTACAGTATTTTGCTGTACTTTTTGAGTTGACGTCACTTGAGCATTTGCTTGAGCTTTCGCCAAAGCTTCCGCTTTGATTTGTTCAGGGTCTGGCTTAGTAAACGTATGTTTCTTACGAACTTCTACGTTAATTGTCTTTGCTTTACCTGAAGTACTCGCAACTTTAGCTGTACTTGTCGTTTTACGTTTCAACGTGATTTGTCCTGCTTGTCCCGTATCTTGACCATGCGCTTTTTTCAAATGGTTCACGAGAACATCTTGCTGTTCAGTAGAAATTTTATCTTCAGCCTGTTTTTGTGGCAATCCAGCTTCACGCACCTGATCAAGGAGCTTTGCAACAGGAAGTCCTACGCTGACCGCTAACTCTTGAATTGACTTATCCGTCATGTATTACCTCCTAGTTAAACCATGATTCACGTGCTTTCATAATCAATTGACCTGCTTTCTCAGCGCCTAAACCATCGATATCAGAGATATCATCCGTTGCTTGGTCAGCTAAGTCATCGATTGTTACCACACCACGTGCTGCTAAAGCATGCGCAATTTCAGAAGTCATTCCTTCCATCGCAACAAGTTCTGGACTTGGGTCCTGAATATCTTCTTGTTGCTTTAACGCATCAGCTAAAGCTGCTTCTTTTGCACGACTTTGTAGCAATTCAACTGTATCTGCATCCAATTCGATTTCATCGAAAGTTTCCGCAGGTACATAAGCGATTTCCTCAAGTGAGGTAAAGCCCATCTCTACTAAAGCCATTGCAAGATCTTCTTCAATATCAAGACGAGTTACAAACATGTCTAAATACTGTTGAGCTTCATTTTGTTGACGAGCACGGTACTCATCTTCAAGCATCATATCTAATTTATAGCCCGTAAGCTCTGATGCTAAACGGACGTTTTGACCTTGTGAACCAATTGCTCGCGCAAGTTGATCGCTGGTTGCAAAAATAATGTCTGCTGTACGCGCATCTTCATCAATCACAATCCCAGATACATCCGCAGGCTCTAAAGCGCTGGCGATATATTGAGCAGGATCATCAGACCACACCACAACATCAATACGTTCACCATTTAACTCAGATTGTACCGCTTGGATACGTGTACCACGCATACCAATACATGCACCGACTGGATCAATACGATGATCGTTGGTTTTAACCGCAATTTTTGCACGTACACCTGGTTGACGCGCTGCTGCTTTAATTTCAATGATTTCTTCAGAAATTTCAGGAATTTCTTTTTTCATTAATGCAATCAGCATTTCAGGTTTAGCACGTGACAACAAGAGTTGTGCACCACGACCTTCACGGTTCACATTGTAAAGAATTGCATTCATACGCTGTTTAGGGCGCAGAATTTCTTTAGGAATCATTTCTTCACGCGCTAAATACGCTTCTGCATTATCACCCAAGTCAATGATGAAGCCATCTTTGGTTTGTTTTTTCACTTCACCATAGATCAATTCACCGACTTTAGCTTCATAAGCATCCGCCACTAAAGCACGTTCAGCTTCGCGAATTTTTTGCACAATGACTTGTTTGGCAATCTGCGCTGCAATACGACCAAAATCAATTGATGGTACTTCTAACTCACGGATATCACCAATTGACCATTGAGCAGGATCAACATCAGAAATCGCATCTTGACATGCTGGCATTTCATGATCTTCATCAGCAACAACTTCCCACTGACGGAAAGTGCTGTAATCACCTGTTTTACGGTCAATTTCTACACGTAACTGAGCTTCTTCCGAATTCGTTCCTTCGTAGAATTTCTTTTTCGTCGCTGCAACTAAAGCCTGTTCAAGCGCTTCAAAAATTGCTTCACGACTTACACCTTTCTCATTACTAACCGTTTCAACGACGGTGAGAATTTCACGAGCCATAAGTCACCTATTTATTCAGATTTCTATTTCTGGATTAATCCTGAAAGATCAAATTCGCTTTGTCTATATTGTTGCTATCGATCTCAAGTACTTGCTGTTTTTCAACTTCGACTTGAATGAATTCATTTTCTAAATCTACAGCAATTAATTTTGCTTGGAATTTACGGCGATTTTCAACTGCAGCAATCAAACGCAATGCAACTTGTTGTCCGATGTATTTTTCTAACTGTGCCAACTGGAAGAATGGGCGATCCCAACCTGGTGATGATACTTCTAAAGCATATTCACCTGAAATTGGATCATGTACATCTAATATTGCACCGACTTGCTGAGTCACACGTACACAATCTTGTACGCCAATACCACGACCCAATTCTGCTTCACCATCTTCATTGATTGTTGGTTCAGCATTTTCCACAACGTCTTTGTCGATATAAATACGCAATAAAGAACGCTTACCTTGAGGAATAAATTCGATTCCCCAAAGTTCTACATCACAAGCTTGCACTGCAGGAGTGATTAGATCTTGAAGTGCTTGAGTTTTATTTGATAGCTTCATTTACTCTCGTCATATTTGTGCGATTCAATCGCTCATCGGACTAATTCAAACTTACTATAGTGAAGCATGTCTTTTTGACCAATTGATGTCCACACTACACGATAGCCAATAAAAAAGGGCGTAATCGCCCCTATTATCGCACAGTAAACCGAAGTTCACTATGCAAAAAAGACCCACCTATCTGTGAGCCCTTTTAGAAACTTGGTAGCGGGAGCTGGATTTGAACCAACGACCTTCGGGTTATGAGCCCGACGAGCTACCAGACTGCTCCATCCCGCATCAGCGTTGCAAAATTATACACAAGAAATTTATTTTTTTCAATCTATCATTAAGCGATACATTGAATTTCTTGCTTGATTAAGTTGCACCTTAATCAAAATGGTAGCGGGAGCTGGATTTGAACCAACGACCTTCGGGTTATGAGCCCGACGAGCTACCAGACTGCTCCATCCCGCATCAACACTGCAAATTCACACACCATCTCAATTTTTCAATTTAGATGATCTTTAATTAAGTTGCATCTTAATTAAATTGGTAGCGGGAGCTGGATTTGAACCAACGACCTTCGGGTTATGAGCCCGACGAGCTACCAGACTGCTCCATCCCGCATCAATGTTTTTTCAGCTGCTAACACCAACAATCTGGTTCATTGTTGGTGCGGAAGGGGGGACTTGAACCCCCACGCCCGAAAGCACTACCACCTCAAGGTAGCGTGTCTACCAATTCCACCACCACCGCAGCTGTGACGCATTCTAGTCGCATCATTCAGAAAAAGAAAGAACTAAATGGCATTATTCGCCAGTTTTTGGTGCAGTTGGTGAAGTTTCACCCGTATTGGCTGGTACAGCTGGTGCCGTTTGAGAGCTGGTCTGTACAGATTTTAAACCATACGCATCCGAAGTTTGTTTTTTAGCAAACACTGCCAAACTTAAACTGGTGATAAAAAACAAAGCCGTGAGAATCGCAGTTAAACGAGTTAAAAAGCTTGCAGAACCTGAAGCACCAAATACTGTTGCAGCACCACCGCCACCAAATGATGCACCTGCATCTGCACCTTTACCATGCTGAACGAGGATAAGCCCGATCATCAAAACGGCCAAGATGATATGTACAACCAGCACAAATGTATGCATGCTGAACTCCTATTCTTCTGTTTTAGCAAATGCTTGAGCAATTTTATAAAATGACTCAGCATTAAGTGATGCACCACCAACCAGCGCACCGTTGATATCTGGACAAGCAGCTAACTCTACTGCATTTTCAGGTTTGACACTACCGCCATATAAAATCGCTGTATGTTGAGCTTGGGCTGTAATTTGAGTTAAACCTTCGCGAATTTTTGCATGCATTGCCTGAGCATCTTGTGGAGAAGCTGTTTTACCTGTTCCAATCGCCCAAATCGGTTCATAGGCAATCACAATATTGTGCCATTGCTCTGCTTTTACAACCGCTGCGAGATCACAAATTTGTTGTAAGACTACTTGCTCTGCCTGCCCTGCTTCACGTTGTTCTAAGCTTTCACCTACACAATAAATCACTTGAAGCTCAGCATTTAAAGCATTTGATAATTTTGCCTTAATTTTCTCAACATCATCGCCAAAAATTTCTCGACGCTCTGAATGCCCAATCAACACATAATCAATCTGGCTGTCTTTGAGTAGTTCAGCACTGACTTCGCCGGTATAAGCACCAGTGCCAGGCATTTGAGAAAGATCTTGTGCGACAACTTTGACTGGTGAATGTGCATCTTTAAGTAATTTTTGCACAGACAGTAATGCAATAGAAATAGGCGCAACACCAATATGACATTGTTGTTCTGTAATCGGTGATTGTTGTAAATACTGATTTAAATCTTGAATGAGTTGTTGCGAATTCGCTTGCATTGGGTTCATTTTCCAATTGCCGACAACCCAAGGAGTAATAGTCGAACCCGACATACATCTAACCTTTTATCGAAAATGTGCACATTCTACACGGAATTTATATTTTTAAAGTATTTTTTCTTTATCAATTCAGTCATCTCATTTAAAGTTATACTTTAATATAAAGCAAAGAAACATAAATCATTTCAAAGATAATGTTAAAAAGCCTGATTGGCTCAAGTTATTTTCAAATATGTTTCTATAAAAAATACGTTTAATTCTAGATATTTCTAAGGATCATCGTATAATTTTCGTATTCAAATTATAAAATGAAATTTAATGTGTTTTGGGGATGTCTATGCAAAATGGTTCACCTAAGTTTTCGGGGTATATCCGTCGCTTAGTCGACGAAGGTTTTTTATCTGCCCAGCAAATGAAAGATGCGCTGAGTAATGCTCAAAAAAATAAAGTGAGTATTGTTGCTTATCTCAGTGAAAAACTAAATATACCGCCACTGATCATTGCTGAAATGATCTCCCTAGAATTTGGAGAACCCATTTTTGATCTGGACAGTTTTAATCCTGACATGCTGCCCAAGGAGCTTATTGAGCCAAATTTAGTCACTAAACATAAAGTGATTCCTTTGGTACAACGTGGCAATATTTTATATGTCGCCACCAGTGATCCGACCAATATAGAAGCGCTGGATGCCATTCGTTTTAACTGCGGTTTGAATATTGAACCGATCATTGTTGAACATCATAAATTAGAAAAATATTTAGAAAAGCACTTTACTGTAGAGGAAAGCTTTAATTTTGGTGATGAAGATTTTGACGTTGATATTATTGCCACTGATGACAACCCTCCATCAGAAGATGATGACGATGAGGCTTCAGAAGAAGAAGCACCTATTGTTAAATATATCAATAAACTCTTGATCGATGCGATTCGTATGGGTGCATCAGATTTACACTTTGAACCTTATGAAAAAAGTTATCGGGTGCGTTATCGTGTAGATGGGGTACTAAGAACCATTACCAATCCCCCCTTGCAATTAGCTGGCCGTTTGGCATCACGTCTAAAAGTGATGTCTAGAATGGATATTTCTGAAAAGCGTGTTCCGCAGGATGGCCGTATTAAGTTAAAAATATCAAAAACCAAAGCCATTGATTTTCGTGTGAATTCACTACCGACATTATTTGGCGAAAAATTGGTACTGCGTATTCTTGACCCTTCCAGCGCAATGTTGGGTATTGATGCGCTGGGTTATGAAGAAAAGCAAAAAGCATTATTTATGGAGGCCTTAGAAAAACCTCAAGGCATGTTACTGATTACTGGACCTACAGGTTCAGGTAAAACTGTTTCTCTCTATACGGGCTTAAATATCCTCAATACAGAAAGTTCAAATATTTCCACAGCCGAAGATCCAGTTGAAATTAACTTGGAAGGGATTAACCAAGTTAACGTCAATCTAAAAGCAGGCCTTACCTTTTCGGTCGCACTAAAATCATTCCTGCGTCAAGATCCTGACATTATCATGGTCGGTGAGATTCGAGACCTCGAAACTGCCGAAATTGCGATCAAGGCAGCTCAAACGGGGCATATGGTGATGTCTACACTACATACCAACAGCGCACCTGAAACATTAACCCGTTTACGTAATATGGGTGTACCTTCATTTAATATTGCTACCTCAGTCAATCTTGTGATTGCACAACGATTGGCAAGACGTTTATGTAATCATTGTAAAGCACCCGTTGAAATCCCTAGGCAGAGTCTGTTAGAAATGGGCTTTACCGAACAAGACTTAAGCAATCCTGACTTACAATTTTTTCAACCTGTGGGCTGTAGTGAATGCCGTGAAGGCTATAAAGGTCGTGTCGGGATCTACGAAGTGATGAAAGTAACACCTGAAATTTCAAAAATTATCATGGAAGATGGCAATGCGCTGCAAATTGCGGCGGCATCTGAAAAATTGGGGTTTGATAATCTAAGACGTTCAGGTTTAATTAAGGTTATCAATGGCTTAACTTCTTTACAAGAAATTAACCGTGTGACCAGCGAATAAATATAATCAATATTCAAGGAAATTATGATGGCAGCTAAAAAAGCTCAAATGATGCCTACATTTGCTTATGACGGGGTTGATCGTAAAGGGATCCAAATCAAAGGCGAGTTACCTGCTCGCAATATGGCGCTTGCCAAAGTCACTCTACGAAAACAAGGCATCACCATAAAAACCATCCGAGAAAAAAGGAAAAAATATTTTGAAGGTTTAATGAAAAAAGGTATTTCAACTTTAGACATTACCATTTTTACTCGTCAACTTGCCACGATGATGAAAGCGGGTGTGCCTTTAGTACAAAGCTTTGAAATCGTTGCAGAAGGCTTAGAAAATACCTCTATGCGTGAAATTGTACTGGGAATTAAAGGTGAGGTCGAAGGAGGCAATACCTTTGCAGGAGCCTTAAGAAAATATCCACGTTATTTTGACAACTTATTTTGCTCTTTAGTTGAATCTGGCGAACAATCAGGTGCTTTAGAAACCATGCTTGATCGTGTGGCGATCTATAAAGAAAAAAGTGAATTACTCAAGCAAAAAATTAAAAAAGCCATGAAATACCCAATTTCTGTGATTGTAGTTGCTCTTATCGTTACCATTATTTTAATGGTGAAGGTTGTACCTGTATTTCAGGATTTATTTAGCTCCTTTGGCGCAGATCTTCCCGCTTTTACCCAAATCGTGGTGAATATGTCCAATTGGATGCAAAAATATTGGTTTATTCTGATTATCTTTATTGCAATTTGGATTACGGCCTTTTTAGAAGCAAGAAAGCGTAGTAAAAAATTTCAAAATTTTTTAGATCGGACTGTGCTTAAACTGCCTATTTTTGGCGATCTGGTTTATAAAGCCATCATTGCACGCTATAGCCGTACCCTTGCCACAACATTTGCCGCAGGGGTACCGCTCATTGAAGCTTTGGAATCCACCGCAGGCGCGACCAATAATGTGGTTTATGAACAAGTAGTGATGAAAATTCGTGAGGATGTTGCCACTGGACAGCAATTGAACTTTGCCATGCGTGTCACCAATAAATTTCCTTCTATGGCTATTCAAATGGTGGCGATTGGAGAGGAATCTGGTGCATTGGATGCGATGTTAGATAAAGTTGCAACGCATTTTGAAAATGAAGTCGACAATGCTGTGGATGGCTTAACCTCAATGATGGAACCGTTAATTATGGCTGTTTTAGGTGTACTTGTGGGTGGCTTAGTCATTGCAATGTATCTTCCAATCTTCCAAATGGGCTCAATTATTGGTGGACAATGATGAATATGTTCCATGATTTGTTAAATTTTCTGATTCAATCACCAACAGCACTCTATCTGACTGTTGGTATTTTAGGCTTATGTGTTGGTAGTTTTTTAAATGTAGTCATTTACCGTACTCCCAAGATGATGGAAAAAGAATGGCGACAGGAATGGCATGCAGAATGCCAATTACTGGCAGGTTCACAACAAATTGTGATTGATGAAGAAAAACTCAGCCTGAGTCAACCAGCCTCTACCTGTCCCAAATGCAAAACCCCAATTCGCTGGTATCAAAATATCCCCATCATCAGTTGGTTGGTTTTAAGAGGCAAATGCGCTTCGTGTCAAAATCCAATTAGTATCCGTTACCCATTGGTTGAGCTTTTAACTGCAGTGTGTTCATTAACAGTGCTTGCTGTTTATGGTCCAACGCTACAAATGGTTTTTGGTGTGCTACTGACATGGGTGCTGATCACACTTACATTTATTGATTTTGACACTCAGTTACTTCCAGACCGCTTTACCTTAACCTTGGCGGCAATGGGTTTAGGCATTAACTCATATCATCTCTATACAACAGCAAGTGCTGCAATTTGGGGTTATATTATTGGCTTCCTGTGTCTTTGGATTGTCTACTATCTATTTAAAATAGTGACAGGAAAAGAAGGTATGGGCTATGGTGACTTTAAGCTGCTTGCTGCACTTGGCGCTTGGATGGGGCCCTTGATGTTACCGTTAATTATCCTATTATCTTCTGTGGTGGGTGCGATCATTGGTATTATTTTACTTAAGATTCGTAAAGAAAATGTGCCTTTTGCCTTTGGTCCTTATATTGCAATTGCAGGATGGATTGCATTTTTATGGGGTGAGCAAATTATGAAAGTATATTTGGGTCAATAATTTCAACACAGTATTAGGAATACGCAATGACGTTTATCTTGGGTTTAACAGGTGGAATTGGTAGCGGTAAATCCGCAGCAAGTCAGTGGTTTGAAACCCAAGGGATTATAGTTGTTGATGCTGATATTGTTGCAAGAGAAATTGTTGAAAAAGGACAACCCGCGCTTCAACAAATTAAAGAGGTTTTTGGGGATTGGGTATTATTAAACACTGGTGAACTTGATCGTCGTGCATTGAGAGAACATATTTTTAAAGACCCATTAGCACGGCAACAACTTGAATCGATTACCCATCCTGCGATTCGCGCTGAGATTATTCAACAATTACAAGCAGCAACCAGTCCTTATGTAATTTTGGTTTCACCGCTACTGTTTGAAACCAATCAACATGAACTCACCCAGCGCGCTCTACTGATTGATGCCAGTGAAGACATGCAAATCTTACGTGCTGCACAACGAGATGGTCAATCCATCGAACAAATTCAGAAAATTATTGCAGCCCAAATGCCACGTCATGAAAAACAAAAATTAGCAGATGATATTGTGCTCAATGATGGGCATATTGATCATCTATATGCAAAATTAGAGTCTTTACATCAACAGTATCTAAAACAGGCACAGCAGTAAATTGTGTGTCTCATCTTTTTAAAATAGATTTTTATCAATCAGTTTTGTATCCATTTAACCTGTTTGATCTATTTCTTCTTATCTAACTGCTGCTGCAAACTGTCTTTATGTGTAAACCAACGCCACGGTTGTAAAGCACCAATGCCCATACCAATCAAGCCACACATCATTGCAAGGCTTATCGGTTCATTTAACAAAGGTACAGCGATAATTGCGGCAATAAAGGGCGCAAGTGTAACGATACTGCCTGTTTTAAAAGCACCTAATCGTTTAATTGCTTCGACATAGGCCAAAGTCGCAATGATCACCACAAAAATACCGTGAAACAACGTTTGCATGACCAAATGTGCTGTGGACACTTGATCTAAATGTTTAGGCAAAAACAACAAATAAATTGGGACATAAACGATCGCTGACCAAATCGCAACACCTGCCATGGCGTGCCATGCGGATAGTTGCCATTGACGCAGTAATACAGTAAAAGTCCCCCACCAAATTGCACTGATAAAAAACAGTAAATCACCAATACCAAAAGCAACGCCTGTTTCGCTATACATCAAAAAACTCATCACAGCAATCGCAGAGAGCATGATGATTAAACTGATCCATATATGTTTATCAAATGGTTGGCGATAAAGTAAAAAACCAGCTAAAGCTGTACACAATGGAATACAGCCATTTAAAAAAATGGCAGCATGCGCCGCAGGGACAAAGTGAAACGCGCTATATGACGTCAAACAATAGGCAACACCGCCAATCATCGCCAAAATAAACGGTTGTTTGTTAAATAGAAAAGCCGTGTCTTTTTTATAGATTAAAATCGGCATCAGAATACAAAATGCCAAAGAAAAGCGTAATGCGGTGATATCCCATGGACTGATATGCCAAATTGCATTCAGTCTTGAGGTAATCGTAAAACCTCCCCAAATACACATTGTAATGGCGACATACATGTAGCCTTGAGTACGGGAGGTCATCATGTTGCTTCTCTAATCTTACTGATATAACTTATTCACTTTGTTGACGTTGACGGCATGCTTCATATAACGCCATACCTGTCGCCACACTTACATTTAAACTTTGTAAGTTTCCAGCCATTGGGATAAATACAGTTTGGTCACATTGCGATTGGGTGATTGGACGTAATCCGGTGTCCTCCGCACCCATCACCACACATACCGGTGTTCCTGTAAAATCAAACTTCTGAATAGGCAACGCCTTTTCATCGAGCATAGTGCCGACCACACGAACATTATAATTTTCTTTGATTTGTCCAAGCGTACGCGCCAAATTGGTCACTTGAATAAACTTTACCTTTTCAGCACCGCCTGCTGCAACTTTACGTGCAGTCGGGGTTAATGTTGCTGCACGGTCACGCGGTACAATCACCGCCTCTACGCCCATTGCTGCCGCTGTACGGATACATGCACCTAGATTATGCGGATCCGTGATATGGTCTAAAGCCAACAATAAAGGTTGTTGGCTTGACTCTAAAAGCTGATCTAAATCTTTTTCATTTAATACAGGATGTGGGCGAACAGCTGCGACCACGCCTTGGTGAAAAGGTTGACCTGCCAACTTTTCCAAGCTATCGCGACTTGCTTTTTGGACACTGATTCCAAAAGGCTCTGCAAGCTGGAGAATGCGCTGTAAACGCTGATCATCACGACCTTTTAAGGTAAATAAGGTTAAAACACGTTCAGGTTCTAACTCCAATAATGACTCCACTGAATGAACGCCATAATAATATTCGGACTTCGCCATGAACAACCTCATTAACAACATGATGATAGAAATGAAAAATCCTGCAAAGCCAACTTTACAGGATTCTATTTGATGCTTTAGTTTAACCGATTTCGCTTAAAAATTCTTTGCCTAATTTAAAAACGATAGGATAGATATGCTTTAAGCAAAGCTTTTTTCATTAGCCTTCTAAATGGCAAACGTAGTCTAAAACATCATCCGTTTCAATTTTAAAACGACTATTACCAGGCACATAGAATGACTGACCTGCGCGGAACAACTCACTTTCTTCACTGTCTGCGATTTTAACGCGACATTCACCAGAAATAATTTCCATGCGTTCAGGCACATGTGTTTCAAATGTTAAAGCTTCTTCTGTTGGAAGAATGACCCCTAAAGTCTTTTTGGTTCCGTCTTCAAACTGCACAGTGTGGCTAATACATAAACCGCCAAAATATACATTAGATTTTTTAACTACTGATACATGATCATACTGAGCTGACATGCGTATTCTCCAGATAATGCGCATTTATAAAAATTATGTTCGATGTAGTTTAATGTTGCTCCGCAAACTAATCAATCTATGTTTTTAAGCTTAAGCTATTTCTATTTTTAGTCTGTTTTATCAGTTCGCTTAGATCAAAGCTTAAGCTTCTCTAACAATAAAGACCCAAAACCACAATACTTGTCACCAAGCATGCCCACCCAATGCACGATCAATTCATTCCCTACTTAGACTGAAGAAATGTCTTGTTTCAATATTGGCCGATAAAAGATCCAGATCAATAGATTCAAATGTCTATTGCATAAAATCAGTCATAAAAAATCTAGATACCTGCTTCATTTTTTATTTAATTCAATAAGATTTATCTATTTTGATGTTTTTACTGGCAACTTAAGCAAAGGAAATTACATTTTCACATTAAAATTATTTAGAATGCTTAAAATTACTTCGTATTAGAATACGTTCTGACTTGTGACCACAACAAAACTTCACTATCTTAGAACTTCACCGTTCGCAGCTTGGATGCGTTTATGCTGACACACTTAAATCTGATCAATTTTGCTTTAGCCGATAACCTTGCTATTGATATCGAACAAGGGTTCAACGTGCTTACAGGTGAAACAGGTGCGGGTAAATCATTATTATTAGATGCGTTGTCAGCCTGTTTAGGAGAGCGTACCGATACCAATTATGTGCGTTATGGCGCTGAAAAAGCAGATATTACCGCCGTTTTTAGCTATCAAGCACAGAGCCCGGAAGCCAATTGGCTCAACACTCATGAATTAGATGATGAATCTGGTGAAATTCATTTAAGACGGGTGATCTTTGCAACAGGACGCAGCAAAGCATGGATCAATGGTCGTCCCAGCAGCCTCGCTGAATTAAAAGAACTTGGCCGCCTTTTGGTGCAACTATACAGCCAACATAGCCAACAACAACTGCTTGAACCGCCCTACCCGAAGCATTGGTTAGATCGGTATAGTAATTTTTATCAGCCAGCCCAAGATGTGCGTGATGCGTACAGCACTTGGCAAAAAAATATTCGTACACACCAAGCAGCGATTGATGCACAAGCTAATCGCCTGCAACGTATTGACACTTTAAAATTACAACTTGAAGAACTCGAAGATGTCATTCGTATTGATTATAAAGAAATCGAACAAGAATTTGATCGTTTAAGTCACCATGAACACATCATGCAAGACTGTGGCTATAGCTTAAATGTTCTTGATGAATCTGAACAAAATATTACTCAAGAAATTTCTTCAATTATTCGACGTTTAGAATCGCATGCTGGACGAAGTGAACTGCTGTCTGAAATTTACAATTCATTGATCAACGCACAAAGTGAAATTGATGACGCAACGGCAAATTTACGTCAGTTTATAGACCGTCAAAGTTTTGATCCTGAACGTATGGATGAGTTAAATACACAACTCGAAGTCTTTCATCGCTTGGCACGTAAATACCGTATTCAACCCGATGAACTCAAACAACAATATGAAACATGGCAAAATGAATTAGAGCAACTACATCAACTTGAAGATCCTGAAACCCTCGCTGAGCAAGTTGAACAATCTCATCAAGTGTTTGTCGAGAAAGCACAACATTTAGATCAGATTCGTCGTAATGCCGCTGAACCTTTAGCCAAGCAACTGACTGAGCAAGTCAAACAACTGGCGCTACCAGAAGCGCATTTTGAATTTAAATTTGAACCATTGGAACAGGCTTCTGCGGAAGGTTTAAGCTTTATTCAATTACTCTTTACTGCCAATAAAGGCATTCCACCTCAACCACTGGCACGTGTTGCTTCTGGTGGTGAGCTGTCACGTATTGCACTGGTCATGCAAGTGATGAATGCCGAAAAAACTGAAGCAGAAGTTTTAGTATTTGATGAGATTGATGTCGGAATCAGTGGTGGTACCGCTGAAATTGTCGGGCGCTTATTGGCCGGCTTAGGTCAACACGTTCAAATTTTATGTATTACTCACCAAGCTCAAGTTGCGGCCCAGTCCGATCAACACCTATTGGTGAAAAAACTGCAAACAGATCCTGCAAGTAGTACCATCGTTGCACTAGAAGAAGAGCAACTTATTTTAGAATTGGCACGAATGACGGGTGGTATTGAAATCGGTGAAACCACCTTGCAACATGCAAAACAATTAAGACAATTGAAATTTCAGCCGTCTTAATGCCTCAATCTATCGCATAAAAAGAATACCCATATAGAAACCAGTCAGCATGCTACTGGTTTTTTATTCCTATTTTGGAATATAAGCGCTTTCATCTATTCACTTGCCCTATTGCATCGCTTTTATAGAGATGCGCATTTTTATTTGGACACCATTTTGTTTATATTTTAAACATATTGATAAAAAACTTGGGCTGTTTTTGCAGGCTTTTAAAATATTCACAACCTATTGATATTAATTGTGCTATTTATATAGGTATAGATTTTATTTAAACAATTAAAAATATTTAAGCGGATTGAAAAGGAGTTGCATATCGGTGCCAAAACAATATCTTTCTCATCGCTGCTTGATTGCACCACCTGATCTTGCTGATGATTTCTTTGCCAATACGGTAATCTATCTTGCCCGTCATGATGAAGATGGTGCGCAAGGTATTATTATCAATCGACCTTCAGGTATTCAAGTCAAAGAACTTTTGAATGACTTAGAAATTGAAGCAGATAATGTGCATCCGCATGAAGTTTTGCAAGGTGGTCCATTGCGTCCTGAAGCGGGTTTTGTGATTCATACAGGACAACCAACCTGGCACTCTTCGATTGCCGTGGGTGAAAATCTGTGTATTACCACCAGCAAAGATATTTTAGATGCGATTGCACACAATGAAGGTGTTGGTCGTTATCAAATCGCATTGGGCTATGCCAGCTGGACTAAAAATCAACTTGAAGATGAAATTACCCGTGGCGATTGGTTGATTTGTGATTCGGATATGGATTTGGTGTTTAATTTGCCTTATACCGACCGTTGGGATGCTGCTTATCGTAAAATAGGGATTGATCGTACTTGGTTATCTTCTGAGATTGGACATGCCTGATTTAAATTCCCCACAACTGATTATTGCATTTGATTTTGGTACACAAAAAACGGGAATGGCTGTAGGCTCCTCCATCATTGAAAGTGCGACACCGCTTGCACTTTTTCCAATGAAAGACGGCATCCCTAATTGGGATGAACTACTTAAGATCATCAAACAGCATCAACCAAATTTATTTCTGGTTGGCTTACCGTTAAATATGGATGATTCCGAGTCAGAATTATCCACACGCGCACGTAAATTTGCACGACGTTTACGTCATCAAACCAATATTGAAACCCTGATGGTCGATGAGCGCTTAACCACTCGTGAAGCACGAGATGAACTCGATCATTACCACGCGCAAGGCCGAGCAAAGAAATTAGCAGCGGATAGTATTGCAGCTGCTTTATTTATTGAAAGTTGGTATCGAAATCCTGAAGGCATTACCCCTTAAACTGAGCATTAAAAATGTCAAAAACTTATGTCATCTATGGTGTAAGCAAAGGCTTGGGACAAGCTATTTTACACGCAGTACCTCAAACACAAGATCTGGTTTATGGTATTTCACGTTCTCAACCACAGTGTGACCTTGCTCATTTCAAATGGATCCCTGCTGATTTATCAAAACCTGAACATGCTCGGGATGTAGTTAAAAATCAAATTCAGAATCAGCCTATAGATTATCTGATTTACAATGTCGGGATCTGGGAGACAAAAGCCTTTCAAGCAGATTATGACTTTGAACAATGTACTGACATTGAAATATCAAATTTAATTCATACCAATATTCAATCCTGTATTTTGGCAATTCAGTCCTTGATTGAGAATCTTAGATTGTCTCCAAATGCAAAAATTATCTTGATTGGTTCTACGTGGGGACTAGATAATCATAAGGGCAAAGAAGTGGTCTTTTCAGCCAGCAAATTTGCCCTCAGAGGTATTGTTCACGCTCTCCGAGAAAGCTTACGCAAAGACCAGATTGGGGTGAGCATATTAAATTTAGGCTACTTGGCGACTGAGTTTGATCTGAATACATCTGTGGATGAGGTTTTACAACAGAGTGGTCATGAGTTAATTCCCTTACAGGACGTTATTCTTGCCATCAAGTTTATCTTATCCACCAGTCAAGCCAGCTGTGTTAAAGAAATTAATATGCCCGCTATGGCAGACTTAAATCTATAAAAAAACCCATTTTTCAATGGGCTTCAAGATCAAAGTTTAATGATGGATGCTGGTTATTTTTTTGCTTGTTCTAAAATATGTACTGTCACGGTACGCCCTGCGACAAAGGCCAATGAATCATGGGGCACTTCATCTAAAATAATTTTCACAGGTACCCGTTGAGCCAAACGTACCCAGCTGAATGTTGGATTTACATTGGCCAATAAGCCTGACGAAGTGGTCCGTTCACGATCCTCAATCCCAGACGCAATCCCTTGAACATGGCCTTTATATTTCAAAGAATCGCCCATGAGTTGTACTGTTGCAGGATCACCTAGATGTATTTTATTGAGTTTGGTTTCTTCAAAATATCCCACAACATAGAGCTGTTTACGATCAAGTAAAGCGGCAACAGCTTGTCCAACTTTGACATAATTCCCTGCGCGCAAATCAAAATTTGATAATGTTCCATCTGCAGGTGCAATCACTTCTGAACGTTGCATATTCAATTGCGCCAAATGCACACTACTGGTTGCTGCTTCAATCAAAGCTTTTTGTTGTTTGATATTGGCTTCTGCTTGTTGTACCGCGGCTTGCAATTGTTGATGCTCTGCATGAGATTGATCTCGTGTAGCAAACATCTGATCTTGTTCTTGTTTAGAGATCGCACCATTCATCAGGTCTGCATATCGGCGTGCATTTTTATCTGCAAGATTGATATTGGCTTTTGACTTCACAATATTGGCTTTTGCCTCAGCAAGCCCCGCTTCAGCTTCAGCCAGTCCTGACTGGGCTTTTGCAAGATCTGATTTTGCTTGTTCCACGTCTAAAGTTTGGCGTGCTAAATCAATTTTAAAAAGCACCTGCCCTTTTTTCACGGTTTGGTTATCTTGAACCATCACCTCTGTGACTAAACCAGCAATATCAGAAGACACTTGAATAACATCGCCACGGACACGCCCATCACGTGTCCAAGGTTCTGCATTGTAGTAATTCCAGATATGCAGCGCACAAAATATCGCAATAATCACCACGATACCCAATGATATCGGCCGGATTGCCTTACGTATATCAAACGTATTCATTTCAATTTTCCAATCATTAAACTTAAAAGTAAATCAGCTCTATTACAGCGGCTAAGTCGTCACCTGAATAAACACCCAATGAATCGACCACAATAAAATCAAATAGATACAGATATTAAAAATTCCAGGCAATGCAATCCATTCTTTTTCAACCAAGCGATCTGTACCAATACACACCACTTTCCAGATGATGAATGCCAGAATTGCTTGAATTAAAAATATTGGGACATAAACACCATAAATGTTGAGCTCACCCATATTTATGCTCCCACTAGAACAGTTGAAGGTTGCGCATCAACCAGATGAATATGACAAATACTATTGCGAATATTATTCACAGAAATTTCTATACGCTGTCGGATATCTTGATCACCTACCGCTTGCGCATCTTGCAAGACTTGATCAAATTGCTGAATCAATGCTTGTCGTAAGTTATCATCAGGCTGAGTTACTGCTTTTTCGCTTAACCACTGGTTAAGTAGGCCTTGTAATTTAACAATTGCAGTGGTCGTCGTAGATTCAGGCGACAATTTTTGGACCAACTCCTGCAAACGAGTTAAATCAATTGCGGCACTCGACTCAATCAAAGCATTGTTAATTTCGATTTTGAGCTGTTCTGACTGAATCAATTTGGTATTTAACACGCCAATACGATCAAGCATGCTGCGTAAATGAATTCTAAAGCCCGTTCCATAAGACATCGCAATACTTTCCCGCATGGCTTTATAGTGTAAAGCCAACATCCGTTTTACTGTCATTTCAGGGGACATTGAACGTACCATTTGCATAATACAAACCGTGATAATCGGCCCAATCACGGTTGCAATCGAAGCATCAAAAAAGGTGATCTGATCCATCAAATAACGGTTTTGCAGATTTAACCCCATAATCGTACTCATAATCAGCGGTAAGCCCAGTGCATGCAAAGGCGGATGTAAATACAACATCACACAGAACATAATAAAGGGGGCTAATACAACGGCTAACTCCCAAAATGCGGTGATATGCGGAAAAATCCCATATGCATAAATAAAAACCAAAATAGCGGCATAAATACTGGAGCGGATAAATATTTTTAGCGCAGGTACAGGGTCATCTAAAAAGGTCAAAATACATGCTGTAATTGCGGCCATTTCTGCCACCATAAAGCCCATTTTCCAGCCACTTAAAATCCAAAATGCACAGGCAATGTTGGTGGTTAAAAATGCCGATATCCCGCCACGTACCGCAACGCCATAATCACGATGTAAACTGGGATAGGTTGTGGTTAAAGGTACAATGGATTCAGGTAAGCTATGATTACCTTGCTGCATACATTGCCAAATAAACTTCACTGCACGAACATTTTGAATAAAATGGCGAATATCCATTTTTAGACTGCCCAAAATCACCTGTTGTTTAGCAGTTGCATGTTCAGTGATGGTTTGAAATTCTTGATCAAAATGCTCAGGTAAGTGCTTAAGCTCATCTTCAAGAATGGCATTCTCACCTTCTAAAAAATCATCAATCTTTTGGTGAAACTCAAGCAGATACGGACGATAAGTTAAATCAATTTGATCCAGTTGCTTGATTCGTTCTGACATTGCGACCAAGTTAGCCACTAACATCGTCACTTGATGTAGCAACTCTTGGAGTGGTTTGGTCATGCCTTTAAATTTTGAAGTTTCATAACTTAAATGCACAGCCATACTATGAATATCTGTTGTATCACGCGTGATATTGGTCAAGAGCTGAGTATAATTGTCTGTATGTGCCGGATCAGACAAAATTGAGTCAAAAGCCTGTTTGGTGTCTTGCATGGTTTTAGTGACACGGAGTTCGACCACAGGCCCAATATGCATAGGAAATATAGTGGCAGAGACCACAGCACTACACACCACACCCAACGAGATTTCTAAGAAACGACCCACTGCCATGTCAAAAATGGGCACCGTCTCGATATAATAAATCGAGTTAAAACAAATAATCACTGCGGTATAACCCGCTAACATCACCACATAACTGCGTGGTGATCGGTCGATTAAAGACAGATATAGACAGATCCCCACCCAAGTTGCCAGTACAAAGGTAAATAACCAAGGGGTATTAACCAAATGAGGCATCACTGCAATAGCAAAAATTGCTCCGATCAAGGTTCCTAAAATTCGATAGATACTTTTTGATGCCATCATGCCCGAATAAGGATTGGCAATCACAAAGACTGTACCAATCGCCCAAATCGGATAGCTCAGGTTGAGCTCAAATGCGATATAGAGTGCCAGCATTCCTGCAATGAAAGTTTTGCTCGCAAAAATCCAATCGAGTTTATTGGGTCTAAAAGCCAATAAGGGTTTGATCAGTAACATGCAAGCAACTCACTATAAATTCAATTTCATTGATTTTCTCTGTCATCTCTAGCTCTCTAAGATCTAACAAGCTGATATTCACCGCTTTTATGAGGCTTTGTTGTACACATCACATTTTCTTTTCTTAGCGACCAAAAAACCGCACTGCTTAGTCAAATAAACAGTGTGGTTTAAAAAAAAGATGTGAATAGAAGAACAAATTTAGGCATTTGCTCAAATACAACGATTGAGTAGAGAAGGACTCAATTTATGATAAAAATTTATACTTCCAGAAAAGTATAAATTCACCATTGGATATTCATATCAGCAATAATCTCAAAAAAAACACAAATAATCAATAAAAATATCTCATTTTGATAATACAACTAAATATAATTTACTTTGGTGTTCAAATGTAGTGCTTTTTCTCAAAATAACCACTAAAGTTAAAAATGTAGAATCATTTGCATTTACAATGCAAATTCCACTGTTTTTTCTTGAACAATTTGTTATAAAGTAACATTCATTATTATTTTTTTTGATTCTCACTAATTGAGTAGGTCATCAATGGCACTTTCCAGTTTTGGCAAAATTCTCACCGTATTGGATTTATTTTCGGTGTCTCGCCCAGTAATTAATGTCGATGTGATTTGTGAAGAGCTTGGTTTATCTAAACCGACCAGCTATCGCTATTTAAAAGAATTAGTTTCGGCTGATATTTTGCAACGCTTAAATGGAACTTCAGGCGATTACACCCTTGGTCCTAAAATTGCTGTGATGGACTATATTTCTAGAACCACCGATCCATTGGTTCAAATCAGCAAACCATTTATGCAAGAAATTTCAGAACGTACAGAGCTTTGCTGTTTACTGACACATTTAAATGATGACTATTGTATTGATGTTCATCATGAGGTGTATCGTGATGAAACTTTACTTTCTTATGGTCGTGGTTGCCCTCGTCCCGTATTTATGGGCTCTTCACCTAAAGTGATCATGGCGCATTTATCTAAACAGAAAATTCATGAATATTACCTTCGCTTTGCAACACAATTAACTGACGTTGGTTTTGCTGAAAATGAAGAAACCTTTGTTAATAAAATGAAAAAAATAAAAAAACAAGGTTATTATTTTTCACAAGGTGAACTTGATCCAAATGTTTCTGGTTTATCGATCCCAGTGAAGTTTTCAAGTAAAGAAGCGCCTTTAGCATTGACCGTACTTGCTTCAAAAAATCGTTTTGAATATGTCAACACCCCAAAACTAATTGAAACCTTGCAAGAGTCTGCTGCACAGATTGAAAAACGCTATCAAGCACTCTCTGCCAATGACCAATTATCTGAATTTCACCCATAAGCGCAATCATCTTGATAATTTAACATTTTGTAATGTTTTTATCTCTTGATAATGTTTTTATATTCTCATAATATGATTATGTTCTTCAGTAATCCATGATTTTTTGGACATTGTTTTTGCGAAAACAATTCCTCCTCAGAGTAAGGAAGCCTATGTGTTTAAACATAGGCTTTTTTATGCACAAAATTTTTTATCCATGTAAGTTTACTTTTAAGCCATTAAAAAAATAATTAGAGTAATTGGCGAATCATTTTCATTGAGGAATAATCTAAACCAGCCAATAACAATGATGCATAATTTTAATTAAGGAATGTTATGAATATTCTCATCGTCCATGCACACCCTGAACCCCTTTCATTTACAACCGCGATGAAAGATCATGCTGTTGAGGTCTTGGAAAAATTAGGACATCAAGTTGAAGTTTCAGACTTGTATGCCATGAATTTTAATCCAATCGCATCACGAGAGGATTTCTCTGAACTGAGCCATCCTGAATATATGAATTATGCTTTGGAGCAACGCCATGCTTATAAAAATAAGCAGATTGCCGCAGACATTCAGATTGAAATTGAAAAAGTACAAAAAGCAGATTTAGTGATTTTAAGTTTTCCCATGTATTGGACATCTGTACCTGCCATCTTAAAAGGCTGGATTGATCGCGTATTCGTTTCGGGTATTTTCTATGGTGGTAAACGTTTTTATAACCACGGCGGCATGGTGGGGAAAAAAGCCTTGCTAAGCTTTAGCTTGGGTGGCCGTGAACATATGTTTGGTGATCATGCGATTCATGGTTCAATTGAAGACTTGTTACTGCCGATTCAACGTGGAACTTTAGCTTATGCAGGCTTTGACGTGCTGCCACCATTTACCGCTTACCATGTCCCTTATATTTCTAATGAAGCACGCCAACAAATCCTGCTTGATTATCAGCAATATTTACAAAACTTAGAAAATTTGCCTGTATTAGACTTTCCTAAACTTGAACAATTTGATGACAAGCTTTATCCACTTGGATAAAAGTAACGAAAGGTCAAATTTACACGAGGCGCTAAAATTCGTGTGGATTTGGCGAGGGTATGTTTCCAATAACGTTGGGTCTGCCCTTGCATTACAATCAACTGACCACTGTGTAAAAGTAAATCTACTTTTTTAGCTTTCCACTTGTGCTTAAAACTGAATTTTCGAGTAGCACCTAGACTCAATGAAGCAATCACCACATTGTGGTTGGGCGCTTCCAATGATGGCTCATCATCACTATGCCAACCCACGCCTTGTGAGCCATTTTCATATAAATTTGCCAAACAGGAATTATAATTTTGCCCTGTGAGTTGCTCGATATGCTGTTTGAGTCGATATAAAGCAGGATTCCAGATATGGGCTTGTTTTGCCATACCTGAATAATGATATTGGTAATCATCATCGCCATACCACACCACTTTGCGCTCAGTTTTATAATATTGACCATGCAAATAAACTTCATCATGTTGCCAAGCCAAATGCTGTAGAAAATAATTTAAATATTTTTGACTTTGTTCCTGATTCAAAATTAAGCCAAAGTCTTTTACTACCCCATCATAAGGCAGTAAATTATCTTGTGCTTCAGGTTCAAATAAATCTAAATTCATGGTCTAAAATAAGCTACGGGTTCATCCAACAATGAATCAATATTTAACATGAAACAAGTCATTTTTGATCAAAATTAAACAACTTTAATATGAAGAATAGTAGGTCATATCATGGATAAATATACAAATTAATTCAGCAAGTTGAAGAATTTAAATAGGATTTTGATCGTGAAGATTTGGACTAGTGTAAGGCATTATTAAAATCTTTCACAATTCAAAACATAGCAATCACTTGTAGCAAAGTTTATTCAGCTTTAGACTAAAACCAAGCTGATAAAAAGCAAAAACCTATGAATTTATGGCAATTATTTCAAAAATTACGCCCCTTTGTACGTCCCTACCGCTGGCTTGTCATCGTCACCTTAGTGTTAACGCTGATTGGCTCACTCACCGCTCAGGTCAATGCCCTCACACTTAAATATGCTGTAGACAGTATTAACCAACTGATCCAAGCAGGACAAGGCCTGGCGGATGGATGGCACATTATCATTACCATTACTGTGGTTTTATTGGCCAAAGAAGTCATCAATGCAATTGTTCAATTTGGACAAAAATCATTTGGTGAAAAACTCAGAATTTTAATTTCACAGGACCTATCTCAGGGCATTATCGAAAAGTTTATTACCTATCGATTGGCCTTTTTCGATCAGAAAAATAACCAAGCTGGAAAATTACAAACCCGTATCGACCGTGGAGTTAGCTCGCTCACTCGGCTGGTACAAATCTTTTTTATTGATATTTTACCTTTATTTACCAGTGCAATTATTGCTTTAGCCCTAATGTATTATGCCAATTTTTGGGTGGGTGTGGTCGCGACAATCATTGTACCAATTTACTTTTGGCTGACCTTTAAACAATCACAAAAGCTTTCAGGCAAACGTCGAGCCTTGCGCGATAACATGGAAAAGAAGAATCAAGGTATTTTGAGTATTATTAACTCAATTACAGTGATTAAATCTTTTAATAAAGAGACCGTTGAATCCACCAAGCAACTGAACTTACAGAAGTCACTGACTGAAAATCAGATGCAAACTCGACAAACCAGCTATATTTTTGATGGTCTAAAAACCTTTATCGAACAAGTTGGTGTAGTCCTGATCATTATCTTAACTGCTTACTTTGTTTTAGATGGACAAATGAGTATAGGGATGATCATGTACCATGTATTGTTGTTCAATAACGTGTCTGCACCGATCCGCTCTTTGCATCGTATTTATGATGAAATTAACTCAGCAATGATCTATTCAGAAAGCTTCTTTGGTATCTTAGAAGCAGATCATGAAATCGAAGCAAGTGGTTTAATGAAACCTCAAATTCATGGCAAATTTGAATTGGAAAATGTTGATTTTATCTACCCGAATGGTCATCAAGCCTTACATCGGATTAACATGACTATTCAACCCAATAAAATCACAGCCTTAGTCGGCTTATCTGGTGCGGGGAAATCAACCTTAATCAGCCTACTGGATAAATTTTATGCCCCGAACTCAGGCTGTATCAAACTCGATGGGATTGATTTAGAGCAACTCGATACACACTATTTAAGAGAACATATAGGCTTGGTATTGCAAAAGAATCATATTTTCCAAGGCTCAATTTTAGAAAACATTCGTTATGGTAAGCCCCATGCAAGCAATGAAGAAGTCATCACAGCTGCAAAAAAAGCTTCGATTCATGAGCAGATTTTAAAATTACCGCATGCCTATGAAGCAGATGCCTTGCTGTTATCTGGCGGACAACAACAGCGTATCGCACTTGCTCGAATGTTCCTCAAGAACCCGCCAATTATCTTTTTAGATGAGCCCACAGCGAGTTTAGATGCCATCGCTTCAGAGCAAATCAAACAAAGCTTAGATGAGATTAAACAAGGCCGAACTGTGATTATGATCTCGCATAGCCTTTCACAAATTATTGATGCCGATTACACCTATGTGATGAAAGAAGGACAAATCGTTGAGCATGGTGAACATCATGATCTTTATCATCAAGATGGTGCTTATAAGGAAATTTTTGATGCGATGGCTAAAAGCTTAAATATCGAAAAAATTGCACGAACTTTTGAAGATGATGGTGAAGAAGAAACCCATAGCTAAAGCGTAGTTGGTGCTTTATATCAACTGACAGAAGCTCATACTGATTAAATTGCTTTTTGCAGCATTGGATCATTCAAGATATGTCTATCAGATAGCGATATAAATTATCTTTTACGAACTGCTATTCCCATATACAAATAAAAAGCCACTCTATGTTATAGAATGGCTTTTTTCTTTTTAGAGTAATAATTTAGAGGCTAATCATTTCCATTTTACTGCTTGGACTTCAACTTTTTTAGGATTGTCCGTTTCAGCACTACTGCAACCACAACCGCCACCGCATCCACTCACCATCGCAGGCTGAATCCATTTGGCTAAACGATTCCAACCTTGCGACTGACAAAATTGAGCCAGTTTAGAAAACACCGAATACGCTGACTTTGGGAAGACTTTCTTAAATACAAAAATTGCACTCCAAATCACCAATACCGCAATAATCAAAAATTCAATCATCTCTAGCTCCTTTGCTTCAAGATTCTGGCTTATAGACCAAAATAACGTGACGCAATTTGATAAGTGAGGAAAGCCATTAAATAAGCCAAACCAAATAGATAAACTGTCATACCAGCAACAGTTTTCCAAGAACCTGTTTCACGTTTTACCGTAGCCAATGTCGCTAAACAATGCGGTGCATAGATAAACCACACCAACAACGATAAACCTGTTGCAACTGACCAGCTTAAATCACCCTGACTGATCAGATGTGATAAACCTTGAGCGACTGCATCATCATCCGCTGCAGATAAAGCATAAACCGTACCCAATGCTGCAACCACAACTTCACGTGCTGCCATCGCTGGAATTAAAGCAATACAGATTTGCCAATTAAATCCAAGCGGTTCAAAGATTGGGTGCATCACATGCCCCAACATCCCGGCAAAAGAGTAGTCAATATCGGGTAAAGTTGCACCCTCTGGCGGTTGAGGGAATGTACATAGGAACCATAACAAAATCGATAAAGCGAAGATAATGCCACCGACGCGCTTTAAGAAGATCTTGGCACGGTCTAACAAACCAATCCATACACTTTTTATATCTGGGATACGGTAGCTTGGTAATTCCATCAATAAAGCATGTTGTGATTTATCTTTCTGGAAAAATTTCAGCACGGTCGCAACAATGAGCGCACTCACAATTCCCGCCATATATAAACCGAAGAGCACCAAACCTTGTAGATTGAGGAAGCCCCAAACCATTTTCGCTGGAATAAATGCTGCAATCAGTAAAGCATACACAGGCAAGCGCGCGGAACATGTCATCAACGGCGCAACCAGTATCGTCACCAAACGATCTCGTGGATCACTAATACTTCGAGTCGCCATGATCCCAGGTACCGCACAGGCAAAACTGGATAACAGTGGGATAAATGCCCGACCACTTAAGCCTGCTTTAAACATCAATTTATCGAGTAGAAACGCCGCACGCGGTAGATAGCCTGACTCTTCTAAAACCAAAATAAAGAAGAACAGAATTAGAATCTGTGGCAAGAACACCACTACACTACCTGCACCTGCAATGATCCCATCGACCACTAAGCTGTGAAGTAGTGGTTGGGTAATAAACTGCCCAATCCAGCCACCAAACCAGCCAAAAAATTCTTCAATACCATCCATAAATGGCGCTGCCCAAGCGAATACTGCTTGGAAAACAATAAACATCATCAGCGCAAGGCTAAGAAGTCCTAAAACGGGGTGTAAAAAAATCTTATCGAGAAAATCAGTACGTTTGTCTTCATGATCTAAAAAAATCACCACATCTTTTAAGATTTGGTCAATTTTTTCATGATTGGAACCTGAAAGCTTAACATCACTCAGTTCTGCACTTGGTGTGTGGAATTTTTCATTTTCCAAAGCACCCATCAAGTTTTCAATCCCTGCATTACGCACAGCAACCGTTTCCACCACGGGAATACCTAAACGCTGTGATAATTTTTGGGTATTGATCTGCATCCCACGACGACGCGCTTCATCCATCATGTTTAATACAAGCAGAATCGGTTTGCCTTGTTCAATGACTTCAAGCACAAGTCCCAAATGTAATTTTAAGTTGGTTGCATCCACCACACATAAAAATGCCTGCTGATCTTGTTCGCCGGAAATTTTCCCCAAAACCACATCACGGGTAATGGCTTCATCAGGACTGGCTGCATCGAGGCTATACGTTCCAGGCAAATCCAGAACACGCACCGCACGACCAGAAGGTAAATTAAATGTACCCACTTTACGTTCAACAGTCACCCCAGCATAGTTGGCAACTTTTTGACGTGTACCGGTTAAATGGTTGAAAAGTGAAGTTTTACCGCAGTTAGGATTTCCCACTAAAGCAATACGTAAAGTTTCGCTCATGCGGAAGCTCCTTCTAATGCCTGATGTATTTCAATTTTTTCGGCTTCGATCTTGCGTAACGCAAATCGAGTAAAACCAATTTGAATGAGAATAGGATCACCACCAAAAACACCTTTTGTGATCACTTGTACACGTGTGCCAGGCACAAAACCTAGAGTTTCTAAACGACTCGCCACTAAATCTGGCTGATTGACATTATCTTGCGAGGTGCGATTGACCTTTGCGATAATGGCAGTTTGCTTTACTTTCAAGTCTGACAAACGCACAGCAATTAACCCTAAAATTTACACGATAGACAGACTATTATACATACAAATGAGAATAATTACCAAGTAAGGTTTGATTACAATTCTCATTCAAATACGATATTCGACTTATGTTTTCTTTTAGTCTACATTCCATCAACAGATAAGTTTTAAACACCACCGAAGCCCATGCTAAATAAGAAACCACGTATTCCTGCTGCTGTTGCCATTCCTGAAAATCTAGGCTTTTTACAGGGATTCCGTGACTATTTAATTGCACAAACGGTCAGTCCGCATACAAGAAACGCCTATTTATCGGACTTAATTCAATGTAGTGAATGTGTAAATTCTTACCTTCCGAATTGGACACATGAAGACATCTCCGATGTGCTTATTCAACTCACCAAACAAGGTAAAAGCCCTCGGTCAATTGCCCGTTCACTTTCTGCTTTACGTTCATTTTTTAAGTTTTTACGTGAACAAAAGATTCGTTTAGATAATCCTGTCGCAATCCATAAAACCCCAAAACTCGGACGAGCATTGCCTAAAGATTTATCGGAGCAGGACGTTGAAGCACTGATCCAAGCACCAGACGTCACAACAGCGTTAGGTTTGCGTGATCGCGCCATGTTTGAAGTACTTTATGCTTGTGGTTTACGTGTTTCAGAGCTTCTCAATTTAAGATTAGATTTGATCAATTTAAAACAAGGCTATTTAAGAATCACAGGTAAAGGCAATAAAGAACGTTTGGTGCCTTTGGGGGGTATGGCATGTGAATGGGTGGAAAAATATTTAACTGAATCTCGCCCACAACTGTATAAATCCGCTACCGATTATCTATTTCTAACCCAACATGGTGGCATCATGAGTCGTCAAAACTTTTGGTATGCCATCAAGCGTTATGCCTTACAAGCTGGGATCCAAGCTGAGCTATCACCTCATACCTTACGTCATGCTTTTGCAACGCATCTTTTAAATCATGGCGCTGACTTACGGGTGGTGCAAATGCTTTTGGGGCATAGTGATTTATCGACCACACAAATTTATACCCATGTCGCACAAATCCGTATGCAACAGCTGCATGAAAAATATCATCCACGTGCTTGATGGCTGAGCATGACGTGTATATCGGCAATTTACATCCCTTAATCAAGTTTTAAAGTACACTATTAAAAATTTTGTTATGCTAATTCCCTCAAATCATGCTGAAGAAACATAAAGAGTTATTTATGCAATTGAATCGTTCAAAATTGATGTTGGCTTGTCTTATTGCAAGCACGATGGCAGTGAGTGCTTGTTCAAAAAATCCAGACTCAAAAAAAGATGACACTTTAACTGCGACAGCACCTGCAACAGGTGAGGCATCGAATTTAACTGAGCGTGATGCAAAACAACGTCTAATCCAAACATTACAGGCCAATTTCAAAAAGGCTGGTGTTAAAGCCAAAATTTTAGATGCGAAACCGACTGAAATGCCCAATCTTTATTGGATCAGTATGGAAGGCATGAGCTCAGTCTATGCAACATCTGATGGTAAATTCCTGATCCAAGGCGATGTAATCCGTTTAGGTGGCGATAAACTCAGTAGCATTGGTGACAAAATACAAGCTGCAGAAAACAAGAAATATCTTGCTGAGTTAAATATTAAGGACCTCTTGGTTTACCCTGCGCAAGGTAAGGTTAAACATGTGATCTATGTATTTACTGATGCAAGCTGTCCTTATTGCCATAAACTTCATGAACATATCAGTGAAATCACGGCTAAAGGTATTGAAATACGTTATATCGCATGGCCACGTGGTGAACAATTTATACCGACGATGGAAAGTATCTGGTGTAGTGCAGACCGTAGTGCTGCATTTAATCAAGCCATTGCCGGTACTGCGCTTCCACCAGCAAGCTGTAAAAATCCAGTTCGTGACCTGTATGCTTTAGGTCTAAAAATGGGTGTAAATGGTACCCCTGCGATCTACAATGCAGAGGGTGAATATCTGGGCGGTTATATGACTGCTGACGAAATTGAAAGCCGTTTAAATAAATAATTTTTATCAGTAAATTTACTATTATTTATAGCTCAATATAAAGATGCGTCAGACTCTAGAGTCTGGCGCATTTTTTAGCTATGATCTAAGCTTAATATAATTTATATACATAATTGGAGTGTGACGTGAAACCAGTTCGTCTGGCAATACTCGGTCTTGGAACCGTAGGCGGTGGTGCCCTTAAACTACTACAAGAAAACGCTGCTGAAATTAGACGTCGCACCGGCCGAGAAATTGAAATTACCCACGTAGGTACGCGTCGTCCACGTCCAGATCTAAATTTACCAGCAAGCATTAAACAGAGCGCCGACCTGCTAGATATCGTCCGCCAGCCTGATGTTGATGTTGTCGTTGAAGTCATGGGCGGTATCCACCCTGCTTATGAAGTCATGATGGAAGCGATTAAACATGGCAAGCAAGTGGTAACGGCAAACAAAGCTTTACTGGCAGAACATGGAAATGAGCTATTTAAAGCGGCTGATGATCACCACGTACAAGTTGCCTTTGAAGCAGCGGTTGCCGGTGGTATTCCAATTATCAAGGTCATTCGTGAAGGCTTAGCAGCCAATAAAATTGAATGGCTAGCAGGTATCATCAATGGTACAGGCAATTTCATTCTGACTGAAATGAGTGAAAAAGGGCGTGCCTTTGCGGACGTACTCAAAGAAGCGCAAGAACTTGGTTATGCCGAAGCAGACCCAACATTTGATGTTGAAGGCATTGATGCTGCGCATAAGCTGACTATTCTTGCATCATGTGCCTTTGGTATTCCTTTACAGTTCGATAAGGTTTATACCGAAGGTATTACCAAGATTACTGCACAAGATGTGAAATACGCTGAAGAGCTTGGCTATAAAATCAAACACTTGGGCATTGCACGTCGTTCTAGCAAAGGCATCGAACTTCGCGTACATCCAACCCTGATTCCTGAAGAAGAACTTCTTGCCAATGTAAATGGTGTGAAGAATGCTGTTCTAGTTCAAGCCAATGCAGTTGGTCCTACATTGTATTATGGCGCAGGTGCAGGCGCAGGCCCTACTGCTTCTGCGGTTGTGGCAGATGTGGTTGATATTGTCCGTGATATCATTTACACAGAAGATGGTTCAGGTACTATTCCTCAGCTTGCCTTTGAAGCTCTTTCCGACTTGCACATCTTGTCGAGTGATGAGATGACCACAGGTTATTATTTGCGTTTAAATGCTGAAGACCAAACTGGCGTACTCGCAGATGTAACAACAATTTTAAGTCGCACGGGGATCAGTATTGATGCCATCATGCAGCAACCTCGCTTAAAAGATCTGATTCCTATCGTGATTTTGACTGATCCGATCGTCGAATCGAAAATGAATGAAGCGATTGCACAAATTCAAGCCTTACCTGCTATCCATGGCGAAATCGTACGAATTCGTTTAGAATTGCTCGATAACTAATCGGGTTTTAAACTCCTCTAAATTTGCAGCAATACCCTGCAAAGCGCCATTCAATGAATGGTGCAGCCTCTCCAAGTAGAGGCTTAGAGGTTAAAAGAATATCTTATTTGCTCTACACACAATTGGAACACCATCATGTCTAATGCCAATCGCTATACAGGACTTGTTGATCGCTATCGTGACCGCTTACCAGTATCGAAAACTACACGTGCTATTTCTTTAAATGAAGGTAATACGCCTCTCATTAAATTAGACAATATTCCCGGTATTATTGGTAAGAATGTTGAAATTTATGTGAAGTATGAAGGTTTAAACCCGACAGGTTCGTTTAAAGACCGTGGTATGACCATGGCAGTGACCAAAGCGGTAGAAGAAGGCTCTAAGGCGATTATCTGTGCATCTACAGGCAATACCTCTGCTGCTGCTGCTGCATATGCTGCTCGTGCGGGTATCAAAGCATTTGTGTTAATCCCAGAAGGTAAAATTGCCATGGGTAAAATGGCACAAGCGATGATGTACGGCGCGATCACTATGCAAATTCGTGGCAACTTCGATGACGGCATGCGTTTGGTTAAAGAAGTTGCAGACCAAGCACCGGTAACGATTGTTAACTCAATCAACCCATACCGCTTACAGGGTCAAAAGACCATTGCTTATGAAATCGTAGAAGCGTTAGGTCGTGCGCCTGACTACCACTGCTTACCTGTCGGTAATGCGGGTAATATCACTGCGCATTGGATGGGTTATACTGAAGCCGTTGCGAATCAACCTGTTGAAGCATTTGAACAAGTGGTTTATGACCCTGCAACAGATAAGTTTACAGGTCCAAACCCTGAAGGTCGCCCAATCATGGTCGGTTATCAAGCTTCTGGTGCTGCACCGTTCTTACGTGGTGGTCCTGTTGAAAACCCAGAAACAGTTGCAACAGCAATTCGTATTGGTAATCCTCAAAGCTTTAATCATGCCAAAGCGGTCGTTCGTGACTCAAATGGCTGGTTTGATGAATTGACTGATGCTGAAATTTTAGAAGCGCAACGTTTGCTTTCTATGTATGAAGGTGTATTTGTTGAACCTGCTTCTGCGGCATCTATCGGTGGTGCAATTCGTGATATCAAAGCAGGTAAAATTGCTGAAGGTTCTGTGATTGTATGTACTGTGACAGGTAATGGTCTAAAAGATCCTGATACTGCAATTAAACAATGTGAAGATGCAGTGATGCTGTCTATTGATGCAACAATGAATCAAGTGAAAGACTCTATTCTTTCAAATATGTAATAACGCATTCACATCTAAAAAAACCAGTTGTGCACAACTGGTTTTTTTATTTGCTCAAGCTCAACATTATTCTTCTTCATATTGGTCATAGCTATACTGTCTTGCCAAGTCCTTTTCTATACGTTGAATATCTTCAAGACTAATTTCCTTGATTTCAAATAAAGGCTGCTTGAGTAAAGGATTTACTGCATATAAAGCCTCATGTTTCGAATAAGCTATGCTTAACTTTTGCTCAGTCTCGTCATAACTTAGACCTGATTCAGTTGCAATCAATGCTTCCAGCAATCCTGGTTGCTCTGAAAGTTCTGATAAGGTTCCACTGAGATGAATAGAACAATAGTCATATTCAGCAAAAATTTTCCCCACACTCTTTCTAAGCAATTCTGAGTTTTCTGAATAAACCAAACCAGCAAAACCCTCATCATGCTCTTCAAACCATTGTTGCTTTTTCATCGACCATAAACCATAAAATTTCACTTCTTGATCAAACTGTATCAACTGAAATTTTTGCATCTCGGCAAGCTGAACAAATTCAAATGTATCCTCATCATTTAAGCTTGCAGGTAATACATCCATAGATAATTCATCATCATCCAGAATATGTTCACCACAACGCGCAAAGACAAAATCATCCAGTTGTTTTAATTGCGCCTCATCCGCTTCAAAAAGCGATTCAACTTCATATAGAGCAAAATCACGCGCACTCTCAATTTCAAGTTGCTTATAGGTTGCTTCTGCCTGTTGTTTATTGTCAAAAATATTGGCAATACGATTTCCCGCAATATAAAAAACCTCATCGTTATAGCCAAAGTATTTTGCACGTATCACATAAGTCGCCATACGAATCCCCTAATTTTTTGTTGATTGCATTGTCTGTTTTCGTTGATATAGACCTTGAGCACTTAAAGGTATCGCCATTCCATTATCCATCCACAATTCAAAATGCATGGCATTAAAAAAATCTGCTGGGCTATACACAATATTTTCCAATGGAGGTAATTCCCTAATACGCGGCAAAATATCGTAAATAAACCAACTGTTGTGGGTGATTAACAAAGAATGCAATTTGCCTGTTAAAGCCAGAGGTGACAACATCAGCTGTGAAAGCGCTTTATCCTGTAAATAATATTGATGTAACTGCTCGAGTTGCTGTTCAAAGTTTTTAGGTAAATGTTTAGCATCTATCGCATTAACAAAATCATTTAAGGTTGGAATAAAACGCTGTTGGTAGTCCACCAAGAGATGATCACGCTCACACAAGTCTTTAATATCAATTGACTTGCCTGCACTATTTTGAAGGCTATGCCCAAACACAGGAATCACCACCGAATTTACGCCCCATAATGTATGTAAAATTCGATGACGGGCATCACTGCATAAACTTTTGGTACTATCAATAAATCCATGTATTTGATAATAGTCTTCTGCTTCGCCGCCCCAACGTTTGGCAGAAATCCGTGCATGTTGCATTGCATTCATTATCTAAGGTCATCATTTCTTGTTGTTGTTCAACAGTAACCCATTTTAAAAAATAAGCGAATACAATTTATTGATGATGGTTTATTGATCTGCTTAATTTAAGCATAAAAAAAGCCCTTCATATTAAAGAGCTTTTTGTCATTTGGCTGGTTAAGTACCGTGAAAAACCGATTAGATACGTTTCGGTAAATTACTCACCCAATTTAATAAATTGGTTGCATCATTGGTACGTGCCTGAGAAGAACTTGCACCTAATAACACCACCACAGCTGGACGACTATTTACAGTGGTATGCATAACCACGCAACGCCCTGCTTCATTGATATAACCCGTTTTAGAAATATTAATATTCCAGCCACCATTACGTACTAAGGCATTGGTATTGTTTGATTTCAACACGCGATAACCTAAATTAAAGTCATAGTGTGCTGTTGTTGAAAATTG
Source organism: Acinetobacter sp. NyZ410 (assembly GCF_022828975.1). Lineage (NCBI taxonomy): Bacteria > Pseudomonadati > Pseudomonadota > Gammaproteobacteria > Moraxellales > Moraxellaceae > Acinetobacter > Acinetobacter sp. NyZ410. The sequence goes on along the minus strand of NZ_CP094620.1, from coordinate 317,399 downwards.
ACGGATCAAGCCATATTGCGATGCAGCACTGACTAAAATCCCCAAATCTCGAGCAGAAGAAACATTACGTGGATCTAAACCAGTAGATTCAACATAATGGGTTGAGTTCATGCCCAATTGACGTGCTTTTGAATTCATTGCAGCAAAAAACGCTTGACGACCACCTGGGTAAGTACGTGCTAAAGCCGCTGCAGCTGGATTTTCAGATTTCATCAATGCCACAAGTAACATTTCAGCACGATTCATGGTATCGCCAACTTTTAAAGTTGAACTTGAATTCTTACCACCAGCACCCGCAAAATCGATTTGTTGCAAAGTGATGTCTTCAGACATATTTAAACGGGCATCTGCGGTAATCACCGCTGTCATCAACTTGGTAATTGATGCGATAGGCAACGCCATATTGGTATTTTTACTAAACAGGACTTCACCTGTTTTTGCATCCATCACCAACGCAGCACGTGCATTTACCGATGGTTGGCTGTTATAGGTATTGGTGTCATAAATCTGTACAGACTTATTGGTCAATGTTGTTGGTGCAGCATTTGACGCACGAATTGTTGTGGTTAAGGTAGTTGAGCCTTTTGGAGAAATATCCTCGCCATCATCATCCAGAGAGTCACCATTGAGTAACTGGCTGGCATCTGAAGAAGACCAATTTACAGTTGCTTGTCCGCTCCCCCCCGATGAGTTCATAATGATTTCAGCAAAACCGGTAGAACTCAAACTGAGTAGTACTGACAAACTCAGCACATGCATTAACGTTTTTTTTGGTTTTTTCACGATAACTTACTCACCTCAAGGAGGTATTCACAAACTTGCTAATTACCTCAAATATGACTTACATTTACACTCAAACGTGACTATATTAAAACAAATATTTCAATCACGCCGTATTATGCGTAAATATTGAATGGATATTAGGAATAGGATTGCCAATTTTGTTATGTCTTTGCAAGTCTTTTTTGCTTTATGTAACAAAAATGTCGATATTGAGAAATTTAAGGAGGTGTAAGTGATTACTGTTTTAGTGGTAGATGACCATGAATTAGTAAGAACCGGCATCTGCAGAATGTTAGAAGATCAGACCGATATTCAAGTCATTGGACAAGCAGAATCTGGTGAAGAAGCAATTACGATTGTAAGGCAACAACATCCCAATGTAGTTTTATTGGATGTCAACATGCCTGGAATTGGTGGTGTAGAAACTACCCGTCGTTTGTTACAAACCGCACCTGATACTAAAGTACTCGCTGTGAGTGGTTTGGCTGAAGAACCCTATCCATCGCTATTATTGAAAGCTGGAGCTCGTGGTTACATTACCAAGGGCGCGCCAATCACAGAAATGGTTCGCGCAATCAAAAAAGTCATGCAAGGCGGTAAGTATTTTAGTGCCGATATTGCCGAACAACTTGCAAGCTCTTATTTATCCGATACACAAACCTCACCTTTTGACGCGCTGTCAGAACGTGAAATGCAAGTTGCAATGATGGTGGTAAATTGTGTCAGTGCACAAGAAATTTCTGACAAACTCTTTGTCAGTGTAAAAACAGTCAATACTTATCGTTATCGTATCTTTGAAAAATTAGGACTTGATAGTGATGTAAAACTCACTCACCTTGCGATACGTTATGGTCTAATTAAGCCATAAATTGATTAAAACAATAATTTATCTTGAGTACGATTTATGTCGCCTACGGTAACGGTTCCCATTTATCAAACAATTTACCGTCTAGGCACACTGTATTCAGGGTATAGATTGGTTATTGCCTTTTGCTTAGTCATTATTTTTCTGATTACCCTTGAACATCAACCCGTACATTACCAATATCCCAGCTTATATTTTTATTCTCTAACCGCATTTACGCTGATTGCAGCATTACAAATGATGCTGCTCAAGTTCTACCCGCATGGGGTTGGACGACAATTTATTGGTTTTTTTATTGTTGATATTCCCTTTCTAAGTACCTTGGTATTTGCCCTCAATGGGCCAAATTTAGCCATCAGTATTTTGTTCGTGATTGCTGTTTTTACCGCGAATTTTCTGTTGAGTAAAAATAAAGCGCTATTCGTAACACTGGTTTCTGTGATTGCGATTATTTACCAACAGTTTTTAGGCAGCTTCTTCGATTTTTCAAATTTAAATAATATTAGTAACAGTGCCTTATTGGCTTTTTTATTTTTTATGGTCTATGGCATTGGGCAGATTGCAATTAATCGCTTCCAAGTTTTAGAGTCGTTAAATACCTATCAATCTCTTGAATTATTTAAGTTACAGAACATTAACCGCTATATTTTAGAACAGATTGAAGTGGGTTATTTGGTGCTCGATGAAAAGTGCAAAATTATCGTCAGTAACCCTGCTGCCTGTTTACTTTTGGGTATTTCACCACTTTACGCGCATGAGCAATATCATTTATCCAGCTTTCAACCAGACTTATATGAAATCTTAAAAGATGCCATGTTACGTGATGGAGAACGCTTCCAATTTGAATCGCATCAGTCCTCGTATACGGTCGATATTCGCGTACAAAAATTGATTGTTCCGCATCAAGCACTCACGCTTTTGGTCCTCGAAGATGCACAAAAAATTAATCAAAAGGTACAACAACTCAAACTTGCTGCACTTGGTCAATTGTCCGCCAGTATTGCCCATGAGATTCGCAATCCACTTGCTGCCATTGCGCAGGCCAATGATCTCTTTATCAGCAGTGACCCAGAACAACAAACCATTTTAAATCAAATTATTACCAAACAGACCATCCGTATCAACAATATTATTAAAGATACCTTGGATATGGCAAAAAATAAAAAGACCCATACATCGAAAATTAATTTTCAAGAATTTGTTGATGACTTATTACGCCATGATTTAGGGGATGCTCAGGAAAAAATCAAATTAGAGGTTCAATCTGATGTTTGGATTTATTTTGATGATTCTCATCTTCGACAAGTTTTAATCAATTTAGTGCGTAATGCATTACGTCATAATGATCAAAATGCTGAGCACATTTTAGTGCAAACGTTTAAAAATGAATCACACGTATATATCGATGTGATTGATTATGGGAAAGGCGTCACAAAACAAGATCTTTCGCAATTATTTCAGCCATTTTTTAGTACCGAAATCAATGGAACTGGTTTAGGATTGTACCTATCGCAGACGATATGCGAAGCGAATCAAGCGAAACTAATTTACGTAGAGCAAAAACAACAAGGGGCGTGCTTCCGTATCGAATGCCCACTCATGGATTAGATTAGGTTTTTGGGGATATGACTACACGACAACCATTGGTTTTACTTGTAGATGATGAACAAGATTTATGTATGTTAATGCAAATGAGCCTTTCTCGGATGGGCATCAAAACGCATATGGCACACCATTTACAACAAGCCAAATATTTTTTTAGTGAATATAAATATGATGCCTGTATTACCGATTTAAACCTCCCTGATGGTAGTGGTTTAGATTTGGTTAAACATGTATCGCAGCATTATCCTAAAACGCCTATTGCAGTCTTAACTGCATATGGAAATATGGAAATTGCGATTGCCTCGCTGAAAGCAGGTGCTTTTGATTTTGTCAGCAAACCGATTAACCAATTACATCTGCAACAACTTTTACAAAAAGCTTTGCATGTACCACAGTTAAGAGAAACGATCAGCGATGCGCCGCTTGAGGAATCAATGCTCATCGGTGATTCACAGGTGATTCGTAAGTTAAGAGAATCGATTAAAAAAATTGCCCGGTCACAAGCACCCGTATTTATCACGGGTGAATCAGGAACAGGCAAAGAGGTTGTTGCCAACCTCATCCATCTACTCAGTAACCGCAGTGATAGCCCTTTTGTTGCGATTAATTGTGGTGCAATTTCTGAAGAGCTGATGGAGAGTGAGCTATTTGGGCATAAAAAAGGCTGCTTTTCAGGTGCAACTCAAGACAAACAGGGTCTTATTCAAGCTGCCAATGGTGGTACCCTGTTTTTAGATGAAATTGCAGAGCTGTCATTGGCCATGCAAGCCAAACTGTTACGAGCATTGCAAGAAAAGAAAATTCGTCCTCTAGGCAGTGATAGCGAAATCGAAGTTGATTTTCGTATTATCAGTGCAACACATCAAGACATTGAAGCATTCGTTGAACAAGGCAAATTCCGCCATGATCTGTTCTTTAGAATTCATGTGATGGATATTGTCCTGCCACCATTGCGCGAACGTGATTGTGATATTCTAATTTTAGCCAATCATTTTCTTCAGCAAATTTGTACAGAGTGGCGTATTTCAACTAAGTCTTTCACTGAACAAGCCAAAGCTTTTCTTTTGCAACAACATTACTCAGGCAATGTTCGTGAATTACGCAATATCATTGAAAAAGCCATTACCATGAGTGATGAAGACTATATTGATATTCAACAGCTACAACCAGCTCCACATCGTGGTGTCCACAAAGTCGAACAGCATGATCTGATGCAAAGCAAAGCCTTGCCTATCGTCATGCCGAATAAAGCACAAAACATTCCAGAAGAAGGTTTGGAGCAATATTTAGAAAAAGTTGAAAAAGAAGTGCTGTTATCTGCATTAAATCAAACCCATTGGAATCGCACTTTAGCTGCGAAGAAATTGGGCATGACCTTTCGTTCTTTACGCTACCGTTTGAAAAAGTTTGGTTTAGATACCGATGATGATGAATAAAAGTAGCCTCCATTCTTCATCATAATATCAACTCAAGCATTTTTTGCTTTTTACATGGTTACAACATAGCGACATAGATGTCGTCGTTGGGTAAGGAGGGGGTAGATCGCCCCCTTGCCCAACACAACGTGATTTAACTGCCGAATGTCAGATATAGCAGCATAAAACGGCTACAGTGTTATAAATTCACTTCTCGGTATTCAACTTTATCTATCACGATGTTTTAATAGTTGATCTGCAACATTATTTAAATAAATTTCTTCTTTTTGATCTAAAGCCCATGGATATTCCAAATTAGGGCGAATACCCTGCCCATCAATCATATTGCCATTAGGCGTATAATAATGCGAAACCGTCATTTGTAATGCAGCGCCATTTGGCAATGGAAATAACTTCTGTACAACGCCTTTGCCATAGCTTTTTTCACCAATGACCCAAGCACGTTGATGCTCTTTCATTGCAGCTGTAAAGACTTCTGCGGCAGATGCTGAACGACCATTAATCAAAATACCTAATTTGGTATTGGACGACTCATCACCGGGTAAGGCTTGGAATTGTTGATTGCCTTCTGAACGACTTTTGGTAGAAACAATTGTTCCCTGAGTTAAAAACAGATCAGCCGTTTCAACAGCAGCGGAGAGTAAACCACCGGGGTTATTGCGCAGGTCGAATAGTACGGCTTTTACTTTTTGAGTGCTGTATTCTTCGATTAAACGTTTAATTTCATTGGCTGTATCTTGTTGAAAGACTTTGACTTTAAGAACTAAAACCTGATTATGCAACATAATCGGCTCGATATCTGCCACTTCTAATTTGCGATTTCTGACCACTGTGATGGCTGGGCTTTTTTCATTGAGTTGCAACTGAAAAGTTGAACCAATTGAGCCATGTAATAAATCTTCGACTTGTTGGGCATTTAAATTTTTAAGTTCTTGATTTTCAATTTTAAAAATAGTGAAGCCATTTTTTAAACCGAGTTTAAATGAGTCTGAATTATCGCGTAAATTCTTCACTTTCCATTGATGAATATGACTATCAAAAGCCAATTCAAAGTCAGCAGTCGCAAGGTCACTTTCCGTATATTGCATTAACTGTTTATATTCTTCAGGACTCAAATAACGTGAATAGCGATCTAAACCACCCACCAGCCCTTTGATTGCCTGTAGAAACAGAACATCATCCGGTTTTTCCTGAACATAATTATCTTTGACGATGCCGTAGATTTGCACAAACTGCTCAATCGATTCAATGGGCACTTCGGCAATACTTTCTTCGACATCACCATCAAAATCAAGTGCGGCAGCATTTTCTGCTGCCCAAACTGAATGGCTTCCACAAGCCAACAATCCTGTTAATACAGCAATATATTTCCAAGCTTGAGCCATTCACGCACCTAGTTTTTAATAGAGATAATTTTATGCTTTCAATGTAATTAGATTACGGCCTTGCATTTCTGTCGGCACAGGGAGATGCATTAAACTTAAAATAGTCGGTGCAACATCTGCTAAAACGCCACCTTCAGCAATCGTCGCTGAGCTTGGTCCAACATAAATGAAAGGTACAAGTTCAGTGGTATGCTGGGTATGGACTTGACCACTCACATAATCCTGCATTTGCTCGACATTACCATGATCAGCGGTAATCAGCATGTGACCATGCTTTGCCATTACAGCTTCATATAAACGACCAAGGCTTGTATCAACCGCTTCAACTGCTTTCACAGCTGCATCAAACACGCCAGTATGACCCACCATATCGCCATTGGCATAGTTCACCACCAAAAGGTCAAACTCGCCTGAATTGATCGCATCAACCAGCTTGTCGGTGACTTCTGGCGCGCTCATTTCTGGCTGTAGATCATAAGTCGCCACTTTCGGTGATGGGATTAGAATCCGTTTTTCACCTGGATATTCATCTTCACGGCCACCGCTAAAGAAGAAAGTCACATGGGCATATTTTTCTGTTTCTGCAATACGTAACTGCGTTTTGCCTAAAGAAGATAAGTATTCACCAATTGAATTTTTTAAACCTTCTGGCATATACGCCACTGGTGCATCGATCGTCGCTTGATAACGCGTTAACATCACAAATTTGGATAGATGTGGTACCACTTTACGCTCAAAACCAGCAAAGTCTTGCTCTACAAAGGCTTTGGTAATTTCACGTGCACGATCAGCACGGAAATTCATAAATACCACACTGTCGCCATCTTGAATTTTTGCGATTTCACCAATACGGGTTGCTTTAACAAATTCATCATTTTCATTGGCTGAATAAGCTTGCTCTAAACCTTCAACTGCTGAATCAACAACACGTAAAGCTTCTCCTTCAGTCATCAGGCGGTAAGCTTGTTCCACACGATCCCAACGATTATCACGATCCATAGCAAAGTAACGTCCAATCATGGTGGCAATACGCCCTTGATTTGGATATTGTGCAAATACAGCATCGAGTTTTTCTAAAGAAGGTTTTGCACTTCGTGGTGGCGTATCACGACCATCTAAGAACGCATGTAAATAGACTTTTGCCCCACGTTTCAAGGCAAGCTCACACATCGCAATAATATGATCTTGATGAGAGTGGACACCACCCTCTGACAACAGCCCCATGATGTGTAATGCACCATTTGCCGCTTTGGCTTTTTCTACTGCATCAATCAGAACTTCATGCTCGAAAAAATCGCCGGTACGAATGTCTTTGGTGATACGGGTAAAATCTTGATACAGCACACGACCAGCGCCCAAGTTCATATGACCCACTTCTGAGTTACCCATTTGCCCATCTGGCAAACCCACATCTTCACCTGAACCTGAAATTAAACTATGCGGATGCTTTTCTTGCATCATGGTTAGATTTGGCGTTTTTGCTGCTAAAAACGCATTATCTTCGACCGCTTCACGATGACCCACACCATCCATAATCACTAGAACGTGAGGGATTTTGCCAGCAGTTGCATCCGTCATGATTTACACTCTTTACTGTTTACAAATTAATCGTTACATCTTACCGTTTTTTTACGGCAGACTCTATGCTAAGACCATGGCAAAAACGGGTTGCCATCATCTAAATTTCTAATCTAGTTAAAATTCAACTGACCTAAGCAATTGATTCATCAAATTATCTTGCTCTGTACAACAAATAACTGCCGATACCAAACATCAATACAATTGGCAAAAATACAAACCAAGCTGGCGATGGTGCATAGACCAAACTCGCATAGCCCAAGAAGTCTTGTATGTAATAGAAGCCCAAACCAACAAATAATGCGATGACTAAACGAAAACCCATGGATTGTTGGCGCAAAGGCCCAAAAATAAATGAACAGGCAATCAACACCAATGCAAGTAACGCAAATGGTGAACCAATATTTTTCCAGAAAGCCAAAAGATATGTCTTCGGTACTTGGCTATATTCATGCATATATTGCATAAAACTCAACAACTGCGTAGGGGCTAAGTCCTCAGGATTGATGGTCACCATATGCACATATTTCGGTTGCAATGCGAGTGCTAAATCCTGTTGGTTTTTATTGACAACTTGAGCTTGACCATTGTCCAATAAATTGACTTGGGCACTGTTTTTTAAATTCCATTGACCTTCTTTGAAGAACTGCCCTTCTTCCGAATTTAGCAATGATTTCATTCGATAATTTTCGTCAAAATCGACAACTTGAACTTGTTTTAGCGTGCCTTGCGAGTTGGCATAATCAATATAAATAAAGCGTTGCCCTTCACGTGTCCAATAGCCTTTAACTTCCCCAAGCGCCGCGACACTGCGATGGCTTTTAATACTTTTCGCCTGTTCATTGGTATAGGGAATTACGAATTGGGTCAATAAAAATGAAAGCACCACCAAAAGCATCGCTGAACGCATCACCCAACCAACAATACGCCAGAGGCTAATACCCGCTGCTCGCATCACAATCAGTTCACTGTTGGAAGCCATTGAACCTAAACCCAATACAGCCCCGATCAAGGCTGCAATTGGAAGAATCTCATACAAATAACGAGGTGCGCCCCATAAAACATATTGCAACGCATTCCAAGCCGTATAGCCTTGTTTAAGATCACTTAACTCACCCAAATAGGTGAACAAGATCTGCAAACTGGCAAGGACTGCGGTCGCACCTAACATGGCGAGCAAGGTGGTTTTCGTCACATGTTTTGCGACAATTCTACGTGCTAACATTATGATTTTACTCGCTGTATTTGCTTTTTAATCTTAGGTGCTAATTTCTGCTTTCTTGAAAATAGAGCGGCAGCAACAGCATAGAATAATAACACTGCAGGATATGCCCAAACACCCACCTCATCTTTACTGATACGGGTTCGTATTGCCATGAGTGCCACAATTAAGCTGGCAAAAATCAATAATGCTGGGAAAAGTTTGAGATAGCGACCTTGTCTTGGGCTGACTTCACACAATGCAGTTGCCAGCATTAAGGCGACAATAATGGAAAACGGAACAAATAAGCGCCATCCCAACTCACTTGCCACAACAGGGTCATTTCTATTTTCAAGCAATTTGCCAAAAGATAGCCCCTCGACTTCATCACTTTCAAACTTGGCTTCTTTATTATTTTCTAAACGTAAACGATAAGATTGGAATTCAGTTTGGCTATATTTGGGTGTTCCTGGGTAAATTTCATAACGGCGACCTTCGACTAAATCGACCACACTGGCGGTTTCATTGGCAATTTCAATCCGTGTCGCTTCCTTTGCCAAAATCATGACATCAGGTTTGCCTTCTTTTTCAGCACGTTGATAAAAGAAAATATCTTTTAGATTTTTACGATCTTCAGATAAAGAGCCTGCATAAATCGTATAAGCCCCCGAAGAAATAAACTCACGTGGCCGAACTAAATCAAAGCCTGTTCGTACCGCTTGTGTAGAGATCAGTTGCTCATATTGACGGATCCCCCATGGAGACATCCAGATCATTAAGACACTTTGTACACACAAGTAAATAACAGTCAGTGGAATCAATAATCTGGCGACTTGAATACGGCTAATACCACTCCCGTTCAGTACCGCCATTTCATGATCGACATATAAACGACCAAAAACCAGCATCAACCCAATAAAGAAACCCAAAGGAAGAATTAAAGTCAAAAACTCAGGTAAACGAAAACCGATAATACTCAACAGAATACTCGGATCTACACGCCCCATAGCAGCTTGACCAAATCGTTTAATCAATTGCCCACCCATCATAATGACTGTCAATAATGTGACAACCACAAGAGAGGTCGAAACGACTTGTTTGACAAGGTAACGTCGAATAATCAAATTAATCTTCCAAATAAGGGTAATATCGTGATGTAGCGCTAGTTTACCCGAAGTTAAAATTATAAAACTAGATTGAAATTCTACCATTTGAAGTGGTTCAATGGTTTAATGATTTGAAATGTACAAAAGGCACAAAGACAACACATGAAACTTACGATCAATACGTCATTTTCAGCGTCTACATCTAGCCAGTCGTTATTTATTCTGGTGGATTCTGAAAACGCTAAACAAGCTCAAGAAACATATAAAATCAATGACTTGAACAGCATAATTAAAGACACTCAATTCAAAGCAAGTTTAAACGAAACTCTACCACTTATCGGAAAGCTAACTCAAGTTACGCAATGTACTTTAGTGGGCATAGATAAAGCCTCTGAAATTAAAGCTGCGAAATTAGCAAAAATCGCACAAACCATTATCAAAGCTTCACAAAAAAAATTCCAAAAAATCAGCATCGATATTTCGGCTTTACCAACTGAGTTACATTATCTATTTGCATTAAATTTGACGCAAGCTGCATATGCTTATGATGAATTCAAATCGAAGAAGAATGAGTTTACTTTAGAAAATATTGAATTTATTGCAACGCAATCAAGTCTGACTGCAGAACAGATCACGCTTATTAAGGCTGTTCAAAAAGGTCAAAACTTTGCCCGTGACTTAGGTAACTGCCCTCCTAATATTTGCTTCCCTGAATATTTAGCAGAACAAGCACATGCTTTAGCAGCTGAATTCCCTGAGCTTTTACAAGTAACGGTACTTGAAGAACAACAACTTGCTGATCTAGGCATGCATGCTTTCCTTGCGGTAAGCAAAGGTTCTGATCGTCCAGGACGAGTGATTACCCTTGAGTATAAAGCCAATCCTGATCAAGCACCGATCGTACTTGTGGGTAAAGGTGTGACTTTTGATACAGGTGGTATTTCATTAAAACCAGGCTTAGGCATGGATGAAATGAAATTTGATATGTGTGGTTCAGCATCTGTGCTGGGTACGATTCGTGCACTTTGTGAAGCGAAACTCCCGATTCATGTAGTTGGCGCAATTGCTGCTGCTGAAAACATGCCTTCTGGCCATGCAACTCGCCCAGGGGATATTGTAACCACCATGAGTGGTCAAACGGTTGAAATCCTGAATACCGATGCCGAAGGCCGTTTAGTCCTTTGTGATACCTTAACGTATATTAAACGCTTTAATCCTGCATTGGTGATTGATATTGCAACATTGACTGGGGCTTGTGTGGTGGCTTTAGGTTCAGTGGTTTCAGGTTTATTTACACCAGATGATGAACTTGCAGAAGAAATTACAGCAGCAGGACACACTGCATTTGACCGTGTATGGCGTATGCCCGTATATGACGATTATCAAGAACAACTTGATTCGCCATTTGCCGATATTGCCAATATTGGCGGGCCAAAAGCTGGCGCAGTTACAGCAGCTTGCTTCTTACAACGCTTTACCCGTGACTATCGTTGGGCACACTTAGACATTGCAGGTACAGCGTGGAATTCTGGTGCAAATAAAGGTGCAACAGGGCGTCCAGTGCCATTGTTGATGCAATTAATCGCCAACCGTGTACAAAAGAATGGCTAAAATTAGCTTTTATTTGTTTGAAAAAAGCCCTGAGCGACAGGTGGAAAGTGCCTGTCGTTTATGTCGTAAAATTTTACGAAATGCAGCCAAAGTTTGGTTGCATTGTCCTGATGTAGACATGCAGCAACAACTGGATGAACGTTTATGGAGCTTTGATCCGACCAGTTTTATTGCGCATGGAATTGATCAAATTGATGCACCGATCTGTATTTCTTCAAGATTACCTGAGTCTTTAGACTGGATTGTGTTTAATTTTAACAATCAAGCACTTGAACAAGTGACACAATTTAGTCACATTATAGAAATTATTGAAAATGCTGAATCAGCAAAACAAATTGGTCGAGAGAAATATAAAGCCTATCGACGAATGGGTGTTTCGCCTCAAACATTTAAACTTTAATTCTTCATTCTCATTTTATATCAAGGAGATGCGTGGTGACATTAAATGTCGGTCAAGATTTTAAAAAGCGCTGGTTAGATACGCCTGAAGCGGTACGCCAAACTTTTGTAGATGACCTTAACCGCATCTGTGACCTTCTCAGCCCTAAAACAAATGTACAGGACTGGTTAAGTAACGACCAACGCCAAATGCAAGTGGCGCAACTCCAAGTTGAACACGCCTATGCTGAGCTAAAAGCCCAGCTGATTGAAGAAGCACGTATCCGTAGACAATTAGCACTTGAAAAATCTTTAGCAGAAAAACGAGCATTACAGCACGCCTATAATTTAGCACTACAACAAGATGAAATTCAGCAGTTTGAACATCAACAATTGACCTTACAAAATTTACGTCAACAAATTGATATTGAAATTTCAGAATATAGTGAAAAATACACTAAAAATCCTGATTATCCAGCAATAGATTATGCCAATGGGCAATTCCGCATCACAGATGCGCAAATGACCTCAGAGTTGGAAAGTGTTCGTTTACGTCTTGAGTTAGAAGCAGAAACGCTCATCGAACAGAGCTTAAATGCTTTACGTAGCAAACTACAAACTGCGGCAAAAGAAGAGATTGAATATATTTTGGCAAATTCGAATTTTTCGGCAGAAAAAAAATAAAGTTTATTTATTTTAATCGGATATCCACGTTTACTTGTCACGAAAATGCAATATTAATGTCACATGATAGTCATCTCGGATGGCTTTAACGCTTATGTGTACAGGTTAAAAATATTTTAAGTGATCAACTCAGTGAGTTTTTATTTTCAAGATAAAAATTTCCAATCACTTGCATCAGGATGAATAAAATGGATCTGCTTAACCACATTTCGAACCAAATTGCGCGACTACATTCAGGTGAAAAATGGACTGTTTCTATACAAGATTTACTGATTAGCCGTGTAGATTTTCAATCGCTTTCAGTATTTCTTTCTCGGGAATCTGAAAAAGGGACTTTTTCACTGACTGATATGGACAAGCTAAAATCACGCTTTGAACATACCTCTTTGACGATTATCAAAAACTAATTAAGCCTGATACTTTGTCTCCTTCTCAAAACAAGTTCGCAAATAAACCAAAGTCTCATTTCAGCTTTGGTTTATCTTAAATGTAGTGTGGAAACACAGGATCTCAACAGATAATTTTTGAAATTAGCTTGGCTTCAACCCGTAAGGTCTCATTGTTGTTTTGATCAATTTCAACCAAATATTTTCCATTGGAATAAAAAATAGAATTGTCTTTTAAAGCAAAACTCATCACGCCTTTTTTTAATACAATCATCTCACCAGAAGCTGTCATCTTGATCAACTCCCAAGAATTTGGAATCATCCCTGGATATTTTTCGCCCGCCTTCTGATTACGTTCTAAATTTTGCTGAGCCTTAATCAAATTACCTTCAACGAATAACTCTTCTTCTGACTTATGTTGCGATTTGGCTGGATTATTTCCAGACGTTGTTTTTAACGATTCACCCGTATAGCGTTGAGTAAAGAAATCCAACCACCCCACAATCGCACGAATAATTTTAAAAGGCGCAAAAATAATATCTTTAAAGGTTGTTAACGGGGATTGGTGAGCGCCATCACGGGAATACGGGCGTTTAATAAAATACAAATTGCCCTGCTCATCCATTTTGGGTTTAAAGAAATCAAACTTTGGATTTGAAGCGATTGTTTGCAACTCGCCTGTTCCCATATCCAAATGAAAAATTTCTTTGGGGCTATAGGCAATACGGTGTTCGCCATAGGCTAAACCACACGAATCATAATACAACTGCATGGTATCTCGCGGATCAAAACATGGATTTGAATCCTGACAATCCCCTTCGGTCAAATACTGTGTTCGATTGGCGTCTAAAGGCAGAATACAAATATGCCGTTCATAACCCTGGGTGTTAACGGATAGTGCTAAACGCTTTTTAGATTCATCATAAGCCATGTCCTGCACCACAAAATCATTCTTTCGTAATACTAAGCCTTCGGTTTCGTGTAAATCTGTCAATGATTTGATATTGATCGAAGTGCCTTCTTGTAAACAAGCGGTATAAATCATTTTATGATCAGTAGTCAGAGCAACATCTGTGGGGAAAATATGCTTTAAATCCACCTCATCATTTTGTGACGATGCTCCCATGAACTGTGCGCCCGTACCTTTGGTTTTCCAATCTTTACGTTGTTGAATCTCAACTAAATTCTTTTTATATAAGTCAATCGCTTGGCAAGGAACCGTAATACTTTTATTCCCATCCAATAAATACAAATTTTGATTCGATAAATAAAGCAATGCTGCCATGTGTATTCCTTAATTTTACCTGCAATGGCGTGTTTCTCAATATTCCAGTTACAGTGTTTCTTGTAATTTGATTGATTTTCAATATAGCCCAAGATGATGTTTAACGATTTGTATCTGTTTTCATCAATCTTTCCATTGTACTGACTTTCAAGCACAAAAAAAGCCTTTCACGAGAGAAAGGCTTTGATCTGTATATTGCATTCATTTGCGCAGATTAAGGCTGTTTTAAATAAGGCCACGCTGCTTTTAAATAAATAAACATCGACCAGAGTGTCAAAATGACCGCGGTATATAACAAAGCATAAGCCAGTATTTCAAGCGGCTGCCAATTCAATAAAAACACCGTGATCGCAATCATCTGAAAGGCTGTTTTATATTTACCCACCGTGGAGACTGCCACATTGGTACGTGCACCTAATTCAGCCATCCATTCACGCAGCGCTGAAACTGTAATTTCACGTGAAATAATCACAATTGCGGCAAATGCCATAGTGATTGATGGTTGCCATTGCACTAAAACAATCAGTGCTGCTGCCACCATTAATTTATCTGCAACAGGATCTAAAAACCGCCCAAAGGCTGAGGTTTGATTTAATGTTCGTGCCAGATAACCATCAAACCAATCTGTGACTGCAGCAACAACAAAAATTGCAGTCAAGATAATATGACGCGTCATACCACCAGTATGTCCAGCCACTCCAATTGCAGGTGGCCAATAGGCAATAATTAAAAAAACAGGAATTAACGCGATTCGAGCAAGCGTCAAGATATTTGGAATATTCAGGATACGACCTGTAGTCATAGACACCGCCAGTGAGTCCCCTACTTACCCGAATGAAGGTAAATAATAATTTAGAGTAAAGCTCTATTTCGTTAGTACTTTAAACGATTCACATGAAACTGTCGACTAGGTAAATACCGTAACCGTCTGTCTTGCAATCGCAATGAGTCGATTTTGTTCATCCCAAAGATAGGCATGTTCTGTTGCATATCCATGCTCAGCAAAGTCTGTAATCACTTTATACTTAAACCAATCATTCAACTGATTTTGTAAAGGATGGATAAAGGTCACTTGCCACGTCAGTGTACTTGCAGGTGCTGGCAGTTTAAACATCGGCAATACACCGGGTGGCCAAACGTCCATTAAGGTCATGATATCTGAGACATTCATTGCTCGATTGGCATGTAGCTCAGGGTCAAAACGACACCAACCTGAAAAATCAGGTTGTTTACTGCCTGACATTGGATAATTCCCTTCAGTCCATGCCAGTTGGAAATTTTTTACACACTCTGGAAAAGGTAAATATTTAGGGACAATATTAATCTGATCAAGTGACGGAAAATCAGGAGCTTGAGGCTCTAAAGACACTTGAATTTTAGAATCGCGTTGGCTACCAAAACTTGCAATTAAAATACTTTGCACGGCCTCATTTTGCCACAATCTGACTTCAATCGTCGTGACTGATTTACCCTGTCTCAGGATTTCAGCAGTTAATTTCACTGGCGTTTCTTCAACAGGTCCAACAAAAGTGACACTACAACTTAACAACTTTTTAACTGGATCATGAATGGTTGCAATTGCTTTATAAACCAACATACCTGCAACGAGACCACCAAAGATGGTACGCCCCTGCAACCATCCTTGAGGAATATCAATCCATTCTTCCTGTTCAATCTGCTGAAATAGCGATTCTAATGACATGATCTGTCCAATTTTTCGATCTTTGCTGTACTGTTTCATATTTAACACGAGATGAAAATGATCAGTGACTGATGCGTCAATGGTTGTTTTGGCAAATGCGATATAGGATCAATAGCGTTCATTCAGATTCCAAACCAGTTGGCTCAAGTCTACAACGACAAGAATCAGGTTTTAACACATTGTATTAAATGGATATTGAGCCTGCTATTATTTATTCATATTTCAGTGCTTCGTATAACAGTACTATGCGCAGAATAAAGCAGATCTGAGTAGAGGCTGATTGTTTAGAATCAGAGAATATCAGCACATATAACATAGAAGATAAGCGCAAATTGAACACTTTTCACCCTTCACTTGATCAGATAACGGATTGAAGGCAATATGTATAACGTACTTATCTTTAAGAAATTTCCAAGCAGGAAATAAGAAACGTGCGCTTAAAATAACAAATACAACCCAATGATAACTTCAAAAATATTGATCTAGGATGCTCTTTAGCTTGATCAATTTTGGATTTTATGATGAATATACACAATCTTTGGCGAAACCCGCTTAAACACTATTGTCGAAGTTGGATCGGGATTTGCTTTGTTCCAATGCTCCTCGCCTGCCAACAGACCAACACAGCAAAAACTATCAATACTGAAAGCATAGACTGGAATGCTCTGCAATTTACCTGTAGCAAAGAGCAAAACCCAGCATTCGATGACGCGTCTGATGCCTTGTTTCAACGTGCAAGAGCCTTAGAGAAAGCCAATAATCCAGCCAATGATGCTGAAATGGTTCGCCTCTATCAACAAGCTGCCAAACGCGGTCACTATAAAGCAATGCTAAACCTTTCCATCCTCTACGCAAATGGCATAGGTGTAGCAGTTGATCAAGGAAAAGCCGTTGATCTGGTAGAAAGCGCGATGAAAATGCAATCTGCGCACGCCTATTACTCAATGGGTGTCTTTCTTCAGCAAGGTATAGGCGTGAAGAAGGATAAGACGGCAGCGTTGAGTTACTTTCGCAAGGCAGCGGATATGGGGAACAAGTATGGACAAGCAGCAACAGGCGAAAACATAATTCGTGCTTTTCAACTGCAACCGGAGCCCGCTAGAACTCGCGGCAAGACTATTGGAAGGCAAGCACTAGAATGTGCACTTTCACAAGACTTGGCTGATGCAGGCCACGCTCTTGGAGTGGACTATCTAATCGTAGAAAAAGATATTCCAAATGCACTGAAATACGTCCAAAAAGCAGCATCTCTTGGCAGCAAAGACAGTTTATTTAAACTCTATTTTGTTTTCGGCAGGGGGGAGCATGGAATCCTCAAGGATCCAAAACACGCTTCATGCTATTACGAATTGCTAGAGCAACGCCGAGCCGATCCAAATAAACGTTTTCCTGATATTGATCAGATCTGTCCATTACCGCTGCTGTTGTTACCACACTGAAAATAACTACCGCATCATACCTGCAAATAATCGATCAGCACTGCTTGTATATATCAACATATAAGACCAAGACTGCATAAATATTTAATTAAAATCAATAAGCTGAATTATACATATGACTTATAATCGAGAATAATAACAGTGTTATTCATGCAACACTTTATAAATCATTCGTGCCATAACATCACCCAAACCGGGAACATTTTTTAAATCATGTTCAGAGGCTTTAAGTACCCCTTGAATACCACCAAAATGTGTCAGTAAATCACGGCGACGTTTGGGACCTAAGCCCGGAATAGCCTCAAGTACCGAACCTCCACGACGCTTATCTCGTTTAGCGCGATGTTTAGTGATTGCAAAGCGATGTGCTTCATCACGAACCTGCTGAATCAAATGCAGGGCTTTATGGTCTTCAGGAAGCTGAATCTTGGTGCCATCGGTAAAATGCAGTGTTTCTAAACCGGGTTTACGCCCTTCACCTTTGGAAACACCCACCATAAATGCATCTAAACCAAGCTCTTGCATAACTTCCATCGCCATATGAAGTTGCCCTTTACCCCCATCAATCAATAATAAATCGGGTAACATGGCTTTTTTATAACGGCGTGTTAAGGCTTGGCGCATTGCGGCATAATCATCACCGCCGGTAATATCTTCAATCGCAAATTGACGATAATCGCGTTTACGTGCGCCACCTGCATCAAAAACCACACATGATGCAATGGTTGCTTCGCCCATAGTATGCGAAATATCAAAACACTCAATATGATCAACAGGTCGTCCGCAAACTTGTTCCAATTGATGAAAACGCTCATTTAATTCTAAATGATTGGCTAATTTTCCTTTGATCGCATGCTGAACATTCATTTCAGCCAACTCAAGCCATTCAGCACGAGTTTCACGAACATTGTGTTTAATCTGAATTTTCTTTTCAAATTGTTGATGTAAAGCTTCTTCCAGTTCTTTTCGGTCTGTCACATTTACATTGACAATCAGTTCAGTAGGAACTTCATCTGCGACCTGAAAATAAAAATTGGCGATAAAGTCAGATAGCATTTGACCCAAATCATCATCTAACATATCTGGAAAATAACTTTTCCCACCCAGCATTTTCCCATTACGCACATGCATGATCTGTACACAGGTCACACCCGCTTGATAGGCAATGGCGAGAATATCAGCTTCACCTTTGACTTTATAAATAGCTTGCTGTGCTTGGACATCACGCAGTAAGGCCATGCGGTCACGGTAAAATACCGCTTTCTCAAATTCTAAATTTTCTGCCGCTTGTTCCATTTTTTGAATCAATTCCTGATTCAGTTCTTTGGTATCGCCATTTAAAAAACGAATCGAGTTTTGTACGTCTTCATTATAAGCTTCGGCTGAAATCAGCCCCACACAAGGCGCAGTACAACGCTTGATCTGATATTGCAGACAAGGACGTTTACGCTGTGAAAAATAGCTGTTTTCACATTGACGAACATTAAATAATTTTTGTAGAACTAACAGTGTATCTCTTGCATTATAAGCGCTTGGATAGGGGCCAAAAAACTTACCCACTTGATGTTTGCCTTTGCCTCGCCCTGAAGCAATACGTGGATAAGGTTTATCTGCGGAGACAAAAATATAGACATAAGATTTATCATCGCGCAACATAATGTTATACGGTGGGCGATGCAGTTTTATTAGATTCTGTTCGAGTAATAAAGCTTCCGTTTCAGAACGGACGACAAGGGTTTCAATATCATAAATACGTGCAACCAAAGCCTGTGTTTTCGGATGTTCAATGGTTTTGACAAAATAACTTAGTACGCGATTTTTTAGATTTTTGGCTTTTCCGACATATAATAATTCACCCTCTTTTCCCAGCATTTTATACACACCAGGTAAAGTCGTCATATTGGCTAGAATCTTTTCGATATTTTCACGTGCGTTTTCGTTCACAGTAGACTTTTAACTTTGGACTATAAATGGATGATGTAGTTAGATCATCCATTTTTCAAGTCTACTTGAGTGAATTACTTGCGCTTTCTATTGGAACATATATTGATTTTTCATTTTTTAAAGGGCTGATTCGCAGCTTTATAGGCGATACGGTTCATCCAATTACACGCCAATTCATCAGATTTATGATAAAAAAATTCATTTTGAGGATGATATTTTCCACGATAGTCGTTTCCATCTATTGTGAGCTTTACATTGCGATATAGGGTGTTTTCCTTGTCTTTGAATCGCGTCCAAGCCACATTATTCCAATTTCCTGTTGCTTCTATTTCTAAATCTGCAAATACCTTTGCATCAACGATATACGGTAAGAACTCAATATATTCCTGATTACTATTGGCTGACAAACTTTGCCAACAAATAGAGCCTTTTGGAAATACTTCATTTGGCGAATAACCTAACCCTAAGATTGTAAGTAATATCTGACCTGCTGCACTACTCCTCATTTGGCGGATTGGATTATAAATATCATCCGTAATCAATTGCCCAGAGACATCAATTTTCTTATATTGATAAGATAAAACCAAAGGTTGTTCAGCAATATAATTACTCACGGAATATTGTAATTTCGTTCCATCAAATGTTGCAGACTCACCCAGCAAGTATGTATTTTGATCTAATTGTGGTGGGGTAAATGTCGAAATCGCATTGTGTGTTAGATAATATTTTGAAGTTTCTTCTATAGAAGCATCTTGAATCAAGAGATTTTTATTTTCATTAATATGGTAAGTTTTTGCTCCGAATAGTAAGTCAATGCCTCCACCTTGAAATGAATATAGGGTATCAAATTTATCTGATTCGCTTTTTGAATCATCCGATCCACCACCACACGCTGTTAAAATTAAAGCATTGATTATAAAAAATATTGTTTTTTTCATTATAGCGGTTCACTCGACTATTTATTTTGAATCATTATTAACCAATATTTGATAAAATCACAAGTGTAAATCGCTTAAATTTCGACTGTTTTTTATTTTCACTTAGTTGATTATTAAAGTAAATTTCAAGAGACTCTCGTCTCAGTTAGGCCTTGTACTTTAAGCTTCTTTTATAAATCCCTTTTAAAACCATAAATCAACATAAAAGCCCCTCATCCTAGCCTTCTCCCAATGGGAGAAAGAACTTTCAATACCCGTATGATTCACTTCTTATGATGATTCTGAAATATTTATCACACACGATCGCTATTATCTGTTTATTTAAATCTGAGAACTATTTACTTCTACTGCCTGACGAAAGGCCTGCTGATCTCTTGGAGAAACCAAGACCTGTTTGATTTTTCCGTCTTTCATATATTCGATTTTCAAACGATCTAAAGATAATGCAGGTGATGAAATTGAATTATTGGTTTTGCTGATCTTTTGAATATTTGCCAATGGGATACGCCATTTTAAAAATAGACTATGAATGATCAAATCTTCATCTTCAACGATATAGCGTGTATTGAAAACTGGCCACCAAATCACCGCAATAGTTAAAATATACACCGCTGTATGCTCAGGATATTCAACCATAGTGCCTTTTGCATACATGGTATAAAGCAATTGAATCAGCAGACCTGTCATTGCGATTAAAAAGCCTAAAATCCACCAATCAATTTTAGTATGAAATTTTTGCATCACGCTCTTCAAAGTTTCCCCATACAAAATATTATTCTATCTGAATTTCGAGTTAAATATGACTATAAAATCATCAATTTACATAATAAAAAACGCCCTTCCGAGCGTTTTAATTTTTGACTAAATGTCTAAACATCAATTTTTTAAATAGCGATCAAAAATTTCAGAAAAATCATAATTCTCAATCTGTCGAATACGCTGGTTGGCATAATCTTCAACTTGTTGCGCAGTCTGATTGATAATTTCAGGTAAATTTAAAATTGCCTGTTCACTAAGCTCTCGTAAGTTAAACATTTTCTGCACATTATCAGTGCTTTGTAATAGCACATTACGTTTACGATTGATCTCTTTGCAGGTTTCACCAATGGTAAATAATGCTTTATAGAGATCACGAATTTTCTCGATTTGTTTTTTATCAATATCGATAGAGAAATGCTGCTCACCTAATTGGAACTTGATTTCAGCATCTAAATCCACTGTACCTGCTGTTTCCAAAAGTACATTTTTAATTGGATTGTGCTTATACAAGTAACGATACAACATGCGTTTTTTACTGATCGCACTTTTACCATCTAGGTGCATAAAGGCCACATTGGTAAAGCAATATTCATCTGTTTTACTTTTGATGACAAAGAAAATTTTCTCGTTATCTTCATGAAAAATATAATCATCAATATCTGTTTTATTGAAATCATGTGGCTCAATAATTGTTCCAATATCACTCATACCAATCATTTCTGAGGCTAAATTTTTAAACATTTTGTGTTTTCCAGCGCTTTTATAAATTATGAAAGTAAATTAAAAAAATCGAACGTTAAACTCAAGTCAAAATTTGTTATTAAAAAAACGCCCTGGTGGGCGTTTTAAATCAAATCATTTTTTCAAAAAATGCAATGATCTGTGACATATATGGTCGAATAAAAATCAGGAAGAAAATCCCTAACATCAAGAACCACTTTAAAAAGTAATACAACTGACGATTGGTTTTTTTCAAGGCTTTGGCTTTAATGCGGATTTGGTACACATAACCAAAAACTTTGTTTAACCCCCCTGTTTGATCACCTGCTTCATTTGGAGAACTGGCAGCTGTCATCACTTTTTTACCGAACCAGTGATTAAAGCGCTGCATAAATCTTGTTTTTAATGGACGCTCTACATCAGCAAAAAAGATAATACGATTTTGGTCTGTGGTATTTTCAGCATAATGAATATAGGTTTCATCAAAAACCACGCTTTCACCATCACGCCATGAATAACGCTGACCATCTACATCAATAAAGCAACGATCATCATTTGGCGTAATGAGCCCCAAGTGATAACGCAATGAACCTGCATAAGGATCACGATGGCGCACTAATCGACTATCAGGTGCAAGCTCTGTAAACATTGCCGCCTTAATACTTGGCAAGGTTTTCAGCAATTCAGTTGTTTTAGGGCAAAGCTCTGCTGCTGACGGATGCGCTGAGTCATACCATTTTAGGTAAAACCGTTTCCAACCTGTTTTAAAGAATGAATTAAAGCCTAAGTCATCATATGTACTTGAAGCCTTGATTCCACCTTTGGCATATAACGCTTGCGCCTCTTCACGAATCATTTCCCAGTTTTCATCTAACACTTTTAAATCTTTAAAATGTTGTGTGTCGATATACGGCTGATTCGGCACTTTTGAAAACATATACATGAGAAAGTTAATTGGTGCGAGTATCGTTGAATGGTCAAAAAATTGACGATAAAACGAATGTCGCACTTTACCGCGATTTTGGATATACAAAGCAGAAATCACAAAAATCGCCAATATGATCCATTTAATCATACAGCACTCTTTTCATTAATCAGGTTAATCAAGCAACATGTGCTGATAGAATTTTAAATCTCAAAAAGTGAGAATGTTTCTACAAATTATAACAAACCTATAAATCAAAAAGCCATAATGACCTAATTGTATGTTTTTATTAATTATTATTAAAAATAAACCAAATTTGTAGTCACTTCTACAAATTTGGTTTAAGTTTTATGAGACAGACATCTAAGTTGTTTTCTTATTTATTCCAATCAATCAGTCTTAAAGAAGCCAAAGCTGATGCAGCTTGCGTGTTATATATAAAACACCCATTCTTGAACCGTTCAATATTTAACGTTGCTGTTCTTCTTTGTTTGTCTGTTGTGGCTATGGCTAGCAGTTTTTCCCATTGTTTAATTTCTTTGGCTCTCGTCCATTCAATGTCGCTTTCGTAATTAGCCAAATATGTTTTATCTTGATATTTAACGGCCACATAATCATCACTCGTTATGCCCGTATCAGTTTCATAAATAGTTGTCCAAGGAACATTTTGCCAATTACCACTTGAATAACGATAGGTTAGGTCTAATGGCTTAGCTTGTTGATTTAAAAAATCAACATAACCAGAACTTGCTTCTTTTAATTCTTCAAATGTTCGCTTCGATTCAGTATCTGTCTTGAAACTAAAATAGTCTTGGTTGTTCTTTTGAGAGATAAAACGATAACAGTTACTCCCCTGTGGAAAACGATCATTGCCGTATGAAGCTAATAATTTTCGTGCTTCATTATAATTATTTTCACTGTCGAAACCTAAACTACGATAGCCAGGTAAAACCGTATCAAAAATATTTTTTCCTGAGACATCAACTTTTTCTAATTTAAGATCCGTTTTAACATTACCAATTAAGGTTGAGGTCCATGAAGTCATAGAGTTTAATGCAACTGTATTCGGTGCAATCTCACGCGGAGTATATAATTTGTTGGCTGTTAATATATATTCTCCTAGAAATTTGTTAGCGTCAGAACTCTTAAACTGTTTATTGAAAATCTCATAATATTCCATAGTCAAGTTATCAGAGTCATCATCTAATTCATAATTAACAGCGTAATAGCGTGTTCCATTATCCAAGCTGTCTTGTGCTGTTGAAGGTTTCGAATTATCTGATGAAGAGTCACTACCTCCACCGCATCCAACCAAAGACAAGGATAAAAAAATAGCTGTAAATACGAGGTTCTTGTTTTGTGTATTCATAATGGGTTCTTTTTTTGAGTAAATACCAAGCAAATATTACATATATAATACAAAACACTCAATAGATTATAAAGATTTTCTAAACATATAATTAAATTTCACACCAATTGACCTAAATGACAAAAAAAATGAATCACTATGGATGGCTATTCTTATTCATTTTTGTAAAGAAATGCTCAAAGGAATTTACATTAAATCAATAAATTTCAAATATTTATGCAAAGAACCTATAAAATTCTTAAAATTTAAAAGCTTAATTTAATCTTCTACTCAAAAAAAATTGATGACCCTTGCGTCACGGCTTGATACAACTTGTTAGGTTATTTTTAGATATAGTTATCGTAAGATTAGTGAAGTCGAAATGTGTGCGGGAATTGCATACACACTTCAAAACATCAACTTAAGAAGTCCTCCAAAAAAGGAGATCAGGGCATGATCCACGCTGGCAATGCCATTACCGTCCAATTGCTTTCGGACGGAATTGCAGAATTCCGCTTTGACTTACAAGGTGAG
The DNA here is from genome assembly GCF_022828975.1 of Acinetobacter sp. NyZ410. NCBI lineage: Bacteria > Pseudomonadati > Pseudomonadota > Gammaproteobacteria > Moraxellales > Moraxellaceae > Acinetobacter > Acinetobacter sp. NyZ410. The sequence continues at coordinate 292,787 of NZ_CP094620.1, read as the reverse complement.
TCGGTTAACAAATTCAACCGTGCAACGATTGAAGACTTTAAAGCTGCTATTGAAGCTGTAAAAAATAACAGTGAAGTGAAAGGTCTCATCGTTACCTCTGGTAAATCAACATTTATCGTTGGTGCAGACATCACTGAGTTTGGTGAAAATTTTAAGCAAGGTGAAAGTGCAATTGTTGAATGGGCAATGCCTGTTCACGAGATTTTTAACGCTTTTGAAGATCTAGAGATTCCTAAAGTTGCTGCGATCAATGGTATTGCATTGGGCGGCGGTTTTGAAATGTGTTTGGTATGTGACTACCGCGTAATGTCAAATGCTGCAACAGTGGGCTTACCAGAAGTTAAACTGGGTATCATTCCTGGTTTCGGTGGTACTGTTCGTCTAAGCCGTTTGATTGGTATTGACAATGCGGTTGAGTGGATCGCGACTTCAGCAAACAAACGTCCAGATGCTGCGCTGAAAGACGGTGCTGTAGATGCAGTTGTTGCGGCTGACAAACTCCAAGAAGCTGCGATTGATCTTGTTAAACAAGCAATCTCTGGTCGTTTAGACTGGAAAGCAAAACGTCAAGAAAAATTAGAGCCTGTTAAATTAGACATGCTTGAACAAATGATGGCGTTTAACTCATCTAAAGGTGTGGTCCTTGCGAAAGCAAACCCTGCTCAATACCCTGCGCCAAAACTTCTTCTTGATTCACTTCAAGCTGGTGTAAGCCAAAAACGTGATGAAGCGTTAAAAATTGAAGCTGAAGCATTTGCTAAAGCTGCGATTACACCACAAGCTGGTGCATTGATCGGTTTGTTTATCAATGACCAAGTTGTGAAAAAAGCATCTAAAAAACATGAAAAAGGTGCTCACCCTGTTAACCAAGCAGCTGTTTTAGGTGCGGGTATTATGGGTGGCGGTATTGCTTACCAAGCGGCAAGCAAAGGCACACCAATCATCATGAAAGACATCGGTAACCCACAGCTTGCTTTGGGTATGTCTGAAGCGAATGGCTTGTTGACTAAACAAGTTGAACGTAAAAAGATGACACCTGCAAAAATGGGTGAAACACTTGCACGTATCCGTCCTACTTTAAGCTATGACGAGTTTAAAGAAGTCGACATCGTGATTGAAGCAGTCACAGAGAATCCTAAAATCAAGGAAGCTGTGTTACGTGATACAGAAGCAAAAGTTCGTGAAAATACGATCATTGCTTCAAATACCTCTACGATTTCAATCACGCGTCTTGCAAATGCATTGACTCGTCCTGAAAACTTCGTGGGTATGCACTTCTTTAACCCAGTTCACATGATGCCTTTGGTTGAAGTGATCCGTGGTGAGAAAACATCTGAAGAAGCAATTGCGACAACTGTTGTTCTTGCTCAGAAAATGGGTAAAACACCAATCGTTGTAAACGACTGCCCTGGCTTCCTTGTAAACCGTGTATTGTTCCCTTACTTTGGTGCGTTTGACCTTCTGCTTAAAGATGGCGCAGACTTCCAACAAGTTGACAAAGTCATGGAAAAATTCGGCTGGCCTATGGGACCTGCTTATTTGATCGACGTTGTGGGTATCGACACTGGTGTGCATGGTGCTGAAGTTATGGCTGAAGGTTTCCCAGACCGCATGAAGCCTGACTATAAAGGCGCGATCGAAATCATGTACGAAAACAAACGTCTTGGTCAAAAAAATGACATTGGTTTCTACAAATACGAGCTTGATCGTAAAGGTAAGAAAGCGAAATCTATTGATCCAACTGCGTATGAGCTTGTTGCAACGATGGCAACAACTGAAAAGCACGAGTTTGATGCTCAAGAAATTATTGACCGTATGATGCTCGCGTTCTGTAACGAGACTGTTCGTTGCTTAGAGGACAACATTGTTTCTACTGCTTCTGAAGCAGATATGGCAATGATCATGGGTGTAGGCTTCCCTCCATTCCGTGGTGGTCCAGCGCGTTACATCGACCAAACAGGTGTTGCTGAATATGTTGCGCTTTGCGACAAATATGCACACTTAGGTAAGGCTTATGAAGCGCCACAAATGTTGCGTGACATGGCTGCAAACAACAAAAAATTCTACGGTTAAGGAGCAACGTGAATGGCTACTTTAAATCCACGTGACGTTGTCATCGTTGATGGCGTACGTTCTGCAATGGGTAAAACCAAAAACGGTATGTTCCGCAATGTACGTGCTGACAGCTTATCTGCTGAATTGGTTCGTGCTTTAGTTGCTCGTAACCAGTTTGATGTCAATGAAGTTGAAGATTTGATCTGGGGTTGTGTTAACCAAACCCTAGAACAAGGTATGAACATTGGCCGTAACATCGTGTTATTGGCTGACTTACCGAAGACTGTTGGTGGTCAAACTGTAAACCGCCTCTGTGGTTCTTCTATGCAGTCAATCCATACTGCTGCGGCGCAAATTGCAACCAACCAAGGTGATGTATTCATCATCGGTGGTGTAGAGCACATGGGTCACGTTGGTATGATGCACGGCATCGACCTTAACCCAGAAGCATCTAAGCATTATGCGAAAGCATCTAACATGATGGGCTTAACTGCTGAAATGTTAGGTCGTATGAACGGCATTAGCCGTGACGAACAAGATGCGTTTGGTGTTGAATCTCATCGTCGCGCTTGGGCTGCAACTCAGGAAGGTCGTTTCAAAAACGAAATCGTGGGTGTTGAAGGTCATGATGCCAATGGCTTCAAAATCCTTTGCGACATCGACGAAGTCATTCGTCCAGATGCAAACCTTGAAGCATTCAAAGCGTTACGTCCAGTATTTGACCCTAAAGGTGGTACTGTAACTGCTGCGACTTCTTCTGCATTGTCTGATGGTGCATCAGCAATGTTGTTGATGTCTGCTGAACGTGCTCAAGCTTTAGGTCTTAAGCCACGTGCTGTGATTCGCTCTATGGCGATTGCAGGCTGTGATGCTGCGATTATGGGTTATGGTCCTGTTCCTGCAACACAGAAAGCGCTTAAACGTGCTGGCTTAACGATGGAAGACATTCAAACCATCGAGTTAAACGAAGCATTTGCTGCTCAAGGTCTTTCTGTAATGAAAGGCTTGAACATCTATGACAAGCAAGACAAGATCAACTTAAACGGTGGTGCGATTGCATTGGGTCACCCATTGGGTTGTTCTGGCGCACGTATCACCACGACATTGTTGAACGTGATGGAGCAACAAGATACACAAATCGGTCTTGCAACCATGTGTATCGGTCTTGGTCAAGGTATCGCGACAATTATCGAACGTGTTTAATTCTTAATTAAATACCAAGATATAAAATCCCCGCTTAATGCGGGGATTTTTTTATTCATAAAATTATTCCCAAATTGGGAATTTTGTTTTACTATATTCCCAAATTGGGAACTTATCTTTAAGGGTTGTATGAGATTACTGGGGAGAATCAATAGAAACCATTTATCTGAAATAGCACTTAAGTGGATTTCTATTTTTGAAAATGAAGTCTCACAAACTTCATGGCGCCAACCCGATGACATTTTTAGAATGTACCCTCGCATGGAGCACCTCCAAAATAATCTTTATAAAATTTCCATTTTGGATACCAATTTATATGTGATTCTTAAAATATGTCTCACTAATGAAATCGTTATTATTAAAGAAGTTAAGAGTTCTGATTAATGTCTATAGAGATTAAAGTCATCCGGACAATCGAGCAATACAAGGCTTACTTAGAACAAGTTGAAGCTTTAATAGATGTCGATACATCTAAAGATCAAACTGCCAAAGATCATTTAGACCTATTATGTTTATTAATTCAAGATTATGAAACAAAACACTTTCAGCTAGATATTCCTGATCCAATCAATGCAATTACTTTCCGTATGAAGGAATTAAATCTTAAACAAGCTGATCTAGCTCCTTATTTTGGGACAACAAGTCGTGTTTCAGAAGTGTTAAATGGAAAACGAAAATTAACTGTTGAAATGATTAGAGCTATCTCTATAGGTTTAAATATACCTGTTGAAACTTTAATTTCACCAACACATGCAAGATCTTCTTCTAATTCAGAAATTGATTGGAAAAAATTTCCAATCAAAGAAATGGAAAGTAGAGGATGGATTAAAATTCCAAACAAAGAAAAAATCGCAGAAATAGTTGGCGAATATTTAAACAAAAGTGGTTTAAATTTTTCATCTACTTCATATAAGAGAAACTTAAATGGTGAAGCATATTCCCCAAATACAAAATTTGCTTTACATGCCTGGTTATCTGGAGTGGTTCAAAAAAGTAGATCACATAAATATTCTACTAAAGTTTTTAAAAAAGAGTTAGTCACTAGAGATTTTTTAAGAGAAATAGCCCAACTAAGCTGGTTGGAAAATGGACCCGTATTAGCTGTTCAACTTATCGAAGATATTGGAATCTCTGTTGTTATAGAACCCCATTTAAAAGGTACTCGTGTGGATGGGGCTTGTTTGAAAGATTCTGATGGAAAACCAATTATTGCGCTATCTCTACGTTACGACAGACTCGATAATTTTTGGTTTACCTTACTACATGAATTAGCTCATGTAATGAAACATTTAGATGATAATGACACATTCATTGATGATCTCGAATATAACTCTGTAGATAAAAAAGAAGCGGAAGCTAATAGATTAGCTAGAGAAGCTTTCATACCAAGGGGCATTTGGAAAACAAGTGATGCTTTCTTAACCCCAACTAGAGACAATATATATTCTTTAGCAAAAGAGCTAAGAATCCATCCTGCAATTATCGCAGGTCGTCTAAGAAGTGAACTAAATGATTACACTATCTTTAATGATCTTTTAGGACAAAATGAAGTGAAAAAATTTTTTAATGCGGAATTAACCCATATGGAGTGATTACATGAATCCCCTACATACTTATTTTCCTATTTTCCCCGCAAAACGCGGTGAATTTACTGCTTTAAAACATCTCAACGATAGTGTTAAAAAGCATATTATGCCAATTTTTGAAATTCCTGTAGGGGATTGGAAAAAAACATCTAAAGAAATTTTTATTAATAAAAAAATTAAATCTTTAGAAAATTTAATCAGGACTACCAATATTTCTTTGATAGCTATTGATACTTATTACTACAGTACAAATGACCAGACTTTAGAAAATGGTCGACATGTATTTGAATATAGTTATAACTCTTTAATCCAGCTAAGTATTAATGTCGTACCTATTATTGGATACGATAGATGGTTCAATAGCCTAGACTCCACTTATCGAACAACTTTATCAAAAATTGAGTTTAAAAATGCCCCATATTTTATTATCCGTTTGGATGGTGAAGCATTAGATGATAGTGATGACCCAGATTATTTTTTAGAGCAAATAGAAGATATTCTGTCTGGTATTAAAGCGATACCACAAAAATGTTTACTTTTAGTAGATTTAAAAAGTATTGTTAAAAAATCACTTCCGGAATTATTTGATAAAACACAGAGAATTGCTGAAACTCTTTGTAAATTAAGTCCTTTATCTATCGTCATAAGCGGTTCAAGCATCCCCGAAACTATTGATAAGGCGGTAGAAGAACCTGACAGTTGTGGTCTATTATTGAGGAAAGAGTCTTTAATTTGGCAAAATTTAATAAAAATCTTTCCAAATTATTCATTCAAATATAGTGATTATGGTGTTAAAGCGCCAAGCGGTAAAGAAAATATTCCAGCTGGCGATAATGCAAATGGAAAGATTCGTTATACCACAGATAATCATTATTATATCGCACGTGGGCATATGATTAAAATTGATCACAACTTTTCTCAAATGCATACATTAGCGACTAAAATAGTTAATTCAACATATTTTGAGGATGACCCCTCTAGTTGGGCAGATTCTGAAATTAAAAAAGTAAGTAACCGAGAAAGAACCTCAGGAGGTCATGAAACGTGGATAACCATCGATACAAATCGACATATCCAGCATATTCTTGAAGAAATTAATCATAAAATACTCGTATAAATGCAATTTTGTTATTTATTGGGCACTATAATAGGTGCCCAACTATTAATATCTCAAATTTTGTGATTCTTCTTTAATATTAGTACACTATCTAGACAATAAATATATATTCACCTGCTAACAAGTATTAAAAAGCATATCCCCAAATTATATAATTTTCTTATCTTTAACTTTATTCACCTATGTGCTTTATCTCTCTTAAGAAGAGTAAAGAAAGTAATAAATTACCTATAAAAAACTCATGTTATATTTATCTATTTCTTCCATTTATCCCCAAACATTAGCTGTAAACGGTCAGCATCGATATTCAACTTAAACGTTCCATTACGAACTGCTTCTAAGGCTTTCTCGCGATTCATCCCCATCGAAAGTGGCTCCATCATGGTAAACAAACCTAACGTTGGATCAGAGGACTGCAAACCGGCAGCCACAGCTAAAACATACTCTCTGAGTAATGGTGAAGAAATTTGATTTATATTCGGTTCAGAGGCTTTGGGCTGCATATCAAGCACAGCAAAATTATCGCCTATCACATAATTTTGGATCTCATTCTCTTTTTTAATGATCTGATGTTGTAACGCTTTACGTACATCCTTATCTTCTTGATAAGGAACAACACCTACAGCTTCTTGACGCAATTCAGAATCCGCCATCACTTTAATGGTAGGCAATGAGGCAACTTCTTCTGCCTGTACAGTGGGTAACCAAACAGAAAGAGCCGTTGCAAGTATCGAAACTTTGATAAAGTTCATACATTTCACCTAAAAAATAAATCATCCTATACATTCAATAAAATGATTCAATACATTTAATATTGTCTATTAAATAGGCTATAACAAATTATAGCGAGATTCACTAAAGCTCAGATAAACGGTAAATACTGTTAAAATTCTAAAATAAAGATTAAATAGGTTTTACTCATTCAACAGCTTGAATAGAGCCACCGATAAATTTTTTCCAACTGATCCGTTTCAGTTTATAAGAGGTCGATTATGAATCTTGCTAAAGTTGCTGAGATAACTCAAGTCAGCCCGCGTATGCTCCGTTATTACGAAGAGCTAGGATTAATTCGTCCGCAACGAACAGCGAATCACTATCGAGATTATAATCAAGCAAACATCGAGGATATTCAAAAAATTAAAGTTCTCAATGATGCCGGCATGCATTTAAAAGACATTAAATTATTATTGCCATGTTTCAATTTGGCTGAGGAAAAATTTACCTTATGCCCTGTTGCCAAAGAGACATTAAAAATGGAGTTAGAACATATTTCAGAAAAATTAGTCAAACTCAAAAAATCTCAAAGCCTATTAACATCTTTTTTAGTGCAAGGAAAAGTTGAAGAAACCAAGCGCTAATTGAGATCAACCTCATTGAAGTGCTTTGGCCCGCTCTTTTTCTTCACTATTCATATCTTTCCAAGCCTTTCGATCATTCCAAAACCAATAGCCATTTTTATCCTGTGCAACACATCCCGCATCAGATTTGGTTTTAAAACTTGCATAATCTGCATCCTCAAGTTTGCCAAAACGTTCTTCATAAATATGATGCTTGTCTTTTGCGTAGCAATCTCCGAGCAGTTCAAAACTACTGGCATCTGCACCCTCCAAAATAGAAAAACTGCCCCCATCCAGCATGCTAAAGTAGCGATAAACATGCCGTTTATCTTTATACAAATTAGAAGGGTTTAACTGCTTAAAGCTCGCTAAATCTATAGTGTCATTCAAAGAAGGCCCATCTTCACCACCAAAACCCAAATGTCGATAAAAACGCTCACCCATAATTGACAGGCTTTTGCTGGGCAAAACATGTTCAGATAGAAATATGCTACAACGATTTGCATAAGGAAACTTTAAAGCCAATTCTCGTTGAGGATTGATATATAAATTGTCCCGCACAAGGGTCCATTGCTGTTTTTCTTGTTCAGCATTTAAAGCCGCTTGCTTTTCCTCCAAGACACATTGGTCATACTCCATTTGTTCAGCACATAAAATAGGGGCTAAGCCTAAAAAATGCTTCCATCCATAAACCTTTTTATCAGTATCGACATCCAGAATGGAGTCTCGGTCAATTTGATACACACCAAAATGATAACGATATAAAGCAACACTTTTACAATCCTGCTGAACGAGAATTGGCGTCTGGTAGACATAGCCAATTCCCCCCAGCAATAGCAGTATACATATTGCAAAAAACAGCCATTCTTTTATATTTTTCATTCATTTACTTCTAAAATTTACAAGGCTTCTTCTAATACTTCCGCATTTTGCTCTTTTTTCTGATTGATTTGGCTATTCAATTTCAGTACATCCTGAAACAACTGATTAAATTGTTTCACTTGAGCATCTTCCTTAAACAAAATTTGATTGCCCTGCTTTTGCCACTCATATTTTTTTAACAGATCAAACATGGTTTCAGCTTTACCTAAAATTTGTAGCTCATTTAAGATTAAGGTATTTTCAGGGTCAAGTTCAGCATTCTGTTCGAGCTTATCCTGTAATGGTTTTTTGAGGTCCTTGCGCAAATCTATTTTTTTTAATTCGTTTAAAGCCTCAATTTTATTTTGTCTATTTTTTTGCTGATATTGCTGCATCGCTTGTCGTACAGTCACCAGCATCTGTGTTGTTTCGACATAGTTCTGTTTACGGTCAGCATCCAAACGATTTACATCTAAAAAATGATCCCATTTGGCCGCTGCGAGCTGATTTAAATAAGTGTTTCGTGTATCAATATTCTTGGCCCAATATTTGAGTAAAAATTCGGACAAGGTTTTGTAGTCCCCCTTAAGCCGATTATCATGAATATCAATATTTACTGGTTTAGAGCGGTCTTGAGCTTGTTCAGAAAGTTGCCGCATTTTTTCAGTCATCACCAAATCAAATGCTTGGCGATTGGCTTCTTCATTCTTTACTGAAGTATGGTCATAGTAGAAAAATCCAATAACAGCCAGAAAAATGATACCGAAAACAATCAAAAGTCGACGCATACCAAGCTCCGAACATCCTTATAGATTACTTAGAATATCCTAAGCGACTCTTTTTTGTATATTAATTATGCAAAATAACAATAAATAACCTTTGCTGAATAAGCTTAAAATGGGCATCGCTTAAAAGTTTCACTTTAAATTTATGCAAACAAACCCCATCATAATCCAGAATTAGATTGTTAGAGATTTCCCATGCGCGTAGATATTTGGTCAGATGTGGTTTGTCCTTTTTGCTATATCGGTAAAAAACGTTTAGAAGCTGCTGCTGAACAAGCAGGTATTGAGCTTGAAGTCCATTGGCACAGTTTTGAACTTGATCCTGAAGCACCTACGCGTCAAGAAGTTTCAAACTCTGAACGTCTTGCGCAAAAATATGGACGTAGCATCCCTGAAGTCGAAGATATGCAACGCAATATTGCAGCAATGGCGAAAGAAGAAGGCATCCAATTTAACTGGGAAAATGCCAACTCAGGAAATACCTTTAATGCCCATCGTATCATTCACCTTGCACAAAGTAAGGGTTTAGGCTCAGAAGCAGAAGAAGCTTTTTTCTATAGCTATATGACACAAGGCCTACCGATTGGTGAGCGTGAAACAATTGAAGATGTCGCATCTCGTATTGGCTTAAATCCGATCGAAGTTGATGATGTTCTAGACTCTGAAGAATATGCTGACTTTGTAAAATTCGATGAACAAGTTGCTCATGAACAATTAAAAGTAACAGGTGTACCATTCTTTGTCTTTGATCAACGTGTGGCTTTAGCGGGTGCTCAACCACGTGAAGTCTTTGTACAAGTTTTAGAAAAAGCCCTTGAAACTGCAAATGATGCTGAAATCGAACAACAGGATGGCCCTGTTTGTGCTGATGAGTCTTGTGAAGTTCCCAACAAATAAACTCAGCCAATGAAGAAATTCCTTGAAGGAATTTCTTCATTGTTCAATAACTATCATAATATTTAAGAAAGTGGCTAAAAAACCAACGTAAACAGATCATAAAAATATATTGAATGATTTCTATGCCTTATTTTTAATGGGCCATTTTTTAAAATTTTACGTGCCATTTTTGCAATACAGCGTTGCAGAAAAGGAACTATTCATCACCTTTTTCTTAGACTAAGATCTGTAAATATTTTTCGTTCCCACGAAATTCATGCGCTGTAGTTTCTTTTTTAATTTTCTTATTTTTTAAGACACAACACCTCCTTTTTTGGAGGTGTTTTTGTTTATGCCACAATAAAATCAGCCTTGAGGATAAAATTAAAGTTATCCACAACGGCGTATAATTTTTCTTCATTCTCGTTTTCAAACGTGCATGGCAGCTATTCACAATTGCTGATCTATTCTTGGATAAGTGTAAATTTTGTCTCCAAAGAATTTTTAGCTTAAAAGCTTTACTACAATTGGGCTTTGTATAATAAAAGCACTTATCTATTCAAAAACAGCTTAAGTCACGCTTTGATTCGCGATATCGCTGATAGAATGCACTTCATTTTAAATAAATTTATGTTTTTTGTACTTAAAATAGCGATTTCATTGAAATTCAGTGTTTTTTTAAGGCATAGTTATACTGAAAATTAAAAACTGAATGACTCAAAGTTTAAGAAGTGGGCATATGAATAAAATATCAATCTTCTCAAAACTACCTTATGTCTTAATATTAGGCGGTTTTTTTGGGAACGCTGCATTTGCAGAAGTAAATAGCAGTCTTGAAGCGAATGCTAAAACGGGGAAAGTTGATCAGCAACCTTCTTTAGCCACCACCAAAGAAAATGAGATCGGCTTGCTCAACTATATTCCAAAAATTGTTGACTCAACACCGACCATTTTCCCAGAGCAATCTGATGAGGTTATTGTTCCTCCAACAGATGCGACAGAAGATCAAACCTGGGCCGACAAAAAGCAGAAAAAGATTAGCAATTGGGCAGATCGTACAGCCAATAAAATGGACAACTGGTTTGGAAAAACTGATCCAGCACATCCAGCATCAGCAACGTTGCGGATCATTGTTGATAATCAATGGAACAAACATGATGGTTATGATGTCAATCCACGTATCCGAGGAAAAGTAAAATTACCCACACTTGAAAACCGTTTAAGTGTGGTGTTTGGTGATGATTCATTAGATGATGAAATTTCCAATAATATCGCGATCAACAACAATCATGCTGATGGTGATCCAGATAAACGCGTGGATGGTAAACAAATTCGCGATGATAACAGCTCGATTGCTTTACGTTGGTCACAGCTTTCTAAACGCTTACCTTTTGACTTAGATGCAGACCTTGGTATACGTTCAGGTGATGATATTTATGCACGTTTAAAGGCCCAAAAGGATTGGAAACTGGGGAATGATTTTACTTTTCACGCGGAACAAATTTATCGCTATGGCATCGACAGTGAAAACTATTTGAGAACCAACTTAGAGCTAACCCATGCCCGCCCCAATCAGCCCTTTATTTCTAACCAATTCTATGTAACGTATGCAGATGAACAAGACGATGATTTAACTTGGGATAACCGTACTTATCGTCAACATCAGTTCTTTAAAAACAATCGCTTTAACTACGGTATCTATACTGGTGGTTATTATAATAATAATGACCTTAAGCTCAACAGTTGGGGGCCTTTCGTGTCTTGGCGACAACCTGTTTGGCGTGAATGGTTTTACGTACAAGGCGATTTAAATTATTTTAATGATCGTCGTGAAGATCGTAGCCATTTCCCAAGTGCTTTGGTCCGTTTAGAAGCGTTATTTTAAACATCAGATGAATCTTTAAGCTGAACTGTGGATAAGTTTCGACTTATCCACTGATGTTGATAAAACGCCTGCCACATCCTTTTAATTCAATGAGGCAATTGAAAACAATTCAAACGTAAAACTATAAGCGGGACCAAAGTCGCTAGAATTTGGCATATACATTGTTTCGTAAGTCATTCGCCCAATCGCCCTAACTTCTTTATCAACTAAAGCATCGTCTATTTTAAGACTTGGATGTACTGCTATCGGTAACGCCATTCCCCCTTTCCCATCGCTAGCTGCAAGTTCATACTTCTGACCATTTTTTTTCAATATACCAATCACAGCAGCCTGTGTGTTTTGTCGTAAGAACATGGCGTTATGTACTGAAAGATCTGTGGTATTTGCATTGCGCTTTTCAACAGGTGGAAGTTCATATGCCATCACTACTGTTGTAGCTAAACTGAGCAATACAGAACAGCCTATACATTGAATTGTTTTAAATTTATTCATTTAATCTTATTGATAAAAAAGCCTATCTTTAAGATAGGCTCTGTTAAAACAAATGACGACTTATTTAAGCAATAAATTGTTAATACGTTTTACATATTCCGCAGGATCATCAGGTAAACCACCCTCAGCAATTACGGCCTGATCAAAGATTACATTGGCTAAATCATCAAACTGGGCTGAACCTTCCAATTTATTCACTAAAGGATGTTCTGGGTTAATTTCCAGAATTGGCTTAGATTCAGGTACAGCCTGACCCGCTTGTTTTAACATACGAATCAATTGCGGCGAAAGCTCACCATCGCTGGTCACTAGACATGCTGGTGAGTCCACCAAACGCGTTGTCACGCGTACTTCTTTGGTCTTAGCTTTTAATGAATCAGAGAGTTTTTCAACCACAGGTTTAAACTGTTCTGCGGCAGCTTCAAGTGCTTTTTTCTCTTCTGCATCTTGTAAATCACCAAGATCGACTGCACCCTTTGCGACATTTTGCATAGGTGTGCCATCAAAGTCATGCACAAACTCCATCGCCCATTCATCAACACGGTCTGCCATAAGCAAAACTTCAATGTCTTTTTTACGGAACAATTCGAGTTGTGGTGAGTTTTTCGCAGCCGCTAAGCTATCGGCAGTCACATAATAGATGGCTTTTTGCCCTTCTTTCATGCGTGCTTTATACGCTTCCAATGATGTTGAAACCTCATCATTATTCGAAGTAGAGAAGCGTAAAAGTTTTAGAATACGTTCACGATTACCAAAGTCTTCACCTAAACCTTCCTTGATTACTGAACCAAATTCAGCATAGAAGGTTTTAAATTTGTCTTGGTCAGCCTGATCTTCTGATTTTGCTAAAGCATCCAATGTTGTCAATACACGACGTGCATTTCCTTCACGGATGGTTTTCACATCACGGCTTTCTTGTAAAATCTCACGGCTTACGTTAAGCGGCAGATCAGCACTATCCACCACACCTTGTACAAAACGTAGATAATTTGGAATCAGATTGTCTGCATCATCCATAATAAATACACGTTTTACATAAAGTTTAATGCCTGCTTTAGCTTCACGTGTGAAAATATTACTTGGTGCTTTACTTGGAATATAAAGCAATTGGGTATATTCAGTACTGCCTTCAACTCGGTTATGTGCCCAAGCCAATGGTGCATCAAAGTCATGCGTTAAATTCTTATAGAATTCTACATACTGCTCTTCAGCAATTTCGCCTTTGCTACGTGTCCACAAAGCACTTGCTGAGTTAATCGCTTCCCATTCATCTGTTTTAACATAATGACCTGGTTTTTTCTCTTCACCTTCAGCAGCTTCTTCTTCCTGCCAAACTTCCTTCTGCATTTCGATAGGTAAGCTGATATGGTCAGAGTATTTATTGATAATTTGTTTAACTTTATAAGATTCTAAATAATCCAGCGCATCATCACGCAAATGCAAAATAATCGACGTTCCACGTGAAGCCTTCTCAATTTGTTCAACTTCAAAGTCACCCGTACCGCCACTGATCCAACGTACACCTTCTGATGCATCTAAACCTGCACGACGAGATTCAACGGTAATTTTATCAGCAACGATAAAACCAGAATAAAAACCTACACCAAACTGACCAATCAGTTGCGCATCTGCTTTTTGATCACCAGATAACTTTGACATAAAGTCTTTAGTGCCCGATTTAGCAATCGTTCCTAAGTTATCAATTGCTTCTTGTTGGCTTAAACCAATACCATTGTCTGAGATGGTGATTGTTTTGGCATCTTTATCTAAGCTTACACGAACATGTAAGTCTGGATCATTCTCATAATATTCAGGATGATTAATTCCTTCAAAACGTAACTTATCACATGCATCTGAAGCATTTGAAATCAGCTCGCGTAGGAAAATTTCAGGGTTAGAATAAAGCGAATGCGTCACTAAATGTAAAAGCTGAGCCACTTCTGCTTGAAAGCTATGCTTTTTTGAACTGTGTTGTACGTTCTGTTCACTCATAAAATCACTCCGTAAATTCATAACGCTTTTTTATTGAATGCATTAGAAATGGAGTGGTTTAAGCATATTTCAATAGGCAAATTTAATTTTTTTTAAAATGGGCCTTGTTGATAAACTCGATTCATATAAATCTCTAGTTTTTGCTGACGCATCTGATACGCATCGGTTAAACAACGTAGATTGTCCTGACATTGATTGCGCAGTTGTAACCATTTCACTTGCTGATCCTGTATCACACCCCGTGTTCCCATCGGAACGAGTTTACGGATAATGGTATAGGTGGTTGCCATTTTGACATCTGCATCGTTTAAACTGCGATGCTCACAAATGGCATGTTCGCTTTTGGTCTGAGCATGCTCACAATTAAAACTTGCAGCATTGGCTATAGTGCTGCTACTTAACCCTACAAATATTATAAAAATTAAATTTTTCATATCATGTCAAAGTCTTATTGATGTTCTGATAGATTAAATGGATTTAATCAGCGCTTATATAGCTAAAAATAACTATTTTTTATTGCTTCTTGTTTCAATATATAAGGCTCTGTAAAAATAAAAAAACTCGGTAAATTTACCGAGTTTTTTATGATTCTAAAGCGAACTTAGAATCTATAGCTATAACCCAAAGTATAGATAACTGGATCAATATCTAAATCAAATTTTGCAGCAGTAGTATTACCCGCTTTAACAGTCACTTCTGGGCTTAATTGAGCATAACGGGCATCAAAGAAAACACCCCAGTTTTTTGCATCAGCAGGTTGGAAGTTAAAACCGATTTGGCCAGCAAAACCAAAATCATCTTTAACTTTAACCTTTGTGCCCGCCAATGCCCCAGATGATTCCTCATCCCATGCAAGGAATGCTGTACCACCCACACCAATATACGGTGTAAAACGTGTAGAGTTTTTAAAGTTATATTTAAACGTTACAGTTGGTGGTAAGTGTTTAAGGTTAACTGCTTTTTCACCATCTAATTTCACATCGTGGCTAATTGGTGTCGCTAATAAAACTTCCGCAGAGAAAGGTGTTTCACCAAAGATATATTCTACAGAAGGCGTAAAAGCATATTCATGGTCTGCTTTCACAGTACCAACACCAGCAACTTTAGTGTCTTGTGTTGGTGCAATCACCGAACCACCAACTTTGACTTGCCAATCTGCAAATGAAGCAGAAGAAATTGCCATTAATGCAATAAGAGCAGTTTGCTTTAACATTATAAATACCCCAGCGTTGTTATTAATAAACATTAAACATAGGTATTAATAATATTGCAACATTTATTTAAATCAAAAATTATTATATATTTTCAAATAATTGTTATATAAGTAAATTTATTTTAATCATATCAATATAGTTGGTTTTTAAATCCAACTTAATTAATCAAGATTATTTAATTAAAACCAAGTATTTTAATCAAGTTAATATTATCTATTGGTTAGTTATTTTAAATAAATCAAATCACAGCTATTATTTTATTTTTTCAATATTTATAGTAAATTTCCTGCAAATACAAGTTATTTTAGACCAAATAACCATAAAAAAA
Organism: Acinetobacter sp. NyZ410; assembly: GCF_022828975.1. Taxonomy (NCBI): domain Bacteria; kingdom Pseudomonadati; phylum Pseudomonadota; class Gammaproteobacteria; order Moraxellales; family Moraxellaceae; genus Acinetobacter; species Acinetobacter sp. NyZ410. The sequence goes on along the minus strand of NZ_CP094620.1, from coordinate 277,056 downwards.
GGAGATTCATCAATCATTTAATGAATCTCCTTATGTCTGATCAGTACCGACTTATAAAACCATCGCAGCAATCCAACCAAACACCAATAATGGAATATTAAAATGGATAAATGTTGGAACAACCGTATCCCAAATATGATCATGTTGCCCATCTACGCCCAAACCAGCCGTAGGTCCCAAGGTCGAATCTGAAGCTGGCGACCCCGCATCTCCTAGTGCTGCCGCAGTACCAATTAAGGCAACAGTTGCAAGTGGAGAGAAGCCGAATTGTACACATAAAGGAACATAAATGACTGCAAGTACAGGCACACTTGAAAATGATGAACCAATTCCGATCGTTACAAATAAACCAATAAATAACATCAAGAAAGCAGCCAACGCTTTATTATCACCAATCAAATGTACAACACCGTTGACCAACTGATTAATATCCCCAGTATGGGTCATCACGGATGCAAAACCCGCGGCAGAGATCATGATAAAACCGACCAATGCCATCATACGCATCCCTTGTACAAAAACATCATCTGCTTCTTGCCATTTAAAAATCCCTGCGGCAGAGAGAACAGAGAACCCGACCAATCCACCAAGAATCATTGAGCCTGAATACAATTGAGAGATGAGGGTTAAAATGATTGCCAGCAATGCCATAAGAATAGTTTTCTTGGCAATCACAGGAGCTTCTTGCTTGGCTTCTTGCTCTAAGGCAATACCATCAGCTTTTAATACCTCAACATTTACCGCACGAAGTGGTTTATCTAAATCAATCGTGGTAATTGGTGCAACATTACGATCAACATAAATACGCGGTTTACGATAACTGACAAAAACGGCAAACAAAGTACCAATCACCATACCCAATACAGGAATAGCCATCCCCATAGGCATCATGCTTCTTTCAACATGCAGATGATAAGCAGCGCCAATTTTGTTGATATTTCCCATCAGAATTTGTTCAAGAAAAATTGCACCAAAGCCTACAGGCAAGAAGATATATGTGCCGACTAAACCTAAGGTCAGTACACATGCTGCGGCACGACGGTCGAGTTTCAAGTGATTCATCACTTTTAATAACGGTGGAACAAGGACAGGAATAAACGCAATATGCACAGGGATTAAGTTTTGTGAACAAATCGCGGCAATCAGTAAAATACCCAATAATAAGAATTTTACTTTGGTTGCTTGTTTCTGCGTGGCTTCCATACCGAGTAAGCCGATCAGTTTATAGGCCAATAAATCAGGCAAGCCTGACTTTGAAAGTGCCAAAGCGAAAGCGCCTAATACCGCATATGCCAAGGCAACTTCTGCACCATCACCCAAGCCCGCATTAAATGCTGTAACAGTATCTGACAAGCTTAAACCTGCAACCAACCCACCTATAATTGCTGAAATAACCAATGTTAAAACAACAGAAACTCGTGCCAGTGACAAGATAAACATCACGGCAATCGCAATAACGACAGCATTCATGGAGAAATTTACGAAAATTTGAAAGCCGATATTTTATCAGATTCACTACAATGAAGCTGTAATTTAGTCGAACTGGTCATAAAATGAATAGGCCATGTGAAAACATGGCCTATTTTTATAAGAGCTCACATTACTTTAAGCGAATCAACTCTCACTATTTTTGAGTGCAAATGTTTCAATATATTGTGCAATCTCTTGTGGTTGGCTAAGTACTACCCAATGGTTTGCATCAACTTCTACACGTTCAAAATCTGTTGCCCATTTAGGCACTTCATCAATCAATTCTGGGCTTACAAATTTATCTCTTAACAGTACAACCGCCTGTACAGGACATACTGCATAACGCTGACGCGGTCGAGTTAAACGTGGAAGAAAGTTAGCACGGTATAGCCCAATACCATGTTCACCATCTTTTGCAATATTTTGGTTTAACGGTAAGCCTTTCTTTTTCTCAAGTTGCGTTAAAATTGCGCCCCAGCGTTGTGGACTAAAGAAATGCCAAACGGTCGGTGCAAGAAATGGTAACTGGAATGCAACGATATACCAAGATTTAAATAACTGCTTAAAAAATTTAGGCTTTTCATGCAAGAACTGTTCACGCATCCAAAAAGCAGCATGATCTAAGCAAGGTCCAGACATGGTGGTATAAGACAAAATACGATTTTTAAATTTGGGTTCAGTCACCGATTCCCACGACTGAATCGAGCCCCAATCATGCGCTGCAAGATGAAAATTACGATTGGGCAGTAGCTCATTTACCACACACTCTAAATCCAGAGATAAGCGTGCTAAAGCATAATCACGAATTCGTTTCGGCACAGAAGACTGTCCTGCCCCACGTACATCATAAGTAATGATGTAAAATTTTGAGATCAATTGTTCAATAATCGGTTCCCAAACTTCCTGATTATCAGGATAGCCATGTACCAAAACCAATGCAGGGTTTTCAGCATTACCCCATGTTTTTGCATAAAGTTTTTGCTTATCTTGTGTGGATATCCAATAAGTTTGCACTTGCATTGAGTCACCTTTTATTGTTTTACCATTGGCTGTGATTTCGTAGTAGAGGGCATTTGGATCAATGCCACATTCCATTCAGTTCTTTATTATGGTTTAAAAATCGATAACTAGAATTGACCATGAATGCGCTAATCAAAAAACTACAGACAATCCCATTTGTTTCCAAATTTATGTTGAATCATTTTTCTCCATATAAAGGTGCAGGGATTGAAATCGAAAAAATTGATCTAAAAAACTATCATGTTCGGGTCAAAATGCCACTGACACATAGCAATCAAAACATTGTTGGTGTGCACTTTGGCGGTAGTTTGTATTCAATGGTTGATCCATTTTATATGCTTCTTTTAATGCATCATCTGGGTCCGAAATATATGGTTTGGGATAAAACCGCAAGCATCAATTTCCTTTCCCCTGGACGTAGTACGGTTTATGCAGATATTCGTTTAGATGCGATTGAAATCGAACATGTTAAAGATTTAGCTGAAAACTATAGTCCAGTCTATCGTAACTATACCGTGAATATTTTTGATGACTCTGGTCTAAGAATTGCTGAGGTACAAAAAACCGTATATATCCGTCGTAAAAACCCCCACCCTTTAAAACGCTAAACAAGATTAAAATCAGTCTTGCTAAAGCGAAACATCAATAGGATGCAACAAGAGTGCTGAAGTGGTCTGATCTTTTACATTAGATTTGAAAATAGGAATAAAAAATAAGCGCATCACGTAATCAGCAATGCTAATACGTTGCGCTTATTTTTATTGAGTCTTGGGTTTAGGCGCTTACTTATTTTGCTCAATAGCAGCACCAGCACCACCACCGATCGCGCCACCAATTGCAGCACCAGCATCACCGCCAAGAACACCCTTACCAAGGACTGAGCCAATACCCGCACCGATACCACTATAGGTTGCATTGCGATTTGAACCATTGTTGGCTTTGCTTCCTACAGCTGCACCACCGCCTGCACCAACAGCAGCACCAACGCCATTACCTGCATGATTACCTACACCGCCACCAACAGCCCCACCAAGGGCCGCTGAAGCAATACGCTTATCGTTTGCTGACATGTTTTCACAACCTGTAAGCATCACAATAGGTAAACTCACACACATCATAGTCATTACTATTTTTTTCATGTTATTCATCCTTTCTATCTGAACTTACAAATGCAATTGATTAAGACTGATTTTATGAAAACACTAATTTATGGATTAAATTAAATTTTCATGTTGCCATTTGTAGTCTTTGATTATCAAAGATGCACAATCCAATTTAAATAACATTCATGTTAATAAGAAATTATTAGATCGCTTTCATAAAGCAAAAGATGATCATATTGAGTGAATTATATTGGTATTGAAAGTCCCTTCTCGCTTTGGGAGAAGGCTAGGATGAGGGAAATTTCATGTTGATTTATCGTTTTAAAAAAGCGTTATGAAAAAAGCCTATCTTTGAGCAATCACTTTCTAGTTAAATACTTAAAAACAACGGGTTAATCATCAAATAACTCATATTGAATCTTAATTTTGCTTATTTAAATTTTTCTTTGAGAAAACGATAACTTGCATAAACAAGCATTAAGATTGCCAGCTGACTGAACACCAAGAAAAGCATAAAAAAGAGTTCAGCAAAGACAACGCCAAGTTGATAGTGATACAAGGATTGGAATAAATAGCCATTTCGACTTAAACCTATGGTCATATCTTGTTTCGCGAAATGCCATTGCATCATCGAAAAACTAAACCAGATAAACCCAAGAATACATACAACTACAAGCACCGCATCCCACAACTTAAACTGCGCTGTCTGGAGTGTTGTTTGAAGTGTAGTTTGACGCCCTTCTTGCCAAATCATGCAAAATAAAAAAACGGCCCAAATGCTGCTCAATAGCGAAAAATATGCAGTCACCGATACCGTATAAAAAGCCAAGGGACCAAACCTTCCCGTTTGAATCTTTAATTTTTCTGTGATGAATTGAAATACATCGTGCTGCCAATTCATTTCTGGCTGAGCTGGTAAAAACATCAACAAACAGACGGGAACGAACATGACTGCCAGTAAAACTATCCATATATTTCTAATTTTAATTGCCATTTTTAATGTTTGTAACTGAGGTCTACTCAGTATATAAAAAAAGACGCCCTAAGGCGTCTTCTTCATTTCAAAAGCTGTTTAACTTAGAAAGAATCTTCGTTTAAAGCTTGAGAGAATGCTTGATCAACTTCAGAGAAGTCATTTACAAGCTCATGCTCTGCAGCTTCTGCTTCTTGACGACGACGCTCTAAGTGGTATGCAAGACCAGTACCTGCTGGAATCAAGCGACCTACAACAACGTTTTCTTTCAAGCCACGTAAATCATCTTCTTTACCTGTTACAGCCGCTTCAGTTAACACACGAGTTGTTTCCTGGAACGATGCAGCAGAGATGAACGAGTCAGTAGAAAGCGATGCTTTGGTAATACCCATCAATTGACGTTCATACTTCGCAGGGAACTTGTTCTGAGCCAATACCGCTTGGTTTTCGCCCACAACGCGGATGTAATCCACTTGTTCGCCTTTGATAAAGCTTGTATCGCCACCGTCGGTAATGTCAACTTTACGCAACATTTGACGAACGATTACTTCGATATGCTTATCGTTGATTTTTACACCTTGTAAGCGGTAAACGTCTTGAACTTCGTTCACGATGTAGTTGGTTAATGCAACTTCACCTTTCAAACGCAAGATGTCATGTGGGTTTTGTGGACCATCAGAAATGGTTTCACCACGGTTCACATGCTCACCCTCAAACACGTTAATGGTACGCCATTTTGGAATCAACTCTTCATAAATTTCAGAGCCATCATCTGGTGTAATCACTAAACGGTTCTTACCTTTGGTTTCTTTACCAAAGCTTACAACACCTGAGATTTCAGCAAGAATTGCATGTTCTTTCGGCTTACGTGCTTCGAACAAGTCAGCTACACGCGGTAGACCACCGGTAATATCACGAGTACGTGAAGTTTCTTGTGGTACACGACCAATAACGTCACCAACACCGATCGTCTCGCCATCACGAACAGTCACGATCGTGTTTTGTGGCAAGAAGTAGAACTGTTCGCCGCCATCGGTTGTATCCAACACGATTGCAGGACGCAAATCTTTACCAGAAGCAGGACGTGCTGTTACAGGTAAAATTTCAACAGTGGTCATACCTGTTGCATCATCAGTTTTCGATGTTGCAGTTACGCCATCCGAAATTTGGCTGAAGCGTGCTTTACCAGCAACTTCTGTAACCAATGGATGTGTATGTGGATCCCAAGTTGCAACAATACCGCCGCCTACTACAGGTTGACCATCTTTAATCAAGATAGACGCACCGTATGGAAGTTTATAACGCTCACGTTCGCGACCTAAATCATCAGCGATACCGATTTCACCTGAACGTGAAACAGACACCAAGTGACCTTTGGCATGTTGAACAGTTTTAACGTTATGGAAACGAACTGTACCTTTGTTACGTACTTGTACGCTATTTGCAGCAGACGTTCGGCTTGCAGCACCACCTACGTGGAATGTACGCATGGTTAACTGTGTACCAGGTTCACCAATTGATTGCGCAGCCATAACACCGACAGATTCACCTGGATTCACCAAGTGACCACGCGCCAAGTCACGACCATAACATTTAGCACATACACCGAAAGTCGAAGCACAGTTTACAACTGAACGTACTTTAACTTCATCGACACCCGCATCTTCAAGATACGCCGCGATTTTCTCGTCAATCAATGTGTTACGTGGAAGCACAACTTCATCTGAACCCGCTTTTTTCACGTCTTCAGCAGTTACACGTCCTAATACACGTACACTTAATGGCTCAATGACATCGCCACCTTGAATGAACGGAGTCATTACAAGACCTTCAAGCGTACCACAATCTGGCTCAGTAATAACCAAGTCTTGCGCAACGTCGACTAGACGACGTGTCAAATAACCAGAGTTTGCTGTTTTAAGTGCTGTATCGGCCAAACCTTTACGCGCACCATGTGTTGAAATGAAGTACTGAAGTACTGTCAAACCTTCACGGAAATTTGCTTTAATCGGTGTTTCAATGATCGAACCATCTGGTTTCGCCATCAAACCACGCATACCTGCAAGCTGACGAATCTGAGCTGCCGAACCACGGGCACCAGAGTCAGACATCATGTAGATACTGTTGAATGATTTTTGCTTCTCGTCTTCACCCTGTTTGTTTTTAACAGTCGTGAATGACAAGTTGTCCATCATCGCTTTGGCAACTTGGTCGTTAGTACGCGCCCAAATATCGACAACTTTGTTGTAACGCTCACCCGCAGTTACGAAGCCTTGCTCGAATTGTTGTTCAATTTCACGAACTTCAACTTCTGCTTTTTCGATAATTGCTTGTTTTTGTGGCGGAATCAACATGTCTTCCATACCCACAGAAACACCAGAACGTGTTGCTTGACGGAAGCCCAAGTACATCAATTGGTCAGCAAAGATAACTGTATCTTTCAAACCTAATTTACGGTAGCAAGAGTTAATCAACTTAGAGATATTCTTTTTAGTCATCTCAACGTTGATTTGTTGGAAATCCATACCTTCAGGAACAACTTCCCAAAGTAAGCAACGACCAGGTGTCGTATCTACAACAATAGTTTGATGCTCACGGTTACCGTTTTCATCAATCACTGTTTGGTGTACACGTGCTTTTACACGCGCATGTAAGTCAACTTGACCTGTTGCAAGTGCACGGTTTACTTCGTGAGTATCCGCAAACACCATGCCTTCACCTTTGGCATTGATTGCATCACGTGTGATGTAATACAAGCCCAAGACAACGTCCTGAGAAGGTACGATGATCGGCTCACCGTTGGCAGGTGACAAGATGTTGTTGGTCGACATCATTAACGCACGAGCTTCTAATTGAGCTTCAAGTGTTAATGGAACGTGAACCGCCATTTGGTCACCATCGAAGTCGGCGTTAAACGCAGCACAAACGAGTGGGTGTAAACGGATCGCTTTACCTTCAATTAGAATAGGTTCAAATGCTTGAAGACCTAAACGGTGAAGTGTTGGCGCACGGTTCAACATCACTGGATGTTGACGAATTACAGATGCAAGAACGTCCCAAACTTCAGGAGTTTCACGCTCAACCATTTTCTTCGCAGCTTTAATGGTTGTTGCTTGGCCAGAAGCTTGTAGCTTAGCAAAGATAAACGGCTTGAATAATTCAAGTGCCATTTTCTTCGGAAGACCACATTGGTGCAAACGTAAAGTTGGACCTACAGTAATTACCGAACGACCAGAGTAGTCAACACGCTTACCAAGTAAGTTTTGACGGAAACGACCTTGCTTACCTTTGATCATATCTGCCAAAGATTTAAGCGGACGTTTGTTCGAACCGGTAATTGCACGACCACGACGACCATTGTCCAATAACGCATCTACAGACTCTTGTAACATACGTTTTTCGTTACGTACGATAATGTCTGGTGCAGCAAGGTCAAGAAGACGTTTTAAACGGTTGTTACGGTTGATCACACGACGATAAAGATCGTTCAAGTCAGAAGTCGCGAAACGACCACCTTCAAGCGGTACCAACGGGCGAAGATCAGGTGGAAGTACTGGAAGTACATTCATCACCATCCATTCAGGCTTGTTGTTCGACTCTTTGAACGCTTCCATCAACTTCAAACGTTTAGAGGCTTTTTTAAGCTTCGTTTCTGAAGTTGTGTTCGGAATTTCTTCACGTAAACGAGAAATTTCAGCTTCAAGATCGATGTCTTTCAATAAATCTTGAACTGCTTCTGCACCCATTTTCGCGCTGAATTCGTCACCATGTTCTTCTAACGCAGTGAAGTATTCTTCATCGTTAAGAAGTTGGTACTTTTCCATTGGCGTCATGCCAGGATCAGTAACCACATAAGATTCGAAGTACAATACACGTTCGATATCACGTAAAGTCATATCAAGTAATAAACCGATACGGCTTGGTAATGATTTCAAGAACCAAATATGCGCAACTGGAGAAGCAAGCTCGATGTGACCCATACGCTCACGACGAACTTTTGCAGTTGTTACTTCAACGCCACATTTTTCACAAATGACGCCTTTATATTTCATACGCTTGTATTTACCACACAAGCATTCGTAATCTTTTACTGGACCAAAGATTTTGGCACAGAATAAACCATCACGTTCTGGTTTAAACGTACGATAGTTAATGGTTTCTGGCTTTTTAACTTCACCGTGAGACCATGACTTAATCATTTCTGGTGACGCAAGACCAATACGGATACGGTCAAACTCTACTGGAGCGTGACCATCTGAATCCGTCTTTTTGCGCATGATATCGAGCAAGTCTTTCAATTTTTTTCTCCGTGTGTCGAAGCGCTTTTCAGGCTAAGACTGGGTCACAAATATTGTTTTTTCACTGAATTTTAATCCCCCTTGATCCCCCTTTTTCTAAGGGGGAAAGTCCCTCTTTCATAAAGAGGGATTTAGGGAGATTCAATGGTGAAGTTTAGTCACCATTTTTCAGTTCAATGTTGATACCTAAAGAACGGATCTCTTTGGTCAATACGTTAAACGATTCAGGCATACCCGGATCCATATAATGGTTACCATCTACGATGTTCTTATAGATGCGAGTACGACCTTCAACGTCATCCGACTTCACAGTAAGCATTTCTTGAAGTGTATAAGCAGCACCATAAGCTTCTAGTGCCCAGACTTCCATCTCACCGAAACGCTGACCACCGAATTGTGCTTTACCACCAAGCGGTTGTTGAGTTACAAGTGAATAAGAACCAGTAGAACGTGCATGCATCTTGTCATCAACCAAATGGTTCAACTTGAGCATGTACATATAACCAACAGTTACTGGGCGGTCAAAACGCTCACCTGTACGTCCGTCATACAATACTGTTTGACCTGTACGTGAGATACCACCAAGCTCAAGTAACTCTTTGATCTGACTTTCTTCTGCACCATCAAATACTGGCGTAGCTAAAGGAACACCTTTACGCAAGTTACCTGATAACACCAAGATTTCTTCATCAGTTAAGCTATCAAGATCTTCTTGCTCGCCACCAACTTTGTTATAAATCTTGTCTAAGAAATCACGAAGCTCAAGAACGGTACGTTGCTCTTTCATCATCTTGTCGATCTTATCGCCAAGACCTTTTGCAGCCATACCTAAGTGAGTTTCAAGAATCTGACCCACGTTCATACGTGATGGTACACCCAATGGGTTAAGTACGACATCAACTGGAACACCATGGATGTCATGCGGCATGTCTTCAACAGGCAAGATGTTTGATACAACACCTTTGTTACCGTGACGACCCGCCATTTTATCACCAGGCTGGATACGACGTTTTACAGCTAAGTAAACTTTAACAACTTTCAAGACACCTGTTGTAAGCTCATCACCTGTAGAAAGTTTGCGTTTTTTCTCAGCAAATTTCTCATCAATCTCGTAGCTCTTCTCTTTCAAGAACACTTGAATTTGAGTTAAGCGTTCAGCGATGCCTTCGTCTGTTGGTTGAACTTCTAAAAGATCAACAAGCTCTAAACCAGACAATACATCTTCAGATAGCTTATCGCCGCGCTTGGTCGTACCGCCGCCATTCGACTCTTGGCCTTTTAACAAACGGATAATACGTTCACGAGCAGCTTCTTCGAAGATTTTGAATTCTTCTTTCAAGTCTTTACGGTAAGCATCAAGTTGCGCTTTCTCAATCGCTTGAGCACGTTCATCTTTCTCGATACCGTCACGTGTAAACACTTGAACGTCGATGACTGTACCTTTAACGCTTGAAGAAACACGTAAAGATGAATCTTTAACGTCTGCCGCTTTCTCACCAAAGATTGCACGAAGTAATTTTTCTTCAGGGGTTAATTGTGTTTCACCTTTAGGTGTCACTTTACCAACAAGAATATCACCCGCTGCAACTTCAGCACCGATATAAACAATACCTGATTCATCAAGTTTAGATAACGCTGCTTCACCTACGTTAGGAATATCGGCAGTGATTTCTTCCGCACCTAACTTCGTATCACGCGCAACACATGATAATTCTTGAATATGAATTGACGTTAAACGATCTTCTTGAAGCACGCGTTCAGATAATAAAATCGAGTCTTCGTAGTTATAACCGTTCCAAGTCATGAACGCGACACGCATGTTCTGACCCAATGCTAATTCACCACCATCAGTTGATGGACCATCAGCAAGAACGTCACCACGGCCGACTTTATCGCCCATGCTCACAAGCACTTTTTGGTTAATACATGTGTTTTGGTTTGAACGCGTGTATTTGATCAAGTTGTAGATATCTACACCTGCTTCACCCGCGATCATTTCATCTTCGTTGACACGAATAACCACACGTGATGCATCTACAAACTCAATGCGTCCGCCACGTTTCGCGATCACACATACACCAGAGTCGTGCGCTACATTTGCTTCCATGCCGGTACCCACAAGTGGTTTATCAGCAAGCAAAGTAGGAACAGCCTGACGTTGCATGTTTGAACCCATCAATGCACGGTTGGCATCATCGTGTTCAAGGAATGGAATAAGTGATGCTGCGACAGATACAACCTGTTGAGCAGATACATCCATATGCGTCACTTTTTCAGGTGGCATACGAACGAAGTCACCTTGGTGACGTACTGAAACGAAGTCTTCTGTTAAATGTCCATCTTTATCCAATGCAGAATCGGCCTGTGCAATAACAGTACCTACTTCTTCAATTGCAGATAAATATTCAACATCATCTGTTACACGACCATCAACAACGCGACGGTATGGTGTTTCCAAGAAACCGAAGTTGTTCGCTTTTGCATAAACAGAAAGCGAGTTGATCAAACCAATGTTTGGTCCTTCAGGAGTTTCAATTGGACATACACGGCCATAGTGAGTTTGATGTACGTCACGTACTTCAAAGCCCGCACGTTCACGTGTCAAACCACCAGGCCCAAGCGCAGATACACGACGTTTGTGTGTAATTTCTGACAACGGGTTGTTTTGATCCATAAACTGTGACAATTGGCTTGAACCAAAGAATTCTTTGATTGCAGCAGCAACTGGTTTCGCATTGATCAAATCTTGTGGAGACAAGTTATCTGTTTCAGCTTGGTTTAAACGCTCTTTAACAGCACGTTCAACACGAACTAAACCAACACGGAATTGGTTTTCTGTCATTTCACCAACAGAACGTACGCGACGGTTACCCAAGTGATCGATATCGTCGACTTCACCTTTACCGTTACGAATTTCTACCAGTGTTTTCAGTACATCAATGATGTCATCGTTAGAAAGAATACCTTCTACTTCACGAGACTTCTGATCTGTACCTACTTCGTAAGGACGACCCAAACGACGGTTAAACTTCATACGACCCACAGGCGATAAATCATAACGCTCTGTAGAGAAGAATAAGTTATTGAATAAGTTTTCAGCCGCTTCTTTCGTTGGTGGCTCACCTGGACGCATCACTTTGTAGATTTCTACAAGTGCTTCTTCACGACCAGATGTTGTATCTGCACGTAAGGTGTCAGCAACAAAAGAACCACGATCGATGTCATTGGTGAACAGGATATTAAATTGTTTAATACCACCTTCAGCAATTCTGACCAAAATCTCATGACTTAATACAGTGTTAGCAGTAATTACTTCACCGTCTTTAAGTACGATATCTTCAGCAGTAATACGCTCATACAAATATTCATCTGGAACTGGAAGTTTAGTTAAACCAGCAGCTTCCATTTGACGTACATGGCGAGCATTAATACGTTTACCTTGTTCAACAATGGCTTTACCATCATTGTCCACGATATCAAATTGAGCCATTTCACCACGAAGACGTTCAGGCACAAGGTCAATCTGATAGCTACCCATATCAAGATATACAGGTACTTTTTCGTAGAACATATTCAGAATTTGTTCATTGCTATAGCTCAATGCACGTAACACAACAGTCGCAAGCAATTTACGACGACGGTCAATACGTACAAAGACTAAATCTTTAGCATCAAACTCAAAATCTAACCATGAACCACGATAAGGAATAATACGTGCTGAATAAAGCACTTTACCGCTTGAATGCGTTTTACCTTTATCATGGTCAAAGAATACGCCTGGTGAACGGTGTAATTGAGATACGATTACACGCTCAGTACCATTGATGACAAAGGTACCATTCTCAGTCATGAGTGGCATTTCACCCATGTACACTTCTTGTTCACGTACGTCTTTAATAGATTTCGTTTCACGATCTTTGATGATCAAACGAATTTTAACGCGCATTGGTGCCGCAAAGGTTGAGCCACGAAGAATACATTCGCGAACATCAAACTCTGGTTTACCAAGACTATACTCAACGAATTCTAAAGCAGCATTGCCCGAATAACTTTCAATAGGAAAAACTGAACGAAATGCAGCTTGGAGACCGATATCTTCGCGATTTTTTGGTGTTTTGCCGTCTTGCAAGAATGTTCTGTACGAGTCGACTTGAATCGAGAGCAGGTACGGAGCATGCATGACTTGGGGCAATTTACCAAAATTCTTACGGATCCGTTTCTTTTCGGTATATGAGTATGCCATCTGGAGTCCTCGGAAAGTAAACTAAGTCCGCCTGCAGAACGAACTTAGAAGGAATTACGCAGGTCGATATGACCACCACTTTTATACAAATGCTGCAAATTTCAGTGGTACAAAACGCTTAGCAATATTTTTAAAATGGAAAAATATTGGTAAGCGTTTGATTGTGTTTATTTATTTTTAAAATTGATGGTTTTTCTACCAATCAATCTAAAATCGAGCCGATTATTGTAACGCAAAAAGGCTGATGACCCAAGAGCCATCAGCCAATTTTTGGGGTCAAATTAAAATTCGACCCCTAGCGAAATTACTTAACAGTAACTGTAGCACCAGTTTCTTCAAGTTTTTTCTTAAGTTCTTCAGCTTCTTCTTTAGAAACGCCTTCTTTAAGATTTGAAGGAGCGCCTTCTACTAAGTCTTTAGCTTCTTTCAAGCCAAGACCAGTAACTTCACGTACTGCTTTAATTACAGCAACTTTGTTAGCACCGAAAGAAGTCAATTCAACATTGAATTCTGATTGCTCTTCAGCAACAGCAGCAGCAGGACCTGCAGCTACAGCTACAGCAGCAGCTGATACGTTGAATTTCTCTTCGAAAGCAGAGATAAGTTCAACAAGTTCAAGAACAGTTTTTTCAGCAACTGCGTTTAAGATTTCTTCGTTAGTTAAAGCCATGAGAATAACTCCAAATGGATATTGAATGGTGTGTGAAATTTATTAAGCTTATGCAGCTTCTGACTCGTTTTTCTCTTTGAGCGCTGTAATAAGGCGACCCAATTTCGAAATAGGAGCTTGAAGAACATTGGCAAGCATAGTAAGTGCTTTTTCTTGGTTCGGAAGATTCGCGATAACGCTAACGTCAGCACCTTGATAAAGTTTGCCGTCAAATGCAGCAGCTTTAAGTTCAAATGCTTTGTTAGTTTTAGCAAATTCTTCAAACAAGCGAGCAGCTGCGCCCATGTCATCTTCAGAAGTTGAAAAAGCTAGAATAGTTGGACCAACAAGGTTTTCGTCTAAGATATCAAATTGAGTACCTTCGAAAGCACGTTTAGCCAAAGTGTTACGCACGATACGTGTCTTAACACCTAACTTACGAGCTTCAACACGAAGTGTAGTCAATTGTTCAACTGTTAAACCTTGGTAGTCAGCAACAACAGCAGCAAACGCGGTAGAAGCAACTTCATTTACTTCCGCAACGATCTGTTTTTTGTCTTCGATAAGAAGAGCCATTGTAAAACCTCCTAACGGTGATTTATGCAATCCACGGACTGCACTCCCAATTCGTAAATCAATCTCTTGACTTACACGCGGAGGAGGAATCAATCACACCACCGCGTCTACTCAGACTGGTATTTTAAGAAGCGAATCCGAAGACTCCCCTCGCCTGAGGTCTTTGACGCTGATAAATTTACATCTATCAATTCAAAGTCCGCCTGATGATCAACAAAGCAATGCTTTATCAATCCACAAGAAGAAAAGCTCAACCTCAATAGAAGTCATCACTCTTTCTTGCGTAAAATTTGAAGTAACACTTCAAATTTTACTCAGGACTTTAAAATTCTTTTATCGCAATATAATTATTGAAAAATAATTATTTAGAAACGTTTTGTACATCAACAACAAGACCAGGACCCATAGTTGAGCTCAAAGTGATCTTTTGGATGTAGATACCTTTAGAAGTCGCAGGTTTTGCTTTCTTAAGGTCAGCGATAAGCGCTTCAACGTTTGAACGAACAGCTTCAGCAGTGAAACCTACTTGACCGATCGCAGCGTGGATGATACCCGCTTTGTCTACACGGTAACGTGCTTGACCAGCTTTTGCATTTTTAACTGCAGTTGCTACGTCAGGAGTTACAGTACCCACTTTAGGGTTTGGCATTAAGCCACGTGGACCAAGGATCGTACCTAACTTACCAACAACACGCATTGCATCTGGAGCAGCAATCACAACGTCGAAGTCTAAGTTACCCGCTTGAATGCTTTCAGCAAGATCATCAAAACCAACGATGTCCGCGCCTTCAGCTTTAGCAGCTTCAGCAGCAGCGCCTTGAGCAAACACAGCAACACGTACAGTTTTACCAGTACCTGCAGGAAGTGTAGTCGCGCCACGAACAACTTGGTCAGATTTACGAGGATCAACACCTAGGTTTACCGCAACATCCAAAGATTCTTTGAATTTTGCAGCAGGTAGGCTGCTAAGAACTTGTACTGCTTCTTCCAAAGTGTAAACTTTGTTTGCTTCAATAGCTGCAGCAATGGCTTTTTGACGTTTAGTTAACTTTGCCATGTCTTATAGCTCCACTTCCAAGCCCATAGAACGCGCAGAACCAGCAATGGTACGTACACGTGCGTCTAAATCAGCACCAGTTAAATCTGGTTCTTTAGTAGTCGCAATTTCTTCTAACTGAGCGCGAGTCAACTTACCAACTTTAGTTTTGTTTGGTACAGCAGAACCCTTTTGGATACCAGCAGCTTTCTTAAGAAGAATCGCAGCAGGTGGAGTTTTCATGATGAATGTGAACGACTTATCGTTGTACACAGTGATCACTACAGGAATTGGAAGACCTTGTTCAACTTTTTGTGTAGCAGCATTGAATTCTTTACAGAATGCCATGATGTTAACACCACGTTGACCTAGTGCAGGACCAATCGGTGGAGATGGATTCGCTTTACCAGCTGGAACTTGCAGCTTGATATAGCCGTCAATCTTCTTAGCCATTTCAAATTACCTCTGGGTACAAACGCCTTTTAGAGCTCCCCAACATTTCAAGTAACGATACCGTTACAACAACAATGCCCGATCCATAACAAATCGGGCGCTTTCAAACAGTGCAAATTAAATTGTTTTTTCGACTTGGCGAAATTCCAATTCAACTTGAGTTGGTCGATTAAATACATTAATCGTCAACGTTAAACGTGATTTTTCGTACTGAACTTCTTCCACCACACCTTTAAAGTCTGTGAATGGACCGTCAGTAACAAGTAATTCTTCACCCGGCTCAAACATCGTCTTAGGACGAGGTGCTTCACCTTTATTGTGTACACGTGCAAGAATCGCATCAGCTTCTTTTTGCGTAATTGGTGCTGGCTTTTCAGCTGTACCACCGATGAAACCTAATACTTTTGGACATTCTTTAACAATGTGCCAAGTTTCATCATTCATTTCCATTTCGACTAACACATAGCCAGGAAAGAATTTACGCTCTGATTTACGTTTCTTACCATCCTTCATCTCTACCACTTCTTCGGTAGGAACAAGGACTTCACCAAAACTATCAGCAACAGCGCTACGCTGGATTCGATCATTAAGTGAACGCATCACTTGTTTTTCATAACCTGAATAGGCATGAATAATGTACCAACGTTTCATAGCTCTCTTACCCGATAATAAACTTCATAAACCAACCGATGATATAGTCAAAACACCACAAAATAATTGCGGCAACTACAACAACGAGGAGAACTTGCCATGAAGTGGTTACTGTTTCATGTTTCGTAGGCCATGTAACTCGACGCAATTCGATACGAGAGTCTTTAAGCAAACGAACAAAGCCTTTGCCTTGATGGGTGGCGTATAATAAACCTAAAGCTACGATGACACAAGCTAAAATTACCCCAATACGCACCCAGACACTATTTGCAGGTGCCCAATACGCTGGAAGATATTGATTTGTCATCAACGCACCGCCAAATAAAGCCAATGCTATGATCCACAAAATAAAATCAAATGGAGAACTTGTCTTCACCATTTCAGCAGAATTGTTGCTTTGAGGAATTGCCGCGCCGCCCATTGCGTCACGTGATTTATCATTCGACATTTTTGTACTCGTCGTAGGTTTCGCGACTTATTATATGACCAGTTTAGCCGACATCAAGTTTTTTATTTAAAAAATGGCAGGTCAGGAGGGACTCGAACCCCCAACATTCGGTTTTGGAGACCGACGCTCTACCAATTGAACTACTGACCTATAAACAAACCGAGAGCCTAAACTCTCGGTTAGAACAAACATATTAGCGGTTATGCAGTTACTTTAGCAACTACACCAGCACCAACTGTACGACCACCTTCACGGATCGCAAAACGTAGACCTGGGTCCATTGCGATTGGGTGGATTAGTTCTACTGACATTTCAACGTTGTCACCTGGCATAACCATTTCAACGCCGTCTTGTAATTGGATTGCGCCAGTTACGTCAGTTGTACGGAAGTAGAACTGTGGACGGTAACCGTTAAGGAACGGAGTATGACGACCACCTTCTTCTTTAGAAAGTACATATACTTCTGCGTCGAATTTAGTGTGCGGCTTGATTGTACCTGGTTTAGCAAGTACTTGACCACGTTGTACGTCTTCACGCTTAGTACCACGTAAAAGAACACCACAGTTCTCGCCCGCACGACCTTCGTCAAGAAGTTTACGGAACATTTCTACGCCAGTTACAGTTGTTTTAACTGTATCTTTGATACCAACGATTTCAACTTCTTCGCCGACTTTAACGATACCAGATTCTACACGACCTGTTACCACTGTACCACGACCAGAAATAGAGAATACATCTTCGATTGGCATCAAGAATGCTTTATCGATAGCACGTTCTGGTTCTGGAATATAAGAATCAAGCGCTTCAACAAGTGAAAGTACAGCTGATTCGCCATATTGACCAGCATCACCATTCAGTGCAGCAAGTGCTGAACCACGGATGATAGGTGTATCATCACCAGGGAAGTCATAAGTAGAAAGAAGTTCACGAACTTCCATTTCTACCAATTCAAGTAATTCTTCATCATCAACAAGGTCACACTTGTTAAGGAATACAAGAATATAAGGTACACCTACTTGGCGAGAAAGAAGGATGTGTTCACGAGTTTGTGGCATTGGACCATCAGTCGCAGCACATACAAGGATCGCACCGTCCATCTGAGCAGCACCAGTGATCATGTTTTTAACATAATCGGCGTGACCTGGGCAGTCTACGTGAGCGTAGTGACGAATTGGAGAATCGTATTCTACGTGTGAAGTATTAATTGTAATACCACGTGCTTTTTCTTCTGGTGCAGAATCGATTGCTGCGTAGTCTTTAGCTTCACCGCCGTAAGTTTTTGCACAAATTGTTGCAATTGCAGCAGTTAAAGTTGTTTTACCATGGTCGACGTGACCAATTGTACCCACGTTTACGTGTGGCTTATTACGTTCAAACTTAGCCTTAGCCATTTGCTCTTCCTCGTTTATGTCGAACACGAGTTAAACAACTCAGCATCGACAATCGTCTAAAAAACTAGACACCTAATACTTGAAAAGCAGACTAATAAGCCTGCTTTTGAGAAACTGGTGTAGAATAATCTACCAAATTGTATCTGGAGCTCTTATCGAGATTTGAACTCGAGACCTCTCCCTTACCAAGGGAGTGCTCTACCACTGAGCTATAAGAGCATCATCTTCGATGGAGCGGGAGACGAGGGTCGAACTCGCGACATGTAGCTTGGAAGGCTACCGCTCTACCAACTGAGCTACTCCCGCTTAATGTTGGTAATTACCACTTATCGAAGTAATGGTGGTGAGAGAAGGATTCGAACCTTCGAAACTTTCGTGGCAGAGTTACAGTCTGCTCCCTTTGACCGCTCGGGAATCTCACCTTTACACTTACTTTCAGTGTCGTTCTTCAACATTATAACACAAAACCTTAAGATGGTGCCGGCACACGGATTCGAACTGTGGACCTACTGATTACAAGTCAGTTGCTCTACCAACTGAGCTATGCCGGCGTTTCTTAGTGTTTCGTACGTTTCGTATCGGAACGGTGTGCAGTTTAGCAAAACTCAGAATCCTTGCAAGTGTTTTTTGCAAAAAAAACCTCAAAAACTCATAAAATCAATCCGTTTGACGATAATTCAACCGCTTTGATCACTGCGCGAGCTTTTATTTGGGTTTCATTCCACTCTGATTCAGGATTTGAGTCGACAACCAACCCTGCACCAGCCTGTACATAGACCTTATTTTCACGAATAACACAGGTTCTGATCGCAATCGACATGTCCATTTCGCCATGCCAGCCCAAATAACCCACAGCACCACCAAAAATTCCACGTTTTACCGGCTCAACTTCGTCAATAATTTCCATTGCACGAATCTTTGGGGCACCTGAAAGCGTGCCTGCTGGAAAAGTTGCCTTAAAAACATCCAAAGCATCGACATCATCCAACACTTCACCTTGTACATTGGAAACAATATGCATGACATGTGAATAACGCTCGATCACCATTTGATCAGTCACTTGCACTTTACCGATTTTCGAGACACGCCCCACATCATTACGACCTAAATCAATCAGCATTAAATGTTCCGCAATCTCTTTTTCATCAGAAAGCAAATCTTTTTCAAGCGCCAAATCTTCTTCTTTGGTTTTTCCTCGTGGACGTGTACCTGCAAGCGGACGTACAGTCGCGATCCCATTTTCGAGTCGAGAAAGAATTTCCGGTGAAGAACCTACGATATGGAACGGCTTTTGATCTAAAAGGGTCTGCCCTTGTACCAAAAATAAATACGGTGATGGATTGAGATGTCGTAATGCGCGATAAACCTGTAAAGGCTCACCATCAAAATCCGACACCATACGATGCCCAGGAACAACTTGCATCACATCACCAGCACGGATGTATTCTTTAACTTTCTCAATTGACTCAAGGAATTTGTCATGCCCAGTCAGTGACTCAAAATGCGGAGCGGTATGTTTTTTAGCAACCAAGCTGATTGGCATAGCCAATAATGTCTCAATCTCATCCAGCTGTTGCTGAGCCTTGGCATAAGCCTCTGTATCATTAACATCTGCATGTACGATTAAAAACAAAGTATCTTTTAAGTTATCAAATACAATGACGGTTTTAGACAACATCATCCATAAGTCTGGCAGTCCAACGGGATCCGCCTCAGGCACATTCTTTAACCTTGGCTCAATATAACGTACTGCGTCATAACCAAAGTAGCCCACCAAGCCGCCAGTAAAATTAGGCAGTGCGGGTAAATCTTGTTGGGTGGGTACTTTAAACTGCGCTTGAAAATCACGGATATATTGAAAGGGATCTGCACATGGCTGGGTATCTATCGAGCCATCTACCGATTTGATCGTGAGCTGTCCTGCATTACAGGAAAATACGATTGATTCACCCAGTCCAATAATTGAATATCTTGCCCAGTTTTCGCCACCTTCGACAGATTCAAAAAGATAAGCTTGTTGATGCTGTTTTAACCGTGCAAATACAGACAATGGCGTATCTGTATCGGCTAAGCGTTGGCGATATACAGGGATAAGGTTATAACCCGCTGATTTTAGTTGTTCAAATTGCGCTAAGGTTGTCATCAGGAATTCTCTCTATTTTCGATAATACTAAGTATGGATGTCTCTGCATTTCACTTAGTGACGCCATCGAAAAGTGCGTTTGCTATTCATTCCTCTTCCCTTTTTCCGCAACAATTTAAATATACAGGTGTTAAGCCAAAAGCTCTGTTAAATCATCCACCACTTGTTGTGGCTGACAGAGTTGAATATCTTCACCGTGATTATAACCATAGCTGACCACAATACAATCAACCTCTGCACGGCGTGCAGCCTCGACATCATTACTTGAATCGCCAATCATCAAGGTTTTGTCCGTTGATGACTGATAAGTTTCAACACAATACAACAATGGTTTTGGATGTGGTTTACGCACTTCAAAACGATCACCACCTATTACATCGACAAAATAGTGATCCATTTGCAATTCTTCTAGAATTTTTCGTGCCGGCTGTTCTGGTTTATTGGTCACACAAATCAATTTCTTATTGTTTTCAATTCCCCACTCTAAAAATTCTAAAATTCCAGAGAATGGTTTGGTATCAACACAAGGCTCTGCATTGTAAATTTCCAAGAATGTATCCAAAAGCTGTTGATGCAGTACTAGATCCACTTCACCCTTTAAATACTTCAATGTACTTTCACAAAATAATGAGGTGCCTTTACCAATCCAAACCCGAACCTGTTGTTCAGTGACTTGGGGTAAGTTCAAACGCGCTAGACTTAAGTTCATGGCACGATATAAATCAAATGCTGAATCAACCAAGGTCCCATCCAAATCAAATAAAATCAGTTCGCGTTGGTCTAGCTTTGCCACATTCATGATTTACACCTAAATCGAGTTTTAATTTTAAAAACCAAAATACAAAAAACAAAGGCATGCGATTGCATGCCTTGAGTGTAGCGCATTCGCAAATTATTTAAACAATAGCCATGCAATAATTGCCAAAATGATCAAAATCACCAGAGTTGCCAAACCTAACTTTGCATTTTTCTGGGTTTCGACATGTTCTTCTGCAACAATCTCAGGTGCTTTGACCTGCTCTACTTTTGGCTGTGTAGCCGCATGAATATCCACACCTTCTGGAATTGGCGCAGGTTTAGGGATTGCTACACCAGACGGCATACCTTCACGGTTGATTTGCACACTGCTATCTCGTTCTGAAAGCTCAGGCATGCCCTGTTCATTCATCTGATCTGCCACTGTACGTTCTACTGGGGCAGC
This sequence comes from Acinetobacter sp. NyZ410, assembly GCF_022828975.1. NCBI lineage: Bacteria > Pseudomonadati > Pseudomonadota > Gammaproteobacteria > Moraxellales > Moraxellaceae > Acinetobacter > Acinetobacter sp. NyZ410. Next base: position 255,401 of record NZ_CP094620.1, on the reverse strand, counting down.
TGGTTTAATTTCAGCAGTCGCCACAGCCTCAGCAGGTTGTTGAACTGGCGTTTCTACTGGAACTACAACCGGTTGAACTTCGACCTCAGGCGCTGCCTGTTCAGTTTGCAAAACAACAGGTTTTACTGGTGCAAGTACATTAAATTTAACACTGGCAAATTGAACAATATCACCATCCATCAACAATTTATCTTGATCGATACGGATATCATTCACAAAAGTACCATTGGATGACTTTAGATCTTGAACCCAAAGCGCATCTTCTTTTAATAAGAATGCAGCATGGCGACGTGAAATTTCCGCAGCTTGTAATAACAGGTCTGCATCTTGATGGCGTCCAACCAGCATATCACGGTCAATCGTGACTTCCTGCCCTTCTAACTCACCTGTAATTGCTTGTAATTTCCAAGTCATGATTATCTTCCCATTCTAATTCAAGTCTATCTTAGCATGACATTTCTACAGTGCTAAATCAGCGCAAAACCAAGCTTTATGTTGTCCACGCCACAACAGAACACACCACAATACTTTAACAAGCTATTTTAAATATCAAATAAAGCATGCGATTAGAAGCACTTGTTACGCGAAGCCCACAATGCTACTGCTTACGGATATCATTTGGCTCCTCTGCAACGGGTGTAGTCACTGCATTGCCTTGTACTGCACTTGTCTTGGCACCTGTAGGCACTTTTTGATACTGACTTGATGGTTGTGCTGTCGGTTGCGGTTGTACCAGCTTAGGCTGCGAACTTGGTGTTGAGCTGATCGGTAGTCGTTGCTGAAAAACATCATCCACATTGGCTGGGAGTTTGGCAAAGTTACCATCTTTATCCATCGCCAATTGCAGACTATACAGCTGATCATAACGTTGTTGAGATACACGGCGTATATCAGCGTTATCACCAATTATCGTTGGATGGATAAACACCAATAAGTTACGTTTAGCATTCGATTTGCCTTCCGCTCTAAATAAACGGCCTAAGCCCGGGATATCACCCAAGAAGGGTACAGACTGACGCGTATGAGCTGTATCATCTGAAATCAATCCACCTAACACCACGGTTTGCCCATGATCTGCAAGCACAGAGGTCTTGATCGAGCGTTTACTGGTGACCAAATCTGTTGCCTGTCCTTTATTTTCAGCAACCGCAGAGACTTCTTGTTCTACCTCTAAACGAATCGAACCACCCTCACCAATATGCGGAATTACCTTTAAGGTCACCCCCACATCCTTACGTTCAATTGAGGTATATGGATTGACAGTACCCCCTGTCCCGGTACTGACTGAGCCTGTAACAAATGGAACGTTTTGCCCAACCACAATATACGCTTCTTCATTATCCATTGTGACAATCGATGGCGTAGATAATAAATTTGACTTGGTGTTGGCTTTTAAAGCCTGAATCACTGCACCATATAATTTACGAGAACCATCAGCACCTTCTCTATAATCCCCTAAAATCAGAGATGTACCTGCACCAACAGCGCTACCTAAACCAGCCGCCCCACCTGACAGATAGCCTGCTGCCAATTTAGATAAACTTGTACCCACATTTGAAAAATTGACAACACCCACACCACTACTTAGATCACCCATTGCCCATTGCACACCGAGTTGATCAGTATCATTACCCTCAACCTCAATAATCGTCGCTTCAATCAATACTTGTTGACGACGGACATCGAGCTGTTGGATCGCCGCTTCTATTTCGCGCATCAGTTGTGGTTCAGCTTTAACCACCAACGCATTTTGAGCACCATCTGCAATAATGCTCACACCATTGGCATTAAAACTGGTGATATTATTTTGATTATTGTTATTTGAGTTGCTGTTTAAATTAATTGCTGGTGTTGAAATACTGCTTCCAGTGCTTGAGCCGGTATTCGATGATGAATTGTTATTATTGTTAAAACTGTTGCTATTGCTGTTGTTAGAACTACTATTAGAAGAATTATTTGAACTAGAATTGACTGCCTGACCAGTAACCAAACCTTGTAAAATTTCAGATAAATTCTTTGCACTGGCATATTTTAATTTAAAGACTTTAAGACCACCTAAACGATCCGCAGAAGGTACATCCAACATTTCAATCATATTGCGGATACGTTTACGCGTACCTGTATCCCCTTTAATCAAAATACGGTTGGTCCGTGCATCAGCAATAATACGAACCCTTGCCCCAGCAAAGTCTTTCGATGCGCCTGTCGAACTCATGGCATCCAATTGCTTAATGATCTCTTCAGCTTGACTCTGTTGTAAAGGAACAGCTTCAATATCATTTTGCCCAGTACCATCTAAGTTGCGAATAATGGTTTCAAGTTGATAAATATTCGCTGCACGATCAGACACAATTAACGCATTGGTGCCTTGTATTGCCGCCAAATGTGCAAATTGTGGCATTAAAGGACGTAATGCTGGGATCAAATCATTGGGGTTGGTATTTTCCAACCAGATCACCCGTGTTACAACCTGATCACCACGTGCATTATTGCGTGGGTCATAAGGTACACCCGAGTTTTTTACATTACTGTCTGGTACCAAGCGAATGGTATTCCCCGATGGAATAGCCACCACACCATTGACATTCAGCACCCCTAAAAATAGGTCATAAACTTCATTTTTATTTAGAGGTTTATTTGAAATAACCGTGACATTGCCACGTACACGGGGATCGACCGCAAAATTTTTGCCCGTAATATCTGCAACTTCGTTGATAAAAGCCGTGAGATCAGCATCGCGTAAGTTAATTTTCCACGTCTGTGCATGTGCTGCTGTACTGACCGCAACCATCATTGGTGCCGCTGCAACTAAAGCCCAAAGTGGTCGATTGTGATTCAAAAAAGCCATAACTTATTATCTATCCTAATTTTATTTGTAGTCCTAGCCACTTACAAACTTTGCTGAATGGTCATCACCTGATCACCACGCTTAATTTCAATTTTTACTTTGCCATCACGCTTTGCTTGTTCTAGCAGCTGAACATCACTCTGTCCTTGACCTACTGATTGTCCATTGAGTGAAAGAATACGATCTCCAGATCTTAATCCCAGTTTATTTCGGAGCGCTGCGGGGGTCTGATCTGTCACTTCATAGCCTTGACCGCCACTTGCGTTAACCCCCATGTTCTTTAGGTATTCGTCCCGATTTTCATTCATCTTCTCAATCGCCTGCCCTAAAGCATTTTGGCTTGAATTTTGTTGTGGCGATGGCACAGGATTACTTGCTGGCGGGCTGGTATTTTGATCTGTAGATTGCCCTGGCATAGGCTGATACAAACTATCCAGCCCGGTAAAACGTAACTCTTTACTGTTATTTCCATTTTGACTTAAAACAATATGATCCCAATATACTTCGGATAACTGATAACTGGTACCCTCAATTGGATCACCCACCGCATAACGATCTGCTGTTTCTTTGACTTTAATCACCGCTGAAGAGAAACGCGCAGGATAACTCACGACTACACCTTGCAAGACCATCGGAATACTGTCATCTGCAGTCGCACTAGAACCCACTTCCTCAAACAATGAAAAGCTTGAAATATTGGGCACTTGGATTTGTTGTGAACCTAGACTCACTTGCTCTGGTTGCATGACTTGTGGCGGTGCAACCACCCACCAAAAAATCGAAGCCAGTTTCCAGCACAATGCTAAAATTAAAAGAAATAAAACAACAGGTGCAAGGTGCTCTGTTTTTTTCCAAGAAATATTTTCAAAGCGTTCTTTTATATTCATTAGAAACCACCTTGAATGAGTGGTTGTCTAGAACTAATCACAAAAGTATCTAAACCAGCCTTTCCATCATAGGAAGGCACATTGAGTAACATGCGTTGGGTTAATTGCACATCTAACATCATGGTTGGATCTATGCTGATATTGGCCATCTTCTGGCTACGTTGATCTTGTATATCCAAAATCAGTTTACCCGCTTCATCTTTAAGTTGTGCATTTAAAGACGGGATATTCATTTGATCTTGACGCTGTCCAAAAGTATAACGAAGCTCACCACCACCCCAATGCAATTGACCATCGACATCACTAAATCCAGTGTCTTTTTTAAAACGTAGGGTCATATCTGAAATTTGAATTGCATTCGCTGGCCACTGCCAATTTGCAATATTCTTTAAAGTTTCTGGTGCAATCTGACCTTGCATCTGATTAATAATTATTTTTTTACCAAGACCATAGCCGACAACCCCATTGAGCTGAGTTTGCCCACTATGCACTTCAACATTTGCGCCCACACGTAATAAAATCAGATCCCACGGGCGTGTTCTCCACGAAACGGAACCACGTAAATTACCCTTGCGCCAATCTGCTTGCCCTTGCCAAATATTTCCACTGACATTTTGTAAGGTTTGATTGTTCTTATAAAATTTAGAAATCAGCCATGTTGCAGGGACTTGCAAAAGTACAAAAATTAAAAAAGCGACAACTCCAGTAATCCACCACGTGATCTGTTTTGATTTTTTATTCATTCATCTTTACCATCATTCATTTATTCTTCCATGCAAGATGATGCCCTCTTGTTTATACATTATGCATAATTTTTGCATAACGCCAATTCACTCGTATAAAAAAACCAAGCAGATTTGCTTGGTTCTTTGATTTTAAGGTCTTTGAATGACACTTAGATGAAGATTAGATCAAGAAATCTTCTAATTTTGCACCTTTTTCGATTTCTGCAACCAACCAACGTGGTTGTTTACCGCGTCCAGTCCAAGTTTCAGAAGTATCTTTTTTATTGCGGTAACGCGGCTCAACAGCTTTACGCGTTGTCTTTTTACGCTTTTGCGCGCCGTATTCAATAAACTGTTCTAAAGTTAAACCAGCAGATTGCGCAATTTCAATAATTTTATTATAGGCATCTTCAACTGCTTGGTCTTTTTTACTTTCAATTAAAGCTTCTGCTTCAGCTGTTAACTTTCTTAACTCTTCAACCGATAAATTACTAATATCAGGCATCATTAACTCTCCACGTAAATTTCTTAATACTTATTTAAAATAACTTCATAGCAATAGTATTTTCATTTATTCCAATAAGCAATACATATATTCCCCAATAAACACATAAAACAACAAAAAGATTATTATAATTACCTCAAAGCGCTTATTTTTAACATCAAAATAAAGTGAATGCAAAAGAATATGCTGTCTTATGTTTTAAATATAATGATGATAACTGAGACATTTTTATGTATTTTTCAAATCATTATGCACTGTAGCTTCTAAATCAATTATAATTTTTCGCAACTGTTGAGGAATTAATGCTTTTTTCATCGCTACTTTATCGACAAAAACAATAACTGCTTCTCCGTCCGCCACAATCTGCTGTTGTTGCTGACTGAATAATACATAATGCATGCGTATAGCACTATTTCTCATTTCTTCTACCCGCGCACCAATATGTAGCACATCAGGATAAAATACAGGTTTTAAATATTTGCATTGACTGGAGGCAACCACAGTTAAAACATCTTGGTCAAATACATTTAAACGATCAAAATATTCAATACGTGCACTCTCAATATAACGATAATACATCACATTATTTACATGACCAAAAGCGTCCATATCGCCCCATGCAACCTTTTGCTCATAAACGATCGGGAATTGTGTCAATGGATTCATGCTGGGTTCTCAAATTTTAAATTGAATATAATTGCTATCTTTTTCAAAAATTGAATTCAATTGTTGAATTAATTCATCATTTCCATTTAAAGTGGACTTGATCCTTAAATAATTCATTAGAATATCATTTGGATATAATGACAGAAGTTGATCTGCTTCATATTCCCGCTGTGTTGCAATATATATATGCCATTTAGCAAAGCAAAAAACAGGAATGTTCATATATTTAGATTCAAGATTTATAATCTGTTGCTCTAAATACTCATAATCTGGATTCTGTCTAAGCAACTGTTGCTGGAACCATAAGTGGAACACATCTTGGTCAAATTTTTCATTAAGTATTTGAATCACCAGCTGCTGTTGTTGCTGAGCAAGTTCAGGCAAGCGAGTAATAATTTTTAGCCAAAGCACTTTTGTCTCATAAGGCATTTGATCGAGTTGCGGCTCTATCTCTAAAAATTTTTGCTGTAATAGTTCAGTATCTTCAAAACTTGCTTGGTCATAACAACCCAAAAGCTGTATTAACCATTGCTGTTTAGTCGCAGTTTCTAATTGTCCGAATTGAGTTGAGTGTAAATATTGCCACGGATATTGTAGGGCGAATTGTCCCCATAATTTTTGCACGGACAATTTATAACTTTCTGAAAGTTGATTCAGCCACGGCGAAAGCTCATGTCCATTTAAAAACTCTAAATGGGTGAGGGCTTGCTGACTGTCTTGTTGGGCCAAATAAATTTCGATACGTAAGATTTCCGCCAATTCAAAAGCGGATGGAGAGCTGTGTTCTAAAGCCTTTAATGCTTCTGAATAATGCAGTTGTTTGAGTAATAATCGGGATTGCACAATCGGCTTTAATAAACCAGATTGATCAAAAATCGTTTGAATCACCTGCTCTTGTTCATCTTCACCATCTAATAACCACAATACACCGAACTGTTCAAATGGGTGCAACGTGCTAAAACTCACTACTTGTTCTAGTTTTCTTTTTTCTCGGCGAATATAACGATTGAGGAAATACCATGCCACATGCATCAAAAAACTGATGCCAACGCCAGCAAAGGTTAAGAACCATAAATTGGTTTGAATTTGAATATTGTGCCAGAGCACATAGACATAACCCGAGCCTGCGGTATAACTCAGTACACTCAGTACAGCCAGAATAATCAGGCTAATAAAGGCATAGATCAGAAAAATATGTTTCATCGATCTACCCCAAAACAGCCAAGCTATTCAGCTTAGGAATCGGTGGCTGCGATGTTTGCTTCATTTTTAATATTTTTTGCTTAATCTTCTGACTAGCAGCATCGGGTAATATATCTAATTGTTGAATCATTTGATTCAGCATCTCTTGATATTCAGCAGTTTGCCCTTTGACTAATAATTGTTGCGCCAGTAATAATCTTAATTGGACTTCTTTTAAAATAAATTTACGGCTTGCCAATGCTGGCGTGTTTGTTTCAACAATATCGACTTGAAACCATTTTTCCCAAAAGTATTGCGACTGATCTTGATCTGGTTTCAGTTGATTATTTTTCAATTCAGTGATGAGTGCTTGATTAACTTGTTTAAGTAAAGCCTCTAGTTGATCTCGCTGGGCATTTCGTTCAATCACAAAGTGTTGAATACTCTGTATATCTTGCGCAATGGTTTGATGTAGGCTTTGTTTTACTGCATCTGCCAACGCATACTGATCTAAAGATTGATTTAACTGAGTAAGATGCTCAAGTGCATACACAAACTGTTGTTGTTGCATAGCAAATTGCACCAACTCTAGTTGCTGTTTAACCACTACACTAGGATGAATACCAGCAATAGGCGTTTGAATCGAAGCGGTTTTCTTTGCCACCTCTTGAGTCGGTTCATCTGTTTGTCGTTTTACTGCCACCAATTGATCATTCAAACTGGCATTCTTTTGTTCACTTTTATGCAGTGTTTGTTGAATATCATTGAGCTGTTGTGAAACATGATAGAAGTTATAACTCAACTTAATGAGCCATCCTAAAGCGATCAACAATAAGACATAAATAAACTTCTTCATAACTTCCTTTGCAACTGCACTATGGTTTGTAGAATGGTTTCTGGCGCCAAATTTGAAATTTGAGTGCTATTCAAACAGGTCTGAGCTGCATTTTTACCATGTCTTAATAATTGATACAAACGCTCACCCAAAACTAAATAATGACAAGCACTCACGATCTCTTGATGATCTCGGGTCAAAGCCAGCCAATTGTGCCAACTGGCTTCACTACTGATACAACACCAATAAGGCTTTTCAAATTGCTCAATTTTGCTCACAAAATCTAAAAATTTTGCCTGAGTTTGTTGAGGAAATGCGCGGTCATATAAAACAAAGTTTAAAACATCAATATGACGCGCTTGGCATTGTTGCATCATAAATTGACGCCCACCTTCACCACGCCAAAACGCAATTCTCTTGAGCTCTTTTACCTGATTAAACAGCGCTAAGCTTAGCATACCTTCGGATGTTTCCACCGCAGGAACATGGCTTTCCACCCCATAATCTAAAAGTCGTTGCGCAGTTTTTTTACCTACAGCAATCCACTGAATATGTTGGATCTGTGCAAGTGATAGACCCGATTGCTGAAGATATTGCATACCAATCTGCACAGCTGTAGGACTGACCACAACAATAATTTGAGTCGATAACAGCTGTAAATAAAGTTGTTGTAATGTGTTGTTATATGGACGTGGTGTTAATGCCAATAATGGTAGATCAACCACGTCAAAACCTGACTGGCGCAGACATTGGGTTAATGGCTGAGCCCGATCAATGGGACGCGTATTAATAAATAGCATTGAAGCCTAAAAACTAAGCTTGATAAAGTGCTTTGAGTATTTCTCCAGCACCTTGTTTAAGTAGGTTTTGTGCAAGTTGCACACCTAACTGCTCTGCTTGATCTGGCGTACCACTGACTTGGCTACATAATAGCGTTTGGCCGTCCGCACTCCCTACACGTCCTTCCAAAGACAATGTTTGATCCTTCAATGTGGCAAAACCTGCGATAGGCACTTGGCAGCCACCTTCTAGATAAGCATTAAAAGCACGTTCAGCACGAACACAGGCATTGGTTTCAACATGCATTAACGGCATGATTAAATCCAAAATCTCTTGATCAGCTGAGCGGCACTCTAAACCCAGTGCACCTTGGCCTACCGCGGGTAAGCTAATTTCTGCTGGTAGTGTATGACGAATACGGTCTGAGAGTTCTAAGCGTTTTAAGCCTGCACTGGCAAGGATGATGGCATCATATTGACCTGCATCCAGCTTGGATAAGCGTGTTCCAACATTGCCACGTAAATCAATCACATTTAAATCAGGGCGCTGTTTTAAAATCTGACATTTACGGCGCAAGCTCGATGTGCCAAGTGTTGCGCCTTGTGGTAAATCATCAAACTTTGCGTAATGGTTAGAAACAAAAGCATCAAAAGGGTCTTCGCGCTCACAAATTACTGCAAGCTCCAAACCTTCTGGTAATTGCATCGGCACATCTTTCATGGAATGAACGGCTAGATCTGCACGACCATCCATTAAAGCAGCTTCTAATTCTTTGACAAATAAGCCTTTACCACCAATTTTGGCCAAAGGTGTATCTAAAATTTTGTCACCTTGGGTTACAAAGGTAACCAATTCTACTTTTACATGCGCGTGTAATTGCTCTAAACGATCACGAATATGCTCAGCCTGCCACATTGCGAGCGGGCTCTGGCGAGTTGCTATTTTCAAGGTTTTCATCATTTCAGCTTTGCCAAACTTTTAAACACTCTAAACTTACTCTGCAATCGTAAAAATGCAAGTAAATTATCAAAATGATTTAAGCTTCCCATCAAACTATAAATTCTGCATCCGTTCGCGCAGTAACGGTAAGTGACGACGACTGACTGCCAAACGCTCGTCTAATTCGCGGCATCGTACCTGATACTGCCCAGAGGACACCATTTCCAACCCATCTAAATAATCTAGAGAAATTAAAGCATTACGATGAATACGAATAAATCGATCTGCGAACTCTGTTTCTAAATCTTTGAGCGTTTCATCAATAAGCACACTGCCATTTTTATGGCGTACAGTGACATATTTTTGATCTGCTAAAAAATAGTAAATATTTTCAACAGGAATTAGCTCCAAACCTCGATAGGTTTTTGCAGCAATTTGCTGTCTTTGCACTTTTTCTTCCATGAGTTCTTTTTTTTCTAGGTGAGTTAATTGAGCTTGAGTCAGTTTAGTGACACTCTCCAAAACCGTTTCTAAATCATCCTTGGCAATTGGTTTTAATAAATATCCTTTTGCTTGAGATTGAATGGCTTGCAAAGCATGTTCATCAAATGCCGTACAAAATACGATTGCTGGCGTCGGATTAAAATGTGCTAAATGCTGCGCACAGCTTAAACCATCCATTTCTGGCATTTGAATATCAAGCAACACCACATCTGGCTCGAACTGCTGAACCATTTCCAATGCCTGTTGACCATGTTGCGCTGTTGCAATAACCTGATGCCCAAGTTGCGACACCAATCGTGATAAGCGTTCCACTGCAAGCGGTTCATCATCACAAATCAGGATGTCCATTGCTCCTCCTTACCCAAATATATCGTCTTTATTTTAATGAATTTCCCAATCATCTATTTTTATACTGATATTGGATTACCATTGTAAATAATCCATTCCCTGCATAATTCCGAAAATAAACAGAATCGCCAAAATGTGCTTTTAGACGCTGTTTTACATTTTCTAAAGCAATTCCATGCCCTTCTCGTACTTTTATTCTATCTTGTAAAAATGGGTTGGTAATGACTATGTTGACTTGATTTTGCAATATTTCAACCAGTATGCCGATCTTGGCATCGATAATCTTTTGCTCAACCCCATGAAAAATACTGTTTTCAATTAAAGGTTGTAAGGTTAATAAGGGAATTTTGACCTGATCTAATAACAGCGGTTGTTGAATATTCCATTCCACATTTAAACGATCTCCCAAACGAATTTGCTCTATTGCAATATATTGTTGAGATAACTGTATTTCTTCTTTTAAGGTCACGAGCTTTAATTCTTGAAAACTGGCTCTAAACAATTTGGATAAATCTATCAGCATTTGTTCAGCTTTATCGGGATCAATCGCAATTAAACTCACCACGCTATTTAAACTATTAAATAAAAAATGTGGATGAATACGTGCTTGCATAGCCTGAATACGCGCATTCAATTCACTGTTTTGCTGCAATACTGCTTGTTCACGGATATACAAGTAGCGTAAACAAAATGCGCCGAGTAATACCCCATAACTGACATGCAAAATAAGATTATGCGAAATGTCTTGCATGGAAATATTTTGTAAAGAAAAATGCGTTCCCCAATAATGAATAATATTTAAAACCAGTGTTGTACACAACACAATCGCCTGTAAAAGGATAAAACTGAATATTGAAATAGATAAATAGGTATATTGCGAGAGCCTTTTTTCAAATACATCCTGAAAAGCTGCAAAGGCCAATAATATCCAATTAATATATAAAATATATTCTAAAACATGCCAAAGATTTAAATTGCCCCATGATTGTGCTTCGGCCAGTGCCAATAAAAAAGCCAATACATTGCTAGAGATAAATAATTCGAATAAATACTTGCGGTGCCCCATTTTGCTAAAAAAATAAGACTGATAAAAACCGCGCCCAGATTTTATTGATGAATGATTGCGCTTTACTTCGGCAAGTGAGGCTGAATTTGTTATACTGCGTTTAGTTCTACTGCTTTTTTTCCTACTGAGCCGATATGACCACATCTTCTAATTCCTCTAATCCGTCACAAGCCCAAACTTCAGGCATGTGGGGCGGTCGTTTCTCTGAAGCTACTGATGCCTTTGTTGCTGAATTTACTGCATCAGTTCAATTTGACCAACGCTTTTATAAACAAGATATTGCTGGCTCGATCGCACATGCGACTATGTTAGCAAAAGTTGGTGTCCTTACAGAACAAGAACGTGATGACATTATCAATGGTTTAAACACAATTAAAGCTGAAATTGAAGCAGGTCAATTTGAATGGCGCATTGATTTAGAAGATGTGCACATGAATATCGAATCTCGTTTAACTCAGCGTATCGGGATTGCAGGTAAAAAATTGCATACCGGTCGTAGCCGTAATGACCAAGTTGCCACAGACATCCGTTTATATGTACGTGACGAAATTGATGCGATTTTGACTTTACTGGAAAAATTACAAAAAGGCATCTTGGGCTTAGCAGCGAACAATACTGACACCATCATGCCAGGCTTTACCCATTTACAGACTGCGCAACCTGTGACTTTCGGTCATCATTTGATGGCGTGGTTTGAAATGTTGGTGCGTGACTCTGAGCGTTTAATCGACTGCCGTAAACGTGTCAACCGTATGCCTTTAGGTTCAGCTGCGCTTGCTGGAACAACCTATCCTATTGATCGTGCGTATACTGCGGAATTGTTAAACTTTGAAGCCGTTGCTGAAAATTCTTTAGATGCGGTATCTGATCGTGACTTTGCAATTGAATTCAATGCTGCTGCATCTTTAATCATGATGCATTTATCACGTATGTCAGAAGAAATGATTCTTTGGACTTCTGCACAATTTAAGTTTGTGAATATCCCTGACCGTTTCTGTACTGGCTCATCGATCATGCCACAAAAGAAAAACCCAGATGTTCCTGAGCTTATTCGTGGTAAAACTGGCCGTGTCTATGGCGACTTAATGAGCTTGCTCACCCTCATGAAGGGTCAACCTTTGGCCTATAACAAAGACAACCAAGAAGACAAAGAGCCTTTGTTTGATGCGATTGATACAGTGCGTGGTTCATTGATGGCTTTTGCAGATATGATTCCTGCACTTGTACCAAATATTGAAATCATGCGTGAAGCGGCTTTACGTGGTTTCTCTACCGCAACAGACTTGGCTGATTACCTTGTAAAAAATGGCGTTGCTTTCCGTGATGCACATGAAATCGTAGGTAAAGCCGTGGCTTTAGGTGTGCAAGAATCGAAAGATCTTTCTGAATTAAGCCTTGAGCAATTACAACAATTCTCAGATTTAATTCAAGCAGATGTGTTTGAAAAAGCATTAACCCTTGAAGCATCTGTCAATGCGCGTAATCATATTGGTGGTACTGCGCCTGCACAGGTTGCTGCTGCAATTGAACGCGCTTATATCCGTTTAGAAAAACTTTATGCATAAGGAGTTTTGATATGACTCGACAAGTATTTTGCCGTAAATATCAAAAAGAGTTAGAAGGTTTAGACTTTGCACCCTTTCCAGGTCCAAAGGGTCAAGTGTTATTTGACACAGTGTCTAAACAAGCTTGGCAAGAATGGTTAAAACACCAAACCACGTTAATCAATGAAAAACGTTTAAACGTGTTTGAACCAGATGCAAAAAAGTTTTTAGAAGAACAGCGTGAAAAATTTTTGGATAATGATCAATCATTGGAAATGGCGGAAGGCTTAAAGCCGGAGTAATGACCGAAGCCTCCTAAGGCAAAAATCCAAAAATGATGTGCATCTTATGTCCATCTAAAAAATCCCCGTCAGGGGATTTTTTATTGCTTCATCGTACAAAATAATCGCGATCACATGAGCTTATAAATTTAATCTTATATATTTACTTTTCCCCACGCATAAAAAAAAGGAGTCTTGGAGACTCCTATAAAACTTAAAACACGGCAGTGGGTACATGCTGTGCAATCAATATACATTGATCGCATGGCTTAATATTGACCAAAGATACCGAAAACGCTGACCAATCACGACAAATTATAGATTTTACACGACGCAACCATTTCATTTAACAGCAGTTTTAAACAGATCAGAACAAGCAACAACGTTCAAAAAAACCAAATTAAGCCACAGAATCATTGATCTTTTGCGTATTGTCCTCAACCAATAGCGGTTTTTTCTCTACCCATTTGGCTGGAAAATATTTTTCTATGCTGGATGATAACCAGTTTGCGATTGGCTGAGGCAGTTTCACACCTAAAGGATTCTGCTCTTGCAGATCAGCAGAAGAAATCACCCGTGTTCCCATCAGGTAGTCAAACCAAGGCTTAGTGACACACCAGTTGGCATCTTGGTTCGAGTTCATATGGTGATCATAATGCCAAGGAATTTTCTTCATCGCCCAATCCGGCTCTAAATGTGCACGGCGATGGATATAATAATAATTACATGCACTATAAAGCGATGCCGCAACCATCCCTTTCGAAATCGGGTAGAAAATCAAACTTGCCGCACCTGCAACCACTGCCAAGGAAACGATTTCATTTTTGGTTCGCCAATTTGAAATCCCTTCTACATAGCCATCATCATGAAAATCTTGTTTACGCACTTCACGATGATGTTCCCAATGCGATTTCATACTGCGTGGCACTGGACTAAAGCGTGGTTTTCCTGGGCGATGTTGACCATGTAAAATATAGTTATGCGCGACCCATTCAAAGCCATTTGCGACGACCAATCCGACTAAAAAACCTTTTAACATAATCAATCCCTCTTGCTTATGGTGAATATAGAACATGCTGGGAAATAGGTATTGACATCAAAAAGTATTTTCATTGACAAATTACGACAAATTAAAATAGTATAATGTTTAAACTACAGCTGACGTAGATCACACAATAACAAGATGTGTAAATGATGCAATTAAAGGACTATGCGGGCTCGATATATGGCGGGCTTGGACAATTACTCTATACTTTTAGTGAAGCTAAAGGTCTAAAGATCTCATCCAAATTACAACAGATTCAAAATGTTGAACGCTTTGACTATACCGTTTGGCGTGAAATTTTGGATGACATTCAATCACAAGTACAAAGCCCAGCTTTGGGTCTAGACATCTCTAAATATGTACAACCCAAACATATTGGTATCATTGCCTATATTGCACAATCTTGTGACACGCTTAGAGAGGCACTCACCCGCTACCATGATTTTCATCGATTGATTTATGATGGAAGCCCGCTCAAGGTTGAATATTATGATGAACAGCACATCTCGGTACGCTGGGAAAATCTACCCACCCATTTAACCACTCAAATTACTGATGAAATTGCGATGGCTGTGGTGATTCAGTTTTTAAGACAATTTATATCCGATGATATAAGCCTGTATCAGGTTAATTTTATTCATCCTCAACCTAAAAACAGCATGCTGTATCAAGCATTCTTTAAGTGTCCTGTGCTCTTTCAACAAGAAAAAGTCGAGCTGATCTTCCCCATCAGCGCACTTGCGATTTCCTTTAAACGCAGTGATCAAACCCTACAAAAACTACTGATGCAACAAGCGCAGGCCTTACTTGAAAGCTTACCCAATGCCACCCAGTTAGATGAACGCTTACAACAAAGTATTTTATTGGGATTACAAAAAAACAATTATCAAATCGAAGCGATTGCCAAACAGCTGAATATGTCGATACGCCAGTTACAACGTCATCTACAAAGTCAGAACACCACCTATCAACAACGTGTTCAGGATGTCCGCCAATTATTGGCTTTTCAATATCTACAAGATCCACATTTAGGTCTGCATGAAATTGCCCTGCTTCTCAGTTACTCAGAACAAAGCGCTTTCCAACGTGCGTTTAAACAATGGACAGGCTTAACACCGCAACAATGGCGTCTTCAGCATCGAGAGTTTAAGTAATTGTGTATTAAATTTATAGATAAAAACAGCATGTTTCACCATTCTCACCACTCATTTGTTTAGCATTAAATAGCTGTAAAATATAATTTTTTAAAATAAAATCAGAACATTAGCCGATATTGATATGAATATTTTTTATTTGTGATTTTATTTTCATATTTTTAGACTATTATCTTTATACAGAAAATAAAAGTTGTACCCACCCCACGGTTATCAACTATCTAAAAATAGTCATATAACCCCATTCCGTTCAAAAAAATAATTTAGGAATCAATATGAATAAATATCTCGCAGAATTTATCGGAACCTTTTGGCTGGTATTTGGAGGATGTGGTAGCGCAATATTTGCCGCTGCTTTTCCAGAACTGGGCATCGGTTTTGCTGGTGTTGCACTGGCATTCGGTTTAACCGTACTCACAGGCGCTTTTGCTTTAGGGCATATCTCAGGCGGGCATTTTAACCCTGCGGTCAGTGTGGGTTTATGGGTAGGTGGCCGTTTTAATGCCAAAGACTTAGCGCCTTATATTATTGCTCAGGTCATCGGTGGTATTTTGGCCGCATTTGTTTTGTATTTAATCGTACAAGGTCAGGCGGGATTCACAGGAACTGGCGGATTCGCCAGCAATGGCTTTGGTGATTTATCCCCAGGCAAATATTCTTTAGTCTCAGCATTGTTAATTGAAATCGTATTAACCGCCTTTTTCTTAATTGTTATTCTCGGTTCAACAGATAAACGTGCACCTGCTGGCTTTGCCCCGATTGCCATCGGTTTAGCACTTACTTTGATTCACTTAATTAGTATCCCCGTCACCAATACCTCAGTTAATCCAGCACGAAGTACCGCTGTGGCTTTATTCGCCGAAACAGCAGCATTGAGTCAATTATGGTTATTCTGGGTGGCGCCAATTGTCGGTGCAATCATTGGAGCACTGATTTATAAAGTTGTGGGTAACGAGCCTCAATCCTAAATAAATTTTCAATGTAAAAAAACCTGCCACAGCAGGTTTTTTACACTTATAAACCCATACTTTTAGAAAGCAGTTGATTAGAAAATCATTTAAAAATAAGGATAGTCTTTAAAGAAATGGGTTCTCTATTTCGCCTTCGCTTTGACGCGCGAGCTGTTCTGGTAGATCACTTTGCTTCTCTAAACTTGCCACAACTTCATTGAGATAGCTTTGTAAAAGCTTAGCCGCTTTTAAGCCAGCTTGATCTTTGGTGATCTGTAAATTGCCATAAATACTGACACAGTCAGTTTGATTTTCTAAAGTTAAATCATGAATTGAATATGATTCGGTGCCATTCTCAAACGGTTTAAACATTTTTAATTTTCTCAATTTTTTTCGATCTTATTCACAGTATAAATAGATTCTCAAAAGATACTGCACCATCAGCGCTGAATTATTTCAAAATTTGTAAAATATATTGCAACAACGCTTCAACCAATTGTTTCACCAAGGCATCTTTGGTTTCTGGGTCTACTTTTGGCAATTGCACATCCGATGTAGTTGTTGAACCACTTTTTGGTTGGAACTGCTTTTGCAGTGCGCTGATTTTATCCTGACTGACCTCTTCTGCACATTGGCTTTCCGCATCCCAATGTGAGTACTCAATTTCTTTATTGACCTTGACCTGCTTTGCGTTCAAAGGCAATTTATAGGTATTGCGCTTTTGTTCTTCAGTCAGTTGTGGAAATAAATTCATCCCCAACTGTTCTTCTAGATAGCATACGCTGACCACTTTAACCTGAAGTGAATCATTATTTGGCGCATAGTACGCACCAATGATCCCATGTTTAGGCAAGTAAATCGCTTTATAGATTGCGGTTGGAACAATCACACCCTTTCCAATGGTTTTTAGTTTTTTCCCAGAAAACACTGGACCAGTAACCACATAAACATCTTTCTTTTGCTTGGTGACAATTGCACGAGTTGCTTCTTCTAACTCACGCCAAACTTGTTGGTTATTTTTAGCAGCTTGCGGCACCATATTGGCCAAAGAAAAGCTGTCGAACTGTGATTCTTTGTTGGGCATATCGGCATTGGGTGACATATGACCACGATCATATCCTGAACCACGATAATCCGATAATAATGCACGATGTGTAGCGTTTACACGTGGCTCTTCGTGGAAATTATCTTCACGTTTAATCTTTTGACTTAAGCGCTGTGGAGATAAATATTCTGCTGTCCATAACGGTGTTTTAGAAACACCCGAATACATTACATTAAACCCGTTAAAACATAAGGGATAACTGTTTTTCTTTAAACTTTCTTTGATTAAAACAGGTGGTTGCTCTCGATAGAACTGATTTAAACACGCAGCGTTATTGGTACTACTTTGGGTAAACGGCAGTAACTGAAAAATTTTCTCTTGGCCAAACGCAATCGCAAAACTTCCAGTAGCAACAACACCCAACACCATTTTAACTACTGAATTTTTCAACAAAGGCTTCCTAAACAAGGTTAAATAAACAATCCACTCAAAACCCATACAAATTAAGTTTTTGAATTTAAATAGCTTAACAAGTCAATAAACTGAAAGATATTGTGCCGATCTTCAACCGAGTAAAGCTTCTACGATTTGTGCTTAACTAAACAACATTCCATGTAACAATTTATTGTTTATTTCACAAAAAATGCTAGAAAATCAAATATCTTACAGATGCTTTATCGCACTTGTGATCATGATTATGTCATGTTGCGCAGTGTACTTCGACAGCCTTGCGACACAGTTTGTCGTATAGAAGCGTTTTATACTGATGTATCCCGATTCGCTAGGGAGAATTGAATAATAAAACGATTCAAACTCAGCATTCTAAAGGGTTTGATACTGTCCCAGTGCAGTATCAGCCTATCTACTTTTGCAGACTCAATAACACAAATGATAAACGTCTTACTTGCTGGGTTAGAGAAGAAGTCGTTGCTAAAAAATAAAGTGAATCAATGTAATACATCAGCCCATAAAACCCATGGGCAAAAAAAAAAGCCAGAATGACTTCTGGCTTTTGATTGATATGAATTTAGATTTCGATTTGGCTACCCATTTCCACCACACGGTTTGGCGGGATTTGATAGAAATCACTCACCGGACTGGTATTGCGTTGCATTGAAATAAACAGTTTTTCACGCCATGGTGCCATTCCATCACCCACGGTATGAATCAAACGATCACGTGAGATGAAGAAACTGATATGCATCATGTCAAATTCAACTTCAAGTTGCTTATAAGCCAATTCTAGTGCATTTGGAATATCAGGTTGATCCTTAAAGCCATAGTAAACAAAAACACGTTGGAAACGCTTATCTAACACTTCAACACGAATTCTTTCTTGGTCTGGCACATAAGGAACATCACGGGTAATCACCGTCACCATAATATTGCGTTCATGCAGAACTTTATTGTGCTTGATATTGTGCAACATCGCATGAGGTACAATATTTGGATTACCGGTTAAGAATACCGCTTGACCGGGTACAAACTGAGTTTCATCACTCAAACTGACACTTTTAATAAAGAGATCCAACGGCAAGGCATCTTTTTCCAAACGGTTAAAGACAATTTCTCGCCCGGTTTTCCACGTCATCAGAATGGTAAATACGATTGCACCGATGAGGATCGGAACCCATCCACCTGAAATAATTTTTAATGAGGTTGACCCAATAAAAATACTATCAATCACTAAAAATGGGATAGCAAACAATGCCACTTTCCACTTTGGCCAACGCCAAAAGCCATATGCCAGTATTGAAATCAAAATCGTATCGCATAGCATGGTCATGGTAACCGCTACACCATAAGCATTGGCAAGATTGGCACTGTTTTGGAAAATCACAATCAACAAAAGAATCGAGACGTAGAGTATCCAGTTGATAAAGGGCAAATAAATCTGACCTTGTTCTACATCAGAAGTGTGATGCACGGTTAATCTTGGCAGATAGCGTAGCTGAATGGCTTGGTTTGCCATTGAAAACACACCTGTAATCACCGCTTGTGAGGCAATCACCGCTGCCGCAGTGGCTAGGGCAATCATGGGGTATAAGCCCCACTCGGGTACAAGCAAATAAAATGGG
Source organism: Acinetobacter sp. NyZ410 (assembly GCF_022828975.1). Lineage (NCBI taxonomy): Bacteria > Pseudomonadati > Pseudomonadota > Gammaproteobacteria > Moraxellales > Moraxellaceae > Acinetobacter > Acinetobacter sp. NyZ410. The sequence continues at coordinate 236,019 of NZ_CP094620.1, read as the reverse complement.
TTTTCAATCGCACTTGGATTACGTAGTAATAATGCACCTTGCCCTGCATAATTTAATAACAGACAAGGCAAAACAATGATAAACCAGCCTAAACGGATCGGCAGCCGTCCAAAATGCCCCATATCTGCATAGAGTGCTTCACCACCCGTAACCGTTAAAATCACCGCGCCCATGGTTAAAAAGGCCACAAAGGGTTGGTGAAAAATAAAGTTCAGCGCCCAATGTGGACTGAGCATGCTTAATACATAGGGGGTTTGGCTAATACTATGAATACCGATTAAACCAATAGAGGCAAACCAAGTTAAGGTGATTGGACCAAAAAACTTACCCATGGTTCCCGTACCATGTCTTTGTACCAGAAACAGTGCGGTAAGAATGCCGATTGCTAAAGGCATCAGCCATTTATTAAACATGGGTGTGGCAATACTCAGCCCTTCAATCGCTGAAAGTACTGAAATTGCTGGGGTAATAATGCCATCACCAAAAAACAGCGATGCGCCAATAAATCCCAAGGCAATTAAATAGATTTTGCGATTATCTGCGATACGATTTGATCGTAAGTTCAGCGCCAGCAAGGACATGATACCACCCTCACCATTGTTATCTGCTCGCATGATAATGGTGACGTATTTAAAGCTGATGGTGAGCATCATGCACCAGAAAATCAGTGACAAGATCCCAAGCACGGTCGCTTCGGTGATGGCAATGTGTGCAGTCAGAAAACATTGGCGTAGGGCGTACAAGGGACTGGTTCCGATGTCTCCAAATACCACCCCTAATGCTGCGAGTGTGATCGCAGGTAACGCGGCTTTTTTTGCAGTACTTTGCATAGATTCGTCTTCAAAAATTTAGACACTATTTTTGCGCAATCATATCACTGTGAAATTTTTTTTGCTCTAAATCAATTGTTGCTTGGCAGAAATCTTTTTTTTGGTTATTATCCCACGCCTTGGTGAAGTGTCCGAGTGGCTTAAGGAGCACGCCTGGAAAGTGTGTATACGTTTATAGCGTATCGAGGGTTCGAATCCCTCTTTCACCGCCATATTTATTCCAACCTCATCCATTGGAAGCTTAAACGCCTAAACTGTAGTGGTTTAGGCTTTTTTGTGTTTAAAAATTATTAAATTCATTTATCCTCTTTCTGAATCCTTTCTACAGTAATATATTCATTCGGAATTACGATCTGTTTCTCAATATTTTTAACTTTATATGAGATTAGGGTATTTTTACCAATACCTTGAAATAGCACTTTTACATCTTTAAAAATAAATATTTGATTTTGACTAAGCTCTTTAGTTGTCGTTTTAGGTAAATCAATCAAATTGGCATAAGGTGCTTTAATATATAGGGTCGCTTTCTCTATACTTACACCAGTTTTTTGCATCGTGTACTCTAAGAACACTTTACCAATATCTCCGATAAAAAACATAGGTACAAGTGGGGTCATAATAAGAAAAAGCGCTATTTGTATACTATCTTTAATATGTGTTTCTAATCTCTTTAATTTGGTTTTTGCAAATTTTTTAAGATTATCACTAGCATCAGGATCGTCAATTATATCTTTTAGGTTTTCAAATTTATTGCTGAATTCTTTGATCTTCTGTCGATTAATGTAAAAAGCATAATAAAACAATGCAATAAAAGCAGATGTAACAGCTACATAAAGACTAATTATCCAATGCAATAACAATAAACTTCGAAGGCTATATAGAAGGTATATAGATGCTCCTAATGTTAAAATGCTGATCTTTGGAAAGGGAAGTTTCTTTCCAATTCTTATATGAGGTGGTAAATATTTATCAACTGTAGTGAAAATTAGATATACCAGTGGTGTTAAAGATATACCAAAGAAAAATAACACCATGCTTAATCCAGTATAGACAATAGAACATGCTACAAAGATCAGTAAAAAAACAAGTGTATCACCAAAGCTAATATCCGATGGGATATAACCAATGCTTAGAAGATAGGCGACTAAGCACATTATACCTATCGCAATAATAGCTTTAATGGTTGTCAGAGTCACTTCATGCCACTGACTAAAATTATTTAAAAATCTTGTTGCTAATTCATACATAAATTATTGAACCATTTCTGATAATGATATTTTTAATTTCTATAATTTAAATATCCTTAGCTTTAATTATATATTTATTGCTTAACATTTATAAATCAATATTATTATCAATTATATGGAACCTCTATCCTAAACGCCATAACAAATACCCATTCTCCTTTGCCTGTCTGTATGCCCAACTCGCAACACTATGCGATCTTTCAATATCCGTCAGAAATCCAAGCTTTGATAACTCGTCCGCAATGAGACTATCAAAGTTTTGGTTTCTCTCTTGCCATTGAAACAAAAATTCTTCTGATGCTAAGAAATCACTTTTAGCTAAATTGCACTTTTCATCTGCAAGTACAAAATTATGACCTGTATCTGCTGGGTACATTGCCCAAGGTATAAAATGATCTACAGCCCACTTATTTTGTTTAATTGGCTTTTGGCAGTAGAAACACTTACACATTTGTAGGTCAACTAAGAATTCTCCTACTTGGCGGAGTTGATTTCGACTTGGTTCAAACATGAATGTTGCTAGATCAGGCAAACCATCTAAGACCAATAAATTCCCTTTATTTAACCTTACAAAATCAACCCATTTCTTTTGACATAACTCTTCAATAATTTCACTAAATTGACGCAAGCAATACATCACATTTGGTAGAAGTATGAGCTGTTTTCGAGAATCTTCTAAACGATATAAAAACTCAACATTTTGGCCTTTAAAATTTTGCAAATAAGTTACAGGCATCCTCTTTACAGTATCAGCTACTTTCTTTTTCAATTGCAGCCAGTACAAATGATCTCGTCTAGCTAAGGCTAGAGATTTATAACTTTGCTGTGCAGTGTGAATTAAGCTAATAATTCCTGCTTGCTTGCCATTATTCTGTTGTAATAGGAACGGTTCATTTTCATTAAAATGGAATGGAAGCGTTTGTTTCCAATATAAATCTATAAATTTCTCAGAAATATCTAAATAATCTAAAGTTAAACTTTCTGCCGTGTCTTTTCCTTGTTCAATCGCCAAACGACAAAGACTCATCAATAAAGCGAGTTTATACGTTGAAGAAAAGCTTCCTGAATGTAGTATTTGTTGAATCTGTTTCAAAAACTTGAGCTGTTGCTGTGGTGTAGGTATAAATATTGACATTATTTATTCAATTTTTTGAAATACGATATTAAGCCAATCTTCATTATGATCAGGACGTATATCAATGGTAATCCATTGTTGTAACAGTAAAATATTATCAAATTCCCTTAATAAGTTTCGTATTTGTAATTCATTTAAATCTGTAAAATCCCTGCCATCTTTATAGCGATCTTTTTCACCATATTTAAATGACATATAGCAAATACCATTCATCTTTAACGCTGCCAAAATTTTACCTATTACTTCAGGTAATCGTTTTCTTTCGCAATGCAGTAATGAAGCAGATGCCCAAATGCCATCATACAGATTCAATTCAGACAACTCATAGAAACTTTCAAATCGTACATCTATTCCAACTAATTTGCTGGCTTTATCTACTAACTTTTTTGAATAATCTGTTGCTACAACTTGATAGCCTTTATTCTTAAAAGCCAAAGTATCTCTACCTGAACCACAGCCCAAATCAAGTATCAATGCATTGTCTGGTAAATATCTTAAAAAGGATTGATATAAACTCTCCATATCTATTTGAAAAGTAGATTCAAAAAATTCTACTGCATTGATATCGTAATAATTCAAGTTTAGTTTCATCATTATATTTGGTAATTTTCCAATTCTACCAAAAATAACAGAGCTATTACTCCCTCTATTCGTGACTTTTCAACTGACGGCCCTCACTCCATTGATGTATCTTCACCCTACTAAGACCAAAATGAAGTGATCACCTTTAAAACTGACTTCAACCCTTTTATTTTAAACCTATCCAAACAAAACCCTCTTCAACACAAGCAATTGACTAAAAGTGCCTGCACTATTATCCTTTCTCTACTGGCCGACATTGCCAGTCGGTTTTAGCAGACCGTAGATCCAGCACGATATATAAAGTGATTTTTGTATGTCGTGGAACCCTCGTGTTCCCCCCTTTGCGGTAGAACGGGAGGGGGACGCCTTGTGCGTGCTGGTTCCTTGGATCCCGGTCTGCTAACCCCCTTTCGTTCTGCCTCCATTATTTAGCAGTAATTTGGTAGAGCTTCTTATAATTCCAAGGAGTCAACCATGACTATTTCTTTATTTTCAAAATTTCATTTTATTCCTATTTTATCTTATCAATCTAAGCTGAATTGTATTTCTAACTTACTTCGGCAAAGAGGACTTTTGCACGGCTGATTTTAATCATTGGTGTATAGATCTCGCTGGTACTTACAGTCATTGGCTTTTTTGTTGATGTTGCTGTTTTAGCTATTGGTTAAACTGTCTGGATAGAATAAACCAATACCGCAGTAAATCATTTCTACGCCCTTTGAAATCAGACATCGATGTTTAATTCATCCAATTAAAAATATATCTAACAACAAGAATCAGGATTCTATTTTTATGAATAGCCAAATCAAAATATTCTTACAATACAGTGCCGTTGTTGCCTGTTTTTCAATAACCTCACTTTGTCATGCGGATATGAATAAAGTGATAGCACTGATCAATAACCCATCCTCTGCTCCCGTGATTAGACGTTGTGAAGGCAATATCAATTGCAATGCGTTTGTTGCGATAAGCAAGCAATGGCAACTCATTCCTAAAAATGATCGATTACGTTATTTTATTTATAGCGGTGATCTAAACGCCCTTATTCGAGAAGGTAAAGACTTAAAGGAACAGAAGTTAATTGATATTGATAGCTTTGCTTATCAGGTCTTTGATTATCGTGCCGAAAATTTTAATGATCGATGGTTGTATATCAAAGGTTTAGCTGTCCTTAAGTATGTGCAACGCACTCAGTTTAACCAGCTGTGATTGATAAATCTGTCTATATTCCATGCTCAAATTACAAGGAAATCTAGTCATGAAAAAATTAATCATCACGGTCACGGTTGTATCAACTTTAACAGCATGTTTTCAGATACCTGAGTCGTCTTCGCCTGATCTTACAAACGAAGCAACTCACGCTCAACCTCAAGTTAGTTCTTTTCAAGAAATGCAAGAGAAAGAAGCTGAAGCTGCTGCAATTGCTCATGATCGCTATGATCCTGACAGTATTTATAAGGGAGCTGAAAATGTTGTTATTCCACCGCCTCAACTCAAGCGTAAATTGTTAACAAGTGAAGCACTAGAGGTTAAGTTCCGCCCTATCGACACTTCTCCAAACTTTAACGTCATCAGACAAACTGTTTATGATGTTACGCGTTTAAAAGTCATCTCTGAAATTGAAGATGTACTTGATAAAGTCGAAGTAGATAATCCGAACTGTAAGCTCATTGGTGTAGAACCGTTGACCGTCAAATTTCCTAAAGAGACCTATTATGGAGATGTGTTTAATCTTGTTTTAAAAGGCTGCTCTGCTCAGGAAATCAAGGAGGTTTATCTTTATACCACACATGGAAAATTAACTTACCGCGCCATTGTTGAAGAATAATTTCTTTAAAATAATGACAGGTACATAAACCCTTTTCTCTGTTTCAGCTCAATGCCTCATATTGAATCAGCGCAAATATTCATCACCAAGCTGAGTTGAAACAGAGCTTTATAAGAAATGAAAAAGACCACGACTGAGCAAAAAAATTGTAGATTTATCTACATCATAAATATCTGCTAAAAATGCAAATATTTCAAAGCCATAGAATTAGCATATAGTAATTATTGTGAATTATGTTATTTCAAAATTTCTGGTGTTATCCGTATTGACTTTAGTTGTTCATAAATATGAGTTAACTTATTAATCTTTATAACAAAAGACAAAGGAAAATCCTTCGTCTTTTAACCCTCAAAAAACTATCTATTTTTTAGTTGATTTACTAGGTTTTAAATTATCATTATTTCCTGGTGTGTCTTTATTATCGCGTCGTCTTTTATCAACTTCACCTGTTGAATCAGCAATTGGTTTTGGTCCAGGTTTAATTGGTTTAGTCATAGTGATCTGCATGATTTTTTGTTTGGTAGATTATATTAACGCAGTATTTTATCTCTACGTTAAAATTTAATTTGGGTACTGTTAATTATTTTTCAACCAGAATCTTCAAAAATAATTCGTTTTATAGCTTACTCTTTTACGAACTCTCAAGAGTGTTGCAACCCATTGAACAAAATGGCGAATAGTTAAATAGAGCTTAAAATATGAGCTCCACTTAATGTATTGGGTGTTATACGAAATAAAACTGTAATCCCCCAAATAAAATGTCCGCTTTTAGAATATGCACTTTTGTGATTTTCTTAGCGGACGATTTTGACTAATTTCTTATTTCAAAAGATATGAGTTACTGTTCAATCACCAATACAAAATTTGGTAAAACTACTCCTTTGTTGGTCTTTAACACACCTACACATAAATTTTCAGGTGCTGAGATAAAAGTGATACCCGAGAAATCGCTCGTTGATTTACATTTTTTCTGATTTGCTTCACTGGGCGCCTCAAGATTTAATTGATGCTGTATATCTAAGACAAGAACCTGTGCTAATGCATCAAAAGCTTTATTTGCTTGTGTAAAAAAGACCGTATTATTATTTGCATCCCATTCAGTTAATGGTGCTTTTTTCTGGCTGATATAATTGTATAAACGCTTTGCAGACTTATTATTGTCAGCAGCATTTTTAAATTCAGCTTTCAATCCAAATACTGCCTTGACATCAGGTTTTTCTTTAAAAGAAAGCCGTGCAAATGGGACAATTTTAACGTCAGAAGCCTGATTTGAAGTCAGTAGTTTAAGAGAAGTATCTGCTTGATTCTCCTGTAAAGCCGAGCTAATTTTTTTATTCACGATCTCATCAAATTTAATAGCTTGCTTTAAATTACTGTTAGAGATAGCAGCGCCATTATTTCGTTTATCAATCGCTGTGGCAACACCAACACCAATCAGTCCAAATGCATTTGACGCAGGTTTGGAAAGCGCATTGCTTGCATCCCCGACAGTAATTTGACTTCCCTCAATAAAATGATCACCGCCACCAGATTCCGTCATCTCTGAAATTTGCTCAGATGATACTGAAATTGTCGTGTTGCTGCCTTTTGCAGGGTATTGAATGGATTTTGTTGTTGTACACCCAGTTGCAATCATCGCAATGACGATTAAGCTTAAGAAAGACTTATTCATATAAAAAACCGACCTGAAGAATGGTTGATATATTAAAAACATGTACACTTTTCGATATTGTTAAGTAATAATAAACAATTATTACGATAAATGATACTGAGAATTATTCATTTCGCTCAGATAAAAAGCGAATAAACTTCCTTCTTTTGATCGAACGCCAAAAGAAACCATTTAATTTTTTACTTTTTCATAATACAAGTTGCAAAACTGTATTTTTTTATAAAAATTCCCCATACTTTATTAAGACTATTGGGACCAGCTATATGTTTTGCTAATTTATCAAACATTAGATATCAATACAGTAATTTTGGATATCCTAAATTTCTGATAAGATCAAAATTTAATAACCAGAAAATAATAATTATGGGCTATAGATCTGCTGGAATGATATTTCCATTTAAAGGTAAGTCTGAAGAATTAATAGACTTAATTAACAATTGGAGTGAAAAAGAATTTGAGATTTTAGAACCTAACTTGAAAGCAAATGAAACCATTGAGTTAGAGTTCATTCAAGATAGTTTAGTCATTCTTCATAACTCCAGTTTTTTCTACTCCGCTTTTGAGAATAAAGAGTTATGGCAAGAAAGACTCAAGAATGCTTCATTCAATGAATGGGTAATATTTTTTGAATGCGTAGATAGCTCCGATGCAGCCAGTTACTTAATATTTAAAAACAATATAGAAGTCAGAAGAGTTTCTGAAGTAGGGGATCAAGATTTTTATCAAGAAGGTCAACCCCAAGACTTTGAAAAAGAATGGCTTAATGCATCAATAGGCTATGAGCACAGCTATCAGGATGGTGATGAATGGAAAGAAGAGATTATAACCGATCCTAATTTTTCCATGGATGAGGTTGAAGAATGGGAGGATTATTTTAAATTTTATTATATTGATTCAATCGAAAACTCTACTAACCATTTATCTAGACTATTGTTAAGCTATTTATCAAATGAATATTTAGGCTTTGATTTTATCCATGAATTTTATGAGGTTGAAAATAGAATTAGATTAGGGCATGGAATAATTACTGACAATACTGATATGTCAAAGATACATAAAAAGAGCTTTTTGCAAAAAATCTTATTTTGGAAGTAACCATATTCTCAAAATAGACGTTATACGAAATCAAAAAAGTCCATATCTGAAAAGCTAGAAATGGAATAGGCCCTCAAATCATTACATCGATTGTCTTTGAAGAAAAACTTTTCATTTCACTTCAATCTATATCGTTGTTTAGGGCTTTTCGGCTTATCTGGAATGGTACGTTCAATAAGGTTTGCGTCTAACGCAGGATTAAGATAATTCTTTTGGAATGTTGCACGATGGGATAAATCTAATAACTGCATCAATTCAGTCAAGCTATATTCTTTTTCCTGCATAACTGAAATTAAACGCTGAACTTGGTCGCTTACTTGTACGTCAACTTGAGCGCTAACATGATCGCTATCTTGAGCGGTGTTATTTGAGTCCAATATCGCATCCAAAATCATCTGCAAAATAAACTCTATAAATGCTGCAGAATCAGTACGGTCTGTGCTGGCTTGTAAAGCCTCATAGTAGGCCTTTTGATTTTGATAAATCAGACTCTCAACAGGAATATTTGCAAAAATAGTATTCCATCGGCTAAGTATCAATGTTTGCCAAAGTCTCCCCATACGTCCATTCCCATCAGCAAATGGATGTATAAACTCAAACTCATAATGAAATACCGAACTCTGAATGAGTGGGTGTTCTTGGCTATCTTTAAGCCATTCCAGTAAATCAGCCATTAAACGAGGAACCTGATTCGCTGGCGGAGCCATATGCACCACTTGATCACCAGCCATGACACCTACATTGGCATGACGGTATTGTCCAACGTCATCAATCAAGCCTGCCATTAAAATTTGGTGTGCTTGTAATAAATCTACTTCTTGGCTGGGTTGCCATTTTTGAAATGCGTCATAAGCTTTTATGGCATTACGTACTTCTTGAACTTCTTTAGGTGGTGCAATTACAGCTTTACCATTCAGAATCGCGGTAATTTGTTCTGTGCTGAGGGTATTTCCTTCAATTGCAAGCGAACCTTGAATTGTTCGGATACGATTGGCTTTTCTCAGTTTTATGTTGTGTTGGACTTCCTCTAAAGCACTCAAACGCCCTATATTCTCACTGATCTGCGCAATCAGATGAATAATTTTTGATGTGATGGTATAAGGCGGTTGATATTTCATGCCATTCCTAAACAGAAGTAAATACAAAGCACAGTTGATTAAACGCTAAAAGTTTTGTCTTTCATAGGCTATTGAATGCTTTCAGAAATGCCACCCTCAATTTAACCATGACACTATAGGCGAAATAAAAAAATCCTTTACCTCGTCTCAGTTGGCATCACAATATCCGCAGACTGACACACCTCTTGCCATTTTAGCTTAAAATCATTAATCGCTTTTTGTCGGGTTAAAGGTATCTGATAAATCGGTACACCCTTTGCATCGTCAATCATACCTTTTAACAATACCTGTTCTTTTGCAGACAATGCTTCAGGATTAAAATCAACATCATCCAACGATAAACCGTTTTGACGTAACTGCATTAACATTTCGGAAGTCTGTTCAAGTAACTGACATTCTTTAGGAGCTTCAGCATGTGCGACAGAAACCAATAATAATAAAATACTGAATCGTTTCATTCTCAATTGTTCTAGTTTTTACTTAACTTAGTTATACGATATTTGAGCTATTTTTTGAAGCAAATAGATACATATCCACTCAACTAAAAAGACAATTGACTATTTCAATTCAAACTTTCTTGAATTAGTATCAAGTGAAAAGAACTTCTAGCACGATTCAAAGGAGGTGAAATACAAAATAAAAATCATATAGATGTAACGTTCTCTTAAGATAATCATGATGCGGTACTTATTAGCGATTCAAACAAGTTAAAAGCATAAAACTGCTATTCGGGAGTGACAATGAATAACAGCGCCAATTATGTAAGACAAGTCAAAAATGCTAAACGTGGTGGATACACCCCAACTATTGCCAAAGATGTAAATAAGCATAAAATTCAGAAAGCTATCCAATTGATTGAGCAATGGAGAAAACTCGCAAACGAATTGAAACCCCAAATGCAAATAGATATGGCAATCACCCTAGAAGAATGCGCACAAGATCTGGATCATATTTTAAGGAGAAAATAAGTCTATATTTCAAAACTGATAAAGATTTATTGATTTAACCCCCAAATACTCAAGGCTTACCCCTCCGTAAGCCTTTTTAGTCGGAAGATTAAAGCGATTACTAATCGTTGTTCTAGTTGTCCTTACGCTAATTGCCGTTACTCTAGCTATCTTTGCTATTTTATCTACCTGCAAGTTAAAAGCGATAAAATCCTTTGCTCTCTAAAATGCTAAGCATTCATAGCACACGGCATTATCAGCTTCTAAACAAGACCCGATCGCTAAAACTATAAATATTAAAGATTATTCAATTGTTTATTTTTTGGCTTGCAATCTTATAAATATTCTGTAAAATTCTCGCCACATTGCCGGCATAGCTCAGTTGGTAGAGCAACTGACTTGTAATCAGTAGGTCCACAGTTCGAATCCGTGTGCCGGCACCATTTTTTACTTAGCCTCGCTTTTTTAGTGAGGCTTTGTTGTTTTTGGCTTAGGCATTTTCTTATAATTTTTAAATCTACTTGATAGCGTCGCAAATAATAAAAATTATGTTTTGACCGCGCTGAGCTGTATATATCGAACAATTCCCTCTTCAAACAACCTTTTACAAAGATTTGCGGTCATTTGTATTTTGATTTGATCTAGCCCTCCACGCTCCGTTTTCGCTCGTGTCGTAATATATTGACTAAAGCCAGCAAATACTGCTGTAGAGAGATCTTCAAGCGCGATTTGTTCAAGACCATGCTGTTGCAGTGCATGATTGATTTGAGTCGCGGTCATCAGTGATTTTAAATCGACATCAGCGGCTTTAAGTAACCATCTGTATTTCATTTTTTGTTTTGAATTTAAAACTGTGTCTGAAAGCATCAACGTATGAAAACCCAAACGACCTTTTGAATTTAAAATTGGGACGACTGAATTTAAAAATAAATTTAAATCGCTATGGTAAGCCGCATCAATACACAACACCACATCAAAAGGTTGCGTCAATAAAAGCGCATTTAAATTTAAAAAAGATTGGCAGTGAATCGCCTTAATCTGCGGGAGTTGTTTTTGAATTTTATCGACACACTGTTGTTGTAACTCAACCGCTTCTAAATCTTGAATTTGATAGTGTTCTAACCAGTATTTTAAACTGGCACCTTGACCACAGCCTAAATCTAGTAGTCGATCATGTGGCGTAAGCTGTACCGCTTGTGCAAGTCGTTCAGCAAGTTGCTGACAGGCTTGAGGGTAAGAGGATGTAGTCTCATCCCAATAACCTAGATTGGTCCAAGCACACTCAGCATTATCTCCTAACATTTTTGCATCGATTGCATATTTATGTTTTGGAAGTTTTTGCTGAATCGCTTGAAGCCATTTCATTTTAAATCATTCACTTATTCAGTTATGAATTCATTAAACTTTATATGAATTCACTGGGCTTTAATAGCCAAGTTGGGGAGCCACCTCAACTTTAGGTTTTAATCCAACAAATGGCAATGGTGCACCAAAAATTTCTGCAATATGCATTGCAGAAGTTACCGCAGATTCAAGAATTGGCAAACCATCACATGACCATGAACCGCAATAGAATACTTTGCGGTTGGCGACTTTATGGCGCGCTTGCAATTCAATATTCAATGCTACTGTTTCAGAATCCACCACAGCACGGGTTAAGGTCACTGTAGAAATGACTTTTTTCGGATCAATGCTAGTCACAGGACGCCATGTTTGGAACACTGGAGATTTACCCACCAAACTTGGTTCAATCGAGTTCAGCCAAACTGTGAATTGTTGTTTGGTAAATTTACGATCCATCATATAGCTCAACACAGCCCAATCTTTACGATTTGGCGGCATCACAGATGCATCGGTATGCATAACCAATTCGCCTTGCTCAAACTTAAATTTTTGCAATAAAGCGATATCATCAGCAAATTGTTGTTTATTTAAAAAGTTTTCTAATTTATTGGTCGGTGTTGCAACCACCACACGGTCAAATTGAAATTGCTCACCTTGTGCATTTTCAACCAGAACAGCATTACCCTGTTCCTCAACTTTGGTGATTTCAGAACCGCTATGAATATCAATACCTTCAATCAATTTATCGACAAAAGCAGGTGTTCCACCATGTAAACGCAATAAAGCATCACCATCGGTTAATTGCTTTAAAAAGATTAAGAGCGGTTTTGCAGGCCATTCACCAATAGTTTTAGGGTCACAGGTGCAAATGGTATAAAGCACAGGCATTACTGCACCATGCCAAAATACTTCTTCAATGTCATTGTGATTGATAAAATCAGCAAGGGTAATGTCTTGATTTTTAGATTTAAAAAATTGAGAAATGGCGGTTTTAAGCTGCAACATCCCTTTGACTAAACGCCAACCATACTGCTTAATCCCTTTACGGTTATTGATAATAGGGAAATTACCAATACGGGTACGTGATGTGGTCAACCAAGTTTCTGTTTTATCTTCAAATAACCAACTGCATGCCATAAAGGTACGCACTGGAAAGGTTTTTATGCCAAGGTGTGTTGCAAGGCTCAGTGTATTTTTCCATAAATGCTGATTCATCACGCGCAAAGGTGCATCAATCAAACCACCTTCAAACTCAATGCTGTGACTATCCATACCACGACCAGGTAATGCTTCGAAGATGGTAATGTTATGACCTGCATCTTTAAGAATTCTTGCGGTGGCCAGGCCAGCCATACCACTACCAATCACTGCAATATCCAAAGTTATTATCCGTGCGTAACCATTTTTTTTATTATGAGCTATAGCCGATTAAATCGCGGTATTAAAAAGTTCCAGTTTTAACTTTTTTTGTTGGAAATTTTTTAGGAAAAATCTCCATTCCCCGGTGTTTATTTAATTTTAGTGGTTTTAGGCCAAGCTCTTGTGCGACACCCTGCTTATACTTGATTGATATTTATATATATAAAAAAATACTGTTAAAAACATACAGATAATTTAACTATTTATTAAAAAAACATTTACAAATGCCAATTTATTAATTATTATTTACAGCATAAAAACGATAAATAATTCACATTTACAATAAAAACAAATAATTATGACAACACACACAATAAAAGAAACTACAGCATAAAAAGGATCTCTATAGTGTGGAATAGAGATCCTTTTTTTTACCTTGAATTTGCTTTTTAAGCAGATCAATTGCACCACTTGTAAAATGACGGCATACAAAAAATACTGAAACAACGGATATAAATTAACCAAATGAAATATATTGTGCTTTACTTCACATTTTTAATTAATTATGATGCGCGAATAACAAAACAACCCAATCAAAACAATACATAATCATCTAAAGAAAAAAACTACAGCGTAAGAGAGCTTCTGTTCAATAAGAGCAAAGCTCTTTTCTTTTTTTAAATTTCTGACCTTTTGGTGCTAAAAATTTTAAATATAAAAAAAGCGGATTTTACAATCCGCTTTTTGACTTCTCGATATCTCATACATGGCTGAACTCATAGACTAAAGACATGCAAGGTATCCGTTATACACAAATACCTTTCATCAACATCAACTAAGCTTCCGCTACAATTTCACCAAATTTGCCATTATTGAAATCGTTAAACGCTTGCACGATTTCTTCTTTGCTATTCATTACAAATGGACCATAGCCTTGGATTGGCTCATTCAGTGGTTTACCTGTAAGGACCAAAAACTTAGCATCTTGCACCGCTTCAAGTTGAATTGCTGCATCTCCATCTTTTTCAAACATGACAATCGAGCTATCAAGTACCTTTTGTGTACCATTGAGTAGCATTTCACCTTCGAGTACAACCACCAAAGTATTGTGGTCAACTGGCACATGAATAATTTGCTCATAACCTGCTTTAAGCTGACCATCCCAAACATTGACTGGGCTAAAGGTTGAAGCAGCGCCTTGTTGTTCAGCGTATTTCCCAGCAACCACACGTAAGTGGCCTGCATCGTCATCAAAATGAATCACAGGAATATCTTGCGCAGAAATTGCTTGATACTTAGGTTGGGTCATTTTATCGGCCGCAGGTAAATTCACCCAAAGCTGAACCATTTCAAAGATTCCACCTTTTTCAGTGAATTCATGTGAATGGAATTCTTCATGAACCAAGCCTGCGCCCGCAGTCATCCACTGCACATCACCTGTTTTAATGGTTCCACCGCCACCATGGGAGTCTTTATGGGTAACTTCACCTTGATAGGCGAGTGTCACTGTTTCAAAACCACGATGTGGATGTGAACCTACACCGTGCTGTTCATGGCTAGGTGCAAATGTATAAGGCGCTGCATAATCCAATAATAAAAAAGGACTAATCGCTTGACCTAAACGATCATAAGAAAACAAGTTTTTTACAGGAAAGCCATCACCGACCCAATGCATATTTTGATTGCGGTATACACCAATAATTCTTTTCATCTCAATACTCCTATCTCTAGGCTTTAATATGAATCCATTTTAGGTTTTTTAAAGTGATCAATACAGCAATCTACCAATACGCTGAATCCCAAATATAGGATATTCAATAGCGACGGCACAGCGTAGTTTTTAATCAATCATCTTATTTATGAGATTATTAATCTCAGTTTATAGGCTTAATTATCATCATTAAGCCACGTAACATGAAATCCATGCAAAATAATTTGTTTTGTATTTAAGCACAATTTAAATTTTAGTGACTTCAAGGATATAAAAAATGGGAAAACCTTACGTTCGTTTAAACAAAGATGATGCTGCGGTATTGTTAGTCGATCATCAAACTGGATTACTCTCTTTAGTCCGCGACATTGACCCAGATAAGTTTAAAAACAATGTTCTGGCACTGGCTGCGGCGGCTCAATATTTTAACCTTCCCACCATTCTGACCACCAGTTTTGAAGATGGCCCCAATGGTCCACTGGTACCTGAGTTAAAAGCGCTTTTTCCAGATGCGCCTTATATCGCTCGCCCTGGTCAAATCAACGCTTGGGACAATGAAGACTTTGTCAAAGCGGTAAAAGCAACAGGTAAAAAACAACTGATTATTGCGGGTGTTGTCACCGAGGTTTGTGTTGCCTTTCCTGCACTTTCTGCCCTTGAAGAAGACTTTGAGGTCTTTGTGATCACCGATGCTTCTGGAACATTTAACCCGCTGACACGTGACTCAGCTTGGGACCGTATGAGCAATGCAGGTGCACAATTAATGACTTGGTTTGGTGCTTCTTGTGAGCTACATCGCGATTGGCGTAATGATATTGAAGGTTTAGGTACGCTATTTGGTAACCATATCCCTGACTATCGTAATCTGATCAACAGCTACACGCAAAACACTTCTCAAAAATAAGACAATCGTTGTCGCTAGGAATGTAAGTCTTTGCATTCCTAGCTTTTGTTTGTGCATTTTATTTGTACAAATTTTAAAATATTTTCCTATTAATGATACTATTTTATCATCACTACACCTGAGATGAAGCTGTGCACTCTTTTGATGATTACTATTATTTCTATCTGGTGGTAAAACATGGTGGATTTAGTGCTGCGAGTGAAGCCAGTAATATCACCAAGTCTAAGCTGAGCCGACGTATTCTGGATTTAGAAGCCAAATTTAATGTGACTTTGATTCAACGCTCAACACGGCATTTTAAAGTCACACCACTAGGACAAGAATTCTTTGAGGAATGTGCAAAGATTATTGAACAGGCGGATAATGCTCAGAATGTCTTATTAAAACAAGAAATTGAATTACAGGGACTAATTAAAATTAGTTGCCCACCCGTCATGATGGAACATCAAATTCGACCAATTCTAAATCAGTTTTTAAAAAAATATCCCAAAGTTCGGGTTGAATTGGCACTCACCAGTCGACGTATCGATGTGCTGCATGATGATATTGATTTGGCCATTCGTACTAACTTTTCAAGCAATGAAGACTCCAGCATTATCGTTAGAGATGTGATTAAAACCACGCACTGCTTAGTGATTAGTCCTGAACTTTTAGGCGATCGTGAAATTCAACATGTCACAGAACTTTGTGAATTTCCAACCATTGTATTAGGTACAGATAAACAGCACTATCATTGGCATTTACATCATATTCAGCAACGTGAAGAAATTGATATTCCGTTACAGCCTCGGGTCAAAAGTAATGACTTAATGGGTGCGTATTATGCGGTACTCGATGGCTTAGGTATTGCTGATCTTCCCTATTTAACGGTAGAACGAGACATTGCTTCAGGGCGTTTAATCCATCTGTTACCAGAGTGGTGTTCCAATATCGGTGTTGTACAGTTGGTTTACGCATCACGCAAAGGTCAACGCTTAGTCATGGAAAAATTAATTGAAGATTTAGTTGAAGGTATTCGTGCCTATGCACCTAAACACGATGGTTATATTTTATAAAGCCAAGCGAACAATAAAAAAACCAGAAGTTAAACTTCTGGTTTTTCAATTCTAATCCTAGGCAATGATTAGATTTTACCGATCAAATCAATTGAAGGTGCAAGTGTTGCATCGCCTTCTTTCCATTTTGCAGGACATACTTCACCTGGGTGTGCGTGCACATATTGTGCTGCTTTCACTTTACGCAGTAATTCTTGTGCATCACGTCCAATGCCACCAGCATTGATTTCAATAATTTGAATTTTACCTTCAGGATCAATCACGAAAGTGCCACGATCTGCAAGGCCTTCGGCTTCAATCAACACTTCAAAGTTTTTTGCCAAAGCCCAAGTTGGATCACCCACCATTGGATATTGGATCTTTTTGATTTCATCTGAGTTGTCATGCCATGCTTTATGGGTAAAGTGTGTATCGGTAGAAACTGAGTAAATTTCTACGCCCATTTTTTGGAATTCAGCATAGTTATCTGCTAGATCGCCTAACTCTGTTGGGCAGACAAAAGTAAAATCAGCAGGATAAAAAAATACCACAGACCATTTACCCAAGAAGTCTTTTTCAGACACTTCGATAAATTCACCATTTTTATATGCAGTTGCGTTAAATGCTTTAACTTCAGTATTTATCAAACTCATTTGGTCTTCCTTCAATTGGTTTCAGGGATTGCTTATCTGTGAAATCACTATACGAAAAATTATTAAATCGGTAAAACTGGAGTTTTTAATAAAAATAATCGGTTTTATAGATTTATTTTTCCAATCTGTTGGCTTGGTTTAATCGAAAATATTATTTCAAACTTTGCTTGACCTTTCACCGTTTACTCTATAGATTTTCTTTTTGAGTGGACTTTAAAAAATGACGTTCTCAATTCTTTTGGAGCAATTCCAAAACCTTCCTTTTGGTACAGACGCTTTTAAACAACTGAAAATAAACTGTGAATCTCAAATTGCTCATTCTGAGTCTGATTTTGAGAAAACGGCGATTTTTATAATTTATGGTTTTGCCAAAAACTATGTTTTACTCTATGAAGATCAAGCCATTACTGCTGAATTTGCGGCAAAAGCAAAAAACCAATTGCTAGGCTATATGCAGCAACTGGACACAGCAATTCAGACTCAAGATCGCGCAACAATTCTTAATCACTTAGATCAAGTCACAGCACACTATATGCAAAGCTCACGAATTTTTTAATCATAGCATCCATGATTTAACAAGCTTGGTTATTCAGCCTTGTTGTTGCTGATATACGCTTTCTAAACTGCACCAAGCCGCATGTGCCAATGCTGCTTGGTAAACTTTTGGCGTGGCTTTCACTTTACCTGACAACCATGCCCGACAATAACTTTCTGTCGATCCAACCATAAATGACAATAATAATTCATGGGGAATGTTCTTGATCACCCCATAATCGGGTTGCTGTTTCATCCAAGCCAATAAGTGCTGATTACGTAAATGATTCTGCTGTTTTAGCTGATCCCGCTGAGTACTTTTAGAAATACTAAAATTGGCAGTATATAAAAATCTGGCGAAATCAGGATAATCCATGACCCAGTCTATATAGCTTGCTGTCATCACTTGAATACCCTGCTGTAGACTTTGTGCAGACAATAAGGCTTGATCACGGCGCTCTGCTTGGTCTTCTATGGCTAAAATATACAGGGCGGCCACTAAACCTTCTTTATTTTTAAAATGGTGATAAATCGCTCCCACACTGGTTTGCGCACGTTCACGGATCATTTCTATTGTTGTCGTTTCAATCCCATATTCTAAAAAACAGGCTAATGCTTCCCTTAAAATCACACGTTTTAATTCTGCACGACGTCCACTATAACGACGTTCCAACAAACTTTGATTATTCATGTACAGCCTTTGATTTTATTTAAGCATTTTCTATATGACATTTTACGCGATTCAAATCGTCTGTCGAGCCAATAACAGAATTTAATTCTGTATTAGAATAATATTCTGTAAACTAAATAAGGAATACAACAATGAGCCAAACCCTAAAGCTGTGGAATAGATTTAAAAATAAGCCTGCTGGCAAATGGACATTTTCAAAATTATTATGCTTAAAAGCGCCTTATTTCAGCAGTATCTCACCTGTTTTTGAACGACTCGAAACGAATTATGCTGAAATTAAAATCAAAAAACATCGTGCAGTACTCAATCATATTGGTACAGTCCATGCAATTGCCATGTGCAATATGGCTGAACTTGCTGGTGGAACCATGACCGATGTAACCGTACCTTCCACGCACCGTTGGATTCCTAAAGGGATGACAGTTGAATATCTAAAGAAGGCTGAAACTGATTTAATTGCGATTGCCACACCTGTTGAAAATAATTTTCAGTGGAATCAAGGTAGTGATTATTTGGTCAATGTGGAGGTTAAAGACACGCACAATGATCTGGTATTTAAAGCTGTGATTACCATGTGGGTTTCAGAAAAAAAGTGATTGTCTAAAAACAAATCATGAAGTTCATAAAAAACCCTTTGTTTTCACAAAGGGTTTTGATAAAGCTTGACCGTTTTTATCAATTAAAACGGTAAGTCATCATCCAAATCCGCAGGGGCAGCAGTAGGTGCTGATGGTGCAGCTGCAGGTTTAGGCGATTGAAAACCTTGGTTTACATTGTTTCCGCCATTGCCATAGCCACCTTGTGGATTGGCATTGCCGTAACCACCGCCTTGATTACCTTGATTCGCATAACCACCACCGCCTTGGTTGTTGTTAAAACCGCCTTGCTGGTTGTTATTGAAACGTGGTTGGTTATAACCACCATTGTCAGCAGCAGCGCCTTCACCTTGTTGACGGTTGTTATCAAGCATCTGCATTTGTTCGCCACGAATTTCAGTGGTATAGCGCTCTTGACCATTTTGATCCGTCCACTGACGGGTACGTAAAGAACCTTCAATATAAACTTTTGAACCTTTACGTAAATACTGCTGTGCAATCTCACCTAAACGGTTGTGCAATACAATACGATGCCATTCCGTTTGTTCTTTTCTTTCACCGGAATTTTTGTCTGTCCAAGATTCACTTGTCGCAATTGAAAATTGAGTGAGAGAACCCCCATTTGGGAAAGTTTTAGTCTCAGGATCACGACCTAAAGTACCAACTAAAATAACTTTATTTACACCACGCATTAGATGTTATCTTCCTATTCGATTCTATGTTTTACTTTATAAGAGTTATGTTTAAATGGCTACCTCTTTCCCAAACAACTGCGTTAAATGTTGTCGCGCAGCATCATCAATTTGCTGTTTATCAACCTTTATATACGCAACTTGCTGGTCAGACATAACCACAACTTCCTCAATACCACGAATTGACAACAACTGAGAAGTCCAATTATCGGTTTGTTTATCCTCAGGCAATCGTAATACGATTGATGTTAAATATCGTGGTTGAGCTAGCCCAAAACTAATGAGCAACCAAAGTATAGCAATAGCTGATAAGACACTCCAACCCATTGTTGTATTATTGAGCAAAATTAATTGCCCACCAAGTGTCCCACCAAAAAAAGCCCCTAAAAATTGAGCACTTGCATTAACACCCATCGCTGTTGCTTTGGATTGAATCGGCGCTGCTTTAGACAACCATGAAGGGAGTAATGCTTCCATGACATTAAAGGCAATAAAGAACAATCCAAGGCCTAACAACAAGATATATTTGGATTCATAACCAAAAATCAGAACGACTAATCCCGCGATAATTCCCGCAATTGCCGTTAGAAAAATGCTGCGCATTTTACGGTATTTTTCAGCCAGAATAATGCTCGGAAATGCAAAGAACAGACTAATGACCAACAAAGGCAAGTAAACAATGCCATGTTGCGCCAAAGGGATCCCAGCGAAATTGATCAATTGAGAAGGCACATAAACAAACATTGCAGTAAGCAATAAGTGCAGCGCAAAAACTGAAACATGCAG
The DNA here is from genome assembly GCF_022828975.1 of Acinetobacter sp. NyZ410. NCBI lineage: Bacteria > Pseudomonadati > Pseudomonadota > Gammaproteobacteria > Moraxellales > Moraxellaceae > Acinetobacter > Acinetobacter sp. NyZ410. Next base: position 215,261 of record NZ_CP094620.1, on the reverse strand, counting down.
ACGATTCAAATCGCCCATTTTTAAGACCTGTTTGAGCTGATGCAGATAACCTTGTTTAAAGTTTTTATGATGACGGGTGGTTTTAGGCACCATAAACAACATGAGAATTGCCAATAATCCCATAATTGTTGTTACCCAGAATAGCCCTGAAATCCCCACCAAACTGGTGAGCCAAGGCCCTAAACTAAAAGCCACAACAAAGGACAATCCGATACTCATGCCCATCACAGCCATGGCTTTGGTCCGATTCTCTTCACGGGTGACATCCGCCAACAAAGCCATAACAACCGCAGATACAGCGCCAGCGCCAGCAATCGCACGGCCAATAATGACCCCATAAATGGTTTCAGACATTGCTGCAACAGCACCGCCCAAAGCAAACAGCAGTAAGCCAAAAACAATTAAAGGTTTACGGCTAAAACGATCTGCCCATAAGCTAAAAGGAATTTGCAGAAGTGCTTGGCTGAGGCCATAGACACCGACCGCTAAACCGATCAAAGCAGGTGTGGCATACTGATAAGACTGACCAACCACCGCAAACACAGGGATAATCATGAACAACCCCAACATGCGTAAAGCAAAAATACTACTTAATGCAAAGGTCGAGCGGCGTTCTAAAGGATTCATCATATCTACTGGCTTATCAAAACTGGCGAGCTAATTATCAAACACATCATCGCATATTGTGGCAACTTTGTGGAAACATTGAGCATAAAAAAGAGCACTGTTAAAGTGCTCTTGTATTGTAATCTCTTTTCTTAAAAAAGGATTAACTCTGTTGTTCAATTCGCTTGTTATATTGAATCGATGCAATCACTGCCCAAACAATAAAGGCAACACCAATCAAACCCGTTACCACCTCAGGTACATGTAAACCTGTACCACTTGCAATCATGATAAATGCCAAAGCACCAATGGCATAATGCGCACCATGCTCAAGGTAGATATAGGCATCAAGTGTACCTTTATCGACCAAGTAAATTGTCATTGAACGAACAAACATCGCACCAATAGCCAAACCAAGCATAATGATGACAACATCAGAGGTAATCGCAAATGCGCCGATCACGCCATCAAAACTAAACGATGCATCTAAGACTTCTAGGTAAATAAAGCCACCAATACCCGCTTTGATCACACCTGTAGGTGCACCATTGGCATCATGACCCACAGCATTGCCGTCTTCATCTACTTCTGGCTCGCCACCCAGTAAATGACTGAGTACTTGTACACCGATATAAATCACGATGCCCCAGATACCTGCCATTGTGACCACAAGGCGTTTCGCTTCATCTACATTTGCAGCCATAATCAGCAATGCAACTAAAGCAAGGAATACCGACATTGCTGGTACATTGGCTAAGTTGGCTAAACGCTTTTCAATCCATTTAAACCAATGGGTATCTTTGCCTTCATCCAAGAAAAAGTTTAAAAATACCAATAACAAGAATGAACCACCAAAAGCGGCAATTTCAGCATGATGTGCCAATAATTTTTCTGAGTATTGAATTGGATCATTTAATGCCATTTTCACAACATCAAACATCCCCATATCCGCTGTGACTGCAACAATCACAACAGGAAATACCAGTCGCATACCAAATACAGCAATCAAAATACCAACAGTTAAAAAGATCATTTTCCAGAAATGATCCCAATTACGCAGTACAGATGCATTTACAACAGCATTGTCAAAAGATAGAGACACTTCCATCACAGCAAGAATTGCCGTAATAGTCAGTGCAGATAGCATGGCTTGCACGCCTGCATTTGGACCATGGGTAAAGCCCCAATATGCAGAGATTGCCAAACACACGATCGTAAAAAATATTGAGAAACCAAAATGTTTCATCATGGGAATTCGACCTACGGAGAATAGTTTTTGAATCAGAAAACTGAAATAAAAATCGCGTTTTTAATGCGCACATTATGACGACTTTTTCACATTTATCCAAAGTTCTTTGTCATATTTTTATGCAAATACAGCCGAATTTTCTGCATTCAAATACCTAAAGCAATTTAGAGTTGTTATAGTCTTGCAAACTGAAATCATTTTATAACTTGAATCATTGCATAGGAAAATGACATGTCTTTTTCTCAAGACGTATGGCAACGTAATCTTGCTTTATATAACAAAACTTTAGCGCTTCCATTTAACCAAGAACTTGCGACAGGCTCATTAAACAAGGAAGCTTTTTGTCATTATGTGATTCAGGATGCGCATTATCTGGTGGCTTATGGTCGTGCATTGGCTGTCTGTGGTGCAAAAGCATTTGATGCTGACGATATCATCCAATTTACCCAAGGTGCGAAAGAAGCGATTGTGGTTGAACGTAGCCTACACGATGGATTTATGAAAGATTTTGGGATTAGCAAAGCTGACTTTGAGAATACCCCGCTTACCCTTGCCTGCCATCACTACACTGCTTTTTTAACTGCGACGGCTTGGTCTGAAAGCTATCCTGTGGTTTTGGCTTCGTTACTGCCTTGCTTCTGGATTTATGCAGAAGTTGGAAAAGATATTGTGAGTAAATCTATTGCCAATAATCCATATCAAGCATGGATCGATACCTATTCAGGTGAAGAGTTTAACGAAGCAGTTAAAAATGTTTTAGCGACGATTGACCGTATTGCAGAACATTGCGATGCAGATACCCTTGAGAAAATGCATAAGGCTTATACCAAAGGCGCTGAATTAGAATGGTTGTTCTGGGATAGCGCTTATCATCAAAGACAGTGGTTGGGCTTAGATCAGTAATACAATTTTATTGAAAATTACCAATGTATATAAAGATGAATAATTAAGCTACTTCATGTATTACATCTACAACTATCCCTCATAAAACTGAGGGATAGTCTCAATAAAAAAGAGTGCCAAAGCACTCTTTTCTCGCAATAGAATAATTAAAACGCTATTTTAAATTAATCTGATAAATTGCTGTACTGCCACTGACTTCATTGCCCACAATCAACATAGGTTTTGAATTTGGTGAATCTTTGGCAGAGACAAACGTCAGTCCTTCAGGACCTAAATCACCTTTCTCAATCAGAATCTGCTTGCCATCCTTGTTTAAGATTGGCTGACCTTTAGCATCTTTATAAACCTGATCCTGTTTAAAGGTACGATTATTAAAATACTGTATAAAAACAGGCTTTTGTGGATTACTAATATCATAAACCATAATCCCACTTTGGCGCTCTAAGCCGATAAAGGCAAAGGTTTTTTTACCAATTGTACCCAGCGCTAAACCTTCGGGCTCAGGTCCTTTATTGTCACTTCGGTCATCAAAAGCCGCCGCTTCATGATCACTATTAAAGTAATTTGGAAATAGCTCAGCAACTTTACGCTCAAATTCACTGCCTGAATCCCAAACTAACTTGCCTTGTGCATCCCATATACTGAAAGAACGTGCGCCATAGCTATAAAGTTTACTATAGGTCAATAATCCATTGGCATCCAATTTTGGTGAGCCATCCGTGTTGATTTGATAACCCATATTCCAAGCAATGTTTAAACGTCCTAATTGTGTATCATCACGGCACATGCCCGGATCAGTCGCTGTTGCACCACAATAGGCAAAAACTGTGGCGTCTAGTTTGGCCCCTTTTACACCCGCAACAAGATTGGTCAAATGAGCAGGATAATCGCCTTTATTATTGAAACCTTTGACGTTGAATAAATGCTTCATTCGAATTGCTTCTGCAAAACCTTGACTTTGATCTCCAGCATAATATGCAGTTGAGTCCTTCAACCATTCACGTGAATCACCTTCATTGGCTGTGACTAAATAACTTGCCCCATTGGCTTGATAATGGGCAATTGAATCAGGTTGATACATCCCCACCAAACCCGGCCAAACCTGAATATTAATTTTTCCATCTTTATCACTGACATCTAGCGCATTATTGGCAAGCCCATGATCTTTATAACCTAATGGAAAAATATCTGTCACTTTTTTAGCGACGATATCAATTTTGGCAATGGCATTATTTTCTTGTAAGGTCGCCCAAGCAGTTTTCCCATCATTGCTGATGGTGATGTACTCAGGTTCTAGATCCTGAGCCACTGTCGCTTTAGGACCAAAAATGCGTACACCCGCTTTAATCAAATCGGCTTTTTTATCATTAAACGCTTTAAAATCGGCAAGGCTGGCGGACGGTCGTTGAATATTACTGATATCAATAATGCTGATTGAACCTTCAGGATCAATACTATAGTCATCATTGGGTTCAGCCTCATTTGCCACCAAAACAGTTTTACCATCGGGGCTAAATGTCAGCATATCAGGTAAAGCACCAACTTCGACTGTACTGATCAATTTCAAATCTTTGGCATTAAAAAAAGCCACAATACCCTTATCTGTTTTTTGTTTGGCTTGAACAGCAAGTGCCACAATGCCATTTTTAATCGCAACTGAATTTACTTCAGAATCAGCTAAAGCTTCACGAGCCGAAAGCTCACCAATATGCACAGGTGTTTCGGGTTTAGACACATCTAATACATCAACTAAACCTTTCTTGGCATTGACCACAAATACCCGTTTTGTTGTTGCATCATATGCAGGAATTTCTGCTGCACTTTCAGCAAAAATACCCGTTTCATAACGCCCCAATAAGCTTAAATTAATGCTTTCAGGTGTGATTTCTTCAACCGTTGGCGCTGTTGTTTTATTATCATCATTACATGCCACTAAACCAACAGAAAGCATTGCTAAACACAATGCTGAAACTTTTATGTTCATAAACAGCCCATTTTTTGTTTAATTTGGCTTAATGTATTCATCACGGGTGTAAGTTCCATGACAAGCAGATTACAGTTTTATGGCAATTTCTTGAACATTCAATTGGGTATCGCACCTGATTCAATATAAAGCAACGATTTCATACAGATTTAGCCAGATGATTGTTTTAAAATATTCACAAAATGGGATTATTTAAGTTCTATGACGACTACGCCATCGCACAGTAAACTCCAACCTAAATTCTATTTATTGGTTTTTTTAGTTTCGATCGGCTTTTTCATGCAAGGCTTAGATACCACGATTATCAATACCGCTTTGCCTGCTATGGCAGAAAGCCTGCAAGAAAATCCATTAAAAATGCATGGCATCGTGATTAGCTATGTCTTGGCAGTTGCTGCATGTATTCCTTTAAGTGGTTGGTTGGCAGATCGCTTTGGGGTGCGAAATATTTTCTTTGCAGCGATCGTAATTTTTACCGCTGCCTCATTGGGCTGTGCACTGTCCAATGACTTCAATCTGCTTATTGTATTTCGAGTTATTCAAGGTATCGGTGGCGCATTACTGGTTCCAGTCGGGCGACTCGCCATGTTAAAAATCATCCCTCGTGAGCAGTTTCTTTCTGCAATGAGTTTGATGAGCTTAGCGGGCTTACTCGGTCCATTAATGGGCCCGATCTTAGGGGGGTGGTTAGTCGAATATGCCTCTTGGCACTGGATTTTTCTGATTAATTTACCCATCGGTATTTTAGGCACTTTTGTCACCTTTAAAGCCATGCCCAATGTGGCTGAAGCATCAGTAAAATCCTTTGATTTCAGTGGCTTTATCCTATTGGCAATTGCAATGGTGGGCATGGCTTTAGGGATTGAAAATATTGCCAGCAATGAAATCTCCAGAAGCCTGAGCTTAGGCTTACTTTTCGCTGGGATAATCTCAGCCTTGGTCTATGCCTATCATGCCCATACCCATAAAAATGCATTGTTTCGTAGTCGACTGTTTAAAAATAAAATCTATACCATTGGTGTACTCGGTAATTTCTTTGCGCGCTTTGGTGGGAATGCGGTTCCCTTTATTTTGCCGCTGATGCTCCAAGTTGCATTTAAAATGGAACCTTTTATGACTGGGGTAATGATGACCCCAATTGTACTCGGTTCATTATTTTCTAAACCCATCATTCGCCCGATTCTACAACGTACTGGTTATCGTCCATTTCTACTGGTTAATACCTTATTGATCGGTGCATGTATTGCCAGTTTTGCCTTACATACAGCGGATACCCCGACATGGTTAGGTGTAGTGCATTTCTTTATTTTTGGTGTACTCAACTCATTACAGTTTGTGACCATGAATACCCTTACGCTTAAAGATCTCCCGCAACAGGATGCCAGTAGTGGGAATAGCTTTTTATCGATGATTATGATGTTATCAATGAGTATTGGGATTGCTTTGGCAGGTACTTTACTCAATGCATTTACAGGTTATTTTAGTGAAGCGCATATTACACAAGCATTTCACTATACCCTGATTTGTTTAGGTGCGATTAACATCATTACGGCGTTGATATTCTTTCAAATTCCCAAAGATGCGCAAATTTAAGTGTTGCAATTTTTATTCAGCCATCGTTTTTTAGAACCAAAGCACGTTAAACTGATCCATCTGGATATTTAGAAAAACCATGTCAAAATACGCTGCGAAAAAACACAAACAGCAAAAAATCACTCGCAATAGCTCAGTTTTAGCGATCGCACTTTTCTGCTGCGTCATACTCGGGACTTTGTTTTTTGTTCATAATAATGCTGCCTTGGCTGAAGACTATCCGATTAAAGGTTTCGATGTTTCACATCATCAAGGTGATATTGATTGGAAAAAAATCTCTCCGCAGCACTATCAGTTTGTCTATCTTAAAGCCACTGAAGGTGGAGATTATCAAGATGATAAGTTTCAGCAGTATTGGTTAGAAGCACGTGAACGTGGTCTGCGCGTGGGGGCTTATCACTTCTTTCGTTTATGTCGTGATGGTGACATTCAAGCACAAAATTTTATCAAAACAGTGCCAAATAAAAGCAATGCCTTGCCCCCTGTGATGGACTTGGAATATGACAGCAGTTGCATAAACACCTATACCAAAGAACAATTAATCAAACACATCAAAAGTATGCATGATCAATTGCAAAAGCATTATGGTAAACAACCGATTTTTTATACCTCTAAAATCTTTTACAACATGGTACTCACAGGTGAATTTAAAGATACACCGATTTGGATTCGTGAATATAAAGATAAGCCTGATTTAAAAGACAAACGTGCATGGACATTTTGGCAACAGAGCAACCAAGGCAAAATTCAAGGCATCGAGAAAAATGTCGATTTAAATGTATTTTATGGTGATGCAGAACAATGGCAGCAGTTTTTACAGAAAAATAAGTTGAATTAAGCGTAATCAAGATCATTCATGACATAAGCTGTCGCATATTCTTTACAAAATTCAAATTCATCAATAGAAACAAATCAAGATCGGTTAGAATAATTACACAGCGTTTCAACACTGTGTAATTCATGAGAAAAATCATCCATATTGACATGGATGCATTCTATGCATCTGTAGAGCTACTCGACCGTCCTGAACTAAAACACTTACCTGTGGTGATTTCCTCACATCATCCTCGGGCTGTGATTGCTGCTGCATCCTATCCAGCGCGTCAGTTTGGATTACGCTCCGCCATGTCGATGTCACAGGCAAAAAAACTCTGCCCTCAAGTCTATGTGATTGAACCGAATTTTGAAAAATATCGCGATGTTTCTGTAAAAATTCATGAGATTTTTCAAAAATACACTGCACTTATTGAACCTTTATCTTTAGATGAAGCTTATTTAGATGTCACTGAAAATTTACAAAATATTCCCAGTGCTACTGAAGTGGCGGAACGAATTCGAGCCGATATTTTTCAACAAACAGGGCTTACGGCTTCGGCTGGCGTAGCACCGAATAAATTTCTTGCCAAAATTGCTTCAGATTGGAATAAACCCAATGGCATTTGCATCATTAAACCGACCCAAGTTCAACATTTTATCCATGATTTACCCCTGAAAAAAATTCCCGGTGTTGGGAAGGTCACTCAGGAAAAACTGAAAAGCTTAAACTTAGAGACTTTGGGTGATTTGCAAAAAATTGAAGAAAATATACTGATCCATCATTTTGGCAAATATGGCAGACAGTTGTTTTTATATGCCCAAGGTATTGATGATCGCCCAGTACAAGCCGAACGACAACGTCAGCAAATTTCCAAGGAAACCACATTTGATGATGATCTCAGCCTTGAACAGTGTTCAATCTATTGGAACAATTTAATTGAACGTGTTTGGCTCAGTTTAGAAAAAAAACACATGCAGGCTCGCGGTGTCACCGTTAAGTTAAAACTCAAGAATTTTCAAGTTTTACAGCACAGTAAAAGTTTTAAAACCGCACTTCAATCACAGCAAGAAATGGTTCAGGTCATTCAAATATTATTAAGTGAAATGCAAATTCCTGAGCATTTCCAATTCCGTTTAATCGGAGTGGGTTTGTATCAACTGACCGATCAGCAAGATGAAGCACAATTGTCATTATGGTAAACATAAATGAAAAAGACATGTGCGACTTTAGCTTAAATCTTTTACTTTATATCAGAAATAAAATCGTGAATTAATCTAGCCACTTGATTGGCGTGTGCATTGGCCAAATCATGTTCCCCTTGTTCAATGATATGCAATCTGGAATGCTGGATTTTTTCATGCAAATATTTACCCACGCCCACAGGGCTAATGGGATCTGCATCGCCCCAAAGCAACAGGACTGGGCACGCTATTTTGTATAATGAATCATCTAAATGGGATTGATGATCGACAAACCAATTGGGCACTGCAAATGTTTGCTGGTAATCGCCTCGCCAATCGGCAACCTGAAAGGGGCTTAAATCAATTCCACCAGAGCTTGCAACCAAAACCAAAGCTTTGATCAATTCAGGTTTTTGTAGTGCTGCTTGAACTGCAAAAACCCCTCCCATAGATTGAGCAATCACAATGCAGGGCTGTTGAATTTGGTCGAGAATATAATCCTGCAAATCGTCAAAACTATCAATATGCGGATGCTCTGGATGCCCAGCAAAACTTGGATAGGCCATCACTGTTTTTTGATGATCGGCTGAAAGCTGCTGCATAACAGGTTGCCAAAACGCTGTACTTCCCGATGCACCTGGTAAAAAAATTAAATGCATTCACCCATCACCTTGATATACAAAATTTAATCATCACTCTTTAGTTTAGCGCGTTGAAAAGCCGGACGCTGCTGAATTCGTTCAGCATATGCAGCCAGTCGAGGGGTTTTATTTTTGGTTCGTTGCTGCATGGCAATCACGGGAAAACTCATTTGAATGTCGGCAAACGAAAACTCACCTGCGGCATAGTCATGTTGACTAAAATAAGCTTCCAAAAAGGCTGCATGTTCTTTTAAACGAGGATTGCTAAAGCCGCCACGGACGCCTTCTGAAATTTTCTTTGCAATCGGGCGAATTAAAAAAGGAACATGTTTTGGCATATTGGTCATGACCAAGGTCATCAACAAATAAGGCATTAAAGAACCCTCGGCATAATGCATCCAGTAGTTATATTGCATTAAGTCTTTAGGATTCTGAGGCTTAAACTGATTTTTTGTATCATAGGTTGCTTGAAGATAATCCAAAATCACAGCAGATTCTGCAATGGTTAGGTCACCATCAGTCAATACAGGTGACTTTCCAAGCGGATGAACTGCTTTTAACTCAGGGGGTGCAGCAAAAGTAGGCAAGCGTTTATAGTGCTTAATCTGATACTCAAGTCCCAACTCTTCTAAAGCCCAAATAATACGGAGTGAACGAGATTGATCTAGGTGATGTAATGTAATCATTGTATTGCCTCAGTTTTTATCCTTCGACTATAAATTGATCTCGACTTTTCAACAATTCTATTACTGTATTTAAATCATTTTTTTATCAACTTTGTTTATACTCTAGATTCAATATTGATTATTCTGAGAATAAAAATGAAGTCACTTATCCCGTTAATTTTCTTCTTTATTTGTTCAAATCTATATGCATATCAACCCAAGCTTATGTTACTGGGATCTCTTGAGAATAAGGGTGAGTCCTTTATTGATGTAAATGCACATCAAAAAATTCGTGATTCGTTTAAGCAAGCTGTCATCTATGAAAAATATGCCAACCCTATTAAAGATGAGCAAGGTGCAACATATCAATCGGTTATTAAACAGCTTATTGTAGATTGCACAGGAAAAACCATCGCCATTCGGGGCGCTGATTACTTTGTAGGGAAAACATCAAACAGCAAATTAGTGAAAAAATTTGATGACATTACCTTGAGCCATGATGGTGAAACGGGGGCCGCTTTTTATTCCTTTGACGACTTAGAGTTTAAAGCCTTGAATCAAGATAAGTTCTATAACAAAGTTTATGCAAACACTTGTAAATAAACAATAAAATAATTTTTGAATAATCTTACTGGCAGAAAAAAGATATTTTGTTTTTATACAAAATATCTTTTTACGGATCAAATACAACGACCATCTTTACATAGCGGTTTTTATATAACCGTTTTTAAATAATCGTGGTATTGATTTCCACACTACGTAATAAAGTCTTGGTCACTGGGGTTTTTTGGCAAATGTCTAACACTTTTTGATGCAACTCTTCAGACAAAGGAGTGGCAAAAGACAAGCGACGCTCGACCCATTCTTTCCCCTCTTTATTGGCATTAAAATCAGCTTCAACTGTAAACTCACCCAAATCAAGACCTTTGTGTTGAGCATACATACGCAATGTAATCATGGTACAAGAAATTAAACCTGAACAGATAAAATCATAAGGCGCTAAGCCCTTGTCTTGCCCACCGAATGATTCTGGTTTGTCGGTAATCAGTTGATGTTTTCCACTCACCACCTCACCTGACCATGGTTCTGGATAGGTTTTTACCTTTGCATTTGCAATAATTGCCATTTTATTTTCCTTGAATCTTTAAATTTTTAGTGAATGCCAGTTTAAATAAAACTTTGTAAACGCAACACTTGCGCTAAAGGATGAGCAAGCTCGCCTTTAACGCAAATTATTTAGTTTGAATCCCTGTCTAAAAATCGACAATGCGCAATGCAGCACATCACTTCGATGCTCGCATCTTGTCTGGGAATGCCGGTGCTTCTAAACGTGGACCATCATAATCAGGGATCGTTCCAAAACGCGCGTCCTGATTCGCCCATTGTTCTGTAGCCGCTTTTAGTTCTTCCTGTGTTCTGCCAACAAGATTCCACCACAGTAATATAGGCGACTCAAAAGGTTCACCACCTATCAACAGTAAACGCGAGCCTTTTGGTAATTCAACCTCAATCTGTGAAATTCCAGGTTCAATCACCACCATATTGTCACTATTTAAATCATGATCATTTACTGTTGCTTCACCTTCTAATGCCATAAATCCATATTCAAAATGAGGATTCAGTGGAATACGTGTCTTGGTTGATTCTTTTGCAAAAAAATCGATCCCGACTAATTCCGTATGCACTTTGACAGGAGATTTGGTATTCATGAATTCACCGACTAAAACTGTAAATTCAATATGGTCCTGCTCTACAATGGGTAATTCTGGATAATGATCAAACTGCGGTGCCATATTGATCTTATCATCAGGCAATGCAATCCAAAGCTGTGCAGCATGCATTCTCGTTTCAGTATCGGGAGCAACTTCTGTATGGGAAATTCCATAACCCGCAGTCATCAGATTCACTTGTTTAGGACGAATCAATTGTTTAGAGCCGATGCTGTCTGTATGCATCATCGTCCCTTCGATCATCCAAGTGAAGGTTTGTAACCCAATATGCGGGTGCGGTCCAACATCCAATCCATCTCCCTGAGGAAATACGACTGGACCAGCGTGATCTAAAAAGCACCATGCGCCAATCATGCGTTTTTGACGACTGGGTAATGCACGTTTAATGACGGTGCCTTTGCCTATTTCTGCTGAACGGATTGGAAAATCTTGAATAAACTGATTCACATATTTTTCACAATCGTCAGAGTTAGAAATCTCGGTATAGTTGGTATTGGTCATTTTGTTATCCTAAATTTGTCCATCAGCTCAGGACGTTATTGCAACATCTACAATTTCATTTTATTTAGCTTATCGGTTTTATATACATCGACCTATAGCTATCTTAATACGCTGAATACCATGAATAGGACAATAATAGTTTGGTTTTTGTTATGCAGTTTCTGATTACAAGATCTGGGAGCAATACTTTATCGAGTTGCATATTCTCTTTGAAATGTTTATAGGCCCGTCATCGCATCATGATGTCTTCAAAGCCTTAATCGAATTAAGCAGAAGGAGGTGGCGTAAGATCTACAAATAAGCCTGTGAAACGGCGAACCAGAGGTAAAAAAATTAATACTGTGGGAAAGGCAATCATCCATGAAAATAGCCAGACGCTAAACCATTTTGCAAAAAATCCATCGAACCACCCCACATTTTTCCATAAGTTAATCATGGAAATGGTCGCACTCATCAAAGCTGAGAGTATCAACGGCATAATCCACCCTGCATATTTTGCTGGTAATTTCGGAATTCCAGCAAAAATCATGGCAGGTTTATGTTGATCGCGTTTATTTTCGATCTTGATCTCTGGTTTTAAATCAGGCATTTTTCTTGACGTTCTGCTTTAGGTTTTTCATAAATTGTTTAACTGCGGGTTCAAAGTCTTGAAATAGCACATGATCACGGTGGGTAATCATCACCTCTAAGAAGAGTTTTAATCCTACCGCAAACGCTTTAGTGGTTTCTTCATCAAAAAACTCAGCAGCTTTTAAGCGCTCTACGATTTGGAAAATATCATCGTGATTACCCACATTAAATTCGATATTTTCATTGTAGATTGATGGATGACCTTGCGCATCTGCAACATGTTGCACAGTTACATAATATTGATGTTGTTTCATAAGATTTCTCTAACTTGTTAAATATTCGGCTGGGTTTAATGTAATGTGGTACTAAATTTAATATCCAAAACATCAATATCAAACGCTTGAAAAACCTGTTCCAGTGAAGCGATCAAAGACGCTTTATTGATCTGGGTTAGGTCGGCACATTGGATATTGAGTGACTCCACTTCGGATAAATAAGGCAAAGCATATTTGGCTTCATCTCTGCCATGCAGATTTTGCGTAATCAAACCCACTTTCTCTAAATCGCTCACCACTCGATATATGGTCGATAAGCTGATCTGCTTATTTTGTACATATAACTGCTGATAAATCTGCTTTGCTGTCAGTTGTGTTTTTTGGTCCAACAGCGCTTTGAATACAATCACTCTTGCCTGGGTCACTTTTAAATTTGCATGACGCAGTTTTTGTTGTACCTCAATACTCATGTCTCACCTAAACCTTCTATTGCCCCATTATTGCACTGTTATAAACGTCCAATTTCTACTGCAGCTTGATCAATTTTTTCAGCGACTTGTCTAACTTGCTCAGCATCAAAATCTTTACCCTTGAGCTTTAAGCGTAATGATGTTTTTAAGTTTTCCATCGCACGATGAATATCCAAATATTGGTCGTTTTCATGAATTTCGCGTCGAGTTTCCAAACGCTCTAATAAGTGTTGGATATGCGCATGCTGCTCTTTTAAATGTAATTTTCCAGCATCAGTAATCTGATATTGCTTACGATCACCTTCTGTATTTTCAGCATGCACAAAACCAATTTCTTCAAGATAGGTCAGGGTTGGATAGATCGTACCCGAACTTGGGGTATAGCCCCCACCGACCAGATCACTGATGGCTTTGATAATTTCATAACCATGCTTTGGCTGTTGCTGTATCAGATGTAAAACCAAAAGCTTCATTTTACCCGATTCAAACAACCGACCTCGTCGCCCACCATAGCCTCGTTCGGTATGCTGTTCACGATGCTCAAAATCATGTTGTGAATGATCATGTCGCTCTGATTTCATCTTTATTTTTCTCAAATTGATTAATTTATGCATATTAAGATATATCTTAATAAGTCTTAAGACAAGATGAAAGAACAAAATCAATTATAATATTTTGATAAATAATGAATTAAATAATTTTAAATCAATCTATCTTAAAAAATTAAGACATAAAAAAGACCGATTAAAAGCCTTTAAACCGAATCTATTGGCTATTTTTATTGTTGTTATGGATTGCTTAAAGCTTGACTCAGTTACCCATTTTTTAAGCATTGTTTTTATGTCATGGCGCAGCAAACTTTTAATTTTCAGATCTTTAGCCTTGACATAGAGATTAATTTACATACAATGCGATTTGTAACAAAAAATTAATATTTTTATAACAAAAGGGTCACACAATGTTTAAGAAAACTTTATTTGCTGCATTACTTGCTAGTTCTTTTGGGTCTGCACATGCATACCAAGCTGAAATCGGTGGTTCACTCGGTATTGTTGATCCAGATAAAGGGGATACATCTACTGGTTTTGCTATTGATGGAACATATTATTTTAACCCTGTTCAAGTTAAAAATAACCCATTAAACGAAGCTGCCTTTCTAGATCGCGCAAGCAACGTAAATGCTGGAATTAGCTATATCGATTATGATGCCTACGATGTAACAGCTTATGGTGTTGGTATTGAATATTTCGTTCCAAATACCGATTTTTATGCAAGTGCTGCTATTGGACGCTCTACAGCTAAGGCCGATCATGTCGATGATTTAGACACAACAACTTACTCTGCTGAAGTAGGTTACTTGCCAATCCCAGGTCTTTTGATTGCGGTTGGTTTAGCGGGCTATGACAATGATTTTAATGATGATATAGATCCAACTATCCGTGCTAAATATGTCACTCAAGTGGGTCGCTATGACATGAATTTTGAAGGTGGTGCAAGCTTTGGTGATACCGATGCTTACAGCGTAGGTACAGATTTATACCTAGATAAAACTTTCAGTGTCGGATTGGCTTATTCAGGTAGCCGCACTGATGGTACTGATGAAGACAGCTTTACAATTCGTGCAAAAAAATTCTTTACTCAACAAATCAGCTTAGAAGGTTCTGTTGATTTTGAAGATGACGATAATATCTATGGTCTACGTGCTGCTTACCGCTTCTAATTATTGTTAAAACTTAAAAAACCGCTCTTGTATAAGCGGTTTTTTTATCACTAATTAAATAAATCAGAAATTAATGATTCATTAAAATAACTTTAGGTTTGATCGAGACTTCATTTAACTTGTATTGTACTTTTTTCATCAACCTTAGTAATTCATTAGGATTTTCTTCATTTAAATTAAACGGATGCTCTGAAGTACTACTACGTATATCAGTTTGAATATTTGATTTACTATCCAAAAATAATGTCATCGGAATATAGCGCACACCATACTCTAAACTTAAATCCTCATCCTCATTCACATCGACCTTAATCATGATGAATTTTTTCGAAAGATTTACAACCTCATCATCATAAAATACTTTTCCATATCGCTTAGAAGCGCCACACCAGTTAGCATAAAACACCAATAAAATGGGTTTCTTCTCTTGTTCAGCAATCTGTAAGCCTTTTTCATAAGACAGCCAATTAATATTATCTTCGTTCCATTTAATTACATTTGCAAAGGCTGTATTTGAAATCAGAATAAAAAGCACTGCAATCCATATTTTCATTTTTCTAGATTCTTTTAGGCATAAAAAAGCGTTAAACCTATATTAATCTATGACTTAAAGAAGGGAAATAATTTTCTTTGATGTTTAATCCGCAAATCTAGTTAGAAGCACTACTTTTTACAGTGCAGAGAAAGGCCTTAACTACACAAATGTATTTAAATTTTGAATGTAAGATAAGGCTATACGCGCTCTAAAATGAGATGTATTAACTATTATAGTGGGTATCAAATAGATAAAGCGCTTATATAAGCGCTTCTTTCGCCTAAATTTACTGTTCTAAATGCAGCATTCTTAACTGCAAACTCACATTGCCATTAAATTGATTTTTATCCAATTCATAAACAATACGTACCATATCTTGCATAGGATCAAAATTGAATTTATCACGTACATTAAAGGCAATCGCATCAATCGGTTGGCCATTTTCCAAAGCTAAACGCAATTTCAGATGCACTTCCTTTAACCAACGATAATCGATGACTTTAAAACGCCCTTCAAATACCGGTGCAGGAAACTTTTGCCCCCACGGTCCCAATTGCGTCAAAGTATCTACAGTTTGCAGTTGAAATGCCTGAGCAGGTAATTCACCATCCGTCCACAACACCGCTTGGAATAGCGCATCATCTGATTGAGCAACCAACTCAGTAAAACGTTGTTTAAATTCTTCAAAATGTTGCTTTTGAATAGTCAATCCCGCCGCAGCCGCATGCCCACCAAAATGACTAATCAAATCAGGATATTGCTCGGCAACTTTTTCAATACTGTCTCGAATATGAATACCATCAATCGAACGTGCGGAACCTTTGATATGAATCCCATCTTTATCTGCCGCAAATACAATACTGGGGCGATGAAATTGCTCTTTTAAACGGCCTGCCACAATACCAATCACCCCTTGATGCCAATGCTCTTCAAACATGACCAGCGCTGCGGGTAAATGATCTTGATCAAGCTGTAGATTTTCCAGCGCTGCCAAAGCCTCTTGTTTGATCTCCGACTCAACTTGACGGCGTTCTAAGTTTAAATCATTGAGCTGGCGTGCCAAAGCGTGAGCTGTCTGCGTATCGGTTGCCAAAAGACATTCAATACCGATGTCCATGGTTTCCATACGCCCTGCGGCATTAAGACGAGGGCCTAACACAAAACCTAAATCAGAGGCTTTTAACTCAACAGGATCACGCGCTGCAATGTCTAATAAGGCACTAATCCCAGCACGACATTGATTCTGTTGAATCCGTTTAACTCCTGCATCCACTAAGATACGATTGTTATGGTCGAGGCTGGCAACATCGGCATAAGTGCCCAAAGCAACCAAATCCAAATATTGCGGCATTTTTGCAGCCGATTTCCCCTGTTTTGTCCGATGGCTACTTAACTTTGCCAATAGGTAAAATGCCACGCCAACGCCAGCCAAAGCCTTACTTGGAAATTCGCACCCTAACTGATTTGGGTTGACAACCGCTTCAGCCTGAGGCGTTTCCTTGGTCGTTAAATGATGATCGGTGATAATCACCTGCATTCCATGTGACTGTGCTTGTGCTACACCTGCATGGCTGGAAATTCCATTGTCGACCGTAATTAATAGATCAGGCTGATATTTTTCAAAAGCCAAGTCAGCAATTTTAGGGGTTAGGCCATAACCATATTTAAAACGATCTGGAACGAGGTATTCAACATTGGCCCCCATTTCTCGTAAAGCCAGCATCATCAGTGCGGTACTGGTGGCACCATCTGCATCATAATCACCGACAATCACAATTTTTTTATCTTGATCTAAAGCTTGATCAATTATTTGAATGGCTTGCTCCAAACCTTTCATTTCTGGTGCAAGTAAATATTTAAGTTTTAAATCTAATTCTTGTTCAGATTGCACACCACGACGGGCTAAAATTTCAGCAATAAAAGGTAACACGCCCTGAAAGTTCTCAGGGCGTGTGATCAAAGGTCTTTGTTTAATTTGTAATTTTTGCATTTATGGCATCAAACGTTGTATTGTCCAAGATTCACCGGCTTTTTCATAAGTGAGGCGATCATGTAAGCGATTTGGGCGACCTTGCCAGAATTCATAATACGTCGGCTCTAAACGATAGCCTCCCCAAAATTCGGGTTTAGCCAATTCATTCTTTTCAGCCACTTGATCATACAACGCTTGAAAACGCTGTTGTAAATGTTCACGACTTTCAATCACACCACTTTGTGGGGTACTGATATGCGCTGCAATTTGGCTATCACGCGGACGCTTATGATAATAATCTGTAGATTCTTGTTCAGATATTTTCTGAACTTGACCACCCACACGAACCTGACGTTCTAACTCAGGCCAATAGAATAGCAATTCTGCATAAGGATTTTCAGCTAAATCTAAGCCTTTTTGACTGTCATAATTGGTATAAAAATCATAACCAGCCTCAGTAGCACCACGCAATAACACAGTACGCACATGTGGACGCCCTTGTGCATTTGCGGTTGCCAACGACATTGCGTAAGGTTCATGCAGTTTTGCTTCTAAAGCCAAATTAAACCAATTGAGAAACTGCACATGAGGATCAGCATCCACCTGCTCCTCATGTAGTTCACCTTTTTGATAAGTAAGTCTAAGCTCACTTAAGTCTTTAATTACATCACGCATGAAGCAAAACCTTCTACAGACGATACAATATTTTAAGCCGCATTTTGACGAACAGCATCTGCTAAATGATTTGCCAAATCAGTTACTTCTTGCAGATTATCGCCTTCTACCATAACACGGATGATCGGTTCCGTCCCTGACTTACGAATTAAAATTCGCCCACGTCCTTTAAGTGTGGCTTCTACTTTATCAAACTCGGCAACCAATGCTGGCACTGCAAATGGGTCAAACATTTGTTCAAGGCGAACATTGACCAAAACATTGGGTAAAGTTTTAAAATCTGCAACCAATTCATCTAAAGATTTATTCTGTTCAACCAATACTGTTAACACTTGCAGGGCTGCAATAATTGCATCACCTGTTGTGCTCTTGTCTAAAGTCAAAATATGACCAGATGGTTCGCCACCAGTCACCCAGTTGTTTTCTTCTAAATTTTGCAATACATAGCGATCACCCACTTTAGCACGCACAAAAGGCACTTTGGCTTTTTCAAGTGCCAATTCTAATGCCATGTTACTCATCACTGTACCCACGATACCCGCCGGTTTTTGAGATGCTTGGGTTGCTAAAATATACAGAATATGGTCGCCATCAATCAATTTACCAAAACGGTCGACCAAAACCACACGATCTGCATCGCCATCAAAAGCAATACCTAAATCTGCTTGATGCTCAATCACGGCTTTTTGTAAATTTTCAGGATGTGTTGAACCACAATCCTTATTGATATTTAAACCATCTGGTTCGTTATAAAGCGCAATAACTTTTGCGCCTAATTCACGAAATACTGCTGGACCTACGCTATACGCTGCACCATTGGCGCAATCCACCACAATTTTTAAATGGCGTAAATTGAAATGATATGGGAATGTCGATTTACAAAACTCGATATAACGACCATTGGCATCTTTAACACGTACACTCTTACCTAAGTTTGCGGTGTCTTCAATGATGATATCGTTCTCAAGCTCTCGGTTAATCGCATCTTGAATCGTATCTGGAAGCTTTTTCCCTTCATCTGAAAAGAATTTAATCCCATTATCAAAATAAGGGTTATGTGAAGCAGAAATCACGATCCCTAAATTGGCATGCAATGCACGGGTTAAATGGGCAATTGCAGGGGTCGGTAAGGGTCCAAGCAAATGTACATAAACACCTGCCGCATTGAGACCCGCCTGTAAAGCTGCTTCAAGAATATAACCCGATAAACGGGTATCTTTACCTAAAACCACAATTGGTTTTGATTTTGGGCTAATTTGCTTTAATACTTTCCCTGCCGCAAATCCGAGTTTAAGTGCAAATTCTGGGGTAATTGGGAGTTCACCAAATTTTCCACGAATCCCGTCTGTTCCAAAATAACTCATCTTTTACCCACTTATTATGTGTTGTATAACAATCAATTTTTAAGGTTTACTACTTTACACCAAAATAAAAAAGCCGTCATAAACTGACGGCTTTTTCCAATCAAAATATTACAAAAGATTAACCTACACGATAGTTCGGTGCTTCTTTGGTAATCGTTACATCATGCACATGTGACTCTTGCATACCTGCAGCGGTGATTTTCACAAATTTTGCATTTTGACGTAAATCTTCAATGGTTGCAGAACCGGTATAGCCCATAGATGAACGTAAACCGCCCATCATTTGATGTACGATATTGCCCATTGGACCTTTGTACGGTACGCGGCCTTCAATCCCTTCTGGAACCAATTTTTCAGCGCCTGCTTTCGAGTCTTGGAAATAACGATCGGCAGAACCCGTCGCACCAGCCATTGCACCCAAAGAACCCATACCACGGTATGCTTTGTAATAACGACCTTGGAAGAATTCAACTTCACCAGGCGCTTCTTCAGTACCCGCCATAAGTGAACCCACCATAATCGTGCTTGCACCAGCACCAATCGCTTTTGCCATATCCCCAGAGAAACGAATACCACCATCAGCAATCAATGGAATTTGGTCTTTCAATGCATTGGCAACACTGTCAATTGCAGAGATTTGTGGCATACCAATACCTGCAACGATACGTGTCGTACAGATTGAACCAGGACCAATACCCACTTTCACCGCATCTGCACCTGCATCAAGTAATGCCAAAGCAGCATCACCCGTTGCGATATTACCGCCAATCACTTGAACTTGAGGGAAGTTTGCTTTCACCCAACGGACACGCTCGATCACACCCGCAGAATGACCATGCGCCGTATCCACTACAATCGCATCAACGCCGGCTTCAACCAAAGCTTCAACACGACTTGGAGTTTCAGCGCCAGTACCCACTGCAGCACCAACACGTAAACGACCTAATTCATCTTTACAGCTATTTGGATAAGATTCCGCTTTACGGAAATCTGTAACTGTAATTAAGCCTTTTAGTGCATTGCTTTCATCAACCACCAATACTTTTTCAATACGGTGTTTTTGCAATAATGCTTGAATATTTTCTTTCGATTCATTTTCACGAACAGTCACAAGACGATCTTGCCCTGTCATGATATTGCTTACTGGTTGTTCCAAGTTCGTTACAAAACGAGTATCTCGGCCAGTTACAATCCCAACCACTTTGCCATCTTTAACGACAGGTACACCGCTGATGTTGTTGGCTTGTGTAATTGCCATCAAATCACGAATCGTGGTTTCAGGTGTCACGGTAATTGGATCTTTCACCATTCCCGCTTCGAATTTTTTTACACGGCGAACTTCTGCAGCTTGTGCAGAAATATCCATGTTTTTATGTAAAATACCAATACCACCGTTTTGCGCCATTGCAATCGCCATACGTGACTCAGTCACAGTATCCATTGCTGCTGAAACCATAGGGATGTTCAGTTGAATGCCGCGTGTGAGGCGTGTCTTTAGAGAGACATCTTTTGGGAGGATAGTAGAATAGGCAGGGAGTAATAAGACATCATCGAAGGTTAGCGCTTCTTGAACGATGGTCAACATAACAGTCTCGCTGGTAATTTCCGTGAGCTATTATATACAAATTTCCGTTCAATTTTCATTTTTTATTGTGCCGATTTATCTTATTCTCGATCACACTTTATTTTTCAGTATCTTATTGAAATAAAAATGGGCTTTGAATATAAAATTATCGTGGATTTAACACCACAGTAGACTGTCGACTTACAGTCTCTGCCTTAATATCCTAAATTTTCCCAATGAAGCGTTAACACACCTGATCAAAGTCTTCATCATTGCTGGGTGTAGCGACTTCTATTTCGATCAGGGGAATTAAACCATAGCCTTGTCTTGCTTTTGCACATTGTGAATCCCCAGCATGTACCTGTTTGCATGAAGAACTCCGTTGCTCATACATACTACAGCTGACTTGCTGTCCAATCTCACCCTTTAATGCCACACAACGCGGTTGCTTTTGATTGGTGCCCTGCATACAAGAATACACGGCTGTCAAAGGTTCGACATAATCTGGCGGCATGGCTTCTCCTTCTGCCCAATAAAATGAGACTCGGAAAAAGGCGCAACACGCCCCACAACTTAAGCCCGCATCCTGTGCTGAGATTTGTGACAACATTTTTTTAAGATTCTCGTTATCAATTTAAAATTTTGGCAAGAAAATCCTAAAAAAAGTCGCACTCAAACTCAATATCTTTTTTGAATTTTTTATTGCGGACAGGTAAACACGGACTCATCCATCAAATCGACACCGCATTGTAAATTTTCGATCCAGTCTAAAAACTGATGAATCATCTCTTTACCAATAAACGGCTTACCATGTTGCGGCACAATCATTTCAATATCCATTTGACGCACCATTTTCACCCATAAACGAATCACCCGATTGGTACACATATAGCGCTGATGAAAACCATGCATGGTTGGAATGTGCATTGCAAAATCTTCAATTGGTTTCGAGGCATCATCAACAATCGATGCACCCATATCACCTGAGAATAAAATTTTTGAAATTGGATCATAAAACTGGAAATTTCCAACGGAATGTAAGAAATGCGCAGGAACCACGATAATGCGCGTTTCTCCCAATGGAATAGAGCCACCTTGGTCAGGCAATTCGATCAGACGTTCTAACCAGCCCCCCTTCATACGGTCACTCATAAATGCTGAGTTTAAATGAGGTAAAAAGCGTGCCCATAATTTAGATGCGACCACTTTGGCATCGGTATAGACCAACCAACGTGGCATTGAAGTAATGATGTCAGGGTCTTGGTGAGATGCCATGACATAGTCTAGATTTTGTAATCGGGTGTATTTATTAAGCTCCATGGTCAGGGGCACATAGGTCAAATCACCGCCCGGATCTAATACTGCTGCACGTTCATTATTTAAAATAAGAAACTGATTGGCTTGTACACCTTCACCTTTCACCAAACTGGTAAAACTTATACATTTATGAGTGCCATTATCAAACAAAACTTGCGACGTGGTGCGATCTAAAGCCATACCAGAAACCCCAAAACCTTTTTTAAAATAAATCTTTAGTTATCCCATACAACATATAAGGTTTTCTTCAAAGTTACAATAAATCTACAACCTAAGTTTAAAGATTATTTGTGTCATCATTCTCAGAATAATAAAAAACCCAACATTAAGTTGGGTTTTCAGCTTTAAAAATAGATGACTTTATTGATGTTCAATCAGCTTGGAAAATTGCGCTTAAAAAAAGTAATGCTGAACTAAAGCTGCGACACCAATAATAAAGAAGATTGCAGCTCCAATTTTATGAATCAGAGCAATAGGTAATTTATCTGCCAATTTATTGCCAATAAATACAGCAGGTGCATTGACCAGCATAATCCCCAATGTCGTACCTATGGTTACCCAACCGATACTGTCAAAGCGTGCAGCAAGTGCCACTGTGGCGATTTGGGTTTTATCCCCAATTTCTGCAAGGAAGAATAATACAAAAGTTGCACCAAAGACCCCATATTTTTGCCATTTATTAATACTTTCAGATTCATCATCCAATTCATCTGGAATCAACATCCACCCAGCCATACCAATAAAGCCAAGTGACACAATCCAAAGTAATACTGTCGGGCTAAGGACTGTGGTAATCCACTGACCAAGCACAGCCGATACACCATGATTGACAATAGTTGCTAATAAAATTGCAAATAAAATAGGAATAGGTTTACGAAAACGTGCAGCAAGAAGTAATGCGAGCAGTTGTGTTTTATCGCCCATTTCGGATAAAGCGACAACCACTAAAGAGATGAGGAAGGCATTTAACATTTCAAAGTCTCTGGCTAGCAATATTTACCGATGACTTACCCCTCCTGCTAGCCAATATGAATAGTCGCCTATTCAACGCGGAGTGATAAATCAAAGGTCTTGCCAACAAAAGATAGCTGAGTAAACACCTTCAGCTAAATTGGTTCTTTGCTATGATGACCATACTCTGTTGAGTAATTATGTTGATCATCACCCATTTATCATCTCGCAGATGATAAACAGCGGCTACTCCCCAATGAAGTACAGCTATTCTACAACGCTTTATCAATCATTTTCAATTTTTAAAAATTAAAAAATTTAAAGCTCAGATAAACTTCAAAAAATATCGTGCCAAAGCATTTTTAATGCCCGCAGAGGATGAATTCAATTTCGTTTCTTCACTAATTTTGAACCCACGATGGTTATCCCATCGTGGGGCGACAGGGATGTCGCCGATTGATTTAATTAAAAATATTAATTAAGAGAAATTATATTCTTGTGCCTGAGTTTTTTGACAGATTGACTATATTGAATAATGACTTTAAAGCAGGTTTGAAAATTATTGATAAAACAAAATCAGATCCATATAAAAAACCTCGCCTAAAGCGAGGTCTTCTATAATTTAAAACTTAAAGCAAGATGTTACGAATATCTGATAACAACTTGGTCAATTTATTGGTAAATCGCGCAGCATCCGCACCATTAATCACACGATGGTCATAAGACAATGACAATGGCAACATCAGTTTTGGATCAAAGCCTGAGCCATTCCATACTGGTTGCATCGTTGCAGGTGAGATACCCAAAATCGCAACTTGCGGCCAGTTCACCAATGGCGTAAATGCAGTACCACCAATTGAACCTAGGCTAGTAATAGTAAAGTTTGCACCTTGTAAGTCTTTCGGAGAAAGTTTCTTATCACGTGCTTTTTTACTTAACTCACCCAATTCAATGGCAATTTGCTTAATCGATTTTTGATCAGGATTACGCAATACTGGAACAGTTAAACCATCTGGTGTCGCCACAGCGATTCCCATATGGATTTCTTTACGCAACAGCACAGACTTTTGATCATCTGCCAAGTGACCTGCAAAATAAGGCTCTTCTTTGAGTAAAAACGCCACCGCTTTTGCAATAAAGGCAAGGATCGTTAAGCTAATACCATCTTGCTTAAATTTCCCTTTTAACTCACCGCGCCAAGCTTCTAGTTCAGTAATATCTGCTAAATCAAATTGTGTCACTTGCGGAATAAAATTGTTTAATGACAATTGCGGTACAGACACTTGCTGTAAACGCGTCATTGGTGCAATTTCACTACCACCAAATGCACTGAAATCTGGTAATGCAGGCAAACCTGAAGCGACTGGCGCAGCAGTTGTTTGAGCTGCTGCTTGCGGTGCAGTCAATTTGGCTTTAACAAAAGCAAAAACATCATCCTTCATCACACGTGCATGAGGGCCAGAGGCCTCGACTTGTGATAAAACCACACCCAGTTCACGCGCAAGCTTACGCACGGCTGGACCAGCATAAACTTTAGCATTTTCAGCTTGTTGTGCTTTAGATAACTTTTCAGTACCCGCTTGAGCAACGGCCACTTCAGCTTTTGGCGTTGAAGCTGTCGTTTTCGCGGCTGGTGCTGATGCAGCTTGTGATGCTGGAGCGGCTGGTTTTTCTTGCGGTGCTGATGCAGTCTGACCTTGTGCTTCAATCGTTACCAAAGCAGTGCCCTGACTTACAGACTGATTCAATTCCACATGGATCGCCGTCACCGTACCTGCAACCGTACTTGGTACTTCTACAGAGGCTTTATCCGACTCAGCAACGCAAAGGCTTTGGTCTTTTTCAACTTGATCGCCTACGCTCACCAAAATTTCAGAAATTGTTGCTTTATCTACACCCAGATCAGGAACAGCAACTTCAACTTTACCCGATTGGGCTGGCGCTGATGCTTCTGGTGCAGCAGCTTGAGTTGGTGTTGCTGACGTTTGTTGAGGCGCTTCAGCAGGTGCTGCCGCCGAAGTCGTTGCAGCCCCTACAGTTTTCACTGTAATCAGTACCACACCTTCTTTAACATTATCGCCTTCTTTGACCACAACACTTTCAACCGTGCCAGCAACTGTACTTGGAACTTCAACCGTTGCTTTATCCGATTCCACTACAACGATGCTGTCATCTACCGCAATTTCGTCGCCCACTTTAACCAGAACTTCGCCGACCAAAGCTTTTTCAACACCAATATCTGGCACTTGAACTTCAACTGTTTGAGATGAAGCTGTCGTAGATGCAGAAGGTGCAACAGACGCCACAGGTTCAGCTTTAGTTTTTACAGCAGGTTCAGTTTTTGCAGCTTCTTGAGCAGGTTGTGCTGGTGATTCTGTCTCTGTTGCATCCGCAGATTCAACTTCGATCAACACAGCACCTTCTGAAACTTCATCGCCTTCCGTAACAGCAATACTTTTAACCACACCTGCTGAAGTGCTTGGCACTTCAACAGAGGCTTTGTCTGACTCAAGTAGAACGATACTGTCATCAACAGCGATGGTATCCCCGACTTTCACCAAGATTTCTGCAACAGTGGCCTTATCAACGCCAATATCAGGAGTTTTAACTTGCATCATTATTTCTCCTCTGTCACTTCAGTATAAGCAGCAACTTCTTGTACAGATGGGTGCGCTTGCGGTAACCATGCAACTGGACGATCAACATCAAGTTCAAATGAAGAGATTGCATCTTTCACCAAACGCGGATCAACTTCACCTTCATCAGCAAGTTTTTTCAATGTTGCAACCACAATATGTGCCGCATCTACACCAAAGTAACTACGCAAATTACTGCGTGTATCTGAACGACCATAACCATCTGTACCCAATGTTACATATGGACGGCTATCTGGAAGATAAGCACGGATCTGTTCGCTATAGGCACGCATATGATCTGTTGCTGAAACAACAATACCATCCGTGTCACGTAATTGCTGAGAAACCCAAGACTCTTTACCGTCTTCAAGTGGATGTAGGCGATTGTATTCTTCAACAGCCATACCATCACGTGCCAATTCATTGAAGCTTGTTACACTCCATACATTGGAATGGATTTGGTATTCATCACGTAAAATTTGCCCAGCTTTAATCACTTCACGCAGAATCACGCCTGAACCCAATAACTGAACTGTGGCTTTTTCATCTTTATTGAACAAGTACATACCACGTTTGATGCCTTCTTCAGCACCTTCAGGCAATGCAGGTTGGTCATAGTTTTCATTCATGAGCGTCAAGTAATAGAACACACGTTCCTGATTCACATACATACGTTGTAAACCATCATGCACAATCACAGCTAACTCATAACCAAAGCAAGGATCATACGCTACACAGTTTGGAATCGTTCCTGCCAAGATATGAGAATGACCATCTTGGTGTTGTAAACCTTCACCATTTAATGTTGTACGACCAGCTGTTGCACCACACAAGAAGCCTTGTGCCTGAGAGTCACCCGCTGCCCATGCAATATCCCCAATACGTTGGAAACCAAACATTGAGTAATACATATACATCGGAATCATTGGTAAGTTATTGGTTGAATAACTGGTACCCAATGCTGACCAAGCGCTCATTGCACCTGCTTCATTGATCCCTTCTTGCAACATGTGACCATCTTTCGCTTCACGATAGTTCATGAGCTGTTCTTGGTCTTCTGGGGTATAGTTTTGTCCATGCGCAGCATAGATCCCCAACTGACGGAACATGCCTTCTAAACCGAAGGTACGCGCTTCATCAGGTACGATAGGCACAACACGGTCTTTAATGGCTTTTTCTTTTAACAATGCTGCAATCAAACGCACCATAACCATCGTGGTTGATTGTTCTTTACCACCACTACCTTTAAGCACGCCATCAAATACTGAAATCTCAGGAATCGCCAATACTTCACTGTCTTTACGACGTGCAGGTAAATAACCACCTAAAGCTTCACGACGTGCTTTCATATATTTCAATTCAGGTGAGTTTTCACCTGGACGATAGAATGGAAGCTCTTCAAGTTGCTCATCAGAGAATGGTAAATTGAAACGGTCACGTACATATTTCAATGAATCGTGTTGCATTTTCTTGATTTGGTGGGTTTTGTTGACAGCTTCAATTTCGTCAGACAAACCATAACCTTTCACTGTTTTCGCTAAGATTACAGTCGGTTGACCATTGCTGGTCATTGCTGCAGCATACGCGGCATACACTTTGTATGGGTCATGACCACCGCGATTCAGATTATCAATATCTTCATCACTTAAGCCTTTTACCAACTCCGCAGCTTCAGGGTATTTACCAAAGAATTTTTCACGGGTATAAGCGCCACCTTTTACTTGGTAGCGTTGGTATTCACCATCTAGCGTTTCATCCATACGGGCTTTTAAAGCACCTGAGGTGTCTTTGTCCAATAAAGGATCCCAATGACGACCCCAGACCACCTTAATCACACGCCAGCCTGCACCACGGAACAGTGACTCTAGCTCTTGAATGATTTTACCGTTACCACGTACAGGACCATCTAGACGCTGTAAGTTACAGTTAACCACCCAGATTAAGTTGTCTAATTTTTCGCGACCCGCAAGCGAGATTGCACCTAAGCTTTCTGGCTCATCCATTTCACCATCGCCAAGATACGCCCAAACCTTACGGTTTTCTTCTTTGATCAAACCACGATTCATCAAGTACTTTTGAATATGCGCTTGATAAATTGACATGATTGGACCAAGGCCCATCGAAACAGTTGGGAACTGCCAGTAATCTGGCATTAAGTAAGGATGAGGATAACTTGAAAGCCCTTGACCACCCACTTCACGACGGAAATTGCTCAATTGATCTTCGGTCAAACGACCTTCTAAAAATGAACGTGCGTAAATACCTGGGGCGCAGTGACCTTGGTAATAGATCATGTCGCCACCAAAGCTATCGCTATTGGCACGGAAGAAATGGTTAAAGCCGACATCATATAGGGTTGCTGAAGACGCGAAACTTGCCAAGTGACCACCTAAGTCATCACCTGTTTTATTGGCACGTAGAACCATTGCCAAAGCATTCCAACGAATTAATGCTCGAATACGACGCTCCATATCTTGGTCGCCTGGCATCGCTGGAGATTCTTCAACTGGAATGGTATTTAAATAAGGGGTATTTAGACGCTGAATAGGTACATGCTTCGAAATTGCTTGTTGATATAATTTTTCTAATAAAAACGCAGCACGATCCGTACCCATATGCTGGAGCACTGAATCAAAGGCATCTTGCCATTCTTGTGTTTCCTGAGCGTCGCTATCACCATAATACGCCATTTCCCACTTACTCCTTGAATAGTTTTCTATATATTATATGTATCATGTTTTAGGCCTGTTAAGTTATCGTTACAGCCAAATGCAGATTGTAAGGATTATTTAGCAACTAAATAGTTGTTGACTAATTAACACTTAAAATAACAAAAAACCGCCAATAAAGGCGGTTTTTTATACAAAATAATTTTTTATTTGATGATAGTCTGAATACAGTATTTAATTCATCGCGACTACGAATTCAATCATGCATACAGAGCATCAATCATAAGCTCAACAATTAAATGTTTAGCGTTATGGCAACATGGCTAAGTAAGAAGATGGATTTTTACGTTGACCATCTTTCACTACTTCGTAATGCAAATGTGGACCTGTGCAACGACCAGTACAACCCACGTTGGCAATATGTTCACCAGCCTTCACCTGATCACCCACACGGGCAATTAGACGTGAAGCATGCGCATAACGTGTGATATAGCCATTGCCATGGTTAATTTCTACATATTGACCATAACCAGTGCCCCAACCAGACTTGGTTACGATACCAGGACCTGTTGCATAAATTGGTGTACCACTTGGTGCTGAAAGATCTAAACCAGAATGATGTTCGGCACGACCCCCCATTGTACGACCACCAAAATCAGAGCTTACGCGCTTCATGTCTGGAAGAGGATGAGTGACTAACCAAGAATATGGAGAGTTTGCAGTATAACGAGAAGCAGAGTTTGCGCTAGAACCGTATTTTTTAGCGATACTTGCATTGTTTAACTCGATTGGCGCATCCTGGCTACGTAAAGTAATATTCATCTTTGCTGAAGCAGGAAGATCTAAATCATCTGGATTATAAGAGCCTTGAGATAGAGTCTTGGATAATTGTTCTAAACGATCTGGTGATTGAACCAAGTCTGCAAATGCAGCGGTTGCAGCGGAAGCTGCTAAAGTAAAAGCCAATAAAATACGTCGCGTATGCATAAAAACCTCTTTAACTGTTCTTAGTCAAGTTTCTTGAGTGATCTCATCCTTGATATCTATCGAAATGAGCGCTTAAGATAGGACATAAATATGTAGGAACCATGTATGTCTGAACCAAAAAACGTCTTTCAACCAACAAGACAACACTTAAAAACAGGAAACTTATCGTTTCTTACAAAGCAAGTTGCCGAATGGCAAAAACTTACTAAATTAATTCAACCGCTACTTCCTCAACCTGAGAATTGGCGAGTTGTCTGTTATCAATACGGTATTTTGACCATCACCGGTGAAAATCAAGCCATGATTAGTCAACTCGGTTATCTTCAAAAACAGTATATTTCTCAATTATCACAAATCAACGAACTTCGTGATTTACAAAAACTGCAAGTTCGTTTACGTATTCAAAACAGCAATACTGAAACACCCCCACAACGCCATAAAACTGTAAAAAGCATACAACCTGCAACATCTGAAATGTTACAAAATGCCGCTAGTTTTGTGAGCGACCCTAAGCTTAGCCAAGCTTTACTACGTTTGGCAAGCAATAAAAAGTAAACTGATTAGATTAAATTAAGATTAAAACTGATCAAAATATGACAGATATCACACTTTTTATTGTTACACTATAACACAATGCCTAAAAGACAAAGACTTATGTCACGTTGACAAAATGAATTGGGCACAGCTTCTCGTCATCAAATGTTACAATTTCATAGCTGCTTGGATCACTTTTAACATTGCGTAAAAGTTGATTGTTCAGTGCATGTCCCGATTTATAACCATCGAATTTGGCAATAATTTGATGTCCAAGTAGGTATAAGTCACCAACTGCATCCAAAATTTTATGCCGAACAAACTCATCTGCAAAGCGTAGACCTTCTTCATTGACCACGCCGGTATCATCTAAACCAACAGCATTATCTAAGCTCGCACCCAAGGCTAAATTATTGGCTTTTAAATAATCGAGATCTTTCATAAAACCAAAAGTACGTGCGCCGCTGACTTCATAGACAAACGTTTCTGTTGAAAAATCAATGGTCGCCGATTGGTATTCTTTTGCAAAAGCAGGATGATCAAAGTCGATGGTGAAGTTGATTTGAAAACCATCGTGAGGGGTAAAAATTGCGCGCTTATCTTCTATGAGTGCTTCAACAGGTTTGAGAATCCGAATAAATTTTTTCGGTGCGTCTTGTTCTACTAATTCGCCCTGCATGAGTAAGTATATAAATGGACCTGCACTACCATCCATAATTGGTATTTCAGAAGCAGACACTTCTATAATCAGGTTATCTATACCCAAGCCAGCGATTGCACTGGTGACATGTTCAATGGTGCCAACCTTGGTTTCATGACTGACCAAATTGGAACACATGAATGCTTCTTGAATCAGCATGGCATCTGCTGGCAGATCGACAGGTGGATTTAAATCGATACGGCGAAATACAATACCCCCGTCCGCCACATGTGGCAAAAAGTTAATCATGACTTTTTGTCCGCTATGTAGTCCGATGCCACTCGCTTTAACGACTCGCTTCAGGGTACGTTGTTTCAACATGCTAATTCGGTCTTCATTCTCAAATCCGCTATACGTTAGCACATTTAGCCATTGATAAAAAACAAAAAAGGTAATGAATCTCACTACCTTTTTCGTTGATATTAATTATTTTTAATAATTATCAATCATTTACGCTGTTGATTTTTCAAATAATCTTGAATACTCATTGGCGTAGAACGACCGCTTGAACTTGGTGCTGCAACAGGTGCACCATCTTCTTGACGTTTATTGATCGCAGGAACATCATCTTCATCAACCACAGTGTTGTGGCTGGCTTGTTGGCTATATGATTGCGCAACATTGCTGATATGGGTTCTGCGTTTTGCTTCAGTTGCATCACTGGCATTACGTGTTAAACCTGTAGCAATCACAGTGACACGGATTTCATCACGTGCGTCTGGATCAAATACAGTACCAAAGAACACTTCACCTTCTTCAAGGTCAACAATTTGGTTCACAACATCTGTAATCACTTCAGTTTCACGTAAAGTCACATCAGCACCGCCCGTGATGTTAATCAACACCCCTTTGGCATTCATGATATTTACATTATCCAATAACGGACTACGGATCGCCAAACGTGCCGCTTCTTCAGCACGGTCTGGACCGCTACTCTTCCCTTCACCCATCATTGCATAACCACGTGTACTCATCGCAGTTTTCAAGTCAGCAAAGTCAAGGTTAATATGACCCGGACGAACAACCAGATCAAAAATACTCCGTACCGCATTCAGCAACACGTCATCTGCTTTACGGTAAGCATCTTGCATAGAGATGTCACCATAAACGCTGAGTAAACGTTGGTTCGGTATAATAATTAAAGAATCAACATGTTGTTCTAATGCTTCAATCCCTTTTTCAGCCGAACGTTGACGACGACGACCTTCAAAGTTAAATGGCGTTGTCACCACACCTACAGTAAGAATACCCATTTCTTGAGCAATCTCAGCAACAACGGGCGCAGCACCTGTACCTGTACCACCGCCCATTCCAGCAGTCACAAATACCATATCGGCACCTTCAAGGTGTTGACGGATTTGCTCACGGCTTTCTTCAGCAGCAATTTGACCTACATCTGGATTAGCACCGGCACCCAAACCACGTGTGCTTTGCTCACCAAGTTGCATTTTAAAAGGCGCATTCATGCGATCAAGGGCTTGCTTGTCTGTATTTGCACAAACAAATTTCACACCTTTAATGTCAGATTGCACCATGTGTTGTACGGCATTACCACCGCCGCCACCAACACCAAACACAGTAAAACGGGCTTGACCGTTGTTATCGGTTTGTCCATCGTCTAAAAATTCAAATGAGGCCATGACCTTTAGATTTCCTAATATAATTTGGCAGTCACTTAAGCCCGTATACTGCCTTGATCTTCAATAATAAAAATTGTTTTTAGGATGCTGTTCATTGCAGAGCTTGTCAAGTATTGGACAGAACACTTACAACTTCCTAACAATATTCCCCAAAAAACCACACCTAAAAAATACCTTTTAATTTGTTATTTAAGGCATTCCAACCATTCACAATCCGATCAAAGAATGGTCTTCCACCTTGAACTTCAGGTTCTTCAATCGCCTCTTGCATGTCACTTTGACTAAACAAAAGTAACCCTGCTGCTGTAGCATACATTGAACGACGTAAAGATGGTAAATTCTGATCATCGGTCACCACTTGTAACGGTGGATTGCCTAAGTGTGCAGAGATACCCAACATACGACGAGCCAATGTCACCATGCCTTCAATCTGGCAAACATCACCTGTCAGTACCACACCATGATACAAACTTTGTAGTGCACTACGTTGTTCTAATTCGTATCGTACTTTACCTAAGATATCTTCATAACGTGCGATAATAATTTCAGTCAACTCAATACGACTAATGGTTTGTGGGCCATCAATTGCCTCAAACTGAATCATATGATCCGGTTTAACTTGGTGAATGTCGACACAACCATGCAGTAACTTAATCCGTTCAGCTTCTTCGGTTGTGGTTTGCAATACAGTGGCAATATCACGGGTGACATTTTCACCACCACATTGAATGGTATGAGCTAATGCCAAATGCCCTTCAATATAGACTGCAATATTGGTCGTTCCAGCACCGATATCGAGTAAACAAACGCCATATTCTTTTTCATCTTTCAGCAAACTGCCTTCTGCAGTTGCTAAACAAGACACCACCATTTTTTCAACCGAAATATTGGCGCCTTTCATTGCACGATCCAAGTTCTGCATAGTGCTGATTGGCATCATCATCAATTGATAATGGGCTGTCATACTATTGGCAGATAAATTGATTGGGTTCTGTACCCACTCACTTGAATCATCCAGCTCAAAACCTAAAGGCACTGCACTTGCTAAGTAATGATCGGCTGTCATATGACTGGCTTTAGCAAGTTCTAATGCACGCACCACTTCAGTTGTCGTAATGGTATGTTCTGAATTTGAAATCGGTGTACGACCAATCGCATAATGGCTTTGTAATTCGGTGCTTGGAATTGAAACCCAAGCTGAATGAATACGACACTCAGCCATATCTTCAGCTTCTTGAACGGCTTGTTTAATTGCATTTGTGACTTTATCAAGGCTCACAATTTTGCCTTTATTCATTCCTTTATTGCGTGCGCTTGCCATGCCAATAACCTGAATATTATCAGGGGCATGTACTTTACCAATCAGTACTGAAACTTTATGTGTCCCAATGTCAATTGCAACAACTGAGGGAACAGCTTCATTCATCACTTTGCTACCATTATCTTCATTGTTTATGTTTGGCTATATGCCTCTTTTTCAAGCCACGTATTATGGCTGTGCAACCATCCCACCTGCAACGCTTATGTCATTACTGGTTACAACAAATTGACCATTCACAATCTTTGGTGAAATAGAATTTCTCCATTGAATTGCCAAACCATTTCGGTAGCGCAAATCAATGGCGGAAATATTCGACCAAGCGGGTTTCAAATCAGTTTGAGCCAGATGACTTAAACGTTGTAGCTTACTCATGGTTTGATCTTGATCTACGATCACCCGTAGTCCCGAATCAAACTGCATAAACCAAGTCATACGTTCAGTGAGATAAAGCTCTTTTAAACGTAAGTTGACTGGGTGAAATAATTGATTAATTTCATTATAGCGACGCATCATCACTTTGGATTGGCTGAGCGGCCCATGAAGCAATGGCAAGTTTGAATAATTCTTCGCCACCGCTTCTGTATAGACATCTCCAGCATCACTCAGTAATCGCCCGGTTCCCCAACGTGCGATTGCATGACGCGGCATAATCCGCACACGAATACCATTTGGCCATGCCCGTGAAACCACAACACGATCCACCCATGATACTTCTAGTGCTTTATCTCGAATCTGTTCTAAATCCGAGGTGAAATAATTATTTTTAACAACAGGCGCCAAATGTTGTGTAATCGCTTGTGACTCTACTGGTGAGGTGGTACCTACCACTTGAAGTGTGGCCACCCGAGCATCGGTAATCACTTTATACAGACCATAGATTCCTGCAAATAGCACAGCAATAGCAATGACCATAAGCAACCAGCTTCCCACGTTGAGAAGCTTTTCCTGACGTGTTGGCGGCTTATCGTGTATTGATGTAATTGCCGCACGTTTGCGACGCATCGAAGCAGGAAGTTGAGCCATAAACTTAGTGTGCTTGTTCCGTGAGCGTTTGCGCTAAAATCGCAACACACAATTCATCAAAGCTATAACCTACAGCTTTTGCGGCTTTAGGCACAAGCGAGTGACTGGTCATGCCAGGCACTGTATTCACTTCTAACAACCAGAAATGACCTTGTTCATCTAACATCGCATCAATCCGTCCCCAACCACTGGCACCGACTGCTTGGAAGGCACGTAAACACAATTCTTGTAAGTTCTTTTCTTCTGACTCGCTTAAACCACATGGAATACCATATTCCACGTCATTACGGTTATATTTTGCTTCATAATCATAGAATGCAACATCAGCAGGTGGTTGCAAACGAATCACGGGTAATGGCAAACCATTGAGGAAAGAAATGGTATATTCACGCCCCGTGATCCATTTTTCAGCCATCACCACAGCATCATGTACTGTGGCTTTTTCAATTGCAGCAGCAAGGTCTTCCGCTTTTTCAACCTTGCTCATACCAACACTAGAACCTTCATGTACAGGCTTAATGATTAATGGTAAGCCAAGGCTTTCAATCACTTCAGTTAAATCAGAATCTTTGGAAATAATACGATACGGTGCAGTCGGTAAATCTGAACCTTGCCAGATTTGTTTGGTTTTAACTTTGTCCATCCCAATCGCTGAACCCTGAACCCCTGTACCTGTATACGGTACATTCATCCATTCTAACGCACCTTGGATTTGACCATCTTCACCACCACGACCATGCAATACAATAAATGCGCGATCATAGCCCACAAGTTCCGTCACGCTACGTTCTTGTGGATCGAAGCCTTCCGCATTCACACCCGAACGTAATAATGCTTCTAAAACAGCTTTACCACTATCTAATGACACCTCACGCTCAGCAGATTTCCCACCAAGCAACACCGCTACTTTGCCGAATTTAGAAGCATTTGACACGTTTAAATCCTTAAACTTATAAGTTAGTCAATTTAATTTCGAGGCTTTATTCAAATCCAAATTTAAACAAAGCCAAATCAATTATTTTAAATACAGTTGGTTTTGAGCCAATTCTACAGAAATTGCTCCCACGTTACCCGCACCTTGTGTTAATAACAAGTCATTCGCTTGTAACACTTTTTGTATCGCGTTCTGCAAATTGCCTTCCACTGGGTCAATCAAGATCGGCTCAACTTCACCACGCAGGCGAATACTCCGAGCTAATGAACGACTATCTGCACCAACAATCGGTTTCTCACCTGCAGGATATACTTCTAACAACAACAATTGATCGACTTGTGACAACACATCTACAAAATCATCAAAACAGTCACGAGTACGACTATAACGATGTGGCTGAAACATCATCACCAAACGACGATCTGGATGGCTGGCACGTGCAGCTTTAATGGTCGCTTCAACTTCTTTCGGGTGATGCCCATAATCATCTACAAGTTTTACAGTACCTTCATCCAATTCAAACTCACCTTGAACTTGGAAACGACGACCTACACCACTAAAGCTTTCTAAGGCACGTGCAATCGCAGCATCAGACACACCTTCATCCGTTGCAATACCAATCGCAGCCAGTGCGTTTAGAATATTATGTAAACCTGGAAGATTAATGGTTAAACGTAATGGCTCACGACCTTTACGTAATACAGTAAAGCTTGACTGCATACCGACTTGTTCAACATCAATTGCTCGAATGTCATTGTCTTCATTAAAACCATAGGTCAATACTGGACGACCAATACGTGGCATGATTTCACGAATATTGGCATCATCACCACACACTACAGCCAAGCCATAGAACGGCATTTTCTGTAAGAATTTGATAAAGGTGTCTTTAAGTACATCAAAACTACCGCCATAGGTATCCATATGATCTGCATCAATATTGGTAACAATGGCCGCCATAGGTTCTAGATGTAAAAATGATGCATCTGATTCGTCTGCTTCTGCGACAATGAAACGACTAGCACCCAACGCAGCATTAACACCGGTACGGTTTAACAGACCACCGATCACATAAGTTGGATCCATGTTTTCTTCTGCCAACATGCAGGTCACTAAACTGGTTGTGGTGGTTTTACCATGGGTTCCTGCAACCGCGATACCATGACGATAACGCATCAATTCACCCAACATTTCTGCACGGCGCACTACGGGTATACGATTTTCAATTGCTGCTTTTACTTCTAAATTTTCAGGATCAATTGCAGTAGAAACAACCAGTACATTTGCACCTTTGATATTGTCTGCCGTATGTCCAATAAAAACTTTAATACCGTTTTCTTCAAGTTGAACTGTTGTTTTTGATGCCTTAATGTCAGAACCAGAAACCTTATAGCCTTGGTTTTTCAATACTTCTGCAATACCACACATCCCAGCACCACCGATACCCACAAAATGGATATGTTTAATACGGCGCATCTCTGGAATTTTAATTAGGTTTTTTGCTTTATCAGCAGGGCTTGTTGGAGACATAATCAACTCTAACTTACAAATCTTGAATTAAACCAACCACACGTTGTGTTGCATCTGGTTGAGCTTGTTGACGAGCTTTTACCGCCATTTCCATCAATAATTGGCGGTTCATCAACGGTGTTAGTAAATCCTTTAACGAATCTGGAGTCATGCTCTGTTGCGGACAGATTTTCGCCGCACCTGTTTTCTCCAAAAATCGTGCATTGGCAGTTTGGTGATCATCCACCGCACTTGGTAATGGCACAAATACAGCCGCCACACCAGCAGTCGCCACTTCAGTGACTGTTAGTGCACCTGCACGACAAATAATTAAATCTGCGTTGCTATAGGCCAGTGCCATATCTTCAATAAATTGCTGAACCTCAACCTGTATATTTGCAGGCGCATCCGCATATAAAGCCTGTGTGGTCTCTTGCTTATTTTGCCCACACTGATGAAATACTTTTAATGGAACATCAAATTGTTTTAAGGCTTGAGGTACACATTCATTCAAGGCTTGTGCACCCAAAGAACCACCAACAATTAAAATATGTAAGGGTTCAGCCGCATTTTCGCGTTCTTTATAACGAAAAGAAGGATTATAAATTGCGGTAATTTCTGACCGTACAGGATTACCTGTCGTCACAATTTTTTCACTTTTCGGAAAAGTATCTGGAAATGCTTCGCAGACTTTTTTAGCAATTCTTGAAAGCTGGGTATTGGTAAAGCCTGCCACTGCATTTTGTTCGTGAATAATCACAGGAATACCCAACAGACGTGCAGCCAAACCACCCGGCCCCGCAACATAACCGCCAAAACCAGCCACTGCATCGACATTGAGCTGTTTCATATAGCGCATTGCGCTCAAGGTTGCTTTTAAAATTTTAAACGGTGCAGCCAATTTACGTACAATACCGTTGCCACGTACACCTTGAATGTCAATGTGATAGATTGGAATATCATGTTGTTTTAAAAGTCGATTTTCCATACCTGTCGGAGTCGCCAACCAAGACACTTGGCTGCCTTGTTGTTGCAATTCTTTTGCAACTGCCAGTGCAGGGAATACATGTCCACCTGTACCTGCCGCCATCATCATGATGTGTTTCGGTGTGCTTTGCTGGGGTTCGGTCACGGTCTAATTCTTCAATGCAAAAATAAATATTTAACGAATATCTTAAACAACCAATTGTAATCACAATCCGCTATGGGGAAAAGTTTATTTACTTTTTTTCACCAAGCCTTTCATTGTTTTTTTCTACTGATTTGAAAGTTTAAACTACTTTTATCATTAATCCGTTAAAAAAAGTGGAATTAAACGTTATTTTTTTATATTTCTCGATGATTTATCATTTTTATAGCCAATCGACAGCAAAAAAATAGAGCCGCGAACGACTCTATTTTTTAGTTGAGATTTAGAATGCAGTATCCCAGAGCTTAAATTAAACTGACTGGCCGGCTTCTAGTACATTAAACAAATCATCTGCAATTGAAGTACCAAATTGATCATCAATTTCACGAATACAGGTTGGACTAGTGACATTGATTTCAGTGACATAATTTCCAATCACATCTAATCCGACAAAAACCAAGCCTTTGGCTTTTAAGAATGGCCCAACTTTGGCTGCGATGGCTTTGTCATTTTCAGTCAATGGACGAGCTTCACCTAAACCGCCTGCTGCCAAATTCCCACGCACCTCACCATTTTGAGGAATACGAGCCAAGCAATAAGGTACAGGTTCACCATTAATCATCAAAATACGTTTATCACCATCCACAATTTCAGGGATATAACGTTGTGCCATAATCGGTTGTGTGCCATTTTCAGTTAAAATTTCAATGGTTGAACCAATATTGACCCCATCTTGATATAAGCGGAAGATCCCCATTCCACCCATACCATCCAGTGGCTTAACAATAACGTCACCATGTTCTTTTAAAAATTCACGAATCAAACTTTGTTGCGAAGTCACTAAAGTGGGTACTTGTAGATCTGGAAATTGGGTCGCAAACAATTTTTCATTACAGTCACGCAAACTTTGTGGTTTGTTAATAATCCACGCCCCTTCACGCTCTGCCTGTTCCAAAATATAAGTGGTATAAACAAAGTTCATGTCAAAAGGCGGATCTTTACGCATCAACACCACATCATACGTTGCAAGCGACTCTTTGGCTTTTTCACCTAACTCATAGTAGTGATCGTAATCTTCAAAAACCTGAAGCGGTGAAATCAAACCAAAGGCTTTGCCTTGGTCAATATATAAATCTTGTTGTAATGCATAGCCTAACTCATGCCCTCGACGTGCAGCCGCCCATAACATTGCCATTGTTGAGTCTTTTTTCAGGTTTACACTTTCGATGGGATCCATCACAACAAGTACGCGCATATTGATGCTCTTATAAAATTTTGGATTGAATGCAGTATAGCGGAGAATCTGGTGTACTTTTCCGAAATTTCGCTAAACTCTTAGCAATTATTGTGAATATGATGATCGAAATGCAACAAGCCATTGTGGGATTTCATTTGGATGAGGAGCAACATTATGTTGCTGAACTTGCCTGTGGGCATCAACAACATGTGCGTCATCTTCCGCCTTGGCAGAATCGTCCGTGGGTATTGACAGAACAAGGACGTCAGGAAAAAATAGGCATGCTGTTAGAGTGTAAGGCTTGTGAAATAACCCAGAAATAAGCCTTCAAATAAAATAATATTCGGAGTAGGATTGACTCTAAATCAATATTTTCGACGAATAAAACAATAGTGGGATATATAACATGTTGAAAAAAAATATTTATATTGCGTGTTCTATTTTATTTATTACATCAAATACATTTGCGCAAAAAAATGATTTATTACAAGGTTATTGGGCGATGTTGCCTTTGAACAATGGAATTGCCAATGTCGCTTATTTAGATGGCAAAGACACCGCTACCTTATATCCTTTTGAGTGTGACTTTAAAAATAAAACCGTCAGCTCGCCAGAACCACCTGAGGTTTCAAAATACAAAATTAAAAATAACAGCCTCTATTTGCTTTACCCAGATGAAGCAGCAAACCAAACGCTCGTCATCAAATCATTAAAAAAAGATCAGTTGGTATTAGAACAGACCTTTCTTGAAAATTATGCCTTAACCTATACCTATCAAAAAGTAGAAGGTATAAAAAATTTATGCCCTACCGCATAGATCTAACATCAGCCCAGTAAGTACAAGCACATCAATGGCAAAACAGATAATTAATGCGTGATCACTATGCTAGATCAAAACGACTCATCAGAGATTAAAAATTACTATAACAAACTTGCGCACGACTACGATAACAACCGTTTTAATAACAGTTATGGGCAATATTTAGACCAACAAGAGCGTGCTTTTCTCAAGCGTATTCTCAGTAAAACAGCACCTACACATTGTATGGATATCGGTTGTGGTACAGGTCGTTTACTCGATTATGCCGATTACGGTGTAGATTTCAGCCCTGAAATGCTGAAAGTCGCTAGAGAAAAATATCCACATAAAATTTTGCTTGAAGGCTCTCTGACTGAAATTCCAATCGAAAATCATCAGCTCGATGTCATTTATAGCTTTCATGTGATCATGCATCAAGACCATGCAACCACAGAACAATTTCTAAATGAGGCGCAGCAAAAATTAAAACCCAATGGCAAGCTTATTTTTGATTTCCCCTCCGCCAAACGTCGACAAGCTGTAAAGCATCAACAACAAAGCTGGCATGCTGCTCATCAAATGACATTGGCAGAGATTGCAAAGCTGCTTGGCACTCAATGGAAGCTGGTTGAAAGTCAGGGCTTTTTATTTTTCCCTATCCATCGTATTCCAACGATTTTACGCCCACTGTTTAGAAGCCTAGACAGCTTGATGTGCCGTTCATTTTTAAAAGAATATGCATCATACTTGGTTGTCGTTTTAGAAAAACAACCGTCAGTAAACAATTAGAATAAGCAGGTGGAATATGCGGCAATATTTACCCAAATCATGGAAACTGCTTTATCAGTTATTACGCAGGTATTGTCGTGAACACCTTTTCTCGAAGCTACAGTTTGCCTTAAAACATCAAGCACTGTGGCAAGCAGACCAGCAAATTTCAACCCAACAAAGCATCAAGATAAATCATTATTTTGAAAATAAAACCCATAACATTGATCTTGCAATTCAGAGCATAAACAGTTTGGTCATTGAGCCAAATCAAATCTTTTCATTTTGGCATTTGGTAACAGCCCCGACGTTAAACAATGGCTATAAAACAGGACGTAATCTGGTCAATAGAAAAATTTCAGAAGATCTGGGTGGTGGGATCTGTCAAATTTCTTGTTTGCTCTATATCAATGCGTTAAAAGCGGGTTTAACCATCATAGAACGACATTCACATTCGATTGATATTTACCAAGAACATGAACGCTTTACCCCCTTAGGCAGTGATGCAACTGTGGTGTATGGCTATAAGGACTTACAGTTTCAAAATTGTTTAGATCAGGCACTACAAATTCAAATTTTTAGACAGCATGACCAACTGGTCGCCACGTTGGTCGCTCAACAGCATTTAAAGGAATATACACTCAAATTTATTGTTGAAGATTCTAAAACCCATCGAATTGTCCGCACCTTGCAAGACCAAAAACAGATTGAGCAAAGTATCTACTTGCTCAATTCACCTGCTGATTAAGCTTATTTTTCTTGAAATTGTTGTTGGCTATTTTCTATCAGGTATTGATGAGCAGTCCGTGGATCACGCGGTAAGGCCAGTTTGACACGACAACCCAACTCAATATCATCTTTTTCAAACACAATGATTTCAGCATCCAGCTCTATTGGACGACCAATTTCAAAATCGGTTTGATCTAAACTTTCTCCCAATAAGTCTGCATATTTCTTTTCTAAGTGCCCAATGGTTAAATCTTGAATCATGACTTTAATCGAGTATTGTTGTCTCGAACATTCAGGTTCACGTTGAATACGTGATTTCTTGATATAACTGTTCTCAGATGCTCTTAACATCAATTCATTGATTAATTTTTTCTGGGCGTGCACGTTGATATTTAAAACCAGCTCAAACTGTTCTAAACCTTTCCATTGAAATGGATATTGCCGAAAAAACATATCCCGCTCAAATTGGTAACGTTGCCAACGTCGTTGGTCGATATGTTTGACCAACATAATGCCAAGTACAGCAACCACGACGATTATCAATAGAATGAACATTAAAAATGGCACCTAATCCTTTATAGTCCATAAAAATAAGGAGCTTATGCTCCTTATCTTATCCTTTTTTTTAACTTATATACCATATTTCACACGGTAAGCTTCCATTTTTGCTAAAGCATCTTGCTCACCTTTGGCATCAAGATAATCCATTAAGTCTTTCATGCTAATTAAAGCATGCACCGGAATCTCAAGTTCTTGTTGAACTTCTTGGATGGCAGACAATTGACCTTGCCCTTTTTCTTGACGATCTAGCGCAACCAATACGCCTGCAATTGTGGCACCTGCATTTTTAAGAATTGTGACAACTTCACGAATTGCGGTACCCGCTGTAATCACATCATCAATAATCCAGACTTTTTTGCCTTCTACTGAAGCACCGACCAATACACCGCCTTCACCATGATCTTTGGCTTCTTTACGGTTAAAGCCCCAAGGCACACTTACACCA
The DNA here is from genome assembly GCF_022828975.1 of Acinetobacter sp. NyZ410. NCBI lineage: Bacteria > Pseudomonadati > Pseudomonadota > Gammaproteobacteria > Moraxellales > Moraxellaceae > Acinetobacter > Acinetobacter sp. NyZ410. The sequence continues at coordinate 172,357 of NZ_CP094620.1, read as the reverse complement.
TGTACTTGTGACAAAGCCACAGCTGTTGCGGCAACAAAAGGAATTCCTTTGTATGCAGGTCCAAAGATCACTTCAACGTTGTTACATTGTGTTAATTTATCTGCATAACCTTGAGCTAAAAGCGATAATGCTTCACCATCGTTGAGTAAACCTGCATTAAAAAAATAAGGGCTCACACGACCTGATTTTAAAGTAAACTCACCAAATTTAAGCACACCACGTGATAATGCGAGTTCGATAAAAGCTTGCGGGTTAAACTGAGCTGGCGTTGACATGAGGTGCTCCAAAATTCATACATTGAGGTTATGACTGCGCATGATACCAAAGAGTAGCTATCCAAGTGATCAAAAAATTTTAAGAGTTGTCTCAATTAACGTAAATGGCTTACGTTCATCCGTCACTAAAGGCCTACTTGAATGGATGGAAAAGTCAGATGCAGACGTGATCTGTATCCAAGAAAGCCGTATTACGCATGAACAGTGGACCGATAAATTTAAACCCGACGGTTGGTTTACCCATTTGTTCCCTGCGGAAAAATCAGGCTATGCAGGTACAGCGATTTACAGTCGCTTGCCATTTAAATCGATCCAGAACGGTTTGGGTTTTGAACTTGCCGATAGCCAAGGTCGTTTTATTAGCGCGGAATTTGATGTCGGTTTAGCCAAACCTGTGCATATCTGCTCGCTGTATTTACCTTCTGGCTCATCAGGTGATGAAGCACAAGCCCGTAAAGATCACTTCTTAGAAGAATATCGAAAAATTTTAAAACAATGGCGTGATGAAGATAAATCAATCATTGTATGTGGTGATTACAACATTGTGCATAAACGAATCGATATTAAAAACTGGTCAGGTAACCAAAAATCGTCAGGTTGCTTACCGCATGAACGTGCCTGGTTAGATCATATTTATGATGAACTAGGCTATGTCGATACATTTCGTGAAGTTCGTAAAGAAGCAGAACTGTATTCTTGGTGGTCCAATCGTGGACAAGCGCGTGCGAAAAATGTCGGTTGGCGTATTGATTATCAAGCATGCTCACCTGACTGGAAAGATCGCACAGTCAATGCTTGGGTCTATAAAGATGAATGGTATAGCGACCATGCCCCTGTGATTATTGATTATCAAATTTAAACAGCCAGCTCAATTTTTAAATAAAAATTGAGCATTTTTGTGAACAAGTGTTCACTGATTATAAGGCAATAACTTACAAATTTTGTCGTGTTATCTTATATTTTCTTCATATCAACAAGCGCATTATACACGCACGGCACAGGGACATTGTCAGGATGACAGCAAAAGGATAGGACGCCGTAGGAAGAAAAGGAAATAAGTATTTTGAATATTTATTTTTCAAGGATGTGACATTGGACGTTGTAATGAGACCCGCATAATCAGGATGATTAGATGCGGGTTTTCTCTTTTTTTAATTTAAATTTTCTTTAGTTTCAATTTTTTTATTTTTTAGATTCAAATCATTCAATCAGCCAGTCTACTGCTCGCTTCAATAAAATATTAAGCGCAAATTGTTAAATTCTGATGACAGCAATCACGCCTTTTAAAATATTTTATCTATTCTTATACTGTACATATTGGCAATTTTGCTACTCTTTCTGTCAAATCAAACAATTGAATATTAGGTTAAGACATGTTGAAAATTTATGGAATCAAAAATTGTAACTCCATGAAAAAAGCTTTTGATTTACTGACTGAACTTGGCTTGAGTTATGAATTTCATGATTATAAAAAACAAGGCATAGATGCAGAGACGGTTAAACAATGGCTCGATCATATTGGGCAAGATCTTGTACTCAATAAAAAAGGTACAACGTGGAAAAAGCTCAGTGAACAAGAACAACAACTGGCTTTGTCGAGTGAACAAGCATTGATTCAAGCACTTACCACACACACCAGTTTAATTAAGCGCCCTGTGATTGATCAAAATGGCCAGTATGTAATTGGTTTTGATGAAGATAAAATTAAAGCTTTAAAACTTACAACATAAAAATCATCGAGCAACAAAAAGCCTGATCAATAGATCAGGCTTTTTGTTGTGGTGAATCAATCTGCTTAGTTTGCACGCACCCAAGTTTGGTTGCGACCTAAAGCAGAAATACCCATATAACCACGTAACTTTAACTGGTTACCAGCAAGTTCACCTTTGAGCTTATAGGTCTTGCCATTTTTAGGATCTAGAATCGTACCATTGTCATAGTTTTTACCACCAACATTTTTTAGACCATTGACAATCGTCACACCTTTCAATGATTTATTGTGGTAAGCACCTTCACATTTGGTACAAGAGTTTTCTTCACCTGGCGTTAAAATACTTTGAATCGTTGCCGTCAATGTTCCATTTTTTTGTTCAGTGAATTTCACAATTGCTTTGGGCTGTTTCGTTGTGTCATCAATTGTTTTCCAAACTGTTCCATTGAGTGGATCCGCAGCATTTGCAAGAACTGTTGCTGATAATAAGCCTAATGCAAGTACAATTTTTTTCATTGTTTTGTTTTCCCTAGTCTAATTGACACTTTATAGTATCAAAAATTTACGTCGATTTAGCAATTCTTGAATGTGACTATATAGTGTACCCTTGTAACAAATGTTGATAAATCAACAAAAATAAAGTCAAAAGTTTAACAATATGGAAGGAACATGAAGATTAACTCAGCTCTGAAACAATATCTTACAGAATCTATTCTTAAATCTAGCTTCAAATTTCCAAGTCGTTTCAATCTTCCTCCTGCAACTGCACGTTTTGGAATAGAACAACTTGCGCGTGTTTTCCCACAACGTAAAGATGTACAGATCCGTTCTTTGCGCATTGCGGGGATTCGAGCAGAAGAAATTAAACCGCAAGCGCATGCGACTCAAATGATTTTTCATATTCATGGTGGAGCATTTTTTGTCGGTTCAATCAAAACCCATCGTGCGTTTTTATCTGAAGTTGCTGCACGTACGCAAATGCAAGTTTTACATGTAGATTATCCGCTCGCACCTGAAAGCAAATTTCCTGAAGCAGGTGATGCGATTTATGATATTTATCAGCAACTTTTAGATCAAGGTGTGCAAGCGAAAGATATTATTGTTTCTGGTGATTCCTGTGGTGCAAATCTGGCTTTGGCACTCGCTCTACGCATCAAACAAGAAAATAAACAACAACTCCCAAGCGCCTTAATCCTGATGTCACCTTTCTTAGACCTGACTTTAACAGGTGAATCTCTACGCTATAATCAGAAGCATGATGCTTTACTGTCAATCGAAGCGCTTGAATCTGGTATTGATTTTTACGTACCAAAAAACATGGATCGTTCTTTACCCCCACTTTCGCCTATATTTGGAGATTTTGCAGGGCTGCCACCGACTTTAGTTCAAATTGGCTCTAAAGAGATTCTGTTGTCAGATGCGCAACGTTTCGAAGAAAAAGCCAAAGCTGCAGGCGTGCAAGTCAATTACAAGCTATATACGGGAATGTGGCATAATTTCCAAATGTTTAGCCCGTGGTTTGATGAAGCAAAACAATCTTTAGCAGATATTGCTGAATTCGCTCATAAAATTGATAAAGATTAATCCCAATATTGACCAAATGGTGAACAACAAGCGCTTTAAAAGCCAAACTGTTGTTCACCTTTAAAAATAAAATCATCCATTTAAACAAAATGAGCATTCACTAGAATAATAATTATACAATTCATTGGAACTATATTGCTTGTCAGATTTATTTTTACAGGATTTTCCCAGTCCGAATAGACTCTTAACCTATACTACAAAGTTAATCACACTTTTTAAAATTATGTATATATCCTTCAAGTATTTACTTCAACTTTAGTTTGAGTTTAAGCCAATAAGTTGCTACATTCTAAGTATCAACAATAAAAATCCAAGTGTGGATGGATTAGATTATGCGTAATAAAATTTATTCAGAAAAACGACGTAAAATTCATTCCTTATTCAATCAAGTATTGAAACATTCTTTTATTGCCAAATTAATCCATAAAAACCAACTCAGTAATAATCTGGAAATCGACCCACATACAGGTATTTATAATCAGTTTGCAATTAATACCTATTTAAAAGAGTTACATCCTCAGACTGAATCAAATTTTGGTATCGTTTTACTCAGTGTGGATAACTGGTGTGAAATCAAGAATAAATACACTCTAAAAATCGCACATAAGGCTTTAGCCGCAATCGCCCAAGAGTTATTACAAAATATCCGTGAAACAGATCTTGTTGGTCGTTATAGCGAATCTGAATTTATTTTAATTCTCAGTGATGTCACTCAAGATCAAGCTCATCATATCGCAAATCGTCTATCACTTTTAATGAATCATTATGATTTAAAGATCAATAACAAAGTCATTCCACTTCAAACAAGTTGTGGTGCATCTGTTTCTAAACATGACAGCATGAGTAATGCGGTATTGCAGCAAGCAGACCAAGCGTTATATATTGCGAAAACCAATCGCAAAGCTTGTTATACGGGTACAGGTGTTTTATCTTAAAACAGCTATATATTTAAAAATTAATTACACCACTATTTATTTTATATTAATAATAAAATATTCTTTTATTAACAAATAAATGATAACAATTCTTTGTTTTAATAAATTTTAATCACTATAATTTAAAAAATTATTAATCAGTACTTAATGAATAGCAAACTGAAAAAACCTGGAATAATTATGAATGAAGGTATCGAATATAGGACTTAATCATTACTGGCAAAAGCTGAAACAACAATTAGATTCAAATATCATTATGAATTGGAGCAGTTTACATAAATGTATCTTGATTCTGTTCCTGACTGTTGCCCTTCATTTATCATGGATTGCGTGGAAAGTTTTTATTTTATTCAATCCAGAAACTTGGCAATGGGTCAATATCTCCTTGATTCGTTCACAACTTATGGTCAATGCTGGCTCCACCCTACTGCTTTTTTTCCTGATCGCATTTTGTTATTTCTTTCAGAATAAAAAATGGGCAAATACCATCCTCCCCCATATCGTCATCAGTATTTTTATTATCTTAATGCTTGCTGATGGCTTTCTTGTCGGTATCTATAGTCCAGCCACTGTTTTTGCATTCGTGTGTATTTCTGGTGTGGGTTTAATCTTATTCAATAGAAAAATTATTTATCTGCAAATTAGTACCGCCCTGCTGTTCTATATTGCAATGATGTTCTGTACCTATTGGCGCATCATTCCGTACGCTCCAATTTTTAATGAACATCTGTTGGAAAACAATCGGCATGACAATACCTTCTGGGTAGGAACGATGTTGTATTTTATTGTCCCTATTTTAATTGTATGTTTGATTTTATGTGAAATTTTGCTGTCTCAGTGGCGCTATAGAGAATCATTAATTAAAAAACTCAGTGAAACGGATCCACTGACCAATTTATATAATCGTCGTTTTTTTAATGAAAAGCTTGATGATATCCAAAATAAGCAAACCCACTACGCCATTATCTTGATTGATATTGATCATTTCAAAGAAATCAATGATTTATATGGGCATCATTTTGGTGATGAAGCATTGTGTCAAGTTGCCAAATTATTAGCATCTCACATTCGTCAGTCAGATATTGTGGCTCGTTATGGCGGTGAAGAATTTATTATTGCCTTGCCTGAAACTTCTTTAAACATTGCTCAAGCACTTGCTGAACGCTGCCGATTGGCGATTCAAAACCAAGTGCTTGAATCGCTTGATCATCATTATGTTCAGCTGACCGCCAGTTTTGGTATTGCCACCTCGAATGACGATGACAATATCAGTAAAATTATTCATCTCGCAGACAAAGCGCTATATCGAGCCAAACAATCCGGGCGCAATCAAGTCCAGCTCTATCATACTCAAATCAATGAAATAGCTTAAGCGGTATTCACTAGATTAAACTTGGCTACGATATTGCTCTTCACACGCTACAAATCGAAATCCTGCATGGGCTTCTGCTATCCATTGTTGTACAGCAGGGACCGCTAATATCTTGTCGATATAACGCTGACTGCTCGCTGATACGGCAATGCCATAACCGATGAAACGCATCACAACTGGCGCATAAAAAGCATCGACAATCGTAAATTCATCAGCACATAAAAAACTGTCAGGATGTGGTCGCTCCGACCATAATTGTTCAATCCGTTTTACATCGTGCTGTAGTTTTAAATTTTCCTGCCAAAGTTGTGCACCGATATGCTTTAAATCAGCATCTAAATTCATATCACAACAACTACGCAAAGCCATAAAACTACTGTGCATTTCAGCGGACATCGATCTTGCACGTGCACGTTGTTTTACATCTTGAGGCCACAAGTGTTTTTCAGGAAACTTTTCTGCCAGATATTCACAAATCGCCAAAGAATCCCAAATTAAAAAGCCATCGTCCACTAAGGCTGGGACTTTGCCAGTTGGGTTTATTTTTAAAATACTTTGTTTAAATTGGCTATCGACATCAAAGTGATCGAAAGGAATAAGATGCTCTGTAAATGGAATGTTGAAATGCTGAATTACTAACCAAGGTCGCATCGACCACGTCGAATAATTTTTATCACCAATAAACAGTTCGAACATTCTAATACTCCTGTATTTATTACTTATTTTGAACTCAGCATACACAAGATAAGACTGTTCTAAAAGCATTTCAAAAAATGCTCGCTTTTAAAACAAATCAAGGAGTAGATCAACTACTCCTTGACGATGTATCAGACTGAATTGATTAGAATAAGAATGCCACACCTAAACCAGCTTTATAACTACGGTCTCGCCCTTCCAAATCGACACCCACACTTCCATCAAGTTGGGTACGTTCATTGACTGCATAGATCAAACCAGAGCCTAGACCATACTTATAGTCTTGGCTTTCTGTTTTTGAATAAACAAACTCAGAGAACCCTGAAAGATTACCTGCAATTTTATAACCAACAGTTGGTACAGCGGTAACTGACCAATGCCCATCTTGCACAGCATAGTTCATGGTGATTCTAGTATTGACCAAATCGTTATACTGGTAAGCTAATGATGTGCCGATGCTATAAATATCATCTTCTTCACTAAAACCATCATTGCCCGTTGCAATCAAGGCTTGAGCCAAAATCGCCATAGATAATTTATCATCTTTTAAGTCGATGGCTTTTTTAATCCCAATAGAAACATCACCTAAGCCAGAGTCATCCTCTTTCATGCCTTTGTATTTGGTTTGTGTCCAAGCTGGACCCTGCCAGCCTAACTGTAATTCCATACTTGAGGTTAAACCAGTACGGAGCAGCATATCGCCATTGAGGGTTACAGTTTTTGCTTTTGCGCCATCTACTTTAGTTTCTGTATAGGTCGCACTTGGAAGACCTTGCTCCCAAGCCAATTGACCCACTGGCGTGATTCCTGTTCCGAAACCTGTTCCAGGACGATCAAAAGAAAATTCTGCTGCCATTGCGCTTATACTTAGACTCGAAGCAAGGGCTAATGTGATTCTATTTAAAATTGCCATATCAAGACTCAAAATTTACGATAATTCTTTGGACATTTTCGCACCGCGACTACGTAGTAACTCTAAAGATTCTTTCTCTTCAGGTAAAGCCTGAGACCAATCTATTTGATCAAATTCACAGTCAAAGAACAAATCACTGATCGAGGATAAAATGGTCTTCCCTTCTTCATCTTTGGTATTCGGATCAACCTTATGATCTAAAAGCTTGTCAATTGCAGGTACACAGGCTGCGCTTGCAGCATCCCACAATGGACCATAGCACTCTTCAGTATCCCACAAATAAAAATTTGCTTTGGCATTTATTAGAGCATCCAAGATATCTAAATGTGGTTGTAAATCCTGCGCTTTTTGTTCTGCTGTTAAAGGATCACCTGATTCATAAGCATCACAAATTTTTTCCCACCATTTAAACAATCCGTCTGACCAAATTGAAACAGCTGGCCCTTTTTCAGGCTCCATAAAGTTAGGATCGAATCCATCTGCAAGCAAACGTTTGACTTGAGCAAGGTCTAAATCTTCTAAAGCCTGTATAAAGACTTGTTGTTGTGCTGATAACATGTTGATCTCACTATTCTATTCCTATACAGCATTATGACGAATATTTTTAAAATAGCTTTGAAAAATTTTAATCGTGTCGCTTTTATTTTATAAATGGCATTTATTGTTCATTTATGACAAAGAAGACAATCCATAACTCTTTTAGAACAATAAAATTGAAGACCATAAAAAAGCCCCGAAGGGCTTTTTATCAGATCATGCTTCATCTGCATCAGCAAGTTCTAGTTTTCCACCACGTGGATTTTCAATTTTTTCTAATACGTGCTCTAGGCTACGCTTTACGCGATCTATCGCACCGTGTAATGAAAGATCAATGTTTTTCGCTCGATGTTTTACCACGACTGGCTTCAAACCCGCTGCTTTGACCTCAATCATACACTGGATATCATCCGCCCCACCTTTGTCACCGTTCTCATCACTGATATGAACTGAAAACTGGGTAATTCGTTCGCTATGACGTTGGAATTCTTGATTTAGCTCATCGCGTACGTAAGTAATTAAACGATCACTATTTCTAATATTTTTATCTGTACGGATTTCTATATTCATAAAAAACATCCTCTTTCTAATCAAAAAACGAGTGCAAAACTTATATTTACGGCACACTTTGCGCCTGCTGTATAAGACAGCTTTTCACCTACAATAAATTGGAACCGTAACTCCTCTATTGCAAAGATGAACACTTTTAACGATCTGCAGATAGGTGTTCTTATACATTCAATATCAGGCCATATTGGAAAATATGCAAGTAGATTTTTAACTTTTTTATGAAAAGAATATGAAAAATGACATCTTGTTACGTTACTTTGTAATTAAATGATTTAATTGATTTTTTAATGGCTAATTCCAACTAAAAACATCAACTATGTTTAATTCTTAAGCTTTTAATGGATATAAATTTTAAATCTTTGCTTTAAATATGCGACTCACGTTTTAAAACATTTCACCTCTTGATGTTTACATATTTATTTTCATTCCATCTAATTTTCGCTTTATTTTTATTTAAGAATCTGTATTCTTGAAGCGCTTTTCTTGGGGGAAAGGAAGAATTCATGAAACTTACACAAATTGCGGCTATCTGCGCAATCGCTTCAACTGCAACTTTGGCTCAAGCTGCGCCTGTTTGGCAAGATTTTAGTATTACTGGTCTTTATGGTGAAAACTATGAATTAACACCAGATGAGAAACAATCTACCATCACTTTTGAGTATGCTGCAAAACTTAAATACGGTGATTTCTTTGCTTTTGCTGACCGTACCAACAGTGATGGTCAGTCGGATACTTATTTTGAGGTTTCTCCACGTCTTAGCTTAGGTGCTGTTTCTGGGAAAAAACTTGAATTAGGCCCAATTAAAGACGTATTAATCGCGACCACTTGGGAAGGTGGTAAAGACATGAACAACTACCTATACGGTGTTGGTGTTGATTTAGCCATTCCTTATTTTCAATATGCGCAATTAAATTTCTACCGTGCCAATAATGAAATCCAAGAAGATGACTATCAATTGACATTTACTTATGGAATTCCATTTAAAATTTCATCTGAAGAATTCCTTGTAGATGGTTTCCTTGATTGGTCAACTGCAGAAAAAGATCAAGTTGCTCACTCAAGCGAGTTGAACTGGACGACACAATGGAAATGGAATGCGGGTAAACACATTTCTCCAGATACGCGTCTATATCTTGGTGTTGAACACTCTGTATGGCACAACAAATATGGTGTTCCAGGCAAAGATGAAAATAATGTCAGTGCTTTAATCAAGTATCATTTTTAAGACTGAGCTAAATCCATTGATCAAAAAGCAAAACTTCGGTTTTGCTTTTTTTTATTGCCCTTAAAAATAATTCTTTTTAGAATATCCCTATCAATTTTCCATTGACCTGTATCCATGAATTTTCAGATCCGCCCTGCTCAAGCTTCTGACCTAACTGAGATTATGCGTATTTATAATCATGAAATTGCAACAGGTTTAGCAACATGGAACAGCCAATTAAAGACTTTCGCAGATTACCAGCAGTGGTTTCTAGAATTACAACAACAGCAATTTCCACTTTTTGTTGCTGAAGAAACAGCGACTCATGCCATTGCAGGCTATGCTGATTATTCAAGCTTTAGAGCAATCAACGGTTATCTATATACAGTTGAGCACTCTGTTTATATCGACCCAGAATTTACTCGACAAGGGCTCGGCAAACGCTTAATGCTGAAATTGATTGAACATGCTCAACAGCACAATATCCACGTTATGGTTGCTGCAATTGACCACGAAAATACTGGTTCGATTTATCTCCACCAACAACTCGGATTTAAACAAACAGGTTATATGCCACAAGTCGGACAAAAATTTGGGAAGTGGCGTGATTTGGTGTTGATGCAATTAAATTTTGATTAAAATAGAGCAGTATTTATACAGCATCCATCGTAAAAATTTTTTGTCGCTTTTTTAAAATCTGTTGTATAACCATAAACAATATTGCTGAACTTCAGAGCGAATATCGATGAATAAAATGATAATCAGTCTATTGGCACCATTTGCATTGATACTTAATACAGCAAGCCATGCTGCTGACTACGATGAACAAAATATAAAACAGGGTTGTGCCAAACTCAGTCAATATCGTAAATTGGGACAAAAATTTTACGACCAGAGAAACTATAAAAAAGCGCTTGATCAGTTTCAAAGACAAGCATCTTGGAGTGCTTTTTGTCAGTCTGTGGGTGAAGAAGACACTGGCATTCGGGTTTCAGATAATGACATCGACATTGCCAATAATAATGTGGGTTTAACGTATAGCAAACTCAATCAACCCTTATGGGCAAGAGCGTGGTTTCAAATTAAACCCACAAAAACCAGTCAATTTAATTTAAAAAAGTTAGTAATACCAAAACCAAACAATGACTTAACAGGAGAATATGCCAGTTATGCAGGTTTTGGCGAATGGAACAATATCACCGTTAAAAAACGTGATCAGAAATATCTCATTCAATTCACTGGTCTATGGATGGGTGCTCGAAGCCTAATTTATGGTCCAAATATTGGCGAGTTTGAAACAGAAATGCCTCTTCATGCCAAGAAAGCAAGCTATCGTTTTGAAAATTGTCAAATTGACATCGATTTCACTTATAACGCCTCTTTAGGCAATTTTATTGAAGTAGAAGAATTAAATGAACAAGCCGATTGTGGTTTTGGGATGAATGTTTCATCAACAGGCTCTTATCAGAAAGTTGAGCCTCAATAAAATTTTGATTCGGAATTCGAAATAGTTTAGTTTGTTGTATTATATGCTTTAATATCCTTTACTTAATACATAATAATTGGGTGAAAAATGGCAAAATTTCTAAATACGAGCGGTACAAATTTTTTCTTAGAAGAATTGATAAAAAATGCAAAAGAAAGACTGATTTTAATTAGCCCTTATCTTCGGCTTAATGACCGTATCAAAGAATTATTAGAGGATAAAAATCGTTTAAAAATTGATATTCGGATCATTTATGGGAAAAGCGATTTACATCCTGATGAAATTAAATGGATGCAAAAATTAGATTATGTTCGAGTAAGTTTCTGCAAAAATCTTCATGCTAAATGTTATTTAAATGAAACAAGTTGCATTATTTCCAGCTTAAATTTATATGAATTTAGCCAAGTAAATAATAATGAAATGGGGATCTTAATCAATAAAGAAGATGATACTGACGTATATAAAGATGCCTATGAAGAAGCTCAACGTATCATTCGTATTAGCGATGAGGTTCGAATTTCTCTTGATGAAGTCAAAACAGAAGAAGTAGAAGATAATTCAAAAGAGCTATTAGAGAATTCGAGTAAATTAACTTCCTCAAAACTTGCTGCTAAACATAAGCTTAAAACGCCTGAATTATTAGATAAACTTGTAGCAAAAGGTTTTTTAACTTTAAACGATGGCGGTAAACATTATTTGACTGAACAAGGTAAAACTGTGGGTGGAGAATTCAGGTCAAGCCAATATGGTGGTTATTTTCTGTGGAATGAAAATACAGAAATCTAGACTATTTTCATGTGTATTCGTTTAAGCTTAATCGAATACAAGGCTTGAAAAGAATGAAGTTCTCACTATTCATTTTATGAGTTGAGAGCTTCATTCCTCATTAACCATCAAATCGCCACTAAATCACGAATCCCCTTTTCAGGCATTTCTTCACCGATGCCTTGAGCCACCACTTGTCCACGTGCCATGACGGTATAGTTATCTGCCAATTCCTCAGCAAAATCATAAAATTGCTCGACCAATACAATCGCCATTTCGCCACCATCAGCCAATTTGCGAATCACTCGACCAATATCTTTGATAATCGAAGGCTGAATTCCTTCGGTCGGTTCATCTAAAATCAAAACTTTCGGTTCGGAGGCTAAAGCACGTGCAATGGCTAATTGCTGTTGCTGCCCACCCGATAAATCACCGCCACGGCGATGTTTCATTTCATCTAAGACAGGAAAAATTTCATATAAATGCTCGGGGACTTTACGGGTTTTTGCACCTGAAAACTTTGCCATACCGATCAAAATATTTTCCTCTACAGTCAGGGTTGAGAAAATATCACGCCCTTGAGGAACATAGGCCAAACCCGCGCGTACACGCTGTTCAGGGCTCATTTTAGCAATGTCTTTGCCATCCAATAAGATTTGCCCAGACTTAATCGGTAAAATTCCCATCAAACATTTTAATAAGGTGGTTTTACCCACACCATTCCGTCCTAAAACTACGGAACACTCTCCAATCGGCGCAGTTAAAGTCACATCACGGAGAATGTGACTGCCCCCATAAAATTGATTGACGTCTTTTATTTCTAGCATGTTGCTCCCCTTAACGTCCTAAATACTTTTCAATCACATCTTCATTGGCTTGTACTTCCGCCAAGGTTCCTTCTGCAAGAATGGCGCCTTGTGCCAGAACCGTAACTTTCTCACTGATGGTGTCGATAAAGCTCATATCATGCTCGACCACAATCAAGGTATGATTCTTTTTTAATTCCAAACATAACTCTGCTGTGCGTTCAGTTTCAGCATCGGTCATTCCCGCTACAGGCTCATCCAATAAGATCAGTTTAGGTCGTTGCATCAACAGCATGCCAATTTCAAGCCACTGCTTTTGTCCATGTGATAACAATCCCGCAGGCTTTTGAATAAACTCTTGTAAACGAATCTGTTGCAACGACTCATCCAAAGCCAACTGTGCATCGGGACTTAGCTTGCTAAAAAAACTTTTTTTCACGGTTTTGTCTTTTGGTGCAGCAAGGAGCAGATTTTCCATCACTGTAAAATTTTCAAATACAGTCGGTTTCTGAAACTTACGACCAATACCCGCTTCTGCAATTTGTTCAGTACTCATTTTGGCAAGATCATAGTTTTGACCAAAAAAGGCAGAACCTTCGGTAGGACGTGTTTTACCAGTGATCACATCCATCAATGTGGTTTTTCCCGCACCATTTGGCCCAATAATGCAGCGCAACTCCCCTTCTTCAATGTAAAGAGACAAATCATTTAAAGCGCGGAAAGAATCAAACCATACACTGACTTTTTCTAAGTAAAGTGCAATACCATGGCTGAAATCGGCACCTTCAGCTTTAGGACGACCATAGCCCTCACCGATTTGACCACCATGTTGCGAATTTAAGCCCAAATCTGACAATAGCTCTGACATTAGTGATCCTCCTTTTTAAAGCGCTCAAGCAATCCAATCACCCCTTTAGGGAGGAAGATGGTTACAACGATAAATAATGTACCAAGGATCAATAACCATATTTCAGGATATGCAACGGTAAAATAGGTTTTAACTCCATTGATCAGACCTGCACCTAGAATTGGGCCAATCAATGTGCCACGACCACCTGCTGCAACCCAAACCGCCATTTCAATCGAATTCACAGGATTCATTTCACTTGGATTAATGATGCCTGCTTGTGGGACATACAAGGCACCTGCAATTCCGGCAATCACCGCTGAAAGGACCCATGCCGAGAGTTTGTACCACAGGGTACGATAGCCTAAATATTGCAAACGGTTTTCACTATCACGGATTGCTCCCAACACTCGACCATAAGGCTTATTCATTAAACTACGTAAGCCGATAAAGCTGAGTAACAACACTAAGGCCGTAAGGAAACACAATGTTGCTCGCATAGAAGCAGAGGTAATATCCATCCCAAGAATGGTTTTAAATCCAGTAAAGCCATTGTTCCCGCCAAAACCTGTTTCATTGCGGAAGAACAACAGTGCAGCAGCAAAAGTCATGGCTTGGGTGATAATCGAAAAGTACACACCTTTAATTTTGGAACGGAATGCAAAGAATCCAAAGATAAAGGCAATCACGCCTGGTACCAAAATCACCAAAGCCAAAGCCCATAAGAAATGCTGGGTTCCGACCCAGTACCAAGGCAGCTCAGTCCAACTGAGAAAACGCATAAAGTCAGGCAATTGCTCGCCTGCTGACTCTCGCATCAGGTACATACCAAAAGCATAACCACCCAAAGCAAAATATAATCCATGCCCTAGGCTCAGGATGCCGGCATAACCCCAGACCAGATCCAAAGCCAGTGCAACCAAGGCGAGACACATGATTTTGCCAATCAAAGTCACCCAGTATGCAGAGAGGTGTAGAGCGGAATCTTGTGGCAACACATGAAACCACGGCAGAATCAGCATCACAGCGAAACATACAGCAATGGCGATTGCACTATAGGGTTTATCTGAAAGTAATGATGTGATTTTCATAGGCTTACTCCACAAAACGACCTTTGATAGCAAATAAACCTTGTGGGCGTTTTTGAATAAACAGAATCACAAGAACCAAGAGAATAATTTTGGCGAGCACTGCACCCATACCAATTTCGAGAATTGTTCCACTCACGCCTAAACCTAATGCGGCAAGCACAGCCCCCCAAACTTGACCAACACCACCCACTACAACCACAAGGAAAGCATCAATAATATAGTTTTGCCCTAGGTCAGGTCCGACATTGCCAACTTGTGCCAAGGCACAGCCTGCTAACCCTGCAAGTCCTGAACCCAGTCCAAAGGCCATCATATCGATTCGGGCAGAACGGATACCGACAGCACGTGCCATCTGACGGTTTTGCGTGACTGCACGGACGAATAGACCAAATCGGGTTTTATTGAGCAGATAAACCAGTAAAAGTAATACAGCGATGGTGAAGACGATGATCGCGATACGGTTATACGGCAGCATCAAACTAGGTGTAAGCGAAATCCCGCCTGACAGCCATGAAATATTTGATACTTCCACATTCTGCGCACCAAAAATCATCCGGACCAATTGCATCAAAATAAGGCTGACACCAAAGGTCGCCAACAAGGTTTCTAACTGACGGCCATACAACGGGCGAATCACGGTTCGTTCTATCAACATGCCAATCAAAGCACTGACTAAAAATGCTGCTGGAATTGCTGCAATCAGGTACCAATCCACATAAGCACCCAAATGGGTTTTAAAGAAACTCTGCACCACATAAGTGGTATAAGCACCGATCATGATCAACTCGCCATGTGCCATATTGATCACACCGAGTAAGCCATAAGTAATTGCCAGTCCTAATGCTGCGAGCAATAAAATACTTGCGGTACTGAGGCCTGAAAAAACATGTCCTGTCCATTCACTGGCTTGAATGCGGGTTTTAATACTACTTTGCGCACTGACCAAAGCAGCCTTTAATTCTGGATTTAAGTTTGGCTGTGTTAGCGCTTGTTCGATGATCGCCAAAACATCAGGACGACTAGAATCTTTTAGGGTTTTAACCGCTTGAATTTTGGTGAGCGTATCTGGACTATTAAAATCAATTCGTGCTTTTAACTGGGCTAAACGTGCCTTCACTTTATTATTTTTTTCATTGAGATAAAGCTGGTTGATGACCTTAATATCCAGTTCATCTAAATTATTTTCCAAGATATCAATCGCAGCCAATCGCTGTGATGCGTCTATGGACTGTAACTTAATCTTCGCCTGACCAAAGCTTAAGGCTTTATGCAAAGTGTTGACCAGCGTCACTTGATTTAAATCACCTGGCCAATCAGTAATTGCCTGTTCATCTGGATAACTGAACAGTTTATCGCCAGCTTTCATGATGTAGGTATTGCCCGAACTGTCGGTATAAAGCTCGTCGTTTTCGACATAGGCCACCAGCTTATCAAGCTCGTCTATACTTGCTGGCCATTGATTCAGCATCGCTCGACGCTTTGCAAAATCTGCACGTACAAATTTTTGAATGGCATCATCATGACTTGCCGCTGGCTGAGCGGATGACGATTGCGCACTATGCACAGATTCAGCAAAAATCTGTTGAATAAGAAATAATTGAGAGATCGTAAAAAAAAGTGCTGCGAGTTTCAGTCTAAGTGACATATGTAACTCCCCCTATTTTTGTTTAAATACAATGACCTTTAAAGTTGAGTCATCAGCTAAGCCCACTATGCATATAGCGGGCTTTTGGGGTCGTAAAGTCTTTATTTAGGAATGTACGGGCTCCATGGTTCCGCTTTGATCGGTTGAGGGCTCTTGTAAACCACATCAAATTGTCCATCACCACGAATTTGTCCAATCATCACAGGCTTATGTAAGTGATGATTAGTAGCATCCATACTTAAGGTATAGCCAGACGGTGCTTTAAAGCTTTGACCCGCCATCGCTTCACGGACTTTATCTACATCCGTTGTTCCCGCTTTTTCAACGGCTTGTTTCCACATATTGATGCCAACGTAGGTGGCTTCCATTGGGTCATTGGTCACCAATTTACTGGCATTGGGTAGCTTATATTCCACTGCGTATTGCTTCATCTTATTGACGAATTCGGTATTCACTGGATTCTTCACAGACATGAAGTAGTTCCAAGATGCCAAATGCCCGACCAGTGGTTTGGTGTCGATCCCGCGTAATTCTTCTTCACCGACTGAAAAGGCCATCACAGGAATATCGGAAGCTTTTATGCCTTGGTTACCCAATTCACGATAGAACGGTACGTTAGAATCGCCATTGATGGTGGAAATAACCGCGGTCTTTTTACCCGCAGCGAATTTCTTAATATTGCCGACGATGGTTTGATAATTACTGTGTCCAAATGGTGTGTATTCTTCCATGATGTCTGCATCGGCAACACCTTTAGACTTTAAGAATGCACGTAAAATTTTGTTGGTGGTTCGCGGGTAAACATAGTCGGTACCTAATAGGACAAAACGTTGCGCCTTACCTCCCTCTTCACCCATTAAATATTCAACAGCAGGAATCGCCTGTTGGTTAGGCGCTGCACCTGTATAGAAAATATTCTTAGACTGTTCTTGGCCTTCGTATTGCACTGGATAGAACAAAAGACCATTGAGCTCCTCTACAACCGGTAACACTGATTTACGAGAAACTGAAGTCCAGCAGCCAAAAATGACAGCGACTTTATCCTGAGTTATTAACTGGCGGGCTTTTTCAGCAAATAATGGCCAGTCTGATGCAGGATCAACGACAACAGGCTCAAGCTTTTTCCCCATCACCCCACCTTTAGCATTAATTTCATTGATTGCCATCAGTGCCGTATCTTTAAGCGATGTTTCAGAGATTGCCATGGTTCCAGACAATGAATGCAAGATGCCCACTTTAATTGTGTCACCGCCTGTAGCAGTTGCCGATTTATTTTCTGCTGCGGGTTTCGCTTCCGTTTTATCTGCGGGTTTTGAGCAAGCTGTCAGCGCAATGCTCCCCATCATTGCCACAGCGAGAAGTGTTTTTGAAAACATTTTTTGTTGGAACATCATCTTTTTCTCTCCAAACCTTTTGGTGCATTTTTGAATGCGCGATTTTGCTTTTACCTAACAGGCTTAATTCAATTTTTATGCCAAGTGGTGAATTTGTGATTTTATCGTTGAATATTTTTCTTGATAAAAAATAATAAAATCAAAACATTAAATGCTATTATTTTTATATAAGTTGAAGATACGTTGATAGGCATCAAATGCCTTTCAATCACTGGATATAGCCAGCACTTAGCAAGTAAAAATGCGAGATTAAAAGCCACACTGGTCAAATTAAGTGCGATTTTTTTTGTTTAAAATGAGCGATGAGAGTGCAAAAAATTTACCCAAAATTAAATTTTTAGGGCTTTCGTGATGAATTTTGCTTTACAGCACCAAACGATTTTGACGGGATAATCCAATCCCTAAGATGGATGGAGTCGAGGTACAAGAATAGGAGAAAAAATAGAAAGGCAATACAGAAATAGTTTGTATTACGAAGAATATAACTCTATTTGCATCAATGCGATGTTTCAGAGGTATCAAAAAAAATGATGCTCTCAGGCATCATTTTTTAAATATGCATAAGTTCAGCGATCAAACACTCAAATCAGCTAAATTACCTTTTTGCTCTAACCAGTCTTTACGATCACCTGACCTTTTTTTGGCAAGTAATTTGTCCAGTAAGCCTGTTGTGTGATGCGTGTCGTCCAAATCCAATTGCACCAAACGGCGTGTATTTGGATCTAAGGTGGTTTCACGCAATTGACTGGCGTTCATTTCACCCAAACCTTTAAATCGAGTAATTTGCGGGTTTTTAGATTTAACTCTCTTTAAGATAGCTTCTAACTCTTCGTTATCAAGCGCGTAATAAACATCTTTAGCATCATCGATACGGAACAGTGGTGGCATTGCAACATATAGGTGCCCAGCATCGACCATTGCAGGGAAATGCTTGACGAAGAGTGCACAAAGTAAGGTCGCAATATGTAAACCATCTGAATCGGCATCGGCAAGGATACAAATTTTGCCATAACGTAATTCGGAAAGGTCATCACTGCCCGGATCTACGCCAATCGCAATCGCAATATTATGCACTTCTTGAGAAGCCAACACCTCGTCAGAAGACACTTCCCAAGTATTTAAAATTTTCCCACGAATTGGCATGATCGCTTGGAAGTTTTTATCACGGGCTTGTTTTGCAGAACCACCGGCAGAGTCACCTTCGACAATAAACAGTTCCGATTCTTCAAGGGTATGACCCACACAATCTGATAGTTTTCCGGGCAAGGTAGGACCGGCAACAATCTTTTTACGTTCAACTTTTTTAGCTGCTTTTAAACGGCGACCCGCTTTCGCAATCACAATCTCAGCCAATTGCATGGCCACTTCAGAGTTTTGATTTAGCCAGAGCGCAAAAGCATCTTTGGCAATATTTAAAACAATGTTAGACGCTTCTCGGCTTGAAAGACGTTCTTTGGTTTGTCCTGAGAATTGTGGCTCTTGGAATTTAAGCGACAGAATATAATTGACCCCGTCCCAAACATCTTCAGCAGACAATTTGAGATTACGTGGCAACAAGTTACGTAACTCACAAAACTCACGCATCGCATCGGTAACACCTGAGCGTAACCCGTTTACATGGGTTCCCCCTTGTGCCGTTGGGATCAAATTCACATAACTTTCCTGAATTTGTTCGCCACCCTCAGCATTCCAGCAAATTGCAAACTCAGCGCTGGCGCGTTCAGCTTCACCCGTTGCAACAAAGGCAGGATCTGGAATGATTTCACGATCTTGTAATTCATCCATCAAATAGTCGACGAGACCATTTTCAAACTGCCATTCAATTTTTTCGTCATTAATCTGGTCAATATAATTAATTTGTAGACCAGCAGCCAACACAGCTTTGGCTTTGAGATTATGTTTTAACGCTTTTAAAGCAAATTTAGGTGAGTCAAAATATTTCGCTTCTGGCCAAAAATGTACTGTTGTCCCCGTAGCACGTTTTGGCGCTTTACCTTCTAAAACCTCTAAAGGCGCAACAGGTTCACCATGTTCAAACGCCATTTTATAAAGATTGCCGTGGCGTTGAACTTCAACTTCAACACGATCAGACAAGGCATTGACCACGGAAATCCCTACACCATGCAAACCGCCCGAAAACTGATAGTTATCGGTGCTAAATTTACCGCCTGCATGCAGTTTCGTTAGGATAATTTCAATCCCGCTTTGTCCGTATTCAGGGTGAATATCGACTGGCATACCACGCCCATTGTCTTCGACCGACAACGAACCATCTTTATATACCGTGACAGTAATTTTATTGGCATGTCCTGCAAGTGCCTCATCGACAGCATTATCAATTACTTCTTGCGCCAAATGGTTTGGACGAGTGGTATCGGTATACATACCTGGACGGCGACGTACAGGATCTAGACCAGATAATACTTCAAGTGATTGGGCCGTATATTGAGACACGTTGAGTTTTTTCCTTTTATTTTACGGAGTATGATAAAAATTCCAGAATCATGGGTATTTTATCTGCAAAATCTTCCATCGCATGATTACCATGCATTTCTGTCATGATCAATGATGTGTGTGGAGCTGCACTATAATACCGTTCAGCGTCACGATAATCTAAAACTTCATCACCTTGTTGCAATAAGACCAGTATTTTGTCTGCATCTTGTACAAATGGCACGGCAATCGCTTCCAAATAGTCAAGTTGTAAACGATCTAAAGTCCATTGTTCATTGATCTTATAGGGAATCTGTTCAATTCCAAATAAGTTACTGAACAATTGCCATGGTCGCATAGCTGGATTAATTAAAACAGCAGGCACACCATATTTTGCGACCAATTGTGTCGCATAAAAGCCACCAAAGCTACTCCCCACCAGTGCAACATCAGGCAATTTTTCAATGAGCGCTGAAATTTGATCTAAAACCAGTTGCGGATGCTGGTTTAAATCAGGCAAATGCACACTATGCGATGAATAACATCGACAATAATCATCTAGTTGTTGCCCTTTTATTGATAAAGGACTACTTTTAAAACCATGTAAATAAATAATATTCATTGAAAATAGTTTGCTTTTTTACCACCAATGTTTTAATTTTTAATGTGATTCAAATCACATTATTGTTTTAATTTGTATATGTCAGGATATTGTCCGACAAAAAACCAAAACTTAATCGCAATTATCGGTATTTTAAATAGCGTTCAGGATGAACAAGATAAGATGATTGCCTAGGGATTTATACATTGATCTACAGCAAAAATAAAGTCTTTGTTCCAGATCAATATGGATGAGGAAATAACAATGCCAAGCTTAACCCCTTTACACGAAACCTATTGTAAGTGGGATCGTTCGCCTCCAAGTCAGGCCGACGTATTAGAAGGTTTAGCGCAGTTAGTGAGTACGCCACTCAGTGGCATGGTTCAAGACTTCATCCAGTCGATTCAACGTGAAATGTTGCTGAGTATTTTTGGCTTAAGTAAACAAAAAGCCAAACGATTCCAATCCCGTCCAATTGTCGATAAATTCTATCAATTTGGTTATCACGCATTGCAAAATTATGGTAGCCACCTGATTGCCCCAATTTTACGTAAAACCATTGAACGTTTCCCAAATTTACATGATAAGCCATTGACCTCTCATATGACCTTTTTGGTCAGTGTTTTAAATGGGGTGTTGGGCGATTATTTGTTGGCAACCCATAATCCGCTCGCACTGTCACCTGTGCTTTATGATCATTATGGTTCATTACAGCAAGGTGATTTGGCTGGCCGTGTGGTGATTTTCTCTCACGGTTTATGTATGAATTATCAAGACTGGACCAATCGTAACAATGGCGGTATTGGTGAGAAACTCTTGGCGCAACGTGATCACAACACCATGTTGTATTTTCACTACAATACTGGACGTAGAATTTCAGCCAATGGACGTTCATTGGCAAATCTTTTAGAAGACTTAATCAAACGTAACCCTCGCATTACCAGTATTGATTTAATTGGGCACAGTATGGGCGGCTTGGTTTCTCGCAGTGCGCTGTTCTATGGCAAACAAAACATGCACCAGTGGTTCCACATGGTTGAGAATCTGGTTTGTATTGGCTCCCCGCATCATGGTGCATTATTAGAACGTTTCGGATTTGCCATGCAAGAGAAAGTGGGTAATTTCCCGATTGTTAAAATGATCAGCCATATCGTCAATATCCGCAGTAATGGCATCTTAGACTTGCGTTATGGAAGTGTCCGAGATGATGACTGGGAGCATAACAATGCTCGTATTGGTTTGATGGATGACAACCGTAAACCAGCTCCGCTACCGTCGCATATCAATACCTTTTTAATTGCAGGTACCTTGGAGTTTGAAAACCGCAAAAACCGCACCTTAAAAGTGATTGGCGACTATCTGGTCAGTGTTAAAAGCGCCTTGGGTGAACACCCAAACCCACGTTTCCAGTTGAAATTACCTGAATCGCATAAAGCTGTGTTTTATGGCTTAAACCATCTTGAGATTCAATATCATCCTTTGGTTTCGGAACAAATTGCCAAATGGTTTTATCCGCACCATGATGAATTGGCAGAAGAACAAATTCGCAAATATTTGATTAAATTAGAAAGTATGCAAGGGATTGTTGAGACCTAATTGTAAAAAAAAGCTGATCTTCAATCAGCCTTTTTTGCTATTTCACTTCAATTTGATAAGACTTGTTCTGCTGAGGATCAATCATGTCACCATATTCATCAAAGTTTGATTTTTCTGCACATTGGGTATCGATCAATAAGCGTTGATTTTTTACAATAAAACCTTGTTTTAATTCACAAGTCCAAGCTTTATTATAAAATTTTTGGCTGAGCTTTTTGCCTGTTAAATCAAATTGCGTCACCTCAATCAACGACTGAGCAAGCGTTCTAGCAGGATGGCTCTGCGACACAGACAATACGTAGTATCTGCCACCATGTAATTGACAGTCTTCAATTCGACTTGAAAAATAATCTGGATCGACAATAAATTTTTTAAATGGCTGAGCACCCAATTTGATATAGGAAACATCGGCTGGAATGGTGTCATCAAATTTAGATTTAAACTGACAAGACACATCTTTACTGACCACTTTGCTGGCTGGTTTTGCAGAGACTTGTGCTGTAGCCAAACAGACCAGCATACCGATCCCGGCTAAATTTATTTTATGATTCATGATTTTGCTTGATTTATAAATAATTGAAGTTTATATGAAAAAAGAGCCAGTTTAGACTGGCTCTTAATGTTTTTAAATTAGTACTTTCTAAACAACTGCCATAGACTGATCAATGCCAATACACTGAAAAACAGTAATGACCAAACAGGTAAAGACTGTCCTAAGAAAGTCCAATCGACCATGGCACATTCGCCAGAACCTTTAAGCACATTTTCAAACACAGCCTTTAAAGGCAAAGTGTTGACCCAATAGTCCAGACCGGGACCACAACTTGGAACCTGATCTTTGGGTAGATTCTGTAGCCACACATGACGAGCAGCAACACCAACTGACCAAGAAATCGCAGCTAAACCCAAAACGCTATAAATGCGTTTAAATACATTTGTTTTTGGGTTATGCAAAAAGGCAATCAATGAAATTAGCCCTAGACCAATCAATCCAATACGTTGAAATACACATAGTGGACATGGCTCAAGCCCTTGTACATGCTCTAAATAGAGCGCAAATGACATACCAATCACACTTGCCAAAAATAAAAGACCACTTACGAAGCGATAACTACGCCATTGCATGGAACTTCCTCATTATCTAATCAATGCTTTATCTAAATTTACTCAGATAATCCTCGAAACTTATACTTGTATTTTGTTCAAGTTGCTGTTGTTCTGCGAGAGATGTTCGAGTAAGTCCCTCAAAATACGCTAAAGTTTCCGGACTTAATACATGTTGTTCGTAACTTTGGATATGTTGATTGGCCATATAGCCACCAAAATTCCATGTACCACCTTGCTCTACAGTATCGGCAATCACATGCGCTGATAGTGTTTCATCCACATCATCAATACGTGTTTGCATCACCGTCAACGCTTGACGATATAAATCTGTTGCATAGGATTGGTTGAGTAGATCTGCAAGTGGTTGCATGGCGGTGACATGCTGTTGAATCCACTCAAGTAATGGATATTCAACACCCGCTTCAATGATTTTCGCATTTGGCGCACGACCACGATTGACCACTTCAGCCTGATTTTGCTCAATAATATCTTGTTCTTCATCCCATAAATCTGGGCTTTCTTTAAGCAAGCAATACAACGCAACCACTTCCAAGAAGCCTGCTGTATCCTCATCGATGCCAATCGCACTGTATGGATTTACATCTACCGCGCGTAATTCAACATAGCCAATCCCACGATTTGACAAGGCCTGAGAAGGCGTTTCCCCTGCTTGTGGCACTTGTTTTGGACGGACTAAGCTGTAGTATTCATTTTCAATTTGTAAGACGTGATCATTAATTTGAATCGGCTGACCATTGGCATCGTTTAAACCTAAATGACTAAACTGCGCATAAGGTGAATTGACCGCTTTTTGTAATTCAGCCACATAACTTTCTAAATTGTTGTAATGAATACCCAATTGTTTTTGTGCAGAATTTTGATAACCAAAACGCCCCATGCGCAATGCTGTGGCATAAGGTAGAAATAATGTGCCTTTGATTAAAGGCAACAATTGATGTTCACGCCCTGTCATAAAGCATTTACAGACTGAAGGGCTGGCACCTACCAAATACATCACGAGAGGAGTTAAACGAATAAAGTTACGTATTAATCCAAGATAACGATGACTGCGATAATCTTGCAGGCTTAAGGCTTTAAGCGCTTCATTACTTTCGTGTTGTTGTAATTGTTCAAATAACGCATCTGGGAAAGACACATTATAGTGCACACCCGAAATCGTCTGCATACGGCGCCCATAACGAATGCCGAGACCATGACGGTATAAGGTTTTGAATTGACCAATATTGGATGTGCCATATTGTGCCAAACGGATATTTTCTTCTTTGTCATCCAGCATACATGGCATGGACAAAGTCCATAGCTTTTCATCATTTTCTAAATGGCGATGCACAACAGCATGCACATCGGTTAAAAAGCTTAACGCTTCAGGAATGCTTTCTTTGGGAGGTGTAATAAACTCCATCAAAGCTTCTGAATAATCTGTGGTGATATGCGGATGTGTTAGGGCTGAGCCTAAAGACTGAGGATGATCAGCCTGTGATAAAAAGCCATTACTTTGCATACGCAGGCTTTCACGTTCGATGCCACGTAACATGCCTCTGAATAAGGTAGAATCCACCCAATTTGGTAC
Organism: Acinetobacter sp. NyZ410; assembly: GCF_022828975.1. NCBI lineage: Bacteria > Pseudomonadati > Pseudomonadota > Gammaproteobacteria > Moraxellales > Moraxellaceae > Acinetobacter > Acinetobacter sp. NyZ410. The sequence goes on along the minus strand of NZ_CP094620.1, from coordinate 147,197 downwards.
TAAAGATTGGGAAATCGTTTCGGGTTGACTCATACTTACTCGCTTATCTTAAAGAATTTTTTAAAATAAAATGTTTTGATGCGCGCAGTATAACGTTATTTATCGATATACACGTATAAGCATCGTTGTTTTAAATGAATTATTCACTTTATTTCGGAAAAGTTTTTAACACAAACTACCTCTACAAGACATCTAAAATTTGTGATTTTATAGAAAAATTACCACTAAAGAATTGTAACTACTATGAATTATCAAGAAATTATCGATTTTTGGTTTAGTGAAGAAACTCAACCATTTTGGTTCGCAAAAAGTGACGCATTCGATCAAACTTTGCACCAGCGATTTGCACATACCTTAGATCAAGCCAAACATTGCGAGCTATGGACTTGGCGTGCCACAGCAGAAGGCCGCTTGGCTGAAATTATTGTTTTAGATCAATTCTCGCGTAATTTGTATCGAGATCATGCTGAATCTTTTGCACAAGATACCTTGGCACTTGCGCTAGCACAAGAAGCAATTCAGCTAAATTTAGATCAGCAATTAAGCCCCGAACAGCGTTCATTCCTGTATATGCCATTTATGCATAGTGAATCAAAAATTATCCATATCCAAGCTTTACAACTTTTTGAAGAGTTGGGCAATCCACTCAATTTAGATTTTGAGAAAAAGCATAAAGTGATTATTGATCGTTTTGGACGTTATCCTCACCGTAATCAAATTTTAGGGCGAAGCTCAACGGCAGAAGAAATTGAATTTTTAAAACAGCCGAATAGTCATTTTTAATTCTATTAATTTTTATCTAAACAGCTTATGCAGAAACATTTTGCATAAGCTGTTTGACCCGCACATCAAAGCATACTGATCCATTAGAAACAACAAGCGTTAGAAAACATAGCTGTGTTTAATAATGGTATTTTCAATCATTTCAGCATGTATGGACTTTAACTGCTGTTCATGCGAGTCAAAACTTGGAAATAGCGGTATGCCCTTTCCGAGAAGAACAGGCATGATAAAAACCTCTAAGGTATTGAGCAACTTCTGTTCAATAAAGGTATTCTGCAATTGTGTTCCACCGACAATCCAGACATTGCCGTTATAATTCTGTTTAAGGTACTCAACAAGTTCATCCACACCTAAGTTCCACCGCGAAAGCGAGGCATGAGTTAAAGCTAAATCAGGATTAGAAGTGACGATAAATCCTTTCTGATTTGGATAAGGCCACGCCTCACCAAAAGAACAAATCACTTCATAGGTTTTACGCCCCATAATCACGATATCGATATCTTGGATAAAATCATCATATCCACAGTCAATACTTTGAAATGGCGTTAAAAATGCTACAGAACCATCTGGTGTTGCGATATAGCCATCTGCGCTTGTTGCAATATAACCTTTAATTTGAATACTCATTCAACTCTACTCTTAACAGTCTTCATTTTTTATCATGGATTAAATACGTATAATACCGTGCTTATTGTTTAAATTTTACGTGAACAGTCATTTATCTTGTTGAGTATCTTCCTGAATTAACAAAATTCTTCTTGAAATTCATTGTCAGTCCATCAATTTAGAACAATATACTGAGGATTATAAATTCATTAAATTCCATCCAGAAGAATGGAAAGGAGAGACACATGAACAAAGTACTCATTGGTCTAACTATTGCAGCGGCGCTCACCATCACAGGTTGTGCGACGACACCAAGCAAACCACGTACCTTTGACCAGCTTGGGCAATACACTACGGTTCCACTTAACGATCATAGCTATCGCATCAGCTTCCAAGGCAATAGCAATATGAGTTTTGGAACAGCTGAAGAAATTAACCTTGTCAAAGCCGCACAAACAACGCTTTTAAATGGGTTTACTTACTTCAAGGTTTTAGATGATCCAAGTAATCGCACTCAGCAACCGCCTCGTAAAGCAGTAGTTTACCCATCATCAAACTACTATCCATATGGCTGGGGCTATCGTCGTCATCCTGTGTTCTGGAATGACCCATTTTATGATATGCCACAAGTGGTGACCATTGACCCTGTGCAAATTTCCTATACGATAGAATGTTATAAAGATAAAAAATCATCGCCAAATGATGCATTTGACGCTCGTCTGATTTTGCAATCTTTAGGACAAAAATATGGTGTTAGTCCGACAGGACAAGTACTGCAACCACAGCCTGATGCGGTAACATCAACGAAATAAAAATGCAGAAATCGATTTAGGAAAATGAATGAGCGGAATTGAACAAAGTGAAGTTCTCAATGAAATTCCAAACTTAGATCGAAGCAAACGCTTTGCGACCATCGCCTTGGTGGTGGCCGTTGTCGCATGGTTTGCTTTGATCATTTCCGCCAAACTGATGCCTGAGTATGCTTGGTTTATTCATATTCTCATGCTGGGTGCTGAAGCTGGCGTGGTCGGTGGCTTAGCCGATTGGTATGCGATTACTGTGTTGTTTCGTAATCCCTTTGGGAAAATTCCCATTCCTAAATTCCTCAAGGATCACACCGAAATCATTCCACGTAATAAAGCACGTATTGCGGAATCGATGGGTAAATTTGTCCAAGAGAATTTTCTCTCTCCACAAATTGTTGAACGTAGTTTAAAAAGTATTGATCTTAGTTTTGCTGTGGGTCAATGGCTGGCCAATCCTAAAAATAACGGTCAAGTGGTGGATGTGATTCAGCAAACGGTTCCGAAAATTTTCGAATTCGTTGGGCAAGACCAAATTGGACGCTTTATTCAAAACAACAGTGTGCAATGGGTTCGAAATACTCGAATGAACCAATTGGCAAGTGAAATGCTGCGTGCGGTTTTAGAAAATGATTTCCATCAAGATGTATTACAACGTGGACTAGATATTGCCCATGAATGGATGATGACCCATCCTGAAAAAACCCGTGAAATCACTCAAACCATGTTTAAAGAGCTTGGTGTTTCACGCCTTGCCAAAGGTGCCAGCTGGATTGGGATTGATGTTGAGCAACGGACCATTGATTCAGTGATTGAAAAAGTGGAATCCATGCTTGCTGATCAGGAGCATCCTATTCGTCAAAAAATTGAAGAAGCTGCACATGAGCTTATGCTACAACTGGCAGATAACAATAGTCATGCCAGCATTAGTTTAAATGAAACCAAGAATGCCCTTTTAGACAGTGAACCGGTACTCAACTTTATTACTGGTGCTGTGGTGATTTTATGTGATGCGGTTAAATCTGACTTGCTTAAAGCAGACTCAGGTATTGCCATGAATTTACGTATCGCCATTCAACAGCTTGGTGAAAACTTGATGCAAAATCAGTCAGTACGAGAATTGCTGAATGATCGAATCAGCGGAATTGCCATCAATTTAAGTGACCAATATAGTGAGAAAGTGATTAAGTTTATTAGTCAACGTATCCATGAGTGGGACTCTACCGAAATGATCGCCAAGATTGAAAATGAGGTAGGCGGTGATTTACATATGATCCGTGTTAATGGTGTTGTGGTGGGTGCATTTATTGGTCTAAGTTTAGGTGTGATTCGTGCTGTGATTGATTTTGCGATTTAAGAATATAAAAAATGGGAGTCTAGCTCCCATTTTTTAGCACTGCACTTTTTATCAATTTAAATGCTGTATCAATCAATCGCATAATTGATGGTCACGACAACCCGCGCAATTTTATTAATGGTGGCTTTGTCATAAGCACCGCCATAATCACTGTCATCATCAGAACCACTTTCAGGTAAAATATAAAACGCACCCTGACTTGCAGAACGCATCGCACCGACTTTTACCCCACCGACTTTTGCAAACTCATTGGCACGACTATGCGCATTTTTAGTTGCATTGGCGATCAATGACATTTTTATTTCTTCTAGATTCGACACCAAATACTGCGGTTTTTGCTCGATGGATATGCCTTTTTCATCTAATAAATACGCATCTTTTGCGGCTTTCTCAATCTTTTGAATATCACGACTATTTATCACTAGTGATTGCATCGCAGTATAGCCTCTAAACTCACGGGTAAATTTCCCCTCGCCTTGATTCACTTCTTCATAATAGGGTTGAGAGCTTTTATTACCCAGTTTCATTTCTGTTGCTTTAAATCCATGCTCAATAAAGAAATCTTGTAGTGCTTTTATTTCTTGATCCAACAATTGATAGGCAGCTGAAACACTGTCTGATGCACGGCTGGTTTGCAGATGAATTTCCCAGCGTGCTAGATCCGCTTGTATGGGTTTTTCAGCCAACCCTTTGACCACTATTGAATTTTTTTCACCATTAAACTGCTTAAGTGCATAGCCCATGACACTTGCCGAAATAATGAATCCTAAACTTAGAATGAGTGCAAAGACCCATAAAGTTTTATATGTGATTGATTTATTTTCCATTATTGTAGTATCGCTAAAATTATTATAAATAAGTTATAGTAAGGATCCTACAACAAGTCAACCCACTTTGCCCCTATAAACAATATTGCTTTATGGTTTGCATCGCCTATAAAGATTAATCACGCCTTATAAAAATCAGAATAATTTATCTAATCATCATATGAAATCTACATGATCCGATTCAGCGCTTAAAATCACTGCTAAAGTGCATTTAAGCCATCTAAAATTGCTCTGAAACGCTTGAATGAAATTTCAGTTTGGATCTTGTGGGCTTAAAAATAACAAGTTTAGTAACCATCTTATCGGTAATTTTACTTCTCACTCTTTTGTAGTTCTATTTAGTTAATCTTACGCATCATACTCGGTGATATACCATAATGTTTTCTAAATTCACGTGAGAATTTCGACATATCATCAAATCCACATTGATAGGCAATTTGATTAATTTTATGCGTATGTTCATTGGTCTGTATCAACATCTTCTTGGCTAATTGCAAACGACTTTGCATCACATAACGGCCAAATGTGGTTTCATTCTGTTGAAAAAGTTTACTGATATATCGCGAACTAATACGAAGATCTTGAGCAATATCATGAATACTAAGCCCACTATTGTCTAAGTGCTCCAGAATTAAATGCTTGACCTGTACGAGCATGCTGTGGCTACTTGATCGAGGCGTTTTGTCTTTGATCTGATCAAGAACCACATAACGCAGTAAATCAAAAAATTTATGCAGTACCACCTGCTGAAGTTCTGTTGAAGCCTGCTCAGGGAACCAAAATAAATCATGAGCGTAATTTAATAATAAAATTTTCAGTGGATGCCCATCACCAAAAGCATGACCACATAACTGGTCAGGTCGCCCAAAATACTGTTGAAATTGTTCACGCGGTAACATGAGCACTAGTTGATTGAATTGTCCATTCAAATACAAATCATACGGCTGCTGGGTATCATGAAAAATAAATTGTCCTTGGCTGAGACATTGTTCACGACCATGATATTGAACACCCATTTGGCCTTCTATCAGGAAGATAAATAAAATCTCATCATGATGACTATGTCTAATATTGGAGGCATGCCGTTCAACATGTTGACCATAGCCTTTGATTTCAACCAGTTGAATATTGCCTATATGTTTTGCAGACAAAGCACCAAAAAAGCCATCCTGTACAGAAACATTACAGGTCAATGGTACAAATACTTGACTAATCGCATCCTGCCAATAGTCACGTTGCAGCTTATTTTTGACACGCCTTGTGTCATAGTTAAACATCATTGTCTCTCTTATTTTTAGACGCTTATACAATAAAGCTAATCCGTTTAGCATAATTTGTAAACCTTCAACTCAGCGCCCCCTAATTTTGAGATCAAGCAAAATTTATCTCTTTTAAATTTGGAATCTTTTTCCGATTTTTAGTTCCGTATAGATCTATGTTTTGTGCCTGCTCAGCATACCCCCTGATCAATCTTTGGCTTTATAACCAAAAGTGCAATATTGCTTAGTTATTGAGAAAGGATCACTCATGAAAACTTCAATTAAAGTCGCTTGTGTACAAGCGGTTCCTGCATTTCTCGACTTACAAGGAAGCGTAGATAAAACCATCAAAATTATTGCCGAAGCAGCAGAAAAAGGGGTTGAACTTATCGCCTTTCCAGAGACTTGGATTCCTGGCTATCCATGGTTTTTATGGTTAGATTCTCCCGCTGCAAATATGCCATGGGTATATCAATACCATCTCAACTCACTTGAGCTTAATAGTGACCAAGCCAAACAAATTGCGGATGCTGCAAAAAAATATAATATGCATGTGGTTTTAGGCTTGAGTGAGCGTGATCATGGCAGTCTGTATATTTCCCAATGGATTATTGATCATCATGGTGAAACCATCGCTGTACGTCGAAAATTAAAAGCCACCCATGTAGAGCGGACTTTATTTGGTGAGGGTGATGGTAGTTCTCTGCAAGTCTATGACACTGCGCTTGGTCGTATTGGGGCGCTGTGCTGCTGGGAACATTTACAGCCCTTAAACCGTTATGCAATGTATTCGCAGCACGAACAAATCCATATCGCAGCATGGCCTAGTTTTAGCTTATATACGGATATGACTGCCGCACTCGGCGCAGAAGTCAACAATGCGGCTTCACGTCTGTATGCAGCTGAAGGACAATGTTTTGTGCTTGCATCTTGTGCGATCGTTTCTCAGGAAATGATTGACGCTTTATGTAGCGATGAAACAAAGAAACAGTTATTAAAAACCGGTGGTGGTGCATCACGAATTTATGGCCCTGATGGTGGTGATCTTGCCACTCCACTTGCCCAAGATGAAGAAGGTCTATTAATCGCTGACATTGATCTTAATCATATTATTTTTGCTAAAAATGCAGCAGATCCTGTAGGACATTATTCTCGTCCAGATGTTTTTCAATTGGTATTTAATGCTCAACATAAACCCAACGTGATTTATTCAGCACCCGCTGTACGTTCCTCTATAGAGCCAACAAATGTAGATGTGACAGCAGAATTGGAGGTTGACGGAGAATAAGTGAGGATTTGCTATTTTTGGTTGTGAAGGCGAACTCAATCTTGTTCAATTTTTAATTAAAGAAAGGTTCTACAAGGGCCTTTCTTTAATAGAGGGCTCCTTGGCTATAAAATAATTTATTGTTTAAAATAAATTCTAAACCATGTCTCAAATAATAATTTCCTAAATTTTGATAACCTTTTTCTATCAAATTAAATTATTTCTAATTAGCATCCCACTGTTGCGATGTATGTAAGACTCTTAAAATACGGACTGTATCTACAATGTCATACACCACAACATAATGTGGATAAACAACCAATTCTCTTGTTTCTTTCTTTTGTCCAATTCGTCCCATGAGATTATTATGGGCCAGTAAACTTACTTTCTCTCGAATTAACTCATCTAATTCAATTGCAGCAAGTGGATTCCTTTCATCAAGATAATCATAGATTCTCTCACGATCTAATTGTGCATCTACGGTCCAAAGAATCTTCATTACTTTTTAGCAGTCAACCGTGCCAATGTTGCAGCTCGTTTTGCAGCAAATTTAGCTTCTACGTCCTCATGAGAAATCAGATTCCCCGCATTCGCCTGATCTAGGCCAATTTGTACTTGCTTTTGAAACCAAACATCATAAGATGCCGCTTCTTGTTGTTGCTTTACAAAATCGCGCATGAAATCACGTAATAATTGTGCTCCGCTACGATCCATATCTTTCGCAAAACTAGAAAACTCTTTCTTTAAAGACTCATCCACTCGGAATGTGAAAGTCGCTTCAGTCATAGTTTCAGCTCCAATGTGTTACATTTGAATTCAAATATAACACAAAGCAATATATGACGCACAGAAAACCTTTAGATGGATCTTGAAGTAAATGACTGCTTGATTCATAGATATTTAGCTATAAAAACGAACTAGTTGCCATTAAACTATTGGATATATTGGTTTGTGTAAATTACTACATCAATCGAATAGCACTGATTTATTTGAAACAAAGCCAGTATGATCCCTTAATGAGCCAAAGTTTTGATATATTCTTTCAAACCAAGGACAATTACTATTTTAGTCATGTTCCAAATACTCAGGATGAGCCATTGGAAGTTAGAGGGTTTTAACCAAACCAGTAAAAAAGCGATTCAATCTAGTATGTTCAAAATATTTGATCAAAAAAGTCTATATGATTTTCAATTATGTAAAAATTTGATTTAAAAATCGTGGAACGTGAAAAATCTATCAAAAGCCGTTCTAGTAGGTTAACCCCTAGAGCGGCTTTAATTAAGGCATTGATGTGAAAAGAAAAAAATTAGCATTTCGCATAAACGGTATTATGTTATTTTTAGGAAAACTTAAAAATCCTATATCTTTATTAGTGAGTATTATTTCATTAAATTCAGTTCTTTAACCATAGATATTAAATCTTCCTCTAAATTATCATTTCTCCATCTCCACTCACATTCTTTTAAATGTAAATCAAAATATTTGGAAACCCCATTAAATTTAGACAAGCGGCATTCACAAAAAATCCAAAATAATTTAAGTTCCCTTGTATCAGATGAAAATGAAATAAATTTTGAATATTCCAAAGAAATTAAAAAAATGTAATTAATATTTTTATTAATAATTTTATTAGTGTTTTTTCTAAAAAAAAAATTAACATATGATATTCATCAACAGGAGTGAAATCTATAAAAATATTATTTTCTTTTTTATGAATTGATAATACCAATTTATGAAAATTTAAATTTGAATTGTCTTTGTATTCAAAACTAGATCTCTCTTTTTTTCTTTTTAAGTAAATTAAGTTTCTAAATTTATTATACCAATAATTTACAGTATTTCTATTTATTCTCGTTAGCTCTGCTGTTTTAGATGCAGTGTTATCTAGACAGAACATATTTATCAGCATTGTTATTTTTTGCGGACTTAGTCTCATTTTTAAAAACTCTTTATATAAAAGTAAGTCCTAATTTAATAACCTATTTTTCAACTAGATACATGCTTATATTGAAGCCAACTAGTCTAGGTCTGTTTTTTTTAAATTCTATTTCTTAGAAAATTGTTATAAGTTTTTACTTCCAGAAAAATATATTTAAGGGCTAAAAATATTATTTATATAGTGTGTGAAAATTATTATTATGAGTTGCTGATTTTATATTTATAATGGCGAAAACCAATCATTATTTACAATGATAAGACACCATTATCTTATGAAAAAGTTACTTATGAAAAAGTCTAAAAACACTAAAAAATAAATATTGGATAGGCTTAAATATAATAATTTTTAAAAAAAGATCGATTAGGATCTTCATATGAGGTAATACCATGAATTCTGATACTAAAACAAATGTACAAAAACTTAATGCTGCCTGGAAAGAGGTAGTAACTAAAGCCCTCGGCCTAGATAGTTCGTTTAAACTAGCTCAGGGCAGTTTGGGTCTTCAAACCACCGACAGCAGCGGCCTATTCAGTATGGCTGATGCTATTCCACCCAACACAGATCTCTACGATGCAGGTAGCGTGGTAACGTTTTCTGGTAGTTACAAGATGCTCTTGCAAGCGCTCCTTGCTGAGCACGGCACAGATCTCGCTGCCTATCTCGGTGATAATTATATTAATTGGATCAATTACAGGAATGCTTACTTTACAGCAAATCCACTTAGCGAAGAGGCGCAAGAGGTGGTCTTCAAGAAGTTCGCTAACCAACGCCTGGATCCTCAGAGTATCCCTGGAGCCCTTTCTGCATTCCAGAAACAGGCTCAGGCACCACTGAATTTAGCCTTAGATGCGGTCCGTAAAACATCAAATTACCAGCAATTCACCAGTACATCAGGCCAAATTACGACTTTGCCAATCTATGCCCCAACCCTTGACAATGCTAAGATTCAGCTCAATGAAGGGGCTGGCCCGTTCACAATCGACTTCAACTCGACTGAAACAGAGAAAACACTAACTCAAACCCAAATTGACGGCGCCGCAAGTGGATTCTGGAATATATTTGATGGTGGTGTGAAAGGAGACTTTGAGAAGCTAAATGCAAAAGCTGCTACTTCAGGTTTTACCATCCAAGGTCAAATTAACAAGATGGCAACACTTAGCGTTACTCGCGGTAATTGGTACTCAGATAATGAATACAAACGTGCCATCAATGCCAAAAATGATATGAGCATCTGGGATCCGCAAAGCAACGCAGGGAATTGGGATTCATTTTTCCAGCAGCCTGACGGTAGTCTTGCCCGTCGGGTAAGTCAGATAGTCCTAGTCAGCGATTACGAATTCACTGTTACGAGCAATGCAACATATAGTGATCAGGAATATCAACAGATTAAGACCTCAGCGACATTCGGTATTTGGCCATTTTTCTCTGCGAGTGCTTCAGCAACTCATACCACTGACGTTCAACATTCCAGCTCTGGCAATTTAGTGACCACGTTCAAACTAAATAAAGGACTATTCCAAATTTGGGGAGTAACAGTCCAGGATGCTTCCTAAACGCTTCTGCTTTGTACGTTAGTTAGTCATACTATTGTCGTTGTAGGGACTATTAAGCAACCAAGATTGAGCCCAGTTATCCATGATAAGGTAACTCTTATTAACCCAAACAATCCAAATGGTTAAAATTTCTAGGTTGGAAGGCTGTAAAAAGTAAAGTTTATGAAAAAGACAGCAGTGTTAGGCTTCCATCCAACAAGCTAGTCTATGCCATTCACGGCACTAGACTAGCAGAATAGATATATCGGTCTAGAGGCACGGACATTCATGTCTGTTGCGCTTCGTCTTAGGACCTATGTTTTAAAGGCTGCCGATTTATCTGCATTAATTTTATAAGGAATTAATTATGAAAATGAATATAAGATGTTATCCCATATTAATCATTTCAGTATTTTTTACATCATCTGTTTTTGCTGCAATTCCAGATTGTAGCAAACTACCAAGCTATATTAGAGAGTTTGATCGTAGTATGAGAGTCTGTGTAAAAGATACAAGTATGTGTGGTACAGGTAAGGAAAAAATCGTAACACAGATATTCTCAAATAATGAAGGTAAACTTCCAAAATTAAAAAGTCCTTTTAGTTACATAGAAGGAAAATATTTTGAACAAGGTGAATATGATAAATATAATAAATTTAGGGTGGTTGCTAAGGTAGATGGAAAAAATAATTTTTCAGAAAGATACTATACTTCTGATCATTATATAAATTTCTGTAAGCTTTAAACCTTATACCAACTATAGCAATAGGATAATTCTAATCTCAACTTTTTAAGCCATTGAAATAAAAGGACATAACCCAATTTAATTTTCGACCAAGAAAAGCAAAGTAAGTTATGTCCGTCTCTGAATTTAAGCTCTGTCACATTAAAAGTTTAAAGATAACAAGAGTGCGAGATAGTGCAGAAAAACTTCTAAATATTCATTAATTTTGCAATCTAAAAAAACTCTTATTCAAAATCCCAAACAATGGAATCCCCCCACTAATTTAAAATCCATTTAACATAAAGCCTCTTATACGAAGTCTATATCTATCTTTAACTTATAGGCTTCACAGCATTCATACATCTTAACTCCCCCTAATATATTATGTAATAAAACATTACTCCCTATATTAAGTACAACTTCATCTATCTCCCATTTCCATCGCCCCTAACCAATAGATTACTTAATCCTATTCAGCTCCTTAAAACGACCTGCTAAACTGCCACTCACACATTTATAAAATCAGTCTGGTCATGATCGAAATCCACTCCAAACTCCCTGCTCAAGGCGTCACCATTTTTAGCATCATGACCGCTATGGCACATCGTCTTAACGCCCTTAACTTGTCACAAGGTTTTCCAGACTTTGATGCACCACCAGCTTTGCTACAAGCACTCAGCCAAGCCACATTAGACGGTTTTAACCAATACGCTGCTGGCGATGGTTTATTAGCGTTAAGAGAACAACTGGCGCAACTGTTTTTAAACCGTGATCAATTACAACTTGATCCAGTCACCGAAATCACCATCACCCCGGGGGCAACGATCGGGATTTTTAGTGCAATACAAGCCATCATTCATCAAGACGATGAAGTGATTATTTTTGATCCAAGCTATGATAGTTATGCACCAAGCGTGCAATTGGTCGGTGGTAAAGCTATTCATATCCCGCTCAATGCACCTGAGTTTTCTGTGGATTGGAATCAAGTCAAATCTGCGATTACCGATAAAACCCGTATGGTGATTGTAAATACCCCACACAATCCAACTGGGGCGATTTGGTCTAAACAAGATTGGCTAAATTTAATTGAACTGATTCAAGATAAAAATATTATTGTGCTTTCAGACGAAGTCTATGAGCATCTGATTTATGACGGCAAAAAACATTATTCAGCATTATCATTTCCAGAACTTAGAGAGCGTAGTTTTGTAGTCGGTTCTTTTGGTAAAACCTTTCATGTAACAGGTTGGAAAACAGGTTATTGCATTGCAACACCAGAGCTCATGAAAGTATTTCGTCAAATTTATCAATTTGCCAACTTCTGTGGGGTAACCCCCGTGCAAATGGCGCTTGCCAATTTTATGCAACAGCATCCTGAACATATTGACGGGCTATCAAGCTTTTATCAGCAAAAGCGTGACCTATTTATTTCAGGTATTGCAAATTCAAAATTCAGTTTAATTCCCTCTCAAGGCACATTCTTTCAAAATGTTGACTACAGCCAAATTCGCCCAGATTTAAATGATGTAGAGATGTGTAAATTCTTAGCGGAAGAACATAAAATTGTGGCGATTCCAGTTTCTGTTTTTTATAAGCAAGCCCCTAAAAACTTACGTTTAGTGCGTTTTTGTTTTGCTAAAAAGGAGCAAACTTTGGTTCAGGCCTGTGAAATTTTAAATCAAATTTAATTCCGATCCATACAGATCATCTCTGTAAAATTAAAGCCTGAGTTACTCAAATACTCAGGCTTTTTACTCAGCGTTTGTTATATTATCAATAAGATAAAGACACTCGAAATAGACAGTAGAATAAAAGATGCCAGCTCGTCCCGATATGCTTCACCAACCCAAATTCTGGAAGGTTTTTTTAATCTTCCTTGGCCCACTGATTCTAACCAATATTCTGCAAAATCTGTCTGGAACAATTAATACCATTTTTGTTGGGCAAATGCTGGGGGTAGAAGCGATTGCCGCAATTTCGGTATTTTTTCCGATTCTATTTTTATTGCTGGCTTTTGTGATTGGTCTATCTACAGGTGCAACTGTTTTGGTTGGACAAGCGTGGGGCGCCAAAGATATCGAAAAAGTGCGTACCATTGTTGGCGCACTGTTATTTATGACCCTGATTGGTGGATCAATCATTGCCTTTTTAGGGGTATTTTTTGCCAAAGAAATTCTATTGCTTTTGGGTATAGATCCCAAAATCATGCATCTTGCACTGCCCTATGTTCAATGGATGTTAATGAGTAGCCCTTTTCTATTCATCTATATCACCTACACCTCTATTTTACGTGGTGTGGGTGACAGCACTACACCATTGATGGCCTCAAGTCTGACGATCATTGTGGGCGTCATTGTAACCCCAGCCTTGATTGGCGGTTACTTTGGTCTACCTAAGCTCGGCATTATTGCTCCAGCAATTGCCAGTGGCTTAGGCTTTATTTCGACCTTAGCTTTTCTCTATATCTATTTGAATAAAAAAGATCATGCTTTAAGACCAGATTCAGCGTTAATCCAGCATATCCGCTATCACCCACAATTTAGTCGCAGTATTTTGCGCTTGGGTGTGCCGACAGGTATTCAAATGGTGACCAACTCGGTCGCAGGGCTGGTGGTGATTGGACTGGTTAACCAACATGGTGCACATGCAACAGCGGCATATGGTGCAGTCAACCAAGTGCTCAACTATATCCAATTCCCTGCATTGTCGATTGCCATTGCGGGTTCCATCTTTGCCGCTCAAGCGATTGGTGCTGGAAAATCTGAGCTGTTGGCAAAAGTGACGCGAACGGCGCTGCTGAGTAATATTGTGATTACAGGTTCATTGGTACTCTTGGCCTATATTTGTTCAAAATATTTGATGGCGCTGTTTATTACAGACCCATCTGTGATTGAATTGGGTCAACAATTATTATTTATTGTGTTGTGGTCGATTATATTTTTTGGTGCAAGTGCAATTTTTGCCTCAATCATGCGGGCCAGCGGAACCGTGACTGTTCCTATGATTTTTAATATTTTATCCATCCTGCTCATTGAAGTTCCATGTGCTTATTTGTTTAGTCAGTGGTTTGGTTTACAAGGCATTTGGTATGCGCTTGCACTGACCTTTTTTAGTCTATGTCTCATGCAAGGTTTGTATTATCAATTTGTTTGGAAAAAGAAAACAATTGAGATCTTAATTTAAATGCATCGGCACTTTGCCCATACATTTAAATCAATAATGTTGAGCTTTATCGAGATGATTTTAATCCTTTCGATAAAGCTCAATTACTTTGAGCTCCGACTGCCCTAATAACTTGCTTTTATTACGCTCAAACACTTGTTGAATTGCTGGATCATTCAGATCAAAGACTAAGGCTTGCGGTAAAATTTGCTGCTCATTGAGATAGCTTTCAGCAAACAAGATTAAAATTTTTCCATTTTCCAGCAGTTCAATTTTCTGATGTTTGGCAGGTAGTTTAAATGCAACCTTTTGGCTATTTTCTTGCGTTTGGTCAACAAGATTCAGTAGATAAATATCTAAATCTTGTTGATCTAGGGCACTATTTAACTGATTGAATCGATTAAAATTGGCTTTCTCAGCATAATACAAATATTGATCACCTAAATAACCCATTAAAATAGGTATGCTTCTGGTGTAGATCTCTCGATAAGTATAGCGATTGTCTTCTTGCTCATCTTGATTTGTAGATGGTTCATCTTGGACGTTAATTACACTTACAATATCTGCAACACGTCGATCATAAATCCCAATTTGGTTTTCTGAATCTTGATAAAACTCAACCACTGAACGATACGCATCAACGGAATAGAGAACTTTTTCAGGTACATCAAAATTGAGTTCAAAAAAACTCAGATCCGCAGTATTCATATAAATATAAGGATGATTTGCCCAATCACCTAAAATACGAATGCTTTTTTGGTCTGGTTCAAAGACCATATCGATTTCACGACAAAAGTGTTCCTGATAATTTGCTGGCAATGCGGCTGTGATGATTTTGCCTGATTTCAACTGGATGCGTGAAATACTATTCCCTACACCATTGTAAACATATAGATTTTCACCCTGTTTATCCAATAATAGTTTGCGTGGATAACGTTCAACTTTAAATTTTTGCAATACCTGTTTGGTCTTTAAATCGATTGCAAAAACTTGGTCATAATCCAAAGATGCCACATACATGATTTGGCCATCACGGCTTAACACCACATCGGTTGCACCGACACCTCGGCACATGTTGTGCATACAACCAGTTTCATCATCAGCTAAAGCATATTGGTAAAGCAGTTCCTCTTTGAATGAAACAAGATTAAATCGATAGACTGCATTTTTCTCTGTTTCTGTATAGTAAAGATTGTCCCCATATCGACGATAATCTCCCATTGCATTCATATTGGATAAAATAACGGTTTGCTGTGGGACAGCTTCCAAAAAGACCTGACTCTCATAGAATTTTTGAATCTTGATCTTTTGTTCATGACAATCATGGATGTACTGTTGCTTAGTTTTCCCCAAGTAGCTTCCAATATCAAGCTGCTCTTCACCATTCCACAGATAGTTACAATATTGACTGGCCTGTTGTAAATCACTGATCTGATTTTGCTGTGGCGAGGGTGCTGAACTTTGACCCTGTCCTGAAGGGATGGCAGCCATGATCGCTTTCACTCTTTTTATATTCTGTTCTGACTGTGCAGCTTGTTGGAATTTTTTGGCATAGGTTGTATGGGCTTCAAGATCATAGCTATCTAATACACTATAGGTCGCTTTAAATGCATCATAGCCTTGCAGTTGGGCTGATAAATAGTGCCCAATCAACGCCACTTTTCGATTCAATACGTCGATATTTTTTTCATGCTGCTTTTTTACCCGTTTAGACACAATTGTTGCAAACTTATCGACCTGATCTTGGTACTTGTCAATCATTTGGGTTAATAGAAAGAGCTGTTTCTTCTGCGCTTCTTGAATGTTATTCATATCATGTAATGCAGATCGATAAGTACTCGCCTGATCTTCATCCAATAAAGGATAAGGTTGATCAAATCGAATGTTATCAACAATGCTACGATTAAAACGCACAACTGGTTTTAATTCTTCTTGGATTTGATCAAGCGATTGATAAATAATGGTTAAATCTGAATATAACATCGCATCCAATTTAGAAAGATCAGGATCTATTTTGCGCAAGTGTTCTTGGTGAATAGCTGTTTGATATAAGTCTAGATATTGCACAGAACGATCAAAATATTGTGACCAAAATTTTCTATATTTATAATCTGCTAAGAAACCTGAATATAACCGATCATCCTCATCCTCTTTGATATATTGTGGGTAGAGTCGTTCTATTTCTGCTCTATAAAGCTCTGTATTTTCTGCCGTATCATGACTTGAATGGTCTTGCACGCCAGCGACACTGTCTAAAATACTGGCATTCTCTTGATCAGTAGAAGCATAGGTAAATGTGAGGCGAATAAAATAATACCTATACTTAGGCTTAAAATGGCTTTCTTCATAAAATGCTCAATTCAAATTATCTTTATAATAAAAATAAAAAATTTAATATTTTCCGATCTATTCTAACAAATTATTGTATCAATCCCAATCCGCAGAATATTAATGAATTTAAAGCATGCTGATTTTTATTTTCAATTGATTCGATTATTTCACAATATCTAAAATGAAAAAACCGTCAGTTTGACGGTTTTTTCATTTTACAAATCAATTATTTTGGTTCTAATTTCTTACTAAACTTGGTCGCAAAACCTGTAATTTTTTGATATCCAGTCGGTAAAATACGCTGAATTAAATCCAAAGTTTTTGCATCATTTCCAATAAGTAAACGACGTTTGTCTTTCAGTACAGCATCCAACATCTGTTGAGCAGCATCTTCTGGTGGCATACGTAATAGTTTATTAAATGCTTTTGCTGATTTGTCAGGATTCATTCCTAAAGAACGTAAACTGTCATTCATACGCGCATCATTTGCAATATTGGTACGAATACCGCCTGGATGGACACATAGTGCCGATACACCACACTTTTCGATATCTAATTCTTGACGTAATGATTCAGTAAAACCACGTACCGCAAATTTAGATGCATTATATGCAGATTGAGTCGGTTGTGCGGTTAAACCAAACAAGCTCGAAATGTTGATGATATGCCCATCACCTGTTTTCTTGATATAAGGTAAAAATTCTTTTGTTCCGTATACAACGCCCCAGAAATTGATATCCATAATCCATTCTAGTTCGTCATAAGATGCACCTTCCACGGTAGAACCTAAAGCCACACCAGCATTGTTAAAAATCATGTTTACAGAACCATGATTTTGCACTGTATCCGCAGCCCAAGCTCGCATTTCTTCAACTTTGGCAACGTTCACTTTCTTTGAGGTCACACGAACATTATATGGTTTGACCAGTTCAACGGTTTCAGCTAAACCTTTTTCATTCACATCACTAATAGATAAATGACAACCTGCTTTTGCCAATAAAATAGCAAGTTGTTGTCCCATACCAGAGCCAGCACCAGTAATTGCAGCGACTTTGTTTTTAAAATTTTTCATTGTCTATCCTTTTTTAAACCCGCACAAAGCATTCAGAGTGATGTGCAGCTCACTTGCTCAATATAATTTTGACAATCATTATTGTCAATATTATATTATGATTTAGCCGATGTTTTTTTATACAAAAATTCTAGAATAGGTTTCAATGGCTTTTATTGCTAAAATAAGCGCTTCTTTGTGACAATCAAATATGACACGAGTAATTTTTTACAATGAATGAACCACTTTCCACTGAAAAGAAAACTATAAATAAAGCTGCCAAAGAGCGTCAATTTAAAGGCATGTCCTTATCTGAGCGGAAACTTGCACGTCGAGAAAAGCTGATCGAAGCAGGGATTGAAGCTTATGGTACGCATGGCTTTTTTTCTGTCACCGTCAAAGATATTTGTAATGAAGCCAAGCTAACTGAACGTTATTTTTATGAGTCCTTTAAAAAAAGTGAAGAACTGTTCCAAGTCATCTTTCTACAACTGATTGAACAATTACAACAAACCGTGATGCAAGGCGTCATGCAAGCAGCACCTGATCCTAAAAATATGATCCGTGGTGGCTTAACTGCAATCTTTACCATGTTAAAAAATGATCCACGTGTGGCGCGTATTATTTATATCGATGCCATGCTGGTTCAAGAGCTGCATAATCATGCCACGATCCATGAAACGATGGGCCGTTTTGACCGATTAATTCACTCCTTTGTCACCCTGATGATGCCGCATATTGAACGTAGTGAACAAGAAATTTCCTTGGTAGCCACAGGTTTAAATGGCTATGTGACTCAAATTGCGGTTCGCTGGGTCATGGGCGGATTTAAACAATCGCTTGAAGAAATTGTCTCAGCATGTGAAATTGTATTTATATCGCTGATTGATTCATTTTCATCTAAATAAGCTTTTTAGCCTGCACAAAACTGTCATAAAATCGTCACAAAACTGTCAAATAGCGCATTTTTATGTTCCGTTTAAATAAATTTTTTTTCTCAAAATGGAACATTTATTTAAAAATGTCATGGATTATTCATCATATCAACGATTATTTGTCACATTTTTTTGCAAAAATTCGTCAACATCTTCTTTTTGCAATGATACTGTCATAATTAATCTTTGTAATAAGCCTGTCATAAATAAAAGACGGTACACCGTTCATACATAGGATATTGCGTTGTGAAAGATGACTATATATTAATCGTCGATGACGAACTTCCGATTCGAGAAATGATTCATACCTCATTGGATATGGCAGGTTTTCAATGCCTGCAAGCTGAAGATGCAAAACAAGCCCATCAAATGATTGTTGACCAACGACCATCTTTGATTTTACTCGATTGGATGATGCCTGGCGGTGTGAGCGGTGTAGACTTATGTCGTCGCTTAAAACGTGATGAAAACTTGGCAGAAATTCCAGTCATCATGTTGACAGCGCGTGGTGAAGAAGACCATAAAGTTCAAGGTCTTGATGCTGGTGCAGACGACTATATGACCAAACCATTCTCTACCCGTGAATTGGTTTCGCGTATCAAAGCTGTCCTTCGTCGTGCCAATGCACTCAGTGGCGAAAAAACCATTGATGCCAATGGATTAATACTTGATCCAGTGAGCCAACGTGTTAGTTTTAGTGATAATATTTTAGAAATGGGTCCAACAGAATACCGCCTATTGGCATTCTTTATGACACATCCTGAACGTGCTTATACACGTGCCCAGTTACTTGATCAGGTATGGGGTGGTAACGTGTATATTGAAGACCGTACCATAGACGTACACATCCGTCGCTTACGTAAAGTGCTTGAACCTTATGGTGCTGATCGCTACGTACAAACTGTACGTGGAACGGGTTATCGCTTCTCTACCCGTGCAGATGTTGCTTTAGGTTAAGCATTCTCAAGGTAAATAAATTTCTATGTATGAACCCTACCCCGTCCCAGATCTTGCACGAGAACATAAAAAATTCCGTTACAGTAGCTTGTGGGAATTTGCAAAACAAGATCTACGCCTACTTGGTTTTTTACTCATCATTGGCGGATTTATTGGTTTAGGGATAGGGTATTTTTGGATTTGTATTTCCATCGGTTTTGCTGTTTTTTTTCTGTTTCAATTACGCTCTTTATACTTGGTCAATGAATGGATTTCGAATCGTCCTTACGATTCTCCGCCCAATCTAGAAGGTATCTGGGGTGCACTACTTTTTAATGTTTATCGTGCTCAACGCCAAGAACGGGTTGTTCAAGCTGAAATGGTCGGATTGATTGATCGTGCGCAATCCTCACTGATAGCTTTAGCAGAAGCTGTGGTTTTAACGGATGAATTACATCAAATTGAATGGTGGAATCCTGCTGCGGAAAGACTGTTGGGCATTCAACCGCTAGATCGTGGCCGTAATATCTTGACCATTATCCGTCAGCCGAGCTTTATTGAATATTTTAATAATATCGACCAATCTCCAGATGGCATTAAAATAAAATCTTCGGTTTATGAAGAGCATTATGTACAGATTAAACTGACACGCTTCGGCAGTGAAAGTCGTTTGCTCGTTGCTTACGATGTCACACGTGTACATAATCTGGAACAGATGCGCAAAGACTTTGTCGACAATATTTCACATGAACTTCGTACCCCGTTGACTGTACTCAGTGGTTATATCGAAACTTTTACCGACCAAGAAGATTTAAATCCGCGCTGGAAACGTGCCTTTGAACAGATGCAATCGCAAACACGTCGAATGAATGCGTTGGTCAATGACTTACTCTTGCTTTCACGTTTGGAAGGCAATAAACAAGTCGCAAAAAATCAAATCATCGATATGCCGAATTTGATGAATCAGCTTTTTGATGATGCACAAGCCTACAATGTCGATTATGGCCATACTTTAAATTTAGATATCGACAGTCATTGTGACTTAATTGGTTCTGATGCAGAGCTTGCCAGTGCGTTTAGTAATTTAATCACCAATGCGATTAAATACACCCCTAAAGGTGGCACAGTTACAATCGGCTGGCATGATGACAGTGAACATGGTTATTTCACTGTTGAAGATACCGGGATCGGGATTGATCCAAAACATATTCCACGTTTAACCGAACGCTTTTATCGCGTAGACAGCGCACGAAGCCGCCAAACGGGTGGAACAGGTTTAGGGCTTGCCATTGTGAAGCATGTTTTAATGCAACATAATGCGTATTTAGAAATTGATTCTAAAGAAAATCGGGGTTCTATTTTTAGAGTGGTTTTCCCCAAAGAGCGCCTTGATTTTGCAGGTTAATATTTGATTTTTTGATTAATTCGAATGAAACTATTTCTAGATTGTGAATTTAATGGCTTTGGTGGTGAATTAATTTCGCTGGCATTGGTTGATGAGAATAATCAACATTTTTATGAAGTTTTAGAATGCGCTGACCCAATTACTTGGGTTAAAGACCATGTCATGCCTCGTTTAAATCAAAAACCGATTTCATTAGCGCAATTTCAAAGTCGCTTACAGCTTTATTTATCTCAATATACAAGTCTTGAAATTGTGGCAGATTGGCCAGAAGACTTTGCCTTGTTTACCCGTAGTCTGGTACTTTCTGCAGGAAAATGTATCCGAACCCCTCCGCTGACCATGCAGTTATGGATGCAGGACCCAATCGAAACCCATGTTGCCTCTGAAAACCCACACAATGCCTTAGCAGATGCACAGGCTTTAAAGCTGTCTTATTTCAATGCCATAAGGCTTTAGACTCGGTGACTTTCTACAACAGAAAGTGCACCTCATCATAGAACAAGCAAATTAAACGGTGTGCCCTAAAGCTTCACCCATCACCACAATAGAATTGGCCTTAAACTGTTCATCCCAAGTGATTTTATTCTGTTCAAACAATACAACTGCGGTTGAACCTAAATAAAAACGACCAAGTTCAGCACCCTTTTCTAAGGCTAAATCATGCTGGTTTAACTCTAAACGCCCTGTTGGTTTTACTTTACCAGTCGCCACAGTTTCAATTCCTGCCACGATCATTGCACCCACCAGAACAACCGCCATACGTCCTAATTCGGTATCAAACAAACATATCATACGCTCATTACGCGCAAATAAACCTGGAATATTCTCTGCTGTCGTTTGGTTTACAGAAAATAACTCACCTGGGATATACAAGGTTTCGGTCAATGTTCCTGCAAATGGCATATGAACACGGTGATAATCACGTGGTGACAAATAAACCGTGGCAAATTCACCATTGATAAATGGTGCAGCCAATTGCGGATCGCCAATCAATTTGTCTACAGAAAAACTTTGGCCTTTGGCTTGAAATACATCACCATCTTTAATTTTACCCAACTGAGAAATTGCACCATCTGCTGGAGAGACAATACTGGTCTGATCTGTGTCAATTTCTCGGACACCGTCTTTTAAAGCACGGGTAAAAAATTCATTGAATGATTTATATTTTAAAGCATCACTTTGCTCAGCAATAGAAAGGTCTATTCCGTACTGTGCTTTAAATGCTTGAATCGCTAAATTTTTAACAATTGGATTTTCACTGGCTGCAACTTTACCAACAACACGGCTGAGTTGCTGTTGCGGAATGACTTTTTGTGCTTGGATAAAAATTTGTTTTTTTAACGCTGATGTAAGACTCACGCAGGTGATTCTCCAGTAATAATTGGACTATCGAGGCGGTTGCCCCACTCGCTCCACGCACCATCATAGGCTTGAATATTCCAATCCAATAACCGACCCAAGATATAAGCCAGACCAGAACGATGATGTGACTGACAGTACACCACCACAGGCTGGTCAAATTGAAAGCCTAATTGTTCTAGACGTTGTTGCGTGCGTTCTAGAGGATGCAATTTTAAATGATTTTGACGATTAATTGCAGTACTCCATTCAAAATGTTGTGCACTTGGAATGTGACCGCCGCGTCGCGCTGCCAAACGCTGTCCCGTATATTCTTCTGAAGTTCGACAATCCCAAACTTGAATCGCTTGCTGTTCAACCTTTTGCAACAGTTTGGCATATTCAATTCGGTGTTGATCAAGATGTTGTAAATTGACAGTAACTAAGGGTTCAACTTTGCTAAAGCTTTCCGCTTCAGCCGAAGTCGGGTAGCCTGCTGCCAACCATGCATGAATTCCGCCATTGAGGAGGCTAGTATTATAAAAACCAAGGCAATGTAAATTCCAAATCAAACGCCCAGCCCAAGCACCACCTTCATCATCGTAGACCACAACATGATGTTCGGGAGAGATGTTTAAATACTCAATCAGCGCTTTTAAACCGTCCTCATCGGGCAATAACCCTGAAGCTTGTTCTTCCTGTCGAACCAACAGTTGTGGTTTAACATGTAAGGCATGTGGAATATGTAATTGATCATACACAGAGCTACGACTTAGATCGACAATACGAATTTTGTCATGCCCTAAAAATGGCACAAGTTGTTCTGCTTCTATGAGTAATTCGAAGTTAAAGGCTGATGTAGTCATACGTTTTTCTATTTTAAGACCTTGAGCACAAATGATCTTAGCACAGTGTTTTTTACCAATATGCTGATTTTTCACATTCTTTTAGCAAAAATTCAGATATCAATTTTCACTGCTTCGACAACTTCAGGTATTTCAAAGACCTGTCGTAAGTAAGCCAAGAAAGTATCGTTATCCGTCATGGTTTTTCCGGGACTATCTGAAATTTTCGCCACCGATTGACCATTACACTCCACCAGTTTTAACACAATATTGAGTGGCGTTTGTCCCATATCATTGGTCAAATTGGTACCAATACCAAAACTGACTTGAAAACGATCTTTAAAGTATTGATACAACGCCCATGCACGTTCAATATCTAATCCATCACTAAAGGTTAGCATCTTGGTTTTAGTATCAATTTTTAGTTTTCGGTAGTGCTGATAAGCTTTATCGCCCCATTCAAATGGGTCACCACTGTCATGACGTAAGCCATCGAATAACTTGGCAAAATACAAATCAAAATCTTGTAAGAATGCATCCATACCGACCACATCGGTCAAGGCAATGCCCAAATCACCACGATATTCTTGTACCCAGGTTTCTAAAGCCGCTTTTTGAAAATCTCTTAAGCGGACATCTAGCGCTTGGAATGCTTGTAGAAACTCATGCGCCATGGTTCCAATTGGATGAATATTTAATTCCTTTGCCAAAAGGACATTACTGGTACCTCTAAACACATTGGGTACAGCTGCATGGAAGGTCTGGATCACATGTCTTTGCCAATCTAGACTATAACGACGACGAGTACCAAAATCTGAGACTAAAAATGGAGGAGATTGAGTGCCTTGTTGCTGCTCAAATTTCTTTAATAATTCAACTTTGGCTTGTAAACGACGTTCACCTTCAACATAAATGTCATCATTACGAATCCGGCTAAAATAGAGTTCATTGACAATCGCCAGAACAAAAATTTCAAACATCATCGCTTGAACCATTGGGCCTTCAACCCAAATGTCTAAACGGCCTTGTTCATCAATACCCGCTTTAATAAAACGGCGTTTGAGTTGGAATAATTCTAAATAGTCGACAAAATCACTTTTGATAAAACGCATACTGCGTAAATATTGCAATTCATCTTCTTGGAATTTGAGTAAGCAGAGATGATCGAGCTGCTCGTTCAAATCATCCAGAATATCCGTCAGGGGATAAACCGTAGCATCTAGATTACGACAGCGAAAGTGATACACACTGTGCGTTTGAGGAAATTTATGTAGCACCACTTGTAACATGGTAAATTTATATAAATCTGTATCGAGCAAGGATTGGATGATTGGCGCCATATCTATTTTAATTTCGCTATGCTGTTTTTATTAAAGCATATTTTTCGCTGAGATAACGTAATCATTTATAAGTGATGAACTATATTTTCAGTTAAGCTCAACATAAATCTCAGCAGAATTATTTTTTCAATTTATCTACTCATATGATAATTTAATAAATTCTATTTTTATTCAAAAGCTTATCAATAGCTTCAACTTTTCACCAATAGCGTACTCGCATCATCTTGCTGGGTTTTCCCTGTTAGAATAGCGCTATCGTATTTTAGTCTTATTGTTTATATGCGCGCATTATTACAAAGAGTGTTAGAAGCCAAAGTCGTTGTTGATGGTGAAACCACTGGCGAAATTCAAAAAGGAATTTTGGTTTTTCTAGGCTTAGCGAAGGAAGATAATTTTGAAAAAGGTCAAAAATTAATTGATAAAATTTTGAAGTATCGTTTCTTTGATGACGAACAAGGCAAAATGGGCTGGAACATCAGCCAAGCCAATGGTGGGATTTTATTGGTCTCTCAATTCACCTTAATGGCACAAACGCAAAAAGGCTTGCGTCCAGACTTTGGGCCGGCCATGCCGCCCGCTGAAGCTCAGGCACTGTATCAACAACTGGTTGATTATGCTCGATCACAATTTAAAAATGTTGAGACGGGTATTTTCGCAGCGGATATGAAAGTGCATTTGGTCAATGATGGGCCTGTGACCTTTAACTTAGAAGTTGAATAATTAAAAGCTGAATAATCAAAATTTTGAGCTTAATGCCAATGTTTAAATCTTAAAAAGCCCGATCTGATCGGGCTTTTTAAGATTTTCGATTCGCTTAGCGTCCAATCTTCTCTTTTAAAAATTGGCGTGCCAATTTAATTTTGTCTTTTACTGGTTTTGGAACTTTTGGTGGAATCAGTTTAGCCACTTGGTTAAACCAGACCAACAAACTGAAATCGCCTTCCATTTTGATGCTGCCGTTTTGCATACCCGTCATAAAAGCTGTTGGATCGCCTTTTACCAAAGTTTTTACACCTTGCTCACTGTCAGCAAACTGTAAAACAAAATCAGCTTTTTGTTCAGCACCTGAAACTGTATCAATTTGACCATTGTTCACAATAATTTGGCGTGCCACGCCCAAGTCAGTACCAATCTGAATACGGAACTGACGGTCATGAGTCAATTCAATAAATTTTGGACTAGTACGAGCCAATTGTTTCATACGAAGTGCTAAACCCAATACAAGCAAATCCAGTGGATCTGTACTTGCATCAACGATTGGTAACTTCACAACTGGAATTGCAGAAAGTTTCATGACATTTAAGCCTGTTGTTTTTTAAATTAGATTCGAATTTGCTCATCCTAGCATAACTTGTCATTGCGTAGACATGGCTTTCAGAGCAAAGTATAAACTGAAAAAAAGGTATACCATTATGATATACCTTGGAATGTCTAAATTGATTTTTTTCGTGTAATTAAAGTCACTATTGTTATCTTAGCGTTCATATTGACTGAAGTTTTCACTCAAAACTTATTCATCTTCATAGACTGGGGTATGTTCAATATATTGGCGATTTGCCAATGCTTTTTGTGCACGACTGTCTTCACGCAATAAGAGTGCAATCAATGCTGACATCGCCAACATAATCGCGGTTAAATAGCTATATGCGACCGAAATATCAAAGATGTTCTGTACACTATAACGCATTGCTTCCAAGGTGCCCCAGAAGATCATGCCTGCAAACATAAACCCTAACCAATGACGATAAGGGGAAAAGAAAACGGTAGCCAACGCTGCAGCAATTAGACCGAATCCAATCAATGTTGCAAATGTTGTTGATACCATAACAACCTCCGTCAAAATGATGCCTTATAAAAAAACCGTTTAAATAGGTGTTTCACAACAATTTCAAGCTTTATAATTTTTCTTAAATCACCTTATAGAAGCTTATGCTTTGCATTATGTATAGTTTTTAAGAGAAGGAAAGCGCTGTTTTCTGGTTAAACGACACACTTTGTCGCAACATTCATTTGTCATTACATTTTTTAAGAATCCTGTTTTTCTCACAATCTAATTACCATCAATCATGCAGTGTCATTACAAAAAAATACACACAGCTTTTAATCCCTGAAAAACTTTTTTTAAGTTCTAAAACGAATATTTTTATCAAGCTGTTTTATTGAGCGCGAATGGCAGCAAAGTGATTCATTTTCAAATAAAAAATAGCGACTTAAAGTCGCTATTTGTCATGATTCTGCAATATAACCCATGTCATTTAAGCACGGGACAAATCTTTATCATGCACGCCTAAAAGATAAAGCACACCATCTAGACCTACACTTGAAATGGCCTGATTGGCATTTTGACGAACCACAGGTTTCGCACGGAATGCGACTCCGAGCCCTGCAATTGAAAGCATCGGTAAATCGTTTGCACCATCTCCAACCGCAATCGCTTGCTCAGGTGAAATCCCCATTTTCCCAGCCAACTCAGTCAATAGATACGCCTTGCGCGCGCCATCAACGATATGGCCTTTAACCTCACCTGTCACGACACCATTTTCAACATCGAGGATATTGGCATGCACTTCATCAATGCCCAATTTTTCTTGTAGATATTCAGCAAAGTACTGAAAACCACCAGATAAAATCGCAGTTTTATAACCCAATGATTTCAGTGTCGAGATTAACCGCTCGGCACCTTCTGTCACGGTTAGTCGTTCAGCAATTTGAGGCAATACTGTGGCATCAAGGCCTTTAAGTAACGCAACGCGTGCACGGAAACTTTGTTGAAAATCCAACTCCCCTTGCATTGCACGTTCAGTGATTTCAGCGACTTTATCGCCCACCCCTGCTTCTTTAGCAAGTTCGTCAATCACTTCTTGCTCAATCAAAGTTGAGTCCATGTCGAAGCAGACTAAGCGACGATTACGACGATAGGCATTGTCTTCCTGCACCGCGACATCAATATTTAATTCAGCAGAAAGCCGTAAACATGCGGCACGCATCGCCTGTGCATCCAGCATTTGCCCACTCAAACCGAATTGAACACATGAACGTTTCAGCCCATCTTGGTGTCCATTACGTTCGGGACGACCCGACAAGCGCGTCACTGTTTCAATGTTAAAACCTTGACTTGAAACAATATTGGTTACCGCTTGTAGATGTTCGGCTGTGAGCTCTGGTGCTAAAGCGGTCACGATATAACGTGTGCGCCCACCTTCACTCACCCATTGGTCATATTCTGCGCCTGAAATCGGCTTAAAACGAACAGTTAAACCAATATCATGTGCTAAAATAAGGATGTCTTTCATGGCTAAAGCTGTTGCAGTTTGATCGTTTGACGACACTACAATACCTAAAGTCAATTGATTATGGATGACCGCCTGTCCTACATCTAATATTTGCAAAGAATGTACGGACAACACTTGCATTAATCGAGTAAACTGATTGGGTTGGTCAGGTCCTAAAAATGAAATAAGAATGATTTCTCGCATGAATTGACTCGGGTCTGAGCTACAACAATTGGAAGAATCATAATCGAAATCGAAATTTTTTGCTTTGGAAGTTTACGTTGAATGCGCCAAGACAAGGGCTATTTGCTAGCCTACTTATTGTAAGTTTTGCATTTCATACCTTTTTATTGGTAGTTGCAACAACACATCAGTTGAATGAAAACCGTGCCAGCCAAGGCCAACTCATGACCAGCCAATTGGTCACGGACAGCCTATCTGAACTCGAACCCGCAAATACGGTGTCATTGGCGCTGTTGGCAAATCGCTATGCGACCAATCCAAGCGTGGCTTCGATTCGAATACTGGATGCTAAAAAACAAGTGCTGGCAACCAGTGGTATGGCAAAAACTCGTCAAGGTGAAGTTTTTGTTCGTGATGCATTACAGAACGAGAAAAAAGTCGGCACAATTGAAATTACCTTGATCAAGCCAAGTATTGGTGAAATTTTACGGACCCAATGGCTGGCTATTTTAGTGTCCTTATTAATTCATACCTTTTTATGGTTGGCCTACCGTGCCATCGCTCGCCCAACGCGCAGTGAATTTTTGGCTCGCATCAACAATGAAGCCCGCTTAAAACACGAAATTCAACAACTGACTGAAGCACTTGAAGCGGAGAAAGCCAACCGCACGATTGCGATTGCCCAAGCTCAACAACAAGCGCAAGCCAAAGCAAAACCTGAACCCAAAACGCCTGTAACCGCGACACTGGAAAATGACCAAGAGATTTTGGCACTGAATATTCAGTACTATGATCCAAAGCAACTGATGAATACGGTCAACCAGTCGGTTTCATTGCCTTATTTTAATTTATGTCAGATTTTTCTGAATAAAAGTATTGAACTTTGCGCACAGCATTTCAAATTGAATGCAAAAGATTTCACCATTCATCAAGAGTTTAATCAGAATGGCGCAATCCTGAGTATTGATGCTGAAACACCCAATGCAGCACAATCTATATTAATGGTTGGTTCGGTATTTCAATTATTGTCAGAAGTTCTGTATAAACGTTACCGTGAAGACAAGCGCTTTGTGTTACAGACACGTTGTGCGGTTACCACCTCAGTAGAAGCGATGCAACTTGATGCATCTCAAGCGGCTGAACGCTTGGTGAATCATTTAATTGCCAAAGAAATGGCATTGTATTTAAGCAATGATCAACTCAAGCATATTGGTGATTGTTATCAATTGGTTGCCTTACCAAATCCAACCAATGTGTTGACCCGTCACTCATTTATGATCAATGGTATGAATAATGACTGTGCTGAACTTGCACAAAATATTCGTACTGAGATTTTAAAAGGTAAGAAAAATACACCGAATTCTGAAGCAATCTCAGAGAATTAAGTATTTACCATCTATTAACCCTCCTCTTTTTTAAAGTGCGAGGGTTTTTCTTTTATTACGCTCAATTTCCGATAAGTTAATCTTATTTTTTTCGAAATGAGTTTCTGGGGTCTGCTGACATTTCATAAATGGTTTGCGTTGTAGGTTAAAATTGAACATGAGACGTATACGTCTAAAGCATGAATGAGAATAGCGAGGCTATTTTCGAGTTTCATAACGTAGGCTGAGATAATTTTAGCAACAACCCTTCGGGACTAGCGTGTTTTTTGCCGCTACGTCGTTACGAACTACTCATTTAGAATGACTAAATTTCACACTTCGCGCCTAGTATCGCCTAAAAAACACACGTAGTCGCAAACGTAGACGAATTATCAACAGACCCTGATCTTTATACTAAATCGCAATGTTTCAATTTTCTTCTCTTTTCATTGCCCTACAAGCTTGTGTATAACTATCTATCTCAAAGGAAGATGATAAGCATAGGCAAAATACGTAAAAACACGTTAGACTATGCTCCGAATGTACTCAATGAAAATGTCATACGACAGAACAAAAAGGTGAAGGTTGATGCCGCTCAATACTGTTGAAGAGCTTGTAGCAGATATCCGTGCAGGTAAAATGGTTATCCTCATGGATGACGAAGATCGTGAAAATGAAGGCGATTTAGTCATTGCTGCAACACACGTACGCCCTGAAGACATCAACTTTATGATCACCCATGCTCGTGGTCTTGTATGCCTAACACTGAGTCGTGACCGCTGTAAGCAACTCGATCTACCATTAATGGTCGACCATAATGGCGCACAACACAGTACAAACTTCACGCTTTCTATTGAAGCTGCAAATGGGATTACCACTGGTATTTCTGCCGCAGAACGTGCCCATACCATTCAAACTGCAGTTGCAGCACATGCCAAACCTGCTGATATTGTACAACCTGGGCATATCTTCCCATTGATGGCACAACCAGGTGGTGTATTACACCGTGCTGGACATACTGAAGCTGGCTGTGACTTATCTCGTTTAGCGGGTTTAGAGCCTGCGTCGGTGATTTGTGAAATTATCAATGAAGATGGCACGATGGCACGTCGTCCAGATCTTGAAGTATTTGCTGAGAAACATGGCTTAAAAATTGGTACAATTGCTGATCTGATTCATTATCGTATGACCAATGAACAAACCGTAGAACGTTTGGATCAACAAAGTATAGATACTGAATACGGTACCTTTGATTTATACCGTTACCGTGAAATTGGTAATCCAGACATTCATTTGGCTTTGGTTAAAGGTGAACCGAAACAAGGGGTGACAACTGTCCGTGTACATGGTTTCAACCCTGTACGTGATTTATTGAAACTCAATAAAAAAGATGGTGAGCCTGCTTGGAACCTAGATAAAGCACTCAAAACGATTGCCGAGAGTGATCGAGGGGTTTTGGTCTGGATTGGTCAACGTCATCTATCTGACTTAGGCCCTGCTTTGGCAGAACTTGGTAAGCCAAAACCAACAAAATCAAATGCTGCACTTTCACAGCAATACCAAACAATTGGTGTTGGTGCACAAATTTTACGTGATCTTGGTGTTGAAAAGATGAAACTTCTTAGCTCACCATTACGTTTCAATGCATTATCAGGCTTTAATTTAGAAGTGGTGGAATACATCACTGCTGAGCAAAAAACGGGTCAATAATTTTTAATCAGACTGCATTTATTGCTCAGTTAGGTTTTTAGTCGGGAAATAAAAGCAGTCTGTACAACCACTTATCTGTTAAATTATCGAGGTTGCCATGGCGATTCGCCGAATTGAAGGTTTATTACATCTCGCGAGCGAAGACCGTTACGCGATTTTAGTTGGTCGTTTTAACAGCTTTGTTGTTGAACATTTATTAGAAGGTGCAATTGATACATTGCATCGTCATGGTGTAAGCGATGATAATATCACTGTCGTTCATGCACCGGGCGCATGGGAACTTCCAGTTGTGGCTAAAAAACTAGCAGCTTCTGGTAAATTCGATGCAGTGATTGCACTTGGCGCAGTGATTCGTGGTAGTACGCCACATTTCGACTTCGTTGCAGGTGAATGTGCCAAAGGTTTAGGTGTAGTTGGTTTAGATACTGGCCTACCTGTAATCAATGGTGTATTGACTACGGATAGTATTGAACAGGCGATTGAACGCTCTGGTACAAAAGCAGGTAATAAAGGTGGTGAAGCTGCCCTTACTGCTATTGAAATGGTTAACCTGTTAAAGGCAATTTAAAGCATGTCGCAAACACTCCAAGCTACTTATGCAGCAAAACGTAAAGCACGTCGCTTTGCTGTACAAGGGATTTATGAATGGCAAATGAGCCACAACCCAGTGCATGAAATTGAAGCACGTACCCGTGTTGAAAACGCAATGCATAAAGTGGATCTCGGCTATTATCATGAGTTGCTCACAGCCGTGATCGCAAACCATGAAGCATTGGATGCTTTACTTGTTCCTGTTCTGGATCGTGAACTGAGTGCATTGGACGGTGTAGAACTTGCTACATTACGTTTAGGTGCATACGAACTCAAAGACCATCTTGAAGTCCCTTATCGAGTTGTACTCGATGAAGCCATTGAGCTGGCAAAACACTTTGGTGGTGCTGACAGTCATAAATACATCAATGGTGTATTAGATCGTTTAGCAACAAGCCTGCGTGAAGCAGAAAAGCAACAAAGCAAATAAGTTGTTTTTACATGGCTGAGTTTTCAATTATTGAGACCTATTTCAATCGTCAGCAGCAAACTGATGTTGATTTAGGCGTCGGTGACGACTCAGCTCTGCTCTCCCCGCCTTTGAATCATCAATTGGTGATTTGTACGGATACCCTTGTCGCTGGTCGACATTTTCCGCTAGAAACCTCTCCACATGCCATTGGCTGGAAATCTGTTGCTGTCAATCTTTCAGATATTGCCGCAATGGGTGCAAAACCCCACAGTATTTTACTTGCATTGAGCCTATCCCAAATTGATCATGACTGGCTAAAACAATTTAGTCAGGGTTTATATGATTGTTGCGATCAATTTGGCGTACGTTTAATTGGTGGTGATACCACGCAAAGTCCACATCTCACCATTACCGTCACTGCACTGGGCTGGATTGAAACAGGTAAAGCCATTACCCGTTCTGACGCACAAGTCGATGATTTAATTGTAGTCAGTGGCTCGATTGGTGATGCCGCTTTTGGATTAAAACATTTAGGACATCCCCTACAACAACGTCTAGATTACCCAACACCGCGCTGCGAATTAGGCGCTATGTTAAAAGACTTGGCATCCAGTATGATTGATGTTTCAGATGGGCTTGCTCAAGATCTCGGGCATATCTTAGATGCCTCGGGTGTCGGTGCAAAAATAGATTTAAATCAACTTCCGATTCAGCCAGCTTTAAGGCAACTCAGCGACAATGAGCAATGGAAATATGCTTTAGCGGGCGGAGATGATTATGAGTTATGCTTTACAATAACTATGCAAAATTATGCTAAACTTTTGCAATTAAAACCAAATGTAACCACTACAATCATCGGCCAAGTTACACAAAAATCTGGGATTGTATTTGAGAAAGATGGCTTAGACCATCCACTTCAACTTCAAGGGTACCAACACTTTGCATAAACCTCCGATTGTCTTTAAAAGTATGACATGGGCTGAACGCTTTATTGTGTTCTGCGGTGTGGGCTTTGGTTCAGGCCTAGCGCCTAAAGCACCAGGTACATTTGGCTCAGCGTTTGCGCTTTTGTTTATTCCGATTTGGCTTGCAATTGGTTTTTATGGCTCCATATTGGCCATCATAATCATGTCATTGGTCGGTATTTGGATTTGTGGGAAAACCGCAGAGATTATCCATGTACATGATGATGGGCGTATTGTTTGGGATGAATTTGCTGGGCAATCAATCACGTTCCTGCCTTTGATTTATTTAGGGCAAATGAATTGGATTTGGGCACTGGTTGGATTTGCACTGTTCCGTTTATTTGATGTCTGGAAACCATGGCCTATTCGTGTCATTGACCAAAAAGTTGATGGTGGCTTTGGGATCATGCTTGACGATATTATTGCAGGCCTCTGGGCAGCAATATGTATCGTGATTTATTTATATTTTAAAATGGCTTAAGCCAGATCTGTTAGGTGTGATATGTCTACAACTGTGATCATTCTTGCTGCAGGTAAAGGAACACGTATGCGTTCTAGTTTACCCAAGGTACTCCAACCGTTAGCAGGACGTCCACTACTCGGTCATGTGATTGAAACAGCAAAACAATTACAAGCAAAAAATATCATTACAATCTTTGGTCACGGTGGTGATCTGGTTCAAAATGCATTTGCACATGAAAATATTCAATGGGTAGAGCAAACAGAACAACTTGGTACGGGTCATGCCGTTAAAGTGACTTTACCTGTTTTACCCCAAGACGGCATTTCTTTGATCCTTTCTGGTGATGTGCCTTGTGTACAACAAAGTACCCTACAACGTTTGCTTGATGTATCCAGTCAAACAGGCATCGGTTTAGTCACATTAACGCTTGAAGATTCTACAGGCTACGGTCGTATCGTACGTAAGGATGGAAAAATCCAAGCGATTGTTGAACATAAAGATGCTTCTGATGAACAACGTCAAATTAAAGAAATCAACACAGGTATTTACTGTGTCAGCAATACCAAATTACATGAATGGTTACCGAAACTCAGCAATGACAATGCTCAAGGCGAGTACTACCTGACCGATATCGTGGCAATGGCTTTAGCGGATGGTATGGAAATCGCATCCATTCAACCAGAATTGGCTTTTGAGGTTGAAGGCGTAAATGATCGCATTCAACTTGCAGCATTAGAGCGTGAATTTCAAAATTATCAAGCCAAATCACTGATGCAACAAGGCGTGCATTTGATTGACCCTTCACGTTTTGATTTACGTGGTCAACTCACGGCGGGTACTGATGTTCGTATTGATATTAATGTGATTATTGAAGGTCAATGTACTTTCGGAAATGGCGTTGAAATTGGTGCGGGATGTATTATTAAAAATACCCAAATTGCGGCAGGAACCAAAGTTCAACCGTATAGTGTTTTTGAAGATGCGGTGATTGGTGCAGATGTACATATTGGTCCTTTTGCACGACTACGTCCAGGTGCAAAATTGGCAGATGAAGTTCATATCGGTAACTTTGTTGAAGTGAAAAACTCTTCTGTTGGTCTAGGTTCAAAAGCCAATCATTTCACCTATTTAGGCGATGCAGAAATTGGTGCGGGTTCAAATATCGGTGCAGGTACAATTACCTGTAATTATGATGGCGCCAATAAACACAAAACCATCATTGGTGATAATGCCTTTATTGGAACCAACAACTCACTGGTTGCACCGATTAAAATTGGTCATGGCGCAACCACAGGTGCGGGTTCAGTGATTACCCATGATGTAGCAGACAACAGTCTTGCATTTGAACGTGCAAAACAAATTTCGAAAGAAAATTATCAACGTCCCCAAAAGGTCAAGAAATAAGAGGATATTATTATGTGCGGTATTGTTGGTGGCGTTGCTGAACGAAGCATTACAAATATTTTAATTGAAGGCCTAAAACGTCTTGAATATCGTGGTTATGACTCTGCGGGTGTTGCACTGGTTGATCAGGGGCAAATCTTACGTGAACGTCGTGTCGGTAAAGTTGCAAATTTAGAAGGTGCGGTTGCAGAGTCGAATATTTTAGGTTCTGTGGGTATTGCACACACACGTTGGGCAACCCATGGTAAACCAACTGAAAATAATGCCCATCCACATATTTCTGGCCATGTTGCAGTGGTACATAACGGTATTATTGAAAACTACCAAGAGCTTAAAGATGATCTTGAAGCTTTGGGTTATGTGTTTACATCACAAACCGATACTGAAGTCGTTGCTCACTTAATTACTGAAGCATTGAAATCATCGCCAAATTTATTAAAAGCCGTTGAAGAAATCGTACCTCAACTAAAAGGCGCTTATGCACTGGGGATTGTGCATACCGATTACCCAGATGAATTAATTGCTGTTCGTGAAGGCTCACCTTTAGTCATTGGTGTTGGTATCGGTGAGAACTTTATTAGTTCAGACCAATTGGCACTATTACCTGTGACCAACCGTTTTATCTATCTTGAAGAAGGTGATATTGCGCGTTTAACTCGTGAAACGATTGAAGTTTTTGTTAATGATCAATTGGTTGATCGTCCAGTGAAAGAACTGGATGCAACCGTGAGTAATGCCTCTAAAGGTGAGTATAAACACTACATGCTCAAAGAAATTTTTGAGCAACCTGAAGCAATTCAACAAACGATCTCTCAAGCTTTAAATGGCAATACACTACGAGAAGATTTCTTACAAAATGCAAATATAGATTTTAAAAATGTTCAGCAAATTCAGGTGCTTGCTTGTGGTACCAGCTACCATGCTGGAATGATTGCAAAATATTGGTTTGAACAACTGATTGATTTACCTTGCCAAGTTGAAATTGCCAGCGAGTTCCGTTATCGCTCGCCTGTGATTGTAGATAACACCTTGTATGTCTGTATTTCCCAATCAGGTGAAACTGCAGATACCTTGGCTGCATTACGTGATACACAAAAGCGTGCTAAAGCAAAAGGCTTAAATATCTACACCATGACGATTTGTAATGTCGCGACCTCGTCTATGGTTCGTGAAACAAATCATCATTTATTAACCTTGGCTGGTCCTGAAATTGGGGTCGCATCAACCAAAGCGTTTACCACACAGCTCGCAGCTTTGATGCTATTGACCCTTAAACTTGGTCAGGTTAAGCAAACCATTTCAGCTGAACGTCTTGATGAAATCACTTCTGCGTTGTGGCATATCCCTAAAGTCATTTTGGATACCTTACAAAATGATACAGAAATTTTACGTTTGTCTGTTCTGTTTAAAGAGAAGCAGCATTGCTTGTTCTTGGGTCGCGGTACAGAATTCCCAATTGCACTTGAAGGTGCATTAAAACTTAAAGAAATTTCATATATTCATGCTGAAGGTTATGCTGCAGGTGAATTGAAACATGGCCCGCTGGCATTGGTCGACAATGATATGCCTGTGGTGATTCTTGCACCGAATGATGACATGCTGGATAAACTTAAATCCAATATGGAAGAAGTCCAAGCACGTGGTGGTGAACTGTTTGTTTTTGCAGATGAAAATAGCGGTATCGTGGCTAAAGATCGTCAACATGTTGTCTATGTTCCAACGGTCAATACTTGGTTAGCACCGATAGCTTACAGTATCCCAGTACAGTTATTGTCTTATCATGTTGCGGTATTACGTGGTACTGACGTAGACCAACCAAGAAACTTAGCAAAATCAGTTACGGTTGAATAATCAATCAGTTACTTATTGTAGTGTATGAAATAAATTAAGTTTCATACATATATCAATAGCTTAAGTAATCCACACAAAGCATGCGCTAAAATTGCATGAATGTGTGGATTTTTTATGCCTAATTTTTATAGATACATCAATTTAAAATAACCTCAACCAGAACAATCACCCTAAACTAAACTTGAACCAACAAGATCCTTTAGCGAAAAATAGCCTCCTTTTTACTTCGCATCAAAGTAGATAAGCCCGAAAGTGAATCAGTCCGTTTTAAAAACTTTATTCTGTTTTATTAAACCTAAGTGCCTTATGGCATCAGTTTTTTGAAATTTTGATTCACAATGCAATAAAAAATTAACATGAAGTTATTTGACAAAACAAACATATGAACATATATTCATATGTAAATAATCCAATTCAGAGGTCCTTATGGGACACAATCATAATCATCCCCATAATAGCCATAGTGATCACAACCACGCACATGTACCTGAAGCAACTACAGGAAATGAAAGAAAAATTCTGATTTCTTTCTTCATTATTTTCAGTTTTATGCTTGTTGAAGCTGCTGGGGGAATCATATCTGGTTCATTGGCACTGTTAGCTGATGCAGGCCATATGATGACGGATGCACTTGCATTAGGATTAGCATATGCAGCATTTCGCTTTGGGCGTCGTACTGCGGATAAATCACGTACTTTCGGCTATATGCGCTTTGAAGTGATTGCAGGCCTGATCAATTCTCTAACCCTGTTTGGGATTGTTGGATGGATCGTCTATGAAGCGATTGTACGCTTTCAATCACCTCAACCCGTACTTGCAGGACCGATGTTTATTGTCGCAATTGTTGGTATGTTGGTGAATATCTTTGTTTTATGGTATCTCACACGAGATGATACTGATCATGTAAATATCAAAGGTGCAATTCTGCACGTGATGGGTGACTTATTGGGTTCTGTTGCTGCAATTATCGCTGCAATCGTCATCTGGTACTCAGGCTGGACACCGATTGATCCGATTTTGTCTGTGCTTGTATCATTACTTGTATTGCGCAGTGCATGGTCTTTGTTTAAACAAACCATTCATATTTTATTAGAAGGTGCGCCTGCCAATGCGAATACAACAGATATCACCACTCACTTATTAAAATCCGTTCAAGGCATTCAGAAAATTAGCCATATTCATGTATGGATGATTACTTCAGGAAGAGCAATGGCAACATTACATGTCCAACCTGAAGCAGGTGTTGATATCAAGACACTCACCGAACAAATTGAACATGAATTAAAAACCAAATTTGATATTGAACATCCAACTGTCGCGATTGATTGGCAAGGTGATAGCAGCTGTAGCCTTGAAAAACCGACAAAAATTGATCCTCATGCTGGACATAGTCATTAAGATCAATATGGATCAAGCACAAATTGCCACAAGGTCATTGATTGTTGCCTTGTGGCATCCACATTTTGAAATTCACTTTGCTTTTGATAATCGATTTGAAAAATAGAAAATTTAACCACACTGCTCTTCTGCAATATGTTTTGCCATATCAGACAGAACATGACTGACATGCGTATCAGCGATTTCATATAAGACTTGTTTGGCCTGACGCTCACTTTTCACCAAGCGTGCTGAACGTAATAAACGTAAATGATGACTAACCAAAGATTGCGACAAATCGAGTGCTTCACAGATATCGCCAACTGGGCTAGGTCCACGCATACAGAATAAAAGAATTCTGAGACGTGAGGCATCTCCTAAAAGTCGAAAAGTTTCAGCCAGAATAATAATCTCGTCTTGCGATATTTCTGTTGAGCCGTCTTTAAAAGTCATATATTAATCACAATCGTTGTTCATAATTTTTCATCATAAAAGATTCTACTCTTGTGCTTCTCATAAGGACAAGACTTAATCGCGATAAAGTCTTTTTCTGGAGGTTCGGTTTTATCAAGCTTAAATAAAAAACCAATTCTTTATAAAGATTGGTTAAGTTGTAACTTCAGTTTCTTTCCACAAGCAATAATGGTTTTTCGATCGGCATCAATTGCGCCATAAGCAATCGCCATCACACGCATTTGCAGGGTAATATCATAATGCGGATAAGAGGCTGAGCGATGAAATAAACGGGCATCGATTTCCAGCATTTGCGCAAAGTGATGTAATTCCTCCAGTGTATCTGCCATCAAATGACACCATTCTTGGCCTTT
Organism: Acinetobacter sp. NyZ410; assembly: GCF_022828975.1. Classification (NCBI taxonomy): domain Bacteria; kingdom Pseudomonadati; phylum Pseudomonadota; class Gammaproteobacteria; order Moraxellales; family Moraxellaceae; genus Acinetobacter; species Acinetobacter sp. NyZ410. Next base: position 108,338 of record NZ_CP094620.1, on the reverse strand, counting down.
AAACGGAACTTTTGCGCGATCGACATACACACTCATAACAAGATTCATTTTCCCTATTTCGGATTGATTATCCCATGAAATTCATCCATGATTGAATACAAATTCAAGGTATAGCAAAGCGTCATTTGATGACAACATATAATGAAAATTTATCCAGCCACGCCAATCCATCTCAAGCAACTCAATCAGCTTGCCTGCACCACATATCGCCAACATTTTGCTGATCTTTGGTCAGAACAAGGTCTACAAAACTTTCTCAATCAAAATTTTAGTTTAGAAAATTTGTCCGAATCTCTGCGAGATCCTGATCAAGTTTGGCTATTGCTTGAAAATGAACAAGCGCAAATTATTGGATATGCCAAGCTAAATCTCAATCAATATGAACCCCATCTAGATATTATTGGTGCAGAATTACAGAAAATTTACTTGCTTAAAGAGGCGGTTGGGAAAAATTTTGCATCTGCGCTTATGCAAAATGCGATTGATATTGCACGTGAACATCAACAAGCTTCTGTATTTTTGGAAGTATTAACAACCAATACCCGTGCAAAAAAATTCTATCAAAATTTTGCTTTTACAGAGAAATTAAGCATCGACTTTAAAACAGATTTATATGATATTGGTATGGATTTAATGCAACTCGAATTAACCTCAAGATAATGAAAAAATATCTGATTAGTGCATGTCTTGTAGGTGAAAATGTTCGCTACGATGCCAAGAACTGCCTACAACACAAGCTTAAACAACTGCTAGACACTCAACAAGCCGTGGTGATTTGCCCTGAAGTTTCAGGCGGCTTAAGTACACCTCGGCAACCTGCTGAAATCGTAGGTGGTGATGGTTATCAGGTTTTAAGGGGACAAGCCAAAGTAAAAGACGCCAATGGTGATGATGTTTCAGCTGAATTTATTCTGGGTGCAGAAAAAACCCTAAAACTCGCCCAATACCATCAAGTTACACATATTATTTTAAAAGCCAACAGTCCTTCTTGTGGTTCACAGATGATTTATGATGGATCATTTTCAGGACATAAAATATCGGGTAAAGGGGTTACTGCAGCCCTACTCGAACAACATGGCTTTAGCGTACTCACTGAGGATGAGTTTTTAAAACAGTTAGCGTATGAATAAGCACTATAAATAAAAAGAGAGCCAAAGCTCTCTAAAGGAAACGTAAATTTTAAAATAGTATTATTGTTTATTTTCAGCCATTTTATCGGCTTTCGCTGCCCAATACGTGGCTAAAACAGGCCCAGAAATATTATGCCATAAACTAAAAATAGCACTTGGCACTGCGGTTATTGGAGATGCAGCAAAATGTATCGCCGCTAAGGTCACACCTAAACCAGAATTTTGCATTCCCACTTCAATCGCAACAGCTTTGGAGTCAGGATAAGATAAGTTGAATAGACGACTTGCCCAATACCCTAATAAAAAGCCTAAACCATTATGTAAAATCACCACACCCAAAATCAGCAAGCCCGATTGCAAAATTGAAGCCTTACTGGCTGCAATAATTGCTGCCACGATCACCACAATGGCAACCACAGAGATCAAAGGCATCACTTGAATATATTGCTCAGTCTTTTGTTTAAATAGGCTTCTTAAAATCACGCCCAAAATAATTGGAAAAATCACCACTTTAAGAATATCGATAAACATTGAACCCGCATCAATCGGAATCCACTGGCTGGCTAACACATAGAATATTGCAGGTGTCAAAATAGGCGCTAAAAACGTTGAAACAGATGTACATGTGACGGATAAAGCAGTATTTCCTTTGGCCATATAGGTGATGACATTGGATGCTGTCCCTCCAGGGCAACAGCCGACAAGGATTACCCCTACCGCAATTTCGGGTGGTAAATTAAAAACTTTACAAAGAAAGAATGCCACACTGGGCATCACCACAAAATGTGCAACGACACCGATCACAACTGCTTTGGGATTTGACAAGACATTCTTAAATTCGTCCACGGTCATGGTCATGCCCATTCCCAGCATGATAATCCCTAAAACCCATGGAATATATGCTTTCATCCAGACAAATGCTGCTGGAAAACATAAGGCAATAAAGGCAAATACCACAACCCACAGGGCAAAAGTTTTTTGTACAAACTGACTAAAACGTAAAATTGCTGACATTGTCCCTACCCAAGCAGATTGAGGATTTCGGCTTATCTTAAAGCAAGATGTTTTAAAACAGTAATATTTCTCAAATGATGCAAGTCTTGATGCTTATGCTGCATTGAAAATCTCTTTTGAGATCACGCGTTTTACACCCACAGCCAGCATTTCCTGCCATGCATGTTGTAAAGAACCCTGTAAATCAATCGCTTTGGTGGCGTCCGAAATCACAAAGGCTTTAAAGCCTAACTTGGCGGCATCCATGGCCGTCCATGCGACACAGAAATCTGTTGCAATCCCCACGATATACACCGTATCTATACCGCGTTCTTTAAGATAGCCCGCCAAGCCTGTAGTGGTTTTATGATCGGCTTCCATAAAGGCTGAATAGCTGTCAATTTGAGAACGAAAGCCTTTACGAATGATCAGTTGAGCAGTTGGTATGTTTAGATCAGGGTGAAATTCGGCATCTTTACTCCCTTGTACACAGTGTGATGGCCACAATACTTGCGGGCCGTAATCTAACTGAATCAGCTCATAAGCTTTACGGTTGGGATGATTCTCAACAAATGAAATATGGTTTTCAGGATGCCAATCTTGGGTCAGTACGATATTGTCAAAATGTCGTGCCAATTGATTGATGGTTGGAATGATTTGCTCAGCATGGGCAACTTCTAAATTTCCGCCTGAAGTGAAACCATTTTGTACATCAACAACGATCAAGGCACTACGCTCAGATTGCAACATTTCCCTACCCTTATATTGGCCAAATGACTATTATTTTAATCGTAAAAATTTAAACACTCGATGACTCAACATACAATATAACAGCGTACATTTGCGAGCGTCTTATCAAAATCAACCAAGAAATCATCTAGAACGGTTCGCTAGATTCTAAACGGCGAGACTCCGCCGCCCAATAGAAAATTGTTTTCTAGCGCGAATAGATTTTACCCAGCATTGGGATTAAAACTGCACGCTGTTCAAGTTTGATAAAAAACTGAAAATAAAAAAAATTGCTTGGAAATGTGAGTGATTTGTTGCTTTTGTTAAAGAATTTCCAAGCTTTGACTAAAGCATATTGTTCTGACACGCTGAATCAGTCATAATTTGCATAAGCATTAGGCAATCTTTAAGATGATTGTTTCACGCTCAAATCAAAATACTGCAACCATCCCAATCCTTGTTTACTCAAACGCATGTGGATGGAAAAATAGGATATTTTTTTAAAATGACTCAGCAAGCACAGACCATTCAAGGCTCAATTGTCGCAATCGTCACCCCTATGTTTGAAGATGGCAGCGTAGATTGGAAGGGTCTCGAGAAGCTCGTTGAGTGGCACATAGAACAAGGCACTAATAGTATTGTTGCTGTCGGTACAACTGGCGAAGCATCTACTCTTAGCATGGCAGAACACACAGAAGTAATTAAAGAAATTATCCGTGTTGCCAATAAACGTATTCCAATTATTGCCGGTACTGGTGCAAACTCGACACACGAAGCGATTGAACTCACCAAAGAAGCCAAACAACTCGGCGCAGATGCCGCACTTTTAGTTACCCCTTATTATAATAAACCAACGCAAGAAGGTTTATTCCAACACTATAAGGCAGTTGCTGAAGCTGTTGATTTACCTATCATTCTTTACAACGTACCTGGTCGTACTGGTGTAGATCTGCACAACGACACTGCGATTCGTTTAGCAGATATTCCTCAAATCGTAGGAATTAAAGATGCGACTGGCGATGTTCCCCGTGGTAAAGAGCTGATTGATGGCTTAAAAGGCAAAAACATGGTGGTGTATTCAGGTGATGATGCGACTGCGAGTGAATTGATTCAGTTAGGCGCCCACGGCAATATTTCAGTGACAGCAAATATTGCACCAAAAATCATGAGCGAACTTTGTGCCGCTGCAATTGCAGGTGATGCTGCAACAGCGAAAAGCAAAGATGACCAAGTTGCAAAATTAAACAATATTCTATTTTGCGAATCGAACCCAATTCCAGTGAAATGGGCACTTCATGAAATGGAATTAATTGGTACTGGCATTCGCTTACCATTAACTCCCCTAGCAGAACAATACCGTGCACCACTGCGTGAAGAACTCAAAGCAGTGGGTCTCATTTAATAAGAGCTTAGTATTATGCAATTACGTTTAGGTTTAACTCTTGCCATTTCAGCTTTAAGCTTGGCGGGTTGTAGTTCCCTTGGAATCAGCAATGGTTCTTTAGATTATAAAAACACGACCACTGTAGAGCCACTTAGCTACCCTGAAGGTTCAACAGTTAGACCTGCAACGCCAATGTATCCAGCTCCTATTGTTGACCCTCTTGCACTTCAGCATGCACCAAAATTTGAAAATAAACGAGGCAACCGTTACGAGGTTCCTCGTCCAGATGTTGCTCAAATCAGTGCACCTGCTGATGAAGTCTCTGCATCAACTGAAAGTGTTGGTCGTCCTCAAATTTTAACTGATGGAAATGGCAATCCACTGATCAAAATTGATGGAAATTCTGCTACAATTTGGCAGTACGCACTTGCGACCCTCAGTAGCTTAAATCATAAGGTTATCGGCCAAAGCAAAAATGCCAATGAGGCAACTGTAAAAATCGATAATTCAACTTATGTATTGAAGCTTAATTCTGTAGGTTCAAGTAACACACTTGCTGTGTTTAACGCCGATAATAGCTTTGCAGACAAAGAAAAAGCTGCAGAACTATTAACCCAGATTTACCAAAACTGGCCAGCCTAGTCGTTCTAGGCAATTTTTTTTTGCAAAAGGTTCCCCCATGTTAAAACAAACCTTGCTCTATACTGGTAAAGCGAAATCTGTTTATGAAACAGATAGCGCGGATCATCTAATTCTAGTTTTCCGTGACGATGCTTCTGCATTTAATGGCGAAAAAATAGAGCAACTAGACCGTAAAGGTAAGGTGAACAACCGTTTTAATGCCTTTATCATGGAAAAACTGGCTGCAACTGGTATTGAAACACACTTCGAAAAACTTCTTTCTCCAACTGAAGTTTTAGTGAAAAAATTGCAAATGATCCCTGTTGAATGTGTAATGCGTAATTATGCTGCAGGTTCATTATGCCGTCGTTTGGGTGTCGAAGAAGGTTTAGAGCTTGTTCCACCAACATTTGAATTGTTCTTCAAAGACGACGCTTTAGGCGATCCGATGGTGAACGAGTCTCAAGCAATTGCATTGGGTTGGGCAAATGCTGAACAATTGGCGCAAATGAAAGAATTGACTCAAAAAGTCAATGTTGTGCTGAAAGACTTATTCGCTCAAGGCAACATGCTTCTTGTTGATTTTAAACTTGAATTTGGCGTGTTCCATGACCGTATCGTATTAGGTGACGAATTCTCTCCAGATGGTTGCCGTCTATGGGATAAAGACACCAAGAAAAAACTCGACAAAGACCGTTTCCGTCAAGGTTTAGGTGGTGTTGTTGAAGCTTATGAAGAAGTAGCTACACGTATTGGTGTAGATCTTTCAGATATCTAATTTTAGATACTGATTCTTCAGAAACCGAGCTTTTTAGCTCGGTTTCTTATTTTAAGATACTGATTTTTCTAATAGGTAATCATATAAATTTTCACCAGCTTTTTTCCGAAAGCGGTTTTCAAATAAAGGCACTAAAAACTCAGGATTAATTTGTGGGAAACTGATGTCCTCAAAATCTTCATCGGATGAGTCTGCATATTGAATAATGACAATAATTTCTTCACCCTGTTGGTTTTTTAATTTTCCTTGTGTTCTTAAATCTTGTAATGCTTGAATAATGGTCTTTTGATAGTGCGCTTGCAATTCGCTATATTGCTCATCTGTATAATCCTCTCCCAAGTCCTGATACAAAGCCGTGATTGCATCGTGAACACGATTATTGGCAGTACTTGAATAACTCCATTCTGAAATCCACCATGCTTCATAGACGTCTTCAAAGGTTTTTAATTGTTCTAATGTGCATCCTACATAAAAGAAACCACAGAAATCCTCAACCATTCCCAAACCAATAGCACATAGATGCTGATCTTGTGTAAGCTGCTGAATCTCAGCGAAAGCATCTTGAATGTCTTGGTAAATCACTGAATATAAATGGTCTTTGTTCATCATCATGTTCTTATCATTCACAATTTCAATGCAGAGTTTACTACCAAAGCATAAATTCTGTATATAAACCATTCGCCTATGTTGGCATTTAGCATTCGTAAAAAATTCAGCAATCGACGACTTAAAAATACTGTAAATTATTTTTGAAAAAGCGTTGCGATGAAACTTTAAACATTAAAACTTGACCTTACAATTATGGTAAGGTTTATCTTAAGCTTAAGTCTTCTTAGAGCAGGGTGAGATATGGAATTTTATATTGAAAATATGACCTGTGGTGGTTGTGCACGTGGTGTAACCAAAGCAATTCAATCTGTAGATGAAAATGCCAAGGTGATTGCCGATCCACCAAGTCACAGTGTTAAAGTTGAAACAACAGCAACACAGCAACAAGTGGTTGATGCTTTATCAGAAGCAGGCTTTCCTCCACGCTAAGCTGATTGGATAAAGTGAAAAGGGCTATCAATTTAAGGTAGCCCTTTTTGCATTAAACCAAATATAAACTGATCAAACCCGGCTTTTGCTGATGTGAATTGTTGATCATCACTATATTTCATCAACTTGATTCAATATCATCGCCTCATCACTGAGCCGTTTAAAATTATATGCTTTATCAATAATTTCAAAAGATTGTGCATCAAACTTCCTATAAAACATCGCATGCTAAAATCTAGATTTCAAAACTGAGATCGCTTTAAATAACAAGGCACTTTGCAGATTTTATTCTATTTATATTTTTAAAAGTTGTTTTCTAAATAATCTCAAGCTCACTATGATCACAACAAACCGTTACAAAAAGAGCTACAAAATAGAGTTATGCGTACATTATCAAAACGATATTCATTAAGCCTGACCGCCAGCTTAGTTTTTACATTTCTGTATCCACATGCATACGCTGCGGAACAGATTCCAGCCACCCAAGAAGTTAAAACACTTGATACCATTGTTGTCACAGGTACCCGTTCGCTAAAACGTTCTAAAACAGATTCCTTACAACCGATTGATGTGATTAGTGCAGCGGAATTGACAGAACGTACAGGTTCAAGTGAGTTAGGTACGGCGCTGGCTAAAATTATCCCCTCGATTAACTTTCCTCGTCCAACCGTTGTCGATGGAACAGAACTCGTTCGCCCAGTGCAACTAAAAGGGCTTTCTCCTGATCAAGTTTTGGTTTTAGTGAATGGCAAACGTCGCCATACAGGGGCATTTATTAACCTTGGGGGCACCATTGGACGCGGTTCGGCACCGACCGATTTAAATGCCATTCCGATTTCTGCCATCAGCCGTATAGAAGTACTTAGAGAAGGTGCGTCTGCTCGCTATGGTTCAGATGCAATTGCTGGTGTCGTCAACATTATCTTAAAATCTGATCCTAAAACAGGTGATGCAGGTATTCGTTACGGTATTTATAACAAAGGTGATGGTGAACAAAAACAATCCTATGTCTCAGGCGGTACTCAACTGGGCAATTATGGTTATGCCATTTTTTCTGGTGAATGGCAGGACAATGAAGCAACCAATCGCGCAGGTTTAGACCTTCGTGATCCAAACGCTACTACATACGGACAAAGAACTTTTCGCTTTGGTGATCCAAAATCTGATGAGGTTAAAGCTTCTGTTAATGCTGGTTTTGATCTCAGTGATACTGTTGAATTATATGGCTTTTCAACCTATAGCCATCGTAATGCAGAAACTGCTGGATTCTATCGTTTGAGTAATGCCTCGAACAATGTGCCTGCATTATTTCCAAATGGTTATTTACCGCTGATTCGCGGTCAATTAGATGACTTTAGTGCTGTTGCAGGCTTACGTGGGGAAGTCGCAGACTGGCGCTATGATGTTTCAGCCAATTATGGCTTAAACCAATATGATGTAAATACAAAAACCATCAATGTCGATCTATACAAAGATACAGGTTCAACACCAAATTCATTCCATAATGGACAGTTAAAGAATACCCAAGCTGTTTATAATATTGATTTGTCAAAAGAATTTGAGATCTCTGCTTTTGCAAGTCCATTAAATGTCGCGTTTGGTGCTCAATATTTAAACCAACAATATCAAATCAAAGCAGGCAATCCTGCCTCTTATTATAAAAGTGGTTCTTCAGGTTTATCAGGCTTTCGCCAAGCAGATGCCGGGAAATGGACACGTGACAGTTATGCAGGATATCTCGATTTAGAAACAGATATTACCCAAAAACTTTCAGCATCTACAGCCTATCGTTATGAGAAATATGATGACTTTGGGGACACCAATAATGCATCTCTTTCGTTACGTTATAAGCTTTTACCTCAAGTTGCGGTACGTGGCTCAGTTTCTACAGGCTTTCGCGCACCGAGTCTAGCACAACAATATTTCACTCAAACCTCTTCGCAATTGGTCAATGGACAGTTTGTTGAGGCTGGAACATTTCCAAGTTCTTCTCAAGTTGCACAATTGCTCGGTGCAGAAGACTTAAAAGCTGAAAAATCAAAGAATTATAGCCTTGGCTTGGTACTTACCCCAACTAAAAACCTGTATGTAACTTTGGATGCCTACCAAATTGATATTGATGACCGTATTAGCTTATCTTCAAATATCAATGCCAGCAGCCCCACTGTTCGCGCTTATTTGGTGTCTAAAGGGATTACCGATACCAATTTCAGCACGGTTCGTTTCTTTAATAATGCCAGTAATACCCGCACTCGTGGTGTAGATTTAGTTGCCAATTACCAATGGCAAAACCTGCCTTATGGCGAGTTAACCACATCTTTGGCTTATAATTTTAATCGCAATAAAGTCACCGATGTCGATAAAAACCCTGAGATTTTAAATGCCTTGGGTGTCAACCTCACCCGTTTAGACCGTCGTGAACAATATGGTTTATTGGCCGGAAGCACACCTGAACATAAATTCAGTTTAGCCAATGATTATAAAATTGGAAATTTTGGTATCAATACCAATATCACACGTTATGGAAGCTTTGAAACTTACAGTAACTCAGGTGCTGCCAGTGATCAGAAATTTTCTGCAAAATGGCTGTTGGATTTAGCACTGACATACCAATTAAACAATTGGAAATTTACTGTTGGGGGAGACAACATTACCAATGTTTATCCTGATAAAGATGTTTATGACATCAACAAACCTACTGGCGGAAGTTTGCAATACAGCCAGTTCTCACCGTTTGGCTTTAATGGTGCGTTCTATTACGGCAAAATTAATTATAAGTGGTAGAGGTTAAAGTTAACCAAAGGCTTCAAACCGAGTTGAATGACTCGGTTTTTTTATGTGTATCGTTATTGGGTATATCCTCAACCTGTTTAGAAACACATACACTAGAATATAATTTTCTTTATTCATAATTTTAATTAAATCAATTCTATGGGCAAATAAGTTGTTTAATTTTAAAAACATTCATTGCACACTTTGCTTTGAAAGTTTAAATCAATTTACGTAGGCGCTGCCTAACTTTTCAGAAATGAACAGAGACAAGTTACAAAATCTCCTGTTGGATGAGCGAGTATCGGTAAGCTTGGATTACTGATGAACTTTTTTTAAGAAACTTATATACTCAAAACAAACGATATTCAGATTTAATCGAACATGATAAAAACAATTTATGCTGTCATTTTATTCTTGATCATTTTAAATCCTGCACAGGCGGAAGAGTTAAGCTGTCAGCAAGATTATCCTAAAATTATTGCGTCTGACTTAGATCAATTAGGACAAGATTTAAAGAAAAATGATTATTCATTTATGCAACAAAAAACTCATCCATCTCTAATCAAATATGCTGGCGGTGCAGAAGCTTATCAGCAGTTGCTTCAATACGCTCAAAATTTGCTTGCCAAATCACAGGTAGAAATTGTCAATGTACAATCAAAGCCACCACTTTATAGCTATATCGTAGATCATGAAGAAATTTGCTTTGTACCCAAAACCATCACCATGAAAGTTGTGGGTCAAATTCAAGCAGCATCGCCCTCATTTATGGTCGCCATTCGTTCACTACAATCACATCAATGGACCTATCTGGACGGTGCAGGACTAAAGAATAATCCTCAAATGCTGTTTACACTTTTTCCAAATTTCCCCAAAGATGTAAAACTCCCATTTCAAACAGATACCATAAAATAAGCTATTGGATGATGACCTTTATAGGGGCTGAAAAGATTTGATAGAAGTTTTGTGCATCAATCTGATATTTATAACCTGCCAAAACATATGCAGTGCCCTTTTCAGAGAAACTCAACTGACCATTTTTAATCTCATGTTTTGCAGAACCTGATAAAACCACAAAATTACTGAGTTGTTGATTGAGTTTCACGCCATCTTGCTGAACCAATTGCGCATTGAGTAATACCGGCTGTTCAGCTTTTACTTTGACATTCTTGGGTGCTTGAATATCAACGATATATTTCGCATAAAGTTGCACAGAATTGGTGGTTATCCCGTAGGTCCCTGCAATATATAATTTTTTAAATGTTTCATCATTCAATGCCCAAGGCCAAAAACTGATTCCACGGTGCTTGGTCGTTTCTAAAAGATTGATCAAATCAGCACGATAAGCAGGGTTATACGTTGAATTATATTTCTGAACATCGGCATTGATTTGTTTGGCGGCAATTAAAGTATTGCGGCTATTGGGCATGCTTCCAACCAATAACCCTCGTGGTATCTCAGACAATTGTGACTGTGCACGCGCAACTTGATCTGCATTAAATGAGGTCGTGACGACTTGATTTTCAACTTGGTACTTTTTAATTTCATCCTGCATTTTTGCAACCAATGCTGGATTGGCACTTTTCATTTCGATCATCAGTACAAAGTTTGGATTGTGCTTAAATGTAGTGAAATATTCTGCAAGGGTCGGTATTGGATAAGCTTTGTTTTTAGATTTTAATTGCTGAACCTGCGCAAGGCTCATTTCTTCAATTTTACCTGTTGAACGCGTAGTACGATCCACTGTTGCATCATGCATCACCACAAGATGCTGGTCTTTGGTTAAATAAATATCGTTTTCAACAATATCTGCTCCTAAAGCAACTGCATGTTTTGCACTTTCTAAGGTATTTTCATCTTCTAAACTGGGTACACCACGATGCCCAATAATAAAGGGTTTACGCAATAAGGTATTTTTTGGAAATTGTTTTAAGACACTGGCAAATAGCGTACTTTGCGTTGTAATAATCCCATTCACACCTGAAGTCAAAATACTGGCGACATCCTGCGGATCATGTGCTGGTGTATCAACCCACACTGTCATTAAATGACGTTGAATAAAGCTGACACTCGATTTGTTGGCAAGGTGATGCGGAAGAACCACGATGCGTGCATAGGCCTGATTAGTACGACGCATAATTTCAGAAAGACCGACATGACTCTCCTTTAAATTTTCGCGACTTAAATCTAAAGCTGTTCGAAGCGTAGGTACAATTTGATGCGCAGACTTGAGTAAATCATCACTTTTGGACAATACAGTAATATCGTTTATATCGTGAGATTTAGAGAGTAATTTTAAGGCTTCAATACTTTTGGGATCTTTGATTTCTAAAACAGGGATGGTATTGCGCTGTGGGTTGGATAAATATTGTTGTAATGTTTCAACCACCTGCCCTGTCTGATCAAGTAAGTTTAAATTGGCATCTAATTGATAATATAACTGATTGGTTGAATTTAATGGACTGCTGGTAGTTTTAACTTTTTGAATCAGCGTCGGTGCCAAAGCGACATTAGTTTGAATTTCTTGCACTTGGGTGACTTTATTGGCTAAGTCTGGCAATGCACTGGTTTGTTCAGAGACTTGAATATTTTTAACTTTTAAGACTAGGCCTGTTGCTGAAAGACCTATGCCGCCTTTGACAGATCCTTGGTCAAGTTCTACATCTTGCATTAACTGGTGGTTTAAATAGTGTTGTACCCGTTGACCAGAGACCACAATGCTGGCTTTATACCATTGATTTGCTTTGATGTTCTCCGAAAATGCTTTCGTTTCAGAGACCTCCCACTGCCCGTTACTTTTATGCCGACCAAACTCCGTACCATTTTTTGCAGTGGTGTCTGTTCTGAGGGTAAATTGATAATAACTGCTGGGAATCACCCCCTGAGTTTCTGTGACATCATAAATCACACTGCCCCAACGTGAGTTATTGACAGCTTGGTCTAAAGTAAATTCGAGATCAATGCGATAGTTTTGTTGTTTTTCAAGATTTTGCGGTAATAAAATTGAGGTCGGACTGACTGAATTTGCTCGACCATCAATATGAAGTATCCCATTTTCAACATAGACATTGCCGGCATTGTTGCCAGGAATACGCCAGCCTTGAGGGATTGTTTTTTGCTGAACAAAACTTTGTTGATAAAGTGTTTTAAGCTGCTGCGAAGCAAGTTTAGGCTGATTTTGGGTCGAAATTTTACTTGCAAGTTCAGCATGGCTCAACATCGGTAAAGAAATTAAAACAGCAAAAGATAAAACGGATAATTTCATAAAATTTCTAAACCATTTAGAAGCACTTTGATTAAGCGTATTTCTAAAATGGTGTCAGCCTAATTTAAATTTTGCCGATATTTTAAACCTTTATATAAAATAGAACATCTATTTAAAAGATGCCTAAGCAAATAAACGTCACAACTACTGTTGCTGCTGTTCTTGTTGCCAACGACGTTGCTGTAAACGCTCACCTTCAACTTCACGCTTATTACGAGCAGACTCATATAATTTTGTGCCTTTCAATTCAGGTGGTAAATATTCCTGTAGCACAAAATTTTCAGGGTAGTTATGAGGATAAAGATAATCCACACCATAGCCTTGTTGTTTCATAAGCTTGGTCGGTGCATTACGTAAATGGAGTGGCACAGGTAGGTTGGACGTTTTTTCTGCAAGTTCTAAGGCTTTATTGATCGCCAAATAAGTGCTGTTACTCTTTGCACTGGTTGCCAGATAAACTGCGCATTGGCCTAAAATAATTCGACACTCAGGCATGCCTATCGCTTGAACCGAGCGGAAACATTCGCCCGCTAAAAGCAAGGCATTTGGATTTGAGTTACCAATATCTTCTGAAGCAGCGATCAACATACGACGAGCGATAAAAACCGGATCTTCACCGCCTTTAAGCATACGTGCCATCCAATACAATGTTGCATCAGGATCACTACCCCGAATAGATTTAATAAACGCAGACACAAGGTCATAATGTTGCTCACCTGATTTGTCATAGCGTGCAATATTCTGTTGCGCAACTTTGACCACGATCGCATTGGTCACAATATTTTCAATATCGGACTCAAAGGTACTGGCAATTAAATCGATTAAATTAAGTGCCTTACGTGCATCACCCGCAGCAAATTGAACCAATGCATCAAATTCTTCAATCTGGATATGGCGGTCTTTTAAAAATTTATCTTGTTGAATCGCGCGTAAAATGAGTTCTTGAATCGCCTCATTACTTAATCCATTTAAGGTATACACCTGACAACGAGACAGCAAAGCACTGTTGACTTCAAATGAAGGGTTTTCAGTGGTCGCACCGATCAGGGTAATTTTGCCTTTTTCAACCGCATTCAATAAGGCATCTTGTTGCGACTTATTAAAACGATGAATTTCATCAATAAACACCACCGGTGTTAATAAATCACCACTGTCAGCAATCACCTCACGGAGCTCTTTTACCCCTGTATTTAAGGCAGATAAGCTAATAAATGTACGATCGACTGCTTGAGCCAATAACAATGCGATGGTGGTTTTCCCAACACCAGGCGGCCCCCAAAAAATAATCGAGGGTAAATGCCCTTGATCAATCATTTGACGGAGTGGTGCTGCAACACCGAGTAAATGATCTTGCCCAATAATTTCAGACAAATCACGTGGACGTAAACGTTCTGGAAGCGGAATTTGAGTGTCTGACATACTGCTTTTTTAATTGATGAATGCTGTCCTTAGTCTACTATGGAAAATCATCAATATTGCACTTTCAGCTTTAAAATAATCGATTCTGCAAAACATCCATTAACGAGGCCTGAAATACTTGACCATGACTAAGATGTGGATAAAGCATTAATTTGCCATCTACGCCTTTACTGGCCAAATCTAAAACCAATTGACGGTTATTTTGAATCATATCCCGATCTGCATTTGGGCTGATTGGTCTCGTTGTAGACTGAATGATGTCACCTTCCATCACCCATAATTTTTTATTTTTTAATTGCTCAGGCGGGGCTTTTTCAACGGCTTTGAGTAATCGAGAATCTGCCCATGTGAGAGATGGACTGGCTGAAAAATAGTGTGAAAACTTATTATCTGTGCTTTGACTATTTAAAAGGGTATCCAAAACAAATAAACCAGCATAAGAATGTCCCCACAATGCGGTACGTTGCTTATCCAGTTTTACTTGCGTATTGACCCACGGCATAATTTTTTCAAACAGCACCTGTCTAAATTGTGCACTTCCGCCAGCCATACGTTCAGGATTGCGTGGGTCAGCCGCTACTTTTCCAGATTCATCAGCAGGTGTGTAGTCTACAGACCGTGAAGCGGACTCAAACGGTAACTGGGTTTGATAGCCTATGGCCACCAACACAGGGCTGTCTTGTTCGGATAGTTTTTTTAACAGTGACTCATCTAAACGCGCCATAGCAGAGTTGCCATCTAACATATAAATAGCAGGTAAGATCTTATTTTTATTGATATGTTTAGGAATACCGACCCAAACTTTATAATGCCGTTGTTGATCTGCGGATTGAAAATTTTTTACTTGAAATTGATAATAACTGGAGCCTTGCTCCGCAATATTTGGCCCTAAAGCTTGCAAATCTGGTTTTGCATAAACATTGCAGTGAATACCGAAACTCAGGCTGATTGCACATACACAGAATGCACTTTTTTTGAATAACCAAGATAAAGCAAACATTTTAAAACACATCAAACTGAAGAGTTTGCCTATCATATTACTATTTGATAATGATTATCAATTCATAATTGATTCAAATGATTTACCGCACCCATCTTACAATGTATTCATCAATTTCTTCTTCATTGACTTCTGTTTCGGAGATACAGCGCCCAGCAGCAGATTTTCTGGCTTTAATCACATTGCTTCTTGAGCCTGTGATCAGATAGTGCCATGCCGGTAAATTTTTACCTTCATTCACCCGACGATAAGCACAACTTGAAGGCAACCAATGAATATTGGCTAATTTTTCAGGGCTTAATTGAATACAGTCGGGTACATAATCTAAACGATTGGGATAGTCAGAACATTGTGCTGTTTCACAATCGAGGAGTTTACAAGACACTTTGGTATAGGCTATTTCATGTGTGTCATCATCTTCTAATTTCACCAAACAGCACAACCCACAACCATCGCACAACGCTTCCCACTCGGTCGGATTTAACTCAGACAGTGTATAATTCTTCCAAAACTGGGGGCGGATCTCAAAGGTCATGGCATAACATTAAAGTCATTTAAGGCGAAATAATTATATCAGTATATAAGCAGAAATTAGAAAATTTAAAACAGAACAAACCTTTACATATTGCTTTATTAATCACACTTTTTAAACACAACTTCACAAGTCCCTCAGATTTTTCTGCCTATACTGAAAATACATAACAAAAATATGGAGATGAATCTTATGTTTCGTTGGGCAATTATTTTCGCTGTGATCGCCTTAATCGCAAGTTTATTTGGTTTTGGTGGTGTTGCGGGAATGTCTAAAGACTTCGCAGTCATTCTTCTCGTTGTCGCAGTAATCCTCGCGATTGTTGGTTTTATTTCGAGAGGAAAAGTTTAGCTTTTCCTGATCAATTTTCATGAAAGAGAAGAACCTTGGTTCTTCTCTTTTTCATTTGAAAACGACCTTTTTCATTCATAAATTTTCACATTTCTATTGTAAATATTCGAAATTTAGTCATTTGAATCTTATATATTTATGCTTTAATCAATCTCATTCTCGCCGATACACAAGGATTAACAGATGACTCTTGCAATCAAAACTCGTGAAATTCAATACCAAGCAAAAGATGGAACAACTTTAATCGGTTATTTTGCTGCGCCTGAATCCGCACAACCAGTTGCAGGTGTGATTGTTGGTCCAGAATGGTGGGGCCGAAATGAGTATTCTGAACAACGTGCTCGAGAGTTGGCACAACATGGTTTTGCTGCGCTGGCAATTGATATGTATGGCGATAAAAAAACCACGGCTGTTGCGACTCAAGCCCATGAGTGGATGATGCAAACCTTCCAACATGAGCAGACCATTGTTGAGCGTTCATCTGCGGCTTTGGCTGCTTTAGCAGCACAACCAGAAGTCGATGCAACGCGTTTGGCTGCGATTGGATTCTGTTATGGTGGTAAAGTGATATTAGATTTGGCACGCTCAGGTGCTGACTTAAAGGCTGCGATTACTTTCCATGCAAATTTATCTGCGCAAAAAGCAGCGGAAGCAGAAAAATTTAAAGCGCAAGTGTTAGTGCTACATGGTGAAAAAGACAGCATGGTGTCTTTGGCAGATGTTGAATCGTTTAAACAAGAAATGCAGCATGCTCAGGTAAAATCTGAAGTGATCATCCTGAAAGATGCTAAACATGGCTTTAGTAACCCACAAGCAGATGAAAAAGCAAAAGCCAATGGCGTAGATCTAGGTTATAACGCCGAAGCAGAAAAAGCCGGATTAGCAGCAATGTATGATTTATTAGATCGTACCTTGGCTTAACCTACTCTGGCTTAATTAAAATACGTTCTACGTCGATTAAGACAACAAAACGAGGGATTAGAAATGACTGAAAAAGTATGTCCTTATTGTGACTTTGAAGAATTTGATATCATTGATAAAAATGAATTTGGTGCAATTTTGCCTGAACATAACCCTTTGTCTAAAGGTCATTCAGTGATTATTCCTTTGCGCCATATTGCTTCTTTTTTTGAGGTTTCAGAGAAAGAACGTAAAAGCCTTTCCTCTTTATTGGAACTGGCACGTAACGAGCTTAAGATTCGCCATCAACCTGAAGGTTTCCATATCGCTTTTAATGATGGTCATGTGTTTGGTGAAGACCAAAGTGAACATTTCCATATTCACATTATCCCACGTTATAAAAACGAACCGCTTAAACTGGATAAGCGTTGGGGTATCATCAACGAAAACTAAGTTGTGGCTATAAACGCATTTGAAAAGACGCTTTGGCGTCTTTTTTTATGTAGATTACTGCTCAAGTTTAAGATAATTTTCCGCAATAAATTTATCTTGGTTATACTGAGCATCCAATTTTTACGCTAGATTGTTATGTCGCAATTTTCATTTTCAGATGCGCTATTGACTTGGTTTGATCAACACGGGCGCCATGATTTACCGTGGCAAGTGGCTGATGATCCATACAAAGTTTGGGTGTCTGAGATTATGTTGCAACAAACCCAAGTCAAAACTGTACTGCAATATTTTGATAAATTTATCCAACGCTTTCCAACTGTCGATGATTTGGGTAAAGCCTCATGGGATGATGTTGCCCCCTATTGGGCAGGATTAGGCTACTACGCCCGTGCACGCAATTTGCATAAAGCAGCAGGCGTGGTCAGCCAGCAAGGGCATTTTCCACAAAGCTTAGAACAATGGGTGGAACTTTCAGGTATTGGTCGCTCTACTGGTGGCGCACTGATGTCGCTTGGCTTACGCCAATATGGCGTCATTATGGATGGCAATGTAAAACGTGTTTTGGCCCGTTTCTTTGCCATTGAAGATGACCTGAGTAAACCCATCCATGAACGAGCCATGTGGCAACTGGCAGAAAGCTTATGCCCAACTGAACGCAACCACGACTATACCCAAGCAATTATGGATTTGGGCGCAACCATTTGTACGCCCAAAAAGCCACTCTGCTTATACTGCCCTATGCAACAACACTGCCAAGCCCATCAACAAGGGCTAGAAACTGAACTGCCTTATAAGAAAGCTAAAAAGCCTGTTCCCGTTAGAACAGCCACAGTGTTATTAATTGAGTCAGATCAACAATGGTTATGGGAACAGCGTCCCAACAGTGGTTTATGGGGAGGCTTATGGAGTTTACCGATTTTTGAAAATGAGCTCGCGTTTCAACAGCTTTGTCAAAGTCTAAAACTTATTTCAACTGTTGAACCTGTCCAAATCTCGCATAGCTTTACCCATTTCACATGGATTTTAAATGCGCATATTGTTCGCGTTGAATCAGACCAAAAAGAATATCTTCAGGCTGAACTTGGGGGCGAATGGTTAACACCACAAAAAGCTACACAAATGGGCATCCCTACAGCCATGAAAAAATTGATCTCAGCAGTAAAAATATGACATAGTCAGACACGGGTATTCGAAGCATATTTCAATTTTAATTTGCCCTTTTGAAACTTGAAAAAAAGGATTTCTCGTGTCACGTAGCGTCCCATATTGCTTGATGGCTTTGCTTGCCATTATTTTAACTGCATGTACTACTGCACCTAAAAAGCCAAGCTCATCTAAGCCACAGCTTCCACAAGCTCAAATTAACCGCCTAAAAGCGATGTCAATGCCAACCCGATTGGCAATTCCTGTAGATGGAGTAAAACCACAAAACCTCACAGATACTTGGGGTGCATCTCGCAGTGCTGGGCGAGCACATGAAGGAATTGACATCATGGCTTCACGTGGAACCAAAGTTTATAGTAGTACTGACGGTGTGATTGCCAGCTTAAAGAGCAATAATCTGGGGGGTAAAGTGATTTGGCTCATCGGACCAGGTGGGGTTTATCACTATTATGCTCATCTAAACGATCACAAACGTGGTCTACAAGAAGGCGATTACGTTAAAAAAGGTCAGTTAATCGGCTATGTGGGCAATACGGGAAATGCACGACATACTGCACCGCATTTGCACTATGGACTATACTTAAGGGGTAAAGGCCAAGGTGCAGTCAACCCCTACCCTTATTTACGTTAATTTTAGATTGAATCAATTTAGGAATATTCCATGTCAGAAGCATTGCTTGAGCGTTTAGTTGAATTTGCAGAATCAGGCAATCAACAAAAAATTGCCCTCAATGGACAAAATCATCAAGGCTGGATTATGGAAATCACCGATGAAGCATTAATGATCAGTACTGGCTTTGCAGACAAAGCGGGTAAAGATATTTGGGTAAATTTTAAAGATTTACAACATGCGCAACTTTCCTATTGGGACAACAAACAAGATCAGTGGGTCGAATTTAAACTTTAGACAATTAAAACTTAAATCAATCAGAACAATGGTAGATCTTTTATGACAAATAAACGCTGTGGTTGGTGTTCAGATGATCCTCTTTATATTGAATATCATGATCAAGAGTGGGGTAAATCCAATCGAGATGAACAGCATTTATTTGAAATGCTTTGCCTAGAGGGGCAACAAGCAGGTTTATCTTGGATTACTGTTTTAAAAAAGCGTGAAAGCTACCGCGCCCAATTTTTTAACCACCCGATTCAAACCATCGCCAATTTTACTGAACAAGAGCTTGCGCTAAAATGTCAGGATGCTGGGCTGATTCGCCATATCGGTAAATTAACGGCAATTCGTGACAATGCTATTGCATGGCAAAACATGAAAGCTCAAGAGATTGATATGGTGAACTGGTTATGGGATTTCGTCGACCAGCAAGTACAACTCAATGATGTCCCTGATTATAAATTAGCGCCTGCACAAACCGAAACCAGTCAAAAGCTTTCCAAAGCGTTAAAAAAGAATGGTTTTAAATTTGTTGGTCCAACCACTTGCTATGCCTTTATGCAAGCAGTGGGTATGGTCAATGACCATGAAAATGATTGTATATCCCGCTAAAAGTTTAACTGAGCAAACAGGAAGGATTCACATGTCAAATAATACGTTTCATGCTTATGCTGCCTTAGAGGCAGGTGCAGCACTTGTGCCCTATCAATTTGATGCAGGTGAATTACAGCCTCATCAAGTCGAAGTCAAAGTTGAATATTGCGGTTTATGCCATTCCGATGTTTCAGTGATTAACAATGAATGGGGAAATTCAGTTTTTCCAGTGGTTGGCGGTCATGAAATTATCGGTACCATCACTCAACTGGGTTCAGAGGCGAAAGGATTAAAAGTCGGTCAACGTGTTGGTATCGGCTGGACTGCGGAAAGTTGTCAGCACTGTGATCCATGTGTTAGTGGTCAACAAGTGCTTTGCACAGGGGGTTCAGTTGCAACTATCGTTGGTCATGCAGGCGGGTTTGCAGATAAGGTTCGTGCAGGTTGGCAGTGGATTATTCCTTTTCCTGAAGATTTAAATCCTGAAAGTGCTGGCCCTTTATTGTGTGGTGGTATCACTGTTTTTGACCCAATCTTAAAACATCAAATTCAAGCAGTTCACCATGTTGGTGTCATTGGGATTGGTGGCTTAGGTCATATGGCCATTAAAATACTCAAAGCGTGGGGTTGTGAGATCACTGCCTTTACATCGAGTTTGGATAAAACAGATGAACTTAAAGCGATGGGTGCAGACCATGTGGTCAATAGTCGCGATGCCAATGCGTTAAAAGCACAACGTGGCAAATTTGATTTATTGCTCTGTACGGTAAATGTGAGTTTGGACTGGAAAGCATATCTGAATACACTGGCGCCAAATGGCACAATTCATATGCTAGGTTTAGTCCTCGAACCGATGCCGATTCCAGCGGGTGCACTGATTGGCGGTGCAAAATCAGTGACTGGTTCACCAACAGGCTCCCCTTTTGCATTGCGTCAATTATTACAATTTGCCGCACGCAAAAACATTGCACCACAAATTGAAGTTTATCCAATGTCAAAAATTAATGAGGCTTTGGAGCGACTTCACTCTGGAAAAGCCCGTTATCGTATCGTATTAAAAGCGGATTTCTAATTTAAGTCTGACCATCCATCACGGTTTATCAAGAACCGTGAATGGAATAAGGCTGTCGGGCTATGCATTTGCTCACAAATCAGTTTAAGCCACACTCTTGGCTGACAATTCACCTCTTACCCAATCTGCCAATAACATAATTGCATCCTGAATTTCCTGAGACAATTCATGTCCTGCATTTAAACGAATACAATTGTTATAACGGTGATCCTCACCAAAAATAATCCCTGGCACAATATTGATACTGTATTGCTGTGCATAATAATACAACGCCAAGCTATCAATCTGCTCTGGGAACTGTAACCACAAGGCATAACTTCCTTGCGGTTGATTTAAACGGATCTCTACCCCATAAAAAGCATGTTGAATAAACTGTAAATATTGTGCAACTTGAGCCATCAACTTAGGGCGTAACTCACTCAAATGCTGACGATAGGCTCGGCTATAAATCAAATCAGCAAGACCCAATTGCAATGGTGTATTGACCGAAACATTTTGTAAAATCAACTTGGCATGTAAGTGCTGTAAACGTTGTGGCAAACAGAACCAACCGACTCGATAAGAGGTAGACAACGACTTGGAAACCGATCCGCAATAAACCACATAGCCCTGTTGATCCCAATATTTAATCGGTAAAGGGCGTTTGGCATTAAAGCTACATTCAGCATAAATATCATCTTCAATCACGTAACACTGATACTTCGCTGCCAGCTGTGCGATTTTTTCTTTCTCGGCATTAGTCAAACAGAAGCCTAAAGGGTTTTGAAAATTGGCGGTTAATAAACAGACTTTTGCAGCTGAATTTTGCATCTCTTGTTCTAAACGATCCAGATCAAAACCTTCGGTATTGGCAGGGATTTCAATAATTTTTCGTTTGAGCAACGCCAACAATTGCAACTGACCATTATAGTTTGGTGTGGGCACAATCACACTGTCACCGATTTGGCTCAGGCTTTGAATCATCACAGACAATGCCGGCATACAACCATTGCTGATATAAATATCTTCTTTGGCAATATAAAAACCATCTTCAGCCCAATGTGCTGACAAAGCCTCTCTTAACTGAAGGTGCCCTTGGCGGTCATTATATAAAAAGTCTTCTGGTTTACTGTGTTTTAAAGCACGTTGTATTGAACGGCGTAAGGCCTCTACAGGAACTAGATTAGGCGATAACTGAATCGAACCTAAATGGATCAGTTTATTATTGATTGCAGCTTCATGAATTTGAATTTGTAAGTCTAGATTTGAAACCTCACGTGCTCTCGACTTAAAATCAGGATGGTCAGGTACAGCAATCTGCGAGGCTTTTTGCTGTGATTGAACAAAATAGCCAGACTTTTCTTTGACATAAATCAAGCCTTGCGCTTCAAGCAACTCATAACAACTCTTTGCTGTATTAAGACTAATATTTTGCAATGCTGCAAATTTTCGCAAAGAACTGAGTCGTTGCCCAACGACCAACTCACCACAATAAATTTTCTGTGCAATTTGTTGTGCTAATGTTTGATATTGAAAAGCCATATCTGTACTCAAATTTTAATATTTGTTGTATCTGTATCTATAAAGTTAACAGATTTATGCTTCATTCACAGCCAATTTTTACAAACAAATTGATTTGAAAGGAGAAAAAAATGAGAACGATCGCTTTAATCAGTATTGTTTTTGGATTAACTGCTTGTCAGCCTCAGCAGGTCAATCAAGCTGCTCAGAAACAACATTTTGTATGTAAATCTTTGATTGAAGGCTTTTTAAAAACACAAAATTTAGCTGAGTATCAACTTGATCATCTAGAACCCACCCTACATCAGACTGCTGCTGTGCGAAACTACCGCTACCATACCAGTAGTGATCAACGGATGAAAATTAATATCCCAGTGCAAAAAGACTTGCAGTTCAAATGCCTTCAGACAGCAACTGATCATTTTGAAATCCAATTGGTCAATCCACAACAACCCAGTAGCCAAACTTTACTGAGTCTGGATTTACCACCACAAAAGACTATCGAAACTTTGACAGCTTTTGCGTTAAAAACTCAATAAATAAACGGACACGCTTTGGTAAATGTTCCTGTTGATAATACACCGCATGGATGTGTTGCTCATAAAGCTCTATTTGATCTTCAAATAGAGCGATCAAGCGTCCTTGCTTTATATCTTTTAAAATCTCAAACTCAGACAATCTCGCAATTCCATGCCCGCGTAAACACAGTTGGCGGACAGTTTCACCACTGGATGCTTTGATTTTTGGTTTGACAGTAAGCCTTTCTCCATTGACTCGAATCGGCCAAGTATTTAAACGGCTGACTTTGCTAAAGCCAATTTGGGTATGATTTAAAATATCTTGCGGTGTTGCTGGATAACCATGTGTGGCTAAATACTCAGGACTGGCAACGATATATAATCGGCTTTTACATAACAAACGTGCATGTAAGCTCGAATCATTAAGATCCCCAAAACGTATTGCAACATCTGTCTTATGTTCTAATAAATCGATGATCTGATCGTTACTGTTTAACTCTATTTCAATCTCAGGATACAACTGAGAAAACTCTTGCATCAACGGTGCAATCACATGCAATACAAAAGGTGTCGCGGAATCCACACGAATCAGCCCAGATGTATCACTGTCAGATTTTAATAAAGCATCTTCTGCTTCATTGAGATCATGCACAATTTTTCGGGCTTTTGCTAAAAATAATTGCCCCTCTTGGGTCAACTTAAGTTTACGTGTTGTCCGCTCTAATAAAGTGACATTCAGTTTAGATTCAAGTCGTTGCAAGGCTCGACTTACACCTGAAGTGGTTTGTTCAAGATGCGTTGCTGCTGCAACAATCGAACCACTATCAACAATATTAATAAAAGCCTGTAATTCTTCGAGTGTAGATTTCATTGCTGTCAGCGCTCTGCTTATTGTTGATTTCTAGTCAACAATATTTTGCATATTCCTATATTTTTCCGCAACAATTAAAGTAGCAAAATACACTCAATCTCAGAAAATAAAGTGAAATCCAGCATGACAAACATCGTTCCTCAATTTGGTGTCGGTACTTTCCGTTTAACAGGACAAACAGTGATTGACTCGGTCAAAACAGCCTTAGACGTTGGTTATCGTGCTGTAGACACTGCTCAAATC
Source organism: Acinetobacter sp. NyZ410 (assembly GCF_022828975.1). Lineage (NCBI taxonomy): Bacteria > Pseudomonadati > Pseudomonadota > Gammaproteobacteria > Moraxellales > Moraxellaceae > Acinetobacter > Acinetobacter sp. NyZ410. The sequence continues at coordinate 84,119 of NZ_CP094620.1, read as the reverse complement.
TATGGCAACGAAGCAGAAGTCGGTCAGGCCATTGCAGAAAGCCATATCCATCGTGATGCTTTGTTTATCACAACAAAGATATGGACAGATCATTATCAAGCCGACAAACTTATTCCAAGTCTCAAACAGAGCTTACAGAAACTGGGTACTGATGCAGTCAACTTAACCTTGATTCACTGGCCAGCGCCAAGTCTAGGAATTTCTGTTGCAGAAATGATGCAGAACCTGTTAGAAGCGAAAAAGCTTGGCCTAACTGAACATATTGGAATTTCAAACTTTAATATCGACTTATCGCAACAAGCTATTGCTGCTGTAGGACTTGAAAATATTGCCACCAACCAAATTGAACTTAGCCCTTATTTGCAAAATGATAAGTTGGTGAGTTTTTTACAGTCACAAAATATTGATGTGACCTCTTATATGACCTTGGCATATGGCAAAGTTTTAAATGACCCAACATTAACTGAAATTGCCAAACAGCATCAGGCTTCTAGCGCTCAAATTGCATTGGCATGGGCATTGCAGAAAGGCTTTGCTGTCATTCCGTCATCGACTAAACGTGAAAACTTAATCGCCAACTTAAAAGCACAAGAGATTCAGCTATCTGCTGAAGAAATGCAATTAATCGCGCAATTGGAACGTAATGGCCGTGAGGTTGATCCTGAAAACTTAGCACCTCAGTGGGATGTTTAATTCACTGCTGGAGTAAAAGTGGTTTAAAGCAGCGCAAATCTTGGCTTAGGCTTTGATGAGCAAAGTTGGGGTACTAAGTTTTACTTACTAGGCTTCGAAACAGGCTTTACCGCCTTTTGATCATGACTTAGATTGCTTCGCAAGATTGTTTTCTTGCGAAGCTTTATTTTGTCACTTCATTAAAATAGCGGCTGAAAACTAAATGACCATCCCAGTGATTGACTAAACGCTGTTACACCCCATCATTTTCAATATGCTGTATATTTGAGATTCCTCATGAAATTAAATTTTCCCTTACTCGCATTAGCGATTGGTGCTTTTGCAATAGGAACAACAGAATTTTCTCCTATGGGCTTTCTTCCCCAAATTGCAGAAAATTTGAATATTTCAATCCCTACCGCAGGTATGCTGATCACCGCGTATGCACTCGGTGTCATGATTGGTGCGCCGTTTATGACCTTATGGTTTGGACGGTTTCCACGACGTAAAGCGCTTATTTTAGCCATGATTATTTTTACCATTGGCAATATTCTTGCTGCAATTGCCCCCAATTACTGGGGCTTAATGGCCGCTCGAATCCTGACCAGTCTCAATCATGGGGTGTTTTTCGGGATTGGTTCCATTGTTGCAACAAGCGTCGTACCTAAAGACAAACAAGCCAGTGCAGTTGCCACCATGTTTATGGGCCTCACCATTGCCAACATCGGTGGTGTGCCTTTAGCCACATGGGTTGGGCAGAATATTGGCTGGCGTATGTCATTTGCAGCAATCGCCTTACTCGGCGTGATTACTATGCTGTCACTATGGAAAGCCTTGCCTAAAGATAAAGCAAGTCAACGTCCTGATGTCAAAGCAGAATTAAAAGTGCTGACTCGGCTGCCTGTGGTTCTTGCATTGCTCACCACGGTGATGAGTGCAGGTGCAATGTTTACCCTCTATACCTATATTGCGCCTAGCCTACAAAACATCACCCATGCCAGCCCGATGTTTATTACCTTGATGCTGGTACTGATTGGAATTGGTTTTTCAATTGGTAATCACTTAGGTGGGAAATTTGCAGACTTGTCACTGACCAAAACATTGACCAGTTTCTTGCTGTTACTGATGGTGAGCATGTTGCTGTTCCCTATACTGGCTCAAACTCAAATTGGTGCAGCATTGGCACTGATTGTCTGGGGAGCAGCAGCCTTTGCAGTGGTCCCACCTTTACAGATGCGTGTTATGTCTGTTGCACATGAAGCACCTGGATTGGCATCCTCTGTGAATATTGGGGCATTTAATTTAGGCAATGCTTTAGGTGCAACAGCTGGTGGCGCAGTATTGAGTATGGGCATGAGTTATGCTGCGGTGTCTATTGCAGGTGCGGTACTCACAGCTTTAGGGCTAGTGCTGGTTTTTATTCAAATGAAAATGAATAAAGCACCTGTACAACAATATAGCCATTCAGCCTAGCGATTAACAATCGTGACAAAGACTGCAAGTAACCTTTCTTTCTACATCAATACCTTAAGAAAGGTTACTTTCAATAGTTAAATGGAAAGATCTGCTAAGCATTATTTTTTCGAATATAAAGTTGTTTCGTCAATAGGGTCTGCTTCAGGATTATTGATCAAACAACGTCTATTTTAAAATATCAGGCAAAGCTGCAAAGGGTTTATTCTTTGCCAATTCTGTTTTCATTTTCTGCAACATCTGATAAGGCTGCTGTTCGACTAAAATATTGGTTAAACTTGCAGGAATAGAGCCTTCTGGATTGGCGTGTCCAGAGGTAATGACTTTGACTTTATTGGCACCGAGTTTTTGAAAGGTCCAATCACCTGAATAATCTTTTAAACGCACATAGTCAGGATTCAGTGCTTTACCTTGCTGAATCGCAGAATTTTTAATAAAGATACTGCCATTCGCATCTTTAGACATGGTTCCTTTGACCACCATATCACGATCTTTTAACGGAAAGGGAAAATCTAAAACCATATAAATGCTGAACTCACCTTTTTTATCATCGCGAGATAACACTTCAGCTTTGGCAACATTGGGGACCCATTTCGGTGAGTTTTTAACATCCAATACCAAAGCAACAGCACGATCAATCGGCACATCTAATGTTGTTTCAGCTTTATAAGACAACACAGAATTACTAGCATCCTTGTATGTCCATACCTGAATGTTATTTTTATTCAAACTCAATTTGGCATTGTTTGGTAAAGCAGCTTGTGTAGTCAGGCCAAAAGCACTGATTACACAAGCAAATAACATCACTGTTTTTTTCATTTTTGAATGTTCAAAATTTGACTAATTGTTTTAATTCTATCGCATCAGATTTTAAGCTTAAATATCATTTAAGCCTAAAACGTCTTTCATATCGTATTTTTTTGCATCTTTGCCGACAACCCAAGCGGCTGCACGTACAGCACCGGCAGCAAAATTCATACGATTCGTGGCTTTGTGTGTCACTTCTACACGCTCACCTTCGCCAATAAACATCACTGTATGTTCGCCCACAATATCACCACCACGAATCGTTTCAAAACCAATGGTTTCACGTTCACGTGGACCTGTATGCCCCTCACGACCATAGACAGCAACTTTCTTTAAATCACGACCCAGTGTGTCAGCAACAGCTTCACCCATCATCAGAGCAGTACCTGATGGTGCATCTACTTTATGACGGTGATGTGCTTCAATAATTTCAATATCCACAGTATCGCCAAATACTTTAGCTGCCAGCTCAAGTAATTTAATCGAAACATTCACACCCACTGAATAATTTGCCGCATAAACAATCGGTGTTTGAGTCGCAGATTGATTTAACAGCTCTTTTTGTTGATCCGAGAAACCCGTTGTACCAATCACCATCGCAACACCAGCAGCACTGCATAGTTTTAAATTATGTTCAGTTGCAACAGGCGCAGTAAAATCAATTACCACATCCACATCTTTGAGGATCTCTTCCAAGTTGCCAACCACTTTAATCCCCACAGCACCAATTCCTGCAAGCTCTCCTGCATCTGCACCAATTAATGTGCTTTCTGGGCGCTCTACTGCAGCAGCAAGTTGAAAGCCTGCTTGTTGTACAGCTTGAATCAATGTACGGCCCATACGGCCACCTGCACCTACAATACCAATGCGTGGAGCTGCTGACATACGATCTTCCTAAATCTGAATTTGAAAATTTGGCTCTACTATAACAAAACTCGGTTCTAAGACGACGTTTCAATATAAAAAAATACTGTGATCTTTTTTGCTTGCTTTGGGATCTGATGCGCTCATTGGTCCAAAATAGCCTGAACGAATAAATAGATTAATTTTATAAAATATATCGGTAAAACTTTGAAAAATTTACAACTTTTCAAATTTATTTCATCAAAATGCAAGAATCCCACAGCAGACTACATGCCACGAATGAAAAGAATATGGCTTAAAAGGAGATCAATATGCATTCGAATAAAATGGCTTTCGCTCTAGTACTCGGCATGATGATGACAAATGTTTGGGCTGAATCAGCGCCGACAACAACATCAGCAACAACTGAAGAAAAAACACTTGCTCAACCCAATACTAACACAGCAGCTGAACCTCAAACAGAAGTTCGTGTTGAAGATATTGATGCACCGATCATTGAGTAATAAGCACCTATTTTTCAGCGGTTGAGGGTATGTCCAATATCTTCAACCTGTCTTTTTTTAAAATAGCTCAATTCAATTGTAATCATCATCATAAAAATCAGGCTTTATCGCTAAACATTAACAGTTATATTATTTTTTAAATCATCTAAAAATTTATTGAAATATATATTAAATTACAGCTAAAAATAACTAAAAAGTAAAAATTAAATTTTTCAGATCTATTAAACTAAAAGCGCTTGGATGCAATCATAAAAAGCAAATATCAAAGGAAATACCATGCAACTCAAAAAAATCATTTTAGGATTGGTGATGACAACAACTGTTTCACTCATTTGGGCCGAAGACACAACACAGCCTACCGCTCCATCATCAGAATCATCGACACCAGCAACACATCCCGCGGTGATACTCCCCCAAGATGACAATTCAATAGATGCGGCCCCAGATGACAACGAATTTGATTTATCACCATCAGATCAAGCATCAAAATAAAAAAACGGAGCAACAAGATCTGTTGCTCCGTTTTTACATCTTCAATGTTTAGCTTGCTAAATGAAAAGGCCTAAACTCAATTAGTCAAATAAACGATCGAAGAAAGATTTTTTCTTCGGTGACGATTTATTGTCATCACTTTCCATCGTGGCTTGAAGTTCTTTCAATAGCTCACGTTGGCGGCTGGTCAAATGTACAGGTGTTTCCACCACAATACGGCAAAGTAAGTCACCTTGCATACTGCTACGTACAGGTTTTACCCCTTTACCACGTAGTCGGAACATTTTACCGGTTTGTGTACCTTCAGGCACTTTCAAACTGACACGGCCATCCAATGTTGGAATTTCAAGTTCTTTACCTAAAGCAGCATCTGCGATACTAACAGGTACATCCATATATAAGTCTGCACCATCACGTTGGAAGATATCGTGCTCACGCACTACGACTTCAACGTATAAATCACCAGATTGACCATCACGGATCGCTTCACCTTTACCTGTTAAGCGAACGCGATCACCATTATCAACACCTGCTGGAATAGTAACTTCAAGGGTCTGCTGACGATCTGATACACCTGAACCATGACATTTGCTGCATGGATTTTTAATAATTTTACCTTGTCCACGACAGGTACTACATGTCTGCTGAACAGAGAAGAAGCCCTGTTGCATACGCACTTGACCTGCACCATGGCAAGTCTTACAGGTTTCTACATCATTTGGATTTTTTGAACCTTTACCATCACACACATCACAAGGTGCTGGTGCAGTAAAGGTAATGGTTTTCTTAACGCCTCGCACCGCTTCTTCAAGCGTTAATTCCATAACATAACGCAGGTCGGAACCACGACGCGCACGTTGCTGACCACGGCTACCACCGCCAAAAGCGCCACCGAAGATGTCACCAAACTGACTGAAAATGTCTTCGGCGCTGAAACCACCACCAAAGCCACCGCCGCCCATACCACCTTCAAAGGCGTTATGACCCATACGGTCGTACATGCTACGTTTTTCACCGTCAGAAAGAATTTCATATGCTTCCGCACATTCTTTAAACTTTTCTTCAGCTTCTGAGTTGTCAGGATTACGATCTGGATGATACTTCATCGCCAACTTACGGTAGGCTTTTTTAATTTCATCATCACTAGCGGTTTTAGCAACACCTAAAACCTCATAATAATCACGTTTAGCCATGATTGGCGATGCTCCACAAAATTTGATAATACTTCTATGCAGAATAAATTGGGGGCGATGTTATTTTTTACAAGCGTGAAATGTGGTTTTTTTTAAAAAACAGCTTTTTTCTGTAAATATTTAGTAAAACCTTTGAGCCATGTATTGAGTAAATATAACCACGCAATGGCACTAAATACCACACCTGCCACAGTGCACGCTTTTACCCAAATGAAACTGTCCCAATAGAAAAAGATTAACGGAATAAACCATAGCGCAGCAAAGGCTGCCAAAATCAAAAAAATGAGAGCATTGCGCATAATCCACAACGCTTGCGCATGTATCCATACCTCTGCATTATCTGCCACTGCTACTTTACGTGCTAACCAATACGCCAACACGGCTGTAATCACCGTAAACAATGCAAGAAACATAAACAAATAAGAGCTCGTAATAAATTTACGATGCTGTTCTGGATTTGTTTGCCCCATGGGTGTTTTTGACCTCAAATTTATTGCATACCGATTTATTTATTATGCAATAAAATTTCCTATGTTATTTTCTGTTAAAGATTAAGTGCTACTATATTGAAGTTTTCAATTTTTCGCACCTAATATTCTCAACAATTTATGTATTTTCTGTAGTTTTTTTAATCTTAAACCAAGTCGCATACAACGCTGGTAAGAAAAATAACGTTAAAAGTGTCGCAATAATTAAACCACCCATAATAGCCACAGCCATTGGTCCAAAGAAAATACTCCGAGAAAGCGGAATCATGGCCAATACCGCTGCCAAGGCGGTGAGAATAATGGGACGGAATCGACGAACTGTAGCATCCAAAATCGCATCCCATTGATTCTGTCCAGCTCGAATATCTTGTTCGATCTGATCAATCAGAATCAGTGAGTTACGCATAATCATTCCAGATAATGCAATGGTGCCTAGCATCGCCACAAAACCAAAAGGCTTATTGAATAAGAGCAGGAATAATACCACCCCAATTAAACCTAACGGCGCTGTCAAAAATACAATGAATGAGCGCGAAATACTCTTTAACTGCAACATCAGCAAAGTAAATACCACCGCAAGGAATAATGGCATCCCTGCATTTACAGAAGTTTGCCCTTTTGCTGACTCCTCTACCGCGCCACCAACTTCTAGCAAATAACCACTTGGTAAGGTTGTACGAAGCTGATCCATTTTTTCAGCCAGCTCATTGACCACGGTTGCAGGCTGTAACTTGGTCCGAATATCTGCCCGTACAGTAATGGTCGGTAAACGATTGCGGTGCCAAATCAAACCATCTTCAAATTTATATTGAAGTGTAGCGATTTGCGCCAAAGGTACAGTGGTGCCTTTACTTGTTGGAACAGCAAGACTGGATAATGCTTCAACATTAACTCGTTCAGCCTGATCACCGCGGATACGAACATCAATCAGCTCACGTTTTTCACGATATTGATTGATAATTGCACCCGATATTGAACTGTTTAAAAAATTCGCCAAATCTTCTGAGGTCACACCCATTTGACGGGCACGGTCTTGATCAATCACCAACGAAATGATTTTACTTTGCTCACCCCAGTCCAAATGAACATTTGCGGTATTTGGATTTTCACTCACCAGTTGAGCAACTTTTTGCGCCTCCAGACGAACAATTGCAATGTCTTCACCCGATACACGAAATTGCAATGGATAGCCGACTGGAGGACCATTTTCTAATAAAGAGACACGGATACGTACCTGTGGCAATAATTGGCGAATTTGCGTATCTAAGGATTTACGAATTTCATCACGATCATCCAGTGACGATGCTAAAACCACAAATTGTGCAAAACTGGCTTGTGGCATCTGTTGATCTAAAGGCAGATAGAAACGTGGTGTACCTGTTCCTACATAAGCAACATAATTATCAATACCCTTTTGCTTAGATAAAAATGCCTCGACTTTCTTCACGGCATCTTCAGTTGCAGTCAGTGATGCACCTTCTTCCAATTTTAAATCGACCAAAATTTCGGCACGGTTTGAAGACGGGAAAAATTGTTGGGGTACAAACTTAAACATCACCACAGACAGAACAAAAACCCCAACCGTAATTGAAATGACGGTTTTTCTATAGGTCACGCACCAATTCACCAACTTTCTAAAGCTTTGATAAAATTTAGATTGATATGGATCAAAATGCTCACCAGTATGATGAATCACAGGCTGAGGTTCTGGTTGCTTTCGTAATCTTGCGAGAAGACGCTGATACCACGGCGCTTTTTGTGGCACTTTGTTAAAATCTGGAAGTAACTTATCGCCTAGATAAGGAACAAAAACCACAGCAGCAATCCATGAAACAATTAAGGCAATGGTCACCACTTGGAAAATTGAACGGGTATATTCCCCTGTGCTTGATGCGGCTGTAGCAATAGGTAAAAAACCTGCTGCGGTAATTAATGTTCCTGTCAGCATCGGAAATGCGGTACTGGTCCATGCAAAACCAGCTGCCTTCATCCTGCTATAGCCTTGCTCCATTTTGATGGTCATCATTTCGACGGCAATGATGGCATCATCGACCAATAACCCTAAGGCCAGAATCAAGGCTCCTAGAGAAATCTTATGTAAGCCCACATCAAATAAATTCATGCCTGCAAAAGTCATCGCAAGTACCAGTGGAATCGAAAATGCCACCACCAAACCTGTACGGAAACCCAGTGAAAAAAAGCTCACCAATAAAACAATAATGACCGCTTCTGCAAGAACTTTGACAAATTCATGAATACTGCGTTGAACAGCCACAGGCTGATCTGAAACTTTTTTCAGTTCCATACCTAAAGGCAGTGATTTTTGTAAGGTTTTAAATTCCGTTTCTAGGTTTTTACCCAGTGCGATGATGTCACCACCTTTACGCATAGAAACCGCTAAACCAATTCCATTCTCGCCCATAAAACGCATGCGAGGTTGTGCAGGCTCACTAAATCCACGATAAACGTCAGCAACATCGCCCAGTTGAATGGTTCGATTTCCCACCAACAAGGGCATTTTTTTCAAATCATCGACACTTTTTAAAGCACCACTGACTCGCACTTGAATACGGTCAGTGCCTGTTTCAAAAAAGCCTGCACTGGTCACACTGTTTTGCTTTGCCAAGGCTTCTTGGATTGCAGTAACTGGTACGCCCATTTGCACGGCTTTGGTGTTGGAAAGCTCAATCCAGATTTTTTGATCTTGTAGACCCACCAGATTGACTTTACTGACATCTTTGACCCGTTGTAAGCGAAGCTGTAAACGGTCTGCATATTCTTTTAACGTTGCATAATCAAAATCTTTGCCTGTCAAGACATAGATATTCCCGAAGGTGTCACCAAATTCATCATTAAAGAACGGCCCCTGAACACCAGAAGGTAACTGTGTTTTGATATCGCCTACTTTTTTACGCACTTGATACCAAACATCTGGAATTTGGTTAGACTTTAATGAGTCTTTTGCCATAAACATGACCATAGACTCACCCGGACGCGAGTAAGCCATAATCTTGTCATAGAGCCCTGTGCTCATCAGTTCTTTTTCAATTTTATCGGTAACTTGTAAAGAAACCTCTTGAGCTGTTGCACCAGGCCAATAAGTTTGTACTACCATGACTTTAAAAGTAAAGGGTGGATCTTCACTCTGAGAGAGTTTTGAATAGGAAAATAGCCCGACAATACCCAATAGGATCATAAAATAAAGTACTAATCCTTTATTTTTGAGTGCCCATTCTGACAAGTTAAAGGCTTTAAATGGACTCATGATCATGCTCCTTTTTGAACAGTTACAGCACGATTTTCACGGTCTACCGGTTTTATTTTTTGCTTTTCACGAAGTAAATGTACCCCTCCTACAACCACCCACTGCCCAGGATTTAACCCTTTCACGACAGTAACGCTGTCACGACCATAGCTGCCCAGAGTCACTGAAACTTTAGCAATCGTTTGGTCTGGATTCACCACCCAAATATAGGCTTGATTGTTATTTGCTGAGACGCTAGATAAAGGTACACTCAATACATTTTGAATATTTTGATTAAAGAATACCCGCGCACTTTGCCCAAGTTGAATTGCGGACTGCCCTTCTTTTAAAGCCACTTTAACCATAAATGTACGTGATTGATCGGCTGCTGGAGAAATTTCTCGAACATAGGCAGCAAATCGATCTTGAGGTTTAGACCATAAAGTTACCCATGCATTTTGACCGACTTTAATCTCTGCAATGGCTTGTTCAGGTACACCTATCACCACTTCACGATCACCATCAATCGCCAGTTGGTACGCCGCCTGCCCTGCTGAAATCACTTGCCCAGTTTCAATATTACGTTGGGTAATCACCCCATTTTTATTGGCAATCAATTGGTTATAACCGGTTTGATTGGCGCTCACATCATAATTAGATTGAGCTTGTTTTAAACTTGCCTGAGCAGCATCATATTGATTTTTGACTGAATCATATTGTGAGCGACTCACAGCATTGATCGGTAAGAGCTGCTGAAAGCGTTTAAATTCGTCTGCTGCAGCCTTGGCCGCAGATTGCGCACTTTCAAGTTGTGCTTTGGCTGAGTTCAATTGTAGCTGGGCATCTTTCACATCAAGCTTTGCTAAGACTTGCCCTACTTTGACACGAGCCCCAACATCGACATAGCGTTCTGTAATTTGTCCCCCGACACGGAATGCCAATGCTGTTTGCTGTCGGGCTTGAACATCCCCCGCATAACTTTTTTGATCTTCATGTGATGTTGCAGGCTGGGTGACCATCACCAAGGGAATTTGTTCCGCTTCAGGTGCTGGTTTGCTACACCCCACTATTGTTACACTACACAATACCAATAGGCTCGTGATCATTAAATTTAAACTACGCATAGGCAAGGCTCTTAATCAAATGCATTTTTTCGGGCAAAATAGAATGAGTATATTTATTTGCTCATTTTTTAATTAATATACTGCATGGTACAGTAATTGTGAATCGTGTATAGAGCAATTAACCTATTTTTTTTTGGAAATTATTGTGCAAACAACCGCTGGACGTCCAAAGGACTTAGAAAAACGGAAACACATTTTGGAAGCCGCCAAAAAGCTATTTCTAAAATTGGGTTATCATGGTTCAAGCATGAACCAAATTGCCAAAGAAGCAAGCGTCACAAAGCTGACGGTATATAACCATTTTCAAGATAAAGAAACTTTATTTTGCTGTGCCATTGAAGCAACCTGTGAAGCGTCTATCGATGCTCGACCATTACGACTCAATCTTCAAAGTGATTTTTATGCGCATTTTTTTCAGGCGTGCGAGTTGGCACTCACTGTCATTAGCCTACCTGAAGCCATTAAACTTGAGCATTTGTTGTTAGAACTTGCCGCAGAGAAAAATCCTTTGGCTTTACAGTTTTATAATTCTTCCCATCAAAGAATGTGTGCAGTCTGGCAAGATTTTTTCCAACAAGCGGGCACGCTTAAATTTATTCAAGCAGATAACATTGAAAAACAAATCAACCTGATTCTGTCATTATTATTGGGTGTTCGACACCACGAGGTTTTATTGGGGATCCGCCAAATTCCTACGGAAGATGAAAAACAACAAATCATCACCGAAAGTATTGATTTATTTATGATGAAATATAAAGCCAACTGAAATTATTTAAAAATAAAATAATGCCCAATTGTTGTTTAAGGCATACTCAATGCATATCGCATAGGCTTGTTGATATCAAAAGGGCAAAAACTAAAGCTAAATATCCAAATTAAAATTAAGTCAAAGCCGACTTCTTGCACAGTCATTTACATACTTTTGTAGGGAGTCACTTGGATTGTGGTGGAATCACGTTATATTCGAGATAACAAGAACTGGAGAGTAACAAATGGTTCAACAAATTGATGCTCCGCTGCGTGAAGATGTACGCTTACTCGGAAACCTTTTAGGCGAAACGCTAAAGGAACATGCAGGACAAGATTTGTTTAATCAAATTGAACAAATTCGGGCTTTAGGTAAAGGCGCTCGAGATGGTCAAATTGAAGCAGAAAAACAACTTGAACAATTATTTTTAAATTTAAAAGATGATGAAATTCTGCCACTCACCCGCGCCTTTTCACACTTTCTAAATTTTGCCAATATTGCTGAACAATATCACGTTGTGCGTAGTCGTCGACAAAGTGAGTGCGATGAAAACTCACCATCACCCAATGTGCTGGATCATTTATTTAGCAAATTCAAAGATCAGCAAATTTCAGCAGAAACGCTCTATAAACAAATTTGTGAATTAAAAATTGAATTGGTTCTTACGGCGCATCCAACCGAAGTCAGTCGTCGTACTTTAATCCAAAAATATGATGGCATTAATCATTGCCTGTCTACTTTTGATCAGCAAAAACTGACACCTAAGCAACGTGCAGATGTGTTAACCGATTTAAAACAACTGATCTGTTCTGCATGGCAAACTGACGAAATCCGTCAGCATCGCCCAACCCCGATAGATGAAGCAAAATGGGGTTTTACCACGATTGAACAGACCTTATGGAATGCGGTTCCAAAATTCATCCGTGAATTGGATGACCTCGTTCAGGACAATTGTGTAAAGGCTTTGCCTTTGGATATTTCTCCAATTCGTTTTGCATCTTGGATGGGGGGTGACCGTGATGGTAATCCGAATGTCACCCATAACATTACTCAAGAAGTTTTGTGGTTGTCACGCTGGAAAGCGGCTGACCTTTATGTGCGTGATATTGAAGATCTTCGTTGGGAACTCTCGATTGAAGCCTATTCCAATGAGCTACTTCAAGCTTTGGGTTATAGCCATCCTGAACCTTACCGCGAATATTTGCGTGCGACCCGTGAACGCCTCAAAGCAACCCGTCAATGGTTGGCAGATAAATTACGTGGTCAGCATTCAGATGTAGATCGCAGTTTAATCATTCGCCATAAAGATGAATTATTACAACCGTTATTACTTTGCTATCGTTCACTGATGGCATGTAATTTACCTGAGATTGCCAATGGTAAATTGCTCGACTTTATCTATCGAGTAAATTGTTTTGGTATTGAATTGCTTAAACTGGATATTCGCCAAGAGTCAGGCCGTCATCGTCAAGCCATCTCAGCAATTACTGAATATCTCGGCTTAGGTAATTTTGAGACATGGACAGAACAAGCGCGTCAGAACTTTTTATTGCAAGAATTACAAAGCAAACGCCCGTTATTGCCTAAACATTTAAATGAGCCTTCAGGTAGTCTGATTGAAAACCCTGATGTTCAAGAAGTCTTTGCAACCATGCGTACTTTGGCTGAACAACCCAAAGAAAGCTTAGGTGCTTATATCATTTCAATGGCTGAATATCCGAGTGATGTTTTGGCGGTATTGTTACTACAAAAAGAAGCGGGAATTGAGCATCCATTACGCGTTGTTCCTTTATTTGAGACCTTGAAAGACTTGGATGGTGCGGCAAGTACCATGAGTACCCTGTTCAATATGCACTGGTATAAACAGCATATCCAAGCTAAGCACGAAGTCATGATTGGCTATTCGGATTCTGCCAAAGATGCTGGTTTTATGTCCGCAAACTGGGCCCAGTATCGTGCGCAAGAAGAACTGACTGCAATTGCCAAACAACATGGTGTTCAACTGACCTTGTTTCATGGTCGTGGTGGTTCAATCAGTCGTGGTGGTGCACCAACCCAACAAGCATTATTTTCTCAACCACCTGGCTCAATTTCAGGCGCAATCCGTGTAACTGAACAAGGTGAAATGATTCGCTTTAAATTTGGTCTAGAAGAAATTGCCTTACAAAATTTGGAAATTTATGCTGCTGCGACCTTAGAAGCGACATTATTACCACCCCCTGTGCCAAAACAAGCATGGCGAGATTTGATGCACAGCATGACGGATTTATCTGTTCAGGTGTATCGTCAGACTGTACGTGAAAATCCTCATTTTGTTAAATATTTACGTACCGTCACCCCTGAGCTTGAGTTACAAATGCTGCCGCTTGGTTCACGCCCTGCAAAGCGTAAAGTCAGTGGTGGGATCGAATCTTTGCGTGCCATTCCTTGGGTTTTTGCCTGGACCCAAATTCGTTTAATGCTTCCTGCTTGGCTGGGTACTGGCGCAGCGATCAACCAAGTGATTGATCAAGGTCAAAAAGCAGTATTGGATGAAATGTTAACGGAATGGCCTTATTTCCAAACCTTAATTGATATGTTGGAAATGGTCCTCTCTAAAGCCGACTCAAATATTGCACTGTATTATGAATCTCATCTTACCGATGATGAAGACTTAAAAGTACTTGGTGCTGAATTACGTCAACGCTTGCATGATGCAGTACAAACCCTGTTGGCGATGAAAGGTGAATCGCAGCTGTTAAGTTCCAATGATGTACTTGATCAAGCCATGAAAGTACGTAAGCCGTATTTATTACCCTTGCATTTATTACAAGCCGAATTAATGAAACGTCGTCGTGCATACTTGGCTGAATGTCAGGCGGAGCATACCCCTGTAGATCATGCACTGATGGTCAGTATTGCTGGTATTGCGGCCGGTTTACGTAATACGGGTTAAGTTCAAGTTTCTTTGAAGGGGTACATAGGTACCCCTTCAACTTAGTGACTCTTGATAAAGTCATTTCTTTGATTATGGATATAGGCAGAAAAGCATTGGTTTCTTGTTTGGAAGCAAATATTAAAACTGCTACTCATCCAAGTATCGACTTGACTTTGTTTATAGAAAATTTCTGCAATAGGATGAAGGTAATAATTAAACCCATCTGCTTGTTGCTCAAAAGAACTATAACTTCGTGCTTTGCTATACAAGTTGTTTAAATCTTGCGTTATTTCCTGAATATTTTGGTTAAAAAACCAAACGATTACATCGTTATTTTGAAATTCACGAGTTCGATAAACGCCTGTTTCATCACATTCAACCGCAAAAATTTTTGCACCTGAATCACTAAAGCTTGAATAGAGCAATTTGGATGATTGGATTTGCTCATGCTGACCAACCTCCATTTCACGAATTTGTCTCGATATATTTAAACATTCTGGTAATTTTTTAAGATCAGATTCAGCATTATTAATAAAAAGTCTTATTGCTTTATCAATGACATACATTTCACCCGTTCCCGTGATAACACCGCCATCCCACCCATACAACTTTACATCGTCATATTCCTCAAAATCATTGATATTTTTATCTTTTAATTGAATGTTTTTGTTATCTACAGCAACCACTACACCATCCTCA
Organism: Acinetobacter sp. NyZ410; assembly: GCF_022828975.1. NCBI lineage: Bacteria > Pseudomonadati > Pseudomonadota > Gammaproteobacteria > Moraxellales > Moraxellaceae > Acinetobacter > Acinetobacter sp. NyZ410. Next base: position 68,895 of record NZ_CP094620.1, on the reverse strand, counting down.
AGTTGTATAGCAATGATAAAAGTCATATTGTTCATTTTTGTAAGATATGCTAAACATATAATATCAACAAACTAATAAATGGTATAGTCATGGCTGGTGGTTCACAAATCATCATTTCAAAAAATGGCATAACAATTAAAACACCAAATGATTTTAAAGTTTTTGCCGGGCAACATCAGTTTAAAACGGGAAGTCGTGTTAAAGCTGAAATTCCAACACTTCCTATCTTAAAAGAAGAGACTCTATTTAGTAATAAATGGGATTTTTATGATCTTTTTTATCAGACTGATTTTTCTAATGTGAAATATAAACTCATCAATAATAAAAATAACACCTATGTTTCAGGGACACTGGATCAGCATGGACGAACCCAAAGACTAAGCTCAGACCATAATGATGACTACGATATTCTCATTGGTACAGAAGAAGATTGGACTGTGTCTGTAGATGATGGTCTTGACGATGAGGACGCGTTTGAATACCTATGCCGTTCACATGACCAGCATGATCAAGAGGTTTAATGATGGATTGCTTAGCAAATATTAAATTTCTTGATGTATTAGAACAACCTATTCAAGGATTAGTCCATCAACTTTGGGTGGGGTCTTCTCTTATATCTGATCATGTTACTCCTGCCAGTGGTGAATCTGTTTGGTTTAAGCGACCAATAGGCACAATGATTGATGTGAGGATCAGGAGTAGTACATCTGGGGAATATCAATCTAAAGTCAAAATACAGCTGGTTGGAGAAAAAACAATTTTTATTGTTCGTAGCCCAAAAGTTTTACTGAAAGGCGTGAATCTTTCTACAAAGGATGTGGCAACTGGTACTTATCTAAGATCAACCTATATTGTGGCTGAAGGTGATTATTTATCTCGAATAGCGAATGATAATCAAACAACGACATCAGAATTGATCAAAATAAATAATTTAAAAAGTGATACAGATATTCATCCTGGGCAATTGCTAAAAATCCCTGCCAAAAAAACAGCAACATCTGAAAATAAAACTAAGCCAGTAGAAACAAAACCTCGTCAGCAAGAAAAAACCACGATCATTGTGGTTCAGTACAAAGATACATTAACTTTAATTGCAAAGCTTACAGCTAATACGGTCGATGAAATTAAAAAGCTTAATGGGCTAAGCGATGATCATCTCCGTGAGAATCAAAAGTTAAAAGTTTATGAGCGTAAAGTAGGGCCCACTCAAGCAAAAGCTAAAATTGAGAGCAAGAAAGATAAGACGTCTACGCCACCAAAAGTAAAACAGAATGCTTCTCAAAACAAAGAAGAATCTCCTGTGGCTGAAGTGGAAGCACCTGATCCTGTCAATACTAGTGGCTTATTACCAGAGGCATGTGGAGGAGAAAAGCATTACAAACGGGCATTAGCTAGAATTTCTGAACTTCATCCAATATATCAACCCTACATAATTCAATTAATTAATACTGGCTACCAAACACTCAACATATGTTGGACAATTACGGATGGTTATAGAAGCCCTGCAGCACAAGGCGCTTTATCTAGCGGGGTTACAAAAGCGGGACCATTAAAAAGTTATCACCAATATGGTTTGGCTGTAGATGTTTGGTCTGTGCGAGATGGTGAAATTGTTGCCTATAATCAGAAATTATCTCCACAAGACAGAAGAAGTAGTGCAGAAGAAGATCATAAAAAATTAGGACCAATTGGTGAACAATTAGGATTAGTATGGGGTGGTCGATGGAAATCCCTAATTGATAGGCCTCATTTCGAATTACATCCGAATGGAAAAACATGGCGTGACTTAAGACCTCAACTTTTAGTACTTGGTATAAGTAATTATAAAAAATTAAATTTTTAGCTTTCGGAGTGTTTATGAAAAATGTTTTAGCCTTGTTATTTTTTATTTTTATAGTTGGAGGTTGTACAACTAAAATCACTGATTCTTATAAATATACAGGATATGAAATTAAAAATAAATTTAAAATCTTACAGAGCTTTACCATAGATTATGAAGTTGAAAATGGAGGTCCTGTCTTTGATAATGAAATTAGTATCTATAAATTAGATAAAAAAAATTGTGTGATTGTTTCTCAAATAGATGGTGATTCTGGAGTATATGGAACTGAGACAATATTATATTTTTTCAATTCAAAATTTTTAACAGGTTACAGAGAAAATTATAGTTATACTGTTTTAAATAATGAAGGAACTCTAAAGTCGAAAATTCCAAAATATGAGAAGCATATGATTAATAATAAAAATCTTGTCGAGTTAGAAAAAGAACTTCAAAATTATATAAAGTATATAAACAGAAGAACGTTGAATCAGTGCTAACGAAAAATGAAACTATTAATTTAGAAGCAACTTCACACAAATAAAATGCCTAATTCATCAACAATTGCAAAAAAATCTCAATTTGAATGGAAAAAATTTAAGCAGTTACAAAATCCTGAATTATTCTTCTTTTTTATATCTATTTTTTTTAATACTTTGATTTTACGCACTAACATTATTTAATTATTTGACCAAATGGTACAAAACATCAATTTTCCCTAATAAATGCAAGTGCTTAGTTTGACTAAAATGATTAAAACTCTCGAAAAGAAAGCGTATGATGTGTCCAATTTGTTTTTTGAGTGCTCAATTTATGTCCAACTGGTTTCCCAAATGGCGTCCTTATTCTGGCAGCATTGATGCAAGACCTGTCGGTACCAATGAGTATTTACCTCCTGCGCAAAGTGTCGTTTTAGGGATTCAACACGCATTTGCCATGTTTGGCGCAACTGTACTCGCACCCTTTTTAATGGGCTTTGACCCAAACCTTGCCATTTTAATGTCAGGGATTTGTACCATCTTATTCTTTATTGTTACGGGTGGTCGTGTTCCAAGTTACCTAGGTTCAAGCTTTGCCTTTATTGGGGTCGTAATTGCTGCAACTGGCTATGCTGCATCAGGTACAGGTACACCAAATGCAAATTTAGCTGTTGCAGCTGGCGGGATCATGGCATGTGGTGTGTTGTATGCAATGTTCGGCTTGCTCGTGATGGCAACGGGGACCAAATGGATTGAAAAGCTCATGCCACCAGTGGTGACTGGTGCAGTGGTCATGATCATTGGTTTAAACCTTGCGCCTGTTACGGTGAAAGGTGTCGCTGGCAATGACTTTAATATGTGGATGGCATTGGTCACTGTACTGTGTATGGGTTCAATTGCTGTATTCACGAAAGGGCTATTACAACGCTTATTGCTCTTGGTCGGGTTGTTATTGGCTTATTTGATCTATTTCATTGTTGCAAATGTAATGGGAAATGGAACACCGATTAATTTCACGCCGATTCAACAAGCTGCATGGTTTGGTACACCCACTTTCCATTCACCTGTTTTTGATCTCAATGCAATGTTAATTATTGCGCCGATTGCTTTAATTTTGGTGGCAGAAAACTTGGGCCACATCAAAGCAGTCAGTGCCATGACTGGCGAAAACCTAGATCCACAAATTGGTAAAGCTTTTGTTGCAGATGGTATTGCAACCACGCTTTCTGGTGGTGTCGGCGCACCTGGTATGACCACCTATGGTGAAAATATTGGTGTAATGGCCGTTACCCGTGTTTATTCTACGATTGTTTTTGTTATTGCGGGTATTTTTGCAATTTTCTTAGGGTTTTCACCTAAATTTGGCGCAGTTATTCATACCATTCCAACGGCGATTTTAACAGGTGCTTCAATCGTGGTCTTTGGTTTAATTACCATTGCGGGTGCGAAGATTTGGATTGAAAACAAAGTCGATTTTTCTCAAAATAAAAACTTGATGGTTGCCGCAGTAACAATCATTTTAGGAACGGGTGACTTTGCCCTTCAATTTGGTGATTTCAACTTGGGTGGTATTGGTACGGCAACGTTTGCAGCATTGATTCTCAACTGGTTCTTTAGCTTAAAAGATAAATCATAATTATAAATTGAACCTATTTTAAGCAGCCAAAAGGCTGCTTTTTTTATTTTTATATAATGTGAGCATCTATCCACAAATAAACGTTTTTTATTTCTTGGAGCGAGGTCTCACTCGATACATTTGGATGATCAAGTTCTTTTAACAAGTATTGAAACGCTGCTTTCTGTTCAGGATATACATCTATCGCTTGTGCCACAGTATCGTTTAAATTGCATGGCCATCCTTCTATATTGTCCAATGTCAAAGGAAGCAATCGTATTATCCGTTTAATTAAAGATTTTTTAAGGTTGATTAATTCTTTTGCTGTTTGATCAGATGCCTCTAATATGTGTAAATACCCTTGTATATCTGCATCATAACCACTATTTATCGCCTTAATTACATCTCGATCAATTTGAACATCGTTAAAAAGCGCAGATAAATCTTCTCCATAAATATGCTGACAAAAGAATTTGATCCATGCTCCCCAACTTTGTAGGGAATGCTTATTTAAAACCTCGTCTAGAAAACCAATATCGACATCAACTTTAGGCAGAAATGGGTGTAAAACCTTAAGATTTGCGCTTATTTCAGCAATCTTTTCATTTAAATTTTTAGGGCTATTTTTAAAAATAACACAAAGGTCTAAATCTGACTGACCGATAATTGCAGTGCCTTGAGCGACACTGCCATAAACATAGATACTATGTAAATCTTCGGCAAAGCTGCGACTAAAAGCGTTAATCACCTCTTCTAGCACGGGCTGAAATTCTTTTTGAATCCTCATTGATTGCAACATTCATCCATTTTTAAATTTTCTCAAACCAACATCATACTGCTTATATAATATTTATTTTGTATTTCAATATTAAAAAAGCCCAACTGTAATCAATAGACAATTGGGCTTGGGCGATTTTATCATTGGTTCTTAATGATTGTTTTATAGACGGATTAACAAGGTTTTCTGTTTATTCACGTTCTAAAAAAGTCTTTAAACAAGGAGAAAAAAACAAATTCCCTTGATACATTCCCCGCAAAGTTTTGCTCATCACCATCACCCACAACATCATTAAAATTACAGCAAATGCTAAGCCTGTATCTACAATAAAACTGAGATGTAATTGGTGACCTAAACTCAATATTGCCAAGATAAATACACCCAGTGGGAAAGTTAGCCCCCACCAACCGAGATTAAATGGTAGCTCGGTTGCCGCATGTTTGAGTGTGGTTAGAATTGCGATTGCAACCCACCACACACCAAAGCCAAGCAAAATAAAACTTGCCACAATCCCAGCATTTTGAAAGAACACACCTAAATTTTCTAACTGAATCAATGCCAAAACTTGAGGAGCCTGAGCACCTAGAACCAAGAGTGCCAATGCACCTGTACCAATTGGCCCTAAAGCTAACCAGCTTGTAATTGCCAATTCTTTGCTCGGTAATTGATGTACAGCCAAACGTAACATCAGAATGGTGAGAATCCCAAAAGCAGGCAATACAGACATCCCCCACAGCATATAACTGGCGAATAAAATAGCCACCGCTTGTTGACTCGCATGCATATGCGCTAAAAGTAAGCCGCCTGATGTTGCTGCAACTTCACAGGCCACAATTGGCAATAACCACATTGCAGTCATTGTATGCAATTGATGATCTTGTTTATGGAACATACAAAACGGTACCAGCACCCCGATACCCACCGCTAAAACCACATCGACGTACCACAACAACTGCGCAATTTGGAACGCAACATCACCATAAATGGCTATGCCATATTTTAAAAAGCCATTTAGTACTGTTGCCAACCCCATTGGAATTGCACCTAAAAAGAGTGCCATTGCGGGATGGGAAAAAATCTGCTTCGCTTCTTGAGGATAGATGAGCCAGCGTAGAACATACAGTATGATAAATACAGTAAACAGTAGCGTGTTAAACTGCCATAAAATAGTTGCCACCTGCCATAAAAAATCAGATGCAAACGGAAATTCAGGCAAGATCAGTGCAACAACCCCTGTTCCCATGGTCATGGTGAACCAGTTTGGCGTAAACTGTCGAATCACATCACCTGTTTGTTCAAGTTGGTAAAATGGCTTTTTCATCGCTTCATCCTCATTTCAGCAGATAAATTGATTATAAAAGCATCTTTTAATAAATAAAATTGATTTAATTTCATAAAATGAATCAATTTTACTGATATAAAAGTATTCTCAGTCATTTTTTTCTGGATAAAAACACAACAACAAAGACGAAACTGTGAGATTATGGCAATATATAGTCCTTTCAAATTTTAAGCTTATTTTGAAACCATGCAGCTGTTACGTCTAAATGCCTTAGCACCAAATTTTCAATTGCCCCAAACCGCTGTGACGATTGGCAATTTTGATGGTGTCCATTTGGGACATCAGGCGATGGTTTCTCAACTCAAAGAAGTGGCGAAAGCCCAAAATTTAAAAACCTTGGTGATGATTTTTGAACCGCAACCTTTAGAGTTTTTCAAAGGTTATGAAGCACCACCACGGATTTCATCACTCAGAGAAAAAGTAGAATATTTATCTGAATTGGGTGTTGATTATATTGCTATCGCTAAATTTGATAATCAATTCCGTAGCTTAAGTGCTGAAAACTTTGCAAGCCTGTTAAAAAACAAACTCAATGCGCAAAGTTTGATCTTAGGTGATGATTTTCACTTCGGTAAAGACCGTCAAGGCAATAGTGAATTTTTAAAACAATATGGTTTTGATGTCACCAATCTCAATACCATTGAATTTAATGGCGAACGTGTCAGTTCAACCCGTATTCGCCAAGTTCTCCAAGCAGGTGACTTATCACTTGCAGCAAAATTATTGGGTCGCCCATACAGCATGATTGGTCGTGTGCAATATGGTGATCAAATTGGTCGTACTTTGAATTTTCCAACCATCAATGTTCGACTTGGCCGTCATAAACCCTGTTTAAGTGGTATTTATGCTGTCGATGTTATTTGCGAAAGTACCTCATTGACACAGAAAGTCAAAGCTGAGAACCCCGATAAAATAGGTGTTGCTGGCTATCAAACAGATGCGTTATTTGGTGCGGGCCATGTGGGAACACGCCCTGCAATCAAACAAGAACATCCAGAATGGCGATTAGAAGTACATTTTCCAAATGTTTCTGCTAATCTGTATGGTCTGTTAATGCGAGTCACTTTCCTCGACTATTTACATGGTGAATTAAATTACCCATCACTTGAAGCGCTTCAGGCGGGAATTGATGATGATGTCGAGCGTTTGCTTGAGTTTCGCAAAAACACCCCCAAATTTCCTTTTTAACTTAAACTTTTATTGTAAAACGCGTCAGCAATGGTGCTGATAATATTGGATGACAACTTGCATGAGCGATAAGCAAACTTCTGAAAATGCAGTGGATTATAAAGCCACGCTAAACCTACCAGGTACTGAATTTGCAATGAAAGCAAATCTCGCAGTACGTGAAGCAAAATGGTTAGAAGAGTGGTATGCCGACAACATTTATCAGCAGATTCGTGCTTCGCGTATTGGCAAGAAAAAATATATTCTGCATGACGGTCCTCCATATGCAAATGGTTCATTGCATTTAGGTCATGTCGTCAATAAAGTTTTAAAAGACATTATTGTTAAAAGTCGCACTTTAGATGATTTTGACGCACCTTATGTTCCAGGTTGGGACTGTCATGGTCTACCAATCGAGCTTAAAGTCGAAGAAAAAATCGGTAAAGTTGGCGTAAAAGTTGACGCATCGACTTTCCGTAAAGCCTGCCGTGAATATGCATATACTCAAGTCGAATTACAGAAAAAAGACTTTGTTCGTATGGGCGTGTTTGGAGACTGGGATAATCCATATCTCACCATGAACTTCAAACAAGAAGCAGATATTGTTCGCGCGCTCGGTGAAATTGCCAAAGCAGGTCATATCGAACCCGGTCTAAAACCGGTGAACTGGTGTATGGATTGTGGATCATCACTTGCTGAAGCAGAAGTGGAATATGAAGATAAAAAATCTGATGCAATTGATGTGGGTTTCGGTGTTGTAGATCTTGCTGATTTGTCTGCAAAAGTTGGTGTCAGCGTTAGTAATCCAACAGATATCGTGATTTGGACAACGACACCGTGGACATTACCCGCGAACCAAGCAGTTGCCTTACATGCAGATATTGCCTATCAATTGGTGGAAGTTCAGTCTGAGCGTGGCACACAAAACTTAATCTTAGCCAAAGATTTAGTTGAATCTGCATGTGAACGTTACAAACTTGAACAACCAAAAGTATTGGCTGACTTTGTTGGTGCGACGCTCGAAAACTTACAATTACAACATCCATTGATTGTAGATCGTCAAGTACCTGTAATTTTAGGTGAACATGTCATCGCAACCAGTGGTACAGGTGCTGTGCATACTGCACCTGGACATGGTGTGGACGATTATAAAGTTGGCTTAATCTATAACTTAAAAGTAGAAAACCCTGTAAGTGGTAATGGTGTATATTTACCGACTGCGCCTCTTTTTGCAGGCGAGCACATTTATAAAGCCAATCCAAAAATTATTGAAGCATTAACAGATGCTGGCAAACTCTGGGCGCATCTGCCAATTAAGCACAGTTACCCACATTGCTGGCGTCATAAAACACCAATCATCTTCCGTGCAACCCCACAGTGGTTTATCAGCATGGATGCGAATGGGTTACGCCAAGATGCTTTAAATGCGATTGAAAATGACATCGACTTTGTCCCTGATTGGGGTAAAAACCGTATCAAGTCAATGATTGAAGGCCGCCCAGACTGGTGTATCTCTCGTCAACGGACTTGGGGTGTGCCGATTCCATTCTTTGTACATAAAGACACCAATGAATTGCATCCTCGTACCGCAGAGCTCATTGAAGATGTGGCGAAGCTCATCGAAAAAGAAGGCATTGATGGTTGGTATAACCGTGAAGCCAAAGCATTTATCGGTGATGATGCTGAACAGTACAATGCTGTTCGTGACACACTCGATGTATGGTTTGACTCAGGTACAACGCACTATGCAGTATTGCGTGAACGTGCAGAACTGCAAGATCCTGCTGATTTATATCTTGAAGGTTCTGACCAACATCGTGGTTGGTTCCAGTCTTCATTGCTCACGTCGATTGCGATCCATAAACGCGCACCTTATAAAGCCCTGCTTACGCATGGTTTTACCGTGGATGAAAAAGGTCGTAAATTATCAAAATCATTGGGTAACTTTATCCCACTTGAAGACATCATCAAGCAGTTAGGTGCGGATGGTTTACGTTTATATGTTGCATCAAGCGATTATCGTTATGAAATTGCCGCAAGTAACGAAATCTTTAGCCGTGTAAGTGACAGCTATCGTCGTATTCGTAATACTTTACGTTTCTTATTGGCAAACTTGAACGGCTTTAAACCATCAACAGATGCGTTACCTGTAGACCAATTGATTGCATTGGATCAATACATCTTACAACGTGCAGCAGACGTACAGAAAACCATTCAGCAAGCTTATGAAGATATGAACTTCCATGTCGTCACCAATGCTTTGACCAGTTTCTGTATCAATGATTTGGGTGGTTTCTATTTAGACATCATCAAAGACCGTCAATACACCACTAAAGCAGATTCAACAGCACGTCATTCTGCTCAAACTGCGTTGTATCATTTGGTTCAAGCCTTTGTTCGTTGGATGAGCCCTATCTTAAGCTTTACAGCACAAGAAGCGTGGCCATTGATCCCAGAACAAACTGAAAAATATGTATTTACAGCGCATTGGTATGATATTCCAGTGGCATCAAGTACCAACTTGATCTCTGAAGCAGATTGGCAAACCTTAATTGAAGTCAAATCTGCGGTTAATAAACAGATTGAAACAGCGCGTAATGCGAAATTGGTCGGTAGTAACCTGTCTGCTAAAGTTGAACTTTGGGCAAATACAGACCTACAAAACGTCTTGAAGCAATTGGGCGATGAGCTCCGTTTTGTCTTGATCACCTCTCAAGCGATTGTTTATGACTACGCTGAGCAAGGTGAAGCAACAGAGCTTGAAGGCCTACGTGTTAAAGTTTCTGCTGCTGAAGGCGAAAAATGTGCACGTTGCTGGCATGTTCTTCCAGATGTGAATACACATCATGCACATCCAGGGCTTTGTTCTCGTTGTATTATTAACCTTCCTACAGGTCAAGGTGAAGAGAGAAAATATGCCTAATCCGCAAAATAAAAAGGGCTTATTACAGTTTTATCCGCATAATTTGATGTGGCTTGGACTTTCTGTCCTTGCCATTATCATTGACCAATGGACAAAAAATATTGCAAGTGCAGAGCTGACTTATGCTCAACCTGTACCTGTACTGCCCTTCTTAAATTGGACATTACTGCATAATTACGGCGCAGCATTTAGCTTCTTGTCTGATGCGGGTGGTTGGCAGCATTATTTATTCACAGGCCTTGCAGGCGTTGTATCGATCATCTTTATTTTTTGGCTTATGCGTATGCCAAAAACCACGCTGATCTTACCCACTGCAATCGCATTGATTCTTGGCGGCGCATTGGGGAATTTAATTGATCGTGTGACATTAGGTTATGTGGTCGATTTTATTCATTTGCATTACCAAGGCAGTAGTTTCCCTGCATTCAACATTGCCGATAGTGCGATCACTCTCGGTACGATTTTATTGTTAATTGATACCTTCTTTTTAGAAAAGCATCGTATTCAACGTGCGGAAGCGCAAAATGACTGAACAAATGATTAACCCCAATGACGAAACGCGTGTTGCGGATGGCTCAAAAGTAGAACTGCATTTTTCTGTTGCCATCGAAAGTGGTGTTGAAATTGATAACACACGTAGCCGTGAAGAGCCTGTAAGCTTAGTAATCGGGGATGGCAGTTTATTGCCAGGTTTTGAAAAAGCCTTATTTGGTCTTCGTGCAGGTGACCGTCGTACTGTTAGCCTTCCACCAGAAGATGCTTTCGGTCCGTGGAATTCTGAAAATGTGCAAAAATTCGATACAGTAAAATTCGAACAACGTCCTGTTGAAGGCCACATGATTGAGTTTGAAGACAAAGCCAAACAAAGTCTATTTGGCGTGGTTAAAACTGTCGGTGAAGACATCACAGAAGTGGATTTCAACCATCCACTCGCAGGTAAAAATATCACTTTTGAAGTAGAAATCTTCAAAGTTACTCCTGCGGGTCAACAAGGTGTGAAAATTATGTAAGCCTTTGCTTATATAGTATTTAAAGCTCCTCCGGGAGCTTTTTTGTTGATAAAAATACCCCCTTTAAAAGATCAAGACAAAGCAAAATCCACAGCAGCTTGCACATGGATCGACGTTGTATCAAACAGCGGAACAGAAAACTGAGTATCTCCAATGAGCATACAAATTTCTGTACATCCCAGAATAACGCCTTCAGCACCCTCTAATATTAGCTGCTCAACAATATGGATGTATTTTTGACGAGATTCTTCCTTGATCACACCTAAACACAATTCATCATAAATAATATTGTGAACCAGCTGTCGATGCGCTTGGTTAGGCACCAGTACATTGATGCCTTGTTGTTCTAACCGATGCTTATAGAAGTTCTGTTCCATGGTAAATTGAGTACCTAGCAAACCAACTTTGCCAATGTTCTGATTTAAAACTTCTTTTGCTGTTGCATCTGCGATATGAATAAATGGAACTGAGACCGAGCTTTCAATAGTAGAAGCAACTTTATGCATGGTATTGGTACACAGTAAGATCCCTTCTGCCCCTGCTTTCTCCAACTGAATTGCCTTCTCTGTTAAATACATTGCTGCATCGTCCCATAAGCCTTGACGCTGTAATATTTCTATCTCAGCGAAATCAACACTGATTAAAACAGTTTTTGCAGAGTGTAATTTTCCTAATTTTTGTTGAACGCTTTTATTCAGCTGTTGATAGTACAAGTCTGTAGATTCCCAACTCATTCCACCTAATAAACCAATCGTTTTCACTTTTTTTACTCGCTTAGAATTTTCATCTTTTCTAGGGTGTTTTGAGATTTCATCAATGGTTTGCGTTTTAGACTCAAATTGGGCAAGTCAGGCATATGATCAATATCAATCAAGTTACTTATGTTTCAAACCTATATATTTTCCAATACAAGCACTTTAAATATCCAGTGACTATCGTACGATATCGTCGTGATCAAGCCTTCATTGTTTCAATTTAAATCTCGTCTTACTCATCGTTGAAACAATCTACACGATATCGCATATTTGTATGATTATTCAGCTATACTTTGATCTCATTTCAGCTCTTTATGATTCGCATGCGCCTAGACTTCTTCGATTTGCAACTGTTTATCAATATCGTGGACACAGGAAGCCTCACCAAAGGCGCAGAACGCTCGTCGATTTCACTACAGGCAGCCAGTGAACGTATTAAAAAACTCGAACAACAATATGCCACAAGCCTTTTTACCCGGCATGCCTCTGGGGTCAAACTCACAATTGCAGGTCAAACTTTTGTAGAACAGGCTTTACGTCTAATACAACACAGTAAACAGCTTGAACAAGCGATGTCACCCTTCGCAAAAGGTCTAAGCACACAGATGACTTTGTGGTGTAATTCATCTGCACAAAGTGAATATCTGCCTTTATTACTTCCTCAGTATTTAGTTGAAAACCCACATATTCAGATTGATCTACAGGAAGCTGAAAGTAATGAAATTATTCAGACCATTGAAAAAGGCAATGCAAAACTCGGCTTAATTTCGAGCTTTTTTAATGCACATCAATTACAAACTTTAGCCTTTTCAGATGATCCGTTAGTGCTGATTTGTCCATCAAATCATGAATTAAGCCAGCGAACAGAGCTCAGACTGGTCGATACTCTGAACTATGCCTTTGTGGGTTTAATGCAATATCACTCTCTACAGCAGTCGATTGAAAACCAAGCCAAATTGCTCAATTGTGCAATTCAGTATCGTTTAAGATTGCCAAATTTTGCTGCGATCGCACAAGTGGTTGCAAGTGGTGTCGGCATTGCCATTATGCCCAAACGGGCAGCAATGCGACTCAATCAACTGTATGCATTTGATCAAATTGAGCTGGTTGGAGAATGGGCAAAACGCCAACTACAATTGGCTGCTCAAAATTTTGATGAACTTCCAACAGCATATCAACACTTTGCCCAATTTTTAATTTCACAAAAATCGAAACTGATTTTAGCTTAAAGACTTAAGTACCACGCTTATATTCATTTTTAAAATTAACTAAATCGCTATCATCTGCTTTGATTTTTTCAGTTTACCCAATATGGTCATAGCTTCACATGTGCGGACAGAACCATTACACGACCATTTGTCCTCAGACTAGATCACACCAAATTGATGCAATACCGAATATAAGCCAAAAATCACCAAGCCACAGAAGAAAACTTTACGAAATTTTTGCTCTGGAATACGATAACGAATTTTTGTTCCCACCCACATTCCTATTAATGCAGGCACCAAAGCAATAAGAGATAACTGATAATCAATTGGCGTATCTTCAACAGGATTTTGATGTAAGAAAACAGCAAGACACAATGTTGAAACGGTAAAAGCTAAACCTAGAGATTGAACCAAATCATCACGCTTTAACTGCAAAGATTGTAAATAAGGGACCACAGGAATCACCACCACTCCCGTGGCAACAGTTAAAGCACCGCCTAAATATCCAATGATTGGGGAAAGCCATTTTTCATGCGGTGCAAGATTTGGCATACGTTTGGAAAATAAACCATAGAGTCCATACAATGCCAGCATTCCACCCAGTAATGCTTCACTATGAAAACCACCACTAGAGTGGCCTAAAGTGGGGAAAATACTCCAAATTGAACCGATAATAATTCCCAACAATAAGGGATAAAAACGGCGAACCAACCGCCATACATGACCTTCAGCAAACAATTGCCAAAAGTTGGTCACCATAGATGGAATGATCAATAAAGTTGCGGCTTGGAATGGGCTAATCACAAGGCTTAAAAGTCCCATTGAAACGGCAGGTAAGCCGAGACCAATTGTGCCTTTAATCATGCCTGCAATTGCAAATACACCAATTACAAATCCCATCATGTCATTTTACCTCAATATTCTGAGGCAATGCTACGTCAAAGCTTTGTTTTGAAATATCACTGTTTTTAGGATAGAGCCTCAAGCAATGATTGAGGCTTGATGTTGAGTGTTTTGGCTAAGTATCTAAGAAAAGAATTTACGATCATTTTACGTTACTAGAGCAAACAAGCTTTCTATAATTTTTTTACCCCATTTGGATTTATTCACAATGAATATGTCACTTGCCAATTCTACAAAAATATTCCCCACAGCACTGATCTTAGAAAATCAGGGCATGCATGATTTCAACAAAGAAATTCAACAATATTTAGAAGATTATCCAGAGACCCAGTTTATTGATATCTGCTTACATGATCTCAATGGTCATCTTCGTGGTAAGCGTATTGAAGTAAATGCCCTCCACCAATTGCAGAAAGGCTGTTATTTTCCGTTGTCTATTTATGCGATGAGCTTGGATGGTCAAGTGGTTGAAGAAAGTGGGCTGGGAAAATATATTGGCGAACCCGATCGCTTATGTATGCCCGTCTTGGGCAGTCTAAAGCCTTGTGCAGATCAACCCAATCAGCATGCCCAGCTGCTATTAACCATGAAATCCGATGATGGTTCAGATTGTGTGATTGAGCCTCGCAATATATTAAAAAGAATTTTATTGACACTGCATCAGATGCACTATTTTCCAATGATGGCCGGTGAAATCGAGTTTTATTTGTCTAAAAATATCCAAGATGCCCCGTTTTCTCCCCAATCTGATCCGCTTTCTACCCAATGTTTCGATGTCGATACTCCGCATAATTTTCAAACTGTCATTCAACAAATTGAATTAGAAGCAAAACGACAAGATATTAATTTAACAGGTGTTGTAGCTGAAAGTGCTTCTGGACAATTTGAATTAAATATTCAGCACAGTGACAACATTTTAAAACTGTGTGATGACATCATGAGTATTAAACGAATGATTCGTCAAATTGCGATGCAACATGGTTTAAAAGCCAGTTTTATGGCGAAACCAAATATGGCAATAGCAGGCAGTGGCATGCACTTTCATATGAGCATACGCAATCAATGGCAAGACAATCTTTTTAAAATAGATCAGTTGAAAAATCCAAACCCCATCATGCATAAAGTGATTGCAGGTTTACTTGACTTAATGCCCGCATCCATGGCTATTTTAGCACCCAATATTAACGCATTTCGTAGATTCCAACTTGGCAATCATGTTCCACTCGAAGCCAATTGGGGCTTCAATAATCGCAATGTTGCGATTCGTATCCCCTGTTCAGATCAGGACAATCAACGCTTGGAATATCGTGTTGCGGGTGCAGACGTCAACCCTTATTTGTGTGTTGCAACCATTCTGACGGGGGTACTGCATGGCTTACATGCAGCACTGGATTTACCTCAATCAATCCAACAAGTAAAAGTGATTAACTCACAGCATTTCTTACCCTCTCATCAGCTTGAAGCGCTGCAATTATTTGAAAAACATGCAGTCTTTAAACAATATTTTGGTTCAGATTTTATCCAATTATGGTGTGCATGTAAAAAATTTGAATATCAAACTGTCATCAATAAAATCACAAATGCAGAATTGGAATGGGGCATATAAAGGGCTGATTTAAAAATTCTAATGCCTTAAATTAAAATAGTATGATGGCCATAAATTAACAGTGATCAATAAAAAAATCCCTTTTATATAAAAGGGATTTTAAGCAGCTTAGACTGAATTGCCTTAAAGCTGATTATGCTTTAAGTATTGAAATAAATAACAATTTAGAAACTATTTACACACGGCTTTAAAAAATGCCAGATTAATTTCATCATCATCGATATCACTTGGATCTGAATCTTGTGGATCGCTATTGATCAATTGACCATTTTTTTTATAATCTTCAACCAAGGTGATATTTGTCGTACGATCAGCACATTGGTCTAAATTATGAGAAAGTGTATAGTCACCTTTTTTCATATCCAGTTCTTCACTGTCTGCATCAGCAACAAACTTAGCCCAATAATTAACCGTTTTGTCTTTTTTCACAATACGATCGGTATCTAGATAAAAACTACCATCCTCATCTTTGACAATAAATTTCCAATTTTCTGCAAGTGCATACTGACTCAACATTGTTGTGATGCAGATTAGAATAATTTTTTTCATACCGTTCTCTAAAATAAATATTTTTATGGGCAAAATTAAAATCACATCACCGTTATGGACGGATTTCTTTTAATTCTCTTTGGATAAAATGCTGGATCATTTCCCGATAGAGCATTTCCACCAAATCAGGGTTGGTGCCAACATCTATGGCTTTCTGACGTACTTTATTAATCACTTGTTGTACACGCTCTGGAGACTGTACGTCATCTACATTACGTTTAAATCGGACAGCTTGATCAACATAAAATTGGCGGGTTGCAATCAGCTCAATCAGTTCCTGATCCAACTGATCGATTCGATCACGTACTTGTTCTAATGATTCACATTTCTCTTTTTTAATCATCTGTTTTTTCTGCATCCTGTGCTTCTATATGATGTTGAGCGCGTTCCAACTCATTCTCGGCTTTATACTTCTGTTCTAACACATTACTAAAAATACTTTCAATCATCCAAACCCGATATAGGCTATTAAAAACGTAACGCTTTCCTTCAATACGCAATTCTAAAACAGGAAAATCAGGCTGATGTTTCTCTGCACATTGCTGATCGTTGGCTGTTAATAAAGCTTCAACGTCAATATCTGTTAGATTTTCAATCCCTAAATCATGTTGCATTTGCTGTAAATGCGGCTTGAATGATAAATCACGCCCCTTGGTCCAAACCGCCTGTAAAATGTCATACATCACATCTACACGTTGCTCTTCTGCTACGCTGTAATAAAGCTTTGCCATATTTAAGGTGCTTTCGGCAGTCGGACGACAGAACGGGGTAAATTTCACTTCTGAACGCTTGGAAAGACGGGTCGCCAAACTCCAGTCAAAAAAGTCCCTACCGTGATAACTCAGCGGAAATAGGTTCAACTGAATATTATAATAATTTGCGAGTTCTTCTTTGATATATGCCAATAATAACCAACTGATCGGGTCTTCTAAGGCAATATATAAATCAAGTTCAGGATGCATGGCCTGAATTTCAGCAAGCTCTTCTGCATCACTCATCAAATGCTCACGCCATTCAATGTGATTGATCAGAAAAATAGGGTTATCAATCAATAATTTTTGTTGTTTTAAACGACGAGTTAACCGTAATAAATCATCCACTGCATGATATTTACGTCCACCAAATTCAAAATAGCTTTCTAAAATTGGACTTTGACCAAACACACGTTCTGGAAAATTCTGTGGTTTTTGATGCTGACTGGCCATCACGAATAAAGTGCGCAATTTGCCATACTGCTGCTGCCACAGCATATGAAATACATCTTCGAGTAAATAAAGAAAATTTTGACCGGTTAGCGGTGTATTTCTAAGAATTGTTTCCGCTTGTTGTAATGCTTCTTGAGTCGGTTGTTCTGGTTTTTCATCATCATAACTAAAGCGATGTTGATTGGCTAAGATTTTGGCGTCTTCTAAACTATAATTGCGCCATTCTTCTATGGTCATGCCATTGGGGGGTTCTGCTGCGGTATTGGAAATAATCACTTTAAGTGGCTTTAAATCATCACTTAAAAGATCTTCCAATTGGGTCAGTTGCTGTACAGCAAGATAGCTATAAACATCATCTAAACGCAGATAAATACTCAGTCCCTGTTCCGTAGATAACACCTCTTGACGAATCGGCTTTTGGTAAAACCAACTCGATCGGATTGGATCAAACCAACGGCGTAACAGTGACATGCGTAGAGCCTCGAAATAAGCACTGAAAAATAAAAGAAAATCTGATTGAAACTCGCTCAAGCATACCATTCATTCACGGGTGATGCTGAGAAAATTAATTCTAACCAGTCATAACAAAACTTATAACAATTTGAATCTGAATGATCAATATCCCAAAACTCGATAAAATTTAAATCGTTAGGTCAATGCAATAAAAAGCACCCAATCCATGAGTGCTTTTATTTTGTTTGGGAATCTTATTTTAACGCTTAGATTTCACGCACCGCACCTTTCGACGCACTGGTGGTATGCATAGCATAAGCTTTTAATGCTTTTGAAACCTTACGTGGACGTTCTTCAGCTGGCTGCCAACCTTTTTCGTCTTGAACCTTACGGCGTGCAGCTAAGGTTGCATCATCAACAGCGAGATGAATTGTACGATTTGGAATATCGATTTCAATCAAATCGCCATCTTCAACCAATCCAATAACACCACCCTCAGCAGCTTCTGGCGATACGTGACCAATGGAAAGACCTGAAGAACCACCAGAGAAACGACCATCTGTAAGTAAAGCACATTCTTTACCTAAGCCTTTCGATTTTAGATAGCTGGTTGGATAAAGCATTTCTTGCATACCCGGACCACCACGAGGACCTTCATAACGGATGACAACCACATCACCAGCTTTGATTTCATGACCAAGAATTGAATCTACAGCAGCATCTTGGCTTTCAAAGACACGAGCCGTACCATTAAATTTCAGGATCGAATCATCTACACCCGCAGTTTTTACAATACAACCGTCCACAGCGATGTTTCCGTACAGTACAGCCAAGCCACCGTCTTTAGAGAATGCATGTTCAGCATTACGGATCACACCTTTTTCACGGTTACCATCTAAAGTTTGATAATAACGGTTTTGTGAAAATGCTGTTTGAGTCGGAACACCGCCTGGTGCTGAACGGAAGAACTCGTAAACCTCTGGATCTTCGGTACGAATAATATCCCATTTATCTAAGGCATCTTTCAACGTATTTTCGTGTACGGTATAGACTGATGTATCCAATAGGCCTGCACGATCCAATTCACCTAGAATTGACATGATACCGCCCGCACGATGGACATCTTCCATATGGACATCTTGTTTTGCAGGGGCAACTTTACACAACACAGGCACTTTACGCGATAAACGATCAATATCGTCCATGGTAAAATCAACGCCTGCTTCATGTGCCGCGGCCAATAAATGCAATACGGTATTGGTTGAACCACCCATTGCAATATCTAGCGTCATCGCATTTTCATAAGATGCTTTGGTCGCAATTGAACGCGGTAATATGGTGTAGTCATCTTGCTCATAATGGCGTTTTGCCAACTTAACAATCAATTGACCGGCTTTTTCAAATAATTTTTGACGATTTGCATGGGTTGCTAAAGTTGAACCATTACCCGGTAAAGATAAACCAAGGGCTTCTGTCAAACAGTTCATTGAGTTGGCTGTAAACATACCTGAACATGAACCACAAGTTGGGCAAGCTGAACGCTCATATTGTTTTACTTCTTCATCGGTAAAACTATCATCAGCAGCAACCACCATCGCATCAACGAGATCAATCGCATGTTCTGTACCACGGATTTTAACTTTACCCGCTTCCATTGGACCGCCAGAAACAAATACCACAGGAATGTTCAGACGCATTGCCGCCATTAACATCCCTGGTGTGATTTTGTCGCAGTTAGAAATACACACCATGGCATCTGCACAATGCGCATTGACCATGTATTCAACAGAATCTGCAATCAAATCACGCGAAGGCAATGAATACAGCATGCCATCATGCCCCATTGCAATACCATCATCGACTGCAATCGTATTGAATTCTTTTGCCACACCACCCGCTGCTTGAATCTGTTCAGCAACCAGCTGACCTAAGTCTTTTAAATGCACATGACCAGGGACAAACTGAGTAAATGAGTTGACTACCGCAATAATCGGTTTACCAAAATCTTCATCTTTCATTCCTGTTGCACGCCATAAGCCACGTGCACCAGCCATATTTCTTCCATGTGTCGATGTTTTTGAACGATAGTCAGGCATTTGTATTTCCAACATTGTTTGAGCTTGAAATGAATATCAATTCACTCTGGCTAAATAGAACTGATGATATAGCAATAAATCAGTCGAAATATGAACACATCATACTATAACTTAGCATATAACCAATGATCTTAAGCATGATCTTTTTTTAAACAAGACGTGTCTATTGATATTCCAACAAGCTTTATAGATAAATAAAACATTAGAATTTAATATAACGCTATCGTGTTGGATAAGACACAAAACTTCTATGAATAATTTTTTATTTTTTAATAAAAA
The DNA here is from genome assembly GCF_022828975.1 of Acinetobacter sp. NyZ410. Lineage (NCBI taxonomy): Bacteria > Pseudomonadati > Pseudomonadota > Gammaproteobacteria > Moraxellales > Moraxellaceae > Acinetobacter > Acinetobacter sp. NyZ410. The sequence continues at coordinate 48,708 of NZ_CP094620.1, read as the reverse complement.
ATATTTATCATTTAACAAAATTCACTAAATTTTATTTTATAAAAGCTCTCTAAACGATCCTCGTTTATTCACTTTCAAACAGATTATTTCTGTTTAATTAAAATGTTTTTTTGCTGATGCTTCTGTTCGGTTAACTTGGTAATCGATATCATTTGGTGATGTATGATTTATTCAAAATAAACCAGAACAGTAAATAATTTAAAACGCCCGATAAATTTCATCGGGCGTTGGTATGCAATAAGGTTCAATCTATTTGAAGAATAAACACCTTCTTTTAAACTGAAGGTATTTGATTATGCATTCAGTTTTACCAAGTGATGTTTACTCGGCGATTAGGTGCTAAACACTCAACCAATTGAATTTTTTTGTTCATTCCATTGCATTTCTGATACACATCCGTTTTATTTTCTGCTGAAAATTGAATTTGATCCGCAGGAATACCCTGTTGTTTCAATAAATCTACAACGGTATTGGCTCTCGCCGCTGATAAACGTTGGTTATACGGAAATGAACCTAAACGGTCAGTATAACCAGCAACAAAAATCTTGCTATTCCCATCAGTTTGCTTAATTTGATCAGCAATTTTGCTAATCACTTCAGGATTTTTTACCCCACTTTTACCTGAATGATCAAAATAGAATAAAACACTGGCTGATTGGCCTGTAGCGGATAGAGCCGTTTGTTCTGTCGCGGATTGGTTATTGATGCCCCAAGCCACCAGACCTTGGCATTGTTCACCTTTCCAATATAGATTTTCTGAACGGTAGTGCTTATCAAAGTCTATGCGTAACTGACAACGTTTATATTGATTGGAACTCGGCTCTCGAACATCCAATACATAGTTCCAAGTTTTAACAGCAAAAAGGCCCTCAGAAAATTGTGGATTCCCCAAAACATGGCGAATCTGATCTTTGCTTAAACCTTTATCTAAACGTGCCACGTCATCATATTCATAACGATTCACTTGCTTTAAATAACTGTCTTTTACTTCAGGAAAATGAATTTCTTGGATATTTGATGTTTCAACTTCAGCAGCATGACTCAATGACATCACAAGACCACTGAATACACTAAACATAATTTTTTTGTTAAATGCTTTCATTTTTTCTCTCTTAAAAATTAGTGAAGAAAAAGGAAGACCGTTCGATCTTCCTTGTCTCGTGATTTAGTCAATTACACCACTGATACCGATACGAACACTTGGGTCGCCTTGAGATGCTGCTGCAACACCACCTGTAATCGACCAACGTCCATTATCTGCAGTTTTACGTAGCGTCACACCTACCGCATTCTCACCACCATGGTATGCCGCACCTGCAGCATAGGTATATTTACCAGGAATATATGGTGCTGATTCAAGTGCCATTGCTGCTGCAATACCCGCATTGGCTTTTTTCTCTACATCATCAATCCTGTTATTGGTAATACGGAAAGCGTTGTCTAACTTGTTGCTGACATTGTCAATTTTGTTATTCAATGCTTGATCCGCTTGGTTCAATGCATCGATTGCACCACCGACATTGTTATACTTAGAATCACCTACATTGTAAGTTGGTGCAGTGAAGCTACCCGTAATGTTGTCATAGCCAGCACCACCGCCAAGATAATTCACAACTGCTTGGTTGGTCGTGTTCAATTGGCTGCCGTTGACTGCATCTTTTGATGTTGCATTGACTGCGCCATCTTTAACACCTGTCACAACGCGGTTGCCATCTGTACCCGCCACACTCACACTTGTACCACCAGTATCTTTCGCAACTGTAACTGTTGCGTCTTTACCTGCTTGTTGAACTAAGCCGACAGTACCATTGTTAATATCATTTTTGATATTGCTGATATCCGTTGAGTTTTGATCAACTTGTTGCTGAACATTCCACAATTGACCGCCATTTACAGCATCTTTAGAACCTTGAGTGACTGCACCATCTTTTACATTGCTAATGGTTGTACCATTTGTACCACCACCAAGTGTGATCTTATCTTTTGATGCATCGTCATATTTAACGGCATTATTGGCAAGCTCATTGACATTGTTATTCACAGTGCCAATTGCGCTATCTAACTGCCCTTTATTGACTGCATCTGTAGCATTTACAGCATTTGCCACGTTGGTAATTGTTTTATTACCCGCGTTAATACCTGCCACCGTTACACTTGGTCCACCGGCAATGGTTAATCCTGTGTTGTTTATCACAACCGCATTATTACCAATTGAGATTCCAGCATTATTGAGAACCGTATCACCTGCTTTCACAGAATCAACTGTTAAATCTTTTGCTGTTGATACTTCATAGTTGTCTGAACCATCAGCATTTTTGCTCTTATTCACAACAATATTCTGACCATTAGAAACAGTCGTTTTAGATGTTGTTGCTGCAGAACCAATGGCTTTATCCAATGCTGTTAAAGCATCACCAACATTGGACTGATTACCTTGTGCAACATTATAGGTTGGCCCAGTAATGGTGCCATCAGCATTGACCTTCGCATTACCGCCCAAACCATTTACAAGTGCGTTTTGAGTGGTAACAACTTGGTTACCAACAGCTTTTAACTGCGCTACGTTTACAGCATCAGCATCTGCGCTACCCGCTGCAACACCTGTAATTTGACGATAAATACCGCTTGCCGCATCACCAACTGCTACTGCACCAGTTGTTGATGTTGTATTGCTAATCGCTGTTTTGTCTGCACTTGTTGCAACTGACAGCGCATAACCTGCAACACCTGCACCAGTTGTCGCCGCTGAGCCATTGCCTAACACAACTGAACCAGCAACTGTTTTGGTCACATTGTTTCCAAGTACAAACGTATCATCTGTAAGCACTTGGTTATTATTACCTACAGAATAACTGTTCGCACCATCCACAATGGTCGGGTCACCAATCGCACCAGAATGGTTGCCTTTCACTTTATTGCCCGTACCAATACTGATTGATTGTGTACCTAATGCCTCAGCACCTTGACCAATAGCAATGGATTGTTTGCCCTCAGCTTTTGTATTGTGACCTAATGCAACAGCACTATCTGCACCCGTTGCCACAATTGCATTTACACCAATCGCTGTAGAGTTTAAACCACCCGCACTTGAGTCATTGGTTGTACCTAAATCACCTTTCGACATATCGGCATTGGTATGGAAGAACTTAATACCATCAGTATTCATCTTCTGTACTGTTTGACCAATCGTCAAGCGATCTGTGGTTTCTTGACCTTGCTTATCATAAGTTAAGAACAATGAATCTTGGTTCTTATTGTCAGGTTTCGTATTTACAACTTGATCAATAATATTCACTTTGTTGCCATTACCATCTACAACTTCAGTGATGTTTTTCGTCACAGCTTGCTTCAATTGCTCTTCAGTCGCTGCTCTACCTTTAGTTGCAAAATCACTTGCTCTTAAGTCAGTATTACTTAAGCCTTCGATTGTATTGCTGGCTTTATTTACAACAACATTACCTACTGTCACTTTGTCGAAGTTTACGTCTTTCGCTGTCGCAACTTGATAATTACTTGAACCATCTGCATTGGTACCAGCAGTCACAACAACGTTGTCTCCAGCCGTAACTGTGGTCTTCGCTTTGGTTGCTGAATCTTTAATGCTGTTGATTGCACCATCAATTGTGTTTGAACCCGTGCCACCAATGTTGCTTGTCGTAATGATACCAGTCGTTGCATCTCTCGTGGTCAAACCGCCAATTGCATTTTTCAGACTATTACCAACATCATACAATTGACTACCGTTGATCGCATCAGTTGATGTTGCGTTAATAGCGCCTGCTTTAACATTGGTGATTGTTGTTCCACCTGTACCTGCAAGGGTTACGCTATCGTAGTTTGCACTACCATCAGCATTCTTGTCGTACTTCACTGCAAACTTATCAGTTTCACCTTGCGATGCATTAAGAGTATTGATCGCTTTGTTAATGCTGGTTTCTGTGTTGCCACTACCATCTTTCACTGTCAACGCTGTGTTATCTACACCTGCAATGGTATTGCCTGAACCATCTTTAACCGAAATACCATCTTTACCGATCACTGTAGAACCATTTGTACCATTGGTTCCATCGTTCACTGTAATGCCGGTTAAGTTATTGAGGTTTTTATTTAACTCAATCGCAACTTGACCATTTGCAACCTTCGTAGTGATGTTGCTATCTGCACCGACAACTTCAACCGCTTCGCCTAACTTCTTGTTAACTGTATTGCCGTCTGCTGCTTTTAAGCCAAAGCCAGTATTAGTAAGACCTGTACTTAAGCTATCCAACTGACCTTTGTTGACCGCATCACTTGCTGCTGTCGCATCTGCTACATTTTCAACTTTGTTGCCATTTGCATCTAAACCATTTGCTTTCACTTTGCCTGCAAATACTGGTGCATCTGCCAACTGGATATCTAGCGTATTGCCAGTGATCACTGTCTTGATGTTGCTGTTCGAACCTGCGCCTGTTAAGCCACCTGTAATGTTCAGCGTCTCTCCAAGTTTACGATCAACTGTGCCACTGTTACCCGTGAAGGTCACTGGTTTAACCACTTCAGTGTTGAGGTTGCTTAACGCATCACCCACGTTGTTCGCTGTTGTGGTCGTGCCATCAGTTTTTGTGGTGACATAGCTTGGTGCGCTGATTGCACCTGTGCTGTTGTCATATTTTGATCCACCACCTAAGTTGGTTGCAGTGCTATTACCCAAAGTATCGGTCTTGCTGCTTGATGCTGTAGTCGCTGCATCCAACTGACCTTTATTCACTGCATCGCTTGCTGCTGTCGCATCGGCTACGTTCTCAACTTTGTTGCCATTTGCATCTAAACCATTTGCTTTCACTTTGCCTGCAAATACTGGTGCATCTGCCAACTGGATATCTAGCGTATTGCCAGTGATCACTGTCTTGATGTTGCTGTTCGAACCTGCGCCTGTTAAGCCACCTGTAATGTTCAGCGTCTCTCCAAGTTTACGATCAACTGTGCCACTGTTACCCGTGAAGGTCACTGGTTTAACCACTTCAGTGTTGAGGTTGCTTAACGCATCACCCACGTTGTTCGCTGTTGTGGTTGTACCATCAGTTTTAGTGGTGACATAGCTTGGCGCACTGATTGCACCTGTGCTGTTGTCATATTTTGATCCACCACCTAAGTTGGTTGCAGTGCTATTACCCAAAGCATCGGTCTTACTGCTTGATGCTGTAGTTGCTGCATCCAACTGACCTTTGTTCACCGCATCACTTGCTGCTGTCGCATCTGCTACATTTTCAACTTTGTTGCCATTTGCATCTAAACCATTTGCTTTCACTTTGCCTGCAAATACTGGTGCATCTGCCAACTGGATATCTAGCGTATTGCCAGTGATCACTGTCTTGATGTTGCTGTTCGAACCTGCGCCTGTTAAGCCACCTGTAATGTTCAGCGTCTCTCCAAGTTTACGATCAACTGTGCCACTGTTACCCGTGAAGGTCACTGGTTTAACCACTTCAGTGTTGAGGTTGCTTAACGCATCACCCACGTTGTTCGCTGTTGTGGTTGTACCATCAGTTTTAGTGGTGACATAGCTTGGCGCACTGATTGCACCTGTGCTGTTGTCATATTTTGATCCACCACCTAAGTTGGTTGCAGTGCTATTACCCAAAGTATCGGTCTTGCTGCTTGATGCTGTAGTCGCTGCATCCAACTGACCTTTATTCACTGCATCGCTTGCTGCTGTCGCATCGGCTACGTTCTCAACTTTGTTGCCATTTGCATCTAAACCATTTGCTTTCACTTTGCCTGCAAATACTGGTGCATCTGCCAACTGGATATCTAGCGTATTGCCAGTGATCACTGTCTTGATGTTGCTGTTCGAACCTGCGCCTGTTAAGCCACCTGTAATGTTCAGCGTCTCTCCAAGTTTACGATCAACTGTGCCACTGTTACCCGTGAAGGTCACTGGTTTAACCACTTCAGTGTTGAGGTTCGTTAATGCATCACCCACGTTGTTCGCTGTTGTGGTCGTGCCATCAGTTTTTGTGGTGACATAGCTTGGTGCGCTGATTGCACCTGTGCTGTTGTCATATTTTGATCCACCGCCCAAGTTCGTCGCAGTGCTATTACCTAAAGCATCGGTCTTGCTGCTTGATGCTGTAGTTGCTGCATCCAACTGACCTTTGTTCACCGCATCACTTGCTGCTGTCGCATCTGCTACATTTTCAACTTTGTTGCCATTTGCATCTAAACCATTTGCTTTCACTTTGCCTGCAAATACTGGTGCATCTGCCAACTGGATATCTAGCGTATTGCCAGTGATCACTGTCTTGATGTTGCTGTTCGAACCTGCGCCTGTTAAGCCACCTGTAATGTTCAGCGTCTCTCCAAGTTTACGATCAACTGTGCCACTGTTACCCGTGAAGGTCACTGGTTTAACCACTTCAGTGTTGAGGTTGCTTAACGCATCACCCACGTTGTTCGCTGTTGTGGTTGTACCATCAGTTTTAGTGGTGACATAGCTTGGCGCACTGATTGCACCTGTGCTGTTGTCATATTTTGATCCACCACCTAAGTTGGTTGCAGTGCTATTACCCAAAGCATCGGTCTTGCTGCTTGATGCTGTAGTTGCTGCATCCAACTGACCTTTGTTCACCGCATCACTTGCTGCTGTCGCATCTGCTACATTTTCAACTTTGTTGCCATTTGCATCTAAACCATTTGCTTTCACTTTGCCTGCAAATACTGGTGCATCTGCCAACTGGATATCTAGCGTATTGCCAGTGATCACTGTCTTGATGTTGCTGTTCGAACCTGCGCCTGTTAAGCCACCTGTAATGTTCAGCGTCTCTCCAAGTTTACGATCAACTGTGCCACTGTTACCCGTGAAGGTCACTGGTTTAACCACTTCAGTGTTGAGGTTGCTTAACGCATCACCCACGTTGTTCGCTGTTGTGGTTGTACCATCAGTTTTAGTGGTGACATAGCTTGGTGCGCTGATTGCACCTGTGCTGTTGTCATATTTTGATCCACCACCTAAGTTGGTTGCAGTGCTATTACCCAAAGTATCGGTCTTGCTGCTTGATGCTGTAGTCGCTGCATCCAACTGACCTTTATTCACTGCATCGCTTGCTGCTGTCGCATCGGCTACGTTCTCAACTTTGTTGCCATTCACATCTAAACCATTTGCTTTCACTTTGCCTGCAAATACTGGTGCATCTGCCAACTGGATATCTAGCGTATTGCCAGTGATCACTGTCTTGATGTTGCTGTTCGAACCTGCGCCTGTTAAGCCACCTGTAATGTTCAGCGTCTCTCCAAGTTTACGATCAACTGTGCCACTGTTACCCGTGAAGGTCACTGGTTTAACCACTTCAGTGTTGAGGTTGCTTAACGCATCACCCACGTTGTTCGCTGTTGTGGTTGTACCATCAGTTTTAGTGGTGACATAGCTTGGTGCGCTGATTGCACCTGTGCTGTTGTCATATTTTGATCCACCACCTAAGTTGGTTGCAGTGCTATTACCCAAAGTATCGGTCTTGCTGCTTGATGCTGTAGTCGCTGCATCCAACTGACCTTTATTCACTGCATCGCTTGCTGCTGTCGCATCGGCTACGTTCTCAACTTTGTTGCCATTCGCATCTAAACCATTTGCTTTCACTTTGCCTGCAAATACTGGTGCATCTGCCAACTGGATATCTAGCGTATTGCCAGTGATCACTGTCTTGATGTTGCTGTTCGAACCTGCGCCTGTTAAGCCACCTGTAATGTTCAGCGTCTCTCCAAGTTTACGATCAACTGTGCCACTGTTACCCGTGAAGGTCACTGGTTTAACCACTTCAGTGTTGAGGTTGCTTAACGCATCACCCACGTTGTTCGCTGTTGTGGTCGTGCCATCAGTTTTAGTGGTGACATAGCTTGGCGCACTGATTGCACCTGTGCTGTTGTCATATTTTGATCCACCGCCCAAGTTCGTTGCAGTGCTATTACCTAAAGCATCGGTCTTACTGCTTGATGCTGTAGTTGCTGCATCTAACTGACCTTTATTCACCGCTTGATCATCTGTAGTTGCATCAGCAACATTACTGATATTCTTGTTCGCTGCATTAATACCGCTGCTCGTAACACTTGGACCACCTGTAATCGTCAATCCACTGTTATCTAACTTGCTATTGCCTGTAATGACACTGCCAGCTGCGCCTAGGTCTAAGTTTGGATTTAACTTAACCTGTACGCCATCGGTGGTCGCAACTGTACTAATATTCATGTCACCAGTAATGGAAACCGTATCACCTAATTTCTTAGTAGCGCTTGTCGCTGCGGTATCACCTTTAAAGGTTAAGCCTGTATTATCAACAGCTGTCTTCGCATCTACACCTTTTTGAATATCTGTTTTAGTGCTTGTTGCAAGATCTACTTTATAGTCAGTAACGTTATTTGCATCTTTTGTTCCCGCAGTTACTGTGACAGCTGATGAACCTGCTGATGCGGTGGTACCATTGGCATTAACCGTATAAACATCTTGACCATTTGCACCTGTAGTTTTTGCAACCCCTGCTATATTGCTTCCACCTGCAACTTCAGTTTTTGATGCCGCAGATTTAGAGTCAACATAGGTTTTATTGGTCGCATCTGTACCTGCTGTTGGTGCATTGTTGACTGTTACTTTATTTGCTGTAATCCCTGCATTGTTAATAACCGTTGCACCTGTAGTAACACTACCAGCTGCGCCTAAGTCCAATGCATTCGATAACGCAACTTCGACTTTACCTGCATTTACTTTAGTCGTGATATTGCTGTTTGAACCGACTATATCAACCGCTTCACCTAACTTCTTGTTAACAGTCGTACCGTCTTGCGCTTTTAAACCAAAGCCCAAGTTCGTCAATGTTGAACCAGCATCATCTACATACTTTTTATTGGCTGCATCTGTATTGTTTGTTGGCGCAGCAACATTGGTAATTGCTTTACCACCAGCATTAATACCTGTTGTGTTGTTAATAACAACACCACCAACTGTAACTTGGTCAGCTGTAACACCTGCATTATTAATAGTGGTATTACCAGTTTTAACACTACCAGCTGTACCTAAGTCTAAGTTTGGATTTAACTTAACTTGTACGCCATCAGTAGTCGCAACTGTACTAATGTTCGTATCACCAGTGATGGAAACTGTATCACCTAATTTTTTAGTTGTGCTCGTCGCTGCGGTATCACCTTTAAAGGTTAACCCAGTATTATCAACCGCTGTCTTCGCATCTACACCTTTTTGAATATCTGTTTTAGTGCTTGTTGCAAGGTCAACTTTATAGTCAGTAACATTGTTTGCATCTTTAGTTCCCGCAGTTACTGTGACAGCTGATGAACCTGCTGATGCGGTGGTACCATTGGCATTAACCGTATAAACATCTTGACCATTTGCACCTGTAGTTTTTGCGACCCCTGCTATATTGCTTCCACCTGCAACTTCAGTTTTTGATGCCGCAGCTTTAGAGTCAACATAGGTTTTATTGGTCGCATCTGTACCTGCTGTTGGGGCATTGTTAACTGTTACTTTGTTTGCAGTAATCCCTGCATTATTAATAACAGTTGCACCTGTAGTGACACTACCAGCTGTACCTAAGTCCAATGCATTCGATAACGCAACTTCCACTTTACCTGCATTTACTTTAGTCGTGATATTGCTGTTTGAACCGACAACTTCAACTGCTTCACCTAACTTCTTGTTAACAGTCGTACCGTCTTGTGCTTTTAAACCAAAGCCCAAGTTTGTCAATGTTGCACCAGCATCATCTACATATTTTTTATTGGCTGCATCTGTATTGTTTGTTGGCGCAGCAACATTGGTAATGGTCTTATTACCTGCATTAATACCAGTACTCGTAACGCTTGGACCACCTGTAATCGTCAATCCACTGTTATCTAATTTAGAATTGCCTGTAGTGACACTGCCAGCTGCGCCTAAATCTAAGTTTGGATTTAACTTAACCTGTACGCCATCGGTAGTTGCAACTGTACTAATATTCGTGTCACCAGAGATAGAAACCGTATCACCTAATTTTTTAGTTGTGCTCGTCGCTGCGGTATCACCTTTAAAGGTTAACCCAGTATTATCAACCGCTGTCTTCGCATCTACACCTTTTTGAATATCTGTTTTAGTGCTTGTTGCAAGGTCAACTTTATAGTCAGTAACATTGTTTGCATCTTTAGTTCCCGCAGTTACTGTGACAGCTGATGAACCTGCTGATGCGGTGGTACCATTGGCATTAACCGTATAAACATCTTGACCATTTGCACCTGTAGTTTTTGCGACCCCTGCTATATTGCTTCCACCTGCAACTTCAGTTTTTGATGCCGCAGCTTTAGAGTCAACATAGGTTTTATTGGTCGCATCTGTACCTGCTGTTGGGGCATTGTTAACTGTTACTTTGTTTGCAGTAATCCCTGCATTATTAATAACAGTTGCACCTGTAGTGACACTACCAGCTGTACCTAAGTCCAATGCATTCGATAACGCAACTTCCACTTTACCTGCATTTACTTTAGTCGTGATATTGCTGTTTGAACCGACAACTTCAACTGCTTCACCTAACTTCTTGTTAACAGTCGTACCGTCTTGTGCTTTTAAACCAAAGCCCAAGTTTGTCAATGTTGCACCAGCATCATCTACATATTTTTTATTGGCTGCATCTGTATTGTTTGTTGGCGCAGCAACATTGGTAATGGTCTTATTACCTGCATTAATACCAGTACTCGTAACGCTTGGACCACCTGTAATCGTCAATCCACTGTTATCTAATTTAGAATTGCCTGTAGTGACACTGCCAGCTGCGCCTAAATCTAAGTTTGGATTTAACTTAACCTGTACGCCATCGGTAGTTGCAACTGTACTAATATTCGTGTCACCAGAGATAGAAACCGTATCACCTAATTTCTTCGTAGTGCTTGTCGCTGCGGTATCACCTTTAAAGGTTAAGCCTGTATTATCAACTGCTGCTTTCGCTGCAACACCTTTAGCAATATCTGTTTTAGTCGCTGCTGCAAGATCTACTTTATAGTCAGTAACGTTATTTGCATCTTTAGTTCCCGCAGTCACTGTGACAGCTGATGAGCCTGCTGATGCGGTAGTACCATTGGCATTAACCGTATAAACATCTTGACCATTTGCACCTGTAGTTTTTGCAACCCCTGCTATATTGCTTCCACCTGCAACTTCAGTTTTTGATGCCGCAGATTTAGAGTCAACATAGGTTTTATTGGTCGCATCTGTACCTGCTGTTGGTGCATTGTTGACTGTTACTTTATTTGCTGTAATCCCTGCATTGTTAATAACCGTTGCACCTGTAGTAACACTACCAGCTGCGCCTAAGTCCAATGCATTCGATAACGCAACTTCGACTTTACCTGCATTTACTTTAGTCGTGATATTGCTGTTTGAACCGACTATATCAACCGCTTCACCTAACTTCTTGTTAACAGTCGTACCGTCTTGCGCTTTTAAACCAAAGCCCAAGTTTGTCAATGTTGCACCAGCATCATCTACATATTTTTTATTGGCTGCATCTGTATTGTTTGTTGGCGCAGCAACATTGGTAATGGTCTTATTACCTGCATTAATACCGCTGCTCGTAACGCTTGGACCACCTGTAATCGTCAATCCACTGTTATCTAATTTAGAATTGCCTGTAGTGACACTGCCAGCTGCGCCTAAATCTAAGTTTGGATTTAACTTAACCTGTACGCCATCGGTAGTTGCAACTGTACTAATATTCGTGTCACCAGAGATAGAAACCGTATCACCTAATTTCTTCGTAGTGCTTGTCGCTGCGGTATCACCTTTAAAGGTTAAGCCTGTATTATCAACTGCTGCTTTCGCTGCAACACCTTTAGCAATATCTGTTTTAGTCGCTGCTGCAAGATCTACTTTATAGTCAGTAACGTTATTTGCATCTTTAGTTCCCGCAGTCACTGTGACAGCTGATGAGCCTGCTGATGCGGTGGTACCATTGGCATTAACCGTATAAACATCTTGACCATTTGCACCTGTAGTTTTTGCAACCCCTGCTATATTGCTTCCACCTGCAACTTCAGTTTTTGATGCTGCAGCTTTAGAGTCAACATAAGTCTTATTTGTCGCATCCGTACCTGCTGTTGGTGCAGCAACATTGGTAATCGCTAACCCACCGGCATTAATACCTGTTGTTTTATTGATAACAACGCCACCAACTGCAACCTGATCTGCTGTAACACCTGCATTGTTAATAGTGGTATTACCCGTTTTAACGCTACCAGCTGCGCCTAAATCTAAGTTTGGATTTAACTTAACTTGTACACCATTCGCTGTCGCGACTGTACTAATGTTCGTATCACCAGTGATGGAAACCGTATCACCTAATTTCTTCGTAGTGCTTGTCGCTGCGGTATCACCTTTAAAGGTTAAGCCAGTATTATCAACAGCTGTCTTCGCATCTACACCTTTTTGAATATCTGTTTTGGTGCTTGTTGCAAGGTCAACTTTATAGTCAGTAACGTTATTTGCATCTTTAGTTCCCGCAGTCACTGTGACAGCTGATGAGCCTGCTGATGCGGTGGTACCATTGGCATTAACCGTATAAACATCTTGACCATTTGCACCTGTAGTTTTTGCAACCCCTGCTATATTGCTTCCACCTGCAACTTCAGTTTTTGATGCTGCAGCTTTAGAGTCAACATAAGTCTTATTTGTCGCATCCGTACCTGCTGTTGGTGCAGCAACATTGGTAATCGCTAACCCACCGGCATTAATACCTGTTGTTTTATTGATAACAACGCCACCAACTGCAACCTGATCTGCTGTAACACCTGCATTGTTAAGAACAGTATTGCCTGTTGTAACTGATGTGAATGTAGGATTGTCAGAAATCGAAACTTTAATTTGGTTTGCTGTAACCGCTGTAGAAATATTTTTACTATCCCCAATCACTGCAACAGATGAACCTAATTTCTGGCTCGTTGTTCCAGTTGTTCCTGTAAATGTAATTGGTTTAACCACTTCAGCATTTAATGCACTCACTGCAGCACCAACATTATTAACTGTTGTTGTTGATGCATCTGTTTTGGTGATTGTATAACTTGGAGCAGTAATACCGCCTGCCGTTGTACCCGCTGTAGCCCCACCACCTAAAGCCGTCGCTGTATCTGTTGCTACCTTGGCCAACTCAGTATTGGTATTAAATAATTGGCTACCGTTAATTGCATCGGTACTAGACGCTGTAACCTGACCCGCTGCGACATTTTGTATTTGTCTTTTTATTGTACTTGAACCAACGCTCACAACACCTGTGCTCGCTGTACCCGTTGCAGTGTAAGATTTACCATTAATCGTTTGAGCGGTGCTGTTTACGGATGCTGATGTTGTCGTACTTGCTCCCAGTGCTGTACTACCAGCAATAGATGCATTTGCCCCATCACCTATAGCAACAGCGCCACTCGCAGTTGCATTCGTTCTTGCACCTAAAGCAACTGCACCTGTTCCTGCCGTTGAGACTGCAGACTGTGCACCTATTGCAACAGCATCAGTTCCAGCAGACTGCGCACCTTTAACCGCATTACCACCAATAGCCACAGCACCACTACCAGAAGCGGTAACAGCATTTGCAACTGATAAAACATTTCCATTAGCAGTACCTGTAGCCGTTCCACCTAATGCTACAGCATTTTGTCCTGTTGACTGGCTGCCTTCACCAAGTGCAGTACTACCTACCCCTGTTGCTCGACTCTCTACACCCACAGCCGTGCCAAAAGCATTAGCTTGGCTATTATGACCGATAGCTGTTCCTGCATTACCTGTAACTTCTGAAAACGCTCCATATGCAGTTACAGCCGAAAGACCATTACCTTTAGCATTACAACCAGCAACAGTAGAGTATGTACCAGAACCATCCGTTGCCTGGCCACCAGTCGTTCCAGGGTTTATAGTACCGACAATCCCATTAGAGCCAGTTATACAATTATTTGAATCTGTGTTTATAACATTCGCAGTTACATCGGATGAAAAAGTGATCATCAAGCTAACTGTTGCTGCCCCGACAATTCCCGTTACTTTAGATGACTTGGTTTTCCCTTTTGCCAATTCAGAAACTGCAACCCATGCCGACAAAGTCGCATTCCAAATCACTTTGTAGATCTTATTCATATTACTTTTCCTTTAGGAGGTGCATTACAGCCGCTGATTTCGCATCAATAACGCATATAAAATGTACAATTTTTTTTATTTAACAATTTACATACATTTAAAGCAATAGAAAAATTGAGATATATTTCACTTATTTTGTTTTTTTAAACACATGGTCTAAACTTTTAAATAAAAAGCAAAATAATCACACATTTTATAATTTTTATACCTATAAATCAGCAATTTATACACCAATCAAAAAACATTAAGATTTATTAAATACATATTGTTCTTAAATTGAGCATGTGACAAAATTTGTCACATTTAACAAAATAATGTGAGACTTAGTTTACATTTGACATATTGTTAAATTTCGATTAACTGCCTATGCTTATTCAGTTAACAATTTTTTATTGCGTAATAGGTCACAATAATTCTAGTTTAAATCTCCAAATCATCTGTTTGTTTAGATTAAGTTAAAAATAAGACCTATTTCTATCAATTTAAAGTGAAAAATTTTATATAAAAAAGTGATATTTATTTTAAAAATGAATGTTGGTTAATTTAGATTTACGCGAATTTTAAGAGTGCTGTAAAAGACATCTTCTGACTATTTCCAAACCAGATAGGTGATCAGAACAAAATATACAATTGATCGTATTTTATTTTTTACATAGAAAAAGCCGTATTTTCATTTGAAAACGCCACCGTATAATCAGGTTTGCTATAATTCAATTTAAAATTTAATCTGAGCATAACCTTTGAAGATCATTTTTGCAGGTACACCCGAATTTGCAGCTTCTGCTTTAGCAGCACTCATTGAAACTGATCACGAAATTGTGGCTGTGTATACTCAACCTGACCGTAAATCAGGTCGTGGACAAAAATTGACAGCTTCAGCCGTGAAACAACTTGCGCTCGCAAATAACTTACCCGTCTATCAACCACTTCATTTCAAAGCATCAACAGACGAAGGCTTAACAGCTCAACAAGAATTAGCAGCTTTGGGTGCAGATGTAATGGTGGTTGCGGCTTATGGTTTAATTTTGCCTCAGGCCGTATTAGATACACCGCGCTATGGTTGTTTAAATATTCATGGTTCTTTGCTACCACGTTGGCGTGGTGCTGCTCCGATTCAGCGTGCCATTGCAACGGGTGACACTGAAACCGGAGTAACGATCATGAAAATGGCGGCTGGACTAGATACAGGCGATATGATCTTTAAAACAGTGTGTCCAATCACTGCACAAGAAACCTCAGCGACTTTATATGACAAACTTGCGCTCCAAGGTGCTGAAGCAATTTGTGTAGTATTAGAGTCAGAACAAAAATTACAACAATATTTAGATGCACGTGAAGTGCAAGATGAACAATTTACGGTATATGCACATAAACTCACAAAAGCTGAAGCACAAATTGACTGGACTAAATCAGCAGTTGAACTTGATCGCAATATTCGGGCATTCAATCCTTGGCCAGTCGCATTTACACCAATAGATGAAAGCAATAATTTACGTGTGTGGAATTCTCAAATTTCAGACCTTACAGCCAATGGCGAAGCACCCGGAACCATTATCGAAATGAACAAACAAGGTGTACATGTGCTGTGTGGAGATGGTGTGATTTGTCTGACTAGCCTACAATGGCCAGGTGGCAAAGCCATTAACCCTGTACAAATTATACAAAGCCATAAACTTTCAGTAGGAAATATATTCGCATGAGCCAAATTCAATCATCTGCAAAAAATTTGAATTTGCGCGCACAAGTGGTTAAAACACTTTTAGCTGTTCAAAATGGACAGTCTTTGGCTTCCGTTTTAAACCAACATATCAATATTGTTTCTGAACGTGATCGTGGTTTATACCATGAGCTTACTTTGGGCTGTTTACGTCAGTGGTATTCTTTAAAAGCAATTACCTTACCCTTGCTCACAAAACCGTTAGACAATGAGGCACTAGAAAGTTGCTTATATTTGGGTTTATACCAGATTTTATGCACCCGTATTCCTGCACATGCGGCGATTTCAGAAACTGTCAATGCAGCGAAGCAATTAGGTTTTGAACCGATGAGTGGTTTGGTCAATGCCATCCTTCGTCGTGTTTCACGTGAAACAACTGAGTTTCAAACGGCTTTGAATAATACCCATGGTTTACCAAGCTGGCTGTTCAAACGACTTAAAAAAGATTGGGCTGATCTACTCCCTGAAATCTGTCAAAATTTAAAACAAGTTGCCCCACTAACGCTGCGTGTCAATGAACGTCAAATTAGTCGTGATGAATATCTTGATATTTTAGATGAAGAACAGATTGATGCTCGTCCTTGTACACTTTCAGATGTTGGTATAGTTCTGGAACAAACGGGCAATATTACTCATTTACCTGGCTTTGAAGAAGGCGGGTTTTCTGTTCAAGATGAACATGCTCAATTGTGTGCAACACTGTTACCCAACTTAGATGACAAGGTCATTATCGATGCTTGTGCAGCACCGGGTGGTAAAGCAGCTCATATCTTAGAACGTTTCAATCCTAAAAAATTAATCGCACTTGATCATGATGCTAAACGCTTATTGCGTGTTTCAGAAAACTTGGAACGCCTTGAATTAAATGTTGATGCAACAGTTGAAATCATCACAGCAGATGCTACAACATGGGTGCCTAAAGAATTGGTCGATTGTATCGTATTGGATGCACCATGTTCTGCTATTGGTGTTCTACGTCGTCATCCTGATATTCGCTTATTGCGCCAATCTACAGATATTCAGCAAGTGGTCGATCTGCAAAAGCAAATTTTAAAGCATATGTGGCAGCAGCTTAAAGTTGGTGGAACACTACTTTATATTACCTGCTCAATTCTAAAAGTTGAAAATGAACAGCAGATGGTCGAGTTTTTTGCTGAACATGCAGATGCTGAAGAAATCAAGATTGACGCAAACTGGGGAATAGAACAAATTCACGGTCGTCAATTGTTGCCTGAAGCGCATCATGGTGATGGTTTCTATTATTGTCGAATTCAAAAAACAGCTTAAAAAACGCATTAAAAAAGCAGGCTCATTCGCCTGCTTTTTTTGGCTCAAGTTTAAAGGGTATGGTGATCTTTGACTTCTTCCAGAACTTCATCCAGTTCTTCAGGATTTTTCATCAAATGTAGGATCGATAAAATCAACCCACCCCATAAAAATACCATTGAAATAATCATCATCACGATTGCAGAAGTATTCATTTTGACGCTCCTATCGATCTTTCATTTTGCTAAGGACTAAAGCAATAACAGCACAGAAAATCACACTGCCCCAACCAAAGAACATCAACATACTAGAACTATAGGTATCGTATCCATTTTTAATCAAGCTAAAAACGGTCATAGATAAAGTGACCAGCAAAATTAAAGAAGTGATTACGGTTAAAGTGAAATCCCAACCTTTACCAAGCTGCACAGTTGAAATACGATTCACATGATCACGTAATTCCATCAATGCTGAACGTTTAAACCACGCTATCGAAATGATTGACAATAATGCACCGCCAATAATCCCAATGTTATTGATAAAGTGATCGACGATATCTACCAGTTTAATCGAGTTCACGCTAGAGAATAAGAAAATTGAAACCAGCGCACTACCACCGCCAATGATGCTTACGGCTTTTTTACGCCCCCATTTTAACTTGTCTTGCATCGCTGCAATCGGCACTTCAAGGATACTCACCATTGAAGAAATACCCGCAACAAATAAAGAAGAGAAGAACAGTAAACCGAATAAATCCGCACCAGTCCCTAAACTAGAAATGATTTTAGGGAAAGCAATGAATGCCAAGCCGATACCACCACTGACCACTTGGTCTACAGGTTTTCCAGCTGAAAATGCCATAAAGCCCAGCGCCGCGAAGATACCAATCCCCGCAAGGATTTCAGTAGACGCATTGGCAAAACCAACGATAAGGCCCGAGCCTGTTAAATTGGTTTTTGGTTTAAGATACGAGGCATAAGTCACCATGATCCCAAAGCCAACAGAGAGTGAAAAGAACGTATGACCAAATGCTGCAAGCCATACTTTATAATCCCACATCGCTGCCCAGTTTGGTGTAAAGAAAGCATTTAAACCTTGAACTGCACCGGGTAAACGCAACGCTTGAATAACAAGAATCGTGAACAGAATAAACAGTAAAGGCATGAAAATTTTATTGGATAATTCAACCCCTTTTTTCACACCACCAAATAAGATGATCAACGTTAATGCCCAGATTCCTACAATTGGCCAAAATAAATGACCAACAAATTGAAAATCAAAACTTGTTGATTTTGAAGTTTGTAAATAGGTATTGAAGAAAAAGTTTTCAGGATCACTTCCCCACAATTGACCTACAGAAAAATAAACATAACTACCGGCCCATGTCAGTACGCTGGCATAGTACAAACCAATAATGATACAGACACAGACTTGCCACCAACCTAAAGTTTCGCCCCCTTTAAATAAAGCACGATAGGCTTTAGGAGGTGAAGTATTACTTTTATGCCCTGTCGCATAGTCTAAAAATAACAGTGGTAATCCTGCCGTGATAAGTGCAATTAAATATGGAATTAAAAAAGCGCCACCACCGTTTTCATAAGCAATGTAGGGAAAGCGCCAAATATTACCTAAACCGACAGCCGATCCAACAGCTGCGATAATAAAACCTGATCGTGATGTCCAGTTTTCACGAGATTCTGTCATAAAACACCTAATTCTGTAGATGTCCTCAAATGCTGCTTTTTTTCATTGTGATCTGCGAGCAAAAGAAGTACCAATTTTAAATTTTGTTGTTTGAATAAAACAGCACCTTTTGGGTGCTTTGTTATTATTCCAAACCAGTAACTTTGCAAACTTCTCGGTTAAAGTGCATCAACAAAATTACTGTTTAATGTTGTAACAATACTCGTTTTGCAGCGCTTTTTCTGTAATTTGTGTCTATTTTCTCAGGTTTTTTTTACTTTTTATTGCACATGGTTAATTTTTAGCTATTTTGCTTGGAATTGCCTATTTCTAATTGACCGTCTTGGGTAAACGATAATGCCCAATGATTTTATATTCATGCAAAATGTCATTTTCACGTGTTCCATAACCAATGTTATGAATAACCAAAGGTGTTTTTGACAACATTGTGGTTTTATTTGAAATGATACCAATGTGGGTTAAGCCTTTACCTAAATCCCATGCCACGATATCACCTGCTTGATACTTTTGATCATTCACTTGATAACTTTGACGCTGAAAATAGGTCATGATATTTGGAACCCGTCGATGATCAATATTTCGATCGGTTGCTTTTAAACCCCACTTTTGTGGATATTTTTTAAAATTGGCTTTCATATCTTCATGAATACGTTGTTGCAGATCTATACCTTGATGGCGTAAGGCGCGAATAACCACGTCTGTACATACACCTTTGATCAATGGAACATCACCCATTGGATAAGACAACTGAGTATAAGCAGGATCATAATAAAGTGTTTTCAAAATCTGAGAGCGTGCATCATTTACCAGTTTTTCAGATTGAAATGCCCAAATTTGCACACTCTGTAAGCAAAGCAAAACCATTAAAAAGAATGAATTGAAAAATTTTATTATCATTTTTTAACTCTATATAAAATTCAAAGAAATAAGGAGCCGTAGCTCCTTAGAATATTAACTTATTGTTTGATCACAAGTAAGCGCTCTTCCTGCATATCACCAATTGCAGACTGGATCCCCTCACGACCTAAACCCGAATCTTTCACACCACCATATGGCATATTATCAACTCTGAAGGTGGGTATATCATTGATAATTACCCCGCCCACGTGTAAATGATCCCATGCATAAAGCATCTTATTGAGATTTTGAGTATATACACCAGCTTGTAAACCAAAGCGACCTTGGTTAATCACTTCGATACCTTTCTCAAATGTTTTATATTTTTCTAAAATTGCCACAGGGCCAAATGCTTCATTTTGATAAATTTCAAGAGATTCATCGACATTTTCAAGCAAAGTTGGCTCGAATAAAACCCCTTTTAAAGTGCCACCAATTAAGATTTTCGCACCCTTTTTCTCCGCTTTATCTACCCATTTTTTTAAACGAATCGCTTCAGCCTCTTTGATCATTGGGCCCACTATCGTGGTTTCTACATGTGGATCTGCCGCAGATAATTTTTTCAATTTTGCTAAGATTTTTTTTCTAAATTCTATATAAATATCAGCATGGACTAAAATTCGTTGCACACTAATACACACCTGTCCCGCATGACCATATGCACCACCAATTACTCGATCAATCAATGCATCACTTATTTCTGTATCAGGTTCAATTAAAACAGCTGCATTCCCCCCCAATTCGAGGGTAACTTTTTTGCGACCAGCACGTGCTTTCATATCCCAACCCACTTGATCAGAACCGGTAAAGCTGAGCAGCTTAAAGCGATCATCCGTCACTAACACATCAGCATGTTCTCGTGGGCAAGGCAAAATTGAAAATGCGCCTTTTGGTAAATCTGTTTCAGCCAAAATTTCTGCGATTTTTAATGCGGAAATTGGCGTCAAACTTGCCGGTTTTAATACAAATGGACAACCCGCTGCAATTGCTGGTGCAATTTTATGCGCTGTTAAATTCAAAGGAAAATTAAATGGACTGATCAGAGACACTGCTCCAATCGGTACATGTTGTACCATTCCTCGATATGCAGAAGCCGCAGCGGTTACAGCCAAGGGCATTAAATGACCATCATTAATTGTGGAGACTGCATCTGCCGCTAGTTGGAAAGTATTAATCAGCCTTTCAACCTCAGCTGCTGCAGCAAGTTTAGGCTTTCCACCTTCGATAATTAAAATTTGGGTTAATTCTTCACGGAGCTCTTTAAAACGCTGAACACAATGTAACAGTATTTTTTGCTTCTGAAATGGTTTTAAAGTAGCCATTTCTTTCTCTGCTTTCACAGCTGCACTGATGGCTTTTTCTAAAATTTTTGCATCCGCTAAAGCCACTTTTGCATAAATTTTCCCCGAAAATTTATCATGAACTTCAAGCCATTGCCCTGATTTAATCGCTTTATTGGCGACATAAAGTGGGAATTCAATCACTGCTTGATCAATAGAATCACTCATCCTACACCCTCGATTTAATCTTTTTAATAATGCAAAATTTGATAAACCCCTATATCATGCCTTCAGTTGGTACAGTATTGAAATGTATTTAAGTAACAAAAATATAGGATGAAAAATCATTTCATCAAGAAGGACATATGAAATCTATTCAATTACCCTTATTTATCGCAGCCCTAGGTCTAAGTTCATTTGCTCAAGCTGATTTTATTGGTTTAAAAGGTGATATTAGTTATTGGAGTATTGGTGGAGATTCTCAAATCAACCACAAAACATCCAGTCTATCCAACAAAACGGGGACAGATAATTTATTATTAGATCCTTATGCTGGGCTAAACGCAAAACATGATTTAGATACCAAAGGCACGATTCAAGCCTCTGTTGCTTTTGAGCACCCGATTCCAATCATTCCCAATGTAAAATTAAAATATACCAAGTTAGATACTGAAACTGAGTCTAATAATGAGTTTGCTAAAACTAAAATTGATTTAGACCATACAGATCTTATTCTTTACTATGAAATCTTAGACAATATTGTAAAAGCTGATGTCGGTGTAGGGGCAACTAAACTCAACGGTACTGTAAAGCAATTTTCACAAAATGTTGATGTTGATGAATATGCACCAATCCTTTATGCAGAAGCTGGTGCAAAACTACCATTTACAGGTTTAAGCGCAAAAGCTGAGGCGACTTATACCAATGTCAATGATGTAAAAATCACAGACGCTCAGGCTGAAATTCAATATGATTTTGTTAAGTCTATTGTTTTAGATCTTGGTGCCAAAGTGGGTTATCGTGTTTTAAATATCGAACTCAGTGATTTAGATAACCGTGATATGAAGTTTAATTTTAAAGGGCCTTATATTGGTTTAAATGCCCATTTTTAATAGAAAATACCCGTTTATGATCATGTAAGCTTTTTCTTACATGGTCTGCCGAATTATGCGTATAGGCAGAACAGCTAAATTTTAATACTATAAACACATCAGGAAACAGGAAGTTTCCATTAAAACAAGAATAAGATAGGACAATAACGCAGGATAGCGAAAGGTACGACAGGAGTTATACCTCAGAACCAATACAAAAAACCTCAGGCATGGATGTCTGAGGTTTTTTATTTTGAATACACTAAAAACAATTAAAGTAAAAAACTTACCACTTCATAAAAGCCATTCCTTCAATAGCATCAATTTGAATCAGTTCAGTTTGTTTTTGAACCAGTTTAACCGCTTTATGCAAACTTATTGTTTTTGTATAAGAGCCTTTTTGATCAGGAACAGGAATATCTGCATCTAATGAATAATCATCATTAACGATAAACTGTAAAGTACGATCATTTTTATCAACGATCCCTAAAAAGTTTTCTGGCCTGATTAACACAGATTGCATTATTTCTATGATTTCATCGATAGATGCATACTGATTTTGAGTGGGTAAAACCTCTTCACCATCATAATCTGTAAAGAAAAATTGGAAAATCAACATATTATTAACTGTTTTTATCGTAATACTTTAATTTTTAGCATAAAGAAACGGCTGGTTCAATAGCTCGACTCTTTCTATATCCCTTACTTCAATAATAATCATGATGAGGAATACAGAAAATCAGTTCAGTTTCATCAATGCATAAGCTTAAGCAGTCATCAATTAGCTTAATATAACGAGATCTGTTTCATTCCGCTAATAAACACCGCGCATAAAAAAACACCCCGCTCTCGCTAAAGAACGGGGTGTTTTAGATTTAAAAGCTGGCGATGACTTACTCTCACATGGGTAACCCCACACTACCATCAGCGCTAAGAGGTTTCACTTCTGAGTTCGGGAAGGGATCAGGTGGTTCACTCTTGCTATTGTCGCCAGCAAACTGTTATGGACTTGTTCGGGTCTTATTTAAATGCCTTACTTCGTACCAAATGAGTTTAACAGAACATTTGAGTTGGGTATTGTAACTAGCTTTACAACTAAATCAAGTATGTTTGATCTTTTATGAATCAAATGATGCTTCATATACAACTGCTTGGGTGTTGTATAGTCAAGCCTCACGAGCAATTAGTATTGGTCAGCTTCATGCGTCACCGCACTTCCACATCCAACCTATCAACGTCGTAGTCTTCAACGGCTCTTTAGAGGACATAAAGTCCTAGGGAAATCTTATCTTGAGGTAGGCTTCCCGCTTAGATGCTTTCAGCGGTTATCCCTTCCGAACATAGCTACCCGGCGATGCGACTGGCGTCACAACCGGTACACCAGAGGTTCGTCCACTCTGGTCCTCTCGTACTAGGAGCAGATCCTCTCAAATTTCCAACGCCCACGGTAGATAGGGACCGAACTGTCTCACGACGTTCTAAACCCAGCTCGCGTACCTCTTTAAATGGCGAACAGCCATACCCTTGGGACCTGCTTCAGCCCCAGGATGAGATGAGCCGACATCGAGGTGCCAAACACCGCCGTCGATATGAACTCTTGGGCGGTATCAGCCTGTTATCCCCAGAGTACCTTTTATCCGTTGAGCGATGGCCCTTCCATACAGAACCACCGGATCACTAAGACCTACTTTCGTACCTGCTCGACTTGTGGGTCTCGCAGTTAAGCGCGCTTTTGCCTTTATACTCTACGCGTGATTTCCGACCACGCTGAGCGCACCTTCGTACTCCTCCGTTACTCTTTAGGAGGAGACCGCCCCAGTCAAACTACCCACCAGACATGGTCCTCGTCCCGGATAACGGGACAGAGTTAGAACCTCAATATTACCAGGGTGGTATTTCAAGGATGGCTCCATAGCAACTGGCGTCACTACTTCAAAGCCTCCCACCTATCCTACACAAGTAAGATCAAAGTTCAATGTCAAGCTGCAGTAAAGGTTCACGGGGTCTTTCCGTCTAGCCGCGGGTACACCGCATCTTCACGGCGATTTCGATTTCACTGAGCCTCTGCTGGAGACAGCGCCCCCATCATTATGCCATTCGTGCAGGTCGGAACTTACCCGACAAGGAATTTCGCTACCTTAGGACCGTTATAGTTACGGCCGCCGTTTACTGGGGCTTCGATCAAGAGCTTCGCTTACGCTAACCCCATCAATTAACCTTCCAGCACCGGGCAGGCATCACACCCTATACGTCCACTTTCGTGTTTGCAGAGTGCTATGTTTTTAATAAACAGTTGCAGGGGCCTGGTTTCTGTGGCTGCCAATAGCTCAAGGAGCAAGTCCTATCACCGTCAGCAGCGTACCTTCTCCCGAAGTTACGGTACCATTTTGCCTAGTTCCTTCAGCAGAGTTCTCTCAAGCGCTTTGGTCTACTCGACCTGACCACCTGTGTCGGTTTAGGGTACGATTCCTGTGTAACTGAAGCTTAGAGACTTTTCCTGGAAGCATAGTATCAGCCACTTCGCTAGTAAACTAGCTTGCTATCAGCTCTCAGCATAGAGCACCCCGGATTTGCCTAAGATGCATGCCTACTGCCTTTCACCTGGACAACCAACGCCAGGCTGACTTAACTTTCTCCGTCCTCTCATCGCATTACACAGAAGTATTGGAATATTAACCAATTTCCCATCGACTACGCCTCTCGGCCTCGCCTTAGGGGTCGACTCACCCAGCCCCGATTAACGTTGGACTGGAACCCTTGGTCTTTCAGCGAACGGGTTTTTCACCCGTTTTGTCGTTACTCACGTCAGCATTCGCACTTCTGATACCTCCAGCATACTTCTCAATACACCTTCATCGGCTTACAGAACGCTCCCCTACCACGTATACATAGTATACATCCGCAGCTTCGGCATATAGTTTTAGCCCCGTTACATCTTCCGCGCAGGCCGACTCGACTAGTGAGCTATTACGCTTTCTTTAAAGGGTGGCTGCTTCTAAGCCAACCTCCTAGCTGTCTATGCCTTCCCACATCGTTTCCCACTTAACTATAATTTGGGGGCCTTAGCTGGCGGTCTGGATTGTTTTCCTCTTGACTACGGACGTTAGCACCCGCAGTCTGTCTCCCGGATAGTACTCATAGGTATTCGGAGTTTGCATCGGTTTGGTAAGTCGGGATGACCCCCTAGCCGAAACAGTGCTCTACCCCCTATGGTATTCGTCCGAGGCGCTACCTAAATAGCTTTCGGGGAGAACCAGCTATCACCGAGTTTGATTAGCCTTTCACCCCTATCCACAAGTCATCCCCTGGCTTTTCAACGACAGTGGGTTCGGTCCTCCAGTTAGTGTTACCCAACCTTCAACCTGCTCATGGATAGATCACCCGGTTTCGGGTCTATACCCAGCAACTAAACGCCCTATTAAGACTCGATTTCTCTACGGCTCCCCTATGCGGTTAACCTTGCTACTGAATATAAGTCGCTGACCCATTATACAAAAGGTACGCAGTCACCGAACAAGTCGGCTCCCACTGCTTGTATGCATGCGGTTTCAGGATCTATTTCACTCCCCTCACAGGGGTTCTTTTCGCCTTTCCCTCACGGTACTGGTTCACTATCGGTCAGTCAGGAGTATTTAGCCTTGGAGGATGGTCCCCCCATATTCAGACAAGGTTTCACGTGCCTCGCCCTACTCGTCATCATTATATGTGCCCTTTCGTGTACGGGACTATCACCCTCTACGGTAGCACTTCCCAGAGCTTTCCGCTAAAACACATATAACTTAATGGGCTGATCCCCGTTCGCTCGCCGCTACTGAGGGAATCTCAATTGATTTCTTTTCCTAAGGGTACTGAGATGTTTCACTTCCCCTCGTTCGCCTCGCATGACTATGTATTCATCATGCGATACCTACCTTATGGTAAGTGGGTTTCCCCATTCAGAAATCTCCGGATCACAGGATATTTGCCGCCTCCCCGAAGCTTATCGCAGGCTATTACGTCTTTCATCGCCTCTGACTGCCAAGGCATCCACCACATGCACTTAATTACTTGACTATACAACCCCAAACAGTCGTTAATCCCTACAAGGAGGATCAACAATGTGAACTTAATCACTTCTATTTGTTGCCTGTGAACTTAATCACTATACAGCTTCAATTTAATTCATATACCAAAACGCTTGATTCAGTTTTATCGCTAGTGCTCATTTCATTCAACATTAACAATTGCTTGCTAACATCAACTAAAACGAGTTTAAACAATTATTTCAACTCAAATATATTCTGTTAATGATTCACTACCGCCTCGTCAGCGAGTAGTTAACTGTGATAAATCACAGAACTTAATAAGCTATCGGCTTACTAAGTTCTGTAATCACTTAGTCTTTAATTAGTGGTGGAGACTAACGGAGTCGAACCGTTGACCTCCTGCGTGCAAAGCAGGCGCTCTACCAACTAAGCTAAGTCCCCAGCTTAAGATCTTAATATATCTGCTCTTCTGTGTTCAGTAGACTTGGTGGGTCTGACAAGACTTGAACTTGTGACCCCACGCTTATCAAGCGTGTGCTCTAACCAACTGAGCTACAGACCCTCAGATACATCAATGAAGAACAACTTGTTGTGGATTCTTACCAATCGTCAATCTTTCGTTAAGGAGGTGATCCAGCCGCAGGTTCCCCTACGGCTACCTTGTTACGACTTCACCCCAGTCATCGGCCACACCGTGGTAAGCGTCCTCCTTACGGTTAGACTACCTACTTCTGGTGCAACAAACTCCCATGGTGTGACGGGCGGTGTGTACAAGGCCCGGGAACGTATTCACCGCGGCATTCTGATCCGCGATTACTAGCGATTCCGACTTCATGGAGTCGAGTTGCAGACTCCAATCCGGACTACGATCGGCTTTTTGAGATTAGCATCCTATCGCTAGGTAGCAACCCTTTGTACCGACCATTGTAGCACGTGTGTAGCCCTGGTCGTAAGGGCCATGATGACTTGACGTCGTCCCCGCCTTCCTCCAGTTTGTCACTGGCAGTATCCTTAAAGTTCCCACCCGAAGTGCTGGCAAATAAGGAAAAGGGTTGCGCTCGTTGCGGGACTTAACCCAACATCTCACGACACGAGCTGACGACAGCCATGCAGCACCTGTATGTAAGTTCCCGAAGGCACCAATCCATCTCTGGAAAGTTCTTACTATGTCAAGACCAGGTAAGGTTCTTCGCGTTGCATCGAATTAAACCACATGCTCCACCGCTTGTGCGGGCCCCCGTCAATTCATTTGAGTTTTAGTCTTGCGACCGTACTCCCCAGGCGGTCTACTTATCGCGTTAGCTGCGCCACTAAAGCCTCAAAGGCCCCAACGGCTAGTAGACATCGTTTACGGCATGGACTACCAGGGTATCTAATCCTGTTTGCTCCCCATGCTTTCGTACCTCAGCGTCAGTATTAGGCCAGATGGCTGCCTTCGCCATCGGTATTCCTCCAGATCTCTACGCATTTCACCGCTACACCTGGAATTCTACCATCCTCTCCCATACTCTAGCTTCCCAGTATCGAATGCAATTCCCAAGTTAAGCTCGGGGATTTCACATCCGACTTAAAAAGCCGCCTACGCACGCTTTACGCCCAGTAAATCCGATTAACGCTCGCACCCTCTGTATTACCGCGGCTGCTGGCACAGAGTTAGCCGGTGCTTATTCTGCGAGTAACGTCCACTCATCTTGGGTATTAACCAAGAGAGCCTCCTCCTCGCTTAAAGTGCTTTACAACCATAAGGCCTTCTTCACACACGCGGCATGGCTGGATCAGGGTTCCCCCCATTGTCCAATATTCCCCACTGCTGCCTCCCGTAGGAGTCTGGGCCGTGTCTCAGTCCCAGTGTGGCGGATCATCCTCTCAGACCCGCTACAGATCGTCGCCTTGGTAGGCCTTTACCCCACCAACTAGCTAATCCGACTTAGGCTCATCTATTAACGCAAGGTCACAAGTGATCCCCTGCTTTCCCCCGTAGGGCGTATGCGGTATTAGCATCCCTTTCGAGATGTTGTCCCCCATTAATAGGCAGATTCCTAAGTATTACTCACCCGTCCGCCGCTAGGTCAGTTACCGAAGCAACCTCCCCCGCTCGACTTGCATGTGTTAAGCCTGCCGCCAGCGTTCAATCTGAGCCATGATCAAACTCTTCAGTTAAAAATCATTAGTGACTTAAGGTCACAATTCTGGCTCATCAATGTACTGACAAATTCTCTCAAATAAACTTCGAGTAATTTAAACCAATCAATCAATGATAATATTTCGATCAATCAATCAGTAAAAATCCACACAAGTTGTTCTTCATATTCTCTTAATGATTAATTTATCACTTCGTCAGTGATAAATAAGACGCAATAAACATTTAACAACTTAACCCTCTAAGCTAAGTTCGTTTGCTGTATCGCGTCGGGATGAGCTCATTATAGGGCAATTTCTTACACACGCAAGTGCTTTTAACTGATTGTTTTATCGAGTGTTGTATTTTTATGCACTGTTTTGGTTCATTTTTAGGATTTTTGTCGCGTAAGCTTTTAATATTAAAGCAGAAATATGAACAAAATATTTCTGCTTTATTTTTTAACTATTTTTTCACATTTGTTTTTATTGTTTGAATACTGATGATTTTTACAGCTTGTTTAGGTACATCTTGGTGCATACCCACTGTTTGTGTTGGTGTCTGTACGATTTTATCGACGATATCCAGTCCTTGTGTCACCTTACCAAATACGGCGTACCCAGGATTTCCAGCAGACTTATTTAAAAAGTCGTTATTTGCAACATTAATAAAGAATTGACTGGTTGCAGAGTTTGGCGCATTAGTCCGTGCCATAGCCAAAGTCCCACGAACGTTCTTTAAGCCATTGCTAGATTCATTCTGGATCGCTGGTTGAGTAGCCTTCTCTTTCATGTTGCTATCAAAGCCACCGCCTTGAATCATAAAACCAGGGATAACACGATGGAAAATGGTGCCGTTGTAAAATTGACTATTTACATAGCTCTTAAAGTTTTTTACTGATATCGGTGCTTGATCATCATAAAGCTCTATATTGATGTTGCCTAAATTGGTTTTAATTTGCATATCTGTATTGGCGAACGCTTGATTCACTAAAACCACTAAAGCAAGACCGATGCCTATTTTTTTGATCATTCTCTTTTCCTTAAACATTTTAAATTAATAAGCCTCTCATAGTAGTCTGCTTTTATTCTGTTGAAAAATGACATTTAAACACGTTTACCAATACTCAACAGTATTCACGACTATATCTATATAGCTGTCATAAGCCTTATTGGTTGTTGAATATGTTGATGATGCTTTATCAACAAAAGAACTGTATGGATAAATCCGTGTGCTTAGCCTTTATAGAACAATTATTCTTATTTGATTATTTTTTAATCAGTCACTTTTGTTCCACGTGAAACAAAAGTGACTTGTACAAGTGGATATTATGTTATTGCTTATCCCAGAATTTACGGAACTCTTTACTCATCTCTATAACGTATTTTTTAGCTTTACGTGAAACAGGGGTTAAATTAATAAATCCGTGGGTTTGATCTTCATAATCCTGATAATGAACCTTTACCCCATTTTGACGTAACTTATAAGCATAAATTTTACCTTCATCATGCAAAAGATCATGTCCAGCCGTTACTACAAATGCAGGGGCAAGTTTCTTTAACTGCCCATTGGTCGGTGAAATGATTGGATCATCCAATGCCATATTAAAACGTGTCGCATAATAGTCGGTCACATAATCAATATCTGAGCCTGTCAACACCAAGCCATCTTTATAAGCAAAGAAAGATGGATGTCGACTCTTAAAATCAACAGCAGGATAAATCAAGAACTGGGCTTGAGGCGCAAACACTGTATTGACTGTGCGTTGTGCAACAACAGCGCTAATATTTCCGCCCGCGCTATCTCCTGCAACCGCAATCCGGTTTTTGAGAATTTTAAATTGACGGCGATTTTGATACACCCAAGCCAAAGCATCTTCACAAGATTGAATTAAGTCACGTGGGCCAACTTCAGGTGCGAGTGGATATTCAATACTTAAAACCTGAACTTTTGCATGAGCAGCAATTAAGCGACACACTTCATCATGGGTGTCTACACTACCTACCACAAAACCACCGCCATGATAAAATACAATCATTGGCAATTTTTTATTTGGTGCAGGATGGTAATGGCGTGCATAGACGCTGCCACTTTGCAGCGGAAGACGAATATCTTCAACAAATTGGATATGGGTCGGTTTGTTTATAATAGATTGCATTTGTGATTCAAATTGCTTTCTAGAGCGCTCTACATCTGCGCCAATAAAACCTACTTTGCCCTGTTTAAGTTGAGCTGCCATCAAACATTTGGTGAAACTATCCAATTGAGGAAATTGGTACGGGTAACCCAATAACTTGGTTAATGACTCTTGAGCGAATGTAGGCAAACGATCTAAAGCCCTACCTGCCGAACCCTGCCCTTTTTCGACTAAATCATGAATACTACGTTGAAAAGCAACCATTACGCTTCTTCCTTAAATGTTCAAATTCTTCATATTGTCTACATGATCAGGTATCGACTGACTATAATCTTATACAAGTCTCATCATCGATATACAAATATAATTTTTAAATACGCTAATCTGAGTTAAATGACTTGTCATTGACTATTTTGCTATATCTGAATTTTTTTTTGCTATTTTGCTTGTTAAATGGAGACAACTTATGGCTATAAAAGCATTAATTGTTTCATTCATAACATCTATTATTGCTGTTGGTTGTGTTGCATTTCCTGAAGATGGTTATGACTCTCGCGGCTATGGGCAACCCGTATATCGAGATTATGGCTATGGACAACGCTATGATCCAAGATATGACCGAAACAATGATCGCCAACGTTGGGAACGCGAGCGAGCTTATCGTTTACAACAAATGCGCATTGAACAAGAACGGCGCCAAAACAACTGGGATAAACAACGTTGGCAATATGAACAAGCCAAACGTGATCAAATGAAAAAGCAGCAATGGGAACAACATAGAAAAGATTGGAACAATAAATCAAATCGTGACCATCGCTGGGACAATAGACCTGATCAAAAACAGTGGCAACAGCGTGATCGTCAAAATCAACAACAGCAACGTGATAAAAGACGTGATGAGCGTAAAAACAGAGATCAAAACCAAGATTAATCTTCAAGAATCTGGGGCTAACCCAGATTCTTTTGTCTTTTTAGCAAACAATTTGTTCATTTATAAAAGCAAAAGTAATGATTTTCCTCAGTAATTAATAGCTTCTGACATTTCTTCTTTGCTGAGGAAATTTTGTCATTTGGGTCATTGCGAACCGACTCATTTCAAGTAATGATTTCAATAACATCAATTCATCATTGAACTCGAACAATTGATTTGGAAAATCGATTGTTCAGAATAGATCATGTTGGGTTTAGCAATAAACGATTTTCTAAACTAGATACATTTTTGATGTCACAAAGTTCTATTGGTCGAAGCTCTTCGATTCAATTGAACATGAATAATATTGATCATGGAAAGGAAAAAAATAATGAAATGGTCTAATGCTCTCATTGCTGCTGCGGGTCTTTTGCTTGCAACATCTGCCACTCAAGCAAAACAAGTCATGTGTGTATTTGATTTAGTAGGCAAAAATGGTGATGTGTTTACCTTAATGAAAGATTATCAACTTGCAGCGAAAAACTGGGGTGCGGATCTGGAATTAAAAGTGAATTCAAATGAATCTGTTATTGCAGAAGATTTTAAAGCGGGTAAATGTGATGCTGTCAGTATCACAGGTATGCGTGGCCGCCAATTTAATAGTTTCACCGGTTCTTTAGATGCAATTGGTGCGATTCCAGATCTCAATCTCGCGGTAAAAGTCATGCAAGGCTTAGCAAATCCAAACTTTGCAAAATACATGACCAGCGGAAAATATGAAGTTGTTGGTGTTATTCCAGTCGGTGATGCTTTCCTGATGGTCAATGACCGCAATATCAATACCGTTGCAAAAGCAGCAGGTAAAAAAATTGCGGTACTCGACTATGATCAAGCACAAAAAATTATGGTTCAACAAATTGGTGCTCAAGCAGTTGCCGCGGATGTTACAAATTTTGGCAGTAAATTCAATAATGGTCAGGTTGATATTATTGGTGCACCTGCAGCGGTATTTAAACCTTTAGAGCTGCATAAGGGTTTAGGAACCAAAGGCGCTATTGTGAATTACCCACTGCTACAAGTCACAGGTAATATCATCATTCGTCCAGATAAATTCCCTGCTGGCTATGGTCAAAAATCTCGTGATTGGATTAAAACGCAATTGCCTCGTGCAAACACTATCATTGGAAAAATGAAAGCAGATATTCCGGCGAAATACTGGATGCAAGTTCCAGATGGTGATAAGCCTGGTTATCAAAAACTCATGCGTGAATCGCGTATCAGCTTGACCAAACAAGGCGTTTATAACAAACAAATGATGAAAATCCTTTGGCAATTCCGTTGTAAAAACGATCCGAAAAACTTTGAATGTGCGCTACAAGATGAGAACTACAAATAATTCTAGATTAAATCCGATAAATTTAGTCTGAATTTACTTTAAAGTTCACTCACTGACCATATATTGAGTATGTTATACTGAATATATGGTCTTTTCATTTAAGCCATTTGAAATCTGAGGAACAATATCATGACCGCCCAAGCACTTGAGCTGACTGACAATGCTGCAAATAAAGTTCGCCAACTTCGTGATAGCGAAGGTAATCAAGATCTGATGTTACGTGTCTATGTAACGGGTGGCGGCTGTTCAGGATTTTCTTATGGTTTTAACTTTGCCGAAAGTATGAATGAAGATGATGCTGAATTTATAAATGGTGATGTAAAAATGTTGGTTGACTCGTTGAGTTATCAATATCTCGTCGGTTCTAAAGTTGACTATATTGAAGGCTTAGAAGGCTCACGTTTTATTGTAGAAAACCCGAATGCAACAACAACTTGCGGTTGCGGTTCATCATTCTCCATTTAATTCAAAGCATATTTTGAATCAAATCATGCCCTCTTCTTATGAGGGCATTTTTATGGTTGAGACATCAAGCTTAAATCGTTTCTAAAATATGTTGGCTCAATTGTTTTGCATTCTGCACTGGAATCCAATGCGTCGCATCCATCACAATTTCTTTATAAGCTGCTTTTACATAATGATGATTTAAGGCAACGCTTTTAGAACCGATCGCCGAGTCATGTTTGCCCCAAATAAATAAAGTCGGCACACAAACTGGTTGGGTTAAATTTTTATTTGAACTAAATGGAAGTCCCCGATACCAATTTAATGCAGAACTTAGACGCTTTTCCACCACGATGTCTTGTTGGAAATCTTCGAGTTGTTTTGCGGTCATTCCTGAATCTTTTAATAAACCTAGACCCAACTTCGGTAATTTCTCGAATAATAATTCTGGAATTTTAGGTAACTGGAATAAACCAATATAGTAAGATTTTAACAATTGATTACTGCTGAACATCGAACGCATAAATGCTGCTTTATGCGGTACAGAAATCGTAATCAAATGTTTTATTTTTTCAGGATAGCGTTGAGCAACATCCCAAGCCACTACAGCTCCCCAATCATGTCCAACTAAATAAACCTGTTGTTGAATCATATCGATTAAAGCATTTACATCTTCAACCAAAGTAGAACTTCTATAATCACGGCGGTTTTGCGGTTGTGCGCCTAAACTATAACCACGTTGATTAACAGCAAAAGTACGATAACCGTTTTGATTCAAGATCTCTGCAGTTTCTTGCCAGCTTTTATTGGTTTCAGGAAAACCATGTAACAAGACAAAAGGCTGTCCATCTAAAGGACCCGAATCTATCACATCAAAGCTGAAGCCTTCTCTTTGAAATGATTCTATGCGCTGTTTCTGTATCGCTAAGTTCATTGTGATCTCAGTTTTAATTTTTATTGATAGTGGAAGCTTATGCGCTATTTTTTAACAGCAGTAAAGGACAATCTCAGCGCTAAACAGGTCGATCATTGTTCTACAAAATATCTCAGGCTACTAAGCAAAAAATGAATTCTCTTTTTAAAGAACAATAATCCGTAGTCGTTATATATCAGCAAAATTTATCCCATTCTGGTTGCTTTCATTTGTTTTTACAGCGCTTTTGTTCTTGTGTAAATATTGATTACTAAGGTGTATCACTCACCTTAGCAATCATTTCAGTTTTAAACTGCTGTAATCGTACCTAAGATACGATAGCCTTTTGCCCCCGTAACAGCAGGTAGGTTGCCACTTAACTGTTGGTCAAAGCGCATGGCGAGCCATGCAAATGCAGTTGCCTCTACCCATGTCGGTGCTAAGCCCAATGCAGAAGTCGATTGTACAGACCAATTGTGCTTACGTAGGCGCCAACGGAGTTGTTCAAGTAGATGTGAGTTATAAGCACCTCCACCGCAAACATAGACCTCACCCGTATCTAGAGGCGAACGATAAATGGCTTTCTTGATGGCACGTGTCGTGAGTTTCATCAACGTTGCCTGAATATTTTCAGGGGTATCTTCTAATTCATCATATTCTAAATCATTGCGCCAATCTAAAATCTGCTCATCTAACCATTCCAAGTTAAAGTCTTCACGCCCTGTACTTTTTGGAGGTTCTTTAGAGAAGTATTCATTTGCTTGAAGGCGATCTAACAATGAACGTATCGGTTGACCATAAGCTGCCCAATTGCCATTTTCGTCATAAGGTTGCCCAGTATAACGATGACACCACGCATCCATAAGAATATTGGCAGGGCCTGTATCAAAACCATAAACATTCTGCTCATCACCAGCAGGCAGCATGCTGACATTGGCAATCCCCCCTAAATTGAGAATCACTCGATGAATGGTTGAATGTTGGAATAAAGCTTGATGAAACGCTGGAACTAGAGGAGCACCCTGCCCACCTGCCGCCATATCACGACGACGAAAATCTGAAATCACAGGAATTTGAGTAATTTCTGTAATAATATTTGGATCACCAATTTGTAAAGTAAACCCATGTTCTGGGCGATGCCGAATAGTTTGTCCATGACAACCAATCACTTTAATTTGGCTTTTATCTAAATTATTTTCTTGTATAAGTTGGTTAATGCTATTGCCAATCATGGTTGCAAGAGCGACATCAGCCTTACCCATTCGATCGATTTCATTATCATCAGGTAAGGTCAATGCCATCAATTCATCGCGTAAATGAGGATCAAAAGCGACTGTAAGCGTGGCATGGATATGTAAAGGATCAAATGAAGCAGCAACAAAATCGACGCCATCCATGCTGGTTCCAGTCATTACGCCAATATAGATTGTTGTCATGAGATATTCTTCGCCTGCATTATGCTGAAAAAATGTTAGTATATCGCACAAATAGTCTAACTGAAGTATTTGGGTTTTTGTAATGTCAAATTTCCTGCCGGCTGAAGAACAACTTGCCCTCATTCGCCGAGGCACTCACGAAATTATTTCTGAAGAAGATCTTCTGAAGAAACTAAAAGAAAATCGTCCTTTAAAAATTAAAGCAGGATTTGATCCAACTGCCCCAGATTTACATTTGGGTCATACTGTTTTAATTAACAAATTAAAAGCGTTTCAAGATCTTGGTCATGATGTCACATTCTTGATTGGTGATTATACCGCCATGATTGGTGACCCAACAGGTAAGAGTGCGACTCGTCCACCGCTATCGCGTGAACAAGTTTTAGAAAATGCCAAAACATATCAAGAACAAGTGTTTAAAATTCTTGATCCAAATAAAACCAAAGTTCGTTTTAACTCTGAGTGGTTTGCAACAAAAACCGCTGCGGATTTGATTCAATTGGCTTCGCAGCAAACCGTTGCGCGTATGCTTGAACGTGATGACTTTACTAAACGCTATAATAGCCATCAACCGATTGCTATTCATGAGTTTTTATATCCTTTGGTTCAAGGTTACGACTCTATTGCGCTTGAAGCCGATGTTGAGCTTGGTGGTACAGACCAAACCTTTAACTTACTCATGGGGCGTACCCTTCAAGGTCGTTATGACCAAGAAGCTCAAGTGTGTATTACCGTACCGATCCTAGAAGGATTAGATGGCGTTAATAAAATGTCGAAGTCTTTAGGCAACTATATTGGTGTATTTGATGCCCCTGGCGCAATGTACCAAAAAGTATTGTCTATGCCTGACAGCTTGATTGAACGCTATTTTGAATTACTCAGCTTTAAGTCTATGGACGAAATTGACGTTCTTCTCAAAGAAATGGCTGAAGGTCGTAATCCGCAAGACATTAAGAAAATTCTTGCACTTGAGTTGGTTGAACGCTTCCATGGCGCAGAAGCTGCTGAACATGCACATAAAGGTGCGGGTAACTTAATCACAGAAGGCGAGCTACCTGAAGGTACGCCTGAAGTAACTATTTCTCGTGGTGAATACAATGGAGAAATCTCGATTGTGTCTATTTTACGTGCCGCAGGCTTAACCAAGAATTCAGCACAATCTAAAGATGCTGTTTCACGTGGAGCCGTAAAAGTGGATTGGGAAGTTGTGGATGCAAACTTCACTGTGAAAGAAAATGTTACTTTGGTTATTCAGGCAAGTAAAAAAGCCATTGCAAAAGTGACCTTTACCGATTAATCCCGTGTAAGCCAATAAAACCAGAAAAGCCATCAACATTGATGGCTTTTTTATTGAATAAACTTATTCACCTGCAAGTGAACATTCAAAGTTAGTGCGATCTACCGTACAGCGTGCTTTTTTCAGTACCGACATCATCACAGGATCGTACACCCCTCTTTTTGTTAACTCAATCCGCCCTTCTCGCAATAATTTCTGATAACGGAGTGCATCATCCTTAGATACATTTAATTTATATTTTGCTGGAATTTCAGCTTCCATTTTTTCTATTTTCTTAAATGAACTTGGTAACTGCTTCACAGCCCACTCACGTGACTTAATACCAAAACCTTCTGGAAACTGCTCAGGTTTAATAATTAAATCGGCAGTCACATTCACTACGGGATAAGTAAACATTGCACCATTGCTACCTAAACCTTTATAAATTTCCAATGGTTTATAGGCATAGGCTGGTGAAGCAATCGCATCCACTTCACCATCATTAAATTTTTTCACAAAATTAAAAATATCAGAAGGAACCCCGATTGCGCCTACACGTTCAACGGCAACCTTTTGTGCAAGATCATAATGCAGATAGGCAAACTTTTTGCCTTTGCCCTTCTCCAAAGTATTCATTGCGCGATCTTTAACAAAGATATAAGCAATACCAATCGGGGTAATCATTGCCAATTCATATTTGACCCCATTTTTTTCAGAAACCAATCTTTTTGCATTGCGTTTATCCAAGGCATAGTTGATCGCTCTTCTGGCAATTTCATTGTTGGGAATTCCGCCCAAAGCATCAATAGAACCACCAAATTTATTGTATTCACGTGAACGCATCGTGGTCATTGCCGCGGCATCACATTTATTGGTTTTAAAATTTTTATCCACGGCTTCTTCTGACTGATACACGGTTAAATTAATATCAGCGCCCCATGCTTTGGCTGCTAAAGCCCATTCTTCCATGAGTTTATAAGACTCACCCGCTTTACCCAGTAAATCAAACACACACACATTTTGTTTTGCCTGTAGCAGAGGTGAAAAAAAAACTGAAAAAACAATCGGTAAATATCCTATTTTATTCATCATCTAACGTCCATATTTTTATAAATAGATTTATCCTTGTAGATGTAAAAGCAATCCGAGTCTTTTACTTTAACTACACATTTTTAGGTGATACTGTGATTAATTCTACATAAACTGAATATTTTGTGTTAGTTTTTTAACCAACTTTTAGATGAGATAAAAAATTCAGGACAAAATTCTGATAAAAATAAGCGGCTGAGCTGATTTGATTGAGCGGTTTTTTATTGAGTGGTTGTAAAATAAAAATATTCTAATGATTGCTGCTGATTTGGGAGATATACGCATTTTTTATTGAAGCATTCACAATAAAGCATTGTTTGTTTTTTTGAATTGATCCTATTTACCCAATTTATTGTGCTTTTCACTCAAGAAAAGACATTTTGTCACTTCTTTTATCAAATACATTTTTTGAACTCTACCATTTATCCTTTACTATACCGCATCCGATATTCAATAGTCAGTTTCCTATGATTCAGTTAGACCAACTTTCAATTCGCCGTGGTGGACGCATTTTATTCCAAAAAGCGTCTATGCAACTTCATCCTGGTTGGAAAATTGGTTTAACAGGTGTAAATGGTGCGGGTAAATCCACATTGTTCTCAGCACTTTTGGGTGGAATGGAGTCAGACAGCGGTAGCTTAACCCGTCCAAATATATGGACCGTTGCCCATATGGCTCAAGAAATCAAAGCCTTAGATATGAAAGCTATTGATTTTGTGTTATCTGGTGATGAAGAATATTGGCTGATACAAGACAAACTAAACCATTCTGAAGATTTGAGTAATGATGAGTTAGCACATTTATATAGCCGTTTTGAAGAAATTCATGGCTATACAGCTGCATCTAAAGCATCTCAACTGATGGCCGGTTTAGGTTTTTTTGAGCATCAATCAGAACTCTTGGTTTCAAGTTTCTCTGGTGGGTGGCGGATGCGTTTAAATCTTGCTCGCACCCTGATGAGTCGCTCAGACTTACTATTACTCGATGAACCGACCAACCATTTAGATTTAGATGCAATTTTATGGTTAGAAGATTGGCTCAAGGCATATGAAGGCACACTCATTTTAATTTCACATGACCGCGATTTCTTAGATGCAATCACAGATCATATTTTACATATCGAAAATCAAGTACTGACTTTATATACTGGTAACTATTCTACTTTTGAAACCACACGTGCTGAGCGATTAGCACAACAACAACAAGCGTTTGAAAAGCAACAAGAAGCTAAAGCACACTTACAAAAATTTATTGACCGTTTTAAAGCCAAAGCGACTAAAGCACGACAAGCGCAAAGCCGTATTAAACAACTTGAACGTATGCAAGAGCTTGCCCCTGCGCATGTCGATAATCCATTTACCTTTAGTTTCCGTGAACCAAGCAAAATGAGTTCACCGCTGCTCACACTCGAACATGCAGATATTGGCTATGGCGATAAATTAATTGTCACCAATGTAAATTTACAGATTACACCAAGCAGTCGTATCGGTTTACTGGGAATGAATGGTGCAGGTAAATCGACCTTAATTAAATCTTTAGTTGGTGATTTACCGCTGATTCAAGGTTTACGTAAAGATTCTGAGTTACTCAACATTGGTTATTTTGCCCAGCACCAAATGGATGCTTTAGATGGCAATGCCAGCCCGATGTTACAACTTTCTCGCATTGCTGACCCAAAGATCAGTGAAGCAGCATTACGCTCCTTTTTAGGAAGTTTTGGCTTTAGTGGTGAACGTATGGACACTCCAAGCGAAAGCTTCTCTGGCGGTGAACGTGCGCGTTTGGCTTTGGCTTTAATCGTCTGGCTACGTCCAAATGTTTTAATTCTCGACGAACCGACTAACCATTTAGATTTAGATATGCGCCATGCACTTACGATGGCTTTACAGGATTTTGAAGGTGCTGTGGTTTTAGTTTCCCATGAACGTCAGCTGATCGCTTCAGTCTGTGATGAACTTATTTTGGTTCATGCAGGTCAAAGCAAGGAATTTGACGGGGATTTACAAGATTATGCAACGTGGTTACGTCAAGCACGTATCGATATGATCAAGAATGGACAACAGCCTAGTGCACCTGTTCAATCTCAGGTGGTTGAAAAGCCAAGTATTTCAAAACTCGATAAAGAAGCACAACGTAAAGAAGCTGCTCGTCAACGTGAACTGAGCCGTCCTATTCGTAAAAATATCGAGAAAATTGAAAGCCAAATTGGAAAAATTCAACCTAGACTTGCAGAAATTGAAACATTACTTGCAGACTCAGCCCTTTATGAGGCAAACCGTAAAGATGATTTACTCAAACTCATGAATGAACAGACAGAGTTAAAAGTAAAATTAGAACAAGCTGAAGAAAAAATGCTTGAACTGATGATGGAACTAGAAACATTAGAAAGCTCTTTCGATTAAAAGGCGCTTTTAATTAAAAAGTGCTTTTAAAGACAGTAAGCCCCTCAAATTAGCTAGAAATAGGCAAATGCCTTTTCTAGCTTTTTAATAAAATATAATTAAAAATCAATAAGTTATTCAATAAAAACTATTTATTTAAAGTTTTAACCGCAATTTCATCGCCTTAACAAAATTTAAAGTTCTATACCCCTTCTCATAAATCATCAGTAATTCAATACATAGCCACGCTATGCAAACACACTCAGGTGTTGTTTCTCATTACTTTAGATTTCCCCAGATCAAAAAGAAGGCTTTTTATCACAATAATCCAATAAAAATCATAAGCTTATTTTATTCAACCTCCAAACCACATCCAACAGCCGCGTCCAAGCCTAAAAGCATCTTTAAATCGACAAAATACAATCATAACTTTTATTTATAATAGACAATTTCCACCGTGGAACATATTAGCACACCTAAATAATAGCAAAAAAGGCTTTAAAAAAGACAATTCATTTGAATTTAAAAATGTTTTTTATCAATTGCTTGTGGATAAGTTAAAATTTTAAAACAGTTCTTCTGACTCATTCTTTGAGAGCATTTTTTAATGATTTTGAAGTTTTATATGTGATTAAATCAGTCAGTGTTGATCGAATTTAAGCTTAATTGCAAAGTTACCCACATACTTATCAACATTATTTTGGTTAATAATAGAACAAAATTCAAGTGCAAAATTTAACCGTTCGTCGCTTTTTATAATGAACATTCATCTAATTTTTTTTGATTTCAGCAAAATTATTTAAAATTACATAGATCATGAATTTCGAACAATTTGTAATGAAAAAGCATAACTCATACTTAAAAAACTGATTTACTTATAAAAAGATTGTCGATGAAATGAGAGTTAAGTCGCTAATTCACAATAATTGTCAAAAAAAAAATAATAAATGGAGTAAATGCTCTATTTTTTTCAAACAAAGCTGATTAATATTGCGCTTATGGAAAAGTTCCTAAAGATGGATAAATAGATAAGGACGAAAATATGAAAAAAATTGCATTCGCTATTGCTGCAACTTCAATCGTTGGATTTAGTTCAGCATCTCAAGCTGCGACAGATGTCTGCGTATTTGACTTATTAGGTAAGTCAGGTGAATCATTTCAAATGGCACAAGAATGGGCATTATCAGCAAAAAGCTGGGGCGCTGATATCAATCTCATTCCCAAACAAGATGAGGCTGTTGCAGATAACGACTTTAAAGCAGGCAAATGCGATGGCGTATTTATGACTGCAATGCGTGCGCGTCAATACAATAAATTTGTGGGTTCAATCGACTCTATTGGTGGTGTGCCAAGTAATGCGATTGCACAAAAAGCCATTACTTTTGCCTTAGATGCACGTAATGCTGCAAAAATGACCACAACCTTGGGTGGTAAAAAATACGAAGTTGCTGGTATTGCACCACTTGGTTCAGCATTTATTTTTGTCCGTGATAAAAATATCAACTCGATTGAAAAAGCCGCTGGTAAAAAGTTTGCTGTGTTAAGCTATGACAGCGCTCAAAAAATTCTGGTACAACGTGTTGGTGCGCAAGCAGTTCCTTCAGATATCACCAACTTTGTTGCAAAATTCAACAATGGTCAAGTTGATATGGTCGGTGCACCAGCTTATGCCTACAAACCACTTGAAATTCAAAAAGGTTTAGGCGCAAATGGGGCAATGTTTAACTTCCCTGTATTACAAGTAACTGCTGACTTTGTCATCCGTCCTGAAAAGTTCCCTGCAGGTTTTGGTCAAAAATCTCGTGATTATTTTGTGAAAAACTTGCCAAAAAGCTTTGCTATGATTAATCGCCTAGAAGCGACTATTCCAGCAAAATACAAAATGAATTTAACCGCTGAAGATAAGCTGAAATATCAAAAATTAATGCGTGATGGCCGTTTAGAACTAACTAAACAAGGTATTTATGATGCAGGTATGATGTCTGTGTTGAAAAAGGCACGTTGTTCAGTAGATAAAGCCAACTTTGAATGTACGCTTGGTGGTGAATAATACTTTAGCTGAAATAAGCAAAAGTCTACAAAAAAACCAGCTTTAATAAGCTGGTTTTTTTTGCTTGAAATTTTTTAATAGCAGTAGTTTAGCACCATCAAAATTAAAATAGCGGATATAAAAAAGGGAATAAACCGAGGTTTATTCCCTTTTATTGATTAAAATGAGTTTAATTAAGCATCAATATCTGCATTTAACGCATTTTCTTCAATGAAAGCACGACGTGGTTCTACATCATCGCCCATTAAACATGCAAACATACGATCGGCTTCAATTGCATCATCAATGGTCACTTGCAGCATATTACGGTTTTCAGGATCCATCGTGGTTTCCCAAAGCTGTTCAGCATTCATCTCACCCAAACCTTTATAGCGTTGGATCATCATGCCACGACGTGAATCTGTCAAAATGTGTTGCCAGACCTGATGGAAAGTCGAAACGTTGATTTTACGTTCGCCTTTTTGCAAATAAGCACCTTCTTCTAACAAGGTGAACCAGCTCTTCGAGTTTTGCAATAAACGCTTATATTCGCCCGATGCCAATAAACCCGCATCTAATAAATAGCTATGCGGTAAATTGTGCACATAAATCGTTATACGCGGGAAATAAATCGTCGTTTTAAGCCCATCAGCAGTTTCTTTATCAAACGACTCCAAGCTCAACACTGGACGTAAACTTGGTTGCGTTGTTTCAATCGCAGCACGAAGTTTCTCACCCCATTGTTGTACATAATCTTGGTCATGATTTTGATCAAGTTTAAAATGCTCAAGACTCAATAAACCATCCAGCAAGGTCGCAGGATAACGTACAGTTAAACGCTGCAAACTCTTTTGGGAGGTTTGATAATCAGCAATCACTTTCTCTAATGCTACGCCACGAATTGCAGGCGCTTCAGCATTGACACGTAATTCAAGTTCATCAATCGCATTTGAAATCAAATAAGTTTCTAAAGCATCATTGTCTTTAATGTACTGCTCTTGCTTACCTTTTTTCAGTTTATACAGTGGTGGTTGTGCAATATAAATATAACCACGTTCCACAAGTTCTGGCATTTGACGGAAGAAGAAAGTCAAAAGCAGGGTACGAATGTGTGAACCATCCACGTCAGCATCGGTCATGATAATGATTTTATGATAACGCAACTTGTCTGGGTTATATTCTTCACGACCAATACCACATCCTAATGCAGTAATCAGCGTACCCACTTCCTGAGATGAAATCATCTTATCGAAGCGTGCACGTTCCACATTCAGGATTTTACCTTTGAGCGGAAGAATGGCTTGCATTTTACGGTTACGGCCTTGTTTTGCAGAACCGCCCGCAGAGTCACCCTCGACCAAGTATAATTCTGAAAGTGCTGGATCTTTTTCCTGACAGTCTGCCAATTTACCTGGAAGACCAGCAATATCAAGCGCACTCTTACGACGTGTCATTTCACGTGCTTTACGCGCAGCATCACGCGCACGTGCAGCATCAATGATCTTGCCTGCAATAGACTTTGCAGCCTGAGGATTTTCTAATAAATACTCAGAAAAGGCTTTGTTCATTGCCTGCTCGACAGCAGGTTTAACTTCACTCGACACCAATTTTTCTTTGGTTTGTGATGAAAATTTAGGATCAGGCACTTTAACTGAAACAATTGCTGTTAAGCCTTCACGCGCATCATCACCAGTGACCGCAACTTTCTCTTTTTTGAGTAAGTTTTCATTTTCCATGTAGCTATTTAAGCCACGTGTCAACGCTGCACGGAAACCAGCTAAATGAGTTCCACCATCTTTTTGTGGAATATTGTTGGTAAAGCAACGAACATTCTCTTGATAGGTATCATTCCATTGCAAAGCAACTTCAACACCTATGCCATTTTCAGCTTGAGTGGTGAAATGGAAGATTTCATTGAGATGGGTTTTACCTTGGTTGATATATTTTACAAACTCAGATAAACCACCTTCGTAATCGAAGACATGTTCTAAAGCAACACGTTCATCACGCAGGACAATACGAACACCCGCATTCAAGAATGAAAGTTCACGTAAGCGACGTGCTAAAATATC
Organism: Acinetobacter sp. NyZ410; assembly: GCF_022828975.1. Classification (NCBI taxonomy): domain Bacteria; kingdom Pseudomonadati; phylum Pseudomonadota; class Gammaproteobacteria; order Moraxellales; family Moraxellaceae; genus Acinetobacter; species Acinetobacter sp. NyZ410. The sequence goes on along the minus strand of NZ_CP094620.1, from coordinate 4,401 downwards.
GACATTAAAAATCGTTTGGCTAAACGTTTCAGTACTCGGCCAGAAACGAACAATAGTCCCTGTGGTTTCGACATCACCCACAATTTTTAACGGATAAACCGGATCACCATGTTTATATTCTTGTTGATGAATATGACCAGCACGATGAATCGTAAGTTCAAGTTTGCTTGAAAGTGCATTAACTACAGATACACCTACACCGTGCAAACCGCCTGAAACTTTATAGCTATTATCATCAAACTTACCACCTGCGTGCAGAATCGTAAGAATTACTTCTGCAGCAGAGACACCTTCTTCCGGGTGAATATCGGTTGGAATACCACGTCCATTATCTGCAACGCTGACTGACTCATCTTCATGAATCGTCACTAAAATTTCATCACAATGACCAGCTAAAGCTTCATCAATCGCGTTATCCACGACCTCAAATACCATATGGTGTAAGCCTGAACCATCATCAGTATCACCAATATACATACCTGGGCGTTTACGAACTGCATCTAGACCACGTAATACTTTGATACTAGAGGAATCATAAGCCTTTTCAATGGTTGGTTCTGTTTGAGAAGCTATTTGATCTTCTGAACTCATGGTTTCTCCCTAGTGAAAAATAGGTCTTTCCAAAATTGGCTAAAATCTAAAATCATGTTGCAACAACACTTACCTGACCTTGGTCAACATTGAATAACTGGTAGGAAATAGACAAATCATGTAAATGTTTTTTTACTGATTCATGGTCTAGTGTGGTAATAAAAACTTGACTACCAAGTTGGCTCAATCGCTCAATTAAACGTTGTTGTGCGCTTAAATCTAATTCTGCTGTCACATCATCTAATAATACCACAGTTTCTTTATTACAGGCATGTAACATGGCAATTTGTGATAGTTTTAAAGCCATTATCAATAACTTTTTCTGCCCTCTAGACAGTACCACATCCGCTTCGCCTAATGGGGTTTTTAATCGGATATCTGCACGATGCGGTCCATACTCGGTATAACGTCGATCAACATCTTTTTGGTGATATTGAATCAGGTCATTGGCCAAACCATGTTCCACATGGAACCCTGCACTATATTCCATTTCAATCTTTAAATCGGGTAGCAACTGCGCCAAATCTTCTTGCAAATATAGCTTCCATTGCTCAATAATCTCGACCCGTTGAGAATGCAACATTTCACCATAATCACTGAGCATTTTGTTCCACGGCTCTAAATCGAGCAAAGTTAGATTACGTTTGGTTTTAAGTAAGCTATTTCTTTGCTTTAAAGCGCGTGAATAATATTGCCACGCATGATAGAAATCTGGTTCCACGTGAAACATGAGCCAATCCAACAATTGGCGACGTGGTTTTGCCCCATGATCAATAATATCGGTACTTAATGGGTCAATCAGTTGCAAAGGTAAGATTTTGGCAAGCTGCCCTTGGGTTGCAACAGTATCACCATTGACTTTAATTAACTGCTCACCACTTTGCAGCTTTTGCATACCAATCTTTTCAGTCAAAGATTGGGCAAAAACAATGGCGTCTGATTGATTATTTTGAATGTAATTTTTAGGGATATGTGTTCGAAAAGATCGACCTGTTGCCAATAAATGAATGGCCTCTAAAATCGAAGTTTTGCCTGAACCATTTTGTCCATAAAAAACATTAAACGGTTGCAACTCATGCAGAGCAACCGTCTTGAGGTTTCGAACACGTTGTATATTTAAACGCGTAATATGCATGGCTATGATTTAAAAATAAATCAATTAAACACGCATCGGCATCACAACATAAGTTTGATTAGATTGGGTTGGATCTTGTACCAATACCGACTGATTCGCTTCAGACATGGTCATTGCGACATCATCACCATCTAAAACGCTTAATACATCTAAAATATATTGCGCATTAAACGACATTTCCATCGGCGCATTGGCATATTGAATAGCTAAATCTTCAATCGCTTCATCTTGCTCAGGGTTATTGGCACGTAATTGCAAAGAATCAGCATTAAAGTTTAAGAATACACCACGTAATTTTTCATTACTTAAAATCGCAACACGTTGTAAGGATTGCTTAAATACATCATGTGGAATATTTACAACTTTGTCACCACCACGTGGAATCACACGACGATAATCAGGGAATTTCCCATCAATTAATTTTGTTGTGAAACGTACTGTAATATCGCCCTGTTCTTTGTCACGGCTAGAGGTTTGAATGGTAACATTTAACAATTCACGACCAATTAACAAGGTCAGTTGCTCATCTTCGATACTTAAAAGACGTTGTAACTCACCGACTGCTTTACGTGGAACAATGGCTTGAACTAATTGTGCAGCGGTTGAAGACGCCAATGTTTCACACAATGCTAAACGGTGCCCATCGGTAGTGACTGCGCGTAATTGATTTTCATCAATTTCCAATAATGTACCTGTGAGGTAAAAACGTACATCTTGCACAGCCATGGCAAATGAGGTTTTTTCAAATAAGCGTTTTAATTCACGCTCAGTGACTTGAACTTGAGTGCCTTGGCTATTTTCATTGGTTAACAATGGATAATCTTCAGCAGGTAAGGTTCCTAAAACAAAGCGGCTGTTTCCAGATTTTAAAATACAGCGTTGATCTTCAGTGATCTGCAAATCAATCAAAGCTGCTGCTGGTAAAGATTTACAAATATCGACCAACTTACGTGCAGGAACTGTGGTTTCCCCTGCTTGTAAACATGCACCTTCAGCTAGAGTTGTACTTGCCACAAGCTCCACTTCCAAATCCGATCCTGTAATCGTAAGGGCTTGATTTGTAGCTTGAATTTTCACGTTTGAAAGAATATTTAAAGTATGGCGACGTTCAACTGCTCCAACCACATGGGACAAAACATTAAGTAAGCTCTCTTTCGCGATTTTCAAACGCACGGTGGAATTCCTCTAACTAAATATGACAAAAATGTGGGTAATAAATTTTTTTTAATGACGTACTATGCGGCAGTTTATGCCGCATTGCAAGCGCATAATTTGTACAAATTTTAACTTTGTAACAGGCGCATGAGGTTTTTATAATCCTCATTAAAAATTGGATCTTCATCGCGTAAACTTTGCACTTTTTCACAGGCATGCATGACCGTACTGTGGTCACGACCGCCAAAAGCCATCCCAATTTCAGGGAAACTGTCTCCAGTAAGCTCACGCGCAAGCCCCATCGCCAACTGACGTGGTCGTGCGTAAATACGTGTGCGTTTTGGCCCCACCAATTCTTTCAATGGAATACGGAAGTATTCACTCACTACGCGTTGAATATTTTCAGTACTGATGGTACGGGCACGAATCGCCAAAACATCTTTCAATGATTCACGAACCACTTCTAGATCAATTGCAGACCCCTTAAAGCGTGAGATTGCCACAACTTTGTTTAAAGCGCCTTCAAGCTCTCGCACATTGGCAACAACCTGTTGTGCAATAAATAAAGCGCAATTTCGAGGCAGATCGATGCCACTGCTTTCGGCTTTTTTCAGCAAAATTTCGATACGTGTTTCAATATCTGGTGGTTCAACCCCAACCGATAGTCCCCATGAAAAACGCGAGACTAAACGCGGATCCAATTCAGTTAATTCTTTTGGATAACGGTCAGAGGTCAAAATAATTTGTTTAGATTCATCCAATAAAGCATTGAATGTATAGAAAAATTCAACAAGACTGGCTTCTTTACCTGCCAACAAATGAATATCATCAACCAACAATAAATCTAAAGAACGGCAATTCTTTTTAAATTCTTCAACCTTGCCTTTTTGCAAAGAGCTGACAAAGTCTTGGACAAAGCTTTCCGCAGTCATATACATCACACGCGCATTTGGCTTTGCCTGTAATAAGGCATTCCCAACCGCTTGCATTAAATGCGTTTTACCTAAGCCTGTAGGGCCGTATAAAAAGAGTGGATTATGTTGAGATTCACCGAGTTGTGTTAAAACTTTGCGGCAAGTTTCAGCAGCCATTTGGTTTGAACGACCTTCAACAAATAAAGCAAAGTTAAATAATGGGTTAAGTTGTCGTTTCTTCACATTTTTTGCAGAAACAACTTCATATTCTTTGTCTTTTTTGGCTTTGATATGCTGTGTAGGCATCGGAGAACTTTCAAGTGCCGCCGTTGTGGTAGCAGGCTGTTCAGCAGCAGAAAGAATTGCACCAGGACGCGAGTCGACTAAAATTTCGACTTTACGAATACGACCTTCAGATAATTGTTCTGCCAAAATAGAAATCAGTTCTAAATGATGTTCTTGAATGTAGCGAGTCCAATATGGATTGGGTGCATACAGTTTTAAAGTATCTTCGACTTCTTCTGCAACCAAAGGACGAATCCACATGGCAAAGACATTATCAGAGAGCTCTTGTCGCAAGCGAGTTAAGCAGTCCGTCCAAAGCAT